>NZ_CP113068.1:0-4800000 GCF_026625885.1 Roseateles sp. SL47 | reverse complement strand
ACTGAGCTCGCTCACCTTCTGCAACTACTCGCCGGGCTACAGCCTGCCGTTGCTGGAATGCGCGTCAGGGCATGCATTCCTGGCCAACGTCGGGACCGAGGAGCGGCTGAGCTTGCTGGCTGGTCTGGAGGAGTATGAGCGTCGGACGCCGCTGCTGGAGATGTTGAAGTCGGAGCGTCTGGTACAGAATATCCGTGACAAGGGCTACGCCACTTGGGAACGAAATCCCCACAGCCAGTTTCCAGGCAAGACCTCCGCGATCGCCGTGCCGGTGTTTGAAGCTGGCACGGTTGCAGCCTCACTGACGCTGGTGTTCTTTGCTTCGGCCATGCCGATGGCGGAGGCGGTGCAGCGGTACGCAGGCGACCTGATGAGCGCGGCCTGCGAGATCACTGAAGCTTTGGCGGACCGCAGTCCTGGTGTTGATTGGCATGTCAACGACCGCACGGTGGCAGCAATGACTGCCTGATCTGCCCGGACGGGCGGCCTTGATGTGTCCGACCTCGCCGGCCGCCCGGCACCGGCTCAAGTGGCTCAAGCGGCTTCACGCAGCAGGCCGAGGAGCTGGCGCGTGTCGGCGGCGTAGTCGAGCCTCCAGAGCGCCTGCAAGATTTCCCCGGAGCGCTGGGGTCTGACCAGCGGGTCGGCGGCCTGACGGAACAGTTCACACAGCTGACCGTCGCTCAGCGGCTGTTGACGGGCCCCAAGGAAGGCATCGATGTGGATGTGGTCGGTGGATCCGTCAAGGAACTCGGTCGTCAAAGTGCAGGATTCCAGGCCCATGTGGCGGGCGTCGATGTTGAATTCAATACGGTCCCCGAGGGCCGTGAGCGAGGGGTGGCCGAGCTGAGCCGCATGCCGTTCTTCGACATTGAACTGTCCTAGCAACCAGGCGGCTGCCAGGCTCTGCCGCAGGTCCGGACCGCTGCTACTGGGAGGTGGTGGTGGTGCGGGGCCTTTCTCGGGCGGATCGGGCACAGCCGCCCTCGGGAAGGTAGAAGATACCCATGCCATCGGCGACAGATGGATCTGTATCCGCCTTGGCTCGCGGTCCCCAGCCGTTGACCGCAGGGCCAGCACGGCGTCCAGCGGGGCCTGTGCGAGGGCAGGGCCGGGGCGGCAGTGCATCGCAATGTCCCTCATTCGCCAGCGCCAGCCGAGTTCATCCAGAGCCTTGAGCGCCTCCGGCTGCAACGGGCCGACTGGGCAGGCGGCAGGGAGGGCGCGTTCCAGCCGCTGCCGCGCCGCCCCATACGGCATGGCCCTGAGCTTGCACAGCGCGGCCTGTTGGCTTGTGGTGACGATGGTCTGGCGGTTCATGCCCATCAGCGCACACACAATCGCGACCTCCAGGCCAACTGCCAGCGACAGCAGCACGTGGCGCCCGGATTGGCCCTCGGCTTCCGCGCAGGCCATCAGCACGGCGACGATATCGCTGGTGAACTGACCGAGGGTCGGCAGGTGTGAGTCCCCAAAATCGAGCAGTAGGAGCAACCGGCGGTGCAATGCTGCTGCATGTCGGGGCGTGCTGCGAGCGCTGCTCCACCAGAGACCGACGCTGCCGGGTCCTGTGGCGCCGCGTCTGGTCGCCAAGGAGGAGGCCCGGGCGAGCCAATGGCGCCCATCCGGCTGCTGAGCCGCTTCCGCCGAGGCCTTGAATTGATTCAGCAGCAGCCGCTTGGCGTCGTGGAGCAGGCGCTCGTCCAGATGCGCATTCGGTGGACCACAGACGAAGTCGGTCAGCCGTTGGAGGACATCGGTCCGCTGCGTCACAGAGCTGCGGTCCTTGGTACGACCTGGGGCACCGAGGTGCGGCAATGGAGAAATTGCATCGTGGGCGACCTGACTGTGAATTGTGTCAGTCAGGTTAGCCGAGTGCCCCCGACTCAGGAAGGGGAGTGCGGCGCCGTATTCACGGACTGGATCGACGCCTGCCATGTCCGGTGCGCAGGGTGTCGCGCAGCGATCTCCCTAGCGATCTGCTGCAGGCGGGGAGCATAGGCATTGCGCAGCTTGTCCGTATTTCGCAGTGTGGACTTGATATAGCGCATGACAATGCCTCCGACGGGTTGGCCTGCCAGCAGTAGCGGCACACCCAGGTTGCCCTCGCGATAGTGATCGAATTCGAGATGGCAGTAGCCATCGGTGAGAACATCTGCAATCAGCCTTTGGATCTGGTCTCGATCAAAGCGAACTGGCTGGACAGGGTCCACGCGCGACAGCGCCTCGTTGATCAAGGCTTGCCGGTCCTCTGGCCTGCAATGGGCCAGGTAGCAATATCCGCAGGTGGACAGCAGCATCGGCAGAGACGCCCCGACGCCGTAGCGGATGAGGGCCAGCGGAGAGTCATGGTCGGTGTTCAGTCGGACGACCATGTCAGTGCCGCGCGGCGTCGCCAGTGCGATGGACCAGCCGAGTTCCTGCTGAGCCTGCACGATCAGGGGCCGCGCGATTTCGATCAACATCTGTTCGTCGCGGAATCCGGCCGACAGCCGCCGCACCAGACTGGTCAGCCGATAGATGTCGCTATTGGGCAGCTTGTCCACGTAGCCTTCGGAGGCCAGGGTCTGCAGCAGGCGATAGGCCGTGGCGCGTGGAACTCCCACGCCTTTGGCGACTTGGGTCACCGTGACATCGCCGTACTCATTCATGTAAGCGATGGCGGACAATGCCTTCTTTAGCGACTTGATTTCGTCCCGTTCCGCCATGCGCCCAACGCTCCCCACCTGAAAGTCTGCGGAAGTGTAATGTTGGCAGGTGGGAGTTCATGGCGCCATGCGTGCGCGAGGCGTGCTCCATGCTGGCTTGTTACGCTGCCTGCAGATGCTTCGGATAGCGGCCCAGGGCCAGTAGCAGAAGTGGGCCCAGCGTGAGGAGAAGCGCCGCGATCCACAGGGCATGGTGATAGCTACCCGTGCGGTCAAACACCAGGCCAAAGGCAAGCGGCCCGATGCCGGTGGCGATGGAGAAGCCCGCCCACTGCCAGGCGTAGATCTGGCCGAAGTTGCGCGTGCCGAAATAGCGCAGGCAGAGGAAGGCGATCAAGTCGAATTCAGCACCGGCCGCCAGGCCAATCATCATCACCGCCAGGCCGGGCCATTGTTGCTGCGCCAGCAGCACACACGCCACGGTGGGGGGCATCAGCAGCGCCACCGCCACTGCAGGCGCCCAGAAGCGATCCAGCAACCAACCTGACACAAGCCGCCCGAGCATCACGTTCATGCCGAGAACGCTGGCATAGCGCGTGGCTTCGGCAAGGCTGAGTCCACTGTCGGTGAGCATGGGCACCAAATTGGGAATGAGGCCCGCGACGGCCGCGCAGATCAGGGCGAACCCGATCAGCAGCAACCAGAAGTGTCGGGTTCGGATCGCCTGCGCAAGCGTCAGCCCCTGGATTTGAGCGGCACCCGGTGCCCCTGCCGCAGCGCCCGCAGGGGCTGATCGTTCCCGGAACAGCAGCCACACCAGTGGCATCGCGAACAGGCCAATCGCCAGGGCGATGGACAGGTAGCCAGTGCGCCATCCCATGGAGGACACAACAGCGCCGACCAACGGTGGCGCCACGAGAGCGGTGACGCCGGTCCCGCTCAAAGCCAGACCCAGCGCGAGACCGCGACGCTTGTCGAACCAGGAGGCAATGCCCCGGGACCAGGTCAGCGGCGTGGTGCCTACCCCCAGCACGGCGAGCACAAACCAACAGCTCTGCCACATCCAGGGCGAGCCGTCCTGCGATGCCATGCCGACAAAACCCAGTGCCAGCCCGGCTTGACTGAACAGCGCGACGGGTCTCACGCCGAAGCGGTCGATCAGCCAGCCGGTAGCCCAGCCACACAACACCACGCCGAGCGTGGAGAACATGAAACCGCTCTGTATCAGTGACCGGGACCATCCGAACTCCTGCGCCAGCGGTTTGGCGAAGATGCCCAGGGTATAGAACGGCAGCGCGGTCAGGCCTAAGGCGACGCCCACCCAGGCGGCCAGCACGATGCGCCACGCATGGTCGCGCCTGAATTCCTGCAGCGTGCCTGTGGCAATGCCTTCCTGGGAGGACAGTTGGCTTGGCGTGGCGGAGTTGGAGGAATTCATGGGGATGTTCTTCTGGATGTGAGGCTGACCGCAGGCTAGGTGATTGGCCGGGGCGTGGCAATTGAGACACGGGGGGCATTCGCCCCGTGGATAGCGGAGCAGGAGATCCGCGCAGGGCTCGATGGGGGGCGAGCGTGCGCTGCCCAAGGACCTCAGGTGCCCAATCCGAGGACGCCGGGGTTCATCAGGTTTTGCGGGTCCAGTTCCGACTTCACGCTGCGCAGCAAGGCCAGGGCGGCGGGATCCAGCCGCTCGGTATACGGGTAGGCGCGGCCCAGTTGCAGGAAACTCGCTCCGTGTGCGGCGTACAGGCTCACCAGCTCCTGCTTGATGCGCGCTGCGAGCCCGGCCGCTTGGGGGCTGTCTTCGTACTGGGGCAGGGTGGCCAGATGATCCGCTCCCAACAAGGCCTGGTGATATCGATCAGGCCGACCCGGCCAGTACAACGCGATTTCGTAGAGCAGCCCCGTCGATCCGATGGCTGAAAACATCGTGCCCATCCACACACCCAGCGCGGTCATGTCGGCCTCGTTTCTGTCTCGCAGCGCCTGGAGCGCGGTGTGAAAAGCCGCCGCTTGACGGTGCGACAGGATGCCGTGTACCGGGACCCAGCGCTCACCCTTGGGGCCCAGTACATTGGTCAGTGGTGCGAAGGGCATGGCCTTGACGAAGCCGGGGACGGTGTTCGCGATCTCCTGCCCGAGGTCCATGGCGAGCAGGCGCAGCCTGTCGGCCTTGGCGGCGGCCTCGGTGGCGGTGGCGCCCTCCACGATGAAGTGCGCCATGTAGGCGCCCTTGGTCATGACTCGGTCGCCCGCCAGCGCCATGCGCAGCAACTGCCGGAGTCCTGCCGGAATGCTCTTGGCGGACGCCATGACCTGCCTGGCGATGCGCAGCCGATCGCCCAGCCCCTGCTGGCGCCCGATCTGGCCCTGGGACAGAGATTGATCCAGGCCGAAATGCTCGTCATCCAGACCTTCTCGTGCGCTCAGGCGCACCAGCTCATGGAAGCTGCTGAAATCGTTGAAGGCAAACGACAATGCCTCGGCATGGGGCTTGGCGGCGATCAAAGGCAGGCGAAGGGCCGCCTTGATGCCCAGCGCACCGCAGTCCCCGGTAAAAAGACCGGTGAGGTCGGGGCCGTCGTGGCGCGTGGTCAAGCCCGGACCGGTCCTCAGCAGGGCGCCGGAGGCCAGCACCACATCCATGCCCAGTACCGACTGCGCCGAGCCTCCGTGTGCTGCGCTACCGTGGCTGATGGTGTGCTGGCTCACGCTGCCTCCGATCGTGGCGACCCGGCCTGAGAATGGGCCCCAGAAGGGCGTGCGCAGACCGTGAGGTGCCAGACGCTCGCGCAGCGTGGCCCAAGTGACTCCGGCGCCCACCGTCACGACCGCATTGATGGGGTCGATGTTGATGTCATTCAGCGCCCCGACATCGATGAGTACATGGCCGCCCGTCGCCAGCAGATACCCGTCTGTGTAGGAGGCTCCCCCGCCGCGCGGCACCATCGCTACTCCCGCCGAAGCGCAGCAGCGCACGGCCGCCTGCAGAGCCTCGACGTTGCCTGGCCGCAGCACGGCCAGTGGCAGTCCCCCCTGTTGGAACACGTCCTGAGCGGCCACCGCCAGGGTGTCGGCGTCGGTGGAAACACCTGCGTCGCCCACGGCGGCACGCAATTGGTCCAGGAGGGTGAAAGTGGAGGCGGAGGTGTCGGCGGGTAAGACCCATGTCGGGGCGGACGAGGGGGGCGGGAGAGGCGAAATACGGGTGTGCGACATCGGAAGTAGGTGTGGTGCGGGTGAGACGGGTGCGGACGGGCCGCGAATGGGTCGACGGTAAGCACCCATGGTCACCATGGCACCTGCCTCGGATGCGTTGTTCATGCTGCGAGGAGAGTCCCCCGGCCGCGCTCACCTCATGAATACATCGAGGCCCCGATTGGCCTTGGGGGCCGATCAGTGGCTCACTGACCCCAAGCCATTGAAGAGGGACATGCATGGGTGCGCAAGACATGAGCCGACGTTCGGCGCTGCTGCGGGGGATGGCCGCCATGGCTGGGACGTCCGTGATACCGCCCGCAGTGGGAGCGACCCGGCGTGGGACCGCCTCTGGGACGGATGTGTTGATCCTCGGCGCTGGCCTGGCGGGGCTTCATGCAGCCCGCATGCTGCAGGGGGCGGGGCTGTCGGTGACGGTGCTTGAGGCCAGTTCACGTGTGGGTGGGCGCTGCTGGACGGCGTACGACGTTCCTGGGCGTCCGGAGCTGGGGGCTGCGCAGATCGGCCCTGGCTATGGGCGCGTGCGCGGAAACGCCGCCGATCTGGGCGTTGCCCTGGCAGACCCGGAGTCCGGTGGTTCGTCCCAGTTGGGTCTGGGCACCATGGCCATCAGTGTGTATGGTCAGCCCGTCCTTCAGGGCGCCTGGGCCGAGTCTGCCCTCAATCGGTTGGCGTCGCACGAACGCCAGATGCAACCCCTGCAGTTGTTCGCGTACTACCTGAACAGGAATTCGCCGCTGGTGGATCTGGCGGATTGGCTCAAGCCGGAGTTCTCGCGACTGGACGAACTGTCCCTGCGACAGTACTTCCGGTCCCAAGGGGCATCCGAGGAAGCGATGCGGCTGCTGGAGGTCAATGTCAGCGCGCGTGACCTGGATGAGGCCAACACGCTGGACGTCATGCGAAAGACCCATTTCTACCGTTGGGAAGCGCGCAACGGTGTGACCAGCAAAGTGCGCGACGGGACCAGCGCATTGACCGACGCCATGGCCGCTTCGCTGCAGAGGCCGGTCCAGCTCGGGCGGGTGGTGTATCGCATCCAGCCCGATCGATCAGGGGTCGTGGTGAGTTGCAAGGATGGCAGTACTCACCGCGCCCGCGCCTGTATCAGCACCGTCCCCTTGTCGGTCATGAAGGACATCCGCATCGATGCCGATGTGCCGGCCGCCCAGCGTGATGCCTGGCGTCAGATTCGCTATGGGCAGTTGCTCCAGGTATTTCTGGAGGTCAGTACGCCATTTTGGGAGCGGGATGGCCTGTCGCCGGAGCTTTGGTCGGATGGGCCCATCGAGCGTGTGTTTCCGATGTCGGTGAAGGGGGCGGCGCACGGATATCTGGCGACCTTTATCAATGGTCGGGGGACGGAGCGGTTCGACGGAATGAGTGACTCGGAAGTGGGGGCTAGGGTGATAGCGGAACTGAATCGCCTGCGTCCCTCCACCGTCGGCGCCGTGCACGTTACCCATGTCCATAACTGGACCACCCAACCCTTCAACCGCGGGCATGTGGCTGGATTCGTTCCCGGAGGCATCCGGCGACATCTGCCCTGGCTGGATCGTCCGGTCGGGCGGCTCTACTTCGCCGGGGAGCATTGCGGCAAGCTGCATGCGGGCATGGAGGCCGCATGCGAGTCGGCGGAAGCAGCCGTGATGCGGCTCATGGAGGACATGGGCGCGGCCTGAGCTGCCAAGCCTATTCGTCAGGTGGCTAGCCACTCAATTCATTCACCCCAAAAACGCGATCCCTTCCTACAGTCGGTCACACAGGCTTTGCTCAGCAGGGTCGCGTCCGTTATCGATCAAGGACATCTACGTGCTCAATACCTTTCAACAGGCTCAGCACTCCATGCTGCCGACAGCCACCCACGATGAGGCTTCCAGGCAGGAGTTCTGCAAGAGCCTCAAGGGCTTCGTGCAGCAAGGTTTGCTTCCGGGGCTGACGCCGGTCTACAAACAGCGCACCGGCAAGCGATTTGAAGACCAGTACGGTCGCCAGCCTCGGGATCGACGTGAGATCCGGCAAGTCATGGAGCCTGATCTCTACTTCCAGCACTATGCCGCGCTCAATCGGATCTCGCAGGAACTGATGTGGAACTCGGTGATCGACTCTGTTCAGCGCCAGTTGCCGGAGCTGAATGAGCGTGCCCATGAGCTGTCTGCATCGGCGGCCGCTCAGTTGCGCATCCCGGAGCACTTCGAGGTTCCTCGCTACGTCACAGCGCTGGACATTCACTGCATGCCCGGTGGCTATGCGAGCGAACTGGCGCCGGGTGATATCAGTGTGGCTGCACTGTATGACCGAGGCGCTTACCTGTACGGCATGGGCTTCACCGGCCCGCTGAGCGACGACATGGGCCGCTCGGTCTGCAACTATGTGAAGCGCCAGCTTCCTGACTTTAAACCCCGTCGCATCCTGGACATGGGCTGCACCGTGGGCCACTCGACCCTGCCCTACAAGCAACTCTTCCCGGAGGCTGAGGTCTGGGGCATTGATGTCGGCGGGCCGGTCGTTCGTTATGCCCACGCACGTGCAGCCGCCCTGGGCGTGCAAGTGAACTTCGCCCAGATGAATGCGGAGGAGACCGACTTCGAGGACGGCTACTTTGACCTCATCGTCAGCCACATCCTGCTGCACGAAACCAGTGGGAAGGCCATGCCACGCATCATTCGCGAATGCCATCGTCTGCTGTCGCCCGGCGGTTACGTCATCCATGCGGACCTGCCGCCCTTCGACCTGATGAGCCCGTTCACCCAGTTCATTCTTGATAACGAAACTTGGTACAACAACGAGCCCTTTTGGGGAGCCATGCGCGAGATGAATCAGGTGCAGTTGGCCATTGACGCGGGTTTCCCAGCGCATGCCGTGGCCTTCGCCACCGCACCGATGGCGATCCTCGAGTCTGCAGCCGAAGGGGCGGCGGGCTACACCGATGCCTCCGCCAGCGCAGTGGCAGATCGGGAGTTCACCGCTGGGGAGTTCGCTCCGGGCGGGGGATGGGAAGTCCTGGTGGCCCGCAAGGAGGTGAAAGCATGAGCGCGATGAAACCGCAACGGCATGCCAAGGGCAAGAGGCCGAACTTCTATGAGACTCCCGGCATGGACCAGGCCATGTCCATGATCGTGGTGCTGGCGCAGGAGCTGAGCGTGCTGCGTGATCGCGTCGACGCGATTGAGCGTGTCAGCGCTCGTCATGGGATCGACCTGGCCCGGGAGATTGAATCCCTCAGCCTGGACCAAGCGGCGCTCGATGCGCGGGAGAAGGCGCGTCAGGAGTTGTTCCAACGCCTGTACTACCTGGCCAGCAAGGACGCCCACGAACTCGCAGAAGCAGACAGCCGGGAGCGCTACAGGCAGGTGATTGCGGAGACCGCACAGCCATGAGTGAACCGACTTACGACCGGTCTGTGCTGATCGCCGGCGCCGGGATTGCCGGTCTGTGCACCGCCATCGGATTGTTGCGGGCCGGTGTTTCGGTGCTTGTGCTGGAGCAGGCGGATGAACTGCGCGAGGTGGGAGCCGCGGTTTCGCTGGCGCCCAATGCGACGCGTGCCCTGGACAGCCTGGGGGTCGGAGAAGCCTTGCGCGCTGTGGCGAACCGCCCGCAACGTGCGGCCCTGAAGCATTACCGTACCGGAGAAGAACTGCTGGCCTACGAAATGGGCGATGTGATGGCGGCCCGTTGGGGAAGTCCGTATCTGCAGCTGCTGCGAGCCGATCTGCACACGGTGCTGGTGGATGCGTTGCGACGTCTGGACCCGACCGCACTGCGCCTGGGCGCACGCGTTCTGGGTGTCGAGCAGCAGGACGGGCGCGTGACGGTGGAGACGGCCGCAGGCCGATATACCGGCGCCTGTCTCATCGGGGCCGACGGCGTCCGGTCGGCCGTGCGTGCCGCCCTGTATGGGGACGGTGCTCCCAGGTTCACCGGTTATGTGGCGTGGCGCGGCGTGGTGCCGACCCGCGAATTGAAGCAACGCGACCTCGATCCCGATACCGCCGTCTATCTCGGTCCGGGCCGCTCACTGTTGCGCTATCGCGTGCGAGGCATGGAGGCGCTCAATGTGGTGACCTTTGCCCGCGTTGATCACTGGACAGAAGAGGGGTGGTCGCTGGCGGCAGATCCCAGGGACCTGCAGGCGGCCTTTGAGCACTGGCATCCGGACGTGCGCGACATGATTGACGCCTTGGGTCGCCACAGCGCTTTCAAATGGGGCTTGTTCGGTCGTGCCGAACTGCCGCAATGGCAGCGGGGAAGGGTCAGCCTGGTGGGGGATGCCGCTCACCCGATGCTGCCCTTCCTGGGCCAGGGGGCAGCGATGGCGATTGAGGATGGCGTGCTGATGGCGCGTGCGCTTGCCCAAGGCCACGATGTGGAAGCAGCTCTGGCTTGTTATGAGCGCGTGCGTCATGGGCGCGCGACCCGCACGGTGACACGCGCTGATGCCCATGGACTGCGTTTGCATCAGCATCCCATTGATGCCGACGATGGAACGCCGTTGCCCCAGGACGATTTCATGGAATTCGACTTCGATGTGGCGACGACGCCGCTGAACGTTTAAGGGAGGCGAATGGCCTACGTATTGTCGTCCCGGCCGTCCCTCTGCCGAGACTCCCGCGTGCCGGTTCAATTCCGATGGATGGTGGCTGCGGTAGCACTGCTGTTGATGGCGCTCCAACTGGCCCCGGCCAGCGCGACATCCGTAGACAGTGATCCGCCGACGACCAGTCGGATCCTGGATCGCCAACAGGTCATTGCGAGATTCGCGGATGCGGACTCCCGCTTCACCGACATTGATGGCGTTCAGGTGCACTACAAGGACCAGGGCAGGGGTCCCGTGGTGCTGTTGATCCACGGTACGCTGGGAGATGTGGCTGATTGGGACGGCTGGGTGGCTGTGTTGGCGCGCCACCGGCGTGTGCTGCGCATCGACTTGCCAGGTTTTGGCCTCACCGGTCCGCTGAGCAGCGGCAACTACTCCACGGCACGTCTGCTGGATCTCATCGATGCCTTCATGGATCAGATGGGGGTGGAGCGCTTTTCGCTGGCTGGCATTTCCTATGGTGGCTTGGTTTCCTTTCGTTATGCGGCGACACGGACCGAACGGGTCGATGCCCTGATTCTGATCAACTCGGCAGGGGTGGAAACCGGCAAACCTCCTCCCCGGGCCGTAGCGGCCGGTTCGTCGCCGGCAGCGTCAGCACCGTCGTCCGCCAGCATCTTTCGGGACACGGTCATCACTGCCGCGGACATCGAGCGAAATCTTCTCCACATGCTGGTGGAACCGGACCGACTGTCGTCCTCGATGGTGGCCCGCAAGCTCGCCTTTGCCAACATCGCCGGGCGGGGCGAGGAGTCCATCGCTGGCCGGACGCTGTATGAGCGGGGGGATCCCATGCGTGTGCTTGGCCATGTCCGGGCGCCGACGCTGGTGCTGTGGGGCGGCGGCAATCGAGCCTTGACGCCGGCCACCGCCGACCTGTTTGTGAGCGGCCTGCGCCATGCGTGTGATGCTGAGCGTGTGGTCTATCCAGACGCTGGCCATCTGTTGATCGTGGATCAGCCCCAACGCAGCGCTGCGGACGCGTTGAAGTTCCTTCAACGCGTGGAGGCCGGCGCACCTTGCCGAAGCGTTCGTGCTGCAGCCCCCTGATCAAGATTGCCATCGTCCCTCTTCGAGACCCTGGAGAAACTCATGCAATACAACTACATCCCTCTGCCTGAACGCCAACCGCTGCGTTGGCCTGAAGGGCATCGGGTGGCCCTTTTCCTGACGATCAATCTGGAGACCTGGGACCTGATCAAGGACACGGACAAGCCCTATTACGCAGGCGGCCCAGCCATCCTTCCGGACACTCTCCCGGGCAACGTGCCGGACTTTCCCAACTTCACCTGGCGGGAATACGGCCAGCGGGTGGGCGTGTGGCGGCTGTATGAACTTTTTGATGAGATGGGGATCAAGCCTGCGGTGACGATGAATGCGGTGACCGGGCTGCGTCGGCGGCAGATGGTGGACGCTGCGCTGCAGCGGGGCTGCGAGGTCATCGCCCACAACTACGAGCAGGGCGAACTGCTGACCGATGTGGCCCACGACCGGGAGCGTGAACGCGCCATCATCGAGCGGACCTTGGCGGTCTATCAGCAGACCTGTGGCCGGCCGGCGCAGGGCTGGCTGTCTTCGTCGCTTCGGGGCACGCTCAATACCGCCGATCTGCTGGCGGAAAAGGGCCTCAAGTTCTACTGCGATCTGATGAACGATGACCAGCCGTATCTGGTTCACACCCCCCACGGCCCCATCGTTTCCACCCCGTACTCCAACGAGATCAATGATTTCACGCTGCTCACGCGTCGTGGACACACGACCGATGAGTACCGCGATGTGTTGATCGAGGAACTGCGCGTGCTCCACCAGGAAGGCGCCAAGACGGGCCGCATCATGAATGTCGGCCTCCATCCGCATGTCAGCGGACGTGCCTACCGCATTCGTGCCCTGCGGGAGTTCCTGGCGTTCGCAAAGTCCCTGCCAGGCGTCTGGTTCACCACCCGGGAAGAGGTGGCGAACTGGTACCTGGCGAATCACGAGCAGCACATTCCGAACAAGGCTTGAGGGAGCATGAGCATGGAGATGAACCTTCCCGCAGCGCGGCATCCCGCCGTTCAGGCCTTCCTGGATCAGGGCGACCGGCCAATGCTCGTGGGAGGCGCCTGGGTAGCCGGCGGCGCCGAGCGCTGGATGGAGGCCAGGGATCCCGCTACCGGCGAACGGCTGGCCCGTTTCCCGGACAGCGACACCAGCGATGTGGATCGAGCCGTCTCTGCGGCGCGCGCGGCCTTTGAGGCCGGGGTCTGGCCGGCCATGACTCCCAGTCAGCGGGGCCGAATCCTTTGGCGCGTGGCGGAACTGATTGAGGCCCACCTGGAGGAGTTGGCGGAGTTGGAGACGCTGGATCAGGGCAAGCCGCTGTGGGTGGGCAAGTTCGCAGAGATTCCCGGTGCCGTGGAGCAGTTCCGGTTCTTCGCGGGGCAGGCCAGCCGTATCGAAGGCCACACGGTGCCCACCTCGATCAACTACCAGCCGCCCGGCAAGGAGGTCTTCGCCTATACGGTGAAGCAGCCCGTGGGGGTGGTGGCCGCCATCGTCCCCTGGAATTCTCCTTTGGTCTTGACGGCCATGAAACTGGCCCCTGCGCTTGCTGCGGGTTGCACGGTGGTACTGAAGCCGGCGGAGGACACCTCGCTGACCGCCTTGCGGCTGGGCGAGCTGATGGTGGAGGCGGGGTTGCCGCCAGGCGTCTTGAATATCGTGACGGGCCGGGGCGATGTGGTGGGCGCGGCCCTGGCGGCCCACCCCGATGTCGACAAGCTGTCTTTCACCGGATCGACTCAGGTCGGGCGATCCGTCCTGGCCGCAGCGGCCGGCAACCTGAAGAAAGTCACGCTGGAGCTGGGCGGAAAGTCCCCGGTGATCGTGCTTGCGGACGCCGATCTGGACGCCGCAATCGCCGGCGCCGCCAATGCGATCTTCTTCAATTCGGGCCAGGTCTGCGTCGCGGGTTCTCGCCTGTATGTCCATCGTGACGTCTACACACAGGTGGTCGCCGGCATCGCCGAGGTCGCTCGCGGGCTGAAATTGGGGCATGGGCTGGACGGCGCGACACAGATCGGACCCTTGGTGAGCCGCAAGCAGGCGGATCGTGTGGCGGCCTACATTCGGCAGGCCGAGGCGCAGGGCGCTCGTGTGGTCGCCGGCGGCCGACAGCTGGGCCCGCAAGGCACGTTCATCGAGCCGACCGTGTTGGTGGATGTCCGGCCTGACATGGCCTGCGTTCGTGAGGAGATCTTCGGGCCTGTGGTCGTCGTGTCACCGATCGACTCCCTCGACGAGGCGCTGGCGCTGGCCAACGATACCGACTACGGCTTGGCTGCGAGCGTTTGGACGCGCGACCTCTCGTCTGGGCATCGCGCGGCGGCCCGACTGAAGGCCGGGACGGTGTGGCTCAACACCCACCTCATGTTTGATGCGAGTTTGCCCATTGGCGGCATGAAGCAATCGGGATGGGGTCGAGAGAGTGGTCAGGGCGCCGTCGAGAACTTCCTGGAGCTCAAGACGGTGTGCGCGGTGTTGTGAACCCGCGTCAAGTGCGCTCCATCCGCTCATCTTCCATCCCCTGTTTCCCGTTTCCCTGGAGATCAACGATATGCAAGGCAAAGACTTGAACCGGCGCCAGGCGCTGGGAGCAGCCACAGCCACCGTACTGACCGGTGCGGCCGCCGGTTGCGCGACCAGCCCTCCCACCGCGACGGCCGCCCCGGCCAAGCGCCCGATGGCCTTTAATGACCCCATTTGGAATCGTGAGGTCTCCGCCCGGATCGAGGCCTGTGCCGACCCCAAGAAATGGGTGTATGGCTGGGTGTCCGGCGTGGTGTGCGGCGTGCGAGAGAATGAAAAAGTACGTCCACTGATGCGCTTCGACGTGTTCAGTACCATCCGTGTGGTCCGTCGCGAGGATGGAAGCTACCAGCGTCTGTGCCGGGAACTGGTGTTTTATCGGGACCTCAAGACCGGTGCACTGATGGACGAGTGGGACAACCCTTACACCGGTGAACGGGTAAAGGTGGTGGATGTCGCCAATGATCCCTACAACTATGTCATCTCTGACTTCTACCCAGACCCGCCAAGCTATGGCGGCCTGAACCAGGAGCAGAAGCCGCCGCGCCGTCCCTACATCAGGAACTGGAGCATCATTGACGAAAACACCATCGGGCTGGAGTCCGATATCCACCTCTACTACCCCAGCGCCATGCAGCCGGAGAAGTGGCCGCGCGAGTCTCCGGGCAAGATGACCCGCGTCTCGGAGCAGTTCCGCTACTTCATCCGCAAGGAAGATCTCGAGAACCCGACGCTCGACCACATTCCGGCCCACGGCGTATGGACCCGCGTCACGCCGTGGTTGCCGTGGATGCTGATGGATCAGGCGCCTGGGCATATTCTCTACACCGGCAATATGTGCGCCCGAGAGCATCTGGAGCTTCATCCCAAGGACGTGGTGGCGCGAGTGCGGGAGCGCTATCCGAAGTATCTGGTCGCACCGGAGAAGGTCGAAGGGCCGAGCCTTTCGAGCCTGGAGCGATATGCGCTGGAGCAGAAGCCAGCCCAGGCGCGCGGCAAGCAGCGTTGACATGAAGTGGCAGAGCCTGAGGCGATGGCTGCGGGGGGCGGTGGTGCTGATTCCCCTGCTTTTGTGGGGCGAGGCACGTGCCAACACGCCGGAGCGGGACTCCGTTCCCCGCGTGAATGCCGACACGGCCGATGCATGGGATTGGATCTACGAATGGCGTATGGCCCATCGACCCGCGCCAGGCACGCCTTCAGCCTTCGATCCGACCCAGCCTCAGTTCTGGCCCGTGGAACGGGTGGTGGGAGGCGCCGCCCAGCCTCTGCCACGGCGCAAGGGGGGCTGTCTGACTGCGGAACGGCTGGTGGAGGCATTGGCGGAGGTCCGCAGAACCGGCAGCTACAGCTTTCTGGTCTGGCGGCAGGGCGCAGTGGAGATTGAATACTTCGGCACCGGCTTCGGGCCAGAGACCCGGCCGGAGCCAGCCTCGATGCACAAGTCCGTGCTGGCGCTTGTGGTGGGGCAGGCTGTGGCCGACGGCGCGGTTCCCGATCTGGACGCACCGGTGTCCCGCTGGCTGGAGGAATGGGCGCAAGACCCACGGGGCGCCATCACGGTGAGACAGATGCTCCAGATGTCCACGGGCCTGGCCCCGTTGCCCTTTTCAATGGCGCCTGGGTCGGCTTACAGTCGCGCACTCTACGGCGGCGAAGGCGCCGCCGTGCCCTTGGCAGCGCCGCTGGTGGATGCTCCCGGGCGTCGCTTCAACTATGCCAGCGGCATCTCCCAACTGCTGGGCCTGATCATTGAGCGAGCTACCGGCGAACGATACGCGGACTACCTGTCACGGCGTTTGTGGCAGCCCCTGGGAGCCGCTGATGCCTTCGTTGCCCTCGACCACCCTGGCGGATTGGCACGGACATCCAGCGGCCTGTTTGCCACCAGCGAGGATTGGTTGCGCTTGGGTGTGCTGTTTGTCCAGAAGGGCAAGGTGCAGGGGCGCCAGGTGGTGGATGCGGCATGGTTGACGCGGATGACTTCCCCGGCACCCACGAATCCCAATTACGGCTTCCAGATCTGGCGCGGCAGTCCGCACGCGCCGAAGCGTCACTACAACAACGTGACGCCCACCGCAATGCCAGCGGTGGCGCCATTCCTGGCCGAGGACATGGTGTTTTTCGACGGCGCCGGGGCTCAGCGGGTGTACGTGTCGCCGGAGGAAGGTCTGGTCATCGTCCGCCTGGGTGCGCCGGCCCTCGACTGGGATGATTCCCGCCTTCCCAATCTGGTTGTGCGCGCAGCCAGGGCCTGTCCGCTGTGAGAGAGGTTGCCCATGTTGAGCGTCGCGCCTCCTGGGCGTGTATCGGTCGCTTGAACCTGTCGCATTCATCTCTTCGCATCGTCGCCATCCTCATCCACGTGGCTGATCTACGCAGCGAATAGCGCCCAACATCCCAGGGATAAGCTGCCCGGCAATCTGCGGGTCTCTGGGTCATATTCAGTGTCATCCAGTTCATCCTCACCGAGGTCTCATGGAGCGAAGTGTCCCGATCCGTGCCGTGAGTCGCAGCATTGCGGTCTTGAAGTGCATCAATCGTCACGGATCACTGCCGTTGATGGAAATCGCCAGGCATGTGAATCTGCCTTATCCCACCACGTTTCGCATCATTCAGACGCTTGTCCTTGAGGGGCTGCTTGAATGCGAGCCGACTCGCAAGCACTATCGCGCGACGCAACTGGTGCAGACGCTGTCCGTCGGCTACAGGGAGACCGGCAATCTGCTGCTTCGAACACGCCCGCACATGCAGGCCCTCACACGTCGCATCAACTGGCCCATTTCTCTGGCCACGCATGTCGGGCAGACGATGATGGTGAGGGACTCCACGCATCGGGAAACCTCGTTGAGCTTCTGCAATTACGAGCCTGGCTACACCTTGCCGATGCTGGAGTGTGCGTCTGGCCACGTCTACCTCGCGCATATTCCCGACAGCGACCGGCTCAGTCTGCTTGGCGGGCTGGAAGCCATCGATCGCCGTAGTCACATGCTGGAGATGTTCAAGGGTGAGAAACTGGTGCGTCGCATCCGTGAGGACGGCTACGCCACGTGTGATCGAAATCCGCATTCGGCAGTTCCCGGCAAGACTTCATCCATTGCGGTGCCGCTGTTCGAGGGGGACCGGGTCGCAGGTGCGCTCACGCTCATCTTCTTTTCGACTGCGATGTCGATGGCTGAAGCCCTTAAACGCTATGTAGATGAGCTGAAGTCGGTTGGCCGGTCCATTTCGTTGGAGTTGAGGCACGACCAGATCACCGCGCAAGACTCGATGGTGTTCCCCCAGCCCGGGCATGTCAGGCACCGGGAGAGCGGTCAGAAGACGATGCTGAACTGACGGCTGATTGGATCTGTTCTGGTATTTCGCGTGGCGAATAGTCCATGAACGGCGCATGAGTTCAGGCAAGGGGGCATGCACACTTGTTGAATGCCCAAGCCATTGCCTGATGTGTTCCCATGAGTGAAACCCTTTACGACCGTTTGTGGCGATCTCACGTGGTGACCGAAGAGCCTGATGAGCAGGGGGGCAGCACCGCGCTGCTCTACATTGATCGCCAGATGCTTCACGAGGTGAGCAGCCCACAGGGATTTGAAGGGCTTCGTTTGCGAGGGCTGCCCGTGCGGCGGGCTAACGCTCAGCTGGCGGTGGCGGACCATGCTGTCCCCACCCGGCACCGCGATCGTCCCATTGCGGACCCCTTGGCCCGGGAACAGGTCGCGCTGCTGGAGCGAAACACGTTTGCGTCCAGGCTTCCCTACATTCCACTGAATGATCAACGGCACGGCATTGTTCATGTGATTGGCCCGGAGCTGGGCTTCACCCTGCCAGGCATGACCCTGGTCTGCGGTGATTCGCACACCTCCACCCATGGCGCCTTCGGAGCGCTGGCATTTGGGATTGGCGCCAGTGAGATCGAATGTGTATTGGCGACCCAGGTGCTGCGGCAGCGTCGGGCTCGGAACCTGCGTATTCGCATCGGCGGAGCGCTGGCGAGGGGGGTCTATGCGAAAGATCTGGTCCTGGGGCTCATTGGCCGGCTTGGCGCTGCCGGCGCCGTGGGCCACGCCATCGAATTCTGCGGGGACACCATCGAAGGGCTGTCCATGGCGGCCCGCATGACGGTCTGCAACATGAGCATCGAAGCCGGTGCACGTAGTGGCTTGATCGCCCCGGATGACGAGACCTTTGCCTGGCTGGAGGGCCGCCCCATGGCCCCGCGGGGGGCTCTCTGGGAGCGGGCGCTGGACCATTGGAGGACGCTTCGCAGCGATCCGGCGGCCGTCTTCGACCGCAGCCTGGACTTTGATGCGTCGGCGCTGGTGCCGCAGGTGAGCTGGGGCACCAGCCCCGATCAGGTGCTGCCCATCAATGGGCGTGTGCCCGATCCGGCTCTGGCGTCTGATCCGGTCCTGGCGCGAAAGATGGCCCGCGCGCTGGACTACATGGGATTAACACCCGGCACCGCGCTGCAGGACGTGCCCCTGGATCATGTGTTTATCGGATCATGCACCAACAGTCGCATTGAGGACCTGCGCGCGGCGGCCGCGCAACTGCGAGGGCGCAGGCGATCCAGCCGCGTGCGGGCGATTGTGGTGCCTGGGTCGGCCCAGGTGGCTCGGCAGGCCGAGGCCGAGGGGCTGGACCGGTTGTTTCTGGCGGCTGGGTTCGAATGGCGCGAGCCGGGGTGCTCGCTCTGCGTGGCGATGAACGACGACCGTCTCCTGCCGGGTGAACGCTGCGCCAGCACCAGCAACCGCAACTTCGAGGGACGTCAAGGGGTGGGGGCCCGTACCCACCTGGTCAGCCCGGCGACTGCGGCCGCCAGCGCCATCGCGGGCCACCTTGCCGATCCGCGTGATGCCCTTGCGATGGGAGACGACTGATGCAGCCTTTCAGACAGCTTCGTTCGGTGGCTGCTCCCTTGCCGGACGCGGACATCGATACCGACATCATCTTTCCTGCCCGGTTTCTGGTGTTGACGCAGAAAGCGGGTCTCGGTCCCTATGCGTTCTACGAGAAGCGCTTTGACGACCAAGGGCGGGAACGCCTCGATTTTGTGTTGCATCAACCCCGGTGGCGGGATGCCCGGATCCTGGTCACAGGGCCAAATTTTGGCTGCGGATCGAGCCGCGAGCAGGCCCCATGGGCGCTGGCAGGTTTAGGTTTGCGCTGTCTGATCTCCACCGGATTCGGGGAGATCTTTCAAGCCAACTGCCTCAACAACGGGCTGCTACCGATTGTGCTGCCAGAGGCAGAACACGCGCAGGTCCTGGCCGCCGCGCAGGCCGGCCAGGTCCTGGAGGTTGACCTGGAGCGGCGCGTGGTCATGCTGGCCGACGGGCAGGTCATCGTGTTCCCGATGGCCGAGCGTGCGCGACGGTCCCTCCTGGAGGGAACCGATGAGATTCAGCGCATTCTTCTGGAGGCTGGAGACCGCATCGCCGCCTTCGAGGCACGTCAGCGCGAAACCTGTCCGTGGTTGCATCAAGACGTGGAAGATGCCACGTCCGTCTGCCCATCACCGCCTCCGTTACCGGCACCTTGAAGGGTGTCGGATTCACTTCAGCATTCCTTCACTCACATTTTCTGTAGGACTTTCATGGCCAATCCCATCCTTCGTCAGATGCTTGATCAAGGCGACTTTTTTGTGGTGCCCGGCATGCAGGACATGATCGCGGCTGCGGTCGCCAACAAGGTGAAGTTCCCCATCGTCTATGGGACAGGCTACTGGTTGACCGCTTCCAGCCTGGGGTTGCCTGACGCTGGCCTGGCGAGCTACACGCAAATGCTGGATCGCATGGCGACGCTGGTGCAGACCAGCCAATCCGCCGTGATTGCAGATGCCGACACTGGATATGGGGGGCTGCTGAATGTGGCGCACACGGTGCGCGGCTACGAGAAGGCCGGCGTGACGGCGATTCAGATCGAGGACCAGGAATTCCCGAAGAAGTGTGGCCATACGCCTTACAAGCGCTGTGTGCCGGTGGAGGACATGGTGGAGAAGATCCGGGTGGCGGCGGAAACGCGTGAGGACAAGCAGAACTTCCTGATCATCGCCCGCACGGATGCGCGCGCCGCTGACGGGGTTGACGCAGCGTTGCGCCGGCTCGAAGCCTATGACAAGGCCGGTGCGGACATCCTTTTCTTTGAAGCGCCGCAGTCGGAAGACGAGATGCGCCTGGCCTGTGAATCGTTCAACAAGCCCATGATGGCGAACATGGCGGACGGGGGAAAGACGCCCATTTTGTCGGCGGACCGGTTGCGGGACATCGGCTATGCCTTTGCGATCTATCCGTCCATGACCAGCCTGGTTGCCGCCGCGGCCATGGAGCGTGCGCTGCGCCTGCTCAAGGAAGAGGGCCTGAGTCAAAGTCCCGATCTGCCAATGTTCAATTTCACCGAGTTCTGCCAGCTGATCGGTTTCCAGGAGGTGTGGGACTTCGAGAAGCGCTGGGCCCGTTGAGCCCACCGATCGCCCGGCAGATGTCGCCGCCCCGGCAGGCCGGGGTTGCAGCTCTGCCGGGGCGGCGGTCAGAGGTGCGACAGCAGTCGGCCGAGTCCGTCCACCGGATCGTGGATGCCATTGGCGCGCAATGCATGCCAGTAGGTGGCGGTATTGATGGCAATGACGGGTTTGCCCAACCAGGTCTCGGCTGACACCGCCAGCCTGGCCATCGACAGGTTGGTTCCGACCTGCACGATGGCATCGACATCATCTCCATCCAGCTCACGCAGCACCTGGACCAGTCGCGACTCGGTCTGCTGTGCAATGTCCCGCCAACTGGTGCAGCGCAATGGAACGTCACGCTTCACCTCGAAACCGCTGTCCTCCAGATAGCGCCGCACCTGGGCGTTGGCGGACGGGTAGTAGGGCGACACAAAGGCCACGCGCTTGATGCTCCCGTAGGCCTCCATCGCAGCGACGAGGGACCGGGACCCGATGCTGGCCCTGAGACCAGTGAATTCCTCGACCTGGCGCAAGAAGTTGTCGCCTCCCGCACGCCCCCCCATGAAGGAGATCGCCGAGACCCCCATCACCAGATAGTCCGGTGCACAGGTCATGGCAGTACGCAGGGCATCGGTCAGGGAGGCGGCGATCTTGTCAGTGCCGGCGACGAAATCACTGTCCGACAAGGCCGAAGGATTCTCGACATACATGTCTCTGAACTGGTGGGTCACACCGGCAGGGCGCATGGCGTCCATCTCTGGTTGAACCACGGTATTGGTGGAAGGCGCGATGACCGCAAAGACCTTGCGCCAGCCAAGAACGTCAGTCATGAAGAGCTCCTGGTGATAAGAAAAGGGAAGGGCAGGGGTCAGGAAATCGCCGCAGCCTGATCCAGACTCGTGAACATCGACTGCTTGAGCAGATAGGCGCGGCGGGCCTCCGCATCGTTGACCAGGCGTGTCATCGCCTCGCTGCGCTGGGCGCGGGCATTGGCCCATCCATCCCGCATCAGGCGTGTGTTCTCGATGGTCTGCGCCTGCACGAAATCACGGGTGATGGTTTGACGCTGGCGTTCATACAGGGCCACCTGCGCGGCGCCGTCCGCCCCATGTCGAAGGATCTTCACCAGCTTCTCGCTGGCATTCACTGCATCATGGATGCCGCTGTTCATGCCAAAACCGCCCATGGGACTGTTCAGGTGAGCCGCATCCCCCACCAGCAGAATGTGCCCCACGGCAAACCGCTCACAGACGCGCTGGTGGGCGCGGTAGATGGTGCGGTGGCGTGTGACGATCTGAAGATCCCGGCCCAGCATGCGGCCAAACACGTCATTCTTGTAATCGTCCGAGACCAGCTGATCATCGGTCAGGTCCAGCGGGGCCGGCACCAGAACCCGCCAGAGCCCAGGGACGCGCAACACCACCATCCACTCGCGGGGGTCGGAGATGTAGTTGACGTAGCTCAGGTTGTCGAAGGCTTCCTCGATCGGATGTTCAGTCGAGAAGCAGACGAACTTCTCGTCATAGGTGAAGCCGGGGAACTGCAGCCCCAGCACTTTCCGGACCACGCTGCTTGCACCATCGGCAGCAACCAGATATCGGGCCCGCCAGCGCTCGACGGCGTTGGCATTCTCGACATAGGCGATGACATGGTCTTCATGTTGCTCCACAAACAGCACCCGCTGACCCTGCAGCACCGTCGCGCTGGATTGCTGCTTCAGCTGGTCAACGATGTTGGACGTGACGCGGTGCTGCTCGCACTGGATCCGATAGGGAAACCGGGTGCGGTCGGCAATCTCGCCCAGATCAAACGAGAAAACCTCGCCGGTCTGCCGGTCCCGGTACTGGTAGACCGGTGCCTTGAGGCCCTGGCTGAACAGGGTGTCCGCCGCGCCCAGGTCATCAAGAATTTCAAGCGTGGGAGCGTGATAGGTCGAGGCGCGCAGATCATGGGCGCTGCTGACCAGAGGCTCGACGGCGGTAACGTTGATGCCTTGGCGGGCGAGGGACAGGGCGGCCGTTGCGCCGACGGGGCCCAGGCCGGCGACCAGCACCTCGGTGTCGTGGGTGATCATAAGAACGGAGGCTTCCTCGGTGATGGGATGAGCCTGCATCCTCACACCGCCTGATCTGCGGGTCTCCATGCGCCTGCAAGACGTCCATCAGGCGGATAAGCACTTTGAGATTCGTCAAGGTCTCGGCAAAGCCACAGAGTGAACACATGGCCAAGTCGTCATGTCAGCGGAGACCGTCTTTTCTAGCATCGGGCCTGCATTCAATCGCTGGATCTAGGAAAGGCATGACCATGCAAGGGAAGTTGGGAACAGCGGCTCCGATGCCGAAATGTGCGTCACGCCGGGTGTGGTGGGCGTGTGTCATGGCAGTGGCCGTGGGTGTAACGTCGCTGGCCTGCTCGTCCGGTGCTTGGGCGCAGAGCGCTCCTGCGTCTGAGGCTGCGCTGGTGGCGAAGGGCAAGCGCCTGTTCATGATGTGTTCGGCCTGCCATGACATCAGCGCCATCGGAGCGGCCCGCGTAGGGCCGCATCTGGCGGGCATCGTGGGGCGTCAAGCGGGATCGGTCGCTGGGTACAGCTATTCACCGGCGCTGGCTGCCAAGCCCTTTGACTGGGACGAGGCCAAGCTGGATGCCTGGCTTCTCAAGCCCTCCGCTGTGGTGCCCACCACCAAGATGGCCTATATGGGCATGCCCAATGCCGAGGACCGGAAGGCCATGGTGGCCTTCCTCGGCAGCCTGAAGTGAGCGTTGCCGGCGCCGAACGGTGCCGGTATGGAATCGGAGCAAGACATGGAACTCTCCAACAAGACGGCCCGAGAACTCTGGGCGGAGATCAAACAAAACCCCCAGCGCGCTCGATTTGGCTATGGGCGCAAAGCGGCATTGGTCAATATTGACTTTCAATGCGCGTACACACGCGTGGATGAATTCAAGACAGCGTACGAAACGGACCCGCGCCAAATCGAGCATGTCAATGCCCTGGCCCGGCGCTTCCGTCTCCTGGGCTGGCCGGTCGTCTGGACCTATGTGGCCTATGCCGAGTCGGGCGAGGACGCCGGGACCTGGGGGACGAGAACCAACACACCAGACTCGTTGCAGAACATCAAGCACGGATCCCGTCGTGCTCAGCTGGATGAGCGCTGCGAGATCGAGCGTCATCGCGACCTGGTGTATTGCAAGCGCATGCCATCGCCGTTCTTCGAGACACCGCTCCAGTCCCTGCTGGTCTGGCATCAGATTGACACGGTGGTGGTGACGGGGGGCTCGACCTCGGGCTGCGTACGGGCGGCCGCCGTGGACTCGCTCTCGCGGGGCTATCGCACCATCGTCCCGGAGCAGTGCGTTGCCGACAAGCACGAGTCCTATCACTTCGCCAACTTGACGGACATGATGTTGAAGTACGCGGATGTGGTGGATGTGGACGAGACGCTGCAGTGGCTCGACCGCTGCGGAGCTACCGCATGACGGCAGCCAGCCTTTCTGCACCGCGCGCCGACACCGGGCATTACGACTATTGGGGCTACCGTGGCCGTCCGAAGATCCGCTGGCCGGGCGGCGCCCGCGTGGCGTTCTGGGTGGCGCCCAACATTGAGTTCTACGAACTGAATCCGCCGGTGAACCCGTTCCGGGCGGCCTGGCCCCACCCGTATCCAGCAGTTCCTGGCTACGCCATTCGGGACTATGGGAACCGCGTGGGCCACATGCGGCAGATGGCGCTGCTGGACAAATACGGTGTACGGGGATCGATTTCCCTTTCCACGGCACTCTGCACCCACCATCCCGAGATCATTCAGATGTGCCGCGAGCGTGACTGGGAGTTTTTCAGCCACGGCATCTACAACACACGCTACACCTACGGCATGTCGGAAGCCCAGGAACGGTCGATGATCCTGGAATCTATCGAGACCATTGCGTCTCACACCGGCAGGCCCCCGGCGGGTTACCTCGCGCCGGCGCTGTCGCATAGCGAGCGAACACTGGATTTGTTCGCCGAACTGGGTGGCCTCTACAGCTGTGATCTGTTTCATGACGATCAGCCCACGCCGCTGCGGGTGCGGGGCGGCCAGCGCTTTGTGTCGGTGCCTTACTCGCTCGAACTCAACGACACCATCGCGTATGTGGTCAACAAAATTGAACCGAGACGCTATGGCCAGATGATCAAGGACAGCTTCGACCGGTTGTATGCCGAAGGTGCGGAGTCCGGCACGGTGATGTGCATCCCGACCCACAACTACCAGGTGAGCTGCCCGCATCGCCTCAAGGCATTTGAAGAGGCATTGGCCTACATCACTGGACACTCAGACGTGTGGGTGACTACCGGCCGTGAGATTGCCGAGCACTTTCTGACGCATCACTATGACGAGGTCCTGGTGGACATCGAGCACCGCCAGGCTGCTGCCCTGCAGACCGGGCGCGAACAGCAAGGAGCTCCCTGATGGCGCTGGATCCGTCCCATCTGACTTATCCGGCGCGCCGGTATGGCATGGACCATGAGCGCTATGCCTGGTCCATGCTGACCGACCGGCCACCGGTCCGCTGGCCTGGCGACAAGCCGCTGGCGGTGTGGATCAACATCAGTCTGCAGCATTTCCCGATGAATCCTGCGGCGAAGGTCAAACTGCCCGGGTCGATGGTGATGCCCTACCCGGATCTGCGGCATTACACGCTGCGGGACTACGGCAATCGCGTGGGTATTTATCGCCTGTTGACGGCCATGGATCGTTTTGGCCTTCGTCCGAGTTTTGCAGTGAATGCCGAACTGGTGGTGAGGTATCCCGAGATTGCCGCGCTGCTGCGTGAACGCGGGGATGAGGTTCTGGGGCATTCCTGGTCCATGGATACGCCGCATGTCGGTGGAGTGGATCCGGAGGTCGAGCGCGACCTGATTGCCAGGTCCCTGGCGACGCTGCGCGAGCAGACCGGTCAGGCTGTGCGAGGCTGGCTGAGTCCAGGCCGGCTTCAGAGCCCCCAGACCCCGGAACTGCTGAAGGCCGCGGGCATCGACTACAACGCGGACTGGGTGAACGACGAGCTTCCGTATCGCTTCCACACGGCCAACGGCCCGCTGTGGACCTTGCCCTTGGCGACCGAGATCGAAGATCGCTTTGTGGTGATGGACAACCTGCATGCTGAAGCATCGTGGGCGGAGCAGGTGATCGACGCCTTCGAGTTGCTCCGATACGAGGGGCGGGCCCAGGGAGGTCGGCTGCTGTCACTGTCGCTGCATCCCTGGGTCATGGGGCAGCCGCATCGCATCCGACATCTGGAGACCGTGCTGAAGCACATTGCGAATGCCGATGAAGTCTGGCAGGCCCCGCCGGGACAGATTCTCCAGCACTTCATTGCGCAGCAGGTCGCTTCATGAGCCATCCCATCGGCAACCCGGATTCAGATCGTCAGGTACTGATCAGCGAAGTGGGGCCGCGTGATGGCCTGCAGAGCATCAGCCGCATCATGCCCACGGCGGCCAAAAAAGCGTGGATCGATGCGGCGGCAGCAGCCGGCGTGACCGAGATCGAGGTGGGGTCGTTTGTGCCGGCCTCGGTGCTGCCGCAACTGGCGGACACAGCCGAAATCGTCGCCCACGCCAGGGCCATTCCCGGCCTGACGGTGGCGGTGCTGGTGCCCAACTTCAAAGGGGCGGAAGCCGCCGTGGCGGCGGGCGCCCACAAGATCACCGTGCCCCTGTCCGTGAGTGAAAGTCATAGCCTGCGTAATGTTCGTCGCACGCATGCGCAGATGCTGCAGGAAGTTCAGCGCATTGCCGCGCTGATCCGCGGTCTGCCGTCGGAACAACGTCCGCATCTGGAGGGAGGACTGTCGACGGCCTTTGGCTGCACCATCGAAGGCGTGGTGCCGGAACGCCGTGTGATGGAACTGGCGGTGGCCCTGATGGAGGCCGGTTGCGACGAGGTCGGGCTTTCGGACACAACCGGTTATGCCCACCCCGCGCAGGTGCGGCGGCTGGTACGGGCGGTGTGGTCGGTGGTCGGGCGGGATCAACTGACCGGCATCCATCTTCACAACACCCGTGGCCTTGGCCTGGCGAATGCGCTCGCAGCCCTGGACATCGGGTTGACCACGCTTGATGCCTCCCTGGGAGGCTTGGGCGGCTGCCCATTTGCACCCGGGGCCAGCGGGAACATCGTCACCGAAGACCTGGTTTTTATGCTTGAAGCCATGGGCATGAGAACCGGGATCGACCTGGAGGGGCTGTTCCGCTGCCGTGAGGTGTTGGCCCAGGCTCTCCCGGATGAGCCCCTGTATGGCATGACCCCGCTGGCCGGCCTGCCCAAAGGCTTTGTGCCGGCGACAGCGTCGCGCGCAACCGTGTGAAGCACTGAGGAGGCAAGAGATGGACAGGAATGAACGAGCGCTGCCCTTGGCGGGCCTGCGGGTGGTCGAATTCACCCACATGGTGATGGGCCCTGCGATGGGGGTCATCCTGGCCGACCTGGGCGCTGAGGTGACCAAGGTGGAGCCTGTGGAAGGGGACAACACCCGGCGGCTGGTTGGATCCGGCGCGGGCTACTTCCCCATGTACAACCGCAACAAGCGCAGTCTGGCGATCGATCTGAAGTCCGAGGCCGGCCGCCAGGTCGTGCGAGACCTGCTGGCCGACGCGGACGTGCTGATCGAGAACTTTCGAGGTGGTGCCATGGAGGCGCTGGGCTTGGGCTACGAGGCCCTGGCGGCGCTGAATCCACGGCTGATTTATTGCTCCGGCAAGGGGTTCCTCCGTGGCCCCTATGAGCATCGGACCGCGCTGGACGAGGTGGCCCAGATGATGGGGGGGCTGGCCTACATGACAGGGCTGCCCGGCCGGCCGATGCGTGCCGGCGCTTCGGTCATCGATGTGACGGGCGCCATGTTTGGCGTGATTGGTGTTCTGGCGGCTTTGGCCGAGCGGGAACGAACCGGTCGCGGCCAGGCATTGACCACTTCGTTGTATGAGACGACCGCCTTTCTTGTGGGGCAGCACATGGCCCAGTACGCCGTCACCGGCAAGCCGGCACCGCCCATGTCGGAGCGGCAATCCGCGTGGGCGGTCTATGACGTCTTCGAAGCGGCGGATGGCGAGCGAGTCTTCGCCGCGGTGGTCAGCGACACGCAGTGGCGGAAGTTCTGTGAGGCGTTTGGGTTGGACGAGTTTCTTGCTGATTCGAGCCTGGCTCGCAACACCGACCGTGTCCGCCAGCGTGAACGGACCCTGCCGGTCATCCGGGCCCGCTTTCAGCAGCTGTCGCAGGGGGCGCTGATGGCCAAGCTGGAGGAGGCCGGACTGCCGTTTGCGCCCATCGCGCGGCCCGAAGATCTCTTCGACGACCCCCATCTGAATGCCGAGGGTGGCTTGATTCCTGTGACCTTGGCCGAGGGACGGACCGCGCGTCTGCCGGCCTTGCCATTGGCGATGAACGGCCATCGGTTCGGCCTGCGTCATGACCTGCCCGGTGTGGGGGCCGATGGTCCTGCGGTGCTGCGCGCGCATGGGGTGAGCGAATCCGCGATCGAAGCGCTGATCGCGGCGGGTGTCCTTCACGCATGAGCGAAGCAATGAGGACCGCCCCGATGCCATCGGAGACTTGCGCGCCGAAGACCCTGTTCGAGAAGCTCTGGCGGCTGCATGAGGTGCAGGACCTCGGTGAGGGTGCGGCGCTGATCCACATTGACCGGGTGTTTTTGCATGAACGCACGGGTGGCGTCGCCCTGCGATCTCTGGTGTCCGCCGGGCATGCGGTACGGGCTCCGCGTCTGGCGTTTGCCACCCTGGACCACATTGTGGATACGTTGGCGGGCCGTGAGGCCCGTGGTGATCGAACCCTCATGCCCGGCGGAGACGTATTCATCCGCACGACACGTGAGGAGACCCGTCGGGCAGGCATCCAGCTCTTCGATCTGGGGGACCCCCGGCAAGGGATTGTGCATGTGGTGTCCCCGGAACAGGGCATCGTGCTGCCGGGGGCGACCGTGGTCTGCCCGGATAGCCATACCTGCACCCAGGGCGCATTCGGCGCCCTGGCCTGGGGCATCGGCTCGTCCGAGGCAGAGCACGCTTTGGCCACGCAGACGCTGCGTGTCGTCAAGCCCAAGGCAATGCGTGTCACCTTCAACGGGACGCTGCCGCCCCACGTCGGGGCGAAGGACATGATTCTGGCCTTGATTGCAAGGTACGGGGCTGGTGGTGCCCAGGGCGCGGCCTTGGAATTCGCCGGTGAGACCGTCCAAGCGATGTCGATGGAGGCACGGATGACGCTGTGCAACATGGCCGTGGAGTTCTCCGCCTTCACCGGTCTGGTGGCCCCCGATGACAAGACCTTCGCCTATCTGGACGGGCGCCCGTTCGCGCCGCAAGGGGCGTTGTGGCAACGCGCGGTGGACCAATGGCGATATCTGCACACCGACCACGGTGCACGCTTTGATGCCGACATCCGGATGGATGTCGCCGACCTGATGCCGATGGTCAGCTGGGGGACCAGCCCGCAGCATGCAGTCGGCATTGACGGTGTGGTCCCAGAGCCGACCGGTGACACGGCGTCGCGGCTGGCGATGGACAAGGCGCTCGCCTACATGGCCTTGGCCCCGGGCCAGCCGCTCGCGGGTCTGCCCATCGATGCGGCGTTCATCGGCTCCTGCACCAACAGTCGGCTCTCGGATCTGCGAGCGGCCGCCGAGGTGCTGAGGGGCCGCCGTGTGGCACCCGGTGTGCGTGCGATCTGCGTGCCGGGGTCGTCGCAGGTGAAGCGGGAGGCGGAGGCCGAAGGGCTCCACCAGGTGTTTCTGGATGCCGGCTTCGAGTGGCGGGAATCGGGCTGTTCGATGTGCTTCTTTGCCGGTGGCGAGAGCTTCGGTTTTCAGCAACGCGTTGTGAGCACCACCAATCGAAACTTCGAAAGCCGGCAGGGGCCGATGACGCGCACCCACCTGGCCAGCCCCGTGACTGTGGCCGCATCGGCCGTCGCAGGTTGTCTGGCCGATGTCCGCAGTTGGGTCTGAAGCAGGAGCGAGCTCGAATGGAAACCTTCACCCACCACGAAGGCGTCGCAGCCGCGCTGCTGCGACCGAACATCGACACCGACGCGATCATTCCTTCCCGGGAAATGAAAACCGTCGGAAAAACCGGACTGGCCGACGGCCTGTTCGCCGGGTGGCGTTATCGAGATGCCACAACGCGGGACCCGGACCCGGACTTCGTTCTGAATCGACCCGCCCAGCGAGGGAGCAGCATTTTGCTGGCCGGTCAGAACTTCGGTTGCGGCTCTTCGCGCGAACATGCGGTGTGGGCCCTGAAGGAGTATGGAATCCGCACGATCGTCGCCCCCAGCTTCGGGGCCATCTTTGCCGGCAACTGCGTGCGTAATGGGCTGCTTCCCGTGGTGCTGGCCATGCCCCAGGTGGAAGCCTTGGCCGCTTCAGTCGCCAAAGACCCCTCGAGAGCCCGATTGCGTGTGGATCTGGAGCGATGTGAAGTGGTCGACGCCGAGGGCGTTGCTTATGGCTTTGAGATCGCCGCGAGTCAGCGCGAGATGTTGCTGAAGGGGCTGGACCCCATCGGTCTGACCTTGCAGTCGAGCGCCATCGTCGATGCGTTCGAGGCGCTGGACCGGCATGCCCGGCCTTGGATCTATTTCTGACACACCTGGGGATCACATGTCCAACACCGTCGAGGCCTTGAGCGCGGACGCCGCCGAGCGATCTGTCGGGGGCACGGGGCCGGAAGGGCCGCTGGTGGATCGCCGGTTCGTCCGCCTCTCCGACAACGGGCTCATGCATGTGAGAAGCGTCGGCCTGGCCGTGACCGGCCCGTGCTCGCCTGGCCAGGAGCCGCCCGTATTGCTCCTGCATGCCGGTCCAGGCTCGTCCGCCGGCCTGGTGCCGTTGATCAAGGAATTGGGCCGGTGCCGGGTGGTCATCGCACCGGATACGCCTGGCTACGGGGACTCCGATCCGCCACCCCAGCATTCGCCTCAGCTCACCGACTACATGGATCGCATGGTCGAACTGCTGGACCGCCTGGGCATTGAACAGGTCGATGTTTGTGGCCAGCACACTGGCGCACACATCGCCTGCGAGCTCGCCTTGCACCATCCGCATCGAGTGCGTCGATTGATGTTGGATGGCATTGCGCTGTTCGAGCCGGCACTGCTCCAGCAGATGAAGGCCAGTTATGCGCCAGCGATGCGGCCAGACGAGTTGGGCTCGCATCTCACCTGGGCTTGGCGATTTGTCGCCGACCTTTATCTGCACTTCCCCTACTTCCTGCGTGACCCGGCGCATCGCCTGCACCACAGCGAGGTGCCGCCGGCTGCCGCTCGGCAGGGCCTGGTCCTGGACCTGATCAAAGCCCTGCCTAGCTATCACCTGGCGTACCAGGCTGTCTTCGCACATCCCACGGCGGAGCGACTTGTGCTGCTGCGCCATCCCACGCTGTTGCTTGCAGCGCAGGGCGATCCGCTGGCGGTCTATCTGGAGGCCGCAGCGGCTCTGGTGCCGGGAGCCCAAATTGCCAGACCCAGCCGCCAGTCACGCGGTGCGGCCTTGCTGGAATTCATACGCTGATCAGGAGGATGAGCCGTCAAGCCGGAGTGGCAACGCACGCACCGGCTTCCCGGTCAGCCTGGCCACCGCATTGGCCACCGCGCCGAGGATCGGTACGCTGCCGGGTTCCCCCACCCCGGTGGGGGGGGCGTCGCTGGGCACCAGATGGACGTCCACCACGGGCATCTCATGCAGCCTCAAGATCGGCGCATCGTGGAAGTTGCTCTGCTGGACCCGTCCGCCTTCGAGCGTGATCTCGTTGTGCAGCGCTGCGGACAGACCAAAAGCGATGCCGCCTTCCATCTGGGCCCGCACCGTGCCCGGATTGACCACCAGCCCGCAGTCCACCACACAGACCACCCGTTCCACGACGATCAAGCCGCGGTTGATCCGTACCTGGGCCACCTGCGCGACCACCGTGTGATAAGCCTCCTGCACCGCCATACCCAGGGCGCTACCCGCAGGCAGCGGACGGCCCCAGCCGGCCTTGTCCGCCGCGATGCGCAAGGCGTGGGCCTGCCGGGGATGTTCGCGCAGATGCGCCAGGCGGAACGCCAGGGCGTCCTGGCCTGCCAGCGCAGCGAGCTCGTCCATCATCACTTCCTTGCTGAAGGTCGTGTGGTTGTGCCCAAGCGCTCTGTAGGTGTGGACCGGTACGCCGACATCAGGGTTGATCCAGCAGGTATGGGCATGGGGCACGTCATAGCGCTCCGCGAGGTGACCTTCCGTGATGAAAGGGTCGTGGCGTGGAACCACGCCGGGACGTGGCCGCCCGCGTGAGAAGGACTGGGCCACGATGGTCTGCTTCGCCGCGATGATGCGACCTGTGGCATCCATCCCCACCTTCAGTCGATGCAGGCTCATCGGGCGGTAATAGCCGCCGCCGATGTCGTCCTCGCGTGTCCACATGAGCTTGACCGGTCGGCTGTCTCCCCGTTCGCGCTGTGCAGACAGGATCTGTGCCAATTCGGAGATCCAGTCGGCATTGAACGTGGCTCGACGTCCGAAACTGCCACCCGCCGGCAGGCCGTGCAGCACAACCTTGCCGGCTGGCAATCCCAGCAGCTTGACGGCCGCCGCATGGTCCGCACTGGGATTCTGGCTGGCCGCCCAGATGTCACAGCGACCGTCGCGCAGTTCCCCGACCGAGGCGATCGGCTCCATCGGCTGATGGGCGAGATAGGGCAGCTCAAAGTCCGCCTCCAGGACTTTCGCCGCGCCGGCGAGGGCTTCATCGACATGCCCGCGTTTGAGTCCCTCGACACCGGGATCACCCGCGCCGGCCAGCGCTCGAAAGTTGGCGCGCAGATCGGCGGTCGACCGCTGCTCGGCTTTGCTGTCGTCCCACTCGATCTTGAGTAGGCGGCGCGCTTCGATGGCAAGCCAGCTGTTGTCCGCCAGGACGGCCACCCCGCTGGACAGCTGATGGACAGCGCGAACGCCAGGCATCGCCAAGGCGGCGGAGGCATCCACGGACCGAATCGTGGAACCGAACCGTGTCGGCCGCTGTAGCACCGCCACGAGCATGCCAGGCCGCTGGATGTCCATGCCGTAGCGGCTGCGTCCCTGCACGATGTCGTGGACGCCCAGGCGCCGTTGTTCTCGACCGATCAGTCCAAACGAGGCAGGCGACTTGAGCGGCACCTCGGTGGGAACTGGCAGCGCCGCAGCTGCCTCGGACAGGGCGCCATAACCGATGCGGCGGCCACTGGGGCCGTGCAGCACTTGACCGCGATGGGTGGTCAGCTCTTCTGCGGGGACGCTCCAACGCAGCGCTGCGGCGCTCACCAGCATTGCACGGGCGACTGCGCCGGCCTCCCGCAGTTGCTGCCAGCTGTTAGCCATGGAGGTGGAGCCGCCGGTGGTCTGGAAGCCGAACACCGTGTGACGGTAGAGGGCCGGATCAAAAGGGGCTGCCTCAGTGCGCAGTTGGGCCCAGTCAGCGTCCAGTTCCTCCGCAACGACGGTTGCCAGACCCGAGGCGATGCCTTGGCCCATCTCCAGATGCTTGACGATCACCGTCACAAGACCGTCCGGCGCGATTCGCACGAAGGGGCGATTCAGTCCAGCGCCTTGGGGGCTGTCGGGCGGCAAGGGGGCGTCACCACCGCCGACAGCGCCTGTGGCCGGGAGACCCAGGGCCAGACCTGCCCCCGCACCTGCGAGCACGATGAAGTGGCGCCGTGTGGTTCCCCTCCCGTCGGCCTGTCGGGTGGATTGTGTGTCCAAGGTCGGCACCGGCATGGGCGATCTCGCTCAGGCGCTGGCGAACTGGCCAGGCCAGACCGGTGGACGAGGCGCGGGCAGCCCGGTCTCCTCGAGGCACCGCTCGCGGAGCGTGGCGATGTCCGGCCCGCGATCAAAGACGCCCAGCGGCGCACGCTCGGCACGCATACGGGTGCGCAGGGCCTCGGTCGCGGCCGCATCCACGGCTCCGTCGTCGCTCAGGCAGACCCCGTAGGCGCGGGCGCCGGCCTTGGTGACCAGTCCGCGGCGCACCTCCAGGGCCACCAGCGCCGGGTCTCGCACCAGTGGATCGCCCCATCCGCCGGCTCCCCATGTCACGAAGTGCAGTTGGTCTCCGGGGTTCACCTCGATGCGATCGCACTTGGCGGGCAGTGCCTCTTTGGTGCCGTCGACGCGCTCCAGCGTTTTCCAGGAGCGTTGGGCCGGATGGCCACCGTTCACGCCCCAGGGAGGGATGAACCAGCGATCGTCGTGGATGGAGATCTGTCCGGCTTCGGTGAAACGGTACGTCATCAGGATGCCGTTGCCGCCCCGGAACTGACCCGCACCACCGGAGTCCGGGACGGTCTCGTAGCGCTCAATGATCATCGGGAAATACCGTTCCAGGAACTCATTGGGGACATTGGTGAAGCCGGGCCACAACGAATGGCCATCCGCGCCATCGCCAAAGGGACGGCCGGGAATGCCCCCAAATCCGATCTGGAACAGTTGGAACCACTCCCCGCGTTCCTCAGTTCCTGCCGAGGTCTCCTTGGCGCGATGACCGGAGAACATCAGGTGTGGGCTGGACGAGAATCCGGCGGCGCACAGGAACTCCGGCGTCTTCTGACCCAGCAGCGCGCCCAGGACGTCGAAGATGCGACCGAGTGCATGCGTGCGGCAGCTCAGTGCTGCCGGGAATCGCGGCTTCAGCAACGAGCCTTCAGGAATCCGCACGTCGACCAGATCGTAAAAGCCGTCGTTGAACAGCACCTGCGGGTCGAACACCATGATCATGTAGATGCCGAAGAACATCTTGAACATGTTCTCGTTGAGCAAATAGTTGATCGAGGAACTCGACTGGGGGTCGGTGCCGGCGAAGTCCAGGATCACGCGCTCACCCTCGCGCCACATGGTGCACTTGATCTTGAACGGGCCGAAACCGCGGCCATCGTCACACAGGTAGTCTTCAAAGGACACCGGCGCTTCACCGATCTGAGTGGTGATGATGTGCTTCATCGCCCGATGATTGCGGGCCAGCAGTTCCTGGGTGGCTGCATCGAAGATGTCGTCGCCGAACCGCTCGCACATCTCATCCACGCGGCGGGCCGCGACACGGCAGGAGGCTACCAGGGCGTGCAGGTCGGCCTTGCACCATTCGGGCATGCGGGACTGGTTGACGTTGATGCGGACGATGTCTTCCTGCAGCACGCCCTTGCGGTAGAGCTTGACGGGCGGCAGGCGGAAGCCCTCCTCGAAGATGGTGCTGGCGTCGGTCGGCAGGGAGCCCGGCACCTTGCCGCCGACGTCAGTCATATGGCCAAACATCGCGGCCCAGGCCATGAGGCGGCCCTTGCGGAACACCGGCAGGATGACCAGTTGGTCATTGAGATGGCTGATGGCGCCTTCGCAGGAGTAGGGGTCGTTCAAAAAGATGACATCACCATCTTCGATGTCACCGTCGTAGTTGCGAAGAAAGCCATCAATGAATGAACCAAACTGGCCCACGACCATGCGGCCATGACGATCCGCAATCAGGGGGAAAGCATCCCCCTGCTCGCGGATGCCCGGTGAGAGTGCGGTGCGGAACAGTGTGGCGTCCATTTCCACGCGGGCATTGCGCAGCGCGTTTTCAATGATGTCCAGGGTGATGGGGTCCACCGTCGTGGCGGAGAGCGGCGTGGTCGCGGTTTCGATGATGCGAGCGGGCATGGAAGGTCCCTCGGAAGTACGAGCGCGGGCGCTCAGGCGCTGGTGGCCGGGTTGATCAGGATGTTGCCGAACGGATCGACGGTGCCGACGTGGTCGGCCAGGATCACGGTGGTGGAGTCCATTTCGCAGACCACCGCCGGTCCGGCGATGCGATCTCCGGCGCGGAGCAGGGCGCGGTCATAGATCACGCCATCCATGAAGCCGCCATGGCCCCACATCTGGTGATCGCGCAGCTTGGCGGCGATCGGATTGCCATCCCCCTGGGGCAGGCGGTGAGCGGGCAGGTCCAGAGACTTGCCCAGCGCCACTGCGCGCAGGTTCACCAGTTCAGTCTCCGTGTCCATGCTGAACGTGAACAGGCGCTTGTGTGCCTCGTGGAAGGCGGCTTCGAGTGCCGCCAGGCCGGTGCCGGCCTCAAAATCGGCCAGTGAAACCGGCAGGGGCACCTCGAAGGCCTGGCCTGCATAACGAAGGTCGGCTTCAAAGCGCAGTTCAATCTCTTCCAACGGCACACCTTCACTGATCAGGGCCTGTCGGACCTGCTCACGCATGGTGATCAGGGTGGCGGCCACCTCGGCATCACTGCTTCGGGAGACGCGTTGGGAGAAGGAGCGGGACGTCTCCGTACGCATACGCGTGGTGGCGTCCCCCAAGGCGCACAGCACGCCGGGCGACACTGGCGAGACGGCTGGCCAGGAGTTCATCAGCTTGGCCACGGCGTTGACGTGCAGCGGACCGGCACCGCCGAAGCCCATCAGGGCGAAGTCCCGCGGGTCATAACCCTGCTGCACGGAGATCATCCTCAGGGCACCAAACATGTTCTCGTTGACGATATCGATGATGCCCCGAGCGGCCTCATAGAGCTCCACTCCCAGGTCATCGGCAACCTTCTGCACGGCTGCGCGGGCACCTTCCCGGTCCAGCTTGAACGTGCCGCCGAGCAAGTTCTCCGGCAGGTAACCCAGGACCACATTGGCATCCGTGACCGTGGCAACCGTACCGCCCCGGCTGTAGGCCACCGGCCCGGGAACCGCTCCTGCGGACTCAGGCCCCACGCGCAACGCCTTGGTCAGCTCCGGGATGCGGGCGATGGAGCCTCCGCCGGCGCCGACCGTCTTCACGTCGAGCGCGGAGACGCGCACCGTCAGGTGGCCCACATCGGTGGTGCGGACCAGCCGGGGTTCGCCGTTTTCGATCAGCGCCACGTCGGTGGACGTGCCGCCGACATCCAGGGTCAGGATGTTCTTGAGACCGGCATTCTTGGCAACCCACAGCGCGCCCGTGACGCCGCCGGCGGGGCCCGACATCAGCAGGGACACCGGTTGCTCTTCAGACGCTTCGGACGACATCAAGCCACCATCCGAGCGCAACAGCGAGATGCGACCCCGCATGCCCAGGTCACGCAGCCGTTGGCGCAGGTTGCGCACATAGCGGCTGACAATCGGGCGAACAGAGGCATTGGCGACGGTCGTCAACGTCCGTTCATATTCCTGCATCTCCGGCAGCACGACGTGCGACATAGAGATCGGCACATCTGGCAGAACCTCCGCTGCAATCTCAGCCACGCGACGCTCATGCTCTCCGTTGACATACGCGTTCATCAGGGAGATGGTTAACGCTTCAATGCCGCGGTCCCGGAGTGTGAGCAGTTGAGCACGGATGTCGGCTTCGTCCAGGGGCCGAAGTTCCTGCCCGCAGGCGTCCAGCCGCCCCCTGATCTCGACGGTGTCCTCCAGTTTGGCCAACGGCTCCGGCTTGGGCCAGACGATCCACGCGGCCAGACCTCCGGGTACCAGGGACCGGGCCACCTGCATCATCTGGCGATAACCCTCGGTGACCACAAGACCAACGCGTGCGCCTTTGCCTTCCAGGACCGCGTTGGTGGCCACGGTGGTGCCATGGAGAAACACCTCGATATCGCTTGCGGCGATGGCGGCCTTCTCGCAGACAGCGCGTACGCCGTTGAGGATGCCTTCAGACGAGTCGTGAGGCGTGGACGGCGTCTTGTGCCGCCAGAAGCGGCCATCCGAGTCGTTGAACAGCAGCAGATCAGTGAACGTGCCACCCACGTCCACGCCCAGTCGATAGGCCATTTGGCGATGCTCCAGCTTTGCGCCCCAGAGAGGGCAGATGCCGGATTCTTTGAGGGCAGTCGGTTTGCACTGAAACCAGAGGCTGGACTTATCCGCCTGATGGTTTTGAAGAAGGTGGCGCCAGGTCGCGCGACCCGCTTGGCGATGGCGGGCCGGATGTGCTCAGGCCCCTTGGCTTGGCCCAGTGGCGTCTACCTGGAAGGCTTCATTTCGGTTTCGTGAAGCTGCCCGACCATCCTCGCGGGGCAAGGCATTCGCGAGGACCCGCGACTGGGGGATGGCAGGTGTCACCAAGCGCCCCAAAGGCGGCCTCACAGGGGAAACCCAGTCTCACATGTAAAAGGCCGTGCTAGAGTGAAACGCACCCAACAAGCCTTCTCACAGCGGGATGAACAGACACCATCACAGCCAGCGGGGCCTTCGCCCCGCGCCCAGCGTGCTCATGCTCGCAAGCCTGGCGATGATGTCCACCTCTGCATGGGGTCTCGGCGTGGGCCGGCCCCAGACCGCATCTTCGCTGGGCCAGCCGCTGAACCTGTTCTTCCCGGTGCAATTGGCTCCTGGAGACGTGGTCACCGCCGATTGCATTCGTGCCGAAGTGACGGCCGGCGAGACGATTCTGCAGCCCTCATCGCTGCGCTGGCAGCTCGAGACCGACGGCCAGCAGCAATTGCGGGGCGTGCGGCTGCGCAGCAGCCAGGCCATCAACGAGCCGCTGGTGGCCGTGAGCCTCACGCTCGGCTGCAGCGCCGCCTTCACGCGCCAATACACGGCCTTCATCGACCCGCCGGGCCACAGTGTCGAACCGCTGGCCGATCCGGGCACGCAGGGCGCTGTGTCCACGCCGGTCTTTCAGGTCGCCACCGGTGGGGAACCCCGGCAGCCGGCGCCGCGTGACGCGTCGGCCGCTCGTACCCGGGCTGCTGCCGTGCCGTTCGTGGAAGCAGCTTCGGCAGCTTCGGCGGCTGCGGCAGCGGCCAGCGCACCGGCCCGATCCCGCCGCCAGCCCGTGCGCCGCACAGCAGACGGCGGCGCCTCGTCGGTGTCCGCCCGTGGACCGGCTGGCCCGCGTTTGTCGATGGAGCCGGCCGAAGTGCTCCTTCCGCCCAACGCTGCGCGGCTGGCCTCTGAAGCGGCCGAAGCTGCCAGTGCCGCAAGCGCTGTCGCAGAAGCCCGGGCTCAACTGGCCGTGATGGAAAAGCGGGTGGCCGACTTGCAAGCCGAGCAACGCCGCACCAACGAAGTGCTGCAGTCGCTGCGCGAGGAACTCAAGGCCGCGCGTGAACAGCGCGCGGACGACAAGGGCTATCCCACCTGGATGCTGGCGCTGACGCTGCTGAGCCTTGGGCTGGCCGCCAGCAGCCTGTTGCTGTGGCGCAGCCGCAAGCCGCAGCGCAAGGAGGCGCAGCAGAGCTGGTGGGGCGACCCGCAAGCCGATACCGGCGCCGCGCTGGACCTGGGCGCTGCCCGCGTGACCTATCCGTCCGCTCATCCGGCTGCTGCCGCCGAGGGTGTGGCGCCTACCCAGACCGCGCCCGGCGCGGCGGCTGCGGCCCTGGTGGCCCTGGACCGCAAGGACCTCGGCGCCGCCACCGCGACACCCACCACCATGCCGATGCCGCTGAGCATCACCGATCCCGAACGCACCATGCAATTGCCGCCGCGTGCGGCGCCCAGTCCGGCTGCGGAGCCGGCTGTGGGGGCACCGTCGCCAGCGGGGAGCAGCACCAGCGGCCTCGGAGGGCTTGGCGGACGCGGCTCGGCCACAGCTGCGGTGGAAGACGCGCTGGACGCACTCGCCAGCCTGGACGCCATGGAGCCGCTGCGCTTCGAGATGCGGCCACCACCGGGCGACACACGTCCCTCACCGCTGCTGCGGGACCTGAATGGCCTGGGCGCCGTGACGGTGGAGGAGCTGATCGATCTGGAACAGCAGGTGGACTTCTTCCTCGTGCTGGGCCAGGACGATGCCGCGATCGAACTCTTGTCCAGTCGCCTGGGTGAGCGGGATGCGGCCAGTGGTCTTCCCTATCTCAAGTTGCTGGAGCTGTATCAGCGGCGCGGGGACAAGACCTCTTTTGAACGGGTCGGCCAGCGTTTCAGCCAGCAATTCCGGGCCCGGCCCCCGGCCTGGAGCGCCGATCTGAACGAAGGCGTCGGGCTGGAGGCGCACACGGAGCTGGTGGAGCGCCTGCAAAGCGCCTGGGTGGATCCATCCGGCAGCATGAGCCTGCTGCAGGACCTGTTCTCCCATCACCAGGAATACAGCGGCGAGCTGGGTCTGCCGGCTTATCGCGACCTGTTGCTGTTGTATGCGGTGGCCCGCGACCGTGCCGAGCATGAAGTCCGATCGCAGGACATTGATGTGTTCCTGCCGCTGGATGCCACGGCGCCGCCCGACATGATGGCCACCATGGCCTGGCAGACGCCGACATCCGCACCGGGGGCGGGTGGCCGCACACAGCGCCCAGGCGTGGGTCAGTCGCTGGACGTGGACCTGGATCTCTCGCTCGCCAATGAGGACGAGCCGCCCAAGAAACCCAAGGCGTACTGATCCTGCCCGGGCTGAAGCGTTGTCCAGCTGAGCGGTGCCGAGGACCGCATCCGAGGGCCGCATCCGTGGCCGCTCCCAAGGGCTGCTTCCTTGGGCCGTCGTCCCGTGGACGGTGCGGCGAGGGCTCCCCTCAGGTCCGAATGCCCCGCAGCCGCTCCAGCGCCAGGTCCAGGGTCTCTTCCTTCTTCGCAAAGCAGAAGCGGATGATGGACGGGCGCACCCCATCGCCCGGCGTGCTGTAGAAGGCCGACATCGGAATCGCCGCCACCCCCACCTCGCGAGTGAGCCACTGGCACAAGGCCATGTCGTCCATGGCGGCCAGCGGGGCCGGAAGCGCGCTGTAGTCCACGCACTGGAAGTAGCTGCCAGGGCAGGGCAGCAGCCGGAACGGTGTTTGCGCCAGCCCTTCGCGGAAGCGGTCGCGCTTGCGCTGGTAGAAGTTGCTCAGCCCGAGGTAGGGCGCCGGGTCGGCCATGTAGGCCGCCAACCCCACCTGCATCGGCGAGTTCACGGTGAACACGTTGTATTGATGCACCTTGCGGAACTCCGCCATCAGCGGGGCGGGGGCGGCCACAAAACCGACCTTCCAGCCGGTGACGTGGTAGGTCTTGCCGAAGCTGGACACCACCAGGCTGCGCGCCGCCAGCGACGGGAAACGCGCCACGCTCTGATGCTGCTGGCCGTCATAGACCATGTGCTCATACACCTCGTCGCTCACCACCAGCACGTCGGTGCCGTCCAGCAACTGGGCGAGCTGCTGCATTTCGTCCGCCGTCCAGACATTGCCGCTGGGGTTGTGCGGCGTGTTGATCATCAGCGCGCGGGTGCGGGGCGACAGGGCGGCGCGGAGGCGGTCAAAGTTGGGGCGGAAGGTGTGTGGGTCCAGCGGCACCGGCACCATGACACCGCCCGCCAGGGCGATGTTGGGCGCATAACTGTCGTAGGCGGGTTCCAGCACGATGACCTCATCGCCGGGATGCACCACGGCCAGCAGCGCCGTGAGGATGCCCTGGGTGGCGCCAGCGGTGACGGTGATCTCGCGGTCCACGTCATACCGGTGCCCGTACAGCGCTTCGATCTTGGCCGCGATGGCCTGGCGCAGGGCCGCCACCCCCGGCATGGGCGGATATTGGTTGTGGCCGGAGCGCATGGCCCGGTCTACCGCATCCAGCAGTGCCGGGTCGCCTTCAAAGTCCGGGAAGCCCTGGCCCAGATTGACCGCGCCGTGCTGCTGCGCCAGCGCCGACATCACGCTGAACACCGTGGTGCCCAGTTGCGGCAGGCGGCTCTTGAGGGCGGGCGTTTGGGGAGAAGCGGTCGGGTGGCTCATGATGTCAGGCGTCGGGAGAGTCGGTCACAGCCCGTAGTCGTTCGGATCTCCGCTCATGGCCCGCTGCAGCAGGCTGCGATTGAGGCGGTCCGACAGCAGCTCGGCGAAGCTGTAGACATAGTTGCGCAGATAGGCGCCCCGCTTGAAGGCGATGCGCGCGATGTTCTGACCCAGCAGATGGCCCAGCGGGCGCGACACCAGCTCCCCGCCGGGCGGGTCTTCGCGCACGGCCATCTCGGCCACGATGCCGATGCCCAGGCCGAGGCGCACGTAGGTCTTGATCACATCCGAGTCAATCGCTTCCAGCACGATGTTGGGCGTGAGCTGACGCTGTGCAAACGCGCGGTCGATGCGGGTGCGGCCCGTGAAGCTGGGGTGGTAGGACACCAGCGGCTCGCTGGCGATCTGCTCCAGATGGATGCGTTCCACCTGTGCCAGCGGATGTTCCGCCCGCATCACCAGCACGTGCTGCCACTCATAGGCAGGCAGCGTGACCAGCTCTTCAAACTGAGACAGCGACTCGGTGGCCAGGCCAACATCCGCTGTCTCGTCGATCAGCATCCGGGCCACCTGGTCCGGGCTGCCCTGGTGCAGACCGATGTTGACCTGCGGAAACTGCTTGCGCAGCTGAGTGACCGGCCCGGGCAGCACATACCGCGCCTGGGTGTGGGTGGTGGCGATGGAGAGGGTGCCGGCGTCCTGCTTGGAATACTCCTCGCCGATGCGTTTGAGGTTGCCCACCTCGCGCATGATGATCTCGATGGACTTGAGCACCTGCTGGCCGGGCTCGGTGATGCTGCGTAGCCGCTTGCCGTGCCGGGAGAAGATGTCCACCCCCAGTTCCTCTTCCAGCTCCAGAATGGCTTTGGAAACCCCGGGCTGCGAGGTGTAGAGCGCCTTGGCGGTCTCGGTGAGGTTGAGGTTGCGCCGCGCGGCCTCTTGCACAAAACGGAACTGGTGCAGGTTCATGGCTGGTGGGGCAAGGACGGCACTGGCGCCGCAGGCGTGGCAGAACCGGCGGAGGTTGCTGCAGGGTCGTGCGGGGCGGTCAGCAAGGCGCCGGGCAGCGGGGCCACGGCGGACACCAGCTCCAGCGTGGCGGCCGCCATGGCCTGGATCACCGACGGCTGCTCGCCGATGGCGTCATGCAGGAGGAACAGCACACCCGGGTGCCGGCGACGCAGGTCCTCCACCAGCGGCGGCACGTCGCGGCGCACATGGCCGCTGGAGCCCAGGAACATCGGCACGATCTGGATACGCTTGCAGCCCAGGGCCACCAGCGCACCGGCAGCGGCCGGCAGGTCCGGTGTCATCAGCTCCAGGTAGGCCAGGGCCAGCGGCAGCGTGGGCTGCCGTTGTTGCAACTCGGCGGCAATGGCCTGGAACGGGGCGGCCCAGGCCGGGTCCCGCGCACCGTGGGCAAACAGCAGCAGGCCATCCGCATTCATCACTTCACTTTCCATGCCGATTCCTGTGTGGGTCGAGGGGGCCCTCATCGATATCGCACCAGCCATCCAAAGGCGGCCATCGAGATGCCCAGATAAAAGAGGCTGGGTGCCGAGGCCACCAGCCACGGTGTCCAGTCCCGCAGCAGGCCTACATGGCCGGTGATGGCGTTCAGCACCACAAAGCTGATGCCCAGCATGATGCCGCCAAACACCTTCACGCTGATGCCGCCGGAGCGGAAATGCAGGTAGGCGAAGGGCAGGGCCAGGCCCACCATCACCATGCAGGCAAACGGATAGAAGGCCTTGCGCCAGAACTGAATCTCCGGCTGCTGCGACGCCTGCTCCTGCGACGACAAATGGCGGGTGTAGCGGTACAGCTCCAGCGTGGACATGTTCCAGGTGGGCTGCACCGCTGCGGCCACCACGCCGGCGGGCAACTGGCTCTGCCAGGTGTATTGCGGCAGCAGCAGTTCACGGACGGTCGGGTTGCCGGCCAGCTTGTCCTGCGGCGCGTTGGGGTCCTTGGGATCGGTCACGCTGCCGCCGGCGCGGTTGAGCGGCGTCAACGCGCGGGACCATTGCATCAGTCGCACATCCCGCAGTTGCCAACGGCCGCTGCTGTCCACCGTGCCCTGCTTGGCGGTGAGACGCGTGGACATGGCGCCCTTGGCATCGAACTCCATGATCAACACGTCTTCCATGACGCCGCTGGCCTTGGCGCGGCCGACATGCACCGCATAGCTGAAGTCGCCGTCGCGGTCCTTCATCCAGGCGCCGGAGGCATTGGTCACGCCGCCGTTGCCACTGGACTTGAGCAGCTGCGCTTGCCTGTCGGCCCAGGGGGTGAGGTAGTCGCCCACGGTGAACGCCACCAGGGCGAAGAACAACGCGATGACGCTCAGCAGGCCCAGCGCGCGGGCGGGGCTGAGGCCCCCGGTCCGCAGGATGGTGAATTCGCTGGACTGCGCCAGGCGGGCCAGGCTGAAGATGGTGCCAATCAGCACCGCAATCGGCATCAGCTCATAAAAGCGGCCCGGCACCTTCAGCAGGCAGGACCACAGCGCCCAGCCCACGCCCAGGCCCATGCGCTGGAAGCGGTCCAGGTCGTCGATGAAGTCCACAAAGAAAAACAGTGCCAGGAAGCCCGCCATCACCAGGGCGAAGGAGCTGAGGATGTCCCGGTACAGCAGCCGGCGGACGGTCTTCATACCGGCACTCCCGGCGTGGTGGGGTTCTGCATGGAGACGGGCATGCCCAGGGCTGGCGCGACCGGCCGGGCCGACGCAGGGGGCGGGGCTGGCGGCGGCGGGGCGGGCGGAGAGGGGGGCACCCGCTTCCAGGGCAGATGCACCCGGTTGCCCATGTCACGCCAGGCCAGCAGCAGCAGGTTGACCACCAAGGCCAGACCATGCAGGACCAGCAGGCTGGAGCCCAACTGGAACTTGCCGTTCACCACCCAACTCTGAGTCAGGTTGATCAGGTTGAAATAAACGATGAAGGCCAGCAGGGCGAATAGCAGATTCCAATTGCTGGCCCGTCGCGGATTGGTGGCAGAGATGCCAATGCCCAGCAGCACCAGGTTGACGCACCCGAGGATCATGCCGAAGCGGTAGGCCAGTTCCCCGTCGTTGAGCTTGCCGCGGGTGCTGAGCAGTTCGACGGTGGAGAGAGTCTTGGGCGGGCGGGTGGCGGAGCTGCGCATCACGCCATCGTCCACCGTCACCAGATAACGCTCGAAGCGGGCGACGGATTTGTCACCGTTGCGGGTGTCGATGTCGTTGCGTTGGCCATGGTCCAGCACCAGCAGCCGCTGGTCGTCCTGGTTGACCAGGGACCCCTGGGCGGAGGTGGTGACCGACTCCAGATGCTCGCTGTTGCTCATGATGAACACATTGCGGGCGGCGGCTTCGTTGGCGGGGTCGCGCTCGATGAAAAAGACGCGGCTGCCGTCGTTGGAGGTCTGGAACTGGCCCGGTGCGACCCGGGAGAGGTCGCTGCGCTGCTCGAACTGCTGACGCAGCTGGGCACTGTTGTCATTGCTCCAGGGCCAGACGATGGTCATGAGCACCGCCACGACCAGAATCACTGGCCCTGGAGCAATGACAACAGTGCCAGTGATTCTGGTCGTGGCGGTGCTCATGACCAGAATCACTGGCCAGGCCATGGCCAGCACCGGACGGATGAAGCGGGAGAGCCCGAGGCCGCTGGCGAACCAGATGGTCATCTCGGACTCCTTGTACATCCGCCCGAGCGACATCACCACCGCCACGAACAGTGACAGGCTGAGCATGATGGGCAACTGGGCCAGCGTGAGATAGCCCAGGGACAGCAGCACATGCTGCGGTGCCACGGACCCTTTGGCGGCCATGCCGAGCGAACGCACCAGCAGCATCGTCACCACGATGGTGAGGATGACCACGAAAGCGAGGCCGAAACTGCGGGCCGTTTCCTTGCGTACGGTTGAATCGAATAACATCCGGGCACTTTATCTACTTCTCGGTATTATGGACTTTCGCACTCTGTCCGCGTCGCAGGACGCGCTGGCGTCGCAAACAGCAGACGCTCTGGTGGTTGTCATTGCTGGCGACACCTTGCCTGCTGGCCTGGACAAGACCGTGACGGCCTTGGTCAAGGACGCGATCAAACTGGGCGACTTCGAACTGAAGGCCGGCCAGGTGGTAACGCTGACCCGTCCGGCGGGTGTGAAGGCCGCACGCCTGGTGGTGGCTGCCAGCGGCGGCTCGCTGAAGGCCGCTCGCGCGGCCGTGGCGGCTGCGCTGGGTCAGGTCAAGGGCCGGGGTGTGGCCCATGCCGCGCTGTCCTTCGTGGGTTTTGAAGCCGCGCTGACCGAATCGCTGGTGGAGCAGGCCGTGCTGGCGGCCCATGAAGCGGTGTATGTGTACCGCGCCACCAAGCCGAGCGCACCGGCCGCTGCCAAGCTGGCCAAGATCACGCTGCTGGTGGGCAAGGACGATGCCAAGGCGGTGAAGGCGGGCCTGACCCGCGGCCAGGCCGTGGCCAACGGCATTGCGCTGGCCCGCGAATGCGCCAACCTGCCGCCGAATGTGGCCACGCCGACCTATCTGGGCGAGCAGGCCAAGGCGCTGGGCCGCAGCCACGGCCTGAAGGTCGAGGTGATGGACCAGAAGGCCATCGAGAAGCTGGGCATGGGCTCGTTCCTGTCCGTGGCCAAGGGTTCGGCCGAGGCGCCGCGTTTCATCGTGGCCCGTTATGACGGTGCAGCCAAGACCCAGGCGCCGGTGGTGCTGGTGGGCAAGGGCATCACCTTTGACTCGGGCGGCATTTCGATCAAGCCGGGTGCCGGCATGGACGAAATGAAGTTCGACATGGGCGGCGCGGCCAGCGTGCTGGGCACGCTGCGCGCGGTGGCCGAGCTGAAGCCGAAGATCAACCTGGTGGTGATCGTGGCGGCCTGCGAGAACATGCCCAGCGGCAATGCGGTGAAGCCGGGTGACGTGGTGACGTCGATGTCGGGCCAGACCATCGAAATCCTGAACACGGATGCCGAAGGCCGCCTGATCCTGTGTGATGCGCTGACCTATGCGGAACGGTTCAAGCCGGCCGTGGTGGTGGACGTGGCCACGCTGACCGGCGCCTGCGTGATCGCCCTGGGCGGTGTGCGCAGCGGCATGTATGCCACCGACGACGAGCTGGCTGCCTCGCTGAGCGCCGCCGGTGAAGCGGCGCTGGACCCCTGCTGGCGCCTGCCGCTGGACGACGACTATGCCGAAGGTCTGAAGTCCAACTTTGCGGATGTGGCCAACGTGGCCGGCCGCGAAGGGGGGTCGATCACGGCCGCGAAGTTCCTGCAGCGCTTTGCCTCCAAGTACCGTTGGGGTCATCTGGACATCGCCGGGACCGCCTGGAAGGGCGGCGCTGCCAAGGGCAGTACCGGCCGTCCGGTGGGGCTGCTGACCCACTTCGTGCTGTCGCAGGTCCGCTGAGCGGGCCCTGGACGGCGGGTGGTGTGGCATGGCAAGGCGTGGGCGGGAGCATTCTGGTGACCGAAGTTAATTTCTACACCGGGGTTCCCGACCGCCAGGCCTACGCCTGCCGTCTGTTGCGCAAAACCCTGGGGGCCGGCCTGAAAACCGGCGTCTGGGGGCCGATGCGGCTGCTGGAGCGGCTGGATCAGACCTTGTGGACGTTTGACGCGCAGGAGTTCCTGCCGCATGTGCTGGTGAAGCCCGGCACACCGACGCTGCTGCGGGAGCGCACGCCGGTGCTGTTGTCCGATCGGCTGGAAGACCTGGTGGGATGCCAGGCACTGCTGAATTTCGAGCCGGAACCGCCGCCGGAGCTGGAACGCTTCGAGCGGGTGCTGGAGCTGGTGTCCACCGAGCCGGAGCAGGTCGCTGCCGGACGGGTACGGTTCAAGACCTACAAGGCAATGGGGCTGGCGGTGAATCACTTCAACTTGGCGGGTGGGGCCTCCGGCGGTACTGGCGCGTGAGGCGGCGGGGCTGGGGCTGTTCGCTTTTGCTCTCGTCTGCGCCCCCGTTGGGCCGGTGGTCTCCCTTGCGCTTGGGTCCGCTTCCTTTGACTTCGCTGCCAAGGCAGGGGCTGGGGCCCGTTTGCTCCATGTCATTCCTGTCTGGCTTCGCCAGCCATTCCCTTCTTGACTTCCGCAAACAGGCCCCAGCCCCTGCCTCGGCGACATCGTGCTGATCCGGCGAAGGGTAGGGTGGATTGACGGGCGGATGAGGCGCGGATGAGGGGTGCTTTCAGGCGTCCGTTTTGAGGGGTGTGCGGGGATTCGCACTGTGGGGTGATGGGGTGGTGCGGGAATCCGCACTCGCCGTTTTGCCCCGATGTGGTCGGGGATTGCACTGGTTGGGGGCTTGTGTGCACGACGGTTGCGCACGATCAAAAAGCCCATTGGGGAATGCCCAGGTGAACGTCGCGCGACAACGTCTGTTGGAGGGAGCGGTTCACAGCATTTTCACTATGGTTCCCACAGTGGAAACGGAGTATGTTCTGCCGCGTTGAGAACTCAACGTCATTCCACATTTCCCGAGTCGGAGGTTCTTAGATGCAAACCAAGCTGAATGTGATCGTGGGCGCTATCGCCATGACCCTGAGCGGTGTCGCCATGTCGCAGGAGGTGGTGAAGATCGGCCACGTGGGCCCGACCAGCGGCGGCATTGCCCACCTGGGCAAGGACAACGAGCTGGGCGCGCGCATGGCCATTGATGAGTTGAACGCCAAGGGCGTGACCATCGGTGGCAAGAAGGTCAAGTTCGAGCTGCTGGCTGAAGACGATGCTGGTGATCCGAAGCAAGGCACTGCGGCCGCTCAGAAGCTGGTGGACTCCAAGGTCAACGGCGTGATCGGCCACCTGAACTCCGGCACCACCATTCCCGCGTCGAAGATCTACAGCGACGCGGGCATTCCGCAGATTTCGCCGTCTGCCACCAACCCCAAATACACCCGCAACGGCTACAAGACCGCGTTCCGCGTGGTGGCCGATGACGTGCATCTGGGTGGCACGCTGGGCAAGTACGCCGTCACCACGGTCAAGGGCAAGTCCATTGCCGTGATTGACGACCGGACCGCCTACGGCCAGGGCGTGGCGGACGAATTCGAAAAGGGCGTGAAGGCGGCCGGTGGCAAGGTGGTGGGTCGTGAATTCACCAACGACAAGGCCACGGACTTCACCGCCATCCTGACCTCCCTGAAGGGCAAGAAGCCCGACGTGGTCTTCTTCGGTGGCATGGACGCCGTGGCTGGCCCGATGCTGCGCCAGATGAAGCAACTGGGCATTGAAGCCAAGTTCATGGGGGGTGACGGCATCTGCACGGCCGAGCTGCCCAAGCTGTCGGCCAGCACCATGGCCGACGGTCAGGTGGTTTGTGCCGAAGCGGGTGGTGTGGAAGGCGAAAGCAAGAAGTCGCTGGATGCTTTTAAGGCCAAGTTCAAGCAGAACTACAAGGTGGACGTCCAGATCTACGCGCCTTATGTCTATGACGCTGTGAACGTGATGGTGGCTGCCATGGTCAAGGCCGGTTCGGCTGACCCGGCCAAGTACCTGCCTGTTCTGGCCAAGACCGAAGGCTACAAGGGTGTGACCGGCACCATCGCCTTCGACGAGAAGGGTGATATCAAGAACGGCGCGCTGACGCTGTACACGTACAAGGCTGGCAACCGCGAGCAAATCGCCGTCGTCCGCTAACGTCCTCTAGCGTCCGCCAACCCGGCCGATCCCTGCCTCGGAAGGCCCCCTGACCCCAAGGGTCCGGGAGCCCCCGACACAAGGCCCACAAGGCCCACAAGGCCCACAACGCCCACCCCACGGTGGGCGTTTTTTTTTTCGCCCAGCCCTCGCCACACCGGCGCGTTCCGCCAATCCCCAACCCGACATCGCCTGTCCCCTGATCGCGGGGTGATCCCCCCCACTCACGTGCATTCCCGCACGCCGCACCCCCAAAGCATTCAGTCAGGGGGTTTGCGCGCCTGCGCCCCTACCGACAATGGCGCCGTCATGTCGTGAAAAGGGCATTTCGGGCACCTGAACGCGATGGACATCCGTGATGGATTTCTCCCTCAGCTCCTGAAGTTGGCGGCCCCTGCAAACGGGGGGCTCGCAAGCCAAGGGGCGGGAGGCATGATCCGCCCGCAGCAAACGTAGCCAAATGTATCCATGGTGAGGGGCGTAGCGGGTGGACAAGGAGAAAGCCAGGCGGTCGATCCAGCATCCAAGAGATGCCTTGACCTGCTGTGGGGACTGGCATGATTCGAATTTTTAATCATTACCTACATCGTCGTACCTTGATCCAGGTCTTCTTTGACCTGGGGCTCATCGTGGCAGCGGTTTTTGCTGTTGCGCTCAGCCAGAGCAGTGGCGACCAAATGGTGACCTTTGCCGCCTCGTACGGCCTGTCGCTGGCCGGTGGCATGTTTGTCATCAACTCGGCCTCCGGCCTCTATCAGCAGTCTCACAAGCGCTCGCTCACGCAATCGTGCGCCCGCGCCCTGTTTGCGCTGCTCATCGGCCTGCCGCTGGCCTACAGCCTCTTCAGCCTCATCCCCGCCACCGTCTCCCACCGCGAACTGCTCACCACCACCGCCATGCTGGCTGTTGGCATGGTGATGATTCACCGGGTTTATGCCGCTCACGCCGGCACCCAGAACGGTGGCCGCACCAAGATCTTGATTTTTGGCAGCGGCGCACCTGCCCTGGCGGTCAGCGAAAGCCTGCGCGCGGCCGACCCGCACGCCCAGATTGTGGGATTCCTGCCAGGCCCCAATGAAGTGGACCCGCTGGTGCCGGCCCATGAACTCATCACTGGCGACGAATCGCTCACCGAAGCTGCCCTGCGCCTGGGTGTGGACGAAATCGTCGTTGCCTTGTCCGAGCGCCGCGGCGGCAGCATGCCCATGCGCCAATTGCTGGACTGCAAGCTCTACGGCATCCGCGTGGTGGACCTGGCCACCTACTTCGAAAAGACCCTGGCCCAGATCAAGATCAGCCATGTCCACGCTGGCTGGCTGATTTTTGGCGACGGCTTCAACCAGGGCATGCTGCGCAGCGCCGTCAAACGGGTGTTTGATCTGGTCTCGTCGCTGCTGCTGCTGATCGCCTCCATGCCGGTGATGCTGGTGACGGCGGTGCTGATCAAGCTGGAATCGTCCGGCCCGATGTTCTACACCCAGGAACGGGTGGGCCTGAATGGCAGCACCTTCAAGGTGATCAAGTTCCGCAGCATGCGCCAGGACGCCGAGAAGGACGGCCGGCCGCAGTGGGCCACCAAGAACGACAGCCGCGTCACGCGCGTTGGCAACTTCATCCGCAAGGTGCGTATCGACGAACTACCGCAGCTGTTCAACGTGCTGCGCGGCGAGATGAGCATGGTGGGCCCGCGGCCCGAGCGCCCCTTCTTTGTCGACGAGCTGGTCGCCAACATTCCCTACTACGCGGTGCGCCACAGTGTGAAGCCCGGAGTGACCGGCTGGGCCCAGGTGCGCTATGAATATGGCTCCACCATCGAGGACTCACTCGAAAAGCTGCAGTACGACCTGTACTACGTCAAGAATCACACCCTGTTCCTGGACCTCCTGATCATGCTGGAGACCGTGGCGGTGGTGCTGACCGGCCGGGGCGCCCGCTGAGCGACGCTGTGCGAGGACGGTCGCGGCGGATTTTGCTGCGGCTGTCATTGCAGTGCTCGGCGCCTGTTGGCTCCAACGTCGTCGCATCCCCCGTTGATCTGGTGGCACGCCTGGCGCGATGCTGAGCGACCTCTCTTCTCCTTCTTTACTGGCCGCCGCTTCCGGCGTGCTGTGCCTGCTGGCGCATCTGGCGCTGGCGGTGGTGGTGTGGCCGCAATTCCAGCGTCACCCCCGGCGGGCGCTGCGTTTGCAGGCGGCCCTGCTGCTCACCGCCGCGTGGGCCGCGCTGGACACCGTGGAACCGCTCGGCTGGGTGTCCGACCGCCATGTGCTGGTGCAACTGGTGCTGCCGGTGGTGGATGTGCTGCGGTATGCCGCCTGGTTCGCCTTCATCCTGGCCTTGGTGGAACTCCCTCAACAAGCGGACGGACGTCGCCCTTCCGGCGTGCCGCGCTCGCTGCAGGCGCTGGCCTGGGCCGCAGTGGCCGTGGCCCTTGTCCTGCCCATGTGGCGGCTGTGGGGTGACACACCGGTGATGCTGATGCAGCGCCCCATGGCCATGGCCTGGCTGGGCCTGGGCGTGCTGGGTCTGGTGCTGCTGGAGCAGATGCTGCGCAACATCGACCGCGATGCCCGATGGAATGCCAAACCGGTCTGTCTCGGCCTGGGCGCGGTGTTTGTGTTCGACGTCTTTGTGTTTTCGCAGGCGTCGCTCTTCCAGCAGTTCGACGGGGACGCACTGAGTGTGCGCGCCCTGGTGCACAGCATGGCCGTGCCGCTGCTGTGGCTGGCCAGCCGGCGCCACCGCAAGTGGCTGGACAAACTGCATGTCTCTCGGGCGGCCGCCTTCCAGTCCCTCACGCTGCTGATCGTCGGTGTGTATCTGCTGGTGGTTTCGGGCCTGGGCTACTACGTGCGCTACACCGGCGGCGAATGGGGCCGGGCGCTGCAGCAGGTGCTGCTGGCGGTGGGGGTGCTGGCGCTGCTGCTGATCGGCCTGTCGGGCTCGATGCGGGCCAAGCTGCGGGTGTACATCAGCAAGAATTTCTTCAGCTATCGCTACGACTATCGCCAGGAATGGCTGCGCTTCACCGGCATGTTGTCGGCCAGCGCTTCGCCCGCGCAGCTGGGGGAATCGGTCATCCACGGCCTGGCCAATCTGGTGGAAGGGCCCTCGGGAGCTCTGTGGCTGCGCCGCGGTCCGGCCTCCGACGACTTTGTGCAGACCGCCCGCTGGAATCTGCAGGAGCATCGCGAAGGCCTGGTGCCGGATGAGCCGCTGCTGCGCTGGCTGCAGGCGCGCGCCTGGATCATCGACATCCAGGAATGGCGCGAGCATCCCGCCGCCTATGACCACGTGGCCCTGCCGCCCGCGCTGGCGGCCGATGAGCGGCATTGGCTGATCGTGCCGCTGATTCAGGCCGGTGCCCTCATCGGCTGGGTGGTGCTGGGGCAGCCGCGCACGCGGCTGGAGTTGAATTGGGAAGTGCGCGACCTGCTGCGCACCGCTGCCCAGCAGGCCGCCAGCTATCTGGCGCAGATGCAGGCCACCGAAGCCCTGCTGGAGGCGCGCAAGTTCGAGGCCTTCAACCGCATGTCCGCCTTCGTGGTGCATGACCTGAAGAACATCATCACCCAGCTGTCGTTGATGATGAAAAACGCCAAGCGGCTGCGCGACAACCCGGAGTTTCAGCAAGACATGCTGGACACGGTCGAGAACTCGCTGGAGAAGATGCGCCAGCTGATGCTGCAACTGCGCGAAGGCGACAAGCCTCACCATGGCAGCACTGGGGGCGTTGCGCTGGTGCCCATCGCACGGCGTCTGGCGGCCGCAGCCGTCAGCAAAGGGCGCGCGCTGGAGCTGGATCTGCGGGACGAGGTCAGCGCCCGTGGCCATGAGGAACGCATCGAACGCGTGCTCGGCCATGTGGTCCAGAACGCATTGGATGCCACCCCGATTGAGGGGAGGGTTTTACTCCGCTTACAACGAATGGGCAGCCATGCGCAGGTGGAAGTGGAGGATACTGGTTGTGGCATGACGCAGGAGTTCATGGACCAGCGCCTGTTCAAGCCCTTCCAGACCACCAAAAGTGCTGGCATGGGCATTGGAGCCTACGAGAGCTACCAGTACCTGCAGGAACTTGGAGGAAAGATCAACGTGGAGAGCGCCCCCGGCCAAGGCACGCAGGTGAAGATCCTGTTGCCGCTGTTTTTTGCCGATACCGGCCCCGAGCGTGGCAACGGTGGTTCCGATGCCGGCCGTGATGCGGCCGTGAAAGCCCGATGAGCGCCCAGCCACCCTCGCTGCTGATCGTCGAGGACGATCTGGCCCTGCAGAAGCAACTGAAATGGTCCCTGGATCGTTTCGAATCGGTCACGGCCGATGACGTCGCGACTGCGCTGCTGCAGTTTCGTCGGCACAAGCCTGCCGTGGTCACCATGGACCTGGGCCTGCCGCCCGATCAGGATTCCGTCTCCGAAGGCTTTCGCCTGCTGGAGAAGCTCATCGAGCTGGATCCCGGCATCAAGGTGATTGTGCTGACCGGCCAGAACGACCAGAACAATGCGCTGCGGGCCATCCGCATGGGTGCCTACGATTTCCTCTCCAAGCCGGTGGACGCGGATGTGCTGGCGCTCACCGTGGAGCGCGCCATGCGCCTGCATGAGCTGCAGCAGGAGAACCAGCGCCTGCTCACGCAGCAGGAGGGCGAACCGACCGGCAAGCTGCTGACGCGGGACCCTCAGATGCAGCGCCTGTGCCGCACCATCGAACGTGTGGCCGCCAGCGACGCCACCGTGCTGCTGCTGGGCGAAAGCGGCACCGGCAAGGAGCTGCTGGCCCAGGCCCTGCACGATGCCTCGCGTCGCAAGGGGCGCTTCGTGGCCATCAACTGCGCGGCCATTCCCGAAGCACTGCTGGAAAGCGAACTGTTCGGTTATGAACGCGGTGCTTTCACCGGCGCCACCAAGACCACCGTCGGCAAGATCGAGACGGCCCACGGTGGTACGTTGATGCTCGATGAAATCGGCGATCTGCCCATGCCGCTGCAGGCCAAGCTGCTGCGGTTCCTGCAGGAGCGCAGCATCGAGCGGCTGGGGGGAAGGCAGGAGATCGCGGTGGACGTGCGCATCGTGGGCGCCACCCACCAGGACCTGAAAGCCAAGATCACCCAGGGCCTGTTCCGCGAAGACCTCTACTACCGCCTGGCCGAGATCGTGGTGGAGATCCCGCCGCTGCGTGACCGCGTGGGGGATGCCGTGCTGCTGGCGCATGCCTTCCTGCGGCGTTTTTCGTCGGAGCAGCGTCGCCCCATCCTGCGCCTGAGCGATGAAGCCATCCGCAGTGTCGAGGCGCATCGCTGGCCCGGCAATGTGCGCGAGCTGCAGAACCTGATGAAGCGCGCCTCCATCATGGCCGACGGTGAACGCATCACCGCCGACGACCTGGGCCTGGCCGTGCCCGATGCACCGCTCTCGGACGATACCGAGCTGGACCTGCGCAGCGTGCGCGAACGCGCCGAACGACAGGCCGTGGTGGCCGCACTGGGCCGCACGGACAACAACATTGCCAAGGCCGCCGACCTGCTGGGTGTCAGTCGGCCCACGCTGTATGACCTGATGGCGCGGCTCGGACTCAAGACCTGAGCGCATCAGGCAGGGTCGGCCTCACACCGAACGCATCATTGCATCCGAGAGAGACAAGCATGTCCCGAGATTTCAAGAACGGCTCATCTCCCCGCCGCCCTGGCGGCCCGCTGTCGCGTGGCGCAGGCATCCTGGCGCTGGGCTCGACCCTGCTGCTGGCAGGTGCCCTGGCGGGCTGCATGGGCGACTCGGCGCAGGACATGGTCAAGTCGGCCCGCGAGCATCTGGACAAGAAAGACCCGAAGGCCGCCATCATCCAGCTCAAGAACGCGCTGCAGAAAGACGGCTCCTTGGGCGAGGCCCGTTATCTGCTGGCCAAAGCCTTGCTTGATGCCGGCGATCTGCCCGGCGCCGTGATTGAAGCCGACAAGGCCAAAGCCCAGGGCTACACCAGCGACGGCATGTCGGCCCTGCAGGCGCGGCTGCTGCTGTTGCAAGGCAAGCAGGACGAGGTGGTGTCGCAATTCGCCAGTAGCCACCTCGGCGCCCCGGCCGATGAGGCCGATCTGCAAAGCACGCTGGTGGGCGCGTATATCGCCAAGCGGCAGATGCCCGAAGCCCGCGCCGCTGCCAACGCGGCCTTGAAGGCGCAGCCGGACAGCCTGGCTGTCCAGCTCATGAACATCCGGCTCATGACCAGCGAAGGCAAGCTCAAGGAGGCGTTGGCCCAGCTCGACACGCTGCTGGCCCAGTCGCCCAATGCGGCCGAAGCCTGGCAGGTCAAAGGGGATTTGCAGGAGCTGGCCGAGTCGCCGGTGGATGACCGCATCGACAGCTATCGCAAGGCGCTGGACATCGACAAGAAGCTGCCTGCGGCCCATTCCGGCCTGATCACCGCGCTGATGCGCAAGGGTGACAAGCCGGCGGCCAAAGAAGCCGTGGCCGCCATGAAGGCCGCGCTGCCCACCCATGCCCAGACCTTCTACTACGCCTCCATCTTTGCGCTGGAATCCGGCAACCTGAAGGAAGCCACCGATCTGAGCCAGGCCTTGCTCAAGATCGCACCGGGCAATGACCGGGCGCTTTACCTGGCCGGCCGGGTGGCCCAGGCCAGCGGCGACCTGCGTCAGGCCGAATCGAATTTTGCGAAGGTGGTGAGCAGCACGCCGGATGCCCCCCAGGCCCGTATTGCACTGGCGCAGGTTCAACTGCGCAGCGGCGATGCCGACCAGGCCTGGGCCACGCTGCAACCGCTGCTGGAAGGCAAGCCGGGGCCCACCGGCGAAGCGCTGGCGCTGGCTGCCGAAATCAAGCTCAAGCAAGGGCAGAGCGATGAGGCCGAGCGGCTGCTGGCCCGCGCCGCCGAGCTGAATCCGGCCGACATCACCAGCCGCGTCGGGCTGGCGCTGACCCAGGCCCGCAAGGGACAGGAAGCGCAGGCCGTTGAGACGCTGCGCAAGCTTTCGGCCGAAGACAAGGGCGTCACCGCTGATCTGGCGCTGGTCAGCCTCTACCTGCGCAAGAAGGACTGGACGCACGCCAACGAGGTCATCGACATCATCGACCGCAAGACGCCCGATAGCGCTGCCGCACCGGAACTGCGCGGCCGCATGGCCTTGTTCCGTGGCGACCGGACCGCGGCCCGCGCCGAATTCGAAAAAGCCATCCAGCGCGAACCCAAGGCGCTGACGCCGGCCAACAACCTGGCGGCGATGGACCTGCAGGACAAGAAGCCGGAAGACGCCGCCAGGCGTTACGACGCCGCCATCAAGGCCGACCCGAAAAACCTCAAGCCGGTGATGGCGCAGATGGGCGTGCGGGTCACCCACCAGCTCATCAAGCCGGAAGACGCGATCAAGCAGCTGAACGAGATCATCCGCAACTTCCCCACGGAACCCTCCCCACGTTTGGCGCTGGTGAGCCTGCTGGTCAACAAGCAGGACCTGAAGCAGGCCGCTGCGGTGGCCCAGGAGGGGGTCACCGCCAATCCGGATTCGGCCGAGCTGGCGGATGCTCTGGGCCAGGTGCAACTGGCGCAAGGTGAGCGCCAATCGGCCATCACCAGCTTCAACAAGGTGGCCACGCTGCAGCCCCGGTCCCCGCTGGGGCCCCTGCGTCTGGCGGATCTCTATATGAGCAGCGGCCAGCCGGCCGACCGTGAATTGGCCGCCGCTGCGCTCAAGCGCGCCCAGGCCATTGCCCCGGGCGACGCTGAGCTGGCGGAGAAGGTGGCCGGCAAGTCCCTGGCCATCGGCCGCCCGGAACTGGCCCTGCAGGCAGCCAAGGCCCTGCAGACGGCGCGCCCGACCTTCGGCCTGGGGTGGAAGCTGGAAGGCGATGTGGCCCGTGCGCGCAAGGACTGGAGTGGCGCACTGGCGGCCTACCGCAAGGCCGACCAGCTCTCCAAGGATGCCGGCGCCACCATGCCCAACACCGCCCTGGCCGTGGCCCTGCATGGTGTGCTGGTGGAATCCGGCAAAACCGAAGAAGCCAGGCAATATGCGAATGCGTGGCTGAGTCAACACAAGCAGGACACTCTTTTCAGGTACCACCTGGGCGATGTGGCGCTCACCAAAGGGCAGTACGACCTGGCTGAGCAGTACTATCAAGGCGTCCTTGCCGACGCTCCGGACAACGCCGCAGCCGCCAACAACATTGCCTGGCTGAAGCTGCGGGCCGGCCGTACAGACGAAGGCCTGAAGTATGCGGAGAAGGCCAACCAGATGCGGCCCAAGGTGGCGCCGTATCTGGACACGTGGGCCGAAGCCCTGGCCGCCAAGGGGCAGACCACCAAGGCCATCGAGGTGCAACAGCAGGCCGTGGCCCAGGCACCCAATGTGCCTGCCTATCGTCTGCGGCTGGCCCAGTTGTATGTGACGGGCGGCAAGAAGGCCGAGGCGCAGACGGAACTCAAGCGCCTGGCCGATCTCGGGCCACAATTCGAGCAACAAGCCGAGGTGCAGAAGTTGCAGGCAGCCATCCGATAAAGCGGATGGGCCCCGCAAGCAGGCTGCACCATCAGGGAGACGATCCTATGAGCCAGATTCGTCGCCACAGCTTGCGCAAGCGATTCCACCAGGGGCTGCGCAGGCTCTTCTCCACCTTGCCCAAGCCCTGGCGCTTTGCGGTGTACCGGCGCATGGTGGACTGCGATCCCGCCCCGAGTGAACGCCTGGAGCTGAAGGTTGCGGAATCGAAGGAGGAGCTGGACGCCTGCTTCCGCATCCTGCATGACGCCTACGTGGGCAGCGGCTTCATGAAGCCGGACCCCAGCGGATTACGGGTCACCATCTACCACTCGCTCCCCACCACCACCACTTTGTGCGCCAAATACGATGGCGAAGTGGTCGGCACGATTTCCATGGTGCGTGAGGGCGTGTTCGGCTTCCCGCTGCAATCGGTCTTCGACCTGGAAGGGGTGCGCGCCAAGGGGGGCATGGTGGCTGAGATCTCGGCCCTGGCGGTGGCGCCTGCGTTTCGCAAGACGGGTGGGGCCATTCTCTTCCCGCTGATGAAGTTCATGCACCAGTACTGCACCGAGTACTTCGACACCCGGCATCTGGTGATTGCGGTGAATCCGGACAAGATCGAGTTGTATGAAGCGCTGCTCTTCTTCAAGCGCCTGAAAGAGCAGACTGTCGACAACTACGACTTTGCCAATGGCGCGCCGGCGGTCGGTGCCACGCTGGACTTGCACGAGGCGGATGTCGTCTTTGAGCGTGGTTATCGCGGACGCAAGGCCCGCAAGAACCTGCACCAATACTTCTTCCGGCAATCGCTGCCCAACATCAAGCTGCCGGAGCGGCGCTATCACACGACCAACGATCCGGTGATGACGCCGGAACTGCTGGACCACTTCTTCAACAAGCAAGTGCCGGTGTTCACCCAGTTGCCAGACCGCAAGAAGGCGCTGCTGTGGTCGGTCTATCGCCAGCCGGAATTCCGCTATTTGCTGCCCATGCTGAGCGGCGGGGGCGAGGATCTGGGCCGTGCGCTGCGGCAGTACCCGCGTTACTCCATGCGCTGCCCCGGCCACATGGATGTACCGGCGGCCAACGGGCTGCCCGCCATCGGGTATGTGCAGTTGGATGTGATTGAAGTGTCGGCGCAGGGTTTCCAAGCCGAGTGCAAGCATGAGTTGCCGCTGAATGTGGAAGGCCGGGTGGAGATTGAACTGGGCCACAACACCCGTTCGCGACTGCTGGCGCACGCGGTACGAAAGCGGGTCACCGACCACGGCACTTTCTACGGTTTCAAGATTGAAGAACCGGACCGCAACTGGCGCAGCTTTGTCTCGGAACTGGAGATGGGCCAGACGGCCAGGGACCTGGCGGCCTGAACAGGATGGATGCAAGCAATGAGTGACATGGACGTTGACAGCGGCTGCTCGCGCCGATGGATGCTGGGGCGACTCGCCCGCTGGGTGGGAGTGCCTGTGTTGGCGGCGCCTGGGCTGGGCACCCAGGTCATGGGGGGGGCGTGGCTGCATCGGCCTTTGCTGACGCTGGGCGGCTCTGTGGCGGGCCTGAGCGCCGCGGCCTGGAGTGGCGATGCAAGCGCCCAGGAAATGTCCAACACGCTCCCGGACCTGATCGACAAAAGCCGTCAGGCGGTGGTGGCCGTTGGCACCTTCAGCGCCACGGACAACCCGCGATTCGGTTTTCGAGGCACCGGCTTTATGGTGGGGGATGGCAAGACCATCGTCACCTGTTCGCATGTCATTCCCAATCCGCTGGAGAAAGACTTGGCCATTCTGGTGCCGGGTGTGGCCAATGCGTCTGGTCAAGCTCAGCCACGGTCGGTGAAGCTGCTGCGGCGGGACGCTTTGCATGACCTGGCCCTGCTGGAGCTGGACGAGGGCAAACCGCTGGTCGCCACCTTGCCGCTGGCCACCGTGGATGACAGTGCCACGGCGGTGAGGGAAGGGGTGGCGGTGGCCCTGATGGGGTATCCGCTGGGGACGGCGCTGGGCGTTCAGCTGGTCACGCACCGCGGCATTGTTGCCGCCATTACCAAGGCGGCACTGCCGGCGCCCACCTCCAACAACCTCTCCGAGCGGGCCATCAGGCAATTGCGCGGGGGAGACATGGAGTTTTTGCAACTCGACATCACCGCCTATCCCGGCAATAGCGGCGGGCCGCTGATGGACATCCGCACCGGCAAGGTGGTGGGCGTGGTGAACATGGTGGCGCTCAAGAGTACGCGGGAATCGGCGCTGAGCGCGCCCAGCGGGATCAGCTATGCGGTGCCGGTGAAATATGTGTTGCCGCTGTTGACGCCTTGATTCGGGGGGCGATGCATTTCCAGAAAGCGCGTCGTGAGATACGCCAGATTGGTTGCCGCAGATAGAGCCTCATTGCGCGCATCATGGCTACCACTTCTTGTCATCAGAAGTCCGATGGGGAACGCCACTGCGTGAAGGGGCAGGCTGGCAGGAGGCGCGGCAGTCCCTGATCGATGTCTATTGGTCGGTTCTTGCGCCGCAAGGTCAGCCACAGTCCGCAGCCTTGAGCTTGCCGATGGTGAATTGGCTGGCGGGTCTGACCAGTGTGGCCGACTGGATCGCTTCCAACCCCGCGTGGTTCCCACTCGGCGAGCGTTGTGACGATTTGGCTGCTTATTACGCCAATGCACAAGAGCTGGCGCGAAACGCGCTGGAGCAGATCGGCTGGCGACCCCACCGTCCACTCCTGACTTCTGCTGAGGACGTTCACACCTTGCCGGATCGCAGTCGCGGCGTCCTGTTGTGATCCAGCCTTTCTTGTGGCGTTTCTGCAGGCGGTTGCGCCGCCGCTTGCATGCTCTCGGCGTTGGCCCTTCAGGCGGGCGCGCTGGCAGAGCCGGTGCTGGGGGCTTGGCGAGTTCCGGGCTCTAAAATTCAGTCCTGATGAGTTCCCGACACAACTTTTTGAAGCTTCCCGTCTATTGCCTGCAGGCTGTCCTTCAGCCGTTGAAAGTCCGGCGCATTGCGCAAGGTGGCGGTGCCGGCCTGCTGAAGTTCTCGCACGTCGACCGCCTCGATAGTAAAGGCCGTCGGGACGCGCAGGAGACTGTGGCGCATCTTGTCGTCCTGGACATCGTGCAAGCTGACGCTGATCAGGTGAAGTTCCGCATCCGCGGCGAACGGGCTGCCCGGCGAACCGCGACTGCGCTGGAGTTCTTCCTGCCAGCGCCGGTTGTCGTCGCTGAGCATCGCGAGCGTCACCTGGGTCTCGCGAGCCCCCGCACCGAACAACAGCGTCTCCATGACCTGACCTGTTGAAGGCACGCGGTCGCTGGCGTCGATGCGCTCGGCCAGGTCACGCTCCGAATTGACGGTCACCAGGATCAAACGGTGGATCGACGCGGGTGGGGCATCAGGAAAGGAGGACGCCATTGAACCGCCGGCCAGGAGCCGGTCGAGCATCAGACGGGCCCCCGTGTTGTCTGAGACACCGCCGTCGACCAGGTGAATGAATGGGCGGGCGCGAGCGTCTCGATAAGTCTCTGCAGTAGTGGCGAGCATCCGGGTGCGGTAGTCCGTTACTCCGTCCGCTCGTTGACTGGGCGGCGGTGACTGCGGGCATTGACCGGCGAAGTTCTGCAATGTCATCGGAGAGAGAAGGATCGGTACCGCGGAGGAGGCGGCGACCGCGAATGACAAAGGTGTTCGATCCAGGTCCGAGCAGATCAGCTTGAACTGTTCGTCCGTGAAATCGAAAGGCGCGCCGGTCGTCAGATCGGTGGCGGTCACCATCAGGTCCGGCGCGCCTGGTCTGGCCTTGAGATCGCCGAAGGTGCGGCCCTGATAGAGCTCGTCAAGTCGCTGCGCCAGGATGTGGGTCCGGCCGTACCACGGCGAGGTCAGGTGATAAAGCCGCTGGGGCTCGAACGCTTGCCGGATGAGCCCGGCCTCGAACGGAACCATCAGGAAATCGGGCTCGAAGCGGGACAGTGTCTTGTTCCCGAATGCCGCGAAATGGGCGGCGAGAATGCTGCCGCCGGACACGCCGCTGATCAGCGCCACCTGGTCCAGCAAGTTGGTGGCGTGCCCGTCGACCGTGAACTCCGTCGCGTGTAGTTCGCGCAGCACCCCGAGCCCGAACGCCGCCGCACGTGCACCGCCGCCCGACAGCGTGACCGCAACGACGACTGGGCGGACGACCGGCTGAGGGCTGGCAGTGGTGGCGATTGGAGCGGCGCTTTCCGGTGCTACAGGCTGCGGCGCGTTGGTCCACGGACGGAAACTGGAACAGGCAGTCAGGATCGCTGTCAGCGCCAACAATCCACTCCACCGTGCCGCATGGGCCAGAGGCCGACCGTGACCGTGACCGTGATGAGTCCCGTGGTGAGCCTCCGCAGCTCGATCCACAGTATGTGTTTCGCTCAGAAATCCCATGAAAACATTCCTCGAATGTTGGGCGTCCACGTCATCGACGTGGTTTCATTGCACGCCTTGGCATGCCGAGGGCAGAGCCTCGCATGTTTACGCTTTCCGCCAGCCGAAAAGCAGGTCATACAGCGCCGGAATCAGCCCGAGCGTCACCAGCGTGCCCAGCGCCAGTCCGCCGATCATTGTGATCGCCATGCCGGTCCACAGCGGTCCCGCGAACAGCATCAGCGGGATCAGGCCGACGATGCAGGTCAGCTTGGTCATCACGATCGGCCGCAGGCGCTTGACTGCCGCGGCAACGACGGCCTCGCGGCGGCCGAGACCAGCGGCGCGTTCCGCCTCGATGCGCTCCAGCAGTAGGACCGCGTTGTTGACGATGATCCCGGCCAGCGCCAGCAGGCCGAAGGTCGCCATGAATCCGAACGGATATCCGGTCAGCAGCAACGCGAGCGTCGCGCCGATCAGCACGAAGGGCACGCTGGCGACGATGATGAACAGCTTGCGGAACGAGTTGAACTGCCAGATGAAGAGCAGCAGGATCGCGATCAGCGCATGCGGCATGAACTCGAGCAGCGCCTGATTCGCCTCGGCCGAGTCCTCGATCTCGCCGCCCAGTTCGATACGGTATCCCGGAGGCAGGGCGATGGCGGCGATCCGCGGCGCGATCGCCTGCACCAGCTCGCTGGTGGTCCGCGTCGGGTTGTGCCCGGTGACGGTGAGCGTGCGCACGAGATTGCGACGCACGAGCGTCGACGGCTCGGTGTCGCTGGTCACCGAGGCGATGGCCGACAGGGCCACCGGCGCGCCGTCTGCGGACGGATACACCAGCGTGTCGGCGGGCGAGCCATCGGCGGCGCGTTCGGACGCGCCGCCGCGCAGCACGATGGGCGCCGACACGCCGTTGTCGTGAACGACCGACGCCGCGACGCCGCCGTAGCGCATCTGCAAGGCCCGGGCGACGTCGTCGCTGGAGACACCCGCCTGGCGCGCCCGCGCCTGATCGACCTGGATCACGCGCCGCGGCACGCGCGTCATCCAGTCGTCGTAGACATCGACGTTGCCGGGCACCGAGGCCAGCGCGGCCTGGATCTCGCCGCCGATGCGCCGCAGTTCCGCCTCGTCGGGCCCCGATACGCGATAGATTGCGACGCCGGCCTCGGTGCTGCCGAGCGAGAAGCGCTTCGGCTCCGCTCGCAGCTCGGGAAAGTGCACGCGCATGTGCCGCTTGGCTCGGGCGATGACGTCGTCGATCCGCGTCCCCGGCTGCACGCTGACGGTGAAGTACGCGACGTTGGCCGCCGGCAGCGGCGGATTCAGCCCGAGGACGATGCGGGGGCCGCCATCGGCCACATAGCCGATGCTGTCCACGACCTCGGGATTGGCGTTGCGGTCGGCCAGCCAGCGGCTCATCGCCTCGACGGTACGCAAGGTCTGGCGGGAGTCGCTGCCCGGCTGCAGCGTCACCGGCATCTGGAACTGCAGCCGGTCCGACTTGGGGAGGAAGTCGTATGGGATGTTCGACAGCACCGCGCCCGCCGCGAGCAGTAACGCGACCATGCTGCCGATGAACAGAGCCTTGTGATCGAGCACCCATCCGATCAGCGCGCGATAGCCGCGATAGAAGCGCGATCCGCCCTGATGAGGGGCACCATGAGTCGCCGGCACGTGGGCGAAGTACAGGCATAGCAGCGGCGTGACGGTGAGGCTCAACACCCAGGAGCCGAGCAGCGTCACCGCCAGCACGACCGCCAGCGAGCGCAGGTACTCGTTGGTGGCCGTCTGGCCGAAGAAGAAGGGGGAGAAGGCCAGCACGATCACCAGCGACGAGCTCAGCAGCGGCACCGCGAGTGTGCGGCCGGCCTCGATGCAGGCGTAGCGGCGTTCCTCGCCGGCGACGAGGCGGCGTTCGATGTCCTCGGCGATGACTATGCCGTTGTCCACGAGCAGACCCAGCGCCAGGATGATCGCCGCGATCGACACCGTCTGCAGCTCTACGCCGAGCGCGCGCATCGCGATCAGCGTGCCGAGGATGGTCAGCGGCACGATGGCGCCGACGATCAGTCCGGTGCGCCAGCCCAGGAACAGCATCACCACGGCCATGACGATGACCACCGTCTCGCCCATGACGTGATGCATCTTCCCCATCTCGCGCTCGACGACGTCGGCCTGGAAGGTGACCACGTGCTGCTCGAAGCCCACCGGGAGCAGGCGCTGGGTCTCTTCCAGCTTTGCCTGCAGCGCCTTGCCGAAGGCGGCGATGTTGCGCCCCTGGGCCATCGACACCGCCACGACAACCGCCGGCTGCCCTTGATAGACTGCGGCGCTCTCCGGCGGATCGGCCGGCAACACCTGAATCCGCGCCAGTTGGCTAAGCGGCACCTGACGACTGCCGGCGGCCACTGGCACCGTGACGAGGAAGTGGCGGAGATCGTCGAGGCCGCGGATCTCGCCCGAGGTCGCGACCGTCATGGCGAGCCCGGACGCCGAGATCAGCCCGCCGGGCGCGATGACGTTCTGCGCCTGCAGTTGCTGCGCGATCGAGGCCGGCGCCACGCCGGCCTCGACCAGGCGGGCGCGGTCGAAGTCGACGTAGACGCGATCCTCGCGCAGGCCGTAGAGCGACACATGCTCGACGCCCGGGAGCGCATAGAGCTGCTCGCGCAGCCGGCGGAGCGGCTCACGCATCTCGCTCATGCCGAAGCCTGGCGCCGTGACGGCGATCGACGCGACGGCGACGCGGCCGAAGTCGTCCTCGACGAACGGGCCCACCGTGCCGGCGGGCAGCTCGGCGGCGGCCTCACCGGCCTTGGCACGCACGCGCTGCCAGAGCGCGGGAAGATCGCTCACCCGGTCGTAGGCGGTGAGCTGCAGCACGGCGCTGCCGGGCCGCACGGTGGTAACAATCCGCTTGAGGTCGCCGATCTCGCGCAGGCGCTCTTCGGTGGGTTTGGCGAGCAGTTGCTCCACCTGCTCGCTGGGCATGCCGGGGAAGGCGACCGATACCAGCGCGTCGCGCACGGTGACGGAGGGCTCTTCCTGCGAAGGGAAATCCAGGAAGGTCGCCACGCCGGCCAACAGTAGCAGCACGGCGGTGAACAGGGTCAGCCGACTGGCCCTCAGGGCGGAGTGCGTGAGCTTCACAGGGAGCCTCCGTCGGCGAGGCGCGATGCCACGGGCAGCGGCTGGACCGCCTGCCCATCGCTCAGGAAGGCTGCCCCCGCCGTCACGATCTGCTCGCCGGGTTTCAGGCCGGCGCTGATGACGAATCGCTCACCGGCCATCGGGCCGAGGGTCACGGGGCGACGGGTGACGCGCCCGGCCGCCTGCTGATAAACGAAGACAGCGGCGTTGACGCCGCGGGCGTCGGCGATCACCGCCGACAGCGGCACCGTGAGCGCTCCGGCCTGGGCACCAGCGGGCACTCCGGCAGGCGCATCAATCAGGTCGAGCGACAGGCTGTCGCCGCTGCGCAGTGCGTTGGCCGCGCCCTGAAAGTCGAGGATCACCTGGGCGCTGCCGCCGCCATCCAGGCGCGACGAGACACCGCGCAAGCGCATCGAGAAGGGCTCGGCGGCACCGGCACGCCGCGCGCGCACCAACGCGCCCGGTTGCAGCCGGCTGGCGATGTCCCCCGGGAGGACGGCCACTGCCTGTGGCCGCCCGAGGCCCTCCAGCTGCAGCAAGATCTGGCCCGCCGCCGCATCGCCCTGCGGCTGTGCCAGCCGCGCGACCACGCTGCCGTCGAAGGGCGCGCGGATCTCGCTCTGATGCAGCGTGCGCCGCGCCAGCGTCAGGTCGGCTTCCGCCATCTGCCGCTGAGCAGCAGCGGCATCGAGGGCGGACTCCGCCGCCGTCAGCGTCGCGCGCGAGGTTGCCCCGTCATCGAACATGGCCTGCTGCTGCCGGCATTGGCTGTCGCGCACGCGCCATTGCGCGGCCGCGGCACGCAGCTGCGCCTCGGCCTGACGCAGCTTCAACAGCATCGGTGCCGGGTCCAGCCGTGCCAGTACCTGGCCCTGGCGCACGCGGTCACCGACCTCGACGGCAATCGCCGCAATGCGACCGCCCTGTTCGAAGGCGAGGTCGGCACGCTGCTCCTGCCGGACCATGGCGATGAAGCGGGTGTCGCTGCTCGCAGCGCCGATGCCGGCTGTCTCCAGCTTCACGGTGCGCGGCGCAGCGGGTGGCGCCACGTTCGCGCGGCCGCAGCCGGCAAGCACCGTGGCCGCCACCGCCAGCAGGCAGGCACTCGCGAAGCGGCGGGAAGGGTGTCTGCTCAAGGGCAGTTTCATCGTTGCTTGCATCGAATCAGAAGGCGTAGGTGACTGCCAGGGTGGTCGACACGGGATTGCGGCGTTCGACGACCGGGCTGTGTGCCGCGTTGTCGAGGTAATGCGTCCCGCGCAGTTCCAGCGATCCCGTCCAGTGCGGGTCGAAGCGGTGCTCCCAGGTGGCCGCCACGCTGCCCGCATAGAGGCCTCCACCGGCCTGGAAGGCGGCGAAACGGCTGCTGGCCGCCTGCGCCGCCGTGACGCCGAAGTACGCCTGGTTGTAGCGGCGGTCACCCCACAAGGCGTCGACGTCCAGCGTCACGTGTTCTCGCCCGGCCTTCAGAACGTCGTACTCGACGCCGGTGCGGTATCGATTCCGGCGCGCGCCATCGTGCAGCGCGAATTCCGCCTCGACGCTGGCCGAGAGGCCATGACCCAGGTCCTGCACGAGCAGGCTGCGCGTGGTCAGCGAGCCCCGCACGTCGCCCATGCCGGCAAGGCGGCGGTCGCCGGGGCGCCAGTCGCTGTCACGTTGCAGGCGCCCGAAGTCGTAGAACATCGACTGCGATCCATACAGTCCCCAGTCCGTCTGGAACTGCAGGCCGGCGCCGCGCGTCGTGTCGAGGAAAAACACGCCGCGCTGAACGACCAGCACGGCGGCCGGCTGCAGCCGCGTGCGGTCGGCGCCGGCGTAGCGTGGCGCGAACTGCGCCGCGGCGCCGACGGTGATCTCGGTCTTGTCGCCGAACAGCGGGGACGGCGTCAGACCATCTGCGGCGATGGCGGCGCCGGATGCGGTCATCGAAGCGACGAGTGCTACGCCGATGCGAGAAAGGACGAGGGAAATGCGATGAGACAGATGAGACATGGAGACTCCAGGAAGGCAAATATGGGGCTGATGTGCTGGACGCAGCAGGGGAAGGTTCAAAGGGAAGCGGCGGAGCCGGGCAGCGCGACGCCGTAAAAGGCGCGGAAAAGCGCCACCCGGTTCAGCGCCACGTCGCGCTGCGCCTCGAGCCGGGCCAGCGCTGATTGCCCGGCCACGATGCGCTCGGCCAGCAGGTCGGCGCGATCGACCCAGCCAGCCTCGGCGCGGGCGGTCGTGCGTTGCAGGCGGCGCTGCGTGCGATCGTCCTGATCGGCTTGACGGCGCTCGGCCTCACGCCAGGTGGGCTGCGCGTCGAGGGCCTCGAGCACTTCCCGGAACGCGCGTTGTACGGCCTGTTCGTAGCTGACGACGCCCGTCTCGTGCCGCAGCTGGGCCAGATTGAGCGCGGCCTGGCGACGGCCGTGGTCGAACAGCGGCAGCGTCAACTGCGGCATGAAGCTCCAGACACCGCTGCCGCTCGCGAAAAGACCACGCAGGCCGTCGCTGGCCGTGCCGATGCCGGTGCTGAGGCGGATCGATGGGAAGAACGCGGCCCGTGCGGCACCGATGTCCGCATGCGCTGCACGCAATTCGGCCTCGGCCTGCTGCACGTCCGGACGCTGAAGCAGCAGTCGCGAGTCCAGGTCGCGCAAGGCGGCCGGCTGGCTTGACGCGTGGGCCAGCGGCGCCAGCGGCCCCACCGGCACGACGTCCGATCCGGTCATCAACCGCAACGCGCGCAGCAGGCCGAGATGCGACTCGCGCGACTGCGCCTCGGCCACGGCCGCCCGGTCGTCCTGCGCCCGAAGGCGGTCGACGTCGTCGTTGGAGGCCAGGCCCACCGAGCGTTGACGCTGCCCGATGGCCAGCAGGTCCGCGCTGTGGGCATGGAGCGCTGCCGCCACATCGAGCGCCTGCGCCGCACTGCGTTCCAGGATGTAGAGCCGGAGCACCTCGGCGACCAGCGCGCCTCGCACCGCCTGTTGCCCGTGGGACGAGGCGAGATAGCGCTCGCGTGCCGCATCGGACAGCGACTTCAGCCGGCCGAAGAGGTCCAGTTCGTAGTCGTCGAGACCGAGGGTGGCCGAGACCAGCTTCTGGCCATACCGCGCGTCCTGCTCCGCGCTGTCGAAACGCTGGCGCGACTGGGTCGCCGAGAGGCCGACGCTCGGCCACCGATCGGTCTGCTGCAGCCGGTACTGGGCCCGGGACTGGGCGACCTGGAGCACCGCCAGCCGGTAGTCGGTGTTGGCCGCCAGCGCTCGTGCGACCAGGGGCACCAGATCGCGGTCGGGAGCCAACGCAGCGATGAAATCACGCTCCTGCGGTGTGAGAGCCACGTCCGGGCGGGTCTGCGTGCTCAGCGGGATTCCGTCGTCGGACAGGCGTGCCGGCACGCGCATCTCGGGACGCTGCGCAGGCGGGGCGAGGGCACATCCCGCCACAGTCAGCGCGATCAGGCCTGCCGCGGCCGTGCGTTGAACGCGATGCCCCCGGCGGAGGGCGAAGTGTGAAATCATGCGAGAGCGCTCGAAGGTGTCTATACCCCGAAGCTTCGACGAGGAGTTTCAAGGCACGTTCGGCGAATCATCAAGATTTCATCAAGGACCCTCGGAGATGCCACCCCTCATTCCGCCGTCGCCCCACCACCGTTGCTGTGTTTCCACGGCGTCTTTCCTTTCCTGAATTCGCTGACCCATCGTGATGACCGACAAGAAGGTGCTCGTCGTCGAGGACGACCTGGACAGCGCCAGCATCCTGGAGGCCTACCTGCGCAAGGACGGCTTCGCCGTGACGCTCGCGCATGACGGCCAGCGGGCCGTGTACCTGCATGCCGAATGGCGACCGGACATCGTGTTGCTCGACGTGATGCTGCCGCGGCTCAGCGGCATCGAGGTCCTGTCCAGCATCCGTCGTGCCGGCGACACGCCCGTCATCATGGTCACCGCCGTCGGTGACGAGCCTGACAAGCTCGGCGCGCTGCGTTACGGCGCCGACGATTACGTGGTCAAGCCCTACAGCCCCAGGGAGGTCGTTGCCCGCGTCCATGCGGTGCTGCGTCGCTCCTCGCCGACGCGAGTCACCGATGGTCCGTTGCGCCACGGCCGCTTGAGCGTCGACGTCGACGCCGTGGTCGCCGCGGTCGAGGCCCCGGACGGCAGTTCGCGCCAGCTGCTCGACCTGACCCCGACCGAGTTCAACCTGCTGGTGACGCTGCTCAGGACGCCGTTCAAGGCGTTCACACGGGGCGAGCTGCTGGAGGCTTGCCTGCCCGACAGCGACGCGCTCGAGCGCGTGGTCGACACCCACGTGCACAACCTGCGCCGCAAGCTCGAGCAGCAGGGCATCACCGGGGTGCTGGTCACCGTGCGGGCCGTCGGCTACCGCTTCCAATGATGCGGCGCTTGTTCTCGGGCCGCGCGGAGCCTATCCCCTTGTGGTTGTGGATGGGCTTGCGCATGAGCGCCCTGGCTTTTGGCGCCATCGTGGCCGTGGCCATCGGCATGTGGGGTTACTTCAGCCTCCACGACCAGGCGATCCTGAACCGCCTGCCGCCGACCGAGCGTGAGGAGATCCTTCGACTGCGCACGCAGCCCCAAGGCAACGAGGAACGCCTGTGGTCGCTGATCCGGCAGCACTATGCGGTCGAGCAGTTCGTGCCGGGTCTGTCCAATCCCGATTGGCTGATCGTCGGCGCGTTGGCCGTCTGCGAGCTGCCATTCCTGGTGCTGTTCGGCGTTCTCGCGTCGCGGACCCTGTCACGCCAGTTCGGGCAGGTGGCGCGGTCGGCTCGCCGCGTCGCGGGCGGAGACTTCCGCGTGCGCGCGACGGTCCATGGCGCACCGCCTCGCGAGATGGTCGAGCTGACGGGGGACTTCAACGACATGGCGGCCAAGCTCGAGCAATACGAGCGGGAGTTGAGCGAGTCCAGCGCCATGTTGGCGCACGAGTTGCGCACGCCGCTGAACGCCGCGATGGGACGTGTGCAGGGCATGCTGGACGACGTGTTTCCGCGCGATATGGCGCAACTGGCATTGGTCCACCGGCAGTTGGCACAGATCAATCGACTGGTCGGTGACCTGCATCTGTTGTCGTTGGCCCGAGCCGGGCAATTGCGGCTGGCGCATGAGCCGTTCAGCCTGTCCGAGCTGGTCCGCGAACGCGTGTCCTGGCTGGAAGTCGCGATGAAGGAAGCGGGCGTCCTCGCGACAACGAGCTTTGGCGGCGACCTCACCCTGCACGGTGACCGGGACCGCGTGGGTCAGGTCTTGCTCGTCCTGATGGAGAACGTGGTGAGGCACGCCGCCATGGGCGGCGTGCTGGAGATCCGGGCAACAGCCGTGGATCGGAGCGTGGAGCTGGTCGTGGCCGACCGGGGATCGGGCGTTGCCGACGAGGAGTTGCCGCGCCTGCTCGACCGGTTCTGGCGCGCGGATCAGTCCCGATCCAGGGACTCCGGCGGCTCGGGGCTCGGCCTCGCCATCGCGGAGGCGATCTGTCGTGCTCACGCGGGCACGCTGGTGTTGGCGCCGCGCGAAGGCGGCGGGCTGCGGGCTGTTGTCACGCTGCCGAAAAGGTTCAACGGCTGAGGGCGGATCAGAAGCCCATGCGGGTCAGGAACGGGCGGTGCTTGAGCAGGTCGTCGACATACTGGTAGCCCTGGCGAGACTCATTTTGTGCATCCTGCAGGCCGAGTTTCTTGCTGGCCGACCAGTCGCGGCTCTTGTAGACCTGCAAGGCTTGGCCGAGGCCGGGCGCCGCGTGGTGGAAGCAGGGGCTGGCTCAGCCAGTTCTTCAGCCTAACGCGGCATTTCTGCCGGGGCGCTGCTGAGGCATTGTTGAAAGCCCAAGCGCCCCATTTGCCGTGAGCACACTGATCAAGGCCTGAAGAAGTCGATGGAAGCCGCGCTCCCTCTGGACGCGGTCAACGCGGCTCACGCCATCCGCAACCCATCCCGCAACTTGAATCGGGAAATCAGCTCAGACAGCGCCTGTGCCTGTTGCCGCAGGCTTTCCGCCGCTGCCGCGCTTTCTTCCACCAGCGCTGCGTTCTGCTGCGTCCCCTGGTCGATCGCTGCCACTGCGGCATTGACTTCGCCAATGCCGGTGCTTTGCTGCTCGGTGGCGCTGTTCAGGTCGTTCATCAGGGCCGTCACCGTGCGCACTTGCTGAACGATGTCGCCCATCGTGCGGCCGGCTTCACTCACCAGGGCGCCGCCCGCATCCACCTTCGCCACGCTGTCCGAGATCAGTGTCTTGATTTCCTTGGCCGCATGGGCCGAACGCTGCGCCAGCGCACGCACTTCACCGGCCACCACCGCAAAGCCGCGTCCTTGTTCGCCGGCACGGGCCGCTTCCACCGCTGCGTTCAGCGCCAAGATGTTGGTCTGGAAAGCGATGCCATCAATCACCCCGATGATGTCGTGAATGCGGCGGCTGGAGCCGTTGATGGCTTCCATGGTGCTGATCACCCGGCCCACCACTTCACCGCCTTCGCCAGCGACCTTGGCGGCTTCGCTCGCCAGATCGGTCGCCTTGCGCGAGGTGGCGGCGCTGTGCTGCACGGTGGAGGTCATGTGGGCCATCGACGAAGCCGTCTGCTGCAGCGCACTGGCCTGGGATTCGGTCCGGACAGACAGATCCTGATTGCCAATGGCGATCTGCGACGAGGCCGTGGAAATGCCGTCAGCGGCTTCACGGACGTTGCGCACCATGCCGGAGAGGTTGTCGCTCATCGACCGCAGCGCGCCCAGCAACTGCGCCATTTCGTCCTTGCCCGTCACTTCGATCTGTTGGCGCAGGTCGCCCTGGGCCACCGACTCTGCCAGGCTGATGGCGTGGGACAGCGGACGCGTCACACTCTTGCTGATCACCCAGCCCAGCACGCCGGCCACCAGGGCTGCACCCATGGCAGTGAGGATGAGCATCCAGCGGTCCCGGTTCAACTGGGCCGTCGCATGGGCGGCCTCCTCCGCCGCGCGTTTCTCTTCAAACGCGAAGATGTCGCTGGTGGCCTTCAGCAGCGCCGCGAGCAGCGGCCGGCATTCGGTGTTCATCCGGGTGATGGCTTCGTCTTTCTGACCCTTGTGAGCCAGCCCCACAATGCTCAGGGCCACCGGGCCATATGTCTCTTCCACACTCTCCACGCGGGCGACGAGTTCCCGATCCTGGGCTGTTGCATCAGGCTCTGAAATGTCCTTCTTCAGCCGGGCCAGCCTGTCCTTCACACGGCCGTGGGCCTCCGTCACTGCGGCCAACTCCGTGGCGCGGTCCTCGGCGGTGGTGACCAGCACCAGATTGCGAGCTGCAATCGCCCGGGACTTGGCGGCGGTTTCCAGTTCCGCCACCAGTTGCAGCCGGTCCCCGACGCCCTCCACATAGTCATGGAATTGGGCGTTGGCATGGCTGAGCCAGTTCAGCCCAGCGCTGGCGACCCCCACGACGATGAGGGCCATCAGACCGAAACCGGCCCATAGTTTGGTCTTGACCTTGAGCGATGTGAGCAGCATGTGTGACCCTCTGACTGAAGCGCATGAACTCGTCCTTCACGCTGCTGCCACTGTTTGCTGGGCTGCTGGGCTGCGCGGTTCGAGAATGGATGGATCTTCAATCAGCAGCCGCCCGATTTGAAGGCCGTACCGGCGTCGTCAAGGGGAGGTGTAGCGCTCAAACCGGTGTACGCAAAACACCTACACCGTCGGCGGATGCTCCTCAGCACCCAAAGGCATGCGCCAACCCGGCGACTTCCCGTTCAAAGACCATCCGCTCGCGCAGCACCGCCTGGCGCGCCGGCAGGCTCAGTTGCAGATAAAGCTCGTACTGCTGCATCAGCTGCTGGGCACCGGCAAACACCTGGTCCACCTGATCGGGCTTGAAATAGCACTCTTCCGGCAAGGCGTAGTCGCGGGAAGCGCCCACATCCAGGGCAAACACACAGCAGTCCCGCATGAGGGCCTCACGCGCCAGACGGTCCTTGCCGGGGAAGTTGCCCAGGTCAATAAAGAGCCGGCTGCGCCCCAGCGCTTCATACACCTGCGCCCGGCTCATGCCCCGGATCAGATGGACCTTGCAACCGTTCTCCCGTTCCAGCCGCGCAGCGATGGCAGCCACGTCAAATAGCACCTTGTGGTTGGCATTGAGCGCAATGTCGGTTTTGGGCAGCCCGTCGGACACGACCGCCCCCGGGGTGTAGTCCGACAGCGGCAGCGTGCGATGGCAGCCCAAGGCGCGGATGACCTGGTGCGCATATCCCGATTGATAGGTGTGCAGCACCCGTTCACTGCGCAGCGCATTGAGGTTGATCTTCTGAACCGCCAGGTATTCAAAGGCGTTGTCGATGCTCAGCCACCAGACCATCGGTGTGCAGGGCTGGAAATAACGCAGCCAGTGCACATAGGTCTCGGCGAGCACCACGCAGGTGTCGGCATTCATGACGATCTGCTCCGCCAGCCGGACCTGGTATTTCTCGTAGTCCGCCACGGTGTTGGGCCGGGGCTGCAGTCGCAATGCCGTGTCCGGACCCAGGCCGTTGCCGCGATGGAGCTGGTCGATGGCGGGCAGGTCGCTGGGCAGCACGTACCAGACACGGGCGTCATGCCCCTGGCGGATCAGTGCGTCGGAGAGCTGGTGCAGGGCTTCCGGGCCACCGGTCTGCACGCCGTGGGGGATCAGGATGATGATCTGTTTCATCGGGTGGATGTCGGTTGTGGCAAGCGCTCAGGCCTGCGGTGCCGCTGCGGCTGTCAGCGCCGCCAGCCGTTGCTGCAAGCGCTCGGCCGCCGCCGGGGACACCACCTGCAGCCCCGGCAGCAGGTAGTTGCTGCGGCTGCGGATGATGCGGTCGGACAGGTGCTCCACCAGGAAATCCGGAATCTCCCGGTAGACCGAGGGCAGATGGAAGATGCCGTGAAAGCCGAAGGTGGGGAAGGGCACCGCCGGGAACTCGACCGAGAAGTGTTGTGCAATCGCCTTGGGCGCAAACCGGCAGCCCATCCCTTCCAGCGTCTCCCGCATGCGGCGGCAGATGAACAGATCTTCCGCCTCGGTCGGGTCGTTGTAGTCCAGTTGCGCCACGGCCTGCACCAGCCGGCGGGAACGCCAGGAGAAGCCGCCGTTGCCCACCTCATGCCGGTCGTAGTTGGGCCACGGCGCGCCGATGTAGTCGTAGTGCAGGAAATGCGGCGAGAACTGGTCGGCATTCAGCACAAAGCCGTCGTACTGGATCACCAGCACGAAGTCGGCGCTGAGATGGCGGGCCAGCTCGCGGGTCACCAGCAGGTTGTATTCGGTGATGGAGCGCAGCGTGGGGATGCGGATCACCGGCAGGCCCGGCCACAGCTCGGGCCGGTCCGAATAGATCAGCACCTGGGAAAAGGGCAGGCCCTGCCGTTCCATGGCCTGCATGCTGTGCAGCAGCGCCTGGCGCGCCAGTTGATGCAGGTCGGTGTCGATGATGGCCACCGCGAGCGTGGGCCCGTGGTGGGGTGGGGCGGCCGAGGGCAAACCAGCAGCAGTGGAGGTCATGGGCAGCGCCTTCTCAGCAGAGGTCCAGCAGTTGGCGGGTCACCGGACCCCAGGAGAAGCGTTGGGCCAGCCGCTGGCGGGCCGCTTCACGGCGGGCCGGCGGGGGCAGGCGCTTTTCCACCACCTGCAGCATGGCTTCGCGCAGGTCTTCCAGGTCCGGCACCACAAAGGCGCCGCCCACGGGCTGCGGCGCATCGGCCGGTGTGCCGGGGCGGGTGAAGAGGCGGTGGCACAGCTCGGGCGGGGTGAAGTCGTCGGTGGCCCCGCCGCCGCTGACGATCACATGGGTGCCGCAGCCCATGGCCTCCAGCACCGGCAGGTTGAAGCCTTCGGCGCGGTAGGGCGAGACATAGGCGTCCGACAAGGCATACAGCGAGCGGATCTGCGGCAGGTTCAGGCTGGTGGAGAGCACGGCGATGCCGTCTCGCACCACCGGCAAACCCAGTTGCGGTGCGCGGGCGGCCATTTCGGCAAACACCCGTTCCACCGAGATGCCGTACAGCCCCTGGTGGTCCTTCAGGATCAGCCGCACCGGCAGGCCGGACAGCCGCAGTTCGGCAAAAGCCAGCAGCAGCAGGTCAATGCCTTTGTTCCAGGTGGCCACACCCACGTTGGTGAAGACGATCTCGTCGGGGCGGATGTTGAGCGCCTGGCGGGCCTGCTGGCGCTGCTCGTCGGTCATCGGGAAGAAGGTGTCGGTCTTGTAGCCGTGCGGCACCACCTGCACCTTGTCCGGATCGAATCCGTATTCCACCAGCCGGGCCTTGGACCAGCGGGTGGGGGTGATGACCTGGTCGTCGCCCTGGGTCAAGGCCGACGGCGGCAGGTCCGGCGGGTCGAAGCTCTTGCCGCTGAGGCCGAATTCGGTCACCACGAAGGTGAGATGGCGCCGTGCCAGCTCCGGGCGTCCCAGGCGCACCGGTGAGGCGATGCGCAGGCAGGTGTCCATCACCTGCTCGCCGGGGTCCGCCAGGCCGTCGATGATGGCGCGCTCCTCGGGGGAGAAGCCGGAGTCCAGCTTGCTGCGGTCCCAGTGCGGCATGAAAAACGGCGCGTCCCGGTGGAAGAGCTGGAAGCGCGAGTCTTTCACCATCTCCAGGATCTGGTTCTGGTTGACCATGGCGATGGAGTGATTCACCCCCCGCCAGCCCTCGATGCACAGAGTTTTCAACGCGTCGTCCTTCCGGTTGGCTCCAGGACCCGTGAACGGGCCACGGTCGGAGCATCATCGCGCCGATTGTGTCGCCGCGGTGAAGGACAGCAAGCAAAGAAAAGCCGGGCTCCCTCCAGGCTTCTTTGTTGCGGGGTCCCCGAAGCGAGCCTCAGAGGAGTGGCGCGGCGGTGGCGTCGTCGTCCGGGTTCCGTTTGAGGACGGCGGCCTGGACCAGCACGGACTGGGTCTCGGACGAGGTGGCGGGAGTGGCCGTCAGCAGACTGCCGGCCACGCTGGAACCATCGGATAGCAACCCACCCGCATCCTGGCCGGCGGTGCTGGGCGCCGCCAGCACATCGGTCGCCTGCACCGAGGTATCGCCCTTGGCGAACCAGACGTCCGCCATCTCGTGGGTGACCCCGTCGGCCGTCTTGTAGCCGGAGACGAGGCCGACCAGATTGCCGTTGTCCTGGCCGGTGCCGGCCTGGGCATTCAGGTCCAGTTCCACAATGTTCAACTGGGCAAGCGTCTTCAGCTCGCCTGCGTCGGTCTTGCCGTTGCCATTGGCATCCGCCCACACCCGCAGCTCCGAGAACGCAGCATCGGAGGCGGTGAGCGTGTGGTCGTGGTTGGTGTCCAGCGCCAGCATGGCCTGGTAGCCATTGGCCGCATGCTGGCCGTTGGCCAGTACCGTGCCGGTCCCAAACAGCTCCGCGCCGGAATTGATGACGCCGTCGCCATTGATGTCGCGCGCCAGCAGACCGTTGCCGCTGGCCATCCATCCCCATTGCTGCTGCTGGCCGGTGCCGTTCAGGTCGAACTGCACCCCCTGCTCGGCCGACACGGTGGAAATGCCCGCGCCATCCAGGTTCAGCATGATGGGGGTGGCCAGGAACAGCGCATCCAGTTGCTTGCCGGTCATGGCATGGATGGCGTCGGTGCTGAAGGCCAGCACCTGATCCATGCTCAGAGCGGCCAGGTCGCGGGTTTCCAGGCCCACCACCGCATCGCTGGTGATGGCGTGGATCTGGTCGACCGTCAGGGCCTTGGCCTGGTCGCGGGTAAGGGCGGTCAGGTCCTCACTGGACATGACGGCAAACCCATCCGACGAAATCGCCGCTATCTGGCTGCTGGTCATGGCCGCGATGTCGCGGCTGTCCAGCGCCTGGATGGCGTCGGTGTTCATGGCGGCAATCTGCTCGGTGTGCAGCGCCCGCAGCACCTGGGTGCTCAAGCCGTTGATCTGCTCCGACCCCAGCGCGGCGACCATGTCGGTGCCCAGGGCATTCAGCGTGGTGGAGCTGAAGCCCTTCATGGCCACCGAGCTGAGCACCGCAAAATCTTCGCTGGCAAAGCCCGCCAGCTGGCTCAGGGTGAGCTCGGTCACCTGCGCGCTGGTCAGCAGGTGCATCTGATCGGTGTTGAGCGCGGCAAAGTCACCGGCGTCCATCACGCGGATGGCCCGGCCGGGCAGCAGGGCGATGTCCTGCGGGTCCAGCGCGGCAATCTGGTCACTGGTCCAGGCCAGCACCTGCACATTGGTGAGGGCCGCCACCTGATGGGTGCCCAGCGCCGCAATCTGGTCGGTGTGCATGGCGGCGGCCTGCTGGAAGGTCAGGGCGGCCACTTGGGCGGTATTCAAGGCCTGGATCTGATCCAGGGTCAGCCAGCCGATCTGGTCGGTGTTCAGGGCCCGCAGCGCGGTGGTGTGGAGCTGCGCCAGGTCCTGGGTTTCCAGCGCGGCCATCTGGGTGGCGTCCAGGGCGGCCAATTGCGACGAGCGCAGGGCGGCAAACTGGGTGGTGGTCAGGGCCTGCAGCACATCGGTGGGCATCGCGGCGATCTGCAGGGAGGTCAGTGCGGCCATCTGCTTGGCGGACAGCGTCGCCATCTGCGCGCCATCCAGCGAAGCAAACTGGTCGCTGCCCAAGCCCAGCAGGGCCGTGCTGGAGAGCTTGGTGAGCTGCGCGGGCGTCAGGTGGTCCAACTGGTCCGCCGTCATGCCCATCAGCTGCTTGGATGTCAGGGACGCCAACTGCGCGTCCGTCATGCTGCCCACGCTGTCGCCGCTGAGGGCTGCAATCTGGGCCGAGTTCCAGCCGGCCAGCGCGCGGGTGCTGATCGCCGCCACATCGGCCAGTTCCAGATTGGCGATCTGGTCGGTGGTCAGGGCGCCGATCTGGCGGGACGACAACACGGCATATTGCGCCGTGTTCATTGCATTCAGATCCCCCTGGGACCAGGCCGCCAGTTGGGTGGTGGTCAGTGCGGCGATCTGGTTGGTGCGCATCGCATCGATCTGCGAATCGACCAATGCATTGATCTGGGCGGTGCTCAGGGCCTGCACTGCGGTGACGCTGAGGCCGATCACCCCCTGGCTGGACAGCGCGTCGATCTGGTCCGGCGTCATGGCCGCCACCTGGCTGGTGCTCAGTTGGGCGGTCTGGCTGCTGCCGAAGGCGCCAAACTGCTCGCGCGTCATCTGGCCGATCTGGGTGGACCCCAGCACCGCCAGATAGGCCGGTTTGATCGCTGCGAGCATTTCCGGGGCCAATTGCCCGATCTCATTGCTGGCGATGGCGGCGATCTGGAACGACGTCAGCGCCGCGAAATGATTGGTGCCCAGCGCGTTGAGCTGTTCGTGGTCCAGGTCCCGCACCTGGGCGGTACTCAAGGCTACCAGCTGGCTGGTGCGCAGGGCGGTGAGGGCGCCCGCGCCCAGGGCATCGAACTGGTCGGCGCTCAGGCCCTTGATGGCCAGCGTGTTGATGGCGGCCAGGGCATCGGTGCTCATGGCCACCACCTGGTCGGCCCGCAGGGCGGCGACCTGGGCGGAGTTGAGCACCTGTGCCTGGGTGGTGGTGAAGGCGCCCACCATGGCGACGTCCAGGGCCTGGACCTGGGCGGTGCTCAGAGAACGGATCACCGTGCCTGACAGGGCCCCGAAGTCATCGGTCTGCAGCAGCGACACCTGCTCGGTGGTCAGGCCCCTGAACTGCTGGGAACTGAAGGCCGAGAACTGGGTGGTGGTGAGGCTGTTGAGGTCGTCCGGCGTCAGGGCGGACAGTTGGGCCGTGGTCAGCGCCCGGACCTGCGCGGTGGTCAGCGCGGCCAACTGATCGGTGGTGAGCAGGTCCAGCTGGTCGGTCGTCAGGGTGGCGACCACCCGGGTGGTCAAAGCCTGGATGGCGCCGGTGCTCAGCGCCATCAGTTGGTCGGAGGTCAGGTCGCTCAGTTGGCGGGTGCCGATGGCGCCGGTCTGGCTGCTGCTGAGGGCGGCCAGTTGTTCCGGATCCAGGGCGGCCAGTTGCGCGCCGCTGAGGCCTTTCAAGGCGGTGCTGCTCAGGGCGGCGAGGTCGTCGGTGCTGAGCGAATGCAGTTGGCTGCCGGACAGGGCAGCCAACTGGCCGGAGGTCAGTGCATGGATCTGCTCGGTGGAGAGTGCGGCCAGATCATCGGTGTCGAAGGCTGCCAGTTGCCGGGTGGTGATCGCCTGGATCTGCACCGTCTTGAGGGCGGCCAGTTGCTCGGGATCCATGGCGGCCAGCACATCCGGCCGCAGTCCGGCCAGCGCGGCGCTGCTCAGTGACCGCAGCTCGTCGGTGCTGAAGGAAGGCAGTTGCTCGGAATGCAGGCCGATCAGCTGGAGCGAGGTGAGGCTGGACACCTGCTGCGGGGTCAGCCCGTTCAACTGGTCCGAACTCAATGCGGCCAACTGGCTGGAATCCAGGGCGCGCAGGCCCTTGCTGCCGATCACGCCGAGGTCTTCGGCCTCCAGTGCGGCGACCTGGGTGGTGTTCAGCGCCTTGATCTGCAAGGTGCTTACCGCGCTCATCTGCTCGGTGGTTAGCGCGGCCAGGTTGTCGGTGCTGAGGGTGCGGAACTGCTGGCTGGTGAGGGCGCCGATCTGCCGGGAGTCCAGGGTCACCAACGTCTCGGAGCTGAGGTGCGAGACGGTGGAGGTGGTGAGGTTGCGCACTGCCTGGGTGCTCAGGGCATGCAGTGCGTCTTCGCTCAGATTGTTGAGCTGGTCGGAGCTCAGGCCCTTGCTCTGGCTGCCGCTGATCGTACTGATCTGGGCGGTATCCATCGCGTTGAGCTGATCGGTGCTCAGGGCGCCGATCTGCACCGTATTCATGGCCTTGACCTGCAAGGTGGTCAGGGCGGCCACTTCGTCGGTGGCCAGGAGGGCGATCTGGGTACTGCCCAGGCCGCGCACCTGCACGGAGGTCAGTGCCTGGATCTGGGTGCTGTCCAGGGCGCTGAACTGGCTGCTGTCCAGTCGGCGCAGGCGGTCGATCGTCAGTGCGGGTACTTGCTCGGTGGTCAGTGCGTGGACCTGATCCGAGGTCAATGCCTGCACCGTCAGGGTGCTCAGCGTGCGGATGGCGGCCGTACTGATGGCCTGCACATCGCTCAGCTCCATCGCGGACAACTGCCCTGACGCCAGCGAATTCAGCTGGCGTGCGGTCAGGGCATGCACCTGATAGGTCGTCAGCCCGACCACCTGGGCGGCGGTCAGCAGCGCCCACTCCTCACCGGTCAGCGTATTGAGCTGGGTGGTGGTGAGTGCGCCGATCTGTTCCGGGGTCAGCGCTGAGACATCAAAGGTGGCCATTCAATCCTGGCATACAAGCAAACCCGACAAATCGTAAAGCGCCCGACCTCGCAACGCTCCCCAGTTCCCCGCTTCTTTCACGCACAAAGTCACTCGAACGCCCAAAGCGTCACCCCAACGGACCCCTGAGCCTCAGCCCCTCTCCGGCCGAAACGCACCAAACCTCAGCCCCTCATTCACCGCTCCTTTCACTCACCAAGTCACTTGAACGCGCGCAGCGCCGTTCAAGTGGGGCTCTCAGTAAGTGAAGCGGGCCGCCGCCGGGCCGCTCCCAAAGGCGGCCCGTGGCCCCCTCGGGGGGCGGATGGGCGCGCCCTAGGCGCGGCCAGCCGGGGGCTCAAATCCACCGGGGGCTCAAATCAACGGCGCGCTACCATTCTCCTCGTCCAGCTTGGGCTTCGCGATCGCCGCCAGCAGGTCATTGCTGACCGTGCCGGTGGTGGCTGTGGTCACCGACGTGGTGGCCGGTGTACCGGTCGCCGACGTGGCGGGTTCCCCCAGCAGGTTGGTGCTCGGGCTCGCCAGCAGATCATCCAGGCTCGGCGCAGCCGCCGTGCTGGACGACGTGCCCTGCACCGCCCCATCCTTGGCCAGCCACACGTCCGTCATCTCGTGCGTGGTGCCGTCCGCCGTCGAGTAGCTCGACACCAGACCCAACACGTTGCCGTTCTGCACCTCCGTGCCCTTCGTGGCATTCAGGTTCAGGTCGGTGATGCCCAGCTCCGCCAGGGTCTTCAGCTCACCCGCGTCGGTCTTGGCGTCGTGGTTCGCATCCACCCAGACCTGCAGCTTGCTGTAGTTGGCATCCGTGGCGTTGATGTGGCCATCCTGGTTGCTGTCCAGCGTGCCCAGGGCGGTGAAGCCGTCGGCACCCTTCTGGCCATTCACCACGGTACCCGCACCAAACAGTTCGCCACCGTTGTTGATCTGGCCGTCGCCGTTCAGATCCATCACCAGCAGGCCGTCGTTGCCGCCGACCCAGCCCCACTTGTCGTTATGACCCGTGTTGGTGAGGTCGAAGTTGACACCCTGGCTGGCCGACAGTGTCTGGATGCCGTTGCCATCCAGGTCCAGCATGATCGGCGTGGACAGGAAGACCGCGTTGTGCTGGGCATTCGACCAGCCGGCCATCTGCTCCGACGTGATCACCAGCGACTGCTCCATGTTCAGCGCGGCCAGATCCTGCGTGTCCCAACCAATGAACTGATCCGAGTTCATCGCCATGATCTGTTCGGTCGAGAGGCCCTGCACCTGCACCGAGGTCAGTGCTTGGATGTCTTCAGAGCCGAAGGCCACGATCTGGTCGGTGGTCAGCGCATGGATCTGTGCCGAGGTCATCGTCGAGATGTGCTGGCTGGTCAGGGCCGTGATGTCGTCGGTCGTCAGGGCCGCGATCTGGTCGGTGCCCAGGGCGCGGATCTGTGCGGTCGAGAACTCATGCACCTGGTCGGTCGTCAGTGCGGCGATCTGGTCGGTGCCGAAGGCATGCACGGCGGCGGTGCTCAGGGCATGGATGCCGGCCGTGGTGATCGCGCCGATATCAGCCGTCTCGATGCCCACGATCTGCCCACTGCTCACCGCACCCCACTGCGAGGCCGTCAGCGCATGGATCTGATCCGAGCTGAAGGCTTCGAAGTCGGCCGATCCGAAGGCCACCATGTTGGCGCTGCTGATCGCGGCCAGGTCACCAGTGTCCAGCGCCGCCACCTGGTCGGTGGTGAAGGCCTGCAACTGGGCCGAGTTCAGGGCCACCACCTGGGCCGAGGTCAGGGCCGCGACGTCGTCGGTCGCCAGTTGGCTGACCTGCAGCGTCGAGAAGGCGGCCACCTGCTGCGTGCTCAGCGCGGCGATCTGGTTGGAATCCAGCGCTTCCAGTTGTGCGCTGTCCAGCGAGCGGATGGCCAGCGTGCTCAAGGCGCGCAGGTCGGCCGTCTCGAAGGCCACCATCTGGTCGGTGGTCAAACCATCCACCTGGGCCGAGGTCAGCGCGGCCGTCTGCGTCGAGCTCAGGGCCACGATGGCATCGGTGGAAAGCGCGCCCAACTGGGCCGAGCTCAGCGCCTGCAGCTGGCTGCTGGTCAGGGACGCCACGTCGTCGCTGGTCATGGTGGAGACCTGCGCCGTCGTGAGGGACTGCAGCTGGCTGTTGGTCAGCGCGCGGATCTGGCTGCTGGTCAGGGCATTCAGATCGTCACTGGTCAGGTTGGACACCTGGGCCGTCGTCAGCGAGTTGACCTGGTTGGTCGTCAGCGAGGCGATCTGGTCGCTGTTCAGCGCTTCCAGTTGCTCGCTGGTCAGGGCACGCAGCGCCAAGGTCGAGAGGGACTTGAGGTCACCCGACTCGATCGCAGCCACCTGGTCGGTGGTCAGGCCCAGCACCTGGGTAGCGCTCAGTGCGGCCACCTGCGTGGAGGTCAGCGCCTCCACCGCCTCGGTGGAAAGCGCGCCCAACTGGGCCGAGCTCAGTGCCTGGATCTGGTTGGAGGCCAGGGCCGCGACATCGTCGCTGGTCATGGTGGAGACCTGGGCCGTGGTCAGCGAAGCCACCTGGGCCGTGGTCAGCGCCTTGATCTGCGCGCTGGTCAGGGCATTCAGGTCATCGCTGGCCAGGCTGCTCACCTGGCCGGTCGTCAGCGCGGCCACCTGCTGGGTGGTCAGCGCCTGGACCTGGTCGGTGCCCAGCGCGTCGATCTGGTCGCTGGTCAGGCTGCGCAGGGCCACGGTGGTCAGTGCCTTCAGGTCACCGGTTTCGATGGCGGCCATCTGGTCGGTCGTCAGGCCGGCCACCTGCTTGGTGCCGAGGGCGGCCACCTGCAGCGAGCTCAGCGCCACGATCGCGTCCGTCGCCAGCGCACCCACCTGGGCGGAGCTCAGTGCGGCCACCTGGTTGGTCGCCAGAGCGGCCACATCCGCCGTCTCCATCGTGTTGATCTGACCCGTGGTCAGCGCGGCCACCTGGGCCGTGCTCAGGGCCTTGATCTGGGCGCTGGTCAGGGCATTCAGGTCATCGCTGGCCAGGTTGCTGATCTGACCGGTGGTCAGGGCGGCCACCTGCTGGGTGGTCAGTGCGGCGATCTGATCGCTGTCCAGGGCCTCCAGCTCGGCGCTGCTCAGCGAGGCCACCTGGGCGGTGGTCAGCGAGCGCAGTTGGCCGGTGGTCAGGGCGGCGAAGTCATCGGTGGCCAGCTGGCTGACCTGGGCGGTCGTCAGCGAAGACACCTGTGCGGTGGTCAAGGCCTGGACCTGGTCCGTGGTCAGGGCCTGCAGTTGGTCGGTCGTCAGGGCACGCAGGGCCACGGTGGACAGCGACTTCAGGTCTCCGGTCTCGAACGCGGCGATCTGGTCGGTGGTGAGGCCCGCCACCTGACGGCTGGTCAGGGCAGCCACCTGGTTAGAGGTCATGGCCTCGATCGAATCCGTGGCCAGGGCGCCCACCTGGGCCGAGCTGAGGGCAGCGATCTGGTTGGTAGCCAGCGCCTGGACGTCGTCGCTGGTCATGGTGGAGACCTGCGCCGTCGTCAGTGCGGCCACCTGCTGCGTGGTCAGCGCCTTGATCTGCGCGCTGGTCAATGCGTTGAGGTCGTCGCTGGTCAAGTTGCTCACCTGGCCGGTGGTCAGGGCCGCGACCTGCTGCGTGCTCAAGGCCGCGACCTGGTCGGAGCCAAGGGCCTCCAGCTGGGTCGAGGTCAGGGATTGCAGCGCGTTGGTCGTCAGTGCCTTCAGGTCACCGGTTTCGATGGCGGCGATCTGGTCGGTCGTCAGACCGGCGGCTTGACGGCTGGTCAGGGCTGCCACCTGGCTGGAGCTCAGCGCCACCACTGCATCGGTGCTCAGCGCACCCACCTGGCCGGAGCTCAAGGCTGCGACCTGGTTGGAGGTCAGGGCGGCGACGTCGTCGCTGGTCATGGTGCTGACCTGCGCCGTTGTCAGTGCGGCCACCTGCTGGGTGCTCAGCGCCTTGATCTGGGCACTGGTCAGTGCATTCAGATCGTCGCTGGACAGGTTGCTCACCTGGCTGGTGCTCAGAGCGGAGACCTGGCCGGTCGTCAGCGCGGCGATCTGGTCAGAGCCCAGGGCATCGAGCTGGTCGGTGGTCAGGGCGCGCAGCGCGGTGGTAGACAGGGCCTTCAGGTCGCCGGTTTCGATGGCGGCCATCTGGTCCGTCGTCAAGCCGGCCACCTGCTTGGTGGTCATGGCGGCGATCTGGCCGGAACTCAGGGCCACCACCGCGTCGGTGCTCAGCGCACCCACCTGGCCGGAGCTCAGGGCGGCGACCTGGGCGGTCGTCAGGGCGGCGACATCGTCGCTGGTCATGGTGCTGACCTGGCCGGTCGTCAGGGCCGCCACCTGGGCGGTGCTCAGCGCCTTGATCTGGGCACTGGTCAGCGCATTCAGGTCGTCGCTGGAGAGGTTGCTCACCTGGCCCGTGGTCAGGGCGGCCACCTGCGCGGTGGTCAGCGCCTGCACCTGATCGGAACCCAGGGCATCCAGCTGGCTGCTGTCCAGCGCCCGCAGGGCGGTGCTGGTCAGGGCCTTCAGGTCACCGGTTTCGATGGCGGCCATCTGGTCGGTCGTCAGGCCGGCCACCTGCTTGGTGGTCAGGGCGGCCACCTGGGTGGAGGTCAGGGCCACGATCGCTTCGGTGCTCAGTGCGCCCACCTGGGCGGAGCTGAGTGCGGCCACCTGGTTGGTCGCCAGGGCGGCCACATCGGCCGACTCCATGGTGTTGACCTGGCCCGTGGTCAGGGCGGCCACCTGGGCGGTGGTCAGGGCCTTGATCTGGCTGCTGGTCAGCGCATTCAGGTCGTCGCTGGTCAGGTTGGAGATCTGGCCGGTGGTCAGGGCGGCCACCTGGCCGGTGGTCAGCGCAGCGATCTGGTCGCTGCCCAGGGCTTCCAGCTCGGCGGTGCTGAGCGAGGCCACCTGGGCCGTGGTCAGGGCGCGCAGTTGACCGGTGGTCAGGGCAGCGAAGTCGTCGGTCGCCAGTTGGCTGACCTGGGCGGTCGTCAGCGACGACACCTGGGCCGTCGTCAGGGCCTGCACCTGGTCGGAGCTCAGGGCTTGCAACTGATCGGTAGTCAGGGCGCGCAAGGCGACCGTGTTCAGCGCCCGCAGGTCACCGGTTTCAAAGGCGGCGATCTGGTCGGTGGTGAGGCCGGCCACTTGACGGCTGGTCAGGGCGGCCACCTGCGAGGAGGTCAGGGCTTCCACCGCATCCGTGGCCAGCGCACCCACCTGGGCCGAGCTGAGCGCGGCAATCTGGTTGGTGGCCAGGGCCTGGACGTCGTCGCTGGTCATGGTCGAGACCTGGGCAGTCGTCAGGGCGGCGATCTGCTGGGTGGTCAGGGCCTTGATCTGGGCGCTGGTCAGGGCGTTCAGGTCATCGCTGGTGAGGTTGCTCACCTGGCCGGTGGTCAGGGCGGCCACCTGCTGGGTGCTCAGGGCAGCGATCTGGTCGGAGTTCAGCGCTTCCAGCTGGGCGGAGGTCAGCGACGCCAGGGCGTTGGTGCTGATGGCCTTCACATCGGCGGATTCGATCGCGGCCACCTGGTCGGTACCCAGGCCGGCCACCTGCTTCGAGGTCAGGGCGCCCACCTGGGTGGAGCTCAGGGCTTCGATGGCTTCAGTGCTCAGCGCGCCCACCTGAGCCGAGCTCAGGGCCGCCACCTGGTTGGTGGCCAGGGCGGCCACGTCGGCCGACTCCATGGTGTTGACCTGGCCGGTCGTCAGCGCGGCCACCTGGGCAGTGCCCAGGGCGCGGATCTGACCGCTGGTCAGGGCGTTCAGGTCGTCGCTGGTCAGGTTGGACACCTGGCCAGTGCTCAGGGCCGCCACCTGCGCCGTGCTCAGCGCCTGCACCTGGTCGGAGCCCAGGGCATTGAGCTGGTCGGAAGTCAGCGAGCGCAGGGCGGTGGTGTTCAGGGCTCGCAGGTCGCCGGTTTCAATGGCGGCCATCTGGTCGGTCGTCAGGCCAGCCACCTGCTTGGTGGTCAGCGAGCCGATCTGGGTGGAGCCCAGGGCGACGATGGCGTCGGTGCTCAGCGCGCCGATCTGGGCGGAGCCCATGGCCTGCAGTTGATTGGTGGTCAGCGCCGCGACGTCGTCGCTGGTCATGGTGCTGACCTGGCCGGTTGTCAGTGCAGCCACCTGGGCGGTGCTCAGGGCCTTGATCTGAGCGCTGGTCAGGGCGTTCAGGTCGTCGCTGGACAGCGTCGACACCTGGCTGGTGCTCAGCGCCGCGACCTGCTGCGTGCTCAGGGCGGCGATCTGGTCGGAACCCAGGGCATCCAGCTGGCTGCTGTCCAGGGCGCGCAGGGCGGTGGTGGACAGGGCCTTGAGGTCGCCGGTTTCGATGGCGGCGATCTGGTCGGTCGTCAGACCCAGCGCTTGCTTGCTGGTCAGCGCGCCGACCTGCGTCGAGGTCAGGGCCGCGACGTTGTCGGTGGAGAGAGCGCCAATCTGCGTGGAGCTGAGGGCCGCGACCTGGCCGCTGGTCAGCGCCTGGACGTCGGCGCTTTCCATGCCATGGACCTGATCGGTCGTCAGCGCGGCGATCTGGGCGGTACCCAGGGCGCGGATCTGGGCGGTGCCCAGCGCATTGAGGTCTTCACTGCCCAGGGCCACCACTTGCGCGGTGCTCAGGGCCGCCACCTGGGCGGTCGTCAGCGCAGCCACCTGGTCGGAGGTGAGGGCGCCGATCTGGTCGGTCGTCAGGGCGCGCAGGGCCTGCGTGCTCAGGGCCTTCACATCCACGGTTTCGATGGCGCCGACCTGGTCGGTCGTCAGGCCCCCCACCTGCTTGGTGTTCAGCGGAGCGATCTGGGACGAGCTCAGTGCGGCGATGTTGTCGGTGGACAGGGCGCCGACCTGGGCGGAGCTCAGGGCCGCAATCTGGTTGGTGCTCAGCGCCTGCACATCCTCGCTGGTCATGGTGCTGACCTGGGCGGTGGTCAGCGCGGCGACCTGCGCGGTGGACAGGGCCTTGATCTGGCCGCTGGTCAGGGCGTTGAGGTCATCGCTGGAGAGATTGCTGACCTGGGTGGTGCTCAGCGCCGCCACCTGGGCGGTATTGAGTGCCGCCACCTGGTCGGAACCCAGGGCATCCAGCTGGCTGCTGTCCAGCGAGCGGATGACGTTGGTGGTCAGGGCCTTCAGGTCGCCGGTTTCGATGGCGCCGATCTGGTCGGTCGTCAGGCCGGCGGCCTGCTTGGTGCCGAGCGCGGCCACCTGCGAGGAGGACAGCGCGGCGATGTTGTCGGTGGCCAGCGCGGCGATCTGTGCCGAGCCCAGGGCCTGCACCTGCGCGGTGGTCAGGGCCTGAACATCCTCGCTGGTCATGTTGTGGATCTGGTCAGTCGTCAGCGCGGCGATCTGGGCAGTGCCCAGGGCGCGGATCTGCGCGCTGCCCAGCGCATTCAGATCGTCGCTGGACATGGCGGCCACCTGGCCGGTGGTCAGCGCAGCAATCTGGCCGGTTGTCAGGGCGGCGACCTGGTCAGAGCCCAAGGCGTCGAACTGGTCGGTGGTCAGCGAGCGGATGGCGCCGGTGGAGAGGGCACGCAGGTCGGCCGTCTCGATGGCGGCCACCTGGTCGGTGGACAGGCCGGAAATCTGCTTGGTGCTCAGCGCCGCGACCTGGGTGGAGCTCAGGGCGGCGATGTTCTCGGTGGACAGCGCACCCATCTGGGTGGAGCTGAGGGCGGCGACCTGGTTGGTGGTCAGCGCCTGCACATCGGCGCTTTCCATGCCTTGGACCTGTTCGGTCGTCAGGGCCGCGATCTGGCCGGTGCCCAGCGCACGGATCTGCGAGCTGCCCAGGGCATTCAGGTCGTCGCTGGACATCGCGGCCACCTGGGCGGTGGTCAGCGCCGCCACCTGGCCGGTGCTCAGGGCCTGGACCTGGTCGGTGCCCAGGGCATTGAACTGGTCGGTGGTCAGCGAGCGGATGGCGCCGGTGGACAGGGCGCGCAGGTCACCGGTTTCAATGGCGGCCACCTGGTCGGTGGTCAGGCCGGAGATCTGCTTGGTGCTCAGGGTGGCCACCTGGGCCGAGGTCAGCGCGGCGACGTTGTCGGTCGTCAGCGCGGCCATCTGGGTCGAGCTGAGGGCCTGGACCTGACCGGTGCTCAGGGCCTGCAGGTCGGCACTTTCCATGCCGTGGACCTGGTCGGTCGTCAGCGCGGCCACCTGGGCGGTGCCCAGGGCGCGGATCTGGCCGGTGCCCAGGGCATTGAGGTCGTCGGTGGACATGGCGGCCACCTGACCAGTGGTCAGGGCAGCCACCTGCTGGGTGGTCAGCGCGCCGACCTGGTCGGAATTCAGGGCATCAAACTGGGCGGTGGTCAACGAACGCAGGGCATTCGTGGACATGGCGCGCAGGTCGCCGGATTCAATCGCGACCACCTGGTCGGTGGTCAGGCCCAGCAACTGCTTGCTGGTCAGCGACGCGACCTGGCCCGAAGTCAGGGCCACGATGGCGTCGGTGGACAGCGCCGCCACCTGGGCGGAGCTGAGGGCAGCAATCTGGCCGGTGGTCAGCGCCTGCACGTCGGCGCTTTCCATGCCCTGCACCTGGTCGGTGGAGAGCGCGGCGATCTGGGCGGTGCCCAGGGCGCGGATCTGGCTGCTGTCCAGCGCATTCAGTTCATCGGTGGAGAGCACCTGCACCTGGGCGGTGGTCAGCGAACCGACTTGTGTGGAGGTCATCGCCGCCACCTGGTCCGAGCCCAGGGCCTGCACCTGGTCAGTGGTCAGTGAACGCAGCGTGGCGGTGGAGATGGCCTTGATGTCTTCCGAGCTGATCGCGGCGATCTGGTCGGTGCTCAGGCCCTTGGCCTGGGTGGAGGTGAGGGCGCCGATCTGGCTGGAGCTCATCGCCTCGATGGAATCGGAGGTGAGGGCGCCCAGTTGGCTGGAGCTGAGGGCGCGCACCTGGGCGGTGGACAGCGCCTGGACATCCTCGCTGGCCAGGCCACCGATCTGGTCGGTGCTCAGGGCAGCGATCTGCTGGGTGGTGATGGAACGGATCTGGGTGGTGTCCAGCGCCGAGATGTCGTCACTGCTGAGCTGGCGGATCTGCGCCGTGGTCAGCGCCCCGATCTGCTGGGTGGTCAGCGCGGCCACCTGATTGGAATCAAGCGCCCCGACCTGGTCGGTGCCCAGCGCATGGACGGCGGCGGTGCTCAGGGCCTTGACGGCGTCCGAGGTCAGCGCGGCGGCCTGGTCGGAATTCAGGGCCGCTGCCTGGGTGCTGGAAATCGAAGCAGCCTGCTGAGTGGTCAGGGCGGCCACGCCGTCGGTCGAGATGGCGGCGACCTGCGAGGAACTCAGGGCGCGGATCTGGTCGGTCTTCAGGGCCTGCAGGTCATCGGAAGCGAGCGTGCTGATCAGCGCGGTGGAGATGGCGGCCACCTGTTGGCTGCTCAGCGAGCGAATCTGGTCGGAGCCCAACGCATTCAGGTCATCAGACTCCAGGCCCCGCACCTGTTGTGTGGTCAGCGAGCCGACCTGGCGCGTGGTCATGGCGCCGAACTGGTCCGAGCCCAGCGCATTCAGCTGTTCGGTGGTCAGTGTCCGGACGGCCGCAGTGCTCAGGGCCCGCAGGTCATCGGATTCGATGACCGCAATGTTGGCCGTCGTGAACAAGGACACGGCCTTGGTGCCCAGCGACGCAAATTGGTCGGTGGTCAGTGCCTGGAACTGATCGGTGGTGAACGCGGCCCAGTCCTCACTGGTCAGGCGCGCGAGCGTGGCGGACGTCAGCGTCTGAATCTGGTCGGTGGACAGGTTGGTAATGAGCGATGCCATCTTTGAAGCTCCGTGACTATGGGCGGTGCGCCCATAGGCGCTCGTTGTCGATCTAACTGCAGGTGGGGGTCGAGCGACCGGCTCCCGTCATTCGGTTTTCGGACACGAATTGACAAACTTGAGCCAACTCAGAAATGGTATGGCTCATGGCTTTACGTGGAAGCAAACAAAAGGCGCACTAGTCGGCCTCAGTTCACAGTTACGCGGGGCGCGTAAAGCCCATGGATGCGGGGGGTGGTGATGCTTGCCTAAGCACGTATTCATCGGCCTGGCAGGCGGTTGCTGCAGCGATGAGGCGCGCCCCAGGGGGCGCGGCGTGACAGATTTCTCATGTCACCCCGAAACATTCAAGTAGATGAACATCGGCTTTGATCAATGTCACCGCCGACATGAACGCGGTGAGTTTGGGGATCAGTTCACGCGATGGCCGGTGGCTTGAAGCCCGTGCTCGAAGTGCAAACGCATCAGCCGAGCGACAGTGTCGGGGTCACGTTGCAACAAAGCGTGAAGAATGTCGCGGTGTTCCTGCAGCGAGTCCTGCAGGCGGCCCTGCATAAAGAGGGAATGGTGGCGGTTGAGTTTCATCACGCGTCGAAGGTCGGTGATGAATTGCAAGCGCCAACGGTTGCCGTCCAGCTCAATGATGCGCAGGTGGAAGCGCTCATTGGCGGCGAAAAACTGCTCGCGGTCCGGCAGGGAGGCTTCGAGTGCCTCATGCAGGGTGGCCAACTCGGCCAGATCGGCGTCCGAGCCATGGCGGGCCACCTGGGCGGCGGCGTCGCTCTCCAGCAGTGAGAGCAGCTGATAGGCCTCGCGCACGTCGCGCTCGGACATTTCGGTGACGTAGGCCCCACGTCGCACCCGCATCGTCACCAGACCTTCGCTGGCCAGCACCTTCAGCGCTTCACGCAGGGGCGTGCGGCTGATGCCGAGCTCCGCGCAGAGCTTCAGCTCGTCAATCCAGCTGCCCGGTTCCAGCTCCCGGTTGAAGATGCGCTGACGCAGGCGCTCCGCCACCTCTTCATAGAGGGCGCGTGGGGCTAGCGGGGACGACATCGCCGAGGGCAGGGACGACATATCTATAGAGGGAGGGGATGGATGGGGCGATGACCGCACTCTTTTTGAGCGAGATCAGCGTCACCGGGCTCAAGTCGATGTCAGAGTGTAGTCAAATCTTGAATTCATAATTATGAATAAGCAGGGCGCTATGATCGTCTTTGCGTGCAGGAGATACGTTTCATGTCTGATGAATCCAGGGTTTCCCAAGCTGCGGCCGCCTCCTCGGAGGCGGCCCGTGAATTCGCTCCGGTCACCCTGGAGCAGTGGCGCAAGGCGGCGGCCAAGTCTGCCCCCGGTGGGGATGTGGATGCCCTGAACTGGCAGACGCCGGAAGGGCTGGTCGTCAAGCCGCTCTACACGGCGGAGGATGTGCAGGGCCTGCCCCATGCCAACACCCTGCCAGGTTTTGAACCGTTCCTGCGCGGCCCGCAGGCCACGATGTATGCGGTCCGGCCCTGGACCATCCGCCAATACGCTGGCTTTTCCACGGCCGAAGAAAGCAATGCGTTCTACCGCAAGGCTCTGGCAGCGGGCGGGCAGGGGGTGTCGGTGGCGTTCGACCTGGCGACGCACCGGGGGTATGACTCCGACCATCCCCGGGTGACCGGCGATGTGGGCAAGGCCGGCGTGGCGATCGACTCGGTGGAGGATATGAAGATCCTCTTCGACGGCATTCCGCTGGACCGGGTGTCGGTCTCCATGACCATGAACGGCGCCGTGCTGCCGGTGCTGGCCGGTTATGTGGTGGCGGCGGAAGAGCAGGGGGTGTCGCAGGCACAACTCAGCGGGACCATCCAGAACGACATCCTCAAGGAGTTCATGGTCCGCAACACCTATATCTACCCGCCGGAACCGTCGATGCGCATCATCGGCGACATCATCGAGTACACCGCCCGGCACATGCCGAAGTTCAACTCGATCTCCATCAGCGGCTATCACATGCAGGAGGCGGGCGCGAATCAGGCGCTGGAGCTGGCTTTCACCCTGGCCGATGGCAAGGAGTATGTGAAAACGGCCATTGCCAAGGGCATGGATGTGGACGACTTCGCCGGTCGGCTGTCGTTCTTCTGGGCCGTGGGCATGAACTTCTATCTGGAGATTGCCAAGATGCGGGCCGCCCGCCTGCTCTGGTGCCGGATCATGAAGGGCTTCCATGCAAAGAACCCCAAGAGCCTGATGCTGCGCACCCACAGCCAGACCTCCGGCTGGAGCCTCACCGAGCAGGACCCCTACAACAACGTGGTGCGCACCACCATCGAGGCGATGGCCGCCGTGTTCGGGGGCACCCAGTCCCTGCACACCAACTCGCTGGATGAGGCGATTGCGCTACCCACCGAATTCAGTGCGCGCATTGCCCGCAACACCCAGCTCATCATCCAGGAAGAAACCCACATCACCAGCGTGATCGACCCCTGGGCCGGCAGCTACATGATGGAGTCGCTGACACAGGACATGGCGGACAAGGCCTGGGCCATCATCCAGGAAGTGGATGCGATGGGCGGCATGACCAAGGCGGTGGACTCCGGCTGGGCCAAGCTGAAGATCGAGGCCAGCGCGGCCGAGAAGCAGGCGCGCATCGATGCCGGCAAGGACGTCATCGTGGGTGTCAACAAGTACCGGCTGGGCAAGGAAGACCCGGTGGAGATTCTGGAGGTGGACAACGTCAAGGTCCGCGACAGCCAGATCACCCGGTTGAAGCAGTTGCGGGCCGCGCGGGATGGCGCGGCCGTCACCGCGGCCTTGCAGGCGCTGACCGATGCCGCACGCAGCGGCCAGGGCAACCTGCTGGACTTGAGCATCCAGGCCATCCGCTTGCGGGCCACGGTGGGCGAGGTGTCCGATGCGCTGGAGGCCGTGTTTGGCCGTCACCGTGCCGACACCCAGAAGGTCAGCGGCGTGTATGCCGCCGCGTACGACTCGGCCGAAGGCTGGGAGCGGCTGCAGCAGGAAATCGCCGCCTTTGCCGAAGAACAGGGCCGTCGCCCCCGGGTGATGATCGCCAAGCTGGGTCAGGACGGCCATGACCGTGGCGCCAAGGTGGTGGCCACCGCCTATGCGGACCTGGGATTCGACGTGGACATGGGCCCGTTGTTCCAGACGCCGGAAGAATGTGCACGGCAGGCCATTGAGAACGACGTGCATGCGGTGGGCGTCTCCACCCTGGCGGCCGGCCACAAGACCTTGGTCCCCGCCATCATCCAGGCGCTGCGCGATCAGGGGGCGGACGACATCATCGTGTTTGTGGGCGGTGTGATCCCCGCGCAGGACTACGACTTCCTCTATGAAGCCGGCGTCAAAGGCATCTACGGCCCCGGCACGCCGATTCCGGCCAGCGCCAAGGACGTGCTTGAACAGATCCGCAAGGCGGCCACGACGGTCTGAGGCGGATGGTGCGCCCCTCCATGTTCCGCCTGGCTTTGATGGCCCACGCGAAATGGCCCTGCTGATGCACAAGGACTTGCCTCCCGCGACTGGCAGCGCCGCCCAGGCCGAGACGCATGCACCGGTCCTGGCCCCGGCCGATGCGCATGCGCTGGGCTCGGCTGCGCCGCTGGTGAGCGCCATCCTCGGCGAGCCCGGAGCACGTCAGCGACGAGCCATGGCCAAGGCCATCACCCTGCTGGAGTCCACCCGTGCCGACCACCGCGCCCAGGCCGATGCGCTGCTGACGGAACTGCTGCCGCGTACGGGCCAGTCCTTCCGGCTGGGCATTTCCGGTGTTCCCGGCGTGGGCAAAAGCACCTTCATTGAAGCGCTGGGTCTGGCCTTGATCGGGCAGGGCCACCGCGTGGCGGTGCTGGCGGTGGACCCGTCCAGCAGTGTCTCCGGCGGCTCCATCCTGGGGGACAAGACCCGCATGGAGCGGCTCTCCATGGACGAACGCGCCTACATCCGCCCCAGTCCCTCCAGCGGCACGCTGGGGGGCGTGGCGGAAAAAACCCGCGAGGCCATGCTGGTGTGCGAGGCCGCCGGCTTTGATGTGGTCATTGTGGAGACAGTGGGCGTTGGGCAGAGCGAAACCGCTGTGGCGGGTATGACCGACATGTACTGCCTGCTGCAGCTGCCCAATGCCGGTGACGACCTGCAAGCCATCAAGAAAGGCGTGATGGAGCTGGCCGACCTGGTGGTGATCAACAAGGCCGACCTGGATGATGCGGCCGCCACGCGGGCGCAGGCGCAGATCACCTCCTCACTGCGGCTGTACGGCATGCACCGCCGCGCCGCACCAGCGGGCACACCGCCCGCCTGGGTGGCGCGTGTGATGCGCTTGTCCGCGCTCAAAGGGCAGGGCATTGACGAGTTCTGGGCGGCCGTGACGGAGTTCCGATCGGTCCAACAAGCCAACGGCGGCCTGGCGGCCAAGCGCCGCCAGCAGGCCAAAGCCTGGATGTGGGAACGCATCCAGGCCGGGCTTCAACAGCAATTCAGCTCAGCGCCTGCCGTGCGGCAGGTGATGGACGACACCCTGGCGCAGGTGCTGGAAGGGCGGCTGGCCGCCTCCACGGCCGCGCGCCGGCTGCTTGCACGATTTTCCGGAGACCACACAGATGCATGACATTCGACAGATGCTCGAAGACAAACGCGAGCAGGCTCGGCAGGGGGGCGGAGAACGCCGGATATCGGCCCAGCACGCCAAGGGCAAGCTGACCGCGCGGGAGCGGCTGGACCTGCTGTTTGACGACGGCACGTTCGAAGAATGGGACATGTTTGTGGAACACCGCTGTGTCGATTTCGGCATGGCGGACCAACGCATTCCCGGCGATGGTGTCGTAACCGGCTACGGCATGATCAACGGCCGCCTGGCCTTTGCCTTCAGCCAGGATTTCACCGTGTTTGGGGGCGCGCTGTCCGAGGCGCATGCCGAGAAAATCTGCAAGGTGATGGACCAGGCGATGAAAGTCGGCGCGCCGGTCATCGGCCTGAATGATTCCGGCGGGGCGCGCATCCAGGAGGGGGTGGCCTCGCTGGGCGGTTATGCCGAGGTGTTCCAGCGCAATGTCATGGCGTCCGGCGTCATTCCGCAGATCAGCATGATCATGGGCCCCTGCGCCGGGGGCGCAGTGTATTCGCCAGCCATGACCGACTTCATCTTCATGGTGAAGGACTCCAGCTACATGTTTGTCACCGGCCCCGAGGTGGTGAAAACGGTGACGCATGAGGAGGTGACCGCCGAAGAACTGGGCGGTGCCACCACCCACACCAGCCGCAGCGGTGTGGCGGACCTGGCCCTGGAGAATGATGTCGAAGCCATTCTGATGCTGCGGCGCTTCTTCAATTACCTGCCGCTCAACAACCGCGAGAAGGCGCCGTGCCGCCCCAGCGGGGACCCGGGCAACCGGCTGGACTATTCGCTGGACACGCTGGTGCCGGACAACCCCAACAAGCCCTACGACATGAAGGAGCTGATCCTGAAGGTGGTGGACGACGGCGACTTTTTCGAGCTGCAGCCGGAGAACGCCAAGAACATCATCACCGGGTTCGGACGGATGGAAGGGCAGACCGTGGGCATCGTGGCCAACCAGCCGCTGGTGCTGGCGGGCTGCCTGGACATTCGCAGCAGCATCAAGGCGGCGCGGTTTGTGCGCTTCTGTGATGCGTTCAATATCCCGGTGATCACCTTCGTGGATGTGCCGGGCTTCATGCCGGGCACGAGCCAGGAGTATGGGGGCATCATCAAGCACGGAGCCAAGCTGCTGTATGCCTATGCCGAGTGCACCGTGCCCAAGGTGACGGTGATCACGCGCAAGGCGTATGGGGGCGCGTATGACGTGATGAGCTCCAAGCATCTGCGGGGGGATGTGAACTTCTCCTGGCCGAATGCCGAGATCGCGGTGATGGGGGCGAAGGGGGCGGTGGAGATCATCTTCCGCGAGGACAAAAACGACCCGGCCAAGCTGGCAGCGCGTGAGGCGGAATACAAGGCGCGTTTTGCGAATCCGTTTGTGGCGGGCGCACGCGGGTTTATTGATGACGTGATCCAGCCGCATGAAACCCGCAAGCGGATCTGCCGGTCGCTGGTGATGCTGAAGGACAAGCAGCTCGATAACCCTTGGCGGAAGCACGGGAACATACCGCTGTAGATGTTGGCCCCCCAGTCGCTATCGCTCCTGCCCCCGAGGGGCGCCGCCCAGCGGCCTGGCAGAGCCAGATCCGCGGGCGTGGCTGGATGGGGGTCCCAGTCGCTGCGCTCCTGCCCCCGAGGGGCGCTGCGCAGCGGCCTGGCAGAGCCTGGTCGGCGGGGGGGGGGGGTGGGGTGGCAGGCGTTGCGCTGCTGCTTCCTTTTGGGGCGCGGTTGAGGGGGTGGGGTGGGTGTAAGGGTCGGTGGGTTTAAAGGAATGGGTGGACTATGTTCAAGAAGATTCTGATTGCGAATCGTGGCGAGATCGCGTGCCGGGTGATTCAGACGGCGCGTCGGATGGGTATCGCGACGGTGGCGGTGTTTTCCGAAGCGGATAAGGACGCCAGGCATGTGGACCTGGCTGATGAGGCCGTGTTGCTCGGGCCAGCACCGTCACGTGAGTCGTATCTGGTGGCGGACAAGATCATCGCGGCCGCGAAACAGACCGGCGCCGAAGCGATCCATCCGGGCTACGGCTTCCTGTCGGAGAACGAAGACTTCGCGCGGCGCGTGGAAGAGGAGGGCCTGGTGTTTATCGGGCCTAAACACTTTTCCATCGCAGCCATGGGCGACAAGATCGCCTCCAAGAAGCTGGCGTCAGAGGCCCGCGTCAATACGATCCCCGGCCATAACGAACCCATCGAGTCGGCCGAAGAGGCCGTGACGATCGCGCAGCGCGTCGGCTATCCGGTCATGATCAAGGCCAGCGCCGGCGGCGGTGGCAAGGGCCTGCGCGTCGCCTTCAATGACAAGGAATGCTTCGAAGGCTTCACCAGCTGCCGTAATGAGGCCCGCAATAGCTTCGGCGATGACCGCGTCTTCATGGAAAAATTCGTGGAGGAGCCGCGCCACATCGAAATCCAGGTGCTCGGCGACGGCCATGGGAACGTGGTCTACCTGTGGGAGCGTGAATGCTCCATTCAGCGCCGCCACCAAAAGGTGATTGAAGAAGCTCCCTCCCCCTTCATCAGCGAATCCACTCGCCGCGCCATGGGCGAACAGGCCGTCGCCCTGGCCCAGGCGGTGAAGTACCAGAGCGCGGGGACGGTGGAGTTTGTGGTGGGGAAAGACCAGAGCTTCTACTTCCTGGAAATGAATACCCGGTTGCAGGTGGAGCACCCGGTGACCGAATGCATCACCGGGCTGGACCTGGTGGAGCAGATGATCCGCGTCGCGGCTGGTGAGCCCCTGTCTTTCCGTCAGGAGCAGATCCAGCGCGAGGGGTGGGCCATCGAATGCCGCATCAATGCAGAAGACCCCTTCCGCAATTTCCTGCCGTCCACCGGACGCCTGGCGAAGTACCAGCCGCCCGAGACCTCCATGGTGGCCGCACAAGCAGAACGATTCGGCGTGCGGGTGGACACCGGCGTCTATGAAGGCGGCGAGATCCCGATGTTTTATGACTCGATGATTGCCAAGCTCATCGTGCATGGGAAGGATCGGGCAGAGGCGATTGCCAAAATGCGCGAGGCACTGAATGGTTTCGTCATCCGTGGTATCTCCAGCAACATCCCGTTCCAATCGGCATTGCTGGCACATCCGGATTTTCAGGCCGGCCATTTCAACACCGGTTTCATTGCCCACCACTACGCCGGTGGATTCCATGCGGAAGACGTGCCGCATGAAGATCCCCACTTCCTCGTGGCATTGGCTGGCTTCATCCGGCGCAAGGCCCGTGAGCGGGAGGCCGGCATCAGCGGCCAGTTGCCCGGCCACGAAGTCAAGGTCGAGCATGACTATGTGGCGGTGGTGAATGAAGGCAACGGACGTTTCAGCCGCTACCCGATCAGCATCACGGAATATGTGGGCAGCCTGGGTGAGGCGCGGGTGACCGTGCGCGGGCCCGTGGTGGAGGGGCAGGGGGCGGACACGGCCGCGCCGCAGTCCTACCGCATCATCAGCCAGTCCCGTCTCAACGACATCCGCATCAGCGGCACGGTGAATGGCCGGGCGTTTACGGCGCAGGCCGAGCGGGGCACGCCCAAGGCGCCGTTGGCCTATCGCATCCAGCACAACGGTCGGGCGATCGAGGTCACGGTGCTGTCACCGCGGGCGGCCGAGTTGCATCGGCTGATGCCCTACAAGGCACCGCCAGACACCAGCAAGCAGCTGCTGTCTCCGATGCCGGGTCTGCTGGTGCACATTGCGGTGCAGCCGGGGCAGACGGTGCAGGCGGGTGAACGTCTGGCGGTGATCGAGGCCATGAAGATGGAGAACATCCTCACGGCCAGCCAGGACGTGAAGGTGGCGGAGGTGCTGGCCAAGACCGGCGAGAGCCTGGCGGTGGATCAGCCGATTCTGCGATTTGAGTGAGGCAAGGCGATGAGCGACAAACCCTATCGCATCCTGGGCATCCAGCAGATCGCCATCGGCGGGCCCGACAAACAGGCCCTGCGCAAGTTGTGGGTCGACGTGCTGGGGCTGACGGTAACCGGGCAGTTCGTCTCGGAACGTGAGAACGTGGACGAGGACATCTGCACCATCGGCAGCGGCCCTCACCGGGTGGAGGTGGACCTGATGCAGCCGCTGGACGCGGACAGGAAGCCGGCGGTGCATGCCACGCCGCTGAATCACGTCGGCCTGTGGGTGGACGACCTGCCGAAGGCGGTGCAATGGATGACCGCCCACGGCGTGCGTTTTGCGCCAGGGGGCATCCGCAAGGGCGCGGCGGGTTTCGACATCTGCTTCATTCATCCGAAGAGCAATGACGAATTCCCGATTGGCGGCGAGGGCGTGCTGATCGAATTGGTGCAGGCGCCGGCCGAGGTGATTGCGGCCTTGGGGTGAGGTGGCACCTGGGCTCTGACCCACCCATTCGCCGCCGCAGCAACACCCCCAGACGGGAGAGTGCCAGACCCCGCAGATGACCGGCATTCGGGCTATTGGGCGGATCACTGAACTGCCAGAATCCCAACTGACACCAGAGGGATTCCATGAGGCGACGCCGCATCACAGCCCAGCTTGTCGCCGGTGTTCTCGCCCTGTTCGTCTGGGCCCTCCCGGCGTTTGGCCAGCGGCATATCGAACACTTCGCATGGACCGACACGCGCGGCGCGCCTGGCGACGTGTCCGCAATCGCCCAATCACCGGAGGGCCTGCTCTGGTTGGCCACAGATCGCGGCCTGGTGCGCTTCGATGGCGAGAACTTCCATTCGGTCAGCCTGGCACCCGCCAATCCCGCGCTACCGCAGAACCTGTCGGACGTGTTGATGCTGCCGGACGGTTCGTTGATGGTGGCCTACCGCTCGCACGGTGTTGCGCATTACTTTCCCTCCACCAACCAAACCGTCCACTATGGCCCCGAATCGGGGCTGCCGATCGCCCGTGGCATGGGCTTCAAAAGCTTCCAAGGCACGGTGCTCTTGCCCACCTTGGCCGGTGTCTACTGGCAGGACGGGCAGCGCTGGGTGAAGTGGGACTTTGGTCCCCTGGTGGGGCGTCGGTTTGTTGATGTCGTGCTGGCCCAGGATCGAGGCCCGCTTGTGCTCCACACCGAAGATGGGCACTGGTTCCAGGCGCCCTCGCTCGGGAGCCCGGCGCAGCCGGCCCCGACCTTCAACGGCGTTGCCGATGTCCGCCTGCTGCCCGACGGCGGACGGGTGATGTGGATGTCCAACGGGGAGTTGGTGCAGGTCGATCGAGAGGGTGTCATCCAGCACAAGCGCCAGCTTCCCTTGAAGGTGCCCAACTCCTTTCTGCTCGACACCCGAGGCGATCTTTGGGCCAGCTACGTCCCGGGCGGCGTTCAATGGGTGCCCGACGTTTTTGATGCCACCAAGCCGTTGGAGCCCCAGCGCTTCGACCGGGAAGCCGGTATGAGCGGCAGCGTGGTGTTCGATCTCATCGATGACCATCAAGGCAATGTGTGGGCCGGCACGACCATCGGCCTGGATCGATTCAGCAGTGTCGCTGTCCACCCTCTGGCTGTGCCTGGGCGCCAAAGTGGGGCCATGATGGTCGCCAAGTGCGGCGGGGTGTGGGTCACCCGTCAGAACTTGCCGCCCTTTCTGATTCGCCCCGATCTGAGCCTGCATCACACCCGCGGGGATCGCGAGATCGCGCTCAATGGCAGCAGCTCGGCGTTGCACGCCCGCGATGGTCGGCTCTATGTGGGGGGCTATGAGCGGGTCTGGCAACTGGAAGGGGATTCCAGCCGGCAACTGACGCCTATGCCGGAAGCGGCCCGGACCCGTTTGGTGCAGTCGATGGCCGATAGCCCGGACGGTCGTTTGTGGATCAGCCTGCACGATGGGGGGCTGTGGATCTGGGATGGCGCTGCCTGGAGCGCCGTCACGGACCCCTTGCTCAGCGGCGCCAGCACCGTCCTCACCCCCACACCCACAGGCCTTGCTGTTGGCTTTGAAGATGGCCGCCTGATGCTGGTCAACAACGGGGTCGCTCAAGCGGCGACGCTACCCGGCGATGCGCGAGGGCGTCTGCTGGCGCTCCATGCCAAGGGTGACCATCTATGGATCGGCGCCGACCGGGGTGTGCTGCTGTGGCGGCATGGCCAAGCCACCGAACTGGTTCTGGACGGCGACCACTTGGGGCGTGTGACCGGCATCGTTGAATCGCCCGATGGCGCGCTGTGGCTCAATGAAGCGAACGACCTGATCCGTATTTCCGCCTCCGCCTTGTCCACGTGGATGAACGCGCCGGACCACCCCGTGCTTAGGGAACGTTTTGGCCCACTGGACGGCGTTCATGGCGGCTTGCACCCGAATCGGAATTTTCCTTCGCTGGTGCAGGACGTGACTGGCCGGCTGTGGATCATGCGGGCGGGCAGCCTCTACTGGGTGGATCCGGACCAATTGCCGCAAGCCCGCATACCGCTGCGTCCGCTGGTGATTCAGGCCTCGGTGGATGACACGCCGGTGTTTCCGCCGGACCGCCTCGTGGTCGAATCACCGGAACAGCAGATTCGCATGGTGTTTGCCGGCACCGATCTGCGCAACGCCGTCGCCACGCAGTTTCGCGTGATGATCGAAGGGCTGGACAAGGATTGGACGCCGCTCGGCACTCATCGGCGCTTCGCATTCGGTGCCTTGGCACCCGGGCATTACCAACTGAAAGTGCAGGCCGCGACCCCTCGACAGCCGTGGAGCGAGGCCCAATCGGCGGCAGTGGCGCTGGAGGTGCGGCCTGCGTGGCATCAAACCGGGTGGTTCCGCATCTGTGTGGGGCTGCTGGTGCTGCTGGCCGCCACCCTGATCTACCGCACCCGCATCGGGTGGTTGCTGCGTCATTCGGAATTACGCCTGGAGGTCAAGCTCAAGGAGCGTGAGAGCATCGCCCGTGACCTGCATGACAGCCTGCTCCAGAGCATCGTGGCCATGGTGTTGCACATCCAGAAGAGCCTCAAAGGACTGGACAGTGCCCACCCGGTGAGATTGAAGGTGGAGCAGTCCCTGGAGCGAGCCGAAAGGGTGGTGGAGGAAACGCGGGAGCAACTGCTGGGGGTTCGCGGAGGCCGCCCCACCCTGGATCTGGCGACGCTCCTGCGTCGGGACTTGCAGCGATCTCAACTGGTGATGCATCTGCGTCCACGCAGACGGCGGATCACTGTTCCATCGTCGCATTTGTCGATGAGACCGATCCCGCAGGACTCAATGTGCGTGCTGAGCCGTCGCTGCAATCGCGGGTGTTGGGGCGATTGCCACCTGTCTGGGTGGACCCGGTGGATGGGGCAAGAGTTCGTGTTCGAGCTGAGGTGACAGCGTCGCGAAACGGCTGGTTCAAGATCCGTCATGCATCGGATGAAGAGCAACTCACGGAGCAACCGGCCCGCCCCACTTACCAAGGTGAGGGGTGGGTGAGCGGGCGAAAGCTCATCGTCAAGCCGCAGGCCAGCGCTGGCCGCCTAGCGCCCTATGCCGAGGCTCAGGTCGTGCTTCAACTGTCGGCCGAGCAAGACTTCGACTCAAAGGCCTTCCAATAAGCCACCACGCTGGTTGCATGCAGCAGTGAATGGGCTCAGTTGGAGGTCCAGGAGTCCAAGCTTCCCGCCGACCTTCGACTGGCGCTGAAGATTGACCCCAAGTCTCGCGCGGGGCTCCCGGCGGGGCGCTTCCGACTCTGGGTCAATCACATCTGCGGTTCCCAGGAAACAGCCTGCGACATGCATGGACGGGAAGCGAAGCGTTGAGACGCTTCGCACTTCTCCCGTCAATGTCATTGCTTCATCGTCGCCGACAGCTCTGCCAGCCGCGTGAACTCCGCGCGATGACCATAACGGTCTTCGCCGCGCGCATCACGCGCCAGCTTCACGAATTGCGCAGGACCATAACTGCCGATGAGCGAGCTGCCGCGCAGCCATTGGCCCCAGGCTGCCACCGCCACCGCGAAACGGGCATCCGCCTCCTGCGTGGCCACGGCGGGCAGTGAGGCGGGTCGGGCCACCGGCAACTCCGTCAGCACGCTGCTGGATTGCCCCGGCTGCTTGTAGCGCAGCTTCACCCAGGCCAGTTCATCCGTCCGGGTGGCGGCCGCTGCATTCTTGTCGCCCGGCTGGGTGTCGCTGCCATACCGCAGCGGGTCCACCGTGCCCTTGGCGCCCTTGGGCACAAACTCAACCATCGCCGTCACCTGATGCCCGGCGCCAATGTCGCCCGCATCCACCTGGTCGTTGTTGAAATCTTCCCGCTTCAGCGCATTCAGCTCGTAACCAATCAGACGGTATTCCTCCACCGTGGCAGGATTGAATTCCACCTGCAGTTTCAGGTCTTGCGCAATGATGGCCAAGGTGGAAGTCATTTCATTGACCAGCACCTTGTGTGCCTCCTGCAGTGAATCCAGGTAGTGATAGCTGCCGTTGCCCACATCGGCCAGCTTCTTCATCAGCGCTTCGTTGTAGTTGCTGTCGCCCACACCCAGCGTTGTGAGGCTGATGCCGGATTTGCGTTGATCTTCCACCAGCGCCTTCAGGATCAACGGGTCGGTGACCCCGATGTTCAGGTCACCATCCGTGGCCAGCAGCACCCGGTTGATGCCGTCCTTCAGCAGCGACTCTCGGGCCTGCGCGTAGGCCAGGCGGATGCCGCCTTCCCCATAGGTGCCGCCGCTGGCATGCAATTGGTCGATGGCCTGGTTGATCCGTTCCTTCTGGTCGCCAGGCGTGGGCGGCAGCACCACCTGGGAGCCGCTGGCGTAGGTGACCAGGCTCACACGATCCTGCGGGCGCAGTTGCGCCGTGAGCAGCTTCAGGGCCGACTGCACCAGGGGGAGTCGGTCCTGCGGCGACATCGACCCCGACACATCCACCAGGAACACCAGATTGGCAGGCGGCAGGGAGGCCTTGGCCGCATCCTTGCCCTTCACGGTGATGCGGATGAGGCCACGCTCCGGGTTCCAGGGAGAGGCCATCACCTGGGCACGCACCTTGAACGGGTCACGCGCATCCGGGGCCGGGCCGACATCGTCAAAGCCGAAGTAGTTCACCAACTCTTCCACCCGCACGGCGTTTTTCGGTGGCAACTGCCCGCGATTGATGAAACGCCGCACATTGGCATAGCTGCCGGTGTCCACACTGGCGCTGAAGGTGGAGACCGGCTGCTCCGTCACCCGCAACCAGGGGTTCTCGTTGAAGTTCTCGTATTTGGCCGTGTCGGGTTGCGGCACGGGGTGGATATCCGGGGGTACTCGCGTCAGACGGCTGCGCATCGAATCCAACGGGGCCTGGGTCAGCGCCGGGGAGGGGGCTGGTAGGCCCACCATCAGCTCGGCCGGGTGCATGGCGCGGGCGTCAATGGGGCGCACCGGCATGTCGGCCACAGGGGCGGGCTTCGACGGCGGTGCCACCACCTTCTCTGGCGCTCCTTGCGTCGGCGGCGTCTTCGAGTGGTCCTGCTGCGTGCTGCACCCATGCAGCAGAACCGCCCCGGCGGCCAGCATGGCCATCAGCAGCGGGCTCGACACCCGGCGATGCGGTGCCGTCCTGGAATTTCGCATGCTTCTTACTCCCTTGCGCGCGGCCTCTGTGGGCCGGCAAATCCAAAAGGTCCAACTGCTGCATGCACAGACGCATGCAGCCACGTGGCGCAGCGGTGGGTCGGTGGCCGTCTGGTGTTCCGACCCGCATCAACAGTGCGCATGTTGCACAACGCATCACGGTCCAGACGGTTGACGACAGGGGAGGGTGGGTCAACCCACTCCGCCCTCACCCCCGAGCTGATGTAAACTCGCCCGCTTCACCGAATTTCCGACGCTGCTCGAAGCACGTTCTGATGAGGCGGGGGATCATGTCTCCCTCCCGTCACGGCTGGCGAGTTGTGACTTCGGTTGGGTGTCAGTTCAATTCATTACCGGAGCCAACATGGGCAACAAGATCATCACCGAGGCCGATCGCCGCGCCACTCCCCGTCCCGTTTCGCCCAAGGGTGTGACCATCACCACCGTGCGTGGCCAGAAGTCCAGCCTGGAGCGTGGCTCGCATACCCGCAGCAAGAAGAACCCGGGCAAGCGCCCTCATTCGGGTTGATGTGACGGGTCCCCTCGGGACCGCACTTTCCCCCAACAGGCCCATGCCATCCGGCGGGGCCTGTTTTCATTTCAGGGCGCCCGATGTGCTGTCCCTGCCCACCCCCTCCTTTTTTGCTCGATCAATTGCCATGATCCGCATCAATGAACTCCGCCTGCCGCTGAACCATCCGGAAGAGGCGCTTCGCCCCGCCATCGTGTCCCGCCTGGGCATCCCGGACGGGCATCTCACCGCCTTCACCGTCTTCAAGCGCAGCTACGACGCACGCAAGAAGTCCGCCATGGTGCTGATCTACAGCATCGACTGCGAGGTGGACAACGAAGCGGCCGTGTTGAAGCGGCTGGCGGGGGATGGGCATGTGAAGCCGTCCCCGGACACACGTTATCAATTCGTTGGCCATGCGCCGGCGGATTTCTACGCCACCGAGCGCCCCCGCCCGGTGGTCATCGGCTTTGGGCCCTGCGGCATCTTTGCCGCCCTGATCCTGGCGCAGATGGGCCTGCGTCCCATCGTCCTGGAGCGCGGCAAGCAGGTGCGTGAACGCACCAAGGACACCTGGGGGCTGTGGCGCCAGAGCGAACTCAATCCCGAGTCCAACGTCCAGTTTGGCGAGGGTGGGGCGGGCACGTTTTCCGATGGCAAGCTCTACAGCCAGATTTCTGACCCGCGTTTTCTCACCCGCAAGGTGCTGACGGAGTTTGTGAAGGCGGGTGCGCCGGAAGAGATTTTGTATGTGAGCAAGCCGCACATTGGCACCTTCCGGCTGGTGAGCATGGTCATCAAGATCCGCGCCGAAATCGAGCGGCTGGGCGGTGAGATCCGCTTCCAGCAAAAGGTGACAGACCTGCTGATCGACAAGGATGCGGACGGTGGCCGGCATGTGCGCGGCGTGAAGCTGGAGTCCGGTGAAGAGCTGCGGGCGGACCACGTGGTGGTGGCCTTGGGCCACAGTGCGCGAGACACCTTCCAGATGCTGCATGAGCGCGGCGTCTACATGGAAGCCAAGCCGTTTTCCATTGGATATCGGATCGAGCATCCCCAGTCGATCATCGACAAGGCACGTTTCGGCCCCAATGCCGGCCATCCCATTCTGGGCGCGGCGGACTACAAGCTGGTGCACCATGCCGCCAATGGCCGGTCGGTCTACAGCTTCTGCATGTGCCCCGGGGGCACCGTGGTGGCCGCCACCTCCGAGCCCAACCGGGTGGTGACCAACGGCATGAGCCAGTATTCGCGGGCGGAACGTAATGCCAACGCCGGCATCGTGGTGGGTATTTCGCCGGAGGACTATCGCCAGGACGGCAAGAAGGACGGCAGCCTGGTGAATCCGCTGGATGGTCTGGCCTTCCAGCGGTATTGGGAATCCCGCGCCTTTGAACTGGGCGAGGGGGATTACCGCGCGCCCGCCGCCCTGGTGGGCGACTTCATCAAGCGTCAGCGCAGCACGGCGCTGGGCGCGGTGGAGCCCAGCTACAAGCCCGGCGTCACGATGACCGACCTGCAGCAGAAGGGCCGGGGCAGCCTGCCGGAATATGCGCTGGATGCCATCCGCGAAGCCCTGCCCGCCTTCGAGCGGCAGATTCGCGGTTTTTCGATGAACGATGCCGTGCTGACCGGTGTTGAAACCCGCACCTCCTCGCCCTTGCGCATCACGCGGGGCAAGGACTACCAAAGCCTGAATGTCCGCGGCCTGTATCCGGCCGGGGAGGGCGCGGGTTATGCGGGCGGCATCATGTCCGCCGGTGTTGATGGCATCGAGGTGGCGGAAGCGCTGGGCAAGGCGGTGCTGGGCATCGCCGTGCCGGACCTGCGATGAAGAAGGTTGCTTCAGCCGCCAGCTTCCGCCGTGGTGGGGTCAATGACCCGGTGGACCCGGGCGATGCTGTCCGCAGGAAAGCCCCCCAGGCGCGCGTGTTCTCGAATCAGCGTCTCGCTGGGCGCGATGTACACGCAATAGAGCTTGTTGTCCGTCACATAGCTCTGTTGCCACTGTACGGTCGGGCCCAGGTCCCGCAGCACGGCGCAGGACTTTTCTGACACCGCCTGCAGGTCGGCCGGGGAGAGCGCGCCTGCGCCCGGGATGTGACGTTCGATGACGTATGTCGGCATGATCATTTCCTCTTGATGGACGGCGCACCGTGGTGCGCCAAAGCGGCCAAGTCCGGCTGGATGGCCTGGCGTCATGCTCGGCGGGCGCGACCTGGGCCGTCCTTTCGTTGGCATGAAATTCCTCTTAAATCAGCTTCAAGAGGGCTTGAAGCGGCTCTGAGGTCTTCACTGGGGCGACGGGACGGGGCACCATGGGCTCATGTCCGCCCCCGCCGCGCCGCCCTCCGCCTTGCAATATCGCTTTGGCGACTTCAAGCTGCTGCCCGCCGAACGGCTGCTGGTGCGGCGCGGCGTGGCGGTGCCGCTGACGGCGCGTGCGTTCCGCCTGCTGGTGGAGCTGGTGTCCCACGGCGGCCGGCTGCTGTCCAAGGACGAGTTGATGCAACGCATCTGGCCTGGCGTTGTGGTGGAGGACAACAACCTCGCGGTCCAGATTGCCGCGTTGCGCAAGGCGCTGGGGCCGCAGTCCATCGTCACCATCGCCGGCTGCGGCTACCGGTTTGCGCTGGAGGTCGCGCAGATCTCCGCGGATCCGGTGCCTGTCAGCAGCCGACCGGGCCAATTGCCACGACGCATGCCTGCGCTGGTGGGGCGTCGCGAGGAGCTGGCGGCTGCGGTCCGTCTGCTGACGGATGTGCCGCTGCTCACCCTGTGCGGCGAAGCGGGCGTGGGCAAGACCCGCCTGGCCCAGGCTGCGGCGTTCGCCGCGCGTGAGGGCTTTGTGGACGGGGCCTGGTGGATCGATCTGGCGGCGCTGCCCGCCTACGCTGAACGCCACAGGGGGGCCACGCCAACCCGGGACGAGCACAGTGGCGCAGGCGCCATCGTGGCGGACATCATCGGCCGCACCTTGGGCCTTCACCTGCCGGAGTCGGGTGACCGCCTGGCTGCATTGGCCAGCCGCTTGGCCGTTGCTTCCCTGCTGCTGGTGCTGGACAACGCGGAACATGTCATCGACGACGTGGGCCGGGTGGCTGAAACCCTGGTGCGTGCCACCCCGGGTGTGGTCATCCTGGTCACCAGCCAGCAGCCGCTTCGAGTGGATGCGGAGCGGGTGATGCGGCTGGCGGCGCTGCCGGTGGCGGATGCGGTGGCCCTGTTGGCGGCCCGCGCTCGGACCGGCCCTCAGGCAGATGCGGATGTGGATGTCGCGACCGTCTGGCTTGGGGAAGAGGCGGACCTCGCGGAGCGCATCTGCCGTCGCTTGGACTGCAACCCCTTGGCGATTCAACTGGCCGCGGCACGGCTGCACGCGCTGGGGCTGGAGGGGCTCGAGGCACGGTTGCCACAGCGGCTGTCGCTGCTTGCGCCCGGGGAGGCCGTGCTGGCCACCCGCCGTAACGCCTTGGCGGCCGCCTTGGCCTGGTCCTGTGAACTGCTGTCGGATCGTGAGCGCGTGGTGCTGCGTCGGCTCAGCGTGTTCCCGGCCAGCTTTTCGATGGAGGCGGCCTCGCTGTCGCTGGCGGATGACCTGCTGCCGGCAGCCCGGGTGATCGAAACCGTGCTGGCACTGGTGGACCGGTCACTGATCCATGTGGAGACGGCAACGCCACGCCGTCTTCGCTTGCTGGAGACGATGCGGCTTTATGCCCATGAACAGCTGGAAGCGGCCGGTGAAACACCGGCCATGCGGGTGCGATGGTGCGCAGGCTTGCGATGGCTGTTGGATGAGGCCTATGAGGAGTATTGGCGCCTGCCCCACGCCGCCTGGCGTGCACGGTACGAGCCTGAACTCGCGACCTTGTGGACCCTGTTGGACGCGGCCCTGGCGCACTGTCCGGAGCAGGCGGTCGCGCTGTTCGGGTCCTCCTGGCCGGTATGGGTGCTGGCACCTTCGCTGGAGCGGGCGAGGGCGGTGGCGCAATGTCTGCTGCCGCTGGCGGAAGAACAACCGGAGGCGGTGGTGCGGGCGCGATTCTGGGAAGCCATGGCTCGCGCACATGCGGTGGACCACCCCGCCATCGCCCGCGAGGCTGCCAGCCAGGCGGCGGCGTTGTACCGGGCGCTGGGCGACCCGCGCGGCGAATATCTGGCGCAGGTGGAACTGGCGTTCAACTGGCGGGTGGATGGTGCAGGCGCGCGCGATGCGATGGCCGCGGCCCGGGCGCTGGAAGATCCGCGCTGGCCTGCGGTGGTGCTGGAACGGGGATGGTCCACCGAGGCGACCCTGCTTACCAGCGCCGGTGACCATGACGGGGCGCGGCGGGTGTTTGAGGCGGTGGTGGAGGTCTGTGAGCGGGATGGCCACGAGAGCGGCATTGTGCGTGCCCTGGTCAATCTGGCGGACCTCGCCCGCGCAGCGGGACACATCGATGAGGCGGTGGCGCAAGGCCAGGCATTGCGTCAGCGGTTGGCGTCGTTGCCGCCCTCGGCGCTGTATGCCAATGTGCAGAGCAATCTCATTGGCGCGCTGCTGGAGCAAGGGGACGGTCCGTCTGCTCGTGGGGTGGCTGACGAATGCGGCCGCCGCCTTGGACCCTTGCTGTTTGATGCGTGCCTATGGTCGTCGCTGGATACCTTGGGCCGCCTGTTCCTGGTCGAAGGCGATCTCGAAACGGCTGCACGACTGGCCGGCGCCTCGGATCGGGCGCTGCGCATGCACGGCCAGGAAGCCCGTCAGCCCAACGAGGCACGAGACCGGTCCATGCTGGACGCGGGTCTGGTCAAGACATTGGGCGGGCCTGCGTTCGCAGCCTTGCGTGCGGAGGGCGAGCGGATGGACGAGACGAAGGCGCTCTGCCTGGCCTTTGGAGTGACCGGGCGCCGCCACTGAGGCTGCCGGCGTGAAGCGGCTGGGGCGTGCCCATCGGAGGGGCCAATCCGCACGAGTCGCAAATTTTCAGACTTCGCGCCCTGCGAAGGGACTATCATGGATGTCGGTAGTCCGTGCCCTCAAGGCGAAGGCTACAGTCCAACCTAGCCAGCAGCCCATCATGCGCCTCGATCTCACCACGCTCAACCTCGTTTTGGCCATCGAACAGACCCGGTCCATCACCCGGGGCGCTGAGCGAGAGCACCTGGCCCTGGCCGCTGCCAGCAAGCGTATTTCGGACCTCGAAACCCGGCTCGGGGTCCAGCTTTTTGAGCGCCGCGCCCGCGGTGTGGAACCCACCGAAGCCTGCCGGGCGCTGGTGCGTCACATCCGATCGCTGCATGCATCCCTGCATGCGCTTGAAAGCGAAGTGGTTGAATTCGCCCGCGGCATCAAGGGCCACCTGCGCATCGCCGCCAACGCGGGCGCCATCGCAGAAGCGCTGCCGCCCGACCTGGCCGCGTTCTCGCAGGCCCATCCCCAGATCCGCATCAGCCTGGAAGACCAGACCAGTGCGGAAGTCCAGGCCGCTGTCGCCGAAGGCCGCGCCGATGTGGGGGTGTTCACCACGCCCTTGCTGGACAACCGCCTGCAGACCTGGTCCTACCGCCATGGCCGCCTGTCGGTGCTGGTGCCCAACCGCCATGCGTTGGCGGACCGCACGAGCGTCACCTTCGACGACCTGCTGGATCACGATCTGGTCGGCCTGCACAGTGGTGCCGCCGCCCAGGAACTGATGTTGCAGGAAGCCATGGCCCGTGGCCGCACGCTCAAGGCCCGCCTGCAGGTGCGTGGTTTTGATGCCATCGCCCAGCTGGTGGAAGCCGGCATGGGCGTGGCCGTGCTGCCCGATGCCCCCGCCCGCCGCTTTGCCCAGGTGTTTGAAGTCCAGCGCCTGGATCTGGATGAAGCCTGGGCCCGGCGCGACTATGTTCTGGGTGTGGCTCGCCAGGAGCGCCTGCCCACCGTTGTGCAGCGCTTTGTGGATGCGCTGTGCCCCCCTCCCGCCAAGTGATCCACCCAGCGATCGCCACGTGATTTCGAAGTGATGGAGAGTCCCATGACCACCCCCCACGCCACCCCCCGCACGCTCTACGACAAGCTCTGGGACGAGCATGTGGTACACACGGAAGACGACGGCACGGCCGTGCTGTACATCGACCGCCATCTGGTCCACGAAGTGACCAGCCCGCAAGCGTTCGAAGGTCTGGATATTGCCGGCCGCAAGGTGTGGCGCCTGTCCGCCAACCTGGCCGTGAGCGACCACAACGTGCCCACCACCGACCGCACTGAAGGCATTGCCGACCCGGTCTCCCGCCTGCAGGTGGACACGCTGGATGCCAACTGCGACCGCTTTGGCATCACCCAGTTCAAGATGAGCGACCGCCGTCAGGGCATCGTCCATGTGATCGGCCCGGAGCAGGGCGCCACGCTGCCCGGCATGACGGTGGTGTGCGGCGACAGCCATACCTCCACCCATGGTGCTTTTGGCGCGCTGGCGCATGGCATTGGCACCTCCGAGGTGGAGCATGTGCTGGCCACCCAGACGCTGCTGGCCAAGAAGGCCCGGAACATGCTGATCAAGGTAGACGGCCAGGTGGCCCCTGGCGTCGGCGCCAAGGACATCGTGCTGGCCATCATCGGCCGCATCGGCACCGCTGGTGGCACCGGCTACACCATCGAGTTTGCCGGCTCCGCGATTCGCGCTCTGAGCATGGAAGGCCGCATGACGGTCTGCAATATGGCCATCGAGGCGGGTGCCCGTGCTGGCCTGATCGCCGTGGATGACACCACGCTGAACTATGTGAAGGGCCGGCCGTTCTCGCCCGCCGGCGTGGAATGGGACCAGGCGGTGCAGTACTGGCGCACGCTGCATTCCGATGCAGGTGCGCAGTTCGACAAGGTGGTCGAGCTGGACGCCACGCAGATCCGTCCGCAGGTCACCTGGGGCACCTCGCCCGAGATGGTGCTGTCCATCGAAGACCGCGTGCCGGACCCCGACAAGGAAAAGGACGCCGTCAAGCGCGGCGCCATGGAGCGGGCGCTGCACTACATGGCGCTGGAGCCCAACAAGGCGATCAACGACATCCGCATCGACAAGGTGTTCATCGGTTCCTGCACCAACAGCCGCATCGAAGACATGCGCGAAGCGGCTGCCGTGGTGAAACGCCTGGGTGGGCGCATCGCCAGCAATGTGAAGCTGGCGCTGGTGGTGCCGGGCTCCGGCCTGGTGAAGGCGCAGGCCGAAGCCGAAGGGCTGGATCAGATCTTCAAGGCGGCGGGCTTTGAATGGCGCGAGCCCGGCTGCTCGATGTGCCTGGCGATGAACGCCGACCGGCTGGACCCGGGCGAGCGCTGCGCCTCCACCAGCAACCGCAATTTCGAGGGTCGTCAGGGCGCGGGTGGGCGCACCCATCTGGTCAGCCCGGCGATGGCCGCTGCGGCCGCCATGGAAGGCCACTTCGTGGATGTGCGCCGAATTCATTGAACCACCCCCTACGCGCTTCGCGCGCCCCCTCAAGGGGGCAACACCGGCAGCCCGGCAAAGCCGGTTCTGCGGTGGGAGTTGGACCACCCCCTACGCGCTTCGCGCGCCCCCTCAAGGGGGCAACACCAGCAGCCCGGCAAAGCCGGTTCTGCGGTGTTTGCTGGGTAGTTTCAAATAGGCTTGAGTGCTGAGGAGAGGCATTTCGATGGACAAGTTCACCATTCACAAGGGGCTGGTTGCTCCGATGGACCGCGAGAACGTCGACACCGACGCGATCATTCCCAAGCAGTTCCTGAAGTCGATCAAGCGGACCGGCTTTGGCCCCAATCTGTTTGACGAATGGCGTTATCTGGACCACGGCGAACCGGGCCAGGACCCGGCCAGCCGCAAGTCCAATCCGGACTTCGTGCTCAACCAGCCGCGTTATCAGGGGGCTTCCATCCTGATCGCGCGAGCCAACTTCGGCTGCGGTTCCAGCCGCGAACATGCGCCGTGGGCCCTGCAGCAATACGGCTTCCGCGCCCTGATCGCGCCGAGCTTTGCAGATATCTTCTTCAACAACACCTTCAAGAACGGGGTGCTGCCCATCGTCCTGCCGGAAACCCAGGTGGCGCGGTTGTTTGATGAGGTAGCGGCCTTCCCGGGCTATCAGCTGACGGTGGATCTGGAGCGCCAGGTGGTGGTGAAGCCGGATGGCGAGGAGCTGCCTTTCGAGGTGCAGCCGTTCCGCAAGTACTGTCTGCTCAATGGCTTTGACGACATCGGCCTGACCCTGCGCCACGCCGACAAGATCAAGGCCTTCGAGGCCGAACGCATCGCCACCAAGCCGTGGCTTAATCATCAACTTCCACGTTAAACAACAACCCGGCGTTGATCCAGCGAAGCCCATGGATCTGGCTTGGCCAGGCCATCGGGCCTGCCCTCTGAGGAGGGCGCGCGCAGCGCGTAGGGGGAGAACCCATGAACAAGATTGCAGTTCTGCCGGGTGACGGCATTGGCACCGAGATCATTGCGGAGGCCGTGAAGGTGCTGAAGGTGCTGGACCTGCCGCTGGAGATGGAAACCGCTCCGGTGGGGGGCGCCGCCTACGAGGCGGCCGGCCATCCGCTGCCGGAAGCCACGCTCAAACTGGCGCAGCAGGCCGATGCCGTGCTGTTCGGTGCCGTGGGGGACTGGAAGTACGACAAGCTGGAACGCGCCCTGCGTCCGGAACAGGCCATCCTCGGCCTGCGCAAGGCCCTTGGCCTGTTTGCGAATTTCCGCCCGGCCATCTGCTACGAGCAACTCACCCACGCCTCCAGCCTGAAGCCTGAACTGGTGGCCGGCCTGGACATCCTCATCATCCGCGAACTCACCGGCGACATCTATTTCGGTCAGCCCCGCGGCCGCCGTACCGCCGTCGACGGCCACTTCCCCGGCAGCGAAGAAGCTTTTGACACCATGCGCTATTCGCGCCCGGAGATCGAACGCATTGCCCATGTGGCGTTCCAGGCGGCCCGTCTGCGCAACCGCAAGGTCACCAGCGTGGACAAGGCCAATGTGCTGGAAACCTTCCAGTTCTGGAAAGACGTGGTCACCGAGGTCCACGCCCAATATCCGGACGTGGAACTGGAGCACATGTATGTGGACAACGCCGCCATGCAACTGGTGAAGGCGCCCAAGAAGTTCGACGTGGTCGTCACCGGCAACATGTTTGGCGACATCCTCTCGGACGAGGCCGCCATGCTCACCGGCTCCATCGGCATGCTGCCGTCGGCGTCGTTGGACAAGAACAACAAGGGCCTGTATGAGCCCAGCCACGGCAGTGCTCCGGACATCGCCGGCAAGGGAATCGCCAATCCTCTGGCTACAATCCTTTCCGCTGCCATGATGCTCAAGTTCTCCCTCCACCAGCCCGAAGCCGCTGCTCGTATCGAGCGGGCGGTTCAAGCCGTGCTGGCCCAGGGTCTGCGCACCGCAGACATCTGGAGCGAGGGCACCCAGAAGGTGAGCACCCGCGAGATGGGTGATGCTGTTGTTGCCGCTGTTCAAGCTGAGAAAGCTGGCGCCTCCGCAACCACCACCACCAAAACCATCAAGAGCTAGTTCGCTCCGGTTCGTCTCGCCCCTGCACAAACCCGGCGAAGCGAGCCGGGCAGGACCTCCCGGGGTTTGTGTGGTCGGTGAACGTAAGCGACGAATTCAGTGGATGAATTCAAGCGACGAAATCAAGCGAAAAAGGAACGCAAGATGACGACATTGGTAGGACTGGTGGGCTGGCGCGGCATGGTCGGCTCGGTGCTGATGGACCGCATGGCCCAGGAGCGCGACTTCGATCTGATCGAGCCGCTGTTTTTCAGCACCTCGAACGCAGGGGGCACCGCCCCGGCGTTTGCCAAGAACGAAACCCAGCTGCAAAACGCGTTTGATCTGGAGCAGCTCAAGCGCTGCGAGATCATCATCACCTGCCAGGGCGGCGACTACACCAGCGAGGTCTATCCGAAGCTGCGCGCCGCCGGCTGGGCCGGCCACTGGATCGACGCCGCCTCCACGCTGCGCATGGCCAGCGATGCGGTGATCGTGCTGGACCCGGTGAACATGCCGGTCATCCAGCAATCCCTGACCCAGGGCGGCCGGGACTGGATCGGCGGCAACTGCACCGTCAGCTGCATGCTGATGGGCGTCGGCGCGCTGTACAAGGCGGGCCTGGTGGAGTGGATGTCCACCCAGACCTACCAGGCCGCTTCCGGCGGCGGTGCGCAACACATGCGCGAACTGCTGACCCAATACGGCAGCTTGAATGCCGAGGTCCGGGCCTTGCTGGACGACCCCAAGAGCGCCATTTTGGAAATCGATCGCAAGATCATCCAGAAGCAGCGCTCGCTGTCGTCGGAAGAAACCGCCAACTTCGGTGTGCCGCTGGGGGGCTCGTTGATTCCATGGATCGACAAGGACCTGGGCGACGGCCAATCCAAGGAAGAGTGGAAGGGCATGGCCGAGACCAACAAGATCCTCGGCCAGGGCGAAGGCTTCGGCACCGCCGCCGTGCCGGTGGATGGTTTCTGCGTGCGCATCGGCGCCATGCGCTGCCACAGCCAGGCGCTGACCTTCAAGCTCAAGAAGGACGTGCCGCTGGCCGATATCGAAGCCATGATCGCTGCGGACAACGAGTGGGTGAAGGTGGTTCCCAACACCCGCGAGGCCACCATCCGTGACCTGACGCCCGTGGCCGTCACCGGCACCATGACCATCCCGGTGGGCCGCCTGCGCAAGCTGGCGATGGGGCCGGAGTATCTGGGTGCCTTTACCGTGGGCGATCAGTTGTTGTGGGGCGCGGCCGAACCGCTGCGCCGCATGCTGCGCATCTTGCTGGACCGTTGAGGGATGCGCCGTGGCCGGGTAACACCGGTCGCCGGCTGTGACCAAAGCCGCCCCTGGCGTGCCCTGTTTGTGGGGCGTGCCCGGGGCGTTTGTCCTTCTGACGGTGGTCTCTGGCAGACGGGCGGTCGGGCTGTATGGCTTTGTAGGGCTTCTCGCGTTGCCCGTACGCGACAAGCTGGTAACCGGCTGTGAACCATGGCTAGTTCATCGATGCTATTCAGGAGCTTTCTCAGCAACGGAGCGTATATGCTTGCCACCGTTGTGATTTTCTACCGCGGGAACGGAGCGGGCACTGCCAAACGCTCGCGTCGCACAACAACAATACGTCATGACAGGCGGTCCAAGTTTTAGGGGCCGCTTTGTTGCTTTGGGGGACGCCTTGAAAAAACATTCGAGCGCTTATGCGCGATTCGCCCTGAGTCAGGTAGCTGCGGTTACCGCTCTGGGTCTGGCGGCAGGTTCGGCCTGGGGTTTGGGACTGGGCAAGTTGACGGTGCAATCGGCGCTGGGTGAAACCCTGCGCGCCGAAATCGACGTCACCAGCCTGACTCCGGAGGAAGCGGCTTCGTTGAAGCTGAAGGTTGCTCCCCCCGACACCTACCGTGCCAGCGGGCTGGATTACAACGCCGTGCTGACCAGCGCCCAGGTGCAACTGGCGCGTCGAGCCGACGGTCGTCCGTATCTGCGGGTCACCAGTGACCGTGCGGTGCAGGAACCGTTTGTGGACGTGATCCTGGAGCTGAACTGGTCCAACGGCCGGTTGACCCGCGAATTCACGCTGCTGTTCGACCCGCCGTCGAACAACGTGGCCCGCAATGAGACCGCCACCTCGCCGGTGATCTCCGCACCCGCCAGCCCCCCGCAAGGTGGCGGTTCGTCCGGCAGCTCGGCAGTGGCCGGTTCCAATGGCCGTGCGGCTTCGGCAGCGCCCATGCCGCCGGCACCTGCGGTCACCGCGCGTCCCAAGGCGAATGCGCCTGCCCCGGCCGCCCAGGCGCCCGCTGCAGCAACGGGCGCCAGCGAATACACGGTCAAGCAGGGGGACACGCTCTCGCGTATTGCCTCCAAGACGCAACCCTCGGGTGTGTCCCTGGACCAGATGCTGGTGGGTCTCTACCGCAACAATCCGGACGCGTTCATCAATAACAACATGAACCGGCTCAAGTCCGGTGCCGTGTTGCAGGTGCCCGGCAGCGACGCGCTCAACGGCATTTCGCCGCAGGAAGCCCGTCAGGTCATCCAGGCGCAGAGCAGCGACTTCGGTGGCTATCGTGCCCGTCTGGCCGAAGCCGCGCCGACGCTCAAGCCCACCGACAGCGAGCGCCAGGCCAAGGGCCAGGTGCAGGCCGCCGTGGAAGAGCGCAAGAGTGCTGCGGCTCCGACCCCGGACAAGCTGACCCTGAGCAAGGGGGCGGCGGCCGACAAGGCGGAAGCCAAGGTCTCCAAGGACACCGAGAAGAAGGATTCGGCCGCTCGTGTGGCCGAGCTGACCCGCAACGTCGAAGAGCTGAAGAAGCTCAGCGCAGCGGCCAAGCCGGCCTCGGCCACCGCGCCGGCGGCGTCGCCGGCTCCGGCCCCCGCGCCGGCCCCGGCTCCCGCTCCGGTGGCTGCACCGTCGGTGCCCGCCGTGACCGTCGCGGGTACCGCACCGGAAGCCGCTTCCCAAGCCGCCTCGGTGGCGCCGGTGGCGGAAGCCGCATCGCCCCCGGTGGCAGCGTCTGCACCGGTCGTTGCCCGTCCGATTCCCCAGCCCGAACCCCAGGAGCCCAGCCTGCTGGACTCGCTGATGGACTATTTGCCCGCCATCGGCGCGGCCCTGCTGGTCATCGTGGGTGGCATCGGCTACCGCACCTGGAAGGCCAGGAAGGACGCGGCCAACCGCGGCGAGACCGCTTTTGCGGAAAGCCGCCTGGCACCAGACTCTTTTTTCGGCCATAGCGGCGGCCAGCGCGTCGACACCCGTGACGGTGCGGCGAGTGGGCAGTCGTCCATGAGCTATTCGCTGAGCCAGCTGGATGCCATTGGTGATGTGGACCCCGTGGCCGAAGCCGACGTCTACCTCGCCTACGGACGCGATCTGCAGGCCGAGGAAATCCTGAAGGAAGCCCTGCGTGCCAATCCGGACCGCCTGGCCATCCGCCTGAAGCTGCTGGAGGTCTACGGCAAGCGTCGTGACATCAAGGGCTTTGAACAACTTGCGGTTCAGCTGTATGCCGAAACCCGCGGTCAAGGTGAAGACTGGGCCAAGGTGCAGGAACTGGGCCGCCAGGTCGATCCTGAGAATCCGCTGTATCAGCCGGGTGGCGCGCCCATCATGCTGGGCGGTGATGATGAGGACCGTCCCGAGCCGATGAATGCCAGCACGCTGCCGGCCGCCGGCCTGGTGCCGCCGCCTGCCGCCCCGCGCGCTGCCCCCGCAGCAGCGGCTGCTGCAGCTGCCGCCGCCGTGGCTGCGCCGCGCGATGCCGGTCCGTCCAGCCTGATGGACCTGGACCTGGATTTGGATCTGGGTTCGACACCGGCCCCGGCGCCCGCCATGGCCGCGACGCAGGCGCTGCCCAGCGCTGTGAGCCAGCCGGACCTCGGCATGGATCTGGACCTGAGCACGCCGCCCGCAGCGTCGGCCACCCGTAACGACCTGCAGTTCGATCTGGGTGATCTGGACAGCACGCCCCGCGCCGCGCCGAAGTCGGCACCGGCCCAGGCGCCGGAATCCCTGGACTTCGACCTGGGTGGCATCGATCTGGATCTGCCGGCTTCGCCGAGCCCCGCACCGGGTCATCACCTGGACGTGGCTTCGCTGGATCTGCCCGACCTGGATGTCCCGGCTCCCGCACCGACCCCTTCGGCCGACACGCTGAGCCTGGATGATCTGGGTGTGGATCTGGACAGCGTGGACCCCAACGACGACGAAGCGCTGCAACGTCAGCTGGAACTGGCTGAGGAATTCCGCCAGATCGGCGACACCGAAGGCGCACGGGATGTGCTGCAGGAACTGGTGGCCAAGGCCTCCGGCTCGCTGCGGGATCGTGCCCAGGCGATGCTGAACCAGCTGCGCTGACGCGAACGCGAAGGCGGACACCGAGCCAACGCCGCCTTCGGGCAGCGGATACACTCGATCAAGGGCGCTCGGCCAAGCCGGGCGCCTTTTTGTTTTTGGCTGCGCCGTGCCGGCGCACCGACGGATGCTGGACAGGTGAGGGCAGGGCATGCGCGTTGCGCTGGGTGTGAGTTATCGCGGTGGGGCTTACAAGGGCTGGCAGAGCCAACCGGGCGGCGGGACGGTGCAGGACACGCTGGAGGCTGCCCTGGGCCAGTTCGCTGCGCAGCCGATCCGCACCCTCTGTGCCGGACGCACCGACACAGGGGTGCATGGCCTCAACCAGGTGGTGCATTTCGACTCGCCGGTGGACCGGGAGTCTTTCTCCTGGGTGCGCGGCACCAACCGTTACCTGCCGCCCGACATTGCGGTCCAGTGGTGTGCCTTCCCCGGGGATGACTTCCACGCCCGCAACTGGGCGCGGGGGCGCCGCTACTGCTATTTGCTGCTGGAATCCAATGTTCGGCCCGCCATCGAGCACGGCGCGGTGGGCTGGACCTTCCGCCCGCTGGACGGGGACGCCATGCGCGACGCCGCCGCCCGCCTGATCGGAGAGCATGACTTCAGCTCCTTTCGGTCGGCGGAATGCCAGGCCGCATCCCCCATCAAGCAGCTCCGGCGCATCGACATCCATCGGCGCGGTGCCTACTGGCGGTTCGAGTTCGACGCCAGCGCTTTCCTGCATCACATGGTGCGCAATCTGATGGGCTGCCTCGTGGCGGTGGGGACGGGCAACCGCCCGGCGAGCTGGATGGATGAGGTGCTGGCGGCGCGGTCCCGCGATGCGGCGGCGCCGACGTTTGCCCCCGATGGCCTGTATTTTGTGGGTCCCTATTACGATGCCCACCTGCAACTGCCCGAGCGCACGGCGGCCATGGACTGGCTGCCCTGAGCGGGCGGCCCTCCGATGAGCGACCGATGGTGTCCAGTGAGCTTCCAATGAGCCGAACCCGAATCAAGATTTGTGGCCTCACCCGCGAGGCCGATGTGGACGCTGCCGTCGAGGCGGGGGCGGATGCGATCGGCCTGGTCTTCTACGACAAAAGCCCGCGTGCCGTGACCGTGGCGCGTGCCGCCGAGCTGGTGCGGCACCTGCCGCCCTTTGTCACGCCGGTGGGGCTGTTCGTGAACGCGGACGCGAGCCTCATCCAGGACGCTCTGCAGGCGCTGCCCACCCTCACGCTTCAGTTCCACGGGGATGAGAGTCCTCAGGACTGTGACCGCTGGAATCGCCCTTATCTGCGTGCGGCTCGCATGGCGCCCGGCTTTGATTTGGTAGACTTCGCACATCGTTTCTCCAGCGCCCAGGCTGTCCTGCTCGATGCATTCGTCGAGGGGTATGGCGGGGGTGGAAAGGTGTTTGATTGGTCACTGCTGCCTCCAAGCGTTCCCTCTCCGGTCGTTTTGTCTGGTGGGTTGAGTGCAGCCAACGTGATCGATGGCGTGCTGAAGGTACGGCCCTGGGCCGTTGACGTCAGTTCCGGTGTCGAGGTCGCCAAGGGCCTCAAGGACGCCGACAAGATCCGCCATTTCTGCAACGCCGTGCGCGAAGCCGACCAGCTCAAGATTCAAGCCGAGCTGGAAAGCGCCAAATTGGCAACTCGCCGCTGAGCCTTGCCCTCACCTGAGGACGCATCATGTCTTCCGCATTTGCTGCCCGATCGTCGGACCTGGATTCCGAGATCCCCGTTTCCCTCACCGCCCCGCTGCAGGGGTATGCCCAGCCGGATGCCGCCGGCCGTTTTGGCCCTGTTCAGACCCCGGCCTCCAACGGCTACTACGGCGGACGTTTTGTCGCCGAAACGCTGATCCACGCCCTGGATGAGCTGAATGCCGCTTACGACCGCTACAGCAAGGACCCGGAGTTCATCCGCGAATTCCAGTACGAACTGGCGCACTTCGTGGGCCGCCCCAGCCCCATCTATCACGCCCGTCGGCTGAGCGAAGAGCTGGGGGGTGCCCAGATCTTCCTGAAGCGGGAAGACCTCAACCACACCGGCGCCCACAAGGTGAACAACACCATCGGCCAGGCCCTGCTGGCCCGGCGCATGGGCAAGAAGCGGGTGATTGCCGAAACCGGGGCCGGCCAGCATGGGGTGGCCACGGCCACCATCTGTGCCCGCTACGGGATGGAGTGTGTGGTCTACATGGGCGCCGAGGATGTGAAGCGCCAGTCGCCCAACGTCTATCGCATGCATCTGCTGGGCGCCAAGGTGGTGCCTGTGGAATCCGGCTCCCGCACCCTGAAGGATGCGCTGAACGAGGCGATGCGGGACTGGGTCACCAACATCGAGAACACCTTCTACATCATCGGCACCGTGGCCGGCCCGCATCCCTATCCGATGATGGTGCGGGACTTCCAGCGCATCATCGGCGATGAATGCCTGGTTCAGATGCCGGAGATGATCGGCCGCCAGCCCGATGCCGTCATTGCCTGCGTGGGCGGTGGCAGCAATGCCATCGGCATCTTCTATCCCTATATTCCGCACGCCAATGTGCGCTTGATCGGCGTGGAAGCGGCGGGGCAGGGGGTGGATACGCCCAAGCATGCCGCCACGCTGAGCGCCGGTTCGCCCGGTGTGCTGCATGGCAACCGGACCTATCTGCTGCAGGACGAGGCCGGCCAGATCATCGAAACCCATTCGATTTCCGCCGGCCTGGACTATCCCGGCGTCGGGCCGGAGCATGCCTATCTGAAGGACATCGGCCGCGCCGAATATGTGGGGGCCACCGATGCGGAAGCACTGGCGGCTTTCCACCGCCTGTGCCGCACCGAAGGCATCATCCCGGCGCTGGAATCCAGCCATGCGTTGGCCCATGCGCTCAAGCTGGCGCCGACGATGCGGCCCGACCAGCATCTGCTGATCAACCTCTCCGGTCGGGGCGACAAGGACATCGGTACGGTGGCCGACCTCTCCGGTGCCACCTACTTCGACCGCCCCTCCATGGGGGGGCATGCGGTGAAGGGTGGGGCAGAGCTGTCCGGCGCTGCTGTTCAGGGAGGTGCGCAATGAGCCGCATCCAGTCCACCTTCGAGCGCCTGCGTGCGCAAGGCCGCAAGGCCCTGATTCCCTACATCACCGCCGGCGACCCGTATGCGGATGTCACGGTGGAACTGATGCTGGCGCTGGCGCGCGCCGGTGCTGATGTCATTGAACTGGGTATTCCGTTCTCCGACCCGATGGCCGATGGCCCGGTGATTCAGCGCGCCAGCGAGCGGGCCTTGGCCAAGGGGATTTCCCTGCGGCATGTGCTTGCCATGGTGCGGGAATTTCGCACCCAGGACGCCAACACCCCCATCGTGCTGATGGGCTATGCCAACCCGATCGAGCGCATGGGCCCGCAGAACTTCGTCAGCGAAGCCAAGGCCGCGGGGGTGGATGGTGTGCTGGTGGTGGACTATCCGCCCGAAGAAAGCGATGCCTTTGCCGGTGCCCTGAAGGCTGCGGGGCTGGACCCCATCTTCCTGTTGGCCCCCACCTCCACCGATGACCGGGTGCGCCGCATTGGTGAATTGGCCAGCGGTTACGTCTATTACGTGTCGCTCAAGGGCGTCACCGGGGCCGGCCATCTGGATACCAGCGCCGTGGCGGACGCCATGCCGCGACTGCGTGCCCATGTGAAGATCCCCCTCGGCGTGGGTTTTGGCATCCGGGACGGTCAAACCGCCGCCGCCGTTGCGCGCGTGTCGGACGCTGTGGTGATCGGTTCGGCCCTCGTCCAACTGATCGAGGTCCAGACACGCGATAATGTCGCCAACCAGGCTGCGGCCTTCATCCGAGAAATCCGCCAAGCGCTGGACAGCTGATCCCTGATCGGTTGCCTGGCGTCCACCAAGGAGCCCGCCATGAGTTGGCTTGAGAAACTGCTACCGCCCAAGATTCAACAGACCGATCCGGACCAGCGCCGTACGGTGCCGGAAGGCCTGTGGATCAAGTGCCCGTCCTGCGAAACCGTTCTGTACAAGACGGACCTGGAGCAAAACGTCAATGTCTGCCCCAAGTGCTCGCACCACCACCGCATCGGGGCGCGTGCGCGCCTGGACGCCTTCCTGGACGGCGAAGGCCGTTATGAAGTCGGCCAGGAAGTCCTGCCGGTGGACGCCTTGAAGTTCAAGGACAGCAAGAAGTATCCGGACCGGCTCAAGGAAGCCCTGGAATCGACCGGCGAAACCGATGCGCTGGTGGTCATGGGTGGTGCCGTGATGAGCGTCCCTGTCGTGGCCGCTTGTTTCGAGTTCGACTTCATGGGCGGCTCCATGGGTTCGGTGGTGGGGGAACGTTTTGCACGGGGCGTGGAAACCGCCATCGAGCAGAAGACCCCGTTCATCTGCTTTACCGCCACCGGTGGCGCCCGCATGCAGGAAGGTCTGCTCTCGCTGATGCAGATGGCCAAGTCCAATGCGGCCCTCACGCGTCTGGCCAAGGCCAAGCTCCCCTACATCAGTGTGTTGACCGACCCCACCATGGGCGGTGTGTCGGCCAGCTTCGCGTTTGTGGGTGACATCGTCATCGCCGAACCCAAGGCCCTGATCGGCTTTGCCGGCCCGCGCGTGATCGAGAACACCGTGCGTGAAAAGCTCCCACCGGGCTTCCAGCGCGCCGAGTTCCTGCTCGAAAAGGGCGCTGTGGACATGATCGTCGACCGCCGCAAGCTGCGCGACACCATCGCCCGTAGTCTGGCGATGCTGCAGCGCCAGAGCGCGGACGCGGTCGCCTGATCAACGGGCGGCGGCGCGGCTGCGCTGCGGGGGTCGGTGACGATCACCCGGCGCAGCAGTCAGTCGCCAAAGAGATGTGGTGTCCGCCCGGGACCCTCCCGGGCGCGTGGACAGGTGAATGGCCAGGCCGGAAGCGGTCTGGCCGTGTTTGTTTTGGGCCTTGATTCGCATGACAACTTCTGGCTTTTCGGCAGATCCCCAGCAGGCGCTGGAGCAGTGGCTGGCCCACTGTGAACGGCTGCATCCCAAGGACATCGACATGACCCTGGCCCGGGTGTCCCAGGTGCGGGACGCCCTGGGGCTGGGCTTTGGTGACACTCCGGTGGTGATGGTGGCCGGCACCAACGGCAAAGGGTCCACCTGCGCGATGCTGGAAAGCGTGGCGCTGCAGGCGGGTTACCGCGTGGGCCTCTACATCAAGCCGCATCTGGTGCATTTCCAGGAACGCTGCCGTGTGGACGGGCGGCCGGTGGACGCGGCGTCGCTGGTGAAGCATTTTGAAGCGGTGGAAGCCGCGCGGGGCGATCTGGCCCTGACCTATTTCGAGTTCACCACCTTGGCCATCCTGCATCGTCTGGCGGCCGAGCCGCTGGATCTGGTCATTCTGGAAGTGGGCCTGGGCGGGCGGCTGGATGCGGTCAATGTGATCGATGCGGACTGCAGCGTCATCACCAGCATCGACCTGGATCACACCGAATACCTCGGCCCGGACCGCGAATCGGTGGGCCGGGAGAAGGCCCACATCATGCGGCCGGGCAAGCCGGTGGTGGTGTCCGACCCCATGCCTCCCGCCAGCATCGCCGCTCATGCGGAGGCGATCGGCGCCGATCTGCGGCAATTGGGCCGCGATTTCACGTACAGCGGTGACCGGCAGCAGTGGCAGTGGGCAGGGCGGAACCGTCGCTACAGCGGCATGTCCTACCCCGCGCTGCGCGGCGTGAACCAGTTGCTGAATGCGGCGGGTGTGCTGGCCGTGTTTGAAGCGCTGTATGAGCGTCTTCCGATCAGCGCCCAGGCGGTGCGGGCCGGGCTGGCCCTGGTGGAGTTGCCGGGTCGGTTCCAGGTCGTGCCTGGCTCCCCGATGCTGGTGCTGGACGTGGCGCACAACCCGCATGCGGTGGCCGCGCTGGCGCAGAACCTGGACCAGATGGGCTTCTACCCCCGCACCCGCGCCGTCTTTGGCGCCATGGCGGACAAGGACCTGGCCAACATCCTCTCGCGCATTGCCCCGCTGATCGACCATTGGCATTTCTGTGATCTGCCGCTGCCTCGTGCGGCGACCGCCCAGGCGTTGACCCAGCGATTTGAGGAGGCGCGGACGCAAGGGCTGCTCAAAGCCCCGGCAGGCGTGGGTGTCAGCCTGCATGAAGATCCCGCAGCGGCACTGGCGGCGGCCGCGGCTGGCGCAGACCCCGCTGATAGAATTTTGGTCTTTGGTTCTTTCTACACCGTTGGGGGTGTGCTCAAGCATGGGCTGCCGCGCCTGGGCGCTGGCGTGCAGCCTGAGGATGAGCATGCGCCTTGACTCAAACGTCGGTCCGTCCTTAACGCCAGCATAGGCATTGAAGCTCCATGGGTCTGTTGTCCTTCCTGAAGCGCGGTGAAGCTGAAGACGGCGGTAAGGCGGCCAAACCAGCCAAGAACACCCGTGCCTCGGTCGATGCGGTCGATGATGTGCAGCAACTGCGTCTGCGGGCTCGCCGTCGCCTCATTGGCGCAGCCGTGCTGGTGGGGGTGGCGGTGATTGTGTTCCCGCTGCTGTTCGAGACGCAGCCTCGCCCCATTCCGGTCGACCTGCCGATCGACATCCCGAAAAAAGATGGTGCCGCACCGCTGAACGTGCCGGCGCCCAAGGTGGCCCGGACCGACGACACCGTGGACCCCAAGGAAGCGGGCCGCGCCGCCATCATCACCGAGACCGCCGAACAGGCAGCAGCCGACCGTGCGGTGCCGCCCCCGGAGACACGGGACACCACTCGGGACGTACCGCGTGAAGTGACACGTGAGGCAACACGTGAAGTGACACGTGAAGTGACACGTGAGGGGTCCCCCGACCCGGCCGCCCGGACCGACGTCAAACCCGATGCCAGGGCGCGCATCGCCGAGCCGGCACATGCGGACCCCCGCCCCAAGCCTTCGGACACGCGACCGGCCGACACCAAGGTGGCTGCGAAGCCGGACACCCGCGTGGAACCCAAGCCGGACGCCAAAGCCGACCGCCGCCCCGCCACCGGCAATGAATCGGCGCGTGTGCAGGCGCTGCTGGAAGGCCATGCCAACGAGCGCAACAATGACCGCAAGGCTGCCGACGCCGCCACCAGCGGTGCCCGCTTCATCGTGCAAGTCGGCGCATATGCCGATGCCAAGGCGGCCCAGGACGCACGCGCCAAGGTCGAGCGCATGGGGCTGAAGACCTATACGCAGGCGGTGGAAACGCCGGACGGCAAACGCATCCGCGTACGGGTGGGCCCCTTCGGCACCCGCGATGAGGCGGACAAGGTCGCGGCCAAGGTTCGTGGTGGTGGCCTCAGCTCGGCCGTGCTGACGCTCTGATCAAGATGACAGGCTGGGTTGACCTCGCACTGCTGACCATGCTGGTCATCTCTGTGCTGTTGGGCGTGTGGCGCGGCCTGGTGTTTGAGGTGATGACCATCGTGGGCTGGCTGGTGGCCTGGCTGGCGGCCCCGTTTGTGGCGCCGTGGATCGAGCATCTGCTGCCGCAGGACAAATGGACCCCGGCCTTGCTGCATGCGTTGGGCCTGGTGCTGGCGTTTTTGCTGGTGCTGCTGGTGTGGGGGCTGGGGGCCAAGCTGGTGCGGGCCATCATCCAGGCCACGCCGCTGAGCATCGTGGACCGTCTCGGGGGCGCGGCCTTCGGTGTGGTGCGAGGCCTGCTGCTGGGGCTGCTGGTGGCCGTCATCGTGGGTATGACGCCGGCAGCTCGGTCGCCGGCCTGGACAGAATCCCGCCTTGCGCCCTGGCTGCAAGGCACTTTGATGCAGGTCCGGCCACTGTTGCCGCAGGCCCTGCATGACTACATTCCCATTCCGGCCTGACCATCACAAGTGGTCAGGCCCCATTGTTCTCTGTGATTTGAAGGATCAGGCATGTGTGGCATCGTCGGTGTGATTTCCAAGGCGCCGGTCAACCAGCTCATTTATGACGCGCTGCTGCTGTTGCAGCACCGTGGGCAGGATGCGGCCGGCATCGTCACCATGCAGGGCAAGAAGTGCTTCATGCACAAGGCGCGCGGCATGGTGCGGGACGTGTTCCGCACCCGCAACATGCGCGGGCTGCCGGGCAATGTGGGGCTGGGGCAGGTTCGTTACCCCACGGCCGGCAATGCCTACAGCGAAGAAGAGGCCCAACCCTTCTACGTCAATGCGCCCTACGGCATCGTGCTGGTACACAACGGCAACCTGACCAATGCCCATGCGTTGAAGGACCAACTCTTTGAGGTGGACCGCCGCCACATCAACACCGAGAGTGATACCGAGGTGTTGATCAACGTGCTGGCCCATGAGCTGGAGATGGCGGGCCGCGAACTGCCGCTGACACCGGACTCGGTGTTCAAGGCGGTGAGCGCGGTTCACAAGCGCATCAAGGGCTCGTACGCCGTGATCGCACTGATCGCCGGCCACGGCCTGCTGGCCTTCCGGGACCCCTACGGCATTCGTCCGCTGTGTTTTGGCCAGTCGGCCGACGGCGAAGTGATGGTGTCCAGCGAAAGCGTGGCACTGGAAGGCACCGGCCATCAGCTGACCCGCGATGTCGCCCCCGGCGAAGCGCTGTTCATCGACACCCACGGCACCATCCACACGCAGCAGTGCGCCGAGAACCCGACGCTCAACCCTTGCATGTTCGAGTTCGTGTATCTCGCACGTCCCGACTCGGTCATGGACGGCATTTCGGTGTACCAGGCCCGCCTGAACATGGGTGAGACCCTGGCCCAGCGCCTGATCTCCACCATCCCGCCGACCGAAATCGATGTGGTGATCCCGATTCCGGAATCCAGCCGACCTTCGGCCATGCAGCTGGCCCACCGCATCGGCAAGCCCTATCGTGAAGGCTTCGTCAAGAACCGCTATGTGGGCCGGACCTTCATCATGCCGGGGCAGTCCACCCGCAAGAAGTCGGTGCGCCAGAAGCTCAACGCCATCGGCCTGGAATTCAAGGGCCGCAATGTGCTGTTGGTGGATGACTCCATCGTGCGGGGCACGACCTCCAAGGAAATTGTCCAGATGGCCCGCGAGGCCGGTGCCCGCAAGGTCTACCTGGCTTCGGCTGCGCCGCCGGTGCGCTTCCCCAATGTGTATGGCATTGACATGCCGACCAAGGAAGAGCTGATTGCCCATGGCCGTTCGATCGAGGAGATTCGCCAGTTCATCGGGGCTGATGCTCTGATCTATCAGGATGTGGACGCGATGAAGCGGGTGGTGGCGCAACTGCGCCCGGGCCTGCAGGGCTTTGAGGCATCCTGCTTCGACGGCCGCTACATCACCGGCGATGTGTCGGCGGAGGACTTCGCCACCATGCAGGCGCAGCGCAAGTCGCAGGCCGAGGAAGATGACCTGCCGGCCCGCAGCCGTCTGGCGCTGCAAAGCGGGGGCGATCAGTGAGCGGCGAAGCCAAGGACCAGAAGAAGGGCGGCATCCCCCGCGTGGCGCTGCCCGAAGATGCCCGGCTGGCCACGCTGGCCGTGCGCGAGGGCCTGCCACCCACGCCCTGGGGTGAAAACTCCGAAGCCTTGTTCCTGACCAGCTCGTTTGTGCATCCGGATGCCGCCACGGCGGCCCGTCGTTTTGCCAACGAGGAAGAGGCATTTGTCTACAGCCGCTTCTCCAATCCCACCGTCATGATGATGGAGCGCCGCCTGGCGGCGCTGGAGGGCACGGAAGCCTGCATCGGCACCGCGTCGGGCATGGCGGCCATCATGCTGCTGGTGATGGGCTTGCTCAAGGCCGGGGACCACGTGGTGTGTTCCCGCTCGGTGTTTGGCTCGACCATCAAGCTGCTGCAGGGTGAGTTCGGCAAGTTCGGGGTGCAGGTGAGTTTTGTGTCGCAGACCGACCTCGCCGAATGGAAGGCCGCGTTGCAACCCAACACCCAGCTGTTGTTTGCTGAAACGCCCACCAATCCGCTGACTGAAGTCTGCGATGTGGCGGCACTGGCGGAACTGGCGCACGGCCATGGCGCCTTGCTGGCCGTGGACAACTGCTTTGCTTCCCCCGCGCTGCAACAACCGGCGCGGCTGGGCGCGGACTTCATCATCCATTCCGGCACCAAATATCTGGACGGTCAGGGGCGGGTGATTGCCGGCGCCATCTGCGCCAGTGCGCATTACATCGACAACGTGTTCACACCGGTCATGCGCAGCGTGGGCATGTCCCTGTCGCCGTTCAACGCCTGGGTGGTGCTGAAGGGCATGGAGACCCTGGGCATCCGCATGAAGGCCCAGACGGACAGCGCGGCCCAACTGGCCAGCTGGCTGGAGGCGCATCCGGGTGTGGAACGGGTGTATTACCCCGGGCTCAAGTCCCATCCGCAGCATGAACTGGCCATGCGCCAGCAAGGCGGGCAGGGCGGGGCAGTGGTGTCGTTTGTGGTGCGCAGCCAGCCGGGCGCCGACGACGGCGGCCGCGCGGCCGCCTTCCACGTCATTGACCACACGCGCATCTGCTCCATCACCGCCAACTTGGGCGACACCAAAACCACCATCACCCATCCCGCCAGCACCTCGCATGGTCGCCTCACCGAGGGACAGCGCCAGTCGGCGGGCATTACCCAAGGCCTGATCCGCGTGGCGGTCGGCCTGGAAGACATTGAAGACCTGAAGGCCGATCTGGCACGAGGCCTGAATTCCCTATGACATCCACTGTGATCCGCACCCGCATCGCGCCGTCGCCGACGGGCTTCCTGCATCTGGGCACTGCCCGGACCGCCTTGTTCTCCTGGGCCTATGCCCGCCATCACGGTGGTCAGTTTGTGCTGCGCATCGAGGACACCGATGTGGCCCGTTCCACGCAGGACTCGGTGGAGCAGATCCTGGCCTCGATGCAGTGGCTGGGCCTGGGCTATGACGAAGGCCCCATCTATCAAATGCAGCGCCTGGAGCGCTACCACGCGGTGGTGCAGCAGATGATGGAGGCGGGTACGGCGTATTACTGCTACTGCACGCCGGAGGAGCTGAACGAGATGCGCGAAGCGCAGAAGGCCCGTGGCGAAAAGACTCGCTACGACGGCCGTTGGCGTCCGGAGCCGGGCAAGACCTTGCCCGCAGTGCCCGCCGGTGTGAAGCCGGTGGTGCGCTTCAAGAATCCGCTGGACGGTGATGTGACCTGGGACGACCTGGTCAAGGGCCCGATCACCATCAACAACCGCGAGATCGATGACCTCATCATCATGCGTCCGGCCGGTGAAGAGGCGGGTGCCGGTGCCCTGGGTGTGCCCACCTACAACTTTGCGGTGGTGGTGGACGACTGGGACATGAAGATCACCCATGTCTTCCGTGGTGATGAGCACATCAACAACACCCCGTGGCAGATCAACATCTTCCGCGCGCTGGGGGCGCCGCTGCCTCAATTCGGGCACATCCCGGTGATTCTGGGTGATGACGGCCTGAAGCTGTCCAAGCGCCGTGGCGCGGTGAGCGTCACCGCCTATGAAGAAAATGGCTATCTGCCGGAAGCGATGCTGAACTATCTGGCCCGCCTGGGCTGGAGCCACGGCGACGACGAACTCTTCAGCCGCGACCAGCTGGTGCAGTGGTTTGACGGCACGCACATCTCCAAGAGCCCGGCCCAGTGGGACCCGGCCAAGCTGGAATGGGTGAATGCCCATTACATCAAGCAGGCCGATGACGCTCGTCTGGCCGAACTGGTGACGGCCCAACTGGCCAAGCGCGGTTTGCCCGCGCCGGACCGCCTGACGGCCATGTGCGCGCTGTTCAAGGACCGTTGCAGCACCACCGTGGCGCTGGCCGATTGGTTGGCCATGTATGTGGCCCCGGTGACCCCTTCGGAAGAAGACAAGGCCGCGCATCTCACTGATGCGATCAAACCCGCCATTCACACGCTGGCGGACAAGCTGGACGCGCTGGGGGAGGCGGATTGGACCAAGGCCGCCATCAGCGCAGCCATCAAGGAAACCATTACGGCGCATGGCGTGAAGATGCCGCAGCTGGCCATTCCAGTGCGTGTACTGGCGTGCGGTCGTGCACAGACGCCGTCAGTCGATGCGGTGTTGGAACTCTTCAACAAAGAAATTTTGGTGAACCGCTTGCGTTCCGTTTAAAACTCGTTCTATACTCTCGTTCTCGCTTGAACAGCGCGAAACGAAATCAGAAACAACTGATTGATGTGTTCGGGGTATGTTGAGGGGATGTTTGGAAAGCGGTTGTGTTGAGTGGTAGTTCAGTGTCTAGCCAAGCTAGTACTTTACTAACAGTCAAACAAGCCAAAAACCAAGCAGGCCAAGCAACAAACAAGTAGCCCGGATGAGCCCGGATGCGAGATTCAAAACTGAATGCTGCTTTCAAAAGCAGTGCAAAATTCAGTATAGAATCTAGGCCCGATACGGTGGCGTCTTCATGAGGCGCCATTATCAAGTTTCTGATGGAGTTGCCCGAGTTTAGGAGTTTGAAGCATCAGTTTGTTGGTGCTTCAGGTTCTCAAAAGGGGGTATAGCTCAGCTGGGAGAGCGCTTGCATGGCATGCAAGAGGTCAGCGGTTCGATCCCGCTTACCTCCACCAAATTCTAGGTGGCGCGCGGTTCAAGAGAAGAAGGTTTAGTCCCCTTCGTCTAGAGGCCTAGGACACGACCCTTTCACGGTTGTAACAGGGGTTCGAATCCCCTAGGGGACGCCAAGTTGATGTGCTTGGTTATTGACCAAAGAATTTGCTGATGAATTCGATAGTTCGAAAGAATCAAACAAAAACTCTGGTATAGTAACGAAAACGTCGAAATTGACTGCAGTGCGATTGCAATGCAGTGAGTTGAAGAGATATTACGAAGTACCGCGAAAGTAGTATGAAGTAATTGATGCAATGATGATGAGTGCAAACAAATCATCGGCGTATCTGGAGTGGTAGTTCAGTTGGTTAGAATACCGGCCTGTCACGCCGGGGGTCGCGGGTTCGAGCCCCGTCCACTCCGCCAACAATTGATCTTTGCTACTGGGCTCGAGTTGGTCCACGGATGCGAAGCAGGGCGCAAGCACTGTGAGAAAGCATTTGGGGGTATAGCTCAGCTGGGAGAGCGCTTGCATGGCATGCAAGAGGTCAGCGGTTCGATCCCGCTTACCTCCACCAAGTTTTCTTGGTGGCTGACGCGAGAGCGGTAGCACAGAAAGAGTTAAGTCCCCTTCGTCTAGAGGCCTAGGACACGACCCTTTCACGGTTGTAACAGGGGTTCGAATCCCCTAGGGGACGCCAAGTTTGACAAGGCTTGGCTCGTGAAGTGAAGACGCAGAGCGTCTTTGCATTCGCGGCGCAACTTGTCCGAAGGATTGAGGCAACAGAACAGTGCTGAACGGCACCATAAGCGGCCTTGAATCTGGAGTGGTAGTTCAGTTGGTTAGAATACCGGCCTGTCACGCCGGGGGTCGCGGGTTCGAGCCCCGTCCACTCCGCCAATATTTGAAACCCCGCTAACGCAAGTTGGCGGGGTTTTTGTTTTTCTGCGGCCAGTTTTGTGCCACTTTGCGCGACCGTGCGCGACTCGCTGGTGGCGTGTCCGATTTTCGTGACGGCTCTTGCTCGCCTTGCGTCCTGGTCCCGCCTCTTCCTCAGCCCCTTTCCTCAAACCCTTTCCTACACTCCTTTCGTCAACTCCTTTCCCCAACCCCTTTTTCCCTTTTTCTATACACCGTTTCTATACCTCTTTCCTCAACCCCTTTTCGTCGCCCCTCTCCGTCGCCCCTCTCCGTCGGCCTCTTGTCCTGAGCCTGTTCCGCTCGGCCGGTTCTCTTGGACCGCTCTCTCCACAACTGGTTCCGAGAGAGGGGCTGGAATCACCCAGGGAGCTTCACCGGTTGCCTCCTCGCGAGTCCAATCGCATTCAGCGTTGCGGAAGGTTGCCACGGACGCTGGGTTTCGCCCGTTCAGGTTTCCCGACGTTGCGTGAGCGTCAGTGGATCTCTACGACGGCCGGATGGACGGAGTTGGAAATGGAGGACCGACCTCGATGGGGCATATGGATGGGGCATATGGATGGTGGATATGGATGGTGGATATGATTGGGGAACTGAATGGGGACCTGAATAACCGATGTCAGATGGAGTTGAATGGCCGACATGAATCGCATACCGGGGGCGAGATTCACCACGATTTGGCTTTGGCTTCGGTTGCGGTCTCGGCTTTTGCTTCGGCAGCGATGCTCACGGCATATTGAGCATTCAAGGTGCGCGGGTCGGAATCACCTCTGCAAAGCAGCTGCGCTGCTATACCTCGGTGGCTCCGTGTGGCGCTTACCCATTTCAGCGCACTGATGGATGCAAGATGAGCAAACCACGCCCGCCCGCGTAAGCCACTCCACGGCAACGATCGATACTCAAGGTGGGCACCCGCTCTTGGTTTCCAAAAACAAAAAAAGCACTTCGCGAAGCTTGTTCGCAAAGTGCTTTTTTATTGTGCCGGGCGCGCCATCCACGGTTGAACCCGGGTGTTGTAGGTGCGTATCGCACGCCCGCCGAATTCGCTGGCGTCGGGGTAGTTGGCCGCCAGGGAGCTGACCGTGTGCAAGCCATCCGCACGGCCACCGTGCGTACGGCCACCTCCGCAAGGCCACCATCCGCAATGCCGCCCGTCCACAGGGCCACCCTCAGAAAGGCCGCCATTAGAAGCGCTGCTATCAGAAGCGCTGCCATCCTTAGGGTGTGTAGGCCTACATGCGTGGGCGATATTCGTTCAGTGCATCACGTCGGCAAAAGCTCACCGGGAACTCAGTTGAACTGCGCCCGAATCAAGCCCACCGCCAAGCCCTCCAGCGCAAAGGACTCGTCCCCCGCCGCGACTTCGATGGGCTCAAACTCTGTGTTCTCCGGCAGCAGACGCACACCACCCGCGTGGCGCTGGAAGCGCTTCACCGTGACCTCGTCGCCCAACCGGGCCACCACGATCTGACCATTGCGGGCTTCACTGGCCTTTTGCACGGCAAGCAGGTCGCCATCCATGATGCCAATGTCTTTCATGCTCATGCCGCGTACACGCAGCAGGTAGTCCGGCATGCGGGAGAAGGTGGAGGGATCGACGCTATAGTGCTGCTCGACATGTTCCTCCGCCAGGATGGGCGCGCCTGCTGCCACCCGGCCGACCAGCGGAAGCGTCAACTGCGCGAGGCTGGCCAGGGGGAGTGCGAACTGGCTGTGTTCACGCGCCTGATTGACCTGCTTCAGGGCGGGCGAGGGCAGACGAATGCCACGAGCCGTGCCGCCAACCAGTTCGATGACGCCCTTGCGGGCCAGCGCCTGAAGATGTTCTTCCGCCGCGTTGGCCGAGCGAAAGCCCAGCTGCTGTGCGATTTCCGCGCGGGTGGGTGGCGAGCCGGTGCGCTCGATGCTGCGCCGGACCAGGTCAAAGATCTGTTGTTGGCGGGCGGTGAGTTTTGGTGGTGTGTTCACGGTTGACCTGAGTATCCATCCAGTGCTCTGTATTTTTATCCAGGAGAAGCCAAATTGCAAAGCCGCATTGAGCGAATTGTCATCATCGGTACCGGCGGGACCATCGCCGGTGCCGCGGCTTCGGCCACGGACAACGTGGGCTACAAGGCCGGGCAGCTCTCGGTGGACTCGCTGGTGGCGGCCGTGCCGGCGCTCAGGGCCGAATCGCTGGAAGCTGAGCAACTGGCTCAGCTCGATAGCAAGGACATGGATGTGAGCACCTGGGCGCGCCTGGCGCGTCGGGTCCAGGCCCACCTGGACCGGCCGGAGGTGCGGGGCATCGTGATCACCCATGGCACCGACACGCTGGAAGAAACTGCCTATCTGCTGCAACGGGTGTTGTCTCCGCAAAAGCCGGTGGTGCTGACCGCCGCCATGCGGCCCGCCACGGCCTTGCAGGCGGATGGCCCGCAGAATTTGCTGGATGCCGTTGCTGTCGCCAAGTCCGAGGGGGCCTGCGGGGTGGTGGCGGTGGTGGCGGGTCAGGTCTTGCACGGTCTCGAACTGCGCAAGACGCACACCTACCGGCTCGATGCCTTCGAACCCGGCCCCGACAGCGGGCTGCTGGCCGTGGTGGAAGAGGGCGCCGTGCGCCGCTTTCGGGACTGGCCGCAAGGGGTGGCCCTGGGCGCTTCGACCTTGCCGCAAGACGCTTCGGACTGGCCCTGGGTGGAAGTGCTGGCCAGTCATGCAGGCGCGCAGGCGCGTGCCCTGGAGGCCTGGCATCAGGCCGGCGTGCAGGGGGTGGTGCTGGCCTGTACCGGCAATGGCACGGTGCATCAGGCGCTGAATGGGCCCGTCCAGGCACTCCGTCAGGCTGGGGTGCCGGTGTGGCGCACCACCCGATGTGCCCAGGGGCGCATCGTGGGCGCCCCAGAAGAAAAAGGGGCCGCCCTCACACCGTGGGCCGCCCGCATTGAGCTGACGCTGGAATTGCTCCAGCGTCGCTAGTGTTGGTGGCGACTGGTGGACGCGACTGGTGCACGCTCATCGGCGATCGCGGTCACCGCCAGGCGCTCTCAGACACTGCCAGTCACCGCCCTGCAATCTCTGACACTGCCAGGTAATCTCTGACATTGCCAGGCAATGCCAGGTCCTGCCAGGTCCTGCCAGGTGCTGGCGGCCACAGCCATCCACCGAAGGGCGCTAGCCGTTGCCAGCCCCGTTGTCAGTCGCGTGGCCGGTGCGCCAGGGCGGCACCGGCCACGCGCCCGTTCATCAGACCACCGTCAGGGTGACGTCGATGTTGCCACGCGTGGCGTTCGAGTACGGGCACACCTCGTGGGCTTGAGCCACCAGGGTTTCGAGCGCGGCGCGGTCCATGCCCGGCACCGAGATCTTCATGGCCACGGCGATGCCAAAAGCACCCGGCTTGTTGGCGTGCGGGCCGATGGAGACGTCGCTGGTGATGGAGACTTCGGCCGGCAGGGCCACCTTGTTGCGGGCCGACACGGCCTTCATCGCGCCGATGAAGCAGGCCGAATAACCGGCTGCAAACAGCTGTTCCGGATTGGTGCCGTTGCCGCCCGCGCCACCCAGTTCCTTGGGCGTGGACAGGTCCAGCTTCAGCGCGCCGTCCGACGACTGGGCGGTACCGGCGCGGCCTCCGGTGGCAGTGGCGGTGGCGGTGTAGAGGGCTTTCTCGATGGCCATGTGGCGCTCCTTGATTGGGGTTGAAAAAAACGAGGGTGGAAGAGGCCCGGGCTCAGCCCGGGGGACGGGTGCGGTCGGCCTGCTCCAGATGGTGCAGGACACTGGACCGCAAATCTTGCAATTGCCGTGTCAGCGTCTGTAGCTCATCCAGGCTGCAGGCACTGGCACAAGCCAGTTGTTCAGGGATGCCGACCGCCTGCGCACGCAGGGAACGGCCTGCCTCCGACAGGTGGATATCCACCCGCCGTTCGTCCTTGTCGCTGCGGCGGCGTTCCACCAGGCCCTGGGTTTGCAGACGCTTGAGCAGCGGCGTGAGCGTGCCGGAATCCAGGCCCAGTCGTTCCCCAAGGGCGGATACGGCCAGGCCATCCGACTCCCACAACACCAGCATGACCAGGTATTGGGGATAGGTCAGCCCCAGCGGGGACAGCAAGGGCTTGTAGAGCTTGGTCATCGCCAGGGAGCTGGCGTAGAGCGCAAAGCAGAGTTGCTGGTCCAGCCGCAGCCAATCCGTGGCCGCAGCCTCAGCGGCTGGGCTGCCCGTGAGGGACGGGTTGCTGGGATGGGCTGCGTTCGACATGGGTGCTACTGTAGTACGCAATTCAATTGCACACAATCAAAGTGGTTTTTAAAAGGGCGGACTCCCTGCGGGGCCGCCCCTGGTGCGTCACCGATCAAACGGTCAACTCGCTGACTGCAGCGCGTCCACCTGTTCGCTCAATTCCAGCCAGCGCATTTCCTTGTCCTCGACCTCGTCACCAATCGCTTTGAGACGTTTGCCGGCATCGGCGATCTGCATGGGAGACAGGGTCCCCGTTGCCAGTTCCGCTTCCAGCCGATTGCGTTCTCCATGCAGTGCCTGGAGCCGGGTGTCGATCTGCTCCATTTCCTTGCGCAATGGCCGGGTCTGTTCCGCCACGCGCTGCCGGGCCTGCCCGGCGGCCTTGCGGTCCTCGCGGGAAGCGATGGGGGCGGGCGCAGCCGCCACAGGTGCGGGCGCAGCCACGGGGGCCGGAGCCGAGGCAGCGGAGGCCGCAACAGCCGACGCCGTCGCCGCCGTTGCAGCGCCGCCGGAGCCCGACGAGGTCGAGAGCCCTGCCGACGCCTTGTCCCGCTTGGCCAGTTCCTTCGCCTGCCGGGCGGCTTCCTTGGACTGCTCGAGCAGCCACCGCTGATAGTCGTCCAGATCGCCGTCAAATGGCGCGACCTTGCCGTCGGCCACCAGCCAGAACTCGTCGCAGACCTCGCGCAGCAGCGCGCGGTCATGGCTGACCAGCATCACCGTGCCTTCGAACTCGTTGAGCGCCATCGACAGCGCTTCACGGGTCTGGAGATCCAAATGGTTGGTCGGTTCGTCCAGCAGCAGCAGATTGGGGCGTTGCCACACCAGCATGGCCAGCACCAGGCGCGCTTTTTCCCCGCCGGAAAGACTGCCCACCGCCTGGTTGACCATGTCCCCGACAAAGCGGAACTGCCCCAGGAAGTCGCGCAGCTCCTGCTCCCGTGCCGACGGGCTCACCTCCTTGGCCAGACGCACCATGTGCTGCAGCGGACCTTCGTCGGGCCGCAGCACATCCATTTCCTGCTGGGCGAAGTAGCCGATGGAAAGGCCCTTGCCTTCGGTGATGGTGCCGCCCAGCGAGGGCTGCATGCGCGCGATGGTCTTCACCAGCGTCGACTTGCCCTGACCGTTGGCGCCCAGGATGCCGAAACGCTGGCCGGCCAGCACCGACCGGTCCACACCCCGCACGATGACTTTCTGGTCACCTTCCGGCGCGCCGGGCGTGAGATAGCCCACGGCGACCTGATCAAACATCAGCATCGGGTTGGGCAGGCTGAGCGGCTCGCGGAACGAGAAGCTGAAATCCGCCGACGTCAGCACCGGCGCGAGACGTTCCATGCGCTCCAGCGCCTTCACCCGGCTCTGGGCCTGCTTGGCCTTGCTGGCCTTGGCCTTGAAGCGATCGATGAATTTCTGCAGATGGGCCATGCGGTCCTGCTGCTTCTCGAACGCTGCCTGCTGCAGCACCATCCGCTCGGCCCGCATCGCTTCGAAGGCGGTGTAGTTGCCACCGTACCGATGCAGCTTGGCTTCGTCCAGATGCAGCGTGACCTTGGTGATCGCGTCCAGGAATTCGCGGTCGTGGCTGATGACGATCAGCGTGCCGTCATACCGCTGCAGCCAGGCTTCCAACCAGACCAGGGCGTCCAGGTCCAAGTGGTTGGTCGGCTCGTCCAGCAGCATCAGGTCGGCCGGGCACATCAGCGCACGGGCCAGTTGCAGGCGCATGCGCCAGCCGCCCGAGAAGCTGTTCACCGGCGCATCCACCTGCGCCCCCTTGAAGCCCAGGCCCATCAGCAGGGCCTGCGCACGGGCGGGGGCGTCAAAGGCGCCGGCATCCATCAGCAGGCCATGGGCTTCGGCAATGGCGTGGCCATCGTCCTCGTCTTCAGCCTTCTGCAAGGCCGCGCGTGCGGCCATCAGGCGGGTGTCGCCCTCCAGCACGAATTCGGTGGCCGGCATGTCGGTTTCCGGCATGTTCTGGGCCACTTCACCCACGGCCCACTGGCGGGGGATTTCGACGTCGCCCTTGTCGCTGTGCAGACGGTCGGTCAGCAAGGCAAACAGGCTGGACTTGCCTGCCCCGTTGCGTCCCACCAGGCCGACCTTTTCGCCGGGTTGCAGGGTGACGCTGGCGTCGTCCAGCACGACCTTCGTGCCGCGGCGCAGCGTGATGTTGCGAAGTGTGATCATCGGGCGGCCACCAGTGCGTCACGGGTGAGCAGCAGCACCTGGTCCTCGCCTGCGGAGGTGTCCAGCCAGGCCGCAGCCAGGGTGGGGAAGGCCGCTTCGAAGAACTCGCGCTCGTTGCCGATTTCCAGCACCAGTACGCCGTGCTCGGTCAGGTGCTCGGGCGCACGCGCCAGCAACTGGCGGATGAAGTCCATGCCGTCGGTGCCGCCGGCCAAGGCCAGCGCAGGCTCGGCCTGATATTCCGGTGGCAGGGCCTGCATCGAGGCGCTGTTCACATAGGGCGGGTTGCACAGGATGAGGTCATAGGCGCCGTCGGCGGGGGCCAGTCCGTCGCCCTGCAGCAGCCGGATGCGGTCGCTCAAGGCATGCCGGCCGACATTGATGCGGGCCACGGCCAGCGCGTCCTCGCTCAGGTCGATGGCATCCACCTGCACGTCCGGCCAGGCCATGGCTGCCAGCACGGCCAGGCTGCCGTTGCCGGTGCACAGGTCCAGCACACGCACGGTCTGGTCGGACAACCACGCATCGATGGTGGCATCGGCGATCAGTTCGGCAATGAAGCTGCGCGGCACGATGGCGCGTTCATCCACGTAGAACGGCACGCCCTGCAGCCAGGCTTCGCGGGTCAGATACGCGGCCGGCTTGCGGCTGACGATCCGTTCCTGCACCAGTGCTTGCACCGCTTCAATGCCGATGTCATCCACCGGATCTTCCGCATGGTCGTCCAGGGTCTCCAGCGGGATCTCCAGTTTCCACATCACCAGCCACGCGGCCTCGTCAAAGGCGTTGGTGGTGCCATGCCCAAATGAAACGCCCGCCTCGTGGAGGCGGGCGGCCTGGGCCTCAATCAATTCCAGCAGCGTCACAGCAGCAAATGCTCCAGGGTGCGGCGGTAGATGCGCGCCAACGGGGCGATCTGATCCAGCGGCACATATTCGTTGATCTTGTGGATGCTCGCATTGAGCGGTCCGAATTCCACCACCTGCGGGCAGACGCGCGCAATGAAGCGGCCATCCGAGGTGCCGCCGGTGGTGGAGAGTTCCGTGGTGACGCCAGTTTCCTCGGTGATGGCGGCGCTGATGGCAGCCGAAAGGCTGCCCACGGGGGTCAGGAAAGGCTCGCCGGACAAGGTCCAGTCGAGCTGGTACTCCAGGCCGTGGTCGTCCAGCAGGGCATGCACGCGGTCACGCAGACCCTGCGGGGTGGACTCGGTGGAGAAGCGGAAATTGAAATCCACCACCATCTCACCAGGGATCACATTGCCGGCACCGGTGCCGGCCTGGATATTGGACATCTGGAAGGTGGTGGGCGGGAAGTAGGCATTGCCGGCATCCCAGGTCATGCCGGCCAGCGCGGCCAGGGCCGGGGCGGCCTGATGGACGGGGTTGCGGGCCAAGTGCGGATAAGCCACATGGCCCTGGATGCCGATCACCCGCAGGCGCCCGGACAAGGAGCCCCGGCGGCCGTTCTTGACGGTATCGCCCAGCTGTTCCACCGACGTCGGTTCACCCACGATGCAGAAATCCAGCCGTTCGCCCCGTTCACGCAGCCGCTCTACGCAGACCACGGTGCCATCGCGGGCAGGGCCTTCTTCGTCACTGGTGAGCAGGAAGGCGATGCTGCCGGCATGGTCCGGATGCGCCGCCACGAAGTCCTCGGCGGCCACCACCATGGCGGCCAGCGAGGTTTTCATGTCGGCGGCGCCGCGGCCATACAGGCGGCCGTCCCGCACGGTAGGCACGAAGGGGTCGCTGGTCCAGCGGGCCAGTTCGCCCGTGGGCACCACATCGGTGTGGCCGGCAAACACCAGTCGCGGGCCGTCCGGCTGGCGGCCGTTTTTCACCGCCCACAGGTTGTGGACATGGAAGTCGGCCGGGCCGCTGTCCATCCGCTCCAGCGTGAAGCCCAGCGCCGCCAGCCGATCACCGATCAGGGCCAGGCAGCCGGCGTCATTCGGCGTTACCGACGGACGCGCGATCAACTGCTCCAGCAGCGTCAGGGCGCGGTCCTCTGTGTGGGGGGAGCGGTCTGCGGGCTGCGGAGATGAATGCGGGGATGGACGCGGAGATGAAGGATGAGAAGTTGGGGTGGAGCTCACCGGGTGGATTGTCGCCCAGGTTGGTCACCCTGGCTGCACGTCCAGCGTAATGGAAGTGAAGCTGGCTTCGTCGGCGGCCGGCTCTTCCTTCTTGTTGCCGGCTTGCTGCTTGCCGCCGGTCATGTCGTTTTGCAGACGCCACAACAGGTTGGTGGGGGAGTCGGCGAAGGCCAGGCCTTCTTCGCGGGTGATGACGCCGGTGTTGATGAGCTGGGCGAAGTGTTCCTCAAAGCTCTGCGAGCCTTCGGCGATGGATTTTTCCATCGCTTCCTTCACGCCTGCGAAGTCGCCCTGCTCGATCAGCTCGGAAATCAGCTTGGTGTTGAGCAGGATTTCGATGGCCGGCACACGGCCGCCCTGGGTGGAGCGCAGCAGGCGCTGCGACACCACCGCCTTGAGGCCGGCGCCCAGGTCGTTCAGCATCGCCGGGCGGGATTCCGGCGTGTAGAAGGACATGATCCGGTTCAGGGCGTGGTAGCTGTTGTTGCCGTGCAGGGTGGCCAGCACCAGGTGGCCGGACAGCGCGTAGGAGATGGCCGCGGTCATGGTGTCGCGGTCCCGGATTTCGCCGATCAGGATGCAGTCCGGCGCCTGGCGCAGCGCGTTTTTCAGGGCCACTTGCAGGGTGGCGGTGTCCCGCCCCACTTCCCGCTGGTTCACCAGCGAGCGCTTGTTGGCAAACAGGTATTCCACCGGGTCCTCGATGGTGAGGATGTGGCCGGTCATGGTCTGGTTGCGATGCTCCAGCATCGAGGCCAGTGTGGTGCTCTTGCCGGTGCCGGTGGCGCCCACCATCAGGATCAGGCCCCGCTTTTCGGTCACCAGCTTGCCCAGGATGGTTGGGAGGCCGAGGCTCTCCAGCGAGGGAATGACGTGCGGGATGTGGCGGAACACGGCGGCAATGGAGCCGCGCTGGCGGAAGCCGGAGAGCCGGAAGCTGCCGACTTTGGGGATGGAGACCGCGAGGTTCAGTTCACCGGTCTGGTCCAGCTCGGCCAGGTGCTGCGGGTCGATGACTTCAGCGATCAGCTGCTTGGGCTGGGTGGGGGTCAGCAACTGGTCAGACACCTGGACCATCTGGCCGTTGATCTTGATCAAGACCGGCATGTTGGCCGACAGATAGGTGTCCGACGCGCCTTTTTCAGCCATCAGGCGGAGGATCCGCTCCATGTTTCCCGTGCTCATGAGTCCCTTCCCATCTGGCCAGTGGCCCAATCATCCATTATCGAATTTGTATCACTGGCCGCCGGGGTCTGGATTGCAAGAGGAGGTAATTTTTGGCCTCAGGGGCGCAGCAGCTCGTTGATGCTGGTCTTGGCGCGGGTGCCGGCGTCGACCTTCTTCACGATGATGGCGGCGTAGAGGCTGTACTTGCCGTCGTTCTTGGGCAGCGAGCCGCTGATGACCACCGAGCCGGCCGGCACACGGCCATAGCTGACGGTGTCGGTCTCACGGTCGTAGATGGGAGTGCTCTGGCCGATGTAGACGCCCATCGAGATCACCGAATTCTCTTCCACGATCACGCCTTCCACGATCTCGGAACGGGCGCCGATGAAGCAGTTGTCTTCGATGATGGTCGGGTTGGCCTGCAGCGGTTCCAGCACACCGCCGATGCCCACGCCGCCACTCAGGTGAACGTTCTTGCCGATCTGGGCGCAGGACCCGACGGTGGCCCAGGTGTCCACCATCGTGCCCTCATCGACATAGGCGCCGATGTTGACGTAGGAGGGCATCAGCACCACGTTGCGGGCCATGTAGCTGCCGCGGCGGGCCACCGCCGGGGGGACCACCCGCACGCCGGTGGCGCGCAACTGCTCGTCGCTCATGCCGCCAAACTTGGTGGGCACCTTGTCAAAGAAGGTCAGGTCGCCGGCGCCCATCTGGCGGTTGTCATTCAGGCGGAAGGACAGCAGCACGGCCTTCTTCACCCATTGGTGCACCGTCCAGTCCCCCACGCTCTTGCGCTCGGCCACCCGCAGGGTGCCGGCGTCCAGGGCGGCCAGCACGTCGTCCACGGCCTTGCGCACGTCCGGGGCATTGGCGGGGTTGAGGTTGGCACGGCTTTCCCAGGCCAGGTCGATGATGGATTGCAGGTCTTGCGTCATGGCGTTGCTCGATGAGTGTGAGTGGGTCGGTGCGGCTGAAGGGGCGCCCGGCGAGGCCTGGGCGGTGTTGCAGCAGTACCGGCGGTTCGGTGGTCGGAAGTGATCAGTCGATCGGGGTCAGGCATTCAGGTCGTGGCGGTCTGGCCGGCGGGCGCTCCGGGGCCGCGGGCGTCAGGGAAGCGTTCCCGGGTGTAGGCCACGATGCGCTGGGCTGCTTCCAGGCATTCCGCCTGCTCCGCCACCAGTGCCAGGCGCACACGGCCCGCGCCCGGGTTGACGCCGTGCGCCTCCCGCGCCAGCAGGCTGCCGGGCAGAACGCCCACATTGTATTGAGCCAGCAGCCCCTGGGCGAAGCCGATGTCGTCGCCGTCCGGAACGCCCGCCCAGAGGTAGAAACCGGCGTCGGGCAGGGCCACATCCAGCACCTCGGCCAGCAGCGGGGTGACGGCGGCAAACTTGGCCCGGTACTGGGCGCGGTTCTCCACCACATGCTGTTCGTCGTTCCAGGCGGCGATGCTGGCGGCCTGCACCATCGGGCTCATGGCGCTGCCGTGGTAGGTGCGGTAGAGCAGGAAACGCTGGATCCAGGCGGCATCACCCGCCACAAAACCGGATCGCATGCCCGGCACGTTGGAGCGTTTGGACAAACTGCTCAAGGCGATCAGATTGCGGAAGTCCGGGCGGCCCAGCTGAACCGCCGCCTGCAGGCCGGACAGCGGCGCCGCCTCGGGCCCTTCACGGAAATAGATCTCGGAGTAGCACTCGTCCGAGGCGATCACAAAACCGAAGCGGTCGCTGAGCTCAAACAGTGTCTTCCACTCCGACAGCGGCATCACCGCGCCCGTCGGGTTGCCGGGAGAGCACACATACAGCAGCTGGGTGCGGGCCCAGGTGGCGTCGTTGATCTGCGACCAGTCGGCGGCGAAGTTGCGCTTCGGGTCGGAATTGGCAAAGGCCGGTGTGGCGCCTGCCAGCAGGGCGGCGCCTTCGTAGATCTGATAGAACGGGTTGGGGCAGACCACCGTGGCGCCCGCCCGGGTGGGGTCGATCACCACCTGTGCCAGCGAGAACAGCGCCTCGCGGGAACCGATCACCGGCAGGATCTGCGTGGCGGCGCTCACCGACAGGCCGTAACGGCGCTGGATCCATCCGGCGATGGCCTCGCGCAGTGCGGGCGTGCCCGCCGTGCTGGGGTAGTTGGACAGCCCCTTGAGGTGGGCGATCAGCGCTTCCTCCACCAGCTTGGGGGCGGGATGGCGGGGCTCGCCCAGGCCAAGGGAGATAGGGCGCAGGTCCGGGTTGGGGACGATGTCTTGCGTCAGTGCGCGCAGGCGTTCGAACGGGTAGGGGTTCAGGAGCGCCAGGCGGGGGTTGACCGGGGTGGTGGTCGACGTTGCGGCTGGGGTGGCAGTCATGGCGGAATCATAGTGGGCCGCAGGTGCCCCGGCAGCGCCCCGCAGGTGCGGCGGGTGGCGGCGGCTTACTTGAATCGGCAACCGTGGGTTGCCGGACTTCATGAAACGGACATGAAACGGCGCTCGTCCACAGTCCCGGTGTTCTTCTAACTGATCTGGGCGAGTGCTCCGGCGCGCCCCTCCAACGATGACAACACTCAGACAAGCCCTGCGGGTGGCCAGCCTGTTGGCTGCGGCAGCAATGGCGACCTTGGCGGGCTGTGGCGGTGGTTCCGGCAATGGGAACTCCGGAAACACCGGTCCTGACGGTGGCAACGGAAGCGGCACCGGCAATGCCTCTGACGTGCGTCTGGCGGCCGCGCTGGCCTCCGGTGACCCCACGGGCCTGGCCAGCACCGACACCGCCACCCTCCTGGAACGGGCGATTGCGGAGGCCACCAGCCGCCGCCAGGCCGAAAGCGCCGTCCTGTCGGCGGTGTATGGGGATGGCAAGAGTTCCCTGGACCTGTCGCTCAACATCGGCACCAACAGCGCCAGCATCACGCCGCTGAGTTCCACCACTGCAGTGGCGCTCATCCAGTCCGACAACGGCAATGGCCTGGCCGCCGTCACGGTGGACGGCAAGGGCCGGGGTCTGGCCTATGGCGCCGACGTGCTGCAGTGGATGTCCGCCAGCGCCAAGGAACAGCAGCACTATCCGCAGTTCCTGAGCAGCTTCAAATGGTTGCTGACCGGCAGCGGTAGCGGCACGTTGCCTTCCAGCCTGAAGTTCGCCACTGCGGGCTACAACGCCAGCACCGTCAAGAACTTTCTCACCCGCGCCGGCACCACCGGAGAGGCGGTGGACTGCGCCGTGGCCGACCCGGCCAACACCTGCTGGAACACCGTGGACCTGGTGGTGATGGGCGGCAGTGTGACCGCCAGTTCGGGCTTGACCGCGCTGATCCGCAGCTATCTCGCGGCGGGCAAGGCGGTGATCTACATGCATCCCAACTGGGGCCAATCGGCCGGTGGGTCGCAGGTGCTGGCGGGCCTGGGCATGAAGCTGGGGGGCTATCCGGGCAACTACTTCGCTGCTGCGGCCGGGGTGTCTGTTTCTGCCAGCCGCACGGTGGCCGATGTGCTCAATGCCAAGACCACGCTGAGCGAACTGCCGGCGGCGCTGAAGCTGCTGCAGGCCAGCAGCCTCTCGCTCGACCTCCAGGCCGATACCAGCGCGCTGGCGCCGTTCAGCGCCATGCTGGCCGAACTGGGCAACCTGCAAAGCAGCGGTGTGGCGCTGTTTAATGACGACAGCCGCTTCCTGCTGCACCGCTTGCTGGTGCTCTGGGCCGACCAGCAGCGTCCCACCCTGGTCTATGGCAAGCTCAGCCGCAGCGATGCGGTGAACTTTGTCCGCACCTACGCCACCGACGCTTTTGTGTGGTTTGCCCGCAGCGCCACCAAGGCCGCCACGGCCGGGCAGGGCGACTACATGCCGGCCAGCGCCCAGACCCTCACCCCCAGCACCACCGCTGAAGAGCTGCGCATCACGCTGCCGCAGGCCAGCGGCACGACATTGATCGGCCGAGGCGCATTGCCGGCGAGCGGCGTGCAGGTGGAGGTGGTGGAGGCTGCGGGTGCTACGTTGGGCCTGCAAACCAGCCTGCTGCGTAGCTGGGGCAACCCGCTCAACGACGACGAGGACACCTATGCCCGCCCGTTGCGTCCGCACTCGTTCAACATCCCGCTGAGCACCACCGGCCCCACGGCCTTTGTGTCGCCCAACGGCGGGCCGCTGATGCTGAGCTACAGCGGGGCCACGCCCAATACGGTGGTGACCCTGCGGATCAAGGGCGTGACGCGCTATGCCCACTTCGACTATGCCAATCCGATGAGCGATGCCGATGTGGCCGATGCGGTCGCCGCGCTGAATGCGGGCACCTACGGCTGGCAGACGACCAAGGTGGTGGGCGGTGAAGTGCAGCAGATCATGGCCTATGCCAAGAGCACCATCGGCAGCCTGTCACCGTCGGTCTATGCCAACACGCACATCCGTGATGGGCTCTTCATGAGCAACCATCTCACCAACGGCTACAACGATGCCGGCATGAGCGCCAAGGTCACCAGCCTGTGTGCCAGCTTCGGCTGGACCTGCACCGGCAGCCTGCACGACACGCCGTCCGTGCAGCACTTCGTCGGCTGGATCGCCACCTGCGGTTACCTGTGTTCCGGCAACCCGATCGATGGTTATGCCGGCATCGGCCTGGGTTGGGGCTATGCCCATGAGCTGGGCCACAACACCGTGCAACGGGTGATGCGCATGGTGCCGGAGGGCACCACCGGCTGCAGCACCGAATGCGACAACAACCTGCTGGCCAGCGCCACCGCCTTGCGGGCCTATGCGCTGTGGGGGATGGAGTTCAGCGGTGACCATCCGCTGGACCATGCCGGTCTGTATGCCGCCCTGAAGACCAATCGGGCCACCGGCCTGAGTGGCGACGCTCTGTTGGCGGACCAGACCACCCGCATCTGGAACAACAGCCACCAGGACATCATGCGTTCGGTGCATTTCCAGCTGGCCTTCCTGTTCAGCAAATATCGCAGCGGTGTGGCGCAACCCACACTGGACAGCACGCTGGACTATTTCAGCCTGCTGACCAAGGGCGACCGTCTGGTGAGCAAAGCCTTCAGCGCGGCCACCGCCAGCAGCTATGGGATGGGGCGCTACACCACCAACGGCATCACCAACCACGACCTGCTGTATGTGCTCAGCTCCAAGATCATCGGCCAGGATTTGCGCAAGGTGTTCTGGATGTATGGGCTGCCGTTGAGCGACACGGCCCTGGGCTCGGTGGCTGACCTGAGCTTGCCGATGGCTCCGCGCAGCTTCTATGCGCTACCGGCAGGCAAGCACAATCAGCTGGCCACGGGGCAATGGCTGGATGTGGAAACAAGCGTGCCGGCCTGGCCCTATTGATCAGCATCAGAGCCAGTGCCGACAGCCTGCCGCTCCGCAGTGGCAGGCCAACCGGCCTTCGTGGTGGGTGATGCCGTAATCGACCGTCAGCTCTTCGCCAGGCGGGATGGGGCGCAATGCGACAAAGCGCACCTCCCCATCGTCCACCAGAATGCGGGCATTGGGCTCACAGCTGTGGTTGGTGAACCGCAGGGCGTCCTGTGAGCGGCTGGCGTCGATGGCGCGGGCCGGTGACAGCTCCACCAGCATCAGGCGGCCGCCAGCCTGGGCGCGGCGCCGCGCCTCGGCCACGGTGATGGACTCACCGGTGAGCTGGCCCAGCCGCTGGCCGGCGGCAATCGGCTGCTGCGCAAACACCCCATAGCCGTCGATCCGGCTGCGCCTGAGTGCCACCGCCACCTCGGTGTGGAGAGGATCAAAGCGCAGGGCCATGCGACCTCCATGCCGTGGAGCGCCGGTGAATCACGTGGATCACCCGTGCAGGCATCGCGACGGGCATCGCGACGGGCACCACGATTAACGCAGCAGGCCGGATTCGAAGCTGTGTGACGGGATGTCCACGGCCGGCAGCGGCATCCAACCCTTCTTGCGGTGTTCCGCCACCACGTTCGTGTAGATGCCGCCCCGCACGTACCACTTGGCGGTGATACGGATGTAGCGGGGGTGGGTGACCTTCACGATGTCGTCCAGGATGGTGTTGGTCACCTTCTCATGGAACGCCCCTTCATTGCGGTAGCTCCAGAAGTACATCTTCAGGCTCTTGAGCTCAACGCAGTACTGGTCCGCGATCATGTCGATCGTGAAGTGGGCGAAATCGGGCTGGCCGGTCAGCGGGCAGTGGCAGGTGAACTCCGGCACCTGGAACTGGATGACATAGTCGCGCTCGGGGGCCGGGTTGGGGAACACATGAATGTCCTTGCTCGGCTGGCTGGGCGGGTTGGGCGGCATCTCGCGCATCTTGGGCTGGGCGGCCGGCTTGCGCTGGGTGGCTTTGTCGGCTTTTGGGGCTTTCTCGGGTTTTTCGGCTTTCGCGGAGGTCCGGGATGGAGCGGGCTTGGCGGCAGCGGCTGCCAGCGGCTTGGCGGAGGAGGTCTTGGCCATGGGTCTTTGTCTGGAGAAACGCGGCTCACGGAGTGAGCCGTCATGCATAAGACGCGATGGTATCATCCGCCGCAAATCAAGCGCCCCGTCAAGGGGCGTTTCCGCAATCAAATCAAAGGCTTAGGGAACTTTGTGACCCGATGCGACTGAACTCGATCAAGCTCTCGGGCTTCAAGTCCTTTGCCGACCCGACCAACTTCCAGTTGCCCGGGCAGTTGGTGGGTGTGGTCGGCCCCAATGGATGCGGCAAGTCCAACATCATGGATGCCGTGCGCTGGGTGCTGGGCGAAAGCAAAGCCAGCGAACTGCGTGGCGAGTCCATGCAGGATGTGATCTTTAATGGGTCCGGCAATCGCAAACCGGCCAGCCGCTCCAGTGTGGAGCTGGTGTTCGACAACACCAGCGCCCGTGCGGGCGGCCAGTGGAACCAGTTCACCGAAATCGCGGTCAAGCGGGTGCTGACGCGTGACGGCACCAGCAGCTACTTCATCAACAACCAGCCGGTGCGCCGGCGGGATGTGCAGGATGTGTTCCTGGGCACCGGCCTGGGCCCGCGCGCCTACGCCATCATCGGCCAGGGCACCATCAGCCGCATCATCGAGTCCAAGCCCGAGGAACTGCGCATGTTCCTGGAGGAGGCCGCTGGTGTCTCCAAATACAAGGAACGTCGCCGTGAGACGGAGCACCGGCTCAAGGACACCCGCGAGAACATGACCCGGGTGGAGGACATCCTCCGCGAGCTCAACACCAATCTGGAAAAGCTGGAGCGTCAGGCGGAGATCGCCGCCAGCTACCGCTCGCTGCAGGACCAGGGCACGCTCAAGCTGCATCAGCTGTGGTTCCTCAAGCACCGGGACGCCTCCGGTGAAGCCACGCGGGTGAAGACCGAACATGCCGAGGCGGTGAATGCGCTGGAAGCCCGCATGGCGGAACTGCGCCATCTGGAAACCGAGCTGGAAACCATCCGCCAGGCCCACTACGCGGCCGGTGACGACCTGCATGCCGCGCAGGGCCGCATGGCCGACGCGCAGCTGGAGGTAAGCCGGCTGGAAGAGCGCATTCGCTATGTGGTGGAAGGGCGCCAACGCCTGGAGCAGCGTCTGGTGGAGCTGCAGACCCAGAACCAGCAGTGGCAGGAACGGGCCGAGCAGGCGCAGGCCGAGCTGGATGACGTGGCTGGCCAGATGGCGCAGGCCGAGGAGCAGAGCGAAATTCTGGCCGCGCAGGCGGAAGACCAGGCCATGAAGCTGCCCGAGGTCGAAGACCAGTTGCGCGCGGCCCAGGCGCGCGCCAACGAACAACGCGGCCAGGTCGCCCAGGTGCAGCAGCAGATCCAGGTGCTGGCCGCCGAAAGCCGCAGCGTCGATGAACAGCTGCGGGGCCTGCGCAGCCGGCGCGACCGCCTGGCCCAGGAGCGTCAGGGGCTGGCCGCCCCCCAGCATGACAAGCTGGACGAGGTCAAACGCCTCAGCGCCGCCGCCGACGAGCAGCAGGCCGTGGCCGACGCCCGTCTCGCAGAACTGGCCGAAGCCGTGCCGCAGGCGGATGAACAGCGCCAGGCCGCCCAGCAGGAAGCACAGAGCCAGGCGGCCCGGCTGACCGATATCGCCGCCCGTCTCGCCGCACTGCGTGCGCTGCAGGAGAAGGTGCAGACCGAAGGCAAGCTCAAGCCCTGGCTGGCCCGTCACGGCCTGCAGGATCTGCAGGGGCTATGGACGCAGCTGCACATCACCCAAGGTTGGGAAAACGCCCTGGAAGCAGCCTTGCGGGAGCGCATGGGCGCCTTGTTGGTGGGGCGTCTGGAGACGGTGCAGGCCTTTGTACAGGACCCGCCGCCCGCCCGCTTGGCGTTTTATGCGGCGCCGCAGGCGGAGATCAGCAACACCCACCGGGCGCTGTCCCCGCTGACCGATCTGCTCAAGCTGGAGTCGGCCGGCCTGCGCGCCCTGATGAACGATTGGCTGGAAGGCATCTACACCGCCGAGTCCATCGCCCAGGCCCTGGCCGACCGTCCCAAGCTGACGCACGGTGAAGTCATCATGACCCGTGAAGGCCATGCGGTCAGCCAGTTCGCCGTCAGCTTCTATGCCCCCGACAGCGAGACCGCCGGCCTGCTGGCCCGCGCGCAGGAGATCGAACAACTCTCGCTGGAGCAGCGCGCCCAGACGCTGATCAGCGACGAAGCCCGCGCCCAGGCCATCCGCGCCGAGGCGGCCTACACCGAGGCCGCCCAGCGCCTGGCCGTGCTGCGCCGCGAGGCCAGCGAGACGCAAGCCCGCGCGCATCAACTGCAGGTGGAACTGCTGCGCTTGGCGCAGCAGACCGAAGCCGCCGTTGCCCGCCGTACCCAGCTGGATGAAGAACTGGCCGACATCGATGCCCAGCAGGAAGGCCTGCTGGAGCGCCGCATGGAAGGCGAAGCGCGCTTTGAAGAGCTGGACCTGCAACTGGCGACCACGCAGGAGCGCCATGCCGAGCTGGACGAAGCGGTCATCCAGGCCGAGCGCAAGGTGACGGAAGCCCGCGAACATCAGCGGGTGCTGGAGCGCCGCGCCCAGGAAGCCGTGTTCAGTGCCCGTGCGCTGGCGGCCAAGCGCGGGGAACTGCAACGCAGCATCGAAACCTCGCGCCAGCAGGTGCAGGTCAATGAGCAGACCATCCAGAACATGGGCCGTGAGCGCGAGGAGCTGGACGACGCCGCTGCCCAGGCGGGCCTGCAAGATGCGCTGGCGCTGAAGATGGAACGTGAAGCTGCGCTGGCCACGGTGCGGGCGGCTTATGACGACCTGAGCCTGCGCCTTAAGCGTGGCGAAGAACAGCGCCTGACCATTGAACGGGCACTGGAGCCGATGCGCGAGCGCATCACCCGGCTGCAGCTGGATGAACAGGCGGCCGCCCTCGGCGGTCAGCAGTTCATGGAGCAGTTGGTGGCGGCCCAGGTGGACCTGGAAGCCCTGGCCAAGACCCTTGAAGACGGCAGCGTGAAGCTCTATGGGCTGCAGGGCGAGATCGACCGCATCAACCGCGACATTGCCGCGCTGGGGGCCGTCAACCTGGCCGCGCTGGACGAACTGGGCGCCGCCCGTGAGCGCAAGACCTTTCTGGATTCCCAATACGGGGACCTGACCAACGCCATCACCACGCTGGAAGACGCCATCCACAAGATTGACCTGGAAACCCGCGATCTGCTGGGCACCACCTTCCAGCAGGTCAACGAGCATTTCGGGCGGATGTTCCCCAGCCTGTTCGGGGGGGGACAGGCCAAGCTGGTGATGACCGGCGACGAGATCCTGGATGCCGGCGTGCAGGTCATGGCCCAGCCGCCAGGCAAGAAGAACAGCACCATCCACCTGCTCTCCGGCGGCGAAAAAGCGCTCACCGCGATTGCACTGGTGTTTGCCATTTTCCAGCTCAATCCGGCCCCGTTCTGTCTGCTGGACGAAGTGGACGCTCCGCTGGACGACGCCAACACCGAGCGTTATGCCCGTCTGGTGGCGGAGATGAGCAAGGTGACGCAGTTCCTGTTCATCTCCCACAACAAGATTGCCATGGAGATGGCCAAGCAACTCATCGGCGTGACGATGCAGGAGCAGGGCGTGTCCCGGATCGTGGCGGTGGACATGGAGTCTGCGCTGGCAATGGCCGAGCAGTGAGAGCGATGAACCTGATGACCCGAATGGCCAGCCTGGAAGTTTCTGATGAAGCAAGGCCATCGGGTGCTCGGGAGACGGAGACAATCACCCAATGACGACCGACTGGAGCCTTACCGCCTTGCTGGCGGCCCTGGGGGGCGTGGTGCTGGTGGGCGTGCTGGCCCAGGGCTGGTGGAGCGCCCGGCGCGCCGGCCCGCGCCGGGCAGCCCCTGCGCCTGTGCCTGCGGACCGGCAGGAGCCCAGCCTGGCCGCAGGCGCCGCCAACGCGGATGGCAGTTCGCCGGACGCGCTGCCGGACCTGCGCACGCTGGATGAAACCGTGCCCGCCGTGGCCCGCGCCCGCAAGACCTCCACCCGCATCGATGCCTTGATCGACGCGCTGGCCACCGTCACACCGGAAACACCGGTCAGCGGGGAGATGGCCTTGTCGCATCTGCCGGGCAGCCGCAGGGCGGGGACCAAGCCGTTCCAGATCGAAGGTTTGAATGCCGCCACTGGCGACTGGGAACTTCCGCAGCCGGGCCAACGGTATTCGGAATTCCAGGCCGGGTTGCAGATGGCCAACCGCAGCGGTGCGCTCAACGAGATCGAATATTCGGAGTTCATCCAGAAGGTGCAGGGCTTTGCCGATGGCCTGGGCGCCATGGTCGAGTTCCCGGACATGCTGGATGTGGTGGCCCGCGCCCGCGAGCTGGATCAGTTTGCGGCCAGCCATGACGCCCAGCTGGCGGTGCAGCTGCGGGCCAAGGGCGCGGCCTGGACCTTGGGTTTTGTGCAGCAGGGCGCCTTGCGCCATGGGTTCGTGCCCGGGTCGATTCCCGGCCGTCTGGTGCTGCCGGCGCCGGAAGAGGGCGCTCCGCCGGTGCTGGCCCTGCAGTTCAATGCGCAGGCCGCGTTGGCGGATGACCCGCACACCTCGTCGCTGCGCGAGCTGACGCTGGCGCTGGACGTGCTGCAGACGCCGGAGGCGCAGGAGCCGTTTGCCGTCTGGCAGGAATCCGCCCGTCAACTGGCGCGGGATTTCGAAGCCGATATCTGTGATGACCGTGGGCAGGTGTTGAACCTGCATGCCTTCCAGGCCATCGGCCAGGAGCTGGCAACGCTCTACAAGGCGCTGGCCGCGCGCGACCTGGCGGCTGGGTCGCCGGTGGCACGGCGGCTGTTCAGCTGAGCGCCTGACCCGCACACGGCGGGGGCCTCCTTCTGACGGCAACGGGCCCCGCCATTGGATTCGCGCAGTGGGGGGCGCAGTGGGGGGCGCAGTGGGTCAGACTCAGGGCAGGGGCTCCATCGGCGTCGGCCCTGCGCCCTGCAGCGCCTGATCCAGCAGGTCCTGCCGGTTGGGATCGATGTCCCGCAAGGTCTGCGCCAGGGCCCATTGCGCCTGCTGGCGCCGCGCTGGGTCCGCAATGTGCCGGACCAGCTCGATGGCTTCCTGCGGGGATTGACGGGCCAATTCATCCTGTGTGGCATGCAGCGCAATGGCTGCATCCAGACTTCCGTTGGTGCCTTGGGTCCGGATCCATGATCGGGCGGCAGTGCCATCCAGCGCCAGCCAGCGGCTCAGCGATTCGGTCAGAAGCGCCTGACCCGTGATACCGGGCAGGGTGCTGGCAAACATCGTGGCTGACCGTGCATCCTGATGGGCCCAGCGATCATTGACCGCCACCAGCGCCTCGGCCGCACCGGGCATGGCGCGCTGAGCGCGGGCGGACGCCCAGGCGGCGGCTTGCGCCGGCGCAAAATGGGTCCACTGGCTGAGCGTGGCGGAGGCCCAGGTGTCCCGCCACTGGGCGGGAAGGCCTGGCGTCTGGTCGAGGCTGTTGAGCATGCCTTCAAACTCCCGCCGCTGCCACAAAGGCTCCAGCAGCGGTTGCACGAGCGCCTCGGCCCACGCTGGCCGCAGCGCGGCGAGCTGAAGGGCGTGACGCCACGCCTGCTGAGCATCTCGCACCCATTCGGCTGCCAATAGCGCCTGCCACTGCGCCAAGGTGGTGGTGTCCGTGGGCGGCGGGCGGTCGGCGGAAGCTTCCGCGACGGCCGTGGCGGTGGCCGCCTGCGCCCAGGGGCTGCGATTCGACGGGCCGACCGCGTCGGGGTGCAGTCGGACAGGGGCTTCTGACAGGAAACCGTCCCAAGCCAGCCAGGCAGCGCCAGCCAGGAGGGCCAGGGCCACGGCCGTTAGCCCTGTGAGTCCCGCCAGGGCCGTGGGGCGCTGCCAGCGTTTGGGGGACGCCCCCATGCGGGCCCGGCGCTGCCACCGGCTCTCGCCGATGGGCATGGGCGGTGGAGGCCATGACCGGGCCACGCGTGGGGGCTTCATCACGTCACTTCAGGATGCAGCTGCGAGCGATGTTGCTGCTGCTGGTGTCCTTGCCGGGCTCGCTGCCCTTGCCAGTGCCGACGTAGGTGTCGCACTTGGTCTTGGAGCCTGAATACACCAGGTCAGAGATGGTGGCCACGTCGTACTGGCCGGAAATGCCGGACTTGCTGTCATAGCTGCTGTTCACCCCCACCACGGACGAATTGATCGTGCCCAGGCGCACGCCGGAGACGGTGACCTTGCGGGCGTACTGGGTGGAGCAGTTGCCGCAGGAGCGGTAGAGCTTGCCCACGTTGTCGGCATAGAAGTCGGAGATGACCAAGGTGCCGTCGCCGTTGTGCTGGAACACCTTGTCCGACGCCTTGAAGGCTGCGCCGCCGGAGATGGTCAGCTTGCTGGTGACGCCGCTGAGCTTGATGGCGGTGGCGGCATCTTCGCCCACGTCGGCCCAGTAGACGTTGGTGATGTTGCAAACGCCGTAGCAGTGCACACCGTCCGCCCCGCCGGCCGCCAGATTGGTGCCCGTGCCCAGCGATCCGTCGCCGATGACGACGTTTTTCACGGTGGCACCGTTGTTCAGCTTGAACATCGGAATCTGGCCTTCGCTCTGGGTGCCTTTCATGTTGGAGGCCGTGCCCACCAGGCAGACCCATTTGCCATAGACGGCCGTGCCGTCCCAGGTGGCGCCGGCGGCCACTTCGATGGTGGCGCTGACATTCACCTTGGTACAGCTCGGCACCGTCCGCACCCCCGGGGCGGCCTGGGCCTGGGCGGCCATGAACAGTGCCGCGAGGGCGAACACGGCATGCAGCAGCACGCCGAACGACAGTCGTTCAATCAATCGGTTCATTTGGATACCTTCCAGTGATGATGGAGAAGATCACCCGGGGAGCGTGGCTGGAGCAATCCGCCGTAGCGGGCGCTTATCGCCTGAATCGCGGGTGGCCGTCAGGACCAACCTGTCCGATTGAAGGAGCGGGGTGCCGCTGCATCGTCCCGCGCAGGGGGGCGAGCAGGGGGAATGACGTCAATGACTGTTGCAGACCGTCGTACAGTCCGCGTGCCCTTGTTGTCAGCGTTGTATCTGGCGATGTCTCCCTGGGCCAGCCCATTGTGGGGATACCGGTACCGGCGAGCTACTGTAAGAGCTTGCAGTTAGGGAAAGGCCGGTGATGGCGGGCCGGGGGGCGCCCAAGAACGTGCATCACAGGGCGCTGTGCTTGCCTGCGGCGCCGGCAATGGTCGCGAACAGCACGGCAGGGTCCGCCGGCTTCACCACATGTGCATCAAACCCCGCTTCAGTGGCCGCCGCCCGGTCCTCCTGGCGCCCATAACCGGTCAAGGCGATCAGGCGCAGGCCGGCCCAGGCAGGTTCCGCACGGATGCGTCGGGCCAGTTCATAACCGCTCATGCCAGGCAATCCGATATCCAGCAGGGCGACATCCACCGGATGGCGGGCGAGATGCTGCAGGGCGTCCACACCGCCATGCACCTGATGGACCTGATGGCCTTCCATCACCAGCATCATTGCCAGTGAGGCCGCAGCATCCTGGTTGTCGTCCACCACCAGGATGCGTCGGGGAGCGGTCCGAGCTGCAGACGGTGCCGCATCGGTCTCCAGGTCCCGGTCCAGCAGAGGCAGGCGCAGCTCGAACCGCGCCCCCCGCCCTGGCCCATCGCTGAAGGCCGCCACCGAGCCGTGATGCATTTCCACCAGCCGGCGGACCAGCGACAGGCCAATGCCAAGCCCACCCTGGGAGCGGTCCAGTGTGCGGTCCCCCTGAACAAACAGGTCGAACATCTGGGATTTCAACTCCGGCGCAATGCCGATGCCGTTGTCGGTGACGGAAATGAGCGCTTCGCGTCGCCCCTGGTCTTCCTCCAGGGCCAGTTGAATCTGCCCCCCCGGGTCGGTGTACTTCCCGGCATTGGTCAGCAGGTTTGCCACACATTGCACCAGGCGGGCCTGGTCGCCCAGCACCCGCAACGGTCGTCCGCTGGACAGGCTGAACTGGTGCTGGCGTTCCCGCATGAGTGGTTCCACCGTTTCCACCGCATGGGCCATCACATCCATCAAGGCCACCGGCTGGTATTCCAGTTGCACCCGGCCCTGCGTGATTCGGGAGACATCCAGCAGATCATCCACCAGCCGTGTGAGCGTGGCCACCTGGCGCCGGACGATCTCCACCATGCGTTGCCCGCGCGCATCCGGCAGCGCCAGTCGGGTCAGGACATCGGCCGCGCTGCGGATGGGTGCCAGGGGGTTGCGCAGCTCGTGCGCCAGCATCGCCAGGAACTGGTCTTTCTGGCGGTCCGCTGCTTCCAGCCGCCGGCGGGCCTGGACATGGGAGGAAATCTCCCGGAAATAACACACCACCCCCAGGCCGCCTTCCGGGAGCGGAATGCGGTGGGTTTCCCATTCATAGGCTTCCAGGCCGCCCCGATCGTTGCGCTCCGCAATGAATTCCGGGGCGTGGTAGCTCTCGCCGGTGGTTAATGTGGACCAGAAGTTGCGAATGATGTCGCCGCCCAGCGAGGGCCCCCACTGGCGTTTCAGCATGGCTTCGAAATCTCGGCCCACGTCATCGTCCGGATGGCCGAAGGTGGCCCGGGCGGTTGGATTGGCGTCGCGAAGATGAAGCCGTCCCTGTACCTCATGCACCAGGAAGACGCCGATCGGCGCGGCATTGAGCAGCGTTTCAAACTGGGCCGTCCGGCGCTTCGAGAGGGCCTCGGCCTCCCGCCGCATGTGCCGCAGTTCCAGAAGCGCCCCCAAACGTGCCAGCAGTTCCCGGGCGGAGAACGGCTTGATCAGATAGTCGTCCGCACCGGCATCCAGCCCTTCAATGCGGGCCTCTTCGCCGGCCCGGGCCGAGAGCAGCACCACAGGCGTGGCTCGCAGGGCCGAGTCCGCTCGAATGGCGGCCAGCAAACCCATGCCGTCCAGGCGCGGCATCATCACGTCGCTGACGATCAGGTCCGGTGGTTCTCGCCGGACCGACGCCAGGGCGGCCTGGCCGTCCGGCACCGTCTCCACCTCGTAATAGGGGGCCAGCAGGTCATGCAGATAAGCCCGCATGTCGGCGTTGTCATCGGCCAGGAGGATGCGGGATCCGAACGTTGGGGCGAATCGACGGTCGGTCACCGGCAGGTCCAGAGGGTCCAGCAGGGACAGCGGGGTTTGCAGGGACAGCGGTGATTCCGGGGATTGCGGGGACAGCGGGCTGGCGCCAGCGTCTCTGACACCCGCCTCGGTGACATCGGCTGGCGTGGACCCGGAGGGTGTGCGCCTTTGGCGTGTGAGCCCGGCTTCCATGCCGGCGGTTGGCGCGGCTGGGGCTGCAGCGGTGGGTGCTGTCGCAGACGCTGCCTCCCTGTTCCCAATGCCCCGGCGTCCCGACAGCTCGCGCTTGGCTGTTGGCTCCGGCAACCATCGCATGGCCTCTTCCACAAAGGCCCGAGCGGCGGAGGCGTGGGTCTGTGGCCGTGCAGGCAGCGGCGCAGACCTGCGCTGGTCCGGCGGCACATGAGCGTCCCCCAGAGGCAGTTCGATGCGGAAGGTGGTGCCGGCACCTGGCTGGCTGGTGGCTTCAATCTGCCCGCCATGCAACTTCACCAATTCCTGCACCAGTGCCAGTCCGATCCCCGATCCTTCATGGGTGCGTCCTTCCACCCCGGCGATGCGATGGAAACGCTCGAACAGGCGGGGCAATTCGTCAGGAGCGATGCCCACGCCGGTGTCAGCCACCTCCAGCCACGCCTGCCGGTCCTCCTGCCCCATGCGGACACAGACGCTGCCGCTGAGCGTGAACTTGAAGGCGTTGGAGAGAAGGTTCAGAAGAATCTTCTCCCACATGTCCCGGTCGACGTGCGCCGGCTGGTCCAGCGGTGGGCAGTCGACCTCGAATGCCAGCCCGGCCCGATCCATGGCGGAGCGGAACGTGCTGGCGATGTCCCGGGTCAAAACCGCCAGATCCACCGGCTCAAAATGCGCTTGTGCGCGCCCGGCTTCCAATCGGGAAAAGTCCAGCAGGGCATTGACCAGCCGCTGCAGCCGGTGGGCATTGCGGTGAATCAGTTCCAGCCGGTGCCGCTGCGTCTCGGTCAGCCCCTGGCCGCCCACCAGTTCCTCCAGCGGACCCAGCATCAAGGTCAGCGGGGTGCGGAACTCATGGCTGACATTCGAGAAGAAGTGCGTCTTGGCCTGGTCCAAGGCCGCCAGCGCTTCGGCGCGGCGGCGTTCATCTTCATAGGCCTGCGCATCAGCCAGCGCGGCAGCCAACTGCCCCGCCACCAGATTCAGGAAGCTGCGGTATCCCTCGTCCAGCGGCCGACGGGGGCTGCAGGCCACCACCAGGAACCCGGTGAGGTCCGGGCCTGCGCCCTTGATCGGCAACAGCAGCGCCTGCTGCACCGGTTCGGGCCAGGGTTCCATGGTCAGATGGATGGACAAGGCGCCCAGGGCGGGCAGGTCCTGCGGGGACTGCTCCTGGTACAAGGCCTCCAGCGGCCAGCCGCCGGGTGGGGCATCCAGCGCAAACTGCTCCGGGATCTGGGCGGCCATGGCCGGGTCGGTGGACACCACACGGCGGGCCACCGGCTGGTCGGTGTCGGTCAGGTAAACCGCTGCCAGGGGCGCATCCAGCGGATAGTCCGCCAGTACTTCACGAGCCCGCTGGCAGCAGTGGCGAACATCTTCGGACCCCGTGGCACCGGCGGCCAGGTCCCGCAGCACCCGCAGGCGCCGTTCACCGATCACCCGCTCGGTGACTTCGGTGACCACACACAGCATGCCGGCCACCCGGTCGTGGTCGTCAAAAACCGGGCTGTAGGAGAAGGTGTGATAACTCTCCTCCTTGAAGCCGCTGCGTTCCAGATAGAGCAACAGGCCTTCATCCCATGTCGCTTCTGCCTGGGTCAGAACATGTTGGATACGGGGGCCGATGTCCGGCCAGATTTCTTCCCAGACCTTGTCGGCGCGCGCGCCCAGGGCCCAGTCCCGCTTGAGGCCCAAGGTGGGCAGGTAGGCGTCATTGCAGAAAAAGGTCATGTCGCTCGACCAGGCCATCCACATGGCGTAGCGCGAGTCGAGCATCACCCGAATCAGGGTCTTGAGGGATTGCGGCCAGCCAGCCGGAGGGCCCAGCGGGGAGCACGACCAGTCGTGCGCCCGCATGCGCGCGCCCATCTCGCCGCCACCGCGCAAAAAGCCGGGGGCCGGAGGAGGGCCGCCGTCGGTGGAACAGGCCGCCGTTGACGTGGGCGGCATCCCATGGGGGGAGGCGGAGGCCAACGACGACGTCGAGCCTGCACTGGAGGACCACAACGAGGGTGAGGGTGCTGGCGAGGGCGCGGGCACGGGCACGAGCACCTGAGGGGGGGCCGAAGAGATGGTGCGGGGGGTCATGCGGCCAGGTTCCCTTCTGGATCGCTGTTGGGGCAGTCTACAAGCGGTGATGGGTTCTGCCACCTCCCATCACGGTGACCCGTGCGGCGGCGGGCTCGGGCGGGACGCAGGCCCTGAGGGCAGGAGCGCGGATTGCCTGTGGTCGGTCGGGAGACCCGTCGGGAGACAAAAAGGGCGTTTGAATGGATCTGATCTTGTGGCGACACGCGCAAGCCGTTGATCCCGGCCCGGGCATGGATGACATGGCACGGGTGTTGACACGCGAGGGTGAACGACAGGCCGGGCGGATGGCCGACTGGTTGAACCAGCACCTCCCGCAGGACGTGAAGGTGCTGGTCAGCCCGGCGGTGCGTACCCGGCAAACGGTGCAGGACTTGCGCCGACACATCCAGTTGGCGGAAGACCTGGCCCCCCGAAAGGGCGCCCAGGCGCTGATCGATGCCGCCGGATGGCCGCATGCGGATCAGACCGTGGTGGTGGTGGGGCATCAACCCACGCTTGGCATGGTGCTGGCGCATCTGGTGGGCGGCATCCCGCTGGCGCAGGCCATGCCCTGGCGTGTCCACAAGGCGGGCCTGTGGTGGATCCGCTGCGAGCACCTGCGCCACGACCGCCCAGGCGTGGTGGTTCGGGCAGTCAAGTCGCCCGAACTGATGTGAATCTCGGGGAGGTCTGCCTGCTTGTGGCATGGCGCGCAGTAAGGCGCCCGCTACACTGGCGGTGTTCATACATCGAAAGCCGCCTTGAGTTCCAGCCTCCTGTTGATCTTCGTGCTGATTGCCGCCAGCGCCTTTTTTTCGATGGCGGAGTTGTCCCTGGCTGCGTCGCGCCGTTTGCGGCTGCGACAACTGGCCGATGAGGGCGATGCCCGGGCGGGGCAGGTGCTGAAGGTCCAGGAACATCCGGGCTACTACTTCACCGTGGTGCAGATCGGTGTGAATACGCTGGCCATCCTGGCCGGTGTGGTGGGGGAAGGTGCATTAACGCCGCACTTTGAAACCGTGCTGGGGCCTTGGATGGAGATCAACAACGCCCAGCGGCTGGCGTTCGCCTTGTCCTTTGGCTGCGTCACCATGATGTTCGTGGTGCTCGCCGACCTGCTGCCCAAGCGCCTGTCGATGAACGAGCCGGAGCGGGTGGCGATGGTGCTGGTCGGCCCCATGCTGTTCCTGACGCTGGTGCTGCGGCCAGTGGCCTGGGCCCTGAATGCGTTGACGGATGTCTTGCTCCGCCTGCTGGGCCGCCCGATGAAGCCGGACAACACCATCACCCATGCGGACATCCTGGCACTGGCGGAAGCCGGGCATCAGGCGGGTGTGGTGGCGGATGCGGAACAGCAGGTCATCGAAAACATCTTTGAGCTGGACACCCGCACGGTGGAGTCGGCCATGACCTCCCGCGAGCGGATCGTCTACTTTGCGCTGGACGATGACGAGGCACTGGTGCGAACGCGGATTGCGGACTCCCCGCACTCCACCTATCTGGTCTGTGAGCACGACATCGACCAGGTGGTCGGTTATGTGGACGCCACCGACCTGTTCCAGCGGGTGCTGCTTGGTGAGGTCATCAGCCTGCGGGCGGAGCCGGCGCTGGTCAAGAAGGTGCTGATCGTGCCTGATCGGCTGACGCTGGCGGAGGTGCTGACCCAGTTCCGCCAGGCGCATGAGGACTTTGCGGTCATCGTGAACGAATACAGCCTGGTGGTGGGGGTGATCACGCTGAATGATGTGATGTCCACCGTCATGGGCAGCCTGGTGCATACCGATGAGGAAGAACAGCAGATCATCCGTCGGGATGATGGCAGCTTCCTGGCTGATGGCATCACACCGATCCCTGATGTGCAGCGCTCGCTGGGCCTGGACGACTTCCCGCATCCGGGCCAATACGACACGCTGGCCGGTTTCCTGATGGTGATGTTGCGCCGCATTCCCAAACGTACCGATGTGGTGGAGTGGGAAGGCTGGCGCTTTGAGGTGGTGGACGTGGACAGCCACCGGGTGGACCAGGTGATGATCGCCCGGGTGCAGTCGCCGAAAGAGAAAGACAAAGACAAAGACCGGGGCCCCGCCAGCCAGCGGGACTGAGCCTCAGTCCATCAGCAGGCTCGTGCCGTCGTAACGTGCGGCCTGGACCGGGATCGGATAGCGGTGCGAAGCGGTGAGGGCGCGCATGTAACCCGGGGTGCGAGTGCGCATGATGTCCTGCTCCATGCCCTTGAAGGCATATTGCACCGTGCTGAGGATGGCAGCCTCCTGCTGGCTGGACAGATGGCCGATGAAGAAGTTCTCGGTCTGGGCGAGCAGGTCGTGATTGATGGTGGACGGTGACTGCGTCGAGTAGACGATGCCGATGTTGAACTTGGCGCCTTCCTTGGCAAACCGTGAATACACGTCGATGACGTTGCCGGCATTGGGCGGGAAGATCATGTGGGCTTCTTCGAAATAGATCTGTACATAACGGCCGTCCATTTCATTACGCACGAATTTGCCCTCCTGCTGCAGGAACACCGCGACCGATAAGGTCTTCGCAAAATAGCGAATGATGCGTTCGTTGGCGCTGCCCAGATCCACGATCACCGTCCCGCCCTGGTCGATGGTGGCCAGGACTTCGGTGATGAAGTTGTCCACGCGCGGCGAATGAAACGGCGTGGCCGGGCGCAGTACATAGGGGCCCGCGCCGGCGTGTGGATAGAGGAAATGAGCCATGATCTCTTCGTCCGAATCAAAGAGATAACTGCCCTGTTTACGCAGGGCCGGATCGTTGGGGTAACTCAGGCTGAAACGCAGCATGAGCGAGATCTCGGACACCATCTCATTGAAGGTTCGTGGCTGCGATGGCGCGGTGGTGCCGTTCACCGCCTGATAGGCCGACAGGCGCAGTTGCTGATTAAAGCCTGGCGTGAACGGGTGGGAGTAACCCAGGGACGCGAGCACCCCGGACAGCCGCGCTTCATCATGTTCAAAGCCTGCATGGTGCAGGACGGTCCAGTAGGTCATCAGCTTGCGCAGCCGGCGCTGCACAACTTCCGGGGGCTCTTCGGGCGCAAAACGCAGCGTCGGCAGTCGGCAGGACAGCAGCGGGCGCACATAGTCGGTGTCTGCCACTTCGGCGGGCAGCAGCTCCCGCAAGGTGCTCAGGGCGTCTTCTGGCCGCTCATGGAAGTTGAAGCGCAGCAGCTTGCTGTTGGGGCTGCCCGCCTTGGCTTCGGAGAGGTAATACAAGGTGCAGCGGTCGGCATACACCGCGCCGATGTTGGCGACCCCATCCTGCGGGTTGCTGTTGGCATATTCGCCGTTGACATCAAAGATGAGCTGGCCGACGTCCCGCTTCTGTGCCGTGACGTCCAGCATGCCCTGCACCAGCAGCTTCACCACATTGGATTTGCCAAGCCGGGTCTTGCCGAACATGGCAGTGCGGCGGCCCCGGATGTCCAGCATTGACAGGGAACTCGTGACGCCGTTGTCTCGATAGACCTGAGATTCGTCATGGCGCAGCAGCCCGAATCGGATGCGATGCCGTGGCGTGACCGTGCCGTTGATCAGGAAATCCTGCATGCGCGGCGTCGGGGCGAAGGCCCCGTAACGGTCCGCGTGCAACAGGTGCCCGGGCTCGCCGGAGAAGCGTGGGGAGGGCTTCACGGCGGGGTCGTCCGAGGGCTCCAGGTGGTAGCTGCCCAGGAGTGAGAAGCGGATCAGCATCACCTGGCTCTGCGGGTCCTGTGCCGAGGGAGGCAGGCTCAGCAGGGCCTGGATGCGGTCGCGCTGGGCGGTGCCAGGGTCTGGCCAGGCCGGGAAATCCAGCAGCCGCAACAGCAGCAGACGGTCGGCATGCACGCTGTCAGGCGTGGGAGGGTGGTCCACGGTGTGTGGGAGGCTGCGCTGCAGGCTCTCAGTCATGAAACAGAACGCGCCCCGGCATAACGCCGCCTGGGAGTCCCAATGGGAACGATTGGCAATGACCAGCACGTGCTCGTGACACAAGGTCACGACTGGCCCGAGCCAGTGGCTGGACCGCAAGTCTTCAGCGTGAATGAGCATGGAGTGGTGAGCAGAAGGGAGGGAATTCAACGGCTGTAGGGGGGCTGCGGGGGGGGGCGCAGCGAGGGGTCAAACCGGCCCAAGCGTTGCAGCACCTGACGGGCATAACGCTCCCGTTTGACCGGGTCACGGGCGTTGTAAGCCCCCAGGGCGGCCACCGTGGGGCCCATCCGCACCAGATTGCTGCCGAGGATCCAGGCGCCCACCATGATGTTGGTGCAAGGGTCCCAGAGATCGGCAGGACGGATGCCATGCCGGGCCAAGGTGGGTAGCCAGCTCGTGTTGATCTGCATCAGCCCCACATCGGTCGAGCCATTGCTATTCCGGTTGAGGGCCTTGGGATTCAGTCCGGATTCCTGCTGGGCAATGGCCTGGAGCAACAGCGCGGACATGCCGTAGCGTTGAGAGGCCCACTCGAAGCAGTGGGACATGGTGGGGGTGATCAGGGCAGCCGGGGGATGGGAGGACACCAAGGTGCCTGGCGTGGGGCCCGTTCTGGAACGGCCAGCAGCCCGGGCGGTCTGGGGCGTTCCTGAGGGACGTGCGTGCCGGGCCACCCCAGTCGCTCCGGCCGTTCCGGCCGTTCCTGTTGCCCCTGTCGCGCCTGTCACCCCTGTTGCCCCTGTTGTCGCCAAGGGCCAGCGCGCAACGAGCGTCTCAGGGGCCGCCATCACCCCTTGGGATGCCAGTGTTCCCATGCCGGTGAACAGCACGTTGATCAGCCAGGGCAAGCGCGCAGTCCGCCGGCGGGTCATGACCTGCGCTGCCCCTCGCAGAGTGACCCGCACCTGGCCGTGTCGACGGGCCTTCATGGTGACTGCACCGTGGGCGGGGCCTGGATGCCGGTCTGCATCTCGAACGCGGTGGCAAAAAAGCCGGCCATCATGCCGGCCAGCGTAATGCCAGCCATGGCCATCAGCGTGGTATTCATGCGGCTGGCGGATTCCTGAATGCTGCGCTCAATGCGGTCGATCGAGCCCACACCAATCTTGACGAAGGCCGCAATCGGGTCCCGTCGTTCCGATGCATCCTGTACGCGGTCTTCCAGCGAGCCGTTCAGCACACCGGTGGAGAAGGCCTGACCGAACTGGGTGGACTGCTCTGACGACAAGCGGGCCAGGATCTCGCGCAGGTGCCAGCGCATCCAGGGGGAACTGAAGCGCGCGGCCCGTTCCAACGAGGAGCGCAAGGACACCCCGGCGCGCATCAGTGAGGAGATTGAGACGATCAACATGGCCCCTGCGAAGTCCCGGTAAAGACTGTAGGGGGCCCATTTGTCCAGCCGTCGCCGCACATGCCCCTGCCAACGGGAGAGTGAGAGTGCGAACGCCACCAGGCCGGCCACGAGCGCCAGCGCCATCAGGATGCCGTAGTGACTCACGGCGTAGGAAACTGCATACAGCACCTTGCCCAGCGCTGGCCATCGCTCCGGCGGGAGCAGGTCCGCCAGGATGGGCACGGCAAATAGCGAGAAGCCCGTCAACAGGCCTGCAAACAAGACCATCAGGATGATGGGGTACACCACCGCCTTGCGGACCGTGCGGAACATGCGGTCGACCTTCTCCACCGTTTCGGAGAGGAAGTACAAGCCCCGTGACAAGCCGGCGTCTCCGCTGCCCTGGATGGCATCGATGAGGATCAGCTCCGTCGTGGGCACCACACCGATCAAGGCCTGCGACAGCGAACCGCCCATGGCCTCACGCAGCATGTGCCGGAAAAGCAGGGCGTCCCCCCGCGAGCGGCCGCGGCTGCGCGCTTCGTATTTGCGCAGGATGGTGAACAGAGGCACCTTGTCTTCCAGTGCGCTCGCCAGGTCGTAATAGAAGTCGGCGCGCCGTTGCTTCAGGCGGCGAGCTGCCGTGTGGAAGAGGATCCAGTCGAGTATCTGCATGGAGGCGATCAATGATCTTGGAGCAAGGACTTGGCCAGTAGGGATGCCCGGCCAAAGGTTCGTTCGAAATAGAAGGGATCGACGCGGCCTTGAGAAATGTCATAGAGCACATGCCCCCAGGCTTCCTTGCCGTCCATGTCGGGGTCGGTAAAGGGAGTCACCTGCCGGCTGCGCCAGTAGCGCTTGGCGTCAAGGTCTCGCCGTTGGTGCAGCAGTTCCAGCAAGCGCAGGTCGGGCACGATGACCTCTGCACCCACCTTCATGCCGCGGGTACCGTTGCGTTGGCCGGTGCTGTAGTCGATGAGCGGTTTGCGGCAGTGCGGGCAGCCGGTGTCGCTGGCGCAAAAAATCTGGTCGGGCGCGATCCCGAAACCTTGCTGGTACACCGCCAGTGCTTCCGCCGACATCACCTCACGGGCCGCCACCTTGCAGTGCTCACAATTGAGGGGCACCAGGACCTGATAGACCAAGGCGGAAATGAACTCCGGGCTGCAGAGGTCGTCCCGCTGAAGGCCCACGATGTGGGAATTCAAGCGGCTGATCACGCCCAGGGCAGAGGTCGCATGCACGGTCGAGAGGATTTTGTGCCCGGTCTGGATGGCGACCTGGGCCATGTTGGCGGACAGCGAATCGCGGATCTCGCCGAACAGGCCCACGTCCGGGTCCATGCGCAGAAAGGACAGCATGGCGCCGTGGAAGGGGTTGGCACCGGCTTCTGGCATCAGCGAACCCCGCTGGATGGAGAGATGGGATGCGCCGGCCAACTCGTACTCCACCGGGTCTTCGATGGTGATCAGCTTGCGTGTGCCTTCGCGAGCCAGGTAGGCCAGCATGGTGTTGAGCGTGGTGGTCTTGCCGGAGCCGGTGATGCCGGCAACGAAGATCCCGCCCCAGGAGGAACTCAGGGCGTCATGCAGTCGCTCCACCTGCCAGGGGGTGTAACCCAGACGGTCCAGGGTCAGTTGCTGCAGATGGGCGGCATTGTTGGAGCGCAGGATGCGCATCACCACGTCCATGCCACCAACGGCCGGATGGCTCTGATAACGCAGGGTCAGCCGCATGTCCGGCAGGTCCAGCGGGATCATGGCACCCTGCGGAACGCCGCCGTTGAAGGCCACTTCGCTGCGAGAGTTTTCCTCGGCCAGCACGGTGTAGGCGGCAGAGATGCCATCCATCACGATACGGGCCGGGAAGCTGCCGAGGGTGCGCATCAGGCCGTCCAGCCGAACCCGCGCCCGGCCGATATCCCCGCGCAGTTCCAGGTGCAGATCACTTGCGCCGGCAATCACGCAGCGGTGGACGATGGTGCGAAACCACTCCAGCGGCGATGAGTTGGCCACCATGGTCTCGATGGCCCGGGCGCTTTCGCTCTCGGTCTCGCCACCGACGTCCCGCCGCTGGGTGCGGTAGGAAATCAGCTCGAAGATCTCCGGCGGGGCGGTGTAGAAGCCGGTGAATTCGAAACCGAGCCGCTTGCCGGCCTGCACCACGTGGTACCAGTCCGGGCTGCGGAGTTCCTCTTCAGTGGAGAGCACAAGAAAGCGCTGGGCGGGCAGGGCCAGTGCCATCAGGCGGCTTTCCTTGTCGCGGGAGACGCGCACCTGGCGCTCCTCCCTGCCGGCCATGACGTTGTCAGACACCACCGACAGCACCCGGTCGTAAGGCGGCAACTGGGCGTAGTCGGTGATGTGGCGGGACGGGCCTGCCGCAGGCAATGCGCTGCCGGCCGCGCCAATGGATGCGGCGGCCGTGGCGGTCGGGACGTCGGATGGTGGTGCGCTTGCGGTGGCAGGCGGAGCAGGAGCTGAGTCTCCGCGCGGTACGTGCGGCACTTGCGGTACGCGCGGGACTTGCGGCACCAGCGGTACTGCCCGCGGAAGTGCATCCGAATCGGACACCGGCGTTGTCATGTCACCGCCCTTGTTGGGATGCCAGGGCGACGGGCGCCTCCAGCGGCAATTGGCTGGCGCGGAACGCGGAAGGCGGCAGGGCGGAACTTCCCGGCGAAAGACTCAAGGGCCCGCCAACGGCCCCTGGGGCGCCTGGTTGAAATGGGTAGCCGGAGAGGGTGCTGCCTCGGGCAGGGGGAGGGAGCACCATGGAGGCAGGCGCCCGCCCCTTGCCCTGTGCAGAGGTGTTGAGCTGGACCGTGACACCGGTGGGGGTGATGGACCGTACTCGCCAGGGGCCGACTTGCGGCGAGGGGGCGGACGACAGTGACACCCGGTGGATGCGGCCTTGGTAATAGAGCTCCGCTTCCAGCCGTTGGCCCACGCCGGTGAGGGACCACACCCGTGGGATCTCTTCGGTTTTGGATTCGTGGGCCGAAGGGGGCGGCATCTGCGGGAGCGGCACCGGGCTGGGCGCGGCGGGGATGGCGTCCGTGCCCAGCAGCCGGCGGGCGGCGGTGTCCAACTCTTGCGCCTTTTTGCGCCGTGCGGCCTCGATGATCTGTTGCATGGACGATGCGGCTGCACTGTGGTCATCCTCGGCGGCCCAGGCGGGGGTGACGGCGGCTACAGAGACGGCGAACGAGGCGGCGACTGTGAAAGAGGCGGCGACGGCGAAAGAGGCGACGCTGCACACCCGGCGCCTGCCCAGCAGGCTGGCGATCGCGCCGCGAGGCGCGGCATGGGTGATGCGGCCGTCCGTACGGCGACTCCTGCTGCCACTCATGCCACCGTTGCCGCAGCCCACGTGGGCGTGAAACGAAGGCTGGCCATGCGGAATTTCAATAAAGTTTGCCTTTTGCATAAACGCGTCCGGTAAGGGTGTAGGTGATCTGGCTGGCGTTGAGTTGCACCGTCAGCGATTCAGGAACAGCCGAGGGCGGCAGGTCGATCGAGGGCAGGGACCACAGACCATCCGTCACCTGCCACTCGAGTTGGACGACGGGCTGCTTCAGCGCCTGCAAGTCGGTGACTGTGGAGGGGCCAAAGAGCCGGGAAGGTTTGAGCGAGGTGGCCTGGGCATTGCCCGCCACCAGCGCCACATCCTGCAATCGGCTTCCCCATTGCTGCGTCGCCGTATCGGCCAGCGGCAAGGCCCGCCGCGACAAGGTGGCCAAGCGTGCGGCTGGCGGTGCGGAAGCCGCTGCTGATGACGAAGCCGCTGCATGACCGTCCAGCTCTGGTTCATCCCAGGGATGGTGGGTGGTGATGGCGGCACCCAGCAGGTCGTTGTTGGGGGTGGGAGTGACCCTTGGAAAGCGACTGTCGGTGGGGGGCTCGGTGAGAAAGTCGTGGAAATTGCCGAAGTTTCGGCTCCAGGTGGCCTGGCAGTCGCGCGTGTTCTGACTGCATTGAAAGCGCTGCAACGCCCACCCTTCGCGGCTGAGCGGGAGGCGGTTCAGCAAGGTGCGCCAGCGGTCCAGCACCGCATTGCCGGGGACGCCCGCCTGAGCCAGCATGTGCGCAATGGCCTTTTCATAGAGCCGGTTCGGATCGTTTTCTGCAGCCAGCCGCGCTGCTTCCTCGGCGGCCTTCCGGGTCTGGTGTTGCTCCCAGAGGAAGTAGCCCAGTGACGATCCCACCAGTAGCGCGGTGAGTCCTCCCGCCACAACGGTTCGACGCAGCGTGCGATTGACCAACGGACGTACCAGCGAACCGCTTTCTGGCATGTCGAAGATGGTTTGCACCTGCAGCATTTCCCCGTTGGGAATCACATCACGCAGGTCGGTGGCCACCCGCACATCCTGGTCGATGTGAATGTCCCGAAACTCCTTGAGCAAGGCCAGGGCGGCTTCCAGCCCGTTGACCAGCCGGTCAAAGCCCGGCACCGGGCGACGGTCCATCAGACCGATGAACGCCACCCGGTTGCCGGCGGAGAGCAGGATGGCTTCTGCCCCACCGGAGGAGAAGCGTTCGATCAGCATGACCACGGCGGCATGTGGGCGGCCAGGGCCCGGCTGCAAGCCACGCGCCAGCCCCACCAGGCTCTTGTCCGGGAGCATCGTGGCAAAGGTGTAACCCAGCTTGCGGGCACGTTGGAATTCCGCTTCTGGCGCGCTCCGATCCTGGATGGGGCTCCACTCCAGCTCAAAGATCACACGGGTGCCCGCAATGACGCAGCTTTTGGCCACGGCGTTGGGAGCGCCTCCCGAGGCGTCGCCACTGGAGAAGTCGAGGCCGCCACCGGGGCCGAAGGCGCCAGCGGAGCCGGAACCAGGGATGGATGACATGACAACTTCCCCTTCAGCGATCGGTGAGACGGGGCGTGATCAGGATGACAGTGCCCTGCTTGGTCCGACCCCCGCGCCTGGAGATGGGCAGCAGACCGCGGATGACATCGGTGTCGTCCAGTTGTGCCTGTTCGCGTTCGTAGCCCACCAGCACCAGGGTTTGGCCCGCCGGGACGCTGATGCGTTGCAGTGACGAGAAGCTCACCGTGTTGGGCAACTGGATGGACTGCGCGGTCGCGCCACTGCCGCTGGTAAATGCCTTGATTTCTCGCAGTTCACTGACCTGCATGGCGGTCTGCAGCAGCACGCGGTTGGAGTCGAGGATGACCGGGAGAATCATCAGACCCAGGCCAGTCGAGATCGAGCCGGGTACCAGCGACCCCCCGGTGGAGGCGCCGGTGGTGCCATTCACGACCGCCGCCGTACTCTGGCGAACGTAGGACTGCGTCTGCAAAGATCCCACCGGCACCGGCATGCGGTTGGTGGTGGTGACCACGCTGGAATACGCGGTGGACACCTTGCCATATTCCTGCAGCGAGTCGGCCACCAGCTTGCTGGCGGATTGCCGCGACGCGGAAGGGGCCAGCAGGAAGGACAAGGAGCCGGGCGTATTGCCCGACAGCGCCCCGGGCCCTTGGGGGCTGGTGAGGGTCAGCGAGTTGCCATTGACCTTACCGAGCACGGCCTCCCAATTGATGCCATTGCTGAATTGGTCGGTGAGGTTGACCTGCAGCACCTCCACCTCCAGCACCACCTGGCGCAGCAGGCTGGTGTTGACTTCTTGCAGGAAGGCTTCCACCCGCTCGACATTGTTCAAGGCATCGGTCACGGTGACCAGGCCGGACCGGGCGTCCACCTGCAAATTGGCGCGCGCAGACAGCATGCCCTTGAGCGATTCCCTGAGACCGCTCCAATAATCGCTTTCGGTCTGGAAATCGATGGTCAAGGTGCCGTTGCTCGTGCTGCCGGATCCGCCGGAACTGCCAGCGCCGCCACCCGCACCGGAGCTGTTGCTGCCGCCGAACACGTCGAAGCTGCCGTTGGTCTTGAGCCCGTTGGGCAGGGCCTTGACGAGGATGGAACGGGTGACCAGGCGGCTGAAGACGATCTTGCCGCCGTTGTATTCCCACTGCAGACCCGCCCGGGTGGCCACCTGATTCAAAAGGCCTGACAAGGGGCCGGAATAGTCCAGCTCCAGGGTGTTTTGCAGATCCCGGGGGTGCACGGCGAGGGCCAGCGCGCCGGCAGCCTCTGCCTGCTGGGCCATGGCCTGGTGGGATGGGGAGGAAGTCGCGCCGCTGGTGGAGGGGGCGTCTGCGGTCACCAGGCCGCCGGGCGCGTAGTCCGCCGCGTTTGAAAGCGCGTCCGGCGTCATGATGACCGGAATGTCAATCAACCGGGAAATCAGCTCTGCCACCGTAGGCAGCGGGTGACGCCCGGGATAACGCAGCGTCACCTGCCCGATGTGGGTGGGTAAGGTGGCGGCGCGTTGCAAGGGAATGGAGTGCCGCGCGAAACGGGGCACGGTGTCGGCCTGCACCATGGGGGGGAGGCGCTGAGCTTCACGTGCCTGCGCCTGGAACTGGCCGGCACGGTCTTTGTTGCTGCTGTAGTCTCGCTGGGCCACGTGGGCGGACTGCACCGCACATCCCGAAGCAAGGACGCAGCCCAGGGCCAGCGCCAGACGCCCGGGCCCACCGGCCAGGGCGCGCGGGATGATGGCAGGGACTCGGGGGGCTGCTGTGGCAGTGTGTTGGGGTCGGATCAACGCCGTTCTCCGTCGAGCATGTAGCGCACCACGCGTACCACGCGGGTGTCAGGATTGACGCGGGCTTGCACCGGATAGTCGGTATCCCGCAGTGAAGTCATGGCCTGGTCCAGGGCCTGCAGAAAGTTGCCGTTCAGGGTGACCTGCGCGTCGATGGCGAAGTCGCGATCCACCTCCCACACCAGTTGCCAGTTGGCGATGCGGGTCCAGCGCAGCAGGGTCTGGCGGAAGCTGTGGTCGGACAGTTCCACGGTCCATTCAGAGGAGGCTTCGCCTCTCATGCTCGCCAGGACGCTGTCCTGATCGGCACCCTCGGGGCGTGCAGGCAGCGGTTGAGCCCGGGGCGTGCGGACCCATTCGACTTCACCATAGCCGGACACCTCGCCGCCCGATGGAGGGGGGGAGATGGGGGGGCGCGAAACTTTGGCCGTGGGATCGGGCGCGGTGGGTGGAGACGACATGGCGGCGCGTGAGGCGCCCGTTGGGGGCGACGCAGCTGTGGCCTGGGCACCGGCCACCAGGCCCAGGACGAACAGCGGAAGCAGCCTGAGTGTTTTCATGACGAGCCGTAGAGGAAGCCGTTAAAGACGGAACAAGGCCCGAGCCGCGCAATGCGGGCCCGGGCATTGGGTGGGGCTTAGATGGCGACGAAGGCGTGGATCTCGCGCGAGCTGCTCGTGCCCGAGCGGCATTCTTCGGCCAGTTTCGTCAGGTCAACACTGGCGTTGGCCAACGGACCCTTGACCAAGCCACCTGGATTGGCGTTGTTCGTCGGAGTGTCGTAGTTGGTGCTTGCGCCCGAGCCTGACCCGGTGCTCGCGGTGCCAGGTGTCACCCACATGACTTGAGCCAGCGGGGCCAGACCATTCACCACGGTGGCGCACATGTCGTTCGGGATGCCGGTGGCCACCACGATGTAGCCGCGGTCTTCACCATCGACACCATCAAAATTGGCCGTGCTGCCCTGGATGTACAACTTGCCGCCGAAGGCGTTGCTGACGTCAACCTTCGTGTTGGAAGCATCCCACTTGACCGTGGTGGGCGAGAACGCCCCCAGCGCGGCCGCCCGCAAGGTGTTGATCTGGCTGAAGTCGCCGCTGTTGACCGCTGCGCCCACCAATGCCGCATTGATGCGCGGAATTTCCGCCAGCAGGTTGTTGGCACGGTTGTTGGCCAGGATGCGTTGCACCCCCACCAGGGAGCCGACGATGACGACGGAGATGATGGCCAGCGCAATCGAGAGTTCGATCAGCGAGTAGCCCTTTTGCCGGGATGCCTCGGCCTTCAGGGAACGGGGAAAAGCGTTTCGTTTCATGGTGGTCCTAGAAATTGAAATCACAGCCCGCCACGTTGGCTGTGTAGGGATGGGTGGCGAACCGATGCCGACATCAGTGACGACATGGGGATAAATCGTAGGGCCCGAAGTGATAAAAGAAACTTCCATAAAATGATAGAAACGATCGCCCACTTAGGCTAAGAGATCGGGGGACACCTCTCAACCAGAGCCCCTGTCCGGCCGCGCATCCGGAAGCCCCCTGCACGTCTCAAGCGTCAGTGGCCCTGAGCCACAATCCGGGAATGAATTCCGAACGTTCCTCTGACGCTCTTGCCGTTGATGTCCCCGCCGACGTGGCCGCCCGGGCCGCCGAACTGCGTGAGCAGTTGCACCACCATGCCCATCTGTATTACGTGCTGGACGCTCCCGCGCTGCCGGATGCGGCCTATGACCAGCTGTTCCAGGAACTCCAGGCCCTGGAGGCGCGCCATTCCAGCCTTCTGACACCTGATTCGCCCACACAGCGGGTCGGTGGCAAGGTGCTGGACGGTTTTGTGCCGGTGCGCCACACCGTGCCGATGCTGTCGATCCGCACGGAGACAGACACGCAGGCCAGTGGTGCGGAGAACTTTGATGCGCGCGTGCGCCGCGAGCTGGATCTGGAAGCCGGTGCGGCGCCGGTGGAATATGCGGCTGAACTCAAATTTGATGGTCTTGCCATCCATCTTCGTTACGAGCACGGCGTGCTTGTGCAGGCCGCGACGCGGGGCAACGGCGAGACCGGCGAGGACGTCACCCAGAATGTCCGCACCATCGGTCAGATCCCGCTCCGGCTGTCTGGCGCCGGGGCCAAGGCGGCGGTCCTGGAGGTGCGCGGTGAGGTCTACATGCGGCGCGACGACTTTGAAGCGCTCAACGAGCGCCAGCGCGCCGCCCATGAAAAGACCTTCGTCAACCCGCGCAATACGGCGGCGGGCGCCATTCGTCAGCTCGATCCGAATCTGGTGCGGCAGCGGCCCCTCAGTTTTTTTGCCTATGGCCTTGGCGATGTGCAAGGCTGGGACATCCCATCCACCCATTCGGGTCTGCTGGATGCACTGAAGTCCTTCGGCCTGCCCGTGTCCGACGATCGCGCGGTGGTGCGGGGGGCGGAAGGCCTGGTGCGGTTTCACCGCGACATGGGGGCCAAGCGCGATGACCTGCCATTCGACATCGACGGCGTGGTCTACAAGGTCAATAGCCGAGAGTTGCAGCGGCGGCTGGGCTTTGTGTCACGCGAACCGCGCTGGGCTGTTGCACACAAGTATCCGGCCCAGGAGCAGATCACTCGTTTGAACGCCATTGACATCCAGGTGGGGCGGACCGGCAAGCTGACGCCCGTGGCCAAGCTGGAGCCGGTGTTTGTGGGCGGCACCACGGTCAGCAATGCGACCCTTCACAACGTGTTCGAACTGCGCCGCAAACGCGTCCGGGTGGGAGATCAGGTCATCGTGCGACGGGCCGGCGATGTGATCCCCGAAATCGTGGGCAAGGTCGACACCCACCGCGACGGCTATGTGCCCAACTTCCACATGCCGCGTCACTGCCCGATTTGTGGGAGCGACGTGCGGAGGGAAAAGGGCGGCATCGATCACCGCTGCAGCGGCGGCATCTTCTGCCCCGCGCAACGCAAGCAGGCCCTGCTGCACTTCGCCGGACGGCGCGCCATGGACATCGAAGGCCTGGGCGACAAGCTGGTGGATCAGCTGGTGGACGGCGGCATCGTGACCAGCCTGCCGGGCCTCTACAAGCTGGGCGTGGCCAAGCTGTCGGCGCTGGAGCGCATGGGCGAGAAGAGCGCGCAGAACCTGTTTGATGCCTTGCAGAAGAGCAAGACCACCACCCTGGCGCGTTTTCTGTATGCCTTGGGCATCCGCCACGTGGGTGAGACCACCGCCAAGGACCTGGCCAAACACTTTGGCAACATGGACGCCCTCATGGCGGCCACCGAGGAACAGCTGCTGGCAGTGAAGGATGTCGGGCCGGTGGTGGCCTCCAGCATTGCCGCGTTTTTTGCCGAGCCGCACAACCGCGAGGTCGTGGAGCAACTGATCGCTGCGGGAGTGGACTATCCCAAGACCGATGGCGCCGCCGCCGAGCCCCAAGGGCCGCAGCCGCTGGCGGGCAAGACGCTGGTGCTGACCGGCACGCTGCCCACGCTGTCACGTGACGAGGCCAAGGCCTTGATCGAGGCGGCGGGTGGCAAGGTGAGCGGGTCCGTCTCCAAGAAGACCAGCTATGTGGTGGCCGGTGAGGAAGCAGGCTCCAAGCTGGACAAGGCGCGGGAGCTCGGGGTGGCCGTTGTCGACGAGGCGGGGCTGCACGAACTGCTCAAGGGCTGATGCTGGGGCACGCCGGCAGGCCGGCGCGGCGCTGCGGCAGGCCGGTGCGGCAGGGGGCGACAAGACGCCGACCTGCGCCCTCCGGCCTCACCGCGCCCTCCAGCGTCACTTCGCCGGGCGTGTCACCGGTGGCATCGGCAGCCGCAGCACGCCGACCGCCAACCCTGTGCCCAGCAGCACCACCAGGCACCCCATCGCCATCGACGCGGTGAGCGTCTCGTGCAGGAACAGGAAGCCCCACAGCAGTGCAAAGACCGGGATCAGGAAGGTCACTGCGATGGTGTTGGTGGGGCCCACCCGCTTCATCAGCCGGAAGAACAGGATGTAGGCCAGGCTGGTGCACAGCAGGGCCAGCAAAGCCACCGCGCCCCAGGCACGCAGGGAGGGCAGTTGGACCGGCTGCTGGCTCCAGGCGGGCAGGGCCAGCAGCAGCGCGGCCGCCAGTTGACTACCGGTGGCGACCGCCAGCGGGGTGGCCTGGCTGAGGTAGCGTTTGCTCGCATTGGCGGCAATGCCGTAGCTGAAGGTCGCCAGCAGCACGGCCAGAATGGCAAAGCCACCGCCGCCAGGTTTGAACGAGGCTTTGTCCCAGGCCAGCAGCACGACCCCGGCGAAACCCAGCGCCAGCCCGACCAGCCGGGAACCATCCAGTCGCTGCCCGAACCACACCCAGGCCACCAGCGCTCCCCACATGGGCGTGGTGGCGTTCAGGATGCTGGACATGCCGGCATTGATGGACAGTGCCGCAAAACTGAACAGTGCAAAGGGCAGGGCGCCGTTGAGCAGGCCCACCAGCAGCAGGCCTGGCCAGTGACGGCGCAGGTCCTGGAGCCCTTCTCGCAGCGTGAGCAGAGGCACGAGCAGCAGTGAGGCACCGGCCACCCGCACAAATGCGGTGGCAATCGGTCCGAACTCCGGGGCGGCGATGCGCATGAACAGGAAGGAAGCGCCCCAGATGGCCGCCAGAACAATCAATTCAACCAGGTCACGTTGTTTCAAGCGCCTGCTCCTTGCAGCGGCGATGTCGCCAAGTCCGTAGCGCCAACGGGGCGACGGGAGGTGTCCGGCGCGGGCTTGGCCGCACCACGGGTTGTTGCGAGCGCAGTGGCTGGCGGAACGGCAGCCGCGGGCGATGGGGAACTCAGCGTGAAGGCGGTGGCCTTGAGGCGAGCCTCCAGCGCCAGCAAGGCCCGCTTGCGCTCCAGCCCCCCGGCGTAACCGGTCAACTGGCCATTGGCGCCCATCACCCGGTGGCACGGCACCAGCAAGGACAAGGGATTTCGCCCCACTGCTGCGGCCACCGCCCGCACCGCTTCCGGTCGGCCCAGACGGGTGGCCAGGTCCCCATAGCTGCAGGTCACGCCGGTGGGGATCTGAAGCAGGGCCGACCAGACCGCCTGCTGGAAAGGCGTCCCTGCCACTGACAGCGGCGGCGGCACAAACGGTTGTCCGGCGAAATAGGCCTGAACCGCAGCGACCGCCTGCCGCAGCAGTGGGTCCTGATCCCTGCGCGGCACGGCCAGCGCGCCCGGGTGATATTTCTGGCCTTCAAACCACAAGCCGCACAGGCCCTGGCCATTGCGCGCAAAGAGCATGCGGCCCAGCGGGGTGTCGGTCTCGGTCTGGCAGGCGGAGGTGTCAGCGGACATCACGGGGATCCTTCCTGAACGGGGGCGAGAAGCTTGGTGGGGGTGAGCGCAGGGGGGCGGTTCGGCCGCCCCAGGACGGATGCCTCTCGCCAGAGCTGGAGCACCGCATAACTGCGATAAGGGGCATACACCGCTGCAGCCTGCGCCAGGGCGGCTGGACGAAGCGGTGCGCCGGCCCGGCTTTCCAGCCGTTGCCGCAGGATGACGTCTCCCGGCAGGAAGGCATCCGGCCAACTCCAGCCGCGCATCAGCATGTAGTGGGCAGTCCAGGGACCCAGGCCCGGCAGCGCAGCCAGTTCCTGAAGGGTGTCCTGCACATCGCCGCGACCCTGCGCAAATGCAAGCACCGGCCATTGGTGGGCCAGGTGGATCAGCGCCTGGGCCCGGCGGCCTGGCATGCCCAGGCCAGCGATGTCGTCCACAGCGGCGTGTGCCAGCGTTGCCGCCGCAGGAAATGCATGGGTGACCCCTTCCGGCGCGTCCAGTTCAGTCGGCAGGGGCTCCCCGAAGCGGGCCATGAGCCGGGTGGCCAGGGTGCGCGCTGCGGCCACGGTCACCTGCTGACCCAGCACCGCACGGACAGCCAGTTCAAAGCGATCCAACGTGCCGGGCAGGCGCAGGCCCAGGGCCGACGGGCCGAGGCTGTCCCCCAAGGCCGCTGCAATCGCATGCGGGTCGGCATCCAGATCCAGCCAGCGGCGCAGCCGTGGCATGAGGGCAGCCACCTGGGGCCACAGCGATGCGCTCAGCTGCAGCCGTACCTGGGGACGCTCGGCGTCATCCAGCGGAAACTGCACCGCCACCCAGCCCAGCACATCGGCCTGACCCGTCTGGCAAAGGCGCAGACTGCGGCCCACGGTTCGGGCCTCCAGATCCACCTGCTCCACGCCGGGGATGGCCCGGGCGGCCAGGAATTGCAGCAGGGCCGTGGTTTGATAGGGCGGGCGCAGTTCCAGGCGCAATTCATGGACGTTGGAGGCGTCTGCGCCGTCGTTGCTGCTCCGGCGCACGCTGCGACCTTCGCGCAGGGCCGTTGGGCTGAGGCGATAGTGGTCGGCAAAAGCGGCATTGAAGCGCCGCAGGCTGGAAAAGCCGGCCGCCAGGGCCACCTGGGCCATGGGCAAGCGGGTGTCGGTGAGCAACTGTTTGGCCAGCAGCAACCGGCGCGTCTGCAGATATTGCAGTGGCGCCACCCCGTGCACGGCGGTAAACACCCGCCGCACGTGCCGCTCGCTGACGCCCAGATGGGCCGCCAGGGCGGGGAGGGTGGCGTCCTCCGGGCGGCATTCATCCAGCCAGCGGGCGGCCTCCCGCGCCAGCACCTCGCTGGCATCCATGGCGCTCCATGGGCGGGCGGCAGGCGCCAATTCAGGGCGGCATTTCAGGCAGGGCCGGAACCGCGCCGCCTCCGCCAGGCTGGCGGTTGGGAAGAACAGGCAGTTTTCCATCTTGGGCGCCCGCACCCGGCAGATCGGCCGGCAATAGATGCCGGTGGTCTTGACCGCCACGAACCACTGACCGTCAAAACGCGCATCCCGTGCCAGAAGGGCCGGGTAGCAGTGGTGGGGGTCGAGAGGGGAAGCCATGGACTGCATCATAGGGAGGCGCCCGTCCCGACGCTGGCCGTTTTCGGACACGTCCCTGACAGCCCATGGCAGTTGGCTTCGCCTGCCTCGGTGGCGGGGCGGGCCCGCTTCTTGCCCCCGCTGCAGCCGGGTTTGAGATCCGAGGACGCGATTCATCACCCCGGGTTACACGGAAGGCTCATTTCTCCTGCCTACAATCCGCCCCAGTTTTGTTGTCCGATCACCATTTCTACAGGGACGTTCATGCAAGTTCATGCTTCCATCTTCAAGGCCTATGACATTCGCGGTGTGGTGGGTCAGACCCTGAACGAAGAACTGGCCGAGCACCTCGGCCGCGCCTTCGGCACCGAGGCCAAGCTCGCCGGTGAAACCGCTGTGGCCGTTGGCCGTGACGGCCGCCTCTCCGGCCCGGGGCTGGTGGAAGCGCTGATCCGCGGCCTCACCTCCACCGGCCTGGATGTGGTGGACATTGGTGCGGTCACCACCCCGATGCTCTATTACGTGGCCGCCACCCGTGGCAAACATGGCTGCCATTCCGGCATCCAGGTCACGGGCAGCCACAACCCGAAGGATTACAACGGCTTCAAGATGGTGCTCAAGGGTGCCGCCGTGTACGGGGAACAGATTCAGGGCCTGAAGCGCCGCATCGAAGCCGAAGACTATGAGACCGGCCAGGGCCGAGTCGGCCAGATGGACATCGTGGCCGAGTACACCCACCGCATCGTCACCGATGCCAAGCTGGCCCGCCCGATGAAGATCGTGGTGGACAGCGGCAACGGCATCCCCGGCGCGACGGCGCCGGCCATCCTGCGCGCCCTGGGCTGCGAGGTGGTGGACATCTTCTCCAAGGTGGACGGTGACTTCCCCAACCACCATCCGGACCCGTCTCGGCCCGAGAACCTGGAAGACCTCAAGCGCATCGTGCATGCCACCGATGCCGAACTGGGCCTGGCATTTGACGGTGACGGGGACCGCCTGGGCATTGTCACCAAGGAAGGCACGATGATCATGCCGGACCGCCAGATCATGCTGCTGGCCGCCGACATCCTGAAACGCAAGCCCGGCTCGGAAATCATCTTTGACGTGAAGTGCTCGCAGCGCCTGGGCCCGTGGATCGAAGAGCACGGCGGCAAGCCGCTGATGTGGATGACCGGCCACTCGCTGGCCAAGGCCAAGCTGAAGGAAACCGGCGCGCCGCTGGCCGGAGAGCTGTCCGGCCATATCTTCTTTGCCGAGCGCTGGTACGGTTTCGACGACGCCATGTACACGGCGGCCCGCATGCTGGAAATCCTCTCGCGCAGCGCAGACCCCAGCAAGGTGCTGAACGACCTGCCCAACAGCGTCAACACGCCGGAGCTGAACGTGCCGTGCGCCGAGGGCGAGCACCATGACGTGGTGGCCAAGCTCAAGGAAATCGCCGAGTTCCCGAATGCCAAGGAGGTGATCACCATCGACGGTATTCGCGTGGAATACGACGACGGCTTCGGCCTGGTGCGCGCGTCCAACACCACCCCGGTGCTGGTCCTGCGTTTCGAGGGTCACACCCAGGAAGCGCTGGAGCGCATCCAGAAGGAAGTGCTGGCCCAGCTCAAGCGGGTGAAGCCGGACATCACCTTCACGGCGGGCCACTGAGCCGCCTCTCATGACCCTGCCTCCTGGTGATTCCTGGCCTGAGCGGCTGGCTCGCGGTTTTTTCAGTACGGTGTTGCGGCTGGGGACGCCGCTGTATCTGCTGCGGCTGATGCGGCGGGGGCGTGCCGAACCGCTTTACCGCGCCCATCTGCCGGAGCGTTTCGGCTTCGGTCCGGACCTTCCGCCTGGGTCGGTGTGGGTGCATGCCGTGTCGCTGGGGGAGACCCGCGCGGCGGCGCCGCTGATCGAGCGGCTGCGGCAGGAACGACCAGGCCTGCGCTTGCTGCTGACCCACACCACCGCCACGGGCCGCGAGGCGGGCCAGTCGCTGCTGCGCCCGGGGGACACGCAACGCTGGTTGCCCTTCGACACACCCGGCGCCGTCCGGCGTTTTTTGCGGGCCACCCGGCCTGCGGTGGGCGTGCTGATGGAAACGGAGATCTGGCCCAATCTGCAGCATGCTGCGGCGGAGGCGGGCGTGCCGATGGTGTTGGCCAATGCCCGGCTGTCGGCCCGCAGCCTGCGGCGTGGCAAGCGATTCAAGGCGCTGCTGGCACCGGCGGCGCGTACGCTGCGATTGGCGCTGGCACAGACCCGGGAAGATGGCGAGCGATTGACCGAGGCTGGCGTGCCGGAGGTGCGGGTCTGTGGCAACCTGAAGTTCGATTTGCAGCCGGACGAGGCGCTGCTGTCGCGCGGACGTGCCTGGCGTGCGGCCCTGGGCCGACCGGTTGTGCTCCTGGCGGTCTCCCGCGAGGGGGAAGAGGCAGCGCTGCTGGCGCAGTGGCGGGCGCAACTGGCGGCTCAAGCGGTGTGTCGAGCGGATGCGCAGATGGCCCCGATATCGCACGAGCTCCGGCCCCTGCTGCTGATCGTGCCTCGGCATCCGCAACGTTTCGACGAAGTCGCGGGCCTGGCGCGAGAGGCCGGTCTGCAGTTGGTGCGCCGCAGTGCCTTCGGGGCGCAGGGCCCCAGCGCGCAGGACCAAGCCGCCGACGTCTGGCTGGGTGATTCAATGCGGGAGATGGCGCTTTATTACGGGCTCGCGGACGTGGCGCTGCTGGGCGGCAGCTTCGAGCCGCTGGGCGGGCAGAACCTGATCGAAGCGGCGGCCTGCGGGGTGCCGCTGCTGATGGGGCCGCACACCTTCAACTTTGCGGAGGCGGCGACCTTGTCTCTGGCGGCGGGAGCGGCGCTGCGGGTGGATAACCTGAAGCATGGGGTGCAGACAGCGTTGGATCTGCTGGACGGGCCCATGCGGCGTGAAGGTATGGCCATGGCGGCCACGCAGTTCGCGACCGCGCATCGCGGAGCCGCAGGGCGAATGGCTGAGCGAATTCTCGGGTTGATGCGCTGAGGCTGTCCATGACAACACGCCTGACCCCAGCGCAGCAAAGACTCGCGGACTACATGTCGGAACTGTCTGAGAGCGCTTTTTCAGCGGGCTGGATGGAGGGATTGGAAGTGGCGCTCTGGCAAGCGCTGCCGGACAAGCCTTTCACCTACGGCCGTCTGGCGCTGACCTCCGACCACTTGAACCGGCTGACCGAGTTGAGCACCGCGTGTGGAGGTTGGATCCACTTCGACGATGAACACGAGGAATCTTTCGTGTCGTTCGATGATTGGCGCCGCCACCTCGACCCACTTCAAGGCCGAGGCGAGTAGCGCCAGCGGTTCATCAGCTGCCATCAAGCCAGGATCATTGTGCGCTGCACACAGGAACGACCATGAAGGCTCGCCTGCTCATCGAACCACTCCGTGCAGATCATCTCTCTGAGCTTGCCGCTTGCCTTCGCCATCCGCAGGTTTACGAGCACATCGGCGGGCTGCCGTCGCGGGAAGACTTCGTTCGGGACCGGGAGAGGGCCTTGCGGGGCCCAGGCCCGACAGCCCCAAATGAACATTGGCTGAATTTCCTCGTGCGTGACGGAGCCACCCATGAAATGCTCGGGCGCCTGGAGGCGACGCTCCATGACTCGATCGCCGAGGTGGCTTTTTTGTTGGGCCCGAAGCACTGGGGCAAAGGCCATGCCAATGAGGCACTGGCCTGGCTCCATCGTGAGATTCAGAACACCCATGCCGTGGGCAGCTTCTGGGCCACGACGCTTCCTGCCAACACAAGATGCCAGGCGCTGCTGCTTCGGTCCGGCTACCGTCAGGTGCAAGCGGAGGCGCCTTTACTGTACAGCTACGACCCCGGCGACCTGATGTTCCACCTGACGGCTTCACCGCAGGGCTCCGTGCAGCCGTCCCCGGTCTGACAGGCCGCCGAACCCTCCAGCCCCTTACTGATTGCTTGTCGCCCGCACCTCGCTCAGCGTGGTGACCCCCTGCAGCACCTTGGCAATCCCGTCCTGGCGCAAGGTCCGCATGCCTTCGGCCATGCCCTGATGCATCAGTTCTTCGGCCCGTGACCCGGTCTGGATCAGGCGGCGCAGGGTGCGGGAAACCACCAGCAACTCATGCAGACCCGCGCGGCCCTTGTAGCCGGTGTTGTCACACTTGGCGCATCCCGGGCTGTGATAGTGCAGCAGACCCGGCTGACCATAGGTGCCTTGCCACTGGGCCAGCACCGATTCGCGGGCCGGGCGGTTCTCCGGGGAGAACACATGCAGATAGTCGTCCAGCAACTCGTTCAGCGTGGCCTCCGGCATGGGCTCGGCCTTGCGGCAGGCTGGGCAGAGGCGGCGTACCAGCCGCTGGGCCAGCACCGCCAGCAGCGAGTCGGCGAAGTTGAAGGGGTCCATGCCCATGTCCAGCAGACGGGTCACGGTTTCCGGTGCGCTGTTGGTGTGCAGGGTGGACAGCACCAGGTGACCGGTGAGGGAGGCTTCCACCGCAATCTCGGCGGTTTCTTCATCCCGGATTTCACCCACCATGATCACGTCCGGGTCCGCCCGCAGGAACGCTCTCAGCGCCTTGGCGAAGGTCCAGTCGATCTTGGGGTTGACCTGCACCTGCCGCAGCCCGGCCTGCGTGATTTCGACCGGGTCCTCGGCCGTCCAGACCTTGCGGTCCGGCGTGTTGATCTGCGCCAGCACCGAATGCAGCGTCGTGGTTTTGCCGGAACCGGTCGGGCCCACGCACAGCACCATGCCGTAGGGGCGGCTCGAAGCCACCTTGAGCTGCTCGAAGTTGTAGTCCGACAGGCCCAGCTTCTCCATCGGGATCGGCTTGGCCGAGGCCAGGATCCGCATCACCACGTCTTCCAGGCCATTGTTGGTCGGAATGGTGGCCACCCGCAGCTCGATGGGATGCTGAGGGGAGAAGCGCGCAAAGTTGATCTTGCCGTCCTGCGGTTTGCGGCGCTCGGAGATGTCGAGGTCGCACATGATCTTGATCCGGGCAATCAGCGCGCTGCGGTAGGTGTGCGGCAATTCCAGGTGGGACTGGAGCACGCCGTCCTTGCGGAAGCGGATGCGAACCTTCTCCTTGCCAGGATAGGTTTCGATGTGGATGTCCGACACATGCTGCGCCTGCGCGTCGATGATCATGCTGTTGATCAGCCGGACCAGCGAGTTGTCGCTCTGTTCGATGGGGCGCTCTTCCTCGCGGGCGGCCTCCCGGGCCACCTGCTCCTGGCCTTCGCGCTCCAGGGTTTCGATCAGCTTGTCCGAGCTGTCCAGCTCGAAGTCCATGCCCAGGGGCGGCAGGCCGGCGTCTCGACCGGCGGGGCCCTGGTTGCCAAAGCGGTCATAGGCCGTGGGCAGTGCAAACTGCAGTGAACCCACCCGCGCCAGCGCCGGCACCACCTTGAGCTGGGTGATGAATTCCACTTCGTCGATGCAGTCACGCCGGGTGGGATCTTCCATCGCGACGATCAGGCGCCCGTCGCGCAGCACCAGCGGTAGCACCTCCAGCCGCCGCGCCACCGACAGCGGCAGCTTGCGCACCGCATCCGGCTCCATGGCGAAATGATCCACATCCACCAGCGGATAGCCCATCTTGCGGGCCAGGGCCGACTGCAATTGGGCGCGGGTGACCACACCTTTGCGCACCAGCAGTTCGCCCAGCGGCACGGAACGGTCGTTCTTCTGCTGGGCCAGCGCCTCGTCCAGCTGAGCCTGCGTGACCAGTTCCAGCGCCAGCAGCGCTTCGCCGATGCGCACCATCGGCATCCTGGCCTGTTGTTCGATGGCCTGCATCAGCTGTTCGCTGCTGACAATCTGCTGGGCCACCAGGATGTCGCCCACGCGGCGGTCGCGCAGGTCTTTCTGTTCCTGCACGGCTTCTTCCACCTGATCCAGCGTGGCCACCTGCTCCCGCACCAGCAGGTCGCCGATGCGGTCACCGACCTCGTAGCTGGTCAGCACCTCCCGCGGGACAAACATGCAGCGGACCCAGTCGCTGGTTTCGCTGACGGGTGGGAACAGGAAGAGGCCCAGATCGGATTCCACATGGCCGATGGTGGTGCCTTTGAATTCTTCACCGCCTTGATACACCAGCCGGAACTCGCTGCGCGGGCGCTGATCCAGCGACAGTGGGTCGTTGACCGAGGACGACGGGTCACGGGGCGGAACCTCGATGGCATGCAGCAGCTTGAGCGCCTTGAACTGCGAAAACTTCAAGGGCATGGCGTTGCGAGCCGGCGGCACCAGCACCTGCGCCAGCCGCTCCTGCGGCACCATCAGGATGACCTTGCCGACCGTGCGGCTACCGTTCAGGCCGAGGATTTCGCAGGCCAGCGGATCGAGCTGGGCCTTGGGGCGGGGGTAGGCGGCGAACGGCGGGGTGGGCCATTCAAACTCGTTGTCCGCACTGCGACGCACAGCCCCGCGGCCCACCGATGCAGGCGCGACGGAAGCCGGCTGATCGGCTTCGGGCAGCGCTCCCGGCTCGGTGTGGGGCCATTGCAGTGGCACGGACGGGTGGGACATGTAGCGGTCTCCGCAGGTGTTCTTGACAAGGCAAAGGGACGCCTCAGGCCTAAGCCTAACCCGTTTGTGGGGCTTGCATCACGAGGAAAAGTATTGGGAGGGCCCGCTAGACTGTGTTCCGTGAAGAACATCCTGATCACTGGCTTCGAACCGTTTGGTGGCGAGGTCCTCAATCCGTCCTGGGAATTGGCCCAGGCCCTCAACGGCGAGGTGATCGCCGATGCGCGGGTGGTGGCGGTGCAGCTGCCTTGTGTGTTTGGCAGGGCCCTGGAGCGGCTGGACGAGGCGCTGGTGCGGGTCCGGCCGACCGTGGTGCTGGCCGTGGGCCAGGCGGGCGGGCGGTGTGACCTGTCCCTGGAGCGCGTGGCCATCAATGTGGACGATGCGCGCATTCCGGACAATGCCGGCGCTCAGCCGGTGGACGAGCCGGTGGTGGTGCAAGGCCCGGCCGCCTATTTCAGCACGCTGCCGATCAAGGCCATGGTGGCGGCCCTGCGGGCGGCCGGTTACCCGGCGTCGGTGTCGCAGACGGCCGGGACCTTTGTCTGCAACCACGTCTTTTACGGCTTGCAGCACCGGCTGGTGGGGCAGGGCGTGCCCAGCGGCTTCATGCACATCCCCTATCTGCCGCAGCAGGCAGCCCATCACCCCGGGGCTGCCAGCCTGCCGCTGGAGACGCTGGTGGCCGCCACCCGGCTGGCCCTGGCCACCGCGCTGACCGGCCAGGAAATCCGGATGGGGGCGGGGCAGTTGGACTGAGCCCGCCTACTCGCGGGGGCGGAACGTGATCACCATCAGGCGGGGCACGGTGCCGTCCGTGTCGCGGGGCAGCACTTCCGTCTTGTCCAGCGCACGCAGCACGGCCGCGTCATAGTCCGGCAGGCCGCTGGACTTCACGATGCGCCGGGCGATGATGGTGCCGTCCGGGCTGCAGCGTACTTCCACCTCCGCTTCCGGATTGGCGGCGCCGCCGGGGTCCGCATAGACGATGTTGGGCTTCACCCGCGCCTTGATCCGGCCAGCGTAGTTGGCCGACGGGCCCGCGCTCTTCTGCGCCGTGCCCGTGGCGTTGGGCGCGCCGGTCGCGCCGGCCATGCCCATGATGCGCTTCAGGTTCTCCTGGCGCGCCTGCTCGGCCCGGGCCTCGGCGTCCTTGCGAGCCTTCTCCGCCTTGGCCTTGTCCGCCTGCTCAGCCTTGTCCTTCTTGGCCTGGGCTTCCTTTTCCTTGCGGTCGCGCTCCAGCTTGTCCTGCTTCTCGGCCTCGTCCTTCTTCTGCTGTTCGAGCTTGCGCTTTTTGTCCTCGGCCTCGCGCTGCTCCTGCTCTTCCTTCAGCTTGCGCTCCTTGGCCTTGGCGATGGCGATTTCCGCGTCACGCTGGGCCTGCACCTCTTCCGGCGTCGGCTGCTGAGGCTTGGGCGGCTCGGGCTCGGGCTGGGGTTCGGGCCTGGGCGGCGGGCTTTCCTCGGGCGGCAATTGCTCCTTGGGCGCGGCGGCCACCGGCACCGACGCCCACAGCTCGGCCTCCGCCGCCGGGATCGGCGCCGAGCGCCAGCTCACCCCCAGGCTCAGGGCCAGCACCAGCAGCCCATGGGCGATCAGGGCAAAGACCACGCCGCGGCCCAGCCCGGGGGCGGGCGGCGGCCGCAGCGGGTCGCGGTCCATCGGGAAACGGGAAACAAGACTGCTCATGGGCGATCAGTTGTCCGACGGACCGTTCTTGACCGACAGACCCACACGCTGGATGCCGGCGCGTTGCAGCACATCCATGGTCTTGACCACCGCTTCGTATTTCACGTTGCGGTCGGCCGAGATCACCACCGGGGTGTTGGCATCCCCCGCCTGGGCATCCTTGACCCGGGCAGCGAGGGCCTTCAGGGGGACGGGCTGCGGGTCCTGGTCGCCGTCGAGCTTGATCTTCAACTGCTCGTCTTTGCCAACGACCACCTGGATCACATGGGCGGGCTGCTGTTTGCTGGTGCCGACGCTGGGCAGGTCCACCACGCCGGTGGTGATCAGCGGCGCACTCACCATGAAGATGATGAGCAGGACCAGCATCACGTCGATGAAGGGCACCATGTTGATTTCATTCATGGTGCGGCGGCGGGAGCCGCTGCGGGAGGACATCGCGGGCATGGCGGTGTGTTCCGTGCGTCAGCTTCAGCGGGCGGCGGCGGGTGCCGGCTGGCCGGCATTGCGCTGCAGGATGTTGGAGAACTCTTCGATAAAGGTTTCCAGCGTGATGGCGTTGCGGTCGATCTGACGGGCAAAACGGTTGTAGGCCAGCACGGCCGGGATGGCGGCAAACAGGCCGATGGCGGTAGCGACCAGCGCTTCCGCAATGCCGGGGGCCACGGTGGCCAGCGTGACCTGGGTCAGGTTGGACAGGCCGACGAAGGCATGCATGATCCCCCAGATGGTGCCGAACAGGCCCACATACGGGGAGACCGAACCCACCGAAGCCAGGAAGGAGAGGTGGGATTCCATCGCATCCAGTTCACGCTGGAAGCTGGCTCGCATGGCGCGGCGGGCGCCGTCCAGCAGGGCGGTCGGCTCCACCACGCGGCGTTCACGCAGCTTCAGGAATTCGCGCATGCCGGAAGCGAAGATGCGCTCCAGCGGCGCCCCGTCCTGGTGGTTGGAGACGCTGTTGTAGAGGTCGTTGAGGTTCTTGCCCGACCAGAATTCATGCTCGAAGCCCTCGTTGCGGGCCTTCACGCGAGACAGCGAGATCAGCTTGCTGAAGATGACGCTCCAGCTGGCCAGCGACACCAGCAGCAGCGCGGCAATGACCAGCTGCACCGTCAGGCTGGCATGCATGATCAGGGAGATGATGGAAAGGTCTTGGTTCATGAAGTCAGCGTGAGGTCAACAAGGGGCCGACGCCAGGTCGGCGCTGGTGGCTGTCTGTAAACGGGTAATTTTTGCTCGAAATGCGACCGGTACTGTGTCCGGATGTTGGCTGAACCCTTTCAGCGCTGCAGGCATTGCAGGATACGTGCCGGGATCCTGGCCGGCTTGAGGCTGGCGGCATCCACACAGCCGATGCGGATACGGCCGACGGTAAGCAGGGTCTCACCGCGCCAGACCTGCTGGTCGATGGTGAGGCTGACCCGGCCGATCTCGGTGGGGTGGACGGTGACGCGCAGCCAGTCGTCCAGCCGTGCGGGTGCGAGGTAGCGCAAGGCGGTGTCGCTGACCACAAACATCAGCCCTTCATCACGGCGCATCACTTCCTGCTCAAAGCCCAGGGCGCGCAGCCATTCGGTGCGGGCGCGCTCCATGAATTTCAGGTAGTTGGCATAAAAGACCACGCCACCGGCGTCGGTGTCTTCCCAGTAGATGCGCAGCTCATGCTGGAAGGCCGGCAGGTGCGGGATCTGGCTGGTGAGATTCAGGTCGAGGAGGGCAGTGCTGGTCATGAGGAGGTCAATTGGCCCAGGCGCACACGGATGCGCTCCAGGGCCTCACGCAGATCGTCCATGCTGCTGGCAAACGAGAGGCGCAGGAAGCGCTCGCCGAAGGCCGGGCCAAAGTCACGGCCCGGGGTGAGGGCCACCTGGGCATGCTGCATGAGGTCCATGCAGAGGTCCCAACTGCCCAGGCCGGTGCCGGAAGCGTCGGCCCAGGCATAAAAGGCGCCATCCGGCAGGACCGGGACGGGCAGGCCCATGGCGTTCAGAGCGGGCACAACCATGTCGCGACGGCGGCGCAGTTCGTCGCGGCGGCGTTCAAATTCGGTCAGTGATGCTGGCTCGAAGTTGGCCAGCGCGGCCTTCTGGGCGATGGTGGACGGGCAGATGTAGAGGTTCTGGGCCAGTTTCTCCACCGGATAGACCATGCTGTCGGGCAGCACCAGCCAGCCCAGACGCCAGCCGGTCATCCCGAAATATTTGGAGAAACTGTTGATGGACACCACGTCATCGCCCAGCGCCAGGGCGCTGCGGCGGTAGCGGTCGTCATAACTCAGGGCCTGGTAGATCTCGTCCACCACGGTGACGCCGCCGCGCTCGCGCACAAAGGCATGGATGCGGGCGAGTTCGTCCGGGGCGATGGAAGTGCCGGTCGGGTTGCTGGGCGAGGCCAGCAGCACACCGCGGCTCTGGTCGGTCCAGTGCTGCTGCACCTGGGCCAGGTTCAGCTGGAAGCGTTGATCGGCGCCCGCCGGCAGCAGGACCGGGGTGGCATCCACCGCAGCAACGAAATGCCGGTTGCACGGATAGCTGGGGTCCGGCATGAGCACTTCATCCCCACGCTCGAAGAGGGCGAGGCAGGCGAGCTGCAACGCCGCCGACGCCCCGGCGGTGATCACGATGCGCTCCGGCGCGATGTTGAGGTTCTGGGTGTTGCGGTACCAGTCGGACAGGCGCTGGCGCAGGGCCACGAGGCCGGTGGCCTGGGTGTAGGGCACCTGACCGGCGGCGGTGAAGCGCGATGCCGCCTCGCGGACAGCGGCACTGGCACCGAAGTCCGGTTCGCCGATGTTCAGATAGATCATGTGCCGGCCACCCTGGCCCGGGTCGCAGACGGCGGAGCGTGCAATCTCGTCGGCGCGCTTGGCGCATTCCATGACGTAGAAGGGCTGGATGCGGTCTACGCGGCTGGCAAGGTGGATGGCGTGCGACATGGCGGCGGTGATCTCATCTCCACATCGTCCAAGCAGGAGTCGCGCTGACGATGCGGGCTCATGGGGTATGAGCGTGGAGGCATCATAAGGCGAGCAAGACGCTGCGGGCCTTCCGCAGCCGCTTCCTGCCCCGTTCCGATGGGTGGGGCAGGTGGTGCTGGTGGTTCAGCCGCGTGCGGCCTTCACCTCGACCGGGCGCAGGTCTTCTGCGGCACGGTCCAGCACGCCGTTGACGTACTTGTGGCCGTCGGTGCCGCCAAACGACTTGGCCAGCTCGACCGCCTCATTGATGGCCACCTTGTAGGGGATGTCGATGCAGTGCTTGAGCTCGTAGGCCCCCAGCATCAGGATGGCGTGTTCGATGGGCGACAGCTCGGTGGTCTTGCGGTCCGCATGGCGGGCCAGCACTTCGTCCAGCGAGGCGGCTTCTTCGACGGCGCCGGTGAACAGCTTGTCGTAGTGGCCCCGGTCGCTCTTGTCGAAGCCTTCCTGCTCGCGGGTGTGGGCATCAATGACGCCCAGGTCGTCACCCGTCAGCAGCCACTGGTAGACGCTTTGCAATGCATGCTCACGCGCACGGCGACGGGCCGACTTGACGGCCGGACGCTTGGCGCCCGGCTTGGGGGCGGGTTTGGAGAGGTTGTCCTTGGAGGTCACTGGAGTTCTTTCAGCAGCAGAGCCATTTCGACCGCGACGGTGCCGGCATCGCGGCCCTTTTCCTCGGTACGCGCCCAGGCCTGGGCTTCGTTCTCGACGGTCAGGATGGCATTGGCAATGGGCAGGCCATGATCGAGCGTCAGGCGGGTGACGCCAGCGCCGCTTTCATTGGCCACCAATTCGAAGTGGTAGGTTTCACCACGGATGATGCAGCCCAGCGCCACCAGGGCGTCGAAGCGTCCGCTGCGGGCCATGGCTTGCAGTGCCACCGGCACTTCCAGTGCGCCCGGCACCGTGACGTGGCGGATGTCGGCATCGGCCACGCCGTGCTGCTTGAGCGAGCTCAGGCAGGCTTTGGCCAGCGCGGTGGTGAGCGTGTCATTGAACCGCGCCTGCACGATGCCCACGCGCAGGCCCTGGCCGTTCAGAGTGGTCGTGTGACCCTTGTCAGATCCTTGCATGCAAACCTCGTCTCAGCAGTTCTGTGCGGCCTGGAAGCCGGTCACTTCCAGCCCATAGCCAGTCATGCTGGGCATGCGGCGGGGGCTGCCCAGCAGCTTCATGCGCTGAACGCCCAGCTCACGCAGGATCTGCGCGCCGACGCCGTAGGTGCGAAGGTCCACCGCAGGGCGGACCTCTTCGCCCAGCGGCGCTTGCAGGCGGCCCAGCAGACCGTCCGGTTCTTCACCACAGTTCAGCAGCACGGCCACGCCGCGCCCTTGCGACTGGATGGCTGCCAGGGCTTCCGGCAGCGGCCAGGAGTGGCCGCAGCGGCCGGCTTCCAGCAGATCCAGGGCGGAGAAGGGTTCATGCACGCGCACCAGCACCTCGTCTTCCGGCTTCCATTCGCCCGTCACCAGGGCCATGTGGACCCCGCCGGTGCGGTCGCGGAAGACGTGGCAGTTGAATGCGCCCTGGCGGGTGTCCATCACCCGCTGGGTGACGCGTTGCACCAGCGATTCATTGCGGCTGCGGTATTCGATCAGGTCGGCGATGGTGCCGATCTTGAGACCATGCTGCGCGGCGAACACTTCCAGATCCGGCAGGCGGGCCATGGTGCCGTCGTCGTTCATGATCTCGCAGATCACGCCGGCAGGGGTCAGGCCGGCCATGCGCGAGAGGTCGCAACCGGCTTCGGTGTGACCCGCGCGCATCAGCACGCCGCCATCTTGCGCCTGCAGCGGGAAGATGTGGCCGGGCTGCACCAGGTCGGCCGGCACGGCGTTGCGGGCCACGGCCGCCTGCACGGTACGAGCGCGGTCCGCCGCCGAGATGCCGGTGGTGACGCCGGTGGCCGCTTCGATCGACACGGTGAAGGCGGTGCCGTGCTTGGTGCCGTTGCGGGTGGCCATGGGCGGCAGCTGCAACTGCTCGCAGCGCTCGCGGGTGAGCGTGAGGCAGATCAGGCCGCGGCCGTACTTGGCCATGAAGTTGATGGCTTCGGGCGTGACATGGTCGGCCGCAAGGACAAGGTCACCCTCGTTTTCACGGTCTTCTTCGTCGACCAGGATGACCATGCGGCCGGCTGCCAGTTCGGCCACCAGCTCAGGAATCGGAGAAATAGGCATGGCGCAATTGTAGGCGGGCGTGACAGGACTGGGCGGGGGTGGGGCTACCGCTGCAGCGTCTGCGGCGGAGCCGGGCGCAAACGCAGGCGAATATCCTGCCCGACTGGGCGCATATCGACCACGGTGTAACGAGGCGCCTGGTCCAGGGCGGTCAGGTGGCCCAGATCCACCATGCCCCGGCCATCCCCCAACAGCATGGGCGCGAGATACACCAGAAGCTCATCGACCAACCCGGTGCGCAGCAGCGAGCCGTTGAGTTTGTTGCCGGCTTCCAGATGCAATTCATTGATGCCACGCCGGCCCAGGTCCTGGATCATCGCCGTCAGGTCAACCTTGCCATGCGGGTCGGGCAGCGAGATCAACGCTGCGCCGCGCGCCATCAGCGCCTGGCCCAGCGCACCTGCGTCAGGCTGTGCATGGTAGACCCACAGGTGGCCGGGTGCGTCCAGCAGGCGGGCCTCCGGGAACAGGGTCAGGCGTGAATCGACCAGCACCCGTTGAGGTTGCAGGTGGGTGGGGACTTCCCGCACATCCAGGCGAGGGTTGTCTTCCTTGGCCGTGCCGATGCCGGTGAGGACGGCACCCGCACGGCGACGCCAGGCATGGCCGTCCGCACGGGCCTCGGGGCCGGTGATCCACTGGCTGACGCCGTTGTGCAGGGCGGTGCGACCGTCCAGCGAAGCGGCGATTTTCATCCGCACGAACGGACGACCGCGCTCCATGCGGGAGAGAAATCCGATGTTCAATTCCCGGGCCGCCACGGCCACCGGGTGATCGACTGGCAGCAGATGGGTCTGCACACCGGCTGCGCGAAGCCGGCCCAGGCCGTGGCCTCCAACGAGCGGGTTGGGGTCGCGAAGCGCCACCACCACACGGGCAATGCCGGCCGCCACCAGGGCGTCGCAGCAGGGCGGCGTGCGGCCGTGATGGGCGCAAGGTTCCAGCGTGACGTAGGCCGTGGCGCCACGGGCGTCATGGCCGCGGGCCTGCACGTCCCGCAGCGCCATGACCTCCGCATGGGCCTGGCCGGCGGCCTGGGTGTGACCCGAGCCCAGGACGTTCCCCTGGGCGTTGGTGATGATGCAGCCGACACGAGGGTTGGGGTCGGTCAGGCCGATGGCCTGCTCGGCCAGCGCCAGGGCGCCCGCGAGAAGGTCCAGGTCCTGCGGGGACAGTGGGAGGTCGGTGGGGGAGGAATCGGAATGCATGGTGGAAGTCTAGCCTTCGGCCTGGGTGAGCCAGGTGATGAGGGAGGGGCTGTTCGAGGAGATCAGGGTCTCCAGCTCCAGGATGTGGCGTTGGCCGGCGCGATCCGTCCAGGTGACGCTGACCTGGGTGGTGTTCAAGGGGAAGGGGTCGTCCAACTGAGGGGCGGGCTGTCCGTCGGGGGCTGCCGGCGTGGTTTGACGCTGGATGTCGAACGTGGCCGAAGCGCCTGTCCAGCGAGCAGCGGAATGCTGAGTGAGTTCCCAGGCCTGGCCTCGTGCCTGCTCCAGCGCCTGTTGCGCCAGCCAGAGGGCTTCACTGTGATGACGGACTTCATCGCTGGCCGAGGCCAGGCGGGTGTGCAGGCGGGCGAGACCTGCCGCCCCGGTGGCGAGCAAGGCGGCGGCGATCAGGGCTTCGAGGAGGGCGATCCCTTGAGAGGCGCGGGGGCGGCTGACTTGGCGGTGCATGGGGTTCATCGGCGTGTACTCCAGCCACCCGGCACCGGCAGATAGCTGCCCATCTGCCGACTGATGCGGTTGAGCAGGTCGGCATCCCATTCCAGTGTGATGGTCGTTGGTGCGGCTGGACGGATGAGTTGCCCCTCGGTGATGACTGCGCCTCTCAGCAGGGAACGGCTGCCAACAGGTGGCTGCCAATGGATACCGCTGCGGGCGTAGAGAACGCCGGAGAAGTCCATGGCGGTCTGGATGTTCAGTTGACCATCCACGAGCAGGACCACCGGCTCCTGGGAGGCGGGCATCGGCGGCGCTTCCCGAAGGGTCACGCTGCCGTCGATCCAGATCAGTCGGCGACCCCGGGCAAAGGCCTGCCGCAACTCCGGTCCGCAGTCGGCGCCGCAACGCAGGCGCGTCAGAGCGGGTTGAAGGCGGTATTGGCTGGAAGGGTAGCCAAAGACCCGAACAAAGGCGTTGTTGCCCTCCACCAGGGGGCTGGCGGGCGGCCGGCGCAGGGCACTCAGCAGGGCGAGATGCTGGCTGTGTTCCGCAAGGCCGGTGCTGTCGGGCGGGGGAAGGTCCGGATCGGCGCAGGCGGGTGAGGGCTCGCTGCACCCGCGTGAGATGAGGCTCAGTTGGCCAGGGGTGTCGGTATCCGTGAAGCGGATGGCAAAGCTGGGCTGTGGGGCACGGGGCGGCGCCGGGGTGGGCGAGGGCGATTGAGACGGTGAGGATGAGGGTAAGGGTGAGGGTGATGAGTCGGGGAGGCGCCCGTCGCAGCGGCAATCCCATCGCTGGGCACCGATGTTGATGCAGGTCGCGACGGCTGGGCGCCCCGGCGCGGGCAGGAGGTGTCCATTCGCATCAGTGCGCAGGGCGCGTTCACGCAAATCCTGTCCGCTGTTGAAGGTCGGTCGGCAGGTGTTGTCGATGCGGCCGGTATTGAGCATGGCGCTGGCCCAGGCCAGCCCGGCATCCGCCGCCTGAACGGCCATTGCCGCTCGTTGGTCGGTGGCGGCCATGCGCTGCGCCGCGCCCAGATGGCGTGCACTCCACAGGCCGGCCAGCCCCAGCACCATGAGCAGGAGGCTGCATAGCAGCAGGGTGGAAGCGCCGCGTTGGGGCTGGCGGGTCATGGGCAGCCTCCTGCAAGCGCGGGGTCGGGGGAGGCGATGGGCGCAGGGTCGTTGCGCACATGGACGGACAGCCCCAACTGCTGCTGAATCTTTGGGTCTTGTGTGGACTGCCCTTGCAGCAGAACCTGCACCGTGCGTGTCTCCACAGCGGGTGCGCAGGGCGGCCCCAAGGGATGAGGCACCCTGTGTACCGAGGCAGAGAATCCGCTGATCTGCATCAGCGCCGGGTCGGTCCACGGTTGGAAGCGGCCGCCGATGGTCTGGTCCAGGCGGCCATCCAGCCAGCGAAACGTGACCTCGGTGCTGGCATCGGGCTGCGTGATGTCGCGGTCCAGGGCCCGGTTCAAACGAAGCGTGCCGCTGCTACCGAGGTTACCCCCGCTGCTTCCAGCGCTGCTACTGGTGCCGCTGGATGCACCGCTCCACCCACCACCGCTTGCGCTGATCTCTGTGAATGGATTGGCACTGGCCCCCCTGTCCGCGCGCCACACCAACTGAGAGGGGCGCCCGTGCGCGCCGGCACGCCGCAATTCCATCTGCAATTGCGAGGCGATGGCCCGCAACTCCTGATGCAGTTGCCAGCTTCGGCGCTGGCGGACCTGAGCCGCGAGACTCTGGCCGGCCCAGCTCAAGGCGCCCGCCACCACCACCAAGCCGATGGTGAGCCCGACCATGAATTCGATGAGGGTGAAGCCGGCAGAGGCGGAGATTCGGGCCGCCAGTGGTGGCTTCGCGCGTGGCGCACTCTGCCAGCTTCGCGCACGGGCTGCGCAGTCCTGGTGCGAGGGGGAGTTGAACATCGACATCCCCTCCTCACTGCGGCCAACAACTCGGCGACAGGGTCTGCCCGGCACCCAGCCCGTAGACGCTGACCTGCCCCTGCTGTTGAACCAGCCTGAATCGCTGGCAGTGCTGGTCCTGTACCTGGTCTCCCAAGGCCTCGGCTTCCAGCGTGTAGCCCTCCGCCGACGCCTGGAGCACACGCAGCCGGTAGCGTTGCTGCGCGGACAGCTCGGACGCCATCAGCTCGGTCAGGCTCTGGGCATAACGGGTCTGTTGGGTCCGGAACGCTTCTTGCGCCAGATGCAGGGTGTTCAGTGCCTCCACAGCTTCCGCCCGATGGGCTTTCAGCCAATGGTTGCGGTAGCCCGGCAGGGCCACGCTGGTGAGGAGGCCCAGCAGCAGCAGCGCCAGCATCAGTTCCAGCAAGGTGAATCCGATCGGGATGGGATGCAAGGCGCGTGTCATGACCCCGCTCCTTCGCAAGCGGCCCAGCGCATGAAAGACTTCCCGGCAGAGCAACTGCGAATGCGCCCCGTGATGCCCACGACATGCCGCACTTCCCCCACGTCCTCGATGCTGATGCGCAGCGTGGCCGCGAGGGCCACGGTGCCCTGCCGGCCACTGAAGAGCATCGACGGCACATTGGTGATCAGCATCGGAAAACCTGAACGGTGGGGCCATTGAGCGGTTTTCAGCGGTCGTGCATCACCGCCGCAACTGGGGGGACCTTCCACACTGCAGCTGCAGCCGTTCACCGGCCCGCTGAAGACCACATAGCAACTGCCGGCGGCCGAAGGGATGATGCGAAAGATGATGTTGCGGGCGCCGTGCAGCGCCTCGCCACGCGCCAGGTACAGGTCGCTAAGCACCTGCTCGGCAGCATGCCAGAGCCGCTGCCGCTGCTGCCACTGGATGCCGGCCGGCAGCACAAAGGCCAGCAGCGCCGCGAGCAGCGCCACCACCACCAGGGTTTCCAGCAGCGTGAAGCCGTGGCATGTTGGGCGGGTGTTACAGCGCCGGAGCAGGGTCGTGTGCGGAGGGGTCATCGGTCTGCCCTTTCGAAATGGGGACGCCGCCGCCGGATGGCACTGCGGCACAGACCTCACTCTAGGATTCAGGCAGCCATCGCGCTTCGCCCTGAGGGTGGGGCAGGGGGCCCCATGAAGCGGGGGCGTGTGCCCATCCGCACCCACCACCCGCACCCACAAAAACGAAACGGGCCCGAAGGCCCGTTGTTGCAGATGGAGGGAGAGAAGCGCAGGCCGCGAGGCCGTTCAGATGTCCCGAATCAACTGTCGGAACTCATCCACGTCCTCAAAGCTGCGATAGACCGACGCGAAGCGCACATACGCCACCTTGTCGATCTTCTTGAGTTCACGCATCACGTGCTCGCCCAGCTTGGTGGAGGCCACTTCCCGCGCACCGCTGGTGAGCAGCTTCTCCTGGATGCGCTCCAGCGCGGCGTCGATCTGCTCGATGCTCACCGGCCGCTTGCGCAGGGCCAGGGACATCGATGCGCGCAGCTTGGAGGCATCAAAATCCGCCCGTGTGCCGTCCTTCTTCACCACCATCGGAAGGGCGATGTCGGCCCGCTCGTAGGTGGTGAAGCGCTTGTCGCAGGAGTGGCACCGGCGGCGCCGACGCACAACGTCACCCTCGTCGGACTCACGGGTTTCCGACACCTGGGTGTCGCCATGGCCACAGAACGGGCAACGCATGCGCGCGGCCTCAGCGGTAGACCGGGAACTGGCGAGCCAGTTCGGCCACTTGGGCGCGGACCTTGGCCAGATTGGCCTCGTCGTGCGGGTTGTCCAGCACGTCGGCAATCAGGTGGGCGGTCTGGCGGGCCTGTTCTTCCTTGAAACCACGCGTGGTCATGGCCGGAGTGCCCAGACGGATGCCGCTGGTGACCATCGGCTTCTGCGGGTCGTTCGGGATGCCGTTCTTGTTGCAGGTCATGTGGGCGGCGCCCAAGATGGCCTCGGCTTCCTTGCCGGTCAGGCCCTTGGGACGCAGGTCCACCAGCATCACATGGCTTTCGGTCCGGCCGGAGACGATGCGCAGGCCACGTTCGATCAGGGTTTCGGCCAGCACCTTGGCATTGGCCACCACTTGTTGCTGGTAGGCCTTGAATTCAGGCGTCAGCGCTTCCTTGAAGGCCACCGCCTTGCCGGCGATGACATGCATCAACGGGCCGCCCTGGATGCCGGGGAAGATGGCCGAGTTGATCTTCTTGGCAATCGCCTCGTCGTTCATCAGGATGATGCCGCCACGAGGGCCACGCAGGCTCTTGTGCGTGGTGGAGGTGACCACGTCCGCAAAAGGCAGCGGGTTGGGGTAGACACCTGCGGCGATCAGGCCGGCATAGTGGGCCATGTCCACCATGAAGTAGGCGCCGATTTCCTTGGCGATGCGGGAGAAGCGCTCGAAGTCGATGCGCAGGGCATAGGCGGAGGCGCCAGCAATGATCAGCTTGGGCTTCTTCTCGCGGGCCAGGGCTTCCATCGCGTCATAGTCGATCTCTTCCTTGTCGTTGAGACCGTAGCTGATGACGTTGAACCACTTGCCGCTCATGTTCAGCGGCATGCCGTGGGTCAGGTGGCCGCCTTCGGCGAGGCTCATGCCCATGATGGTGTCGCCGGGCTGCAGCAGCGCGAAGAACACGCCCTGGTTGGCCTGGGAGCCGGAATTGGGTTGCACGTTGGCGTATTCGGCACCAAACAATTGCTTCAGACGGTCGATGGCGAGCTGCTCGACGATGTCCACATATTCGCAGCCGCCGTAGTAACGCTTGCCCGGATACCCTTCGGCGTACTTGTTGGTGAGCTGGCTGCCTTGCGCCTGCATCACCGCCGGGGAGGTGTAGTTCTCGGAAGCGATCAGCTCGATGTGATCTTCCTGGCGCTGGGTTTCCTGCTGGATCGCGGCAAAGACTTCCGCGTCCACGTTGGCGAGGGTGTGTTGATTGCGGTCAAACATGATGGTGTCGGCTCAAGGGTTGGCGCCGCGTGGCAGTGGCTGCAGCGCCCGTCAGGAACAAGGTCGGAAACAACAGACGGACGTGCGCAACTGCGAGTGGCGGCCCAGGCGAACGGCACTGACAACGAAGAACCCGCCCGGCCATGGCCGTCACGGATTCAACGTCGTTCGCGCTCCCCGGTGGTGACCCACCTTGGCCCGGCGTAGCTGCCCGGCCTCATCGCCAGTTGCGCGAGCGCCAAGTGTACCTCCGCCGCAACTGTGGCGAGGGGCCTGGCACGCACGGGGCTCAGGGAGTGGGGTGGCTCACCATGGCAACCTGCTCTCCATTCGGAGGGCTGGGTTGCGGTGCCGACGACGGCTCGCGGGCCGGACGAGGTGCGTTGGGCGACACATTGCGGCCGGCCACCACCATCTTCAGCAGGTCCTGCTCAGCCAGCACGCGTGCGGCATAACCGGTGTCGTCCGGCAGATTGGCGGCGCCCACATAACGGCGCAGACCTTCTTCGATGCTGCCCGCGCGCTGAATGCACTCCTTCAGCACCTGCACGCCGACCCGCAGGTTGGTGATGGGGTCGAACGCGGCCAGATTGCCGCCGAAGGCTTCGTACTTGTCGTCATGCACGCGCGTCAGCACCTGCATCAGACCCTGGGCGCCCACCGAGCTTTGGGCGAAGGGGTTGAACCCCGACTCAATGGCCATGATGGACAGGATCAGCGTGGGGTCCACGCGGGCGCGCTGCCCGACCTCCCAGGCTTCCTTCACCAGGCGGCTCACCGGCTCCGGCGCCACGCGGTAGCGGCGCGCCAGATATTGCGCCACCGCCGCCTGCTGGTGGGTGAGCTGCTTCGGGTCTACCGCAGTGGCTCGGCTGATGGCGTCCGGCTCGGCCATGAGGGCCAGTACATCACCGGAGGCTTCCACACGGGCTTCATGGCGGGCATTCAGCCAGCCCAGCACCTTGCTTTCGGTGTCCTGGCGGAGATCTGCCTGGCTGGCGAACACGATGCCGATGGCCAGAACGGCAAATCCAAGCAGGGCGAGCGTGTTGTGACTGACGACCAGAAGACCCTGGCCAATATCCTTGACAAACAAGACCAGGGCAGAACGCGCCTGGAGCGAGAGGGAAAGAACATGCGAACGCGCTGTCATGCGACTCCTTTCTCCGACATCCCAGCAAAGGCCCCTCAACGAGGCCCCCACGAGGGGTGGCGATAATGGGCCGGATCAGACCTGAGCCTCATCCGTCTCTGCAGAGAGACGAGGCAACTGGACTTCCGGCGTCCATTGGCAGCGGGCCGACCTTGCTGTCCCAAAAGCGAAGGCCGGGATTACCCTGAAAGCAGGGCAGGGCGCGATTCTAGGGACCAAAAATAACCCGTCAAGCTGATGGGGGCTCTTCTAAATTTCTTTTAGTTATGAAGTATCGAGATTTGCGTGACTTTATCGGCGCTTTGGAAGGCATGGGAGAGCTGCGTCGCGTCGGCGAGCCGGTGTCTCCGGTGCTGGAGATGACGGCCCTCAGCGACATGGTGCTCAAGGCAGAAGGGCCCGCGCTGCTGTTCGAACAACCGAGCGGTTATCGCACAAAGGTGCTGGCCAACCTGTTTGGAACCCCACGTCGGGTGGCCTTGGGCATGGGCGCGGCGTCGACCACTCAATTGAGGGAGGTCGGACAACTGCTGGCCAGCCTCAAAGAGCCGGAACCGCCTCGGGGATTGAAGGACGTGGGGCGCCTGGCCCAGATGGCCAAGGCCTTGTGGGACATGAAACCCTCGGTCGTGCGCCGTCCCCCCTGCCAGGAGCAGGTGGTGGAGGGGCCGGACGTGGATCTCAAGCGCCTGCCGATCCAGACCTGCTGGCCAGGAGACATCGGCCCGCTGCTGACCTGGGGGCTGGTGGTCACCCGGGGGCCGCAGTCGATCGCCCAACCGCGGCTGCGCCAGAACCTGGGGATTTATCGCCAGCAACTCATTGGCCGGCGCCAGCTCATCATGCGCTGGCTGGCCCACCGGGGCGGCGCCCTGGATTTCCGGGACTTCGCACTGGCAAATCCGGGACAAGCGTTCCCCATCGTGGTGGCGCTTGGGGCGGACCCCGCCACCATTCTGGGGGCCGTCACGCCGGTGCCGGACACCCTGTCCGAATACCAGTTTGCCGGCCTGCTGCGCGGCTCCCGCACCGAACTGGCGGACACCCAGGTGGGGGAGGCCGGCCGCATGCTGCAGGTGCCCGCCAGCGCTGAATTTGTGCTGGAAGGCTGCATTCCGCCTGCGGAGCCAGGCTTTACCGGTCACAGCGAAGACGGCGTGCCGCTCAAGGAAAAGGGCGGCTACCTGCATGCGCTGGAAGGGCCGTTTGGCGACCACACGGGTTATTACAACGAACAGGATTGGTTCCCGGTCTTCGAAGTGAACCGCATCACACAGCGGGAGGGCGCCATCTATCACTCCACCTACACCGGCAAGCCGCCCGATGAGCCCGCCGTGCTGGGGGTGGCGCTGAACGAGGTGTTCGTGCCCATCCTGCAAAAGCAGTTCCCGGAGATCGTTGACTTCTATCTGCCGCCGGAGGGCTGCAGCTACCGGATGGCGGTCATCTCCATCCGCAAGGCGTATCCCGGCCATGCGAAACGGCTGATGTTCGGCCTGTGGAGCTATCTGCGCCAGTTCATGTACACGAAGTTCATTGTCATCGTGGACGAGGATGTGGACATCCGCAGCTGGCAGGACGTGATCTGGGCCATCACCACCCGCATGGATCCGGCGCGGGATACCACGCTGGTGGAGTCCACCCCGATCGACTACCTCGACTTTGCATCCCCGGTCAGCGGCCTGGGCGGCAAGATGGGTCTGGATGCCACCAACAAGTGGGCCGGTGAGACGTCCCGCGAATGGGGGCGGGTGATCGAGATGCCGGCCGAGCAAAAAGCCCGCGCGCAAGATTTATATAAGCGTTTGTTCGGGGGCTGATTTGCGGGGGTGGCAGGCGCCGCCGCCTTGAAAGCGGGGAGGCCCCCACCTAAGCTTGTAGGGCCTTTCGAGGCATTTCCTCTGGCGCAGTCACTGCGCGCCAGGAGCCCTGCGGCAGATGGCTGCGGAGCCCCAAAGGCGGCTGGTCCGCCCACCCCTTCCTGGTCCGGAATCTCCGGCCTGGAGGGGGTTTCTCTTTGTGGACTCTATATAGAGATGCGAATTCAGTGGCCGGCGATCCAGCCGAGCCATTCATAGCCCAGATAACGCGCACGGGCGATCCCATCCGCCGAGGGCAGGGCATCGCGCCATTCCAGGCCTTCGCCGCTCAGGCCGATGGGTGCCGGAATCAGCTCGATGTCGGGCGGAAGCGCCGCCCGGAAGGCCCGCAGCGATCGCCGCATGTGCAGGTCATGGGTGACCAGGAGGACCCGGCGTACGCCGGTCCCCTGCAGCATCTGAGCGCTATAGAGCGCGTTCTCCCGCGTGTCAAAGGCCCGGTCTTCGAGCCAGCGGGGCTCGAATCCGAACTGCTCGCGGGCCAGTCGGTCGGCCAAGGCGGCTTCGCTGGGCTGGCCCGGCTTGGCGGCGCGGCCCGTGCCACCGGTAAATAGCAAGGGGCAGTGGCACTGGCGGGCCAGCCAGATGCCGTAGCGCAGCCTTTCAATCGACAGGGGCTTGAGCTGGGCGGAGTGATATTCAGGCACCATCAGCCGCCCGCCGGCTCCCAACACCACGATGGCGGTCTGCTCGGGCGGGCGCTGTGTCAGGCGTTCCAGCGCCAGCGGCTCATAACGACCCAGCAGGCGGTCCTGCAACCATTGCGCGCCCATGTCACTGCTGCCCACCCACAAGCCCACCAGGGCCAGTATGAACAGGCCGGTGGCCAGTCGGGCGCGCCGGACCCGCCACCACCAGGCCATCAGAAGCAGGGGGACCGCACCCATGGGAGGGAGCAGCCAGGCAGCGAGGCTATGGATGAGTTCGTTCATCGGTGTCCGGTGTTGAGCACACCAGCATAATCGGGCCTTCAACGACTCCATCGGCTGTCACGTGCTGTTCGCTGCTTTACCCACATGGCCCCGGCGCCTGATTCGCGCTGTGCTGGGGCTGGTGCTGATCCTGGCGGTGGTGCTCCTGCTGACCTGGGCAGCATTGCCCTTCTGGATTGAACGCCAGGGGGGGAAGTGGGCCAGCGAGCAACTGGGCCGGACCGTGTCGCTGGAGGCGGCGCACTTCAGCCCCTGGCGGCTGGCGCTGACCTTGGACGGCGTGCGGATCGCAGGGCCGGACGCCCAAGCGCCTGCGCTGCTGGCCGTTCAACAGGTGGAGGTGGTGCTGTCACCGCGCTCGGTGTGGCACTTCGCGCCGATCCTCTCTGCGCTGCGGATCACCCGGCCGGAGGTGCGCTTGGCTGTGTTGGGGGAGGGGCGCACGAATGTCGATGACATCCTGGCGAGGTTGCGGGGTTCCTCCACGCCCACGCAGGAGGCGTCTGACAAGGAGCCGCCGCTGGCCCTCTACAACATCGAGTTGACGCAGGGCGACGTGCAGGTCGACGACCGACAGGCCGGCATGGCGCATCGCCTCAGTGGCCTGCAACTGGGCGTGCCATTCCTCTCCACCCTGGATACGGATGTGGAAGTGACGGTGCAGCCGCACCTGGCCGGGCAGCTCAATGGGGTGGCTTTCAGCACCCAAGCCCAGGCCCAGCCGTTTGCCAGGACCCGCACCGCGCGCCTGGAATTCAAGCTGGACGCGATGGATCTGTCCACCTACCGCGCTTACTGGCCAAAGGCCTTGCCGATGCGTCTGGCTTCGGGATGGCTGGATGCTCACCTGGTGGTGGATTTCCGGCAGCCGCTTGAACAGGGGCCGGAGCTGAAGATCAGTGGCGAGGCGGAGCTGCGTGACCTGGCGCTGCAGCGGCGGGATGAGGGCGGTCAGGCGGTGGCGCCCGGTAGTGCCGGGGCTGCAAAGACGGGACAAGACGCCGGCTGGGAGGACTGGCTGCGTTGGAAGCGCCTGACCGTGGGTCTGGCGGATGTGCAGCCGCTCAAGCATCAGGTGCTGCTGGACGCGCTGACGGTGCAGGGACCGGCGTTGCGCTTGACGCGGGATGCGCAAGGTCGGTTGGGGTGGCCGATGCCGGAAGGGGGTGGAGGCCGCAACCCATCAACGGCGGGATCAACGGCGGACTCGGCAGGGGCCGCTCGTGCCACAACTGCCGTGTCGTCCGCCCCCGCAGCTTGGCGCTTCGGACTGCGGCGGCTGGAACTGATGCAAGGGCAGGTGTCCCTCCACGATGCCGCCGTGTCGCCTGCGGCCCAGTGGCGGCTGGACGGGCTCCATGTCAAGGGCAACGGTCTCAACTGGCCCCTGGCCCGGCAGGCCGCACCGGTGGAGCTGTCGGCCACGCTTCAGGCGGCGGGCCTGCCATCCACACCATCGGCTGCAGCAACAGGCACACCTGCGCCCCTTGGCTTGAAGCCAGCCACCAGCAGGAATGCGGCCACGGCGACGCCCGCAGCAGGGGCCCGAGCCGCCGCCCCGCAGTCCGCCAACATCAAGGCCAAGGGCCAGGTCGGTCCGGCAGGTGTGACACTGGACTGGCAACTGGACCGACTGTCGCTGGCCTGGCTGGCCCCTTATCTCCACACCGTGACGCCGCTGGACCTGAGTGGGCAGTTGGCCGTGCAGGGCCAGGTGAAAGCCAGCCCGCAGGGTGAGCAGCTCCAGCTGCGGCTGCGCGACTTGCGGCTGAGCTCGCTGGAACTGCGCGAAGGCCGCAATCCGGTGGTCAGCCTGGCTGATGCCAGCCTGGACAAGGTCGACGTGGTGCCCGCCAGCCAGGACATCACGCTGGGTCGCCTGACGGTGAAGCAGCCTCAGGTGCAACTGGCACGGGATGGCGCCGGGCGCTGGAACTGGGCCAACTGGACCGTGAGCGCCACGCCGGGCAGCGCAAGCGCTCGGCCAGAACCCCCCGGGCGCCCTGTGCTGAGGCTGACCGATCCGATGGAGTCGCGCCCCAAGGCAGCATCGCCAACGCCAACGCCAACGCCAACGCCGGTCACCGCCTCGGCTCCCTGGCGAGCCCGGCTGGCCGAGTTGGTCGTGGAGGGCGGCCAGGTCCAATTGATGGACCAGTTGACGCATGTTCTGGACGATGAACCGGTGCGCCCCATCGGTGTTCAGGACCTCTCGGTGCGCCTGGCCCACCTGGACTGGGATGGCCGCCAACTGCGCCAGGCCGTACCGGTGCGTGTGTCACTGGTGGCTCGCCGGCCCGATTCCAGGCGCCGCAATCTGCGCGAAGCCGCGCGGCTGCAGTGGGACGGCCAGGTGGCCCTGGCCCCGGTGCGCCTCAATGGCCGCTTGCAGGCGGAACACCTGCCCTTGCATTGGGCCGACCCCTATCTGGATCCCTCCATCGGCATCCACCTGCAGCGGGCCGAGGGGAGTTTCAAAGGCGATGTGAGCCTGGCGCTGCTCCCCGCCGGGCCGCAATTGCAGGCGGGCGGCGATCTGCAGTTGTCTGATCTGCGGCTACGTCAGGCGCGCTTGCAGGAAGGTCGGCGTCGATCGGCCGAAGACCTGTTGAGTTGGCAGGCCTTGCGCCTGTCCGGGTTCAAGCTGCAGATGGCCCCGGCTGGTGTGCCGGACATCGCCATCCGCCAGGCCAGCCTGGATGAGTTCTATGCCCGGCTGATCATCAGCGAGCAGGGGCGGCTGAACCTGCGCGACCTGCGCCAGACCTCACAAGGGCAGGCCGTGGCGGGAACGCATGCGGCCTCGGCGCCGGTGGCCCCGCTGGTGGCGGCGGCCAGTTCGGCGCCCGCCACAAATGCTCGAGCGGTTGCTGGCGCCGCCTCACCTCCGCTGCGTCTCAGCATCCGCGAAACCCAGGTCAATGCCGGCCGGGTCGACTTCACCGACCGATTTGTCAAACCCAACTACACCGCCCAGCTGACCGAGCTGACGGGTACGCTTGGCAGCTTCTCGGCCGGCTCGCCCGACATGGCGCCGCTGCAATTGCGTGGACGGGTGGCAGGGACGGGGCTGCTGGACATCAACGGTCAGCTCAACCCCAGTGGGTCGCCGCTGGCGCTGGACATTACCGCCAGCGCGACCGATATCGAGCTGGCCCCGCTGTCGCCCTATGCCGGCAAGTACGCGGGTTACGCGATCGAGCGCGGAAAACTCTCTTCCCGCGTGCACTACCGCATTGACCCGAGCGGCCAGCTGGTGGCGGAAAACAAGATCGTTCTGAACCAATTGAGCTTTGGTGATCGCATCGACAGCCCCGACGCCACCCAATTGCCGGTGCGCCTGGCCGTGGCCTTGCTGAAGGACAGCAACGGCGTCATCGACATCAACCTGCCGGTCAGCGGCTCCATCAATGACCCCGAGTTCAGCGTGGGTGGGGTGGTGGTGAAGCTGCTGACCAATCTGCTGACCAAGGCCCTGACGGCGCCGTTTTCGCTGTTGTCCGGAGGCGGTGGGGTGGACATGAGCGAGCTGTCGTTCAACCCAGGCACGGCGGCGCTGCCGCCAGCCACGGATCAGGCGTTGAGCCAGGTGGCCAAGGTGCTGGCAGAAAAACCGTCGCTGCAGCTCAGCATCACCGGCTGGGTGGATCCGGCGGGTGAACGTCGTGCGGCGCAGGCGGTCCGTCTGGAAGAGGCCATGGTGGCCGAGCGGCGGCGTGAGCTGCGCCGGCAGCAGGGGCCGGAAGCTGCCGCGTCCTCTGCCACTGCAGTCGCTCTACCCAATGCCGCCAGTGGCGCCACTGGCGCCGCTGGTGCCGCTGTCGCCACCGCCATCACCACTGCTACCGCCATCACCCTGGACGACGTCCAGCGGCAGCGGCTGCTGAAGGTCGTCTACGAGAACGCCAAGCTGCCCAACAAGCCCCGAAATCTGCTGGGGCTGGCCAAGGACATCCCGGCCGCCGAGATGCGCGAACTGTTGCTGGACAGCTATACGGTCACCGACGAGCAGATGCGCGAACTGGCTCTGCAGCGATCGGTGGTCGTGCGGGATGCCTTGATCACCAAGGGTGTGCCCAACGCGCGGATGTTCCTGGCGTCCCCCAAGCTGCATGAGAGCAAGGACGGCGCCCGGAGTGACAGCCCGGCTTGGCAGCCCAAGGTGGATCTGGCCCTCAGCACCCAATGACCTTGGCTTGTGGGTTTTCATCCCCATATGGCCTGGATCACTGCAAGAAAGGACGATGCGATGAGCACCGCGACCCCCACTCCCGGCTCGACACCCCCCCCCGGCGGCCCCGGCCAGTCCGAGGACGTCATCACCCTGGGAGGGGGATGCTTCTGGTGTACGGAAGCCGTCTTCCTGAAGGTCAAGGGCGTGCGCTCGGTCGAATCAGGCTACACCAATGGCCCGTTGCAGAACCCGAATTACGAGCAGGTGTGTTCCGGCCAGACGGGCCATGCCGAGGTGGTGCGCGTGCGCTTCGACCCGGCAGTGGTGAGCCTGGGTGAATTGCTGCAGGTGTTCTTTGCCGTCCACGACCCGACGACGCTGAACCGGCAGGGCGCGGACGTGGGCACGCAGTACCGCTCCGGCATCTACTACCACCGGGGGGACCAGCTGGGTGAGATCCGTCAGGTGGTGGATGAAGCCAATCACGCCCATGGCGGCAAGGTGGTGACGGAAGTCCAGCCGGAGCAGAACTACTGGCCGGCCGAGGCCTACCACCAGCGCTACTTCGAGAACCATCCGGAGCAGGGCTATTGCGCTTTTGTGGTGGCGCCCAAGGTGGACAAGTTCATGAAGAAGTTCAAGGAACTGGTCCGGACGGATTCCGCCTGAGCACCAGTCGTGAGGGCCGGAGGTGAGCGCTGCTTGTTGAGGGCTGCTGATGGAGGCTGCTTCTTGACGGCGGGCGGCTGAAGACCGGTCCGTGACGGCAACCGGTGGAGGTACCAGCTCTGGTGGCGCGCTTGGCGGCGTGTGAGCGCAACGCGGGAAGGGGCGCCAGACGCTGCTGTGGCGGTTGCCTTTGCCGTCCCGCTCTGTTTTGGCCGTCCCGTACTGCAAACGCCACAGATGGTCCCCTTCACGGCGAGGGGAGGGCGGTTTTCGCCCGAGTCACGTCAACCGCATGCCACCGCGCCGACCCTTGGGCAGCGTGGCGCCACTTGTCATTGGCCTCCGCCCGGAAGGGGGGGCTCCCCCAACCGGAGGCCGGTGACTTCAGACAGCGCCCGCCGCGCACAGGCACAATCGCAGCTTCTTCGATCTGCTGCCATGTTCGCCCCGCCCACAGCCGCCCATCGGTCTCCTCCGCACCATGCCCGCAACGGCATCTGCATCGGCATGCCTGCGCTGCCGCATGTGCTGCGGTGGTGGGTGCTGGTGTGCGTGGTGTCGCTGCTGGGCTTTCAGGCCTTGGGGCTGGTGCACCGGGCGTTACACGGTGGCAGTGTGGCGCCGCGCTTGCTGTTGGCGTCCTCGTGGGCGGCAGGGGCCAACCCTGCCCACGACATCCAGCCGTCCTCCCTGGGCCATCTGCCCGGCAGTGGCGATTGCCAATTGCTCGATCAGCTCAGCACCGCGCTGGGCCCCATCTCCCAGGCGCTCGCCTGGACTGCATTGCTGCCGGACCATCCGGTGGCCACACCCCACCCGCACAGCGCCACCGTGGCGCAAGTCTGGCGCGCGCTTGCTCGCGCGCCGCCTGCGGCATGACATCAGCCCTGTTGCATCCGCCGTTGTGTGAACAACGGTGGAGCGGCCTGCGGCTGACGCCCTCCACACCTCCTGTTCTTCGCTGATCACTGCGCGGCCCACGCCTCGCCGCGTTCAGCGCCACCTGTTGTGTCCTTGGCGCCGCGGCGCCTCAGGTCGATCCATCGCCCATGTGCGGGCGTGTGAGGTCGATGCCTGCCTGGCTCCGATCTTCATCGAGGGATGAGGCCGGACCGAGTCCGCGTGCCGCCAACCAGAAAGAAAAAGTCATGTCCATGCATTCTCCGGTTGTGGTCTCTACCGCGTTGTCTTCCTTGGGGGCGTGCGACGTCTCACGTCCGAACCTGTCGCCGGTCGCGCAGGCCCTGAGCCTGGTGCTCGCGCTGGGTTGGGGCGCCGCCATGGCCCAATCCACGCCCGTCAACGCCGCCAGGCCAGAGGCAGCTGGCGCATCCGCCTCGTCTTCCGTTTCTTCGAACGCTAGTTCGAACGCGTCGTCCAAGGCGCCTTCCAACTCGTCTTCCAACGCTTCGTCGACCGTTGCCGCCGCAGCCCCCGGGGCTGGGGCCGCTGCAGACTCGTCTCCTGCTGACGGCACCAGCACCAGCGCCAGCACGAGCGCCAACACCAGCACCGGCGGCAGCAGTGGCCCAGGCGCTTCGTCCGGTGACAGCACGGCATCCACCAAGCCCCGCCAGAAGCAGAGCCTCCAGCAGGTGGTTGTCACCGGCAACCCACTGGGCCTGCGTGACCTGGTGGCTCCCGTGCAGACCCTCAGCGGTGATGCGCTGACACTCAAGCGCGGCTCCAGCCTTGGGGACACGCTGGAAGACATGTCCGGCGTGGGCTCGACCTATTTCGGTCCTAACAGCAACCGCCCGACGCTGCGCGGCCTGGATGGGGACCGTGTCAAGATGCTGAGCAATTCGGGCTCGTCGGTGGATGCGTCGAGCCTCAGCTTCGACCATGCGCTGCCGGTGGATCCGCTGGTGCTCACCCGCATTGAAGTGCTTCGCGGCGCGGCGGCCCTGCAGTACGGTGGCAATGCCATTGGCGGTGTGGTGAACGCCCTGGACAACCGCATTCCCCGCGCGCCGCAGCCCGGCATCAACGGCGCAGCCGAAGTGCGCCTGGGGGGCGCTTCCAATGAATACGGCGGCGCCGCCGTGCTGGATGGGGGCACGTCGCAGTTCGGTTGGCATGTGGATGCCGCCGACCGCCACGCCGATGACCAGCGGGTGCCGCGCTTCACCGACAGCGAGGGCAACACCGGTACGCATGTGCGCAACTCCGACAGCCACAGCCGCAGCGGCGCGCTGGGCGGATCGTTCTTCTTCTCCGACGGTTATGCCGGCGTCTCGGTGGAGGACTATCACAACAATTACGGCGTGACCGTGGAGCCGGATACCCGCATCGAGATGCAACGCCAGCGCATTGCCACCGCCGGCGAATGGCGCGATGTGTTCCCGGGCCTGGCGCGTGTGCAATGGCAATTCGCCAGCAGCCGTTACAAGCACCAGGAGATTGAAGGGGATGGTGCCGTCGGCACCACCTTCCAGTCGGACGGCAAGGATGCCCGCATTGAAGCGCAGCATGCCGCCATCCAGACGCCCTGGGGCCCGCTGCAGGGCGTGCTGGGGTGGCAATGGGAAAACAGCGATTTCTCCGCCTTGGGCGACGAGGCGCTGGTGCCCAACACCACCACCCGCACCGGCGCGTTGTTCCTGATCGAGAACTTCAAGTCCGGCCCGTGGAGCCTGCAGGCAGGTGCCCGGTCGGAGCGTGTGACGGTGTCGTCCACGGGTGGTGACGAAGAACGTTTCGGTGCACCCACCTCCAAGCGGTTCAGCCCCAACAGCTTCTCGCTGTCAGGCGCCGTGGATCTGGGCAGTGGCTTCAGCCTGTCGAGCAGCGCCAGCAGCTCGGAGCGCGCTCCGACCTTCTATGAGCTGTTCGCCAATGGCGTCCACGTGGCCTCGGGTGCGTTTGAGATTGGCGACCAATCGCTGCGCATGGAAAAGGCCAAGTCGGTGGACCTGGGCCTGCATTGGCAGCAGAACGGTGCGAAGTGGAGCCTGCAGGTCTATCAGACCCGCTTCTCCAACTTCCTCGCCATGGATGCCAATGGTCAGACGGTGACGGAAACCAATGATGAGGGGCAAGCGGAGTCCATCCCGGTGTATGTCTATCGCGGTGTGCCGGCCCGGATGCATGGTCTGGAGCTGGAAGGGCGTCAGCCGCTGCCCTCGGTGGCGGGCTGGGACCTGACCCTGGGCACGACGGTGGATCTGGTGCGCGGCACCAATCGCCTGACCGGGGAGCCCCTGCCGCGTCTGGCCCCGCTGCATGGCACCTTGTCGCTGCAGGCGGAGCGGGGGCCGTGGCTGGTGCAGGCGGAAGTGCGGGGTGCCGCGCGTCAGAACCGCGTGCCTGAACTGGACACACCGACGGCGGGCTACGGCACGCTGCGCTTGAATGTGGCCCGCCATTTCGACCTGGGCAGCTATGACGCGATGTGGTACGTCAAGCTGGACAACCTGGCCAACAAGCTGGCGTACAGCGCCAGCAGCGTGGCCACCATCCGCGACCTGACCCCGCTGCCGGGCCGCAGCATCTTCACCGGCGTTCAGGTGAAGTTCTAAGGCGCCAGGCGCTCTCGCAGCCACTGCCCGTCGGCCAGGCGGTAGCAGAGCCGGTCATGCAGGCGTGACCGGCGGCCCTGCCAGAACTCCCACCGGTCCGGCACCAGCCGGTAGCCGCCCCAGTGCGGCGGCCGGCTGGGGTTCAGGCCGTGCTGGGCCGCTGCCTTGGCGGCATTGGCCACCAGCACGGCGCGGCTGCTGATCACCTGGCTTTGCGGCGACGCCCAGGCGCCCAGGCGCGAATCCAGGGGGCGGGACGCGAAATAGGTGTCTGACTGGGCCGCGTCCACGGTCTCGACGCGGCCTTCAATCCTCACCACCCGTTCCAGCTCGACCCAGTGGAACTGCAGCGCCGCAAAGGGGTTCTGGGCCAGCTGCTGACCCTTGCGGCTGTTGTAGTTGGTGTACCAGACGAGGCCACGCTCATCCATATCCTTGATGAGCACGATACGGGTTGAAGGTCGCCCATCCGACCCCACTGTGGCCAGGGTCATGGCATTGGGTTCGGGTATCTTGGCGTCCATTGCCTGGCGCAGCCATTGCTGGAATTGCGCCAGGGGCTCTGAAGCCGAAGCGTTTTCATCGAGCTCGTCGCGTTCGTAGCTCTTTCGGAGGTCTGCGAGTTTGTCCATAAGGGTGAAGTATGGGGCGAATCCTTAGGTAAAGCTCCCAGTCGTGAAACTCCGGGTGTGACGATGCGCCCAGGGCAGGCATGCTCAGCACAACTGACCATGCCAAGAGTCAGCCGCAGCGAGGAATCAACCTGAAGGAAGTACGCATGAATCAGCGACGACCGGCTGTCGTCGTGCTCGCGGCAGGACGTGGCCAACGCTTTCGCGGCGAAGGTCACAAGCTCGAGCAGTTGGTGGGTGGGGAAACGGTATTGGCTCACACCCTGCGCCAGACGATGGCCACCGGATTGCGTTTCGTGGTGGTGACCTCCGAGAGCCTGGCCCCGTTGGTCAGGAACCATGTGGCGGAGCGCGACATGCTGGTGCTGCCTGCGCAGGACCGGCTAGGGCGGCCCGCACCCGTGGGCATGGGGCATTCGATTGCTGCGGGTGTGGCCGCCACGGGCGACGCGCCGGGCTGGCTGATTGTCCCGGCAGACATGCCGCTGCTGCAGGCCAGCAGCCTGATGGCGGTGGCACGGGCCCTGGAGCACGACCCGATTGCTTATGCGCAATATGACGGCCAGCGGGGGCACCCCGTGGGGTTCAGTGCAGAGCTGTTTTCGGAGTTGACCGCCCTGCAGGGCGACGAGGGCGCCCGCAAGCTGCTGGCCCGCTTTCCCGCCCAGGCCGTGGATGTGGACGATCCCGGCGTGCTGGTGGATGTGGACACGGTGGAGGATCTGGAGCGGGTGCTGTCGGTCCACCCGGCCGTGCCCACACCGGCCTCGGCGCGCAGCCGCCTGCAGCGCGCGGGCGGTGGGGTGGGGGACTGAGCGGCCCCGCAAGGGGCTCTTGATGAACCCTCAGAGCCCGTGGGCTCGCGCCAGCGCCAGTTGATGTTCCAGGGACCTGTCGTGAATGCCATGGTCCCGCAGGCAGTTCACGGCGCGTTCCAGATAGTCCAGCGTGGTGCCGTACCGGCCGCGTGCATGCCGCAGGATGTGAAGCAGCCGTTCTTCGGACAGGTCACCCGCCCAGCCCGGGCTGCGGCGGGACAGGGTGAAAGCCAGCGCCCGGTGCTCACCCGCCTCGCTGAAGCAGGGCAGCCAGCGTGGCACATAGGTGCCCACCACCATTTCACGCAGCCACAGCCGCTGGAGTTCGGCCTCTGCCCGCTCCGGGGCAATGCGATAGACCAGGCCCCGGCAACTGCCGCCAGAGAGCAGGGTCATCACCAACCCGGGTTGTTCCGCGCTGCCGCGATTGACCAGTGAGCGCAGCCGCAGCGCCCGGTGGTAGCCCTGCACCTTGGCCACCAGGGTATCGGCTGGCGCAAAGCCTGGGTTCCACATCAACGAACCGTAGGCAAAGATCCAGAGGCCCGTGCTGCGGTCCCATTCGGTCTGGAAACGCTGCAGCCAGTCCTGGCTGTGGGCCGGCAGATCTTCCACCCGGGCGCCCGCCAGCGGGTCATTCTGCGGACAAGCGCCGGGCGCGAGACCCGTGGCCGCAGGGGGGGAGCCGGAGGGGGGCGATGGGGCTGCCGTCGGAGAGGCCTGGGCAGCGGAAGCGGGCGCATGCAACATGGTTTGATACTGCCACAAGCACCGCTGCGTCGTCGCGGGGTAGTCACAAACGGAGCGGGGCTGACACATGCCGTGACGGCTGTTTCGCGCCCCGCACTGGCCACGGCGGGCCCGGGCGTCTGAGCGGGCCGGGTCAGCGCTTGCCGCGTGCCAGCCACACCCCGAACACCGCCAGGCCCATGCCAACGATGGCCAGGCCGCGCAGCGTCTCACCAAACAGCGCCCAGGCGATCACGGCCGTGGTGGGGGGTGTCAAGTAGAACAGGCTGGCCACATGGACCGCACTGCCGCGTCGGATCAGCAGGTTGAGCAGGCTCACGGCCCCGATGGACAGCACCAGCACCAGCCAGCCCAGCGCAAAGAGGAAGGAGGGTGTCCAGTTCACGGTGGTGTCTTCCGTGGCAAGGGCCAGGGCCGCTGTGAGCGCCAGGCAGGGCACGAACTGGATCACCGCCCCGCTGCGAAGGTCAAAGGACGGGCAGAACCGTTTTTGGTACAGCGTACCGGCGGTGATGCCCAGCAAGGCCACAACGGCGGGCGTCAGCATGGTCATCAGTGCCTGGGTGGGCACGGACGAGGTTTTGGCGGCCACCACCAGTCCCACGCCCAAAAAGCCCAGCGCCAGCCCGGCCCACTGCTTCGGCAGCACCTGTTCACCGAGGAAGGCACGGGCGCCCACCGCCGTGACCACCGGCTGCAGGCCCACCACCAAGGCCGTGATGCCGGCCGGCAGCCCATGGCTGATGGCGATGAACACACCCCCCAAATACACCCCATGCACCAGCAGACCGGACACGGCAATATGGGCCCACGCGCCGGAGGCCTTCGGCCATGGCGCGCGGGTGAGCGCCACGAGGCCCCCCATCAGCACGATCACGGCCGCATATCGCCACGCCAGAAACGTCAGCGGCGCTGCATCGGGGAGTCCGAACTTCGCACCGATGAAACCGGTGCTCCACAACACCACAAACAGCAGGGGATACAGCGCTTCAATGGCGGGGCGGGTCGGGGGCTGCGATGACATGGGCCGCACTATGGCTTAAAACCACAGGCGACCGACTTGCCCCGTAACTTCCCCGTACCCGGAAAAGCCCTCGAAGGCTCGCTTCCGAGCGTGTAATATGGTTACCAATCCAACCCAAGCCGAGTTACATCGGCAGCAGGCATGAACAAGACGCTTCTCGAGGTCACGGCTCGCATCCGTGCCCGCAGCGCCGCCAGCCGCGAGCGCTATCTGGACCTGATCGACCGCATGTCCCGCCGCCAGCGCGGTGTGCAGCGGATGGGCTGCGCGAATGTCGCCCACGCGGTGGCCGCGTTGCCGGAGAACGACAAGCTGCGCATCGTGGCGGAGAAGGCGCCCCATCTGGGCATCGTCACCGCCTACAACGACATGCTGTCGGCCCATCAACCGTATGAAGGCTACCCGGCGCTGATCCGCGACGAAGTGCATCGCCAGGGGGCGACCGCGCAGGTGGCGGGCGGTGTGCCGGCCATGTGCGACGGCGTGACGCAGGGTACGCCCGGCATGGAGCTGAGCCTGTTCTCGCGCGACACGATTGCCATGGGCACGGCCGTGGCGCTGTCTCATGACGTGTTTGACGGCGCACTGCTGCTGGGCATCTGCGACAAGATCGTGCCGGGCCTGCTGATCGGGGCTCTGCACTTCGGGCATCTGCCCTGCGTGTTCGTCCCGGCCGGGCCGATGAGTTCCGGTCTGTCCAACAACGACAAGGCCAAGGTCCGCGAGCTGTATGCCCAGGGCAAGGTGGGCCGCGACGAACTGCTCAAGGCAGAGTCCGCCGCCTATCACGGCGCCGGCACCTGCACCTTCTACGGCACCGCCAACAGCAACCAGATGCTGCTGGAGGCCATGGGCCTGCATGTGCCGGGGGCGGCCTTTGTGCATCCGCATGATGGCCTGCGCGAGGCGCTGACCCGTGAAGCGGTGCGCCAGTTGCTGGGCATCATCCCCCAACGCGACTACACGCCGATCGGCCGACTGGTGGACGAGCGCTGTATCGTGAATGCCATGGTGGCCCTGCTGGCCACCGGCGGCTCCACCAACCATCTGATCCACTGGGTGGCCGTGGCCCGTTCGGCCGGCATCCTGATCGACTGGAGTGATTTCTCCGACCTCTCCGCCGTGGTGCCACTGCTGGCACGTGTCTACCCCAACGGCAGCGCCGATGTGAACCAGTTCCAGGCCGCGGGCGGCCCGGGTTTTGTGATTCGCGAACTGCTGGGCGCAGGCGCCTTGCATGGCGATGTGCTGACCAGCGTGTCCGGCCAGTCCCTGAGCGCCTATGCCCGGCTGCCCGAGCGGGCTGAAGATGGCTCGGTGCGCTGGTGCGACCTGCCTGCAGGCAGCGCTGACGAGACCGTGGTGCGGACCGCTGCGGCGCCGTTCTCGCCCACGGGTGGCCTCAAGCTGCTGGCCGGCAATCTGGGCCGTGCGGTGATCAAGGTGTCCGCCGTGCCGGAAGACCGGCATACGGTGGAAGCGCCCGCCCGCATTTTTGACAGCCAGGAAGCCATGCAGGCCGCCTTCAAGGCGGGTGAGCTGGAGCGGGATGTGGTGGTGGTGGTGCGGTTCCAGGGCCCTCAGGCCAATGGCATGCCGGAACTGCACAAGCTGACGCCGCCGCTGGCCGTGTTGCAGGGCAAGGGCTTCAAGGTGGCGCTGGTGACCGATGGCCGCATGAGCGGCGCGTCCGGCAAGGTGCCGGCCGCGATCCATGTCAGCCCGGAAGCGCTGTCGGGTGGGCCGCTGGCCAGGCTGCGTGACGGCGACCGGGTGCGGGTCTGCGCCAACAGCGGCGAGCTGACCGCGTTGGTGGACGATGCCACCTGGGTCGCCCGCGACATCGCCCAGATCACGCCGGAAGCGGTTCGTGACAACGGCGAGGGCCTGGGCCGCGAGCTGTTTGCCGGCATGCGCCGCAATGTGTCCAGCGCCGAAGAAGGCGCCGTGACCTGGCTGTAATCGAACAAGGACAAGAACTCATGAGCGAGACCCTCGATACCCTGAGCCTGGCCCAGCATGGCCCGGTGATTCCCGTGATCGTCATTGACCAGTTGGCGCACGCGGTGCCGCTGGCCAAGGCCCTGGTGGCCGGTGGCGTGAAGGTGCTGGAAGTGACGCTGCGCACGCCGGTGGCGCTGGACGCCATTGCGGCGATTGCGAAGGAAGTGCCGGAAGCCATCGTCGGCGCGGGCACGCTGCGCACGGCCGCCGATGCGGCCGCAGCCAAGCAGGCAGGCAGCCGTTTTGCGGTCAGCCCGGGTTTCACGCCCGAACTGGCCCGTGCCTGCGAGGCGCAAGGCCTGCCGCTGCTGCCAGGGGTGTCCACCGCCAGCGAAGTGATGATGGCGGCGGACGCGGGTTACCGATTCCTGAAGCTGTTTCCGGCCACGGCGGTGGGCGGCACCAATCTGCTCAAGGCGCTGGCGGGCCCGTTCCCCGACATCGCTTTCTGCCCCACTGGCGGCATCACCGTGCAGACGGCGCCGGACTTCCTGGCCCTGCCCAATGTGAAGGTGTGTGGGGGGTCCTGGCTGACGCCGGGGGATGCGGTGAAGTCGGGCGACTGGGCCCGCATCACGCGTCTGGCGCAGGAAGCCGGCGCCTTGCGCGGCTGAAACGGGCAGCCCGGGCAAGACGCCCGGGCCTTGCAACAGGCCGACCGACCGGATGTCGGCCCGGCGCGGGACCGTTCAGCGGCGGCGCGCGCCGCTGTCCACCACCACTTCACCGTCCTCTTTGGTGAAGACGGGCAGGGGACCCACCGGCAGCAGTTCAAGCACCCGCTCTGACGGCCGGCACAAGGCGGTGCCGAGCGGCGTGATGACCACCGGCCGATTCATCAGGATCGGGTGGGCGGCCATCGCCTCGAGCAAGGCCTCGTCACTCACGGCGGGGTCGTTCAGCCCCAATTCAGCGGCCTTGGATTCCTTGGCGCGCAGCAGCGCCCGCACCGGTTCGCCAGTGGCGCTCACCAGCGAGCGCAGGCCTTCCTTGTCCAACGGCGTCTTCAGGTAGTCAACGATGGTGGGTTCCAGGCCGGCATGGCGGATCAGCGCCAGCGTGTTGCGCGAGGTGCCGCAGGCCGGGTTGTGATAGATGACGATCGGGTTCATGGTGTATCAGTCCAGGGTGACGATGACCGGCGCATGGTCGCTCGGCCTTTCATTTTTGCGCGGCAGCTTGTCGATGACGCAGGCGGTGACGCACGGCTTGAGCGCTTCACTGACGAGGATGTGGTCAATGCGCAGGCCCTGGTTCTTGCGGAAGGCCAGGTTGCGGTAGTCCCACCAGCTCCAGCTCTTGGGCGGCTGCTCGAAGAGCCGGAAGGCATCCACCAGGCCGATGCCGAGAAGCTGCTGGAAGTGCTCCCGCTCCTGGGGGGTGCAGTGGATCTGGCCGGCCCAGGCTACGGGGTCGTAGACGTCCCGGTCTTCGGGCGCGATGTTGAAGTCGCCCATCAGCACGAGCTTGGGGTGGGTCTTGAGCTCCTCGGTCACCCAGGCGCGAAGGCCATCCAGCCAGGCCATCTTGTAGACGAACTTCTCGCTGTCGGGGGCTTGCCCGTTCGGGAAGTAGGCACCGATCACCCGCACACCCGCCACGGTGCCGGCGATGACCCGCGCCTGCTCATCGGCATAACCGAGGATGTTGCGGGCGATGTCGGTGGCGGGTGCCTTGCTGATCAGCGCGACGCCGTTGTAGGTTTTCTGGCCGAACCATTGCACCTGATAACCGGCGGCCTGAATCTCCTGGGCAGGGAACTTGTCGTCCGTCAGCTTGGTTTCCTGCAGCACGATGGCATCGACCGGGTTGGCGGCGAGCCAGTCCAGCAGTTGAGGCAGGCGCACGGCCAGGGAGTTGACGTTCCAGGTGGCAAATTTCATGGTCATCCAAAGAGAGAATCGCGCGCAGGGGAGTGCGCGCGACGCTCGATCCTATCCGACACAGCGACGCAGTTGCTCGCTGTCCCGTGCTGTCCCGTGCTGTCCCGTGCTGTCCCCAGGTCAAGCGCCCGGCGCCCCCAGATGTGCGGCGATGCCTTCCATACCCGGTGCCACCTCGGGGCGCAGTTCATGACGGCGGGTGTCGAAATCCCCGCCGTTTTGCGGTCGGTAGGCCAGCGGAGCTTCATTGAACACCGTCGTGAGACGGTCTTGCCAGGCCGCCAGCGCCGCTGTCACGCCGGCATCGTCCATCCGCCCAACGCCATGCACCGCATGGGTTCGCAGCACCTGCATGCCGGGGTAGAACAAGGTGCCGTGGGTGATGGGGAACAGCAGGGCGTCCAGCGGGCCGTTGATGCCGCGCGGGCCGTAGTCCTTGTCCGGCCCGCCCGTGGTCACTGACACCATGGCACGGCGCCCCTGGAAACCCCCTTCACCGTAACGGTAGCGGTTGCCTTCGCCCCGGAATCCATACGCCAGCCCCTGAGCCCATACGCGGTCGATCCATCCCTTCAAGATGGCGGGCATGCCGAACCACCACAGCGGGAACTGCAGGATCACCAGGTCCGCCCACAACACCTTGCGCTGTTCTTCCACCACGTCGGCGGGCTGGGTGCCGCTGCAATAGGCATGGCCGGATTCCGCCACGAAGCAGAGGCGTTCGGCGTCGAGACGCTGCGGAAAATCGTCTTCGTCATAAACCGCCTTCCAGCGCATGGCGTAGAGGTCCGACTCCAGCACTCGATGGCCTTGGCGCTCCAACGCTTCTCGCCCGGCCTGCACCATGGAGCGCGTCAGGGAGCTGGGTTCCGGGTGCGCGTGAACCAGGAGCACGTTTCGGGAGTGCGATGGGGCGGCGCCCGTGGTGGGGTGGCTTGCGTTCATGGTGAATACCTCGGGGAATGTTGGAGAGCAGTGCGGGGCAGGTGAGCCGGGCGCATGGATCGCGGTTCAGTGCGACTGGCGACTGGCGACTGGCGACTGGCGCATGGCTCACCACCAGTGTGGGCGCCTGTCTGCCATCTGTGAAATCATGATGGTCTTGGCCTACTATCGATGCCATGGATACCAGCCGCCTCGATCTCAATTTGCTGGTCACGCTGGAAGCCCTGCTGGCGGAACGCAATGTGACCCGTGCCGCAGCCCGGCTTCATCTCAGCCAGCCTGCGGTAAGCGCTCAGCTCAACCGCCTGCGGGACCTGTTTGACGACCCGCTCCTGCTCCCCGCCCAGCGCGGCATGACGCCCACGGCCAAGGCCCTGGACCTGGTGCAGCCGCTGCGTGATGCGCTCGACCAGGTTCGTTCCGCCATCACCTCGCACCTGCAGTTTGATCCCGCCACGGCCGACCTCACCGTCAGCATTGCCGCGTCGGATTACATGCAGACCGCGCTGGTACAGCCGCTGGTGCTGCGCCTGCTGCGGCAGGCGCCCGGTGTGCGTATCGCCGTTCGGCATATGGACCCGCATCAGATCGATGGGCAACTGGCCCGCGGGGAGGTGGACATCGGCCTTCTGATGCCCAGCGAGGCGCCGCCGTCGGCCCGCCTGCGCCATTTGTTCCATGAGCGCTATGTGCTGATCGGCCGGCGAGGGCATCCGGAGTTGCAGGGCCCGCTCACCCCCAGACGTTTTGCGCGGCTGGAACAGGTGATCGTGTCGCCCGCAGGTGGCGCGTTCAGCTCACCGGTGGACCAGGTGCTGGCGGCTCATGGGCTGCAGCGGCGGGTGGTGCTGTCGGCGGCGTCGTTCCTCTTCGTGCCGGATCTGGTGGCCCGCTCCCATCTGGTCGCCCTGGTGCCGGAGCGGCTGGTGAAGGGGCGTGCAGCGGGGCTGCAGGTGATGGAGTGCCCGCTGCCGATCGAAGGTTTCGAGATGGGTATGGTCTGGCACGAGCGCAACCATGGGCATGTGGCCCAGCGGTGGCTGCGCGAGCAGATCCTGGCTTTGGCTGGACCTTGAGCGGTGTCGCTGATGAGGATGCGCGGAGGGCGCCGAGAGGGTGCGGACGGAGCGCGGAGATGGCGGAGAAATGCTGCGGTGACCGCGCGGTGAGGCCGCGTCAGCGGCTCCACCGGCGCCATCCGGCGTTTGCATCCTTTACGGCTGAGATTTCGCCGCCGCTTCCTGCGCTGGCACCAAGGCCGGCGGCGGCTCGTCCCGCAGAATGTTGCGTACGTTCTCCGGCAGCGCCTGCTGCCGGGCGCGGATCATGTCGTAGCGGTCCATGGTGAGCCGCTCCGTTGCATCATCGTCCAGCATGACCACCGGCCGCAGGAACACCAGCAGGTTGGTCTTTTTGCGCGTATGGCTGCGGCTGCTGAACAGCCCGCCGATCAGCGGGATCCGGGCCAGCCCATACAGATGGTCCGCATCTGCCGTATCACTGTCCTCGATCAGCCCGCCCAGCACGATGATCTTGCCGTCCTTCACCGTCACCGTGGATTCCACCGAGCGCTTATTGGTGGTCGGCCCCGCATTGGTCGTGCCGGGGGTGGTGGTGGACGACACCGAAGACGACTCCTGATAGATGGTCAACCGGATGCTGCCATTCGGGCCGATCTGCGGCCGGATGCGCAGCGTGATGCCCACGTCCTTGCGTTCGATGGTCTGGAACGGTGAACTGCTGCTACTGCTGGTGGTGGTGTAGGAGCCCGTCACAAACGGCACGTTCTGCCCTACCACGATCTTGGCTTCTTCGTTGTCCAGCGTCACCAGATTGGCGGTCGAGAGGATGTTGGTGCCGGACATCGACTCCAGCGCGGTGACGACCGTACCCAGTGTCAGGTCGGTGGAACTGCTGATGTTGAAGATCTGCTTCCATTGGATGCCCACATCCAGCGCCTTGCTGGCATCGACCTCCACAATCAGCGATTCCACATAGACCTGCGCCCGATTGGAGTCCAGCAGGTCCACCACGGCGCTCAGTTCGCGGAACCTGGGTTCGGAAGCGGTGATGATCAGTGCGTTGGTGGCCGGGTCCGCCTGGATGAAGCCGCCGGTGGACGGTTCGGCGGCGGCGGACACCGGCGCCGTGGACTGCTTGCTGGAGGTGCTGCTGCTGGCGCTGCTGTCCGACCCGCTGCTGGAGCCGCCCGACATCGACGCAAAGGCGGTGGAGCTTCCCCCCGACTTGCCCCCCCCGCCACCGCCGCTGCTGCCACCATCCGAACTGGAGAGGCCGTTGTTGGTGTCCTGGGCGGCAAAGGCTGCGCGCAGTACGGAGGCCAGGCGGGTGGCCTCCGCATGCTTGAGATAGATCACATGGAGGGTGCTGCCGGCAATGCCATTGCTGCCGGGCTTGTCCAGCCGCGAGACCAGCGCACGGATGGCCTGCAGGCGCGCCTGATTCGGGGCGCGCACCAGCAGGGCATTGCTGCTGATGTCCGCATACACCTGAGCGCCGGGCCCGCTGCCCGCTGCCGACTGGGCCGCAGTGCCCGCCGGCTGCGCGCCCGCCGTGCCGCCCGTGGTGCCGTTCTGCGCACGCTGCACACCCTCCACCATCTTGGAGACGATCTGGGCGACGGTGGCCGCCTGCACGTATTTGAGCGGAATCACTTCCACATCGGTCGCGCTGGGGGTGTCCAGCGCGGCGATGATCGCGGCCAGCCGGTTCTGGTTGTCCGCATAGTCGGTGATGACCAGCGAGTTGTTGCCCGGGTTGACGTTGATGGTGTTGTTGGCGGTGATCAGCGGCCGCAGCACGGACACCAGATTGCTGGCGTTCTCATACTGCAACTGGAAGATGCGGGTGACGATCTGATCTTGCGTCCGCGCATCCGGACCGGCCATGACCGTGCCGGATTGCACCTTGGCATCGCCCTCCGGAACGATCTTCAGCAGACCGGCGTTCTCGACGACGGCATATCCCAGCCCGCGCAGCGTGCCGGCAAAGTATTGATAGACCTGCGGGCGGGTCAGCCCTTCATCGCTGACCAGGGTCATCTTGCCCTTCACCCGGGGGTCCACCAGGATGGGCCGGCCCAGGATGGCGGCCACGGCGCGTGCCACGGCATCCACGTCAGCATCCACGAACTTCACAACGGCCAGCGACGCGCTGCTCATGGCCGGGTTGGCGGTGGCCTTGCCTTTGCCTTTGCCCTTGGAGGTGGCGGACGCAGCGGACGGTGCCGGGGTCATGGACCAGGTGGCGGTTCCCGCTTCACCCGACCCGGCCGCAGAAGCGGTGCCGGCAGGGCTCACCGCGCCGGAGGGGGCCGACGCGCTGCGGGATGTCTTCTTGTTGCTTCTGGAGGGGGCGGCAGGGGCGGAAGTCGTGTCGAGTGAAGCGGAGGCGCCAGACGCTCCAGGCGCTCCAGGTGTGCCCGGTCCGCCCGGTCCGCTTGGTCCGCCGGGCATTGCCGGGGCCGTCGGCGGCGTGCTTGCTCTGTCGGCCACTGCCGGCCCACGACCGTTGGTATTGGGGTCCGAGGCGGCTCGGGCGCCCTGCGCAACGAGGCACAGGACCACCACGGCGCTCAGCAGGGCACTGGCAGGCCCCATTGCCCAGGCTTGCAGGCCGTAGCGCCTGCCATGGCCGGCACAGGGCTGCAGCAAGGCATGACGATGGCGCGCTCGAAAAGCGCTCAGGCGACGGGAGGGGATCGGCCGGCGCAGCCAGGGCAGGGCACACAGGCGGGCGGCTTCAGAGGCAGGATTCTTCAACGTCTCGAGGTGCAGGCAGCAGCCGCCCGGGACATCGGGCGGTCAGGCTGGACATTTCAACTGCGTCGGGTTGCTGCGCGGTTGCCTGCGAGACGAGAGTTGTGAAGCTGATGGATCTCAAATGCACCCGGCTGACACATCCGCAGCAAGGGGCCGATGAAATCGCCTGGACGTGGAGGTGTCTGTGTCAGCGCTGACAAGGTGTGAGGCCAGTGGCAATGCGCCTGGCACCTGCGTCCAGCGGCTGTTCGCGGTGGCAGCAATGCTTGAGAGAGGCGCCAGCGCGCGCCAGAGCGTGTCAGCGGTGCATCACAGGTGCATCACGGGCGCATCAGCGGTGCATCACAGGTGCAGCCAGGCCGCGACGCCCAGGCCGACGCCCACCACCCCGACCCCGATGGTGCCGAATTCCAGCCAGCGGCGCCGGGTCAGCAAGGCGATGGCGGCCAGGGCAATGCCGATCTGCAGCGCGGTGGTGGCCTGGGCCCAGCGATGGTGCAGGTGCATCTGCTCGTCACTGCGGTGATCCCATTCCTTGGACTCGGCTTCGAGTTTTTCGGCCTCGGTCTTGATCTCGTTCTTCTCGGATTCGTAGCGGGCGACCTTGTCCCGGTACTTCGCCTTCTGCTCCTCATTGGGGGCCAATTCGATGGCCAGCTCCGCCAGATTCTGCTTGCTGCTTTTGGCCTGGAAATAGTTCCATCGGTTGGCCGCTTCGGTCTTGGTGATGGCCGCGTTGTTCTTATAGAGGCCCGCATTGGCCTGGGTGGCGCCGCCCATGTAGCTGAAGAAGGCACCGACGGTGGCGAGGATGGCGGTGATCACCGCCAATTGGCCCCCCAACCCTTTGGGTTCGTGCTGGGCGGCATGCTCCAGCTCGTGGTCATGCGGGCCGTGGACATGGAAATGACTGCCGGACATTCAAGCTCCAGAGATACAGAAAGAGAGGTGATTCAAGAAGATTCGAGTGATCAAGGCGGGGTGGCCCGCTCGTATCGAACAAAGTCGAAGTGCCAGCCCTGGCCCTGTTCCGCCGGGCTGAGATGGCGTTCCCGCGAGACTTCCTTGAACTGCAGCGCATCCACGGGAGGGAAGTGCGCATCGGCCTCGAACGTGTGGTCGATCTCGGTGAGTTCAAGTGCGTCGGCCCAGGGCAAGGTCTGGGCATAGATCTGCGCGCCGCCCATCACGTAGACCGCTTCACCCGCCGCGCAGGCCGCCAGTGCTGCTGCCACAGTGGGAAAGACTTCCGCGCCTTCCAGCACCAGATCCGGTTGACGTGACAGCACCAGGTTGCGTCGGCCCACCAAGGGACGGAACCTGGCGGGAATGGAGTCCCAGGTCTTGCGCCCCATCAGCACGGTGTGGCCCAGTGTGAGCGCCTTGAACCGCGCCATGTCCGGCGGCAGACGGCACAGCAGTTCATTGTTCCGGCCGATGCCGCCTGCGCGGTCCAGCGCCGCGATGAGGGTCAGGGAAGGCATGGGAAAACGCTCCAGTCAGGGTCAGCCAAAGACGAAGGATTTTAGGGCCGGGGCCGTGGCCGACCTGTGACGGATGGTGGGGAAGTTGGAGACACTTCGGGTGGATGATCGGCCTGAAGCGCCGGCCCACCCCAGGAGTTACGCATGACCCGTCCGCTCGCACCCAAAAATCCCACGTTGTTTGACGAAGGCCTTGCCACGCGCCGCGAGGTGCTCGGCGCCGACGTGGTAGAGGCCGCGTTGAAAAATGCCACCGACTTCAACATCGACATGCAGGAACTGGTCACTCAATACTGCTGGGGCGATGTCTGGAACCGGCCGGGGTTGGACCGCAAGACCCGGTCCATGCTGAACCTGGCCATGCTGACCGCCCTGAACAAGCCGCATGAACTGAAGCTGCATGTGCGGGGAGCGCTGAACAACGGCGTGACGCAGGACGAAATCAAGGAAGTGCTGTTGCAGACCGCCATCTATTGCGGAGTGCCGGCGGCGATGGATGCTTTCCGAACGGCCGGTGAGGTCCTGAAGGAACTGGAGCGCCCACCGGTCTGAGGCCCGCGGGCCCGCCGAACGGCGGCGCGTCCGGAGGAGTGCGTGCCGGGAGGTGCGGTCCTCTTCAGGGTCAGAGGGTGTTCAGGCCGGGGGGTACTCGAGCCCACTGGGGGTTCAAGCCAACTGGGCATTCAAGCCAGCTGTGTATTCAAGCCAACTGGGTGTTGCGCCGCTGAGCGGCCTCCACCTGTGCCAAGGCGGTCGCCAGCTCATCAAACACCCGGCGACGGCGGGCCTCCACGGCGCTGAATTCTTTCTGCGACGGCTCGATTTCGAGGTCGCCCAGGTGGGCGTGCCGCAGCCAGTTGCTGAGGCAGGACTGGGCAATTGCCAGAGCGCGGGTGCGCTGCACGTCGTCCATTTGCTCATCGGCAATATCGAAGATGGCGCGTAGGGGGACGCCCTCGGCCTGCGCCATCGCACCCACCGAAAACGGCAGGGGCACCCCACGCTTGAAGGGCAGCAGAACCAGCGGTTTTGCAGCGGTCACGGCGACTCCTTGCGCAGTGGGGACCGCCCCAGTCTATCGACGCCAGTGCCAGCGTGACGGCAGGTTAACCCGTGCCCGGGATGTCCCCCTGACGCTGTTCGCACGACTTTTTCCGGGCTTTTTTCCAAGCTGTCACACAGCCGTGATGGCGAGCCTGCGGGCCTGCCGCGCAGAATCCGCGCGGTCAAGGGTTTCACCCTAGAAAACCCTGACATCAGCCGTTTGGGAACCCGTATGAATCTCCGTCACAAATTACCGCTGGCCATTGCCATGGCCCTCATTCTCACCTTGGCCGCCGGCCTGTTCGGGCTATGGACCGCCCATCAATCCTTGAACACCTTCCAGAACGACGTGCAGGGCCATGCGGCTGCGGAACGTCTGGCGGCGGAGGTGGAAAGCCACTTCAAGGGGCAGATCCAGGAATGGAAAGATGTGCTGCTGCGCGGCTCGGACACGGCGATGTTCGAGAAGCACTGGAAAGCCTTCCAGGCCGAAGAAAAGGCCGTGCAGGACCGCAGCCTGGCGCTCAAGGCCCTGTTGAAGGACGAATCGCTGCGTCAGGTTCTGGAGCGTTTCCAGGGTCAGCATCAGAAGATGGCGGCGGGTTATCGATCCGGTCTGGAGAAATTCCAGATGGTGGGGTTTGATTCGTCGGTGGGCGACATGGCGGTGAAGGGCGTGGATCGGGAGCCGGCGGAGTCGCTGCAGCAACTGAAAACGGCCATCGCCGTGCAGAGCCGGGCGGTCGCGGACCAGGCCTACGCTTTTGGCACTCAGGCCATCTGGCTGAGCTTCAGCCTGATGCTGGTGGCAGCCGGCCTGGGGGTGTTCATCGCCTGGCTGATCACACGTGCGGTGGTGCGGCCTTTGCAGAAGGCCGTGAATGTGGCCACCGAAGTGGCGCAGGGCAATCTGGCTGAGCCGATTGCTGGCGACCGCGCGGATGAAGTCGGTCAATTGCTGCGTGCGCTGGCAGCCATGCAGGCCAATCTGAGCGCTTTGGTCAGCGAAGTGCGGGGCAATGCAGAGCAGGTGGCATCCGCCAGTTCTCAAATCGCTGCGGGCAATGGGGACCTGGCGGCACGCACCGAACACCAGGCAGCCGCTTTGCTGACCACGGTCAATTCCATGGAAGAGCTGGCCGGTGGGGTGCGCAGCAATGACGTTCATGCCCAGCAGGCGCATCAGCTGGCGGTGCAGGCCAGCGACATTGCCACCCGCGGCGGCCAGGCCATTGCAGCAGTGATGAGCACCATGAGCAGCATCCAGGACGCGTCCCAACGGGTGGTGAACATCATTGAAGTGATCGATGGCATTGCCTTTCAAACCAACATCCTGGCGTTGAATGCAGCGATTGAAGCGGCCCGCGCCGGCGCGCAGGGCCGAGGCTTTGCCGTCGTGGCGGGCGAAGTGCGTTCGCTGGCGCAGCGCAGCTCTGGTGCGGCACGGGAAATCCGGGAATTGATACTGGCCAGTTCGGCCCGTGTGTCGGCCGGGGCGCAGGAAGTGCAGGGGGCCAGCGTGACCATCCGCGAGGTGGAATCGTCGATGGGCAAGCTGTCCGGGTTGATTCATGCCATCAGCGCCTCCAGCGCTCAGCAGAGCGCCGAGGTGGGGCAGGTGAACGACGCCATTCGTCGGCTGGAGAATGGCACGCAGCAGAATGCAGCAATGGTGGAAGAAACCAGCGCGGCGGCGGAAAGCCTGCGGCGCCGCTCGGAGCAACTGGTGGGGCTGATGGAGCGATTCCGCACGGCTTGATGGCCTGAGCCTCGCCGCCAAGGCCGGCCTGGCCGGGTTTTCGATGTGCGGCGGCAGGGGGCCTTTTCAGTAGACTCCTGCGCCTCAGCGGAGCGACCGGTCAGCAACGCATTCCACCATCAGGAGGTTTTCATGATTGCACGCTTGCTTGGGGCCGGTCTGGCCATGGGGCTGTTGATGCTCCCGCAATGGGCCGCCGCCTGGGGACAGGAGGGCCATTCCATCGTCGCGGAGATTGGCGAGCGCCGGCTGGATGCAAAAGCCCGCGAGGCGGTGGCCAAGATTCTGGGGCCCGGCACCTCGCTGGCGTCGGTGTCCAGTTGGGCCGATGGCTATCGTGCGGACCACCGCGAAACCGCTCGCTGGCATTTTGTGGACATGGCGCGGGCCCGTCAGGTCTACGACCCCGCCGTCGATTGCCGGCTGGACGAGAAAGAGGGCGACTGCACGGTGAACGCCCTGGAGCGGCTGCGTGAGGTGCTGGCCTGTGGTACGAATGAAGCCGCCCGGCGGGATGCCTTGAAATTCGCTGTGCATTTCGTGGGCGACCTTCACCAGCCTTTGCACGCCGCCGGTGAACTGCGCGGCGGCAATGACCAGAAGATCACCGGAAAAGTGCATACCGCCACCTGTGGCCGGCCCGGATGTGAAGTCACTGTTTCGGCGCCGAATCTGCATTCACTCTGGGATGGTGACCTGATCCGCTGGACGGTGTATGACTGGGGCACCTATGTCGAGCGGCTGGAAGAGCGGGTGCTCAAGGGCAACGACTTTCAGATGAAGGTGGTGAACGAAAAGCCCGAGGACTGGGCCATGCAGTCGCATGCGATTGCCGCCATGGTCTGGCCGACGGTCTCGGCATCGGCACCGATGGTGATTGATGACGCCTACTACCAGCGCGTTCTGCCGGTCGTGGATCAGCAATTGGCATTGGGCGGGGTGCGCTTGGCGCGCTACCTGAATGACGCGTTTTCTGCCAGTTGCCCGCTGCGCAGGGAAACGAAACTGTTTGCCGGTGGCAGTGAGACCCTTTCGGCTTCGGCGTCCAACCTGGGCGAGTTGAAGAAGCAGCTGGAAGCCTATTGGAAGACGCCGCTGCCCAGCGGCCTGACGCAGTACCAGGCGGACCAGACACGTGTGGCCGAGGCTGCCCGGGCCTACCTCCGCACCCGGCTCGCCAGCGGAGTGAGCAAGCCGGCGGTGGTGCTGGACATTGATGAGACCTCGCTGGACAACCTGCCGCAGATGGCGGTGAACGACTTCGGCTACATCCGGGCCGGTGACTGCAAGCTGGAGGCGACCGGCCCGAAGAGCGACGCCGCTTGCGGCACGCAAGCCTGGGAAGAGCAGGGCGGGGCGGCGGCCATCCCGGCGACGCTGGCGCTCTACCAGGAGTTCAAGGGCAAGGTGGCCTTCTTCTTCATCACCGGGCGGCGGGACTCGGAGGCGGCGTGGACCGAGGCGAATCTGGCCAAGGCCGGCTATGGTGGCTGGGAGAAGCTGATCACCAAGCCGAAGGAATGGCCGTCATCGGTGTCGACGGTCAACTTCAAGGCGACTGAGCGGGCGCGTCTGGTGAGCCAGGGCTACACAATCATCGCCAATATCGGCGATCAGCCGAGCGACCTGGCCGGCGGCTACGCGGAGCGGGTGTTCTTGATGCCGAATCCGTTTTATCGGTTGCCGTGAGGTGATGCAAACGTGCCGTCGCGTCGGCGGAAGTTCTGCACCGGCCATTGTCAACATCGCCCATGGACTGGGCATCCTGACGCTGCTGGTGTTGGGGGGCGCATTCCTGGCAGGCAGGATGCGAGAAACACACAGCTTGGCCCAAGATGCCGAGAGTGTGGGTGATTCGTTCACCCTGTTCCTCCCCATGTCGCCACCCCTTCAATGACCTCAGGCTCCCGGAGCCTTCCCGGGATACGTGAACAACAGAAAGTGAAGGGCATTCACCGCAAAGTGCAGCAGCACGGCTGCTTCAATGCGCCGTTGCCACCGATAGGCAGCGGCGTAGCCAACGCCGGCAACTGTCGCCACGGCCACCATGCTCGGTCCCCCACCGGCATGGGCGGCGCCGAAGAGGAGGGCGGACACGCCTGGCGCCACGAGCGCGCGCACGCGCCATGGCCCAACGGTGCTGGAGCCGGATGCTCCGGTGCCTCTCGCCAGCGTGTCCTGCACCATCACCCGAAACAGCGCCTCTTCCGCCACACAGGTCAGCAAGAGGTTCGTCACCAGGAACTGCACGGTCTGGGGCGGCCACTTTGGATCCGGCCGCACCATGCCCAGCAGCAGGGCCAGGCTCAGGGCGAAAAAGGCCACGACCACCGCGAGTGCGGCCGAGCGCATCAACACCCGCCCCACCCGATCTCCGCTTTGCAGTCGGGGCGCCAACAACGCCATCAGCACCAGTCCCACCGAGCCTTTGTCGAAGTTCAGATATTGGGTGAAGGGCCGCGCATCGTCGGAGAAGCGGACGGCGTTGATCGCGACCGGATTCCTGAAGCCGGGAACACCATGCAGGCTGAGCGCCACGGCCAGCAGGGAAAGCGCCACCAACAAGGGCCAGTGCAAAGGGCGGTACAAAGGCCGGTACAAGGGCGCGGGAGGCTTGCGCCGCAGCCCCTCGGCCAGCAGCACCAATCCCACCAAAGACAGCACGCCCACCGCGTCCACATACCCCTGCGCCACCGCCAGTGCCGTAGCAGCCGCATAGAGGACCAGCCACGGTGGGAGCGTCCACCCCCAGGGCGTTTTTAGTGCCGGCAACCAGACCGCCACAATGGCCAGCATCAACAAGACGAATGGCATCGGCAGGTCGATCACCGGCATGTCTGGTCCCTGATGTGAGTGGTGGCCGTGCGTCGATATCGGGCTTGCTGAGCACGTGCAGCCTGGCGGCACAGTGGCCGCCGCGAGGCGTCACCGCCGGGCGGCCTTCCGGGGAAGTGTCAGCGTGGCGCCCGCGCCCGAATCAGACCGCCACCGGCGCCTTGATGGGGGCGTGGTGCTGATAGTCCTGCAGTTCAAAGTCTTCGAATTCGTAGTCGAAGATCGACGCTGGCCGACGCTTGATGTGCATCGTGGGGTAGGCAAACGGGGCGCGGCCGAGCTGCGTCTGCACCTGCTCGAAGTGATTCGAGTAGATATGGCAATCACCGCCCGTCCAGATGAAGTCCCCCAGCCCCAGGTCACATTGCTGGGCCAGCATCATCGTCAGCAGCGCATAACTGGCGATGTTGAAGGGCACGCCCAAGAAGATGTCCGCGCTGCGTTGGTACAGCTGGCAGGACAGCTTGCCATCGGCCACATAGAACTGGAAAAACGCGTGACACGGCATCAGGGCCATCTGGTCCAGGTCCGCCACGTTCCAGGCGCTCACGATGATGCGGCGCGAGTCCGGGTTGGTCTTGAGCTGCTGCACCACCTGGCTGATCTGGTCGATATGACCGCCGTCCGGCTTGGGCCAGTTGCGCCACTGCACGCCATACACCGGCCCAAGGTCGCCATCCTCACGGGCCCATTCGTCCCAGATGGTGCAGCCGCGCTCCTGCAGCCACTTCACATTCGAGTCCCCACGCAGGAACCACAGCAGTTCCAGGATGATGGACTTCAAATGCACCTTCTTGGTCGTCACCAGCGGGAAACCTTCGTTCAGGTCAAACCGCATCTGATGGCCAAAGACGCTGCGCGTGCCGGTGCCGGTCCGGTCGCCCTTGGACACGCCATGCTCAAACACATGGCGCATGAAATCTTCGTATTGGTGGCGCACAGGGCGTGGGTGGGGCAGGGCGGCATGAGTCATGGCTGCATTTTAGTGTGCTGTCCCACAAGTTCCTGCCAATGAAGCCGAGGCTTTCGCGCCCCTGCTGCGTTGCGAATCCTCGCGATGCCGACAGGCATCGCTGTGGTTGCGCCTTGCTCTGGCACAACATCCATCGCTTGCATTTTTCGCAGTGACTTGCGGGGCAGCCCACGAGTGGGGTGCCCGGCGGCCCGAAGGGGCCTGGGCTCAGGCCACGGCCCGCGCATGAGCGGGCGGGGCGCCGGACCCGACGTCAGTGGTTGAACTGCAACGCGGCCAGCCGCGCGTAGAGCCCGCCCGCCGACACCAGGTCCGCGTGACGGCCTTGCTCCACGATGCGCCCCTGATCCATCACGATGATGCGGTCCGCCCGCTGCACCGTCGCCAGCCGGTGGGCGATGACCAACGTGGTGCGATCCCGCATGGCTTCATCCAGGGCCTGTTGCACCAGGCGTTCGCTTTCCGCATCCAGGGCGCTGGTCGCTTCGTCCAGCAGCAGCAGCGGGGCGTTTTGCAGCATGGCCCGCGCAATGGCAATCCGCTGGCGCTGCCCACCGGACAGGCGCACCCCGCGCTCGCCGAGGAAGCTGTCATATCCCTGCGGCAGTTGTTCGATGAACTCATGCGCATGGGCTGCCTTGGCAGCGGCGATCACCTCGTCTCGGCTGGCCTCTGGCCGTCCATAGCGAATGTTGTCCAGCGCGGTGGCCGAGAAGATGACACTTTGCTGCGGCACCAGCGCCATGCGCGACCGCAGGTCGGCCAGGCGCACCCGGTCCACGCTGACGCCATCAACCAGGATGTCGCCACCTTGCACGTCATAGAAGCGCTGCAGCAACTGCAGCACCGTGCTCTTGCCCGCCCCGCTGGGGCCCACCAGCGCCACGGTTTCTCCGGGGGCAATGTCCAGATCGAACGAGGCCAGTGCGGCCCGGTCCGGGCGCGACGGATAGTGGAAGCGCACATGCCGGAACTGCACATGGGCCGGACCTTCCACTGGCGTCATGGCCAGCGGCACGGCCGGGTCCGCCACCGGGGAGCGGGCGGCCAGCAGTTCCATCAGCCGCTCGGTGGCGCCAGCGGCGCGCAGCAGGTCGCCCCACACTTCCGCCAGCACCGCCACGGACGACACCAGCAAGATCACATACACCACCGTCTGGCCCAGATGGCCCGCCGTGATGTGGCCCGCCATCACCGCCTGGGTGCCTTGATACAGGCCCCACAACAAGGCGCCAAAGGTGGCCGTGATGATGAAGGCCACCAGCAGGGAGCGCACTTTGGTGCGCTTGCGGGCGACGTCAAACGCAGCTTCGCTGGCCACGCCGAACCGGCCGGCTTCCCGAGCCTCCTGCGCATGGGACTGCACCACGGTGATGGCGTTGAGCATCTCGGCCGCAATGGCGCTGGTGTCCGCCACCCGGTCCTGGCTGGCGCGCGACAAGCGCCGGACCCGGCGGCCAAAGAACATGGCCGGCAGCACCACCAGCACCAGAATGCCCATCACCTGGCTCATCACCCACGGGTTGGTGGCAATCAGCAGCGCAACCGCACCCAGGCCCATGATCATGTTGCGCAAGCCCATGGAAAGGCTGGAGCCCACGATGTTCTGGATGACGGTGGTGTCGGTGGTGATGCGGCTGATGACTTCGCCGGTCTGGGTGGTTTCAAAGAATTCCGGGCTCTGGCGCAGCACGTGGGCGTATACCGCGCTGCGCAGATCCGCGCTCACCCGCTCGCCCAGCCAGGTGACGGCGTAAAAACGCAGGGCCGAGAACACCCCCAGCGCCGCACCGACCGCAAACAGACCGAGGAAATGCTCCCGCAGGGCCATCAGACGGTCGCCCGGATCGGTGGACACCAGCCCCTGGTCAATCAGCTGACGCAGCGCCAGCGGAAACACCAGCGTCGCCACGGCGGCCAGCACCAGGAAGACCACAGCGGCTGCAATCCGCCCCTTGTACGGGCGCAGAAAGGGCCACAGGGCCGGCCACATGGCGCGCAGCGGCGGGCTCGCGGGCGTTGCGGCGCTGGTGGAGGTGGGAACCGGTGGGGAGGCAGTGGCGGGTTGGGCGGACATCGAAACAGTGTAGGCGGATGGCTGTGACGGATGACACGGTCCGATCAAACGGCGGTGCGGCCATGGGGGCAGTTGGGGCAATACCCCTGGTGCTTCAAGGCCTTTGTGGACAAACAGATGGCTGGGCAATTACTGCCTAGGCAATAATTGTGCACCGTGATCAGTTTGGTCAAGTCATGAGCACACGCCCGCCCCCCGCCGATTTCTACACCGCCGACAGCTTCACGCGGGAGCCCAGCCTGGGCTGGCTGCTGCGTCAGATCAAGCAATCGATGATCTGCCAGGCGGACAAGCTGTTGGGCGCCCATGACCTGACCCATGCGCAATGGGCGCCGATGTTGCGTCTGCGGTTTCAAGGGCCGATGTCCAGTGCGGCACTGGCCCGCGAACTGGCCATGGACGGCGGTGCCATGACCCGGCTGCTCGACCGGCTGGAAGCCAAGAACCTGATTCAGCGGGAACGCTCGACCGAAGACCGCCGTGTCGTGATGGTGTCGCTGACGGAACACGGTTTGACCTCCATGGCGCGTGCGCCGGCGGTGCTGTCTCAGGTGTCCAACGAGCATTTGGCCGGGTTCACCCACGAGGAATTCCGCAGCCTGATCGGCATGCTGCAGCGCATCGTCGCCAATGGCCAGGCGATTCGTGAGGCCGGCAATGCCTCGGAAAGCTCCGTGCTGACCTGCTGCCCGGATGACGACACCTGACGCCGGGGTGCGTCAGCGTTCAGAGAGCGCTCAGCCTATTGCGCTCCTTGTGCCCCTTGCGCCCCTTGCGCCCATTTATATCCCCCATGTCGACCCTCTTTCCCGAAGAGAACAAGAACAGATGATTTCGAGGACCCTCCCCATGACGCCCCGATCCCTCCACCGAACCACGCTGGCGCTGGCCATGAGCGCCGCCTTGCTGCTGGTGCTTGCCGCCTGCGCGCCGATCCCGAAGCTGGACTCGCCCGGCCAGGCGCTGGAAGGCGAGGTGGCGGCCCGTCAACTCCGCCTGCAGGCCGGTTCCGGCGCGCCGATCGCCCCGCAGTGGTGGAAGTCCTTCGGGGACCGTCAATTGGACGCCCTGGTTGATCAGGCCATGGCGCAGTCGCCCTCCCTGGCGCTGGCACGTGCCCGCATTGCCCATGCCGCCGCCATGGCGGAGAACGCCGAGGCGGCCGAGCGCCCGAGCGCAGCGCTGGACACCAGCCTCACCCGTCAGCGCATCACGGAAAACGGCATCTATCCGGCGCCTCTGGCCGGCAGCACCCGCACCTTTGGCAATGTGCAGGCCGGCCTGAGCTACGAGTGGGACTTCTTCGGCCGCCATGAGGCCGAGTTGAAGGCCGCGCTCGGCCAGCAGCGCGCCGCCGAGGCGGATGCCGCTGCGGCCCGGCTGAGTGTTGCCAATGCGGTGACCAAGGCCTATGTGGCACTGGCCCGCAGCCAGGCGCAAAGCCGCCTGCTGCAAGAACTGGTGGCCCTGCGCCAGCAGGGGTTTGAGCTGGTGCGCCAGCGCGCCAGCGCTGGTCTGGACAACAGCCAGGAACTGCGCCAGGCGGAGGCCCCGCTGCCGGATCTGCAGCGCCAGCAACTGGTGCTGCAGGAACAGCAGACGCTGCTGCGCAACCAGATGGCCTCCTTGACCGGCCAGGGCCCGACCTTCACGGCCAGCCTGAATGCCACGTTGCCGCGCGTGCTGGAGTGGCAACAGGAGCCCAGTCTGGACCTGCTGGGCCGCCGGCCCGACCTGGCTGCCGCCCGCGCGCGGGTGGAAGCCAGTGCGCAGGACGTGCGTGCCGCACGGACCCGCTTCTATCCCAGCGTGTCGCTCAGCGCCTTTGTGGGTTTGAACGCCATCGGCCTGGATGAACTGTTCAAGTCGGGCAGCCGCCAGTACGGTGCCGGCCCCGCCCTGAACCTGCCGCTGTTTGACAGCGGCCATCTGCGAGCCAACCTGCGCGGCAGTGCCGCCGAGCAGGAGGCCGCCATCGCCAGCTACAACTCGGCGGTGCTGGATGCGGTGCGCGACGCCAGCGACCAGTTCGCCAGCCTGCAGTCCCTGCGCCAGCAGAAGGGCGCCCAGGATGCGCTGCTGGCCAATGCCGACAGCCAATACGGTCTGGCTCACCAGCGCTTCAAGGCCGGGCTGGTCAATCGGCTTGCGGTGCTCAACGCCGAACAGGCCCGCGTGACGCAACTGCGCGCCCAGCTCGACCTGCAGGCGCAGACGGTGGATGCGCAGGTCAATCTGTTCCGCGCGCTGGGCGGCGGTTATGCCGAGCCCGGCCATGATGCGGCGACAGCCGCCCCTGTCACCCGCGTCAACGTGACACCTGCCGACGTGACGCCCGCAACGTGACGCCTGCCCACGCGACGCCCGCCAACGCCGTCTCTGCCCCCCAGACCTCCATCTCCCGCAGCTGACCGGTCCTCATTGCCGAGCACCGCTCGCCCCCCGGTCATCGCCGCAAGCAACACCCAAGAACACGTCAGAAAGTCATCATGAGCGCCAAGCCCGACAACAACACGTCCACGACACCCGCCGCGCCAGCGGCTCCCAATGCCGGCGGTAACGGTAATGGCAACGGCAACGGCAACGGCCAGCGCAAGAGGGGCCTGGCCCTGATTGCGGCCGCCGTCATCGTTGGTGGCGTGGGCTACGGCGGCTACCAATGGCTGGTGAGCAGCCGTTATGAAGAGACGGACAACGCCTATGTGCAGGCCAACGTCGTGCAGATCACGCCGCTGGTCGGTGGCACCGTGCGCGCCGTGTTTGCCGACGATACCGATTATGTGAAGGCCGGCCAGAAGCTGGTCAGCCTGGATCCGGCCGATGCCCGCGTGGCGCTGGAGCAGGCGCAGGCGCAGCTGGCCCAGACGGTGCGTGAGGTGCGCACCCTGTTTGCCAACAACAGCAGCCTGGCCGCTCAGGTGCAGGTGCGTCAGGCCGAGCAGCAAAGGGCCCAAAGTGACATGGTCCGTCTGCAGGCGGACCTGGCCCGTCGCCAGCCGCTGCTGGAGACGGGCGCCGTCAGCAAGGAAGAGCTGGACCACACACAGGCCCAACTGACTGCCGCGCGTGCCGCCTACACCGCCTCCCAGTCCGCCCTGCTGGCGGCCCAGGAACAACTGCAGTCCAACCAGGCGCTGACCGATGGGGTGGATGTGGAGCAGCATCCGAATGTGCAGCGTGCGGCCGCCCGCTTCCGGGAAGCCTTCCTGGCCTATCAGCGCGCGGACCTCGTGGCCCCGGTGGATGGTTGGGTGGCCCGCCGCTCGGTGCAACTGGGCCAGCGCGTGGCTGCCGGCAGCCCGCTGATGGCCGTGGTGGGCCTGCAGCAGGTCTGGGTGGATGCGAACTTCAAGGAAAGCCAGCTGGCTCAATTGCGCATCGGCCAGCCGGTGACGCTGGAAGCCGACGTCTACGGCAAGAAGACTCAATACCACGGCACGGTGCAGGGCCTGGGCGCCGGAACGGGCGCCGCTTTTGCGCTGCTGCCGGCCCAGAACGCCACCGGCAACTGGATCAAGGTGGTGCAGCGCGTGCCGGTGCGGATCGCCATGGACCCGAAGGAAGTGGCGGAGCATCCGCTGCGTGTTGGCCTGTCGATGGACGTGCAGGTGGACATCCGCAACCAGGATGGCCGGACGCTGGCCCAGGGTGATCGCCAGACGCCCCCGCTGCAGACCACCATCTTCGACGCGCAAGAGCGTGCTGCCGATGAGAAGGTGAACCAGATCATCGCGGCCAACCTTGGCAAGAAGGCGGCCAAACCGGCCAGCACCGCCAGGAACGGCGCCGCCCATGCCTGAGCAGCCGCAGCGGTGGCGGCGGCGGGCATACCCGGAGCCGCTCCCGCCGTTGAGCGCACAACAAGCAAAAGAAGCGAAACAAGATGAGTAATGCCGCTCCGGCGGGTCCGCAGCCATTGTCCGGTTCAGCCCTGGTGCTGGGGACCGTGTCACTGTCGCTCGCGACCTTCATGAATGTGCTGGACTCGTCGATTGCCAACGTGTCCTTGCCGGCGATTGCCGGTGATCTGGGCGTCAGCGCGACGCAGGGCACCTGGGTGATCACGAGTTTCGGCGTGGCCAACGCCATCTCCGTGCCGCTGACCGGCTGGCTGACGCAGCGCTTCGGCGCGGTGCGGCTGTTCACCACCAGCGTGCTGCTGTTTGTGTTGGCGTCCTGGCTGTGTGGCTTTGCCCACTCCCTGGAGATGCTGGTGGCCGCGCGGGTGCTGCAGGGCCTGGTGGCCGGGCCGATGATTCCGTTGTCCCAGACGCTGCTGCTGTCCAGCTACCCCAAGCACAAGGCGGGCACGGCGCTCGCGTTATGGGGGATGACCACCCTGGTGGCCCCGGTGGTCGGGCCTCTGCTGGGGGGCTGGATCACCGACAACATGAGCTGGCCGTGGATTTTCTACATCAACGTGCCGGTGGGCCTGTTTGCGGCCGGGTTGACCTGGAGCATCTACCGCACCCGCGAGACGCCGACCAAGAAGCTGCCCATCGACAGTGTGGGGCTGGCCCTGCTGGTGTTGTGGGTGGGGGCGCTGCAGATCATGCTGGACAAGGGCAAGGAACTGGACTGGTTTGAATCCGGTCAGATCCAGATCCTGGCCGTGCTGGCGGTGGTGGGCGTGGCGGTGTTTGTGGTGTGGGAACTCACCGCCGAGCATCCGGTGGTGGACCTGCGCCTCTTCGGGCGCCGCAACTTCCTCTTCGGCGCCTCGGTGCTGTCGGTGGCCTACGGGCTGTTCTTTGGCAACGTGGTGCTGCTGCCGCTGTGGCTGCAGCAGTTCATGGGCTATACCGCCACGGCCGCCGGTTTTGCGCTGGCGCCGGTGGGGGTGCTGGCCATCCTGCTGTCGCCGGTGGTGGGCCGCAAGGTGTCGGTGTGGGACCCGCGTCTGATGGCCAGCTTTGCCTTTGTCATGTTCTTTGTAGTGCTGCTGATGCGTTCGATGTTCACCACCGACACCAGCCTGGGGATCATCATGGTGCCCACGGTGTTGCAGGGGGCGGCGCTGGCGTTTTTCTTCATCCCGCTGACCACGCTGACGCTCTCCGGCATCCCGCCGGAACGGATTGCCGCTGCGGCGGGCTTGTCGAACTTCGTGCGGATCACCGCCGGCGCGATGGGGACGTCGATTTCCACCACCGTGTGGGAAAACCGCGCCACGCTGCATCACACCCATCTGGTGGAGCACATCGGGCTGGGCGATGCGGTGGCCGGGCAGACGCTCAACACACTGCAGGCCGCCGGCATGAGTGGGGACCAGGCCTTGTCTTACCTCAATCGTCTGGTGGATCAACAGGCCTTCACCCGGGCAGCGGACGACATCTTCCTGGCGTCGGCCGTGCTGTTCATCGCTTTGATCGCCTTTGTGTGGATCACCCAGCGGCCGCCCAAGATGGGTGCACCGGTGGACGCTGGCGGCGCGCACTAAGGGGCGCCGCCGCCCACCCATCGCCCCGTGGGGTGTGCTCAACCGGCACGCCGCACGGGGCGATTGTCTGGGTGGACCGCTTGTTTCGTCGCTGGCGGGCGGGCGCCTTGCCCTGACAGACCAGGAGCCTGCCGCCGATACCCCCCTGTCCGGGCGATTCGGGTGACGGCCTGCTTGGAGCGGCTCTCTTGTCCGTCTGCCATCTCCCCGTAAGATCTTCGTGTTCCGTCACGCTGTAGACCCGGACTGCGTGCCGCCCCATCACTTGCATGAACGAAGGGACCGCGATGGCCGGGACGACTGACACCCCCGCATTTCTGACGGGCGATGGTGAGATGGCTCGGCAATTTCGCAGCCACGACTGGTCCCGGACCGCTCTGGGCCCGCCGGCCACCTGGCCCGCCGGGCTGCGTGCCATGGTGCGGCTGCTGCTCACCACCCGCCAACCCGCCCTGATCTTTTGGGGGACGGAACACCTGTGCCTCTACAACGACGCTTATCGGCGCCTGCTGGGGGACGCGCCGCCGCCAGGCATGCTGGGGCGACCGGTTCCAGAGATGGCGTCCGACCGCCTGGGCGAGGGGCCTGCCGACGCGGCGACCCGCCCCTGGGACCATTTCCACCTTCAGCTCCACGCCGTGATGCGGGGCGAGAGGGTGACCGGCCATCGGCTCAGTCAGCTGCCCCTGCTGCCCTTGCTGCCCGACCCGTTGCAGGAGGGCCCCTCCTGGCATTGCGCCTTCAGCCCGATCGATGACGACGCCTCCCCCCATGGCATCGGTGGCGTGCTGGTGTTGTTTGCCGAGGCCCCCGCGCCGCATCCGGTCGCCCCCGAGCTGGCCAAGGAGCATTGGCAGTTCGCCAAGCTGTTTGAGCAGGCACCGTCCTTCATGGCGCTGCTGAGCGGGCCGGATCATGTCTTCACCATGGTCAATCCGGCCTATGTGGCGCTGGTCGGCCAGCGCCCGCTGCTGGGCAAGACCGTGCTGGAGGCGCTTCCCGAGGCCAGGGAGCAAGGCTATCTGGACATTCTGAACCGGGTGTACCTCACCGGCCGGCCGCATGAAGGCACCGAGGTGAACTACCGGCTGGAGCCGCCGGGCGAAACCGCACGTTGGGTGACGGAGGACTTTGTCTGCCAGCCGATCCTGGATGACCAGGGGCAGGTGACCGGCGTGTTTGTGCTGGGCTCGGATGTGACGGCGCGTGCCAACGCCCAGGACACCCTGGCCGCCAAGGAGGAGCAACTGCGCCAGGCCACCGAAGGCGGAGGGGTGGGCCTGTGGGATGTGGACCTGGCGTCCGGCTCCATCTACTGGACGGTGCGCACCCGGGAGATGTTTGGCATCTACAGCGACCGGCCGGTATCCCTGCGCGACTTCTATGAAGGGCTGCATCCGGCGGATTTCGAGGCCGTGTCCCAGGCCTTTGCCGCCGTGACGGTGCCCAATGGCGCCAAGCTCTACGACGTGGAATACCGTACCGTCGGCAAGGAAGACGGGCAGGTTCGTTGGGTGGCCGCGCGCGGCATCCCGGTGCTGGATGCGCATGGGCGGGTGACGCGTGTGGTGGGCTCGGTGATGGACATCACCCAGCGCAAGCATGACGAGCAGCGTATCCACGACCTCAACGACGCTCTGGAGCAGAAACTGTCGCTCTACCTGGCCGAGCGCAAGCTGTTTGGTGATCTGGTGGAGGGCACGGATGCGATGGTGCAGGTGTCCGACCACAACTTCAATTGGATGGCCATCAACCATGCGGCGGCCGCCGAGTTCGAACGCATCTTTGGTGTGCGCCCCAAGGTGGGCGACAACATGCTGGTGGCGCTGAAGGACTTTCCGGATCAGCAGGACGGGGTGAAGGCGGTTTGGCGGCGCGCGCTGGACGGCGAAGAATTCACCGATGTGCGGGAGTTCGGAAGAGAGGGGCGCAGCCGCCACTACGAGATGCATTTCCGCCCGCTGCACCGCGACGGGCGGCGCATCGGTGCCTACCAGTTTGTCTACGACGTCACCGAACGCATCGAGAAGGAAGAGCGCCTGGCCCGCACCGAAGCTGCCCTGGCCCAGGCCCAGAAGATGGAAGCCATCGGCCAACTGGTGGGGGGCATTGCGCATGACTTCAACAACCTGCTGCAAGCCATTCGCGGCAACTTCGACATCATCGCCAAGCGTGCAACGGACGCCACGATGGTGGCCCGCTGCGCCGAGAAAGGTCAGTTGATCTCCTCGCGGGCGACGAAGCTGACGTCCCAGCTATTGGCCTTCTCCCGGGAGCACAGTTTTGACCTCAAGCCGGTCAGCCTGCGGCGGTTGCTGAACGATCTGGAGCCGCTGTTCCGCACCACCTTGGGTTCTCGCATCGGCTACACGCGTGAGGCGGTGACGGTGGACGTGTGTGTGTTGGCCGATGCGGTGCAACTGGAAATGGCGCTGCTGAACCTGGTGATTAATGCCCGGGACGCCATGGCGGACGGCGGCCATCTGGTGCTCAGCGTGGCGGAGCAGGGCAGCGCCGTGCTGGTGTCGGTGGCGGACGACGGCACCGGCATGCCGCCCGAGGTGCTGGCCCGCTGCTTTGATCCGTTTTTCACCACCAAATCGGTCGGCAAGGGCAGCGGGTTGGGCTTGAGCCAGGTCTACGGCATGTGCAAGCGGGTGGGCGGGTCGGTGGACGTGCAGAGCGTGCCGGGCCGTGGCACCACGGTGACGCTGACGCTGCACCGCGCCGAGGCTGGTCCGGAAGAATGCGCAGGCCTGGGCCCCCAGGCCCCGCAGGATGCCCGCCGCCACTACGTGCTGGTCGTGGATGACGATGCAGACGTCCGAGACTTCCTCACCGATGCGGTCCTCTCCCTCGGCCACGATGTGGTCACCGCCTCGGGCGGGCGGGAAGCGCTGCGCATCCTGGGCACGGAAAAGGTGGACCTGTTGCTGGCGGACTTTTCCATGCCGCAGATGGACGGCGCTGAATTGGCCCGGCATGCGCTGGCCCTGCGACCCGACCTGCGGGTGGTGTTTGCCAGCGGGCATCCCGATGCGGACGCCTTCCATGCGGCGCTGGGCCGCGAGGCCGTGGTGCTGCGCAAGCCGTTTGACATCGAGACCTTGCGACGGACGCTCAACAGCCAGTGGATGCGAACACCGGCGCATTAGCGGGCGCTTGCCGCCATCACGGCCTGATCACGTGGGGGCGGGCAGCCCGATGAGGTAGGTGATGAGGTCGTCCAGCTCGCTGGACTTGTCAAACACCCGGTCCGCGCCCAGGGCCTGGCAACGGTTGCGCATGTCCACCGTGGCGTAGTTGCTCAGAATGATGATCTTGGCTTCGGGCTGCAGTTTGCGGGCCTTGGGCAGCAGCGAGAGCCCCGTGCCGCGCTTGAGGAAGATGTCGATGATGATCACATCACAGGGCACCGCTTCATCCAGCAGCCAGCGCAGCGCCCCGGCCTCATCGTCGGCCTGGCCCACCACTTGCAAATCCACCATTTCCTGCAGCGTGGCCACCAGGTTGTCGCGGATGAGCGGGCTGTCTTCCACCAGGAAGCAGCTCAGGGTGCCAGGCGTTGCGTGGGTCGTAGGCGGCGCGGACATGGGGGCGATTATCACGAACCGGCGCCCCGCTTGGCATGGCGCGCGAACGCAGCGTTGCATTCCGACAGCGCTGCCTTGTCCTGATCGTCGGGCGCCTCGCCCAAGTCCACCAGCGGCAGCAGGGCCGCCAGCGGCCCCACGGCCACACCGAGCACGGCGGCGGGCACCACCCGGCGCAACAGGGGCGCCTTCTCCAGGCTGATCGACGGATCGGACAATGTGCCTTCCACTTTCAGCGGTGTGCGGAGCGTGAGCGGACTGACGTCCTTGGGTTCCACCTTCGCCCGCAAGGCCATGCGTTCAGTGGCCAGCGAAATATCGCCCTCCACGCGGACCAGCGAGTCGCGGGTGTCCACAATCATGGGCTGGGGCGTGACACGGCCGTCCTTCACCGCCAGATCCGCGATGCCGCATTGCACCGGCAAGTCCTTGTCCCCGCGGATGAGCACACCTGCCGCCTGGGCCAGGTCGATGCCGGCCGCTTCCACGATCAGGTGGGAGACCGTGCCTTGTGTCCAATACAGCACGATGCGGCCATCGGCCGTGGCCAGCAGGTCCGCCGCAGACCGGCCGCGGCCATCCAGCGAAATGCGCCCCCCCATCAGCCCGGTGACATAGGGCGGCTTGTTGGGCGCGCGGTGGGTCTGCAACCACTGCTCCAGGAGCACACCCGCCACGCGCAGACGCACTTCCCAATGGGCGCTGGGCTGGCGGCCATCCAACACGATGCGGCCGGAGAACTGGCCCTTGGCCACGCGGGCGTCAATGTCGCGGATCTCCAGCACACCGTCGGTCAGCACAATGCGTCCCTTGAGCGGACGAGCGGCCTGCAGAAAGGCCGTGCCGGATTCAAAGCGGTCCAGATTGACGGTGACGTCGGCATCCATGGCCCGCAGGGCGGGTAGATCGAACTGGCGGTCCGGCAGCACGCGATTGGGCTTGCTGGACGTGGGGGCCTTGCGGTCGGTGGGCAGACCGATGGAGGGCCCCAGATCGGCCAGCCAGAGTTCACCGCCGCGCAACTCACCGGTGAGACGGGCCTTTTGGTTGCGTGGGCGCTTGTAATCGAACTGGCCCTTGAGCTTGCTCTTTCCGATGGTGGCGGTCTGCACCACGGTGGACCAATGGGTGCCGTCACGCTGGAGGGTGCCCTTCATCGCGAAGGGCGGTGTGGTCGGCAGGGTGACCCCCAGCGGTTCACCGACCGCTGCCAGGGACGGGCCCGCGAGCTGGTAGCGGCCGGTCAGGCCTTGGCTGCCCAGCAGGTCACGCACTTCGCCGTCGAATGAGAGGCGGGCACGGCCGATGTCACCCCGCAGGGTCACCTCCACGGCGGGCGCATTGGGGTCGGAGGACAGCCAGGGCAGGGCAGAGCTGGTGCGCAGCCTGGCCTTGATGGGCATGTCGTGGAAATGGCCTTCGGCCGTGGCGAGGACGCCCTGGCGTGCGGCCACGGTTGTGCCGGTGGCCGCAGAGCCAGCGTCGGACGCTGCAGCGGCTTTGTCCGCAGGCGGGGGGGGGGCGCTCGCGCGGGTGGCATTCGATCCAAACGGAATATCGGCCCGGTCCAGCAGATGCTCATCCGGCGGTGGCATGTCCCACGATTCTCGCAAGGCGAATTTCACCAGCAGGGACAACTGCTGGATCTTGTCATCCACCACCGCCGACCCCTGGCGAACGCTCAGCAGGTCAAATCCCACCCCGTCCAGCCGGGGGCGTTCCCGCACCTGGGTGCTGCTGTCCGGCTGCGGGCCGAACTGCCAGCTGGCGCGGCCTTCCACATCTCGCTCCAGCCGCAGGGCCAGGTCACCGGCCTCCAGGCTCTTGACGCGGAGCGGCCCGCCGCGTTTCAGATCCAGCAGATCGCTGTAGCGCAGCGCCAGGCGCGCGTCCTGCGCCACCACCATCGGACCCATGGTGCTCCAGCTCGGGCCGCTGATGCGCAGGCTGTCCGTGTGCAGGCGCAGGCCGCCAATGAACCGTAGCGTCCAGCGGGTTTCACCGGAGCCATCAAAGCTGACCATGCGGTCCAGCTTCTCGCTGAGCCAGTTTTCCAGCGGACGGCGTAAAAACGGCCAGCCCAACGCTTCACAGACAGCCACGCCGCCCATCAGCAGGGCCAGCACGACCACCACGCCGGTGAGCCAGTGGTGGCGGGCTTGACGGGCCCTCGAGGTGGGAGGGGTGACTGGGCCCTCAGAGCTGTCAGGGCGGTGTGGGCCGTCTGGTCCGTCAGAGCGAGGGGGCAGCGGGCCCGCTGGGGCAGACGTTGGCGGGTTTGGGGTCATTGTTGTCACCACCAATGTTCAAGAAGGCTGGAGAAGTATTCCTTGCCACGCTGGAGCAAGGGCCGATGCTTCCAGGTGTCCAGGTCGATGGTGCGTGAGGCGCTGCGGTCCTTCAGGAACATGACCGTCATGGCACTGCCGAAGTCCTCCCCCAGCACCACCGCATTCACTTCGTTGTTGTGTACAAAGCTGCGCCAATCCATGTTGCTGGAGCCCACGGTGGACACCACACCGTCAATCACGGCTGTCTTGGCATGAAGCACGGCATCCTGCAGCTCATGGATCTTCACGCCGGACTTGAGCAGCCGCTCATAGTGGCTTCGGCCGGCATGCATGACCGGTGAGAAGTCGCTTTTGGACGGCAGGATGAGCTGCACGTCCACGCCGCGCTCGGCGGCGGCTGTGAGCGCATCCACCATGTCCTGACCGGGGGCGAAATAGGCCATGGTCAGGTAGACACTGCGTTGGGCCGCACGGATGCTGCCCAGCAGTAGGGTGTAGATGCGGTTTTCCTTGTCCTGCGGTGTGCTCGGCACGATGCGCATCAGCTGCTGACCCGCCCCACCGGGGGGGGGCGGCAGTGCTTCCAGCGCGCCCTCGCAGGCCTGCTGCTTCCAGGTTTGCAGCACCATGTCGTGCAGGGCTTGCACAGCGGGGCCGCGCACCTGGATCATGGTGTCGCGCCAGCCGCGTTGTTGTTCTTCCTTGCTGGCGTCGGCCAGTTTCTTGCGGCTCTTGCCACCGCCGAAGGAGCCCCCGCCGAAGGAGCCCGATCCGGAGGAGTAGACCGCACTGATGTTGATGCCGCCGGTGAAGCCAACGTCGTTGTCGACCACCAGGATCTTGCGGTGGTCCCGCTCGGTGATGTCGTGATAGCGCCGGCTCTTGAGCGGATTGACCGGGTTGAACGCGCAGATGGCGATGCCCGCCTGACGCATGCGGTCGAAATACGCCTCCTGGGTGGAGAGCGAGCCGATCGCGTCATAGATCACCGCGACCTTCACGCCTTGCTGCCGTCGCTGGATCAGTAGTTCGGCCAGCTTTCGCGCAACCTCGGCGTCTTCGATGATGTAGCTTTCCAGGAGGATCTGTCGTCGGGCCTTCTGGATGGTGGCGAACATCGCCTCGAAGGTGGCGGGGCCGTCGATCAGCAGGCGCGCATCGTTGTTGGCAAACAGATCAACGTCCCCCACACCCGCCATCGCGGCCAGATGGCGTTTGAGCAGGTCGGCGCTGCCTTGTGCCGCCGCAGTCTGGATGACCTGCTCCCGCCGCTGCGGGCCCAGCACGCCCTTGGCGCCGACCACATCCACCTGGCGGGCCACCTGGGCGGCCGACGGTGTGGAGGCCGGCGGCTCAGGCAGGGGGCCCTGCATTGGCGGCGCCGGCGTGGCGCAGGCCGCCATGCCGACGGCCGCGCACAAGCTCACCAGCAGCGTTGCCGGGTGGATCGACAGGGCCCCCCGCTTCCAGGACCACCACCGCTTCGGTGTCGGCTTGGGCCGGTCCGTGGGGGTGGAGCGGGAGGGGGGGCATGTCGAGGTCATGGAAAGATTCAGTCCTTCAGCATGTCCAACAGCTCGTCGGCATGCTCTTCCTCATCCGCCAGGACTTGTTCCAGGATGCGGCGGGTGGTCGGGTCCTTGTCGCCGATCAGGGTGATCATCTGGCGATAACTTTCCACGGCCACGCGTTCGGCCACCAGATTGGCGCGGACCATCGACTTCAGGTCGTCCGAGTCGTCATAGTCGGCATGGCTGCGCTTGGTGAGGGAATCCGGGTTGAAGTCCGGCTCGCCGCCCAATTGCACGATGCGCTCGGCCAGCTTGTCGGCGTGAGCGCTTTCCTCGTTGGCATGTTCGAGGAACTCCTGGGCAATGCTCGGGGAGGAGAGACCGTGCGCGGTGAAGTAGTGGCGCTTGTAGCGCAGTACACAGACCAGCTCGGTGGCCAGGGCGTCGTTCAGCAACTTCACGATCGGGTCGCGCCAGGGGCCGTAGCTGGGCGTCACCGCGCCATCGTCGAGATGGCTACGGGCGCGCTCCAGTGCGGACGCGTCGAGTTGCATGGTCTGGTTGTCTTGTTCCTGCTTCATTGGCTGGCTCCAGGGTTGGGAGTGGCTGGGAAGGCCGCAGGCCGGCGCGCCTTGGCGAAGGGGCGCTCAGGCCCGTTGGGCCACGGGGCCGGGTCGGCCGGAGCTATTTGCGGAGGGCCTTGACGCCGGTGATGCCCAGCACCAACAGCACCAGGAAGATGACCAGGAAGATGCCGAACAGGATCTTGGCAATACCCGCCGCACCGGCGGCGATGCCGGTAAAGCCGAGCACACCTGCCACCAGGGAGATGACGGCAAAGATCAGGGCCCACTTCAACATGATGATGTCCTTTCACTCCGAAGCCGCGTTGCGGCACTGAGGCTCACTGTAGGGGGCACCCCCTTGGGCACGGCATCAGCCAGCCCCACGTCCGTCTGTAGGACAGCACGCCGCCGGGCCCGTCTCGCGGCCACACGCAGGGGGCTGGACAGGAGGCTGGCCGACGGGTTGCCGGACGGGTCCTACACCAGCGCCCGGCAAGGTATGACAGACATCGCAGAGGGGGATGGATAGGCTTCAGTCATCCAAGGTCCTTCGGGCCGTCCCTCCATCACCTTCCCTGGGAGGAAGGCCATCAGACCGGCTGCTCACCGAGCCGGCACCAGGAGAAAACATGAAGCTGAAGCTGCTGACTCAGACCTCCACGACCGCGCTGGTGACGGCGGGCGCCGTGATCTCCGCCGTGATGATGGTGGCCGCGCCTGCATTTGCCGCCAGTGCAGTGGGCAAGTCCTCCGCCGCCAGCACCTACGAGAAGGAGCGGGCGGCCTGCCTGGCCGGGCGTACCGGGCAGGACAAGACCCCCTGCCTGAAGGAAGCGGCCGCAGCCCGGGACGAAGCTCGTCGTGGCCATCTCAAGACGGCCAGCGAAGAAGAACTGGCGAACAACGCGATGCTGCGCTGCCAGCGCGTGGCCGAGGAAGATCGTCAGGACTGCCGGGCCATGGTGCTGGGGCAAGGCACGCGGGAGGGCAGCCTGCAAAACGGCGGCATCCTGAAGAGGATCGACCGCATGGTGGAAGAGAACCCCACCGGGGCCGGCGCAGCGCCCAATCCGCCCACCCTTCAGCCGCCCCCCGTCCCGCCTGTGCCGCCAGCACCCCCCGCAGGCATGACGCCGGAACGGCCGAAGGCGCCGCCGCGTCCTCTTCCGCCGGCCAGTGCTGCGTCCCGTTGACGGCTCAACCATCTTCCGGATTCCCAACTGCACGACATCCCTAGCCCGGATCTTTCACGAGTAGCGTACTGGATGGGTTCGCGGCGCTGATTTGCTTGTCCGAACGACGATTTGAGGCGCGTCGTGGCCGTTTGCTGCGTTGAGCTTGGTTGATGACACACACCCAGGCGCGATTACCCCTTCCCCGGCTTGGGTTGCGGGCCGGTTTGGTGTCAACGCGCGGGCCAGGCACTGGATGAGTTGCTAGGGGCTGAGGGCGCCAGCAGCGGCCAGGAAGACATGCTTCATCGGGTGAGCCGATGCCAGCAGGACCCGCACGCGGCGGGTGTTGCGCAGCACGGCCGCGCCAATCTTCAGCAGCCTGGTGCGGATGGTGGCGGTGCAGGCCTGGGCCAGCTCGGTGCCTTGCAGCGCCAGTCGGCGCAGGTTGATCATCAAGGTGTACGCCAGCGCCGCCAGCAGCAGCCGCAGCTGGTTGGCCCGGAAGCGGTGGCAACTCGCACGCCGGCCAAACAGATCGAGTTGCGCTTCCTTGATGCGGTTCTCGGCTTCGCCACGGGCGCAGTACCGGCGCTCGTACAGAGCCTTGGGCGATCCCGGCAGGTCGGTGACGATGAAGCGTGGGTTGACACCTTGCTCGCCATGCTCCAGCCGCGCGATGACGCGACGCTCCTTGTCCCAGGTGTGGGCCGCGTACTGGAACTCGCCGAACATCCGTTGCTTGCTGCGCCTGGCAGAGAACTGCTCGGCCAGCGCCAGTTCTGCCAGTGCTACCTGATCGTTCAGACGCGAGTTCTTCTGCAGCCCGATGATGTAGCTCACGCGCCAGCGCTCCAGGCGCTGCAGCACGCGCGGGCGGCAAAACCCCGAGTCCGCCCGCACGATGATCTTGGTCTTCGGCCACGCGCGGCGCAGCGGCACCAGCAAGCGCTTGATCAGCGCACTGACAACGCTGGCCGGGTCCCGGTCGCTGGGGCGCAGCACGCAGGCCAGCAGGTCCTGCCCGGCGAAGACGTACAGCGGCAAGTAGCAGTAGTTGTCGTAGTAGGCGTGGAAGTGGCCGCGCTCTTGCTGGCCGTGCAGCGGCACATGGGTGGCATCGACATCGAGCACCAGCTCCTTGGGCGCCTTGGCGTGGCTGGCGATGAACTGCTGCATCAGCACGTCGTGCAGCACCGCCGCATGTTCGGCCGTGGCCGCCGTCTCCAGGCGGCTGAGCGTGGGCGCGCTGGCCAGCGGCTCGGCACGACCCACGGCCGTTTGCATCAACAGATCGCTGCGCAACACGTTGTGGTCGCACACGTCCGACCAGCCCAGACACAGACCGTAGATGCGCTGCGCCAGCAGGCTGCGCAGGTCGTGCTGGACACTGGCGAGGCGACGCCCGTCGCCCAGCGCCAGGGCAGCCGCGCGGGTCAGACCAAGGCGCTCATCGACCCGCTTGAGCAACAGCACGCCGCCGTCACTGACGATGTCACCACCATCGAAGGCGGCCTGGACTACACGCCTTCCAACCCGTCCGAATTCAACGGTCGCATCGGTACACTTTGGCATCGGCAGTCCTCGGTTTCCATAGGGGGTGAGATACCTATGAAAACGCGCCTCGGCACGAGGCTGCCGACCTGATGCTCATGAAATATCCGGGCTAGGAGTCACCCATGCTGAAACGCATCCTCCCCCTGGCACTAGCGGGGTATGCCCTGTGGCAGTGGCAGCAGCACCGCAGCCAGAAGCTGCACAAGACTGTCGGGAAAAAGCCTGAGGAGGTCACCACCTGGGAGGGCGAGGGCGGTGCATTGCATCAAACCGGCGCCCAACTGGGTCCGGAGCCCACTCGAAGCGTTCCCATCCCTGAAGACACACGCGGCGGTCCGGCTGCCGCGGCGTCTGGGTTGCACTGATCGTCTGCCGATGGCGTGCCCTGCTGGCGGGCCACCCTCTGAGGTGGCCCTTTCATTGCGCCATTGCGCTGATGCAGGTCTGTCAAACGCCGAGATAAAAAAATGCCCAGCAGTGGAACGCTGGGCACTGTGAGGAGGGAAGCTGACGGGAAACGGCAATGGGTGGCAATGGGTGGCGATGGGTGGCGATGTGCGGCACTGGGCAACGATGGGCCCCGATGCAGGTCCAACGACAGAAGCCGACGCCGGTCTGCGTTCCCTCATCCGCCGATCAGCGCATGATCAACCACCGGAGCCTTGCTGCGGTTCACGCAGGAAGATCTCCACACGCCGGTTGCGTGCACGGTTCTCCGCTGTGTCGTTGGAGACCATTGGCTCACGCGAACCACGGCCGGCCACTTCGATTCGATGACCCTGCACACCCCGGTCGATCAGGTAGTTGCGAACGCTCTCGGCGCGGCGCAAAGACAGCGGGTCGTTGATGGCGTCCGTCCCCGTGTTGTCGGTGTGACCGATCACCCGCACGATGGTGGCCGGGCCACTGCCCAGACCGTGGGCAAACCCGTCCAGCACCGGACGCAGGCGCGGCTCCAGCGCGGCGCTGTTGGTAGCGAAGGAGATGTCGCTGGGCACGTCCAGCTTCAGCTGGTTGTCGGCCGTACGGGTGACCTCCACGCCGGTGCCCTGCGTGGCCTGCTCCATGGCTTGACGCTTCTCTTCCATCCGGCGCGACCAGATGTTGCCCGCGACGGCGCCCAGAGCGCCCCCCACCACCGCGCCAGTGCCGGCCCGTCCACCCGTGGCGGAGCTGATCACGGCACCCGCCACCGCACCGATGGCAGCGCCGCCCGCCGTGCCACGTTGGCGTTCATCCATGTTGGCGCAGCCTGCGAGCAGGGCCACCAGCAGAGCGGCGCATGCGGCACCTTGGGGACGCCGGGAGGTGTGTGTGAATCGCATGTAGATATCTCCTTGCTTGTTCAATGAGACCGCCTACTCAACGCAGGCGAAGGTCTCCGACCGAGTATCCCCGGTCAGGATCGCTCAGTGGCAAAAACCAGGCCCGGTCGCTGAACGATGTGGGCGAACGCCGGCTCTTCGGGTGGGACGATCTGGGTGCGATTGCAAGGTCGGCACGGTTGCGCAGACGAAGCTCGTCAACCGTGGCTGGAAGAAGGGGACACGGAGACTGCACAAAGTTGCTAGTGCATGAGGGGTGGTGGCCTCCATCGGCTATTCGTGGCTTCGGGGCCCATTCCTAGCATGGAGGGCAATGCAACTGCCACTGGGGCAACATCATGTGGAGAGAAGAAATGGATCGTGCGGTCGGGCCCGCACCGCGTGCCAAAGCTGCGGCTGTTTCACCGCTTCCCGCAGAGGTCCCGCTGGCATGGGCGTCTGCTGGCGGGGCGGCCAGGAGCGACCCCGCTCCCAAGGCCTCGCAGTCAGCGGCGCGTTCTCAACGGATCATGGCCGGGCCGCAAGCGAGCGCTGTCTTTGTGCCGCCGGCTGAAGAATTCACCATCCCCGAGCTGCGGTTTGCCACCCAGACCATCGTGGATGCCCAAGGGCAGGTGGCGGGCAGTGAACTGCTGTTCCGCTGGAATAGCGCCGATGCCCCTGTCTCGCCGCACCTCGGCGCCTACGCCACAGCGACGGCGCTCTGCAACGCGCTGCTGGATGGTCAATGGCTGACCGAACTCCGGCCCGATGCGCCTGTGGGGAGTCTGTGCGTGAACATGGATGAGCGCTATCTGCTGAGCCCCATGGCCGAAGCCTTGACCCCGGACGTTGGCGTCATTGAGCTGCTGGAGACGATGACACTCACACCCGAGGTGCGGCGACGGGTGCAGGCCTTGCATCAGCGCGGCTACCGCTTCTCGCTCGATGATGTGGAAAGCAGCGATGACCCGCGCTGGGCGCTGGCGGAGTTTGTGGAAAGTGTGAAGGTCGATGTCCGTGCCACTCCGGCGGATCAGCTCGAACCGATGATCCGTATGGCGCGTACCAGTGGGCTGCGTGTGGTGGCCGAAAAGGTCGAGACGGACGAAGAAAAGGCCTGCCTTGTGTCCCACGGGGTGGCGCTTTTTCAGGGCTATGCCATCCAGCGCCCCGTCACCCAGCGGGTGCGGGCGCTTCCCGGTTGCCAGGCGCCGCTGCTGGGGCTGCTGTACGAGCAGGCGCAGGACGGCGCGAAGGTCGAGGCGCTGTCGGTCCTGGCCGAAAGCGATCCTGCCCTGGTGCTTCGCCTGCTGAGACTCCAGGCGCTGCATGCCCCTCGTGAAGTGGCCTTGTCACTGGACATGACGGATGTGCTGGCGAGCCTGCCTCGCCCGGTCCTGGTGGGCTGGCTGACGCAGATGAATGTGGCGGCGGTCCATGGCCGCGGTCGGGAACGTGTGCTGCTGGCGAAGCAGGCGCAGATGCGCTTTTGTGCGCAGTTGCAGTCAGAGCCCGGATGGTCCGTGGCCGCACGGCGTCGGCGACTGTTTGCCCACTACCGGGCGCTGGTCCAGACGCTTTAATCCTTCCAGATCAAGAAATGCCCGAGAGGTGCCTGTCAGGCATTCCTCGGGCATTTTTTTTTCGCACGGTGGATGCGAGCCGCCGACGCCCACAAAAAAGCCCGCCTGGCATTGCGCCAAGCGGGCTTGTGGAGAGGCGGGTTGACGGTTGGTGCGGCGGCCCGTTCAGTCGTCCACCAACCCATGCATACGCGCCACACTGGTGGCCATCGCCCGCGAGTTGACGTTGAGCTTGCGGTAGATGGAGCGTAAATGCTGATTCACGGTGAAGCGGGAGATCGACAGCCGGTTGCCAATGTCCACGATCGGAAGCCCTTCGATCAGCAGGTTCAGCACGCTCCATTCACGTTGCCCCAGCCCCAGTTCCTTGAGCTTCTGGGTCCGGTCCACCTTGGGTTTGACGCCGGTTTCCAGGCTTTCCAGCTTGTCCAACACCAGCCGCGACACCGCCGGGCTCAAGGGGGCGTGGCCGTTGTGGGTGGCAATGATCTTCTCGATCAGCGACGGCTGGATCTCCTCCTTGAGCAGATAGCCGCTGGCGCCTGCCCGCAGGCTGCGCATCACGTGTTTGGAGTCGCCGAAGGTGCTCACCACAATGCTGTGCGACTCCGGGCACTTTTCCTTGATCAACTTGATGAGGTCAATGCCATCGACGTCGGGCAGGCCAAGGTCCACCAGATAGATGTCCGCCCGATTGGCCAGAATGGCCGATACCGCTTCTCCACGGTTGCGGCCGATGCCGACGATCTGGCAGGCACTGCTGGCCGACACGACGTCGATCAGGCGCTGCAGCACGTTGGCGTCGTCTTCAATGATGGTGACGGAAATGGTCATGAGTGTCCCTCTTGACGAATCGAGGTTGGCGTAAACATATGGGGCGCGAGAGAGTCGCCGAGGCGACCCATATCAGAAACGTGTCAGTGGTTAGAACCACCTTCATGTGCATGAACTTCAGCGTTCCACCAGAGACTCGGACAGTGTTTTCTTGACCGGTTTGAGCAAGTAATCCATCACCGTGTGTTTGCCAGTGATGATTTCGGCGGTGGCGGTCATCCCGGGCTGGATCTTGATGGTGTCCGCCAGTTCACCCTTGAACCGCTTGGCATCGATGCGGATGTGCGTGCGGTAGTAGGGCACCTCAGTGCCTTGTGGGGTGCGTTCCGTCAGCGCGTCCGGGCTGATGTAGGTGACTTCGCCCTCCAGCGTCCCGTAGATGCTGTAGTCGAACGCGTCCAGCTTCAGGGTGGCCTTCATGCCAGGCCGGACAAAACCGATGTCCGAAGCCTTCAGCCGCGATTCAATGATCAGATCGTCGCCGGTGGGCAGCAGTTGCATGATTTCGTCGCCCGGCCGCAGCACCGCGCCAACGGTGGTCAGGGTGATCAGGTTCACCACACCGTCCTGCGGGGCACGCAGCTGGGTGTGTTCAACCATGCCACGGCGATCCTCCAGCTGCTGCAGCACGCCGGCCAGGTCTTCCTCGGTTTTGGCCAGTTCGGCCTGCGCGTCTTGCAGGAATTTGTTGCGTCGGGCGGTCACCTGGCCGGCGGCCTCGTTGGCGGTGCGCTGCAGACGAAGGAATTCCACCGCGCTGATATCGCCGCTCTTGAACAGGGGTTCATTCAGGCGCACTTCCTCGGCCGCCAGCCGGGCCGACTTCTCCAGCACGGCAAGGTCTTCGTTCAGCGCCGTCTGGCGGCGCTCATGCAGACGGCGCTGGATGGCGTCAAAGCCCCCATGGCCGCCGCCCTGATACGGCGTGTCCAGCGTCTCCGCGTGCAGCCGAGCCCGCGACGCCTGTAACGCCGCGGCCTTCTGGCTGGCTTCGGCCAGCGCGGCCTTGGGTTTGGTGTCCTTGAGTTGTACCAGCAGGTCGCCTTGGGCAACCGCATCCCCTTCATGCACAAAAATCTGTTCCACGATGCCTCCATCGGCGGCCTGGATGACTTGTGTGCGGGAGGATGCCATGACCTTTCCGGTTGTGCGAGTCACCTCATCAATGCTCGCCTGGTTGGCCCAGAACACACCGGCGCCCAGCGCCGCGACGATCGCGATCATGGTGAAGCGAATGCTGTGAAGCGACTGTGTGGTGAAAGCAGAGTCTTTCATGAGAAGTTCTCCTGGAGTGGGGTCAGGCCACAGCGCTGGGCTGGGCGGACGGGGAGGGCGGCGCCGCCGGGGCGGGCAGGGGGCGCTGGACGACGTTGGGGCTGCGGCACGGGTTCAGCGTCACGGTGGGAACGGGTGGCGGCGACTTGGCGGGTACGGTGGGACGCCCGGTATTACCGGCAGCGGCAGCGGTGGGGACAGCTTTGGCCGTCGCAGGCACCGAAGCGGCGGGCGCCGTCGGCCGCTGCTGCAGCCGCGCCAGGACCTCGTCACGCGGGCCATCCATCAAGATGCCGTTCGGGGTGAGCACCACCACACGGCTCACCAGTGCCAGCAGGGGGAGGCGATGGGTGACCAGCAGCAGGGTGGTTTCCGGCTTCAGCTCCGCCTTGAGCAGGCCCACGGCGGATTGCTCCAGTCCGTCGTCCATGTTGGCGGTCGGCTCGTCCAGCAACCAGAAGCGGCGCTGGGCCAGCAGCAGGCGGGTCAGGACCACCAACTGGCGTTGGCCGCCTGAGAGACCTCGGCCGCCTTCGGTCAACTTGCGGTCCAGGCCCATCGGATGCTGAGAGACGATCGGCCAGAGCCCCGTCTTCTGAGCCGCCTGGATGATCTGTTCATCGCTGACATCGGTCAGCCCAAATGCCAGGTTGTCCCGCAGCGTGCCGGAGAAGAGCCAGGACTGCTGGGGGCAGTAGCCCATGTGCTCGCTGCGCCAGCCGGCATGCAATTGCTGCTGGTCGACACCGCCCAGATAAACGGTGCCCTGCGTCGGCTTGGACATGCCGCAGGCCAGGGACAACAGGGTGGATTTGCCGGCGCCGATGGTGCCGAGGATGGCCACCTTCTCGCCGGAGCGGATCTTCAGGTTGCCGATTTTCAGTGGCTGCTTCTGGCCCGGATAGGCAAACTCCACCTGGTCAAAGGCGATGTCGCCTTCCGGCTGTTCCGGCACCAGCGGACGGGCGACGTCGTGGTTGTCGGTTTCCAATGCATAGATGGCGTCCAGCGCTTTCATCGAGGCTGCGGCATTGCCCAACTGCACCAGCAGGCCTGGGATCGACGCCAAAGGCGACAGCACGCGGCCCGACAGGATGGAACAGGCCACGATGGCGCCCTGGGTGATGTGCCCGTCAATCGCCAGCACAGCACCAATACAGATCAGCGCCACGTAACTCACCTGCTGCATGCCTGCGGCGAGGTAACCGGCGGCGTCGGTTTCGTGCTTGAGCGCCAGGCTTTGGACTGCGTTGGATTCGGAAAGCCCCGCCCAGCGGTTGTCGAAGCGCCAGCCCGCGCCCATGCCCTTGATGGCTTCGGCGCCTTCGATGGACTCCACCAGCAGACCGGTCTTGGCATTGGCGCCGCTCACGTTGCTGGCGCTGAGCCGGGCAATGCGACGGGCCCGCAGCAGGCCGCCGAGCAGGTTGAGCATGAACAGCAGCAGGGCAGGCAGGGCCAGCCACGGGCCGCCGACCACGGCGATCACACCGGCAAACAGCGTGGCCATGGGCAGGTCGAACAACAGGAAGAGGGTGGAGGTGGACAGGATGCTGCGGATGGACTCGAAGCTCTGGATCTGGGAGGCCAGCGTGCCAATCGAGCCGGGCCGCTGATCCTGCCGGATGGCCTGCAGGCGGCTCATCAGCGCCTTGGAAATGCCAACGTCCAGTTGTTTGAGCCGCGGCTCCAGCAAGCCAGTGCGGGCCAGCTTGAGCAGCCATTCCAGCAGGATGGCCAGGGCGACCCCGGCGGTCAGGACCCACAGCGTCTGGTGCCCCTGGCTGGGAATCACCCGGTCATAGACCTGCATGGTGTAAAAACTGATGGCAATGCCGATGGAAGCCAGCACCAGCGACAGTCCGGCGGCTTCCAGGAACAGCGGCCAACTGCTACGGATCTGGCTGAACATCAGTCCGCGGGCCGAGCGGACCTCGGTCTGTATCAAGGAGGGGTCCTCGATGGTGTGCAGGCAGCGGCATTGGTCCATCACCAGCTCATGCCGATGCCCCTGCGCATCCACGCAGCGCCACAGGCCTTCGAGGGTGCGGCCGGTGACCACCAGCCAGCCGGCTTCGGGATGTTGGGCCAGCAGCGGCAGGGCCGCCTGCTGGGGGGCGGTGAGCACCACAAAGCGGACGCTCTCATCCAAGTGGGTGGCGACGCGCCGCACACCCTCCAGGTTCAGGGTCTGCCCGCCCGGGAGGGTGGCCAGCTGTTGCCGGAGGCGGTCTGCGGGGACGGCACGGCCTTTGAGCCGCATCCATTGCTGAAAACAGTGCACCAGAGCAGTGGGTTCCTGCACAGGCGTCGGGGTGGCCGGGGGCCGGGAGGAAAAGAACCAGGGCATGGGGCAACCTTTCTGGAGGGGGATCCACAAGGGATCCGGGACGGATGGGAGATGACGGAGGGAGGCGCGTGTTATTCGCGACTGCCCTGGAGCAGGATCTGCAGGCGGTACAGGCTGGCCCGCTCGTCGATGGCGGCGTCATGCCGGGACTGCCGGGCGGTATGGCTTTCGCGCACCATGTTCAGCAGGTCCAGCCAGGCGCGCTTGCCGGCGGCAAACTGGCGCCGGTAGGAGGCCAGGACCTGATCGCTGTTGTCCGCCGTGGTGATGGCATTACGGGCCGAAGCGCTGGCTGCGGCGTAGCGGGTGAACTCCACCTGATAGCGGTTGAACAAGGCCTGCTCGGTGGCCGCCACCGTGGCCTGGGCCGCCTGGATGCGACTGCGCGCAGCGTTCAGGGCGGCAAAACTGCCGAGGCCACCGCTCAGGCTGGCCTGCACCACAACGCCGATGCGCTGGTCGCGCACGGCGCCGGACTGATGATCCATCCGCAGGCTGACCGACGGCATCAGGCCGGCCTTGGACTTGGTCAGTTCTTCCTGGGCCAGATCGACATTGGCGCGCGCAATGGCCATGTCCGGTGAGGTCTGGATGCTGTCGAGGATCTGGGCCAGCGAGGGGGCGGGCGGCAGGTCGCCGTCCAGGGCGTGGGTGAGCAGGTCCGGCACCGGACGCCGGGCCAGCCGTTGCAGTTGCTCCCGCTGGAGCGATGCTTCCAGCCGCGCCTGCGCCAGTTCATTGTTGACGGCGCTGAGACGGGAGGCGGCGAGAGCGGCATCCGAGGTGGTGGCGGCGCCGGCTGCAGCACGGCGCTGGATCATGGCCAGCAGGTCCTGATGCTGCTGCTCCAGCAAGGACAGGCTGGCTGCCCGCTGGCGAGCCTTGACCCAGTCGGCCCAGAAGGTGACCAGATTGATCTTGAGCTGCAACCGTGCGGCGGCCAGTTCCTGATGACTGCTTTGAACGGTGATACGTGCCGCGCGGAGGTTGGCCGTCAGGGCCCCGCCGGTGTAGAGCGGCTGCTGGAGGCGCAGCACATTCACATAGTGGCCGGACCCCGCCGGCTCACGGCTGAAGCTGGGGGTGGGGCCGAACTGCCACTTGGCAGCAGTGACCCCGTCTTCCGCGGCGGCGATCTGCGCCTTGGCACGCTCGACGGTGGGGTCCCAGGTCAGGGCCGCTGCCAGGAAGTCATCCATGTCCGCGCCCCAGGGCCGGAGCGTTGCACCTGCGTCCGTCCCTGCGGGTGCAGAACTTTCCTGGCCGGTCGGTGTACTCGCGGCCTCGGCAGGCGCTGGCGGCAGGGCCGTGGCCGAGATCGCCACGGGAATCAGGCTGAGCCCGCTGGCCAGCACAAATGGAAGCCACCGGTAGGGGCGGCTGGAAACCGGGGTTTGGGTAGCGCTGACGCTCGATGAAATCACACGGGTGGTTGCCATTTGGAAACTCTCTTGGCTGGGGTGTGTCGAGAGTTTCGAGCGCCGGTTCGCAGGGCAACAATAGCATCGATGTGCTAGTTAAAAGCAAGGCATGGGGTGTCTGCGGGGGCGGTGGCGACTTTGACTAGCAAGTTTTTGCAATCTCCCCTCATTCATCGCAGTCCAGACCCTGTCATTTGAGGGTGTGCTGCCATGGAATGGGGGTTGCCGATGAAGCCTGAACCCTTCCTTCCCCCGTTTGCGCCCCCGACCCTCCATTCCGAGGAGACGCTATGAACACCGCCATCCCCAGAGAGAGGGAGGCGTTGGCCGGCCGGGGCCGGGAGTTGCTCGGTCAGTACTGCAAAAAATTGCTAGTACGCAACAAACCTTTGGTATTTCCGACGGGTTTGTGGCAAAGCGCTGCTATCCAAATCTGCAGTGGGGATTCATAGAATTTTCGCATCGACCCCATCTGCTGAATATTCGGATCGGCGCTTTTATTAAATCGCCAAACTTAATTCTCAGTCGTAGTTTTGTCCGCTGAACTGAAATTGGCGAGTGAAGCGCCTGGATATTCAATGTCCATGCGCGTCTTATTCGCGGTTTGAGCTCTGCTTCAGCTGATCGGGATGTTTCGGTGTCGCCGGTTCGTAGCCGCGCCGCCACCTCGACTTATCAAGCGCCATGACCAACACCTTCCGCTCCCTCCTCAGCGCCGAAGCGCTCCTGAAACCCGTCCGGAAGGCCGTTCGTGGCCGCAAGCCGTCAGACGCGGAAGTGGACGCTGGTGTGGACGCCTCCGCAGACGTCGCCAACTTCCCGGAAGACGCGCCCCCGGTGCGGGATGATCACCTCAACAGTGACCCGATGTCGGACCCGTCCATGCAGCCGGGCCTGACAGACCTTCCGGCTGAAACACAGCCGGAGCCATTGTTCGAGCCCCCGCGTGAGCCCCTTGCCGCCGCCGCGGAGGCCACTGTGTCTTCTGGTGCCCCGCTTCCAGCCTCTCTCCAGGCCCCTGCAGACGCGCTGGAAGCCTCCCGCCCGACCGAAGACGACCGCGACCGCGGCGGGCTCCTATGGGGGTTGGCCGCTGTGACCGGTGCCACCGGCCTTGCCTTGTTGGGTCGCGGCAGCGGTGCACCGGTGCGAGACATCGCTGCACTCGACCCTTCCGCAGGCCTTCCAGGCGCGGCCAACCCCGACCAGCCTGGCGCCGGCGCGGGCCCCCAGCATCCGGACGCCACCACCGATCCCACCACACCCACCACCCCGTCCATCCCCGTGCAGCCGCCCCCCAACGCCGGGCGCCTGCTGCTGCGTCTGCATACCGACACCGGCGCCAGCGCCCTGGACACCATCACCTCGGACGGTGCGCTCACGCTCCAGCTGGAAGGCCAGGACGCCGGGACCGAGGTCCGCTATCAACGCTCCTCCGATGGTGGGGTGACCTGGCAGGACTGCGGCGACACGCTCCAGTGGCTGCCAGATGGCCGCCACCTGTTGCGGGCCGTGGTCAGCAACGCTGCCGGTGAATCCGTGACCTCGTCCGTGGGCGTCACGGTGGACGGCGAGGCTCCGACGGTCCACGACCTGCAAGTCCAGGGGAATGCCGAACCAGGAAGCGTTCAGTTGTCCGTGGGGCCGTTGGAGACCGGCGCCACCGTTCATTACGAGCTGTCACAGGACCAAGGCCTCACCTGGCTCCGTACGGGCGCCACCCAGCCGGGCCTCCTGGACGGGCGCTACCTGTTCCGTGCCGTGGTGACCGACCTGGCCGGCAATCAAAGCATCACGAATGTCCAGACCTTCACCATCGACACCGAGGCGCCCGCAGTCCAGGCGCTGCAACTGCGCAAGGTGGGTGAACAGGGGTGGAGCAGCCTTTCCCCCCTCAGTTGCACCGGCGATGTCAACCTGCTCTTGACGCTGAGTGGCGACACCACCGCGATCTATCAGCACTCGTCTGACGGTGGTCTCACCTGGACCCCCGTGGACGCCACCGTCCGCGGCCTGCCGGAAGGCCTTCACAGCTTCCGTGCCATTCTTCAGGATGCTGCGGGCCACCAGACCGTGCTGGATCCTGTCTCCCTCACTGTGGACACCACGCCACCGGACACTGCCATTCTGAATGCATTGGTACCTGGCGGCAGCGGCAACATCAATTCCGGCTACCGCTCCACCACCGGCACTTTCGATTTGGCGGTCTCGTCCTTCTCGGGCCAGGCTCGGGTCAGTTATGAAGTGCGGCTGGACGGCACCACCCAATGGTTGCCTTGCGGCGCTGTGGTCACCGGGGCGCTGGACGGCCGCTATGAGGTTCGGGCCACCTTCCAGGATCCGGCCGGCAATCGCAGCTACTCCAACATCATCCAGATCGAGGTCGACGGCCAACGTGCCGGTGCCGGTTCCATTGGTCTGGCCAACTTCCTGGATACCGGTACCTCGGCGCTGGATCGCATCACATCGGATGGCACCTTCGACCTCGTGCATCGACCCGCCGGCTCCGTCAGCGCCATCCAGTGGCAGGTCAGCAACAACCTCGGTGCCAGCTGGCGCAACACCACCGCCAGTCAAAGCAATCTGCAGGACGGACGCTACAGCTTCCGTGCCCTGGTGACCGATGACCAAGGCACCGTCTACACCACCCGCACCATCGACATGCTGATGGATGCGCAACCGCCCAGCGTGCCAACGCTCAACCTGCTCAATCTGGACGATACGGGCGCGTCATCCACCGACCGTGTCACACAAAACGGCCAGTTCAGTCTGTCGATCACCGATGTGGCGCGGTCCGCGACAGGGGTCATCGAGGTCTCTCAAGACGGGGGCCGGACCTGGAATGAAACATCCACCCAGCAGGATCTTTCACCCGGCAGCTATCTGTTCCGCCCGGTGGCCATCGATGCAGGCGGCGGCCGGGCCATCGGTGCAGAGGTGGCTGTCACGATCGACCGCCAGGCGCCCCAGGCAGGCCCGCTGCAGTTGGCCGACTTCACTGACACCGGTCTGGCGGGGGACCGCCTCACCGCCGATGACAGTTTCACCCTCACGCTGCCCAGCCTGGAACCCGGCGCCACGCTGCGGTTCCTGCACTCCTCCGACGGTGGGCTCACCTGGAACCCGACTGCGGCCCTCCAAAGCGACCTGGCCGAAGGTGAACATGGGTTCAAGGCCGAGGTCACCGATCTGGCCGGCAACACCACGCTGGGACAGGTCGTCTCGGTGACCATCGACCGCACCCCGCCAGAGGCCGGATACCTGCAATTGACCGCCCATCCCGGTGACGGCCTCGAGCTGCAGTGGCAAGGGGCGGAGTCTGTCGAGACGGTGGCGTACCAGGTGTCTGTCGATCAGGGGCAGCAGTGGCTGCCGGTCTTGTCGCATACCGACGCCCTTCCGCCCGGGGACTATCTCTTCCGTGCGGTGGTGACCGACGCCGCAGGCCATACCGCCACCACGGAGATCGTGGCGTGGAAGGTGGAGGCGTCGGAGGGCACGACGGTTGGCATGTCGCCGCCGGAAGCCTTCATCGTGCCAGACCCGCTGACGGGAACTCAAGCCTTTGATGCCACCGAGGCGACCTGGGCCCAACTGCTCGCCAACACAACGACACCCCATGCCCTTTCGGCCCCAACGGTCCACGAGGTGCTCTAAGTCCACCAAAGTCCGCGAGGCCAACCAGACCTTGGCCTCATTCCCTCTGCTTCTTTGATTCCATCCAGGCCGTGGTCTCGCTCCGGGGAACGGTCGCCATGCAGGAGCTTCTCATGTTCAGCGAAATCCGCACCCCTTTGACATCTGCCCCGAAGCGTTCCAACGGCAACGCCACCCCCACCCCCGCTTCGGCTTCCGCCTCACTCGCCACCTCGACGCTGATGCCCGCCGCGCGTCCGGGCGGCGCGGCCAGCCCAGTTGCCGTCCTGCGGCTCACGCCGGCCGGCAACGACCCGCAGGTTCAGGTCGAACCTGCCGTAGCGACATTCCCCACCCCGTCCCCGCAAGCTCGAACAGGCCGTCCCATCTCCCGCAGCGCCGACCGCCGCTTTGCCCTGCACGACATCGCCGATGACCATGGCCGGGTGCAGGGGCGCGACCTGTTGTTCCGCCTGGACAGCATGCACCAGCCGTCCACCGACGGACAGGCGCTGGACCATGTGAGTGGATCGCTGGCCAATGCGCTGCTGGATGCTTATGCCGCCAACAGCCTGCCGGTCGGGCGGCTCTTCGTGCCCATGGGCGAGACCGCTTTGCGATCTTCGGTGGCCGAAGCGGTCACGGCCGGCATCGGAGCGATCCTGCTGAAGCCGGATCTGCCCATCAATACCAATGTCTTGATGCGTGTGGCTCAGTTGCGAGCGTCCGGTGTGCGCTTCAGCATTGACGGCATCACCAGTGAACACGACCCCCGCTGGCTGTTGGCGCCCTACGCCGAGTCTGTCCGCCTCAACCTGGAAGGCACCCCGCCGGAGCGGCTCAACGCCCTGGTGGCGCGAGCCGATGCGGACGGCCTGGAGGTGATTGGCAGCGGTGTTCAGTCCATGATGGGCTATCAGCGGCTGGAACTGCTGGCGGTGACTCAATTGCAGGGACCCTTCATCAGCCCTCCGATGGACTTGGTGGTGCCAGCGCTTCCCGGTTGTGATCGACTTGCGCTGCAACGCGCCAGGTCGCTGGTGGCCAGCCGGGTATCGATGGAAGCGGTGGCGGTGCCGCTGGCCTCGGATCCCGCGCTGGTCATGCGCTTGCAACTCCTGCATCGGCTGTATGGCGTGGTGCGATGCCCGGAACCCGGTTCGCTGGCGGCGCTGCTTCAGTCGCTGCCGTCCGGTGTGTTGGCGGCATGGCTGGAGATCCTGAGCCGCACCGCCTGCCATGACCACCACGTGCACTGGGTCCACTCGGTGAGAGACCAGGTGGAGACCTATCGGCGGTCCCTGCGCAGCCGTTGTCATGCGGACGATGCCGAGGCGCTGCAGGACTCCGTCTGGGTGTTCCTCAAGCGTTTGAGCAGCCCCACCCACTATCTCAAGACCTTGCGCTATCCGGCCTGATCGACGTCAGGGGCCCCTGGTCCACCGGAGGGGGCCCCGGGCTGAACCAGCGGCAAGACAGCCCAGGTGGTGGCTCCGTTTTCGTTGAGCTGAAACTCATAACGTCCCCCCAGGCTCTCCATCCGCTCGCGCATGTGGGCCTGGCCCATGCCGGTGGAGGTCCCGAACGCTGGGCGTTGCGGGAGTTGAGGCGACAAGGCGGAGTGGCCGTTGTCGCTGATGCAGAGCGTCAATTGCGTGTCGGTCTGCTCCATCTCGATGCGCACTCGGGACGCATTGGCATACTTCAGGGTGTTGGCCACGGTTTCTTCCACCACCCGCAACAGGTCTCTGGCGGCATCGTCCAGCATCACGAATTCCTGGCCGGAGGGGATGTCGTATTCCAGTTGGAAGTTCTTGCCACTGAGCAGGGAATCCAGGTTGACACAGTAATCAAACAGGATGTTCTGGAACTCCCGTTCCTCCCGGTGCGGGCTGTTGGACACCAGGGCCCGCACCCCCTGCAGCAGCTCCATCAGGCTTTGCTCCAGCTGCGCGGGGTTCACGTGGCCGTCGCGCACGCTGAACAAGGTGGTGACCAGCCTGGAACCGATCCCATCGTGCAACTCGCGGTAGAGCCGGTCCCGTTCCTCCTGGGCCGCTTCACGCCGTTCGAGATCGCTCTGCCGGTCATAAGCCAGGGCGAGCTCCAGCTCCCGCCTGCGCAAGCTGTCCGCCAGGATGCGGTTGGCCTCCCGTACCCGTTGGGTGCTTTCCCCATACTTCAGCAAATGCACCCGTGCCATCACGATCAGCAGAGGCGGCAAGGCCAGGTGCGTCAGGTACATCGGTGTGCCCACCAGGCGCAGCAAGGAGCCGGGGGCGGCGTCACTCAGTGGGCCGATCTGATGGGCCATCACATGGAAATCGTGGAAGATCAGCAGAGCGGCCAGACCGAGCAGCACCAGCAGCACCATCGCCGGTCGGTGGCGCGTACGTCGTACGTACCGCAACAGGCGCCACAACGCCCAGGCCTGGGGCGGCAGCATCAGCCAGATCCAGACATGGGCCAGGTGGACTTCGCCTTCGCTGCCCAGAAACGGCGACACCACCGCCGCGACCGACGACGACAACGCGACCAGCCCCGCCATGGGTCGGGTCAGGGGTTCGTTAATGAAGCGCAGCACAAAGATGATGGTCAGCGCATTCAAGGCGCCGGTGCACGCGTAAAAGCCCCATAACCACGCGTCACGCCAGGACGGCGGTAAGTGCACCCAGAGCGACAGTGTGTAGACAATGAACCAGAACATGGCCACCGAGCCGACCAGGCCGAAGGTGGTGTCGCTGCGGTTGACCACCCACACCCCCAGCATGAACAGACCGGCCAGCAGGCAGAACGCTTTGGACGCATTCGCCAGCGAGCCGCCGACAAAGTCCAGCACCTCGGTGATGAAGGCCACGTTGCCTACATTGCCGACATAAATGGGGGAAAAGGTCAGATGAGGTTCCCAGCTGGTGTAGTCGATGACCAGATGGTTGGGCCCGTTGGCGCGTAGCAGCTTGGCTGGCAGCGGCACCATGATGGGGCGAAACCACATGAAGCGGTCGTCGGCCGTGGAGCGGGGGAAGCCATCCAGCCAGACTCCATTCAAATACACATCCACACCGTGGACCGACTGGCTGATGAGAATCGCCTTGTTGGGCCCCCGGAGGTTGATTTCGCGGTCGCCCTCCAACTGCTCGTTGTAGCTGTCCGTCGGATCCAGAAACGGCTGGAGGTCGATCAGCAACCGGGCCTTGCGCAGGGTGGCAGGCCCTTGCTGATGGTCGACGATGGGCAGCGGGGTGTCCGTGCTGCTGTCCAGCAGGGGGCCGTTGAACCGCAGGGCTGCCGGATCGTCCGGCGGGACGGTGCGGAGTTCATAGCGCTCGGCTTTCGGGATGGTACGGATGGCTGACAACTGCACCGTGATGTTCCACAACATCAGGCCGATGAAGACCAGCAGGGCGCTGGCCGCCAGCAGGGGCGCCCACCAGAATCGGTCCAGGGCCGCTTGCGCCTCCGGCGGCATCTGGTTGAAAGAGGGAACCGTCGACATGACACCTCCCGGACATTCTGAGCACCCCCCGCCCTCGCGTGGGCGGGGGCCTTGCCGCCGTGGGTCGGCGGCCTCCCCCGCGCGCAGCGCGAGGGGCTCACCCCATCAATGCAAAGCCAGGTTGAGCTGATCGACCACTTCCGCCCAGTCTGCATCTTCCAGCAGCAGGTCCTTGAGCAGGCGGGCCTGAGAAGGCGTCCAGAAGGGCGCTTCGGTAATCTTGACCTCATTGGCCAGCGGCCGGTGCTGATCGATGAAGTTGCGAATGTCGCCTTCGGACGAAGGCAGACCCAGCTGGTCAAAAAGTTCGGCAAAGGGATGGACACTTGGTTCCATGCAAGACTCCCGGTCTGTCAGTTCTTTGAAGAGGGTGCTGCACCTCTCGCACGAGGGGCCTTGTCTCAAGGCTAACATCATGCCCGGGTCTCCCATGGAGTGACGATGACAACAGGCCAGGATCAGCGACAGCCCGTACCGCCCGCCAGTGACGCGGGGGACGAGGCTCGCCTCAGATTGGCCGGCAGCCGCCTGCGCCATTTCCATGTCTGCGCTTTTTTCAACAGCCGCGAGGAAGAGCATCAGGTGCTGGGTCCTTTCTACCGGGATGCGGTCTTGCAGGGGGAACGCAACCTGCACATCCTGGATGAGCGCTCCATGTCGGCCCACCGGGCGCATCTCACCGCCGGGGGCATGGACGTGCCGGGCTGCGAAGCCTGCGGCCAACTGGTCCTGATGCCCTGGCATCATGCGTATCTGGACGATGCGGGCCGCTTTGACCGTCAACGCATGCTCACGCTGGTGGACCAGGTCACGCGGGAAGCCAGTGCGCCTGGGTCCGCCCGGGTGCGGGTGATGGGCCAGATGGACTGGATCGTCAAACCGACCGTGGACCGCACCGAGGTGATCGCTTATGAAGCGGAAGTGAATGAGGTGCTGACCCGCCACCAGCAGCCCGCCATCTGCGTGTATGACATTGCCACCCTGGACGGGGCGATGATGATGGACCTGCTGCGCACCCATCCGCTGACCCTCATCGGCGGGGCGCTGCGCGAAAACCCGTTCTACACCCCGCCGGCCCAGATGCTGCGAGAGCTGGCCGCCCGCCGGGACAAGCTGGCCGACGAGCCACATCCGCCGGTGCGGCTTGCGTTGATGTGATGGATAAACATGTGGGAACAGCGTGTTGAGACGGGCCGTCCGGCGTCTGCGGCGGATGAGGCCCTGAGGGATCTGATGGGGTTGCTGGCGCTGCCGGCGCTCTGGGTGGGGCGGGATGCGTCCACCGTGCTGCAACTGACCACGGAGGCGGTCAACAGCATCGTCAGCACGGCCGTCTGCCTGGTCCGGGCGCCGCTGGCGCCCGGCGTGGAGCCGACCACCTTGCTGTATGTGGGCGGGGTGCGGGTGGAGGCCGAAGCGGCCTGGGATGATTTCATCCGCTCCTGCCTGCGCATCGACGAGGGGCCGGAAGAACCGGTGGGGCTGGGCTCGCCTTTGGGCACGCTGCGGGTGGTGCGGCTGCACCTGGGCCCGGCGGGCCGATTTGGTGGCCTGTGGTTTGGTTCGTCGCGTGCAGACTTTCCGTCCATGCACCAGAGTGCCTTCATGCGCGCCGCAGCCACCCTGGCCGGGACCGGCCTGCATGCGGCCCGGCTGGATCAGGAGCGCGAGCGTGCCGCCCGGGCCAAGGACGAGTTCCTGGCCATGCTCGGCCATGAGCTGCGCAACCCGCTGGCGCCGATTTCCACCGCTTTGCATCTGATCAAGCTGCGCAATGACGGCCTCGGCCGCGAGCACCAGATCATCGAACGTCAGGTCGGGCATCTGTCCAAGCTGGTGGACGATCTCTTGGACATTACCCGGATCACCCGTGGCAAGGTGGAGTTGATCCACGAGCCGGTGGTGGTCGAAGCCTTGCTGACGGATGCCATCGAAGGGGTGAGCCCTTTGCTGGAAGAGCGCCAGCAGGTGCTTCACACCCACTTTGCGGTTCCGCCCGACGTGCAGTTGATGGGCGACCCGGGCCGCCTGCGCCAGGTGCTGGTGAACCTGCTCAGCAATGCGGCCAAATACACGCCGGCCCATGGCCAGGTCAGCATTCGGGCGGACGTGGCGGATGTGCCGGACCGCTTGGGGGCCGACCAGGTGGTGATTGAGGTCAGCGACAACGGGGTCGGCATTGACCGGGAGTTGCTGCCCCGCATCTTTGAATTGTTTGAACAAGGGGCCACCACCCTGGACCGGGCCAAGGGCGGCCTGGGCATCGGTCTGGCCATCGTCAAGCAATTGGTGGACCTGCATGGTGGGCAGGTCCAGGCCTTCAGTGACGGCGTGGGGCAGGGGGCCCGGTTCCAACTGCGGCTGCCGGCCGTGCGGCGGTCCTCCAGCGGCACTGCCACCGCTTCGGAAACCGGTCTCCGTCTGAGCCCGGGCCTGCCGGCCCGCATTCTGGTGGTGGACGACAACCGGGATGCCGCTGAAACCCTGGGCATGGCCCTGCGCTACAGCGGGTACGAGGTGGCGATCACCACCTTGCCGCAGGAAGTGGCGGGGCTGCTGAGCCGTCAGCACTTTGATGTGGCGGTGCTGGACATCGGCATGCCGGTGATCGACGGTTATGAACTGGCCGCCCAGATTCGCACCCACATGGGCGACCGGGCCCCCTGGCTGATCGCGCTGACCGGCTACGGGCAGTCCTCCGATCGGGAGAAGGCCCTGTCCAGCGGATTTGATGAACACATGGTCAAGCCCATCGACCTGGAGCGGCTGATCCAGACGCTGGAGCGCCTGACCCTCCGCCCGTCCCCCCTAGAATCCCTCTGAACTTCTGCGCACCTGCGCTCATGTCCTTGACTGGCTCCTTTCACGTCTCCCCTTCGACCGGTGTTCCGACGCCGACACACATCGCCGTTCTCGACGATGAGCCCGACATCACGCTGCTGCTGTCGGGCTATCTCGGCACGCATGGCTTCCGGACGACTCAATTGCACAGCGGCCGGGCCTTGATGGAGCTGATGGCCAATGACCCGCCGCAACTGGTGCTGCTGGATCTGGGCCTGCCCGGAGAAGATGGTTTTGCCATCGCCCGGCAGTTGCGGGAGCATTGGCGCTGCGGTCTGGTGATCGTCACCGGGCGTGGGGATGCCGTGGACAAGGTGGTGGGTCTGGAAATTGGTGCGGACGACTATGTCACCAAGCCGTTTGACCTGCGTGAGCTGGTGGCCCGGGTCAAGGCGGTACTGAGGCGCTTGCAGGCCGAGCCGGCACAGGGGCCGGCGGCTGTGGCGACGTCCACCACGACGGGGGTCCCGACACCGGCGGAAGACGCGGTCGACCGGGATCTGCTGCACTTCGAAGGCTGGTCCCTGGATATCGCGGCCCGCCGTCTGAATGATCCGAACGGTGGTGAAGTGATGTTGACCACCGGGGAATTCGACCTGCTGCTGACGTTTGCCCAGCATCCGGGCCGGGTTCTGTCACGGGATTTCCTGCTGGAACGCACACGCGGCCGCGAATCTTCGCCCTTTGACCGCACGATCGACGTGCAGGTGGGGCGTTTGCGGCGCAAGCTTGGCACCGACCCCAATGACAGCAGGTGGATCAAATCCATTCGGGGGGCCGGTTATCTGTTTGTCCCCCGCGTCACCACCTCGCGTGGACAGCCATGAGTGGATCTCTCTCCGACGCGCTCGCTGCAGCCCCTCTGCCTCCCGGCATTGATGCAACGACGGTGTTCCGTTCCCTGTTCGTGGCCTCCCCGGACGGGATTTTGCTGGTGGATGCGCAGGGGGCGATTCTGCTGGCCAGTCCGTCGGCCGAGCGGCTGCTGGGCTATGAGTCCGGCGCGCTGAACGGGCTGCACATTGAAGCGCTGGTGCCAGACAGCATCCGGCCGCGCCATGCCGAATTCCGGGAGCGTTACGGTCACGCCCCGCGCGCCCGGCCCATGGGCACCCAGATGGAGTTGGTGGCCAAACGCAAGGACGGCACCGAGGTGATGGTGGAAATCGCCCTCAGCCCGCTGCAGTCCCATGGGCTCCCCTATGTCATGGCCTCGGTGCGTGGCATTGGAGAATACCCCCGGGTGCGTCAGGCCCTGCAGCGCGCCCGTTGCAGTGAGCATCTGGCCCAACTGGGCAAGCTGGCGGTTGATTCGCGGGATCCGCAGGAAATTCTGGGTCAAGCCCCCGCGATCGCGGCAGAAGCCCTGGAGTTGCGTACCGCCATGCTGTATCTGCTGGATCCAGGCCGCACGCTGTTGCGCCTGGCCGGGGGTGTGGGTCTGGGGGCGGATGAAGTGCTGGGGGCCAGCACGGCATGGCGCGCCGACTCACCGGAAGGACTTGTACTGACCGGATCGCAAGCGCTGATGGTGGAAGACCTGCGCCATGAGCACCGGTTCCCGGTGGAACAAGCCTTGCGGCTGGGCCGGCTGTCACTGCTGTCCGTCCCGGTGTCGGACCGCGGCAAAGTGGTGGGGGCGCTGACCGTCTGGTCCGGGCTGGACCGGCGCTTTGGTGATGCCGAACTGCGTTTCATGGAATCGGTGGCCAATCTGCTGGGTACCTGCCTGCAGCGGGCACAGACCGAAGAAGCGCTGAGCCATTCGCAACGCCTGGAGGCGGTCGGGCAACTGACGGGCGGGATTGCCCACGACTTCAACAACCTGCTGACCGTCATCCAGGGCAACCTGCAAGTGCTGGCGGACCTGCCGGCCGTGACCGACGACGCGTTGGCGCCCCAATTGGTGGCGGCGGCCACCCGCGCGTCGCGCCGGGGGGCGGACCTCACCGGCAAGTTGCTGGCGTTTTCCCGCCGGCAGGTGCTGCAGCCGACCGCCGTGGATGTGGAGGCGTTGCTGCGGTCGCTGGCCGACATGCTCCGCCGCACCCTGGACCAGCGCATCCGCATCCATGTCGATGTCGCGGCCAACTGCCCGGACGTGCTGGCGGATGCGAGCCAGCTGGAATCGGCGGTGCTCAACATTGCCATCAATGCCCGCGATGCGATGCCGGACGGTGGCGATCTGGTCTTTGCGGCTGCCCTGATGACGACTCTGACGCCGGAATTGCGGGAGCAACTCGAACTGAACCCGACAGCCGAGGGGCCGGGTTACGTGCGCATCGCCATCAGCGATACCGGCACCGGCATGCCGGAGGCGGTGAAGGAACGGGCCTTTGAACCCTTCTTCACCACCAAACAGGCGGGGCGGGGCACCGGCCTGGGCCTGAGCACGGTCTATGGGTTTGCCCGCCAGTCGCAGGGGACGGTGTTGATTGACAGCGAGACCGGCCGTGGCACGGTGCTCAGCATCGTGCTGCCGCAGCCGCCCGTGGAAGCGCTGGAAGCGCGCGCCGATCTGCCCGCCGCGAGCGATATCGCGCCGGGCACCCGGGTGTTGCTGGTGGAAGATGATGCCGAAGTGCGGCTGGTCGCCCGACGGTTCCTGAAGGACCTGGGCTGCGGCGTCACGGCGTGTGCCAGCGGCGAAGAAGCCGTGGCCTGGTTGCAGGAGCTGCGGGAACGGGATGAGCCCTTGCCGGCTTGTGTGCTGAGTGATGTGGCCCTGGGGGCAGGCATGCGGGGCACGGAGCTGGCGCGGCAGGTGAGGGACACCTGGCCGGAGATTCGCCTGCTGCTGACCTCCGGCTTCTCGGCCGATCTGCTGCAGGGATCGTCGGATTGGTCCTGGCCGCTGCTGCCCAAGCCTTACAACCGGGCCGAACTGGCCGAGGCGCTCGCCCGCGTACTGCGGGACTGAGCGCCTCCGGGTGCAGGCCCCAGGACCCGGGCCCCAGTGCCCGGGCACCCCGAGATTACTGCAGGCGAGCCGTGCGGGCGGAGGAGCCGCTGATCACATACTTTTCCAGCCGTGCCAGGTCCGGAATGCTGATCTGGCGGCGGCCGCGCTCACCAAAGCGGATCAGTTGTTCCCGGTTCAGGCGGGACAGGCAGCGGCTGACCGTTTCCAGCGTCATGCCCAGGTAGTTGCCCAGATCGGCACGGGTCATGCGCAGCGTGAGTTCATCCGCACGCAGGCCACGCTGGGCCATGCTGCGGGCCCAGGCGCAGAGGAATTCCGCCACGCGCGCTTGCGAAGCGAGCGTACAGACCGACATCAGCGACTCACGCTCGCGGCGGATCTCCGTGCTCATGGCTTCGTGCACCACGGCCATCAGTTCGGGATGGCGGACGCAGCCCTCCAGCAGCGTGGCGTAAGGAATGATGGAGACGTTGCCGGTATCCATGGCGACGGCATCACAGGCGTGGCGGCCATGGGCAATGCCGCTGAAACCCAACCAGTCGCCGCGGAACTTCAGGCTGACGATCTGCTCGCGGCCATCCAGGCTGCGGCTGACCAGCTTGTAGGCGCCGGAGTTGATCAGGAAGACGGTGTTGAAGGGCAGGCCGGAGTGATAGAGCACGTCGCCGGGACGCACGACCTTGGAAGCGGGTTGAACCAGCTCACGCACCGTGCGCATCATTTCCAGCATGCGTTGCTGCGGGTCCTGCAGGGACTGGAAGCCCTGGAAGGGTGTGAAGCTGTCGTGCAGGTCCGAAGCGTCGTCCATCATCGCGCTGGGGCGGCCGGCCACCGGGCGGGAGGTAAAAGCAGACAGGCGCTCGCGCTGCGGAATTTGATGAGAGCGGTCGTGCTGGAGGAGTTGGGCTGCTTCGGACATGATCGTTTCGGTCGTTGAGGTGTTGACACGAATGCTAAAAAGCCGCCGCAACTGGCGTGGCAATCGACAACATCGCTGGGTAACACTGAGTGAACCGACGGTAACGGTCTGACGTTTTTGCAGGCTCCTGAGAATCGTTTTGTTCTGTACTCCCTTCAAGGAGTGGGTTGATTGACAAGAATCAACTATTGCCGGTTGGGGGGCACGTAGGCTGTGCGTCACGTCGAAGAAGTACCACAACGCTCGCTATGCTCCATGCCCCCCCGTCCGATCGAGAACCGCAGCGCCCGTCTTCCGGGAGCGCGGCGCTGCCTTCGCCCGGTGCCAATGCGCACCCGTCCGAAGGCCCGACACCGGCACGGGATGCATTGGCCGGGCGTCGCATCGGCCTGATTTGCAAGGCGCCGCAGGCGCCGGCTGCGGCCTTGTTCATTGAAGCGGCGGAGAGCCTGGGGGCCCAGGTGGCCGTGTTGCATGCGACGGACGTGGTGGATGCGTGGGGCGCCCAGCAGGACCGACTGGTGCGGATGTTGTCCCGCCTTTATGACGTCATTGAATGCCAGGATCTGCCGCCCGGGGCGGTTCGGCGGATTGCGGAGCAGGTGGCGGTGCCGGTGCTGGCCAATCTGGGGGCATGCGCACTGGAGGAAGGGGGCGCACCAGCGCCCGAGCCGGGCACGCCGGGATGGGAACAAGGCCTGACGCGGGTGCGGCAGGCCTTGCTGAGTGCGCTCTAGAGCGGTGCGCGGAGGATCGTCGCCACGGCGGTTTACTGCTTTGCCTTCTTGCCATCCGCCGCGTGGGTGGCCCTCTGCAGCGCTTCGGCGGCTTGCAAATGGTGCTGCAAGGTCGGCAGCGTCTTTGTGGCAAAGGCCTTGACATCGGCGTTATCGGCTTCGCGGGACGCCTTTTCGAACAGCTTCACCGTGTCGCGGTGCGCTTCCACACCCACCGATTCCGCATAGTGGCGGTCAAAGCTGGTGCCGTCGCGGGCGCTGAGCATTTTCATCTTGCCCTTTTGCATGACCGACGGGTCCTTGGGCAGATCCACGCCCTTGGCGGCAGCCAGTGCCGCCAGTTCCTGGCCGGCTTTGGTGTGGTCATCCACCATCTGTTGAGCGAAAGACTTCACTTCCGCATTGCCGGACTTCTGCAAGGCCAGCTTGCTGTTTTCCACTTCAGCGTGGCCGTTCTCGGCCGCTTGCTTCAGGAATGCCGAATCCTTGTGGCTGAGCTTGCCAGCGGGGGCCGAGAAGGCGCCCGGCACCACCGCCTGCGCCGATGCCACCGGCGCCTGGACGCTGGCGATCAGACCAATCGCGGCAGCGGCCAGGGCGACCCGGCCCCATCGGGCCATCGGCGAAGACCGGCGTGCGCGGGCAGAAACGACGTCATTCATGGGGAACTCCGTACTTGTAGGAATGGACTCCCATTCCAGCAATCTGGATTCCTGCCGATCAAGCCGTGGGTTGCTGCCGGTAGCTGGTGCCCAGTGCGGTCAGCACCCCTGAGCCGGCCAGCAGGCTGGTGTAGTGCACATCGTTGTCCCAGCGGCCGGTGAACCAGGCATAACGGACCACGTCGGTGCGCGATTCGCAGGTGGCGACCATGTCCGCCATCTGCGCCTGCTGCTTCGCGGCGGTGTCGATTTGTGCACCATCGTTCTGGCTGTGCCAGTTGGCCATTTCCGTCACCCAGAACGGCTTGCCGTACTTCTTCAGCCGATCGAGCTGAGCGCCCAGGCCGTAGTCATACCAGTGGAAGGCCAGGGCATCGATTTGCGGATCTCGGCCGCCATTGTTGGCGCGGTAGGCCGCATAGAACGCGTCCAGCCAGACCACGGGGTCGCTGTAGCCGCTCATCGTGCCCCAGGTGATCGCCGGGCCGATGATCTGCAAGCCGGTCTGCGCTGCGACCTCTTCATAACGCGGCCACAGTGCGGCCGCCTGCGCGGGCGTCAGGTTGGCCTGGTCCACCAGGTTGGGTTCGTTGAGCACCAGCAGATGCTTGACCGTCGGACGGGCCTTCAGGGCGGCCACGACCTGCGCCGTGTCGAAGTTGCCGTTCCACAGCATGGGCACATGGCTCATGGACTGCGCGATGGACGGATTGGCCTGAACGGTGGACGTTGGCTGCAGCGCCCAGTTGTACCACCAGCCTACCGGGCCGCTGAGGGCGGTGAAGTCGGCGGCGTCCTTCAGATCGTAGGCAATGCCGCGCTTGGGCACAGGGGCCGGCGCTGGCGTGGGGGAGGGGGCCGGCGCCGGAGAGGGGGACGGCGAAGGTGCCGGCGAAGGCGATGGTGACGGGGAGGGGCCCGGCGCGGCCGGCGTGGTGTCACTGCCGCCACTTCCGCCGCTGCCCCCGCCGCAGGCGGTCAGGAAGGCCGCACCAGCGGCCGCGACCAGCGAGCGGCGACGGTTGTTGATGGTGGCTTCGGGGCCTGTCGGGGGCAGGGGGGCGATCAGGGCACGAGGCGGAGTCTTGGAACTGTTCATTCGGAGCTACCTGGGGGCAAACAACGCTGTCCCAGGATCGTGGGGCAGGCCATGCGGGCCGGAGTATGGCGGTCTTGACGAAGGGGCGAATGACGCAGAAACAGTTTGTTAATCTTGCTGACACCCCTCTAAAAGAGTGACTTTTTCGGGCCGCAAAAATCGGACAGATCGAGGGGGAGGACTGACAGGAAGCGTCGTCTTTGGGCGGTCCTCGCTCGACGGGCGGACGGCGCCAGCGGGCGGCACGGCATGGGTCTTGCAGAACGTCACGCGGGGGGGCCGGGACTTGGTCGGTGCCTGCTCGGTACTTGCTCGGTACCTGGTCGGTACCTGGTCGGTACTGGGCCCAGGCTGCCGGAACTATCGGAGAACGTGGAAGCGTGACAATGCCCAAGCTCCGCTTTCACCGCCCAAGGCTTCATGTCCGCTTCCCCGCTGTCCCCGACCGCAACACTCGCCTCCCTCACGGCCGCCGCCTGGGCCCTTCGCACCCAGTTCTTTGTGTCCGGCGCGCTCTTCGCTACGTGGGGCGTGCATGTGCCAACGGTCAAGGCGCATTACGGACTGGGTGAACAGTCCCTGGCGCTGGCCATGCTGGCCTCCGGCATCGGGGCAGTTGTTGCGCTTGCGCATGCCGGTCGCGTGGTGGGGCGCTTCGGACCCCGCCTGGTGGCGGCGCTGATGGGCCTGCTGCTCTGCGCCGCCGTCGCCAGCCTGCTGATGACGCCGGCCTACGCCGGCCTGTTGATCACGATGGTGCTGTTCGGTGGCACTGCCAGCCTCTTTGATGTGTCCATCAACGCCGAAGCCAGCGAGATCGAGCACCGCGCGGCTCGCCCCCTGATGAGCGGCTTTCACGCCATGTTCAGCCTGGGCGGCATGGTGGGGGCCGGCGCGGGCAGCCTGCTGCCGGCCTGGGGCGTCGGCGCGCAACTTCATCTGACCTTGGCCGCCGCGTTGGCGCTGCTGATGGTCTGGGCGGCCTGCGGGGCCATGCTGCCGATGGCAGGGAATGCCGGAGATGCGCATCCGCTGAGCCTGCCGCGCGGCCCGCTGGCGCTGATTGGTACGTTGGCCGCACTGGGCCTGATTGCCGAGGGCGCCATGTATGACTGGAGTGTGCTGTTCCTGAAGCAGGAGCGCCATAGCAACAGCAGCCTGGCGGCGCTGGGTTATGCCAGCTTCAGTCTGGCCATGGCCATGGGGCGTTTTGCCGGGGACTGGGTGCGTGCCCGCGTCGCGCCGATCCGGCTGCTGATCTTCAGCGGGTTGCTGGCAGCGCTGGGCATGTCGCTCGCGCTGTTGGTCCGGGCAGCCCCGGCGGGCCTCATCGGCTTTGCGCTGGTCGGGTTGGGGCTGTCGAATGTGGTGCCGGTGCTGTTCAGCGCGGCATCCAGAATTCCTGGAGTTGCGCCTGCCCATGGCATTGCCGCCGTGTCGGCCGTGGGCTACCTAGGGATGATGGCCGGCCCTCCGCTGATCGGCCTGGTGGCCGAGCACAGTTCACTGACGGTCGGGCTGGGCTGTGTGGTGGCCTTTGCGCTCTTCATGGCGGTGGCGGCCCCTCGGGCGCTGAAGGCCGCGAACGCATCCTGAATCCTGCGTGCGTGTCTTGTAGGTTAAAACCCTTCATCAGGATACGGAGAAGATAGCGGCCTGCATCCGCCGAATGCGACGTGCCCACTGCCCCTGACCTGCGTAGAGTTGATTCTGACAGCGGAACTCGAGCTTCGCTGTTCATGCTTCTCTCTCGCATGGTCCGTCCTTCTCCCTCTGCGGGCGGACAACCATTTGGCCCTGGTCGCAAGCCCAGGGCCTTTTTCTTAGCCTTCCTGCCTGCCTGGATACAAATCCGGGAAGCTACTAGGGAAAACGCCCCCAGCCGCCAATTGTTGTGCCCAGGCATGAATACGCATTGACCATGCCCCCCATCCAAAACCTGGATATATTTCGTTGATCACGGCAAGCCTCTCCAGCTCATCAAGAGAACAAACCTCAGGTGGCAACACGTGATGCCTTTTCGCCAGATCCGACATCTCAAATCGGTAGCCGCCTCCTCGCCGCTGAATTACAAGCTCACCGAGCTTTTCCCACTGTTGCCCACCGGAGAAATCAGGTGTATCGACGAAATAGGCCACGCAGTCATTCGATTCGTGAATCTTCGTCAACCGAACATGTGCAAGGCTCATCTCATTTCAACCAGCTAGAGTTAAAAGCACTCAGGTTTGCTTTAATCACATCGATGTGGAAAAGATCCCTCTCAGTGACACCACGCCACTGCAGTGCGTCTCGATGTGCCGAACTGAGATCGCCCGACCGCCGGAAAGCTGCTGACGCTTTGAGTTCGTGCAAATAAAACTCAACGTCTTGCGCACTCCGCTCCTCGCTACGCAGGCGGGCTAACATTCCTCGCTAACCCACTTGGAAGGACGCAGGAAGCCCTTCGTGCTTCAACACTGCGTCAAGATGGCTTTCGACTCGGGCCGAACCCTTCTCGGTCACTTGCAGACCACCCTTTGCGGCATCGCCGGCCAAACGACCAAATCGGGTCGCCACGCCGCCAGGGGCAAATGTAGCCACTATGGCGCGAAGATCACCGGCCGCCTCTTGCGCGACTTCGTTTCGGACATCAACCCAGGGGCTCATCCTCCCGAGGGCGCCATCCGATGTGTGGAAGATCCTTTCTAGCCAAGACGCACCGCCGTTGACCAAATCGGGTATCGCGTTGCCGACAGCAACCTTGACGGCATTGCCGATCGTCGCAGCGGTTTCGCGCTGAAGATCAGCGGCTGTTCCCTTTGCGGCATTTATAACATCCGCCTTTGTCGACGACGCACCCGCATTAAGAAATCCAACATATGCGGGCGGCGAAGTTGGTCCGCACGCAGCGATATCCCCGCTTCGATGCAGGCCGCGCACAAACCAGCTCCAGCACTGTGCGCTTGCTTGATCATCTCGACGAGCTCCTAGCGTTCCAGATACGCAGTCATGCGTCCTCGTCTCTTCTGTTCTGAAACGCCTCGAGTTTTTTTTGAAAGTACCAGCAGTGCCGCAGCCTCCGCTAGCGCCTTCTCCTTGCGCCGTAACTCCCGCTCCAACTCCCGATTGCGCCGCCGCTCTTCGGCCAGCGTAATCGCATTGGCGCGCTCGCCGCCAGCAGAGATGGCCTGCATGCAGGCCGTACGCCACTGGGCAATCTGCTCCACATGCAGACCCTTCTTGCGGCAGTACTCGCCCAGCTCAGCCTGCGCCAGGGCGATGCGCCGGTTGCTCAGGCCATGGGCGTTGACCGCGCCTTTGTGCCCGCGGGCGGCCTGATCTCCGAAGTTGCGGTCACTTGGACCATGGGAATGGGCATCGGCGCGGGTGTGAGCCTGGATCCACGTATCGACGAAAATGGCACTGCATCAAGTGTCTCAGCTGGTGACACTGCGCGTGCGACAGCAGGCGTGATTGTAAATTCGTACGGAAAGGTGGGGGGCATTCTTGGACCTTTTTCTGCCGGCGCAAAAATAACAGGTGGATATGATTTTGGTGCAAAGACGAACGTTGGTGGCCTTGCCACTGAGTTTCCCATGAATCGTCGGCATGGAGCTGAGTTGAGCATCAGCGGAGGTATGGAAGTTAGTGGCTATTTCAATTTCAAGGAAGTCTTGGCAAAAGCGGTTGACCAAATCAACAAGAGCATAGTTGACGCCAAAGAAAATGTCGTGGAACCAATAAAGAAGGCCCTTGAGCCACGAGCTACCTCGGAGTTAACAAGATGAAAAAAACCAAGCTCTATTCTTTACTTTTTGTTCTTGCTGCTCTGATCTGGATCGGCAGTTTGATCGCCGTGACATTGGTATCGGACGCCTACGCACTTGCCAGAGCGTCACTAGATAGGTCTTCGTCGATAAACGAAAGAGTAGGGAATGTAAAGACCGCCGTTCTGATCTCTTATGAAGGAACGGAGGCGGGCGGAGGAAGAAGTTGTTCCATTCTGACTTTTCTTGTTATTGGTAAGCGTGGTTTGGCTTCCGTGCGGGTGTCGGCAACTCGGGAGCAGCTAACAGCTCCATATCAAATTAGCGACATCAATTTCGGAATTTTTTTTTGGAACCACCCGGGCTGCAGAACGCTTATGGTCCCGCCACTCGAAAGACAGTATTAGATCTTCGAACCGGCACAATTAAACCCCCGCTTATCCGAAACACCGAAACCAAGTGGATTCGATCAAATAGATACATCAGCGGGACATTGCGCATAACGCACAAAGATGTATTCATTAAAGGCGCGGGGGATCTTGATATTGAGGTATTCCGCTCCGACGCTCCTTTGATGAGTCGCACGGTCCAGCCGCTGACGCGGAACAGCACCGTGATGGTCAGGATGGCAAACAGGGTGAACCAGCCGATCGCCCCCTGGCCGCGGGGAATGATGATGACATCTATCCTGACAGAGGGGGCCAGCGTCCTTCGTTAATAACCCCGTGTCTCCTGCGGCACCGCGCCGCTGCGCACCTGAATACGGGCCCGCGCTTCTTCCTTCATCAGCCGCTCATTGGCCACGTACCGCACCAGCCACGGCAGCGCGTGGACCCTCGCGCCGGTGGCCACGGCGGGCACATAGGCCTTGGCGCACTTCTCGAACAGCTCCGCATTCAAGGCCAGTCGGGTGGCCGTCATGCCCAGGGTCAACACCTGTCCGTCGTGCAGCACCACATTGCCGCCCTGGGCCAGGCTGCGCGGCAACGCCGCCACCTCGCGGGTGGCCGCGCCCATGCGTCCCAACTGGCGGATCTGTTCATCGAAGACCGCTGGCATCTGTCCGCCAAAGGCCTGCAACTGCCGCCCGAATGGGCCGCCCCCCCACAGCACGGCGCAGACATCGTCCCGGCAGCCATAGACCGTTCGGTGAACCGAGCCGTGACAAGACGGCTCAAGAATCGCCGCCCCCGGATCAGACAGGGGCACGCGCTGCGGCTGTGCGTCGCCCACGGTGCCCCACAGCATGGCACCCTCCGCCGGCAGGCGCAGCGAGAGGCTGTCCGTCGGCTGCGGCATCAGACCACGGCTCACCAGCCGAAGACGCAGGGCAAACCACTGATCCAACATGGTGGCGTCCGCCGTCACACCAAGGCGAACACATCGTCGAAGCGATTAAGCGCCTCATCGATGATCTCGTCCGTATCGGCCAGGCTGGTGTAGAGCCGGCTGCCCGCCACCGAGATCAGCCCGTGTGCGGTGAAGGCCGCGCCCATTTCCTCCATCATGTGCTTGCGCCGCTTGGCCTCGTTTTTCACCCGCAACAACTTCAGCAGGCTGCTGGTGTCCAGCAGCAGCACACCGGAGGTTTGCAGGTGGACGATGGAGCCCAGGTTGTAGGCCACATAGGGGAGGCCCCGCCGCTGGATGATCTCGTCCAGCCCTTGGCGCAACCGGTCCCCGGCGCGGCCGGCGACCACGGGCGCCTGGGTGCGTTCGGTCTCCAGCAGGGCGTGATATCCGGCTACGCAGCTCAGCGGGTTGGCCGACAAGGTGCCCCCCACAAACGCACGCCGCGAGGTGGTGCCGATGCCGCCCACCAGCGACATCATGATGTCCTTGCGACCGCCGATGGCGCCCGACATCGGATACCCGCCGGTGAGGCATTTGCCCAGCACGGTCAGGTCGGGGGTCACACCGAAGTACGCCTGCGCGCCCCCCATGCCGGCGCGGAATCCGGTGACCACCTCGTCAAAGATCAGCAGCGCGCCGAACTCATCACACAGCGCTCTTACCTGGGCATTGAATTCCTTGTGGACCGGGCGGGTGCCGCTCTCCGGGCCGAACGGCTCCACCATCACCGCAGCCGTGCCGCCGCGCAGGCGATTCCAGCGCAGCAGCCGGCGCAGCGCTTCCGGATCGTTGGGCAGGCATTCCTGCGTGTTGCCGGTGGCGCCGCGTGGGATGCCGGTGGCCTCCATGCGGCCGGTCTTGGGCAGGCGCATCCCATACACCAACTGATCACTCCAGCCGTGATAGGCCCCGCCAATCTTGATCACCCAGCGTTTGCGGGTGTGCGCGCGGGCCAGCCGCACCGCGCCCATCACCGCCTCGGTGCCGGAGCCCAGCATGCGCATCATCTCCACGCCGGGCATGTGCCGGCACACCAGTTCCGCCAGCTTGACCTCGTATTCATGCAGCAGACCCGTCACCGGGCCGCAGTCGTGGAGCAGCGCCTGCACCGGCTCCCGCACCGCCGCCGGATTGCTGCCCAACAGCGTGGGACCGCCCGCCTGCAGGAAATCGATGTAGCGGTTGCCGTCGATGTCGGTCAGCCAGGCACCGTTGGCCTGGGAGAAGGCCAAGGGGAACGGATGGTTGAACGCCAGGTTGTGCTGCACCCCGCCGGGGATGACCTGCCTGGCCCGCTCAGCCAAGGCCTTGGAGCCGGCGCAGTGCTCGTCGAACCAGCGCAGCACCTTGGGCATGGCGTCGGGCCGGATGGGGCGCATCGGCTGATTGACCAGGGCGGCCAGGCGCTCATAGAGGGCGTGGGTGTCCGGCCATTCGGAGACGGCAAAGCGGTGGTGGTGGGGGGCGTCGGTGGGGGCGGTGGGCCCCTCGGTGCCCAAGGGGCTCACAGGGCTCATGGGGCCGGTCTGTGGCACCTGCAAGGGCGTCCCTGCGGGGCGGCCGTTCAACGTGGGTGCCTGAGGCGTCGTTTCAATCATGCCGATTCCTTCCACTTCGTCAGCAGCGCTTGGACCGCCCCGAGACGTGCGCGCTGCTCGGGCTGATGCTGCATGTGCTGTTCGATGCGCGCTGCCAGATGCGTGCGCGCCAGGGTTTCCAGCTGCTCCACGGCCGCCAGTGCCGCCGTGCTGTCCCGCCCGCAGCAGACGATGCCATGGTTGCGCAACAACCAGGCGTGCCGCCCCGGGCGGATGGCCGCAGCGAGTTTGCCTGCGAGCCACGATGTGCCCGAGGGAGCATAGCCCACCACCGGAACTTCCTGGCCCAGCAGCTCAAAAAGGGCCTCGGGCACAGGCAGCGCTTCCCCGATCAATGCGCAGGCGCTGGCCAGTGGCTGATGGGTGTGAATGGTGCAGCCCACCTCCGGACGCGACCGCATGACGTGGGCATGGAGGCCGGTTTCCACCGAAGGCGCCCGGTCCCCTTCCACCACCTGCAGGTCCGCCAGGCGCAGCAGGCACACGTCTTGCGGTTCCATCAGCAGATAGTCGGTGGCGGACGGCGTGACCGCCACCAGCGACGCATCAATGCGCAGCATGAGATTGCCCCCCGTCCCGGCAAAGTAGCCGCGCTCGGACAGCCGCCGGCACAACGCCACCACCGCCTGCCGTGTCGCCGCGTGCATCATGCGGAGACCCCCACGGGTGCCACGCGATTGAGCCGGTGGTAGAGCGGGGCCAATCGGTAGCGGATCTCCTTGAACGTTTCAAACTTGTCGGCGTAAAGACGGCTCAGCGCGGCGGCAGGTTCGTAGAGGCGACGGGTGCGGCGCAGTTCGGGCAGGTCCTCCAACTTCAGTTGCCCGATGCCGATGGCGGCCAGGAAGGCCGCGCCGATGGCATTGGCCTGGATGGGCTGCGCCAGTTGACGGATGGGCTGACCGGTGACGTCCGCCAGGATCTGGCACCACACATCGCTCTGCGCGCCGCCCCCCACGGCCGCCATCGTGCCGGTTGAACGTCCCAGCAGGCGGGCAAACGGCTCCATCATCCAGCGTGTGTTCAAGGCCACGCCTTCGAGGAAGGCCCGGAAGATGTCCTCGCGTGAATGCTCCAGCGACAAATTGATCAGGCCGGCCCTCAGCAGCGGGTCATCCACCGGCGTGCGTTCCCCAAACAGCCAGGGGGTGTAGATCAGTCCTCGCGAGCCGGGCGGCACGCGGGCGGCAATCCGGTTGAGCACCTCGTAGACGGCCGGGTGCTCTTCGTCACTGGCGAGTTCGTCGGGATGGAACAGGATGCGGTCCCGCAGGAAGGAGAGATTGGCCCCAGCGGTGGATTGCAGCGCCAGGGCCAGATAACGATGGCGGACGGCGCAGGGCACCGCCGCGATCTTGTGGCGCACGTCGGTACGCATGGTGGGGACGTGGGCGCCCAGCCAGGACGATGTGCCCAGGTAGAGATGCGTCTCGAAGTCGCTGACGGCGGCGCTGACGGCCACGGCGGACGTGTCCACCGCACCGGCCACCACCGGCGTGTCGGGCGAAAGCCCCAGCCGCTGGGCCACGTCCGGCAGCAGCGGCCCCAGTACATCGGTGGACTGCACGATCTCCGGCAGTTTCTCCGCGTCCAGCCCCAGCAGGCGGATCAGGCTGGCGTCGTAACGCACATGGGCCGGATCCCGGTTGTCGGTGACCCAACTGGTGAGGATGGAGTCCTGCGTGGCACACAGCCGGCCGCAGAGCCGGAAGTTCAGATAGTCCAGCGCATTCAGAAAGCGATGGGTGCGCTCATACACGTCGGGCATGTGGTCGCGCACATAGGCCATGTGGCCGGCGGCGTCCCGGCCCGTGGCGGACGGCGCACCACCGGTCAAGCGCAGCCAGCGCAGCAGCTTGAGCGGGCCGTAGCCTTCGATGTTGAGCCAGCGGCCACGCGTGCGTCGCGCAATGGCTTCGGCCCCGCGGGCATCCAGCCAGCTGAACGCGCGGCCGATGGGCAGCCCATCGTTTCCGAGGCAGACCGTGACCTCGGTCTGGGTGGAGCAGCACACCGCCACCACGCGGTGGCGCAGGTCGGCATTGGCGGCCAGCAGTTCGTCCGCAGCGCCCAGCAGGGCCTGCCACCAGTCCAACGGGTCCTGCTCGGCCTGGACGCCCTGCACATGCAGGGCCACCGGCCGGAAGGCCCAGCCTTGCACTTCGCCGTGCAGCGTCACCAAGGCGCATTTGCAGCCGGAGGTGCCCAGATCCACCGCCAGCACCAGCGGGGCGAAGGTGGAATCGGCCATCAGAACTTGTAGCCCACCGACACCACGAGCCGGTCGTCGTCCTGGCGCTTCCAGCCGCTGCCGTCCGGGATCATGAACAGCTCCGGCCGATGCGTTCGCGTGGTTACCCATTCGGCGGTGAAGCTCATGCCCCAGCGTTGATGGGTCACACCGACGCTGTAGTCGCTGAAGTCCGCCTCCTTGAAGTGCCGGATGCGCTGGGTGCCGGCATGCAGGTTGAGCGTGGTGGTGGGCGTGAGATCGTATTTGTAGCTCACGTCATACAACAGGCTGCCGCGCGAATTCTTGTCGCCGCGCAGGTAGCACTCGATGGCCGGTGTCGGGTCCACCGCCGCCGCCAGGATCTGCCCGCACACGCCCCCGGTGTCGGCCCCCCGGTAGGTGCGGGAGATGACGTTGAGAATGCGGCCCTCCAGCTTGCCCCAGCCCAGTTCCAGCACCGCATAAGCGGTGTCGTACCGGGTGCGGCGGAAGTCCACCGGCGCGCCGGCGTCCAGGTCAATGCCGTGGGGCGCGTCAAATCGCGCGCCGGGGAAGAACTCCTTCGCCAGCCCCACACCGAAATGCCAGCTGTCCGGATCGCCCCAGCGGTAGCCGGTGCCCAGCAGCAGGTTCACACCGTCGGAATCGGTGAAGGCCTTGTCGCTGACGGTCGAGAGCTGGGCCAGGGCGATGAGGCCGCTTTCATGCGCCAACTGCAGGTTCAGTTGCAGCGAGGGTTTGCGTCCGGAGTCGGAAATGCCCCGGTTGCGCAGGTCGGACAACACCTTGACCTCGGTGTCCACCGCCATGGTGGCGGTGCCGGTGGTGTCCGCCCATGCAGTGGTGGCCGGCAGCATGGCCAGTAGCAGCAGGCCAAGGGGCATGGCGCTGCGCTGGGCATGGGCATGGGCATAGGCATGATGGCAGCGCGGGGCGCCTGGGAAAGGCGGCAAAGCGTTCGAAGACGGCGCGGAACGCGATTGCGGACGCAAGCGCAGGTCAAGGCCTTGGAGCGCACGGCGGCAGCTGAGTGGGAGCATCATGGGCGACCTCTCGAAGTGGGGGCGGACGGTCAGGACTTGCAGACCGGCGTGGCCGGCAGTTCGGTGACGCGGCGCATCTGTTCCGTCTGGCCGAGGATCTCGGTGCCAATGAAGGCGCGGATGTACAGATCACCGTTCTTGATGCGCAAGGCACCCTTGTATTTCTTCTTGTCGCGCGGGTCGTAGACCCAGCCATCCCGCCAGGCGTCGTTCTCGAACTTGTCCAGCTGGGCGATCTGGATGCCGCAGGTGTCGGTGGGCTTGCCGGCGTCCTTGTCCCAGACGATGCGGCCACACAGCGCAGTGGCCTTGTCGGGGCAGGGCTTGAAGTCGATGACGGCACCGCCGTCGGCGCTGAGCCAAAGCCCCTTGGCATCGTCCGGCGTGGTGGCCCAGGCCGATGGCATCTGCAGCAGCATCACCAACAGGCCCGCAAAACAGGCGTGGCGGCGGCGCGATCGCCTGGCGCTGGGCGGGCACGGCCCACGCAGGGCCAGTGAGGGACGGAGCGGGGAGGCTAGGGGAACACACATCGCGGATCTCCTGAGGGATCGGATCCCGGCTGATTTCGATAGCGATTGATATCGTCGTGTTGATGGTAGCGATCGCTATATTTCTGGGGGTGCGGAAAAACCCTGTCGCGTGCGGAGCTGCGGACTTGTGGACTTGTGGACTTGCGGCGTTGCGGCGTTGCGGGCGTGAGGCCTGCGGGATCCGACCCTGCGCCGCAGGCCGGGCTCCGCAGCCTCTGTTCAGGTCGGTGCGCCCGACGCTTGCGCCCGCCTGCGCTGTGTCAGCACCAGCGCCAGGGCAGCCAAACCGGCGAACCCGCTGGCCACGAGCGGCACCGGTGCGACTTCATCACCGCTGACCATCAGCGACGCCACCAACGGGCCAAATGCGCTGCCGAACAATTGCGCCGCTGGAACCAGCGCCGCCACTTGCCCGCTGCCATCCACCCGAAAGGCCAGTCCCATCTGGAACGGCAGCATGAACAGCCAGGTGAACGTGAAGACGGCACACAGCCCTGCAAACACCCAGGGCCCGTTCTGGGCCGTGCGCGCCACGGCGAATGCGCACAGGCCCAGCACCAGGCAGCAGCCCAGCAGCGTGGGTGGCACGGGCAGCCGTTGAACCATCCAGGTGCCGACGCTCCCGCCCAGCACTTGCATGCCCAGCCCGGCGGCAATCAGCGTCTGCACAGCGACAGGCGAAAAGCCCGCCCGCAGGCCCAGCGGCTCGGCATAGGCCCAGAAGGCACCCAGCGTGGCCAATTGAAGGAACACGACCAGCAGCGCGCCCAGCCGTGGACGGGTCCATCGAAGGCCCACACCCGCCTGGCTGGCGGTCGGCGTCAAGGGCCCGAGCGGACGTGCGCCTGCGGCGGTCAGTGCCGCCGCGCCCAGGGCCAGCACCGCCAGCATCTGAAATCCCCCGCGCCAACCCGCAGCCGGGATCACCAGGTGCGCCAGCAGCAGCCCCGAGGCGGCCTGCGCCAGCGTCTGAATGACAAAAAACAGGCCGGCCAGACGCTCTGGCCGGGCGGACCGCACGATGACTGCCGTGGTGCTCCACACCAGCAGGCCTTCGGACACACCGGCCGCCGCACGCACCAGCCCGATGGCCAGGTCGCCGTGAAGCTGCGTCGTGGCCAGGTCGAACACAGCAGCGAGCACGGCGGCCAGGGTGGCGATCGGCCGCAGCCGGGCCACGGACAGTCGGAGATCTCCGATGAGTACACCCGCGCCCAGCGCAACGATCTCGCCCATGGCCACGAGGCCCACTCCTTCCAGCGTCACATGTCCGGCTTCCAGCAAGGCGCCCAGCAGCAGCGGCTGCAGGCCCAGCATGAGCAGGGCCACGGAACCCACTGCAATGGCCAGTGCGGCTTCGCTGCGGCCGGTGTGTCTGGAAGGCTCCATCGCCATGTCCCATGGATGCGTGAATCCCGGCCGGCGTCGCGGCGTGGCGACGCGGGGAACTGCCAGGATGATGGAGGACTATCTTATAGTTATGGCTATCGTTATGGTGCAGCCACCAACCCTGGGAGAATCCCTGCAAACGCCGTCAGGGGGCGGCGGCCGCGCCTGTCCCGTTTTCACTGATTCTGGCCTGGTCCCTCCACATGCCCACTTCTCGCCGCAAGACTGGTGTTGCCGCTCCCGCCGCGGTGTCCTCTGTCGCTGTGCCGCCGCCGGATCTGGCGACCAAGCTTCAGCCGGCGCAGCAACGCGCCACAGAAACCTATGAACGGCTGCTGGAAGCAGCGGCCCAGACCTTGATCGAGGTGGGCATCGAGCGGCTGTCCACCAATCTGGTCTGTGAGCGGGCGGGGGTGTCGCCGCCAGCGCTGTACCGCTACTTTCCCAACAAATATGCGCTGCTGCACGAATTGGGGCAGCGGCTGATGCAGCGGCAGAACGAGTGTGTGGCGCGGTGGATGTCGGTCGAGGTCGTCCAGGGCGGCGTGCCGGCCCTGGAGGCAGCGCTGGCGGGTCTGTTGTTGGACACCTACGAGGTGACACGCCGCACCGAAGGCGGCGTGTGGATCATGCGAGCCATGCGGGCGGTGCCGGCGCTTCAGGAGGTCCGGCTGGCCTCCCATGCGGCGGTGACCGAGGCCCAGACGCAGTTGCTGGTCAAGGCCCTGCCCGGGGCCCGGCGGTCGGAGCTGAAGCTGGCCAGCCGCATCGTGGTGGAATTGATCTACGCCACCGTCGAAATGCTGTTCGACGAAACCCTCAAGCCCAAGGAGGTGGCCCGGATTGCCGCCAGCATGATGGCCAGCCATCTGCAGCGGGTGCTGCCCGCGACGCCCTGAATGAAAAATCCCGTCGCCCGCGTTGGCGGGAGACGGGACATCAGAGCGGATCAGCCGTGGATCAGCCGTGGATCAGCGCACCAGGCGCCCACCCGAACCCAGGATGGCAAAGTCCACATAGCGGGACGTCGCCTGGCCCTTGCCGAAGCTCAGGCGCAGGCCGCCCACGTCGGTGTCCATGCCGCGCTCCAGCACATCGGTCAGATTGGCGGCCGTCAGGTTGGGGGTGCGTTCCAGTGCCTTGGTCAGGGCACGGGCCGCGATGAAACCTTCCACCGAGCGGGAGGACAGGTCCGGATCCTTGGCGTTCTGGCGCAGGCGTTGGTAGTCCCGCATCACTTCACGGTCCATGCGGTCGTCGGTCGGCAGCACCACCGAGAAGGCGAAGCCGCGTGCACGCTCCGGGCCCAGCTTGGCGAGCAGTTCCTGCACGTCGATGATCGACATCCCGTACAGACCGGCACGGCCACCGGCCGTCTGGTAGCGGTTGGTGAACTCGATGGCGGCAGCCGTGGTGGCGGCCAGGAAGATCACGTCGGGCGACTGCTTGACCATCTCCGTCACGGCCGCATTCACGTCCGTGGTGTTGCGGGCATAACCAGACTGGGCCACCAGCGTCAGGCCATGGGCCTTGGCCGACGCCTGCGCGCCGGCGAGGGCATCACGCCCCAGACCGTCGTCCTGATAGACCATGCCGATGCGGGTCCGGCCCATTTCGCCGAGTTGTTTGAACAGGCGTTCCACTTCCTCACGATAGGTGGCTTTCACCGGATACATATTGCGGGCGCTGACCACACTGGTGGCGCCGGAGACGGCCCCCACCATGGACACCTTGCTCTTTTCCAGGATGCCGTCCTGCTTCAGCGCTTCCAGGTTGGAGGTGCCGATGGTGCCGATCAGGGCCGTGGGGTTGTCCTGTTCGATCAGTTCCTTGACCAGGCGCACGGTTTCATCCGGCTTCTGGGCATCGTCGCGGGTGACCAGCTTGAGGCGCTGGCCCTTGATGCCACCCCTTGCATTCACCTCATCCAGCCAAAGCTTGGCGCCGGCGCGGATGGCCTTGCCGGTCACGGCCTGGGGGCCGCTGAAAGGGGCCACCTGGCCAATGACGATGTCTGCATGGGCAGCTGGCGCAGCAGCAATGCACAACAGGGCGAGGAGGCGACGGACGCGGGGGGCAAAAGCAAGGTTCATCGGGGCGTGCTGGTGGGGCCAGACGATCCACGAGGGCTACGTTTCGTGACAAGTTTCACGAATCAATCGTCTTGGCAATTGGGGTAATCGCTGAGGGTCGCATGGTGGCGAAGTTTTGCCTCTTGGTAAAGCGATTCTTATTGTTGATTGAATGCAAAAATAATGCATTGAAATTCTCAAAGCGCATTCAAGCGCCTGTGCCCCATGGACATCACCCTGGCCCGGACCTTTCTTGAGATCGTGGCGTCGGGCAGTTTTGTGCGAGCGGCCGAAAACCTGCACATCACCCAAACGGCGGTCAGCGCCCGGGTCCGGACGCTGGAAGAGCACTTGGACGCCAAGCTCTTTGTGCGCAATAAGGCGGGGGCCACGCTCACCCATGCCGGCGAGCAGTTCACCCGGCACGCGTCGATGCTGGTGCAGGTGTGGGAACGTGCCCGACATCACGTGGCGTTGCCGCCGGGCCGTGAATCGGTCATCACCATCGGCTGTGAGCTGAGCCTCTGGGATCCGCTGCTGCTGGACTGGCTGCTGCGCATGCGCACGTCCGCGCCTCATCTCGCGTTGCGAACCGAGGTCGGGCTGTCCCATGACTTGATCGAGCGTGTGGCGGCCGGCACGCTGGATGTGGCCGTGGTCTATGCACCGCAACTGCGGCCGGGGCTGCGCATCGAGCTGCTGCTGGAAGAGAAACTGGTGCTGGTCACCACCCGTGCCTCCGCCACACTGCATCCGGAAGATTACGTCTATGTCGATTGGGGGCCGGAATTTGCGGCGCAGCACGGGCTGGCCTTCCCGCATCTGGTCAATGCAGGCGTGAGTGCGGGCCTGGGGCCGCTGGGGCGGGAATATGTGCTGGCCGCGGGAGGTACCGCCTATTTCCGTCTGCAGGTGATGCAGAAGTATCTGGATAGCGGCCGGCTGCACCGGGTCCGAGGCGCGCCGGAGTTTCTGTATCCGGCGTACGCCGTGTTTGCTGAAGGCGCTGACATGAGTGTGGTGGCGCCAGCGCTGGAGGGGCTTCGCGCCGTGACGCAGGTCGCGCCGGCCGCCGCGGTCGCCCCGGTCGCGCCGGACGTCACCCGTCCGTCGCCATCGGCTTGAGCGATTGCAGGACGGTGGGCAGCAGTTCGCTCACGGTCGGATGGATCCGCACGCCGCCGGTCGTGATGTCGGTGTAGGGGCGTTTGGCGGCCATCACATCCAGCAATGAATGGATGGCTTCGTCCCCATCAACGCCCAGCAGGGTGGCACTGACCAGCGCCTGGGTCTGCGCATCCACGATCAGCTTGATAAAGCCGGTGTCTTCGCCTTTCTCCACCGCCCGGCCCACCCGGGACATCGGCCGCGTGCCGATGAGGGCGGGGCGGCTGCTCTTGCGCACCTCCTGCTCGCTCGGACCGATGCGGGCCAGCGGCGGATCGGTGTACAGCGCATAGGTCACCATCCGGTCCTTCACGCTGCGGCCGGCGGCCTCGAACAGGTTGGCCGCCACCACCTCGAAATCGTTCCATGCCGTGTGGGTGAAGGCCCCGCGGCCGTTGCAGTCGCCCAGGGCCCAGATGTGGGGCACGTTCGACTGCAGCTGGTCATTGACCTGGACATACCCGCGCTCATCCAGCACCACACCGGCCCGCTCCAGGCCCAGATCCTGGGTGTTGGGCTGCCGCCCAGTGGCAATCAGCACGTGGCTGCCATGCAGGCGCGGGTCCCCTTCTGTGCAGTTCACCTCCACCGCAATCTCATCCCGGGCCGGTGCCAGCCGCACACATTCCGCACCGGTGCGGATCTGGATGCCTTCGTTCTCCAGCAGGCGTTGCAGGGCCTGCGCCACATCCGCATCTTCGCGCGGCACCAGTTGAGCGGCGCGCTGCACCACCGTGACTTCGGAGCCGAAGCGTCGGAACATCTGGGCAAACTCCAAGCCGATGTAGCTGCCGCCCACCACCACCAGATGCCGGGGCAGGCGGTCCACCTGCATGATGCTGGCATTGGTGAGCCAGGGCACATCCTGCAGTCCTTGCACACCCGTCTGGGCGGGGCGTCCACCCACGTTGATGAACATGCGCCCGGCCGTCAGGCGGCGGTCGCCGACCCGTACGGTGTTCGGATCTTCAAACTGCGCATGGCCCATGATCAGTTCCACCTGCTTCATGCCACGCAACCACAGCTCCACACTCTGCCTCGACTTCCCGGAGATCCGGTCCTTGCGCGCCAGCACGGCAGGCAGGTCGACCTCGGCACCGTCCGGCACCCGGATGCCCCATCGATGCGCCTGCTGAACCACCCACGCCGCGTGGGCGCTGGCCACCATCGCCTTGGTGGGGATGCAGCCGGTGTTGACGCAGGTCCCTCCGACGCGGCTGCGTTCGATCACCGCCACCCGCCAGCCGGCCTGGGACATGCGCTCCGCCAGGGGCGGCCCGGCCTGCCCGGCGCCGATCACAATGGCATCAAAGGTGTTGGACCCCATGCGGAACTGCTCCAGAAGCGCCAAAGAGTCCCAGCCTAGAAGCATCTTGCGACCGCCGCAAGGCAAAGCCCGCAGGCCTGCCCTTGTGGAGGGGCGGATGGTGTCCCCGTTGGAGGGGATGTGGTCAAAAAAAAACCTCGCGTATACCCCCTGGGGGTATAGACTCCCGGCCATGCCACATGCTCCCGAAGACAAGCGAAAGGCGCTCCTGCGGGTGCGCCGCATCCAGGGCCAGACCGAAGCGCTGGCGCGGGCCCTGGAAGCCGGGGAAGACTGTGGCCCGGTCCTGGTGCAACTGGCGGCCATTCGTGGCGCCGTGAACGGGCTGATGTCGGAAATCCTGCAATCCCATATCCGCGAGGAACTGGGGGCGCTGCCGGAGGCGGATGATCGCCATGCCCGGCTGGCCCAGGACATGACCACGCTGGTCCGCACCTATCTCAAATGATGGAATCCGGTGCGGCAGGGCCGACCTGCCGCCCGTCTGCTTGAAAAGTTGGAAAGGCCTCCCCATGAAATCCCGTGCCGCCGTTGCGTTTGAAGCTGGCAAGCCGCTGCAAGTGGTTGAAATCGATGTGGCGCCGCCGAAAAAGGGCGAAGTCCTGGTGCGCATCACCCATACCGGTGTCTGCCATACCGACGCCTTCACCCTGAGCGGAGATGATCCGGAAGGCCTCTTCCCGGTTGTGCTGGGCCATGAGGGCGCAGGTGTGGTGGTGGAAGTGGGCGAGGGCGTCACCAGCGTGAAGCCCGGTGACCATGTCATTCCGCTCTACACCGCTGAATGCGGCGAATGCCTGTTCTGCAAGTCCGGCAAAACCAATCTGTGTGTGGCGGTGCGTGCCACGCAGGGCAAGGGCGTGATGCCGGACGGCACCACCCGCTTCTCCTACAACGGCCAGCCGCTGTATCACTACATGGGCTGCTCCACATTCAGCGAGTACACGGTGGTGGCCGAGGTGTCGCTGGCCAGGATCAACCCGGATGCCAATCCGGAGCAGGTCTGCCTGCTGGGATGCGGCGTCACCACCGGTCTCGGTGCCGTGAAGAACACGGCCAAGGTGCAACCGGGCGACACGGTGGCCGTGTTCGGGCTGGGCGGCATCGGCCTGGCGGTGATCCAGGGGGCCCAGCTGGCCCAGGCCGGCCGCATCATCGGCATCGACACCAATCCGACCAAGTTCGACCTGGCCCGTGTGTTTGGCGCCACCGACTGCGTCAACCCGAAAGACTTCGACAAACCCATCCAGCAGGTGATCGTTGAGATGACCGGCTGGGGCGTGGACCATTCCTTCGAATGCATCGGCAATGTGAATGTCATGCGCGCGGCGCTGGAATGCGCCCATCGCGGCTGGGGGCAGTCGGTCATCATCGGTGTGGCGGGGGCCGGGCAGGAAATCTCCACCCGTCCGTTCCAACTGGTCACCGGGCGCACCTGGAAGGGCTCGGCCTTTGGCGGCGTCAAGGGCCGCTCGCAGCTGCCGGGCATGGTGGAAGAGGCCATGCGGGGCGACATCCAGCTGGCGCCGTTTGTCACCCACACCATGCCGCTGACCGACATCAACGAGGCGTTTGACCTCATGCATGAAGGCAAGTCGATCCGCTCAGTGGTTCACTACTGAGCGCCGCCGCTCCCGCCTTTGATTTTGTGCAAGGACAGGCGGAGGCATGACTGGCAGGATGGGTCGTTTCACGACTGATTGATCGGCCGCTTCATGCCCAGCACCTCGTCCTTGTTCGACCGCCTCAAGCTGGCCGGGCTTCAGCCCTTGTCGCTGGCTGGCCGCCAACTGCTTCCCATTGTTCAAGGGGGCATGGGCGTGGGGGTGTCCGCCCATCGGCTGGCTGGCAGCGTGGCCGCGCTGGGCGCCATGGGCACCATCTCGTCGGTGGACCTGCGCCGCCACCACCCGGACCTGATGGCCGATTGCAGCCCCGAGCGCATCGGCAACGACCTGGAGACCCGCAAGAACGCCATCGTGGCCGCCAACCAGGTGGCCTTGGCCCGTGAGATTGAGCGCGCGCGGGAACTCTGCAAACACAGCGGCTTGCTGGCGGTGAACATCATGCGCGCGGTGAGCGACTACGCGGCCTCCGTTCGCACGGCGCTGGAGCAGGGCATTGATGCGCTGGTGGTCGGCGCCGGCCTCCCGCTGGAACTGCCCGACCTGGCCAGTGACCATCCCAAGACCGCCCTGGTGCCCATCCTCTCGGATGCCCGGGGCGTGTCGCTGCTGTGGCGCAAATGGGAGCGCCGCAAGCGGGTGCCGGACGCCATCATCATCGAGCATCCCGGCCATGCCGGCGGCCATCTGGGCGCCGCCAAGGTGGCCGATGTCAGCGATGCGCGGTTTGACTTCGAGGTGGTCATTCCCGCCGTCCGCCAATGGATCCGGGACGCTGGCATGGAAGGCCGCGTCCCCCTGATCGCGGCTGGTGGCATTCGCCGGTGTGAAGACATTCAGCGGCTTCAATCGCTCGGGGCGGACGGCGTTCAGATGGGCACACCGTTTGTGGCCACCCATGAATGTGATGCCCATCCCGAATTCAAGCGGGTCCTGGCCGAGGCGTCCGATGATGCCCTGGTGGAATTCACCAGCGTGGCCGGTCTGCCGGCCCGTGCGGTGATGACCCCCTGGCTGCGCAAATACCTGGGGGCGGAAAGTCGGCTGCAGTCGGTGGTGCAGCTGAAGAAGCACTGCACCATGGCCTTTGACTGCCTGGCCCAATGCGGCCTGCGCGACGGGCTCAAGGGCTGGGGGCAGTTCTGCATTGACCAACGGCTGGCCGCTGCCCTGCGCGGGGAGGTCGACAAGGGTCTGTTCTTCCGCGGCAAGGGGGCGTTGCCGTTTGGGTCACAGCTCGCGTCGGTGCGGGAGCTGCTGGAGCGCGTGCTAACGCCGGGTGTGCCTCAGACCAACCCGGCCGCCTGACTCTGCGAATTGGCCTGGCTGATATGGCTGCCCGGTTCGACACTGCGGGTCAGCCAGACATTGCCACCGATCACGGCGCCCTTGCCCAGGGTGATTCGGCCCAGGATGGTGGCACCGGCGTAGATCACCACATCATCTTCCACCACCGGGTGGCGCGGTGCGCCTTTGCGGATCTGGCCCTGTTCATCCGTGGGGAAGCTGCGGGCGCCCAGTGTCACCGCCTGATAGATCCGCACGCGTTCACCGATCACGGCGGTTTCACCAATCACGACGCCGGTGCCGTGGTCGATGAACAGGCCCGGGCCGATGGTGGCGCCCGGGTGGATGTCGATCCCCGTGCGGCTGTGCGCCAGCTCGGCCACGATGCGGGCCAGCAGTGGCACGCCCAGGGTGTAGAGCTGGTGGGCCAGACGGTGGTGGATCATGGCGGTGATGCCGGGGTAGCACAGCAGCACCTCATCCACGCTGCGCGCCGCAGGGTCGCCCTGGAAGGCGGCCAGCACATCGGCGTCCAGCAGACGGCGAATCGTCGGCAGCTCGCGGGCGAAGTCGGCGGTCAACTGGTCGGCGCGTTCGGCCAGGTCTTCCGAGGCGCCGCCATTGGCGGAACTCAGTTCCAGCAGCACCTGCTGGCGCAGGGCCTGCAACTGGGTGTCCAGGGTGTGGCCGATGTAGTAGTCCTCCGCTTCCGGCCGCAAGGTGGGCGGGCCCAGTCGCAGCGGAAACAGCACCCCCCGCAAGCCCTGCACGATGGTATCCAGCAGCTCGGTGGACGGCAGCTCACGGCCTCGCGGCTCATGGGGCCGATGGTGATCGCGCCAGGCCTGGCGGGCGGCACGCAGGCCGGCAACAACATCATCCAGAGGCCAGTCGCCGCCGGGGCGCTTGGGGGCAGTGCTCACGCTCAAATCCTTGACGCCGTGCTCGGCGACTGAAAAAGCCCAAGAGAGGGTTCGAGGCGGCAGCCTATCAAAATCAGGAATCCTGCACAGCGGTGGGGCCGGGCAGATATAAAAAAACCCAGGCCGGAGCCTGGGCAAGTCTGCTTAGGGGAAGCAGGAGGTTATCTTGGTGTCGGGCGCGGTGTCAGGCGCGGCCCCGGGGGCGCCGTTGTTGCCAGCAGGTCAGGTGCGTCCACCGCGTCAGGCCGCACAGGCAATCACATCAAACAGCTGCAGACGCGGCGCGCGAATGATCAGCTGGGCTGGCACGATGCTGGGGGCGTTGGAGATCTGGATCAGAACCAGGTCGCTGCCCACCTGCACAGCGGTCACACCGTCTTCGCCGCTCCAGCGCACCCGCCCCACCAGGCACACCCGGCCTTCTTCCTCGAAGATCGATGCTTCATGCCGGGTACCGGCCACTTCATAGCCCCAGGTCAACACACCCGGAACGCCCAGCTCCACTTGCCGGGTGGCGCCTTCTTCAGGGCGAAGGCCGACCCATTGCGCGGTGCCCCAGCCCAGCGGCGACTCGAAGGTCACCGTGGCCATGCTGCCGTGTAATTGCCGAAATTGATGAAGCTGAACCCGCATGACAACCATCCCTGATGACTGGATCCGTCCAATGTCGCCCCAAGGGGTGAGTGGCTCACGCGCTCAGGTGGATCTCTCCCGGTCCTCTAATAGAAGGGAACTGTCGCAGGCAGCCGTTTCATGACCGTTTCATCAAGCAACCAGACGTGCGTGGCGGCGCCTCCGCCAGGGACCGGCTCCGGGAGCTGCTGCACGGTATGATTCTGCCCCCAATCAAAAAGCAACAGGCACAGTCACGGGAGGACGGGGTGTTACAGGGATTCACGCAATTAAACACCGGCATCGAGCGAAGGGCCGGCCAGCAAGGTCCGCATCGGGGTGCGATCTCGGGCAGGGCGTCGGAAGGGGACCCGGTCAGGACGTGGGTCGCGAAGCGGGTGTTTCATCAGCTGTTGGGTGGGGCGCTGGGGGGCGCTTGCGCGTTATCTGCGCCCGCCTGGGCGGCCTGCACCGTCAGCAGCATGGAGATTCCGGTGCGCATCATCCATTCGCGCCCGGTGGCCACGCTGGTGCTGAACGGCACCGAAGTGCCGGTGCTGGTGGACAGCGGTGCGTTTTTCAGCATGCTGACTGAATCCACCGCTGCACAACTGCAACTGCCACTTCGCAATCTGCCGTTCAGCATGAGCATTGAGGGCTATACCGGCGCCATTGATGCCCAGCTCACCCGCGTGGAGCACGTCGGGCTGCGGGGCGCTGAAATGAAGCGGGTGGAATTCATCGTCGGCGGGAATGAACTGGGCGCCGGCATCATGGGCATCCTGGGGCGCAACATCCTGTCCGTGGCGGACACGGAATACGACCTGGCCCATGGCGTCATCCGCCTGGCCTTGCCCAGCAGCGACTGTGCCAAGGCCAACATGGCCTATTGGGCTGGCGATGCCCCGGTGATCGTCGCGCCGCTGGAGCGGGCCAGAGGCAGCAAGGACACCGCCGTCCGGGTGGAAGTGAACATCAACGGCAAGGCCACCACCGCCCTGATGGATACCGGTGCGCCCGAAACAGCGTTGACGCTGAACGCGGCCAAGTCTGCGGGCATCTCCAAGGACTCGCTGCAGGCCGATGGCCATGTCGGCGGCGTCGGTCGCGGCAAGGCCGAATCCTATGTGGGGGTGATCAATACCTTCGAGCTGAGCGGCGAGAAGATCAGCCACAGCAAGATGCAGATCAACGATGCTGATGACAGCGATGGCATGGTGCTGGGCTTGGACTACTTCCTGGCCCACCGCATTTATGTGTCGCGCCAGCAGCAGAAGATTTTTGCCACCTGGAATGGCAGCCCGATCTTTGCCAGGCAGAAGGGCGGCGACCCGAACCGCTTTGATCAGACCTATGCTGCCCGCCCGCAGCAGGTCGACGAGAACAATGCGGACGCGCTGGCCCGTCGCGGCAATGCCTTTGCGGCCAACCATGACCCAGAGCGGGCCCTGCAGGATCTGAGCCGGGCCATCACGCTGGCGCCGGAGGTGGCCCCCTACCATCTGGACCGGGCACAGGTGTTGTGGGCCCAAAGGAAAGCCAAAGAAGCGATGGCCGACCTGGATGAAGCGCTGCGCCTGGACGCCGGTCTGGCCGATGCCCGGCTGCAACGCGCGTCGGTGCGCCTGAGTCTGCGCCGCCCGGAGGACGCCTTGGCCGACATGCAGGTGCTGGACACCCAATTGGCCCCCTCCGCTCAACAGCGTCTGACCTTGGCGGATCAGTTCATGGCGCTGAACCGCCTGCCGGACGCATTGAGGCAATGGGCCTTGTGGATGCCGACCCACGAGAACGACACCAAAAGCGCACGTGCACTCAACAAGCGCTGCTGGGCCCGCGTCCGCATGAATGTGGACCTGCCGCTGGCGGTGGAAGACTGCAAGGAATCCGTCTCGCGTGACAAGACCGACGCCGGGACCCGCGACAGCCTGGGTTGGGCCTATCTGCGCTTGGGCGATGCGGAGCGCTCACGCAAGGCCTTTGATGCCGCAGTGGCGCTGAAGCCGGACCTTGCCTGGGCGCTGTATGGGCGGGGGCTGGCGAATCTGGCCCTCAAGGACGCTGCCGCGAGCCAGCGAGACCTGCAGGCCGCGCGCAAGCTGCAGCCACGCATCGACGAACGAGTGCGGGCAGCAGGTTTCGGGGTGGCACCGGATGCGCCGCCAGTGGGGGCCGCAGGTCAAGCTCCCAACGCGGCAGTGCCCGCAGGCGAAGCGGCCTCGGCGGCGGGCGAGCCTGCGGAACCGGGAAGCCAAGAGGACCACGGCGACCTTTAAGCGCCGACGCCGCCCTTGTGCGGTTCCAGGCCCTACCGATGGCCTGGAGACGAGCCTCGCGATGACGTCGAGGCCGAACACCCCGGGCCGGGAGGCTAGCACCAGGGGTGTGTCTCCCTGCGGTCGTGAGTCGCCAACTTCTCCTCAGAAGTGGCGGCTTCACGCATCGAGCATGAAAAATCGACGGTCAAACGCGCGTCAATTCGTCAATACTGATATCCATGAGACGTTGGGTATCAAATTGTGGACGTCGTTGATTGATAAAAATGAAATTTCTGGCTTTCAGGGAACTTTGAAGATGAACGGTTCTGCCCCTCCATCCGCCGCGTCCGATGCGCTGCCAGCCGGCGCGTCGGCCGGCCAGGCTCGCCGGCGACGCGGGCTGCTGAGCCTTGGGCTCTGGCTGCTGGCCGGCGTTGCCCTGGCGGTCGGGGGCCTGACGGCGGGATGGATCGTCTGGGGCATCACGGCGGCCGCACTGGCCTGGCAGGGAGTCCAAGGTCGTGGAATCCAGTCGGGCGAACCGCAAGCGCCCCACGCGTCCCAGGACATTGCCAGCCGTCTGGAAGAGGCCTCCCGCATCTGGGGCACCCATGTGGCCACCGCCCAGACTCAACTGAGGGATGCTGTCGAGGAGATGCTTGGCGCGTTCAGCGACATCCTCCAGCAGTTGGACAACCTGGTCGGCCAGCCTGGCAGCCCGTCCGGCGACCAGGACCGGCTGGGCACCTTGGCGGACTGCGACGCGCAACTCCGCAGCCTGCTGGACCAATTCAACAGTTTCGTGCAGTCGCGCAATGAAATTCTTGGGACGGTGCGCACGCTCGGTGAGTCATCCGGGCGGCTTCACACCATGGCCGAGGACGTCTCCCAGATCGCGCGCCACACCAATCTCCTGTCCATCAATGCAGCCATCGAAGCGGCGCGGGCGGGGCCTTCGGGGCGAGGTTTTGCGGTGGTGGCCAGCGAGGTCCGGCGGCTGTCGGCCGAGTCCGGCGACACCGGCCGGCGCATCGGCGCACAGGTCGGCGAGTTCAATCAGCACATGCAGCAGGCGCTGCAACTGGCGGCCCAATCTGCATCGCGCGATACCGACGCCATTCAGGCGTCCGAAGAAACGGTGAGTCGCGTGGTGGCCCAGGTGAACGCCACGATCGGCCAACTCCAGCAGCGCAGTGTCGAGCAGACCACCCAGGGCGAACGGGTCAAGGCCCAGGTGGAACAGCTGCTGATGTCCTTCCAGTTCCAGGATCGTGTGCATCAGATCCTGGATCAATTGCGTGAGTCGATGCAGCGCGCGGGCGTGTCCTTGCAGCAATCCGCCGTGACGGGGACCCCTCCGGACCCGGCCGCCTGGAGCCAATTGCTGTCGGAGGGCTACACCACCGCGGAACAACGGGCGGTGAGCCGTGGTGGCCCGGTGCAGGCTCCTCCGGCGCAGACCACCGAGACCACATTTTTCTGAGGACGCCATGGCCAAGACCATTCTCATCGTTGACGACTCGAGTTCACTGCGCACCGTGGTGCGCCTGGCCCTGGCGCGCGCCGGTTACGACGTGCTTGAAGCCGGTGATGGCGTGGCCGCACTGGAGGCGCTCGCCAAGGCACCCAAAGTCCACCTGATCGTGTGTGACGTCAACATGCCCAAGATGGACGGCATCACCTTTGTGACGCAGGTTCGTCAGCATCCGCAGCATCGGTTCATCCCGGTCGTGATGTTGACGACTGAAGGGGAGCAGGACGCCATGAACCGAGGGCGCCAGGCAGGTGCAAAGGCGTGGATCGTCAAGCCGTTCAACCCTCCCCAGTTGCTGGACGCCGTGTCCAAGCTGGTCCTCCCCTGAACCTGGAGCCTGCATGGACACGCTGCGCCTCCCTGCTGAATTGAGCATCTACACCGCCGCTTCGCTGCATCCGCAGTGGCTGGCCTGGGTGAGCCAGGTGCCGGAGGCGGGCGGTGATGTGTGCGTGGACGGCAGCCCGGTCGATGTGGTGGATGCGGCCGGCGTGCAGTTGCTGCTGGCCCTGCAACACAGTCTGACCGTGCGGGGCTGCATGCTGAAGATCGGCGAGCCCAGCCATCCCCTCCAACAGGCGTGCGCGGCGCTGGGTCTGGCGACCTGGCTGAATGAACGCCAGCCCCTGCCTTGTCAGGAGACGCCATGACCACGGACGCCGACTTCCTCACCGAAGCCTTGCCTGCCTTTATCAGCGAGGCCGAGGAGCAGATCGAGAACCTGGAAGCCCTGCTGCTCCAGCTCGAAGACCAGCCGGATGACGTCGAGCTGCTGAACGCCCTGTTCCGGTGTGCCCACACCGTGAAGGGCTCCGCCGGGTTGTTCGGTCTGGATGCCATCGTCGCCTTTACCCACCACGTTGAAACCTTGCTCCAGCGTCTGCGCGAGGGGCAGGTGGTGTTGTCACCGGCGCTGAGCACGCTGCTGCTGCGCTGCAATGACCAGATCCGCGCCCTGGTCGCCGAAGCCCTCGGCAGACCTGCCGACGCAGCGCTGGAAGCTCAACGTGGCCTGCTCGTCACTGAACTCCAGTTGGCCGCCGGTGCGAGCGCCATGAGCGAGAACGAACCACGTCACCGTGGTGATGCCGGCACCGCGCCGCTGCAGCTCTGGCATGTGTCGGTCGCATTCGGCCGGGAGGTGTTCCGCAATGGTTCGGATCCGCTTGCCGTCCTGAACTATGTGGGCGGCCTTGGCACCATTCCCCACACGATGTGCCACGTGGCGGGCGTGCCGACGCTGGAGGCGCTCGACCCGGAGAGCTGTCATCTGTCCTTCATGTTCAGCATGCTCTCTGGGGTGAGCCGGTCGCAGATTGAGGGCGCATTCAGCTTTGTGCTGGACGACTGCGAGCTGCAGATTCACGAGGTGCCGATCCCAGGGCTCCAGGCGTGTGTCCAGGACGACGCCGCAGCGGGCCCCCCGGAGGCCCCATGCCCGTCATTCCCTGGCACACCGGCCGAGACAGCACCGCGCCCGTCCCACGAACAGCGCCGCAGCGTTGCCGCATCGGCCGCCAGTCCGGCCAGTGCTGAAGATCAGCGCTTCATTCGTGTGCAGGCTCACCGGTTGGATGCCGTCATCAACCTGCTGGGGGAGTTGGTCATTGCTGGCGCCGGCGCCGAGCTGCTGGCACGCCAGACGCAGCAGCGCCAGCTGGTGGAGGCCAATGGCCAGATCAGCCGCCTGATCGAAGAAATCCGCAATGGCACTCTGCAGTTGCGCATGGTGCCAATCGGCGAAACCTTCGCCAGATTCCGCCGGGTGGTGCGTGACACGGCTTCGGATCTGGGCAAGTCCGTGCAACTGGACATCCTCGGCGGCGACACCGAACTGGATAAAAGCGTTGTGGAACGCATTGCAGATCCTCTCATGCACCTGGTCCGCAATGGCCTCGACCATGGCCTGGAAACACCGGACCAACGAGCGGCTGCCGGCAAGCCGCCGCAGGGCCGGCTGATCCTCTCGGCCCATCACGAGGCGGGAAGCATCGTCATCCGCATCACCGACGATGGGCGTGGCATCCAGCGCCGCAAGGTGCTGGAGCGTGCGTGGTCGCGCGGCTTGCTGGAACCCGGCGTGGTCCCCGAGGACAGCGCCATTCTCCGGCTCATCTTTGAACCCGGCTTCTCCACCGCCGACACCGTGACCAATCTCAGCGGGCGCGGCGTGGGCATGGATGTGGTCCGCAGCAACATCGAGGCCCTGCGTGGCAGCGTCCTGCTCAAGAGTGTGGAGGGGCAGGGCTCCACCATCGAAATCCGTCTGCCGCTGACGCTGGCGATCATCGACGGCTTCCTGGTGGGGGTGGGCCACTCGCGCTTCATCTTTCCGCTGGATGCCGTGGTCGAGGTCATCGAGGGGCGGGCGGGCGACGCGCTGCTGGATGCCCGCGGCCGGGGTGTCGTTGAATTGCGCGGGCAGGTGCTGCCGGTGGTCAGCCTGCGAGCCCTCTATGCCATCGATGGTCCGACGGTCTCGCGCGGCAGCATCGTGGTGGTGGAAGCAGGCGACTGCCGCTTCGGTGTGCTGGTCGATGTCTTGCTCGGGCAGCACCAGACCGTCATCAAGCCCTTGGGGCGTCTGTTCCACAGCCTGCGAGGCATGGCGGGCACCTCCATTCTCGGCAACGGTGAGGTCGCATTGATTTTCGACGTTCCCACCCTGGGCCAACTCGCGGCCGATTCGCCCGGCCGAGGTCGGCGAAATGACATCGCGCAAGAGCGCGTCACCGTCTGAAGCGCATTGACGCACATCCATTTCTCAGTAGAAGGACATTCGCCATGAACAAGACCTCCTGGATCACCCGACTGGTCGCCGGCAAGGCCCTGGAGGCCGCTGAAGCTGCATGCCAGGCCGCCGAGTCGGCACGCCATCAGGCGGAGTCGGCCCGCGCCGAAGCCGAATCCCGTTTGCGAGAAGTCGAAACCGAACTCAAGGTTCGCACCGACATCATGAACCTCACCAGCATCGTCTCCGAGGCGGACAAGAAAGGGGACATTCTCAACATCAACGAGAAGTTCCTGGAGGTGTCCAAATACAGCCGCAATGAGCTGATCGGCCATGGGCACAACACCACCCGGCATCCAGACATGCCCAAGGAGGTGTTCAAGCAGATGTGGGCGACCATTGGCCGCGGAGACATCTTTCGTGGCATGGTGAAGAACCGGGCCAAGGACGGCACGCCCTACTACGTGGATGCGGTCATCGCGCCGATCCTGGGCGACAACGGCAAGCCGATGAAATACCTCGGGGTGCGTTACGACATCACCGAGCAGGAAATTGAACGTCAGAATGCCCGTGGCATCCTGGCTGCGGTGGATGCCAGCTATGCCTACATCGAGTTCGATCTGACCGGGCATGTACTGAACGCCAATGAGAATTTCCTGCGCACCTTGGGCTACAGCCTGGACGAGGTCAAAGGCCGTCATCACCGCATGTTCTGCGACCCGGCGCTGACCTCCAAACCGGAGTACGCGCAGTTCTGGCGTGACCTCAATGCGGGCCAGGCGCAGAACGATCTCTTCCGGCGCATTCACAAGTCGGGGCAGGAGGTCTGGATCCAGGCGGTCTATGCACCGGTCAAGGACGAGATGGATCGTGTGGTGAAGATCGTCAAGATTGCGACGGATGTCACTGCGCAGGTGAACTCCGCCCGTGCGCTGGAGCAGGCCGTGGAGGAAGCCGAACGCGCTGCCGGGGCGGCACGTAATGGCGACCTGTCGCAACGCATTCCGATGGACGGCAAGTCCGGTTTGGTGGCGCGTCTGTGCGAGGGCGTCAATACGCTGCTGGAAACCACCACCGTGATCTTCGGAGACGTGAGCCGCGTGATGTCGGCCCTGTCGGAGGGCGACCTGTCACAACGCATCACCCGAGACTACTCGGGTGTGTTTGGTCAGGTGCGGGATGACGCCAATCGGACGTGTGACAAGCTGGGCTCCATCATCGACGAAGTGCGCAGCGCCGCGGACGCGCTGAGCGGTGCCGCCAGCCAGGTGAGCGCCACGGCGCAAAGCCTGTCTCAGGCCGCCAGTGAACAGGCCGCATCGGTGGAAGAGACCACGTCTTCCATCGACATGATCTCGGCCAGCATCACGCAGAACAGCGACAACGCCCGTGTTACCGACGCGATGGCCACCAAGGCCAGCAAGGAAGCCACCGATGGTGGCGTGGCGGTCACGCAGACCGTCACGGCGATGAAGCAGATTGCCCAGAAGATCAGCATCGTGGACGACATCGCCTACCAGACGAATCTGCTGGCCCTCAACGCGGCCATCGAGGCGGCCCGTGCCGGGGAACATGGCAAGGGCTTTGCCGTGGTGGCCGCGGAGGTGCGCAAGCTGGCAGAGCGCAGCCAGGAGGCCGCCAAGGAAATTGGCGATCTGGCCAGCAACAGCGTCAATACGGCCGAGCGCGCAGGCAAGCTGCTGGATGAAATCGTGCCAAGCATCCAGAAGACCAGTGACCTTGTGCAGGAGATCTCCGCAGCTTCCCAGGAGCAGAGCCGCTCGGTGACGCAGATTGGCGGCGCCATGGGCCAGCTCAGCAAGGCGACACAGCAAAATGCCGGGGCCTCGGAGGAACTGGCCGCCACGTCGGAAGAGTTGTCCAGCCAGGCGGCTCAACTCCAGCAGTCGGTGGCGTTCTTCCATCTCGAGGGTGACAACGGTCGGCAACAGTCACAAGCTCAAGCCCGCGGCATGCCTCCAGGCTTTGTTGAACGACGCGCCCCGAATTCACCCATGCGTGGCATGCGCAACACCGCGCCGCAGCCAACGCTGAAGGGCACCGGCACCCACGGCAATTTCCGGCCCTTCTGATTTCGCCCGGGGGGACCCCATGAGCGTTTCCGATCGCGATATGGCCGATGCCACGCAACAGTTCCTGTGCTTCACGGTCGACGGCGAGGCCTATGCCATCGACATCCGCACCGTGCGCGAAATCATCCAGCACGGCGCGGTGACCACCGTGCCGCTGATGCCTTCGTTCGTGCGGGGCGTGATCAATCTGCGAGGCGCGGTGGTGCCCGTCATTGATCTGAAGGCGCGCTTCGGGCGGGCACCGGCCCACATTGGCAAGAAAACCTGCATCGTCATCGTTGATGCTGTCCGAGACGGCGAGCGCATCGAACTCGGGCTGATGGTGGACGCCGTCAGTGAGGTGATCTCCCTGGAGCCGTCCCAGATCGAACCGCCACCGCAGTTTGGCGGGGCCACGCGGCGTGACTTCATCGCCGGTATGGGGAAACGGGGCGAACGCTTTGTGGTGGTGCTGGACCCCGAGCGGGCCTTTGACATTGTCGAGATGGCGGAACTTTGTGAAGCCAGCCAGCACGCATTGGCCGATTGAGTGACGCGCCATGAACCAACCGCAACTCTGCGATCGCAGCTTTGGACGCATCGCCGGACTGATGCACGATGCCGTCGGCCTGTCCTTTCCCGAGAGCAAGAAGCCGCTGATCAGCTCAAGGCTCGCGGGACGCCTGCAGCAACTGGGCCTGGGCGACTTCGAGGACTACGCGGCCTTGCTGGAGAGCCCGGATGACGGCGGCGAGTTCCAGATGGCCGTTGACCTGCTCACCACCAACGAGACCTACTTTTTCCGCGAGCCGGCCCATTTCGCCTTGCTTCAATCCGAACTGCAACGCACCCGGCCGCAGCGCCTGGCGGTGTGGAGTGCGGCCTCCTCGTTCGGCGATGAGGCGTACAGCGTGGCCATGCTGCTGGCCGATCTTCAATCCAATGGGACCATCGCCAGCGAGTGGTCGATTCTCGGCACCGACATCAGTGAGCGGGTGCTGCAGAGCGCGGTACAAGGCATCTATCCGGCCGACCGATTGAGGGAGGTGAGTCCGCAGCGGCTGAAGCGCTATTGCCTGCGCGGCGAGGGCGAGAGCGAAGGGCTGGTTCAGATTCACGAGTCGCTGCGCCAACAGGTTCGATTTGGCCAGCTCAATCTGTGTGCGCCGCTCGGTGACATCGGCCGCTTCGATGTGATCTTCCTACGCAACGTGCTCATCTACTTTGACGCTCCAACCAAAAGCGCTGTGGTGGATCGTGTGCTGGAACGGCTGCGTCCCGGAGGACTGTTCTTTCTTGGCACGGCGGAAGGTCGGGTGGCCTGCGCCACGCCGCTGACCGTGCTGGCGCCCGGAGCTTTTCGAAAAGACCCGGGTCGGCCGTGATGGCCCCAAATGGGAAGGACCCCAGCATGAGCAGCGTTTTTGTCATCGATGATTCGGCGGTGGTCCGGCAGGCCATGGTGGCCATGCTGGACGGGGATGCGGGCATCGAGCTCGCTGGCACCGCGCCCAATCCACTGATTGCCGCCCCCTTGATTCGAAAAAAACGTCCGGACGTCCTTCTGTTGGACATTGAAATGCCGGGCATGGACGGGCTCACGTTCTTGCGCCAACAGATGGCCGAGGCACCGATCCCGACCGTGATCTGCTCATCGCTGAGCACGGAGGGCAGCCGCATCGCCCTCGACGCGCTGGCGGCCGGTGCCGTTGCCATCGTTGCCAAGCCCAAACTCGGCTTGCGTCAGTTTCTGGAGGATTCCCGCCGGGAACTGATCAGCACCCTGAAGGCCGCGGCCCTCTCACGCCCGCGCATGCCAAAGCCGCGGCCCCTGTCCACGCTCCCCGTCCGTACGCCCTCGATGCGCGGCCCGCATGCGTTGTCGGTCAACAAACCCGTCGTCATCGGCAGCTCGACCGGCGGCACTCAGGCGATTGAGCAGATATTGCGGGCACTGCCCGCCGATGCGCCGGGGATTGCCATCGTGCAGCACATGCCGGAGCGATTCACCGCGATGTTTGCCGAACGCCTGGACGGCCTGTGTGCGATGCAGGTGCGCGAGGCGCGGGACGGGGACCGGCTGGAGCGCGGCATTGTGCTCGTTGCACCCGGCGGCAAGCATATGAAGCTGCGCAAGGCGGGCGGCCAGTACTTTGCCGTGGTGCTGGATGGTCCGCCGGTGAATCGGCACAAGCCTTCGGTGGATGTGCTGTTTCGCAGCCTGTGTGAGCACACCAACGGCGATGCCTTGGCCATCATGCTCACCGGCATGGGAGACGATGGCGCACGCGGCATGAAGCAGCTGCATGAACTGGGCGTGCGTACCCTGGCTCAGGACGAGGCGAGCTGCGTGGTGTTCGGCATGCCCATGGAGGCGATCAAACTCGGCGCTGTGGACGAGGTGCTGCCGCTGGATGCCATGGCTGACGCAGTGACCTGTTTCGACGCGAGGGGTTGATTGCAAAAAAACGGCCCGCCGGACTGGGGGTCCGCGCGGGCCGTTTCGTTTCAGCGCCTGGATTCACCCGGGCGCCATGGCGCGTGGCACCACGATGTCAGGGTGTCCTTGCGTCTGGGAAGAGGCTCAGTACGTCGCCACCAGCGATGTCCCGCTCACGGCGGAGTAGGCATTCAGCAGGATGTAGTAGGTGCCCGCCGTGGTGGCCGACAGCGTCACGCTTTCGGTATTGGTGCTGCCGTCCGACTTGCCGTCATAGGTGGAGGTGGTCGGCGCGGAGCCACGGCGCACATAGATGTCGCCATCGCCCGTGCCGCCGGAGAGCTTCACCACCAGGCTGGTCCGCCCGGCCGGCACGGCAATGCTGAACAGGCGGGTGGCGTTCTTGGCCAGCGAGATGCCGGTCACCGCCACACCACTGGTCAGCACCGTGGTCGTCGGGGTGGTGGTGCCACTGCAGCTCACATTCACTGCCGCAAACGCCTTGGTGACGTCCGCCGCGTTGTAGCCCCGAGCAGTTGCCGCCTTTTCCACGCCGCAGGCACCCTGGTTGAAGGTGCTGTTGGACGTCCAATACAGCCGGTTGGCGTCCACCATCACCTCAAACGCCTTGCGGGTGTTCCAGCCGGCCGTGGTGGCCAGCGTGTAGAACGCCTTGTTGTAGACGCCGCTGGAATAGTGGACATCCAGGCCGCTGGTGTACTTGGTGGCATCAGCAATCGAGCGGCCGTCCCGGGTCGGATCCGCGAAGTAACGCAGGGCGCCGGAGCTCTTGAAGATTTCGCTGCCCACCAGCCAGTCGTTCACCCCATTGCGGGCGTAGTACTCGGCCGCCTCTCCGGCCATGTCCGAAAACGCTTCGTTCATGCCGCCGGATTGGCCGGAATACACCAGGCCGGAGTTCTGCTCGGTGAAGCCGTGGCTCACCTCGTGGGCCGACACATCCAGCGAGACCAGTGGGTAGAAAGTGGAGGCGCCGTCCCCGAAGTACATGGAGGTGCCGTCCCAGAAGGCATTCTCGTAGTTGGAGCTGTAATGCACCTTCATGTAGAGGGTGTTGGCAATCGGCCTCAGACTGAACCAATCCTGGTACATGTTGAAGATCACGTTGCCGAAGAAGTGAGCATCGTTCAGCGGCGAATACGCGCCGTTGATCTGCTTGTATTCATTGCGCGAGCAAGTGAACTGAAAGGGCGTGCTGCCACTTGTGCCGCCATTGAGGTTGACGGTGATCACATTGTTGTTGGTGTTCATCTGGCAGGTGTCGGTCACCTGCAGCGCCGGATAGTTCGTACCGTATTCATACTTGCCGGTCTTGGCATTGCCGCCAGGGCCGGTGGCATCCCGGTGATTCAGGCCTTCCCAGCGCTGCAGCACGGCGCCGGAATTGGCATCGATCATGAAGTGCGGGCGGCTGGGGGTGCTCCTGTCGTGACGGACAAAGGACACCAGGTAGAACAGCTGCGCCACATTGCTGTCATTCAGCTTGATGTAGAGCTTGACCTGCTCATTCTCGGTCAGGGTCGCATTGACGGTGCTTTTGGCAATCGTCAGGGCGCTGGCTGGGGTGACGCTGGCCTGGATGGTGTTCAGGTCCTGCTGGATGTTGGTGACCAGGCTGCCCGAGAAGCGGGCGGCGCTGGCACCAGGGTCGCGGTGCTCCACCACGGCTTCACCCCAGATGGGCACGCCTTGGTAGTACTGCTGATGGCGGGTGATGACCCGGCCGTTGGGATAGACCTGGCTGCGGACCGCCTGCAGGTCATTGGCCGCCAGGCCCAGGGCCGTGGCCGCGGCCTGGGGGCCGCTGGCCGTGGCAGCCTGCTGGAGCACGGTGACGGGCGCGGTGTCGTCCAGGGTGACGCGAGTCGCGGCCAGGACTTGGCAGGCGGCGGTGGCCGCTGCAGCCACAAGGCTGGCCTGCAGGAAACGCTGGAGGGATGCCTTCTTCATATCGCTTCTTTCGTTCGTGATAGATCATGGTTGAGGATCTCCCGAAGAAATTCGGCCTCCAATGCTGTGGTGGAGAGGCCGACCACCCCACTTGCTGGCCGGATGACGGCGCAGACATGGGTGTTGTTGAATGCGAAAACGCGAATGTAGGGAATGTGATGGCTCGATCGGACTGTCAAATCTGACATCCGGGGTAACCCGTGTCACTGCTTGGAGCTTCGCTTCAGGCCGCTGCAGAGCCCCTGGCCGCCCACCTCGCAGGCCGCCTTGTGATGCCTGCTGTGACACGGGCGATGACCCAGCGAAAGAGGACATGCCGGAGGACATGCCCGAGGAAATGTAGGAGGAAGTGCCAGGGCGGCGGACAGCTCCTTGAGCCCAGCCAGCACCTGGCAATGAAGGGGGCGGAGGTGTCGAACCTGCGCGCCAGGGAGTAAACCGGAGGCCTGTGGCGCGGTGCGCCTTGTGTCACCGTCCCGCTGTCAGCCCCGGAGCTTGAACACCCGCACCGTCTGCGCCAGCTGTTCCGCCTGATGGCGCAGGCTGTCGGCCGCAGCCGCGCTCTGTTCCACCAGCGCGGCATTCTGCTGGGTGACCTGATCCAGCTGCGCCACCGCATCACTGACCTGGCTGATGCCGGTCGTCTGCTCGGACGTGGAATGGGAAATCTCGCCCAGCAGGTCATTGACCTTTTGCACCTGCGACACGATGGCCGTCATGCTGCGGCCAGCCTCGTCCACCAGCCGTGTGCCGGCTTCCACCTTCTGCGAGCTGGTGTCGATCAGCAGTTTGATTTCCTTGGCCGCTGCGGCGGAGCGCTGGGCCAGGGTCCGCACCTCCGCCGCCACCACAGCAAACCCGCGGCCCTGCTCACCGGCCCGTGCGGCTTCCACTGCTGCATTCAGCGCCAGGATGTTGGTCTGGAAGGCAATGCCGTCGATCACGCCGATGATGTCGGTGATGCGCCGCGACGACGTGACGATTTCCTCCATCGTCGACACCACATTCCCCACCACCACGCCGCCCTGGGCGGCCGCCGCTGACGCATCGGTGGCCAGGCGGGCGGCTTCCTGCGCGGTGTCCGCGTTGCTGCGCACGGTGCTGGTGAGCTCCTCCATCGAGGCGGCGGTTTCTTCAAGATTGGCCGCCTGCTCCTCGGTGCGCTGGCTCAGATCGGCATTGCCGTTGGCGATTTCGGTGGAGCCGGTGGCAATTTGCTCGCTGCCCTGGCGCACCGAGCTGACGATGCGGGAGAGCGACGATTGCATGTGCTGCGTGGCTTTCAGCATGTCGGCCACCTCGCCACGGCCCACCACCTGAATGTCCTGCGACAGGTCGCCGTCGCCGATGGCGGTGACCGCCCGCATGGCCAAGCCCAGCGAGCGCCGGATGCCCGTCACCACCAGCCAGGCCAGGAACGCCAGCAGCAGCACGCCGGCCCCACCCGAGACGATGATGATCCAGCGATAGCTGTTGACCATGCCAAGCGCCTCGTCGGCCTGGTCGGCGGACCGGCGCGCCTGGAAGGCCACCATCTTGTCCGCGATGGCGTTGTACTTGTCCATCAGCGGTGCATAGCGGGTCTGGGCGAGCGTTTTGGCCTGGGCGAAGTCGCCGCTCTTTTTCAAGGCCAGGGCCTTGTCGCGGGCTTCCAGGTAGGGTTTGCGGGCGTCGTTCAGTTCGTCGAGGATGGCCAGGCCTTCCGGGCTTTTCTCCAGTTCGACATAACGCTTCTGCACCTGCGACGTGTCCTTGGTCGTGGCGGCGATGCTGTCCTTGAAGTAGGTCTGCAACTCGTCCCCATCGGACATGATCACCGCAAACACGCGGGTGGAGTTCACGGCGATGTTGCTGCGCCAACGCTGCGCCAGTTGCAGTCGTTCCACCTGCTCATTGGCCAGACGGTCCACCGTCTCGCCCAGGGTGTTGACACGGACCAGGCTGATGCCGCTGAGGCCCAGAACAATGGCGGCCGCAATGGCCACCAACAGGACGAACTGCTGCGCGATGCTGAATCGCGCGCCCCAGCTGCCGACACTTGCGGTATTCCCCAAGGTGATCTCCCAGTAGCCTCACGGCCCGAAGACGATGCGAACGCTGCAAGCCTGTTCATCGGCCCGGTCGTTCGTCTTGCTCCCTGACATCCCGTCCTCCGGATGGTAGGGCGCCGGGGCGCCTCCGTCACAGGGGAACGTGTCCCCAGGATCGGGGGGGCGCGACAAAGTGCGCGGAAGGCGACGATGCTTCGGGTGCTGTCAGGCCGGGCGTTCCAGCCGGTAAAGCCCCACGTCCACCCGCCCGGCCAGGAAGCCCGCTTCGCAGTAGCTGAGGTAGTACTCCCAGATCCGCTTGAAGGGCAGGTCGAAGCCCAAGGCTTCAATCGAGGGCCATTGCGCCAGGAAGCGGTGGCGCCATTCCGCCAGGGTGCGGGCATAGTCGAGGCCAAAACGCACATCGGTCTTGAAAGTGAGCCCCACGCGCTGGGCTTCGGCGGCCATGCGTTCCGGCGTGGGCAGCATGCCGCCCGGGAAGATGCAGCGCTGGATGAAGTCCGGGCTGGCGCGATACGCCTCGAAGTGCGCCTCGTTGATGGTGATGGCCTGCAGCACGGCCACCCCCCCCGGCTGGAGCCGGTCATGCAGCGTCTGGAAGTAGACCGGCCAGTAGGCTTCGCCCACGGCTTCGATCATTTCAATGGACACGATGCGGTCGTAACGGTCGCCCACATCGCGGTAGTCCTGCAGGCGCAGGTCGACGCGATCCGCCACCTGGAACTGGCGTGCGCGTTCCTGGGCAAAGGCCAGTTGTTCGGTCGATAGGGTCAGGCCGACCACCTCGGCGCCGCAGCGCGCGGCCAGGGTGGCGGCCAGGGTGCCCCAGCCACAGCCAATCTCCAGCACGCGCTGGCCCGCACGCACATCCAGCAGCGAGACGATGTGGTCCAGCCGCTGCTGCTGGGCCGCCTCCAGGGACATGCCCGGCGCCGCCCCGGGCCCGTACAGCGCGCTGGAGTACAGCATGCTGGGGTCCAGCCACTGTTCGTAGAACCGGTTGCCCAGGTCGTAATGCGCCGAGATGTTGTCGCGGCTGCGGCGGCGGGTGTTGGCATTGGCCCGGTGCAGCAGCAGCCCCAGCCAGCGGGCCGGGCCACGCGAGCGCCCCTGGCTCTTCAGCGCCGACTCATTGGCCAGCCCGAAGGACAGCAGCGCGGTCAGGTCCGGGGTGCTCCAGTCCCCATCGCGGAAAGAGAAGGCCAGGCCCAGGTCGCCTTCCATGCACAGGCGCAGCAGCGGGCGCCACCGGTGCAGATGCAGAGCAGCCCGTGGGCCGGGCAGGGCGCCCCCAGCACCATCGTGCGGCCGTCCGGCAGGGTCAGGTCCAGATGGCCATGGCGGATGCGGGCCAGCGCCCGCTGCACGGCGGGCAGTCGGAACAGCGCATGGGGTGCTGACCTCCCTGTGCCAGCGGCGGCGGGGGTGGAGCGGGTAGCCAAAGCCTCCATCGCCGTAGCGGTGGCAGACGCGCTGGAGGCCACAGACACCGTGGCGGTACCGGCGTTGACGGACGACGTTGGGGGGAGCGTGCGGCTGTTGTTATGCATGGCGCTTCGTTCCTTTGAATTGAAATCGGTGCTTCACGGACGAGAGGGGTCCGTTCAGGGAAGATCGGTGGGCAGAGGCGCAGCGGGCCGCACGACGGTCAGCGGCGCTTCCGGCGCGCGGGTTCGTTCATGCAGTCGCGCTCCCTTGAGCCAGAGTCGCAACGCCTCCCAGTGGATGCCGACAATGACCTTGAGCGTGAGCAAGGGGTAGGAGAAGAACAGCCCCAGCAGGGCACGGTCGCTCAGCACCCCCCGTTCCGCATCGTGCCGCGCGTTCAGCACCGGGGTGCCATCGGCATTGTCGTGAACCGAAATGCCCAGCGAGAGGCGCTCGCCCGGCGGGTCGATGCGAAAGCGGTAGTGCAAGTCCATGCCGAGAAACGGCGAGACATACAGCAGCTTGTCGCAACGCTGATGCACCGTCGCGGCCTCGCGCTGGTGGTCGTCCACCGTGGCCAGATAGCTGTGGCGCTGGCCGAAGGTGTTGTTGACCTCGTAGATGATGGCCTGCAGCTCGCCGCTCGGCGCGTGTGAGAACCACACGGTCAAGGGATTGAAGGCATAACCCAGCAGGCGGGGCAGGGTGAGCAGCCGCAGCGGCCCGCCCACCGGCAGACCGGCAGCCGCCAGGTGGGCGTCCATCTGAGCCCGCAGCGCCGCGACCGTGGGGGCCTGGCCGTCTCCGTGATCGGACGGGCGGAAACTGAAGAGGTTGAACCGGCCGATGGAGAACCAGCGCAGGCGCCGCTCCAAGGAGGGCAATTCATCCATGTCCAGCCACAGGGTGAAGATCCGGTAACGCAGCTGGTGCCGCATGGGTCGCAGCCGTTGGTGCATCACCACGCCCCGGTAGAGGGCCGACGCGCTGGGGTCGAATGAAGGGGCCTGCCGGTGACTCATGCGGTGGCCACCTGCGGCAGGTGGATGCGGGACGACTCGTTGGCCACCTGCCAGGGTCTGCGCACGCCGCCCAGGGCTTCGGCCACCGCCAATCCGGCCTGCAGCCCGTCTTCATGGAAACCGGAGCCGAAATAGGCCCCGCAGAACCAGGTGTTGTGCCGGCCCTGGAGGCTCCACAGCTCGCGCTGCGCCTGGATGGCGGCACCGTCGAAGCGGGGATGCTCATAGACCTCGGTGGAGACCAGCAGGTCGGGCCGCGGCGCCACGGTCGGGTTCAGGGTCACGAACAGCGGGGTGGCATGCTCCCCCTGGGGCAGGTGGGGCTGCAGGCGGTTCATCCAGTAGGTGACCGTCGGCGGCCCATCGTTGGCCGCGTTGCTTGCGGTGTTGCCGCTGCCAGCGAGGTAGTTCCAGCTGCACCACACCTTGCGCCGACGCGGCATCAAGGCCGGGTCGTGATGCAGCACGGCCAGGTTGCGGGAGTAAGGCAGCGCGCCCAGCAAGCGGCGCTCGTCATCCGTCGGAGACGGGAGCATCCGCAAGGCCTGGTCGGCATGAGCGGCGATGACCACATGGTCATACAGGCGGGTCAGCGCGCCGCTGCGTGTATGCAGCCGCACGCCGTCGGCTTCACGCAGCACCGCCAGCACGGATTCGTTGCGGTGGATGCGGTCCCCCAGCGGCTGGGCCAGGCGTTGCACATATTCGCGGCTGCCGCCGTCCACCGTGCGCCAGACCGGCCGGCCGGACACCTTCAGCAGGCCGTGGTTCTCGCAGAACCGAACAAAGGCCGCCATGGGGTAACGGCCGATGTCCGTCGCGTTGGACGACCAGATGGCGGCGCCCATGGGGTAGAGATGATCATCACGAAAGGCCCGGCCGTAGCCGCGCTGGTCCAGGTAGTCGTCCAGGGCCTGATCGCCGCACGCAGCCACATCGGCCGGGGCTTCCCGGTAAAAGCGCAGCAGCTCCCGCAACATGGCCCAGAATCGGGGGCGCACCAGATTGCTGCGTTGGGCAAACAGGCCGTTCAGGTCGGTGCCGGCATATTCCAGGCGGCCGTTGTCCAGGCTCACGGCAAAGGACATGTCCGAGGCCCGGGTGGGTACGCCCAGATGCTGGAAGAGGGCGGTGAGATTGGGGTAGGCGGGTTCGTTGTAGACGATGAAGCCGGTGTCCACCGGCACATGGCGGATGCCGCAGGGGGCCTCCACCGTGTTGCTGTGGCCGCCGATGCGGCCATCGGCTTCAAACACTTCCACCTCATGGCGCTGCGACAGCAACCAGGCGCAGGACAGCCCGGAAATCCCGCTGCCGACCACGGCGATGCGCAGCGGGCGACCGGAGGGGCCGGCAGCGTCCGGCGAAAGGGCTTGAAAGTCGGGGCGGTCCATGTCTCGTCCTGAAGAATTTGTGTTTGTACGTGCGAAACGTCACTTTGGATCGCCGGTCACGCCAATATGTCGGGGCGATGCTCGCCCGATGGTGGGGGTGCCGTCAATGAGCGATGATCCGGGATGCCAATCGCTGCGTACAAGCTCGCATGGGTTCCGTACGACGCGATTTTTTGGCACAGCCCCCGGCTTCCGAGCCGGGTGTGACGGCTTTACCCCAGCTGTCCCGCCAGCCCCCATTGCCAACATCGCCCCCGTCGGCCGTCCCTCATTTGAAAATTGTTTCTCTTCACGGCGAGGCGACTTCCGCAACACCTGCGCTTGCCGCAACGCCCGATGCTGCATCTTCCGGAGCTTCCGGAGCTTCCGCTGGCGACGACTGGGCCATGCTCACCCGCCGCGTGGCGGAGCTTCGGGATCGGGACGCCTTTGCGCGCCTGTTCCAGCACTTCGCCCCGCGGGTCAAAAGCTACCTCATCCGCACCGGCAGCAGTGAGCAGGCGGCGGAAGACCTGGCCCAGGAGGCCTTGGTCACCGTCTGGCGCAAGGCCGCGTTGTTCGACGCTTCGCAGGCCGCTGTTTCCACCTGGATCTTCACCATTGCCCGCCGCTTGCGGATCGATGCCAGCCGCCGGCATCGGCTGGAAGACACTGGCGACGAGAACTTTGATTTTGACCGCCTGGAAGCCGACCAGCGGGAGGTTTCCGACGATGTCGAGGCCAACCGCATGTCCCGGCGTGTGCGCGATGCCCTGGGACGGCTGCCTGCCGAGCAGGCCCAGGTGTTGCGTCTTTCTTATTACGACGACGAACCTCACGCCCGTATTGCCGCAGAACTTGGGCTGCCGCTGGGCACTGTGAAGTCGCGCATTCGCCTGGCCGTGGCGCAACTGCGCAAACTGCTGGACGCCTGAAATGTCTGCCATGACTGTTTCCGCCCCCATCACTGCCATCGAACGGTCCGCACCGTCCCTCGACATTCGCCACCATCCGGCGGACGATCTTCTGCTCGCTTACGCCGCTGGCTCGCTCTCGGTGGGCATTGCGCTGGTGACGCAGATCCATCTGGAGCTGTGCAGCAGTTGCCGTGCGCGGGTGAGCATGCTGGAAGCGCTGGGCGGCGTGGTGCTGGAAGACCAGCCACCGGTGGCCATGGCCGACGATGCCCTGGCGCGTGTCCTGGCCCGTATCGATGCGCAGGACGCGGCCGAGGGGGCCGACTCCGCCGGTGTGCGCCGGGTGGCGGCACCACCGCCGCTGCCGATGGGGGCGGTGTGGCCCAAGGCGCTGGCCCATTGCAGCGCCACCCGCTGGCGCTGGCTCGGCCCGGGCATGCGCTGGAGCCGTGTCACCGTGCCGGATGCCCCGCAGGCCAATGTGTTCCTGCTGCGCATTGGCGCGGGCAAATACCTGCCCCAGCACACCCATCGCGGCACGGAGCTGACCCAGGTCATTTACGGCCACTTCCATGACGGGCGGGCCTTGTACGGCCCGGGTGACTTTGACCTGGCCGACGGGGACGTACACCACCAGCCGGTGGTGCAGGACGGCAGCGAATGCATCTGCATCGCTGCCGTGGATGGCCGGTTGAACTTCGACGGGTTTATCGCCCGCTGGTTCGGTTCGCTCGTTGGCATGTAGCCAGGGTGAGGGCGGTGCCGGCCCAGGCGGCGACGCCGCTGGCGAACGATCCCCACACCAGATCCATCATCGTGACCGACCACGGCCAGTCCTTCAGGGTGGCCTGGTTGGTCAGGTCATAGGTGCCGTAGGCGATCAGCCCGAACAGCGCACCGCGCCACAGCGCCACCCGGCTGCGGCCCTGCAACAGGGCGGGCGCTTCCCCGAAAAACACCACGCCCGCGATGTAGAGCGGATAAAACAGCGCCGCTGCCACCCAGTCCACCGACGTGGCCATCAGATGGCCGATGGCCGGTTGATACAGCGCCTGGCTGGCATGGCTCAGCCAGACGGCGTCCATGCCCAGGAACACCACGGCGGTCGTCACATAGGCCAGCGGCCAGCGCCACCCTGGGGCCGGCGGCGCGGTGGGCGAGGTGTGCAAGGAGGAATGGGAGGAATGGGGGGAATGGGGCGGATGGGGGGCAAGGGACACGGAGATCTCCTGGAAAGGAAGCGGGGCGGGAATGGCAAAGGCGCCGGGCACCCGCACCAGCGAGTGGACGAGCGCCTGGGGGTGTCAGGGCAAACGGTAGGTCAGCAGCCGGTCTCCGCGGACCCGTGCGTCCAGACCCAGCCAGCGCTGGTCGGAGCGGTCCAGCCACAGGGTCAGGCGCTGCGGGTCGCCGGTCGGCGGCTTGGTGATGAGCTGCCAGCGGGCGCCCATCACTTCGCGGCCAGAGACCTGGATGGGGGCGTCGGGCAGACGTTCGACCTTCACGTCGTCGATCTGGCCGGTCTGCGGGTTGAACAGGCGGCGTTGCTGCACCAGCGCGGGATGCCAGTAGGCATAACTCATGATGCAGTCCGACGGGGGGGAAGCCGTCCCGGCGGCACTGCCAGCCGCTTCACGACGCCAATCCACCCGTTGGGGCTTGCCGTCGTCGTCGGTGCTGCTCTTCAGGGCATCCAGGCAGTCGCCTTTCCAGCGTTCCTCCACCTGATGCCGGTATCGGAAGACCGTCAGGCCCAGCAGCTTCACATCCATGCGGGCATTGCTCGTCACGGTGCGGGTGTCCGGTGGGCCGGACACCTCGAAGCGGTGGGTGCCGATGGGCTTGCCATCGAGCCGGATGTCGAAGTTCCAGGTCTGGGTTGGCGGGGGGGAGGGCGTCGCCGCCGAGGGCGGTGTTGCGGCTGGAGCCTGCGTCTGGGTCTGCGTCTGCGTCTGGGCCTGGGCCTGGGCCTGGGCCTGGGCCATGCGGCCACCCGCCAGCCCACTGCCGATCACCAGGGTCGCCGCCACGGACACACGGCACAAGGTACTGCGATGCAGTGGCAAAGGCATCAAGGTCTCTCTCATTGCGCACCTTTTCGTTTGGGCGGCCAGGGAATAAAAGCGCTGGTGCGTGCGACGTAGTCCCGGTAGGCGGGCCGCCGTTCGCCGATGTCCTTCTCCAGCAGACTGACACCGGACACCTTGAGCAGCAGCACCGTCATCAGCACCGGCGAGACCAGGCACCACACGCCGGCCCCTCCCGCTGCCGACAGCGCCATCACCGCCACCCCCCACCACAGACAGCATTCACCGAAGTAGTTGGGGTGCCGGGAATAGCGCCACAGGCCGGTGTCCAGCACCCGGTCAGCCTGGCGCGGGGCGCGGCGAAAACGAGCCAATTGCGCGTCTGCCACGCTCTCCATCAGTACGCCGGCCGCGGCGACGACAGCCCCCAGGGTATCCAGCAAGCCCCACACCGGGCGATCCGGACCGGCTGCGGCCAGAAAGGGCAGGCTCACCAGCCACCCCAGCACCGCCTGCAGCAAAAAGACCAGCCACAGACTTTTGAGCGCAAAACCGGGTTGGTTGCGTTGACGCATGTCCTGATAACGCCGGTCTTCTCCATGGCCCCAGTTGCGAATGCTGATGTGCAGTGCCAGCCGCAGCGCCCACAGCAAGGTGATGGCGACCATGAATGCGGAGCGGGCGTCGCTGCCCAATTGCCAGACATACCAGACGGCCGGCGCAGCAATGAAGGCGGACCACACCCGGTCCGCCACACTGGCGTCCCGCAGCGGCAGGCTCACGCCCCAGGTGGGCAGTGCAATCAGCACGCAGATCAACAGCCCGCCGATGGCAGCGGTCGGCAGGTTGGTGGGGGAAAGCACGGCGGTGAGAACGTCCATGGAGGCCTTGGTATCAGGGCTGAGATTGGTGTGATCAGCGGCGCGGGGCGAAGAGGTAGTGGCTGACCCACCACTGCTGGCCCTGCTCGTAGTTGAACAACTCCTGCACCGACAGCAGGAACAACCGCCATCGCTGCCACCACATCGGTGCGGAGGCGGCGCCATAGACCGATTCCAGCACCGGCATCACCGCCAGCCGGTTGGCATCGAAGCATTCCAGCCAGGCGCCCGCCGTGCGTCCGTAGTGGCGGCCGTCCCAGCGCCAATGCTGCAGCAGGGCCAGGTCACCTTGGCAGCGCAGGGCCAGGTCGTCGCTGGGCATCATGCCGCCGGAGAAGAAGTACTGGCTCATCCAGTCGGTTTCGTCGCGCACTTCAAAGGCGTAGGGCGCGCCGCGATGGGCAAACACATGCATGAAGAAGCGGCCATCGTCCCGCAACCAGCGCGACACCTTGCGGAAGGCTTCCGGCCAGTTGCGCAGGTGCTCAAACATCTCCACCGACACGATCCGGTCAAAGCGGCCCTCGAGCTGGCCGTCGTCGCCCAGCTGGTTGAAGTCCTTGGTGATCACCTGCAGGTTGCTCAGGCCGCGCTCCTGGGCGCGGCCCAGAATGAAGGCCCGCTGGGAGGCGGAATTGGACACCGCCGTGATCCGCGACTGCGGGAAATGGGCGGCCATCCACAAGCTCAAAGAGCCCCAACCACACCCCAGCTCCAGGATGGTCTGGCCATCCGTCAGGCCAGCGCGGGTGGCGGTTTCCCGCAGGGCGGCTTCTTCCGCATCTTCCAGCGTCTCCACGCCGTCGGGCCACCAGCAGCAGCTGTACTTCAGCTGTGGGCCCAGCATGTTCAGGAAGAGGGGGGCGGGCAGTTCGTAGTGCTGCTCGTTGGCCTTTTCCGGCACCAGCGCCAGGGCGGCGCGTGGCAGCGAAGCAATGAACTGCGCCGTCAACTGGGCGGCGGACTCGGCATGCCGGGCCTGTGACTCATCCAGGCGCTGTCGCAACAGCTGCCGGATGCCGGCGCGCAGTGCGATGTCGGGCAGAAGACCGCGTTCGGCCATCTGAACAGCAAGGGAAGACAGTGGGTGGGTCATCGCGGCAAGGTCCTGTGGAGCTTGCCTGTTTGTACGCGGGTGAAGCGAGGATGGATCTCGTGATGCCAACTATTTCCGGGGACCGGGCGCGTGATCCCCGTGCACGACTTTTGCGTCGTTTTGTGCGTTTTTATCTTTTTGCTGGTTTTGTTGATGCCATAACTATCACTCTGAAGGGGCGCGGCGCGTACATTTCGGTTTCAGAGAGGCCCATCATGAAAAAAGTGCTTGTTGTGGACGACCACGCGGACATCCGTCGCCTGATCCGTCTGACGCTGGATTTCGAGGACTTCGAAGTGCGTGAGGCGGCCGATGGGCCGCAAGCCCTGGCCGTACTGGACAGCTGGACCCCGGACGCCATCCTCATCGACGTGATGATGCCGGGCATGGACGGCATCACCCTGTGCCGCACCATCCGGCAGCAATCGCATACGCAGGAGATTCCCGTGCTGTTTCTCAGCGCACGGGGCCATGCCAAGGACACCGATGAAGGCCTGAAGGCCGGCGCCAGCGCCTATCTGGTGAAGCCCTTCAGCCCCTTGCAGCTCATTCAGGAGCTGAGCCGTGCCGGAGCGAGGGCATCTTGAACGCACGGACCCTGCAGGACACCAACTCGTATGACGATCACGCCCTCGCTCAGATGGAGATCATCGTCAACGATCTGCGCATCATGTACCGCGAGCGCAATGAGGCGCTGCGGCAGGTCACGCGCGCCCACCACGACGCCTTGCTCAGGCTGGCGCGCGCCGCTGAATTGAGAGACGACGACACCGGCGTACACATCTTTCGCATTGGTTATCTCGCTGAAGCGATCGCGCTGCTGCTGGGGGAAGGCGCCGAGTTCTCGCGCATGCTGCGCAGTGCAGCGCCCATGCACGACATCGGGAAGATCGGTATTCCTGATGATGTGCTGAAGAAGCGGGGCCCGCTGACGGCGGCAGAACGGGTCATCATGAACCGTCACCCGGAAATCGGTGCGGACATCCTGGGGCGCTCCAGCATCCCGTTGTTTGTGCTGGCGGCCGAAGTGGCGCTGTGCCACCATGAAAGGTGGAATGGGCTGGGGTATCCGCGCGGGCTGAAAGGGGAGGAGATTCCGATTTCCGCCCGCATTGTGGCGGTGGCCGATTTCTTCGATGCGCTGGCCATGGACCGGTGCTACCGGTCCGCATTCGCGCCCGAGGTGGCGCTGGGCATGCTGCAGGCAGAGAGTGGGCAGGCGTTTGATCCGCGTGTGGTGGAGATCTTCACCCGGCATTTCGAGGAACTGCTCGCGCTGCGGCAACGCATCAATGCCGCACCTCCGACGCATGACGAGCTGCTGGGCAGCCATTGAATCGCAGGGAGACACCATGGGAATGCTTGGGTCTGTCACGACGATCTGTCTTGTTATCGGGCTCTGCGCCGCTTCGGCGCCATCAACCGTAGGGGCGGCGACACCGCCTGCAACGGCGACTTCCACACCGGCGCATGCCTCCGCACCAGCCCTGGTGTCCAAAACCGCCACCTCAACCTCAACCTCAACCTCAACCTCAACTGCGGCCGCCCCGACGACGGGCACGGGCACGAATACAGACACGGCCGATGCCCTCAAGATGCCGGCCCTGGCCCGCATCAAGGCCAAAGGCGAACTGGCTGTCTGCATCTGGCCGGACTATTACGGCATCACCTTTCGCAATCCCTACACCGGCCAACTCACCGGCATCGATGTCGACCTGTCGGCGGCGTTGGCCAAGGACCTCGGTGTCCCCTTACGGTATGTGGAATCGACCTTTTCCACCTTGATCGACGATGTGACCAAGGTGCGATGCGATATCGCCATGTTTGCCATCGGTGTGACGCCGCAACGCAGCGAACGATTGGCCTTCAGCACGCCCTATCTGCAGAGCGACATCTACGGCGTCACCACCCGCTCCAGCCGGGTGGTGCGGCGCTGGGAAGACATCGATCAGCCCGGCGTGGCCGTGGCGGTGCAGGCCGGCACCTTCATGGAGCCGGTGATGACGGAGCGGCTGAAGCAGGCCCGCCTGATCGTCATCCGTCCGCCCAAGACCCGCGAGGCGGAGCTGTCCGCCGGGCGGGTGGATGTATTCATGACGGACTATCCCTACAGCCGCCGGCTGCTTGAGAACGCCGACTGGATGCGGCTGATTGCGCCGCCCAAGCCCTTTCATGTCCTGCCGTATGCCTATGCAGTGCGCCCGGGGGACGACGCCTGGCTGGCCCGCGTGAACAGCTTCGTGGCAGCCATCAAGGCCGACGGACGGCTGGCGGCGGCGGCGCGACGCCACGGCCTGACCGACATCGTTGCGCGGTGAACCATGGCATCGGGTCGCCTGTCCTCCGTCTCGCCGCTGCGACTGGCGCGCTGGGTGGGTGCGGCACTGGCGTTGGCGGCCCTGGTGGGCATGAGCTTTCTGGGCTGGCGGAGCCGCACGGAGGCGCTGGATGCCGCGATGGAACGCAGCCGTCTGGTGGCTCGCGTGGTGGAAGACCATGCCACGCTCACCATCGAGGCGGCCGCGCTGGCGCTGAGCACGGTGGGTGATGGCATTCGCAGCCAGCAGGCCATCGACCCGGACCGGCTGTCGCAGATGCTGGGTCAGACCGTGCTGGGCCAGCCCACGCTGCGCGAAGCTGCACTGCTGAGCGAAAGCGGGCAGATCATTGCCAGCTCCGCCGGCCACCCGCCCGGCAGCCTGGTGCGACTGGCCGAATGGGGCCCGCTGCCGACCGCCGAAGGCAAGGCCACGCTGATGCATCTGCAGCCTGGCCGGGGCCTGCTGGACGGGCGCCGCGCGCAGCGTATCGATCAGGTGTCCTATCTGCCGCTGGTGCTGCCCTTTGAATGGCGCACCCGCCGGCTGTTCCTGGTGGCCTTGATCAATCCGGATGCCCTGGCCAACTACCAACAGGGCGTGGCCGAGCCGGAATGGCATGCGGCGCTGTTCAGCTATCAGGGCCAGCTGCTGGCTGCCACCACCGAATTTCCGCTCAAACCCGGCAGCTGGCAGCAGGCGCATCGCCTCTTCCGCGAAGCGCTGCCGTCTCAGGCCATCGGCGAATGGCAGGGGCGCGGCTTCAGCGAAGGAGAGCAACTGCTGACCTATCGCGTCTCGCGCTCGCGGCCGATGGTGGTGGTGGTGGAGCAGGACCGCAGCCGCCTCCTGGCGGACTGGCGTGAATCCCTCTGGTGGAATGCCGGGGCGCTGCTGGTGATGGAGCTCCTCATCCTGGGCGGCATGGTGGCCACCTTGCGGGCGCTTTCCACCCGGGCCCAGGCGCAGACGGTGCTGGATGAAGCCTACGCCCGGCTGTCCGCCAGCGAGCAGGAAATGGCGCTGGTCCTGCGCAGCATCCAGGAACTGATCTTCCGCACCAATGCCCAGGGGGAGCTGGTGTTCGTGAATGCGCGATGGAGCCTGATCACGCGCGAGCCCAGCCAGAACATGCTGGGCCGCAAGATCTCCAGCCTGGCCGCACCCTCCGACCGCGCGGTCGTGGAAAAGCTCTTTTCCCACTCGGCGCAGGAGGGGGTCCGCCATGCCGAGGTCACCGTGCCGATCAGTGCCGGTGAGCATCGGCGCTTCTCGCTGGCGGTGGTGCCGCTGATGGCGGGCCAGCAGATCGACGGTTTTGCGGGGTCGGCGGTGGACGTCACCGAGCGTTTTGCGGCCGAAGCGCGGCTGCAACATCAGCTGCAGCTGGTGGCGCTTCTGCTTGAACTCAGCCCGCAGCCCACCTCCATGGTGGACCGTGAGGGCTGCTATGTCACCGTCAACCGCGCCTGGGAAGACTTCACCGGGCGGCGGCGGGAAGAAGTGGTGGGCAAGGAGGTGGACAAGCATCTGCCGGAATGCGGCATGGAGCCGCCCACCTCCGACTGGGTGCCGATGGAAGGCATCCAGGGCCAAAGCCTGCTGCGTTATGAAACCCAGTTTTACGACCGCAATCACGATTGTCGCGACGTGGTGCTGTCCAAGGTGGTGGTGCCCGGGGATGGCCGCGGCCCGGCCGGGGTGCTCTTCACTCTGACCGACGTGTCGGAATTCCGGCGTGCCGAACGGGCCACGATGGAAGCCAAGGAAGCAGCCGAAGAAGCATCACGGGTCAAGTCCGAGTTCATCGCCAACATGAGCCATGAACTCCGGACGCCCCTGCAATCCATCATCGGCTATTCAGAGCTGGGCCGGGTACGTGGTGAGCAAGCCTGCCCCAAGCTCTCCGCCATGTTTGGGGACATTCACGACTCCGGCCGCCGCATGCTGGACCTGGTGAATGACCTGCTGGACGTCTCCGCGCTGGAAAGCGGTGTGGGCACCTTCAGCCTGGAACGTTGCGACATCCGGCCGCACATCACGGCCGTGCTGCGCGAGCTCAAACCGCTGATGACGGCGCGACGTCTGGCGCTGGACATGTCCCAGGCACCCGAGCCGCTGGTGGCCCGGGTGGACCCGCTGCGCTTCCAGCAGGTGATCCGGAATGTGCTGGCCAACGCCATCCGGTTCTCGCCGGAAGGGTCCGCGATCACGGTGAGAACCATCCGGCAGGCGCAGGGCCATGCCCATCTGGCCATCATGGACCGTGGGCCGGGCATTCCCGAGCCGGAGCTGGAGCGCATCTTCGAAGCCTTTGTGCAGTCCAGCGCCACCAGCACCGGGGCCGGCGGCACCGGCCTGGGTTTGGCCATCTGCCGCAAGATCATGACGGCGTTGGGCGGCCGTATCTATGCAGAAAACCGTCCCGGTGGGGGGGCGGTATTCCATGTGCTGATGCCGCTTGGGGTGGTGGCCGAGATCTGAACATCCGCACGAACGGAGCATCACGTCCCTGGGCAACGGCGATATGGCGATATGGCGATACGGGGCTATGGCACTATGGCCATACGACGCTACCGCGTGACAGACACCCCAACGGCGCGGCGACGCAGCGACTTGACGATGTCGGCGAGCCACCGAGCCACCGAGCCACCGAGCCACCGAGCCACCGAGCCGCAGTGCCGCAGTGCCGCAGCAAGGGGGGGCGCCTCGCCTCAGGACACCTGCCGGGTCAACAATGCCTCCGCGCCGTGGCGCAGGGCCCAGACACGGTCGCCGAGGTCGCACACCTCGACCTCCAGCGGCAGCCGATCGCGGAAGTGCCCGGTGGACCGGGCAGCAAAGCTGAACGGTGGCTCGGCCTGCACGTCCACGCGCCATTCCCATTCACCCGACGTCTGTTGATGATGCAGCCAGGCCTTGCGCCAATGGCCGCTCTGCTGCGCCGTGGCGAGGACGGCCTGGTTGGCGAAGTGGCGAAAGCGGCGGAGCCCGAAGCACAGCAAAAACACGCCAGCCACGACCCACAACGCCACCGAACTCCACCACCACGCAGCGGTGCACAAGGCGGCAAGCACAAGCAGTTCGATCATGGTGAGTCGTTGGGTTGGGCAGGTGGGGCAGGTGGGGCAGGTGGTGCGGTTCGGACTGTAAGCATACACAGGCTTTTGACCCATCTGCCGTCCGGAAGGTGGCATCCAAGCGCGCAGTTTTTCTCAAGGCTATCGTTTTGTCGGTGTTGTATTTATCAGTTGAAGCATTTGCGAGGGCCAAGCGCCTATATTTTTCTCTGCGGACCCGACAACAAGGCTCTCCTGCACGCCGGTGATGGCAGTACCACCGCAGCTTCGCAGCGAGACCCGCCGAGCCGCCCCACCCATTCGCGTATGTATGAGACGCCGGCTTGACGAGGAGAGACCATGGCTTGGATTCAAAGGCTGTCGATGCGGCAACTGCTGTCGTTATCGATTGCATTTCAACTGACGCTTCTTCTCATCGTGACTGTGTATGCCGTGCAGGGATTGGGCAACGCCGAGCAACGGCTGCAATCCCTGGTGGGTGACGAATTCAAGCGTGCCATGCTGGGCCGGGACATCCGCGCGGCGGCGAGTGCTCGCGCCATCTCCGCCCGAAACCTCATCCTGGTGCAAGACGCGGCCGGGCTGGAGGAGGAGCGCAATGCCGTTGTTGCCGCGCATGCCCGTGTACAGCAAAGCATGGACAGGCTGCGTGAAGCCATGAATTCACCTTCCATCTCGCCCGCTGAGCGAGAGCATTTCAAGAAGGTGGACGCGGTGGAAGCCGAGTATGGAAAGGTCGCGCTCAGCATCGTTGAGCTGGCGATCAGTGGCAAACGGGATCTGGCGGTGAGCCGGATGAACGCCGAATGTCGCCCGCTGCTGAAGCAACTCATCCAGGCCACCTCCGCCTACACCTCGTTCATCACCGCTGCCACCGGTGAGCAGATGAGCGAGACCACCACCACCATCGGCAGGCAGCGCATTTCCACCGTGGTGCTCGCGCTGATGGCTATGGCGGCCGCCATCGGAATGGCCGCCGTCATTTTCCGCCGGCTGCTGGGCGCGCTGGGGGTGGACCCCGGCGTGCTGCGCGAAATTGCCGACCGCTTGGCTGCTGGCGACCTCAGCCACAAGGCCGCCGTCAAGGATGCGCCCTCCCACAGCGTGGTGGCCTCTCTGTCGCGCATGCAAAGCTCCCTGGCCCAGATCGTGACACAGGTGCGCTCCAGCGCGCTGGCCATTGCCGAAGATGCCGCGCAGATTGCCGCTGGCAATCAGGATTTGTCGGACCGCACTGAAAACCAGGTGAGCAAGTTGCGCCACACCTCCAATTCCATGAGCCAGGTCACCGACTCGGCCCGCGGTACATCGCAGCATGCGGTGGAGGCTGCCCAGTTGGCCACCTCCGCCCAGTCCGCTGCACAGCGGGGCGGCGAGGTGGTCACACGGGTGGTGTCCACCATGGAAGATATCTCCACCAAATCGTCTCGAATGATCGAGATGGTCGGCTTGATTGAAGCCATTGCCTTCCAAACCAACATGCTGGCGCTGAATGCCGCCGTGGAAGCGGCCCGGGCCGGCAACCATGGCAAGGGCTTTGCCGTGGTGGCTTCGGAGGTGCGGACGCTGGCGCAGCGCAGCGCGGAAGCGGCCAAGGAGATCAAGACGCTGATTGATGCCAATGTGTCCAGTGTTTCCAACGGCAGCGCGCTGGCTTCGTCGGCCGGTTTGGCCATTGTGGACATCGTGGGTCAGGTCAACCGGCTGGCCACGCTCATCACCGACATCAGCGATGCGGCTCAGCGCCAGACGCAGGAGATTGCTAGCGTCACCGATGACGTTGGCAGTGCCGATGCAGACTCACAGCAGAATGCCGTCCTGGTCGGCCGCATGGCAGCAGCTGCGCACAGCCTCAACAGTCAGACGAAGGCGCTGGCCTCGGCGGTGGTGCTGTTCAAGGCCTGAAGCCAGGCGGGTCCCGCCGTCGAAACCCATCCCACCACTGCGTGGCGGGCTTCAACAACGGCCCCATGTGCTTCACTCACAGCACCGCCTCCCGATGCCACAAGGACACCAGGAACCGCAGGCCGTCGCCCAGCCAGGAATGGTGATGCGCCTGCGAGAGATGCACGGTGCCCAGGATCTCCTGATGCGGTGCGGCCTGCCGCTCGCAGCGGTCCAGGCGCAAATGGAAAGTGGGGCGCTGCGGTGCATAACGTCCGTCCTGTAGCCGCTGGACGGCGATGGGGCCACCATGCACGTCGGCCAATGCCAGTTCGTCCAGAGCCGCCAGTTGGACCGGATCGATCCGGGTGAGCTCACAGCGCTCGCTCCGCTCCTCCGCCACAGCCGGCACAAAAGTGCCCACGGCGCCTGGGGCAAGCCCCTGTAGCGCGGCCTCATCCGCATACGCATCGACCTTCGCGCCTTGGGTGCCGGCCAGGCTGATCAGCCGTTCACCGGCGGCCACCCAGGTGCCATTGCGCAGATCGTCCGACACCTCAACGACCACGCCAGGGAAGGGCGCCCGCACCGCCAGCCGTTCCTTCTGGGCGGTCAGACCCTGAACTTCAGCCATTGCACCTTCCCATTGCTTGCGCAGGGCGGGCCCGAGTTCCCGCAACCGGTCGTCAAAGGGCTGCTGCTCCAGTTGCAGGCGCAGTTGCTGTTCCTGCACCACCGCCTGCTGCCACTGAATCTCCAACTCCGGTGACCGCAGCTGAAGCAACAGCTCACCCGCCTTGACGGCTTGCCCCTGCTGGGGCGCGGGTCCAAGCACCTGGGCGGCATAGGCGGCGGCCACCACCTGCACCTCGCTGGGGGAAAGCACAGCAGGCACCCGTACCGAGCCGCCCCATGGCCAGCACAGCAGCCCCAGCAGGGCCAGCAGCGCGGCCAGCGTTCGGCGCGAGGCCCGGTTCCAATGCCAGCGCTGGCGCTGCTGCCACCAGGCTTTCCATTCGCGCCACACCGGCCGCGCAATGAACCACACCAGTTCCACGGCCATCAGCAGCAGTCCCAGCGCCCGGAAGAAGGCGTGGTAGACCAGCAAGGCAATGCCAAAGAACAGCACCAGCCGATACAGCCAGGTCGCAAAGGCAAACACGATCAGGCCGCGCTGGCGTGCAGGGCTGAAGCGCTCGGGCGGCGGGTCCCCCCAGCCGAACAAGGCTTCACGCATCCACCAGCGGCCCAGGGCAAAGGCACGTTCATGCAGGTTGGGCATGTTGATGGCATCGGCCAGCAGGAAATAGCCGTCAAAGCGCATGAACGGACTGGCATTGACCGCGATCGTCAGTACCCAGGTCGTGGTGGCCAGCAGAAAGGCCCCGGATCGGATCGGCGCCCAGGCCGCTGTATCCGGCAGCACGCTCCAGGCCACCAGCGCCACCGAGGCCAATGCCAACTCGCTGAGCATGCCGGCCGCGCCCACCCAGAGACGCTGGCGGCGCGAGGTGAGCTTCCAGGCTTCATTCGTATCGGTGTAGAGCACCGGCCACATCACCAGAAAAGCCACACCCATCGTCGGCACCCGGCAGCCGAAATGTGTGGCGGTGAAGGCATGGCCCAGCTCATGCAGCACCTTGGCACCGGTCAGGGCCAGCGCAATGGCGAGCAGGCCCTCCCAGCTCGCATAGCTGGTGAGGGTGTGGCTGAACTCATCCCAGCGGCGCCCCGCCATCACCAGGCCCAGCAGCATCAAGGCCAGACAACCCATCCAGAAGGTCGGCTGGAACGCCCAGCGGACCCAGCGGCTGCTGCGTTGCAGCCAGCGCATCGGTTGCAGCACCGGGATGCGGAAAAACAGGTAATGCTTGAGCAGCCATTGGCCGGGCGACAGCCGCGTGGCGGCGGCATGGGCGGAGAGCTGATCGGTCTGGCGTGGATCGCTGGCCACCAGCAGATGATTGGCGCGCAGCATGTCCAGCAGCGATTGCAGGTCGTCCTCGCTCACTTGCAGGGTGGTCTCGCGCGCTACGGCGCCCAGCAATTGGGTCGGGTCGCGCAACGGCCAGCGTGACAGCAACTCGAACGCGGGCCAGCTCAGGGAAAAGAAGCGGTGGCTGGCCGGGTCATGCAGGGTCCAGGTGGGGGAGCCGTCCGGCGCATCCGGGCCCGGATGCAGGCCCAGATCCTCCCGCAGGGGCGGCAGCATCACCAGCCCAGCCATTGTCGCGCCGTTGATAGTGGCCGCCGCAGGGCCACATAGGCCAGCGGCGCCCACCCCCCATGCACACGGGCACTGCCCAGCTGCCCGATGCGGGGCAGGGTCTGTCCGGGTGTGAACGCAGCTTTGATGCGATAGGCCATGAAGCCTTCACGCGTGGGTTCGGCGCGGTAGGCCACCGTCAGCACTTGGGCTTCAAACGACTGCAGCGGCGAGCCTTGGGGGTGCAGCGTCAGCGTATCGCCAGGGGCCACCGGCAGCCGGTCGGCCGCCGGCATCCAGGCCACCAGTTCGACCCGTGCGGGGTCCGCCACCAGCAGCACCCGCTCGCCGAGCGTGACCGCCTTGCCGACCCAGTCGTTGGCGTCGGCAAACACGGCAATGCCGGCACGGTCGGCCTTGACCTGCACGCGGGCCAGTTGTTCGGCGGTGTAGTCCAGCTCCACCGTCTTTTCCTGGACCTTGCCGCGTCGCAGCACCAGGTCGGCGCGGGTCTTGTCATTGGTCACCGCCGCCTGTGCGGATTGGCGGTATTCCTCCTGCGCCGTGTCGACCGCCTTGCGGGCCACTTCCATGCGGGCCCGCAAGGCGGTGGTGTCCAGGCTGAAGAGCGGCGTGCCGGCTTGCACGGCCTGATTGGGCCGCACGTCGAATCGGTCGATCACGCCATCCAGCGGCGCCCGCACCATGAAGGGCTCGGACGGGACCACCTCCGCCTGGGCCAGGGCGGTCAGCCGCACCGGGCAGAGGCAGACCGCCAGCATCCCCACGGCCAACCAGCGGCGAGTGCGGGCGCGGCGCAGGAAGCTGCCCAGCCCCTCGCGCCAGGGGCGACGGGGTTGCAAGGCATCAAGCGCATGGCCGTAGGCATGGGCCAGTTCAGTCAATAGGCCCACTTCATGGGCGGCCCATGGGGCCTCGCGCGCCAGCAGCAGGCCGGCAGCGGCGGGGCGGTCGTGGGCAGGCAGGGGCAACCACAAGACATGGGCCGGCAGCCACTCCCGCCAATCGGCGCACAGCGTCTCCGGGAGCGTGTCTGGCTGCAGTTCGCCGGCCGGCGCCTGCTCGCGCATCAGATGGCGGAACAACTGCCCCAGCCACTGGACATAAGGCGCTTGAGGGTCCGGCAAGGGCGGGCCGGAGACGGCGGCGACCTGGCCCAGCCCGGAGGCGGTCCACAAGGCCGCCTGCCTGTAAGGCACCAATTGCAGGGTTTCATTCACCGCCACAAAGCCCAGGGCTTGCGGGGTGGCGGCCTGGCGAGCCCGGCGCTGCAGTTGCAGCAGGCTGACCAGCGGTGCCGAACGCTCCGGCGCAGTCATGCCTGTGGCCTCACGGATGACCGGGGAACACGGCCCAGCCGCTCATGCCCGGCAGCAGCCCGGGTTGGTTCCCGTCCATGACACCGAACACGGCGACCGTCTGGCTCACCGGATCGATCTGCGCGCCCATGCGCTGCACCCGGGCCGGGTACCGTTTGCCCAGCTCCTCCACATCCACCTGGAAGGCGGCACCCGGACGCAGCCACGCCAGCCAGCGTGACGGCACGATCATCTGCACCTCCAGCTGGCCGGTGTCGATGATGTCCAGCACCGGGTTGCCGGGCGAGACGAACTGGTGGGCGGCGACATGGCGCTTGGCCACGCGGCCGGCAAACGGTGCGGTGATGTTGCAGCGGTTGACCAGCAGGCGGTTGCCCGCCAGTTCGGCCTGCGCTTCCTTCAACCGCGCCTGGCCCTGCTGGACCTCCAGCGCGCCAATGGAATTGAGCTCAGCCAGCCGCTGGTTGGACGCCACGACGGCACTGGCCGCCTCCACGGCGGCTTCCGCCTTGCGCTGCTGGCTGAGATGCAGCGAGCAATCCAGCCCCACCAGCAGGTCGCCGGCGCGAAAGGCATCCCCTTCCCGCAGGCGCAAGGTGGCCACACGCGCCGGAATCTCGGCGGCGATGGTCACTGAGTTGCGTGCATTGAGCTGGGTGCGGATCCGACCTTCTTTGTCCGCCGCAGCGCCTGCGGGCGCCGCGGCCTGTGCGTGGACGGGTAGCTGTGTCACCGCCATGAGGCTGGTGACAATGATGCCCAGGGCCAACTGCCCGACCTGGCCATCCCTGCGAACCGTCATGCGCCGCCCTCGGGATTCATGGTCTTCGTCCAGTTCTGTTCCGAAGCCTTCACGGCTTCGCCGAGGCTCTTGAGGTCATGGCCCGACACCGATTGCGGCAGCGGGTCCAGACCCAGCGTGGCCACCAACTGGCTGTAGGCGCCTTGCAGCGCACCATAGGTCTGGTACAGACGCAGCTCGGACATCATCGCGGAGGCCGACGCACGGATTTCTTCCAGCTTGCCCTGGCTGTTGGCGGAGGCGGCATTGCGGGTGTAGCCCAGAATGCGTTGCTCCACACCATTGAGCTGCTCGGTCAGTTCAAACTGACGCAGGCGGCCCTGGTAGTCCAGGCGGGCCACATGCACCTGGGTCAGCACGGCCATGTTCAGGGCCAGGCGTTGCTGGCGCACCAGGTCCAGTTGCGCCTGGGCCATGCCACGGATGTTGCTCGCGTTCAGCACATTGAACAGGTTCCAGCTCACTCGCAGCCCGGCATCGCCCCACTGGCGGTTCACCAGGAAGCTGTTGCTGTCGTAATGGCCACCGACGCTGAATTCCAGGCCAGGCATCAGACGGGCCAGGGCCTTGCGGGTTTCCAGTACGCCGATGCGTTCGTTGTATTGGGCTTCAACCAGTTCCGGGCGACGCAGCAGGGCCGCTTCTTCCATGCCGGTGGCCGGCAGGGTGATGCGGGGCGCCTGCATGGACGTCGGCATCTGCACGGTGAAGCTCTTGCCGGGCTCCAGATTCATGATGGCGGACAGACGCGGCTTGGCCTGGGCCAGTTCGTCCCGCACGGCTTCCAGCTGACGCACGATGTCCAGCAGTTGGCGCTGATAGTTCAGCGCTTCCAGCGGTGAGCGGAGCTTTTCCACTTCGACCTTGCGCGAGTCCTCCAGCGCACGGCGGGACATCTCCAGTACAGGATCGATCTTGCCTTCGAGCATCTGCGCACCGGCCGCCTGCCAGTAGGCCTGTGCGGTCTGCTGCATCAGCAGGTGCAGCACCTTGCGGCGGCGCTCCTCGGCCACCAGCACCCGGTCTGCCTGCTGGCGGGCACCAAAGTAGCTGACGCCGAAGTCCAGCACGTTCCAGCTCAGGGTCAGGTCGGCGGTATTGCGCTCACGGTCCGAGGAGGTGGAAGGTTCCAGGGACTGCTGGCCGCTCAGCACGCTGCGCGAGGAGGACGCGAGTTCGCTGTCGCGCCAGTTGTAGCCGGCGGACAGGGCCAGCTTGGGCAGCAGGTCGCTGCGCGAGAGGTCCAGCTGGCGCTGGGCCACGGCGGCTTCCATCAGCTTGACGCGATGGTCGAGGTTGTACTTGATGGCGCGTGCCATCGCCTCCTCCAGCGAGATCGGGCCCTGGATGGGCTCTTGCTCGGTGGTCAGCATCTGGCGGTCCGCCTGGATCAGGCTCTGCCGTTCCTCCGCCGTCAGGGCCTGCGGTGCCACGGCGCAGCCGCTCAATCCGACAGCCACGACGGCCATCACAGCCAGGGCCAGTGAGCTACGGCGGGGGAGTTTTTCCATCTTCATCTTGTGCTTCTCCTCTGAGTACGGTCGCGGCTTCAAGCCGTCGTGTGTTGCGCGGCGTCCAGGAATTGCTCCCACTGCTGACGCTCGGCTTGCCAGGCGGCATGGCCATGGCGGTTGAATTGGGCGGCCAGGCCTGCACGGCCGGCGGGGGCTTGCCCGTCACCGGCTTCGCTGGCGTTGCGTTCGGTTGTGGCCGGTGCGGCATCGGCCAGCCGTGCCTCGCGCGCCGGCGTCGCCTCAACCGCCGCCGTGCGCGATTCCACCGGTGCTGCGCTGCGCGGGCCGGCATTGGCCTTGATCTCCACATCCACCACATTCGTGACGCGCTGGCCCTTGGCATCACGTACCGTCACCTCAATCGACAGCTTCTGGGTCATGCCGGCCGGTGCGCGTCCCACCAGGGTGTTGGTGACGGGGTCGTACTTCAGCCACACGGGCAGCGGCTGTCCGTTGGCCAGTCGCACCTCGACCGTGACCGGGCCATCGCGGCCGAGGCTGGACAGGGTGTCGATCGGCAGGGCAATCCGCATCGGCTCGCCGGCGGAGACGGTATAGCCTCTGGCGGCAGTCAGACCGGCCAGGTTGCGAGATGCGGACTCGGCGGTGTCGGTACGCGGGGTGCTGTCCGACATCACCGGGACGGGTGAGGTGATCGTCCGCTCCAGTGCGTTGGGCTGCAGGGGCACGCTCAGTCCGAGCGCCACCGGCAGGGAGTTGGAGGCACTGGTGTCGCTGCCGGTCAAGGTCGAAGCCTGGGGCGCTTCCACACTCGGCAACGATGGACCGGCATCGAAGGTGACCGGAGGCGAATAGGGCGCGATCACCGGAATCACGGTGGGCGCAGGCGCCGGGGCTGGAGGGTCGGCTGGCAGGGGCGGTGGGGCCACCGGGGCCACGGCATAGGCCGGTCCATTGGCATTGGCCACCAGCGCATTGCCCGCGGTGTCCGCAATGCCGGTTGAGGCGGCTGCAAGGTTCAGGCTGACCTGACCCGCCCCCGTGATCTGGCCCACTTCCACCACATAGGTGCGTGCGTCCACCTGCGTGACTCCCAGCACCGCCGCGCTGGCGTTGCCGGTGGTACTCAGGCTGAAGTCCGCCGCATCCACGCCAGACACGTTTTCCGAGAACGTGACCTGGTAGCGCACCGGCTGGCCGGAGGTGGCGCTGCCGTCGAGGCGGGTGATGGCCGACACGGTCGGGGTGACGGCATCCACACGGATGCCGCTGGTGGCACCAACGCCAGTCAAGGTGGTGGAGGCTGCATTGCCCACCGCATCACGCAGCACCGCACCGTTGGCATCCACGCTGCCAGCCAGGGTCACACCGTTGGCGGCTTGCTGGCCCGCCTGCACGGTGAAGCGGAACACCAGCGCATTGCTGCCGGAGCCGGAAACATAGTCCGCATAAGCCACGCGGCCGTCATCCAGGGTGACGGCCAGGCGTGGGGCCGCGCCGTTGCCCGCCACGGTGACGGCTTCACTGTAGTTGACGGTGATGTCCAGCGTCTGGCCGGCCACGTAGGTGCCAGCGGACGGCAACTGCACACCGGTCACGGTGGGCGCCACGCCGTCGATCTGAATGGCATGCTGGGCGGCCAGCGAGTCGCCACCGCCCGGGGTCGGCAGGCCCAGCACCGCGTCAAACTGGGTCGCACTGCGGATGCTGCCGCCATTGAGGGCCAGGGCGGCCGACGAGGCATAGTCCAGCCGCGCCGTGGTGTCGCCCGCCTGCACCACATAGCTGAAGGTCAGCGTGTTGGAGCCGGAGCCGGACACATACACCGCCTGACGGTCGATTGCGCCGGTTTCCAGCAGCAGGCTGGGGGTGCCACCAGACGCATCCACGATCACCGCCTGGTCGAAGGTGATGGTGGTGGTGATGACATCACCCACCTTGTAGCCACCGTCCGGAATGGCGGTGTTGACGCCAGTGATCACCGGGAATTGCTGGTCGACGCTCAGCGTGATCGTATCGGTGTCGGTGCGTGCCGGCCCACCGCTGTTCCCCAGATCGTCGGTGGTGATCTGCAGACTGGCGGCCCCGTGATAGCCGGCCGTTGGTGCAAAGCTCAGGCCCTGCAGCGCTGCATTGATGTCGGCCAGGCTGCCGGCGAAGGTCATCGTGGCGTCGGAGGTCCCGCTGCCCACCACAAAGCTCAGACCATTGGTGCCGGAGAGGCTCAGGGTGCCGTTGCTGGCGGTGAGGGTGACCTGCACCAGGCCGGTGCCGACGTCGGCGTCGCTGATCGAGATGGCATTGCCCTGGGCCGTGCCGAAGACCAGGCTGCCGTCCTGGAAGACATGCTGCACAGCCACCGGGGTCTGATTGACCGGTGTGTCGTTGGTGCTGACCACGGTCAGCGTGCGGCTGACCGTGTTGCTGTCGGTGCTGCCGTCATTCACCGTGATGCTCACGGTGCGGCTGGCGGTGTTGGGGGCTTCCGCGCTGTTGTTGTAGGTGACGGAGCGCAGGGCCGCCTGCCATTGCGCGGCCGTGGCGGTGCCGCCGGTCGAGCTCAGCGTCAGCACACCGGTCGAAGCGTTGTAGCTGGCGCTGATGTTGCCGAACTGCGTGGCATCGGCATTGGTGAAGGCCAGCAGGTCCTCGGTACTGTTCAGGTTGCCGGTGATGGCGACCGTAGCGCTCACCAGCGTCGGGCTGTCGCTGTCCGTGAGGGTGAGACCTGGGGCGATGGCAACGGGCGAGGCGGCCTGGCCGTCGAGTTCCTGGAATACCGGCGTGTCAGTGCCCCCGGAGAGGACCGGGGTGTCGTCCACCGGCACCACGTTCACATCCCGGGTGACGGCGGTGCTGCTGGCGCCGCCGTCACTGATGGTGAAGCTGACCGTCCGCGCGGCGGTGGTCGGCGTGTCCGACGTGTTCCTGTAGCTGACGGAACGCAGGGCCGCCTGCCATTGCGCGGCCGTGGCCGTGGCGCCGGCCGAGCTGAGCGACAGCACACCCGTCGATGCGTCGTAGCTCGAGATGATGTTGCCGTACTGCGCGTAGCCTGTGTTGATGAAGGCCAGCACGTCCGCCCCGGCCTGGAAGTTGCCGGTGATGGCCACCGTGGCGCTGGCCAGGGTGGGGCTGTCGGCATCGGACAGCGTGAGACCGCTATCCACCACCGTTGGGGTGCCCGCCACCTGATTTCCTTCGGTGAAGGTGGCGCTGCCGCCGGAGGTGCTCAACACCGGCGGAATGTCCACGGACACCACCGTCAGGGTCCGCGTCCCCGCAGCGCTGGTCTTCACCCCATCGCTGATGGTGAAAGCCACCGTGCGGGTGCTGGTGTCGGGGGTGCCAGAGAGGTTGTTGTAGGTGACGTCGCGCAGCGCGGCTTGCCATTGGGCGACGGTGGCGGTCCCGCCGGCAGAAGACAAGGTCATCACCCCGGTGGCGGAGTCGTAGTTGCCAAGGATGTTCCCGTAGACCGAACTGCTGGTGTTGGTGAATTGCAGCAGGTCTTCGCCGCTGCGGAAGTTGCCGGTGATCTGCACCGTGGCGGAGGAGAGGGTGGCGTTGTCCAGGTCCGACACGGTCAGCCCGGGATCCACCTGGGTCTGCCCCTGGCCTTCGGTGAACAGACCGCTGCCACCGCTGTTGCTGATGATGGGGGTCTGGTCCGTGGCGGAGACGGTCACCAGACGGGTGGACGTCACACTGTTGTCGGTGCCGTCATTCACCACGAAGCTGATGGTGCGGGTGGACGGGTCCGGGGTGACCGCCGAATCGGTATAGCGCACCGAGCGCAGGGCCGCCTGCCACTGGGCGACGGTGGCCGTGTTGCCGGCGGAGGACAGCGTCATCACCCCGGTGGCGGCGTTGTAGCTGCTGCTGATGTTGCCATACAGCGTGCTGTTGTTGTTGGTGAAGAGGAGTTGGTCTTCGCCGCTGCGGAAGTTGCCGGTGATGGCCACCGTGGCTGAAGCCAGGGTGGTCGAGTCCACATCGGAAATCGTCAGTCCGCTATCCACTGCGATGGGCGTCGAGGTGGTGTTGTCGCCTGCAGTGAAACTGGCACTGCCGCCGGAGGTGGTGAGAATGGGAGCATCGTTCACTGCAACGACGGTCACGGTGGAACTGATGAGCAGGACGGTGGTGTCGGATCCGCCGCTGGACACGCCGCCGGTGTCCCGCACCGAGGTCAGGGTGACCACACGATTCCCGGCGGTGGGCGCATCGCTGGTGTCCCGATAGCTGAGGTTATTGACCAAAGTCTGGGCATTGGCAGCGCTGATGCCGGAGGTCTTGTCCATGGTCACCGTGGCCACTCCGCCGCTGACGCTCACGGTGACCGAAAGGCCCAGCGTGGACGTAGTGAGGCTGTTGCCATTGAACAAAGCGACATTGGTGCCGTCAATGTTCAACACTTCACTGGCACCGTCCGACACATTGCTGACGTTGATCGTCAGCGTCTTCACACTCTGGCTGCTTTCGATCGTGCTGATCGAGGTGCCACTGAACAGGCTCACCGCAGCCCCGTTCTCGGTGTAGGTGGGGGAGTTGCCGGATGCGGACAGTGTGGGGGCGTCGTTGACGGTCTGCACATTGACCGTGACATTGGAGGACGCACTGCTGGTGACGGAATCGCCGTCATTCAACGTGAACTCCACCGTTCGGTTGCCTGTCACCGTGTCGTTGGAGATATTGTTGAAGGCAATGTCTCGCACCAGCGCCTGAACGGCGGCTGGCGTCGCATTGGCGTTGAAGGTGATCACCAGACTGTTGCCCAAGGTGCCGCCCGAGAAGGTGCCGATGGTGATGCCGCCGTAGGTCACATTGCTGCCCGAGACACCAATCTCGCCGGCGTTGGTGCCCTGGTTGACGATGGTGAGTTGGTCTTGCATCACCGCGTTGTTGGTGATGATCGACACTGTCAGGTTGCCGCCGTCGAAGTCGGTGCTGTCGGTATCTGTGACGAGGGCATTCTGGCTTGCGTCGAGCTTGACCGGGCCAGCTCCTTCCACATAGGTGATGCCATCTCCGCTGAGATTGGAAATCTCCGGGACAGCATTGGGCGCAATGCCGGCCGAGACGTTGATGTCGTCGAGGGCGACCGACACCCCTCCTTGCCCATTCTGGTAGACGATTCGCACCTCATCCACATATTGCCAGGCGGTGCCTGTCACGGACACGACCTGGCCGTTCACCGTGGTCCCGTAGGACGCCATGCTGAAGTTCAGCGTGGCGCCACTGACTTGAACGCCATCCCGGTAACCCACCAGCTGATACTGCGTATTACCGCTGACAAAGTCCTCCACCGTGATGGAGTGGAAGTTGAACTCGTCACCGCTGGTGGACTTCAAGACGATCGCATAGGTCGAGTAGTCGCCCTGCATGATGAGCGCCTTGTCCTGGGCGTTATCCGCCAGGACGGTGTCGACCTGCTGATTGGTGACAACCAACCGGGAGTTTCCGTCCGCATTGCCATTGACATCGCGCATGCCCAGCGTCCAGCCGTTGGAGGTCAAGTCTTGGCCTGGCAGGAGGTATCTGCGAATCCCGCCGTCGTCCGGCAGGGTCACCGCATCAAAGGTCTCGTAGGTCGGGGCCGCCAGCAAGGCGTCATAAGCGCCCAGAGCGCCAGCCAGGCTCGGGGCTTCGATGGCGCCGGTATGGCGCTCCAGGGTCCAGTCGCCCCCGAGTGCAGCGGCGCCAGTGTTGTCAGTGGACCCGGCCACATCCGCCGAGGTGAGGGTGGCAATCTGGTTCAGCAACTGCTGGCCGGCACTGCCTTCGGCCACCTTGCAGCCGTAGAGCAGCAGGTCGCCCTGTTCCGACAGGGCGGCGCCGATGGCCTTGAGCTGGTCGGCATGGCTGGCCAGGGTGTCTGCGGTCAGCCAGACCGAACCGGCCTGAACGGCACCGTCGGCGCCGTGGGAAATCAGGGAGATGGAGTCGATGTCATGCCGGCCGTTGAGATAGGTGGCCATCTGGGCCCATCCGTCCTTGCTGGCGTCCAGCATCACCACCTCGGTGCCGGCGGGCAGGTTCTGGATGATCTCCTGCGCGTTGCTGACGTGGTTGTCGACAAAAACGATGTCGTGGCGTGTGGCGGTGGACGCCTGAGCCGACGAGGTGTCTGCGGAGGATTCGGTCGCAGAGGCGGTCGCCACGGTGGACGGGCGGGCATCGATGGCGGCGTCGTGGCTAGAGTCCCGAACAGCGACATCGGCGGCCACGGCGGTGGCGGCGACCGAGGCATCGAACATCAGCCGGGCTTCCAGCGCCATGATCATGGGCATGGCACGGCCCCCAGTTGCCGATGTGTCCGGCACGCCAGTCGCCATGCGGCTCATGGACCGCCACTGTCCTCGTCTCCACAACGCTGCCATAGCGCCCCCTGATATTGAACTGATGTTTAGGAGAGTATCTCCCTTGTGGCTGAAATCATAAGTGATCGACACCCTGTTCCCGCCTCCGCCGCCTGGCGATTCACCAAGGACTTCAACTGATTCGGGGGGGGTGCAACTGTCACCGGCGGTGTTAACGCTGGCGCCCATGCGGCATCATTAAGGGCTTACCCTAGTAGCCCGCCTGGGGAGTGGGTAGCCGTGCCTTGCGAGCCGTCTTCTGCAGGTTTGTCCTGGGGGCAGCAGGGCGGTTAGGGCGGTTAGGGCCTTCGCGACCCTTTGTTGTGGCGCTAACAGGCCCTAGCGCCGGGCCGGGGTCCGGGGTCTTTTCTGGTGTTTCGCCGTGGCGGCGGGTTGGCACTCATCACAGCGCCCGTAAAGCGTCAGTTCGTGACGCTCCACGCTGAAGCCCTTGGGTGCCAGCCCTGCCATGTCGCCGGGGCAGTTGTGTACATCAAACACCCGTTGGCAGCCGGTGCATTGAAAGTGGTGGTGGTGGTGATGGTGGGCACCCTCATAACGTGGGCTCTCACCCGGCAGGTCCACCGACTGAATTTCCCCCGCCTCCATCAACTGCTTGAGGTTGCGGTAGACCGTGGCCAGCGACAAGGCCGGTACGTCCGCTTGGGCGGCGGCGAGCACTTCCTGTGGAGACAAAGGGCGTCCGGCAGCCTCGATGACGTTGCGGATGGCGGTGCGCTGACGGGTGGAACGTTCCATATGGGGTCAAAGACGGGCGCCTGGCGGGGTGTGGGCAGGTGATCGGCAGGTGATCAGCGAGTGATCGGCAAGTGATCTGCGGGCGATTGGAGGACCCGATCACGGCTGCGGATTGTGTCATGCTCTTGTTGTTGCGAATGCATTCGCAGTAGCATGTCAACGCTTTCAGGCTCCTTGAGACCGCCGATGACCCACCCTGCATCCCTGCCCAAGCACCGCCCGGCGCCGCGCCGCCTGCCCACCACCGTGTTGTCCGGCTTTCTGGGCGCGGGCAAAACCACCTTGCTCAACCACATCCTGCGCAATCGAGAAGACCTCCGTGTCGCCGTGATCGTGAACGACATGAGTGAGATCAATATCGATGCCGACATCGTCCGTGACCAGGCGGATCGGCACGGTGTGGGCCTGTCGCGGACGGAAGAGGCCATGGTGGAAATGAGCAACGGCTGCATCTGCTGCACCTTGCGGGAGGATCTGCTGAAGGAGGTGGGGCGCCTGGCCAGGGAAGGGCGCTTTGATTACCTGCTGATTGAATCCACTGGCATTTCCGAGCCCATGCCCATTGCAGCCACCTTCGACTTTGAGGACGAACAAGGCCAGGGGCTCAAGGACATCGCCTATGTGGACACCCTGGTGACCGTGGTGGATGCGCTGCATATCTTGAAGGACTACCACAGTGAAGACTTCCTGGCGCAACGGGGCCTGAGCGCCGGGGAAGGCGACACGCGTCGCCTGGTTGAACTGCTGGTGGAGCAGATTGAATTCGCCGATGTGGTGGTCATCAGCAAGATTGACGTGGCCACGCCGGAGCAGGTGACCCAGGCGCGGGCGCTGGTTCATGCGCTGAATCCGGCCGCCCGCATCCTTGAAGCCCGTCAGGGGCAGGTGCCGCTGGAGGCGGTGCTGGGCACTGGCCGCTTCAGCCTGGAGCAGGCCGAGACTCAGCCGCGCTGGATTCAGGCGCTGGAGGGGGAGCCTCATTCCGAGGCGGATGAGTACGGCATTTCCAGCTTTGTGTACGAAGCGGACCGCGCCTTTCATCCCGGACGGCTGGCGGCACTGCTGAGCGAGCCCTGGCCGGGTGTGCTCCGCTACAAGGGCTATGTCTGGCTGGCCAGCCGTCCCGAGTGGCTGGCCTGCCTGTCCGGCGCCGGCACGACACATCAGCTGGACCCGGTGGGCCGCTGGAGCGTCCCCCTGCATGACCGCGGGCAGCAATTGGTGATCATTGGCCAGGGATTGGACCGGGAGGCCATCACGGCCGAGCTGAATCGTTGCTTGCTCAATGTCACTGAAACGCGCCAGGGGCCGCCCCGCTGGCGCGAATTCACCGATCGTCTGCCCGCCTGGGACGTCCAGACGTCTCCTTCCCAGGCTTGACCAGCCCCAAAGGATGCCCCATGGACCCCGACCGTTTTTCTTCCATTTCCTCTTCCTCTTCCTCTGTTGTTCAATCCCTTCGCAGCGTTGGCCTCCCTCGCTTCTTTCGCATCTTTCGCACCTCTCGCTCACGCGCCCCCTTCGCTGGCCGGGTGGCAGCAATGGCCGCACTGATCGCCGCCATTGCGGCCCCGGCCGCTGAGGGGCATGGTGGGGCCCATGAGCATGGCGTGCTCCATCTTGACGTTGCCATGGACGGCACCAGCCTGGTGATCCAGATGGAATCGCCGCTGGACAACGTGCTGGGCTTCGAGCATCCACCCCGGACCGCCGCCCAGCGCCAAGCCGTGGCCCAGATGCTGAGCACATTGCGCCAGGGAGACCGGCTGTTCCAGCCCTTGGTCGCCGCCGGATGCACGTTCAAGGATGCGACCCTGGAGTCCGCCTTGCTGGATCAGCCGGCAGCGGCGGCCAGCGAGGAGCACATGGACATGGATGCCTCCTACACCTTCACATGCACGGCACCCGATCGATTGACCAGCATCACACACACCTTGTTTGCCAGCTTTGTCCGCCTGCAGCGGGTGGAGGTGCAGACGGCCGTCGCGACGGGGCAGGGCCATCAGACGCTTCGCCGACCCGACTCGGTGATCCGAATGTCCGGACGGTGAATGGTCATGAGCGGCCACTCGATGACACCAAACCCTGCCGATCCGATCCTGGCGCTTGAGCAGGTCGTCTTTCGCTGGCCTCAAGCCCGGCAGGACTGTGTGAATCTGCCTGCATTGCAGATCAACCCCGGAGAGTCTGTATTTCTGCGTGGCGCCAGTGGCTCGGGCAAGAGCACGTTGCTGTCGTTGGTGGCCGGTGTGCTGGTGCCTCAGCAAGGCTGGATCCGTCTGCTGGGCACCGACCTGGCGGCCTTGACACCGTCGCGGCGCGACCGCATGCGGGCGGACCATGTGGGCTACATCTTTCAGCAGTTCAATCTTTTGCCCTACCGCACCGCGCTGGACAACGTGCTGCTGCCGTGTGTGTTTTCCAAACGGCGCGCCGCTCTCGCGCGGGACCCGCGCCGCCGCGCACAGGAGTTGCTGGAGCGTGTGGGGTTGCGGGGCGATCTGATGCATCGGCGTGCGCATGAGCTGTCCGTCGGCCAGCAGCAGCGGGTGGCCGCTGCCCGTGCGCTCATTGGCAGCCCGGAGCTGGTCATTGCCGATGAGCCGACCTCGGCGCTGGATGACGCGCATCGCGATGATTTCATGGCACTGTTGAAAAGTAGCTGCGCCGAAGCGCGCAGCGCCTTGCTGTTTGTCAGCCATGACGCACGGTTGGCACCGCAGTTTTCGCGCGTGATCGAGCTGACGCAGGGGGCGTGATGCGATCGACCGTGTCCCTGGTGGCCGCCAGCGCCTGGAATCGACGTTTTGCGCTGGGCCTGGTGGTGGGGTCCATTGCGCTGTCCACCCTGCTGCTGCTGGGCATGACCCGGCTCCGCGACAGCGTGCGGCAGAACTTCTCCCAGACCATTTCCGGCACCGATCTGATTGTTGGGGCCCGCACGGGCTCGGTGCAGTTGCTGCTGTATTCGGTGTTTCGCATTGGTGGGGCCACCAACAATGTCAGTTGGGACAGCATCCAGACGGTCGCCCAATGGCCCGGCGTGGATTGGGTGGTGCCGATCTCGCTGGGCGACATGCATCGCGGCTTCCCTGTGGTGGCGACCAGCACCGATTACTTCCGCCATTTTCACTATGGGGAGCGCCAGTCCTTGCATCTGGCACAGGGTCGGGCCTTTCAAGATCGGCTGGATGCCACACCCGCCCAGGCGCAAGCCGACCTCTTTGGTGCGGTGATTGGCGCGGAAGTGGCCGACTCGCTCGGGTACCGGCTGGGAGACTCGATGGTGTTGAGCCACGGCGACGGTGCCATTGCCGCCAACGACCATGCGGACAAGCCCTTCCACGTCGTGGGCATCCTGCAGCGCACCGGCACGCCGGTGGACCGATCCGTTCACATCAGCCTGGCCGCCATGGAGGCCCTCCATCTGGACTGGGTTGCGGGGGCGCCGATCCCTGGGATGTCGGTGCCGGTTGGTGCGCTGGCCGGTTACGACCTCACACCGCGACAGGTGACTGCGGCCCTGGTCGGGCTGAAGAGCCGCACAGCGGTGTTTTCCGTGCAGCGCCGGATTGCCAACCTGCGCCAGGAACCGCTGATGGCCGTGTTGCCGGGCGTGGCTCTGGACGAGTTGTGGGACGTGGTGGCCATCGGCGAGCGCAGCCTGCTGCTGATGACCGGCCTGGTCGCGGTGGTCAGCCTCGGAGGGCTGGTGGCCGTCATCCTGGCCGGTCTCAACGAGCGGCGCCGGGAGCTGGCCATTCTGCGCGCGGTTGGTGCCAGCCCTGGCAACATCTTCCTGCTGCTCGCCGCCGAGGGCATGCTGGTGACGCTGGTTGGCGTGGCGCTGGGGGCGGTTCTGTGCGGCGGGCTGCTGGCGGCGTTCAGTCCGTGGCTGCAAGCGCGCTTTGGCATCAGTGTTGCGCTGGCGGCCCCCCGCGCCACCGAACTGGCCCTGATGGGGGCCATCGTGGTGTGTGGCTGGCTCGCCAGCCTGGTGCCGGGCTTGCGGGCCTATGCCCTGTCGCTGAGCGACGGACTTTCTCCCAAGGTGTGACATGAGCCTGCGGTCCTTTTCCATTCAACAAGCCGTTGCCCGCGGCCCGGTGCTGCTGGGGCTCCTGGCGGTCGGCACGCTGATCGGCGTGGTCGCTGCGGCGCCGCCGTTGCCGGCGACGGTCGCGGCCAGCGCCAGCCCATCCGGCGCCAGCAGCAAGGCAGGGCCCTCCGCAACCTACAGGGACATCACCTGGCCCAATCTGATGCCCATGGGCTGGGACCCGATGAAGAAGTTCCGCAGCATGAATCTGGGGCGGATGAGTGACAGCAGTCCAGCCATGGGCCAGATGATGCTGGAGCTGCGCGAAGCCCTGGACAACGCCCCGCTGATCGACACCTTCGACGGCGCCGCCGTGCGCATTCCCGGCTATGTGGTCCCGCTGCAAAACGACAAGGACGGGTTGAAGGAGTTTCTGCTGGTGCCCTATTTCGGCGCGTGCATCCACATGCCGCCGCCGCCCGCCAATCAGATCATCTGGGTGAAACTGTTGCGGGGCAACAAGGCGTTGCATTCAATGGACGCAGTGTGGGTCCAGGGCCAGATGCATGTGGAGCGGCAGTCGTCGGAAATGGGGGTGAGTGGCTACCAGATGACCGACGCCTCGGCCGACCCCTACACCGGGCGACCGCGTTGAATGCAGCGCGGCATGTGATTCGCCCGGCAGCGGACGCCGCAGGCCTCGGCGGCCATGTGTCGGCCATGTGCTGGCCTCGGAACGGCTGCCGTGCAGGGAACTGAGGCGAAGGCGGTGCTTCAAAGCATGGCCGCGTTGATACCTTCGGGGCCGGGCAGCCCTGACGCCATGCGCCGGTCCCGTGCCTGCGCCAGCTCGGACGGGTGGAGCCAGGCCTGGAGCTTGTCCTTTTGCTGCAGGGCATCGCGCTCGCCCAGGTCCATCAGTTCCTGGGTGTAGCCGGGCTCGAACAGCAGGTAGCTGGCCAGCGCCGCGCCGCCCGCATGGCCCTGGCGTGCCCCGGCGGACTTGAGCAAGAGCCGCACCGCCTTGGGCAGGGCGTCGATGTGACGGGCGGCAATGGAGTCCAGCCGCTCGCTGGGGGCAATCACCAGCGCATTGACCGGGCGCAGGGAGTGCTGTTCGCGCATCTCGGGCGTCAGCATGGCCAGGGTGCGATTGATGCGTTCCATCCGTTCGATGTCCACCGCCAAGGCATCCAGGAAGATGCTGGACAGCGCATGCCCGGCCACCTGGGCCAGGCTGGGATAACGCGCGTCATCGATGTCACCGATCGTGGGCTCATGCATGCGGCCGGCGCCGATGATCAGCAGCTGCTGGGCGCCCAGATGGATGGCCGGGGAGAGGGGGGCGCTCTGGCGCATGGAGCCGTCCCCATACCAGGCGCCCCGGCCTTCATGCTGGAGGCGTGTGGCCGGAAAAATGAATGGAATGGCGGACGAAGCCAGCAGATGGTCATGTACCAACTCCGCAGGCGCGGCCATGCGCTGCATGCGCACCCACGGGGTGATGGGCGCACGGCTCTGATAGAAGCTCACATGATGGCCGTTGCTGTAGCTGGAGGCCGTCACCCCGACGGCGTGCAGATAGCGGCGCGACAGCATCAGCGGCAGACGGTGCATGGGCACGAGGTTTCGCAGCAGGGTGGAGAGCGGCGTGTTGTCCAGCAGCGAGCGCGGACGCCAGCGCCGCAGCGCCCAGCCCATCGACAACTGGGCCAGCCAGCGGATGCCATTGCCCGCCAGATGCAGCGCATCACAGCGGTACACCTGTTCGGCATGCATCTGGGACCAGGCCTCGACCAGCCGTTCCACGCCTTCATCGAAGTCGTCGGCGTAACAGGCCAGGGCGGTGCCATTGATGGCGCCTGCCGAGGTGCCGGTGATGACCCCGAAGGGGTTGCGGCGCCGGGCTTGCGGCGTCAGCTGCTCCCGCCGGATGCGGGCAATCGCGCGCAATGCGCCCACTTGATAGGCGGCTCTGGCGCCGCCGCCACTCAGCACCAGCCCGGTCAGCGGCAGTTCATACCTCATGGCCACGTCTCGCTGAAGTCAACGGACGATCCTCGGCCTCCCGGGTATGGGGCGGCAAAGCCCCCGAGGCCAGACGCTTCTTCATCACCAACGACATCTCAGCGGTCCCTCATCTGATGCACGGTGACACGATGGGCACACCGCTCCTGCACCGCGCCCGCACCGCACTTGTCTCTCAATGCAATTTAAAGGTGCGGGCGCTCCCTGTGGGCGCCTGGCATCCGCAAGACGGCCAATTTGGTGGCCACCTGTGATGAAAGTATCAGTTATGGCGTGATGGGGGCGCGAAGGTCTCCGCGCTCTTCATGAAGTGCAGAAGGTCGCTGTTGAAGCGCGCGGACTCTTCCATGAACGGGGCATGACCGGAGTTTTCGTAGGTCAAGGTCCGCACCCGAGGGTTGAGTTCGCGGGCACGAGCCAGGCTGGGCTTGCCCATCACCAGCGCGTCGTGGCGGCCCTGGATCAGCAGCATGGGAACCTGGGCCTTGGGCAATCCTTCGGCGGCCAGGGCAGTCATCGAGGGCACGGTGCGGGTCATGGTCCAGGACGCCATGGCGGCATTCGCCAACAGTTGCTCGAAGCTGGACGGGTCCGGTTGATGTTGAAAACATAACCGGAGGAAGTCGCGCACAGCGTTGAGGTGCGTGGGGAGGTCTTGTGACGCCAGACCGGCATACACCTTGGGGTGGGGGCTGATCTGATCCGCCTTGAGCTCGATCACGCCATCGACATACACCGCGCCTGCGAGGTCACTGTCCCCATGCGTGGCGAGATAGTTGGAGATCACCACACCGCCCAAGGACCATCCCACCAGCACGGGGCGCTGGGCGCCTGTGGCCTGGATCACCACCGCCAGATCATCGGCCCAAGCCTTGCCGTCGCGATAGACGGCTTCGTTGTCGGGCTTGTCGGACAGCCCGTGCCCCCGCAGGTCATAGGTGATGAGCCGAAAGCGCTGCAGTTGCGGGCTTTTCAGTTGCGCGGTCCAGTTGATCCTGCTGCCCAGGAGGCCATGGATGAACACGATGGGGCGTCCCGCCGGATTGCCGGATTCCTGCACGGCGAGTTCCACCCCATCCGGGGCCGCGACGCGCAGTTGTCGTTCTTCGGCGGCGGCCCAGGGTGCCAGGCCTGCCAGAACCAAGGAGATCAGGGCACCGGTGGTGAACCTGATCAGGCGGGACCCCGTCGCTGGGCGCATTGCGCGCGCCGGATCAGGGCGGCTCTGCGGTGAGGCCACCCCTGCATGGATCGGTGATGATTCCTTCGGGGAGGCACGGTCTGTGAAGCAAGCATTCATGGCCAAAGCGGCAAGCGGAGAGTGGAGAAGAGGCTTCAGTGTGGCGGCCAGCAAGGTGGACGGTCTATGATGAAGCGTCGGTTTTGTTTGATCTTTCGTCCCGGCGTGTGCCGGGCCGTGAATGGAGTCGCTTGAAGTTGCCCGAAGTCGCCAATGCCGCCAATGCGTCGGATGCCGATCTGGTCTCCCGCTTGCTGCTGGACATGCGGCTTTCCGGCGTGCTGTACCGCCGCAGCCTGCTGGCACCGGGGCAGGGTCTTCGATTCGACAACGCTCAGGGTCGGGGGCAGTTTCACTTTGCGGGCCAAGGTCCGCTCTGGTTATGCAGTCCGGAGGGTCAATGGCACGGGCTGCGGCCCGGTGATGCCGTGTTGCTGCCTCGTGGGGGCACGCATGTCGTGGCCACGGCCAAAGGCCTGCCCAACGCGCAGATCCAGGCGTTCAGCCTTTGGAGGCCGCCCGGCGCTTCCGACCCCAATCTCCTCGTGCCCCAGCATCCCTCCGACAGAACCCGTCTGCTGTTCAGTGCCTGCATGGGCATGGATCTCGGGGGACTTCAGCCGCTGGTGCAATCCATGCCGGAGGTGATGCATGTCGGCACGCTGATGGAGTGCTCGCCGGAGATCCAGCCGCTGCTGGCGGCCATGGAGCGCGAATCGGCCATTGAGCGGCCCGGCTTTGCAGGGGTGTTGGCCCGGTTGGCCGATGTAGTGGCCGCGCTCATCGTGCGAGCCTGGGTGCTGGACGGCTGCCCAGGGGCCGACGGATGGGTTCAGGCGTTGAGGGACCCCAGGCTGGGAAGGGCGCTCGCGGTGATGCACGAGGCGCCCGGTCAGCCATGGACCGTCGCGTCCCTGGCCGAGGTGGCGGGACAGTCCAGGTCGGTGTTTGCGCAGGCCTTCCAATCGGCCACCTGCGTCACACCGCTGCGGTATCTGACGGCACTGCGGATGCGCCTGGCCCTGCAACGCCTGGGGCAGAACCGGCAATCAGTGGAATCGGTGGCGACGGAACTGGGGTATGGCTCTTTGGCCGCGTTCAGTCGCGCCTTCAAGCGGGTGACCGGTCAGGCTCCGGGAGCCGTGCGGGCGCTGGCGTGGCCACTCCAGCGTGAAGGTGCCGGTTCAACGGTGTCCCATCTTGAGTAGCATCGCATGGCAGCGGGCGCCTGGTGGGCCAGGCCGTGGGGGCTGGGGCGCTGTCGGCAGGCATGTGCGTCACCGTCATCGCGGTGGGCCCTGGCGACATCTTGTCCAAGGCCGACGAGGCGCAGCTGCATAACGAGCGGATGACCCGCCAGGAGAAGGTGATTCGATGAGCGTGGAGATGTTGATTGCGGCCCGTCGCATGGCGACCGCCGCCGCATGGAGCCTGGTGGCGGCATGGGCCCTGGCGCTGCCCGGCACCGCCCATGCCGGCCGAGCCTGCGAGGACGCCCCGCTCACCGCCCAGCAGGTGCGCGACGCCATGGCCCTGGCGCAGAGCACCGCCGAGGCGCTGGACAGGTCCGGCGCGCAGGTGGTGCTGTTGGCCCGCGCCGGCCAGAACCTGGAGGACTACGGCCTGCGCTGGTCACACGTCGGTTTTGTCTACCGCGAGACCGATGCCAAGGGCGCCTCCGTGTGGCGAGTGCTGCACAAGCTCAATGAATGCGGCACGGCGCAGGCGGATCTGTACCGCCAGGGCCTGGCGGAGTTTTTCATGGATCGGCCCTTTCGCATGGAAGGGGCGTTTTCGGTGCTCAAGCCCGCCCTGCAGGAAGCACTCCTGCCGGTGCTGAAGGACAACACCCGCGCGGCCACCCTGCACACACCGGCCTACAGCATGCTGGCCTATCCGTGGGCGCTGCAATACCAGCAGAGCAATCAATGGGCGCTGGAGACCCTGGCCTCGGCGGCTGCGCCGGGTGAGGTCTTCAATCGCGCGCAGGCCCAGCAATGGCTCAAGGCTGCGGGGTATCAACCCAGTGACCTGCGCATCTCGGCGGCCAAGCGCCTGGGTGCGCGCATCGGCATGGCCCATGTTGCGTTTGACGATCACCCGTCCGCACGACGCTACACCGGCCACATTGACACCACCACGGCGGACACCATCTTCCAGTGGCTCTCCCGCAGCGGTTGGGGCGCGGCGCCCACAGTGGTGGATCTGCCGCGCTGACATTCGCACGCCTGGCCGCCATGGCGCGGATTTGTCACGGAGGTGACACCGCGCGCCGACACAGTCCGGCGTTTTCGTTAACGCTGCGTTTCGGCCGCCTCTCCCCGTGAAACTCCTCCCTATCACCTCGCAAGCCCCGCACCCGTTCTCGCAACAGGCCGCTCAACAGGCCGCGCAACAAACCGTGCCAGCTCGCTCCCTTCGTTTCCGTCTTGCGGCCGTGTCCTTCGCCTCGCTGCTGGCCCTGGCGGCCTGCGGCGGCAGCAGCAACGGGGATACGCCCGAGCAGGGCGCCTGGACCACCGGTGACCTGCATGTGCACACCGTGCAGTCCGATGACTCGCGCACCACCCAGACGCTGGACTTCGTGTTGGGCAAGGCCTTCACCACGTATGGGCTGGACTGGATGGCGGTGACCAACCACCTGCGGTCGTCCAAGTACGACAACAACGGCAACCTGCTGGCGGCACCGGTCGCCTTTGCCTACGGCATGGAGGCCTATGAGATGCCTCGCATCAAGGCGCTGCAGGCCGGCGGCACCTACGACAAGAAGCTGATCTTCTCCGGCTTTGAATGGGATGCCCCCGCCCACGACCACATCGGCATTGGCATCTTCGAAGGCAGCACCAGCCTCAGCTCGTCGGTGAGCGCCGTCAAGGAATTCCAATACGTCTTCACCACCGGCGATGAGTCATTGTTCAAAGCGGAAGACGTGACCCGTTGGAAGGCCAAGTATCCGCAGCGGGCCAACAGCACCGCCGCCGACACGATCAAGGGCATCACCTGGCTGAAGGACAACTATCCCGACACCAGCTATGCGCTGATCAACCATCCGTCGCGCAATCCCGGCAAATACACGATTGCGGATTTCCGGCAATTGAATGACCTCGCGCCGAAGATCGTGTTTGCCATCGAGGGCATGGTGGGCAACCAGATGGAGCCCGACCGCGGTGGCTACACCTCGGCGTATGTTGACGCCAACAAGCCCAACCGCACCTATGGCGGCACGGACGCTGTGGTGGCGCAACTGGGGGGCGTGTGGGACGCCTTGCTGGGAGAGGGGCGCCGCATCTGGAACGTGGCCAACTCCGACTCGCATTTCGAGATTGACGCCGCCGGCAACAGCAGCGGCTACTACCCCGGTGAATATGCCCGCAACTATGTGTGGCAGCCCAAGGGCAGCAGCGGCGTGAGCGGGCTGCTGGACAGCCTGCGCGCCGGGCGCAGCTTTGGCGTCTTCGGTGACCTCATCAATGCGCTGGACTTCAATGCGGCAGCAGACGGTGACAAGGTCTTCATGGGCCAGGAGTTGGTGGCTGCCTCGGGCAAGACGGTCACGCTGACCATCCGCTTCAAGAGCCCCTCTGTCAACAACTACCAGCGCCCGGTCAACAGCGGCAATCTGGGCAATATGGTGCCCAAGGTGCATCACGTCGACCTGATCGTGGGGGACGTGGGCACACCCGCCGCCCCAGGTACAGCGGCCTACAACGTGGCCACCAATGCCAGCACCCGGGTGCTCAAGCGCTTCACCAGCGCTGACTGGAAGCAGAGCGCCGATGGCTACTACTCCGTCACCACCACGGTGACCGCCAGCAAGAGCCAGTATTTCCGGCTGCGCGGCACCAATCTGGCGGAGGATGTGGCCGGCCTGACCGCAGGCGGGGAACCGCTGGCCGATCAGAAGATCACCACCACGGACAACGCCACGCGGCATGACCAGATCAATGACCGCAACTACGGCAGCCTTTGGTTCTACTCCAACCCGATCTTCCTGACGGTGAAGTGAGCCGGGAACCCTGACCGGCGGGCTGGCATGGGGTCGTGACTGGTGAGCACCTTTCCCAACCCCACCCGGTGATTCAACGCGCCATATCGATGGGTTTCGTTCCTTGCACCGGACGCTTCGGCCGCTGATCGCAGCGCCCTTGGGCGGAGAGTCGCTTCACGGGCGCAGCACCTGAGATACTCTTTGTCCATTGATGGGAGACACCATCGGGATGATTGAACTCCAGGGAGTCCGTTTGCGTTTTCATCGGCTGTTGAACCAGGCCGGCCGTGTGGCCCGCCGCCCATTCCAATCCTGCAGACCCGCTGCAGTCCTCTGGCGCCGCCCCGCGCTCGCCGCCACCGTGTGCATGCTGTCAGCCCCCCCGGCAGCGGCCTTCGAGGTGCTCACCGCATCTGAAGAGGTACCGGCCCTGGTCATGGATGGACATCTGGACGAAGAGGTCTGGCGCCGGGCACCCGTCCACACCCGTTTCGCCCAGTTGCAGCCCACCGCCAATGGCGCTTATGCCGCCGACCTGCGCACGCAGGTCCAGGTGATGGCGGACGCTCGGGCTCTGGTCATCGGCATCCGCGCCTGGTCGTCCCAGCCGCCGCGCACGCTGCTGTCGCGGCGCGATGCGGTCGAGCGGGACCAGGACTTGATCGGGGTCTGGATTGACACCAACGGGCGCGGCGAATCGGCCATGTTCATCAAGGCCAGCCTGGCCGGCGTGGTCACGGACGGGCTGTACCGGGCCTCGGATGATGAGGACGATCTGGGGCCGGACTTCCCGGTGCAGGTGGCCACCACGCTGCTGCCGGATGGCTACAGCATGGAAATCCGCTGGCCCTTGGCCGCGCTGCGTTATCCCTATCAGGCTGCCGCCCCTTGGCGCATGGTGGTGGCGCGTGCGGTGCCAGGGGCCGGTGATCTCTTGCTGGTCAGTGGCCGGGCGGATGCCGAAGCCTTGAACTTTCTCCATGCGAGCGAGCCCGTCACCGGCCTCACCTCCGTCCTGAGCCACCACCGCGATCATCAGGAGGGAAACGTCACCGTGGAATGGACGGGCCGCTCGGTGCGCACCGGGGGGCAGGAGACAGGCAGTGGCAGTGTGGGCGTGGAAGGCTGGTGGCGCCCACGCGCCGACTGGCTGGTGAATGCCACCTTGAACCCCGACTTCGCCCAGGTGGATGTGGATGCGCCGCAGACCAGCGGCAATCGCGCGGTGGCGCTGGCCCAGGCTGAGAAGCGGCGCTACTTTCTGGAAAGCGCCGATGTGCTCGGGCTGCCGCTCTCGGGCTTTTATTCGCGCACGGTGGCAGACCCCCGCTGGGGCCTGCGGGCCACCTGGCGTGGTGTGGGGGCGGACGCCACGTTGCTGCTCGCCGAAGACCGTGGCGGCACCGTGGTGACACGTGGCCGCCCGTGGGGCACCGATGAGTGGACCCTGACGGCGCCCAGTGCAGCCCAGGTGCTGCGCGGCCGTTGGCAATCGGACCCTGGCGCCCCCTCTGGCAGCAACGACCTGCGCCCGCAGGACGCTCATGGCACACCCGACACGCAGGACGACAACGGTCAGGCGCTGACCCTGGGCAGCCTGCTGTCGCGCCGGACGGTGGAGGGCGGCGGGCAAGGCCAGTTGGCGGGTGTGGATGGCCTCTGGCGTCGCAGCGTCGACGGCCGCCATTGGCAGGCGCAGTGGAGTGTGATGGCCAGCAGCAACAACCTGGTGGTGGACCCCAACGATCAGGTTGTGAGTGGCCGGGCTTCCACCCGTCGCGACGGTTCCGGCTGGGCCAAGCTGCTGTATAGCGATGACGACTGGCTCAATGCAGCGGAGGTCTCGGTCACCGGGCCGGACTTCGTGAATCTGCTGGGTTTCGTGGACCAGGCGGGGTTGTGGCGCGCCTCTGGCGAGGTGAACCGCCGACTGGGCGAGATCCATCTGCCTGGCGGCGGTCTGCTGCATCAGACGGAATGGCATGTGGGCATGTCCGAAGCGCGCAGCCTGCGCGATGCTGCGCGTGAGGAGCCGGGGGGGGAAGTCATCCGCCGCGAACTTCGCACCGGCTTCTGGCTGTCCACCACCCGCCGCACGTCGGTCTGGCTGCATGCCGGGGCGGACCAGCAACGCGCCCGCAGCGGCGGCCGGCTGCACGACACGCCTGCGCTGCACGGAGGCATCGAGACCACTCCCTTCGACTGGCTGGCTCGCCTGACCGCCGAGGGCAGCATCGGGCGGCAATTGGACACCGACCTGGACCGGGTGGGCGGTGGCGGATGGTGGTCGATGCAGGCCAGTACGCGCTGGGCGTTGCCGGGCGGGAGAAGCCTGGAGATCGATCCAGTGTTCACCGGGACCCGCATTGCCGGTGAAGGCCCTTATGCGGCCCTGCGAGAGACGGGGATGCGCTTGTTGTCCCTGCTGCACCTCAGCGCGCGGGAAAGCATTCGGGTGATCGTGCAGAACGAAAGAAGTGCCCGCAGCGCGGCCGGTGGGCAGTCGGCGTGGACGGACAAGACCCGCCACCGATCCGTGATGTGGAAGAAGCGCCTCTCTCCGCGCTGGCAGTTCGCGCTGGGCGCGTCATGGGACGCGCAATCGGATCGCCCATCAACCCGGGAGGTGTTCCTGAAACTGGAGGCCGCCTTGGGTGACGAGGGTTAACCCTTGCGCGCAGGGGTGGGAACCCCACATCGGGGGGGAAGGCTCGGGCGGTTCGAGCAATTGGTCACGTCCGCTGAAGCGTTTAACTTCGAAACCGATGGATGAATTGTGCCTTTCGGCACAGCCCCATTGGCATTGCTAGCTCGGGCGTATTGCGCGCATCCGCCTTATTCGATGGAATTGATACTCCAATTCATCGAAACTCGGCAAAAAGATTAATGGTTGCCGATTTCTTCATTCAATCTTGAAGGAAGCACCATGGTCAGGAAGATGACAGTCGCCAAACGGCTCGCATTGGGGTTTGGCGCCACAGTGACACTGGGCGTCGCCATCGTGGCCTACGCCGCGATCACGCTCAATCAGCTCAACACCGGTATCAATGAGCTGGCCAGCAACCGAATGGTGAAGCTGGCGCAGTTCAATGAGCTCAAGGACAACCTTCAGACCATTGGCCGGTATGCACGCAACACCGTGATCAACAACGACCCCGCCTTTGTGGAGGGCGAGCGCAAGAAGATTGCCGAACTGCGCAGCAAGAACTCCGCCATCCTGGCGGAACTGGACAAGAGTGTCACCCTGCCCAAAGGCCGTGAGTTCCTGACCATCATCAACGAGGCTCGGCCCAAATACAACGCGGCCATGGACCGTGCCATGGAGCTGGGTGCCAAGGGCGACAAAGCTGCGGCGGGCGAAGCCATCAATGGCGAAGTGCGGAGCTTGCAGGAGGTCGTGTTCAAGGCCGTTGACGACTCGGCGGACCTCCAGCAGCGCGTGGCCGACACCCTCGCGAAGTCCAGCGAGCAGCGCGCCTCCACCGGGGTGCTGCTGATGTCGGCACTGGCGGTGCTGATGGCGCTGATTGGTGGTGGGGTGGGGTGGGTACTGGCCCGCAGCATTCGCCAGGCGCTGGGGGCGGAGCCGGATGAACTGTCGGCGGCCGTGTCGCGTGTGGCCCAGGGCGACCTCAGCCAGCCGCTGGCGCAGCGTGCGGACGACACCACCAGTGTGCTGGCCAATCTGGCGAGCATGCAGGTCCGGCTGTCGGAGGTGGTGGCCAATGTGCGGTCCAATTCCGAAAGCGTGGCCACCGCCAGTGCGCAGATTGCGCAGGGCAATCAGGACCTGAGCCAGCGCACCGAACAGCAAGCCAGTGCGCTGCAGCAGACGGCAGCCACGATGGAGCAGCTCAACACCACCGTGCGTCACAACGCCGACAACGCCCAGCAGGCCAACCAGCTGGCTCAAGGGGCCTCCTCGGTGGCGCAGCAAGGTGGTGAAGTGGTGAGCAAGGTGGTGCACACCATGCGCGACATCAGCGACAGTAGCCGCAGGATCAGCGACATCATCGGGGTGATCGACGGCATCGCCTTCCAGACCAATATCCTCGCGCTCAATGCCGCCGTGGAAGCGGCGCGTGCCGGCGAGCAGGGCCGTGGTTTTGCTGTGGTGGCGTCCGAAGTGCGCGCCCTGGCTCAGCGCAGCGCGGAAGCGGCCAAGGAGATCAAGGGTCTGATCCACCGCAGCGTGGAGCAGGTGGAGCAGGGCGCCGGGCTGGTGGATCAGGCCGGCAAGACCATGGATGAAATTGTGAACTCCATCCAGCGGGTGCGGGACATCGTGGGCGAAATCAGCACCTCCAGCTCGGAGCAGAGCACCGGGATTTCCCAGGTGGGTGAAGCCGTTAGCCAGATGGACCAGGTCACCCAGCAGAACGCGGCCCTGGTGGAAGAGAGCGCGGCCGCCGCCGAAAGCCTGAAGGGTCAGGCCGGGCAACTGGTGCAGGTGGTGGAGGTGTTCAAGCTGGCCCGACAAGGCCATGGCGCGGGCATGTCCTTAGCGGCATGACAGCTGCAGCGGCGCGGTCGCTTGGCCGCGCCGCCTGTGCAGGCGCCCTCTCAGCAGGGCGTTGACCGCCAGTCCCGCCAGTCCCGCCAGCATCAGCCACGTCGCAGAGGGCTCCGGCACCGGAGGCGCCAGCGCATTGGCGTAATTCACTCCGGCGGCGTTGAAGGCGGTGATGCCGGTCAGGAGGTCCCCGCTGGCGGTGCGCACCTCGGTGATGCCGCCCCAGTAGAAACCGGCGCTGTAGTTGGCGCCGTAAACCGTGGATGCGTTCATGGTGCCCACGTCGGTGTAGTTGCCAGCCGCGGCGTTGCCATCCGCCACCGCCCACCAATTGAAGGACAAGGGGTCGCCCAGCGTGAAGCGTGCCGTGACCCACTCGCCCCACAAGGGGCGGTCATGGTAATAACCGCCCCCGGGCTCCATGCGCAGGACGGACAGCCCCAACGCACTGCCAGCCGCCTGGGACGGGTCGTTGGCATCCCGCGCATTCATGGTGAAGCTGCTGCTGATCGAGGCATAAGCGAAGGAGGCGGAACCCATGCCGTCGTTGGGGTCCTGCACCATCTGGACATCGGCGCCGGCGCCACCGTCGGCCAGCACGCGGAAGGTGACCGTCGCCTCGGTGCCGGCCACGCAGGCCGGGCAGGTGATCAGGAAACTATCGGTCAGCCCGGCACGCGCGGTGGCAGACGTCTTCACTTCGCCCACCGGCCCGCCGCCGCTGAGCTGCGTGCCGCCTGAGGCGTAGAGCTGCATGTAGCCGTATCCCACCTTGCCCCAGGCGGTTGACTGGGCGTCGCCCGTCAGACCGCCGGATTGCCCCGAGATGGCGGCGTGGGTGTAGAGACTTCCCGCGCGCTCCAAGGATTGAGGCGTTGGTTGCTGGTCCTGAAGGAACGCCATCGCCGTCGCGGACACCGAGACGGACATCGTCGCGTCCTGCGCCCATCCACTGAAGCTGGCGAGCCCCAGCAAAGACGATAGGCATAGACGTGTCCAGGACCATCGCTGGGAGGATCGGAGGCAGTGCATGGAGGACTCCTGCCCAGGGGGAGAAACCTGGACGCCCTGGAAGGGTAGTTCACCGCCCATCCGATGCCTGTGGCTGGTTGTCGGCGATTTCGGCTTCATGGGCCGGAGCGAGGCTTGCCCGCTGCGCCCGTGCGTGCGATGTCGCGCAAACCCGCAGAGCTGGCGCAGATGTGGCGCAGATGTGGCGCAGATGTGGCGCAGATTGCGCCGCAGTGACGGCCTCCATGTTTGGCTCCGCCCAATGCGTAAGCGGCTCGGTGGGGGCTCTGCTGCAATCGCCGTCGGACGCGAGCATGCAGGAAATGTCCGAAGGGGACCTGGAGACCGTGAGGCGTTACGCCGCCCGGGTGGCCGAGGTCGCCACGCGGCTGCACGGTTGAGCCCCTTCGAAGGGGGAGCGCGGCCATCATGGCCGTCATGCCCCATGGTGAATCTGTGATGCCGTGATGCCGTTACCGCAGTAACGGACAAGCGCGGACAGCACCTGGGACATCCCCGAGAGAATCGACCGTGTCTGCGATGTCCGGTCCCTGAGAGGAGCGGGACGGCAGATGCGGTCGATGGGATTGGATGGAATGGGATGGTGAACTGAATGACTTCTCGCAGGCATCTGCTGGCTACTGCGCTTGCGCCGGTTCTGGGCTTTTCCGCGCGAGGGGAGGCCATCCCTCCTTCGCCGCAGCCGTCCGGCGAGCTGCCGCCGTCGACCGGCCCCTATGCGCTCCCCAACAGCTTTGTGCATCTGCTGCCAGACCCTCAAACCGGCAGGCGTTATGAAGTCTGGGTGGACTTGCCACCGGGCGTGCGACCTTCTTCCACCAACTCTTTGGCGGCGGTTTTTGTGACGGATGCTCCGTATGCCTTTCCTCTGGTGCGTGCCTTGCGCCATCGGGTCGGGCAGCAAGGGCGCAACCTGGCCGACTTTGCAGTGGTCGGCCTGGCCGGGCCGGCCGACGAATCCGCCGTGTCCATGCGCAATCGTGACTACACGCCCACCGATCCGCTCAGCCGGCCTTCACGGTCCGCGCGCCATTACGGTGGCGGCCCCTATGGCGGTGCAGCGGACTACCTGCGGTATCTGGCGGACGTGGCCGTGCCGGCCGTCTCCGCACGGTATGGGCTGGACCCGAAGCGGCGGGTGATCCTCGGGCATTCCTATGGCGCGCTGTTCGCGGCCCAGGTGCTGCTGACGCAGCCGGCGCTTTTCAGCCACTACATCCTGGGCAGTCCGTCCTACTGGTTCGACGACCACGTCCTGTTCCAGCGGGAGGCCGAGCATGCGCGGACCCATCGGGATCTGCCGGCCCGTGTGTATCAGTATGTCGGTGGGTACGAGGCCGTCGGGCAGGGGGCACGCTACAACAGCGAGACGGACATGGTGGCCGATATGCGTCGATTCCAGACGCTGCTGCAGCGCCGCCGCTATCGCTCGCTGCACATCGAAAGCCATGTGCTGGCGGGCGAAGACCACCTGACGGTGGCGCCGGGGGGCGCCACCTCGGGTTTGCTATGGGCTTTGCCCGGCCGGGGGCCCTACACCGGGGGCTGAGGGCTTCGAGTGTCCTGCGTTCAGGCTCAGTGCGGTTGAGGCACCAGACGACGCAAGACATGCAGTCCCAGCGTGGCAGCCAGACGCTGAATGCCCAGCACGGCCGCCAGCGCCAGCCACATCACCGGCAGGGCCCAGGGGCCGTGAACCCCCACCTCGGTCAACGCCACGGCGTCGGCCAGCAGCCAGGCAAACATCACGGTGTAGAAGCCGGCCCGATCGGTGATCCAGGCCAACAGCACCGGGAGACCCACGGTGCCGAGCAAGACCCAGTCACTCAGCGATTTCTTCGGGAACCTGATCAACGCCGTGGTCACCTCACCGTTGTCCACCCGCACCCAGCCTTGCGCGTAGGCCTGTGCGCCGAGCATGCCCCACAGGATGACGCCATAACCGGTCAAACCGTAGAACAGGCCATGGAAGTGCTGGAAGTATGGCACCAGCAGCAGCGGAATCATGGCTTGGCGGAAGTCCCTGGGCAATGCCAGGAAGGCGCCCGGCACCACCAGCAACCGCATCAGAATGCCCACCTCCTGGTCCGCATGCGTGGCCAGCAGATCGCCCAGCGCGGCGACGGCCAGAAGTCCCAACCCAATACACGGAATGATGACGTCCAGCGGCAGGCGGGTCAGCCGAAGGGCGTGAGTCACCCGCTCCCATTCCTTCCATTCGCGCACCTTCAAGACAACAAACACCTCGATGCGCGCGAGGCCCATGGCGGCGACCGTGGCCACCACGCCTTGCAACGCCGCGTCGATGCCGAAGCCCCAACTGCCTCTCAAGGCGCAATACATCAGCAGGACAGACAGCACGGCAAACGCCCATTGCGCAGCCCGTCCCCACTGAAAGGCCAGCTTCCACCGCTGTTCCTTGTAGGACGGCGCAAAACCGAAGCGGCGCCACAGGGCGGGGCTCATCCATTGGAGCTGGAGTTCCAGCACCGGCTTCAGCAAGGCCATGATGAAGCATTCCCAGAACGGGCTCTTGCGGCGTTGCCCCATCAGGCGGGAGAACGCGATCGCTTCACCGAACTGCCGCAGCAGATGGGCTTCATGGATCGGCCGCTCCAGGCAGTCGTCCGCCATTCGCGTGAGCGCCAGTGCCGCGTCGTCGCCCAGTTCGTGGCGCGTGCGGCCCATGTCGAACCAGTCGAAGTGCTCGAAGAGCAGATTCAGCGCCTGGGCAGGCCAGTCGGCACTGTTGTTCAGTACCAGCCGGGCCATCTGGACCGAGCTGTCGACGCGCCACTCAAAGGGTTGGTGATTGAGCTGGTCGCGCAACTGCGGCAAGGCCGCGATCAGGGCGTCCCGGCCAAGCAGGGAGCGGTCATTCAGCCATTGAGCCAGGGCTGCCGGAGACAACAGTTCAAAGCGATCGGCTGGCGCGGGTCGCGGTGCCGGTGGCGGTGGCGGCAACTCCACCGCTGGCGGCGTGATCGCTGCCGCTGTGTCACGGACAGGCTCATGGTGCGGAGCTTGCGTTGCTGGGGTGGGTCCGGGTGCCTCTGGCTGCAACGTCAGCTTGGGCTCCGGCTCTGGTTCCAGCTCTGGTTCCGGCTTTGGCTCTGGTTCCGGTGTGGGAGTTGGCGTGGGCGACGGCTGCGGTTCGGCTCTAAGTTCCGCCGCTTGTTCCGCTTTGGCTTCCGCTTCTGAACTTGCGTCTGGAGTCGTGTCTGAACCCGCGCCTGGAACCGCTTCGCGCCGTTCAGCCGTCGTTTCGGCCGTCGCCTCAACCGTCGCCTCAACCGTCACCTCGGCGGCCACCTCGACAACGGACTCGGCCTCCTCCTGCGCGGCAGCCTGCTCGCGGGCCTGCATCGCGGCCACATGCCGCGCCCGCTGCACGAGCCGGTCATAGGCTTCACGCAGTTCCTGATAGGCCACCGGGTCATCATCCGGCCGGGTGACCTTCACCGCCTTCGCATAGGCGCGTTTGATCGCGCCCAGGTCAGTGCTGGGCGCTTCCAGCCCCACACGCTGCCAATCCTTCATGGCCGTGTCCTCAGAAGCGGAAGCTGGTGTCGATGCTGTCCAAGGCGGCCTTGAAGGCGCCCCGCGCGTCGCGGATGACGCGAGGGTCCTGCGTTTCCAGCGCGCTGCTGAATTGCGCAATCCAGTCCTGGATCATCTGGCGGTCCGGCCCCAGACGGTCTTCATACAGGCGCTTGGCGCGGGCCATCAGATAGACGTTGTCGGCGTCGTCACGCGGGTGACGCTTGAGCGACTGCAGCTTTTCCAGCGCCTGCGCCACCTGGTCCTCCGACATGTCGGTGGCGGTGTTGCGGATCAGCGTGTTGGCGGTGGTGCCACCCAGCAGGTCCTTCACATCCACATCCAGCAAACCGTTGGCGTCGTAGGTGAAGCGGACTTCCACGCTGGCATGGCCCGCCTTGGCCGGCGGCACTGCGATTTCCAGCTCGCCCAGCTTCAGGTTCTCCGAGCCCACGGGCGACTCGCCCTGGCGGATGTCCAGCTTGATGGCCTTTTGTTTGTCGGCCACGGTCGAGTAGATGCCGGAACGAGACACCGGCACAGGCGTGTTGCGTTCAATGATCGGGCTGAAGCGGTCGCCCACGAGGGTGCCATTGACCTCATGTGAGCTGATGATGCCCAGGGAAAACGGCATCACATCGGTCAGCACCACCTCATCCAGCGCCGCATCGCGTGCCTTGAGGCCGGCCTGCACGGCAGCGCCCTGGGCAATCGCCTGGTCCGGGTCGATGGTGCGCAGCGGCAGGCGCTGGAACAGCCGGGTGATCATCTGGCGGATCATCGGCATGCGGGTGGCGCCGCCCACCAGCACCACTTCGTCCAGCGAGGCCGGTTGCAGTTGCGCGTCGTAGAGGGCGCGTTCAATCGGGCGGCGCAGGCGGTGCAGCAGCTCCGCGCTGGCCTTTTCGAATTCGTCGCGGGTGATCTCGGCGCTCAGGGCCTTGCCGTCCAGCACCAGCTGCATGCGGGTCCAATCGCGCTCGGAGAGTTCGCGCTTGGCGGTCTCGGCGGCGCGCCACCAGTGGGTGCTCTGGGCCAGGGACTCGCGGCGCGCGGTGGTGATGTCTTCGCAGCGGTCACAGAACAGCTTGCCCAGCACGTGGGCGAAGTCTTCGCCGCCCAGCCGGGTGTCGCCCGCGCTGGCGCGCACTTCCACCACGCCGTCAAAATACTCCAGCACCGACACATCGAAGGTGCCGCCGCCCAGGTCGAACACCAGGAAGGTGCTGTTGTTCTCCCGCTCCTGCAGGCCATAAGCCAGGCCGGCAGCCGTGGGTTCATTCAGCAGGCGTTCCACCTTCAGGCCGGCGAGTTCACCGGCCATGCGGGTGGCGCGGCGTTGGGCGTCGTTGAAATAGGCGGGCACGGTGATCACGGCCTCGGTGACCGGTTCACCCAGAAACGCTTCGGCGTCCGCCTTGAGGGACTGCAGCACCAGGGCGGAGAGTTCTTCCGGGCGGAATTCCTTGTCGCCCAGGCGTACACGCCGTTCGGTGCCCATCCAGCGCTTGAACGCCTGGGCGGACATGTGCGGATGGGTGGCGGCCCGCTCCCGTGCCGCCAGGCCCACGATCAACTGGCCCTGATCGTCCAGCGCCACGGCGGAAGGGGTGGAATAGTCCCCCAGCGCGTTGCGGATCAGGACGGGCGCGCCGTCCTTGAACACGCCCACCAGGCTGTTGGTAGTCCCGAGGTCGATACCGACGATCATGAGTCCGATCCCTGTGCTGTCGTTGTTGGAATGTCGGGGTCGGTCGATTCGATGGACGTGCCCCGAAGGCGCGGGAGGATAGCACCGCTGGTCCGGCGCACCACGGCACAAGTTTGCCGGGAAGGCACGGGTGGGGGTCGTGGCGGCGTCGGCGTGAGAAATCCGCCACAAATTTCTCCGCAACCGTCCCCACACCCGCGCCGGCAGCGTCCCGGCATTGGCCCGGCATTGGCCCGGAACTGACCCGGAGCTGGCCCGCCAGGGGCCCGCCGGACCGGGGTGTACCTCAGAACCGCCAGTCCGCACTCACGTAAGCACTGCGACCATCCGCCGGGGAATACCCGGAAGAGCCGCTGTCATACCAGGCGTAGAGATAGTGCCGGTTGGCGAGGTTCTTCACCTGCAGTTGCAGCGACCATTGCTGCGACGCCTGATACGTGAGGCTGGTGTTGAACTGGATGTACTGCCCGGCGCGTGCCACGGTGTTGGTGCGCTCCAGGTAATAACCGCCCTGGCCATTGCCCCACACGGACAGCTTCCAGCGCGGTGCCAGTTGCTGGTCCCAGCCGCCGCTGACCAGGTAGTGGGGGACGTTTTCAATCTCCTTGCCGGCTGTCAACGGCGCGCTCGGGTCGGGCGTGACGATGGTGGCCTTCTGCCGGGAATAGGCCACCCAGGTGCGCGAGGTCGGGCTCCATTGGGCGCTCAGTTGCAGATCCACACCCCGGCGGCGTGTGCGGCCCACATTGCCGTTGCCACCGGCATCGGGCAAGCCATCGACGCCGAGCACCCGCGCCACCTCGCCGGTGGCCCGCTGTTCCCAGTAGGAGAGGCGCCCCTCCAGCACACGCAGGGGCTGCCATTTCATACCGCTCTCCCAGCCGGTGTTGAGGGACGGACGCAGATTGCGCTCCTGGGTCTTGTAGGCGTCAATGCCGCTGCCGATCTGGAAGGTCCGGCCCCAGTTCGCATACACGCTGGCCTGTGGTGTGATTGCATAGATCACGCTGAGCTTGGGTTGCTTGACCACCCCGTAGTCATACATCGCGTAGGTCTTGCCGGCGAGCAGGTCGTGGAACTGCCCGTCCAGATGCTCCAGGCGCAGCGCCGGGATGATGCTCAGGGCCGCCACCGGGCGAATCAGCGCCTGCACATAAACGCCCTGGCTGTCCTGGTCAAAGTCCCAGGCGCGGAACTGCGAGGTGCGGACACGGTCCACCGTCCGGTAGCGCTGCGCTTCGTTGTGCTGCCATTGCGCCTCCACACCACCCTCCAGAACCACCTCATGCGCCCAATCCACCGTGGGGCGCCAACTGGCGCTGGCCAGCAGGCCTTCATGGTGCTCATCGTTGTCTCGCTCCTGCTGCACACCTGCGGCGGAGAAGCGGACGAAGCGCTGATTCTCGTAAGCGTTCCGATAGGCCTTGACCGTCCAGCTCGACACCTCGTTCCATCGGCCGTCCAGATGCAGCGCGACCTGGCTCACGGTGCGCTCACTGCGGTCCGAGGCGGCATAGGCAGGCGAGATGCGCGGCGTTTGCTCCGCCTCTTCACGCGTCAGGTAGCCGGATTCCAACGCGTCGTTATGGAAGTAACGGGCGGTCAGGCCCGCGCGCCAGCCGAGGTCGTTGCGGGTGTAGAACCATTTGCCGGACAAGGCCAGCTTGTGCGCATCCGCATGGTCCCGATAGCCGTCCGAGTCGCGCCAGCCGATGAAGTAATTCTGGCTCCAGTCGCCCGACTCCCACCCCTTGGCCAACTGCACTTCGCGGGTGCCGTAGCTGCCCACCGTCACGCTGGCCTGACCCTCGTTACCGCCCTGGCGGGTCTGGACATCCGCATTGCCGGCAATGTTGTAGAGGCCATAACGCGCGTCATTGGTGCCCCGGACCACGGCGATGCGCTCCATCTCCAGCGGGAAGACGGCATCCAAATAGGGCATGCCACCGGCATTGTCATTGCTGGGAATGCCGTCGATCAACAGCTTGACGGCATTCACCCGGCCCTCGCCATTGAAGCCCCGGAAACTGAAACGGCCCGCGTCGGTGCCTTGCTTGAATTGTGTGACCTGAACGCCAGGGGCCCGCGTGAGCAGCTCCCAGCTGTAGTCGGCATGCTGGTCTTCCAACAGGCTGGCGCCCAGGACGTCGACGGAGCTGAACACGCGACGAACGTCCAGCGGGCCTTTGGATCGGGCCTCCACCCGAACGGTTCCGAGGGTGAGCACTGCGTCCTGCTGTGCGGCGGGTGCGGCGGGTGCGGCGGTGGGAGCGTTGGCAGGAAGGCTGGAAGCAGCGCTGGAAGGCTGGTTGGAAGGAGGGGTGGAGGGGGACAGGGGCGTGGCGGCCGGTGACGTTGCCGCCGTAGGCGCAAGTGTGTCGCCGGACTGCGGCTGCGGTGCGGACTGTGCTTGGGCCTGGCTCAGCAGAGACAGGGCAGCAAGGGCTGCGAGGGTCAGGGAAGAGGGGTGATGCAAAGACATGAGCAGATCATTCAAAAGCGGACCATGGCGGACCATGACGGACCATGACGCAGGGACGCGGCATCGGCACGCAAGCGCGCAGGCAGACGTGCAGGCAGACGCGCCTGCGGACGTGCAAGCGGACGTGCAAGCGGACGTGCAAGCGGACGTGCACGGACGCAGTACGAGGCGTCGCACATGGAAACCGGGGGGCAGATGGAGGTCGGAGGCGCAGGTGGCGACGCGGCGCCGGCGCTGAAACGAACGGGCCACACAGGCTTGCGCCCGGCAGACCGCTGCGGCATGGGAGCTACGGCAACGCAGCCGCAGCAACGCAGTAACGCAGCAACGCAGCAACGCAGCGAAGCAACGCAGCAACGCAGCGAAGGCCGCTCACGCGCCCGCCGACCGGAGCGGCGGCGATCAGCCGATCAAGGGCTCAGCGGCGGGGCGCGTGCTTGAACACTGGCCCAGGCGAACAGGGTTCGCACGCCTGCCAGGAACAGCTCCGGCAGGTGGTAGGCCAGAGCCTCCAAGGTGAGACCAGCCGCAGGGGCGGGCGGCAGACCCAACACCTGCACGTGAGAACTGCAATAGGTGCAGGACTTCAGGGCCGAGGACTTGGAAGTGTCGGGCTTGGATGAGTCGGGCTTGGAAGTGTCGGACTTGAATGAGCCGGACACTGCGGCATCAGCGCCGTAGGAAGCTGCCTGCGCCGGCACGAGTTTGGCGCCGGTGACCGAGCAGATTTCGATCCACCCACCGGGCACGTCCGACACAAAGGCATACGACAAGCTCGGCGCGAGCGCACTCCACAGGATGACCAGGCTGGCCACCCATGCGGTGAAGGCTTTGAAGCGCCGTTGTTGAAGCATTCAAAAATTATAGGAGGCGGCGAAGGCGCTGGCGGCCCCAAGCTTGTCTCATTTCAAGGTTCGATTCGGGAGCGGCGCTGTCCGGGCGTCAGCCCAGGGGCGGCAGCAGGTTCATCACCAACACCATCAGCAATCCCACGACAGCCACAATCGACTGCACCACGGAAATGGTGCGGGTGGCTTCCCCCATCGTCATGCCAAAGGACTCTTTCACCAGCCAGAAACCGGCATGGTTGGCATAGTTGAAGAACAGAGACCCGCAGCCAATGGACAGCGCCAGCAGCGGTTGATTGATCGCCGCGTCGGAAGCCGACAGCGGGGCCAGCAGGCCTGCGGCGCCGACAATGCCCACGGTGGCCGAGCCGGTGGAGACGGACAGCAGCATGGAGATCAGCCACCCCAGCAGCAGTGGAGACACCGCCCACAGATGGCTCATGTGAACAATGGCGTTGCCCACACCCGCATCGGTCAGCACCTGCTGGAACGCGCCGCCACCGGCAATGATGAGCAGCACATTCGAAATCGGCTTGACGCTCTGGCTGAGCGATTGCCGCACGGCTTCCGGATCGCCGGAGCGCAGCATCACCATGGCGAAGATCAAACCCAGCAGCATCGAAATGATGGGGTTGCCCACAAAGGCCGCTATGTGCAGCACTGGTGACGCCTTGTCCAGCACGATCTCGGCCACGGCATGCGACAGCATCAGCACGGCGGGCAGAAGGGCGCACAGCACTCCGATGCCCACACCGGGCACGTGGGGGCGGGCGGGCGCCGAAGCCGCTGCTTCTTGCCCGTGCTCGGCCCCGCGCCCCTCCGCCACATACTGATGAATCATGGCCTCGTCCGGCCGCGCCCGCATCCGCGGGGCAATGAAGGCCGCATAGACCGGCCCCCCCAGGATGATGGCGGGGATGGCGGCGATGAACCCGTAGATCATCGTGGGGCCCACGCTCGTTTTCAGTGTGGCAATGGCGGTAAGCGGGCCCGGATGGGGCGGCACCATGCCGTGCATGGCCGCCAAAGCGGCGATCACCGGCACCGACACATACACATAGGCCGAGCCTTTCCCCTGCTGGTCGCTCTCCAGCTTGCGCGCCACACCGAAGATCAGCGGCAGCAGCACCACCAGGCCCACTTCGAAGAACATCGGAATGCCGACCACAAAGGCGACGGCGGCCATGGCCCAGGGCAGGGCCCGATAAGACGAACGACTGACGATGGCATCGGCCACACTGGTGGTGATGCCCGAATCCGCCAGCAACTTGCCCAGCATGGCCCCGAGCGCCACGACCAGCCCCACCGCACCGAGCGTCTTGCCCGCGCCGCCGGAGATGGCTGACACCAGCTTGTTCAGCGGCATGCCCGTACACAGCCCGACGGCCATGGAGACCAGCAGCAACGCCACCAGCGGATGCAGCCTGGGTTTGGTCACGATCAAGGCGACCAGCCCCAGCACACTGCCGAAGGCGATGACCAGCAATTGAATGTCCCCAGGGCTCATGTTCGCCTGTCTCCGTCGTTGATGATTCGTTGGCATTCCGCACGCCTTGGCAGGGCCGGAAGCGGGGCGGGGTGACGATATCAGGGAGCGACCGCAGTGGGGGCGCAGAGTGCGCGGTTCCCGCACCGTGGTCGATGCGGCCCCATGCGGGGACACCATGCGGGTCACCATGCGGGGACATCACCCTGCGCAGATCAACTGGGGTAGATCAACTGGGGCAGATCCCCGGACTGTCAGCGCGTCTGGCGACGCTGATCGCGCAGCATGAACAGATAAAGACTCTCCACCTTGTCCCGCGCCCAGGGCGTCTTGCGCAGGAACTTGAGGCTGGAAGAGAGGCTGGGGTCGCTGGCAAAACAGCGCACGGGGATGCGCTCTGCCAGGCCGGGCCAGCCGTAGGTGGCCACCAGCGCCGTCAGCATGTCCTCCAAGCGGATGCCATGCAGCGGGTTGCGTGGCTGGGCGGGTGGGGGTGGGGGTGGGGGCGGAGATGCAGCGGGGGCCGGGGAGGAAGAGGAAGGGGCGTCAGGGGTGTCGGACATGGCGCATTATCAGCCGCTCCGTGCTCCGTGCTCCGTGCTCCGTGCTCCGTGCGCTCCCGCATCCCACGCAAGCCAAAAAGTCCTGTCCGGCCACGGGCCGCCAACCCTAGGCATCCAGCATCAGATCATCCCCGCTGCGGGCATGCCGGGGGTTCACACCGAATTGTTTGCGAAACGCCGCAGCGAAATGGCTGGCGTTGCTGTAGCCCATCCGTACGGCGACCGCCATGACGCTCGCCGATGCTTCTCCGCTGAGCATGCGGCGGGCCTCGCGCATCCGTTCACGCTGGTGCAGTGCGCGGGCGGTTTGACCAAAGGTCCGCTTGAAACCGGCATTCAATGCGGCGGGGCTGAGGTCGAAACGTTTGGCCAGCGCGGCAAGGTCCGGGGGGGAACCCAGATCCTCCAGAAGCACCTCCCGCGCCTGGAGCAGCCGTGTCAGGATCTCCGGGGGATTCTGACGCGCGGCGGCGGGAATGCGCAGCGTGCGTTCTTCCAGAAGCACGGCGATCACCATGAGCGACTGGGCGAGCAGCTTCAGACGGAGATGCGGAAACGCCGAATCCTCATGGTGAGGGGCAGAGAAACTGGCCGCCAGCGAATGGGTCGCCAACTGCAGTGCGCGTGTGCCATAGCCGGTTTCCCAGACCATGCCTCGAGCCAGGGCGGCTCTCAGATCGGGGTCCATGTGTCCGACGCAGTCAAAGAAGAAGTCCAGGCGGAAGGCCAGCGTCAGGCTGTGCAGGTCGCCCTCGTGGCGGACACGGCCCAGCACCCCAGGCCCGTAAATGATGCTGCCACCGTCTTCACGAAGCCAGCCCACGGCGCCCCGTGGGTCGTGGAACAGATAGTGGGACTCCTTGGCCAGCGGGAAGTTGAAGAAGAGGCGGTGGGTGTCCTCCATCAGCTGAAGCTCGAAGGCCTTTTCGAATCGGCCGCGCCAGTGATAGAGGTCCAGCCCCTCGTGCAGACGAACGACGTTCAGGTCGAACCGGCAGTACGGATTGAGATGGACGGTGGACGGGAGTCGTTGCAACTCCGACGTGGGCATCGGAGTCGGCAGATCAAGAAATGACATCAGTTGGATTCAGGACAGACAGTCCGGGTGTCGCGCGTCGGCCCAAGACACTCCGGGTTCGGGATTTTCCCACTGGGCGCGAAGAGCCCGCTGTTCAGGGAGTCGAGACATGGGGAAGTGAGGCGGCACGCAAGCCCGCCTCCTGCTGCGTTTCCAGCTGGAATGCAGCGACCGTCTGGACCAGGAGCTTGGCCTGTTGATCCAGGCTGTCGGCCGCAGCAGTGGCCTCTTCGACGAGCGCGGCGTTCTGCTGCGTCACCTGGTCCAGTTGCAGCACCGCATCACTGACCTGGCCGATGCCGGCGGTCTGCTCATGGGTGGCTGCGCTGATCTCGGTGATCAGGTCGGTGACGCGTCGGACCTGGTTCACGATGTCGTCCATGGTGCTGCCGGCCTCTTCCACCAGCCGGCTGCCCAGCTCCACCTTGCCCACGCTGTCGCCGATCAGCGTGCGGATCTCCTTGGCTGCTTCGGCACTACGTTTGGCCAGTGTGCGCACTTCGCTGGCCACCACGGCAAACCCGCGTCCTTGTTCGCCGGCACGAGCCGCCTCCACGGCGGCATTGAGCGCCAGAATGTTGGTCTGGAACGCAATGCCCTCAATCACGGCGATGATGTCCGAGATGCGCCGCGAGGCCGCGTGGATCTCCTGCATGGTGCTGACCACCCGGCCCACGATCGTTCCGCCTTGCAATGCAACGTCGCTGGCGCCGCTGGCCAATGCGGTCACTTGCCGGGCGGCGTCTGCATTGTTCTGCACGGTGCTGGACAACTGCTCCATCGACGCGGCCGTCTGCTGAAGGTTGCTCGCCTGTTCTTCGGTTCGCTGAGAAAGATCGGCATTGCCGCTGGCGATCTGATGGGCCCCCGTTGCGATGCTGTCACTGGAAGCGCGGACGGACGTGACCACCTGGCGCAGTCCCTCCTGCATGGCGGCCATTGCATGCACGACGCTACCGGGAAGGGCATGACGCGTCATGATCGGTGTGTTGAGTTTGCCCTGCGAGATGGCCACCGCCGCGCTGGCCAGATCCGCTGGTTCACCGCCGAGCTGTCGGGTCAGTCCCCGCGCGATGAGGATTCCCAGGAGGGCACCGGTGAGCACACCACCGATCGTGAAGCAGATCAGCGTCGTGCGGACACTGGCATAGATGCGGTCGGTTTCGTTGTTGTGTCGGCTGGCATCGGACTTCTTGCGGTTGACGGCCTGCCCCAGGAGTTCATCAGCCCGTTGGGCCAGGGGACTCAGCACATGAAACAGTTGTTGGGTCGAGGCGCGCGAGTCCATCAGGGGCTCGGTTCGCAGTTGAATGGCGGTGGCAGCGGCCGCCGTTCCATACGCCTGCAAGGCCGCCCTGGCGTCTTTGACCAGGGCCTGTCCTTCTGCGGTGACGAAGCTATGTTCCGCGCTGTCGAGTTCCCGGTTGGCTTGCTTCAGTTCGTCATCCAGTTGCTTGAGATGCTGGTCGCGTTCTTCTGCGGTCGTGGCGAGCACGGCGCTGCGTATCGACAGCCTGGCGCTCAACAGCTGGATGTTGGCCTCCGAGGTGTCGGTGATGCCGGCAATTTCTTGCTCGTACATCAGGGTGGCCAGGTCATTGATCTGTGCCGTGCCGCGAACGCCTTCGGCGCCGATCACGCCGCCGATGGCGGCGACCACCAGAAAGCCGAGGGTCAGTCGCGTGCCGACCTTCAGGCGCTTGAACCAGTTCATGAGTTGCTCCGAGAGTGGGGAGGTGGCGATGGCTGCGCGCCTGGCGGCGCGTGGGTCCCGCGCAGGCTCGTTGCGGACGCTGGATTGGAGGTGATCGCGCGCCGCTCGTCCGCCCGGGATGGGTGCGCATCACCCCGGGATCACTCACGGCGGGCGTGATTCGCGCGGGATGGGCGCAAAGCGCTCTTCCCAGGGCTGGTGAGCCTTGTCCCAGACTCCTGGACCGCCGGCGCGCGCCGGAGACCCTGACGCTTCAGGTTCCTTCCGCCTGCGCTGCCGGTTCAGTCAGGCCCTAGCGGAACAACTGCGAAAAGATGCCGCTCTTCTGCTCCGCCGTGACCACCGACCAAGACGTCAGATGCGCCAGCAGGTTGACCTGCCGTGCGCTCAGGTGGGTACCGGTGGTGTTGAAGTTCGGGAAGCTGGAGGACTCCTTCTCCCAGGCAATCAAGGCTTGCATGAGCCAATGGCCGTCGAATTGCGCTTCCCACTCCCCGCTGCCGTTCAAATACACCCACACGACGGTGACCGGAACAGACCGCGCCTGCACACCGAACCAGGGGTTCTCCACCACATCCAGACGCTGCTGGAAGATGGCCGGGCCGTTCGGTGATGAGGCCTTGCCGACCGCCTGCTGGATACCCGTCAGGAAACCGGCGAAGTCACTTGACTTGAACACCTGGTTCTTTGAGAACTGCGGATTCGCTTGCGGGCCTGCGTCCTGATAGGGCACATAGCCCCATTGGTCCTTGGAGCCTGTGCTGCTGTAGGGCATGAATCCGAACAGCGGGGGGATCTGATCGTCCACCTTGATCTGGGTGCCAGGCAGCCAGCCGCCTGAGCCATCCGGAATGCCGTAGTCCGCCACGGCCAGGGCAGTCATGGAATTGACGCACGCAATGACGCGCTGGATGTCGCTGTAGGCCAGCATGCTCGCCACACCGGTGTTCTCCAGGCTGCCGCCATCCGCATAGCGGTTCACGGCCAGGTTGGCGGCGGGGCTAGCGACCGGCCACGAATCATAGGCAGGGATCAGGTCGTCCAGCGACGACAACGCCTGCAACGCCGCTTCGAGGTCGGGGTGGCCATTGGCCAGGAGCCTGGCCTGGGCCTGATGTCGAGCAGGCAGGTGTTGATCGATCCACTGATGCAGATGCGGATTGCGCAGGGCCAGATCCGTGTGGAACTTGGTTCGATCGTTCTGCCATTCCTTGATCTTTTCATGGACGTAGAAGGCGAACGCAGCGCTGCTGCAACCCATGATGTCGGTCAAGGACCACGGACGTTTCTGCCCCACCAACGCCTGGTTGTTGCGGCTGCCCAGGAAAATGGAGTTCACCGCGAAGGTCTCAATGCCACCACCACCCACCGGGAGCTCGTTGGCATCCGTGGCATCGGGGTGCCCCACCACGCCGCCAAAGAATCCGGTCGCCTGCACGGGAATCAAGGGCGCATCGGCCGCCGCGCTCGGGTTCTGGAGCATGCCCATGTTGCAGATCAGGAACGGCCGCTGGGTTCGTCCAGCCCCGGATGCAAACGTGTAGGTGGTGGTGTTGGCCAATGCTGGATTGTTTTCCCGGATTCGCGCCAGCGACGCTTCATTCGCCGTGAAGGTGTCGTTCGGCGCGTAGTTCTCGCCACTGGAGGCCAGTTGTTGAGGGTGAAGAATGTGGCTGGCAATCACCACCTGCCACAGGAGGTTGGCGGGCAGGGGATTGGCGGGATCCTCCCAGCGGGACAGGGCATAAAGCTCCAGCGCCGTGAGTGCGATGCCCTCGACCGAGAACATCTCCGAGGTCATGGCATAGCCCGCATTGCCCGGTGCGATGTCGCCAAGATCGATGGGATTCAGGGCGGACTGGTTGGCGTTGTAAACCCCCAGGAAATCGCGGTCACTGGTGCCGTCGGCGGGCAGGAACGCGTAGGGCACGCCTAGCCAGGAACCACCGGAGACACAGGAGAGGGCCGTTACCTGGGACAGGAGGCTTGCCCCGTTGAGCTGAAGATGGGAGAGGGCCCGCAGCTGTCCCATGGCCGCGCAGCAGGCCCGCGAACCGCCTCCGGACAGGCAGAGGCCCACGCCCGGCCTGGGGGTGTCGCTGGGTATGAATTGGCCCACTGACAGGGGCGGGGTGGGGGTGATGGCGGCTGTGGCGGTGTAGGTGCTCGTCATGTCGACCTCAGTGGATACGCGCCCCCCAATATCCCGGCGTTTTGACTGCCATGGAATCGGAAAAATGCTGAACTTGTCGCCTGTCTTGCTGTCCAGGGCCCATGGATGGGGGAGATGAAGGCTCGCTTACACTCCGCATCCGCCGACGGTGCCCTTTGAAGGGGCGGTCGGCGTCTTTCAGTCGAAGGTGCTTGACCGCTGGCCGGTCGGGTTAAACGGGAAACAGGTGCGCACGCTGTAGTGCAATGCCTGTGCTGCCCCCGCAACGGTCGGCGGTTGAAAGCGTCCTCAGATCGGTGTCCATCACCGGTAGCCACTGGGCCTCACGGCCTGGGAAGGTCAGGGCGCAGGGTCTGATTGCCTGGGTGCAACGGACTCAAGCCGCGAGCCCGGATACCGGCCTGCGACTGCTCCGGATGCTGCGGGGTGCGGCGCGCCGTCGAGGCTGCGCGCCCCATGCGCAGCCCGGGTCGCGCTCATTTCTCAGCATCAGCACCGACACGCCTGCGGGGACGCAGGTGGAAGGAATGATGAGAATGACGAGACTGAAGACACTGCCACGGATCTCCCCGTGGGCTCACGCTGCGAAAGCCCCTCATGGCGTGCGCATTCGCCCCAGCGTGCTGGCCGGCCTGCTCCTCACCAGCGCCTGTGCCTGGGCCGAGCCCGAAGCGGACAGCCCGGCGACCTCCAGCGCCGACACAACGGTGCAGAAACGCCTGGAGACGGTGCAAATCCAGGGGCGCCACTACGACAACGGCATCGGCAGCTCCGATGCGGCCTCCCAGGGGACCATCCGCGCTGAATTGCTCAAAAGCCGGCCCGCGCTGCGGCCGGGGGAAATTCTGGAGTTCGTGCCTGGGCTGATGGTGACCCAGCACAGCGGAGACGGCAAAGCCAACCAGTACTTTCTGCGCGGTTTCAATCTGGATCACGGCACCGACTTCGCCACCACGGTGAATGGCGTGCCGGTCAACATCCCCAGCCATGCGCATGGGCAGGGATATTCCGATCTGAACTTCCTGATTCCCGAACTGGTGGATCACATCGACTATCGGAAAGGCCCGTATTTCGCGCCCAATGGTGACTTCGCAGCGGCCGGGTCGGCGGACATCGTCTATCAACAGCGGATGGAGGCTCCCATGGTTTCGCTGGCCGGCGGGGAGGGGGGCTATCGAAGGGGCCTGGCGGCAGGCTCCGCTGACCTGGGGGCGGGTGTCCAGTGGCTGGGGGCGGTGGAGCTGATGCGCAATGACGGCCCCTGGACACTCGCGGAAGACCTGAATCGGCGCAACCTCGTGCTGAGTCTGTCCCGCCGTGCAGGGCTTGATCGCTGGAGCGTCAGCCTGATGGACTATCACGCGGACTGGCGCTCGACCGACCAGGTGCCGCAGCGCCTTATCGATGCCGGCACCTGGCAGGGGCGTCCGTTTGGCCGGTTTGATGCTGTCGACCCGAGTGATGGAGGTCGCACGCGGCGGACCAGCCTGTCGGCGGAGTGGGTGCACGATGAAGAGGGCCAACGCAGCCAGGTGGCGGTTTACGCCATGGACTATGAACTGGCCCTGTTCTCCAACTTCACCTACGCGCTGGAGCGGCCCGAGACCGGCGATCAGTCTTCCCAGCAGGATGACCGCCAGGTGTATGGGCTGCGGGCCAGCCATGCTGTGGACCACACGCTGGGCCACTGGCCAGCCCGGACCGAAGTGGGGCTGCAGGTGCGCCAGGACCGCGCCCGGGTGGGCCTGTTCCAGACCGAGGAGCGTGTGGTCACCGAAGTCACCCGCGAAGACCGGATCCGCGAGACGCTTGTGGGCCTCTACGGACAGACGAGCCTGGAGCTGTCGCCCTGGGCCCGCATGGTGGTGGGGGTCCGGGCGGACCAGGGGCGGTTCCGGGTGACCCCGATCGCCGGTGACGCCGCTGCTGGTGACGCCGCTGCTGGTGACGCCGCTGCTGGTGACGCCGCTGCTGGTAGTGCGCGCCAGACGCTGGCCTCTCCGAAATTCTCACTGGTGCTGGGGCCCTGGGCTCGCACCGAGGTCTTTCTGAACGCGGGGCGCGGATTCCATAGCAACGATGCCCGCGGCGTGACGGCGGCTGTGGATCCCGCACCGGGACTGGTGAAAGCCCGGGGCTATGAACTGGGGCTGCGCAGCGAATGGTGGCCGGGCTTGCAAAGCTCCCTGGCGCTGTGGAAGCTCGACTTCGATTCAGAGCTTGTCTATGTGGGGGACGCAGGCGCGACCGAGGCCAATCGCCCCAGCCGGCGACGGGGGATTGAATGGAACAACCGTTATGTGCCGGTGCCCTGGCTGTTGATTGACGCGGACTTCGCCTGGACGCATGCCCGTTTTGCCGATGCCGACCCTGCCGGCAATCGCATCCCGAATGCGGTCGATCAGGTGGCCACTCTGGGATTCACCCTGAGCGAGTTGGGCCCCTGGTCCACCAGCTTGAACTGGCGCTATCTTGGCAGCGCCGCGCTGGTGGAGGACAACAGCGTACGCTCCCACTCGTCACTGACGACCAATCTGCGTGTCAGCCGACGCTTTGGCCCCAAGACGGAGGTGTCGCTGGACGTGTTCAACCTGATGGATCGGAAGGTCAACGACATCGAATACTTCTATGAGTCTCGACTGCCGGGGGAAGCGGCGCCGGTGGCGGATCGGCATGTGCATCCGGCTGAGCCGCGCACGCTGCGGCTGACCCTGCGCCGCAGCTTCTGACTCACGCCGTGTACGGACGCACCGGCCCGGGCACGCTCAAGCAGCCTGCCTGGGCGGGCTCCACAAGCGCAGTACCTTCTGCAGTGCGAAAGCCCCTGCGGCGGCCAGCAACAGCGCAACCAGCCACGTGAGAGACGTGCTGCCAGCAGAGTCGTCTGCAGCCGATGTGTCGGTGCCACTGCTCAACAGATAGACGCTGGTGTTGAGCGCGGCGTGTAATGCCATGCAGGGCAGCAAAGAACGGCCCCGTTCATACAGCAGCCCCAGCAGCAGGCCGAGGAAGAAGGCCAGACAGAATTGATAGATGTTGAGGTGGGCCACGCCAAAGAAAAGGGCGGAGTAACCAATGGCCCGAGCGCGTGGATAGAGCTGGAGAAAGCCGCGCAGCAGCACACCCCGGAAGAACATCTCTTCCACCACCGGCGCCACCACACAGACCGCCAGGGCCATGGGCAGGGATTGGAAGTTCATGGCGCTGAACGTGGCCACTTCATAGGCAGACAGCGGCAGCAGGGACTGCAATGCGCTGATCAGCGTGGTGTCCAACAGCAGGATCAGCGGGGTGAGCAGGAGTACCGGCGGCACCACAAGCACCAGCGTGGGCAGCCACGGTGTGCCGCCCGGCTGGATCAGGTCGCGAAAGGCACAGCCCTGAAGGTGCATGGCCACGGAAATGACAATGCCGTTGCCCAGCACCGTCACCAGCACCGACATCTGCTCACCCGTAAGACCCAGGCTGTTGCGGGCGTCGTAGAACGCTGCACTGAGCAGATATTCCAAGACCAGGGTGGCCAGCAACAGCAGGGCGGCTTGCAGGGCGGTAGGGAACGGTGATCGATTGTTGTGCATGGGCGCTCTCAGGGCAGCTTCTCTCTGTGGGTCCGCGCTAGGGCGGCGGCAGAAGATAGCAGACCTGATGCGGCCAGCCGTGAGGTGCTGTGCATACGTCGGCTGCCCGGCGCCGGGATCCGGGATCCGGGATCCGGGATCCGCGGGATCCGGGCGGGCACGCGTCACCCAGCGCATGACCTCATGCGTAAAGCTGATTTGGCGGGCTGGAGGCGTCCCTTTAGCCTCTCACGATCCCCAACGCCGGAGCATCGAATGTCCCAGCCCGACTCGTCCACGCCAGTGTCCTCCTGGCGTTTCGAAACCCTCTCCATCCACGGTGGTTATTCCCCCGACCCCACGACCAAAGCCGTGGCCGTGCCCATCTACCAGACGGTGGCGTACGCCTTTGACAGCGCCCAGCATGGCGCCGATCTGTTCGATCTGAAGGTGCCGGGCAACATCTACAGCCGCATCATGAACCCCACCAATGACGTGCTGGAGAAACGGCTCGCGGCATTGGAAGGCGGCATTGGCGCGCTGGCCGTGGCGTCCGGGCAGGCGGCGGTGACCTATGCCATCCTGACCATCACCGAGGCCGGGGACAACATCGTCGCTTCCAGCGCCTTGTACGGCGGGACCTACAACCTGCTCGCCCACACGCTGCCGCAATATGGCGTGAAGGCGCGCTTTGCGGATTACCGGCAGCCCGAATCGTTCGGGGCGCTCATTGACGAGCACACCAAGGCCATCTTTGTGGAATCGCTGGGCAATCCGCAGGGCAATGTCACCGACATCGAGCGTATTGCCCAGATTGCGCATGCGCATGGCGTGCCGCTGATTGTGGACAACACCGTGCCGTCCCCCTACCTGAGCCGGCCCATCGAACATGGCGCGGACATCGTGGTGCATTCCCTCACCAAGTATCTGGGCGGCCATGGCACCAGCATCGGCGGGGCCATCGTGGATTCCGGCCGCTTTCCCTGGGCGCAGCACAAGGAACGCTTCAAGCGGCTGAATGAGCCGGACCCCAGCTATCACGGGGTGGTCTACACCGAGGCGCTTGGCCCTGCTGCCTACATCGGTCGGGCGCGCGTGGTGCCGCTGAGAAACACCGGTGCGGCGTTGTCACCGTTCAACGCCTTCCTGATTCTGCAGGGGATCGAGACCCTGGCGTTGCGTCTGGATCGCATCAGTGACAACGCGCTGGCGCTGGCCCGGCATCTGCAGCGCCATGCGCAGGTGAGCTGGGTCAACTATGCAGGCTTGGAGGACCATCCCGACCATGGGCTGGTCCGCAAGTACCTGTCGGGCAAGGCGTCCGGCATTGTCACGTTCGGCCTGAAAGGCCCGCAGGGGGAAGGGCGCGAGCGCGGCGCACGCTTCCTGGATGCCCTGCAGTTGTTCACCCGCCTGGTCAATATCGGCGACGTCCGTTCGCTGGCCACGCATCCCGCCTCGACCACACACCGGCAACTCTCGCCCACTGAACTGGACAAGGCCGGGGTCTCGGAAGACACGATTCGGCTGTCGGTCGGCATCGAGCACATCGATGACCTGGTGGCTGATCTCGATCAGGCGCTGGCGGCTGCGGCGTCTTGAGGTAGACGAGGCGCCATCAGCGCCTGCCGAGCGGCGGCGCTGAAGTGGGGCACAGGGTCAACGCAAGCGCAGCGCCTGTGCCCAGGCGCTCACTTCTGCGCGGTGAAGAGTGACAAGGCCGCTGCGCCCGCCAGCGCGCCCAACGGCCCCCCCACCACACCGCCGAAGATGCCCCCCGACAGGTCGGCCGCCGCAATCGGCACGGCCGAACGGGACGCACTGTCCTGACCAATGCTCAGGAACAGATGCATCATCGCGCTGGCGGACCGGCGCTCGGCGTTGTGCTGCTCGGTCGTCAGGCGGTCAATCAGGACCGGCGTGGTGGTGTCGGGCGCACCCAGCAGTTCAAAGATCTGCCGGATGGTCCGGTACTCGGCATGGTCAATCTGGCCGCTGTCCCGCAGCTTGATCAGCGCGCTGTCCAGCAGTTGCTGGCGGTCCTTCGTGCTGCCGTCAATCCAAGGCTGGAGCGCCGTCAGCAACTGGCCGTGAAGCGGTCCGGCCTTGTGGGCCAGGGCCAGATCGGACGTGGTGGATGCATGGGCGGTGAATGTCATGGCAAACCTCTTTCGTGGGATGGCGTGATCAACAAGAGCGTGCTTAGCTCTCCGCGTCTCGACGCTGAGGTCGTGTTGGCCTTGGCGGTCGGGGCGTGAGTTCAATGTTCCACACGGCCCCCGCCGCCGTCCTTAAGCGGTCCAAAGAATTCAAAAACCTGCAAGGCAAGGCGGCCGGCGGGTGCGGAAGTTCGATGTCGTACCGTGTCCGTCAGACGCGACCCTGGAGGCGCCGATGTCCGGCTTCGTCTTTGATGCCTGCGAGCTGAACCCTGAATTGCGCCAGTTGCTGATCGGTGGGGTGCCCGTGCCCTTAGGGTCCCGCGCGTTCGACGTGCTGTTGGCGCTGGTGGAGCGGGCCGGGCAATTGGTGACCAAGGAGGCCTTGTTGAACCTGGTCTGGCCGGGCGTGGTGGTGGAGGAAGCCAATGTGCAGGTGCAGATTTCGACGCTGCGCAAGCTGCTCGGGCCCCAGGTCATTGCCACGATTCCGGGCCGGGGATACCGCTTCACCGCCCGGCTGCATACGCCGCAGGCGGATGGGCCGCCTCTTCCCGAGCCTCGGACACCCTTTATTGGTCGTGTGGCCGCCCTGGCCCGTTGCGCTGATCTGTTGAGGCGGAACCGGCTGCTGACGCTCACCGGCATCGGTGGCTGCGGCAAGACACGCCTGGCGCTGGAATTGGCGCATCAGCAGGCGGAGCACTACCCTGGCGGCACCTGGTTTGTGGACCTGGCACCGGTGGCCGACGGCCTGGGCGTGGTGCCTGCCGTCGCGGTGGCGCTGGACGTGCGGGAAGACCCCGGCGTGCCCACCGTAGACCGAGTGGCGGCACATCTGGGCCACCGGCGGGTCCTGATGGTGCTGGACAACTGTGAGCATGTTCTGGCGGCGGTCGCGGCGCTGGGTGACGGCCTGCTGACCCGCTGCCCGGGCCTGACGCTGCTGGCGACCAGCCGGGTGGTGCTGCATGTCGACGGCGAGCAGGTCTTTCCCGTCCAAGCGCTGACGCTGCCGGCCAGCGCGGCGGCGGACGCGCTTTCGGCATCCGAGGCGGTACAACTGTTCCTGAGCCGAGCCGTGCTGGCGTGTCCCGATCTGGACCTGCCGGCGTCACAGCTGCCGGCGGTCGGCGCGCTGTGCCACCGGCTGGAAGGCCTGCCGCTGGCCATCGAGTTGGCCGCCGCACGTGCGGGTGTTCTGTCCGTGTCCGAGATCGAGGCGGGGCTGGGCGACCGCTTCCGGTTTCTCACCGCCACGGGCCGCGCCCCGTCCCGCCACCAGACGCTGGAGGCAGCCCTTCAGTGGAGTTATGCCAATCTGACGGACACCGAGCAGCGTGCCTTTTGCGGCCTGTCCGTCTTTGCCGGTGGCTGGACGCTGGCCTCCGCCGCCGCCGTGTGCGGCTTGCATGACGCCATGGCTGCACTGGAGCTGCTGGTGAGCCTCAATGACAAGTCCCTGCTGGTGGTGGACCGTCGACCGCCCGAGACCCGTTACGGCATGCTGGAGACGGTTCGGGAATTTGCGCAGGCGCGCTTGGAAGAAAGCGGGGAAGGGCCGCTGGCACGGCAGAACCACCTGTGGTGGGTGATGGGCCTGGTGGAGCAGGCCGCCCCAGCGCTGCAAGGTCCGGCGCAGGGCGAATGGATGGCCCGGCTGCGTCGAGAGCAGGAGAACATCGTGGCGGCGCAACTCGCTTGCCTGCAGCAGGCAGAGCGTGGTGGCGGCGAAGCGCTCACCTTGGCGGCGCAGTTGTCCCGCTACTGGCTCAATTCAGCCCAACTGGAGCGCGGTTACCGTTTTGCCACGGATGCCTTGGCGCACGCGGGGGCGTCCGCTGCGCCCCTGCAGCATTGCCGCGCCCTGGGGGCGGTGGGCACGATTGCTTTCCGCATGGGTCGCTACGACGAGAGCCTGGAGGCCGCGTCCCGCAGCCTGGCCATGGCCCGAGACCTGGGCGATGCCGGAGAAGTGGCTGCCGCCCTGATGTTGCGGACCAAAGGCCTGCATGCCCTCGGGCAGGACCATCTGGCGCTGCCGTGTGCCGCCGAGAGCTGCGAAGCCGCACGCGCGCTGGGCATGACCACCCGGCTGAGCGCGGCGCTGAACAATCTCGGCGAGATCCATCGCGGGCTGGGCCATGTGGAGGCCGCCCAGGCCTGTTATGAAGAGGCCGTCGACATCACGCGGCAGTTGGGCTACGCCGGTGGCACCTTTGTGTCGCTGTGCAATCTGGTGCGCCTGTCCATTTCGACCGCGCGTCTGGACAGTGCCGCTGCATGGCTGCTGGAGGGCGTGGCGCTGTGGGAGTCGGCCGGCATGAAGGCCATGGCCAAAGACCTGCTGGAATGCAGCGCGGGCCTGGCGGCCTGTCGGGGGGAGGCGGGCACCGCAGCCCGGTTCGTTGGCGCGGCACAAGCCCGGCTGGAGGAATCCGGCATCCGGCGGGAGCGGGTGGATGAGGACTTCCTCGCCCCGCTGATGGCCAATGCCCGCCGGCAACTGGGAGCCATGGCGTTTGGTCAGGAGGAAGCCGCCGGCAAGGCAACGGGCTTTCAGATGTCGATGGAAGAGGTCAAGGTCTGGCTGCAGGGATGCCGAGACCCGCATCGGCGGCCCCCAGACCTTCCGGGTTTTCCCGTGTCACCGGATTGAAGCGCATCCTCCAATCTGCGGAAGCGCAGTGCGGGGACTCCTGCAATTCTGGGCATTCAACGTCACGTCGGCCAAGCTTCAATCCACACGGTCCCCCAAGGCCGGATGCTGCGCGGCAATCTCGGGTCCACGGAGGATGCACCATGCTGGTTGGAATGGTCGCGGCCTGGCAGACCCGGGTGGCACGATTGATGCGTTTTCGAGTGACCCGTCGCGCGGGCGCAGTGCTGGCCACTGGCGCGCTGATGGCCGCGCTTGCAGCGTTGACAAGCTGGCCCGGACCGGCCCCGGCTTCCACGACCGCACCTGTGCCCAAGGCGGCGCCTTCCGCCGCGAGCGCGCCCGCCCACGGATCGGCCTCCGCCCCTGACGGACGCAGCGCCCACCCGTCACTGGAAGAACTCCGGGCGCGTTATCCGGCCGCTGGCCTCACGCCGCGCTCCCAGCCCGGGTGGGAGAAGCTGTCCGACCGCATCGAGGCCGCAGCCCCCGGTGACGAGGCCGCAAGTGGCAGCCGCAGCCCCAACGGGTCCACGCTCTACCACCGCATCAAGATGTGCTTTCCCACCGAGATGCGCAACCTGTTCAGCGAGGTGGACCAGGTGGTGGGGCCGGATGGCAAGCTGCGGCCGATTGATTATTTCGACGGCCAGGCAGTGCCCGACGCGGCGCGCCAGGCCATCCGCGGCCAGAACACCTGGATGCTGTGGGGCGAGGGCAATGATGCGTTCTGGGGCTGGCTGCAGGAGAACGGCTATGGCATTGCGGACTTTCTCATCCTGATCGACTCCCGCCAGCGCGCGGCCCGTTTCAAGGAAGCCGGCCTGATCAACCAGCCCGGCATGCGCGCGCAGACCGACCCCGCCCGACGGGTCCTCGGGCTCTATCTGGACCAGCCCGACGGCGACAAGATCAAGCTGCAGCAGCCGGCCACCGACATCGACGCAAAGACCGGCAAGCTGGCGGAAGTGGTCAAGCCGCCGGCCAGTCACAAGGGCGCGGCCTACACCGAGTTCTTCCGCATCGGCGACCAGAAGCTTTATGACGAGACCATCAAGCAGATGCCCAATGACGGCATCGACCCGCTGGTCTACGGTTACCCGTCCGGCGTGGTCGGGCTGCGGCTGATGCTCAACCCCGATTTCTTCGGAGATTCCAAGGCGGCGGAACAGGCCCGTGCCTACTGGAACGAACGGGTGCTGAAGAGCCCGACCCAGGACGCCTACTACACCGACGACCGCATCCGGGCCGATCCCAAGCTGGTGCGCCCGTTCCGCATCAGCATGGCCTGCGCCTTCTGCCATGTGGGGCCGCATCCGCTGAACCCGCCCGCCGACCCGGCGAATCCGGGTTGGGCCAACATGTCCAGCACCATCGGCTCCCAGTACTGGACACCGGACAAAGCCTTCTCCAACCTCAAGACGCCCAGCAGCTTCCTCTGGCAGTTCGTGGCCAGCCAGCAGCCGGGCACGATTGACACGTCACTGGTCAGCACCGACCACATCAACAACGCCAACACCATCACCGCGATATTCGAGTTGAACCCGCGTCTGGGCCGGGCCAAGCTGAATCCACCGGAGTTGCAGAGCGCCTCCAACCTGCGGCAACGCGGCATCGAGGACGCGCCCAATGTCCTCACCAACCCGCGCCATACACCCCGCGTGCTGCTGGACGGCGCAGACAGCATCGGGGTGGAGGGCGCGTTGTCTCGGGTGTATCTCAACATCGGCGCCTATTCCGAGCAGTGGCGCCACCTGCACAACCCGGTGATCGGCTTCAAGCCCCAGCGGCCCTTCGAGCTGGCCACCATCCAGGACAAGTCGGTCTACTGGCAGGCCACCGAGGCGTTTCGCATCCCGCAGCTGGAGTCGTTTTTCACCTATGTCTCGCCGACGGGCGTGACCTCCACCCAGGCCATGAAACTGGCCGCAACGGCGGACGGGCAGGCGCGGCTGGCCGTCCATACGGCTGCGGTGGCGCCAGGGCGGCAAGTCTTCCTCCAGCACTGTGCAGTCTGCCATTCCAGCAAGCAGCCGGACCAGCAGCAGTGGCGCTTTTCAAGGGACTGGCGCCGGTCGGCCATGAGTGATCCGGCCGCCGTATTGACCTTGCCGATGGACTACGCCGAATGGGATGACTTCCAGGCCAGCCCGGCCTACCAGGCCTATGTGAAGCGCCTGGAGGCGTACGTCTCCGCCGAGCAGTCGAAGGGCTTGGACTTCCTGAAGGACAACTATCTCTCCAACGACATCCGCGTGCCCATCACGCTGGTGGGCACCAATTCCGGCCGCTCGGTCGCCACCAACGGCATGAAGGGGCAGGTATGGGACAACTTCTCCTCCGAGACGTACAAGGCGCTGCCCGCCGTGGGCGAGCTGCGTTTCTACAACCCGTTGCTCGTGTCGGAGAAGGGGGTGGACCGCTGGGGCAACAATGACAGCTACGCGCCACCCGCCGGCGGCCCTGGTTATTACCGACCCGCTTCGCTGGTGAGCCTCTGGACCAGCGCGCCGCTGCTCCACAACAACGCACTGGGGCTCTACAACGGGGATCCGTCGGTCAAAGGGCGGCTCGCCGCCTTCGACGATGCCGTCGACAAGCTGCTCTGGCCGGAACGGCGGGCCGTCGGCAGCGGCCGGCCCGGCGACCTGCGCAAGCGCCTTCCCGCGCTGGCGCATGAGCCGGGTTTCATCTACCGGACCACCGAGCGCTCCTGGATCGACTTCCGTGCCCCCTTCATCCGTCCGCTGATTGAAGGGGTGGCGGGCAAGGGCCTCACGGCCTTCCTGTCCGGATGGCTGTGGTGGCTGGCAGCACTCCTGGCCATCGTGCTGGTGTTGGTGGGAAGGGCCAAGCTCGCAGGTTTCGCGCTCACGGTGTTTGCAGCCTTGACGGCGGCCCTGCTGCGGGCGACGGGTATCGACACCATCCTGCCCTGGCTGTGGGTGATTCCGCTGGTGGCCTTGGCCGCTGGGGTGTGGTTCCTGGTCCGGCAACATGCCCATACAGCGGCGCGGATCGTGTTTGCCCTCAGCGCCTTGGTGTTCCTGGGTATTGGCAATGTCGCCAGCGCCTTTGTGGACGGCCGCTTGACGGACATTCGGCTTGGGCCGATTCCGATGGGGACACCGGTCAACCTGCTGATGAACATCAATCCGGAGGCGCCTGCGCTGGATCTGTTCCATGCTGTGTCCGGGCTGGTGCGCGGGATGCTGCGTGTGCAGGTGGAAGGGCTGTCCGACGACCGGGGCGAGGCGCTGGAGGCTTTCCTGAGCGAAGCCGGCAAGCCCTTGCTCCGGGCGAGCAAGTGCCCCGACCTGGTTCTGGACCGTGGCCACTGGTTCGCGCAGAGTCTCAGCGATGATGAGAAGCGCCAGTTGAAGGCCTTCCTGGAGACGCTGTGACATGAGTGCCGCCACAGCTCCAACCGATCGCGCCACGCTGCTGGCCCAGGCGCGTGACCCGCAGGCCACGCCCTTCGACTACATCGTCATTGGCTCCGGCGCGGGTGGAGGCCCGCTCGCGGCCCGCCTGGCCAAGGGCGGGCGGCGGGTGCTGGTGCTGGAGGCCGGCGTGGACGCCTCCATGGGGCCCGATGGCAAGCCCCTGCCGATTCAACCCGGCGACAACACCTCCGGCGGCATGCGGCAGGTGGCGGTGGTGCCGGCCTTCCACGGCGCGGCGACAGAAGATGCCCAGATGAGCTGGACCTTTTCCGTCCGCCACTACAACAACGACGCCCGCCAGCAACGGGACACCAAGTACACACCGACCCAGGACCCCTCACGGCAGGGAGGCTTGGGCCAGGGGGGCATCCAGTACCCGCGCACCGCCGCAATTGGCGGCTGCACGGCGCACTACGCCATGATCATCATCCGGCCCAATGATGCGGACTGGGACTGGATCGCCAACCGGACCAACGATCCCTCGTGGCGGTCGGACCACATGCAGGGCTACTTCCCGAAGATCGAGAAGTGCCTCTACTACGGCGTCTACAACACCTTTGGCCGCAAGACCCTCGGCACGGTGCTGACGGCGGCCCGCAAGGTCGCCACCTTCATCAACCCGCGCCGGCAACTGGACCCTGGCGGCCACGGAGAAAAGGGCTGGCTGCCGACCAGCTTCATCGACCCGCTGGTGATTGCCAGCATCGTCAAGGGCGACAACACCTTCCTGCGGGTGCTGCTGGACGTGGCGCTTTCCACATTGGGGGGAAAGGACGAGCGAGGCACCTTTCTGCGCTCGCTGGCCCACCTGCAATTGCTGCAGTTTCTGGACCCCAACGTCCGGTCCCCGGACCTGCCGTCGAGGGCCCATCTGTCGCTGATCTCGATCGGCACGGATGGCCACCGGCGTTTTGGCCTGCGGGAGCATCTGCTCCAGACCCAGAAGGACCTGCCTGAACATCTGGTGATTGAAACCGGCGTGCATGTCACCCGGGTGGTGTTCGCACCCGGCGCGAGCGCCACCGACCCGCCACGCGCCATCGGCGTGGAACTGCTTCAGGGGGCGCATCTCTACCGTGCCAGCCCGCTGGCCGGCGCCACCGGGGGAACGGCGACGCGGCTGCAACTGTTTGCAAGGCAGGAGGTGATTGTCTGCGGCGGCGCCTTCAATTCGCCGCAGGTGCTGATGCTGAGCGGCATCGGGGACCGGCAGGCCTTGGAGAAGCTGAAGATCGAAGGTCCCAGGGACCGTCACGGGCAGGTGCTGGCGCCCATCGTGCATCTGCCGGGTGTGGGCCGGCACATGCAGGACCGTTACGAGGTGAGCGTCATCAGCGAAGCCACCCGGGATTTCTCGACGCTGAAAGGGGTGAGCTTCACACCCGACACGCCGGGGGATCAGGCGCTGCAGCAGTGGCTGAAAGATGGCTCTGGGTTGTATTCCACCAACGGCGGCGCACTCGCGCTGATGATGTCGTCGACGGCCAACCAGGCCGTGCGGCGGGACCCGGACCTGTTCATCTTCGGCGTGCCGGCCGCGTTCCGGGGCTACTACTGGGGCTACTCCAAAGAAGTGCTCTACGCCCACAAGGGGTCAGGCAAGGAGCAACGCAACCTGTGGAGCTGGGTCATCCTCAAGGCCTACACCCACAACCGCCATGGTTCGGTGACCCTGCGCACGGCGGACCCGCTGGATGTGCCCCAAATCGACTTCCACTCGTTTGATGAAGGCGACGACGCCCCCCATGCAGAGGGTGCGCGCGAGGACGTCGACGCCTTGTCCGAGGCCATCACACGGATGCGGGAGATCAATCAGAAGATCAGCGTGTTCGGCAATGAGGTCCAGCCGGGGCTGCCCGCTGGCCCGGCGCTGGACCAGTGGATCCGCGACGAGGCCTGGGGGCACCATGCCTGCGGCACCTGCCGGATTGGCGCCGACCGATGGCAGGCGGACACGGCCACGCTGACCGAGCCGGATGCCGTGCTCAGCAGCGATTTCCGAGTGCACGGGGTGTCCGGCCTGCGGGTGGTGGATGCCTCGGTGTTCCCCCGCATCCCGGGCTATTTCATCGTCACCCCCACCTACATGATTGGTGAGAAGGCGGCGGATGTGCTGTTGGCTGACTCGCCGGATTACCCGAGGGCGCTGCGGGCGGCGGAGGCCGGCGAGATCCGCCTGCGGCGTGCAGCGGCAGGCCTGCCGCCCGTGTCCTCGCCGGTCGAGGACGAGTTGCCTGCCGATACGGTGGGCCTTGCGCTGTCAGGCGGCGGCGTGCGCAGCGCCACCTTCTGCCTGGGCGTTTTGCAGGCGCTGGCCATGCGCGGCCGCCTGCGCCAGATCGACATGGTGTCGTCGGTGTCCGGGGGCGGCTATACAGGGGCCTTCCTGGGACGCCTGTTCACGCGCCAGGAGGCCTGTGTGGAGGACAAGGCCGGGCGGGTAGCCTCCATCCTGGCGACGCCGTCATCACCGGAGGTGTGGTGGCTGCGCAAGCATGCGAACTACATCGACAGCGGCAGCCGGACCGACCTCCAGAACGATCTGGCCATCGTGCTGCGCAACCTCGCGTTTGTGCATCTGTGGATCGGGGCCCTGGTGTTTGGCCTGTTCGGGCTGGCACGTTGGCTGATCGACGGGTGGGCGGAGACTTCGATCCCGGACTGGCGCTTCCAGGGCATTGGTCTGTCACCCTGGTGGCCCTTGCCCGTGCTGGTGTTGCTGCTGGGGGTGGTACCGACGGCGTCAGGGTATTGGTTCGTCCTGAAGGATCCTCACGAAGGGCGTGATGTGCTGCGGCCGTTGTGGCTGTGGGTGGCGCTGCTGGCTTGCGCTGTCTTTGCGCTCGGTGTGCCGTCGCTGCTGCCCTGGGGCGCGCTGGCTCTGGTGGTGCTGTTGCTGGCCTGGACCGCGCAGGAAATGGCCAGCTGGGGCATCCCCGACGACGACCCTGAGCGTGCCCGGCGCGGACCACTGCGCAGCGAGACGTCCGCACCGCCCACCCCGCCGAGCACCATCATCCGGACCCGCCTCTCGCGGGTGCTGGGCAGCCTGTTGTTCGGTTTTGCCCTGGCGGTGTTCTGGGTGGTGCTGGACTCGCTGGCCCGGGCGGCCGGGGAGGGGGACTTCACCGTGACCGGCTGGTCGATGCTGGTCCTGCCGCCGCTGCTGGCATTGCTGCGCTCGATGGCCATGCAGGTGTTGAGCGGAAAGCCCGCGCCTCTGCTGCCGTCCGGACCCTTGCTGCAGCAGCTGCTGCTGTCAGGCATCGCCTTCGGGCTGCTGTTCCTGCTGCTGTTTTATCTGGATGCGATGGTGCATTGGGCCTTCCGTTGGCCGCATGTCGGTCCCTGGCTGGTGGCCAGCACGCTGCTGGCGTCCCTGGCGGTGGCACGCATCTTTCCGTTTCTGAATCTGTCCTCGCTGCAGGCCGGATACGCCCAAAAGCTGGTGCGCAACTTCCTGGGGGCGTCCAACGATGCGCGGGTGCATCCCCCCGGTGTGGACGCGCCAATCCCGATCAATATCTCGGACCCGGGTGATGACATCGACTTTGACCTTTACCGGCCGCAGGACCACGGAGGCCCCCTGCACTTGATCGGCGCCTGCGTGAACGACACCGTGGACCGGAACTCCGGCCGGCAGTTGCGGGACGACAAGGGCTTGTCGCTGTGTGTCGGTCCTGCCGGCCTGAGTGTCGGACGTCGGCATCACGCGCTCTGGGTCCCTCGCGATCCGGCCAAGCACAAAACGCCGATGCATCGTGTGGGGGTGGCACCGGTGCTGGTGGCGCCAGACCCCAACCAATTCCATGTGCTGGCCCGCCGGGACGACCAAGCGGTGGAGGTGGAGCGGCTCAAGCTCGGGCAGTGGACCGCCATTTCCGGTGCGGCCTACACCACCGGCCTGGGGCGGGGCACCACGCTGGCAAAGTCTTTGCTGCTGGGGCTGCTCAACATCCGCATCGGCTACTGGTGGGACAGTGGCATCCCGGCGGATCAGCGCCCCGGGCGCTTCCCCCCCGGCCTGTGGCGGCGCATCAAGTCGCTGCCTGGTGCGGCCTTCCGGCTGCAGGCCACGCTGCTGGATGAATGGCGGGCGTGGTTTCCCGGCGCCTCCAGCCTGCTCTGGTATCTGAGCGACGGCGGACATTTCGACAACACCGGTCTCTACGAGCTGATTCGACGACGACTGCCTTTCATGGTGGCGGTCGACGCTTCGCAGGACGAGGCCTATCAGTTCGATGATCTGGCGCTGCTGACACGCCAGGTGCGGCTGGACTTCAACGCCACCATCGAATGGCTGGAGCCGGCCCAACTGCACAGCGAAGTGCCGGCGTGGATCGCCCGTCAGGTGGACCTGGGCGCCATCGGCGCGCTGACCCAGCTCAAGCGGGAGGGCGGGCACTATGCGGCCCTGGCCCGGGTCGTTTATCACCATCAACCGAGCGAACCCAGCTGGCTGCTGTTGATCAAACCCAGCCTGTGCCCGGACATCCCGACCGACGTCCGTTATTACGCGCAGACCCACCCGGTCTTTCCGCAGCAGAGCACGGCCGACCAGTTCTTCGACGATGACCAGTGGGAGGCGTACCGCATGCTGGGGCAGCACGCGGGCCTGTCGGTCTTCCTCCGCTGAAACGCCCCGGACCCACCGCAAGGAGAGCTGCTCATGGCAGACCACAACGACCCGAATGCCGTCAACACGATCTTTTCCGACATCGATGTCAGCGCGGCCGATCTCTACGATCTGTTCGGCTTTCCAAGCGACGACAAGACCGGGGGAGAGAAGGTCTACATCGCGTTGACCTTCGCAGCAGTCCCCACGGCCGGCACGCTGGATACCGACATGCTCTACCGCATCCAGATCGCACCGGCCCCGCGAGCGGTCTGGCCGCATGGGGACGACCAGACGCTGGAGACCCTGCTCCATTACTTCGAGGCCGTGAAGGAGCGCTATCTGGGCCCCTCCAGTGCGGCCGAGATCCGCGTGACCGTCGACGAAGCACAACGGGCGACAGTGCGATTCTTCGGCTTTCCCGGTGGGGATTTTTCGACCACTGTGGACACCAACCAGGTGCTGGACATCCACACGCCGGATGGCCATGCCATCAAGACCTACATCGGTGGCCGCGACGATGCCTTCTTTAATGACCTGACCGGCTTCTTTCGCTCCATCAACTATGCGCCGCAGTTCTATCACGTGCCACACACCCGACCCGATTTGCGCGAGCTGCCCATCCCCAAAACCTTGCTGGAGCTGGAGGGCAATGATCTCTTTAATGCCGATCCCAAGGATCCGGATTGGGGTTATCTGCATGTCAAGGGCCGCCCCAATGGGTCCAAGCGGGACCTGCCCCCCGGCCCGTATGAGTGGAAGGGAGACCGGTTTCGCAAAGACGAGAACGGGGACTACCGGCTGGTCTACTCCGGCTACGACTGTCAGAACGGCAAGAACATCAACACCATCGCGCTGGAGATTCCGCTGGCTTTCCTGACGCGGGAGCCGCAGAAGGACCGCATCGTCAACACCTGGGGAGAAAGCTGGGTGCGCAAGGCTGCCAACAAGGTGGAGACCATTCCGGACCACCCCTTCTGGCTGGAGCATCCCCGCAGCGTGCTGGATGCGTTCCGGCTGGACGACGAACTCAAGCATTACAAGCTGGTGGACACGGATGGTCAGCCGTTTGCAGATGCCGGCTTCAGCGAGCGCGAAGACAACCGGCAACTGGGCGCCAACAACTTCTGGCTGGCCCCGACCTTCATCCGGCGCACCGCCCACCTCGGTTGGGGCTTTGGCCCGTCCATCAGCGCCCTGGGTCTGGCCACCTGCTTTGACCATGATCACTCGCCGGTGTCGGTGCACAAGACCTATGAGCATGTGCTGACCGCCTTTCCTCGGGCCAGGAAACTGCTCTTCCAGCGGCTGCGCATGCCCGACGACAGCTGGAATCCCAAAGGGCTGGACATCCCGCTGCGCCGGCCGGTGGAGATCTTCATCCCCAACGTCTGCGCCATTGACATGGACACCACCGGCACCTGGCCGTTTGGCCGGCGTCTGGAGGACCAGGTGGCCAATCGCTTCCTGGCGATGTTCCTGGACATGGATGCGGAGTTCAACGGCCGCAAGTACCACCTGGAGCTGCTGAGCGACCCGGCCTTGTGGCAGGCCGCACCGGTACAACCCAAGACCTCGCCGAATCCGCTCCACAACGACAAGCCCTTCCTGACGGACTTCCCCTATCTGGCGCCCCCGTGGCCGGAGTCGTATTGATGCCCGCACTGCCACCTGTGCGGACCTTCAGGCAGCCACCCCGGCCAACCTGCATGTCACGACGCCTCCCACCACGCCTGTCACCACGATTGCGACCACCGCCATGACCGCCTCCAGCATCCAAGCCCCAAGCCCCCGGGGCGGACAGACCGACTACCAGGCCGAACTCGCCCGGCTGGCCAGCGAGATCAGCACGCTGGACGCACCAGATGCCGACCGCGGCCGCCTGCACCGCTTGATCTACAAGCGCTACCAGCAGGCCTCCTTGCGCGGCGACTATCCAGGACTGAGCCTCGTGGACCGGCAACTGTCCGCCCTGATCAGCGCGGATCGGCCGGACCCGGATCTCAGCTACCTGAAGGCCAACATCGACTTCAAGTTCCACCGTCTGGACGGCGTGATGCGCACGCTGCAGGCCAGTCCGGATCTGCGGGACAGCATGCCGGGCCAGGCGCTGCGGGCCGACCTGCACTTGCAACAGGGGCGACATGACGAGGCAGAGCGGCTCTACCGGCGTGTGCTGGACGAAAGTCCCACCTGGGACAACCACGCGAGGTTGGCGCATCTGGCCTTCAAGTGCGGCGAGGACGACGCGGCCGAACGCCATTTCGATGATGCGGAGGACGAGTTGACCGCCAAGGAGATGCGGCATTACGCCTGGCTGCAACTGCAGCGGGGCGTGCTGGACCTGAAGCGCGGTCGCTTGGCGGCCGCGCGGGACCACTACGACCGTGCCAACCGGGCCTACACCGGTTATTGGCTGGTGGCGGAACACCGGGCCGAGCTGCTGGCGGCAATGGATGAGTGCGAGGCGGCCCATGCCTTGTATGAGCAGGTGCTGGCCGAAGTGGACCGCCCGGAGTTGCAGCAGGCCATGGGCGAGCTGTGTGCGCACATGGGTCGGGCCACCGAGGCCGAGCGCTGGTTCGGCCGGGCGCTGGATGCTTTCATGAGTTCGGTGGCACAAGGGGAGGTGCATTACCTGCATCACCTGGCCGACTTCCATGCCGATGTGCGGGAAGACGGCACGCAGGCGCTGCGCTGGGCCGGTGCGGATCTGGCGCTGCGCGAGAACCCGGCGACGCTGGCCGCCTGGGCCTGGGCCCTCTACCGGGCCGGCCGCGCCAGCGAAGCGCTGGTGCCCATGCAGCGCGCCCTGGATTCACGTGAGCGGGATGCGCATACGCTGGAACGGGCTGCGGCGATCTTCCAGGCTGCGGGGGCGGCGGAGGCAGGTCAGCGGCTGGCGCAGCAGGCACGTGGGCTCAATCCGCATGCGCGTGGCTTTCACGTCCATCGCTAGACCACCCCGCCCGCCGCCCACCTTCATGACGAGGGAGATTGCCTTGATGTCCAACCTGCCGGCCGACGGGCTCACGCTGTGTCTGATTGCCTTGCTGCTGGGTGTGCAGCACGGGGCGGATGCGGATCACCTGGCGGCCATCGATGGTCTGACGCGGCTGAACGCACGACGTGGCCAGCGCTTTGCGCGCTGGTGCGGCGCCTTGTTTGCGGCCGGCCATGGCGCGGTGGTGCTGGTGGTGGCGGTGGCGGCCAACCGACTCAGCCATCATCTGGAAGTGCCGCATTGGCTGGAGGCCGGCGGTAGCCTGTGTTCGATCGCCTTGTTGACACTGCTGGGGGTGGGCAACCTGGCGGCCGTGATGAGGCCGGTGAATGACGCAACGGCCATGCCGTTGCAGCGGTGGCGATGGGTCCATGCCAAACGACCGGTGACGGTTGCCGCCGTCGGTGCGCTGTTCGCCTTGTCTTTTGACACCATCAGCCAGGCAGCCGTCTTTGCGTTGGCCGCCGGGCGCTCGGGCGGGCCCCTCCAGGCTGCCACGCTGGCGCTGCTGTTTGCCGGCGGCATGCTGGCTGCCGACGCCTTGGGCGGCCTGTGGATTGCGCGCCTTATCCGACGTGCAGACCGGCTGGCGCCCTTGGCCTCCCAGGTGATGACCGTGTCGTTGGCCCTGCTCAGTCTGCTGGTGGCTGCGGTGGGGGCGGCCCGGCTGGTGGCACCCGCCAGCGGTGAGCCCGGATCCGGGTTGGTGTTTGGCGCGCTTGTGCTGCTGATGAGCGGGGCCGGTTATGTGCTGGCGTGCTGGATGGCGAAGCTGCAGCTCGGGCGGCGTCGGGCCGACTGAGGTTGCACGGGGGGACCGCTCAGCGCGGTGGCAGTGACAGCTCCGCGATGGCATCCAGCGCCAGCAGGTTCTCGGACGCGACATAGCTGGAGGTCTCGCTGGTCACGAACTGAACGGCCTCGTTGACCCGCACGGCCAGGCGGCCACAACCCGGGAAGGTCTTCACGTCCGGGAACTGGTCGGCGTCCCGTTCGCGCGCCTTGCAAGCCAGCGCGGCCCAGGCAAACCAGAGGTGGGTCGTGCCCTCCAGCATGCGGGGTGACCGATACAGATAGCGGTCTGCATCATGCATGCGGTCGTTGTCCGAGAGGCTGCGAGTGGTGAAGCTCAGTTGGCGCGGGGGAATCTCTTCGCCGGCCAGCCAATGGTCAAAGGCCGTCAGGATGTCCCCGAAACCTCCATCCACTAAGAGCGCCTTGTGGTCCGGCACCGCCAGCAGCAGCACATAGATGGCCTTGGCGGCCAGCCCCGGGAATCCTTCGAGCTTGTTTCGCTGGAAGGGACTTGGCCGCCATCCCCCGGTCTGCATGTCGGCGTTGGTGAGCATCCAGCGCAGGCCGTCCTGAATCGGCTGCTTCAACGCGTCGGAAGGCGCCACACGCTGGATTTCGAGCAGGGCCCAGAGGGACATGACGGTGGAATCGGTGCGCACAAAACGGGGCTCATGGGTGTCGTTGACGGGGGACCATGCGCCGGTGGTGGTGAGTCGGGCGAGGACCAGGTCGGTGCAATGCTGCAGGCGCTGCCGGGCTTCCGGGAGCCGGGTCCCCCACAGGGCGGCGGCGGACGGGTGCCGGAGAGACCGGGCCAGCGCGAGCGCCACCCGGGCATTGATCTCGGTGACGCCCCAGGGCACATAGGCGAAATAGCCCCGGGTTCCCTGTTCCATCCCGAGGCGCCCGCCATTCGGTGGAGGGCCGTTGAATTTGATTGGAGGGTAGTTCGATGCGCCCTGATCGTCATCGGCAATGCGGAGGAAAAAGATCGTTCGCTTCTGGCTCTCCATATCCGCAATGTTGATGAGCACCCCGGCCAGGATCTCATGGGGCGGACGTATCGTTTCCCGGGATGAATGCAGTGACCACATTGCACATCCACCGTCTGAAAAATCAGGGAGACATCGATGACCTCACGCGACGGCGACATCGTCTATGCCAAGATCCACCCGTCCATTGGTGTGGCCCGTGTTGGCAATTCCACGCAGGACGACGGCTTCTACATCGGCCCCCAGGTGGTGGAGCCGGCCCCGTTACCGCCGGGGGCGTACCGTGATGCCACTGGTGCGCTGAAACGGGAAGTGGCCGAATTCCGCATCTACGGCTACGACGCGCAGGGCCGGGTGGTCCGGGAGCTGCTGATGGGGGACGGTGTGGACATGGCCTGGACCGTGGAACTGGCCAACCACAAGGCCGCCTGGTACAACTTCGAGCTGGCCCTGGACATTCCCGAAGCCGCGAACGGGCCGCCGACCACGCGCCGCAATGCCAACGTGACGGATCGGAAGTCACTGTCAATCCTGCCAGGTGCTCGCACCATTGCCGCCCCTGGCCAGCAGGGCCCAAACTACCAATTCGATGGCGGCACCTGTTTTGGCATCGAGGTTCCGCTGGGAGAACTGCGCACCGACGCCAGCGGACGCTTGCGTGTGTTTGGCGGCCACGGCAAGTCCGCCTCGGTGGACGGCCAAGCGCCCACCACCTTTGCCAACAATGATGGCTGGTATGACGATACGAGTGACGGCCCCGTGACCGCGAAGGTGGTGCTGAACGGACGGGAGGTGCCGGTGACCCCCGCCTGGGTGGTGGTAGCGCCACCCAACTATGGGCCGCAGCAGAAGTCGGTGAGAACGCTCTACGCCTTGATGACGGATGTGGCGGTGCAGTCCGGCCAACTGCCTGCGCCCCGGCTGCCGTCCTTCCGCGACGACATCCTGCCGATTCTCAAGGCGCTGTGTGATCTGCAATGGGTGAATGCAGGCTTTGCCGCCGGCTTTGGATATGGAATGCCGCAGTATTTCCTGGCGCCCGACTACCTGCGCCAGCTGTCCCAGCCCGGTGACACCTATGCCGAATTGCGGCGGACGGTGTTCAACAGTTTTCGCAATCCCGAGGACCACGACATTTCATTGAAGCCCTGGCCCTGGGTGTATGGGGATGCAATGGACATTCCCATGCCGCCGACACCGCGGGCCATGACGGCGCTGACCACCACGCAATTGGCGCTGCTGGCGCTCTGGGCCCGGGGGGAGTTCAAATCGGACCTTGGTACCGGCCATGAGCCCTACCGGCACCTGGAGAAGGTGCCCTTGCAGGAACAGCCCGCCATGCTGGACCGTGCAGCCCTGGAGTTCTGCCTGGCCGACGCCTTCCATCCGGGCTGCGAAGTCACCTGGCCGGTCCGGCATGCCACCATGTACATGGAGCCGTACCGCTGGCGCCATCGTGAGAAGGGCAACCCCGAGCCGGATGACGGGAGCACGCTGACGACAGCGGAAGTGCTGTCGTACAACGGGCCGCTGTATGCGCAGTTTCCCGGGTCGCTGACGCGCTGGATGGCGATTCCGTGGCAGACCGATACGGCCAGCTGCCGCTCCGGCTACGACACACAGTACGACCCCTACCTGCCGACGTTCTGGCCGGCTCGTGTGCCGAATCAGGTGCTGAGCGCTGAAAACTATCAAAAGCTCATGGACCTGTCATTGGAGCGGCCGGAACGCATTGCCGCCTTTAATGACCGTTCAGATTGGGATCGCACGCTGGGCGAGGGCTATCAGCAGCAGCTGCAGGCGATGGTAGAGCATTTCGACCGGCAGGGCATTGTGGAGGTGCGCGAGGGCATTGCCAATGACCCGGACTTCCCGCCGATCATGCAGGTGGAAGACCGTGGCGGCAAGGAACTCAGCCACGAGGCGCGGGCGAGAACCGACCACGAGATGCGGCAGGCTCATCGCGCCCGGACGCCGCGGCGCTGAGCGTGCCAATCGTGCCAATCGTGCCGATGGGCGCTGGGGAGACCCAACACTGGGATGTCATCGTGGTTGGGAGCGGACCTGCGGGTGCGGCGCTGGCGCGGCGCCTGTCGCCGGGGCATCGGGTCCTGATGCTGGAGCGGGCGCCACCCCCTGCGGTCTCCTCCCGGGGCGCCGCCTGGCGCATTGGCGAGTCTCTGCCCGGTGCAGCGGCCGTGCTGCTGCGCCGCCAGGGTTTATGGGACCGATTTGTTGCGGATGGGCATGCGGAGCGGGGCGCCAGTATCTCGGTTTGGGACAGTGATTCACCGGTGTGGACGGATGCGCTGCGCGACCCCAACGGCCCTGGGTGGCATCTGGACCGGCTGCGTTTCGACCGGATGCTACGGAACGCTGCCACCGAGGTGGGAGCAAGTGTCACGGCTCTGAGCGGAGCGTTGCAGGTCTCGTGGGAAGGGGGCCGGTGGTGGGTGCGGGATGTGGCCAGGGGCCGTCGACACACCGCGCCGGTGTTGGTGGACGCCACCGGGCGCAATGCCGCCGTGTGCCGACGTCTGGGGCTGAACCGGGCGGACGGCGATCGGCTGGTGTGCATCCATGCGCTGCTGCCGCCGCTGGAGGACGAGGACCGCAGCACCCGCCTTTGTGCCGATGCCGATGGGTGGTGGTACAGCGTTCGGGTTCCGTCTGGCAGCCGGGTGCTGGCGTTCCATACGGACGCGGATGCGTCGGTGATGCGGGCGCTTCGTGACCCTCAAGCCTTGCTGGCGAAGTCCCGGTCCCACCCCCTGCTGCGGGAGGTGGTGCCGGAGCGGATGGCCGGCATTCAGACCCGTGTGCAGCCGGCCGGCAGTGTGGCCCTGGATGTGAATGGATGTGCGGGGCTGCCCGGCTTGTATGTCATTGGTGATGCGGTGCTGGCCTTTGATCCGATCGCCTCCCAGGGCTTGTTCCATGCCTTGGCCTCGGCGGAGAGCGCTGCCCTGGCGATTTCACGAGAGCTGAGCGGGGAGGCGGGGGCCCGGCGCGACTTCTTTCTGGAAATGGCGCAGGTGCAGTGGCTCTACCGTGCGCGTCTGTCGGAGGTCTATGCGAGGCCTGTGCGGTTTCGTGGCCACGCGTTCTGGGACCGGCATCGGATGAACTTGAATCGTAGCCAGTGGCGACAGCCGGCACGCGATGGGGACATTGCGGAATTTCACACGCCTGCCCGCCGGGAGATCGCTACCGGCTTGCAATAACTTGAATCCTGTCTGACGCTACGGCAGCCGTTGCAACCAGGGGCTCTTCCATGCAGATGTTCACTGCCCAGGCACACACGCCGGGACGATTGATTCCTGTGGCCCTTCTGACCGCAGCGCTGACAGCGTGTGGTGGGGGCGCCGGAACGAGTTCAACGACGACGGCCACGGCTCCGGGGGCGCCCACGATTGGTGCCGCGACGGCTGGCAATGCGTCTGCCAGCATCGCCTTCTCCGCCCCGAGCAGCAACGGTGGATCGGCCATCACCGGTTATACCGCGACCTGCACAGCCACGGGGTCGACCCTCACTGGCAGCGGCACTTCCAGCCCCATCACTGTGTCTGGCATGACCAACGGCAGTGGCTACACCTGTTCAGTCACAGCCAGCAATGCGGTGGGCACCAGTGCTGCCTCAGGCACCGTCACGGTGACACCGTCTGCAAGTTCCGGCGATATCCTGGCCAAATACAGCAGCCTCAACACGGCGGTGGGCAGTTCCACCAGCGCCACAGCGGTGGCTCTGAGTGGAACGGGAACGGCCAACTCCACCGCGGCTGTTGGTTGCGCCGTGAGCGGTACCGGCAGCACCGTCACGGGCCTGGTGAATGCCAACAACACCAGCAACATCAGCAGCAATGTCACCACGAATTACAGCTATAGCTGGACCTGCAGCAGTTCGGCCCGCAGCTTGACGGCCAATGGCATCCCCAACCATGCGGTCGGTGTATTCCCCAACAGCGGCAACCCCAACACCATCCGTACGCAAAGCGTGTCGGTGGCCACCATCACCTTGACCCCCAGCAAGGCCTCCAGCGCCAACTACAACGTGCAACCCACCGGGTATGGCTTGAACGGCATCAAGTTCGACGCCAACACGGGTGGCGGATGCCCGGATTCAGCGGCAGGCACCGGGTCTTGCACGCTCTTGGGGGGCGGTGCCTGGAGCCTTGAGGCATTGGTCGCGGTGACCCCGTTTGACTTTGGCGCGGACAGCAACCTGGCGCATGTGCAGCCCACGGGGGATTACCACTACCACGGAGCGCCGGAACGTCTGTTCACCGCGCTGGGCGGCGAGATCGACAGCAGCACGGCGGTGGCCAAGAAAATGGTGCTGATCGGCTGGGCCATGGACGGTTATCCCATCTATTTCAAATACGGATACCGGACCGCCAGCGATGCCACCTCCGGGTTGGTGGCGTTGAGGGGCAATTACAAACCCAACGCCACTGCCACGACCTTGTCCACCCGCCCCAGCGTCAGCGTGTTCCCGTTGGGCACGTTCAAGAATGATTGGGCCTACAGTAGCAGCAATGGCGGTGATCTGGACGAATGCAATGGCAGAACCGGTGTGACGCCGGAGTTTCCAGGCGGCATTTATTACTACGTCGTGACCGACACCTATCCCTACGCGCCTCGCTGCATCAGCGGCAACGTATGACGGCCTGGCAACAGGCAATCAGCTCCTGGCGGCCCCCCCGCGCCCTCCATCGCCAATGCCTTTGCGTGTTGGCCCTCGGCCTGAGCCTGCATTGGGTGCAGGCCCAGGCGCATTTGATGCCACCCCAACGGGGCACGCTGAACTTCGTGAACGGGGGGGTGTATGTGGTGCTGTCCTTGCCGGTCAGTGCCTTTCCCTACGCCAGCGATGGCCTTGCCCACGGCATGTCACAGGCGGCCTACGCACGGCATCTGCCCCGTTTGACCGCCGATGTGCAGGCCCAGGTGCAGTTGTGGGATGACGAGGGCCCGCTGTTGCTGGAGGGGACCTTTCTCAATTTCAGTCCGCCCGATGAGGACCCTGCCGGCCCCGCCACGCAGTTGGTGGTGTTGGGGCGCTTTCAGCTCCGGCATCCACAGGACGCCTATAACGGGCAGCTGCGCTACCGTGTCACCCTGTATGGCGATCAACCGGACGAACAGCGCATCGTGGTCACCGCGACACGTGCAGATCCGGTCACGGGCGAGAAGCAGCGGCAATTGCTTGTGTTTGGCCCCGAAGATCCGGAGCACCTGCTCTTCCCCTCAGCCATGGCGGTGCTGCGCGACGACATGCGCCTCGGCGCGACGCATATCCTGTCAGGGGCCGATCATCTGCTCTTCCTGCTGGCCGTTCTGGCCGGTCTGACAAGCTGGCGCCTGGTTCTGATGACCTTGACCGCATTCACGGCCGGGCATGCCGCCACCTTGAGTCTGAGTCTGTTGGGCGGCGTACAAGGGCCATCGGCGGTGGTTGAACCCTGCATTGCATTGACCCTCGTGGGGGTGGTGCTGCATGACGGGTGGACCGCACGCAATGGCCGTTCGATGTCCACGCCCATGCGTCTCTGGCTGGTCTTTGGCTGCGCGCTGGTGCACGGGCTGGGGCTGGCCGGTGCTCTGGAAGCGCGGGGATTGGATCGCCAGCATCTGTGGCAAAGCCTGCTGGGCTTCAACCTTGGCATTGAGCTCGTTCAGCTCGCAATCGGGGTTGCGTTTCTGGGGCTGATGCGGGGGCTTCGTCTTGGGTTCCCACCGGGTGTGGAGATGCGGGTTCGTCAGGGCTTGTCGGTGGTGGCTCTGTGTGGCGGGCTGCTGTGGTTGGTTCAACGCCTGTCGGTTTGATGCCGATTCCGGCGGAGCGTTTTCAGCCGCTTCTCAGATCGACGGGGCCCGTCACGCGCAGAAGCAGGTGAAGACGACGTCGTTGGTCAGCCACTGGAAAGACACGTCGATTGCGCATCCGGCGCGCCATTCACCGGCCAGTGACTCGGTCAGTTCCAGGCGGAGGACGCGAGGACGCTCGCGGACCTCGACCACCCGCGCCGCTTCGAAACCAAAGAAGCGACCCACCTGCGGGAAGGCAGCCTTGTAGAAACTCTCTTTGGCGGAGAAGGCCAAGGTGGCCAGCTGTGCGGTGGACAGCCCGTGGGTGGATGAGCCCAGACGCTCGATTTCGGTGGCATCGAGTGCCACGGCCAGCAATGCCTCAAGGCTTTGCGGATGAGCGACCTGCTCAATGTCGATGCCAATGCTCTGAAGGTCCCGAGCCGGGGCGACAGCCGCTGCAGCATATCCATGGCAATGCGTGAGGCTTCCGACGACGCCGGGGGGCCAAACCGGCTCCCGTGACGCCCCGATGCCGACGTCGAATCCAGTGACGCCGCATTGCATCAGCGCCTCGCGCGCCGCCCATCGTCCAAAGAAAAATTCCGCCTGCCGCTTCGGCACGCTGCGTGCGATGGAGGTGGGCATGGCGATGCGCTCCTGAGCGAACCAGATGGGATCAAAGGGCGCGTCTTCCAGCGTCAGCAGACAGGACTTGACGGAGGCCAGCACCGGATTCAATGGGAGGTCGGCAGCTTGCCGTATGACGGCGCGGGCCTGGGAAGGCGATTGATCTGCCGCCCTGGGTGGGGCAGCGCGCTGGTCAAGAGAAGACATTTATCAAGCGGGCGTCTGATGCGGATCAAGCGGAGATCGAGCGGAGATCAAGTAGGCATCCACCGTGACTGAATCGGGGGGGCGATGAAAAGGTCGTCGGAGAGCAAGCTGAGTGCAGGACGCTCAGCCCGGAAAGGGCGACACCCCTCCCAGGGATGTTAAGCGATGCTGCAGGGGGCTGAAGGGTGGCGTTGTGGTGGCGTTGTGGTGGCGTTGGGCGCTGTAGGCAGGCGCAGAAAGCTGAAGGAGCGAGAGGAGACAGGACGAAACGCACGGACACAGGGTGAGGCGTGCGCGGACGGGAGGCCGCTCAGTGAACGGGTGTTTCTCCCTCACGCCTAGGTTGGGCATACATGCGTCGCAGACTGAATCGGATGTAAGGGGCGAGCCAGTGCTGCCAGCGGTCATTCTGATGACGGACAGAGATCCAGATTTCTTCGCAGACGGCACCGAACTTGCGCTTCATGTCCTGGTTGGTGGAGCCCAGGTCGACGGTCTCGCAGCCGTGCTGCGCGGCGTATTCAATCGAATGCAGGACCAACAGGTACCAGAGGTTCAACTCCCGGGCCACCGCATAGTCCTGGCCGATGACCATACATTTCACCTGGCCGTGCCGATGCAGCAGCAGCCCGAAGCCGCGGATCTGCCCGGCCTGGCGCAGGACCAGCATGCGGACACTCTCCAGATGACGGGCCATCAGATCAAACAGCTGGCGAGGCAGGGGCGGTGTGCGCGCCTCCTGTGCGCGCGCATTAACTGCCAGGTAGAGCGGATACAGCTGATCCAGCAGATGTTCAAAGCGTTCCAATACCTCGCATTCAAGGCCTTGAGCTTGTGCGTCCCGCAGCACTTTGCGCAGGTGGTAACGCCGCTTGGAGGAGAGGGTGTCCAGATAGGCCGCCAAGGTCATTGCGCCTTGCAAGGGCACGCGGCTGCGGTGAAAGCAGGGCACATTCACAAAACCCGCCCGCTGGTTCTGGTCAATGGCGGAGGCATCCCGCTCTCGCGAAAACTCCTTCAGCACGATCAGCCCATGGGGAAAGGTCAGGGCCAGAAACTGCCGGAGTGCGCTCATGAAGCTGCTAAAGCTCCACACCTGTTCGTCGAACCAGAAGGCCTGACCCGCTGCAACACGCCCACCCAGAACCAGCACACGCAAAGGCAGCAGCCCGGCGATCCGCTGCTGCTGAAGCGCGATATAGGCCAGGCCACGCACAGCCCCGTCCTCATCGCGACAGGCCACGTAATGATGCGTCACCCCGGGCGAGGCCTCGGCCAGCAGGCGGAGATAGTCGGGATCCAGAGAGAGCTCGCGGGCACTGACGTGAGTCGTCCATGCATGGATGAAGGCGGGATCTGATTCATCCCGCACCACCTGGAATTGCGGCGTCATGATGGATGGACCTCGATCTGTCTGGGTGGGCGCGCCAGCAGGGTGATGGTGTAGGGCCCCACGGCATTGAGCCGGGACACGCCATAGTTGAACTCGCCGATCCGTGAAAAACCGAAACGCTTGAACACCCGCTCATCATTGCGATCCGGGTTGCTGCTCTGCAGCAGCATGTGAAGACCCTGTTCGTCGGCCAAGCGCAGAAAGGGCCCCGACAGCCGTCGGGCGACATGAAGCCCTTCAAAACGCCGGGGGACACACATCATGCTGGAGTAGATGCAACCCTGCGGGATCCCCTGTGCGCGCCGGGCGAGCTCGGTGGCCTGGCGCAACCGTGTTTGCGCCCGATCCGCCGCCAGGGCACGCGGCAGGCCATACGTGCGCAGCGCATGCCAGCCGCCGACGAGGTATTTGTAGAGCAGGCTGTCACGGGCCGGCCACGCCATGGGGAGCCGCCGCAGGCAGGCGCCGCGTACCACTCTCGGGCCGATGCCGTCTGCGGCCTGCACCGTTTCGACACACAGAATGCCGCCGGCCCCCAGGCCCGCCCGCAGCAGGTAAGCCAGGATGGGTGTCAGGCGGCGTTCTCCCAGCGCGTGGTCTCCCTCCTCGATGCGGCGCACCTCCTCAGGCTTCAGCCACGCCAGCCATCCCTTGTCGTGGTTCTCCACAAAGGCCTGCGTCATGACCACAGCGGCCGCCCGGACGCCGCCGTGGTCCCGGACGATGTCCACCCGGGGCTCCCCTGGCAGGGACGCGGTCGCTTCATTCTGCTGCGCAATCAGCGATTCGACGGAGGTGAGCAGGTCGGTCCGGACGTTCAGTCGGCGCATGCGGTGCCTCCCTCGGGCAGAAGTACCCGGTGGTCCACCGAGAAGCCATTGAAGGTGCAACGCACACTTTCTGAATACGCGCCTACCGCCTGGAACTCGATCCAGTCGCCTTCCTCGATGGCGTCGGGCAGCGCATAGGGGTGGGCCAAGCGGTCCATGCTGTCGCAGGTGGGGCCAAATACGGTGAACTCGCGCAGGTCGTCCTTGGCGGTCATGGGCAGACGACGTGTGCCGCGCCAAGTGGCCACCGGGAGCTGCAGGTGCTGCTGCGCGGGCAGCAGCCCGTTGAAGATGCCCGCCCCGCAATACACCGCCGTGTCTGACCGCAGCAGCACCCGCGCGAAGAGCGACATGCAGTCGTGGGTGAGTGAGCGACCTGGCTCGCATACCAGCTCACGGGAGCGCAGGCTCGAGGAGCCGGACACAAAGGCCCCGACGGCGTCCAGCATGGGCCAGGGCGTCACCGGGGGCAGGTTGGCATACAGGCCGGGGAAACCACCACCGATGTCAACGGCCTCCACGGCTTGCGCCTCGCAGATCAGCTGTTCCGCCATCTGCAAGGCTGCCAGATAAGGCTCCACGGTCATGGTCTGTGAGCCGGGGTGGAAGGCCAGGCCCTGCCGCCATCGCGTCTCCAGCGCCAGCCGCGCCAGCAAGCGCGCCGTGAGCGGCATGCTGGCGCCGAATTTGCTGTTGAGCTCATAAACCGCATCGGAGGTGCTGAGCTGAAAACGGACCCACACACGAATGGCGGCGTCGTGGGTGGGCAGCACTTCCAGCAGCTTTTCAAGCTCCGCTTCGCTGTCGATGACATAGTCACGGATATGAAGATCGCTCCAGGCCAGCGCGAGATCCCGGCGCGATTTGACCGGATTCATGAACCACAAGGGCGCGGTGGGCGTCACACGGCGTACCAAGCGCGCTTCGGGCAGGGACGCAATATCAAATCCGTGGATGCCGTGTGACAGCACGGTCTCCACCACCTCCGGCAGCGGATTGGCCTTGACGGCATAGAGCACGCGCCCAGGGAAGGCCTGCACAAAGCGTTCAGTGGTGCGTGCCAGGCGGCTCCGGTCCAAGGTGTAGAAGGCGTCGACATCGGGCGAGGTCAAGGTAGTGGCGAGATCCATCGTCATGCTTCCCGTGTTGGCAGAGAGTTCAGGTGGTCCAGCAGTGCGGCAATGCTGGGGATGCGGTGCCGGGCAGGCGGCAGGTCCGGCACGGTGTCGAGGCCCTTGCCAGTGGCGACCTGGACGTAGGCCATGCCCAGCGCACGCGCGCCAGCGCCATCGGTGCGGAGATCGTCCCCAACGACCATGGCCTCGGCCGCTGTCACCCCCAGGGCGTCCAATGCGCCCTGGAAGAACAGCGGGGATGGTTTGCCGGTCACCAGGGCTTCACGCCCGGTGGCGGCCTCCAGGCCCTGGATGAACGCACCCGCATCCAGCATGGGGCCCTCGCAGCTGTGCCAGTAGAGATTGCGATGCGGGGCCAGCAGCGTGGCGCCCGCACGAATCAGGCGAAAGGCCTGATTCAGACACCGGTAGTCGAAGCGCTCGCCGATGTCGCCGATCACCACGAAGTCCGGCGACTGGTCGCTCCTGGGAATCTGATCGAACAGCGCTTCCATGGCTTGCGGCACCAGCAGGTGGCAGCTGGCACCCGGGCGGGCATGGACATGCTGGGCGCAGGCCACCCCGGCGGTCTGGATCATGGCCGGGCAGACCGAGATGCCGGCGTCGTTCAGCTCCTGCGCGATGTCGGCCGTTGAACGAGCGCTGATGTTGGTCAGCAGCCGGACCTTCAAGCCTGCATGCTGCAGGGTGTGCAGCATGTGGTCGGCGCCAGGCAGCGCCTGACCTTTGAACATCAGGGTGCCGTCAATGTCGATCAGCAATGCTTTCAGCGTCATGGTGTGGGGGCCGTGGGAGCGGTGGCGGCGGGCGCGCAGGCGTGAGGGGCAGCGCCTTCGGTCTTTGTGCTGGTGGTGCTGGTGGTGGACGCCATAGCGGGGGCGCCAGCATGGCGCAATCGGAGCCAGCCGAGCAGGGCGGGCGCCAGGTCCGTCAGCGCGACGGTGGACGGCCAGGTCACACCTGTGGGCTCGGTGTCCAGCAGCGCAGCTTCGAGCCACGGATTCGGGGACCAGCAGGTGTGGTCGCCGCCTTTGCGTGCCGGCGCCAGCATAGGCCGATGGACATCGGCCCTCAGCCTCACCCCGTCCGGCGGCTGTACGTACCACTGGCTCTGCCAGCCTTGGCCCGTAGATACCTCGGGCCCTGGGATCAGCCGGAAGGCCGGGGTCATCGCCGATGGGGAAGGCCCTTCGTCCAGGAACCACTGGTTCAGCGTTCCGATCAGGCTGGACAGGTCCAGCTGCGCCGCTGCCAGACGCTCGGGATGCACGGCGAGCCATCCGTTCTCGGCCGGGTGGTAGAACACCAGCGAGTGCTGCGGGTCGATGCCACCTTCGGCGTCCAGCGTGAGCCATGCCTGCTGATGCAGCCAGCGGTTCAGGCTGAACTCCTGGTGGATGGGCAGCATGCCATGGTCCGCATGGGCCACCAGTCGGGAGCCCGGCGCCAGCCGCCGCTGGCAGCTCAGCAGCAACTCGCCCAGCCACTCCGCCACCCGTGCCAGGATCTGGCCGGCCACGTCCCGCTCGGCCGCGTTGGCCGGAGACACCATCGTGCGCAGCAACTGGTGGCTCAGCAGGTCGATGACCGGATAGTAGGCCACCACCAATTCCCCCCCTGGCGCGTCCAGGGTCCAGCAGATGTCCTCCAGGAAGCTCTGATGCACCACGTGCAGCAGGTCCAGCAGCAGGGTCTCGGCGTGGCCGTGCCCCCCCGCATCCAGCCGGAGGCCGAGGGCCCCGTCGGCATAAAGACGCGCCGGATTGAGGGCTGCATAGGCCCGGTGCCGGAAAGCGGCCTGGCGCTGTGGCGCGTCACGCCCTTCAATCCAGACCGGCTGGAACCCCATCATGCACAGTCGCAGCTCCCCCTCCACCCGTACCGTGCGGAGGGCAATGGCGCGGTGGGTGTGGCCCGCCACCGTGGCCGGCACTGCGTCCGACAAGCGCAGGTGGCGGGTCTGGTGGAGAGGGAGGTCCACCACGCCCTCAGGGGTGTTCCGCAAGCGGAGGCTGTCCCCATGGCCCTCCACGGGCCACTGCACACCCAGTGCTTCAATCACCAGCGTTTCACCGGCACGCAGCAGCCGGGGCGCCGCCAGCGCGGGCGTGTACACCTGGCTGTGGGACAGCAGGGCCCCCGCCAGGCGCTGGGGCTGAACAAATGGAACCGCGCAGGTGCGCACCTGCCCGCCGCCTGCGGCCCAGTCGTCCCAGACCATCGCGACGTCTTGAGGCCAGTTGGCAAAGGCTTCACGGATCGCCAGAGGGGACGCATGCCCCTCCACCGGCATGTCGTAGCCGGTCAGCCGATGTGCGGATTCAGGCAGCCCGCTCCAAATGCTGAACAGCGAAGGCGGGGTCTGGCAATTGGGCGCCAGAGGTCGCAATGGCAAGGTGGTGGCGCAGGGCGGCAGGCGAGGGGCGAGCAGGCGCAACAGCGGCAGGGACAACCCGTCCACCAGCAACCACAGCAAACGTCCGTGGGTCATGCCGGAGCCCGCTCCACCAACAAGGTGCACAGCGCCTCCACCTGCCGCCGCAATGCCGCCAGAGAGCCGTTGTTGGTGAGCACAAAGTCCGGCGGGATTCTCGCCATCTGGGCATCCAGCGGACTGTGGACCACCACGCTCAGATCGTTGCGAATGGCCATCCGTTGTTGTCGCAGCGTGGGCTGCGCCACCAGCTTGATGACCGAGAAGCCGGCCTGACGCAGCGCAGGCCAGTCGCTGGTGTCGTCGCGCAGGTCGTCGTTGATGATCACGTCCGTGTCCGTTTCTGCCGCCGCCAGGGCCTCCAGAAACCGACGCGCCAGGGCATGCGGTTGAATGCGGCGCAAATGCTGGGCAAGGCTCTCCAGCAGGCACTGATCCTGCGCGCCCTGGCCCACGGTGAGGCCCGCTTCGGCGTAGATGACGGACTGAAGGCGGTACAGCGGCGCGGCCAGCTTCAGGACACGTACCGTGAGCCCCTGCGCCTCGAAGCACTCACGCATCAGTCCCGCTGTGGTGCTTTTGCCCGAACCACTGGGAGCCACCAGGCACAGACGCAGCGGCGGGCGATCCGTGGCCTGTGGGTCCATCGGATCCGGAAGGAGCACTCGTGGGGGGGAAGCGGACATGAAGACTCCTCGTCAACGTATGGCGCAGGGCTGTCAGAGTCTGGGTTTCGATCTCAGACGGCTGCCGGCTGTCGCTGGGCTCGCCCGCTGGCCCGGGTCCAGGGCAGCTCGCACAAGGCCTGCACCAGCGCCGGGCTCAGGTGATGCGTCAGCCCCGCGCCGCTCGGGGGCATGCCGTGCCAGGTGGAGGTGATGAAGGTGTGTGGCCATTCAAAGATGCTGCGCTCGGCCAGCACCTGCTGGATGGCATCCCGGGACAGTCGACGGCTGCGCAGCGGTGCATCCACCATCACCTCCGGCAGCAGAACGCCCCCGAGCCAGGTCCTGCCCATCGGGCTGCGCCCCAGCAGACGGGCAAACAGTTCCGGCGGAATCAAGATCTTGTGCTGGTCCGGGAGGTCGGGATGAAGCCGTCCCGCAAGCCCCTCGCCGGGCTCACGGGACAGGGCTTCGACGAGCGAGGGAAACTGCCTCAGCGTGCCCAACCCAATGTGCGGGAAGTCCGGCCACCCGCGAGCACGCACGCGGCCCTCCACCAGGTCCAGCAGGAGCTTGTCGCCTGAGAAGTAGGTGTGGCCTTCGTCCAGCACGCGGCCCAGCATGGTGGTGGTTTTGCCTGCGCCTTTGATGCCCGCCACGGCCTGCGCCTCGCCGGTGGTGGGATGCAGGGTCGCTGCCGCATGCAGAATGGCCGTGCCCTGGCCTTGCTCCACCAGCAGGCCGTAATAACGCACGAGTTCGATGATGTGGATGAAGGCCCGGTGGTCGCCGTGGAACTTCACCTGACGGCTGGCCTGATGAATCACATAGCCTACCTGCCGCTCTTCATCCCACGCCACCAGTCGGCCGTCGGGCAGCCACCCACGCATTACCCGCAAGGTGAATCCTTCTGCGTAGGTTTCACGGATCACGGCCGCTTGGGTGCAGCAGGCCTTCCATGAGGGATTGAAGTCCGAGATTGGCAACAGCTGAAGGTCCAGGTCGACCTCGCGTGGGGCATCAACGGGCTGCAAATAAGGGAAGAGAAAGGTCGTCAGCCGGAGCGCCAGGGCGGAGACCTCCGGCAGGTCGGCCACGTCGAGGCGCATGTTGAAGACGCCGTTGGTCAGACATTGGGTCATGGGTGGGGCTCCAGGGCCTGAGCATCAGAGGAAAGCCGCCGCGCAGAGGCGTCGGGCTGGAGGGGGGAAAGGGCGCTGCGATGAAGGCACGACAGACCCCCCCCGGCGCTTCAGAAACCCGGTGAGCAGGTTCGCCAGGTCCTGGACGTCCTGCTTCGGTGAGCGTGCGCCTTCAAGACCGCGGGTCTTCAGATAATCGATGCCGCACAGCGCAATCGTGTCCCGGGGGGCTTCCAGCGATTGATTCAGGCTGAAGCTCACCTTCAGCAGATGTCCACTGGACAGGGATTCGCAATGCCCGACAAAGGCGGTGCGCCGCCAGTGCAGCGACTCATGCAAGGGGAGTTCCAGGCAGCCGGCCATGTGCTCCTGCGCAGAGGCCGTGAGGGGCACGTCCCTCCAGGCCGGTGATGGGCTCATGCCCGGTAGGCCGGTCAGCGACGCAGTGACCTGCGCCCATCGGTCCAGCACCTGCGCTTTGCGCTTGACGCTGAACAGTGCCGCATTGACTGTGCCGGTGGGGCCCTCTGGCACGCGGAGGACCTCACAGGCGACATTGTCGTGACGCACAAACTGCCACTCTTCGCCCAACTGGGGCACGAATCCGAAGACCGCCTCCGGAGGCGAGGTGGTCAGGTCGTCCAGCCAGTCCTCTCCCATCTGCCAGACATCCGGTGCAGGCGGGTTCAGCACCAGGCGCCAAGGCGGCGGCGCGGCGGTGCTGGTGTAGAAGCACTCGTAATTGTTGGTGAGCAGATGGTGGGTGTTGAACGCCTCGGCGAGTTGGTGCCAGAACGTTTGCGGTGCTATCACCGGCCCGCCGGGCGGCAGGGCCAGGAAATGCGCCCCGTGAAGATCGGTTCGGTCGACCAAGGCTTGCAGCAGCAGGCCATCTTCGAGCGTGGCACCTGCCAGGCGGACGATGGCCAGCGGCATCCGCTCCACATCCAGATTGGCGACATTCAGGCGGACGTCGCTGCCCGATGTGCGCCAATCCTGCGGGCCGAGGGTCGCCAGCAGTGGCAGAGAACAACGGCAATCCATTTGCGCAGCCCGGGCACCCAGGCGTGCACCTGCTGGCAATGGCACCAATTGCAGATCTTGCACCGACTCAGGAACCGGCTCGGCATGTCGCAGGCGCCAGTTGCCCAGCACCAGCAACAACCGGGCCTTGGCGCTGCTGGATGAATCGCCCTGAGGTGGCTGCACAGCGGCGGTCATGCGGCCTCCCGGGCAGCAGGCGAATCCGCAATGCTGCGAACGAAATCCAGCTTTGAATAAAGGTCCTGCTGAAATGCCACACCCAGGCGTTCGAACTGTGCCGCGACATAGGTGGAGAAGTGGTTGAAGTCCTGCTCCACCAGGCGAATATCGCCAAAGGTGCGTGTGCGGCAGTATTCGATCTCGCACTGCGTGAATGAATCACGGCCGTCCAGCGTGCGGCAGATGTCCATGTAGATGCCAAAGATGTTGCCGGTGTGCAGGGACTCAAACTGCGCATCAAAGCGTTTGCGACGGTAGCCGGGCAAACGTCGCGTGTGCTCCGCCGTCAGCGTCCGGACGTGGGCGTCGATGTCGCACAGTTGCAGTTGATGGTCCACCCAGAGGGACTCACGGCGAATCTCGCTGTTCTCGATGAACCACTTGCGTTTCACCGTCATATGGCCATCCGCCTGCGGGATGTAGGCGATGTAGCCGCTTTCTGAATTGGCGCCCAACACCTCGAAGATGTGCTGTTCATAGTCCCAGACCTGGATTTCCCGGTCCAGCTCAGGCACGAACCCGGACGCGCTGCTGCGTGTGATCTCACGGTGAAGGGTATGCAGCAGGCTCCAGGTGTCTGGAATCCCGCGGAAGGTGAATTTGCGCTCCATCTCCACATCGGGCCGCCACTTGGTGTACCAGCATTCGTCTCCGAGCGCGGGGCGCAATGCGTCCAGGCGCTGTCCATGTCGGGAGTTGCCGTCGTTCAGTGCTTGAAGCAGCTCACATAGGCCTGGCCGGGTGGAAGCGAGAGGCACGGACTCATCGTGATAGTGCACATACATGGCGCCGGGCTCGCCCAGTTGGACCAGGTGGAAGCAGGCGAACATGGAGGGTGCAGTCTCCGAGGCGGTGGCCGCGATCGTTGGCATCCATCGACCTGTGGACCCAAGGCCCCGATGCTCCTTCAGCGACGGCACCGCCGCTTCCAGAGCGTCGAAGAACTGTCGGCTCTGCTGGCGCTGGCCGGCATTGAGGCCCCGGAACTCCAACGGTGGCAGGTCAGGCAAGGGTTGCATGCCCGCCTCGGTCCACCAGGCGGTCGGCCGCAGGTCTCCGGCGCGCAGGTACAGGCCGTTGGACCCCATGCGGAGTTCGTCACCCCTGCATTCCAGCAGGCCGGGCATCGGCACGGAGGTGTCTCCAGGCAGGCCGGCGCCTGGCAGGGTCAGGCCGAGGTAAAGCCGGGTCATGCCGTCACCTCGTGCACCTGCCCGCTGCTGGCCCGGATGGTGATGGGTCGGCCTGAGTGGGCGTGCTGGTAGAGCACCGCAGACTCGACGGCCGGCACCTGGCCTTCACGGAGCAGAATCGCGAGATGGCACAGCAAGGAGGACTGCTCAAAAACAAACCCGGCCACGTGGGGAATCAGGGCCGCCAGAGCGGCATAAGGCCGGGGCGAGACCACAATGGGGCGCGCGTTGCCCGCCAGCGCCTGGGCCAGCAGCTGCGTCATCAGCGGCCCGAGGCTCTCGGCACTGGGCAGGTGGTTGATGGAGACTGTCGCTGCGATGCTGATGTCCCGGAGGGCCTGTCCATCCTCCACCCGCATCGTCGGACCGAATGCATATCCCGGCGAGACGGTGCGCTGGTCCTGGTCCTGCTGCGTCTGATGCAAGGCGGCCACCTCTGAGAAGTCGATCAATCGGAGACGGTCACCCTCCAGCACCCATTCCAGCTGCACCGAACCAAAGCGCTTGACCGCATCCATGCTGACTTCGAACAAGATCCGCTGTTGGTCGGGCCTAAGGAGCGCCGCCGGGTCTGGCGGATCAAGCGCCTCACCCATCGCCTGGTTCTCCACGGGCGGTACTCCGTCGAGGCTGCCGTGAGGGTTGCCGTGAGGGTTGCCATGAAGGCTGTGCTCATGAATGGAAAAACTGGTGGTGGTGGCGGATCCCCGATTGATGGCCAGCAACCCGTCGGGTGAGATCTCGCACAGCACCTGACGGGCATGCCCCGGGGTGGCCACGGTGGGCTGACTGATCAGGCCGAAATCGCCCTGGATGTACTGTCGCACGGTGAAGACGGTGGTGACCTCGCTCAGTAGCTCGTCCAGGCGGGTGGCCAGCTCGCTGAAGGGGAGAATCTGCTGGCGCAGTCCTTCGGAGAAATCCAGCACCACACGGGTGTCGGCGTCTGTCGCGAGTGATGACAGCAAGGCGCTTCGCTCGGCGGGATTGGCGAAACCACTGGCATTGGCACGCACCAGCAATGCGGTACCGGCCGCGACCTCGTATTGGGACGCCAGGAGCGCCAAGGGTCGCCGTTTAGACCGGAAATAGTGGGCAAAGCCCGGAAGCGGTTGGAATGCGGCCAGTGCGGCATCTTCTGCAAGGTAGAGCGCCACGGCCTCACAGGTCGGCGGCTCCACTGCGTGGCGACTCATCGTGGTGATGGGGCGGGCCTGCAGCAGCCAGACGGCGTGGCCGTCGTAGGCCCATTCGATGTCCACCGGCAAGGACAGTTCGGTTTCCACGGCACGCACCAGGGCCCGCAGGTCCTGCAGCATGGGGCCTTGTGCCAGAAGCTCCGCATCACCACTCACCGTCGATGGATGTTCCGGGTCCAGCAGCGCGGTACTGGCACGCCGTTCCCCGGACACCAGCAGCTCACCCAACCCGGGAACCGCCTCGATCCGCATGCCTGGGTGTCCCGACACCGGGTCGCGGCTGAAAGCCACGCCCGCCCACTGGGGATCAATCATGCGCTGCACAAACACCGTCATGCCCAGCGGCGCTTCCAGAAGGCCGCAACGGAGCCGCTCCATCACGGCCCGCCGGGAGAATGAAGAGCGCCACACCTGTTCGATGGCCTTGCGTAATGCCGCCACACCCCGGACCTGGAGCACCGATTCAAAGATGCCCGCGAAGCTGTGACTCGCGCCGTCCTCGATGCCCCCCGAGGAGCGAACGGCCACGGGTGTGTCCACCGACAGGCCCGCGCCGCTCAGCAGCTCCTCCAGCACCGCATTCGCGTCCGGGCGCCACAGCAGCGGTGCAGTGCTGGCGAGCGTGGCCAGGTCCCGATCCAGAAAGGCGGCTGCGGTGATATGCAGGTGGTGCAGCGCGGCCGCCGCCTCCGCCTGGACCTCGGCGCGGTTGGACCACAAACGGTCCAGTCTGTCGTCGGACAGGGCGAAGAGCGTGGGCACAGGCAGTCGGCCAGAGAGGGCCTGCAAGGTCGAGAATTTTCCAGACATGGCGGGCCACTCCTCAGGCACAACGCAGCGTGGGTCGTTCAATCCGGGTGTCGCTGATGGCATGGGTCCCCGTGTGGCTCACTGCATCGAGGGCCTCATCGGTGACGGGCTCCGGCGCGGCCTCGGGCGCGGGCTCCGCATCAGCACCCTGTTGCGCCTTTGCAGCCGCTGCAGCCGCTACGGCTGCCTTGGCGTAGTCCATGTAGATGCGGGAGGAGAAGGCTTCTTTCGCGCCCTGGTACTTGCCTTCATACAGGCGGATGTCGCCCTGAACATTCCAGAACATCATTTGCCCGATGTTCATGCCGGCGTACAGCCTGATGCGATTGACCGCCAGCAGCTGAATGGTCCAGCGGCCGATGAAACCGATGTCCCCGAGGGACGCGCTCAGGTTGATGAACATGCCCAGGCGCGCAATCGACGAACGTGCCGCATAGGTCGGCACAAAATGGGTGCTGCCCATGGTCTCGATGGTGCTGGCAAGGTATAGACGCATAGGCTCCAGCACAATGCCCTCCGGGCCGATGTGAATGTCCTGTGTCGGCTTTTCTTCCTTGATGTCGATGACGCCCTCTTCATACACCTTCATATGGCTGTGCAGCCGGAAGTTGTAGCTGTTGGGATTGACGTTCTCGGGCAGGAACGGCGTGATGACGATCTCGCCGGTCTGCACACGATGGGAAATTTCCTCGCCGGTCAGAATCATTTGGTGTCCATGATGATGCGTGAGGGAACAACGCCATCGGAGCCCACGTAGCGGCCCTGATAGCTGCGCTCCTGGCCCAGATTGGTCCAGAAGCAGACTTTGGCGATGCGCGCGCCCGCGTAGACCCGCAGCGGCTGCGCCACCACGATCTCCAGCGTCCAGCAGATGACCGCGCCGGTATGGCCCAGAGGGGCACTGGTCTGGATGAACATGCCGCAGGCGGCCGCTGAGACGTTGGCATACAACTCGCTGGCGAAATTGATGCCGCCAATGCGTTCTGCGGTGGTGCCCAGATAGAAGCGATTGGGCAGAAGCACAAAACCTTCTTCCGGAATACGGTGCGTGCGCACCTCCAGGCCGGCATGGGGATCGATGTCCGACGAGGTGTACTCCAGCAGTTCCGCTCCCAGGCGACAGCCGTAGGAGTTCTGCTCGAGCTGTTGCTCGTTGAACGGTTCAATCACCACCTTGCCGGCATGCACCATGCGGTGGATTTCGCTGCCGGTCAGCATCATGGTCGAACCCCCTCGGGTCGTGCACGATCGGCGCGTGGGAACAGGTCGTTCAACAGACTGCGCCGCCCCAGAAAATAGCCGTCCAGCGCCTGGGCAGCCTCGCTGGCGGGGTAGGCCGCCACCAGTCGGCGAGACAGCCGAGGCAGGTTGTAGGAGGGCACGGCGGGGCAACTGTGATGCTCCCAGTGCAGGTGGATATGGCAGGGGGCCCATACCAGGCGTTCCAGCCATCCAGGCCGGATGCTTCGCGCGTTGCGGTCGGCCGGATGGTCCAGCCGTCCCCCATGTTCGGCAATGCCCCGAACCCTCAGCAACGCCGGCAGAAACAGCAGCATCGGAGCGATCCAGTACAACAGGAACTGCCATCCCCAGCCTCCCGCCCACAAGGTGAGCACCAGACCGAGCAGAAAGAAGACGGCCAGCAGGCGGTCCTGGAGACTGCCCCGGGCGTTGGCGCTGAACAAGCCCAACATGCCGAAGTGATTCGCCGAACGCAGCGTGGTCAGCGTGGTGAGACCGGTCACGTCGCGCAGCAGCAAGCGCAGGAAGTCGGACCGAGAGGCCGGCAGGATGGAATCAGTCCGATCGGGGTCCAGCGACTGGTTCAGATGACGGTGGTGAAGCAGGTGATGCCGGCGGTAACGGGCCACGCTGACCGTCATCGGAAAGGACAGCAGCAGATGGCCGATCAGGTCATTGAGCCAGCGGCGCCGGCTGATGAGTCCGTGGGCCGCATCGTGCATCAGCACCAGCAGGGCATGCTGGCGTGTGGCGATCACCATCAGCACTGGAAGGGTGACGTACCAGTGATGCAGATGTTCTGCGGTGGCAATGGCCAGGCTGCAGACCAGCCACTGCGTGGTGATCTGTGCAGCGCAGATCCAGGGGCGCAGGCCGCGCAGGTCCGTGTGCAGCCTCGGGTCGACCCGGAAACGCCGGTGATGGACGCCCTCGGGGTGGTGGACGGTGTCGCTCATGCCGCTTCCCCCACCACGTCCGTGGCGCCCACGCCGCGCGCACGCAGGGCCCGTGGGTGTCGCGAGATCCAGTAATCGACCGTGCGGCCCAGGAAGTCCTGAGGATCGGGGGCGGGGGTGCGCACGTTTAGCGGGGCACGTACACGGTCACTGCTGGCATAGGTGCCATACACCTGCAGCAGCCGCTCAAAGTAGCGGAAGTCGCCGCTGCTCAGGCCCGGGGGCTGCCAGGCAGCCAAGGATCGCTTCAGGAAACTCCATTGGCGGTCGCGCAGGATGGGCACCTCCGGCACCGGTGGCAAGCCGTGTTGCGCGCGATGGTGGCTGAGCCGAGCTTCGATCAGACGGACCACCGCTTCATACCGGATACGAGTGGCCCCAGCGGCGGCCACCACCTCGTCCGGTGCGCGCCCGGCATGCAGGTCCTCCACGAGGGCCGCCAGTTCTCTCACCACCCAGTCGACCGGAACGATATCCAGCAGACCGTCCCGATGCCCCACCAGAAACGGCGGATGGAACAGCGCCAGGAACTTGATCAGTGGATAGAGCCCGTTGAAGCGCGCGATCTGGCCGTCGCGACTGTCCCCCACCACCAGACTGCAGCTGAAGGTGGCCATGGGCATGTGGCTGCCGAACGCCGCGCGGATGGTGCGCTCTGCAAGCGCCTTGCTCTCTTCATAGCCATTGCGATAGGGCCAGTCATGCATCCGGGTGTAGGCCGTGGAGACGTAGAGCATCCGGGGTTGGGACGAGAGGGCACAGAGCAGGCGGCAGAAGTTGCGGGAGCCTTCCACATTGACTTGCACCATGTCCTCGCAAGGTTTGTCCCAGGACACGTCCGCGGCCAGATGGAGGCCGGTCATGGGAGCGCTGTCCCGTTCAGTCGCATGGAGCACCTCCGCGAGCGCGGCCACGTTGGCAGCGTCGGAGAGATCGACCCGTAGGGGACGGACACGCGCCTGGAGCGTTGGAGGCAGGGTCTCCTGCAGCGCAAGCCAGGCTCGCTCGGAGCGCAGCACGGCATGGATGCGGAGTTCGGGATGGGCCGTGAGCAGGGACTGGACCAGCGGCACGCCCAAGGTGCCGGTGGCCCCGCTGAGGAGCAGCTTCACCGCAAAGCCTCCGTCTCGTTGGTGATCACCCGCGTGCGTATTCCTTCCAGCATCTGCCGGCTGTTGGCGCGGATGGCGCGTTCTCCGATGGGGTGCAGCACCTCCGCAAGAGAAGGAATGCCCAGATCGAAGGTGACCTCTAGCTCAACCCGCAACGCCCCGTCCGCATCCTCCAGCAGACGCCATTGGCCGGCCCAGACCTCCAGGTCTCCATCGGTCTGCTCAAAGACGATGCGATGGTCATCGGTGAGCACATCCCGTTCGGTCCAGGACAGCTCGCTGCCGTTCAGGAGCACGCGCCAATGGCTGACGATCTCCCGGGCGGAGTGGCGTTCCACGGTGACCTCCAGCACATCCGCCATGAACTCGGGGTAGCGCTCAAAGTCGCACAGGGCCGACCAGACCCGGTCGCGGTCGACATGACCGATGGTCAGGAGTGAATGGACGTCAGGCATGCTGGAGGCTTCCTTGGCTGAGAGAGGGGAGCGCGTCCACGCCGGCACGCAGGCGGGCGAGGCCGTCGATCAGGTCGTGGTCTTCAATGGTGGCGGGCGGATAGAGCCGTATCACACGGGGCGCCGTGAGGCAAAAGGCCAGCAGCAGACCGCGTTTGGCCGCTTCGATCACCAGTTCACCGGCATGGCTCACTTCCTTGAATTCCAGGCCAAGCATCAGTCCGTCGCCCCGCACCGCACTGATCGCACCGTGGCTACGCAAGGGGTCCAGCAGGTGGTCACGGCACAGCCGCTCCAGGTGGCGGATGCGCGGGAGAAAGCTGTCGGCGGTGACCACGTCGAGCACGGCATTGATGACCGCCCCGGCCAGCGCGCTGCCTGCGAATGACGAGGCATGCACCACTGGGTCGCGCGCAGCCGCGCCAAAACGGGTGGTGTCCACCAGAGCGGCCGCGACCGGGAACATGCCTCCGCCCAGGACCTTGCCCAGCAGCCGGATGTCGGCAGGAACCGGGCACAACAGGGAGCCGGCTCGCCCCAGGCCGGTCTGGATTTCATCGAGCAGGAGCCGTACATCGTGACGGCGGGATTCGGATCGAAGGAATTCCAGAAAGCTCGGGTCCACTGGACGGATGCCGCCTTCGCCCTGAACCGGCTCGATGATGACCGCAGCAAATTCGCCGCCGGACAGGGCCGCGTGGACCGCCGCATGGTCGCCGACCTCCACAAACGTGGCCTGTCCGTCGGTCATCAGGCCCGCATGGTGCAGGTATCCATGGCTGACGCTCAACGCACCGGCCGTCCGGCCGTGATAGGCATGTCGGAAGGCCAGAATGCGCCGCCGGCCGGTGGCAATACGGGCCAGCTTCAAACCCGCCTCCACGGCCTCCGCGCCGCTGTTGGCGAAGATCACGTTGTCCGGTGGCGCCCCCAGGGCCTGCAGCCGGTGGTCCATCTGTTCATGCACCTGCCGGGCGAGCTGCCGCAGCCGCTCGGCGGCCCGCACGATCGGCTCGTTGGCCAGGATCTTGGTGGAGAGACCGAGCTGCTGCACCTGTTCCATCAGCGCCCGCACCACCTCGGGATGGCGGTGCCCCAGCAGATGCACACCAAAAGATCCGAAGTCCAGCCAGCGGCGGTGGGTGCTGTCGACCACCCATGGGCCGGAGGCACCACATTCGGCGCTTGCCAGTCCGGCCATCTTCAGCATCAGTCCCTGCTGGCGGCCGAACACGCTGCCATAGCGGTCCGCAAACGCGCTGCGGGCCTTCTCGGTTGCCGCGCTTGCGTCGGGCAGGGAAGTGGAGGTCAGGGTGTTCATAATGAGCGCATCAATGGGGCCAGGAAGCCGGCATCGCAGCCCACCTGTCCACAGGCCTTGTTGGCGGACCTCAGGAAACGGAGCAAGTGGCTCTGATGCTCCGGCTTCAATCCATCCACCAGGTGGAGGGGGAACGCATCGATCAGGTCATGCATCTGGCGAGTGAGGAATGCACATTCCGCGTCGTCCATCGGCCGGCGAAGCCCCAGGCGCTCAATCACTGCCGGGCCATCCAGCGCGGCAACGTCGCCCAGGCCATAGGCCATCAACATGGGGAGGCGATGCAGCTCGTCCGGAAGCCTCGCACCGGACAACACACAGTCGACCTGCAGCAGCAGCTCCGCCAGCTTGATGCGCACCAGCCCACCGACTTCGGGCCGTCCGCGGGCGCCTTCGAGGTCTTCCAGATAGGCATACAACTCGGTCATCAGCAGCCAGGCGGCGGTGATGGTGCTGCGGACTTGCGACTGGGCAGGCTGCAGGTAGCCGGCGTTCAGGCGTGGAAACCATCGCACCGGTGGTTGATCATGCGGCGACATCGGCGATCTCCTCTGCGGCCGAGCCCAGCAGCGTGCTGAGCGAGCAATGCCATTCACCGGACCGGAGGCCTCGCAGCACGCGTGCAGCGGTCGCCGGGGGAAGATGGTCCAAGCCGTTGATGTCTGATGGGAGCGAGGGCAGGGCGGCGATGGATTCGAGCCGGGATCCGCCCTGCGGGTCATGCAGATAAGCGGCCTGCGTGTCCATCATGGTGTGCTTGCAGGCGCGCGCCGCAGGCGTGAGCGTCAACGTGTTGTTCGTGATGGTCGGGTCTGCGTCGTTCACCAGCTGGAGAAGCTGACGGTGAATGCGAGCCAGCGCGCCCAGTCGGTCGGAGGGCGCTCCGTGGGAGATGGGTCCGGCGGAGTGCTCCACGCCGCTGTGTGCCGACTGCACCTGCATCCAAAGGGCGGAGATGTCCCGGTACAAGCCTGCGTCAATCAGACCGGGAGCAAGCTCCGCCACCATCTGCCACCGGCGCAGGGTCCATTTGCGATTGGAGAGTACCCAACCCGCTTGTGAGAGCAGCAGATTCATGGCCGCCAGAGCGCCATTCAGCAGGTAGGCTTGCGCCGCATCGGGCTCACCCGCGCGGGTGGATAAACAGGCACAGATCAGGTTCTGATGGAGCGTGTCGAATTCGTTCGCCGCGACGATGCGAGCCGTTTCATCCTGGTGCACCAGGAACGGTGCGTCTCCTTCGGCCGTAACCCCATACACCAGGCGCTCCAGATACTTGAGCCGCAGGGCGTGGTGCTGGTCCCAGTCCTGGTAGCCCTTCAGGCGTCGGTGCAGCGCGCCGTTGGCCAGGGTTCCCCAGGCCATAAAAGCGGCCTGCACATCAGCAGCGGCGAAGGGCAGCACCTCCACATGGTGGCCGTCGTGATGAATCTGGGTGGCCATCTGCCCAGTGCTCACCGGACCCTGGCAGAGGCAGATCAGGTCGATGTCGCTGGTGGGCGTGGCGATGCCGTGTACCGGTGAACTGGTGAGCAGCAGCCGGGCATCGCCAAACCCTTGGCGGCTGGCCAACTGGCGCAGCTCGTTGAAGGCGATGCCGCGTCCTGCCAGAAAGGCCTCTACATTGCTGCGCAGAAAATTCGGATAGTCCACATCGAGTCCTGTTGAGGCGAAGCCTTGAACCAGCCACTCACTGGGTTGGACATGGCTCCGCCAGCGGAGGTGTCCGCAACCTTGAACAACCGGAGGTCGGGTGCGTCGGGGCTTGGGAAGCCGCTCAGGCGAAGGGGTAAGGCCCCGCCCATGCCCCCATCAGACTGGTGTGACTCAGCATGCCAAGCTGCTGATCCCACAGATGCAACATGCAGCCCCGAGGCCCGGCATGGCTGCTGGGCTTGGCGCTTGGCTGCAGTTGGAGGTCGATCTCAGTGACGGTGCTTGGGCAGGCGCAGACCACCGTGCCGGCCCAGCGGCGCAGCATGGACCGATGCACGTGGCCGCACAGCACCAGTTCGATGTTGTTGTGACGGGCCAGCACGGAAGCCAGAGGCCCGGGGTTGATGTAGCGGTATTCGTCCATGTAGGGAATGCCACAGACAAACGGCGGGTGATGCAACATCACCAGCGTGGGCTTGGTCGGGTTGCCGGCCAATACGTCTTCCAGCCAGTTCAACCCCTGTTCATCGATGTGTCCGTGGTGCAGGCCCGGGACGCATGAATCCAGGCCGATCAGGCGGACGGGGTATTCATCCACACAGTAGTGAAGCGCACCCGAAGCCGGTAGATAGGTGTGGTCGGCAAACGCGGCACGGAAGTTCTCCCGGTGGTCATGATTGCCGGGAATCACCAGGTAAGGCATGGGCAACCGGGACAACAGCTCCCGCGCCATGGCGTATTCCTCGGGGCGTCCTTCATCGACGATATCGCCGGTCACCACGACCACATCGGGCTGCCGGTCGATGGCCAGCAGATGGTCAATGGCGTCGATGAGCGCCTGATTGGAGTCCACGACTCCTTGATACAGCACGCCCTGAGGACGGACGTGTGGATCCGACAACTGCCCTATCAGCATTCGCATACTCCCGGCGCCGAAGCGCACTACGCGAGGGGCGGCGTTCAATGTGACGCCGTTTTGATGGGTCTAATGTGTTGGTGCAGGGCCTGCCATTCAATACGCCGAACGGCGTATAGGCGCAGTTCAACCGCGTCGGGATGCTTGTGCCTCATGGCCGTTGAAGATTCGCCCCAGCCCCGTCATTCATCGCATCTGCAGCGCATGTGCGTGCCAGAGCCGTCCTTGCGCGAGCTGGTGGGCATCGTGGCAGCGCTGATGTCGGTGAATGCATTGGCGATCGACACGATGCTCGGGGCACTGCCAGCCATGGGCGTGGCGCTTGGGGTGCATCCTGCCACACGATTGACGTGGGTTGTGGGCGGTTATGTCCTGGGATATGGGGTCGCGCTGCCATTCTTTGGCATGGTGTCCGACCATGTCGGCCGGCGCCGATTGATCCTGGGCGGGCTGGCTGTGTACGTGGTGGGTTCGGCGTTGATCGCGATGACTTCGAGCTGGCCGCTGCTGGTGCTTCTGCGCCTTATGCAGGGGGCGGGCGGGGCCTGTAGTGTGCTGGCCCTGGCAGTGGCGCGCGACCGCTACAGCGGGCCGATTCTGTCTCGAATCCTCTCACTGGCCTTTGCGGCATTTGTGGCCGTGCCGGTATTGGCGCCGGCCGTGGGTCAGGGCCTTTTGGCCATGGTGTCATGGCGTGGCGTGTTTGGCTTCATTGCAGGCTGCGGCGCGGTGGTGTGGGTATGGGTGGCGTGCCGGCTCCCCGAGTCCTTGCCTGCCGAGCGACGGCAGCGGGTGCAGGCCGCAGCGGTGCGGCGTCATCTGGCCGCGATTGCGGCAGATCGTCCGTTTGTGGTGCATACCGCCGCGATGACTGCATTGCTGGGCGGGCTGTATGGGCTCATCAATTGTTGCCAGCCGTTGATTGCTCATGGCTTCGGGGTACCGTCCCTGTTTCCTCTCGTATTCGGCGGTGTTGCCGTGTCGGTCGCGATTGCGGCGGTCGTCAATCAGCGCCTGGTCACGCGATGGGGTGCCAGCGTGACGGCCGGGCATGCAGTGAATGCTTATTTGATGTTGGCGTTGGGGCATGCGGCCATGGCGTGGTGGGGGCGGGAAACCCTGGGCGTCTTTCTGGTCTTTCAAGTGCCCATGATGTTCTGCTTCGGTTTGGCGCTGTCCAACCTGGGGGCGGTGGCGATGGCGGGCATGGGCGAACGCGCCGGCACAGCAGCGGCGGTGCAGGGCGCGTTGACCAGTATCGGGGGTGGGTTGGTGGGGCTGGTGATCGGCCAGCACGCGGACGGCACCGCGCTGGGACTGACGCTTGGGAGCTTGCTCTGTGCGCTGGTGGCGCGCTTGCTGCTGGGAATTCCGCCCCGCCATCTTGCGGGCGTGAAGACAGAGGCCCGGTCCATCGCCCCGCGATGACGGGGTGCCAGCGTGGGGGTGAAGGCCCACGGCCTGTGAAGCCGGATGACGCCTTGAACCACGCCACGAAGAGCACCACCCTGCCGGCCGGGCGGAGCCGCCATGCCGCTCGCTCCATGGGTGCTTGTGATGATCACCGTATTAACCCTGCGTCACCAAAGTTAAAAGTGCTCTGAAGCCCCAACTCTGCTACATAATGAGAATGATTCCTATTAGGCAGACAAAAGCGGGAATCAGTGAAGGGACTTCAGGGATGTCTTACCCAGACGACAAGGGGGTGGAGGTGGCAGAGGAGACCTGCGATCTCACCGAAATCTTTGTGACGCACCGCTCGCGCCTGCGCCGGATTGCGCTTGCGATTGTCCAGAACGCGCAGGGGGCGGACGATGTGCTGCAGGATGCCTATCTCAAGCTGCTGAGCGCCCAGACCGCTTTGGTGGTCCACCAGCCGCTGGCGTACTGTGGGCAGATCGTGCGGAACATGGCGCGTGACCATCTGCGTCGCCAGTCCTTCGAGGCCGGACTTCTCGGCGAAGAAGAGGAGGGGCAGTACGCCCAGGCCACCTATGGTCAGCCGGACCTGCACGCCATGCGCCGTCAGAACCTGGTCATCCTCCACAAGGCCCTGAGCGACGTGCCCACGCGCACCCGTATTGCCTACGAGATGTACATCGTGCGCGGCATGACCCAGCGCGACATCAGCAAGACGCTGGCGGTGTCCGTCGGCTTGGTGAATGCCTTGATTGCCGAAGCGTCGGAAGTGCTTTACCGGCACCGCCACCTGATGGCGTGGGATTGAACACCGGGCCCCTGTCAGACGTCTGGGATGCGGGGCGGGCCAGTGGGGTGCGCCTCTCATCAGCAACGGGGAGCGGCGACTAATGGGCAAGGCTTGGCTGCAGGTACCATCACGAGGTCCTGACACCGGAATTTCTGGCTCTGTGAGTCCCTTCCTTTTCCTCTTGCTTGCTGACCCCTCTGCAGGGGGGCGGGGCGCCTGCGCCACCGTCAGCGTGGCGGTGCGGGAGTCGCAGCCATGACCGGCGATCTCCTCTGGCGCACCGCCTGGCAATGGCGGCAGCGGGAGCAGGACGGCCCGTGGACCGACGTCGAGCGCGCCGAATTCCGGGCCTGGCTGCGGGCGGACCCCTTGCATCAGCAGCGCTTCGACGAAGTCTGCCGCGTGTGGGCCGAGGCCAGCCTGGTGCCCACCCGGTTCGTGGACCCGGACCCTGACGTCCCTCTGGATATTGAGGCGTTGCGTAAAGCCTTCCACGGCACTCGGGGTGCCACTGGGGACGGCGAGGAAGATCGCTGAACATCCTCCCCGGCTCATTCGTCTGGTTGAACAGAGCAGCACGCAAGCGCCCGGCACCCGCCGGTTGAGATCTTGCTGCTGTGCCAGGGAGCCTCTGTCCAATGCTGCCTCAGTCCCTGGGGCATGCTGGAGCTCAGGCCCCGTCAACCGGCCGGGGAGTGCCATGTCCAGCAGTTGTTTCGATCGCGAAGGCGAAGTCTTCATCGTCCTCATCAACCATGAGGAGCAGTATTCGATCTGGCCCGAGTGGAAGGCCATTCCCGGTGGCTGGACCGCCGTGGAAGGCATCAAGGGTGACAAGAAGACGGTCACCGACTTCGTGGACCAGGCGTGGACGGACATGCGACCGCTGTCGCTGAGGCAGTGGATGCAAGCGCAGGCCGCCGGCAGCGCAGCGGGCAGTGACACCCCCATCGCGTGAGCGCCATGGCTGCGGCACCGACCGTGAATCTGCTGACGCTGCCCTGCGCAGGCGCCAGTGCCACCATGTATCTGCGCTGGCGACGAAGCCTGCCGACCGGCGTGCGGCTCGTTCCGCTGGAGTTGCCAGGCCGGGGGACGCGCCATGGCGAGCCTTTTGTTGAGGACTTCCAGACGCTGGTGGGCCAGCTCGTCGAACGCCATTCGCAGGACCTGCAGGGACGGTACGTGCTGCTGGGCCACTCGATGGGTGCCTTGCTGGCTTACGGACTAGCCCAGGCGCAGCGCCGTTGGAACCGCCCGCTGCCACAAGCCTTGTTCGTTTGCGGCAGCGCCGCGCCTGCGTTGCGCGACGTCACTCGATTTGCCGGTGGGCTGACAGACACGGCCCTGATCACCGACCTGCGTCGCCAAGGTGGTACGCCGGAGGAGCTATTCCAAAGCCCGGAGCTGCTGCGCATGACGCTGGACACGCTCGCGGCCGACTACCGCGTCTGCGCCAGCTACCGACACGGCGTCTCGTCAGTTCCGTCGGGCCCGTTGCCCCTGCCCATCCATGCCTTGGGCGGACGTGCTGACGATATTCCCCCTGCCCATCTCCAGGCCTGGGCACAGGAAACCGCCGCCAGTTTTGCCATGAACTGGTTTGACGGCGGCCACTTTTTCATTCGCCAGCAGGAGCCGGCGGTGTTGACGGTGCTGGAGCGGGAGCTCCGGGCGCTGCTCACACTGCCGGACAGCGCAAGCGTTGCCACGGCCTGAAAGCCTGGCTCTCAAGAAGGACGTTTTGCATGACTGCAGGAATCGCAGGGCTGGAACGCCGTGCGCCGGAGGGATCGGTGCTGCCGGCGCTGATCGAACCCGACCGCTTGGACGAACCCTTGAACGAGGCATTGCCGAGGCTGCGCGCGCAGATCGAGGCCTTGCTGCGCAGCGTGGGCGGTGTGTTGCTGCGCGGCTTTCAGGTGCCGGATGCGGCTGCCTTCCGCGCCTTTGCGGCGGGCTTTGGCCACCCGCTGTTGAGTTACGAATTTGGGTCGACACCCCGCACGGAGGTGGGCAGCGGTGGCAGCGGGGTCTACACCTCGACGGAATACCCGGCCCACCAGTGGATTCCGTTGCACAACGAGCAGGCCTACACCCGCGAATGGCCGATGAAGATCTGGTTCCATTGCATGACGGCCTCGCCAGAGGGCGGTGAGACGCCGATTGCCGACAGTCGGGCCGTTTACCGCCGCATGCCGGCGCACATCCGGGAGCGTTTTGCCCCCGGCATCCTCTATGTGCGCAACTACGGCGACTTTGATGTTCCCTGGCAGAAGGTCTTCAACACGGACCAGCGGTCAGAGGTGGAACGGTTCTGCCAACACGCCGGCATTCGTTGGGAATGGAAGGCGGACGGCACGCTGCGCACCACCCAGCACTGCCAGGCCATCGAGGTCCACCCTGTGACCGGCGACACCGTGTGGTTCAACCAGGCGCATCTGTTTCACTGCTCCAACCTGCAGCCCGAGGTGCGCGAATCGCTGGAGGACCTGCTGGGTGCGGAGAACCTGCCGCGCAACACCTTCTTTGCAGATGGCTCGGTGATTCCGGATGCCGTGTTTGATGAGATCCGCGCGGTGCTGGACGCGGAGTCGGTGTTCTTTCGCTGGCAGGCCGGCGATGTGCTGATGCTGGACAACATGCTGGCCGCCCATGGCCGCGCACCGTTCCGCGGCCCCCGCAAGGTCATCGTGGCCATGGCGGAGGCCCACAGCAATCTGGGTCGCTTCTGAATGCGGCCGTCTGGAATGGATGGAAGATGAACATGGCCCATCAGAAGCACCCTTGGACCGACACCGGGACCGACACTGGGACTGTCGGCGGGACTGTCCGCGAAACCACGCGGCCTGCACCGCATTCCGACGACGCCACCCCTGCCGCACCGCCGCCAGTCGATTTTGTGTCCCATCTGGAGGGGCTGGCCGCCACACGTCCGCAAGACCTGGCCCTGGTGGCCGTGGGGGACCTGGAAGACGGTCAGGCCGACCTGCCCCTCAGCTATGGTGAATTGGCCCATCGGGTGCGGGCGCTGGCGGCCGTGCTGCAGCAGCATTTCGCGCAGGGAGACCGTGCGCTGATCCTGCTGGAAAACAGCGAGCATTACGTCGTTTCCTTCCTGGCCTGCCTGTATGCCGGCCTGATTGCGGTTCCCGCGTTCCCGCCGGAGACCACACGGCCTCAACATCTGGCCCGTCTGCGCGGCATGGTGGCGGATGCCCAGCCCCGCTGCCTGTTGACCCTGCAGGCGGTGGCGGATCAGTTCAGTGCGGTGCTGCAGGAGCTCACGGGTGTCACCGTGGTGACGATGGAGTCGGTGCCCCGCGAACCTGGGGATGCGCCTGGGGATCGGCTTGCCGGCGAATGGCGTCCGCATCGGCCCGCCGCCGATGACATCGCCTTCCTGCAATACACCTCCGGCTCCACTTCCTCACCCAAGGGTGTGATGGTGAGCCATGCCAGCCTGATGGCCAACGAGCGCGCCATCGAGGAAGGCCTGGGCGTGGGGCCGCAGGACGTGTTCGTCACCTGGCTGCCGCTGTTCCATGACATGGGCCTCATCGGCGGCATGTTGCAGCCCTTGCACCGCGGCATCCCGCTGGTGCTGATGCCTACCCGGTTGATGCTGGAACGTCCGGTGCGCTGGCTGCAGGCGATCAGCCGCTATCGGGGAACGATCAGTGGCGGGCCTGATTTTGCCTACCGGCTGTGTGTCGACCGGGTTCGGGACACGCAATTGGCCACCTTGGATCTGTCCAGCTGGCGCGTTGCGTTTTCGGGGGCGGAACCGGTGCGGTATGACACGCTGACGGCCTTCAAAGAGCGCTTTGTGGCCGCCGGATTGACCGCCGATGCGCTGTATCCCTGCTACGGGCTGGCCGAGGCCACGCTGTTTGTCACGGGAGGTGTACGGGGTGATGGGTTGGTGGCGCATCGCTTTGATGCAAGGGCATTGGCCCTTGGACGGGCGGAACGGACGGAACGAAGCGCTGCCGACGCGGACGAAGCAACCGCCGACGGTTCGAACGAGCGCGGCGCACTGCTGGTCGCCTGCGGTCGGCCGCCCCGCCATCACGAGGTGCAGATCGTCAACCCAAGCACCGGAAAGCGGGAAGAAGCCGGGCGCATCGGTGAGATCTGGGCGTCGGGGCCGAGCCTGGCCTCCGGCTATTGGCAGCGTCCGGATGCTTCGGAAGAGACCTTTGTAATGCAGAACGCTCAGCGTTGGCTGCGCACCGGGGATCTGGGCTTTCTGCATGAAGGCCAGCTCTATGTGGCAGGCCGTCTCAAGGACATGATCATTCTGCGGGGGCACAACGTCTACCCGCAGGACCTGGAGCGAGCCATCGAAGCGGACGTGGAAGCCGTACGCAAGGGAAGGGTGGCCGCCTTCCCGGTGACGGTGAACGGCGAGGAGGGCATCGGCATTGCTGCTGAAGTCTCCCGAGGTCTGCAGAAGCTGGTGACGCCGCAGGCGCTCTCCGATCTGCTTGGTGAAGTGGTGAGTGGTGTGGCCGGACAGGCCCCGTCGGTGATTGCCTTGCTCAACCCGGGCGGGTTGCCCAAGACCTCCAGCGGGAAATTGCAGCGTGCGGCTTGCCGCCTGGGTTGGATGGACCGCTCGCTGGATGCTTATGCGTGGATGGAACTGGGCCGTTGGTCGGCGTCGTCCATGGCCATGGGCGCATCACCAGCCGAGCCGCCCTTGAGCCCCACGGCCGAGGCGCTCTCAGCGCTGTGGCGAGAATTGCTGCCACGGTCGGATGCTCGGGCCCTCGGCCCGGATGCGCATTTCTTCACCCTGGGCGGCCATTCGCTGCTCGCCGTGCAACTGGCGCAGCGCATCCGCGAGCGATGGGGGGTGGACCTTCCGACCGCCCAGCTCTTCGATGCCATGCGGCTCCAGGCGCAGGCGGATGCTTTGGACGCTGTGCTTGCCACTCACGGCACCCGCCACACGGGCGGAACGAGCGGCACCCCTGCGATTGGTGCGATTGGTGCTATTGGAGCTATTGGCGCGAATGGTGGCGGCACTCCTAGCGGCACTCGTGGCGTCGACAGCATGGACGGCGTCGGCCACCCCACCACCAGCAGCCACCCCGTCAGCCACCCCGCAGCGGCCGTCCCGGCCACGCGTGTTGCCCCCATGCCTGCCGAACTGCGGTTGGGTCCAGTGCCCTTGACCCCGTCCCAGCAGCAACAGTATTTCCTCTGGCGGGTGGACCCCACCAGCAGCGCCTATCACATTCCCTGCGTGCTGCAGATCAACGGTGAGGTGGATGCGCAGCGGCTGGACGCTGCCTTCGCGTCGCTGGTAGCGAGGCATGAGGCTCTGCGGACGGTGTTCCGGCCCGGCCTGGATGGCAATGTCGAGCAGTGGGTGATGGATGAGGGCGATGTGATGCCCACCCTGGTGCTGCACGCGGCATCGACCCGGCAGGATGCGCTTTTGCGCATCAGCGACCTGATCCAGGTGCCGTTTGATCTGGCCAAGGGGCCGCTGGTCCGGGCGTGCTTGATCCGTGTGAACGATGGGCCGCATGTGCTGGCCTTGATCGTTCATCACATCGTGGCGGACGGAACGTCCTTGCAAGTGATGCTGGGCGAGTGGGCGGCCCTCTATGCCGGAATGCCTTTGCCGCCTGTGGCGCTCCAGTGGGGGGACTACGCCGCTTGGTGTCACGAGCGTCATGATCCCCAGCGAGACCACACGCTGCTGGCATTCTGGCGCCACCAGGTCCGAAGCGACTCCGGAGAACCCTTGCCGCCGCTGGTGTTGACCCCCGACCAGCCGCGCCAGCCGGGCCCGCTCTCGAGAACCGCCAGCCTGACGATGGACCTGCCCGCACCGCTGGTGGCCGCCTTGCGTCATCGGGCGGGCCAACACAACAGCACACTCTTCATGGTGCTGCTGGCGGGATTCAACATCGTGCTGCAGCGCTATACCGCCGACCCGGACATCCGCATCGGGGTGCCCTTTGCGAACCGGGCATCGGCGCAGCTGCAGTCGGTGATTGGCTGCTTCGTCAACACCTTGGTGCTGCGGACCACGGTGGCGCCGACCTCCACCTTGAGTGAGGTGGTGCAAGCGGTTCGGAGGACGGTGCTGGCGGCGCAGGATCACCAGGACCTTCCGCTGGATCGCTTGATGAGGGAGGGATCCAGCGGTTCCACCAGCGCGCCCCGAACTCCGTTCCAGATTGTCTTCAACCACCTGAACGTGGGTCACGATCCGCTGCAGCGTCCCACCGGCTGGACCGTGACGGACCTTCCGCTGCCGCCGGCCCATGCCCAATTCGAACTGACGCTGGAGACGCGCGAGCGGTCTTCCGGCGAGGTGACCAGCACCTGGATCTGGGCGGAGCGCCTGTTTGACCGGACCACCATGGACCGCCTGGCCGGCCATTTGCAGCAGGTGCTGCAGGCGCTTGCCGAGGCGCCGAACACCTGCGTACGGGATGTGCCGCTGCTGCTTCCTTCGGAGACCCGGGCGCTACTGGCTTGGGGGGCTCCAGCGGCCGCCACGGCTTCTTCAACCTCGCCTGCAACTTCGTTGGTCACCACGCCTGTGCCCGGCTGGTGTCCCTTCCAGCCGGTTCATGCCCGGTTCGCCGCTCAGGCGCACGCACAGCCGCAAGCCCCGGCACTCACAGCCGGTGAGTCCACGATGGCTTATGCCGAGCTGGATCGTCAGGCCAACCAACTGGCGCACCATCTCCGGGCCTGCGGCGTGGGCCCCGACGTGACCGTCGGTGTGGCGCTTGAGCGCTCGCCGCGACTGGTGGTCTGCCTGCTGGCGGTGCTGAAAGCCGGTGGCGCTTATGTGCCTTTGGACACGGCACATCCGGCCGATCGACTGCGGCTGATGATCGAGGACAGCGGCATGCGGCTGCTGCTCACTGTCAGCGGCGAGCACCCTCGGTGGCGGCCGGAGATCTCCATCCCCGTGCTGGAGGTGGACCGATTGCACCTCGCCGATCTTCCGTCCACGGCCCCGCACCTTGACGTCCATCCGGACAACCTCGCCTACATCATCTATACCTCGGGCTCCACCGGCGTGCCGAAGGGTGTGGCCGTGGCGCACGGCCCGTTCGCCATGCATTGCGTGGTGACGGCAGAGCTCTACGAGATGGACCAGCGCTCCCGAGAACTGCACTTCCTGTCGTTCTCTTTCGACGGGGCCCATGAGCGCCTGTTCACCGCTTTGTGCTGTGGTGCGTCCCTGGTGCTGCGGGAGACAGCGCTCTGGTCACCGAAGGAGACCCTGGCCGTCATGGAGCAGCAGGGTGTCACCAATGCCGGCTTTCCCGCGGTGTACCTGCAGGAAATGGCCCACACCGCTGCCAGCCAGGGCACGGCTCCGCCGGTGCATCTCTATTCGTTTGGTGGCGAGGCCATGCCTCGAGAGGGGCTGGCACTGGCCCGGGACCATCTGGCGGCCCAGGTTTTCATCAACGGTTATGGTCCGACGGAAGCCGTGGTCACGCCCACGCTATGGAAGACCTCCAGCTCAGCGCCTCTGCCCATGGCCCCGTATGCGCCCATCGGGCGGCCGGTCGGTGACCGCAAGGCCTTGGTGCTGGACCCGTCGCTGAATCTGCTGCCGGCGGGGCAGGTGGGTGAGCTGTACCTGGGCGGCAGCGGTCTGGCCCGCGGCTACCTGGGCCGGCCGGCGCTGACGGCGGATCGGTTCGTCGCCGATCCCTTCGATGCCCATGGCGGGCGGCTTTACCGGACTGGCGATCTGGTGCGATGGAATGCCGACGGGCAATTGGAGTATTTAGGCCGCGCCGACCAGCAGATCAAGATCCGCGGGTTCCGCATCGAGCCCGGGGAGATCGAGGCGGCGCTGCTGTCGCAGCCGGGCGTGCGACAGGCCGCCGTCGTGGTGAGTGGCTCCAGGGTGAGCGAAGGCGGATGGAGCCGCAGCAGTGCGCGTCTGATCGGCTACGTGGCGGCGCAACCGGGTCATCACCTGGACGGCCACCAGCTCCGGGCGCAACTTGCCGACCTGCTGCCGGACTACATGGTGCCGTCGGTGTTGCAGGTTCTGGAGGCCTTGCCGGTCACCGTCAACGGCAAGGTCGACCGTGCGGCGTTGCCGGCCCCGGGTGATAGCACGGGAACCGGGCAGGCGCCCGGTGGTCTGCCTGCTGATCCCGAACTGGCGGCCGATCCGTCGCTGACGGACCTGGAGCAAGCCGTCGCGGCTCTTTTGGCGGAGGTGCTGGGCGTCGCGCACGTCGGCCGCACCGACAACTTCTTCGACCTCGGGGGGCATTCGCTCCTGATGATCCGCCTGCATCGTTTGCTGGAAGACCGCCTGCAAGCACAACTGCGGCTGGTCGACCTCTTCAAATATCCCAATGTGGCGTCACTCGCGCGCCGGCTGCATCAGGACGCAGCACCGGTCACCCCGCCACCCGAGAACCCTGCATCCAGCCGTCGCGATGCGCTGCTGCGTCGCAAACGCTCCACGGCTGCTTCTGAAAGGACTTCCTGATGTCTGACCACCACAACGCCTCCGGCGTTCCCGCCGATGCAGGTCTGGACATCGCCATCGTTGGCATGGCCGGCCGCTTTCCGGATGCACCGGATGTGGAGACCTTCTGGCGCAACATCCGCGACGGCGTGGAGTCGGTGCGCCGTTTCACCGAGGACGAACTGCGCCAGCGCGGCGTGCCGGACGACGTGCTCGCCGACCCGCATTACGTCAGGGCGGCCGTGCCCTTTGAGGGTGTTGACCTGTTCGACGCCGACTTCTTTGCCTACACCCCGCGAGATGCAGAGATGCTGGACCCCCAGCATCGCATCTTCCTGGAATGTGCCTGGTCGGCCCTGGAGCACGCGGGCTACGACCCGCAGCGGTATGCCGGCAGTGTGGGGGTCTATGCGGGCTCGGGCGCCAGCGTCTACCTCATGCGTCATCTGCTGGACCCGGACCGGCTCGCCCAAGGGGGACAGATTGCCGACCTGCTGGGTCTGCTCAGCGGCAATGTGGGCGACGCCCTGTGTACGCGGGTGGCCTACAAGCTGAACCTCCGCGGACCGGCCGTCACCGTGCAAACCGCGTGTTCCACCTCGCTGGCTGCCGTGCACACGGCGGTGCAGGCCTTGCTCGGGCATGAGTGCGACATGGCGCTGGCGGGGGGAGTCTCGCTGAATCTGCTGCAGACAGATGGCTATCACTACCAGCCCGGCGCCATCCTTTCGCCCGACGGCCGTTGCCGCGCTTTTGACGCCGCCGCTGCCGGAACGGTGGTCGGGAGCGGAGCGGGCGTGGTGGTCCTCAAACGGCTGGAGGACGCCTGGCGTGACGGAGATACGGTGCATGCCGTGATCAAGGGGAGCGCCGCCAACAATGATGGGGCGGACAAAGTGGCCTTCACCGCCCCCAGCGTCAGCGGGCAGGCAGCGGTGATCCGTGCCGCCCAGTCGGTCGCCGGGGTGTCGCCGCGAAGCATCGGGTATGTGGAGGCGCATGGCACCGGCACCACGCTGGGGGACCCCATTGAAGTGGAGGCGCTGGCGGAGGCCTTTGCGGCCGGGGAGGGGGGCGCGTCCGGCCCGCCATGGTGTGCGCTGGGTTCCGTCAAGACGAATGTGGGCCACCTGGATGCCGCCGCCGGTGTCACGGGGCTCATCAAGACCGCGCTGGCCCTCAAGCATCGGACCCTGCCGCCCAGTCTGCATTTCGAGCGGCCCAACCCCGCGATTCGTTTTGAGGGCAGCCCATTCCGTGTGAATACGCAGGTGATGCCATGGTCACGCGGGGACCAACCCCGACGCGCCGGGGTGAGCGCCTTCGGCATCGGTGGCACAAACGTCCATGTGGTGCTGGAGGAAGCGTCGGCGCCGGCGCCGTCATCCGGGACAGATGGCTGGTCGGTACTGCCGCTATCGGCCCGCAGTGAGGCGGCGCTGGCTCAGCAGCGGCGGGCACTGTCCGAGCATCTCCGTGGGCAGCCGGGAGCGTCGCTGGTGGATGTGGCCCATACCTTGCAACAAGGGCGGCAAGCCTTTGCCTGGCGCTCGGCCGTGGTGGCGGATGCCGCAGGGGGAGCGGCCGACCTGCTCGCCGCAGCGGTGCCTGCGGTCAAGGCGATGAAGGCGGGCAGCGCCCCGGAGGTGGTCTTTCTGTTCCCTGGCGGCGGCACGCAGCATGCAGCCATGGGCGCCGCCTTGTATCGGCGGAGCGCGTGTTTCCGTCAGCACCTCGATCAATGCCTCAGCCTGCTCGAACGCAACGAGGGGGTGGAGCTCCGGCCGTTGCTGCTCGCACCTCCTGAAGAAGAGGCGCAGGCCAACCAGACGCTCTCACAAATGTCGCTGGCCCAGCCGGCGCTGTTTGCGGTGGAGTACGCCATGGCTCGCTGGTGGATGCATCTGGGCGTAACACCCACGCTGATGCTTGGGCACAGCCTCGGCGAATACGTCGCGGCTTGCATCGCAGGCGTCTTCACACTGGAAGATGCCTTGCGTGTGGTGGCCGAGCGTGGTCGGCTGATGCAGACCGTGAAGGGCGGTGCGATGACGGCGGTGCCCTTGGGGGAGCAGGCACTTCAGGACTTCCTCGCGGATGGCTGCGATCTCGCCGCAGTGAACGGCGAGGAACTCTGTGTGCTGGCGGGCCCGGTGGACGCTATTGAGCGGGCGGAAGCCGCCTTGGCACCGCATGGGCTGCCACGGCGGCTGCATGTGGCCATGGCCTCGCACTCATCGCTGGTGGACCCCATCGTCGCGGCGCTGGAGCGGATGGTGGCGTCGGTCCCGCGTCAGGCCCCGCAGCGGCCGTTCATCTCCAACGTGACCGGTCGGCCCATCACCGCTGAAGAAGCCTGCAGCCCCAGCTATTGGGGCCGCCATCTGCGTGGGACGGTGCGCTTCTCCGATGGGCTGGCCCAGGCGTTCGGCACCCCGGGCCGCGTGCTGCTGGAAGTGGGGCCCGGTGAAACCCTCACGGGCCTGGCCCGCCAGCATCCTCAACACAAGACTGCAGCCGGTAGCTGGTCGAGCCAGTCGCATCCGCAGCAGCACCAGCGGAATGAGCGGCAACTGGCCACAGCGGTGGCCGGGCTGTGGATGGCCGGAGTGAATGTCGACTGGACGGCCTGGGCCGATGGGCAAGCGGCGCGGAGAGTGCCGTTGCCGACCTATCCCTTCCAGCGGCAACGGTATTGGGTGGATGCGCAAGGGCCGCAGCACCCATCGACGGCGGTCCATGCAGGTGCAGCGGCGCGGCGCACCCGCACCGCGGTCCCTGGCCATGGACCGGCCCTCAGCACCGCCCCGCAGGTCCAGACCGCGCCGGACCAGCTCTATCACCAGCGTTGGGAGCGTGAGGACTTGCGCCACGCCCATCGGCCCATGCTGGCGGCCCCCTTCGTTCATCAGTCTGCCGCTCAGGAGCCTCCGGCCGCACAGGTGCGAGTGCTTGGTGATTCGGCCCGGACGCTGGCGCAGGCTCTGGTGCTCGGGGATCCCGGCAGCACGCTGGTCCAGGCACTGGTGGCGGATCTTCGGCTTCGCGGCTTGAGGCCGGTGTCCGCATACGCGGGGACGGCCTTCAAGCATCCAGAGCCCGACGGCTTCGAAGTTCGGCCCGACAACAAGGCCGATCTCCAGTCGCTGTTGGAGGCCGTGCAGGCCGATGGCCCGCTGGATCAGGTGTTTCATCTCTGGGGGCTGGGAGGCAGCTCATCACCCGGCACCGGCGACGACGCCTACTTCAGCCTGCTGGCCTTGATCCAGGCGATGGACCGCACAGGTCTGGCTGAGCATCAACCACCCGCGCTGACAGTGGTGGCTGAGGGGCTGGAGAACGTGGTTGGCATTGAACCCTTACGGCCTGCCAAAGCCACGCTCAAGGGGTTGGCGAAGGTGGCCGCCCAGGAATACCCGAAGCTCAAGCTCCGCGTCGTCGACCTTGTTCCTCTGCCCACCGCTCCTGCCGCCGAGCGGCAACTGGCGGCGGCAGTGGTGAATGAAGCGCAGCGGGGGGACGACCTGCTGGTGGCCTTACGTGGGGAGCATCGCTGGGTGCGCCGCTTCGAGCCGTTGCCGCCGCCGTCGCTCCCCGCCATGCCCTACGAACTGCCGGTCAACGCGCCAACCACCGGTCTTCGCCGCGGCGGCGTTTATCTCATCACGGGTGGCCTGGGGGGCGTGGGACTGGCGCTGAGCCGTTATCTGGCGCGCCAGTGGGACGCCCGATTGGCCTTGCTGTCCCGGACACCGCTTCCGCCCAGGGACCAATGGCAGCAGCTCGTCCACGCTGAGGATCAGTCTCCGGTGCTGCGTCGGCAGCTTCGCCAATTGATGGAACTGGAGGCTCAGGGCACCCAGGTGCTCTGCCTGCAAGGCGATGTGACCCGGGAGCAGGACCTGCAGGGCGCCGTTGAACAGGTGCATCACCGCCTGGGGCCGATTCGCGGTGTGATCCATGCGGTGGTCCATCCTGGTCGCGGGCTCATTCGGGAGCGGCAGCGGGCCGAGGTGGAGGCGGCTTTCGCCCCCAAGCGGGAGGGCACCCGTTACCTGCTGGATGCCGTCGCCCACGAGCCGCTGGACTTCGTGCTGCTGTGTTCGTCCGTGGCCAGCCTGATCGGTGGGCTCAACCGCAGCGACTACGCGTCCGCCAATGCCTTCATGGACGCGCTGGCCGTGGCTGCCCGCCGCGACACGGGGCTGCCGGTGGTCTCGGTGAGTTGGGACGCCTGGCGAGACGTTGGCATTGCGGTCGACATGGACCTGCCTGCCGGCATCGGGCTGGACGAGCTCAGTGGCATCCAGGCCTTCGAGCGCATCGTGGCCCGACCCGACCTGGCGCATGTGGTGGTGTCGACCACCGCCTTCGCACCACGGCTCGCGCCCCTCGATCAGGGCGCTTTGTCCGCCCTCGAAAACCAGGTCACGGCCAGCGCGGTCACGTCTGGCCAACCCCGACCGGTCCTGCCCACGGCTTATGTGGCCGCCGAAGGGGTGCTGGAAGAGGGCCTGGCGGCGCTGTGGAGCGACATGACCGGCGTCAGTCCCATTGGCGTCCACGACAGCCTGTTTGATCTTGGTGGTGATTCACTGCTGGCGGTGCGGCTGCTGTCGCGGGTGCGCAAGACCTATGGGGTGGACCTCCACCCGGCGGACTTCTTCCGCGCGCCCACCATCGCCCAGCAGGCGCAGGAGATCGAGCGGCGTCTGCTGGACGAGATCGAACACGACAGCGCCGACGAGGCGCCCAACCACGCTTGAACCTCGCATCATGAGCAGTAGTCCTGAAGATCTATCCGCCCGCCGCGCGCGCCTGTCTCCCCAACAGTTGCAGCGGCTGCAACAGCGTTTGGCCGGTGGCGGTCCGGTCGCATCCGCCAGCAGCGGGGGAGACGCCGATCGCATTCCGCGTCAGGCGGGGAACTCGGCCCCGGCTACGGCAGCCCAGCGCGGTTTGTGGTTTCTCTGGCGCGTGAATCCCGCCAGTACGGCCTACCACGTGGGCGGCGGGCTGGGCCTGGAAGGCCCGTTGAACGTTGAAGCGCTGCAGTCGGCGTTGGCCCAGGTGGTGAGCCGCCACGACGCTTTGCGGGTGGTGTTTCGAGCCGAAGAACAGGATCAGCTGCTGCAGGTGATGAGTGCGGAGCGGCTGGGGGCGATCCCTTCCATCGACCTCGCCCATTGCGACGAAGCCGAGCGCGAGCATCGGCGGCATCAGGCGGTCCAGGACGTTCTCACCGCCCCCTTCGACCTCACCCAGGGGCCGTTGATGCAGGTCGTGCTGCTGCGACTGGCGCCGCAGAGGCATCAACTGCTGCTATGCCTGCACCATGCCATTTCCGACGCATGGTCGGTCGACATCGTGCTGCGGGAGCTGGCCGCCGCCTACGCCTGCGCGTTGAATGGCGCGCCGTTCGCGCTGCCTCAGCCAGAGATCCGCTTCCTCGACTTCGCCCAGTGGCAGCAACGTTGGCAAGGCAGCCCGGCAGGGCAGCGCCAACTGGACTATTGGCGCAGCCATCTGGGCAATGACCACACGCCGCTGCAACTGCCCACCGACCGTCCACGTGGCAGCGGTGGAGTTGGCAGCAGCAGCGCCAATGAGGGGCGGGCCGCCTCGGTGGTGCTGGACCTGCCGGCCACGCTGACCCTGCGCCTGCGGGACCACGCTCGCCAGCACCAGGCCACGCTGTTCATGGGTCTGGCGGCTGCGTTCCACGCCTTGCTGTTCCGCTATACCGGCCAGTCTCGCATCCGCAGCGGTCTGCCGGTGGCCAATCGCGAGCGTGCGGAAACGGCCACGGTGGTGGGATTCCTGACCAACACCGTGGTCCTGCAGAGCGAGGTGTCGGCGCGCTTGCCGCTTTCGGCATTGCTGGAGCAGGTCAGAGACACCACGCTGTCTGCACTGGCCCACCAGGAACTGCCCTTCGAGTGCCTGGTGGAGGCGCTGAAGCCGCCCCGGCAAGGCGGCGCGAGCCCGCTGTTCCAGGTGCTGTTCAACCACCTCCGGGTGGATGGCCGTGCGGTGGCTCCCTGGCCGGGGCTGAGGGTCGAGCCCATCGATTTTGGTGAGCGCCAGGCCCCGTTTGAGCTGACGCTCGAAACCGTCGAAGCGGCCGACGGGCAGGTGCGAGCCCACTTCCGGTATGCCAGCCATCTGTTTGACCGTGAGCGCATCGAGCGCATGGCCGGCCACTATCTGGCGCTCCTGGAAGCCCTGGTCACGCATCCGCAGCAGGCCGTGAGGGAGGTGCCACTGCTGACATCGCATGAGCTGGCGCAATTGGACACCTGGGCGCAGCACACGCAATTCCGGTTGGACGATCTCATTCATCGGCGCTTCGAATCGCAGGCCGCCCGGCAGCCCGATGCCGTTGCCCTGGTGCTGGGCGATCAGACCCTGAGCTATGGGGCCCTCAACCGCCGCGCCAACCGGCTGGCCCATCAGTTGATCGCCCGGGGTGTCCGCCCGGAGGACCGCGTCGGCTTGTCGGCGGAACGCGCGTTCGACATGGTGGTGGGCATGCTGGCCATCCTCAAGGCAGGCGCCTCGTATGTCCCGCTGGACCCCGCCTATCCGGCGGAGCGTCTGGCCTACATGGTGCAGGACAGTGGCGTTGCGCTGGTGCTGACGGATGCGCCTGGGGTCGATGACGGCCTCCGGACGGACCCCGGGGCGGGCTCGCAGGGGGTCCCAACGCTGTCGATCCGGCAGGCAGCGGGCGCCGACGGGCACGACTTCGATCCGAAGGTGCTGACGTCGGCGGACTCGCTGGCCTATGTGATCTACACCTCCGGCTCCACTGGTCGGCCCAAGGGGGCACAACTCACGCATCGCAATGTGGTGCGCCTGCTGGATGCCAGCGCGGACCATTTCCACTTCGGCGTCGATGATGTCTGGACGCTGTTCCATTCCTATGCCTTTGACTTCTCCGTCTGGGAGCTCTTCGGGGCGTTGTGCAGCGGCGGGCGCGTGGTGATCGTTCCGCATCTCGTCAGCCGTTCCCCGGACGAGTTCTTGGCACTGCTATGCGAGCAGCGTGTGACGGTGCTCAACCAAACCCCTTCAGCATTCAAGCAGCTGATGCAGGTGGCGGTCGCACGGCAGGCCACGGCCCCCACCGCTCCGGGCGCCGCACCGAGCGCCGAACCGACCACTGCAAAGACCACCGCCCTGGCGCTGCGGCTGGTGATCTTCGGCGGTGAGGCGCTGGAGCCCCGAAGCCTGCAGCCATGGGCGGATCGATTCGGACTGGACCATCCCGCGCTGATCAACATGTACGGCATCACCGAGACCACGGTGCATGTCACCTGGCACCGGCTGCGGGCTGCAGACCTGGCGGTGGGCGGCAGCCCCATCGGCCAGGCCTTGCCCGACCTGGGCCTGCGCATCCTGGACAGCGACCTCCAGCCGGTGCCCATCGGCGTGCCGGGTGAATTGCACGTCTTTGGCGATGGCCTGGCACGGGGCTACCTGAACCGGCCCGCACTGACGGCCGAGCGATTCATTGCCGACCCCACCCGTACCGACGGCGGACGGTTGTACCGGACCGGAGACCTTGCCTGCTGGCGGTCCGATGGCGGCATCGACTACCTGGGCCGCATCGATGAACAGGTGAAGCTGCGGGGGTTCCGCATCGAGTTGGGCGAGATTGAAGCGCGGCTGCTGGCCCAGCCGGGGGTGCGCCAGGCCGCCGTGGTGGTGGATCAGGCGCCTGCTGGACCGCGGCTGGTGGCTTTTGTCACCGTGCAGCCCGGCCATGGGGTGACGGTGGAGGGCTTGCGACGCGGCCTGACGACCTGCTTGCCGGAGCACATGGTGCCGGCGGTGCTGCAGGTGCTGGACGCCATTCCGCTGAACGCCAACGGCAAGCTGGATCGTCGCGCGCTGCCCATGCCCCAAGCCGGAGCCGGGCAAGCCGGTGAGCCGCCGCAAGGCGCCGTGGAAAGCACGCTGGCCGCCATCTGGGCCGAGGTGCTGGGCCTGCGGGAGGTGACACGAGACAGCGATTTCTTCGAACTGGGCGGCCATTCCCTCGCGCTGGTGCAGGTGCAGGCGCAAGCGGAGAAACGGCTGGGCGCGCGCCTGGAATTGCGGCAGTGGTTTGAACTGAGGACCGTGGCTGGCCAAGCCGCCGCGCTCTCTGCACTGCAGTCCTCGGCGGTCGCCGAGGTCAATGACATGGACCGCCTGATGGCGTCCCTGGAAACCCTGGAGTCCTGATGGAACAGAAGAAGCGCGACATTGCCGAGCGCTTTGCGCGGCTGCCGGCTGATCGACAAGCAGCCTTCATCCAGGCGCTGGAGGCTCAGGGGCTCCAATTTGCCAGCCTGCCCATCGTGCCGATGCCGCAGGGGCAGTTGGCCCCGTTGTCTTACGCCCAGCAGCGGCAGTGGTTCCTGTGGCGCATGGACCCATCCAGTTGCGCCTATCACGTGGCGGGGGCGCTGAGGCTGTCAGGCCGGCTGGAGGAGGCGGCGCTACGGGACAGTTTCAGCGCCCTTGTGGCGCGGCATGAGGTGCTGCGAACGGTGTTTGTGCCCACGGAGGACGGATTGGCCCGGCCCGTGGTGTTGCCGGCGGAGCCACTGGCGCTGATCTCCATCGATCTGAGCCGCGACCCCGGCGGCACGGCTGGCGGCCTGAGCGCCCACGATGCACCGAGCAGCGAGGACGGTGACGCGCAAGATGCTGTCGACCGCGCCCTGCGTGAGCTGTCCCAGATGCCGTTCGACCTGACCAGCGGCCCGCTCCTGCGCATGGGCGTGGTTCGACTGGCTGCCGATGTCCAGATGCTCGTGGTGGTGATGCATCACATCATTTCCGACGGGTGGTCGGTGCAGTTGATCGTTGATGAGTTTGCCCGCGAGTACCGCAACCGTGTGGCGCTGCCTGCGACCGGTGGAGCCCCAACCGATGGGGCCTTGGAGCGGCAACAGGCAGTCAATCACCGACTTGGCCCGGCCGAGCCGGCGCTCCGCTACACCGACTACGCCGCCTGGCAGCGCGCCTGGCTGTCGGCAGGAGGCAAGGACCAGCAACTGGCCTACTGGCTGAAGCATTTGGGGCACCCGGGCGCCGACCTCCCCACACTCCAGCTGCCGACCGACCATCCCCGTCGTGCGGACGCCCGCTATACGTCGGTGGCCTTCACCCAACCGCTACCGCCTGCGCTGATCGAGGCGGTGCGCACCCGGGCCCTGGCGACCGGAGCCACGCCGTTCACGGTACTGTTGGCCGCATATCAGGCGCTGCTGCACCGATACACCGGGCAAACGGACATCCGCGTGGGGGTCCCGATTGCCAACCGCCATCGCCCGGAAACAACGCGTCTGCTGGGACTCTTCGTCAACACCCAGGTGCTGCGCAATGTGATTCACGGCACGATCACCCTGGAGGAGGTCCTGCAAGCCACGCGGGAGGCCGTGCTGGGCGCCCAGGCCCACCAGGACCTTCCGTTTGAGCACCTCGTCGAGGCCCTGCAGCCGGAACGCAGCCTCACGCAGGCGCCGCTGTTCCAGGTGATGTTCAACCACCAGCGCCGTGACATGGCGGCGCTGCAGCACCTGCCGGGCCTGAAGCTTGAAGACCAGCCGCTGCCACCGTCTGCGGCTCAGTTTGAACTGGTGCTGAACCTGATGGAGTCGGCGGAGGGCCAGATCCAGGCGTCGTTTTCCTACGCCGAAGCGCTATTCCGGCCTGCCACCATCCAGCGCCTGGCCAGCCACTACCTTCGCCTCCTGCAGGCCTTCGCAGAGGACCCGGCTCAGCGTCTGTGCGATATTGTTCTGGTCGGCCCGGACGAACAGCAGGCCTTGCTCGCCTGGGGTGCCGGATCGGCATGGACTGGCAGCCTGGCGCCGGTGCACCAGCTTTTCGAGGCCCATGCGAAGCGATCGCCAAATGCCACGGCGCTCATCATCGGCCAGACCACGTTGACTTATGGTGGCTTGAACCAGCAAGCCGATCGGCTGGCCCGTCATCTGCGCGCCATCGGTGTTGGTCCTGAAACCCGGGTGGGCGTGCTGATGGAGCGCTCGGCATGGCTGGTGAGCAGCCTGTTGGCGGTGCTCAAGGCGGGCGCTACCTACGTGCCGATGGACCCGGCCTACCCGGCGCAGCGGCTTGCGTTCATGGCGGAGGACAGCGGCATTCAATGGCTGCTGACCCATGCCGGGCTGGGCGCCTGGATGCCGGCCCACCAGCGGCTGGATGTGGCGCAGTGGTGGCAAGAAGCCGGCACCTTGGGTGATACCGACAGTGATCCGGACCTTGGCCTCACCCGGCCCGTCCACGGCCAGCAGCTGGCCTACATCATCTACACCTCCGGCTCCACCGGTCGTCCCAAGGGTGTGGCGGTGGCCCACGCGCCCTTCAGCATGCATTGTCAGGAGACGGCCACCCTCTACGACATGGACGAGCGCTCGCGGGAACTGCACTTCCTGTCGTTCTCCTTTGATGGGGCCCAGGAGCGGCTGTTCACGGCCCTGACGTGCGGGGCGAGCCTGGTGCTGCGTGATGCCGACTTATGGACACCCGATCAGACCCTGGCCGCCCTGCGCGAGCATCAGGTCACCCATGCGGGTTTTCCTCCGGCCTACCTGCAGGCCTTGGCCGCCGATGCCGAGCCATCGTCCGCACCCGCGCTGCAATTGCTGTCGTTCGGCGGCGAAGCAATGCCCCGGGCGGGATTGAGCCTGGTCGGCAACCGCCTGGCGCCACGCACGCTCATCAACGGGTACGGCCCCACCGAAGCGGTCGTCACGCCGATGCTGTGGAAGGTTCCCGCCGGGACCGACGTGCCCTGCGCCTATGCGCCCATCGGTCGACCGGTGGGCGATCGCAAGGCGATGGTGCTGGATGCCGATCTGGCATTGCTGCCACCGGGCGTGCCCGGGGAGCTTTATCTGGGCGGCATGGGTCTGGCCCGGGGCTACCTGGGCCGGCCCGGCCTGACGGCCGATCGATTTGTGGCCGATCCCTTCGACCGCGATGGCGGTCGCCTGTACCGGACCGGTGACCTGGTGCGATGGCGTGAGGATGGGCAGCTGGAGTACCTGGGGCGCATCGACCAGCAGCTCAAGATCCTCGGTTTCCGCATTGAGCCCGGTGAGATTGAAGCGGTGTTGCGTCGTCAGCCGGAGGTCGCCGATGCCGCCGTGGTCGCCGGAGCCGGCACCTCCGGCGCACGCTTGCTCGCCTATGTGGCCTTGTCACCGGGCCACTCCGTGGCCGCCGAGGGGCTGCGACACCGCCTGGCCGCCGAGTTGCCCGAGCACATGGTGCCGGCGCTGTTGTGGGTGCTGCCGGTCTTGCCTCGCACCGTCAACGGAAAGCTGGACCGCGATGCGCTGCCTGCGCCGACGCTGGCTGCCCGTTCCGAGCAAGCCGAACCGCAGGGTGAAGTGGAGCAGGCAATCGCAGCCGTCTGGGCGGAACTGCTGAACGTGCCGCAGGTCGGGCGTCACGACAATTTCTTTGAGCTCGGCGGCGATTCCATCCTGAGTCTTCAGGCGGTGGCGCGCCTGCGTCGTGCGGGCTGGCTGCTGACGCCTCGTCAGCTGTTTGAGCATCAGACCATCGCGCGTCTGGCCCCGGTGGCGAGCACGGCACAGCCCGCAGCGCCCGCCGTTGGCGCCGCGTCCACGCAGCAGCGGGTGCCCGCGACCGGCACCGTGCCGTTGCTGCCCATCCAGGCCGACTTCTTTGCGAGCGTGTCCGAGGCGCGTCATCACTGGAACCAGGCCGTGCTGTTGCGCAGCGACGTTCCGCTGGTCCGAAGTGCCTTGCAGGAGGCGTTGGAGGCGGTGCATGACCATCACGACAGTCTGCGTCTCCGATATCGGCAGGACGGGGAGGGCCATTGGACGCAACACTACTCCCCAGTGGCCACTGCCGAACGGCGGGAGTGGCTGTGGTGGCGGCGGGCTGCCAGCGCCGATGCGCTGACGACCCTGTGTGACGAAGTGCAGCGGAGTCTGGACCTGAGCCAGGGTCCGATGTGGCGGGCGCTGGGCGTGGAGATGGCAGATGGCACCTGGCGGCTGTTGATCGTGGTGCACCACTTGGTGGTGGACGGGGTGTCGTGGCGGGTCTTGCTGGAAGATCTGTTGCTGGCCTACGGGCAGCGTCTGGCCAGCGAACGCTGCCAATTGCCTCCGCCCACGGCCTCTTTCCAGCAATGGGCCGAAGCGCTGCGGCACCATGCGGCCGCGCTGGAACCGGAACTGGCCTTCTGGCGCGGGCTGGCCGACGTGCCAAGCGCGCTGCCCTGCGACCATCCGGAGGGCGATCGGCGGCTGGACAGCCTCGATCACCTCGAGCTGCGCCTGGACCCCGTGGAGACGGACCGTTTGCTCAAGCGCGCTCCCGCAGCCTATCGAACCCAGGTGAACGATCTTCTGCTGACCGCGCTGGGTCGCGCTTTGTGCGGCTGGTCCGGTCACGCGCGTGTGCTGGTGGATGTGGAAGGTCACGCGCGTGTGCTGGTGGATGTGGAAGGTCACGGTCGGGAGGATGAGGGCACGGGGCTGGATGTGTCTCGCACGGTGGGCTGGTTCACCAGCATCCATCCTCTGGCGCTGGATCCGATGGGCGAGCCGGGCGCAGCATTGAAGCGCGTCAAGGAAGCCATCCGCCACACACCGCAGCGCGGCCTGGGGTATGGCCTGCTGCGCTGGATGGGCAGCCGTGAGCAGCGCCGCACGCTGGAGGCGCTGCCAAAGGCGCAGATCGTCTTTAACTACCTGGGGCAGGTGGACCGCGGCTTTGGCAAGAGCGCCTGGCAACTGGCCACGGAAAACGCCGGGTCTCCCATGCACGAGGCTGCTGAGCAGTCGCATGAGTTCGCAATCAACGGCAGTGTGGTGGCCGGTGAACTGGTGTTGTTGGTGAGTTTTAGCCGCCATCGCCACCACGCAGCGTCGGTACAAGCCTTGGTGGACCGCTTCAAGTCGGAGATCCAGTCGCTGGTGGCGCATTGCTGTCAAGGGGCCACCGGGCTCACGCCCTCGGACGTGCCTCTGGCCCGGGTCAGCCAGGCGCGCCTGGATGCCTTGCCGACGCCAGCGGCGAACGTCGAAGACCTGTATCCGCTGTCGCCCATGCAGTCCGGCATGCTTTTCCACGTGCTGGCCGAGCCGTCGACGGCGGCTTACCGGACGCAGATGCGGGTGGAGGTGCACGGACTGGATCCGGCTCGATTCCGGGCGGCCTGGCAGGCCACCATGGACGCGCATGACGTCTTGCGAACCGGCTTCCTCGCGGATGAAGACCCACCGTTGCAGTGGGTGGCCCGTGCGGTCGAGGTCCCGCTGGAGTTACTGGACTGGCGGGGCCGGCCGGATCTGGCGGGCGCGCTGGACACGCGTGCGGGCGAAGCGCTGAGCGCTGACCTGGACCTTCGCCAACCGCCTTTGATGCAATTGCTGCTGATCCGTACCGGCGAGCAGTCGCACCACCTGATCTGGACCAGCCATCACCTGTTGCTGGACGGCTGGAGCGCGTCCCGGGTGATGGGCGAGGTGTTGAGGCGTTATGCGGGTCTGCCCATGCCGTCGTTGGTGGGGCGTTACCGTGACCACATCCGCCTGCTGCAGGCGCGAGACCCGCAGGCCGGCGAACGCTTCTGGAAAGATCAACTGGCGCGACTGGAGGGCCCTTGTCTGCTGGCCCAGGCTTGGCCGCGTCCGTCGGCGGGCTCCGCTGCCGGTCACAAGGGGCCTGCCGGTCTGGCCGGAATCGCCCATCACATCGAAAGGCTGTCGCCCGAGGCCACGCGCCGGCTGGCGGAAGCCGCTCGCGCCCAGCGGGTGACCGTCAACACGCTGGTGCAGGGCGCATGGGCCCTGTTGCTCGGCCGCTATACCGGGCAGCGTGTGGCGGTGTTTGGCAGCACCGTGTCCGGGCGGCCCCCGGAACTTCCAGGCGCCGAGGACATCGTTGGTTTGTTCATCAACACCCTGGCCCAGGTGGTTCCCTTGCCTGCGGCGCAACCGGTGGGGGACTGGCTCCGGAGTATCCAGGCGGACAGCGTGGCCGCCCGGGAACATGACCAGACGCCGCTTTACGAGGTTCAGCGCTGGGCTGCGGAAGGCGGGCAAGCCTTGTTCGACTCGCTGGTGGTGTTCGAGAACTACCCGATCGACGCGGCGCTGCGGCAAGCCGCCCCGGGAGGACTGCGCTTCGAGCAGCTTCGCAATCAGGACGATGCGAACTATCCAATGACCTTGTCGGTGTTTCTCGACGATGCGCTGACCCTGGACTTTGGTCATGAGCAGACCCTCTTCGATGCCGACCGCGTGGCCGCGCTGGCACGCCGATTCGCCGACCTGCTGGGCCGCTTGGTCAGCGAACCCAACCGGCCGCTGGGCCAGGTGGCGGTGGCGGGCGCTGACGATCTGCCTGTCCTGCAAGCCTGGAGCCAGGGCGATGAACTGCCGGGCGGCGTGGATGCTTTTGCCCATGAATGCCTGGCCCGCCACGCGGCGCGGCGGCCGGAGGCCGTGGCGCTGGTGTTCGAGGAACAGCAGTTCACCTACCGCGAGTTGAACCGGCGCGTCGAGCAACTGGCTGCGCATCTGCGGCGGTCGGGTGTGAGCTCGGGAGATCGCGTCGGTATTGCCGTTCGTCGTTCCCCGGCGATGATCGTGGCCGTGCTTGCCGCCCTGGTGGCGGGCGGCGCCTACGTGCCCCTCGACCCGGACTATCCCATCGTCCGGCTGGCCGCCATGATGGAAGACAGTGGTGTTTCGCTGGTCCTGAGCCAGGCCGAGGTCAGCGAGCGATTGCCGCAGGCTGGTGGCGTACGGGTGCTCCTGTTGGATGACCTGGGGGACGCGCTTTCCCCAACGGCGGCGCCGAACATGTCGCGCCATGACGAGGGCCGCGCCGCCGCACCCCTTCACGGTGAGCAACTGGCGTATCTGATCTACACCTCCGGCTCCACCGGCACACCCAAAGGCGTGGGCATCTCGCACCGGGCGCTGGTGCATCAGGCCCGGGTGGCGAGCCAGTACTTCGAACTGGCGGAGACCGACCGGGTGCTTCAGTTCGCCACCGTGAACTTCGACGGCTTCGTTGAGCAAGTGTTCGCGCCGCTGATGGCGGGCGCCGCAATGGTGCTGCGTGGCCCCGAGCTGTGGGACAGCAGCACATTTCTGCGGCGCGTCCATCAGCATGGCATCACCGTGGCGGACCTGAGCACCGCCTACTGGATGCTGCTGATGCAGGACTTTGCACGTCTGGGCGTTCGGGACTATGGCCCCTTGCGACGCATGCATGCCAGTGGGGAGGCCATGCCGCAGGAGGGCTTAAGGGCGTGGGCGGCGGCCGGCTTGCAAGGGCTGCGCTTGGTCAATGCCTACGGGCCTACCGAGGCCACGGTGACAGCCACGGTGCTGGACTGCAGCGACGCGTTGCCGCATCCACAAACCGGCGTGGGCCCGGTGGCCATTGGCACGCCCTTGCCAGGCCGTCGGTTGTATGTGGTGGATGCCGATCTGAACCTTGTGCCGCCTGGTGGGGCGGGTGAACTGTGCATTGGGGGGAGCCAGCTGGCGCAGGGCTATTGGCAGCGTGCGTCACACACGGCCGAACGCTTTGTGGCGGACCCGTTCACCTCAGCCGGCGGACGGCTCTACCGAACCGGCGATCTGGTGCGATGGAGTGCCGAGGGGCAGTTGGAATATCTGGGCCGCGTGGATCACCAGGTGAAGATCCGTGGGTTCCGGGTAGAACTGGGCGAGCTCGAGGCGCAATTGCTGGCGCAGCCGGAGGTGCGGGAGGCAGTGGTCATCACCGATCAGGAAGGGGGCGAGGCTCGCCTGCTGGCCTATGTGTCGCTGCAACCGTCGAAGGACTGGACAGCGGCCGCTGCGGGCGATGCCGGAACCGAGGTCGTAACAGAGGCCGAAGCTGGAGCCGCCGTTGGAGCTGGAATCGAATCGGTCAGCGACGCGCGCGGCCACTCCCAGGAGGCGACGTTGATCAACGGCGCCACGCTGCGGGCGCGCCTGGCGCAGCGGCTGCCCGCTTATTCGCTGCCCGCCCTGATCACCGTCCTGCCGGCGCTGCCCATCAATGCCAATGGCAAGGTGGACCGCCACGCACTGCCGCGCCCGGAGACTCCGCGCTCAACCGCCGGGGACGCTCCACAGGGGCCGCTGGAAACACTCCTTGCCGGGCTGTGGTGTGAGGTGCTGGGGCTGAGTTCCGTCACCCGACAGGCCCACTTCTTTGAACTGGGCGGCCACTCCCTGCTCGCAGTGCGGCTGGTGACGAAGCTACGCCAGGCGCTGGCGATCGAGGTGGCCCTGCGGGTCATCTTCGACCACCCGACCTTGGGCGAACTGGCGCGGTGGCTGGCCGGGCAGGGCGCTGCCCCGCCGCCGGGGACGGAGCGGCTGGCGGGCGATCACGAGCCCGATGGTGAACAAGGTCGACCGATACGGACGTCCGGCCAAAGTTCCGGCCAAAGTTCCGGGGAAGGTTCCGGGGAAGGTTCCGAGGAAGGCTCGGGGCAGAACTCGGGGCAGGGCGCAGCTCAGGGCGCGGGAAGGGCCCCGTCTGCGGTCGGCCTTAGCACCCGCACCAGTCGCTTGGCCGCGCTTTTGGATGATTTGGAGACAGAGGATTGACGATGAATGCGGAACTTGTTTCCCTGGCCCAACGGTTTGCACGGCTGACCGTCCCCAAGCGCCGGCTCTTTCTTGAGCGCCTGCAAGGCGAAGGACTGGACTTTGCCGCGCTGCCCATCGTGCCCCGGGATCCGACTCAGGAGGCGCCGCTGGCCCGGGCTCAGCGGGCCCTTTGGCTGGCCTGGCACCAGTCACCGCAGTCGGCGGCCTACAACCTCTCCGGCCGGCTTACCTTGCGCGGTGCCCTGCATCCAGCGCAGGTCGAGGCGGGCGTGAGGCGACTGGTGGAGCGCCATGCTGCCCTGCGCACGGCCTTTGTCCTGAATGACGACGGCCAGCCCATTCAGCGTGTGCTCCCCGCCACGAAGATGGACTGGTCGCACAAGAATTGGGCGGGCACCAGCGGCAGCCAGGGCGAGGCCATGGCTGAGCACGCGCAACACTTTGCGCTTCAACCGTTTGATCTGGAGCGGGGCGAAGTCTTCCGCGCCGAACTGCACAGCTTCACGGACGGCGTGATGGACCTGCTGCTGAGCGTCCATCACATCGCGGCTGATGGCAGTTCGGTGGAACTGCTGATGGCTGAACTGGTGCAGGACCTGATGACGCCCGGCAGCCCGCCAGACCGCCCATCCCTGGCGATCAGCTATGCCGACTACGCCACGTGGCAGCACCACTGGCTGGAGGCCGGGGAAGAGGAGCGGCAACTGGCCTGGTGGCAGTCTCAACTGGCCGGCCTGCCAGCCACCACGCGCCTGCCGCTGGACCGTGCGCGTCGACACCAGCAGGGGGCACACGGCGCCCTGCAGTCCTTCCGGCTGGAGGCAGACGTGAGCGCGGCCATGCTGGCGCTGGCGCGTCAGCATGCGGCATCGCCCTACATGGTGACCGTCGCGCTGCTCAATCTGCTGCTGGCCCGGTTTTGTGGCGATGAGGACATCTGCATCGGCCTGCCTACAGTCAACCGGGGCCGGGAAGAGCTCGATGGCGTCGTGGGTCATTTCACCAATGTGCTGCCGTTGCGCACCCGGGTGGATGCAGAGGCCGGCTTCCTCCCGCTGCTGCTGCAGGTGCGTGATGGCCTGCTGGAGGCCAAGCGCCATGCAGACCTGCCGCTGGATCTGCTGGTGGAACGTCTGGCCGTCGAGCGGCAGCCGGGTGTTCATCCGTTTTTCCAGGTCAAATGCGCGCAGCAGGCGTCGGCGATGGACACCGGCGTGGGGCAGGGCTTGCAGGTCGAAGCGCGGGCATTGCTGGTGGATGACATCCACTTTGATCTCAGCCTGGATGTGACCGTCGAGCGTGAGTCGCTGCGCTTCGATCTGGCCTACGCCACAGAGCTCTTCGACGCGGACACCATTGAGCGGCTGGTGCGGGCGTTCCAGGCATTGGCCGCGCAGGTGGTGGCGGACCCACACCGGGCCCTGGGGGACCTCGCATTGCCCGATGCCGCGTCGGTGCTGACGGGAGAGGTTCAGCCCGTGGCGCTTGCGTCCATCCTGGAACTGTGGACCAAGGTCGTCGCCCGGTCGCCGGACGCAACGGCGCTGACACAAGCGGACCAGCACTACACCTACCAGCAAGTCGATGACGCCGCCACGCAAGGCGCCTGCGCGCTCCGAGCGCTGGGGGTGGGGCGGGAGGATCGTGTGGCGATCTGCCTGGAACGGTCTCCCGCATTCGTTCTGGCCCTGCTGAGCACCTTGAAGGTCGGAGGCGCATTTGTGCCGATGGACCCCGCAGCGCCGGTGAGCCGGCGCGAGCAGTTGCTGAAGGAGGCCGGGGCGGCAGCGCTCTTCTCCACGCCGGAAGCCGAGTCCTGGGCGCGGGGGATTCCGGTGCTGCAGCCGTCCTTGGATGCGTGTTCCAACGCCGCTGCGGCGTCGCTGGGCGAGGTCCTTGTCCATCCAGCGCAGGCTGCCTATCTCATCTTCACCTCCGGATCGACCGGTCGACCCAAGGGGGTGGTGGTGAGTCATGGCGCGCTGGCCAACTATGTCCAGGGTCTGTTGACCCGGATGGCACTGCCGCCCGGCGCCAGTTTTGCCATGGTGTCGACCGTCGCGGCCGATCTGGGACACACCTCCCTGTTTGGTGCCCTGTGCTCAGGCGGGGCCCTGCACCTCCTGGCCCCGGACGAGGCCTTCGACGCCGATGCCTTCGCTGCCCGCATGAAGCAGACCCGCGCGGCCGCCCTGAAAATCGTGCCCAGCCACCTGCGTGGGCTGTTGAACGCGGTCGCGGACACGCCGCATGCCGCCGATGTACTGCCGTCCCGGCTGCTGGTGCTGGGGGGGGAGGCTGCCGACCAGACGCTGCTGGAGCAGGTTCGCGCGCTGCGGCCCGACCTGCACATCCTCAACCATTACGGCCCCACCGAAACCACTGTGGGCGTGCTCACCCAGGCCTTGCCGCCAGAAGCACACCTGCCCACGCAGTTGCCGCTGGGACGTCCGCTGCCGAACCTGACGGCCTATGTGCTGGATGAGCGGCTGCAACCCGTCCAGCCGGGCATGACGGGCGAGCTCTTCATGGGCGGACCCGCCCTCGCGCGAGGATATGCGGGCCAGCCAGGCCTGACCGCCAGCCGGTTTGTGGCCTCACCGTTGGGTGACCACGGCATCCAGGGCGCACGTCTATACCGCACCGGGGACCAGGTACGCCTGGGCCGAGACGGGGCGCTGCACTTCTTGGGGCGCCAGGATGATCAGATCAAGATTCGTGGGTTCCGCGTTGAACCCGGTGAGTTGCAAGCCGTGCTGCGGGCGTGGCCGCAGGTGGCGGACGCCTTTGTGATGGCGGGCCGCAACGACGCCGGAACGACCGAACTCTGGGCCTATGTCGTGCCCACCGGCGCCATGGACCTGGACCTGCCGGCACTGCGCGCGCATCTTCACGAATGCCTGCCCGCGCATTTGATGCCGGCGGCCCTGGTGCCGCTGGGCGCCTTGCCGCTGAACGCCAATGGCAAGGTCGACCGCCGTGGGTTCCCCGCACCCTCGCGGTCCGCGCAGCTCGCCTCTGACATGCCGGGCCCGACGTTCCAAGGCCAAGGCAGCCCGGACCACAACAGCACGCATGAACCAAGGCCAAAACCGGCTTGCCGGCCGGCACCGCGTGACCCTGCTGAGGGGGCTATCGCCACGCTGTGGGCCGAGCTGCTGGGCCTGCCGGCCGACAGCATTCGCCGCGAGGACAGCTTCTTTGGCCTGGGCGGGGACTCGATCCTCAGCCTGAAGCTCATGACGCGGCTGCGCCGCACCGTGCCGGGCGGCGACCGGCTGAGTCTGGCGACCGTGATGCGAGCCCCCCATCTCGGCGCGCTGGCCGACGCGCTGCGCCAAGGTGTGGAGGCAGCCCATGACGCCGTCCGCCTCAGCCCTGGCCCTTCCGCCGATGCGGCCGCGGAGGCCGGGCTGCCGCTCTATTGCGTGCCCGGCATGATCGTCAACACGCGGGAATTCGAGCCGCTGGCGCGTGCGCTGGGATCACAGCGTGCGGTGCATGCCTTTGTCAGCCATGTCTACACCCCGCGTCGCTGGCGCGGTTTCGCCATGGCCGACCTGGCGGACGACTATGCCCGCTACATCACGGCCACGGCGGTTGATGGTCGCTGCGCCCTGCTGGGCTGGTCGTCAGGTGGGGATCTCACCCACGAACTGGTGCACCGGCTCCAGGGACGGGTCGACGTGCGCTTTGTTGGCATGGTGGATGTGTTTGAAACGGAACCACTCCGGCCCCAGGGCACCCTGACGGACGAGCAGCGCAGCCAGGGGCGGGCAAGCATTGAAGCGTGGCTGGGTCGGTCCACCATGGCCGACGCCTGGCGCGGGCTGATCGACCGCATGGATGCCCAGGAGTGGGACGGCGTGATTCAGCATGCGCTGCGGGAGGAGTCGCCGCTGCCCTTGGACGGCACCGATGAGGACGCCCAGGAATACCTGCTGTGGGTCACGCTGGACAAGCGGGTGCAAGCCGTCCGTTATGCCTACCCGCCCAGCGAGGTGCCGTTGCAGGTCTATCACGCGGAGGACTCGTTGACCTCCGACGGGCGCTTGCGGGAGTGGGCGGCCCATGCGCCGGTCGCAGGCCGCCACGTCGTGGCCGGCAGCAACCACCTCAGCATCATCCGCAGCCCCGGGTTCCTGGACGCGCTGGCCCTCCACCTGTCGGCGGCCGACCGCGCTTGACGAAAAAAACCGCTGCCCGACAAGGCGTCGGGCAGCGGTGGAATCCTCGTCAGTGCCTCAGAAGCGATATTTCACGCTCAACAGCGCCGCGCGGTCTTCACCCCGGAAGTAGCTGCCGTAGGCCACGGCGGAGTAGTAATGCTTGTTGAACAGGTTGCTCACGCTCAATGAGAAGCGCCAGGGGCCGGTGGTGTAGCGCACGCCTGCATCGGCAAGGGTGTAGGCCGGCTCCGAGGAGGTGTTGGCCTCGTTGTTCCAACGCTTGCCCACATACCGCAGGCCACCACTGATCGCCAGGCCGTTCAGGACGCCGTCCAGGCTGTAGTCCAGCCACAGGTTGCCGGTCTGCTCAGGCACCAGGATCGGCGTGTGACCCACTTCATCCGGGTTGGCGCTGGAGAGCACCTTCAGGTCGAAGCTGGTGTAGGCGGCGGTCAGGCGCAGCTGGCGGGTCAACTCCGCCTTGGCCGACAGTTCAATACCGCGCGAACGCACGCTGCCGATCTGGTGCGCATCGTAGGACACCGGGTCATAACTCACCACATTGCTTTTCTTCAGATTGAAGAACGCGGCGGTGAAGGAGAGTGGCTTGTCCTGCGGGATGTACTTGACGCCGAGTTCCACCTGACGGCCATCGCTGGGGACAAACGTCTTGCCGGAGGCATCCACACCGATGTTGGGCACAAAGGATTCGGCATAACTCACGTAGGGCGACCAGCCATTGCCCACCAGATAGTTCAGCCCCACGCGACCGGTGGTGGCGTTGTCCTTCTGCGTGGACTGGCTCTGATACAGGCGGTCGTCGCTGTCCGTCTTCACGCGGTCATGGCGCAGGCCCACAGTGACACGCCAGTGATCGTCCCATTTGAGCTGATCCTGGGCATAGGCGCCGAACTGGGTGGTGGTGATGCGAGTGTCGGCGGCCGGGGTGGTCGGATTGGCAATGTCCACCCCGTAGACCGGATCGTTCATGTCCAGCGGGGTGGTCATGTCCGCCCAACGCTGCCAGCTGGCGCGGCTGCGGTCCCAGTCCACCCCAAAGAGCAGCCCATGGGTGAGCGGGCCGGTGGTCACCGAGCCCTGCACGGACGTGTCGATCGTGGTTTCCTTGACGGACTCCACGTCATGCCGGGCCTGCCGCTCCAGCGTCGTTCCGTCCGCATCCAGGAAGGACTGGATGTGATGCTTGTCCATGGTGCGGTCGGCATAACGCAGCTTGTGGCTCAACCGCCAGTCGCCACCGAAGTGATGCTCGAACTGGTAGCCACCGGCATCGGAGCCCGTCTTGATGCGGCTATAGCGCGGATCCCCTTCCTTCACATTGGTGGGATTGCCGTCAGCGCCGGTCACATACTGGACATCGTCGGAGGCGTCGTCCTGCAGGTGCTCGTATTGAAGCGTCAGCGAGCTCTGGGGGGTGATCTCCCAACGCAGCGAGGGGGCCAGGTAGTCGCGCTTGCGCTCCATGCGCTCGCCGTTGGGGTATTTCTCCTGCGTGCCGGTGTCCAGCTTCAGCGCCACCAGGCGCCAGCGCAAGCGCCCATCTTCGGTGAGTGCGCCGCCCAGGTCGGTGTTGATCTGCTTGCGGTCATAGCTGCCCACCTGCACCTCCACCTCGGGCACCATGCCGGCGTCCGGCACCTTGCTCACACGGTTGACCACCCCGCCCACATCCCCCTTGCCGAACAGCACCGACGATGGGCCCAGCAGAATCTCCAGCCGCTCCAGGCCATACACCTCGGTCTGCTGCCCCAGGTAGGTGATGCCCACGGTCTGGATCAACCCGTCCCGATAGCTGCTGGTGTACCAGCCGTCAAAGCCGCGCAACACCACCCAGTCCGGCGCCCGGGAATCGGAGCCATAGGGGTTCACCGACACCCCCGGCACCTGGCGGGCCGCTTCCGTCAGCGTGGTCAAGCCCATGTCTTCCATTTCACGGGCGGTGATGACGTGGAGCGATTGCGGCACTTCGATGAGCGCTGTGTCGGTCTTGGTGCCGGTGGCGCTGCGCTTCACCACGATGCTCTTGTCTCGGTTGCCCTGCACTCGAACGGTGGGCAGGGCGGGCTGTGCGGTGTCGGCAGGCGAAGACGCACTGGCCGCAGGAGCGGGCGGCTGGGCGGAGGCCTGCCCCGATGCCGGCGTCGACGTCTGGTTTTGTGCCAGTGCGGCTTGGGCCATCAGCAGGCCGGCGGCGCCAGCCACCGCGCCACGCAGCGCAAGGCTCAGAGGGGTTAGACGGAAATCGGAAGCCCGATGGGAAGCAGTCATGGTTGAGCTCATGGTTGTTGTTGAAAGAGCTGTCGTGGTGAAACAAATGCGCAACGGCCGCCCGGTGGATCACCCTCGGGGCGGCCGGTTGGCGGCAGGGAAACGATTGTCTGGGTGAAACCTCCCGTCTCAGCAGGCCTGCATCAGCAGACCTGCGCCGGCTGGGGCCAGGGCTTGCGCTGGGCCTCGATCAGGGCGTCGCAAATCTCGCCGGTCCGCACCGCCGTGACCGAGAGCAAGGTGTCGCTCAGTCCGTGGGTGTTCTCGCAGGCGCCTTGCAAAAAGATGGAGGGCCGGAAGTTCGACGGGCTACGCACGCGATAGTTCCGATCCACGCTGCAGTCCCCCAGCCACGGCGCCAGCGGTGCCAGCAGTTGGCGGTGCAGGGACCGCTCGTAGCCGGTGGCGAGCACCACGGCGTCATATCGCTCGGCGGTGCTGTGACCGGTTTGCAGATCGGTCAGCCGCAGATGGATGCCGTCATCGGCGGCGGTGGCGGCCAGCACCTGGTGGCGCCGCTTCAGGCGCAGCCGCGTGCTGCCATGGACCTTCTGCTCGTAGAGCACCTTGTAGATGTCCTGGATCAGCGCCAGATCGGGGCAGGCGTAGTTGGTGTGCCAGAACTCCCGCAGCATGGAGTTACGCTCGGCTTCGCTGGCGGCATAGACGTCGTCGACGAACTCCGCATTGAAGATCTCGTTCACAAAGGGGCTGTCGTCGGACGGGCGGATGGCGCGGGCGCGCATCAGCAGGTCCACTTCCAGGTCCGGCGAACGTCCTTGCAGGTCCAGGAAGATCTCTGCGGCGCTCTGGCCAGCGCCCAGCACGGCCACGCGCCGGGCCTGAGGGAACTGGCCAATGGCATCGCGGTAGCGGCTGGAATGGAAGACACGTGCGTCGCTCAGCAGCGGCTTGAACACGTCGGGAATGTTGGCACTGCCGCCCGGGCTCACCACCAGGTGGCGAGCCCGCCGCTCGCGCAGGTGGCCGGACGCATCGCGGGAACGCACCCGCAAGGCCACCACCGTCTCGCCGCTGTATTCCGGCAGCACGTCCACCACGTCTTCCCCGTAGGCACAGCGGTCGTCGAACTGCGCGGCGGCCCAGGCGAGGTAGTCATTGAACTCGTGGCGGCTGGGGTAGAACGTCTTCAGGTTGATGAAGTCGGCCAGGCGCTGCTTCTCGTGCAGGTAGTTGAGAAAACTGAAGCGGCTGGTGGGGTTTCGCAGCGTGGCCAGGTCCTTGATGAAGGAAATCTGCATGTGCGTCTGGTCCAGCAGCATGCCGGGATGCCAGGCAAAGCTGGACTGGCGCTCGATGAAGAGGGCATCGAGCCGGCGGCCGGACTGGCGTTGCTCATCCAGGGCAATGGCCAGGGCGATGTTGGAGGGGCCGAAGCCGATCCCCACAAGATCATGAATCTGCATGCTCAAGCCTCCTTCGCGGCAGGGTTGGAGGGGTTGGAGGAGGGCGCGGGGGCGGCAAGGGCCGCTGGTTCAGTGCGGGGCCACCACAAGGCGTCCGTGAAATAGCGCTCTCGCAGCAGCGTCACCAGCAGTGCCCGCTTGTGCGGGAAATCGAATTCCTTGACCTTGGCGTAGCCGGAACGGTCCAGGTTGCGGATCTGCTGCAGGTGGTCGGCCCGCGGCTCGCCAATGGTGCGTCGGGTGCGCGGGTCGTCCAGGAACAGGTAGTGCGAGATCGACGTGAGCCAGGCGGTGGCAAAGGCCTTGCCGCGACAGGCAGGCTCGCCAATCAGCACATGCCAGCCACGGTCGTAGTCGTCCGCGTCATAAAAGGGGGCAACGCGGTTTTCTTTCGCCCAGTAGGCCTCGAAGTAGCCGAAGGGTTCGCCGTCCAGGCTGGCGATCATGGGGTAGATGTGCGGGTCCGCCGCCAGACCGGCGAGGTAGCGGCGGTGCTTGTCCATGTCGCCGTCCTCTTGCCACACTTGCGCCACGTCCGGGTCATTCATCCAGCGGTGGATACGCGGGAGGTCCGCCTCGGCATCCACAGCCCGGAAGCTGAAGGTCTTGCCCAACCAGGGGATGAAACGCTGGTAGATGAGCCCCTGCGGTTTGGGCGCGCGCCAGGGATGGCGCCGCCCCTCGGGGCTGAGCGCGTACTGCAGCGGCACGGCGCCGGAGGCGCCCGGGCACCAGAGCGCGGGCAACTGCCACAACAGCTCGCGGCTGGCCGTGATGCCGTGGGGCTCGCGGCGCAGGGCGCCCAGGCGGAACAGCGGCTCCGGCCAGGAGGGGGGGCCTGTGAGCACGCAGTGCCGGGAGCTTGGATGGAAGGTGAACGTGGCTTCCAGGGCGGCCAGAACGTCCTTGACCGTGGGGGCGCCGGTGCCGCGCCAGTCCAGGGCCAGGCCCTGAGGGCCGGTGGCGAACTGCCAGCGTTGGCGTGCGGCGGTGGCGGCGGCGCCCACCAGCAGGCTCTGGCCATCGCGAAGCGCCTCATGCGCTTCGCCCTCAGGGTAACTACGGACGGTGGTAGCCAGGCTCCAGTCCAGATCGGAAACCGCCGGCATCGACATAGATGAACTCCTCGTCTGAGAGCAGGTGTGGGGTTGCACACCCATCCCTGCCTGACGATCCAGCGCGGGCCGTTGTTCAGTGGTCGCGAGCGGGTGGCGGCTGCGCGGCGATGTTGCTGAACATCGGCAGACCTGAATCGTCTGCCTTGGGGGCTCTCCGCCTCTGGATCAAGGATTGGTATGACGATGACAGTTCACGCTCTCAGCCACGGCCACTCGGGCGCGCTGGAGGCTGAGGGCAGGCGGCACCCGCGTGCGGTGATCGCGCAGATGGTCGACCACAGGGCTGGCCAACGAGGCGGTCAGACCGCAAGCAGCGGTCGATACAAACCCTGGTGGTATGTCCCGGCCTCGCTGCTGGCCGTGCTCTGCGGTCTTTCCTGGCTGGGTCCGGTGCTGGCGCACGGGCAAGCATCCGCGCCCCACCAGGCGCCCACCGAGCCATTGGCCGCCCCTGGGTCTGCCGCTCAGGCCGCTCAGGCTCCAAAGGCCGCCCGCCGTCCGACCATCCTAGTGGCCCATGCGGTCGAGATCCGCCGCACCACGGACGGCGTCCCGCACGTGCTCGCCAGGGACTGGCGCGCATTGGGGGCGGGCATCGGCTACGTGCAGGCAGAGGACGCGTTGTGTACTTTGGCCGAAGCGTTTGTGACCTATGAAGGGCGCCGCGCCTGGTTCTTTGGCGCCGAGGAACGGCCAGCGCGTGCTTCCACGTTCGGCCAGTCAAAGAATCTGGACCTCGATTTCTTTTTCCGGGGTTTCGCCGACGCCACCGTCATCCAACGCTACCGCGCGGAGCATCCGCCCGAACTCCGGGCGCTGGTTGAGGGCTATGCGGTGGGCTACAACCGCTACCTGTCCCATCTGCGTGCGGATGCGGCGGCGCAGGCGCATCGGCCCTGTGCGCGCGCCGAATGGTTGCGCGATATCCGCCCGGAGGATGTGTACCGACGCATGTACGCCGCCCAAGTGGCGGCCGGCCTGACGCGCTTCATTCCGCAGATCGTGAATGCGGCGCCGCCAGCGGCGCCACTGCCGGAGGGCGGGGCGTCGGCGCCTGCCGCCTCCGTGCGTGCGGGCGAAGCCGCTCTGCAGGCCCATCTGTCCCATGGCGTTGGGGACCAGCCCGCGCTGGGCAGCAATGCGCTGGCATTTGGCCGGGAGGCCACCGGCGAGAACCAAAGCGTGCTGCTGGGCAACCCGCACTGGTTCTGGGGCGGTCCGGACCGGTTCTACCAAATGCATCTGACCATCCCAGGCAAGCTCAATGTGGCGGGGGCAGGTTTTATCGGGGTGCCGCTGGTGATGATCGGCTTCAACAACAACGTTGCCTGGAGCCACACGGTTTCGGCGGCGCGGCGGTTTGGACTCTTTCAGCTGGCCTTGGACCCATCGGACCCGACTCGAGTGCTGGTCGACGGGCAGTCGGAAGCGCTACAGGCGCGCCTGGTCGAGGTGGAAGTCCGCGAGGGGGGCGAGGTGAAACGGGTGCGCCGCACGCTGTACCGTAGCCGCTTCGGCCCGGTGCTGGATTTGGGCAACTACAGCCCGGCCTTCCGCTGGACCGCGTCGACAGCCTTGGCCATTCGGGATGCCAATGAAGACAACTTCCGGGCCTTCCGCAACTTCTTCTTCTGGAATCGGGCGAAGTCGCTGGATGACTTCATCGCGATCCAGAAACGCGAAGCGGGCATGCCGTGGGTGACCACCACCGCCGTTGGCCGAGGGGACGGGCGGGTTTGGTTTGCTGACATCGGTGCGGTACCGAATGTCTCCGACGAGCAGCGCCGCGCCTGCGCCACGCCGCTGGGGGCCGGTTTTGCCCGGCTGGATGCCACCACGCCCTTCCTGGACGGCAGCCGCGCCGCCTGCGACTGGGCGAAACAGGAAGGCGACGTCCGGCCGGGCCTGATGGCGGCCACGGCCATGCCGCAGTTGCTGCGCCAGGACTATGTGGCCAACATGAACGACAGCTATTGGCTGACCAACGCTTCGGCGCCGTTGGAGGGCTATCCGTCGGTGCTGGGTGGGGAGCGCAAGGCCCTGTCGCTGCGGGGGCGCCTGGGGCATCAGATGGCGGCGGAATTGCTTCAGTCCCATGCCGGGTCTGCCGCAGCGCTCAGCCGCCAGCTTCGCCAGGCGGCGCTGACGCCTCGCGCCTACTCGGCCGAACGTTTCAAGACCGAGCTGCTGGAACAGGCCTGCGCCCAGCCCGTGGTGGAGTGGGTGGACGCGCCGTCAGGAAAAGAGGGGCTGCAAGAAGGCCAGGCCGCACCGGTACCCGTGCGGCATCGGGTCGACGTCTCCACCGCCTGCCAGGTGCTTGAGCGTTGGAGCGGACAGGCGGAAGTACACGACATGGGCGCGCCATTGTGGGACGCGTTCTGGGATCGGTTGGAGGCATGGCCGGCCGGCCAGCTTTATCGGACGCCGTTTTCCAGCGACGCCCCGCTGACCACACCGGCGGCCCCGGGCGGGGAGCGTGCCAGCGACAAGCAGGCCCAGGTGGCCAGGGCATTGGCCGGGGCGGTGGAGGCGTTGGGGCGGCGTGGCCAGGCCCTGGACGCCAACCCAGGGGACGTCCGCGCAGTGGTGAGCGGCAAGCAGCGGGTGCCGATCTACGGCGGGTGCCATGGCGTCGGCTACTTTGTGGTGCTTTGCAATGGCGATGGCGGTGGCGACAGCGGCCGCCCCTCGTCCCTGGGCCCCGATAGTTTTGGCAATAGCTACATGCAGGTGGTGACCTTCAGCAGCGTCGGTGTGCAGGCCTGGACCTTGCAGGCCATGGGCCAGGATGAATCGGCGCTGGTTGGGGGGCAGGGGCTGGCGCCGGTGCAGCGCTATTCCCGCAAGGATTGGCTGCCATTTCCATTCCGGGAACAGGACATTACGAGCGATCCGCGCCTCAAGCGCCTGAAGCTGTTGTTCTGACCGTGCCCCGGTGCTGCGGCGCCAACGGGCAGCCGCCGCAATACGCCTGGGACGGCAGCAGGTAATACAGGCAGCAGTGGCTGTGCAGGGGCACGATCTGGCCAGCCTCCGTGCATGCGGCCCGGCGGGGCAGGGCGGGCATCGGGTTGGTGGGCCAGGGCGCGGGCGGTGTGCGCATCAGACGGTCGTTGTGCCCATCGCCGGGCTGCCGGCCCCCACGGCCCAGCAATTGGTCCCGGTCGGCCTGAACGGTGGGAGGCGGACCGGGCAGATGCTCCTGCGCTTCGTCCAGGATGTCGCCCAGGTAACGGGCCGCATTGCTCCACAGCACCTTCTCGGCCAGCCGCGTGTGGCGATGCAAGGCGGAAAAGAGCGGGCGTAAATGGCCGTCGATCAAACCGCTGTAGCGCTGCACCGTGCTGCTCCCTGGCATCGCCAGGCCCTCGGCCGTGATGTGGAAACCTTTGGGGGAGCCCAGGTCATCCAGGCTCAGTGCGATCTGCGTCGCTTCTACCGGAAAGCAGTGATGCAACACGGTGGCCCCGGCCACCACGGGCGGCAGCAGTGTCCAGAGATAGTCCATGGACCAGGCCGAGGCCACCGCACGCAGGTCTCGCGTGCCGGTGCCCCAGCGCAGCGCGTAGCGGCGGAGTGCATCGGGCAGGGCGTCGGGCTGGCTCAGCCAGTCGGCCAGGCCGACCGCCGAGGCGGGCCAATGCGGCGCGAGATGCAGGGTCTCGCCCCACGGGGCCCACTCGCCTTGAAAGATGGGTTGAAGTCGCGGAATCATGGTCAGGGTGTGGCCGCACGGTGAGGCGGCCTTGAGAAGACGATGCGTCGCAGCGGCTTGTTCAATTCCGCCGCGTGCAAACGCTGGGCTGGTGCTGGCGGCGGATCGTCACGACACATCCGCCAGGCCCAGGTGCTGCTGAACAATCCGCAGGCTGAGTCGTCTACGTTCAGGTAGGGGCGACGTGCGCGTGCCCCTGCCAACGGACAGGGCACGGACGGCGGGCGTTCGGGGCGGTCCGCTTTACAGGATGGGTGGACCGTGCTGGCTTATCTGATTCAAAAGTCCCGCTACCTGCTCTGGGCCGCCGGCCTGACCAGCGTGGTGGCAGGTGTCTGCAGTGTGTTGCTGGTGGCGCAGATCAACGCGGCCTTGACCCAAAACGGGGCGACTGAGTTGTCCACCCTGGCCTGGCGATTCGCTGCGGTCGCGCTGGGGGCGATGGTCAGCCAGATGGTGGCTTCGGTGCTGTTCGAGCGCCTGAGCCAGCGGGCCCATGCGGAGTTGCGCCAGTTCATTTCGGCCCGAGCGCTGGCGGCCGATTTCAGAAAGATGGAAGAACTGGGTGGGCCGCGGGTGCTGTCGGCGCTGTCTGAACACAGCGCGCGGGTGGCGGAGTTCTTCGTGAGTTTCCCGACCATCCTGGTCAACGCCATCATCGTGCTGGGGTGCATGGTGTATCTGGCTTGGCTCTCCTGGACCGTGTTTGCCGCAGCAGTGCTGGTGATCGGGCTCGGCTCGGCGGGTTATCACCTGGCCCATCTGCGGGCCATCCGCCACCTCGACGTCGCGTCGAAGGAACAGGACCGGCTGTTCGACCACTTCCGCTCGCTGGTCGAAGGGGCGAAGGAACTGCGCTTGAATGCCGCCAAGCGGGCGCGCTTTGCAGAGCTGGTGCTGGGGCGCTCCATTGAGACCGTACGGCGGGAACGGGCCACCGGCATGTCGGTGTTCGTCCTGTCAGCCTCCTGGGGCAACTTCCTGATCTACGGGTTCATCGGGTTGGTGCTGTTTGTGCTGGTGGGAGACGTGCCGGATCGGGCGCGGGTGATGACCGGGTTTGCGCTGGTGTTCGTCTACATGGTGGCACCGCTGGAGACCCTGCTGATGTGCCTGCCAAAGGCCAATCTGGCACGTGTCTCTGGCGCCCGCATTGACGAACTGACGGAACAGCTGGAACGCATCGAGGCGGAAGTCGCTGCGCCGCCTGTCCCCGCCTTCGAAGGGCTGGCCTTGGCAGGCGTGCGTCATCAGTATTTTCATGAAGGTGCCAACGAGGTGTTTGCGCTGGGCCCGGTGCAGCTGGATTTCCGGCCTGGGCAGATCACCTTCCTGGTGGGCGGCAACGGCAGCGGCAAGACCACGCTGGCCAAACTGCTGGTGGGGCTGTATAGGCCGGAGGGTGGGCAGGTGCTTCTGAACGGTGCCGTGGTGGATGATGGAAACCGCGATGCCTATCGCCAATGCTTCAGTGCCATCTTTTCGGACTTCCACCTGTTCGAGCAGTTGCTGGACGGTGGCTCGGCCGACCTGGACGAACGCGGCAACCGTCTGCTGAGCAAGCTGCTGCTGGATCACAAGGTGCAGGTCAAAGAGGGGGCGTTCACGACCCGGCAGCTGTCTCAAGGGCAGCGCAAGCGGCTGGCGCTGGTGGTGAGCTATTTGGAGGACCGGCCGTTCCTGGTCTTCGATGAATGGGCGGCGGACCAGGATCCGGTCTTCAAGGAAGTGTTTTATAGAGAGCTGCTGCCGGAGCTTCGTGCCCGTGGGAAATGCGTGCTGGTGATCTCACACGACGACCGATATTTCCATCTGGCAGACCGGGTGGTCCGCATGGAAGACGGTCAGGTGGTGGCGGTGGAAAAAGAGCCCGGAGCCGGTGCGCCGCACCGCGAGGCCGCCCCCGACCGGATCCAGACCTCACTGGCCGTGTGAGGAGGCCAGATTCCGGCCTTGAGAGACCACCCCTGTGGGGAATGCATTGAGTGTGGGTGTGTGTGGCGGCTCATGGGCTCATGGGCTGGGTGGTAGGATCGATCGGCCACCCCTGCCAAAACTGCCCAAAGGCCATTTGTATGGGACAGATCAATGAAGACCAGTGGATCGAGAGGCTGCTGGCCATTGTGAGAATGGCCGGCGAGGCCGTGCTGAGCATCTACCGCGCCGGACCGGGAGTGGTCAGCCACAAAGCGGACCAGAGCCCGCTGACCGAGGCAGATCTGGCCTCTCACCGGATACTTTCCACTGAACTGGCGGGGCTGCTGCCGGATTGCGCGGTCGTGTCCGAGGAGTGTGACGCCTCGCAGTCGCATCGCTGCGGGTCGGGGCGATTCTGGTTGATCGATCCGCTGGACGGAACCAAGGAGTTCATCGCCCGCAGTGGAGAGTTCACAGTGAATGTCGCGCTGATCGAAAACGGCCGTAGCGTGTTCGGTGTGGTTGATGCACCCGCAATGGACACGATCTATTGGGGGGGGGCGGGCTTTGGTGCCTGGCGCCGTGTGGGCGCAGAAACCAGCTGCATCCGGGTGGCCGTGGATCCGGCCGTTTCCGTCTGCCGCGTGGTCGCCAGCAAGAGCCACCTCAATGACGACACGCGCGCATTCATTGACCGCTTGGGCGCGGTCAGCCTGGTCCAGGCGGGCAGTTCGCTCAAGATCTGCCGCGTGGCAGAGGGCATGGCGGACGTCTACCCCCGGCTCTCGCCGACCTGCGAGTGGGATGTTGCTGCTGCTCAGGCGGTGCTGGAGGGAGCGGGCGGCGCGGTGCTGGATTTGCAGGGGGCTCCGCTGCGTCATGGAAAGGCAGACGTGCTCAATCCGTCATTCGTGGCGGTGCGAGATGCGGCACTGATGCCGCGGTGAAACCCAAGCTTGACGGTTCCGCGCACTCGACGCCTCTGCCCATCCCAATCCCAAAAAATTACCGAATTCCTTGAATGAAGCGCATTGGGGCGCTTGGCTTCTGAAATACTCCCGCTGTCAATCCGGAGTGCTCAGGTGAACGAGCGCTCTCCTTCTTACGCGGCCATTTCTTCATTCGAAAGTGCTCCGAAAGTGCTCGAATGGCAGCTGCTCACTCCCCATTCGAGCGGCGCCGCTATGGTCAATAGGGACGCTATGAGCACGCTTTCGAACATGTCTGTCACGCAACGACTGGCACTGGCCTTTTCGTTGATTCTTGCGCTGCTGGTCGGCGTCATCATGTTGAGCATTTATCAACTGGATGCGGTGGCCCGCGCCACAGAGACCATGATGAACGCTCCGCTGAAGACGGAGCGGCTGGTCAGTGACTGGTATCGCAACGTGCGTGCTGCCGCAACCCGAACCACGGCCATTGCCCGCAGCAGCGACTCGTCGCTGGTCGACTTCTTCAAGGCGGAACAGACCGCTTCCTCCAAGGACTCTGCGGAGTTGCTGGCCAATATCCAGAAGCAATTGCAAACGCCCAAGGAAAAAGCGTTGATGGAGGACATCGACAGCATCCGCAAGGTGTACCTGCAAGCCCGCGACGAAATCTTTGCCTTGAAACGTGCCGGCAAAACCGACGAGGCCAACAAGGTTCTCGACGAGCAATATCTCGCGAAGAACGTGCTGTACCTGCAAAAGATCGACGCGTTGCTTGAAGCTGAACGCAAACAGATCGACGAACTGGCCCTGGGCATTCAGACCAAGCGCGCTTCCAGCAGTCAGCTGCTTGTGGCACTGGGCGCCGTCAGCGTGGCCTTGGGTGCGGTGCTATCCTGGCTGCTGGCGATGTCCATCGTCAAGCCGCTGGCGCGTGCCAATGAAGTGGCCCAGCGTGTTGCGGAGGGCGACCTCGGCGCCGACATTCCGTTGCACGGCAAGGACGAAGTGGCGCAGTTGCTGACCACGCTCAAGCGCATGCAGTCGAGCCTGGTCAGCGTGGTCAGCCGTGTGCGGCAAGGGGCCGAGAGTGTGTCCACCGCCAGCTCCGAGATCGCTGTCGGCAACCACGATCTGTCGTCGCGCACCGAGAATCAAGCCAGCGCGCTGCAGGAGACGGCGGCCAGCATGCATCAGTTGAGTTCGACTGTCCGTCAGAACGCTGACAGTGCGTCCCAGGCCAACCAGCTCGCGATCACGGCCTCCAAGGTGGCGATCGCGGGCGGTGAGGAGGTGTCGCAGGTCGTTGCCACGATGAAGGACATCAACGACGCCAGCAGGAAGATCAGCGACATCATCAGTGTGATTGATGGCATTGCTTTCCAGACCAACATCCTGGCCTTGAATGCGGCCGTTGAAGCGGCGCGAGCGGGAGAGCAGGGCCGCGGCTTTGCGGTGGTGGCGTCTGAGGTGCGCTCGCTGGCCAGCCGTAGCGCCGCAGCCGCGAAAGAAATCAAGACGCTGATCAACGCGAGCGTGGAACGTGTGGAGCGCGGGACCGCGTTGGTGGACCGGACGGGCGTCACGATGTCGCAGGTGGTGGAAAGCATCCAGCGCGCGACGCAGATCATGGGCGAAATCAGTGCCGCCAGCAAAGAGCAGGCACAGGGCGTGGCGCAGGTCGGCGAGGCGGTGCAGTCCATTGATCAGGTGACGCAGCAGAATGCAGCGCTGGTCGAGGAAATGGCGGCGGCCACCAGCAGCCTCAAGTCGCAGTCGGAAGACCTCGTGCTGGCTGTGGCGGTGTTCAAGATCCCGGGCACTGGGGCACGCGCATTGCCGTAGTGGGAGAGCCAGACGTCGCGGCGTCATTCAGGCATGTCGGCAGCGGGCGGCTGCACCCAAGCTTCCCTCTTGAGCCGCTCACAGTGGAATATGGGCAGTGCGTCGATCCGCTGCTGGTCATCGCCTTCTCAGCATTGACGCCGCACAGACTCCGATTCCCACCGATGGACGGAGGCGCATGGGCCAGGCATCTTGGAGAACCGATGCCCCGCGCTCTCAATAGACGTCAATGATGCTTCGTGTTTCCCCCGCAGAATCCCGAGGGTCAGTGGATGGGCCGCTAGCGGCCATTCACGGGCAGAGCAACAGCAGGGCGCAAGCGACCATTGACACATCGCCACGCATCTCAGCGCAACGACGGCTGATCGAACAGGTCTTCCCGAATGCTGGCCCCAAGACTGCCAGCGAGCGCCAAGCCTTGCAGCGCAGGCCCGAGGCGAGTGGCGCTGTGGCCCAACGATACACACAGGCCCCGAATGGTTTGAAGGTCTCGGCGAATGGGCAATTCGCCGTACGCAACGAAGGGGAGCATGGCCAGCTGTATGTGGCTCATGAAGTCACACCATTCAAGCTTCAGCACGTTACCTTCAACAAGGAGAGGTGCGATGTCCACATTAACGGCGCCCCGATGTCCGAGGTGCAAGCGGACCTCGCCAACAAGCCGGCGATGGACCAGATGCAATGTGGTCATTTCTCTCGGGCAGTCACTGGCATCACGGAAACCCAGGAGAACGAAAACGCGCCGCCTGGCCGAAGTCTGTACACAGCCAATGTCACCCATGACGTCGGCGATGTGATGGGGGGACGAGGTTGGGAGAACCACTTCGCGCCGGTGATCGTGGCGGATGGGGAGGATCGGGGCACCTTCGAGACGGCGGTGGGTCTCAACTATTGCTGGTTCGGAATCTATGGGAGCGCCAAAGGACAGTCGTTTCGCTACAAGACCCAGGTAGGCAACATCAGTCGCGCGTTGAAGGAAGGCTGGATCAATCAAGACACCCAGCAGGTGCTCATGCAAGCGCTTGGTCAATACAAGGACGGAACGCTCTCTGCCAACGCAGAGCGACAAGACTATGTCGGGGAGGAACTCAGGAAGCTTGAGGCGCTTGCATTGGAGAGACAGAACAATACGCCGCTTCCGGTCATGGAGGCCCAGCAAACCGCCGAGCCTCAAACCAAGGAGCAGCAGCAGGAAGAAGCAAAGCGCATGGCGGTGCACTCAGTCAACGATCCGGAGTTTGAACGTCGGCGGCAGCAGTTCCTGGGCGGCAACGAGGATCGAAATGACCAATTCCGGCAGGTCGTCATGGGCCTGAGTGTGCTGGCGTTGGCGGTTCTGGCGCTTTATTGGTTCAAGTGAGGCGGCGTCGGCCCACCTCGTTGGCCCATCAGTCAAAGCGGGTTGGCGACATCCAGTCGGAATTTTCTCTTGGAATCGTAGGTTCGATCCTGGGTCAGGTACAGGAAGGCGCCCACCGCCCAAAACGAGCGGGTTGATTTCCTCATGAACAAAAGCTCCCGGCGTACTCGATTCAATCACGCTGGCGGTCTCGGCCGCATGGGCGCGATGATGGTGAATACGCCGGGGTGCATTCAAGGTCCGGGATGAGCCTTCAGATGGCGAGTCCCCCCGCAATGTTGATGGTCTCGCCCGTGATGTAACCCGCTGCGGGACCCGCGAGGAAACACACGGTCTGCGCAACTTCCTCCAAGGTCGCGATGCGACGAATGGGGTGCATGTCGAGAATGGCCTCGCGGTCCGGCAGCTCCCCGGCAACGTCCGACGCCATGTCCGTCGGCATGATGCCGGGCTGCACCACATTGACCGTGATGTTGCGGCGGCCGAGGTCACGCGCAATGCCTTTGGCGTATACGGCAAGCGCTCATTTGGTGCCTGCATAGTCCGCAACGCCAGGGAACGGCACCGCAGTACCGAGCAAGGAGCCAATGAAGATGATGCGACTACCGTCCGTCAGGCGCGGCGCTGCGGCACGCGTGTTGGCAATCGTGCCCAGGACATTCACTTGCCACTGTTGGTTGTACTTCTCACCGTCCAACTCTGGATCGTCAACCCAATGGCCCTGAATCGCAATACCAGCGTTATTGACCAGGACGTCAAGCTTTCCGAATCTGCCATCTGCGCCAGCAGGTCCATGAACACGCGCAGGCGATGCGGCACACGGCGAGAGACCGCCGTGACGGCATGGATGTCCCTCGGCGCTGGCCTGAATGCCTGAAGCAGTGGCACGAACGGCGACTTCGTCCAGATCCGGCTGGAACATGGCTTGAGCGTCATGAGCGATGCCAAGGCCTGACAGCGCCGCTGCACGAACAGCCTCTGCGTCATTGGCTCGAATGTTTCCCTTCGGCTCGATCTCCAGAGGGCCCGAAGGCGTGTTGAAACGCCAAGCCAGCGCTCGGTTGCCGTTTTGGCCGGCCACCAGGTTATGGAGGCGAAGCTGCTCAGGATCTTGTGGTGTGCTGTGTCGCGCGAGATAACTTGGCGTCGCAACGGTGCAGATGTGCATGCTCCCGATTGTGCGGGCGACCAGCCTTCCATCTCGGTCTGCTGGCTCTGGTGTGCGGTGACGGTCTTGACACCATGGCGGGCAAAAGCTGTCGTCTGAACTGAACGAAGCGTGCCGCCAAATGGCGGGGCGGGGGGGGAGGCCCAGACGGGCACCACAAGGTCAGCCACAGAGCAAAGGTGTTCCCCAGACCGCCTCAGCGCTGCGCACCACGACCGGCGCGATTCTTCGCGCTGGATCGCGACAGCAAGCATTCGTCCGCCGCAGCCTTCACTGTGGAGCCATGGCTGGGCCTGAGCACCGCACTAGCGCATGAACTTGCCGTCCGCACCAATGATTGACAGGTCTGCATAGTCGAGCCCGGTGTGATCGGTGGGCGAGAAAGAGACCTCAAGGCCCCCGATATCGACCTTGCGCATGCCCTCGAGCGCGTCACGCAGCTTCTGCCGGGTCGGATTCGGGCCGACGCGGCGCAGGCCTTCCACCAGTACCTTGGCCGCGGCGAAGCCTTCCATCATGGCAGGTGTGATGTCGCCCTTGCCCTTGGCCTGCGACATCTGGGCGGCCTCTGTCACGATCTTGCTGGCTTTGGAGCGCTCATACGGGAACACCTGAGTCACCATCACGCCGCGCGCGTTTTCACCCAACTGGTTCACGAAACCATGCGCGGCATTGTTGGACAAGGTCACGAATTGCGCCTTGGAGCCTGCTGCGCGAATGGCGGCAATGCCGTCTGCGACCGCTTGGCCGGAGCCCAGGAACATGATGGCCTGCGCATTGCTAGAGACAGCGCTTTGTGCTGCCGCCTTGAAGTCAGGCTTCGCGCGGTCAAATTTGGTCGAGAACGCAGCCGTTTTGTTCACTGCGGCAAGGCCATTGTTCGCACCTATCACTGCGTCGGCGCCGAACGAGTCGTCGACCTGGACGATCCCTATCCTTTCAATGCCGATCAGGCTCAAGTGACGCACCGCGCGCTCGGCTTCGCGCTGGTAGGTGGCACGCACGTTGAACACCCAAGGATTGACCGGGGTGTGCAGCAGCGCTGCGCCCGAGGACGGCGCAATGAGCGGCACATGATGCGTCGCCAGCAGCGGCAGGATCGCCTGGTTGTGGGGCGTGCCTCGTGTCAGAAACAGGGCCAGTACGTTGTCGGTGGTGATCAATTTCGCTGCATTGGCGGCAGCGGTGGGTGGGTCAAACTTGTCATCCAGCGAGACCAGCTTCACCGTCTGGCCGTTGATCCCTCCGGCCGCATTGATCGAGTCAAGGTAGAGCTTCGCGCCCTCGGTTGTTTCGGTAACACTCGCACCGACCGGGCCGGTAAATCCTGCCGTTTGACCAATCAGCAGGTCGGCGTGGGCGGCCAGTGGCAGTAGAGCAAGTGCAAGCAACGAGAGCAGGCGCATTCAGGTCTCCTGGGGTATGGGCATTGTTTCCGCTAGATGCTGAAGCGGCTTTCATCCGGCGATGAAAGGGGTTTCCCTAAGATCATCATGGATTGTTCTGACCGTGGCGTTAGGAAGTCTCGGAACAGTCGGATTTGCAACGTCGCTGCCAGCGGCCCTATCCGTACCTGAGCGCCTGCCTGAGACGCTCAGTCACAAAAACCGGCGGCTGTGCAAGCGCAGCAGGCACCCCTGCAGAGGCGGAGAGGGAAAGGGCTACCCCACCATGACCGCGATCAACCCCACGCACAAGGCCATCGCGCCGAGGTAGATGCCCCATGCCCGCCGCCGGGAGGACCGATCGCTGGCGCGATGCTCGCGGCCATCGAGCTGACCGTCATGCACGCCGCGCGTGAGCATCGCGCCCGTCGCCGACAAGCCGATCGCGACCACTGCGGCGGCCAGCAGATTGCGGCCCTCGCCGAGATCCTCGGCGGCATCCAGCCAGGTTGCCGTCGCGGCCGCCGTCACCAGGAACAGGCTGATCGCCCGCGCCACATCGAGCGCCTCCATGCGCGAGGCGAAGCGTGGTTGCCGCAGCCGCGTCTCATCCGGCGGTGCAAAGGGCGGCAGACCCGGCGGCGCCCACCCGGGTGACTTGAACAGCACCCGCACGCGATCACGCCAGCGCGGCGTGGCCCGCGCGCGCTCGAAAAAGCTCGCCGTAGAACTGGCCGATCGCACGCAGCGGCGACCAGCTGTGCAGGGGCTTCACCGTCCCGTACACGCAGGGTTCAGTCTCCAGGGCGAAGCTACCGAACATCCGGTCCCAGATCACCAGCACCGCGCCGTAGTTCTTGTCGAGATAGCCTGGATTCACCGCGTGATGCACCCGGTGGTTGGAGGGCGTCGAAATCACGCGGTCCAACCAGCCCAGCTTACCGATCAGCTCGGTGTGGATCCAGAACTGGTACAGCAGCACGAACAGCCCCGCACCCAGGTAGAGATGGACTGGCATCCCCAGCAGCGCCATCGGCAGGAAGAAGGGCGCGCCCATTACCGCGTAGAAGCTCTCCTGCCGCAGCGCCGTTGTCAGGTTGAAGCGCTCGCTCTGATGGTGCACCGCGTGAGCCGCCCAGAAGATCGCGCTCTCGTGGCTGACGCGATGCAGCCAGTAATCGCAGAAGTCGTAGACAACGATCGCTGCGGCCCATCCCCACCAGCCCGACCACACGGACGCCGGCACCAGCGCGACATGCGGCAGGGCGCCGGCATAGAGGCCAGTCTGGAAGAGTGGTGTCACCGCAGCCACCGCCAGGCTCATCAGGCCCTGGCTGAGGCTGCTCAGCGAGTCCGCCAGGTCGTGAGTGTCGCGGCCGTGCCGGCGGCTCCACCACCACTCGAGGGCCATGCAGAGCGTGAACAGCGGGACGGCGATCAGGAGGACACGATGCATGGCAAGTGGCGGTGACGGACGACGATGGTGGGCGGGAGATGGCGCATGGCGGATGGCAAGAGCGTGGAGGGGGGCGGCTGGATCTCGATCAGGCCCCGCGCGCTCAGAACCGGTACCAGAGGCTGGCGCTGAAGGTCTGCTGCGACTTGGCGGTGGTCAGCGGCGAATGCGCCGCATCGCCGACCAACCGGGCGTTGAGCCACTGGCCGCTGACCGACCAGCGCGAGGAAAACTTGTGCTCGCCGTTGAGCGCGATGCTCCAGTCCATCATTCCGGCGCGAGGCCGCCATTCGGGCACGCCGCTGGCGAGGGCCTCACGCGGACCGACGCCATAGCTGCTGCGCAAGTGGGCGGCGTTGGCGGTGGTCGCTGCGAGCGTCAGGCCGATCAGGTCGTCGCCGATGGGAATGCCCGAAGTCAGCCCGAGCTCCAGCTGCCGGCCGTCGTGATGTCGCCCGCTGCCCCAGGACGCGCCCGATTGCAGCAGCAGCCAGGACGTCGCCTGTACATTGACAAAGGCCTCGGAGGTGATGCGCGTGCCGAGCCGGTCGATGCCTTGTGGTGTGAAGCGCGAGGGGCGCCCGAACTGCGGCCACAGGCGTGCACCCGCTTGCCAGGTCTTGGCGGACTCGGCGCCGGCCAGAAGAGGAACGAGATTCCAGCCCACGCCCAGGTCCGTGGAGACGAAGGCACCGCTGGGCGCGAGGTATTCGAACGCGGGCAACACGTCGTCGCTCCGGGCACGGCTGCCCGGCGCGGACGGCCAACTGCGCGTGGAGACACCGCCCGACCAGGTCGATTCAGCCGGGGGGGCGTCCATCAGCACGAGGCTTCCGGCGGCCCATGAGGGGGTGGTGCTCGCCAGGGCGCCCGCGCAAAGCAGCGGCAGCCTCAAGAGACGGGGCAGGGCGATGAAGGGCGTGGGGCAGGTCACGCGGAATTCTAGGATGTCAGGTCCGGGCGAAGCTTGCGGGAGCCTGTCAGCTGGCCGTCGGTGTGGTGTCCGGCCCGATCGAGTTTCTCCCAATCCGGTGGGTCGGTAGAGCCATGCCAGACGAAGTCAGAGATTTCTTCAGGAGGGATGGAAGAATCCAGGACCGGCGCCTTTTTTATTCATCGCATTGATCGTGTCGGTGTGCCATTTAAATACCTGGTTCGCCATTTCATCCTTGAATCAGCGCGGCGATCATCCCGACACTTTCACGCTTGTGTCCGATCTGGCCTGGCGCGGGAAAGCCGATCGTGGTCTACCTCCGCGGCTACCACTACCAGGCGGTGCTCCAGGGTTGAGTTTCAGGTGGAGCTAGCTTATTGGAGTTGAAGCTGAATGCGCGGCTGCGTCAGCACCTCGGGTTGCAGGATTTTGTGGAGCTGTTCCGGCGTCAGCAGGCGCTTGCGGATGACGAGGTTGTAGACGCTGTCGCCAGTCACCAGCGCTTCCTGCGCGATCAGCGTCGCGTTGACGTATCCGATGTAGGGATTCAGCGCCGTCACCAGGCCGATGGAGTTCTGCACGCTGCGCTGCAGGGCCTCGCGGTTGACGGTGATGCCGCGCACACAGCGCTCGGCCAGCGTGAGCAGGGCAGCGCGCAGATGGCTCACGCTCTTGAAGAGGCTGTGGGCGATGATGGGCTCGAAGGCATTGAGCTGCAGCTGGCCGGCCTCCGCCGCGAACGAGATCGTCAGGTCGTTGCCGATGACCTCGAAGGCCACCTGGTTCACCACCTCCGGAATCACCGGGTTCACCTTGCCCGGCATGATGGAGGAGCCCGCCTGCATGGGCGGCAGGTTGATCTCTCCCAGGCCCGCACGCGGGCCGGAGGAGAGTAGCCGCAGGTCGTTGCACACCTTGGACACCTTCACCGCCACACGCTTGAGTACGCCGGAGAGCTGCACGAAGGCGCCGCAGTCCTGGGTGGCCTCCACCAGGTTGGGCGCGGTCAGGAAACCGATGCCGGTGATGCTGGCCAGGTGCTCGCAAACCTTACGGGCATAGTCCGGGTGGGCGTTGATGCCGGTGCCGATGGCGGTGGCGCCGAGGTTGATTTCTAGAATGAGCCGCGAGGCCTCGCGCAGCCGCTGGATGTCTTCCTCCAGCATCACCACGTAGGTGGAGAACTCCTGGCCAACCGTCATCGGCACGGCGTCCTGCAGCTGCGTACGGCCCATCTTCAGCACGCTGGAGAACTCCTGTGCCTTCTCATGGAAGGCGCCGCGCAGCACCTCCATCGCCTCGATCAGCCCCTGCACGCCCACATGACCAGCCACCTTCAGCGCCGTCGGGTAGACGTCGTTCGTGCTCTGGCTCATGTTGACGTGTTCGTTGCTTGATTGCCGCCAGCGCGTTCACCAGGTCCGGATAGACGGACACCGGAATGCCGCTGATGGGGAAGTTCTCCACCGCGCGCAGGGTGCGCACGCCATAGTAGGCATGGGCGGCGACCTCACGGTCGCCCAGCAGGTCGTGTTCGATGCGGGTGGCGGTGTTGGAGGTGTTGCTTCCAAGGGTCCAACGGCCCGGGTCCGGTGATCCTCGGGCGATCAGGCGATCAGGCCCGTTCCTCCATGGCCAGACGCACGCAGCGCCGGGCCAGCAGTTCGGTGGGATCCACCACCCGGATCAGGCGTCCGCCCACGGTCAGGGCCTCGTTGGCGGCCACCACCAGCGGCAGCTCGGTGCAGCCCAGGATGACGGCCTGCGCACCGCGTTCCACCAGGTGGCGCAGGGCGGTGTCCAGCTGCTGGGCACACAGGCCGGCGGTGAAACCCGCCTTCACGCCTTCGGGCCCGTAGATGGCGCCCATCACCTGTTCCTGGTGCTCGGCGTCCGGGATCAGCAGGTCCAGCCCCACACGGACAATGGCCTCCGCATAGATGCCGCTCTGCACCGTGCCGGAGGTGGCCAGCAGGCCCACCTTGCCCCCGGCGGGCAGGTGGGAGCGCAGGTGCTCGGCCGTGGTCTCCAGCATGCTGATGATGGGGATGGAGAGATAGGGCTGGATGCGTTCCACGAAGGCATGCGCCGTGTTGCAGGGGATGGCGATCAGGGCCGCATCCGCCGCCTCCAGCCGCTTGCAGGTGGCATAGAGGGAGACCGTCGGGTCGCTGCCGCCGCGCACCAGGTTTTCGGTGCGGTCCGGAATCTGCGGGTTCTGCTCCACCACCACCTTGATGTGGTCCTGGTCCTTCTCTGCGGGCGTGTTCTTCACCAGCTTGCCCAGGAAGTCCACGGTCGCGGCCGGGCCCACGCCGCCCACCACCCCGACCTTGATCGGCCGGGAGGCGCCGGTTTCCTGCGCCATCGCCGCGCGCACATAGGCGTGGTTGGTGTCGAAGACCGGGAAGCCCCGGCCACGCAGCGCGTCGATCACCACCGGGATCTCGGAGAACCCCGGCACGATCAGGTCCACCTCCTGCCGCACCAGGTGGGCGCACGCGCTGGCCAGCAGGTCGACGGAACGGGCGCTCAGGTGGCCGGTCTTCAGCCCCTCCGGGCCGTAGATCGCGCCCATCACGCATTCGGCCTGCACCTGCTCGTCCGGATAGACGATGCGCCAGTCCGACGGATGGAAGTAGCGCTCGAACAGCTGCCGGGCGCGGACATAGTCCGAGGTGAGCACCCCGATGCGCCGGGCGCCGGGGTGGCGGCGCACGATGTCGTCCCTGATCGCGGCCATCATGTCCACGATGGGCACGCCCACCTCCGCCTTCAGCTCGTCCAGGAAGGTGTGGCTGAGGAAGCAGGGCAGCAGCACGGACTGCGCGCCCCGCGCCTCGAAGCTGCGCAGCAGGTCGAACACATACAGCATGCGCCCGCTCTGCGAGGCAGTGGCCGCCCCGGGTTGCACGCCTTCATGGAAGGGGCGCTGTTCAAAGATCAGCCCGGTCTGGCCGTGGCCGGGGGCCGCCGGCAGGGCCTGCGCCAGCTTGAAGAACAGGTCGGCCGGGCCCAGGGTGCCCAGGCCTCCGACGATGCCGAAACGGCACTCCGGATGGTTGAACTGCATGAGAGGTGCTTTCTGCGGTGCTGTCGGTCGTGGTGCCCTGGCCAGGCCTCAAGGCAAGTCAGGCCACCGGCTCCGCCACGCGGATGCGAGCGGAAGCGTTGGCGCCGGCGGGCGGGTGTCCGGGCACCGCGGGGGCGGCTTCCCGGGCGGATTCAGTCTCCTCGGGGCCCAGCTTGCCTTCCCACTTGGCGATGACCGAGGTGGCCAGGCTGTTGCCGATCACATTGGTGGCCGTGCGGCCCATGTCCAGGAAAACGTCCACCCCCATGATCAGCAGCAGCCCCGCCTCGGGCAGGCCGAACATCGGCAGCGTGGCCGCCACCACCACCAGCGAGGCGCGGGACACACCCGCCATGCCCTTGCTGGAGATCATCAGGAACAGCAGCAGAGAGAGCTGCGTGGCAAAGCTCATCTCGATGCCGTAGGCCTGCGCCACGAAAAGCACCGCGAAGGCCTGGTACATCATGGAGCCGTCCAGGTTGAAGGCGTAGCCCAGCGGCAGCACGAAGCCGGTGACCTCGCTCTTCACGCCAAAGCGCTTGAGCTGCTCCATCGTCTTCGGATAGGCGGCCTCGCTGCTGGCGGTGGAGAAGGCGATCATCGTGGGTTCCTTCACCAGGCCCAACAGGCGGAAGATCCGGCCCTTGAGCACCACGTAGCCCGCCAGGATCAGCACCAACCAGAGCGAGGACAGGCCCAGGTAGAAGCTGGCGATGAACTTCGCGAAGGTGCCCAGCACCCCCAGCCCCTGCACGGTGATGGCCGCCGCCACCGCCGCGAACACACCCACCGGCGCGAACAGCATCACGTAGTCGGTGATCTTGATCATCACGTGCATCAGGCCGTCCACCATGGAGGCCATGGCTTCACCGGCCTGCTCCCGCACCGCGCGCATCGCGAAGCCGAAGAACAGCGAGAACACCACGATCTGCAGCACCGAGTTCGAAGCCATCGCGTCGAAGATGCTCTTGGGGAAGATGTTGACGATGAAGTCCTTGAAGTTCAGCGACGAGGTCTTCAGGTTGGTCGCCGCATGCGCGTCCGGCAGCGCCAGCTGCATGGTGGTGCCCGGGTGCAGCAGGTTGGCCCACATCAGCCCCAGGAACAGCGAGATTAGCGACGCCGCCACGAACCAGCCCATGGCGCGCGCGCCGATGCGGCCCACGCTGCGGCCGTCGGTCATCTTGATGATGCCGCCCACCAGGGTGGCAAACACCAGCGGCGCGATGATCATCTTCACCAGCCGGAGGAAGATGTCGGCCACGGCCGTGAAATAGGCACCAATCTCCTTGGCGGCGGCCGCATCGGGCGCCATGGCGTGGCAGACATATCCCGTGCCGATCCCGAGCACGAGCGCGACCCCGATCCAGGAGGTCAGTTTGTTGAACTTCACCTTGGTGTCTCCATGCCCGGTGGACGGGCGGTTCTAAGTATGGTGGTGGGTGAAAGCTTGTTTCAAAAAGCGCATGGATAATAGAAGTGCGAAAGAAGAAATCGATGTGACGATTCATCTTTTGCATGAGACGGTGCGAATTTCCGGATCAGAAAGTGCATCGGAGGCGGTATCGTGGAGAGGCACGCATGCAGATCAGATGGATCGAGGACTTCCTGACCCTGGCGGACGCCAAGGGCTTCGCCAAGGCGGCCGAGCGCCGCAATGTGTCGCAACCCACCTTCAGCCGGCATATCCAGGCGCTGGAGGAGTGGCTGGGGGTGGAACTGGTGGACCGCCGCGGTGCGAGGGTGCAGCTCACGCCGTCGGGCCGCATCTTTCGTGAATTCGGCATCGACATGCTGCGCCGCACCTACGACATGCGGACCTTGCTGCGCGGCCAGACCTCCACGGCGGAGAGCCTCGTTCGCTTCTCCGTGGCGCATTCGCTTTCGGTGACCTTCTTCCCGCAGTGGCTCAACGAGCTGCGCGCCGGGCTGGGCAACGTGCTGGCCCACGTCAATGCGGTCAACGTGGCCGATGGCGCCCGCGCGCTGACCGAAGGCGCCACGGACCTGCTGCTGGTCTATCACCACTCGCAATTGCCTGTGCTGCTGGACCCCAAGCGGTTTCCGCACCTGCGGCTTTCCACCGAGCGCATGGCCCCGTTCTCGGCGCCGCTGCCCAGCGGCGCACCGAAGTTCAAGCTGCCAGGCCGGCCAGGGGAGCGCTTGCCCTTCCTCTCTTATTCAGCGGGCACCTATCTGGGGCAGGTGGTGGAGATGATCCTGCTGGGCGCGGGGGAGCCTCTGCATCTCACCCGTTCCTTTGACACGCACATGGCCGAGGCGCTCAAGGCCATGGTGCTGGCGGGCCACGGCCTGTGCTGGCTGCCGCAGAACTCCACCACGCGGGAGGTTAAGGAGGGGCGCCTGGTGGCGGCCGGCCCGGCGCGCTGGTCCTGCGAGCTGGAGGTGCGCCTGTACCGCCTGGCCGAGCGTGGCAATGAGATGGTGGAAAAAATCTGGGAGCAACTGGGCGGGAAATGGTGATGGCCAGGCTGGTGGGGTTCTGACGGGTCTCGCAGCAACGGCGGCTCAACATCCGGATACGTTATCTCCGGCACATTCGCGCAACCTTTTGAGTGGCGGTGGGTACCTAAGCGAGAACCTCGCTTTCACACCGCCCTCATGACCCACACGTTGTCGCATGTCGAGACTCCCGCCCCGTCAGGGCGCGGGGAGCGGCTGCGCGCTGTGTCCCCGCCAGCCTCCCGGCCGGGCCTGTTGGCGGTGCTCACCTTGCTGCCGGCCGGCCTGGCCTTGTGCCTACTGCCGTGGCACTTCGCCCTGCGGCCTCTGCTGCTCTCGCCCTGGCTGGAAGAAATCGTCTTCCGCCTCGGGCTACAGGACGCCTTGTCCCGATGCCGTTGGAGCGCCCTTCGGCGGCACGCCGCAGTGATCACGGCCGGCGCCTTTGGCGTTGCCCATGCGGTGTTGTCGCCGCCGGCCGCCTGGCCCGCCTCGTTATCCCTGGCGCTGGCCCTGTCCACCGCCATTCCCGCCTGGTGGATCGGCCGTGACTACGGCCGGCACCGCTCACTGCTCCGTTGCGTCGCCTGGCATGCGTGGTTCAACGCGGCCTGGCTGCTGGGCGGCGGCTCCCTCCTGCTGACTCGCTGAAGAGATGCACTTCATGACTCCACACTTCCTGCGGCTTCCCGCGGCGGCCGAAACCCCAGCGCGCTTGACGGCGCGGCACCCCGGGGCCATCGCCCGGGCGATCACGGCCTTCGCCATCAAGGCCACGACGGGCTTCGGGGCCCTGGCCGCCATCATGGCGTTCACGGCCCCCACGGCCTGGGCTGCCGACCCCGTGGCCGGCCAGACCAAGTTCTCGCAGAACTGCGCGTCCTGCCACACGGTGGCGTCCACCGCCTCGGTGGACCGCGGCCGCAACAACCCGGCGATGATCCAGAACGCGATCAACAACGTCGGCGCGATGAACAGCGCGTTGTCCGGCCGTCTCACGGCCACGGACCTGGCCGACATCGCCGCGTGGCTCGGCAACTCGCCGTCCTCGTTGAGCTTTGCGCAGACCAGCGTGGGCCAGAGCAGCGCGGTCTCCACCGTGACGGTCAGTGCCAGCCGCACGGCGGCGCTGGGCAGCCTCGCGGCCACCATCAGCGGTGATTTCGTGGTGCAGGGCGGCACCTGCGGCACCACGCTGGCCGCCAGCACCAGCTGCACCGTGGGCGTTCTGTTCCGACCCACCACCTCAGGGGCGCGTACGGGCACGCTGTCCATCAGCCACGACGGCATCTCCACGCCCGTGCAGATCGCGCTGGCGGGCACCGGCACGGCCGCCACGGCGCAGGCCGGGCTGAGCGCGGACAGCAGCGCGCTGGACTTCGGCACCCAGACCGTGGGCGCCACCAGCACGGCCCGCACGGCCACACTGACCAATACGGGCAATGCAGCCCTGAACTTCTCCGCCATCACCGTGGGCGGCACCAACGCCACCGACTTCACGCAGGGCGGCACCTGCGCCGTGGGCACGCCGCTGGCGGTGGGCGCCACCTGCACGGTGAGGGCTACCTTCACGCCGGCTGCCGCGGGCGCACGCTCGGCCTCCGTCGCGGTCACGGGCAGTGTGTCCAGCGGCAGCGGCAGCGGCAGCGGCACGGCGCAGGTCAGCATCGGCCTGAGCGGCACCGGCCAGGCGGCCGCCACGCCGGTGGCCCGTCTATCCAGCACCGCGCTGGCCTTCGGCGCGGCCACGGTGGGCGGCACGAGCCAGGCGCAGGCCATCACCGTGACCAACACCGGCACGGCATCGCTGGTGGTGAGCAGTGCCACCACCACCGGCCCGTTCGCCGTGACGCAGGACTGCGGCGCCGGTGTGGCCGCAGGCGGCACCTGCACGCTCAGCGTCACCTTCTCGCCGACCGCCACGGGCGCGGCCGCAGGCAGCCTGAGCCTGGCCAGCAATGGCACCGGCTCCCCGCAGGCGGTGGCCCTGGGCGGCATGGGTGTAGTCGGCAATGTGGCCGTGCTCACCTGGAGCGGCAGCACGCAGGCGGACTTCGGCACCGTGCCCGTGGGCGCGGACGCCGCGCTCAAGCACTTCACGCTCACCAATACCGGCACGGCTGCCGCCACGCTCGGCAGCTTCGCGCTGGCTGACGCCGCCGCGGCGGACTTCCGCATCGACACCAGCACCACCTGCACGGCCGGCGCCTCGCTGGCGGTGGGCGCCACCTGCGACGTGGCGGTGGGCTTCAGCCCGCGTGCCACGGGCAGCCGTGTGGCCACGCTGGCCGTGGTGGCGGACAACGCCGGCCTGCCGTTGCCGCTGTCGCTGAGCGGCACGGGGCAGGGCGCCGCCCAACCCGGGCTGCAGCTCTCCGCCACGTCCTTCACGTTGAGCGGCACCGGTACGGCCGGGCAGGCGCTCACGCTGACCAATACCGGCGCCGGGGTGCTGCACATCAGCGCGGTGACGCTCAGCGGCGGCCAGTTTGTGGTGGACGGGTCAGGCACCAGCGGTTGCGGCACCGCGCCGTTCACCCTGCAGCCCGGCGCGAACTGCCGGCTCACCCTGCGTTGGCAGGGCAGCACGGCGGAGACCGCCACGCTCACGCTGCAGGGGGACATGACCCCGGCCACCGCCACCGTCTCGCTCAACGGCACCCCCGACGGCACGGCACCGGCCAACCGTGGCGGTGGCGGCTGCTCGATCGGTGCCGGCACCGGTGCGGCCGACCCCCTGCTGCTGGTGATGGCCGGTATCGCGGCCGTCATCCTGTGGCGCCGCCGGCCGCGGTGAAGACACGCCGCGAGGCCGCTGCCGGGCCTCGCAAGCCCGAACACATCTTTTCTCAGGGAACACCATGACCACATTCACTGTTTCGTTACGAGCGAACCGAACAACGGCTCCAGCGGTCGAGCGCGGCGCTGCGGAGGCCATGTCGATGCCGGCGTTGGTCCGACGCAGAGCGGTCCCCTCGGCCACCGTCCGGGTCCCCCGGGTGTCCGCCATGGTGGCCCATGGTCTGGCTCCCTTGCTGGCCGTGACCGCTGCCTGTGTGCTGGCGCTCGTGTCGCCCAGGGCCCATGCGGCCGAGGTGGGGCAGGCCCTGCCGGTGGCGAGTGTGCCCAGCGCGGACGGCACCGCCGTGCCGCTGCATGACGGCAAGGCCAGGCTGACCTACGTCGACTTCTGGGCGTCCTGGTGCGGCCCGTGCCGCCAGTCCTTTCCGTGGATGAACCGCATGCAGGCGAAGTACGGCCCGCAGGGCCTGCGCATCGTGGCCGTGAACCTGGACACCAGCCGCGCCGACGCCCAGGCCTTCCTGAAGGAGGTGCCGGCCACCGTGACGCTGGGTTTTGATCCCAAGGGTGAATCCGCCCGACGCGTGGGCGTGCGTGCCATGCCCAGCTCGGTGCTGCTGGGGCCGGACGGCAAGGTGCTGATGCAGCACGCGGGCTTCCGTGCCGAGGACGAGGCGGAGCTTGAATCCCGCATCGCCGCCGCGCTGTCGGGCCGCTAACAAGAAGGTCCCTACCCATGAAGACATCTCACACGCCAGACGAAACGTCTCAAGCCCTCCGCCCAGGCCCTTCTACGCCGCAACAGGCCCATCGTCCGCACGTCCGGCGCACGGGCCGCGCCACCCGCCTTGTGCTGGCCGGGCTCTGCGTCCTGTCCGCGACCGGCTGTGCGCTGCAGCCCCCCAGCCCCTGGGAGAAGGGCGCGCTGGCCCGTCCTGAGATGACCATGGCGGGCGATGTGCTGGGCGATCGTTTCACCCAGCACATCTACACCAGCAAGGAAAACGCCTCCGGCGGCAACGGCGTGGGAGGAGGTGGCTGTGGCTGCAACTGAGGTCATGGATACGCTCCCGGCCTGCGATGCAGGCACCGGTGCCACGGTGGCCGAGCCGATGAACGCCGACGCGAATGCTGGCCATGGCACCAGTCATGACGCCGGCGACGGCACCGGCCACGGTGACGGCACCCGCGCGGTCCCCGGCGCCTGGGGCGGGGTGGTCGCCGCCGCGCTGCTGCTGTCCGGCGGTGCCCCCGTGTTCGCCGAGGAGCCGCCCGCGCAGGCCGAGATCGCTGCCAAGTTCCTGAGCTACCGCGACCGCCAGCCCGGGCTGGACCGCATCAAGGTCAACGCGCCGTCCGTCTACCTGATGGTGCCGTTTGCCGGCCGCTGGTCGGTGGAGGGCAGCGTCGTGACCGACAGCGTCTCCGGGGCCTCGCCGCGTTATCACAGCGCCATCTCTGGCGCCTCCCGCCTGGACGAGTACCGCAAGGCCGGCGACGTGCGCCTGACCCGCTACAACGACCGGGACGCCTGGTCCGTCGGCGCGGCCTATTCCATCGAACACGACTACCGCTCGCGCACCCTCTCCGCGGACTACCGCCGCTCCAGCGAGGACAACAACCGCAGCTGGAACATCGGCGCCGCCTACAGCAACGACTGGATCGGCTCCAGCGACGACCCCACGCTCAGCCGCAGCCGCAACACGCTGCAGATGATCGCGGGCGTGACGCAGGCCTGGACCGCCAATGACCTGCTGCAGTTCAACCTGGGCGGCAGCTGGGGCCACGGGTTCTACAACGACCCCTACAAGTTCCCCGACCGCCGCCCCGACACCCGTGACCAATACACCGCGATGCTGCGGTGGAACCACCACTTCCAGGACTGGAAGACCACCCTGCGCAGCAGCTGGCGCTACTACGCGGACAGCTACGGCGTGCGGGCCAACACGCTGGAGACCGCCTGGGTGCAGCCCCTGCGGGGCGGCTGGACGGTGACGCCGTTGCTGCGCTACACCACCCAGCGCGCGGCGCGTTTCTACTACGACCCGGTCTACGACCCCACCCTGGGTGCGCCGTTCCCGCCCGGCTACACCAGCACCTCGCCACAGTACATCTCCGGCGACCATCGGCTCTCCGCCTTCGGCGCGGTGACGGCGGGCTTGAAGGTGGCCTACGAGTTCCGTCCTCGCTGGGTGGCCGACCTCTCCATCGAGCACTACGAACAGCGCGCCGACTGGCGCCTGGGCGGCCATGGCTCGCCAGGGCTGGACCGCTTCCAGGCGGACTGGCTGCAGGTGGGCATCTCCCACAAGTTCTGACCTGGCGTCCACCGCGCCATGGCCAGCCGCCCGCCCTTTGACCCCCTCGAGACGATGTCCCATCGCCACGCCTTCACCGCCATGGCCTCGCCCTGCGAGGTCGTTCTGGCGGGTGTTCCGCCGGCCCGCGCCATCGAGGCCGGCGCCGCGGTGGAGCGCGAGGTGCGCCGCATCGAGCGCAAGTTCTCCCGCTACCGGCCGGACAGCGTCGTCTCGCGCATCAATGAGCGCGCGGGGCAGGGCGGGGGGCTGGCGGTGGATGCCGAAACCGCCCGGCTGCTGGACTTCGCCGCCCAGCTTCACCACCAGAGCGAAGGCCTTTTCGACATCACCAGCGGCTGCCTGCGCAGGCTCTGGGATTTCAAGGCGGGCATCGAGCCGACGGCCCAGGCCCTGGAGGCGCTGCTGCCGCGGGTCGGCTGGGGCCTGGTCGGGTGGGACGGCCGCAGCATCAGCCTGCCCCGTCCCGGCATGGAAATCGACCTGGGCGGAATCGGCAAGGAATATGCCGCCGACCGCGCGGTGGCCGCGCTGGCGGAACTCGGCATCCGCCACGGCTTCGTCAACCTGGGCGGCGACCTGCGCGTGCTGGGCGCCCGGCCCGATGGCCGCGCCTGGCGCTTCGCCATCCAGCATCCCCGCCAGGCGGACGCCACCTGCGGCCACATCGAACTCACGGGCGGCGCCCTGGCCACCAGCGGCGACTACGAGCGCTTCTTCATCGCTAGCGACGGCCGCCGCTGCTGCCACATCCTCGACCCGCGCAGCGGCCAGCCGGTGCGCCACTGGCAGGCGGTCAGCGTGGTCGCGCCAGTGTGCGTGGCCGCAGGCGCGCTGGCCACCATGGCCATGCTGATCGGGCCCCAGGCCCCCCAACGGCTCAGTACCCCGGGGGTCGGCTTCCTGCTGGTCGGCCCTGATGGCGACCTTCATCACCACGATCCCGATCAACTGCTTCAAGTCTGCATCCCATCATGAGAAACATCGCTTCCCTGCTGGCCGGCGCCTTGAGCGCGCTGGCACTGGCCTTCTCCGCCGCGCCCACGCCAGCGTCGGCGGCGGACCCCAACAACTTCCTCGACCCGGCGCTGGCTTTTGTCGGCAGCGCCTCCGTGGACGCTGGTGCGGCCGTGGTGGCGTTCGATATCGCGCCCGGCTACCACCTGTACCGCGAGCGTTTCGCCATCGAGGCGGAGGGCGCCACGCTGCCCGCGGCCCGGCTGCCGGGGGGCAAGGAGGAATTCGATCCCAACTTCAACAAGACCATGACCCTGTGGGCCGGCAAGATCCGCGTGGTGCAGCCGCTGCCCGCCGGGCCGGCGCCCGCGGTCTTGACCGTCCGCTACCAGGGCTGCGCGGACCGGGGGCTCTGCTACCCGCCGCAGCAGGCGCTGGTGCACCTGAAGGATGACGGCGCGGGCGGCCTGATCGCGCGCTGGGATGCGCAGCCGGATGCGCTCTCCGTGCCGTTGCCCGAGACGCCGGCCACCTCCGGTGGCCCCAGGGCGGCGGCGCGGACCACCAGCACCCCCACCAGCGCGGCGGACGCCGTCGCCACCACGGGCGCCGCCCCCCTCGACAGCAGCGCCGCCGCGCTGCAATCAGGTAGCCTGCTCAAGGTCATCGGCATGTTCCTGCTGGGCGGCCTGCTGCTGTCCTTCACGCCCTGCGTGCTGCCGATGCTGCCCATCCTGTCCTCGGTGATCGTGGGGCAGGGCCAGCCGGTGTCGCGCATGCGCGGCTTCACGCTGGCGCTGGCCTATTCAATGGGCATGGCGCTGGTCTACACGGCGGCGGGCATCGTGGCCGGACTGCTGGGTTCTGGTTTTGCCGCCGCACTGCAGAACCCCTGGGTGCTGGGCAGCTTTGCGTTGCTGCTGTCGATCCTGGCGCTGTCGATGTTCGGCGTGTGGCAGTTCCAGATGCCGGGTTTCATCCAGGACCGGGTCAACAATGCCTCCAACCAGCTGCAGGGTGGCCGCCATATCGGCGTGTTCCTGATGGGCGGCCTGTCGGCGCTGCTGGTGGGGCCCTGCGTGGCCGCGCCGCTGGCCGGCGCGCTGGTCTACATCAGCCAGACCCGCGACGTGGTGCTGGGCGGCTCGGCACTGTTCGCGCTGGCCTGTGGCATGAGTGTGCCGCTGCTGGCGCTGGGCCTGTCCGCCGGCACGCTGCTGCCGCGCGCGGGCCGCTGGATGGAGCATGTGAAGACCTTCTTCGGCGTGGTGCTGCTGGCGGTGGCCGTGTGGCTGGTGTCGCCGGTGCTGCCCACGGGCGCGCTGATGTTCCTGATCGGCGCGGTCGCGCTGGTCACTGTGATCTGCCTGGGCGCCTTCGACGGCGGCAAGCCCCGCGCCCTGCGGGCCGGCGGCACGCTGGTGGCGCTGTGGTCCGTGGCCATGATCGGCGGCGCCTTCTCCGGCGGGGACAGCGTGCTGCAGCCGCTGCGCCATCTGGCGCGGGGAGGCGCGGGTGGCCCGGTGGCGGCCATGGCCGCCCAGGCCGCTGGCACGGGGGCGCCGGTCTTCGAGCGCATCACCACCGTGGCCCAGCTGGACGCCGCGCTGGCGGCCACCGACCGGCCCGTAGTGCTGGACTTCTATGCCGACTGGTGCGTGGCCTGCAAGGAGATGGAACACCTGACCTTTGCCGATCCCGCCATCGCGGCCCGGCTGTTCAAGGCCCGTTTGCTGCAGGCGGACGTCACCGCCAACAGCGCCGAGGCCAAGGCCCTGCTCAAGCGCTTCCAGCTCTTCGGCCCGCCCGGGATCCTGTTCTTCGATGGACAGGACCGCGAACTGGCGGCCGCCCGCACCATCGGTTTCCTGCCGCCGGAAGAATTCTCCAAGCGGCTGGACCATGCGCAACTCTGAGCCTTCGCCCCCTCCCGCCTCCCGCCTTGATGGACGCTTGAGCTCCGCTGGCCCCGGCGTCGCCGCAATCCTGATCTGAATATCGCTCGACTTTCGTTGGACCCCATAAGCACCATGAGCCATTCTTCGTCGCCCCCGCCTCGCCATGCCCGCCTGCTGATCCTCGGCTCCGGTCCCGCCGGCTACACGGCCGCCATCTACGCCGCCCGCGCCAACCTCAAGCCGCTGCTGATCACTGGCATGGCGCAGGGCGGCCAGTTGATGACCACCACCGACGTCGACAACTGGCCGGCGGACGTGATGGGCGTGCAGGGACCGGCGCTGATGCAGCGCTTCCAGCGCCATGCCGAACGCTTCCAGGCCAACCTGCTGTTCGATCACATCCAGGAGGTGGACTTCTCCCGCCGGCCTTTTGTGCTCAAGGGGGACCACAGTAGCTACACCGCCGACGCCGTGATCCTGTCCACGGGCGCGTCGGCCCAATACCTCGGGCTGCCGTCCGAGGCGGAATTCATGGGCCGAGGCGTGAGCGCCTGCGCGACCTGCGACGGTTTCTTCTACCGCGAGCAGGAGGTCTGCGTGGTGGGCGGCGGCAATACGGCCGTGGAGGAGGCGCTGTACCTCTCCAACATCGCCAGCAAGGTGCACCTGATCCACCGCCGAGACCGGTTCCGTGCCGAACCCATCCTGGTCGACAAGCTGATGGAGAAGGTCCAGGCCGGCGCCATTCACCTGCACCTGCATGCGGTGCTGGACGAGGTGCTGGGGGATGCTTCGGGCGTGACCGGCGTGCGCATCCGCAGCACGCTCAGCGTGCCCCGGGAGGGCCTGACCCGCGAGATCGCGCTGCAGGGCTGCTTCATCGCCATCGGCCATGTGCCCAACACTGAGCTGTTCCGGGGGCAACTGGCGCTGCGTGACGGGTATGTGGTCACCCGGGGCGGGCCGAGGGCCTACGCCACCATGACCAGCGTCCCCGGCATCTTCGCCGCTGGCGACGTGCAGGACGACGTCTACCGCCAGGCCATCACCAGCGCCGGGACAGGCTGCATGGCGGCGCTGGATGCGCAGCGCTTCCTGGAGCAGCAGGCGCTGTAGGCGGCGTTCCCGGACAGCCGGCGGGTCGCCAGTCCGGCCACTGATCTGGCCACTGATCTGGCCACTGATCGGGTCCTTGATCCGGCCGTCCGCCAGCGGCGGCGGGTGAGGGCTATTTGAACGTCCAGGCCATGCCCGCGATCCATCGCGGGCGGGCGCCCTTGGCGTCCGGGGGCACCGCGCTATAGAGCCGCACGAGGCTGAAGCGCCAGGCGCCGGCCGTGTAGCTGAGGCCGCCGTTGGCGAAGGTGTAGGAGCTGGTCTTGCGGTCCCAGTTGTCCACCACCCCCCAGCCCACGTCGGCCGCCACGGCGCCCATCAGGCGCCGGTGCCAGGTCAGTTCCAGGATGGTGCCGCCGAGGTGGCCCTGGTAGCCGTCCCCGGTGGTGACCGGCAGGTCGGGCGAGAGCGAGACCGAAGCGGCCCACTGGCCCGTGGGGGAATCCCAGAGCCCGCCGACGGACAAGTCGGCATAGCGCAGGCGGCTGGCATTGCCGCCGCCGGCATAGTCGTAATGGGCGGCGGAGACGGTGAGGGTGCGCTTGTCGTCAATCTGCCACCAGCGGGTGGCGGAGACAATGGCCTCGGCCGTGGCGTCACCCTGGCCGTGCACGGTGGCCAGGCCCAGGCCCAGCGCCCAGTTGCGGTCGTCCCGGTAGCCGAGGTCCAGCATCGCGGAGGGACGGTCGCCACTCATGCTGATCCCCCGTGAGACCCGTTCGGTCACGACCGACAGGGTGCCGCTGTAGGTCTGGGCATGCACCGTGGGAGCGGCCAGCAGCGCGGCGAGCAAGGGCGCGCAGCGTGCGGCGACGCGGCTGGGGGTTTTCCCTGGTGGGGCTCGCCATGCGTCCGCCCTCCCGGAGGAGACGCGGAATTCCTGACGAGTCATCTCGTTTTTTTTACGGCGGGAAACAACCATTGGCGCGGATTGTGGCACCTACGAACGACACTTCTCTGCAGAAAAGTCCACGTCATGCTCAAAAGCGTTGCCAACGAAACGGATACGGCCGTTGAACCGTGCCTGCGCGCCTGGTTGCAGGCCACCGCCGCCGGCGACCGATCCGCCTTCGAGCAGCTCTACCGGCACTGCCGGCCCCGGCTCTCGCGGTTCGTGCTGCGCTGTTGCGGCCGCCAGGACCTGGCCGACGAGGTGGTGAACGAGGCCCTGTGGGTGGTCTGGCGCACGGCCGGCAACTTCCGGGGAGAATCCCGGGTAAGCACCTGGGTCCATGGCATTGCCTACCGCTGCATGCTGAAGGCCTTGCGGGACGGGGTGGCGTCGGAAGAAATCAATGCCTCGTCCGTGCACGAGGCGGAACTCGCGATGGCGGAACCCTCGGTCAACGAGGGGCCGGACCGCGAACTGCGCAACTGGCTGGCCCGTGGGCTCTCCGCCTTGCCGATGGAACAACGGGTTACCTTGGAACTGGCTTATTACCTGGGCGAATCCTGCGAGGACATTGCCCGCATCATGAATTGCGCCACGGGAACGGTGAAAGCACGCATGTTCCATGCACGCATCCGCCTGCGCAATGTGCTGCCCGAACTGGGTGGCGTCAGCCGCCCCATGAGCGGCACCGAAGGACACGGGCCATGAAAGCGAACAACGGACCGACTGTCGGGCCAAAGCACCCGGCGAGCAACGAGCCCATGACCGGGCTCCCCAGCGGCTCTTTTCAGGAATCGTCCGATGGCGACTTCTCCGCCGACCTGCGCGCGGGCGCCGAGCCGGAGGCCTTTGCGCTGAACGAGCACCGGCAGGTGTGGGACACCATCCCCTGGGTGGTGGCCGGCAGCGCCACGCCCGAGCAGGCTCGCATGGTGCAGGAGCATGTAGTGGACTGCCGCCACTGCAGCGACGAACTGGACTACCAGGAGCAGATCTTCCGCGGCATGCAGGACGGCCCCGTGGCGGCCGAGGACGAGGCCGCGATGAGCGCCGGCCTGCAGCGTCTGTGGGCCCGCGAGGAAGAGGCCGAGGCCATGGCCGCCGGCGCCCGCCGCGGCCCGGCCCGCAATGACGAACTGGACCTGGCCACCGCCACCGTGGTGGCCGGCCGCTCGAAGAACAAGCGCTGGCTGATCATGGCGGTGGCGGTGCAGGCCGTGGCGATCTGCGTGCTGGGCCTGCGCGTGATGATGGACCCGCAGCAACCCGACTTCGTGACCCTGAGCCAGCCGGCGGCGCTGCCGCCGGGGGCCATCCTGCGCCTGGTGCCCGATGGCAACATCGATGTGAACACCTTGCGCCGCCTGCTGACCCAGCATAGCCTGCGCATCGTGGGGGCGGACGAGGAGGCCAGCAGCCTGCTGCTGGCGCCGCTGCATCCGGAGTCCATTCCCGCGTCGGCGGCGGGTTCACTGGCGCAACACCTGCGCAGCGAGCCGGGCGTGGTGCTGGTGGTCCCCGTGGGCGTGGCCCTGCCGGAAGCCTCGCGATGAGCGCGGGCGCGAGCGGCCAGGGGGTGGCGGTCAGGCTGTGCGAGGCAGGAGCAGTGTGAGGACAACAAGATTCGGGATGATGCTGGCGGCGGTGCTGGCCCTGGCGGGCCTGGTGATGGCGCCGCTGAGCGTCTGGGGTCAGGCGACGGGAACAGTGGGTGGCCCCGCCACCGGATCTGATCGTGGGCCTGGAGCGCAGGCCGAGGCCGGCGGCCCCGATGGGGTGCCCGAGGCCGGTCCCCGCCCTGTTGAACGCCGCCTCATCCTGGCCGTCAAGGACGCGGGCGAACCCTTGTCCGGCGCCGGAGGCTCTCCGCGTGGGGACTATCGCCGCATGGCGGGTTATGCCGGCAGCGCAGGCGCCGCGGCGGTCTCCGAGGCCGTGGCCCGCGAGTACGGCTTGCGGGAGCGGGCCGCCTGGACCATCGCCCCGCTGAACCTGCGCTGCATGCTGTTTGCCATCGCTCCGGGCGACGATCTGGACGCGGTGATCCAGCGGCTGAAGAAAGATGAACGGGTCCAGCTGGCGCAGCCGCTGCAGGAGTTCGAGACCTTCACCGGCACCAAGGTGCTGCAGGCCCCCGGTGGTGACACCGGCGCGGTTTCCGGTATGGGCACGACCGCGCAGCCTGCTGGCGCCGTCTCGACCAGCGGAGCGGGTGCCGCCACCAGCAACAGCAACAGCACCGGTACTGGTGCCACGCCCCCCTACAACGACCCGTACTACGGCCTGCAGCGCGGCTTCCAGCAGATGGCGGTGGCGCCGCTGCAGCAGCTGGGCACGGGCGCCCGCGTGAAGGTGGCCGTCATCGACACCGGGGTCGACGCCCGCCATCCCGACCTGCAGGGCCGTCTGCCCCGCCAGCGCGACTATGTGGGCGGTGGCGGCGGTTATGTGGAGACGTTCCCCGAACGCCATGGCACCGAGGTGCTGGGCCTGATCGCCGCGCGGGTCAACAACCGGACCGGCATCGTCGGCCTGGCGCCGGGTGCCATGCTGCTGAGCTACCGCGCCTGCTGGGCCGACACCGTCCGCAGCGGGGAGAGCGGTTCCGCCACGGCCCGCTGCAACTCCTTCACCCTGGCCCAGGCGCTGGGCGCAGCCATTGCCGACGGGGCGGATGTGATCAACCTCAGCCTGGGTGGCCCGAGCGACCCCTTGCTGACCAGGCTGCTGCAACATGCCCAGGCCCGGGGTGCCGTGGTGGTGGCGGCGGCCCCGCCGGAGCGGCTGGCCGCCGGGTTCCCCAGCAATGTGCCCGGCACGCTGGTGGTGGCCACGGCGGGTGACCCCTTGCCGGCCGTGGGAGCGATCAACACCGCCGGCACGGTCGAGGAGCGCCTGGCCGCGCCCGGCCGCTCGGTGCTGACCACGGTGCCCGGTGGCGAGTACGACATGGACACCGGCAGCTCCCTGGCCTCGGCCAACGCCGCCGGTGTGGTGGCGCTGCTGCGCTCGCTGGTGCCTTCGGCCGATGCGGACCGCCTGCGCCGCGCGCTGCGAGAATCCATGACCTCGGCCACGGCGCCGATCAATGCCTGCGTGGCCGCCCGCCTGCTGGGCATCCAGGGGCTGCGCTGCCCCTGACCCGACCTCCACGAGCCCCATGTTCCGATCCCGCGTGACGCTCGCCCTGGCCGCGATGCTGGTGCTGGTCTGCATACAGGCCGGTTTTGTCTATCTCGGCACCATGCGTGTGGAGAGCTACACGGCCCACAGCCGGCTCACCAGCGACCTGCTGTCCGAACTGCTGGACCTCTCCGCCGACAAGCAGCGCCTGCGCACCTGGGCCGCCCAGCAGACCATGGGGGTGTCGGCGTTGCCAGAGATCCGGGAGCGGCTGCTGGACCGCATGTCCGCCAGCGCAGAGCGGCTGACCGACATGTCCCGCCGCAACCTGGCCTCCTGGCGCGAGATCGCCGCCCGCGACGACATGGAGATCCCCGACGACGCCGCGCAGCTCGTGGAGATCACCAGCCTGCTGGGGGCCAACATCACGGAGCTGCGCACCCAGTTGCGCGAGCTGGAGCCGCATCCGGACCGTTCCAGCTTCGCGGATGTGTGGCGCCACCTGAACCAGGTGTTCGACACCACCCACGGCCGCGACCTGCGCGACCTGCTCAACGGCGCGATCGACCGCCAGCGCCAGGCCGTGCCGATCGCCCGCGCCGCCACCGAAAACGGCATCCACCGGCTGCGCCTGCAGGCGGTGGGCATGGTGGGGCTGACCTTTGGCGTGGCGGTGGCGCTGTATGTGCACCTGAGCCGCCGGCTTCGCCGCCCGCTGGACGACTTGCTCGCCGGCACGCAGGCACTGCAGGCCGGGCGGCTGGAGCACCGCATTCCGGTGCATGACGTCGACGAGTTCGGCCGTGTCGCCGCCCATTTCAACGCCATGGCGCATGAGCTCCAGCAGCACCGCGCCGCCATGGACGTGGTGCGGCGCCGGCTGGAGGACGCAGTGAAGGCCCGCACACAGGAGCTGGAGCAGGCCCATGGCACGCTCCAGCAGCTGGACCAGCGCCGCCGCCAGCTCTTCGCGGACCTTGGGCACGAACTGCGGACGCCCGCCACGGTGATCCGGGGCGAGGCGGACATCGCGCTGCGCTCGCTGAGCATGACCGGCGAGCAGCACCGAATGACGCTGCAGCGCATCGTCGCGGCGGTGAAGCAGTTGACCTCCCTGGTGGATGACCTGCTGCTGGTGGCCCGTGCCGAAGCGGACGAGCTGGACATCCTGCCCGAACGCCTGGCCCTGGGCCCGCTGCTGGCCGACACCGTGGCCCAAGCGCAGGCCCTGGCCACGCTGCACGGCCAGCGGCTGGAGACCGGCGCCATCCCCAACGACCTCACCATCGACGCCGACCCCACCCGGCTGCGCCAAGCCTTGATGATCGTGCTGGACAACGCGATCCGCTACTCCCGCCCGCAGGGCCGGGTGCGCGTGGCGTGCGCGGTGTTGCAGGAGGAGGTGGAGCTCAGTGTCACCGACGAGGGCATCGGCATCTCGGAAGAAGAACTGACGCAGGTGTTCGACCGCTTCGTGCGCGGCCCCCGGGCCCGGCGCCATCGCGCGGACGGCACCGGCATCGGCCTGTCCATCGCCCGCACCATCATGCAGGCGCATGGCGGGCATATCGACCTGCACAGCGAAGTGGACCGTGGCACCACGGTGCGCATGCGGCTGCCGCTTGCCTCTTTCCCGCAGTCATGAACCGACACCTGCTTGTCATTGAAGACGATCCGCGCATCGCGGACTTTCTCTCCCGCGGACTGGAAGCTGAGGGCTTCACCGTGGAAGTCGCCCGCACCGGCCCGGAGGGTCTGGCCCGCGCGCGCGGCCAGGCCACGTCGATGATCATCCTGGACCTGATGCTGCCCGGCCTGGGCGGCCTGGACCTTTGCCAGACCCTGCGCGCGGAGGGCTGCCAGGTGCCCATCCTGATGCTCTCCGCCATGGACGGCACCGGCGACAAGGTGCGTGGCCTGCGCCTGGGCGCGGACGACTACCTGACCAAACCCTTCGACTTCGAAGAACTGCTGGCGCGCATTGATGCGCTGCTGCGCCGCGGGCGCGAGCAACGCGCGGTGGTGCAGACCCTGCAGGTCGCCGACCTGGTGCTGGACCGCGAGCGCATGCAGGTGCAGCGCGCCGGCCAGCCGATCACGCTGACGGCCAAGGAACTGGCCTTCCTGGAATTGCTGATGAGCGCGCCGGGGCGGCTGTTCAGCCGCGAGCGCATCCTCGCCAATGTGTGGGGTACCCACATCGACCCGCTCACCAACATCGTGGACGTGTATGTGCGGCGCCTGCGCGCCAAGATCGACGCCGGCCATGCCTTGCCGCTGCTCAAGACCGTGCGGGGCCTGGGCTATCGGCTGGACCACAGCCCGGGGCCCTGAGGTCCGGGCGTGTCGAGCGTGGGAGCGGCCCGCGGGTCAGAACGTCGGCTTGTCCGACAGCGCCTTCAGGTTGGCCTGCAGCTCCGCGCTCATCGGCGCGTTCAGGTTGATGTTGTGCGGCGGGATCGGGGACTGGAACCACTTCTTGTAGAGCTGCTCGAACTCGCCGCTCCTGATCAGCCCGGTCAGCACGCGGTCGACCAGCGCCTTGAAGGGCGCGTCGTCCTTGCGCAGCATGATGGCATAGGGCTCGACCCGGATCGGATCACCAAAGATGGCCAGTGCCGCCGGATCCTTGGCGCTGGCGCGCAGCCCGTAGAGCAGCACATCGTCCATGCCGAAGGCGTCGGCGCGGCCGTGTTCCACCAGCAGCAGCGACTCGGCGTGGTCCTTGGCACCGATCAGGTCCAGGTCCAGCCCGCGCTCGGCGTTGAGGCGGCGCAGCACCTGGAAGTTGGTGGTGCCCACGGTGGAGACCACTTTGCGGCCCTTCAAGTCCTCCACCGACTTCAGACCGCTGGACGCCTTGGTGATGAAGCGCGTGCCGGTATAGAAATAGTTGATGGCGAAGCCGACCTGCTTGTTGCGCTCCGAGTTGTTGGTGGTGGAACCGCACTCGATGTCCACCGTGCCGTTCTGCAGCAGGGGGATGCGGTTCTGCGAGGTCACGGGCTGGCTGTTGACCTTCAGGTCCTTGCGGCCGGTGGCCACCTTGACCTGCTCGACGATCTTGTTGCAGATCTCCCAGCCGAAGCCGGTCGGTTTGCCGTCACCGCCCAGGTAGGAGAAGGGGATGGACGACTCGCGATAGGCCACCGTGATGGCACCACTCTGCCTGGCCTTGTCCAGCGTGCCAGGGTCGGCCAGCGCCAGGCCGGGGGCGGCCAGCAGTGGCAGCACCGGAAGGATCGACAGCTTGCGGATCCGGGGATGGGGCAGGGCACGGAACATTCGGTTCTCCATCGGTTCAGGGGATTTGGTGTATCCGATCGTAGGGAAGCAGGCACGATGCCTGCATCGCGAATGTTGATCCCACCATAAGCTGTACTAATGCCTGCGCCCCATCGTGCGGCAGCGGTGCCGCCGGTGCACCGGCAGGAACCCTCATGCCCCGGAGTGATGCATGCGCCTGAGCCATATCGAAGCCTTCAATGCCCTGATGATCACCGGCACCGTCAGTGGTGCCGCGCGGCTGCTGCATGTCACGCAGCCGGCCGTCACCCAGACCCTGCAGCATGCCGAGCTCAAGCTGGGCTACCAGCTCTTCACCCGCCAGCGCAACCGCCTGATGCCCACGCGCGAGGCGCAGGTGCTGTACCCGGCGATGCAGCAGCTCATGTCGCAGCTGGAAGGCGTGCGCCGCATCGCGGTGGGCCTGCGCACCGGCACGGACACCACGCTGCGGGTGCTCATCGTGCCGTCGCTGGCCGTGCGGGCGCTGCCGGAGGCGCTGGCGCGCTTCCGCGGCAGGTATCCGGAGATGCCGATTTCCGTGCGCACGCTGCATTCCAACGAGGTGGCCCGCGCCATGGCGCTGCAGGAGGGGGACGTGGGCATCGTCTACGGCAACGTGCAGCACGCGGGCCTGCGGGAGGAGCGCGTGGCCACTGGCCGGTTGGTGCATGTGGCGCGGCTGCAGCGCGCGGGCTCGGACAAGCGCACCACCATCGCCCTGGCGGACGTGCTGATCGAACCCTTCATCCGCATCGATGAGCGCGACCCGCTGGGTGCCATGCTGGCCGACCAGTGGAACCGGCTGGGCGTGGTGCCCTCGGCCGGTATCTCGGTGCAGACGCATCACATCGCCATGGTGCTGGCGGAGGAAGGCTTCGGGCCGGCGATCATCGATTCGTTTACCGCGCAATCGAGCCGCTGCAAAGAGCTTCATGTGCGCACGATCACGCCGGAAATTCCAGTCGAGGTGCGGGCGCTGATCGCGCCGGGCGAGCATTCGCCGCAGCCGGTGGAGGCGTTCGTGGCCGCGATGCGGGCCGCCACGGCGTCCCTGCAGGGCGGGTGAATGCGAAACGGCGTCCAGTTTTCGTGACCCGGTTGTGACGATCGCGGCCGGCATGTCCCCGGTGCCCACGACGCCGCTCGTTTTTCCATCCACATTTTCGGTTGGGCCCTGCGCCGGAAAGGCGCGCTGAGAACCATTGCCATGCCTGCATCAAAGGAGTGACCAATGGTGAAACTCACCGAAATTCAGAACACCCCGGTTCTTCCGGAATCGCCGTCCCACTCGACGTCCGAAGACTCGCAGCCCGCGGGCCCCAGTTCTACGCCGACCTCCACCGTCCCCTTGAGCCCGCGCAGCGTGGCGCCCGAGAGCGAGACCGGCCAGCGCCCGCGCGCCGTCATCGGCGTGATGGGCGGCATGGGGCCCGCCGCCGCCAACCAGTTCGGCCACCAGCTCATCAAGCTGAAAACCGACGCCAAGACCGACCAGGAGCATGCCCGTGTGCTGCTCGACCAGGCGACCAACATCCCGGATCGCACGTCGGCCATCCTGAAGGGGACCGAGTCCCCGGTGCCCAACATGACCGCCAGCCTGAAGCGGCTGGACGAGGGCGGTGCGGACATCGTGGCCATCACCTGCAACACGGCCCACCACTTCCATCCGGACATGCTGGAGGCCATCGAGAAATTCGGCCTGAAGCTGGACCTGCTGCACATCGTGGATGCCACCATGAAGGAGCTGGAAGCGCAGAAGCCGGGCGCCAGGCGCATCGGCCTGCTGGCCACCTCCGGCACGCTGGACTCCAGGATCTACGAGCAGCGTTCCGAGCAGACCGGCCACCACAAGGATTGGATCTACCCCGACAAGACGACGCAGGAGTCCTGTGTCATGAAGGGCATCTACGAAGGCGTGAAGGCCGGCAGGATGAAGGAGGGCGAGGCCATGCTGCTCGCCGCCGCGCAGGAGCTCCGCAACAAGGGCGCCGACGCCATCCTGCTGGCCTGCACGGAGATTCCGCTGGTGCTCAAGACCGGCCACGTCAAGGACGCCGATGGCGGCGACCTGCCGCTGATCGACACGCTGGAGGCGCTGGGCAAGGAAGCCCTGGCCCGCGCCGAGACCAAGGCCAGCCGCCTGACCACCCCGGCGGGCACCTTCACCGTCAAGCCGTCCCCGGCCACCAACTTCCTGCAAGGGGTGATGACGGCGCTGGCGGAGGGCGAGGCGCGTCCGCGCCGCATCGGTGTGATGGGCGGCATGGGCCCGGCCGCGGCCATGCAGTTCAGTGACTACATGGTCAAGTTCAACGACAAGGCGACCAAGGACCAGGACCACGTGCCCCTGCTGCTGGACCAGGCCACCGACATCCCGGACCGCACCGGTGCCATCCTCTCCGGCGGCCGCGACCCGGTTCCCGAGATGGCGGCCAGCCTGCGCCGGCTGAAGAACGCGGGCGCGGACGACATCGTGATGACCTGCAACACGGCGCACTATTTCTATCCGCAGCTGGCCAAGATCATCGAGGACGAAAAGCTCAACCTGGACGTCATCCACATCGTCGACGCCACGATGAAGCTGCTGGACCAGCACGCGCCTGGCGCCCGCAATGTGGGCCTGCTCGCCACCTCCGGCACGGTCAACACCGGCGTCTACCAGAACCACGAGTCCGCCAAGGGCCGGGAGTGGCTGACCCCGAACGCCGACACGCAGAAGGATGCGGTCATGGCCGGCATCTATGACGGTGTGAAGGCCGGCAAGAACGACGTGGGCCACCAGCTGCTGCTGAAGGCTGCCCAGGAACTGGCCGACAAGGGGGCCGACGCCATCCTGCTGGCCTGCACCGAGATCCCGCTGGTGCTCAAGACCGGCATGATCAAGAAGCCGGATGGCACGGACCTGCCGCTGATCGACACGCTGGAAGCGCAGGCGCGCGAGGCCATCCGCCGCTCCGGCCTGCCAATACCGGCCACGCCGGGTGTGCTGAGCGATGTCTCGCGGCTGCTGTGCACGGATGACGATGCGCCCGAGGCGAGCGCGAGCAAGCGTCCCGCCAGCGGTGACGCGTCGCCCACCCGCCCCACTACACGGCCCGCGTACGAGCCGGCGCACTGATCCACACCTCGGGGCGGACCCATCCGCCCTGGCGCTTTCATCTCATTGTTCAGAATTCATCACCATGACCCTCAAGACCTCTTCCGCCCACGCATCCACCCCCACCGTGCGCGGCTGCCTCGAAGCCTTCGCCCGCGCACTGAAGACGGACCTGGGCAGCGCGCCCGACGCCGGCCTGGCGATCACCATCAACGACGTACTGACCGTCGCCATCGCGCCGGGCCGCAACGGCCGCCTGGCCGCGTTCTTCCGCATCGCGGAGGCCAGCGCGCTCAACAACGAGCTGTGGATCAGCGCGTTGTCCGAAGCCGCCACCTGGGGCGTTGACGGCGAGAACCAGCGCTTCGTCGTGGTGGAGGGCCACCTGGCCATCCTGTGGACGCCGCTGCCCCAGCCCGCGCAGGTGCTGCTGCCGCAGCTCAACGAGATCATCGCCACCGCGCTGGCCGTGACAGAGCTGGTCGCCCGCCACAAGCGCTGATCCCTGCGCCAACGTCCCCGGCAGAAAGGAAGTCCTCATGGCAGATGATCGCATCCAGTCCGGCGCTCCAGGCGGCCCGAGCTTTGCCTCGCCGCCGCAGGAGGAGTTGTCCCCGCCGATGCTGTCGGGCGGCAGCCCCCGCCCGGCGCCAAGCACGGACCCGACGCTGGAGAACCTGCCGGGGCGTGGCACGCCGCGTCCGGCCATGTCCCGGATCAACCGCCTCGAATACGGCCGCCCGGCCCGCCAAAACGCGCTGACGGGCCAGGCCACCACGCTGGAGCGCTTCGCCGCCGCCACGCGGGAGCTGGCCGCGCCCGGCGGTGTGCCCAACGTGACGATGCCGGCTCCCGGCGTCTTCACCCGGGTGCGGGATGCCGCCAAGCGCATGGTCGGCCTGCCCGACGACATTGCCTGGATGGCGGGCACCCTGCGCGACCTGCGCGCCGAATCCATTGGCGCCACCGGCGGCCGCTCCAGCCCGGCCATGCAGGCCGCGGTGCGGGCCCTGGCTGGGGACAACGGCGTGTCCGCGTTCTGGGACAGCGAGGCCATGGCCGTTCATGCGCGTTTCGGGCCGGAGAAGGCCCCCGTGCTGGCCCATATCGACGAGATCGCCCGCCAGCACGGGCCGGAACTGGGGCTGGCCGTGTCGCTGGCCTGCCTGAATGCCCTGGCGGCGCTGCCGCATGGCAGCGTGACCCTGGCCCCCGCGGTCTTTGCCACCCTGCGTGATGAGCACCTCATCGACCAGCTGCTGCACCAGGACGGCCTGCCCGCGGCGGACCGCGATCCGGCCCTGACGCTGGCCCGCGCGGTGCTGCAGGACATCGCGGGCAACGACCAGTTCGCCGATCTCGCCAGGGTGCTTTGCCCGCAACTGCCGCCCGGCCAACTGCCAGCGCTGCAACGCTACCTGGAGGCCGGCCAGCTGGCGACGGAGCAGGCGGCGGCGCGAGGCCGGGCCGGCCCGGGAGAGGAGATCGAACTGGGAGACCTGGAAGCCGGGCAGGGGCCGGGCGCCCCCACGCTGGCCGAGCGTGTGCGCGACCGCGCGCGCGAGGCGCTGGCCGGTGGCGCGCCCCCCGAGTCCCATGCCGCCATCGCCGAGGACTTCTTCTGGGACAACCATTTCCGGGCCGAGGGGCCGGGCACGCCGCTGCAGCAGGTGAAGCAGCATGCCCTGGCCTTTATGGAACAACTGGGCCGGCCGGTGGACCAGGGCGGCCCGTTGAATTCCATGATCCGTTATGGCCTGGCGGGCGCGGACCGCCACATCCTGGCCGACGAGGCCACCAAGCTCGCGGCCGAAGTCGCGGCCGAGCCCATCGAGCGGTTGGTCGGCAACATCCAGAGCCACTTGGCCACGCACGTGCAGACCCATCTGCCCTGGGCTGCCGACCCAGACGACGCCACCGTGCGCGGGCTGGCGGCGCTGGCGCTGAGCCAGTCGTGGTCGCCGGACCACCGGGCCGGGCTGTCGACGGCCGACATCGTGCATGGCCCCAGGCCCGAGGAGGGCCCCGATGGCGTCATCAACACCACCATCGACCTGCTGGCCCGGCAGTACCTGGCGCAGCGGCCGCTGGATCTCTCGACCGAGGGCATCGAGCGGACACCGCTGTATGAATCGGTGGCGCTGGACCGGCTCCGGCACCGGATGTATGAGGAGGCGGCCCACCTCCCGCTCGGGTTCGATGCCCTGCTGACCTTGGCGGACCGCCTGGGCATCCCGCTGGACGACGCCACGCGCAAGGCCGCCGACACCGTCATCGCCACCATCGAGGCCCGCTCGCCCAGACCCGCCGAGCCAAACGCCCATGAGGCGGGCGAGGTGGTGGGCAAGTTCCTGGACAAGGTGCAGTTCGGCAACCACATCCGGGTGAGCGATGCCGTCACCCTGGGCGCCTCGGCGCGGGGCACCAGTGTCAATCTGGCTAACTCCCAGGTCGACCTGCCGTCCGTCCGGGACCGCAAGCGGCCGCTGAACGTGCGCTTCGATGCGCGCGGGGAGGGCACGCTGGAGCAGATCTTCCGCGCCGGCGCCGCCACGCATGGCGGCGAGATGTTCATGGGCCGCGACCAGCGCTGGCGAGTGACCGGCGGGGGCGGGTTGCAGGTCGGCCACATCATGCCGGGGCATCGGGGCGACCTCGGCCGCGCGGCCGGCGGCGTGGACATTGCCGCCTACGGCTACGAACGCAGCGACCTGCAGGGCGCCATGTGGCGGGTGGATCGCCGCATCGAAAGGGACGAGGAGACGCCCACGGGCCCCGTGTTCCGCCAGAACGATGCCGACGTGCGCGAAACCATGGGCCAGATGGCCCGCATGCTGCACGACCGCGCGCCGCAGTGCCGGGACGATGTGGAGCGTGAACAGTTGCTGGAGGACTTCATCGCCCGCTTCGCCGACCAGGGACTCTCCGTGACGCTGATGCAGCAGCAAAGCGCCACGCATCGCTCCGATGCGTCGCTTAGCGGCGCACTGTCCGTGGCCACGGGGGGCGACAACGGCGGCCGCTTTGGTGTCTCCAGCGGCGCCTCCTACGAGAAGGGCTGGTCCACCCGGGTGAGTGAGCGCGACACCACCGGCACCTACCAGATCAACAACGTGCGCAGCGGCTGGTACGACCGCCTGCGGGCCAACACCAGCCTGGACGGCAGCGCCTACCTGCGTTCGGTCGGCATTCCGGCCATGCAACTGGCCAGCGGCTCGCTGATGTATGACGACGCCAGCAGCAGTGTGCGGGTGCGGGTGCCGCTGCGCGACGGCAAGATCGTGCCGGAGAAGACCTTCAGTGACACGGAGACCTCCGACAAGGCCCTGTTCAAGCGCGCGGTGCTGTCCAACCAGCAGAAGTGGGTCGACCTGTTCGCCTATCCGCATCGCCACCTGCCGCCGGAGCAGGCCCAGCAGAAGGGCCAGGAGGCGGTGACCGCGTTCTTCCACAAGATCGACGCGATCCGCGAGTCCAATCATGTCTATTACGCCCGGGAGCGCCTGCACCCGGCGGTGGCCGAACAGCTGGACCGCCTGTCGCTGGTGGAGCAGCAGCTGCCGCCACGGATGAAGGAGGCGCACGCCGAGATCCAGGCGCGCCGGGCCGCCCTGATGTCTTCGGACGAGTCGTGGATGCCCGCCTCGCTGATCGCCTTCCAGCGCAACATCGAACAGGACGGCCCGGCCGGCAATCTGGCGGTGGCGCGTGGCAGCCGCATGGCGGCCGTGGAAGGGGAGCGGGAAATCATCTTCGACACCCCGGGATGGGCCAACCTGCGGCAGCGCGAAAGGGAGACCACGCCGGGGTCGTTGAAGGAGTGAACCCCGGGGGTCTCCAGTCCTGCCCCTTCGCGGTCCCGCAAGCTGCTTCGCATGCCGGCCCCCGGGGGGGCGCCGGTATCGGCCACCATAGTCTTACTTTGTCAATAAAATCAAGGCATTATGAGGACTTCTTGGTTCTTTGGTTGAGGATCGATGAACACCGCAGACCGCTTTGAGGAATACCTGGAGCATTTGGCCTCGGGCCTTGGACACGCCGACCGCCACGAGGGGCTTCGTGGCTATTGCACGGGACTGATGTTGCCGCTGGCTCGCAAGAGCGTTGAGCCCATGGCCGCTCGTGTGGACCCGGTTCATGCCAGTGCGCGACATCAGTCGCTGCATCACTTCGTGGCGAAGGCTGAGTGGTCCGACGAGCAAATGCTTCGTCGCGTCTGCCAGTGGGTCGTGCCCAAGATGGACTTCAGCGAAGGTGGCTGGTGGATCATCGACGACACAGGATTTCCGAAGAAGGGGCGCCATTCGGTAGGCGTCGCTCGCCAGTATTGCGGGGTCCTGGGCAAGCAAGACAACTGCCAAGTGGCGGTCAGCGTCTCGCTGTCGTGCAGTCAGGGCAGCCTGCCGGTGGCATGGCAGCTCTATTTGCCCAAGGACTGGATTGCCGACGATGAGCGCCGGCGCAAGGCAGGGGTTCCTGAGGCCATGCGTTTCGCAACCAAGACCGAGATCGCGCTGCAACAGTTGCGGCGCTTGCTTGCTGAGGGCGCGCCGAAGCACTGCGTTCTGGCCGATGCCGGATATGGCGTGGACACCGAATTCCGCCGAGCGTTGACCGAGATGGGGCTTGAGTACGTAGTCGGCGTGACCTCCGCAGTCGTGGTGTGGCCACCCGGCGTTGAGCCGTTGCCGCCCGCACCCTACAGCGGTAACGGCCGCCCGCCTGTGATGCCTCGACGCACGCCAGAGTTGCAGCCCCTGAGCGTCAAATCGTTGGCGATGTCTCTGCCCGCCTCGGCCTTTCAAACGATCAGCTGGCGCGAGGGCACGAATCACACGCTCAGCGATCGCTTCGCGGCGGTGCGCGTGCGTCACGCTGGCGGGAACTCCGGCAAAGCACGGCTTCGTGCGCAACAGTGGTTGCTGATCGAGTGGCCGCATGGGCAAGCCGAGCCGACCAAGTATTTCCTGTCTACGCTGCCAGCAACGACGTCGCTCAACGAGCTTGTCAGCGCCGCCCACCAGCGCTGGCGCATTGAACGCGACTATCAAGACCTGAAGCAGGACTTCGGTCTTGATCACTACGAAGGTCGCGGCTGGCGCGGCTTTCACCATCACGCCGCCCTGTGCATCGCGGCATATGGGTTTCTGATGGCCGAACGACTGACTGCCGAGAAGCCAATCGGCGGCAAAAAAAACTTCGCAATCCGCGCGTTGCCTGACCTTCCCAAAGATTACGTCCCGAGGGGTAGCCCAGCGCGCTCAGCGTCACGTACCGACCTCAATCACGTCTCTGCGTCACCTGCTGAGCTATGAGCTGAACCTTCGTCTCGGCCCATGTACGTGCTGCGGCCGAACGTCACCATTGTTATGACACAGTAAGACTACGGTGTCTCGCAGGACCTGCTGATCTCCGACCTCACGCACGAGGCCGGGGACATCTTCACCGCCGGCTACCGCCTCAGCCAGGCGGAGAACTTCTGGCCCGCCGGCACCGTGTTCGTCACCGTGGTGGACCCGGGCGTGGGCACCCCGCGCCGCTCCATCGTGCTCAAGACCCGCACCGGCCACTACTTCGTGGGGCCGGAGAACGGCCTGCTGACCCTGGTGGCCGAGCGCGACGGCATCGCGGGGCTGCGGGAGATTGATGAACGCGTCAATCGGCGGCCGGGTTCGGGGGAATCGCACACCTTCCATGGCCGGGATGTCTACGGCTACACGGGTGCCCGCCTGGCGGCCGGCCGGATCAGCTTCGAGCAGGTCGGCCCCTCGCTGCCGCCGGACTCGCTGGTGAAGCTTGCCTACCGTCAGCCCACACGCGAGGGCGACCGGGTGACCGGCCTCATCCCGGTGCTGGACATCCAGTTCGGCAATGTCTGGTCCAACATCCCGAAGGCGCTTTTCGACCAGTTGGGGGTGGCCACGGGGGAGCGGGTCCATGTGCGCATCTTCCGGGGCGATACGTTGGTCGATGAGCTGGAGGCCCCGTATGCGCGCACCTTCGGCCAGGTGCCGGTCGGTCAGCCGCTGGTGTATGTGAACAGCCTGATGAACCTGTCGCTGGCCTTGAATCAGGGCAGCTTCGCGGCCGCCCACAACATCGGTTTCGGGCTGGACTGGCGCATCGAGATCCAGCGCCTGCCCAAGCCCTGACAGGCGTTTGCGAAGCGGTGTCCGGGAATGCGAAGTTGCATATCCCCACAGGGGGTGCGATGCCTTGCGCCGCGGACCGCACCCGGGAAGGATGCGCCTGCCCTTTGTGTCCATGTCAACGAGGACCGACCATGAAGCTGTTCCACATGAGCCTCTTGGCCCTGAGCGTGGCCGTGCCGCTGGTGGCGGCCGCGCGTCCCCCGGTGCCCACCGTGCCTGCCTGGCCGGTGATTCCCTCGGGACCGAACGTGCGCTTCTTCACCGAGACCCTGGGCGAGAAGCCGCAGCCGTTGTCGCCCTCGCTGCGCACGCCGATCCTGGCGGTGATCGCCGAAGGGGATCTGGTCACGGTGCTCTACCCACGGGTGGTGCGCACCGAACAGGGGGCCTACACGACCACCTGGTACGACACCTGGCGGATCGTCGGCGGCAAGGCGGATGAGCACTGGGATCCGGCCCTCAAGGGTGAATCGCCCGTGCTCGGGACGCCCTGACCAATCCCCGGGCGCTGACCCAACCCGGGCGCCCGCTGGATTTGACTCCTTTCTCCCCACCGGTACCGCCCATGCCATTTCTAGATCTCGACGGCCATCCTCTCCACTACCAGGACCACGGCACCGGCTTCCCGGTCCTGCTGGGCCACAGCTATCTCTGGGACTCCCATATGTGGGCCCCGCAGATCGAGGCGCTGTCCCGGACCCACCGCGTCATCGCGCCCGACCTGTGGGGGCACGGCCAGTCCGGTGCGTTGCCCGAGGCCACCTGCACGCCAGAGGATCTCGCCGGGCAGATGAGCCGGCTGCTGGATGCGCTGGGCATCCGGGAATGCGCGGTGGTGGGCCTGTCGGTCGGTGGCATGTGGGGGGCGGCGCTGGCCTTGAACGAACCCGACCGGGTGCGCTCGCTGGTGCTGATGGACACCTATCTGGGTGCCGAGCCGGAGGCCACACGGGTACGCTACTTCCAGATGCTCGACACGGTCGAGGTGCTGGGCAAGTTTCCGCCGCCGTTGCTGGATGCCGTGGTGCCGCTGTTCTTCCGGCGTGGCGCCGATCCGGATGGCCCGCTGCCCATGGCCTTCCGGCGTGCACTGGAAGGCTTCTCCGCTGAGCGTCTGCGCAACTCCGTGGTGCCCCTGGGCCACGTGATCTTCGGCCGGCCGGATGCCTTGGAGCGCCTGGCGCAGCTCGACCCCGAACGTGTGCTGCTGATGTGCGGCGACTCGGATATCCCCCGTCCACCGGAGGAGACCGCACGCATGGCCGAGGTGATCGGCTGCGAGCAGGTGATCGTGCCGGGGGCGGGGCATATCTCGAATCTGGAGAATGCCGCCTTCGTGACGGAGGTGCTGGCGCAGTGGCTGATGAAATGCCTGGAGCGGCGGACCTAGCCCAGCCGGTCGGGAATCTCACACCGTTCATCTGCCATTCATCAAGGCTTCATCCGCGATTCATCGTCCAAGGCGGATCGGTTCATCTGCGCTTTCCAGAATTTGTCCTGCACCGACGCACACCAGCGCCGATGTGGCGCCCTCCGGGGTGTCTGCTCAACATCTTCCAGGAATTCATCAGCATGACCGTTTCCGTCCGCTCCCGCGTTTCCTCCGTTCACGCCACGCTGCGCCGGGGCGCCGTGGGTGGAGCCGTCGCTGCGCTGGCGCTGGCCGCCGCACCGGTCCTGGCGCAGGACCGTGCCGCTGGTACGGCCACCTGCGCCGCCGCGAGCCAGGCCCAGGTGGCCGCGCTGTTCGACCGCTGGAACGCCTCGCTGGCCACGCTCGATCCTGACAGGGTCACGGCCAACTACACCACCGACGCCGTCCTGCTGCCGACCGTGACCAACGAGCCGCGTACCACGCCTGCCGAGATCCGGGACTACTTCGTGAAGTTCCTGAAGAACGCGCCGCAGGGCACGATCGACAAGCGGACCATCAAGATCGGATGCAACGAGGCCCGCGATGTCGGCACCTATACCTTCCGCTTCAGGGATGGCTCCAAGGTGCAGGCGCGCTACACGTTCGACTACGAATGGGTGAACGGCCAATGGCTGATCGCCCACCACCATTCCTCAGCCATGCCTGAACGGCGCTGATCCCTTGCCCACCAGGCGGTGATCACCCCCCGCAGCCCTCGCTCCAGCCTTCGCGCATGGACGAGGGCTGCTTGATTTCCAGGGGTATCCGGCTTCTTCTGGCCTGTGGGTGGCCTGAAGGTGGCCTGAAGGTGGCCTGACGCCAGTCCCGTGCCTGGCCGGCTGTCTCACGGCGCTGTCATCGCCGCCGGTTGTCATTGACGACATGGTTTTCGAAACATCGTGAAGAAAGTCTTACTTCTGCGTACAAGCCCTAAGTAAAGCGCATAACCCGAAACCGTGAATTCCGGCACGAATGCAAGGAGAGGCGCCCTGATCGAGGCGCGAAGCAGTGGAGGTCCTGATGCAGATGTCTTTGGCGGTAAGCATGGCCCGGTGTGGCCTGAACGAGCCCGATGCGGCCATGTTGGTCTTCGCCGGCCGTGTGGAGGAAGCCTTGCGCGTGGCAACGCTACGCACGGCACGTCCCGGCGGCGCGGACGCGATGTCGTTGTCGCTGCTGGCGCAGATGATCGGACGCATGCTGCTGGCGCTGGGAAGGGAGCAGGAGGCGCAGGAGCACTTCCAGGCCGCACTGCGGCTGCATGACCAGGTCTCGCGGGAATGGGTGCGCTGGAGTTCCAATCTGGACCAGGGCTGGACCTTCCTGTGCATGGACCGTCCCGGCCGCGCCATCGAGTGCTTCCGCGCCGTGGTGGAGGACGCCGAGTCGCCGGTGGAGATGGCCGTGGAGGCGATGCATGGCGCCGCTGATGCGTTGATGGCGCTGGGCGAGTGCCAGCGGGCCCTGAACCTGCTGGACAGCTCGGTGGACCAGTGCGCCGCCGCAGGGCTGGAAGAGATGTGCGCGCTGGCGGAGTGTCACCGCATGGAACTGATGGCGCTGCAGATCGCGCGACGCGCCGCCGAACTGTCGGACCACGCGCTGTCGCCAGGCTTCCGCGACAGCCTGCCTGGCGCCCCCGCGCCCGCGGACCTGCGCCGTGAACTCGCCGAGCGCGAACACCTCATGCGGGACAAGCCGCTGGTAGCGCAACGCCTGCAGCATCTGCAGTTGACGCTGACCTGCGTCTCGGACCAGGCGAGCGCCGTGGAACGTTTTGCCGAGTGCCTGGTCTGGCTCAAGGAACGCCGCCTGGCCGGACTGGAAATGAATGCCCGTGTGCAGACGGCCATCGCGCTGCTGGCGCGTGGCAATGGTCGCGCGGCGCGTGAATCGCTGGCCATGCTGGGGCGCGACGAACCGCGCGCGGGTGCCGGCAAGTATTCGATGGATGTGCAGTACTGCCTCTCCAAGCTGTACCTGCTGCAAGGGCAGGTGAGCGACGCGATGCGCGCCTACAAGCAGCATGTGGAAGAGGCCGTCTACATGATCAAGCGCGACCTGGCACAGGCGCATCGCATTGATGCCCATGCGCGCGCCACCACGGCGCCGGCAGGTGGGGATGCGGCACGGCTGCGATTGCCGCTGAAGTACCGCGGCGCGTATCAGTTCGTGCTGGACCATCTGGGCGACCCGGGCCTGTCGGTGCGCATGGTGGCGGCCAAGGCCGGTGTCACCGAGCGTTCGCTGCAGATGGCCTTCCGGGCGCACCTGGGCATGACCCCGGCTGAATTCATCCGCCGCCGCCGCATGGAGCGCATCCGCGATGAACTGCAGGCCGCCGGCGCGAACGGCGCGCGGGTGAACGTGCAGGAGGTGGCGGCACGCTGGGGCGTGAGCAACCGCTCGACCCTGGCGCACAACTACCGACAGGTCTATACCGAGAGCCCGACGCAGACGCTGCAGGGGCTGCCACGGCAGTCGTCATGACTGGGCGGGCACACCGGACGAGGATCTCGAACCTGGCGATCAGCCCAGCGGATAGGCCGTAAGGCATGAACCGATCCCGCTCTGTACATCCGCGTCTGATGGCATGCCGACCAGGACTCGTGGTGTCTCATGGACGCATCACCCCAATTGGGGGATGCGGATTCGGCTTGAATGAAAGAATGACGTTGGTATCGATTGCAATGGACTGTCCAGCCGCTGGCCGCACGGGACGTGCGGCATTCGTTGCGATGGCGTTCCCCATGCGAAACCCCGATGGCGAGTGGCACGGTGCACGATAGGCTGTACGATCCGGGCGCCTGAGAAGACCGACGCCAACAAGCGGCCACCGAGCGCACAAAGCGGATGAAAAACGTGGCGCCATCGGGAAACGGGACACTGCCAACCTGTACGCGTCATTAAGATCACAGGTGTCGCCATTGGGGCACCTCTGTACAACCTTTCGCAGCCGATGTACTCCAGCTCGCGGACGTTCCGTGGCGGAGCCCCAGGTGCCGCGACCTGACGCGCCGACCACTGTCGCGACCATGGGACCACACAACGATTCGAACGATGCCAAGGCCTTCTTTCTCGAGGTGGCCGAACTGCTGGACCTGCCCGCCAACGAACGTCGCCGTCTGGGCGCCGGTGTGCCTTTCACCGGCCCGGGCGACCTGATCTGCCGTTTCCAGCTGGTGAGGCTGGAGGGACGGCTGCATGCGCGGCCGGAAGTGATCCTGCCACTGGTGGAATCGGACATCCGCCGCATCGATGCCAATCAATTGCTGGCCGTGCAGCAGGTTCTGCTGGCGGAGATGCAATGGGTGCTGGGCCATTCGGCGGAAGGGCTGCTGCAGGCCTGTCCATCGGCCTGGGTCACCAGCCCGGAAGAGGCGGCCCGGCAGCTGGATCTCGGCGTGTCCCTGGCGGACCTGGCGCTGGAACTGCTGGGGCCCGCGCCGCAGGCCCCCAAGGCCGGCCCGACCACGCAGTGATGGCGGCCGCGCCGTCTCACTATCGCTGAACACTGCGGCACCACGGTCGGCTCATCACGATCGTTCGCAAATCCCTGACGTTCATTCGCATTGGCCCCACTGGCCAAGGCGCCGATTCCTATCCTGCATGGGCGGGAAACGAGGCTGAGCATCGCCCCGCATGTCCCAACCTCAGGAAAGACGGAGAACGTCATGGCAAATGGAAGTGACTTCAGTGTCGGCGGTGTCGGCGGCGTGGGAGGCGGCGGTGCCACCTCGCTGTATGGCGCCGGCGGCGGATACGGAAGCTATGGCGCCGATGGCGCCAGCGGAGCCGGCGGCGCCGGTGATGTGAGCGGCGCAGGCGGCGCTGGTGGCCAGCAGCAGATGCAGCAGATGATGAAGCTGCTGCAGATGCTGCTGATGATGCTGATGCAACAGCAACAGCAACAGCAGCAGCAGGATCAGCAAGGCAGCGGCTCCGGCAACAGCGGCAGCGGCGGCAACAACAGTGGTTCACCCTCGCAAGGGTCGCAGGGCTCGCAAGGCAATCAGGGCAACCAGGCCCTGGGCAAGTTCCTGGAGGACCTGGGCCGCACCATGCAAGGCAAGGGCCCCGCCACCGACAGCGGCACCGGTACCGGCTCGGGCAGTGGCTTCGGCAACGACGCGATGAATGCCTTCACTTCGGGCTTCAACGACGGCTTCAGCGGTGGTGGTTCGGGTGGCGGCGGCTTCGGCGGCGGCAGCGTCAACCAGAACGGCTTCTGAAGCGGGACCATGCGAGCACGGCCCGCATGGTCCAGGCCGGCGAAACGCGCCGGCCTTAGCGCCCTTTGGGGAGTTCCCTCGTCCACAGGGCTGTGCAGCCGCCTGACCGGCCGCCTGACGGGCCGCCACGGTGGGTATCTCTGCGCAGGTCTGCGGGTGGTGATACTGGCGCTGCTGGTGGTCACGCCCGCCGTGGCGGCGCCTGTGCTGCAGCGCTGCGAGTTCAGCGACGGACAGGTTCGTACGCTGATGATCGACCCTGGCGCCTTTCCGATGAGCCTGGCGCGCTGCTCGCCGGTGCCGGTGGCAGGCGGCGCCGGCCGTGACCCGCGGTGGCCGCCAACCCGACGCTGGCCGGCACCGCGCCCGCCACCAACACGACCACCAATACGACCATGGCCGGCGCGCCGGTCATGGTGATCGAGGCGGCGGGGTTGGCGGGGCGGTCCATGGGCCAGCGGTCGCGGCTCGCCGACACGGCCGCCGGCGGCGGCGAGAGTGGTCCTCGGCCTTTCTCCGATCTTGTGCATGCCGCCAGCCGGCGCTACAGCCTGGATGCGCAGCTGCTGCACGCCATCATCCGTGTCGAATCCAATGGCAACCCCCGCGCGCGCTCGAAGGCGGGCGCGTTGGGTCTGATGCAGGTGATGCCGGGCACCGGTGCGCGGTATGGCGTGAAGAACCCCTCGGAGCTGATGCAGCCTGAGGTGAACATTGACGTCGGCGCACGTTACCTGAGCGACCTCAGCCGTATGTTCGGCGACCGCCTGGACCTGGTGGTCGCGGCCTACAACGCTGGGGAGGGCGCGGTGATGCGTTATGGCATGGCCATTCCGCCGTATGCCGAGACCCAGGACTATGTGCAGCGCGTGATGGGGCGGCTGGATGGGGGCGCCCGGTAACCGTCGGGAGACGGTCCGGGCGCGCGCTCACGTTCCCCGCCACAAGCCCCATGACCCCGTGCATACCGATGCCGCGGGGGCTCGTGGGGGAGCTGGACGTTCAGTGCGACGGACGTGGCAGCGACGGCAGCGCAGCCGCCTGGCCGTCCGCGCCCTCTTCATCGGTCAGCATCGTCAGCACGATGCGGCCGACAGCGCTCCCCAGGTCGAGCTCCCTGGCCACCTCCTGCGCCTCACGTGTCCAGCGCAGCGGCGAGAGCTGCAGCAGCCCTTCGGACGATTCGCCCAGCAGCCATCCCAGCTGCGAGAGCAGCGTGCGCTGCAGCGACAGCACCCGGGGCACGGTGAGGCGGCCGATCTCCTCGTTGTCCAGCGGCAGGACCACCTGCGGCCGGGCCACGAGTTGGCTGCCGTCCTGCTGGGTCTCGATGCGGCAGATCATGCCGTCCGGACCGCTGAAGGGCTGGCGCGGGCTGAGCCCGGCCAGGTTGTCCCGGTCCAGCCCCAGGAGCATCGAGAGCTCGCCAAAGAAGTGCTCCACCTTGCCGCCACGGCTCAGGGGCGCCTCGGTCATGTCCATCCGTGATTCCGGATCGCCCGTCTCCGGCTGCGGGTTGATACCGTCTCCGCTATCCACCTTCATGTTGTGTGCCTCGCTATTCGTCATCGGAAGCCTGGTCGCCGCCACCGCCCAGCCCGGTCGATCCGACCAGGCCGGACAGCACCTGCGAATCCAGCGCCTGGGCTTGTGCCCGTGCCTGCGCTTGCGCCTGTTCCCGCGCCTGCCGGGCTTGCTGAACCTGTTGCAGCTGTTCCGTGGTCATGGGGCTGTAGCAGTTCCCGTCACCGGCACTCGTCAGGGCGCCCTCCGGGGATGGCCCCGCCTGCATCAGCGCCTGGAAGCGTGAGGCGGGTGAGTCGGGTGAGTCGGGCGTGGCTGCCGCGCCGGACGTGCATCCGGACGCGAGGCTGGTGGCGTGAGGCAGCAGACCGGGCACGGCATGCAGCGTTGGAATCATCCGGGTCTCCTTCGACACGATCGGTTGCCAGCGTAGTCGTCCCGGGGGTTGACACCCCTGCGCTTCCGAAAAACCGGCGGGAAACCCGAAATCCCGAAGGGTCAGGCCCGTATCCATTGATAGTGGCCGGCGGCCACGCCGTAGAACATCTCGTCGCTGGAGTTGAGCAGGGTGTCGCGCCAGTAGCTGCCGTGGCTGAAGTAATGCTGTAGCGTCTCGGCCAGCCAGGGGCCGTCCACGCCGGCGGTCATGGGCACCCGCACGATCAGGTGGACGCTGCCGGAGTCCGCATCCATGCCCAGCTGCGCCTGGTCCTGCGCATAGACCGTCAGGTTGGCCTCCAGCATCAGCCGGAAGATGCGCAGGCTGCGCCCGGCCAGCACCACGCCGAAATTGAAGTTGAGGTACATGGCCTCCGGATCGCTGTCGTAGTTGGCCACGACGATCTCGAAGCCCTGGATGGACAGGTAGCCGCTGCGCAGCACGCCTTCGGCGTCCGGCAGGTTGAGGACCTGGCACAGATCGCGTACCAGCCCTTCGAAGCGCTGGTAGCTCACGGCTGGCCGCTGGCGGGCGCGTTGTTGATCGGCCCGGTGATGCCACCTGCCGTGCCGTCCCGGGGCCTGGCCCCGTGATCGTGAAGACCACCTTCCGCCATGCCGGAGATCGCGTTCAGCGTGGCGCTCGCGGCCGGGCTGGGGCCGGGCGTCTGGCCCTGGGTGGCCAGCGCCAGCCCGGCCCGGATCAGCGCCGTGCGGTCGGCCGCGATGCGCCGATGAAGCGGTGGCCGTGGCCGGTGGGCATTGAGCACCACCAGCGGCAGCAGCGCGAAACGCATGCCGTCCCCCCCCTGGTGGTGCGCGCTGGCGGTGTCCACGCCCGCGAGCATCTGTGCCCGGCGGGCTGCTTCCATGCGGGCGATGAGCAGCGCCTTCACATCGGCCAGGCTGAAGGGTTGGGGCCGCCCGGCCTCGTCGTCTCCAGGCGGCGGCTCGCGATCGCCGACGCCCGCCTCCGTGGCGGCCTGCATCGCCACCAGCTGCAGCGCGGCCAGCGGGGTGCCGCTGCGCCGCAGCTCGTGGGCGAGGGTGGTGGTGGCCAGCAGGAAGTCGACCAGGGCGATGTGGCGCTGGGTGGGGTCGCCGTCCTCGATGCAGGCCAGGAACTGGTCCAGCGTCTCCTGCACCCCGGGGGCGAAGCCGCCGAAGCGACCGGAACGGGGTCCCGGCCGCCGCTCCGGGGCGGTGGGCCCGTGGCGCGCGCGGGGGACCTCATCCCCGGACGATCCGCGCCAATGAGCGTCGCCGCCGATCTTCATGGTTGAAACGCCAGCGACAGCGCCTTGTCGGCGAACTGCAGCATGGTGGTGCCCGCCCAGGGGATGGCGATCAGCACCACGATGGTGACCGCCAGCAGCTTGATGCCCTGCGAGATGCTGGAATCCTGCAGCGAGGTGATGGCCGAGACAAAGGCCACCAGCAGGCCGATGATGGAGGCGGTCAGCACTGCGGGCAAGGACAGCAGCAGGCACATGCGCAGCGCCTCGGAGGCGAGCTCGAGCACGGCGTCATAACCCATGGGGTGCTCCTTGTAGTGAGGGCATGGACAAGGGGTTCATCAACAGGCTCATCAACAGGCTCACCGATAGGTCAGCACCAGCCCATGCACCAGGCGGGCCCAGCCATCCAGCGCCACGAACAGCAGCAGCTTGAACGGAATCGCCACGTTGGTGGGCGTGACCTGGGAAAGGCCCATGGACAGCAGGATGTTGGCGATCACCAGGTCGACCACGGTGAAGGCCAGGAAGATCAGGAAACCGATCTTGAACGCCGCCGTCAGCTCGGTGAGCAGGAAGGCGGGGGCGAGCACCAGCAGGTCGTCCTTGGAGAGCTTGTCGGCGCGCTCCTTGGGCCAGATCGCCAGCGCGGACTTCACGAAGAAGGCCTTTTCCCGTTCGTCGGCGTGCCGCTGCAGGAAGCGGCGGAAGGGCTCCAGCGCCGCGCCGCCCGCGTTGAGCATCTGCTGGGAGGCGGTGTAGTCCGGCCGGGGCTCGATGTTGCGGATGCGATCGCTCGCCTCCATGGCGATGGGCGCCATGATGTAGCAGCTCAGGATGATGGCCACGCCGTTGATCACGGTGCTGGGCGGCACCTGCTGCACCCCCAGCGCGTTGCGCAGCAGCGTGAGCACGATGACGATCTTGCTGTAGCTGGTGATGACCATCGCGGCGAAGGGCACGATGCCCATCGCCATGAGCACCAGCAGCAGAGAGATCGGGTCAGCGATCAGCGGCTGCATCACGCGCCCAGGCCATGCGGTCGATCCGGACGCCGAGGTGGTCCCCAACCACCACCAGCTGGCCGCTGCCCACGCGGCGGCCCTGGCACATCAGCTGGACCACGGCCTGGTCCACCGGCACGTCCAGGGCCACCACCTGGCCCGGGCCCAGGGCGGCGATCTCCTCCAGCGGCAGGCTGGCGGTCTGGAGCTCGAACTGCACGGGCAGCTCGATCTCAGGCAGGGTGCCCGGCAGGGCACTGTCCATGGGGGTGTCCATCGGGGGATGCTCCTCGGCCCTCGCGGGGGCGGTTTCCAGGGTCAATGTCAGGGCCTGCCGTTGGTGGGCCGGGCTCACGAGCGCGTCTCCCATCGACAGCCGCGCGGTGGCTCGCCAGGCACGGCCGGCGCCGATGCGCCAGCGCAGCGTCAGCGGAGGTTGCTCCAGCAGGAAAACGTCGCCGCGAGCCACGGTGGCCCACTGGTGGGCGCTCAGCGTGCGTTCCCCCAGCTGCGCGACCCCCGTCAGCTGCCAGGCGCGCAGTTCGGCCGGCACAGCCACGGGACGTTCCCGCATCTCTTCGGCCGCGAACAGGCTGAAGGCCGGGTCCATCTCCAGCAGTTCGACCTCGTGGTCATCGATGCGCACCGTGGCCACACTCGTGGTGGGTGGACGGGACGCGTCGCTGGAGACCAGCGAGCGCACCTCCAGCCCCACGTCCTGGAAGCCCCGGGCGCGCGAGGCGCGGTCGATCATTTCGCCTGCCAACGCGCAGGCCAGTGCCTGCTGGTGCGGCTTGCGAGCCAGCCGGTCCAGCAGTGCCCAGGCGGTGCAGCGGCGTGGGTCCAGCTCCACCACCACGTCACCCGCCAGTGAAGACAACGCCACGCGCAGCCCCGGCGGCAGCCCCTGGCGACGGCCGATGCGCACGGTGGCATTGCCCAGATAACGCGACAGCAGGGCGGGGCAGCGGGGGTCGAAGGCGACCCGGGCCGCCGCAGCCGCCGCCAGGGGCAGCGAGGGCAAGGCCAGCCGCAGGTCCGGCAGCGCGTCATGGAGCACGGGCAGGTGTTCCGGCATGGCGGGCGGGGCGCGGCGCGGCTGTGTGGCGGCCGGTGGAGACAAGAGGGCAGCGTTCATTCGAAATCGATGTCGACCTGGTCTTTCATGTCCAGCGACTGCTCCAGGGAACTGCGCAGCGCCGGCGTATGGTCGGAAATTAAGCGGACGCTGTCGGCCGACTGCGTGGAGAAACGAAGCCTGATCCAACTCTGCGAAGCCTGGATGCGAAGCCGTGTATCCGGAAGCGCGTGGGCATCGAGGTTCAGCGTGGCGCTCCAGTGCTGGGAGATGGACGCGCCACGGGTGCACAACCCCTGCAGCTGCCGGGCCAGCTGGTCCAGCGCATCCCCGGCGGCCTGGTGCCGGTCCAGGATGTCGGAAGCCGCCTGGACCGCCGGGGTGCCGCCCAGGTCCGCCGCATCAGAGAGGCGTCCTCTGCCGGCGCCACGGCCGTCCGCGCCAGCGACCTGGCCGATGGCGGCGATGCCGCGACGGCTTTTGATGTCGGCCGCGGCGTCCACGCCGCCGTCGTGCGAGGCGTGGCGGTCGCCGGCGCCGGGGCCTGGCCGGCTGGCGTTCCCCGGCAGGCGGGCCTGCGGTCCGGTGGGGAGCGGAGTGTCCGGGGTGAGCCGCGCGCTGTCCGGCGCGGGCGCCCGCCAGGCGGCATCGGCACTGGGGCCGGCCGCGTCGGCATCGGGGAAGGGCGTTCGCCCGCTGCGTTCGGTGCGGGGCTGCAGGCGCAGCACCTGGCGGAACAACTGCGCGATCAGCGCCGTCGCGCCGGTACCGCCCGGCGTGTCCGTCGTGGTGCCCGATTCCGGCAGGCGGTTGATGTCACGGTTCATGCGGTTCCGCTCCTTATACCGCCACCCGGCCGATGGGCCGCAGTTCGATGGTGTTGCCCAGCTCCTGGAACGAATAGACGCGTAACCAGGACAGGCGGGCCTCGATCATCTTGCGCACATAGCGGCGGATGTCCATGGAGGTGACCACGGCCACGCCCTTGCGCGCCTGGTCCCCGGCGATCTGCGCGATCTGGTCGGCCAGCATCGCCGAGGCCTCCGGCGCGATCGCCAGATAGTTGCCCGCCGGTGTGGACTTGATGGACTGGCGGATCATCTGCTCGGCATCCGGTTCCATCAGGATGGCCTGCACCACCGTGCCCCCGCCAGCGGCCTCGTAGGCCAGGTAGCGGCCCAGGTCCGCTCGGATGTATTCGGTCAGCAGCAGCATGTCCTTCTCCTTCGGGCCCCAGGCGATCAGGCCTTCCAGGATGGTGCGCACATTGCGCACCGGCACCTGCTCCTCCAGCAGCCGGCGCAGCACCTCCGCGATGCGCTGGGCCGGCAGGATCTTCTGCACCTCGGCCACCAGGCCAGGGTATTCGGCGGAGACCCGTTCCATGACCCACTGCACCTCCTGAACCCCCATGAACATGTGGGCATGCTGGCGCAGCGCGCCGGTGACGTGGCGGGCGATGACGTTCTCGATGGTGAGCACCGTGCGGCGTTCCGCCTCCGGCAGCGGGCCTTCCTTGAGCCACAGCGACTCGGGCTGGTCCAGCACGGGGCCATGGCGCTCCGCGCGCTCGGCCAGCGGCGACGCGGGGTCGGTGAGCAGCATCATGCGGCCGGGCAGCTTGACCTCGCGGGTGGGAACGTCGTTGAGCAGCACGTCGAATTCGAGGGCCTCGAGGTTGTTGGTGACCCACATCGCCACGCCGGGGAAGGGCAGCCCCAGCTCTTCCTGCAGGCGCTGCCGTTCGGTGGTGATGGCCTCGTCCAGCGCATCCGCCTCCAGCAGCATGCCCAGCTGGCGGGACATGCGCACCGCCAGCGGTTTGGCGAACAGGGGGGGCTCCTGCCGGATGGAGGGCGGCTCGCCCTTGGCGCCATCGCGCTGCAAGGCGCTGATGGGTTTGGAGATGGCCACCTGTTCCTGCTTGCGGCGCCGCTTGTCCAGCGCCCACCCGGCCGCGCCCAGCCCGATCGCGATGCCCAGGAACTGCAGCACCGGGAAGCCCGGCACGGCGGCGAAGGCCAGCACCAGCGCGCCGGCCAGATACATGGCGCGCGCGTTGCCGGTGATCTGGGCCCCCACCTCCTGACCCAGGGAGCGGGGTTTCTTTTCGCCATCGTCGGCCACGCGGGTGATCAGCACACCGGCGGCCACGCAGATGAAGAGCGAGGCGATCTGCGAGACCATCGCATCGCCGATGGACAGCACCGCGAATCGGTTGGCCGCCTCGCCGGCGGTCATGCCGTGGTACATCACGCCGACGATGATGCCGGCCACCAGGTTCACCAGCGTGATGATCAGCCCGGCGATGGTGTCGCCCTTGACGAACTTCATCGCACCGTCCATGCCGCCGTGCATCTGGCTTTCCATCGCCAGCAGCGCGCGTTTCTTGCGGGCCTCCTCGCCGGTGAGCAGGCCGGCGCGCAGGTCGGCGTCGATGCTCATCTGCTTGCCCGGCATCGCGTCCAGCGTGAAACGCGCGCCCACTTCGGCCACCCGCTCCGAGCCCTTGGAGATCACGATGAACTGCACGATGGTGATGATCAGGAAGATCACGATGCCCACCACCAGGTTGCCGCCCACCACCAGTTCACCAAAGGTCTCGATCACATGGCCCGCATCGGCGTGCAGCAGGATGGACTTGGTGGAGGCGATGTTCAGCGAGAGACGGAACAGGGTGGTGAACAGCAGCAGCGACGGGAAGGTCGATAGCGCGATGGCGTTCGGGATGAACAGCGTCGTCATCAGCAGCAGCACGCTGATGGAGATGTTGACCGCCAGCAGCGAGTCGATCGCGAAGGTGGGCAGCGGCAGGATCATCAGGCTGACGATCGCCACCACCAGCCCGGCCATCGCCAGGTCATTGCCGATGCCGGCACCAAGTTTGATGGCCATGGTTTACATGCCTCCGCCAGGTTGCCGGGGCGCGGGGCCGCCACCGGCGGCCTTGACCATCGCCACCCAGCGCAGGATGGCGGCCACCGCTTCGAACATGCGCTCCGGAATCGGTTCCTGCAGCGGCAGCGTGTAGAGCGCGCGAGCCAGTGGCGGATCTGCCATCAGCGGCACGCCGTGCTCCTCGGCCAGGCGGCGGATCACGGCTGCTTCCTCGTCCACGCCCTTGGCCACGATGATGGGCACGGGCGTGTCGCCAGGGGCGTAACGCAGCGCCACCGCGTAGTGCGTCGGGTTGGTCACCACCACCGAGGCGCCGGGCACGGTCTCCTTCGGCGCGGAGGTGGCCATCTCGCGGGCGATCTGCTTGCGCTTGCCCTTGAGCTGCGGGTCCCCTTCGGATTCCTTGTGCTCGCGCTTGACCTCGTCCTTGGACATGCGCTGGTCCTTGAGGAACTGGAACTTCTGCAGGCCGAAATCCAGCGGCCCCATCACCAGGAACAGCAGCAGACCACCGAAGATGAGGTGCAGCACCGCGTCCCAGCCCGCGGCGGCGATGGCGGCGGCCGGCAGGTAGGCCGAACTCATCAGCGCCGGCATCAGGTCCAGGATGACCTTCCACAGCACGGCCGCCATGGCCAGCGCCTTCACCACGGTCTTCACGAACTCGATGACCGACTTCATCGAGAAGATCTTCTTGAGCCCCTGCGCGGGGTTGAGCTTGTCGAACTTGGGCGAGACCGGTTCCATCGAGATGTTCAGCCCCACCTGCATCGCCGAGCCCGCGATGCCCGCCAGCATGGCGGTGAAGATGAACGGCAGCAGGCACAGGATGCCTTCGCCCACCATGGGTGCCAGCATCGGCATGAGGTCGGTCGACGCGCGGACCTGGCCCAGGTCGTCCAGCAGGCGCGACACCACCGAGAGCAGCCGGTCGGCCGTCATCGCGGCAGCGGCGGCCAGGCAGGCGGTCATCGCGCCCAGCACCATGGCCGCGGTGACGTCCTGGCTCTTGGCGTGCTGGCCTTTTCGCTTCGCGTCGCGAAGCCGCTTCTGTGTCGGTTTCTCGGTCTTTTCATCGGACATGGTCCGCCCTCCTGCGGATGTCGAGACCGAGGCCTCGTGTGACGCGGCTTCTCGATCACGCCGCGCGAATCTAGAAGCCGTGCTGCGGATGCAAGCGTGCGCGGCCGAAGCGTTGTCCCGGGACGCGAACCCCATCGCATAACCGCACATGGCTTCGCGGCGACCCGAAGGTCACCCGCACCCCCCCTGTGAAATCCGCAGCCGGAGGAAACATCCGATGCAGATCCCCTTGGCCCTGAGCGTCCTTCGCTGCCGCGAAGCCGACCCCGACACCGCAGACCGCATCCTGCGCGGACACCTAGAAGAGGCCGCCCACATCGGCCTGCGCCGCCTCTGGCGCATTCCCACCGACATGGAGGACCGCCAGCGCTCGCTGCTGGTGCAGATGGTGGCCCGCACGCTGCTGGCGCTGGGCCGCGAACAGGAAGCGCAGGAGATGCTGCAGGACGTGCGCAAGCTGTATGGGCGCGTGTCCCGGCAGTGGCTGCGGTGGTGCTCGTCGCTGGACCAGGGCTGGACCTTTCTCTGCCTGAACCGCCCGGGCCGCGCCATTGAATGCTTCCGCTCCATCGTGGACGACGCGGCCGCGCCGCCGGACCTGATGGTGGAGGCCATGAACTGCCAGGCGGACGCCTTGCAACTGCTCGGGGAATGCCGCCGTGGCGCCACGCTGGTGACCGCGTCCGCCGCCGTGTGTGAAGAGCAGGGCTGGTTGCAGCTGGCCCAGGTGGTGGAATGCCATCGCCTGGAACTGGCCGCCGTGCAGCTGGCGCGGCGCTCGGATGAGCTGTCCGACCATGCGCTTGCCACCAGCTTCCGAGAACGCGCCGGCACCATGCCCGCGCCGGTGGCGTTGCGCCGCCAGCTCGCGGAGCAGGAGAGATCGGTGGGTGACATGGTGCTGGTCGCCCACCGGCTGCAGCACCTGCAGCTGTTGATCACCTCGGCCTGCGGCGCCAGCGACATCAGCGATGCGGGCCGGCTCATCGAATGCCTGTCCTGGCTGAAGGACCGGCGCCTGGCGGGTCTGGAATCCAATGCCCGCATCGAAAGCGCGATGGCGCTGATGGCCGGTGGGGCCTCGAATGCCGCATTCGACATGCTGAGCACGCTGGCGCACAACGAGTCGCAGGTGCGCCAGAGCCGTTATTCGATGGACCTGCAGTACTGCCGCTCCAAGCTGCTGCAGACGCAGGGCCGCATTGGCGATTCGCTGGCGGCCTACAAGCAGCATGTGGAGCAGGCCTTCTACGTGCTCAAGCGCGACTTCAACCAGGCCGTGCTGGCCAACCCGGCGGAGACGGACGCGGAGGGCGGTGATGCGGTGCGGCTGCGACTGCCGCTGCGTTATCGCGGCGCCTACCAGTTCATCCTGGAGCATCTGTCGGACACCAACCTGTCCGTGCGCCACGTGGCTGCGCATGCCGGCGTCACTGAGCGTTCGCTGCAACTGGCCTTCCGGGCCCACCTGGGCCTGACACCGGCTGAATTCATTCGCCGCCGCCGTATGGAGCGCATCCGCTCGGAGCTGCAGACCACCAGCGCGACAGGCTCGCGCGTGAGCATCCTGGATGTGGCGGGCCGCTGGGGGGTGAACAACCGCTCCACGCTGGCGCAGAACTACCGTGAACTCTTCGCCGAGACGCCGTTCGAGACGCTGCACGGCAAGTCCGGCGGCAACGGATCCAAGCCATGAAAGCCCCGCCCAGCAGTTTGCGCCAGCGCGCCACGGCCTGCCTGGCCGCGCTGGCCACGGTGGGGGTGCCCGTGCCGCAGGTATGGGCGCAGAGCGCGGGTGCCGGTGGCACGGCCGGTCTGGCGGACCAGGGCGGCACCGCAGCCCCTGGCTCGCCCGCCGGCCCCGGCACGCAGCGTTTTGTTTACCGTGCCGATGGCAAGCGCCTGGCCGACGTGCTGAATGACTTCGCGTCCTCGCAAGGGGTGCCGGTGGTGGTCGACCAGCGCGTGGAGGGCGTGGTCAGCGGCAATTTCGACACCAGCGCGCGCCAGTTCCTGGATGGCCTGTGCCGGGCTTATGCGCTCATCTGGTACTTCGACGGCACGGCCTACTACTTCTATCCGGCCAACGCCATCCAGAGCCGCATCTTCCGCCTCAAGGGCTACCAGCGCCGGCAGGTGGTGCAACTGCTGGATTCACTGCGGCTGGCCAGTGACCGTTATCCGATCCGCTGGGATTCCACCAACAGCACGCTGCTGGTCTACGGCCCGCCGCGGCATGTGGAGCTGGTGGGGCTGGCGGTGGAATCGCTGGACGTGGGCGCCATCGAGCAGAACCGGCGCATCACCCGAGTGTTCTCGCTCTCCAACGCCTCGGCGGGGGACCGGGCCATGGGCAGCGTCAACGTGACCGGCATTGTCTCGACCCTGCGTTCGGTGTTCGGCTCCGGCGGCGCCGCCCGCCAGAACCCGGCCGGGGTGCTGGCCACGGCCCAGAAGAACGCGGCGCGTTCGGTGGCGCCGACCACGCGGTCCATGCAGCAGATGTATGGCGCCATGCAGCAGCAGGGCGGGCTGATGGCCTCGCTGCAGAACGGCGCGGCGCAGGGCGCCGCCGAGGGTCGGGCGCCACGCCAGCGCCGCGCGCGGTGCGCAGCCCGCTGGACCAGGACACGGACGACGAAGCGCCGGTGTTCGAGGTCGACGAGAACAGCAACGCCGTCATCGTCTACGCCAAGGCCCGCCGCATGGAGGAGATCGGTTCGCTGATCCGCGCGCTGGACGTGCGGCCGGTGCAGGTGGAGCTGGAAGCCACCGTCATCGACGTCAGTACCGACAACCTTTCGGCCTTGGGCGTCGACTGGTCCGTGCAAGGCACGCGGGGCCAGTTCTCGGTCAGCGGTCCGTCGGGCGGCGACGCCACCACGGGCAGCGGCACCTCCACCCAGCCCTTCACCGTGGCCACGCTGCTCACCGACGCCGGCCGCTCGCTGATGGCGCGTGTGCAGGCCCTGGCGGGTGATGGCCGCGCGCGCATCATCTCCAAACCCCGGGTGCTGGGGGAGGCCAACCGGCCAGCGGTGATGTCGGACAAGCGCATCGCCAGCGTGCGGGTGGCCGGCAACCTGGACGTCAACCTCTTCCAGGTCGAGGCCGGCACCACGCTGCAGGTCACCCCGCAGGTGACGCCGGGAGCGCCCGGGTTCCCGGCGTCGATCAAGCTCTCCATCTTCATCGAGGACGGCAGCTTCCAGTCCACCAACGTGGACCAGGTGCCGGTCGTGAAGCGCACCGAGATCCGCACCGAGGCACGTGTGCTGGAAGGGCAGAGCCTGCTGATCGGCGGCATTACCGTGGACAGCGAGACCTCCGGTGAGACCGGGGTGCCGCTGCTCAAGGACATCCCGGTGCTGGGCGCGGCCTTCCGGCAACGCCAGCAGCATACGGCGCGGTCGGAGCGGATGTTCCTGCTGACGCCGCATGTAATCACGCCGGTGCCCGCGCAGACGCGCGCGGCCCTGGCGCCCCCGTCGCCGGCCGCGCCGATGGCTCCGCTGCCGGCGCCGTCGCCCACCATGCCGAGCGCCGCCGCGGCGGCCGCGCTGCCAGGGTTGCGTGTACCTGGCAACGGGCGTGGTGAACCCGCCCCCATGGTGCCGCCGGATCCCGTGCGCCCGCTGGTGGACCGCCTCGCCGACCCGGGCAGCTATGGCTTGCGCAACGGCGGCGGCAAATCCAACGCGGGGGTTCGCAAACCATGAATCGGCTTCGTGTATTGACCGGCCGCCATGCCGGCACCGACTTACTCTTGCCGCCAGGCCGGCATGCCATCTCCGCCGACGCGGACGCGGACATCCGGCTGCTCGACTGGACCGGAGAGATGCTGGTCCTGGACATCCGGGAAGGAGCCGACAACGTGTACAGCGCCCACTGGTCAGTCGCCGACGCCGCGACCGGCGACCTCGCGATCGACTTGATGCCCCGCCAGTTCGGCGGCACGGCCTTGTGTGTCGGCCCCGCGGATGCCTCGACCTGGCCGTCCGACCTGGAACTGCTGGACCGCCTGCTGCGTCCCGTCGCGAAGGCGGGGGGCCGACCGCCGCCTCGCCGTCCGGGACGGACCAACCCGCCGCGGACACCCGCCGGCGCCCCTGGCTGATGTGGGCCGCCACGGCCTGCGCCGCGCTGCTGGCGGGGGCTTTCACCGTCGTGGCCACCGGGGTGGCCAGCGATGCGGCGGCCCGGGTGCCGCCACCGTCCCCGCTGGCCCAGGCCCAGAAGGCGGTCACCGTCGCCCGGGTGCAGGGCGTGGTGGTGCGCGAGCGGGCCGGCGGCGCGATTGTCGAGGGGCTGCTGGCCACGCCCGCCGAGGTGGCCCAACTGAATGCGGCGCTCGACGCGCTGCCGCGCGGCCTGGTGCTGCGGCGTTATGCCGCGGCCACCGACATTGCGCAGAGCATTACCGAAGCGCTGGACGAACCGCAGGTCACGGTCCGGCACGTGGCCGCCGGCGACTTCGTCATCGAAGGTGCCGCAGTGCGCGCCGACCGCCTGCGTGTGGCGGCGGGCCGCATCGCCGCGGACCTGGCGCCGCTGGTCCGCGCCATTCGCCTGCAGGTCACCGACCTGCCACCTGCGCCGCGCACGCCCGTGGGCGCCATGCTGGAGTCCTCCGGCATGGCCTATGTGCAGACGCGCGACGGTACGAAACATCTGTCATTCACCAACCCGCCCGTCGAGGAGTTGAAGGACTCCGACCTCGGGTTACCCCAGACCAGTGCAAGGAGCCAGAGATGAACCCATCCACCGCCATGGAGCAATCGATCTTCGCCGACATGTCCAACCTGGAGAAGACGCTCTCCGAGGACACCACGGGTGACCGGGCGCGCGCCATCGTCAAGTACTTCCAGTCCGTGGGTGAAGCCACCGACAAGATGCTGGCCTCCGCCAAGGAGGAGAGCCAGCGCCACCTGATCTCCCGCCTGCTGCGCGGCTTCCAGGCCTCCGAGCGGGTGGTCCGCCAGGTGTGGGAAAGCATCCACGGCGTGGCCCTGGTGTTCTGAGCCAAGCGGCCCCAACCGATTCCGGAGGACTTCATGGAACTCAATTTCACCCATCTGTATCGCAACCTGATGGCCGTCGGCCTGCTGGGGCTGGTGTACCGCGAGATGGAAGACGGCAACGAAATCTGCGACGTGGTGGAGTCCACGCTGGCCGAGCCGCTGCAATTCCAGGTCTGCCGCGCGGTGGTCTCCGGCATGGCCGGCGCCACCGACGTGGCCAAGGGCAGCCTGAGCGAATACGTGCACCGCAACCCCAACGACGAACCAGCCCGGCTGGCGCTGGCCATCTCCCTGCTGCTGGCGGGGGACGCCGACGGCAAGCGCGCCATCGAGGGCCTGCTCGCCACCACCGACAACACCGCGGTGCGCGAGACGGCCAACAACATGCTGGAGCTGCTCCACAAGCAACCTGAACTGGTGAGCTGAGCGAGGCGGACCGGCCATGTGGCTGGCGGGCTCAGGCCCGCCGTATCGCAACGGGTGGCTTGTCCACTCATCTCTTGTAAAGGAAGACGTCATGGACGTTAGCGGTGGTTCGATGAGCAACCTGTCCTCCGGACAGTCGCAGCTCATGGGCATCAACAACCAGGGGCTGCAGATGGAAGGCGCGCAGAACGCCCAAGCCGTCGAGCAGATCATGCAACAGGCGATGCTGACCGTCATCCGCACCTTTGCCGAAATGATCGGCAAGACGGCGAAGGCGATGGTCGATTCGATGAAGGGTCTGGTCTAAGCCAGGGCCTCCCATTCACTCACACGGAGAATCAACATGGTTCCAGTTCTGGCCGGCGCCGCCGGCGTGCTCACCGGCGAAGCGCTGATGATGCCCGGCGTCAACAATCTGAAGTCCAAGATCCGCAATCGTGATCGCGACATCGCCAATCTCAAGACCGAGAACCAGGCGCTGCGCGACCAGCTCGATCAGGCGCAGAACCAGCAGGGGGGCGCCACGCCGTGGTCCAACCTGATGCAGTTCCCGCAGATCAGCATGAACCAGCCCTACCAGCAACAGCAGCAGCCCACCACGCAGCTGCTGAACATGGCCAGCCAGCTGATGCAGCTGATGGGCGAGGGCATGGGCGCGATGCCCAGCTACAACTGCATGGTGGGTCCGCAGACCGGTGGCCTGGGCAATGCCAACGGCAATGTGCAGAACCTGTTCGGCCAACTGCAGAACCTGATGCAGCTCTCCGGTGGCCTGTACAACGCCATGCAGGCCTACCAGGGGCTGCAGCGCCAGCAGCAGTCCTATGGCCAGCAGCCGTTTGGCCAGCAGCCCTATGGCCAGCAAACGATGGGCTTCCCCACCGGACTGCAGACCAACATGCCCACCTACGGCCAGCCGCTGGTGCCGACCTACGCGCAGCCGAACAACGACCGCGCCACCGTCACCACGCTGGGCAAGTATGCGTCCAAGCTCTTCCCCAAGGGCAAGAACATCAGCATGTCGGACATCCAGAACATCGCCCAGGGCGGCCGCTGCCCGGACGGCACGGAAGCCCCGGCCGACCTGAAGATGGCCTGCCAGTCGCTGGCGAGCAACCCGCAGCTGTTCGACAAGCTCCAGTCGACCGTCCGCGCGTCCAAGGGCAAGCGCGACACCGACGGCCTGGCCTCGGTCTGGGATGTCCAGATGCTGATGAAGCAGCTCAAGGAAGCCACCCCCAGCGCCACCACCACCTACAACACCAACACGCCGCAGCGTCCGTATTCGCCCAACAGCGCCTACGGCAGCTCCTTCGTGAACGCGTTGATGGGGCACCTGCAGTCCACGGGCGTCAACCCGTACCTGCTGAACCTGCTACAGCAGCCCAACATGCAGCAGCCGATGTTGGCGCATTGAGCCACCACGCCGTGATGCCCGGATTCCGGCCCAGGCCGGGGTCCGGGACCGTTCCCTGGAGAGGATCATGAACCTGATGTTGCAGCTCAAGCGCCGCGAATTCGTTCAGGGCCTGGTGGAGATCGCCTCGGTGGCGATGAGCCAGAACCTGCTGGACGACGCGGACGAGATCGTCGCCTGCGTGCGCCAACTGCGTCCCAAGCTGGACCAGCTGGATTTCCTGGACGCCTGGATCGCCATCCTGCGTGGCGAATGGCAGCAGGCCACCCGCATCGCCCGCGCCGCCATCGAGCGCAGCGGCGACTGGCCCTTCGGCACCGCGATCCTTGCCTATTGCCAGTACGCCACCGGTGATCCCACCTGGTCCATCAATGCCGAGCGGGTGCTGGCGCAGCCGGAGGCCGGGGATGCCCGCGACCTGATGCGCATGCTGCTGGGCCGTGTGGACCCCGAAGACATCGGTGGCAACGAGATGATCCTGCAGGCGATCAGTTCCGGCCAGAGCGCGGCCATGGAACACAGCGCCATGCGGGCCTGAGGCGCGGGGAAGGAGAGCCGACATGTCCCCCATCAGCGGAATCCAGGATCCCGCCGTGCTGCGCTCGCTGGAGCAGAGCCAGTCCAGCCCAGCGGCGGTGGACCACCTCGCCGGCCGCTTCGCCGACCTGCTGGCGCAGGACCCGGCCACGCGGCCCGCGCCGGAGGTGGGCGCGCCCAATGTGATCTCCAGCCTGCTGGGCCAGCATGAACGCATGTACCAGGACCTGATGCGCGACATGCAGAAGGCCTCGCTGGAGGCCCCGTCGCTGAATCCGCAGGAGGCGACGGTGAAGCACACGGAGATGATGTTCCGGGTGGTGAACGTCTCAGCGCAGAACAACGCCTTCTCCTACATCGCGCAGAGTGCCAAGAACGGCCTGCAGACCCTGATGAAGAACCAGTGAGGGCGTGATGCGCGAGCTTGCCTTTCCTTCCAGAGCCTCCGCTGGCATCGCAGCGCGGACCTCGCTGCCCCGCGTCTGGCTGCTGGCGCTGGTGTTGCTGCTGAGTGGCTGCAAGATCGACCTCTACACCAAGCAGGCCGAAGCCGACGCCAACCAGATGGTGGCGGCGCTGCTCCAGGCCGGTGTGCCGGCCTGGAAGGACACCCCCGACGGTGGCAAGACCTGGAGCGTGCGTGTGGAGCAGGACGACATGGTGCGTGCCATGGAGGTGCTGCGATCCAACGGCCTGCCGGAGGAGCGCCATGCCAACCTGGGCGAGCTGTTCAAGAAGGAAGGGCTGATCTCCACCCCGACCGAAGAGCGCGTGCGCTTCATCCACGGCGTGGCGGAGGAGCTGTCCGAGACGCTCTCCCACGTGGATGGTGTCATCACCGCCCGGGTGCACATCGTGCTGCCGCAGAACGACCCGCTCGCCCCCGCGCCACGGCCCTCCAGCGCCAGCGTGTTCGTCAAGTACCGGGCAGACGCCAACCTGGCCGCGCTGGTGCCGGCGATCAAGAACATGGTGGCCCGCAGTGTGGAGGGCCTGGTGTATGACAACGTGGCGGTGACGCTGGTGCAGGGCGAACTGCCGCGGGCCGCCGTGCCGTTGCCGGCGGCCAGCCCGTGGCCCTGGATCCTGCTGGCCCTGGTGTCGATCCTGCTGATCGGCGGTGCGGGCTGGGTGCTGTGGCGCAAGCCGGACCTGCTGCCGCCCACGCTGGCTGCCCGCCTGCCGTGGGCCACGGCGCCGCGATGAAGCCCGCGCGGCACTACGAGCAGGTGGTCCGCCGGCTGGACCAGTTGATGGCCGCGCCGCAGGCGCAGGTCGATCCGTCCTGGCATGCGGCGTTGCTGTCGGATCTGGGGGATGTGGCTGAGGCCGCGGACCTCCATCTGATGCTGCCGGACGTGGAACGCCTGGGCTTTGGCACCCGACTGGGCCTGGCGGTGTTCCAGCAGGTCTGCGGCGAGGCGCCGGACGTCACTGATCTTGACGAGCTGCCCGGCCGCTGGTGTCTGCTGGCCCGTGAGGATCGCCTGGCACGTCTGGCCGCGCTGGCCCTGGCGGCCACGCCGGGGGCCTTGCGTTCGTGCGTGCGGCGGGGGCCCCGCCAGGCCCTGGAGGCTGTGCTGGGCCCGGCATACGGTCCGCTCGTGGACCTGGGCGCAGGCGCCACGGCCGCACCGCCCGAGGTGGCGGAGCGGCCGCCGGCCGAATGGGCGCTGGAGGCCTACCAGGCCTTGCGCCGCGCCGGCCATTGGCGCGACCGCGCGCTGCGCCGCTGGGTGCGGCTGGGGCTGCCGAGAACGGTGGCCTCCGCCGGAGCCTTGCCGGCCCTGCGGACGGATGGACGGGTGTTGGCGCCAGGTCCAGTGAACGCGCATGGCAGCGAGCGGGCCTGGGCCTCGCGTCCGTCACGGGCGGCGGCCCAGACCTTTGTGAGTCATCTGCCCATGGTGGATGCCTGGTTCCAGACCTGACCGGGATGCCAGGGTGATGGAGGAGAAAAACAAGATGTGGACCTGGCTGGCGCTGCGGAACGACAAGCTCGGCGTGCCCGACGGATGGCTGCGCGCGGCCGAGGTGGAGCGCTTTGTGGAGGCCGGCGCGGCCATGCGCCTGATCGATGAGGAAGTCGACGGCTTGCGCGCGCGGGCCCGCGAGGAGGCCGAGGCCTGCCTGGCGGACGCGAGAGCGCAGGCCCGCCAGATCGTTGAAGACGCCGAACGGCAGGCGAGCGAACTGGCCTCACTGACTGAGGCGCAAGCGCGGCGTGACGCGCAAGCGTCGGTGCTGGAGGCCTGGCATGCGCGTCGGCTCGAACACGTGCTGGCCCAGGCCACGTCGATGGAGGCCCGGCTGGAGGCCCTGGCCCGCCTGGTGACCACCGCCGTGGAGCGGGTGCTGCGCAGCGAGCCCGCGCGCGGCCTGTTCGACAAGGCGCTGATGCATGTGGGCGAACTGCTGCGGGAGACCAGCGCCGCGACCCTGCGCGTGCATCCCGATGACCTGGCGGCGGCCCAGGAAGCGGTGGCGCTCTCGCAGGGCGCTTACTCCCGGCAGGCACAGATCGATGTGGTGGCGGATGAGGCTCTGGCGCCCGGCGCCTGCCTGTTCGACTCCGCGCAGGGCTCGCTGGATGCGAGCCTGGACGTTCAACTGGAGGCACTGCGCTCGGCGATCGGGCAGGCATGTGCGAGGCTGTCCCCAACGGGACCCGATGGCACTGGAGCGGGCCCATGAGCGATCTCGACCGGTTGACCGCGCTCATGGACGCGCAGATCCGCGCCCAGCCGCTGGTCCGCCGCACCGGCAAGGTGGTGGAGGTGGTGGGTACGCTGATGCGGGTCAGTGGGCTGGACGCCCGCCTGGGCGAACTGTGCGAAATCATCGGCGCCGATGGCGACGTGCTGCAGTCCGCCGAGGTGGTGGGGTTCTCCAACGGACGCAGCATCCTGTCGCCATTCGGCTCCATCCTGGGCATCGGGGTCGGCAGCCGGGTCCGTGGCCTGGGCGAAGTGCTGTCCGTGCCCGTGGGGCAGGGCGTCCTGGGCCGCGTGATCGACAGCCTGGGCCGGCCCATCGACGGCAGGGGTCCCATCCACACCGTGGAGAAACGCCCGGTCTTTGCGCTGCCCCCCAGCCCCATGGCGCGGGAGATGATCGAGCGGCCGCTGCCCACCGGGGTGAAGATCATCGACGCCCTGCTCACCCTCGGCGAAGGCCAGCGCATGGGCATCTTCGCGCCGGCCGGCGTGGGCAAGAGCACGTTGATGGGCATGCTGGCGCGTGGCACGGCCTGCGACATCAGCGTGATCGCGCTGATTGGTGAACGGGGGCGCGAAGTGCGCGAGTTCATCGAGATCATCATGGGTGAGGCCGGCATGGCCCGTTCGGTGGTGGTCTGTGCCACCTCGGACCGGTCCTCCATCGAGCGCGCGAAGGCCGCCCATGCCGCCACCGCCATTGCCGAGTACTTCCGCGACCAGGGGCTGAAGGTGCTGCTCATGATGGATTCGCTCACCCGGTTCGCCCGGGCGCAACGGGAGATCGGCCTGGCCGCGGGCGAACCGCCGGCGCGCCGGGGGTTTCCGCCTTCGGTCTTTGCGGAGATCCCGCGCCTGCTGGAGCGGGCGGGCATGGGGGCGACCGGCTCCATCACCGCGCTCTACACCGTGCTGTATGAAGACGAGAGCGGCAGTGACCCGATCTCGGAGGAGGTGCGCGGCATCCTGGACGGCCACATGATCCTCTCCCGCAAGATCGCGGCCAAGAACCAGTACCCCGCCATCGACGTGCTGGGCAGCCTCAGCCGGGTGATGTCGCAGATCGTGAGCCGCGAACACCGCGATGCGGCGGGCCGCTTCCGGCAGCTGATGGCCAAGTTCGACGAGCTGGAGATGCTGGTGCAGATGGGCGAGTACCGTCCTGGTGCCGATGCGCTGGCCGACGAGGCGGTGGACAAGCAGCCGCGGGTGCGCGAGTTTCTCTGCCAGGCGACCGAGGATCTCTGGCGCTATGACGCGTCGGTGCGGGCGATGGCCGGTGTCGCACAGGGTTGAGGAGACCGGCGGAGATGGCGGCCATCCCGATTTGGCGCACCCTGGTGCGGCTCAAGGCCCGCCGCATCGAGCGGCAGGAAGGCGTGGTGGCCGAGGCTCTGGCCTCGGTGCGCGAGTGCGAGGCCGGGCTGGAGAAGGCCCGCGCCGCCGAGGCCCACCGGCAGGAGGTCTTCGAGAACGCGCAGCGGGCGCTGTTCGACCTGTATGGCGGTGCACAGAGCTTCTCGCCGGACCTGGCCCTGATGCGCAAGCGCCAGATCGACGCCAGCGAGCAGGACCTCAAGCAGGCCCAGCACGAAACGAGTGTGCACAAGCAGCGGGTGGCCACGGTGCGTGAGGAATTGCGGGACGCTCGCGCCCATCTGCAACGCCTGGAGCAGCAGGCGCAGCTGTTCAAGGACGAGTTGAAGAAGGCCATCCGGGAGGCCGCGCAAGCCCAGGAGGACACCCAGGACGAGGACGCCGAGGAGACGGCGGTGGCGCGGATGATCGGGATGGCCATCGAAGCCCGCGCCACAGCGGACGAGGTGGGCAGCCGCGCATGAGCACCGGCATGGACCAGTACCAGATCCTGATGGAGCAGGGCACGTTGCTACGCAACCTGTTTGCGCTGTTGTCCCTGTGCAGCGCGCGCCTGATCGCCGCGATGCTGGTGATGCCGGCCACTTCCGCCGCCAAGCTGCCAGGCATGGTGCGAGCGGGGCTACCCATCTGGATCGGGCTCTTCATCGCATGGGGCCAGTCCCCGGATGTCGTGGCCGGGTTGTCCATCGTCGACGTGGCCCTGCTGGTGCTGAAGGAGGCCGTGCTGGGCCTGCTGATCGGCTTCGCCGCCGGACTGATTTTCTGGGTGGCCGAGGGCGTGGGCTCCATGATCGACAACCTGGCGGGCTACAACAACGTGCAGCAGAGCAACCCCAACAGCAGCGACCAGAGCACACCCGTGGGTTCGCTGCTGGGTGAGATGGCGATCTGGGCCTTCTACGTGCTGGGCGGCATGACGGCCTTCCTGGGCATGATCTTCGATTCCTACACCTGGTGGCCGCTGACGCGGACCTCGCCCGATGGCGTGCAGCTGCTGGAGCGTTTTGCCCAGATGCGGCTGGGGGAGTACATGTTGTCCGTGGCGCGCCTGTCCGCCCCGGCGCTGCTGACGCTGCTGCTGGTCGATCTGGGTTTCGGCCTGTTGACCAAGACCGCCGAGAAGCTGGAGCCCAACAGCATGGCCCAGCCCGTGAAGGGCGCGGTGACGATGGTGATGCTGAGCCTGATGATCGGCGTGTATTTCACGCAGCTGCGTGGGCACTTCATGCTGGACGACCTGTCGCGGGAGCTGCACAGGTTCTTCACGGACGCGGCGGCTCGCTGAATTCCGAACGGACGTTCGAGCCGACATTCGGACTGGCCGACATCAATTCGCCCAAGGGGCGGGGCCGGTGGACCCCCGCGGGCATTCTGCAGGCGGCGCTCCATTCGAGTCGCGCCCACAAGGAGTCAGCAGATGAACGCAGTGGAACCGATCGGCTCGACGAATGCCGATCCTTACGCACGCTACAACGCCTACCAGCCCCATGGCGACGGCGGCATCAGCCCCGGCATGATGCAGGTGGCGCAGATGATGCAGACCATTGCCCTGGGCATGGCCCTGCTCAACCACATGGCCAACCTGTTCTCGCAGAACGGTGGCGGAGGCAGCCCATTTTCCGGCGGTTCGCAGCAACAGACCGACCCCTTCCAGCAGTTCCTGCAGAACCTGCAGAGCCTGTTCAATCCGCAGCAGGATGGCAGCGGCGCCGACGGATGTTCTGGCGGCGGCGGTGGGGGTAGCGGTGGTGGCGTGGGCGGCTCATCCCCCGGCCAGAACGACAACAACGGTTCGTCGAATCCATGGAGCCGGACCGGCAACAAGCACGAGGGCTCCAACGAAGGCGATCGCGGCGTCTCTCCGCCCGAAGATGCCCATGGCGGCGGCAAGCCGTCCACCAAGCCGGACACCTCGCCGACTTCCCCCACGTCGCCCACCAATCCCACCTCGCCGGGCAAGACCGACGCGCCCACCACGATCACGCCCTCCACCCGCATCCCGGAGGCCAAGGGCACCGTGGTTGTGCACGAGCCCATCGTGGTCAAGGCGGGCCAGACGTTCGACGGTGGCGGCAAGCTCTACCAGGCCGGCCCGGAACTGGGGGATGGCGGTCAGTCCGAGACCCAGAAGCCGGTCTTCCAGCTGGAACCCGGGGCCACCCTGCAGAACGTGCAGGTGCAGGGCGGCGACGGTGTGCATGCCAACGGCGACGCCACGCTCAAGAACGTCTGGTGGAAGGACGTGGGCGAGGATGCCTTCACGCTCAAGAAGCCGGGCCATGTGACGGTGGAGGGCGGTGGTGCATATCACGCGTCGGACAAGGTCTTCCAGATCAACGCGTCGGGCTCCATCTCGATCAACGGCTTCCACGCCGAGGACTTCGACAAGCTGGTGCGCCAGAACGGTGGCAAGGACTTCCCGCTGACCGTGAAGCTCAGCAACATCACCACGAAGGACGCGGGTGAGGCGCTGGTCCGTACCGACTCGCCGCAGGCCAGGATCTACCTGAGCAACGTGGATCCCAGCACGGTGAAGAACGACGTGCTGGCACCCTCCGGCGCGCTGGTCGAAGGCGCGGTGAACCAGAGCTACAAGCCTTACACCGGCTGATGGAGGGCGGTGCGCCGTGCCAACTGTGCGGAAGGCACCGGGCACCCGGGGTGGTTTCGCGTTCCCGGTGTCCGCTTCGTTCTTTGCGCAGCACCAGACCCCAGGCTTTGGCGCAATGGGGGCAACATTCATCAGTGGAGAAACAACCCATGGTCACCCCCGTTTCCCTCGTCCGCCGCGTTCGCGTTCCCGTCTTCGACACACCGCGTGATGCCGAGCCGAACACCCCCGCCCAGGCCGTGCCCACCGGTCCTCGCACGATGGCGGTCAGCGAGGGAGGGCTGGCCGCGCTGCGCCGGCCGATGAGGCTGGGGAGTTCCCTGTCCAGCGCCGCCGTCAGCGCGCCCACCGCCGTGGCGCCGCTGCCGGCGCGCGCCGACCTGGAGCCCGCGCCGCGTGAATCCCTGTGGCGCGCCCGCGCCCCGCTGCCGGTGCAGCGCCCCGAGGCGACGCCGCCGATGGATGCCATGGGGACGGTGGCGGCGGGCGATGCCTCGCATACGCAGTTGGTGGCGCCGCGCCATGCGGCGACAGGTGGTCCGGACCGGCTCGCGCTGGGGCGGGCGGTGGAGACACTGCATGCCTTCCCGTATGTGGTGTTTGATGAATCCTCGCTGATCGCGCAGCTACTGCCGCGTTACACGGCCACCGCCCCGGTGGTGTCGACCGGTCTGGCGCTGGAATGGCTGCTGGCCGGCCAGGCGCTCACGGTCCAGGAGGACCGCCTGCAGCGCCTGTACGAGACCGGCGTGGTGGACGCCTTGCTCGGCCACCGCGAGCTGATGGAGGGCCTGCGGGCGCTCGGGCCGCATCCGCGCGTGGGTAGCGTGCTGCGCGCGTCGGATCGCGACCTGGCCCTGCGCCTGAACCTGCTGCTGAGCACCGAGGCGGATGTCATCGATACCGCAGCCCGGCAGCTGTCCGACCGTCTGCGCGACTCGGAACACAAGTTCCATCTGCTGCTGCTCACAGGAGGGCTGCTGCCCCGGCCGGTGGCCTGCATCCGGGAGGCGGACGAGCAGTTCTCGCTGTTCGACCCCACGCGCGGCATCTTCACCCTGGCCGGCGACGACCTGCAGCCGATGCTCGCGGGCATTGCCGCCGAGCACGAGCAGCGGCTGCTGCACCAGCGCGAGCGCGGCGACATGCGCCAGGCTCTGTCGATCCTGCACAACGCGCAGCTGATGGAGGTGGCGATGCACGGCGTGGACATCGACCACGACGGCATCCGCGATGGCGGGCTGATCTGAGCCCGGTGGCTCCTCGCGTCATGACGGTGCTGAACGAGCAGGAGGGGCTTCTGCGGCGACCGCCTCCAGGGAGCTTCCTCGCGGCCCCGCTGGCGCCGGCATTGCCTGAGCGCCAGCGGACCCTGCCCGAGGTGGTGCTGCGCCCATTCTCCGTGGCCGATCTGGACGAGGTGTTTTCCCACCTCAGCGACCCCGCCTCCGTGCACATCGCGGGCCTGACCCTGCGGGAACCCGGCAACCGCGCGGAGTTCGATGCGGCATGGCGCAAAGTGCTCGCCGATTCCGAGCTGCAGATCCGTGCGGTGCTGGCGGACGGCCAGTTCGCCGGCCATGTGGCCTGCTACCGCTTCCAGGGGGACTGGGAGGTCGGTTACTGGATCGCCCGCCGCTGGTGGGGCAAGGGCGTGGCCAGCGAGGCGCTTCGCCAGTTGCTGGCGGTGGCGCCGCAACGGCCGCTGAACGCGCATGTGCTGGTGGACAACATCCGCAGCCTGCGTGTGCTGCGCAAGCACGGCTTCCAGACCACCGGCCAGACGCCGGCCTTTGCCTGGGGACGGCGCAAAGAGGTGATGGTCGAGATCCTGCGGCTGGACTGAGCGGTAAGCCGGAGGCTTGAACGGCCTTCGTTTCCCACCGCGCCATTTCGCACGCTTTACCAGACGAGTCCGTGCAAGGCTGGAGACTGGGCCTCACAACAACCACCACAGGGCTGGAGAGTCTGGATGGGACACCGCAGTTTTTCATGGGCCGGCAGGACGCCCGCCACGGAGCCGGTCGAACCCGCGCTGGTCAGCCCTTCGGGCGGCGAGTTGCCCGCCACCGACGCTTCGGCCGCCGACAAACCTGGCCCACGCTGGCGCCTGGGGGCTGGAGTGGCCCTGGAAGTCGCGTTGAGTTTTTCCGCGCTGTTCTCCATCGTGGCGTCGCTGGCGCTACTTGCGTTGCTGAGTGGCTGCGGCTCCGGCCCGCGCCCGGCCACGGCGCCCCGCACCGCCGCACCGGACAAGGTGCCGGCCGAGGTGGCCTCGGCGCTCAAGGCGCTGGCCCGGCGTGAAGGCGTGCCGCCGGATGGCCGCGTGCTCATGCAGGAGATGGAACTCGGCCCCAGCGGCCCGCGTGTCCTGATGGCGTCCGGCACGCGTGAACTCTGCGGGGACGGCAACTGCCCCTACGGCCTGTTCGCCGATGAAGGGACGCAGTACCGCGCGCTGCTGCTGGCCATGGCCAGCACGCCGCCCAAGCCGCAGGCGTTGGGCCGCATGGGGTATCCCGACATCCATGTCACCGCCAACGACTCCGCGCTGGAGCTCCGTACCACCACGCTGCAATGGGATGGCCGCAGCTACCGGCCCGTGGTCTGCCGGCTGGTCAACGCCATGAGCGACGCCTCGCGGGGCTGCGTGCCGACCCGTGCCGAGCAGGCACCGGTGGTGGAAGGTCCGCCGCTGCGGTATTGCGTGGCGATGAGCCGCATGGTGAGCCGCGAGGCCGCGCCGCAGGATGGACAGACGCTTCTGGCGGATGCCTTCGAGATCCGCGCCGATGCGGATGCCCGGGTGGAAGGGATCCGCATGGAAGGCCGGGTGGCCGATACGGACCTGGACGCCCTGGTGCGCTGCCTGCGCAACACCGGCGCCGGCTTCGAGCGGCTCAAGGCCGCGCGCTGGTCCCAGGACCTCAACTCCGCCGGCTGGGTGGTGCGCGGCATGAAAGCCAAGGGCGGCCCTGTGTCGGCGGCGCTCACGGCCACCTTCGTGCCCGCTGGCGACTACACGTTGATCAGCCTGGCCGTCTTTGGCGCCGGCGCCTTGCCCTGAGGGGCAGGGGCCGGATTTCCCACTCTCCCAACGCTATCCCACATCATGTCCAACAACGTGCCCCTCGACAGTCTCAAGCCCCTCGACCTGCCGCCGCCCGAGGCGCTCCCCGGCGCCGGGCCCACGGGCGGCGACAACGGGGGCCCCCATGGCGCGCCGCGTGGCCCGACCTCGCGTGGCGGGGAGGGTTCGGCCATCAGCCAGCTGGGGCGGGCGCCCGCGCCACCCGATGGCGGTAGCCCGGGCGTGAGCCTGGCCAGCCGCCGGTCCGGACCACCGTGGCTGCCAGAGGCGCCCACGCCACCGGCTCCAGCACCCACGCCGACCAGCCATTACGAGCTCAACAGCAAGAACCAGGAAGAGCTCACGAAGACGCAGAAGGACACCGACGCGCTGGAAGATGAGCAGACCCGCCAGCAGATCCGTACCAATACGGCCACCGCGGCCCGGACGCTGGCGCTCAAGGCCTCCGAGCGCATGGGCGTGAACTTCAAGAACGGCGCGGACATCCAGTCCAAGCTCATCTAACGGGGAGCCTTTTGCATGAAGCCTGAAGACATCATGGAAGCCGCCACGGCGGCGCAGCCGCTGGACATCCGCGCGGTGATCGAGCAACTGGACGGCCGCGCCGGCCAGGCCGAGGGCGTGAGCCAGGCCATGCGGGAGGCCGTGGAGCGACTGCGGCGGGAACTGCCACCGGCCGAGGCCCGCCTGGCCGTGATGCGCCAGCTGATCGCCTTCAAGGACCAGCTGCTGGCCTATGTGAATGCCGTGACCTCGCCGGACGCTGCGGCCGGCATGGTGGCGCAAGCCGCCTCCGGTGGCGCGCTCGGCGGCATGAACGCCATCGCGCTGGCCCAGCGCCGCGGGCAGACGGTGAGCGCGGCCATGGCGAACTGGGTGTCCCTGGTCAAGGTGTTCCGGTACCGCGAGCGCCAGCGCATCGCGCGCCGCAACTATGCGGATGCCGACTGCGGCCTGGCGCCGTTCCGTGATGCCGACCATGGCGCGCTGCGCCTGCTCTGCGCCGACGAGGCCAGCCTGCCCCTGGCGGATGGCAGCCGGCGGGCGATGGCGGACGTGGAGCCCTTTGTCGCTGCCTGCAGCCAGCGGGCCCGGGCGGCGGCGCAGCAGCGCTGGATGCTGGCCCGCCGGTTGACCGAGGCCGACCTCAAGGGGCCGCATGAGGCTTCGCTGGTGGGGCAGCGCGGCGTGTTCGCGCGGGCGAACATCCCCGCCGGCACCTGCCTGGGTGTCTACGGCGGCCAGATGCTGGGCGAGGTGGACTACTTCCTGCTGCAGGACGACCGTTACCTCATGGCCCTGCGCAGCGGCGCGGGCCCGGCCTTCGTGAACGGCGAGAACCTGATGTCGCTGACCAACACGCTGTTCGAGGTGGACGCGATGGGCCAGCGCGCGGGGCATCCCGCCGAGGGCTACAACCTGACGCGGGTGCTGTTCCCGTCCAAGTGGTCGCACGGCTGGCACATCGGCCTGCCGGCGTTTTTTGCCAGCCAGGACATCCCGGCTGGGACTGAACTGAGGTGGAACTATGACCTCTCACGTGCTTGAGGCCTTTCGGGCCGTGGTGAAGCTGTCGCGGCGCCTGCGCCGAGCGGAGGAACGATTCCCGGCCGGCATCCAGCCGGCGGTGGACACGGCCCTGACGACTTCCATCCCGAGCGCCACCTCCATGGCGGCCGCCAGGAGTTCCTCCAGAGCAGGCTCGGTCCTGCTGCCTTTCGCCGGTTATCAGTTGGCCCGCGCGGCGGTCCAGGGTCTGCGGCGGGATTAATCCGTCGCGTCCTGCGGCGGTGGCGACGGATCCACGGCGACGCCCGCGACGTCTTCCGCCGCCGTCTGATCCAGCGCCTCCAGTTCCGCCATGGCGAGTTCGGCCAACACCCGCTCCCCGTTGGCGGCGGTGACCGCCGTGGCCTGGCCGATGAAGGCCGGGCCTGCGGTGTAACCCTCGGTGTTGATCTCGTAGGTGTAGTAGCCGGAGAGCTTCCAGCTGCCGGGATCGTTGAGCAGGCGCGCCATCTCGCCTTCCAGCGCAGCGATGCGGGGATCCAGGGATGGCTGGCCCGGCGCGGCGCAGCGACGGATCATCTCCACCTCGTCGCGGTGCACATTCATCACCTCCACGATCTCTGGCCGCAGTTTCAGGCTTTCCCCGAAGGACTGATTGCCGCGCGTGGCCGCCGCCATCACCTCCTGCCGGAAGGCCTCCAGGCGTTGCCGGCTGCGGCCGGTGTTGGCCAGGCCAGCCGTGCGCTGGCCCAGATAGGACATGAAGGAGGCCGGGTCCAGGAACTCGACCAGGCAGCGGATGTAGCCCGGATGCAGGTCGCCGTGTTCGTCCACCATGCGCAGCGTGACGCTGGCGCCCTGGGGCATCAGGGATGCCGAGACGCCCACCATCGGCACGCTGGGCAGGCTGACCGATTCTGGCTGGCCCGGATGCCGGGCGAAGTGGCCCGGGCTGGCCGAGGCCGACACCAGCGACAGGTTGACGTTCAACGCCGAGGAGCGCGCGCGTGAGCGCTCCAGCCCCTTCAGCCAGCCGTTGGCGTCGATGCGCTCGTTCTTGCCGCCCACCAGGTGGTCGTTGCTGGCGGCGAAGGAGGGCCCGAAGTGCCAGCCGGCCAGCGAGAAGCGCGCCATGGCATTGCGCACCTCCGAGACGGTGTGGCTGCTGCGCCGCTGGTCACGCCAGTTCACCGAGATGTCCCGCTCGCGGAAGAAGCGTTCACTGAAGGCCTGCCACAGCGCCTCCGGCGCCATGCGGGCGCCGGTGCCCAAGGGTCCGGATCGTCCTGCCGGGGCGGTTGTCGGCACGCTCTGCTCGAACAGGAACCGCAGCACATCGTTGGCCTGCCCCCGCCAGGAATCGGTGGGTTTGTTGTTGGCGTCGCGCCGCACCCGCGTGCGGATGATGACGCCGCTGGGCGCGCTGGTGTCGTGGGAGTAGGCATATCCCGCGCCACCGCCCAGGGAGACATGGAAGATCGACTCGTGGATGCCCAGCGCGATGCCGCCGAACAGGCCGACCGCGCCACCGTGCGAGGTCCGCTTGTCCACGCCCATGAACACTTCGCCCCCGTACGACGACGAACCAATCTCCAGGAAGGCGTGCCGCCCGCGCAGGGACTTGTAGCCCGGGCCGAGCGACAGGCCGATCATGGCCTTGAAGTCCTGCATGTTCAGCGAGGTGTTGGCATTCACGCCGTAGGTGCCGCCGTCGAAGTAGCGCACGTTGTTGCCCAGGGGCGTGGTGTCGATCACCTGGGTGAGCGCGTCCTGGATGTCGGCGCGGGTGCCGCCGGCGGGGCGGATGGGGCGCAACCGCAGGCGCTCCCGCACCTGTGCGATCAGGGTTGCCGGGGATGAAGTGGCTGGAGATGCGGCGCCCTCGGCGGGGACGCCGAGGGCGGGCGTTTCCTGCAGCCATCGCTCCAGGGCCTTCAGATCCAGGTGCTTCAGCTCCCTGGCCTGGCGGTGCGAGGCGAGAGCGGCCGGGTCCAGCCCCAGCCCCGGGGCCAGCGCCGCGGCGGCGCTGACGATGGCCGCGCGGTCCGACTTGCCGGGGTGGCATTCGCCGGGGTGGCCCAGGCCCTGGGACACTGCGGCCCAATGCGCCACGGCCTGCTGGCGCAGCAGCGCCTCCATGCGCCGAGGGGCCGGTGCCACCTTCCAGGCGGCCAGAGCGCCCAGCCGGTCGGAGACGGCACTGAGCGCGGCGGACACGGCCTGCTGGAGTTGCTCCGCCTCGCGGACCGCCAGGCCGAGATTGGCGCCGCCAGCGGTGAAGGCGGTGGCGGTGAGCGGGGATTTCTGCTGGCCGATCCAGCGCCGGGGATCCAGCGCGGTGGCGGGGTTCGCGGCCCGGCGTTCCGCCCGGGGGATCCAGGTCAGGAACTTGGCCATGCGGGCCTGTGTCCGTGCCAGGGCCGTGCCCGGACCACGCTCGTGGTACCCGCTGCGCCAGGCCACGTAGGCGGCCACGTGGTCCGTATTGGCGATCTCCTGGGCGGTGGCCAGCGGGGCCTCCATCAGCCGGGCCGCACAGACCAGCGCGTTGAGGGCCAGCGCTTGAGGATCCGGGGCGCTGGGACTGGAGCGGGCCAGGCGCGAGATGGCGTCGTGCAGCTGGGCGGCGGCGTTGGACGCGGTGTTGAGCCGGCGGCGTGTGCTGCCGGATGGCTGGCCGGGGGCCGGGACGGTGGAGGGATCCGCGTGGTCCGCGAGGTAGGCCGCGGCCTGCAGGAAGGTGTGCAGCGCCTCTCGCTTCATCTCGCCGGCCTCGCCGGGGGCGCGCAGGCTGTGGTCGTCGCTCAGCGTCAACAGGGCGTCAAAGCCGCTGCGCGTGGCGCTCAGCAGGCAGGCGGCGCGCCACGCGGCGCTGGACGCATCTTGCGGAGCACCTGATACCGTGGGCGTGGCCGGGCCGCGTTGCGGGCGGTCCGCGAGGATGGACCCGCTGATGTGAGGCAACTGGTCCAGCGCATTCAATGCCAGCGCAGCGTCTCCGCCGGTGGCCACCGCCAGTGCGCGTGCGCCCTGCAGGGCCTTGGCGAAACGCGCGCCGTTCGGCGCAGCGGAGGGGCCGGCCAGGCGGGCCGTGAGGGTAGCGATCAACTGGCTCGTGGCGAGGGGGTCGGCGTCGAGGGCGGTGCCGGTATCGACGTCGTCGCGATGGTCGGCATCCCGATGGAACAGGGTGCGCACGGTGCTGGCAAAGGCGCGCGGGTTGGACGCCGCACCAAGGATATCGGCGGCGGCCACTGCGGGCGTGGCGGCAGAGTCGCTGGCCGACGTGATTGACGAGCCGCCGCAAGGGCTGCCGTCCACGGACGTCTTCACCTCGGGCGGTGTGGGATGCAGATGCTGGATCAGGCGCTCGGTCCGTTCGCGGATCCATTGCGAGGTGGCGCCGCGCAGGGGTGGCGCCGCAGGCAGCGCGGGCAGGGGCGCCGGTGAATCCGCACCGTACCCCGGGGGCGAGGTCATCCGTAGCGGCGGCATCGTGGTGTGGATGTAGAACGGCCCCGCCGCGACGTTCATGGGGCCCGGCCTGAACTGGCGCCGGAGCTGGTCCAGGATGCCGCCTGTGTGCCCGCCGGGCACCGGACGCGCGCCGCGCGAAGACGCCGGGCTGTTCAACCCGGGAGAGGCGCCTGGCGACGCGTTGGGCGCCAGCGGCCCGGCAGGCGTGCCGGGCGACAGGGCCGCCCCGGAGGTGGAGGATGCGGCGGTCGAGGGCGGCGGCAGACCGCCGCCTGCATCGGACGGGCTGGACCCGCCAAGGAAAGATGGGAATTTCATGCGTCCGGATGCTGCCGTCACCGCGCAACGCGCAGTGATGCAAAGCCGAAAGCGACCCAGCTGAAGCGAAAACCTGGCACACGCGTCGGGCGTACTCCGGCCGGGCCCCATGCGGACCCGCTACGTGGAGAGCGCAGCGCATCCCCAGGCGATCGTGAAGCCGATCCAGGTGACTTCCGCGCCTGCGCTGGCACGCCGCCGGCCTTGGTGGCCCGGATCGGCGACCGCGGTTTCGTATCTCCCGCTGCCGCTTCGCGCCGCGGCGTTTGCCAGCACGTGGCGTTCCTAGTCTGCACAGGCCCACGGAACCAGCCGACGCGGGCCCCGCCACGGCCCCGAGGACGCCCAACGAGCCCTCACGGCACTCACCACAACGACGCATACACCACCTCATAGCGAGGAGACACACATGGTTGACAGCATTCAGTCCGGCGAGCCATTGCCCCGGCTTGACACCACCGGTAGCGACCCGGGCCGGCTGCCGGAACGCGTCCGGCGGGACCGTCCCGGCCGTACAACGAGCCTGCCCGAAGACCTGCTGCGGACACCGCGGACCGCGCAGGATCTTGCGCGGTCCGAGACCCTCGGCACGGACGATGCCGGCGGCACGAACTCCCCGGACGCGGCGGGCCGCCCGGCGGACCGGCTTCGGCGCCCGGGCCCCGCCTTGCCCGCCCTGGCATCCGCGCCGCCGAACCAGCCGCGGAACCAACTGCCGGATGAGCCCCCTAGCGGCCCCGGCACACGCTCCCTCCGCCAGAGCCTCTCCTGGCTCGGTCGCCCGGAAGGCGAGCAACTGCACAGGGACATCGCCCGGGAGTTGGTGGGGGACCCACGCCAGAATCGCGTGCTGACGCAGCGGCTGGGGCAATGGTTGCAGCGGCGGCCGGATCCGGAGGCGGTCGTGCCGCTGAACGGCGGCGCTGGCTGGCTGGTCCGTTATCCGGCGATGCCGGGGACGCCCCACGCCGCCCGCCACGAGGTCTTCCAGGTGGGAGTGCCCGGCATGGCGCTGGCCGCGTTGACACCGGCCTCCGACGCGGCTGCGCACGCATTGGCGCAGCCGCCCGACGCTGCCGCGCCGCATCAGCCGCTCCATCAACCCCCACTGGGACTGCTCGCCGGGCTCTGGCGCACCGGTACACCCCCGGGGCTCACCATGGCGCGGATGCGGGTGGGCCGGGCGCCACCCTCCGCCTGCACAACAACCAGGTGCACCAACTGGGTGAGGACGGCCGCTGGGCCCCCGCGGCGCTGCCGGGGCTGCCGTCGGCCACGGTCCGCATGCTGGGCCGCCAGGCCGATGACCAGGTCTATGTGGAGAAGGAGGGGCGTGTGCTGCGACTGACCGCCGAAGGCGTGGAGCAGGTGGGCCGTCCGGGCATCCGGGGCCAGGTGCGGGTGGATGCCGATGGCGGTGTGCACGTGCTGGCCCACGGCACGCTGCTGCCGCCCGGGGAGGGGCCGGCGCGGCCCATCCAGCTGCTGCGCCCCGACCCGACCGACGGGGAGGCCCCGAGCCCGGCGCAGCCGCGGGACGTGCTCCTCACCGACCGGCACACCGCCCTGGTGCTGGACGACCGTGGCCGGCTTTATGAGGGCAGCCTGGCCGGCGCCGGTACGGTGAAGGCCCGGCGCGTGGACTTACCGCTGCCGGAGGGCAGCGACTGGTCGGTGAGCGCCATGGCCCACGAGGGCGACGGCCGGGTGCAATTGATCGCCACCAATGAGACCGGCGAACGCCTCGCGCTGGCCCGCGCCGCCGATGGCCATGGCTGGCAGCCGACCTTTGCCCTGGAGCATCCGCTGCTGGTGGTGAACAACGCCGGCCTGGTGTCGCCGGAGATTCCGGCCTCCGCGCGGACCTTGCTGGATGGCCATGCGGAGATCGGCCTCGCCGGCGGGCATGCCTTCTACCGGGAGGCGCCGGACCATCCCTGGATCAGCCTGGCCCGCGCTGATGGCCAGCCCTTGGAGCACCTGCTGCGGGTGGTGACCAGCCCCTTCGGCTTCATCGACCGCAAACCCGTCTTCGCCCTGGCGCAGCCGCCCGGCGAAGCGGCGCAGGTGCTGGAGCTGCACTGGGAAGGCCGCACCCCCTTCCTGCCCGCGAGGGACGCGCAGCGGCTCCCCCACGGGGGCCCGCTGGTGGTGGCACCGCCGCCGGTGCGGGTGTCTCCGCAGCCGTTGCTGACGCATGACGCCCTGGTCGGGCAGATGGCCATCTCGCGGGACCGGTCGGTCTTCCTGGTGGAGAACAACCTGGACAGCCACGCGATCCTCACCAACCGGCCGGCCCCCAGCGGGGTTTCCAGTGGGAGCGGCAGTGCTGGAGCGCTGCGCAACCTCAACGCTGACGGGGCCCTGCATCCGATCAGCCTGGCGGTCGGCCTGGATGACCAGCTGCACGTGCTGGACGAGCCTACGGGCGGCCCCGCCACGCTGAAGCGGCTGGACGCACGGGAACACTGGCTGCCGGTACCGCTGGACATGGGCGGCCTGCCGCCGGGCGCGCAACTGCGGGAACTGCGGAGTTCCCGTGCCGGTCAACTGGAGGTGCGGGTGCGGGATCCGGAGGCCGGCCGCGCGGGCGACACCTGGCACCTGGTGCTGCCGCCCATGACACGGCCCGATGGCAGCCTCGCGCCGGCGCGCATCGATCCGCAGCCGGTGGTGCCGGAGCACGCCACCAGTGGCCTGCACCATGCGACCAATGCCCGCATCGACCGGCAGCAGAACACCCGCCTGCACCTGGGTAATGCCCACGCGGGGGTACGCACCACACTGCTGGGCAACACCTCTTCCGACCCGCTGACATTGGGCTCCAACCTCGGCACGCTGGCCGCCACCACGGTGGACAACGTGGCCAAGCTGGGCCGCAGCGTGAGCGACGCGGTGGTGGACTCGGCGCGTGCCTTTGCCAACGCACTGGGCTATACCGCCATGTCGGCGGACCAGTTCAAGCGCCTGCAGGGCCACTTCCTGGAGGCCCAGCGGGCGCATGCCGGGCTGGCGACGCTGATGCGGGAGCCGCAAGCCCTGATGCAGATCTTCACGCAGGCGCCGTCGCTGCTGCCGGACGGTCCGGGGTGGGATGCGGTGTCCCGGCTGGAGGCCACCCAGGCGCGGGAGGACACGCTGGAGCTCCTGCTGGTGCAACTGCGCAAGATCGGCATCCAGGCTCGGGCGCTGGACCCCAGCCTGGACGCCAAGCCGGACGTCTTCTCCGCCGCCAACTTCAGCTATGGCGCGGCCGAGGCCTATCGCAGCGTCACCCAGGCGATCTCCCGGGACAACCTGCTGCCCGGTCTCAAGGCCCTGTTCGATCACCTGCCCGCCGGACCGCGCCTGGACAGCAAGCCCGGCCTGGGCGACCGCGAACGGGTGCTGATGAAGGAGATCGTCCAGGTGCTGCAGACGCTGCAGTCGGCCGGCGTGCGCCTCCCCACGGCGCCCGTCGGGCGCCAGGCGCCGGACGACGCCACGCTGGCCCGCCGGGACCGGCGCGACCCGCACGCCATCCGGTCCGCCAACCTGGCCCGCACGGTGACGGAATATGCGCAACTGCTGCAGGCGTCCACCCCGGATCAGTTGCAGGCCGTCGTGGCCGAGCGCGCGCGCAGCGCCGAGTCCGGCCTGCTGCGGCTGGGCAAGCTGGGCATGTCCGCCTGGTCGCAACTGGAGTCCTTCGACGACGTGGTGGCGACTTTCCGCGCCGAGATGGGCAATGCCCACTCCGCCCGCCGCCAGCAGTTGATGAAGGCGATGGACCTGCCGGCCTCCGCCCCGCCGGATGTGGCCGCCGCCCGCATGGCCTCGCTGCTCAACGACCTCTACAACCGCAGCACCTTCTTCTCCACGCAGTCGGATGCCAAGACGGCGTCCCTGTCGCTCTCGCCACGGGCCCTGCATGTGCTGGGCTTCGCGCTGGGGGTGACCGGCGAGCACATCCATGCGCTGGGCGTGGAGCGCATCGGTGATTCGATGGAGGGCGATGCGGGCCTGGTGGCGTTTTTTGTCCGGCACAACAAGGCGTCCGGGGCGGCCACGCTCAGCATGGGCATCGATCCGCAGAAGGGCAGCAAGAGCAACTTCCGCCAGCCCCTGGAGCAGGGCAACGACGACGGCCCCGCGTTCTCCATGGGGGTGGGCGGCCGGGTGACGCTGGGCGCGGCCATGCAGCACGGGCAGGGCGCCGCCGTGATCCTGGATCCGCAGGTCATCGGGGAGTTCTCGCGGCTGCTCTTCGACGTGCATCACCCGGACTCGACGTCGGTGCTCGCCATCGGCGTGAACCAAGGCGGCATCGGGCTGGATCTGTACGAGACCAACCTGGACATCACCGGCGGTATTTCCGTCTCCGCCAACATCAGCCTGCCGGGCGGCAAGTTTGGTGGCCAGCGCACCACCGATCCGGCGGCCGCCTCGTCCTCGACCGGGTCCGCCAATGCCCGCGGAGACTACAGCGCGGGTGTTGGCGCGGTGGCCGCGGGGTTCATCACCGCGCACTGGCAGGAGATGGAGCTGCACCTGGACCATGCGTGGCGGGACATCTTCGGCCTGGAGTACCAGGGGCGGTTTGATGTCGGTGTCTCGCTGGACACCAACATCAATGTGAACTCCGCCATTTCCGGGGCCATCGGCGAGGTGTTCAAGAGCATGACCACGCTGACGGCGCCCAACCAGTCCAACCTGCGCGTGGCGGGCATGAATGTGTCGATGGGCAATGGCAACCTGTTTGACCTGGCCGGCGTGAACCGGTTGCTGCAGGGGCTGGACGGCGAGCGGGAGGCCGCCGACCGTGCCGACAAGCCGACGCCGCGCCTGGCGCCCGCCACCTACAAGCGAACGCTGGATGCGGCGGCGGCGCGGGCCATCACGACGGAACACTGGGACGGTCTGGCGCGGAAGCTGGAGAAGGCCGCGCCCGCCGCCATGCGGGCGCTGGGCGGCCTGCCGCCGCTGCCGGCACTGCCGGGGGAGCGGGTGAAGGCCATCGATCGGTTGATCGTCCAGTTGCAGGGCCAGGAAGCCTGGCGGCTGGAATCCCGCGCCGAACCCGGCGAAACCCGCTGGCGCGAAGCCGCCCGTGCGGCCACCCGTGAAGCGGTGGCCAGCGGAGAAGCCTGGGCCACGACCTCCGAGGCTGAACGTGAGTCGGCGCTGCGGGAGCTCAAGTCCCTGCGCCAGCAGGAGGAGGGCGCCATGCGCGAACGCGCGGTGCTGATCCCGGGCGTGCGCATCGAGCTCAACATGTTCGGCACCGGCTCGCTGGACGAGCTGGTGACCCATGCGGTGGGGCACTGGCATCTGGGTGGCAAGATGGCCGAGGTGGCGCAGGCGCGGCGTGCCATTCCCGGTATGGATCAGTTGCTGGGGTACCTGCGGGACCACAGCCATGAAGTCAACCAGGTCCGTTTCGTCTTCGAGATGCGCCCCGATGCGCTCTACGCCATCAATGACGCCCTGGAGATGCGGCGCCTGCAGATGGAGGGCCAGCCCGTGACACGTCCGCCCATGGCCTGGGCCGATGTGCTGGGGCAGGCGCGCGGCAACCCGCAGCTATACCGGCTGGCCGTGATCGTGCCGCACAACACGGACGACAACCCGGTGAATGCCTCGGTGGGCCTGGGCGGCCTGGCGCACAGCCGCACGGCGGGCACCTCGCATCAGCTGTTCCAGGGGGAGTTGCAGCTGCGGTATGGCCTGTATGACCGGCTGCTGGGCGCGGAGGTGCTGGAGGGCGGACGCCGGGCGATGGCGCAGGCCCATGGCTCGATGCGGCGCGCGGACCTGGCGCCGCTGGGTCTGCCCACGCCCTCGGAACCCGGGGAGCGGTTCGGACCGGCGTCGGAGGTGGGCGACCGGCCGGGCCTGGAGGCCCAGCGCCACCAGCTGGCCGAGGCGCGGGCGCGTCTTGGCCTGGAGAAGGCGGGTTGGGCGCCGGCGTCGGTCAGCGCCATGGCGCCGCCGCTGGCGCGCATCCTCGCGCTGCATGATCGCCGGGGCGATAGCGCCGCCGGCACGGCGTCGACGGTGCGGCAGCTCAATGAACGCCACGCGGCGGTACAGGCGTCAATGGACACGCTGAAGTCCCTGGTGCCACGGGGCGTGCGGCTGGATCTGTTGATGTCGCATCAGGAGGGTTTCGCCGGCGAGCTCGGCAGAGGCATCAACGAGCTGGTGGGCCACATCGACCACGGCCTGCGGGAAGCGCGCCAGGCGGTCACGACGGTGCCGGAGCGCTTGGCCCCCGCACCCGGCCCCGGCCGGGTGGATGAGCGGTCCGGCAAAAGGACGAAGGATGAAGCCGCCGCTGGCGCGGAAGCCGCCGTCTGGTTGAACCACGCGGCACGCAGCCTGGAGGTGCTGGCGGGGGCTCGGGACGCGATCGAGTCATTGGCCCGCCGGGCCGTGAAGGGACTCGACCGGCAATTGAACGAGGCCATTGGCGATCTGCGGCAGCGGGTGGAGGACAACCGCCTGGTGGTGGAACACACCCGCGAAGCCTTGGCGCGGCTGGCGCAGGCGCCGGCCGGGGAGGCGGGTGAATCCGCCGGTGGGCGCGATCACGCAGACGTGCGCGCCCAACGCGAGGTGCTGACGGCGACCCTCCACGAGGCGCGCGAGCGGCAGGCCGATCTGCAAGCCGAGGCCAAGGCCTTGCTCGAAGAGACATCCGGACCAGTGGCCCAGGCCGCGAAGGCCTTGATGCTGGTTCATCGCGACATCGGCCAGCTGGACCAGCGGATCGACCGCCTGCAGTATGAGGTGGGGCAGATTGTGGGACCGGGGGTGACCTTGCGGTGATGCTTCACTGGCGTCCGGCCCACGCTTCAAACGCAGCCTTGCATCGACCGCTCCGCCCAAGGGTGCGGGAGGGTGGGAGCCGCCCGTTCCGGGCGGTCGATGCCTGGCGGTCATGACAGCCATGGCGGCCAAGTCTGCGACACTCGGCTCTCGTTTTTTCGGTGAGAGTGCGGGGAGCGATGAAATCGGGCGACAAGGAGACTGCCGACAGGCGGCGGCTGCAGATGGCGGACATTGCCCGCATGGCGGGGGTTTCCGTGTCCACGGTATCGCGCTGCCTGAATGGCAGCCCGCTGGTCAATGCGGAGACCCGCCGGCGTGTCGAGGAGCTGGCCAGGTCCCTGAACTACACCATCAACCTGGGCGCCAAGAGCTTCCGGCTGCAGGAGAACCGTACGGTGTCCGTGGTGGTGCCTTACGACCGCGACTCGCGCCAGCACATCTCCGACCCCTTCTTTCTCACCATCGTCGGCGCCATTGCCGACGCGCTGACGGCCCATGGCTTCGACATGCTGCTCTCGCGCGTGGATGCAGACCATCTGGACCAGGCCATCCGCGCCGTGGAGATGGGCAAGGCCAGCGGGCTGCTGCTGATCGGCCAGTGGCGCCACCATGACCAGCTCAACGCGCTGGCCTCGCGCCACCTGCCCGTGGTGGTCTGGGGCGCGGAACTGCCGCAGCAGCTGTATTGCACCGTGGGGGGCGACAACCACCATGGCGGGCAACTGGCCACCGGCCATCTGATCGAGGTGGGACGACGCCGCATCGCCTTCGTGGGCGACGCCAAGCTGCCGGAGGTCCTGCATCGCCGCAACGGCTACTGGCAGGCGCTGCGCGAAGCGGGAGTGCAACCGGACCCGGCGCTGGAACTGGCGGCGCCTTTTGAACCCGGCGTGGCGCGCGCGGCGATCGAGGCGTTCCTGGCGCGGCATCGCGACGTCGACGCGGTGGTGGCCTGCTCCGACCTGCTCGCGCTGGAAGTGGTGAGAGCGTTGCGGGGGCTGGGGCGGTCGGTGCCGGGCGATGTATCCGTGACCGGTTATGACGACATGGCGCTCGCCAGCTACGGCACACCGGCCCTGACCACGGTGCACCAGCCGGTCACCGAAGCCGCCGCGACGCTGGTGTCCACACTGCTTCGCATGCTGGCCGGCGAGCGGGTGGCGCCACGGACGCTGCCCGTGCATCTGGTAGTGAGGGACAGCACGATCCCAGCCTGAGCCTTCAGGCATCTCGGACGGCCGGAAAGGCCTGAGTTCCAATTTTTTCAGCTGCGGTTGCAACCGATTGCATTCTTAAGCCAAGAAGGCTGATCTCACCAATCACATCCGCTGCTTTGAAGGCTATGTCACGCCTGTTGTATCGTCAATTTCTCAGGGATTACCCGGTTTTGCAATCGATTGCAAAGTGATGACGGTTCGCCCAGAATGACTGCACGTCGCCCACAGTGCGACGGGCCGCGCCACAACGCCCACCATGGCGGCGCGGAACAAGACATTCGGAGACAACCTACATGCGTGCTTCCTTGCCCACGCGCCAGCTGCCGCTGGCGATCGCCCTCTCCATCGCCTTCGGGTCGGCCTGGAGCCAGACGGCAGCGCCGTCCCCGGCCCTTTCCGCCTCGCCTTCCGCCACACCTTCCGTGCCGTCCGCGTCCGCGTCCGCACCGGCCTCCGGTGAAGCCGCCGCGCCCGCCGAGGGTGATCAGGCCCCGGCGGACGGCAAGCAGGACGCGCTGGCCCTGAGCCAGGTGGTAGTGACCGGCACCTCGGTACGGACCAGCAAGATGAAGCAGAGCCTGTCCGTCAGTTCGATGGGCAGCGAGCAGATCGCCAAGTCAGGTGCCACCAGCGCCGCCGAGCTGCTGCGTGCCGTGCCCGGCCTGCGCTCGGAGTCCTCCGGGGGCGAGGGCAACGCCAACATCACCGTGCGCGGTGTGCCGCTCTCCGCGGGCGGCTCCCGGTACGTGCAGATCCAGGAAGATGGCCTGCCGGTGCTGCTGTTCGGTGACATCTCCTTTGGCACGGCGGACCAGTTCGTCCGCGCGGACGCCAGCATCGACCGGCTGGAAGTGCTGCGCGGCGGCTCCGCCTCCACGCTGGCCAGCAACTCGCCGGGCGGCCTGATCAACTTCATCAGCAAGGATGGCAAGGGTGAGAAGGCGGGTTCCGTGGCGCTCTCCGCCGGCCTGGACCAGCGCCTGTGGCGCGTGGACGCCGAGTACGGTGGCTCGCTGGGCAACGGCACCAGTTTCCACATCGGCGGCTTCCAGCGCGTGGGGGAGGGCGGTCGCCCCACCGGCCGCACGCTGGAGCAGGGCGGCCAGATCAAGGCCAGCATCACCCAGGCCTTCGACGCCGGTTATGTGCGCCTCAACCTCAAGGCATTGGACGACCGCACGCCCTCGCTGATGCCCGTGCCGGTGCAGGTGGTGAACGGCCAGATCCACACCGTGGCGGGCATCGACCCGCGCAAGGCCTTCTTCCTGACCCCCAGCCTGGCCACCGACACGACGGTGGACAAGAACGGCAACCCCGTGACCAGCAGCACCCGCGATGGGCTGCACGTCAAGAGCTTTGCCATCGGGCTGGAGACCAGCCTCAAGCTGGGCGGCGGCTGGACGCTGGAAGACCGCTTCCGCCGCAGCAGCAACAGCGGCCGTTTCATGGCGCTCTTCCCCGCGGACAACGGCAACAACGGCCAGAACGCCTATTTCACCGGCACGCTGTTCAACAGTTCGCTGGACGACATGGGCAACACCTTCAACGACCTCAAGCTCAGCCGCAAGTTCGAGCTGGCCAGTGGCAACGCCACGGTGGTGGCCGGCTTGTTCAATGGTGTGCAGCAGGTGGCGCAGACCTGGTTCTGGAACCAGTACAACCTGAGCTTCAGCAACAACAACGCGCAGGTGGTGGACGCCAACGGCCAGCCCACGAAGCAGCCGGTGACCAGCGGCTGGAACACCTGGGGCGCCTGCTGCGCCCACACCTATGACGTGGAGTACACCCAGACCTCGCCCTACCTGGCGCTGACCTGGGAAAGCGGCCCCCTGAACGTGGACCTCAGCGTGCGCCGCGACGGCCAGCGCGCCGACGGCTTCACCCTGGCCGGCAACGCGCAGACGCAGAGCTGGGACCCAAGCACCCACGAGACGGTGCACTACAAGGTCTCCCACACCTCCTATTCCGGCGGCGTGAACTACGCGCTGAACAGCGACCTGGCCGTGTTCGGCCGCCTCAGCAACGGGGTGGCCTTCTCGGCGGACCGCCTGCTGTATGGCAATCCGCTGGACGGCTCGGTGCCCGTGGCGATCAACGAGATCGACCAGGGCGAGCTGGGCGTGAAGTGGCGCGACAAGTCCGGTCTGAGCCTGTTTGTCACCGCCTTCGAAGCCCGTACCAACGAGAGCAACTACGAGCTCACGACCCAGACCTTCACCGCCAACCGCTACCGCGCCCGCGGCCTGGAGCTGGAAGGCGCCTACAGCAGCGGCCCGTGGCGCCTGACCGCCGGTGCCACCTGGACGCACGCGCGCATCCGCGGCGCCAACGACGCGACGGTGGTGGGCAACACACCGCGCCGCCAGGCCGACATCGTGTGGCAGCTGGCACCGTCCTACACCATCGGCAATCTGGAGCTGGGCGCAGCGCTGGTGGGCTCCGGCAAGTCCTACGGCGACGATGCCAACACCATCACGATGAAGGCCTACACCGTGGTCAATGCCTTCGCCAACTATGCGCTGACGGAGAAGACGATGGTGAGCCTCTCGGCCAACAACCTCTTCAACAAGCTGGCCTACACCGAGATCGAAAGCGATGGCCATGCCGCGCGCGCGCTGAACGGCCGCACGCTGCGCGCCACGCTGAAGATGGACTTCTGAGGCCAGGGACCCGCGACGGATATGGATGACTTGACATCGTTGGCGGCCCGCCCGCTGCTGGTGCTGGGCGAGGCCCTGGTGGACGAGTTCGCCGATGGGCCGGTGGCGGGCGGCGCGCCGCTCAATGTGGCGCGCTCGCTGCGGGCGCTGGGGCTGGAGACGCACTTTGCGACCCGGCTGAATCCGGACGACGCCGCCGGTGAGATGCTGCTGGCGAGCATGCGCCGCTTCGGCCTGAGCCTTGCCGGCGTCCAGGCGGACACGGTGCATGCGTCCGGCCGGGTGTCGGTGCACGAGTCCGGCCATGGGGGACATCGTTTCCAGATCCACCGCAACGTCGCGTGGGACCACCTGGAGGCCCCACCCATCCTGGAGTGGCTGGGCGAGCGGAACCCCGGGCTGGTGTATGCCGGCTCACTGGCGCGGCGCCACCCTGAATCCCGGGCCACGCTCGAGCGGGTGCTGGCCGCGTTCTCGGCGACCGGTGGCGTGCGGTATCTCGACCTCAACCTGCGCGCCGGCAGCGACAGGCGGGAGCTCGCCGAGGCCTGCCTGGCCGCGGCGGACTGGGTGAAGGTCAACGACGAGGAGCTGCAGCGCCTGGCTGATTGGTTCGAGCTGCCGGCGCCGTCCAGGTCTGCCTCCCCGGAGACCACGCGCTGTGCCCATGCGCTGATGCGTCGATTCGGCCTGCGCCGGCTCGTGGTGACGCTGGGCGAGCAGGGATATGTGGGCTTCAATGGCGATTCGCTGCCCGTCAGCGGCCCGGCGCAGCCGCTGCTCCGGCGCGTGGACACCGTCGGCGCCGGGGACGCGTTCAGCGCCATGCTGGTGGCCTCGCTGCTGCGGGGCCGGTCCTGGGCGCAGGCGCTGGAGCTGGCCAACGGCATGGCCGGCGCCATGTGCGGCGAGCGCGGCCCGGCGCCCGCCAACCTGAGTTTCTACGCCCCGTGGCGGGCGTTCCTGGAGCAGTGATGACCGGCCACAAGCCCCGCCTGACCCTGGGGCAGATCGTGAACATGAATGTCGGCTTCCTCGGCATCCAGTTCAGCTTCGGTCTGCAACAGAGCAACATGAGCCCCATCTACAAGTACCTGGGGGCCGATGAAGCCACGCTGCCGCTGCTGTGGCTGGCCGGGCCGGTCACCGGCCTGCTGGTGCAGCCGCTGGTGGGCGCCATCAGCGACCGCACGGTGACCCGCTGGGGCCGGCGCACGCCGTACTTCCTCATCGGCGCCGTGCTGTGCAGCCTGGGGCTGCTGCTGATGCCGATGAGCCCGGCGCTGTGGTTCGCCGCCGGCCTGCTGTGGATCCTGGACGCGGCCAACAACGTGACCATGGAGCCTTACCGGGCCTATGTCAGCGACCGGCTGGACGAATCCCAGCATGTCTCGGGCTTTCTGATCCAGAGCGCCTTCACCGGGCTGGCGCAGACCTTGGCGTATCTCACGCCCTCGCTGCTGGTGGCGCTGGGCATGAGCCGCGATGCCGTGGCCGGCAACCACATCCCGCAGACCACCTCGATGGCGTTCTACCTGGGGGCGGTGCTGTCCATCAGTACGGTGTGGTGGTCGGTGCGGCGGGTGCCGGAGCTGCCGCTGCCGCCGCGCGAGATGGAGAAGCTGCGGGGCCAGTCCCGCTCGGTGGGCGCCATCGTCGGCGAGATCGTCGCCGCCGTGCGGGAGATGCCGGAGACGATGCGGCGCCTGTGGTGGATGAAGCTCTTCCAGTGGTACGCCATGATGTGCTACTGGATCTACATCGTGCCCTGCCTGTCCCGCTCCCTGTTTGGCACCGCCGACGCCACCTCGGCCGGCTTCCGTGAAGCCGGGCTGCTGAACGGACAGATCGGCGGCTTCTACAACTTCGTGGCCTTCATCGCCGCGCTGGCCATGCTGCCGGTCACCCGGCGGCTGGGCGCGCGGCGGGTGCACGCCGTCAGCCTGGTGGCCGCGGGGGTGGCCATGTGGTGCATCCCGATGGTGCGGGACCGCGCCTGGCTCTTCCTGCCCATGCTGGGCATCGGCGTGGCCTGGGCCAGCATCATGGGCAACCCCTACGTGATGCTGGCGGGCTGCATTCCGCCGGAGCGCGCCGGCGTGTACATGGGCATTTTCAACATGTTCATCGTGCTGCCGATGCTCATCCAGATGCTCACGCTGCCATTGATCTACGACCGCTTCCTGCATGGCGACCCCGGCAACGTGCTGCGCCTGGCCGGGGTGCTGATGCTGCTGGCCGCCATCGCCACCCTGCGGGTGCCGGGGCGGGCCCCCGCGGGTTCCCCGTCCATTGTCCGTGCCTCCGAATAGAGTCATCCATCAGATCCACCGATCTCTCATGAAGAACCAAGTCCAACTCATCACCTATGTCGACCGCCTGGGTGGCGGCGGTCTCCAGGCCCTGCGCGACCTGCTCACGGCGGGGGACGGCCATCCGCTGCGCGATGCATTCGGCGGCGTCCACCTGCTGCCGTTCTTCTATCCGATCGACGGAGCGGACGCCGGCTTCGACCCGATCGACCACACCCAGGTCGACCCACGCCTGGGTGACTGGTCCGACCTGGCGGACCTGGGCAGCCGCATCGAGGTCATGGCGGATGTCATCGTCAACCACATGTCCTCGCAGTCGCCGCAGTTCCTGGACTACCTGGCGCGGGGTGAAGACTCCGCCCATGCGGGCCTGTTCCTGACGCTGGACGCGGTATTTCCGGCCGGTGCCAACGAGGCGTTGCTCACGCAGGTGTATCGCCCCCGGCCCGGGCTGCCGCTGACGGTGCTGCCGCTGGCGGATGGCAGCAAGCGGGTGTTCTGGACCACCTTCACGCCGCAGCAGATCGACATCAACGTGGAGCATCCCCTGGGTGAGGCCTACCTGGATACGATCCTGCAGCGGTTTGCCGAGGCCGGCATCCGCAGCATCCGGCTGGACGCGGCCGGCTACGCCATCAAGCGCGCGGGGCAGTCCTGCTTCATGATGCCGGAGACCTTTGATTTCATCGCCGGCTTCAGCGCCCGGGCGCGCCAGCGGGGCATCGAGGTGCTGGTGGAGATCCACAGCTACTACCGCCGCCAGATCGAGATCGCGCGGCAGGTGGACTGGGTCTACGACTTCGCGCTGCCGCCGCTGGTGCTGCACGCCTTCGCCTTCCGCACGGCGGAGCCGCTCAAGCACTGGGCGGAGATTCGTCCGGCCAATGCGCTGACGGTGCTGGACACGCATGACGGCATCGGCATCATCGACATCGGCGCCGATGCGGCGGACCGCACCGGGTCCCCCGGCCTGGTGCCCCCGCAGGAGCTGGATGCGCTGGTGGAATGGGTGCACAACAACAGCCAGGGCGAGAGCCGCCAAGCCACGGGGGCGGCCGCCTCCAACCTCGATCTGTACCAGGTCAACTGCACCTTCTTCGACGCCTTGGGCGGCCACGAACGCAACTACCTGCTGGCGCGGGCGGTGCAGTTCTTCATGCCCGGAATTCCGCAGGTGTATTACGTGGGCCTGCTGGCGGGCCGCAACGACATGGCGCTGCTCAGGCAGACCGGGGTCGGGCGGGACATCAACCGGCACCGCTACAGCCGGGAGGAGATCGAGGCTCGCCTGCAGGATGGCGTGGTACGGCAGTTGCTGGACCTGATCCGCCTGCGCAACACGCATCCTGCCTTCTCCGGCGAGTTCCATGTCGGCGAGAGCGATGGGCGCTGCCTGCGGCTGTTCTGGACGCTGGGGGCGCATCGGGCGGAGCTGTTCGTCGACTTCGGCGCCCCCGACCTGCATGAGCTGCGTTACACCCGGGAGGGTGAGTCGGAAGCGGTGATGCGGTTTGCCTGAGGGGCGGACGCGCAGGCGTCCTTGTCCACCCGCAGGCGATCCGCACCGGACGCCCGGGAATGGATCGAGTGGCCATCACGGCAAGAGCGGGAGCGTGGCCCGGGACGGCGGCGACCACATCGACTGAAAGGGACTTTCAGGCGAGCGGAGGAAGGCGGGGTTGGTGTCCTCGGGGGCGTCACCCGACGCCGTGGCCGGCGCCGTGAAATCACTGCGCGGCTTCACATCCAGCCGGTTGTCGATGTGCGACGCCTCGGCGCTATCCACCGCCGCGAGCTGGGCCACGAGGTCCACCCCGCGGGTCTGCTGACGGGAATGCCGGTCATAGGCGCGGATCGAATAGGGCTGCAACGACTGCCGGTCCTGCCATTGCGACTCGACCGCGGCGCGCAGCGCCGCCACCGCCTCGGTGCTGTTGGGGAGCGGCTCCAAGAGGGTGATGGCGGAGCGGTAGGCGTCGTCACGGGCCTTCATCTCGGGCGTCACGATCCAGCGCGCCGCGAAAGTGTGCGTTGGCTGGACATGGGTCTTGATCTGGTCCAGCAGCAACTGCAGGCGTTCCGGAGGCGCGCCGGCGGCCATCCAGTCGGGCAGTTCGCGCTGGAGGTGGGCGAGGAACTCGTCCACGTCCTGGAACTCGCGCTCGACGAAGGACAGCGGGTGAAGCCGACCGTCTTCATACACCTCCTCACGGCGGTCGAACGCGCCGTTCAGGATGCGTTCGGCGCCCAGCGCGCCCGGCAGGGCACCCAGGGTGAGGTCCGTCTTGCCCGCGTCGCCAGTGCTGCTGGCGACCGTCTGGCTCACACCGAGCGCACCCCGCAGCGCGGCGCCCGCGCGGTTGGTCTGGCCGTCGATGGTCCGGGAGACCCGCATGCGCCCGGTGGCATCGGTGTAGTGGCGGCTGACGTCCCGCTGGCCCTCGGCATAAGCGCCCAGGCTGCCCGTGGCCTTGAACCATCCCGCGCCGATGGAGCCGGCCAGGTCGATGCCCAGGCCATGGCGGCGCCGGCCATCGCCGCCATCGGCGATCTGGTTGACGGTGAGGTCGGGGAAGGCCTGCAGCAGTTGCCGCAGCAACGGCTGCACGGCAGGCCTGCCGGCCTCCAGGCCGCCGGTGCTGCCATCCAGCAGATGGTCGACCAGGCGGGCGAATTCCTCTCGCAGCTCGGGCACCGGCCGGCCCACGCGGGGCAGGCGCAGCGAGATGCCGCTGAGCTGGTTCCGTTCACTGGCCCAGAGCGTGGCGTCCACGTTCAGGCCGATCTTGCCGGCGCCGAGGTCCGGCCCGATGAAGGCGCCCAGCCCCAGGTTGCGCGCCGACTGGCGCTGCGAGCCCAGCACGATCTCCATGTCGTAGGGCGGCATGGCGATCTCGAAGATGGCCTGGCGGCCTTGCTGCAGCCGGGCGTCCACGCGGCCGCGCAGGAAAAGGGCGCTGGCCAGCGCGCTGATGGTGGCGGTGACCTGGCGCAGGCCCACGCCGCTGATGCCGCCCGCGGACAGCCGCAGGCGCGAAGAACCTTCGATGTTCCTGATGATGTCCTTGAGCGCCTCGCGCACGGTCTCCCGGTTGATGTCGGGGACACGGGTGTCGCGGCCGAGTGCTTCGTCGCGGGCGTGCTGCAGGGCGGTGCGCGCTACGGCGAGGGGCGCTGCACCTGGATCCCGCGCCTGGGCCGGAGCGGCCTGGGCGCGTTCAGCGTCGTCAATCCATTTGGACAAGGTGTCGGCGTCGAGCCTGAGCTGAGCCAGCGCCTGGATGTCCGGCCGCGTCAGCAAGGCGGCGACTCGCGGGTCGCGATCTTCGTCCGGCTGGTGCGTGTGGGGCAGCAGTCCGTCCAGGCGGGCCGCGATGTCGGTCAGCGCTGCGCCGTCGAAGCCGGTGCGCTCCAACTCTTGCGGCCCACCGAGCACCAGGCAGTGATCCAGGACCGCGGCGCGCAGCAGCGTCGTCGGGATATCCATTTGTCTGACATTGGCAGGATCCATCGGGCGAGCTATTTCCGTCGTGGCACCCGTGGCACCGGGAGCGCGTGTCGCTGGCGCTACGGGCATGGCGGCCGCGGACACCAGGTGGTCGCGCAGCGCGATGGCCGCCTCGTTGACGGCCTTGTCCCGCTCCACCTTGTGGCGCCCGATGGCGGGGCCCCGATCGACGCGCTGCACCCCGTGCCGCAGCGCCCTGAACGGGGATTTCTCCCGCAGCGGATGGCGGACCAGCGCCTCGTTCTCCGAGGTGGCGCGTTCCACCCAGAGCCCGGTCTTCATGAGACGCTGGTTGATCCGTGCGAAGTCCGAGCCCGGGCCGTCGCTCATCAGGTCGTTGCGCACAGCCGCCAGGGCCCAGGTGTGGGGCGCGGCCGAGTCCAGGTCTCCCGCCAGGCGGGCGGCGGCGCACAGCAGGGCCGCGCCGGCCAGGGTCTGGCCGGTGGACGGGCGTTGCAACAGGGCCTCCGGGTCCAGCTCGATGCCGGCTTCACGGGCCGCCACGGTGGCGGCCTTCAGCAGCAGCGACACGTCGATCCGCTGCGAGTCGTCCACCGGCCGCTTGAGCAGCGCCTGGCTGAGGGCCAGCCCGTCCGGCGTGGTGGCCAGCGCGGCAAGGGTCTGCCAGGCTGTGGTGACGCCCCGATCCGGGATGGTTTCAATCGCCGGCGGCCGCGATGGACCGGGGGCGGCGGGATCCAGACGCGCCGCCCGCCGCCGCCAGGCATCCCCGATGTCCGGCACCACGTCCAGCCTCCGCAGCACCCGCAGGCCACGCAAGGCATCGGCCGCGTGGCCCTGGCTGCCACGGGCCAGCGCCAGCGTCAGCAGCACGATGGGGGCGGATGGCAGGCCGGGCACCAGCGCCGCATGGGAGAGGTCGAGCCCGGCCAGGGTCTCGGTGAGCCGGTCGGTGGACTGCATCCGGGCGGGAAACACCTCCCGGACGACGTCGCTCAGGCGGAGCCTTGCGCGTGTCATCGCGCGCAGCATCAGCGGGGGTACCGTGTCGGCCCGCTGGGCACCCGGGGCGCAGAGGGCCCCCACCGTGTCCGCAGCGGGGGGGGTGCCCGCGGCGTCGGGTGCGCCCGCCGTGGCCGATGCCCGTTCCGCCAGCAGGCGGTCGATGCCGATGTCGGCCCGCGGCGGCAGGCTGACTCCACCGGAACGCCGATCACCCAGCGGCGGCAGCGACGGCGCAATCGCGGAACTGGGCAGCGACGGTGTCTGCTGCGTCTGCGCAAGCGGATGGTCGGCGTTCAGCCGGGCGACGTTGAAGTAGTCGGCGAACTTCGAGATGGGATCAGGCATGCGGCCTCGGCGCGGCGCGGATAGGGCTCAGACGCGGCCGAAGGCGGCGTGATGGTCCAGCAGGTGGCGCAGCTTGAGCACCAGATCGGCGGCATAACCCCGGTCGGCGAGTTCCATATGCGGGATCTGGTCGCTGATCTCGCGGATCCATGCGTGCAGGCGGTGCGGCGATGCGGTGTCGGCACGGTCCTCGATGGACAGCAGGCCCCGTATGTCCAGAGGCGGCACCGGCCCGTTGAGCGCGTGCGGGTCCAGGCGGCCAAAGTGCGACTCGGCGAAACCCGAGTCGAACGAGGTGCGACCCGGGCCCAGGACGGCGTCCAGACGCGACTCACTGACGGCGAAGCGGGTGTCGTACATCGTGAAGCGCGACTCGCGTGGCGTGAAGCGGGAGTCGTTCTTCGCGCGCTCGCCGGAACGCGCCGCGCGTAGGCCAGGCGCGGGTCGGGCGCCGAAAAGACGGGTGATGAGGCGGGGCAGCATGTGGGGCACTCCTTCGCTGGTTGTTCAAGGTTCACAAGCTATCGTGGTGAGGACTGGAGCCGGTGGTGGATGCAAAAACACGTATGGGCAAACGAAAAGAACAGGCGAAATCGGCGTCTGAACAGGGCACAAGGCCCGCTCAGGAAAACAGCGACTTGATGAAGCGCACCGGTGCGGTGACCACTTCCTTGGCCACCTTGCCCACGGCCTTGACCGCCGCCTTGCCCAGGTCAGCCGCCGATTTCACGATGCGCCCGCCGGTATGCACGAGGGACTTGAGGCCGTTGCGGGCGGGACGGGGCAGGGCGTCGACGGCATCCGCCACCGGCGTCACGTCCAGGTCGACACCGCCGCCAATGGCCCCGCCCACGCCCAGCGCTCCGCCCAGCCGGCCTTCCAGTTGCAGCCGCGTGCGCCCCTCCGGCGTGCGTTTGAGGCCCGCGGAGGCGGAGGCGTCCAGGCCGATGCCGGCGCGCAGGTCGCCATTGACCTTGAAGCGCTGGTCTCCCAGCGTCAGCTCGGCCTGGCCGCCGGTCTTGGCGCCCGCGAAGGTTTCGACGTGGCCCTGCGCATGGGTCGGCCCGACCGACCCCTTGGCTTCGGCCCGCGCGCCCACAAAACCGTGTGACTTCTGCCCGACGCCCACGGGTTCATCCACGAGGGTCTCGTTGGCCAGGCGCAGGGGCGGCAGGCCCGCGCGGGCGTATTGATCAAAGCTGGCGCCGGCCTGGGCCTCGCCATTGATCGCCAGCAACGGCGCCGTCAGGTCTTCCAGGGTGGGCCGCCCGGCACCCGCCTGGCCGCGCACCTGGGCCGCCAGGTCCGCGGAGATGCCGGCACTGGCATGCCCCCCTCGGCCCTGCGTACCGGCACGGACGCCTGCGCCGAGGTGGGCCTTGCGTTCACCGTGCACGGAGAGATCCACCGGCAGGTTGAAGGAGCGCCGCGGCCCATCCGGGGCCTGTTGCGGGGCCTGTGCCGAGGATGGCCCCGAGGACGGCGGCAGCGTTGGCCGGCGGTTCGGACCCGCGTGCTGCAGATCGTGCGAGCCGCGTGGTTTGGAGGATACTGGCCGGCCGGGGGGCGGGCCCTCCTGTTGCGGGGGCTCGCCGAGGCCTGAGCGGCTCCCGATGGTCGTGACTGGCGTGTCCATTCGTCCCTCCTGGATGGTGATCGCAGCTTGTGGGTCGGGTGGGCGGCACGGCGCGCGCGCGAGGCGCTGTCCACGCAGGCGCAGGCAGCGCCTCGGCGGGATGGCGCGTCGGCCGCTCAGGGCTGCGCCGGCGCTTCGGTGAACTGCTTCACCAGCGCGCTTTGCAGCGGCAGGTAGTGCGCATGGGCGGCGTCCTTCATGGTGGACAGGATGTCCGCCGCGCTGTGGCGTGCGGAGCTGTCCGGCCGCAACGCGCCCGTGCCCGTATCCGCATACGTCCCGGCCTCCGGGTAGGCCTGGCGCACCAGCGCATGGATGAGGCCGCCCAGCGTGGGGCCGTTGGCGCCGCCGGGCTCGTCCATCTTCACCATCTCGCGACGGCCGTCCCGCACCTGCTGGGCATAGACGCCCTCCGGGGTCACGCAGATCACGTGGCTGGGTTCGTAGCGCTTGTCCGCGAGGTCACTGAGTTCAGCCTCGCGCTTGAGGTCGATCTTGTCGTAGGTGGTGTCGAAGGACCTGCGAGTGGCCTGGCCAGACTCGTCCAGGGTGACCAGCTCGATGCGCTTGCGCAGCAGACTGGTGAGCAACCAGCTGAAGGATTCGGCGTCCCGCGCCGTGAGCGGGCTGGCGAGCGTCTTCTCGTCGATGCTGGCCGCCACCTCGGCCGCGCCGGCGCGTACGGCCTCGCGCCGCGCCTGCTCTTGCTGGGCCTCAGGCGTGGCGAGGTAACCGCCCGCCTCACGGAAATGCGCGTGGTGCACGTTTTCGGTGGCGATGTCCAGCAGGCCCTCGGTGAGCAAAGGGTCCTTGCCCAGGATCACAGCGTGGGTCGCCTCCTTGATGGCCCGCATGGACTGGTCCCCGCTGTAGGGATAGAACCAGCGCGAGCGCTCGGCCGGGCCCGCGTCGCCCGAACGGTAGGTGTCCTCCAGCCCACGGCCTAGGAAGTAGCTCTTGTTGTTGATCCACGCCAGCACCTGCTGGCCGGCGTCCTTCTCGGCGTCCTTCTCGGCGTCGTGGCGGCGGAAGCGGTCCTCGCCGAGGTCGAAGATCCAGGCGTTCTCCTCCGGATGGCTCGTGGCCTTGAGCAGATGGCCGGAACGCGGTTCCATCACCTCGTCGCCCTCGTTCGGCCACACGGGGTCGGGGCCCTTCATCGCATGGAAGCGCTTTTCCAGATCGTAGGTGTTGACTTGCTCGAAGTAGACCACCTGCCCGAGGTCCTGCACGTCCTTGCCGGCTGCTCCCGGCGCACGGCCCTTGCCGGCATCGACGTCGATCTTGCGTACCCGCAGTAGCATGCCGGGCACCGAGACGACCTCGCCCTGCGCCAGGTCGCTCACCTTGGCGAAGTTGACGCCGCTGAGCATCTTGGCGTGGATGCGCAGGCTGCGGTCCCGGGGGGCACCCGCATTGATGCCCGCGCCGAAGTAGGCGGCCATGCGGCCGGAGGTGGTGGCGGAGTACATCTCGGTCAGCGCGACCACCTCACCTTCGGTCACCGCCTTGTCGGGCGCCTGGCCGGGTTCCACGGCCTTGTTGGCCCGCGTGCGCCCGCCGGGCGGGATGTAGGCCGCCTCGGTGACCGCCGCACGATCCAGGTTGGCCGGGTACTTCGGCGCATAACGCGCGGCCAGATTCACGTCCAGGATGACCCGCGGGTCCACCAGGCCGTCATCCCCGTCGGGGCGATGCGCGGCGGAGGTCAGCACCATGTGGGGCACGCTGATCTTGCTTCCGGGCCGGATGGGCTGGTATTGCAACTGGCCGATGTAGTCGAAGCGCAGTGGCAGGTGGAACATGCCCGATTCCACTGTGTAGAGGAAGGCGGAGGAGGTGGCGCGTTTTTGCAGCAGCTGGGAGACCGGCGGCAGGCCGATGTCCGTACGTGGCGTGTGGATGCCGGGCGCGGCGGCCATCAGCGCGGTGGTGGGCCAGGCGGCCATCTGGCCGCGCCGTGTCCAGGTGGTCGCGTCGCGGGGTACGTTGGCGGTGTCGAACAGCACATGCGGACGGGCGTGCGCCGGCCGGCTGCGGTTGCCGTAGTCCAGGTTCACCTCCTGGAAACGGCTGGTCTGCGGCGATTCATCCCGGTTCGCCCACAGGGCGCGGGCGGCCTGGCTCTGGCGCTCGAAGGTGGCGCGGTCCTTGGGATCGAGCAGGCTGACGTCGTAGCGCAGGGCCTGCGTCTGCGTTGATGTTGGCGGATGGCCCGCGGGCGCACCGGCAGCCTCGATCAGCGATTCCAGCTTCTCCTGCAGCCTGTCATCCATCTCGAGTTCACGCTCGGGATCCATGGGCTGCGAGGAGTGGCGGATGGACTCATGCACCGCCGCCAACTCCGAACCGATCTCGCTGAACCGGCCGGCGTCCCGTTCCAGCGGGAAGCGGCTCAGGTATTGGCGCACGCCTTCCATGCCTTCACGCACGGCCAGCAACATCATCATCGCGGTACGGTTCTCTTCCAGCTTCTGGCCGGTGAGCCGGGTGGTGGCATTGGAGAGCTCGGTGATGGCGCGGTCCAGCATCGAGACACGGCTCTCCCACTGGGTCTCGTGGCTCATCTGGTGATCGAAGGCGCTGGCGTTTTCGCCCACCACACCGGCGTTGTTGAGCAGGGTGGTCAGCATCGGTTCATACATCGTGTCCAGCCGCCCGATGACCCGTGCCGTCAGCGTGGCACCCACCAGGCGGCCGGAGGGATGGCCGTCGCCACCCGGCATGGCGAAGGCATTGGAGACCCCCCGGGCCACGTTGTAGATGGTGTTGTAGAGCAGCGTCAGCGCCGTGTGGGCGGCGGCGTGATGGACCGGGTTGCCGGCCCGCGAGCGCAGCCACTCGATGCCGCCCTTGGCGATGGAGGCCGAGGCGAGCGAGATCACGTCCGGCGCATTGCCGCGGTTCAGCCCGAAGGCCCGTTGCAGCTCCATGTTCAGGCAAAGGCGCACCATTTCCTCCCCGCTGGGCAGCACGGCCTTGAGGGCGAAGCGGCCAAGCCGGCCCTCGGGCGACCCGAAATGGGCCGGCATCATGCGGCCGAACTGCTTCATCGCGTAGGTGGTGGCCTCCTGCGAGGTCACCATGCAGGCCACGGCCTTGGCCAGGCCGTCGAAACCGACGCTGGAACCCTGGCTGCCCAGCCCGGCCACGCCGATGCTGTTGGCCGCCATGCGGCCCAGCATGTTGAAGCCGTAGACCACCCCCACCTTGGCCGCCACCTTGATACCGGTGTTGGCCATCCAGTCCAGCGTGCGCTCGCCGCTGAGGCCCAGGGTGGGCTGGGACGTCATGAGGCGCAGCGCGGTGCGGGCGGCGCGGGTGACCTGGTCCGGCAGCGAGGAGGCATGCCGGATCAGGGGGCCCGCCGGCAGGGTCTCGCCGGTGGACATCACCAGCGCCGGTTCGGCGGTACCGGACCGGGTGGCATGGGCGCCGTTGTACTGGCCCTCGTAGGAGTAGACGTCGATGTCCGCCTCCACGCCGTGGCCGGCCTGCATCATGCCGGCGCTGTCCCCATAGCCGCGGCTGGGGGTGGGGTTGACCAGTTGCATGCGCACGCCGGTGTTGCTCAGCGTGAGTTCATGAACGGCCTGGTCGTCCGTGATGAAGCGGATGACCACGGGCCTGAGGGGCTGGCGGCCCACGGAGGACTCTGGCGTGGCTGGCGCCTGGCTGGGATCCAGATGCCGGCGCAAGGCGTCCACCAGGGCTTCGAAGGCCCGCACGCCCTTGGCGGATTTCACCCCGGAGACGTCGACGGGGCCGACCACCTCCCATTGGTTGATGCCGCGCACCTTGGCCAGCACCGGGCCGCCGACATTCACCGCCGAGGGCGGATGCTCCTCGGTCCCCGCGGTCTGGGCCCGCAGCGCGGGAGGTCGCTCCCGGGGCAGCGTGATGTGGCCGTCGTATTCCTCATAGCCTTCGAGCGCGGTGATGAGGAACAGCCGCTCGGGGCCGTAGACGTGCGGGGTCAGTGCAGTCAGGCCGTTGGCCAGCGTGGGGCCGAAGCCCGGCAGGGTGGCCGTTTCCGGGCTGGACCACCACTGCGACTCCTTAGGCATCGGGCTGGGGTTCAGCGGAGTCAGCATCAAGGGGTCGTCGGATTCGCTGCGCGAGCGGCGGGCGAAGAGCTCGGATTGCGTGGATAGCGTCTTGAGGCGGGAACGCAGCGGCGTCTCCATGTCTCCACGCATTGGGGGCGTGGCCGGGCGGTCGTGCGCGCGGCTGTCTTCTCCGCCCGCTTCCAGGTCGGGCTCCGCGCCGGGCCGTGGCGGGCGAGCCACCAGCAGACCTTCGGCTCCCAGTGTTTCCAGGTCGGACAGCTTGATGAGCCGGTCGCCATAGCCCTTCACGAAGTAGCGCGGCCCGGTGTCCCCCGGCAGGGTCTGGCTGATGACGGGCAGCCGTTCCGCCACGGTCAAGCCACGGGGGCCATGGCCCACCAGGCGCAGCACATGGGTGTGGTCGTTGAGGCTTTGCAGCGGTACGCCGGCAGAGGCCGAAGGCACCAGGTCCGCTTGGAAACGGCTGGTGAACCGGCGCATGTCCGCCGTGGTGCCGCCATAACTCTCTTTCAGCCGGTTCAATTGGTCCGCCCCCTGGGTGGCGCGGGTGGGGGGGACGCCGAACAGGCGCTCCAGGGTGTCCACATGGCCAATCGTCGTGGTGGGGCGAATGCTGGAACCGCCCGGCACCTCCGTGGGGGAGGGGGCTGTCGTCAACTGCGAGAGCGCCGAGGCTTCGGACCGGCGCGGGGACTGCGGTTGCGTGGAGACACGCGTGCCACTGCCGAGTACTTCACCCGCCACCCCGCTGGGGATCGTGACCGGCCCAGGCGGCGGGGATCCGGTGCGCCTGGGCGAGTTCTGCGGGGAGGACGGTTCGATCTCGACGGGGGCGGACGTGGCGGGATCGATGGGAGTCAGCGTAACCATGGCGGGGAGGCTCCATTGAAGCGCGCGACGACTCGCGAGCTTGGCGCAAGGCTAAGGCCCCGCGTCCCGTCTCCAGGGGGCGATACGCAATGCCGCTCGCAAAAGCGAAGGCGCCGCCATGGGTCAAACCCCTGCTCATGGATGGTGCGATTGGCGATTGACCGCCCGATCCCATGTCCCCTTCGCGAAGAATCGAAATTCGCGGACGCGAACGCCGCTTCGCGTGGCGTCGGTGAATACAGTCCCTGGTGGTCTGCAATGATCGGATTCATCCGCGACTGCCATGAACATCCGCAATCTGCTTGGTTTTTTCCCGGCCCCCACAGGGGCTGCGGACAGTGGTCCTCCCGGGGTGCCTGCAGGCACGGCCAGGACGCTTCCTTCCGCGCCGTTGCAGCCGAGGCGTGCTGGTGCGCGGGAAGACAGTGAAGACCTCAGACCCAGACAGCCCGTGATCCGACCGGGTGACGAGGCGGCGCTGGCGCGTATGGACCGATTGCTCGGTGCCACCATTGACCCCCGGGTGGCCAGTCCGCTGGTGCCGGAATCCCGACCGGAAGCCGGACCTGTCCAGTTCGATGGCCTGGGTCGGATCCTCGGGTTCAACACGCGTCCGAATCGTCCTGTCCCCACCCCCCTCATCGAGAGCCTTGAAGCGGCGGTCATCCCGCCGCTGAGTCGGACAAAGGCCCGTACCAGCTCGGAGGCGCCCCGTGCGGAACGGGATCTCCTGGTGCGTGCCATGCACCTGCTCAGCCTCTACCACAATGATGACAACGCGGCCTTGCTCCAGGAAGGCAAGGCGTTGTTCCTCTCCTCAGGATTCAGCCGGGATGCAGTGGCCGTTTTCCTGAAGCGATGCGCACAGCGGCTGATTGATGATCCTTTGTTGCAGGACCAATTCAACAAACTCGCCAAGGAAGCCGACAAGGAGGTCTCGGCGGCTCAGCAGGCGGACAACCTCTACGGCCGGACATTCGAGAACTTCCTCGTTGAAGACCTGATCCAGCATCCTCCGCCGGGCGTGCTTGATGCCGCGGCTGCCTTGGGAAAGGGCATGTACGACACCGTCTTGAAGTTGCCCATTGCCGCTCGCAATGCGCTGATGCAGGAACTTGTTGAAAAGCTGGCTTCGGGCGACCGACCCTGGTTCACTCATTCGGAATCGCTGAAGGCATTCGCCAGGGCCCCCTCGATGGAGACCTTCGCGGCCTGCGTCGCGGACACCTCCAGCGGCCTGGAAGCCGTGAAGGTGCTGTATATGGCGCAGCGCTTTGTCCACGCCATCAATGACGTCTCCGAGAACCGCAACATGGAGCGGCCCGACTGGTACCGGCGTTGCCTGGATTACTACTCGGACTTCGTCTCGACGCAGAAACCGGCAGGCGAGAGCCCGCTGGACTTGACCGCGCAGACACCCGGTATCTGGTTGCACTATCACCCCAAGGTCTCGTCCATCGAGAATCCAGCATCCGGAAAAGACTGGACGCATTACCGCCTGCCGAAGGCGGACGCGCTGAGCCTGTTTGAGCAGGACGCGTTGTCCCGCGGACAGCCCGTGGTGAATGGACTCTCCGGGCAGACGGGCATGGTGTCCTTTTTCGCACAGCACCTCGCGGACACGGGTAGCTCTCTGTCAATGAACAACGTGTACCTCGGCATGCTCATGAATTTGGTCTTCGACGGTGGGCATTCCACGGAAGAGGTGGTCGCCACTGCGCATGCCTTGCGCCCCATGCATGAACCGGGCAGTACGGAGCCTGGTCCGGATGGTGCATTTCGTGGGGGTTACGAGGCCATCCTGGATCTGGCCGAGGATGAAAGGGCGCGGCAGGATCTGGCCGCGCGTTTCGAACGAGCCATTGACCGGACGGTTCAGTACTGCGCCGAGCACGTGGCCTGAGCCGCCCCCCGTCGCCCCTTGGATGCACGATGTCTGTGCCGGAAGGCGAGTACCGCGACATGCGGGCGACGAGCGTCGCTGCTGTTGTGTTCAGTCGTTCAGCAGCAAGGCATTCACCGCCGCGCGCGAGGGCAACCCGGCGCGCGCACCGAGCTTGGCCACCACAAAACTGCTGACCGCGCACGCGAAACGCAGACACGCTGGCAGTGAGTTGCCCTCCAGATAGGCCAGCACGAAAGCGGCGTTGAAGGCATCCCCGGCCCCCGTGGTGTCCCGCACCTGGGTCGCAAAGGCCGACTGTTGGATCACGCCATGCTGGTCCACGGCCATGGCCCCCGCGGCGCCCATCGTGACCACGATGCAGGCGGGGCCGGGGTCCAGATGGGCTTTCAGCGATGCCAGCGCTTCGACCGAAGGCGCCTCGCCCGTACCCGCCCGGAACCCGGCTTCATTGAAGAACACGAGGTCCGCCAGCGCCATGCGTTGCTCCATGGCCTGGCGGTCGCTGGCCACGGAAGGCTCCAGGTCGATGGCGATGCGGGTGCCCGTGCGCCGCGCCAGGTGACAGATGCGCTCCAGCTCGCGCTGGTCATAGGGCATCACATAGATCACCCGTGACTGCAGCATGGCGTCATGCAGGCGCTGGGTGAGGAAGGGCGGCGGCGGCGGTGCCATCGGCGCGACCACCAGGGCACGATCACCGCCCGGTGGCAGCAGCGAGATGGCTACGCCGGAGGACTGGCCGTTGACGGTCTGCAGGTGCTCGATGTCGACGCCATCCTCCCGCATCGAGCCTCGCAAGGCCTCGCCAAAGGCATCGGCGCCCACCCGGCCGAAGATGGCCGCGCGTCCCCCCAGCCGGGAGACGGCGCAGGCCGCATTGGCGGTGGTGCCGCCGGCCGACTGCAGGGCCGGCCGGGCCAGCACCTTGCCCCCGGGTTCGGGCAGGCCCTCCAGGTCCAGCGTCAGGTCCATACAGGGGTCGCCGTAGGCGAGCAGGTCCCAGCGGCGGATATCAGGCATGGCGGCGCTCCCTTTGCTCCTGCAGATGACGCCAGGCCAGGGTGCTCAGGCCGGCGGCCAGCGCGGGAAGATTGAAGTCCGCCCGGTTGGCGGCCTCGAACTCGGCGCGCAGTACGCCGGGCACCGCATCCATGCCTCGCCAGGCGCCGACAATGGCGCCGGCCATGGTGGCGATGGAGTCGGTGTCGTTGCCGATGGAGGCACCGATGGCGATGGTGCGCAAGGGGTCGGCCCGGGTGTAGGCCACGATGCCCACGGCCACCGGCACCGATTCCGCCGCCAGCACGGAGTTGCCGATCAGGGCCTCCATCTCGCGCATGAAGGTGAGGTCGTCGCTGGCCTCCATCGCGATGGAGAGAGCGGCTTCCAGGCGGACCAGGTAGCGGGGGCCCGCCACCACACGCGCGCGTTCCCGGGCCAGCGCCTCGCCGCGGCGAGCACCTTCCACCGCGGCGGAGAGCACGTCGTCCAGCGCGCCGGGCACGTCCGGGCTCACCAGCGCTCGCGACACCGCGCTGGCGATGGAGCAGGCCGCGGAGATGGCCACTTCCGTGTCGTGCGAGGGCAGGCAGGTGATGAAGGCCTGTTCGCAGGTGGCCGTCAGGTCGCCCGGGTGGATCAGCCCCACCGGCGCCACCCGCATGGCGGAGCCGTTGGTGGTGCCCATGCCGGTGAGCTTGCGGCGGGACTGGCCGATCACCCCCACCGTGGCCAGGTCCGTGCCCTCCTGCAGCGCCTTGACGATGCCGGCGGTGCTGGGGCCCATGAAACCGGCCTTGGGACTGGTACGGACCCAGTCGAGCAGGCAGGCCACCCAGCCCGCCTGGTCCAGGCGGCCGTCCGCCGACACCAGGGCGCGGGCGAGGTAATACATCTGGCTGGCATCGTCCGTGACTTCGGCGCGCAGGCCGCCATTGACGCCAGCGAAGGTGTCGGGGGTGGGGGTCTCGAAGCGCGTGACCAGGCCGCCGAAGGTGGCGGCGATTTCGTCGATGCTCCATTGCTCGGTCGGCGCGCCGAGCGCGTCGCCCATGCCGGCCAGCGTCAAAGAGGCCTGGATACGGTCGCGCAGTTGTTCCTGATTCATTGTGAACGGGGTCTTTCTGATTCCCTGAGCGGGTGTTTTGTGTGTCTTGTCTGTGTTGGGGGCTGCTGAACGGATCAGTCCGCGCGTGCCGCCCGTGTCTTGAGTGCCCGATTCCGCGTGCGGTGGCCAGCGATCAGCATCGCGATCAAGGTCATGAGCGGAGGCAGCATCTGCGGCACCTGGGGCGGCCACGCCAGTACGCCCAGCTGCGTGACCAGCACCGCGCTGCCGCCGAACAGCAGCGACGCGGCGGCGGTGCCCCAGAGCGCGCGGGCCCCCAGGAAGACGGCCGCCAGCGCCAGGAATCCCCGGCCCGCGCTCATGTCCGCCTGGAAGAGCGTGACGTACCCCATGCTGAGGTAGAGGCCGCCCAGCCCCGCCAGGGCGCCGCTGGTGAGCAGCGCCAGGTATTGCATGCGCTTGACCGGAATGCCGGCGCCCAGCGCGGCCGCGGGGTTCTCCCCGGTGGCGCGCAGCCACCGGCCCCAGGGCGTGCGGTACAACAGCAGCCCCACGCCGGGCACGGCCAACAGGGCCAGCGGCAGGGGCAGCGGGTGGCCGTGGCCGCCCTCGCCATTGAGCAGCAGGTTCAGCGCGGGCCAGCCGCCCAGGCCGGGCACCTGCAGCCGGGGCAGGGCGGGGCTGACGAGGCTGGCCGTGGAGCCCTTGTCGCCCACCCAGCTGGCCATCAGGAAGACGGTCAGGCCGACGGCCAGCAGGTTCAGGGCAATGCCGGCCACGATCAGGTCGGCCCCGAATTCGAGGTGGAAGATGGCCAGCAGCAGCGACAGCGCCATCGCCGCCAGCAGGCCCGCACAACCGCCGATCAGCGCCTGGCCCCAGACCGGCAGCCCGGGCCACAGGTGCCCCGCCTGGATGGCGCCCATCACGCCGAAGAAGGCGGCCACCAGCATCAGCCCTTCCAGGGCCACGTTGACGCAGCCCGCCAGGTCCGAGACGAGCGCGCCGAGCGCTGCCAGAAGAACAGGCGTGGTGGTGCGCAGCAGGGCCACCAGCAGGCCCACGGCGGCCAGGGTCCAGGTGTCGGTCACGTCCGTCATGTGGGGGCTTCCGAGGAGGTGTCCGCACCCGTGGCTCGGGTTGCTGGCGTCCGGAGGGACCTCGCCCACGACGCCGCGCGCGACAGCCCGGCCGCCAACCGGGGCCACAGCCGGGAAGACACCACGAAGAGAATGACCAGTGCCTGCAGCACCAGCACCATCTCCCGCGGCACATCCGTGCTGCGCTCCATGGCCTGGCCCCCAGCGCGCAGATAGGCATAGAGCAGGGCGGCCATGGGGATGGCGCGGGGCTCGTTGCGCGCCAGCAGGGCCACGACGAGCCCTTCGTAGCCCAGCCCGGCGGGCAGGTCCACCGGCAGGCGGTGCAGCAGCGCATGGCTGATGTGAAGGCCAGCGAGCCCGGCAAACACGCCGCCCAGCGCCATCGAAAGCATGATGGTGCGCGCCACCGGCAGCCCCATGCGCCGCGCGAAGGCCGGCGCCTGCCCCACGGCCCGGATGGCGTAACCCGCACTGGTGCGGCTCAGCAGCAGGTGGCCGGCCCAGGCCAGCAGCGGCACGCCCAGCAGCATCCAGCTCACGTGGGTGCGGGGGATCAGCGCGTCCAGCGAGGCGGCCGACGGCAGCACCGGGGTGGCGATGAAACCCGCCTGCGAATCGCTCATCCATTCCGTGATGACCAGCCGGAACAGCTGCACCGCGATGAGGTTGAACATCAGCGTGGTGACGATCTCGTTGGCGCCATGCCGGGCCTTCATCCATCCGGGCAGCAGGCCCCAGGCCCCACCGGCCAGCATCGCCGCCATGAACGAGGCGGGCAGCACCACCAGCGCCGGCATCGAGGCCAGGGCCAGGCTGGTGGCCACGGCGGCCAGGCCGCCGAGGAACATCTGGCCATCCGCGCCCAGCGAGAACTGCCGGGCGCGCAAGGGCAGGGCGATGGCCAGGCCCAGCAGGGCCAGGGTGATGGCGTCCCCGATGGCGGCGCCGAAGAGCACCAGGCGCCGCACCTCCCAGCCGTGTTCGCCCTGATGGAACTCCGGCAGCGCGCCGGTGAGCAGGGCGAGCCAGGCGCGGGCGGGCTCATCGCTGACCAGGGCGGTCAGCAGGAAGCCGATGATCAGCGCCGCGGCGATCGACAACGGCAGCGTGCCGGCGCCGCCGTTCAGTCGGAGGCCGAGACGGCGAAGACCGGTGGGCAAGGCGGTGGACAGGTTCAGGAGAGCCATCGTCAGACCGCGGCGTCTTCGTCGCGGGTGAAAGGGGCGCCGAGGTCGGCGCGGGCATGGGGATCGCGGCGCAGGCCAGTCATGTAGAGGCCCAGGCGCCGGGCATCGACCGCCTGGGCGGCAAAGTGGCCCACCAGGCGGCCTTGGTCCAGCACGATGAGCCGGTCGGACAGGGCGAGCAGTTCATCTAGATCGGCGGAGACCAGCAGAATGGCGGCGCCGCCGTCCCGCAGCGCCAGCAGCCGTTCATGCAGGGACTGGGCGGCGCCGATGTCCACGCCCCGGGTCGGCTGGCAGGCCACGAGGAGCCGCGGGGCCAGGGCGATCTCGCGCGCCAGCACCACCTTCTGCATGTTGCCGCCGGAGAGCGAACGGATGGCGGCGTCCGCCGAGGCGGCGACGACGCCGAAGTCCCTCAGCAACCGGCGGGTCTGCTCGCCAGCTAACGCCAGGTCCATCCAGCCCGTGGGGCGGGCCAGCGGAGGGCAGTCATGGCGATTGGCGATGGCGTTCTCGGTGATGGACATGTCCGGGGCGACGCCGTCGTGCAGCCTGTCCTCCGGGATCGCGGCCACACCCGCCGCGCGTGCGGCGCGGATGCCCGCGTCGCCCTGGCCGTGCAGCAGCGTACCGTCGACCCGTACCTCGCCATGATCTGGGCGAAGCAGGCCGGCCAGCATATCGGCCAGCAAGGTCTGCCCATTGCCTTCAACGCCCACCACACCGAGGATCTCGCCGCCGGCGATGTCCAGCGTCAGGCCTTCGACGGATTGGCGGCTGCCGCGCGGGTGGACCGACAGGTCGCGGACGCGCAGTACGGGCGTGGGACTGGTGGGTGCCCGGCGGCTGGCCTTCAGCGGCGTCATGGCACGGCCCATGACCAGGGTGGTGATCTCGTCCGCGCTGACCTCCCGGGAGGCTGCGCTGCCGGCCACCCGGCCAGCGCGCAGCACGGTGAAACGGTCCGCGACTTCGCGGATCTCGGCGATGCGATGGGTGATGAGGACCACCGTCAGGCCGCTGTCCGCAAAGCCTCGCAGGGCCTGCATCAGCGCCTCGGCCTGCTGCGGCGGCAGTACGGCGGTGGGTTCGTCCAGCATCAGGATGCGGGCGCCTTGGTGCAGCGCCTTGAGCAGGCCGACAGCCTGCTGCTCGCCGAGGGACAGGCTGGACACGGGCGCGTCCGGGTCCAGCGGCAGCTGGTAGCGGCGGGCGGTCTCGGCCACCTGCCGGGCCGCAGCGCGGGTGTCCAGCCACAGGCCGCGCCGAGGCTCCTGGCCCAGCACGACGTTGGCGGCGACGGTGAAGGAGTCCACCAGGGTGACATGCTGCGGCACCAGCCCCATGCCGGCGGCGATGGCGGCCCGGGGCGAGGGCCAGTGCACCTGCTGGCCGTCCAGGCGGATCTCGCCAGCACTGGGCTGCTCCAGTCCGTAGAGCATCTTCATGACGGTGGACTTGCCGGCGCCGTTCTCGCCGACGATGGCGTGCACCTCGCCGGGAGCGATGGACAGCGTCACCTGGTCCACTGCCAGCGTGCCGGTGGGGTAGCGCTTGGAGACCTCGTGCAGGGAAAGGATCGGTCGAGGAGGGGCCGTGGGCAGCGCCGCCGCCACGGGGCGGATGGATGGGATGGGATGCATCATGACGTCTTGGCCGCGAAGGCGCTGGGGACTCTGCGCTGGCCGGTGATGATCTCGGCCTGCACCTGGTCGAGCTCCAGCAGCAGCGCTGGCGGGGCGTTCTCCAGCGCGCCAGCGCGGGGAGCCAGGCTCACGCCGCGCTCGGCCAGGCCCAGGGACAGGATGCCGCCGGTGGTGGGGGCGTTGCCTTCTCGTGCCGACCGGGCCGCCCGCCGGATGGCCTCCAGCACGGCAACGTCCACGTTCTTGATCACCGACGTGACGATACGGGCCGCGAGCGCGGGTTGATGGCGCTGGTAGATCGCGTACTGGTCCACGTCCACGCCGATGGCGTAGCGGCCGGTTTCCAGCGCGGCTTCGTTGACGCCCTGGCCACTGGCGCCCGCCACATGGAACACGATGCCGGCGCCGCGGCCATACATCGTCTTGGCGATCTCCTTGCCCAGCGCTGGATCGGAGAAGGAGTTGGCATATTGCGTGGCCACCGGCAGGCTGGGGTCGGCCGCCTTGGCGCCCGCCCGGAAGCCGACGATGAAATCGTCCACCACCGGAAACTGCATGCCCCCCATCACCCCCAGGCCGCCTCCGGGCGGCATGCCGGGCAGGCCCGCCTGGTCCAGCTTCGCGGCCAGGTAGCCGGCGAGATAGGCGCCCTCGTTCTGGCGGAACAGCAGCGACTGAACGTTGCGGCAGGCACAGCGGCGGGTGTCCACCGAGGCGTCATACAGCACGAAACGCCGGTCCGGATAGTCCCGCGCCAGTTGCTCGACATAGGGCGCCATGGTGAAGGTGCCGGTGACGATCAGGTCGTAATCGCCGCTGTCGACCAGGCTGGTGAGCGCGGGCAGCCACCGGGTGGGATCGGTGCCGCCCTCGATGATCCTGACCGAGACGGGCAAGGCGCGGGCCGCGTCACGCATGCCCTTGGCGGCGCCGTCGAAGAAGGACTTGTCGCCCAGCGTGCCGTTGATGAAGAGCACGGCGCGCAGGCCCTGGCCAGCCTGGGCGCGTGGCAGCAGGCGGTCCCCCACCGCCTTGATGGCGTAGAGCGCCACGACAGCGGCGATCAGCCAGGCGAACTGAACCAGCAGGAACTTCAGGGAAGCGCGCATCGGAGCCAGGACGTGCGGAGGAGGAGGGTGGACTCAGGCCAGACGAGTGGACTGCGTGATACGTGCGCTGTAGCGGTAGCTGGAGACGTACTTCATCAGGCAGTACTCGATGGGTTCACGCCGGTCCGAAAGGGTGATGCGTTCACACACCAGCAGTGGGGAGCCCTCGGGGATTTCCAGCAGCCGGGCCTCTTCCGCATCCGCCGTGGCGGCGAACAGGTTCTCCACCGCCTCCACCGGGGCAAAACCGGCGCGCTCCTGCAGCAGCTGATACAGCGAGCGGGTGCGCTCCACCTCCTGCCGCTCCAGCTTCACGCCGGGGGCCAGCGGGAAGTAGGCATCGTGCAGGCCGACGGGCACGCCGTTGGTCAGGCGCACGCGCCGCACACGGGTGAGTGGATGGCCCGATTCCAGTTGCAGCAACTGGGCAATGGCAAGGGTGGCCGGGCTGAGTTCCAGGTTGAGGATGCGCTGCGTGGGCGCGCCGCCGCGTTGGCGGGTGTCCTCCGAGAAACCGTCGATGTAGCGGGACATGCGCCGCACCAGCGCCGGTGCCACGAAGGTGCCGCGGCCGTGGTCGCTGTAGACCAACCCATGGTCTTCCAACAGCCGGACGGCCTTGCGCACGGTATCCCGGCTGACCTGGTGCTGCTCCGTCAATTCACGCTCGGAGGGCAGGGCCTGGTTGTCCGCCAGCCGGCCTTCATTGATGGCGGCGCGCAGGGCATCCGCCACCAGGCGGTAGCGGGGGACCGCCGCGGCGGCGGACGGGGAGTCATCGGAACGCTTGTTCATCGTTTCATGCTCTCATGGTACGTACCAGAAGGTCAATAGGAGCTGCCCGTACGGGTGACTCATGAACGTTTGACAAGGCTGTGACAGAAGTGTTTTCCCTAAGAAAACCGTTTTTATGCGGCAAAAGGGCTCCACTCCGGATTGACGTGGTACGTACCAGTATTGGATCATCCGCCCGATTTCGCAGTACCCCAAACCACGACGCTTACCCGTGCATCCAGGCTCCACCTGCTGAAAGCTCCAACAACATGTCTCCTCTTGCCTACGTTCCCTTCCGCCCGCTCCCCCTTGTGGCGCTGCTGCTGGCCGCTCAGGCGCTGCCGGCCCTGGCCCAGGAAGTGCCACCGCCGGCGCGGCCCGCCAGCGATGCTGCTCAGGACACCAGCACCGCGCCCGCGGCTTCCAGCCAGTCGCTGGGGCAGGTGATGGTGATGGGGGAATCCATCGGCCTGCGCCAGGCGCGTGCCAACGTCAAGATCACCGCGGCTGATCTGGACCACTACCCGACCGGTGTCTCGGCGGACAAGCTGCTGGAGCGGGTCTCCGGCATCCAGGTCGGCTCGTCCAATGCCTTTGGCGGCGACGGCTTCGAAAGCACGATCAGCATGCGTGGCTTCGGCAAGGACAGCATCGGCTTCTCGATTGATGGCATTCCCAACGGACGCACCACTCTGGGGGGCGGGTCGGTGCCGACGCGATTCTTTGACAGCAGCAACCTGGCCGGCATTGATGTGTCCCAGTCCGCCGGCATCGTGGGCGCACCTTCCCATCAGGCGCTGGCTGGCCACATCAACTATCTGACGCAGGATCCCAACCGCAACTTCGGTCTGCGGGCCGAAGCCGCCGCTGGCAGCGCGGACCTGGGCCGGCTGTATGCCCGCGTGGACAGTGGCGAGATCGCCCCGGGCCTGACTGCGTATCTCAGCATCTCCCGCCAGCAATGGAAGGTGTCCTATGTGGACGACCCTGCCGGCCACAACACCCGCGACCATGCAGACCTGAAGCTGGCCTGGCGCCTGGGTGCGGACACCACGCTGAAGCTGCACTCCAGCTACAACGACCGTGAGGAGAGGAGTGGCACGAACATCGTGACGCTCAAGCAGTTCCAGACCAATCCCAAGGCGGACGGTTATACGGACACCTGGACGGGCGTGCCTGGCAGGGACCGCAACTACCGGGGCCTGAAGGGCAACCCGCGCGAAGACCGGCTGAGCTATGTGGACCTGAGCACCTCACTGGCCGGTTTGAAGGTGTCGGCCAAGGCCTACCACCATGGGCAGGACGGTACCGGCAAGGAGACCGGGCTGGGTAATGCCGGCTACCCCGGCCTGGATGGCCGGGCCACCAGCCTGTACTTCCGCGCCAATGACTATGGGCTGTCCCGCAATGGTGCGCTGGTGGAGGTCAGCGCCCGCCACAACGACCTGATCGACTGGCGTGTGGGCGCCTGGTATGAAAGCTATGACCGCAGCCAGCTGCGGCGCTGGTATCCGGTGCTGGACGAGGCCACCGGCCCGGCCTACAGCGACACGCCGGACGCCACCAGCGAAGACAAGCACTGGAAGAACCGCAGCACCATGGTGTATGCGGCCAACCGCAGCAGCCTGCTGGAAGGGCGACTCAAGCTGGACTACGGCCTGACCTACCTGGACAACCGGGTGGACTATCGCGCGCCCATCCAGGACTCCCGCACGGCCAAGGTGAACTACGTGAACGAGGCACGTGTGAATTCTGGCGTGCTGCCCAAGCTTGGCGCGCTGGTGCCGCTGGCGGCCAACACCGAGTTGTTTGCAGGCTACGCCAAGAACGCTGCCACCATGACCGACGCCACGCTGGAGGGCGGTGCCGCGGCCACGCTGGCTGGGGCCACGCGGCCACATGACATGGACACCGCCAAGGCGTTCGATCTGGGGCTGCGCCACAAAGGGGAGAACTATGCGCTCGGCATTCAGGGGTTTTCGATCCGTTCTAAAGAGACGGTGGCGGCCGATATCGCTGGTACGCTCCAGTCCGAGAACGTCGACCAGGGGCGCCGCATCAACGGCGTGGAACTGAGCGGCAATGGCCGCCTGGGTGCCGCCTGGCGCTTCTATGGATCGTTCACCTACCAGAAGGCGCGCTACGAGCTCAGCGATGTTGACGCACAAGGGTATCCGGCCAAGGGCTTCATCCGTGATGGGGCGGACCTGGTGGGCATCGCGCCGCGCAATCTCTTCCTGGAAGCCACGTGGCGGCCGACCGATGCGCTGCGCCTGGTGGCCAATGTCCGCCATCTCTCCAGCCAGGCCGGTTATTACGCCAACCCGCGTGTGGCCAACAGTGGTGTGGACGAGCGCTTGCCCGCCTACACGCTGCTCGGCGCCGGTGCGTCGTACCAGTGGGAGCGTGTGTCCGTGGGGCTGAACCTCGAGAACATCACGGGCAAGGACTACATCTCCGGTGTGGCGCCTGAGCTGATGACCACGGCCTCCAGCGTGGGCCGCTATTTCATCGGCGCGCCCCGTACTGCGGTGCTGTGGGTGAGGATGGAGCTGTGAGCGAGACGGCGTTGAGCGCGATCATCGCCTCTCTCGTGATCGGGCTGATGGCCGGCCTGACCTCAGGCTGCTCCGTCGCGCCTTCCGCGCGTGGCACCGCCGGTGGGGATGGTGCTGGCACCGCCACCCAGACGCTCGCCGATGTCCGTGTCGCGACCGCCACCGCCGCGCTGCCGGGCCGGCCGATGGCGCTGCGTCTCATTGGCGCGATCACCATCGACCGGGTTCCGTCCGACCCGCTGCTGCAGCACCTGGGCGGCATTTCCGGGCTGGACTACGACGCCGCCACCGACACCTGGTTCCTGCTCAGCGACGACCGCTCGGAAGAGGCGCCTGCGCGTTTTTATACCGCGCGGTTGAACTGGAGCGAGCATGGGATGACGGGTGTGCAGGTGCTTGGCGTGACGACCTTGCTGCAAAAGAGTGGCGCGCCTTATCCGAATGCCAGGGTGGAGATGGGGGCAGGGGATCCGCAACCTGAGATCCCGGACCCGGAGGCCATTCGCCTGGACAGCCGGACCGGACAACTGCTCTGGTCCAGTGAAGGCGACCGCAAGCGCGGCATTCAGCCCTTCATGCGCTGGACTGAACGGGATGGCCGGTTTGTCAGGGAACTGCCGTTGCCGGCACGCCTGGAGGTCCATCCTCGTGAGCAGCGCGGCGCGCGGGACAACCTCAGCCTGGAAGGGCTGGCGTTTGCCGCCGATGGCTCGGTCTGGGCCGCCATGGAAAGCCCGTTGATCGAGGACGGTGAGCCGCCATCGCCCAAGGCCGGTGCGCTGACCCGGTTCACTCACCTGGACCGCGAGGGTCGGCTGCTGGGCCAGTATGCCTATCCGCTGGATGCCGTGCCGGTGCCCCCGACGGGTGGTCACTACCTGTCAGACAACGGTGCCAGCGAGCTGCTGGTGACACCCGCCGGCACGCTGCTGGTGCTGGAACGGTCCGGCCGCGAGGTGGCGGATCGGGATTTCAAGTTCCACATCCGGCTGTATGAAGCCAGCGTGGACGGCGCGACCGACATCAAGGATGTGGATTCGCTGCTGCGCGCACGTGTGGCGCCGATGCGCAAGCGCCTGGTGCTGGACCTCCAGTCCGCCGGGGTCGATGCCCCTATCGACAACCTGGAGGGCATGGCCTGGGGGCCCATTCGAACCAATGGCCGGCGAACGCTGGTCATGATTTCCGACGATAACTTCTCGCGTCACCAGGTGACGCAGGTATTGGCCTTCGAGGTGGATTGATGAAAACGACGGACCTGGAATCGATGTCACGCGCCTGGCTGGAGGCCGCGGCGGCGGGAGATCGGTCCGGGTTCGAGCGGCTGTACCGGCACTTCCAGCCTCAGCTGCTGCGGTTTGTGCTGCGCGGCTGCGGGCGTTCGCATCTGGCCGAGGAGGTGGTGAACGATGCCCTGTGGGTGGTCTGGAGGAGTGCGGGCAACTTCCGCGGCGACTCACGGGTGTCCACCTGGGTGCATGGCATTGCCTACCGCTGCATGCTGCGCGCGCTGCGGGACCGGGTGACGTCGGAGGAGATCAACGCCTCAGCCTTGTCGGCGGCGGAGCTGGCCGCGACGGAGCCCTCGGTGGAGGAGGATCCGGACCGGGAGCTGCGCGATTGGGTGGGTTGTGGCCTGGCATCGCTGCCCATCATGCAGCGGCTGACGGTGGAGCTGGCGTATTACCAGGGCGAGACCTGCGAGGACATCGCCCGCATCATGGAGTGCTCCACCGGGACGGTGAAGGCGCGGCTGATGCATGCGCGGTTGAAGCTGCGCACGGTGCTGCCGGTGCTGGGGGGTGAACGGGTGGTGCGGGAGGCGTCGTGATGACGCCGTTGGGCCGGCTGATGCACACCAGCATCTCACCGTACTGGCGAAGGCCGCACCTGTGGCTGGAGAGCCAACCTTGGTCCAGTACAAGGGCGGGGGATTCGATCAGATGCACTACACCTTACGGAATGCCGCCGGTGTGCTATCGGTTGCAGGTTGCGGCGTGGATGAACTGAAGGCATCGATGGAGCCGGGCAGCAAGCCAATCGTCATGTTGCGGATGATGATGTTGCTGGACGCTGCCTTGATGGCCAGGCCGAAGTTGGCCGCCGATCCGTTGGCCCCTTGAATGGTGATGTCGTTTTTGTTCTTGATTTCAACGATGTCGCCCGCCGCCTTTTGCCACTGCGTGCAAGGGTCGGGAATGGTGGAGAAATTAAAGGTGCCGGTGTAGGTGAGCACCAGACCGCCGCTGCCGCTGTAGGCATCGATGGCCGCCTGCATTTGTGCAGCGGTGCTGACATTGACCGCCGTTTTGCTGCCGCCACCGGTGACGGTGCCGGCAAAGCCGCCGGTGTTGGTGTTGGTGGTGGTGGGCGCGGAAGGTGCTGGCGAAGGGGCTGGCGAAGCCGTTGGGCTCGGCGCTGGAGTCAGGCTGGTGGTGGGCATGTCATGTTGACCGTCATCCAGTCGAACGCAAGGCAAGTTGGCCGCCTGTCAGCCGCTCGGAGCCTCCACGGTCAAGATGTCTTGGTATCTAGGGCAAAGTTGTCTTGAGTCAGACAGCCAGCGGGCGCGGCGATGGGTGTCTCGAACCGATGGACGACATGCAACATAATGCACCTTGTCGTCAAATAGGCTAGATGAAGCCAAGCGAGCCATGAGGCTTGCGGACCGCATGGAACGGGCCCGCAAGCTACGTGCGCTCCATTCCACGCTGGGGTTCACAGCCGCTAGCCTTGCGACATTTTTTCAGGTGTCCACTCGGACCGTTTATCGCTGGCGGCGCCACGGCGACGCTCCGGATGCCGTCTTGAAGGTGTTGCGCTGGATGACCTGGCGTGAGCTGCCAGGTCAAGCCTGGCAAGGCTGGTACTTCGGTGGTGGCCGCCTCTGGACTCCCGAGGGCAACAGCTTCAGCCCCAAGGACTTTTCTTGGATGTCGCTGACCGTGCGCCAGGCCAGGATGTTCGGAGTGGTCTACCGCGAGTGTTCGCAGCTGCGTAGAAGCCTCCTAGAGGCCCGCCAGCAGCTCAACGCGGCCAAGGAGCTGTCAGCCGCCGCAGAGAGCCGTGCGAGCGTTCTGGAGCTCGCCTTGTGGGGCGTCCTGGAACGTAGGCGTCAACAGGCGCTTGAGGCACTGGGGGAGCCCGGGAATCGCGCGGAGCGCGAACCCGGGTTAACCCGGTGCCTCCATCGGGACGGTCCAGTAACACGTTCCGAAATTCTCACGGGTGAGAATTTCGCTTCGCAGATCGCCCAACTTCATCTGCCAGCGATGGTCGGCACTGACGCGGTTTTCGGTGCCTTTCGGGGTGACGCGCTTGTAACACGTCACCAACTGCTCAATTTTGGGCAGGCTGCACGGTCGGAGGTGCGCGATGTCTGAAGTCATCAAGCGCCGGCCTCGCATTGGTCTGAAGGCCGATCACTTGCAAGCCGTTCGCGAGGTTCTTGCTGCCCATCCCGGCCTTGCACTGCGCAAGCTCGCACCGCTGGTGGCTCAGAGGCTTGAGCTGCCGCACGTCAGCGACCACGCGCTGCACAACTTCCTGGCTCTGCACGCGATCCCGCGGCAGGTCCCGCAGCACGTGATTGACCGCTCGGCCAGGCTCAAGGCTAAGGGTCCGTTGCTGCTGAGTGCTCCGTTGGTCGCAGTGGATTCGTCACCCGTTACGAATGTCGGCCCCGAGCTCCAGGGAGGCTGCAATGCGATCTGAAGCCACTGCGTTGTTCGATGGCAAGGCTCGGCTTGGTTCCGAGCATGTGGATGCGGTCAAGCGGCTGATCCAGGTCAATCCGGGCATGAGTCTGTACCGTTTTGCCACTGTTGTCGGCGCCAAGTTGCGTATGCCGTCACTCGGCTATGCAACGTTGTCGCGCTTCATGCAGGCGCATGGCTTGGAGCTGCTGCCAGCCGAGCAGAACGAACTAGGCATGGCCAGGGCATTCGACGCACTGCATTCGGTTTTTAGCCCCCTGCCCTCGTCCCCTTTGGCGTCCAAGCCTGGCCGCGTCGTGAGCTTTGCGAAGCACCGCCGGGCCAGCGCAAAGGTCGACAAGGCGATCCCACGAGAGCGCGCACTCCGTCAGGCGAGGCTACACGCAACCGGCTGGCTTTCCCCCTCTATGGTTCGTCGCGCCGCGTCAGCGGCGCTCGAGGCAGCAATTGCCAAGTCTTTGCTTCCGCCGGACCCAGCCGAGTTCGATCCTGACGCGCCTGAGTCGTGGTTCACGCCCGAGTGCTTCGCTGAGGACGTCGCGGATCTTTTCCGCCTGGCGCTGCTGCAGTACGGCGTGGATGCCGGGTTCCACGCAATGCGCTTCGACCTGGACAAGCTCGCGGCGCTCGATGGCGCGGCGACGCTTTTCGAGCACCTCAAGCCGGGCAAGCGGGGGCTGGGGCAGAGCCCCAGTGAGCCCGCCGAGGGCGGCGTTACTGCCACGGCGTCAGTAAACCAAGCGTTGTCCGCAGGCACCAAAACATGAATATCTCGGTGGTTATCTGCGCCATCAAGACATGTTTACCGAGTTACTAACTATTTTTTTACCCGACGACTGACATATTATCTAAGGGAGGTTATGGGATATGGAATGCACCTTGTAGTCAACCAAACCCAAAGAAGCCAAGCGAGCCATCAGGCTTGCGGACCGCCCCCAACCACTCACGCCGCCATGCGCAAGGCGAGCACCGCATTCAGCCCGCCAAAGGCGAAGTTGTTGGACAACGCCGCCCGAATCCGCGCAGGCCTGGCCACGTTGGGCACCACATCCAGGTCACAGGCGGGATCCGGGCCCTGATAGTTGGCCGTTGGCGGCACCATGCCATGGCGCATGGCCAGCAGCGTCGCCACCAGCTCGATCCCACCAGCGGCACCCAGTGCATGGCCATGCATCGACTTCGTCGAAGACACACACAGCCGATCAGCCTCGGCACCGAACACCTGCCGAATCGCCTTGCATTCCTCCGCATCGTTGACCGGGGTTCCGGTGCCATGGGCATTGATGTAGTCGATGTCCGCCGGGCGCAGATCGGCCAGCGCCAGCGCCGCAGCCATGGCTTGCGCCGGGCCCTCGGCAGAAGGATGCACCACATTGGTGGCATCGGCGCTCATGCCCACACCCGCCAGTTCCGCATAGATCGCGGCACCGCGGCGAAGCGCGCTGTCCAAGGTCTCCAGCACCACCACCCCAGCCCCTTCCGCCAGCACCATGCCGCTGCGCCCAAGCGAAAACGGCCGACACGTGTCGGTGCCCATGACTCGCATTGACTCAAACGCCTTGATGTTGGTGTAGACCAGATTGGCTTCGCTTCCCCCCGTCACCGCTCGGTCCACCAACCCCTGCTTGATCATCAGCCAAGCCTGCGCCACCGCATGGTTGGAACTGGCACAGCCGGTGGCAATGACCATGGTCGGTCCGGTGATGCGAAACTTCATCGAGACAAAACCGGCAGATGCCTGGTGATTGGTCCGTGGCACCAACATCGGGTTGCAGCGCTGGCGCCCTTCCCCCAGAAACTTCCACGCCGCCTCTTCTCGCGCATGTTCCCCACCCGCACCAGAACCCAGAATCACCGCCGTGCGGCTGCGGTCATGGTCGGAGTCCAGCAACCCTGCGTCGCCCAGTGCTTCCCGGGCCGCCAGAATCGCATACTGGGCATAGGGATCCAGCAGGATCAGTTCGTCCTCATTGAAATGGTCCTGCCATCGATAGTCCGGCACGACACCCAAGGGGGCCGTCACGGAAAACGTCCCAATGCTGCGTGTGGTCGGCTTCAGGCCGCACCGCCCTGCACATAAGGCGTCCCACACCGCATGCCGCCCAATCCCCTGCGCCGACAGGCACCCGACCCCGGTCACCACCACCCTTCGATCGCTCGTCATGCTGCCGCCTCGGCGTGGCGCTTGGCCACCAGCAACTCTGCCACCACGGCCAGCGTGTCTTCCAGCGTGCTGACGGTTTCCAGGTGTCGCCCAAAGATATCGATGCCGAAGAATTCCTCGATCTCGAACACTGTCGAGATGACGGTCAAAGAGTCCATGCCCACCTCCTGGAAAGAAGTGTCCATCTCCATGCCCGACTGTCCGAGCGAGGGTTTGACCTTCGCGACCATGGCCAGAATTCCGTCGCGGATGGTTTCCAGTTCGCCGATGTTCATGCCGAACTGTTGAGCCATTTCTGCAATGCTTTTCGCCATCTTGCCTCCAAGGTGCGTCAACCCCGAATCAGTGATTCACTGATTCACCGATTCACTACATGACAGTGATCGTGATCTGATTGCTCTGCGTATTGCCCTGTGCGTCCGAGACCACCAGCACGTAGTTGCTGGTTTGGTTGACGGTGACCTGGGTGTTCCCCGTCCCAGTGCTACCCTCAAGCACCAGGGAAACGCTCTGGCCATTCAGGGTAGCGCTGGTGGCATTGAGCGTCTGCCAGTTGAAGGTCACCTTATCCCCAGAACTGACGATTTGCCGATCCGCAATGAAGTACTGGCACTCCAGCCAGGGCCCCGGTCCGATGTAACGGGTTTGCGGCCCCCCCGGCCCGGTGGCCACCAATTGATAAATCACCGGCGGCGCCGGAGGCAGGGGCGAGGTGTTCTGCATCACCGTGCCGCGGCCATTGCGAACATTGAAGACGGGAAAGCCCCCCGTGGGCGGCACTGCGAAATAGAGAATCTCCATGGGCTGCAGCCGAACCAGCAACTGCTGCTGCACCGGCCCTCCATAGCCCTGCAGCGTCAGAGTAAAGGTGATCTCGCTCGCATTGTCGGGCGCCAGATCACCCGGCTGCACGTTCCTTGATCCATTGACCGGTACGGCGCTGATGGTCTGCGGCGTCAGGCTGGCAGCGCTAGCGTATTGGGAGGTCCAACTCAGCTTCACGGTGTCGAAAAATCCAACGTCCAGATTGGCTGGACCGAAACTCAGTACCGACACCCGTCCCACATTGACGGCCACCGTCTGCGAAGCACTGTGCCCTTGATCGTCGTACACCGTCAGTGTGTAGACGGTTGAAGGTGGCTGCGGCACCACCTTGAAGTAGCCCTGGTACACCGGGCCGGTGCAGGTCTGCGTCTGCCCGCCAGGTTGAAGTTCCACACGGCTTCCACCGGTCGCTGTGAAGCTGATGGTCGAGGGCTGGCCCAGTGTCACGGTGGCCGGGCTGGCCAGTGCGGAAATTTCCAGTTGGGGGCCCGTGATCTCAACCGGCAGTTCGATGCTGCCGTAGTCGTCACCAATGCTTTCGTCAATCTCCACCTGGCAGGTGCTTCCCTGCGTCCCGTCGACCTGGATCTGTGTGAGCTGCACCGCGAGCCCCTCCCCCGCCTTGAGCGTGACGCTGGCAGGCAGGGGCCGAACGATGAACGAACCGGGAGATCCCGCCAGAGGATTGATACTCCAGGTGGAAGGATCCAGGGACCGGTAGCCAACGGCCGACAGCGCAGTGGTCAGGTTCGAAGGCAAGGTGATGGTGATGCTGTCGTTGTTCGCGCGGGAAAAGACCACGTTGTCCGTCCCGTTGTTCATCGCGCCAAAGGCCAGCATGCCAACGGCGCCGGACGGCAGGGAGTCCGGCGCCACCGAGTAGCTCAGCAGCGTGTTGGATGTTTCGACCAACGCCCGGTGAATCAGCAGCTTGGACATCTCAGTTTCCTTTGCTCGCAAAGGCGCCGCCGAGCTTGAGCCAGCCTTCGCGCAGTGTCGGCGGCGTGTCCGGCAGGGTGGCACCACCGCCGGGCTGCACGATGTTGCCGTCCTCGCGCCAGACGGAGACGCCGGTGCGTTCGATCCAGGTCCAGGTGCCGCCGACCGCGCCGGGCAGCGGCATCGTGAGCTTCACCGGGTCGGTCAACAGCGGGCCCATGCGGAAGGTGACGAACATGCTTTGCAGGGCAGCGCTGACGGGTCCGGCGGGCAAGGCCAGGTACTCGACGGGCTGGATGCCCGAGACGACCGGAATCTGGCCGCGCGGGTCCACCAGCGCCGTGAGGTACTGTCGCGTGTTGCCGTCGGCCTGCAGCGGATAGGTCGCGTCGGTCACCACATAGGGATTGGACGTTCCCGGCGTGGTCAGTTGTGGCAAGGTCCGTACCGCATGGGCCAGGCGTTCAGCCGTGCTGCCAACACCGCTGGAGATGAGTCGGCGCAAGGTTCCCAGGCTGGGCGTGTAACCACGTGAGGCGAAAAAACAGCTGTAGTCGTCACCCAGGTAATAGCCGGTGGTGCCGTTGGAATCGAGACCGTGGTCCCCCACCCTCACCTGCGGCGAAGTCTGGGTCAGGCCGTTATCGTTATTGAGGCCGGTGCTGGCCCAATCCTGGCGCACCCAGGGGTCGCCGGCCACGCCCAGCGAGGTAGCCATCCGCACCACCGCCAGCGGTCGGCCCACCAGCACCGACAGATTGCCGCTGTTGGGCTGACCCAGCGGGTCGGTCTTCCACAAGGTGACGTCGATGGCATCCAGCAGCGCCTGCAGCGCCGCCACCTGGTTGATCCCCTGGGCGAGGATGCCGTTGACCAAGCCCGCCAGATGGGTGTTGTGGATCGCAGGAGGCGCACCGAGTGCGGCGCCGCTGCCTGGCGCGGCATCCCAACGCACCGCCTGCCCCTGGTCATTCTCAATCTGGATCAAGGCGCCCAGGTTGTTCCCCGCCGCATCGAACACGGTGAGGCTGCTGTCCAGGTGGTTGGGCAACAGCCAGCCGCACAAGGGGCTGGTGGCGTCCGACGAGTTGCTCGGAAGGGCATCGTTGGTGGCATCCACCAGCCAGGCCGCCAATTGACTGGACTGCGTGATCCGGGGCACCAGTTGCGCGGTGCCGGGCACACTCGCCGTTTTCATGGATTGCGAGACCACCGGCCGGACATTGATATTGGTGTCGATGGCCTTGAGCACCTGTCCGAAGGCATCCACCACCCACAGTTTCTGGACAGTGAAATGGCCGGCGCGCAAGGGATAGAACTGCTTGCCAGTGGCTGCGGGGATATAGCCGCTCACGCCCCCGGTCATGGCCGCCTGCGGCGAATCGATGATGGAGGTGGGCTGGGCCAGGCGCATGCCGAATTGATCATTCAGGCCGCTGAGCGACTGCGCGAGCACATCCAGATTGGTGAGCGCCGTTGCTGTCTGCTGAAGCGCCGTCACATCAAATTGCAGCAGTTGCTGCACATTCGCCGGCACAGCAAGAAATTTTTCTATGGAGACGTTCAGGCCAATGGCCTGGTTGGGCGTGAGCGTTGTGCGGCCGGTGTAGACATCGGTGGGCGTGCCAATGGTGGATCCGGTCCACACGTAGTCCACATCGTCCAGGGACCAGTCCTTCAGCATGCCGGAAGGATTGTCCCCGGCGGCGCTGGGGGACCACCCCACCTGCCAATCCAGGTAAACCGGGGTCCACGGGGTGACCCAGGGATCCACCGCAATTGCCGAGGGAGGCACGCCCTGGAAGCCGACCGCTGCCGCCAGCAGCCGGCCATCCGCCAGGGCCAGCCCTTCTCCGCTGAAGGGCAAGGCTTGCTGCGCCTGGATGACGGTGGTCAGCGCTTGCAATTGGTCCTCGGAAGGGTCTGATACACCCGCCTTGCCGTAGGCCAGCCGCGCCAGCCAGCGCGCATTGGCAGGGTCCAGCAGCAGGGTTTCCACCCAGAACTGAGGGCATTCTTTCGGGATGCCGCTGCCGGCCAACAGCACCGGCTGCAAGTCGCTTCCATCCAAGGTCACCAGCGTGGACGACCCCGGAGGAACGGCCACCGTGAGCGATGTCAAGGTCTGGCCGGTGAAACGGCCGGCTGCGCCGGGATCACCCGCAAATGCCCCCGGCTGTGCGAGTTTGCTGTCGGTGCCTGCACCGGCCACCAGCACGACCGGATCCATCGGTGCAAAGCTGCGCGGTGCCTTGATGCTGCTCAGTTCATAGTCCTTACCCAGCAAGGTGCCCAGGGTGCTGCGATCGCTTGCCAGCTGGGCCTTCAGGCCGTCGATCTCCGTCTGCTTGGTCGGGATGCTGCCGGTGCCGGGGGCGGTCAGCTGCTGCACATACGCGGTGATCTGGCTCTTCGGGATGCCGGTCCGCGGCGCCCAGTTGATCTGCTTCCACAGCGCGGCATACAGCGCCTGCTGCAGCGACAACAGCTCTGCCTGCGCCTGATCCAGCTGCTGCTGCGTCGCGTTGATCGACACGAGCAGCTGGGTCTGCGGCGAGGTCAGCGGCAATGTGCTGTTTCCTCCCTGGGCATTCAAGGACACATTGGCATCGCCCGGCCGGGACACCACCCACACATCGCCGGTCGGCAAGGAGCCGAACCGGGCCGCCTGGGTGACCATTTCGAACTTGGCCCGGTCGGTTGCGTAATCGAAGATCAGCGAGTTCTGGAAGGCGAGCAGCATGGTCTCGACCTCCTCCTGAACCGCTGCAGGCATGGTGCTCGCAATCCACGCGGCCAGTGCCTCCGCCGCATTGCTGCCGATGGCGACGGCGGGTGGATTGGGAGAATGCGCTACGTCGGTGTAGAGCGGGTAAGCGTAGTTGTTGCCCTTCCACTCGATGCTGTGCAAAAACGCCTGGCACAAGGTCTGGGAGGCCCACTGGCCTTGCGCGGGCGTCAGAGGCGGCCCGCCGGTGATGGGGTTGGACTGCAGCCAGTCCTGCCAGGCGGCCTGGGCGGCGGTCACGCTGGTGAGCGTCGTCCAGTCCAGTCCGTCCATCAAGGCCTGCCACTGCGTGCCGTCGGTGAAGCCACTGCCCGCACCGAACAGCGGATCGTCCGAGGGTGTCGCAAACCAGCCCAGCACGCTGTAGGCATACGTGCCCTGCGCCGAATCGGGCAACGGATCATAAAAAGCAAACACATTGCCCACATTCGCATACACCGCGGCAAAGGCCACGTTGCCCGGGGCAATGGCCTGCAGAAACGCCGGCTGGGCCCCCGGCAGGGCCTGCCAGCTCGCCAGCGTGAACACCTTGCCCAGACCGGTGTAGTTGACCTCGCCGGTCGGGTCCGGCCAGGAGGTCGTGCCGTCGGCACCGGTGTAGTCGCTCTGCAGGACCCAGGCCGTCAAGGTCGGCGCATCACCGTCCTGGGCGACAAAAGATCGGGTGATCAGCCAGCGGTTGGGCGCCGGAGGGAACTCCACCGCGCCCTCTGCATCGGGTTGCAGGCCGCTGCGCAAGGCCGAAGGCAACGTCCAGGTGAGATGCAGCCCGGTCAAGGGCGTCCCGCCGTTGGTGGTGAACGGTCCGGCCGCCGGGGTGCCATACGGCAGTGCCGAGTAGTCCATGCTGGTGTTGGCCCAGGTGGCCCCGGTCTGATTCGGGGTACCGATCAACAGAGCCTCGGGATACATCGGGACCCACAAACAAGGCCCTGCCCAGATTGGATTGACGATGGCGGTCATGCGCCCTCCCCTTTGGACGCCTGAGGCGTGAACGGCTGGACGCCCGCGCTTTGCACCATTTCAATGGCGAATTCGGCGCTGGTCACCCCTTGCGGAGGAAGCGCCTTGGCCGCCGTCAAGGCGGTCGTGATCGAGCTGACCGTCTTGGTGACGTCCACGACGTCACTCATCGTGCCGCTCCGCATGGTGACGGGAACGGTCTGGGTGCCGATTTGCTGGCCCGCCTGCGAACCGCTCACATATCGCAAGGTCGATGAATAGTGCCCCTGGCCGTCGTCGATGACACCGAAATGCAGGCTTTCCGAGGGCTGATGGATGCGCACCTCGGCGGGGGTGCCGTTGAACAGGCACAGCAGCACATCCGTGGCGAGTCGATCCAGTCGCAGCAGGCCGACCTTGCCGCCTTTGGCATCGGTGGCGGTGACCTCGATGCCGGGCCACCCGGACACCGCTGCGGACCGCAGCAGAAAGCCGGACGGCGGGCCGGCGGGTGCAGCCGCCACCGCGCCGGTCAGGCCTGCTCGCACTGCGGTCAGATTCTGCAGGGTCTGATTCACGATGTTTTCGATCTGGCCGAGCAAGGCCAGCGACTCGACGCTGGAGCTCACCCCGATGCTCACCGCACCATCAATCAGGCGATTCGTGTAGTTCTGGTCCAGGTAGAAGTAGCGGATGGACTCCGGCGGCAGCATGCTCGCCACCGGCACCAGATAGTCGAACGGGACGCCATACAGCAGCACGAGTTGGGCCAACCAGTTCACGCAGTTCTGGGGCAACGCGGGCGGGGGCTGCTGGACGGACTGCGCCAGTTGGCGGGCCTGCGGATGGGTCTCGAGGGCCGCACTCACCCCCGGCACCGCCCGTGAAGCCTGGAGCAGAGCGACGCCGGCCAGATCGGCCAGTTGCCGAGTGCGGTCAATGGCAGATTTCATGCGGCTCTCCGGAAGTGGCTGAAGGGGAGGATCACGACTGCCCCCCCAGCACATGGTCGATCAGACGCAACAGCGGGTCGCTGGAAGCATTGGCCGGGGCGTTGCCGGGCCGTACTGCCGGGGCCTTCAGCTGCTGTGACCGCAAGGCATCACCGCGGCGCGCATGGGGGGTGACCTTGGGCAAGGTCGGAGCCGTTTTGTCGGGGGTCAACAAGTAATGGCGCGCTACGTCGAACACGGTGGCCTGGGCCTGCAAGGCCGGTGACACATCGGCGGGTCGAGTGGCCGTCAAACGGGCCATGGCGGGGTCGTCGGGCAGAGTGGCCCGGCGGGCGCTCTGTGATTGGAGAGCCAGCTGGCCTTGCATCACCGTGCGGCGCCAATCAAAGATCGACCGCGCAAAGGCCGCATCGGCCAGCCCCAGCAATCGGCCGATCTGCCACGCCACGGCATAACTCTGGTCCAACAGCCCTGTCGCCGGGTCGTAACGGGTCAGGGTGTCGCTGAAGCTTGCCGCCGGCACGGCCGATGGATTGGTCGGCGCAGCAGACAGCGGGCCGCGATACCAGGAAGAGGTCTGTTCTCCGAAGCGGGTGTTGTTGACCAGCGGCACGAAGCCGATGTCCAGCGCGGTCTGCGCCACGGCATTGCCCACATCTGTGCCGTGCGAATATTGCAGCATGCCGATGCCTCCCGGCTGGGAGAGATTTCGCATCAGGCCGCTGAAGCTGCCCACACCCGCACTGGCGCGAAACCCCCAGCTCGCCAGCACGCACAGCCGCAGTCGGGCTGACGTGCCGGTATTGCTGGTGGGTGTGGTGCCGTCGCTCGCATACCCCGGCAACTGGGCCGTCCAACCTTCCAAAGACACCAGCAAGGCGGTGTAGGCGGTGTCACTGGTCACGTGCGCAGGCACCAGCCGGTTGCCGATCACCACCGAAAACGTACCGTTGGCCTGGATGCCCAGTTCCTCCTTGTTGTCGGTGTTGACCCGGCGGGCATGGCATAGCAGCGCCACCTCCTGCAGCGTGGGCGCCAGGCCGGTGAACACTGCAGCCGACACATCAATGGCGTTACACAGGCTCTGTGCCTCTTGCGGGGTCACGGCGCTGGCCGGGATGGCAGGGCCCGTGGTGCCGGAGGGCGGTGCAAGCAGTTCAGACACCGGAATCGAGAGAATCGGAGCGCCCTGCAGTTCTTCATCGGTGAGTAACAGCAGCGCCAGCCAGGGCGTATTGCCCTGAAGCGGACGCTCCCAGGGCAGCGTCGACCGGTTCAGGACGATGTGCGGCATGACGTCTGCAAAATTGCCCTTCTGCGAGGCTGGTGGATAGACCGACTGCACGCTGTCGGCCGGCAGCGTGAAGCGCGGGCCCGACACCTGGAAAGCCTGGGTGCCGCTATAGCTCGGCGCCGGGTCCGCCGTCACGTTCAGGACCTGCTGCGTCCAGCTCAGCTGATAGGTCCCGGCCACGAGCGGAGGCTCGCAGGACTCGATGAACTCGATTTGCCCCGGCTGCAGATCGGTACCGGTGGCCACCGGAATGTCTTGATCCTGGCTCATGTCAACGCCTTTTCCATGTCGGCCACCGGCCGGGTGTGCATCGTCACCCGACTGGACAGCGTGGTGCTGCTGCCCAGACGTACCCCGAAATTGGAGACCTGGACCGTCCCGATGCCTGCGGTCGCGGGTGCTTGCGTCAAGCCCAACACCGACAGCACCTGCAGCCCCGCAGCATCGCGCGTTCGTACCGCCAGCTCGGAAGACGGCGGCACTGCCGCAGGGTCCACGGCATAGACCAGAAGGACCCCGTGCGGGAGTGTCCGCGCCTCCACCGGCAAGGCTGGCTTGGCGCCGATCGACAGCACGACGGCCTTTGCCGCATCAGGGGTGGCGGCAACGCCGCCGACTTGAATCAGGACACTCCGAACGTCCGCAGAGAACACCGTGTCCAGCCAGCCGGGCACGATGCCGGCGAGTGCGTCCAACCGGTTGTGCTGGATCAGCTCCGCCAGGCTGAGCTCCGTCAGGCGCGGCCGCAACGAACGGGCCAGGTCATAACGCGGCGCGGCTTGTGGATGGAGCAGGTAGCCATCGCCGAGGAAGCTATCAAAACCTGCGCGCACCACTTGCACATCCCGGTCCCACCCGTGGATATCGCCCGCCTGATAGGGAAGGCCCTGCAACACCAGGGTGGCGGTACCGGCGGGGGCGGTCTGGGCGGACTGGCTGTCCAGACGCATGCTGCCCAGATAGGCATCGTTGTCGCCCAGGCACAGTGCCAGCACCGGCAGAGGTCCGTCATTGCCCAGCTTGCAGCGCCCTCGGGCATCCATGGAGCAGGCCAGCAAGGTGCCTTCCTGCAAGACCACCTGCAGCTCACTCGCCTGCCCCATCGGCGCTGGCACCGCAGCCAGGCCAAAGTCCTTGGCGGACTGATGGGCCTCCGGGGAAGGCGCCAGCGGGTCCCACCGACGTCCGCCGACCAAGGCCCGCACCACTCGGAACGCCCCGGGCGAAACCGCCCCCGAGGCGCCACCTGCCGTGGCCCTGCCCGCATCTGCTGTCGGCATCCGGTAGCGACGCAAGCCGCCCAGCAATGTCGGCGGGGCCAGCGAGGGCGCTTCGGTCAGGGCCGGTGGGGCGGACGGCGCCGAGGCCGCCGGCAGATTCCATCCCGGCAGAGCGGCCAGGGTTTCGGTGAGCTGTGCCAGCGTGGGCGGTGCCTGATAGACGGCCCAGCCAAGCGCGGCGACCATGGACAGATCCGGCTCCGCCACCACGGGGAGGCCCTCCGCCTGCAAGGCCGCGAGGATGGCCTCCCGGGCCGAGATCACCGACGGCAACATGATGCTGTTCATCAGTTTCGCCAGCGCATTCGACTGGTCCATGGGGGCCGCCGGGCTGTAGCGCGGCCCGCTACCGAAAGGCAACCAGTCCGGGGGCAGCAAGGTGAAGCCAAACACCTGTTGCAGGTCCATGGGACCGATGACGTTGGTCGTCACATCGGCCACGGCGGACACCTGCACCCCATTGATGGTGTTGGGCAACAACTGCCCGGCGGACGCGGTCGGGGCGGCCGGGTCAAACGGGACGTTGCCCCACAGGGCCGCAGGCGCGCTGCCTTGCAGCGCCTGCACGTTGAAGGTCGCCGTCGGCAGCGCTACCGGCTTGGCATTGGCATCGAGCACGCTCACTTGCAATGGCGTGTCCACGTTCAGGCGCGAACAGGGCTGCACCCCCATCAGCGGGCCGCTGGGCAGCGCATCCCCGCCCCATTGATCGACGGTGGTGGCGGTGGCCGGAATGGCGGTTTCCACACTCAGCACAAACGGCAGCGACTGGATCACCCAGGTCCCGTCGGGCAAGGTGGAGAGCAGCCCGGTCAAGGCCTGTGGCTTGATGGGCGACGGCGTCGGGTCGACATCGGCGGCCAGCGCCCCGACCGGGGCCTGGCTACCGGCCATCGTGGGCGACTGGGCGGGCGGCAGGAAGGACTTGGCGAACTGATCCCAAGCCAGCGTGGCGCGGTCCTGGCTGCCGTCGTCGCCGATCGGGATGGTGAAGGAGATGACGAACCAGTGCACCTTGCAATAGCCGTGTACCGGTGGTCCTTCGAGATGCAAGGTGCAGCCCAGGTCGATCGACAAGGTGATCGAGATCCCCAGCAGCGAGGTCTGGAACGCTGCGCCCACATCCACATACATATCGGCCGAGAACCAGAAGGGTTTCCAGGCGATCAGGAAGTCCGCACCGGCATTCAGCCAGGCACGCAGCGGGCCGGAGTGGAACTGCACGCTGAGCGAGCCCCCCGCCATCACCGACGACGGGGTCAAAGCGAAGTAGGCCCCGCCGGAGATGCTGACGCTGCCGGTCACCGGCCAGTTAAAACCCAGACGCGGTGGATTGGGATACCACGACGGTGGTGAGAACACCGGGTTGTAGCCGCCCAAGGTCACCACAAAGTCGCCTGCCGAGGGGCCGTCGGCACTCGGTGGTGGGTTGAACCAGAGGTAGGTGGCAAAGCCTCCGGTGAGTCGGCAGGCAGGCGCAAAGAGGAAGGAGTTGGGCGTGAGCTGTGCCTCGGCGTAGAACACCCCGTCGTCGGGCTTGAACGATACGATCAGCCCGAGCTCCATGTAGGCGATGGCGGACGACCGGGGCACCTTCGGGGGCAAGGACGCCGCCGTGACACCGACCAGATCAATCTCGAAGCTGCGGCCGAACTTCACCAGCAGCAAGGCGAAGGTGTCCAGCAACTGGAAGGAACTGAAGCGCAGGCCCGCAGCGACCCAGTAGCGGCCCAAGGCCGGCGCCACGACGCTGTCCAGCACCTGCAAGGCGCTGTCGGGTGTGGGATCACGGCCAAAGGTGTCGCTGCTCAATGCCCCTTGCACCAACGGAAACTGCTGGATCCCGCCGATCGGCGGAATGGTGATGTCGCGGTTGTAGCCAAACCCGAATGCCAGGCCTTCCACAAAAAACGGCGGTGGCCCGCCCAGTGGGATGTTGAGATTAACAAAGGCAAACAGCGAAGGCGTGGTGCCTTGCGGGGTGGTCAGCTCCGCATACGAACCGAGGGCCACCAGCGAGAACCCGGAGGTCTTGACCACCAATTGCCCGGTGTAGCTCGGGATGGCATCGGTGGTCTTCAACAGGCCGCCGCCGATGTCCACGCCGCCGCCGTTGAAGCTGACGTCCAGGCCGCGCAGATCCAGCTGGTAGGCATCGAAGTTGGTGGGATCTGTGACCGGCATGCCAACATCCAGGCCAATCACATCCAGTTTCAGGCCCGCCAGGGAGACCGATCCGTCGAACAGCAGGTCCAGGATCTCGTTGGCCTGCTGCCAGCCCGCGCCAATCGAATTGACATACAGCGGCCCGAAGCTTCGTTGCACCGGAACCACCACCTGCTCGGAGGGCTGGCCCTGTGCGTCGTAGAGCTGGACCCACAGCCCTCCCGTCGACGGTGAGACCTGGTGCCCATAGGCGGCTGTGGCCGAGAACGTGGGGCTCACCGGCGGGTTGGAGGCATCCGTCGATTGGTCGCTACCGCTGCCCAGCAGATTCTGAGCCACCGGGTTGGCGCCGGCCCCGCCAGCATTCGGTACCAGTGAAGGGGCGATGCCCTTGAGCAGGATGGCGCCGCCATAGTTGGTGACCACGCCCGGCTGGGCGAAGTCGAAGGTCACCAGTCCGCGCGGCCCGACCGACTGCATCTTGAAACGCGACAGGTTGACCAGCGGATTGGCCTCGCTGCCGGCGAAATCCACGCCCACATTGACCAGCAGCAGGCGCAGTTGATCGAAATGCGGGGTGGTGGCGTCCACCGGCACAAACACGCCGATGCCGGGCTGGAGCTGGTCGGCATCGAGGCCGGTGCTCTTGATCCAGGCGGCGTCATTGGCCCCTAGCTGCAGGGTGAAGGTGGGCACGCTGGACTTCAGCACCAGATCCGGCAGCTGAAGCACCAGACCGTAATTGCCGCTGGTGCCCGGCTGCGGGCCGATCCACAGCCCGCCAGTCTTGTTGAGCGTCAGCACCTTGATTCGGGTCGACAGCAGGCTGCTGAGCAGCCCGGCCAGGAACTGCTGGATCGACAGGTGCGACAGGGCCTCGAAACTGTTGAGCAGGTACTTGTTGTTCTGCAACAGCAAGACCTGGCTCCCCACCAGCACCTGCCCCGCGCTCGGGCCCTGCTGACCGGGGAACAGCGGTGTCGTCAGCCATTTCGAGACCACCGGGGTGTTGAGCACCACCAGAGACACGTAACGGGGTACCACATTGATCAGGATGGCCAGAGCCCATTGCGCGGCGGCGTCGCCGATCGCCTTGGCATCGGTCAGCCCGAAGGGACGCGGTAACAACGCCCGCGACAGCGGGCTCGGCTGTGCACCTCCGCCCAAGGGGTCGACGGCCAGGGTGAAGCGCGTCGCTGCGGAGTCGAAGCCGATGCTCAGCGCGGGTCCCTGGTCGCCTTCGATCGGTGTACACACCGAGGCCTGCAGGCTGAACACCGGAGCGCCGCCCGTGGGCGTGCCGTCCGGATTGAACGGCAGACTCAGGCCGCTGCGGTTCAAGCGCAGTTGCACCAGTGGCAGCGTGGGCGGGCTGAGCGTCACCCACAGTCCGAGTTGCCCGGGCGTGGTGGTGGTGTCCAGTCCGGCCAGCAGGGTCACCGGCAGCCGGGTGGAAGGCTGGTAAGCCAGCAGGCTGCCTTGCTGGGTCACACCGTTGATCAGGCCCGCCAGCAGGGTGACCACCGCGCTGATGGTCTGAGGGGCGTTGGTGGTCGACAGTCGGCTTCCGAGCCAGCTCAGGGCCTGGGTGGGCACATCGCCGGGCTTGGAAACGGCCGCCAACTGCTGCACCAGCGCCTGCACCTGCAGCGCCGTGCCGGCGGTCCGCAGGCGCTGGGCGAAATCGGCCGCACCGCCCTTGGACAAGGCATCGAGCAAGGCACTGGTCAATTGCTGGGTCAGCACCGGGACGGCGGCCTGCAAGGCCTGCATCACCAGCGTCTGCCACCCGGGGAACGGCAGGATCACAAAGGCCGGCTGTCCAACGGTGGTGCCAAGGGCCAGGGTGAATCCGCGGTCGTACCCGGTGGTGACGGACAGGCGGCTGTTGTCCACCTGCCCGGATACCGTCAGCTGGGCGTTGAACCCCGGCTGGAAGGACGGATCCAGTGACAGCGAGAACTGGAGGCTGTCAATGCGTGCCTGGTCCACGCTCAGTGCCAGCGGAGCCGTCAGTTGCGGGGTGACGGAAAAGCGTTGCAGGCCGGTATCGGCCAGGAAGTCGACCGCCAGACCGTAGGGCAGACCCGCCACCCGCACCCCATTGGGCACCGGGGACACGCTGATGCCCGAGCCCGATGTGGCTGCGGGGATCAGGCTCAGCACCTTGGACAGTTGCGCAATGTTGAGCTGCCCGTTGAGGCCCACCACCGCATCATTGAGCAACCACTGCAGCGGCTGTTCAAACAGGCCCAGCGGGGACTTGAGGTACCAGGTCTTGTTGTTGTCCTGCCAGGCCAGCCCGAAGGCAGTGGCCACGGCCTGGGCCAGTGGGTAGGGATTGAGCAGCAGCGGCTCCACCACACCGGTGACGAAGGTGCCCAGCGCGTAGGCCGGTGCCACTTTGGACAGCTGCGAGACGAAGGTGCTGGTGTCGAAGGGCCAGAACTGCACGGGCAGCGGCGCCGGCAGCCCCGTGCCGCCAAAGGTGGCAAAGGCCGTGAAGCGCGGGGACGTCGCGCCCTTGCCCAGGGGGTAGCCCAGTTGGGTGGACAGCCCGATCCCGACCGGCGTCAGCCGGGCACTGAATACGGTCTCCAGGTCGCCGGTCTGAAGATTGAAACTGGCAGCGCCCGACAGCGCCACGATGCCGCCCACCACCACCGGTGCGGTTTCCGGCACCCCCAGGCTGAGCAGGTTGCCGTTTTTCACCGACAGCACGAAGGGGCCGTAGGCCAGGCCATCCAGGTTGCTTTGCCACTGGGTCAACAAGGCGGCCAATGTGGTCTTGTCGGTCCACAAGGCGTTGAACATCTGCGGCAGCGCTTGGGCCGGATGCGCGAGCAACTGCATCCAGGCCGAGGGAATGGGCGCCCAACCGGTGTCCGCATCGGTGAGCAGGCCCAGGGCTTCGCCCAAAGCCAGCAGCGAAACCGGCGCTGCCGGTGGTGTCACACCCAGCAGTTGCCAGAGCAGGTCAAACAGTTCCTGCTGGGGCGGCGGCTGGTTCGGCAGGCCGGGGCCTGCATCATTGGCCAGCAGCCGAAGCAGCCCGTTGCAGACGAAGTCCAGCGGGCTGGACAGCAGCGCATTGAAGCCGCCTGCATTCAGTCCGGTGACCACGCCCGTGCTGCTGTCGACCTGCACCAGTCCGAGACGCGCCATCAGGTCCAGCACAGTCTTGAACGTCGCGTTGCTGCCGAACTGCTCCAGTACGGCCCCGAACGCTAGGTTGAGCTGACTGTTGAAGATATCGATCACGGCCGGCGCATCACTCGTGGATGGCAGGGCCAACAGGCTGGCAGGCAGATATCCGGTGAAGTTCACGTCCTGCAGCGTCGCCAGCGGCTGCAGCATGAAACCGCTCTGAGTCCAGCCCACGGTAACGCCAAGGGTGAGGCTCCCCAGGGTGCCGATGCCGGAAGGCGCATCAATCAACGGCGCCCCATCCACCCCGCTGAAGGTGGCCGACAGCACGGCTGCTGGCAGCATCGAGCGGGTCGGTGCGGGCGTTGCACCGAGCGCATACTCGGCCAGATTGGCGGCCAGCGCGACATCGCAGACCGTGGTCCCCACCGTGGTGGACAGCCCCCGCGCCAATCCCAGCCCAACCGAGGAAGCCGCCGGATCGATCCACACGCCCAGGTCGAAGGGCAGCGGTAGTCCGATCGGAACACGGAACGGGTCGGCAAAAATCCCGGCGCCGGCAATCGCCGGGGCCTGCGCGGCGGTGGACGCCGCCCACCCCAGCAAGCCCAGCGCCGCCTGGGCCTGCTGGGGCGTGCTGAACACTGCGGCCAACTGCGCTTGGATGTCGCCCAGCGGATCGTTGAAATTCGCGGGCGTCAGCGTTGGCATGGTCGCCGGCCATGTCAACCCCTGGGGCATCTGCCCTTCCAGATTCGGCAGCAAACCCAGCACACCGGTCAGCGCCAGTCCGGCGCGTGTCCCGCTGCGGTAGGCCGCCACGCCGAGCAGACGGGTCAACAGCGGTGCAAAGGTCGCCGCGGTTTGTGTGACAAGGTCTTCAAGCCCGCTGGCATCGGTGAACAGCATGTCGCTGCCCACCGGCATGGAGGCGCCGTTCACCACCACTGCTGGCTGGCCCACATGCATGTCCCAGATCCAACCCTGGCCCCGTACCCACCGGGTCGAAAAGCCGCTGCTGGCCACACTCAGCTGGGCACCGGCCACGGCGGGTGTGGTGTAGCCCTTCGGAAGGAGGAAGGCGCAGCCGAGGGCGGGCAACACCTGCGCGGAGGCAATGCCTTGCCCGCCTGCAGCAATGTCCAGCCGAAGCAATTCCAGGGATACGGCCATCGACACGGTCGGTCCACCGACGATGTCGAGTGAAGGTGCCAACGCCAGACCCATCACCAGCGAGCCCTCCCCCGTGCTGTCGGACGAGGGCAGGACATAGGCCAGCAATGAGACCGGCGTGGTGGAGAGCGGCGCCAGCCAGGGATCTTCTTGAGTGCCGCTCCCGCTCACCGTGGCAGGGCCTGACTGCGCCAGCAGGCTGGCAGCGGCCTGCAGCAGCGGCTGGAACGCCGGCTGGCCGTTGACCTGCACACCGCCGAACAGCAGCTTGGCATAGTAGGCGCCCAAGGCGCCTACGGGATCGGCATAAGACGTGGTGATGCCCGCAGCGCTGAAGGGCGGCGACAGGCTGCTCGGCCACTGAGCCGCCTGAGTGGGAGGCGCGGCCACACCGACCAAGGCGGCGGCATAACCGCCAAAGCTGGCGGCGGTGCTGCCGAACAGTTCGGTAAATGCCGCTGCAATCAGCGAGTAGACCTCGGTCAGGGCCTGGTTGACCAAGGAACCGGGCTGAAGCAGGTCCAGACTGGCGAAACTGCCATTCGGGGTGGTGACCTTGCGCAGCTGGAATCGAGGCAGGACCACCGTGCCACCGACATCCACGCCGATGCCCAGCCCAGCGACCAGTGAGCCGAACACGTAGGTATCACTCCCGATGCTGCCGGAGAACAGCGGCGTATCGGCCTTCGGTCCCGTCAGGCTCAGCCCGGCCTCAAAGCGGATCTGAGGGGCAATGGCCGGCTGGGTGGACGAGAGCTTGAAGGCGCCCAACTCCAGTGCCCCGCCAAAGTGCAGCAACGCCGCACCGCCCAGCGCCACCGGATCGGCCTGCACTCCCAAGCCGGGAAAGAACGTGCGCAGCCCGGCCGCATCAACGGTGGTCGCAGCGCTGAAATCCAGGCTGCCAATGCCCGGGAGGTCCAGCAGCGGCAGGGTGAATGGATCTTCACGCGAGCCTTGGCCACCCACCTGGCTGGGCTGCCCGCCGATCAACCCGGCCATACAGCCCAGCCAGTTGCTGGCCAGGGTGGGGTCGGAGAACAGCGAGGCAAACCAGCTCATGAACGGCTGCGCAGCATCACCGCCGGAGACCGCCTGGGCCACGACCGTGTCCCAGCGCAGCAGTGGCAGCAGGGTCGGGCTGCCGGGCACCTTCGGCGACAGGCCCAGGACCGGCAGCAGGTACTGGGCTTGCGGCGCATCCCCCACCAGGTCGGTCAGCGCAATCACCCCGAGCGTGGCGATGGTGCTGATCAGCTCCATGGACGACATCGCCGCCAGGTCTGCCAGCGTGTAGTCGCGTGGGGTGGTGGCCGTGGGCAACATCAATTGCTGCACCAGCACCGAGATGTCGACCGAGGGCGCGGCGAGATCGAGGCTGCCGGTGATCTTGCCGCCGTTGAAGGAGAGTCCGTCCTGGTCCACGATCGGCGCGCCATCCGCCGCCGCAACCGCAATGCCCACCTGCAGCGGATAGCCGGCCTGCCCCAATGCGAGGCCAAAATTGCCCTGGCCGAGCGTGACCAGCGGCATCAAGCCCCACAGGGACACCTCGATGCTCGCCGGGCCGCTGGCCAGCCCGGTGCTGGTGAAGGTGCTCAGGTACATCACCCCCAGGCCGAACACCTGGTTCCCCTTGGGGTCGGTGTCGCTGACCAGATAGAGCCCGGTCGGCTGGCTGGTGGCGGGGTTGTTGATGGGCATCCACTGTCCCAGGCTGCCCGGGTTTCGTACCGGAATGCCCAAGGCATGCCCCCCCACCTGCCCCAGCAATTGCGCCAGCAGGTTGGCCAGTTCGGCGCCGTTGCTCTTGAATGCCTGTCCGATGTTGCCGACCGGATCGGCGAACCAGGCCGTATTCAGCGCATAGACCGGCCCTGCCCCGGCGGGCTGGAGCAGCCCTACCGCGAGGCCCAGCGCGGCCACGGTCGGATCGAGGCTCGCGCCATTGATCAGGATGGGCGCAGAAGAGCGACCCAAGTGCTCCGGACGGGTGGCCTGGTTCATGGCTGCGTATTCCTGTGCAAAAGGGTTGTGGGCCGTGTCAGGCGCGCTGCCGGACCGTCACCGTGCTGGGGGTGCCCGGAGGTCCGACCGCCCCGCTCGGGCCCGGCTGTGCGCTGCCCCCGTCCGGGTGGCCGGCGCCCGGGGCACCCGCCTGGCCGCCGGCACCACCGAGCCCCCCGGTCGCCGGGGCCGCTTGCACCTGCACTTCCGCGTCGGGACCCATCTGGTCAAAAACAATGGCAACAGCGGCCCCCTGCCCTCCCGCGCCACCGGCGCCGCCAGCGCCACCGGCCCCGGCCGAGCCGCCCCGTCCCCCGCCCAGGCTGGCGCCACCATGGCCACCGGCGCCACCTCGACCGCCCTGCCCACCCAGCCCGCCGCGGGCCACCACCAGGAGGCTGCCACTCAATACGCCGATGTTGACCACACTGTCCTCGGCCTTCGACCCGGCCCCGCCAGCAGCGCCGATGCCCCCCGAGCCGCCCGGTGCGCCGACGTTCCCGTTGGCGCCGGGGAGTCCGGGACCTCCGGCAGCGCCGGGCGTTCCGTCCTGCCCGATGAAGGCGATGATGGTTTCGTGTTGTCCGGGCGGAGCCCCCTCCAACTGACCGACATGGGCCACCAGCTTGCTCTTGATTTCAACCACGGCACCGGCCTCCAGCATCAGACGGCCCACCACCAGATGGAGTGCATGGCCCTCCTCGGATTGCATACGCAGAACATGGCCCGATCGGACCCGGATGCCCTCCACCGCAAAATAGGCGTTCATCCGGCGCGCATCCATGCCCACGGAGGGCAGGCTGGAGGCGACCCGCGCTCGGGCAGCCCAGGCGACCGACAACACACCGTCCTCCGTGGAGGCGCTGTCGAGCACCCCGCGGACGACCTGGGTCGGCGTCAGACCGCGTTGCGCCAGGGCGCGACTGAACAGCGTATGCGCCGGGGCCGGCAGGCCCGCGACCGAGGACAGGTCCGCCAACGTTGCCTTGGGACGGCGTACCTCGGTGGACTGGGGATTCAGCAGGTCGATATAGCTGCTGATCGCGTGGAAGCTGTTGCCGTTGTAAGGATTGTCATCCCCCCCGGTGAGCGTCACTGCATCACCGACCCCGTAGACCGTGCCGTTGAGCAGGAATTGCGGCACCACATCCGCTGTCCGCGCGATCAGGAAAACAGAATGGGCCGGCACCTGCCGGGTGAAATACCCCATGAAGCTGATCAGCGCGAATGGCGGAGGACCGAAGGCATAGGTCTGGGACGGCGCGGGCTGCCCCTGGATGCGGTTCAGCGTCAGGTCGAGCATGGCCAGGCTGGCGAGATTTCCGCCGGCATCGTGCCCACACAACAACAGCGGCCCGACCGTACTGCCCGCTTTGGTGCGGCCAACCTGGATGGCACTGGCCAGCGTGCCCCGCAGGCTGTCGTAGAGCACACCAATGCCATGGCCCACGCCGGCATCCGAGGGCGCCCCCGCCCCCAACCATGAGGGGTAATAGACCAGCGTATCGGCCACACGTTCGACCAGTTCCTGTTCCGTCACCGTTCCCCGGAACGCCAGGGCCACACTGCCACTGGCAGGGTTCGCAAACACGGCTCCCCAGGTCACGCCGCCCGCCGCGATGTCAGCGGCAAAGACCCACGGGGACGGCGGAGTCGTGGCTTGGGACGGATGCTGGAAGCGCTGATAGGCCAGCGAACAGAGCACGGACAGCTGCGCGGCGGTGGTGGCCACGTAGGTGCTGGGTGTGGCCTGCACGGCGAAACTGGCGAAATCACGATGCGCATCGGTGGCATCGCAATCGGCACAGCATGCGGGCGCACGGGCCAGATGGAATCCCAGCGCCTGACTGTAGAAATTCGCCGTCCTCTCGGCCCAGGGCGCGGCGACCAGCGGTAGCGCCGCCTGCAGGGGGTAGGCCTGGCCGGTGGGTGCCAGCGCGGTGGTGCCGCTGTTCACCGGTGAGGACGGGAAGAAATCCACGCCGTCGGCGTTGACCGTGAAAGCGGTGGGCAGCGCCGCATTGAATGACCCGGCAAAGAGGCCGTCCGCATACATCGGCGACGAGAACGCATAGACCGCCAGTTCGGTCACCGGCGACATCGTCCCGTTGCCCCAGCTCGATTGAGGTTGGGAGAACGCGGCAGCCAGTTGGGCCAGCGGCCCGCCCACGGTGATGCCGGCGAACACCACAGGAAACGACTTGGCGAACACCTGCATCAGCGCCACCTGCTGCAGTGCTGCCATGAAGCCGCTCTGGACGCCGTTCCATTGCTGCAGGTAGCCCGCCTGGACCCGGCCATCGACGCTCGCCAGTGCCACGTTCAGCGTCTCATGGACCCGCGATACGGCGTGATGAAGGGTCTGAGCCTGGTCGGCAGGCCGACTTGCCGCCAAGGTCTGTTTGACCGTGTCCAGCAGGTTCTGCCCTGCCAGACGGAGATCGCTGTTGGCGTGCCCGGTGGCGGGGCTGCTGGCCAACCAGCCGTCGAGCGAGCGCTTGAACGTTTCGCTGTTGCGGTACATGACGCCCGGTAGCGCCATGGCACGGCTTTGCTGCACGCCGTTGCCGAGGTCCGGCAGCGGACGGTCCAACGCGGCCAACTGTTGATGGAGGGCAAGCGTGTGCCTGGCCAAGGCGGGCACCGTACTGGCCGGCAAGCCCAGGGTGGTGGGAATCAGGCTGAAGCCGGAGGGCGTGAACGATTGGGTGAAATCGTCCCAGGAACTGCCCAGCGCAGCGACCGCCACGGTGGCGCCATTCGACGGCAGCGTCCCCACCGCGATATAGCCTTGCCCCCCGTACATGAAGTCCCGGAAGGTCCGCGCCACGCTCCAGCCCGGAGGCAGGTTCAAGATGTCCAGATCCGAACCCGCCTGTTCCGCCATGCCCGCCAACAGCGCAGCGTCCTGCGCGCTATAGGAAAAGATGCTCATCGCCGCGCCCTCTTGGGTTTGCGATCACGCTGCAAGCACTTGCGTCGGCTTGGCAGTGATGTGGACCTGGCCGTTACCGCCAGGTGCGCCGTTCTGGCCTGGCAATCCGCCCGAGCCGCTGGTACCCGGGGGGGCGGTCTGCTGCGGCGAGCCCTGCACCAGTTCGCTCATCCCCCCGGTGCCGCCGACACCACCGGCACCACCAGAGCCTCCCTGTCCCCCCGCGCCGCCGATGGTGGATGCGGCGATGCTGCTGATCTGCACGTCGCTGCTGTAGTAGATCTGGATGTCGCCGCCGTTGCCCCCCGAGGCGCCCGGGCCGCCGTTCCCCCCTGCCCCGCCATTGCCGCCCGCGCCACCACTTGCGGCCTGAGTGCAGCCCTGGCTCAGGCAGGAGGCCTGCGGGTTCTGGCCCGCATTGCCACCATTGCCACCGGCACCGCCCTGGCCGCCGTTTCCGCCATTGCCGCCTGTGCCGCCCTGGCTCAGGATGGTGAGCGTGCCGCTGAGCCCGCCCAGGTAGATGACCACCTGCGGGGCATTCACGCCGGTCATGCCGGCCGAGCCGGCACCTGCCGTCCCACCGGGCTGTCCGGGAGCGCCATTCCCGGAGGGATAACACGTGGACTTGGAATAGCTGCCGTTCTTGCCGGCCGATCCATTGGCCCCCGGTTCTCCATCCGATCCGGGCCTGCCCGGGCCAGCGGAGGCTGCGGCGACGGTAATGACATAGGTGGTCATTGCGCCTCCCATTGTTGGACGGATGACAACTTCTTTTGGATCAGGCTCAGTTGGCAGGGCGACCCGGGCTGGCCGGGCGCACCCGGGGAGCCGGGGGAACCGGGCGAGCCGCTGCCTCCGGCACCGGTGCCGCCGCTGCCACCCACCCCTGCGGCGCCGCCTTGCCCGGCGGGCCCACCGGCCCCACCGGGGGCCCCGGTGGGTGCAGACCCAGTCCCCCACACCACGTTCCCGTTGAGCGTTCCGTACACCACGGTCACGGTGGTGCCGTCGCCGCCGGAGCCACCATTCCCGCCATTGCCCCCATTGCCACCATTCCCCCCTTTGCCACTGGCCGTGGCGCTGCAATCGCCGTTGGCGCCCGCTCCATTGCCGCCTGTTCCACCGGCCCCCCCGGTTCCTCCGGCGCCCCCGCTGCCCCCGGCACCGGCCGAGGTCAGAATGGACAAGGTGCCGGTGATGGTGGCGGCCGTGAAGGTGATGCCAATGGCGGGTGATCCCTTGCCACCGTCCCCGCCGTTGCCACCGAAGGTGCCATTGCCGCCGGAGCCGCCTGGCGTGCCGCTGGCCGTGCACTGGTTCTTGCTGTTGACCGAGCCGGAAGCGCCATTGCCGCCGCCGCCGCCTGCCGTTCCGACGGCCCCGCCCTGCCCGGCATTGCCCGCAGCCGAGACCGACCCGATGGTCGTGATGGAATTGCCCATGTCGGTGCTCCCCTCAGGACAGAACGTTGAAAACACCCACGTTGAACGTGACTTCCGTGTTCACCAGAATCTGCCCCCCCACCTCGACCGTGATGGAGGTGGCGTTGTAGGCCACAGCCCCCGGGCCATTGATGATGAGGGGATTACCGGGGCTCACCACCACGTCCCCGGCGTTCACCACGGTGCCGTCCTGAGGGAAGGACAGCGCATTGATGATCGGCTCCCAGTCCTTCACCTTTTGCGAGTTGCCGGTGAGATAGGCGCGCGAGGCCTTGGGCACCAAGGCCAAGGTGGCCGGATCCAGCGCATCCTGCAGTTTGCAGACGTCACCCGCATGGGCCTGCACGGCGGCCAGTGCCGCCTTGGGCGGTGGCGGTGGATAGTCAATGTGGGAGTCGCCCAGTTTCTCCTGGGTGTAGTGGTAGTCAGGCACGCCTCCGAGGTACTTCATCTCCGCGATGTCCTTCACCGTGCGAACTTCTCCGGGGATGTCCGCACCGCCATCCGGATGGCCCGTCAGCACCGCCTGGCCTGCCTTGCCCTTGGCATATTGCCCGGTGTTGAGCGACTTGCCTTGAAGGTCAGCCAGGGTCTTGCCATACAGCTTCAGCCGCGCTTGCAGAATCTCGGCCTCGGTATTGTTCAACGTCACCATCGGGTTCTCCTCGGGAGGAACAAATGAGCAGTGGCCCGCTTTCGAGGGGCCACCGGGGATGGGCCAGCGGCCGCGAGCGCCGCAGTCGCGCCCGCGCTTTTCCAGCCATCAATCGCCAGCCGCCGGCAGAACGCAATGAATCGTTGAGGGGTCAACGATTGATCCTATGCATTCAATTACATGCATTGAGGAATAGGAAATGAATTCAGGTGTTTGAATCGATTCTGTGTTTTGAATCTTTGGATGACATCCACAAGATTGATGGCACCTGCCTGAATTCGATCGTGCGCAGGAGAACATGAAAATCACATTCATCGGGCGCTGTTTGAATCAGAAAATGGAACGGATCAGAATTCCATTCATCATTTAATGATGGTGTGGAGCCGCTTTCGAATCGATTCCAGCGTCTCGCAGGGTTCGGTACGGCGACAGCTAGAGCTTGATCTGGAAGTTATTGGCATTTCTGCCGATTCGTGGGCCGTACCAGCGGCACCCCAGATAGTAGAAAAATCGGTTGACCCATGACGCAGGCCAGCGCATCGGGCGCAGGATGTCCACCAGCAGGACGGCACGAATTCCATCGCTGTGGTTGATGACCTCGTGTTCCCAACTGTCATCGAACATCACGCTTTCGCCCAGCTTCCAGGTGTAGACCTGATCCTTCACGCGAATGGAGGGCGGGTTGGTCTGAGGCACCCGCAGGGCGAGGTGATATCGAATGTAGGACCGCGTGGGCGCGCAATGGGCCGGGATGGATTTACCTGGATCCAGGATCGAGAAAAAGGCTTGCGCGAGGCCGGGAATGCCGTCCAGCAAGGCGGTAGTGCGAGGGGCCAGCATGCGGTTGTGCTCCGGCTTGACGCCGTAGCTGAACAGCATGAAGACATTCCAGCGCTTGTCCCGGTGGAAGCGTCCGGAGGCATGGATCAGGTCTGTGTCCAGCTGGTGGTACATCGGCATCTGGTCCTGGCAGGGCAACAAGCCTTCCAGTTCCCGGCGGATGTCCTCACGGTGCTCATCCAGGCGCCGCAGCTCGGGGCAGGTCTTGTCGATATCGAAAAACACCGGGCGCCGTCGACCTCCACAAAAGAGATCAAAGAAGGGAATGAACAGCATCGCCGCGTTATAGAGCGCAATGTTCTTGCGTGCCCAATGAAACGTGGACAAACATCTGTATTTCAGATGAATGAGTTCAGAGTGCATTCGTCTACACCTTTGAAAACTTCAAACGTTTTCATTGGATCGTAGACACCAAGAAATGCGGGTGAATCCACAAGGGAGAGGATGCCTATGCCTCACGCGGCACCGTGATTCATTCCGGAAGCGAGCCGCCGGCCTCCAGATCGAACCTTCTCCCATCGCCCCGATGGCTCGACCTCCGTCGCACGCCCACCATTTCCACGCCACCGCTGTCCGACGCCGCGCCGGCCCGACGGCAAAGCGCTCCTGCGGCTTGGCGGACCGCGCCGAACACGGCGCCCAGGCAATCCGCGTCCGCATGGCGGCCCACCAACTGCCCAATGCCTGTGGCAGCCGCCGCCAGTCCGGCCATCAGCAAGGTGCTGACCGTGGCCTTGAGTGCATGTTCGGCCGCGAGGATGGGCGCTTCCACCCCGGGTGAAGGCACTTGGGTGGTGCCGTTCTCACTCGCGCCCTCGCCAGTGGGGGAAAGTCCAAGCCCCGGAACCACCCCCAGGTTGATGCCCATCAGCAGCGCCACAAGCGGTGTCATCACCCCCCCGGTCACTGCCAGCGTGGAGGGGGCAAGCGCCCCCATGCCCACACCTTGGGCATAGGCCATCATCGAACGCGCATCCAGGCCAAGCGGCGCACCGCCCTGCACCTGCTGAATGATGGCCGGGAGATTGGCTTGCGACAGCAGCTTGAAATCACTCGACTGCGGATTGTCCAGCGCCTTGCGAATCAGCAGGTTCATCACCCCCCCCGACACCAGACCACCACCCGCATCGCCCGCAAAGTCCACGTTGTCTCTGACCGTTCGGCTGATGCCGGATGGAAAAGCCGTCGCATACACAACGGAAGGCACCACCGCACGCAGCAGGGCATTTTTGGTGAACGTCGCGCCGCAGGAAATGCCTGCGCGCAGAGCGATGTCGCGCGCCTGGCTCATCGTGAGTCGAGGCGCCACCGGGCCGGTCAGCTGGGCGGGATCGGCGTAAGAGAGCGCATTGCGCAGCATGCCAGCGCCGCTGCTCGCCAGGCAGTCGAAGTAGCCAATCATGGCGCCGGCAATGGCACCGAAGGCCAGTGCGCCGCCAAAACCATTGGCCTGAGTCAACAGGGATGGCGCGATCTGCGGCGCCAACGCATAGAGGAAGCCCGCCATGCCCACCGGATACCCAAGCTGCGCAAGCGCACCGGTGACCCATGCGAGCTTGTCGTCATGACGACGTGCCTGGCTCAGAAACCGGTCGACCTTCTCCAAGGTGTCCAAACCATGATCCACCAGCGCCACCGACGCCCGTCGCAGTGTGGCCACGGCGTCTTCCCGGTGTTCCGTCGGATCAAGTCCGAACTGCTTGCAGGCGTCATCCAGGCGCGGCATGAGTGTGCGCGTCAGTCCATCCACCGACGCCTGAATGGCGGCAGCCGTTAGCAGCGCGCCGCTGGGTCGATGGGGATAGCCGCGGCGAACATCGTCGACCAGCAGTTCAAACTGTTTGAGGTGGTCTTTATCGTTCAGCAACGGATCAACACCGCCAGCCTCTGTGCGCCGAAGCGCTTCGGGTCGCGTGCGGGAGATCGATCCGCGCAGCGCATTCGCATTGAGGCAGAGACTCTCGGTGAGGCGTTGGCGCGTTTCATCTTCCTTGGGCACCGCCGCCAGTTCAGCAACCGCTTCCAACATGCGCGTTCGCAGCACTGCCTCCGGCTGCCCGCTCATGATGGCGATGTCTCTCACTGCCTCATCCACCCGCGCATTCAAGATGTCTTCAGCCGCGTCGGCCAGGGCGTGCTGAAGCGTCTGCGTCGCTGCCCTGCTGGGCCGCCCCGGCTGCAATAGACTCAGCACGTCTTCTGCCGACTGCTGCACCTGCGCGAGCATGTCGTCCCGAACGAAGCCGGCGTTGTCTGCCGATCCGGTGAATGAAGCGGTGGACGCCTCCACCTCCGGGATGGAATGCCCCCGACCTCCAACGCCTGGTATACCCAGCATAGCCGCCTCCCTGCTCGCTCATCCGCTTGAAGTTCCGGATTAGTCGTGGGCTTCCTGGCGCGGTTCTACCGTTCCAGCCGATTCAAGCTCAGTAAAAACGCTGATACTGGGCCAACGCTGAGCGTCGCACCGCTCGCCGGGCGGGGCTCTGCCCGGCGAGCGCTCACAAGATGGCGGTCATTTCACCAGCGGGCGCACCGTCGTGAAGCCGCCGTCCACCGCGATCACTTGTCCAGTGATTCGCGCCGCCCCGTCACTCAGCAGCCACTGCAGTACGCCGGCCACCTGGTCCGCTGTCTGAACACCCCCCAGCGGATACTGCCGCGCTGCGCCTTCCCGCACGGCCGGAAGGTTCAGAAGCCCAGCGGTCATGGGGGTGTCCGTCATGCCGGGGGCCACCGCATTGATGCGCAGTCCCTGGGCGGCATAAGTCGCGGCGGCACTGCGCACCAGCCCTTCCACACCGGCCTTGGCGGCGGCAATCGCCTCATGATTGGCCACCCCGATGCGGGCCACCACCGAACTGGCGAACACAGCGGCGCCCGGGGCGCCCTTCAAGCCGGCCATCCAGGCCTGCAGCATGTAGAAAGCGCTGTCCAGGTTCACGCGCATCAATTCCCGGTAGACCTCCGGCTTGGTGCGATGCAAGGGAGCAATCAGTGTGCTCCCCACGCAGTGCGCCAATTGCCCCGGGGCCGCCCCCAGTGCCTGCACACAGGCCGCAATGGCTTGTGCGGCGCCCTCTGCCGTGGTGGTGTCGGCGACGATGTGGACCGACGCCTCGACATCCGCCAGTCGCGCGGCATCCCGCCCGACGGCGGCGACGGAGAGCCCCTGTGCGGTCAACTGCCGCGCCAGCGCGCGGCCAATCCCCCCCGAGGCGCCGGTGATCAGAACAATGGAAGTCATGGTGTCTTTGTCCAATGGTGGTTGAGTGACTCAATCGCTCAATCGTGAAGGTCAGGTTGGGACATCAGCGGTCGTCCACATCACCGTTCCGGGGTCGATATTGCGCCGCATGGCGCCTGTTCCAACTGAGAACCGCTGGCCGCCGATGACCCCAGGCGTTTCAACGCGCGGCCACCTCGTTGACCGCCAATAGTTCGGACGCAGTCCCCATGCCGCGGACTGCGTGGCGCCACCATTGTGAAAAGCTGTCGCAACGCTGTGCCACCGGCGGAAACAGCATCGGCGGCGCCAGCCATTCCGCCCAGGGCAGCACCCACGACGCCAAGTGCGGGTCCAGTTGTCCGCGCACACGGGCCGCCTGCGCCAGCGCATCACGAAACGCGCGGGCAGGCCCCCACCATCGCTGCGGCGTCAGGGCCGCCATTCGCTGATCCACAAACTGCCAACGTCGCTCGTTCCATGGCCACGCCTGATGAAACTCACTCAGGTAGATCCCCACCACCACCGTCTCCGCTGGCAGGCCCGGTGGCAGATCCCCCAGCGCCCAAGGGTGCACCAGCCAGACGTCTCGACCTGTGACTGCGGCGGCATTCGGTTGCTTAAGGCCCAGGGTCTCTGCAGGAGAGCCCCGCAGCCCTGGCTCGTCCCCTTCCCGCCCCCTGCCATCACCAACGTTCCCCGTCGCTGCATCCGGCAGGGCGTCCTCCGCATTCATGGTCGTGTCAGGGCCGCCCACCGTTCCGGGTGTCCGCGCCCAGCGGTCCAGCACCTCATACGAGGCATCCACCGCGGTCCCTGGGCTATGCCAGTCTGCCGGCGCATAACGGGCCACATTCTCCGCATTGAAGAGATAAGGCTTGCGGCTTCCCGTGCCAGCCACCCATTGCCAACTGAGGTGATTGCTGGCGAGGTCACCGTCCAGCAAGTGCCCGTACATCCAGTCCGCCCCTGCGCGCCAATGCACCTTGCGCAGGTGCACGACATAGCTGGCCAGCCACATGCGGGCATGGTTGTGCAGCGTCCCGCTTGCATACAGCGTACGCACGGCTTGATCAATCACCGGCACGCCGGTACGCGCCTGTCGGATGTCAGCCGGCAAGTCGTTGTCATAAGCATCCTCGGGCAAGGGGCCTTCATGCAGCGACCTCAGGATGCTCTCTCCTCGGTGCTGCCAGACGTGACGGAAAAAGGCCCGCCAGCCCAGTTCATAGACCCACTTGTGCTGCACATCCAAGGGGTGCCGTGCATTCACCGCCGTGAGGACCTCGGTCAGGGATAACAGCCCATGGGTGATGTAGGGCGAAAGCCCGGTGACCGCACCGTCCAAGGCATTGCGCGTACGTGCATAGGCCGACGGGCGTACGGCCGACAGCCGAGCGCGCGCAGCCTCCATCGTTGGCACCGTTGGAATCAGGCTCCTCTGCGCCGACCTGCCGTCGACGGCGTCACCTGCGGCGTGGTCGCTGTCCTCCGGGCCGTCCAGCAACGGTTCGGGCTGATGACGCCTACGCATGGATGGCTGGGCTCCCGAAGGTCACGGCGGCCGCCGCATCCGGTCCACCCATGGCTTGCGCCAACGATTGGGCCGACAGAAACGCAGCTTCCACCCCGTCAACGCCGTGGCTGGTGAACAGGTCACCACACACCCCCAGGCCCAGCCGGTCATCCCACCAGTGCAGTGCGGAGTGGCTCGTGCCGGTGCGCCCCATGGGCGGCAACGCATACCGCCAGCGGTGCACCACCGCATGGGTCCAGTGAACGGCGTGGCCCAGGTAGACCTCCAGGGCGGTACTCAACTGATGTTTCACCCAACCTGGCTCCTGCTCGAGATGCAATCGGCTCCATCCCGCCCGCGCGTGCACCACCCAGTGCGCCGCTCCCGGGTCGGCAGTCCGGCCAGGTCGGCGGTCATTGCGGATCACCCAGGCGAGCGGCCCCAGTTCCGGCCTGGCAAGTGCCCAGTTGTTTTCCGGGGATGTGGCGTCGATCTGCGCCACACCCATCAAGGTCCAACAGGGCTGCATCGGCACCAGGGACGCATAGCGGGCCCAATCGTCCCGATGGTCGTTCAGCAAGGGCGCCGCCTGGGCGGGCGGAATCGCCAGCACCACCGCATCAAATCGGTCCGGGTGGACCTGATCGCCGGCCTCCAGATGCCAGCCGTCGGCTACTCGCGTCAACCGGTTGACGGCCATCGTCCAATGCGGATCCACGCCCGCCAGCAGGTGCTTGCACAGCGACGTCATTTCCGGCGTGGCCACGTAGAGCGGCCCTTCATGTTCCAACGGCAGGCTGTGGTCAGCCAGAGGCGGACACCAAGGCGCCACCAGCCCGTTGACCTCGGCTTGCATCACCCATTGCTGAAACGCCGCCGTGTGCGCGGTGAAGGCCAGCGCGCCGTGATCCATCCGCGCCCGACCCGGGCTGCCGTCCTCCTGCAGCCATTCCAAGCGGCGAGTGGCCAGGCGTCCACCGGCGCCGCGCGCCTTGTCAAAGACCTGCACCCGATGACCGGCACGCCTCAGCACTTGCGCGCAAACAGCACCCGCCATACCGGCACCGATCACCGCGACTGACGCTTGTTTATGTTTCAACATCGGGTCATCCTAAGGGTTTTACGGCTCAAGATGGCTTCACTCACGTGATAATCCACGCATAGACTGATTCAAATACGCTTCATCTGGAGGGCGCCTTGTCCAACTCGACCCCATCCTCCCCGGCGTTCACCACCGGGACGGAAGACGACCCTTCCCTGCGCCGCAGCGGCGCTGTGGCACGCATGCTCCGGATGCCGGTGGCCACGCTGCGGGTGTGGGAGCGGCGGTATGCACTGACCCCGCCGCGCTGGTCGGCAGGTGGGCAGCGCTTGTATGCGGCGGAGGATGTGCGGCGGCTGGCACTGATCAAGCAGCTCACCGAACTGGGCCATGCCATCGGCAGCCTCGCGCCGCTGGACATGACCCAGCTACAGGCGGTCGCGGCCACCCACGCAGGGGCGCTGTCCGTGGCCACGCGGCGGGAGCATGCACCTGCCAGCACGTATGCGCCGGCACCCTGGCGCGTCGCGGTGATTGGTGCCGCGTTGGCAGCCCGACTGCAGCGCCCTGCCCTGCATCGCCGGCTCGGGAGGGCGATGCAGGTGCTCGGCCCGTTTGAATCGATGGCGGAAGCGGCCCGTGCCTTGCAGCGGGACGATGTAGACGCGTTGCTCATCCACCAGCCGCATCTGCATGCAGGCTGGCTGGCGGAACAGGAGGCGGCCGCCCCGCACCTCATGGGCACGCCGCTGGCGGTGCTGTATGTCTTTGCGGCCGATGCCGTGTGTGAATCACTGGCCGCCGTGGGCACCACGCTGCTGCGTGAACCGCAGCCCGATGTGGTGATTGGCCAATGGCTGCGGCAGTTTGCGGCCGAGTCGGGTGCAGACCTGGAGATGACCACAACCGCCGTCGCAGCACCGGCGGCAGCGCCGCTGCCACCCACGCGCCGCTGGGACGATGAGACCCTGGTGGCCTTTGCCAGCCGCTCGTCCACCGTGGCCTGCGAATGCCCGCGCCATGTGACGGAGCTGCTGATGCAGTTGTCGCATTTCGAGCGCTACAGCAAAGCCTGCCAGAACCGCAGCCCCGCCGATGCGGCCCTGCACGCCTACCTCGGACAGGTTGCGGCGGAATCGCGGTCGCGCTTTGAAGCCGCCTTGGAGCGGGTGGCCCAGCACGAGGGCTGGGAACTGTCCCCCCCTGCAGCAGCGGCCCCTGCCATCAGTTATCCGGCTTCACCTTCGCCCGCTCCAGCACCGGCTTCCACCGCTTCTGCTCCACAGCAATGAACTGCGCAAACTGCGCGGGCGTGCTGCCTACGGCCAGGGCCGCTTCCTTGCTCAAATGCTCCACGGCCGACGGCATCTTGACCGCCTTCGCCGCCGCACTGGCCAGCACCTCCGCCGCACGCGCGGGCAGGCTGGAGGGCGCCAGCAGCCCGTACCACTGCGTCATTTCAAAGTTCGGGAAGCCTTGTTCGGCCACGGTGGGCACGTCCGGCAACTGCGGCAGCCGCTCCGTAGTGCCGGTGGCAATGCAGCGCAGCTTGCCGGCCTTGATGAACTGCAACACGGCGGGTGCGCCCACCGAAGCCGCATCCAGCCGCCCGGCCAGCAGATCGGTCAGTTGCGGGCCCGTGCCGCGATACGGCACATGGGTGACGAAGATGTTGGCGGCCATCTTCAGATATTCAAACGCCAGATGCCCCGCGCTGCCATTGCCGGCGGACCCGTAGTTCAGCTGGCCCGGCTTCTTGCGCGCCAGCGCCACGAATTCGGTCAGGTTGCGCGCTGGCACATCCGGATGGACCAGATACAAGGACGGCACCTTGGCCAGCAAGGAGATCGGGCGGAAATCCTTGATCGGGTCATAGGGCAGCTTCGGGAAGATGAACGGGTTCACCGCCAGGGTACCGATATGACCCAGGATGACGGTGTGCTGGTCTTCCGCACGGGCCGCTTCCTGCATGGCGACGTTGCCGGCACCGCCCGGCTTGTTGTCGACAAACACACTCTGCCCCAGCAGTTTGGACAGCTCGGCGGCCGTCGACCGCGCCACGATTTCTGAACTTCCGCCAGGGGCAAAGGGCACGATGAAACGCACCGGCTTGGTCGGCCAGGTGCCGCTCTGCGCGGAGACCAGGGAGGGCAATGCGAGGGCAGCGCCGGCCCCGGTGAGTTGAGCCAGCAACTGGCGGCGGCGAAGGGAATCAGAGGTCATGGAACAGCTTTCAGTGGCTCGTCGAGGACGGGCGCTCAGTCAGGAAGAGGATGTTCTGGAGGCCCGATAGGCCTGGATCTGCGGCTGGAGTGCGGCCCACCTCGCCAGCGCTTCGGGCGACCAGACGTCATTGCGGGCGTAATACTGATCGAAGGCGGGCGGGCCGCTGGGCAGCACCACCCAGGGCTGCTTGGAGCCGGTGAAGATATGGACGTCTGGCGCCAGCAGGTCGGGCGTGTCCAGCGTCCCCACCCGCACAAACCGGGTCACCGGCCCAGAGCCCGCATAGTGGCTCCAGACCGCCACCTGGCACTGCGGGCAGCGGGCCATCTGCTGGCCGGCGCCGCTCTCGGACGGTGTGTTCACCAGCGTCGGTTCGCCGCCGAGGAGCAGCACGCGGTCCGACTCATACAGGGCATTCAAGGCGAAGGACGCGCCCGTCTCTCGCTGGCACCACCGGCAGTGGCAGCAGTGCACGATCATCGGGGCCGACGTCAGCCGATACCGAATGTGGCGGCAGTCGCAACCGCCTTCAACGGGATAGCTCATTGCTGACATCGTAGGTCCGGGGAGCAAGCCCCCCCGACCAGTATTAACCCCACTAGTCCGAGACCGCGCGCGTGTGCGCGGCAGGATTTCCCACCCGGGCGATTTCTTGCGAGCCTTTCAGTGAGATCGCGTGAACGGAAGGGCCACGCCCAGCACACCAAACATGCCCCCGCAGGCGCGGTTGAACTGCCGGCCGGTCTTGTGCAGCCAGGGGCGGATGCGATAGGCCAGGCGCACCAGCCCATACTCCACCAGGCCCTCCACCAAGGCGAAGGTGCCGGCCATCAGCGCAAACTGCAGCAGCAGGCTGCGAGCCGGGTCGATGAACTGCGGCAGGAAGGCCCCGTAGAACAGCAGAACCTTGGGGTTGGACACCGCCGCCAGCAGGCCCTGGCGGAACAACGACCGTCGCGAGGCCTGTGTCGGCACCGAGAGGTTCACCGGGTTCAGCTCGATCCCAGGTGCGCGCCACAACTTGTAGCCCAGCCAACACAGATACGCCCCACCCACGATCTTCAGGGCGGTCAGCGCACCCGCGACCGTCTGCAGCAAGGCGCTGATGCCCAGCATCGACAGCCCGATCAGCGCAATAAACCCTGCTGCCCCGCCCAGCACGGTGAAGCTGGCGCGGCGATGGCCGTACAGCGCGCCGTGACTGAGCACCAGCAGGCTGTTGGGTCCCGGGGTCAGCGACAGTCCAATGACAGTGACGAAATAGATCAGCCAGGTGTGCAGGGCCATGGGCATCCGATTCGATGGCAACGGACCCTCCGGCCCGGGAATGGCTACTGTGCCACAGGCGCGCCGGAGGCCCGGGCCCGCTGCCGCCAGAATTCCGCATCGATCACCTGGCTGGCGCCGGTGCGCTCATTGATCAGCCACAACTGCCGTCCGTCCGGGCTCACCCGGGACACCTCCCCCACATGACGCCCCGCCGCCACCCGGAGGCCGAGTGCATTGGCCGGGAAATCAGCGGTCGCCGCGAGGCTGATCAGCGGGATCACCGGCCGGCCATCATTCGCCAGCCGCTGCCGCTGCACGATCGGCGCCAGCAGCGGATTGCCCAGGTCCCCGGCGGACAGGTAGAGCACCACCTTGGCCTGAGCCCGGCTCAAGGCCACGTTGATCAGCCGCTGTGCTTCTTCGGTCTGCAGGAACGGCTGCCGACCATCGGCCGGGTCAAACAGCACCACCGGGGCCTCGCTCCCCTGGGCCCGGTGGACGGTGCTGACCCGCACCGCTTCCGGCACGCCCCGGGCCTGCAGCCGTGCGCGGATCAACGCACGCTGGGCCCGGAACGGGGTGAGTACGATCATCTCCTGCGGCGTCCAGTCTCCCGTCGCCAGGGCCTTGGCGACCGCCTCGGCCACCGCGTCGGCGGATTCCCGACGCACCGGCCCACGCGCATCCGCCGACCAGCCCCCGTCGCTGCGCACCGTATGCACATGCACGTGCTGGTCTGCCGCAATGGCGCCAAAGTGCCGCTCCCGTTGTGCCCGCCATTCTGCGGACCGGGCCGCAGCTTCGGCCACCCGGAGCACGCCGTCATAGAACATCTGGCTGACCAAATCCCCGATCGGCGGTGCCATGCGGGACTGCTCGTCCAGCATCGCCACGGAAGCCCCCCGCCCCGGCATCTCGCCAAATGCGGAACGGCCCAGCCATCGGCGCGCCCCCCGGTCGGAGCTGCGCAGCACGGGCGACAGCTGCTGGGGGTCCCCGGCAAACAGCCGCGCCCGCCCCAGCGGCATCAGCACCAGCGCATGCGCCAGGCTCACCTGACTGGCTTCATCGAACACCACCAGATCAAATGGCGGCTCCCCGTCGGGGCTCAGCTCGCGCAGCGTCTTCAATGTGAAGGCGGCGCGGGTGGTGGTCATGCTGGCCAGCCGGCAGCGCTGCAGCACCTTCAATGACGATGCGCGCAGATCGTCCCGCAGATCGGCCACCCGGTCCGCCCAGGCCTTGAGCGCCGCCGCATCCCGCGAGGCCGGACGCGCCGCCTCCGCCCGCGCCAGCCGGGCAATCAGGTCATGATCGCCGGTGGGGATCAGATGCTCACGGCCGGCGTACGCGGCGGCGTCGAACCGCGTGCCCAGGCGCTGCACCGAACTTCGCAAGGGCTCACGGCGGCCCTTGTGCAGCGCCTTGTCGACGGCCACGGTCGCCACATCCACCGCTTGATTCGTCGTCGAGAGCAGCAGCACGCGAGCGTGTGGACGCCGGTCCAGATATTCCGCCAGCAGCACCCCCAGTGTCGTGGTCTTGCCGGTGCCGGGCGGCCCCCAAAGAAATGCGCTGGTGTGCTGGACCAGGCTCAATGCCTGGCGCTGGGCCGGTCGCAACCATCGGAACGGCGCGCCGGTCAGCGCTTCACCCGGTGCGGCCTGCTGCGGATGCGCCAGGTCCGGCAGCAATGCCATGGCTTGTTCGCCCCAGGCGGTATCCGCCCAGGCGTCGGAGACGGCATTCAGGAACCGGGTGGGATACAGCCGGATCAAATGATCGGGTCCGGGCGGCGGGGCGCTGGCGTTCTGCAACACCAGTTGATCCTCTTCCGCCACCACCGCCAGCACGCTGGCACCGCCCTTGGCGGGAGCCCCCCACCAGGCAGAGGCGCCATCCAGGCTGTCGTCCAGCAGCGCCTGGGCTGAACGCTGGCCGGGGCGCTGGCCTTCCGCAAAGACGTAACCCGGCTCCAGGGTGACGCGCCAGAGCGCACCGTCCCGCTCGGTGTGCAGCACCTTGAAGTCGTAATACTCGGGCGTGGCCGAAAGTTCGGCACTCAGGGCCGCGCGGATGTCGGCGAGGGACATGGCACAAGAACGCTCAACAGGGCGCTGAACATTCAATCGGTCGAAGAACAAGGGGCGCGACTATAACGGCTGCCCTCGAAGGCATTCAGGGCCTCGCTACAACCGTTCCGTGCTGTCCCTGCCCCGTTGGATTCGCCTGTTGGTCCTCTGCTCGTGCCCAAGCGCCTGGGCCAGTCCAACCCTGAGGCGGTGGCCCGACGGGTGGCCAAGCCGCTTGCGGGACTGGCCATTGCCACCCAACCGTTTGTGGTGCTGCTGTCCGGTTCCACCAAGGCTTTGCTACGCCTGCTCGGCGTGAAGGACAACGGGGCCGCTATCACACACTCAGCGGCATTGATGATGCTGCTGACCGGCAAGCTCCCCCGTGTGGCCGAGGTGGTGGATGGGCAGCACTGGCTGCTTCGAGATTGTCGACATGGACAGCAAAACCATCAACAAGGTGCTGGCAAGAAGGATCGTGAGTGATGAAGAATCGAAAGCATGGGCGCCCGGCGCGGGTGCTGGCCCACGGGTGCGCACTGGGGCTGGCCCTGGTGTTGCTGGGCGGCTGTTCGGACGGCTACCCGGCCGAGGACCTGGACCAGACCAGCCCCTTCGACATGACCAACGCCCAGCGGGTGCGGGCGCTCAACGCCGTGTCCGCTCACGCGAATCGACGCGAGCGGACGCAGTTCAAGCTGGTGGACCTGATGGGCTCTGAGGGTTCCTCCGGCGCGGAGGGGTCAACCAAAGTCCGCAAAGGCGTGCCCTGCCTGCTGAGCATCCAGCATCAACGGGACGGTCGGTCCGCCACCGTCCAGCAGCACACCTTGCGCCGGGGCATGGATGCGGTGGTGTCCCACAACGCGGCCGAGGGCCGCTTTGAAGTGCATCTGGTGGACGGTGTTGGCCCCGACGCACGGCGCCTGGGCATGCTGATGCGCAGCAACTCGTGGACACACGCCACCCAGGTGGACCTGCTGGTGCAGTTGATGATTCGAGATTGCGGGATGAAGGCGGAGCAGGACGGCGGCGCGTAGACACTGCTGCATGGGCCCTGATGAAGGGGTCAATACTTGCCGGGGCTGCTCACCGGTTCGCTGCCCATGCTCTGCCGCAAGATGCGAGCTGTGAGCTGCGCTCGCAGGCGCACCGGTCCCAAGCCCATGACTCAGTTTCGATCATGCCGCTTCGCGCGCCTGGGCGTGAGCGCCGCCTCGTCCCGCGCCCTCTCCCGCCCGGCATCCCCGCCTTCGGTCCGCGCCGAGGGCTGCACCTCGCTGCCGGCCTGGCGGCCCGGCGGCGCTGTGGCCGGTCCCTGAGGCAGCGGGGTGGTCACCACTGGAGAAGACGGCGCCAGCGGAGAAGCCTCCACCTGGGATGCTTCCGGATTGGGCACCTGCGCCGCATTCGGGCTGGTGCCCACCGTACCGGATTGCCGTCGGCTGGCGCTGGAGGTGGCCGGACCTTCCGCCGGTTTGGTCTGTGCAATCGCGGCGGCGGCGGCGGCGACGGCAGCCACAGACAGTGCGATCAAAGCAATGCTGAGGTGTTTCATGGCCCCTCCTTGGCATGACGAACGGGTTCGCAGCAATCGGCGCTCCCGGGTGGTCCGGGTGGCGCGGGCTTGGCTTCATCCGGCCGAGGCCTCCGCCGGTACCGGCGCTTCTGACGGTTCAGGTGGGGGCTCCGCGCCTTGCCATTCACGGACATCTCGCTGCACCAAGGTCATGGCCTGCGCCAGATCCGCATCATGGGTCACCAGCCACAGCGCCGCGCCCAGATCCCGCACCGCTTGAAGCAGAACCTCGGCGGTCCGCCGCTGGGAGACCGCATCCAACCGTGACGTTGGTTCGTCCGCGAACACAAATCGGGGCCGCACCAACAGCATGCGCGCAATCGCCACCCGCTGCAACTGTCCGCCGGACAGCTGATGCGGCAGACGTTCCATCAGGCCGGGGGACAGGTGAAACCGCTCCAACAAGGCCTGCACCGCCGGCCAGGCCTGACCATGCTGCTTTGCCACGTCGATCAGCGCCTCACGAAGTTGCTGCGTCGGGGCGAAGGTGGCCAGCGGGTCTTGATAGAGCTTCTGAAGCGCCTGGGGCGCCAGGCCGGCGCTACGCACCACTGCGCCCTCGGTCGGACGGCGGAGACCGAGCAGGAGGTTGCCCAGCGTACTCTTGCCACTGCCGCTGCTGCCCAACAGCGCGGTACTGCTGCCGCCATGCACCTCCAGGTCCAGCCCGCGGAACAGCCACCGGCCGCCCAGGTAGTGCCCCAGGGCTTGAGCGCGCAGCAAAGGGGGGCCGTTGCCGGTCCCGTCTCCGTTGGCCTGCGGTGGCCGGGCGGCTGGCCAACGGGCCGGATCAGCATCCACCAATTGCTGTGTGAACACATGCGCCGGGTGGGCCAGCACCTCCGTCGTGGCGCCCTGCTCCAGCACTTCGCCTTCGCGCAGCACCACGATGCGCCCTCCCACCTGCCGAGCCACCGCCAGATCGTGGGTCACCACCACCACAGCACCGCCCTGGTCGGCCACCTGCAGAAATCCGCGGATGGCTTCGTCCCGCCAGTGCGGATCCAAGCCCTTGGTGGGCTCGTCCGCCAGGATCAGCCGGGCGCCGCCCGCGAGGGCCATGGCAGCCGCCGCACGTTGAGCCATGCCACCGGAGAGTTGCCATGCATGACGACCCGCCGCACCTGCCAGGCCGTGTGTCCGTAAGGTGTCGGCCGTGCGCGCTTTGGACTCCGCCGATGAACGCCCCCCCACGTGACGATGCACTTCAGCCAATTGGGGCGCCAAGGTCCGCAAGGGGTCGAGCGCTACCGAAGGCTCTTGCGGCAGCAAGGCCAGATTGCGGCCCCAGAAGGGACGACGCCGGTGGCCGTGCTGCGCCGGGCTCCGCTGACCGGCGATTTCGATGCTGCCTTCCGCCGTCAGTTCAGCAGGGAGATCGCCCAACAAGCACCGCAGCAGCAGCGATTTGCCCGCGCCGCTTTCGCCAAGAATCACCAGGCGGTCACCGCTGCGCAGCTCGATGCTGAGCGGCGCCAGCAACTGCCGTGCGCCGGTGCGGATGGACAGGCCGTCCGCCCGCAACAGCAGGTCGCCGCTCGGGGCGGGAGAGGAAGGGATGAGCGTCATGCCGTCTCCTGGGCGCAATACAAGGAAGCGCCTCCGGTGCCGCCCCGTGATCGACGATCCGTGGCCAGCAGCAGGGCCAGCACCAGCGCCATGAGCAGCCCCACCGGGCTGGCAATGAGCCATGGGGCCTCGTCGTAATGGGGCAGATATTCGGTCAGCATCAGCCCCAGCTCGGCCTGCGGCGGCTGCAGCCCGACGCCGATGAATCCCAGCGCCGAGAGCGACAACACCGCCTGGGCCGCAGTCAGCGGCAGCAGACTGCCCAGGGTCGGCCCCACGGCCGGCCAGAGATGCCGCCGCAGGATCGATCGGGGCGGCAGACCCAGCAGGCGTGCCGCTTCCACTGCCGGACCCGCCAGCACCGGGCGCGCGGTGGCCCGGCAGACCCGGAAGTACTCCACCCACATCGACACGGACAAGCCCAGATACAGCGCCCACAACTGGCCCGGGGCGAGCGCAGCCACCAACAGCACCAGCAGCAGTCCCGGGAGGGCCAGCGTTGCATCGCCCGCCATCACCAGCAGACGGTCCAGCCGCCCCCCGCGCCATGCAGCGAGCAATCCCAGCAATGCGCCCGGGACGGCTGCGGTGAACGTGGCCAGCAGACCGGTGAACAGCGACAGCCGTGCCGCATGGCCCAGGCGGGTCAGCACATCCCGTCCCAGCAGATCGGTGCCCAGCGGATGCGTCCAGGAAGGCGCCGCCAGACTGTTGCGGAGGTCCTGCACCGCCGGGTCCACGCTGCTGCAGCCGGGCACGAGCACCGCGAACAGAAGCATCAGTCCCAGCAGCCCGAGGCCCGCTGTGCGCCGCTGCACCGCCCAACGCCGTCCCATCGGCGCATCCCCGCTCATCGAAGCGCCCTTCATGCCCGTCCCTCCTGCGTCTCGTGTCCGTGCGTTCCGAGGTGTTCCTCCGCTTGTGTCAGGCGTGGATCGAGGAAGGTCTGCAAGGCATCCACGACCAGGTTGAAGCCGATGAAGAGCAGTCCCATGCACAAAGCCGCCCCCTGCACCACCGGCACATCCCGGCCAAAGACGCCATGCACCAGTGCATGGCCGATGCCGGGCCAGGCAAACAGCGACTCCACTACCACCGCACCTTCGGCCAGGACCACCGCCTGCACGCCCATGTAGGCCAGCAACGGCAGCGCCGCATGGCGGGCGGCATGGCGGAGATCGGCTTGCGTGTCGCTCAGGCCCTTGGTCCGGGCAAACCGATGGGACGGCAGGCTGCGGGCATCCCGCAAAGCCTGGGCACCCACCCGTGCGCAACCGGCCGCCAGGGGCAAGGCCAGGGTCAGGGCCGGCAGCAGCCAGCCGCCGTCCTGATGATGACCCGCCGCAGGCAGCATGCCCAGGTGCACCGCAACCGCCAGCATCAGCAGCACGGCCAGCAGGAAGGACGGGGTGGCGCGCAGCAACACGGTGACTGCCGTCAGGCTGCGGTCGGCCCATCCGCCAGGGTGGCGCGCGCTCCACCATGCGGCCGGCAGCCCCATCAGCAGGGCCAGCAAGACCGCTGCGCCGGTCAGCTGCAGGGTGGCGCCCAGGTGGCTGGCCAGTTCCTCCCAGACCGGCTCGCCGGTCACCAGCGAGCGGCCCAGATCCAGGCTCAGCAACTGCCTCCACCAACCCATCAGGGCTTGCGGCCAATCCTCGTCCAGGTGCAGTTCCTGCCGTACCTGTGCGGCGGCGGCGGCGCTCACCAGGTCATAACCGTAACGGCCGGCGGCCACCCGGGTGGCCATGTCGCCGGGCAGCGACCGCATCAGGGCAAAACTGAGCGAGCCCACCATCAGCGCCAGTGCCACCGCCTGACCGCCGCGACGCAGCAGCAGCGGCCACCAGCTGGGTTGTTTGTTCATCATGTTGTGTCCTTGCTGTCTGCCCATCGCAGGCTTGTGAGCCGATAGCTCCGCTCCAGCGGATCCAAGGGCGGATCGGCCAGCCGTCCGCTCACGGCCACGTGCTGCCGGTACCAGGCGATGGGGATCACCGGCAACTCCTGCTGGAGCCGCTGCACCACGCGGCGCCGATCGGCGGCAGTGTCTGCAGCCCCCTCACCGCCATTGAGCCGGGCCAGCGCCTGCGCCACTTCGGGAGAGCGCCATCCCATCGCACCCCAATCACTGCCTTCGGGGCGGAAGTCCTGCCAGAGGGAGGCCGTCACATCGGGCGCGCTGGCGTAGTTGCGCGCCATCAGCGCCATCTGCAGGCTGCCGTCACGGTGGCCCAGGGGAATGTCGCCTGAATTGCCGATGGCCACACGCACCGGAATGCCCAGTTGCCGCCACTGCTCCTGCAGCGCTGTTGCAACGATGGGAAGCTCCGGGCGGTCCGGGAAGGTCCGCAGGGTCAGGGTGACCGGATGCCCCGCCGCATCCATCCAGCTGCGCCCATCGGCGCCCGCCTGCCAGCCCGCAGCGTGTAGCAGGCGGCGGGCCTGCGTCAGGTCAAAGCGCAGCGGCGGGAGCGCTGAGGAATGCCAATCCGGCAAGGTGGGCGGCAGCAGCTGGGTGGCGGCCAGATCCGGTTCACGCAGTACCGCCAGGGCGATGCCTTCCCGGTCGACGGCCAGACTCAACGCCTGACGGACCCGCAGGTCGGATAAAGGCCCGCTCCCGGCATTGACCTTGAGCGCCATCACACGCGGCACGGTCACGCTGGCCAGACGGGCCTGCTGCCCGTTCACCCGTGCACGATGGGGTTCGCGGCGTTTCCACTTGGCCACGCTCGCCGGATCCAGCGCGAAGACGAGATCGGCCTGTCCGGAAGCGGCCATCAAGGCGCGCGTTTCCGCCCGGCCCACCGCCAGGTAGCGCGCCCGCCGCACCTCTGGAGGTGGGCCGCCGTAGCCGTCGTACCAGGCGGTCTCCAGCAGCTGCGGCGGTTGCAAGCGCGTGATGCGGTAAGGGCCGCTGCCGATGATCTGCGTGACGGTCCGCCCATCCGGCCCGAAGCTGCCCGGTGCCAGCACGGCGGCGCTGAAGTGCGCCAGCAGGCTCGGCAAGGTGGCGTGGGGCTGGTTCAACTGGATCTCCAGCGCCTGCGCGGTGCAGGCCTGGGCGCCGCCGGAGCCGTGGCAGGGGCTGGCGACCGGGTCCAGGGCATGGATGGTGTGGATCGGCGCCTGGCTCAGCAGGCCGGGCGGGCGACGCGCGGCCTGAAGGCTTGCCACGACGTCTTCCGCCCGCACCGCTGTGCCGTCATGAAAGCGCGCTCCGGCCCGCAACACGAATTGCCAACGCAGGCCGTCGTCGGAACAGGTCCATGCGCTGGCGAGTGCGGGCTCGGGATGCCCCACCCCCGAGGCATCGAGCAGCGTCTCCACCACCTGCATCTTCTGGTAGAGATGGCCAGACTGGACCAGCGCCAATCCGGACAGCTCCCACGGGCCGGCGATCTCCAGCCATCGCTGTGGCCGGGCAAGGCTGCCGCGAGCCGCTTCAGGCTCGGGGGTGCCTGGCCCGGGCGGCCCACTCGGGCTGGCGACGCGAGGTCCATGCGACTGGGCGGCTTCGACCCAGGGCGGGAACACCACGCCACCCAGGCCCAGGCCGACCCCCGACATCCACCGACGACGGGACCACTTGAACGTCATCTGCTGTTCCTCATCTGCTGTTCCTTCAGAACTTGTACTGCGCACCCACGCTCACACTGCGCGCGTTGCCCGGCGCCACCCACAACCGGCTGTAGCTGCTGGTGTAGTAGCTACGATCAAACAGGTTGTCGACGTCCAGACTGAGGCGCAACGCGGAGGTGGCCCGCCAGTAGGCAGTCAGTTTGGCCACCGCATAAGAAGGCAGCTGGAACTCCGGTGCGCCGTTTTGGCCCAGACGGTGCGCGGTGTAGCTCACACCGCCGCCCACGCCATATCGCTGGCCTGCCGAGGTCGCGCCCTCGCGCACCGCCAGCAGGCTGGCATTGAGGCGAGGCACGTTCAACAGGCGGCTGCCCACGGCCAAGGTCGTGTCTTGGGTGACCTCGGCATCCAGCCAGGTCAAGCTGCTGTTGATGCGCCATGCTGGTGTCAGCTGTCCCGAGGCTTCAAGCTCAATGCCGCGGCTGCGGACCTCTCCGGCGGTGACCGAATAGCCGCTGTGCGTCTCATCGGGGTCGGTGGTGAGCACGTCGCGCTTGCGGATATCGAAGATGGCAGCCGTCGCCCCCAGCCGCTGGTCCGCCGTCTGCCATTTAAGCCCGGCTTCCAGAGCGGAACTATGCTCCGGCGCGAAGGCGTTGCCGTTGAAGTCGCTGCCCGGGTTGGGTCGGAAGGAGCGGCCGGCGTTGGCATAGACCGTCCATTGCGCGTCCGGCAGCCAGGACACACCAACACGCGGCGACAACTCGCTGGGCTGCTGGCTGGTCGTGACACCGGTACGGCGATTCAGCAGCGATTGATGCGGCTGCTCCCAGCGCAGGCCCGCCAACACCCGCCAGTATTTACCCATGCTGACGGCATCTTGCAGATACACGGCGGTATTGCGCTGGCGCTCATCGGTGTCGGTATTGGCCGTCGGCGTTGGCTGGGCCTGGCCATAGACCGGGTTGTAGATGCTGATGGCGTAGGGAGCGGTCGCGGTTGGATTCACCCGCAGCATCAGCGACTCCATGCGGAACTGGTAATGTTCCACCCCCAGCAGCAACTCATGGCGGGCGCCGCCGAATTGCCGCACATGCTGCAACTCGGCCTGAATGGCGGTGTCGCCGGAGTCGTAATCCCGATAGCGCCGCTGGCGTCGCAAGGTGCCGTCGGCCAGCAAGGCGCTGGCTTCGGTGGAGAAGCCCTTGATACCGGTGTCGCGCCGCGACAGCGCCACCCTCGCCTGCCAGGATTCGTTCCACTCATGGCGCAGAGAGAGCTGGTGGTTGCTATTGGTCACCACCACGTCTCCATCCGCAGGTTCACCGAGGAAGCGCTCGCGCGGAATCACATCCAGCTGGTTGTTGACCGCCACCACGCCTCGATCCAGCGGTGTGGCATGGCGCAACCATTCGCCGCGATAGTCCACCGTGGTGTCCGGGCTCAGCCGCCAGGTGAAGGCCGGTGCCACCAGCCGGCGGCTGGACGTCACCACATCCCGGAAGCTGTCGCGTTCTTCCGCCGCCACGTTGAGCCGGTAGGCCAGACGGTCGGACACCGGCCCGGTGCTGTCCAGCGCCACTCGACGCAGCCCGTCGCTGCCGACGTAGCCTTCCAGCGAATGACCGCTGTTCCACAGCGGCGACTTGCTCACCACATTGAGCGTGCCACCGGGCTCGCTGTTGCCGTACAGCGCTGCCGCCGGACCCTTGAGGAATTCAATGCGCTCCACGGCGGCCAGGTCGCGCGGGGCATTGAAGCCCCGGTTGGAGCCGAAGCCGTTGAGCAGGGTGGCCATGCCCGTGTTTTCGTTGCCGGCCAGGCCGCGGATGGCCAGGTTATCCCAGAGGCCACCGAAGCTGTTCTGCCGGGAGACACCGCCGACGTAGTCGAGCAGGTCGTCCAGCTTGACGGCGCCCAGGTCGTCCATGGCCTGTCGGGTCATGACACGGACGGATTGCGGCAGCTCGCGCAGCGGCAGGTCGGACTTGGACCCAGCCGCCAAGCCGGACTGGTAACGACCGGAATCGGAACGCCCCACGACCTCAACGGCCGGCAGGCTGTCGGCGGTGGGACGCTCGGCCGCCGGGGCGTCTTGCGCCAGCGTTGGAAGGGGCAGGCACAGCAGCGCCATCAGCGTGGCCGTAGACACCAGGGGACGGTTGGCAAAGCTCCCCGGCGCCGTGCCAGGACTGAAGGCGCGGTGGAGGAACAGGGAATGAGCGGGCGCCAGAGGGCGCGACAACAGGAAGGGACGCATGGAATGATCGAGCAAGGGCGCACGCGGCTGCAGAGACAGCAGCACTCAGCGGGCGACAGACTGGCAAGCGTACGAAGCCCCGTGGCGCAACAGGCAGCCAGGGCTCAGGGATTCAGGACGCGCGAAAGGACGGACTCGATCAGGCCTGCGGAGGGCCACGCGGCTCGGCCGCCAGGGCACATCGACCAGCGGGCAGCCCTTGCGGCGGCTCGATGGGAGGCGGCGATGCTTCGGCATGCTGCAAAAGCAATGCAGGTACGGTCGCGGGGGCCTGGGCGTGCGCCAGCATCAGACACCATGCGCAGGTGGCGGGTTGACCGCCCTCTTCGGAAGACCCGTTGTCGGACGCGTCGTCTGGAGTGGAACCTAGGTCTCCCGTGCGCTCGTCTTGTGGCTGCGCGGCCACCGCCACGGGCGGCAGTGTGTCCCGACCGACGCCTGCGGCCGGGAGCCGGTGGGTGGCCTGCCAGACGTCCAGTGCCTCGTGCAACGGCCGCGCGAACAGGCAGCTGACCACCATCAGGGTCAGCAACCAGGCGGAGACGAAGCGACGTGGCAAACGACGTGGAAGATGCATGGAAGGGAGGAGGACAGACCGGCGCTCAGCCAGATGTTCGGACCAGATCGCCGGGCATTCTCGCTGAAGTTCAGCCGCCCCAGGGCGAATTCCGGCTCAGCGGCTCGTCGTCAGCCGCACCAACTCATAGGGCTTGCCGGCAAATCGTGCGGCTCGAAGCTCTGCGGGCGTTGCCAGGAACGGGTTGTCTTCCCAGCGTGCTGTCGCCAGGACCCCTTCGAGAAAGGCGCGGCCGGTATTGCCATCAAACGGAATCGCGAGGTCAAACACCTCCCGGGGTACCCAGGGGCCCAGCCGGGCGGCCGAGTCGCTGGCAAACAGGTCGGCCACCAACGGATCTTCCGGGGTTACCGGATACACCAGCACCAGCCGGTCCAACACCAGCGGCAGCCAGGCCATCAGCGGCCCGGCACTGGGCTGCACATGCATCGCCAGACCGGTGAGGTAGACCAGTGCATCAAACAGATGCCGGGGAAAGTCGACACCCCGGGACATCGCATGGCCCAGGTGCGTCAAGGCGCACCAAAGCGGCCCCTCCACCGGCCCGCGCCACTCGGCACGCAGCAGTTCAAAAGAGCGTAGATAACGGGGGTCCGCCGTGGCGCACCAGGCCGCTTCCAGGAATGCACCGGGTTCGCGGCGGCTGTGCAGGCCTTCAAAACGCCAGACGATCCATTCCGTCAGCGCAATCGCCAGGGCCAGCCTTGCACGCGGTTCAAGGCGCTGAGCCGCGCGAAATACGGCATTGGCCTGGGTGTCGCTGCCCAGGTGCCTGGCGCTGAGCACGGCATCGTCCCAGCGGAAGTGAAGTCGGCCCGCATCGTGAAAGCGCACCCAGGGCGGTGTGTGAAGCATCGGGGTGGCTGCTGCGGCTGGCGGCTCGGTCGGACAGGAATGGGACGGGGCACAGGTTAGCGGCAACCCGTGTCGGGCTGGCAACCATCGGCAATGCTTGTATCCAACTGCGCTGGGCTTGCTGCTGCGCCCAGCCGGCCGGACCTGCGTGGATGATAGTGGGCAGGCCGGCGCCAGCAATGTGACCAAAGGCCAATGGACGCGCCACGCCCAAAGCCCGGCCCCCGAAACCGGGGGCATGCCGTCACGGAACCGTCATGGGCGCTGAGGAACATCCGGGACTCTCAACCGCTGCCTCATCCACCTCATGACGATCACCTTTCGCCCCTTGTGTGCAGCCCTGGCCCTGGCCTGCTCGGCCCTGACCGCTCAAGCGGCGCCCCAGTTGATTGCCATCGGCTCGCTGGAGGGTGCCGGGGCCGATTTCTCAGGCCAATCCGGTGCGCTGGAAAACGGTGCGCGTGGGGACCTGCTCGGGGGCCTGGGGTCCGGGCTGGCCTGGGCTGGCGGCAGCACCTTTCTGTCGGTGCCGGACCGTGGCCCGAACGCCGTGGCATGGAACAGCGCGGTGGACGACACCACCAGTTACATCCCGCGGTTTCACGCCCTGAACCTCGCCTTGAAGGCCCTGCCGGACAGCAGCACCGGCCTGCCCTTCACCCTGACGCCCAGCCTGGTGTCCACCACCCTGCTCTATTCCCGCACGCCGCTCACCTATGGTGCCACGGTGGGCGGATATGCGGCCGTGCCGGCGCTCAACGCCGCCAATCGCTTTTATTTCAGCGGCCGGTCCGACAATTTTTCACCCGCGTCCACCTCGGCCGACATCAATGACGCTCGTTTCGACCCCGAAGGCATTCGACTGTCAGCGAATGGGCTGAATGTCTACGTGTCGGACGAATACGGCCCGTATGTCTACATCTTCAATCGCGCGACCGGGCAGCGGGTTCGCACCATCAGTTTGCCGGCCGAGCTGGCGGCTGCAGTGAAATCGGCCCAAGGGAGTGTGGAGATCTCCGGCAATACCGTGGGCCGCGTGGCCAACAAAGGCATGGAAGGCCTGGCCATCTCGCCAGACGGCACGGTGCTGTGGGGCTTCATGCAAAGCGCGCTGGCCCAGGACGGCGGCGACGGCGCCCGGGTGAACCGGATCATCCAGGTGGAACTGGCGACGGGCAAGGTCAAGCAGTTTGCATACGACAACTACCTGGCTGACACCGCCAAGACCTACGGCAGCAGCGAGGTGCTGGCGTTGAACAGCCATGAATTACTGGTGCTGGAGCGGGACGGCAAAGGCCGGGGGGATGGGTCCAAGGCGGTGGTCAAGCGGGTCTACAAGGTGGATCTGGCCGGTGCGAGCGACATCACCGGCCTGCGCGGCGAAACCCAGTTGCTGCCGCTGGCTGTGAAAAAGACGCTCTTCCTGGACATCGTGAGCAGCCTCACCGGCCACGGCTGGGCAGCCAAGCAGATTCCCGCCAAGCTCGAAGGCATGGCGTTTGGCCCGGACATCGTGGTGGATGGTGTGGTGCGTCACACGCTCTACATCGCCAATGACAATGATTTTCTGCCGGTGACGGCCGATGGATTGGCCAATCCGAATCAATGGTTTGTTTTTTCCTTCACCGATGCTGACCTCGGTGGGTCCCTCTTCACCAACCAGACGCTGCCGCAATGAAGCCGATGTTCACCCGCACTGCCAAGACGCTGTCCGCCCTCGGGCTGCTCGCCGGGCTTGCCAGCCCGGCCTCTGCTGCGCTCACCGGCGATTACAGCACCCGCCAATGGGTCACCGCCAACACGAATGGTGGCAATGGATCGGTAGAGGCCACAGCGGACCAGGTGGTGCTGACGTCGTCGGATTTCAGCCTGGTCGACGCCACGCCGACCGAATCCTGGCTGAGCTATTCGCTCACCGTGTCGAATGACACCAAGTTGTCGTTTGACTGGGCTTATCGGACCGACGATGTCAGCAGCACCTACGACGTGTTCGGCTACACCGTGAATGGCGTCTTCACGCAGTTGAGCCAGGATGGATTGAGTTTCCTCGACACCCAGACGGGCCATGTATCGGTGCAGGTGTCGGCGGGCAGTTCCTTTGGCTGGACCCTGAAATCCCTGGACAGCGAAGGCGGTTCCGCCGTGGTGACGCTCAACGGTTTGTCCGCCGTGTCAGCAGTTTCTGCAGTGCCTGAGCCTGCTTCGATGATCTTGCTGCTGTGTGGATTGGGCGCTATGGGGTGGCTGGGCCGCCGCCGTCCAACATGCTGGCAATGAGCGGCGCGGCTTCGGTCATCACCGCCACCAAGCCCTCCTCCAGTTCCTGGTCTGACAAGGGCAACGGCGCTGGGCCGCCCTCGTCCTGCGCCAGCCGACGCATGACCTCAGCCGGGACATCCGCATTGGAGGCGTCCAGCGTGACGCAGCCCTGCGCCTGCACCAGGTAATACACACGGGCAGACAAGCGCGTCGACAAGCGCTCGCGGTAGAGCTCATCCACCCGGCAGATCAGCGGCCGCTGTTCATAAACGGCGCAGCGCTGGTCATGCGGATCGAGATGTCGACAAATGCCATCACCGACGTTCAGTGGGGATGCGGCGGGCAGGTGGCGGCAGCAAGCGCCGCAGGAGGTGCAAGGGAAATTCATGGTCCACGCGACGGAGGCCGCAAAGGTGCGGCGACTCCTAGTCGGTGGGAGGCGGCAAGGCGGTTCCCTGCCCTGCCCGCTCCGACTCATGAATGCGCAAATACCGGCGTCATTCCGCCTTGCAGAACCCGCAGCCGGGTCCAGCGTGCAGACCCGGCACTTGGCTCCATCGTCCAGATCAAGCGTCCAGATCAAACACTCAGAATCGACACCGCCTTGGTGTTGAGATAGGCCTCCAGCGCTTCCGGCCCACCCTCGGAGCCGTAACCGGAGTCTTTCACCCCACCAAACGGCATCTCTGCAGAAGGTGTGGCCGGCTGGTTGATCCAAAGCATGCCCACTTCCACCCGCTGCGACAGCAGATGGGCATTCTTGATGGAACGCGTGAACGCATACCCAGCCAGGCCAAACGGCAGCCGGTTGGCTTCGGCGATGGCCTCCTCCAAGGTGTCAAAGCCGCGGATGGCGGCCACCGGGCCAAAGGGCTCGTCATTAAACACCGAGGCGTCCAGCGGCACATCGGCCAGCACGGTGGGTGCAAAGAAGTTGCCTTCACTGCCCACCCGCTCACCACCGGCCGCCACCTTGGCGCCACGCTCGCGAGCATCCGCCACGATCTTGGCCATCGCCGCCAGCCGACGCTCATTGGCCAAGGGCCCCAGCGTCGTCCCTTCTGCCAGGCCGTCCCCCAGCTTCAGCCCCTGCGCATGGGCCACCAGGGCTTCCGTGAATTGGGCCTTGATGCTGTTGTGCACCAGGAATCGCGTCGGCGAAATGCAGACCTGACCGGCATTGCGGAACTTGGCCCCGCCTGCGGCCTTCACCGCCACCGCCACATCGGCGTCCTCCGCCACGATCACCGGGGCATGGCCGCCCAGCTCCATCGTCACGCGTTTCATGTGGGCGCCAGCCAGCGAGGCCAGTTGCTTGCCCACCGGGGTGGAGCCGGTGAAAGTCACCTTGCGGATGATCGGATGCGGGATGAGATAGGCAGAGATTTCGGCCGGATCGCCAAACACCAGGCCCACCGTGCCGGCGGGCACACCCGCGTCGACGAAGGTCTTCAGTAATGCGGCCGGTGATGCCGGTGTTTCTTCGGGCGCCTTCACCAGGAAGGAACACCCCGTGGCCAAGGCCGCGCCCAGCTTGCGCACAATCTGGTTGACCGGGAAATTCCAAGGCGTGAAGGCCGCGACCGGGCCGACCGGTTCCTTGATCACCAGCTGCTGAGCCGCCAGATTGCGCGACGGCACGATGCGCCCATAAACGCGGCGGCCTTCGTCGGCAAACCATTCAATGATGTCGGCCCCCGCCAGCACTTCCACCTTGGCTTCGGCCAAGGGCTTGCCCTGCTCCTGCGTCAGCAGCCGCGCGATCTCCAGCGCACGTTCGCGCAGCAAGGCGGCGGCGCGTCGCATGGTGGCGGCACGCTCATGGGCCGGCACATCGCGCCAGGCCTCGAAACCCTTGCGTGCGGCGGTCAGCGCACGGTCCAGGTCTTCCTTGCCGGCATGGGCCACGGTGCCGATCACCTGGCCGGTGGCCGGATTGCGCACATCGATCTTGCGGCCACTGGTGGCGTCCACCCATTCATTGGCAATCAACAGTTGGGTGTGGGGATAGCTGGATGACGTCATGGTGCTCAAACGGCGGCAGCGCTCGCAGCCGCCGAGGTAGTAGAAAAGATGCACCCGACTCTACAGCGGACGCCGCCGGTTCACCGGCACCGGGCTGGATGACTCCACCGGGCGGGTGGGTTTCCCCGCATGCAAGCTAGGGGGGGCCAGGTCTTCCCAATACAAGGCATCCGGCCGCGTGATTCCTAGACTGCATGGGCCGCAGTGTGTGATTCAGTGACCGCATTCATTCGGCACTTGCACGGCGGTTCAGTCATCACGTGACAACAGGGAGACATCATGAACTTCTCGAAGACTCTGCGCCGCACGGTGTGCGCCGGCCTGGTTGCAGCAGGGGCCGTCATGGGCGGCAGCAGCTGGGCCCAGATCGGTCCGGCCCCCACCTCCGCCAGCCTCAATGCCACCGCAGGCCCGTTGGCGGTCAGCACCAGCACGGTGACGGTGGCCACCGGCTTTGGTGGCGGCACCATCTATTACCCCAGCACCGCCGGCCAGTACGGCGTGATTGCCATCAGCCCGGGCTTCACCGCGACGCAATCCAGCGTGGCGTGGCTCGGCCGGCGCTTGGCCACCCACGGCTTTGTGGTCATCACCATCGACACCAACACCACGTTGGACCAGCCCGCCAGCCGGGCCACCCAGCTCATCGCAGCATTGAACTATGTGGTCAACAGCGCCAGCAGCACGGTACGCAGCCGCGTCGACCCCAACAGACGCGCGGTGGCCGGCCATTCCATGGGCGGCGGCGGCGCCTTGATTGCAGCGGAGAACAACCCCAGCCTGAAGGCTTCACTGCCGCTCACGCCCTGGAATCTGTCGAGCAGCTTCACGCAGGTGCGGGTGCCGACGCTGATCGTTGGCTCTGACGGCGACGCCGTCGCCCCTGTGGCTGTCCATGCGCGGCCGTTCTACGCCAGCCTGCCCGGCACCACGTACAAGGCCTATGCGGAGCTGAACCTGGCCACCCACTTCACGCCCAACAGCACCAACACACCCATCGGTCGTTATGGGGTCACCTGGATGAAGCGCTTCGTGGACGCAGACACGCGGTATTCGTCCTTCCTCTGCGGTGCTGATCACCAGGCCTATGCCACGGCACTGGTGTTTGACCGTTACAGCCAGAACTGCCCTTACTGACGGGAGCCCGCCATGCTGCACCGACGTTCGCGTACGGTGAGCTGGCGCATCGTCGCCCCAGCCCTGCTTGCAGGGCTGGGTGCCGTCGGGCTGTATGCCTGGCAGCACGATGCAAGCTCGCCGGAGGCTGTGCAAGCCAGCAAGACCTTTCCCTGGGCCCGTACCCCTGGCTCACCCGCAGTGGCGGAGGCCGTGCCGTCCCGCACCGACCCCATGCTGGAAGCGCCGACCGGTGCGGGCGGCAGCGGTCCACCCGCCGCACCGGGCCATGGACGCCCCTTCCGGGTCGACGCCCAGGGCCGCCTGGTGATCGACCAGACGATGCGACTGGAACTGGAGTCCCTGCTGGCCCTGCATCAGGGCGCAGAGCAGGCTGCCGCCCTCGATGCGCAACTCGCGGGCCTGCCTGCGGCGGCGGCCACGCGTGCGCGTGAACTGATAGGCCAGTATCAAAGCTATCAGGAAGCGCAGCGTCAATCCTTTCCTCCCGGGCAGGCGCCCCTGCTGCCCGAGGAAGGACTGGCGCAGCTCAAGTCGCTGCAGGCCTTACGTGCCACCTACCTGGGGGCGGAGCCTGCACGCGACATGTTTGCGCAGGACGACGCGGTGGCGCAGCGCTTGCTGGAGCTGATGCGTGAGGACAGTTCCACCACGCTGACCATGGCCGAGAAAGCCGTGCGTGCCCAGGCACGGTATGACATCGAGCGCAACAGGGTTCAGCCTTGACGCTGGCGGCGGCGTGGCCGAGCATGCCAACACGATGCTCAAGACATTGGCCACGCCCCGCCTGGGGCTCCTGGGAGACAGCTTCATCTACGCCGGCCCCAACATCCAGACGGATGTCTGCCGCCATTCGGTCACCCTCGCATGTGCCATCGGCCCGGAGCCGTTGCAGATCAGCGCGGGTGGCCGATGCTGGACCGGGCGCTTGCTGGCCATCCGCCCGTTCCTGAAGCGTGCCGTGAACGCCGGGGGCGGTCCGGTTGCCATGATTGATCTGGAGCCCACGCACCCGCGTTACAACACCTTCAGCCGCCAGGCCCCCACGGAGACCGTGCAGGTGCTGGACACCGTCCGGTTCTCGGGGCTGCTGGGTTGCGCGCAGGCCTTCGCCGAGCAACGCCTCTGTGGCTCGCAACTGCGCGCTGCGGTGGCTTTGCATGTGTCCGATGTGGCGGACAGCATCGGGCCAGCGCAGCCCGTGGCGTCTCCGGTGTTGCAGATGATGGCCGTTGTGCGCATGGACCCCACGGCCGGTCTGTCAGTGCTGGGCCAGCGCGCCGGATTGCCGGCACGGCGTGCCTCGCAGGTGTTTGTGGCCGCACTGGGCCTCACCGTGCGTCAATATGCCCTGGCTGAAAAAATCCGCCGTGCCGCCATGTTCCTGGGCAGTGGACGGCCGCTGACCGATATCGCCCAGTTGTGCGGCTTCTCCGACTCCGCCCATCTGGCGAAGGTGTGGCAGCGATGTTATGGGGTCTGCCCATCGAAGTTCTTCACCGGCCCCTGGCATACCCAGGGCGGTGGGCTGGACCAGGCCTGGCGCCAGCGGGTCAGTCTGGCGGCGGCTTTGTCCAGGGGGGCCTGATGCAGGCCCTGATGCAGGCGCGCCCGGCCTGCTTGAGTGTCAGTACCCCACAGCCAGGCCACTGTTGCGGCGCGGGTCATTGGCGCCATAAAACCGGTTCTTGCCCACCGGCTGGCCGCCCAATGACGGCGCCCCGATCAAAATCGCGGCCACATGGTTGGCCGGCTGTGGCGGCCCGAACTTCTGCCCCTTGGCCACCAGCAGCGCCTGCGTGTCCGGCGACAGCGCAAACGGCTCCACATTGGTGACATCCGGCAGCCATTGCTGGTGGAAACGGGGAGCGTCCACCGCCTCCTGAACGGTCATCCCGTAGTCGATGACATTGAGCATGGTGTGCAGCACGGCCGTGATGATGCGGCTGCCGCCCGGTGTGCCCACCACCATCACCGGCTTGCCGTCCTTGCTCACAATCGTCGGGCTCATGGAAGACAGCGGCCGCTTGCCTGGGGCAATGGCATTGGCCTCGCCCTGCACCAGGCCATACATGTTGGGCACACCCACCTTGGACGTGAAGTCGTCCATCTCATTGTTCAGCAGCACACCGGTGCCTGCTGCGGTCACTTTCGCACCGAACCAGTCGTTCAGGGTGTAGGTGACGGACACCGCATTGCCCCAGCGGTCCGCAATGGAATAGTGGGTGGTGTTGCTGCCTTCATGCGGCTCCACGCCGGGCTTGATGTCTTGCGAGACGCCTGCCTTGTCCGGGTTGATGACGGCGCGGATGCGCTCGGCATAGGCCTTGTCGGTCAGCCGGGCGATCGGGTTCTTCACGAAGTCCGGATCGCCGAGATAGCTGTTGCGATCGGCATAGGCATGGCGCATGGCCTCGATCTGATAGTGCACCGCCTGGGCGGATCGGTAGCCCAGCGCCTTCATCGGATACCCCTCCAGGACGTTGAGCATCTCGCAGATGATCACGCCGCCGCTGCTGGGGGGCGGGGCGGACACCACGTGATACCCGCGGTAGTCGCATTCAATCGGCGCCAGCTCGCGGGTGCTGTATTGATCCAGATCGGCCTGGGTGATGATGCCGCCGCCGGCCTTGCTGGATTGCACAAGCGCAGCCCCCACCGCTCCTTGATAGAAGCCGGCCGATCCCTTGTCGCTGACCGCCTTCAGCGTGCGTGCCAGGTCCTTCTGGACCAGGGTGTCGCCCACCTCATAGGGCACACCGCCCTTGCGCAGGAAGATGGCGCCGGACGCCTGGTCCTGGCGGAAATCCGCCGTGGCGGTGTGCAGCATGTCGATGTCGCCCTGATCCAGGACAAACCCTTTCTCCGCCAAGGCAATTGCCGGCGCCAGCAAGACCTGGCGCTTCATGGTGCCGTAGTGCTGACGGGCGAATTCCAGGCCGGACACCGTGCCGGGCACGCCCACCGCCAGATGGCCTCGGGTGCTGAGCCCCTTGATGACGTTGTTGTCGCGGTCCAGGTACATGTTGGCGGTGGCCGCCAGCGGGGCCTTTTCCCGGAAGTCCAGGAAGGTCTTGCGGCCATCAGCCAGTTGCACCGTCATGAAGCCACCGCCGCCCAGGTTGCCGGCGGCGGGATACACCACGGCCAGGGCATACCCCACTGCGACGGCCGCATCCACCGCATTACCGCCACGCTTCAGCACATCCACGCCGACCTGGCTGGCCAGGTGCTGCGCAGTGACGACCATGCCGTGCTCGGCGGCCACCGGCGCTACCGAAGCGCCCTGCGCCGTGGGCAGGAAGGTCAGCGTCAGGCCGGCCAGCAGCAGGCCGCTCCATCGCTGCGTGGAGGGAGTGAACAAAAGACTCATCGGTTTCTCCAGGGTCGGGCCAAGGGGCCACCGATTATTGGTCAATTGCCAGACCCCTCGACGGTGTCCATCCGGCCCCTCAGTGCGCTGGGCGCGCGGCCGATGGCGTGAGGCGCCGATGCACCCACTGGTAGAGCAGCGGCAGCACCAGCAAGGTCAAGGCGGTGGACGACAAGATGCCGCCGATCACCACCGTCGCCAGCGGGCGCTGCACCTCGGCGCCGGTGCCGGTGGCCAGGGCCATCGGCACAAAGCCCAGCGAAGCGACCAGCGCCGTCATCAGCACCGGACGCAGTCGAGACAAGGCCCCCTGCCGCACTGCGTCCTCCAGCGCCAGGCCTTGCTCACGCAGCCCGCGGATGAAGGACAACATCACCAGCCCGTTCAGCACGGCCACGCCGCTGAGCGCGATGAAGCCGACGGCGGCGCTGATCGACAAGGGAATGTCCCGCATCCACAGCGCCAGCACACCGCCGGTGAGCGCAAAGGGAATGCCGGTGAAGACGATCAACCCATCCTTGACGTTGCCAAACATGGTGAACAACAAGCCCAGCACCATGGCCAGCGCCAGCGGCACCACCCACTGCAGCCGCTGTGTTGCTGATTGCAGCTGTTCGAAGGTGCCGCCCCAGGCCGTCCAGTACCCGGTGGGGATCTCCACACCGGCCACCGCACGCTGCGCATCCGCCACAAACGAGCCGAGGTCCCGCCCGGACACATTGGCGCTCACCACCACGCGCCGTTTGCCGTTCTCCCGCGACACCTGATTGGGACCGGGTGCGGCCTCCAGGGTGGCGATTTCCGCAAGCGGCACATAGGCCGCGCGATCCGTGCCAGGCCCCTTGGGCAACGGAATGGGCAGTTGCCGCAGCGCTTCCAGGTCCTGCCGCAGGGCCTCGGGCAACCGAACGACCAGATCGAATCGCCGGTCGCCCTGGAAGAAGGTGCCGGCCTCGCGGCCACCCACGGCAATCGCCACGGTCTCTTGCACGTCGGTCATGTTCAGTCCATAACGGGCTGCCTTGGCTCGATCCACCTGGATCGACAGCGTCGGCAGACCGGTGGTCTGCTCCACCTTCACCTCGGTGGCGCCGGGGACCTGGCGCAAGACGGCTGCCAGACGTTCGGCCGTGTTGTTGAGCACATCGTGATCGTCGCCGAAGACCTTCACCGCCACATCGGACCGGATGCCCGAGATCAGTTCATTGAACCGCAACTGGATCGGCTGGGAGAACTCGTAGCTGCTGCCCGGGACTTGGGCGGCTTCCTCCCGGAGGGCCGCCAGCAGTTCGTCCCGGGAGCGTCGCGGCGTCGGCCACTGATCCATCGGCTTGAGCATGATGTAGCCGTCACTGATGTTGGGCGGCATCGGGTCCGCCGCGATTTCTGCGGTGCCGGTGCGGGCGAAGATGCGCTCGATCTCCGGGAATCTCTCCTTGAGATGCGACTCCAGGCGCCGCTGCATGGCCACCGATTCACTCAGGCTGGTGCCGGGCACCCGCAGGGCCTGCACGGCCAGGTCGCCTTCATTCAGGTTGGGCACGAATTCACTGCCCAGGCGGGTGGCGATGGCTGCGGTGACCAGCACCGCCACCACGGCGAAGGTGCCCACCACCGGCGCATTGCGCAGCGTGGCCTGCAGCACCGGCTCATAACGGCGCTGTGCCCAGTCCATCAGGCCGTTGTGCTTCTCCCGGACCGGACGGGTCATGAACACCGCCACCGCCGCCGGCACAAAGGTCACCGACAGCACCATGGCGCCGAGCAGCGCCAACAGCACCGTCCAGGCCATCGGGTGGAACATCTTGCCCTCCACCCCGGTCAGCGCCAGGATGGGCACATACACCACCATGATGATCAGTTGACCGAACAACAACGGTCGGCGGGCTTCACGGGCAGCGGCGAACACCTCCTCGAAGCGCTCGTCGCGGGTCAGCGCCCGGCCCTTGTGCTCTTGCGCCTGCGCCAGGCGCCGCACTGCGTTTTCGATGATCACCACCGCGCCGTCCACGATGATGCCGAAGTCCAGGGCCCCCAGGCTCATCAGGTTGGCGCTGATGCCGCCACGCACCATGCCGGTAAAGGTGAACAGCATGGACAGGGGAATCACCATGGCGGTGATCAACGCCGCCCGCAGGTTGCCCAGGAAGACCAGCAGCACGGCCATCACCAGGAGCGCCCCTTCGACCAGGTTCTTCTGCACGGTGCGGATGGCCTTGTCCACCAGCACGGTGCGGTCGTAGACGGTGACCGCCTTCACGCCGGCTGGCAGGCTGCGGTTGATGGCAGCCATGCGCTCATCAACCGCCCGCGAGACCGCACGGCTGTTTTCACCCATCAGCATGAAGACGGTGCCCAGCACCACCTCCTGGCCGTTGTCGGTCGCGGCACCGGTTCGCAGATCACGGCCGATGTCGACGCTGGCGATGTCCTGGATGCGGATGGGCTGGCCCTGCGCCGTCCCGACGATGATCTCGCCGATGTCCTCCAGTGACTTCACCTGCCCCGGCGCCCGCACCAGGTATTGCTCGCCCTGGCGCTCGATGTAGCCGGCCCCGAGGTTCATGTTGTTGCGCTCCAGCGCCTGGACGATGTCCGTGAGGCTCAGGCCGTGGGCGCCCAGGCGCTCCAGGCTGGGGGCCACGACATACTGCTTCTCGAAGCCGCCGATGGTGTTGATCTCGGTGACCCCCGGCACATTGCGCAGTTGTGGCTTGATGACCCAGTCCTGGATCTCCCGCAGATCGGATGGGCTGTAGGGTTGGCCCTGCGGGGTGCGGGCGGCGGGGTCGGCTTCCACCGTCCAGAGGTAGATCTCGCCCAGGCCGGTGGAGATGGGCCCCATGCTGCTGGACACACCGGCGGGCAGTCGGTCACGGGCCTCCTGCAGCCGCTGATTGACCAATTGGCGGGCGAAGTGGATGTCGGTGCCGTCCTTGAAGATGACGGTGACCTGCGACAGCCCGTAGCGTGACAGCGACCGGGTCTGCTCCAGCCCTGGCAGCCCCGCCATGACGGCCTCCACGGGATAAGTGACGCGTTGCTCGGTCTCCAGCGGTGAATAACCCGGGGCCTCGGTGTTGACCACCACCTGCACATTCGAGATGTCCACCACAGCATCGATGGGCAGGCGGCTGTAGCTGTACAAGCCCAGCCCGGCCATCACCAGCACTGCCACCAACACCAGCCAGCGATGCTGGATGCAGCCCCGGATGAGGCGTTCAAACAAGCCGTGTTCCTCAGTGCGCATGGCCGGCCTCCCCCTTGCCCAGTTCGGACTTCAGCACAAACGCATTGGCCACGGCCACCGGGTCGCCGGACTTGAGCCCGGACAGCACTTCCGTGCGGCGGCCGTCGGACCGGCCCAGGCGGACCGGCACGAGGTCGAAGCCTTCGGGCGTGGCGCGGAACACCACGGTGTCCTGATTGAGGGTCTGGACGGCCTCCGCAGCCACGGTGAGCGGGGCCTCCGTCTCCGGGCCCAGCACACTGACCGTCACAAACAGCCCGGGTCGCCAGGCGCCTTGTGGATTGGTCAGGGTGACGCGGGCCTTGGCGGTGCGGGTCTGCTCGCCCAGCAATGCGCCCACATAAGAGACGCTCCCCTCCACGCGGCTCTGGGAGGCGGTCGACGTCACGATCACCCGTTGACCCACCCGCACGGCTTCCAGGTCCTTGGGGGCCACATTGAACTCGGCCCAGATGGTGCGCAGGTCCGAAAGGGTGAAGATGCTGCTGTCCTCTTTCACCGCTTCGCCCAGGGCGATGTGCTTCTCCACCAGCGTGCCGTCAAACGGCGCGCGCACTTCAAAGCGGTTCAAGGCGCCCTTCCCTGCACCCGCAGCGCCCACGGCGGCGAGCTTCTGGCGTGCGTTCTGCACCGCAATGTCGGCTTCCTGCCAGGCGGTGCGCGCCTGTTGCAGGTCCTGCTCGGCAGAGATGCGGTCGGCCCAGAGCTTCTTCTCGCGTTCATAGGTGGCGCGGGCCGACTCAAGCCGGCGCTCGGCCGTCAGCAACTCGCTGCGCTGTTCTGACAGCGCGGTGCTGGTGATGACCGCCAGAACCTGGCCCTGGCGCACCTGCTGGCCGAGCACGGCAGGCACCTGCTCCACCACACCCCCCAACCTGGGCACGACGTGGGCGGTGCGGTCCTCGTTGAACCGGAGTTCGCCTTGGAAGGCCACCGCGCTCTGGAGCCGGCCGGGGCCGGCGGGCTGGACCGTGATGCCGGCGGTGGCGATCTGGCTGGCGCTCAGATGCACGGACCGCGCGGACGCTGCGGCATCCGCGTGAGCATGGTCCTCAGCATGGCCCCCTTCTTTTCCATGCTGGTGGGAGGCTTCCTGCGCGGGCGCTGCCGTCGATGCCCCAGGGCGCGCCGGAGCGGGCCTGGTGTCATGCCCGTGGCCGTCATGGTCCGCATGTGCCGCAGACCGGTCCTTCATCAAGGCCGCGCCACCGGCAAGCAGACCGGCCAGGAGGATGACGGCCATGGCCGCCTTCTGTTTTTGAGTGATTGCCATGAATTGCTTTCTCAACGTCCGACGATGCGGTCGATGACGGCCGCCGCCTGCCAGGCAGCAGCCAGTGTGGAGAGATAACGGGTGCGTGCCTGAAGCAGCGTTCGCTGGGCATCCAGCACTTCCAGGAAGCCGAACTTGCCGGCTTCAAAGCCTTTGCCGGCCACGTCATGGGCCTGTTGCGCAGCGGGCAGCACCAGGTCCTTCAAGGTCTGCAGGGAAGCGGCGCCCACGGCCAGACGGTTGGACGCCTCCTGCAGTTCCGCCAGCAATTCCAGCCGGCTGGCCCGCAGGTCGTCGGCGGCCTTGTCGGCCTGACGGTTGGCTTCGGTGATGCCGCCCTGGTTGCGGTCAAACAGCGGGAGCGGCACGGAAAGGCCCACCACGGCCTGGGTGCGTCCAAGGTCGTTGTCCCGTTTGGCGCCAATGCTCAGCGTCATGTCCGGCACGGCCTGGCTCCGTGCCATGTCAACCAGCGCCCGTCGCCGTTGAAGCTCGGCCTGGTGCAGTTGCAGCGCCGGCCCCACCTCCATCCGGCTCACGAGCTCGGCAAATGCCGGGCGTTGAGGCGCGGTGGTGTCGGCCTCCACCGTGGAGAAGGACGGCTGGTCCTCCCCCAGAAGCGTGGCCAGCCGATGGCGGGTACTGCGCTCCTCGGCTTGCGCTTCGGACAGCTCCAGCAGCGCCTGGGCACGGTCGACGCCGGCCCGGCTGGCTTCGACCGGCGACACCTTGCCGGCGGTGACGCGCCGCTGCACCGCCTCCAAGGCCCGTGCGGACAGTTCCGCCGCCGCAGTCGCCAGACCGGTCCGCTCCTGCGCCACGAGGACGTTGAAGAAGGCGGACACCACCTGCGCCTGCAACTGCGCACGCGCTTGGGCCGCCGAGGCAACAGCCACCGCGCGGGCCTGCTCGGCTGCGGACAGCCGCGCAGAGCGTTTACCCCCCAGTTCCAACGGGATGTCCAGGGTGGTGGTGGTGGTGCGGGTGGATGCCCGGGTGTCTTCCACCGTGGCACTGAGGGTGGGGTTGCGCCAAAGGCCCGCCTGCTGGAGCGCCCCCTCCGAGGCGCTGACCTCTTTCTGGGCGGCAGCCAGGGCTGGGCTGTGGGAGATGGCCCGGTCGAGGGCTTGATCCAGAGTGAGGCTGGAGTAAGGGCCGGGGTATTGACTGGGGTATTGACTGCGGTGGTGGCTGGGGTGCTGTTCGGAGTGCTGTTCAGGTTGGGGACTGGTGGGGGGCGTCTGGGCGAGCACGGGCGCGGCCGCTTGCACGGCAAGCGCCATCAGCCCGGCGGAAAGCAGTGTTCTCATCGAATCTCACAGGTCGTACCGGGATTCGGCGGGACGGGCCTTGCACAAGGACAAGCGCGTCTCGCCGGGGAAAGACCTCGTCAGAACGGTGTGTCGGAATGATGCAAAGGCCCCATGAGGTTTGCATCCCCCCATCCGGCAACGGCGTCCAACGAAGGACGTCCGGCAACAGCTGCCTGAAACAAAGCGGCCGGAAGAACAGAGGTCGACAGGAGATTCCGAGGAGGTCCCTGGGGCCCGCAGTTCACCTCGTCGCCGCTGCAGATGCAGGACGGTGAAGCGTGGGGCCTAGGCGAAACGCGGCCACTGAGGCCGGTCGGGGGTACGGGTGGGCGCAGACGAAGGCGCCGGAGAGACGTCGGCCGTGAGGGACGACAAGGACAGGATGGGGGTCAGCGCGAGGCTTTGCGCCCTCAGCGGCGGCACACTGGCGTGGCAGGCATGGCAGTCACTGTCGACCATGCTCTTGCCCGCCACGGCCTGGCCGGCGTCGTCGGCATGCACATGCTGGTGGTGCCCGAAGTGACGGGCGGCGCGGGCATCGGTCTCATGCTGGCAATAATTGCCCACCGCCGCCCAGCTCAGCTGGAGCGGCAGGAAGACAAGCAGCAGCAAGGTGATCCAGCGACGCATGGGCCGGATTCTAGGGCAGTTGAAGTCTGGCGGGTTGAGCCGGCCGCCGTCTACCTGCGTGACATCCCCTCCGGGCCACGCAGCGCGTCGACCATGGCGCGCACGGCGAGCATCTGCGGGGCATGCTTGGTGGTCTGCAGCGAGGTGGACGGGAACACCTGGGTGTAGCCCCAGAAATCCCAGCAGCCGCGAGGGTTGTAGCGGTAACCCACCAGTGGATTGCCAGTGTCCAGCGGAAGCACCTGCGGATACAGCACCACCAGACGGCTGCCCGCCGCCCAGCGGTTGTAGCCAGCGTTGGTGACGAAGCTGCTGCCAACTGGTGTCCCCTCCGGGGTGAGGCTGTCACGGGACTGGCGGCAGCCGTGGAAGACCACATGGACGGCGCAGGCTGACGCTGACGCTGGGGCTGATGACGACACGCCCGACGTGCTCAATGTTCCCGATGACCCGGATGACCCGGATGAAGGCGGGCGGCAGGCGTTGGGGATGTAGACATAACCGGTTTCCGACAGCCCGGTGTAGGGAAGCCCTTGCAGATACGGACGCTGGTCAAACTCGCGCAGTTCGCCATCGCTGGCCGTGCCCAGTGTGGTGCGCCCTGGGTAGAGCCAGGTCAGCAGTTCCCCGGCGGCATCCAGTTGGCAGTCGGTCAGGTAGGGAGGCTCGGACAGGCCGCAGGCCACGGCGGACGGCACATCCACCACGGGCAGGCCGTGGCCCGCGCCGGGTTTGTCGATGCTTTTGATCTGCGCGGCACTGACGTGCATGTGGTCCTTGTAGAACAGCCCCACGGCCTGCACATTGCCGGGCGGCACGGTGTGGTCCTTCTGGCCACGGAACAGCCACACGCGCTGCTTCTTCAACTGGTCCAAAGGGTCGATGAGGTCGATCGAGGCCCTTCCGCTCGCTCGCAATGCGCTCTGGGTGGCCAGGACCGAGGGGGTGGTCGGCAAACAGACGTCCGTCACGCAGGAACAATTGGTGGTGGCCAGGTCAATCCGCCCCTGGGCGCAATCCCATGGGCCACCGGCGACCACGCCCACGCCGGTCACGTCCCGGGAGAAGGCCACGGCATATTGCGCGGCCATGAAGGCGCCGGAGGACAGGCCGGAGACGGTGAGGCCCGATTCCAGTGGCAGTGCCGGCAAGGGCTGTGCGGCGTGGCCCGGGGTGGCAGTCAAAACGGTGAACAGGGTGAATAGAGGCAGTGCCAGCGCAGCAAAAGAATGGGGCGTCGGCGTTGCAGCCAGCGCCCTTGCCTCGAAGGTCCCGTTCGCAGGAGCCTGTGGGGCCGAAGTCCGATGAGGGGTTCGGGACCACAAAGATTGCAGCGGCATGTGGAGCTCCTGGAGGTGGCGGCGGTGGCGGCGGTGGCCCGGAGGGGTGGTGAGCGACGGGACCGTCATGGGTGGATGGGCATCTCCCATGGGTCCTTGCACTGTAGTGAACGGTTCGATGGCGCCGCATCCCAAGAAGTAGGGAATGAAGATCGAAGTCATCCGGAAACGCTACGGCAACACACACGACACACCCACTGACACAATGTAAATCCCACTGAAATGACACCCCAGTTAAGCGGATCCAGCAGGTGTGTGCTGGCTAGACTCCGACCCATTCTTCTTCCGGTTTCTGCCTCATGCCCACTGCCATCCGCTCTGCCTCCGCTTCTTGTGCTTCCCGCCGTGCGCCTTTGGGGCGGTCGGCAACCACTGCCGCCAAGGCCGTCAAGGCGCTGACAGCCATCGCCGCCGCAGCCGCCCTGAGCGCTTGTGGCGGTGGCGATGATGGGGCCTATACGGTGAGCGGGTCGGTCAGCGGCCTCACCACCAGCGGTCTGGTGCTCTCCAATGGCAGCGAAACCATCAGCGTGGCCGCCAATGCCTCCAGCTTTGCCTTCACCACCACGGTGAGCGGCAGCTACACGGTCACCATCAGCTCCCAGCCGGTGGGCCAGACCTGCTCGCTGAGCAATGCCAGCGGCACGGCCAGCAGCAACATCACCAACGTGGTGGCCACCTGCCGCAACTACCTGGCCCTGAGTGCCAATGCTTCCAGCGCCAACGTCACCGCCTTCACCGTGGCCAGCACCGGCGCACTGACCAGCAGCGCCACCACCAGCACCGGCAGCCTGCAGCCCGCCGGCCTGGCGGTCACCTCAGACGGCAAGTACGCCTTTGCGTCCTATCGCGAGAACGGCACGGTGAGCGCCTTCAGCGTCTCCAGCACCGGCGCCCTCACGTCCCTGGGCACCGGCTCGGCCGTGGCGGACAGCCGGGGTATTGCAGTGAGCCCAGGCAACAGCACGGTCTACGTGGCCAACTATTCGGACAAGTCAGTGTCGCAGTTCGCCATCAACAGCAATGGCACCTTGTCGGCACTGAGCACGCCCAAGGTCAGCACCGGCAGCACACCGATGGCGGTGGTGGTGACGCCCAACGGCAGCTTTGCCTACGTGAGCAACCAGGGCGACAACACCCTCTCCCAGTTCTCGGTCGGCTCCAGCGGCGCCCTCACCGCGCTGAGCACGGCCACGGTGAGCACCGGCAGCGGCACCCAACCGCAGGCCCTGGCGGTGAGCCCGGACAGCAAATATCTCTACGTCACGCTCAAGGGCACCGGCAAGGTGGCTCAGTACACCATCGGCAGCACCGGGGCGTTGACGGCGTCTTCACCGGCCAGCGTGAGTGCCGGCACGTCGCCCTCGGCCATCGCCCTGACACCGGCTGGCAACTGCGCTTATGTGGCCAACACCGGGGATGCAACGCTGTCTCAGTACATCATCACCAGCGGCCTGATGACGCCGCTGTCCGCCGCCACCATCGGCGCGGGTGCCAATGTGAGTGCAGTGGCCGTGTCCCCGGACGGTACCCACGTCTATGCCACCAACGGCGGCGAAGGCACCCTCACCGCCTACACCGTCGGATCGGCCTGCGCCCTCACCTTCCTGTCCACCGTGACCACGGGCACCACGCCCACGGCCCTGGTGGTGCGCTGAGCGGCGAGGTTCCCGTTCTGACCGCACTGTGATCGGGTCCTGTCGGCGGCGTCGCATCGCCGCCGGCGGCCCGTCAGGGCGTGAACAGGGCCAGCCGGGCCAGCAGACGTTGCTTCATCTTGTTGGTGATGTCTGCGTCGCGAATCAAGGCGGGCCAGGCGTCAAACGCCCGTTGTGCGCAGCGGCGCAGGGTGGCCCAGGCCGGCTTCTCGGGCAGACCCAGACGGGCGCAGAAGTCACGCACCACCACCGGGCTCAACGCGGCCTTGGGGTCGACGTCGTTTTTCGAGCTGCCCCCCGCCGCCGCCGCTCTGGCTGGCATCAAGCGCAGCGCGCGGCCTTTGATGCCGATGGGATAGGCGGCATAGGCCACCAGGTCATACGCGGGTGGAAGGTCCGGCGCCTGCGGATCGGTGTAGCGAATCCCGATGTTTTTCAGATGCATGTCGGGGTTGCCCATCAGGTCGCTCACCAGGATCCGCCGCAGCAGTTCATGCACGGCCGCTTCGCCCAGGCTGGGGGTGGCCATCATCACGGCGGCAATCGTGAGGTAGTCCTGGCTGTACTTGTCTTCCGGCTGCACACCGAGGATCTGGGCAAAGTCCTCGCAGTGGATCCGCCGTGTGGGCGTGGCGGCATCGCGGTCGTAGCGGTAGACCGCGAGGAAGCGGGTACGTGAATTCACGTCGCCCAGGTCGTAGTGATGCTCTTCCGCCAGCAGAGCCAGTGGCGCCAGTTCGGCTTCCACCACCTGCACACCGGCCGCGTTGGCCATGCGCAGGGACAGGTCCTCCAGTTCCGGCAGTGACGGGAATTCGGCCACTGGCAGCTTGGCAATCACATGCCGGGCGCCGGTGTCATCGGCCAGCTTGGTGCGGGCCACAAATCGACCGCCCTGGTCCCGCAGCACTGCGAGCTTGGCCTGCACACCGGAGACGGAAATGGCGTCGTCCATCGGCGCGGCCACCACTGACATTTCCAGCGCATCATTGTTCTGAGTGATCAGCCGTTCCAACTGGCTGCGGTCCAGTTCGGCCGGCATGGCGTGGACGTCGCCGGGCAAGTCCTTGCCGGTGGCGGCGAGCAGTTCAAAGTGGTCGTCAGGGCTGCAGCCACGCATGTCGGCGATACGGCTGCGAAGCGGCCCTTCCGGCAGAAGGTTTTGGAAGAAGGCCGGCAGCAGCCAGCCGCGTTGCGGGTCCTTGGAGAGCGTGCCGTTCAGGGGCGCTGCCGCAGTGGCTTTCCAGAAGGCGGCCTGCGCCTGCGGATCACCCGCTCGAAAGGACAGCGACAGGATGGGTTGCCGTGGGTCGCTCAGGAAATCGTCATCCGCCACAAAGCGATGCACCGTGTGGTCATGCGAGAGCGGATATTGGAAGAGCACCCCCAGGCGCCGCTGGCCCAGGTAGATGGTGAGGCCCTTGACGTTCATGGCTCCTGCCCTTGTCCACCCGGCCCCGCGGCACGCTTGCGGGCCAGGTCGACCACGGTTTCCACCACCGGGGGGGTGGCATCGCTGCTCTGCAAGCCCCTTGCGGCGCCTTTGGGCAACAACAAGAGTTCCAGCCCGAGCCGGTCGGCCAAGGCCAGCAAGGTGCTGAGCTTGAAGTCGGAGGTGCCGCCCATGACGTTGCTAAAGGTCTGCCGGGACAATCCCGCCGCCTCGCGCAGGGACTGGCCGGTGCGACCGCTCTGCTTCAGCACACGCCGAAGCTCAGCAGAGACTTCTGGGATGGTGTTCATACCTTCTATAGTAGAACAACTTTCGCGAATTCTACTTTGATAGGCATTTTCTCCTGCTCAATTGTCTATTAAACAAGAACATCACAGTTTTATTCTGCTTTATTAGGCACCCCTCCCTCTCCACACCTCCATCCAGTTTCGCTTCTCCCCATGCATGCAACAGCACTGTGGGAATCTGGATGCACACGAAGCGTCCGTCGTGGGCCACGCAGCGCGCTATGCTCAACACTCCCTTGGTTCTGCCCTGCTGCTGTCGGCCTGAGTTCCCATGCCCGTTGCCTTTGCCCGCCAACTGACCGGCCCCGATCGCACCCAACGGGCGGATCGACACCTGGGCCTGCTGCTGGCGGCCGTGGCTGGGGCACTGAATGCGGGCGGGTTTCTGGCGGTGCGGCAATACACCTCGCATGTCACCGGAGCGGTCTCGTCAGTGGCGGACAACCTGGTGCTGGGGGAATGGGCCCTGGTGGTCGATGCCATCGCGGGTGTGCTTGCCTTTGTGCTGGGGGCGATGACCTGCGCTTTGCTCGTCAACTTCGCGCGGCGTGCGCGCCTGCGCAGTGAATTCGCCATCGCGCTCCTGCTGGAAGCGGTGCTGATCCTGGTGTTCGGTCTGCTGGGCGCGCGGCTGGCCCATAACGAAGCCTTGTTCATTCCCCTCACCGTGGCCCTGCTCTGCTACATCATGGGGCTGCAGAACGCCGTCATCACCAAGGTGTCCAACGCGGTGATCCGCACCACCCACATGACGGGCATCGTGACCGACATGGGCATCGAATTGGGCAAGCTGGTCTACATCAACCGTGGGGAAGCGGAAATGGCGCCCGTGCGTGCCAACCGCGACCGGCTCGCGATGCTGGCCGGCCTGCTTTGCTGCTTCCTCGTCGGTGGGCTGTTGGGCGCCTATGGCTTCCAGCGTCTAGGCTATATCTCCACAGTGCCCATGGCGGTGGTGCTGGCGACCCTGGCCCTGGTGCCGGTGGTCGACGATGTCAAATCCCGCTGGGGTGCATCGCACTGACTCCGCCTGCGGTCCCACTGACCGCCATGTGGCCCTTATCCAGTTCCCCCCCGACCTCCCTGCTGACGCCGCAGGCGTCTACGGACGTCTCCACTCGGCGGGGCTCTGAGCCGGCTGAAGCGACGTCTCACGCATCGGCGTTTTCATCGCCCGGCAGCGCCGCGCAAGTGATTTCCGCAGCATGCCATCGGCTTCAGCATGCGCCTCACCTGGCCCACGACGAACGCGAAGCCGCCAGGCGCCTGCTCATCGAGCTGGGCCAATCCGGACATGTGCAGATTCCGGAAGGTGATCGGCAACGCCGCCAGGCCGTGGCCGGTGTGCAGTGGGCCATGGAGGCATGTCTGGAAGGCCCGGAAGTCATCATCACGCCGGAGCGCGCCACGCCGTTTCGCACACACGGCGACGCCACACGGCTGGAAGCGCAGCAAGTGCGTGAGCGGGCGCTGCTGGAGCGACTCCGCCGCGGAGACCCCTTGCATCTGGTGTTCTGCCGCGATGGGGTCGGTACACCCGCGCAGGATGCGGCCTACCGTCACGACATCCTCTTCCCGGCGAGGCAAGCCAGCGAGCCGCTGCACGAGCATCTGCTGTCGCTCGATCAGCAGCACTTCCCGGCACCGATGAGTGGCGCCCTGATCGTGGCCTCCAACGCTGGTGAACCCATCGGCTTTGCGATTCGTGCCGCGCAGATCAACAAGGCCAGCACTGCCCATGCGCTGACCTTGTGGTGGGGCCCTGTTCGCACCGATCCGTCGGCGGCGAGTTCACTGCGGGCGGCAACGCCTCATGGCGGGCCGCAGCCTCATGCTGATGGCGAGCGCATTGCGCTGGAAAGCATCATGGCGCAATGGTCCGACTTCCTGCAATGCCACTTGGGAATGTCGCTGGACGAGTTGCTGCGTTCAGGTTCAGGGCCTACGACCGAGACTGAGCCGAGACTGAGATAAGCGCAAACATTGGGGCAAACACAAGGGCCAACATGGCAGCAAACACAGAGAACGGAGGCCATCTGAGACGGTGATTGCCCAGGTTCAGGCCAGGGTCCGGCCGGTCAGTGGAGTGCGACGCCTTGGCGACTCGATCACGGTCACATGAACAGCCAGCTCGTCATCCGGCTGATGGCGGCCCCGCCCACCACCAGCCACACAAAGAGCAGCAGTGCCAGCCACAGGGGCCTGGGGCCGGACCGCCGGACAGCGCTGAGCTGAGTGCCCAAGCCCAGACCGGCCATCGCCATGGCCAGCAGCAGGTCGTCCAGCCGGGAGAGGTCACCAGCGGCCGCAGCAGGAACCGGCAGCCACGAATGCAGCAGCACGACACCCATGAAGGCAAAGGCAAACCAGGGCACGTTGATGCCAAACGACTTCGGCGAAGCACCCTGCACCGCCCCCACGGAAGCCCCCAAAGAAGCCGCCTTGCGGTCTCGCCGAGACAGGACCACACCCAGCGCCAGCAGCACCGGCGCCAACATCATCACCCGCACCATCTTCGCCATCACCGCCGCATCAGTTGCCTCCGGACTCATGCCACGGCCGGCCACCACCACCTGCGCCACCTCATGGATCGTGGCACCCGTGTAGAGCCCAAATCCGTGGGCGCCCCCCGGTATCCATTGCAGCGACTGATTCAGGGCAAACATCCACGGATACAGAAACATCGCCAGTGTTCCAAACACCACCACCGTGGCAATGGCGGGCGCCACCTGATGGTCACGCGCCTGGACCGCCGGTGCCGTTGCCATCACTGCTGCTGCGCCGCAGATGGCACTTCCCGCACTGATCAGCAGCGCCTGCTCTCGATCCAGCTTCAACCACCGCCGGCCGGCCCAAGCGCCCAGCATCAGCGTGGACGCCACCACCAAGGCATCGGTCGTCACGCCGGCCAGCCCCATCTGCCCAATATCCTGCACCGTGAGCTTCAGCCCATACAACACGATGCCCAAGCGCAGCAGCGTCTGCCGAGTGAATTGCACCCCTGGTTCGGCCGCAGCGGCCAGCGACGGATACACACTGTGGCCCGCCAGCATGCCCAGCACGATGGACAAGGTCAGCGCACTCAGCCCATGCGCCTGCAGCCAGGGAAGGCGGGCCAGGCTCAGCGCCAGGCTGGCCAGCACCAGACACACCACCAGCCCGGGCCCCAGACGCCTGAGCGCCTCCCGGAACTGCAGAAAACGAGGCCACGCGGGGGCACTGACAGAAGACGACATGGAAACACCCGAGACTGTCGAGGCCGCTACCACTGGGCCACGCACGGAGCGGACTGTAGGGATCCGTCATCTGCCGGTCCAACAGGTTGTTTATGTAATATCGATCTACCCAATCGTTATAAGAATCGATAATGGGGTGGTCCCCATCGCCCGAGCACGCCATGGACGTCCTCCGCCTCACACTCCGTCAGCTCCAGATCTTCGTGGCAGTGGCCAACAGCGGCAGCACCACAGCCGCCAGCGAGGCCATTGCCTTGTCGCAATCCGCCACCAGCTCGGCCGTGAACGAACTGGAGCGGATGTTGTCGCTGCGTCTCTTCGACCGCTCGGGCAAGCGGCTGCTGCTCAATGACAACGGCCGGGCGCTGCTGCCCCGCGCCCTGGCGATGCTGGACGCTGCCACCGGCATCGAGCAGATGGCCTGCGAGGCGGGTGACCAGTTGCAGTCGCTGCGCATCGGCGCCAGCACCACGCTGGGCAACTATGTCCTGCCAGAGCTGCTGGCCCGATTTCTGGAAGCGCAGCCTCCACGTCAGGCCAAGGCCTGGCGGTCCCGGGTGGTGATTGGCAATACCGCCGCCATCTGCGATGCGGTCGCCGCTTTCGACCTGGATGTGGGCCTGATTGAAGGGCCGAGCCACCAGTCAGTGCTGGCGGTCACGCCCTGGCTCAAGGATGAAATGGTGGTGGTGGTGGCCTCATCCAGCGCACTGGCGCAGCGCTGCCTCGCCGGTGAACGCATCCCGTTGCGGGATCTGCGGGAGGAAGTCTGGCTGCTGCGGGAACCCGGGTCCGGCACCCGGGAGTCGACCGATCAGGCCTTGTTGCCGCATCTGAGCAGCTACCGACGCTGCATCGAGCTGGGCAGCTCCGAGGCCATCAAGCATGCCGCTGCAGCGGGCCTCGGCGTGGCCTGCCTGTCGACCTGGGCGGTGCAGGAGGCGCTGGACGCCGGTCGCCTCTGCCGTTTAAACACCCCCCTGCCCCGCCTGCTGCGCCAGTGCCATCTGGTGGTGCATCGAGAGAAGCAATCCACGGCCGCGCTGCAGGCATGGGTGGCTCATTTGCTGGAAGCGTTCTGACCTCAGCGGCCGCGACGCTCGGCCGCCTTCAGCACGGTGGCGACCCAGGCCATGGCTTCGGGTACGTCATAGTTGCCAGCATGGGGCTGGTTCCAGGCGAGACGGTAATTCACATCTGCCACCTTGCGGTCTGCCGCCAGGGCGCGGCTGAGGTTGATGGAGACGGTGAAGGCCGTATCGCGGTCCCGCGTGCCATGACGCACATACCAATACGGTGAGGTGTCCGCCTGGCTGCCGATGAAGGCCAGCGGATCGATCAGACGGATCTGCTCATCCACCCGGGTGCCCGGCTGCCGCAGGAACTGGGTCCAGGTCAGGCCGGTCTCATCCAAACCCACACCATCCGTCTTGTCGTTGTGGTTCCAGCTGTAGTCGGTGAAGTTGGAATACAGCTGGGTCGGTGTGCCAAACAGATTGGATTCACCTGCGGGATTGGTGAGCACACTCAAGCCGGACTGATCAAACGCCGGGGTCGGTTTGAGCGTGGCCTGCGTGGCGACGAAGGCCAGGTAGCGGGTCATGTCCAGCGACAGCACCCGCTGCGTGGTGGTGTCCACGTCCATCCAATCGTTGACGTAGGTCTTGCTGCCTCCCATGCCACTGACGGTGAAACTCTCGCCGAGCTTCGGCAGCGTCGTGCCGGCCCGCATCGCCGTCTCGGCCGACCGGATCACCTCGGCCTGAATGGTGGCGAGCATGTTGTCTGCCGTCAGTCGCTGCCCATCGGCATTGCGCAGCCCCAGGCTGCGCTGATAGGCGGGAAATCTCGACGCCAATTCGGCGCTGGCCGTGGGGTTGGCATTGCTGGTGCCTGCCAACGCGCGTGAATTCAGCGCGGTAAAGAGCCATTCGTACGCCAGATCAGCATGGCCCAGGTCGGTGATGGGGCAGTAGGCCACGACGGCCAGCACGTCGTCGCGCAGGGTGCTGCGGCCGCGCTTGTCGATGCCGGCAGCGCCGATGGCCGCGAGATACGGCAGATAGTCCGGGCTGTTGCCGGAAGCGCCCAGGATCGACACCAGGCCGCCACCGCCGCTGGTGCCGTTCACCACAATGCGCTCGGCGCTGCCCGGCATGCGGGCGTCATTCAGCCTGAGATAGCGCACGGCGGCTTTGGCGTCCACCACCACGGCGGGCGAGCGGCCCGGATAGGTGGCATCGGCGGCCACCACGTTGCGTCCTCGGGTGGCCACGTCGACATAGACATAGCCCGCCTTCAACGCTGCCCCCACATTGCTGGTGCTGCTGTCCAGGGTGGCTCCGTCGGTCACGCTGGCTCGCTGGTAGCTGGCCATCCAGCCCCCGTTGTTGACCGCGAGATAGAGAGCGGTCTTCGGGTCGTTCAGCGAGGCCTCGGGGACAAAGATGTTGAGGTTCTGATAGCCGCATTGCGGGTTGTCGATCACCTGGGTGGCGCCCCCCAGGCCGGTCTGCGTGGTGGCCATCAACACCGGCTGTTTGACGTAGCAGACGTTCTTGTACCAACGCACCGGGACATAGGTGCCGTCGATGGTGACACCCACACGGGTGTAGTTGGAGGCGTCGAAGGTCAGTGCGCTGTCGTCGGCAGCATCACTGTCGGCATCGTGACGACCACTGCCCGCCAGGGCGCCGGTGGCCAGCATCAGGGCCATCAGGACGGACAGGGCTGGCGCGGCGTGGCGCGCTTGAAATCGCTTCATCGGGTGTCTCCTGGTTCTGGTTGAGTTCGCGCGTCTGAGGCGCTGAGAAAACTCTAGCGACGGGGTGCCATCGCCAGGAGATGGTTGGGAGCTTGTCGCAATAACTTGGCGTTATCGGGTTTGCCCGTGCCGGGCCCTCCCCCATGTGGGAGAGTCGCTGCATCTCCCTTTGGTGCCTCTGGCCGGTGGGCGCTACGCTGGCGGCTTTACAAGCCTTTCCGCTCACATCATGGCCTTCGACACCTGCCGCCATCTCCGCACCGCCCTGCTGGATCTGCACCGCACCCTGGTCGCCCTGGAGCGGCGCGACTACGAAAAGCTACACGGCACGCAGGGGCCCGGAGATTTCCTGCAGGTGATGGCCTATTCCGAGGACATGCGCTGGCTGGACCCACTGAGCCGCCTGATCGTCATGCTGGACGAAGCCATCGATGGCAAGGGCGATGCAGACCTGACCCCGCTGCCCGTGGCCCAGCGGATGCGTGAACTGCTGGCGTTGAGCCGCGACAGCCAGGAGGCGTTCATGGTGCGCTACCTGCGGCACTTCGACAGCGCTCCCGAACTGGTGGAAGCGCATGCGCGTGTGGTGGCGGCATTGAAGGCGGTGGGCACAACCGCGCCCGGCATCACCACCGGGACATCGCCCACGGGGACAACACCCCCCGCAGGGGCCTGAGCCGGCTTCGCTTACGCCTTCTCGTCCAGCGGGAACTTGATGCAGCCCAGCCGCGCGGAGATGTCGCGGCTGGCTTCCTTCAGCATCGTCACGACTTCCGGCGCCTTGGCATCGTCATACCGGAAGGTCGGGAAGCTCACGCTCATGCCGGCCACCGGATGGCCCAGCCGGTCGAAGATGGGCACGCCCAGGCAACGGATGTGGTCGTCGAATTCCTCGCGGTCCTCGCCGAAACCCTGCGCTTTCACGCGGTCCAGCTCCACCTGGAAATCCGTCAGGTCGGTGATGGTCTTGTCGCGAAACCGCTTGAACTCGGCCCCGGCCAGGATGCGCTGGCGGCGGTCCGGATGCTCCCAGGCCATCAACACCTTGCCGATGGCCGTGCAATGCAGCGGCGCGCGGCGCCCCACCCGCGAATACATGCCCAGCATGTGGTGGGAATCCACCTTGTGCACGTAGATGATCTCGCTGTCGATCAAGGTGCCCAGGTGGACGGTTTCGCCTGTGGCATCCGCCAGCATCTGCATGTGATGCTTGGACAGCTCGACCAGGTCCGGATACTGCAGCGCCTTGGCGCCCAGCTCAAAGGTCTTCATGGCGAGGCCGTAGCGCTCGCTGTCCGACTCCTGCCGCACATAGCCCAGCGTCTTCATCGTCTGCAGGAAGCGATAGACCGTGGCCTTGGGCATGGCCAGGCGCACGGACAGTTCAGAGATGCCGGTGTCGCTGCGCTCGGACAAGGCTTGCAGGATGGCAAACACCTTGAGTACGGCCGCCACCGACTCGGGCTGCTGCTTGCCATCGTTCAGATCGTCATCCATGCGCGGTGTGTCTGGTCAAAGAGAGGATTTCACCACAGCCGACCCGCGCCCGCGCCCTGGCGAACACGGGAGGCCACGTCGGAAGCCGGGGCTGGGCGCCAAGCGTACGGCGGGGTCCAGCCGGCAGGCAACACCGTGGGGCCGCTGAGGGCCGACGGCGTGCCGGTACTGCCGGTAATTCCGGTACTGCCGGCCCCACTGCTACCGGTACCAGCCGCCTGGATCGCGGCCCCCAGGTCCACCGGCTGAGCGTTCACCAGCGAGCCATGGTCTTCAAAGCGCTGTCCCTTGAGAAAGCGCACCACCTGGCGCGGTGGCACATCCGCCGGCAATTCCCAGGCATTGGCTTCGCTCAGCAGCTGCGCCTCGAAGCCAACGCCCAGAGAGTAGGCATAGCCCTCCGGCTGATCCGCCCGCACCGAGAAGAGGTTGTTGGCCACATGCACCTGACCGAAACGGACGCGCGGTGTACGCTCCTTCACCGCCTCCCAGAGGTTATGGTGCAGCGTCACGCGCAGGCGCCCGCGATCGTCGCGATGCTTGTCGCTGCCGCCGATGAGCATGGTCTTGTCGTGCTGGCGGAACACGTTCCATGACACGGTCACCAGGTCTGATTGGCGGGTGATGTCCAGCAGACCATCATGGCGCTGCAGCGGGCGGCCCAGGAACGTCGGCTCCGCCCGGTCCGGGCGCTGACCATCGTCGAAGCTGCAATGGTCGACCCAGACGTGCTGCGCATCCCGCAGTGACACGGTGTCGTATTCGGAGTTCCACTCCCCGTGCCCGTTGTCCATCGGGTCCCAGGCCGGGAAATAGTCGTAGGCATCGGAGAAGCGAAGGTTGCGAAGAATCACCTGCTGCACGCGCTCCATCATGAGCGAGCCGCCGTCAAAACCGGCATCCGGGGTGATGCCGATCACCGTGGTGTGGGAGGGGATGCGCACCACCACCTGCGCGGCCTGCCGGCGGGCAGAGCGTTGGCGGGCGTCTTCCAGCGCCCCCCGCGGCGCCCCTCGCCCCCAGGTGGCGGGGTCATAGGCCTTGGCAAAGGCGTTTAGGTCAAAGGCGGGATCCTGGAAAGCCTCCATGCCCAGGCGGCGGCCGGCGGCATCCGCTGCCAGGTCGATGCGACCGGCCAGCGCGATGATCTTGGGGGTGTTGCCCAGCGCCAGTGCCGCATCCAGCTCGGCCCGCGTGCGCACCCAGCGGACCGCATCGGGTGCCGCCCCCGCGCCCCCCTTCGTGCCGCCATCGACCGAGGCCCAGCCGTCCCCCTCTGGCAGCCCTTCATAAGCGGCCACCGGCAGCGCCTGGTTGCGGAATTCCGCCATGCGGTTGGCCGCCGTTCCTTCGGTGCTGAACGGACGACGTGAGGTCGATGCCGACCAGGGCGCCAGATGCGGCCCCAGCAGGTTGTCCCGCAGCAGCGCCTGGCCATTGGGCACGGCAGCGCCGGGTTGCCAGGTGCCGGGGGGGACGCCACGGTCCCACGCACGGCCCAGGCTGATGCTGGCCGGAGCAACGCCCGGTTCCGCCAGCCAGCGGCTGCGCTGGATCAGGATGCCGTAGCGCTCGTCCTGCGTCGTGCTGGGGGCGATGACATGGCCCCCATGCCCCGGCTGGCGCCTGCCGGCGCGGCTGACGATCAGGCTGTTGTCGATCACCAGCGTGGCGCCACCGAAGATGAAGTCGACATCGCCCCGGATGTCGCTACGCCGCACCAGCACACGTCCGGAGCGGCCGTTGACGCGTTCCGCCTCGAAGGTGTCCTGGTGACCGATCAGCCGCACGTCTTCCAGCTGGATCCGATCGCCCTTGGTGAGCAGCGCCACGGCCTGCGCCCCTCCCCGTTCATTGGCCCCTTCGGGATATCCGACTCCAGCGCGCACACCCTCCATCGCGTCATTGGCGATGGTGAGACGCTGCAGTTGCACGTCATCGGTCAGCAGCGTAACGCTGGCACTGCCCGGCGTGCCGTAGGTGGGGGGCGGAGCGGCAGCGCCGGTACCGGTGACACTGCTGCTGGCTGCGCTGGAAGAAGCCGCAGCGCCGCCACGAGGCGCCAGTGGAATCTGGCACCCCTCCGGCAAGGCCACGCGGCTGACATGCTCCGAGGCGGCTTGCCGGTCCGCCGCCGTGGCGGTGGATGGCATCGGGCGGACCAGGCCGTTGTAGCGTCCCTCGACGATGACGACCGCACTTGGGTCGCCCAGGCCGTAGAGGCGGAAGGGCGCCTTGCCCTGCACACACAAGGCCTCCCGGTAGGTGCCGGGCCGCACCAGAATGTGGATGCGATGGTGCTCACGCCCGGCCGCCGGCACGGCGTCCAAGGCCGCCTGCACGGTGCGGTGGGTGCCACTACCGTCGGCGGCCACGATGAAGTCCGGGCGCAGGCCCGAGGGGTCTTCGAGCGGCGCGGGCGACCAATCGCCCAGGTAGCGTTCCAGGGTCAGCGCGGCAGCATCCGCCTCGGACAACTGCGGACGAGCGCCCGTCTGCGCGAACACTGTCACCGACCCGGCGGTCGCTCCCACCACCAGCGCCGCCCCGGCCAGTACCCTCCGCATGCTTGTCCGGCCATTCGCCATCACGCCCTGCCCCGCCGTTCTCATCACAAGTCCGCCAGATACAGCGCCGGCTCGCCCTCGGCATCCGCGCTGAACAGCACCTGGCGCTCATCCGGGGTGAACGACGGATGCGGGTGGGTCACCTGCCGGTTGCCCTTGTAGACCCGCCAGCTGCTGTCGTGCCGGGCCACGCGACGCTCGGTGCCGGCCTTCATGTCGAACACATGCAGATAGGGGTCGGTCTTGATCTGATGGCTGCTGGCATCGGCCACGTCGGCCGGTGAATCACATCCGTCTCCGATCAGCAGGCTGCCATCATGGTTGCTCATCAAGTGGGAACACGGCGGCATGTGCATCAGGCGGCGCGATTCCAGCGTGACCGGGTCCAGCGAGCAGATCCAGCGGTCCCGCTGCCCCTTGAGGTAGGACACATAGATCATGGCCGAGCCATCCGGCACCCAGAACTCATGGGTGCAGCTTTCGCCGGGATCCTGCTGGCGGCCGCAGCGGATGTGGGTACCGTCTTCATTGATGAACCACATGCGGGCGTCCACCAGGTCGTGCGGCCCTTCATGGCAGTAGGCCACGGTCTGATCGTCAAACGGGCGGTACTGCGGGTGGCCCAGCCAGCCCTGCTGTTCCAGAATCACCTCGCGCTCGCCGGTGGCCAGATCGATGCGGATCAGCCGGCAACGCGGCTTGGCGTGGAACATCTGATGGAACTTCTGCCAGTCACTCAGCGGGAACCAGTCGCTGGCGGCGATTTCGATGCCCACCATACGGGTACACGCGGAATTGGCCACCCAGGTGCCATAACCCACCCACGCTTCCGGCACGCGGTAGACCACCTCTTCGCTGAGGTCGGCCAATTGCAGGCGGATCAGCTGACGCTCGGCGCGCACGAAGTAGAGGTGCCGGTCATCCGGGCTGAGGAAGCCGCCGAAGGTGTTCTCGCCGGGCTGGTCGGTGAGCTGGGTCGCCACCTGGGATTCCAGGTCCAGCAGGTGGTAGTTCCAACTGCTGCCCGGCCCGAATTCAGCCCCAAAGATCAGGCGCTTGCCATCATTGGTGAACGCCTTCTGATAGAAGTAGTTGCGATGGCAGGTGACGTCGGTCGGCGTCAGCCGGGTGACGCGCGCGCCAGTGTCCGGGTCCTGACGGGTGACAAAGCGAAGTTGACGTTCGTTGGCTTTCATACGGTCTTCACGCGATGGTGCGCGCTGTTCACTTGATGCGTTGCAACAGGGCCTGGCCCTCGGTCACCAGACGGCGCGCAGCGGCTTCGTCGGTGGTCTTGCGGTAGGCGACGGTCTCGAACACCTCGCGCATGAACTTGTGCAGCCGTGCATGCTCAAAGAGCGGCGCCGGCCGTCGCAGGCGCCCGGCCTGCCGCTGCTCGCGAATCTGTTCATGGGCGGCCAGCTCCAGCGGCGGCACGCCGGGGCCATGACGCAGCTGTTCAAACGGCCCCCGGGCCGACGGCAGGCCGCGGGTGCGGCCCAGCAGCGAGGAGGCTTCCAGATCGGTCAGCAGGAAATTCACCAAGCGGGTGGCTTCTTCCGCATGGCCGCGTGTGGCGGCATGGCGGCTGACGGCATACATCACGGTGGGGCGGCCAAACATGCCGCTGTCCAGCGCACCGGGCAAGGTGGGGAACTCACCCAGCGTCAGGCGCTGCTGCTTGTCCAGCGTCGACGAGCGCAGCCCGATGACCGAATCCCAGGTGTAGTTGCCGGCCCAGCGGCCGTTCACCCAGTCGGGCTGCTGTTCGGTCGGTTTTTCCGCGCCACCGAGGCTGGCGCGCAGGGGCAGCGGCGTGGCCACATGCTCCTGGATCAGCCGCCGATAGGTGCGCACCCAATCCAGCGCCGCCGCCTCGCTCATGGCCACCCGAGGCTCGTGCGGGTCGACATAAGGCGTGCCATGGCGCTGCTGCACCCACGCCTGGGCCAGCAGCATCATGTCGTAGAGCTCGCCGTCCAGCGGGTAGGCGTCTTCGCCCAACGCCTTGCGGAAAGCCGGACCGGTGGCAAACAGCTCGTCCCAGGTGGTGGGCAGCGCCAGGCCGGCGCGCTGGAAGGCCGCTTCGTTCCACAGCATCACCCGCGCGCTGAAGGAGACCGGCAGTGCATTGAGCTTGCCGCTCACATCGCCGTAGGCCAGGTCCTCGGCGTCCAGCTGGCTCAGGTCCAGCAGGCGGGCCTGCTGGCGAAGGTCGAAAAAGCCATTGCCGCGTTTGCTGAACATGGCAAGCCAGGCCCAGTTGATCTGCATCACATCGGGCTCGGAGCCACCGGCAATCTGGGTGGTCAGCCGCTCCAGATAGCCATTAAAGCCCATGTATTCGGCTTTCACCCGCACACCGTAGCGGCGTTCAAACAGGGACAGCGCCTTCAGCGTGGCTTCGTGGCGGCCCGCGCCGCCCCACCACGCAAAACGCAGCACACGGGGCTCCTCGGCGCGCAGGAAGGCGGGGGCCAGTGCAAGGCCCGCACCGGTGGCGGCGACCGCACCGGCCGCCGCGCCCAGCCATTGACGACGGGTCGCGCTCATGTGAGCAGGCTCATGCCGGTGTCGGCGTCAAACAGATGCGCCGCCGACATCTGTGCATGCAGCGTCACCGCCTCTCCCCGCTGCAGGCCCTGCAGCGGCAAGGCTTGCTCAGCGGGGATGCGGGCGGTCAGGACCAGCTCGCCCAGCTCGACATGCACATACACCTCGGAGCCCATGTGCTCGGTGAAACGCAGCCGTGCCTGCAGGGGCTCACTGTCGCCTTGCGGGCGCGGGGCAAGAGTGAGGTGTTCCGGGCGCAGGCCCAGTTGCACCGCGCCATCCGCACGGTGGGCCAGTCCGCCCAACGCGGCCACACGTTGGGCCGGCAGGCGCAGGCGGGAGCCGCCCAGCTGCACCGTCAGGCCATTGTCCGTCGCCTCCAGGCGGGCCGGCAGCAGGTTCATTTCTGGCGAGCCAATGAAACCCGCCACAAACGCATTGGCCGGACGCTCATACAGCGCCGTCGGAGTGTCGACCTGCTGGATGACACCATCCTTGAGCACGCAGATACGCTCGCCCATGGTCATGGCCTCCACCTGGTCGTGGGTCACATAGACCGTGGTGGCCGGTTGGTCGCTTTCGCGCAGGGTGCGATGCAGCTCGGTCAGCCGCACGCGCATGGCGGCACGCAGCTTGGCATCCAGGTTGGACAGCGGCTCATCGAAGAGGAAGACCTCCGGCTTCTTCACAATGGCACGCCCCACCGCCACCCGCTGGGCCTGGCCACCAGAGAGCTGCTTCGGATAACGGTCCAGCAGATGCTCCATTTCCAGCAGCCGCGCGGCATGGCGCACCCGGCGGTCCAGTTCGTCGGCAGGTGTCTTGGCCAACTTGAGACCAAAGGCCAGGTTGTCGTAGACCTTCATGTGGGGATACAGCGCATAGTTCTGGAACACCATCGCAATGCCGCGCTGCTTTGGCGCCAGGCTGTTGACGGTCCGGTCGCCAATGCGCAGCTCCCCGGCGGTGATACTTTCCAGGCCGGCAATCATGCGCAGCAGCGTGGACTTGGCACAGCCCGATGGGCCCACAAACACCATGAATTCCCCGTCGCGCACTTCCAGGTCCACCCCGTGGACCGCCTTGAAGCCGTTCGGATAGGTCTTCTCGACCTTGTTGAGCGAAAGTCTTGCCACCTGTCTGTCTCCAATCTTCTTGTCGTCGTCCGGTGTGCCGATATGCCGATGGACCGGTGCCGGATGGGCGGGCCTGTGATCAGCCCTTGACCCCGGAGGATGTCGCGCCTTCGATGAAATGCCTTTGCGCCGCAAAGAACACCGCCACCGAGGGAATCAGCGCCACCACCGAAATGGCGATCACATTCGCCCACTCCACCTCTTCCGTCGCCCCGATGCTCATCTTCAAAGCCAGCGACACCGGATATTTCTCCACCGAGGCCAGATAGATCAGCGGCCCCATGAAGTCGTTCATCGTCCAGATGAACTGGAACACCACCACGGAAATGATGGCCGGCTTGAGCAGCGGCACGATGATGTGCCAGAGCAGTTGCCAGGCATTGCAGCCGTCGATCTGGGCCGCCTCTTCCATGTCCCGCGGAATGCCGCGCAGGAACTGCACCAGCATGAAGACAAAGAAGGTGTCGGTGGCGAAGGCCGAGGGCACGATCAGCGGCAGATAGGAATCCAGCCAGCCGATCTCGCGGAACACCAGGTATTGGGGAAGACGCAGCACGATCAGCGGCAGCATCATCGTGGCGATCATGATGCTGAACAGCACCTTGCGTCCCCAGAACTCAAAGCGTGCAAAGGCGTAGGCCACCATCACACAGGAGATCACGGTCACGATGATGCGCGGAATGGTGATCAGGAAGCTGTTGAGGAAATAGGTCGCAAAGGTGTATTCCGTGCTGGTCTTCCAGCCCTTGGCATACGCATCGAAGTCCAGCCGGCTCGGCCAGAAACCGGCCGAGCTGAAGATCTCCGCATTGTTCTTGAAGGACGCGCCCACCAGCCACAGCAGCGGGTACAGCATCACGATGGCCACCACCCCCAGGGCCGCATAACGCAGCCAGGGGTTGCCCCGGTCACGGCCCAGCACCAGGGGTGCGGGTGCCGGATGACCGGCAGCGCCGGTTGCTTGTGTCATTTTGGGGTCCACCTGCACGCGGCTCATCGCTTCTGCTCCTTCTCGCCGGAGTAGAAGACCCAATAACGGGAACTCCAGAACGACAGCAGCGCCAATCCGCCCACCAGGGCAAACAGCACCCACGACAGGGCCGCGCCATAACCAAGGTTGAAGAAGCGGAAGCTCTGGTCGTAGATGTAGAGCGCCAGCACATAGGTGGAGTGCAGCGGGCCGCCCTCGGTGATCATGTAGGGGCCGTTGAATTCCTGGAAGGCATGCACCATCTGCATGATCACGTTGAAGAAGATCACCGGTGTGATCAGCGGCACCGTGATCTTCCAGAACTGCTGGGCCTTGCTCGCACCGTCACATTCCGCCGCTTCATACAGCGAGATGGAGACGTTCTGCAGCGCCGCCAGGAAGATCACCATGGCCGATCCGAACTGCCAGGTGAAGAGCAGCACGATGGTCCACATGGAATAGTGCTCGTCCGCCAGCCAGGGAATGGGGTCGATGCCGAACTGCGCCAGCACCAGGTTCACCAGCCCCTGCCGGGCAAACACAAAACGCCACAACACCGCCACCGCAATCGACCCCCCCAGGATGGACGGGATGTAGAACGCGGCGCGGAAGAAATTGATGCCGCGCAGCTTGAAATTCAGCACATGCGCGATGAGCAGGGCAAAGCCAACCCGCAGCGGCACCGCCAGCACCGCAAACAGCAGGGTCACGCCCAGCGATTTGCGGAACAGCGGATCGTCGGTCGCCAGTTCCTGGTAGTTCTGCAGGCCCACGAACTGCGGTGGGTCGATCAGGTCATATTGGGTGAAGCTGAGCGCAAAGCTCATCACAAAGGGGAACAGCTTGAACAGCAGTACGCCCAGCACAAAAGGCAGGACGAAAAGAAACCCCAACTTCTTGTTCTCGTACACGCGGCCTCCCGTTGTCTCGTCGGTCGACCTGCCGCTGCCCGGCACATGGCCAGGCATGGGCAGACTCTCGCATCCAGTCCGGCCAGGGCCATGACGGCGCCTCGGCCTTCAGTGATCGGGTTCCGCGTCCCTCGGATCGGGTGGGGACGCTGGAGCCCGATGGTGTGGCGCGAGCCTAGCGTGCCAGCCAGCCGCCGTCGACGGCGACGGTGTAGCCGTTGACATAGTCGGAGGCCTTGGAGGCCAGGAACACCACCGGGCCGGCCAGGTCGTCCGGCACGCCCCAGCGGCCCGCCGGGATCCGCTCCAGGATGGCCGCATTGCGGGCCTCGTCCTGGCGGAGCGCGACGGTGTTGTTGGTGGCCATGTAGCCCGGCGCGATCGCATTCACATTGATGCCGTGCGAGGCCCATTCATTGGCCATCAGCCGGGTGATGCCCATCACGCCGCTTTTGCTGGCGGTGTAGGAAGGCACCCGCACACCGCCCTGGAACGACAGCATGGACGCGACATTGATGATCTTGCCGCCGCTGCCCTGCGCCAGATATTGGCGGGCGACGGCCTGCGAGAAGAAGAACACCGTCTTCAGGTTGAGATTGATGACGTCGTCCCAGTCCTGCTCGCTGAAGCGGATGGCGTCCTCGCGGCGGATGATGCCGGCGTTGTTGACCAGGATGTCGATGTGGCCGCTGAGGGAGCGGGCTTCGGCCACCAGGCCTTCGATGCAGCTGATGTCCCCCAGGTTGGCCCGCAGGTCCAGGAAGCGGCGGCCATGGGCCTCCACTTCGGCGCGGGTCTGCACCGGGTCCGACACATTGACACCCACGATGTCCGCACCGGCCTGCGCCAATGCCACCGCCATGCCCTGCCCCAGGCCGGTGTTGCAGCCCGTGACAATGGCCACGCGACCACCCAGCTGGAATTGATCCAGGATCATAGTAAGAGTTCCTTCGAATGAGCGAATGAAGCGCGTATCACCAGACGGTGAACGCTCAGCGCAGTGCCGTCATGGGTACGTGATCCATGTCCTTGAAGACCTGGTTTTCGCCCACCATGCCCCAGATGAAGGTGTAGGCCTGGGTGCCCACGCCGGAATGAATGGACCAGCTCGGGCTGATCACCGCCTGCTCGTTGCGAACAACCAGGTGGCGTGTCTGGGTGGGCTCGCCCAGCATGTGGAAGACCGCCGCGTTCTCGTTCATGTCGAAGTAGAAATAGACCTCCATGCGCCGGTCATGCGTGTGGCAGGGCATGGTGTTCCACAAGCTGCCGGGCTCCAGCTGGGTCATGCCCATCAGCAGTTGGCAGGTGGGCAGCACATCCGGCACCAGGAATTTGTAGATGGTGCGGCGGTTGCTGGTCTCGGGCGAGCCCAGCGTCTCCGGGGAGGCTTCCGCCAGGGTCACCTTGCGGTGCGGATACGCGGTGTGCGCCGGCGCGCAGTTGAAATACAACTTGGCCGGTTGGCTGCTGTCCACGCTCTTGAACTCGACGATCTTCGCGCCCTGCCCGATGTAGAGCGCTTCACGTGGCCCGATGTCGAATTGCTGGTCGTCCACCAGCACACGCGCCGCGCCGCCGATGTTGATCAGACCCAGTTCCCGGCGCTGCAGGAAGAAATCGGTGCCGGTGTGCTTGCCCAGCTCAGGCGCGAACGTCACCGGGCGGGTCACAGGCATGATGCCCCCCACGATGATGCGGTCGATCTGGCTGTAGGTGAGAGTGGCCTGGTCCGGCAGGAACAGGTCCTCCACCAGGAAATGGCGGCGCAGGCCTTCCGTGTCCAGGGTGCGGGCGTGTTCACTATGCAGGGGTTGGCGGATGTCCATGCTTGTCCTCGGTATTGATGCCAGCCATGCACGCAGCCGCCCTGTTCAGGTGCGGTCTGCGGCTTGATGGGGCGAAGCGTAAGCGTCCGCGAGAACTCACGAAACTATGGTTTCTATCTAGTGAACCGGTGTTTCATTTTCGTGCGATGGGGCTATAGTTGCTCGCATCCACTGGTTACGCAGCGTCTCATGAACCCATATTTCGACTCTGAGGCCACGCCCTGGACTGACCTGGGCGACGGCATCCGCCGCAAGATCGTCGGGCATACCGAGCAGCTGATGTCCGTTTTGGTGCAGTTTGACCAGGGGGCCATCGGCACCCCGCACGCCCATGAGGTCCACGATCAGATCGCGTATGTGATCAGTGGCGCCTTTGAATGTGAAGTCGGCGGCATCAAGAAGGTGCTGCGTGCCGGTGACGCCTTTGTGGCGCCGCATGGCTGGCAGCACGGCGTGGTCGCCCTGGAACCCAACAGCACCTTGCTGGACCAGTTCTCGCCACGACGCGACGACTACCTCTGAGGCGGCGCCTCACCCGCGGACCGGTTTCTCCGGCTGCGGCCGCCCCTCCCCGCAGTACCTGAAGTACCCGCAGTACCGAGGCGGCGCCGCACTGCAGCGGCGGCCGCTCCGTGCATCGGCGCCCTACGTGCGCCCGTGACTGACTGAGCAGCCACCAGAGTGGCGGGCAACGATCCCGCGCCGGTGGCAGAAGAACCATACGGAGACAAGTCATGCCCCAACACCTTGGGAACCGCCTCGGGACGTCCTCGTCCGACCCTCGTGCCGTGGTCCAGTCCAGCGCACGTGACGCCGGCGGTCTGTTGCCGCCCTCTCGTCTGACCCCGCTGCTCGCCTGCCTGCTGGGCACGGCCGTTCTGCCGGCCTGGGGCCAATCCGAAGCACCCGCTGCCCCTGGCTCGGCGGCCTCGGCTGCGTCGAACAGCGAAGCGAAGTCACTGGACACGGTGGTGATCACCGGGATCCGCGCCTCCCTGGAAAGCGCCCTCAATGCCAAGCGCCAGGACCGCGGCATCGTCGACGTGGTCAAGGCCGAAGACATTGCCAAATTCCCCGACACCAACCTGGCCGAGTCACTGCAGCGGGTGCCCGGGGTGGTGATTGACCGTGATGCCGGTGAAGGCCGCAACATCACCGTGCGCGGCCTGGGTGCCGATTTCACACGGGTGCGCATCAACGGCATCGAAGCCCTGGCCACCACCGGCGGTACGGATAGCTCCGGCGGTGCCAACCGTTCGCGCGGCTTTGACTTCAACGTCTTTGCGTCCGAACTCTTCAACAGCATCACGGTGCGCAAGAGCAGCTCCGCCGATGTGGATGAAGGCTCGCTCGGCGCCACTGTCGACCTGCAGACGGCCCGCCCGTTTGACTTCAACAAGCGCGTCATCACCGCCTCGTTGAAGGGCCGCTACAACGATCTTTCGCAGAACAGCGATCCTCGCGTGGCGTTCCTTTATAGCGATGTGACGCCGGACAAACGCTTTGGGGTGCTGGTCTCCGGCGCCTATTCCAAGCGTCGGGTGCTGGAAGAAGGTTTCTCGACCGTGCGTTGGGACAATGGCGCGTCCTCCGGGGGCTGGTGCTCGCCCATCGGTGTCTCTCCGTCCAACCCAACGACCACCTCCACCACCTGCGGACCAGCAGCCCAGGGCGTGTCCCGCCTGCCGGCATCACAAAGTGCCACCGACGCCTACAACGCCGCCAGCAGCGCGGACAACTTCCACCCTCGCCTGCCCCGGTACGGCCGCCTGACCCATGATCAGGACCGGCTGGGCATGACCGCATCGATCCAGTTCAAGCCGTTTGAGAAAACGGTGATCACGGGCGACATGCTCTATTCCAAGCTGAAGGCCACGCGCCAGGAAGACTTCCTGGAGGCCATCTCCTTCAGCCGCACCGCCGGCCAGGGTGGCAAGCCGCAGACCAGTGTGGTCGAGGCGCAATATGACGCCAATGGGGCCCTCCAGTACGGGCGCTACAACGGCGTGGACATTCGTGCCGAATCTCGCTTTGACAAGCTGAGCACCGAGTTCACCCAGCCCAGCATCAAGATCGACCAGGAATTCACCGAGCACTTCCGGATGTCGGCATCTGCCGGCCGTGCGGAGTCGCGTTTCCGCAACCCAGTGCAGACCACGGTCACGCTGGATGCGCTCAATGTGAACGGTTATGCGCTGGACTTCCGAGGCAATGACCGGCTTCCCTCCATCACCTATCCGTTTGATCCGGCAGCCACCAGTGGCAACCCGCTGACCATCGTGGGTGTGCCGCGCGCAAGCTCCGGGACGCAGGCCAGCACCGTCACCAACACCACCACCAGCGAGATCCGCATCCGTCCGCAGGGCGCCAACAACCGCAATGACGTCGGCCATGTGGAACTGGCCTGGGACTGGATTCCGGACTCCGTCACGCTGAAGGCCGGTGTCGATTACAAGCGCTACTCCTTCGACACTTACGAGTTCCGCCGCGTCAATCAGAACGACACGATCTTCGCCCCCACCAACGGCATGGCCGGTCTCACCACCACATTGACCGGTTTTGGCAAAGGGTTGAACCTGCCGGCGGGCACCGCCACGTCCTGGGTGATCCCCGACCTGAACGCGATTGCCGCGGCCTACGACATCTACTGCAACTGCATCAAGAGCGGCCCGGCGGGTGGCCCTGGAGACTTCACCCTCTCCTCCACCACCAACGGCAATGCACGCGGCAACAACCGCAAGGTGTCCGAAACCGATACCGGCGGCTTTGTACAAGCGGACTTTGACACCCGCCTGATGGGCATCCAGGTGATGGGCAATGTCGGCGTGCGCTATGTGAAGACTGAGCAGGAAGCCACCGGCTACCTGGCCACCGGTGGCGGCACCGAAGTGGTGGTGGGCCAGAGCTACAAGGACTGGCTGCCTTCACTGAACGTCTCGGCCAACCTGACCCGCAACCTGGTGGCCCGCTTCGCGGCGGCCAGGGTGATGGCGCGTCCGCAACTGGGCAACCTGAACCCGGGCGGCACCATCAGCACCACCGGTACGCTGTCAATCACCAGCGGCAATCCCAACCTGAAGCCGTTCCGCGCCAAGACCTTTGACGGCAGCCTGGAGTGGTACCACGGACGTAATGCGTTTGTGGGGGTGGGTCTGTTCCAGAAGAACATCGACACCTACATCCAGAGCCTGCGCACCAACGTGCCGTTTAATACGACCGGGTTGCCACTCTCGCTGCTGCCGTCGAATTTCACCGGTGAGGAAGTGTTCCAGGTCACCTCCCCGATCAACACCCCGGGGGGCAAGCTGCGCGGCATCGAGCTGAACTTCCAGCAGCCGTTCAGCTTCCTGCCCAGTTGGGGCAAGAACTTCGGCACGGTGCTGAACTACACCTACGTGAAGAGCAAGATCACCTACCTGATCTCGCCCACCAGCAATTCGGTGATCACCGACGACCTGCTCAACATGTCGCCGAAGTCCTGGAATGCCACGCTCTATTACGACGATGGTGTGATCAACGCTCGTGTCTCCGCCTCTCGCCGCTCCGCGTTCCTGACCCGGGTGCCGGGCCAGAACAACAACGATGTGGAAGGCAAGAACGCGTCGACCAACGTGGATGCTTCCATCAGCTACAAATACAGCGACCGGCTGAGCTTCACGCTGGAAGGGGTGAACCTGACCAACGAGGCCAATGACCAGTTCATTTCCCGCGCGCGCAACAGCCCGGTGGTCTACAACGTCACCGGCCGGGAATATCTGGTGGGCATGGCCTACAAGTTCTGACCCTCCGGGACGGCCAACCATGGGCAAGACTCGTCGCAACACCGCACTGGGTCGGACGCTGCACCGGCTGGTGCTGGCCGCCGGGATGGTGGCGGGCTCGGCCCACGCTGATTCGCTCCGGGTGATTCTGGTGGGCGATTCCACCATGGCACCCCGCAGCGGTTATGGGGACGCCTTGTGCGCCCGCTTCAAGCCGGAGGTGACCTGCCTCAACCTGGCCAAAGGCGGGCGCAGCACCAAAAGTTATCGCGCCGAAGGGCTGTGGGACCAGGTCCTCGTGCTGCTGCGCGACCGACCGGCTGGGCAGACCGATGTGGTGATGATGCAGTTTGGTCACAACGACCAGCCGGGCAAGCCCGGCCGTTCGACCGAGCTCGCGACCGAGTTTCCGGCCAATCTTGAGCGGTATGCCCAGGACATCAAGCCCACCGGGGCCCGGCTGGTGCTTCTCACACCGCTGACGCGCCGCAGCTTTGACACCCAGGGTCAGCTGCGCAATGAGCTGCGCCCCTGGGCGCAGACGACGCTTCGTATCGGAGCGGAACAAGGCGTTCCAGTGCTCGACTTGAATGCCGCCAGCCATGCGGCGGTGCAGGCCATGGGCGAGACCGAGGCCGAGACACTGGCCATGCTTCCCCGCCCACCGGGCCCGCCGGCATCTCCTGCCTCATCGATTGGCGCCAACAATCCCGGGTTTGATTACACGCATCTGGGGCCTAAAGGCGCTGACCTGTTCTCCGGCATGGTCCAGAAGCAATTGCAGACGGCATGGCCTGAACTGTCACGCTGGATGCGCTGATGCGCCGGTGCGCTGGAACCTCCACATGCCCAGCATGCGGCGAGTCCAGCGCGGCGCTGCCGCTCACACCAGGTCCTGCATCACTTCGGCGGGAATGATGGCGCCGTGATGCTGGATGACACGTGCGGCCACCCGGTTCCCATATTCGGCGGCTTCGACGGCTGAGGCGCCGGACAAGCGTTTGGCCAGGTAAGCCCCCGCGAACGAATCCCCCGCTGCGGTGGTGTCCACCACCTTGTCCACCCGTTGGGTCTGGGCGGTCAGCCAGCGGGCAGGATCTTCAGCCGTGCGAACCAGCGTGGCGTCCGCCCCGCGCTTGATCACCACCTCCGGCGTTGAAAGGTCTTGCGCATGCGCCAGCGCTGCGGCCGGGCTGGCCAGCCCGAACAAGGCCTGATGATCATCCGCCGTGACCAGGGCGATCGTCGCCAGGCTGAACGCCCGTTCAAACGCGGCTCGGGCCACGGCCGCGTCCGGCCACAGCCGGGGTCGGTAGTTGTTGTCAAAAACCACGGTGGCGCGCCCACGCAGGCGCTCCATCAAAGCCAACAGCCGTTCGCGCCCCGCCGGCGGAAGAATCGCCAGGGTGATGCCGCTTAAATACAGCGCATCAAAGTCGTTGGCCCGGGTTTCCAGCGGTGTGCTGTCGCATTCGAAATAGGCCTTGGCGGCCGCCGTGTCCCGCCAGTAATGAAAGCTGCGCTCGCCCCGCTCATCCACCTGGATCATGTAAAGCCCCGGATGGCGGCCCGGAATGCGGCGGACCAGCCCAATGTCCAGCCCTTGGCCCGTCCAGCGGTCCAGCAGGCCCTGGCTCAGCGTGTCTTCCCCCAGCGCTGTTGCATAGGCCACCTCCACCCCATGGCGCAGCCCGCAGCGCCGCAAATACACAGCGGTGTTCAGCGTGTCTCCGCCATAGGTCTGGGTCATGGATTCAAAAGCCTGGCCCTGCAGTTCCAGCATGCATTCGCCGATGACTGCCACACGCTTGCTCATGGGAATCTCTTTTTTGAAACGTTGTTCCGAATTTTGCAATAGCGGAATGAATGGCGGGTAGGTGTAGACCCTAGCCTCTTGATTGGCGGCCAACGCTTGTTGTGAACTTCATTCAATGATCTGCAATCAGCAGCAAATGCATTGAATAAAAGCGTCTGGAGAACGCTTACCGGCAATCATTCCCCTTCCTTCCGAAGCTTCCAACACCTTCCGTCAGGCTCGAAAGGCTTCGTAAGGTTTTCAGAAGGTGTGACAGCCCTCCTCTCACTACCGTTACGGCCCATGGGAGTTTCAGCTCCCACCGGGCTCCGGCCCGCCCCTATTTCGAGAGGACACACCATGATCTCCCTGCCCCCCCATCTTGGACGCAGGCCCGGCATGACGCCGCCCCGCCGCGCTAGCACCACTTGCCGGCCGCCCCGCCCAACGGGTGCGCGACAGGTCACCGGCCGGTGGCGACCCGCTTCGGTGTCTCGCGCCTTGAGCGCCGCTGAAAGCCGGGAACGCGAACGGATTGCCACCCTGCTGCATGACGAAGTCGGTGCGCTGATTGTGCGCATCCGGCTGCGTTTGAGCGAATGGCGCCATAGCGATGCACCGACGCCCTCCTCCGAAGTGGATGACGTGTGCAGTTGGCTGTCGAAGCTGTCCCACACGGTGCGCACCTTGACCACCTCCCTGGCGCCGCCGGCCTGGCATGGCGGGCTCCCGAGCGCGCTGGGCGCCATGGCCCAGGAACTGGGTCTGGGGCTGGATGCGCAGGGTCCGCAGGTGACTGTGGACACCAGCGGACCGGACTTCGACGTGGCCGAGCCGGTGCGTTCCATGGTGTGCCGGGTGGTGCGGGAGCTCTGCCTGAATGTTCTCAAGCATGCCAAGGCCCGTCGGCTGGACATCACACCGCGCGTCATGGATGGATGGTTGTGCATCCAGGTGCAGGACGACGGCGTGGGACTGCCGGACAAGCCGGAAGTGCTGGGCCGAGGCGGCGCCGGCCTGGGACTGGCGGGCGCCCGGGCGCAACTGCGGGCGCTGGGCGGCTCCTTGCATCTGCGCTGGGAGCCGGGCCGCGGCACCTGCGCCACCGTGTTGATTCCTCTGCCCGGCCACCCGGAGATGGCGCCGGACGATGTGGTTGAACTGCCAGCCAGGAGCCTGCCATGACGATTCGCATCGTGCTTGCGGACGACCATCAACTGGTGCGCGAGGGCCTTCGCGCGCTGCTGAGCCGCGAACCGGGATTGGAAGTGGCAGGGCTGGCCGAGGACGGCGCCGCTGCGGTGCGCATGGTGCGTCAATTGGAGCCCGACGTACTGGTCACCGACGTGGCCATGCCGGGGCTGAACGGATTGGAGGCGGTGCGGCGAGTGAAGCAGCAGCAAGGGCTGGTGGCCTGCATCTGTGTGTCGATGCATGGAGACCAACGGACTGTCATCACGGCGCTGAACGCTGGAGCGTCCGGGTTTGTGTTGAAGGACGCATCGGCCGATGAACTGGCCCATGCGGTGCGAGACGTGGCAGCGGGACGAATCTTTCTCAGCCAGGGGCTGATGGGGGCGGTTGTGGACGAACTGCGCCAGCATCACCGCCAAACGGACACCGCCCTACCTGTTCGGGGCCCTCAGACGCTGACCGCCCGCGAGCGCGAGATCGTGCAGCTGTTCGCAGAGGACTTATCCACACAAGACATCGCCGACCGTCTGCACCTCAGCGCCAAGACGGTGGCCACCCACCGCGAAAACATCACCCGCAAGCTGGGCGTGCGGGGTGTGGCCGGACTCACCCGCTATGCGGTGCGAGAAGGTTTGAGCACGGTCGACCCGACCGTGGCGGCCTGAGGAGGCCGGGAGACTCTATGCCCTTATGGATCTACAACATGCCGGATTGGCTGATTGGGGTGCTGGTGGTGGGAGGATGCATGGGCGCAGGCGTTGGCGGGCATGTCCTGCTGCCCACGACCTGGCGCCATGGACTGGTGAGGGAGGATCCGACGCTGCTGGTGGGGCTGGTGATCCTGGTGAGCGGCATCACGCTCGGCCTGCTGAGCCTGTGTGCCGCCAGCAGTTGGGAGGCGGCCACCCGGTCGGCACAGACGGTGGAGCGCGAAGCTGGCGTCATTGGCGCGCTCGGGCGCAGTCTGGGCGTGATGTCCCAGGGTGAGTCGAGCTATGCCAAGGAGCAATTGAGAGCCTACACACGCTCGGTCATCTTGAAGGAATGGCCGGCCATGCAGGAGGGGCGCTCCAGTTTGGCCACCTGGGATGCATTCGACTCGCTCTTTCGCTCATTGGCGGCCATTCAACCGTCCAGTGCGGGTGACAGAGCCCTCATGCCGGAACTGTGGCGGCGTGTGCATGAACTGCTGACGCTTCGTCAATCGAGACTCTCGACCAGCCCCGCGTCCATTCCCGGCGTGCTCTGGGCCGTCACGGCAACCAGCAGTGGATTGGCGCTGGGCCTTCTGACACTGTTGCCGGCGACGCGCATGCATCGCGTCTCAGCCATTCTTCTTTCGCTGCTGATCGGGCTCGGTCTCACGCTGGCGCTGTCCATGGAACGTCCGTTTTGCCTGGGCGCCTGTTTGAAGCCGGAGCCCTTCGAGACGGCACTGCAACGCATGGACCGTTGGGACCAGAAGTCGAACCCGGTGTGGACACAATGAGGTCTCAACAAGGGCCCATGTACGGCAAGGCACCCATCACAATTTCAGGCATGCCTGGGTTGAATGGCGACACGACTGTCGCTCGGGGGAATGGACGTCCCCGTCAACGTCCTTGGAGAGAAAACACGATGAAAGTGAGAGCAGCGTCTGCTTGTAATGAGCAGCAATCACGCAAAGATTTCTGGATCGTCAACGAGGTGGAGGCACGTCTGTCGGCGCCAGTTGAACTGACTCTGGAAGAGATGGATGCAGTGGCAGGAGGCCCGGAAGTGGGATCTGGCTCATCAAACTGATTAGAGATCACCGGAGATACAACATGAAGAACCAAGAAGTCGCTACCAGTTCACCAACCCAACTGCTTAAGGAGTTCTGGTCCCAGAACACCACCGAAGGTCGTGTTACTGCACCGATGGAACTCACTCCAGATGAGGTCGCGGCTGTTGCCGGCGGCCCCGAGGTCGGTAATACCTCTTCAAACTAGTGTGCTGTATCGCAAGTCACTGCAAAAAATGCAACCGATGGATTTCGGGCCAGAACAAGGCGCGAACCACAGCAATGCCAGTAAGCATTGCGAGGATTCTCAACGCAGCACTGGCGCGAAAGACGCGGTTTCATTGGCAGGAACTTGTGGGACAGAACACTAGTCGAACTGAACTTCCTTGAACCCGGAACCCAAGACGCCTCGGGAACAAACGCTGACGACCTGGGTTCTGCAGCTTGACCAATGAAAATCAACGGAAAGCTGGCTGAGTTTCAGAAGGTGTCAAGAGCTGCTACCGGCCTCCACCTCGGGATCGGTAGTGGCGATCAGCTGGTTCGGGATATCGCCTTGTGCAGGGAACTCGAACACGAGGATCACACCACGGCGAGTCTTGGGTGCCAGCGGGATGGTGACAGACCAGGCAGCCCCGATGTCGCCGTTCACCATTGGGAAGTCTTCCGCCCGTGCGAGGAACAAGTTCGGCATCCCGGCGGTTGACCCCAAGGTCTTGGCGTTGGCAGAAAACAGTGTGACCAACTGATTGACCTCAAAACCAAGATTTTCAACGGCGTCGCGAGCCGCGCAGGGGATCAATGCGTATTCCACTTGGCGCAAGCACACAGAGTTCTGCTGCATGGTGTCCTTGAGTGCCTTGGAGTCCACAAGATTCCATTGCAGATCAAAATACAGGCACTTTTCGATCTTGGTCTGAACTTCAGTGCCAATCAATTTGACAGGGATCGCAAAGTAGTTGGTGATGTTGAGGTCGATGGTGGACATGGTAGATAAGCTTCAATGGTCCGTACGAATGGACGCTAGGGTTACAAGAGAGCAGGCTGGACGGGCACGTAACCTCCCGTACTCAACTGCCGGAGAAAATCATTCTCTGGTTTCTCAGGGTGCGCGCAATGACTAGCGGCGATCCAGGCTTCCAGAGGAGTGCCACCCTGCCCCCCCTGGACAGCTGGCCACAGTTTCTGGGCCAGATCTGCACACATTGCCTGCCGTCCGACTGTTGCCTGCGCGTTCAAGGCCTGAAGTTCCAGCAATGCGAGACGGCTGCTCAAATCCTGAATCTGCCAGTGCCGGGGCCACTCTGATTCCAAAAGAGTGAGTTGTTGACGCGCGCCAGCAGCCAGTTGAAGGGTTGCTGCCCAATCTCTTCTTTTTGCCGCTATTGCCACTTCCGTCACAGCTAGCCGTGCCATCGCATCGCGGCGGACAAACTGTCTTGGATGCGTACTGGTCGACTGCAAAGAAGCTTTCAAAGCGCTGATCTGCGCCATCGACGCCGCATCCGTGCTCACACGCGTGAGAAGCAACGTCGCCTGCGCATGTGCAAGTTCGAGCTTCCAATAGTCGTTGTCCGGATCGAGGCTGACCGCTGACTTAATGCGCTGTACTGCATCCTCCATCACCGCAACGGAAGCATCGACCTGCCCCATTGCGCGCAAGGAGTCGGCACGACGCATGTCAATCACCCCTAATTGACGCACCTTGGCCCTTTCATCGGGATCGGATTTGATGAGCTTCAGCAGCATGTCCCGCGCGACATCGAGATGAGCAAGTGCGGGTCTGGGAGATCCACGCACGAGATAGACCATGCCCAACCATTGTTCTGAACTGGCCACCGCCGTCTGTGCCGTGCGGCTCTCGGGTTGTTGCCGCAACGCCTCCTGCTTCTGCGCCAGCGCCCGCTCAAACCACATCTGCGCCTCCGCCCAGGCGCCCTGCTGAAACGCCGTCGAACCGAGACTGTTCACCGCGTAGCCCCACTCCATCGACGCCGTTCCGTCCTCCGGCAGCGCTTTACGCCACGCTTCGCAGGCTTCGCGATACGCGTTGAACCACTGCATGGCGGTGGTGGTGTCATTGCTGTCCAGCGCAATCTGCCCCAGCCAGAATGCACTGGCGCCCAGCGTGCGGTAGTAGTCCGCCGTGTCCACGTCCGATGTCGGCTTCCCGGCGGGCAACAATCGCCTCGCCGCCTCCAGCGCCTCCAGCGCCACATCCGTGCGCCCCTTGCCCCGGCTGCTATTGACCTCTCCAATCACCACAAGCGCCTTGGCACGCTGCAGGGATTCCGCTGCCGATTCACCGGCCCCGTCCGCGGGCGCCAGCACCCTCACGCCCTGCTCCGCGATGCGGCTGAGCAACGACAGCTTGCCAATCGGACGCAGTTGATCCGCCAGGTCCCCCAGCATGAAAGACGCCAGATGCTGGCTCTGACGCTCCCGGTCCGCCGCCAGGCGGGCCTGCCGCCCGTAGGCGATGGCCGCAAGCACAGCCACCGCAGCCAACAGCGTCACCAAACCGGTGGCTGCCCAGCGGAGCCGGCGCTGCCGTCGCAAGCGCGCCAGCGACTGGCCCACAAACCTCCGCTCCTCCTCACTGAACAACGCAGGCGCCTCCTGCAGCGCCCGGGATGCCTGCCACAGCAGGCCACCGCTGGGCAACAACAAGGGCGCGGCCTGCCCGCCATCCACCCAGCGCTGCACCCAATGCCGCATTTCGTCGCGCAGGGTCAATGTGGCCCGGTGCTGGGCCACCCAGGCGGTGACCCGCGGCCACTGGCGCAGCAACGCCTCATGGGCCACCCGGAAGCCAGTGGCGCCAGCAATGTGGTCCGCCACCAGCAGCCGTGCGTCCACAAAAGCCTGGGCCAGGGCGCGTTCATCATCGTCCGCCAGCGAGGCCGCCGCCGCCCATCGGCTGGTCGGGGTGGCATCTTCCGACGTCAGGCTGACGATCCGTGGCAGCAAGCGCATCAGCGCCTCCTGCCGTGAGGCCGGCAACCCCGCCAGCACCGCCTCGGCATGCCGGCCGATGGCGCCCTCCAGCCCCCCCATCGCCTCATAGGTTTGCCAACTCAGCACGTCCCCCGCTTCGCGTTGCAGATACAGCGCCTGCAAGGTGTATTGCAGCAGCGGCAGTGCATCCGGGGACTGCATCGCATCGGCACTCAAGCGGTCGTCCAGCCGATTCAGGCCGCTGGCATCGGTGCCAAACACCAGCCCGGCCGCACGGGCCGGCAGACGGATCATCTGCGCCAGCGCCTCCGCATCCGGCGGGGCCAGATCCATGTGAGCGCCCTGCTCCTTGTCCCGCATCAGGGTGGGATGCTGGGCCAAGGCCGGATAAAAATCATTGCGGCACAAGGCCAGCACCAGCACGCGGCCGCTGCTCACCAGTGCATCCACGGTGGCGATGAAGCATGTCGCCAGCGAAGCGTCCCCCGTCGCGCCCAGCTGAAGCACCGCCTCCAGGCGGTCCAGCACCAGCAAGGGCGGAGCCACCGGCCCCTGAGGTGCGCCCTGCGCCTGCAGCGCGATGTCCAGCAGTCGGATCACTTCCCCCGGGCGCTCCCGCAGCAGCTCCGCCAATGAGGTGATGCTATGGCCCGACAGCAGCGGCTGGCCGCCCTGCTCCCAGTCCAGCAGCCCCCCGGCCAGCGCCGACCAGGGGTCCAGTTCCCCCAGGGAGGCCAGGTCCACCGTGGCGCTGGCACTGATGCTCAGGCCGGCCGGCGCCACGGCATGGCGGGCCGCCAGCCCCAGGCCTCTCAAGGCCGGCAGCAGCCCCGCCTGCACCAGCGACGTCTTCCCTGACCCACTCGGCCCCAGCAGGACCACCAGCGGCTGACGCCGCCGCCATTGCGAGACCAGCCGGGATTGCAAGGCCGCCACGGCGTCGTCGCGGCCGAAGAACACGGCCGCATGGGATTCGTCGAACGCTTCCAGCCCGCAGAACGGGGAGTCGCCCCGCCACGCCCCCTCATGGCTGCGGGTGCCGCCCACGGCGGACACCACGCCGATGGGCGCCACCACCCGATAGCCCTGCTTGCGAAGGGTCTCGATGTAACGCGGCGAAGTGGCACTGTCTTCCAGCGCCTTGCGCAGCCCCGCCACGACCTTGTGCACCGGGTTGTCGCCCAGGTTCTCATCCGGCCAGCAGAGGCTCAGCAGGGTTTCCGCACTCATCACCACGCCGGGTTGCCGGCACAGGGTGGCCAGCACGGCCATCGGCCGAGGTTCCAGGGTGATGGCCCGATCACCCCGCATCAGGCGGCGTGCCGCCACGTCCACCAGCCAGTCTCCCAGCAGAAAACGGGTGGTCTGGCTCAGATCCACCTCAGGCGCGGAGGCGCCCGCGTTGGGGTGCCCCAGGGAAGAAGGGTCCGCATCGCCGCCCCGGCCCGCCCGCGGCGGCGCCGGCCTCCACGGGCTGTCGGGCACGGCGGCGCCCGGCCCGGGGCCGCTGTCGGTGATCGGTTTCATCTCGTGTCTTCTCCCTCTCGTCATCCATTCCCGGGCGGACGAGGCGTGGAGTCTAGGAGCCCGTCGCCCCTGCGTCCATCCTGTCGCATCACCCCCACGCTTCCGAGAGAGAAATCAGCACTTGTCAGCCCCAAGCTCAGATTTCGTCCTATGGGTCTGCAACGCGCCGACACCTATCGTTCTTCCACTCGGTGCTCCCCCTCCGGCTCCCCTCTTTCGACGCCTCGTCTTCACGAATCCGACATCTCCCCTTCCCGCCAGCCCACCATGATCGACGCCGCGCTCGCCCACATCGCCCAGCAGCTGAACCAGTCGCTGCGGCGGGCCTATCTGGTGGCTGAAGACCTGGTGGTGCTGTCCAGCCTCCATGAATGCGACGGCGGCTTGGCCACCGGGACCGCCAACCGGCTGGCCTTGTTCCTGGTGAACCTGCAGCGGGAAACGGCCGGGGGCCTGTCCCCGCGTTCGGCGCCGCAGGCGCGCACCCTGCTCAAGACGCCGCCGGTGCAGCTGAACGTGATGCTGATGATTGCGGCCAACTTTGGCGGCTCCACCTATCCGGAAGGCCTGAAGCTACTGTCCAGCACTCTGGCCTTCTTCCAGTCCCGCCCGGTGTTTGACCATCACAACACCCCGGACCTGGATGGCCGCATCGACCGGCTGGTGCTGGACCTGGAAAACCTCAACTTCAGCGAGCTGTCCCAGGTGTGGGGCCTGTTTGGCGGGCGCTACATGCCGTCGGTGATGTACCGCCTTCGGCTGATCACCATCGATGCCGGCCAGAGCCAGGGCAGCCTGCCGTCGGTGCAAGAGCCGCAGTTGCGCCTGGGGAGTGCCGCATGAGCCGCACCCTGCCTCTGCTGCGCCTGGACGTAGGCCATGGCTATTTTGCGGATGGCCGCGCCCGTGGCCTGCGCTTCGAGCCGGCCGACGACACCGCCCGCCGCCTGCGCCGTGCCGACATGCTGGACCGACAGGACGGTGCATCGCTCTGGCTGCTGGGCCCGGCCGAGGGCTGGACGTGGCTGGATGAGGACGACCCGTCAGCCCTGACCTGGCTGGTCCGCGCGACCGACCCGCAGTTTCCGATTTACACCGAGGACGAGGCGTCCCGTCCGCAGGAGCTGCTGATGGTGGAGGTGCCCTCCCCGTCCCGCCCCCCCTCACCGGAACCCCTGGCCCCGACGGTGCGCGTCATGCCTGTGATCCGCCCCGAAGACGGCCAGCCGGCCGACGGCTACGCGCTATCCGGTGATGCGCGCTGGCGCCCACCCTTTGCGGTCCTGCAGCTGCTGCCGTCTCGCTTGCGCAGCTACGCGCCCTCGGCAGCCCAGGCGGAGGCCGGTCCGGTGCATCTGCGCTGGACCCTGCAGCCGCGCCGCATGGTCTGGAAGTACTGCCTTTTCGGCGACTGGTCCGAAGACGCCCTGGACATCCACGACCCCGACGGCGCGGTGAGCTTTTATCCCCCTGCTGCCGAGCAGCTCGACAACGGAAGCCCCCTGCTGGCGCTGCGCTCCCGCGCACCGATCGCGCTGGCGGAACGTTCCCAGGCCCGTCTTCAGTTGAGATGCCGGCAGGCGGGGCAGCCCAAAGTCCTGGTGAAGCGGTTGCCGGTGCCCGGCCCGCGCCACCTGGCTCGCGAGGAGATCGACGGCGCGGCGACGCTGGTCTCCGAGATCCATGTGCATCGCTGATGGCGGTGCGTGGGACCTGAGCGTCGTTGTATCGCCCATTTGTCAATCCTGCTGAGAGGAGGCCGTCATGGCTATGAAGACACCCGGTGTCTATATCGTTGAGAAAAATGCCTTTCCCAACTCCGTCGTGGAGGTAGCCACCGCGGTGCCCGCCTTCGTGGGCTATACCGCCAAGGCGGACAACGCCGGCAAGTCCCTCAAGGGACGACCCTGGCGCATCAGCTCCATGGCGGAATTCCACACCTACTTCGGACTGTCGCCCACCGCCCACCTCACCATCCGGGACAAGACCTCGGATGACCCGGAGGCCTCCTTCTCGATCAACAAGAAGGACTATGTGCTGGACCAGCCAGCCGGCAAGGACGGCGGCCGCTTCCTGCTGTATCACAGCATGCGGCACTTCTTCCAGAACGGCGGCGGCCCCTGCTATGTGGTGTCGGTGGGTGATTACGACAGCAGCATCGGTGCGGAAGACCTCACCCGCGGCATCGACGCCCTCATCAAGGAGCAGGAACCCACCATGCTGGTGATTCCGGATGCCGTGCTGCTGAAGGAAATCGACTGCGTCTCGGTGCAGCAGGCCATGCTCCAGCATTGCGGCGGCAAGATGCGCAACCGCATTGCCATCCTGGACGTGTGGGGCGGCTACCGCGACCAGAAGGACCCGAAGGGCGACCCGGTGGCGGCCTTCCGCAACAGCCTGGGTGTGAACTTCCTGGACTTTGCTGCGGCCTACTACCCCTGGGTGCGCACCACGGTCGTCCAGGAGCGCGACCTGGACTACACCAACATCGTCAATCCGACGCTGCTGTCCGACCTCATCCGCCAGGACCTGCAACTGCCGGAAAAGGAAGAGGCCGACCCGCAGGCCCAAGGCACCACCGGTGCCGCCCTGCGTCGCCAGTCGCTGTGGAAGTCGCTGCGCCAGATCAGCTATGACGACGAGGCCTGGAAGAAGGACCTGACCGAGGAAATCAATCAGTCCACCACCAAGTCGGACGACGAGAAGAAGAAGCTGCTTGCCGATGACGCCATGAAGGGCGCCATCACCACCCACAAGAGCCTGCTGCACAAGAGCCTGGTGGCCATCAGCCCGCTCTACAACACGCTCATGGGCGAGGCACGCAATCAGCTCAACCTGATGCCGCCCGCCGCCGCCATGGCGGGCCTCTACACCATGGTGGACAACACCCGGGGCGTGTGGAAGGCACCGGCCAATGTGAGCATCAATGGCGTGGTGGCCCCGGCCGTCTCCATCTCGCATGAAGACCAGGAAGACCTGAACGTCACCACCCAGGGCAAATCCATCAACGCCATTCGCAGCTTCATCGGTGAAGGCGTGCTGGTGTGGGGCGCTCGGACCTTGGACGGCAACAGCCTGGACTGGCGCTACATCAACGTGCGCCGCACGATGATCATGCTGGAAGAGTCCTGCCGGCTGGCGGCCAAGGCCATGGTGTTCGAGCCCAATGTGAGCAACACCTGGGTGACCATCAAGGCCATGATCAGCAACTTCCTCACCAGCGTGTGGAAGCGGGGCGGCCTGGCCGGGGCCGTGCCGGAGGACGCCTTCAGCGTCCACGTCGGCCTCAACGAAACCATGACGCCCGAGGACATCCTCGAAGGCATCTTGCGGGTCACCGTGCTGGTGGCCATCAGCCGCCCGGCTGAATTCATCGAAATCACCTTCCAGCAGCAGATGCAGAAGTCCTGATGCCGGGCTCGCCCACACCGGGCGACCCGCTCCCATCTCCCATTGTTGATATCACCAACCGCCAAGGAGGAACGTCATGTCTGATGACGGATCTACCCAATCGACCAGCACCTGGCCTCTGCCGAAATTCAGCTTCAAGGTCCAGTGGGACAGCCAGGAAATGTCCTTCCAGGAAGTCTCCGGCCTGGACATCGAAGCCCAGCCCATTGAGTACCGCGCTGGCAACAGCAAGGAATTTTCGGTGCTCAAGATGCCGGGCCTGAAGAAGTTCAGCGACGTGACCATGAAGAAGGGCATGTTCAAGGGCGACAAGGCCTTCTGGGACTGGTTCAAGGAAATCAAGATGAACACCATCAAGCGCAAGCCGGTGGTGATCACCTTGCAGGACGAAGGCGGCAATGCTGCCGTGACCTGGACGCTGACCAATGCCTGGCCGACCAAGATCACCGGCACCGACCTGAAGGCTCAGGGTAATGAAGTGGCCATCGAGACCATCGTGATCGTCCATGAAGGACTGACCTGCGAGGTGGCCTGATGTCCGTCCCCCCTCCGCCCGGGCAAGGGCCTGGCCAGGCGAATCAGCAGGCCAGCACCCTGAACCTGCCAACCGCTTTCCATTTCGCAGTGACCTTCGCTTCCATGCAGGTGCGGCACGCCGAGGCCGCTTTCCAGGAAGCGTCGGGGCTCAGCTCGGAAATGGAGACGGAGGCCGTGGCGGAGGGGGGGCGCAATGACTACGTTCACTTCCTGCCCAAACCGGTCAAGCATCCGCGGCTGGTGCTCAAGCGCGGCATGGCCGATCTGGCGTCCATCTGGGTGAAATGGTGCAAGGCAACGCTGGAAGGCGGCCTGAGCCAGAGGATTGAACCGCTGGATCTGCGCGTGGCGCTGATGGCCCGAGAGGGTCAGATCGTGCGGCAGTGGCTGCTGACACGTGCCTATCCGGTGAAGTGGGACGTGGACGCCTTCAACAGCCAGCGCAACGAGCTGGCCATGGAACGCATCGAGCTGGTGTATGCCAGCAGCAAACGCGACAAATGAACACGCCGTGTGGCCATCATGAGCATTGAAATCCGCCAACTGCTGATCCGCACCCAGGTGCAACCGGCCCCGCCGCCGGAAGCCGCCGGCCGCCAGGCCCTGCCCGCCCGCGAGCTGCAGCGCCTGCGTGAGCAGCTGCTGGCGGAATGCAAGACCTGGCTGGCCGACCGTTTGCGGACCCATGGGGAGCGCTGAGATGAGCACTTCCCCGCAGGACGGCACCAACGACGAAGGCCAGCACAAGCGCTTGCTGCTCACCCGCTACAAGGTGAACAAGGGCGGTGCGATCGAGATCGAAGACAAGGTCAAGTTCGAGACGCAGATCAACCCGTCCGACTTCAAGCACAACTACAGCATCGGCTACAACACCACCAAGGACATGGGCGCCTCCAAGACCGAGGCGAAGTTCTCGGCGACGGACCCGGAAGAGGTGAGCTTTTCCATCGTTCTGGATGACACCGGTGTGGTCGAAGGTGTTCCGGACCAGCCGGCGAATGTGAAGGATCAGATCAGCCTGTTGAGCAAGGTGGTGTACGACTATGTCAGCACCTCGGGCGAACCGCCCTACGTGCGCCTGCTCTGGGGAGCGCTGATCTTCTTCGGCCGGCTCAAGAGCATGTCGACGACGTACAGCCTCTTCAAGCCCAACGGCGACCCGCTGCGGGCCAAGGTGGACCTGAGCTTCGTGGGTGCTTCCAGCCGCGCCGAGCGCACGCTGGAGAACAACCGCGCCTCCACCGCCAGCATGACCCGCACCGCCACCGCCGAAGATGGCGACACCGTCTCGGCCCTGTGCCAGGAGGTGTACAACGACTGCAGCTACGACACGCAGCTGATGGTGGCCAAGGCCAATGGCCTGACGGATCTGCGCTCCCTGCAGCCCGGGCAGACGCTGGTGTTTCCGCCGATGGCGCCGAAGAATCCCAACGAGGGCTTCATTCCCGCTGCGCCCCCCTTGCCGCCGGTCCGTCCGTCGGCCACCGCTGCGGCAGGCAGGTGACCCATGGCCGTCTCTCCGGCTGAAAACGATGTCGGCGCCGTCAAGGTCGTCGTCAAGGTCGATGGGCAGGAACTGGCCGCTGCGGTGTCGCTGGTGTCCGTGCAGATCCAGCGCGCGGTCAACCGAATTCCCACCGCCCGCCTGGAGTTCACCGACGGCGACATGCCTCGTCAGGAATTCCCGATCAGCGACAGCGACGACCTGAAACCCGGTGCCAAGGTCTCGATTGCGGCCGGCTACCTGGACGGCACCGAAACCCTGTTCGAAGGGGTGGTGATGCGCCAGCGCGTGCATGTGGCGGGCAGCAACGACGCACGGTTGACGGTGGAATGCAGCGACGTGGCGGTGAAGATGACGGTGGGGCGGCGCAATGCCAACTACATCGACAAGAACGATGCCGACATTTTGAGCGCCTTGGTCGAACGCCATGGCCTGACCGCCACCGTCGACAGCGCCACGGTGGTCTACACCGAACTGGCGCAGCATTACTGCAGCGACTGGGACTTTCTGCTGTCCCGCGCCGATGCCAACGGCTGGCTGGTGGCGGTGAAAGATGGTGCGCTCACCATCCAGCGCCCCAAGGCCAGCGGCTCACCGGCGCTCACGGTGACCTACGGCAAGGATCTGATGGAATTTGATGGAGATCTGGATGCCCGTCACCAATACAGCAGCGCGCAGGCCTTTGCCTGGGACATCAAGGCACAGAACATCGTCGAGGGCACCGCAGCCGACCCCGCCGGGCTGCCGGCCCAAGGCAACCTGGACAGCAGCAGCCTGGCGGAAGTGGTCGGCCTCGACCTGCTGCGGCTGCAGGCCGGTGCCCCGCAAGTGCAAGCCGGCCTTACCCGCTGGGCCGAAGCGCAGCAGCTCAAGTCCGGCCTGGCGCGCCTGCGGGGTCGGGTTCGATTCCAGGGCCATGCGCTGGCAGAGGTGGGCGGGCTGATTGAGCTGGTGGGCGTAGGCAGCCGCTTCAGCGGGCCGGTGCTGGTCACCGGCGTGCGCCATGACATCTCCGATGGCAACTGGCTGACCGACGTGGAATTCGGCCTGGCGCCGGACTGGTTCACCGAACGGACCGATGTGGTGGCGCCGCCCGCCGCCGGATTGCTGCCGGCGGTGCATGGCCTGCAGGTGGGTGTGGTTACCAAACTCGACGCCGACCCCGCAGGTGAGCATCGCGTGCAGGTGAAGGTGCCGGTGCTGCAGGCCGAGCAGGAAGGTGTGTGGGCCCGGTTGATGCAGTTCCACGCCAGCAACGGCTTTGGTGCCTTCTTCCTGCCCGAGGTGGGCGACGAGGTGGTGCTCGGCTACTTCGCCGGCGACCCCAGCCATCCGGTGGTGCTGGGCAGCCTCTACAGCAGCAGCCGCACCCCGCCCTACACGCTGGAAGCCAAGAACGACACCAAGGCCTGGGTGACCCGCTGCCTGGCACGCATCGAGATCAACGATGCGGACAAGGTGATCACCATCACCACCCCGGGCAAGAACCAGATGGTGCTGAGTGACAAGGACAAGTCCATCACCCTGCTGGACCAGAACCAGAACAAGGTGGCGCTCACCACCTCCGGCATCGAACTCAACAGCCCCAAGGACATCGTGCTGAAGGCCACCGGCTCCATCCAGTTGGATGCCACCGGCCCGGTGAAGATCCAGTCGCAGGCCGATGTGCAGCAGTCCGGCATGAACGTCCAGTGTGAAGCGCAGATCGGCTTCACCGCCAAGGGCAATGCCAGCGCGGAGCTTTCCGCTTCCGGCCAGACCGTCGTCAAGGGCGGCCTGGTGATGATCAATTGAACGGTCAGGACCCTCCCCATGCCTCCCGCCGCCCGCATCACCGACCTGCATGTGTGCCCCATGGTCACACCCGGCCTGCCCCCCGTGCCGCATGTCGGCGGCCCGGTCATCGGGCCGGGTGTGGCCACCGTGCTGATCGGCAACCTGCCCGCCACCGTGGTGGGCGACAGCCTCACCTGCGTGGGCCCGCCGGACACGCTGGTGATGGGCTCCAGCACCGTGCTCATCGGCTCGCGCCCGGCCGGCCGCATGGGCGACAGCACCGCCCACGGCGGCACCATCAGCCTCGGTCTGCCCACCGTGCTCATCGGCGGCTGAGGATCTTTCGAGGACTTTCCATGAGCAGCGACCCCGGATTTCTCGGCACCGGCTGGGCCTTCCCGCCCACCTTCGACATCCGCAGCCGTGCGGCGGGCCTGGTCTCGGCCGCCCAGGATGTGCGCGAAAGCCTGCGCATCCTGATGCTGACCCATCCCGGTGAACGGGTGATGCATCCCACCTACGGTTGTGGCCTGCGCCGCCTGGTGTTCGAGCAGGTCACCAGCAGCCTGCTGACCGAGATCCGCAGCATGATCGAGCGATCGGTCCTGCTGTTTGAGCCGCGTGTGGGGCTGGAAGCGGTGCAGTTCGACACCAGCGACCTGCCGCAAGGCGTGCTGCGCATTCGCCTGGATTACTCGCTGCGCAGCAGCAACACCCGGGACAACCTGGTCTTCCCGTTGTACGTGAATGGGGGCGGGCTCACGCCGGCAGCGGCCATCACCCTCGACCCGGAGGGGGACGCATGAGCGCCGGCACTGCCCAGCATGAGCGCTTTCCGGAAGCGCTGTACGACGGTTACTTCCAGGTGGACCCGCTCCGGTTTGAAGACCGCGTGGTGATGGTGGAGCTGTTGGCCGAGAAGCTGCGCTATGTGGACCCGAACCATCACGATGCCGGCCACTGGCGTGAGCTGCTGGAGCGGGACACCACGCTGGTGCTGGCCCGCATCGCCGCCTTTGACCTGCAAGGTCTGGAGCGCCGCCTGAGCCAGCAACTGGACAGCGCACCACCCGACGCCCTGGCCCACGGGCTGGGTCGTCTGGCCGAATTGCTCGATGGCTGGTATGCAGGGCTTCAGCACGACACGCCGGACTTTGCGGCCCAGGCGCTGCAGGACCGGCTGCGCCAACTGGTGCGGCAGCAACTGGCCGGTGATCTGCAATGGGTGCGCGAGCGTTATGCACAGCGCCGCTGGCAGCAAGGGCCGGTGGTGCCCGCGCTGAGCGCGCTGTGGCAGCCCACGCCGGAAGCCCTGGCCTTGCTGGCCGATCAGCACGGCGCTCCTTCGGCGCGCAGCACGTCTGGCCATCTGGGCCGCTACGAGCGGGACCAGTTGCGCCGCCGCCATGTGGCCTTCCATGGCGCGATTGAAAGCCTGCAGGCCAAGGCGCTGGAACTGCTGCCCAGCTCCTGGGGCTCCGGCCAGCATGAACCGGCTGTGGCCTTGTTGATTGCCTTCATGAAGGTGGTGGAGAAGGTTCAAGTGCTGGTGAACCGCTTCCCGGCGCGCCATGCAGACTTCTATTACCGTCAGGTGCTGGGCTTTTTGCCACGGGGCCCGCAGGACGATTCCGTGCTGCTGGCCTGCCAACGGGATCCCCGGGCGGTGGGTGATGTGCAGGTGGGCAGCGGCACGCTGTTTGACGCGGGCAAGGATGCGGCGGGCCGGCCGGTACGTTTCCAGAATCAGCAGCCGCTCGGCGTGACCGACACGCGCGTCGCCAAGGTCTGCAGCCTCTTCCTGGAGCGGGACACCCAGATCTCCCCCGAAACCCAGTTCGGCTTCGTGACCCGCGCCAGGTCCGGCGAACTGAGCTTCGGCCAGGGGATGGAGTGGCGGCTGTTCGGCGGAGATCCCGCCATGCCGGACGCCCGCATCGGCCTGGCCATCGCCTCACCGATCCTGGCCCTGGCCGAAGGTGAACGGGTGCTGGAGATTGAACTGCGTGTGCGTCGCGACACCGAATTCACCGCACGGTCCCTGAAAGATCTGGTGGCCGATGTGGTCGCGGTGGGCCAGATGCCGGTGGCGTCGGACAGCCAGTCGGCACAACGCGACGCCGCGCTGCAGCAGACCATGGGTCACCTGCTGGTGCGTTGGTTGTTGGCAGACGAAGCCACGCTGGCGCGCACGCCCCTGCACACCAGTGACTGGGAGCGCATCTGGGCGGTGGCGAAAGCCGTCACCGGCACCACCCGCACCCCTTCCACGGCCGACCCACTGAGCCTGTTCTGGCCGGGCGTGGGGGGCCTCACGCCGGAACCCAATCGCGACCTGATTTTCACCGGGCTGTTCCAGCGGTCCCTGCGTTTGTCGCTCAGCGCCAGCCAGGGCTGGCTGGAGCCCAGCGAGGTGCATGTAGCCCCCTCGCCTGCAGGTGGACTGACGCTGCGGCTGCGCTTGAACCAGGCAGCGCCCGCCATCGTGGGCTGCGACCCGGCCCTCCATGGACCGGACTGGGACACCCGCCTGCCCATGGTGCGCCTGGAGCTGGGCCATGAAGGCCGCTGCTTTGCGTATTCCCTGCTTTGCGACGTGCCGTTCAAGGAAGCGGCCGTGCGGGTCGACGTACAAGGCGTGCGCCAGCTGCTGCTGAGCAACAGCCTTGGTCGCCTGGACGGCAACAAGCCCTTCATGCCGTTCGGCCCGCTGCCGATGGTGTCGTCCAGCATGGTGGTCGGCTCACAGGAAGCCGCACGCAAGAACCTGACGCGACTGGCCCTGCACCTGCAATGGTCGGGCCTGCCGCAAACCCCGGGGGGGTTCACCGCCCACTATGCCGGATATGGCCTGAACCAGCGCACCGAGGACTTCACCGCCTCGCTGGCGCTGCTGCGCGACGGCCGCTGGGTGCCTTGCGGCGCTCGTCCCGAGCAGGCGTTGTTCAATGCCGCCACACAGGATGGACGGCTGCTGGACCAGCAGGACATCGACGCCGATGCCGCCACGCTCACCCACCAGATGCGGGCCAGTGAAGACGTCTGGGCCACCCAGGTGCTGCCGCGCAACGGCCTGTTCCAGCTCAAGCTGATGGGGCCACCGTCGGCCTTTGGCCATGCCGCCTATCCAACGGTCCTGTCCGAAGTGGTGTCGGCCAATGCCCGTATGCGCCGCCGCCCCCGGCCGGTGCCGCTGCCGCCCTACACCCCGGTGCTGGAGAGCCTCACGCTGGACTATGCGGCGGACACCATCATCGCCCTGGACCGCGACGATGGCCCTGCCGAAGGCGTGGATGGCGAACGCCTGCTTCACCTGCGGCCGTTTGGCAAGGCCTCGCTGCACCGGAGCGAAGGGCTGGCCGTACACACGCTGCTGCCGCGCTTCGACTGCGACGGTCAGTTGCTGATTGGCCTGGAATCATCCAGCCCCGGCGGCGCGCTGACGCTGCTGTTTGAAATGAAGGAGTCGCCGGTGCGCCCCGGCCAGCAGAAGTCCACCAGCCGCCCGCGCTGGGCCACGCTGCAGGGTGACACCTGGGTGCCCCTGCCGCCGCACAGCGTGCTGTCCGACGAGACGGACGGCTTCCTCACCTCCGGCATCGTCACGCTGGACCTGCCCCGAGACCTGCGCAGCGACCAGAGCCTGATGCCCGGCGGCCTGTATTGGCTGCGCATCTGCGCCAACGACGGCTTCGACACCTTTGCGCGCCTGCGGGATGTGCGCTGCCAGGCGCTGCGCGCCGTGCGCGCACCCGCGCCTCCGCCGGCCAGCGCCAAAGCAGCAGCCCCGGCCCCGCCCACCCTGCTGGAACCAGGACGCATCCAGCGCGCCCTCACCACCTTGAGTGGTGTGGCCAGCGTCACCCAGGTGGGCAGCTCGGTGGGCCTGCGCGCACCGGAGGACATCCAGGCGCTCTACACCCGCGCTGGAGAACGTCTGCAACACAAAAATCGCGCCAGCTCTGGCTGGGATCTGGAACGCTTGCTGCTGGACCGCTTCCCTGAGGTGTACAAGGCCCGCTGCCTCACCGCCGATGAAGTGGTGAACGACCAGGGCGAGCACGGCGCCGATGTGCCCCCCGGCAGTGTGGTGGTGGTGGCGGTGCCCACGCTGCCGCGCAACCAATTCGAACTGGCCTGCGAGCAGCCGCGCTTCAGCGCCATGCAGTTGCGCCGCATGGAAACGGCCCTGCGCGCCCTGGCGTCGCCGTTCGCCCGCATCGAAGTGCGCAACCCGATGTACGAGCAGTTGCAGGTGCGGGGCGTGGTGGGCCTGCAGCCGGGGGCCCATGCCGGCGGCACGCTGCAGCAGCTGAACCGGGCGCTGGTGGAGATGCTGTCTCCCTGGATCGATGGTGGCTACGAAGCGCGCTTCGACTGGAACGTGCGGGCCGAAGACCTGGAAGCCCGCCTGCGCCACCTGCCCGGTGTGGCCTTCATCACCCAGCTCTCCCTGCTGCGCCTGAGCCAGGACGACAACGGCCGCTATCGACTGGCCGACACCGCCCGGGGCACGGATGAAGACCGGCGCCATGTGACCCGCAGCCGTCCGTGGAGCCTGGCCGTTCCCATGCCGCTGCACCTGCTGACCGAAACCGAAGGCTTCAGCCACTCGGCACCGGTGGTCACCGGCATTTCGAAACTGGCGATCGGCAGCACCTTCGTCATCAGCGGAGCTACCGCATGAGTCAACAGAACCGCGAGACGCTGCGCAAGTTCTTCGGTGTGGGCCAACTGCCCACGGCCGACCATTTCGCCGCTCTGATCGAGTCCAACCTCAACATGGTGGATGAGGGCTTCAGCAAGAGCCCGGCCAACGGGCTGGAGGTGTCGACGCCACAAGGCCATGACGCCCTGCTGAGCTTCTACCGGGAACGCACCGGCGATCAACCGCTGTGGTCGATGAGCTTCAACGGCCGGACCGAGCAACTGGCCTTCCGGGCCAGCGCTGCCAATGGCAACACCTCAACGGCACCGGTGCTGTCGCTGGACAGCCGGATGCGCGTGGGCGTTGGGGTGGCCGAACCGACCGAGGCGCTGGAGGTGGCGGGCACCGTCGCCTCCCCCGGCCGCCGCGGGACTTTCCCCCGCCCCGACAGCCTGCCCCTGCTGGCCAATGGGGAATGGCAGGACCTCACCGCAGACCTGAACGGCTGCCACGCATTTGAGGTGATGGCCGGTGCCAGCAGCGCGCCGGGCCGTCAGCCCCGGTTTGCCCTGCTGCATGCCGTTGCGATGAACACCTTCAACCCAACCCAGCGGTGGTACCACGTGCTGCAGAGCCGCAAGCGCATCCGGACGCAGCATGCCTGGTTCGGCCGCCGCTGCGACAAGCTGGAGCTGCGCTGGATGACCAAAGCCGGCTCGGAGCGCACCTACCGGCTGCAGGTCCGTAGCTGTTGCGATTACGGGGCAGGCGCCACGCTGCGGGCCAGCGTCACGCAGTTGTGGTTTGACGATTTCACCGGCGTGGGCCAGTCATGAATACCCCCCTTCCCTTCGCGCGGCAGGAGGACGGCCCGCGCTCCAGTGAAGAACGTTCGCTGGGTTTCGAAGGCCTGCGTGAGGAAGGCCTGCGCTGGCTGCAGACGCTGGCCGGCGAGCGCTGGACCGACCACAACCTGCACGACCCTGGCATCACCCTGCTGGAACAGCTGTGCTTCGGCCTCACCGATCTGGTCTACCGCAGCGGCTTCCCGGTGGCGGACCACCTGACAGGTCCGGATCACGTGATCGACTATGAAGGGCTGTCGCTGCATCCGCCGGATTCCGCCTTCCCCTGCCGGGCCACCACACCGGAGGACTATCGGCGCTGGCTGCTGGACCATGTGCCGGGCTTGGACGATGCCACCTTGGCGCCGCTGCAGGATCAGCCCGGTGTCTACCAGATGCGGCTCAAGCCTTCTGAATGGCTGGTGGGCGAGGATGCCTCCGACAAAGACGACCGTGCGGATGGCGCGGCGGCGGCGCCGGCCCATCCGGCGGACGCCGCGCATGCCGCCATCTCCAACCGCCGCATGGCCGCGCGTGTGGCCGAGGCGCGCAAGGCCTGGCACGCGCAGCGCAACCTGGGGGAGGACCTGGCTCCAACGGTGGCATGCGACGAGGATGTGCTGTGTGATGTGAAGGCAGTACTCGACATCTCCGGTGAACGGGATGCGGTGCACATCCTGGCCGATGTCTATGACCAGTGCGCCCGATTCATTGCCGGCGCCCCGGTCTCGGACACGCTGCATGATCTGCTGGATGGCAGTCGCACGCTGGCCGACATTTATGACGGCCCCGCGATGCGCCATGGCTTCATCCGCCCTTCCACGCTGGCGGCCAACGGTGTCGACCGGTTGTTCCTGTCGGATGTGGCCGAGCAGATGCGGCAGGTGCCCGGGGTGGCGGACGCCCGCGTGGTGGCCATCGTGCCGGACCGGGTGGCCGAGCAGGACCTCAAGGCCGCTGGCAAAGACACGGTGGTGGGTTCGGTCGCCTGGTTTGGCGAAGGTTGGGCGCTGGCCTTGCGATTTCCCTCGGCGCAGCAGCCCTCGCTCATTGAAGTGCGCCGGCGGGGCCATGTGGTGGACATTTCGCCGCTGGAGCTGCGGCGGCGGTTGAATGACCTGCAAACGGCTGGGCGCGCCAGCCGCTCTCGGCAGCAGGCCGATCAGGCCGAGCGGGTCCAGGCGCTGCTGCCCACCGGCATCCACCGCGATCTCGCCCGTTATGAATCGGTGCAGAAGCATCTGCCCGGCATCTATGGCGTGGGTCGCCACGGCGTGCCGGCTTCCGCCGCGCCCCAGGTGCATGCGCAGGCGAAACAGCTCAAGGCCTATCTGGTGATTCAGGAGCAGCTGATTGCCCAGGGCCTGGCCCAGTTGCAGGCCATGCGGTCCCTGTTCTCAGTGGACCGCGGTGCGCGTCAGTCGCTATGGAACCAGCCCATCACCGAGGCCCAGGTGCCGGGGATCAACGCGCTGTACCTGGCGGACCCCGACGCCATTGCACAGGCCCAGTTGCAGCGCCTGAACCGCGGCACCGCGCAGAAGCGCCGCGCCCTGGACCATCTGCTCGCCCTGCACGGCGACACCTACACCCAGAACAGCATGCGCCAGTTCTGCTCGCATCTGCTGCATGAAGAACTGGACACCCTGCTGCTGGAGAACAAGGCTGCCTGGCTGCGGGACATCATCGACCTGACGCGCAATCGCGCGGCGGCGGTGGACCTGGGCCGCCCGAGCTGGGGCCAGACGGACAACTGCAGCGGCCTGCAGCACCGCGCCAGCCTGTTGCTGGGCTTCCGGCTCTGGCACGACCGGCCGCTGACCCGTGTGCCGCGTGACCACCGGGTGATGATCGATGGGCGGGCCGACGCTGCCAGCGACGCTGCCAGCGACGCTGCCAGCGACTCTGCCGGAGATACCGCCGCCAGCGGCCTCGCGCCCGCAACGCTGACCTCCGGCTCCGTGGGGCTGGCCCAACTGCCCCCGGAGCTCGCCGACCGCGCCACGGCTGCAGGCACGAGCGTCCGCCCCACGACCCGCAGTCAAGTGCAGGAGGATCTGCGCCAGATGGGATGGCTGCGACGCCAGCCCTTGCCCGTGTCGCTGACCCGCACGGCCGCACGGGCCGACCGTTACCGCATCCTCCCCCCCGGGGCAGCCCCGGTCACGCCGCCGCCCACCCTGCACCTGCAGGTGCCACCTGCGGACAGCCCGACCTTGCAGGCCGACCCAGCCCCCCACGCCACGCTGTTCTCGCTGCCGCAGCCGGAGGCCGGCCCCGGGTATCGGCTGGTGCTGGGGCCCGATGAGGAGGGCCGCTGGTGGGTGATTGGCAGCTTCGCAACAGAAGATGCCGCACGCCGTGCCGCCTCCAGCCTGCGATTGTTCATGCTGCACCTGGATCAGGAATGCGAAGGCATGCATGTGGTGGAGCATGTGCTGCTGCGCCCGGTGCGGGCCCGGTCGCCGGAGCATGAAGCACTGGCGCTGCCCAAGGATTTCCATCAGTTGCGAGTGACGGTGGTGATGCCGCGCTGGACCACCCGCACCGCTCAGGCATCGTTCCGCCACTTCGCACAAGAGACCCTTCGCCTCAACACGCCCGCGCATCTGGCGCTGGGCTTGCAGTGGCTGTCGCTGGGCGAGATGCACCAATTTGAGGAGCTGTATGAGCAGTGGCTGGAGACCCGACTGGCCCTGTCCAGTGCGAGCAACGATCCCCGCGCCCAGGCCCGCACCGATGGCGCAGCGGTCCGGCTGTTGAGGCTGATGAAGACCTGGGCTGCGGCGAGCAACCCGCCGCCGTCAACGCGCCCGGACACGACCGCGCCCGACCCGGAGCCCGGCCATGGCTGATCTCCATGTCATTGAACAACTGCGTGCCGAGGCGGACATTCGAGGTGTGTCGCCCGAAGAGGCGGAGTCGCGCTGGTCGAACTGGCTGCGCCACAGCGGCCTGGCGTTGCTGGATCAAGTGTTGGACGAATGCTTCCACGAGAGCTGCACGGATGGGGACGTCTGGACCCTGTCCTCCCTCACGCTGGACCTGGGCCCGGTGGAAGGCCCTGACTGGGAGGCATTCTGGAGTCGGGAGTTGCCGCGCGTCGCCCGCAAGGCGCTGGACGACCAGCGCGGCCCTGCCGGCGCCGGCGGCCGCCCCAGCGGTGTGCGCAGCCGTACCCAGTCGCGGCTGGCCTGGCTGCTGCATTTTCTGCGGCACGGCCGCTGGCCCTGGCAGGCCCGTCACGAGGACCCTCGACTGCTGGCACAGGAGCTTCTGCAGCGTGACCCAACCAGCCTTCTCGCGGCCCTGCGCCAGGAAGAAGACCGGGCCCAGCTGATGCGGCGGCTGGTGCTGCAATTTGATCGCGGATGGCTGGCTGCGCTGGTGCAGGCCCTGATGCCCGGACGGCCGGCCCATGCCCAGCGGCTGCTGTCCATGGTGTCGGCCCATGGCCTGCACGGCCAGGCCCCGACGGGTCTGATGCCGCTGTGGGAGGTGGTGCTGGAGGAAGCCTTGTCGGCCGAAGGTGCCCCACACGGCACCCCCATCACCCGCGCACGCCAGCAGTTGAAGGTGGCGCTGACCGTGGGGGCCCATGTGCAGCCCGGTGCGGACCCGCTGCTGGCCCTGGGCGACGTGTGGCTGCTACTGCTGCGCGACGACCCGGTCTGGCTGCGGGAGACCCTGCAAGCGGCCGCACGGCTGGACGGCCAGCGCCAGCGTCTCTATCGCGTCCTGCCGGCGCAATGGCTCCCATCCCTGCTGACGCTGTGGATGGACACCCGGCTGCACCAGGAGGTGCAGCGATGGATCGAGACCGTGCTGACCGCTGCCCCGGCCACCACCGCCGAGACGCAGGAGCGTCGCACCTGGCTCTGGCAGGCCACGCTGGACCAGGCCTTGCGCGGCGACACCACCCAGTTCGAGCCCATCCGCTACACCGCGCAGGTCCGCGAGCACCTCAGCCTGGTGATGCCGGATGGCCCGCAAGCGCCCCGGCATTGGTTCGACAAAGTGGTGTCCAAGGCATCGGCCGTGCTGTCCGCAGCCGCCCGCAAGTTGGGCTTGCGCTGGCGCTCGCGTGATCAGGCACCTGCCAGCCCCGCTCCAACGATGCCGATGTTGGCCACGGAGGCTGTGCCGGATCTGCAGGCGGTGGGCAATGCCGGCCTGGTGCTGCTGCACCCCTACCTGCCCCACCTCTTTCAACGGGTGGGGCTGGCCACGATCAAGGGCTTCAAAGACCCCGACGCAGCCAGGCGCGGTGCCCTGCTGCTGCAGGCGCTGGTGCTTGAAACGCCAGAGGACGGCGGTGGCCAGCCGCTGCGGCAGCAGGCCATGGAGCATGAACTGGGCCTCAACAAACTGCTGTGCGGCCTGCCCATGGGCGAGCCGTTGCCGCGGGAATGGACGCTCACCACCGAAGAGCGAGACGTGATCGAAGGGCTGCTGACCGCCGTGGTGCAGCACTGGCGCGTGCTGGGGGGCACCAGCGTGAACGGCTTCAGGCAGACCTTCCTGCGCCGCGCCGGGGGCCTGGGGCCGGACCACGAAGGCTGGCGGCTGAAAGTCGATTCCGGGCCCTTCGACATGCTCATCGATCACCTGCCCTGGGGCTATTCGGTGGTGAAGTTTGGATGGATGGAAAGGGTATTGCATGTGGACTGGCGTTGAACCAGTGAGCCACGCGGACAGCCACGCGCAGGCACTTGAACTGGAACTGGGCTGGCTGGAGCGGGTGGTTCAGGCGCGGCTGGCGCGGCATTTCGGCGCGGGGGAGATGGCAGAGGCCGCCGAACCCGCACAGGCGACTGGCACCAACGGTGCTGACACGATGCCGGGGGGCCAGCGTGGCACCGCCGCCGCAGGCTTGCGGCTGGCGACCCGGGATTCGGCCTCGCTGGGCGATGCCGCCGCACCGGGTGCAGGCGCCCGGGGAACGCCGTCGGTCTTGCAGCTTCCCACCCTGCTGCCGCCCCGGCTCCCGGTGGACAGCGCCCTCCATCAATTGCATCAGGAACTGACCCTGGACGCGGACGAGCGCTTGATCCTCGCGCTGGCCCTGGCGCCCCATCTGCGCCCGTCACTGCTGGATCTGCTCTTTGTGCGCAACCGCAATCTGGACCGTGGCTTCAGCGAATTCGGCGGCTGGAAAGGCCGTTCCCACGGAGGATTCCTGCCCACCGCCGAAACGGCCGCGTTCCTCATCGCCGATGAAGATCTGGCCCGCCGGACGCAACTGCGCCAGCGCCTGGATGACGACGGCCCGCTGCGGCGTGAAGGGCTGGTGCGGCTGGATCATGACGCACCGGGGGAGCCGTGGTTCAGCGCCGCACTCCAGATCAGCGGCGAAACTCTGGCCCGGCTCACCACCGGGCAATCCCGCAAGCCGGACTTCAGCGCGGGCTTCCCTGCCCGGCTGATCACCACCCGCCTCACCTGGGACGACCTGGTGCTGGATGCGGATGCGCTGGCCGAGGTCCAGACCCTGACCACCTGGGCCCGCCATGGCCGCCAGCTGATGCGGGACTGGCAGCTCGCCCGTGCGGTCAAGCCGGGCTATCGCAGCCTGTTCTTCGGCCCGCCGGGCACCGGCAAGACGCTGACAGCCACGCTGATCGGCCAGGCGGTGCAGGCGGATGTCTACCGTATTGACCTGTCGATGGTGGTCTCCAAATACATCGGTGAAACCGAGAAAAATCTGGCGCAGGTGTTTGACCAGGCCCAGCACCGGGACTGGATCCTGTTCTTCGACGAAGCTGATGCCCTGTTTGGCAAACGCACCGCCACCAGCAGTTCCAACGACCGACATGCCAACCAGGAAGTGGCCTACCTGCTGCAACGGGTGGAGGACTTTCCGGGCACCGTGATTTTGGCCACCAACCTCAAGGGCAACATCGACGAGGCCTTTGCGCGGCGCTTCCAGTCGGTGGTGCATTTCCCGATGCCAGATGCCGACCAGCGGCTGCAATTGTGGGAAGGCCTGCTGCGGCCCACCGGCCGTCTGGCGCCCGGCGTCGACCTGCGGGAGTTGGCGGATCGGCATGAACTGGCGGGGGGCGCGATTGCCAACGTCGGACGTTTTGCAGCGCTGATTGCCTTGCAGGCGGGTCGTGAGCACATCACCCAGGCCGATTTGCGCCTGGGCATTGCGAAGGAACTTCGCAAGGAAGGACGGGTGGTGTAGCCATGGCACTTCGAGATCCCCGCATGATCGACCCACGCAGGCAAGACCCGCGTTCGGCCGATGCCATCGGCCCGACGGAAGCCGCGGCCCGGAGCGGCCCTTGTGAGCATTGCCGCCGCTGGCGCATCTTTCTGGCCGGTGTGTGTGCCGGCGTGGTTGCGCTGGCCCTGCAGGCGATGGCGGGTCCGCCCAGCATGGGCCCGCCGGCCAAGAGCAAGTCCATCGATCTGAATGCCCCGGAGTTGCGCCAGGCGGCGGCCTCCGCCGCAGCCAGCGTGGTCAATGCCGCCGTGGCCGCCGCTGCGAGCGCGGCCCAGGCACAGGCTTCGGCGGCAATGGCCGCTGCTGCCTCGGCGGTACAGGACGCGGCCGTGAGCTTTCCGCTGCCGCCGGCGGAGCGCAAGCCAGGAGCGGTGCCGGCCCCGGTGGTCGGAACCGGAACCGGAACCGGAACCTCGGCAGCATCGGTGGCTCCTAAGGTCGCTGGCGCCACCACGCCCACCACGCCCACCACGCCCACCGCAACCACCGCAACCACCACGCCCACCGCAACCACCGCAACCACCGCAACCACCGCAACCACCGCAACCACCGCAACCGCTGCAACCGCTGCAACCGCTGCAACCGCTGCGTCCGCCGTGCCCCGGTCGGCGGCTCCATCCGCAGCCCGGGGCGCTGACTTGCGCCTGGTCTATGTGACGGTGCCGCTGCCCGCCGGTCGGGTGGACACCGAGTACAAGCGCCGTGAAGTGGTGGAAGGCGGCCTGGCTCCTTACCACATCGAGATTGAAGGTACTCCGCCCCCTGGGCTGCAATTTGGCAACGACGGGTTTGTCTCCGGCAGGCCCACCCGCGTGGGCAACTTCAGCTTCACGCTGCGCGCCTACGACAGCGCCTCGCCGCGCATGGAGCAGGAACAGCACTACGTCCTGCGCGTCCTCCCACCGGCCAGCGCCGCGCCAGCGGTGGCGCCGCCCTCCGCCCCGGTGGCTCCCGCCACGCCACCGCGCCTGCAGTCGATCAGCCTGCAGGAGGCCGACGGCGCTGCAGACATCCAGTCGGATGTGCCGGTGACCTACCTGCTGACAGCGAAGGACCTGGACGACCTGGTCCCCCCCACTGAAGAAGACAAGGCCAAGCCCACCAGTACCGCCGTGGCGCCCTCGCCGCCGCTCCCGGCCTTGGCCGCCTTGCGGGCGGATGTGGAGGAAGACAGCAGCACGCTCACCGAGCCGCCGCTGATCGCCCCGGACAAACCCACACCCGCGCAGCTGCGGGGCATTCTGTCGGCAGTGGTCGGGGTTGAATATCCCACCCGCGCGATGTTTGTTGGTGCGCTGGAGGCAGAGCGATGCCGCTATTACCTGCTGCGCGTGGCCGAACTGGCCGCCAAGCGGAAAGTCGCGGCGCCGACCACCTGTCCGCTGCCGGCGGCCAAGCGGCCCGCCACTTCCGCCACGGCCGCGCCCAAGCGCAATGAGCGCCGACCGGACCAATCGGCCGTGCCGCTGGACGTCTTTTTTGACTCGCTGCTGGCCGAGGACAACCTGCGAGACGCGGTGCAGGCAGCCATGAAAGCGCATCCGGTCGGTCAGTCCCGTCCCTTGATGCTGGCGGCGGACGGTTGCCAGTGCGCGCCCGGCCACAAGGGCAATCAGGTGGTGGGGGTGATCCCGTTCTGGCGGGCGCAGGAGCAGCCGATTCCGATCAACTTCAATCTGTTCACCCGCCTGCAGTACATGGGCGTGGTGCTCAAGGACGATGGCAGCTTCGACCAGCCGCAGGACTGGGACGGTGCGGTGTCCGGCTTCTCCCGCGAGGCGCAACGCTATGACGTGGCCATGGACCTGGTGATCTACCGGCGGTCCTGGTCGCGCCTGTTGAACCGCCCCGACGATGAGGTGCAACGCATGATCAAGACCGCTGCGCAGGCGGCGGTGCAGATGATTGATCGGCAGCGGCAGGACCCGCAGACCTGGATGAACCGGTTGTTGCTCAAGCCCGGTGCCGACTCCGGCAGCCTGGTGTTTGGCGGGCTCACCGTGTTTTTCGAGGACACACCCACCGAGGGGCAGGAAGCCACGCGCTACACCGAGTTTCTGAAGGGCTTCACCAATGCGGTGCTGGAGGAAATGCAAAAGCGGGTGCGACCGTATTACCTCAACATCGTGGTGCCGGATGACCAGCTCGGCGAACGCGGCCCCTACAACTACGGCTGGCTGATGGACCTCAAGCTTCGTGCTGAGCCCCCCTGGAACACGGCACACCGGACCACGCCGGACGGGTCCAGAGAGCCGCTTTACACCGGCAAGAGCGACGTCACCGTGCAGTATCTGGTGATGATGAGCGGGGACCCGGACACCAAGAAAAAAATCATCCGTCGCAACATCGACCTCACCACCCAGGTCACGGGCGTGCGTCGCATTGATTTTCTGGACAGCATGATGCCGGTGGTGGTGCATGCCACTTCGCCCGAGGCGCAACCGGTGAATGTCAGTTCCAACATGGCACGGGACTTCCCCTACCTGGAATGGAACTATGGGGGTGTCACCTTGTGGCCGCTGCCGCTGGCGGACGTGGGCATGGGCAACCAGGTGATCCCGTCGCTGGTGGAGTATTTCATCAGTCCGCAGACGACACGGGAAAAGGCCTGTGCCTGGGTGTGCCCCAATCGGTTGCCATTGCGGCTGCTGGCGCAGACGCTGCTGCTGGGCTGCATCGTGGCGGCCGTGCTGTATGGCACCAACTGCCGGGTGCGGCGTGTGGGGATGATCTATCTGCTGGTGCTGGGTGTGGTGGCCTTCATCACCGCCGCGCTGTGCCTGATGCTGCTGACCTGCGACCCCGCATTTGCACCACTGCGTGAATCACCGTATGTGCCGCTGGTGGCCCTGGTGCTGGCGGTGGCTGCCTTTATCTACATCTTCCTTCAGTTCAGGGCGCCGGAGCTCTAGCCCGCCCACCCACCTCTCTCATGCAGGAGCAAGCACCATGGCTCATCCCGACGATGCCTTTGGACACCAAGCCGCCGACGGCCGTTCAGCCGTGCAGCGGGCCGCCGCCGGGCTGGATCCGCTACAGCGGCAGGCGGAGGCCGGCGGCGAATGGTCTGCGCAATGGGACGGCTCGCCGCGCCAGGCGGCGCAGCGTCGCATGATCGAAAGCGCCTTTGGCGGTGCGGCACAATTGGAAGAAGCGCCGGCAGCGCCGAATCTCACGGGGATGCCGGACTCGCTGAAGTCGGGGCTGGAATCGATGTCCGGCATGGATCTGTCGGACGTGCGGGTACACACGAATTCCAGCCAGCCAGCCCAACTGAATGCATTGGCATATGCGCAGGGCAATGACATTCATCTCGCACCTGGCCAGGAGCAACATCTGCCGCACGAGGCCTGGCATGTGGTGCAGCAACGCCAAGGGCGTGTGGCGCCCACGATGGAAGTGGGTGGGGTGCCGGTGAATGACGACCATTCACTGGAATCCGAGGCGGACCGGATGGGGGACATGGCCAGCCGTGGGCCGGCAGGGTGAGGGACACGTCAAGCATCACACGGGGCGAATATCGCTCAGGCTCAACGTAGGCGTTCTCACATCTGAAGCGCAACACCTTGCCAAGCTTCTGCCGAGTCCAGACGTCCCGCCGAAACGGGGGTCACACAGAGCGACTGCAATCGCGCAGCCCATCGAACCGCGCGATTGCAGCGGAGTGGCCTTCCGGCAACCCGGCTCAGCCTTGGCGGTGCGCGTCCTGCAGCAGGTTCAGCGCCTGCTGCGTGTCGCCGTGGCGCACGGCCCAGATCGCGCGGTCCAGATGAGCGACGCCGCGTTCGGCGACATCGTCATGCTGAGCCACCAGCGCCTGGCGCGCTTCTCGCATCATCTGCAGCGCATGGTCTTCATGGCTGCAGTAGAGCTCCACACGCACATCGCGCAACTGCTGCTGCAGCTGGGCACGGCGCTGTTCGCGGCTCGTGAGTTCATCATCCTGAATCGGCGCCGCTTGGGCGGACGCTGCGGCAAATGCCGCCATCAGGGCCAGGATCGGGGAGGTCTTGCTCATGTCGTACTCCTGTAGACACCGCTGAGAGAGAGAAAAAGGTTTCAGCGCTGCCGTGACTGAAGAGTGCTCCCCCAGTGTTAGAACCGCCTTAAGCCAATGTTTCTGGCGCGCAAAGCACCCACCCCGCAGACCTCGATCCAGCGCCCATCCTGCGCCCATCCTGCGCCCGTCCTCACGCCCAGCTTCACGCTCCACGCCGGTCTCCCGCGCGCCGCGCCCTGGGCGCGAATCCATCGATTGCGTTTTGCGCATGTCTTTGCGGGACAGCAGACTAGGTAGTTCCCCTGGATTCATTCGTGCAGTGCCCGAACTAATATGCTCCCAGCTCGCACCATAGCGGGCACAGGAGACAAGGTGCAGACTGACAACGGCAGCAGCCAGCAGCGGCTGAAGCTCATCCATTGCATGGCGCTGGTGCGCCAGCTGTGTGCGCGGCCGGGCCTGTCCCGCGCCGATCTGGCGCAAGAGGTCGGTCTCACCAAATCCACCATCAGCAGCCTCACCCGAGAACTGATCGCCCAAGGCTGGCTGATGGAAAGCGTGGTGGTGGCCACTGGCGACCTGGGGCGCCGCCCTACCCCCCTGTTCATCAATCCGGACCGCCTGCTGCTGCTGGGCGCGGAGGTCGGCATCGAGGGCGTCCGCGTGGTCGCGACCTCGCTGACCGGCGAGATCCGCGCCCGCACGCTCTGCACCTACGGCGCCAGCCGATCGGCAAAGGCCTGCATCGGTGTCCTGGCCTCGGCCTTGCTGAAAGTGCGCGGCCAACTCGCGCCCCATCAGGAGGTCATCGGCATCGGCATCGGTCTGCCTGGCGGCGTTGATGAGGCCCGAGGGGTGCTGCATGTGGCGCCCAACCTCGGCTGGCGAGATCTGCCCGTGGGCGCCTGGCTGGGCGATCGATTGGCCAACTCCCCGTTGGCCGATGTACCGCTTCACCTGCAGAACGAAGCCGATGTCGCCGCCATCGGGGAGATGGAATTCAATCCGTCCGAGGAAGCTCTTGACCCCCTGCTCTACGTGAGCATCAACCAGGGTCTGGGTGCGGGGGTGATCGTGGGGGACCGCCTGCTCACCGGCAGCCGGGGGCTGGCAGGCGAAGTGGGGCACATGGTGCTGCAGATCGACGGGCCGCCGTGCAGTTGTGGACGGCGCGGCTGCGCCGAGGCGCTGATCAGCCTGCGCGCCTTGACACGTCCTGACGATGGCGAAGACTCCGCAGCGGCGGCCCTTGCTGCCTTGCGGACTCGGCTGCTGGACAAGGACCGTTCCACCACACGCTCGGTCACCGCGGCTGGCCGCCACCTCGGTGTGCTGCTCCAGAACCTGGCAACCGCTTACGACCCCGCCTGCATCGTGCTTGGCGGCACGGTGGTGGAACTGGGCGCCCCGTTTCTGGCGCCCGCGCTGGAAACCCTCCATGACTACGCCACCGCCGCAGGCATGGCGCCCCCCCGCGTCCGCACGTCCCGTTTCGGCGCGGATGCAGTGGCGACCGGGGCCGCTGCACTGGCCCGCTACCGTATCACCCGTCCGCAGTTGCCCCAGGCCGGGGCCGCGCGCGGCAACACCGCCACCGACCACGCGACCGAGGAGTCCGTCTGATGTATCTCGGAATTGATCTGGGCACCTCTGAAGTCAAGCTGCTGCTGCTTGATGCCGATGGCCAGGCCTGCGGCCGCACCAGCGCGCCGCTGACCGTGCAGCGGCCACATCCGCGCTGGTCTGAACAGGACCCCGCCAGTTGGTGGGCCGCCACTGAACAGGCCGTGGCCAGCCTGCGCGCGGCAGCACCGCAAGCCTGGGCGCAGGTGCGTGCCATCGGGCTGTCCGGCCAGATGCATGGCGCGGTGCTGCTGGACCATCAGGAACGTGTGCTGCGTCCTGCCATCTTGTGGAATGACGGTCGCAGCTTTGCGGAATGTGCGGACCTCACCCGTGCCGCGCCAGCGCTGGCCGACATTGCCGGCAACCTGGCCATGCCCGGCTTTACGGCGCCCAAGCTGCTCTGGGTGCAAAAACATGAGCCGCAGCACTTCAGCGCCACGGCAACCGTGCTGCTGCCCAAGGACTATCTGCGCCTGCTGCTGACCGGCGACAAGGTCACCGACCCGTCCGATGCCGCCGGCACGTTGTGGCTGGACGTGGCGTCACGTGATTGGTCGGACACCTTGCTGGCCGCGTGCGGCCTGTGCCGTGACCAGATGCCCCGGGTGGTGGAAAGCAACCAGCCCGGCGGCACCCTGCGCCCTGAGGTGGCCCGTGCCTGGGGCTTGTCCGCAGAGGTCATCGTGGCGGGCAGCGCCGGCGACAACGCCGCCAGTGCCATCGGCATCGGCGCGACCCGCCCGGGCGAAGGCTTCCTTTCGATGGGCACCTCGGGGGTCTTGTTCGTGGTGAATGATCGCTACCGGCCCAATCCGGCTTCGGCCGTGCATGCGTTTTGCCATGCCCTGCCCGGCCGGTGGCATCAGATGAGTGTGATGCTCTCGGCCGCGAGCGCCCTGCGCTGGTTCTGCGGTTTCAGTGGCGTGGCCGATGAAGCCGCCCTGCTGGCCGAGGTGCAGGCGCTGCCGGACCATGAGTTGGCCACCGCGCCTCTGTTCCTGCCCTACCTGGCGGGCGAGCGCACCCCGCACAACGACCCGTTTGCCAGCGGCGTCCTGCACGGTCTCACGCACGACAGCACACGCGCCCATGGCGGCTATGCGGTGCTGGAAGGTGTGGCCTTTGGTATGGCCGATGGCCTTGCAGCATTGCAGGCGGCCGGCACCCGCGTGCAGGAGCTGTCCTTTGTAGGCGGCGGATCGCGCAGCGCCTACTGGGCCCAGTTGATGGCCGACGTGCTGGGCGTGGACATCGTGCGCCATGCTGACGCTGATGCCGGCGGTGCCCTTGGGGCCGCCCGGCTGGCCTGGATGGCGGATGGGGGGGAGGAAACCCAGGTGTGTCCGCGCCCGCCGGTCAGCGACCGCTTCAGCCCTCGCCCGCAACGCAGTCAGGTGCTCGCCGCCCGCCTTGCCCGCTTCCGCGCCTTTTATCAACAGCAGCGCGACCTTCCGCCGCTCCCCTCCCCGGCCGACGATCCCACTGGCCGGGCCCATTAACGCATCGGTCTCGTCCCCGACGTGAATGTCGACCTGAACCTCGACTTGATCGCCACTTCCACCCACGGTCTCTGAGCCACGTCCCCGAGGCCTCACCAGGACACCCACCATGAGCCGCTACTTCGACTCCATCGCGCCCATCCGCTACCAAGGCCCCGACGCCAACGAAGCGCTGGCCTTCCGCCATTACGACAAGGACCGCGTCGTGCTGGGCAAGCGGATGGAGGAGCACCTGCGCTTTGCCGTGTGCTATTGGCACAGCTTCTGCTGGAACGGCCTCGACCCGTTTGGTGGCAACACCTTCGAGCGCCCCTGGTTCCAGGGCGGGTCACCGATGGAACTGGCGCTCATGAAGGCCGATGCGGCCTTTGATTTCTTCAGCAAGCTCGGGGTGCCTTACTACTGCTTCCATGACCGTGACGTCGCCCCCGAAGGCGCCTCCCCGCGTGAAAGCCATGAGCATCTGATGCGCATGGTCGACGTGCTGGGTGAACACCAGCAACGCACCGGGGTCAAGCTGCTGTGGGGCACGGCCAACCTGTTCAGCCACCGCCGCTTCATGGCTGGCGCCGCCAGCAATCCGGCCCCTGAGATCTTTGCCATGGCGGCCTTGCAGGTACGCGACGCCATGGACGCCACCCTGCGCCTGGGCGGCGAAAACTACGTGCTGTGGGGCGGCCGGGAGGGTTATGAAACCCTGCTGAACACCAAGGTGGCGCAGGAACTCGACCAACTGGGCCGCTTCCTCTCCATGGTGGTGGACTACAAGCATCGCAAGGGCTTCAAGGGCACCATCCTGCTGGAACCCAAGCCGCGTGAGCCGTCCAAGCATCAATACGACTTCGACACCGCCACCGTCTACGGCTTCCTCACCCGCTACGGGCTGGAAAAAGAGGTGAAGGTGAACATCGAGGCCAACCATGCCACTTTGTCCGGCCACTCCTTCGAGCATGAGATTGCCGTGGCTGCCGCGCTGGGCATTCTGGGCAGCATCGACATGAATCGCGGCGACCCGCAACTCGGCTGGGACACCGACCAGTTCCCCAACAACGTGCCGGAGATTGCCCTCGCGCTGTATCACATCCTCCAGGCGGGCGGTCTGGGCAGTGGCGGGTTGAACTTCGACGCCAAGGTACGCCGCCAGTCTCTGGACGCGGAAGACCTGTTCCATGGCCACATCGGGGGCATGGATGTCTGCGCGCGTGGGCTGCTGGTGGCGGAACAGATGATCCAGGACGGCCGCTTGGCCGAGGCGCTGCAGCAACGGTATGCCGGCTGGGCGCAGCCCGAGGGCCGCGACATTCTGGAGGGCCGTCGCAGCCTGGAACAGCTGGCCGACCAGGTGCTGGCCCGGAATGTGGACGTGGCGCCCCGGTCGGGTCGGCAGGAGTTCCTGGAGAACCTGGTGAACCGGTTCTGCGGGGCCTGAGCGCTTCCTCTCCGGGGGCCGTTGTTGCGGAAGTGACGCGTCCATGAGCTTGCGCTGCTGCGTGACTGCCGCGCGCCGCACAGTTTGAGGCATGCTCCGGGGCCAGACCCCGGAGAATTGCGCGCGAGTCCGCGCTGCCCTTGCCATGAACACGTCCGCCAAGCCCCGCAAACCCGGCCATGCCGCCACCCTGGCCGATGTAGGCCGGGCTGCCGGGGTGTCGGCGATGGCGGCCTCCGCCGTACTCAACGGCGCGCGCACCTCCGCCCGGATCAGCGACGAAACCCGTGAGCGCATCCTGGAAGCGGCCCGGTTGCTGAACTACCGCCCCAACGCCACCGCACGCGCGCTCACCAGCCGCCGCATGAATACCCTGGGGTTGGCCACGACGCTCAAGCGCGAAGAACTGAACCAGTACTTTCTGGAGGTCTTCAGCGGGGTGATGGAGGCCGGCGCCGAGTTGGGCCAGAACACCACCGTGTTTGCCCTGGAGGACTGGCACCGCGAGGCCGCCCGGATTCCGGCGCTCTGCGATGGGCGTATTGATGGGCTGATCCTGCTGGCACCGCAGCTGGACGAACAGGAAGCCCAGCGGCTTCCGGATCACACGCCTATCTTGTCCATCCATAGCAACGTCCTGATCCCAGGCGTCATCAACCTGGAGCCGGACGACGAGGCCGGTGCACAGGCCATGGTGACCCGGCTGCTCGGCATGGGCCATCGTCGAATCCTGCATCTGGCCGGGCCCGACCATTCCCTGGGCGCCCGGCGCCGCGTGCAGGGCTATCTCCGGGCCCATGCGCTCGCCGGGATGGAGCCGCCCGCAAACCATGTGGTGGAAGGGGAATTCACCGCCGAGTCCGGGCGACGCCGGCTGGAGCAGTGGCTGGACAGCCATCGCGGCGAGGAATTGCCGCACGCCATCTTTGCAGGCAACGACTCCATCGCCATCGGGTGCCTGGACGTGCTGTCCGCCCGGGGGCTGCAGGTGCCGCATCAGATTTCGTTGGTGGGTTTCGATGACACCCAACTGGCCCGGTCCGCACGGCTGGCGACCGTGCGTCAGCCGTTGCGAGACCTCGGTCAACGCGCGGCGCGGTTGCTGGTGGCCAGTGTGGATGCCAAGCTGGGGGAAGGCCCTCCCCCCGAAATCACGAACGTGGTGCTGCCCACCGAGCTGGTGGACGGTGCCACGCTGGGGGCGCCGCGCTCGGGCGCCCTTCCCATCACCTGACGCGCCTGCGTGCTTAGAACGCGTGCCTCAGCCCGAGGCCGAACAGTCGCGTGGTGGCGTCCATCTGCGTGCCCGCACCGGACAGCACCGGGATCTCCAGCGCGCCCATCGGCAGCAGCAGCGTCGTCGGGCCGCCCGCCAGCGTGAGCGCCGGGTTCAGCGGGCTGCGGACGATATCGCCCCGCTTGTCTTCCACCTGCGCATAACGCACATAGACGGCGGTGCGCTTGGACAGGTTGTATTCCGCTCCCAACGTGTAGGCCAGGTTTTTTCCGTGGGTGAAATTGTTGAAGCGGTTGTCGCTGACCTGGGCGATCAGGTCGATCCAGCGGACCGCCTGCTTCACCGCAAAGCTGATGGAAGTGATGCGTGGGTCGATGTTGCCCGATTCCTTGAACTGGGCGCCATAGAAATTCCCGGCCAACTCCGTTCCGGTGCTGGCAATCCGGTATTTACTGCCGACCATGTAGCTGGTGAAACGCTCGACATTGAACAGCGGTACGTAGCCCTGCGCCGACGCAATGCCAAACGGAACACCGAAGTGATTGCGGTGATAACTGCCCACCAGCGTGAGGTCGGATTCGGTATAGACGACCATCGCTCCCACTGATTTGCCGCGGCCGGAGCCGTCTTCGGTACCGGCATTGGCGCCGCCGATGATCTGGCCGGTATTGGCATTGGAAGCGGGTGAGCGGGACGCACTCACGCGGGTGCCGACGCCGCCGTTGGGGGTGTAGGACAGCTGTGCCAGCCAAGGGCCCTTGGCCAGGGTGTAGCTGGCCATATTGTCTTGATAGACCTGCAGGTTGTTAACCGTCACACCAGCGCCGAGGATGTCGGTGGAGCCAAGCCGCTCAACGCTGTTGAAGTAGTAGGCCACCAGCATCGGCGCGGCCTGGCGACCCAGGCGGAATTCCCCGACGGGCGTCGTCAGGCCCACCCAGGCCACGCGGCCGAAGAAGCGGCCGTCATTGCTGATGGTCCCGGCGTCTGGCGTGAAACCGCCTTCGAGCTGGAATTTGGCCTGATAACCGCCGCCCAGATCCTCATTGCCCTTGAAGCCGAGGTAGGACTGCCGGGTCAGGCTGGTGGACATGCGGGAGGTCGACGTCGCTGGAGCGGCCACTTCATTGGTCAGTTGACGACCGCCACTGACGCTGAACAAGGTACCCTGGACATTGCCCTGGCTCTTTTTGATCTGGTCCACACCGACGTCGAAGGAGCCGTACAGCGTGATGCCGGAGTCGGCATGAGCGGGCGCCGAGAGGGGGCCGAGTGCGACAAGTGCTGCGAATACGGCCAGCGTGCTGGCAGCAACAACGCCTGGCTCGGACCGAGCACAAGGGTGAAATGATGAAGAAACGGCGCTCTGGCCGGCGTCGTTGGGGTAATGCTGCGACATGGGGAAATGATGGACGGCCACCCGACGGGCGAGCCAGTCACTACGTGGAGTGACTGCGAGTATTCACGAAACCGCCCAGGGTCGAAACCAAATGTTGGATTTGAGGAACATTCCCTGAGGCCGTGTCACTGAATCGCTTGCCAAATGGCGAGCTGTCACCCGCGTCGGTGAATGGCATCCCAAGGGCGCGCGCTTTCAAAATTTAGTGCAGAAGGGGCACGCGGCCTGCACCAAAGAAACGGCTAACCGTTGAACTGGCGCGACAACACAGGCCGAAGCGTGACTTCAAGCCGCTGCGGCGCCCCGGCCGTGCCGACAGTCAGTGATCCCAACTTCAGCTTCAAGACCTCACTCATACGAGGCGATACGGCATAACCCAGATAAAGACAGCCCTTTTTACCGGGCTCCACATACAGTTGACCGTTCGACAACGGATGGAGGTCGTCACCAAAACGGGAATAGGGACCGCAGAGCCCCTCCTTCCAGGCAATGGTGGCAGGAGCGTAGAGCTTGCCTTGCCCGTCGCGCACACTCCCGCTCACCAGGAGATCCGCTGCCTGGTCCGGTGCCGCGGTCAATTCGACGGAGATGGCTAGAGCACGGTCCGGCGTCTCCACATCCGATGCGTTTTCCGTGATGGGCAAGACATAACCCAGACGCGTGGTGGATGACTTCTGCGCACGGCCCGTGGCCTCCACGACCAGCTTGGTCTCCCTCACCCTGAACACGGCCTCAGTGTCGAACGGCGGAATGATCTGCGCAGGCACCACTGCACCTTCCACGCTGAGCGCCTCGGCCTGGCGAATGACCGTGATGTGCTGCGGGAAGCTGCATGCGGACAATGACGCCACCACCGCCCCCACCAGTGACGCCTTCAGATGGATGGGCCAAGGCCACGCCGGCCATTTCGCAGCATCAGTGTCCATTTTTCTCCTTGATCTGGTCCGTATAGCACACATAGGACCGAAGGCCCATCGCCTCGAACTGGACGGCCGCGAACAACGGAATGGTGGCCTGAACAACCACGGTGTAGAGCGTCGTATTTCCGAAGAACGGCTGAAGATCGCCCAATGCCAGGTCAGGGGTGATGGAGAAGGCCTGGAAGCCGCTGACGTTGCAGAAGCAGCGGCTCATTGATCTTGAAATATCAATGACAAGGGTATGACGAGTTCACATCATTGAAAAGAGGGTGTGTGCCCATTGTGAACCGTCCACGGCGCACTGTTGCCGCATTGACGCAATGAGAAGATTTGCAAGCCAGATGACCAAGCGGACATCATGTGTCCGCTTTATTTCCTGAATTCAAGCCCGACTTACTTCCGCTTGTTGTAGACATCCACGAACACGGCGGCCAGCAGCACCAGGCCCTTGATCACCTGCTGGTAATCAATGCCAATGCCCAGGATGGACATGCCGTTGTTCATCACGCCCATCACAAAGGCGCCAATCACGGCCCCCATGATCTTGCCCACGCCGCCCGAGGCCGACGCTCCGCCCACGAAGCATGCGGCAATGACATCCAGCTCAAAGCCAAGACCGGCCTTGGGAGACGCGGTGTTCAAACGCGCCGCAAACACCAGCCCAGCCAGCGCCGCCAATGCGCCCATGTTCACGAAGGTGAGAAAGGCCACCCGTTCAGTGCGAACACCGGACAAGCGCGCCGCCTTTTCATTGCCGCCCACCGCATACACGCGGCGGCCCAGCGTGGTCCGGCCGGCAATGAAGTCATACACCAGCGTCAGCACCACCATGACCACCATCACCGTCGGCAGGCCTTTGTAGGAGGCCAGCAGCCAACTCATGGCCAGCACGCCGCCCACAATCACGGTTTGGCGCAGCAGGAAGATCGGGCCAGGCTCGACATCCATGCCGTGCATCAGGCCCGCACTGCGATGTCGCCATGCCACCACCACGGCGGTGACCGACAGCAGCAGACCCAGGCCCAGCGTGGTGGGCCACGGATCTTCCTGATTGAAAAGTTCCGGCAGGAAGCCGGCGCTCAGCGCCTGGAACGAGTCCGGGAATGGGCCCAGCGACTGCCCCTGCAGCAGCGCCAGCGCCAACCCCTTGAAGACCAGCATGCCGGCCAGGGTCACGATAAAGGACGGAATGCCCAGGTAAGCCACAAACCAGCCCTGGGCGGCACCGATGATGGCCCCCGCCACCAGGCAGACCATGGCCGCCGGAAAGGGCGGCCAGTTGTAATTCACCATCAACACCGCCGCCAACGCGCCGATGAAGCCGCAGACCGAGCCCACGGAGAGGTCGATATGCCCCGCCACGATCACCAGCAGCATGCCCAGCGCCATGATGACGATGTAGCTGTTCTGCAGCACCAGGTTGGTCAGGTTCAGCGGCTGCAGCAAGGTGCCGTCGGTGAGCACCTGGAACAGGCCCATGATGGCCACCAGCGTGATCAGCATGCCGTAGTCACGCAGATGACGCTTCACGAAATGAGCGATGCCGCCCTGCGAAGGGCCGCGAGGCGCGGGCGGCGGGGCCGTACGCACGGGGGGGGCACCGTTGATCGGTGCCGTCAGTGGGTCATGCATGGAGTAACTCCCGGGCGCCAACGATGGCACCCATGATTCTTTCCTGTGAGGCTTCGGCGGCATCCAATTCAGCCACCATGCGCCCTTCATTCATCACATACATCCGGTCGCACATGCCCAGCAGCTCGGGCATTTCTGAAGAGATCATCAGAATGCCGCAGCCGCTCTCGGCCAGTTGTGCGATGAGGCTGTAGATCTCGAACTTGGCACCCACGTCAATGCCGCGGGTCGGCTCGTCCAGGATCAGCAGCCGGGGCTTGGAGAACAGCCACTTGGCCAGCACCACCTTCTGCTGATTGCCGCCGGATAGATGCACCGCCTGCTGGGCCACGTCGCGGCAGCGGGTAGCCAGTTGGCGGCGATAGTCCTGCGCCACCGAATGTTCGCGCCCGGCATCCAGCACCCCGGCGCGCGAGACGCCGGGCAGATTCGCCAGGCTGGTGTTGCAGGCAATCGATTCATTCAGGAGTAGACCGAGGCCCTTGCGGTCCTCGGTGACATAGGCCAGACCCGCGCTGATGGCTTTGGGCACGGTGGACACGTCCACCGGCTGGCCATCCATCAAGGCGGTGCCGGAGACACGGCGCCCGTAGCTGCGACCGAACACGCTCATGGCGAGCTCGGTACGCCCTGCCCCCATCAGGCCTGCAATGCCAACGATCTCGCCGCGGCGCACCGTCAGATTGATGCCGCGCACCACTTCCCGCCCGGCTTGCACCGGATGGAAGGCGCGCCAATCCTTCAGTTCAAACAGCATCTCGCCGATCTTGGGCGTCCGGCGGGGATACCGGTCCGCCAGATCGCGGCCGACCATGGCCTGGATGATGCGTTCTTCACTCACCGGTTCATGACGGCAGTCCATCGTGGTGATGGAGCGGCCGTCGCGCAGCACGGTGAGACGGTCCGCCACGCGGGTGATCTCGTTGAGCTTGTGCGAAATGAGGATGCAGGCAATGCCCTGCGCCCGCAGCTCCATCAACCGGTCCAGCAATGCTTCGCTGTCCGATTCATTCAGGCTGGCGGTGGGCTCGTCCAGAATCAGCAGCCGCACGGATTTCGCCAAGGCCTTGGCGATTTCCACCAGCTGCTGCTGGCCAATGCCCAGGTCCGCCACCCGCGTGTCGGGCGACTCGCGCAGCCCGACACGGGCCAGCAGGTCCCGCGCACGGCGGAACATGGCCATGCGATCAATCACGCCCAGCCGGGCTGGCTCATGGTTGAGAAACAGGTTCTCCGCAATGGAGAGCTGCGGCACCAGGGCCAGCTCCTGGTGGATGATGATGATGCCCAGCGATTCACTGTCGACAATGCCGCCGAAACGGCGCTCCTCGCCTTCAAAATGAATCTCGCCGTCATAGTCGGGGTGCGGGTAGACCCCGCTGACCACCTTCATCAACGTCGATTTACCGGCACCGTTTTCGCCCACCAGAGCGTGGATCTCGCCGGGGTGTACCTTGAGGTGCACATTCTCCAGCGCGGTCACGCCATGAAAGCGTTTGGTGATGCCGCGCAGCTCCAGCAGCGGCGCGGCAGCCTCCGGCGCACGCGCCGCAGGCATGGGGATCGCTTCAGCCATTAGGACCTCCGTGCGGGGTGGAATCAGCGCAGCTGGCTCTCTTTGTAGTAGCCGCTGTCCACCAGCACAGGCTTCCAGTTGGTGGCGTCCACAGCCACCGGCTTCAGCAGAATGCTGGGCACCACCTTGACGCCGTTGTTGTAGGTCTTGGTGTCGTTCACCGCCGGTTGCTTGCCGCTGAGCATGTCGTCCACCAGGCCGGCGGCAGCGGTCGCCAGGGCGCGGGTGTCCTTGAACACCGTGCTGGCCTGCTCGCCCTTGATGATCGACTTGATCGACGGAATTTCCGCATCCTGGCCGGACACCACCGGGCACGGCAGCGTCTTGCTGCAATAACCGGCGCCCTTCAGCGAGGACAGGATGCCGATGCTGATGCCGTCATACGGAGACAGCACGGCATGCAGACGATCCTTGCCGTAAAAGGCGCTGGCCAGGTTGTCCATGCGGGCCTGGGCCGTGGAAGCATCCCAGCGCAGCGTGCCCACCTTGCCCATGCCCATCTGCTTGCTGCGCACCACCAGCTTGCCGCTGTCGATGTAGGGCTTGAGCACCGACATGGCGCCGTCGTAGAAGAAGGTGGCGTTGTTGTCGTCCGGCGAGCCGCCGAAGAGCTCGATATTGAACGGGCCCTTGCCCTGCGCCAGGCCCAGCTTGTCGATCAGGGACTGGCCCTGCATCACACCGACCTGGAAGTTGTCGAAGGTGACGTAGTAATCGATGTTCTTGGTGCCCTTGATCAGACGGTCATAGCCCACCACCTTGATGTTGGCGGCGGCGGCCTTCTGCAGCACGCTGGACAGCGCCGAGCCGTCGATGGACGCAATCACCAGCACCTTCACCTTCTTGGTGATCAGGTTTTCGATCTGAGCCAGTTGATTGGGGATGTCGTCTTCAGCGTATTGGAGGTCGGTGCGGTAGCCCTTGTCCTTGAACGCCTTGACCATGTTGTCACCGTCCGCGATCCAGCGGGCCGAGCTCTTGGTCGGCATCGCGATGCCGATCAGACCTTTGTCCTGAGCCACAGCCTGGCTGGCCATCCCGGCCAATCCAAAGGCCGCCACCAGCGAGGTCAGCAGGCCCAGGGCGCCGCGGCGCGGCAGCATTGCTTTTTTCATGAGGTCTCCGTTGTGTGCTTTTAGGAATCAGTGCCCGTCGGCCCGCCTCTCTCGCAAGGCTGCCGAAGGTGGGTGAGCATCGCATGAATGAAAACTGAATGCATCATGAACAACCCATGAATACTTCAGCCCTGTGCGGGGCATGGCAACGGGCGTGCCACCCCTGTTCATCGATGTTCTGCCCGGTTTTGCATCATCCGCCGACGCAGGAAATGCCTCGATAAAGTTTCAACGCGGGGTGATACCCGTTTGAGCATCACCCCGCGTTCGTGGGCGCTATGAGGTCGCGCCATGCAGGTTTCTCAGTGTTCTCCCTAATGACCGCCGGGCGCGCCAGTGCCATCCGAAGGGTCGTGCGCCTTCACCGGAAATGGCGCCAGCCAGGCCAACACAATGGGCGGAATGGAGAAGAGCAGCACCAGCCCGAAGAAGGAGGCGTATTGCTGGCCAACCGCTGCATACACCCAGCCGCTCACACTGCCGGTGGCCCACTTGGTGAGCGCCATCACGCCTGTCGCCATGGCGTAGTGCGTCATCTTGAATGGCCCCGGCGCAATCTGCTGCATCATGTACAGCATGTGGCCCACCGAGCCCATCCCGTAGCCGAATTTCTCGATGGCGACCACGGCGCCAATCAACATCACGTTGTCCGGCATGCCATGGCTCAGGTAGTAGTAGGTGAGGTGCGGCAGGTTGAGGGCAATGGCCAGCAGGAAGAACGTGCGCTTGAGCGTCATGCGGGCCACGATGAACCCGCTGAGGAAGGCCCCGGCAATAAACGCCACGGTGCCCACGGTGCCGTAGATGTGGCCCAGCGCGGCGTTGTCCAGCCCCAGGCCGCCAGCGTCACGCGGGTCCAGCAGGAAGAGCGGGCCAAACTTCTCGATGAAGCCCTCCCCGAAGCGATAAAAGAACACAACGGCCAGCATCATCCAGATGGAGGGCTTCTGGAAGAAGGTGATCCAGGATTCCCGCAGCGACACCATGGCACTGCGCAAGTCCTGCCCCTGCACCGCCGACGGGGCCCCTGGCGGCAATACGCGCAGGTGCCACAGGCCAAATCCGCCCATCATGCCGGCAGCCCCCAGCATCACCGCCATCCAGCAGTGCACCCATGACCAGCCCAGGTCTTTGTGCAGCCAGCCGGTGAGCGACACCAGCAGCCCGGAGGCCACCACCGCGCCGAGGTTCCAGCACATGCCCTGCACGCCGGCATAACGAGCCTGATCGCGCAGCGGCATGGTGGTCATGAAGACGCCATCGGCGGCAATGTCCTGGGTGGCAGAAGCGAAACCGGTGATCCAGAAGAAGGCCAGGGATGCGCGGAAGAAGCCCTCCAGCGGCAGGCTGAAGGCCACCAGGCCCAGCGAAGCCATCATCAGGAACTGCATGCTGATCACCCACCAGCGCTTGGTGCGGTAGGGTTCCAGCAAGGGGGACCACAATGGTTTGAGCACCCACGGCAGGTACATCTGCGAGGTGTAGAGGGCGATGTCCTCATTGGAGATGCCCATGTTTTTGTAGAGGATCGCTGCCACGGCGCCCACCAGCACATTGGGCAGGCCCATGGCGAGGTAGAGCGATGGCACCCAGGTGAGCGGGTGGCGTTTGCCGGGGGCAGGATCGTCGGTAGCAGTGGCCGGCGCGGGTGGCGCGGACTGTGCCGCAGCGATGCCTGACGCCGACTGGGGGCTACCGTGGCTCGGGCTGGTGGTGGAGAGATCGGCGCTCATGGGCGACCTTTCTGGGTGTCTGGATGAGGGGAGCTTTGGTTGACCGGCCGGCCTCGGGTGTCGAGGGGAGGCTTGCGCGATGGCACGGCATCGGCCCGCCCCAACACGTCCAGCGCGCCCGCCACATAGACCAGCGGTGCATTCCAGTTGATGGCGACTTCATTGCTGGCGTAGCTGCACAGATGGTCCAGCCAGGACAAGGCCGTGAGCGACGACGGGTACGGCACGGGGCATTCGGCCTTGTCCTGCTGGCCGGGGTTCGCCCCACCCACCAGGAAGCCGGGGATCGGGTCGGTGATGCCATCTGCCTCCGAGGGGCGGTGATGGGGATGCATGGGCGGGCGAAGCCCAAAGCCGGTGACCTGGGAGCGCCCCAACGGGTTGCGGCCCAACACGTAATCCAGGTTGGCCTGCGCGGCAGCAAGGGCGTCGCGGCGCAGTTGCCGCGCTGCCGCGTCTGCAGGGGATGTCGGCGTCGCGTCGATCAGTCGCGCGGCCTGGATCAGCATCAGGGCTTGATTCAGCACTTCTGAATTGCTGCCCCAGCGATAGTCCTCCGCTTGCATCGGCACCCGCCAGGCGGATTGTTTCCACCGCTGCACCAGGGTGACTGCGAGGGTCCGGATGCGTTGCTGAACAATGACCCGGTCGGCGGCCGGCAGCCGGTTCTGGTGCTGAGCCAGCGTGACCCAGGCGAGCCCCTGTACGTCACTCCACGACGGCACATTGATCGGCACCTGCCCGAGGCGCATGGCATCCAGAAAGCGCTGCTCCCCGGTCGTGACCAACAGCTCGGCAGCCGCCCAGGCGAATTCATCGTCCAGGCGGGTGTCGTCATAAGCCCCAGTGACGACATCGGCGGGCTGCTGGTAGAGCACATTCCGATGCTGCTGGGCCCAATCCCAGGCGGCGATGGCTGCAGAGCGCATGCGGGCGGAACGCCCCGGGGACTGCGCGTCCAACGGGGCCAGCACCCGGCTGGCGGCCGCCATGACCGCAGCAAAATCGAGTGTGGCGGCGGTCGTCTTCTGCACCACATACCGATCGGTGGTCGCAGCAGCCGGCATCACCATGCCGTCGAACTTGAGATTGGTGAGCTTGTGGTAAACGCCGCCATCGGCGGGGTCTTGCATCGTCAGCATCCAATCCAGATTCCATAGGGCTTCATTGAGCAGGTCGGGCAGGCCATTGCCGGTTTCTGGCACTCCGACCTTCAGGTCCCGGTAGAACGATGGGAAATGCTCATAAGCCGCCAGCAGCGTGTAGGTGCTGATGCCGGAATTGACGATGTACTTGTTGTAATCGCCCGCGTCATACCAGCCTTTGGGGCTGCTGGTGGCTTCCCCTTCCCGACGCTGCGGGCCTACCGCAGAGGCATGAATGAGGACCCGCGTGTCGGGGTGACCGGCGGCACGGGCATAGACACCGCCCAGCGCGGGCGTGATGTCGATACCGGCGCGGTTGAAATAAAAGGCACGGATGGCGGCTGCCGTCAACGGCGTGTAGACCGAATCACCCACCACGAACGGAGCGGAACGCCCCATACCGGACACCTGCAACTGATAGGTGCCCGGCTGGCGGAGCGCTGACAGGTCGGCCAGCTTGACCGTCCTCTCAGCCAATGACCAGGTGGCGGACGCCGATAACGGGCCTTTCAGAACGGTGCGGCCCTGCTGGTCCACCACGGCAAAACCACGTGCCGGCCCCTCCGGCACCACCGCCCATTTGGCGGCTGCGATGGGGAATCCCACTGAATTGATCTCGATCTGTGTCTCGATCTGTGCGCGGGGCTCCGCCACAGCGGGGATGGCTGCGGTTGCCGATGGCGTCAACACGCTCAACAGCACGGCCATGCCGATGCCTGCGGCGGCTTGGTGGGGCCACGGACTGGCCAACGAACGAACGGCGGCCGCCACGATGGCGGCATGGGCCACGGCGGCGGCTGGCCGCTGCCTCTCAATGAGCTTCATGTGTCTCCTGTCTGTCCGGCAGCTCGTGCGTTCGAACCCGTTCAGTCCGCGTTGATTTCAACGCCTTGTTTAGCGCTAAATCAGCGTGAGTTTCAAACGGGGAAACGACGGCTTGCTTGTTGGTGTGGGCGCGAGAATAGAGCAAGGCCTCCAAAACGCCGTCGGGGACAACCCGCCCCTGGCCGGCATTCCGCGCAGCCCGGGCCTGCGGCTTCGTTCATTCCCGAGGCTTGCGGCAGATGTCACCGTTTGTGCCTCCGTTCGCAGGCGTCGCCATATCGTTTTGAATATCAACGCGGCGAAACTTTTGATTTGCCCAGCATCGAGGGCCTGCCTAGCATGCCCCCAACGGGGCTGGACCCCAAAGACCTTCAGAAGGACCCATGACAGAGGCTAAGAAAACCCGGAAGCTCCGTTCCGCCGAATGGTTCGGCACTCAGGACAAGAACGGCTTCATGTACCGGAGCTGGATGAAGAATCAAGGCATTCCAGACCACGAATTCGAAGGCAAGCCCATCATCGGCATCTGCAACACCTGGTCGGAACTGACGCCTTGCAATGCCCATTTCCGCAAGCTCGCCGAACATGTGAAGCGCGGCATTCTTGAAGCGGGCGGGTTTCCGGTGGAGTTTCCGGTGTTCAGCAATGGGGAGTCCAACCTGCGTCCCACGGCCATGCTCACCCGCAATCTGGCCAGCATGGATGTGGAAGAGTCGATTCGCGGCAATCCCATGGATGCCGTGGTGCTGCTGGTGGGCTGTGACAAGACCACCCCTGCCCTGCTGATGGGCGCAGCCAGTGTGGACCTGCCCACCATCGTGGTGACCGGCGGCCCCATGCTCAACGGCAAGCTGAACGGGAAGAACATCGGCTCGGGCACGGCCGTCTGGCAACTGCATGAGCAAGTGAAGGCCGGCGAAATTTCGATGCACGACTTCATCGCGGCGGAGGCTGGGCACTCGCGGTCTGCGGGCACCTGCAACACGATGGGCACGGCCAGCACCATGGCCTGCATGGCCGAATCGCTGGGCACCTCCCTGCCCCACAATGCCGCGATTCCAGCGGTCGACGCGCGGCGCTATGTGCTCGCGCATCTGTCAGGCATGCGGATTGTGGAAATGGTCTGGGAAGACCTGAAGCTATCCAAGATCCTCACCCGCCAAGCCTTTGAAAACGCCATCCGCACCAATGCGGCCATTGGCGGCTCCACCAATGCGGTGATTCACCTGAAAGCGATTGCCGGCCGCGTGGGTGTGCCGCTGGAGCTGGAAGACTGGACGCGTGTAGGCAAAGGCACACCCACGCTGGTGGACCTGCTGCCCAGCGGGCGCTTCCTGATGGAAGAGTTCTATTACGCGGGTGGGTTGCCGGCGGTGCTGCGCCGCCTGGGTGAGGCGGACCTGCTGCCCCACAAGGATGCGCTGACCGTCAACGGCAAGACGCTCTGGCAAAACTGCCATGACGCGCCGATCTACGACGATGAAGTGGTGCGCCCGATTGCCAAGCCGCTGATTGCCGACGGCGGCATTTGCGTGCTGCGCGGAAACCTGGCGCCTCGCGGCGCCGTGCTGAAGCCCTCGGCCGCGACTCCGGCGCTGATGCAGCATCGCGGGCGTGCGGTGGTGTTTGAGGACTTTGACGACTACAAGGCGCGCATCATGGACCCGGCCTTGGAAGTCGACAAGGACTCCGTGCTGGTGATGAAGAACTGCGGCCCGCGCGGCTATCCCGGCATGGCAGAAGTGGGCAACATGGGGCTGCCGCCGAAGTTGCTGGCGCAAGGCATCAAGGACATGGTCCGGATCAGCGATGCGCGCATGAGCGGCACCGCTTACGGCACGGTGGTGCTGCATGTGGCGCCGGAGGCCAAGGCGGGAGGCCCGCTGGCCGTGGTGCGCGAAGGCGACTGGATTGAGCTGGATTGCGCCAACAATCGGCTGCATCTGGACATCTCGGACGCCGAATTGCAGGCACGTCTGGAAGACTGGGCGGCTCGTCAGCAGCCTGATCCCGCCGATGCCAGCGGATACCGCAAGCTGTATGTGCAGCATGTGCTGCAGGCAGATGAAGGCTGCGATTTCGACTTCCTGCGCGGATGCCGAGGGTCGGCAGTGCCGAGGCATTCGCACTGAAGGTGTTCGGCCTTCCGCTGGGGAATTTCGCCATAGACAAAGAGGGATGTGACGTGATCGTCACATCCCTCTTTTTTGGTTGGGCCAGCTATTCAGCTGCCAAGTCGAGGCCAAAACCTAGGTGTGAAGATGACGACGAGATCCTCAATCACTTGGTTTTATTCATTCAATGACACAGCCCGATTCATTCGAGCCGATCACATCCGCAGATCAAGACTCCCATCCACCTTGAACCTCGCCGCCAGCCCCAGCGCGTTTGTCGCCACCGGTTGGTGAACGCGAAAAGCGATGTAGTCCTCGGCCGGCTGCCGCCAGCAACGCTTTTGCGCATCCATGACGCGCCAGGCCCCGTCGAGGTAGACCTCGGTCCAATCGTGATAATCCTCCGCACGCGGCGCGGCACTGCCGTTCACCACGTAGCCACCGACCGGTCGCGCTGCAATGCCACGGGCACGGGCCAAAGCGCAGCAGAGATAGGCGTATTCCGTGCAATCGCCCCAGCGTTTTTGCAGCGCCAGTCGCGCCCCCAGCGGGTCGGCCACATAGCCGGCATAAACCAGTTGACTGCTGACCCAGTCGTAAATGGCGTCCAAGGTCTCGCTCTGCGTGCTTCTCTGGAGCGTCGCGGCCAGTGCCCGAACCTCGGCGTCGTCGCATTCAATCCACCGTTCGGCCTTCAGCCAAGGCGACGGGTCGATCAGCGTCACACGCATCGCTTCCTGCCGCAGCGCCAGCTCGGCCTGCACCGTCACGACCTTGGACGTGAACGGCCCCACGGTGGGCAGAGACAACCGCAGCACACTGTGGCCGAGCGAGTCCTGGCTCAGCTCGTGCGGCATGCTGACCCGCACATTGGCCAGATGTTGAGTGGTGGTGTCCTTCATGGGCAGGTAAAGCCATACCGTCTGATCCGTCAGTGCAAGCCCGGTTGGGTTTCTCAAGGTCAGCGTGAACCGCAGCTGGCGTGTGGCAGCAGGCGCCAAGGCCTCGCGTCCCCGGGCCACGTCCGCTGCCACGTCCGCTGACATTCCCGGCACTGATGTCCCGGCAAGCCCTCTCGGCAGCCAAGCCAAGCCAGCCAGACCCAGCCAGCAATCGCGGCGGTTCAAGTCCATGCGGTCGCGTCCCTTCATCGTCCACATGGCAGTTGTTTGGGGCCTTTGGCCAACGCGGTCCAGGCCGCCTGCTGCTGGCGCATCTCGGCCAGATAGCTGCTGGCCGGCGCCGCATAACTCAGCAGCGGCACGCTGGGCAACGCTGAGGCCAGGGCCCGCAGTTGGGGCTCCGTCGCATCCCCCACGATCACCACAGCAGCCAGGGGCGCGTTCCTGGTCTCTTTGCGTCGGCGTTCCACCACCGCCTGCACAGCCTGTGCCGTCAGCGCCGAAACAGCGATGGCGGACGGCAATTGCGCCATCAGCGATGCATGCGACGGTGCCACCAGCACGAGGTTGGCCTCGAATTGCTGTTCCTGCCACAGCTCGGCGGCCTTCAATTCAGGCACGCCGGCATCCGCGCCCGTGCGCCCCACCAGGTCCTTGCCCAAACCTTTCCAGCGCGCCATGCCACCGCGCATCACCCGCACCTGAGCAAACCCTTGGGCCTTCAGATCGGCGCAAGCCATGTAGAGCTCCTCTTCGGCCTTTCCAGAACCCATCAGCACCACTGCGCGGTCCTTCAGATAGGGCTTGACCTTGAGTTGCACCACGGAGGCGTTCAACGCGCCATCCACATGCGCCGCTTCAAACTCCGCTGCAGAGCGGATGTCGACCATCAGCGGCGTCTTCTTGCCGGCAAAGCTCGGCCACTGCGCCGGCTCCAGCATGCAGCTCAGATCGGCCCCGCGCCGTGCGATCGGTGCCAAGGGCTGCCCCTTGGCACCGCGTTGCACGTCATCTCGCTGGCAGGACAGACCCGACGGCGGTATGCCTTTCAGCGCTTCCGGCATCGCAGCAGTCAATTCAGAAGCGGCCAGCGCGGACCCGCTGACGCAGCACAGCAGTCCGATCTTGACCCAATGCATGACCCTCATGTTCCCGCTCATCCGCTGGCGCCACCACTTGAAAAGATGAAACCGCCAAGGGGTGTTCCCACCGGTGACGATGCCGCCTCGCTGGCCCCCATGAAGGGCGCGCTGGCGCCCTGCCCTGGCGCTGCGGGCTTCGCCGGATCTCTCAGCAGCAGGTCCACGGGATAGGTAAACACCCATTCGCTGTATTTCTTCTTGCCGCGAAACGCCATGTCCTCCGCATCGAAGTTGTCCACCTTCACCGGCACTTGTTCCGACAGTGAATAAACCCCCACGATCCGCCCCGCCACGCGCACCACACCCCATTCCGCCTTGCCGGTCATCGGGTCCACAAACACCTGGCGCAGGTGGCGCTGGATGCCTGGCACGCGGTTGTCTCGCAACAGGTCTTCCAGCGAAGCCGGATATTGGTGCTGGCCGGCCACCAGGGCACTTTCGTAGTAGCGCTGAATGGCCGTGCGGAATTGATGGCCCACATTCAGCAGTGCGCGCTCCTGGCTGCGACGGGCCGACGTGGTGTGGACCTCGGCAGCCACGGTCAGGCCGATGCCCATGAAGGCGACCAGCAGCAGCGTCCAGAGGTAGGCAAAGCCCGCCATGGATGCGCGCACGCGTGGGGCATGGAGGTCAGAACGTCTCATAACCCCGGCCATCGTGGGAACGGCCCGTCGCCCCGCTTTTCACATCCGCGATCGCGCCCTGCGCGCCGTCCTTCGGCGGGACCAGCACCCAGGTGGCATCGCTGCCGGTCACCGGATCGGTCGGCACCTGCCGCAAATAGCGCTGGTCCACCAGCTCCGTCAGTGTGTCGGGGTAGCGCCCCTTGTCAGCATAGAAGCGGTCCAGCGTGATCCGCATCACCTTCAGGTTCTCGGCCAGCGCCACGTCCTTGGACTTGTCCAGCGACCCGAAATAGCGCGGCGCCGCAATCGTCAGCAACAAGGCCACGATGGCCATCACCACCAGCAGCTCGATCAGCGTGAAGCCGGCAAGACGCCGCATGGATGGGGTGCGTTCATTCATGCCGCTCACCATCGCTTGTAAGGCACGCCATTCAGGCCGACCGCGTCCGATGAGGAATAGACATCGAACACGTCCTCTCCCGATTGCGGGTCGTCCGGCGGGGAGGCATAACTGCGCGTCACCCAGGTGTCTGCGGCTTTGCGGTCCACATCCGGATTCATCGGGTCGCGCGGCAGAGCACGCAGAAAGTACATCTTCTGCCGTGACGGGCTGCGCTGGTCCGGCACCCCCTCCACCAGATCTTCCAGGCTCTTGGGATAGCCACTCTCCCCCAGCCGCACCATCACCCGGCCCTGGTCGGCGGCGCGCTTGTAGGCATCCAGCGCGTCGCGGATCTGCGCCAGGGCCAGGCGCAGATCACGTTCCTTGTCGCGCTGCACCGAGAGTTGCGCCATCGGCACCGCCACCAGCACCAGCACGCCCATGATGGCCAGGGTCATCATGAGCTCGATGAAGGTGAATCCGCGCTGCTGCTTCACTGCGCCACCTTGATCTGATGCTCGATGGGCAGCGCCAACGGGGCGCCCTGCGGCTCCGGCGTCGCCGACATCACACTCAGCCGCGCCGTGCCCGCCTTGATGGCTTTGAAGGTCACGGTGAACACACCGCCCGTGCCGTTGATGCCACTGTCCGCGCTTTGCCGCACAGCGGCCGCAAACACCTTGCCTTGCGCCGGGTCCACGCGCTGACTGAAGTTCACCGCCGCCCCGCCCTGCTTGAAGTAGTCGCCTTCCGTGACGCTCACCACCTGCAGCACCTGCGGATCAAAACCGGCCAGCACCGGCATGCCGCGCACCGGACCCTGGCTGGTCAGGCGCAGCACCGCGCTGAACTGTTCCCCCACCTTGACCTGCGCGGGTGCCTGCCATTGCAGTCGGATCTGACCGGCATTGGCCGCAGGTGCGTCCGCAGGGTTTGGCGTCACGGGGAGCGGCGCCGGGACCAGGCTGGTCGACGCACCGGCGGTGCCCGCCGATGGCCCTGCCACGGTGCTGGTCGGCCATGGTGCCGCAGCAGCGCCAGAGGATGCACCAGCAGCAGCAGCGGATGTGGCCGTCGGGCCCGCAGCGGCCACCACGGGCTTCCCATCCGGCCCCTTGCTTTCAGGCGGCAGGATCGATAGCTGCAAATCCTGCGCGCCGATGTTGCTCTCCGTGCCGGACGCGAATTCAGCTGCCGACAGATCCGGCCGACGCAGCGAGCGCACGATATGAGGCGTGATCGACAGGATGATCTCGGAGCGCTGCTTGTCGTCCTTCTGGCTGCCAAACAGGCGGCCGGCCACTGGCAGTTCGCCCAGCAGCGGCACCTTGGCGCCCGTGGAGCGATCTTCATCGTTGATCAGGCCAGCCAGGATCTGGGTTTCTCCGTCCCGCAGACGCAGCGAGGTGGAGGCGCCGCGCGTGCCGATCTGGTAGGACAAGGTGCCGCTTTTGCTCGTCACTTCCCGCACCAGACTGGACACCTCCAGATTGACCTTGATGGCCACTTCATCATCCAGATAGATGTTGGGCTCCACTTCCAGCTTCAAGCCAACATCCAGATAGTTCACCGATTCCGAGGAGAAGCCGGTGGCCGTGTTGGTGGTCGTGATCACCGGCACGCGGTCACCGATCAGGACCTTGGCCTTGTCCTTGTTGCGCACGCGGATGCGCGGGTTGGTCAGCACATTGCCGTCGGAGTCTTCCTTGCGTGCATTGATCATTGTGTCGCCCACCGTCACACCGATGTCCGGGCCACGCAGGTTTTTCAGGCGAGACAGCGTCAATGGGGCGTTGTCCGTGGTGATCGGCGCCAGCTTGAGCTGGCTCGGCCACTGAATGCCCAGCTCCAGCAGCCGCGTGCGTTTGATCTCCATCACTTCCACTTCCAGGATCACTTCCGGATCACTGAGGTCCTGCAGCGCCACGATGCGCTCGGCCATCCGCACTGCTTCGGGCGTGTCGCGCATCATCAGAATGCCCAGGCGTTCGTCCACCACCAGGTCCTTGGTCTTCACCAGCGTCTTGATGGTGTTGGACACCGCCTTCACATCGGCATTCGTCAGGTAGAACGAGCGCACCACCAGCGGTTGATAGTCCTTCAGCTTCTGCGGCGTGTTGGGATAGATGAGGATGGTGTTTTCGTTGAGCACCTTCTGCTCCAGCTGGTTGGTGGCCAGCAGCAAACGGATGGCGTCTTCGATGGAGGTGTTCTTGGCCAGCACCGTCACCTTGAGGTCGGGCCGGATTTCGCGGTCGAAGAAGAAGTTCAGGCCGGAGACCTTGGCCACGACATCAAAGACCGAACGCAGCGGTGCGTCCCGGAATTCAAGCGTGATCGGCTTTCGATACACCGCTGCGAGGCGGCTTTCCGGGCGGACAAACTTGGCCTTCGCAGCTTCCAGCCGTGCCTTCAGATTCAGTGCCTCGCGCTGCGCTGGTTTTTCCGACAGCACCGGGCGCAACTTGTCCAAGGCCTCCTGGATGTCGGCTTCGCCGCCCTTTTTCAGCAGGGCTTCACCTTCGATCACCACCGCCCTATGCCGCCGCTCTACCACCAGCGCATCCAGCCCTTGCCGGGCCATGGCGTTGGCCGGGTCCAGCGCCAGCACCTGGGCGTAGGCGCGTTCGGCATCGGTCAGACGCCCTTCGCGCAGCGCGGCATCGCCAACCAGGTGCAGCCGGTTGATGGCGGAGCTTCGCCGCACGGCCAGCGCGATCCGGTACTCGGCATTGCGGGGTTCGGCGCGCACCGCCTCTTCCAGCTTTGCCAAGCCCTGCTCCTCCTGCCCGGCATTGATCAGATCCGTCCCCTCCTGGAACGACTTGGACCCGGCGCAGCCCACCAGCAGGGCCAGCACCATCGGGGCCAGCTCCACCCAGGCCCATCCACCGGCATTTCTCGACTTCTTCATGTTCCCGATGTCTTTCAATTCTTTCCGCCCACATCCAGCGTCTGGACAAGGTCCAGCGGCAGATAGCGCAGCGTGAGCGTCTGTCCCTCCAGACGCTCCACTCGATAGTGCTCGGCGATGGTGTCCCCCACCCGCACCGCCAGGTTCTGGTCATTCATCATGAGGAACACCACGTCCTCACCACCATCCACATAACGCCCAAAGGCACGGAAGGGCAATGCGGGTGCGGCCGCCGGGCCGGCGGGCAGCGGGGGCGGTGTCTCGATCACGGGCCGCACCGGTGCTGGCACCGGGCGGGCGCGCGCCACACCCAACCAGCCAGCCTCGGCGGGGCCTTCCACGGCCTGGCCGTCACGCGGACGCAGGGCCAGCACCTGCACTGGCTCTGCGGCGCCCATCCGGCTGGTGTCCTGGGCGTTGGAGGCTATCGCCACGGCCCCGGAGCGGGTGTTGCTGCTCACAGTGGCACTGGCCGAGCCCGCACCGGTGGGGGGGCCGCCGTTGATGGCGCCGTTGATGGCGCCGTTGATGCCGCTGGTGGTGCCGTCATGACCACGCGTGGAGGCCGCACGCGCCTTGTCGGACAAAGCCAGCTCCCCCGTCTGAGGATCCGGCGCAAACCAGGCGGCAATCAAGGTAGCCACCAGTGCGCCGCCCACCATCACTCGCGAAGAGGTCCATTTCATCGCGGATCTCCTCCCGCCAGCGCCTGCAGCGTGGCCGGGCGAGTGGGCGCACGTGCCGTGGTGGCCTGTGCCATCAGTACCCACTGGATGCGAGCTTCCACCACGCGGCTGGTGGCCGCCTCCCGCTTGAATTGCACACTCTCCAAGGCCAGGGTACGCTGGCTGCGCAAGGCGTCCAGCATGAACTTGCGCACGGCCGTGGCATCGCCCTTCACCGGCAGCGTCATGCGGTAGCGCACGAAGCCGCCCTGCGGCTCCAGTTGCAGCCGGTAGTCGCCCTTCTCCACCAGCAGCCCTTCGTTCTCCGCCAGCATCAGCAGATCCCCCACGGCCTGAGGAATTTCGTCATGGGCCGGCAAGACCTGATCAAAGGCCGCCAGGCGACGGCGCCCTTCATCTTCTGGCCGGACGGCGGTGGCCTGCAATTGCACGCGTTCTGCCGGCAGTCGCTGAAGAAGCCGCTGGCTGTCCTCCAGCGAGACCAGCGCATGGCGGTCCACCGCCACTGCGCCGATGGCCAGCAGCAGGAGCGCGCCCGTGGCCACACCGGGCAAACCCACCCGACGCAACAGCCCACGTCCCTGCCGTTTCACTTCCCAGACCACGGCGTGCAGGCATTCGGTCACGGCATTCAGTCCCGCCATGTGGCCTCCACCGTGAATCGATACCGGCGTTCACCATCCGCCGCAGCCTGGACTTCATGACGCACCAGATAAGCGCCCATCATCGGCCGACGGTCGCCCACAAACGCCACATAGCGCGCCATGTCGACGGCACTGCCCGCTTCCGCCTGCAGCCGCAGCGTGGAAACACCCGCCGTGCCAGTCCCGGTATCCGCCGTCCCGGTCACGTCCACTCCAAGGACCGACACCGGCAGGTCCCTGGGCGGCTGCAGTGCCGCCAGCAAGGCTTCAATGGGCAGGTTGAGCTCACGCACCGCCTGGTTCACCACCCTCACCCGGGCCAGTTCCTCGCGCGTCCATGCGGGAGACAACGCGGTCGCTGCGGGCGTGGCACGTTGGGCGGCAGCCCATTGGGCGCGTGCCGCAGACGCCGCCGAGAACGACTGCCATGCGCCGACGGACAGCACCACCGCGACGGCCGCAGAAGCCGCGGCCGGCCACCAGGGCCGCCAGCCACGGGGGCGTGGCGCGGGCATCGCATCCAGCGATGCGGTGGCCGTCAAGGACGTCTGAGCCAGCCACAAGGCACCTGACAGACCAGAAGTCTCTGCAGAAGGACCTGCGGAAGTGGCGACAAGGACGGAGGACTGCGGCCCCTGTGACGATGCAGCGTCGATGGGATCCAGTTGCAGCATCGGCAACGAAGGCAGTGCTGCCAATGCGGGGTCCCGCAACTGCAGCCGTGCCCACAAGCGTTGAAGCGCTGCGATGGGCGATTGCCCGTCCGTCAAGGTCTGCGAGTGCACCTCCGTGAGCCGCCCGGTGCCGGACAGCACGGCCACCCAGCCTTGTCCACACAGCGCAAGTGCGCCTTGTCGGGCCACGCCCAATGCGCGCCGAGCCCCCCAGGCCGCTGCAGCGAGCGGCCGCACCGACGTCAGTTCCGCGCCCAGCGTACCTGCCAGGCTCCGCAAGCCCTCCAGCAGCACGTCGGGATAAGACACCACCCAGCGCAACGCCCCATAACGGGCATCATCCATTCGCAGCACATCTCCGGCACCCATCTCGCAGCCGGCGCTGATCAGCGCCAGGCGGGCCTGCTGGCCGGCTGTTGCCGCATGGTTCAGATCGTTGCTCCACAACAGGCTGGCCGTCCCCAGCCAGCGCTCGGCCACAACCACCCGCAATTCGATGAGGTCGGTGGGCAATGAAACACGCAGTGCCGTCAGCGCCGTCAGCAGCGGGCCGAAGGCGCCTGTTTCGCCGGCCAGCGCCGGCGTGATCACCACGCCGGGCAGCATCTGGCATGCATCACCGCGCTGCACCGCTGCCTCCAGGCGGGTAGCGCCCAAAGACAGCAACAACACGCCCGGTCCGCCGGACGCTGCCGCAGCGGGCGCAGCGGACGCAGCGGGCGCTGGATCAGCCGTCACAGCAGACGTTTCAACCGGCGACACGAGCCACCTCCTCCAGCGTCGTTTCGCCCTGCGCCACCCAGGCCAGCGCCGCCGTGGTGATCGGCCGCAGTCCGCGCGCCGCAGCCCGCTGCTTGAGCGCCGAAATCGGCGCCCGCTCGGCAATCATTTCGCGCAGCTCGTCGTCCAGCACCAGCACTTCGGCGATGGCCCGGCGCCCCTTGAAGCCGGCGCCCCGGCAGTGCGAACAACCGCTGCCCGCCTTGAACGTCCAGCCCTGCACATCCTCGGCCCGCAGCCCCGCTTCTGCGAGTGCATCCGTCGACGGCGTGACCGGTGCCGCGCAATGCTGGCAGTTCACCCGCAGCAGCCGCTGGGCCACGATGCCGTTGAGCGCCGAGGCAAAGCTATAGCCATCCACGCCCATGTGCAGGAAGCGGCCCAGCACATCAAACACACTGTTGGCGTGGACCGTGGTGAACACCAGGTGACCCGTCAGGGCGGCCTGCACCGCAATCTGCGCGGTCTCGCCATCACGGATCTCCCCCACCATGATCTTGTCCGGGTCGTGGCGCAGGATGGAGCGCAGCCCCCGCGCGAACGTCAGCCCCTTCTTTTCATTGACCGGGATCTGCAGCACCCGGGGCAGGCGGTATTCCACCGGGTCTTCGATGGTGATGATCTTGTCCCGCCCGGTATGGATCTCGGTGATGGCCGCATACAGCGTCGTGGTTTTGCCGGAGCCCGTCGGCCCCGTCACCAGCAACATGCCGTGCGGCTTGGCCGCCAGGCGGCGGATGGACGCCATCGTCGGAGCATCCAGCCCCAGGTGGTCCAGCCGCAGGGAGCGCGCTTCTTCCGTCAGCGATTGGCGATCCAGCAGCCGCAGCACCGCATCTTCGCCAAAGATGTTGGGCATGACCGACACGCGGAAGTCGATCTCACGTTCATTGACCCGCACCTTGAAGCGACCATCCTGCGGCACACGGCGCTCCGCAATGTCCAGCTCAGCCATCACCTTGATGCGGGAAATGATCTGCTCCGCCATGTCCTGGCCTTGCACCTGCGTGATGGGCACCAGCACGCCGTCGATCCGGTAGAGCACATGCAACGCGCCGGCATCACATTCGAGGTGGATGTCACTCGCCTGAAGTTTCAGCGCGTCGTAGAGCGTGGAATTGACCAGCCGCACCACCGGGCTGCTGTTGTCGTTGATGCTTGCGAGCGTGATGACGGCAGCGACCTCTTCGCCGCTGCCGGCGGCCGTGTCGCCGTCAAATCCGTCCATGGCCCGCAACAGACGCTCCTGCTGGGCCAGATAGGCCTGCAGATCGTCCGGGTGGCAGAGGCTGATGATGGGCGAGGCCTGTGGCACGGTCGCGGCCAGTCGGCGCAAGGCCCAGGTCTCCGCTTCGCCATCAAAGGGATTGCTCAGCACCAGATGGATCTGCCCCGCCTCCTCCGCCACCACCACCCGCCGTTGCATCACTTCGGGATAAGGGATCTGGTCAAACAGCGGTCGCATGGCCTGCAGACGGCTCATCACCAGCGCGGCATAACCGAAGCTGTCCGCCAGGGCCCGCGTCAACAGCTCGGGTGTTGTGGCTGCCACTTCCTGCAGACGATGCACCAGCGTCTGTTCATGGGCACCAGGCAAGGCACGGGCACGGGCCACCAGCGCCGGCGTGATGCAAAGCGCCTCCGCTGCGGTGGTGCAAAGCGCCTCCACCGGGGCCGTCTGGGGCGGCAGCTCAGGTATGACGACGCTCATTGCAGGCTCCCCGCCAGATCAAAGATCGGCATGTACATCAGCACCACGATGGCGCCGATCACCACACCCATCACCGTCATCAACATCGGTTCAATCAACTTCGAAGCCCAATCCACCCAACGTCCGAAATCCTCATCCTGGAAGCGGGCGGTGCGCTCCAGCATGTCTGCCAATTGTCCGGATCGCTCGCCCACCTTGATCAGGGATTCCGCCACTGGACTGGCGAGATTCACCGCCAGCAAAGCCGTGGACAAGGACTGCCCCTGCTCGATCGCCAATCGCGCCTGTGCCAGCCGCGCCTGTTCCGAAGGCCCCAGCAGGCCACCGACCATGCCGATGGCGCGTGGCAATGCAATGCCCGAGGCCAGCAGCAGGCTCACGGCGCGATAGAAGCGGGCCAGACGAAACTCCCGGGCCTTGTCGGCCACCCCCGGCAGCGACAGCACCGCCTGCAGCAGCGACTGCCGCGCCGCTGGCCGGCTGAACACCGCCACCAGCAGTGCCACCAGGCCCACGGCACCGGCCAGAGCGATCTGCCAATGGCCGTACAGGGCTTGGCCAAAGCCCAGCAGCATCGCTGACATCCAGGGCAGCTCCCGGCCGGACGATTCATACACGGCGCTGAACCGGGGCACCACGTACCCCAGCAGGAACAGCGCCACGAATCCGCCCACCGCCAAGAGCATCACCGGATAGATGGCGGCCGACACCAGCTTCTTGCGGATCACGTCGAACTGCATCTGATAAGCGATGTAGCGCGCCAGCGCCTGCGGCAGGTCACCGGTGCGCTCAGCGGCGCGCACGGTGGCGGCATACACCTCCGGGAAATGCTGCGGCATGGCCGACAGCACGTCGGAGAAGTTGCGCCCCTCTTCCAGTTGCTGCCGCACGCGGCCCAGCACCTCACGCGTCAGCGCTTGCCGTTCCTTGGCATGCAGCGTGGCCAGCGCCTCGGTCAGGTTCAGGCCGGCATCCAGCAGCGCCAAGAGTTCCTGGCTGAACAGCAGCAAGCCAAAACGCGCGCCTTTGGGCGCTGCCTCGGTCAGTGGGCTGCGCTCCACCGCCAGCACCTTCAGCCCCTGGCCCACGGCTGCCCGCACGGCTTCCGCCTCGCTCCGATCGGCCTGTTCGATCCAACGGACAGCACCATCCGCCCCGCGCACTTTCAGGCGGGTACGAATGCCAAGCGCCGCGCTGCCCGGCGAGGCACGCGGCGCTGTGGCGGCGCTGGGTCGATCGGCGCTCACCCTGGGCTCCACTTCATGAACGTCTCAGCGGTAGGTGATGTCGGCGCCATCACCTTCGCCGCCGGGTTGGCCGTCCTTCCCGTTGGACGACAGGTCGAAATCCCCGCCCTGCCCCGGTGACCGATAGAGGTAGGGTGCTCCCCACGGGTCCATCGGCACGGCCTTCTGCAGATACGGTCCGTTCCACTTGGGTTCATCGGCCGGGCGCACGTACAAGGCATTGAGGCCCTGCTCGGTGGTGGGATAGCGCCCCGTGTCCAGGCGGTAGGCATCCAGCGCCTTGCCCAGCCCTTCGATCTGCGCCTTGGCCGTGCTGCGCTCCGACTTGCCGAGCTGCGAGAAATATCGCGGCCCGACATACGCCGCCAGCAGGCCGATGATGACGATGACCACCAGCAGTTCCAGCAGCGTGAAGCCGCGGGAACGACGAGGAGAACGGAGAGAGAAATCACCAGAGTTCATACCGCACATTCAGGACAACTGCTTCAGGGCGCCAGGGTCGGCGTTGCCAACCACCAGGCGCAGGAACGGACAAAGCCGATGGGGTCCACCAGCCGGGTGGTGCTGCGGAAACCGACGGTATTGGTCACCTTGATGGTCTCGCCGGTGGCGATGGCGCCAAAGGAGGTCACCGTGTCTTCCATGGTGATGCCCGGGGGCGTCACGCCTCGGCTGGCCCAGCAATAGAAGGACGAACTGCCCTTCGAAATCGCCGGACCGGTGTTGGTCCATTCGGACGTGTACACGTAATGCCAGCCCAGGGACGACTGGGTCTCCTTCACCGCGTACTTGCAGACCTGCAACTGCGCGTAGGTGGTGGTGGCCCGGCTGCCCATGTCCTTGTTGGTCACGGTCACTGGCGAGCCCACCACACCGGCGTAGTTCGGGTCCAGGCTCACCGCATTGGCCAGCACCACGCTGAAGGTCTTGTCGCCATCGGCCGTGCAGTCATCCAGGCCGGTGACGGTCACGGTCTGCAGCGTCGACCAGTTGGCCGGCGTGAACACCAGCTTGCTCGGCGTGACCGAACCTTCCTTCGCATCCGAGACATTGAGGCCGATGGTGACATCCGAGGTCGGCGCATTGGCCAGCCGGACCTGGAAGTTGCCGGTGCCGCCGTTCTCGTTGGTCATCAAGGTGTTGGGCGAGACCAGCACCTGACCGGCCGAGCCGCTGCTCGGCACGATGACCGCGCCGGACGCATAGGCCTGGGCCGCACCACGGGCGTCAAACACCACACCGTAGATGTAATAGGTGCCCGTTGCCAGCGTGCTCACATCCCACCGATAGCTGTCCGTCCGCGTTCCCGCCGTGTAGCGGATGCCGCCCACGATCAGCGTGCCGGCAAAGTCTCCCGGCGTGGTGGAGTAGTACAGCGCCACGTTGGACTCGATGTTCGGGTTGGTGGTGGTCCAGTTCAGCGTCACGATGCGCTGGCCGCTGGCATCCGGTGTCACCGTGAGGGTGTCGGCGGGCGACGTGATCTGGATGCTCGGCGGCTGGTAGGCCGACGTGCTCACGTACAGGACCGCAGCCGGGGTCATCGGGCTGCTGCCGCCCTGCGGATCCAAGGCCATCACGCGCCACCAGTAGGTGGTGTTGTCCTTCAGCTCCACACCGGGCACCAGCGAAGTGGTGGTCGTCGTGCCGCGCCAGACCTGATGCGTCAGCTGCGCATCGTCATAGATCTCAAACCAATACACCAGCGCTTGCCCCTCGGGGTCGGTCGCAGGATTCACCTCCAGCACCGGCTGCAGCGTACTGGACCAGGCACCGTTGCCCGGGTTGCGGATGGTGGGCGTGGTCGGCGGGTTGTTGGTGGTGCTCATCACGAAGGAGGCCCCCGCCCACGCCGTCTCCGCACGGCCATCCTGCGCCTTGACGCGCCAGTAGTAGCGCGTGTCTTCCACCAGGCCCGTGACCGTCCAGCTGGTGGTGGCACCGGCCGAGCGGATGATGGCACCGGAACTGCGCTTGTTGCCCGAGTCGAAGGTCGAGACGGTGTCCAGCTCGAAGATGTAGGTGATCAGATCCCCTTCGGCATCGGTGCCGCTCTCGATGGTCAGCACGGTGGTGGCGCTGGGGCTGATGCCACCCGCAGCCGGGCTGACCAGCACGGGCGTGGTCGGCGCGGTGTTGCCCGTATTAACCACAAAGGGCCGTGCCGCGCTGGTGGTCGCAGCCCCCAGGGCATCACGTGCCTCCACCTGCCAGTAGTAGGTGGCGTGGTTGGTCAGCGCTGCAGGCACGGTCCAGCTGGTGGTGCCGCTCTCACCGGCCGGCAGGGCTTCGGACTGCGCCACACGCTGGCTCAGGGCCGCATCGCTATACACACGCACGACGTAGGTGATGGCGTCGCCATCGCGGTCGGTGCTGTTGGTCCAGCTCAGCACCGGCAGCACGCTGGCCACTTCGCCATTGGGCGCTGGCGACGTCAGGTTGAAGGTTTCCGGCGGATCGTTGAACAGGTTGACGAAGAACTGCGCCGAGGCCCACAGGCTGTAGGTCTGCGTGCCGTCAAAGCCGCGGGCACGCCACCAGTAGCGGGTGTTGTCCGTCAGGTCCGCAGCGGGCTGCCAGGTGGTGGCCTGCTGGGTGCCGCCAATGGCGCCAGCCTTGCTCACCAGCCCGGTCTCGACCAGTTGGGTCATGCCCTCGTCTCGGTAGATCTCGAACTGCACCTGCGTGGTCGGGTCCTTGGACTGGGTGGACGTCATCACCGACAGGATCGGACGCAGACGCGTGACCTGGGCGCCGGACTGCGGCGACTCGATGGTCGGCGTGCCGGGGCCCGGTGGCGGCGAGGCGCTGTTGACCTTGATGATGGCCGAGCGGCTGCTGCTGAGCGTGCCGTCATTGGCCGTGTAGGTGATGAGATAGCTGCCGGCCGAACCCTTGGCAGGCTTCCAGTCAAAGATGGCGCGGGCCAGTGTGGGCGCCAGCGGGTCGGTGGCTTGCGGCGTGAAGGTGGCACCTGCGGGCAGCGGAGCGGCCGTCAGCGCAACCGGCTTGCCCGACGGGCTGCTGGCCTCCACCAGGAAGGACACTTGCTGCTCTTCATCCAGAATCCGGTCCGGAATGAACTGGATCACTGGCGGCAGCGTGGCCGTGGGTGGCGCCTGGAATTCGGTGTCGTAGCTGCCGGTGGTGTTGACGTCAAAGATGTTGACCCAGTATTCCCAGCGCTTGAGTTCCAGGTTGCGGGTCTTGGACAACCACACGTTTTCCGCCAGCAGTTGCTTGGCATCGGAACGCTGCACCGCCCCCAGGGCCTTGGTGCCATTGAAGGGGTCCGGCAGCTTCACATAGGCAAAACCTGCCGTCGCCGGGAAGGCGATGCGGTAGACGGCATTGCCGGATCCATTGGTGCTGGCGGACATTTGCGCCACGCCGCTGCGGTCGGTGACCACGGTGTCGGTGCTGTCGGACTCGTAGACGCGGATGACGTCACCGTCACGCGCCAGGAAGTCGCGGACGTTGTCTCGCCCAGGCAGGTCGACGCGCACGTCGCGAATCAGGAAATGCGCATTCGTGGCCTGCAGGATGGAAGTCAGGGCGCCGCCCAATTCATCGGCATGGCTGAACGTGGCAGTGAACTCGGTGAATTTGCCGGCCAGCGAGGTCTCGAGCAACCAGCGGCCCATCTTGCTGGTGTTGGCCGCAATGTCCCCGAAGTTCACCAGCAAGGTGTTCTGGGTGGGCGCGTCGTCCACATAGCTGCCGGTGAGCTTGAAGTTGATCAGCAGCCCCTGGTTGTTTTCAACGATCTTGGGCTGGGCCGAATCGATCTTCAGATTCTTGGCGGTGGCGTAGCCATTGTTTTTGACACGTACGCCCAGTGTGGCGGGCTCCACCGCTTCAATCTCGGTGGTGAGCGGGTCGTCGCCGATGACGTCCTGCTGGAGGAAATAGTCCAGCGTCAGCAGGGGCAGCGGCTTGACGGTGATGACGTCGGGGGAGACATCCAGCGTCTGGTCCTCCCCGGCGTAGCGGTATTTGAGTGTGGCGCCCACCAGATACTTCTTGCCTGCGGGCGAGGTACCGGCCGAGCCGGGCGCCGGGATGAGCAGCCAGTTGATGCGGGCGGTGGTCTGCGGGAGGACGCTACCCGTCCCCGTCACGTCGCTGATGTTCTCCCGATTCGACACACGCAGGAAGAATTTGGCCGACGTGTCATTCGGGTTGTCGGTGACCGCAATGGGTGTTCCGGCCTCGTCAGTGATCTTCACCACGACGGACACGGCCTCAATGACGCCGGTGTCCGTGGTGTTGTTGATCTTCATCTCAGCATCAAAGGCCTGACGCTCAAGCGTCAGTTCCTGCTTGATCTCGATCTTGACCCGGGCGCACACCGTCTCCTGGGCGTGGCCGAAGGTCGGCAGCAACAGCAGGCCGGCCGTTAACAACGCCGTGGCGATGCTCGCACGGGCGCCGATTTTTTGTACATGCGAACGTAGAGTATTCATCAAGGCCATGACGTTGAATATTTGAAAAACAAATTCACCAGAGGTCTGGAAAAGAGCGAATTCACCAACATAGGTGAATCAATGCAAACCCATCTCCAGATTCACGAAAATACAGCAAGCAACCCCTCACACTTGGGTCAAAGCGTCCTTCGCAGTCTTCATGATCAATGCCCTCTTGAACACGTCTGCTTCGAGTTTTGATCGCAGACCTTCGATCCGCAAACAATCATTGCAGAAGGGCACGAATTCACTCTCCAAGAACTCGGCGAACGTGGCGGAGTCTTCCTTACTGCCACCCGCCATGCATGCTCGATCAATAGCCTCGGCATGACCGGGAAACAATGAAGTCAAACGAGCCTGAATGTGGCACTTGTTCTCTGCGGGGAATTCAACAGCGCCCAGGCTCTTCAACCACACGCCAAAGTTCAAATAGAACTTTTCATCAAAATCCGATTTTTGAAGATTGAGCACAACAATAGAATCACGGCCGCTCAGATACCAGGATCCACTCTTGCTTGCAAAGCCAGCTGACTTGAGCACGCAGCCGAGCCCCTTCTTGAAGTTGGTCTTGTCCATCATTGCCGATATGTGTCGACGTAACTTGTCCACTTCTCACCTGTCATTTGCTCCAACTCCTTCTTGTAGCCTTCAACCTGTTTTTCTCCACGCTGAATTGCACGGGGATTGTCGGGTTTGAGTTCGCGAACGATGCGATTCTCGTAATCGACGGCATCGGGGCGTTTCCCACTCGGCAGCGCCTTGTTGAATTCGTACCCTTCGCCTAAAGCATTCTCGTAGTTCTTGTGTGCTTCGCGTCCTCGAGCTGCCTTGTCAGACTCCCCGCCGCTCTTCTTCGCCCCCTTTGCTGGGCCTTTTCGCCCGCCACCGCCCTTTAAACGGCATTGCCCGTTATGCGCCAGGACGCCCTGCTCACCCGTGAAGAAGGTGTGTGCATTGGCAACCTCAAGGTTGAATACCGGAAGGGTAGCCCAGTCCAAGGCCACCTCGGTGATCGTCGTCCAGCGGTCGGAATCCCCTTCCCCACTGCCCTTGAGCAGCAGTTTCCCGCCACGTTTCAACAGAATCGCGTCGCGCCAGCCCTCGTCGGTCATGAACGCATGACCGGCCGTCGCCGTGAGCAACTTGCCGTTTTCTGTGTGGATTCGAACTATCTGCTGCTTCTGATAGCTGGTGAAGACATCCACCACCTTTTCGTACGACAACCTGTTATCGGCACCCGCGATATCGCCGCGTTGCTTCCATTCGCTGAAGGCCAGAACTTCATCACCAACCACCAGTTCCGATATTGGTTTCAGCTCCGTCTGCCCACGGATCGCCAGCGCGTCTTCCGAGCGAGGGCGAACGTGAACAAGGGTGTCTGAGGCGAAGCTGTTGCACGGATTTCGCGCCCTGCTCAGTACCACCATGGCGGTGATTTCACCCACGACCTTGCCGATGCCGTAGTTGCTCGAGCATACATCCACCGAACCGATGTCCAGCTTGCGGCGAACCCAGTCTCCATCCCAGATGCCAAAGGTCACAACCTCCAACATGCCATCGCCAAAACCGGCAATCGCGTCGACCGCCTCGTCCGGCACCGTCGGCCAATCTGCCGGATTGGTGATGTCAAACAACCCGTAGGGATCGATGCCATTCAGCGGATCACCACCCACGTAGATGTAGCGGTTCGGCCCACCGATCAGCCCGATGGGGTCTTCCTGGGTGTAGCGGCCCAACGAGGGATCGTAGTAGCGGTAGTAGTTGTAATGCAGTCCGGTTTCGTCGTCGTAGTACTGACCTGGCAGACGCAAATTCGACACGATGGTCACGGAGCCCGCACCGCCTGAGGGCGTCGTAATGCGCGCTTCGCCAAAGACGTTGTAGTCCCCCGACCAGACCACCTCCCCAGCCTTGTTCGTTGCCTGAATGGGAGCGCCAAGCTGGTCATGGTGGTAGTAGGCAAAGAGATCCTGCCCGTCGCTGCCCCGAGTTTTGACAAACAACACGTCTGCACCGAAGTCGCTATCCGGTGTGGGGCCGTATTGAGTCCGGATCTGCGCCGTTCCGATGGCGGTGACGGAGCCGTCGGCGCCCAAGCTGATGTCCTCAACGGCCTCGGCAATCAGTGCCTCATCCGAATAGAGATAGCTGGTACGGATGGCAGGAGACAAAGCGTCGCCGGAACGGCTGCGAAACTGTTCTTTCCAAAGACGGCGTCCCAATGGGTCATAGCCATAGCGCGCAACCAGGCGTCCACGGCCATCCGTCACCTCGGACAATTGGTTCTGACTGTCGTAGCGATAGCGAACGATGACGCCACTGGCGCCTTCGACCTGAGTCAGGTTGCCCGCGTCATCGTAGGAATAACGGGTTGCGTTGGCATCGGTGCCTCGTTGCACCAGCCGGTTGTTGCCGTCGTAGGTCCAGGCGCCACTGACCTGGCTGTGAGCGACACGATTCCCGACCGCATCCAGTGTGAATGTTTCGGTGGCGGTCCCCAGCGCCCCACCCGTGGTCTGCGCTTGGGTCAGCCGGGTCTCACTGTCGTAGGCAAACAGGCCGTTTGTACTGGTGCTGATCTCACCCGCCGTGTCGGTCCGTGCGCGTTCCTTCAGTTCCTGAACCCGACCAAAGGTGTTTTTGAGATCCAGCGTCACCTGCTGGCTGGGCGCCCGCACCTTGAGCGCCTCCAGGTTCAACAGGCCGTCGTACTCTCTTTCCTGCCGGGTTCCGCCAGGCAGGGTCACCTGGGCAGGCGCCACCCATTTGAACTGATTGACACTGATCACCCCTTCGCCCGGAATCGTCACGGCATCCAGCTCACCATGGGGGCTATAGCCGTACTCGATACGGGTGCCGTCCGCCCACACCAGGGCGGACTTCTTGCCAGCAGGGGTGTATTCGTACCGATAGGTCAACGAATGCCCTGCCGGATACGTGACGGTTTCACTCAGCCGACGATTGGCGTCGTCGTAGAGGTACGCGGCGCTTGTGGTCTGCGCACGTCCGTGGTCAGTTTCGGTCCAGGAGACAAGGTTTGACTCCCCGTCCCAGGTGAATTCCGCTGTCTTCTCCAGGACGTTCGCAGCCGAGTAGTGCTTGGTCCTCTTGATGCGCTGCAGCGCATCGCGCTCGTATTCGCTGCGATGCCCTTGACCATCGGTGAAGCTCGCCAGATCTCCTACCGCGTCATACGTGTACTGCTGCCGCTGCCCCAACGGCATGATCTGAGTCACCAGGCGGTCTGTCAGGTCATACTCATAACGCGTGCGATTGCCCTTGGCGTCAGTAAACTGAATAAGGTTGCCGCGCACGTCATACACCGCCTGCGACACGGCTCCCTGACTGTCAGTGGCCTGAAGAATCTGACCAAAGGCGTTGTAGACGAACTTGCGCGTCTTTCCTTCGGGATTGGTTTCACTGCTGACCAGCCCTCTGGCGTCGTAGCTCCTGCTGGTGACCAATCCTTCGGTGCCAAGCCTTCCAGGATTGAGCAGCGTATCGCTGGTCGGACGCTCCATGGCGTCATAGCGGGTACGGCGCGTAAAGGTCGGATATTGGATCTCGGTGGGCATGCCAAGGCTGCCGCGCAAGCCGCTGGAAGATCCATCCGCCACCTGGTAATCAAAGCTGGTGACGTTGCCGAGTTCGTCCGCTTCCCGCGTTACTCGAAGCAGCGTGTCATATTGCAGCGTCGTCTTGCGCCCGTCCTCATCCGTCTCTTCAATGGGAAGCCCTTCAGCGTTATAGCTGGTGCTCGAAACACCCCCCACCTCCGTCGTGAAACGCACCAGACGCCGCATGCTGTCGTAAGCGGCACGGACCGTTTTGCCCAGGCGATTGACAGACGCTACCGGATCTCCGACCTTGTCATACTCCAGGAGCTTCACCTCTCGCAAGGCATTGGTGACCTTGACCAATTGCCCCGTGGCATTCACCTCGAAACGGGTGGTCTTGCCTGCGGGATTGGTGTAGCTCACGGTGTTCCCGGCACGGTCATGAACATACTGCCGGACTCTCCCCATCGGATCGATGGTCTGGCGGACCAGACCTTGATCGTCGTAGGACAACTGCCATACCGCATCACCTGTGACCGTACCCGTGGTCTCGACACGCCCTTTTCGAGTCACCATCTTCGGGCGACCCGTAGCGTCTAACTGATATTCAGTGATCCGCTCATCCGCAGTACCAGCGGCCTCAATCGAACGAAGCAGGTTGCCCCTCGAGTCCCGCTCGTAGACAGTCCGAACGCCGGCTTCGTCCGTAGAGGATGTGATGGACAGGTCGACAGCCGAAATCTGGTAGCGACGCACGGTGCCGTCTTCGTTGACCACCTCGACGGGCTGTTCGAACTCATTGCGAGTGATGAGCGTGGTGAATCCGCGCGCGTTCGTCAGGCTTTCGCTACGGGCACCTGTGTCGTATTGAATCTCGGCCTCCGTGCGGCCGTTGACCAATCGACGCACCAGCTTTCCCACCCGGTTGTGGGTCAGATCTTCAACCCGGCGGCCCGCCGACGTCTCGGGACCGGTGATCTTGCTGACGAACTGCTTGTTGACTTCGTCGTAGTCGAATTGGTAGGAGGTGATTCCACCGTCAGGCGCGACACGAGTGGCAACGGTATCGCCGCTGTAGGTGAGCGATTCAACGCGCCCCTCTTGGTCAGTGATTTTGACGATGTGGTTGGCAATGTCGTAATCGTAGAGAACGACATAACCACGAGCATCCGTCACCTTCGTCAAGCGGTTACGTGCATCGTAGGCGTACTTCACCGTCCGGGCTGGCAAGTCTCCGGTGAGGCCGTCAATGGGATAGTCCCGAACCTCGGTCAGCAGTTCTCCGCTGTAATGCAGCGTGAACATCACTCGCCCGTTGCCATCCACCACCCCTTGCAAAATGCCTCGTGCATCCCGGGCAAGCCAGATGGTGTTGTTGTTGCGGTCGCCATAGGCTACCACCTGACCGCGCGTGTTGTAGTCGATCCAGGAACCAGTCCGGTCTAGCCAGCGAAAACCTTTCTCATTGGTGCCGGGCATCAGCGCCAGCCGACCGGACGTCAGCGCAGACAGTGACACCGCAGGCAACTGCTGAACCGGGCGCTTTTCGATCGTGGTGCGGTTGTTGAAAGAGAAGCGACTGGCTTCCCCCAGGTGCAGTTCGTTGATCCGCCGAATGCCCTCCATCTCCACCATGGCGGAGGCTGCGCCACTGCCCGCGCACAGGGACGCATAGTCCACGCTGACGCGCATGCCGGGCGCGTAGTCACTCCCCTCGGCCGGCATTTCCCGATTGAATGGCGTGCTCCGCAGGGGAATCATGGGGCCCGCGTCCCGCAGACCGGTGCTCACGTCCACGGCCGCGTGGGTGGGCTGCCAATCCTCGTCCACCCACACCCAGCAGCCGCCGCCTCCTGCGCTGGCCGCCAAACCCGTGCTGGGCTTTCCGCTGCTGTCCTCGGTCTGGCTGCCAGTCAGGTTGCTCCAGCTTTGAGAAAGACTTTCCCAATGAGGATTGAATTTCCACTCCTGGCCATTCCAGGCACGCGTCCACACCGCAGCGCCCGCTGTGGTGCGTACCGACAAGTCAAGGACCTGGAGGTTGGCGTAGCCATTCGGTGCCGTCACCGTCAACGCTTGAGTACTTTCGGCCGCGCCTGCGTCCAGGCAAGTCACAACGATGAAGCAGGTGGCCAACAACTGCGTCAAATGGCGCGTCAATCGCATTGCGTTCCGCCCTTTGGAATGAACACGCACTTCTTTCCCTTCATCTTGATCGGCGTGCTCGACCCGGAGCCCCCCCAGCCGCCACCACCACCACCGCCGCCACCACCTCCTCCTCCGCCTCCGCCGCCTCCGCCCCCACCCGCCGGGCACGAACTATTGCTGACCGAGAACCAGGACATGGCAGAGCCGCAGCTGGACTGCTGCCCGTTGGCGCATTGGAAATCGCAGGACACCGCCAGTTGCGCGCTGTAGCTGTAGCAGCCGCCGCCGCTGGCCGTGCCCGTGGTGGCCGCCTGATCGAGCGGCTGCAGGGCAATCACGCGATACGGAATCGTCACGCGCTGCTTCGGTGCCAAGGTGTCCGGCACATCCACCAGGAATTCATAGCGGAAGAAGGCATCGCTCGCCGGCAATTGACGCTTGACGTTGTCCGCCCGCACCAGACCGAAGTTGGTCAGGCTGGCCTCGCCGTAATAAACGTCACCCGCATTCATCTTGGGCAGGTTGACGCTGGCCGGTTGCAGCACCACCACGGCCGCCGGCACGTCGGTTTCGAAGGTGGCATTCAGCGTGATCTCGTAGCGGTCCTGGATGGTGATTTCACGCACGCTCCATTCCACCGTGATCAGGTTGTATTGCAGGAACACCGACTGGTTGAGCGTAATGCCCGGCTTGATGATCACGCGGCCACCAATCTCCTGATGGTTGTTGGCCGACGCGCGGAACTTGTAGCGTCCCGCCGGAACGTTCTGGAACAGCGCTTCACCCACGCTGTCCGTCGTCAGCTCATACGTGACCGACGCCACTTCTTCGTTCTGCAGCGTGAGGCGCGCACCCGCCAGACCCGCAATCAGCTTGCCGTCCTTGCCGACTGTCGCCGTGTAGATGTCCGCGGCCTTGAACAGCACGTTGCCCTGCCCGCTCTGGGTGACGCTGGCAAACACGCTGATCGACTGTTGCGGCACGTTGTCGCCCACCACAGACAGACGGAATTCATACACCCCTTCCGCCACACTGGCCGGAGGCGCAAAGGCGAGGTCAATGCTCTTCTGGTCGCCGACGGCCATCGTGCCGTCCGGCGTGCTGGTGATGGTCGCCCAGGAGGGCGCCGCCGAGCCATCCGGCCGCGTCAGGCTGAACCTCAGGTTGATGGCATCCTGCAGCCCCTTGTTCTGCACCACCACCGATTCAATCTGGCTGCTGCCCTGTGCCAGGCCGGTCTCCACAAAGCTCGGCGCTACCGTCAAGAAGGGCTTGGCCTCCGACAAGGTGTAGTTCACCGTCACCTTGCCGATCGGGGCGAGCGGATGCTCGTCGCTGATCACATCCAGGATGAGCGACCCGCTCGCCACCGCCGCATTGTTGGCCGTGAAGACGACCGGCAGATTCAAGCGCTGGCGTTCCGACAGGCTCACGGGTGCCGGCAGTTCCAACTGCACGCCTTCGGGCATCTGACCCGTGGGCTGGCTGGCCGCCACCAGCACCAGACGCAGGTTGCTGGCCGAGGTGCCCGCACCGGCCTGAGCCACCAGCGGAATGCTGAAGGGGTAATTGCGCGGAACGTCAAGCTTGTAGGGCGTCGGGGTCACCGTCACCCGATTGATGGTGAAGGCCTTTTGCTCGGGGCGATCGGTGATGTCCGGATGCACCGCAGACACGCGATACAGGCCCGAATCGGTCACTGTCGGCTTGAACGTATAGGTGAACTGACCGCTGCTGTCGGTCAGCAGACTGACCGTGCGTTCAAAGCCCTGCTGATTCAGGATCAGCTTCAGACGTGTGTTGCCCAGGAGTGTCTTGCCATCACGCCGATCCAGCGCCCGACCGGTGATCACCACATCCTCGTCACCGAAGGACGTGATCGGGCTGACATGGGTGACCTCGCCGTAGTAGGCCGTATCCACCAGGGACACCACTTTCTCCGAGCCACGGCCTGCAATGACGATCTCGTCCTCTTGCCCGCTGTGATAGCGCAGCTTGTCCACTTCCAGACGCACCCGGATGCTGTTCGGGCTGGAGCCCGGCACATTCAGATCGAACACATCCGAGGTGTAGCTGGCCCCCGCCGGAATCCGCGCCACGGTCTGACCATTGGTCAGCGTCACCACATTGGCACCCAGGGCCTGCTTGTAGGACTGCGTGGCCAGCACGTTGCCGTCGTTGTCGACGATCTTGAAACGCAGCTCCGTCGAATCGTTGTTGCCGTTGTTGGTGGCGGTCAGCAGTTCAACATCCACCTCCGAGGTGTTCTCGATGGTCAGCCGCAGCTTGCCGGTCCCGCCGCGAGTGAATTCTTCGGTGGCCATGCCAACGACCAGCCCCCCATCACCCACTTCGATCCGCTGCGGGCGCGAGAGCTTCACCAACTCGCCTTCGGCCGGCACGACTTCCACGCCCACGTCCGCATTGGCCAACGAGGGCATGTCGGTGTAGCCGCCCACAATCACCGGCACCAGCCGGGTCTCGTTCGCCGCCAGGCTCAGCAGATCGGACTTGTGGTCCTTGAACTGCGTGCCGTCCTTGTTCACCGGCAAGCGCACAACCGCTCGCACCCCCTCCAGCGCGCTGGCAGACGTGTTGCTGACCTGAAGCTGGAGCTTGTTCATCACACCGCGCTTGACCGGCACACCGGAGACCACCTGGGAGGACACGGCCGGCATCACCAGGCTGCGAGGCATCTCCACGCCGTTGGCATCCACCGTGGCCACGGTGTAGCGGCGCTCGCCGCTGGTGTAGCCGGTGTCGGTGAAGGTGGTGGACGTGATGGGGCTGCTGGTGAGCTTCACCCGCGCGTTGTCCGGCCCCACATAGACCAGATAGCCGGCCACGTTCCCGTTGGGCGCGTTCCAGCGCAGCACCGGCAGCTCGTTGCCCAGTTGCTCAATGCGCAGGTTGGACACCGGCAGCAGGCTCGCATTCAGGTACTGCGAATTGGAGATCGGCGATTCATTACCGGCCGCATCCAACGCGGTCACGACGTAGGCGCCCTGCTGCGGCGACGGGGCCGGGTCCAGCGCGATCGGCTGCTTGATGCCCGTCTTCAGCGGCGTCAGACCGGCCACCGTGGTGATGACGGTGCCGCTGGCCCGGTAGAGGTTGTAGCTGGTCACGGTGCTGGCCAGCGGCGGCTGCCAGCTGGCGACGATGCCCTGCCCCGTCAGTTGCAGCTGCAGGTTCTGCGGCGCGCCAGGCGCGGTGGCACTGGCCACCACTTCAACGACCGCACTCTGGCCCGAGACCGACTCCTGTCCATTGGACTGACGTACGGTCGCAATGGCGTAGCGGTAGGTGCCGTCCTGCGGCGTCTGGTCCACCATGGCCTCGCCGCCCGCGCGGATGAGCGGCTGGAGCGCATCCTGACCGGGGCCCTGGCGATAGATCTGGTAGCTCGTCGCATCCGCCACGGCCTGCCAGGCCAGTTGCACCTTCCCACCCGGCACCGCCTTGGCGGTGAAGCCGAACGGCACGGCCAGCGGGGGCAGCTCCCCTTGATAAACCTGGAAGCGGTTGAAGGCAACGACGCGGGTGGACACGTTGTCCAGCTCATCCTGCGCGCGGCTGGAGAAGATCAGCGTCTCCGGCCCGGCCGCACCGGCATCGGACGGCAGCGTGAGGGTGGCACGCCAGGTGGTGGCGTTCACCTGCGTCAGCCCGCCCACCGTGATCGGTGAACGCAGCGGACCGGACAGCAGATAGGTCACTGTCGGCGTCACACCATTCTTCGGCGCCTTGCTGAAACTGAAGGTGGCTTGCACCGGCTGAGCGCTGTCGTTCTTGATGGGGGAGGACGGCGCCAGGGTAATGGCCGACAAGGCCGGGCCATCGGTGTCGATCTGCAGCGTGGCGCCGGCATCGATGTCGGTGCCGCGGTTGCCCACCAGATCCCTGGCCGAGAACAAGGCGTTGGCCAGACCGGATGGCGTGTTGGCATCGATGAGGAAGTTGCCCGCGTAGGTGGTGGGGCCGGTCTTGGCCAGTTCCACCGTGATCGGGCTGCCGCCTTGTGGCACCACGGACAGGTAAGGCGTGGCCTGCAGGCTCTCGCTCACGGTCACCACCAGATTCACCCGGCCCTGGCCGATGCGCCCGGTGGCCGCATCCACCTTGCCCAGCGGCGTGTAGACGATGGAGAGCGCACGCGGCAGCGTGTTGTCCGAGGTGGCCTGCACCTGGTTGGTCGGCTCGGAGGCCGTGCCTGCGGCATTGAGGCTGACGACGCGGTAATACCAGACACCATCCACCGTCGGCAGATCGTCCCAGGCGGCCACCGTCACCGGGCTGCTGTTGACCTTCACGGCCTCACCGGTGCCGGTGAAGGCATTGGCGGCGCGATACACGTCGTAGCCGACCACATTGGCGTCGGTGGACTTGGTCCACGACAGCCGGATCTTGCCCTGCGGTTGCGCCGCTGCGGTCAGATTGGCCGGGCTGGCGGGCACGGTCACATCCAGCGTGACCAGCACGGCCGCAGACGGCGCGCTGGTGCCCCAAACATCGTTGGCCGTGGCCTGCAGCCGGTTGCTTCCCGCCACCAGCGTGACGGTACTGGAGAAGCGACCATCGCTGCCGACCGGCACAGCGCTGCCCACCGGTTGACCGTTCTGGATCAACTGGACGCTGGTGCTGGGGGCGGCCGAGCCGGTCACGCCGAGGCTGGACGTGCGTGTGATGATCCCTGTGGCCGGGCTGCTGATCACCGGTGCGTCCGGCACGGCATGCGCCACAACGATATTGAAACTGCTGGTCGACACGTTGTTGAGCGAGTCCGTGGCCCGGAGTGCGAGCACATGGGCCCCATTGGGCACCTGGCTGATGTCCAGGGTGGCGCTGTACGTGCCGCTGCCGTTGGCGGTGGCCAGGGCGTTGCCGTCCAGCAGCACCTCCACACGCGAGACACCACTGCGGTCGCTGGCCTGCAGCGTGAGCGTGGTGTTGCGGGTGAGTGTGGCGCCGTTGGCGAGCACGCTACCGCCCACGGTCAGTGCGCTCAGTTGCGGACCTTCGGTGTCCGGCAGCACCGGCGCCCGGTTGACGGTCACGCTGCGGCTGAGTTCAGTCGTGCGGCCGGCAGGATCCTGAGCCACCACCCGCAGCACATGGCTGCCGTCGGCCGTGCCATCCAGCGTCCAGGCGTAGGTGTAAGGGCTGCTGGTCCGAGTGGCCACCAACTGGTCATCCAGATAGATGCGCACTGCGGCAATGCCGGAGGCGTCGGTGGCCGTGACCTCCACGGTGATGGGGCCGCTCACCACACTGCCTGCGGCAGGCGTATTGATGGCCACCCCAGGCGCCTGGGTGTCGATCAGCACGCCGCCATCCGCCAGCATAGCCGTGGTGACGGTGCCGCCGGCATTGCGGAATTGCACCCCGATCGGCTTGCGACCGTCGCCTTCAGACACGGTGAAGTCCACGGTGGCCCGGCCATTGTTCAAGGGCTGGAAGTTCGCCCCGGCGAAACCGGTGCCTTCAGCCAGGCGGTATTCGGTCGCGTTGACGCAGGCAATCTCCAGCGTCACGGTCCGTTGCTCGAAATAGGAGGCTGGTGCGGCCAGTCGGATCGACGGTGCAATCAGCGGCGCATTGGCGAGGTAGCCGCTGTAAGTGACGCCACTGGAGACCGCATCACCCTGCCCTTGCGGATTGCCAGCGACCTCACGCGGGCCGCTCGGATGCCCCCACCAATTGCCGGTGGCCAGGATGGGTGTGGCAGGAGTGGTGTTCTGAATCGCGAGTGCGGTATTGCCCACCAGCTGCGTGCTGGCAATCGTCGGTGCGCTATTGCCCTCGGCCAGGATGCCGGTCTGGTTGCGCAGGAAACTGGAGCCGGTGATGGCGGGCGATGCGCCCTCCACCAGGCGAAGGCCGGTGAAACTGTCGGTGATCTGCAGGTATTGCAGCGTGGGGTTGAGCGCACGCAGCGTCAGTGCCGGTTGCTGCTCCGCGCCCGCAAAGCGGATGGCCCAGTCAGTCAGGGAGAGGAGTCCGTAGTTGCCTGCGGACTTTTCAAAACGTACGCCGCGCCAGTCCCCCGGTGCTGCGGTCTGCGGGGTGGCACCCGTCTGGCCACCGTTCAGATCGTCCTTCTGGCTGGTCAGCGTGACACCTTTGCCACCGGTGAGCTTGTCACGCACCACCAGTTGAGCATCGGGGCCGAACTTGACCACCACGCCTTCATCGATCTGCAGATCGGCCGCGCGGGCAGGCATGGCCCCCAGCACAAGAGAGGCTGCCGTGAACGCCGCCACAAGGCGGCGCACGCCACCACGACGCGGCGTGAAGACGCTCATGCCACCCACAAAAGCCCCCAGACGCGAGAGCGCGCCCATCTGCCGCAGGCAGCCAGGCAGGCGCGACACAGCCGACGGCTGATGAGGGCGTTCTCTCGTCATCACGGGTTCCTGAAACCGAGTACTTGTCTGGGGGTGGAGGAGCGCCTGGTGGCTTAGCCCCGGAATCCGGCGGCCCGCAGTGCCGCATACGAGACGTCGTAGGCCTTTCCGCTGGCCGTGACCACGCGAGCCTTGGCCTCACCTTCCATGGCGATGGTCACTTCCACCTTTTCCACTTCCTCGTTCTGAGCGAAGTGCGACAGGTCCAGGGTGCCGGCCACCACCACCGTGTAGGTGGTCGTGGCCTGCAGGACGCTTGGGCCTGCAGGCAGCGTCACGGAAACGCTGGCCGTGCCGCTCGCACTGGTCCCAGCAATTGCAGGGCTCAGTGCCTCCACAGGCTGCCCGTAGGCGGGGACCACTCGCAGCAGCACGGTGTTGCCGACGGGCACGTTGATGGTCTGGAAGACCACCTCGACCGGGCCGGTCGTGGTGCCGGGCAAGGTCACGTCCGCAATGCCAGTCGGCGTTGCCGGCACCGTCTGACCGGCGATAGATGCGATCCGCAGGCTCGGCGTGTCCGCAATGAAGATGGGGCTCGGTACATCGGCCACGTAAGCCGGGCTTGAGGTTCCGCTGAAGGTCACGGCCTCCGCTTCGATCCGGATGCGTCCCGGAGCACCGCCGTGCTGACCGGCATAGCCCGTGGCGCCGCAATTCTGACGCAGGTTGTTGCTGGCGTTGATGCAACCACCGTCCGCCAAAATCGCGCCATTGCCGGTCACCGTGGTAGCCACCAGACGAATCGCGCCGCCACTACCGCCAGCGCCCTGCCCGCCCACATTGGCGCCGGACAGACCGCCGCCGTCGCCGCCACGGGCATTGATGGTGCCGGTGACCCGCACGGTTCCAGAAGCAGCCAGCAAGATGGCGCCGCCACCACCGCCGCCGCCGGAACCCGGGAAGGTCAAACCTCCACGGCCACCACCACCACCAGAGCCTCCGAGCAAGGGCTGCAGCAGCGGAGAACCGTAGGCCTTGCCCACGACCGTCACCGTGCCCGCACCGCAGTAGTAGCCTTCCCCGTAGGGTTGGTAGGCCTTGGAGGCGTAACCGCCGCCGATGCCGAGGTATTTGAAGTAGCCAACGTTGTTGCAGCCGTCGCCGCCCTCCATGCCACCGGGGCCGCCCCCAGGGCCCAGGCCCGTGCCGCCACGAATCACCTCAGGCCGCTGCTGCTGATCGTCGCGTCCTCCCCGTCCTCCGTCGAAACCGCCTGGTCCGCCAAGACCCGGCAACCCGTCATCCCCTAGAGCACCGTCGCTGTAAGTCCCGGTGGGAGACGCATCGGCGCCGCGAACGTCGATCGTGCCCGCCACGGTGATGTCACCGCTGGCCAGGATGAAGGCGGGGGTATTCGTCGTGTTCTTCTTGAACTTCACCGTCACACCGGCCGGGATGTTCACGGACGTGTAATTCAACACCCCCGACGGCGGCAACTGAATCTCAACGTTGACGGTCGGGCTTAGCGCACCGTCCGCACCGGTACTACCGCTGTTGACGGCTGCATGCGCAGACGCCAATGCCAACGTGGCCATTGCAAAAACAGCCGAGGCGCCATGCCTCGCAGCCCAGGGCTTTGAAGTGGAAGGGTTCATGGAAAGGCTCCTCGTACCAGGATGAAATTCGGTTGAATCAGAAACGGCGTCGGCACCGGACAGCCGCAGCGCAGCGGTCAAGGTGTCAATGCGAAGGAAATCAGACATGCGTAGCTCCCAGGGGCCCTAATTCGGGGTGACCACGGTGATCGTGTTGGCGGCCGTCGACGACGCGGAGGTGGAGCCGCCCGGCACCACCAGGCGCAACACTCGTTGGCCGAGAGGCGCCCCCCGCGCCACATTGACCGGCACCGTCAGGAGTTCCCCCAGGTTGTCCTGAGACCAGACCAGTCCGCTGCCCGCTTCCAAGCCATCGGCAGGCTCGAACTGGACCATCAGCACACCCTTGAGCTTGGCGCCGCGCACGACCAGGGCAGCAGGCTTGCCTTGCTCAAGCACGATCGGAGAGAGGGACGTCAGCGTCGGAATGGCGCCAATACCGATGCGCGGCACGTCCGGCATTGCGAAACTGACCGGCGCCCCAGTCCCTGTCACCAGCCGCAGACGACGTGCCGTGAGTGGCGCATCCGGTGCCACCGACAAGGGCACGGACAGCCGCGATCCATCGGCGCTCGCGACCGGGGCTCCCACCAGCAGTCCGGTGGCAGGCTCGATCACCACAGCACTCACACTGTCCAACCCTTGTCCAAGGATCAGCAGCTCACCGGAGCTGCCCTGCAACCAGCCGGACGGCGACACGCTGGCACCAAACGCGCCCACCGCGACACCGACCGGTCGGCTGGCGGGCTGAACGGGTGCGGTTTCCTGAGGCGGTGCGCCCCCCACTTGAACGCCCACCGGTGACGCGCTGATCAGATCCACATAGGTGCTCGACGTGTCAGCGCCCCTGCCGACCTGGATCCCCACAGGCATCGACAAGATGGAGGCGTAGCTTCCGGCGGTACGCTGCGCCACCCGCACAAGGTTGCCTGGCTGTACCGTAGCGAGCGATTCACCCGCTGCGGACTTCACCACCACGGCTCGCACACCAGAACCCGCCCCTGCGGCGACCGAGATATTGAAGCTCAAGGTTGTGCCCTCTGCGTTGGTGTTGAACGGCCCCGTGACCGTCACACCGTCCGACGGCTCCAGACGGGCACCCACGACATTCAACAGGTTGCGACCGCGCAGGTTCATGCGCACGGTGGACCCATCGGACACCAGTACTTGCGGCTCCGTCGCGATCAACTCCGGCACCGGCGCAGAAATCAGGAAGTTGGCATCCTGCGGCCGCGCGAACACCACCGGCAGCCCATTGGCTGCGGTGAGGGCCAGACGCCGAGCGCCGAGCGCCGAGGCGCTATCCACCGTGACGGCCACCGTCATTTCCGTGCCGGATTCATTCACCGTCGGGGTGGCGACCGAGACACCTGCCGTCGGTTGCATGGACACCGCAGACACCAGTTGCAGGCCTGCGCCGCGAATCGTCACCGTCTGGGTGGTTCCCACCACACCGATATTGGGAGCGACACTATTGACCCCCGTGCCGAGCAGGACACCCACCAGCGAAGTGGCGGTGTGAGTCGTCCTGGTCTGCTCCACCTTGCCGACCATGACACCCACCACGGGCGCAGCGATCGGCCCTGTCTGACCCAGCGATCGCGCCACCACGGTCATCCGATTCGCCTCGGTCATCACGGCGCTGGTGGCACCGGCGGGGGCCACGACTTGAAGCAAGCGGTCCCCCAGCACGGCATCCGACGACACCTGGAGCCACGCGCTCAGTTCAGTCCCGTCGCTGCTGACCACCGGAGCGGCGTCTGCCAGCAGGCCTGACTCCGGGGTGAGCTGGAGACGACCACGCTGGAGATTTTCTCCGCGCACCACGACCTTCACCGTGTCGCCCCGTGACACCACGATCGGTGTGATCGACCGAATGGAGGGCAAGCCATTCATCACTTCGACGCTGGCCTGCGAAGCATCGGCAAACAGCACTTCCTTGTTCGCGCCATCCCGCACCAACAGTCGTCGAGCGCCCACCGCAGCATCGACGGCTGCCGTCACCGGCACCCGCAACTCGGTCGCTTCTGCGTTCAGCACAGGGCTTCCCACCACCACGCCCGTCGAGGGCAACACGCTCACCTGGGCGCCAGCCGGGAGCGCACGGCCGCGGATGACCAGGGTGTTCGAACTGCCCTTGGTCCACGCCCTGGGAGCAACTTGCGTCACCACGCTGCCCACCGTCACCCCGACCACGGCATCCGCAGCGGTGCGGGTCGCAGTGCCACCCGGCAGGGGCGCATTCACCATCACACCCACCAGCGGCGCATACGCCGTATTGACGCCGGAGAAGTCATTCGTGATGAACAGCGGAACCGCCACGCGCTGAAGCGTCGGCGATTCCACAATGAAGCTCACCGTACCGGCCTGCTTGGGCACGATGGTCGCAGTGGCCGTGGTCTGGCCGGCGCGCACCACAACGCTGGCTGGGCTGACCGTGGCCTTGCTGACATCGGAGATCGAGAAGTTCAGGACGTTGTCGCGGTAGTCCGCCTTGGACAGACGGATCGTGATGTCCCGCGACTTGCCATCCGGCGGCAAAGCAATGGGCGTCGGCTCCACCGACACACCAGGGGGAACCGGTGCCTCGACGGTCAGGCTGGCGACATTGGACAGCAGAGGCTGGCCTGCGCCGCCGGCAGCCGGGTTGCTGACCTTGACAGACAAGGTGCCGACTGCGGATTGGCTGGGCAAGGCGGCCAGTACTTGAGAAGCGCTCACGAAGGTGGTGGGCACTGCACCCTCATTAAAGAGGACGGTCGAGTTGGACGCGAAGTTGCGACCATTGACAGTGATCTGCGTCACGCCTGCTCCAGCCAGCACGGTGGAGGGAGACAAGCTGACAATCGCCGGCAGGGGTTGCGTGATGGTGAATGCTGCGGGCAAGGACAGCGCACCGGCCTCCACCAGCACCTGCAGGTCGGCTGGCCCCACCGGGGCGTTGGCTGCGACGGCCACCTGGGCGAAGACCTGGGCCGATGAACCGCCCGTGAACGGGGTGAAGGTCAAGCCCGAATGGCTGGACGACAAACGATTCAACCCGCCGAGGCGGGTGCCGTTCAGCGCCACTGTGACCGTCTGCCCTTGCTCCAGCGTGGCCGGAGATACGCTCGCCACCCCGGGTGATTCCCCCACCGACACCACGCCCGATGTCACGACATAAGGAATGCCGCGCAGTGCCCATCTCACGGAACCGATCACATCGCCGGCAGGAACCGAAATCCCATTGATGACGTTGCCACTGGCTCGATTGCCAACACCGCTGGGCGACGCCGCCAGATCCACGGCAATGGCTGCGCCCTGCTGCTGGCGAATGTCCAGATAGTTGAACACCGGCGCCGAGCCTTCCACCCGCAAGCCGCGGCCATGGAGAAAGGTCACTCGTTCCAGGCGGGTGTTGGCCGTGCCGCTGCTGAAAACCCATTGGTCCCAGTCGCCAGCGGCAGGGGTGGCGCCTTGGCGTTGCTTGTCAGAGATCACCTGGATCGGCTGATCCACCGTCCCGATGGCCTGAATGCCGCCCGCCTGCACCGTCAAACGCGCGCCTGCGGCCATGGACACCACCACGCCGGGCTCAATGGTGAGTTGTGCGCCGCCCTGAATGACCACGTCACCGGAAACGACATAAGGGCTTCCCGCCAGCGACCAGCGCGTGTTGGCAGTGACGGCGCTGTTGACGGTTGTCTGGGCCTGCACGGCAGGCGCCATCAGCATCACGAAAGCTGCGAGCGCGCCCATCCACGCACCCATCCACGCACCCATTGCGGCACGCAGGCGTTCAGTGAACAACATGGACATCCGTCCGCAATGGATACGCATCTTGGAAGCGATGACGGGGAGAGCCGAAGCTCGTGCGCCACCTGTGCCAGGGACAACCCCAAGGGCAGTCACATAGGTCGCGTCTGAAGATTGGGGATCGCCGAGGCCTGGGGCCTCAGTGACTCGGGCGCATGCGCCCTTTCCCAAGGGCCACGTCAAAGCGCCAGTGCATTCCAGCAAGGTCGCGATTGCGCGACTTGTATCGTTTTGTATTCACGGCTCACATTCCCAGCTCTGCACTCCTCCCCAGGAATGCGGTCGCGAGTATCCATGAATTTTTGTTGCTGGGCAGTATCTTTAAGCCAACGAGATCGACACCCACCTCGGTGGGATTGCCTGGCAACAAGACCTGGCGTTTCCCCGCCGGCTGCGGTTCTCGTCGCCCCCCAGCACCCACGCCAGCACTTATCAAGCGGACTTGTCCCCGATATCAATCACAACATCGCTCATGACGGAAATGTGATTGGTTGTGCATGCCCCCAGTGCCTAGGATGGGCCCCACCTCATTCGCATGCTGGTGGCACTGGCACGCACATATTCATTCCAACGAGGAGACAAACGCATGAAGACTTTCCGTCGGCAACTGCTGGCCATGGCCGCACTCGCTCTGAGTCTGGGCGCCAGCGCCCTGACCCCTGCACTGGCTGCAGACAAACCCTTGGTTCTCGGGTTTTCCCAGGTGGGCGCAGAAAGTGAGTGGCGAACGGCCAATACCAATTCCATCAAGGAGGCCGCCAAGCAGGCCGGCATTACGCTCAAATTCGCCGACGCTCAGCAAAAGCAGGAAAACCAGGTGAAGGCCATTCGCAGCTACATCGCTCAGAAGGTGGATGTGATTGCGTTCTCCCCGGTGGTCGAAACCGGCTGGGACACCGTCCTGCGCGAAGCCAAGGCTGCCAATATTCCGGTGATCCTCACCGACCGTGCAGTCAAGGTCAGCGATCCCTCTCTGTACGTCACCTTTATTGGCTCCGACTTTGTCGAGGAAGGCCGCAAGGCCGGCAAGTGGGCCATTGAATGGGCCAAGAAGAATGCCCCGACAGGGGATGTGAACATCGTCGAGCTGCAAGGCACCGTGGGGTCTGCCCCGGCCCTCGACCGCAAGAAAGGCTTTGAAGAGGTCATCAAGGCCGAGCCGCGCCTGAAGATCCTCCGCTCCCAGTCCGGCGACTTCACCCGCGCCAAGGGCAAGGAAGTGATGGAAGCCTTCCTGAAAGCCAAGGACAAACCCATCCACCTGCTCTTTGCACACAACGACGACATGGCCATTGGCGCCATCCAGGCCATCGAGGAAGCGGGCCTGAAGCCGGTGAAGGACATTGCCATTGTCTCCATCGATGGCGTGCGCGGCGCTTTCGAGGCCATGGCCGCAGGCAAACTGAATGTGACCGTTGAATGCAATCCGCTGCTGGGTCCGCAGCTGATGCAATTGGCCAAGGATGTGAAGGCCGGCAAGCCGCTGCCCAAGCGCATCACCACCGAGGAAGGTGTATTCACCGCAGACATGGCGGCACAGGAATTGCCCAAGCGCAAGTACTGATCAGGTCCTGATCAGGTCCTGAGCTTCCGGCGGGCTCGGCCGTGATCGGCCCTGCCCCCGCACCCGCCTGACCCAAGGAGTATTGCTGTGCATGACGGATCGGCGCCCGTGCTGGTGCTGGAAGGAATCAACAAGGGTTTTCCGGGGGTGCAGGCACTCACCGGTGCCAGCTTGCGTCTGTTTTCCGGCGAGATTCACGCGCTGATGGGGCAAAACGGCGCGGGCAAGTCGACGCTGATCAAGGTCTTGACCGGCCTCTATGCGCCGGATGCGGGCAGCATGAGCCTGCATGGCGGCCCCATCAGTCCGCGATCCACGGCCGAGGCCCAGGATCTGGGCATCAGTACCGTCTATCAGGAAGTGAACCTCTGCCCCAACCTCTCGGTGGCGGAAAACCTGTTCATCGGCCGTTATCCCAAGCGCTTCGGCCAGATCGACTGGAAGCGCATGCGCGAGCGATCACGGGAACTGTTGGCGGAGCTGGAACTGGACATCGAGGTGGAAGCGCCGCTGGCGCGCTACCCGCTGGCGGTCCAGCAGATGGTGGCCATCGCGCGTGCGCTGAACATTTCAGCGCAGGTGCTGATCCTGGATGAGCCCACCTCCAGCCTGGATGAAGCGGCGGTTCAGCATCTGTTCCGCGTGATGCGACGCCTGCGCGGCCAGGGCATGGCCATTCTGTTCGTCACCCACTTCCTGGACCAGGTCTACGCCGTCTCTGACCGCATCACGGTGATGCGCAACGGACGCACCGAGGGCGAATACTGGGCCGCTGAACTCGGCCGGTTGGAGTTGGTGCAGAAGATGGTGGGGCCGCATGCAGCAGCCACCGTGACCACCGGTCCACAGGGCGACACTCATGGCGAGCCGGTGGTTCGCACCCACGGCCTGGCGCGCCGGGGGGCCCTGCAGCCGATGGACCTGGACATTCGCAGCGGTGAGGTGATGGGCCTGTGTGGCCTGCTCGGCTCCGGCCGCACCGAAACCGCCCGCCTGCTGTTTGGCGCCGATGCGGCCGATGCCGGGGATGTTGAAATCAATGGACGGCGTCGGCGCTTCAGCTCGCCCCGCCAGGCCATTGAGGCCGGGCTCGCCTTCTGCTCGGAAGACCGCAAGCTGGAAGGCGCGGTGCTGGGCCTCTCGGTGCGAGAGAACATTGTGCTGGCGCTGCAGGCCCGCCAAGGCTGGTGGCGCGCCATTCCACTCAAACGCCAGCGCGCCATGGCGGAAGAGTATGTGCGCCGGCTCGGCATCAAGACCGCCGACATCAATACCCCCATCGGCCTGCTGTCCGGCGGCAATCAGCAAAAGGCATTGCTGGCGCGCTGGCTGCTGACCCAGCCGCAGTTGCTGATCCTGGATGAACCCACCCGCGGCATCGACGTCCGGGCCAAGGAAGAAATCATGACCGAAGTGCGCCGGCTGTGTGCCGAAGGCGCTGAGGCGGACCGCCGCATGGCCGTGCTCTTCATCTCCTCCGAACTGCCCGAGGTGCTGCGTTGCAGCGACCGGCTGATGGTCCTGCGTGACCGGCGGGCCTGTGGTGTCTACGAACGCGGCCAACTGGATGAAGACACGGTGCTGGAGGCCATCGCGGGGGATGCGGCGGAAGCCCGTGGTGCGGAAGATGCCGTCAGGGTGGATTCCGCCCGGGCGGCGTCCATCAACCAGGCCGGGAGAACATCGCCGTGATTGAATCGCTGCCCCTGCCACCTCGGGACCCCATGGCGGGCCCCGGGCCACGCTCCAACACGGCCATGCCCATGCCTGGTTCCTCCACCAGCTCCTCCACCAGCCCCCCGGCCGGCGCCCCCGCCCCCTCCCTTTGGCGTTCCTGGCTGCCCCTGCTGAAGGAGCACCCGCTGCTGCGCCCCGTGCTGGCACTGCTGGCGCTGCTGCTGGTGGATGTGATCTTCCTGCCGGGCTTCTGGCAGTTGCAGATCCGCGATGGCCACCTGTATGGCCCGCTGATCGACATCCTGAACCGTGCGGCTCCACTGATGCTCGCCTCCCTGGGCATGAGCCTGGTGATTGCCACGCGCGGCATCGACGTGTCGGTCGGCGCGGTGGTGGCGATTGCAGCCACCGTCGCTGCTTTGCTGGTCAATGGCAAACAGCCGCTGCCGGTGGCGTATCTCGCGGCCCTGGGTGCGGCACTGCTCTGCGGCGCATGGAATGGCGTGCTGGTGGCCGGCCTCAAGCTGCAGCCCATCATTGCCACGCTGATTCTGATGGTGGCCGGCCGCGGTTTGGCACAACTGCTGGCGGATGGGCAGATCATCACCGTGTATGAGCCGGCGTTCTTTGTACTCGGCAGCGGCTACCTGCTGGGTCTTCCGGTCTCCCTGTGGGTGGTGGTGGCGGTGGCCATGGCCACCACGCTGCTGCTGCGCAAGACCGCCCTGGGCCTGTTCATCCAGGCGGTCGGCCTGAACCCGGTCGCATCCCGACTGGCGGGGCTGCGGACAGCCACGCTGATCTTCGGCTGTTATGTGTTTGCAGCCGCCTGCGCGGGGGCCGCTGGCCTCATGATCGCCTCCAACATCAAGAGCGCCGACGCCAACAATGCCGGCCTGCTGCTCGAACTGGACGCGATTCTGGCGGTGACGCTGGGCGGAGCCTCGCTGGCTGGCGGCAAATATCATCTGGCGGGCTGCCTGGTGGGTGCGCTCATCATCCAGACGCTCACCACCACCATCTATTCCCTGGGCGTGCCGCCCGAGGTCAACATGGTGGTGAAAGCCCTGGTGGTCTTCCTGCTCTGCATTCTCCAATCGAACGAATGGCGCGCCATGTTGAGACGCTGGATGCAGCGCCGCCCCACGCCAGGAGGACGCGCATGACCCCCTCTACCTTGAGCGCCAGCGCGCCGGGTGCGGACCGCCCCTTGGCCTCCGTCGGCAGCGCTCCCCGCAGTTCTACCGGCAGTTCTACCGGCAGTTCTACCGGCAGTTCCCCCGGTGCGCCCCCCGACATCTCGCCAGGCGCCTCCCCCGGTCCCTCGGCGGGCCACGGGCGCAAGCGCGCTCACCCCTTGGAGCGCTGGCTCCATCACCCCGCATTCAGCTCGCAGATGACCGTGGTGCTACTGGTCCTGCTGCTGACGGTGGGCGGTGTGCTCTACGACGGATTCGCGGCGCCGCAGGTGATGCTCAACCTGCTCATCGACAATGCCTACCTGCTGGTGCTGGCCGTGGGCATGAGCCTGGTGATTCTGTCGGGCGGCATTGATCTGTCGGTGGGCGCGGTGCTGGCGCTGTCCACCACGGTGGCGGCCTGGTTGCTTCACAAGGGTCAGTGGCCGGCGCCGGTGGTGATGGGTGTGGTGCTGGCGGGCGGCACCTTGTTCGGCGTGATGCAGGGCGCGCTGATTCATCTGTTCCGGCTGCAGCCTTTCATCGTGACACTGGCCGGCATGTTCCTCGCGCGCGGGCTGTGTTATCTCATCAGCGTCGATTCCATCACCATCAGTGACGAGACCTTTGTGCAGATCTCGCAAATGCAGATCCCCTTGCCTGGCGGCTTTTTATCGCCGGGTGCAGTGATGGCGCTCATGCTGCTGGCGGTGGGCATCTGGCTGGCGCATCGCAGCGGCTTTGGCCGTGCCGTGTATGCGTTGGGCGGCAATGAATCGTCAGCGCTGATGATGGGGCTGCCGGTGGGCCGCACCAAGCTCATGGTCTATGGGTTCAGCGGCTTTTGCGCGTCGCTGGCGGGTCTGCTGTTCGGCTTTTACATGCTCTCCGGTTATGGGCTGCATGCCCAGGGCGCCGAGCTGGATGCGATTGCCGCAGTGGTGATCGGCGGCACGATGCTCAGTGGCGGGTATGGCTATGTGGCGGGCGCCCTCTCCGGCGTGCTGGTGCTGGGCACCATCCAGACCCTGATTGCCTTTGACGGCACACTGAGCTCCTGGTGGACCAAGATCGTCATCGGCGGCCTGCTGTTTGTTTTTTGCGTGGTGCAGCGGCTGTTGTCCCGACCCTTGGCCGGTTCAGCCCCAGGCACTGCGCCCATGGGGTGATATTTCATCCCTGTCGCATTTCGTCGCCAATTGTCCGGTCACCACAGGGCAGACCACGTTTGAATGCTCAACAACGCCGACGCGCCGTTGAGCATGCATCCGCATGACTCCCGCCCCGGCGATTCAAGGAGGTGGGCATGCGCAGAATCATGATCTTCACTGTTGTGTCCCTGCTGGCCGCCTGCGGCGGCGGTTCTGATACCGATGCAGAAACCACGGCACAGGCCCAGTCCACCGTGGTGGCCGCTGACGAGCTGGTGACCACCACCGTTCCGGGCTTTCTCCATTCGGTGGACATCTACAAGACCGCCCGAGCCACGCGCGCCATCGTGCTGCTGCACGGCGGTGGCGGCAACAAGAGCGCCATTGCGTATCAAGTCGGCCTGAACGACAACGCCACCACCACCCGACTGGGCACCATCCACTGGGCCTGGCTGGACAGCAACAAGGTGATGCTGATCGTGCCACAGGGCCAGCACATCGACTCCGAGGCCAATGCCAGCACCTGGCGCAACTACGCCATGGAGTCCGGCCAGGATGACAAAGCCTTCCTGCAGGCCTTGGCCGCCAAAATCCGCAGCGACTACGGCATTGCGGACATCACGCTGATGGGCCACTCCATGGGCGGTGTGATGACCAACCGGATGTGGTGTGAATCACCATCGACCTTCAATGCCTACGTGTCCGTGGCGGGGCCGGCCTCGACCAGCTTCAATCGCGCCGCCACCCCTTGCGCGCCGGGCACGTCGATACGGCCTTACATGGGCATCATCGGCGATAGCGACGAAGTCATGCAGACCGCCGGAGCCTGGGAGGCAGCCACCTGGACGGTCAACCCGACGGTGGTGGCTTCGTCCCGCACCGCCTGGGAAAACCCGTTTGTCATTGGCGAGTTCCATCAGCAGCAGATCCGCACGCAGCTGATGTGCAACGGCACCTTGGGCAGTCAGGACTTCGTCCATGAAGGCCAGGTCGACACCTGGCGATCCTGCGGCGGCAGCCTGGTGCTCAAGCGCGTGCTGGGAGCGGATCACGGGGTGAGTTCCATTGACGCTCAAATGGGTAATGCCTCCAATCTGGACGTCATGAATGCCGTGATGAGCTTTGTCACCAGCCGCTAACGCCATGCAGCCGCAGCCCACCACGCTGAGCAAAGCCCCCTTGCGCAACGGGCGGATAAAGACCCGCCCGCATGGCTTCTTGCGCCTTTGCTTGCGCCTTTGCTTTCACCTTTGCCCGGGTCCTGGCCGTGATCACCGACAAGGAGAACTGCTGCGACTGACGTCGCTCAACTCAATACAGCTGAGACGCCACCGCACGCACTTCACCCAGCAGCGCCCGCGCGCCGGGGGACAGCAGATGCCCTTCCCGCGTGATGATTCCGAACGGATCCATCGCGCACGGCAGCTCGATCGGCAGGATGGCCAGCGCCTGCAGCGATGCGTAATAACGCGCCACCTCCAACGGCATCACATGCAGTGAATCCGTCTGCTGCAACAGCGCGGTGATGACCAGCAGCGCGGTGGTGTCCACCGCATCCGCCGGCGGCTCCAGCGCCGCGCGGCGGAACATCAGCTCCCAGCGGTGCCGCAGCACACTGCCGGGTGGCGGCAGAATCCAGGACTGTGTGGCCAGATCCGCCAAAGACAGATCGTCGCGGCTCAGCAGCGGATGCCCCAGCCGGGCCACCGCACAGGCCGGCTCACCCGTCAGCTCTTCATAGTGCAGCCCGCCCGAGCCGTCCTCCTCCAGGATGCGGCCGATCATGAAGTCCAGCACGCCACGCTTGAGCAGCTCCAGCAGCACCTTGCTGGTGTCCATCTGCACGCCAATGCGCAGCAGCGGTGCCTTGGCCTTGATCCGCGCAATCGCCTTGGGCAGCAGCGACATCCCCGGCGTCATGATCACGCCCACTTCCACCTGCCCGGTCAGCCCCTTCTTCAGGGCCACGATGTCGTCATGCGCGGCGGCCAGGCTGGTCAAGGCCATACGGGCATGGCGGATCATCGTCTCGCCGAACAGCGTCGGTTCCATGCCGCGCGGCAGCCGCTCAAACAGCTTCACCTCCAGCATGTCTTCCAGGTCCTTCAGCTGCTTGGACGCCGCCGGCTGGGTCATGCACAAGGCTTCGGCCGCGCGGTGGATGTTGCGATGGTCATCCAGCGCAATCAACAGCAGCAGCTGGCGCGTCTTCAGGCGCGCACGGAGAAACCAGTTGGGATTGGGAGCGTCGTCCATCAGGAATGCTTGGGGACCGATCAGACCTGGCGCTCAGGCCAGATCGACAATGCCTTGGGACGACAGCACATTGGAGAGGTCGTCGTCCGTCTCTTGCAGTTGCACCAGGGTGGCCTGCCGGGCGGCCAGCGGGTCGCGGTTGCGGATTGCCGTGAGGATGGCCTCGTGCCGGGGCAGCGACAGCTCATGCGTATTCGGCAACTGGCTGCTGAGGATGATGGACTCCCGCAGCGCCAGCGACAGCATGTTGCCGATGTAGGCCATCAGATCGTTGCCGGTGGCCTCGGCAATGCTGCGGTGAAAGGCCAGGTCCGGCTCCAGCAACTGCTCCACATCGGTGGCGGCCGCCATGCCGGTAAACGCCTGCTCGATCTGCCGCACCTGATCGTCCGTCGCCGAGCGCGCTGCCAGGGCAGCCGCCGCCGGTTCGAAGGTCCGCCGCACTTCCATCAAGGTGTTGAGAAACTCCTGCTGCGGCTTGGTCTGGATCAACCAATACAGCACGTCCGGATCCAGCAGATGCCATTCATTGCGCGGCCGCACCAGGGCGCCGGCCCGCTGACGCGACACCACCAGCCCCTTGGCCACCAGCACCCGAATGGCTTCACGCAGCACCGGGCGGCTGATCTCGTAACGCTCCAGCAGTTGCGGCTCCGGCGGCAGCCGGTCGCCCGGTTGCAGCGAGCCGGACACGATCGCCAGGCCGAGATCGCTGACGATGCGGCCGTGCATGCTCTTGCCCTCGGGCTGGCGGCGGTAGGTGGAATGGTCGGCGCGTGTCTTCATCGGGAGGCAGGCTATCACGGCTCAGCCCCTCCGGCAGCCCAACCACCGCAAGCCAGCGACAAAACCGTCAACCGGGGAAGGTGTAGGCCGTTTTCACCGTCGTATAGAACTCACGCGCATAGCTGCCCTGCTCCCGAGGGCCGTAGCTGGACCCCTTGGAGCCGCCGAAGGGCACGTGATAGTCCACCCCCGCGGTGGGGAGGTTGATCATGACCATGCCGGCCTGCGCGTGCAGCTTGAAGTGGGAGGCGTGCTTGAGCGAGGTGGTGCAGAGGCCGGCGGACAGACCGAATTCGGTGTCGTTGGCCACCGCCAGCGCCTCGTCATAGTCCCGCACGCGGACCACGTTGGCCACCGGGCCGAAGACTTCTTCCCGGCTGATGGTCATGTCGTTGCGGGTCTCGGTGATCAGTGCCGGCAGTTGGTAGAAGCCCTTGGTGTCGCGCTCCACCACCTCGCCGCCCCAGGCCAGGTGGCCGCCTTCTTTCTTGGCAATGTCCACATAGCGCAGGTTCTGGTCCAGCTGACGTTGGTCCACCACCGGGCCGATGTCGGTACCGGCCTTGAGCGCATGGTCGATCTTGAGCGTCTTGAGCTTGGCCAGCACCGCGTCCACAAAGCGGTCATGGATGCCTTCGGTGACGATGATGCGGCTGCTGGCGGTGCAACGCTGGCCGGTGGAGAAATAGGCGCTCTGCACCGCCGAATTCACCGCCACGTCCAGGTCTGCGTCGTCCAGGATGATGACCGGATTCTTGCCGCCCATTTCCGCCTGCACCTTGGCCTGGCGGGCCGCGCAACTGGCAATGATGCGACGGCCGGTGGCCACCGAACCGGTGAAGCTCAGGGCCTTGACCTTCGGCGAATCGACCAGCGTCGCCCCCACCTGGGAGCCGGCGCCCATCACCAGATTGAACACGCCCTTGGGCAGCGCCGTGCGGGACAGCATCTCGGTGATGGTCCAGGCACAGCCCGGCACCAGCTCGGCCGGCTTGAAGACCACCGCATTGCCAAAGGCCAGCGCCGGGGCAATCTTCCAGGCCGGAATCGCAATCGGGAAATTCCACGGCGTGATCAGGCCCACCACACCCACCGGCTGGCGCAGTACATCCACGCTCACGCCAGGACGCACCGAGGCCAGCGTTTCACCGCCCACCCGCAGCGCTTCGGCGGCAAAGAACTTGAAGATCATCGCGGCGCGGTGGGTCTCGCCCATGCCTTCGGCCAGCGTCTTGCCCTCCTCGCGGGACAGCAGGCGGCCGATCTCCTCCCGACGGGCGAGGATCTCGTTGCCCACCTGGTCCAGCACATCAAAGCGCTGCTGCGGCGTACTGAAGGCCCAGCTGCCCAGCGCGGCATGAGCGGCAGCAATCGCACCTTCGGTCTGGGCGGCATCGGCCTGGGCATAGTGGCCGATGATGTCGCTGGTGTCGGACGGGTTGACGTTGGGCCGTGTCTCCACGCCGGACACCCATTCGCCGTTGATGTAGTTCTTGAATTCGGTGGTCATGCTGAAGTCCTTGAATAGCGTGATGAATGGGCGTGATGAATGGCCGCAATGAATGGACGCGAGAACTTACCGCGCCCAGCGCAGCACCAGCGGGTCCAGCCGGCGGGCGGCATCCAGCAAGCCGGCCCGCACCGGTGCCGACATCGGCGGGAACGGGTGGCGTGGCGCGTCGCTGGCAATCACGCCGCCTTCCTTCATCAGCGCCTTGGCCGTGAGGATGCCGCCCTGGCGGTTTTCGTAGTTGATCAGCGGCAGCCAGCGACCATATTCCGCCACGGCGGTTTCGCGGTCGCCCGCCGCGTAGGCATCCACAATGCGGCGGATCCCGTCCGGGAAGCCCCCGCCCGTCATGGCGCCGGTGGCACCGGCATCCAGGTCGGCCAGCAGCGTAATGGCTTCTTCACCGTCCCACGGGCCTTCAATCGCTTCGCCGCCCAGCGCGATCAGGTCGCGCAGCTTGCTCGCCGCGCCGGCCGTTTCGATCTTGAAATAGCGGATCTGCTTCAACTCCTTGGCCATGCGGGCCAGGAACGGCGCGGGCAGCGGCGTGCCCGCCATCGGGGCGTCCTGGATCATCACCGGGATGTCCAGCGCGTCCGACAGGCGGGAATAGAACTCGTAGATGCCCGCCTCGCTCACCCGCAAGGTGGCACCGTGATAGGGTGGCATCACCATCACCATCGACGCGCCCTGGGCCTGCGCGCGGCGGCTGCGTTCGATGCAGATCTGGCTGCTGAAGTGGGTGGTGGTCACAATCACCGGCACGCGGCCCGCCACATGCTCCAGGATGCTGCGGGTCAGCGTTTCGCGCTCATCGTCGCCAAGCACGAACTGCTCCGAGAAATTGGCGAGGATGCACAGCCCGTTGGAGCCGGCATCGATCATGAAATCCACGCAGCGCTTCTGGCTGTCCAGGTCCAGACCGCCATCGGCGGTGAAAGTGGTCGGAACCACGGGGAACACGCCCTTGAAGGGCCTGGGGAAGCTTGAGCTCATGCGATGTCTCCAATGCAGATGGCGCGTGTCGGCTCCGGTGGTCCGAAGTCCGCCGCGCATTGCCATTAAAGTATTACTTTATTGGAACACGTATCGGTGGAAACCCGCATTCAATCGGCGCATCGACTGCAATTAGTCTGACTAATAGAATCAACCCAGGAACCTCGTTCCCACAACCAGGACGGAGACAAGACATGACCCTCAGCGCAAGCTACCCCAGCCTGCGAGACCGCCGCGTGCTCATCACCGGCGGCGCCACCGGCATCGGTGCCACCCTGGTGGAGGCCTTTGCGGCCCAGGGCGCGCGGGTCGGTTTCATTGACATCGCGCGGGAGGCGGGCGAGGCCCTGGCGGCCCAGCTGCCGGGCAGCGCCTTCGTGGCCGCGGATCTCACCGACATCGCGGCGCTGCGCAGCGCCATCGACCAGCTCCGCGAGCAGCTCGGGGGCCCGTTCAGCGTGCTGCTCAACAACGCTGCCAACGACAAGCGCCATGCGCTGGAAACCGTCACGCCGGAATTCTGGGATGCGGCCATGGCCGTCAACATCCGGCACCAGTTCTTCGCCGCGCAGTCCGTGGCGCCGGACATGAAAGCCCTGGGTGGCGGCTCCATCATCAATTTCGGCTCCTTCAGCTGGATGCTGATGCAAGGCGGCATGGCGGCCTACACCACCTCCAAGGCCGGTGTGCAGGGCCTCACCCGCTCGCTGGCGCGAGACCTGGGCCCCTTCAACATCCGCGTGAACACGCTGGTGCCGGGCTGGGTCATGACCGAGAAGCAGCTGGCCCTCTGGGTCAATGAAGAAACGAAGAAGGAAATCGACCAGAACCAGTGCCTGAAGAAGCCGCTGCTGCCCGAAAACATCGCCGCCATGGCCTTGTTCCTGGCAGCTGACGACAGTGCCATGTGTACCGCACAGGACTATCTGGTCGATGGAGGTTGGGCATGAGCGCCGGGCCCGCGTCGGCCCGTGTGCTGGTCAACAACGGCGACCGCCTGGGCGAATGCGCCCTCTGGTGCGAGCGGGACCAGGTGCTCTACTGGACCGACATTGACAGCGCCCGGCTCTTCCGCTGGCGGGCCTTTGACGGCAGCGTCACCGACTGGCCCTTGGCCGAGCCGCTGGGCAGCTTTGCGCTGTGCGACACCCCGGGTTGGCTGCTGTTGGGGCTGGCCGCCGGCCCTGCCCTGTTCGACCTGTCCACCGGGCGCACCGGCCCACAAACACCGGTCGAGGCGGACGAGCCCCGCACCCGCATCAATGACGGCCGCTGCGACCCGCAGGGCCGTTTTGTTTTTGGCATGTTCAATCCGCATGGGCAGGCCATTGGCGGCTACTACCGGGTCGACGGGGAAGCGGAAGACGGGCTGCGCATTGAACGTCTCCCCCTGCCCGCCGCCATCGTCGGCAACTCGCTGAGCTTCAGCCCGGACGGTGGCACGCTGTACTACACCGATTCCCCGCAACGCCGCATCTGGGCCCTGGACTACCACGCCGATGGTCGGCTGGGGCCGGCGCGGGTGCATGTGCGGCTTGCCGACACCGACGGGGAGCCGGACGGCGCCACCGTGGACAGCGAAGGTGGCCTGTGGTCGTCCCTCTGGGGTGCTGGCGCAGTGGCTCGCTTTGATGCCCAGGGCCGTGAAACCCTGCGCCTGCCGATGCCGGCCAGCCAACCCACCTGCCCGGTGTTTGGTGGGGCACAACTGGACCGTCTGTTTGTCACCACCGCCCGCAAGTACTGCGAGCACGAACCGCTGGCTGGCGCCGTCTTTGAACTGGACGCCCAGGGCTACCGCGGCCTTCCGCCGCACCGATTCAAATTCCGCTGACCGCCACCCGCCGCCCATGAAACCCTTGCAGATTCGCGAATACGGACGCATGCCCGACGGCCGCGCCGTCCATGAGTACACCCTGGACAGCGGCGCCGGCCTGCGCCTGTCGGTCATCGACCTGGGCGGCATCGTCACCCGCCTGGAGGTGCCGGATGCGCGCGGCCACCTGGCCAACGTGGTGCTGGGGCTGCCGACGCTGGACGACTACCGACTGCGAAACCCGCATTTCGGTGTCATCGTCGGCCGTTACGGCAACCGCATCGGCCAGGGTGGCTTCACGCTGGATGGCGAGCATTACCCGCTGGACGTCAACGACGGCGCCAATTGCCTGCATGGCGGCCGCCAGGGCTTTGGCACGCGCGTGTGGGAGGTGGAGCCGGAATCGGACAGCTGCCTGTGCCTGCGCCTGGTGAGCCCGGACGGTGACCAGGGCTTTCCCGGCCGGGTGACCGCCACGGTGCGCTACCGCCTCACCGACGACCGGGACTGGCTGGTGGAGTATGAAGCCACCACCGACCGCGCCACCGTCATCAATCTCACCCACCACGACTACTTCAATCTGGCCGGTGGTGGCTCGGTGCTGGGCCATGAGCTGGAACTGACGGCCAGCCGGTATGCCGAGGTGGATGCCGGCATGATCCCCACCGGCCTGGCGGACGTCACCGGCACGCCGTTTGATTTCCGCACCCCGCAGCGCATTGAAGCCCGCATCCGGCAGGCGCATCCGCAATTGCAGCGGGCGCACGGTTATGACCACAGCTGGGTGCTGGACGCGCCACAGGACGGCGAACTGCATCGGGCCGCCCGCCTGCGCGACCCCGCTTCCGGCCGTTCGCTGGAAGTGCTGACCACCGAACCGGCCGTGCAGTTCTATTCCGGCAATGCCCTGGACGGCAGCCTGGCCAGCCCGGACGGCCAGCTCTACCGCCAGGGCGACGGCCTGTGCCTGGAGACCCAGCACCACCCGGATTCCCCCCATCATCCGGACGGTCCGGACTGGCCCAGCACCGTACTGCGGCCCGGCCAGACCTACCGCAGCCGCACCCTGCATCGATTCGGTTGACGCCCCGGCGCACCGTCTGCGTTACCTAAGTCACCCGCCCGAGGCCTCCGCCCTGGCTATTCTTCCGACCATCCAACACAAACGTGGACGGTCATGGGAATCGGGTTCAAGGTGTCAAATCGATCAATGATGGCAGCGCTGGCGGCAGCGGCCATCATTGCCCTGGCGTTGACCGCCTGCTCCAGCACCCCCGACCCCACCCAGGTCAGCGGCAGCATTGCCGCCACGGCCACGGTGAATCCGAGCGTGAGCAAACGCCCATCGCCGGTGCTGGTGCGGGTGTATGAGCTGAAGGCGGCCAATGCCTTTAATGGGGCGGACTTCGTCTCGCTCTACCAGCGCGACCAGGCCGAACTCGGCGCGGACGTGGTGGCGCGCGAGGAAATGACGCTGCAGCCGGGCGAAAAGCGCCCCTACACCAAGACGCTGGGGCCAGACACCCGCTTCATTGCCGTCTTCGCTGCCTACCGGGATCTGGAACACGCGCGCTGGCGCGCCGTGGTGCCGGTGCAGGTCGGCAAGAAGCAGAAGCTCACCATCCAGGCCGACGAACTGTCGGTCAGCGCTACCGTCGAGAAACCGTGAGCTGGCACAGCAAAGTCATCTGGTCGCAGGGCATGTTCCTGCTGCCCCACCATTTCCAGCAGGAAACCCGTTATTTGGAGCACCTGGTGGACAGCCGGGTACGCTCGATTGCCACCCACGGCTGGGGTTTCACCAGCCTGGAGCTGGACGAGGCCCTGCTGGCCGTGGGCCGCCTGGGTCTGATGCGGGCCCGTGGGGTGCTGCCCGATGGCACGCCCTTCCACATCACCCAGACCGATCCGGCCCCGCCACCCCTGGACGTACCGGCGACGCTGAAGGACGAGATCATCTACCTGGCCGCGCCGATGGCGCGCCCCGGCGCCAATCAGGTGGCCTTCAGCAGCGAAGCCGGCGCAGCCGAGCCGCGCCCCGATGGCCTGGACCTGATGCGCTACCGGGTGCTGGACCAGGACCTGCGCGACGCCACCAATGTCGGTGACGAACCGGAGCCGGTGCAGACCGCCTCGTTGGCCTTGCGCCTGCTGCCCGCACGTGAATTGCATGATGGGTATGCCGCCATCGGTGTGGCCCGCGTGGCCGAACGCCGGGCGGACCAGCAGGTGGTGCTGGACACCAGTTATGTGCCGCCGCAGACCCGGCTGGACGCCACCGCGCACCTGGCCTCGATGGCCTCGCTGCTGCACGGGCTGGTGCGCCAACGGGCCCAGTTGCTGGCTTCCCGCATGGGCCAGCTCAACACCGGCGTGTCGGAACTGGCGGACTTCCTGATGCTGCAGGCGCTGAACCGGGCCGATCCGCTGTTCCGCCAGCATGCCGGCGCCCCGCATCAGCATCCCGAGGCACTGCACCGCGACTGCCTGCAACTGGCCGGCGACTTGGCCACCTTTGTCAGCGACTCGCGGCTGGCCAGCGACTACCCGCTGTATCGCCATGACGACCTGCGCGGCAGTTTTGCGCCGCTGCTGGAGGACCTGCGCCGCATGTTGTCGGTGGTGCTGGAGCGCAATGCCCTGCAGATCGACCTGGTGGACCGCACCCATGGCGTTCGCACCGCCGTGGTGGGCGACCCCGAACTGCTGCGAAGCGCCAGCTTCGTGCTGGCGGTGAATGCGCAGGTCGGCGCCGAGCAATTGCGCCAGCGCTTCCCGGCGCAGTCCAAGCTGGGCCCGGTCGACAAGATTCGCGATCTGGTCAACCTGCAGTTGCCCGGCATTGCGCTGCGCGCGTTGCCGGTGGCGCCGCGTCAGTTGCCCTTCCACGCCGGTTTCCATTATTTCGAGCTGGACCGCGGCGGCGAGCTGTGGAAGCAGCTGGAACGCAGCGGCAGCATGGCGCTGCACGTGGCGGGCGACTTTCCGGGGCTGGAGCTCGAGCTCTGGGCCATCCGCCAATAGTCGGCCGCCCCACGAACGATCTAACTTTCTGGAGCCGGCATGGACCCCTCCGCGCTCAATGACCCCTTCGCGGGCTTCGACGACCAGCGCACCTTCATCAAACCGCGCCCAGGTGGCGCGGCCCCTGCACGCCAGGTGAATCCTGACGGCAGCAGTGAACCACCGCCCGAGACGGAAGCCAAGGGGCTGAACGCCCTGCTGTCGCTGGCCAACAAGCTGTTGCTGCTGGTGCCGCCGCTGCGGGCGACCCGCCGGGTGGATGACCCGGCCGCGCTGCGCAATCAACTGGCCCAGGGTATCCGCGACTTCGCCGCCCAGGCCCAGGCCGCCGGCATTGCGCCGGAACGCATCATGGCCACCCGCTATGTGCTGTGCACGATGATCGATGAGGCCGCCGCCGACACGCCGTGGGGCGGCTCGGGCGTCTGGGCCCGGCACAGCCTGCTGTCGATGTTCCACAACGAGACCTGGGGCGGCGAGAAGGTCTTCCAGCTGATGGCCCGTCTGGCCGAGAACCCCAACGAGAACCGGGATCTACTGGAGGTCATTTATGCCGCGCTGACGCTCGGCTTTGAAGGCCGCTACCGCGTCATCGACAACGGGCGTGCCCAGCTGGAAGCGGTGCGCGACCGACTGGCGCAGATCCTCAAACAGCAACGCGGCGACTATGCACCGGCCCTGGCCCAGCATTGGCAGGTGGAAGCCACCAAGAAGCGCCGCCATCTGGGTTGGCTGCCGCTGGCCGCGCTCACCGCCGTGGTGGCGCTGGTGCTGGCGGCCACCTATCTGGCCTTGACGCTGTCGTTGGCGGAACGCTCCGACCCGGTGTTTGGCCAGATCCAGTCCCTGCGTCTGAGCCCGCCGGTGGTGGCGCCTCCCGCGCCGCCGGCCAAGCCGCGTCTGGCGCAGTTCCTGCAGTCGGACATCAAGGCGGGCCTGGTGGCCGTGCGTGATGAGGTGGATCGCAGCGTGGTCACGCTCCGGGGTGACGGCCTGTTTGCAGGCGGCAGCGCCACGCTGTCCCCCGACCGCGAGCCGCTGATGCTGCGCATTGCCGATGCGCTGAGCAAGGTGCAGGGCCAGGTGCTGGTCACCGGCCACAGCGACAACCAGCCGATTCGCTCGGCCCGCTTCCCGTCCAACTGGCACCTGTCCGAAGAACGGGCCCATACGGTGGCGCAACTGCTGATGGCGAATCAGGTCAGCGCTGAACGTGTGCGAGCGGAAGGCCGGGCCGATGCCGAGCCGGTCGCCCCGAATGACACCCCTGCCAATCGCGCCCTGAACCGGCGTGTTGAAATCAGTTTGATGATCGGTGGCCGCGCGGATGCCGCGCAGGCGGCCAGCGGAGCCGCACGATGAAACGTGTCCTGGGATGGATCTTCAACCGCTGGGTGTTGCTGGCGGTGCTGTTGCTGGCCGTGGCGCTGGTGTTGTGGATCATCGGCCCGCTGGTGGCCATTGGGGAGCATCGGCCGCTGGAGAGCGAAACCTCGCGCTGGATCACCATCAGCGTGATCGTGGTGCTGGTGGTTGCGCTGGTGGCTTGGCGGCGCTGGCGCGCCAGCCGCAGCAATGCGGCGGTGGTGCAGCAGCTGATGCAGTCGCCCACCGGCCCGCAGGAATCCGAGCGTGAAAGCGCCGACATGGCGGCCGTGCGCGAGCGCTTCCAGCAGGCCATGGCCACGCTGCAACGGGCGCGTTTTGGCGCCGGCAACCAGCTCAAGGGCTGGGCGGCGCGGCTGGGCGGGCGGTATCTGTATGAACTGCCCTGGTATCTGATCATCGGTGCGCCGGGCTCCGGCAAAACCACCGCCCTGCGCCACAGCGGCCTGCAGTTCCCGCTCGCGGACCAGATGGGCGACCACGCCATCCGGGGCGTGGGCGGCACCCGCCACTGCGACTGGTGGTTCACCGACCAGGCCGTGCTGATCGACACCGCCGGACGCTTCACCACCCAGGACAGCGACCCGACCAACGACAAGGCCACCTGGAGCGGCTTCCTGCAGATGCTGCGCCGGTCCCGTCCACGGCAGCCGCTGAATGGGGCGCTGGTGACGGTGTCGGTGTCGGACCTGCTGGCCCGCACACCGGCCGAGCGGGCGCAATACGCGTCGACCGTTCGTGGCCGTCTGCAGGAACTGCACAAGGACCTGGACGTCCGCTTCCCGATCTATCTGCTGGTGACCAAGGCCGACCTGCTGTCCGGTTTCATGGATTACATGGCGACGATCGACAAGGACCAGCGCGCCGCTCCCTGGGGCTTCACCTTCCCACGCGCCGCCACCACGCCGCTGGCGCAGGCCGGCGCGGAGTTCGACGCCCTGGCCCAACGCCTGCTGGATGGCCTGATCGACCGGCTGCAAGCCGAGCGGGACCCGCAGCGCCGGGCCCGCATCTATGGATTCCCGGCCCAATTCGGCACCTTGCGTCAGGCCCTGCTGGAATTCCTGGACGGCGTGTTTGCACCGTCCCCCTATGAAGCCCAGCCGCTGCTGCGTGGTGTCTATTTCGTCAGCGGCACGCAGGAAGGCACCCCGATCGACCGGGTGCTGGGCTCGGTCGCCCGCAACTACCGCCTGGAAAATGCGGTGATCGCGCCCAACCAGGCCAGCGGACGCAGCTACTTCCTGAACCGCCTGCTCAGTGAGGTGGTGTTCGCCGAAGCCGGTCTGGGCGGCACCAACCGCCGCTGGGAACGCATGCGTCACGCCTGGATGGTGGCCGGTTATGCCACCGTCGGCCTGCTGGGCGTGGGCATGATCACTGCCTGGGCGGTGAGCTACAGCAACAACCGCAAGTACATCGCCGACGTCTCCGCCCATGCGGAACAGGTGCGCGAGCTGCTGCAATCCACCCCCAACCGCGCCTCGGCCGACCTGCTGCCGATCCTGCCGGCGTTGGATGCCACGCGTGGCCTCGCCCAGCTGGATGGCGCCACGCCCTGGTCCATGCGCTGGGGTCTGTTCCAGGGCAAGAAGCTGGACAGCGCCGCCCACGCGGCCTACCAGCGCATGCTGGGCGACGCGCTGCTGCCCCGCATCATGCTGCGCATCGAAGAGCAACTGCGCCAGGGCAGCAACACGCCCGAGACGCTGTACGAAGCGCTCAAGGCCTATGTGATGCTGCACAACACCGACCATTTCGATGGTGCGGCGCTGAAGCAGCATGTCCAGACCGATTGGGAAACCACCCGTCGCGAACTGACGCCGGAACAGCGCGACCAGCTCAGCCAGCACCTGGACGCATTGCTGGCGCAGGGCGGCGTGGCCTCGCCGCTGCCGGATGACGAGGCCCTGCTCAAGGCCACCCGCAACCAGCTCTCCACCCTGCCGCTGCCGCAACGCATCTACAACCGTCTCAAGGCGCAGCGCCTGGGCGCGGATTTCCCCGACTTCACCGTGTCACGCGCGGCCGGGGCCAATGCCTCGCTGGTGTTTGTGCGGGCCAGTGGCGCCTCGCTGGTGTCGGGGGTGCCCGGCCTCTACACCCGCGACGGCTACCTGCGCGGCTTCCAGCCCATGGTGGGGCAGGCGGCGTCTCAACTGGCCTCGGAACAATCCTGGGTGCTGGGCGTGGCGGACGCGCCCAAGACGGCCGCCTCCCTGGTGCAGGCCAACGGTCCGCTGGAGAACGAGGTTCGCCAGCTCTACCTGACCGACTATGCGGCCACCTGGGACTCGTTCCTGGCGGACATCAAGCTGCAGCCGATGGGCACGGTGACGCAGTCGGTGGAGCGCTCGCGGCTGCTGTCGGCGTCTGACAGCCCGCTGCCGCCGCTGCTCAAGGCCATCTCGCGCGAAACCACGCTGGCCACCGGTGGCAATGCCATCGAACAAGCGCAGCAGAAGGCGGGCGACCTGATCCAGAAATCCCGCGACAAGATCGTCAACGCCATTTCCGGCAAGACCACGCCGGCCGATGCGGCCACCCAGCAACGCCTGGAAGCCACCATCGTGGATGACCGCTTTGCCGGGCTGCGCAATCTGGTGACGGCGCCCCCCGGTGGCGGGAAGTCGCCGCTGGATGAAACGCTGGCCCTGATCGGCGAGGCCAATGTGGTGCTGAGTGCGGCGGAAACGGCGCTCAAGGGCGGGTCCGCGCCGCCGCCCTCCCCGGTGCCCAACCGGCTGAAGGTGGAGGCCACCCGCATGCCGGAGCCGCTGCGCACCATGCTGGATGACTTGTCCAACAGTTCCTCGCGCGTGTCGCAAGGCGCCATGCGCCAGACGCTGAGCCAGGAGGTGCGTTCCCAAGTGGGTGAGTTCTGCCAGCAGGCCGTGGCCGGCCGTTACCCGCTGGACCGCAACTCCTCCCGCGACGTGACGCAGGCCGACTTTGCCACCCTCTTCGGCCCGGGCGGCAAGATCGACCAGCTGTTCCAGCAGAAGCTGGCGCCGTATGTCGACACCACCACCCGGCCGTGGAAGTTCCGGCCCGTTGAGGGCACCCCGCTGGGCGGCGATGTCGGCACCCTGCCTCAGTTCCAGCGCGCGGCCGTCATCAAGGAAACCTTCTTCCCCGGCAGCAATGCGCCTTCGCTGAAGCTGGACTTCAAGCCGGTGGAGATGGACACCACCATCCAGCAGTTCATCCTGGATGTGGACGGTCAGATCGTTCGTTATGCCCACGGCCCGCAGATTCCAAGTTCGGTGCAATGGCCGGGTCCACGCGGCAGTTCGCAGGTGCGGGTGCAGGTGAGCCCGACCAGCGCCAATGGCTCGTCCGGCATGGTCAATGACGGCCCCTGGGCCCTCTTCCGGCTGTTCGACCGGGTGAAGATCGAGAAGACCAATGCACCGGAGCGCTTCCGCGTCACCTTCGACATCGACGGCCGAAAGGCCGTGTTCGAGGTGACCGCCAGCAGCGTGAACAATCCGTTCCGCCTGAACGAACTCAACCAGTTCTCCTGCCCCAACAGCCTGTGATGTCCCCCATGGCTTCCACTTCGACCGCATCGGGCAGCGACGCCACCGGCAACGAACTGACGCCAGGCTGGTACGGAAAAATCGCGCCCTTGGGCGATTTTGCCCAGCGGCGCCTGCCACCGCATTGGGTGCGCCACTGCGACCCGTGGCTGTCCGAGCTGATGCGCGACCTGCCGCTGGCGCTCGGGTCCCACTGGCTGGATCTCTACCTCACCGCCCCGGTCCTGCGTTTTGCATGGGCGCCGGGCGTGGTGGACATGAAGTGGTGGTTTGGTGTGCTCATGCCCAGTTGCGACAACGTCGGGCGCTACTTTCCGCTGGTGATTGCGCAGCAGCGCACCGATCCGCCGGTGGACCGCGCCGGGCTGGACCATCTGGAACGCTGGTATGCCGTGCTGGCGCAGGCCGCCGTGCATACGCTGGAAGATGCCGCCACGCTGGAGTCCTTCGAGCAGCGCCTGAGCTCCGCGCCGGCCTTCCCGGCCAGTGCGGCGGCCGCCATTCCGCTGCCGGATGCCGCCAACCGCTGGCAGACCTTCAGCCCGCCCAGCACGTCCCTGCCCTCCGGATTGGCGATGCTCGCCGCCGGGGAGCTGATGGAGCGGCTGGCCGGATGCACGATCTGGTCACACCGGGCGGATCGAACGGATCTCACGGCGGCGCCGGTGATGCCGCAGTTTCAGTGGGGCCCCGGGCTGCCCGGCGCGCAGGTGTTCGGGAAGCTGCTCACGCAGGCCGCTGGGTGATGGCGGCCTGATGCCCCCTTAATGCCCCCTTGACGCCAGGTTGCGGCCCGGCTCCAACCGGTTTCAGCCCAGTCGCATGCCAGGCGGATGAGGGACTCCCAAGGAGCGACTCCCTCACAGCGGCATGCGCCGCGTGGTCTCGTCGTCCTCATCGTCCCCATCATTGCCCTGCGGGCCAGTGGTCGACACAGATGCAGCTGGCGCCCCGGAGGGCGTTGACCCGTAGGCCTCTTCGGACGGACGCACCGGCGTGACCGCCGTGACGGTATCGTCATCATCGGCATTCATCACGGGCGCCGTCTGTCGGTCTCCCACCCACACGGCAATCGCACTGAAGTTGTCCTGGTTGGGCAACGCCCGCGCTTCAATTTCCGCGCGCATGGCCAGCAGCCAGTCCTGCGGGTTCTGCGCCAGACGCAGGGTGTCGGGAATCGACACTTCGCCCGCACTGCCCCACCAACCGTCGCTGCACAGCAGGAACACGTCTCCGTCTTCCAGTGGCTCCGCACCTGTGGTGTGAGGCTCCAGCTCATCGTCAATGCCCAGCGCCGCCACCAGATGGTTCTTGTGCGGATGGTCCTCGGCCTGTGCCGGTGTGATGAGGCCTGCGTCGATCAGCCGCTGCACCACGCTGTCGTCGTTGGTCACCCGGTCCACCCGGCCATTACGCAGCCGGTACAGGCGTGAATCGCCCACATGGGTCCACATGGCGAAGTTGCGCTGCGCATCCACGCACAGGGCCACCAGCGTGGTGTGCATGCGGGCGCGGCCGCTTTCCTCGATGCCTCGGCGCACATCCTCATGGGCCGCGATGACCGCCCCGGTCAGCAGCTCAGGGCGCCAAGGCAAGGTGGCATCGCCCAGCGCATGCTGCATGCGGTAGACGGCACGCCGCGCGGCTTCCGCGCCGTTGCGGTGGCCGCCGGCACCGTCGCACAGGACGGCATACCAGCCAGGGCCGTTTTCATGGGCGACCACCGCATCCTCATTGGTGGTGCGCTGGCCGATTTCGCTACAGGCCGCGACGCGGATCTTGAGCATGGTGTCGTGTAGTGGACCGGATTCCCGTCAGGCCGCGGTCTTGCGTTGATTCAGGCGTTCGAGCTGCTCTTCATAGGCCTCCAGGAAGGCCTTGCCGAACAGGTTGTGGAAGTCCTCCTGGGCCTCCTCACGGATCGCTTCGAAATGCTGCAGGTACAGCTCCCAGAGCTTGGCCTTGCGGTTGAGCGTCAGCACGCTGTCCAGCATGGACCGGCTGGTGAGCTTGGACTCCAGCATTTCCGGCTTGAAACGGCCCAGCACGCCTTCCAGCGCGGCCCGGGTCCCTGCCATGGTACCGATGGTGTGACCCACCAGGTCATGCATGGCGTCCGACATCGCGGCCGGGCCTGGCAGGAAACCGCGCACCGGCGGCTGCAACAGTTGCTCCAGCGCCGACTGTGCATCCGGCGAGAACTTCAGGGGATTGTTGTCCCGGGAGCGGATGACGGTGACCTGCGCCCGCAGTTCGTGCTTGGTGGCGGCGCGGACGGCCATCATCTGCAAGGTGCCGTCCACCGATGACCGCAGCAGTTGGCCGATGTTGCACATCAGCTCCGGTGTCAGGCCCTGGGTGGGTTCAAAGCGGATGCCGGCACCTTCACTGAAGGCCTGCCAGAGGGCGGCGGTGTCCGCCGATGCCCCGGCGGCGCGCGGCGCGGCCGCCCCGGGGTTGGGACGGGCGGGGCGAGGTGCCGGTGGCGGGGAAATCAGGCCGCCGGCCTCCGAGTCCATGAACATCGGGGTGGCGGCGTCGTGCGGGACGGCGGGCGCAAAGCGGTCCTGGGCGCCAACGTCCGCAGAGGCGGTCGGGATGGGCGGCGCCAGCGTCGGTGCAAGCGTCGGTGCGGTAGGCGCCAGCGTCGGCGCGACCGGTGTCACGGCCGGGGCCCGAGCGGCTGCCGTGGGCTCAGGCCGATGAGCCGGTGGACGCACCTCGGGCGGCCGGAAGGCGCTGTTCAGGGCGGACGTGTGGTCCGGCAAGGCGGGCGTGACGGGCTCGGAATGCGACGGCTTGGGCGCCGGGGCGCCAAACAGCGACATCGGATCGGTGGACAGGCCGTCATCGCCGCTGTCGCGCAGACCCTTGGTGGCTTCGGCCATGAAACCCGCCAGCGGATCCCCGGCGCTGTTGCCGCCTGGCTTGAGGCCAAACATATCGTCCAAGGAGCTGGGGGCATTCCCGGAGGCGGGGATCAGATCGGCAAAAGCGCCGCCACCCGACAGCTCCTGATGGGGACGGCTGACCGGCGGCGGGGCCGGGAGCGGACTCCCCAGACCGCCGAAATCCTGGCCCGCCCGGGCTGCGGGTGCAAGCACCGCAGGGGCAGGAGGCGGGGCAAACGGATCGAAATCGTCCGGCAGCAAAGCCACGGGCGGTGCGGCCGGGGGAACCGGGGCGGTCCGGTGGGTCTGACCGAAGGCGGACCGGGACGGCGGCGGCGGTGGGGTGCCCAGCAGGTCGGCAAACGGGTTGCCGGCGCTGCCGCCACTCGTGCTGCGACTGCCGCTGCCACTCCCCAGCAGATCGCCAAACGGGTCACTAGACGCCGATGCCGGCCGTGCGGGTGCGGGAGGCAGGACCGTGGATGCGCTGGCGGCCGTGGGCTGCGCCAGGGGCGCCTGCGAGACAGCGGTGTCTTCTGCGGCGCTTTCGGAGACTTCCAGCAGATAGCCCCCCACGCGGATCTCGTCGCGGTCCCGCAACGGCACGCTCTGCCCCTGGGCCAGAGGTTGGCCGGCCACGGTGATCGGATTGGCGCTGCCGGTGTTGAAGATCAGGTAACCGCCGGGCGTGGCGCGGATTTCCGCCTGTTGCCGGGAGATATGGCGTTCCGGGTCGGGAAGCGCCATGGTGTTGCTGTCGGCACGGCCAATCGTGCCCCCCTGCGGCCCAAACTGTGCGGTAATTGGCTGCGTCAGGGGCAGGTCGTTCAGCGACACTGCGCGCAGGGTGAGGGTCATGTTGCTGCCTTTGATCGATCCTGGGTCGCCAAACGCGTCTTTGCGAAATAGTTGGCGGCCCTCGCATGTTTACTGGTCTGCGGCCATGCTTCAATGAACGAAAGTCACCTTCTGTCCATTGCGGCAGGCGTCATACTGCCGCAGCCTGTTTTCCCTAGCGATGCCGATGCCCAAGTATTCTCTTCGTGCTGTTGCTCCCTGCGTCCTGGCTGCGTTGCTGGCCGGCTGTGTCACGCCTGAAAAGCGCCACGTGCCAGCGCCGGAGCCTGCTGCGTCCGCTGCTTCTGCACCGGTGGCGCCCCCGCCTGAGCCCCCCCCTCCGCCCCCTGCCACGCCTGCACAGCAGGCCCAGGCCCAGAAGATGGCCATGTCGGCCGTCGACATGCTGGAAGCCGGCCAGGAAGATCAGGCCCGTGCTGAAATCCAGCGCGCCCTGGCGGTGGACAATGCCAACAAGCTGGCCAACAGCCTGATGCGGCAGATCACCGGCGACCCGGTCCAGATGCTGGGCAAGGAGTCCTGGTCCTACACCGTGCGGCCCAACGACACGCTGTCTCGCATTGCGGGGCGGTTCATGGGCGACATCTATTCGTTCTACCTCCTCGCCCGTTACAACGACATCAAGGTGCCGGCCCGCGTGGCGGGTGGCCAGGTGCTGCGTATCCCGGGCAAGGCGCCGCCCCCGGGCTCGCTGGATCCGCAGCCGGCGCCAGGACGTGGCCGCAACACACCGGCCCCGGCGCCGCAGCCTGCCGCCACCCCGGCCCCCTCACCGGCTCCGGCCGCTGCACCCGCGCCCGCCCCGGCGCCGGAACTGAGCGCTGGCGAAAAGGCCATGCGTAACGGCGAAGCCTGGGAACGTAGCAACCGCCTGGACCGCGCGCTGGACGAATACAAGCGTGCGGCCTCGATGGACCAGCCGGGCGCCCAGGCCAAGGTGGAGACAGTCCGCAAGAAGCTGACCGACCGCTACACGCTGGCCGCCCGTACGGCCTTCGCCAAGCAGGACCTGGCCGGTTCGATCAAGGCTTGGGACAACGTGCTGGAACTGGACCCCGGCAATGAAGTGGCCAAGCTGGAGCGTCAAAAGGCCGTGGCCTTGAAGGCCAAGGTCGACCAGCTGAAATAAGACGGGTGCCACCGACACAGAACGGACGCCCCGCAGAACACCCCGCAGATGCAAGTCTCCGGGGTGTTTTTCATGGCGGGCCGGGCGCAATAGCGCTTTGGTGCCCAAGAGCATGCCGTGCAAGGATTCTTGAATCCTGCCCTGGACACGGACCACCACGTGCTGTGTGTGCATCTCACCTCGCACGGCCTGCGGTCCGGCGAACTGGCGGTGGATGCAGCCCTGGTGCGAGCCGGTCAGACCGGTCCTGCGCAAGCAGTGGCTGGATGAGGCAGGCATTCGTTGGCGAGTGATCTCGATCTCGGCCTGCGACTCCGGCACTGGGCCAGGAGTGAATGCCTGGTGCCTCACGCCTTCCCAGGCGCGCGCAAAACCCGTCAGCCCCTTCCCTTGGGGCTGACGAAGCGATGGGACATCGTCTTCAGCGCAGCGGCTTGGCCGAAGTGCTGGCTGCCGTCACCGTGGCACCCCCCGCACCTGGGGATGCCGCCGCATCAATCCACTGCCGCATCAACGCCAGGGCGCGGGGATGCTTCTCGTCGATCTTCAGGCACTTCTGCAGCCACCCGATGGCCCCTGCCCGATCGTTGCCCGCCACGCGTTCAGCCTTGCGGACATAGAGGTCCGCCAGCAGCCGGCGCGCGGAAGGATCACGCCGATCGTGCGCCGAACGCCGCTCCAGCAAGTGGATGGCCTCATCCACTTCGCCCTGGGCGGACAGCATGGCAATGTGCTCCAGCTCATTGCGGTCGGCGGGCGTGGCCGCCTCCGCCTTGGCACCCTTCCCGGCCGCCGAGGCTGTCGCAATACCGCTCGCCGCCGTTGAAGACGCCGCAGCCACTCCGGCTGCATTCCTGGCAGCGGTCGTGGTCACCGCATCTTTGGGCGCATCTTTGGGCGCGTCCTTTGCAGCGTCCTTTGCAGCGTCCTTTGGCGCGTTCTTTGCCGCGACCTTCGCCGCAGCCGCTTTCTCCGCTTTCTCGGCCTTCTCCGCCTTCTCCGCCGCCTTGGCAGCTTCCTTGGCCTCGCGCGCTTCCTTCGCCGCAGCCGCCTTGGCCTGCGCCGGCGTCAGCGGCTTGGGCTCCACGCCTCGCCGCAGGGTGATGCGCGACGGCGTGCCGAGATAGCTGCGCTTGTTGCGCTCTTTCTCGATGGCGCGAAGCGCGTCCGCCGCCTTGGTGTTGTCCGGCTGCAGACTCAAGGCCAGGAGGTATTGCTGCGACGCTGCCTCCAGGTCGCCCTTGGCCTGCGCCTGCTGCCCCTTCTGCAGCCGCTCCGCCACCCCCGCATCGATCTGCCCCTGCACCGCCGCCAGACGGTCTCGGTAGGACGGCTCCTGCGGACGCAGCACCGTGAGCACCTCCCAGGCCCAGGCTGCCTCCGCCCACTGCCCCTTCTGCTCCAGATCCTTGGCCCGCTGGAATTGCGCCAGTTCAAACTCGCCCACCGGCCCGCGCGGCACGGAAGGGGGTGCGTCCGGCGCACGCTCGCTGACCGTGGTCGTGGTGGTACATGCCGTGAGCAGCACTGCGCCGGCCAGCAGCACCGGCAGACCGGCACGCCTCATCGCCATCGCCATCGCCATCGCCATGCTCATGGCGCGCCCCCGATCTTGCGGCTGGTCTGCAACCGCGCCTTGAAGGCCTCCAGGTCGTGATCACCAAAAATCATGGTGCGACGCAACATCAACGCTTGTGCAAAGAATGCATTGCCACCGGGATTCACCGTGACTGCCAGATTGAACTTCTGCCGTGTCAGTTGGTCCAGCACCAGCTCGTTTGCATCCCCATACGGATAGGCGAAATGCCGCACCGGGGTGTTGAGGCGCTTTTCCAGCATGTCCCGCGGAAACACCACTTCCTGCTCGATGTTGCGGGCATAACGATCATCCGTCTCGCCGGCCGTACGCTCGATCAGGTTGCGATGGGTTTTGGAGTGCGACTGGATGTCCATCAGTCCCGACGCCGACATCTCCTGCAACTGCGGCCAGGTCAGTGCGTCGCCTGCCCCCAGGAAATCGGTGTAGACAAACATCGTGGCCGGCAACCCCAGCTTCTTGAGCACTGGAAACGCAAACCGATAGACCGACTCATAGCCGTCGTCGAAGGTGATGACCACCGATCGCGGCGGCAGCGCTTGCTGACCGTCCAGGTACGGGCCGAGCTGACCGAGCTTCAACACCCGGTAGTTGTTCTTCACCAGCCATTCCATCTGCGCCGCAAAGTTGGCCGACGACACGGCCATCTTGCCGCCCACGGAACCGATGCGGTGGTAGCACAGCACCGGCACGGTCTGGTAGCTGCCCGGCCACACGCCCACCGGGTTCTGCGGCTTCAAGGGCACCACCACCGGCTGGCCAGGCTCGAGCTTGCTCAGCCCGCCATTGGCTTCGCTGATCTGCCAGTCGTTGTCTTCGCTGCCCAGCAGTCGGGCGGCCAGGCCGCGCAGCGAATCGCCGCCAGCGGGCACATAGATCATCAGGCGTTCATTCCGGGCCAGGACCTGGCCGGGCAGCGGAGCCTGATCGGGAAGGACGGGCGACACAGGCGGTGGTGCCGGCGGCGTGGAGGTGCATCCACACAGCGCGAGAACCACCGCCGCGCACGCACCCTGCAGGGAGGTCAGTTTCATCGCAGCGGGGCTCAGCGTCGGCCGTTGGAAGGATCTTTGGGGGTGCCGGAGGATCGGTCCGTCTTGCTGGAGGTCGAGGGTTTGCTCGACGAGCTGCTGCGACCGCCTTCCCGGGAGGAAGACGACGAGGACGACGAGGACGAGGACGATTTACCCTTGGCCGCCGCAGCCGCCAGGGCCGCCGTGGTGCGGATGGTTTCCGGCTTGCTCTGGCCGGCGGTCAGGGCCTGACGGTCCTGCAGGGCCTGAGCCATCTGGTCGAAAGTGGCATAGAGCAGACCGAATTCATCCTTGCGCTGTTCACGGATGCGGAAGGCATAGCGGCCCCGTGCAATCTCTCCCAACGCCTCGTTCATCAGCTTGATCGGACGCGAGAACCAGTTGCCCACCACATACATGGCAATGGCCACCGCCAGCACGGTGACCACCGCCAGGGTGGCCATCAAGGTGCGGGACAAGCGCGCCACGCTTTCCAGCGGGCGTTCCGGCAGGCCCAGGGCCACATGGCCCACCACCTTTTCGTTGTAGGTGATGGCGGACTCAAAGCCCAGCACCGGCTCGCGGCCCACCAGGTAGTGGGTGCGCTTGACGCCACCCAGTTCACCCAGCACCTCGCCGGCCGGCGTCTGATAAGGTTTGCCCACCGCCTCGGGATTGCTGGAAGCCCGAACGATGTTGTCCTTGTCGGAGAGCGTGAGGCTTTGGAAGTCCCGCGTCTTCATCATCTCGGCCAGCAGCACATCCACCGTGACCCAGTCTTCCGCCAGCGCGGGTGTCGCGTTCTGGACGGCAATGAAGCGGGTGAGCGCAGCGCCGGAGTCCGCCACCTGCTGCATCATGGCGTTGTATTGGCGGTCCAGGATGATGGTGCAGGTGATGGCCATCACGATGGCCACAATAGCCGCCATCATCGCGGTCCACTTGACCCGCAACGGGATGATGCGCGGGCGGTCCACTGCATGGGACTCTTCGTCGATTTCAGACAGGACGCGGGTGAGCGAATCCGCCAGCTCGGCCCCGCTGGGGAAGCGGTCATCCGGGGCTTTGGCCAGGCAGCGGTCGACCACCCGGCGCAGCGACGCAGGTAGGTTGGGACGCAGCTTGTTCAGCGGCGTTGGTTCTTCCTTGGCGATCTTGAGCGCGAGGTTCACCACGCTGTCGCCGGTGAACGGGCGCTGGCCGGTGAGCATCTGGTACATGACGATGCCGACCGAGAACAGGTCGGCCCGCCCGTCGATCTTCTCGCCGTTGATCTGCTCCGGCGACATGTACTGAGGCGTGCCCAGCACATCACCGACGCGTGTCCGTTGCTCGCCTTTGCTGGACTCCATGTGGGCAATGCCGAAGTCCATCACCTTGATGTCCAGCGTGCCCTTGGCGCGGGCAATGTTGCCCGGTTTGATGTCGCGGTGGACGATGCCCCGCTTGTGGGAATAGTCCAGCGCACGTGCCAGCTGGATGGACATCACCACCACGTCGCGGATGGGCAGCGGCTTGCCGGGTTCCAGCACATCGGCCAACGATTCGCCGTCCAGCAGCTCCATGGCCATGTAGGGACGGCCGTCGATCTCGCCCACATCATGCACCGTGACGATGTTGGGATGCGACAGGCCGCCCGAAGCGCGGGCTTCCCGCAGGAAGCGGGCGCGATATTCCTCGTCCTCGCACAGCGACGCATGCAGGAACTTGATGGCCACATCACGGCCGATGCCGGGATCGTGCGCCTTGAACACGCTGGCCATGCCCCCACGGCCCAGACGTTCGCGGATCTCATAACGGCCCACCTGCCGGACCGGCATGTCGGCCTGCGGGCTGGGGGCGCCGCTGCGCACCACCGGCACCGGCGGAATCAGCGGCCCGCCCGGCAGCGTGGCCGCCCGGAAGGCGGCTTCGGCCTCCGCCTGAAGCGAGGGGTCGAAATGCGTGGCGGCGAATTCGGAATCGCCGTCGTCATCGTCGACCGGCTCGTTGATGATCGGCGACTGGAAGCGCCGGTTGGCCGGCTTGCTGGGCGGCACCACGGGTGCCGGCGGTTGGGATGCCACCGGCGTGGCCGCCGGAGCCGCTGCAGGCGTGGCAGCGGCCGGGGACGGTGCGGTGTCGCTGGCCTGACTGCCTGGCGGAATGGCTGCCGGAATGGCTGCCGGGGTGGCGGGCGCCAGGGTCGCGGGCCGCGCGGCCGCAGCCGCCGCCATGGCCTTGAACGCAGCGCCGGGCACCACCACGGTGGAGTCGTCCGAGGCCGACGGCTCGTGGGCCGTCTCCGCCAGCGGCCCGGCGGCCAAGGGCGTGCCCGTTGCTTCTGCGGCCTCCATCCCCATCGGGGCTGCACCCGACGGCGCCCCCGCAGAGGGATCGATGGGAGGAAGCGCAGAATCCGAAGAGGAAGAAGACGTCACTGGGTGGTCGGCGCCAGCCGAGGTGTCGGCAGCGCGAGGGTCAGGGGTGTGGGGCGCCTCGGCACGTGGCTCGACACGATTGGCCGCCGTGATGGGCGGCATGCGGTCCAATGGCTTGGCGGCAGTGGTGATCCGGGTGGCGTCGGGATCCAGCATGGGATCGTCCGGAACAGCCGGGTCGATGCCCTTGTCAGGGCGGGGAAATCCTTCAGGTCGTGACATCAAAACGCCTCGCCGCGGCCCGAGTGCCGCATCATGCGCAATGGTCATTGTCTCCTCGGCATTCAGCAATGAACCAAAGTCATTTGGTCATTCCTGGCGGTCATTGCGGCTTTGTAACAACGGAAGTTGACGCAGCCTTACTCGACTGCACGCCGAGTCACGATGACTTACCTCTGGTCACGCCCATGCGTAGCCGTGAGTATCGGCGGGGTTCGCCATGGGGCCTGGCAATACTTCACGCCGCTCAGTTCTGATTGACCTTGGCGCCCTTGATGTTGACATCGCTGGAGGCCTTCACGTTGATGGTACCGCTGCCGATGATCTTGATGCCGGCCCCCTTCAGCTGGATGTCGCCATTGCTCTTGAGTGTCAACGAGGCCGATCCGCAGGAGAGCACCAGTTCGTCCGCCGCCTGAATGACCGCCTTGGCCTTGCTGGTCACGGTGTAGTCGGCACCGGACTGGAAGCTCATGGTGGCCCCCGCCTCCGCCGAGTATTTCGCACCCGCAGATCGGCTCATGTTGGCGCCGGCCTTGTCGCTGATGTGGGTCCCGGCAACGACCGACTTGCTGACGCCAATGGCTTCACTGCTCAGCCCCCCCACCGACACCACCTTGGCACCCCCCACCTCCTGCATCAGCGCCGCGCCCACCAGGTGGTTCATGGCGGCGCCCACGGTGAGTGCATAGGCGGCGCCGATGGTCTCGGCCTTGGCCAGGCTCACCGTCACCGTCTGGGTCGCACCAAAGCTCTGGCTGTCCGCGCCGCCCACGGTCAGCGCCCGGGTGGCCCCCACCGATTCCACCTGGTTGGCACCGACGCTGAGCGTCTCATCCGCCCCGACCGTCTTCGTGCGGTTGCTGCCCACCGTGATGCCTTGATTCACCCCGATCTTCACCGTCTGGTGGTTGCCGACCGTCTGGCTCTGGTTGTTGCCGACGGATTCGGTGTCGTCCACGCCAATGGTGTCGGTGCGATTGTTGTGCACCACCAGCGTCTGGTCATGCTCGATGGTGGATTGCATGTCGTATTGACCATGCACGGTGATCATTTCCTTGCCGGCCGTGTCGTCCATCGAGAATTCGTTGTAGCCCATGGCCTTGTGGCTCTTGGACTTGATGCCGCTGATGACACCGGCGGCGGGCAACTCGAAGGGCGGCATCTGCTCCGCGTTGTAGACGCGGCCGGTGATCAGCGGCTGGTCCGGGTCCCCTTCCACAAAGTCGACCACCACCTCCTGCCCGATGCGGGGAATGGACACACCGCCCCAGCCCTTGCCGGCCCACGGCTGGGACACCCGGATCCAGCAGGAGCTTTTTTCATTGCGCTGGCCGCGGCGGTCCCAATGGAACTGCACCTTCACCCGACCGTATTTGTCGGTGAAGATCTCCTCGCCGGACGGGCCGGTGACGATGGCGGTCTGCGGCCCGGGTGCCGCCGGTTTGGGGGTGCGTCGCAGGGGGCGGAACTGCTGGTCCGCCGGCATGGCGCTGAAACTGCAGCGCAGCTCGGACGCACCCGAGCCCGACTCGCTGGAGGCCTGCTGCAGGTGCAAGGTGGTGGCGGTGACCAGGTACTGGGTGTTCTGATCGTCGCGGGGATGGCGGGTGAGCGACAGCAGATGGCCGGTGCAGACGCCCTGGGCATTGCAGCTCGCCTCGAAGCAGGCATGGTCGCTCTGGATTTCGTCCAGCCGGTCCTCCGCATATTGGGAACCGTCGGACGACTGGCGGTAGCCGCCGGGGAAGTCGAAGATTTCGCTGTCGGAGATGTCGTAATCCCGGGTGCGGGCCTGGCTGGTCTGCAGGGAGCTGGACGGACGTTCGAAGTCGAAGTCGGTCATCACCACCTTGCCGGCAGTGAGGCTCTGCACAGCGCTCCACTGATCGACGAACGCCAGGGCCGGCGGCGACTGCGCCCCCCCGGCATAAAACGGCAGCGACTCGCAATGCGGGGCGCAATCATGGGCACTGGCCGAATCGGTCAGCACCAGCTTGTGGCCCGCATCGTCATGGATGAAATACCAGTAGATGCCTTCATGCTCCAGCAGCCGGGCCACGAAGTTGAAATCCGTCTCTCGGTATTGCACGCAGTAATTCCAGCTGCGGTAGGGGCGCTGCAGATGGAATTCGAACTTGGCCACCGGATGGTCGTCAAAAACGGCCTTGACGATGTCCGGCACCGTCATCTCCTGGAAGATGCGGCAGTCCGCCGTGCGGGTGAGCAGCCACAGCCAGGGTTTCAAGCTCATTTCATAGACCGTGAAGCGCCCTTCGAACCCTCGTTGCGCAAACCGCGTGACGTAGCCGGACAGATGCCGGGGCGCGTCGTCCCGCAGGGCCATGGTGAGCGTGGCGGCCTTGCCCAGCAGATCACTGGCCTTCACGTCCTTGTGCTCGCTGAGCAAGGTGAGTGTGGTCTCACCGAGTTCGCTCAAATGCTCACGCGACGTGCAGCTATGCACCCGCAGGACATCGTCGGCAAGCGCGGTCTTGATGCGAAACGGCACGGCCATGGCGGATCCGAGGTGGTTCTGCCAACGACAGTAGGCCCATGGCGGGCCCGGTGATAGCGACCAAAGTCACTCCGCCGTGAATCAGGGGCAAGCGCCCGGTTGCTGTCACCGGGCGTGTCGCCGTTCAGCCGATCGGCAATGCAGCGGTGAGGCACAACACCTCACCCTCATCGTCATAGTCGGCGGAGAGCTCCACGCCCTGCACCAGCCATTGTTCCCATTCGATCGCGCCGTCCTCGCCGTCGGAGGCTTCGGGTTCCCCATAGGCGGCCAGGGCCTCCTGACGGATCTCGACCGGCGCGTCCGTCAAGGGGCCGGCCCCTTCGAACGGCTCGACTTCCTCGCTGCCCTGGGGGTAGTAGAAGATGCCACTGAGCACCTTGGGGCCCTCGCCGCGCGGCGCGCCGAACTCGCGCTGGAAGGTCTCCCGGTTGGAAAACGAGAACACCACGCCCAGCGAGGTGAGCATCAGGAAGTCGGACTTGAGCTTCTGGATGCGGGCCGGCGCCAGGGCCGTATCGCCCTGCGCATGGGGCGCCACGGCCTCATGCAGGGCGGGGTCGGTGTTGGTGAGACCAAGGAGTTGGGGGAAGAGTTCCGGCGTCATCCCGGAATTGGAGCACATCAGCCCCCCACCCTCATTCGAGCGGTCTGAAGGCCCCCGTCGTGATGGCGCGCCTCAGTCAACGGCCGCATTCACCGCCCGTGAGCGCGCTCTCCCTGTCACAGGGAATGGCCGACTGCAACTGGCCCAGTTGGCTGAGGACAGGTCCCTGGCAAGCCACATCGACTTCCTTGCCTTCCCGCGTGGTGACCCGCACACCTGCAGTGCGTTGATTTCCCTCCTGATACACGTAGACCGCATAGTCCGCCCCTTCCCGTTCGAAGCTCACTTCCGTTCGGGTCACCTGCTGACGGAAGTAGTCGGCGTAACGAAACTGGCTCGGGCCGTCCGAAGCCTGGTCGGGAAACGCCAGTTCGATCTTTGTCGTCCGACCGAATCGGTACTGCAAGGCGCCGGGTGCCCCGCAAAGGCTGATCCAGCGGGATTTCGTCGTCGGGCAGGCAAAGTAAACGGTCTCATCAGCCTTGCAAAGGCCACGGTCGCCGAACGTAGTCCCCCTTGGGGGCAATGCATCGGCGGATGCCATATCGGCTTGCGCGGGAACGCTCGCCAAGGCCAGGCAGCTCATAGCCGCAAAAGTCCCCCCCACAAACCGGACCAGGGATGCGTGCGTTTGCAATGACCGGTTCCCCTCAGTCAAACCCGTACTCAAAATCCCCGTTTTTCACCGTCAATGCCACCTGCTCAATGCTGTGGCCCTGCGTCAGACGCGTCAGGTATTCCCGGCTGATCCTCGGCAGCACGGTGTTGGTGAGGATGGCATCAATCACCCGCCCGCCGCTCTCCACTTCATTGCAGCGGCTGATAACCAGCTTCACCACATCCTCGCCATAGCTGAACGGCACGCCCAGGTTCTCCGACACCCGGCGCTGGATGCGACCGAGCTGCAGACGGATGATCTGCCCCAGCATCTCCTCATTCAACGGGTAGTACGGAATCGTCACCAGCCGCCCCAGCAGCGCCGCCGGGAACACCTTCAGCAGCGGCTCACGCAAGGCCTTGGCGATGCCCTCCGGTTCCGGCATCAGTTCCGGGTCGGCGCACAACTTCATGATCAGGTCGCTGCCCGCATTGCTGGTGAGCAGGATGATGGTGTTCTTGAAGTCGATGTAGCGCCCTTCCCCGTCCTCCATCCAGCCCTTGTCGAACACCTGGAAGAACAGCTCATGCACGTCCGGGTGGGCCTTCTCCACCTCGTCCAGCAGCACCACGCTGTAGGGACGGCGGCGTACCGCCTCGGTCAGCACACCGCCCTCCCCATAACCCACATAGCCGGGCGGCGAGCCCTTGAGCGTGGAGACGGTGTGAGCCTCCTGGAATTCGCTCATGTTGATGGTGATGACGTTCTGTTCACCCCCATACAAGGCCTCCGCCAACGCCAGGGCGGTTTCGGTCTTGCCGACGCCGGAGGTGCCGGCCAGCAGGAACACGCCAATCGGCTTGTTGGGGTTGTCCAGGCGCGCACGGCTCACTTCGATGCGCTTGGCGATCATCTCCAAGGCATGGCGCTGACCGATGACACGCTGGTTCAAGGTCTCCGCCAGTTGCAGCACCGCCTGCAGTTCGTTGCGGACCATGCGGCCCACCGGAATGCCGGTCCAGTCCTGCACCACGCTGGCCACCGCCTGTTCGTCGACGGTGGGAAGGATGAGCGGCGCATCGCCCTGCAAGGCCGCCAACTGGCTGCGCAGGCCCTTCAGTTCGGTGAGCAGCGTCTCACGTTCTTCGTCCGCCGGGGCGCCCTCACCGTCCTTGCGCAGCAGCGCATGCAGCGCCAGCACACGGTCCACCAGCGCCTTCTCGTTGGCATGGCGGGCCTCCAGCTCACCACGGCGCGTCTGCGCCTCGTCCAGCGCCGCCAACACGCGGCGCTTGCGCTCGGCCACCTCCATGCCGATGGCGGCTTCGCGGCTGATGATCTCCTGCTCCACTTCCAGCGCCTGGATACGGCGCAGCGTGTCTTCCAGCTCCGCTGGCGTGGCATGCTGGCTCACCGCAACGCGCGCGCAGGCCGTGTCCAGCAGGCTCACCGCCTTGTCCGGCAACTGACGCGCCGGAATGTAGCGATGCGAGAGCCGCACGGCGGCTTCAATGCCCTCGTCCAGCAGCGCCACGCGGTGGTGCTTTTCCAGCACCGAGGCCACGCCCCGCAGCATCAACACCGCCTTGGCCTCGTCCGGCTCCGGCACCTGCACGACCTGGAAGCGGCGGGTGAGCGCCGGATCTTTTTCGATGTGCTTCTTGTATTCCGCCCAGGTGGTGGCCGCGATGGTGCGCAGCTTGCCACGCGCCAGCGCCGGCTTCAGCAGGTTGGCGGCGTCGCCGGTGCCGGCCGCACCGCCCGCGCCGATCAGCGTGTGGGCTTCATCAATGAACAGGATGATGGGCTTGGGCGACGCCTGCACTTCGTCGATGACCGCACGCAGGCGGTTCTCAAACTCCCCCTTCATGCTGGCGCCGGCCTGAAGAAGGCCGATGTCCAGCATGTAAAGCGACACGTCCTTGAGCTGCGGCGGCACATCGCCCTGGGCCAGGCGCAGGGCAAAGCCTTCCACCACGGCCGTTTTGCCCACCCCCGCCTCGCCGGTGAGGATGGGATTGTTCTGGCGGCGACGCATCAGGATGTCGACGATCTGCCGGATTTCTTCGTCCCGGCCGGCCACCGGGTCAATCTCGCCCTGGCGGGCACGCTCGGTGAGGTCGACCGCAAAGCGCTTGAGCGCCTCCTGCTTGCCCATGGCCGCCGGGGCAATCGCGCCGCTGGCGTCTCCGGGCGTGGCACCCGGCTCGGCCGCCCGCATGGCCTGCTCGGGCGAGCCTTCCACCACCTGCGCAAAGTGCTCGCTGAGCTCATCCACCGGAATGCGCTCGAACTGGCGAGACAGCGACAGCAGCGCATTGCGCATGGACGGCGTCTTCAGCAGCCCCACCACCAGGTGGCCGGTCCGTACCTGGCCGTCCCCGTACAGCAGCGAGCCGTAGACCCAGCCCCGCTCTACCGCGTTTTCCACCCAACTGGAGAGATCGGTCACCGACGAGGCGCCACGAGGCAGGCGGTCCAGCGAGGCCATCAGGTCGGCCGACAGCTGCGCGGCATCCAGCTGGTAATGCTTGATGATGCGATGCAGGTCGGAATCGGGTGTGTTGAGAATCTGATAGATCCAGTGCTGCAGCTCCACATACGGGTTGCCGCGCAGCTTGCAGAAGACGGTGGCGCCTTCAATGGCCTTGTAGGCCAGCGGATTCAGTTTGCCAAACAGGCTGGTGCGTGAAATTTCGCTCATGGTCTCTCTCCCTGTGGGGGGCGCGATGTTGTGGATTCAGGGCTTCGGCCGGCGCGCCCCAGCGCCACCGACCAGGGCCTCAGCCGCAGGTCACCACGGTCGCTGGTGGCCGCTGCATGGCCGGCGCGCCCGACCCAACTGGTGTAGCCCAGGCGCACCTGGTGGCCCAAGGCGGCGGCCGGCACGGCCCGTCGTTCCAGCAGCGGTTGGATTTCCCAGCGCAGGCCGTGGCCCACGTATTGGCGGATCCAGTCATTCAGGGGCCGCCAGGCACTGCCGTCCGGCAGGAAGCGGTCGTACTGCTCGCGGTTGATCGGGCCGATGACCACCCGGAAGCGGTATTGGCGGTCCCAGACCTTGGTGCCCAGCGTGGTGCTGCGGCCCAGCGCAGCGGGTGCCAGGCCGATGCGTTCCTTGCGGTTGCGGGCAAAACCCAGGCGGGTGCGTTCGTCATCTTCCAGCGGCAGCCATTGCGGCACATGCTGGTCGATACGCACCGGCACCTGGAAATGCTGGGTCAGGATCTTGGCCAGGCCTTCGGGGTGGCGCTCGCGGCCACCCATCATGCCGGCGTTGAACAGGCGGGCCGTCTGCGGCAGCGAGTCCTGCGGCTGCCAGCCGCCGTGCAGCCCGGTGGCGGCCCCCAGCCAGGCGGCATACCGGTCCGCCTCGGGCCGGTCATGCTGCACCGCCGGCTGGGACTGCGCCCAGGCCCGGTAGAACAGCATCAGCAGCCGGTGGTGGAAGACGTCCAGGAAGCGGGCCAGCGTCGGGTCGTTGCGCTGGTATTGGCGCTCCCGGGCGTATTCGGTCAGGTGCAGCGGCAAGGGGCCCTGCGGTCCCAGCAAGCCGAAGAAGCGCACGCCCAGACGCGGCACCCCCGCTGCCGTGGGCTCCAGCTTGGCCAAAGCGGCGGGAGCGAAGTCCAGCTCGGCTTCTTCACCCAGCCGGATCGGCTCCAGGCTGGGCCTCGCGGCACGCCCCAGGCGCGGCAGTTGCGGCGACAAGCCTTCAATGCGGCGCAGCAGCGCAAAGAAGTCGTAGGCCCAGGGGCGCTTTTCGACCTCGGCAAATAGCACCTGCAGCGCACTTGCCGGGTCCAGCGGCACGTCCGGTGGCGTCACGTCAGGCTCCCGCCCGACCGGTGCACCGGCTCGCCACCGATACGCACCGGCCAACGGCGCAGTTCGCCCCGCTGGGTGGTGCGCAGCCGCAGCTGGGTGAAGCTGTTGATGGCGGCATGCCGGGCAAAGTAATACTCCAGCACACTGCCAAAGAGGAAGGCGCTGTGGCCCTGGAAGGCCAGCTCATCCAGCTCCAGATCGATCTCGGATCCGCAGCCATGGCTCAGCGGGCCGTTGAACGGCAGGCGGCGCACCACCGACCGCACCGACACCTGTCGCACGCCGTCCACCAGCCGCTGCCAGGACGGGTCCCCGGGCGGGCCGTACAGCGCCAGCAGCCGACGCAATGTTGCCGCTGCCTGGGCCGGGCCTTCATCGGCAAACGGCAGTTGTTGCAGGGTGAGCAGCCCCACCAGGCTCCAACCCGCCTCGCCCACCGGCTGGCGGCTGACGGGCCGTGTCGGGCCATGCACTGCATCCACCCGCAGCACCGGGCCGGCGGCATCCAGACGCCAGGCGGCCGGGCCGGCACTGCCGTTATGCGGCAGCAGCGTGGGCAGATCGCGATTGCTCACCAAGGCGGATACCGACAGCTGGCGGATGTCCTCGCGGTAAGGCGCATGACGCGGATCGACCAGCGACACGAACATCTCCTCGCCGATATAGCCGGTGCGTGGGCCCTGCTCTTTCTGGCGAGCCGACAGCAACCGGGGTTCGCGACGCGCGGTGTAGTAGCCCGCGCCCTCGCCGGAAGGCTCGTGATAGGTGGCGTACAACGGACGGAAGGTCTGCTGGCCCACCTGCCCCGCCCCGTAACCGATCACCGACTGCAGGCTGTGCACCTCGAAGTCCATCGGGCGGGTGCGGTCCGGCACCACGTGGTATTCCCAACTGCCCGGGCCGAGCTGGATGCGGTCCAGCCGCTTGGTGAAAAGATTGATCGCCGGGGTGCAGTGCAGCGACAGGCTGTTGACGTCGACCATCGCCTCCAGCCCTGCGTCGGCACGGCTGAAAAACAGCACAAGATCGGCTTCCTGTCCCTCGACGCGCGCCAGTCGGTCGGCGAGATCGGTGATGTCGAAGAACAGAAAGCGACGTGGCATGGCGGCCGCTTCCTGGAGCAGGCGGCAGCCGGAGAAGCCGCGGTGGGTGTCCGGCAGCAGCGCCTGGCTGGGTTCATAACCCACCGGCGCGATGCTGGTGCCGTCCCGCCACTGTGCCAAGGCGTGCTGGCCGTCCACGCCGCTGCCGGTGACATAGCTGCCCACCGACGCGCCCAGCACCAGCTCATGCAGACGGAAGGCCACGTCGTCCGGCGCGCTGATGTAGAGCTGCAGCCGGTCCATGCGTAACTGGCGCAGCGGCAGACCACCGCCGGTGCGGATGCGCAGGCGCAGCCCACCGCGATAACCACCCGCGCCGGGCAGGCGATTCATCGGCAGGTCCGTCGCATGGCTGAAGTACTGGGCACTGACCAGCTCGATCGGCCACAGCATCACATCCTGCGAGGTGCGGAACTCGCAACGGGTGTCCTGGCCACGCGGCAAGCCGGATTGCAGCGCGCTGTCGCGCGGCACCGGGAAGCCCTTGGAGAGATTGGGGTCGGTGACGTCGACAGTGAACTTCGCCACCATCATCGACGGCACCGGCGCCAGGAAATTCGGATAGATGGATTCCAGCAGATGCGAGATGAGGCGCGGATGTTCCGCATCCAGCTTGAGTTGCACCCGGGCCGACAGAAAGGCAAACCCCTCCAGCAGCCGCTCCACATAGGGGTCGGCCACCTCGGTGCCCTCCATGCCGAGGCGGCCGGCGATCTTGGGAAATTCGCGAGCGAACTCGCTGCCGACTTCCCGCAGGTGGGTCAACTCGTCGCTGTAGAGGCGAAGCAGGCGGGGATCCATGCTCAGGCCTCCCGCACGTCCACCTGGCCGGCTTCCAGGTCCATCTGCGTCCGCAGCAGGATTTCCAGCGGTACCGGCTGCGACCACAGATGGCCGCGGATTTCAAATTCAATCACGTTGTGGGTGTCCAGCACACTGTCGGCCTCCACGGCACGCACTTCCAGCGTGCTCTCGAGAATGCGCGGCTCAAATCGCACGATGGCCTGGCGGATGGCCCGCTCGACATGGCTCACGTCCACCTTGGACGCCAGCTGGCCGGACAGCGCCGGCAGCCCGAAATTCAGCACGCTGGCGGCCACCTGCGGATGCGCCTCCAGCGCCCGACCGAGCGGCTGCACCGCATTAAACAGCCAGCCCAGGTCGCGCAGCACGGCTTGCCGCAGCTGCGACTTGCTCATCATGCGCCGCTCTTCGGCCTCCACGCGGCTGGTGGGGTCGTCATCGGTGAGGCGATCCAGCAGCGCCGGCTGCAGACGGTCGCGGGTGGGCTGCTGGCTCACTGCGGGGCTCCGTTCGTCACTGCCCGGCGGAGAGGTCCAGGCGCCAGAAACGAACCTGGCCGAACTTCGCATCATTGGCCCAGGGGTCCCAGATGGTTTTGTCGCCGCGGCTCTTGGCACCGGCCCAACCGCTGAGCGAGGTCGACATGACGCGCGGATACTGCCCCCGCGCACGCATGGTCACCGACCTTCCGCCGGAGGTGTAGGCATAGCCCCCTGCCGGCTTGGCCGCACCGGGGTAGACCACCACCACGTGGCCATTGGGCGTTTCCTTGAGGCCACCGACGATCAGCTCGCCACGCGAGGCCCGGTCCGCGAGTTCGGACACGGGCACTTCCTTCCAGCGCCTGTCAGCTTCCAGGAAGGCGATCAGCACATTGGCGGTGCGGTATTGCTGGTCCGGCACATAACGCTTGATCACATGCCACACCGAATGGCTGCACGAGGCGGGGTACTGGTCGTAGGCCTCTTGAGCGACACGCGCCAGCTCATCCGCGCTGATGGCGCCGGTCTGGGCACCGCTGGCGGCCGAAGCCGGAGAGAAGGGAGTCAGGACTGCGGACATTGGGGGGCTACCGAGTTGGAGGTGGGAGTCGAGTGGTAACGCTGCTGCGCCGCATCCCAGGACAGCGGCGGCAAGGCGTAATCACCACCCAGGGCGGGGTTGGCCACCTGCACGCGGATCTCCTGCGGGATGCCGTCGAGCCACTGCCCGTAGCGCAGGGTCAGCGTGCGGGGCTCATCAAAGGGGTACAGCTCCGGCAGCACCCCGACGCAGCGCCAAGCGTTATCCACCAGCAAAGGCTTGGGGAAGTCTTCCCAGGGGGCGCTCGGCGGGCTGCCACGAAAATAGTCCTCGGCGAAAACGGAGACCAGGCTCACCTTGGGCGCTGCACCCGGTGCCGCGAGGTCACAGCGGCGCGTGGAGGAGGCATACGGTTTCCAGCTCGCGGGCAGGCGCGCCTGCTCCGCATCATTGAGCGGATGGCAGCCCGCTGGTGACAGCGTGCGCCAGGCGCGTGCCGCCTTGGCGGATTTGCCGCTTTTGGAGACGTTGCCGGCATTGGAGACGTTGCCGGTATTGGCCGACCTGGCTGCCGGTGCCGGTGCCGGTGCCGAGGCTGAGGCTGAGGCTGAGGCCGCCGATGGTCTGGATTCTGCCGGCGTCACGGCGTGGCTCGGCAAGGACACCCCCAGCATCACGGCCGCCAGCGTGCGCCATACCGCTGGCGCACGGGTGATCTGGAGGGCGGCTTCGGCAGAGACGGCGGAGACGGCAGAGACGGCACTGCGGGAGGAACAACGGAACATTCAAGACCTCAGTTCGATGAGACGGACATCCAGCAAACCTGCTTCGGTCGCGTCGGTCATCATCACACGCTGGCCGATGCCGGCGAACTGAGGGCCCGCCCCGCCCTCGCCCGCAGCGGCAGCGTCGTCTGCTGCGTCCTCACCCCCTAGCGGCAACCACTCGGTGCGACGCGAGAGCCAGGTGCGCGGGTCGTCAAACCCGGTCGTGCGGGGATACCGCGTTGGAATCAGCGCCACCGACCCGCCGCCGTTGGGAAACTCCAGAAAGGCCGGAGCCCAGACCAGGTCACGCAGGTCTTCCGGCGGCTCGATCTGGATCTTGGCCAGCGCCGACAAGGGCACCCAGCAATAACGGCCGTTGATCACCGCCTCCAGGATCGGGCCCAGCCGCGAATCTCCATCGCAAATCCAGTCGAAGGCCTGGCCGTCGATCGTGCCGGCCGTGGCGGGCGCCTGCTCCAGGGCCTGCGCCCGCATCAGTTGAGCGGCGTGGTGGTCGCCGTCGGCCGACAGCTTCAGGGCCTGCACCATCGACGCCACCCATTCGGCCGGCTCGCCCATGACCAGCGGCGTTGTCTTGCCGTCAAACACCGCCTCACGCACCAGCTCGCACTTGAGCGCTTCGCGGTAGGTGTTGACCATGGCCAGCGTGGCGGCGTCCAACTCGCCACACACCTCCAGCTGGGCAGCGGCACGTGCCCATTGGCCATTCACGGCCAGCAGCTGGAACAACAACACCCGCAGACGCACATCCTGCGCTTGCTGGCGCACCTGCTGCTGCACGGCGGCCAAGGCCTCCACGGGCTGGCCGGCGGCGATCAGGTCTTCAACTGCGCTCATAAAGGACTTTCCGACCTCAGGTCAGGTCGTCGGTGAAGGTGCAGGTGCCGCCCATCTGGCCGGCAGCACTCTGGTTGCGGTATTCCACCGCCACCTTCTGGAAACTCAGGGTGATGCGTTCAACGGGCTGGCCGTCCTGATCCACATCGATGTCGTAGGTGGCCACACGGGCCTTCTCCAGCGTGATGCTGAAGTAGTCCTGCTGCTCACCGCCGGCCTTGCGCAGGCTCAGCTTGGCGCTGCGCACTTCGTCGTTGGTGGCCACGGCGCTCATCAGCGCAGTGCTGGCACTGTCCAACTGCTTGGTGATGGTCAGCTGGCGATAGCTGCGGCGGCCGGTGCTCTGGCCGGCCACGGCGTCGCCGCTGGCACCCACGCCCCAGGCAAAGCCGGAGACGGTGATGTCGTTCTGGTGGCCCTGGGCCACGGATTCGCCCTTGACCTTGCCTGCGCGTTTGAGGGTCAGGTCCAGGTACATGTCGGCGCTGCCGCCGCTGGTGTTGAAAGACATGTGAAGGCTCCAAGACACGCGCCGGCCGCTTCCACGGATGAAAGGGCCGGCGCGCCCACCCGGCCACTGCGTGGCCAGGTGCTTGTCAGCGCAGCAAGTGCGCGGATCAGCGGGTTGAGGCGGCGGCGACGTCCCAGCCGAACTTCACCGCGCCACCCAGTGCGCCCTTTTCGTTCTGGGCCTTGTATTCGAACTCGATGTCGGCGTAGCTCAGCGAGACGCTTTCCGAGATGTCACCACCGCTGCTGGCGGACGGCGACACCGAGGTCACCAGCACCTGCTTCAGCGTGACCTTCAGGAAGTCCTGCTGGCCTTCACCGGCCTTGCGGCAGGTGATCACGGCGCTGTCGAAGTGCTTGCCGCTGGCGCAGGCCTTGGCCAGCACCGGGGAAGCCTTGTCGTAGAAGTGCGCGAACACCAGTTGGCCGGGAATGGCCTTGCCCTTGCCCGAACCACCACCACTACCGGCGGTGCTGTCCTGGCGGCAATCCCAGGACCAGGCGAGCAGATCGATCTCGCCCTTGTGGTCCTTGTGGGTGGATTCGCCGTCAACACCGGCGAGTTTCAGATTGGCGTCGATCGTCATGGTGGGTCTCTCCTTGATGGACTCGTGGTAACCGACCCCGCTTCAACGCATGCGGGGCCGCAAAAACGGGCCGGTGGCCCGGAACTTATCAGCCGGTGGGCCTTCCGGCCCTCCCTCGGTGATGCGTGAAACGGATGGGAGCTGCCCAGTCTTGGGCGTCTCCAGGCACTGTGCTTACTGGCCCTTCTGCGACGGCAGCTTGGACACCAGCCGCAGCGACACCGTCAGCCCTTCGAGCTGATAGTGCGGACGCAGGAAGAATTTGGACGTGTAGTAGCCGGGGTTGCCAGGGATCTCTTCCACCAGCACTTCGGCAGCGGACAGCGGCTTCTGCGACTTGGTGATCTCCGACGAATTCGCCGGATCCCCGTCCACGTAATTCATGATCCATTTGTTCAGCCAACGCTCCATTTCGGCACGCTCCTTGAAGGAGCCGACCTTGTCGCGCACGATGCACTTCAGGTAATGCGCGAAACGGGTGCAGGCAAACAGGTAGGGCAGCCGCGCCGCCAGGTTGGCATTGGCGGTCGCGTCCGGATCGTCGTATTCCGCAGGCCTTTGCAGCGATTGCGCACCGATGAAGGCGGCGAAGTCCGAATTCTTGCGGTGCACCAGCGGCATGAAGCCGTTGTGGGCCAGCTCGGCCTCGCGGCGGTCGCTGATGGCGATCTCGGTGGGGCACTTCATGGCCACACCGCCTTCATCCGTCGGGAAGCTGTGGGTGGGCAGGTTCTCGACCGCACCACCCGACTCCACGCCGCGGATGCGGGTACACCAGCCGTAGTTCTTGAACGAACGGTTGATGTTGGTGGCCATGGCATAGGCCGAATTGGCCCAGGTGTAGGCGTTGTGGCTGCCGCCGCCGGTGTCTTCCTCGAAATTGAATTCCTCCACCGGGTTGGTCCGCGCGCCGTAGGGCAGACGGGCCAGGAAGCGCGGCATGGTCAGGCCGATGTAGCGCGCGTCATCGGATTCACGCAGCGAGCGCCAGGCCGCATATTCGGGCGTGCCGAAGATCTTGGTCAGATCACGCGGGTTGGCCAGTTCCTGCCAGGAGCTCATCTGCATGGCCGACGGATTGGCCGCGGCGATGAACGGGGCATGGGCGGCTGCGGCCACCTTGGCCATTTCACCCAACAGCTCGACGTCCGGCGGGCTGTGGTCGAAGTAGTAGTCACCGACCATGGCGCCGAACGGCTCACCGCCAAACTGGCCGTATTCCTCTTCATACACCCGCTTGAACAGCGGGCTCTGATCCCAGGCCGTGCCCTTGTAGCGCTTCAGCGTCTTGCCCAGCTCCTGCTTGGAGATGCTCATCACGCGGATCTTGAGCTGCTCATCCGTCTCGGTGTTGCTGACCAGGTAGTGCAGGCCGCGCCAGGCGCTTTCCAGCTGCTGGAACTCCGGGTTGTGCAGGATCAGGTTCAGCTGCTCGGACAGCTTCTTGTCCAGCTCGGCAATCATCGCCTCGATGGAGACGATGACATCGCTGCCGATCAGCGAGGTTTGCGACAGCGCCTGCTGGGCCAGGGTCAGGACGGCCTGCTCGACGGCGGACTTGGCCTCGTCGGTCTTGGGCTTGAATTCCTTGTTCAGCAGCTGGGCGAACTCGTTGCCTTCATACGAGATGCCCTGCAGCGCAGCGGAGGATTGGGCGAGTGTGTCTTCGGCCATGGTGGGGTGCTCCGGAGTCTTGATTCAGTGCGCGGCTGCGATCACTGTGCGTCGGTGCCGTCGGCGGGTTTCTGGGCGGACGCCAGGGACTTGAGCAGCGCTTCGTCCTTGACCACCTTGGCGATCAGCTGTTCCGCGCCGACCTTGCCATCCATGTAGGTGATGAGGTTGGCCAGTTGCTGACGCGCTTCCAGCAGTTGCTTGAGACCGTCCACCTTGCGGGCCACGGCGGCCGGCGAGAAGTCATCCATGCTTTCGAAGGTGATGTCGACCATCAGGTTGCCTTCGCCCGTCAGGGTGTTGGGCACGTTGAAGGCCACACGCGGCTTCATCGCCTTCATGCGGGCATCGAAGTTGTCGACATCGAAATCCAGGAACTTGCGGTCCGCCACCGGGGCCTGCGGTTCGTTCGGCTTGCCCGACAGGTCCGACAGCACGCCCATCACGAAGGGCAGCTGGACCTTCTTCTCGGCGCCGTAGAGTTCGACGTCGTATTCAATCTGCACGCGAGGTGCACGGTTCCTGGCGATGAACTTCTGGCTGCTGGTGGCCATGGTCTTACTCCTGATGAAAGACGTCGTCGTGGGCGTCGAAATGGTTCTTTTGAAGGGAAGGAAATTCGGGACGCATCACTCACTGGTACCGGCCAGGCGTTCAATCTCGCGCAGGCCATCCGGCACCAGGTCGCGAATGATGTCCATGAAGTTCTTGCTCATCAGCCGCTGGGCACGGCGGATCAGCAACGGGGCGGGGTTGCTGGGCTCGTTCAGCTCGATCCAGTCGCACACGCGCTGCAGGGCCCGCATGGCGTCTTCACGGCTGGCAATGACCCCGGCGGGCACCACCACCCGGGTGGCGGACGCACCGGGGGAGGCGTCGAGGCCTTCCCCGGCGGCCGACACGTCGTCGGCTGCGGCCACCGTGCCACCGCCGAGTTGAGCAGCCAATTGAGCGAGGGGCTTGAGGACACGGATCAAGGGGGAGAAGTCCGGTCCCTGAGCAACGCCCAGGTGCTGTTCGATGATGTCGGAGATGGCCTGGACGGTGGTGACCCCCGCCTGCAGGCGTTCCAGCAGGGCCGGTTCTTGCGCGGCGAAGGCGCTGAGGCCTTCCTGCAGGCCTTGCGGCGAGGGGGCCGATTCATTGGGGCCGGGGTCGGCATTGCCAAACGCCAGTTCCACGTCGCGCACGCGGGGGCCGCCGCGCTGACCGGTGAGGCTGGCGGCGCGCAGGTCGGCCAGGCCGCCATCGCCGCTGGCCAGGGGCAGCAGCGCATTCATGCGCATGGTGGGGTCGTTGTTGTCGCTGGCGTCCAGTTGGGGGTGAACGTGGTGCCAGTGACGGTCCAGCAGGCCGTGGATGAGGGTGAGGCCTTGCAGGGCGGCCTGGAGGCCTTTGAGGCGGGCGCCGCTGCGCACCAGCCAGACGGCCAGGCGCAGGTCGCGGCTGCGCTCGGCCAAGGCCAGGGCCTGTTCCCAGACCTTGATCCAGTCAGGTTCCTCGGCGGGGATGACCGTGTCGCCATACTGCTGTTCGGCTTTGCCTTCGCCTGCGGTCTGCAGCGCCAGGAAGGCAGGGTCGTATTCCAGGTCGGGGCCACAGGGGGCGTCGTCCTGAAGAGGGCTCAGCAGATGATCGAGTTCTATATCAGCCATTGCGTCCGGCGTTTTCTTAACGACCGGACTCTAGAGATAGGTTTGAATCTGCGCAGTGGTCGAAAGTCACATTGCTCAAAATTGAGGGTTGAAACGCGGCGCGCAAGCCGCGTTTCAACCCTCAGGCCACCATGCCGCGCAGGGCGTTGAAGAGCTTGCGCGGTTGCAGGGGCTTGAAGAGCACGGTGTGGCCACTCTCGGTGGCGCGCCGAATTTCTTCCTTGCTGGTGTCGCCCGTGACCAGAATGGCGGGCACATCCAGCCCATACACCGTCCGTACGGCGCGAATGGCATCGAGGCCATCAGGGCCATCACCCAGATGCAAGTCGGACAGGATCAGATCCGGCGGTTCCGGGCGCTCACGCGCCACCCGCTCGGCATCTTCGGCATGCGCGGCCACCTGCACCTCGTAACCCCATTCCTCGAGCAGCACTTTCAGACCCTCCCGGATCGGCTCCTCGTCGTCTATCACCAGCACCGAGCGGGGCTCGATCACCGACATGGGAACGGTGTCGGCCGCGCCAATGACATCCTGCACGGCATGCAGTTGCCTGACGGGAATGCTGAGACGGAACATGGTGCCCCGCCCCGGCCGGGAGGCCACCATCAGCCGGTAGCCCAGCAAATGCGCCAGCCGCTTCACAATGGCCAGGCCCATGCCCAAGCCCTGGGTGCGACTACGCTCGCCGTGGCCCACCTGATAGAACTCGGCAAAGATGCGGGGCAGGTCGGCCGGTTTGATGCCGATCCCCGTATCCCACACTTCAAGGTTGATGTTGTCCGCCGTGCTGCGGGCCACCACCACGACGCCGCCTGTTTCGGTGTACTTCAGGGCGTTCTGGACCAGGTTGCCCAGAATCCGCTCCAGGAGTTGCGGGTCGCTGCTGACCGATTTCCCCCCCGGCGCCAGACGCAGGCCCAGCCCCGACGCCTCCGCCTGGCCGGCATAGTGCATGTGCAGCCGGCGGAACAGGTCGCGCAGGGCAAAGTGCTGGATGTTGGGTTCGACCGTGCCGGCGTCCAGGCGGGAGATGTCCAGCATGGCATTAAACGAACGCTCCAGCCCCTCGATGGACCGCATTACGTTGCGCACCAGGGGCTCTTCGGCACTGCCCTGCAGGCGCCGCTCCAGGGTGGCTGCAAACAGGCCCAGCGCATGCACTGGCTGGCGCAGGTCATGGCTGGCAATGGCGAGGAAGCGGCTCTTTTCCTGATCGGCCCGCACCGCCTCGTCCCGCTCCTGCTCCAGCAGGTTCACGCGGTCATCACGCTGCATCACCCAAAGTTGATTGCGGTGCCAGCGATGCTGCTCCAGCAGCGCCAGTCCCGCCACCGCCATGGCCGCCGCAAACCAGGCCGCGCCCTGCAAGGGACGCTCCAGGGCCCCGTCCAGCACCAGCCGCGCCAGCCCCTCGGACGCCGGCAACAGGGCAGCAGCCGCCGCCCCTCGGCCCATGGGCGCGAGCAACACCGCCAGCACCGTGGAAGCCGCCGCCAGCAGCGGGCCCGCCAACGGCGCACGGGCGCCCGGCGTTTCCGCAATCCAGGGATGCAAACTCAGCAGCAGCAGACAGCCCGCCCCCTGCAACAGCAGCAGGCGGCGACCCTTGCGGGGATCGAGGGAACTGCGCACCGAGGGACGTGCGAGCCGGTGCGACATGTGCCGCGCCGTCCAGACACAGCCGGCCGCCAAGGCCGCCACGCCGCTCAGCCAGAGCATCAGCCCCGGAGACAGATCCCGGCGGTTGATGGACACCAGCAGCGGCAAAGCCACCGCCGCAAGCAGCCAGGGCCAGTGCGCCCAGGCCTCATCAAAGGCCGCATCTTCCAGGCGGCGAACAATGGCGCGGCGCTCGTGGCGCCGGCCCTCCTGCGGGTTGTCATCCCCGGCGCGACCGGCCACCGCCACGAACTGACTGGCCCCGGCAGACTCCGCCGACCGTCTACGCTTTCGCTCAGCCAAGGAATCAGCGGAACAGACTGATCATGTGCGAGCGCGATTTCACATCCAGCGCCAGCAGCAGAGAGGACACATAGTTCTTCACCGTGCCCAGCGAGAGTTGCGTGGAATTGCTGATCTCCTGATTGCTGCAGCCGGAGAGCACCAATTCCAGAATTTCCAGATGACGCGGGCCCAATTCGGCCACACGGTCATACATGGCCGAGGACGGGAAACGCGGAAACATCGACCCAGGCGGGCCGGACCGGCGTTGCTCCGCCAACAGCGCACGCAAGGTGCTGCGCATCTCGGACATCAGCGCGCCCTTGGGCAGATATCCCACCGCCCCCATCGCTCGCGCCTGACGGACCACAAATTCATCCTGTGTGCCGCTGAAGACCACCACCCGCGCCTGCGGATAGGCCTCCATGAACTGACGCAAACCCTGCAAACCCTTGCAATCACCCAGGTTCAGGTCCAGCAGGACCGCATCAATGCCCTGCCCGTCTGCATGTTCACCATACTGCTGCAGCCCCTCCTGCAGCGAGCAGGCTTCCACCCAGTCGATGGCAATCTCATCCAGCGATTGATAAAGAGTACGAATGCCCGCGCGAACCAATTCATGGTCATCCACGAGCAGCACGCGACGCGTGACAGTCATGTTGGACATGGCAAAGCCACCATTTACAGAACCCGCAAAATGGCGGAGATCAGTCATACCTTCCATAGGGCCCCCCCTTGAGCGATGTACCCAACTCCGGTTTGCACATCGCAACCCCTCTTGCACCGGAGACGGGCGCATCTTAGGCCGGTGGGGGGGTAAAGCACCCCCTAAGAAGGGGGAAGTCCGAAGGGGGAACAACGCAACAGTTGTTACGGTAAGTTGTTACGACACGCGACTCGCACAAAGCCCCCTCCCCCGGGGGGCTTGACCCGGCCGGGCAGTTTTGCGGGTCGGCTCTGGACTGCCTGCGGCCCCTGCCACCGCGCTCCACGGGAGCGAGCCCCAGAACGGTGCACCCCCCCCGAATGTGGCTTTCCAGCCCTTCCGGGAAACCCCTCAATGGTGCGGGAGGGCAAATCGTGGACACTAGCAACAGGTTAAGCGATTAACCTGAGATGAAGCCCAAGCACAGAAGAGCGTGGTTCTGCTGGACCACCGCCGGAGCGAGACAACCTTGAGCGACCGCCACCTGATGACCGATGCGTCCCCTGCGCACCCTTCCCCTGCCCCCGCCAACCCGGGGCGCCGTCGCCTGATGCTGGCCGGTGGCGCCGCGCTGGCCAGCCATGCCCTGCCCGCTCTGGCGGCAGACGGGCTGGCGCCGCCTGCAGCCCTTTCCGGCACTGCTTCTGGAACAACTGCTGGTGCGACTGCGGGCGCCACAGCGGCCGCCACGGCATCCGCACCGGCCGCTGTGGCGTCCGCGCCCCTCTGCCAGGCCCCAACGGCCACCAAGTACGCCAAATCCTTCATCCTGGGCGCTGATGTCTCCACGCTGGACGTGGTGGAACGCGGCGGCGCCAGGTTTTCCACCGCCGACGGCCGGAGCGGCACGGCCTTGCAGATCCTGCGAGTGGCCGGCATCAACTGGGCCCGGCTGCGGCTGTGGCACACCCCGGTCAATGCACGTGACGTGGTGGAAGGTGAGCGCATCATTTCCCGCCACGGCGACCCGGTGGGCGGCGGCAACAACGGGCTGGAAGTGACGCTGGCGCTGGCCAAACGCATCCGCAAGCAAGGCCTCAAGCTGCTGCTGGACATCCACTATTCCGACTTCTGGACCGACCCCGGCAAGCAGGCCAAACCGGCCGCCTGGGCCAAGCTCCACGGGGCCGAATTGCAGGCTGCGGTTGAACGCTATACCTCGCAAGTGCTGACGGCCCTGCATGACCAGGGCACCGACCCCGACATGATTCAGGTCGGCAACGAAATCAACGGCGGCATGCTTTGGCCGGACGGCAAGACCTGGCGCGAGACTCCGGACGAAAAGATCGGCGGCGAGCAGGCATTTGTTGAACTGCTGCGGGCCGGCATTCGCGGCGTCCGCGCTACCGATGCCCTCCGGGGCAGCCGCCTGCCGGTCATGCTCCACCTGGCCCATCAGGGCGACGGCAAAAGCGGCGAGATGTTCCGCGGCGTGTACGACCAGTTCGAAGCTGGCAAGCTGGATTACGACGTGATCGGGCTGAGCTGGTACCCCTATCACCACGATGGTTTCGAGGCCCTGCGCACCAACCTGCGCGACCTCTCCGACCGCTACCGCAAACCGCTGGTGGTGGTGGAAACCGCGTATGGATGGCGGCCGGACCATCCAGTCGGCGGCCCCACCGTCTTCAATGAAGAAGGTGCAAAACGCGGCGGTTACCCCGCCACGCCGGAAGGCCAGGCCGCCATGCTGCGGGATCTGGTGCAGGCCGTGGCTGCCGTGCCGGAAGGCCTGGGCGTGTTCTGGTGGGAACCCGCCTGGCTGGACGTTCCCGGCGCGGGCTGGCGCACCGGTGAAGGCAATGCCTGGGCCAACCAGACCCTGTTTGACGCCAACGGTCGGGCGCTGCCCGCGCTCAAGGCGTTCCGGGACGCCGCGCCCTGCCCCTGACCGGACCTCGGCCCTCCCCCTTGTTGAACGCCCCCTTTCCCCGGCCCCACCACACCTAAAACGAGTTACCTCAAGTTTCGGAGACAACCATGACCGCTTCCCTCACCCGCAACAGCACACGGCCCCCCCTGGCCCCGGTGGCCCTGGCCTGCGCCGCGCTGCTGAGCCCCTTGGCCGTCCTCGCCCAGGAAGCGGCTCCCGCCTCCGGTGACAGCACCAAGCTCGACACCGTGGTGGTGCAAGGCCAGCGCTCCAGCCTGATCCGTGCGCAGGACATCAAGCGCAATGCCGAGCAGGTGGTGGACTCCATCGTGGCGGATGACATCGGCAAGTTGCCGGACGCCAATGTGGCCGAAGCACTGCAGCGCATCACCGGCGTGCAGATCTCCCGCAACCGCGGCGAAGGGGATCGGGTGCAGGTGCGTGGCCTGCAGCAGACGCAGACGCTGCTGAACGGCCGGGTGATCTTCACCGCCGGCAAGGAGCGTGGCCTGTCGTTCCAGGACGTCCCGTCCGAGTTGCTGGCCGGTGCCGACGTCTACAAAACCCCGACCGCCGATCTGATTGAAGGCGGCATCGGCGGCGTCATCGACCTGCGCACCCGTCGCCCGTTCGACTTCGCCGGCTTCAAGCTGGCCGGCTCGGTCAAGGGCACCCGTGCCGAACTGGCGGACAAGAACAATGCCGAAGGGTCGCTGCTGGTGTCCAACCGCTGGAAGCTGGATGCCGGTGAATTCGGCGCCCTGCTGAGCCTCTCCACGCAAAAGCGCGAATACCGCTCGGACACACAAGAGCTGGACAACCCGGCCGCCCTGGCCGACGGCTCCGGCGTGGTGGCACCGCTGGGCAACTGGCTGGCCTATGAATTCGGCGAACGGGACCGCAAGGCGGCCAGCGCCGCGCTGCAATGGCGCCCGGACGGCCGCAGCGAATACACGCTGGACCTGACCCACACGCAGCTCAAGAGCCGCACCGACGTCTACGGCCTCTACGCCTCGCCGTTCTGGGCCAACTACAGCAGCACCGCCAACCAGGGCCAACTGTGGCCCAACGGCGAGATCAAGACCGACAGCAACGGCCATTTTGTGTCCGGCACGTTCTGGGGGGCCAGCATGAGCACCTCCAGCTCGGTGGCGGATGAAGACACCCGTATCGACCAACTGTCGCTGGCCGGCAAGTGGAAGGTCGCGGACGCCGTGGTGCGCAGCGACATCAGCCACACCCGCAGCAAATTCGACCGCTTCTATCAGGAAGTGCGCCTGGGCACCTTCTCCGACGACCCGGCCACCTACACCTTCGACCTGAGCACCAAGCTGCCCTCGGCCTATTCGTCGACCTCGCAGCTGGACAACACCGCCAACTACTGGGCGGACAAGACGCTGTACTTCCGCATCAAGAACACCGGTCGTGAAACGGCCTGGCGTGCGGACGTAGACAAGCCGGTGGATGCCGGCATCCTCACCAAGGTGCGTGGCGGTGTCCGCATCAACGACCGCCGTGCCGAAAGCGCCGAGATCAACACCATCAACGACATCTGGATGTTCGGCCTGTCCGACATTCCGAGCGTCGGCCTGCTGCCCTACAACAACCTGCTGAAGGACGCCGGCAGCGGCAACATTCCTCGCCAATGGCTGGGCGTGACCGACACCAACTGGCTGCGCAATGCCCAGGCCGTGCGGGACACCTTCGACCTGTCGGTGCCGACCTTCGACCCGGCGCAGACCTTCAACTACCGCGAGCGTGGCGGGGCCCTGTATGGGGCGGGTGATCTGGACACCAGCCTGGCGGGCCTGCCGCTGACCGGCAATGTTGGCCTGCGCGTGGTGCGGACCAAGGTGGACCGCGCCTACACCAACCTCAGCGCCGAGCGGGTCAATCTGGACAAGACCGACACCGACTGGCTGCCCAGCCTGAACCTGCGCCTGGAACTCCGCCCGGACCTGCAGGCCCGCCTGGGGGTGTCGCGTGTGGTGACACGTCCCAACTTCGACCAGCTCACCCCCAGCCTGAGCCTGAACGTCAACGACCAGACCGCCTACCAGGGCAATCCAGAACTGGAGCGCCTGCGCGCCAACCAGGTCGACACCACGCTGGAGTACTACATCAGCAAGAGCGACAGCGTCTATGGCGCGGCGTTCTACAAGGATGTGCAGGGCTTTATCCAGAACAGCGTGTCGCAGGTGTCGATCAACGGCACGACCTATTCGCTGTCCACGCCGACCAATGGCCGCGACGGCAAGATCAAGGGGCTGGAAATCGGCTACCAAGGCTTCTTCAACCAACTGCCGGGCTTCCTGCGCGGGCTGGGTCTGCAGGCCAACTTCACCTTTGTGGACAGCGAAGCGCCCAGCTCGATCAATGGCAAGACCGGTCCGCTGGAAGGCTTGTCCAAGCGCAGCGCCAACCTGGTGGGCATGTATGACTACGGCGACTTCTCGGCCCGTCTGGCCTACAACTGGCGCAGTGAATATGCGGTCGGTTCGCGCCTGAGTTATCCGAGCAATGACGGCGTCACCGCCCTCACCCCGGTGACGATGAAGGGTTATGGCATGGTCGACGCGTTCATCAGCTACTCGCTGACCGCCAAGATCAAAATCGCGCTGGAAGGCAACAACCTGACCAACACGGTACGCCGCAGCTACTTCAGCGACTACAACCTGCCGCGCGGCACCTATGCCGACGGCCGCCGCTTCGCCATCAGCGTGCGCGCGGAACTGTGAGGCAGGGAGGCGTTATGCGCCTCTGATTGCCCGGTCTTTTACCGGGTCATTTGCCCGGTCATTGCCCCATCAAAAAGCCCCCGGCTGCTTCCAGCTCGGGGGCTTTTCTCATTCACCGTCAGCGTTCAGAACGGATCCAAAGCACTCGTGAACCGCCCGGAACCATCCAGCGCGCCCCAGGTGTAACCCTGCCAGCCCGGATAGGCCTGCGGTTCCCAATACAGCACCCCCAGCCCATTGCTGCCCAGGGCCGACACCCGCGTCAGCACATCCGACAGCATCGCCTTGGACGCCGTCGCCTGCTGCCAGTCCATGCCGGTTTCCGCAATGATCACCGGCTTGCCATAACGCGAGACCATGTCCGACATGTTGGTCGACAACTGTGCATTCAACGTGCTCCAGTTGGACGAGGTCGGGTAATGCGACATGCCAATCACGTCGTACTTCGCACCATTGGACTTCATGCCGTCGAAGAACCAACGGAACAGCGAATTGTCATAACCATTGGACAAATGCAGCACCACCTTCGCGCTGGGAAACACCGCTTTGGTGGCGTCATAGCCGCTGTTGATCAGCTGGACCAGGTTGGAGAAGCTACTGCCCGAGGCCTTGCCGGTGGGCCACAACATGCCGCTGTTGATTTCATTGCCGACCTGCACGTAGTCCACGGTCACGCCATTGGTCTTGAGGTAGCTCAGGATGCCCTGGGTGTGTGAATACACATCGGTGACCAGTTGGCTGAGGCTGTGGCTGGCCCAGGCCGATGGCGGGTTCTGCTTGCCCGGGTCCGCCCAGCTGTCGCTGTAGTGGAAGGTCAGCATGATCTTTTGGCCCTGCGCCACGGCGCGCTTGGCCTTGTAGAGCGTGTCCGCGCCATCACACCAGCCGCCGCTGGGGTTCACCCACACCCGCAGGCGGATGGTGTTGACACCCAGGTCCTTCAACAGCTTGAACGGGTCGGTCTTGGTGCCGGCGCTGTTGTAGAAGCTGTAGCCGGAGGATTCCTCCTGGCTGACCCAGCTGACATCGGCGCCCTTGACCAGCGTCGCCGCCAAGGCCGGCATGGCCACCAGCCCGCTAGCGGCAACGGCACCCACAGTCAGCCCTTTGAGCCCCGTCTTGAGGGCCTCACGTCGTGTCCACAGTCTCTTCTTCATTCCCTTGTCTCCTTTGCTTGGTTGTGGTGGGGGGAATTCGGATGCAGACGGCCCTGAACTTCAACGCTGGACGTTCAGGGCCGGAGCTTCATGGTCTGAAGCGGTATCGGATGCGATGGGCCCACACGGCGCCTGGCTTCAGCCAGCAGTCCGGCTGCGGCCACTCCGGGTGGTGCGGGCTGTCCGGCAGGTATTGCGGTTCCAGCGCAATGCCGCTGAAAGCCGGCCAGCGCGGGTGGCAGCCCTGGGTGCCGCTGCCAAGGAACTCACCGGTGTAGACCTGCAGCGCCGGCAAGGTGGTGAACAGATCCATGGCCAGCAGACCGTCGGCGGATTTCAAGGTGGCTGCTGCCCGCGCCATGCTGGCAATGCCCTCTTCCAGCAGGAAGGCGTTGTCCAGCGCCTGGCCGATCACTCGCGAGCCACGGTAATCCCAGCGCCCGGCCTGCGCTGTGTCCACCGGCTCGGGCGCGCCCGTGGGCAACCCGTCCGTGTCCACCGGCAGCACGCGCGAGGCGGTGACCTGCAGGCGCTGCCGGCGCACATCCTGGTCGTCATGGCCGTCCAGTTGGAAATACGCATGGTTGGTCAGGCCCACCGGCGACGCGCGGTTGCCGCCCAGCCGGGCGCGATAGTCGATCTCCACGACATGGCCCGGCAGCAGCCGATAGAGCACCTCCACCGCCAGATCGCCGGGAAAGCCCTGGTCGCCGTCGGCGGAATGCAGGCCCAGGCGGATGCGATCGTCCGCCAGTTCCAGCAAGGTCCATTCACGTTGATGGAAGCCGCCCGGGCCGCCATGCAGCTGGTGATTGGCGCCAGGTTCGGTCGCAAGGGTCCAACTGCGGTCGTCCTGACGCAGGCGCTGGCCGGCAATCCGGTTGGCCCAACGGCCGACCGTCGCCCCCACATAGGCCCGATTACGACGCTGGGAATCCAGGTCATCAAACCCCAGCAGCACCTCCCGGCTGGAGCCGTCCCGCAGCGGAACGCGGCAGCCGACCCAGCTGGCCCCCAGGCCCAGAATGCGGATCTGGAGGCCGTCGCGGCTGGTCAGCGTCCAGGCGTCGGCCGCATCGGCGCAGCGGCGGGCCGGCATCACCGGGCTGGGGGTCGCGTTCATTCCTTCACCCCGCCCGCCGTCAGTCCGGCCACCAGCCAGCGCTGCATCAGCAGGAACATCAGCGTCAGCGGCAAGCCCGCCAACAAGGCCGTGGCGGCAAAGTCGCCCCACAGATAACGCTGGTTGAACAGAAACAGTCGCGAGCCCACGGCCAGCGTCAGTTGCTGCTCGTCGTGCAGCAGCACCGAGGCCACGGGGTATTCAATCATGGCGCCCAGGAAGGCCAGCACAAACACCACGGCCAGCACCGGTTTGGCCAGCGGCAGCAGCACCAGCACAAAGGACTGCCAGCGACTGGCGCCATCCACCGCAGCGGCCTCTTCCAGATCGGGCGGAATGCTCTCGAAGTAGCCCTTCACCAGCCAGATGTGCTGGGCCACCGCGCCGGTGTAGGCCAGTGCCAGGCTCCAGTGGCTGTTGAGGCCCAGCCAGGGCACCCAGTCCCCCAGGCGGTCGAAGATGGCGTAGATGGCCACCAGCGCCAGGACCGACGGGAACATCTGCAGCAGCAGCATGGCGGTGAGCGTGCCGTCGCGCCCGGCAAAGCGCATGCGGGCGAAGGCATAGGCACTGGTGACCGACAGCACCAGGCACACCGCAGCGCTCACCAGCGCCACCTTCAGCGAGTTGAAGATCCATTGCAGCACCGGGAACGGCGGCGCGGTGACCTTGCCCTGCGCATCCACCACCGGCAGGCCCAGGGCCAGACGCCAGTGCTCAAAACTGATCTCGCTCGGGATCAGGCTGCCGCCAGCAAAGTTGCCGGGCCGTAGCGAGATCGAGACGATCATCACCAGCGGCAGCAGGCTCAGCACAATGAACACCAGCAAAAATGCATGCAAGGCCAGCACACGCCAGCGTTGCGAGGAGGTCATCACCATCGGCATGTTGGTCCTCTTCCGTGCGGCTCAGCGCCGCACCGTCTTGGCGCCACCGAAGAAGCGCAGGTTCACATAGGCCAGCAGCGCCACGATGACAAAGACGATCGACGAGATCGCACAGGCCAGCGCATAGTTCTGGCCGCCGTCATTAAAGGCGATGCGGTAGGTGTAGGACGCCAGCAGATCGGTTGCACCCACCGGCACCACCGTATCCAGATAGTCCGGCGCGCCTTCGGTCAGCAGCGCAATCAGGGTCAGGTTGTTGAAGTTGGCCGCGAACGACGCCACCAGCAGGGGCGCCATCGGCCGCATCACCAGCGGCAGCGTGATGCGGAACAGATTGGTCAGCGGCCCGGCACCGGCCAGGGCGGAGGCCTCGTAGAGGTCTTCCGGAATCGCCTTCAGCAGCCCCATGGCCAGAATCATCATGTAGGGGTACCCCAGCCAGGTGTTGACCGTGAGCACCATCGCACGCGCCAGCGTGGCATCACTGAACCAGCCGGGGCGCACCCCGAAGAGCAGGTCCAGCACCAGGTTGATTTCACCGAGGTTCTCGTTGAAGAGCCCCCGGAACACCGGGATGGAGATGAAGGCCGGCACCGCATAAGGCAGGAACAGCGCAATGCGGTAGGCCGAGCGGCCTTTGAGCGCCGGCCAGCTGAGCGCCACCGCAAAGAACAGGCCCAGGGCGAAGGTCAGCAGCGTGTTGAGCGTGGCGAAACTCACCGTCCAGGCAAACACGCGACCAAACGGCTCCAGGAATTGCCGGTCCCCGAAGATGCGCCCGTAGTTGGCCCAGCCGACGGTCGTGCGGAAACCCGGCTCCAGCGCATGGCCGTGCGCATCCCGCCACACGCCTGCATCATGGTCGGCGGTGAGCAGGCTGCCGTCGCGCAGGTCGACCAGATGGTCGGTGTCCTTGGCGGCAAAGCGTGGTTTCTGGTCGTTGATGCGATGCAGGCTGGACAGGCGCCAGCGGCGGTCGTCCGGTGTACGCAGCACCAGCTCGCGCAGTTGCGGCAGCAGTTCAACCACGGCGCGGCTGTGCAAACGCTCGGCACTGGGGACCGGCGCAGAAGCGGATTCCGCCGGAGGCACAGCGACCAACGCCAGGCCTTGAGGAATGTCAGCCAGGCTGAACGGCTCACTGCGCCAGCGCTGGCCGTCGTCGTCCACCAGGCTGGCGGCATAACGCTCATGGCCCTTGCCGCCAGACGCCGCCGGCTGCTTCCACAGGCTCAGGTCCATGCCCAGACCCTCACTCTCGGTCTGCTGCAGCAACACCTCGGTGGCGCGGGTGAACGACAGCAAATGCGAAGAGCTGTAGTTGGTGAAGCCAATGGCCAGCGTGAAGCCCATGGGCAGCACGATGAACACGGCCACCGCCAGCACACCGGGCGTGACATAGCGCCACGCCTGCAGACGCTTGGACAGCTGCAGCAGCACCAGCAGGCCGGCCAGGGCCAGCACGGCCATGGCCCAGGCAGCTTCATGGCCGCGCAGCAGTTGCTGGCAGAGGAACAAAAGGCCGAGGATGGCCAGAACATTCAGGCCATGCAGGCCCCAGCTCAGCGCGCGCATCAGCGGACCTCCCCGGTGGCAGCGGCGCCCGGCGCCCCAGCCCCCTGCCCCGCCACCCGCCGGGCGGCGCGTGTCAGGCCCTCGTCCACGCCTTCACGGCCTTGGGTAATGCTTTGGACGGCGGCATTCATGGCGGTCCAGAATCGTGCCATTTCCGGAATGTTGGGCATGGGTTCCCCCTGCAGCGCGGCAGCGGCAGTACCGGCCGCCAGCGCATCGCCCTGCAGTTCGGCCAGCAGCGACTGGTTGGCCGGCACGCCCAGCGGCACATGGGCCTGCATGGCCCGCAGGCCGTCCAGGCTGAGCAGGTAGTTCTCGATGAATTCGGTGGCCAGCAGCGGTTGGCGGCTGGCAGCGCAGACCATGGCCCCCAGCACACCCACCATGGGTCGGCCCGGTCGGCCTTGCAAGGCGGGCAGCGGTGCCGCGGCGACCCGCAGGCCGCTCTTCTTCAGGTTGTTCCAGCCCCAGGGGCCGTTGATGGTCATCGCCACGCGGCCCTCGTTGATGGCGGCCTCGCTTTCGGCATAGGTGGCCGTGCGGGGCACCACGCCCTCGTCCACCAGGCGCTTGAGCAGGTTCATGCCCTGCCGCGTGCCCGAGGTGTCGATGCCGTTGCGGCTGGCATCCCAACTGCCGTCCTCACGGCGCGCAAATGCAAAGCCGCCGCCCGCCGACATCAGCGGATAGGTGTAGTAGAACTCGTTGTAGGGCCACATGATGGCCCGCTTGCCTTGCGGACGCAGGCGACGGTCCAGCTCGAAGACCTCGTCCCAGCTGCGCGGAATGCGTGGCACCAGGTCGAGGTTGCAGATCAGCGCCACGGTTTCGATGGCCATCGGATAACCCCAGGTGCGGCCGCCGATGCGCCACGGGGACCAGGCGAGCGGATTGATCTGCTCGCGCAATCGCCGCGACGGCGCCACGGGGCGGATCAAGCCCGACGCCGCCCAGCCGCCTGCGCGGTCATGAGGCCAGATCCAGACGTCCGGCCCCTTGCCGGCTGCGGCGGCCTGCTCGAATTTGGAGACGCCGTTTTCGGGATGCTCCACACGGATGGGGATGCCGGTGTCGCGGGTGAAGACCTCGCCGATCTTGACGATGCCCTCATACCCCTTGTCCCCGTTGATCCAGACACGCAACGGTTCCTGCCCGGCCAGCAGGCGAGCCGATGCCGTGCCGGACAGCGCCGTCAGGCCACCGCCCAGGCCGAGTTGCAGGCCCAGGCCGAGACCCGCGCGCAACCACTGCCGGCGGTCGCCGGTTTCCGCAGCGGCGGCGTCGGACCGCTCACCCAGCCCTTGGTCATCCTCCGCCATCAGCATGTGGCGACCTCTTCGTGCAGACGCGGCACCGCGTCGCCGTGGCGATCAAACAGATGCACCTCATCCCGCAAAGCGGCCACCGGCAGGGCATCCCCCACCTGCGGCGTGGCCGCGCCTTCCGGCAGACGCAACACCAGCGCGCCGCCCGGGCCCGCCAGATAGGCCAGGCTCTGGTCACCCAGGTGCTCCATCCATTGCACCTGGCTGGAGAGCGTTTCCGTCAAGCGGGGATCGCTGCCGGTGGCTGGCCGCAGATGCTCGGCACGGATGCCCAGTGTCACCGCCTCGCCTTCGGCCAGGCCGTCCGGACGCATCGGCAGGGACAGCACGGCCCCGTCTTGCAGGGCCACATGCACGCCATCGGCACCGCGGGCACGGACAGTCGCCGGCAGGAAGTTCATGCGCGGTGAGCCCAGGAAGCCCGCCACGAACAGGTTGCGGGGCCGGCGATAGAGCGCCAGCGGTGCGCCACACTGGGCCACGCTGGCCTGCGGTTCGGTCGCGCCGGGGGGCGGTGGCTGCAGCAGCACCATGCGGTCGGCCAAGGTCATGGCCTCCACCTGGTCATGGGTCACGTAGATGGAACAGGCACGGCCCTGGCTGCGATGCAGCCGGGCAATCTCCAGCCGGGTCTGCTGGCGCAAGGCCGCATCCAGGTTGGACAAGGGCTCATCAAACAAGAAGACGCCCGGCTGGCGCACCAACGCGCGGCCAATGGCCACCCGCTGCCGCTGGCCCCCGGACAGCTCCCGGGGCTTGCGTTGCAGCAGATGCTCGATCTGCAGCAGGCGCGCCACTTCCTCGATGCGCTGGCGCGCCTCCGGCTTGGGCACACGCGCCAGCCGCAGCCCGAAGCCGAGGTTGTCCGCCACATCCAGATGCGGATAAAGCGCATAGCTCTGGAACACCATGGCCACATCGCGCTCACCCGGGGCCAGTTCATTGACCCGGCGGCCGCCGATGCGCAACTCGCCGCTGGTGATGGTGTCCAGGCCGGCAATCATGCGCAGCAACGTGGATTTGCCGCAGCCCGACGGGCCGACAAACACGCAGAACTCGCCTTCAGCAATGTCCAGCGACACTTCATGCACCGTGGGCACACCGCCCTCGACATAGGTCTTGCCGATGCGATCCAGTTGAACCGATGCCATGGCTCAGCCCCCCACCAGCGGACGCACCGCATCGGTACGGGCCAGGCTCAGCACCGCAGAACGCAGGCTGGCGCCCGCGCCAGCCGCCCGAGCGGCCGGCTCCAGGAACACCGGCAGGTCCGCCGCGATCGGCAACAGACTCAGCTCGATGCGCGGCACGGCACCGCCATCCAGCCAACGGTCCAGCGCAATCTGCCAGCGGCTGCCGTCGCAGAAGCGGTCATCCACCAATTGGCCGTCGATCCACAGCCGGGCCACGTCGCCCACCAGGTCCAGGGTCAGCCACAGGCGCTGGCCCGACGTGGCCCGCAGCGCCTCCAGCGCCTGCGGGGGCAGCGTCAGCGTCCAGCGGGCGGCGGCGCGGTGCGCGTCTTCATCGGGCACCAGCGGCACCGGGCCGTCGCGCCAACTGATGTGCGGCCCCCATTGAATCGCTGGCGCGTCGCCGGCCGGTTGTTGCAGTGGCGGCTGCAGCGTCCAGTGCAGCGCCGGTTCGGGGGCCCAGGTCCAGTATGCCCAGGTCACACCGGCCAGATGGCGTTCGCCGGTCAGGCCGTCGGCCGGGTGGATGCAAAGCCGCCCGCTGTCGGTCGCCGGGCGCTGCAGGAACAGCGTCTGCCCGTCCGCGTCGAGGAAAGCGGGATGGCTGCTGCTGACCAGGCGCTCACGCCCGCCCAGGCGCATGCGCTGGGACAGGGCTGCAATCGTCTGCGACAGCACCAGCACACGATGCGTCAGACCGTCGGAGGTGATCAGCTCGATCAACTGGGGAGCATCGCTGGGAACCAGTCGCACACGGCGCGCACCACCTGGCAGCGTCTCCACCGTGGCGCCTTCGGCCTTGAGGTCGGCCAGGCCCTGCCCGTCCACCAACACTTCGGCTTCAATGCCATCAATGGCAAAACCGACCCAGGTAACGCCACCTTCGGCATCGGTCCAGCGTGTCAGCGGCTGCACGGTGGCCTGGCGCATCCGCAAGGTGCCCAGGCGCTGGCCCACCGGCCAGATGAAAGCCATGCCGGGCTGCAGGTCCACGGTGCCCGTCGACGGCAGGCGCAGCGCCTCGCCCTGCTGCGGCTGCAGCAACCAATGCTGACCGGTCTTGGCTGGAAGCGGATGGTGGCGCACATGGTGGTTCACGAACACAAACCCTTCCATCGAGTCCGCATCCGCACCCACGGCACGCACCGACACGCGGGCCTGCTCACGGTCGGCCGGGTCCAACGGTCCGGCTTCCGGCAGCACGGCGACCAGCGGCGCGAGGGTGTCGCCGAAGGCCTGCATGAACTGATGCAAGAGCCGCAACCGGCCCCATGAGGGACGCACCTGCCCATACTGGCCCAGCGGCGCGTGGAAGTCATACCCCCACTGCGGCACGTCGTTGGGGTAGCCGCTCGCCTGGGTCTCGTTCAAAGGACCTGTCTCGCAGACCGGGTTGGTGCCCCCGTGGTACATGTAGTAGCCATAGAGATTGGCGCCGGACCCCAACTGCACCAGGGTGGTGGCGTAGACGTCATCGGTGCTGATCACCGGGCGGCGGTGATAGCTCTGATGCATGCCGCCGCCCGCTTCGGCCAGGCAGAACGGATAGTGTTCGGTGTCGATCAGGCCTGCGGCCGGGGTGCCGTCCACATTGCCCATCTCGCCGATCACACGGCGGGTGTTGAACAGGAACACCCCGGATGGCGGCAGCGCTTCCCGCGAGCCCTGCCAGAAACCGTCCGCATAGGCACCAGACACCGGCAGCACTTCGGTGGGCGGAATGTCCAGCGTCGGCCAGCCGGTCACGGTGTAGAGCGGCACGGTCATGCCAGCGTCGATGGCCAGACGCTTGAGTTCTGCAATATGGTCCTTGCCCGCGCCCGGACCGGTGGAGCCGTATTCGTTCTCCAGCTGCAGGCCAACGATGGGGCCGCCGTCGCACCAGAGGCGGCCCTTCACCTGCGCGCCGATCTGGTCATAGAAACGCTTCACATGGCCCAGATAGACCGGGTGGTTGCAGCGCAGCGGGCCGGTGGCCGGCAGCCAGTCCGGAAAACCGCCCAGCCGCACTTCGGCATGCACCCAGGGGCCCGGCCGGAGATACACCAGCAATCCGGCTTCTGCGGCCAGATCGATGAAGCGCGACAGATTGCGCTGCCCGTCCCACAACCATTGGCCTTCATAGGGCTCATGGTGGTTCCAGATCACATAGCTGGCGACGATATCCACGCCGCCGGCCTTCATCTTGGCCAGCTCCGTGGCCCATTCCTGCTCGGGAAAACGGCTGTAATGAAACTCGCCCATCACCGGCATCCAGGGCTGGCCATCCAGGCTCAGATAGCGGCTGTTGACGTCCAGGCGACGGGTGGGGTGCTGGAAATGACCGAGGTTCAGAAAGCCGACTTCGGGCGCAGCCAGGGTGGTCGGCACAGGCACGACCACCGGGAAAGTTGTCTCACTCACGTTTTTTGGGCTGCCCCCAGGGGTGGGATCGGCAGGTTAAGCGATTAATTCAAAAGAGTAGACCTAATGAGCGACCGGGGGGCAATGCGGGTAACCCCCAAGAACGTCGTGCGCCCAAGGCCCGGGCCACCCGGCTGCGGGGCCCATCCTTCCTGGGCATGCGGCCATTGCGATTCTATGCGGCCTCGCCGTCCTGCCGGCCCGGACTGTCGTGGCGAGACTCCGGCTGTACCCTGGTTGTCGTTGACATCGCCCAACGCGCTTGCTCCAATCGAGTTAATCGATTAACTTCCTTTCATCTACCGCCTGTGAGCCCGACCTCCACCGCGACGCCGCCACTGCGCCTGGGCGTGTGCTATTACCCCGAGCAATGGCCGCGCGAGCGCTGGGCCGATGATGCACGCGCCATGCGTGAGCTGGGCCTCTCCACCGTCCGTATTGCGGAGTTCGCCTGGTCCCGCATGGAGCCTGCCGAGGGCCAGTTTGACTGGCAGTGGCTGGATGAGGCCATCAACACGCTGGCCGCAGAAGGCCTGAAGGTCATTCTGGGCACCCCCACCGCCGCGCCCCCGCAGTGGCTGGTGGAGGCCCATCCGGATGTGCTGCCGCTGGATGCCCAGGGCCGCGTCAAGCCCTTTGGCGCCCGCCGCCATTACTGCTTCTCCAGCCCGTCGATGTGGACCGCCACCCAGCGCATCGTCACCGCCATGGCGCAGCGCTACGGCCAGCATCCCGCCGTCATCGCCTGGCAGACCGACAACGAATACGGCTGCCACGACACCACCCTCTCCTACAGCCCGGCCGCGCTGGCCGCATTCCGCCGCTGGCTGGCGCAGCGCTACGGCACCATCGAGGCCCTCAACGAGGCCTGGGGCACAGCCTTCTGGGGCGTGCAGTTCCTGAGCTTTGAACATGTGGGCTTCCCGGTCGGCCAACCCACCAGCGCGCTGCCCACCCATGCACTGGACTTCCGGCGCTTCACGTCGGACGAAGTGGTGCGCTACAACCGCATGCAGGTGGACCTGCTGCGCCAGCACGCCCCCGGCCGGCCCGTGCTGCACAACTTCATGGGCCTGTTCGGCGAGTTCGACCATCACGAGATGGGCCGTGACCTGGACATTGCCGCCTGGGACAGCTACCCGCTCGGCCACATCGACACCGCCGCCACCTTCGTCACCGAGGCTGAGCGCCAGCAATGGGCCCGCACCGGCCACCCGGACATCAGCGCCTTCCATCATGACCTCTACCGCGGCATTGGCCACGGCCGGATGTGGGTGATGGAACAGCAGGCCGGCCCAGTGAACTGGGCGGACTGGAACGCCCTGCCCTTGCCCGGCATGGTGCGCGCCTGGACCTGGGAAGCCTTCGCCCACGGGGCGGAACTGGTGTCGTATTTCCGCTGGCGCCAATTGCCCTACGGCCAGGAGCAGATGCATTCCGGTCTGCACCGGCCCGATGGGCAGCGGGATGTCGGCGGTGAGGAAGCCGCCGTGGTGCGGCGCGAGATCGACCAGGTGCTGCAGGCCGCCGGCCCCGAAGCACTGGAGACGGCGCAAGCCCAGGTGGCCCTGGTGCTGGACTATCCGTCCTTGTGGATGGGCCAGATCCAGCCGCAGGGCAAGGACATGGCCGGTTTTGGCGTGGCCATCCGCTACTACTCGGCGCTGCGCCAACTGGGCCTGAACGTGGACGTGGTCGGCCCGGAGACGGACCTCTCCGCCTACGCCCTGGTGGTCGTACCCCAAGCCCTGCATGTGTCAGAACGGCTGGTGGAACGCCTGGAGGCGCATCGCGGCGTGATCGTCGCCGGCCCGCGCACTGGCAGCAAGACGGAGCGCCTGACCATCAGCGAGCCCCTGCCCCCCGGCCCCTTGCGGCGCTGGATGCCGGTCCGCGTGCGCGCGGTGGAGTCGATGCGTCCGGGGCGCCGTTATGCGGTGCAGACCGGCGATGGCCACACCTGCGGCCAGGCCTCGCAGTGGCGGGACCTGGTGGAGCTGGAGACGTCTGCCGAAGGCATGGAGGTTCAAGTGCGCGAGCGATGCGAAGACGGCTGGCCGGCCCGCGTCACCCATGGCCGCGTCGATCTGCATGCCATGCTGGTGGACGACCGCCTGCTGCTGACCTGGCTGCAGGACGCCGCCCAGCGCGCCGGCCTGCACAGCATGGCCATCAGCGCACAAGCGCCGGGCCTGCGGCTGCGGCGCCGTGGCGCCCTGCAATTCGCCATCAACCACGGCCCCGGCGACGCCACGGTGCCGCTGCCGTCGGGTGTTGCGCTGCTGCTGGGCAATGCGACACTGCCGCCCGGCGGCGTGGCAGCCTGGCTGGCGCCCCACGCTCCGCACGGGACGCGTTGACCCTCATTCCCTCGGCACGTCATGTGCCGTAAGGTTCCGCCCCTTATCCTTGCAACACGATGTCCTTCGACCGCAACCAACACTCTCACCGCCGCTACAACCCGCTCGCCGGGCGCTGGGTGCTGGTGTCCCCGCAGCGCAGCCAGCGCCCGTGGCAGGGCCAGACCGAAAGCCCGGATACGGACGTACGGCCCTCCCATGATCCGTCCTGCTATTTGTGCGCCGGCAACACCCGCATCAATGGCGAGAAAAATCCGGACTACACCGGCACTTTCGTTTTCGACAACGACTTTGCCGCGCTGATGGCCGATGTGCCGGCGCCGGACGGCCTGGGCGCCGATGCTGAAGGCGGCCTGTTCCAGGCCATGCCGGCGCGGGGCACCAGCCGGGTGATCTGCTTCTCCCCCGACCATAGCCGCAGCCTGCCGGAACTGGACACGGCCGCGCTGCAAGGTGTGGTGAACATGTGGTGCGAGCAGAGCGAAGAACTGGGCCAACGTTGGCGCTGGGTGCAGGTGTTTGAGAACAAGGGCGCGATGATGGGGTGCTCCAACCCTCATCCGCATGGCCAGATCTGGGCCTGCGACTTCCTGCCCGAGCTGCCCCACCGCGAAGACGAGCAGCAGCGTGCCTGGCTGCAACAACGCGGTGAACCGATGCTGCTGGCACTGGCCCGAGCCGAAGCCGAGCATGCGGAGCGTGTGGTGGTGCAAAACGACGACTGGCTGGCCATCGTCCCCTACTGGGCAGAATGGCCGTTTGAGACCCTGCTGCTGCCGCGCTTCCCGGTGCAGCGCCTGCAGCAGCTCACGCCGGCCCAGCGCACCAGCCTGGCCCTGGCACTGCGGGAGCTGACCACCCGCTACGACAACCTCTTCCAATGCAGCTTCCCCTACTCCATGGGTTGGCACGGCGCCCCCAGCGGCCCGGATGCCCCTGACGGCGCCCATTGGCAGTTGCATGCCCATTTCCATCCGCCGCTGCTGCGCAGCGCCACGGTGCGCAAGTTCATGGTCGGCTTTGAGCTGCTGGCCGAATCGCAGCGTGACCTCACGCCCGAGCAGGCCGCCGCACGCCTGCGCGAGCAATCCACCGTTCACTACCGCCAGCGTTGAATTCCCGATGGCTACTCTTGCTTCCCCTTTGTCCTCTTCATCGTCCACCAGCCTGCCGCCGACCGCCGAAGCAGTCGTGCGGGCCTACACCGAGCGCCACGGCGTGGCGCCCACCGTGCTGGCACGGGCTCCCGGGCGGGTCAACCTGATCGGCGAACACACCGACTACAACGACGGCTTTGTGCTGCCGGCGGCCATCGACCGGGACACCTGGATCGCAGCGGGCCCGCGCGACGATCTGCAGGTGGATGCGCTGGCCCTGGATGAATCCGGCGCCGACGACCACTTTCCCCTGAGCGCCACACCCCCGCACTTCCCCGGCGGCGGCTGGCGGGACCATGTGCGTGGCACGCTGGCTCAACTGGTGCCGCTGATGGCCCGCCCGGCGGGCATGAATCTGGTCATCTCCGGCGACGTGCCCATGGGCGCGGGCTTGAGTTCATCGGCTTCGCTGGCGCTGGGCCTGCTGCGGGCGGCACAGCGCATTGCTGGTGATTCGGCGCTCACCGGCAAGCAGTTGGCGCGCCTCGCGCAGCAGGCCGAGAACCGTTTTGTGGGCTGCCAGTGCGGCATCATGGACCAGCTCGCCAGCGCGGAAGGCAAGCCGGAACATGCCCTGCTGATCGACTGCCGCTCGCTGGACACCCGGCCGGTGTCGCTGCCGGAAGGCACCGCGCTGCTGATTGCCCATTCGCGGGTCAAGCGCGGCCTGGTGGACAGCGCCTACAACGAACGCCGCGCCCAATGCGAGCAGGCCGCCCGCGCGCTGGGCGTGCCGGCCCTGCGTGATGCAACGCTGGAGATGCTGGCCGGCGTGAAGCTGGAGGACAAGGTCTTCCGCCGCGCGCGCCACATCATCACCGAGAACAGCCGCGTGCTGGAGGCCACCGAAGCCCTGCAGGCGGGTGACCTGCCGCGCCTGGGCCGGCTGATGAAGGCCTCGCACGAGTCGATGCGGGACGACTTTGAAATCACCGTGCCGGCCGTGGACCAACTGGCAGCATTGCTGCAGGACGTGGTGGGCCACGAAGGCGGCGCCCGCATGACGGGGGGCGGTTTCGGCGGCTGCTGCATTGCGCTGCTGAAGAAGGAACTGGTGCCCAAGGCACTGGAAGCCCTGGAGCGCGGCTACCGCTCGCCTGAAGGGTTGCCGGCGCTGGTCTACCTGTGTGAAGCGGGCCCGGGGGCCAAGGCGGAATCCTGGCCCTGGCCAGCGGGTACGATCACGGCATGACGACGCTTGTTGAGGTGGCGCGGGCCGCCGGGGTGACCGCAGCCACGGTTTCGAATGTGCTGCGCAACCGTGGAAAGGTCGGTGAGGACACTCGCCGACGCGTGCTGGCGGCCGTGGAGGCCCTGGGCTACCGGCCCAACCTCATGGCACGGGCGCTGGTGGAGGGCAAACCTCACACCATGGCGCTGGTGGTCAGCAGCATTGCCAACCCGTTCTACCCCGAGTTCGCGCTGGAGGTGGAGCGGGCGGCCCGCAAGCTCGGCTACTTCCTGCTGGTGTGCAACACCAATGACGATCCGGCGCAGGAACGCGCCTACCTGGACGCCGTGGGCGGTGCGCTGGCGCAGGGCGTGATCGTGATGAATGCGGACTTTGTCCAGCTGGATGCTTTGCAGGACCTGCGCCGACGCGGCGTGCCGGTGGTGCTGTGCATGTGGGAGCGGCCGCAGGAGCCGCCGCCCCTGCCCTGCATCGCTGTGGATCTGTACCAGGCGGGTGTGCTGGCGGCCGAACACCTGCTGCGCCTGGGCCACAAGCGGCTGGGCGCGGTGAGCGGCAGCGAGCCCAGCGGCAATCACAAGTGGCGGCTGCAAGGGTTCATCGACACGGTACAGAAGGCCGGCGTGGAGTTGCCTGCCAGCCATCTGCGCTACGGGCATGACACGATCGATGAAGGCCGTAATGCGGCGCACAGTCTGCTGGCCGGTGTGCCGGGGTTGACCGCGGTCTTTGCCACCAACGACCTGCCTGCGCTCGGGGTGCTGCAGGCGGCAGCCGAACTGGGGCTGGAAGTGCCCCGGGACCTGTCGGTGATCGGCGTCACCGACATTCAATTGGCGCATCAGATGCGCCCGGCATTAAGCACCGTGGCCATGCCAACGGCGGAAGCGGCCATGCTGGCGGTGCAAATGCTGCAGTCGGAAATCAATGCCAAGCCCGATCATCCGCTGCCGATGTCAGTGACGGAGCCTCCCAAGCTGGTGGTGCGCGGGTCGACGGGCAAGCCCAAGCAGTGAGGCTGGAAACCGGGCGGCGGGGCCCGGCCGCGTGAGGCCTGCGGTCGGGTTGCAAAGGCCCGGCCTGTTGGGGGATCGACTGCGCCTGTTGGTGAGCCCGTGCGCAGGTCCAACCACCCGCCAGTGCGACATTCAGTCAAAGCGCGGAATCGGGCCCTTTTGCGGGGTGGTGTCTCCTTGCAGGTCCACCATCACCTTGTCCGCAAAACACCACCCCCAGCCTTCCGGCGGGTCGTAGCCTTCAATGATGGGGTGCTGCGTCTCGTGGAAATGCGCCCGGGCATGGCGATGCGGGGACTCATCACAGCAGCCCACATGGCCGCAGGTGCGGCAGATGCGCAGGTGCACCCACTCGCTGCCCAGCTTCAGGCATTCCTCACACCCCAGCGCACTGGGCACCACCTGCCGGATACCGGCCGCATGAACGCAGCGGTATCCCATGGTCAGGCTTCCCGGCTGATGCGGCTGGATTCAAACAGGAACCAGGTACGGCGTTCGGTTTCGTCGATCCAGTTCTCCAGCAGGCTGGAGGAAGCGATGTCACGGTGCTCGTCCGTGACGTTGTGGGCTTCGCGCAGGCGTCCGGCCAGCAGTTTGTTGTCCTCGCGCAGCTCGGCGAGCATGTCCAGCGGGTCGACATAGTCGGCGTCGTTGTCGCTGATGCGCTGCAGGCGGCTGATGTGGCCGATGGAACGCAGCGTGGTGCCGCCCACCTTGCGGATGCGCTCGGCGATGGGGTCGGTCATGGCGTAGAGCTGGTCACCTTGCTCGTCCAGCAGCAGGTGGTAGTCCCGGAAATGCGGGCCGCTCATGTGCCAATGGAAGTTCTTGGTTTTCAGGTAGAGCGCAAAGACATCGGCCAGGATGCCGTTCAGGGCGGCGCTGATGTCGGTGGCGGCTTCGGACGAGAGGTCGCTGGGGGTGGCCAGCGGCGCCTTGCGGCGGGTCTTGAGGTCGGACTTCTTGGTGTCGCTGAGTTTGGCCATGGTCGGCTTTCAGAGGGGGAGCGGCGGGGATTGATCGCCCTGATCGGACAAGGATCGGGTTGCGACTTCATCTTGCAGGCCGCGTGAGCGGCGTGACACTCCCAAAAGTGGGAGAGGCTCAACCTTCACAAGGCGTCTGGCTGGCCACACCCACTGCCGGGGTCTGCGACGAGCGGAACTAAAGCTGAAGACCTCGACGCCGAAATGTCGCGTTCTCGTCAGCGACTGAAGTTGGCTCGAACAACCCTTCTCCGATCATCGTCGAACTCGACTTCAAAGCTCCGCTTCGTGGAGGTAGTCCCACGCTGACCAGAGGGTGTATTCAAGTCTTCGAAGAGAACGACGTAATGACCACTCACCGTCATGACAACGATGCGGTAGCCAGTCAGGTCTAAACCATGGCGCGCGAATTCGGGAAGCGCTGACTGAATCAATTTCTGGCTGGTGCCCGATACGACATCAATGACCTGGGTTCCACCTTGCGTTGCCGTTGCTGCACCTCCCAACAGGGATACCCCAAGAATCAGCGCAACCCTGATGATTTGCGTTGACCTTAGGGCTCTTCTGCCGATGCCGTATCGCAGTTGCTGCTCTCGCAGCAGGTCCCGGTTGGCCTGGCTGTCATAGCCCCGGTCGGCCAGCACGCGTTTGCCGGTGTTGCTGGGGTCCAGCACGTCCTTCAAGGTCTGGCCGTCGTCCACATTGGCCGGCGTGACCTTGATCTTGCGGATGAGCTTGTAGCGCGCGTCGCTGTTGGCATGCACCTTGTAGCCGTAGTGGCTCTTGCCGTGCTTCTTCGTCCAGCGGGCGGCGCGGTCGGTGTGGCGCAGCTTCTTGGAGGACCAGCCCTCAGGGGCCTGCCCTTCATTGAGCGCTTCGCGCTCCTCGCTCTTGGTGTGCGTGACCGGCGCCTGCACGATGCTGGCGTCCACGATCTGCCCGCCTCGCGGGATGTAGCCGTGAGCCTGCAGTTGCTGGCTCACGGCCTCGAAGATGGCCTTCCCGCCCAGGCCACCCTGGGCCAGTTGCTGCTTGAAGCGCCACAGCGTGCGTGCGTCCGGGATGTGCAGCTCGCCTGCAAGCCGGCAAAAGTGCTGGAAGCTCATGCGGTCCAGCACCTGGTACTCGCACTCCTCGTCGCTCAAGTTGTACAGCGACTGGATGAACACCAGCCGCACCATGATCTCGGTGGAGTACGGCGGGCGACCACCCTTGCTGCGGTCGGGCCGTGGGCAGGCTGCCTCCACCTGAGCTGCAACTGCTGCGAAGTCCACCAGTTCGTCCATCGCCGCGAGGTTGGCGATGAAGCTGCCCATCTTCTCCTGACGTCGGTCCTGAACGAATAGGTCAGATGAAGCCTGGCGGCGCCAGAAGGCCGACGGCTTGATGCGGGGTGTGATCATGGCCTGTATGGTGACCGATTCCGGTGTCAGGTGTGAGAGAGGTTTTGAGAAGTGCCCATACGCCATCACCCCGGTGCGGATCACATCCGATGCCGAATGCCCTGCCAACGCTGCCCAGCCCGCCTGCCCCAGGGCATTGCATTGCGCGACGGCCCCTTTGCAATACACCGCCGACATCACGCCGATGGCGATGCTGCCCAGTTGGTACCCCAACTTCGTACGCGCAATCAGCCGCGCCTGATACAGCGAAGACAGCAAGGTGCCCAGCCCGGGCGCAAAGAAGTCCAGCACCCCGCCGATCAGCGTCGAACCCACCCATTTGGACAGGAAGCTATAGCCCGTCGGGTCCGTACACGTCATCGGGTTGTTGAAGCAGTACCCGTAGCGGTTGTAGTTCTGCAGATCGTCCGCCGACTGGATCATGGGATCTGCCTGCAGGAACACCCCCAGCGTCGGGTCGTAGATCCGCCCGTTCATGTGGATCAGGCCCACATCGTCCAGATGCTCGTGCCCTGTAAAACCACGGTCGGTGCCGTAGTTGGCGGCAGCCACCCAGTCCACCACCAGCACCCCAGCGGCGTCATACGTCCCATTGGCCTGGCGGCGCTTGCCAAACGGGTCGTAGCTGTAGCGCGCCGTCACGACTCCTCGGTGGTCCGTCGTGGCCATCAGGCTGCCCAGCGAGTCCTTGTGCCAGTACTCCACCCTCACCGCCGTCAAGCCAAACAAGAACGTCTTCTCTGAAGCATTGAACAGCTCCAACAGAAAAACCGCCGGCCGGCAAAGCCGACGCGGCGGTTGTTGGGGACCACTCAGTGGTCGGCCTTGGATGATGGACTCAACCCATCAGCGCCTTACTTCCAAGGAGCCGTCTGCAGCGCCGGGTCATCCACCAGGCCCAGCGACCCGGAGACTTTCTTGCCAATGCTGCCCGGCGAAGCCAAGGGGGCACTGCCGCAGCTGCCGCTGGCCGTCTTCAAGGCCTGCCACAGCATGGCGCCGTCGCGGGCATTGCGGTTGCTCAACGTGCTGCCGGTCACGGCATTCAGATACCGCTCCACCGAATACGGCTGGTTGATGTTGGCGCCATAGCTGTTCTGCAGGATCACGGAACCCGTGCACTGCGCATCCGCATTGTTCACCACCAGTTGACCACCCGCCCAGCCTTCTGGCGCGGTTTCAAAACCGATCGACACAATGGTGCTGCTTGGGAACAGCTTGCGATATTGCTGCCACGCGGTCACGCCGTCGTAATGCTCGTAACGGGCGTCATAACTCATGATGTTCACGAGGTTGAATGCCGTTGCCAACGCCGGGTAGCTGTTCACCAGTTGACGTTCCAGCCCCGCCTTGCCACCCCAATAGCTCACACCCACACTAGCGCATTGCGCATCGTTGGCGGTCGCCGCCGTGCAGTCCGCGCCTGTCGACCAAGCCGCCACGCTGAGAATGCGGCCGCCACCGGCCAGGTCCACCGCCTTGCGCATGGCCTTCACCGCGCCGGCATACCCATCCAGACCTTCAATCTCATAGTCCACATCCAGGCCGTCGAACCCAACGTCCTTCATGATGTTGGCCAGCGCCGTGATGGTCGGGCCGCTGCCTGCGTGGCCTTCGGCCGAGAGCGTGCTCCAGCTGTTGTACGTGGCGCCACCCACGGCCAGCAGCACCTTGATGTTGCGGGCATGCAGGACATCGATGGCTGCCTTGATGTCGGACGGACGGCCATTGAAGTTGATGCCGGTGCCCGACCAGTTGTTGGCGCTCATGCCGCCCCAGCTGAAATTCGGTTGTGCAAACGCCGCCACCACATGGGTGTAATTGGCGGGAATACGAGCGAAGTTGCTGGCCTTGAACACCTGGTTCTTGTCCATGCCGGTGGCGTCGAACCAGTTGTCGCTCCACGACGGGTAGTAGACGGTGTAGACGCGGCTCGACTGCGTGGCCGACTTGGCCGCCGGATCAGTGAGGTCCGGCGACGGCGAAGGCGCCGGTGACGGGCTGGGGGAAGGACTCGGTGAGGGAGAAGGACTCGGCGACGGGCTCGGAGATGGGCTCGGAGATGGACTCGGCGTCGGAGACGCGGAGCAGCTCCCCAGCATCGTCCACGGCTGGCCGGAACCGGCGGCACCGCTGCTGGTGGTCGGGTTGTTGTTCTGCGTCCACCAGTTCGCTTTGTAGTTGGTGGTGGCCACGCTGGCCAGATCACCCCCGTTATAGACCGTGCTGCTGGACCATACCGGTGCGCAGGTGCCCGAGGGCGTCGGAGACGGGCTCGGTGACGGTGACGGCGAAGGGCTCGGGGAAGGAGATGGCGAAGGGGATGGGGACGGACCCGTGGTAGTACCCAGGTCAGCCCAGAGGGCCGCATTCGTCGGGTTCCAGCCCGTGCTGGCGTAATCGGTCTGATTGACCAAGGCGCGATACAGCTTGCCGTTGTAGGTCACCACCGTGCCGGCGGCGTAATAGACGTCCGGCGCCCACGCGCTGTAGGTCTGGGCAGCCGCATGCAGCGCAAACGCCGCCGCGCTGAGCACGGCAAGTTTGCGCAATTCATGCAAGGGGATGCGAGAGGTCGGGAAAGGCTTCATGCAAGTGCTCCTGATAAACGACGACAGCGGCCGTCTTCCAAGCGCCCTCGCTAGGAGACGACCCGTGGGGCGTCGCTGCCCGACGCGCGCCCATATGAGCTAGTGGTATCTCGTTGGTCTTTTGTTCGCCGGATTAAGGCAATACCACTTTGCACCCACTTGCACATGATGCGATCAGGGAAATCCCGATAGCGTGTCAGTAAACGTTGCCAGCAGCTCGTGCAGGAGCGGCACGATCTGCGGCCTGTTACCAGGTCGGGACGCACAAAAGAATGGGGCCCCCGCAGGGGCCCCGTCGTCGGAGAAAGAACCGCTCCGCACGACTGCGGTGGCGATTCACGCCTCACACCATGAGCCTCAACTCACCGCTCACCAGCGAGGCGCATGCGCCAGCTCGAACTCCGGCGCATATCCCGCTTCGCTCCAGATCTTTTGCAGAGAGCCGTCCTCACGGGCCTGCTGCAGCTCGTCCATGACCTGGGCACGTGACTTGCCACCCGCAGCAGGCGGCGCAAAGGTCAAGTCGCGGGACGTGTCCATACGGACCGACACATCCACATCAGCCTGGGTGTTGGAATAGCGGACAGGCAGACCGTGCGCTTCATCGAAATCAGGCGCATAGCCGGCTTCGCTATGGATCTTGGCGAGAGAGCCGTCTGCCTGTGCCTGCTCCAGCTCGGCGACGACCTGTTCACGGGACTTCGGGCCCGAGGCGATTTCCTCTTCCACCTGTGCGAGGGCTGGCGCGCTCATCACTGCTGCAAGGGCCATCACCCCCAGGGAGGTTGGCAGGGAGGTTGGCAGGGAGGTTGGGATACGACGAAAGCGACGCATGAGTCATCTCCTTATTCAAAGTCTTTCCATGGCAGCCCGTCATTCAATGGCGGGCCGTTGCGGCGGTGTCTTTCAACACCATGGCATTCACTCTAGTCCTCGGGCCCTGTCAGCAAGCCAACCGCAGCATTACCGTTTGGTCATGTACACCCCATGAGCACGGTGCATCCATTCCGCCCCAGGTCCGGCATGCCTTGGTGGCGCAGGCTCAGCATCCCGGACGGCGTGGGGCCGCGCCTGTCCTTGTGGTTGGCCACCCAGACCTTCACCGGGCTGGCCTTGATGTCACTGGCGGTCTACCTGCTCACCGCCTCCGACCTGCGTTCCCGCCAGGACGAAGCCCTGCAGCAGAACCAGACGCTGCTGCAGCATCTGCTGGATGAGCACAGGGTCGCCCCCGTCGCCCCTCTGCAGCGCCGGCTGGATGACTTCCTGGAGATTCACAGAGACCTTCGCCTCACGCTGCGCGACGCCGAAGGCCGCGCCCTCTACGACCGTGCGGTGCATGCGGGCGCCCTCGGCGTTGATGCCCGCCCCCAGACCGGTCGAACGCTGGTCTTCACCACCCCACAAGGCCAGGAGGCCACGCTGCGGCTCGACACCCGTGCAGACGATGCCTTTGTGCGCCGTCTCGGCATGACGCTGATGGCCGCCTCGCTGATCGGCGCGCTGCTGGTGTCCGTCGGCAGCATGGTGCTGGTTCGGCTGGCGCTGGTGCCGGTGCGGTCGCTGGTGGAGCAGACACGCCGACTGGCGGCCCATCGGCTACACGAGCGGCTGGATGGCAGCGACCAGCCGGAAGAACTGCGGCCGCTGGTGCAGCAATTCAATGCGCTGCTGGAGCGTCTCAACCGCAGCTATACGCAGTTGGAAGGCTTCAATGCGGATGTGGCCCATGAACTACGCACGCCCCTGGCGACGCTCATCACCGCGACCGAGTTGGCCATGCGTGAACCTGGCCTGCCGGCGGCGACGCTGGATCGGTTGGGCTCCAATCTGGAGGAACTTCGTCGCATGGCCGGGATCGTCAACGACATGCTGTTCCTCAGCCATGCCAACAGCGGCGCCACCGCACGCCGGCAACGGGTACCCAGCCTCGCCGCCCTGGCACGTGATGTGGCGGACTATCACGAAGCCGCCGTCGCGGAAGCCGGTCTGCAACTGACCATCGATGGAGACGCCGCTGGCGAGGTGGATGCCGCCTTGCTCAAGCGCGCGTTGTCGAACCTGCTGGGCAATGCCACCCGCTATGCCACACCGGGCAGCTCGATGAGGGTGTGTATCGACACGATCGGTGTCGGCATGCTGAGGCTGTCGGTGACCAACGTCGGTAAGCCCATCACCAAGGACCACCTGCCACGATTGTTTGATCGCTTCTACCGCGCCGACCCTTCACGTGCTGGCGGCGCGGATCACCATGGCCTGGGCCTGTCCATCGTGGCGGCGATTGCCCGGATGCACGCTGGGGCACCCTTTGCCACCTCCACGGCTGAACAGACACGGGTGGGTCTGACGCTGACGGGCGGAGACCTGCCGGCGTCGTCCCGGCGACGCTGGCGGCGGCGGCGCAGCAAGTCGGCGGTGGTGACGGGGATGCATTGAGCCCGGGAGCGCTGGCCCGCCCCCACACTGCGCCCCCACACTGCGCCCCGTTCACCGCAGCCCCGAACCCTGCCGCCGGACAGCACTGCGCCGTCAGATGTATCCCAACAGCAGCAGCACCAGCAGAATGACGACCACCAGGCCCAGGCCGCCGCTGGGGTAATAGCCCCATGCACGGCTGTGCGGCCAGGTGGGCAGCGCCCCAATCAGTAGCAGGATCAGGATCACAAGCAGGATGGTGCTGATCATGATGGACTCCGTTCGAGTTGTTGTGACGGTTGGGAAGAACCCCGTCCTTGCATGGCAAGGCATGTTCCCAGGTGCGGCGCGCACCACCAGCGCCACCGTCGAGGTCATGACCAACAGGACCTTGATGGGGTTGGCGCAATGGTCAGCGCCAGCAGGGAGCGTGTCACCGTCGCCTTCGGGGCAGAGAAACGGAACTTTCTGACGCCGTTTGTCGGCAAGGCCGGAGTGCTCAAGCCACGCAGAGCGGCATGATGGACGCCGCACCGCTGCACCATTCGCTCTAAAGCATCTGGTCCGCCACAGCCTGACCAATCGCCATGGACGCGGTCAGCCCTGGCGATTCGATCCCGAACAGGTTCATCAGCCCGACCTGCCCGTGTTGGGAAGGCCCCTGCAGCATGAAGTCCTCGGCGGCGGAACCCGGCCCGCTGATCTTGGGTCGAATGCCAGCATAAGCGGGCTGCAGCGCGCCGTCCGCCAAGGCGGGCCAGTACCGGCGGATGGCGCCATAAAAGACATCCGCCCGGCGGGCATCGACCTGATAGTGCTCGGTGTCCACCCATTCCACGTCCGGGCCGAATCGAGCCTGGCCGCCCAGATCCAGCGTGAGGTGCACCCCCAGGCCGCCGTCCTCCGGCACCGGGTAGATCAGCCGTGAGAACGGTGAGCGGCCTTGCAGGCTGTAGTAATTGCCTTTAGCCAGGAACAACGGCGGCACCAGCGTTTCCGGCATGCCACGCAGGCAACGCGCCACCCCCTGCGCGCCAAGGCCCGCCGCATTGATCACCAGCGGCGCCTGGATTTCCATCGGCTCGCTCCCGGCCACCTGCAGCGCAACGCCGTCCGAGCCGCACACGCCGGCCGTCACCGGCGCATCAAATGCCACCATGCCGCCCGCCGCTTCGAAGTCGCCGCGCAGGGCCAGCATCAGGCCGTGGCTGTCGATGATGCCGGTGGAGCGGCTGTCCAGCGCCGCCACACAGCGCAGGGACGCTTCCGCCGCCATCGCCTGCGCACCGGACATCATCACCAGATCGTCCACGCCATTGCGCCGGCCCGTCTCCAGCAACTGCTCCAGCTTCTGCTGCTGATCCGGCGATGTGGCCACGATGAACTTGCCGCAACGCTGGTGCGGGATGTTGCGGGCAGCGCAATAGTCGTACAGCAGCGCCTTGCCCCGCACGCAGAGCTCGGCTTTCAGGGAACCTGTGGGGTAGTAGATGCCGGCATGGATCACCTCGCTGTTGCGGGAGCTGGTGCCGGTGCCGATGTCCAGCGCCCGCTCCAGCACCACGGTTTCCAGCCCGCGTTGCGCCATCTCACGCGCCACCGCCAGCCCCACCACACCCGCACCGATCACGATGCAATCCACGCGTTCCATCCGGTCTCCGTCCTTTGCGCCCATCAGCCGCGATGAACCAGAACGGACCACGATGGGCCACGCTCCGCCAATCCCGGCCCACTACTGCCAACGTTAGAGCCAACGTTACAGCCAACTTCCGCAGATTATGGGGTGGGAGCGGGCCTTCAATGAGCTGCGGTCGTGTCCGCCACCCGGGTTGGCTTCGGGGCCAGCCACACCGCTGCTGCCGCCAGCGCAAAGCAGCAGCCAGCGATCCAGAACACCTGGTTGGTGGCCAGCGTCACGCTTTGGGAGGTCACCATCTGGTTGATCTGGCTCAGCACCTGGTCCGGGGTGAAGCCGGATTGCGCCAACTGGTTGGACAAGCTGCCGAAGCGGTCGGTCAGCCCGGAGAGCTCCGCATGGGCCTCTGTGCTGCGGTCTTCCCAGGACGTGTTGACCAGGCTGGTGGCAAAGGCGCCGGAGACCGTGCGGCAAAAGCTCATCAGGCCGGCAGCGGACGCGGTTTCGGATTCCTCCACACTGGACAGTGCCAGGCCCGTCAGCGGCACGAAGAAAAATGGCATGCCCACGCCCATCACCAGCAGCGGAATGCCGATCTCCCAGAAGCCCATGTCCGGTGTGGCCGTGCTGCGGTAGAGCGTCACCAGGCCAAGCCACCCCACCCCGAAGCAGACCAGCCGCCGGGGGTCCACCTTGGTGCTCAACTGCGCGGCCAGCGGCGCGGACAACACCGCCAGAATACCGGAGAGCGCCGTGACCAGCCCGGCCTTGGTGGCCGTGTAGCCCATGGTGTTCTGCAGCCACAGCGGCGTCAGCACCGTGGCACCAAAAAAGGCGCCGAAGGCCAGGCTGATGGTGATCACGCTGGCGGTGAAGCCGCGGTGCCGGAACACCTGCAGGTCCACCACCGGATGGGGCGTGTCCCGCTCCCAGATCAGGAAAGCCACGAAGCCGATGGCTGCCACGATGGCCAGGCCGATGATTTCCGGCGAAGAGAACCAGTCCAGGTCCTTGCCCTCATCCAGCATCAGTTGGAAGGCGCCCACCCAGATCACCAGCAGGCCCAGGCCCACGCCGTCGATGCGGGCGGCATCGCGCGGGCTTTCATACCGCTTGAGCATGCGCCAGCCCGCCACCGCGCACAGCAGGGCCACCGGCACGTTGATGAAGAAGATGTAGGGCCAGGTCGCGCTGTCGCAGATCACCCCACCCAGGATGGGCCCCATGATCGGCGCCACCAGCGTGGTCATGGCCCACAGACCGGTGGCCGCCGCCGCCTTTTCCTTGGGAAAGATGCGCAGCAGCAGCGTCTGGGACAAGGGCATCAGCGGCCCGCCCGCCAGGCCCTGGAAGATGCGAAACAGCACCAGCATGCCCAGGTTCTGAGCAAAGCCACAGAGCGCGGAGAACAGGCCAAACAGCACCATGGAAGCGATGAACACCCGCACCGTCCCGAAACGCCGCGCCAGCCAGCCGGTGAGCGGCACGGTGATGGCCTCGGCCACGGCATAGGACGTGATGACGTAGGTACCCTGGCTGTTGGTCGCACCCAGATTGCCGGCAATGGTGGGCACCGACACATTGGCGATGGTGGTGTCCAGCACCGCGATGAAGTTGGCCGCTGCCAGCACCAGACCGGCCGCCAGCAGTTGGCCGCCTTGTAGCGGCGCCTGTGGGCCGTCTCGGCCCAGGCTTGACGTGCTCATGGCAACCTCAGCGGGTGATGATGGCGGTGGCCGAAGGGGTGGCCGAAGGATTCGCCTTGAGGGGCACCGGGCTGGACGCGTTGGTCATTGTGGTGGACGTAGCGCCAGGGGCCGCGCCAGCATCGGCAGCAGGGGCTGCGGGCGCCTCGCGGTCCGCCGTTCCAGCCTCCGGCAACGCGAGTGCTGCCAGCGCGGAGCTGGCCTGGGTGCGTGTATCGATGGTCACTTCCATCGACAGCCCGACCTGCAGCGGACGCTCGGCCAGTTCCTTGGGATCGATGGCCACACGCACCGGCACGCGTTGAACCACCTTGATCCAGTTGCCCGTCGCATTCTGTGCGGGAATGGCGGCGAAGGCCGATCCGGTGCCGCCGGCCAGGCCGACCACCACGCCGTGATAGACCACCGACGAGCCATACAGGTCGGCCTTCAGCTCCACGGCCTGGCCGTTGTGCACACGGCCCAACTGGCCTTCCTTGAAATTGGCATCCACATGCACTTGCTGGATGGGCACCACCGTCATCACCACGCTGCCTGCCTTTACCTTCTGCCCGACTTCGATCTGGCGGCGTGCCACCACGCCATCAAACGGCGCGCGCAACACGGTGCGCTCCAGGTCCACGCGTGCCTGATCCCGCTTGGCACGGGCCAGCGCCACCTCCGGGTTGTCGGCCAGGCCGGCCTGTTCAATCAGCGCCTGGTTGGCCGCCATGGCGCCCTGGGTGGCCGCGCGGTTGGCGCGCGTCTGCTCGGCTGTGGCCTTGGCCGCCGACAGGCGGGCCAAGGCGGTGTTGAAGGCCGCCTGCGCGTTGGAGAGTTCCTCGCCGCTCACTGAACCGCTGGTGGCCAGCGCCTGACGCCGGCTCAGGTCCAGCTTCGCCCGGTCCAGGTCAGCCTGTGCCACCTTCAGTTGGGCATCGGCCTGCTCCTGCTCGGCTTCACGGGCGGCCACCTGGGCACGGTAGCCCAGGTCATTGGCCTGATAGGTGCGCACCCGGCGCTCGGCACGGCCCAGCTCCGCTTCAGCCTGGGCCAGCGCGAGGCGGGCGTCGGTGGCATCCAGCTCCACCAGCACATCTCCCTTGCGCACCTCCTGGGTATCCACCACCCTCACCCGCTGTGTGATGGCATCGATGGCCGGGGTGATTTGCGCTACTTCCGCTGCGGTGTAGGCGTTGTCGGTGGAGACATAGCGCTCACCGATGAAGTGGTGATAGGCCCATGCGCCACCGCCCAACAGCACCACTGCGGCGGCCAGCATGGCCAGGCGGGGCTTGCGGCGGGCAGGCTGTGGTGCGGCAGCAGGCTTGAACGCGGCCGAAGCCGGCCCGTTCGAGCCGGTTCCGGCGCCTGCCGACGACGGGGTGGACGTGTCGTTCAGCGCGTCGTCGGCGCCCGCTGCGGCATTGGCCTGGGCAGCGGAGTGAGCGGCGTTGTTGGAGTCGAAGTGATGGTCAGCGTGGGACATGATGCGTATGTTCGAAAGCTTGACGGGAAAACCAGCGGGGCACGAGATCGTGGAGGCCGTGGAGGTCGTGGGGGGTGCGGTCCTGAATGTGTGCGTTGCGGACTGCGTACCGATGCGGAGCGCTTGCGTTGGGGGGCGCGTGCGTGGCAGGGGCGTGCGTTGCAGGTCTGTGCATGTCGAACGCACAAGCCTGTGTCGGCCTCGGCGTCACCCCGCCTGGGTCGCCGCAGCCTGATAACCCCCGCCCAAGGCTTTGATGAGCGAGACATCCAGGCTCATCAATCGCGCCTGCAGTTCCGTCAGGGCTTTGACCTGATTGAGATAACTGTCCTCGGCGCTCAGCACATCCAGATACGTGGAGAGCCCGCCCTCATACCGGCGCCGGGTCAGGGTCCAGGCATCCCGGGCGGCTTCGCTGGCAGCCTGGGCCTGGGCGAGCCTCCCTTCCAGTGCGCGTTCGCTGGCGGCCACGTCGGCCACTTCCTGCAGCGCCTGGCTCAAGGTCTGGCGGTATTGCGCCACGGCTTCGTCGTAGGTGCCGTAGGCCTGCTTGTATTGGCCGGTCAGGCGTCCCTGGTCGAACAGCGGCAGGCTGATGGCCGGGCCGAAGCTGCCCGCCTGCGAGCCGGACTTGGTCAGCATGTCCAACCCCAGCGACTGGAAGCCGAAGGACGCGCTCAGATTGATGTTGGGATAAAACGCGGTGCGGGCCACATCGATCTTGCGCCCGGCAGATTCAGCCCGCAGGCGGGCGGCGACGATGTCCGGCCGACGCCCCAGCAGATCCAGTTCCACCTGCTGCGGCAGGCCCTGCACCTGGCTGAGGTCCATCACCGGACGGGACAAACCGTCGCCACGCGCCGGGCCGGCGCCCAGCAAGGCAGCCATCAGATGACGTTGCAGCACCAGCGATTCCTGGATGGACAGCAGGTCGCCCTGCGCCTGCGCCAGCCGCGACTGGGCCTGGCGGACGGCCGCGCGGGTTTCCAGGCCGTGGGCTTCACGCTCCTGCATCAGGCGGCTGGTCTGCTGACGGGTCTCCACCGCCGCCTTGGCGGTGTCTTCCAACGCAAACTGACGCGCGAAATCCGCATACGCCGTGGCGAGTTGCGAGGCCAGGCTCAGACGCGCTTGCGCCGCATCGGCCTGGCTGGCCATCCAGCTGGAGGTGGCCGCCGCGAGTGAATCGCGCTGGCGGCCCCACAGGTCCACGTCATAGCTGAGCTGTACGGCCGCCTGACCGTAGTTGTTCCAGCCCTGCGGGACAAAGGCAGCGGGAATGCCGTTGTTGTAGCTCTGGCGCTCGCGATTCAGGCCGGCCGTGGCGGTCGTTTCGGGGCGCAGACTGGCGCCCTGCTGCTCCACCAACGCGGCCGCCTGCTTCAGGCGGGCCTCTGCCACCTTCAGCGAGGGGGCGTCTCGCAGCGCCTCGTCCATCAGCGCATTGAGCTGCGGGTCGCCGTAACGGCGCCACCACGGGTCCGACGGCCAGGCGGCCTCCGCCGCCCCCTTCAGGTCCGCGCCCCCAGCCACGGCGCCGGCCGCAGGCAGGCTGGCACGCGGGCCAAGGTCGGGAATCTGGGCACAGGCACCCAGGAGGAGCGCCGAAGCCAGCGCAGAGAGGAAGTAAGGCGTATCAGATCGCATGGAAGCACCAGCAAGGCATTAACTGAACCGTTCGGTACAGTTTAGGATTGACCTTCTGAGCACGTCAAGCAAAAATGTACACACCGGTTCAGAAATCAGTGATTCCCATCACGCCGGATTACTCAGCCCATGCGCACCAAAACTGAAGAACGTCGAGTCTTGATCCTGGACATCGCCACCGAGGTGTTCCTGGAAGTCGGTTACGAAAAGGCCTCCATGGCGGTGATCTCCTCCCGCGTGGGGGGATCCAAGGCCACGCTGTACAACTACTTCCCATCCAAGGAAGAGTTGTTCCTGGCGGTGATGGAGTACAAGGCGTCGCGCCACATGGTCGGCGTCTTTGATCAACTCCACCATGACGCGCCGCTGGAGGACGTGCTCATCCGGTTTGGCATCGCCCTGCTCGAGATGCGCCTCTCCCCGGAACTGGTGGCTATCCATCGGATGGCGGAGCACGAAGCCGACCGCACCGTGGTGGGGCAACTGATCTTCCACAACGGCATCGAGCGGGGGTGGACCTCCGTCGGGGATTTCCTGGCCGAATGCATGCACCGGGGCATCCTGCCGGAGAACGATCCCATGGTCGCCGCCTGGCACCTCAAGGCGCTGATCGAAGCCAATATCTGCGACCGCCGCATGCTCGGAGTGATACGAGAAACCCCCCCTATCGACGAGATCACGGTCTCGGTGCGCCGTGGGGTGGCCGTGTGGCTGAAGGGCTATGGGGTGGAAGACGCTGCGGCCAAGGGGCCGGACACCCCCAGGCGCCCCGCCTCCCGGCGGGCACGTCCCCATTGATTCGTCGGGATCCAGCGAGATCCCGGCCGGCCCGGCAGGGCCCTGGCGCCCCACCGGCGGTCCATCAGGGCTCAGCGCCCATCAGAAGCTGTGCTTGATGCCGGTTGCAATGCCGTTCTGCGAGCCGCCTGCCGGCGGTGTGCCGCCAGAAGCCGCATTGCTCACGCTCAGGGCCAGCGTGCCGTCGTTGTCGATGCGGCCAGCGGTGGCGTAAAGCGCAGTGCGCTTGGAGAGCGTGTAGGTGGCCCGCACCGCGAGCAGCGTCGCCTGGTTTGCGCTGTTCTTGTAGTCCAGCTTGAACAGTTCCGCCTCCAGCAGGATTTGCGGGTTCACCGTATAGCCGGCCCCAACGTACCAGAGCTTGCTCTTGGGTGTGGTGGTGCTGCCCTCGTTGCGGCGGTTGATCAGCCCGCCGCCCACTTTCCAGTTGTCCCACCTGGCCCAGCCGGCCACCGTGGCGCGGCGGTCTGTCAGTGCACTGCTGGTGAGCCCGGCAAAGGCGCCAGTGCCCCCGCGGATCGCATCCACGGCGGCCACCGCACCCCAGTTGGCGGTGTCGTACTTCACCATGGCAGACCACTGGCGGCAGGCTTTGGAATCGGTGGCGCTTTCGCCGGGGCAGTTGGTGCCCGCAGGCGTCGGGCCGGCATTCACCGAGTCGCGTCCCGGGCTGAAGGTGGCGCCCAGCGTCCAGCCGCTGAAGGTGCCGCGCCAGGCCATGGCGTTGTCCACGCGGGAATTGGGCAGGTAGCTATCCAGCGAGCCGGAGCCGAACATGGCCGGGCCCAGCAGGTCCGCATCCAGTTGGGACCAATACAGCATCGAATACTGGCGGCCCAGGGCCACCGTGCCGAAGTCACCGCTCAGGCCCACGTAGGCCTGCCGGCCCCAGACTCGGCCGCCCTGGTTCAGCGTGCCGCTGTCCACGCCGATGCCCTGCTCCAGCACGAACACGGCCTTCAGGCCGCCGCCCAGGTCCTCACTGCCGCGCAGCCCCAGGCGCGACGGCAATGAACCGGTGAGGCCCGGCACGCGGGTCAGCCCGCTGCGGCTGGCGCCGACATCGCTGAGGTGCTCCACGGACGCATCGATCAGTCCATAGATGGTGACGCTTTGCGCCTCGGCGCCACCACTGGCCATGCACAGGCTCGCGCAGGCCGCTGCCAGGGCAGTGCCGGCCCGCAGTCCTTGTTGATTGGGGGTCTTCATGTGTCTCCTCTTGGGGTGGAATGGAATCGTCGGCCGGGGACCTCGTCGTGCCCTCCGGCCTGGCCTTCAGGAAGGCTCTTTCTGGGGCGCGGCCCAGTCCAGGCTGCCCGCATCCTTGCCGGCCACCGAATAGAGGGCCTTGGTGTTGCGGGTGGCCTGGAACTGCTCCAGCGTTTCGCCGCGCATGGCGGCGTAGATGTGCAGGTTGGAGACGCCGACCACGGCGCCCAGCTTCTCCAGCATGAAAAAGATGACACCGTAGTGGATGAGGCCGCGCCAGTCGCGGCGGCGGACCAGGTCCTGCTCGGCCTGGGTGAGTCCAGCACGCTGGAATTCGGCGTCCGGATCGTGCAGGAAAGCCGCCCGGCGTTCAGGGAGCACCAGGTCATGCAGGAAGTGATTGATGCGGTAGGCCTTGACGCTGAGGGCCAGCGTGAACGGATAGGTGCCAGCCAACTGCTCAATGCCGGCGAGCTGCGTGCCAATGCGCTCGGCCCGTCGCGCACGTTCACCTGCTGAGGGTTCCCCCGCCTGGTTCTCGAAGATGGCCGTGGCGATACCGGTCATGGACGGCAGGTAGTAGCTGCGGTGGCGGCAATCCACACGGGCCGACAACGCGCCACGCATCACCAGCCACATGATCACCTCTGCGCCTTCCAGCCCGCCCAATTGCGCGTATTGCGCATGGGTCATGTCGGCCAGGTGCTCAGGGTCCTTCTCCAGCAGGTCCAGGAAGCGATGATCCCAATCGGTGTTGTTGAAGCCGGCCCGCTCGCCATGCACCTGATGCGACAGCCCCCCGGTGGCCACAATCGCCACACGCAGATCTTCCGGATAACTCTCAATGGCGCGCCGCAAGGCCTGCCCCAGCTTGTAGCAGCGCCGTGCGGTGGGAATCGGGAACTGCAGCACACCGATCTGCAGCGGCACCATCTTCACCGGCCAGCCGCCCTGCTCCGCTCCCGCTTGGGACGGTTGGTGATCCACCAGCATGGACAGCGGTGAAAAGCAGCCGTGATCCAGCGCACGATGCTGGAAGAAGGACATGTCGAATTCATCGGCCATCAGGCTCTGGCCCACATGGGCGGCAAAGGCCGGATGGCCCTTCACGGGGGGCAGGTCGCGCGCGCCTGCGCCTTCATCCGCCACCTCCCATTGCTCGCCCACGCCCAGGGTGAAGGCGGAATAGTGGTCGAAGAAGAAGGAGGTGACGTGGTCGTTGTAGATGAACAGCAGCACGTCCGGCTTTTGCTGGTCCAGCCATTCACGCACCGGGTCAAACGCTTCGAAGATCGGTGCCCAGGTCGGGTCATGGCGCTTGTCGCGGTCGAAGGCAAAGCCGATGGTGGGGGTATGGGAAGCGGCAATGCCGCCGATGATGACTGCCATGGTGCTGAAGGTTGGTTGGAGGGGCAGTCTAGAAATCGGACTCCGCTCTCGTCAGATGGCAGGCCCTGCGGGGCGATAACGCTTGGTTATCATGGTTCACCATGAAACTGACGAATCTCAGGGCGCTGGTCGCCTCGGTGGAAGAAGGCAGCCTGCGCGGAGCCGCGCGTCGAATTGGCGTGTCGCAGCCGGCATTAACCAAGATGATTCGCGAACTGGAGCGCGAACTGGCCACCACCTTGCTGCTGCGCAGCACCACCGGTGTGCTGGCCACGGCGCAAGGCATGGTGTTGTATGAGCGCGCCATTGCAGCGGACCGGGAACTGGCCCATGCGGTGGATCAGATCCAGCAACTGGGCGGCCGCATGACCGGCACGCTGGCCATCGGTGCGGTGCCCCTGGCGGTGATGCTGCTGGTGCCGGAGGCGCTGCGCACGTTTGGCGCGGAGTTCCCGGAGATTCAGCTGCGCATCATCGAAGAGCTCTACATGGCGCAGCTCACCCGCTTGCGCAAGGGTGAAGTGGACATCGCCCTCGGCCCCCTGCCCGAGCACCTGCCCTCCGGCGAATTCACGGTGGAGCCGCTGATGCCGGTGGACATGATGATCGTGGTGGGCAAAGGCAATCCGTTACGGCGTGCCAAGACTCTGGTGGAACTGAATGATGTGCCCTGGGTGTACACCGGCGCCACATCCGATGCGGGTTATGCCCGCACGCTGTTTGAAAACCACGGGCTCAAGCCGCCGCCGGCGGGTGCGCTGGTGAATTCAACGCTGGGCCTGCTGTCGATCATCGCCAGCGGCAACTGCGTGGGTCTGATGCCGCAGCAGATTGCCGCGCACCCGTTTGCCATGCAACACGTGGAGGTGGTGCGGGTGGCGGAAGGGCCGCTTCGCCTGACGATTGGCGCGCTGGCGCGCGCCGATTCGGCGCTGAAACCAAGCGTGCGGCACTTTCTGGCGCATCTGCATCGGGCAGCCCATCATTTGACGGGGGCGCAGCGGATTTGAGGGTGATGACCGCGCCCCCGCGCCCCCTCGCGTACGGGCGGCCTGGGCAAGTGACCTATCGAACTGCCATTGGGTCACCCTCTGCGCATCTTTATTTCCTCATGAGGTCGTACGGATAAAATGCCCGCAACTTTTGACCTTGGCTGCAGCCGCGATGAAAGCTGATCCGACGGCTGAACTTGCCGCATCCCAGCGGGACCGACTCAAACACATCGGGCTCCGATGGCGCTTCCTCGGGGAGCTTCGGCGCCCGGGCTTGACGCAGCGCTTTGGCATCCAGTCAGCCCAGCCTGCGGGGGACACACTACCGACTCTGGCTGAAAGACCCCCTCGCTTTGTACGGCGTTGAGACCACCACCTCGGCACCGGGGTATCCCGGAAACATGGGCGTCGCTCAAGAGGGACCGCATGATGACGGCCCCGCAACCCAAGAAGTTCACCGCCTCCACTGAGATGGCCTCCGAGTTCTTACCAGATCGCGTGGCACTGCCAGGTCAATCTCTGACAATCAAGGTCCCGGGCCGACCACTGCGCCGCGAGGCACCTGAAGAAGCATCGATTCCAGAAGGACGCACATCATGAAGCTCATCCTCGACAACATCGGCATGCTCCAGCATGCCGAACTTTCGCTGCGCAAGCTATGCGTCATTGCTGGTGAAAACGACAACGGAAAGAGCACCGTCGGCAAGATTGTTTTTTGCATCGTCAAGGCCATCAACCGCTATCGGGAAGACTTGCAAGAGTCCAGGGAATTCAGGGTTGAGGAGAAGACAGACGAGATCTACTTCCGCCTCCGCGAGGCCATGCCACACACCACCCCCGAAATGATGGATGTGTTGCGGCGTTTACGCTCTTTGACAAAGCACCGGATCAGTGCCGAGGAGCAGTTGGCCGCCATTGATGACCACATCCAACGCATCTTCGCGCTGGGAAGTTTCGCTCCGGAGGATCAGCAGGCCGTTCTAGCGCTTCGCGACGACATTCAGACTGCGCTGGATCAGCCTGAAGACGTCAAGCAATCCATTGAAAACGCACTCAACAAGGTCTTTGCATCGGAGTTTGACGCCTCCTTGCTGCTGCAAGGGGCGGCAGAAGGGCGAATCCAACTGGTGGAGAACAGCCTGACCCTTCTTGATCTTCGGGTAACAGACAGCGGCGTACGCCTGTCGGGCGAGGTGGAGCCAGTCCCACTGAAAGATGCCACCTTCATTGATTCGCCGCTCATCCTGAACAACCATGATGTGCTGGCACGAAGCCAAACCCTGCTGGACATGGGCCAGCGCCGTTCCAGCCGCCTGGGGCAGCCATTCACGACACTGCACACCAAAGATCTGTTCGACAAGCTCCGAACACCGGCGCTGCCTGCCGATCTGCTCAGTGAAGGCAACGCCCTGAATTCAAGCGAGCTGCTGGAAGACTTGGAGCGGCTGATGGACGGTGAAGTGGCGTACGACAAAGCAGAGCGCGACTTCTTGTTTCATCGGCGCGGCACCTCCATCTCCATCAAGAACACAGCCAGCGGCATCAAGGTGTTTGGACTGCTCAAGATGCTGGTGGCCAACGAATTCGTGGCAAAGAACACCGTTCTCATTTTTGATGAGCCGGAGAATCACCTGCATCCCAAATGGCAACTCAGGCTTGCCAAGGTGTTGGTGACATTGGCAGAAAACGGCGTGTACGTTCTGGTGTCGTCGCACAGCCCCTACCTGATTGAAGCCCTCAAGCGCGATGTGGATCGCGCAGGACTCGATGCAGAGTCACGCTTCGCCCTGGCGCAAGGGCGAAGCATTGACGATGAAGACCGCCTGAGTGACATTTTCAGCATCCTTGCCGAGCCCTTTGAAGTCTTCAGAAAAATGGATGCAGAGGACTTGCGCGATGAATAAATACAGCCTCAAGCAACACCTGGCGCAAGCGCTCGGTCCTTACAGTTCGACATTCAAAGCCACCAGCTTGGATGTCGCAAACGGACAGCATCTCTGCAGTGATGAAGCTACAGCAGAGGTCTATGACTTCGACGCTTACGTACGAGCCCAAAGCGCTGCCCCGATCCCCGCATCCCCAGACGCCATCCAAGCGGGACACAAGGATCTCTACTTTGTCGAATTCAAAAACCAGCGCACCTCGGATATCGACAAAGCACAAATGCAGCGCAAGTTTGAGGCGGGAACAGAATTACTGAAAGGCTTGCTGAAGGACTTCTCAGCCAGAGACTGCCGGTATCACTTCTGTGTCGTAATGAAGAACCAAGCACGGGCCCGCTTCATGGACTTCCGGCACATTGAGCAGAGCGCGGTCAAGTTCGGTCTTGATGAACTGAACAGTCGGCTGGGTGGCTTTTATGACCACGTCGTCACTGAAAGCCTTGACTTCTACGTCGACAATTTCAAGGCACTTCAGTGTGCGTAATCTCCGCCTAGTGTGCTGCGCCGCCACCAGGGCTTCACGCCCCCCCCTCCCAGTAGCCGCTGAAATATGCAAAGCGCTTGGGCCGTCCGTCGAAGCGTTCAATCAGCCGCTGGGCCGCCACGGCGGTGACATGCACGGCACGATGGGCAAAGTCCTCGCGCTTGGCGGCATCGGCACCGAAGCTGCCGTCGTTGATCCGATCTACAGGTAAGGCTGCGTCCAGCGGCCCAGCGGCAGCTCGACCCGGAACTGGATGCTGGCCGGCAACCCTTGACTGGTAGCCTTGAAGGCCTTGGTCCCACGGCGACCGGCTCCTGCAAATTCCACCAACGAGGTGCTGGTCAAGGCCGAGCAATCTGCAATCGGCGTGATCACCGGAAGCGGGAGACCCGCCGTCAAGCGGGGCACCGCTGCGGGGCCCACGGCCGATCCTGATGCAACGGGGGTGGGGCCGGACATCGATGGGAGCATTGCCGCCGAGGTGGAGGCGGCCCGTGCGGGCACGGCCTCCAACAAGACAAAGGCGGCCAACGCCGCCAGCACCCACCAGAGCAGCGTCCGCCACAGGCTGGGGCGTTGCTGACCGGAAGGTCCGAAGGTGTGAGAAGTCTCTGGCATGGTGGGCGAATCTTCCTGAAGCGCATCCGGGGCGTCAACGAAAAGCCTGGGACACCTACCCACCTTCGGGGGACGGTTGTAGGGATGTGCGCCACAGCGCTACCGAAGCTTTACCTCGCGACGCAATTGGGCTGCCCGGGCCTTACGCAACGGCCCCGACCCGCACATGGCAACCGCCCTATTCCGACACCGGCGCCTCCCCGACCAGCCGCATCAGCAGAGCCGCCGTCCGCTGCATCAGCGGTGTGGCCCGCTTGCTGGTGGGAGTGACCAGGCACAGCGTACTCTGGATGTCCGCACGGGCCAGGGGCGTCACCACCAGGCGTTCCGGCTGCTCCACGATGCGCAGGGCATCTTCGCCCAGTGCCGCGTGCCCAATGCCGGCCGCCACACAATCCAGGATGGCCGGCACGCTGGACACCTCCCAGCGCACCTCCAACTGCACCCCCGCCATGGCAGCAGCCTTCTCCATCAGCGAGCGAAACACATGGCCCCGCTGGGGCATCACCAGCGGATAGCGGGCCAGTTGCTTGAGCGTCGGCGGCCGTGCCGGTGCCTCGCCTCGGGGGCTGACCAGGCACAGCCGTTCCTTGCGCAGCGGCAGGATTTCCAAGGCGGGCACCGGCTCCGGGTTGTAGACCAGGGCCAGGTCCGTGCGGCCGGTCAGCAGCCATTCGGTCAGATGGACCGAAAACCCCTCGGTAATGGCCAGCCGGGCCTGCGGCATATCCGCCTGGAAGGCGCGGATCAGCGCCAGGGTATGCAGCCGGGCCAGCGTCGGGGGCATGGCAATGGTGATCTGCCCCACCGGCTCGCTGCGCTGCGCCCGCAGATCTTCCTTGGCATGGCTGACCAGGTTGAGAATGTCCTGCCCATGCTGCAGCAGGCGCCGCCCGGCTTCGGTGAGCTGAACACCGCGGCCATTGCGCAGCAGCAGGGTCTCATGCAGCTCCGTCTCCAAGGCCCGCACCTGGCGGCTCAATGCCGGCTGGGCCACGCCCAGCACCAGCGCCGCCTTGCTAAAGCTGCCATGCTCGGCCACATGGACAAAAGTTTCCAGTTGGGTGAGATTCATGGGCAGGATCATCGCACGCCATGCCCAACCGGAATATCAGCTAGTGGGAGCTAGAACTGGATTGAAGGGTCGACTCGGACCAGAATCCACCGCAGATCAGCTTCCCCTTCTGTTGCCGTGACCGATCCTCTGCTTGGCATCTCCTCCATGGCCACCCGCCAGGTGCTGGCTGACCTGTCCACCGCCTTCAGCGCGGACACCGGTGTGAAGCTGCGCTTTGAATCCGTGGGCGGCGTGGATGCCGCGCAGCGAGTGGCCCAGGGGGAGCGGCTGGATCTGGTCGTGCTGGCGGAAGACGCCATGCAGCGCCTGGCCGACGCCGGCCACCTGCACGCCGCCAGCCGGCGGGTGATGGTGGAATCGCCGATGGTGATCGCAGCCACTGCCGGCGATGCCATGCCCGATGTCTCCACGCCCGAAGCGCTGCGCCAGGCCTTGCTGGCGGCCCGCGGCATCGGCTACTCCACCGGCCCCAGCGGCACGGCGCTGCTGAAGCTGCTGGATCGCTGGGACCTGCGCAAGGTGCTGGGGGACCGGCTCCGACAGGCGCCGCCCGGCGTGCCGGTCGGCCGATTGGTGGCACAGGGGGAGGTGTCCCTCGGCTTCCAGCAGCTCAGCGAACTGCAGCAGGTACCAGGCATCACGCTGTTGGGGGCCATGCCGACGGGGCTGGAGATCATCACCCGATTTGTCGGCGCGGTGGCCGCCAGCAGCACCGATGTCGCCGCCGCTCAGCTGGCGCTGGACTTCTTCACCCTGGCCCGCCATGACGCCCTGAAGCGCCAGCATGGCATGACCCCGCCGGTGGCCGAAGGCCGGCTCTGACATCCAACGCCATCGCCCACACCCACGCCACGACACGACACGACACGCCCAGCAGCGTCCTTCATCCCAACGTCGCCAAGACCCACACCCAAGATGTCCAACCGCAAGCCATTGATCATCGACGTCCACGGCCACTACACCACCGCCCCGGCGGCGCTGGGGGCCTGGCGGGACCGCCAGATCGCCGGTCTCAAGGACCCGAGCCTTGCCCCCAAGCCGTCGGAGCTGACGATCAGCGACGATGAACTGCGCGAATCGATCATCACCAACCAGTTGGCCAAGATGAAGGAACGCGGCAGCGACCTCACCATCTTCAGTCCGCGCGCCAGCTTCATGGCCCACCACATCGGTGACTTCCAGACCTCCTCCACCTGGGCGGCCCTCTGCAATGAGCTGTGCTACCGCGTCAGCCAGCTCTTCCCGGACCATTTCATTGGCGCCGCCATGCTGCCGCAGAGCCCGGGCGTGGACCCGGCCACCTGCATTCCGGAACTGGAGCGCTGCGTCAAGGACTATGGCTTTGTTGGCATCAACCTCAATCCCGACCCGTCCGGCGGCCATTGGACCAGCCCGCCGCTGACCGATCGCCATTGGTATCCCATCTACGAGAAGATGGTGGAGTGGGACATTCCGGCGATGATTCATGTCTCCACCAGTTGTAATGCCTGTTTCCACACCACCGGCGCGCATTACCTGAACGCCGACACCACCGCCTTCATGCAATGCCTGACCGGTGATCTGTTCAAGGACTTCCCCACACTGAAGTTCCTGATTCCGCATGGCGGCGGTGCGGTGCCCTACCACTGGGGCCGCTTCCGCGGCCTGGCGCAGGAACTCAAGAAGCCGCTGCTGGACGAGCATCTGCTCAACAACATCTTTTTCGACACCTGCGTCTATCACCAGCCTGGCATTGACCTGCTGGCCCGGGTAATCCCGGTGAAGAATGTGCTGTTCGCGTCCGAGATGATCGGTGCGGTGCGCGGCATCGACCCCACCACCGGCCACTTCTACGACGACACCAAGCGCTACATCGAGGCCACGCCCCACCTCAATGACGAGGAGCGTTTCCAGATCTACGAAGGCAACGCCCGCCGTGTGTTCAGCCGGCTGGACACCGCCCTCAAGGCCAAAGGCCTTTGACCCTGCACACGAAAGAAACCGCCATGTACGAACTGGGTGTCGTTTATCGCAATATCCGCCGCGCCGACCGCGCCGCTGCCGACGGTCTGGGCCGTCTGGGCTCGGCCACGGTGCACGAAGCCATGGGCCGTGTGGGCCTGCTCAAGCCCTACATGCGCCCGATCCAGTCCGGCGTCAGCGTCTCGGGCACGGCAGTGACCGTGCTGCTGCATCCCGGGGACAACTGGATGATGCATGTGGCAGCCGAACAGATTCAGGAGGGTGATGTGGTGGTGGCCGCCATCACCGCCGAATGCACCGACGGCTACTTTGGGGACCTGCTGGCCACCTCATTCAAGGCCCGCGGCGCCCGTGCGCTGATCATCGATGCCGGTGTGCGGGATGTCCGCACGCTCAATGAGATGGGCTTTCCGGTGTGGAGCAAGGCCATTTCGTCCAAGGGCACCATCAAGGCCACGCTCGGCTCGGTCAACATTCCGGTGGTCTGCGCCGGCGCGCTGGTCACCCCGGGTGATGTGATCGTGGCGGATGACGACGGTGTGGTGAACGTGCCAGCCGCCATGGCCGAGAAAACGCTGGAGGCCGCCATCGCCCGCGAGGCGCTGGAAGGCGCCAAGCGCGAGCAGTTGGCTGCAGGCGTCCTCGGCCTGGATATGTACAAAATGCGCGAGCCGCTGGCCAAGGCAGGCCTGCGCTACATCGATCAGGCCTGACGACAGCAGCAGGCCGATCGAACCCACGGGCCACCATCAGCAGTCCGGGCGCCCATTCAACGTGACGAGAACAGACGGAGACAAGCACGATGAACGTTCCCCAAGACCCGCAGCGCCGGGCTGCCCTGCTCGCGACGGCTGCGGCCGCTGCGACCTCATTCGGACTGACCCTGGGGGCCGCGCCCGCAGTGGCGCAGTCCTCATCACCCTCCTCGCCACCGCCTGCGGCACCCGCCACCACGCCGGCCTCCACCGCCACTGACTGGCCCACCCGACCGGTGCGCATCATCACGCCCTTCCCGGCCGGCGGCGGTCCGGAGACGGTCGCGCGCATGGTGGCCGACAAGCTGCAGAAGAAGTGGGGCAAACCGGTGATCGTGGAGAACAAGCCGGGGGCCAATGGCTTTCTCGCCATCGACGCCTTTAAGCGCGGCGCCCAGGACGGCCACGACCTGATCCAGCTGGACAACGTGCATCTGGTCGTCTACCAGCATCTGTTCAAGAAGCTTCCCTATGACCCGGTGAAGGACTTCGAGCCAATCACGCCGCTGTTCCGCACCTATTTCTTTGTGGGCGTCCCCACCAACAGCAAATACAAGACCGTCGGCGACCTCGTGGCGGATGCCAGGGCCCGGCCGGCCGCGCTGAACTATGGGTCGTGGTCGGTCGGCAATCCGGTGCATCTGGGGTCGGCCCAGCTGGAGGCCATGACCCACACGCAGATGCAGCATGTGATCTACAAAGAAACCTCCATGCTCTACACCGCCGTGGCCAACGGTGAGCTGAACTTCGCGCTGGGCTCCATGGCCACTGCCGGTCCGCTGCAGCGCGCCGGCCGCATCCGTTTCATTGCCGTCACCGCCCCCCGTCGCCACCCGGCCTTCCCGGACCTGCCCACCGTGGCGGAATCCGGCGGACCGGCGGGCTACGAGGCCACCGGATGGACCACGATTGCCGCCCCGAAGAACCTGCCCAAGGCAGTCGCCGACAAGATCCAGCGGGACATCGAAGCGGCCCTGGCCGAGCCGGACATCAAGGAGCGCTACGCCACCTTCGGCTATGACCTGTTCCCGGTCACCCGTGAGCAGTTCGGCAACTTCATGGTGACGGAGTCGGCGAAATACGCCGACATCGTCAAGCGTTTCAACATCGCGCTGGACTGACCTGCGCCCGTCGATGGGGCCTTTGCGACACGCCCCTCGTCGTTCACACCTGCCCTGCCCATGTCTGACACCGCTTCATCTCCTTCCCACGCAGGCTCGCTGCGCATTGGTCTCATCGGTTACGGGGAAGTCGGCCGCATCCTGGCCGAGGACCTGCGCGGCAGCGGCCATGACCTCACCGCCTACGACCTCAAGCTGACCCCACCGGGCACGGCTGCCGACCCGTTGCGCCAGCATGCCACCGCCCACGGCGTCCGCTTGTGCGCCACGGCCGCCGAAGCTGCTGCCGGACGGGATCTGGTCATCAGCGCGGTTACGGCCAGTGAAACGGTGAATGCCGCTCGGGCTTGTGCGGCCGGTCTGGCATCCGGCACCTTCGTGCTGGATTTCAATTCCGCGTCGCCTGGCGCCAAGCAACAGGCTGCGGCGGTGGTGGAAGGTCATGGCGGCCGGTATGTCGAAGGTGCGGTGATGACCAGCGTGCCGCCCTACCGCATCCGCGTGCCGCTGCTGCTGGGCGGGCCGCAGGCGCAAGCGCTGTTGCCGATGCTGGAACGGCTCGGCTTTGCCGCGAAGGTGCATGACGAGCGCCTGGGAGTCGCCAGTGCCACCAAGATGTGCCGCAGCGTGATGATCAAGGGCCTGGAGGCGATGGTCATCGAGAGTCTGACGGCAGCACGCCACTATGGGGTGGAAGATGCAGTGATCGCATCGCTGCAGGAGACTTTCCCCGGCATCCAGTGGGAGCAGCAGGCGGCGTATTTCTTCCAGCGGGTCATCCAGCATGGCCGCCGACGCAGTGAAGAGGTCCGGGAGGTGGCGATGACCGTGACCGAAGCCGGCCTCGTGCCCTGGAGCGCCAATGGAACGGCCGAACGCCAGGCCTGGATGGCCGACCTGGCGGACAACGGTGTGTTCGGCGACAAGACCACCAGCGGTTTTGCCCGCAGCCCCGACTGGCGCACCGAAGCCGACCGGCTGCTGGCGCACCTGGCCACGCCTGATCGACCCTGATCGCCGTTTTGATCGCCCCCTAAGTGCCCCTGAAGGAGACCGCACATGCCCCCCTCTGACGCCCTGCCCACCACCGGCGGCTTCACCAAGACCGCTGGCTGGCTGGACTGGTACCAGGGCCCCGCCCGCCCGCGCTTTCAACTGCCTGAAGGCGCGGTGGACGCGCACTGCCATGTCTTCGGCCCCGGCGCGGCGTTCCCCTACGCGCCTGAACGCAAATACACCCCCTGCGATGCGAGCAAGGCGCAACTCTTTGCGCTGCGGGACCATCTTGGCTTTCACCGCAACGTCATCGTGCAGGCCACCTGCCATGGCGACGACAACCGCGCCATGCTTGATGCCTGCCAAGCTTCACAGGGCCGCGCCCGCGGCGTGGCCACCGTGCGCCGCAGCATCAGTGATGAACAGCTGCAGGCCCTGCACGACGCGGGTGTGCGCGGCGTTCGCTTCAACTTCGTCAAGCGGCTGGTGGACTTCACCCCGCGTGACGAGTTGATGGAGATTGCGCAGCGCATTCATCGCCTGGGCTGGCATGTGGTGATCTATTTCGAGGCGCCGGACCTGCCGGAGTTGTGGGACTTCTTCAGTGCCCTCCCCACCACCGTGGTGGTCGACCACATGGGCCGGCCCGATGTCACCCAATCCCCGGACGGTCCCGAATTCGGCTTGTTCCTGCGCTTCATGCGGGAGCATCCACAGGTGTGGTGCAAGGTCACCTGCCCGGAGCGGCTCTCCAGCAGCGGCCCACCGGCCCTCCACGGCCAGCAGCAGGCCTACCAGGACGTGGTGCCCTTCGCCCGACGCGTGGTGGAGGCGTTTCCGGACCGCGTGCTGTGGGGCACCGACTGGCCCCATCCCAACCTGAAGGACCACATGCCCGACGACGGCCTGCTGGTGGACTTCATTCCCCAGATCGCGCCCACCCAGGCCTTGCAGCAGCGCCTGCTGGTGGACAACCCGCTGCGGCTGTATTGGCCCGAGTTGGTGGGCTGATCCGGCGCCTCAACGCTGCCGTGCGCCGATGCACATCCAGGAGGGCTCCATGCCGCTCGACAAACCCTACCGCAACATTCCGGGCACCACCATCTTCGATGCAGAGCAGTCCCGCAAGGGCTATTGGCTCAATCAGTTCTGCATGTCGCTGATGAAGGCGGACAACCGCGCCCGGTTCAAGTCCGACGAACGGGCCTATCTCGACGAATGGCCGATGACCGCCGACCAGAAGGCCGCCGTGCTGGCCCGTGATCTGAATGAGTGCATTCGGCTGGGCGGCAACATCTACTTCCTGGCCAAGATCGGCGCCACCGATGGCCGCAGCTATCAGCAGATGGCTGCCAGCATGACCGGCATGACGGAAGCGGCATATCGCGACATGATGCTGGCGGGTGGCCGGTCGCCGGAAGGGGGCCGCGATCTGGACGAAGCGGCGCCAGGCGGAGACACAAGCACAGGCTCAAACACCGCCGCCGATCCAGGCGCTGACCCGACCCACCGCCGCGGAGGCACTCGCTGATGGCTCGCATCACTGCATCGGTCTACACCTCGCATGTGCCCGCCATTGGCGTGGCCATGGACACCGGGCGCACCCAGGAGGCCTATTGGCAGCCGGTGTTTGCCGGCTACGAGTTCTCGCGCCAATGGATCCGCACACAGCGTCCAGACGTGATCTTCCTGGTCTACAACGACCATGCGAATGCCTTCAGCCTGGACGTGATTCCCACCTTCGCCATCGGCACGGCCGACAGCTACGAGCCGGCCGACGAAGGCTGGGGCCCGCGGCCGGTGCCCATGGTGCCGGGCCACGGTGAGCTGGCGGCCCATATCGCCCAGAGCGTGATCCAGCAGGATTTTGACCTCACGCTGATCAACCGCATGACGGTGGACCACGGCCTGACCGTGCCCTTGTCGCTCCTGTTCGGGCCGCAGGACCCGGTGGAGGGGCGCTGGCCCTGCCCGGTCATTCCGCTGGCTGTGAATGTGGTGCAGTATCCCGTGCCCTCCGGCCGGCGCTGCTTCCAGCTGGGCCAGGCCATCCGGCGCGCGGTGGAGAGCTTTGACGCGCCGCTCAATGTGCAGATCTGGGGCACCGGCGGCATGAGCCACCAATTGCAGGGGCCGCGCGCCGGCCTGATCAATCGCAGTTGGGACAACGCGTGGATGGACCGCCTGATCACCGACCCGCACGGGCTGTCCGAGATGCCGCATGTGGACTATGTGCGCGAAGCCGGCTCCGAAGGCATCGAGCTGGTGATGTGGCTGATTGCGCGCGGCGCGATGGGGGATGTGGCCGGTGGGCCCGCACCGCGCGTCCTGCACCGTTTCTATCACGTGCCCGCGTCCAACACGGCGGTGGGCCACCTGATTCTTGAAGACACACGGAGTACCCCATGAGCAAACCCTTGAACATCGCGCTGGCCGGAGCCGGCGCATTTGGCCAGAAGCATCTGGACGCGCTGAAGCGGATTCCCGGTGTGCGGGTGGTGGCGCTGGTCAGCCGGGACCTGGAAAAGACTCAGGCCGTGGCGAATCAGTACGGCATCGAGCATGCCGCGACCGAGCTGGACGAGGTGCTGAAACGGCCCGACGTGGATGCGGTCATCCTTTGCACGCCCACCCAGATGCATGCTGCGCAGGCCCTCGCGTGTCTGCGGGCGGGCAAGCATGTGCAGGTGGAGATTCCGCTGTGCGACAGCCTCGCGGATGGTGAAGCCGTGGCACAACTGCAGCGCGAGACCGGCCTGGTGGCAATGGTGGGCCACACCCGCCGGTTCAATCCCAGCCACCAATGGATCCACCGCAAGAGCCGGGCCGGCGAGTTCAACATCCAGCAGATGGATGTGCAGACCTATTTCTTCCGGCGCACCAACATGAATGCCTTGGGCCAGCCCCGCAGCTGGACCGACCATCTGCTGTGGCATCACGCCGCGCACACGGTGGACCTGTTTGCCTACCAGTGCGGCAGCCCCATCGTGCAGGCCCATGCGCTGCAGGGACCCATCCATCCGTCGCTGGGCATTGCCATGGACATGAGCATCCAGCTCAAGGCGGCCAATGGCGCGTTATGCACCTTGTCGCTGTCCTTCAACAACGACGGACCGCTGGGCACTTTCTTCCGCTACATCGGAGACACCGGCACCTATGTGGCGCGCTATGACGACCTGGTCAATGGCAAGGAAGAAAAGATCGACGTGAGTGCGGTGGATGTGTCGATGAACGGCATCGAGCTGCAGGACCGGGAGTTTGTCGCGGCCATCCGGGAAGGACGTGAACCCAATGCCAGCGTGGCGCAGGTGCTGCCCTGCTATCGCGTGCTGCAGCAGCTGGACAGCCAGTTGCGGGCTGAGGGCTGAGGGCTGAGGGCTGAGAAGGTCCGGTGGTGCGGTGGTGATCCGCCGGTTCGGTGGCTTGGTGGCTTGGTGGTTCGGGGGCGCAGGGACGCAAGGATGCGCTGCTCGTGCAGCATGGGCACTGCATTTGCCGGCCCCGCAAGACTGACGACCAAGGCCACGCCCATGACCATCCCTTCCGCTTCCGTACCCACCCCTCCGACCCCCATACCTTCCCCCATTGCCGCCTCGCCGCCCCCGTCCGGCCCGGCCCCCAAGCCCGCTCCCATCCCGGCGCACAGCCCCACGGCTGTGCCCGACCATGCCTTCGAGGAATCGGTCGCCGGCGAGGAAGACCCGGGCGCCAGCCTGGACAACCATGCCAATGGGGTGCCACCGCCCAAAGGCCGTGACACTGGCCACCCATGACCCGCCATGACTGGCCATGCCGTTCCAAGGTGAGGCGTGCGCCATGCCCGATGACACCACCAACACCCACGGCTCCGACCACCACCGGGTCAGCCTGAGCGAACGCGACGAGCTTCGATATTGGGGAGACCGCTTTGGCGTCTCCCACCAACTGCTCAAGCAGGCGGTGGACGCGGTGGGCACCCGTGCCTTGCGGGTGGAGGAGTGGCTGCAGCAACATCGCTGAGCGGGCACATGCCTTGCCACCTCCGGGCAGCGCCAACATCGGCTCAGCCAGGAGTACCCCAGCATGGATGCAGCGTCCCCGTCGTGCCCGTCGGCCCCCAAACCTTCTCTCTCGCTCTCGCTCTCGCCCTCGCGCGCCCCCTCCCCCACCCCGACCTCCACCTCGTCTCCCACGCCATTCCCGTTGCCGGTCCACGGCCAGGCCGCTGACGTCGGCGCAGAAGGCGCCTGGGTGGCCCTGACGGACAGCGTCAGCGAAGCCACCGGCGGATTCACCCGCCGTCACATGCTCATCGCCAGCAGCGCCTGCGCCGCTGGCACCAGCCTGACGCTCGATGCCAACGCCAACGCCAACGCCCAGGCGCAGCTTCCACCCCATTCGTCCCCCGCCTCGCAGGAGACCCTGATGGCCACCTCCAAAGTGACCCTGACGGTCAACGGCCAGAACCAGACACTGGAACTGGACAACCGCACCTCGCTGCTGGACGCCTTGCGCGAGCATCTGCACCTCACCGGCACCAAGAAGGGCTGTGACCACGGCCAATGCGGCGCCTGCACGGTGCTGCTGGACGGCCGCCGCGTCAATGCCTGCCTGACGCTGGCCGTGCTGCATGACGGCGCCAAGGTGACCACCATCGAGGGCCTGGGCACACCGGAGCACCTGCACCCGTTGCAGGCAGCCTTCATCAAGCATGACGCCTACCAATGCGGCTATTGCACGCCCGGCCAGATCTGCTCGGCCTCGGCGGTGCTGGACGAACTGAAGGCCGGCACGCCCAGCCATGTCACGCCCGACCTGACCGTGCGCCCACTGCTCTCGGCCGAGGAACTGCGCGAGCGCATGAGCGGCAACATCTGCCGCTGCGGCGCCTATTCCAACATCATCGACGCGATCACCGAGGTCGCCGGGAGGCCCGCATGAAGCCCTTCACCCTGGAGCGGCCAGACACTCCGGCCCAGGCCGCCGCCGCCGCCGCACGCCAACCCGGCGCGCGTTTCATTGCCGGCGGCACCAACCTGCTGGACCTGATGAAGCTGCAGGTGGAAACACCCCCCCACCTCATCGACGTGAACCGGCTGGCGCTGGACCGCATCGAAGCCAGCGCGGACGGCGGCCTGCGCATCGGCGCGCTGGTGCGCAACAGTGACCTGGCGGCCGATGCGCGAGTACGCAACGACTATGGCGTGCTCTCCCGTGCCCTGCTGGCCGGCGCCTCCGGCCAGTTGCGCAACCGTGCCACCACGGCCGGCAACCTGCTGCAGCGCACCCGCTGCCCCTATTTCTATGACACCCAGCAGCCCTGCAACAAGCGCCAGCCCGGCAGCGGTTGTGGCGCACTGGAGGGGGGGCGCAGCCGCCAGCTGGGCGTGGTGGGTGTGAGCAAGTCCTGCATCGCCACCTATCCCGGCGACATGGCCGTGGCCATGCGCGCCCTGGATGCGGTGGTGGAAACCGTCCGTCCGGATGGCCAGACCCGCCGCATTCCGATCGCCGACTTCCATCGCCTGCCAGGCGACACGCCGCACGTGGAGACCACCCTGACCGTCGGTGAATTGATCACCGCCGTGTCACTGCCCAAGCCGGTGCCAGGGGTTCACATCTATCACAAGGTGCGAGACCGTGCGTCCTACGCCTTTGCGCTGGTGTCGGTCGCGGCCATCGTGCCCGCCAATGGCCGTGGCCGCGTTGCCGTGGGCGGCATTGCACCCAAGCCCTGGCGGCTCGACGCGGCCGATGCGGCCATGCCAGAAGGGTCACAGGCCATTGCCAGCCATCTGCTGGCCGATGCCCACCCCACCTCGGACAACGCTTTCAAGATCCCGCTGGTGGAGCGAACCATCGCCGCCGCCCTGGATGAAGCCCGGCAAGCAAGGACACGCGCATGAAGTTCGACCGCCCCGCCACCCAGAACCCCATTGATCAACTCCGCGTGGTCGGCAAGGCCACCGACCGCATCGATGGCCCCCGCAAGACCACCGGCACGGCGCCCTATGCCTATGAGCGCCATGATGTGGCGCCCAATGCCGCCTATGGCGTTGTGATGGGAGCCGGCATCGCCAAAGGCACCATCAGCAGCATGGACGTGAAAGCCGCCGAGAGCGCGCCTGGCGTGCTGGCCGTTGTGACCGCCAGCACGGCCGGCAAGCTCGGCAAAGGCAAGTTCAACACCGCCAAACTGCTGGCCGGCCCCAGGGTGGACCACTACCACCAGGCCGTGGCCGTGGTGGTGGCTGAAAGCTTTGAGCAGGCCCGCGCCGCCGCCGAACTGGTGAAGGTGCAATACCAGGCCGAGGCCGGCACCTTCAGCCTGGCCAAGGCCATGGACAGCGCCAAACCGCCCAAGGCCGACGACGGCCCCGGGGGCACGCCGCCGGAAACCCGGGTGGGTGATTTCGAGGCGGCTTTCGCCAGGGCGGAGGTGCGCATAGACCACACCTACACCACGCCCGACCAATCCCACGCCATGATGGAACCGCATGCCACCCTGGCCCTGTGGGAAGGTGACAGGCTCACGGTCTGGACCTCCAACCAGATGATCGACTGGGGCCGCAGCGATCTGGCCAGGACGCTCAATCTGCCCAAGGACAAGGTTCGGCTGATCTCGCCCTTCATCGGCGGCGGTTTTGGCGGCAAGCTCTTCCTGCGTGCGGATGCGGTGATGGCCGCGCTCGGCGCGAAGGCGGTGGGCCGCCCGGTCAAGGTGGCCCTGCAACGGCCATTGATCATGAACAACGCCACCCATCGCCCCGCCACCATCCAGCGCATCCGCATCGGGACCGCCAAGGATGGCCGCATCACGGCCATCGCCCATGAAAGCTGGTCGGGCGATCAGCCCGATGGGCAGCCGGAAACCGCCGTGGCGCAAACCCGGCTGCTGTATGCCGGCGCTCATCGCTTCTCCGCCATGAAACTGGCGGTGCTGGACCTGCCGGAAGGCAATGCGATGCGTGCACCGGGTGAGGCGCCGGGGATGATGGCGCTGGAAGTGGCCATCGACGAAATGGCGGAGCAGGCCAACATCGATCCGGTGGAATTCCGCATCCTCAACGACACGCAAGTCGACCCGGAGAAACCGGAACGGCCCTTCTCACAGCGCCGCCTCGTGGACTGCCTGCGCACTGGTGCCGAGCGCTTTGGCTGGCAGCAGCGCATGCGCCCGGGGCAGCGGCGGGACGGCCGTTGGCGGGTGGGCATGGGTGTCGCCGCTGCCTTCCGCAACAACCTGGTGATGAAGTCCGGCGCCCGGGTGCGCCTGGACCAGCGCGGCGTCGTGACGGTGGAAACCGACATGACCGACATCGGCACCGGCACCTACACCATCCTGGCGCAGACCGCTGCGGAGATGATGGGCGTGGACTTGGACAAGGTGGTGGTGCGCCTGGGCGATTCCAAGCTGCCGGTGTCCTGCGGTTCCGGCGGCCAATGGGGAGGCAACAGTTCCTCGGCCGGTGTGTATGCCGCCTGCATGCAACTGCGCGAGAGGGTGGCGCGCAAGCAGGGCATGGATGCGCAGAAGGCCGTGTTTGCCGAGGGCGCCGTGCGGGACGGCGACAGGTCCGTGTCACTGGCCGAGGCCGCCGGGCATGAAGGTCTGGTCGCCGAGGACCAGATGGAATACGGGGACCTGGACAAGAAATACCAGCAGTCCACCTTCGGCGGCCATTTTGTGGAGGTGGCGGTGCATGCCTTCACCGGAGAAATCCGCGTTCGGCGCATGCTGGCAGTGTGCGCGGCCGGCCGCATCCTGAATCCGAAAGCGGCTCGCAGTCAGGTGATCGGTGCAATGACCATGGGGGTGGGCGCCGCCCTGATGGAAGAGTTGCAGGTGGACGAGAAGCGCGGCTTTTTTGTCAACCATGACTTGGCGGGGTATGAGGTGCCGGTGCATGCCGACATCCCGCATCAGGAGGTGATCTTTCTGGATGAGACCGATCCGATCTCGTCACCGATGAAGGCGAAGGGCGTCGGTGAGTTGGGCATCTGCGGCGTGGGCGCGGCGGTGGCGAACGCCATCTACAACGCCACCGGCGTGCGGGTGCGTGAATATCCGGTCACCCTGGACAAGCTGCTGGCGGGCATGGCTCGAGTGGCCTGAGCGGCTTCATCCGCAGCGGCGATGGAACTCCTGCCGACCGGGAGGGCGCTGCCCTTGGGGGCTGTGTCGACCTGGCCGGCCGGACGCAATGCGCTTTGGGCCATGTCCATCGCTGCGGCCAGTGGTGCGGCCAGTGGTGCGGCCAGTGGGTCGGTGTCGTAGGGCTTGGCCACCAGCAGCACCGTGCCCTCATAACGACGGTCAGCCGCCGCCAGCACCAACTCCATCAGCTCCGGCAATTGCTCCCGCAGATCAATCACCGCCTCATGCCCCACCTGTTGACGGCCAAAGCCCAGCAGTTGGCGACTCAACTGGGAGGCCTTGCCGGTGGCGCGCGGTCAGCCCCCCGCCCGAGATGACAAAACGGTAAGCCAATGTCAGAAGTCGTTTGTGCAGAATTCTTTCCATGAAACTCTTGCTGGTCGAAGACGAAATCAAATTGGCCGATTTCCTGCGCCAGGGTTTGACGCAGGAAGGCTTTATCGTGGATGTCGCGAATGACGGTATCCAGGGCCTGCATCAGGCATGCGAAGGCCAATACGACCTGATGGTGCTGGACGGGATGCTGCCCGGCCTGGACGGCATGGCTATCCTTGCGGCCATGCGCCAGCACAAGCACACCCAGCCATTGCCGGTGCTGATGCTCACTGCGCGAGGCGATGTGGAGGACCGGGTGAAAGGCCTGCAGACCGGGGCGGACGACTATCTGGTCAAGCCCTTTGCGTTTTCGGAATTGGTGGCGCGGCTGCACGTCCTGATGCGGCGAAGCCAGAGCGCTCACGGTGCAGAGGCGACCGTGCTGAAGTTGGGGGACCTGGAGTTGGACCTGCTGCGGCGCAAAGCCCAGCGCGCGGGGCAGCGACTGGACCTCACCGCCAAGGAATTCAGTCTGCTCACGCTGCTGCTTCGGCGTCAGGGCGAGGTGTTGTCCCGCACTGAACTCGCCGAGCAGGTCTGGGACATGAATTTCGATAGCGAGACCAATGTGGTGGAAGTCGCCGTGAGGCGCCTGAGGACCAAACTCGATGTGCCTTTTGACCTGCCGCTGATTCACACCGTGCGCGGTATGGGATATGTGCTGGAAATGCGCAGTTGAACACTTTCATCCAACGTGTTTGCGCAGTTGCGAGTGGTTCATTCCAAACCCGACGCAACCTGATGGAAAGCCGCTGTGACTCGATTCCATCGGCAATCCATCCCCCCAGAGGGGGAATTTGGACATTGCCATGAAATTGCAATCGGTTGCACGCAAGGTGTCCGCATTGCGTGACACTCCAGGGCTGGATTGCACAGCCACGGTGCACCCAGGTCGCCATGGCGACGATCGGGCACGTCCGTTGCTAAGAAGTTCTTGGCTCGGCAATCAGGCCCGGGTTCCCGTTCAACTTTTCTGAAGTTGGGCATCGATGAACTCTCTCATTCCGGGGGGCAGGCATGTGGATTGCCATTGTTTTCCCTTGGAATACGCTGGAGTGAATTCATGGTTATGTCCTTTGCAACAACAACCGCCACGGTCCCGCGCAGCAACGACCTCCTGGCCCAATGGCCCCAGGAGGAAATGGCTCGTGTGCTGCCCCATCTTGAAGCAGTGGAACTGCTCAAGGGACGCGTCTTGTTTGATGCAGGGACACCCACCCACCACGTGTTCTTCCCGGCCAATTCCATCGTGTCGCTGATCTACACGACGCACTCCGGTGCCTCGTCCCAGGTCGCCATGATCGGCCCGGAGGGAGTGGTGGGGGTGTCTTCGCTGCTGGGCGGTGAATCTGCGGCCGCGCGTGCCGTGGTGCTACGGGCTGGGCTGGCGTATCGCCTGCGTCTGAACGTGCTGAAGGATGAATTCCTTCGCAGCGGCCTGGTCGCGCATTCACTGCTGCGTTATGTGCAGTCGCTGATGACGCAGATGGCGCAGACCGCTGTCTGCAATCGCCACCACTCGCTGGAACGGCAGCTGTGCCGATGGCTGCTGCAGGTCCTGGATCGCCAGCATGGCCATGCCGAGCTCTCTGTCACGCAGGAGCTGATTGCCAACATGCTGGGGGTGCGTCGGGAAGGGGTGACGGAAGGGGCGCAACGACTCCAGGCCGCCGGCCTGATCCGGTACACGCGAGGTCATATCGCGGTACTGGACCGGCCGGGGCTGGAAACACGGGCCTGCGAATGCTATGCCCTGCTGAAGCCAGACTTCCAGCGGTTGATGCCTCAAGCCGTGACGGAAACTCACGCGACCACCTCTGCCGCCTTCGCGCCAGTTGCTGTCCAAGCCTGAGACGGAACCACGTCCGTCGCTCCAACAAACCCGTGAGGATGCGTGCAAGCCAGCAAACGCTGGCGGCGCACGCTTGTGCCAGTGGACTGCAGCCCTCACAAGCTGCGGTCGTGGTGTGCCACCAAGAAAATGGCCGATGCCTGAGACTGTTTCAGTCCGGGCCCGCCACCCGAAGGCAGCGAGCCCAAACCTGGGTCACGCCCGGAGCCGAAGCCCCGGCGTCACCTCACGCCATCACTTTTCGCTGTTGCGATTGCGACGGCGGGCCACGAAGCCCACAGCAGCCAGACCGCTGATCAGCATGGCGTAGCTGGCCGGTTCCGGCACGGGCGACGCGAAGTTGATCGAGCCCCCCCCTTGGCTGATCACAAAGCCGGTGTCAGTGACCGTCACTTGCGAGGTGGTGTTGGAGAACGAGGTCAGACCCAACAGGTAGGTCGGGCTCGAGAAGCCATCGACCAGCCAGTTGATGTTCAGACCGGCGTTGGCCGACGGGTTGAAAGTGGAACCATCGCCCGAAGGAATGGTGGCCACATTGCCCCAGCTCAGGCTGCCGGAGGCCAGCGCCACTTCACCGCTGGCGGTTTCGGTCCAGGTGCCGCCGACATAGTTGTAGGTGGAGGTACCGTTGAAACCATAGAGGGTGTAGTTCAGCGAGGTCAGTTCGCCCGACGTGATCACGTCCGCCGGGTTGCCCGAGCTGATGGTGCCCGCGCCGCTGAACTTGATGTACAGGCCGTACTCGCTGTTCAGGCCAGCCGGCAGCACTGAAGTGCCGCCCAGTTGAGCAGCGCTGATGGCCAGGTAGCCTTCTTCAGTGAACGTGTTGCCGCCCGTGAAGTTGATCGTCGAGTAGTTCGAGATCAGCAGGTTGTCAGCCGTAAATGCCGAACCGTTCAGCCCGGCTGTGGACGGGTCCCAGGTGAACGAAGGAAGTGCGGAAGCACTGGCGCTAGCGGCAGCCAGGGCGAGGGCCAGCAGGGTATGCTGGAACGCCGGAGACTTCCGGGAGAGCAAAGGCAGGGTCATGGTGGTTGCTCCGATATGTAAACTGCCCGCACATCGCGGACATAGAGCATTTCGCCACCGTGAGAATGTCACGTCTGTGCGCCCACCCACAGTGTTTGGCCGGTTGTCACATGCACGTGGGACTACACGCGGATCGTTTCTATGCTTGCCCCCGCATTCGTGGGGGATCGAATTTGCATCGGAACAACACGATCCGAAATGAGCGCCCACTGCCAATTACTGCGGACTCCCCTGAGTTTTCCACGTCATGAAAGTTGGCCGGCGGCCGAGAATCTATTTGTTGCTATTTCGCCCAAAGACCGGTCATGAGCAAGCCCTCTTCTGCTTCCGCCGTTTTGTCGTCCACGGCCGTTTCGGGTCTGGCGGGTTTGATGCTGGGCCAGGTGGTTCTGGCATTGGCCCTGCACCATGGCCGCAGTGTGGAAGGGCTGGGTGTCGCCTTGGTGTTTTTGCTGGCGGGCGCCGCTTCGGTGGCCTGCTTCCTGGGGCATCGCCACCAGCAGCAGCGCCCTCGCACGGAACCGGCGCCGATGCGCGTGTGGATCGCCGCGCTGGGCGCGGGTGTGCTGTTGTCGATGTGGCAGTCGGGCGCGCTGGGCGCCTGAATCAGAACCCGTTGCTCAAAGCCCGTTGCCTTGGGCCTGAATGCCCCAGCGGGCCAGGGCTTGGTCGTCGGTAACGCGGGCGTCCACCCAGTGGGCACCCTGCGGCCCATGTTCCTTCTTCCAGAACGGCGCCTGCGTCTTCAGATAGTCCATCAGGAATTCACAGGCCTGGAAGGCCTGACCGCGGTGGCGGGAGCTGACCAGCACCAGGACGATCTGGGCGCGAGCCTCCAGCGGGCCGACCCGATGAATGACCCGGGCCGCGCGGATATCAAAACGCTGGAAAGCCTGGTCCACCATGGCTTCGATCGAGGCCTCGGTCATGCCTGGATAGTGCTCCAGCTCCATCAGTGTCACCGGGCTGCCATCGGCGGCGTCGCGTACCGTGCCAACAAAACTCACCACCGCCCCCACCCCGCCGTCATCCGCGCGCAGGGCGAGCGTCTCGGCACTGAGGTCAAAGTCTTCGGTCTGGATGCGTACGCGAGGCAGGTTCATGGGCGGCATTTTCGCATCCAGGCGTTTCGGGGAGGGCATGCCGACCGCTTCTTGACGACTTCTTGACGCCCCGGCCCCCGCTCTTGCCACCGTCTGGACGAAGCGGCTCCTACGCTGCAGGCATCGTCACAACGCGTCCCCGCGACGCCTCTCGAATGAGACCCGTGTTGATCCTCCAGCACGAACCCGCCCAGGGCCCTGGCTATCTGCTGCAATGCCTGCGTGACCACGGCCTGCCCGTGGAACTGCTGCGCCCGGACCTGGGGGACCGGCCTCCCGCCTATGCCGGCAACTTCTGCGGCCTGGTGCTCCTGGGCAGCGACCATTCGGTGCATGACCGGCTGGACTGGATCCGCCGCGAACGCCTGCTGCTGGCAGACGCTCTACGGCTGGGCCGGCCGGTGCTGGGGCATTGCTTCGGCGCGCAACAACTGGCGCAGACCCTGGGCGCGACGGTCAGCCGCAATGCTCGGCCGGACATCGGCTGGCGAGACCTCTGGATCACGCCGGCGGCCCGTCATCTGTTTGACGGGCAGGAGCGCTTGCTGAGTTTCAACTGGCATTACGACAGCTTCCAGCTGCCTGCCGGCGCCACGCGTACGCTATTTGGACTGCACGGCCTGAACAAGGGCTTTGCCCTGGGGCCCCACCTCGGGTTGCAGAGTCATCTGGAAGTTACCGACAAGGGTCTGCGGGAATGGTGCGCCCAGGGCCGCGACGAGCTGACACAAGGCCACGGCCCGACGGTTCAGACCGAGCAGGAAATTCTGGCCGAGCTGCCGGAGCGGCTCGCCCGCTTGCGCCGCGCGGCCAGTGCCGTGTACCACCACTGGATCGGCCACCTGGACCGCAGCCCGGTGTTTGCGCGCCCGCGTGCGGCTTAAGGGGCTCCTGTCGACCGGGTCGCCCAAGGCCCTGGCTTCAAGCGGGTGTCAGCTCTGCATCAGGCGATATCCCACCGCCGTTTCGGTCAGCAGGTGCTTCGGGCTGGCCGGCTCCGCTTCGAGCTTCTGCCGGAGGTTGCCCATATACACCCGCAGATAGTGGTTCTGCTCCACATGGGCGGGGCCCCACACGGCCTTGAGCAGTTGCCGGTGGGTGAGCACCTTGCCCGCATTGGCAATGAGGTGGCTGAGCAGGCGGTATTCAATGGGGGTGAGATGGACATCCTGCCCCGCGCGTTTCACACGCCGCGCAGCCTGGTCCACCTCCACGTCCCCAAAGCGGAACACCGGGTCCTGCTGCTCGCTGGCCCGCGACTGGCTGCGACGCAGTGCCACACGCACCCGAGCCATCAGCTCGCCGACGCCGAAGGGCTTGGAGAGATAGTCGTCCGCGCCACTGTCCAGCGCCGCAATCTTGTCCTCTTCCGCCCCCCGGGCCGACAGCACGATCACCGGGACTGAGGACCAGCCCCGCAGGTCCCGAAGGAACTCCAGCCCGTCCCCGTCCGGCAGACCCAGGTCCAGCACCACCAGATCGGGCCGTCTTGTACCGGCATCGATCAGGCCCTGCTTGACGGTGGTGGTGTCGTGCACCGTCCAGCCCTCGCCCTCCAGCGCCAGACGCACAAAACGGCGGATGTTCGGTTCGTCCTCGACGATCAGCGCCACCGGCTGCGGCTCACTCACAGTTCTCTCTCCTGCATGTCATGCACGTCCGCACCCGCGACGCTGCCGCCCTCAGGGCGAGGCGCCGGTGGACTCGTCTTCGTCAAAACTGGGCAGTGCTGGCGGCGTGCCCAAGGGCACGGCAAAGCTGAACCGGGCACCGCCCGCCGGGCCCGCCCGTTCGGCCCAGATTCTCCCGCCATGCGCCTGCATGATGGCACGGCTGATGGCCAGCCCCAGCCCCACACCAGGCAGATGGGATTCGTTGTGGCCGCGGGTGAACTTCTCAAACAGCGCTTCCTCGCGGCCAGGCGGCAGGCCCGGCCCGTTGTCCTCCACCGACACCCACAACTCGTCATGGCGGGTGCGCCCCACCACCCTGACCTCGCTGCCGGGCGGTGTGTACTTGGCCGCGTTCTCCAACAGATTGGCCAGCACACGCTCCAGCAAGGTGGCATCCACTTCCACCAGCGGCAGGCTGGCGGGGATGTCCAGCACCACTCGGTGCCGGGCCAGCGCGCTGCCCATCAATTGCAGGCTGCTGCCCACCACCTCGTCGATCGGCTGCCATTGCCGGTTCAGCTTGAGCCCCCCACTTTGCAGCCGTGCCATGTCCAACAGGTTGTGCACCATGGCATTGATGCGCAGCGATTGCTGCTCGATGGCGCGGGCAGCCTCCAGGGCATCGCGGTTGTGAGACGGCCTTTGATCGGGGGAGCGGTGGGCGTCTCCTGGCCCGCCATCCAGCGGGAGGAGCCCGGGTGATGGGGGCTCCAATATCGTCTGTGATGGCGCCAGTGATTGCACCAGCGTCTCTGCCAGCCCTTGCAGCGCCGCCAGCGGTGTGCGCAGGTCATGCGACAAGGCCGACAGCAACGAATTGCGCAGACGCTCCGATTCGATCTGCAACAGCGCCTGCTGCGCCACGGCGACGTAGTGCACCCGCTCCAGCGCCTGCCCGGTAATGCGACCGGCCGTGTCCAGTTGCGCCCGGCGCTCCGGCAACAGCAGCGTGCGGGCCTCGCCCGCCTTCAAGGCCAGTACGCCCCGGCTGCGCATCGGTGCGCGCAGCGGCAGGTAGAACCAGGCGCTGCCCGGCAGGGTGTCGGTCCCCTGCCCGGCCGGCTGTTCATGGTCCAGCGCCCAGCGGGCGGTGCCCGGGTCGGGGGCATCCCCGGGATGCAGCGTGGCTTGCCCTGGGGAGGGTTGCAACTGATCGTCATCGTCCAGCACGTAGATCAGCGCACGCCCGCCAAACTGCTGCGCCAGTTGCTGCTCGGCCGTGGCCACCACCTGCTCCACCTGCAGCGCGCCGGCCAGTTCCCGGGTCAGTTCAAACAGCCCGCGCGCCCGCGCTTCGCGGTCCGCCGACACCCGTGCTTCATAACGCAGCCCGGCCGTGAGCTGTCCGGTCACCAGGCCCACCACCAGCATCACGGCAAAGGTGATCAGGTATTGCACGTCACTGACCGCAAAACTCAGCCGGGGCGCAATGAAGAAGAAATCGAAAAAGGCCACGCTGAGGAAGCTGGCCAGCACGGCAGGCCCGCGACCCAGCCGCAGCGCCACGCCCACCACGCCCAGCAGGAACAGCATGACGATGTTGTCGCTGGCCACCAGCCAACTCAACGGCCAGCAGACCACCGCCACCAGGGCACAGGCGACGGTGGCACGGAGGTACCGCACCGGGTCGGTCAGCAGGGGCGTGGAGGCTTCGTCCGAGCTGCGCTGGGTGCGGGAAGCCCCCACCTGCAGCAGGTCCAGTTCCGGCGCCGCCGTCCGCAACCAGGTGGCCAGGTCCCGGCGGCCCCGCCACCAGGGCCGCAGCTCGCCCCGCCCGAGCACCAGCTTGGAGAGGTTGTGTTCCCGCGCGTAGTCCCGCAGCGCGCTGGCCGGCTCCTGCCCGGCCAGCACGGCGGTGGTGGCGCCCAGGTCCTGCGCCAGCCGCACCGCGCGCAGGACCCGCTCGCGATGGCTATCCGCCAGCCGATGCAGGCGTGGTGTTTCCACATACACGGCATGCCAGCTCACTGCCAGTTGCTGCGCCAACTGGGCAGCGCTGCGCACCACGCTTTCCGCCTCATCCCCCGGCCCAATGGCGCAGAGGATGGCGGATTCGGTTTTCCAGACCTGGGCAATGCGTTCATTGCTGCGCCAGGCCTGCACATCGTTTTCCACCCGGTCGGCCGTGCGGCGCAGCGCCAGCTCCCGCAGGGCCATCAGATTGCCCTTGCGGAAGAAATGCTGGCCGGCCCGTTCCGCCTGGGCACCTTGGTAGACCTTGCCGGCCTTCAGCCGTGTGAGCAGTTCGTCGGCCGGGGTGTCCACCAGCACCACTTCATCGGCCCGATCAAAGAAGGTGTCCGGCAGCGTCTCCTGCACCCGCACACCGGTGATGCCGCCCACCACGTCGTTCAGGCTCTCCAGGTGCTGGACGTTCAGCGTGGTGTAGACGTTGATGCCGTTGGCCAGCAATTCCTCCACATCCTGCCAGCGCTTGGGGTGGCGCGAACCCGCCACATTGCTGTGGGCGAGTTCGTCCACCAGGATCAGCGCGTCGGGCTGGCCCTTGAGGCGTTCCAGGGCGCCGTCGAGATCGAACTCCGGCAGACTGCGGCCCCGGTAGGCCACCTGCCGCAGCGGCAACTGCGGCAGTCGTGGGAGCCCCTCCAGCAAGGCCAGCGTCTCCGATCGGCCATGGGTCTCCACCACGCCAACCAGCGGCGATCGGCCCTGCGACTGCAGTTGCCGCGCCGCCTGCAGCATGGCGTAGGTTTTGCCGACACCGGCGGAAGCGCCAAAGTAGATACGCAGGCGGCCGCGCTGTTCGGCCTCGGCCTGCTCGCGCAACTGGGCCAGCAGCGCATCCGGATCGGGGCGGTCGTCATCGACAGTCATGGAAGCATTGTCGCCTTGAGTCGTGGCGTTGGAGACCGATGGCGCTGGCCGGCGTCACTGGGTGGCAAGGGGATCAGAACGAGCGGCTGATGCCCAGCACCACACCGGTGTTGCCCAGCCGCTTCGGACGCAGCCCTCCGGCGTCTCCGGCCTGGTAGAAGGCCTTGTCCGCATCCGTGCCCACCAGCGAAGCGCTGAGGGTGAGGCCACCCAGGCGCTCGATGGGCTTGCTGAGCGACAGTTTCCAGTCCGTATAGGACAGATCGCCGTAATGGCGCACCCACAGGTGACCCAGATGCGCGGAGGCGGTCAGGCCCTGGCCCAGATCAAAGCCGTAGTTGAGGTCCAGATAGGCGCTGCCCTTGGAGTTGCCTGCGGGCGTCAGCGCGCTGAAATAGGCGTACCCCGCCGTGGTGCCGTCCAGCCCGAAATAATCGGTGGCCGCCACCGACAGCTTGCCGGAGAAATTGCCGGCCGTGAGGGCGGCGTACAGGTCGACATTGTCGTAGTGGTCGCCCCCAGGCACTCCCGGTGCACGGTTCATCCGGGCGCCGGGGTACACATAGGCCAGTGCGCCCAGGTCCAGGGTGAGGCCTTCGGCCACCGCCGTTTTGAAGCCGCCATACAGGTCCATTTCCAGGCCGGCGCCATTGTTGTAGCTGTTGCCCGAGACATTGGAGCCCCACACGCCGAGATACCAGCCGCTGGCGTCGGCATAGTCAAAGCCACCCTGCACGGCGGGGCGCTTCCAGGTCTGGCTGATGCCACGGAAACGATAGTCGGAGACCAGGCCGATGTTGGCGGTGAACGGTGCGGCGGTCGGTGCGGGTGAAGGTGCGGCAGTTGCGGCGCTTGCAGCAGGTGCATCAGTTGCAGCAGTTTCGCCAGTTGCGTCCGCATTGGGCTGCGTGGCGGGCGAAGTGTCACCTTCTGCCCGCGCTGCGGCATGCAGCAGGCAGGACGACATCAGGAACAGAGTCAGCAAACGAGTTTTCATACTTCAGTCAAGGCAATGCGGCGGCTCGACCGGCCCGCAGCGAGTGGCTGGGGATACGGACGGCGTTGGTCGCGGGAAGTCGGTGGCCGTGCGGCCACCGGTTTGGGTGTCGGATCGCTGTGAATGCCGGTGGCCGTCGGCGTCCGCGTCAGGAGACTGCCGCCGATGCGGTGGCAGCAGGCGCGGTGGCAGCAGACGGGGCAGCAGACGGGGTGGGCGCCGTCTGCGCAGCCGGCAAGTCTGCCGGAGCCGCCGCAGCGGGCGGTGCTGCCTTCTGGCCGGGCTCTTTGTCCAGTGCCAGGTTGAGCATCAGCACATTGACACGTGGCTCGCCCAGGACGGCCAGGTCCCGGCTTTCCGTGTTGGCCTGGATCAGCCGTTGCACGGTCTCCAGCGGCAAGCGCCGCTCACGGGCCACACGGGCCGCCTGATAGCGGGCCGCCGCCATGCTGATGTGCGGATCCAGCCCACTGGCCGAGGCACTGACCAGGTCCACCGGCACAGGGGCCGTGTTGCCAGGGTCGGCCGCGCGCAGCGCGTCAATCCGGCTCTTGACCGCATCCACCAGCGCCGTATTGGTCGGGCCCTGGTTGGAACCACTGGAGTTGGCGGCGTTGTTCACCATCGGGCCGGTGGCCGACGGGCGTCCCCAGAAGTAGCGCGGCGAGCTGAAGTTCTGACCGATCAGCATCGAGCCGACAGTCTTGCCGCCCTGCTCCACCAGGCTGCCCTGCGCCTGATGCGGGAAGAGTGCCTGGGCCACGCCGGTGACGGCAGCCGGGTACAGCAGGCCGGTCACCGCGCTGAGCAGCACAAAGGCCACCAGCGCCGGGCGCAGCATCTGCATCGTGGACATCGCCTGGGGAGCATCGGTCTGGCCGGTGCCGGCATCGCGACCGGTGCGTTCAGCCATGCGGGCGGCCGGGGTCTGAAGGGAGTTGGATGACATGGTGTGAGTCCTTGATACTTGACGGTGCAGGCGTCAGACGAGATGCAACGCCACCAGCAGCAGGTCGATGATCTTGATGCCGACAAACGGCACGATCAGGCCGCCCAGGCCGTAAATCCAGAGGTTGCGACGCAGCAGCGCAGCTGCGCCGATGGGCCGGTAGGCCACGCCCTTGAGCGCCAGCGGGATCAGCGCCACGATGATCAGCGCGTTGAAGATCACCGCCGACAAAATCGCCGAGGCCGGGCTGTGCAGCTGCATGACATTCAGCGCCGCCAGTTGGGGATACGCGCCCAGGAACATCGCCGGAATGATGGCGAAGTACTTCGCCACGTCGTTGGCAATCGAGAAGGTGGTGAGCGAACCGCGCGTCATGAGCAGCTGCTTGCCGGTCTCGACAATTTCCAGCAGTTTGGTGGGGTTGGAATCCAGGTCCACCATGTTGCCGGCCTCCTTGGCCGCCTGCGTGCCGCTGGCCATGGCCACGGCCACGTCGGCCTGCGCCAGGGCGGGTGCGTCGTTGGTGCCGTCGCCGGTCATGGCCACCAGGCGGCCTTCTGCCTGGTAGTCGCGGATCAGCTGCAGCTTGGCTTCCGGCGTGGCTTCCGCCAGGAAATCATCCACACCGGCTTCCGCCGCAATGGCGGCGGCCGTGAGGCGGTTGTCCCCGGTGATCATCACCGTCTTGATGCCCATGCGGCGAAGTTGCGCAAAACGCTCCTTGATGCCGCCCTTGACGATGTCCTTCAGTTCCACCACGCCCAGCACGCGGGCCCGGCCGGCTTCCAGGTCGGCCACCACCAGCGGCGTGCTGCCGCGGCGCGCCACTTCATCCGCCACGGCGGACACCTGTGCCGGCATCTGCCCCCCCTGTGCCTCCACGAAGCGGCGGATGGCGTCCACGGCGCCCTTGCGCAGCAGACGATGCGGCGCGTCGGCTTGGCCGAAATCCACACCGCTCATGCGCGTCTGGGCGGTGAACGGCACGAAGTGGGCCTGCAGGCTGGACAGCTCACGCTCACGCAGATTGAACCGCTGCTTGGCCAGCACCACGATGCTCCGGCCTTCCGGCGTTTCATCGGCCAGAGAAGCCAGTTGTGCGGCATCGGCCAGCGCCTGCTCGGACATGCCCGGGGCGGACAAAAAAGCGCTGGCCTGGCGGTTGCCCAGGGTGATGGTGCCGGTCTTGTCCAGCATCAGCACATCCACGTCGCCTGCGGCTTCCACCGCACGGCCCGAGGTGGCCACCACGTTGGCCTGCATCAAACGGCTCATGCCGGCCACACCGATGGCGGACAGCAGGCCGCCGATGGTCGTCGGGATCAGGCACACCAGCAGCGCCACCAGGGCGGTGATGGACACCACCGTGCCCGCGCCGGCCGAGCTGACGCTGTAGAGCGAGAACGGCAACAGCGTCACCGTCACCACCAGGAACACCAGCGTCAGGGCCACCAGCAGGATGGTCAGGGCGATCTCGTTGGGAGTCTTCTGGCGCTTGGCGCCCTCCACCATCGCAATCATGCGGTCCAGGAAGGCCTCGCCCGGATTCACGGCAATGCGCACCACCACCCAGTCGGACAGCACCCGCGTGCCGCCGGTGACGGCGGAGAAGTCGCCACCGGATTCACGGATCACCGGCGCTGATTCGCCGGTGATGGCGCTTTCGTCCACCGAGGCCACGCCTTCGATCACCTCGCCGTCCAGGGGCACCAGGTCACCGGCTTCCACCAGCACCACATGGCCCTTGCGCAGCTCGTCCGAATTCACCGGATGCCAGGAAGAGCCATGGCGCGGCTGCTCCAGCTTCTTGGCCCAGGTTTTGGCCTTGAGGCCGCGCAACGAGGCGGCCTGCGCCTTGGAGCGTCCTTCGGCCAGCGCTTCGGCGAAGTTGGCGAACAGCACGGTGAACCACAGCCACAGGGCGATGCCCAGCATGAAACCGGGGCCCTCGGCCCCTGCCAGGGCTGGTTGACTGAAGCTGGCCAGCCACAGACCGGTGGTGAGCACGCTGCCCGCGTACACCACAAACATCACCGGGTTGCGCAACTGCACCGAGGGCGCCAGCTTGGCAAACGACTGGCGCAGTGCGGGCTTCACCAGCGCGGGATCCCAGAGGCTGTTGTCCCGCTGGGGCCGTGGCGAACGCCCCCCCGGGCCAGCACCGCCCTGGGAGGGGCCAGACGGCCCGCCCGAGGCACCGTCGGGTGCAGCGATGGCTGCGTCACCGCGAGCAGCGGCCGGGATGGAGGTGGACATCGTCTTGAGTTGTGTTGTCATCACAGGCTCCGGCGAATCAATGGGTCCAGAGCATCAGGTGCTCCACGACCGGGCCGAGCGCAAGCGCGGGGACATAGTTCAGCAGGCCGACCAGCAGCACGGTGCCGATCAGCAGCACCACAAACAGCGGTCCGTGGGTGGGCAAGGTGCCCTCGCCCACCGGCACCTTCTTCTTGGCGGCCAGGCTGCCCGCAATGGCCAGCACCGGCACGATCATCAGGAAGCGGCCCAGCCACATCGCGATGCCCAGCAGGGTGTTGTAGAACGGGGTGTTGGCCGACAGGCCGGCAAAGGCACTGCCGTTGTTGTTGGCGGCCGAGGTGAAGGCATAGAGGATTTCACTGAAGCCATGCACACCCGGGTTGGCCACGCTGCCCGTGCCCAGCGGCGTGAGCACCGCCACGGCCGTGCCCGCCAGCACCACGATGGGTGTGACCAGCAGCGCCACAGCGCTCATCTTCATCTCATAGGGCTCGATCTTCTTTCCCAGGTATTCCGGCGTGCGGCCAATCATCAGACCGGCGATGAACACCGCCAGGATGGCAAACACCAGCATGCCGTAAAGGCCGGTGCCCACCCCCCCGAAGACCACCTCGCCCAGCATCATCATCACCATCGGCACGGCGCCACCGATCGGGGTGAACGAATCGTGCATGGCGTTGACCGCGCCGCACGAGGCGGCCGTGGTGACAACGGCAAACAGCGAACTGGCGGAGATGCCAAAGCGCGTTTCCTTGCCTTCCATGTTGCCACCGGCCTGCAGGTCGCTGGCCTGGATGTCCACGCCCTGGGCGGCCACCAGCGGATTGCCCGCCTGCTCCGCCGGCGTGGCCACCAGCACACCGGCCACAAACAGCACGGTCATGGCGGACAGCACGGCCACGCCCTGGCGCCAATCTCCCACCAACTGGCCGAAGCTGATGCACAGCGCCGCCGGGATCAGGAAGATGGCCAGGATCTGCAGCAGATTGGTCAGCGGTGTGGGGTTCTCGTAGGGATGGGCCGAGTTGGCGTTCAGGAAGCCGCCGCCGTTGGTCCCCAGCATCTTGATCGACTCCTGCGAGGCAATCGGGCCCATGGCCAGTGTCTGGGTGGTGGTGCGCTGGGCGTCCATCACCGGCTGGCCCTTGTCGTCGTTCACCGGTTGGCCGTCGGCGCCCAGACGCGGGGTCTGGTAGTCCGTGGCTTCCAGCGTCTGGACATTTTTGTAGGCGTCAAAGTTCTGGATCACGCCTTGCTGCACAAACACCAGCGCCAGCACGAAGGACAAGGGCAGCAGCAGCCACAGCGTGATGCGGCAGATGTCCGACCAGAAATTGCCCACATGGCCGCTGAGCTTGTGCATGAAGCCGCGGATGAGCGCAAACACCACCGCAATGCCGGTGGCAGCGGACAGGAAGTTCTGGACCGTCAGCGCCAGCATCTGGGTGAGGTAGCTCATGGTGGCTTCGCCGCCATACCCCTGCCAGTTGGTGTTGGCCACGAAGCTGATGGCCGTGTTGAAGGCCGAATCCGGGCTGACGGCGCCCATGGCCTGCGGGTTCAGCGGCAGGATGTCCTGAAACCGCTGCAGTCCGTAGACGACCAGCACACCGATGAAGTTGAAGATCAGCAAGGCCAGCGCGTATTGCTTCCAGTGCATGCCCTGCGCCGGCCGGATGCCGGCCAGACGCATGAAAGGACGCTCCACGGCCAGCATCCAGGCTGGCAGGCGGCCACTGGCCAGACGGGTGATCCAGCGGGCCAGCGGCCACGCCAGCAGCAGGACCAGGCCGAGAAAGAGGACGAGATTGAGGGTTGCCAGGCTGTTCATGGCCAGCTTTCAGAACCGCTCGGCGCGCCAGAGCGCGACCAGCAGATAAATAAACAAAGCGGCCGACATCAGGCCGGTGAGCCAGTAGAGGACGTTCATTGCCCGCCCTCCGCAAGCCGGTGACTGGCCACGGCCAGCCCGACGGCCACCAGGAACAGCAGCGCACTCAGTCCAAGAAACAGTGCATCCATGAGAGTCAGCCCCTTCAGGCGGGGACGTTTTGGGATGACTGAACTCTAGAAAGGCGGCCGTCAAAGCCTCGTAGAAGCTGACAAGAGGCGCATCAAGATTCCATCAAGATCGCGACGTGCTGCTGGTTGGGTACCGGAAAAACCTTCAAGGCCGGGCGCCCCGGACGAAGCCGCCCTCCTCCCGTCCCCCTGCCGGGGGAGCGACGCCCCCCCGGCAGCTGAGAGATACTCCATCCCGCGATCAAGAGGGTCGCTTTTTCTCGGAGCAGCGCCATGGGCCTGATGGACTTCATCAAGAAACAGTTCATAGACATCATCCAATGGACGGAGGACAACAACGGCGTCCTCGCCTGGCGCTACCCGATGCAGGATTTCGAAATCCAGTACGGCGCCTCGCTGACGGTGCGCGAGTCCCAGGTGGCGGTGTTTGTGAACGAAGGCAAGGTGGCGGACGTGTTCGGCCCCGGCATGTACAAGCTCACCACCCAGACCCTGCCGGTGCTGACCTATCTGAAGAACTGGGACAAGCTGTTTGAATCCCCGTTCAAGAGCGACGTCTATTTCTTCAGCACCCGCCAACAGGTGGACCAGCGTTGGGGCACCACCCAAGCCGTCACCATCCGCGACAAGGACTTCGGTGCGGTGCGCCTGCGCGGCTTTGGCAACTACAGCTACCGGGTGGCGGACGCCAAGCGCTTCCACACCGAAATCTCCGGTACACGTGAGCGTTACACCGTCACCGAGCTGGACGGCCAGCTCCGTGGCTTGATGCTGCAGCACATCAGCGATGCCGTGGCCCAGTCCGGCATCCCCTTCCTGGACCTGGCCGCCAACCAGGTGGAATTTGCCAAGGCCCTGCAGGCCGCCACCGCACCGGCGTTTGAAGCACTGGGCCTGAAGCTGGAGTCGGTCACGCTGCAGAACGTGTCCCTGCCGGAAGAGCTGCAGAAGATCCTGGACCAGAAAATCGGCATGGGCATGATCGGCCAGAACATGAACCAGTTTCTGCAATACCAGACCGCGCAGGCCATCCCCAAGCTCGCCGAAGGCGTGGGCTCGGGTGGTGGTGGCGTGGCGGGCGACGCCATGGGCCTGGGCGCGGGCCTGGCGCTCGGCCAGACGCTGGCGCAGCAGTTGCAGAGCGGCCTGGCCCAAGGCCAAGCCGGTGCTGCCGCGCAGGCCCAGCCGCAACAGCCGGGCACAGCACCAGCGGGCCCTGTCACGCCGCAACCGGTCAGCCAAAGCGCGGACGAAGTCCTGCTGCTGCTGGAAAAGCTGGGAGACCTCAAGGCCAAGGGCATCCTGACCGACGAGGAATTTGCTGCCAAGAAGGCGGAGCTGCTCAAAAAGCTCAGCTGATCTGATCCCGAGCGCCTGATTGGCTACTTCAGCCCCCCAACGCCGCTGGCAGGCGTTCTGCCCGAATTGCGGCGGGCCGGTCGAGTTCGCCTCGCCCGCGTCCGCCAGCACGGTCTGCAGCTATTGCCGCTCCACGCTGCTGCGTGAGGGTGAGACGCTGCGCCGCGTCGGTCAGAGCGCCGAACTGTTCCAGGACTATTCACCGCTCCAACTGGGCGCGGCGGGCCGCTTTGCGGGCGCCGGATTTGTAGTGGTCGGCCGGCTGCAGATGGCCTATGCCGACGGTGGCTGGAACGAATGGCATGTGCTGTTCGATGCCAATGCCGATACACCGCCGCGCAGCGGATGGCTGTCCGAGGACAACGGTCAGTTCGTGATGAGCTTCGAGGCGCCGCTGAGCGATCGTGCGCCCAATCCGGACAGCCTCAGCGCGGGCGGCCTGCAGATGCTGGGCGGCGCCGCCTGGCAGGTGGCCTCCAGGTTCAGCGCCACCCTTGCCGCCGCCGAGGGTGAACTGCCGCATGCGCCGCGCATGGACAGCAGCTATTGGGTGGTGGACCTGCGCAACACCCAGGGCGAAGTGGCCACGCTGGACTACAGCGACCCGGCGGCCCCCACCTGGTCGGTAGGCCGCTCGGTGCGGCTGTCAGATCTGGCCATGACCGGACTCCGGCAGGACAGCACGGCCTCGGTCAAGTCCAGAGCCGTCCCCTGCCCCAATTGCGGCGCCTCCTTGGAGCCGCAGCTGGAGACCACGCAATCCATTGTCTGCCACCAATGCAAATCGGTGGTGGATGTGTCCAAGGGGGTCGGCGCCGAGCTGTCGGCCTACCACCAGATCACCGGCGGTGACCCGCAGATTCCGCTGGGCACCAGCGGCGACCTGGCGCTCAGTGGCGGCACACCCAAGCCCTGGCAGGTGGTGGGCTACATGGAACGGGTCGACATTCCGGAGAGCCCTGAGGACGAGCAGACCTTCTGGCGCGAATACCTGCTCTTCAACAAGATCGAGGGCTTCGCCTTTCTGGTGGACACCGAAGAAGGCTGGAGCGTGGTGCGCCCGATCACCGGAGCGCCTGCCAAGTCCGGCAAGGACACAGTGACGTGGAAGGACAAGACCTTCAAGCGGCGCTGGACCTACACCGCCAAAGTGACCTACGTGCTGGGCGAGTTCTACTGGCGCGTGCGCCGGGACGAACGCGCGCGGGTGGGCGACTACGAATGGCGCAACGGTGGGCGGCTGGAGTTGCTGAGTTCCGAGCAGACCGGTCAGGAAATCACCTGGAGCCAGGGCCGGGCGGTGGATGCAGCCGAGGTGCAGCGCGCATTTGCACTGCCGGAGCAGCAGCTCGGCTCGCTGCGCCGCGACGTGGCGTCCGGGTCTGACACCACGTCGCTGCTGGTGAAGGTCACCGTCGGCTTGCTGCTGCTGGCACTGCTGTTTGCCTTCCTGCGGGCCTGCAGCCGGGATGATTGCCAGGACTACAAGAACACCTACGGCGCCAGCAGTGCGGAGTATCAGCAATGCAAGCGCAATTCGGGCAGCGGTGCGATCTATTCAGGCTCGGGCGGCGGTTCGTACGGCGGCTACAGCAGTGGTGGCGGCGGGCACAAGTAGCCCTTACACAAGGAGATTCCCATGGAAGGTTTTGAGTGGCTCAAACCCGGCATCGTGCTGGGCTCCATCCTGTATGCCATGATTGGCGTGCTGGTGTTCTGGATCAGCTTCGTCATCATCGACAAGCTCACCCCCTACAAACTGTGGGAAGAAATCGTCGAGCACAAGAACATGGCGCTGGCCGTGGTGGTGGCGGCGATGTGCATCTCCATCGGCCAGATCGTGGCGGCGGCCATTCACGGCTGAGCGGATAACTGGACCACCACCTTGCCCTTGGCCCGTCCCAGTGCCAGGTAGTCCAGCGCCTCCTTGGCCTGGTCGAACGGGAACACCCGGTCGATGACGGGGCGAATGCGCCCCCCCTCGAGCAGCGCCCGAATCTCCGCCAATTGATGGCCATCCGGCCGTACGAAGTGAAAGGCGTAGTCCACGCCTTTTTTCTTGGACAACTTTCGGATTTTGCGGCTCATCAGCCCGAACACCCAGGTGAGCAGCGGATTGAGCTGCTTGCTCCGTGCAAAGGCCGGGTCCACCGGACCCACCAAGGACACGATGCGTCCGCCCGGCTTGAGGATGTTCAGCGACTTCTCCACGCCGTCACCGCGCACCGTGCCCAACACGGCGTCGTAGCCACGCAGGGTGTGCTCGAAGTCCTGTGTCTTGTAGTCGATGATGTCGTCGGCCCCCAGGCCGCGCACCAGCTCAACGTTTCCCGTACTGACAGTGGTGCCCACCTTCGCCCCCAGCAGGCGGGCCAACTGGATCGCGAAGGTCCCTATGCCACCGGACCCCGCCGGAATGAAGACCTTCTGGCCCGGCCGCAGATCCATGCGGTCCTTCAAGGTCTGCCATGAGGTGAGGCCCACCATGGGCACTGCGGCCGCCTGCACAAAATCCAGATTGGACGGCTTCAAGGCGGCCGCGCTTTCCGGCACGGCGACGAACTCCGCGAGCGAACCGCGTCCCAGGTCGAAGACGCTGGCGAACACCGCATCCCCGGGCCGGAACCGCGTCACCCGGCTGCCCACTTCCACAACTACACCCGCGAGGTCGCTGCCCAGAACCGCCGGGAACTGGAAGTGCAGCACCGCTTTGAAGCTGCCTCCCACCACGATGTTGTCCACCGGATTCAGGCCAGCGGCGTGAATCTGGACCAGGATCTCGTCCGGCTGAATCGTCGGCCGGTCGAGCGTGGAAAGACCGACATCGGGCGACTTCCCGTAACGCTTGAAGGTGAGGGCTTTCATGGGCGGTGCTGACCTCATCGTTCAAGCCTGGGGACGATAACGCTCGGCCGCATGAGCCTGGCGCAGGTCGGAGATCAGGCCCTGACGCGCCCCGTCCAGCGCCGGCCAGCGCTCCGCCACAGACAGCGGGGGGATGGTGACGAGCTCGCGGCGGTCATATCCCACCAGTGCGGCATCCACCAGTTCATCCACGCCCATCACTTCCGGCAGCGTGTTCACATCGATGCCGACACGTTCCCAGATCTCGGTGCGGGTGGCGGCGGGCAGCACGGCTTGCACATACACGCCCTTGGACGCCAACTCCACCGTCAGCCCTTGCGACAGGAACAGAACAAAGGCTTTGGTGGCGCCATAGACGGTCATGCCGAGTTCCGGTGCCAGGCCCACCACCGAGCCGATGTTGATGATGGAGCCGCCCCCTGCAGCCGCCAGACGGGGCGCGATCGCCGCCGCCAGCCGGGTGACCGCCGTGACGTTCAGCGCAATCAACTGCTCCACCGACTGCGCACTCTGCTGCACAAAACCACCGGTCTGCGCCATGCCGGCGTTGTTGATCAGGACACCGATACGCGCGTCATCCCGCAGACGGGCTTCCACGGCGGCAACGTCGTTGTGCTGGGTGAGGTCGGCCTGGAGGACCTCGACCTGCACCTGATGCGCTTGCCGCAGGCGTGCGGCGAGCGTTTCCATGCGGGCGACGTCACGCGCGACCAGCACAAGGTCATGGCCCCGGCGGGCGAAACGGTCTGCGTAGACGGCACCGATGCCGCTGGACGCACCGGTGACGAGCACGGAAGGCAGTGCGGAGGGGCGAATGGAAGATGAGGTCGATGAGGAAGTCATGTCAGTGGGTCCTGGGTTGTGGGTGGGTTGGAGATTTGGGGTGTGCGGTTGCGGGTTGCGCGGCGTTCAGGGCCCGGAAAGGCGGAAGAAGTTCGATGTAACGCTGCGTCCGGCGAGTGCGGCCCCGAAATGCTTGAGTGAGTTAATGATGATGCTCGTAATCCCAAATGTCAATATTTGGATGATGTTCAACATCAATATAAAATCTGCTCCATTCAGCAGTCAGACCCAGGCGGACCCACGATGAGAGTCAGCAAAGCCCAAGCGCAGGCGAATCGAGCCCGAGTGGTGGAAACGGCGTCCCAGTTGTTTCGTGAGCGCGGCTATGACGGTGTCGGCGTGGCGGATCTCATGGCCGCTGCCGGCTTCACGCATGGCGGCTTCTACAAGCAGTTCGGCTCCAAAACCGACCTCATCGCCGAATCGGCCGCCTGCGGCATGGCGCAGACCCTGGCGCTGACTGGGGGAGATGTGGACCCGGTGGCCTTCATCGGGAATTACCTCTCCCGCGAGCACCGCGATGGGCGAGGCACCGGTTGCACCATGGCGGCGCTGGGTGGCGATGCGGCACGGCAGCCGGAAGAGGTGCGCGCCGCCTTTGCCAACGGCATTGAAGGCCTGGTGGTGGCCCTCCTGCGCGGCAAGGCTGATGACCCGGCGGTGACCCCTGAGGCCCTTCACCAGGCGCGTGCCCAGGTGCTCAACGTGCTGTCGCATGCGGTCGGGGCCTTGATGTTGTCACGCGCTTGCCCGGATGCCTCCCCGCTCGCCGACGAGGTGCTGGCAGCCGCCCGCCAGGCCTTGGTCGCCTCCGTGGAAGCCGCTCGGGCGCCGACGGACAGCACAGCGCGCGTTGACACGCGAAAAAACGCTTAGTTCTGTGCCCAGGCTGTCGATAAGACAGGGATGAACATCAGCAACACCCCCAGCGTCGCTGCCGCTGTGAGCAGCGCCTCCAACGGTACCCCTGGCACGGCCGAGAATGCGGCGAGCCTGCTGGTGCTGAGAAAAGCCCTGGATACGCAGGAAGCCGGCGCCACGGCGCTGCTCGACGCCCTGCCCCCCACGCCGGCACTGGCCACGGAAGGCAACCTGGGCCGCAATCTCAATACCTACGCTTGACGCACGCCAGGGGCCGCCTCTGGCCGACCGCCACTCCGAGGCATTTGTCACAGTCACCGCGCCGCGAAAGCCCCAGGCTGTGACCACCGGTAACTTTCCCTGGCACAGGTAAACCCTGCCTTCTAGACTCGCGCTCCTGCGGCGAGCCTATCGGCACGCCGGGTGCCGCGCCGCCGCGCCATCGGGCGGCGCACCTGTTACCGCTGATCCGCCCCATGACTTCGCCCACCGTTCCCGGCGCGCTGCACGATCCGCTGGCGCCCGAGCCTGAAACGCCCGCCCCATCGCGTGAGTTCCCCATCGCCTTGAAAGTGATCGGTGCGCTGCTGCTGGTCATTGCGCTGGCGATTCCGATGCTGGCCTCTGCGGGCCCGGAATCGACCCGCCCCCTGGCCATTGCGCCGCGCTCCAAGCCGGTGAAGGCTGACCCGCCGTCCCTCCCAGCTGCCAATGCAACGGCGGCCCCCTCAGAGGCCGCGCCGGATGATGGATCGGATGAAGCCTTCCGTGCCCAGGCGGAAGCGGAGGTGTTGCGCAAGGTGGGCACCGTGGCGCGTCGCGACGGGCAACGGCTGATGCTGTTTGTGGACCAGGGCCGACCGGTGATGCTGGACAGCCGGCGGCCAGAGCCGGATGACGGTGGGCAGACTCCCTATATCGATTTCCGCCTGGACGGTTTGTCGCCGGACAAGGGCTTTTTCGTGGTGCGCGCCACCATGGCCTTCGGGACCGAAGTGCTGTGGATCTCCCGCAAGGACGGGCAGCGGTATGAGATGCATGGGAATGTGCATCCGTCGCCGGATGGGAAGTATTTGGTGGTGACCCATGCGTCACCGGGCGCGGAATTCAATGGGGTGATGGTGTGGGCGCTGGACGGCGACCGGCTGGTGGAGCGCTACAAGTTCGAAGCATCCCCGGAACAGCGCGGCGTGAGCTTCCGTTTCATGCGGTGGCGGGATGGAAATACCGTGGAGCTGGAACAGTTTGCCGAGGTGGACAGCAGCACCTGCGGGACCGGCACGCTCTCTTCCCTGGCCCTGCTCGCGCGCAAGTCCGACCGCTGGATTCTGCGGAGCAATAGCGGTCCGCGGTGCTGACATGTTGGCCCCCGGCCTGAGTCGCGCTGAACGCGCTTTGTCAGTCCGCCCCCCAAGGGGGCATGCCGGCCTCCTTGGGGCGGCCCGGCGGTGGCCGGCCGCCGCTAAGTAAGGCTCCCGCGCTGGAGGACGCTCCTGCGTAGATGACGCTCCCACGTGGATAACGCTCCTGCAATGGATGACGCTCCTGCGCGGATGATGTTACGGCGATGGAGGGGGGAGCCCTGCAAACCTTAGGTGCCCGGCCGCCGCTAAGCAAGGCTCCCGCGCGAAGGTGGAAAGCTGAGGTCGCCCCCACTTGTTCGAGGGGCGTGGCTTGCGGGGGGGCCCGGGAGGAAGAGGATGACGAATGACCCCGGCGCGCCGTCGAGTCCCCGTGAGCCGTGACACCGATCAGGAGGGCCTGACGTCCCCGCAGGAAGGCGATAGGCTGGAGCTCTGGCGCGCGCGGACACGATCCGCTCCGGGCCGCCAGACGCGGAGTCAAAGCATGGACCTCGACATCGTCAGTTATGTGTTCCAGGGGCCGGACGGAACCTTTTCGATCAAACCGCGCTTGTCCCGCCGCTGGCGCGTCAAACGCGACAGCAACCCTTGGGGCGATTCCTTCGCCACAGCAGAAGAAGCCGCGCTGGCACTGTCCAAGGTCTTCGACGTCCCCGCTGACCTCACAGCATGGACGGAGGTGGGGGACTTCCACACCGATATGGGCGGGCTGCTGCCCTGACGCCTAGGGTGCTGCCCCGCAAGTCACTGCCAAAAATGAAACCGATGGATTGACCTGAGACGTGTCCTGGAACCAGAGCCAGGCGCAAACCACAGCGATGCCCGCAGGCATCGCGAGGATTCACAACCCAGCACGGGCGCGAAATCCATCGGTTTCATTGGTCAGAACGTGTGGGACAGCCCACTAGCCCGGATCTTTCACGAGTAGCGTACTGGATGGGTTCGCGGCGCTGATTTGCTTGTCCGAACGACGATTTGAGGCGCGTCGTGGCCGTTTGCTGCGTTGAGCTTGGTTGATGACACACACCCAGGCGCGATTACCCCTTCCCCGGCTTGGGTTGCGGGCCGGTTTGGTGTCAACGCGCGGGCCAGGCACTGGATGAGTTGCTAGGGGCTGAGGGCGCCAGCAGCGGCCAGGAAGACATGCTTCATCGGGTGAGCCGATGCCAGCAGGACCCGCACGCGGCGGGTGTTGCGCAGCACGGCCGCGCCAATCTTCAGCAGCCTGGTGCGGATGGTGGCGGTGCAGGCCTGGGCCAGCTCGGTGCCTTGCAGCGCCAGTCGGCGCAGGTTGATCATCAAGGTGTACGCCAGCGCCGCCAGCAGCAGCCGCAGCTGGTTGGCCCGGAAGCGGTGGCAACTCGCACGCCGGCCAAACAGATCGAGTTGCGCTTCCTTGATGCGGTTCTCGGCTTCGCCACGGGCGCAGTACCGGCGCTCGTACAGAGCCTTGGGCGATCCCGGCAGGTCGGTGACGATGAAGCGTGGGTTGACACCTTGCTCGCCATGCTCCAGCCGCGCGATGACGCGACGCTCCTTGTCCCAGGTGTGGGCCGCGTACTGGAACTCGCCGAACATCCGTTGCTTGCTGCGCCTGGCAGAGAACTGCTCGGCCAGCGCCAGTTCTGCCAGTGCTACCTGATCGTTCAGACGCGAGTTCTTCTGCAGCCCGATGATGTAGCTCACGCGCCAGCGCTCCAGGCGCTGCAGCACGCGCGGGCGGCAAAACCCCGAGTCCGCCCGCACGATGATCTTGGTCTTCGGCCACGCGCGGCGCAGCGGCACCAGCAAGCGCTTGATCAGCGCACTGACAACGCTGGCCGGGTCCCGGTCGCTGGGGCGCAGCACGCAGGCCAGCAGGTCCTGCCCGGCGAAGACGTACAGCGGCAAGTAGCAGTAGTTGTCGTAGTAGGCGTGGAAGTGGCCGCGCTCTTGCTGGCCGTGCAGCGGCACATGGGTGGCATCGACATCGAGCACCAGCTCCTTGGGCGCCTTGGCGTGGCTGGCGATGAACTGCTGCATCAGCACGTCGTGCAGCACCGCCGCATGTTCGGCCGTGGCCGCCGTCTCCAGGCGGCTGAGCGTGGGCGCGCTGGCCAGCGGCTCGGCACGACCCACGGCCGTTTGCATCACCAGATCGCTGCGCAACACGTTGTGGTCGCACACGTCCGACCAGCCCAGACACAGACCGTAGATGCGCTGCGCCAGCAGGCTGCGCAGGTCGTGCTGGACACTGGCGAGGCGACGCCCGTCGCCCAGCGCCAGGGCAGCCGCGCGGGTCAGACCAAGGCGCTCATCGACCCGCTTGAGCAACAGCACGCCGCCGTCACTGACGATGTCACCACCATCGAAGGCGGCCTGGACTACACGCCTTCCAACCCGTCCGAATTCAACGGTCGCATCGGTACACTTTGGCATCGGCAGTCCTCGGTTTCCATAGGGGGTGAGATACCTATGAAAACGCGCCTCGGCACGAGGCTGCCGACCTGATGCTCATGAAATATCCGGGCTAGACCCCCACCGGCCCCAACACCTGCCCAGCACCCACCGGGTAACAAGTCGCACCAGGCGGCAGCCCGTGTAGCGTCGTACCGGTAAAAGCGCCAAAGGCCGGCAAGATCAATTGGCCCGGTGTCATGCAAAAACAGGGCAAGCGGTGACGGTCATGGGCCGGCCCGCGCAAGGTGATGGCCGGGTGCAGATGCCCCGCCAAGACCAGCCCGCCAGGACGCGCGCCCGGATGGTGACAGGCCAGAAACGGTCCCATCGGGCTGGGCTCATCGACCACCTGGAAGCGCAGTGACGGGGGCGGATCCCCGGCGTGGCTGTCATGGTTGCCCCGCACCAGCACACAGTCCAACTGGCTCAAGCCGTCTCGCCAGGCCTTCACCTGATCCACCACCTGCGGCTGCTGCGCAGGCGACGCATGCAGGAAGTCGCCCAACACCACCAGACGCTGCGCCTCGCACTCCGTGACCAGCGCGCTCAGGCGATGCAGGTTGTTCTGCGTCGTGCCCGAGGGCACCGGCTGCCCCAGCGCGCGGAAGCTGGCCGCTTTGCCGATGTGGACATCTGCCACAAACAAGGTGCGCTGCGCAGGCCACCAGGCCGCCAGGCCCGGCAGCAGGTCCAGCGCATCGTCCGCCACGTGGAGACGGCGCGCCCCCGGGGCGAGGCGCGAATTCAGAATCGTAGACATGTCGACATCATCGCTGGTGCAGCTCAGACACGCACCCTCCGGTGCCTGGGGCTCCTGGCCTTGGCGCGCGCGCGGTCCCTCGCGGTGGACCTGGCCCTGCCTCCTGAGGCTGCTGCCCGATCCCCCGAGGTGTCGCCGCGCGTTTCCAATGCCAAGGACTGCTGGACCGCCATGTCCGGTGCATCGGGCCGGGCAAACACCTGATCGGCCCGCTCATGCGACGTGCCGACCGTCTCGCCCCCGGCGCTTCGCTCCAGCGCCGACACCATCCGCGCAATGCGATCCGCCAGCGATTCATTGGTGAGCTTTTCGCGGAAGCGCTCCACCATCAACGGGAAGGCCAGTGGCGTGGGTTTGCGCAGCACATGGATGCGCAACGTCTGCCGCTGCATGCGCAACAACGCCTCGGCCAGATGTTGCACATCCAGTTCCTGTGTCAGCAACTCGCGCTCGGCCTGCTTGAGCAGTTGATTGCCGGGGTCGTATTGCTGAAAGACTTCGAAGAACAGGCTGGCCGAAGCCTGGAGCTGGCGGTTGCTGCGGCGCTCGCCAGGATGGCTCTGAAATATCAGCCCGGCCACCCGTGCAATCTCACGAAAGCGCCGACGCGCCAGTTCGGTCGCGTTGAGGCTGGCCAGCACCTCACCCAACAACTGGTCCATCGGCGGCAGAGCCAGCAAGCCCGGCAGACGCTCAGCCCAGTCCATGGGCTTGGCACTGAGCAACTCCAGGCCGTAGTCATTCAGCGCCATCGAGAAAGTGCCGGTGTCCGGCTGGGCCGCACGCCAGGCCAACAGCCCGGCCAGACCCAGATGGACCTGGCGGCCGGCGAAGGGATATAGAAACAGGTGCCAGCCCTCGCGGGACTTGAAGGTCTCGGCCAGCAGCACCTCCGGCGTCGGCACGCCCGACCAGCGTTGCTGGATCTCGATCAGCGGGCGCACGCAGGCCAGCTCCGCGCTGTTGTAATGGCCCTGATGGGCGGCATCCAGCTCCCTCAGCACCGCATCGGCCAGCGTGCTGGACAGCGGCATGCGGCCGCCGTTCCAACGCGGCAAGGCCGCACGTCCGGCGGTGGCACGGCGCACCAGCGCCGTCATCTGCTCCACCCGCACCAGCTCCAGCAGGCGACCGCCAAACATGAAGGCGTCGCCCGGTTTGATGCGTGCCACAAAACCCTCTTCCACCGTGCCCAGCCGGCCGCCGCCCAGGTATTGCACCGTCATCGCCGCATCGCTGACGATGGTGCCGATGTTGACGCGGTGCCGTCGCGCCAGACGCGCATCGGGTACCCGCCATAGGCCCTGCTCGTCCGGCACCACGCGGTGATAGTCAGGATAGGCCGCCAGCGAGGGGCCACCCTGGCGGACAAAGTCCAGGCACCACTGCCAGGCTTCGACGCCCAGGTGCTCATAGGCCACCGTCGCGCGAACCTCCTCCAGCAGGGCTTCCGGCCGGAAACCACCGCCCAGCGCAACGGTGACCAGATGCTGCACCAGCACATCCAGCGGTTCCTTCGGGCTGTGCCGCGCCTCCACCTGGCCGGCCTGCACCGCTGCACGGGCAGCCGCAGCTTCCACCAGCTCCAGGCTGTGGGTCGGTACCAGCGTGATGCGGGACGGGCGGCCCGGGGCGTGGCCGGATCGGCCCGCGCGCTGAACCAGGCGGGCCACCCCCTTGGCTGATCCGATCTGCAGCACCCGGTCCACCGGCAGGAAGTCCACGCCCAGGTCGAGGCTGGAGGTGCAGACGGCCGCCTTGATGCGACCTTCCTTGAGTCCCAGCTCCACCCATTCCCGCACCTCCTTGTCCAGCGACCCATGGTGCAATGCCAGCACCCCCGCCCAATCCGGACGGGCTTCCAGCAAGGCTCGATACCAACGCTCCGCCTGCGAGCGCATGTTGGTGAAGACCAGGCAGCTTTCACTCTCCTCGATGGCCTGCACCACCTGCGGCAGCATGCGCAGGCCCATGTGGCCCGCCCAGGCGAACCGCTCGGCGGTGGCGGGCAGCAGGGTGTCGATCACCAGCGACTTGTCGCTCGCGCCTTGCACCATCACGCCCGGCATGGCTCGCGGGCCCAGCAGCGTCCGCAGCGCCTCGTCCAGATTGCCCAGCGTGGCGGACAAGCCCCAGGTCATCAGCCCCGGGTGGAGGCGCCGCAGCCGTGCCAGCCCCAGCTGGGTCTGGACGCCCCGCTTGTTGCCCATCAACTCATGCCACTCATCCACCACCACCAACTGCACGTGACGCAACTGGTCCGGTGCATCCGCCCGGGACATCAACAGCGACAGGCTTTCCGGCGTGGTGACCAGCACCGTGGGCAGCCGCCGGTCCTGCGATGCGCGCTCGCCGGATGGGGTGTCGCCGCTGCGCAGTCCGAGGGTCCAGCCGGGCAGCAGGTCGCGCAAGGGTTCCTGCAAGGCCCGACAGGTGTCAGCCGCCAAGGCCCGCATCGGCGTGATCCACACCACCGACAACGGCGGTGGTGCGTCCGCCCCGCCCCGCACACCCAGGGCCGGAAGCGCCGCCAGTGCGCCCAGCCATACCGCCAGCGTCTTGCCGCTGCCGGTGCTGGCATGCAACAGGCCACTGCGGCCTTCCGCCATGGCCGCCCACACCTCGCGCTGGAAGTCGAATGCGGCCCAGCCCCGCTGCTCCAGCCACTGCTGCGGTGTCATCCTCCGCGGCCTCCGGGCAGCAAGGCCTGCAGCGTGGTCAGCGAATCGGCCTCTTCCACCGGTTTGTCGGTGCGCCAGCGCAGCATGCGGGGAAAGCGCACCGCAATGCCGCTCTTGTGCCGACTGCTGCGAGAAATGCCCTCAAAGCCGAGTTCAAACACCTGCGTGGGCTGCAGGCTGCGCACCGGGCCGAAGCTTTCGACCGTGGTCTTGCGGATGATGGCGTCCAGGGCGCGGATCTCCTCGTCGGTCAGGCCGGAATAGGCTTTGGCAAAAGGCACCAGTTGCCGGGCGGGATCGTCCGGGGAGCCATTCCAGACCGCGAAGGTGTAGTCGGTATACAGGCTGGCGCGTCGGCCATGCCCACGCTGGGCATACAGCAGCACCGCATCCACCGACAGCGGGTCGATCTTCCACTTCCACCACACCCCCACATCCTTGGTGCGACCGATGCCGTAATGGGCATCCAGCCGCTTGAGCATCATGCCTTCCACTCCCCGTGCGCGCGCTTCTTCACGGAGCGTGGCCAGGCTCGCCCAGTTGTCCGCGCTGACCCGCAGGCTCAGGATCAGGGACGGATGTGGATGGGCCGACAGCAACTGCTCCAGCCTTTGGCGCCGCTCATGCTGTGGGCGCTGGCGCAGATCGTCGCCCTGCACTTCCAGGAGGTCGTAGGCACACAGCACCGCCGGCAGTTCCCGCAACAGCTTCGGCCCCAGCTGCTTGCGGCCGATGCGGCGCTGCAACTCCGCAAAGGGCTGGACCTGACCCTCCCGCCAGATCAGCACTTCACCATCCAGCACGGTGCCGTCCGGCAGCCTCTGGCCCATGGCCAACAACTCCGGGAAGCGTTCGCTGATCAGCTCTTCACCGCGGGACCACAGGCACACGCCCTCGGCACGTTTGACCAGTTGGGCGCGTATGCCGTCCCACTTCCATTCCACCAACCAGTCCTGCACCGGGCCCAGCAGCGCCTCGAAGTGCGCCACCGGCTGATTGAACGGATGCGCCAGGAAAAAGGGATAGGGCTGACCGCCGCGCGACTGCCCTTGCGGGAGCGCCTCCTCTGGGGCGATCAAGGCCTGGAAATCCCCGGCCGTCGGGCGTGCGCCGATATGGGTGTAGCCCATGAGCCGCTGAGCGATCTGCCGGGCATCCACGCCACTCACCGCCGCCAGGGCCTGCGTGACCTGCAACCTGGACACGCCCACACGGAATGCACCGGTGATGAGCTTGAAGTAGGCGAGCCGCTGGTCCGCCGCCAGCCATTGCCAGTGTTGGTGCAGCGACGCGGCCAGCGTCTCCGGCGGCTGCCCGCGCAAGGGCAGCAGGTGCTGCTCCATCCACACGGACAACGGCCATTCGATGGTGCTGGTGGGCGGGGGCAGCAACAAGGACAAGGTTTCCGCCAGGTCGCCCACCGTTTCATAACATTCGTCAAACAGCCATTCCGGCAGCCCTGCCGCCAGGCGGGCCTGCTCACGCAGCAGCCGCGTGGGCACCGATTGGCGAGGCTTGCCACCGGCCAGAAAGTAGACGGCCCAGGCGGCATCAGCGGCCGGAGCCTCGCGCAGATAGGCCTGCAGCGCCGCCTGCTTGGCCAGGCTCGCGGTGGAGGCGTCCAGCGCACGGTAAAGAGCGGCGAAGGCCTTCATGATCGCGCAGCGGGGGACAGGGGGCTGGCGTCGGAGGCACCGCCCGGAGCCGCTTCCTCAGGCGACGCCGGGTCGTCCTCCTGGCCATACTCCGTGGCAAAGGCCTGGGCCTGCAATCCCTGCTCACACAACCAACGCACCATCACGGGCACACTGCCGTGGGTGACAAACACCCGCTCCGCCCCAGTCGCCCGAATGGCCGTCTGCAGGCCCGGCCAGTCGGCATGGTCGGACACCACAAAGCCGCGATCCACGCCCCGGCGCCGACGGGTGCCGCGCAACTGCATCCAGCCGCTGGCAAAAGCGTCCGCCAGATCAGGGCCGAAGCGCCGCAGCCAGGTGGATCGCGCGGCCGAGGGCGGCGCGATCACCAGCGACCTGCCGAGGCTGGATGTGTCCAAGCTGGGGTCGGTGGCCCTGCGCGTGGGCGGCAAGGGCACGCCCAGGTCGCGATACACCGCGTTCAGCGGCTCCACAGCGCCGTGGCAGATGATCGGCCCCAGCGACGCATCCACACCGTGCAGCAGGCGCTGGGCCTTGCCCAAGGCGTAGGCATACAACACCGAGGCCCGGCCCTGCTCCGCATTGGCCTGCCACCAGGCATTGATCTCTTGAAACAGCTCGGGCTGGGAGGGCCACCGGTAGATGGGAAGACCAAACGTGGACTCGCTGATGAAGGTATGGCAGCGAACCGCTTCAAACGGGGCACAGGTGCCGTCCGACTCCAGCTTGTAGTCCCCTGACGCCACCCACACCTCGCCCTTCACCTCCACACGCAGTTGCGCCGATCCCAGCACATGACCCGCGGGGTGCAAAGACAGCCGCACCCCATGGTGGTCAATCGCTTCACCATACCGCACAGTTTGCAGATGAATATCCTCACCGAGGCGCCGTCGCAGGAGGGGGGCGCTGTGCTCATGCGCGAGGTAATGGCCATGGCCCCAGCGGGCATGGTCACTGTGGGCATGGGTGATCACGGCCCGAGGGACCGGACGCCAGGGGTCAATATAAAAATCGCCCGCCGGGCAATACAAACCTTCCGGCCGGGCGACGATCAGGTCGGAAGCCGGACTCGTGCGCACTGTCATGATCTGGATCGTAGAACGGACGAATGGCCCTTGGGTGTAGGACGGCAACCCTTCCCCCATCAGGGGCCTCTGCGCGCCATGATGACAGCCGCGCAGCTACCATCGGGGCGTGCCTCCAATGGGAAAGCGGACCATCAGGCGGTGCCGGCCTCCATGCCCGCGCCACCACCAATCAGGGAGAGCCGCATGACATCGATTGAGGATCCGGTGCTGCCACATGCTGCGTCGGCCACGTGGGCCACGGTGCTGGTCGTGGATGACACCCCGACCAATCTCGCTTTGATGCGTGCGCTGCTGAGCATGCACTATCACGTGGTCACAGCCTCGGGTGGCCACGAGGCGCTGCGCATGGCGGCAGGCCCCACCCCCCCCGACCTCATCCTGCTGGATGTGATGATGCCGGGGCTGGACGGCTACGAAACCTGCGAGGCGCTCAAGGCCTCGGCGCGCACCCGCGACATCCCGGTGATCTTCCTGACGGCGCGGGTGGATACCCAGGATGAAGCCCGCGGTTTCGCGCTGGGCGCGGTGGACTACATCACCAAGCCGATCAGCCCGCCGCTGGTGCTGGCGCGGGTGCGGACGCATCTGCAACTCAAGGCCAGTGCTGATTTCCTGCGGGACAAAGCCAGCTATCTGGAGCAGGAGGTGGCACGGCGCACCGCCGAGCTGGCCGCCATCCAGGACGTGACCATCCACGCCATGGCCTCCCTGGCCGAAACGCGGGACAACGAGACCGGCCAACATCTACGCCGCACCCAGCACTATGTCAAGGCTCTGGCCGAAGCGCTGCGTCAACATCCTCGCTTTGAAGGCCTGCTCACCGACAAATACATCAGCACGCTCTTCAAATCTGCCCCCCTGCATGACATTGGGAAGGTGGGCATCCCCGACCACATCCTGCTCAAACCGGGGCCGTTTGCACCGGAGGAATTCGAGGTCATGAAAACGCACACCACGCTGGGTCGGGACGCCATCGAACAGGCCGAGCGACAGTTGGGCACACCGGTCGAGTTCCTCCACACGGCCAAGGACATTGCGTACGGCCACCAGGAAAAGTGGGACGGCACGGGCTACCCCAGAGGGTTGCGCGGCGCGGACATCCCCCTGCCCGCAAGGCTGATGGCGGTGGCTGACGTTTACGACGCCTTGATCTCGCGCCGTGTCTACAAAGCCCCCATGTCCCACGACGAGGCAGCACGCCTGATCACCCAAAGCCGTGGCAGCCATTTCGACCCGGACGTGGTGGATGCGTTCACCACGGTGCAAGACCGGTTCAAGGCCATCGCCGAGCAGTACCGCGACCCGGAGCCGGCGCGCCAGTGAATCCGTCAGGGCGGTCCATGTTTGCCATGAGAAAACCAAGCTCGGGACATCGACCACCCATTCAGGGTGGACGGCCAACTTCTTACTCAAGAAGGCAGATGAGCTCTGCAGATTGATGCAATAGCCCTGGGTGGAGCCCGACAGGAAGATGGCGGCATTCTTTCATCACGCGCCACCGCGCTACTGCCATGCCACCACGCCTGTCAGCCGCTCCCCCACAGCCGGCCTTCCCTCCACGGCACCTCCAGCTCTTGGCCCGCCCGCGCAACCGCAAGGCCAGCGCATCTCGAATGCGAGGCTTCACGCTGGTGGAGACTGCCATCTCCGGGGTGGTGGTGGCCGGCATCACCGCCAGCCTGCTGCTGGCCGTACGTTATGCGCAGATGGTCAACCAAGGCAAGGCGGTGGGGGAGCAGCTCACCACCATCAGCACCGGCGCCAACCGCTACATGAAGAAGTACAGCAAGGAGATCCTTGCGCTGGATCGCAGCTGTGCGGATGCGGCGCTGGTGCTAGGTGATGGGGCCGGCACCTCGCCCTCCGATCAATCTGAACGGACGGTCGACTGCAAATTGGTGCTGGGCGACGTCACGATCGCCAACGGCTATCAACCGACGGTTGACGAACTGCGCAGGTTGGAGCTGGTACGAGCCAACGACCAGTTGATGTTGCCCTTCTCCCCCGGCATTGCGGTGGACAAAGCCACCGGTGAAGCCGCCATTGCTCGCATTGCGATCTGGATCCGGCCCGTCAGCGACACGCCTTCCACCGGTGGTGCCGCCACCCCGGCACAGGCCAGCCTGATGAAGGCCGCCGCCCTGACGGGTGCGAGTCCTGGCACCTCTTCTCTGGCACGGCCACTGGACCTGCCGCCGAGCCTCAACGGCGTCAGTTGCTACAACGGGGAGGTATCCAAGGACAAGAAGGAGTTCAAGGGCGGCGACTGGGTCATTGCAGATGCGAAGGATGAAAAGAAAATCCTGCCGATCTTCGACCCCGCTGAGATCAGGGCCCACATCGCCGCCAATCGCGGCAATTCCTCCGTCTTCTTCCACGGCAGTCATTACTGCGACTACATGAGGCAGCAGTACGGGCAGGGAGTGTTTGGCCCCGCTCCGGGCACGCCCGGTGGTGGCACCGGCCCTTCGCCCGGCACTGGCGGTTCAAACACCTGGACGCTGGAGTCCGTGGTGTTTAATACCCAGCCCTACTACTTCGGCGGAGTCAGCCTGCCCATTGGCGCCGCAGCTCAGATCGGCGCGGCCCTGGAACAAGCGGGCTATGCGGGCCGGCTGTCGACCCTGAAGAGCAGCCCCACGGACAGCCGGATCATGCAGGGGGTGTACGGCCATGCCAAGAGCGACAACCCGATCCGGTCCAAGGATGGCCGCGAAGGCGTTCCGGGTATCCTGGCGGCCGTCAACCTGTTGGGAGAAGACGGGGGCGCCGTGTCGGACTCCGGGGGTGGACCCGGCGGAAACGGCAACTGGGACGCGGCGGGCCACAACATTGTGAATGCTGCGCTGATCCAAGCTGAGCAGATTGCTGGCCAGACTGCGGTGGTCGGCAGCGGATCCGCCCTGTCCACCCGGGGCCGTGACGTGGTCATGTCGGTCAACGGCAACATGGTGATGGGCGAAAAGAGCGTCATGATAGCCAACCAACTGGAGGCGATAGGGCTGCAGGCCAACAAGATTTCCACACCCCAACTGGACACGAGCTTGCTGAACGTGACGGGCGCGGCCCTGCTCCTGGGCAAGCCAAACAAGAGCGGGCCGTTTGATCTGTACTTGCGTGACGGCACAAGATTCCGCTTGCCGCGTGCGGTACCCGGTGAACTGTGTGAGGGCCTGAGCGACCTGGCCATGTCCCAGACCGTGTCGATCCAAAAGTCTCCCGGCAATCCTGTCTTGCTGACCCGCTTCGTGCTGTTCTGCGAACCTGAACATCGCGATGACTTTGCGGGCGTTGGGTCGGTGGGTGTGTACACCACCTCCCGATGGACCAGCGCGGAATACAAGGCCTTGCGGGCCAAGTATCCAGCACCCACCTACTATTGGTCCTGGTTCAACTCCACCCAATCGGACATGAACAACTTGTAGGCGGCGCGGCCAGTTGGCCGGGCGCAACGCTGCAGCGCACCCTTCGGAGCGATGCAGCGTTTCCTCCGGGTTGGCCACTTCGCGCTGTTGCGCGGTGGAACGGGCGAGACCTTGAACCTGAAACGCCTGCCATGGCATCCGCCAGAAAGCCATGCCGCCGACACGAGGAAGGCAATGAGCCTAGACTTTCGACATGTCTACAAAACTGTCGATTCTTGACCTTGCTTTCATCGTGGAAGGTGGCTCGGCCGCCCAGGCCCTGCGCGACAGCATTGCCCTCGCACAATGGGCAGAGCGGCTCGGTTACGAGCGCTTCTGGGTGGCTGAACATCACAACATGGACGGCGTGGCGTCCTCGGCCACGGCGGTGCTGATTGGCCAGATTGCCGCCGCCACCGAGCGCATCCGCGTGGGGTCCGGCGGCATCATGTTGCCCAACCACGCACCGCTGACCATTGCCGAGCAGTTCGGCACCTTGGCCACCCTCTTCCCCGGCCGCATCGATCTCGGCCTGGGCCGTGCCCCAGGCACCGATGGCCCCACCATGCGCGCCCTGCGTCGGCATTTGTCCACCGCGCATGAAGACCGATTCCCGGAAGACGTGCTGGAACTCCAGGCGTACCTCGCGCCGGCCGCCCCCAACCAACTGGTTCGTGCGGTTCCGGGCCAAGGCACGGAAGTCCCGATCTGGCTGCTGGGCTCCAGTCTCTACAGCGCCCAATTGGCCGCCTACATGGGGCTGCCGTTTGCCTTTGCCTCGCACTTTGCCCCCGCCATGCTCATGCAGGCGCTGGAGATGTACCGAGCGCAATATCGCCCGAGTGAACGCCACCCCAAGCCCTATGCGGCGGTAGGCCTGAACATCATCGTGGCGGATACCGACGCAGAGGCGCGGCATCTTTTCACCTCCATCCAGCAGCGTTTCCTCGGCATGCAGCGAGGCCAGCGAGGTTTGCTGCCGCGCCCGGTGCCTCAGATGGAAGTTCTGTGGACGCCATCGGAGCAGTTCCAGGTGGAGCGCATGCTGGCCGAATCCATCGTCGGCTCACCCGCCACGGTGAAGGCCGGGCTGCGAGACGTTCAGGAACGCACGGGTGCCGATGAGTTCATCGTCGCCTGCGCGGTGCACGATGCCAAAGCCCGTCGTCGCTCTTACGAATTGCTCTCCGGACTGGCGGACTGACGGCGTCCCTTTGGTGGGACAGCCCACTGGATGCGCAGCTGAAGGGTCGCACGGCAAGGGAGTCACGGCGTCAGACCGCCATATCCTTGAGGAACAGCTCCCGGTCCGGAGCGAAGTTCGCATGCAGTGGCAGCAAGGCACCGCCCATGGCGGCTGCATCCGCCCCCACGGCCCCTTCGAACAATCGGGGCGGCACCACGCCCTCCCAGGCTGGCCCTTTCATCGCCGCTTCGGTGCTGCGGATCAGCGCCTTCAGCAGATCCCGTGACAACACACCGTCGATGATCACGCCGTGGAGGTCCAGCAGACAGGCGGCCCCATGGATGGCATGAGCCAATGCCGGCCCGGACTGCGCCAACCAAGGCTCCGTGACTTCACGCCAAGGCGACTGCAGCGCCTGGCCCTCGGCGGCGGGTGCGAGTCCTGCTGCGGACCAGGCCTGCTCCAAGGTGTTGAGAGACGCCACGCTGAGCAACTGCCCCGCCCCGCTCCCTGCGGGTCCGAGCGGCATCGAGCCCACCGCCCCCGCATTGCCGGTCGCCCCGGTGTGCAGATGGCTGTCGATGACCAGCCCGCCGCCAATGAAGGTATCCACAAACAGATAGAGAAAACTGTGCAGGCTGCGCCCCCGCCCGGACACCAGTTCGGCCACGCAGGCGGCCGAGGTGTCCTTCATCGCCAGCACCGGCCATTCGCACCGCCGGGCCACTTCGTCCCTCAGCTTCAGCCCGGCCCAGCGCTGCGCCTGCTCCGGCGCAACACCCAGCAGGCTCTGCCAGCCCCCCAGCGCCAGCGGTGCGGCAATACCGACACCACAGACCCGATCCCGCCCCTCGGGCCCGAGTTTGCGCCGAACCGCCGTCAGACGCCGGGCGATTTCCGAGAGCAGTGCATCCGGGTCCGGGAAGGCATAGGTCCAAGACCATCGGCCCTGCACCTCACCGGTGAAGTCCACCAGCAACGCATCCAGTTGCCGCCGCCCCACCTTCAATCCGACCGCATACGCGCCCTGTGGATTCAGCGACAGCGGCACGGACGGCTGCCCCACCTTGCCACGCACTGGCGCGCCTTTGCGCAAATAGCCCTCATCCAGCAGCCGCTTGGTGATCAGGGACACGGTCTGCGCGGTGAGCCCGGTCAGCCGCGCCAGATCGGCGCCCGGCAGCGGCCCATGCAGCCGCAGCGCCTGCTGCACCACCCGCTCGTTGTATTGGCGAAGCCCTCCCTGGTTCGAGCCGCGCGTGGACAGCCGGGACTCGGCGCCACGCGGGAGCGAGGACTCGGCAGGCATTTCGTCGTCAGCAGTCAAAGCGGGCAAGAAAGACTCCTCCTGGACGGATCCGAGACCCACACACGCACCGTGCTCAATGAGCCAGCACCTCGGGCGGCAGTTGATCGGCCCGCAGCGCGCCGGTCATCACCGCAACCGTGTCGCTCATGCTGATCTGCTTCGGATTCAACACCGCCGCCCGCTTGCCCAGACGCGCCACGTGGATGCGGTCCGCCACCTCGAAGACATGGGGCATGTTGTGGGAGATCAGCACCACGGGCAGACCTTTGTCCCGCACGCGGCGGATCAGCTCCAGCACCATGTTGCCCTCTTTCACTCCGAGGGCGGCCGTGGGTTCATCCATGATCACGACGTGCTGCGCAAAGGCCGCCGCGCGCGCCACCGCCACACATTGCCGCTGACCACCGGACAAGGTCTCCAGCGGCTGGGACATCGATCGAATCCCCACCTTCAGGTCCGCCAGACGGGCCATGCTCTCGGCCAGCATGCGGCGCTTGTCCAGCATGCGCAGCAGGGTGCCCGGCAGGCCGGGGCGACGGATTTCGCGGCCCAGGAACAGGTTTTCCGCAATCGTCATGGCCGGCGCCACAGCCAGGTCCTGATAAACCGTCTCGATACCGGCCCGTCGTGCATCAATGGGGCTTCTGAACACGGTGCGCCGACCATCCAGCAGGATCTCGCCCGCATCCGGCACCGTCGCACCCGACAGCGCCTTGATGAGCGAAGACTTGCCGGCACCGTTGTCGCCGATGACGGCGAGGATCTCGCCGGCCCGCAGTTCAAAGTCAGCACCATCCAGCGCCGTCACCTGGCCGTAGCGCTTGACAAGGCCCCGCGCCTGCATCACCACACGGGGCGCGGCGCCAGGGCTCTGACCCGTGCTCGTCTCAACGCTCATGGCCGTACTCCCCCGTGTGTCCCATCCACTGCCCCGTCCACTGCTGATACCCGTGCTCATCTCAACGCGCTCCCCGACGAGACAGCTGATCGGCCGTCACTGCCAGGATGACCAGCACCCCGGTGACCAGCACTTGGTAGATGGACGACACGCCCATCAGCGTGAGGCCGTTGCGGAACACCCCCACCACCAGCGCCCCGATGAGCGAACCGATGATGACGCCGCGTCCGCCAAACAGGCTGGTGCCCCCCAGCACGACGGCGGTAATGGCGTCGAGGTTCTCGGTCTGCCCCGCATTCGGATCCCCCACCCCGGTGCGGGACACGCTCAGCAACGAGGCCAGCCCATAACAAAAGCCCGCAGTCACATAGACCGACAGCAGCACCCGCTGGGTGGGAATGCCCACCAGCCGCGTAGCTTCGGGGTTGTTGCCCACCGCATAGACATGCCGGCCGGCTGCCGTCTCGCGCAGCACGAACCAGGCAATGCCGTACAAGCCCAGCATCAGCAAGGTGCCCCATGCAAAGTCGGTACCGCCCACAGAAAAGGTATTGCCCAGCGCGGTCATCAGCGGCGGCAGATCGGTGATCGTCTGCGAGCCAGAGTAGAGCTGCGTGATGGCGAACGCGATGTTCATCGTCCCCAGCGTGACGATGAATGACGGCAGCTTGATGCGAGTCACCAGCAGCCCGTTCACCAGCCCGAACAGCGTGGTCACCGCCACCCCGGCCAGCAGCGCCACCGAGGGGGGCAGGCCGCTGCTCACGGCCAGCTTGCTCATGATGATGCCGCCCAGGGCCATCACCATCCCGCACGACAGATCGATACCGGCGGTGAGGATCACCAGCGTCTGGCCGATGGCAATGACCCCCACCACGGCGACCTGCTGCAGGATCAGCGAAAAGTTGCCCCCGGTCAGAAAGATCGGGCTTTGCGTCGCAAAGAAGGCGCAGGCCAGCAGCAGCGCGATGAACGGCCCGCAGGCCGCCAGCGTCAGGCCTGCCGGCAGGTGGCGGCCGGGCGCCGCCGTCATTGCAGGCCCCCCTGCCCCCAGCGGCGCGGCCATCACTTGTTGCCCCAGCAGAGTTCCTGGCCCTTGGCCACCGGCAGGCTGCTCACACCGGCCACCGGGGTGTTGGCGATCAGAGCCACGCCGGTATCGGTATAGCCGCTGGGCTTCTTGCCGGTCTTGGCGAACTCAACCCCGGCTTCCACGCCCTTGGCGGCCATGATCAGCGGATATTGCTGACTGGTGGCGGTGATCTTGCCGGCGCCGACGTCCTTCACGCCCTGGCAGCCCCCGTCCACCGCGACAATGATCACCCCCTTCTCCTTGCCTGCCTTCTTGAGCGCGTTGTAGGCGCCTGCGGCAGCGGGTTCATTGATGGCGTAGACCAGGTTGACGTTGGGTGCCCGTTGCAGGCAGTTCTCCATGCCGGTCTGGCCCTTGGCCTGGTCGCCGTAGCTGTCGGCCATGCAGGCGATGTCGGCGGTCTTTCCGAGTTCATTGCTCTTGGCGTCCGGCGCGGGGAGCCCCAGTCCGTTCATGAAACCGTTGTGGCGCTGAGCGCCGACGGGGTGACCCGGGAACAGGTCCAGCGTCACGATGACCGGCGGCTTGCCGGCCAGCGCGGCCTTGGCGTATTGACCGATGAGCACGCCGGCCTGGAAGTTGTTGGTGGCAAACAGTGCGTCCACCGCGCTGGTCGGGTCCGTGGGGCTGTCCAGGGCGATGACCAGCACGCCTTTGTCGCGCGCCTTCTTCACGGCCGGCACGATGGCCTTGCTGTCGCTCGGCACCAGCAGGATGGTCTTGGCCCCGGCGGCCACCATGTTCTCCAGGGCGGTCACCTGGCTGGCGTTGTCACCATCGGCCTTGCCCCCGGCGGTCAGCAGCTTGGCGCCCCTGGCCTTGGCCGCCTCGGCGGCCCCCTCCTTCATCTTCACGAAATAGGGGTTGGTTTCGGTCTTGACGATCAGTCCGATGATCGGTGCGTCCTGGGCCAGCGCCGGTGTGGCCAGCAGCGTCATGCCGACGGCCATGGCCAGCGCGGTCAAAGGAGCGGAGCGAAAGCGCAGCATCGAAAGTCTCCTGTTTTGTAGTGTGGTTTCAATTGTGGAAACGACCGATAAATAAATCAAGCGGATTGATTAATGGAAAACCACTAGGGCCTGGTAAAGCTGTGGCGGGCATGCTGGACCGCTTCACTTATAGGATTCACTCCCCGCAGGAAGGAAGTCGCCATGATCGTGGTCAGCGGAGAAGCGCTGATGGATGTGTTTGACCAGGGCCGCACGGGCACAGGTCACACGCTGGATGCTCGTATGGGCGGGTCGCCGCTGAATGTCGCCATCGGTCTGGCCCGACTGGGGCAACCGGTCCGATTTTTTGGAGGGGTTTCGCGCGGATTTCTGGGCGAGCGGCTGATGTCGGCGATGAACCAGGAAGGGGTGGACACCTGCCTGGTCCAACGCACGGAGGCGCCCACCACCTTGAGCCTGGTGGGGGTGCGGCCGAGCGGCGTGCCGGACTATGCGTTTTACTCGCACGGGGCGGCGGAATCGCAGTTGCCGCTGTCGGCGCTGGAGGCCATAGAAACGGCGATACCGTCCGCACAGGCCTACCACTTTGGCTCCTACGCCATGGTGATCGAGCCGGCGGGCAGTACGCTGCGAGCGCTTGTTGTGCGGGAGCATGGCCGCAGCGTGATTGCGTACGACCCGAACGTCCGGACGAATGTCGAGCCTGATCTCGCGCGCTGGCGGGAGGTCATTGACTGGATGGCGCCGCTCACCCACCTCTTCAAGGCCAGCGAGGAAGACCTGGCGCTCCTGTATCCCGATGTAGCGCTGGCGGATCTGGCGGCGGCGTGGTTGGAGGCTGGAGCGTCGCTGGTGGTGATCACCCGGGGGGCGGTGGGTGCGGAGGCCTGGTCGGCAGCGGGGCATGTCCGTGCCGAGCCGATCCGGGTGGAGGTGGTGGACACGGTGGGGGCTGGCGACACCTTCCAGGCGATGTTGCTGGCCGCACTGAACGAACAGGGCCTGCTCACGCCCGACGCGATACGTGGCCTCACTCGCGCGCAGATGGCCTACATTTTGCGTTTAGCCAGTCGAGCGGCGGCGGTGACCTGTTCACGCCGAGGTGCTGACTTGCCCCGTCGTCTCGAGGTGGATTGATGCAATTGCCAACGGAAGCTTTGGATCGTGCGCGCGCCCTGCTGGAGGGGGGTGAACGACGGCTCTTGGGAATCACCGGCTCGCCGGGTGCGGGCAAGTCGACGGTGGCCGCCTTGCTGCAAGCGGCGCTGGGTCCGGTGGCGCAGGTGGTGCCGATGGACGGCTTCCATCTGGCCCAGGCCGAACTGGAGCGATTGGGGCGAGCCCATCGCAAGGGGGCGCCGGACACCTTTGATGCGCCTGGCTTTGTGGCCTTGCTGCGCCGCCTGCGTGCCCCGCAGCCGGGTGAAACCGTCTACGCCCCGGAGTTCCGCCGCGAGCTTGAAGAGCCCATTGCTGGGGCTCTGGCGGTGCCACCGGGGCTGCCGCTGCTGATCATTGAAGGCAACTACCTGCTACTGGAATCCGAGACCTGGGACGAAGTCAGGCCGATGCTGGATGACTGCTGGCACATCACGGTGGCGCAAGAACAGCGCCTCGCGCAGCTCATTGCTCGCCACGAGCGTCACGGCCGCACGCCGGAACAAGCACGCGAATGGGCTCTCACCAACGACGAGCCCAATGCCCGCCTCATCGAAGCCGCCGCCTACCGCGCCAACTGGCAAATGCCCTGGTCTTGACCCGTACCCCCACACGCCGCAGCACGCCCGGCGAGCCTGAGTCTTAAAAAGCTGCCTCCGTCCCCAAAAGCCAATCTCAGTCCGTGCCTGGACCGACTTGCGCTGGCGCCGGGCCGCCCCAAGCCGGCCGCATCGACCTGAGTTCGGGGCCTTCGCCCCGAACGAAGGTCACCCCCTCGGGGGGTGGTTCCGCGTACCCGCGGAACCGGGGGCCCACATCCCCCCCAAGCCGGCCGCATCGACCTGAGTTCAGGGCCCTCGCCCTGGACGAGGGTCACCCCCTCGGGGGGTGGTTCCGCGTACCCGCGGAACCGGGGGCCCACATCCTTGCGGTCACCCCACCCACACCCGCGCGTTACGGAACATCCGCATCCACGGGCTGAACGTCGACCTGTCACCGCCGGTCCAGCTCATCTGCACATTGCGGAACACCCGCTCCGGATGCGGCATCAGCGCGGTAAACCGTCCATCCGCCGTGGTCACCGCCGTCAGGCCCTCCGGGCTGCCATTCGGGTTCAACGGATACTGCTCCGTCGGTTGGCCCTCCCCGTCCACAAAACGCATCGCGCGGATCACCTGGCTGGCATCACCCCGCTGCGAGAAGTCCGCAAACCCCTCGCCGTGCGCCACGGCAATCGGCAGCCGCGTCCCCGCCATGCCTGCAAAGAACAGGCTCGGCGATTCCATGACTTCCACCTGTGCCAGCCGCGCCTCGAATTGCTCGCTGCGATTACGCACGAACTTCGGCCAGTGTTGCGCGCCAGGGATCATCGGCGACAGCGCCGCCAGCATCTGGCAGCCATTGCACACGCCCAGCGCAAAACTGTCCAGGCGCGCAAAAAACGCCTCAAACGCATCCTTCAGCTGCGGGTTGAACAGAATGGACCGCGCCCAGCCTTCACCAGCGCCCAAGGTGTCCCCATAGCTGAAGCCACCGCAGGCCACAAAGCCCTTGAACTGGCTCAGGTCCACCGCGCCAGCCTGCAGGTCGCTCATGTGGACGTCAAAGCTGTCAAAGCCGGCCTGCGACATTGCGTAGGCCATCTCCACATGCGAGTTGACACCTTGCTCACGCAGGATCGCCACCTTCGGACGCACCCCCGTCTGGATGAACGGCGCCGCCACGTCGGCATTCACATCAAAGCTGGGCAGCCAATGCAGGCCGCCGACCGGTGCGCCGGCCAGTGCATGTTCCTGATCGGCGCAGGCCGGGTTGTCCCGGTCGCGCGTGATGCGCCAGGAGACCTGGTCCCATTCCTGATGCAGTTGCTGCAGCGGCGCGCTGAACACCTTCTTGGCGTCACGCCACACTTCCACCTGCGCCGCGTCATTGGTCTTGCCCACCACATGCGACAGCCTGGACAAACCATGGGCACGCAGGGTCTGCAGCACCGCATCGCGGTCGCCGGTGGCGACCTGCAGCACCACGCCGAGTTCTTCATTGAACAGGGCCTTCAGCGTCAGCTCTTCACGACGGCCGCTGACCTGGCTCGCCCAGTTCTTGGAATCCCCCGTGTCCGCACGGCTGTCGGTAATGCCGTCGCCTTCGGTGACCAGCAGGTCCACATTCAGGCTCACACCGCGCTGGCCAGCAAAGGCCATTTCGGCAGCAGCGGCCAGCAGACCACCGTCGCTGCGGTCGTGGTAGGCCAGCAGCTTGCCTTGCGCACGCAGTTCATTCACGGCGACCACCGTCTGCTTGAGCAGCGCGGGATCGTCCAGGTCCGGCACTTCCGGACCGAACTGGCTCAAGGTCTGCGCCAGGATCGAGCCGCCCATGCGCTTGCGGCCCTGGCCCAGGTCGATCAGCACCAGCGTGGTGTCGCCCTGCTGCAGTTGGGGCGTCAGCGTGGTCCGCACATCCGGGATCGACGCAAAGGCGGACACGATCAGGGACACCGGCGCGGTGACCTGACGGGTTTCGCCGTTCTCGCTCCAGCGGGTGCGCATGGACAGGGAATCCTTGCCCACCGGGATCGACACACCCAGCGCAGGGCACAGCTCCATGCCCACCGCCTTGACGGTGTCGTACAGCGCGGCGTCTTCACCAGCCTCGCCGCAGGCGGCCATCCAGTTCGCGGACAGCTTCACCCGCGACAGTTCGATCGGCGCCGCCAGCAAGTTGGTGATGGCCTCGGCCACCGCCATGCGGCCGGACGCCGGGGCATCCACCGCCGCCAGCGGCGTGCGCTCGCCCATGCTCATGGCTTCACCGGCAAAGCCCTTGAAATCAGCCAGCGTGACCGCGCAGTCGGCCACCGGCACCTGCCACGGGCCCACCATCTGGTCACGATGGCTCAGGCCGCCCACGGTGCGGTCGCCGATGGTGATCAGGAAGCGCTTGGAGGCCACGGTGGGGTGACGCAGCACCTGGGTCACCGCCTGGGCCAGGTCCACGCCATCGAGATTCAGCGTGCCGCCGGAGCGGGCCACCCGCTGGACATCCCGGTGCACCTTGGGCGGCTTGCCCAACAGCACATCCATCGGCATGTCGATGGCGCGTTCGCCGCCCTGCCCGTCTTCCAGCACCAGTTCCCGCTGTTCGGTGGTCACGCCCACCACCGCAAACGGGCAGCGCTCACGGGCGCACATGCTCTCGAACAGAGGCAGGCTTTCCGGGGCGATGGCCAGGACGTAACGCTCCTGGCTTTCATTGCACCAGATTTCTTTCGGTGCCAGGCCGGACTCTTCCAGCGGCACCTGGCGCAGATCAAAGCGCGCACCACGGCCAGCGTCGTTCACCAGTTCGGGGAAGGCGTTGGAGATGCCCCCCGCGCCCACGTCGTGCACCGCCAGGATGGGGTTGCGCTCGGCCAGACCCCAGCAATGGTTGAGCACCTCTTGCGCACGGCGCTGGATTTCCGGATTGCCACGCTGGACCGAATCGAAGTCCAGGTCGGCCGTGTTGGTGCCGGCGGCCATGGAACTGGCGGCACCACCGCCCATGCCGATGCGCATGCCGGGACCGCCCAGCTGGATCAGCAAGGTGCCGGCAGGGAACTCGATCTTCTTGGTCAGGTCCGAGCGGATGGCACCCACCCCCCCCGCGATCATGATGGGCTTGTGATAACCGCGCTGGACACCGTCCACCTGCTGCTCATACACCCGGAAGTAGCCGCCCAGGTTGGGCCGGCCGAATTCATTGTTGAAGGCCGCTCCCCCCAACGGGCCTTCGGTCATGATCTGCAGCGGGCTGGCGATATGCGCCGGCTTGCCGATGGACTGCTGTTCCCAGGGCTCCACCAGGCCCGGCAACTGAAGGTTGGACACCGAGAACCCGGCCAGGCCGGCCTTGGGCTTGGCGCCACGGCCGGTGGCGCCTTCATCGCGGATTTCGCCCCCCGCGCCAGTCGAGGCGCCGGGATGCGGAGAGATGGCCGTCGGGTGGTTGTGGGTCTCCACCTTCATCAGCACATGGGCAGTCTCGGTGCGGGCTTCGTATTGGGGAGCACGACGGTCACCGGTGGCCATCCAGCGCTCGATGGTGTGACCTTCCATCACCGCCGCGTTGTCCGCATAGGCGATGACGGTGTGTTGGGAATTCAGCTTTTCGGTGTTGCGGATCATGCCGAACAGCGACAGCGGCTGGGCTTCACCGTCAATGGTGAACTGGGCATTGAAGATCTTGTGGCGGCAGTGCTCGCTATTGGCCTGCGCGAACATCATCAGTTCCACATCGCTCGGGTTGCGGCCCAGGCGCTGGAAGGCCGTCACCAGATATTCGATCTCGTCATCGGACAGCGCCAGACCCCAGGCACCGTTGGCCTCGTCCAGCGCTGCGCGCCCACGGCCGATCACATCCACATGGGCCAGCGGCTGGGCCTGCTTGTCGTCAAACAGATGGACCGCATCTTCCCGGTTCAGCAGCACGCTTTCGGTCATTCGGTCGTGCAGCAGGTCGGCACAGGCCAGCAGCTCCTGCTCGGTGAGCGGCTTGGGGCCCCCGGTCAGGCCAGCGGTCACGGTGTTGAGCAGGCCCGGCTTGAGCGTCAGGCGGTATTCGGTGACACGTTCCACCCGCTGGATGTCCAGCCCGCAGTTGTGGGCGATGTCGGTGGCTTTGGAGGCCCAGGGGCTCAAGGTGCCCAGACGGGGTGCGGTGACGATCAAAGCGCCGTCGGACGGGCCTTCATACGCGTCGCCGTAGTTCAGCAGCGCGGCCAGCTTGCTGCGGCTGGCGTCGTCCAGCGCATTCGGGGTCCACACCCAGTGCACATGGCGGGCGTGGACGGCGGTGATGCGGTCGCTCACAGCCTGCAGGCGCGCCAGCAGCGCCGTTGCCCGGAAGGACGAGAGGGCATTGCCCCCCTCGAAGTGAATCAGATGCTTGGAGGAGGAGGTGCTGGCCATGAAGCTGGTCTCTGGAGGTCTGGCGTCGCGGGGGGTCGCGGCGGAGAACTTGTGATTGTAGCGAGGACGGCGAGGGTTCTTCCCTAGACGGTCGCCAGGAGCAGGAAACAAAAAGGGCCATCCGGTGGGATGGCCCTGGGCATCGTGACAGCTGATCAGCGATCAGCCGCCAATGATCAACGCAGGAAACGGCCGCGCGGATCGATGATGGCGATGTCGGCGTAAGTGGCGCCGGTGTGGTCGGTCGAGCTGAAGGAGACTTCCAGGCCGCCCAGATCGTACTTGTTCATGCCGTTGAGCGCGCGCAGCACGCTGCCACGGTTCACGTCCTTGCCGGCACGCTTGATCGCTTCCACCAGCACCTTCGCCGAGGCAAAGCCTTCCATGATGGCGGGCGTGACGATGCCACCGCTTTCCGGCGCCTTCTTCACCAGGTCGGTGATCTCACGCACCATCGGCATGGTCATGGTCCGCTCGTTCGGGAAGACCTGCGACACAATCACGCCGGCTGCGTTCTTGTCCAGCAGTTGCAGGAAGCCCGCCGACGCATTGTTGGACAGCGTGGACACCATCGCGCGCGAACCGGCGGTACGCAGGCCGTTGATGCTGTCGGCCACCAGTTGCTGGGTCCCGATGAACAGCACCACCTGCGGATCCGCGGCCATGATCTGGCGCACCAGGCCCGGCACGTCCGGCTTCTCGCGGTCGAAGGTCAAATGAGCGACCGGCTTGACCTTCTGGTCGGCCAGGCCCTTGAGCGCGCCGGCCGCAGCATCCTGGCCGAAGGTGTCATTCACCTGCACCAAGGCAATGCGCTGGTTGCCCATTTCCAGCAGCAGCTGAATGGCGCGCTCCGACTCCCGCTGATAGGTGGAGCGGACATTGAAGATGTAGGGGTTCACCGGCTTGTGCAGCAGCATCGCACCGGTGGAGGGGGCCACCAGCGGGATCTGGTACTTGTCCAGCAAGGGCATGACCGCCTGCGTGTGCGGCGTGCCGCGCGTCAGGAACAGGGCCACGGCGTTCTTGTCGATCAGCGCCTGGGCGTTGGCCGCCGTGCGCTTGGGATCAAAAGCATCGTCCATGACGATCACTTCGATCTTCTGACCATTGACACCGCCCGTGGCATTCACATGGTCGATATAGAGCTTGGCGCCGAGGTTCAGTTCCTTGACGCTGGCGGCCACCTGTCCGGTGACGCCGTTGGTCTGGCCGACGATGATCTGGGCCTGGGCGCTCAGCGAAGCGCCGCCCAGGCTGGCCACCAGGGCCATGGTGGGAAGAACTGCAGCCAGCAGGCGGCGGCCGACGGATGAACGGTCTTTCATTCTGATGATTCCTGCCGACGGGCGGGCATGTGTAGCCACCTCGCCGGCGTCTGTCCCCAAATGCCGACCGTCATCCGCCTTGTGGACAGCTGATCCCGGGTCGACGCCTGGCGCCAACCCTCCCCTCAAACGAGGGGGTTAACGCCCCGCCCGCATCTTAGCCACGATGTCCTGCACTCGTCCCATAAGAGCCCCGGTGTCAATCGATGTATTTGTGCGATTTTTCAACAACTGCCGACCGGCCACCCAGACATCCGTGACATGTTCACGCCCCGCCACATAGGCCAGCTGGGCATCGGCATGATAGACCGGCTGACATTCCAGTGCCTCCAGCGACACGGCCACCACGTCGGCCTGCTTGCCCGGCTCCAGCGTGCCCAGGTCATGGGCACGGCCCATGGCCTTGGCGGCACGCACGGTGGCCATTTCCAGCGCGGTGCGGGCGGAAACGGTCAGCGGGTCGCCGGTGGAACCCTTGGCCAGCAGCGCGGCGGCGCGGATTTCGGTGAACATGTCCTGCCGGTTGTTGGACGCGGCGCCGTCCGTGCCCAGCACGGTGTTGACACCCGCCGCCTCCAGTGCCTTGACCGGCGCAATGCCGGACGCCAGCTTGAGGTTGGAGCTGGGGTTGTGCACCAGGTGCACGCCCTTGCGGGCAATCAACTCAATCTCCTGCGGCGACAGGTGGACCATGTGAACGGCAATCATGCGTTCATTCAGCAGGCCCAGCTTGTCCAGGCGCTCCAGCGGACGCACGCCGTATTGTTTGACGCTGCCGTCGATCTCATCCTGCGTCTCGTGGATGTGGCAGTGCACCTGCAGGTCGTACTTCTCCGCCAGCTCGCGCAGTTGGGTGAAGGTCTCGTCGGAGACGGTGTAAGGTGCATGCGGGGCGCTGGTCCAGTCCAGCAGCGATTCCCCCTTGAACTGTTCATAGGCCGCCAGGCCCTTCTGAATGTAGTCCTGCGCATTGGCGGCATAGCCGGTCGGGAAGTCGATCACGTTGATCGACACGCCGGCACGCAGGCCGCTGTCCACTGCCGCACGAGCCATGGCGGTGGGGAAGAAATACATGTCGTTGAGGTAGGTCACCCCGCCGCGGATGGCTTCCGCTGCCGACAGCAGCGAGCCCTGGTAGACCCAGTCCTCGCTCACCCACTGCCGCTCCAGCGGCCAGATGTGGTTGTTCAGCCAGTCCATCAGTGCCAGGTCATCCGCCACGCCACGCAGCAGCGACATGGCCGAATGGGTGTGTGCATTGATCAGGCCGGGAATCAGCACATGGTGCGGCAGTTCCACCCGTTCCGCCTGCGCATACCGCTGCAGCGCTTCCTCACGCGGCAGCACGGCGGCGATGCGGTCGCCCTCCACGGCCAGCGCATGCTGTTCCAGCACCGGGCTGCCCGGCGTCATGGTGATCAGCCAGCGGGGCAGCAACAGCTTCACGGCTTGGGGGGCTTGGGCAGTCATGGGGAATCTCCTCAGAAAATCTCGTCAAACAGGGCCAGGACCCGGGGCGCATCCACCGCCACACAGACCTGTTGCGCCGGATGGCCCGACCAGGCCGTGCGCTGCGATTGTTCCTGGCGCCAGTCCTGGATGGTCTGGCCGGTGGCAATGCCTTCCAGCGCCACCCGCACCGGGCCGCTGCGCAGGGTGAAGGCCTCCGGCACCAGCAGCACGGCGGCGGCGCTGGCATCGTGAGCATAGATGCCGCCGATGTGGTCGCGGGCATCGTAGAACTTCTGGTAGTGCCGGGTGGCCTGCCAGAGCAGTTCACCGGCACCGTCACCGCGTCCCCGCAGGCGGGCCAGGTCGGCCTCGCGCATGATGACTTCCTGGGTGACATCCAGCCCCACCACGATGACCGGCCAGGCGGCCGTCAGCACCTGGTCGGCCGCTTCGGGGTCGGCCATGATGTTGGCTTCCGCCACCGGCGAGACGTTGCCGCTGTGGCCCTTCAGGCCAAAGGCGCCGCCCATCACCACCACCTGCTTGACCTTGGTCGCGATGCTGGGGTCCTGCTTCAGGGCCAGCGCCAGGTTGGTGAAAGGCCCCACCGCCACCAGCGTCAGTTCACCGGGGTGTTCATTCACCAGGTCGCAGATCAGCTGGTGGGCGGGCCGCGGGTCCGCCGGGCGGGTGGACTGCGGCAATTGGTGGGCGATGCCGCCCAGCGCGTCGTCACCGTGCACATGCAATGCGCCTTCGCGACGGCGGCTGTCCAGCAGCGGGCCGGCGGCGCCGGTGGCCACGGGGATGTCCAGCTTGAACAGCGCGGCCAGGCTGCGGGCATTGTGGGCGGTGATGTCCACCGACGCGTTCCCATGAACCGCCGTGATGGCCTTCAGGTCAAAACGCGGATGGGCGGCCAGCAGGGCGAGCGCCAGGGCGTCGTCAATGCCGGGATCGGTGTCATAAATGACGGGAATCTTGAGACTGTCCATGGGGATACGGCTTCCAGGTCAGGCGGGAGACATGCTGCTGGCCAGGGCCGGCAGCTCGGAACGGTAGGGCATGGCCTGTTGCACGCCGGAACGGCTGACGGCCAGCGCTGCGGCCGCCTGGCCCAGGGACGCCGCTTGCAGCGCATCCAGGCCTTCAGCCAGGCCGACGGCAAGGCCACCCACCAGCGTGTCGCCGGCCCCCACGGTGTCAATGGCGGCAACGCGGGTGGCGTGCAGGTGATGGCCGTCCGGATGGTCGTCGCTGAGCAGCCAGGCGCCCTGCCCGCCCAACGTGACCAGGATCTGCCGAGGGCCCAGCATCCGCAGGTGGCGCGCCGATTCGCGGGCCAGGGACAGCTCATCGGGCACTCTGGCAGCGTGGAGGGCCTGGCCACACAACTGCGCGGCTTCGGTCTCGTTGACCACCAGCCAGTCGGTCAGCCCGAGCAGCGCGGCCGGCAAGGTCTGGGCCGGCGCTGCATTCAGCACGGTCGTGACGCCGGCCTCACGGGCCAGTTCAAACGCACGCTGGATGGCCGGCAGCGGAACTTCCAGCTGCGCCACCACTACACGGGCCGCCTGCAAGGGCTTGCGGGCGGCCTCGACATCCTCCGGGGTCAGGTCAGCATTGCTGCCGGGCACCACCACGATGGCGTTTTCACCACCGTCCTGCGCCACCATGATCACCGCCACTCCGGGCCAGGTCTGTTCATCGCAACAGATGGCATCGGTGGACACATGCTCCTGCTCCAGTGCCGCCAGCAGCTCATGCCCATGCTGGCGCAGGCCGATCCGGCCCACCAGCGCCACATCGGCCCCCAGACGCGCGGCTGCCACCGCCTGATTCCCGCCCTTCCCGCCCGGCGTGCCGGCAAAGGCGTCGCCGATGAGCGTCTCTCCAGGGACCGGCAGACGCTTGGCGTGGGCCACCAGGTCCATGTTCACGCTGCCAACCACCACCACGGTGGCTGCAGCCTTTTCCAGATTCATGCTTGCTCCGAAGACAAAGGCGCGGATGTGCTCTCGCGCAGCACCAGTTGCGGGGTGAGCTGCAGGTCCTTGAACGGCGCCTGCGGATTCTCGATGCGCTCGATCAGTGCGCGGCCGGCCTCCCGGCCGAGATCGCGGATCGAGCATCCCACGCTGGTGATCGCGGGATAGATGTAGCTGCCAAGCTCGATGCCGTCGAAGCCGACCACACTGAGCTGGCGAGGAACGGCCCGTCCGAGTTCGGCCGCAGCACGCAAGGCGCCCATGGCCATCAGGTCATTGCTGGTGAAGACCGCCGTGAGGTCCGGCTGCCGGGTCAGCAGCGCCTTGACCGCCTCATAACCGCCCGCCGTGCTGAAGTCGCTTTCAATCAGCCAGTCGGGCCCGGCTTCAATGCCATAGGCGTGCAACGCTCCACGCCAGCCGGCCACACGCTCCTGCGTGACCTCGAATTCCGCCGGACCACTGACACAGCCGATGCGCCGATGGCCCAAGTCCAGCAGATGCCGCACTGCGGCTGTGGCGCCCACCTGATTGTTGACGCTGACCCGGTCGGCACGGGCACCGGGCACCAGACGGTCGACGGTCACCACCGGCACGCTCGCATGGCGGAAGGTGGTGGCCAGCGCGTCGGCATCGCCCGCAGAACTCAGCAGCAGCCCATCAATGCGCTTTTCCAGCAGGGTGCGCAGATACGACTGCTGGTGCTTGGGATCATTGTCCGAATTGCAGAGGAAGACGGAGTAGCCGGCCTGACGGCACCATTCCTCCACCCCCACCACCAGCTCGGCAAAAAACGGGTTGCGCACATTGGGCACCAGCACGCCGACGATCTTGGTTTCACTGCGCCTCAGCGAACGCGCCACCGCGCTGGGCAGGTAGCCGATCTCGTCCACCGCTGCCAGCACCCGGGCCCGCGCCTGGGCACTGACCGGTCGGGTGTTGTTCAGCACATGGGACACCGTGGTGAAGGACACCCCCGCCAGCGCGGCCACATCCTTGATGGTGCTCATTCCTGCTTTTGGCCTTCTTCAAATCGGGTGATGGGATCCTGGATTGCACACGATGAGCGCCTTACCGCCGCTCGTCATGGCTGCAAACGTTTGCAAGGATGCGAAGCATAGCGCATGAACGCGAAAAAAAACCCCTGGGCCGGAGCTCAGGGGTTGTTGGCCGGGCCGCTGGTGCGGCATCAACGGCGGCGCAGATCAGCGCTGGGCAATCGGCTTGACGTTGCGCGGGGTGGCACCAACGAACAGCTGACGCGGACGGCCGATCTTGTATTCCGGGTCGCCGATCATTTCGTTCAGCTGGGCAATCCAGCCGACCGTACGGGCCAGGGCGAAGATCGCGGTGAACAGCGGCACCGGGATGCCAATGGCGCGCTGGACGATGCCGGAGTAGAAGTCCACGTTCGGGTAGAGCTTGCGGGCGACGAAGTACTCGTCTTCCAGCGCGATCTTTTCCAGTTCCATGGCCAGCTTGAACAGCGGATCGTTTTCCAGACCCAGTTCGCTCAGCACTTCGTGGCAGGTTTCGCGCATCAGCTTGGCGCGCGGGTCGTAGTTCTTGTAGACACGGTGACCGAAGCCCATCAGCTTGACGCCGCTGTTCTTGTCCTTCACCTGCTTGATGAACTCGCCGATCTTGGCCACGCCACCCTGCTTCTGGATGTCGTGCAGCATGTTCAGTGCTGCCTCGTTCGCACCGCCGTGGGCCGGGCCCCACAGGCAGGCCACGCCAGCGGCGATGGCGGCAAACGGGTTGGTGCCGGACGAACCGCACAGACGCACGGTCGACGTCGAAGCGTTCTGCTCGTGGTCGGCATGCAGCGTGAAGATGCGGTCCATGGCGCGCACCAGCACGTCATTGGGCTTGTACTCTTCGCAGGGCGTGGCAAACATCATCCGCATGAAGTTGCCCGCGTAGGACAGGTCGTTCTTCGGATAGATGTAGGGTTGGCCGATGGTGTACTTGTAGGCCATGGCCACCAGCGTCGGCATCTTGGCGATCAGGCGGATCGCCGCGATTTCACGGTGCTCGGGGTTATTGATGTCGGTGCTGTCGTGATAGAACGCCGACAGCGCGCCCACCAGGCCCGTCATGACGGCCATCGGGTGGGCGTCACGGCGGAAGCCACGCAGGAAGAACTGCATCTGCTCGTTGACCATCGTGTGATGGGTCACGCGATTGACGAACTCTTCCTTTTGCGACGGCGTGGGCAGTTCCCCGTACAGCAACAGGTAGCAGGTTTCCAGATAGTCGCAGTTCACGGCCAGCTGCTCGATCGGGTAGCCGCGATACAGCAGCTCACCCTTGTCGCCATCGATGTAGGTGATGGTCGAGTTGCAGGACGCCGTCGACAGGAAGCCGGGGTCATAAGTGAACTTGCCCGTCTGCGCATACAGCTTGCGGATGTCGATCACATCCGGGCCGATCGTGCCCTTGTACAGCGGCAGGTCCATCTGCGGGCTGCCGTCCGAGAACGACAGTGTGGCTTTGACGTCTGAGGGGGTCATGGGCATTCCTTATGACTTCTGTGGGGTTCTTGTCTCTTACTGCGGGGTCCGGAGCATGGCCAGCACCGCCTGCACATCCGGCCGTGCCAGATCGTCGGCAGGCTCTTTGCGGGCCAGCATCAGATCCAGCAGGTCGTTGTCGGAAAGGTCCATCAGTTGCCTGAGGCCTTCCGCATGGAACTCGGTCAGCTGGCTTTCATGTCGACGGAAGAACCGCTCAATGAAGAGGTCATTCTCCAGCAAGCCGCGCCGGCAGCGCCACTTGAGCTTAGAGAGATCCCTCTCGTTGATGAGGGTGTTGGTATCGACAGTCATGGCTGGCTCCGGGTGCGACCTCAAACGGCGCGTCGCACCATCAGTTCCTTGATCTTGCCGATGGCCTTGGTGGGGTTCAGACCCTTCGGGCAGACATCGACGCAGTTCATGATGGTGTGGCAGCGGAACAGGCGGTACGGGTCCTCGAGGTTGTCGAGGCGCTCGGCCGTGCCTTCGTCGCGGCTGTCCGCAATGAAGCGGTAGGCTTGCAACAGCCCGGCAGGACCCACGAACTTGTCGGGGTTCCACCAGAAGCTGGGGCAGCTGGTCGAGCAGCTCGCGCACAGAATGCACTCATACAGGCCGTTGAGCTCATCACGCTCTTCCGGCGACTGCAAACGCTCCTTCTCGGGCGGACGCGACTCGTTCAGCAGGAACGGCTTGATCGAGTGGTACTGCTTGAAGAACTGCGTCATGTCCACGATCAGATCGCGAACCACCGGCAGGCCGGGCAGCGGCTTGAGCTTGATGACATCCGGCAGCGAACGCAGGTTGGTCAGGCAGGCCAGACCGTTCTTGCCGTTGATGTTCATGGCATCCGAACCGCACACGCCTTCACGGCAGGAACGGCGGAACGACAAGGTCGGGTCCACGGCCTTGAGCTTCAGCAGGGCGTCCAGCAGCATGCGCTCGTTGCCGGCCAGCTCCAGCTCGATGGTCTGGATGTAGGGCTTGGCGTCCTTGTCCGGGTCGTAGCGATAAATCTCGAAGGTGCGCTTGATCATGTTTGGCTCCTGCGTCCTCAGAAGGTACGGACCTTCGGGGGCACGCTTTCAACGGTCAGCGGCTGAAGGTTGACCGGCTTGTAGGTCAGGGTGTTGCTGGCGCTGTGCCACAGCGTGTGCTTCATCCATTCCTTGTCATTGCGACCCAGCGGGAATTCCGCGTCGTCGGCCGTGCGTTCGTAGTCATTCACCGTGTGGGCACCGCGGCATTCCTTGCGGGCTGCGGCGGACACGATGGTGGCTTGAGCGGCTTCGATCAGGTTGTCCACTTCCAGCGCTTCCACGCGGGCGGTGTTGAACACCTTGGACTTGTCCTTCAGGGTGATGTTCGTGACACGCTCGCGGATGGCCGCGATGGCGGTGACGCCTTCGTCCAGCAGCGCCTGCGTGCGGAACACGCCGGCATGCGACTGCATGGCCGCGCGCAGGTCGTTGGCAACGTCCTGGGCGTATTCGCCACCGGTGTTGGACTCCAGACGTTCCAGGCGAGCCAGGGTCTTGTCGGCGGCGTCCTTGGGCAGCGGCTTGTGCGAAACGCCCTTCTTGTGCGCATCGACGATGTGGTTGCCGGCAGCACGGCCGAACACCAGCAGGTCCAGCAGCGAGTTCGTGCCCAGGCGGTTGGCGCCGTGCACCGACACGCAGGAGCATTCACCGACTGCATACAGGCCGTTGACCACGCTCTTGTGGTCGTCGCCCTTGGGCACCACCACCTGACCATGGATGTTGGTGGGAATGCCACCCATCTGGTAGTGAATGGTCGGCACCACCGGGATCGGCTCCTTGGTGATGTCCACGTTGGCGAAGTTGTGGCCGATCTCGAACACCGACGGCAGGCGCTTCAGGATGGTGTCGCCGCCCAGGTGGGTCATGTCCAGCACGACGTAGTCCTTGTTCGGACCGCAGCCGCGACCTTCCTTGATTTCCTGGTCCATGCAGCGCGAGACGAAGTCACGCGGCGCCAGGTCCTTCAGCGTCGGGGCATAACGCTCCATGAAGCGCTCGCCATTGGCATTGCGCAAAATCGCGCCTTCGCCACGGCAGCCTTCGGTCAGCAGCACGCCCGCGCCGGCCACGCCGGTCGGGTGGAATTGCCAGAATTCCATGTCCTGCAGCGGGATGTCCGCACGGGCCGCCATGCCCAGGCCGTCACCGGTGTTGATGAAGGCATTGGTCGAGGCGGCGAAGATGCGGCCGGCACCACCGGTGGCCAGCAGCACGGTCTTGGCTTCCAGGATGTGGATCTCGCCGGTTTCCATTTCCAGCGCGGTCACCCCCACCACGTCGCCTTCAGCGTCGCGGATCAGGTCCAGGGCCATCCACTCCACGAAGAAGTTGGTGCGGGCCTTGACGTTCTGCTGATACAGCGTGTGCAGCATCGCATGGCCGGTACGGTCGGCCGCAGCGCAGGCGCGTTGCACCGGCTTTTCGCCGTAGTTCGCGGTATGGCCGCCGAACGGGCGCTGATAGATCGTGCCGTCCGGGTTGCGGTCGAAGGGCATGCCGAAGTGTTCCAGCTCGTAGACCACCTTCGGGGCTTCACGGCACATGAACTCGATGGCGTCCTGGTCACCCAGCCAGTCCGAGCCCTTCACCGTGTCATAGAAGTGATAGTGCCAGTTGTCTTCGGACATGTTGCCCAGGCTGGCACCGATGCCGCCCTGAGCGGCGACCGTGTGCGAGCGGGTCGGGAACACCTTCGACAGCACAGCCACATTCAGGCCGGCCAGCGACAGCTGCAGGGATGCGCGCATGCCGGAGCCGCCGGCACCAACGATGACGACGTCAAACTTGCGCTTGGGGAGCGAGGTTCCGATTTGCATTTCTTACAGCCTCCAGAGCACTTGGATCGCCCAACCCGCGCAACCCGTCAACCACACCAGCGTGAACACATGCAGCACCACGCGCAGGCCCACCGGTTTTACATAATCCATCCAGATGTCGCGCACACCCACCCAGGCATGCCAGGCCAGGGAGACGATCAGCGCGAAGGTCAGGAACTTCATCCATTGCTGGCTGAAGATGCCGGCCCACAGGTCATAACCCAGCGGGCGGCCCGGCCACAGCACCTGCACCAGCAGCACGATGGTGAACAGTGCCATCAGCAGGGCCGTGGCGCGCTGGACCATCCAGTCACGCAGCCCATAATGCGCACCGACAACGATGCGCTTGGATCCATAAGTTGTCATTTTGATTTGCCCCTCGGGTCAAACAGCAGTCAATGAGCGGTCAATGCACGGTCAAACAGTGGTCAAGACCGGACGGCTCAATACAGGCCGAACAGCTTGGCACCGAGCAGCACGGTCAGGGTCAGGCTCAGCACCAGCGTGATGATGGCGCTGCTGTGGCCCTGGGCCTTGCTCACGCTGTGCGTGGCATCCATCCACAGGTGGCGCACACCGGCGATGAAATGGTGCAGGTAACCCCAGATCAGACCCAGCGTGGCCAGCTTGACGAACCAGGCCGGCACGAATCCGATGCCGGCGAGGTAAGCGCTGGTGAAGGTGTCGTAGGAGATTTCCGAGGTGAGGCTGTTGTCAAACAGCCAGATCACGAACGGCAGCAGGAAGAACATCAACAGCCCGCTCACGCGGTGCAGGATCGACACGATGCCGGCCGGAGGAAGCCGGTAGCCGACGATCTGTGTGATGTGGATGTTGGTATAGACCGGTCGTTGCTTGGTGGTGGCTGAAGTGGCGTCCGTCATGTCCGACCTTGTAATCGATGTGAAACCCAATGGATTTTAGAGCAAGGACTTGTCACTCGCAGGCGTACCGGGCGCATGTCGTTTCAACAATGGTCCGGCAACGTCATTGAAGGTCGTTGCGATAAAAGTGATGGGTTGTGTTGTAGAGACCGCGGCGCAACTCCACCGGCTTGTCGCCGTAAGTAAAGGAGAGCCGCTCCACGCTCAGCAGCGGGCTGCCGGGCGACACCTGCAGCAGTTCAGCGACTTCTACGTCGGCTGCGACTGCGCGGATCTTTTCCTGTGCACGAATCATGTGCACGCCAAATTCGGTTTCCAACAGACCGTAAAAAGGTCCACGATGCTCCCGCAGGCGCTCGGCGGTGAGGCCCTTGAACATCGCGCCCGGGAGCCAGATGTCATCCAGCACCACCGGCTGGCCGCCGCTGTGCAGCAGACGGCGAATCTCAATGACCGGATCACCGGCCCGCAGATTCATCTGCCGTGCAATCCAGGCCGGCGCCCGTTGGCGACGGCAGTCCAGCAACTGGCGCCCCAGCGTCGCGGAGGCACCGGCCTCCGGCGTCAGCCGCAGAAAACGGAATTGCTGCTGCTGCTCGGCATGGGTGGCCACAAAGGTGCCCTTGCCCTGGCGGCGCACCAGCAGATTCTCGGCCGACAACTCATCCACCGCCTTGCGCACGGTCCCCTGGCTCACGCCGAAGCGCGCCGCCAGCTCCATTTCGCTGGGAATGCTGTCCCCGGCCTTCCACTCCCCGGCCTGCAAACCGGCCAGGATCAGGCCCTTGATCTGCCGATAGAGGGGGCTGAAGGCCGGCGCCGCTTCGGCACGGGCCAGCTCATTGAGCGGCGTGACCGGTTGGGACGACGAGACGGGGGGCGACATGGGGCGGCATTCGAGCACAAAGCGGGGCGCCGCGTCCATCTCAAATCCGGGAGACCCAGCAGGTTAGTCTTATATAAGACACAAGAGTGTCAGATTCTTGCCATGTTGACCGGCCATTTTTGAACCGGGCGCGTTCGTCATTGGGCGAATAAGACCTTTCCGGCCAAGCGCGCGGCGCCCGATGGGCCTACACTTGCCGTCGCTGGCGCCGGCTCGCGACCGCGCCGACCGGACAACCGTTTCCGCCGGCCGCCGTGAATACGCGGATGAGCATGAACTGTGCACATCTGCATCCCGGCAGGCCCTTTCGCTTTTCTATTGGCTTTCGCCTTTTCACTTTCGGAGACCTCGTGATGAGCAAGAAACCCGTTCGCGTCGCCGTGACCGGCGCCGCCGGCCAAATCGGCTATGCCCTGCTGTTCCGCATCGCTTCTGGCGAAATGCTGGGCAAGGATCAGCCCGTGATCCTGCAACTGCTGGAAATCGCCGACGAGAAGGCTCAGAACGCGCTCAAGGGCGTGATCATGGAACTGGAAGACTGCGCCTTCCCGCTGCTGGCCGGCATCGAGGCCCACAGCGACCCGATGACCGCCTTCAAGGACACCGACTACGCGCTGCTGGTTGGCGCACGTCCGCGTGGCCCGGGCATGGAGCGTGCGGACCTGCTGGCCGCCAACGCCCAGATCTTCACGGTGCAGGGCAAGGCGCTGAATGCCGTGGCCTCGCGCAATGTGAAGGTGCTGGTGGTGGGCAACCCGGCCAACACCAATGCCTACATCGCGATGAAGTCGGCACCGGACCTGCCGGCCAAGAACTTCACCGCCATGCTGCGCCTGGACCACAACCGCGCTGCTTCGCAGATCGCCGCCAAGACCGGCAAGCCGGTGGGCAGCATCGAGAAGCTGGCGGTGTGGGGCAACCACTCGCCGACGATGTACGCCGACTACCGTTTCGCCACCATTGATGGCCAGGCCGTGAAGCCGCTGATCAATGACGAGGAATGGAACCGCAACGTGTTCCTGCCGACCGTGGGCAAGCGTGGCGCCGCCATCATCGCCGCGCGCGGTCTGTCGTCGGCCGCTTCGGCTGCCAACGCCGCCATCGACCACATGCGCGACTGGGCCCTGGGCACCAACGGCAAGTGGGTGACGATGGGTGTGCCGTCGGATGGCTCGTATGGCATTCCCAAGGAAGTGATGTTCGGCTTCCCGGTGACCACCGAAAACGGGGAGTACAAGATTGTTCAAGGTCTGGAAATCGATGCGTTCTCGCAAGAGTGCATCAACAAGACCCTGGGCGAGCTGACCGACGAGCAAAACGGCGTGAAGCATTTGCTCTGACCCACCCCCTACCGCCTTCGGCGGCCCGGTGGAGTTTCGCCCACCCCCTACCGCCTTAGGCGGCCCCCTCAAGGGGGCGAACCCGGTGGCCTGGCAGAGCCAGTTCCACGGGTTCCGCTGGAGGGGCGGCCGCGCTTCGCGGGCCGCGTTGCTGAAGGGCGAAGGGCACAAGGAGAAAAGCCAGCGCTTTGAGCTGGCTTTTTTTATTGGCGCGGGGCAGCGGAATGGCTGGGAGCGGCGGGATGGGGGACACTCGCTGGTCGGCTGCGCAGGTCGGCGTCGTTAAGGCGGGCAGGCATGCTGGCTGCCCGCTTCTTCCTTCGGCTGGAGCCAAGGGTGGAATGGGCCTGCCTGCCCGTCCCCGTTCGGTTTCGCCGGGTCTGAGAGTTGTCATGAACAGCCATTTGCTTCATCCCGCACAAGCACTTTTTGAAGAAGGCCAGGCGCCCAGCGTTCTGCCCGTGGTCGACCACTATTGCGGCGTCGAGGCGCGGATGGTGAAGAGCCTGGAACTGCAGACACAGATGGGGCCGGTGTTCGACATCACCCTGGATTGCGAAGACGGCGCCCCCGTGGGCGGTGAGGCCGAACACATGCTGCTGGTGCTGCACCTGCTCAACGGGCCGCTGAATGTGCATGGACGGGTGGGCGTGCGGGTGCATCCGTTTCAACATCCGGCATTCGAGGCCGATGTGGAGGCCGTGATCGCCGGCGGCGGCGAGAAGCTGGCCTATCTGATGATCCCCAAGCCGGAAAGCCTGCACGATCTGCAAGACGCCATCCGCTTCATTGATGACAGCCTGCAGCGGCACCACATCCGCAAGCCGCTGCCCCTGCATACCTTGATCGAAACCCATGGCGCCCTGCGCGATGTGATGGAGATCGCCGCGCTGCCCCGCATCGAGTCGCTGTCTTTCGGGCTGATGGACTATGTGTCAGCGCATCGCGGCGCCATTCCACGCTCCGCGCTGACGGTGGACGGCCAGTTCAGCCATCCACTGGTACAACGCGCCAAGCTCGCCATCGCAGCCGCCGCCCATACCTACGGGAAAACCCCATCCCACTGCGTGGTCACCGAGTTCAAAAGCGAACGTGCCATCCAGTCCGCCGCGGAACGGGCCGCCCGAGAGTTCGGGTACACCCGCATGTGGAGTATCCATCCGCAACAAATTCAACCCATCATCGACGCCTTCGCCCCCAGCGTCGCCGAGATCGACGAGGCCATCGACATCCTGCTGGCCGCCCAGGCCGCCCAGTGGGCCCCCATCCAACACCGTGACATGCTTCACGACCGGGCCAGCTACCGGCTCTTCTGGCATCTGCTGCAGCGTGCATACCGCACAGGCCAGCCCTTGCCGGCTGAAGTCACCCAAGCCTGGTTGTCCACCCCGGCGGCGGGCGCCAACAGCACGAGCCCGCGTTGAAAACCCTACCCTTTGAAACAAACCCTGCGCGCACGCGGCTTGCCCCGCGCGAGAATTCACCTGCCGTCGCGCCAGAGGTTACTGAGCTCCTGGGACGACCTTCAGCACCGCCCATCCCTTCAAGACTCAAAGATTCAAAGACGCCCCCATGAAAACCTCCTTCGCTCTGTCCAGCACCGTTGCCACCGCTCTGCTGCTGGCCGCCGGTCTTGTCTGTGCCGAACCGTCGGTGCAGGGTAACAACACCAAGCCGGCTCCGGCGAAGGCCGTGACGGCCAAGTCCACCGCCAAGAAGGCCCCCGCCAAGCCGGCCGGCCCCGCCCCGTTGGCTGACGCCTCGCCCGAACAGCTGGCCGCCGCCGAGCAGGCCTACATGGGCCACTACGATTGCGAATTCAAGCAGTCCGTCGAAATCACGCCCAATGCCAAGCACCCCGGCTATATCGACGTGGCCTTCCTGAAGCAGGTCTTCACCATGAAGCCGGTCCTGTCCTCCACCGGCGCCCTGCGCCTGGAAGACGTCACCGGCCGCACGCTGATGGTTCAGATCGCCAACAAGTCGATGCTGCTGGACGTCAACGCCGGCCGCCGCATGGTGGACGAGTGCGTGCACCCCCAGCAGCGCGCCGCCATGGAAGCCGCTCGCGCCGCCTCCGCCGTCCCTGCTGGCGGCCTGGGCATTGCGCCCGCCGGTCACTGAATCGAGTCCCTCCCAGCCCATTCAGGCCGGGATCGGGCAACCGCTGCAGCGCTGTCCTGCCAGCCGGTTCGCCCCTTAGCAACAAGCGCGCCCTTCGGCGCGCTTTTTCTTTTCCGGCGCAAGTATGTAGAATCTATGCATACTTTCCGTTCCATACCTCAGCGCAGCCCTCACCGGAGCCCCTCATGGAAGCCACCGTCGCCGAACGCGGTCAGATCACCCTGCCCAAGGCCGTCCGTGATGCTTTGGGGCTGACCAAGGGCACCACGCTGACCGTGGAACTGGACGGCGCCCGCATCATCCTCCGCAAAAATGTGGACGACGCCATCTCCCGCGCTCGTGGACGCTTCAAACTCCCGTCAGGCACCACCACCGACGATGTCATGCGTGACTTGCGGGGCCGCGCCCCCACTGACCCTACCCAGGCCTGATCCCCATGATCGCCGTTGACAGCTCCGTCCTCATCGACCTCCTGGGCGACGCCCCCGGGGCCGATGCCGCCGAGGCCGCGCTGCGCCTGGCCCTGTCCAGCGGCCCCGTGGTGCTGTGTGATGTGGTGCTGTCCGAGGTGACGGCCGGCCTGGGCCATGGCTCGGAGGTGATGGATGCGCTGGAAGAGATGGGCCTGGGCTTCTCACCCATCGACCAGCGCGCCGCCATCCGGGCCGGCGAAATGCAACGCAAGTTCAAGCAGCGGCTGCTGGAGGCTTCCAGCAAAGGTGGCGAGAAAGCCACCGCCACCACCGCCACCAAAACCGCCACCAAAAATACTCCCGACGCGATCGGCGCCTCCCGCGCTATCGCCGACTTCCTGGTCGGCGCACATGCCATGCTGCAGTGTGACGGTCTCATCACCCGCGACCAGGGATTCTTCCGCGACTATTTCAAGGGACTCAAAGTCATCGTGCCCAGTGCACCCTGACCCACTAGATCCCGCTTCACTGACCCAAGCCAGAGACTACAGAGACTGGAGTTCGCAATGCTGCAAGCCTACCGCCAACATGAAGCCGAGCGCGCCGCGCTGGGCATCCCGCCGCTGCCGCTGGATGCCAAGCAAGTCGCCGAGCTGATCGAGCTGATCAAGAACCCGCCTGCTGGCGAAGGCGAATTCCTGCTGAACCTGCTGACGCACCGCGTGCCCCCGGGTGTGGACGACGCCGCCAAGGTCAAGGCCAGCTTCCTGGCGGCCGTGGCCCACGGCGACCTGACGGTCGGGCTGATCTCCAAGACCAAGGCCACCGAGCTGCTGGGCACCATGGTGGGCGGCTACAACGTCAAGCCGCTGGTGGACCTGCTGGACGACAAGGAAGTCGCCTCGGTCGCGGCCGCTGGCCTCAAGAAGACCCTGCTGATGTTCGACGCCTTCCATGACGTCGCTGAAAAGGCCAAGGCCGGCAATGCCCAGGCCACCGCCGTGATCCACAGCTGGGCCGATGCCGAATGGTTCACCTCGCGTCCGGAAGTCGAGAAGAAGATCACCGTCACCGTCTTCAAGGTGCCCGGCGAAACCAATACCGACGACCTGTCGCCCGCGCCGGACGCCTGGAGCCGCCCGGACATCCCCCTGCACTACCTGGCCATGCTGAAGAACACGCGGCCTGACGCGGCCTTCAAGCCGGAAGAAGACGGCAAGCGCGGCCCGATGCAGTTCATCGAGGACCTGAAGAAAAAGGGCCACCTGGTGGCCTACGTCGGTGACGTTGTCGGCACCGGCTCGTCCCGCAAGTCGGCCACCAACTCGGTGATCTGGGCCACCGGCCAGGACATCCCGTTTGTGCCGAACAAGCGCTTTGGTGGCGTCACCCTGGGCAGCAAGATCGCTCCGATCTTCTTCAACACGCAGGAAGACTCCGGTTCGCTGCCCATCGAAGTGGATGTCAGCAACCTGGAAATGGGCGATGTCATCGACGTCTACCCCTACGACGGCAAGATCGAGAAGAACGGCGCCACGGTGGCCGAGTTCGCGCTGAAGAGCGACGTGCTGCTGGACGAAGTCCGCGCCGGCGGCCGTATCAACCTGATCATCGGCCGCTCGCTGACCGGCAAGGCCCGTGAATTCCTGGGCCTGCCCGCCTCCACCCTGTTCCGCCTGCCCAAGCCCCCGGTGGATTCCGGCAAGGGCTTCACGCTGGCGCAGAAGATGGTCGGCCGTGCCTGTGGCCTGCCGGAAGGCACGGGCATCCGCCCGGGCACCTACTGCGAGCCCAAGATGACCACCGTCGGCTCCCAGGACACCACCGGCCCGATGACCCGCGACGAGCTGAAGGACCTGGCCTGCCTGGGCTTCTCGGCCGACCTGGTGATGCAGTCGTTCTGCCACACCGCCGCCTATCCCAAGGCCGTGGACGTGAAGATGCATCGCGAACTGCCGCACTTCATCAGCGACCGTGGCGGCGTGGCCCTGCGTCCGGGCGACGGCGTGATCCACAGCTGGCTGAACCGCCTGCTGCTGCCCGACACCGTCGGTACCGGCGGCGACTCGCACACCCGCTTCCCCATCGGCATCAGCTTCCCGGCCGGTTCGGGTCTGGTGGCCTTCGGTGCCGCCACCGGCGTGATGCCGCTGGACATGCCGGAATCGGTGCTGGTGCGCTTCAAGGGCCAGATGCAGCCCGGCGTCACCCTGCGTGACCTGGTCCATGCCATTCCGCTGTACGCCATCAAGGCCGGCCTGCTGACCGTCGAGAAGAAGGGCAAGAAGAACATCTTCTCGGGCCGCATCCTGGAAATCGAAGGTCTGCCCGAGCTGAAGGTGGAACAGGCCTTTGAACTGTCCGACGCGTCGGCCGAACGCTCGGCCGCCGGCTGCACCATCAAGCTGAATCCGGAACCGATCAAGGAGTACCTGACCTCCAACATCGTCCTGATGAAGAACATGATTGCGGACGGCTATGCCGACAAGCGCACCCTGGAGCGCCGCATCAAGAACGTGGAAGCCTGGCTGGCCAACCCCAACCTGCTGGAAGCCGACAAGGACGCCGAATATGCCGCCGTGATCGAGATCGATCTGGCCGACATCAAGGAACCGATCGTCTGCTGCCCGAACGATCCGGACGACGCCAAGTTCATGTCGGAAGTGCAAGGCACCAAGATCGATGAAGCCTTCATCGGTTCGTGCATGACCAACATCGGCCACTTCCGTGCAGCGGCCAAGCTGCTGGGCGGTGCCCGTGACATTCCGGTCAAGCTGTGGGTGGCGCCGCCCACCAAGATGGACCAGAACGAGCTGATCAAGGAAGGCCACTACGCCACCTTCGGCACCGCCGGTGCTCGCACCGAAATGCCGGGCTGCTCGCTGTGCATGGGCAACCAGGCGCAGGTGCGTGAAGGCGCAACGGTCATGTCCACCTCCACCCGCAACTTCCCCAACCGTCTGGGCAAGAACACCAATGTGTTCCTGGGCTCGGCGGAACTGGCGGCGGTCTGCTCCAAGCTGGGTCGCATCCCGACGCTGCAGGAGTATCACGACGCCATGGGCATCATCAACAAGGATGCCGCCAGCGTGTACCGCTACATGAACTTCGACCAGATCGAAGAGTACGCGGACACCGCCAAGTCGGTCTCGGTCTGACCGACATCGGCGTGCGGGCCAGGCGCCCGCACGACCGATGAACCGATCCGGGACTGAATCCCACCTCCAAGCCCCTCGGCGACAGCCCCGGGGCTTTTTTCATTCCTTTCCCATTCCGCTAATTTCTGTCTTGACAGAAATTTCTGTAGGAATAAAGTCAGCGCCATGGAACTCAGCACCACCGCTCAACGATTTGTCCTTCATTGGGGCGAAATGGGCAGCGCCTGGGGGGTGAACCGCACCGTCGCCCAGATTCACGCCCTGCTCTACTTTCATGGCCGTCCGCTCAATGCCGAGCAGATCACTGAAACGCTGTCGGTCGCCCGCTCCAATGTCAGCAACAGCCTCAAGGAGCTGACCAGTTGGAACCTGGTGCGCGTCACCCACCTGATGGGCGACCGGCGCGACTACTTTGAAACGTCTGTGGATGTGTGGGAGCTGTTCCGCACGGTCGTGCGGGAGCGCAAGCATCGCGAATTCGACCCCACGGTACGCATGCTCACCGAGCTGGTGGAGGGCAACAGCTTCCAGGAGGAATCCGCAGATGCCCAGGAGCGTGTGCGCGAGTGCCTGCGTTTGATGCAGACGCTGGGGGCCTGGTCCGAAGAAATGATGCGGCTCTCTCCCTCCACCCTGGAAAAGGTGCTCAAGCTGGGGGCGAACGTCCAGCGTTTTGTGCGCGGTGACAAGCCCTGATCACCCGCTTTTTTTCCAGGGATTTCTGTTTTTTCTGGAATATCGGACACGTCATGAACACCTCTCCTTCCACACCGGCCACCGGCGCCAGTGGCACCAGTGGCGCAGGCGCAGCGGTCTATCCGCTCACCGTGTACTTCGACGGCGGCTGCCCGATCTGCCTGGCTGAGATGACCAACCTGCAGCTGCGCAACACCGCCGGCCTGCTGCGGTTTGAAGACGTGTCCAGGCCCGACTTCCGCGACTATCCGGCCGGGACCGATCTGCCGGACCTGATGACCCTGCTGCATGTGAAATGTGCGGACGGCCGTGTGATCCGGGGTGCACCAGCGCTGCGGCTGCTCTATGCCGGGGCCCAGATGCGTGGCATGGCCCGGCTGATGAATGCCCCCGGGCTGCGGCAACTGGCCGATTGGGCCTACCCCATCCTGGCGCGCAACCGCTACAGGATCCCCCGGCCGGTGGCCCAGCTGCTCTTCGAAACCTCGCTGCGGCGCGCGGCCGAACGACGGGCCGGCGCCTCTGCCTGCCAGTCCGGAAGCTGCGAAATACCAGCGGCGCCTCACACGAATCCCCATTCCAAGGAGTGACGTCATGTGCGAATTGATCCTGTGGCCCCAAGGGCTCGCCGCCGCGTCAGACCGCCCCCTTGCAGGAGCCGCATCGTGAGCCGCCCTGCCCGCTCCATCCTGGTCTGCGGCGCCAGCGGCTTCATTGGCCGCCGCATCGTCCGCACGCTGCGCGAGGCTGGCCTGTCGGTCACCGAGGCCAGCTCCGCCAGCCACAACTTCAGCCAGAACCTTCAACCCAGCGACTGGCTGCCCCGCCTGGAAGGTTTTGATGCCGTCGTGAATGCGGTCGGCATCCTGCGGGATACGCGGGACCGCAAGCTGGACGCGCTGCACCATCGCGCCCCGGCCGCGCTGTTCGAAGCCTGCGCGCAGGTGGGTGTGCGCCGGGTCATCCAGATCTCCGCCAATGGCGTGGACCAGTTCAACACCCGTTACGCCACCACCAAGCGGGCCGCCGATGAGGTGTTGCTGCGCCTGCGCGCCGAAGGCCGCCTGGACGGCACCGTGGTGCGCCCCAGCATCGTCTATGGGCGCGGAGGTGCCAGCTCCGCCCTGTTCATGACCCTGGCCCGTCTGCCGGTGATGGTGTTGCCGGCTGCGGCCCTGCGTGCCCGCATCCAGCCGGTGGCGGTGCAGGACGTGGCGCTGGCCGTCCTGCGGCTGCTGCAAGAGGGCGGACCTGAACAAGTGACCGCCGTAGGGGTCCAGGCCCTGCCGCTGTCCGCCTTCATTGCGGAACTGCGCCGGCAACTGGGCCATGGCCAGGCGCTGGTGGTGCCGCTGCCGGAAGCACCCAGCCGCTGGAGTGCCCGGGTGGGCGACCATCTGTCCTTCCAGCCCTGGAGCACCGAAAGCCTGGCGATGCTGCAGGCGGACAACGTCGGCGATGCGGCTGTCTTCGCCCACCTCCTGGGCCGCAGCCCGGTGCCGCTGGAGCGGTTCGTGGCGGCGGCATGGCAGTCGGCCTGACACCCTTTCGCCATCGGCGCACCCGGCTGCTCTCACGTGCCAGCCTGATCGCCTTGTGGCTGCTCACCACCGTGGTGAGTGTGGTGGAGCTGCAAGGCCAGAGCCGGGCACTGCTGGCCGCCGCCCACACCCCGGACGCCTGGATCGCTCCGCTCATCCTGGCCGGCGCAGGGCTGGACCTGACCCTGGGCCTGGCCCTCTGGCGTTGGCATCGGCGCTGGGTGTATTTGTCAGCCGGCCTTGCCATGCTGGGCATGACCCTGGTGGGCACCCTGTTGCTGCCGGACCTGTGGCTGGACCCGCTGGGCCGCCTCTCCAAGAACCTGCCAATTGCGGCCCTCCTGCTCATCCTGCATGAGGATGCCCCGGCCTGACATCATGAACACCTATCTCGTCATCAAGTGCTTGCACATTCTGTCCAGCGTGCTGCTGGCCGGCACCGGCTTCGGCACGGCGTTTTATCTGTTCTTTGCCAATCGCAGCGGCTCCATCGCGGCGCAGGCCGTGGTCGCCCGGCTGGTGGTCAAGGCGGATCTGTGGTTCACCACACCGGCCATCATCATCCAGCCGCTGAGCGGCATCTGGCTGGCCACCACCGCCGGCTGGCCGCTCACCGCGCCGTGGCTGATGCTCTCCATCGGGCTTTATCTCCTCGCAGGCGCGTGCTGGCTGCCCGTCGTGTGGCTTCAGTTGCGGCTGTCTGACATGGCACAACAGGCCGTGGCCACGTCGCAGCCACTGCCCGCGCTGTACTGGCGCTATGCCCGAAGGTGGGAATCGCTGGGTTATCCGGCCTTCATTGCGGTGGTGGGGGTGTTCTATCTGATGGTGAACAAGCCTGCGCTTTGGGGATGAATGGAAGGAGCACGGGGGAGCGCACGAGTCGGTCGACCTATTCCTGGTGATCGCCAGGTGATCGCCAGGTGCTCGCGTGGTGATCCAGGCTTGACCGACAATCCAACCATGAGCTTTGAACACACTCCCCCGCTGGACATGTCCAGCCCTGAGGCCAAGCGCGCCTCCTACGACACGCTGATCACCCAGGCCCAGGCCATCCTGCATGGCGAGCGGGACCGCATTGCCAACCTGGCGCAGTTCGCCGCCCTGGTCTACAACAGTGTGCCGCAGCTGAACTGGGCCGGTTTTTATCTGGTGAATCCGTCGAACGACCGGGAGCTGGTGCTGGGGCCCTTCCAGGGCAAGGTGGCCTGTGTGCGCATTCCGTTCGAGCGCGGGGTGTGTGGGGCAGCCGCGCGCAGCGGCGAAGTCCAGTTGGTGGAAGACGTGCATGCCTTCCCCGGCCACATTGCGTGCGACGCAGCGTCGCGCTCGGAGCTGGTGCTGCCGGTCATCGCCAACGGCCGTCTGCAAGCCGTGTTGGATCTGGACAGTCCGGAACCCTCCCGCTTTGACGCGGAAGACGCCAAGGGTTTCGGCGCCATGCTGGCCGCACTGATCGCCGGTACCGACTGGTCATGAGCCGGCGGCTGTCGGGCGCCCTGGCGGCGCTGGCCTGGGTGACACTCGCCTGTGTCACAACCGGGGGTGCGCAAGCGGCGGAGGTCCGTCTGCGGGTGATGCAGACCAGCGACATCCACATGAACCTGTTGAACTACGACTACTACCAGGACCGGGAGTCGCAGGAATTCGGGTTGGCCAAGACCATCACCCTGATCCACCAGGCCCGCGCCGAGGTCCCCAACAGCCTGCTGTTTGACAACGGCGACCTGCTGCAAGGCAATCCACTGGGCGACCTGGTGGCGCGAGTGCATCCGCTCAAGAGCACCGATGTGCATCCGGCCTACAAGGTGCTGAACCTGCTGGGCGTGGACGCCGCCAACATCGGCAACCACGAGTTCAACTACGGCCTGCCCTTTCTGCGGCAAGCCTTGGCGGGTGCGAACTTCCCCACCCTGAATGCCAATGTGATGGAGGCCGATGGTCGGCGCCATGCCTTCACGCCCAGCCTCCTGCTGGAGCGCCCGTTCACCGATGAACAGGGGCGCACCCACAAGCTCAAGATCGGTGTCCTGGGCCTGACCCCGCCCCAGATCCTGGAATGGGACCGGCAGAACCTGGCCGGCCGGGTGCAGGTGCGAGACATGGTGGACGTGGCGCGCGAGCTCGTGCCGGCGCTGCGGCGCCAGGGGGCGGATCTGGTGGTGATCATTGCCCACACCGGCATTGAAAAGACCGAGCTGCCGCGCCTGTCCGAGAACATGGCGGCGCAACTGGCCCGTGTGCCGGGGGTGGATGTCTTGCTGCTGGGCCATGCCCATACCGAATTCCCCGGCCCTGGGTTTGCTGGTTATCCCGGCGCCGACCTGGACAAAGGCCGGCTCTTTGGCGTGCCCGCCGTGATGCCGGGCCGCTGGGGCGACCATCTGGGCCTCGTGGACCTGCGGCTGTCCAACCAGGATGGTCACTGGCGGGTGATCGACAGCCGCGCCTCCCTGCGCCCCATTTTTGACCGCAGCACCCGCCGCCCGCTGGTGGCGGCCGACCCGATGCCGGCTGCGGTCATCGCCGCCGAGCATCAGGCCACGCTGGACCATGTCCGCAGCCAGGTGGCCCACACCGACACGCCCATCCACAGCTATTTCGCCCAGACGGTGGACAGCCTGGCGGTGCGTCTGGTGGCGCAGGCCCAGTTGCGTTATGCGCAGCGCGCCGTGCAGGGCACCGCACTGGAGGCCCTGCCGATGCTCTCCGCAGCTGCACCGTTCAAGTCGGGTGGCCGCCAGGGCTGGACGCAATACACCGACATCCCGGCCGGTCCGATTGCGATCAAGCATGTGGCCGATCTTTATGTCTACCCCAACACCATCAAGGTGGTGAAGCTGACCGGTGCGCAGGTGCGGGACTGGCTGGAGATGTCGGCCGGCCAGTTCCGGCGCATCGATCCGGCCGGACCGGCCCAGCAGGCGCTGCTGGACACCGGCTATCCCGGCTTCAATTTCGACATGATGTGGGGCGCTGGGGACGGCCTGCGGTATGAACTGGATCTGACCCAGCCTGCGCGGTTTGACAAGGAAGGTCGGCCCGCCAATGACAGCCACCGGGTGGTGAACCTGACCTGGCGCGGCAAGCCGCTGGCCGACCAGGCGGAATTTCTGGTGGTCACCAACAACTACCGGGCCTACGGCGGCGGCCACTTCCCGGCGCTGGGTGCTGACAAGGTGGTGGTGGACGCGCCGGACGAAACCCGGGAGGCGCTGGCCCGGGACCTGGCCTCGCAGCCTTCGGCGGATCGGGGGGGTTTGGCACCGTCCTGGCGCATCCGGCCCGTGACGGGCGTTCAGATGCAGTTCCTGTCCGGTGCAGGCGCGACAGCCCGCCTGACACCCGGCACGCCGGTGCGTCTGGTCAAGGACAACGGGGATGGTTCCGCACTGTTTGAACTGACGGAATGAAGCCGCCGCCAGATCAGGCTGCGGTGTGGATGATCTGGACGACTCTGTATGACAAAAGGGGCCCAGGGGCCCCTTTTTGATGCTGGTTTGCCGACCACCCGTGGGCGCCGGAGTGCCCGAGCCGGTGCCGGCGCCTTCGCCGCCGACTCAGACGTGAATGTCCAGCAACGCGCCTTCCGCGCGCACCTGCGTTTGCAGCACCTTCAGATTGGCAATGAAGGTGTAGGCCGCCGCCTGCTGGTCCACCACATCCGTAGCCAGATCTTCGCCCGGCTGGGGCAGCTTGGTCACGGTGGTGCTGACGCCGCCCGTGTTGGTGGTCTGCGACTCCACCCGCTCACGCCGATAGCCTTCGGTATTCAGGTTGGCGATGTTGTTCGCGGACGCCCGCAGCCGCTCGTTGGCGGCGGAGATTCCGGACAAAACCGTCGACAGGCTGTTGATGGACATGATGGTGTGCGCTTGGAGGACCCCTCAAGCAAGGACTCTATCCGTCGCTATCGGCCAGTGCGCGTCGAACTTGAGAAAAGAATGGGAATTTCCCCCCATTTCTTCACATCAACGGTTCACCAAACGGACCACGCCTCGATCAAGCCCCCGCCAGCTCCTCAAAAGAGCCGTTGGAGACAAACACCCGGACACTATCGCCCCCGGCTGCCTTGGCTTCGGCGCAGGCCAGCCCGGCCGCCGCCAACACCGACTCCACCGTATCCAGCGACGGCTGCAGCTGTACCACCCCCACGCTGGCCTTGACCCGCGTGCGGTGCAGGCCCCAGCGCAGGCGGAACGCCGCCACCGCCGACCGGACCTTCTCCGCCACGATCTGCGCATAGTGCTGGTCGCAATCCGGCAGCAGCACCACAAAATGGTCGGCATCCAGGCGCGCCACCACGTCGGAGGCCCGCACCTTGGTCACCAGCATCTGGCCCAGGCCATACAGGAAATGGTCGGCCACTTCCGTGCCCATGCCCTGCACCACCGCGCTGAACTTGTCCACATCCACCAGCAGCACCGACACCGGCTCATGCCGACGGCTGCCCACATGGTCGGCCAGACGGCGCTCCATTTCACGGCGGTTGGCCAGCTCGGTCACCACATCATGCTTGGCGGCCCAGGTGGGTTGCAGGCGCTGGGCCCGTGCGGCGGAGACGTCTTCCACCACCCACATCGCCTCCCCGGCCGGTTGTTCCCAATGGACCGGCGAGGCCTGCAGGCGCCCCCAGAAGCGGGAGCCGTCACGTCGGACGAATTCCACCTCTTCATCCACCGGGCGACCGCCGCCGAAGGCTGTGCCCAGCCGGGCCTGCAGGGCCTGATGGGAGGCTTCGGACACCACCACCGCGCTGATATCCGACCCGGACAGGTCGGTGTCGTCGCCGTGGCCGAACAAGTGGTTGAACTGCTCGCTCGCCACCTCGAATCGGCCGCCCGCCGTGAAAGCCACCGCCAGCGGCGCCCTCACCAGCAGCGCCCGCATCCGGGCCGAGACACGTTCATGGTCAGCCGGCGTGCCGGCGGCTTCGGGGGTCTGCATGTCGTCTCCATCTCTGCGCCGTCAACGGCGCACGGTCATTGCGGGGGTACACCGCTGGCGCAATGGCCGCACGGGTGCCCGGTTGAAGGTGTACCCGTTTTGGCCGATTCAGGGAAGCCCGGTGATGAGCGGCCCGCAATGGTGGGGTGTACAAGCGTTGACCGGGGCCGGTCAGGGCGCCGGGGGAGCGATCTGCTCCGCCCAGTCGTACAGGGCGGCCAGAATCTCCTGGGCCCGCTCGTCTTCCTGGGTCTCCGCCACTTCCGCCAGGGCATCAATGCGATCGAAGAATTCGCCCAGGGTCTGGCTGCCCCCCGCCCCCAGGTGCAACCGGTCGATGCAGTGCTTCTGCCAACGGGCCTGTTCCTGCTCGCTGAGCGTGTCCAGCCAGTTCCGGGCGCGATAACGGAACAGCAGCTCTTCGATCCGAGCATCCTCAAACGCCACCTTGCCCTGCCCCACCCGCTCGGCCAGCGCCTGTGGCGTCAGACCCCGCAGCCGCTCCATCGCGCGGCGGTCCTCATTGCCCAGGAAGCCGCCATACAGGTCTTCGTCCACATCCACCCCCCCGGACGACGCCGGCCGTTGGAACACCTCGGCCCAACGACTCATCAGGTCCCCGCCCCGCTGGGCCAGCCATTCGGCATGGGCCAGGCCCTGGGTCACGTCCAGGCCCCAGCGCTGCGCCATCTCCGGCGACAGGATCTTCAGCGACGCAATGACGATGGGCGACTTGTTGACATGCACCGTCTTGATCGGCAGCCGTGTCACCCCATCCGGCAGTTCATCCTGACGGGTGTAGAGCCGTTGACGGATGGTGTCGGCGTCCAGATCCAGCAGTTCACGGGGGTCATGGGCCAGATCCCAGACGATCAGCTCATTCTTGTTGGTGGGATGCGAGGCCAGCGGCCACACCAGCGCAATACACCCCTTCTCCACCCCATACATGCCAGAGATGTGCAGGAAAGGCCGATGCGAGCCGATTTCCTGCCAGACCGCTTCCTTGCGGCGCAGCTTCAGGCAGAAGTCCCACAGGCGCGGCTGGCGCTGTCGGATCAGGCGGGCCAGGGCAATGGTGGCGCGGACGTCCGAGAGCGCATCGTGCGCCGCTTCATGAGCCAGGCCGTTGGCCTTGGTCAGATGTTCCAGCTTGAACGACGGGCGGCCGTCTTCATGCCGGGGCCATTCAATGCCTTCCGGCCGCAGGGCATAGGCGCAGCGGACAACATCCAGGAGATCCCAGCGACCGCAATCGTTCTGCCACTCGCGGGCATAGGGGTCGATGAGGTTGCGCCAGAACAGGAAGCGGGTCACCTCATCGTCAAAGCGGATGGTGTTGTAGCCCAGCCCGACCGTGCCGGGCTGAGACAGCTCGGCATGGATGGCGGCGGCGAATTGGTGCTCCGGGATGCCTTGCTCGGCGCAGGTCTGCGGCAGGATGCCGGTCAGCAGGCAGGATTCGGGGTCTGGCAGGCTGTCGAACGACGGCTGGCAGTAGACCATCAGCGGCTCGCCGATCTCGTTGAGTTCCGCATCGGTGCGGATGCCGGCAAACTGGGCCGGACGGTCGCGGCGCGGCACGCGGCCAAAGGTCTCGTAGTCGTGCCAGTAAAAAGTCAGGTCATGCATGGGGCGGCACGATACCTCATCATCCCCGATGGGCCAGCCCCATCCGCTCCACCGTTGCGCGCTCGGCCTCAAAGGTGCGGTGCGCGTACTGGGTGTAGGCCTCGGTATTCATATAGATCACCGGTTGGTAGTAGCGCTCCAGGGTCTCCAGCACCTTCGGATCTTCCAGCGTCCGGCGGAACGCGTCATGCAGCACCCGCACCACGCCGGGATCGGTACCACGAGGCGCGCCGATGCCAAACGGCGAGTCGATGACCGTGTCCCAGCCCGACTCCTTCACCGTGGGCACGTCCGGAAACGCGCGATTGCGCTCCCGGCCCAGCGTGGCCAGGAAACGCAGCTTGCCGGCCTTCACCTGCGGGGCGAACTCCAGCGTGCCGCACATCACCGGCACATGGCCCCCCAGAATCGCCTGAAGGATTTCCGCCGAACCCTTGTACGGCACATCCTGGGTCTTGAACCCCGCTTTGTGGGCAAACTCCTCAAAAGCGAGATGGGGCGTGGTGCCAGTGCCGGTGTGGCCGTAGGTGAGTTGACCCGGTCGGGCGCGGGCCCAGGCCACCATCTCGGCCAGCGTCCGGAACGGTGCATCCGGCGTGCAGACGATGCCAAAGGTGTAGCCGGTCAGCCCAATCACATGCTGGATGTCCTTCAGCGGGTCAAACGGCATCTTCTGCATGTGCGGCAGGCGATAAATCCCCAGCGGCAACTGCGTGATGGTGTAGCCGTCCGGTTTGGCGCTGACCATGGCAGAAGCCCCCAGCGTACCGCCGGCGCCTGGCCGGTTTTCAACAATCACCGGGACGCCCAACTGGCGGGACAGGCTTTCGCCAAAGGCACGCATCACTGCATCACTGGAACCGCCGGCCGGCCAAGGGCAGATCAGAACGACCGGGCGGGTCGGAAACCCGGCATGCCGGTCCTGCGCATGCACCCGGGGCACCACCCCGGCCAGGGCGGCGGCCGCCGCCGCCAGCCAGTCACGGCGCTGCATGAACGCCTCCTTGCGGCACCAGGTCAGCGCCTTGGCGGAGAGTGGGTCGAAGATGGCCAGGGGGCGTGGCCTCGGGACGCCGGGAGGAAGGGCCCTCCGGCCAGAGCATCAAGTCGGACAGCATCAAGTCGGACATTTGTACTGAATTTGTAGGGAGTTCGTGTCCGCCTGCATCCCTGGGCCAGGATGGGGCGGGGACTGAGGATAATCGCCCGACTCTTGATTCGTGCCAGCCGCATGCAGCTTCTACAAAAATTCGTTGGCCTTCTGCGGGATGCCCTCCGGGCCGCCTGGGCCAAAACCGCCCCCTTGCGGCGGACCCTGGCCCAGTTGCCAACCTGGAAGCGGGTGCTGGTGTGGGGCGGTGCGGCGATGCTGGCGCTGGTGCTGGTCGTGGCGGGCGCGGCGGCGATCGTCTGGCCGGGCCTCCCCGACCTGGACCGGCTGGCCGACTATCAGCCCAAGCAACCGCTGCGGGTCTACACCGCCGAGGGGGAACTGCTGGCGGAATATGGCACCGAACGCCGTCATTACCTGCCCCTGGACCAGATCCCCCAGCAGATGCAAAAGGCCCTGCTGGCCGTGGAAGACACCAACTTCTATGAGCATCAGGGCATCTACATTCCCGGCATGATTCGCGCCTTTGGCGTCAATCTGTTCTCATCGTCGCGCAGCCAAGGGGCGTCCACCATCACCCAGCAGCTGGCGCGGGACTTCTACCTGACCAAGCGCAAGCTCTACACCCGCAAGTTTGTGGAGATCCTGCTGGCGCTGAAGATGGAAAGCCAGCTCTCCAAGGACAAGATCCTGGAGGTCTACATGAACCAGATCTATCTGGGTCAGCGGGCCTATGGTTTCGAGGCTGCGGCGGAAGCCTACTTCGGCAAGCCGCTCAAGGCATTGTCTACCGCCGAGATCGCGATGCTGGCGGGCCTGCCGCAGAACCCGTACCGGGCCAATCCGATCAGCAACTTCAAGGCCGCCAAGCGCCGCCAACTGGTGGTGATCAGCCGGATGCAGGACGTGGGCATGCTCACGGCGGAGCAGGCCCAGGCCGCACGCGATGAGAAGCTGCAGTTGCGCTCCGCCCAGGAGCAGCGGCTACCCTACGGCCAATATGCGGCGGAAATGGTCCGCCAGGTGGTGCATGCGCAGTATGGGGAAGACGCCTACAGCCGCGGCATCAACGTCACCACCACCCTCCACATGGACAACCAGGTGGCGGCTTACAAGGCCCTGCGCCGCACCCTGCTGGACTATGAGCGGCGCAAGCCCTGGCGCGGCCCCGAGGACACGGTGGACCTGCCAACCGACCTGACCGATACCGAGCTGGACAGTGCCGTCACCCAGGCGCTGGCCGACCATCCGGACAACGACGACCTGCGGGCCGCTGTGGTGACCGAGGTGGCCAGCAATCGCATCCGCGCCACCTTGCAGGATGGTGAAGACATCGAAATCAAGGGCGATGGCATCCGAAGCGTGATGTCGGCCCTGTCCGACAAGGCCAAGCCGAATCTCCGCATCCAGCGCGGCGCCATCATCCGGGTGCTGCGAGGCGCGCCCACCAAGGAGTTCCCCAAGGGGGCATGGGCGGTCACGCAGCCGCCGGAAGCCGAGGGGGCGCTGGTGTCGGTGGAGCCGGACACCGGCAAGGTGCTGGCCCTGGTGGGCGGGTTCGACTTCGCTCGCAACCAGTTCAATCACGCCACGCAGGCCTGGCGCCAGCCGGGTTCGAGCTTCAAGCCCTATCTGTATTCCGCTGCCATGGAGATGGGCGCGGGCCCAGCCACGCTGGTGGATGACTCGCCGATCACCATCGGCGACTGGTCACCGCGCAATTCGGACGGCCAGTACGACGGCCCCATCACCCTGCGTCAGGCATTGGCCAAGTCCAAGAACATGGTCACCATCCGGATGCTGGAGCAGCTCACGCCGGAGCGTGGCCGCGCCTGGGCCGGCAAGTTCGGTATCGACGAGGACAAGCAGCCGGCCAACCTCACCCTGGCCCTGGGCTCCGGCGCGGTGACGCCCTTGCAGATGGCCAGCGGCTACTCAGTGTTTGCCAACGGCGGGTATCTGCTCAAGCCCCTGCTGATCACCAAGATCACCGATGCGCAGAACCAGGTGCTGTTCCAGGCCGAACCTGAGAAGCTGACCGAAGACCGCCGCGCCATCAGCGAGCGCAATGCCTTCCTCACCGGGTCCTTGTTGCATGACGTCGCGGTCCGGGGCACTGCCTATCGGGCCAGCGCCTCGCTCAAGCGGTATGACCTCTACGGCAAGACCGGCACGACCAACGATGCGGTCGATGCCTGGTTCGCAGGCTTCCAGCGCAAGGTGGCGACGGTGGTGTGGATCGGTTATGACCAGCCTCGCAGCCTGGGCGACCGCGAAACCGGTGGTGGCATCGCCCTGCCGGCCTGGATCGACTACATGCAGGTGGCCCTCAAGGGCATTCCCAGCTCGGAGATCCAGCCGCCTGCGGCGGGTGTGGTGCAGGTGGAAGGCCCGAACGGGCCGGATTGGGTGTTCCAGGAATATGCGCCGGACGCCTGGGTGAAGACACTGGGCACCATTGCGGACATGACGACGGATCCGGCGACCGGTGCGCTGCTGCCAGCCGTCCCGGCCTCCGGCGCGGCGTCCGGGGCGATGCCGCCGGGTGGAGCGTCTTCTACGGCACCGCTGGCGCCGTCGCGCCCCGCTTCCGGCCCGCCAAGTTCGTGGTGGTCCGGGGATCGAGGCGGTTGATCGTCAGCGATCTGGGCGACAGTCCAGGGACGGTCGCCGCATCAGACGTTACCGAGTCGTTACGGGCAGGGCCGTCAACGCTTCTTGACGATGACGCTGCCGACCGAATACCCGGCGCCGAAGGAGCAGATCACGCCCAGATCGCCCGAGCGAAGGTCGCCCCGGTGCTCATGGAAGGCGATGATCGACCCCGCCGAGGCGGTGTTGGCATAGGTGTCCAGGATCAGCGGCGCAATCTGGGCACCCGCTTCGCCCCCCACCAGCTTCTTGATCACCAGTTGGTTCATCCCAAGGTTGGCCTGGTGCAGCCAATAACGGCTGACGTCGTTCGGCTGGATGTGCAGGGTGGCCAGGTGGTTCTCGATGTGCGCCGCTGCAATCGGCACCACTTCCTTGAAGACCTTGCGCCCTTCCTGGCGGAAGGTCTTGTCGCGGGCGTCGGGGTCGCTGTCTTCGCCCTTGTTCATGAAGCCGAAGTTGTTGCGGATGTTGTTGGAGAACTGGGTGGCCAGATGGGTGCCCAGAATCTCCCATTGTTCGGCGCCCACGGCGGTCTCGGCGCGTTCCACCACCACGGCGGTGCACACGTCACCGAAGATGAAGTGGCAGTCCCGGTCCTTCCACTCCAGATGGGCGGAGGTGATTTCCGGATTGACCACCAGGACGCACCTGGAAGCGCCCGAACGCACCGCGTTGTAGGCCTGCTCCAGCGCAAAGGTGGCCGAGGAGCAGGCCACGTTCATGTCAAACCCATAGCCGCCAGCGCCCAGGGCCGCCTGGATTTCCACCGCCATGGCGGGATAGGCCCGCTGCATGTTGGCCGCCGCGCAGAACACGGCGTCCACGTCCTGCGGCTGGCGGCCGGCCGCCGCCAGGGCCTTGCGGGCGGCATCCACCGCGATTTCAGCCATCAGCGACAGTTGATCGTCGGCGCGCTCCTCGAAACGGGGATACATGCGGGTGGGGTCCAGCACGCCCTCTTTCTCGATCACATAGCGCTGCTTGATGCCGGAGGCCTTCTCGATGAATTCCACGCTTGAGTAGACCAGCGGCTCCCGCGTGCCGGCGGCAATGGCGTCGGCATGCTGGGCGTTTTGCAGATCCACATAGCGGTTGAAGGACTCCACCAGCTCGGCGTTGGTGATGACGTGGGGCGGCTGGTAGAGGCCGGTACCGCTGATGACGACGGAGTGCATGGTGGCTGATGGGATGTCGGCCCTTACGGAGCCCAAGGTCATCGATTTTAGCGAAGCTGGTGCATGGCCCTCCCCTGGTGCATGTTGCACCACGGCGAATCAAGGGCAAACCCGTACCCGTTGCAGGGCGCGTAGAATGGGTCACCGGGCCCAAATCTTGGGGCCGGTCTTCCGGTCCCAGGTCAAGCGCTCGCAGCTCAGGGCATGCACTGCATCAACGCATCCCGAATTTGCGACTTTGGACCATGGAAATCTTTGACTACGACAACATCCTGCTGCTGCCCCGCAAGTGCCGGGTAGAGAGCCGCAGCGAGTGTGACACCTCGGTGGAATTCGGCCCGCGGCGCTTCAAGCTGCCGCTGGTGCCTGCCAACATGAAGACGGTGGTAGATGAAAACATCACCGAATGGCTGGCGGCCCATGGCTACTTCTACGTCATGCACCGCTTTGATCTGGATGCTGTGGCCTACGCCCGCCACATGCGGGAGCGCGGCCTGTTTGTCTCGCTCAGCGCGGGCGTGAAGCCGGCCGACTACGAGCTGATCGACCGCCTGGCGGCGGAAGGTGTCGGGGCGGACTACATCACCATCGACATTGCACACGGGCATGCCGACAGCGTGCAGCGCATGATTACCCACATCAAGCAGAAGCTGCCTCAGACCTTTGTGATCGCAGGCAATGTGGGCACGCCCGAGGGGGTGATCGACCTGGAAAACTGGGGCGCGGACGCCACCAAGGTCGGCATCGGCCCTGGCAAGGTGTGCATCACCCGGCTGAAGACCGGTTTTGGGACGGGGGGATGGCAGCTGTCCGCGCTGAAATGGTGCGCCCGTGTGGCCACCAAGCCGATCATCGCGGACGGGGGCATTCGCCATCACGGAGACATTGCCAAGAGTGTGCGCTTTGGCGCCGCCATGGTGATGGTGGGCTCCCTGTTCGCAGGCCATGAGGAATCGCCGGGGAAGACCGTCGAGGTGGATGGCAAGCTGTTCAAGGAGTACTACGGCTCCGCCTCCGACTTCAACAAGGGCGAATACAAGCATGTGGAAGGCAAACGCATCCTGGAGCCGGTGAAAGGCCAACTGCCGGACACGCTGCGGGAAATGGAGGAAGACCTGCAAAGCTCCATCTCCTATGCCGGCGGCACGGCCCTGGGCGACCTGCGCAAGGTGAACTATGTGGTGCTGGGCGGGGAGAACGCCGGAGAGCATTTGTTCATGTGAGCCTGAGCCAGGGGCTCTAGGGGCTCCAGGAGCACCTGCACGGAGCTGGTTTGACAGGTCTGGCCGTATAGATCTGGCGGTACGGATCTGACGGTACGAATCTGGTTGGTGCGCCTCACTGCAGGCAGAAGAAGGGGCGCATCAGCGCCCCTTTTTGCCATTCGTGCATCGCTTGTGCATCGCTCGTGCATCGCTCATACGCCGTTCATACGACGCTCGTGCGCCGTTCAGGGCCCATCAGGGCCCATGAGCGCGCCGTTAATGCGGGGGGAAGAGCAACATGCCGACCAGCATCACCGCACCGGTCAACAGCGCCAGCGAGGTGAGGATGTTGGCGGCCAGCTCCCGCTTGCGGCGATCAGGGTCCGGGTCGGGTTGTTCGGGTGTTGGGTTCATGAGGGCTCCTTGTGGCTCCTTATTGGCTGACCAGGAAGTGCAGCCAGGTATAGAAAATTGCAGAGATCCCTACCACCGCAGCCGAACCCAGCAGCATCTTGAACTGGCGACGTGCCAGCGGTCTGACTGTGAGTGGCAGCGGCGTTGGAAACACCACGCTCAGCAATGCAATGAACGCGCTGATCAGCAACATGACCGTGAACCCGCCCTGAACCCAGTTGCTGAACTGGTCATCCAGCAACACCCGGGACTCCGCCAGTTCATACAGGGCGGATGCGCAGAACCCGCAAGCGGGCCAGGACAGTTGCCCGTCCTTGACCTGCGAAATCAGCTTCAGCCCATGGGCCTGCTCCACTGGCGCCAGCAGATACATGCCCACCAACGCCAAGGGCGTGAAGATGGGGATCACGATGGAGATCAGGAACCAGCCCATATTGCGGCCTCACAGCGTTTCAATAAATGCAAAGCCACTCTATCCAAGGCATTCAACGCTTTCACTTGCAAAAGTTTGCTGTCGCTTTGCGCTTGATGCCTCGCTTCAGTAGGTGGCTGCCTGCGACCGATGTTTCTGAGGCGCGGGGCGATGATCTTGCTAGGTTGGATGAGTCGTTTCAGGCCTCGTCATGGGTAGGTCCACCCACACCTCGAAGCCAGGCGACGCATTACGCAGCACCAGCTGACTGCCGTGTGCCTGCGCTACCAGCCGGCACAGCGACAGCCCCAGGCCCACGCCGCCTTCCGACCGGGTGCGGGCTTCATCCGGACGGAAGAACGGCTGCCCCAACTGCGGCAAGGCCTCGGGCGGCACGCCCGGACCATGGTCGCGCACCCGCAGCCGCTGGGCCTTGAGAGTGGACGAGCCGCCGCCCTGGGCCGAGCCCCCTCCCTCGCGCACCGCCTCAAGCGCCACCACCACCGGCCCTTGGGCCGGGTCGTTGTGCCGCAGCGCGTTGTGCACCAGATTGCGCAGCAGCAGCTGGATCCGCATGCGGTCCACCGGCAGCGGCGGCAGGCCGGGCTCGATCTGCAGCCCCACCCCCGGTTGCGCCTGCTCCTGCACCAGCGCTGCCAGATCGCAGGGCGCCAGTTGCAAGGCCGTATGGCCACGATCCAGTCGCTCGCTCTCCAGCAGCGCCGAGATCAGGTCCCGCATCTGCCCCAGTTCCTGCAGCAGAGCCCCCTTGGAAGCGCCCTCCTCCACCAGCTCCGCATGCAGCCGGGCGCGGGTCAGCGGGCTGCGCAACTCATGGCTGATGGCCAGCAGCAGTGCTCGTTTGCCATCCAACATCGCCTGGATGTCATCGGCCATTTGATTGAAGCGAACAGCGAGGTCCCCGATTTCATCGCGATGGATCACCGGCACCCGGTGGTGAAGGTCGCCCCGCCCGAAGGCCTCTGCGCCAGCCGCCAGCGCACTGATCGGACGCACGATGTGGCGAATGGCGCCGTACGCCGTTGCGGTGAGCAGCAACAGCAGCACGACCGCCGTGAGCGGGCCCAGGTCCTGGCCGATGGTGCCCCAGACAACGAGGCTGCTCAGCAACGCCATCACCACGAAGATGGCGATCAGCCGCGCCCCCAGCGAATGCTTGAAGTTGGCATGATGCCGGTGCCAGCGCTGATGCCAACGGTGGCGGGCCCGCAGATGCCAGCGCCAGTCGCGGCGCCCCTCCCATCGCCAGCGGTCAGCGCCCCAGTCGCGGACATCCGTGCGGCTCTCAAGATGGCCCATCCGGGCCATCCAGGCCAATTGGCGCAGGCGATGCTCCCGCACCCGCTTGGCCATCTGCCGGGCCTCGCGTTCGCTCCGGCGCAGTTCCCGTCGCCCCCAGCGATCCGCAGCCACCGGCGATCCCGCAGCCCCTTCGGATCCCGCAGTACCCGACTCAGCCTGCCGCACTTCTGCGCGCCAGGTTCGCCATGCCCGCCACCCGCTCACGACACCCGCTCCGGCAGCGCAAAACAGTAGCCCGCATTACGCAGCGTCTTCACCGCCTCGACTGGCTCCAGCTTCTTGCGCAACCGGCTCACCAGGATGTCCACCGCACGGGTGTAGAGGTCCGCTTCCTGGCCGCGCAGCCGGTTCAGGATCTCGTCCCGGGTAAACACCCGACCGGGCTCCCTCGCCAGCAGCGCCAGCAGCTCGTATTCGGTGCTGGTCAGGTCCGCCACCCCGTCCGGGGTGCGCACCTCACGTCGGCTGGTATCGATGTCCAGGCCCTCAAAACGCAGCCACCCACCGTGGCCGCCCTGCGAGGCTGCCACCGGCACCAGCCGCGTGCGCCGCAGGATGGTCTGCAGCCGGGCCGCCAGTTCCCGCGGCTCGAAGGGTTTGGCCAGATAGTCATCCGCCCCCAGTTCCAGCCCCACCACCCGGTCGGTCAGATCGCCCCGCGCCGTCAGCATGAGAATGGGGATGTCTCGCCAGCGATCCTGGCTGGCGCGGATCTGCCGACAGAAGGCAAACCCATCCATCTCGGGCAACATGCCGTCCAGGATCAGGGCGTCGAAGGCGTCGGACGCGAGCCGTTGCAAGGCCAGGCTCGGGCGGGTCACCGCGCTCAATTCGAAATCGAAGCGGGCGAGGTATTGGGTCAGCGGCCCGGCCAGGGCCTCATCGTCGTCGATCAGCAGCAGTCGATGCATCTTGGTTCCATTGTGCCCGGCGAGGCTGCGCCGCAGCCATCATGTCTGATCATGGGCCCGAGTGTCCCGCGGCACGGCGCGCACCAGCGTGATCGCCCGCTCCGGGCAGGCCGTCACACAGTGCCCACAGGCCCGGCACGCGTCGGCCTGCGGCGTGAACGCCTGGCGCCACCCATGGCCGAAGCCCTTGAGCTTGCCGACCAGACTCAGCCCTGCCCGATCTTCCCGGGGCAGGATGCCAATCTCGAAGACGCCATAGGGGCAGACGGCCAGGCAGTCGCCCTTGCCTTCGCACCGATTGCGGTCGATGGCCGGCACCAGGCGCCCCGGCGGCTGACGGCAGGTGTCGCCGGTGAGCAGTGCGCTGATGCCGGAACCGGCTTTGGATGGGCGGGCGGCCATGTCAGAACGGCCCGGTGGCAGCGTCATGGCGACCGGCCCGACGACGCAGCCGCCGCATCATGAAACGCAGGGCCTGCTGCTGGTCGAAGTCCAGGGCGTCGAAAAAGTCCCCCACGGCCTGCACCAGCGCCGGCACGCCGGCCCGCAGGGCGTCGATCTCCTTGTCCAGCAATTGCTGGGCGGCTTCACGGGCAAAGCTGTCGTTCTCCACCAGGCGCGCCACCTCCGGGCCGGACATCACCCCTCGCAAGGCGCGACGGCGGGCGCGGAACTGGTCCAGCACCTGGCCCAGTGCAGCCTGCTGGCGCTCGCTCAGGTCCAGGAAGGCGCTGATGCGGGCCTGCAGCCGCTCTCCACGCCGGCCATCGGCACCAAGGCCCAGGCCTGGACCGAGGCCGAACCCACCACCCGGGTGGTCGCCGCGCCCACGGCCTGCCCCATGGCCGTATCCGTATCCGTGTCCGTGCCCGTGGCCACGCCCGTAGCCATGGCCATGGGCGTGCCAGGCACCGAAGGCCGCAAAAGGCCAGAGACCCGCAGCGGGGCCGGAGGGCATGGACCCGAAGGGGCCAGCGTGAGGGTGAGGGCCGAAAGGACCGAACTGGCCATCAAAGCTGTGATGACGGTGATGTTCATGGTGACGGCTCCAGCGACGAAACAGATGCATGGTCGGATTCCTTGGTAAAGCCCGGGTGTCCAGGCGGTGAAAACATGTCTGCATCATTCCCGGGCCGGCCGCTGGGGGCATCTCATGCCGGTATCGCTGTTTTTCGTTTTGTATCGTGGCCGGAGGGCCGAGCGCCAAGGGCCTGCCGAGCCGCCTGCCCTCTACAATGCAGGTCCACCCGAATTCCTCACTTTCACGTCCGCCTGCCCTCTGGCAGGCGCTCGACCTCATGACCGAACTCGCGAAGTCCTTCGAACCCGCCGCCCTGGAAGCCCATTGGGGCCCCCTGTGGGAGTCCAAGGGCCTCTACAAGCCCACGCTGGACCCCGCCCGCGACTCCTTCTGCGTTCAGCTGCCGCCGCCCAACGTCACCGGCACGCTGCACATGGGCCATGCGTTCAACCAGACCATCATGGACTCGTTGACCCGCTACCACCGCATGCGCGGCGACAACACGCTGTGGGTACCCGGCACCGACCATGCCGGCATTGCCACCCAGATCGTGGTGGAGCGCCAGCTGCAGGGCCAGGGCCAGAGCCGCCATGACCTGGGTCGCAAGAATTTCGTGGCCCGCGTCTGGGAATGGAAGCAGCAGTCCGGCAGCACCATCACCCAGCAGATGCGCCGCATGGGCGACTCGGTCTCCTGGGAACACGAGTACTTCACCATGGACGAGAAGCTGTCCAAGGTGGTGGTGGACACCTTCGTCAAGCTGTTTGATGAAGGCCTGATCTATCGCGGCAAGCGCCTGGTGCCCTGGGATCCGGTGCTGAAATCCGCCGTGTCCGACCTGGAAGTGGAAAGCGAAGAAGAAGACGGTTCGCTCTGGCACATCCGCTACAGCCTGGCGGACGGCGATGAATCACTGGTGGTGGCCACCACCCGTCCCGAGACGATGCTGGGTGACACCGCCGTCATGGTGCATCCGGAGGACGAGCGTTATCGCCACCTGATCGGCCGCCAGGTCCGCCTGCCCATCACCGGCCGGCTGGTGCCGGTGATTGCCGACGACTACGTGGACAAGGCCTTCGGCACGGGCGTGGTGAAGGTGACCCCGGCCCACGACCACAACGACTATCAGGTCGGCCTGCGCCACAAGCTGCCGATGATCACCATCTTCACGCTGGACGCGACGGTGGTGGACACGCTGCCCGAGATCCCCGCGCAATACCGGGGCCTGGACCGTTTTGTGGCCCGCAAGCAGCTGGTGGCCCAGCTGGAGACCGAAGGCCTGCTGGTGGAGGTCAAGAAGCACAAGCTGATGGTGCCGCGCTGCACCCGCACCGGCCAGGTGGTCGAGCCCATGCTGACCGACCAATGGTTCGTCGCCATGAGCAAGCCGGGCGCGGACGGCAAGAGCATCGCCCAGAAAGCCATCGATGTGGTGGCCGACGGCGAAGTGAAATTCGTGCCGGAGAACTGGGTCAACACCTACAACCAGTGGATGAACAACATCCAGGACTGGTGCATCTCGCGCCAGCTGTGGTGGGGCCATCAGATTCCGGCCTGGTTCGGTGACGCGGGCCAGATCTTCGTCGCGCATGATGAAGAAGAAGCCCGCACCAAGGCGGCGGCGGCTGGCTACACCGGCCCGCTGACCCGTGACGAAGACGTGCTGGACACCTGGTATTCGTCCGCGCTGGTGCCCTTCTCCACCCTGGGTTGGCCGGAGAAGACGCTGGAACAGGACCTGTTCCTGCCCTCTTCCGTGCTGGTGACCGGCTACGACATCATCTTCTTCTGGGTGGCCCGGATGATCATGCTGACCAAGCACTTCACCGGCAAGGTGCCCTTCCGCCATGTCTACATCCACGGCCTGGTGCTGGACGCTCAGGGCAAGAAGATGAGCAAGTCCGAGGGCAACGTGCTGGACCCGGTCGACCTGATCGACGGCATCGCCCTGCCGGAGCTTCTGGAGAAGCGCACCCAGGGCCTGCGCCGCCCAGAGACGGCGCCCAAGGTGCGCAAGGCCACCGAAAAGGAATTCCCGGAAGGCATTCCCGGCTACGGTGCCGATGCACTGCGTTTCACCTTTGCCGCCATGGCCACCCTGGGCCGCAGCGTCAACTTCGACAGCAAGCGCTGCGAGGGCTACCGCAACTTCTGCAACAAGCTCTGGAACGCCACCAAGTTCGTGTTGACCCACACGCAGGGCCAGGACTGCGGCCTGATGGATCACACCAAGGAGCAATGCGCCCCCGGTGGTACCGCCCACGGTTACCTGCAGTTCAGCCAGGCCGATCGCTGGATCGTCAGCGAGCTGCAGAAGGTGGAACAGGCTGTCGCCCAGGGCTTCGCCGACTACCGCCTGGACCTGGTCGCCAATGCCATCTACTCCTTTGTGTGGGATGAATACTGCGACTGGTATCTGGAAATCTCCAAGGTCCAGCTGCAGACGGCCCAGGCGGCCGGCAATGAAGCGGCGCAGCGCGGCACCCGCCGCACGCTGATCCGCGTGCTGGAAACGGTGCTGCGCTTGCTGCATCCGATCGCCCCCTTCATCACCGAGGAGCTGTGGCAGACCGTGGCCCCCATCGCCGGCCGCAAGCAGACCGACTATTTGGTGACGGCCACCTACCCCGTGGCCGCGCCGGACCGCATCGACCCGCAGGCCATCGCCTGGGTGGAGCAGCTCAAGTCCGTGGTGGGCACCTGCCGCAGCCTGCGCGGCGAAATGGGCCTGAGCCCGTCCGACCGCGTGCCGCTGCTGGCCACCGGCCAGCTTGAGTTCCTCCGCGAAGCCGCCCCGCTGCTGCGTGTGCTGGCCAAGCTGGAGACGGTGGAGCTGATCGACGACGAAGCCGCGTTCGACCAGGCCAGCGCCACCTCTCCGGTGCTGGTGCATGGCCAGGCCCGTCTGGCGCTGAAGGTGGAAGTGGACGTGGCGGCCGAGCAAGCGCGCATCGCCAAGGAAATCGCCCGTCTGCAAGGCGAGATCAGCAAGGCCGAAGGCAAGCTCAGCAACGAAAGCTTCGTGGCGCGCGCCCCGGCCGCCGTGGTGGAACAGGAGCGTCAGCGCATTGCCGACTTCACCGCCACCTTGGCTCGACTGCAAGATCAGGTGTCGCGTCTGGCAGCGTCGGCCTGAAGTCGGCCTGCGGGCTGGGCACGGACAGGATCTCCGAGATCCTCCGTGCCACGCTCCAGGCCGCACGCATGCGGGACTCCCGCGTGGTGGCCGCCAGCCGCGGCGTGACCTGCAAGCCCGGCACGCCGTGCAGCGGCCGCCCCGGCTCCAGCAGGCCGGGCTCCATCAAGTCCAGCCAGGCGGCCAGCAGCCGCCCCCCAGTGAGGGCATCCGCCAGCGCCTGTTCATCAAACAGCGCTGAGTGAGAGGTGGACACCAGCACCTGCTCGGGTTTGCAATACCCCAGCACCCGCTCCCCGATCAGCCCGCGATAACGTGGGAAATAACCGAGCTGCACGCTCACCGCATCCGACGCCTGCATGAGCTCCCGCAGGCCGTAAGGCTCGATGCCCCACTGGGCCCAGAGCGGATCGGCATGGTGCAGGCCAGGGTCATATCCGATCACCCGCGCACCAAAGATTGGCAGCACCGTGGCCAATTGACGGGCCGACGACCCCAGGCCGACCAGGCCGACGGTGGCGCAGCCGAGTTCACGGCCCACCAGTGACCCATCAAGTGTTTCAATCGGTACGCGGCGCAACAAGGCGAGCAGCGCGCCGATGATGAACTCGGCTTCCGCCGATGCGGTGGCTGTGGGGGCCCGCACCACCTCGATATTTGCAACTCGACACGCTTCCGTATCGATGTTTTCCGCGCCCGCGTTGATGCGGCCCACGGCCCGCAAACGCGGCGCATGCTGGATGAGCGGCAAGTCCAGGGCGACCGAGGCGGGCAAGAGAATTGCCTGGGCCTGCCCGACCTGATCTCTTAATGCCACCGGATCCGCTGCCAGTTCAGGCGCAACTTGGAGTGGATGGCGTTCGGCCAGCCACTCCAGGATGTCTGATTCCAGCGGTTCCAGCACTAGCACTGACATGAGGGGTTTGGAGATGTTTGTTTGACTTTCTTGCAATGCTGCCATGCAACAATGCCAGCGCAACAACCGTGGGAGTTTACGTAAATGGCCCTGATCAACAAGGCAATCTTTCCCGTCGCAGGTCTGGGGACGCGCTTTCTGCCCGCCACCAAAGCCCAGCCCAAGGAAATGTTGCCGGTGGTGGACAAGCCACTGATCCAATATGCGGTCGAAGAAGCCTATGCCGCAGGCATCCGGCAGATGATCTTTGTGAACGGCCGCAACAAGCGTGCCATTCCGGACCACTTCGACACGGCCTTCGAGCTGGAGACCGAGCTCGAAAACGCCAACAAGCGTGAACTGCTGTCCCTGGTGCGTTCCATCAAGCCGGACGACATGGAGTGCATCTACATCCGTCAGCCCAAGGCCCTGGGCCTGGGCCATGCGGTGCTCTGCGCCCAGTGTGTGGTGGTGAACGAGCCGTTTGCCGTGCTGCTGGCCGATGACCTGATGGTGGGCCGCCCGCCTGTGCTCAAGCAGATGGTGGACCAGTTCGCCGAATGGCAGGCCTCCATTCTGGCCGTCCAGGAAGTGCCACCGGAACACACCAAGCGCTACGGCATCGTGGCGGGCTCGGCCATCAGCGACCGCCTGATGGATCTCACTCACATGGTGGAAAAGCCGTCCCCCGAACAGGCGCCTTCGCGTCTGGCCGTGGCCGGCCGCTACATCCTGACGCCGGGCGTGTTCCGCGAGATCGCCACGCAGCCGCGCGGCGTCGGCGGCGAGATCCAGCTGACGGACGGCATTGCCGCCCTGATGCGTCGCGAGAAGGTGTTTGCTTATCGTTATGAAGGCAAGCGCTACGACTGCGGCAGCAAGGAAGGCTTCCTGCAGGCCAACGTTGAACTGGCGCTGGACCACCCGGAGCTGGGTGCCAGCTTCCGTGAATACCTGAAGGCGTTGGAAGTCTGATCACCGTCTGATCGACTCTGACCGACCCGCAATGGAAATGGCCACGCTCAGCGTGGCCTTTGTCATTCTTGCTGCAAGCAGCGCACCCCCTAAGCGCGGAAGTGCCGTCCCGAAGTGCCCCGCAAAGAGGCCGACAATGTGGCCCGCAAAATCTGGCTCGCAATGAGGCTCGCAATGAGGCCGTCAATGGGCCCGTCAATGCGCCGGTCAATGCGCCGGTCAATGCGCCCGACAAAGAGGCCCGAAATTGACTTCAGCGCCGGCGCAGCACGTGGATGAAATCTTCGCCCACCGTCGACTGCTCCACCAGCTCGTTGCCGGTCTGGCGCGCAAATGCCTGGAAGTCCCGGTTGGAGCCCGGGTCCGTGGCGACCACCTTGAGCAGCTGGCCGCTTTCCATTTCCGCCAGCGCCTTTTTGGCCTTCAGAATGGGCAGGGGGCAGTTCAGCCCGCGGGTGTCGAGTTCCTTGTGGATGGTGTCCATGGATCAATCCTTGTCGCAGGCGGCTGATTTTAAGTCCGTGGCGGCATCCAGCGGGGTGTGATGCCCCGGCTTTGCAGCCAATCGGCCAGCGCATAACCGGTGCCGGCGGGCCAGCACTCCAGTTGTTCTGGCGACGTCAGCGTGTAGTCCACCAGTTCGGGCGACAGCTTCACCTCCCCACGAGCGGGAACGTGGTACGCAATGATCACCTGGTTCTTCTTCTGGAAGTCATACACGCCGATGAGTGTGCAACCCAGGGCTTCCAACGACGTCTCTTCCAGCACCTCCCGGCGAATACCCTCTTCCGGGGTTTCAGCGGCCTCCATGAAGCCGGTGATTAGCCCGTAGAAAGGCATGGGCCAGGCTGCATTGCGGGCCAGCAACACCTGGCCCTCGCGGTCCACGCACTCCACCACGGCGGCCAGCACCGGGGTCGGGTTGTTCCAGTGGGTGAAGTCGCAGGCGGGGCAGCGCAGCCGGGTTTTGGGTCCGCCGTCTTCCGGCAGTTCGATCCATTGCAACTCCGTGGCGCATTGAGGGCAGAACCGGAAGGTCATGGGCTTGAGGGCGCTCAGCCTTGGGTTGAGGGGAAAACCGAAAAAGCGCCGGGGAACAACGCTGCAAGTCGGGACCGGGGACTGAGCACGGGTGGCACCTCAGGCTGGGTCAGGCCGGGAAGACGCCTGTCGACAAATAGCGGTCCCCGCGGTCGCACACCACAAACACGATGGTGGCGTTGCTCACCTGGCGGGCGGTCTGCAGGGCCACCCAGCAGGCGCCAGCGGCGGAGATCCCGGCAAACAGGCCCTCTTCGCGCGCCAGACGCCGGGCCATGTCCTCGGCGTCGGACTGGCTGACCAGCACCAGCTCATCCACGGTTTCGGGGCGATAGATCTTGGGCAGATACGCCTGTGGCCACTTGCGGATGCCGGGGATGCGGGAACCTTCCGCCGGTTGCGCACCGATGATGCGCACGTCGCTGTTCTGTTCTTTCAGGAAGCGCGAGGTCCCGGTGATGGTGCCGGTGGTGCCCATGGCGCTGACGAAGTGGGTGACGCGTCCACCGGTGTCGCGCCAGATTTCGGGGCCGGTGGTCTCGTAGTGGATGCGGGGGTTGTCGTTGTTGGCGAACTGGTCCAGCACCCGGCCCTTGCCGTCGCTCTGCATCTGCTCGGCCAGGTCCCGCGCATATTCCATCCCCCCGGAGCGCGGGGTGAGGATGAGCTCGGCGCCAAACGCCTTCATGGTCTGGGCGCGTTCGATGGACAGGTCTTCCGGCATGATCAGCACCATGCGGTAGCCCCGGATGGCGGCGGCCATGGCCAGCGCGATGCCGGTATTGCCGGAGGTGGCCTCGATCAAGGTGTCGCCCGGCTTGATCTCCCCGCGCTCCTCGGCGCGGCGGATCATGCTGATGGCGGGCCGGTCCTTCACCGAGCCGGCCGGGTTGTTCCCCTCCAGCTTGGCCAACAGCACATTGCCGCGCGCAGCCAGTTCCGGGCCCAGCACGCGCTGCAGCCGCACCAGCGGTGTATTGCCGATCACATCCTCCAGCGTCGGATAGCTGGACCCCTCAAAAGCAGGTGCATCACTCATGCCCCGCATTCTCTCAGTGAGACCATGGCTTTGCATGGCATAATGGCTTTCTTTTCTGATGTCGCCCGGATGGCGAAATCGGTAGACGCAGGGGACTCAAAATCCCCCGCCGCAAGGCGTGTCGGTTCGAGTCCGACTCCGGGCACCAAGCACTTAGCTGCGACCTCAGAAGAATCGTTCCGCATTTGTTCCGCACGTCGTTCCGCATTTGCCGGAATGGCTCATGACAAATCGCCACCTCCCCCACCCCATGAAATACCTGGTTCGGCCTGCCTTTCTCGCAGTGCTCGAGCAGGATCACGCACGCGCCTGCGACGTCGTCCGCCACGCGCTGGACGCAACGTTCGGCAGTCCAGACTGGACCGTGCGAGCCCTCATGGAAGCGACGTTGGTGGTGGGGCCGACGCAGGACGCACCGCCTGGACCGGGGTGCACCGCAGACGAGCGAGCGGCTTGGATGGAGTGGGGACGCGACGTGATGGCCGCGAAGGAAGCGCTGCGGGCTCAGGTGCCCGCCCTGCTGTTGCAATCGTCTACAAACGAACGCGACGCGGCACTTGGGCGCGAGCGGATCGTGCTGGACGTGGTTGATCAGCAGGGTCGGGTCATGCAGCACCCTCTGAAAGGATGGATGCCCTCGCGTGTACCTCCACCACCACTTAGGCGCCGACGCAAATCCACACAGCACCTTACGGCTCTGCCTCACGTACGTCAGGCCACTGCACCTTGCCGGGCAGTTTCCGGGGTTGCCTGATTGCGCGTTGAGAAATTCTCCGCCGCTTCCGTACAAACATCGCGGGCTATTAAGGGATTCCCCACAGACAGGAATTGTCCTGATCACCTGTGACAAGCGAATCGATGAACCACGAGAAGCTCGTATTTCAAAATAGCGGGAACTCCAGCACAAATCGCACTTCGCACACGTTTCCGGGCGCTAGCCCGCGCCAATCCTAGCTTCTTCAAAGACGCAGCCCAATTCATCGGGTGTATGCGGAGGCAGGGCTTGCCAACCTTTGTGTGCCAAGGCGACCTCAATGCTACTAACGCTATTGGTAGCAGCTTGTGAGTAGCGTAGACCCTAGATATAGTATCTCGGATGCTATCCTGCTGACTTCGCAGATTCGAACCCAATTGAGGGGAATCATGAAGACGATATGAGTCGGCCCATCATTCGAGCCTGCCGGCATGATGGGCGGAAAAAAGGAAGACCCTGACAGCGCTCGCCGTGGAAAGTTGGCGCTGACAGGGTCACCAGGCGGGCTTTCAACCCAATTTGCATCCGGCAATGCCGGAAGAAAGATCACGCGATGAAAAAAGACCCTAAGGTCTTTCTCCCCATCCCCGATGGTTTTGAAGCAGTCTACACCGCTTACATCACCAGAGAGGATGGAACCAGGCTATACGCCAAGCAGTTCGGCAAGAAGGCGTTCCGTCTTGTCGTTCCCAAGAAGTAAAGCTGGCTAACGCTCCCCGGCCGGGCATTTGCCTGGTCGGATGTTCAAAGTTTAAGCTGAATGTCTCGGGGCGCAAGACCCACGCTGCAATTCCCCGACAGCAATCGCCCCTTTTCGGTGACGTCGCGCTATGAGATTTGCGGGCGGCCGGGTCAGGTCCCCCCATCGGATCCGTCCGACGAAGAGCGGCGGTGGGATGCTTTTGGGCCTTGGCGCCACTGGCCTGAAGCTAACGCAGCGGAAGGCGCCATCCCGGCGCCGGATCATCAGGCTGAAGTGTGGGAAGGGCACCCACCGGCTGCCACGCCTGGCTAGGTGGCAGTGACGCCGTCGGCGCAGCCGCCACCACTCGCAGACAGCCCAGAGCAGACAGCTCGACCGCATGGCGCCCTCCCCGTCATGGCGCTGGCAACGCTCGCACCAGGGCTAAATGCAGGGCCCTGCATTCAGCCGCTGCAGCCTCCCGCTTTCGCTGGATCTCAAGCAGCACACCGAGCAGGACCTCGCCCGCCGGATAGGCCGGCCCAGGGTCACACGGCGCGGCTAGGTCAGCGGGCGGGCGGTCGGTCACCCGCGCGGCCAGCGCTGGCGTCGCGCAGCCGGTCAAACAGCACAGCAGGAATAGGCACGTCGCCCAGATCGACGCACGAAGCGCCAAGGGCGAACTGGATGGGTTTGCGCAGCGCATCTTCTGCCTCCTGCTCGTCAAGTGCTGCAGCACAGCAGCGTTGACCTCACCAAGAAGCGCTATCGGACCCGGGCTGCCTCGCTCAAGCCTGTGCGCTGATCGTGCCGCGCACGCGTCGCAATGAGTGAGCGCGAGAACTACCTGTGAATGGATCAAGTCAAGAACAGTGGTAGCGAGGTTACATCTAGTCAAAAGCGGGTTAGGTTGAGCGTTGTCGGCGGTAAATCGTCTTTCCTAGTTCAGCCGACCCTTTTCTAGCTCATGTGTCTCAGACGAAGCTGTTTGATAAAACTCTGGAAGGTCAAGGATGCACCTGCGGATCGACCTCAAATCGGTGTGAGGGACCGTTACCGAATATTCCGCTGTCACATCGCCGAGATCGAGCACCCCTTGCGGCGCTCGTGCAGTGGAGATCAAATCGATGTAGCAACCGTAATCGATGCCGTAGACAGTGTATCGCCGTCCGGGCTGATCCTTCGCTGAAATCCCTTTCCGAAGGACGTGTAGTACGCGTTCATCGTAAAGAAAGTCAATCAATGGGTCGCGCACGCCACTTTCGAGCAGAAACCCCTTTGCGCGTCGCTCCTTAATAACCTTGTCGATCAGCCATGTGAGTAGGCGCTTCGCATCGTCGTGCGCCGAAACGGCAGCATCCTTGCTGCCGAGATACCAGCCCTGTGCCGCGTTTCGGACGTCTCCAATCGAAATCGTCCCATCATTCGCCCGCTGGGCTGCCGCGCTAAGAATGTTGATAGCGTCGCGCGGGACGCCTTCGCAGGCCCGAACCACTTCCTCGAATGCATTGCTCTGAGTGAAGCCTGCAGAAATTAGTGAGGCCTCATCTTTTGGAATAGGTGCCTTAACGTCTTCCAGTTCAGCGCATGCGTGTTTGTAGATCAACGACCGAAAAAACGCCACAGCCTTCTGATCGTCGTTGTCGAACACCATGTAGTCGTCAAGATTAACGGTGGTAGATACATCAGCTCCTAACTCGATACCAACGTGACCAACACTTGCGTCAGCCACCATAAATCGGCTTCGCTGCTCAATTGCCGCAATCTTCACCGTCACCCCTTTAATCGGGAGCACAGCACGGCGAAGCAGATCTGCAAGGGTTGGTTGAAGGTCTAGAGGAACCTCACTCCATTCATCAATCAAGAGCCACATGCGCCGGTTCGGCAGCGTTTCGACAACCTTGCGCAGCGCATTGCCAACACTTCCAAAATTAACGCGTAGCATCTCCTGACCTGTCACAGTCTTTTTCGCGGTGACAGCTTCCTTGCCGCCGTCCATTGCCTTGAACTCGCCGGCAAGATTGGCTGCGGAAAGCGATACGCTCGCGCCGACCTTCGCTTCCGCGCCGTAGGAATTTTCCGCCGCCGCCGTAGTCTCAACAGTCGTAGTACCGACTACCTTCACGGCCCGATGGGCTTCGAAGAATTCGTCAAGTACTGGCCCCACAACTCCTAAATCCACGCGAGCCTCGTTCGCGATCGCCTGCTCGAAAAGTTGCCCGTGGATTGCGGCCAGAACGTCGATAAGCAGCCGGGTCGCTCTCTGCGTAACCGGAATTGACGGATCGGCATACACACCTCCGGTCGATCCAAGATTGCGCATGTCGAGTTGCATAGCAACAGTACCCTCTTGCTCTCGACTTTTTCGCAGCACAGTCAACAGATGCGTCTTCCCGGTGCCGCGCCGGCCGAAGATGATGTGATGGTCCACCGAAGACAAGGCAGCGACCACGGCTCCGAAGTCAACAAATGTTCGAGCAAGGGTCGCGTCGTCCTGCCGTTCTGCGCGCTTTGCGATCCGAAGAAGCGCAAGGTTGATTTGCGATGTCACTGTAGCTCCCCCTCTTAGATATGCACATCGTATCGGACGCCAACCGATGTGACTGATCAGTCTTACCAGGGCAAAGGTACGCACTAGGTTTCATAGCAGTCACATGGCAAGGCACCGCCGAGCATGAGCAACCTTCCTATTGCGGGCATTAAAGTTCGGCACCCCTTGCGCACCGCCATCCTGCCAAAACTGCCCTGGCGTGGATCGGATCTTCCCTTCCGCATGGGCAAAACTTCAGAGGGCGGTCGATCGCGGGAAATGCGGAACAAATCGAAGCTTTCGCAGCCAATCCATCGGTTTTTTGGGTCCGGACTCAAAATCCCCCGCCGCAAGGCGTGTCGGTTCGAGTCCGACTCCGGGCACCAAGCCCAAATGCGACGTCAGAAACACCTGCAGAGGCTCACCGTGCCAATACGTGCAGCACGTGCAGCATGTGCCACATGTACATCAGCCGCCTGCGTGAGCTGCATCAACTCCAAGAGCTGCATCAGGTGCAAGATCAGGCGCAAGATCAGGTGCAAGAGCTGCATCCGCTGAGTAGCCGAGTTCTTGAACCCCGCGTCTCGACCCCTGCATCTCGAACCCCGCGCTTTGAACGGCGCGTTTTGAACGGCGCGTTCTGCACGCCGCGCCTTGAGCCTCGCGCTCAGTTCTCCCCCGCCCCCCGATCGCCACATTCTTGTTTGTCCCGACTGCCGTTGGCAGCCCGTGGCGAATCCGAACTCGCCTCGCCGTCCTGCCGCAGCATGCGCGGGCCGTGAAGCGCACGGCAACCCGCGAGTCGGGGCTACACTGTGTTTCGACTTCTTCCCGCTGTAGGAGACATCGGAACAATGCCATTCATTCCTCCGGTCACCAAAGCACTGATGCTCTTGTGCGTCGGCTTGTTCTGCCTATTCTCCCTCGCCCGGATTGAACTGGCGCCATTGAAAAATGCCCTGGCGCTCTGGCCTCTGAACACAGGCCTGTTCAATTTTTGGCAGCCCTTCACCTACGCCTTCCTGCACGGCGACTCCCTTCACCTGTTCTTCAACATGCTCGGCCTGTGGATGTTCGGCGCCGAGCTGGAGACCGTGTGGGGCGGCAAGCGCTACGCGCAGCTGCTGGCGGCCAGTGCCCTGACGGGCGCAGCGGCCCAACTGGTCTTCACCTTGATCATGGGCACGTCTGCACCCACCGTCGGCATCTCTGGGGCGCTGTTCGGGCTGCTGCTGTCCTACGGGCTGATGTTCCCGGACCGCGTGATCATGCCGCTGTTCCCCCCCATCCCGATGAAGGCCAAGGTGTTCGTGGCCATCTTCGGTGCGCTGGAACTGCTGCTGGGCATCTCGGGCGCGACCGGCATTGCCCACTTCGCCCACCTGGGCGGCATGCTGGGGGCATGGCTCATGTACAACTACTGGCGGGGCGGTCGCCGCCGCTGACGGCGGCTGCTGACAGCGCCTCACGGGGCGTGGGGTACCGCAGCTTCAGCCCCAGTTCCCGGGTCAGGCGCTGATTGATCAGGCGCCGGGACTCGCTCAGGAAACTCATCTGCATGGTGGACATGCTGCCGGCGGCCTGCTCTCGGCTGATTCGTGCGGGTGCGGGCAGTCCGGCCAGCGCGGCCACCATCGTGAAGTAGTCGCCCATGCGCATTTCGCTGTGGTCGCTGGCATGGATCACCCGCTGGGGCCGCCCCTTCAACAGGGCGAGCACGCAGGCGCGGGCCAGGTCATCGGCATGGATGTGGTTGGTGTAGACATCGTCCTCGGGCCGCAGCACCGGCACGCCTCGGGCCACACGTTCTCGCGGGTCTCCGCCCTCCCGATCCAGCGCGTAGATGCCAGGCACCCGCAACACAGTCACTGCACAGCCACTGCGACGCCCCCACGCCCGCAACTGGGCTTCTGCATCCACCCGCCGCCAGGCCCGGTCATTGCGGGGATTGACCGGCCGGGTTTCGTCAAATCGCGCACCACCACAGTCTCCATAGACGCCGGTGGTACTGGCATACACCAGCTGCAGCGGCACGGTGTGGCGAGACAAGGCCTGGAGCAAATGCCGGGTGCGATCGTCGTGATGGCCTTCGCGGGTGGGGGGCGCCAGGTGCAGCACCCGGTCCGCCAGGCCGGCCAGACGCCCCAGCGTGGCGGGATCATCCAGATTGCCCACCAGCGGAATGGCCCCGGCCGCCCGCAGCGCGGGCGCGCGAGACACCTGGCTGGTCAACGCGTAGATCTGCCAGCGCCCGCGCAGCAATTTGAGCACCCGCTGCCCCACATCACCACATCCGATGATCAACAGGCGCTGGCGGCGCTGACGGCTTGGGTGGGAGAGGCTGGCAAACATGAGTGGGTCACACCGGTGGATGAGAGGGAGCGAGTGTAGAAGCGCCGGGGGCAGACTTCATGGGGCGACGTCGGCAGCCGATGCCTAGTGTGAGGTCCCACAAGTTCCTGCCAATGAAACCGCGTCTTTCGCGCCCGTGCCGCGTTGCGAATCCTCGCGATGCCAACGGGCATCGCTGTGCTTCGGGCCTTGCTCTGGCTACAGGAAACGTCCCAGGTCAATCCATCGGTTTCATTTTGGGCCGTGACTTTTGGCAGCGACTTGCGGGACCGCACACCAGGTCGGCGAACTCCGGAATGGCATCAGGCAAAATAGCGGTTTGGCCGGATGCATGGATGCGTCCGAAGTCTTCCCGCATTTTGTTCACCCTCGCTCGGTTTGGCTCACCAACCCGAGCCTCGCCAAAAGCCCATCATGAGTTTCCAGGTCACCGTCCTGCCCAGCGGCCGCGCTTATTCCGTCGATGCTGACGAAACCTTGCTGGCTGCGGCCATCCGCCAGGGCATTGGTCTGCCTTATGGCTGCAAGGACGGCGCCTGCGGTTCCTGCAAGAGCAAGCTGGTGGAGGGGAACGTCACGCACGGCGAGCACCAGAGCAAGGCTTTATCCGCAGAGGAGGAAGCGCAGGGCTTCATCCTCACCTGCTGTGCCCGCCCGCACACCGACTGCACGGTGGAGGCCCGCACGGTGCCGGGTGCAGGCGAATTCCCGGTGCTGAAGTTGCCCAGCCGTGTGCTGGCCATGGACAAGCCGGCGCCGGACGTGGCGGTGCTCAAGCTGCAACTGCCTGCCAACCAGCAGTTGCAATATCGTGCCGGCCAGTATGTCGAATTCATCCTGCGTGATGGCGCGCGGCGCAGCTATTCCATGGCAAATGCACCCAGCCGCCTGGGCACGCCTCCGGCCATCGAACTGCACATCCGTCACATGCCTGGCGGCAAGTTCACCGACCACGTCTTCACCGCGTTGAAAGAAAAGGACATCCTGCGCATGGAAGGGCCGTTCGGCAGCTTCTTCCTGCGCGAGGACAGCGACAAGCCCATCGTGCTGCTCGCCTCTGGCACCGGCTTTGCGCCGATCAAGGCGATCATTGAGCGCCTGCAGGACGAAGGCATCACCCGCCCGGTGCATCTCTACTGGGGGGCCCGCTCCAAGGCCGACCTCTACCTGCACGACTGGGCGGTGCAAGCGGCAGCGGCCATGCCCACCCTCACCTACGTCCCGGTGCTCTCTGAGGCCAAGCCGGACGACGCCTGGACGGGGCGCACGGGTTTTGTCCACCAGGCTGTGATGGCGGACCTGCCGGATCTCTCGCGCCACCAGGTCTACGCCTGCGGGGCGCCGATCATGGTGGAGTCCGCCCAACGCGACTTTTCGGTGCAATGCGGCCTGCCGGCGGAAGAGTTCTATGCGGACGCATTCACGTCCGAGGCGGACAAGCACCGCGCCTGACACACACAGTGTCTTCCGGGCCGCTACACGATGGACGATGGAACCCATCGTCATTCTGGCCGTCAAGCTGGCCGCCATGCCAGAAGTCACCCCGGACGTCACAAGTGCTGTCTCCCCTTGCATTTTTGGGGCTGACTTTTCTGGTTGCTGATCCAGCGCACCTGCTGGCCGCACACACAAATCCTGACTCACGTTGGGGAAAGTGCCGAGTGCGGCGAGCCGGTCCATACTGATGGACATGAAGCATTTCCCGCCGCCCTACTCCAGCGCCGCCCAGTTTGAGCAACAACTCTCTGACCTGGGCCATACCGTCATTGCCCCGGAGAGCCTGACGCACTGGCTGCACTGCCAGGCCAATGACTTGAGGTCACTGCAGGGCTTCTGGAATGACCTGCCGCCGGACGTTTACCTCCGGGATGGTGGTCACTACCGCTTCCGTCGCCACTCCAGCTTTGTGGTGGACGCCCAGGCCGACCCGGCGGTGCGCCTGGCGCCGCACCGTGCGCACTGGCAGCCGCTGGACTACAACGCCTTGCACGGTGGCATTGAACGCATGTTCGAGCCCATGGCGCCTGCGGCCATAGACCTGCCCATCTGGCCGCGTCTGTTGCTGGGTCTGGCGAGCGTGGCCGACCGGCTCAAGGGTGTGCGGCCATGGTTTGTGGAAGCGCACCAATTCCGCATCGACACGGCGGGTGGCATTGGCCGCCCCACGCCGGAAGGTGCTCACCGTGATGGCGTCGACCTTGTCGCTGTCTTCATGCTGGGCCGCACTGGCATCAAGGGCGGCGAATCGAGGGTCTTTGAGGCCGATGGTCCGCGGGGCCAGCGCTTCACCATGATGGAGCCGTGGACCTTGCTGCTACTGGATGACGAACGTGTCATCCATGAGACCACGCCCATTCAGCCGCTGGACCCCCACCATGCTGGCCACCGTGACACCTTGGTGGTGACTTTGCGCGCCGACTCCTTCATGGGCCCGTGACCTTCCCCAAGAACGTCTTGAGGATGGCACGCGCACATTGGCCTGTTGGCAAACCTCGGTCTGGATGAGGGAGCCGGGGGGCCTTTCCCGGAAGTCAAGGAATGAATGGCTGGCGAAGCCAGACAGAAGGGACATGAAGGGAAAGGCCCCCCGGCTCCCTCATCCACGCCAACCACGGTGAACCTCCCCCCAAAAACCCCCGCCCCCCCAACAGCCCCAACAGTCCCAAGACCCCCGACAAAAAGCAGCACCCAATGCAAAACTTGCATTGGAGAAGCCCCCTCCCGCCCCACCCCGGGTCTTCTACACTCCCTCCACTCCACCGCCACAAGCGCCCGGAGCCTCCGGCTGCTGCTCTTGCAGCCATTTTTCAAGCATCACAAGTGCAGGTCCTCGCATGAACGCCCTCACCGACATTGCCCGAGCCCTTGCGGCCGGCGCCTCTGACTCCCTTCCCACCTCGCTCTTCGGCCTGCCCGACCAGCCCCCGCACGAGCAGGTGCTGCTGGCGGCGGACCCCCAAACGGGGCTGCGGGCCATTCTGGCTGTCCACAGCACGGCCCGTGGCCCGGCCTTTGGTGGTTGCCGCTTCTGGAGCTACGACAACGAACTGGCTGCGCTCAATGATGCGCTGCGCCTCTCGCAGGGCATGAGCCTGAAAAATGCGCTGGCCAACCTGCCGTTCGGTGGTGGCAAGGCCGTCATCATCAAGCCTGCGGGCCACTTCGACCGCCCGGCCCTGTTTGCTGCCTTTGGCCGTGCTGTGCAATCGCTCTCCGGTGCCTACATCACCGCTGAGGACGTGGGCACCACCACCGCCGACATGACCGGCATGATGGCCACCACCCAGTATGTGTCGGGCATCCCCCGTGAAGGCGCCTTCGGCGGCGACCCCAGCCCCAAGACCGCCTACGGTGTGTTTGTCTCCATCGACGAAGGTGTTCGCCGCGTCATGGGCAGCCAGTCGCTGGAAGGGGTCCGTGTGGCCTTGCAAGGCCTGGGCGCCGTGGGTTGGCACCTGGCTGACTATCTCCACAAGGCCGGCGCCAAGCTGGTGGTGGCGGACGTCAATGCCGACAAGGTCAGCCGCGCACAAGCCGAATTCGGCGCCACGGCTGTCAGCGTCACCGACATCCTGGCCGCTGAGGTTGACGTTGTTGCGCCCTGCGCCCTGGGCGCCGTGCTCAACAGCCAGTCCATCCCGGCCCTGCGCGCTCAACTGATTGCTGGTGCTGCCAACAACCAGCTGGCCACCGCCGCTGACGGCGACGCCCTGCAAGCGCGTGGCATCACCTACCTGCCGGACTACCTGGTCAACGCGGGGGGCATCATCAGCGTGGCCCGCGAATACCGTGGTGAAGGTGAAGAAACCGCCGTCATGAACGAAGTGGCCCAGATCCGCGGCCGCGTGGCGGAACTGCTGGACCGCATCAAGACCAGCGGCCAGACGCCCGCCCGCGAGGCGGATGCCTGGGCCCGCTCGCTGCTGGTGAAGCCGGCAGCCAAGGCCTGATGAATCCGCTGCAAAGACGGCGGTAGGAGACAAAAAGAAAAAGGGGCTGCCCGCCAAGGCAGCCCCTTTTTTCGTGGTGGGTTCACTCGCCCAGATACGCCGCACGCACCTTCGGATCGTTCAACAGCGTCCGGCCGTCGCCCTGCATCGTCACCAGGCCCGACTCCATCACATAGCCGCGATTGGCCAATTCCAGCGCCCGGCTCGCGTTCTGCTCCACCAGCAGCACGGTCACGCCCTGCTGGTGAATGTCGTTCACCACCTCGAAGATCTTGTCGACCATGATCGGGGACAAGCCCATCGACGGCTCATCCAGCAACAACAGCTTGGGCCGCGCCATCAGTGCGCGCCCCATCGCCAGCATCTGCTGCTCGCCGCCGGACATCGTCCCGGCCAGCTGATTCCGACGTTCCTTCAGCCGCGGGAACAGCGCAAACACCTTCTCGATGTCCGCCTGGATCTCCTTGTCGCGCCGGATATGCGCGCCCATCTGCAGGTTCTCGGTGATGGTCATGCGGGTGAACGTGCCACGCCCTTCCGGCACCATCACCAGCCCTTGCTTGACCAGATCCCAGGCGCCACGGCCCTTGATCGATTGACCCAGGAACTTCACCTCACCGGTTTGCAGGCTCTGCAGCCCGGTGACCGCCTTCAGCGTCGTGGTCTTGCCCGCACCATTGGCACCGATCAGGCTGACCAATTCGCCCTCGCGCACCTCGAAATCCACGCCCTTGACGGCCTGGATGCCGCCGTAGGCGACTGCCAGCCCCTGAACCTGGAGCAGGATGTTGTCTGCCATCTTGTTCGTTTCCTTGTCTGTCTGGCCGCGTCAGTGCGCCGCATGCGCCGCGTGGGCGCCCAGGTAAGCCTCGATCACCTTCTCATTGCGCTGCACCTCCGCAGGGGTGCCTTCCGCAATCTGCTTGCCGTAGTCCAGCACGGTGACCCGGTCGCACAGGCCCATCACCAGCTTCACGTCGTGCTCGATCAGCAGGATGGTGCGGCCGTCATTGCGGATGCGGTCGATCAGCTCGCGCAGCACCACTTTCTCGGTGGCGTTCATGCCGGCGGCCGGCTCGTCCAGCGCAATCAGCTTGGGGTCGGTGGCCAGCGCACGGGCGATCTCCAGCCGGCGCTGGTCCCCGTAGGACAGCGTCCGCGCCTTGAAGCGCGCATAACGGCCGATGCCCACATAGTCCAACAGCTCCTGCGCACGGGCAGCGATGGCGGCTTCTTCCGCCTTGAAGCCCGGTGTGCGGAAGACCGCACCGATCAGTCCGGAATGGGTGCGTACATGGCGCCCCACCATCACGTTCTCCAGCGCCGTCATGTCGGCAAACAAGCGGATGTTCTGGAAGGTCCGGGCAATGCCGGTCTTGGCCACCTGATGGACCGCCTGCGGCCGGTAGGCCTGCCCGCCCAGCTCAAACGTGCCGGAGTCAGGCGTGTACAGGCCAGTGATCACATTAAAAAAGGTGGTCTTGCCAGCACCGTTGGGGCCGATCAGACCGTAGACCTGGCCTTTCTTGATGTCCAGCCCCACTTCGGACAGCGCCTGCAGGCCGCCAAAGCGCTTGGACACACCAGCCACTTTCAGTACGGATTCAGTCATGGGTTCTAGCTCCTGGCTGGGGTCACTGGGCAGCGGTCGGCGTGGCCGACGATGCGGCCGCGTCGGCCTGCGACTTGCGCAGTACCTCGCCGTGATCCTTGGCCGGCCACAGGCCACGCGGACGCACCAGCATGATGATGATCATGGCGGAGGCAATCAGCAGCTGGCGCAAGATGGCGGCATCCAGACGGCCATCGGTCATTTGCTGCAGCGGGCCGGCCACATAACGCAGCGCTTCCGGCAGCGCGGCCAGCAGCAGCGCACCCAGGATCACGCCCGGGATGTGGCCGATACCGCCCAGCACCACCATGGCCACGATCATCACCGACTCCTGAAGGCTGAAGGACTCGGGCGACACGAAGCCCTGGAAGGCGCCGAACATCGATCCGGCCACACCGCCGAAGGTGGCGCCCATGCCGAAGGCCAGCAGCTTCATGTTGCGGGTGTTGATGCCCATCGCCTTGGCGGCGATTTCGTCCTCGCGGATGGCCATCCAGGCGCGACCGATGCGGGAGTTCTCCAGGCGGTAGCAGATCACCACTGACCCGATGACCAAGGCCAGGAACAGGTAGTAGTACATGGAGACCGACTGCACATTAAAGCCCAGGATCTCATGCGACTTGCTGAACTCGAAGCCCAGGAAATGGATGCCGTCGATCTGGCCGATGCCGCGCGGGCCATTGGTGACGTTCAGCGGATATTCCATGTTGTTCAGGAACACCCGGATGATCTCGCCGAAACCCAGCGTCACGATGGCCAGGTAGTCACCACGCAACTTCAAGGTCGGCGCCCCCAGCAACACCCCGAAGATGCCGGCGATCAACGCGGCCAATGGGATGGTCACCAGCAGTGGCATGTGCAAGCCCTGCGGGAAGGCCGCCGCGATGTTCTCGAAGTTCTCTGTCAGATGCGGGCTGTTGAGCAATGCGAAGAGGTAGGCCCCCACCGCATAAAAAGCCACGTAGCCCAGGTCCAGCAGACCGGCATACCCCACCACGATGTTCAAGCCCAGCGCCAGCAGCACATACAGCAGGGCCAGGTCGATGATGCGCACCGGCGCATTCCCGCCCTGCTGCGCCACCAGCGGCAGCGCCAGCAACAGCAGGCCGGCGATCAGAAAAACGATCAGCTTGTTTTGTTTGTTCTGCATCAGGGTCTCCTCAGGCGCGGTCCGCCACTCGCTCACCCAGCAGGCCGGACGGACGCAGGGTCAGCACCAGAATCAGGGAGAGGAAGGCGAAGATGTCGGAGTAGTGGCTGCCCAGCACGCCGCCGGTCCAGTCACCCAGATAACCGGCGCCGATGGCTTCGATCAGGCCCAGCAGCAGCCCGCCCAGCATGGCGCCGGAAAGGTTGCCGATGCCACCCAGCACGGCGGCGCAGAACGCCTTCAGGCCAGGCGTGAAGCCCATGTCGTGCTTCACCGTGCCGTAGTTGGCCGCCCACATCAGACCAGCCACCGCCGCCAGGGCGGCGCCAATCACGAAGGTCAGCGAGATCACCGCGTCCGGTTTGATGCCCATCAGCGCCGCCACACGGGGGTTTTCCGCCGTGGCACGCATGGCACGGCCCATGCGGGTGTGGTTCACCAGGAAGACCAGCCCGGCCAGCATCACGACCGTCACCACCAGAATGACGATCTGCGTCATGGTGATGGTGGCGCCCAAGACCGGAATCGGATCACTGGGGAGCAGTTGCGGGAAGGACTTGGGGTTCGGCTTCCAGATGATCATGGCCAGGGTCTGCAGCAGCAGCGACATGCCCATGGCGGTGATCAGCGGCGCCAGCCGTGGCGCGTTGCGCAAGGGCCGGTAGGCGATCTTTTCAATCACATAGTTGAGCAGTGAGCACACGACCACCGCACAGACGAGCGCGATGATCATGAGCACCCAGCCTGGCAGGCCGCTACCGGCGAGCGCGGTCACGACCGTCCAGCTCACGATGGCGCCGACCATCAGCACCTCCCCGTGGGCGAAGTTGATCAGGCTGATGATCCCGTAAACCATCGTGTAGCCCAGTGCCACCAGCGCATACATGCTGCCCAGCACCAGACCATTGATGATCTGCTGAATAAGTATCTCCATAAGGCCCCAGCAATCTTTGTTTGAAGAACGCGTCTAGGAACGACCGGCGCAAAGGTGCAACCCTCGTGCCAGGCGAGACGTTTCAAGGGTATTCACCGAGCACAATCCCCCTGGGGACCCCACTCGGCGCGATGCCCGCAGTCTCGGCGACCTGAGGGAGGGCGAAAATCCGCACAAACCGCCTCGACATCTGGGCGATTCCCCGCCAGCCACCGGCATGAGTGACTGTGGCACGCACAGAGTGCGGCGATTTCGGCACACTACGCCAGCGCTTGGTGGGCGCCCGTGCTCACCGGTCGTCGGATTGTGATCCGGTTGAGGGCGTGGAGCGCATCCCAAGGGCAGACCATTTTGAGCGGATGCTGCCGGGACCGCCCCGCAGGCCCGCCGCCCCCGCAGGCCATGAAGGGCCGGTGGAGCACCTGGGAGCACCTGGGAGCACCACGGGCACATGGCTTCACGGGCGGACGACCGCCCCCCCCCGTGGCCATAGTCATCTGACAACGAAGACAATGTCCGACAACCCAAGCCCTGACTGCCACGCGCTCAAACACCGCCAACACCGCTTCAACCGCTTCAACCGTTTCAACCGCTTCAACCGCTTCAACCGCCGTCGATTCGACCGCCACCGACCGCCTGCCACTGCCCCGTGCCCTTGTCCTTCCCCGCCTCTTCCGCCAGCTCGCCTGCCCCTGCCGATCCGCCGTCGGTCCGGCAGCGGGTGTCGCTGCAGCTCAGCCGGCCAGGCTTTTATCTCTATGTCACCGGGGTGCTGATGGTGGTGGGGCTGGTGCTGGGCCACCGCCTGAGCGAGCGGGCCAGCCTGGACCAGCTCTCCGCCCTGGCCACCGAGCGCCTGGAGTTGTATGCGGCCAACCTTTCCACCGAACTCAGCCGCCACGCCTACCTGCCCAGCCTGCTGGCCATCGACGAAGAGGTGGGGCAGTTGATGCAGCATCCCGCCGACGAAAGCTTGCGCCGCCAGGTCAGCCAGACCTTGGCGCGTGTGAATGTGCGGGCCGGGACCACCCAGATCTTCGTGGCCGATGCGGACGGCGCCGTGCTGGCGGCCAGCGAACCGCTGCTACCGCCGCCGCGCCTGGCGCTGGCCATCAGCCAGGACCGCCACCACTTCTTTGCCGCCGACGCCAGCCCGGTGGACGGTGCAGCCACCGGCAGCACCAACTTCTTTCTGCTGCAAACGATCCGGCGCCACCAACGGCTGCTGGGCGTGATCGTGGTGAAGCTGAACCTGGCACCGCTGGAAGCCACCTGGGTGGACCTGGGCCTGCGCTCTCAGGGGGAACGCATCCTGGTGGCGGATGACCAGGGCGTGGTCATCATGAGCAGCGTGCAGGCCTGGAAATACGCGGTCCTGAGTGAAGCCGATGCCGCCCAGCGTGAACAACTGCAGGCCAGTGCCCGATACCCTCAGGCGGTGGGCCCCAACCTGGGCCTGCCGGCCGTGCTGGAGGCCTACAACAGCCTGCTGGTGAAGGCCCCTCCCCCGGCCAGCACCACGGTGCTGGCGCAGGAGCGGCAACTGCTGCCGCTGGGCCTGCGGCTGCTGGCCTTGTCCGACCTCACCGAGGTGCGCCGCCAGGCCCGTCTGGCAGCCTGGAGCGGCGCGGCCTTCGGGGCTGCGGTGGGCATGCTGGCGCTCTATCTGGCGGCACGCCGGCGCGCGGTGCGACAACTGTTTGTCGCCAAGACCCAGTTGCAGGATGCGCATGCGCGCCTGGAACGCACGGTGGATGAACGCACCGCCGAACTGCGCCAGTCCAACGACGCGCTCAAGGAGCAGATTGCGCAGCGTGAGCAGACCGAGGGCGAGCTGCTGCAGGCCAGCAAGCTGGCAGTGCTGGGGCAGATGTCGGCCGGGCTCTCGCATGAAGTCAACCAGCCGCTGACAGCGCTGCGCGCCCTGGCCCGCAATGCCCAGCGGCTGCTGGAAAACGGACGCACCCAGGCGGTGGCCGACAACCTGCAGGCCATGGACGACATGGTGGAGCGCATGGGCCGCATCACACGGCAGTTGAAGAGCTTTGCGCGCAAGGCCGAAGGGGTGGATGCCGCATCACCGCTGCTGGCCAGCGTGCGCAATGCCTACCTGCTGCTGGAGCACCGCACCCGCGACCAGCGGTTGTTCTTCGAAGCGCAGATCCCGGAAAGCCTGCGTGTGCGGGCCGAAGCCAACCGCCTGGAACAGGTGCTGGTGAACCTGTTTGCCAATGCCCTGGACGCCATGAAAGATACTGAGGGCGACCGCGACATGACGCTGCGGGTGATCACCGAGCCACTGGACGGCGGCCAGCGGGTGCTGATCAAAGTGCAGGACAGCGGTCCGGGCCTGGACGAAGACCTGCTGCCCCGACTGTTTGAACCCTTTTTCACCACCAAGCCGGCCGGCGAAGGCCTGGGCCTGGGCTTGGTGATTTCATCAAAGATCGTGCATGAGTTCGGCGGCACGCTGCGCGCGCGGCGGCTGGACCCGGGCATGAGCCTGGAGTTCGACCTGGCGGTCGACGCCTGGAATGCGGAGGAAGAAGCGCATGTTTGAAGGCTACAAGGTCGTGTTTGTGGAAGACGACCTGCCGGTGCGGGTGAGCCTCACCCAGACGCTGGAACTGGAGGGTTTGGAAGTGCTGCCCTGCCGCAGTGCGGAAGAAGCGCTGCCGCACATCCAGCCCGGAGCCCAGGTGGTGATGGTGACGGATGTGCGCCTGCCCGGCATGGACGGACGCGCCCTGCTGGACCATGTCCGTGCGACCGACCCCGGTATTCCGGTGATCCTGATCACCGCCCATGGTGACGTGCAGATGGCGGTGCAGGCCATGCGCACGGGCGCCTATGACTTCATCGAAAAACCCTTTGCGCCTGAGCGACTGCTGGAAGCGGTGATGCGCGCGCTGGACCTGCGCATGCTGCGCCATTCCGCCGAGGAACTGCGGGCGCAGTTGCAGCGGGCCAGTGGCATTGAAGCCGTGTTGCTGGGCCGGTCTGCGGCGATGCACCAGTTGCGGCGGCAGATTCTGAATCTGGCGGGCACGTCGGCGGATGTGATGATCCTGGGCGAGACGGGCACCGGCAAAGAATTGGTGGCCCGCTGCCTGCACGATCAAAGCCCGCGCCGGGACCGCCACTTCGTGGCCATCAACTGCGGGGGCCTGCCGGAGGCGCTGTTTGAGAGCGAGCTGTTCGGGCATGAACCGGGATCGTTCACTTCGGCGGCCAAGCGGCGCATCGGCAAGATCGAACATGCCAACGGGGGCACACTGCTGCTGGATGAGATCGAGACCATGCCGGTGCCGCTGCAGATCAAGCTGCTGCGAGTGCTGCAGGAACGGCGGATCGAACGCCTGGGCTCCAATGAAGAACTGCCGATCAATGTGCGTTTCATTGCGGCGAGCAAGGCCGACCTGAAGGAACTGGGCGACCGTGGCCAGTTCCGCAACGACCTTTATTACCGGCTCAACATTGCCACGCTGCAGTTGCCGCCGCTGCGGGAGCGCCGGGAAGACATTCCGCTGCTGTTTGAGCACTTTGTGGCGCAGGCCTGCGCACGGTATGAGCGCCCCGCACCGGAATTGACCCCCGAGAAGCTGCGCGAGCTGATGGCGCATGACTGGCCGGGCAATGTGCGGGAGATCCGCAATGCGGCCGACCGGTTTGTGCTGGCGCTGGAGGATCTGGACAGCCAGGCGGCGCTGAGAGACCTGCCCAGTTCCAATTTGGCCAGGCAGATGGAGCTGGTGGAAAAGGCGCTGATTGAGCAGGCCTTGCGACGCACGCAGGGCAAGGTGCCGGCGGCGATGGAATTGCTGGGCACACCGCGCAAGACGCTCTACGACAAGCTGCACCGGCACGGCATTCAGCTGGATGATTTCCGCTGAGCATGCCGATTGCCATGCCGACGTCAAAACTCGGCGCACTGCGTTGACGGACTGTGCAGCCTGCAGCGGGGCATTCACGATCAACTGCCGCAGCAGATGAATGCGCGCGCGCAGCACCGACGCAATCTGGGTGCGGGCGGTGAGGCTGCTTGATCAGTACGGATTTTCGGCTGTGGCCACCAAGCGTGGGCAAGGCGAGGTTTTCTTCTTTCAAGCGACAGGTCGCTTGAAGCGCCCCGCCTCCCCCATTGCACGATGAGGATGATGTCAAGCCGTCAATGCTCCGACGACTCCTTCAAGGCAACGCCTCACCCGCCTTGATTTCAAAGGTGAAGGTCGATCGGCGCGGGTCCTCTTCCTCAGTCGCTGAGGGGCTTGGGCAGCGGTGCCCGCCATCCGTAATGGATGGCCATCATGCGCAGGAACAGGCACAGCCCGGCACCCGCCAGTACCGGGTAGACCGGGGGCAATTCGAGGAAGTGCCCGAGCGCAACAACAACGCCGGCCATCAGGGCGGCCAGCGCATACAGGTCGGCACGCAACACAAAGGGGATCTCCCCGCTGAGCACGTCGCGGATCATGCCGCCGCCAATGCCGGTGATCATGCCCATCAAGGCGCTCATCACCGGATGGATGCCGAACTGGATGGCCTTTTGCGTGCCCACCACGGCAAACAACGCCAGGCCGATGGCGTCCAGGAATTGCATCAGCCGCTGGTAATGGACGATGTGGGACGACCAGAAAAACGTCACCAGCCCCGACAGCACGGCAATGACGAAATAGTGGATCTCCTTCATCGCGGCGGGCGGAATGGCGCCAATCAGAACGTCGCGCATCATGCCGCCTGCCACGGACACCACAAAGGCCAGGAAGAGCACACCGAACAGGTCGAACCGCTTGCGCACTCCCACCAGCGCGCCGCTGACGGCAAAGGCAATCGTACCGAGCCAGTCGAGCACTTCAAGGATGATGGCGGGGATGTCGTAGGCCATGAGGTCGGCGCAAAAAGTCGAGGCAAAAGTTCGGCGCAGAAAGTCGATCGCACCTCAGAAATCGGCTGGGTGAGCGGCCTGCTGCCGGCGTGAGCCGTAGTGATGCAGCAGCGCCAGCGCGCTGGGCAGGATCATCAGCACCACCGGCAGCAGCAAGGCCACAGCCGACAGCCACGGGAACTGCAGTTGCGTGGCAAAACGATGGGGATGGCTGTCACTCAAAAAGAGCGAGGTGGAGTGGCCCTGCAAAGACCGAAGCATCTGGGCCCGCGTGTCGGTGACCTCACGGGAATCCAGCAGCGACTCCGCGACCATTCGCTCGCCCTTGGGCGTGGACAGCATCAGCTCGCTGGTCAAGGCCACCGACGGGTTGACCTTGACCGAATCGCTCACCAGTTCGGCGTGAACATCCACGCGTTGGACGGTCACCACTTGCGGCGTGGCCTTGAGATGAAACGCCAGATCATTCAGGAACATCGCGAGCAATGCCCCGAACGTGGCGACGCCCAGCGCGAGTATCAAGATAGCGGCAACGGTGTTGAGGCGGTTCATGAAAAGTCTGCGGCGGACGTCGGAATCGTCCATGGAGCCGACACCTTACACCACGGCCGCAGCGAGGCCTTCATCATCTCCAGGAGCCAACTCGCTGTGCGGAGGCCGCTGATCGTGGTGGCGACGGACCTGAGGTGCAGCGCTGCCATGGACCGGCGCTGCGTGCACAGACGCCCGGACCAGCTCCACAGCCTGGGCCGACGTCGCTTCATTGAACTTCCGGGCGAAGAGAATCGGACCCCCGCCATACACACTGTCTTCCAGATGTTGGGGGTGTGCCAGCAACTGCCGCATATCGTCCGGCTCCAGCACATCGGGGCTTGATGCACCCGGCTTCCAGCGCGTGAAGGTCAGCGCGCGCGCAGCATGGGCGGCGAATCTGGAATTGCCGATCAAGGTCTGGATCAGGGTTTCGTCAGCGCAGGCCGTGCCCTTGATGAAGCGCACCAGGCGTGGACGGGCCGCCACTTCGGCCAGAACGAACTCGCTGCAGGCGCGAGTCAGGGCCCACCACTGACTGCCCGCAAACGGCTTCAAGTCTGCAAACGCCGGGCGATAGTCCCGGGTGGCGGGCAGCAGCCCACGGCGCACCAACCGACGGTGAATCTTCCCTGCAAGCGAGGGTCTGAACCAGCGGTCCGTCAATCGGCTCTCGGTCTTGTTGGCCTTGGCGCAGGGAATCGGCACCAGATTCACAAATTCCGTGGTGGCGTGCTCGTCAAAGAACTGCTGCAATGGAGCTGCCGGACGGAGCGGAAGATCCATGCCACTGAGCAGTACAAGCCGGTCAAATCGCTCTGCAGCGCCCAGGGCGGCCCGCATGAGCGTCATGGTGGCTTCGAGCTGGGAGTAGTCGCCCCAATGCACCTGGACCCGGTCCTGCTGCCGGCAAAACCGCACCCCCAGGGGCGTCAGTTCAGAAAAGGCAGAGGCATCCACTTTGGCGTCGATGTGGACAAAGATGCCAACATCCGGGTGGCGCAGGAGTTCAACAAGTCGGCGAAGCTGCGCCGGCGCAGTGTGCGCCATGATCAGGTAAGCGGTTTTCACGTGGGCCCTCGTCACAGGCCCAGCTCTGGTGGCTTCCGTGATCCCCCCGGGCAGTCTGGCCATCCCGGTCATCCCGGCATCGCACTGTTCGTGAGGAAACGGCCGCAAGCGCCTTCAGGCGTCGTCTTGGCTGGGCTTCTGAGGCCCGAGGATACTGGGCTGAACGATCAAATCATCGCGGACTGACGAAAACGCCACACACGCGAATTGGGGGAGATTCGACCTCACACCTTCGACGCCGCCTGATCGAGCACCGCCTTCAGCTCTTCAATCGTTGCCGGCTTGACCAGGTAAGCCGCCGCGCCACGACGCAGGGCTTCTTTGGCATCGGCAGGGTCGGACAAACCGGTCAGCAGCACGACGGTGATCGGCCCATGGCTCAGCGCCTCGCTGATGAAATCCATGCCGTGGCCATCCGGCAGGGTCCGGTCCAACACCATCACATCGGGCACACGCTGCGCAATCTGGCGGCGGGCGTCCTTCAACGAAGCGGCCATGGAGGTCTCGTAACCCTCCATCTCCAAAAGAATGGACAGGGTTTCGCTGGATTCAAGGTTGTCGTCGACCAGGACGGCGTAAGGCATGGCAGCAAGGATGGCGCAGACCATCCCCTATGTGGAAGGATGAACATCAGAGTCGCGCGAGTGACTCGCGGCCAGACGCCGCTGCGGTTCCACTCGTGCGAGCCACGGATCGGCGTCTTCAGCAATTGACGCTCCCGGTAAGCTTGAGCTTCGTTTTGCCCGCGCATCGACGCGCTTAAACTCCCCGCGACACGAACAACATCCAGACGCCGCCCATGAAGACCACCAAGACCGCCCGTCCATCCGCCAAGGTGACGTTAGGCATGGTGGCCGAAGCCAGCGGGGTGTCGCCCAGCACCGTCTCCCGCATTCTCAATGGCACGGCCGTGGTCAGCCAGGACAAGAAGGACGCCGTGGACCGGGCCATTGCCGAACTGGGCTTTGTGCCCAACCCCATCGCGCGGCTGCTCGCGGGCGGCCGCTCGCAGAGCGTGGGGGTGGTCACGCAGACGCTGGACAGCCCCTACTACGGCGTCGCCCTGCGCGGCATTGAAGAAGTGCTGGGCCCGGCCGGTTATTGCCCGCTCTTCGCCAGCGGCCATTGGAATGCCAAGGAAGAACAGCGCTGCATCGACACCCTGCGATCCCGGCGCGTGGACGGCATGATCGTGCTCACCGGCCGCTTGAGCGACGAGGCGCTTCGCAAGATGGCGAAAGAAATGCCGGTGGTCGTCACCGGGCGGTCGCTCAAGGCCACCGGCCTGTATGCACTGAACTTCAACGATTTCGAAGGCGCTCGGCTGGCCACCGATCACCTCCTGGCCCAGGGGCATCGCAAGATCGCTTTCATCTCCGGCGACCCGGTTCATCCGGACGCCCAGGAGCGCCTGCGCGGGTACCGCGCTGCCCTGGAGGCCGCCGGCATCAAATACAAGCCAGCGCTGGTCTTGCCTGGCATGTTCCATGAGGACAGCGGCGTACTGGCGGTGGAGCAGCTGATCAACAGCCGAGAACCCTTTACCGCCATCTTTTCGGCCAACGACCAGATGGCCTTTGGCGCTTCGCTGGCGCTGTACCGTCGCGGCATCCGTGTGCCGGAAGATGTCTCCATCGTCGGCTTCGACGATCTGGCCGGCGCCGCCCACAGCATCCCGCCACTGACCACCATCCATCAGGCCGGGCTGGAACTGGGCCGTTGCGCCGCCCAGGCCTTGCTGGAACTGCTCGCCGGCCAACGCCCCACCGCGCAGTTGCCGGAACCCCGGCTGATCGTCCGCTCGTCCACCCGAGCCCTCTGACGCCTCCCTTCACGCGTCCGCGCGCCCTCACCTTCGTGGCCTAGCAATAACCCTGCTACGCCCCCAAGCTGTTCACCGCTACGATGAAAGCGCTTTCATAACAAGATCAACCACGGAGACACGCTTCATGCGGCGGTGGGTTCAATGTCTGTCGGCGCTTGCGCTGACCCTGGCGGGTGGTGCCCTGGCCGGAGCGGCGATCAGCGGAGTGCTCGCCGCAGCGCCGGTGCCCCCGCCATCCCCTGGGGCGGGCCCGTCCGCCTCATCCCTGCATCCACCGATCAAGGCCCCCACGTCGGCACTGCCCACCGCCTCCACCGAAGGCGGCCCGTCGATGACACTCACAGTGGCCGCGTTCCCGGCCATTGACGAGATCGTCCGCGCCGCCCTGCCGGCCTGGCATGCCCACCATCCCGACGTGGAAGTGAAGGTACTCAGCCGCGAGGTCAACGACCACCACACCGCCATGACCACGGCCCTCTCCACCGCCAAGGGCCTGCCGGACGTGATGGCGCTGGAGGTCCCCTACCTCGGCCGCTTTGCGCAGGGTACCGGCCTGCAAGACCTGTCTCCGCCCCCGTTTGACCTGAGCCGCGATCGCGACCGTTTTGTCCGGTATGCCTTTGACCAGGCCACCACCGGCAAGGGCTCGATCATTGCAGTGCCTGCCGACATTGCCCCCGGCACCCTGCTCTACCGCACCGACCTGCTCGCCCGTGCCGGCCTCACCGAGAAGGACCTGACCACCAGTTGGGAAGGTTTTGTGGCCGCCGGGGTCCGCATCAAGGCCACCACCGGCGCCTACCTGCTGGCCCATGCGCGGGACATGAAGGACATCCTCATCCGCACCGGCATGGCCCCGGGCGAAGGTCTTTACTTCGACGCGCAATCGCGCCCCCTCGTCACCTCCGAGCGCTTTGTACGCGCCTTTGAGCTGTCCCGCGCCGTGCGGCGGCAGCAGCTGGACGCCCGCGTGGTCGCCTGGTCCGCCGACTGGACCGAGGGCTTCAAGCGCGGTGGCATTGCCACCCAGATGTCCGGCGCCTGGCTGGCCGGTCACCTGAACAACTGGCTGGCGCCCAACACGCGGGGCTGCTGGCGCGCCACCCAGTTGCCGGAGGGCGCCTTTGCCGCCTACGGGGGCACCTTCTTTGCGCTGCCCCGGCTCTCCGACCCCAGCCGCAAGGCCATGGCCTATGAATTCATCCGCTTCATGACGCTCAACCGGGACCAGCAACTGGCCGCCTTCAAATCGCAGGACGCGTTCCCGGCCCTGGTCGATGCCCAGACCGACCCCTTCTTCGACCAGCCGCTGCCCTTCCTTAACGGGCAAAGCGCCCGGCGCGACTGGCGCGAGGCGGCCAGCCACATTCGCGCATTCCCTGTCCACAAGCAGGATGCCTTTGCCCGCGAGGTCATCGACACCGAGCTGGACAAGGTGCTGGACCGCAACAAGGACATTCCCACCGCCCTGGCGGATGCCCAGCGCTTGCTGGAACTGCGTGCGCGCCGCTGAGAGGAGGCTCATGATGCGAATTCAATGGCCCTACTGGATGCGTCTGTCGCCACGTTATGCGCCCTACGCGCTGCTGGCGCCCTTCCTGATCCTGTTTATTGTCTTTGGCCTGTTCCCGCTGCTGTTTTCGCTGTATTTGTCTTTCCACAGCTGGGAGCCCACGAGCGGGCTGAGCGCCATGCAGTGGGTTGGCCTGGACAATTTCCGCTTTGCGCTGGAAGACGAATGGTTCTGGAAGTCGCTGCGCAATACCGGCTGGCTGGCCGTGGCCTCCGGCGTGCCGCAGCATCTGGTGGCCATTCCCCTGGCGACCTTCCTGCATCTGGCGTTCCGCCGCTGGCGCAATGCCCTGGTGGGCGCGTATTTCCTGCCCTACATCACCTCGTCGGTGGCCATTGCCATTCTGTTCAGCTCGCTGTTCTCCACCGACTACGGCCTGATCAACCTGGCGCTGTCCCACCTGCGGGAATGGCCGCTGATCGGCAGCCTGCTGCCCGCAGGCGCGGTGGACTGGCTGAATGATCCTGACTCGCTCAAGCCGGCCATCGCCACCCTGGTGTTCTGGCGCTATGTGGGCTTCAACGTGGTGCTGTACCTGGCCGCGCTCCAGACCATCCCGCCGGACCTGTATGAAGCCGCCACCATGGATGGTGCCGGACGCTTCCAGCAGTTCTTCCACATCACGCTGCCCAGCCTGCGGCCGATGATCTTCTTCGGTGTCACGCTCAGCATCATTGGCGGCCTGCAGCTGTTTGAGGAGCCTTTCATCCTCACCGGTGGCAAAGGCGGCTCCGACCAGGCCGGCATGACCGCTGCGGTCTATCTCTACCGCAATGCCTTCGACTTCAATGATTTCGGTGCCGCCAGTGCCATGTCCTGGCTGTTGTTCCTGATCGTGGGCGCATTGACCTGGCTCACCCACCGCGCCTTCCGCCGCAAGGACGACTGAGGCCCCCATGAGCACCACGATCCCCACCCCGATGGACGCGACGATGCGCCGCACCGCCCCCACAGCTTCCGCCCGGATGAGCACCTGGGCCGCCTACCTGCTGGTGGGTGCCGGCGCGCTGCTGATGCTGGCGCCGTTCTACTTCATGTTTGTGTTCGCCACCCACTCGCGTACCGACATCTTCAGCCTGCCCCCGCCCCTGTGGTTCGGGAACGACCTGCTGCACAACATCGAGCTGCTGACCCGCAAGCTGCCGTTCTGGCGCAACCTCGGGCTGAGCCTCTACGTGGGCTTGTGCAACACCGCGTTGACACTGCTGTTCTGCTCCATGGGCGGTTATGCCTTCGCGATGTATGAGTTCCGGTTCAAGAAGGCCCTGTTCGCCCTGGTCATGGGCACCATGCTGCTGCCCAGCTTCATGAACATGATCCCCAGCTTCATGATCATGGATCTGCTCGGCTGGATCGACCAGCCGCGCGCGCTCTACATCCCCGGCGCTGCCAGCGCCTTTGGCATCTTCCTGATGCGGCAGTTCATCGCCTCGTCGGTGCCGCGCGAACTGGTGGAGGCCGCCCGCATCGATGGCTGCGGCGAGCTGGGCATCTACGCCCGCATCGTGCTGCCGCTGCTCAAGCCGGCCCTGGGCACGCTGGGGCTCATCACCTTCATCTCCTCCTGGAACAACTTCATCGGGCCGCTGGTGGTGATGCGCTCGCCCGATATGTACACCCTGCCCCTGGCCCTGCGCAGCCTGCAGAGCCCGGTGGATACCGAATGGGGCGCGATGATGGCCGGTTCCGCCATCGCCACGCTGCCGCTGATCGTGCTCTTTGTCCTGTGCTCCCGTCAGCTCATTTCGGGCCTGACCGTGGGCGCGGTGAAGTGAGCGTCCCTCCTTGAACCCGCACGCACCGATGTCGCCTTCCAACGCCAGCCCTTTGTTGCCCACCGCCTCGCCCGAGGCATCCACCGCCACCGGCGGCCTGCCCACCGCTGCTGCCCGGCGCTTTCCGGCGGACTTTGTCTTCGGCGTGGCCACCAGCGCCTACCAGATCGAAGGCGCCCACGACCGCGATGGCAAGGGCCCGTCCATCTGGGACACCTTCTGCCGCCAGCCCGGCGCCATTGCCGATGCCAGCTCCGGCGACCTGGCCTGCGAGCACTACGACCGCTGGGAGCAGGACCTGGATCTGATCCAGAGCCTGGGCGCGCAGGCCTATCGTTTCTCGGTCTCCTGGCCGCGCGTGCGGCCCACCGGCGACGGTGCGTGGAATGAGGCCGGCCTGGCGTTTTATGAGCGTCTGGTGGACGGCATCCGCGCCCGTGGCATGAAGGCCTATCTCACCCTGAACCACTGGGACCTGCCGCAGGCGCTGCAGGACCTCGGCGGCTGGGGGGCCCGCGCCACGGTGGACCGCTTTGTTGAATACGCCGAAGGCATGGGCCGACGCCTGGGCACGAAGGTGGCCTCCATCGCCACTCACAACGAGCCCTGGGTGGTGGCGCAACTGGGCCATGAAAGCGGCATCTTCGCGCCCGGCCTCAAGGACCGCCGACTGGCCGCCCAGGTGTCGCACCACCTGCTGCTGAGCCATGGGCGTGCCATCCAGGCCCTGCGCGCCCTGAACCTGCCCGCCACGCTGGGCATTGTGCTCAACCTCTCGCCCATCTATCCGGCCACGGACTCGGCAGCCGACCGCGCCAAGGCTGTGCTGGAAGACGGCAAGCTGCGCCGCTGGTACATGGACCCCTTGTTCAAAGGCCACTATCCCCTGGATGTGCTGGAGCACCTCGGCGAGGACGCTCCGCAGGTGCAGCCGGGTGACCTGGCGCTCATCCAGCAGCCCATCGACTTCCTGGGCATCAACTACTACTCGCGCGGCATGGCCAGTGCCGACAACAGCTTTGATGCCAAGCACAGCGGCCTGCCGCTGACCGACATGGGCTGGGAGATCTATCCCCAGGGCCTGACCGACCTGCTGGTGTCACTGCACCGGGACTATCCGGAGGCCAGGCGCCTGTATGTGACGGAAAACGGCGGCGCCTTTCCGGACCCGGTCAGCCAGGACGGTCAGGTGCATGACGCCGACCGCACCTGTTATCTGGACACCCACATCGCCGCCGTCGGTGATGCACTGCAGCAAGGCGTGCCCATGGGCGGCTACATGGTCTGGAGCCTGCTGGACAACTTCGAATGGGCCTCCGGCTACGAGAAGCGCTTCGGCATCGTGCATGTGGACTACGCCACCCAGAAGCGCACGCCCAAGGACAGCGCGCTGGCCTTCCGGGACTTCCTTCGCGGCCGGACGGCCAGCAGCCAGGGCTGAACCTCCACGAAAGACCTCCATGGGACAAGTCACACTGCGCGGCCTGCGCAAGCGCTATGGCGAAAACGAAGTCATCCAGGGCATCGACCTGGAGGTGCGAGATGGCGAATTCATGGTGTTTGTCGGCCCGTCGGGCTGTGGCAAGAGCACCACGCTGCGCATGATTGCCGGGCTGGAGGAGATCAACGGCGGTGAGCTGCTGATCGACGGCGTGCGGGCCAATGAGCAGCGTCCGGCCGACCGGGGGGCCGCCATGGTGTTCCAGAGCTATGCCCTTTATCCCCACATGACCGTGGCGGAGAACATGGGCTTTGCACTGAAGATGGCCGGTGTGCGGCGCGCCGAGCGTGACGAGCAAGTGCGGCGCACCGCCGAGATCCTGCGCATCACCGATCTGTTGGACCGCACGCCCCGGCAGCTCTCCGGCGGGCAACGCCAGCGGGTGGCCATCGGCCGGGCCATTGTGCGCAAGCCCAAGGTGTTTCTGTTCGACGAGCCCTTGTCCAATCTGGATGCCGCCCTGCGCGTGGACATGCGCATCGAACTGACCCGGCTGCATCAGCAGCTCGGCACCACCATGATCTACGTCACCCATGACCAGGTGGAGGCGATGACCATGGGCGACCGGATCGCGGTGTTCCATCAGGGCCGCATCGAGCAGGTGGGAACACCCATGTCGCTGTACCGCCAACCGGCCAATGCCTTTGTGGCGGGCTTTCTGGGGGCGCCCCGCATCAATCTGATTGAACGGCCGAATGCCGCCGCACCGGCGGCCGCACGCCAGCTCTGGGACCTGCTGGGCGGCGCTCATTGGCCCGGTGCCATGCGCCTGGGACTGCGCCCGGAGCATCTCGGTGTTCAGGGCGACACGCCGGACGCCACCGGTGTTTCCGCCACCATCGCGTTGGCCGAACATCTGGGAGATGTCTCGCTGCTGCATCTGCAGGTGGAGGGCGTGCCCGACCTGCTCACCGCCAAACTGGCGATGACCGCCATGCCCCTGCGGGTGGGCGAGCGGGTGCGTTTGAAGGCACATGCGCCCGACGCGCTGGCCTTTGATCAGCAGGCACGGGCCCTCCCCTCGTTGCTGAGTGAGCCCGCAGCGTCCGGTCCGACCGTCTACGCATGACGGTGAAGCCGTCCGCACCCCGCCAGAGTTCGCCGCCCCTTCCCTGACTTCGCCTGCGCAGGCACACGCCGTCACCCGGCGTTTCAACTTCGCCGCCGTGCTGAGGCGTTTCTAGGGAAAGTCAGTAGAGCCCCCGTACACGAAGCAGATAAATTTCGACCCATTCTGAAAGCGCTTTCACGACGTTTCAAGAGCGCTTCATTTCGCCGAGCCATCGGCTCCAGCCTGCCGGATCGGTCTCTGAGACTTCAGAGGCGGGTCACGGACAGGACTGAGACATAAAACAGGAGACAACAATGAAATCCGTCCAGCACACGCGTGCCTGCCGTTCAGAACGCCCCCTGCAAGCCCGCCCGGTGGCCGTGGCCTGCGCCCTGCTCTTTGCTGCCGCCGCACACGCGCAAGGCCAGCAGGCGCCCGCCGCTCCGGCAGGCGCGGCCTCCGCAGCGGCCTCGACGCCCACGGCACCGGCCGCAAAGAGCGACGGCCAGCTCGACACCGTGGTGGTGACCGGCATCCGACAATCGCTGGACACCTCCCTCAACCTGAAGCGCCAGCAACGCGGCGTGGTGGACGGCATCGTGGCCGAGGACATCGGCAAGTTTCCGGACACCAACCTGGCCGAATCGATGCAGCGCATCTCCGGTGTGTCCATCGACCGCTCCATGGGCGAAGGGTCACGGGTGACGGTGCGCGGCGTGGGGCCGGATTTCAACCTGGTGCTGCTGAACGGCCGGCAGATGCCGGCTTCGTCGATTGCGGACACATCCGCCTCCAGCTCCCGCGCCTTTGACTTCGCCAATCTGGCGTCCGAGTCGGTGTCGGCCCTGGAGGTCTACAAGACCAGCCGCGCCAGCACGCCGACCGGCGGCATCGGTGCCACCATCAACATCCGCACCGCGCGCCCGCTGGACACCAAACGCACCGTGGCCAGCATCGGTCTCAAGGCCGTGCATGACCAGGGCAACTCTCGCCTGCCTGACACCATCGCGGGGGACAAGATCACGCCGGAAGTCTCCGGCATCTACAGCACCACCTTTGATGAAGGCCGTTTCGGCCTGGCCGTGTCCGGCAGCTTCCAGCGGCGTGATGCGGGCTACAACAGCGCCGGGGTACCCAACGGCTGGTTGCCGTTCAAGGGCGATGAAACCGGCAACGGTGCCATCCCCTTGCCCGGCCAGACCGGGGCCGACCGCATCACCAACCGGCCTGGCGCGTCCGACGTCTATTCGCTGCCGCAGAACGTCAACTACAACATGAACGGGGTGCGCCGCGAACGCACCAACGGCCAGATCACGTTCCAGTTCGCCCCCACCCGCGACCTGACCACCACGCTGGACTACACCGCCTCGCAGAACAAGCTGCATACGCGCCGCAACGACATGTCGGCCTGGTTCAGCTTCGGCCCGTCCAGCAGCTCCTGGACCAACGGTCCGGTCTCGGCCCCCATCACCTACACCGAGCTGGTGACCTCGGGCACCGCCGACCTGGCCATGTCCGGCGGAGACTTCGCCACCAAGAACACCAACAAGTCGCTGGGCTTCAATGCCGATTGGAAGGCTTCGAGCAAGTTGCGCTTCGAATTCGATGCGCATCACTCCACCGCCGAATCCGGCGCGGATGGCCCCTGGGGCACCAACAACGTCATCGGCACGGCCAGCTTCAACCGCGGCATCACCACGGTGGACTTCTCCAATGACCTGCCCATCCTGATCATGCCAACCACGCAGCGGGATGCTTCACTGCAGCAGGTCACGGGCTCGTCGTTCCGCAACAGCTACATGAAGTCGGCGGTCGACCAGCAGCAGATTCGCGGCAGCTGGACCATTGATGACGCGTCCAAGCTGGACTTCGGTCTTGGCCTGTCCAAGGTGCGCAACCGCTCGGCCTATTCCAATGTCCAATTGGACAACTGGGGCGGCACCGAAAACGGCTTCCTGAACTATCCGGACTCGGTCTGGATTCCGCAGGACTTGCGCAATTACTTCGGCCAGATCAATGGCGTGAACGACCCTCGCCTGTTCACCCAGTTCTACACCTTCGACTTCGGCACCGTGCGTCAGCTGGCCTCGGACGCCTGGGGCGACGCGTCGAAGTACCTGGCCTCCGACGTCTTTTCCACCGACCGCCGCACCACCGAGAAATCCACCAGCGTCTACGGCGAGTACACCCGGGACTGGGAACTGGGCGTGCCGATGAGCGCCACGCTGGGCATGCGCTACGAGCGCACCAAAGTGAATTCCAGCGCACTGGTGCCGATTGCCACCGGCATCACCTGGGGCTCCAACAATGAGCTGACCGTTCTCAAGGGCGACCCCGGCTTCACTTCGCTCAGCGGCAAGTACAGCTACTGGTTGCCCAGCATCGACTGGGAAGCGGACCTCACCGACAAGGTGAAACTGCGCGCCAGCTACGGCACCACCATCGGCCGGCCCGGCTGGGACGCCATCCAGGGCGGCCAGACGCTGAATGACCTGGCACGCCTGTCCGGTGGCACCGGCTCGCAGGGCAATCCCAACCTGAAGCCGCTGAAGTCGAAGAACATCGACTTCTCGCTGGAGTACTACTACGCCCGCTCCAGCTATGTGGCCGCCGGTGTGTTCCGCAAGAACATCAGCAACTACATCGGCTCCACCCTGGAGACCGCCTCCCCCTTCAACCTGCACACCCCGGTCGGCGGCCGTTACTACAACGAGGCCGCTTCCACCGGCGGCTGCGGGAGCGACATCACCTGCATCCGCGACTACATCCTGAACCGCTACAACGGCCAGCCCGGCGTCACCAAAACCGGCGAGAGCAACGGCCATGCGCTGGGCACCATCGTTGGCCAACCGGACGATCCGGTGGCCACTTTCCAGATCACCGTGCCGGCCAACACCCAGTCCAACAGCCTCAAGGGCTTCGAGTTGAATGTGCAGCATGCCTTCGGCAACTCCGGCTTCGGTGTGGCGGCGAACTACACCAAGGTCAGCTCCGGCCTGAAGTACGACCCGATGAGCTTCACCCAGCAATATGCGCTGGTGGGCTTGAGCGATTCGGCCAACCTGGTGGGCTTCTATGAAAACGCCAGGTTCAGCGTGCGGGTGGCCTACAACTGGCGCGACAAATTCCTGGCTGCGGTGAACGATGGCAACCAGCTGGGCCGCTCGGCGCCCATCTACACCGAACCCTATTCACAGGTGGACCTCAGCGTGGGCTACAACTTCACCGAGAAGCTGAGCATGCAGGCGGAAGTGATCAACCTGGGCGACTCCATCCTGCGCCAGCATGGCCGCACCGAGCAGGAAGTGTTCTCGGTCACCCAGACCGGCCGCCGCTATATGCTGGGGCTTCGCTACAAGTTCTGACCCTGGGCTCGGCGATGGCCGGGGCGGAAGCGCCCCCCCCATCGCTGTTTTGCTGACCCCGCGCCTGACATGCAGCCCATCCAGGAACTCCGCGACCTGACCCCCGGCCGGGTCCCCGCCGGCCTGACCGAAGCCGCGCAACCGGTGGTGTTGCGCGGGCTGGTGTCCCATTGGCCGGTGGTACACGCGGCCTTGACCTCGGACGAGGCTGTGGCGGACTACCTGCACGGTTGCTGGCGCGGCGCGCCGGTGGCCATCATGACCGGCCCGCCGGAGATCGACGGTCGGATCTTCTACAACGACGACCTCACCGGCATGAACTTCGGCCGGGCGGATGCGCCGCTGCCGGCCTTGCTCACCGAGTTGCTGCGTTGCCGCAGTGACGAACGCCCCCCCTGCTATTACGTCGGCTCCACGACGCTGGAGGACTGCCTGCCGGGATTCCGCGCCCACAACGACCTTGATCTGGCGGCGCTGGCCGGCGACGCAGGGTCAGCACCGGATGCGCTGGCCAGCCTCTGGCTGGGCAACCGCAGCCGCATCGCCCCGCATTACGACCTGCCTGACAACATGGCCTGCGTGGCGGCCGGCCGTCGGCGCTTCACACTGTTCCCGCCGGAGCAACTGCCCAACCTCTATGTCGGGCCGATCGACTTCACGCCGGCCGGCCAGCCGGTGAGCCTGGTGGACCTCAAGCATCCGGACCTGGAACGGTTCCCGCGCTTTGCGCAGGCGCTGCAACACGCCCAGGTGGCTGAATTGGGGCCCGGTGATGCGCTCTACATCCCCAGCATGTGGTGGCATCAGGTGGAAGCGCTGGAGCCCTTCAATCTGCTGATCAATTACTGGTGGCGGCAGTCGCCCGCCCACATGGACCCACCCGTGCTGACCCTCATGATGGCCCTGCTCTCCCTGCGGGAACTGCCGGAGCCGCAACGGCGCGCGTGGCAGGGCCTGTTTGATCACTACGTGTTCCATGCAGGCGCGGAGACCGCCGCCCACATCCCTGAACACGCCAGGCATGCGCTGGCGCCGCTGACGCCACAAGGCGCGTCGAATCTGCGCAGCCACCTGATCCACCGGCTTCAGCAGCGTCAGGACTGAAGGCCGTCTTCGAAGCTCGCAATGCTTCGCCCCGGCAGCGAGACCACCGTCGCCAGGCCGTCGATGCGCAGCACGAACCGGTGCGCCCGTTCGCTGCGGTTGAGCACCACCACCGCCACGCTGCCCGATTCATTCACCGCTGCCGTACACGCCAGATCTTCGCTGCTGGCCGAGCACAGCACCCGCTGCGCGCCGGGATGGATGAACCGGCTGAAATGCCCCAGATAGTCGTAGGACGCTTGCGGCATCAGTTCGCCGCGCTCCCGGTCCGCCAGCATCGGCGCGCTGCAGAAGTTGCCGACATGGTTGGGGCCACCAGTCTCGTTGAGCAGCAGGTTCCAGTCGATCCAGCCCACCGTCCAGTGGTTGAGATCACTGATGATGCTGCGCGCATACCGCTCTGCGGGCGCCCATTCGCCCAGGTGCGGCCCGCCCTCCTGACAGCCTTCGGTGAACAGCAGTTGCTTGTCCGGATAGGCGTCATGCAGCAGGCCCACATGGTCGAAATGGTCCTCCACATACCAGTGGAAGCCGCAACCCCAGACGTATTTCGCGGCCTCGGGGTCGCTGTAGACCACGTCGGCCCGTTGCACCATCTGGTCGCGGTTGTGGTCCCAGACGACGATGCGGATGTGCGCCAGCCCGGCGGCATGCAGCGCCGGGCCGAGGTGGTCGCGAACGAAGTCCCGCTCCTGCTCGGCGGTGTAGATGCAGGAATCCCAACGCTGGGTCGCATCCGGCTCGTTCTGCACCGACACGCCCCAGATCGGCACCCCTTCCGCCTCATAGGCCTGGATGAAGCGCACATAACACTGGGCCCAGGTGGCGGCATGCTCCGGCAGCAGCATGCCGCCGTTGTTCATGGCGCCGTTGCTCTTCATCCAGGCCGGCGGGCTCCAGGGTGACACCAACAGCTTCATTGGCCGACCGGCCACCGCCATGGCGGCCTTGATCATCGGCAGCAGCGCCTGGCGGTCCCGCTCGATGCTGAAGTGGGCCAGGGCGGCATCCCCCGGCACCGCCGCGTGGGCGTAGTGGCCCAGGGAGAAGTCGCAGCTGTTCATGTGGACCCGGTTGAAGGTGTAGCCGTGGCCGGCCTCCGTGTCAAAGTAGGCACGCAGAAGGGCCTGCGCCACGGCCGGGGGCAGTTGTTGCCAGGTGGTGGCTGCAGCCTCCGTGAAGGCCCCGCCGAAGCCCTCGATGCGCTGGAAGCGCCGATGGGTATTCACCACCAGCTTGGGCATGCGGGCGAGGTCGGGGTCGGTCAGCAGCGCATCCACCGGCCTCAACGCCAGGCTGGGCTGGAGGGCCATCCGCTGGCTGCTGGCCAGGTCGTCCCCTTTGGCGGACAGGGTGAAGTTCAGGCGTGAATTGGTGCCAGGGGTTGTCTCCGTCATGCTCGGCTTTCTGAGGTGCTTGCAGGGTCAGTCGTCGCCAGCGCTTGAAAGCGCTTTCATATTCCGCCAGCATAGGGGCCGCAGGACAAGGAGGTCAATCCGTGCAAGCGACCTTGGCACCTCGGGCGCCCAAGTGAGGGACATCGCAGCGGGCTCAGGCGGTGTTGATCAGAATCCGAGGCCTGCGAGTGCAGGCCGGTGGTGGCGGTGGCGGTGGCGGTGGTGTCGGTGGAGAGCGTTGCGGTGCAACAGGCGTGAGCGTGGTCTACCGAACGTTCATGCCATCCAGAAAACGACAGCGCCGCATGCTCACTGCATGCTCACCGCACGCTCGAGTGCCATCCGCGCAAGGGCGCGCCGCAGGCAACCCGCGTGCCCGACCCTGACACTCTCAAGGGCAAGTCGCTTCGGATCGCAAGGCCGGCGGCCTGGGCCTGGCCATTGCACGCGCCATTGCCGAACTGCACCACGGCCGCATCCTCGCGGCCAGCCCGGGCCATGGCCAGGGCGCTACCTTCGAGCTGAGCCTGCCGGTACTGGTCGGGCAGCCGCAGGTGCGGCCGGCGGTCACCGAGCCGATGGCGCTGTCCGAAGATGCCTTGTCCGGTGTGCAGGTGCTGCTGGTGGACGATGAGGAAGATGCCCGCGAGGTGCTGGATGGCAAGGAGCGCGCAGGCTGAAGGCCGGCAGACAACAGCCCGTCAGAACCGCTGCCTCTGCATGAACTCGTCGAACCCGAATTCGGCGAAGCGGAACCAGAGGTTCTGGTCGCGGCGGAAGGTCGCATAGTCCTCATAGACCTTCTTCCAATTGGGATTCTTGGCCGACAGCTCGCCGTACAAGGCCATGGACTCCTTGAAGGCCTGGGCCATCACGTCGGCAGGGAAACGCATCAGCTTGGTCTTGGCGGCCACCAGTTGCTTGAGCGCACCCGGGTTGAGCACGTCGTACTTGGCCTGCATGTCCACATGGGTGAAGGCGGACGCGGCCTCCACAATCGCCTTGTATTCAGGCGAGAGCCCTTCGTAGGCCTTGGTGTTGATGTAGAAATCCACCTGTGGCCCGCCTTCCCACCAGCCCGGGTAATAGTAGTACTGCGCCACCTTGTGGAAGCCGAGCTTGAGGTCGTCGTAGGGGCCCACCCATTCGGCGGCGTCGATGGTGCCTTTTTCCAGCGCGGAATACAGCTCGCCCCCCGGCAGGTTCTGCGGCACACCGCCCATGCGCTCGATCACCCGGCCGGCGAAGCCGCCAATGCGGAACTTCAGGCCCTTGATGTCGGCCATCGACTTGATTTCCTTGCGGTACCAGCCGGCCATCTGGGCGCCGGTGTTGCCGCCCGGGAAATTGATGATGTTGTAGTTGCGATAGAACTCGCGCATGAGCTTGAGCCCATTGCCCTGGAAGGTCCAGGCCGTCATCTGACGGGAGTTCAGGCCAAAGGGAATGGCTGCGCCGATGGCAAAGGTCTCGTCCTTGCCAAAGAAGTAATACGGCACCGTGTGGGCAATTTCCACCGTGGCCTTCTGCACGCCGTCCACCACTTCAAAGGCTGGCATCAGCTCACCGGCCGCATGCACGCTGATCTGGAACTTGCCGCCGCTGAGTTCACTCACCTTCCGGGCAAAGACCTCGCCACCGCCGTAGATGGTGTCGAGCTGCTTGGGAAAGCTGGAGGCCATGCGCCAGCGCAGCTGGGCCTGGGCATGAACGATGGCGGGGGCGGTGCCCGCCGCCAGCACGCCAGCCATGCCGGCACCCTTGACGAAGGAACGACGTTCCATGAGGCAAGTCTCCTGATGTAGTTGTGTTCAGGAGAATTCCTCACGGGCATCGGGTTCGTCAATCGAGGCGTGCCCGGGGGCGCGACAGTGGGAGGGTGGTCTCCCAGGTCAGCGGGTTGCCACCCCACCGCGACATCTGGACTTCTGCTCGATGCAGGGCTCTAGCGCGTCGAGCTGTTTCTTGACGGTGGCATCTCCGCCATGGGCGCGCTTGAGCCTAGCCAGCTCCGCATCTGTCCCGTCGCAGTACTTGTTGATCGAGGCGATCACCTCGTCAATGGCTTCCTGATCACCTGGCTCGGGAATTTCGCCGCGCAGGTGGTCACACACCTCCCGGCGCTCCAGAAAAGCCTTGAGCGCTACAGGATCTGCGGAGGGCTGAGCGGTCGGCATGCTGGTGCACGAGGCGCAAAGGAGGCCAGCCACTACGGCAAGCGCTGCGGCGGTCCGACGAGGAGTGAGGGTAAATTCAGTGACCATCGTCAGACCAGTGAGGTTTATCTGAGGCGCCGCCCACAAACTTCATCACGTTGTAGCTGGCACCCACGGCCTTCAGATCTGCGTTCATCCCGGTCTTGGGCGTGGTAGATATCGTGACGGCGGTGCCGTCAGCCTTCTTGATCGTCAAATCATCAGACCAGCTGATGGTCATGTCAACCGCATTGCGGGCAGTATGACGTGTGTTCAAGGCCGGGGGAGTTTGCAGGTTTTGCAGGCCGAAGCCATTAACCATCGCTTTCGCTGCATTCACGGAGGCGCTGCCGTCGTATGAACCGTCAGTGGCCGAGTGATCCCATCGAATGTTGATGCCTGCCATAGGAGGCACATTGCGCGGGTCGAAGTCCTCCTTGACGATGAGGTAGCACCAATGCATGAGATACGCTCGCTCGGGAGGGCGGTAAGTCGCGGAGATGGTGACAGTTGCTCCTGCGTCGCGCATCGCGTTCACGAACGACTGCAGATTTCCGGCGAACGGTTGGATGCAGTCAGAAATTGCGTTACTACCCGGGAATCGAGCCACCCATTGAGCGCCACTCAATTCCCGGGCTGGAATGTTGACAGCAGTGGGTGCGGTGTTTGCCGTCGGGGTGAGCGTGGCAAATGAGGTGGCCATATGGAATTAGTTCGGAATTGATACTGGCAGTCACTGACGATCAGCAGCCGCAAGGTTCGTTTGCGACGCATGAAGTGCCGCTACCGGATCCCTCTTCGTAGTAGGGGGCCTCGATGTTTGCCTGTGCGGCATACGTGGCTGAAACTTTCACCGTGTTGCCCAGCGTGTCGGTGGTGCCAAAAAACATTCGGCCATTGTCCAGGGTGATGCGGTAGGGCACGCCCGTCAACGGTTTGCCTGATTGCTCGTCCAATACCTTGAACACCATGTCAAATGGCTTTTCACAGTCTCCCAACTCAATATTGAGCTTCTCAAAGATGCCACATCCGCATTGGAAATCGCCAAAATCACGGCCTTTGCGTTCATCGCCGTCCAGCGTCAGATAGGTCACGTCATCGAATCGGTCGCCCCATGATTGCCGATGCAGCGCCATGATCCTGTGCATAACTTCGCAGTGTCTCACCTAGTCTCCCCAGCATTCCTTGCGTGAAGGAGCCAACGCTATCCACTCGATAGGCACTCGGCGCGTCCGGTAGGTGTGCTCATAACTTTCGTACGAAAGCTCTTGTAACGATTGAAAGCACCCTTCTCCAGGCCGATGGGGCCGCTCGTCGAAACGGTCTCACCGTTTTTGTGCGACGATCCGCATCCTCCGGCAAGCTGGGGAGTTGCTCGCTCTTTAGCTTCCGCAGGAAAGCCGCACCGATCAACTTCCTGGCGGTCCAGATACCCTGCGGACAGACTTGCCCTGTCTTCCCAGGTTGAGGGCGGTGGAGCAGGCGATGGCCCCGATGGCGTTCAAGCAGTGGCTGGGTGGGGTGGCAAGCCTGACGACGCGACAGAAGGCCAAACTTCTCAAGGCCTTGAGCGCCGACGATGACATCGAGCAAGTTCTTGCGCTCGTGGAGTCGCGGCTCACGACGCTTCCCGCGTGCCCGCATTGAGGGGGTGATCGGATTGTTCGCAATGGCAGCGCCAGTGGCTTGCGACGCTACAAATGCCGCGCCTGCCAACGCACCTTCAATGCCCTGAGCACGGCGCCGCAGGCCAGTTTGGGCATGACGGCCAAGTGGCTGAAGCAGCAAGAAGTGTTGCTGCAGGGCTTGCGCGAGCGTAAGGCGGCGCAAGGTGTCAGCTTCTACGTCGTTTTGCTGGCGCCATCGATTCTTGCGCCTGGTACAGCCCGTCTGGGCTGCCGCGCTCACTGGTGTAATCGAAGCCAACGAGACCTTCTTCCTGCGCTCCAGCAAGGGCCAGCAACCGGGGTCGTCGGCTCGTTAGCGCGCCGGTCAGGTGTCGCGAGTGCATCGCGGCGAGGACTTGATCCCCGTCCTGGTGGCCCGATACCAATCGGGCGCCACGGCTGACTTCTATCTGGACACGGTGTCCAGGCACTGCATGAGTCAGGCGCTCAAGCCCCATATCCGCGCCGACGCGATCCTGTGCAAGCACGGTTCGGCGGCGCTGGCTGCGGCGGCCAGCGAGTTGCGGGTGCAGCAGGAGGCACTGAACCTGAGCGCCGGTGAACGGGGGCGCGGCCGCTGGCACATCCAGAACGCCAACGCGCAGCACAGCCGTCTCAAGGGCTAGATCGCCAGCAGCAACCGACGCAAGTCCGCGCCAATGCTGGCTTTGGCCCTTGCCGTAGTGCTAACAGGCCCTAACGAACGATCAAAGAGCCCTCACGCAGTCCACCTTGGCAGCGTCCCCCGCAGACTCAGGAGCCGGCCAGCTTCATGTTGGCGACCAGGATGGAACCGACCGTCTTGCTGCCCAGGTTGTAGGTATCCGCGCCAATGCCAACAATCTGCTGGAACATCTCGCGCAGATTGCCGGCAATGGTGACCTCGTTCACCGGGAAAGCGATCTCGCCGTTCTCCACCCAGTAACCGCTGGCGCCCCGGGAGTAGTCGCCGGTGACGTAGTTGACGCCCTGCCCCATCAGCTCCGTCACGAACAGGCCGGTGCCCAGCCGACGGAGCATCGTCGGCAGGTCATCACCAGGCGCGGTGCAACGGCTGCGCATCGTCAGGTTGTGAGACCCACCAGCATGGCCGGTGGTGCGCAGGCCCAGCTTGCGGGCGGAATAGGTGGAGAGGAAGTAGCCCTTGAGGGTGCCGCCCTCCACCACCGTGCGCGGACGGGTGATGACTCCTTCATCATCAAACGGCGCGCTGCCCTTGCCCTTGGGAATGTGCGGGTCTTCCACCACGTCGATGTGCGGGGCCAGGATGGGCTGGTCCAGGCTGTCCAGCAGGAAGGTGGCGCGGCGGTACAGCGCCCCGCCGCTGGTGGCCTGCACCAGCGCCCCCAGCAGACCCGCCGCCACCGGCGATTCGAACAGCACCGGCACATTGGCGGTTTTCACCTTGCGGCCCTTGAGCCGGGCCAGGGCCCGCTCGGCGGCATAACGCCCCACCCATTCCGGGCTGGAGAGATCGGCGGCGTCCCGCATGGAGCTGTACCACGCGTCCCGCTCCATGCCGGCGCCACGGCCAGCGATCGGCGCCACCGACAGCGAATGCCGCGAGCTGGCGTAACCGCCCCGGAAGCCCCGGCTGTTGCCGGTGAAGAAGTGGGATTGCTGGGCCGAGACGGCGGCGCCTTCCGAATTGGTGATGCGGGGGTCGGTATCCAGTGCGGCACGTTCGCATCGCAGGGCCAGCTCGGCGGCGGCTTCGGCGGTGATGTCCCAGGGGTGGAACAGGTCCAGCGCCGGGCGGCTGGCCTCGTCCAGCGACAGTTCATCCTCGGCCGGCAGACCGGCAAATTCGTCTTCGGCGGTGAAGCGGGCAATATCGAAGGCGGCACGGACGGTGTCCTTCAGCGCCTTGGGCGAGAAGTCCGACGTGCTGGCATTGCCCCGGCGCTGGCCGAGGTAGACGGAAACGCCCAGGGACTTGTCGCGGTTGCGCTCCACATTTTCCAGCGCGCCACGGCGCACCGACACGGACAGCCCGCATCCTTCCGAGACTTCCGCGCCGGCATCCGAAGCGCCCAGGTGTTTCGCCTCGGCGAGAACATCCTCGATCAGTTGACGGAAGTGGTCCTGGCTGTAGGCAAATCCTTGTTGGGCTTGACTCATGAGATCTCGAATCTGGTGCAAAGAACTATCATACGGGCCCTGCGCCTGCCCTGGCCGGCCCTGCCCGGATTCACGCCACCGCCTCGCGGTCTTGCGCGCCGAACCGGGCCCCCACAGATTGCCTCATGTACGACGAATACGAAGATCCCGACGACGAACGCCCCAGCAAGAGCCAGCTCAAGCGGGACATGGCCGCGCTGCAGGCGCTGGGCGTGGAACTGCTGTCCCTGCCCGACAAGCGCGTCGCCGCCCTGAACCTGCCGGAACCGCTGATGGACGCGCTGGCCGAGGCCCGCCGCATCAAGGGCGCCCATGAAGGCAAACGCCGCCAGTTGCAGTTGATCGGCAAGCTGATGCGCCATGTGGACCCCGCCCCCATTCGCGAAGCGGTGGCCGAATTCAAGCTGGGGCGCGCCCAGGACAGCCTGCAACTGCATCAGGCCGAACGCTGGCGCGTGCGGCTGGTGGAAGAAGATTCGGCGCTGCAGGCGTACCTGCAGACCTTTGACGAGGTGGATGTGCAGCAACTGCGCAGCCTCATCCGCGCCGCCCGCAAGGACCGCGCCCAGGCCCCGGAACAGCGCAATGGCCGCGCCTGGCGGGAGCTGTTCCAGATGGTCAAGGCCCATGTGCTGGCCGAGGCCCGCGCCAACGGCCTGTCAGGCGCTGGGGACGAGGCGGATGCCGATGCGCCCCGTGAGGCTGATGATGCGGACGAGGCCCGCCACGATGACTGAACTGGCGCCTCCCGAGCCGGTTCGCATCGGCATCGTTTCCATCAGCGACCGGGCCTCCAGCGGGGTCTACACCGACCAGGGCGTCCCGGCCCTGCAGACGTGGCTGACCAGCGCGCTGATCAATCCCATCCAGTTCGAAGCCCGCTTGATTCCGGATGAACGGGCGCTCATCGCCCAGACGCTGCGCGAGCTGGTGGATGACGCAGGCTGCCACCTGGTGCTCACCACCGGCGGCACCGGTCCGGCCCTGCGGGATGTGACGCCGGAGGCCACCCTGGACGTGGCCGACCGCGACATGCCGGGTTTTGGCGAACAGATGCGCCAGATCTCGCTGCATTTTGTGCCGACGGCCATCCTGTCCCGCCAGGTGGCGGTGATTCGCGGCCAGACGCTGATCATCAACCTGCCCGGCCAACCCAAGGCGATTGCCGAGACGCTGGGCGGCCATCCGGCGGCCAAGGGCATCTTTGCCGCCGTCCCCTACTGCATCGACCTCATCGGTGGCCCCTACCTGGAAACCCGGGATGAGGTCTGCGCCGCCTTCCGCCCCAAAACTGCCCAACGGCCCGTGCGCCAGGGCTGATCACCCCCCGACACATCATGAAAATCACCAAGGACACCATCGCCACCGTCGACATCAAGGTGGCCGACAAGATCGGCCGCGTCATCGAGAAGACGGACGAGCCGATGGCACTGCTGATCGGTGGCTACGGCAACACCCTGCCGGCCATCGAAGCGGCGCTGGAAGGCCAGGAACAAGGCTTCCAGGCCACGCTGCAACTGACGCCGGAGAACGGCTTCGGCGAACGCGATGAAAGCCTGCAGATCACCATCCCCAAGAAGGACTTCCCGCCCGGCGTGAAGATCGGTGGCCAACTGGAAGTGCGCGCCGGTGAAGAAGGTGATTTCCGCGTCTTCACCGTCGCCAAGATCAAGGGCGACACGGTCCACCTGGACGGCAACCATCCGCTGGCCGGCCAGCATCTGCAGGTGAGCCTGAAGGTGCGTGAAGTGCGGGCCGCGACCCAGGAAGAGATCGAACACCGCCATGCGCATGGAGCGCACGGCCATCATCATTGATGTCATCACTGATGAGTCAGGACAAGGGCGCCCTGCGGGGCGCCCTTGTCATTTCACGAGCCGTTCAAGCTCGCCTGCATCAAATCGCTCGTCCTGCTGTGCCCCGGCGGGCACACAGTCCTTGCGCTGGCTCTCCGAGAGCTGGGTGATCGCCTGCCACAGCAGGGCGATCTGATGCTCGTGGGAGGAGGCATTGTCGATCAGGCCCTTCATGGCCTGCGCCATCGGGTCATCGCCCTGGCTCACCCCATAGGCGGAAAAGCCCATCCGAGCGGCCGCCTCTTCGCGGCGGGCATCGGCCTTGGCCTCGATGATCCGGGCCGGGTTGCCGACCGCCGTGGCGCCTGCCGGTACCGGCTTGGTGACCACCGCGCCCGAGCCCACACGGGCACCCTCCCCCACGGTGAAGCCGCCCAGCACACAGGCGTTGGCGCCCACGATGACGCCACGCTCCAGCGTGGGATGCCGCTTGGCGCCCTTGACCAGCGAGGTGCCCCCCAGGGTGACGCCCTGGTAGATGGTGCATTCGTCCCCGATCTCGGCCATTTCACCGATCACGATGCCCATGCCGTGGTCAATGAAGACCCGCCGGCCGATGGTGGCGCCGGGATGGATCTCGATGCCCGTGAGAAAGCGCGCCACGTGGGAGGTGAAACGCCCCAGCCACCGGAAGCCACGGACCCAACAGCCATGTGCGAAGCGGTGCAGAACGATCGCATGCAGACCCGGGTAGCAGGTCAGCACTTCCCAGGCCGAGCGGGCGGCAGGGTCGCGTTCGAGGATGCAGGCAATGTCTTCGCGAAGACGTTGGAACATGGCAGTGGCAGCACCTGGGCTGTCCGAAACAGGGTTGATAAGAGGGAAACCGGCACGCACCCCGGAGCGTGGCCAGGGGAACAAGGGGCAAACAGTTTAGCCAAGTGAATGCGCCACGGCGGCGCAGGGACTTCTTCTTGCCCTTCTTGCGGATCAACCCTTGGGCGCGTCACATTGCTTGTCGATCGCCCGGGCGATGCCGCGCAGGATGTGGACTTCCTCCTGCGTCAGCCCGGCGCGATTGAACAGCTGGTTCAGCCGCGGCATCAGCTTCTTCGGCGACGCCGGGTCCAGATACCCGAGCTTCACCAGGCTGCCCTCCAGATGCCGCAACAGCCCTTGCACCGCCTGGGCATCGGCCCGTTGCGGATCCGCCGTGCGCGCCTGCACCTCATACCCGCCCAGCGCCTGACGCCAGTCGTAGGCCAGCAGTTGCACGGCCTGAGCCAGGTTGAGAGACCCGTAGATGGGATGGGTCGGAATGGAGAGCACCGCATGGGCCCGGTACACATCCTCGTTGCTCATGCCGTAGCGCTCGGAGCCAAACACCAGGGCCAGCCGCTGGCCGCGGCCCTCCGGCGTGGTGGCGAGTTCGTGAAACAGCTCGCGCGGCACCCGGGTGGGCGGGCCGAAGTCGCGCGGGGTCATGGCGGTGGCGCACACGAAGGTGCAGCCGTCCAGCGCGTCTTCCAGCCGGTCCACGATGCGGGCGCGGGCCAGGATGTCGGCGGCGCCACTGGCCATGGCGACGGTGTCCTCCTGGCTGAGCACGTCGGCAAACCGGGGCCGCACCAGCACCAGATCCTTGAAGCCCATCACCTTCATGGCCCGCGCGGTGGCGCCGACATTGCCCGGGTGGCTGGTCTCGATCAGCACGAAGCGAGTCGGGTCGGCGGCCGGATTTGTGCCGTTTTCGGCGCGCTCGGAAGGGGGGGACGGCTGCGACATAGGGGAAACCACGAACTCTGTGCCAAAATGGCAGATTATCCGCGCGGCCACTCGCTGGTCTGGCGCGGCGCTCTTTTCCTTCGTCAGTCCACCCCGGAAGCCACCTTCAAAGGTCACCTTCAAAGGTCACCATCCAAGGTCACCATCTAAGTTCAGGAATCGTCCCGCATGACGCAAGCCGCTCTTCATCCCATGCTCAACGTCGCCATCAAGGCGGCCCGTGCAGCAGGCGCCCTCATCAACCGCGCCTCCATGGATCTGGACATCCTGAAGATCAATACCAAGTCGCCCAACGACTTCGTGACCGAGGTGGACCAGGCCGCCGAGGCGGCCATCATCGAGATCCTGCTGTCGGCTTACCCCGACCACGGCATCCTGGCCGAAGAATCCGGCCGCACCCATGGCGCCCGTCACTCTGAATATCAGTGGATCATCGATCCGCTGGACGGCACCACCAACTTCATCCACGGCTTCCCGGTGTACTGTGTGTCCATCGCCCTGGCCCACCGCAACGTGGTGCAGCAGGCCGTGGTGTATGACCCCACCCGCAACGACCTGTTTTATGCCACCAAGGGCCGTGGCGCCTTCCTGAACGACCGCCGCCTGCGCGTGTCGCGCCGCACCCGCATGAGTGATGCGCTGATCGGCACCGGCTTCCCCTTCCGCCGGGGCGACAACTTCAAGCGCTACATGAAGATGTTTGAAGAGATCATGACCCAGTGCGCGGGTGTGCGTCGTCCGGGCGCAGCGGCGCTGGACCTCTGCTACGTGGCCGCCGGCCATTACGACGCCTTCTTTGAAACCGGCCTGAATCCGTGGGATGTGGCTGCAGGGTCGCTGATCGTCACCGAAGCGGGTGGCCTGGTGGGCAATTTCACGGGCGAACCGGACTTCCTGTTCCAGCGCGAGATCATTGCCGGCAGCCCCAAGATCTACGGTCAGGTGGTGCAGACGCTGGCCCCCTATTCCCGCGTGATCACCGCCGACGATCTGGAAGCCGACGCTCAGGCCGCACAGCCGGGCGGCGGCACCGCCAAACCGAAGGCCACCAAGACCTCCACCACCGCCGAAGGTGCGGACGCCGCCCCCAAGAAGCGGGCCCCGGTGCGCATCAAGAAGGCCGAGTCGAATGGCAATCCCGATGCACAAGGCTGAGCCCGCGCGGCACGGTTGATCTCAATCTCGAAAAGCCCTCTCTGCGAGGGCTTTTTCATTGGACCCCTGCGCCCCCCCCCTGTGCCCTGCCCCTGCACCCCCTGGGAACCGGTTCTCGCCACCTCCCGAAGGGCGACTTTGGCAGGCCTCTCGCCCGAGGGGGGTCACCGCTGCCCTACACTCTCGCTCCGTAGACCCACCACAAGCCCTCGGTCCGAGGGCTTTGTTCATTTTTCAAGCCCGATGAGCAGCGCCGCCGCCCCCGACGATTTCAGCCAGCACACGCCGATGATGGCGCAATACCTCCGCATCAAGGCTGAGTTCCCGGAGACGCTGGTGCTCTACCGCATGGGAGACTTCTACGAGGTCTTCTACGACGACGCGCGCAAGGCCAATCAGCTGCTGGACGTCACCCTCACCACCCGCGGCCAGAGCGCCGGCGCACCGGTGGTGATGGCTGGTGTTCCGGTCCACGCGCTGGAAGCCTATCTGGCCAAGCTGATCAAGCTCGGTGAGGCCGTGGCCATTGCCGAGCAGGTCGGCGAAGTCGGTGCAAGCAAGGGCCCGGTGGAGCGCAAGGTGGTCCGCGTGGTTACCCCCGGCACCGTGACCGACACCGAACTGCTGGCCGACAAGCAGGACTCCATCCTGCTGGCCGTCACCAGCCAGGGCAAGACCTTCGGCCTGGCCTGGTTGTCGCTCACCCAAGGCCAACTGGGCCTGGCCCAGTGTGATGAGCGTGATCTCGGTTCTTGGCTGGCCCGGCTCTCCCCCGCAGAAGTCCTGGTGGACCGGGACAAACACCCCGCCGCCGTGCTCGCCGCACGCCTGCCCATCACCAACCGCCCGAGCTGGCAGTTCGATACCCAGCTGGGCCAGCGCAAGCTGTGCGAGCAGCTGTCGGTGGCCAGCCTGCAAGGCCTCAACGCCCAGGAACTGACCGCTGCCCATGCCGCCGCCGCTGCCCTGCTCTCGTATGCCGAGCACACCCAGGGCCGCGCGCTGGCGCATGTCAAGAGCCTGCAGGTGCAGCGCGCGACGGACCTGCTGGACCTGCCCCCCGCCACCCAGCGCAATCTGGAACTGACGCAGACGCTGCGCGGCGAAACCTCGCCCACGCTGCTCTCCCTGCTGGACACCTGCCGCACCGGCATGGGCAGCCGCGCCCTGCGCCACTGGCTGCTGCACCCCCCGCGCGACCGGGCGCCCGCCAAGGCCCGCCAGGACGCCATTGCCGAACTGCTGACCACCGGCTTCGAGCCGCTGCGCGAAGCCCTGCGCCAAGTCTCCGATGTGGAGCGGATCGCCGCTCGTGTGGCCCTGCGCCAGGTGCGCCCGCGTGAACTGGCCGGCCTGCGGGCGACGCTGCAGATCCTGCCTGAGCTGGCCCAGACCGTGCCGATGGGGGCATTGCTGCTGCAAGACCTCTCGCAAGGCCTCGGCGCCTCACCCCATCTGGCCGAACTGCTCACCCGCGCGATTGCCGAAGAACCAGCCGTGCTGCTGCGCGACGGCGGTGTCATCGCCACCGGTTTTGATGAACAGCTGGACGAACTGCGCGACATCCAGAACAACTGCGACGCCTTCCTGCTGGACCTCGAAACCCGCGAGCGCGCCCGCACCGGCATCAGCAACCTGCGGGTGCAATACAACAAAGTGCACGGCTTCTATATCGAGGTCACCACCAGCGGTCTGGACAAGGTCCCGATGGACTATCAGCGCCGCCAGACCCTCAAGAATGCCGAGCGTTTCATCACCCCGGAGCTGAAGACCTTCGAGGACAAGGCGCTGTCCGCCCAGGAACGTGCCCTGGCCCGTGAGAAGCTGCTGTTCGAAGCCGTCATCGACCAGTTGACCGAAGAATTGCCCACACTGGGCCGTCTGGCCCGCTCGCTGGCAGCGCTGGATGTGCTGGCCGCCCTGGCCGAACGCGCCGCCACGCTCAACTGGTGCCGCCCGGACTTCGTCAGCCATCCCTGCATCGACATCCAGGGCGGCCGCCATCCTGTGGTGGAAGCCCGCCTGCGCGAAACCGGCGCCGGCGAATTCATGGCCAACGACTGCCGGCTGGACGCCCGCACCAAGCTGCTGGTCATCACCGGCCCGAACATGGGCGGCAAGTCGACCTTCATGCGGCAGGTGGCGCTGATCGCCCTGCTGTCGGCCATCGGCTCCTACGTGCCCGCCACCGCCTGCCGCCTGGGCCCGATCGACGCCATCCATACCCGGATCGGCGCTGCCGACGACCTGGCCAATGCCCAGTCGACCTTCATGCTGGAGATGACCGAGGCCGCCGCCATCCTGCACAGCGCGTCGGAACAGTCGCTGGTGCTGATGGACGAGATCGGTCGTGGCACCTCCACCTTCGACGGCCTGGCCCTGGCCGGCGCCATTGCCACCCACCTGCACGACAAGTGCCGGGCCTTCACCCTGTTTGCCACCCACTACTTCGAGCTGACCGAATTCCCGGCCAAGCATCCGCAGGCAGTGAACATGCATGTGTCGGCGGTGGAGAGTGGCGAAGACATCGTCTTCCTGCACGAGATCCAGCCCGGCCCCGCCAGCCGCAGCTACGGTGTCCAGGTGGCCCGTCTGGCCGGCATGCCGTCACCCGTGGTGCGACAGGCCCGTGCCGCGCTGGAGGCACTGGAGGCACGCGCCAGCGAAGGCGAGACACAGATCGACCTGTTTGCAGCGCCGCCAGAACCCGCACCGGCCGCCGCCGCCGAGCTGGCATCACCCTTGCTGGAGGCCCTGCACGACGTGGACCCGGATGCGCTCAGCCCCCGCGAGGCGCATGCGATGCTGTATCAGCTCAAATCCATGGCCAGCCAGCGCCACTGATGGCGGGGCATTGCTGAAGGACTGACCTCCAATTTCATGAGCACCGCCCACCTTCACCCCACACCACCGGCCTCTGCGGGCCAAACTGTCGCGCCGGCCGCAGCCCCGTCCACTCACGGCGGCGGGCTGCCGACACGCACCCTCGTGTTCTCTCATGCCAACGGCTTCCCGGCGGGCTGCTACCGGGTGCTGTTTGAGCACTGGCGCGCGGCGGGCTGGACCGTGCATGCCTTGCCGCGCATGGGCCACGATCCTCGTTTCCCGGTCACCAGCAACTGGCCGCATCTGCGCGACGAACTGCTGCACTTCATCCAGGAAGACGTGAAACCGACCGGCCCGGTGGTGCTGGTCGGCCACTCTCTGGGCGGCATGGTGTCACTGCTGGCGGCCTGCAAGAAGCCGTCCATCGCGGCCGGCCTGGTGATGCTGGACTCCCCGGTGGTCGATGGCTGGCGCGCCCACAGCGTGCAGGTGGCCAAGGCCGCCCGGTTCATCCACCGGGTGTCGCCCGGCAAGGTGTCCCGCACCCGACGCCATGAATGGCCCAGCCTGGACGACGTTCACGCGCACTTCGCCTCCAAGAGCAAATTCGCCCGCTGGGACCCCCGGGTGCTGCAGGACTACGTGGACAGCGGCTTCGACCGCCTGGAGGACGGTCGCATCAAGCTCGGCTTCAGCCGCGACATCGAAACCCGCATCTACAACACCCTGCCCCACAACCTGCCCCGCGTGCTGCGCAACCACCCGCCCCGCTGCCCGTTGGCGTTCATCGGCGGCACGCAGTCGGAAGAGTTGCGCCAGGCCGGTGCGGCCGGCTCCAAGGCACTGGCAAAGCATCTGTTTCGCTGGTTCGAAGGCACCCATCTCTACCCGTTCGAGCGTCCGGATGACACCGCCGCGCTGGTGCTGGCCTTGATCGATGAGATGCAACACCCCGTGCCGCGGAGCCCCACACCGGCCGGCGGCACCGCTGCCGCCTGACAGCACGGCCTCACCCGCAGGCCCATGCCCCCGCCCAGGGGGAGGCCTTGGGACACGCATATAATGCCGCTTTACCACCACGGCGTTTTTGGGTGTTCCTTGTGGAGTGGTCCCCAGGAAGAACCAAAGCGCTGCAAGACAATGACCAAGTACGTCTTCGTCACCGGCGGTGTCGTGTCCTCCCTCGGCAAGGGCATCGCATCCGCCTCTCTCGCGGCGCTTCTCGAGTCCCGCGGCCTCAAAGTCACCCTGATCAAGCTGGATCCCTACATCAACGTGGATCCCGGAACGATGTCGCCGTTCCAGCATGGTGAAGTGTTCGTGACCGACGACGGCGCCGAAACCGACCTGGATCTCGGCCACTACGAACGCTTCATCACCACTCGGATGAAGCGCACCAACAACTTCACCACCGGCCAGATCTATATGTCGGTGCTGGAGAAGGAACGTCGGGGGGACTACCTCGGCAAGACGGTCCAGGTCATTCCCCACATCACCAACGAGATGCAGGAATTCATCCGTCGCGGCGCCGGTCACGGCACGCCGGACGCGGTGGATGTGGCCATCGTTGAGATTGGCGGCACGGTCGGCGACATCGAATCGCTCCCGTTCCTGGAAGCCGCCCGTCAGATGAGCCTCAAGCTGGGCCCCACCAATGTGGCCTTTGTGCATCTGACCTACGTGCCCTGGATCGCCGCTGCCGGCGAACTCAAGACCAAGCCCACCCAGCACACGGTGCAGAAGCTGCGCGAAATCGGCATCCAGCCGGACGCCCTGCTCTGCCGTGCCGACCGCCGCATCCCGGACGACGAGCGCGAAAAGATCTCGCTGTTCACCAACGTCCCGGAATATGGCGTGATCTCCATGTGGGACGTCAACACCATCTACAAGGTGCCGCGCGTCCTGCATGAACAAGGTCTGGACCAGCTCATCTGCACCAAGCTGCAGCTCAACACCAAGTCGACCGACCTGAAGCGTTGGGACACCCTGGTGCAGGAGGTCGAGAATCCCAAGACCGAAGTCACCATCGCCATGTGCGGCAAGTACACCGACCTGTCGGACAGCTACAAGTCGCTCAACGAGGCCCTGCGCCACGCCGGCATCCACAACCATGCCCGCGTGAACATCGAATACGTGGACTCGGAAACGCTGGACGAAGAGCACGTCGACCAGCTGGGCAAGTACGACGCCATTCTGGTGCCCGGCGGCTTCGGCAAGCGGGGTGTGGAAGGCAAGATCCGCGCGGCCCAATATGCCCGCGAGAGCCGCACGCCCTACCTCGGCATCTGCCTGGGCATGCAGGTGGCCACCATTGAATATGCGCGCCATCTGGCCCATCTCGATGGCGCCAACTCCACCGAATTCGAACCGGAAGCCCCGCATCCGGTGATCGCCCTGATCGACGAGTGGCAGGACGCCGACGGCACCATCCAGAAGCGTGACGAGAAGTCCGACCTGGGCGGCACGATGCGACTGGGCGCCCAGAGCTCAGACGTCAAGCCTGGTACCCTGGCCTATGAGATCTATGGCCCGGTCGTGACCGAGCGCCATCGTCACCGCTACGAAGCCAACGAGCACTATCTCGACCGCCTGCAGGACGCCGGCCTGGTGATTTCCGCCATCACCCAGCGCGAGAAACTCACTGAAATCGTGGAGTTGCCGCGCAATGTCCACCCCTGGTACATGGGCGTGCAATTCCACCCGGAATTCAAGTCCACCCCCTGGGGCGGCCATCCGCTGTTCACCGCCTTCATCAAGGCCGCGCTCGAGCACAAGGGCAAAAGCGGCCACGGCGGCAAATCTGCCTGACCTCACCTGACGGAGACCTCCCCCATGCCCGCTTTCATCATTGCCGACGTGACCGTGACCGATGCCGACCAGATGGCGGCCTACCGCGAATGGAGCACCAAGGCCATGAAGGAGCATGGGGCAGAAGTGCTGGTGCGCGGGGGCGAGTTCGAAGTGCTGGAAGGGCCCTGGACGCCCAGCCGCCTGGTGGTGCTGAAGTTCAGCGACCGCGAGGCCGCCAAGCGCTTCTACCAGTCCGACACTTACCAGCATGCCAAGACCCTGCGCGAAAACGCCGGCGTCATGCGCATGATCGTGGTGGACGGCGTCTGACATCGCGGGCTGAGATCCCGGGCTGACATCGGGGGCCTGACGCCCACTCGGCTCCGCCGGGTGTCGATTGTTCAGCGGTGGTAACCGATCGCTGGCACCATGCGCGGCGCATAAGTTTTTTTACTTTGGAGACTGTTTCATGAGCGCGATTGTTGACATCGTCGGACGCGAAATTCTCGACAGCCGGGGCAACCCCACGGTCGAGTGCGACGTGCTGCTGGAATCCGGCGTGATGGGCCGTGCGGCCGTGCCGTCGGGCGCGTCCACCGGCTCCCGTGAAGCCATTGAACTGCGTGACGGCGACAAGAACCGCTACCTGGGCAAGGGCGTGCTCAAGGCGGTGGAACACATCAACACCGAAATCTCCGAAGCGGTGCTGGGTTTGGACGCCTCCGAGCAGGCTTTCCTGGACAAGACGCTGATCGACCTGGACGGCACCGAGAACAAGAGCCGCCTGGGCGCCAATGCCATGCTGGCCGTCTCCATGGCTGTGGCCCGTGCCGCCGCTGAAGAATCCGGCCTGCCGCTGTACCGCTACTTCGGCGGCATGGGCGGTGTGCAACTGCCGGTGCCGATGATGAACGTCATCAACGGCGGCGCTCACGCCAACAACTCCCTGGACCTGCAAGAGCTGATGATCGTCCCGGTGGGCGCTCCCAGCTTCCGCGAAGCCCTGCGTTGGGGTGCCGAAGTCTTCCACGCGCTCAAGAAGATCATCGACAGCAAGGGCATGCCCACGGCCGTCGGCGACGAAGGCGGTTTTGCACCCAATGTGGAAAGCCATGAAGCCGGTCTGCAGCTGATCCTGGAAGCCATCGACAAGGCGGGTTACACCCCCGGCGAGCAGATCGCCCTGGCCCTGGACTGCGCCGCCAGCGAGTTCTACAAGGACGGCAAATACGTGCTGGAAGGCGAAGGCGGCGTGCAGCTGAGCGCCGAGCAGTGGACCGATATGCTGGCCTCCTGGGTCGACAAGTACCCCATCATCTCCATCGAAGACGGCATGGCCGAAGGCGACTGGGACGGCTGGAAGCACCTGACCGAGCGCCTGGGCGACAAGGTCCAACTGGTGGGTGATGACCTGTTCGTCACCAACACCAAGATCCTGAAGGAAGGCATCGACAAGCGAATTGCCAACTCCATCCTGATCAAGATCAACCAGATCGGCACCCTGACCGAAACCTTCGCCGCCATCGAAATGGCCAAGCGCGCCGGTTACACCGCCGTCATCTCGCATCGCTCCGGCGAAACCGAAGATTCCACCATTTCGGACATCGCCGTCGGCCTGAACGCCGGCCAGATCAAGACCGGCTCGCTGTCGCGCTCGGACCGTATGGCCAAGTACAACCAGCTGCTGCGCATCGAGGAAGACCTGGGCGACATCGCCGTCTACCCCGGCCGCGCTGCGTTCTACAACCTGCGCTGATCACTGGCTTCAGAAGGCGCCTCCCTGTGCGGAGGCGCTTTTTTTCGTCCGCCGTCCGCCCGTACGTTGCGCCCGCACCGCACCCCGCCTGCATTTGTGCATGGCCCACCCAAATGCGGTAGCCACACCCTCAAGGCTTGCTGCGCACTCCAGCTAAACTTCGGGCCGTGAAAGCCCTGGCCATCGTCCTCACCGCCTTCCTGGTCGCCATCCAGGCTCAGCTCTGGCTGGGCAAAGGCGGCCTGGCCCGCGGCGTGCAGTTGCGGGCCGACCTGCAGCAGCAACTGGAGGCCAACGACAAGGCCCGCGCCCGCAACGAGCAGTTGCAGGCGGAACTGCTGGACCTGCGGGAAGGCCTGGAAATGGTCGAAGAAAAGGCCCGCATGGAACTGGGCATGGTCAAGCCGGACGAAGTGTTTGTTCCGCTGCGACGCTGAAGGCCATGGTTGATCCTTTGCAAGCGCTGCTCGATCTGGCGCTCTCCCCTGCTTTTACCGCCCTGGGCAGCCCCATCAGCTGGCTGGAACTTGTGGCCTTTGTGCTGGCCCTGTGGATGGTGGTCTGCAACATGCGGGTGCAGGTGCTGGCCTGGCCCCTGGCCCTCACCAGCTCCCTGCTCTACTTCTTGCTATTTTGGAGCGGGAAACTCTATGGAGAGGCCACACTCCAACTGCTGTTTGCTGTGCTGGCCTTGTGGGGCTGGTGGCAGTGGCTGCGCGGGCGCACCGCCGACGGCGGCACCCTGCATGTGCGCACCCTGGGCTGGCGCGGCCGCTGGATGGCGCTGGTGGTGACCTTGGCAGCCTGGCCGCTGCTGGGACTGTTTCTGGAACACCGCACCGATTCACCCCTGCCCTACTGGGATGCGCTCCCCACGGTGGCCAGCATCACCGGCCAATGGCTGCTGGGCCGCAAGTACCAGGAAAACTGGCCGGTGTGGGTGGTGGTCAATCTGATCAGCATCGCCCTGTTCGCCTTCAAGGGCTATTGGCTGACTGTGGTGCTCTATGCCGTGTTTGTGCCGATGTCGGTGGCCGGCTGGCGCGCCTGGCAGCGGCAGCTCAGCACGCCGGTGACGGCCTGAGGGCCGATGGCGCGCCGCCAATGACGCTGCACATCGCGCTGCTGGGTGCAGAAAGCACCGGCAAAAGCCAGTTGGGCCAGGCCCTGCTGGAGCATCTGCGCCTCAACACGCGCCTGCGGCCAGCCCTGGTCAGCGAATACCTGCGCGAATGGTGCGACCGGGAGGGCCGCACCCCTCAAGCGCAGGAGCAGATGGCGATCGCCGTTGAGCAGCATGCACGGGGCCAGGCGGCCGCGCGGGACCATGACATCGTCCTGCACGACACCACCCCGCTGATGACCGCCGTCTACAGCGACCTGCTGTTCCAGGACCGCAGCCTGTATGCCTGGGCCCTGCAGCAACAGGCCGCCATGCAGGCCAATCTGCTGATGGCCCTGGACCTGCCCTGGGCGGCCGACCCTCAACGGGACGGTCCCCATGCCCAGGCCCCCACCGACCAGTTGCTGCGGCGGGCCTTGCGCACCGCCGGCCTGGACTACAGCGTGGTCGGCGGACAAGGGCCGGACCGCCTCGCCCAGGCGCTGAACGCGCTGGGCCCGCTGCTGCGCCCGCGGGTGTCGGCCGGCGACGGACTGTTCAGCCGATTGATGCAACGGGACGACAGCCTGGGCGGTGAATGGCGCTGTGAACACTGCGACGACGCAGCATGCGAACACGCCTCCCGTCTGCAACGCCGCTGACACATCAGCGCAGGCACAATCCGCGCCGCGACGCGCTCGCAAATGTTTGCGGACGCTAAATTTTCGCCTGGAGGCTGTTGATGATCGCTCGTCTTTCCCGCCTGCTGCCGGTGCTACCGGCAGCATTGAGCGCCGCATGGCTGGCCGCCTGCGGTTCGATGTCCACGGTGCCCGCGCCTCAAGGCGTTGTCCAGACCGCCAGCCCGACCACCGCCAGCACGACCACTGCCACCCAGGCCCCGGCCTCGTCGGGCAGCAGCGTGGCGGTGAAGGTGCTGGCCATCAATGACTTCCACGGTAACCTGCTGCCCTCGCCGGGTGGCATCCGGATCAAGGACCCGGCTCACCCTGACGGCATGATCAGCATCCAGGCCGGTGGTGCCGAGCGAATGGCCACGCTGGTGCAACAACTCAAGGCCAAGAACCCCAACCATGTGTTTGTGGCGGCCGGGGATCTGGTGGGTGCCAGCCCGCTGCTGTCGGCCCTGTTCCATGACGAGCCGACCATCCAGTCGCTGGGCCTGATGGGCCTGGACTTGTCGGCCGTCGGCAACCATGAGTTCGACCAGGGTCTGACCGAATTGCTGCGCAAGCAGAACGGCGGCTGCCACCCCAAGGATGGCTGCAAAGGCCCCACCCCGTTCACCGGCGCCCAATACCAATACCTGGCCGCCAGCACGGTGGACACGGCCACCGGCAAGACGGTGCTGCCCGCCTACCGCATCAAGCGCTTTGAAGGCGTGCCGATCGGCTTCATCGGCCTGACGCTGAAGGGCACGCCGGAACTGGTCAGCCCCAGCGGGGTCAAGGGCCTGGAATTCCGCGATGAAGCGGAGACGGTCAATCAACTGGTGCCCGAGCTGGTGAAACAAGGGGTGCAGACGGTGGTGGTGCTGATCCATGAAGGCGGCGCACCCACCGGCGGCTACAACGAATGCCCCGGCATCTCCGGCCCCATCGTGGACATCGTCAAGAAACTCGATCCGCATGTGGGTCTGGTGGTGTCGGGCCATACCCATCGCGCCTACAACTGCCGCATTGATGGCCGGCTGGTGACCAGCGGCGACAAGTACGGCACCCTGGTCAGCGAAATCGACCTCACGCTGGACCGCGCCACGGGCCGCCTGACGGAGGCGCGCGCGGACAACCTGATCGTGCGCCCGGAAACGGCCAAGGACCCTCGCCAGACAGCCCTGATCGAGTCCTACCAGAAGCTGGCCGGCCCGCTGATCGAGCGGCCGGTGGGCCTGCTGGCCCAAACGCTGAGCAAGGAAGGCAACGACAAGGACCGGGGCGGCGGCTCCACCGTCGGCCAGGCCGTGGCCGACTCGATGCTGGCGGCCACGCGCGCCCGGAGGCGGGTGGCGCCCAGATGGCCCTGGCCAACATCGGGGGCGTGCGCACCAGCATCGTCCGCCGTCCGGATGGCGTCGCCACCTTTGGCGACCTGTTCGCCGCCCTGCCCTTCAGCAACATGCTGGTGGTGATGGAGTACACCGGCGCCCAGCTCCAGCAGGCGCTGGAAGAGCAGTGGCAGGCCAACGACACCCGTTTCATGCCCCTGCAGGTGTCCGAAGGCCTGCGGTATGAATGGGACAAGCGCCGCCCGGTGGGCCAGCGCGTGGTGCCGGGCAGCCTGACGCTGAACGGCCAGCCGATCCGGCCGGACCAGCGTGTGCGGGTGGTGATCAACAGCTTCCTGCAGGCTGGCGGCGACGGCTTCGTGACCTTGGCCAAGGGCCGTCTGATTCAGGTGGGCCTGAACGACGTGCAGGCACTGGAAGCCTACTTCAAGAGTCACGGCAACACGCCGGTGACACCCACCGCCCTCAACCGCACGGTGCGGGTGGACGAAGGCGACAACGACGACTGAGCCCCTCCTGAAACAACAACGGCCCCTCGATACGCTCGAGGGGCCGTTGTGCTTTGAGGGGCTCAGCGCAGGCGCCTTACTGAATCTGCCCGCTTCCAGGCGCCTGGTACTGCGGATCGGTGAACAGCTCGCCCACATCGACCGCATCAAACTTGTAGTGGTTGCCGCAGAACTCGCAGCCGATTTCCACCCCGCCCAGCTCGGCCAGCACCTCGTCCACCTCCTGGCGCCCCAGGCCCAGCAGCATGCGGCCCACGCGCTCGCGGGAGCAGGTGCAGGCAAAACGCGGCGTCTGTGGCTCGAAGCGACGCACCGTCTCTTCCCAGAACAGGCGGCGCAGGATGGTGTCGCTGTCCAGCGTGAGCAGTTCGTCCTTGGTGAGCGTGGCGGCCAGCATGCTGATGCGGTTGTAGGCGTCTTCCATCAGCTCGCGTTCCACGCCGGAGCTGGCACCGGCTTCCAGGTTGCCTTCGCCTTCGATGGGCAGGCGCTGGATCAACAGGCCCGCCGCCATCTCGCCATTGGCGGCCAGCACGAGGGTGCTGTCCAGTTGCTCGGACTGGCGCATGTAATGCTGCAACACCTCCGCCAGCTTGTTCAGCGGCTCGCCCTCCGGCCCCACCAGCGACACCATGCCTTGATAAGGCTGCTGGCCCGGCAACCGGTCCTTGGGGTCCAGGGTGATGGCGCAACGGCCCTGCCCATGGGCATTGAGCATCTGCTGCAGGGTGGCCGTGTCCGGCACCTCATCGCGGGTCTTGGCGGTGGCGCGGAAGCTCATGTCCGGCTGCACCTCGGCCACGGCCAGCTTCAGCGGCCCATCTCCCATCACCTGGAAGATCAGCGCACCGCTGAACTTGATGTTGGCCTGCATCAGCACCCCGGCGGCGGCCATTTCACCCACCAGATCACGGACCGCCGGCGGCAAGGGCTCCTTGCGGCGGCTCAGCAGGTCCTTCCAGCTGCTGTCCAGCCGCACCAGCATGCCGCGCACCGGCAGGCCTTCAAACAGGAACTTGTGCAGTTCACTCATGGATGTCCTTCAATCGATTCGAGTCAATATCTCGGGATGACGCTGGCTGTCACTTGCATCGCGTGCATCGCTTGCATCGTGCGCATCGCGTGCATCGTGCCCGCCGCTCGGGCCCACCGCGTTGGCCCCCGCACGCCCCCTGTCGCCCTGCGGCTTGCCGACGATGCAAAACCCGCCATTTTAGGGCTTCACCCATTCACCACTGCCCCCAGGGACAGTAGCCCGGTGCAAGGGCAAGGGCAAGGGCTTCACCGGCCCACGGTGCCACGGTGCCAGGGTGCGAAGACCGCTCCCCACGTGTCTACCGCACGCACACCCGAGCCGGTCGATAATCCCCGGATGAATATTGGTCTTCGCGAAGCCGCCCTCGCGATCCTTCTTGAACAGGACGCCGACACCAAAGCCGCGCGCACCCTGGCCCTTCCCGCCGACCTGCCGGTGGACACCGCCCTGCGCCTGGACGAGCCGCCGGGCATTCCGGGCCGTCCCGCCCGCCCCGTGCTGGTGGCGCACACGGCGCTCACCCGCCCGTCCATGCGAACTCCGCAGGGGCGCGCCGCGCTCATCCACTCGCTGGCCCACATCGAGCTGAATGCCATCGACCTGGCCATCGACATCCTCTGGCGCTTTCCGGACATGCCGGCCTCGTTCTACACGGACTGGCTGCAGGTGGCCAAGGAAGAGGCCTACCACTTCACCCTGTTACGGGACCACCTGCGCTCCTTCGGCTTTGACTATGGAAGCTTCGACGCGCACAACGCCCTGTGGGACATGGCCGAGCGCACCAAGGGCGACCTGCTCGCCCGCATTGCCCTGGTGCCGCGTACGCTGGAAGCGCGGGGCCTGGACGCCTCCCCGGCTGTCAAGGCGAAACTCGTCGGCGCGGGCGACCTGGCAGCTGGCGCCATCCTGGACATCATCCTGCGGGATGAAATCGGGCACGTGTCGCTGGGCAATCGTTGGTATCGCTACGTCTGCGAGCAACGCGACCTGGATCCAATCGCCACTTACGCTGGGCTGGTCGCAGCCTACGATGCACCTCGCCTGCGAGCCCCTTTCAACCTGGAGGCGCGCAAAGCGGCCGGCTTCAGCGAAGAGGAGCTGACGGCTTTGCAGTTGCCCACCCCCTAGCGTGCTCCAGCCGCCCCACACACCAGCGCTCTGTTCACTTTCTGATGACCCGTATCCAAGCCAACCTCCTGCTCACCCTCGTGGCCGTGATCTGGGGCTCCGCCTTTGTCGCACAGTCCCACGCCATGCAGGTGCTGGGGCCGATGATGTTCACCGGTATCCGCTTTCTGATCGGAGCGCTGGTGGTGCTGCCCCTGATCATCCACGAACGTCGCGCGCCCGGCGCCCGGCAGCTCACTCCTGCCGACGGTGGCCGGATTCTCGGGCTGGGGCTGCTGCTGACCATCGGCGCGGCCTTGCAGCAGATCGGCATTCAATACACCACCGTCACCAATGCCGGTTTTCTCACCGCGTTGTATGTGCCCCTGGTGCCGCTGCTGGGCTGGCTGCTGCTGCGCCACTGGCCGCACTGGTCGGTGTGGCCGGGCGCGCTGGCCTGCCTGGTGGGCGCCTTCCTGCTCTCCGGCGCGCATGAGTTGCAGATCGGCCTGGGCGATGCCTGGGTGATTGCGTCCGCGCTGCCGTGGGCGGTGCATGTACTGCTCATCGGGGCCGTGGCCGACCGGATGAATTCGCCCTACACCGTGGCCGGCGGGCAGTTCCTGTTCTGCGGCCTGGTGGGGCTGGCCTGGGGGCTGGGGTTCGAGACCTGGAGCTGGGAAGGCATCCAGGCCGCGCTGGTGCCGCTGCTCTACACCGGCGTGCTGTCGGTCGGCGTCGCCTTCACCGCGCAGGTCGTCGCCCAGCGTTATGCGCATGCGGCGGATGCCGCCATCATCCTGTCGTCCGAAACGCTGTTCACCGCCGCCTTCGGTTATGTGCTGATGGGCGACCGCCTCTCCCCGGCGGGCCTGCTGGGCTGCGGGCTGATCCTGGGGGCGATGCTGCTGATTCAGTTGCTGCCGATGCTGCGGGTGCTGCGGCCCCGGGCGGCCTGAGCCTGAGCCTCAGTCCAGCACAAACGCGGTGCTGCGCTTGACCGTGCGCAGCACCAGCATCGAATTGGCGCGCGCCACGCCCGGCAGTTGCATCAGCACCTGCGTGTGCAGCCGTTCCAGATCTTCGGCGTCGCGGTAGGCGAAGCGCAGCAGATAGTCGTTGCTGCCGGCCACATAAAAGCAGTCCAGGATGTCCGGTGAGTCCTTCACCGCCTGCTCGAATTCCGCCAGGGCCGCCGGTGTCATGCGCTCCACATTGATGATCGTGTAACTCGTGCCCGGCTTGCCGATGGCCTTGGGATTGAGCAAGGCGACCACCCGGTCGATCACCCCCTCCTCCTCCAGCCGCTTCACCCGCCGCAGACAGGCCGATGGGGACAGGTGGACCTGCTGGGCCAGGGCCTGGTTGGAAAGGCGCGCATCCTGCTGCAAGGCGGACAGGATGGCACGGTCAATCGAATCCAATGTGGGGGCAGCGCTCATGCACCGCATTTTCTGCGAATCCACGGAGTGATGACCGCAGGAAATTGCGTACAGCCGGGTTTCCCTGACATCACAACGCTCCCCGATTGCGCGCCGCCTTCTCTAGACTTCGACCATCCCTGAGGACGAATGCCCATGAGTCACCCCAAGCCAACTGATCTGAATGCCTACTGGATGCCCTTCACTGCCAACCGGCAGTTCAAGGAATCTCCCCGCCTGCTGACTGGCGCGGATGGCATGTACTTCACCGACGACAAGGGCCGCCAGGTGCTGGATGGCATCGCCGGGTTGTGGTGTGTGAATGCCGGTCACAACCGCCCCCGCATCGTGAAGGCCATCCAGGAACAAGCGGCCGAACTGGATTTTGCGCCCCCGTTCCAGATGGGCCATCCCAAGGCCTTCGAGCTGGCGTCCCGGCTCACCGACATCACCCCGGAGGGCCTCAACAAGGTCTTCTTCACCAACTCCGGGTCGGAAGCGGTGGAGACGGCGCTCAAGATCGCCCTGGCCTATCACCGTGCCCGGGGCGAAGGCCAGCGCACCCGGCTGATCGGCCGCGAGCGCGGTTACCACGGTGTGAACTTCGGCGGCATGTCGGTGGGCGGCATGGTGGCCAACCGCAAGATGTTTGGCACGCTGCTGGCGGGCGTGGACCATATCCGCCACACCCTGGACATCTCCCGCAATGCCTTCAGTGTCGGCCTGCCGGCCCACGGGGCGGAACTGGCGGACGACCTGGAGCGGCTGGTGGCACTGCATGACGCGTCCACCATTGCCGCCGTCATCGTGGAGCCGATTGCCGGGTCGGCGGGTGTGCTGCTGCCGCCGGAAGGCTATCTGAAGCGGCTGCGCGAGATCTGCGACCGCCACGGCATCCTGTTGATCTTTGATGAGGTCATCACCGGTTTCGGCCGCACCGGCCAGCCGTTTGCGGCCCAGACCTTCGGCGTCACCCCCGACCTGATGACGGTGGCCAAGGGGCTCACCAATGGCTGCGTGCCCATGGGTGCGGTGTTCGCCCGCCAGTCCATCCACGACACCTTCATGCAGGGGCCGGATCATCTGATCGAGTTTTTCCACGGCTACACCTATTCCGCGCACCCGCTGGCCTGCGCCGCCGGGCTGGCCACGCTGGACACCTATGCCGACGACCACCTGCTGACCCGCGCCGCCGACATGCAGAGCCACTTTGCCCAGGCCCTGCATTCACTCAAGGGTGAACCGCATGTGATCGATGTGCGCAATTTCGGGCTGGTCGGTGGCGTGGAGCTGACGCCGCGACCCGGCGAGCCCACCAAACGGGCGTTCAGCGTCTTCCTCGATTGCTGGGAACAGGGCGTGCTGGTGCGCACCACCGGCGACATCATTGCGCTCTCCCCGCCGCTGATCGCCAGCCGGGACCATCTGGACCGCATGGTGGACGCGATTCGCACGGCGATTCGCCGGCTGACTTGATCGGGCCCTGACGCGCCATCAGGCATGATGGCGGTCCCCATGCAAAGTTCCCCCTCTTCGGCCCGCCCGTCGGCGCCACGCGCTGCTTCCGTGCCCCCCGCCCGCGCTGCCCATGCCGTGCCCTGGCTCGCCTACGGCTGCCTGGCTGCCAGCACCAGCCTGATCGGCAGTTATGTGGGTCTCTCCAAGCTGCTGGTGGCGGCTTTTCCGGTGTTCCTGCTGGCCTGGCTGCGGTTTGGCATGGCGGCGGTGATCATGGCGCCGTGGCTGGTGCGCACGCCCGGAGAAGCGCCGCTGTCCCGCCGCACCAAGGGCCTGCTCTTTCTGGAGTCCTTCTTCGGCAACTTCCTGTTTTCGATCTGCCTGCTGTTCGGCGTGCGGCACAGCTCCGCCGTGGTGGCGGGGGTGATCATGGCCGGCATTCCGGCGGCGGTGGCGCTGCTGTCGTTTGTGTTTTTGCGGGAGCGCATCGGGGGCCGGGTGCTGGCCGGCATCGCGCTGGCGGTTTCCGGCATTGCCATGGTGGCCCTGCACAAGCAGGACCACAACACCGCCCAGAGCCAGTGGGGCGCCCTGCTGTTGCTGGGTGCGGTGCTTTGTGAAGGCAGCTATGTGGTGATCGGGAAACAGCTGACGCAGGCCTTGTCCGCCAAACGCATCAGCGCGCTGATCAACCTCTGGGGCCTGGCGCTGGTGACACCGCTGGGCCTGTGGCAGGCGCTGGACTTCGACTTTGGCGCCGTGGATCTCAAGCACTGGGGCCTGCTGCTGTTTTACGCGGTCGCCGCCAGCATGGTGACGGTATGGCTCTGGATGCAGGGCCTGCGGCATGTCAGTGCGCCCAAGGCCGGTGTGTTCATGGTGTTCCTGCCCATTTCCACCGCGCTGATCGGTGTGCTGTTCCTGGGGGAAACGATGTCCGGCCTGCAGGCGCTGGCCTACGGGCTGGCGCTGGGCGGTGTGGTGCTGGCCACCTGGCCGCAGCGTTCGGGTGGGTCAGCGGCCTGATCTTCGCCTTATAGCCGGCCGACAAAAAGCCATACCGCCGGACCGAAGAACGGCGCCCGGATCTGGCCCAAGATCCTGTAGGCTTACTACCAATGTAATACCATTTGGGATTCGACCCTCGTACGGTTCCCTTGTAATGCCTGAGCTCCAACACTCCCTGACCAGCACAAGTTCCCCCGACACCTGGGAGGCCTGGGTTCGCCGCTGGTGCGAGGTGTTGCAGCAGGCCCCCCGGGACAGTCTGGCGGGCAGCGCAATGAATGCTTCTGCGGCCGATGTTGGTACCGGTGCCAACCGGCCACATGCGCTCGTGTTTGCACCGCATCCGGACGACGAATGCATCGTGGGCGCCCTGCCCCTGCGCTTGAAACGCGAAGCGGGTTGGCGGGTCACCAACATCGCGGTCACATTGGGCAGCCGCCAGGGGCGCCGTGCCGAGCGCTGGGCGGAACTCCAGGCCGCCTGCGAAGTGCTGGGCTTTGAGGTGCGCCTGCTGGCGGAACAGGGTCTTGAACAGGTCAAACCGGAAGCCGCCGATGCGGGCACGCCGTTGTGGCAAGCGCAGGTGGCGCTGGTGGCGGCGCTGCTGAAAACCGAGCGCCCCGGCCTGATCCTCGTGCCGCATGCCGGGGACGGCATTCCCACCCACATCGGTGTGCATCGGCTGGTGGCCGAAGCGCTGCACCAGTCCAAGCTCTCCACCGTCGTGGCCTGGACCGAATTCTGGGCCACCCAGCCCGAACCCAATTTGCTGGTGGAAACCGGCATCGCCGACACCGCCTGCCTGGTGCGAGCGCTTTCCTGCCACCACGGGGAAATTGCCCGCAACCCGTATCACCTGCGGCTGCCGGCATGGATGGCCGACAACGTACGCCGTGGTGGCGAGTTGCTGGCAGGGGCTGGCGAAACGCCGCCGGCCTTTGGCTTTGCCACGCTCTACCGCCTCTCGCGGTGGATCGACGGGCAGCCCGCCAACGACCTGCCGGCCACCATGGCCGCCTGTGACGTCCCCCTGCCCTTGCTCCCCTCTTTTTGGTCGCTGCCCTGACATGAGCCAGACACCCCTGCCCACCCCTCACCCGACCCATCTGCGCGTCCACCAGTTTGCCGGCCTCAAGCCCGGCCCTCGCCTGCTGGTGAGCGCCGCCGTACACGGCAACGAAGTGGCCGGCGTGGGCGCCATCCAACGGGTGATGCATCTGCTGGACGACGGCAGCCTGACGCTGCTCAAAGGGACGTTGACGCTGATTCCCATCGTCAACCCGCTGGCCCACCGGCTGCAGCGGCGCGAAGGCGAGCGCAACCTCAACCGCAACCTGCGCCCCTCGCCCATCCCGCATGACTTCGAGGACCGCATTGCCAACCAGCTGTGCCCCTGGCTCGCGGCCAGCGACGTGCTGCTGGACCTGCACAGCTTCAACAACCCGGGCCCGGCCTTTGCGATGCTGGGCCCCCGCAACAACGATGGTGACCTGGAGCCGTTCCGCCACCAGGCCGCCGAAACCGCCCTGGCCTGGGCCGTGGGCACCGGCCGCATTGTGGAAGGCTGGTTGTCCACCTACGCGCTGGGCCTGAAGCGACGGGCCGACAAGGCCAGCGACGGCAGCCGGCGCATGGCCCTGCAGCAGGACCCGCACTATGGCGTCGGCACCACCGAATACATGCGCAGCCAGGGCGGATACGGCATCACGCTGGAGTGTGGCCAGCATGACGACGCGCAGGGGCCGGACGTGGCGTTCAAGGCCATCCTCCGCACGCTGATGCTGTTGGGCATGGTGGCCCCGGGCAGCGCCGGCGTAGCAGCCGCCGACCCGCAACGGCCGGTGGAGGTATTGCAGCTGTATGAGGTGATCGACCGTGAGCATGTCGACGACCAGTTCGAGCGTGCCTGGGCCAGCTTCGACCCCGTGGCCGAGGGCGAACGCATCGGTACCCGCGCCGACGGGACACCCGTGCTGGCGCCGTTCGGCGGACGCATCGTGTTCCCCAACAGCAAGGCCGAACCCGGCAACGAATGGTTCTACCTGGCAAAGCCCAGCGACCGTGTATTGGTTTGAGCCTGCGGCTAGAGTGGAGGGATGACTGACACCCCCCGCTCCGCCGCAGTGCGCATCGATTTTGTTTCCGACGTGGCCTGCCCCTGGTGCGCGGTCGGCCTGAAGTCCCTGGAGACCGCCCTGACGCGGCTGCCGGACGTGAAGGCCGACCTGCACTTCCAGCCGTTTGAACTCAATCCGGACATGCCGCCGGAGGGTGAGGACATTGAAGAGCACCTGAGCCGCAAGTACCGCTCCACGCCCGAGCAGCGCCAGCAGATCCGCCAGCATCTGCGGGACCGTGGCGCTTCGGTGGGCTTCACCTTCACCGAAGGCGCCCGCAGCCGCATCTTCAATACCTTTGATGCGCACCGCCTGCTGCACTGGGCCGGTTTGCAATCGCCGCAGGCACAACGGGACCTGAAACTGGCCCTGCTGACGGCCTACCACACCAGTGGCAAGAACCCGGGCGACCGGAGCGTGCTGCTGGACACGGTCAGCACCATCGGCCTGGACGCCGCCGAAGCTGCCCGTGTGTTTGACAGCGGCGAGTTCGCCGACGATGTGCGCGAGGCGGAAGCCCTGTGGCAGAGCCGCGGCATCAGTTCGGTGCCGGCGGTGGTGCTGAACGAGCGCTACCTGATTTCCGGCGGGCAGCCGCCGGAGGCCTTTGAGCAGGCGCTACGGCAGGTCATGCAGGAAATGGCAGAAGAAGACGCTTCTTGATCAAAGAAGCACCCCATATTGAGCTTGGAGACGCTGCCCACGGTTTCCGTTGGGCACAACTTGCACGCTTCAAGTGCGAAGCTGGAGCGTGACGCCAGGGGGATGGTGAGACAATCCCGAGACGTTTAGCCGGGGCCCACGTTGTCCGCGTGGGCCCTTTTGTTTTTGCGCATCTGAAGTTCCGTCCATGTTCAAGAACCTGATCATTTACCGCATCGCCAATGACTGGCAGCCCAACGCCGAGAAGCTGGAAGACGCGCTGGAGGAGGAACGCTTCGAGCCTTGTGGCGCCACGCAGGCGCTGTCGGCGGGCTGGGTACCGCCGCGCGGCGAACCCGGCGCGCGTCTGCTGGAAGACATCGATGGCCACTGGCTGCTGAACCTGCGGCTGGAGAAGCGCGTGCTGCCGGGCTCGGTGGTGCGCGAGCATGTGGAAGAGCTGGCCGAGAAGATCGAGCAGGAAACCGGCCGCCGCCCCGGCAAGAAGCAGCAGCGCGACATGAAGGAACAAGTGGAGCTGGAACTGCTGCCCCGCGCCTTCACGCTGCAGTCCCACCTGCGGGTGTGGATCTCGCCCAAGCAGCACCTGCTGATGGTGGATGCCGGCTCCATCGGCAAGGCCGACGAGCTGATCACCCTGCTGGTGAAGGCCGACACCTCGCTGAATCTGCACCTGCTGCAAAGCGCCGAATCCCCGGCGGCCTGCATGGCGGCCTGGCTGATGGACGGGGTGCCGCCCAAGGACTTTGTCATCGACCGGGACTGCGAGCTGAAGGCTGCCGACGAGATGAAGGCCGCCGTGCGTTATGCCCGCCACAACCTGGACACCGACGAGGTGAAGGCCCATCTCACCAGCGGCAAGATGCCGACCCGGCTGGCGCTGACCTGGAAAGAACGGGTGTCGTTCACGCTGACCGACACGCTGCAGGTCAAGGGCATCAAGTTCCTGGACGTGGTGTTTGATGGCCGGGACAAACCAGCCAAGGACGAAGCGTTTGATGTGGACGCCGCGCTGGCGACGGGAGAGCTGAGCCAGCTGATTCCGGAGCTTGTGGAGGGTCTGGGCGGCGAGCTGGACTTCATCGGGCAGTCGGCCAAGATTGCGGCGGAGCATGCACCGAAGGCCGCTTCGGGTGAGACGGGCGCTGCCGGGGCCGACGGCGTGCAGGCGCACCGCACGCCGGCCATGGATGCCGACCTGGCGACCGAAGCTGCGCCCTGGGATTGAGCCGCTTATTCGGCCTGGAAGGCCGGATGCTGCCGAGCCAGCTCGGCAGCGGCTTCGCGCGCCAGGGTGGCCTGACGGGCCACTTCGCGCACCGGCAGATGCTTGAACCGATGGTCGGACCACACCTGCCGCCAGCGCCGCGCGCCCGGCAAGCCGTTCCACAGCCCTAGCGCATGGCGCATGGCCTGGGCCCAGGGGCGCCCCTGGGCCACCTGCTGCTCCAGATAGTCCAGCCACAAGGCTTCCACCGCCTGCCGGTCAGCGACCGGCGAGGTGGCCGCGCCAAAGAAGCGCTGGTCCCATCCGGCCATCTGCCAGGGTTCGTGATAGGCCTGACGGCCCACCATCACGCCATCGACATGCGCCAGTTGCTCCGCGATCTGGTCATCCGTCTTGATGCCGCCGTTGATGGCAATGGTCAGGGCCGGAAAGTCCTGCTTCAAGCGGTGCACCAGTTCATAGCGTAGCGGCGGGATGTCGCGGTTCTCTTTGGGGGAGAGCCCCTGCAGCCACGCATTGCGGGCATGCACGATGAACACGTCGCAGCCGGCTTCGGCGATGGTGCCGACGAAGTCACGGACGAAGTCGTAGCTCTCGATCTTGTCGATGCCGATGCGATGCTTGACGGTGACAGGGATGCTCACCGCATCTTTCATGGCTTTGACGCCCTGTGCCACCAGGGCGGGTTCGGCCATCAGGCAGGCACCAAACGCGCCGCGTTGCACCCGCTCGCTGGGGCACCCGCAATTGAGGTTGACCTCGTCATACCCCCACTTCACAGCCAGCTTGGCGCAGGCGGCCAGGTCGGCGGGTTCCGACCCGCCGAGTTGCAGCGCCACGGGATGTTCCTGCTCGCTGAAGTCCAGGTGACGCGGCTGGTCCCCGTGCAGCAAGGCGCCCGTGGTGACCATTTCGGTGTAGAGCAGCGTGTGGCGGGTGAGCAGCCGGTGGAAGTAGCGACAGTGGCGATCGGTCCAATCGAGCATGGGCGCAACGGACAGGCGCCATGGGCTCCAAGCTATTGATTTATCTAAGACTTCTGGCATTTTTTAGAAGGTTTCCGTAGCACGAATTTGCACGGATTTCCCCGAGGTAACACTTTGTGACTGCTACGATAGTGCTACGAAGCGCCCTCGGTCGAAGGGCCGTAGCAATCACAGGTACGAGGGAGGCTCACAGGAGCAATGGCGTCAATTATCCCGCTGAACGGAAAGTGGCGTGCCCAGGTGCGCCGACGGGGCGCCCCGACACAGACGAGGACCTTCGCGACGAAGGCGCTTGCAGAGGCTTGGGCTCGATCGGTGGAGGTTGATCTTGAGGCAGGTCTAGTCGGCCTGGTCGCGCCGACGTCCAAGACGACCATCGGGGACCTGATCAAGCGTTACACAGAGGAAGTCTCCAAGAACAAACCTTTCGGGAAGAACAAGACCTGGGTGCTGAACCGCATGGCCGAACGAAAGAGTGGATTAGGTGCGGTACTCGTCAACGCCCTCACGGTCGAGCGGATCATCCAATACATCACCGAGGACCGTCGGGTCAGGGGTGTGACCGCTTCGATCGACTTGACCTACCTCGGATCGGTTCTGAAGATGGCTCGCGCGGTATGGCGCATTCAGGCACCGCGAGGTGTCGTCGATGACGCCCGTGAAGCGCTAGCCCATATGGGCATGCTGGCTCGCAGCAACGAACGCGACAGGCGCCCTACTCAATCAGAACTGGATGCCCTTCGTGGCTACTTCAGGCTCCACTCAAGGAGCCTGATGAACCGCCCCGGATTTTGAGGAGGCTCAACACTCTGAGAGGATTGAGCCATGAGCAAATCGAAAACGTTCTCGCCCGAGGTGCGTGAGCGCGCGGTGAGGATGGTGCAGGAGCACCGAGGGGAGTATCCGTCGCTGTGGGCGGCCATCGAGTCCATCGCGCCCAAGATCGGCTGCGTGCCGCAGACGCTGAACGAATGGGTTAAGCGCGCAGAGGTCGATACCGGCGTGCGCGAGGGCGTGACGACCAGCGAGGCCCAGCGCGTGAAGGAACTCGAACGCGAGGTGCGCGAGCTGCGCAAGGCCAATGAGATTCTGAAGCTGGCCAGCGCGTTTTTCGCCCAGGCGGAGCTCGACCGCAGCTTCAAGTCCTGAAGGCTTTCGTCGACCAGCATCGCCAGCAGTTCGGGGTCGAGTCGCTCTGCCGCGTCTTGCAGATCGCCCCGTCGGCGTATTGGCGGCATGCTGCTCGCCAGCGCAACCCGGCGCTGTGCTCGCGTCGCGCGAAGCGCGATGCCAGCCTGGTGCCCCACCCTATGCACTGCTCAGTACGCAGTTTGTCGGAAACTCTTCAATAAGGGTGATTGAATAGTATGGACCTTCGATACCCCAGTAGAAACTTTGGGAAGACTGCAAAGTCCGCATTCGATGCACAGCAGCCTTTGAAAATTTTCATTAAGCACGGGTGGCGATCCCGCCTATTGGCAGCAGCGGTCGCACGCCTGCCTACCTATGGAATCCCCGATCCAAAATTAATTGGAAGTCTAGGATGGACGTGGCTGGTGCCAAATCTAATCTTTCCAACATTTTTTGTTATTCATTGGGCATTTGTTCGAGCAGGTTATTCATTTCACCACCAAACAATCGACAAACAACTAACTATTGAGTATTTCAAGCGTTGAATTCACTGTCATAGGTCTGTTGCCTTTGTACTGTCGCATCAGGAATCTGCCTCGTCAGTGGTCAAAGCAATAGCGTATGGCGCAAAAGTCACAACTTCTTCGCCGAGCCATTCGTTTAGCGTTCGAAACCTAGTCTGCAACGGCTCAATCTCGTTGCGAGCGAAGACCTTGGCCGCTGGAAGGACCGCCCCAAAGCCGCCCGTATTGCTGGGCACGATACCGAGCAACTGCGGCGGGATCCGATGGGCCGCAAGCACATCATCCCGGCTCACGCTCTTGATGTTGAAGAAGTCGTCCTTGGCAGCAACCTCGCTCACTGGAATGAGCTGCACGCCGTCCTTCTTCCCGTTCGGCGAGTAGAGGAAGAGGTTCCTAAAGTTCCCTGGGCCCTTGCTGTTCTTCAGCGCCTCCCTGATCCCGTCGATATCCTCTTGCTGCTGCGCGGGGTCGCTGATGTAGAGGATGAAGCCAGCGTGGCTGCCGTTGTTGTAGTAGCGGCGCCGGCACAGCGTGGCCGACTCGTTCAGCCAAGCCGCCTGCAGCGAGCTGAGGTACTCCGGCAGGCCGTAGATCTCCTGGTTGATGTCGGCCTCCCGCAGGTGAAAAACGGAGCCCGGCATGAACTCCCGAGTTCGACACCAACCGCCGTAAGTGATTGATCCGTATAGGTTGGCCCTTCGGAATTGCCACTACAGCAGCGTCAACTGGGTGTCGATAGTCGGTTTCTTGATGCGCAGTGCGGCCAGGGCCTGGGCCTGGCGGGGTTGAACGGTGGACACGCCGTGGATGGGCGCGCTGCTGTCGATGCTGACGGTGTGACGCTGGATGCGGCGCAGGTCCGCCAAGGCGGCTTCGGGTGACAAATCGCTGCCGGCCAGCTTCAGACGCTGGCGTATCACGCGGTACAGGATCAGCGCCATGAAGCAGATGCTGGCGTGGGCCTTGATGCGCTCGGGCAGGCGGTGGAAGACCGGGGTGATCTCGATTTCGGACTTCAGCACCTTGAAGCCGCGCTCGATGTCGGCCAGCGCCTTGTAGCGCCTCACCACCTCGTCGGCGGCCATGTCCTGCACGTTGGTCACCAGCATCAGCTTGCCGTCCATCAGCTGCGCCCGGGCCAGCGCGGCCTCGTCGATGGCGTAGGTGAACAAGTCGGACTTCAGGTCGACCTGAATGATGCGCGCCAGATGGGCGTCGCTCACCTCGTGGAAGAAGCGCGCCTTGGCGCCCGAGTCCGAGAGCTTGCGCCCGCGTTGGACCTTACCCTCATCCTGCGCGTCGAGCTTGCCGGCGAGTTGATCGGCGCGCTGCTGCAGCGCATGGATGCGTGCCAGGCGCTCCTGGGTCTGCTCGGCGGCGCGTACCGGGTTGTGCGCCACCACTAGGCGATGGCCTTGCCACTGGGCCTCAGTGACGATCTCGTCCGTGGCCTGCGCGGCCTTCTGGGCAAAGGGCTGCAAGACCTCGACGAACTCGGCATAGCGCCGCCCCGGCACCGCCAGGATGAACTCCAGCGGCCGGTCACCCGCCACCTGCAGCTTCGTCAGCGCCTCGATGTTGTCCAGCGACAGCAGCCCCCGGTCGGCCACCACCACCAGTCGGCGGATATGCGGGTAGCGCGCCAGCACCTTCTTGAGCGTGGGCTGCAACGTCGGCGCCTCGGCCGCATTGCCGTCGAAGGCCTCGTGATAGATCGGCATGCCGTCAGCCGTCTGCACCACGCCCAGCATGAACTGGCGGGCGATGACGCCCTCCTTGGACATGCCGAAGTGCCGCACGTCGCCATCCTGCTGGCTCAGGCCCTCGGCACGGATGGTGGTCAGGTCATAGAACACGACCGACAGGTCTTCATCGATGAGCGGGCGCAGCAACTGGGCCACGCAGTCATCGACGGCAGTCTGGTGGTCCATCAGCGCGTCCATGCTGCGCAGCAGGTGTTGATGGCTGAGCTTGTCGACGTCAACGCCCGGCATGCTCACCGTCTGTAGCCAGCGCAGCACGCCCAGCTTGGACTCCGGGTCACACAGCCGGTTGAAGACCATCACGCGGATGGCGTGTTCGACAGCGGTGGTGAAGCGGGCGCGCCGGAAGACGGCGGCCAGGCCATCGAAGCCCAGTTCGCGCCACAGCGCATCCAGTGCCCAGACATCGCCCAGCGACAGCGCCGACTCGAAGCTCACCTGAGGGCTCTCGGTCGCGCCGACGGGGCGGCCCTTGGCGCGCAGCAGGCCATTGAGCAGCGCATCGACCTGGCCATCCTGCTCATCGACGCGGCCGAGCGTGGCGACCGTGCGCTGGCGGGGCTTGCCAAGCTCATCGCGGAACGACTCGACCAGCTGCGCGTAGGTGCGCGAACCAGATCGGGTGAGCTTGATGAACATGGCCAGAGTGTGGCCAATTCACCCATGGCATGCCAATACCCAACATTGGCAAACGTGCCACTACAAATAAATCGACAGCATGCGTCTAAGTCGTTGATTCCAAACGATCCAGCCGGCGGAATGTGCTCGAAACGGCTGTTTGGTGTCGAACTCGGGTGAACTGGTGCTCGTCCCGCCAGCCGCGCACGAAGTAGTAGGTCTCCAGATCCGTTCCGCGCCGCACGTACTTCGCAAGGGCGTGCTTCAGCTCCAGCGGCTTGCCAGTGCGACTGCGCTGCAGCTCCAGGTAGCCATTGCCGAAGGTAAGGAAGTCCAGAACCAGTGCGCCGAACGTCTCCGCGCTGAGCAACTTGTGAGGCTTGAACGTGGACACCAGCAAATTGCGCTTGAAATAGATGCTGCTTGAGGTTGCCCCTGGAAATCGGAGTGCATAACCCGATCATCAGGCGGCAGGTTTGCACTGCGCCGCCAGCCAGCGTTGCTCGAACTGCATCGGGCTGAGATAGCCCAACGCCGAATGTAGCCTCGAATGGTTGTAGAAGGCGAGCCAGTCCATGACGACTTGGCGTGCTTCCTCGTGCGTGGCGAACCGGCGGCCATGGACGCAGGCCGTCTTCAGTCGTCCCCAAAGGCTCTCGGTCGGGGCGTTGTCCCAACAGTTGCCCTTGCGGGACATCGAACTGCGCATGCCCCAGGCCTTCACGGTGTCCTGGAAGTCCCGGCTGCAGTATTGACTGCCGCGATCGCTATGGAAGCACAGGCGCTCAGCACCAACTGTCAACAAACGTACCCGAGTTGTTTCCGCGCGACTTCACAGTATGTCTCCCAGTGTGCTGCCGGGACACGTCTTTCTAGACTGATGCAAACGGGGCATAGGCCTCCCAGGAAGACTTGTCATGAATCACTCACACACACGCGCGCGCCGCCAGCCGGGCCGCCATCGCCCCACCCGGCATCGTCTGGCCGCTGCGTTGGGGCTCTCGGCGGGTCTATCGCTGCTGGTGCCGCTCACCGCGCTGGCCCAAGCCACGGGCGCCGCTGCAGACGCCGACACCACGCCGCGCAAGCTGGAGCGTGTGGAGATCACCGGTTCCGCCATCAAACGCCTGGCCGATGAAGGCGCCCTGCCCGTTCAGGTCATCACCCGCCAGGACATCACCAAGGCCGGCGTGACCACGGCGGCCGAATTGATGGCCACCGTCTCGGCCGCCAGCAAAGGCTTGACCGACGGCGTGAGCATCGGCACGGGCGGGTTCAAGGACCAGATGGGCATGAACTCCGCCAATCTGCGCGGACTGGGCACCTCCTCCACCCTGGTGCTGCTGAATGGCCGCCGCATGGCCAACTTTGCGTCGCCGGGTGACGACCAGGGCGTGGATCTGAACAACATCCCCGCCGCAGCCATTGAACGTGTGGAAGTGCTGCTGGACGGCGCCTCAGCGCTCTACGGCACGGACGCCATCGGCGGCGTGGTGAACTTCATCACCCGAAAGGACTTCCAGGGCGTGCAGCTGGATGCGTATGGCGGCTTCTCCGGCGAAGGCGGCGCAGGCAAGCGCACCGGCAGCATCTCCGGCGGCTATGGGGACGTCTCGCGAGACGGCTTCAACCTTTTCGGTGTGCTGGACTTCCAGCGCACCAATGCCTTGCGCACCTCGCAGCGCCAGTTCATTTCCGACTTGCGAATTCCTGAGCGCCTGCCGCATTTGCTGTCCGGCGTCACCTACCCCGGCAACATCCGCCTGAGCAGCGACCAACGGGACTATCTCCAGTCCGTGGGCTTCACCATCAACGGCAAGCCCATTGTCAACCGCACCATCAACCTCAGTGCCCCCAACTGCCAGCCGCCGCACACGCTGTATCTGCCTAGCGGCATTGGTGGGGAAGATGCCTGCACGTATGACTACATGCGTGACCTGGAGCTGTATCCCAAAACCGAGAAAACCGGCTTCCTGGGCCGTGGGGTTTTCAAGATCAACGACAGCCACCAGGCGTTTGTGGAGTACGCGTACAGCCGCGCGCGCAGCTGGTATGTCGGCACCAGCAACCGGATTGATGCGGAACTGGATGTGTCCAAGATTCCGGAACTGGCCGCCACCGGCCTGGCCGATGCCCTGCCGGACGACCGCAGCATCCTGGTGCGCACCCGGATGATTGAAGGCGGCAATCGGGCCAGCCAGTTGACCAGCACGGGCACTCGCGTGGTGGTGGGCATGAACGGCACCGTGAGCGGCTGGGATTACGACTGGGGCTACAACCACAGCGTGAACCGGGTCTCCGACCGCGACGTCCGGGGCTATTACCCGGAAGACGCCACGCTGCAGGCCTATGCGGACGGCCTGCTCAATCCGTTTGGCGCATCCAGCGCCGAGGGGCTGGCGCTGTTGAAATCCCTGAACATCGACCAGGAGGTGCGGCGGGCGCGAGGCGTGATGGATTCGGTGGATGCCAAGGTGTCCCGCGCGCTGACTCGGCTGGATGGCGGGGATTTGGCGGTGGCGCTGGGTGCCGAATTCCGACGGGAGAAGGCCGCTTCATCGGCCAGCGACCTGTTGATGTCCGACAACATCCTGGGCGACTCCTCCCCCGGCGACGCGCAGTTCACCAACAACTCTCGCAAGGTCTGGGCCGCGTACGGGGAATTGTTGGCGCCGTTTGCCAAGGGATGGGAGGCTCAGTTGTCGTTGCGGCATGACCGCTATCAACGCATCGGCTCCACCACCAATCCGAAAGTGGGCCTGCGCTGGACACCGATGCCGGACCTGACACTGAGAGCATCGGCCGGCACTGGATTCCGGGCCCCGTCCATGGACGATCTGTACCGCCCGACCAAGGTGTCCTTCACCTCCATCCTGCCGGACCCGGTATGCATGGCGGAGAACGACAACGACTTGAGTTTCTGTGCGGATGCATGGGAAACCCGCACGTCATCCAACCCCAAGCTGAAGCCGGAAAAGTCGCGCCAGTTCAGCATCGGTTTCCTGACCGACCCCTCACCATTGTGGAGCGTGGGGGTGGACTACTGGAACATCCAGAAGCGCAATCTGATCAGCACACTGGGCGATGACGTGATTCTGTCCAACCTGGACAAATACGAACCCCTGGTGCACCGTTACAACGAGGATGAAGGCTTGGCCGGATGTGACTACGACGCGTCCGACTCCAGCATCTGCTTCATTGAACTTCGCAAGGAAAACCGGGGCCGGGAAAAGGCCTCCGGCCTGGATCTGACCTTGCAACTGCGCTCGGCGGCGACGGAATGGGGCCGCTTCTCGGCCAAACTGGTCGGCACCTGGACCCTGACGTCCAAGCGGCAAACGGGTGATGGCGACCCCTACATCAGCAATCTCGGGCGGTTTGTGACCGATGGCGTGGTGCAGCGCTGGCGGCACCGGCTGAATCTGGATTGGTCGCGGGGGGATTGGAGCCTGAATCTGGCGAACACGTTCTACAGCGGCTACACCGATCAGAACTCCGCCATTGATACGGACACCGGCACGGTGGTGGAGAAGAACAAGGTGAAGGCGTATTCGCTGTGGGACTTGTCCGGGGGCTGGGAAGCCACCAAGGCCTTGTCCCTGCGGGCGGGGGTGAAGAACCTGTTTGACACCTCGCCGCCGTTCTCCAACCAGGCCTACTTCTTTATTTCGGGTTATGACCCGAGCTATACGGATCCGCGCGGACGGTTCTTCTACGTGAGCGGCAGTTATCGCTTCTAAGCATGAGGGTGTGCAGTGGCCAGGGAGGCCGCAATGGCCTTCTCCTGCACTGTGGAGTCAACGATCACGCGTTCGAACTCCGCCGGCTTGATCGCCTTCATGCCCACGGCCACTTCGATGGTCGTCTTCAGCAGCTGTTCGACGCCCGCCTCACCGAGCGCGCGGCGGAAGCGCCCGATTTGTGTCGCGTCACAGGGCAGGCGTGGCTCGAAGTACTGGTTGCCGCTGAAGAACTGGAAGTACACGTCCTGGGCCCAGCGCTCGACCACCGACTAGTCGCTCTCGCCATAGACATGCTTGAGATACGGGAGCGCCACCATCAGCCGGATCGGCAGGCGCGGCCGACCGCGCTGGCTCACGCCCGCGCCAGCGATCTCCAGCGTCGGGCCGAACAGGTCCGCGCCCTCAACCACATGAACGGCACGTTCCTTGTGGGAGAACAGCGGCGCCAGCGATGCCTCGATCTGCTCCCACGGCATGCGCGTGGCCAGCACCGCCAGCGCATGGCGCATGTCGATCATCGTCTCCAAGCGCGCTCGGAAGAAATCTTCGGGCGCCATCGCGGTGGTCTCCAAACTCCCAGGAACTGCACCCCATTGCAACGCAAACTGGGAGTTCTGGATATCAGCGATCACCCGCAAAGCCAGTGTTCATGCGGGTCGGCGGGGTTTTGCAGGCCCGACCAAGAACTTCATCACCGTGGCCTACCTGCGGATGTCAAAGCTCACCCACTTGCCCGTCATCCCGATGGCACGGGTTGCCTCGCATTGACGGGCAGCTTTCCACACGGAACGGGATAGAGCCCCCTCACCTGCACCACACCTTCATGAAAGTAATGGTCTGGTCGGGGCTTTTCTCCAAATCGCAGGCATTGGATCCAGATACCTCCATCCCTTTCCAGCCATCCGAGAAAAATACCTCTTCCGCGTCATCAAATTCAAAAGTGCCGAATTCCTGCAATTCCGAAACCTTGGAACCCAGCCCCACCTTGCCCTTGAATTTGCCCCGGTACGCGTAGAATTCATTGCCCATCATGCCGTCGGCGGTGATGGTGACTAACCGTCCATCACTAAATACCAAACGCACCAAGCTGTTCTGCCATTCATACGGCAGCCCCAGTAAATCTACCGCTCGGAGATGGATGGCGCCCTCTTGCTGATCGTCCACGATCAATAGAGGGGAGCCGCGAAACTGGACCTCAGCGCCGGCAGGCCCCAGCAACGCGCGAACGGAAGAGAAATCCATCCCCAACGTCAAACCGAGCATGCGGTGGCCAGGCTCAACAGCGGCTTCCCAATCAATCTCCGCGCTCATTTCTTCAAACTCCACGATTTGGTGGCCTGATTGTAGACAATCGGCTGACCGGCCTGATTGTAGAAAGTTGTGTTTCCTTCAGGCCAGCCTGTCACGCGATAGGTGGCCGGGTCAATAACCTTCACGATGGCACCACCTGAATAGGTGAATTTGTAATACTGCCCCTGGTGGGCACTTCTCATAACCCCGTTCTCGCCGCACCTGAAGGCGCGAGCATGTCCGCAGCCTCGGATTGAGGCCGCACAAGCCCGTTTCAGCCATCGAAGCTGGCCGCCAGGCCCCTCATCTCCCGCTTTGCGGGCTCAGCGGGCGCACCTCGCCCTTGGCGGCGCTCAATGCGCCGGCTCATGGGCGGCCAGCCACACCAGTCGCTTGACGTTGTAGGCCACGCACTGGAGCGTGTTCGCCAGTTCATTGCGAGCCAGCGTCGTGGCCCGCACCACCTTGCCACCCAACTGCTGCAGGCCCGCGAACACGTGCTCGCCTCTGGCCCGGATGCGGTTGATGGCCGTGTTGCGTGCATCCAGCCGCTGACGCTTCTGCTGCCCAGGCCGGGCTCTTCTGCCGATGCCGTCTCGCAGTTGCTGCTCTCGCAGCAGGTCCCGGTTGGCCTGGCTGTCATAGCCCCGGTCGGCCAGCACGCGTTTGCCGGTGTTGCTGGGGTCCAGCACGTCCTTCAAGGTCTGGCCGTCGTCCACATTGGCCGGCGTGACCTTGATCTTGCGGATGAGCTTGTAGCGCGCGTCGCTGTTGGCATGCACCTTGTCGCCGTAGTGGCTCTTGCCGTGCTTCTTCGTCCAGCGGGCGGCGCGGTCGGTGTGGCGCAGCTTCTTGGAGGACCAGCCCTCAGGGGCCTGCCCTTCATTGAGCGCTTCGCGCTCCTCGCTCTTGGTGTGCGTGACCGGCGCCTGCACGATGCTGGCGTCCACGATCTGCCCGCCTCGCGGGATGTAGCCGTGAGCCTGCAGTTGCTGGCTCACGGCCTCGAAGATGGCCCTCCCGCCCAGGCCACCCTGGGCCAGTTGCTGCTTGAAGCGCCACAGCGTGCGTGCGTCCGGGATGTGCAGCTCGCCTGCAAGCCGGCAAAAGTGCTGGAAGCTCATGCGGTCCAGCACCTGGTACTCGCACTCCTCGTCGCTCAAGTTGTACAGCGACTGGATGAACACCAGCCGCACCATGATCTCGGTGGAGTACGGCGGGCGACCACCCTTGCTGCGGTCGGGCCGTGGGCAGGCTGCCTCCACCTGAGCTGCAACTGCTGCGAAGTCCACCAGTTCGTCCATCGCCGCGAGGTTGGCGATGAAGCTGCCCATCTTCTCCTGACGTCGGTCCTGAACGAATAGGTCAGATGAAGCCTGGCGGCGCCAGAAGGCCGACGGCTTGATGCGGGGTGTGATCATGGCCTGTATGGTGACCGATTCCGGTGTCAGGTGTGAGAGAGGTTTTGAGAAGTGCCCACGAGGCGTGTCGGCCTTCCGCCATTGCCAAACTACCAAACGTCAATCCGCGCGCACTCGAAGTCAATCATGTCGCCGACTTGAAGACCACCAGGAATGTAATCATCTAGAACCATTTCTATTCCGCCAACAATAATCCGCTTACTTTGCGAGTCCTTGAATATCCCAGTTACTTTGTGAGCGAGCCCACCTTCCACCTGAAGCTCTATGCTCTGTTCTTCAGCGGCAGACCGCATGATGTTCTTTGCGCCAAAAACGTGCAATGGCTGCTCCAATACTTGGCCCACCGAAAGCAAGCAGGGTTGCGAGAATGCGCGGCAGGAAAAGTGGCCGTGGCTCACGACAACTTCAGCCTCTTCGGCCTCCCTGGAAATCCATTCGATATATTCAACACGCATTAAATACTCCTGCTCAATAAGGCCATTTCCAACCCAAGTTTGTTTTCGGGCCAACGATGTCGGTCAGAACGCTACTCGGCTGCGCCAGCCAACCCAGGCTGGGTGCCTTCATTCCGAACCAAGAAACCGACTTCAAGTGCATCGTGGTGATTTCACCAGTCGTTCTATCGAGACCAACAAACAAACCTTTTGCCGAACCAGCTCCTCCGGGTATGGCCGCATATCCGTTCAACTCCGGCACGAACTTACCGTTTTGAATCACCGAGTTTGCATCAGACAAATATTGCTCGAGCGTGTAGTTTTGGTGACCAAGCACGTCCGCGATTTCGCCACCGTGTTTGTTGAAGTGAATGAGATCTTGCCCCGGCTTAAACGCCAATGAATTACTGGCCTCGGCAGCACTGCCATCATTGCCAACCTCACAACACGGCGCATTATGAACCCACACCCCCATTCCCCCCACGTGGTAGGTATGGTGTTCATGAACCTCGATGTTATAAACCGTCGCCTTACGTTCCAACGCCCTCTGTGCATGAACGGTCAAATCTCGACCCAGTAAGTCGATCACCCTCATCCCCGGCTCCAGCGAAGCCGCACGCACCCATTGAGCTGTTGCTGCTCCTTCTTCTAGCGGTTGATTCCCCGGCACACGGGTCACCCAGAACGGGTGTTCCGCCGTCGTCTGCAGCGCCTCTTTCCGTCCATCGGCGTCAACGATCACCACCTCAAAGATCGGCTGATCCTCGGTGGACACCGTTGCCACCACCGGCCGCACGCCCGGGGCCTGCGTGAACTCATCCCTCGACAGCACCAACTCGCCACCCACAAACGTCTCGATGGCTTTGGGCCCATCCACCGTATGGATCAGCGTGCCGGCAACAAAGCAGTTCGGCGGCGTCAGGCACTTCGGCGCGGCGTCCGGCGTTGCCTCACCGGTCTGCTTTTCCGGTGCCACCTTCTCCGGTGTCACCTCCTCCGCCCCGCTCGGTCCCTTCACCTCCGGAAGACTCTCTTCCACCTTCCCTGCAGCAACGCCGCCACTGCTCCCCGGCACCCCATCCACCTTCTCCGACAGATGAGACAGCGCCGGCACCTCGACCTGTTCCACTTTGGACAGAACGATCCCGTCCACCTTCTGCACGAGACCCTTGGCAGCCATCGCCGCCGGTTCCAAGGCAGCCCCCAGCGCCGCATACGTCAATGCGGCTCCGATCTCGCTGCCACCGGCCTTGATCGTCTCGGGGTCGGTGGAGCTCAGCTTTTCTCCGGCCGAGAACCCGATACCCAAGGGCGTTGCATCCACCACCACCTTCAGCACATCGCCTAAGGTGATGTCCTTGGCCTTCCCGCTGAGCAGCCACTGGGCCATCGACGATTCGTAGGCCAGTACATCGCGGGTCACGGCCTGGCCTTCGCTCACGCTCGCCACCACATTGCTGGCCGTGCGCACGGTCCCCAGCGTCATGTCGTGCTGGAACAAAGAACGCGGCTACTCGGGCAGGACGCGCAGATGGTGAACGACGGGGCGCGGTGGTGAAAACCCGTCCCGGCCTGCAGGCACCGCAGGCCAGACATGATGGAGCGCAATCCGATGAACTCACAGCCAACGTCGAGCAGCACTGAAGCCCCGCGCAGGTCGGCGCGCGTCAAGGTAGTTGTCGCCTCAGTTATGCAACTCTTGGCTGAAAATCTTGATTCCGAAGCTCGGCTGTCACGACCACATCCCGCTCCGGGTTGAGCGTGACCGTCGCGATCGCAGCCTCGTCACGCGTGCTGCGTGACCAGCGGGCTGGATGGCGTTGACCAGCTTTCGAGGAGTCAGAATTTGGCCGTTAGGGCCCCCGCCGGTGGCGATGGCCTGGTTCAGCTCATCAACCGAACTTACATTTTCCAAGAGCCGCCCCGTCGAATCCCGGATTGTTATGCCCAGGCGAGGCATGACGACGGTCGTAACTGCGGGCGCAACAAACTGCCCTTGCCCGAATAGGGTGTCTGTTCGGTTCATGACGCCGTGGCCGGCGAAGGCCTGTCCGCTACCGCCAGGAGTGACCGTCTCCGCAAGCGCGTGGCCGTTCGTGCCGCCCAGTCCCCGCAGAGCTTCGACTTCACCGCCTACATTGCCAAGTTAAATTTGGCGTAGAACCTTGACGTCGCTGACGGAGCCACGGGAGGCATCCACAGCCTCCCACACGGAGCCGTCTGGGAAATAGACGAGGAAGCTACCCTGCGCCTCTGCGCCGTGTTTGCGGTAGTCCCCGACTACCGCCTCAGAACCCAGCTTGCTGGCTGCTTCGGCCGCCATGTTCCCTAGCGCGATGTCATCGAGTGCCCGAAAGCAGACGCCAGATAAGTTCGCCTTCAATCCGTCTGCCGCAGCTTGGACGGAGATACCGATTCGTTCCTTCCCCTCCCATGCCTCCGCCCAATATTCATCTTCGGAGACGATGCATTCTTTAGAGAGATGAAAGTGTATAGAAAGAAAGTCCGCCAGCGCCTCATCCGAAAGGGCCTCTCTGAAGCCAATCTCGAAGAGATCGTGCATATTTAGTTGCCTTTCGAATTAAATAGTTGCGTCAAGCGTTCCGCAGAATCACTCGATAGGCCCGGGTTGCCCGCTGCCATCTGCCCCTCGAACGCGCGCACTGCGTTCCCTAATGGGATAACCGCGCCACAGAGGCACGTTTGCGGTAGGAGGGAAGAATCTGAAGTCCACCCCGCCGGAGCTAGCAAACCAGCGGCCAGTTCAGACTATGTTCTGGGTCGGAGCATTTCCGGCATTGCCGGATGCAGTTTGCGGCGAGAACTTGCGGTCAACGGGACGGCGGTGCGGCACCGCCAAGCGTACGTCTGGTCCTTAAATCCACCTCAAACGGCGCAGGCTCATTTTCGGCGGCGTCCCAACCATCGCCGAACAGCACACCATTTCTCTCTCGAACATTTTTCAGACCATCCCATGAGACTGCGGCAGACGTCCACGAATCTCCATCCGCATAGAGCACGAGCATACGGGAATAGTCAAAGAGAGCGACTGCATTGGCCGACGCCGATGCACACCCCCCCATCACCGGCCGAATGGGTAATTCAATCCAATCGGCCGGGTTGGCCGGTGCTACTTGATAGGCAATACCGCCAGCAATAACCAAAGCATGAACCCCATCCGGATGATCACAGCAGAAGCTCACTGCATTTGGCGACTCTCGCCCGGAGAGAAAGTGACCGACCCATGATGCACGGGGCGCCGCATCGAATCGAATGCTGGCTCCATTCATCCACCGGTCAGGCAAGTAACCGGGGTACGCAAAACATTCCAACGCTTCATCTGCTTCGTTGAAGGGCAGAAGCGCGAAAGAATGCTCGCCAAAAAAATATTCAATGCTCATTGCGGCCCCTTCGGACGGAAGCATCTGCGAGTAATAACCTCGGTTCGACCAGAGGCAGACGGCTTAACGCCAATCTCAAATGTGCCCTCGATGACACGGGGTTCAGTATACCCAACAATCTCTCGAACCCGTTTGCCTTCACCGATTTTTATATGCACCCAACCGCAAATCGGCTCACCTGGAAGCGTTATTGTTCCTTCCTTCGTGCACAGAACATAACTGTCGCTGATCTGAGTACGTGTGCCAGCAAATATATCCTTATTGAAGGATTCCTGGAAATTGTGAAATGACCCGGGTTCCTCAACACGTCGCATTAACTCACGAGCCGAATATATTCGATTTGGCGCGAGGTCCACCCCGAGTCCGCCCGCCCATCGATTCCAACATTACCAACCTCACAACACGGCGCATTATGAACCCACACCCCCATTACCCCCACGTGGTAGGTATGGTGTTCATGAACCTCGATGTTATAAACCGTCGCCTTACGTTCCAATGCCCTCTGTGCATGAACGGTCAAATCTCGACCCAGTAAGTCGATCAACCTCATCCCCGGCTCCAGCGAAGCCGCTCACACCCACTGAGCTGTTGCTGCTCCCTCTTCTAGCGGTTCATTCCCCGGCACATGCGACACCCAGAACGGGTGTTCCGCCGTCGTCTGCAGCGCCTCTGTCCGTCCATCGGCGTCAACGATCACCACCTCAAAGATCGGCTGATCCTCGGTGGACACCTTTGCCACCACCGGCCGCACGCCCGGGGTCTGCGTGAACTCATCCCTCGACAGCACCAACTCGCCACCCACAAACGTCTCGATGGCTTTGGGCCCATCCACCGTATGGATCAGCGTGCCGGCAACAAAGCAGTTCGGCGGCGTCAGGCACTTCGGCGCGGCGTCCGGCGTTGCTTCACTGGCCTGCTTCTCCGGTGCGAGCAATTTTGGCGCACCGCCGTCTTTGGAACTGCCAAATTCACGGAGTCATACCACCTATTACACGACCAATTTCATGTCGCAGTTGATCCGCATCAAATTCATAGTCTTCCTTATCCTCGTTCGGATTGAACATGTCCGCTATACAAAAAATGCTGGAAAGCACTTCACTCATTTGCGGAGAATCCAAAAGACCCTCCCCGCAGTCCCTCTCGCGCTTCCATTGAATAATGTAATCTTCAACGAACGAGGATGGTTCAATCTTGTTATCAACAAATGCTTTCGCCATCCGGAGTAGCAGATCACTCATCGCAAAATCCAATTCTTTAGAAAGTTCTCAAACTGTGGAGAGCCTGGGGTCAACTTCCAACCGGTAACAAATTCACCGCCCTTGCTCAAGACAATAACATTGTTTGTAGTTGAGTTGAAATAAACAACAGAATCCGGAACATACTGATACGTACCATGTTGGTAAGTAGCAGCATCATTTAAGTGTGCCTCAAGAGCTGCCTGATATTGCTCAAGCGTTTCAGGATTCTTCTTTGTTGTTGAAAGCCCAAAATCCTCAGCGTGCTTAAACTTCTTATCAAGTTGCTTGATCGAAAAAGATGCGGATATTCCGCCATTCGCAGCAGTTCCTTCATTACCAACCTCACAACACGGCGCATTATGAACCCACACCCCCATTCCCCCCACGTGGTAGGTATGGTGTTCATGAACCTCGATGTTATAAACCGTCGCCTTACGTTCCAATGCCCTCTGTGCATGAACGGTCAAATCTCGACCCAGTAAGTCGATCACCCTCATCCCCGGCTCCAGCGAAGCCGCTCGCACCCATTGAGCTGTTCCTGCTCCTTCTTCTAGCGATTCACCATCCCCCGGCACATGCGTCACCCAGAACGGGTGTTCCGACGTCGTCTGCAGCGCCTCTGTCCGTCCATCGGCATCAACGATCACCACCTCAAAGATCGGCTGATCCTCGGTGGACACCGTTGCCACCACCGGCCGCACGCCCGGGGCCTGCGTGAACTCATCCCTCGACAGCACCAACTCGCCACCCACAAACGTCTCGATGGCTTTGGGCCCATCCACCGTATGGATCAGCGTGCCGGCAACAAAGCAGTTCGGCGGCGTCAGGCACTTCGGCGCGGCGTCCGGCGTTGCCTCACCGGTCTGCTTTTCCGGTGCCACCTTCTCCGGTGTCACCTCCTCCGCCCCGCTCGGTCCCTTCACCTCCGGAAGACTCTCTTCCACCTTCCCTGCAGCACCGATGCCACTGCCACTGCCACTGCCACTGCCACTGCCGCCACTGCTGCCACTGCTCCCCGGCACCCCATCCACCTTCTCCGACAGATGAGACAGCGCCGGCACCTCGACCTGTTCCACTTTGGACAGAACGATCCCGTCCACCTTCTGCACGAGACCCTTGGCAGCCATCGCCGCCGGTTCCAGGGCAGCCCCCAGCGCCGCATACGTCAATGCGGCTCCGATCTCGCTGCCCCCGGCCTTGATCGTCTCGGGGTCGGTGGAGCTCAGCTTTTCTCCGGCCGAGAACCCGATACCCAAGGGCGTTGCATCCACCACCACCTTCAGCACATCGCCTAAGGTGATCTCCTTGGCCTTCCCGCTGAGCAGCCACTGGGCCATCGACGATTCGTAGGCCAGTACATCGCGGGTCACGGCCTGGCCTTCGCTCACGCTCGCCACCACATTGCTGACCGTGCGCACGGTCCCCAGCGTCGTGTCCACTTGGAACAAAGCCAGTTCCTTGGTCAAGCTCACCAGACCGCCCAGCGTGCTAACCACCCCCTCGCCAACACCCGACCACCCGTATTTAGACTGCAGCGCCGCCAGCGTGGTCTGCTGCGCCTCACTCGCTTGATACAGCCGATACCCTCCATCGGGCTGCGGCACCCGGACGTACGCCACGTCGCTCCCAAACATGAAGGTGTAAGTGCAGGCGCCATACGGCGTGGAGCACCCCTCCACCGGGATTTTGGTGACCGTGGCGCCGCCACTGGGCATCGGCGTCGTGCCAGGCTTGGTGGCCTGCCAGGTGCCGTCGGCCAGCTCGATGCCGTCCGACGGACGGACACCCGCCAGGTCGTAGCTGCCAATCGTCTGGTTCAGGTGTTCCGTGTTGGCGGTGTGGTCGCTGTACGCATCCGTGCCTCGGTAATCCAGCACCACCCCGGATTCACGCTCCAGGTTCTTCAGGATCTGCTCAGCCAAGGCATCGTTGCCCTGCCCGTTCCGTCCGGCCTCATAAGCGCTGTCGTTTTGCAGCAGCAGTTGCTGCGTCAAGCGCTTCTCCCACTCGGCTTCATCCAGGCCTTGCAGGCCCGCCAGCTTCTTGGCCTCTTCCTTCACCAAACTGATCTGGTCAGGGTGCAGTTGCCGGTTGTTGAAGTCCTGATTCAGCCCCGCCACGCCCCCGGCCGTGCCAAACGCCGCGCCTGTGGCACCCGCGGCCAGTCCGGCCGCCAGCTTGGCCAGCCCATCTGCCAAGGTGGCTTCGTTTTTCTTGCCCTCGGCATCCATGCCGGCGGCCACCAACTCGGCCTTGACCGCAGTCTGGAAGTCATTCAGCGCCGGCGCTGCCAGGGCACTTCCTGCCGCCCCCAGCGCACCGGCCAGATCACCCGTGAGGCCTCCGATCACCGCGTGCAAGGCCACACGCGCGCTTCCCCCCTCCTTCCAGGCTTCATAGGTCGGCGTTTGCTCCGCAATGACCGCCTGCACTTGCGCAAGCTGCGCCTTGAGCTGCTGTTCCTCGTCTTCGGTCTTCCCTTCCTTCTTCAGCGCATCCTGGATGGCCGACTCCTGCAGCTTGGCAAGGTCGTACTTCGCCGTCTGCTGCTTGGCGTAGTCCCCCACTTCCTTCGCCGCCTGCGCGCCAAAGTCCGCCACGATTTGTGCATTCAGCTTGGCCTGTTCGGCAAGCTTTTGCCCATCCCACCCCTGCGCCAGCTTGCCGGCCGTGGCGTCGTTGGTGGCGCCTCGGTCCAGTTGCTCCAGCGCAGCCAGGCTCGCCGCATCTCCACTCGTGATCGTGGTCGCGCCCGCACTGATCGTGCTCTGGGTGGTGCTGCGCTCGTCCCCGCTGTCCTTGTAGGCCCCGGCCATGCCACCGCTGGTCCCGGCACTGACCGTCACCGCAGTGGCGCTGTACTGGCTGCGGTTCTGAATGTCCGTGCTGGTCAGCGTGCCAGTGCTGAATGCATTCTTTCCGGCATCAATGGCCGCCTGGCTGCTGGTGATCGCTCCGCCCTTGAGGTCGGTGTTCCCGGCCACTTCAACATTGAAGCCGCCGTCACCCGCGCGGATGCCGGCCTGGGCCCCTACCGCCGCGTAGTCCGCAGAAACCTTGGATTGGCTGTATGAGGCGCTGGCTCCGGTCAGGGCGGGTCCGGTGAACGTGGCACTGCCGCTGACCGTCGTACTCTTGCTGTCAAACGTGGCGGTGTCTTGCAGGCTCTCCACCTTGAGGTCCCCGCCGACCTTGGCTGCCACTTGCGGCGCCGTGACCACTGCGCCCTTCAGCGAGGTGTCGCCCCCGGATTCCAGCCTGACGCTGTTGCCGCCCTTCACCTCGGTCGTGGTGTAGCTGGTGTCCACGCCGTCCGAGTTGCCCTTGGAGACGCTGCCGCTCACGGTGACGCCGACTTTGCTGTCTGCCCCCAGCGAGAAGCCCACCCCCACCGAAGCACTGCTGCTCTTGTTGGTGCTGTGCTGCTCGTTGCTGTTGCTGGCGGCCTCCAGGTGAATGGCGTTGTCCGCCTGGATGATCACGTCCTGACCTGTGAGCGAGCTGCCGCGCACCGTCACGTTGGAGTCCTTGTCCGCACCCGTGGCCGTCAGGCTCAAGGAGCCTCCGGCCACCACCGTGCTGCCAGCCGCCTGGTCCGCCTGATTCACCTGGTTGCTGGTGCTCTTGGAGCTGCCCACCGAGATGCTGACGCTGATGCTCTCCTTGCCCTTCTCTTCCTCAAGCGATTTGGACAATGCAGCGATCTCTTTTTGCGCCTGCATGGCTTTGGAGATGGCAGTGGCCGCAGCCAAGGCCTTCATCCGGTCGTCCTCGGTCTGAGTGAGGTGCTCACCCGCCGACACCGCCCCCAAAGCCGCCGAGACACCCGGTGCGCTGATCGATACCGTCACCCCGCTCTGCTTGAACTTCGTCTCGCTGTTCTGCACGGACGTGTTGCGGGCTTCTTCGATGTCGATGCTCTTGGCCACCACGCTCACATCGCCGGCCGGCGCGGACACGGCGGACCCCACCTGCTTGTAGGCCTCACCCGCCACGATGCTCACATCGCCTTGCACGCTCGCGACGGTCGCGCCGGCATTCGTCTCCTCGGTGCTCTTCTTCGTCTGCGCCAGCGACTGCTTGCCCACCGTGAAGCCAATGCCGCCACCGCTCATCAAGCCGGACTTGACCGTCTTGCTGAAGCTCTCGCTCTCCAGCGTGTTGGTCACGCCTTCAATCACCACATCGCGCCCGGCCACCAGCGAGGTGCCAGCATCCGACACCACGTTGGAGCCCAGAACGCCGATGTCCTGACCTGCCCGCACCTCCACGGTGCTGCCCGAGACTGTGGAGGCCACCGCCACAGTCTCGTCCGTCTTGGTGTAGGTCGTGGTGGTCTTCTTTTTGAGGAAGCCACTCTTCTTTTTCTGGGTCATCTGCTCGATGACCTGATTGGCTTCACCCGCCAGCAACTGCACATCACGCCCCGCCAGCAGTTGCACCGAACCCTGCGCGCTCGACAAGGTGGCAGCCTTGGCCACCACGTCCTGTCCGGCCTGCACCGCCACCAGCCCTTGCGCGTCAATGGTGGTGCCGCTGTCCTGCGTCAGGCTTTCGTTTCGGTAGTTGTTGGCGTTCTTGACCTCCGACGTCGACTTGGAGAGCTCCACGGTGCTCAAGTTCACATCCCGCCCGGCTTGGATCACGATGCCACCATCGGCCCCCTGCCCCTCCGAGCCTTGTTTGAGCTGGGCCGCCTGCAGCGAAACATCCTGCCCAGCCTGCAACACCATCACGCCACCGGCGCTCAACTCCGCCACACGGTCCAGAACCGTACTGCGCGTGGAGACGCCCTTGTCATAAAACGCCCCACTGGCCACGGTACTGCCAACGGAGATGTCCCGTCCGGCGACGAGGCTCAGGTCCTCGGTCGCCGCAAGTTTGCCCCCGATGTTGGTGATGTCCTCCCGCGCGCTCAACGCCACACTGGTGCCTCGCACCGCGCCTGTGTTGCTGATGTTCTGTGCCTGGACGGTGACGTCGCCCCCCTGAATGGTGCCGGCATTGCCGAGATCCCCGGCCAGCGCCATCTGTACCCGATCCCCGGCGATCAGCGCCCCGTTCTCCTGCAGGTCGCCGTCTCGCGGCACCAGATACACCTGCGGCACCAGCACCTTCTGCACGGAACCATCGGCCAGGGTGACGTCTTGCTCCACCAACCAGACCAGATCGGTCGTGAGCTGCGTCATCTGCTCCGCCGTCAAGGCCACGCCAGGGATCAGCTGATGCTCTTTGGCAAAGCTGGCACCGTTGCTCAGCAGCGCGCGGTACATCTCCTCGTCGCTGGCATAACCCGCCAAGTAGCTGGTACCCGTCAGCTCGCCGATCTGCTCGCGCACCAGGCGTTGCTCGTAGAACCCGTCGCCCAGGCGCTTCTGTGTGGTGGCTGGGTCCATGGCCAACTGCTCCAACAGATAGTCGCTGGAGAGCCAGTCGCGGTAGTTGGCAAACCGCGGGTCTGTCTCCACCAGGTAGTTGGACGTGGCCTCGCTGTGCAGCTTGAACAGGCTGTTGTTCGGCACCGTCAGGTTCACGGTCACGCTGCGGGCCAGCGGCTTCCCATTGAAGGTGGCCGCGGCGCCACGCAGTGTGGTTGTCCGCGCGGCCGCAGGTTGGGCGGCGTTGGTCGCCCCGGCAACCCGTACCGCTTCAGCGGCAACGGCCGCGCGGGTGGTGCCATCCGCCTGGCCATCCGTCTGTGTGGCCGTGGCATTGCGCAGCGCGGAAATCAGCAAGGACCGACCCTCGCGTTGTTCCGCCGTGGCGGCCATCGATTGTGCGGCGCCCTGGGCCTGATCCACCGTGAGCAGATCAGCGCTTTCGCCAGCGCGCCAGGCCGTGTTCACGTTGGCATTGGTGTCCGCGCCACTGGCGCCGTCGACCTGATGGAGTGCCTTCTGCAGCAAACCCGGCAGGCCGCCAGCCCGGCCCGCGCTCTGGGCGGCCTGCCCCGTGGCGCCACCCTCGGTCGTCACCGCCCCCGCGCCGGTCCGAACACCCGGTTGCGAGGCATTGGGGACCACCGATGACGCCGACGTCGGCAGCGTCAGGGTGACCTGCGTGACCGTACCGTCCGTCCCCACGGATTGCACCGTATGCGCCACGTTGTTCACCGTGTCCGCCGTGATGGAGACCCCATTGGCCCCCACCACGCGGCTCATGTCGTTGGTGATGGTGCCGCCCACCACCGTCAAGATCCCTCCCACAATGATTTGCGCGGCTGAGCTCTGCGTGACCGCCGTGGTGGTGCCGCCACTCAGGAAGTACCGCTCCAGCCGGCGATCATCGTTGGCTTTGATGAAATCATTCACCACATCGTCGGGATTCCGGCCATTCAGTTTGATCGTGATGGATCGGTCTTCATAGAGCTGCCCCACCATGTAGTAGGAGATCATCACGGAAGGCTCCCCCGCGCTCGTGGAAACCGTCCATTTCAGATAAGGATTCACATTCTTGATGTCCGCAGACACCAGCGTGAGGTTGCCACGCCCTTCGATGGTCGCACCGCTGTTCAGTAGACTTCCTGCGGTGATGGCCATGTCGCCGCCGCTGCTGATGAAGGCCTTGCTGGCCAAGACGCCCTGCCCCGCACCCTGGCCGGTCCCCATGCCCTCGTAGACCGTGCTGTTGGTCAAGCCCCCCCGCAGCGAAAGCACCAACCAATCCGAGGCCTGGATGGTGGCGTTCTCGTTCAGCAGGTTCTGCCCGGTGATCTGCAGGCCCCCATCGGCAAAGATCAACGCCCCATTGCGGTTGTTGATGTCTCCCGTGAATTGACCATCCAGCGAATAGCGTCCGGCAATCACCGCCGCCTGCCCATTCTCCGCATCGTTGGTGAGCGAGCCGCCCGTCAGGACGATGTCGCCGCCATAGATCCGCCCGGTTCCCACATTGATCAACTGGCCAGCCGTCAATGACACGCCGTCGCCATCAATGAGCCCGCGGTTGGTCAGCGATCCTCCAGCACTGAGCAGCGTCACCACGCCGCTCAGTTCGCCGCTGGCCTGGTTATCGATTTTGGCAGCGCTCACGGAGAGGGTGCCGCCGCTGCGCAGGACACCCTGGTTGGTGAAGTTGCCAGTCACCGTCAGCACGGTATTGCCCGTGGATGCCAATTGGCTACCCGCGCCATAGGTCAGGTCACCCTGCAGGCTCAGCCCCAGATTGCCACCACTGCTGATCTGCCCGGCCACTCCGTCCGCTAGTTGCCGTGCGGTCAAGTTGAAGTCGCCCCCGGACCAGACACGACCGCCGACGTTGTTCATCAACAAGGCGCTGGCACTGACCGCGCCACCATCGCCAATGACCTGTCGCCCACCCGCGCCGAGCTGTCCCCCGCTGTTGTTCACCCATTGATGGGCGGTGATCTGCAAATCTCCGTTCGCCAGCACCTGCCCAGCGCGGTTGTCCACCTGCTCGGCGCGCAGCGTCACCGCTCCGCCCTGCAGGCCCTGGCCCGTGCCACTGGTATTGATGTTGTCCAGAAGCGTGGCGGCCTGGACCGTCAAGGTTTGGCCACCATAAAGAAGCCCACCCTGGTTCAGTACCTGCTGCCCTGTGGCGTCCAACGTGCCCAGGCTGATCAGACGCCCCCCTTGGTTGTTCAAGGTGCCTGCTGTGATCAGCTGCAACGTCGTGCCGCTCGAAATCTCCCCCCGGTTGGTCAGGCTGGACGATGTCAGGCTGGCGCCAGCCGCCGCGCTGATTCCTGATTCATTGCTGAGGGCGCCCGCTTCGATGGTCATCCCACCCTGGGCATGAATGCCCGTCGAGGTGGTCACCGCAGCATCACGCGCGTTGATCAATGCGCCGCCGTTGGTGCGCACCTTCAGGCCTCCCTGCGCCTGGACCAGGCCACCAGTGTTGTCGAGCTGACCCTGGGTTGTCATCGTCACGCCGTCTTGCAGGCTGGCGATCTGACCGTGCTGATTGCCAAGCGTGCTGGCGGTTACCGTCAGCGCGCGCTGCGCTATGAGGTTCCCGCCCGTGTTCAGGAGGTCGCCGGTGATCTGCGCCGTCAGGGTGCGATCCGAACCCACCTCGCCACCTCGGTTGTCCAGGCGTGCGCTGGTGATCAGCAGGTCCCCGCCCGAGCGGAGCCTGCCGCCCTGGTTTTCCAGCGTGCCGTCGACACGGGCTTGGAGCCCGCCACCGCTCTGCATCAGGCCACCGGTGTTGTTCACCAGGCTGCCGGCGTGCAGGTCCATCAGCGCGCCGCTCACCATCGTGCCGCCGGTGTTGTTGACCTGCCCCTGGACCTGCAGGTTGGCGGTGCCGGTGCTCAGCAGTTGGCCCCCCTGATGATCCAGTGATGCCGCCGTCAAAGAGAGATCCCGCGCTTGCGTCAGCGCCTGGGCCAGGCTGACCGCGCCGTTCGCCTGGAGCGTCAGCGTGCCATTGGTCAGCAACTCGCCTTGCTGCCCTTGAAGGCTGCCGGCTCGCACGGTCAGCGCGCCAGCGGCGGCCTGTGCAATGCGTCCGTCGCTGTTGGTGATCGACTGAGCCGTCAGCGTCAGGGCGCCGCCCGTGGCTTCAATGGCGCCACGCTCGTTATTCAGGCTACCTGCGACCTCGGCCACCAGTTGACCGCTGGCGCTCAATTGCCCCACCGTGCCACCCAAATTGCGCCAATCCTGCGCGCGCAGGTTCACGGAGGCGCCGCTCAGGGTCGCATCATCCGTCACCAGCATGCCCGCCAGGCTGTGCAGCGTGAGGTCGCCGCCGGACGCCACAATGGCGTGATCCATCTGAAGCCCGCCCGATGCCGCCGTCAGATGGACGGACTGCCCCTGAATCTGGCTGTTCTGCAACTGCAGGGCCGCGCCGCTCACGTCCAACTGGCCTGCGGCGATGGTGGCGCCACTGTGCTGCAGCGTCTGTTGTGCCTGAAGGCTGAGATGCCCCTGGCCGGCCAGGGTGCTGTCCGGCTTCAAGCCTGCGGCCAGCACGCCAGCGCTGTTGATGGCCCCTGCGGATACCGTCAGCGAACCTTGTGCTGCCAACAGGCCGGAATGTGTCAGCACGCCGCCCACGGAGACGATGGCGTCCGCCTGGCTGTAGATCTGCCCGGCATTGCCCATGGTGCCAGTCACGTTCAAGGCCAGCGTACCCTGGGACTGCAAGGAACCGACATTGGTCAGTCGGTCGACGGTGAGTGTCAAACCTCGCTGCGCCAGTGCCAGGCCGTTGGCGCCGTTGTTCAGGGTGCCGGTGGTGAGGTCCAGCATCTGTCCACTCAACTGGCCGTCCTGGTTGGTCACGTTGCCCGCATGGATCACCACATCTGCGGCGGACTGGATCTGCCCATGGGTGTTGTCCATGGCGCCCGTCACCGCCAGGCGTGTGCCGCCCGCGCTGAGCCATTGGCCGCCTTGATGGTTCAGGCTGGTAGCCTCCAACGTGATGCCTTGGCCCTGCGTCGTCGCCGCCGAAAGGTCCGCCGCGCCCGTCACCGACAGCGCAATGCTTCCGGCCGAGAGAATCTGCCCCTGGCTGCCGTCGAGTTGATCGGCGCGCAGCGTCAACACACCCGCACCCGCATGCACCACCGCGCCATGGGTGTTGTTGATCTGTGATGCCTGTAGCGTCAGGTCGCTCACATTGCCGGCAATGCGGCCGTCCTGGTTCTGGATCAGACCCTGCACGGCGACGTTCAAGATGCCTGCCGCATCCGTCTGCGCCAGCTGGCCGGCGATGTTTCGCCAGTCCTGCGCCTGTAGATTCACCGACGCTGCGCTCAGCGCCGCACCACTGGAATCCAGGGTGCTGTTGCTTTGCAGGTCCAGCAGCCCGGAGGTGATGACGGCACCGCCCTCCAGACGGAGATCCCCTTGGCTGGCCCGCATGGCCACGGCCTGCGCCTGGGACTGGCTCCCCTGCAAGGACAACGAAGCGCCCGTGACAGACAGCGCCCCCGCCGCAAGGAACTGCCCGCTGTGCTGCACAGCGCCCGTCCCGACCACGGTCAGATCACCGGATGTTCCCAAGGTGTTGTCGTTACGGAGACCGGCCACGATCTGGCCGCTGCCCGCCAGGTCCCGCGCATGGAGGGTGACGGCGTCAGCGGAGGCCAGCAGTCCGGTTTGGGTCAACAGGCCACCGGCCTGGACCGTCACCGCCCGCTGTGCATAGAGCAGCCCACCCTGGACAAAAGCCACTTCGGTGCTCACGGACAGCGTGTCTCCCGCTTGCAGCGAACCCGTGCTGGTGAATTGACCGGCCTCGATGTGCAGCGCCTGGCGTGCGTTCACCAAACCCTGCCCCGTGTTGCTCAGGTCGCTGCCGGAGAGGTGAACCGCCTCACCGTCGATCTGCCCATCCCGGTTCTCGAGGGTCCCCGCCTGCAGCCGCAGGTCGCCACCGCTTTGCAGCAGGCCACTGGTGTTGTCCAGCCTCTGGGCCACGGTGAGCTGCACACCCACCACGCCGGTGATTTGTCCAGCCTGGTTTTGAAGCGAATCCGCGGCCAGCACCACCTGCTGTGCCTGGACCCGAGCGTTGCTGACATCAACGCCACCGTTGGCGGTCAGTGTCAGTGCGCCATTGCTGAGCAGTTCACCCCGGGCGCCGTAGAGGGTACCCACCGCCAGCCGGAGACCACCGGCACCCGCATGCATGATGCTGCCTTGGGCATTGTTCAGCGTAGCGGCGCGCAGGTCCACGGTGGCCGCATTGGCTTCGATCTTGCCGCCCGTATTGTCGAGCTGGCCGGCCACATCCACCTGCAATCGCCCTGCTGCGGCGGTCTGCGACAAGGTTCCACCGGCATGACGCCAGTCCGCCGCCGCCAGGGTCACATCCGCCGCACTGAGGCTCGCACCTTCCGTATTCAGCGTGGACTGTGCCCCCAGGGACATCACACCATTCACCGCCATCGTGGCGTGATCCAGTCGGAGGTCCCCCTGGGAGAGCAAGGCAACTTCGCGGGCCCGCGCCTGGCTGCCCTGCAGTTGCAGTTGCGCGCCGGTCATCTGCAGGAGCCCCGCTGCGATCGCGGTGCCACTGTGCTGCAGGCTGTCCTGTACGGACAGGGTCAGATTACCCGTCGCCGCCCAGGTGTTGTCGGCCTGCAGGCCCGCCGCCCACGTGCCGGCGCTGCTGATCTCACGCGCCGTGGCCGTCAGGTTGCCCTGCGATGCTACCGTGCCGCCCTGTAGAAGTTGATCCGCCTGCAGCGTGGACACGCCAAAACCACGAATCAGGCCGCTGTTCTCCAGCACACCCCGGCTGCTGATGCCCAGGTTGCCATGGGAATACAAGGTGCCACTGTTGTGCAGTTCCCCGGCGTCGACCTGCAACGTCTGGGACGCCGAGATCAGGCCACTGCCGACGTTGCTCAGCCGGTCGGCATCCAGCGTCAGGATTTGGCCGCTCCATTGACCGTCCGCGTTGAGTAGTTCTCCGACCCGTGCAGTCACCGCCCCGGCACCAGCCAGCACGCCGGACTGGTTCTGCCAGTGGTCGGCCTGCAGACTCAACAGACCGCCGCTGGTGCTGATCACGCCGCCGGTGTTGTCCACGCTGGCGGCCGTGAGCGAAGCTTGCGCGCTGTTGGTTTGCAGGCTGCCCTGGCGGTTGTTCAGGTTTCCGACCAACGTCACCTGCAGTGACTCGGTGCCGCTGACGGCCACCTTGCCGCCACTGTTGCGCCAATCCGTGGCCTGCACGCCCAGTTGACCAGTCTGCAGCGTGGCCCCCTCGGTGATCAACGCGCCGCCGGAGCGCAGCATCAAGCTGCCGGTGGAGAGCTGCGTGCTGGTGAGATCCAGCCGCGCGCCCTGCAAGAGGGCATGCCCCGCCAACTGCAGGCCCGCTAGGCGCAGTTCGTCCGCTGCACTGATGTTCAGGGCACCCGAGGTGTTGATCTGCCCATCTGTACCAAGGCCCGCCGCCACGGTGGATGTGGCGCTGGTGGTGAAGCGCGAGGCTGTCGCCGTGACGCTTTCCTGCGCCCCCAGCAGCCCGTTGACGGTCACCGCACCGCCAGCGTGCAGTTGGAGCGATCCCTGGCTGTAGATGGAGCCGCCCAACGCGGCTGTCTGCGCCACCGACAGTACCAGGGCGTTGCCTGCACGCATTACGCCCGCCTGCGTCATGGTGTCAGCCTGGATGTTCAGGTCGCGTGCGGCCGCCACCGAGGAGCTGGCCGTGTCCGCACCCACTGCATCCTGACTGAAGGAACCTCGCAGCTGGAGCTTCACATCCTTCCCGCTGATCGAGGCCCCATTCGCCTGGGTCAGCGAGACACCGGCAACACTGACCGTGCCCTGCGCGGCCAGTACCCCTGCGCGATTGCTGATGTCGGCATCACCAGTGATATCCACCGAACCGCTGGCGGCATGGATCTGCCCGCCATCGTTGAGGAACGATGTTGAGGCGGTGATGGAAACACCCTGGTCACCGACCAGTTGCCCACCACGATGGTCGATGACGGCGCCCGTGACACTCGCCGTGCTGGCGCTGCGTACCAGGGCCTGCCGAAGGGACACGGTATCGGCCTGCAAGTGGACGGCCCGCACCAACGCATCCACCGCATCCAGTTGCAGCGACTGGGTTTGCAGATCCAGCGTTCCGTAAGACGTGAGCTGTGCACCTCCCAGGTCCGCCGACGCGGCCGTGACACTGAACACACCCGTGCCGTAGTGCTCCAGGCTGGCCTGCGCACCCGTGAGCTGGCCGGCGTTCACGGTCATGTCCTGGGCATTGGTCGCCAGGCGTCCACCCGTCATGGTCAGTGTGCCCGCAACCGTCGCGTTGAAGCGCTGTGCCCCCAGGTGCAGCCATTCACCGCCCTGGTTGTCCGCTTCACCTGCGGTGATCTGCAGAAGATCCCCGGCCACCAAGGCGCCACGGGTGTTCAACAGCCCGCTGGTGGTGAGCGTCAGAGTGCCAGCGGAAGACAGCTCGCTCTTTTCTAGCTGAAGGGTTGCGGCGCTGACGGTCAAGTCGCCAGCCTGGAGGGCTGCCTGTGTGGCAAACAAGCCACCCGTCGCCTGCAACTGCATGGCGCCGGTGGAAGCCAGTTGCGCGCCGTCCGCGCGCAGCACGTCCCCTTGCAGGGATACTTGGCGCCCCTGCACCGAAGCGCCCGACACATCAACAGCCTTGGCCTGGACCTCTACGCGGTCCCCCGCCAGCATCTGACCGGATTGCCTCAGGCTGTCCCCCGCCCGCAGGCTCAAGGTGCCGCTACCAACGACCAGCGTGCCGTCCTCGTTCAGTCCGGCCGCCGTCAGGCTCTCGGCCTCACCCTGAAGTTGGGCGCCGCTCACCGTCGTCGAGCCCCGCGCTGCCATCGTGCCGCTGTTGTGGACGCCGGAAGTCGCATTCACATGGAGCGCATCAGCCCCGCCGTCCTGTGCATACAGGGTGCCGCTATTGTCCAGCCACCCGTTGACATCCAGCTTCAACTGACCGCCCACCATCTGCCCGGCCTGGCGCACCCCCAGCCCGGCCTCGGTGCCCACCAAGGTGATCCGCTGCGCATAGATGCCGCCCAGCGCGGTGCTGTCCAGTGCATAACGCGGCCGCTCGCCCGTCGGGGCCAGTGCCTCACCAGCGCCCTGCCCGGCGTCCGCGCCACCCGCTGACACCACCGGCATCACTTCTGTGCCGGTCTGAATACGCGCCTCCTTGGCCCAGAACCCGGCATTGAGTTCCACCGCGCGGGCCAGCAGCGCCGTGTAGTCGGTCTGGCTGCCATCCAGCCCGGCGCCGTCGATGCGGATCAATCCCCCCTGCACACCAAAGCCGGTCACATGGCCGGCGGCATCGAAACGAGGGGTGCCCGTGGTCAGCGTGGCGCTGCTTGCATTGATGAAGCCCCCGCCATCCACCTGGATGCCGGCCGGATTGGCAATGATCACCTCCGCCCGGCGCCCCGCCACCTCCACATAGCCCTTGAGCTGACTGGGCGCGCTGCTGTTGACCTCGTTCAGAATGACCCGCGCTTCCCCCTTGGCCATCCACGGATTGCCCTGCACCCAGCCGCCCAGTTGCGTGCTGGTGTCCGTGCGGGAGTTGTTCAGGATGACGCCCTGGCCGTTCACATCGAACTGGCTGTAGGTGTTGCGGGAGACGCCCGACGAACTCGGCGTCTGGATGTTGACCAAGGGCGTGCCGTTGGGTGCCGTCAGCACCGTTGGCTGTTGATTCTTGGGTGCGTTGGGATCCGCCTTGACCTGCGCCTGGGCGGGCGGCACCGGGAGCAGCGTCAGCACCGCGCCCACGGCGAACGCCGCCGCGATGGCGATGAGGCTGGGCGGGCCGCAAGCGGTGGGTTCCACCCCGTCTGCGGACTTCACTGCGCGCAGGGATGGATGGCCGGTCTGCCCCGCCGCCTTGCTCTGGCTGCGCACTGTCTCCGCCACGGCCATCAGTTGGCCCCGCTGCTTGTTGAAAACAATCCGGTACTGAAGTCGGTTCATCGCGAATAGCTCAAAGAGAAGCCGGCCGTGAAACGGGCGACAGGGAAATTGGAGGGTTGCTGCACAGGCGTGCCAGCAAAGAGATCCAGAGACAGGCCTTCGGCCCGCACACGGGTGCCGATGACGGCACCCATCAGGCGCTTGCCAGCCAGTCGGCCCGCGCTGGGGCCGGACACCACGCCGGCATCCAGGCCGAGGTAGAGCGAAGCCATGCCCGTCAGCGGCAATTCGGCTTCATTGCGGGTCAGCAACCCGTTGTCAGCCGACAGCGAAGCATCTGGGCCAAATCCACGCACCGTGTAGCGGCCCCCGATCGCAAAGCGGTCTTGCGGTGTCAAGGGGCGCAGTGCGTATTGCCCACGCCATTGCGTGCTCAGTTGCAACTTGCGCTGCCCCAGCGGCACCGCGCCAGCCACGCTGAAGCTGCCCTGCAGCAGGCTCATGCGCGAACTGCCTTCTCCAAAAGCGTCTTCCGGAGCTTCCAGTGCATGGAAGGCCCCCGTGCCTCGCTTCAGGCTCAACTCGGCATCACTGGACACGGCGCCCGCCTGCCGCTTGAGCGTCACCCCCGCTTCCCAACCACCCACGCGGCGGCGCTGCACTTCCACCTCGGTGTCGTCGATGTAATTGCGCGAGGAGCGCCCAAGGACCTTGGCAAAGCCGCTGAATTTGTATTGCGCATCCCGCCATAGCATGCGCGTCAGCTTGACCTCGCCATTGCTGCTGGTGCCGCGATACACATACCGCTGGTTGGCGCCAATCACCACCTGCTGATAGCCATTGCGGCTGAAAGTGCTGCTGATGAGCGTGTGCCCCCACGGCAGCGAGTAATGCACCACATGGCCTCCGGTTCCAGGAAGTGGACCGGGTTTGTCATGCAGGCGCCGATTGAGTTCACTCGTATCGCGGCTGACCGTCACATAGAACAGGTCATTGAGGGTGAGCGGGTGGTCGAGTGAAGCCGTGAGTGACAGCGGATAACGGCCGGTGGATTCATTGCCGCTGTCGTCCAGTGACCATTGCCAGCGCCATTGCCGCCCCCCCTGATAGCTGACGGCCAGGTCACTCCAGCCCGGCTCGCTGTTGTCCTGCGCCGGTTGCACCTGGATGTCCGCCTGGGCGCCCGGCACGCGCTGAAGGTTCTCCAGCGCCTGCTCCATGTCCCGCAGGTTCAGCACGTCGCCCTCGCGAATGGGCAGCGCATTGGCCAGCCTCACCTGCCGTGAACTGCCTTCGCGCAAGCGGATGCGGTGAACCCGGCCGGGGACCACCGTCAGCACCAGGCGGCCGGTGGAGAGGTCCTGCGGCGCCGCCAGCACCCGGGTGGTGATGTAGCCTGCTTCGATCACCGCGTCCTGCAGCCGGGTGACCAGCGTGCCAATGCTCTGCGCCCCCAGGCAGCGGCCGATCGGTGAATCGTCCCCGGCTGGGCCATCCAGGGTGCGCACCATGCGTGCAATGGTCGGCAGCTTCTCGACGCCCCTGAGCTCGATCTGCTGAATGACGAAGCAGGGCGATTCGTCCTCACGCAGGCGCTGCCGGCTAGGCGGCGCGCTGGCCTGCAGGCGCACGTCCGGCTCGCGTTCCAGCGACTGCCGCTGCTGCGATTCCCGCTGCTGTTGCAACTGCCGCTGAGCGTCCGGGTCCACCGCGCCGGCCGCAGGCAAGGCCTGGCCCCAGGCCAGCCCCGCCACCGTGCCCAGCCCCAAGGCCAGGGCAGCCCGCGACGCAGAGGTCACAAAGAAATTGGAATTGCCTGCACCCGCCAGGCCCTCCCCGAGCTGGTGCGAATATCGCCGCTTCATCCATCACGCTCTTGTTGGTGCTTCCCGACCCAAGGCGCGCAAAACTTCCAATGAAGCAATCCATGCAGCAGTGCTGCATGGGCGGCCCCGCTATCTCGTGCGCCGTTTCAGGCACTCCGAGACCGGAAGCTTTGCGTCACCGGCTCGCGCCGGTTTTGCCCTGGGGGCCTGTCATCGGTCTCAGCCGACGGACAAGCATTTGTGCCGAGAATGTATCTGAAGGTTTCGGACTCTTGGGGGCGGCCCAGGGGGTGATTGACGAAGGCAATCAGTTGCGATAAGCCACCGCGCCGTCACATCGGCTTGTTCAGGAAGGCCATGGCGCGCGGGTCGTCCACATAACTGACGTTGATGCGCAGCCAGGGGCACATGGCCAGATCCGGGGTGAAGACAGACCCTGCGGAAAAACTCACGCCTCGCGCGGCCGCGCGTTTGACCAGTTCATTCGCGTCGTCCACGCCCGGCCAACGTGCCCACAAGAACATGCCGCCGGTCGGGCGACAGAACAACTGCCATCCGGCGGTGGTGAGCAATCGGCTGGCCACGGCCAATTGACGGTCCAGGCGGCGCCGCAGCCGCTCCACCAGCTTGCGATAGCTGCCGTTCTCCAGCATCACGGCCAGCACCTCCTCTGCAAAGCGGGACGAGGTGATGCTGGTCAGCATCTTCAAGTCGACCAGCCGTTTGATCAGCGACGGCGCCGCCGCCACAAAGCCCACCCGCAGCGAGCACGACAAGCTTTTGGAGAAGCTGCCGATGTAGATCACCCGGTTCAATTGGTCCAGCGCCGCCAGGCGAGGTGTGGCGCTGCTTTGGAAGTCGGCATAGATGTCGTCTTCCACCACATTGAAATCGTGCCGCTCCGCCAGTTGCAGGATGCGGTGGGCCGTGGCCACCGAGATGGTGCTGCCGGTCGGGTTGTGGAAGACGCCGTTGACAAAGAACAGTTTGGGCTTGTGGGTCTCCAGCAGCCGCTCCAAGGCTTCCACATCCGGCCCGTTGGCGGTGCGCGGCACACCAACCATCTGGATGCCCTGCAGCTTGAGCAGCCCGAACAGGTTGTAGTAGCCCGGCGTCTCCACCAGCACCGTGTCGCCGGGCCGCAGCAGCAGGCGCACCAGCAGGTCCAGCGCCTGGCTGGCGCCGCTGGTCAGCAGGAACTGATTGGCCGGGGCTTCGATGTCCATGGCATACAGGCGCCGGCTCAGGGCCTTGCGCAGGCTGGGGCTGCCCAGCGGCGTGCCGTAGTCAAACAGCCCGCTGCGGTCCCGCCGGACGGTCTGGCGGATGGCATAGGCCATGTCTTCGCTCTCGCGCCAGCTGTCCGGCAACCAGCCACAGCCCAGCTTCACGCTGTCGTTCTGCTCCCGGAAAAGATGCCAGAGCTCATCAGTAACGCTCTCCGCATCCCGCGGGTTGGCCATGCCGGCCGACGGGAAGCGGACGGCGCCGTCTTCCACGTAATAACCCGAGCCCGGTTGCGACCGGGCCAGGCCGCGCGTGACCAGCCGGTCATAGGCCTCGATCACTGTATTACGGCTCACCCCCAGGTCACTGGCCAGGCTGCGAATGGAGGGCAGCCGGGCTCCGGGCGCGTAGACACGCCGACCGATATGGGCCTGCAGGCCCTGCTCCACCTGGTCGGCCAGCGGGGTGTCGGAGTCACGTTGGATCTGGAGATTCATGGTCGGGCTCAGCGGTGGAAACTGTTTCTAAAACGGATGGGTACAGATGGTTCCGGAATGGTCGAACTGTGCCTGTGTTTGTACCCATGTCCTGGCTATCCTGCAATGCAGGCAGGCCCCAGGACCCACCGGTCTAGGGGCGCACCTCCAGAAACAAGGCCAACGAGGGAGCTTTTGCAGGTATGGGACCCCAACAACCCAGCACACGACATCCGGCCTGGCTGGCCGTGGCGCTGTGCGTGATGACCACCGGCGTCAACCTCCAGGCGCCTCTGTACGCCACCTATGCACAAGCGGACGGTGTGGGCGTGATGGCCACCACCATTGCCTTTTCGTTCTATGTGGCGGGAGTGCTGCCGGTGCTGCTGGGGCTGGGCGGGCTGTCGGACCGTATCGGCCGGCGACGGGTGATGCTGCTGGCGCTGGTGTTCTCGGCGCTGGGCACGCTGTTGATGATGGCGTTTCCCCATGTCACCACCCTGGCCCTGGCGCGATTCATCCTGGGGACGGGCACGGCATTGATGTCCGCCACCGCCACCGCCTACATGCTGGAGCTGTTTGGCCATGCACGTGCGTCCCGCGCCGCCAATTGGGTGACAGCCAGCACGTCCATCGGTTTCGGGCTGGGCCCGGTGCTGACCAGCCTCTGCCTGATGATGCGGGAGACGGTGGCACCCCCCAGCTTCTGGTTGCATCTGGCGGGGGTGGCCGCGTCCGCTGTGCTGGTGTGGCAGTTGCCCGAGACGGCGCCACGGCAGGGGCCGAAGGCGCCGATGCTGCGCCTGCCCTACTTCACTTCGGACGGCCTGTGGTTTGGCGCGGCCATCCTGCTGTGCTGGGCCACCACCGGCCTGGTCATCTCCATCCTGCCGTCGGTGCTGGCCCCGCACGGGCTCTCGCGGTATTCCGGGCTGGCAACGATGCTGGCCATCAGCTGCGGGCTGCTGTTCCAGCCCACCGCACGCCGGCAGCCACCTCGACAGGCCGTCCGCATCGGATTGCTGGTGCTGGTGCCGGCGTATGCGCTGCTGGCCTGGGGCGCATGGTCGGGCATGCTGGTGGCGGTGCTGCTGGGCGCCTTGGCGGCCAGCAGTGCCTGTTATGGCTTTGTGTATCTGGGTGGGCTGGCAGGCACCGCCGAAGCCGCCGGCGCGGAGAAAACACGCGCCAGCGCGGCCTACTTCCTGATGGCCTATGTCGGCTTCAGCGTGCCGGTGATCTTCACCGGGCTGGTGGCGGACCGGTATGGGACAGCCACCGCGCTGCTCGCGTTCGGCCTGGTGCTGACAGCCGGCACCCTGGCCCTGCTGGGCCGCCGCTCGCCGGAGCTCGCCATCAGCGAACTGCCAACGCGACCGGCGGAAGCCTTCGGCAAGCAGTGAGGCCGAAACCGGTCCGCGGCAAGTCGGCCGTCATTCAGCCGAGCCTCAAGCGGGAGCGAACCGTGAGCACAACGTCAATGGCCCACACGGCGTGCCATGGCCTGGGCAAAGCGCAGGGCGCTGCCCTCGGCAAACGGCAGGTTCAGCGAGGGCTCACAGATCTCCAGCTCCAGCACCATCGGCTGGCCCTCGTCGTTGCGGACCAGATCCACACGGGCATACAGCAGCGGTTCCCGCAGCCCAAGATGCAGCGCGGCGGCGCGCAAGGCTGCACCGGCCACCGCCTGCTCGTCGGCATCGGCGTCGCGGGCCTGGCGCAGGTCCTGGGTGGGCACATGCACCGTGCCATCGGCCATCAGCATGGCGCTCTTGCGGATGGCGTGGCTGTACTGACCGTCAAAGAAGGCGAGATTGGTTTCGCCATCACGATCGATGGACGAGAGGTAGGGCTGCAGGATGACCTGATGGCACCGCGCGTGGAGCGTGCGGATGTAGCCGGCGGCCAGGTCGAGGCGGTCGCGGTGGAATCGCTGCACGTCCCGCGAGTAGGCGCCGACCGTGGGCTTGACCACGATCTCGGCCGCTTGCGGCTGGGACTTCAGGAAGTCGTGCAGGAAGCCGTGCAACACCGCATCCACGTTGTCCTGCGGCGCGACAAAACACGAGGGCACCACCGGCACACCCAGGCGCGCCAGATCGGAGAGGTAGCGCTTGTCCAGCGACCAGCGTGCCACCTGAGGCGGATTGAACAGCCGCGTGACCGGCGCGACGCGATCGCACCAGGCCATGAAGGCGGGCAAGGCATCCACATAGTTCCACGGCGATCGCAAAACCGCCGCATCGAAGCGGCCCCACGGCACATCGGGGTCTTCCCAATCGCACACCTCGGCGTGCAGGCCGAGGCTGCGGCAAGCCTGCAGCAGCAGCGGCATGTCGACATCAATCGGCAGGCTGCCGGCACTGGTGACCAAAGCGAGAGTTTTCATCATGAATCGATCTGAATTGGAATGGCAGGCCCTCGGTGCCACGACGGGCGAAGCGCGTGGCTCGACGGGGTTGGCGTGGGCGTCAGCGCCCTGGCCGCCGGAGCGTCACCACGGAATCTGGCGCCCCAGGTGCACGTACTGGCCGGTGGGGCCGTCGGGCCCCAGCAGGGCCATGCGCACACTGGTGAGCGCACCCTGCCGGGGCTCCTGCTCACCGGCACCATCGTTCATGTCCGTCCTGGTGTAGCCCGGGTGCACGGCATTGACCTTGATACCGGTGTCCCGCAGCTCGTAGGCCAGGTGGACCGTCCATGAGTTGATGGCGCTCTTGGAGGCGCTGTAGGCCGGCAGCGACTTGAACATGTCGCTGTAGGCATAAGAGGCCGGGTCGCTGTGCGTGCCCAGCGAAGCCAGCAGGCTGGACACATTCACGATGCGGGCCGCCGGAGAGGCCTTCAACAGCGGCAGGAAGGCCTGGGTGACCGCCACGACGCCAAAGAGGTTGGTGTCGAAGGTTTCGCGCCATTGGTCCAGCGGCTGCTGCGACGGGCACCGGCCGTAAGGTTCGATGCGGATGGCGGCGTTGTTGACGAGGATGTCGAGGCGGCCATAACGCTGCTGCACGCCTTGCGCGGCTGCCGCGATGCTGGCCGGGTGGGTGACATCCAGCACCAGGGCTTCCACATCCAGGCCTTCTGCGCTGAGCTGGCGGGCCGCTTCTGCAGCCGCGCCAGCACGACGACCGGTGAGCAGGACGCGCACGCCCTGCTCGGCCAGTTGCCGGGCGATTTCCAGGCCGATGCCGCGATTGGCGCCGGTGACGAGCGCCAGGGTGGGAACGGTTGGGGTCATGGTGGGCACCTCAGGCGGGGGTGAAGGCGGAAGTGGCGGCGGCGGGGGCGGCGGTGGCGGGGGCGGCGCCCAGGTGAGCCTGCGCAGCGGCGTGTTCGTGCGGATGCTGGTGCCCGTGTTCGTGCGGGTGCGGGTGCGGATGCCCGTGCCCGTGCCCGTGCCCGTGCTCGTGCTCGTGCTCGTGCTCGTGCTCGTGCTCGTGCTCGTGCTTTGGCATTGGCATTGGCATTGGCGCTGGCGCTGGCGCTGGCGATGACATTGGCATTGATGGCGCTGCAAGAACCTCCTTGCCGCCGGGCGAAGTGGATGCCCTGGCCAAGCCCGCCAGGTAAGCCCCGATGGGCGGTCCGAACTGGGCAATGTCCACCAGGAATGCGTCATGACCGGCCGAGGACGCCAGCGGCGCAAAGGTGACCGCAACACCCCCAGCGCGCAGGCCCTCCGCGATCTGCCGCTGCTGTGCCAGCGGGAACAGGAAGTCACTGTCCACGCCCACGACCAGCGCGCTTTCGAGCTGCAACTGCGCCAACGCCGCGTCCGGGTCTCCATGACACACCTCGCCCAGATCAAACCAGTCGATGGCGCGGCTGAGCGCAAGGTAGGCATTGGGATCGAAGTTGCGCACGAACCTGTACGCCTGACAGGCCAGGTACCCCTCCACCGCAAACTCCATGCTGTAGGTAGCCCCGGCGTTCGGCGTGGGCGTGGGCGTGGGCGTAGGTGCGGCCGCGGATGCGGATGCGGATGCGGATGCGGATGCCGTCGCCGAGTGTGAGTTCGCATTCGATGCGCCCCCCTCCGGGACATGCGCCCCGTCCAGACGCATACGACCAAACCGCTCCGTCCATTCCGTGGCAGAGCGGTAGGTGATCAGCCCCAGCTTGCGCGCCACCAGCATGCCGTTGAGGGGATAACGCTGAGGGTCGTACCGGCCTTGCTGCCAGTGCGGGTCGTGCTGAATGGCTTCACGCTGCAACGCACGGATGGCGATGGCAAAGGGTTGGGCATGCACCGCGCCGGAGACATTGATGAAATGGCGCGTGAGCCGTGGATGACGCGCCACCAGCGACAAGGCCGTCATCGCCCCCATGGACGCGCCGATCACCGCCGCGAGTTGCTCGATGCCCAGGGCACGCACGGCATGCGCGGCGGCGTCCGCGATGTCTTCCACGGACAGCGCCGGGAAGTCCGGGCCATAGGGGCGGCCCGTGGCGGGGGCCGTCGATGCGGGGCCGGTCGAGCCCTTGCAACTGCCCAGCGAATTGATGCACACCACGCACCACCGGTCGGTATCCACGGGTTTTCCGGGCCCCACCATCGCCTCCCACCAACCAGGGCGGGGATCGTCTTCATGGGCGCAGACATGCGCATCGGGGGACAAGCCGGTGAGGATCAAGAGGGCGTTGTCTCGCTGGGGGCTGAGCGCGCCGACCATTTCGTAGGCGATGCGCGCGCCGCTCAGCGTGCCACCGCGTTTGAGCGGGAAGGCATCGGGCAAGGGCACGAAGCGGGTGCCGGGGGGAATGAACTCCATCATGGGCAACTCCTGGAGGGATGGGATGAGATGAGATGAGATGAGAAGCCGGGTGCTGCGCGGGCCGGCCACTCAGACGGTTTGCGGCGCGGCGGCTTCCACCAAGGTGGCGACGGACGGACCGCCGAGGGCGCTCAGCCACTCGTCGTCCGATCCCTCATTCATGCCCTCCAGCAAAAAGGTGGAGAGATATCGCTCGCCGGTGTCGGGCAGCATGGCCAGCAGCACGGAGCCTTCAGGCGCGCCTCGCGCCACGTCCAGGGCCGTGGCCACTGTGGCCCCGGCAGAGATGCCGACAAAAATCCCCTCCTCGGCGGCCAGGCGGCGTGAGGTGTCACGCCCCACCCGCTCGTCAATGGGCCGCAGTTCATCAATCACGCTCGGGTCCAGCACACTGGGCACGAAGTTGGGGGCCCAACCCTGGATCTGATGGACATTCCACGCCTGCCCGGCCAACACCGCCGCATTGGCCGGTTCTGCCGCCACCACACGCACGCGCGGCCGCGCCAGCTTCAGCATCTGGCCCACCCCGGTCAGGGTGCCGGTGGTGCCGAAGCCGGTGACGAAGTAGTCCAGGCGCTTGCCCGCAAAGTCGCTGAGGATCTCGGCAGCCGTGGTCTCGCGGTGATAGGCCGGGTTGGCAGGGTTGTCGAACTGGCGGGCACGGAACCAGCCGTGGCGGTCGGCCAGTTCATCGGCAATGCGGTTGCCACCACTGCTGCCCAGCGCCGCCGGGAACAGCAGCACCTTGCCGCCATACGCCCGGATCAATTTGCGCCGCTCGAGGGAGTAGGAATCGGACATCACCGCCACGAATCGATAACCTCGCGCCGCCGCCACCATGGCCAGTGCAATGCCAACATTGCCGGAGGTGCACTCGCAGAGGGTGTCACCAGGCTTGAGAAGACCCTTGGATTCGGCGTCCAGCACCACCGCCAGGGCGAGGCGGTCCTTCACCGAGCCGCCTGGATTGAACGATTCAACCTTCACATACAGGCTGACATGCGGTGGCGCGACCCGGTGCAGTTTGACGATGGGGGTACGGCCGATGGTGTCGAGGATGCTGTTGTAGAGAGCCATGAGGGTGTCCTTGAGGGTGGTTGGAGATTGGTCTGAGGGGGGAGGGATTGAGGGGATGCGTGGGTCCGTTTGGGTGTGGGGTGGATGCGGGTCGGTCGCGGGTCGGTGGCAGGTCAGCGGAGGCTGGGCGGCGGGGCCGCTGCGGCTCTGCTTGCGACCTGCCCCTCAACGCGCTCAGGCAGCGCCGAGCCGCTGAAACACCGGCGCGACGATGTCCAGGATCACCGCCAGCGCGGAGGCATTCACCGCTTCATCGAGCGAAGCATTGAACTCGGCCAGTTCCATGCCACGCAGTTGCGCGGCCGGAATCGCCTCGAACAAGGCGCGAATCTGGTGGGGATGCAAACCGTTGGGGACCGAGTAGTCGGCGGGTAGATGGCCGGGATCCAAGACATCCCAGTCGATGTGCACCCACACCGGTGCATCGCCGATGGCCGCCAGCACAGCTTCGGGCGTGACGGCGGCGGGGGGCAGGATGCGCACCCCGGCATCTGCCAGCAGGGCCCGCTCCTGATCGTCGATATCGCGCGCCCCGACCAGCACCACCTGGCGCGGCTGCAGACCGGCACCATGGCCGCTGTCCCACAGCCCGCAGGCCCCCGCCAGCACCATGCCGCCCAAATAGCCGGAATCGGTGGTGTCCGGGGTGTTGAAATCCCCGTGTGCGTCGATCCAGAGCACCACGGCGTCCGGATGCTCACGGGCCACCACCGGCAGGCTGGCCAGGCTGGCCGAGCAGGTGTTGGAAAGCATCACCGTCAACGGCCCTTGACGGACGCTCGCCTGCACGGCGGCCTGCAGGCCTTTCAGCGTCTCACGAGCCTGCGGCAGGCTTTCGCGCCAGTCGTCCTGTGCAGCGGGCTGGGGGCAGCCAACCGTGCGCGTTGCCATGCCGTAGCGCTGGCTCAGCGCCTGGGCGGTGCGTGCGGCACCTTCGATCATGCGCGGGGCGCGGTCGGCCACACGGCCTTGAGAAACGATGAGTTCAATCATGGCGAGAGGTCCTTGTGGAAGAACGGAACAGGAAGGGGCACTGGTCCTGGCGGGCGCTGTTGTCATCCAACAGCCCGTATTGCCACCACTCACGGCTCTCGGCACCGAAGAAGCCGAGCTGCGGTGCATGCGGCTGGCCGTCGTAGCGTTCGATGCGCTGGCGGATGTTGGCGCGGACCTTCCGGCCACCGGGGGTGTTGCCCGCGAAGACATCGAAGCGGTCCCGCGGGTTGATGACCAGCATGAAATGGCGGCCCAGATGGCGACTCTTGCGCGCCAGGTGCGCCGGGTTGCTCATGTTGCAGAACAGGGGCATGCCGTTGAAGCACATGGACCAGTCCGCCGCATTCGGGTCCTGGCCAACACCCTGTGGCCATGGTGCGGGGTCCACCTCGTGCAGCGCCTGCAGCACGCGCCAGCCAAAGGCGTGATAGGCCGCCACGGCATCGGCCTGAATGACGTCACGTGAAAACGCGACGATCAGTGGATAAGCAGTGTCCAAGGCTCCATCCCATTGGCGGGACAGTTCCACATATTGCTTCAAGCCCTCGGCCAGATGGCGAATACCTGCGGCATCGACCCCTTCAACGAAGATGAATTTAATGAGTTTCTTCTTGAAGGCATTCTTTGAGAAAACGCAGGGAAATCCGGAATCTCCAGCAAGCCTTGACTCCAACTCACACAGTATCTCAAAGCACCAGTCCGGGGACGCTCTGGATATTTCCACCTGACTGACAAGCGGTTGAAAAAACCCGTTCATTGATGACATTTCCGGCAAACGGCCACGGCGGGGCCAGGCCTGATCCCACGAGGGAGACCAGGAGTCAAAAACACCAATAGGAACGCGAAGCGGGCGACTCGAAACAAACCGGTTGGGGAGCCGGCTCAGCAATATTTTTTGCCTTGATGAACCCGAATTTCGATCGCCTTCTGATTTCGCGACAGCGTCAGGATAACGACTGCCCAAAAACTAAAGAAGGTACGGTCCTTGATAAATAAGAAGATCCGTTACCTGCAATCAATATGACGGCCACCGCCACATTGAATAAAGTGAAATTGGCAAGCACCACTCACCAAGCAGCGATACATAAAAAACAAAATCGAGGTTTGTGCGGACAGTTGTGAGGTGGCGCACGGCAAAGGGCGCACTTTGTCCACTGCCGTTCTAGGTGTTGACCAATCGCAGGCCTGAGCCGAGAACACGAGCCATGCGCCTCTGACCTTGATTCAAGGCAAAGCGCACCACTCCGTGCAGGCGCACGCTTTGAACCATGCCAACGCAGCAAACCCGCTGCAGAGGATGTCCAAGGAGAAGTTCATGATTGCTCTGACCCTGCTCACACGGGTGTGTGCCGCCCTTCGCCGTATCGGCCCCGCATTCAAGGCGAGCTTTGCCCGCAGCGGCCTGCGGGCCTCCAGTGCCATGTGGCGCGTGATGGAAGGTGGGAGTGCGGGGGTGTGAGAGGCCGCTGCCGAGTGGTCGCTCCCGCGACGACTCGGATGTGCGGTCAAGGACCCGGGCGCTCGGGCGCTCTGTGGCTTGGGCGCTCAGTGGCCCGGGCGCTCAGTGGCTCGGGCGCTCAGTGGCTCGGGCGTTCAGTGGCTCGGGCGTTCAGTGGCTCAGCGGCTCAGGCGCTGCGGAGTTCAGGCCTGCCGAGCCTGCAGCTCCTGATGCTTGCGGCCCGCCGTGGCCCACAGCACCAGCGCAAACACCGCGCCCACCAGGCTGCAGGTGCCGAAGAACCACATCATCGCGTCATAACCGGCCGGATTTTGCGCACTGGCGCCCGCACGTGTATTGAGCCAGCCGGCCACCAGATTGGCGCCGCCAATGCCGGCGTTTTGCACCACCCACATCAAGCCAATGGCCGTCCCGAAACGTGCGGGGGCCACCACCTTGCTGGCCAGCGGCCACATGACGGCCGGCACCAACGAGTAACTGATGCCCATCAGCGCGGTGGACACCTCCAAGCCACCGGAACTCAGCACCATCACCGCCAATGCAATCGGCAGCAGCACCGCCCCGAAGGCCAGGAACGGGGCATACCGTCCGACCCGGTCACACAACCAGCCGAAGGCCGGTGTCGCAAACACGGCCGCCAGGAACACATAGCTGTTCAGTTCCCCGGCGGCTGCGAGATCCAGCCCGTGCACATGCTGGAAGTACTTGATGGAGAAGGTGCTGCGGAACGCCAGGATCACGCTATACCAGAGCACGCACAGGATCAGCAGATACCAATAGGCCTTGCCGAAATGCAGCAGGTCCCGCCACACGAAGGGCTGCGCTTGAGCTTGGACGTCATGCTTGGCCGACGCCTCCACGCGGCGGTCCAGCCACCAATACAACACCGATGCGCCCAGCGACGCTGCGCCCATCGCCGCCGCAATCAGCAGCGGCGGTTGCCAGCCTTGCGCGTAGGCATGCGGGAACCAGGTCGGCGACATGTCGGTGGAATACGACCCCAGCCGCCCCAGCGACAAGGCCAGGCCCATCGTGAAAGCCACATTGCCGCCGGCAAAGTATTGAGCCAGCACGGCCAAGGTGGAGATGCCAAACGTCTCGGCCCCGATGCCGAACAGCAAGCGTCCGGCGACCATGCCTTCAAAGCTGGGGCTCAGCGCCGTCAGCAGCGCACCGGCAAAGCAGATCGCGGCGGTGCCCAAGGTCACCTTGGCGGCTCCGAATCGGTCCACCAGCACGCCGCCGAGCAGGATCAACACGACGTTGGGCAGGCTGTAGACCGCATTGAGCAGGCCCACCTGGGCATCACTGAACCCCCGTTGGGTCTGCAAGGCATCGGCCACCGGGCCGATCGAGTCATAGACGTAGTAGTTGCCGTACAGCGCTGCAGCCACCAGGGCGCAAATCCACCAGGCCGTCGCGCGGCTCGGAGTGTTGTGGTTCATTCCGGATGCTTGGGAGAGGATCGGGATCGATCCGAAGCCGGGGATTCTCCCGGATTCCCGCAGTAAAGATCCGGAAATTCCGATCCCCGCAGCAAGGCTGATCCAGAGGGTGCCTCAAGCCCGCAGACTTATCCGCAGTGACCCGGGGCCGCACCGCGCACTTTTGCACACGAGCCGCACCCCTGCGATGTCTTCTGCAAGCGGATGTTGTTGGCGGGTCACCTGGTTGCAGTTGGAGACCTTCCCCCCTGCCGCGGCGCCTGTGCTGCAGCTATCCTGGCTTCATCCTGTTGTTCACTGCAGTCCTCATGCGCTCACGTTCCTCCCTGCTCCTCACGTCCCTCTGCTCCGTGCTGCTGGCCGCCGCCAGCCCAGCCACCTGGGCCGCCTGCCGGGTCCAGACCCTGCCCGAAGGATGGTCCGCTGCGGCGGTCCGCTGGGAGGGTGCGTGCATCGGCGACAACGCCGATGGTCTGGGCATTCTGAAGGAGCAGCAAGGCAGCAGCGTCAAACGCATGTTCCTGGGCCGCGCTTCCAAGGGCGACATGCTGCTGGGCGTGGTGGAAGAGCCCAACCAGGGTTTCCTGGCCGGCCATTTCCAGCAGGGCAAGCTGCCGGCCACGGATGAACGCTGGCCTGCGATCAGCGCCTTTGAAGAGGCGGCCAAGGCAGCCGACCAAGCCGCCACCCGCTTTGATGCCGAGGGCAACAAGGCGTCGGCCCAGTACTACCGCGACAAGGCGGTGATGCTGCGCAAGCAGATGGATTGAGACGGCTGGGGCCTGCGGCCCAGCCACCTCAGCGCCGCGGGCCGGCGCCGCCCTTGACCAGCTGAACCTCAAACAGCTTCGGCCAGAGTTTGCCGGTCACGAACAGGCGCTTGGTCTTGGCGTCGTAGGCGATGCCGTTGGCCACGTCCTCCCCCTGCGCCTCGGGGTTGCGCTCCGGCATCAGCCCGGTCAGGTCGATCCACCCGGTGACTTTGCCACTGGCAGGGTCGATGCGCGCGATGCGTTCGGTCTGCCAGATGTTGGCCAGCACCTCGCCGTCCACCCATTCCAGCTCATTGAGCTTCTCCACCGGTTTGCCACCGGCGGTGACCCGCACACGGCGGGTTTCCTTGAACGACACCGGATCGATGAATCGCAGCTCCGGCGTACCGTCGCTCATGATCAGCTCGCGGCCGTTCTGCGTGATGCCCCAGCCCTCGCCGCCATAGCTGAACTTGCGCCACAGCTTGAAGTTGCTCGCGTCCAGCACATAGCCCACCTGGTCCGTCCAGGTCAGCCCGATGATGCGGTCCCCCCAGTGCGTGATGCCTTCTCCAAACACTTCGGCCGGCAGGCTGGTGTCCATCACCACCTCACCGGTCTCCAGCTTCACCTTGCGGATGGTGGAGTGGCCCTTCAGGCCGGTGCTCTCGTAGAGGAAGCCTTCCTTGAAAAACAGGCCTTCGGTGAAGGCCCCACGGTCGTGCGGATACGCCTTGACCACCTTGACGGTGTAGATGGGGATGCTGGCGTCCGCCGCCGGCGCCTGGAGGTGCAGCGCCAGCGCGCCAGTGGCCAGCAGGCACTTGCCAGCCCAGGAGATCAAGGCCCTGCGGCCCATGGAAGACAGGATGGTGCGCATGAGAGTTCCAGTGGGAGGCCCCGCAATCTACACGATTCCGCCCACCGGCCCGGACGACTGATCGCAAAGCGCCCACCCAACGGAATCCCCCATCGACATTCCCGTTTTTTCTGTGCGGCTTGTTAGGAATCATTCTCATTGTGTAGGACACTCCAGGCTTCGGCCGGTGCGACTCTTGTCCCGGAAGCCGCCGTCTTGCCGCCACCACACCATGAATACGTCCAACACCTTGAGCCGCTTCACGCTGGCCCTGCCCCTGATCCTGCGCATCGGCGCGGCGGTCGGCGGCGGATATGTCTTCTCCTGGGGCTTTGTGGCCCTGCTGATCGCGGGGGCCTACGCCGCCGGCATGTCCTTCCATGACGCCGAGCACTTGTCGGCCATGGTGGGCATGCTGGTGTTTCTGGTGGTGTTCCTGTGGGCCTTTGCCGCCCGCAGCGTGGCCCGCGTGTGGGCCGTGCTGCTGGTGGGCGCGGGCGTGATGGCAGGGGCGGCTGCGCTGGTGCAGCACGCCCTGGTTTGAACGGAGGTCGACCCATGTTCCAGAGCTTCCGTCTTTCCATGGCCTGGCTGCACACCTGGTTCGGCCTGGTGCTGGGCTTTGTGCTGATCGTGGTGTTCTTCTTCGGGTCGCTGTCGGTGTTTGACCGGGAGATCGACCGTTGGTCGATCCCGCAATCGCGCTTTGACCCGCAACCCATGCCGTCCTTTGACAAGTTGCTCAAGCCGGCGCTGGAGGAGATGCAACCGGACCCCGCCGTCGTGGCGGGCATCCAGGACCGGGTGAACGGGCCGCTGCCGGCTCACTTCGATGTGGTGCGGACCTGGGGGGTCTACACCACCCATCGGGACCCGGTGGCCACGGTGTTTGCGGGCTTTGCAGTACCGAATGCCAAGGACCCGGAAGAAACGCTCTGGGCCGTGCATGCCATGGACCCGCGCGACGGCAAGCTGCTGCCGCAGAGCCAGCTGGCCATCGGCAGCCAGTGGTTCTACCCCATGCATTACAGCCTGAACGTCACCTGGAAGGATCTCGGCACCTGGGTGGTGGGTTTTGCGGCGCTGATGATGCTGGCCGCGCTGGTGAGCGGCGTGGTGATGCACCGCAAGATCTTCCGCGAGTTCTTCACCTTCCGGCGCAACAAGAGCACGCAGCGCAACACGCTGGACCTGCACAACCTGACCGGTGTTGTCGCCCTGCCCTTTCACTTCTTCTTTGCCTTCACCGGGCTGGTGATCTTTGCGGGCCTCTATTTTCCGGTGGCCCATACGCAGCTGAATCCGCTGCATGAGTTGAGCGAGAAGATCGAAGCCTCCGAGACCGGGCTGCCGCATGATCCTGCTGGGGTGGCCGCGCCGATGGCCTCGGTGGATGCGATGGTGGCCCAGGCGCAGCAACGCTGGCAGGCCAAGGGCATGGCGGGTGACGTGGGCTATCTGCAAGTGCAGCACCCGGGTGATGCCAATGCCTACGTCAGCGTCTACCGGGCGGGCACCGACCGTGTGGCGCTGACCGGCGAAGGCATTCATTTCAAAGCCAGCACTGGCGAACTGCTGCGGGAAGACCCACCGCGTACGGCGGTGGACAGCACCAATGAGTTCCTGGAAGGCCTGCATCTGCAGCACTTCCGCCACTGGCTGCTGCGCTGGCTTTATGTGCTGGGCGGGCTGACCGGTTGCGTCTGCATCGCCACAGGCTTCATCTTCTTCGTGGAAAAGCGCAAGGCGCAGCATGCCAAGGCCGGCGGCCAGGGCAGCCGGATCGTGGATGCACTGGCGGTGACCACGATGACCGGCATGCTGATCGCCACCGTGGCGATGCTGCTGTCCAACCGGCTGCTGCCGGAGAACCTGATGGGCAAAGGTGATTGGGAGCAGCGTGTGTTCTGGGGGGTGTGGGCGCTGGCCATGGTGCATGCCTTCCTGCGTGGCGGGGCGGTGGCCCAAGGCCGCATGAATCCTGCTTGGCGGGAGCAATGCGGGGTGGTGGCCCTGATCGCCATCGCGGCGGTGGTGGCCAATGCGGTGAGCACCGGGGACCATCTGCTGCGCACGATCTCCACCGGTTACTGGCCGGTGGCCGGAGTGGACCTGAGCCTGCTGGTGTTGAGTGGCGTTTGTCTGCTGGCGGCGCGCCGGTTGGGGCTGCGGGCTCGCGATCAGGCGGCGCTCGTTCCTCCACCGTCGCCAGCGGCCCCGAGTGCCGACCCGGCCGGACGCCTGGCTTCGGCGGAGGTCAGCCATGGTTGATCCGCTGCTGCTTCAACTGGCCGCCGCTGGAGCGGCGATTGTGGGCTTTGGCTGGCTCGCGCTGGCCATGGATGTGCACTGGGAACAGGCGCAGGGCCAGCGTCCTCAGCCCGCTCCCGTGGTACGGCTGCTTCGCGTGCTGGGCAGCCTGGCACTGGCCGCATCGCTGGGGCTGTGCCTGACGGCAGACCATGCCTCCATGGCGGTGCTGGTGTGGTTCATGCTGCTGGCCGCCGCAGTGCTGACGGTGGCCATGACCTTGTCGTGGCGGCCTCAGTGGCTGCGGTGCCTGTGGCCTTGATGCGTTGAGGCATTGAGGCCTTCGCGGAGCCGAGGGCATCGCGGCCACGGAAGTCGCCCGGAGTTGCGCTGCAGATCAGTGCAGCGCCTGCAAAACATCCTCCAAGACCACCGGCTTGACCAGATGGTCATCGAACCCGGCCACGCGAGCAGCGAGCTTGTCCTGAGGCTGCCCATAACCCGACACCGCCACCAAGCGGATGCCGGACAAGGTCGGGTCGCTGCGCACTTCACGAGCGACTTCCAGCCCGCTGAGCATCGGCATGCCGATGTCCAGCAACACCACGTCGGGCGTCTCCTGCCGCATCAACTCCAGCGCGCGCAGCCCATCATGGGCGGTCTGCACCTGATGGCCGAAGGTGCGCAGCAGCAGGGCCAGGCTGTCGGCGGCATCGATGTTGTCGTCGATGATCAACAGGCGCTTGGGATCGCCCACGGGTGCGGCACTCAGGGTGTGGCCCGCAGCCAGATCGCCCCGGCTGGCTGCTTCGCCGCTGTCCAGCGGCAGCCGGACGGTGACCACGGCGCCCTGCCCCAACCCTGCGCTCGACGCTTCGGCGCTACCACCATGGTGCTGGGCGATGCTGCGCACCAGCGCCAGCCCCAGGCCCAAACCGCTTTCCCCACGGCTGTAGCGGCTCTCCGCCTGTGAGAAGGGCTGGAAGGCGCGCTTGAGCGTGTCCTCTTCCATGCCGATGCCGTTGTCGGAGACAGCCAGAAAGATCTGGCCGCCATCGAGGTGGAGGGTCAACTGAATGTCGCCCGGCAGCTGGGTGAACTTGGCGGCGTTGTTCAGCAGGTTGGACACCAACTGGATCAGCCGGGTCCGGTCGCCCTGCATCCAGACGGGGTGCTGGGGCCAGTGCGCCACAAAGATGTGGCCGCGTTCATCGAGCGCGGGACGCATGCCCTCCACGGCCTCTTTCACCACCTCAACGAGGTCCAGGCGTTCCATGGTGAGGCTTACCTTGCCGGTGGTGACGCGGCTGACGTCCAACAGATCTTCGACCAGGCGATTGATCTGCCGCACCTGCTTGGCGGCCACATCGAGGCACCACTGGGAGCGAGGGCTCTGCGGCTCGTGCGACATGATGGCCAGCACGTTCATGATCGGCGACAGCGGATTGCGCAACTCATGCGAGAGCATGGCGATGAATTCCGTCATGCGCCGACCTTCATCCAGCAGCGCGGCCATGCGGCGACGGTCACTGAGATCGCGGGTGACTTTGGCGTAGCCGAGAAACTCGTTGTGGCCGCCGTAAATGGCCGTCATGACGACATTGGCCCAGAACGAGGAGCCGTCCTTGCGGACGCGCCAGCCTTCATCTTCGACCCGCCCGCGCTCGCGCGTGAGCACCAGTTCCTTGTTCGGCCAGCCTGCGGCGACGTCGGCAGCGGTATAGAAGACCGAGAAGTGTCTGCCGATGATTTCTTCCGCGATGTAGCCCTTGATACGCTGAGCACCGGCATTCCAGGTGGCAACGTGTCCGGCGGGGGTGAGCAGGAAGATGGCGTAGTCCAGGACACCTTCGACAAGGTGACGATACGTGGCGTCCCCCGCCTGCCGGAGCCGACGGATGTCTTCGTCTTCGACCTCCATGGCCTGCGGCTCCGGCTGCTCCGGCTGCCGATGCGTATCCGACATGTGCGCTCCTGATCGCTCGAGGTCGTCAGCTCGTGACTGGGCGGTTGCCGAGGGGTTGATTCAACGTCGGCAGATCGGAGTTTGGGGCAAATGGGAGGCCTGCGGGTTGAGGGAAGACGTGCAGTGAATCCGCGCCCGATCCACCCAAGCGGCACATCGGAAGCGCTGAATCCCGGGAGCCAGAGGCTGCGCCCTGACCGCCAACGTTCCCACGTAGATGAGGGTCAAAGCGGCGCTGGTCAGCAGCGGGACGGCACGTCACAGCAGGTGATCAATCGCCATCGACGAGAACATCGTGGCACGATTTGATCTGCCCCATAGACGCCAGAAATCTAGGATAGATATCGCTTGGGATGGTCAGGCAGCCAGCGGACCATGTATTGCCGAAGGCCTGGGTGCCGCCCCGGTGGCTGAGCTCTATCTGCCCCGCCAATCAGCGTAACCGGTGGTGCGCAGCGGCTCACCCCAAGCCCTTCAACGGATGCGCGTCTGCCCCCCAAGGGCTGACGAAGAACTTCGCCACCTCGCCTGCATCGAGCGCATCCACCGTCGGCGGATTCCATTTCGGCGCATGGTCCTTGTCGACCGCCAGCGCGCGAATGCCCTCCACCGTCTCGCTGGCCGCACCCGGCCGCAGGTGGAAGCAGTGATGCACCAGATCCCGCTCCATCCGCAGGTCGTCCGCCAGGCTCATGCCCCGCGCACGACGGATCTGTTCCAGTGTCACCGCCATCATCAACGGAGACCGCTTCTTCAGCACCTCCAGCGTCCCTTGCGCCCACGGGTCCGCGTCGGCGGCCAGCGACGCCATCAGCGCCGGCAACGATGCGGCACTGAAGTGCTGGTTGATCTTCTTGCGCGACTCCCAGTGCTCCGCCAGGGGCGCCAGGTCCGCCCGTTCCATCACCGTGGCCACGACATGCTCCGCACTGTCCTGCATGCCGTGGCGGAAGGCATCGATGATGGCCGGCAGTTCGTTGCTCTTCACAAACACGTCACCCAGCCCCAGTTCGATCGCGTCCCCCGCGCCGATCGCCTGACCGGTCAGCGCCATCCACTCGCCGCTGTATCCCGGGCAGCGGGACAGAAAATAACCGCCCCCCACATCCGGGAACAGACCGATGTTGGTTTCCGGCATGGCCAGCTTGGAATGCTCGGTCACCACCCGCAGCTTCGCCCCCTGGCTGATGCCCATGCCGCCACCCATCACCACACCATCCATCAGGGCGATGTAGGGCTTGGGGAACTGGTGGATGAGATGGTTGAGCGCATATTCCTCGGTGAAGAACGCCTCCAGCGCCGCATCACCCGCCAGCGCGGCCTGGTGGAAGAACCGGATGTCGCCGCCCGCGCAAAACGCCGCAGGCTTGCCCTCACGGCCCGCCCCCAACACCACCACCGCCTGGATGCCGGGCTCGGCCGCCCAGGCGGTCAGCAATGTGGTCAGGTCGCGAATCATGAACAGCGACAGCGCATTAAGCGCCTGCGGCCGGTTCAGGGTAATCACCCCCAGGCAGCCATTCACTTCGGCCAGGACAAAACCTTCGGATTGCAGCGACGGAATCACGACGTCAATTCTCCACTTGTCTGCCGGCACACCCTTAGGGCGCCCGGCTCTTCTTTAGTCAACACGCGGCCCGCACCATAACACCCTCTACCGGGCGGCGCAGAAGCCGCATTGTTGACGGATTCCCCGGCCCGCTCCCAGAGCAAAAGGTCATTCGGGCTAAAAAAAAAGCGTCGCTAGGCGACGCTTTTATCAGGCTCAGCCGGTCAGGGTCTCAGCTGCGCTGAGCGCGCTTGCGCTCGTTTTCAGTCAGGAACCGCTTGCGCAGACGCACCGACTTCGGGGTGATTTCCACCAGCTCGTCGTCCTCGATGAACTCCACGCCGTATTCCAGCGTCAGTTCGATCGGGGGGGTGATCTTGATGGCGTCTTCCTTGCCGCTGACACGGAAGTTGGTCAGCTGCTTGGTCCGGGTGGCATTCACCACCAGGTCGTTGTCGCGGCTGTGGATGCCCACGATCATGCCTTCATACACCGGGTCGTTCGGCTTGACGAACATGCGGCCGCGGTCGTCCAGCTTGCCCAGGGCATAGGTGAAGATTTCACCGGCGTCCATGGAGATCAGCACGCCGTTCTTGCGGCCGGCGATGTCACCCTTGTGCGGCTCGTAGCCGTCAAAGATGTTGGAGATCAGGCCGGAACCGCGGGTCAGGTTCAGGAATTCATTGCTGAAACCGATCAGGCCACGGGCCGGGATGCGGTATTCCAGGCGCACACGGCCACGGCCGTCCGGCTCCATGTTCACCAGCTCACCCTTGCGCTCGCCCAGGGCCTGCATCACGCCGCCCTGATGGCCTTCTTCCACGTCGGCGGTCACCAGCTCGATCGGCTCGTTCTTGACGCCGTCGATGTCCTGGAACACCACACGAGGCTTGGACACAGCCAGCTCATAGCCTTCACGGCGCATGTTTTCCAGCAGGATGGTCAGGTGCAGTTCACCGCGGCCGGACACCTCAAAGATGCCGTCTTCGTCGGTTTCCTTCACGCGCAGAGCCACGTTGTGCTGCAGTTCCTTCTGCAGGCGGTCCCAGATCTGGCGGCTGGTGACGAACTTGCCTTCACGGCCGGCCAGCGGCGAGGTGTTGACGCAGAAGTTCATCGTCAGCGTCGGCTCGTCCACCTTCAGCATCGGCAGCGGCGCCGGATTGGCCGGGCTGGTCACGGTCACCCCGATACCGATCTCATCGATACCGTTGATCAGCACGATGTCGCCGGGGCCGGCTTCGGTGGCTTGCACACGTTCCAGACCCTGGAACGTCAGCACCTGGTTGATGCGGCCCTTGGTGGTCTTGCCGTCCGGACCTTCCATCACCAGCACGTCCATCGACGGCTTGAGTGTGCCCTGGCTGATGCGGCCCACGCCGATACGGCCGACGAAGGTGGAGAAGTCCAGCGCGGAAATCTGCAGCTGCAGCGGAGCGGCCGGATCACCGCTTTGCGACGGCACATGCTTCAGGATGGTGTCGAACAGGGCCGACATGTCTTCGCCCCATTTCTCGCCCGGAGCGCCCTCTTCCAGCGACGACCAGCCGTTGATGCCCGAGGCATACACCACCGGGAAGTCCAGCTGTTCATCGGTGGCGCCCAGCTTGTCGAACAGGTCGAAAGCGGCGTTGATCACGGCGTCGGGCTTGGCACCCGGCTTGTCGACCTTGTTCACCACCACGATCGGCTTCAGGCCCAGGGCCAGTGCCTTCTTGGTGACGAAACGGGTCTGCGGCATCGGGCCTTCCTGGGCGTCGATCAGCAGCACCACGCCGTCCACCATGGACAGCGCACGCTCCACTTCGCCGCCGAAGTCCGCGTGTCCGGGGGTGTCCACGATGTTGATGTGGGTGCCCTTCCAGCTGACGGCGCAGTTCTTGGCCAGGATGGTGATGCCACGTTCACGTTCGATGGCGTTGTTGTCCATCACCGTGTCGACGACCTTCTCGTGCTCGGCGAAGGTGCCGCTCTGGCGAAGGAGCTGGTCCACCATGGTGGTCTTGCCATGGTCGACGTGGGCGATGATGGCGATGTTGCGGATTTGCTTGCTCATGGTGAGGCTTTCGCTTTCGGGCTTTCTTCGGAGACTCTGAAGTTCTTGGGAATCGGTGAATCGGTCGTGCGGCCTGGGGGCTCAGCCGGCGGAAGCCTGCATGAGCATGGAGGCGATTTCGGCCGGGCTCAGCAGCCGGTCAGCGATCAGCTCGCCACCGGCAATGTGCCCGCTGCCCAGAAACGCACGCGGCATCTGGCCGTAGACCCGCACCTGCGGGGCATCGGCCAGCGCCACACGACGACGCATGCCGGAGAGGAAGCGGCCAGCCTCCTCATTGCTCAAAACCACCTCGGGCCACTCCCCCAGCAGGCTGTCGGGCGCGGTCAACTGGGCCAGGCGACGGGTGTCGTCCATGGCTTCCAGCTGTTCCAGCGTGACGGCCTGCTCGACGCTGACCGGACCACTGCCGGTCCGGCGCAGCGCCGCCAGGTGAGCCCCGCAGCCGAGGCGCTCGCCGATGTCTTCGGCCAGGGTGCGGATGTAGGTGCCCTTGGTGCAGCGCACGTCCATCACCAGCAGCGAGGCCTCAGCCTGCCACTGGACGATGTCGAGCGCATGAATCGTGATCTGGCGGGGCTGACGCTCCACCGTGATGCCTTCGCGGGCCAGCTCGTACAGGGCACGGCCCTGATGCTTGAGCGCCGAATACATCGGAGGCAGTTGGGAGATGGGACCCTTGAAGGCGTCGCAGGCCGACTGGATCTGCGCCAGCGTCACGTCCACCGGACGCCGTTGCAGCACCTCGCCCTCGCCATCACCGGTGGTGGTGGTGACGCCCAGTTGCAGGGTGGCACGGTAGCCTTTGTCCGCTTCCAGACTGACCTGGCTGAACTTGGTGGCCGCACCAAAAGTGAGCGGCAGCAGGCCGGTGGCCAACGGATCCAGGGTACCGGTATGGCCGGCCTTCTCCGCCCGCATCAGGCGTTTGACCTTCTGCAAAGCGTCATTGCTGGACAGGCCGAGCGGCTTGTCCAGCATCAGCACACCGTGGACGGCGCGCTTTTCGATCTTGGGGCGGGGAACGACGGCGTTCATGACTACTGCAACACAGCCCGGCGGGGCTGCCATTCAATCCTGGGGCGGGCGACGGACGGGCGATCAGTCTTCTTGCGTTTCATCGTCCAGCGCACGGCTGGCGTTGGCCTTGGAAATCAGGGCGCTCATTTCGGCTGCACGCTCGGTGGTGCGGTCGAAATGGAAATGCAGGCTGGGCACCGTGTGGATCTGCAGCCGCTTGAACAGCCCGTTGCGCAGGAAACCGGCCGCTTCATTCAGCGCCTCCTGCGTGTCGTCCGGGTTGCCCACCAGCAGCGAGAAATAGACCTTGGCATGGGCATAGTCCGGTGTCACCTCGACGGCGTTGACCGTGACCATACCCACACGCGGATCCTTCAGATCGCGGATCAGCTCGGCCAGATCGCGCTGGATCTGGTCCGCCACGCGCAGGCCGCGGTTAGGAATCGATCGCTTATGACGCATATCCGACCTCAATCATCCAAAACAATAAAACGGGTTTCAATCAAACACAAACCCCGCCTGACGTCCAGGCGGGGTTCTGTTGGGCCCCCAGTCACGCCGCCCCTGCCCCCAAGGGGCCCCGGGAGCGTTGGCTGAGGCGCGGTGGGTTAGAGCGTCCGAGCGACCTCTTTGATCTCGAAGAATTCCAACTGATCACCTTCGTTGATGTCGTTGTAGTTCTTGAGCTTGATACCGCACTCGAAGCCTTCGCGCACTTCCTTGACGTCGTCCTTGAGGCGCTTGAGCGACTCGACTTCGCCGGTGTAGACCACCACGTTCTCACGCAGCAGACGGAAGCGAGAGCTGCGGGTGACATGACCACTGGTGATCATGCAACCAGCCACCGTGCCGATCTTCGAAGCCACGAACACGGTACGGATCTCGGCCATGCCGATGATCTCTTCCTTCTGCTCAGGCGCCAGCATGCCAGCCATCGCCGCCTTCACATCATCCACAGCGTCGTAAATGATGTTGTAGTAACGCAGATCGACATCATTGTGCTCGGCCAGCTTGCGCGCACCGGCATCAGCACGCACGTTAAAGCCGATGACCACCGCCTTGGAGGCAATGCCCAGGTTGACGTCCGATTCGCTGATACCACCCACGGCCGCGTGCACGATCTGCACCTTGACTTCGTCGGTCGAGAGCTTGAGCAGCGAGGCTGCCAGCGCTTCCTGCGAACCCTGCACGTCGGCCTTGATGATCAGCGGCAGCGTCTGCACGTCGCCAGCCGTCATGTCGGAGAACATGTTCTCCAGCTTGGCGGCCTGCTGGCGAGCCAGCTTGACGTCACGGTACTTGCCAGCGCGGAAGGTGGCGATTTCACGGGCACGACGTTCGTCGGACAGCACCATGAATTCATCACCGGCCTGCGGCACTTCGGTCAGACCCTGGATTTCCACCGGGATGGACGGACCCGCCTCGTTGGCCGGCTTGCCGTCTTCGTCCAGCATGGCGCGCACACGGCCATAGGTCGAACCGGCCAGCACCACGTCGCCACGCTTGAGCGTACCGGACTGCACCAGCACCGTCGCCACCGGGCCGCGGCCCTTGTCCAGCTTGGCTTCGATCACCAGACCCTTGGCCAGGGAATCCTTGGCCGACTTGAGTTCCAGCACTTCAGCCTGCAGCAGCACCTGTTCCAGCAGCTCGTCGATGCCCTGGCCGGTCTTGGCCGACACCGGGACAAACGGCGAGTCACCACCGAATTCTTCCGGCACCACCTCTTCGGCCACCAGCTCGCTCTTCAGGCGCTCAGGGTTGGCATCGGGCTTGTCGATCTTGTTCATGGCCACGACGATGGGCACGCCCGCCGCCTTGGCATGGTGGATCGCTTCCTTGGTCTGCGGCATCACGCCATCGTCCGCCGCCACCACCAGGATGACGATGTCCGTGGCCTTGGCGCCGCGGGCACGCATGGCGGTGAACGCCTCGTGGCCCGGGGTGTCCAGGAAGGTGATCATGCCGCGCGGCGTATCGACGTGATAAGCGCCGATGTGCTGCGTGATGCCGCCCGCTTCGCCAGCCGCCACACGGGCGCGGCGGATGCTGTCCAGCAGCGAGGTCTTGCCGTGGTCCACGTGACCCATCACGGTCACGACCGGTGCGCGAGGCAGCAGTTCGTGCTGCGCTTCGGCGGCGGCGCCCTCTTCTTCCAGGAAGGCATCGGGATCGTCCAGCTTGGCCGGCAAGGCCTTGTGGCCCATTTCCTCGACCAGGATCATGGCGGTTTCCTGATCCAGCTGCTGGTTGATGGTGACCATCTGACCCAGCTTCATCAGGTGCTTGATGACCTCGGACGCCTTCACCGACATCTTGTGAGCCAGATCGGCCACCGAGATGGTTTCCGGCACATGCACTTCCTGGATGACCGGTTCGGTCGGTGCCACGAAGTTGGACGGAGCGCCACGGTCATTGCGGTCGCCACGGCGGCCGGCCCCCGCACCCTTGGGCGCGCGCCAGCCTGCCGGACGGGCAGCACCGGCACCCGCAGGCGCATCGGTGCGACCCTTGGCCGCGCCACCGCGCTTCTTGGCGTCATCGGCCCAGCTGGACGACAGTTTCTCGGACTTGACCGATTTCTTGTCGCCCGGCTTGGCGCCGGCACCGGCCGCAGCGGTGGTGCCAGCAGCACCCGGCGCGCCGGCCGGCTTTTTGTGAATCGTGCCCTTGATACCGGCGGCAGCAGCAGCGGCTTCCGGCTTGGGCTCTTCCTTCTTCGCGACCAGCACCTTCTTGGGTGCGTTCATCATGGCGCGAATGGCGGCCGCTTCGGCCTCGGCAGCCTTGCGGCGGCGTTCCAGTTCGGCCTGACGGGCCTTTTCGTCGGCGCCGTTGTCGGCGGCCTTGACGACTCGCAGGACCGGCTTGGCCGCCACTGCTTCAGCAGGGGCAGGCGCAGGCGCGGGAGCAGCCGCAACAGGTTTCTCGACGACCTTGTCGGCCGTTTGTTCCAAAGACTTCTCCAGGGGCTTTTCGTTGGTTTTGGCAACAGCCTTGGCCTGGGCGGCCTTGGCCTTTGCTTCCTCGGCGCGACGCGCCTCTTCTTCAGCGGCTGCCTTGGCAGCAGCTTCCGCTGCGGCGCGCGCCTCGGCCTCACGGGCCAGACGCTCTTCCTCGCGGCGCTTCTCTTCCGCTTCGCGGGCAGCCCGCTCGGCTTCCTCGCGCTCACGCATTTTGCGGGCCAGTTCCTCTTCCTGCTGACGCAGGGATTCGGCCTGAGCCTGGGCTTCTTCTTCGCGACGCTTCAGTTCGGCTTCTTCCGCAGCAGCGGCAGCAGCCTCATCCATGTTGTCGTCACGCTTTACAAACACGCGCTTCTTGCGCACTTCCACCTGGATGGTGCGAGCCTTGCCAGAGGCATCTGCCTGCTTGATCTCGCTGGTGGACTTGCGGGTCAGGGTGATCTTCTTGCGCTCGGCGCCGCCGGTGCCATGCGCAACGCGCAGGTGCTCCAGCAGACGTTCCTTGTCGCTTTCGTTGAGGGTGTCCTCGGCGGACGCCTTCTTGACGCCCGCAGCTTGAAGCTGCTCCAGCAGTGTGGTCGCAGGCCTGTTCAGCTCTGCGGCCAACTGGGCGACGGTAGTCACGGCCATTGTTGAATCCTTAAATCTTGTGTGGGCGGAGCGGTCTGGTGCGGCGCAGGGTGTTATGCGCTGAACCAGTGCTCGCGCGCCTTCATGATCAAAGCGCGTGCCGCTGCCTCGTCGAGGGAGGAAATTTCAACCAGCTCGTCCACAGCCAGATCGGCCAGGTCGTCGCGGGTGTGGATGTCACCAGAGGCCAGTTTCGCCAGCAGCTCAGGGGTGATGCCTTCGAGGTCGCGCAGGTCTTGAGACACTTCCTCGACCTTCTCTTCACGGGCGATCTCCATCGTCAGCAGAGCATCCTTGGCGCGGGTGCGCAGCTCGTTGACGGTGTCCTCGTCGAAGGCTTCGATCTCCAGCATTTCCTGCATGGGGACATAAGCGACTTCTTCGAGGCTGGCAAAGCCCTCAGCGATCAGGATGTCGGCGACCTCTTCGTCCACATCCAGCTTTTCCACAAACAGGCGACGGACCGATTCGGATTCCTCAGCCTGCTTGGCGGCCGATTCCTCGGCCGTCATGATGTTGATCTTCCAGCCGGTCAGCTCGGACGCCAGACGCACGTTCTGGCCGCCACGGCCGATGGCGATGGCGAGGTTTTCCTCGTCCACCACCACGTCCATCGCATGACGCTCTTCGTCCACCACGATGGACTGCACGTTGGCCGGAGCAAGCGCACCGATCACGAACTGGGCGGGATCTTCCGACCACAGCACGATGTCCACGCGTTCGCCGGCGAGTTCGTTGGTCACGCCGTTGACACGCGAGCCACGCACGCCGACGCAGGTGCCGATCGGGTCCACACGCTTGTCATGCGAGACCACGGCGATCTTGGCGCGGCTGCCGGCATCGCGGGCGCAGCTCTTGATCTCCAGCAGGCCCTGTTCAATCTCAGGAACTTCCTGGGCGAACAGCTCTTTCATGAACTCCGGCGCCGAGCGCGAGAGCATGATCTGCGGGCCCCGCTGGGTGGGGTCCACGCCCAGGATGACGGCGCGAACGCGGTCACCGGTGCGCAGGTTTTCCTTGGGGATCATTTCGCCGCGCTTAAGGCGGCCTTCCACCCGGCCGGACTCGGCAATGATGTCGCCCTTGTCCAGGCGCTTGACCGTACCCACGAAGATCTTTTCGCCGCGCGACATGAAGTCGTTCAGCAGTTGCTCGCGCTCGGCGTCGCGGATCTTCTGCAGGATCACCTGCTTGGCGGCCTGGGCACCGATCCGGCCGATGGGCACGGATTCCACGCCTTCTTCGATGTGGTCGTCCACCTCGATGTCGGCAATCTGCTCCTGCGCTTCAAACAGCAGGATCTCGGCATCGGCGTTCTGCAGGCCGGCCTCGTTGGGCACCACATGCCAGCGGCGGAAGGTCTCGTACTCGCCGGTGTCGCGGTCAATGGCCACACGGATGTCGACCTCGCCGCCATACAACTTCTTGGTGGCCGAAGCCAGTGCCGCTTCCACGGCACCAAACACCACGTCGCGCTCCACGCTCTTCTCGCGCGAAATGGCGTCCACCAGCATCAACAGTTCGCGGTTCATTGATCGAGACCTCCGTCAACCTTGTCATCCGTTTGCCGGGTCTTGGCATTGCTCTTCTTCTTCGATGCTTTCGCAGCCTTCGAAGCCTGGGGCGCCAAACCCGTCTTTTCCAACTTGCCCGCCGAAGGGCCTGCGCCCGCCGGGGTTTTGCCGCCAGGCGCTGCCGCCGGACGACCCTTGAAACTGATCTGTGGGACCAGCTTGGCCGAGCGCACCTCGTCCAGGCTGAAGTCGAGCGCCTGCTCCTGCTTGCCGTCGCTGAAGATCACGCGCCAGTCCGAGGCGGGTGCAGCGAAATCAGGGGCGGCGTCATCGGGCGTGGCCAGCACACCGCGGTATTTCTTGCGGCCCTGGAAGGCTTCACGCAAGGTGATTTCCACTTCCATGCCGTGGAAACGGGCGTAATCGATCGGGTGATTCAGCGGGCGATCCATGCCAGGGGTGGACACTTCCAGCCGCTGGTAATCGCACTCTTCCACTTCCAGCACGTAGCGGAGCTGGCGCGTCACGCGTTCGCAGTCTTCCACATTCACGGCCGTTTCCGGCTCCTGCCAGGTCACCGTGCCGTCTTCGGCAGCTTGCTGAACAAGGGGTTTGTCGATGTAGACGCGTAGCAAGCCTCCGGCGCTGCGTTCGCAGCCCACCACCTCGTAACCCAGCCCGGTCACGGTTTTTTCAACAACGGCTTGCCAGCTCAAACTCATCAACGACTTATCTACCTTGTAAAGATCTTGTGAGACGACTCGGGGAGCACCACCTTAGCGGCTCACTTCCAGCGACCACCTTCTCACACCAACAACGGACAAGCAAAAAAAATGGGCTGGATGAATCCGCCCACTCCATACGCTTTCGCGTCCGTTTAGTGCAATTTCGCGTGAATCTGGGGTGCACCTAGCATGCATCTTGGCTACACCGGATACACCACCGGGCACACACCTCCGCGTTCACAACGCGCTCACTGCAATCAGTGAAGCCGCAAGTGTACTATGCAAACACTATGCCGACAAGGCGCAGCAGCATCCGGTGTGCTTGCATGCGAGAATCCTGGCCTCTCTCGAATCCATGAATACCAGGAGCAGACATGGGATTTCTCGCTGGAAAGCGACTGCTGATCACGGGCGTGCTGTCCAACCGTTCCATCGCCTATGGCATCGCCAAGGCCTGCCATCGCGAAGGCGCTGAGCTGGCTTTCAGCTACGTAGGTGAGCGCTTCAAGGACCGCATCACCGAGTTTGCCGCTGAATTTGGCTCCTCGCTGGTGTTTGACTGCGACGTGGGCGACGACGCCCAGATCGAGCGCATGTTCGCCCAACTCGGTGAACACTGGCCGGAGTTTGACGGTTTTGTGCATTCCATCGGCTTCGCGCCGCGTGAGGCCATTGCCGGGGACTTCCTGGACGGCCTGTCGCGCGAGAACTTCCGCATTGCGCACGACATTTCCGCCTACAGTTTCCCGGCCATGGCCAAGGCAGCCCACGCCCGCCTGCGCCCCGGTTCAGCCCTGCTGACCCTCTCGTATCTGGGCGCCGAGCGTTATGTGCCCAACTACAACACCATGGGCCTGGCCAAGGCCTCGCTGGAAGCCAGCGTACGGTATCTGGCCTACAACCTGGGGGCGAAGAACATCCGGGTCAACGGCATCTCCGCTGGCCCCATCAAAACCCTGGCCGCCTCCGGCATCAAGGACTTTGGCAAGCTGCTGAACCAGTTCGCAGCCACCACCGCCATCCGTCGCAACGTCACCATCGAGGATGTGGGCAATACCGCCGCATTCCTGATGTCCGACCTGTCGGCCGGCATCAGCTCGGAAATCATTTATGTAGACGGCGGTTTCAGCCACAGCGCGTTGGCTGGCACCGAATAATCCGAACCCACCAAGAAAAATGGCCTCCTTGTTGGAGGCCATTTTTTTATCTGGAGGGGTAAAAGAACGTCGTACACCAGCCGTCAACCGCTGAACCGGCGTCAGACAGGGGCGCCGCATCGCCCCCTTCCTGGCCTCTTCCCTGCCCTTCCCCGCTCCACGTCTGGATCCGGCTTCAGGCTTCAGAACCGTTTCAGAACCGCTGCACCGCTCTGATTCAGCCGCCCACCACGCAATCCACGTAATAGCGCGAACGACCGTCCTCGCCCTTCTCTGCCACCAGACCATGCACATCGGTGGCAAAGCCTGGGAACTTGGCGTTGAAGTCACGGGTGAACTTCAGATACTCGACGATCTTGCGGTTGAAGCGCTCGCCCGGGATCAGCAGCGGGATGCCCGGGGGGTATGGCGTCAGCAGCGCGGTGGTCACGCGGCCCTCCAGATGGTCGATCTCCACCCGCTCCGTCTTGCGATGGGCGATATGCGCATACGCATCGCTGGGCTTCATGGCCGGCTCCAGGTCCGACAAATACACCTCGGTCGTCAGGCGGGCGATATCCCCGGATGCATACGCCTCATGGATGCTCTGGCAGAGGTCGCGCAGCCCCATGCGTTCATAACGCGGGAAAGCCGCCACGAATTCCGGCAGGATGCGCCAGATCGGCGCATTGCGGTCGTAGTCGTCCTTGAACTGCTGCAGCGCCGTCAGCAACGTGTTCCAGCGTCCCTTGGTGATGCCGATGGTGAACATGATGAAGAACGAGTACAGCCCCGTCTTCTCCACCACCACCCCATGCTCGGCCAGGAACTTGGTCACGATGCTGGCCGGGATGCCGGTCTTGGCAAACTTGCCGCTCATGTCCAGCCCAGGCGTGATGATGGTGGACTTGATCGGGTCCAGCATGTTGAAGCCGTCTTCGATCGGGCCGAAACCGTGCCACTTCTCGTTGGTCTTCAACATCCAGTCAGCGGGCTTGCCAACGCCCTCCCCGGCGAGCTTTTCGGGGCCCCAGACCTTGAACCACCAGTCCTTGCCGTAGTCCTTCTCCACCTTGCGCATGGCGCGGCGGAAGTCCAGCGCTTCGGAGATGGACTCTTCCACCAGCGCCGTACCGCCGGGAGGCTCCATCATGGCGGCGGCCACGTCGCAGCTCGCGATGATCGAGTATTGCGGGCTGGTGGACGTGTGCATCAGGTAGGCTTCATTGAACAGATGCCGATCCAGCTTCACATTCTGTGAATCCTGCACCAGCACCTGAGACGCCTGCGAAATCCCGGCCAGCAGCTTGTGGGTGGACTGGGTGGCATACACCATGGCCGTCTTGGGCCGCGCGCGGTGCTTGCCCATGGCATGGTAGGAGCCATAGAAGCTGTGGAACGCGGCATGCGGCAGCCAGGCTTCGTCGAAGTGCAGCGTGTCGATCCAGCCGTCCAGCTTGCTCTTGATGGTTTCGGTGTTGTAGAGCACGCCGTCATAGGTGCTCTGCGTCAGCGTCATGATGCGCGGCTTCACCGTCTTCGGATCCACCCCGGCCAGCAGCGGATTGCGGGCAATCTTCTTGCGGATGGTCTCCGGCTCGAATTCCTGCTCCGGAATCGGGCCGATGATGCCGTAGTGGTTGCGCGTGGGCGTCATGAAGACCGGCACCGCGCCGGTCATGATGATGCTGTGCAGGATGCTCTTGTGGCAGTTGCGATCCACCACCACCACATCCCCGGGCGCCACCGTGTGGTGCCAGACCATCTTGTTGGAGGTGGACGTGCCGTTGGTGACAAAGAAGCAATGGTCCGCATTGAAGATGCGGGCGGCATTCTTCTCGCTCTCGGCCACCGGGCCGGTGTGGTCCAGCAACTGGCCCAGTTCTTCCACGGCATTGCAGACGTCGGCGCGCAGCATGTTCTCGCCAAAGAACTGGTGGAACATCTGGCCCACCGGGCTCTTCAGGAAGGCCACGCCACCGGAATGCCCCGGGCAATGCCAGGAGTAGGACCCGTCCTGCGCATAGTCCATCAGCGCCTTGAAGAAGGGAGGCGCCAGCCCGTCCAGGTAGCTCTTGGCTTCACGGATGATGTGGCGGGCCACAAATTCCGGGGTGTCCTCGAACATATGGATGAAGCCATGCAACTCACGCAGCACGTCGTTCGGCAAATGCTGGGAGGTGCGGGTTTCTCCATACACATAGATCGGGATGTCCGCATTCTTGAAGCGGATCTCCTGAATGAACTTGCGCAGGTTCAGCACGGCCGGGTCCAGCTCGGGCCCGGAACTGAATTCTTCGTCGTCGATCGACAGGATGAAGGCGCTGGCCCGGCTCTGTTGCTGGGCGAACTGACTCAGGTCGCCATAGCTGGTGACGCCCAGCACTTCGAAGCCTTCCTTCTGGATGGCGTCGGCCAGGGCGCGGATGCCCAGACCCGAGGTGTTCTCGGAGCGGTAGTCCTCGTCAATGATGACGATGGGGAAGCGGAAACGCGGCGTCATGGGGCCTCCGGCGAAGCGGGGTCAAACAGGAAAGGCGCGAAGTGTAGGGCCAACCCCAGGTCACGCAAGTGTCCGGTGGTCTTTAAGCCGAAACTATGCCGTGAACGTCGCACAAACAGGACGTTCAACACCCCCAGCCCATCACCCCAAGGGAGGATAGGAAGAAGCCCCGTTCGGCGCGGCCCGAGGCGTACACTTTCTTTCATCAATACAACAGGGATGCTTGAAACATCCGGAGGCTGACATGGACTGGAGCCTGTCCACCTGGTGGTGGGTGGTGTGCGGCGGCTTGATCGCGGCGGAACTCGCCAGCGGCACCACGTTTTATCTGCTGATGCTCGCCCTGGGCGCAGCCGCAGCGGCGCTGGCGGCACATGTCGGCCTGGATTTCAGCCTGCAGATGGTGCTGGCCGCCGTGGTGGGTGGCGGCGCGGTCACCTGGTGGCACCGGCGCCAGGTCCGCCACCCGCGTATTCCGGCCACGGCCAATCCGAATGTGAATATGGATGTGGGCCAGAGCCTGGATGTCCATCACTGGCGGGCGGACGGCACGGCCGAGGTGAAGTATCGCGGCGCGGCCTGGCAGGCCCGCTTTATCGGCAACGGCGCTCCGCATTCCGGGCGTCATGTCATCCGCGCGGTGGAAGGGGCCTGCCTCATGCTGGAAGCCGCCTGATCGCCAGACCCACGGCAGACCCACGCCGAAGGTCGCGCAGCACGGCCCCTGGCGCAGGCCGCCAGGCCCACACCGCAGCGGGCGACATGCGCCCACCGGTGTGTCGCGGGGCTGCCATCGCCGGCTCATGGTCAGGCCTGCAGCGCTACAGCGCCAGCCTCGCGCGAGCCCGCAGCCTCACAGGCATCGGTGAACACGTGCGCTGGGTCCTGGCATCTTGATCTTGTGTGTTGTGTGTTGTGCCTGTGGTCTCTCTACTTTTTAGAGGAGTTTGAGTTTCATGGAAATCGTTGCACTGGTTCTGCTGATTGTGGTGGTGGTCTTCATCATCCGCTCGGTCAAGGTCGTCCCCCAGCAGAACGCCTGGGTGGTGGAACGCCTGGGGCGCTACCACGCCACGCTCACGCCCGGCCTCAACATCCTGGTGCCGTTTGTGGACCGGCTGGCCTACAAGCATTCGCTGAAAGAAATTCCGCTGGATGTCCCCAGCCAGATCTGCATCACCAAGGACAACACCCAGCTGACGGTGGACGGCATTCTGTACTTCCAGGTGACTGACGCCATGCGCGCCAGTTATGGCTCCAGCAACTACATCGTGGCCATCACGCAGCTGGCGCAGACCACCCTGCGCTCGGTCATTGGCCGCATGGAACTGGACCGTACCTTCGAAGAGCGGGACATCATCAACAGCGCCGTGGTGCAGGCACTGGACGAGGCCGCGCTGAACTGGGGCGTGAAGGTGCTGCGTTATGAAATCAAGGACCTGACCCCGCCCGCCGAAATCCTGCGCTCGATGCAGGCCCAGATCACGGCCGAGCGTGAAAAGCGTGCGCTGATCGCCGCCTCCGAAGGCCGCCGCCAGGAGCAGATCAACATCGCCACCGGTGAGCGGGAAGCTGCCATCGCCCGCTCCGAAGGCGAGAAGCAGGCCGAAATCAACAAGGCCCAGGGTGAAGCCGCCGCCATCACGGCAGTGGCCGACGCCAGCGCCGACGCCATCCGAAAAATTGCCGCCGCCATTCAACAACCGGGCGGTGAAGATGCGGTGCAGTTGAAGGTGGCCGAAAAGGCCGTCGAGGCCTTCGCGCAACTGGCCCAGAAGAACAACACCATGATCGTGCCGGGCAACATGAGCGAGGTGTCGGGCCTCATCGGCACGGCGATGGCGCTGTTCAAGAACGGAAAAAAGAATTTGTGATGAGAACTTTCTTTTCACTCTCAAAAACTGCGCTATGATGGCGGGCTTCGGAGAGATGGATGAGTGGTTTAAGTCGCACGCCTGGAAAGCGTGTGTGGGTTAATAGCCCACCGCGGGTTCGAATCCCGCTCTCTCCGCCACACACCTGAGCAAACCCCGGTAGACGAAAGTCTTCCGGGGTTTTTTCTTTTTGATGTCCTTCATTGTGTTCTTGATGAAGACATCGCGCACTCCTATTCTCGCGACACAAGCTTGATGGCTCGGGCACGCACCCTGCCCCCCCATCGCGCTCCACGCAGAACACAAGGAGATCCGCATGAAGCAACGCCATTGGCTGGCCACATCCCTGCTTGCACTCTGCCCGATGATGGGCGCCTGGGCGGCGGACACCACCGTGACGCTCAAGTTGGCCACGCCGCAAGGCGACGGCCAGACGGTGGGCACGGTGCGCATTGTTGAAACGCGTTATGGCCTGGTGTTTTATCCGCAGCTGAACAATCTGCCACCGGGCCTGCACGGTTTCCATGTGCATGCCAATCCCTCCTGCGCCCCCGGCATGAAAGACGGCAATCCTGTCACGGCCGACCGCGCGGGTGGCCACATGGATCCGGACAAAAGCGGTCGCCATGGGGAACCCTGGGGCGAAGGCCATCTGGGTGACCTGCCCGCGTTGTATGTCGATCCGCAAGGCAATGCCACCAACCCCGTCCTGGCGCCGCGCCTGATGCGTCTGCTGGACGTGAAACAACATGCACTGATGGTCCATGCGGGCGGCGACAACCACGCCGACCATCCCGCGCCGCTGGGTGGTGGCGGGGTTCGGGTGGCGTGCGGCGTCATCGAATAACGCCCACCCCACCGCGCAGCATCGGCCGTGCCCAGTGCGGCAGGCGCAGGGGGCTCCTGATCCCCACTCAGCTCCTTCGGGAGCCGTTTCCTTTGATTTCGACTGGGCACGGCAATTGCCATTGAAACGGCCCGTTGCAGAAGTTGAACAAAGGAACACATCATGAGCCGCACAACCGCCTCCGTCTTCATGCCGGTCAATGACCAGGCCATGGCCCTGCAGCGTCACCTGCTGCAGTGCGCGAAGGCTCGCAGCCGCTGGTTCGGCCTGTCCGCATGGGCCGAGCGCCTGCACGGCATGATCCTGCCGCGGCTCGTCACGACCGCCGCCCTTGCCAGCCTGACCCTGGCCGTGCTGGTGCATTGGCTATGAGCCAGGAGGCGACGGCGTCGGATCGGGCGCCATCGCCCACAACACCGGAGATCAAGGAAGAACTGGCCCTGCTGGACCCCGCCCTCGGCGCACTGGAGCCCCCGGTGCGCTCGGTGCTGTTCGGCGCTGCGCGTTTTGAACAGCATGGCCGCAGTCTGGCCCGTGCGCAGGCCGTCCAGGGCACGGCCGGCGCCAGCCAGTTCTTTCCGCGCCTGGATGACAACCTGTCGATGCTGCAGCAGGCCCGGCGCCTGATCGAAAAGCGTTCGAGGGACTATCGCCACCTCGGCGCCGCCGGCAAATGGCTGCTGGACAACGCCACCCTGATCGACGAGCAGACCCATCAGGTCCGCCGCGGCTTGCCGCGCAGCTTTTTCCGGCTGCTGCCGCGCCTGCGGGATGAACCGCTGGCGGGGCTGCCGCGCATCTACGGCATTGCCTGGGCCTGGGTGGCCCACACCGATGGCGGCTTCGACATTGAGCTGCTCACCCGCTACCTGCGCGCCTATCAGGAAGAGCGTCCGTTGTCGCTGGCGGAGCTGTGGGCCCTGCCAACCACCTTGCGGGTGGTGCTGGTGGAAAACCTGCGCCGTCTGGCTGAGCGTTTTGCCACCTTGCAGGGGGCCCGCGACGTGGTGCACCACTGGTATGACGGCAACCCTGCCAAGACCGGCCTGGACGCTGTCACCGAGCTCGAACCCCGCATGCGCGAACGCGGTGTGCTGGAAGCCTTCTGGCTGCAGTTGGATCATCGCCTGGAAGAGTTGCCGTCCGAGCTGGGCGGCGCACTGCGCGCCTGGCTCAGCACCCGGCTGCCGACACCGTCGCAGGTCCTTGCGCTGCAGCAGGACGAATCCATCCGCGACCTGCAAAGCATCCGCAATGCCATCACCGCCCTGCGCCGCATCGACCAGACCGATTGGCGCCGGCTGGTACTGGCCGTGAGCCCGGTGATGCAGACGCTGGCGCAATCGCCGGTGTATGCGGCGGAGGCCAGTGACACGCAGGACCTGACCCTGCATGAAATCGAACAACTGGCCCGCAAATCGGGCCGCAGTGAACTCGAGGTGGCGCAGCAGCTGCTCGCCCTGACCCGCAAGGCTGACGTCGGCCAGGCGCCGCTGGACGCTGACCGCCGCAGCGCACCCATCTACTGGTGGCGCGGCGAAGGCCGGCCGCAGTTGCTCGCCGCACTGGGCCTGCCCACACGCGGCTTCTGGCCGGTGCAACCGGCACGCGGTGAACGCTGGGCCGCCGCCGCGTATCTTTGCGGACTGATGGCGCTGAGCACCGTGGTGCTGCTGTGGCTGATCGGCCGCATGCGGCCGGAACTGGCGGTGGGCTGGCAGGTGCTGATCGCGGTACTGGCCGCCGGACCGATCAGCGAAGCCGTGGTGGCCCTGACCAACCGCTGGATCAGCGAACTGGCCCATCCCGTGCGGCTGCCGCGCCTGGATCTCTCCGACGGCATTCCCGCCTCGGAAAGCACGCTGGTGGTGATGCCGGTGATGTTCCCCGCCGCTACATCAGTGGCGCCCTTGTGCGCCCAGCTGGAGCAGCACTATCTGGCCAACCGCGAACCGCTGGCCCGGTTCGCGCTGCTGGGCGATTTCGCCGATGCCTACGAGGAACATCGTGAGGCGGATGAACAGATTCTCGCCGCCGCCGTGCAGGCCGTGACGGCCCTGAACGACCGCCATGGCACCCTGGCCGACGGCCACCCGCGTTTCCTGCTGCTGCACCGCCCGCGCACCTGGTGCGCGACCGAGCGCAAGTGGATCGGCTGGGAGCGCAAGCGAGGCAAGCTGGAACAACTGGTCGAATGGCTGCATGCGCCGGAACGCCCCACGCCCTTTGTGGATCTCGGCCCCATCTCGATGGCGGGCGCCGGTGTGCGCCACCTGATCACCCTGGACAGCGACACCGACATGCCGCCCGGGCGCCTGCGCGCGCTGGTGGGCACCGCTGCCCATCCGATGAACCGCCCACGCCTGTCGGCCGACGGCCTTCGCATCGTGGAGGGTTACGCCATCCTGCAGCCACGGGTGCTGGCGCCGATGCCGGACGATCACCAGGGCACACCCTACCACCGCCTGTTTGGCGGCCAGTTCGGCATTGACCCCTACAGCGCGGTCAGTTCAGAAATCTTCCAGGACCTGTTTGGAGAAGGCAGCTTCACCGGCAAGGGCCTGATCGATGTGGCGGCGGCCCACGCGGTGCTGTCGGGCAGGCTGCCGGAAGGCCAGGTGCTGAGCCATGACCTGCTGGAAGGCAGCATGGCCCGCTGCGCGGGTGTGTCCGACATCACCGTGGTGGAAGACTCCCCCATGCATGCGGATGCGGCCCATGCCCGGCTGCACCGCTGGACCCGCGGCGACTGGCAACTGCTGCCCTTCCTCTTCAATGCCCGCCGATATCGCCTTGGCGCCATCAACCGCTGGAAACTGCTGGACAACCTGCGCCGCTCCCTGGTGGCGCCATTGTCGCTGGGGCTGCTGCTGGCGGTGCTGGTCACCGACGCGCTGCCGCTGGGCCTGACGCTGACTCTGGTGGCGGCGGCCTTCAGCATCGGCCCCCTGGTGGGTGCGCTGGCGGGCTTGGTGCCCAGCCGCGACGGCCTGGCGCTGCGCCATTTCTACCGCGAAACCGGGGCCGACCTCGGCCGCGCCGTGGCCCTGGCGGCCTGGCACGTGGCCCTGCTGCTGCATCTGGGCCTGCTCTACCTCGACGCCATCGGCCGGGCCTTGTGGCGCCAGACGGTGACCCGCCGCCACCTGCTGGAGTGGACCACCGCCGCCGCCGCGCAGGCGGCCGCCCGGCATGAACTGCCCGCCCTGATGGTGCAGCATCTGCGGGTGCCCGCCACCGCCATCGTGCTCGGCCTGCTGCTGGCCTGCGCCGAACTGCTGGGTGCGCCCGTCCATGGCATGGCTGCCTTCTGGCTGCTGCTGATCTGGGGCCTATCGCCGCTGTGGATCTGGTGGGCCAGTCGCCCTCGCCCTGCCCTGCACGACCCCCAGCCGATGCTGGACCCGCAGGGCCGCGACTATCTGTGGCAGTTGGCCCGGGACACCTGGCGCTTTTACGACCGCCATGTCGGCGCCGAAGACCACCATCTGCCCCCCGACAACGTGCAGCTCACGCCTCATCTGCTGGTGGCGCACCGCACCTCGCCCACCAACATCGGCATCTACCTGCTGACGGTGGCCTGTGCACGGGAACTGGGCTTCATCGGCCTGGTGAGCACGACCGAGCGTCTGCGTGCAACACTGGACACCCTGGACCGCCTGCCACGCTGGCAAGGGCACTTCTACAACTGGTACGACACCCAGACCCTGGCGGTGCTGCCGCCCGGGTATGTCTCCGCCGTGGACAGCGGCAACTGCTCCGGCCATCTGCTGGCCGTGGCGCGTGCCTGTGAAGTGCTGATCGACAGCCCGCCCGAATCCATCGCCCGCAATACGCGCCAGGCCTTGAAGCAGACACTGCACCGGCTGCGCATCCATCAACCCCCTTGGGCCACGGGCGGGCAGTTGCCCGCCAGCACGGCGCTGGTGCAGGCCTTGGCCTCGCTGGAGGTGCTGGATGCTTCCGTGGAAGAGCAGCAGGCCCTGCTGGGCACCCGGCTGCAAGCCGCCCGCGCGGAAGTGGGGGAAGCGTCGCCATGCGGTGTGGATGCCGATGGCAGGCCGCTGCCAGTGGACGAGCACCAGACCGGACTGGACACGCCCCTGCATTGGCTGGTGCGCGACCTGATCGCCCAGTTGGAGTCCTACTGGCGGGACCAGGGCGCCGCCCTGGCCCAGGCCCGGGAGCAACTGCGCGCGTTGGCCGACCGTGCGCGCCGCCTGGCCCTGGAGGCCGACTACCGCCCGCTGTTCGACCCCGAGCGCCGCCTGCTGCGCATCGGTTGGCGGGCCGACGCACAGCAACTGGACGACAACCACTACGATCTGCTGGCCAGCGAAGCCCGCCTGACCAGCCTGGTGGCGATTGCCAAGGGTGACCTGCCCCCCGAGCATTGGCGCTCGCTCGGCCGACCGTTCTTTGCACGGGACACACGTGATGCCTCACTGGGCCTGAAGTCCTGGTCCGGCTCGATGTTTGAATACCTCATGCCCTCGCTGGTGCTGCGCGAACCCGCCGCCAGTGCGCTGGGCCGCGCCATCCGCACCGCCGTGGCGGAGCAGCAGTCGGAAGCACAGGGCCGCCACACGCCGTGGGGCATTTCGGAATCGGCCATTGCCGGGCAGGACCACACCCTCGCCTATCAATACGGCCCACAAGGCGTGCAGAGTTTGGCGCTGGCCCGACTGTCCAATGAAGAGCGCGTGCTGGCGCCCTATGCCGCCGTGATGGCCAGCGTGTTGGCGCCATCGGCGGTGGTGCGCAACCTGCAGGACTTCGAGCGGCTCGGTGCGCGCGGCAGTTTCGGCTTCATCGAATCGGTCGACTACACACCACAGCGCCAGACCGCCGGCACGCCCTTCACCCTGGTGCAGACCTACATGGCCCACCACCAGGCCATGGGCTTTGTGGCGCTGACCAACGTGCTGGCCGATGAAGCGCCGCGCCGCTGGCTGATGAGCGACCCGCACATCAAGGCGGTGGCCACGCTGCTGCATGAACGCGCGCCGCGCGAGGTGGCGCCGCTGGCCCTGCCACCGCTGGACGTGCTGCCGCGCCGACGCGAGCTGCGCAAGACCCGCATGGTGCGTGAGACCGAGCCGCTGAACGACAGCCTGCCGCTGACGCACATGCTGACCAACGGCCGTTATGCGGTGGTGCTGCGCAGCCACGGTGGCGGCTACAGCAGTTGGGATGGCACCGCCGTCACCCGTTGGCGGGACGACCTGCTGCGTGACCAGCATGGCCAGTTCCTGTTCCTGCGGCGCAGCGGCGAGGCGGACTGGTTCAGCGCCAGCGCCCGCCCCGCCCCCGACCCGCGCGCCAGCTATCACTGCCGCATGCAGGCAGAGCGGGTGCTGTATGAAACCCGTTGGCCGGACCTGCGCAGTTGCACCACCGTCTGGGTCAGCCCGGAAGATGACTGCGAACTGCGCCAGGTGGAGCTCTGCAACACCGGCAAGGAAGCCCTCAGCATCGAGCTACTCTCCTGCTTCGAAGCCACACTGGCCCAGCAACGCGGCGACGAGGCCCATCCGGCCTTCTCCAACCTGTTCATCCAGGCGCGCTGGGATGACCGGGAACATGCGCTGCATCTGCGCCGCCGGCCGCGCCTGTTAAACGAAGCCGCCCTGCGAGCGGTGTTCTTCCTGGTACCGGACAACGACCCCACCCTGCATGCCGGCCAACCGCCGCGCGTCACCCTGCCGGTCGGCCCCACGGCCACCATCCGCGAAGTGACGCCCGTGGCCGACCGTGGCCGCTGGCTGGGCCGCTACGGCAGCACCACCCGACCGGCCGGCGATGCCGGAGTGACCGTGGTCGATGATGAGGCCGATGTCACCTCGGCCGGAGAACCCGGCCGCCTGCTGGACACCGGCCTCGACCCAGTGGCCGGCATCCGCGTGCGGGCGGACATTCCAGCGGGGGCCACCCTGCGGATGACCTTCTGCACCGCCGCCTCGCGCGACCTGGACCAACTGGCCGCCCTGGTGGACAAGTACCGCCAGACCGCACATTTGGAGCGCAGCGCCGCCATGTCTCACACCATGGGTGGCATCCGGCTGCGGGAACTGCAGTTCGACACCGCCACCTGGGGCTCGCTGCTGCAGCTCAATACCCTGATCACCGGCCAGGCGGCCCGCGAGCCGCTGCATGCGCGCGAAACGCTGGGCCGCTGTGACCGACGCCTGCTCTGGCGCTTTGGCATCTCCGGTGACCGCCCGCTGGTGGCGGTGCAGATCAGCGGCGAGGAAGGCCTGGACCTGGTGCGCGCACTGAAGAAGGCCTTGCGCATGTGGAGTGCGCATGCGGTGGGGGTGGACCTGGTGGTGCTGAACGAAGAGCCGGCGTCTTATTTCGCGCCGGTGCAGCAGGTTCTTCAGCAGTTGCAGGCCCGGCTGGAGAGCCAGCATCACGGCCGCCCGACGCATCTGCGCTCCGCCCTGCATGTGCTGCGGGAAAACGACCTCTCCCCCGACGAGCGTTTCACCCTCAACACCCTCACGCGCATTCGACTGCAGGCCGATGGCCGCAGCCTGGCGCAGCAGGTCGAGCGCTGGCTGGAGGACATGCACCCGGCCGACGGCGTCCCGCGCCTGATGGTGCCGCAGACCTTGCCCCGCCGACCGGACCCGGCCCAGGTCGCGCGTGCGCCGGAGGGCTTGTTCGACCCGTCCCACGGGGGCTTTGGTTTTGAGGTCTCCCCGAGCCGCCATCCGTCCCGTCCCTGGGTGAATGTGCTGGCCAATCCGGACTTTGGCTGCCAGGTCACCGACATCGCTGCGGGCTACACCTGGGCCGGCAACAGCCGCATGCATCAGATCACGCCATGGTCCAACGATCCGCTGCTGGACCCGCCCGGTGAATGGCTACTCCTGCACGACCTGGACCAGTCCAGGGTCTGGTGCCTGGGCCGACATGTGCTGGAGGGCGCCCCGCTGCAGGTGGAACACGGCATCGGCTACAGCCGCATTCGCCAGCAGTTGGACGATCTGGACATCAAGCTGAGCTGGTGTGTGGACCGCGACGCCCCGGTGAAGCAGTTGCAGGTGGAGATCCGCAGCCACGGCCGCCAGCGCCGCCATCTGCGGCTGGTGGCCATGGCCGAATGGCAGATGGGCAGTGCCCGCAGCGAGCGGCTGTCGGTGACCACCCGCGCCGATTGGCTGACGGTTGGGCCGCTGGGCGCAGGTCTACCGCAGCCGGAACGGGCCTTGTCGCTGTGTGCCACCCAGCTCGATGAATTGGGTGGGTTCGGCCATGCCACGGCTGCCCTGAGCCTGCGCCCCCGCCAACCGGCGGATCGCGGCATGGGGCAGGAACCGTCCGCCCGCGTGCGGCTGGACACCCAGGACTGGACCTGCGACCGCCGCGAGTTCTTTGATGCCTCCGGCCGTCTGGTGGTGCCCGGCGCGCTGGGCCGCCGCTGCGGCGGCGGGCTGGACGCCTGCGCGGCGCTGGCTGCCCGCATGGAGATCGACCCGGGGCAGACCGGCGCCGTGGCCGTGCTGCTGGGCCATGCGGCCTCACCGCAGGCCAATCATGAACTGATGGAGGCGGCCTGGGCGGTGGACCCAGCCGAACGGCTGCAGCGCCAGTGTGCGCAGTGGCCGGAGCTGCTGGGCGGCCGTCAGGTGCGCACACCCGATCCACGCTTCGATGCGCTGACCAATTTCTGGCTCCCCTACCAGACGCTGGTCTGCCGCATGTGGGCACGGGCCGGCTTCTATCAGGCCGGGGGTGCGTTTGGTTATCGAGACCAGTTGCAGGACGCCATGGCCCTGACGGATGTGGCCCCACAACTGCTGGCCGATCAACTGCGGCGCAGCGCGGCCCGCCAGTTCCCGGAGGGCGACGTGCAGCATTGGTGGCATGAACCGGGTGGTGCCGGCGTCCGCACGCATTTCTCGGACGACCGCCTGTGGCTGCCCTATGCACTGGCCCACTATGTGGCCCGGACGGGGGACCTGTCCCTGATGGACGATCAGGTGCCTTTCCTCGTGGGCCAGCAGGTCCCCGAAGGTGCCGAGGACATCTACGAGACGCCGCGCACCGACGGGCCGATGGCCTCGGTGTATGAGCATGCCGCTCGCGCCATCGACCGCAGCCTGGCCAGCGGTGCCCACGGGCTGCCGCTGTTCGGCACAGGGGACTGGAACGACGGCATGAACCGGGTCGGCCATGAGGGCCGGGGCGAATCGGTGTGGATGGGTTGGTTCCTCTGCCAGGTCATCGAGACCTTTGCGCCGCTGGCCATGGCCCGGGGCGAGACGGAACGTGCCCAGCGCTGGACCTCGACCCGCGACGGCTGGGTGAAGGCGCTGGACGGCCCGGGCTGGGATGGCCAGTGGTACCGGCGCGGCTTCTTCGACGACGGCTCGCCCCTCGGGTCCGCAGCCAATCCGGAATGCAAGATCGATCTGATCGCGCAGAGCTGGGCGGTGCTGACCGAAGCGGCCGATGAAACCCATGCCCGCCAGGCCATGGCCAGCACCTGCCGCCATCTGCTGGATCCGGTCGCGCGGCTGGCGCGGCTGCTTCATCCACCGCTGGCAATGGCCGAGCCGAGTGCCGGCTACATCCAGTCCTATGCACCGGGGGTGCGGGAGAACGGCGGCCAATACAACCATGCGGCGGTCTGGGCGCTGATGGCCCTGGCCAAGCTGGGCCAGCGCGAGACCCTGTGGCAGGTCTACACCGGCCTCAGCCCGGCCCATCGATGGGCCGATCCGCGCCTGGGACCGGTCTATGCCATCGAGCCCTACGTGATGGCGGGGGACATCTATTCCCATGCGCCCTGGGTCGGCCGCGGCGGATGGAGTTGGTACAGCGGCTCCGCCGGCTGGCTGCTGCGGGCCTCGCTGGAATCCATCTGCGGTGTGGTAGTGGAGCAAGGCCGACTGCGAGTGCGTGCCTGCCTGCCGGCGCACTGGGACTGGGCGGAGGTGCGGCTCAAGCATGAGGACCGCTGGTTCCGTGTGATCGTGTGTGCGCACGATACCGCCGCCCGTGCGGTGCTCACCCAAGAGCCCGGCGCGCGTCGTTTGGACGATACCGAGCCGATCGACCTGGCTCTGCTGGAGGGCGATGCGCCATTGGTCATCGTCAGCCAGGTGGCTCGGGTGCCGCTGCCGGACACCGAGCCGATGGAGGTCCCCGTGCGGCCGTGAAGAGCTGAGCGTCGCTATGAAGCCAGGCTACCCAGATCCGCTGGTAAAGGAATGGCCGAATGCTCGCGTCACTCCTGCGGGCCTTCCCGCTCGAAGACGCGGAACGGCCTGCCCAACGCGAACACCGTCGGCCCCACTCGCACGGTCTTGTAGATGGCACAGCCGAATTCCTCGTTGGCCTCCTCGGTGAACTTGCGCAGCTCGAAGGGAATGCCATCTTCTTCGCGGCCCTTGTAGGCCTTGGGCTTGTAGGCATAGACCTGGCGCGTGGCGCCGACGGCGACGAATTCCGTCTCTCGCGGCGACGGGACCACGCTGCTGAAGTTCCGCCGCCTGCTCGAGGACGACAAGCACAAGCTGGGTGCGGCCCTGTTCGCCAAGGTTGGTGAGGTGCTGCAGAGCAAGGGCATGAAGGTCGGCACGGGCACCATCGTGGATGCGACCATCATCTCGGCACCGAGCTCGACCAAGAACGACAAGGGCGAGCGCGATCCCGAGATGCACCAGACCAAGAAGGGCAGCAGTACTTCTTCGGCATGAAGCTGCACATCGGCGTGGACAGCGAGACGGGTCTTGCGCATAGCGCGGTGGTGACGGCGGCCAACGTTCATGACAAGCACCCGCTGCCCGAACTGCTGCATGGCCAGGAGCTGGAAGTCTTCGGCGACAGCGCCTACGCCTCCCAGCAGGAGTTGATCGCCTCCAAGGCGCCAAAGGCCAAAGACAGAACGAATCAGAGGGTCCGAGGCACGGGGCATGCGGCCGACTTGGAGCGCATCGTCAACAGCATCAAGTCCAAGACCCGCTCGCGGGTGGAGCATGTGTTCGCAGTCGTGAAGCGCCAGTTCGGCTTCAGCAAGGTCCGCTACAAGGGCCTGGCGAAGAACGCGACGCGGGCGTTCGTGGCGCTGGGCTTGGCCAACATCTACCTGGCGCGCAAGCGCCTGGTGGCATGAATGCGTCCGCAGTGGGCGCGCAGCGCGCCTGCTGCCTCAAAAGGGTCGAAAAACTCGGCATGGGCAGGGCAAAACGGCGTCAATTCGAGCGGGTAACGCGTCTGCACGACGCAGCCTCGAAATCAACGGCTTGTTCAGCGTAGCCCTAAATCAGGGGATTTTCGCCGGACGCCATCGCTCAGTTTTCGGGGTTGTCCAAGACAGGTTGAGCCGATCAGCCCTTCGCTGTTCCAAGCGCGGCGATCGAGAGGGTTTTCAATGGCCCAGAATGGCCGCAGAACCAATCCAGTTGAATCGCCAGTTCGACCCCGTCAGAACGACTCAAAAAAAACGAGGCACCGTCAACGTGACGCCGCCCAGTCACTGCTAACTTTTGCTCGAATGAAGCCAGATCGAGTGCGGATGGATCAATGTCCCATCCCCAATTTAGGCGCAGCGGTTGTCCCCAATTTGCATTCAATCGCATGCTACGCAGGGCCCAGGTTTCATCCACGGTCAAGGTGCCCCCCTCGTAAGCCAGTTCAAGCTCCAGCTCGCCACCAAACCAGCTTAAATTGAACGAAGCAAGATCGCGTCTTAGCCAATGCTCGGACCGAATTTTGGCCCCGGACCAATGATCCCAAAAAGCTTGCCAGCGCTCTTCTGTGGCACGCCATCCGACAAGAGCGCGTACGGAATCAACGGCAAGAGGCGATGGCACGATTACCCGCCAATGGGCTTGTTATCTGGATGGTCAATCCGCTGCCAAGCCTTTCCGTCGAAGCGTGCGATGTCTGTCACCCCAACACTCCAGAGAACTCCGTCCACATGGTCAACCCGCCAAGCATCCTGCAACTCTGGCTTGAGGCCAGTCCGCACCGCCGCAATCGATTTTCCGTTCCACTGGAACAGTCCTTCTTCCGCGCAGAGATAGACCGACTCATTGAACTTCGTGAGGCATACAAACGTTTGATGGTCATCCAACCCGCTGAGGCTCTTGAAGCCCTTGCGGGCATTACCCCGAAGAAGCGTTCCATTGAAGCCGCAGACCCATACGTCGTCGGGACCATAGCAACGCACCCACTCCAGATGCTCGTCAACAGGCAGATTGATCCGAGTCCAAGCTGCTCCGTCGAAATGCGCCATAAAACCTCCGAGACCTACCACGTAGACATCATCGTTGGCGAAACCGTCAATACAACTCAGCATTGGGGCGGAGGTCATCTTTTCCAACATTCCCTCAATGTCCTGAGCCTCGTTGAATGGATTGAGGAGAACACGAATACCCTCGTCGGCACGGCGCCAATCGTCGCGGCCGAACCGACGATATACCTGGCCGTGTTGACCGCAGGCCCACAGGTGTCCGTCGATCAGGCGGAGATGCGACATCAAGCCGCCAAAGTTCCCGTCGGTCATTCCTGCGCCGGGAATCACTTCCTCGAATGTCGGCTCGTTGCGTTCGTTGAAGTGAACGGTTCCATGCTTTCCCAATGCAGCATATCGACTTCCATCTGGCAGCTCTTCCTTTGCCATTCGATATGCGTGCACAGACACGATGTTGTCATCATAGTCATGACACGCCCATTGCGATGGCTGAGTCAGATCGAGGACGCTCATCCTTGAATGCGATGTCTCTTCGGGATCCAGATCTTCTAGCTGAGTCGCGATGTAGAGCCAGTCCGGGTCTACACAGACCGCGTCCAAAAAATAAACTGAAGCGGTGTTTTTTGGCATATCGAAACATTCCCCTAAGCAATTTAACGACCGGTCCTGCCCCTTGTCTGGGAGCCCATTTGCAAGGTAGCGGGCGGTGGATTCTTCCCAAATGGATCGGCTCGCAACCGTGTATCCGGTGGCAAGCCATTCTTCTGATGGTGTTCTCTCAATTGCCGTTTCAGATCCTTTGGATCGCACCCGGTGACGATCCCGGCAGAACGCGCGCCTGCATCTTCCAGTTGATCAAGCGTCGCAGTTCGCTGCGGGTTGTTGGCCGCTCCGAGCGCAGCCTCTTGCGCGTCCATTAGAGCGTGGATTTTGCCATGTTCAGCCAATGCACCAAACCACTTTGCGACCTTGTCTTTGCCCTTAAATGCTCCCCGCTTCACGCTGGTGCCATTCTCACCAGTGCTCTTTGTCGGGCCTCCGACGCAGATGCATAGCCCGTTGGCATGCGTGATTTTTTCGGTGCCCGGATAGGCGTGCCCCCCCTGACTTTCTGGCATTCTGAAGCAGTGGTCAGGCACGACGTGGTGAGGAGTCTGTCCACTTGGGCAACCTTCGTGGTAAGTCCGAAGCGTGCATCGTCCTTTGCTCTGCCCCTGGCTTCTGACGCCATCATCATCCTTGCTTTTGGCTTTCCGGTCGGCGGGCTTCTCCGGCTTGTCCTTTCTAAGCACGTCATCCAGCTTGCTGCGAACTTTCGCAAGATAGGCCTCCACCTTCTTACGCATTGGGGCAGGAAGGTGCGGCAGCACCTTCTTCTCGACCGCCGCGACGGCCTGCATGTACTTTTCGCCGTTCTTGACAATCTTCGCTGCACCCGCAGCGTCACCAATCACCGGCACCGCCGAACCGGCGCTGAATAAAGCCCCAACGAAGTCTCCCCGCATCAGGCTGATGGCAGCGTTCAGCAAGTCGGGCACCGCGCCGGCACCTGGAATCATTCCCGCAAGGTCGAGCACCATCTGCAGGCCGTCAACGCCGGAGATTTCGGCGGGCGCCTCAGGCGCCGCTGGAGCGTTGGACTCCTCCGCCCGCTTGCCACTCGATGAGACCGGGCCTTGCGCCCGACCCTTGGTATTGCCAGACTTTCTAGCAGCCATACATTAAGGAGCGTTCATTTCGAATTCGTCGCCATGACGCACCAGCCAATGCTTTTGTGCCCTGACCGTACCGCTCGCTTTGGCCGGGTAGCACTTCCCTGCCACCGTGCTGCTACTAACACCTTTGGCGGCTCCCGCTGCATCGCCGATCGTCGAGGCGGTATAGCTATCGTCCAGGATCACCAGCGGATGGCCATTGCTCCGGACGGATTTGGCGACGTCCGCCGATGACATCAGTTCCGAGTAAACGGGGTAAGGGACCGGTGGCGTGCTGGACCCCATGGGCGTTTTGCAAACGTCGGGACGCGTGCAGATCACCTTCCATCCGACCTGCTGTCGGGCAACAAGGTTCTTAGCCATTCTCAGCTCCTGGAAGAGATCGAAGGCAAACTTGGGCGCTGGTATTGCGCCGACGGTCTCAGCTTCAAAAGCGGTTGCCCTGGATCCGTTTCAAACCGTGCTTCCAACACTCTCGGCGATGCAGCCTTGAGCAGTGCGGTACGCCAAACGATGCGCAAACGCGGAGGGTTGGACGGGTCACTGTTGTCCACCTCGATCAAATCAATCTGCATCGGATTGGGTAGAACCAAGCCGTCATCAAGGCGCATAAGTACGTAGGCGCGATGAGGGGGCACTTGCCATCGCAATAAATCGCCTGTCGGTATCAAACCTTGCACCGCCATAAGCACCCCCGCGCCCGTCACGTCAGGGAAGTCAATCTGCATGTCGGCAGGCGCGCCATTCCAGAAACCAAAGTCGAAATCACGCGGCAGATCGGGATGGCGGTTCTCCAACCATTCAGCGTCATAAGTCCCAGCCAAGGCCAGACGTGGCGCCCAAGCTTTGCCGAGCGGGCCGAACCCAGCAGGTATCGTTGGATAGGGCATCTGGGCCATCTCCACTGGGCTTTTACTTCCAGATTGCGCGGTGACTGTCCACTCGGAGATCGGAGATCCCATCCATATTTGAGGAGCGGGCATACGTTCCGGCCACCGGGCATCGGTCCGTAGAAGCGCTTCGACGTATTCCCTTGCCCACCACCCTCGTCCGATTGGATTTCGGTAGCAGACCTCATTCACGATGGGCTCGGCGTTACCAGACGCTTTCAAAAGGCAGTTCCCGCCGAAGGCGTATTCATAGCGCAGTGGAACTGCCGATGTAGGCTCTGGTGGACCGAGTCGATAGTTCGGCATATCGCCATTGGCCTCGGCGGCTTCCCGTCCGCCAACGCGTATGAACTCTCGGGGCCCCGTGATCAGCAATGTTTTGTCAAGTTTGACGTCGTCCCCTTGTCGGATGGCCATTCGCGCATGGAACTGAGGCAGCGGCGCGCCTACATACGCAACCCCCACCCATCTGACGTCACATCTGGGCTTGTAAGGGACCAAATCGCTCTCACGCTTCAGACTGGTGGTGACGGGATCCCCCCAATGTTCGTCAGCAAGCGTCAACGGCAGGGCAGGCAGTCCGGTGCGTCCGTCGTCTGGTACCGCCGTCCAATCATCCACCCCGTCAACGCGTTGGAGCGTGTAGCTTGCTGACAGTACGACGACGTGATACTCGCGGTCATGCGTGTCAACGCCCTCAAACGCCAAAGCGTCAAACGGTGTTTGATTCTTGAATTGCATGGGAAGGCACACTCAGTTCAGATCAATATCTTTGCCGTTGATCTGAACCGGCCCCGAGGAGTCGAATAGAAACTCGGTCCCTCTGATCGTCACCTTGCCGTCGCTCGACATGGTCAGGCTTGCGCTGCCGACAACCAGGTGAATCTTGTTTGTCGCTTGTAGCTGGAACGAGTCCCCCACCTTGACGCTGTAGTTCTGACCCACGGTAGTGTGCTTGTAGAGCCCCACTTGCTCCGTTTGGAAGGCCCCCACCGTCGTATTCATCAGCCCCCCCACCGAGGTCTGATACGCCGCACCAATCGTCAACGCCTTCCCCAGCCCAATCGTCTCCGCCTTCGCCAGCGCAATGGTCTCGGTCTTCATCCCGCCGATGGTGACCGACCGATTCGAACCGATCGAGATCGTCTCATTCACCCCGACGTCTTCCGTCCGGTTCAGCCCGATCGAGACCTTCTCATCCAGATCCACCCGCTCCGTGCGGTTCTGATGCACCGTGATCGTTTCATCCAGGTTCACCGTCTCCGTCCGGTTCCCCTTCACCAGCGTCGTCTCATGCCGATCAATGGTCTTGGTCCGATCCCGCCCGACCCAATGTGTCTCGTCGTTCTCGACCTCGATGTCCTGGTTCTTCTCCGCGTGGATCCAGACCTGCTCGTCGCCCTTCTTGTCCTCGAACCGGATGGCATTGGCATTGCCATACCCGCCGCCCTTGGTGGAGCGCGTCAGGAAACCGCTTTGCGTCGCATTGGCCGGCAGGTCCCAGGGCGGCAGGTTCTCGCCGTTGTAGGTCCGTCCGATGATGATGGGTGCGTCCGGATCCCCTTCGAGGAATCCGACGATCACTTCCTGCCCAATCCGCGGAATGTGAACGCCACCAAAGTTGGACCCCGCCCACGGATGCGCCACGCTCACCCAGCACGAGCTCTGCTCATTGCGCTGACCGCGCCGGTCCCAATGAAATTGCACTTTCACCCGGCCAAATTTGTCGGTGTGAATTTCCTCGCCTGCCGGTCCGGTGACAATCGCCGTCTGCGGCCCCGGCACCACCGGCTTGGGCGTGCGCCGTGTCGGCCGGTACTGCTGCGCCGCAGGAATGCAATTGAAGCTGCAGCTCAAATCAGTCGAGCCAGACCCCGCCTCACTCACCGCCTGGCGCAGGTGCAGCGACGTCGACGTGACCAGATACTGGATGTTCTGGTCGTCCGTCGGATGCCGGCTCAGCGACAGCAAATGCCCGGTATGAACGCCCTGTGCGTTGGTCACACCGTCGTAGAGGTCGTACGAACTCTGCAACTCGTCCAGCCGGTCTTCCACATACTGCGCACCGTCGCCGTTCTGGATGTAACCGCCCGGGTAATCGAAGATCTCCCCGTCGGACAAGTCATAGTCCCGCTTGCGCGCCTGGCTGGTCTCCAGCGAACTGGACGGGCGCTGGAAGTCGTAATCGGTAATGACCACCTTGCCCGGCTGCACGCACTGCACATTGGCCCATTGCGACACATACTCCAACTGCGGCGGCACTTGCCCACTGCCCCCGTAAAACGGCAGCGTGGCACACGTGGCGACGGCGTCGTGAGCACTGGCGGAGTCGCACACCACCATCTTGTGGCCGGATTCATCGTGCTGGATGTACCAGTAGATACCCTCATGTTCCAGCAGCCGGGCAATGAAATTGAAATCCGTCTCCCGGTACTGTACGCAGTAGTTCCAGGTGCGGTAGGGGCGCATCAAATTGAACTCGAAGCGCGCCACCGGGTGGTCGTCAAACACCTGCTTGACGATGTCCGGCACCGTCATTTCCTGGAAGATCCGGCAATCGGCGGTGCGCGTCATCAGCCAGGGCCAGGGCTTGAGCGTCATCTGATAGACGCTGTACTTGCCTTCAAAGCCGCTGCGGGCGAACCGTGAAACGTAACCGCTGACATGGCGAGGCGCGTCATCGCGCAGCGCCACCGTCAGCGATGCCTGCTTGCCAAGCAGTTCAGCGGCCTGGATGTCCTTGCGGTCGCTCAACAGCGTGAGCGTGGTGTCACCCAGCTCACTCAACGCTTCACGCACCGTGCAGGTGTGTACACGCAGGGTGTCGTCGGGCAGTGCAGTCTTGAGTCGAAAAGGTGTTGGTGCGGGCATGGGCTGGGCCTAATCGTCCAGCCCTGAGATTAGGGGGACGGGCCCGTCACCGGGAATTGTCCAAAGTCACTTTTTGGGACATGACTTGACCCTCCTGGCTCAATTCCGACCCTGACTGCCCCGGCAGGATGCCTTGATCTTGTAAGACTTTTTCACGATCGCGACATTTTTGACACCTAGAGTCCGGCGGTTTTTGCAACCCACTCCCCGGTTTCCCGGTCCCCTCCATGCGCGCTCCGACCTCCCCCGCCGCCTTCGCGTCCTCCAGCTCCCCCCTGCATCATTTCCCGCTGCGCCCGGTGGCGCTGGCCCTGCTGACCAGCTTCCTGATGGCCGGCTGCGGCAGCGACGATGGTGATGACGGTGCCGTTGCCACCCTGCCCGCGATGCCGGCCGGCCTGGGCACCACCGACACCGCCGCCGTGCAGGACACCACCACGGTGCCTCCCTTTGTCGACAACGCCGCCACCAATCAGCGCGGTGATGCCCGTTACGCCACGCTGGAGACCAATGCCGGCGTGCGGGTGGTGTCCGGTTTCCTGAAGGTCTGGAAGCCCAGCACCCTGATCGTGGATGCCGGCGTCACCGCCGCCGCCAACGGCAGCTTCCCGGCCGTGGTGGCCTCCACCTGGAGCGGCATCCCCGGTGATGCCACCGACGGCACGGTGCTGGACACCACCGTTCACAGTGCCAACATCCAATACGTGGTCACCGCCACCGCCGCCCGCACCGATGCGCAGGCGCTGGCCGCCTATCTGGATGACCGCCGTGGCAAGGGCTACAGCATCAGCGACGGCATGGGCCCGCTGACCAGCGCCTGGCGCACTGCCGCCGGCCAGACCACCACCATCACCAGCATGCCGGCCGATGCCACCACGGTGCTCTACAACGACACCGGGGCCGATGTGGGCGTGAGCACCGCCTCCGGCAACAAGACCCTGGGCCTGGCGGTGGACTTCATCAACAACGTGGGCGACAACGCCTCCACCGAGCCGGCCAAGCGCTTCTACAAGTACGCCCGCCCCTGGCGCTGGAGCAGCAATGTCATCGTGGTGCCACAACTGGTGCCCGCCAAGAGCAGCACACCCGCCACCGACGGCGGCTACATCAGCGGCCACACCGCCGAAGCCGTGCGCAAGGCCATGGCCATGGCCTATCTGGTGCCGCAGCGTTATCAGGAGATGATGGCCCGCGCCCTGGAACTGGGCGAGAACCGCATCCTGGCCGGCATGCATTCGCCGATGGACGTGATCGGAGGCCGCATCCTGGGCATGGCGTCCGCCGCCGCCTCGATTGCCAACGGTTCGGACACCGCCATCAAGGCCACGGCTTATCAGCAGGCCCAATCGGCGATGCAGTCGGCTGCTGGAGTTACCTCGTCGTCGGCCCTGCTGACCTATGCCCATTCGGCCAGTACCACCGATGACCGCTTCAACGACTGGACCTCGCTGCGCACCAATGCCCTGCGCCGCATGACGTTCAGCCTGCCGCAGAACGGCGACAAGACCAAGGTCGCCACGGTGCCGAAGGGCGCCGAAGTGCTGCTGGAAACCCGCCTGCCCTACCTCAGCGCCGATCAGCGCCGCGTGGTACTGAAGACCACCGCCATGCCCTCCGGCTGGCTGGTGATGGACGATGCGGAAGGCTGGGGCCGTCTGAACTACGTGGCCGCAGCCGATGGTTATGGCGCCTTCAATGGCGATGTGTCCGTGACGATGGATGGCTCGCTGGGCGGCTTCTATGCCGAAGACAGCTGGCGCAATGACATCAGTGGCGCCGGCATGCTGACCAAGGACGGCAGCGGCACCCTGCACCTCAGCGGCGCCAACACCTTCAGCGGCGGCCTGGTGCTCAAGGCCGGTGTGATCTCCGCCGACAGCGCCTCGGCCCTGGGCAAGGGAGACGTCTACATGGCGGGCGGCACGCTCATCAGCAATGCCTCCGCCGCGCAAGTGGCCGTGGGCGGCCGCTTCAGCCAGCGTGCCAACTCCACGCTGCAGGTGGTGCTGGGCAGCAACGGCGCCGGCCGTCTGGCGGCAGCGGGTGCGGTGAATGTGGAAGAAGGTGCCACGCTGAGCGTGAAGTTCGCCAAGGGCTTCAGCGTCAAGGCGGGCGACACGGTGCAGGTGCTGACCAGCGGCACCTCGCTGGCCGGCCGCTACAGCACCGTCACGGTGGACGGTTTCACCAAGATCAAGACCAGCTACAGCGGCACGACGCTGAGCATCAAGATCGAGGGCTGATGCCCGAAGGGGCCGATGACGGCCCTGGGCGCTGACCCACCAGCGCCTGTTGCCACAACGCGGCTGCTGCTTCGACGCCTTCGGCGGTGAAGTGGCAGCCGTTTCTCATGGTGCGGGGCAAGGCGTCGGTATCCGGCCCGGCGCGAAAGCCGCTGGTGGGCTCCTCCAACAGGTCCTCCACCGCCTGCCGCACGGCCTTGCGCATCGGGTCCGTGGCGACGGGCGGGCAATACGTGGACCGGGCCAACCACCAGGGGCCCGGCAGGCCATGCGCTTCGGTCAGCGCGCGAAGCTGGCGCAGGCCGTGCATGTAGTCCTCGGTGCTGGTGCCCTGCCGAGCATCGGCCTCCCCCTGCTGCCACAACACAGCGGCAATGGGCCAGCCGGTGGCCACCGTGGCATCGATCTGCCGCTCCCACCAGCGGCGCAACGGGCTCTGATCGTCCGTCCAGTCGTCCAGCCGCGTCCCGTCCACCGCCACCACCATCCAGACAATCGGCCGCCCATTCCATTGGCCGCCCAGGCGCTGGTGCAGGGCGGACCAAACACTCGCCCCTTGCCCGGTCGCCCCCGGCAAAGGGTCCTGGGCCAGCACGCAACGGCCCTGATGCAGCACCGGGATCGGCTTGGCCTGGGTGCCGGCCGGTTGAGCGGGCAGATCCCCATGGTTGCCGGCATTGGATTGGCCCATGGCCACCAGCACCAGCGGCATGCGACCGGCCAGCCAGGTGTCACAACTGCGGCTGTCCGCCGGAATGTCCTGAATCGTCGCCACACGTGCGGCGAGGGATTGATCGGTGCGGCGGTCATCCGCCCAGAATTTCAATGCGGCCGCGCCACCGCTCAGCGTCAGCAGTGCGGCCGTGGCCGCCGCCCACCAGGGGGCCGCCCCCAACCCGCAGCGCGCTCAGCCACCGCTCACGACGGCCGCATGCCGCAGCCGATACTGTTGATAACGGCTGCGAATCCAGCGCATCGCCGGCTGCTCCACCCACCGGGTCAATCCATGGGCGAGCCCCAGTGACACGGCCAGCACCACCAGGATGGCCACCGTCGGCGGCAGGCCCAGGGCTTCCAGACGCAGCAGCAGGGCCCAGCCGATGTTTTCGTGCAGCAGGTAGAGCGTGTAGGAGATGCTGCCCAGCCACAACCACATCGGATGCTCCAGCCAGCGCCATCGGCCCTGGGCGGCGCCGCGCAGCAGCACAAAGCAGCCCACGGCCAGCAGGCCGACGCCAATGCCCTTCGCCAAGGCGATCACGGCCACCGCCGCCAAGGCCAGACGTGCAGGGGGTGCAGGCACGGCGTCTTGTTGCGTCAGTCGGTACACCGCAACGCCCAGCGCAAACCAGGCGATGTAGGGCAGCAGCAGCCAGCGCTGCAGCAACCAGGGCAGGTCGACCGAGCCGAACGCGGCGACCAGCACATACACCACGCGCACGGCCAGGAAGAGCCACAGCAACTGCCACAGACGCTGGCCACCGCCTTGCAGCCAGCTCAGCAGCGCCCACGCATAAAACAGCAGTTCGACGGTCAAGGTCCAGTAGACCCCGTCCACATGCGGCACCCCCACCAGCTCCTGCAGCATGGTCACATTCACCAGCAGCGTGGTCCACCCCACCGTCTTGCCGGGCAGGCCCAGCAGATGCGTCAGCGCGAAGGTCAACAGCAATGCGCCCCAGTAGGCCGGATACAGCCGGCTGAACCGCGACACCAGGAAGTCCATCGGCCGGCGGGTGCGTTCCAGGCTCATGAAGATGACGAAGCCGCTGATCATAAAGAACAGGTTGACCCCGTAATGGCCCCACGGCAGCGACACCAGCGGCGCCGTGGGGTGTCCGTAGAGCTGATCGAACCGCGTGGTGTAGTGGAAGCCCACCACCAGCAGTGCCGCCAGGCCGCGCAGCGCGTCCAGCTGAGCCAGCCGGGGTCCGTGGCTGCTCATAGGCGCAGCCGCGTCACACCAGCACCTCGGCAGCGGGCGGATGGCTCAGAAAGTTCTGCGGGCTGGCGCTGACACCGTAGGCACCGGACTGGAACACCACCACCAGATCACCGGGCTCGGCATGCGGCAGGGCCATGCGCTCGCCCAGCAGGTCCAGCGGCGTGCACAACGGCCCCACCACCGACACCCCGGGCTCCGGCTCACCGCCCATGCGGTTGCCGATGGCCACCGGGTAGTTCTTGCGGATGACCTGGCCGAAGTTGCCGGAAGCGGCCAGATGGTGATGCAACCCACCGTCGGTGACCAGATAGACCTGTCCCCGCGAGACCTTGCGGTCCACCACGCGGCAGACATACACACCGGCCTCACCCACCAGGTAGCGCCCCAACTCGATCACCAACCTGGCGCCGGGCATCTCCTGCGCGGCCCGCGCCTGGAGGGCGGCCAGGTTGGCGGCTATGGGCGCCAGGTCCAGCCGTTGCTCGCCAGGGAAATACGGAATGCCGAAGCCGCCGCCCAGGTTGAGCACCCGCACCGGAGCGGGGGCCGATTCGGCCAGACGAAGCGCCAGCTCAAAGCTCTTTTGCTGGGCCTCGATGATGGCGTCCGGCTTGAGGTTCTGGGAGCCGGCAAAAAGATGGAAACCTTCAAAGCCCAGGCCGGCCGCCGCGATCAACTGCAGCAGTTGGGGCACCTGCTCCGCATCCACCCCAAATTGCTTGGGCCCGCCCCCCATCTTCATGCCGGAGGACTTCAGCTCAAAGTCCGGATTCACGCGCACGGCCACGCGGGCGGCATAACCCGTCCCCTCGCTCAGCCGCGCCAGCAGATCCACCTCGCGGAAGGATTCGATGTTGATCAGGATGCCAGCGGCCAGCGCCTGCCGCAGCTCGGGTTCACTTTTTCCCGGCCCGGCGAAGCTGATCTCGCGGGGGTCCGCGCCCGCATCCAGCGCCACCTGCAGTTCACCGCCCGAGGCCACGTCGATGCCGTCCACCAGGCCCGCCATGTGCGCCACCAGCACCGGCATCGGATTGGCCTTCATGGCGTAATGCAGCTCGATGCCGGCCGGCAGCGCCGCCCGCAGCGCCTGCACCCGCGCCGTCAACTGGTGACGGCCATAGGCATAAAACGGCGTGCGGCCCACGCGATCGGCCAGCCGCGACAGGGGTTGGCCGCCGACCTGCAACTGGCCGTCCACCACCGGAAACTGCTCCAGGGGCGCATGCTGCGGCGGCACCTTGCCGGCCGGGGTCTCAGGACTTTGCATCGGATTCCAGTGCCGCGATCCACTCGGTGCTGAGCAGCTTGCGATCAATCTTGCCATTGGGGTTGCGGGGCAGCGGGCCACTACGGGCCAACACCCCGGCAGGGATCATGTAGGCCGGCATGCGTGCGCGGCACGCCACCAGCACGGCGGCGGTGTCCAGTACGCCGGCACCGGGCGCCGGGGTGGCAATCACTTGAATGGCCTGGCCCAGCGTGGGGTGGTCCACACCAAAGGCCACGCATTCGCCCACCAGTTGGGTGGCGTAGAGGATTTCTTCCACCTCGGTCGGGCTGACGCGGTAGCCCGAGGTCTTGATCATCTCGTCCCGACGGCCGATGAAGTAGAGAAAGCCCTCGGCATCCATACGCACGGTGTCGCCGGAGAACACGGCGTATTCCGGCAGCTGCAGGCCGGCTTCGCGGCCGGCGGTACCGGCCGGCAGCAGCTTGTAGCGCTCGGCGGTCTTGTCCGCATCGTTCCAGTAGCCCAGGCCGACCAGCGGCCCGCGATGGACCAGTTCTCCGGGCTCATCCGTCGCACAGGGGCTGCCGTCTTCGCGCAGCACCAGGATTTCCACGTTGGGAATGGCCTTGCCGATGGAATCGGGGCGGCGGTCCACCTCCTCCGGCGGCAGGTAGGTGGAGCGGAACGCTTCAGTCAAACCGTACATCAGGAAGGGCTGGGCGGACGGCACCCGCTGGCGCAGCAGGCCCAGCGTCTCGCGCGGCATGCGGCCACCGGTATTGGCGAAATAGCGCAGATGCTGCTGGACGGCGGCAGGCCATTCCAGCTGCGCCAACTGGATGTAGAGCGGCGGCACGGCCGTCAGGCCGGTGATCTGGTCGCGCTCCAGCGCCTTGAGCACGTCGCGCGGCATCAGGTAGTTGAGCAGCGTGACCGACGCGCCACTATGGAAGGCGGTGGTCAGCTGGCTGAAACCGGCATCAAAGGACAAGGGCAGCGCGGCCAGCAGACGGTCCTGCGCATGGTTGCCCAGGTAGCTGGCCACACTGCGGGCCCCAGCCACCATGTTGCGGTGGGACAGCACCACCCCCTTGGGCCGCCCGGTGGAGCCGGAGGTGTAGAGAATGGCCACCATGTCGGTGTCGATGACACGATGGCCGGCGCGGGCGGGGGCCTCCAGCAGGTCCGAATAACGCAGCCAGGGGAAGGGTGCCGCCCCATCGCCAGGGGCCGCACCAGTCGCCGCACCAGTCGCCGCACCCTTGCCCGCGCCTGTCCCCCCACTGACCTCTGCCGGTGGGTCCACCAGCACCACATGCCGCAGCGACGGGCATTGCGCCAGCATCGGCTGCAAGGCTGCCAGCCGCTCCCGCGAGGTGATCAGCACCCGCACGTCGCAGTCCCGGACGATGAAACCGACCTGCTCGGCCTTCAGGATGGGGTTGATGGGCACAAACACCGCCCCGGCGGCCGGCGCGGCAAAGCTGGCCACCACGGTTTCGATCCGCTTGTCCAGGTAGATGCCCACCCGCTCCGCACGCCCCAGGCCCAGCGACAGCAGCCCATGGGCCAGCGCCTCGACCTGGGTGGCCAAATCACCGTAGTTCAACAGGCGGGCACCGTCCCGCAGCGCGGGGGCTGCGGGGTTGCGGTCGGCGCTGGACCGGATGAGGTGCGGGAGCAGGTGGCTGTCGAGGGCAGGCATGGAAAAAAGTATCTCATGCACGCTCCCGGAACGACTGCACGCTCCTGGGGGCCTCCCCTTGGGATGGGGGGGCGTTTGGCGGGCGTGTGTGAAGGGGCCGACGGTTAAGATTCCAGCCGACATGAACACACAAGAACATCTGCTGGACATTCTGGACGACGTCCTGAGCCTGGAGGGACGCGCCAAGTCCTTCACCCCGGATACGGCCCTGCTGGGCGCCCTTCCGGAGCTGGACTCCATGGCCGTTGTCAGCCTGATCACCGCACTGGAGGAACAGTTCGGCATCGTTGTGGACGATGACGAAATCGATGGTTCCACCTTCGCCACGGTGGGTGCGCTGACGGATTTCCTGAACGGCAAGTTGGCCGCCTGAGCGGCGCCCAGACCGGCCATGACCGCCGCGTGCCGCAGCTTCTTCCTGGATGCCGGCCCACGCGGCCAGCGACTGTGCGTCTTCCATGCCGCGCAGGGCGTCCACACGCCCCTGGGGCAGGTGCTGCTGCTGCCGCCCTTCACCGAGGAACTGAACAAATCCCGCCGGATGCTGGCGCTGACCAGCCGGGCCTTTGCGGCCGCTGGCTTTGAGGTGCTGATGATGGACCTGCTGGGCTGTGGCGACAGCAGCGGGGACTTTGGCGACGCGGGCTGGGAGGACTGGCAGGCCGACATGCGCCTGGCGGCGGACTGGCTGGGTGCGATGCACAGTGGGCCCACCACCGCTGCCCTGCCCTTGTGGCTCTGGGGCGTGCGTTCGGGCGCCCTGCTGGCCCCGGCGCTGGCGGCGCACCCGCTGCGCCCATTGAATCTGATGCTGTGGCAACCCGTGGCGGCAGGCAAGCTGCAACTGCAGCAGTTCCTGCGGCTGAAGCTGGCGGCCGATCTGGTCGGTGGCCAGGCCAAGGGGCAGATGCAGGCCCTGCGCGCGCAGTTGGAGCAGGACCAGCCGGTGGAGGTGGCCGGTTATGCGCTGTCGCCCGCCCTCGCCCGAGGGCTGGAACAGGCGCAGCTCAAGCCCGACAGCCGCTATGCCGACGTCATCTGGCTGGAGACCAGCCTGCGCGACGAGCCCGCCTTGTCTCCCGCAGGCGCCCATGCCGTTCCGGCCTGGCAAGCGGCCGGCTGTCACGTGCAGGCCGCAGCGGTGAAGGGCCCTTCCTTCTGGGCGGCGACTGAAATCGAAGTGGCACCGGCCTTGATCGACGCCAGTGTCCAGGCCCTGCTGAACGCATCGAAGCCGCCAGCCACGGCGCGGCAGAGTGCTGGGGGAGCCACCGTATGAAGGATCTGACGCGCGGTCCCGCGAGCGATCCCATGAGCGATCCCATGAGCGATCCCATAAGCGATCCGAACAGCTGCCGCAGCAGCTATCGCGATTCCGTGCTGACGGTCGCCTGCCAGGGCGAGCACCTCCTGGCCATCCTGACCGAACCCGCCGTTGCATCTGCCACGCTCCGGTCCACCACCGAGCGGCCGCAACACCCGCAGGCCCCGGCGCCTGATCAGGCGCCGAACCCCCACCCATGCGTGATGTCGGAAGACCTGGGGGTGCTGCTGATCGTGGGCGGCCCCCAATACCGGGTGGGCTGCCACCGCCAGTTCACCCTGCTGGGCCGTGCGCTGGCCACCGGCGGCATTCCCTGCCTGCGCATCGACTATCGCGGCATGGGCGACGCCACCGGGGAGGCCCGCGACTTCGAGCAGATTGATGACGACATTTCAGCCGCCATCGACCAATGGCAGCAGGAACGCCCGGCCCTGCGGCGGGTGCTGATCTGGGGGCTGTGTGATGCGGCCTCCGCTGCGCTGCTGTATGTGCAGCGCCGCCAGGATCCCCGCGTCGCCGGCCTGTGCCTGGCCAACCCCTGGGTGCGCACCACCGAGAGCCTGGCGCGCGCGCAGGTGCGGCACTACTACTGGGACCGCCTGCGCCAGGGGTCGTTCTGGCGCAAGCTGCTCAGTGGCGGCGTTGGCTTGTCGGCGGTGCGTGAACTGCTGGGCAAGATCAGCCAGACGCGCAGCGCATCGCCCCCCAGTCGAACGGACCGCCCCCTGCACTACATCGAGCGCATGGCGCTTGGCCTGCGCGAGTTTCAAGGCCCCATCCTGCTGATGCTCTCTGGCGACGATCTGGTGGCCAAGGAGTTCCTGGACCGCTGCCGCACCGGAGGCCCCGCCTGGCAGGGCCTGCTGGAGCGCCCCCTCCTGCGCCGGGAAGACCTGCCCGAAGCGGATCACACCTTTGCCAGCGCCGCGTGGCGGGCTCAGGTGGAGTCCTGGACCTTGTCCTTTGCCGTTTCTGTGGCCGCAGGTGGCCAAGGCCGGGCACCGGCCTCATCCGCATCATCCGCCTCATCCACCTCATCGGCCCCAATGACCAAGGCGACGCACGCGTCGCATGCGTCCCAGCCGGCCGCTGACGCCCAGTGCCCCCTGCCCGCCTCGGCGGCGGACTGAATGGAGATTTGCATGCAAGGAAGGTCCCGCACCGCACGCCAGTGGCTGATGGCCATGGCTGGCGTGATGCTGATGGCACACAGCAGTGCGCAGACGCTGGCCGGCTGCGGCAGCCTGGCCAACAACTACGGCCCGCATGACTATCGCGACTGGAAGGACCTGCCTCCCATCGACCCGGTGTCCAAGGAAATGTCGCCGCTGCAACTGGTGGAAGGTGCCCACTTCATCGACACCTGCGAAGCGCTCTACCGCTGCAAGCGCGGCAGCATCGGCAGCGACCTGGACTACACGCTGCGGGCCTTCCCCAACCATCACCGGGCCCTGGTGGCGATGATGCGTTATGGGGAGCTGACCAAAAAAGCCCAGCCGCCAGAGGCCCGCTACACCGTGGATTGCTACTTCCGCCGCGCGCTGGTCTGGCGCCCGGAGGATGCCATTGCGCGGCTGCTCTACACCACCTACCTGAACGAGAACAAGCGCACCGCCGATGCGCGGGTGCAGTTGCAGGAGGCCGCCAAACATGTGGGCGACAACGCCTTCACCATCTACAACCTGGGCATGGTGGCACTGGACCTGAACGAGGTGGACATGGCGGTGGATGCCGCCCGGCGCAGCTACGCCGCCGGCATGCGGCATCCCGCGCTGCGTCAGCGGCTGCAGGCCATGAACCGCTGGCCGGCGGATGTGGACGTCCCTGCGGATGGGGCTTCCGCGCCGGCCACTTCGTCGTCGGCGTCGGCGTCGGCGTCGGCGTCGGCTTCGTCGTCAGCGTCGGCTCCCGCTTCGGCTTCCGCCACCACCAAGCTTCCATGAGCAGCCCTGCCTCCCCGCTGGCCCCTCGCCTGCCCGTCATGGGCTGGCAGACCTTCCGTGGTGGGCGCGACGCTGCGCTGCCGAGCCTGCTGGATCACCCACGCCATCAGCTCAGCACCAGTGGCCGGGCGGCCATCCTGCTGGCGCTGGAATGTGTCGGCGTCGGGCCGGACGATGTGGTGCTGCTCCCCACCTACCACTGCCCCACGATGGTGGCGCCAGTGCTGACGCTGGGGGCGCAGGCGGTGTTCTATCCCATCGATGCCCACGGCGCACCACAGCTGGACTGGCTGGACGCCCACGCACCCCGCCGCGCCAAGGCCATGCTGGCCACGCATTACTTCGGCCTTCCGCAGCCGATGGAAGCCAACCGCGCCTGGTGTGATGCCCACGGCATTGCATTGATCGAGGACTGTGCCCATGCCATGTTCGGCCGCAGCGGCACGCGGCCGGTGGGCGGCTGGGGCGACGTCGCGATTGCCAGCCTCACCAAATTCTTCCCCGCGCCGGAAGGCGGCATCCTGGCGCTGAACCGGCCGGACCTGCAACTGCCCGCGCTGACACCCGTGCCTCCCCTCCAGCAGGTCAAGGCCGCTGCCGACATCCTGCATATGGGGGCCAGCCATGACCGGCTGACCGGCCTGAACGGGCTGATCCGCGGTGCTTTTGCCCTGCGCGGCCTGATGCGGCGCTCATCGGCGCCGTCCACGGACACTGCGTCCGCAGGGGCCCCCGCCGAGGACGCACTCGATGCCAACATGGGGCTGATCGACCTGCCCCTCTCCCATCGGGCACTGACCCGTGCCAGTGCCTGGGTGGCGACCGGCGTACCCCGTCAACGCATCGTCCAGGCCCGGCGTCGCCACTACGAGCATCTGTTGCAGGCCCTGCGCGGCAGCCAGGGCTTCCATCCGCTCATGCCACGCCTGCCCGCCGACAGCGCGCCGTATGTCTTCCCGCTCTGGGTCCGCACGCCGGACCCGGGCTATTTGGAGATGCGCCGTCTCGGCGTCCCCGTGTCGCGCTGGGACCGGCTTTGGCCCGGCGTGCCGCAGCTGGATGGCGACATGGGCGTGGACTGGTCTCACCATGTGCTGCAACTGGCCTGTCACCAGGACCTCAGCGAGCAGGAGATGGAAACCATCGTGGTGCAGGTGCGTCGCCTGTTTGGCCCATGAGCGCCCCGCCCTCGCCATGAAACGTGTGCTGATGATCAGCTTCCAGTTCCCGCCGATGGCGGGGACCAGCGGCGTGCAACGGGCCCTGCGCTTTGCCCAGCAGTTGCCGGAAGAAGGCTGGTGGCCCAGCGTGCTGACCGTGCATCCGCGCGCCTATGAGCATGCTGCGAGCGATCTGCTGGAGGAAGTGCCGTCCGGCATGACGGTGCGCCAGGCTTTTGGGCTGGATGCGGCCCGGCATCTGTCCCTGGCGGGACGTTATCCCGGCTGGATGGCGCGGCCGGACCGCTGGAACAGCTGGATGCTGGGTGCCGTGCCCGCCGGGCTGGCCATGATCCGCCAGCAGCGGCCGGACGTGCTCTGGAGCACCTATCCCATTCCGACCGCCCATCGCATCGGCCATGCCTTGGCGCGGCTCACCGGCATCCCGTGGGTGGCGGACTTCCGTGACCCCATGGCCCATGACGGCTACCCGGCCGATCCGGTGCTGTGGCGCAGCTTTGCAGCGGTCGAGCGCCAGGTCTTCAGCCGCGCGCGGCGCATGACCTTCACCACGCCGGGGGCCGCCCGCCTGTATGCGGCGAGATACCCGGCCTGTGCCGACCGCCTGCGGGTGATCGAAAACGGCTACAGCGAAGAGGCATTTGCCGCAGCGCAGGCGCCGGCACACCCATCCGGGCAGGAACAGCCGCCGATGCGCGGCGACTTCGTCGATGCACGCCTGAGCACAACAAGCGCCGCCACTGCCGGCCCTCGTGTGTTGCTGCACAGCGGCGTGGTCTATCCCGATTGGCGCAGCCCTGCCGGGCTCTTCCAGGCGCTGGCGCGTGCCAAGGCCGCAGGCCGACTGTCCGCGGCCAGCTTCCAGTTGCGCCTGCGGGCCACCGCCCATGACGACTTTGTGCGCCAACTCGCGCAGCAGCACGGCGTGGCAGATCTGGTGCAGGTGCTTCCAGCGCTGCCGTATGTCGACGCACTCGCGGAGATGCTGCGCGCCGATGGCCTGTTGCTGCTGCAGTCGCGCGACTGCAATGACCAGATCCCAGCCAAGGCCTATGAATACCTGCGCGCCCGCCGTCCCATCCTGACCCTGGCGGACCCGGCGGGCGACACCGCCCAGTTGATGCGCCGCGCCGGCCTGCCCGACATGGCGGCGCTGGAGGATGGCGTCGCCATTGAAGCGGCGCTGCACCGTTTCCTGGACGACTGGGCCCAGCCTCACCCCTTGCTGCCGGACGAATCCGTGATCCGCCAATCCTCCCGCCGCGCCCGCACCACCGAGCTGGCGCAGGTGCTGGACGAGGCACGGCTGGGCCAGCCGATCGAGCAGCCCCCACCCCACATTGAGCGAGCCCGCCCATGACCTGGACGATTCATCCCCTGCCCACCGCCGAAGCCTTCGGTGCGCATGCCGCCGCCTGGGACACCCTGCAGGCCCGTGTGACGGGCCTGCCCTTCCTGGAGAGCGGCTTCATCCAGCCTCTGCTGGCCGCCTTTGGCAGTGGCCGTGAGCTGCTGGCACTGCACGGGCCGGTGCAGGCGCCCACGGCCGCTGCGATTCTGGTCAAAGGCCGCCGCGGGCAATGGACCACCTTCCAACCCTCCCAGCTCCCCCTGGGTGCCTGGCTGAGCGCACCGGGGGCCGCGCTGGAACCCCTGGCCGCCGACCTGACGCGGGCCCTGCCGCCCCTGGCGCTGGCCGTGGGCATCACCCAGCTCGACAGCCTGTTTCACCCCCGGCCGGCCGACACATCACACTGGCGCAGCCAGGACTACATCAACACCGCGTGGGTCGACATCGACGGCCCATTCGACGCCTATTGGGAAGCGCGCGGCAAGAACCTGCGCCAGAACCTGCGCAAGCAGCAGAAGAAGCTGGAGACCTCCGGCATCCAGGCGCGCCTGGAATGCCTGACCACGGTGGAGGACGTGGCGCCGGCGCTGGCCCACTACGGCCGCCTGGAGGCCAGTGGCTGGAAGGGCAACGAAGGCACGGCCATCGCACCGGGACATCCCCAATACGCCTTCTACCTCGCGATGCTGCAGAACTTCTGCCGGCAGGGGCGCGCCCGGCTCTATCAATATCGCTTCAACGACGAGGTGGTGGCCATGGACCTGTGCATCCTCTGCGGCGACCGCATCGTGATCCTGAAGACCGCCTATGACGAAGCGCACAAGGCGGTGTCCCCCTCCACGCTGATGCGCCAGCAGCAGTTTGAACAACTCTTCGCCGACGCAGCCGCCGGTGGGGCCCTCCGGCGGATCGAGTTCTACGGCAAGGTGATGGAGTGGCACACCCGCTGGACGGCCCACACCCGCCAGATCTACCACGGCACCCGCTACCGCTGGGGATGGATTCAATCGCTGCACCGGGCGCTGGCTCGTCGGCAGGGCGCCCCAGCCCCCGCCCTGGAAGCCACGGCGCCCCCGGTGGCGGAGGCGTCCACTTCATGACCGCCCCCAAGTCCTCCGACGCTGCCAAGTCCGTCCGTGGCGCCCTGGCCTGGTCGTTTGCCGAGCGCTATCTCAGCCTGCTGATCACCGTGCCCAGCACGATGATCCTGGCGCGGCTGCTCACACCCACGCAGGTGGGCGTGTATTCGCTCTGCGCCGTGGTGACCAATCTGGCGTCCATCTTGCGCGACTTCGGCGTGTCCGAATACCTCATCCAGGAGCGCGAACTGGACCGGGACAAGCTGCGCAGCGCCTTCACCATCACGCTGATGATGGCGTGGGGCCTGGCCCTGATCATCTTCCTCGGGCGCCATCTGCTGGCGAGTTATTACCACGAGCCCCTGCTGGCTGACCTGCTGCTGGTGCTGTGCCTCAACTTCGTGATGCTGCCGCTGGCGTCGCCCTCGTTTGCACTGCTCAACCGGGAGATGGCCTTTCACACGGTCTGTGTGGTGCAGGTCAGTGCCAACCTGGCCAATGCCGCCACCAGCATCTTCCTGGCCTGGCATGGCCATGGTGCGCTCAGCCTGGCCTGGGGGCCGGTGGCGGGCATTGCGATGCAGGTGGTGATCCTGGTGTGGCTGCGCCCGCGCGAGGCCCTGCTGTGGCCCCGTCTGCGCGGGGCAGGCCGGCAATTGCGCTTTGGCGCGATGTTCACGGCGTCGCGGCTGGTGGAATCCGGCTCCCGCAACGGGCATGAGCTGATCATCGGCAAGCAGTTCGGGTTCACCTCGCTGGGCCTGTTCAGCCGGGCGACCGGGCTGATCGACCTGCTGGCCACCACGGTCAGTTCGGCCGTGCTGCGGGTGGCGACACCCGCTTTTGCGGCCGACCATCGCGCCGGACACAGCCTGGTGGCCCCCTATGCCAAGGGCACGGCCATCTACAGCGGCGTGGCCTGGCCGTTTTTTGGGGGTGTTGCGCTGTTGTCGCACGATGTGCTGGCCCTGCTGTTTGGCGCGCAGTGGGTGGAGGCGGCACCGCTGGCCACCTTGCTGGCCATCGCCGCCCTGCCCTATGCACTGACCGTGCTGGCGCCCAACGCGCTGGCCGCCACCGGGAACGTCAAACGACGACTCACCGTGGCCCTCTGGTATGGCCCGCTGCATCTGGCATGTGTGCTGGTGGCGTCGTTCTGGAGCCTCCAGGCGGTTGCCGCCGTCTTCCTCATTGGCAATCTGGTGCAGACCCTGCTCTACACCCACCATCTGACCACGGTGCTGCAGGCCCGTCCGCGTGAGCTGTTTGCGCCGAGCTGGGCGAGCGCCAAACTGGCGCTGGGCTGCTGTGCCGGCCTGGCGCTGGCCGAGCTGGCCTGCGCCGAATGGTCGCTGCCGCTCCTGCCGCGCCTGCTGGTCTGCATCGCCGCCGGCACCCTGTCCTGGATTGCCTGCGCCCATTGGCTGCATCACCCGGTGATGGGTGAAGTGCGCCGCGCGCTGAGCCATTTGCGGAGTCGCCATGCCTGAAGCCCTCACCGACCAGGCGCCCGGCCGCCCTGCCCCCCCTTCACCCCCGGTCCCGCCCTCCCAGCCGGGCCAACCCCGGCAGAGCCGCACGGGTCGATCCGCCGGCCCCGGCGAAGCTTTGCGGTGGGCCGCCTTCCGCGCGCTGGAGCAACTCAGCGACTGGCGGGGCAACAACACCCAGGGCGTGTTTTCGCTGTCCGATCCGCAGGCGCGCGGCCCGGCGCTGTGGCTCTACATCACCACCATCGGTGAACTCAATGCGGTGGCGCCGATGCTGGAATGGCTGGTGGCCCAGCGGCCGGATCTGCGGCCGGTGCTGATCACCGAACATGCGCACTATCAAGACGCCTATCTGGCCCGGTTGCCGGGTGCGGTGGTGTGCCTGAGCCGAGGCCACAGCCACGACGCCCGCCGACTGGCCGAGCAACTGCCGCCGCAGGTGCTGGCCCTGGCGGAGATTCCCTGCCTGCCGTCCGATGCGCCGTGCCGCTTCTCTTATGCCTTCCTGCGCCAGGCACGCCGCAGCGGCGCGGCCACCTTGCTGCTCAATGGCTGGCTGTATCACTATGCCCCCCCGGCGCGGCTGGACCAGATGGAGCGGCGCCTGCTGGAGCGCGATTTTCTGCAGGCGCTGGATGTGCTGTGTGTGCAGGACCCAGCCACCGCCGCCGCACTGGCCGAGCGCGGCGCCCCCCGCGACCGGCTCCATGTCACCGGCAACATGAAGTTCGATGCGATGCAGCGGCCGCACTGGCAGGTGTCGCAAGCGCGCAGCCCCGTGTTGCTGGGCGCCCTGATCGACGGTCAGCGACCCACGGTGGTGGGCGGCTGCGTGACCGAACTGCACGAGCAGCAGGCAGTGCTGGGCGCCTTCCATCAGCTGCTGGCGCAGCATCCGACGGCGCTGCTGATCCTGGCGCCCCGCCATCCTGAAAACAAGGAGCGGCTGCAGGCCCTGCTGGCGCAGATAGACGCCCGGGGGCTGCGCTGGGTGCGCCGCTCCGCCGTGCCGGATGCGCCGTTAGCGCCTGAGGTGAACTGCCTGGTGCTGGACACCGTCGGCGAGTTGCGGGATTTTTATGCCGCCGCCAGTGTGGCTCACGTCGGTGTGGATCACAACGTGCTGGAGCCGCTGGGCTTGGGCAAACCGCTCACCATCCAGGACGGGTGGAACACCACCTATCCCTCCTACCCGGTCTACCGGCTGCTGCGCGACCAGGGCGTGCTGCACACCTGCACCGACAAAGCATCGCTGCTGGCCTACTGGCACGCCGCGATGACGGGCTCACCGGCCATTCAGGACGACTTGCACCGCACCGAAGAAGTGCTGGCATCCATGCGTGGATCTGTGGCGCGCCATCAGCAGGCTTGCGCGGCCTGGGTCGGCCCTTAGCGGTCAGCGACTGGCTTGTCGGGCCGCCAGGGTGGCCGCCAGGTAGGCATGCCCATCCCGGGTGTCGGGCTCCAGATGGTTGCCTTCCGCCCATTCATTCCAGGCGTTGATGAACACCACCTGGCGGTCTGGCGGTTGATGGTCCCGCGTCCAGCGCAATGCGGACTCCAGCCAGCGCTGGTAGGCGGCCGGGCTGTTGTTCATCAGCACGGTGGCGCCCTGCGGACGGCGGGCACTGTTGTCAAAACCGGGGCTGACACAGCGCAGGAAGGGATACGACGGTGTCGGCTTGGCCAGCACCTTGTCGACCATGCGCTGATAGTCATAAAACTGATGTTGCCCATAGGCCTTGGGCAGCAGCCCCAGTTGCATCGCCAGACGCGACTTCCAGCCGGTGAAATGCCGCCCGCCGAGTTGCCGCCAGTCTGGTGCAAATTCAATGGACAGGTCCAGGCCCACCTGCCGGATGTCGCTGCCGGAGCCCGCACCGCTCCATTCGAACTGCGCCAGCGTCAGCTCGCCCACCCCTTCCTGACGGGCGATCTCGCGCCAGCGGCCGAAGGTGGCCTGGGGGTCCGGCAACTGGTCGGCCTTGTAGACGATGAACAGCGGCCGACCCGCCACCCGGATGTAGCGCGGGTCCCGGAAATGCGGCAGCAGCGCGCGGATGTGCGCCTCGTCGTCCTCGGCGCTGTACTGCTGAGCCATCAGCACTTCACGGTCCAGACCGTTCCAGGCGCGGGTCCAGGGCTCATTGGCCCAGGCCAGGCAGTAGGGGAAATCCGGCTCGCCACTGGCCCGAATGGCCTCCACCGGTTGCTCCAGCAGGCGGCGCCCATGGAACCAGTAGTGGTAGTAGCAGAAGCCACCAATGCCATATTGCCGCGCCAGATCGGCCTGTGCGGCCCGGGCCTGCGCGAGCCGGAGGTCGTAAAACCCCAGATCGGCCGGCAGTTGCGGCTGGTGATGGCCTTTGTACAGCGGCCGGGCCTTGGCCACATTGCGCCACTCGGTGAAGCCCTTGCCCCACCACGCGTCGTTTTCCGGAATCGGATGAAACTGCGGCAGCACGATGGCAATCAGCAGGGGGTCCTGCGGGGAAGAGGACGGGCGGGTGCCGGTCGAATCATTCATCGTCGCTGTATCTTCATCAAGGTGTCGTGCCATTGCTGGGCAATGGCGGCGGCGGAATAGTCTCTGGCGATGGTCGGCATGGCCCCGCTCGCCCGGGCCGCCAGTTCGGAAGGGTCACGCACATGTCGTGCCAGTCGGTCCCAGTCATCGATGGCGCAGAAGTCACGCCAGGGCAGATAGTCGGGCAAGGCGTCGGTCATCACCGGCACGCCCTGGGCCAGTGCCAGCAGCATGCGGTTGTTGCTTTTCGCGACTGTGAAGGCGGTGAGCCGCGCCGGGAGCAGCACCAGGTCCTGCTCGCCCAGCAAGCGCAGGAAATGAAGCCGATCCCAGGGACGGTAGCGGTGGGCGAAGGTGGCCGACGCCATGACCTCCCGGTAGCGCTGCTCGGAGTTGCTCACAACCGTCAGCCGCAGGGGCTGCTGCTTGGCCACGCTGTTGAGCAAGGGGATGATGCGTTCCAGCTCCGCCATGCCGCCCGCCGCATAGGCGCTGCCGTGATTGCCAAACCACAGCAACTGCCGCGCCTGCTGCCGCGCCTGCCGATGCTCCTGCAGCTCTCGCCAGGCGCGCCAGTGGCCGGCCCAGCGCCCGGGATGCATGCGGCGAGGCCACGACTCATAGGACCGCAGGGCGTCCGGGGTTTCGACCGGATCGCCCACCACCTGCACCGAAGTGCCGGGAATCCCTTGAGCCAGCGCTTGCAGTTGCGCCTGAAGCAGCGGCTGCAGCCCCGGGGACGACACGGTGAACGCCTGGAACATCGGCAGGCTGTCCCGATAGGCGTCCAGCAGGCGCGCCCGGTCGGCATCGCCGGATTCATTCAGAAAATAGTTGTCAAAGCTGTCCAGCACCAGCGTGGCACCCGCTTCACGGGCGCGCCGCAGTTGCTGACTGCGCTCGCGCAAACGCTCCGGGCTGCCTGCGTCCAGCAGCCATTTGGCCTGCACCACCACCAGCCCGGTGCCGGGCAACGGGTCGCCCTCCCGCAGCAACCGCGACACCACACCCTGGCGCGCCAGCTCCCCCTGAGGGATCAGGCAACGCAGTCGCACCCCGGCATACGCGGGGTTATAGGCATGAGGTAACCAGTGAACCTGCAAGACGGACTCCTCGCACCGCACCCGGGCGCGAAAGCGGCGATTGTCAGGCCGCACCCGCCCCCATTCGGGGGAACACTACCCCAGCCATGCCCCCAAGATGGGTGGAATGGACGGCTTTGCGGGACGCCCCAGGCAGGGGCACGCTGATAATCGCCGCGCACTTCGGGAGGCCCATGTCAGTTCGCGACTCGTTTTTCTGCTCCGGTCAGCCTCGGTTCCCGGCCTCGTTGACGGGTGCGGTCGATGACCTGGCCCGGCCTGGCGCTGACGACGCTGCGGCGCTGGCCCGCCCCTGGCAGGCCCTGCTGATGCAGCCCGACCCGGCGCAGTCGCTGGCCCAGGTGGGCGGCCGGTTCTCGGTCGGCTGGCGCCAGGCGGAGGGCCGCACGGTGCTGGCCACAGACCGCTTCGGCATTGAACCGCTGTGTTACCGCGTGGTGGGGCAGCAGCTGCATTTCGCCACCCGGGCAGATGCCCTGGCGGAAGTGCCGGACGAGTCCGGGCGCCTGGTCGCGGCCGAGCTGGACCCGCAGGCGCTGTTCGACTACCTCTACTTCCACGTCATCCCCGCCCCTCGCACCATCTTCCGGGATGTGTTTCGCCTGCCGCCCGGCCATGTGGCGGTGTTCGAGCACGGGCAGTTGCGGGTGCAACCGTACTGGGTGCCCAGCTTTCATCCTGAGCCGGTGGCGGACCTCGGCAGCCTGAAGCAGGAATTTCTGGGCCTGCTGGAGAACGCGGTGCGCCGACAGTTGGACGGCACGGATGCGGCCTGCTTCCTGAGCGGCGGTACCGACAGCTCCACCGTGGCCGGCATGATCAGCCAGGTGGCGGGCCGCCCGGCGGACACCTACTCCATCGGCTTCGAGGCCGAGGGCTATGACGAGATGGCCTTTGCGCGGATTGCCGCCAAGCACTTCGGTTGCCGCCATCACGAGTACTACGTGACGCCCCGGGACCTGGTGGACGGCATCACCAAAGTCGCCACGTTTTACGACCAGCCGTTTGGCAACAGTTCCGCCCTGCCCGCCTATTACTGCGCCCGGGTGGCCCATGACGATGGCGTTCGGCGACTGCTGGCCGGGGATGGCGGGGACGAGCTGTTTGGCGGCAACACCCGGTATGCGAAGCAGACGGTGTTCTCCTGGTATGACGGCATTCCCGGGCCGCTGCGCAGCGGCCTGCTGGAGCCGGTGCTGGGGTCGCCACTGGGGCGCCTGCCCCTGCTGAAAAAGGGGGCGAGTTATATCGACCAGGCGCGCGTGCCCATGCCGGACCGGCTGCAGAGCTACAACCTGCTCACCCGGCTGGGTCAGGCGCAGGTGCTGGAGCAGGACTTCCTGCGGCGGGTGGACACGCTGGCGCCGCAGAAACAGCAGCGGCAGGTGTGGGGCGCCACCAAGGCCGGCCATCTGGTGGACCGGATGCTGGCGTTTGACTGGCGCTACACGCTGGCGGATACCGACCTGCCCAAGGTGGTGGGCACCACGGGGCTGGCGGGCATGCAGGTCGGATTTCCAATGCTGGACGACGGCTTGCTGGCGTTTTCGCAGCGGCTACCGCCGTCGTTCAAGCTGCGCGGGCTGCAGCTGCGGTGGTTCTTCAAGGAGGCGCTGCGTGGCTTCCTGCCGGACGAGATCATCACGAAGAAGAAGCAGGGGTTTGGGCTGCCGTTTGGCGTGTGGGCCACGCGGGATGCGGGGCTGGGCGCGCTGGCGGCGGATTCGCTGGGCAGCCTGGCCGGACGCGGCATCGTGCGGGCGGATTTCATCCAGAGTTTGCTGAAGCAGCGGCTGCCGGAACACCCCGGGTACTACGGGGAGATGGTCTGGATCCTGATCATGCTGGAGCAGTGGCTGCGGGGCCATCGTCCCAACTATAGGAGTTAGGGCCCCCCAGTCGAGGGCGTAGGCCCCCCAGTCGCTTCGCTCCTGCCCCCAAGGGGCGCAGTATTGTTGGCCCCCCAGTCGCTTCGCTCCTGCCCCCAAGGGGCGCCACCCGGTGGCCTGGCAGAGCCAGTTCCACGGGTGTGGCTGGAGGGCGCGACGGGCGCTGCCCGCGCGGGTTGAGCCGATCAGTCGCTTCGCTTCTGCGCTCGAGGAGCGCTAACCGGTGGCCGGCAAAGCCAGATCCACGGGTGTGGCTGGAGGGCGCGACGGGCGTTGCCCGCGCGGGTTGAGCCGATCAGAGGTCGAGGGGGAGGCCTTTGTCTTGGGCGAAGGCTTTGAGGGCGGGGAGGAGCGCTCCGACCTTTTCAAAGACGGCGTCGCGGATGGTGTCGACGAGAACCTGGGTCTGGCGTTCGATTTCGATGTGCAGCAAAGAACCCACGGACTTGTCGGCAAAGGTGGTCATGCGCAGGGTCTCGGGAATCAGCCAGACTTCAAACCAGCCGGAACCGTCCGAGTCACGGTGCGCCTCGGCCACCGTCAGGCTCGCACCATTAACCGCCACATAACCCTTGGCAAAGATGTAGCGCATCCAGGGGGCCGGCACCGCCATGCGCATGACATGGTTGTTGGCCGGCTGGCGGACCTCGACCAGAGTCGCCATGAAGTCCACATGCCCGGACAATGGGTGCCCCCCAATCTCGGCCCCCTCCTTCGCCGCACGTTCCACATTGAGGTGGCCCCCCTCCCGCAACTGACCCAGCGTGGTGAGCTTGAGGCTTTGCTGCATGACGTCAAAGTCGGCCTGGGTGTCGCCCCGCAACTCCGTCACCGTGAGGCACACGCCATCACAGGCCACACTCGCGCCGATCTCCAGCCCCTCGCAAAATCCGTTCGGGAAGTCCAGCGTGAAACTGCGCAAGCCCTCTTTGTCAGTGATGCGATGAACGGAGGCAATGCCTTGAACGATGCCGGTAAACATGTCGAATCCTTGATCAGCGATGGGCAGCAAACAGGTCGGCGGAAAAACCGACCGTCAGCCGGCCATCCGCCCATTCCACCAGCGGCCGCTTGATGACACTGGGCTGCGCCACCATCACCGCCGCCGCGCTGGCAGCATCGGTCACCGAAGCCTTGGTGGCCTCGTCCAGCTTGCGCCAGGTGGTGCCAGCTCGGTTGAGCACCTTTTCCCACCCCAGGCTCTCCAGCCAGTGCGGCAGTTGGTCCGCAGGCACGCCCTGCTTCTTGTAGTCGTGGAACTGGTAGGTCAGGCCTTGCTCGTCCAGCCAGGTGCGGGCCTTCTTGACGGTGTCGCAGTTGGGAATGCCGTAAACGGTGATCATGAGGAGAGGTGAATCAGGGAAACCGGGAAACCGGGAAACCTCCACGCTACCATGAAGCCATGATCCCTTGGCTCGACGACGATTCCCTGGAGTTCCCGCCCACCCGCCGCGCCCTCGGTCCGCGCAGCGATGCGCCCGGCCTGCTGGCGGCCGGCGGCGACCTCCGGCCCGCCCGCCTGCGCGCCGCCTATGCGCAGGGCATCTTCCCCTGGTATTCAGAGGGTCAGCCCATCCTCTGGTGGAGCACCGAGCCCCGCATGGTGCTCAAGACCGCCGATTTCAAGCTGTCACGTTCGCTGCGCAAGACCCTCGCCCGCTTCCGTCGCACCCCCGGTTGCGACATCCGGGTGGACACCGCCACCGACGTCGTCCTGAAAGCCTGCGCCAGCACACCGCGCGACGGCCAGGCCGGCACCTGGATCCTCCCGGACATGCAGCAGGCTTATCTGCAACTGGCGCAGGAAGGCACGGTGCACAGCGTCGAGACCTGGATGGACGGGGAACTGGTCGGCGGGCTGTACGGCGTCAACCTGGGGCGGATGTTTTATGGGGAATCCATGTTCATGCGCAGGACCGACGCCTCCAAGATCGCCCTGGCGGCCCTGGTCTGCCTCTGCCGCGAGCACGGCATTCCGTGGATCGACTGCCAGCAGCAGACCGGCCACCTGGCCTCGTTGGGCGCGGCACCGGTCACACGAGCGGCCTTTGAATCCCATCTGGCACAGTACGTGGGACAGCCAGCACCGCAGGATTGGACCTATCATCCTCGCCTGTGGGCCCATCTGGAGGCCGGCGACGGGGGTCCACCCGCGCCGGAGGAGGGCCCCGCCGATGCCTCCGACGCTGCCCCCACCCTTTGACCCGCAACCGCCGCACGACCGCGCTGCACCACCGTGACCCATCCCAAGGAACTCCCGCTGGCCGAGCTGCAGTTCTATGCCACCGCGCCCTATCCGTGCAGTTATCTGGCGGACCGGCAGGCACGGTCGCAGGTGGCCACCCCCAGTCATCTGATCCATGCGGATGCCTATTCGACCCTGGTGTCGGCCGGGTTCCGGCGCAGCGGCATGTTTACCTACCGGCCCTATTGCGACGGCTGCAAGGCCTGCATCCCGATGCGGATTCCGGTCGGGCAGTTTCAAACCAACCGCAGCCAGCGTCGGGCCTGGGCCCAGCATGCGGACCTGCAGGCGCGGGTGATGCGGCTGGGCTACAGCGATGAGCACTATCAGCTGTACCTGCGGTATCAGGCGGGCCGCCACAGCGGCGGAGGCATGGACCACGACAGCGTGGACCAATACACCCAATTCCTGCTTCAGAGCCGGGTGAACTCCCGGCTGGTGGAGTTCCGGTCGCCGGACGGTGCGCTGAAGATGGTGTCCATTCTGGACATCCTCAGCGACGGCTTATCCGCCGTCTACACCTTCTACGAGCCCGAAACCAAGGCCAGCTACGGCACCTACAACGTGCTGTGGCAACTGCGCCAGACCCGCGAGCTGGGGCTTCCCCATCTCTATCTGGGCTACTGGATCGCGCAGAGCGACAAAATGGCCTACAAGTCGCGGTTCCTGCCGCATGAGCTGCTGCGCGACGGGCAGTGGCAGCGGGTGGAGCGGGTGGACTGAGGCTTCAAGCTCAGGCCTGGAGGTCCGCGCGGCCCTGCGCGTGCAGCAGCCCCCAGGCCGTGACCGCTGCGGCGTCCACACTGAATTCATCCTGCCGCAGGCGTTGAGCCAGCGTTTCGAGATCCAGAGACAGGAACTCGCTGACCTCACCATCGCGATTGACGGCGACAAAGCCGGGGGGAAGCACCAGGCTGTAGACATGCAGCACCTCGTCATGCAGACCCTCGGGCGTCATGCGGGTGCTGCGAAGCTGGCCGCGTGGGGTCAGCCCCTGGCTCAGGGACAAAGGAACACCGGCCTCTTCCCATAGCTCGCGGCGAGCGCAGTCCTGCCAGGGCTCCCCCACGGGCACACCTCCTGCGGCCAGGTTGTCCAGCCGGCCGGGATCCGTGGCCTTGTCCAAGGCGCGGCGCCCGCAGAGCAGGCGGCCGCCGGGGAGAAATCCATTGATATGGACGGCGCGGCTCATCAACCCGAAGAAGCGGAAGGCGCTGCGTTCCAGCTCGAACAAGGTGTCGCCGGGCGCGGTGCAGGGGTCGGGCACCGGCTGCTCGCAGGCGAAGGCTTCGTCTCGCCAGCCGGTAATCGCCCCTTGTGACCGGAGCGCGGCCGCCACGGCGGCCAGCCGCGCGGAACGTTGCGCAAGGTCCAGGCCCACCGCGTCCCAGACAGCTCGTCCTGGCGCGAGTTGCAGTTCGGGCCAGCAGGCCTGCAGCACCGGCACACGCATCGGATGAATCCAGCCCAGCGGCCACTCGCCCAGGCTGAAACGCAGTAGCCCCTGCGGCACCGGCTGGGCCGCTCGGGAGAGGCATCGCGCAAGAATTTCGGTCAGCTCGCGAGGCAGACCGGGGGCAGCGCCAGGGGTGGAAATGGCAGCCGAGGTGGCGTCAGTCAAGGTGGTGTGTGAGGTGGGAGGAGCGGACATTCATGCGATTGTGCGCGGCAACGTCGGCCTGACCAATCTGCAGATACTCCAGGCCATCTTCTACGCGGCCAAGCACGGCTGCAGAATGCGGCTCCGAGTGGGGGCTGCGGAGTTGAAAAGACACACCATAGACCCGCCCTCGCCTGGACGATGTCAGCCAACGGCTATGAAAATTGCGCTGAGAGTCCGAACGCACCCTTGTGTGGGGCGATCTTCTGCCCTCCGGCGGCTCGGACGGCGGTTCCATTAATCAAAGCGCCTGATCCATTTAAGGGTCTCTTCTCGTTTGTTGAGATCCTTCGGGACGCGGAACAGTCCTTCGTCGTAATCCTCGAATCGGACAGGTCGGGTGAAACGTGCCGCGAGCCGGTATTCCGCCGGAATGTCGTTGGCGTAGGCATCCCCGAGTCGAGGCGTTGGCCCGGCCTGGATTACCACACCGCCGTCGTATGCGTGGACCGTGCATGCAGGCTCCAGCGCCTGTCGCATCGTTGCTAAACCACCCAACTGCACCACGAGTTCGTCGCCCAATGCCGTCAGCCAGTTGACGGACTTGATCCGATCGTGCACCCCGCCCGCCTCCATCGTGAAATCGACTGCGCTCGGGAAATCAAAACCTGGGAACCGATTCATGAGCTGCAAGGCATAGACACTATTTTGTGACATGCCTGGACACACGATGAATGAGAAGCCTGCCGAGCCATGGAGCGGCCTGAAGCGTTGGCAGCAAGCCAAGAATCGTTTAAGCAGCAGTTCGGTGTGCAACTGCCCAGATGCTGATGCCAGCGGCGTGCTGGCATCAAAAAAGGAAAGGTCCATGTCCCCAACTCGGTTGACTAGCAGATTGGCCTGGTAGACAGGGATGTCGTCGTTCGGCAATCCAATGTCAACCCGGCCGAACAGTGCCCCTGAGTAACCGGTCTCTGCTGCGTAACTTGAAATGTCCGCTTCGATCGCAGAGCGAGGATCACCGCTAAATTTTTTCGCACGCTTTTTATCGCGCTGAAGAAATTCGTTGACTGAATCGGGATACATCAACCAGAAGTCATGGAGAAAATCCGCAGCTTGAGTGCGCAGCATTGATCGGTCGATATCAGGTAGATAGAGTTCTGCGCGCAACCCGAATTTGGCTGCAGGTCCGGACCTGGGGTCGGCGTAAGGCAAATGGATGCCATCAAGGACGGCTGCGCCGCCGTTCGCCTCGACCAATTCGGCAATGGTGTCTGTGGTCGCCATGTAGAGGGTCAAGTCGGCTGCGTGTGCTCAGGGAACCGGGATGAGACCCGTGTGATCACAGTTGTCGGCGCTACCGAGGCGCTGCGAAATGGCGAGCTCATCTTGGGAAGGGTTCATCTCCACCGCCCACACAGACGGCAACTTCATCAGTCAAAGCGCCTGATCCATTTAAGGGTCTCTTCTCGTTTGTTGAGATCCTTCGGGACGCGGAACAGTCCTTCGTCGTAATCCTCGAATCGGACAGGTCGGGTGAAACGTGCCGCGATCCGGTATTCCGCTGGAATGTCGTTGGCGTGCGTATCCCCCAGGCGCGGCGTAGGCCCTGCCTGGATCACGACGCCGCCGTCGTATGCGTGGACCGTGCATGCAGGCTCCAGCGCCTGTCGCATCGTCGCTAGACCACCCAACTGCGCCACAAGTTCGTCGCTCAATGCGGTCAGCCAACTGACCGACTTGATTCGGTCATGCACGTCCCCGACTTCCCGCGTAAAACCGACTGTGCTCGGAAAATCGAAGCCCGGGAATCGGGTCATGAGCTGTAAGGCATAGACACTGTTCTGTTCCATGCCAGGGCAGACAATCAGCGAGAAACCCGCGGAGCCGTGGAGTGGCTTGAAGCGCTGGCACCATACCAGGAATCGATCACGAAGAGTGGCAATATGCAAGTCTTCTGTAGGCGATGCCAATGGCATCCATCCCTGGAAAAATGAAGGCCGTGGATCCCCGCTTCGACTGACTAGCAGGCTTGCCTGATAGGGGGGCACGTCGTCGTTGGGAAGCCCGATATCGACGTAACCAAACAGCGCACCTGAGTAGCCTTCTTCCGGTTTCTCGCGTGCGATGTCCTGTTCAATGGCAGCGCGCGGGTCGCCCTTGAATGGCTTCGAGCGCCTGGCATCGCTCCGCAGAAATTCGTCAACTTGGTCGGGAAATATTGACCAGAAATCGCACAAAAAGTCTGCTGCATGCGTGCGCAGCAGTGATCGATCGATATCAGGCAGATAAAGCTCCGCACCTAACCCAAACTTGGCCGCAGGGCCGGCCTTGGGATCTGCGTAGGGCAAGTGAATGCGGTCCAGAACAGTCGCGCCGCCGTTCGCCTCAACCAATTGAGCAATGATGTCTCGTGTTGTCATGTCGGTCGTCAGATATGTGCTGGTGCTCAGGGAACAAGAATCAGGTTACGAGGGGGGAAGACGATCCGTGAAACTTCAGAAACCACGAAAAACGCGATAAGCGCCCCACCAGCGAGCTTGATGCCGGTTGTCTGCTCTAGCGCCTTGCCGAACTTATCGAGCATGCCCTCTTTGTTCTCGACCGGAGCCATCGCGGGGGACGGTTGCTTTGGCGGATTGTCGCCATCGTCGCAGTCGCACTTCTCTTCGACGCGGAATTCCTCGAATCCTTCGGCCGAGCCCGTGTGCTTTTGTGCAATGTCTTCGTAGTCTCTCGCCGCTCTCGGCGAAAGCGAATCGCCGCCGAACTTCATATCGATGATCTTGGTCGGTTTCCCATCCTGACCAAGCCGCACCACGTCCAGCCGTCGCGAGTCGGGCCGAATGAAGTTAGACGTCGGCAACCCCGGATTTGACTTGCTCCCAATCATGTCCCACCCGGAACCCCTGTCATAGGGAACTTCCCGCCACATCTTGGCGTCTGGCTTCGGATAGCGTCCGTTGTAATGCGCCTCGTCGATCTTCTTGCGCACGCAGTCCTGGAACGTCTGCCCCTGGGTCATCGACCCCTTCTGCGACAGACACTCGCACGCCATGCGGCAGAGCTCGTCATAGAAGTCCTGATCCGACTGCGGCAGATCGCGCTGTTTGAGCCCGGCCATGTTCACCGTGTTGCGGTGATTCATGAACATCTTGTCGGTCAGGCGACAGGCCGGTTGACCTTCGAAGAAGACGTCGAAGCTGTGGGTGATCCACTCGGCCTCGGCCTTGTGAGTGCCGGAGGCAACGCCACCCATGCTGCCGGCCTCGTCGTAGACGCTCTTGTGAAACTGGCTGCCGTATTTCGCGATGCTCATGTGGCCATCGGCGAAGACGCTGGTGGTGCCCTTGACCAGGTCGCGTGAGTAAGCCTCGTTGCGGTAAGGCAGCGGTACCCCCTTATCGGGCGTCTTGCAAACGTCCGGCAAGGTGTTGAGGGTCACGCCACCGCTGCCCTTGTGGCAGAGCGTCAGCCCGTTGATGTTGATGCTTACCGCCATGCCTGCACCTCCATAGGCAGATTGCTTCCGGCCCCAGCACTGGCGAGCAGCGCTGCCCCTCGAAGGGAATCGTCCGAGCTCGACAGCACGAGGCATCCCTGCCCGGTCGCCAGTTTTGAGAGTTGATACGCCGCCATCGCAAGGTTCGCCACACCGCTGGCGCCATGCAGGTCACCGCTCACAATCGCCGGCGTTTTCCTCTGCCACCCGTCTCGCAGATCGGGGCCGAGACGTAGCGCCGTGAAGCCGAACTCGTCAGCCCGATAAGGCTCGCCGTTCAGGTCGGAAAAAAGCAGCCCGATCGGCGGCCGGCTGCTCCCGGCCTGAGCCATGGCATTCCTCGCGGCACCTGAAAGCCCTGCGCCGACACAGGGACGCCCCCCGTGGCGATCCGTGGGCTCGAGCGCCGTCGAACACCCCAGCAGCCGAGCCCAGGGCGGTGCGCCAAAACCGGATGGCTCAGGCGCTGTCATCAAGGCCAGGGCGGCAGCGCCTTCACCAGGGACTCGCCCATGCGCGAGCGCACGAGGGCCAGCGGGACGATGCACGTAAGCGCCGTGCAGCAGATTCTGGGCGTCCAGCCATGCAAGCGATTCAGCATCTGTTGCCGCATCCGTGGCCAGGACAACGGCAAGGGGTGGGGCTGCTCCCGACGTCTTCGACGCCTCTCGGAGCGCGTTCCGCGCCTGCTCCAGCGCAAGCAGCCCGGCAGCATGGCCGCCACGGACCACATGCACTTTCGACCATGGCCAGAGGTCTTGTGTCATTGCCTGTCGCAAGGCGCCAGGCAGGTCTGCTGGCACACCCGGCCGGTGCTCGTCGGGTAGCACCAGCCACAGCCAACGCGGGCGATGCAGCAGAGACTCCCAATGCGGCGCCAGCGCCGTCGTCAGCTGCGCCAGCGCGTGGCGCGCCAGCCAGCCCCATCGATGGGCATCCGGACTGCCTTCAATACGCCCTTCCGGGTCTGGGAAGCTGCTCACCTGGGCAGGAACGCCTGCGCGGTCCCGGTAACTCGGGTGGCGGCGCGTCAGCCTCAACTGGGCACGCAAGGCCGCGTCCGCCAGCGCAATGGTCGGCCCCGAGGGAAAGCAGCAGGAGGCGGCCAGCAACCACAGAGGCATATCGGTGCTCATACCGGTTCCTCGTGAGCGGCCACCCAAATATCGCGGTCGAGCGGCCGAGCCAACTCCTCCACGACTGTCTTGCGCAGTTCATTCACCCGTGCGTGGCAAGGCAGTGCCATGTGATGGACAACGATCACCCGCAGTGCATCGGTATCCAGGATCACCGTGTGGATGACCGATCGGCTGCGCTCCTTGGGCCCCTGATTGAACTGCGTCGTGAAAGCGAGGCTCAGCCGTGGCAACCGGAAGTCGATACGGCCCTCCCGCGCGAAGCCTGGCGGGGTGAGGTTGAACAAGGAAACCGGCTCGCCGCCCCTCAGGTACCCAGGCACCTGCTGTGCGGGCGGAGCGATCTGGAAGAACCTGGGGTCTTGGTCGCCCGGAGGTAACGGATAGCGTTGACGCATCCATGCGTCATCATGGGTGCCCGCATGACGGCTCCGCATGGGCCAATGGCTGGCAACCACGCCGACACCAGCGGTTTCAGGCTGATCGCCGGGACCAAGGATCGGATGACCTTCGACCTCCAGGTTGGGCAGCGACCTCCGGCCAGATCCGATCGAGCCCGGCCATCCCTGGCCGACAGGGTTCGCAGCCATCTGGCTGTTCATGTCGCCGGGACCACCAAACGCGCGCTCGAAAACCAGCGGCATGCGTAGGAACGGCGTGGGCGTTGATGCTGAGGCGTTTGTTGTATTGGACTGCCAGTGGCGGTCGCCCCAGACACGCAAGCGCCTCTGCACGGGTCCGACGCTGAACCCGGCCACCATCTGATCCACCGGCCGAGGCTGCCCGTCCACACCAGCAGGGGCGTAGGCATGTCCGGTCAGCACAACGTCGGTCGCCGCCTTTCGCGGCCCAAAGTCGGTCTCCCAGCGAGGGCTCTCCAGCCCAGGGAAGGGCTCCGGCCCCGAATGAAGCGGCTCTTGAACGCGCGCGAGGCGCAGGGTTCCGGAATTGAGCACGTCATAGGTCGCCTTGACGGCAACCACCCAGACCTCACTCCCTTCTGAATCTCGATGCCAGGCGCCATCGGCGACGTAGCGCGTGCGGTTGTCGACCTGCCACATGGTGAACGTTCAGTTCAATTCGATTTGACCGCCGACGATGCGGTTCACCCCCTCGGCATCACTCACGATGTACTCACCGCGCAGGGCGATCTTGCCGTTCGGATACAAGGTGATGCTGGATTTCCCGCAGCGGATGGTGACTTGCTGGCTCGCCTCGAAGAGCAGTTCCTGCGGCATCAGCGCGGGCTCGGTGATATTGCGCGCGTGGGGGGCCGTGTGAGAGGGTAAGGCGGCGCCGTCTGGCGTCTCAGGCTTGGCAGTCGAAAGGTCAACGGAAACGGTCACGGTGCGATCCTTCTGCGGTAAACAGGTCAAGCGGGCAAGCCAGCCATCCAGGTCAATTGGCGAAAAGCTGGCGCATCGGTTGGAAATGCGGGCCCTTGATGGTGGTGTTGGAGCCTGTCGGCTGCCATCGGTCGCCACCGCAAGGGACCACGGCGCAACACCTCGCGCCACCCGGGCGGCAGGGCCGACAGGCCGGCGAATCGCTGATGTGTGCCGATGGCATCGCCGTGGGCCTGCCACCAGGCTGCAAAGGCGTCAGCATCCGGCCAAGGGAGACCCGCATCGGCCTCGATGGCGGGAATCGCATCGGGCGCCGCATCACGTGGGCGCCGGTCCGGCCGCTGCCCCGCCCACCCGTCACGACCGGGATGAGATCCCGTGATCAGACTGACGGACGCACCTGCGACGCGTGCCAATTCTTGATGGCGCATCGCGTGGATCAGCGTCGGCACGCCCGCTGGATCGCCCAACCACCCCAGCAGTTGAACGGCCAGACGAGGCGCTCGAGTGAACAGATCGGGCAGAACTTCGCGTGCAGCCTCTGGCTGGTGCAGGACAAGGGCCTGGGCTGCACGACTGGACGCCTCGTGTTCTGTTGGGCTTGATGCAGCAAGCAGTGCTTGCAGTGTCGTGCTGACCTGGGCGGCGAGCGTCTGGTTGTCCCTCGGCGCGAGCATGACCAGATATCGCGCAGTCTCCCCACGCACTTCGGGATCCGGATGCTCAAGCAGCGGTGCTAAACGCCCAGAGAGATCGCGACGTCCGATGTCGCAGGAAAACGCGATTGCCGCCGGAAGGCGTTGGTCATCCCATGGCGCTGTGGCCAACTCAAGCAGTGTGGCGTCCACCAAAGCCGGCATGTCCAGGCGTCGGCGGGCTTCAAGCGCAAGCCGACGCTGCAGCGGCAAGGCTTTGATCGCATGAGCCAAGGCGTCCGACGCGGGAACCCAGGCAAGCGCCGCATCAAAGGCTTCAGCATGTTCCGGGAGTCCAACACTGAGGTCGTGGCAGGTGTTGAGCAGCCACGTTTCATTGGAGGCCACGGCATGCACGGTCAGGGCAAAGAGCTCGGCCAGCCGCAACGGATGCTTCAGCAGGCGATGCGCATGGTCGGTGACGTCAGTCCCTGCCTGGTGCAATGCGCCGAGCGCCTCCTGCGACGCCAGCATTCTGTCGTCGTAAGCGACAAGGTCGGCGACGTCGAAGTCCGGATGATCGAATCGATCGGAGCGCCGGCGCCACCCGTACCCCAACCCGTCGAGGTGATGGTCGACGAGCTTGGAAGCAGTGCTTGTGAGTGGGTGAAACGACAGCATGCGTGGGCCAACGAGCTGAAAACAGCGGACGCCGGCCACCGGTCATCCGCTCTTCCTCATGGAGGCGGTTTGCAGTGTAGGGGTCGGATCTTGCTGGCGAAGGCCCTTTGTAGCTGACCAAAGTCACGTCCTCGCTCGCACGCCACAGAGGCTCGGCCACTCACGTCGGCCATCACTCCCGCAGGGCCTGGGCCGGACGACAGTGGCAGTGATGGAGCGCGCGCGCTCGGGGCAGACGTGGAAGAGAGACCAGACGCAGAAGCTCCAAACGCCGAAGCTCCAAAAGCAAAGAACACACCGCAGAAAGCAAAAAGCCTCGCAAATCCAATGATCTGCGAGGCTTCGGCCTTTGGTGGGCGGTGCAGGGTTCGAACCTGCGACCCCTGCCGTGTGAAGGCAGTGCTCTACCGCTGAGCTAACCGCCCGGTTATCTGGTGCGCTCTGTACGAAATACAGTGCGCTTAAGACAGTCCGGGTTATTCAATACCCTTTCGCGACTTCGCGACCCCAGCACTGAGTCCCATCATCAGACAAGACACAAACTGGTGGGCGGTGCAGGGTTCGAACCTGCGACCCCTGCCGTGTGAAGGCAGTGCTCTACCACTGAGCTAACCGCCCGATTTGTTGCTTCGGGCTCGCCGCGAAAGACCAAGAGTATGCCATGGAATTTCAGGGCAACTCAACAGGTTCTGGTGTTTTTCTTAACGACTCTTGCCGGCAAATTTTGTTAATCGCACCGACGCCAGAAGCTCCGCAAAACAACAGGCGAAGCGAAGGCCAACAACACGGTCAACACGGCGGTCAACTGGACGACCAAGGTGACCGTCAAGGCGACTGACGGAGTCGCCCAACAAGTTGCCCAACACTAGACGCCCAACGAGCGCCCAACAAACACCCAGCAAATCCCCAGTAAGGACCGCAGCAGACGCCGCGCCTTACGCCGCAGCGGACTCCGCCGCAGGCGCCTTCCAGATGCGATTGCCGCCACTGGCCTTGTCGAGCTCGGCCAACACCTTTTCATGCAGCGCCAGCTCTTCTTCCGTGGCCGTCAGCACCGGCAGTTGGAAACTGCTCAGGTCAATCGCCGCCACTTCCAATTCTCCACCCTGCCCTGGCGACGACGTGTCCGAATCGTCAATCACCAGCGAGTCCTGACCCCGCGTCAGCCGGATGTAGACCTCGGCCAGCAGCTCCGCATCCTTCACGGCGCCGTGCAGCTCACGGTTGCTGTTGTCCACCTCCAGGCGGCGGCACAAGGCATCCAGCGAGTTGGCCTTGCCCGGGAACATGTCGCGGGCCATCAACAGCGTGTCGGTCACACTGGCCACCACTTCATGCAGCAGCTCGCGCTTGGCGCGCTTGAGTTCTGCATTGATGAAGCCCACGTCGAACGCCGCGTTGTGGATCACCAGATCAGCACCCCGCAGGAACTCCAACAGCTCATCCACCACTTGGGCGAACTTGGGCTTGTCCGACAGGAATTCGCTGCTCAGGCCGTGCACCCGGAAGGCTTCTTCCGGCATGTCCCGCTCAGGGTTCAGATAGAAGTGCAGATGCCGGCCAGTCAGTTGCCGGTTGACCATTTCCACGCAGCCGATGTCGACCACACGGTCACCGGATTCCGGATTCAGGCCTGTCGTTTCGGTGTCAAAAAAGATCTGTCTCATGATTCAGCCAAGCAAAGCGGCGCCCGCCAGGGGCTCCGCAGACAAAATGAAGGCGGTCAGGGCGCATGATCCATCAACGTTCAATGAACACTCGATCAACGCTTGATCAACGCGCTCGATGCAAGCTGCAGATGCATGCCCCGGGCTCTGGTCTGAGGTGCCTGTGTCAGTGGCATCTCTCGGTGACATCTCTCGGTGGCATCCCTCGGTGGCACATCTCAGTGGCACATCTCAATGGCGTGCCTCAGCGACATGCCTCAGCGACATGCCTCAGGTACGCGCCACCGACGGTGTCCCCACCCCGCGCACGCGGCGGTAAGCCCAGATCATCATCAACAGGCCGGCGACCACCATCGGTGCACTCAACCATTGACCCTGGCTCCAGCCAAACCAACGCAAACCCAGAAACTCATCCGGCTCGCGGAAGTATTCCGCAGCAAAACGGAAGGCCCCATAACCGATCAGGAACAGGCCGGACATGGCTGCCATCGGCCGCGGCTTGCGGGAAAACAGCCAGAGGATGATGAAGAGCAGCACACCCTCACCCAGAAACTGGTAGATCTGCGAGGGATGGCGTGGAATCTGGTCATGCGCCTGCGGGAAGATCATCGCCCAGGGCACGGAAGCATCCGCCGGGCGGCCCCACAACTCGCCGTTGATGAAGTTGCCCAGCCGGCCCATGGCCAGCCCGGTCGGTACGCAGGGCGCCACCAGGTCAGCCACTTCGAAGAACTTGAACCCCCGACGCCAGCCAAAAAACGCCAGCGCCACAATCACCCCGAGCAAGCCACCATGGAAGGACATGCCGCCCTGCCACACCGCAAAGATGTCCAGCGGATGCTTCAGGAATTCACCGGGCTTGTAGAACAGCACATAACCCATACGCCCGCCCAGCACCACGCCCAGCACCCCGAAGAACAGCAGGTCGTCCACGCCCTGCCGCGTCCAGCCGCGCTGGGCATTCCAGGGGCGCGACACCTGCACATTGGCCAGCCACAGGAACAGGCCAAAGGCCGCCAGATAGGTCAGGCCATACCAGTGGATGGGCCAGCCAAACACATGGAAGGCGACCGGGTCGAACTGAGGGTGGATCAGGGGGTGAGTCATGCGAATAGTTGCTGCCGGCGGCGAGGCCCCGAATCATAGTGCGGCGGCGCGAGGCCACCACACGCTGTGCGCCCCACCATCAGCCTGCGGCGCCGATCTCGGCCAGCCGGCGCTTGCAATCCTCGATGTTGCTGGCGCTGGCGCGGCGATGGGTGAGGTAACGTTCGAAGGCGGCACGGGCGCCGGCTTTGTCACCCTTGTCCTGCAGGGCGATGCCAATGCGGTGATCCAGGGCCAGTTGCTCGGCACCGTTGAGCGACTTGGCTTTTTCATAAGTGGCGACGGCGGCGTCATGGTCCCCCATGGCATCCAGCACCCGGCCCAGGCCGTACAGCGGCATGGCTTGCTGCGGCTGCTGGCGCGCGAGCTCTTCCAACCAGGCCTTGGCCTTGGCATGCTGGCCATCATGCATCCATTGCCGACCCAGATCGCTGCCCAGCACCCGCTGCTCCAGCAGCAGCTCCGGACGGCGGGTGCGCACAGCACGCAGTTCGCGCTCCACGGATGCCCAATCCTTCTTGGACGCGGCCGCCCGCGCCCGCAGCAGATGCAACTGATCGCTGTCCTGCACGCCCTGCTCCAGGCCACGCGCCTTGGATTCCCCGCCCCCCACAAAGCTCGGCAGTGCCAGGTAGTACTGCTGCAGCGCGCTGCGCGGCTCCGGGGCATCCGGCAGTTGGGACATCGCCTTTTGCAGCAGCTCACTGACCCGCCCCAAGGCCCCAAGCGCCTTGAATTTGCTGCCACCTCTCACCTGCATCACCAGGGCCAAGGCCAGGGCGTAAGAGCAACTCGCCTCTTGCGGCGTCTTCTGTACACACTGCTCCAGCCGCTGAATGTTCTGGCGCAGCACCTCACCGTCAGCAAGATCCAGTTGCGACAGCGCCAGGGCCGCGGTGGCCTGCGGGTCGTCGGGGGTGGCCTTCAGGCGCTGGCTCGCCAGTTTTTCAAGCTGGTCCGCCTGGCCCGCGTCAAGCAGGGTCTGCAAGCCCGTATCCTTGAACACCGCGGCATGCACCAGGGGCGTTGCCAGCAGCAGCGCGGGGGCCAGGAGCAACCCGCCCAAGGCGGTGCGAAAACCACGAGCGAGGGGCCGATGGTCGGCACGGGGTCCCGGGTTACTCCGGCACTGCTGCATCTTGCCAATCATCCTAAGCACCTCGCGTTCTATTGATCTCAATGAGGACGCCCGCTCGGAGCATCTGATGGGCCTGAGCTTATCGTCTCCGGCATGACCTCAACGAATGGGGCCGTCGATTCGCGGACAGATCCGGCACCCAGCGCGCGACACACGGGCGATCCGCAGATGCTTGACCTCGGGGACCCGCCAACAAAAACAAGGGTTGACGAATGACAAAGGGGCCGTATCGGCCCCCTGGGTTTGTGCGATGACAGCATGGGCGCCTCCACCCATGCGGCATGCTGCGCTCAGCGACGGCGGCGCTGTTTGTCGGAGGTCCCCAGTTTGGACATGGCCTCCTGGCGACGCTGTTCCTTGCGCTCGTCCAGACGGTCCATGGCCTTGCGCTGGGTGTAGCCGGTCTTGTCGGCAAACTCCCACCAGACCACCGCAAAGCCAAACGGAGCCAACACCCACCACCAGCTCAAGTCGGCCACTGGGCCTACTTCAGCCACCTTCAGAAGCAGGAGCAAGACCCCAACCACAATGAACCACATCACCACTCTCCTCGTTGCGGACGCCCAACGGCGCGGCCGACCCGACACTACAATCTTTTGAGCTCGGCCTGCCCCAGCCAAACCCTTGTGCTTGTTTCAAATTGCCGCTTTCCCGATGCGCACATCGGCGCGCGGGATGCAGCGGGCTGAAATGTAGCCAAACGGAACCGATTGGGGCGAACCGAATGTCAACGTTTTCCAACCGTTGCCAACCGTTTCCTTCCGGGTATGCTCCCGGAACGATTTGAAAGGATGCCATGAAAATTGCCCTGATCGCCTGCGCCACCGTGATGGCCGCCCTCGCCTCCGCACCTGCCCTGGCCAGCCAGGAGTTGGCCCAGAAGAAGAATTGCATGGCCTGCCATGCCGTCGACAAGAAGCTGGTGGGCCCGGCCTACAAGGACGTCGCCGCCAAGTATGCGAGCGATAAGGACGCTGTGAAGAAGCTGTCCGAGAAGGTCATCAAGGGCGGTTCTGGCGTGTGGGGCCCGGTGCCGATGCCGGCCAACACCCAGGTGACCCAGGCCGAGGCCGAAACCCTGGTCAAGTGGATTCTCAGCACCAAGTGACCCACTAAAAAAACGGGGGCTCGCGCCACCACGCGCGAGCCCCCTCGGAGCAACGACCGAGGCATCCCAGGTCGTTCTTCTCTACCGCCAGATCAGCCGATCCGTACCGGTACGAAGATCTTGTCGCCGCCCCGCTGCACCAGCAGGGCCACCGACTTCTCAGCGTTTTGCAGCAGGCCACGCACCTGCTCCACCGACTGCACCGGCGTGCCATTCACCGCCAGCAGCACATCACCGGGCCGTACCTGGGCACGCGCCGCAGGACCGGACACTTCCTCGATCAGCAGCCCCTCGCGGATGCCCAACTGACGACGCTCTTCCGACTGCAGCGGCCGCAGGGCCAGCCCCAGCTTGCCTTGCGCGGCCGACGGACTGTCGTCATTCTTGGCCTGACGCGCCGCCTTGTCGTTGGCATCGCCCAGCACCGCCGTCAATTGTTCACGCTTGCCGCCGCGCCACACTTCCATGGCGATGCGGTCCCCCGGGCTGGACTGGTCCACCAGGGCCGGCAGGTCGCCGCTGGCCACAATCGGTTGCCCCTTGAAGCTCAGGATCACATCCCCGGGGCGCAGGCCAGCCTTGGCAGCCGGACTGCCTTCTTCCACGTTGGCCACCAGCGCCCCTTCCGGCCGCTCCAGCTTGAAGGAATCGGCAAAGCCCTGGTTGACTTCCTGGACCATGACCCCCAGCCGGGCATGCTGCACCTTGCCGCCGTTTTGGATCTGCTGGCGGACCTTGTTGGCCACTTCCACCGGGATGGCGAAGGACAGCCCTTGATAACCGCCCGAGGCGCTGTAGATCTGCGAGTTGATGCCCACCACCTCTCCGCGCGCATTAAACAGCGGGCCGCCCGAGTTGCCGGGGTTGATGGCGACGTCCGTCTGCAGGAAGGGGACGCGGCTTTCTTCCGGGCCCAGCGAGCGGCCCTTGGCGCTGATCACACCGGCGCTGACGCTGTTCTCGAAACCAAAGGGGGAGCCAATGGCCAGCACCCATTCACCCACGCGCAGGTCCTTGGTGGCACCCAGCCGCACCGTGGGCAGGTTCTTGGCGTCGATCTTGAGCACGGCCACGTCGGTGGACTTGTCACTGCCCAGCACCTTGGCGCGGAATTCACGCCGGTCGGTGAGCTTGACCACCACTTCCTGGGCGTCCTGCACCACATGGGCGTTGGTCAGGATGATGCCGTCGTTGCTGACGATGAAGCCAGAGCCCTGGCCGCGGATCTGGCGGCTGCCGCCGTCCTGGTCACCACCAAAGCCACCGGGGCCGCCAGGAATGCCGAAGCGGCGGAAGAATTCATAAAACGGGTCGTCCGGGTCGATCTGCGGGACACGGGCGCTGCGGGTCTTGACCGTGCCGGACACGCTGATGTTGACCACCGCCGGCCCCTGGGTGGCGGCGATCTGGGCAAAGTCGGGCAGACCGGCCGGCGGCTGGGTGGCGGCTGTAGTGGTGGCCGTGGCGACGGACGGGGCCACCGCCGTCCCCAGCGGTGTGGTCACGGCGGCGACCTGTGCGCCATCCACCGCTGCGGAGCTGCCAGCGCCGGACGACGCCCCGGTGGAGGTGCCGGAGGACGTGCTGCCCGCAGCAGCCACGTCCGCTTCGTTGGACACCTTCGCATTGCGCATGGCCAGGGCACCGCCGGTGGCGCCCAGCACGCCGGCAGCGGCCAGCGCCCACACCAGTTTCTTGGCCGAGATCATCTTTTCCACTTGTGCCATGTGAATCACCTCTTGGAGGTCAATCAGAGTCGATGGCTGAAGTGTGAGACCGCTGCCTTAGATGTTTCTTAAACCGGTCCGGACCTGCAAAAAATCGGCATCCCGGCCTCAGGCCTGATTGCGGCGCCGCCAGAGCTTACGCCCCACCCAGACCAGCAGGCCGATGAGGAGCGTCCAGGGCAGGAGAAAGGCGACGCCGATGATCGTCGATGAAATACCTCGCGACAGGCTTCCGCCGAAATCGGAGGCAGCACTCGAAATCGGTTTCCAGAACGATTTCTGGCGCCTCGGCTCGATAAGGATGGACAGCAATTCGGTGTCCACGCGCTTCTCCAGCACGGCCAGTACCCCGGTGGCGTCTTCCAGCTCGTTCTGCACCTCAGCCAGCTCACGGGTGATTTTGATCAGGCTGTCGGCGTCCTGCAACTGGCGCTTGCGAAGGGCTTCCAGCTCATCCCGATAGGCCTTGAGCATGGACAATTTCTTCTCACTGTCGCGAATCGGCCCGCCCAGGTCTTCCGCCGTGGTGGATTGACCGGTGATGTCCCCTTGTTGCCCCACAGTGGCCAGCAAGATCCGGATGCCTTCGGGCCGGGCTCGCAACTTCAGAAACGCCGACGGATATTCACCGGTCTTCAGCTGCGATTCCAACACTTCGCATTGTTGAGCCGCAGCGTCCTGGCAGGCTTTTAGCATGGTGGCCTGAATGGAAGCCAACTTGTTTTCCGGCACATCGATCTCGACCGTATGGGCGTAGGCCAACGTGCGCCGCCGTTCCTGCTTGGCAGAGGGCATTCCGACTTTCTCGGGAACCGCACGCGGGGAAAAGGACGCGGAATCAGGCTGCTGATAGCACCCGGTCGCCAAGGCCACAAACAGGCCGACAAGAAGCATACGAATCATCAAAATTCCGATTGTTCTGGTTAGTCGTCGCGTCGAAGAGCGACGATGCAAGGAAATGCGAAATAGCCAGCATCACGCTCTCCTCCGAGGTGACGCCGAAGGCTTCAAGCGGTCGGTGGCAGCGTTTTGGACCCTGCCGGGGAAACGTTCTAAGGGAGGGTTGCTGGCAAGGTCGGCGGCACGTTCAGCGGGTGATTCAGCAGGTGATTCAGCGGGAAGGCCAATTCCACTCTCAGTCCGCCAAGACCCGTGCTGTGCCCCAGCCTCAGCGTGGCGCCATGGTCGCTGGCAATGCTGAGGGCAATCGCCAGCCCCAAACCGCTCCCCGGGGCCTGTTGCGCCTGTGCTTCAGACCGGTAGAAGCGGTCAAACACCCGGGACCGTTCCGCATCCGGAATGCCGGGGCCGTCGTCCTCCACCACCACCAAGGCTTGATGGGCAGTGCGCTCCAGGCTCAGGTCCACCCGGCTGCGGCCATATTTAACGCCGTTGTCCAGCAGGTTGCGCAGCAGAATCTGCAGTGCATCCCGCTGACCGCTCACCTCCACCGCATCGCAGCGCCCCAACCCCAGGTCCACGCCGCGCGCCTGCGCCAGGGTGCTGGCTTCCACCACCACGTCCCGGCATAACGCGTCCAGCGCAATCGCTTCGGGCGGTGGCGGCACCTTCTTGCTGTCTTGGCGGGCCAGGGTCAACAACTGCTCGATCAGGCGCCCCGCCCGGTCAATGCCCGTGGCCAGCCGATCCGTCGCCTGGGCGCGGGCCTGGTCGTCCGGCGCCCGCTTCAAGGCTTGCAATTGCAGCTTCAGCGCCGCCAGCGGAGAGCGCAACTCATGCGCCGCATCCGCTACAAACCGCTGCTGGGTGTCGAAGGCCTGCCGCACCCGGTCCAGCAAGGCATTGAGTTCGGTTACCAGCGGTTCCACCTCGCTGGGCAGGTCGGCCACGTCCACCGGGGACAGGTCTTGTGCCGCACGGCGGGAAATCTGCTGGCGAACCCGCTGCAACGGGTCCAGCGAATAACTCACCACCCACCACACCACCATGGCCAGCAACGGCAGCATCATCGCGGTGGGCAACACCGTCCGCCACGCCAACTGGCCGGCCATGCGCTGGCGCACCGACAGGTCCTGCGCCACCTGTACCACCTGGAAACGCCCCTGGATGGCCAGCACCCGGTAGCGTTTACCTTTGAGATCGACATTGGAAAAACCCAGCACAGCCCGCTGCGGCAGCCAGTCCGGGCCGGCAGACCGATACAGCGGCGTGCCGTCCAGGCCCCAGACCTGCACGATCAGATCGATGCTCTGCTCTTCGCCCAGCGGCAGCGGCAGGCCGGTGCCCATGCCGGCGCGCAGGGACAGGGCCACCTGCTGCATCTGATAGTCAAAGATCTCGTCGGCCTCGGCCAGGGCATTGCGGTAGGCACTGCCGCCCTGCACCAGGGCGCTGAGCAGCATGGCCGCCAGCAGGAACAGCACCAGCCGGTAGCGCAGCGAACGTGGCAGCACCCTCATTCCTTGGGAACGCGGTAGCCCACGCCTCGCACATTCTGGATCAGCTCCGCGCCCAGCTTCTTGCGCAGGCCGTGGACGTAGACCTCCACCGCATTGCTGCTGATTTCGTCCTTCCAGCCATACAGCTTTTCTTCCAGCTGCTGGCGGGACAGGACGATGCCGGGCCGCGCAATCAGCGGCTCCAGCACCGCCCACTCGCGGGCGGAGAGCGTCACGGGTTGCCCATGGGCCGTCACCTCCCGGGTGGCCGGGTTGATGGTCACCCCCATGTGCTCATAAACAGGCTCGGCGCGCCCAGCGGCCCGGCGCAGCAAGGCGCGGATGCGGGCCAGCAGCTCGTCCAGCTCAAAAGGCTTGAGCACGTAGTCGTCCGCACCGGCATCCAACCCGGCCACCCGCTGCTGCAGGGCATCACGCGCCGTGGCAATCAGCACCGGCATGGTCTGCTTGCGCCCGCGAAGGCCGTGCAGCACCTGCATGCCGTCCTTCTTGGGCAGGCCCAGGTCCAGCAGCACCAGGTCGTAGGTCTGGGACTGGAGTGCCGTGTCGGCCATTTCGCCATCCCGCACCCAGTCCACCGCATAACCATCGGCGCGCAGCAGTTCGAGCAACTGCTCGCCGATCATCGAGTCGTCTTCTACCAACAGGAGTCGCATGGCGGCGATTGTGCCCGCGCCAGCGGACTCCTGGGGAGACCCCGGACCGCTCGGATCAGGCGGTCCGTCCCCCCACCTGCGCAGTCAGCGACAACACCCAGTGCGGGGCCCAGGCCTGGTCCACCCGGCTGCGGATGTCACTGAAGTCCAGCTGACGGGGACGCCGGGGCTCGGCCGGCTCGGGCAGCGACTCGACCGTTTCCATGTCGCTGATGCCCGAAGCGAAGCTTTGCACGGACGTCATGGAGGTGTTGGTGCTGATACTGTCGCCAGACCGGATGCTGTCGCGGGACCGGATGCTGTCGCGAGAACCGGAAGCGAGCTCGTCCGCCTCAAGGTTGCGCGAGCCAGGTGCGCCGGCTTCTGCCAGTGCCCTGGAGGCGGCAGCCCCTGACGTTGCGCCTTTAGCGCCCCTGGCCGCTGCGGCGGCGAGCGCTTCGGCACGCTCCTTCGGATTCACCGGTGGCGCCTTGGTGAAGAACAACGGAACCACCCCGGTCCTGGCCCCTCCTCCCTCCCGCTTCTCGAACTCCGCTCTCGGCATCACCCGCAGCGGCAGGTCTTCCACCTGCCGCCGGCTCTCCTGCAGCGCCTGGTTGAAGCGATCGCTCTTGCCAGACACGCGCTCGCGCCAGCGGCTCTGCTGGCTCGGTGTCAGCGCATTGAAGCGCTGCTCCAGCAACTGCTTGATGGTTTCCCGGGTCAACAGCGCCGCTTGACTCGGATCCGGCACCGCGTTATTTGCGCTATGGGTCGGTTCCATGGCGCGCGCCAGACCGATCTGAATCTCCTCCGCCAGCGTAGTGGCCCACGCGATGTGCGGCGCCAGAGCACGGGTGACGGGATCGGACAGCTTCGCGCGCAGATAGCCCGACAGGCCGGTGGGGGCCGTCATCTCCTTCACAAAACCGTCCAATTGCAGCTTGAAACGCTCAAAGCTGTCACCCCCCGGCAACCACGCGCGGCGAACGTCCGGATGAAGGGCCGCCAAGTCCGCGCTCGTTGCCTGCTCCGCCCGCTCGCGGGTGTGATGCATCAGCAACGTCTGTTCACCCACATTCATGCGGGGCGTCCCATCGTCGCGGAACGCAGTCCTTTCGTAGTTCAGCTCTTGAGGCACGTCCGGCGACACGGTCGGCTGCTGCGCTTTGGCCGGGCGGTCCGGCCGCGCCGTGCCGATGCGGCTCAGGGTCGCGTAAGCCTTGTCCGAGATGCGGTTGGAAGGCGTCAGCGTTCGCGCCCGACCGCCGTCGTGCCTTGGCAAGGAGATTTCCTTGAAATGGCCGGTGGTCGCGGAGCTGTCCATGAATCGAGAGAGCGTCGAAGCCACCGCCGTGGGCAACGCAGGCGTCTGCACTCCCTCCGTGCCGGGCACCGCGCCGCGCTGGGAGGCTGGCTGGCTGCGCGCGCGTTCTTCCTCCGACAGTTCCGCCACCGGCTGCAACGGATGCAACGGCTGGAAGTCGAACACCGAATCGCGACTGCTCTGCTGAGCATCCGCAGACAGACACCCCGAATCGTCCGAAATGTGAGACACCGGGCTGCCGACGCGATCCCAGGTCAAAGGCGCCGGCCGCTGCGCGACGGACCGTGACGTGACTGCGGCACCCGGGGTCGAAGACGAATCCACAACATCGCTCGCGCTGGCGCCTGCGGTCTGCGCATCAGAAACGGTCGGCACGCCACCCCTCAACAGCTGCTGGCGTACCTGCACCGCCATGGTCTCCGGCGAACTCAGGTTGTCGGTCCAGGCTTCCCAGATGTCATTGGCAAGCTTGGGCATGTCGATGCCATCCAACATGGCCGCAAAGGAGGGGCTGCGCTGAGCCTGACCGGCCGCCACAAACGCGTCCATCTGGCGGGCCAGGTCTTCGGGACTGCTCATGCGGAGGGTGCCAAGGTTCATGGCCTCCAGGCATTGCATGGCATGCAGCGCCGTGGCCACCACACCTGACTTGTTGGCACCGTCCTCACACATCACCGCCGGCATGAGCGGCCGCTTGCTGGGGTCCATCGAGTCCACCATCAGCCCACGCAGCATCTGCCGGCACCATTGGGGATCATCCAGATTCAGGCAATGCACACGACACTGATGCGTCAACTTGCCGCCAGCGGTGTCGGACAACTGGAAGTTCATCTGCATTCTGGGCATGGGGAACTTCTGCCCCTGGACCGGCCGAATGGTGCTGACATCGAAGGTGGCCAACGGTCCGTCCGACCGCAAGGGCCATTCCGCCTGCCGCTTCAGCACGGCCGGCACGGCCGGATTCTTCTGGTTGAACGCCAGCGGGGCCTTGGACGCGTCCGGCGGCGGCACCAGCGCATCCACCACAAACAGATCGGTGACACCGCTCGTCATCAAGGCAGCCTGAAACAGCGGGGACGCGGTGGCGCTGGCGTGCAAGGGAGGCTGGAGCTGCAGGACCGACCCATGCGGCAGGGCCTTGGACCAGAGCGTCCCTGCAGAAGGGCCTGTGCCCGAGCTTGGCGTGACGTTGACCCCGCTGCCTGTCCTTTCAGTCGGCAGACGGGCCGGTGCCAACGGCAGCAGCGTGGCGTTGGCGCGCGCCGTCTCGGCGCCCAACGGGTCCACCCAGTCCGCGCTGCCCGCTGGCGAGAGCTGGAGTTGCTTCGGCAACACCAGAAAGTTGTCTGGCACAAACTGCACCTTGGTCCGCACATTCCATTCGCGGTCCAGCAATTCACGAGCCTGAGCGGGTGGTGCACCATACCAATCCGCCACATCGGGCGGCGTGACCGCAGCCTTGGGCAGCGTCAAAGGTGGCTGGGGGGATGAATCGGCCCGATGCATCGCTTGGAGCGGAATGCTGTCCCTGGTGATCGCGTCGCTGATCCGATAAGTCATCATGGCAGTCAGGCCGGCTGGCCTCTCATCAAGTGGGCCGTCTTGGTGGAGGCCGTTTCGCACAGAGTTCGGATGACAAGTCGCCGCGCTAGCAATCCATGACTACAATGCGAGCGTCAGGAGAGAGTTCCCCGCGCAAGCCAGGGGAGCCGCCGAAGGCGCAGTGGTGGAGGCACCGGAAAACCGATGCAACGGCTGCGAACGCTCAGGCAAAAGGACTGACAAGACGTCTGCAGCACCGGCGTTTCCGGCACCGCAGACGTTCCTCACTGGAGAGAGGCGGGGTGGATGCCAGCGCATGCGCTGGGTGTTGAGCCCGCCCACCGAAGGGGCAAGCCGCGACCGTGCGTTGGCACGGCCGATGGCCAATCTCTCAGGTAAAGCGGACAGCGAGGGCATCCCCCACCCCAGCCAGCCGGCTGCGGATTGTTGAATCGCCTCGGGCACTCCCGGCGCCTCAACGCTTCGCCGCCATGGTCGGGACGGTCTTTTGAATGCCCCGGAGTTCTCCCATGTCCGCTGACGTCACCACGCCCCTGCTCAAGACCCCGCTGCACGCCCTGCACCTGGAACTGGGCGCCAAAATGGTTCCCTTTGCCGGCTACGACATGCCGGTGCAATATCCCACCGGCGTGATGACCGAGCACCGCCACACCCGCACGGCGGCTGGCCTGTTCGACGTTTCCCACATGGGCCAGGTGCTGCTGGTGGGCGATGACGCCGCCGCCGCCCTGGAAACCCTCGTGCCGGTGGACATCATCGGGCTGGAACTGTTCAAGCAACGGTATGCCCTGTTCACCAATGACGAGGGCGGCATCCTGGATGACCTGATGGTCGCCCGCCGTACCGATGGCCTGTTTGTGGTGGTCAATGCCGGCTGCCGCGACCAGGACATCGCCCACATGCACAAGCATCTGGGGGGCCGCTGCGAGGTGCGCCCGCTGCCCGACCAGGCGCTGCTGGCGCTGCAGGGCCCGCAGGCGGTGACCGCGCTGTCGCGCCTGAATGCCGACGTGGCGAAGCTGGTGTTCATGACCGGCGGCTTCTTTGAACTGGACGGCATCCCCACCTTCGTCACCCGTTCGGGCTATACCGGCGAAGACGGTTATGAAATCTCGGTGGCCGCCGACCGGTCGGTGGAACTGGCGCGCAAGCTGCTGGCCCAACCCGAAGTGAAGCCCATCGGCCTGGGCGCGCGGGATTCGCTGCGGCTGGAAGCCGGCCTGTGCCTGTATGGGCACGACATCGACACCACCACCACCCCGGTGGAAGCCTCGCTGACCTGGGCCATCCAGAAAGTGCGCCGTGTGGGCGGCGAACGTGCCGGCGGTTATCCCGGTGCCGCCGTGGTGGGCCGCCAACTGGCCGAAGGCGCAGCCCGCAAGCGGGTGGGCCTGGTGGGCAGCGAACGCATGCCGGTGCGCGAAGGCGCCAAGCTGGTCACCGAGACCGGTGAGGAAGTTGGCGTGGTCACCAGCGGCACGCTGGGCCCCACGATTAACAAGCCGGTGGCCCTGGCCTATGTGGCCAAGGCCCACGCGGCACTGGGCACCCAGTTGTTCGCCCTGGTGCGCGACAAGCGCACCCCGATGACGGTCTCTTCCACACCGTTCACACCCAACGGATACTTCCGCGGCTGAGCCTGTTTCAGCACATCCGCCCGGATCCCACGGGATCCACCTGGATCCACCCGGAATCTGATCCGGATTTTTCAGCGACTCTTCCGCCCTTTTTGACGGAGCCTCTCATGACCATCAAGTACACGCCCGACCATGAATGGGTCGAGATCCACGCCGACGGCACCGCCACCGTGGGCATCACCGTGCATGCCCAGGACGCCCTGGGCGACGTGGTGTTTGTTGACCTGCCGGAAGTTGGCAAGACCTATGCCGCCAAGGAAGTGGCGGGCGTGGTGGAGTCGGTGAAGGCCGCTGCCGACGTTTACGCTCCGGTGTCCGGCGAGATCGTGGAAGTGAACGAATCGCTGCGCGACGACCCGTCCCTGGCCAACTCCGACCCGCTCAAGGCCGGCTGGTTCTTCAAGGTCAAGCTGGCCAATGCGGCCGAGCTGGATGGCCTGATGGACAGCACCGCCTACGACGAACTGCTGAAGAACAGCTGATCCCGTTGCTTCAATGACCGTGGCGCGCAGGGCCGCTGGCCCTGCCCGCCCACGGTTGCCGGATCCCCCTGCCCCGCCCCTCGCCGGCCGCCCGCCTCGCCGCCCTTCAGGATCACCGCCATGTCCGCCCTGCCCTCCTTTGCCGAACTCGAGAACAACATCGAGTTCCATGCCCGCCACATCGGCCCGGATGCCGCCGATGAAGCCCTGATGCTGTCCGCCATCGGCGCCGCCTCGCGCGAAGCGCTGATCGACGCCATCGTGCCCGCCAGCATCAAGCGCGCCGCGCGCATGGACCTGCCGGAGGCGGTCACCGAAGCCCAGGCATTGGCCGAACTGAAGGCCATCGCCGGTCGCAATCAGTTGCTCAAGAGCTTCATTGGTCAGGGCTATTACGGCACCCTGACCCCGGGCGTGATCCTGCGCAACATCCTCGAGAACCCCGCCTGGTACACCGCGTACACGCCCTATCAGGCAGAAATCTCGCAGGGCCGCATGGAAGCGCTGGTCAACTTCCAGACCATGGTCTGCGACCTGACCGGCCTGGCCATCGCCAACGCGTCGATGCTGGACGAAGCCACCGCCGCCGCCGAAGCCATGACCCTGGCCGCCCGCGTGGGCAAGAGCAAGAGCCAGGTGTTCTTCGTCGCCGACGATGTGCTGCCCCAGACCCTGGAAGTGATCCGCACCCGCGCCGAGCCGCTGGGCATCACCGTGCAGGTCGGCCCCGCCACGGATGCCGGCCAGGCTGAATGCTTCGGTGCGCTGGTGCAATACCCCGGCGTGAACGGCCTGATCCGTCCGTTGCAGCCGATCGCCGATGCCGTGCATGCCCAAGGTGGCCTGCTGGTGGTGGCCGCCGACCTGCTGGCCCTGACGCTGATCAAGGCGCCGGGCGAGCAAGGCGCCGATATCGCCGTGGGCACGACCCAGCGCTTCGGCATGCCGATGGGCGCCGGTGGCCCGCATGCCGCCTACATGGCCTGCCGTGATGAATTCAAGCGCAGCCTGCCGGGCCGCCTGGTCGGCGTGTCGGTGGACAGCCATGGCAAGCCCGCCTATCGGCTGTCGCTGCAGACCCGCGAGCAGCACATCCGCCGCGAGAAGGCCACGTCCAACATCTGTACCGCTCAAGTGCTGCCGGCCGTGGTGGCCAGCATGTACGCGGTGTATCACGGCCCGCAAGGCCTCAAGCGCATTGCGCAACGCGTGGCCGGCTACACCGCCGTGCTGGCCAAGAGCCTGAAGGGCCTGGGCCTGACGCTGGCCCACGAAGCGGCCTTCGACACCCTGCATGTGCAGACCGGCGCCCACACCGCCGCGATCCTCTCCGCTGCCGTCGCTGCGGGCATGAACCTGCGCCGCGCGGTCGAAGACAGCATCAGCCTGTCGCTGGACGAAACCACCAGCCGCACCGACCTCCAGGCCCTGCTGACCGTCTTCGCCCAGGGCAAGACGGTGCCGGACGCCTTCGCAGGCGCCGCTGCGGTGCAAGCCCTGATCCCGGCCGAGCTGGTGCGCAGCAGCAGCTTCATGACCCATCCGGTCTTCAACCGCCACCACTCCGAAACCGAGATGCTGCGTTACCTGCGCCAGCTGTCGGACAAGGACCTGGCGCTGGACCGCAGCATGATCCCGCTGGGCTCGTGCACCATGAAGCTCAATGCCACCAGCGAGATGATCCCCATCACCTGGCCGGAGTTTGCCCAGGTGCATCCGTTTGCACCGCAAAGCCAGCTGCAGGGGTATGCCCAGCTGGACCAGCAGCTCACCGCCTGGCTGTGCCAGGCGACCGGGTATGCGGGTGTGTCGCTGCAGCCGAATGCCGGCTCGCAAGGCGAATATGCCGGCCTGCTGATCATCAAGGCCTGGCACGAATCGCGCGGCGAAGCGCATCGCAAGGTGTGCCTCATCCCCGAATCGGCCCACGGCACCAACCCCGCTTCCGCCCAGATGGTGGGCATGCAGGTGGTGGTGACCAAGTGCGACAAGGAAGGCAACATCGATCTGGCCGACCTGAAGGCCAAGTGCGAACAGCACAGCGCCCAACTGGCCGCGATCATGATCACCTACCCCTCCACCTATGGCGTGTTCGACACGCATGTGAAGGAAATCTGCGCGCTGGTGCATGAGCATGGCGGCCGCGTCTATGTGGACGGCGCCAACATGAATGCCCTGGTGGGCGTGGCGGCGCCGGGCCAGTTCGGGGGCGATGTGTCCCACCTGAACCTGCACAAGACCTTCTGCATTCCGCACGGCGGTGGCGGCCCGGGCGTTGGTCCGGTCTGCGTGGTGGAAGACCTGGTGCCGTTCCTGCCGGCCCATCGCAGCGCCGGCCTGGGTGAAAAGACGTCCATCGGTGCGGTGAGTGCCGCCCCGTTGGGCAATGCCGCTGTGCTGCCCATCTCCTGGATGTACATCCGCATGATGGGCGAAGCCGGCCTGAAGGCCGCGACCGAAACCGCCATCCTGTCGGCCAATTACGTGGCGGCCCGCCTGTCGGACCACTACGACATCCACTTCAGCGGCAACATCGACGGCGTCAAGGGCGGCGGCGTGGCCCACGAGTGCATTCTGGACCTGCGTCCGCTGAAGGACAGCAGCGGCATCTCCGCCGAAGACGTGGCCAAGCGCCTGATCGACTACGGCTTCCATGCGCCGACGCTGTCGTTCCCGGTGGCAGGCACGCTGATGGTGGAACCGACCGAGAGCGAATCCAAGTTCGAACTGGACCGTTTTGTCGCGGCCATGATCCAGATCCGTGAAGAGATCCGCAAGGTGGAAGCCGGCCACTGGCCGCAGGCGGACAACCCGCTGGTTAATGCGCCGCACACCGCCGAAAGCCTGCTGAAGACCGAATGGACCCATGGCTACAGCCGGGATGAAGCGGCCTATCCGGTCGCGGCCCTGCGCCAGGTGAAGTACTGGTCGCCGGTGGGTCGTGTGGACAACGTCTACGGCGACCGCAACCTGGTGTGCAGCTGCCCGCCGGTGTCGGACTACGCGTAAGTCTCAGCTCAAGGGGGTGCCCTGATGGCCGTTTCTGTTTTTGACCTTTTCAAGATCGGGATCGGTCCCTCCAGCTCCCACACGGTCGGCCCGATGCGGGCGGCCCGGCTTTTTGTGCAGCGTCTGCGGCATGAAGGGCAGCTGGAGCGCACGGTGCGCGTGGCCACCGCGCTCTACGGTTCGCTCGGCGCCACCGGCAAGGGGCACGGGAGCGACAAGGCCGTGCTGCTCGGCTTGGCCGGCCATGAGCCGGACACGGTCGATGTGGAGGGCATTCCCGCGTTGCTGGAAGACATCCGGGGCCGCAAGCGCCTGGCGCTGGGCGGCGAGCATGAGATCGCCTTTGATGAAGCGCGGGACCTGGTGCTGTACCGGCGCCAGAGCCTGCCGCTGCATGCCAACGGCATGCGCCTGATCGCGTTTGATGCCGATGGCAACGAGCTGCAGAACCGGGTGTATTACTCGGTGGGTGGCGGTTTTGTGGTCACCGAAGAAGTGCTGGCCGATGGCTCCCGCCAGAAGCAGATTGCGCCGGACACGACGGTGCTGCCCTACCCCTTCAAGACCGGTGCCGAACTGCTGGCGCTGACCGAGCGCGAGCAATGCTCGATCGCCGAGATCATGCGGCGCAATGAGGGCCATTGGCGCAGCGATGAAGACACCCGCGCCGGCTTGCTGAACATCTGGCGGGTGATGCAGAGCTGTGTGCAGCGGGGCTGCCGCACCGAAGGCATTCTGCCGGGCGGTTTCAAGGTCCGCCGCCGCGCGGCTCAGTTGCACCGCGAACTCACCAGTGATGCCGAGGCCGCTCTGCGCGACCCGCTGCAGGTGATGGACTGGGTCAACCTGTATGCGCTGGCGGTGAATGAAGAGAACGCGGCGGGGGGACGGGTGGTGACGGCCCCCACCAACGGCGCCGCCGGCATCATCCCGGCCGTGCTGCACTACTACGCCCGCTTTGTGAACCCGCCGCCGCCAGCCCCGCGGGGTGGCGCCGAAGCATCTGGCGCCGGCCCTGGCGGGCGCACCAATCCGGCCCTGGGGGCACATGAAGACGGCATCATCGACTTCCTGCTGACGGCCGCCGCAATTGGCATTCTCTACAAGGAAAACGCCTCCATCTCCGGCGCCGAAGTGGGCTGTCAGGGGGAAGTGGGCGTGGCCTGTTCCATGGCCGCCGCTGCGCTCTGCGCGGTGATGGGCGGTACCCCGGCCCAGGTGGAAAACGCCGCCGAAATCGGCATGGAGCACCATCTGGGGCTGACCTGCGACCCGGTGGGCGGTCTGGTGCAGATCCCGTGCATCGAGCGCAATGCAATTGCCTCCGTGAAGGCCATCAATGCCGCCCGCATGGCGCTGCGCGGCGACGGCACCCACCATGTGAGCCTGGACAAGGTCATCAAGACCATGCGCGAAACCGGCGCGGACATGATGACGAAATACAAGGAAACAGCCCGCGGCGGGCTGGCGGTGAACATCGTCGAGTGCTGACGGACGATGGGAGGCGTGGCCTAACGCCAGGTTCACGCAAGGTTCTCGCCTTGCTCACGCCAGGTTCTCGCCAGGTTCACGCCTTGTTCACCCGATTGGCCAGGAACACCTCGCCAATATCCAGCGTACTCTCTTTGCCCACATGCTTGGCGCAATGCCCCAGCCACTTCAGCGCTGCGGCACGGCCCAGATCAAACAGTGTGGTCAGCAGCCGCCAATCGGTATTGAGCTTGCTCGACGCACCAAACGGCGCCAGGCCCGCCTCATCCGCAACGCGGTGCAGCCGCATCGCCTTGTAGTGACTCGGATCGACCCGACGGTCACGCAGCAGCCGCTGCACAAAGGCAATGGCCCGCAGTTCGGCCACCAGGCTGGCATTGAAGGTGATCTCGTTGATGCGGTCATCAATCTCGGCCGCCGTCTTCGGGATGCCAGCGTGCTCGCGCGGATTGATCTGCACCAGCAGCACATCATCGGTCTGTGTGCCGTAGACCAGCGGCCACAGCGCCGGGTTGCCGGAAAACCCGCCGTCCCAGAATGGCTCGCCGTCGATCACCACCGTCTGCGCGCTGCGGGGCAGGCAGGCCGAAGCCATCAGCGCTTCAATGCTCAAATCGCCGTCGCTGAACACCCGAGGCTGGCCGGTACGCACCGACGTGGCCGTGACAAACACCTTGATCGGCCCTTCACGCAGCGCCTGCTCGTCCACATGCTGGCGCACGATGTTGCGCAGCGGGTCGAGGTTGAACGGATTGAGTTGATAGGGACTCCACAGCCGCAGCCAGGCATCCCAGGCCACCGCCCCGGGCCACGCACTGCGGTTGTAGAGCCAGGCCGGCAAAGACGCCGGCGCGACCGTGTCCGCATGAGGCGTGGCCTCGCCCGCCAGGCCAAAGCAGGCCGGCACACCTGAAACCGCCTGCCAGAAGGCCCGCAGCGCCTCGCGCGCACCTGCGGCCCCGCCCTGGGCATAACCGGTGGCCAGCACCGCCGCATTCATCGCCCCGGCGCTGGTGCCGGACACCCCGTCCAGCGTCATCGACCCATCCTCCAGCAAGGCATCCAGCACGCCCCAGGTGAAGGCACCGTGCGAGCCGCCGCCTTGCAGGGCCAGGTCCAGGGGGCGTCCGGCAGCAGCCGACGAGCGGGAATGAGAGGCAGGTGCCATGGTGTTCTCTCCGGAAGACGCCCGGAATATAGCCGGGCGTCAGCCGCTGCGCAGGCCCTGCACCCGGCTCACTTCCCGCCGCGCAGCTTCGCCAACTGGGCCTGGGTCTCGTTCCACAGCTCCATGCCCACCTGCGTGGCCACACCGGCATTCACCCGGGTCAGCTTGTCGCGCATGCGAGCGGCTTCGGCGGGCGTCAGTTCATTGACCTGCATGCCCTTGGCCTTGAGCGCAGCCAAGGCCTTGGCCGCCTCGTCACGAGTGTCCTTGCGTTCAAAGTCGCGGCTGGCCACAGCGGCCTTTTGCAGCACGGCCTTCTCGTCCTTGGACAGACCGTCCCAGAACTTCTTGCTCACCGTCACGATCCACGGGCTGTAGACGTGATTGGTGATGGTCAGGTACTTCTGAACCTCGTAGAACTTGGCCGACAGGATCGTGTTGTAGGGATTCTCCTGCCCGTCCACCGCATTGGTTTCCAGCGCCGTGAACAGCTCGGAATACGGCAGGGGGACGGCATTGGCGCCCAACTGCTTGAAGCTGTCCAGGAAGACATTGTTCTGCATGACGCGCAGCTTGATGCCGTCCAGGTCTTCGAGCTTCGCCACGGGCCGCTTGCTGTTGGTGAGATTGCGGAAACCGTTCTCCCAATACACCAGGCCCACCATGCCCTTCTCTTCCAGCTTGGCGCGCACCTTGTCCCCCACCGGGCCATCCAGCAACGCATCGGCTTCACGGGTGTTGTTGATCAGAAAGGGCGTATCCCACAGCGCCATTTCCTTGGCAATGCCCACCAGCGTGGCGGTGGAGCCCACCATCATTTCCTGGGCGCCACCAATCAAGGCCTGTTGCATCTGGGTGTCCGGCCCCAGCGCCGCGCCGCCGATGGCACGCACCTTCATCTTGCCGCCGGAGAGCTTCAGCACCTCGTCCGCAAACACCTTGACCGCCCGGCCCTGGTTGCTGTTTTCCGCCAGACCGTACCCGAAGCGGATCAGGCGGGGCTTGATCTCCTGCGCAGCGGCCGGCAGGGCTGCCAGCAGCAGGGAAGCCGCAGCGGCGGCGAGGGTCAGACGACGAATCGGCAAGCACTTCATGGGAGTCTCCTTGTTGGACCTTGTCAACGCTGTGCGCTTGGGGTTGGGGTTGGGGTTGGGACCTTGTTGGATCAGTGGGATCGACGGTGCAGTCACCGCCACCAGTGCATCGGCACCGTGACCAGCGATGGGAAGCAGGTGAATGCCACCAGGATCAGCGCATAGGTGATGAGGAACGGATTCACGCCCCGGATGACCTGGTGCATGGACAGGCGCCCCACCCCCGCCACCACATTCAGTACCGTGCCCACCGGCGGGGTGATCAGGCCAATGGCGCCATTGAGCACGAACATCAGGCCGAAGTACACCGGGTCGATACCGGCCTTCACCGCGATCGGCAGCATCACCGGTGCAAAGATCAGGATGGTGGGGGTGAGATCCAGCGCCGTGCCGATAAGCACCAGCAGCACCATCATCAGCGCCATCAGCAGACGCGGCGATTCGATCAACCCGCCCAGCCACTGGGTGAGCACCCCCGGCAGGTCCGCCAGGGTGATCATGTAGCTGGCCACCTGGGCGCCCGCACACAGGAACATCACCACTGCGGTGGTCTTGGCTGCACGCACCAGCACGCCATGCAACTGGCCGAAGCTCATCTCACGGTGCACCAGGAAGCTGATGATCAGCGCGTAAAAGGCGGCCACCACGGCGGCCTCGGTGGGCGTGAACACCCCCGACTTCATGCCGCCGATGATGATCACCGGCATCAACAGCGCCCAGAAGGCCTTGAAGGTGGCACGCAGCCGATCGCCCCAGGGAAGGGCTTCGCCTTCCGGCAGATCGATCTTGCGCAGCTGCAGTTTCCAGGCCAGCAGCAGGCCCAGCCCCATCACCAGACCAGGCACGATGCCGGAGACAAACAGGGCCGAGATCGAGGTGTTGGTGGTCACCCCGTAGATCACGAAGGGCATGGACGGCGGAATGATCGGGGCGATGATGCCGCCCGAGGCGATCAGGCCGGCGGAGGTGGCCATGGGGTAGCCATGACGCTTCATCATTGGCAGCAGGATGGTGGCCAGCGCTGCGGTGTCGGCCAGGGCGGAGCCACTCATGCTGGCCATCAGCACGGCGGCCCCGATGGCCACGAATCCCAACCCACCCCGGATGTGCCCCACCCAGGCCTGGGCCATCTCGATGATGCGCCGGCTGATCCCGCCAGCATTCATCAGCTCACCGGCCAGGATGAAAAAGGGCACGGCCAGCAGCGGGAAGCTGTCGATGCCGGCCACCAGGTTTTGCGCCAGCAGTTGGGTGTCCCAGAAGTCCAGGGCCCAGGCCATGCCGGCGCCGGTGAGCACCAGTGCAAAAGCCATGGGGATGCCCAGGCCCATCAGCACCAGCATGCCAACGACGAAAACGATGAAGGAGAGTGCTTCGTTGCTCATGGTCGGCGTCACTCCACGTCCAGCTCGTGGTCCAGCTCCAACGGCCGGGCACGCACCAACTGCCACAAGGCCATGAGGCCGATCAGCGCACTGCTGAGGAGCGCCGGCAGCGGCAGCAGCGCATTGGAATAGCCCAGCACCACCGAGCGACTGTCCAGGCCCACGACCACCTGCTGCCAGGCGCCCCAGGCCACCATGACGGCAGCCGCCACCACGGCGATGCGGATCAGCGCAGCCACACCCATCATCAGCGTCTTGCGGCGCCGCAGCGGAAGCAGCAGGCTGGTGAAGGCCATGTGCTCACCCAGCGGATAAGCGGCCGTGGCGCCGATGAAGACCATCCACACAAACAGCAGCCGCGCCAGTTCCTCGCTGGCGGCCACACCACTGCCGAAGCCATAACGCAGCACCACATTCACAAACACGGCCAGCGCCATCACGCCCAGGCACAGGGCCATGGCGCCTTCGGCCAGGCGCAGCCAGAGCGGACGTGGCTCCGCCTGGGCGGGAGGCACGGATGGGAGCCCGGGCGGCACGGACGACGGCGGAGGAGCGGTGGTGGGTGTCATGGACCTGTCTCCGGGGAGGAAGAATGAGGAAGCGCGGATGACGATGCTGCCGCAGCTGCCGCTGCGGCATCTGTTGCGCCTGTGGCGGCGTCAGGACGCTGGACGGGCTGCGCCAAACGTTGCGCCAGGATCGATTGCAGTTGATCCTCGAGCGCAAGCTCCGCCGAAACGGTCATCACACCGGCCTCCCCCACAGGCGATTCCAGCGTGGCGAACTGGCTTTCCACCAGGCTCGCCGGGAAGATGTGGCCGGCTGCACGGGCGGTCACCCGGGCCAAGGCCAGGTCCCGGCTGATGTCGATGTAAACAAACTGCAGTGGGGGATGGGCCGTGCGCAGGCGGTCCCGATACGCCCGCTTCAAGGCCGAGCAGCTGAGCACCACCGGCCCGGGCGCCTGCAACAAGGCGCCGAGCCGGTCGAGCCAGCCCCAACGGTCCTCATCGGTGAGCGCTTGGCCCGCCTGCATCTTGGCAATCGAGGACGGAGAATGATGGGCATCGCCCTCAATGAAGGGCCAGCGCAGACTGCGCGCCAACGCCGCACCGACACTGGTCTTGCCACAGCCCGCCACCCCCATCACCACGATGGAGGCCGCCGGGGCCAGGGAGGTCTCTTCTTCAGCCATTGGCGTCTGGCCTTCCTTGTTCGCCATCCATTGGATAGCGCTGTCCCATTATTAAAAAAGAGACGGCGAAACCTTCGCCGTCCGGTTGTCTCCTGCTGCGGCTGCCTGAGGCAGCTCGCGCCCTTGCGGCCGGTGGTGGATCTCTCAGGGGATCTACCGCTCCTGCCGCCGGGTGGGTAGCGCTATCCTACGCCGGAGCGCCACGCACCATGCTAGGGAAAATACGCACCATGACACAGCCACCTGCCCCGAAACGACGCCGTGCGACTGGCCGGGTCACATTGCAGGATGTGGCGGTGGCAGCGGGGGTGAGCCCCATTACCGCATCGCGGGCCTTGCGTGGGGAACGCGGGGTGGCGGCGGACCTGGTGGAGCGGGTGCAGGTGGCGGTGCGGGCGCTGGGGTATGTGCCGGACCCGGCCGCCCGGGCACTGGCTTCGGCGCGCAGCAACCAGGTGGTGCTGCTGATTCCCTTGTTGTCCAACGCACTGTTTGTGGACCTGCTGGACGCGGCCCAGCGCACACTGCTGTCGGCGGGCTACCAGAGCATGATCGGTGTGACGCACTATCAGCCGGAGGAAGAGGAGGCACTGCTGCGCACCTACCTGATGAACCGTCCTGCGGGGCTGCTGGTGACGGGCTTTGATCGCACCGATGCGGCGCGCAGCTTGCTGATGGGCAGCGGTGTGCCTTGTGTACACCTGATGGAAAACCGGCAAGGCAGCGGGTTGTATTCGGTGGGGTTTTCGCAGGAAGAAGCCGGCCGCGCGATGACGCAGGCCCTGCGGGACCGGGGCTACCGCCGGATTGCCTTTGCGGCCGCGCAACTGGACCCGCGCACGCTGCAACGGGCCACCGGCTACCGGGCGGCGTTGGGCGCGCTGCATGACCCGCAGCTGGAGTTCATGGATGCGGCGCCCTCCTCATTTGCGCTGGGCGCGCAGATGTTTGATCGGGTGCTGGCCGAAGCGCCGGACGTGGACGCCATCTTTTTCAACAACGACGACCTGGCCCAGGGCGCGCTGCTCCAAGCCCTGCGCCGCGGCATCCAGGTGCCGGGCCAGGTGGCGATTGCGGGCTTCAATGACCTGACGGGGGGGGAGCAGATGCTGCCCCCGCTCTCCACCGTCCGCACCCCTCGCGGCGAGATCGGCCTGAGGGCGGCAGAGATGCTGATCACCCTGATGCGCGGCGAGGCGGTGGAACAGCCGTGTGTGGACCTGGGGTTTGAGCTGCTGATGCGAGGCAGTTGCTGATCATGCTGGGGGTGTGCTGCAGCCCCCACTTCAGACTGACTGTGGCCTGGAGCTGTGAGGGGGCGCAGGGGAACGGAACTGGGAAGAGCCGGGCCTTGGTGGGTTAAGGCGGGCGAAAACCTTGGCGGGACAGGCACTTAGCCCATGCCCGGTCAAACGCCGCCAGAAAGCGCGGGCGCACGATCTGAGGCCCACGGGGGCGGACGACAGCGGAAACTGTCATGGGGCCTGTTCTGGCCCGCGCAGGACCATTTCATAGGGCCAGACGGGCCGAAGCGCCAGCAATGGGCTGATGGAGCGCTTCCACCTTCGAGCGAGAAGCTGGAAGTGAACTTCCAGCTTTCGGGCCACTTCCACCTTTCTAGTAATCAGCAGCAACATCAACAACTTAGCGCTACGGCGCGCAAGAGGGGCTTCGGGGAAAGGTGGAAGTATGAAACCGCCCTTGAAACCCGGTTATCCACAGGTTCAAAGTGCGTTGCAGCCCTTCTTCCTGGCGCGGGACGCTCACTGCCACGCAAGCACTGGCCTGCCGGGATCGATAGGGGCGTCGGGAGGCAGAACGATGGCCCGCAAGGGTGTGGCCTCGGACGCCGATGACCTGGCAGCGGCGGCCCGTGCGCATCTGCAGCACGGCGCCGAATGGCGGCACCTCACCCCACGAGACGTGGAGCTTCACCATCGCCCAGGCCGACGCGGCCATCAGGTCTCGGCTGGGCCGGAGAACAGGTCGGGCTCACGCTCGCGGTAGGCCGCGAAGTGAGCCGGGCAGAGGTGCCGGTTCTTGGCGACCTGGTGCGCGTGTGCGTCACACAGTGGCGCGTCGCAGGTCCGGCCGTCGCTCATTTCGTGATCGCAGAGGAAGCTGCTGATGCAGGCGCAGCGCTCGTCCTTGCCCTCGATCCATGCGCGCGCGACGCATGGGGCCGGTGGGTTCTTGGAGCCGCGGCCGCCGAGCTTGATGTGCATGAAGCCGGGGCGACCGGGCTGCTGGCGATACACGGGCATCGTCAGCTCACCTGACGTCAGTCAGCGCTGGGATGGGAGACCGCCGATTCCATGCGTCGATAGCGGTCTGGCGAATACGCTCCCAGTAGGCATCGGATTCGCTGCCATCTGGCTCAGGCGCACGTTCACCGAGAACGCAGGCGGCACATTTGCAACGCACGATCCAGATCGTGCGAGCGTCTTCAAGCACCGGCTCGGCGTGGCCGCAGAACGGGCATGGAAGGAGGCGCGGCTCGATCTGTTGATCCACAGCTTCGCTCATTGACGGCTCTCCTCGATTAGCTCAGCGGGACAACCGCCGAAAGGGGGTGGGCCCCTCCCCGGGTTACCCTGGCGGTCACCACAACTGCCAACCCGAGGAGGGTTCCCATGAAACGACAAATTCTCTGCGTGAAGTGCAAGGCGTTGCTCGTGACGGTCAGCGATGCGGGGCAAGAGTTCAAGCACGCCAACCAGCTCAAAGTTGGCCCGATCAAGGAAGACGGTTCGCGGACCACGGACCTGGTCTGCACGAAGTGTGGCGCGTTGACTCCCTTCGACATCGAGACGCCCCCCGAGCTTCACTGATCGCTCGGCCAGACGTACCGAGTGCCAGGCTGCAGCTCGACGGCGCCACCTTCATCAGGCACCGCATCCACCAAGGCGCGCAGGTTCACGGCCGGCTCGCCTTGGCCCGTGGCATCGCGGGCAGAAGCGCAGCCGGCATGGAGTACTTCCAACTCGAAGACCTGCACCCCGTGCTGGCTGCTGTCCAGCAGCTTCAGATCGTAGGCGCGGAAGGGGTTCAGCTTCTGGGCCAGTCGCATCGCGGCTTCGCGGTAGCTGCTGGTGGAACTGGCGCGCTGGCCCTGCACCGTCTGGGTCTGATATGCGCCGTTGCGGTCGCGCACGCTGAAGATGGTCTTGGTGATCACAATCGCTCCTTGCTGCTTGTTCAAACCGCCGTCGCCAGCGGCTTGAAAAAGCCCCGGCCAACTGCACCGGGGAAATCGGGTGTGACACCCGATCAGGGAGGACAACGGATAGGCATCAAAGGGGCTGTGACTGGCTCCTCTTGGCTTTTTCAAACTGCCATCGCAGCGGCTTGAAAAAGCCCCGGCCGTACTGCGCCGGGGAAATCAGGCATCGCCTGATCAGGGAGAGGTTGGGTTACACGTCGAGAGGGCCGATCTGGATGCGTGTGTCCGCCTTCGTCGCAGGCATCGGCCTGAAGCGACGAGGGAAGAAATCGCAGTAGGTGTCCGTCGCCGCATGGCCATAGAACACCTTGCAGTGCTTGAAGTGCGCACAATCGCTGCAGGTTTCACCGACCGGCAGCTCCATGCAGGTGCTGCCGGTGCATGCTTTGTCGGTGCAGCAGCCGTGCCGCCAGGCGCTCATCGCACGGGCCCCGTGAGCTTTAGCGGCTCATGGCCGATGGACTTGGCGCGATGCTTGTGAGAAGCCTCAGGCTCTTCGCGAGCAACGACCACCTGCTTGGGCTGAACGATGGTGAGCGAGGCACGCGCCGGCTCAGCTTCGTGCTGCACCTCATAGACCATCTCCAGGCCGCCGCGGTAGTCCTGCCGCGCCTTGACAGCAGACGCGAGGATACCCACCAGGCGCTGACCATCGGCAAGGGGGACGAGGTAGCCGTCGTGGCCGATCTCCACGTAAGCCATCGGCTTCTGCGCGATGGCCGGTTTCTTGTTCGTTGCCATTAAGCAAGGTCCTTCTTCACCAGTTTCCAGAAATGCCGCTCCGACACGTCGTAGCGGCGGCAGATGTCTTGCACGGGCTCGCCGGCCTCGTAGCGGCGGGCGATGTCGCGGTTGCGGACCAGCCGCATGGCCGCGGCGCACTTGGGCACCTGGATCTCGACGTCGCCCCAGCGCTCGGCGTACTTGATCGCGGCCGCTTCGCCGACGATCTGCACGAGGCGGTCAAAGCGCTGTGAAACGCGCTTCAAAGGCCAGCCCGGCACACAGAATGAAAGTCCGCCCATCGCATTGATGAGCTGCATGGCCGGCACCTCTCCCATGACCTCGATCAGCTCCAGCGCCAGGCGCGGCAGCTCGCCAGCGGCCTGCTGCACGGCGCGGCCGCGTGCGCGGTCTGTCGGGTCGAAGAGATCCAGCTGCTCTTGCATATCAGCGTCCAGATGCGGCGACCCGACGTTGCTGGACCTGCAGAGCCGCCACCAGGTCGTGGAGCTGGTCGGCCTGCAGCCACTCGTAGAACTGCACGCCATACATGCGCTGCGCGATGCCATCGGCGTAGGTGTCGGGCAGCTTGCCCAACGCGATGAGTTGGGCCCGGACCTTGCGGCACATGGCCGCGACCTCGGGCGCCGGCGTCGGACGCTTCGGACGGCTGGCACTGACGCCGGTGAAGCCGCAGCGCTTGAGGTGATCCAGCACCTTGGCGCGCCCAGCGTGATCGAGCTGTTTGGCGCTGCGCACGCGCGCGACTGCCCAGAGCATGTCGCGATAGGTGTCGTCGTCCATGCCCAGCTGCTTCTTGGCGATGTGGATCTGCGCCAGGTCGTTGTTGCGCGGCGGTGCTGGGCGAGCACGGCCGTGCTGTTGTCGCACGGTGTTCATCAAACCTCCAGAGCGGCCGCCAGGGCCGCGTCGACGCGTTGCAGCCAGGCCGTGACGCCGCGTGCCTGTTGAGCGTCCAGCGTCACCGTCTCGCCGTTGGCACGGATGACCAGGTGGCCGCTGCTCTCCAGGGCGCACGACCAGGTCGGCGCGAGCGTCGGCTCTCCGCGCACTTCGGTGCGCTGGGTGCGCGTGGCCTTGGGGCCGGTGCCTGCCGTGGGTGTCGAGGGCTGCGCCGGTCGAACGTTCTTGCGGCCCGACTGGCGACCCTCTGCGCTGGCCTCGCCCTTCTTGTTCAGCCAGGCGTGAAAGCCGCCCATAGCCGTCTTTGCCTTCAGGCGGAATTTGATCTGCGACCCTTTCCTACCGTTGGACTCGACCAGGCCTTCCTCCACCAGCTCGCGCAGGACTCGGCTGGCCGTAGCTTGGGCGATGCCCGCCACCTTGGCCAGCGCTGCGCCCGAACCCTCGCCCCGTTTCAAAACGTCCAGCAAGACCCGCCGATTGCGCTCTTGGGCGGCGTTCTGGGCAGGCTTCGGTGCAGCGGGTGCTGACGGCACGGCGCTGGTGTCGAAGACGGAGTTCATCGCGCCCGCGGGCTTCTCCGCCGGGGCGGCTCCTGCGGGCGTGTGAATGACGGTTTGCATCAGCATGGGATCGTCCTCGCTGAAATCGGGGGCTGTCATGAATGCGCTGCGCAAGGTCGAGGAGTGATCGCGTGAGCAATACCCACAAGATCACCCAGGACGGCAAGCTGCCCATCGGCGTCGAGGTCGACGGTGTGCTGCATCGCGACTTCACGCTGCGCCCGGCCGTCGTGGCCGACAACATCGACGCCATCACCGAGGTCGGCACGGCGAACTCGGTGGCGCTGAACGCAGCCGTCTTCGCGCGCCAACTGGTCAAGCTCGGCACGCTGACGCCCAAGCAGATCGACTACAACCTGGTCGCCAGCATGCACGTCGCCGACTTCGACGAGTTGGACCGCCGTGCGCTCGAGCTGCAAAAAAAACTGCTGCTCGGCGGCGCGGACTCGAATGGTGGGTCGTCGTCCGAGCAACCCTCGCCCGCCACGGAATCCCACCGGACCACGCCTTAGGGCTGGAGATGCCCGAGCTGGTGGCGCTGCTGGAAGCACTCGCGCCAAAGCGCCGCCGCGGTGGGCCGTCCAGTGAGGACGGCTCTATCACTTACGTCAGCCTGAGAAAGAAGAAGCCCTGATGGACAACCAGCACAAGCAGATCACCGGCTATCGCGACCTGAGCCAGGCGGAGATCGATGGCATGAACCGCATCAAGGCGCATGCCCAGCAGATCGGCGCGCTGTTCGACGAGCTGAAGGACGTGCCTGGCATCGACCAGCGCTGGCTGTCTGTCGGCCGCACGCATTGCCAGCAAGGCTTTATGGCGGCCACGCGCGCGATCGCGCAGCCCACCACGTTCTGACCTGAGTCCGCGCTGCTGTGGCCGACCCGCTCAAGCTATCACTCGACCTCAGCCTGAATGACCGGCTGGTGGGGCCGCTCAAGCGTGCCTTGGGGGAGGTGCGTTCGGAGCTGGGCAAGGTCGTCAGCGGACTGAACAAGATCGCCGGAGTCGGCGACCAGGCCGCGCGTGGACTGGCTCTCGTGGGGGCACGCACCAGCGTCGTCGGCAGGGCCGCCCAGGAGGCCGAGCGCGGCCTTCGCGGCATGCAATCGGAGCTGGGCGGGCTCGCAGAGCGCAGCAGCAAGGTCGCGGACAACCTCCAGAAGTTGAACCGCGAAGCTGCAGGGCTGCGGAACCTCGCGCGGGCCACGAAAGAAGTGGGTGACGCATCGAAGGACGCCGAGCGCAAGACCAACGCGTTCAACCGCGTTCGGGCTGCGGCTGGCGTGGTCGCCGGGGCCACCGCGGCCTCGGCCGTGATCGCCGCACCCGCGCGACGCGCTGCGGATTACGACACAGAGTTGCGTAGCCTGGCCAACACCGCCTACGCAGGACAGAGTCTCGATGCTCGCCGCGACGGCCTGCGAGGACTTGATGCCTCCATTACCAGCGCTGTGCGAGCGGGCGGCGGAACGCGTGAGCAGGCGCTGAGCACCCTCAACGAACTAGTGGCCAGCGGCGTTTTCACCAACGTCACCGAGGCAACTGCAATGCTGCCGACGCTGCAGCGCGCGGGCACCGCGAGCGGGGCAAGCCCGGTCGAGCTGGCGCGCATCGCGATTCGCGCCAGGCAGACATTCGGCATTCCAAGCGATCAGACAGGCCGAGTGCTCGGCATGGCGATGGCGTCAGGGCAGGCAGGCGGCTTCGAGCTCAAGGACATGGCCAAGTGGCTGCCACAACAAATGGCGGCTGCACGCAGTTTGGGGCTAAGCGGAACATCCGGTCTCGCTCAACTGCTCGCTGCGAACCAAGCCAGCGTGATCACCGCCGGCAGCAAGGACGAGGCCGGCAACAACCTGGTCAACCTATTGGCCAAGATCAATAGCAGCGATACCGCCAACGACTTCAAGAAACTCGGCATCGACCTTCCAGGGACGCTGGCCGCAGCGCGCGGCAAGGGCGTGGACGGACTCAATGCCTTCGTCAACATGGTGGACAAGATCGTGGCATCTGATCCACGCTTCATGGAGGCTCGTCAGGGTGCATCAAGCGCCAGCAACGATGAGCGCCGCGCATCGTTCTCGGCCCAGCAGGACATCCTGCAGGGATCGGCCATCGGGAAGGTCATCCAAGACCGCCAGGCGCTGATGTCGCTGGTCGGGCTGATGAACAACCGTGCCTACGTTGGGGATGTTCTAAAGACCACAGAAGCCGGTGATGAGCGCACGATCAGCGAGGCGCTGGCGCTATTCCAAGAGGGTGCCGGCTACAAGTTCGACCAGCGGGCCTTCGAGGTGCAACAGGCCCAGACCCAGGCGATGAACGCTTCCAACAGCGTCATCGCGAAGCTGGCCGAGGCGCAGACCGATCTCTACAAGCGCTACCCGGGCTTCGGCGAGGCGCTGGAAGGCGCCAAGGTGGCGGTTACTGCCTTCTCCGCAGCGGTCGCGGCAAGCGGCCTGGTGAATCTTCTGACCGGAGGCGGTGGTGGTCTGATCGCCCGTGGTGCTGGCGCCGCGCTCGGCGCCGGCGGCAGCCTGGTGGCCGCCGCTGGCGGTGCCGGAGCGCTTGCCGTCGGTGGTGCCGGAGTGCTGGCGGCCGGCGCTGTAGGCTACGGAGCCGGTTCGCTCGCCTACAAGGGCATCGAGGGCACCAAGGTGGCTGATGGCATCGGCGAGACCATCGCACAGGTGATGACATTCTTCGGCAATCAGGAGGCGCAGGAGGCGCTCAACTCCAACCGCCAGGCCGAGGCCGCGCAGGCGCTGGAGGCTGCAGCCGCCGCGATGGCCAACCGCCCGCCCATCAAGGTCATGATCAACGGCCGCGAAATCACCTCTGTGGTGGACGAGCAGGTCGAGTGGTACAGCCGCCGGCAGTAAGGGAGTGACGCATGTGGTCTGAAACCCTCCTTCAAGCCAGCTTCAAGGGCATCGAATTCGACATCGAGTCGGTCAGCGACTCGGTGCAGCGTGCGGCGGTCACGAACGAGTACCCCTACCGCGATGGCGCCGAGGTCGAGGATCTGGGCGTCGGCCCTCAGCGCATCCGCTTCACGGCCATCATTTTCAACACGCGGCCGCGGCGTGGCAGCGAGGCCGCGCAGGACGACTACGAGGCGCGCCTGGCCACGTTGCTGGCCGCGCTGCGCAGTGCCGACACTGGCCGCCTAGTGCATCCGGTGTTCGGCAACATTGACCGTGCGGTCTGCACCAGCTGGACCGTTGAGCACGAGGCGGACTTCCGTGACGGCTGCAAGCTGAACCTGGAGTTCGTCGAGAGCCGCACGGCCGACCGGATTTTCCAGACCCCATCGCCCGTCCTGGCCGGCGAAGCCGTCAGCGCCCAGGCTGATCAGGCGCGTTCCGCAGCGGACGACGCCCTGACGGTGCGCGTCCAGAAAGTCATGAAGGGCCCGGTGCCGCTGCAGCTCAACCTGCGCTCGCAGATGCAGTCCGCGCTGGGGAAGTTGCGCACTCTGGTGGACACCACCGCGCTCAAGCAGCGCCTGAGCGAACTAGATCCGCTCTTCTACCCGCAGGCCTATGTCGCTGACGCCCGCAACGTGCTGGACCGCGCGCTGCAGGGCCTGCCGTTCGGCGGCCGCAATATCCTCTTTAGTGGCAGCTCGGTGAGCAACTCGTCGACAGGCACGGCTGCACGATCCGGCCTGGCCGACTTTGACCGAGCTTCTGCCGCGCTCGCGCCAGCCCAGATCGCGCTGCTGGCGCCGAACGCGGACGCGCTGATGGTGCAGGCCCACGCCCGCACGCACGCAGGCTGCTGCCTGGCCGAAGCGGCCATCATCGTGCTGACGGGCGAGCTGGATGAGCAGCTGCTGGACGCCACCGACGTGGAGCAGATCGCAGGCAACACCCGAGCGGCGCTGCAGGCGGCCCTGGAGGACCTGCGTGCCGCGGCGGGCCCCGAGTCAGCCGGAGCGGTTGCGGCTGCCAGCGCGAGTCTGCGCGCCGTGGCCTTCCAGGTGCAGCAAGCAGCTCGCGCGGTGATTGAGCTTCGCCCGCCGGTGCAACTGCGTGCAGCGCCCTTGAGTGGGCCGCTGCGCCTGGTGGCTCACGGGCTCTACGGCGACCATACGCGCGCCGCCGAGCTGTTGCGCCTGAACGCCTGGGGTCGTCGCCTGGTGGTGGAACGCGGCGAGAAGGTGAAGGCCTATGCCCGCTGATCAGGTCGAGCTGCTCGTCGGTGGCCTCGCGCATGCAGGCTGGCAGCGCTATGAGATCGACTCCAGCCTGCTGCTAGCGGCAGACGCATGGAACATGAGCCTGAGCGCCAACGAGCTGGCTGTGCCCGCCGCGCTTAAGCCTGGCGCCGAGGTCAAGGTTCGTGTGGGCGGAGAGACAGTGCTGGTCGGCCTGATCGATGACATCGACCACCAGGTGGCACGTGGCGAGCATCGCCTGCAGCTGACTGGCCGCGACAACGCCGGCGTGCTGGTGGACTGCAGCGCGCCCATCTTCACGCAGCAGCAGATGACGCTGCTGCAGATCATCGACAAGGTCGTGAAGAAGCTGCTGCCCAGCGTCCGCTTCAGCGTAGACGCGGAACGCCAGCTGCAGCGCGACCGGGTCATGACCGAGCCCGGTGACACGGCTTGGGACATGCTGCAGCGCGCGGCTGAAGCCAATGGCCTGTGGCCCTGGTTCGAGCCCGATGGCAGCCTGGTGGTTGGCGGTCCGCACTACGACACGGACCCGGTCGGAACGCTAGCGCTGCGCCGCGACGGTATCGGTAACAACGTCTTGTCGCTCGCGGAGAAGCGCAGCCAGGCCGACCGCTACAGCGAGATCACCGTGTTGGGCCAGAGCGGCGCCATCGGTATTCGCAGCGGCCGCCACAACGTGAAGCGCACTGTGCGTGACGACGGCGTGTCTGCCTATCGTCCCAAGATCCTTTGCGACTTCGAGGCGACCAACGAAGAGATCGCCGCAGCGCGCGGCAGCAAGCTCATCAGCGACGGTCGCCTGCGTGCCTATGACCTGCGCGCCACCGTGGCCGGCCACCGCGCGCCCAACGGCAAGCTGTGGGCCGCTGGCCAGCGTGTGCGCGTGGTGAGCGAGCCGCATGGCCTCGACGGCATCTACTTCGTCATCTCGCGGCGCATCTCGGGGGATCGCATGCGCGGCCAGGTCACGGACCTGACGCTGAAGGAAGACGGCGCCTGGGCTTTGTATGCCCACCCGAGCAAGCGCAAGCACCGCCGCGGCAAGAACAGCGTGCCGGGCCGGATCATCGACGCGACGACCGGAGCGGCACCATGACGCGGATGGTCGAAGCCATGCGGCGCCAAGTGGAGCGCGCGGCCGCCGGCGCCCGGCTTGCCTTCCGAGGCCTGCTGACGAGTTTGCAGCTCAGACCCAAGGTTCAACTCGCCAGCGGCGAAGGCCTGGCCGGCGAGCAGCTCGATCGCGTCGAGCTGATGCAGCAGTTCGGCTTCACCAGCGCACCGCCGGCGGGCACGCAACTCATCGTGCTGCCGCTCGGCGGCCGCAGCAGTGCGGCCGTCATCGTGGCCACCGAGCACGGCGCCTACCGCTTCCAGCTCGACCAGGCCGGCGAGGCCTGCCTCTACAACCAGTGGGGCGACTTCGTCCACCTCCGCGCCGACCGCACCATCCACATGGTCAGCCAGGCCAAGGTGCTGATCGAGACCGATAAGGTGCAGATCAACGCGGCCAGCAGCGTGACCATAACGACGCCGCAGTTCACGGTTGACGCGAGTGGCGGTGTGGCGCTGAACACGCCAACCGTCGCCGCCTCGCACAACGTCACTGCCGGCGCCAATATCACGGCCGATGGCGAGGTGGCCGACGCCGGCGGTGCCAAGACCATGAGCGGCATGCGTGCCGTCTACAACGGCCACAAGCACCCGGAGAACAACGTCTCTGGCGGCAGCACCAACACGCCGAGCGCGGCGATGTGAGGCAAGCGATGAGCGACACCTACATTGACCCCATCTCTGCCGACTATGTGCAGTCGGCCGGCGACTTGGCCCGCGATCCAGCGGACGGTCTGGCCAACGCCGTGTACCTGCGCGTGATGACGCCGCTGGGCAGCTGGTGGGCCGACACGTCGCTGGGCTCCCGCCTGCACGAGCTGCAGCGCGAGAAGGACGTGCCGCGCGTGCAGCGCCTAGCGGTGCAGTTTGTTCAGCAATGCCTGCAGCCGCTGGTCGACGACGGCCGAGCGCTCGCAGTCGATGTGCAGGCCGAGCATGCGTCCGGGCGGCTGAACCTGCTGGTGACGATCACCGACGCGGGTCAAGCCGAGCGAACTTTCGACTTCTTCATCAAGGTCGGTTGAATGGCCATTGAAATCCCCGACTTCGACACGCTGCGCGCGCGCTACCTGCAGCAGGTGGCCAACCAGCAGCCCCAGGCGGCCACCGGCAGCGACAGCGACCACTACGTGCGCGCCAGCGCCGTCGCGGCCGCCGTCGAGAGCCTGCATCAGCACATCTGGTGGCTGGCACGCCAGCACTTCCCGGACACAGCCGATCCGGACTACTTGGAACGTCAAGCGTCCCTTTACGGCCTCGCCCGCAAGGCGGCCGCCGTTGCCTCAGGCACGGTGACGCTGACCGGAGAGGCGACAACTCCCGTCAGCGCCGGGCTGCTGCTGCAGGCGGCGAACGGACAGCAGTACGAGGTGACCGAGAACACGGCCATCGGCGGCTCGGGCTCGGTCAACGTGGCGGCCTGGGCGCTGCTGGCCGGGCCCGCTGGCAATCTGTCGCCCACCGATCCGCTGACCATCGTCGTTCCGGTGGCTGGCATCACTGCGGCGGCCGTGGCCACGATGGACGGCGGCGACGTGTCGGAGGACGACGCTTCACTGCGCGCGCGTCTACTGGAACGCATGCGCAACGCGCCCGCCGGCGGCAACTCGGCCGACTACGTGCGGTGGGCCACCGAGGTGGCCGGCGTCGGCCGCGCCTGGTGCTTTGGCGGTCGTCGCGGCTTGGGCACTGTGGACGTTGCGATCAGGGCTCTCGATGGACTGCCGAGCGCGGGGCTCATCGAAGCGGTGGAAGACCACATCGAGGAGCACCGCCCGGTGACGAGTGACGTGCTCGTGCTGCAGCCCGATCTGGTCGAGATCAACATCACGGCTACCGTGATCCTCTCCGGCGTCTCACTCGCATCGGCCCAGGCGTCGGCGGCGACGGCCATTGCGGCCTACGTGGATCAGCTAGCGCCGGGAGACACGGTGTACCTGAGTCGCCTGTCGGCTGCTATCCAGGACGTGCCTGGCGTCGTCAACGTCGTCATCACCGCACCAGTCGCCAATGTGGAGACATCGGTGAATGTGCTTCATCTGGAATTGGCCCAGATGGGCACGTTGACGCTGGGGGTGTGACGATGGCTTCGACCCATATGGATATCCTTGCCCGGCTGCTACCGCCGGTGGCCTACGACTCGCGCGGCCCTGCGCTCGCTGCCGAGCTGGCCGCGATGGCGGCACTGCTCGACGATGGTCTTGACCTTGGCGGCGTTCTGGATGGCGAGCTGGACCCTCGCAGCACCTACGCCTTGCTCGACGAGTTCGAGCAAACCTATGGTCTCCCGGATGCCTGCGCCGAGGTGGACGGCCAGACCATCGCCGACCGTCGCTTGGCGTTGGTCACGCGCATCACCGCTCGCGGATCGCAGCAGCCGGCCTACTACGAGGCGCTCGCCGAGGCACTCGGCTATCCGGGCACCAGGGTCTACGAGTACACGCCCTGGACCTGCACCGACACCTGCGCAGAGCCGGTTGCCTCGGCCGACTGGCGCTTCGTGTGGGTCATGCAGATGCCGCAGTCGGAACGTGTTACCTACTTCACTGCGGGCAGCCCCTGTATCGAGCCCTTGGCCAACTGGTCTTCGATTGAATCCATCACGTGTGTCGTCAACAGGCTGAAGCCGGCGCACACCACCTGTTTCTTTGACTTCGGAGTCTGATCCATGCGCCGCATCAACACGCTCAACAAGGACACCGACGCGTTCGGCCCCGGCAAGCACGGCTGGAAGAACGGCGTGCCTGGCACGGCCAATCGACCGACCGAAGGGCAGGCGGAATGGTTCAACGCGATCCAGGAGGAAGTCGCGAGCGCCATTGAAGGCTCTGGAGCCGCGCTCGATCCCAACTCGAACGGCCAGTTGCTGGCCGCGATCAAGCTGCTCGCCGGCCCCGCCAACAATTCTTTGCCGACGGTCATCATTGCCGACGGCACCGACAAGCGCGCCGAGTTCGTGGCGGCCAACGCGCGCGGCCGCCCGGTGCAGATCTTCGGTGCCTGCCTGGTCGGCGTAGCCGTCACGATCACGGTGCCTATCATCGACACCACGCGACAGATCTTCGACTTGGCGGCGAAGGTGACCATCGACAACGGCATGAGCGTGCGCCCCGAATGGTTCGGGATCGGGAACATCGGAGCGCTGGATGCAGCCATCAACGCGTTGCCCGCAGGCGGCGGTGTGGTGCAGCTGGAGGTTGCGACCTACAAGCCTTCCGGCTACGCATACGGATTTGATGGCCCGGGTAGCTACATCAGCAAGGACAACGTCAAGATTCGCGGCCGGAAGATGCCCGCCTATGCGAACGACTGCCGATCGTTGACTGGCGGCTCGATCATCCAGGGGATGCTGCTCGCCTACGCCAGCGGCTTCGAGCTGAGCGACCTGGGAATCGACTGCGGCAAAAACGTGGTCGCGGCCTTCTACGGCAACGTCGAGGCGCCCGGCGTCACTGAGGCGCTGAACATCACCTATCCCACCAATGCGATCAAGGCCGCCTCACCGCTGAAGCGTGGCATTCGCCTGCACAACGTCACGACCTTGTGCAGCAGCCCGGGCTCAGCGACCCACTCGGCGATCATCGGCGAAGGGGTCGCCGACGTGCTTTGTACCGGGGAGATCCTCGGCTGCTACGGCATCCACGGCATCGTCATCAAGTGCAGCAAGGTGCGCGCCGAGGCGCTGACGTCGTACTGCAATGGCACCGAGGCCGTCATCATCAAGTCCGACCTGCAGGCCACGGCCATTGCGTCCGACATCAACATCGGCCGGATCGTGACCGACGCCAACGGCCCTCCGGGTACCACCCCCTGGGCGACGGCTCTTGGCGCTCAAGAGTACGGTCTGCTGCTCCACGCTTCGGGCAACAACATCGACACGGTGCAGATCGCTCAGCTGCGGTCCGTGGGGGCGAAAAGGGGCATTGGAACGTCCTTCGGGGGGAACTACGTGATCTCCTCCGTGAAGATCGGGGGTGCCTTTATCGACCAGAAGGACGTGGGCGGAATACGACAAGGGGTGCAACTGCTGGACGCCGGCGTCGGCCAAGGCAGCCTGATGCGCTTCAACATCGGGCAGTTGGAGTGCCGCAACACCACGGTAGGGCTCCAGGCGGTGTTCCACGTCGGCGCGACGCTGCAAGAGCGCGCGAGCGTGGGGCATCTGCTGGTGGTGGGCGCGGACAACGCGGTGGACTTGGGGAACACGGCCTACGTCGACATCGGAACTCTGGTGGCCGAGGTGCTCGCCGACGCGGTCTTCCACATCACCGGCACGCCCAGCATCGTCCTCGGCGCTCTTCAGAAGACCACGAACGTGCCCCAGGTCTACAGCACCCTGAACGGGGGCCTCCGGCCTGCGTTGGCGGGCACCTGGAGCCAGGTAAATGGCAACGATCCCTTTGGTGTGGACCTGCTCGGCGGGCGGGTGAACGTCCGTGGCCTGGTGAAACCGGGCGGCAACAACCTCGTCTCAACGCTGCCCGCCTGGGCGTGGCCGCTGACGCCTAAGCGCTTCATGGCGACGGGCTCGGCGGGGGGGAACCAGACCGCCGTGCCGGTGGTGGTTGGCTCGGACGGCACGGTGCGGGTGAACGAGGCGACCGGGTCCACCGCGAACTGCAGCGACTGGATTTCGCTGTCCGGGGTGTCCTACAGTGCGGTCGCCTAGGCTCCCCGGTTATCCACATGGGTGCATGAAGGCGGCTTCAATTCCGCCTTTGTGCGCTCCCAATTCCGTTTTTGCGCGCCCGCTTACAGGAGCCCCGGGGCTTCCATCTCGGACGCACGCACACGATTCGGCTCCGCATCTTGCCGACTTTCCGGCAAGATGCGGAGTCACAAGTCTTTGATTTATAAAGAAATTACGGGCTTTTTCGAATGATGCCAAACCTCCTATCGCCAGCGACTCTTGCGGGTTCAAGAAGGGTAAGGTCATGAAACTGGAAGAACGACTACTGCGGTCCATTGCCCGGAGAAAGGGCAATGTCGTCCTGCGCTCGGACATCGCCTCGCTCGGCAGCTCCTCCCAGCTTTCCGCAGCTCTAAAGTTGCTGCAGCAACGCGGGGTGCTTGTACGAATTGGCACCGGCATCTACGCAAAAACCAGAGTTAGCTCTGTCACCGGGGCAACCATTCCAGCAGGAACATTGGAAAGTCTTTCCCTGGAAGCTCTGAACCGCATGGGCGTGAAAGTGAGCGTGGGCAGCGCTGCGGCAGAGTACAACGCGGGTCGAACCACTCAGATGCCCGGCAAACTGGTGGTCAACACGGGAAAACGCCGGATTCAGCGAAACATTGTCGTGGGCGGGCGCCGCCTCGCCTATGAGAACAATTACGGTCGAGCAGCAGCAAGCGCTTGAAGACCTTTCGGCGCAAGGGCTTCTTGCTGGCCTGCCCTATCAAACGGCAGAGAAAGATATCCACGTTACGGACTTGCTCGACGAGCTGAGCCGACTGGAAATTCGGCATGAGCACTTCAAGGGGCTGCGTCGAGGGGAATCACCAAAAGTCGATGACGGCATTCAGCTCGTGTTTGCCGGAGGAACTTGCCTTTCCAAGGCGCACCGGCTGATTTCCCGGATGTCCGAAGACATCGACATCAAGGTGGTCCTCTCGCCCCCGTCTGCTGAGCTTAAGAAGGACATCAGCTGCCGGGCGCGCTTGAGGGCCCTCCATGCGGCCATCGAAAGTGTTTTGGCGTCCGCAGAATTTAAAGTGCCAGATGTCGTGGACGGCCGGAGGAATCCTCACGTCCGCGACGCACATCGCTACTACGTGGTTGGCTCTCAGTACAAGTCGAAGGCGCCGCTGCTTGGAACGCTGCGGCCCGAATTGAAGCTAGAAGTCATCCATAGACATCCGAGGCTGAAGGCCACGCCAGTCAGCTTCGGTTATCTGCACGAAACCTTGGCGGGCTTACCACGATCGAAGACCGTTACGATTTCATGCTTCCACGTCGCCGAGACGCTTGCCGAGAAGGTGCTGTCACTCCTACGACGCTGCCACTGGAAATGGAGTGGACTCCAAGAATCGGAGATGGACCCTGCATTGGTTCGTCACGTTTACGATGTTCACCGCATCATGGAGGCCCAGCCGGAGAGCAGCTTGCTCTGGCGTGCTCCATCTTTGCGGAGTTGGTAGCAGGCGACGCTGCTGAATTTAAGGACAGAGACCCCGAATTTGAATCGCATCCTCGCGTGGCTTTGACCAAGATCCTCAAAACGGCAAAGGTCAGCGAGGAGCTTCGAGCACGGTATTCCGAAAGGCTGCTTCCCCTCATTTTCGAGGGGGCTGAAGTTGGGTGTTCTACAGCGTTTGCCTCGTTCGAGGCTGCTGCTCAGGAACTACTCGCTCGGCTCTAGTTCTGACGCCATGTAGGCACCTCGCCCTGGTCGGCAAGCTCCGCCCGAACCAGAGCTGGGCAATGATCCCCACGACGCGGGCTGCTTTCCTCCCCCTCGCCTCCATCAGTCCGCCATGCCAGCCGAGGGAGTGGCAGCCACATCGCCCAGAGACGCCTCCGAACGCCGCTCATCTTGAGACGTCGCAGCACTTGCCCCGCCCTGCCCGTCCTGCACCGCCGCATGGAAGGTCTTGGCACCCCGCACCAGGTAGGAATAAATCACCGGCACCACCACCAGCGTCAGCAGCGTCGAGGTGATCACCCCGCCGATGATGGCCCGGCCCATCGGTGCCTGGATCTCGCCACCATCATTCAGCGCAATCGCCATCGGCAACATGCCAAACACCATGGCGGCAGTCGTCATGATGATGGGCCGCATCCGCACCAGCCCGGCCTGCAGCAGCGCCTCGGGAATGGAGAGCCCTTCCTTGCGCGCATGGTTGGCAAAGTCCACCAGCAGAATCGCGTTTTTGGTCACCAGGCCCATCAGCATCACCAGGCCGATCATGGAGAACACATTCAGCGTGGTCTTCCAAAACAGCAGGGCCAGCATCACCCCGATGAGCGACAGCGGCAGCGACGCCATGATCGCAATCGGCTGCAGGAAGCTGGCGAACTGGCTGGCCAGCACGATGTAGATGAAGATCAGCGCCAGCCCCATCGCCGCCACCAGGCCGATCATGAAGTCCGCCTGCTGCTTGCTGTCCCCGTCCACCATGAAGCTGATGCCCGGGGGCAGTTCGGTCTCTTTGATGAGCTTCTGCACGTCCGCATTCACATCGCCCGACGGACGCCCCTGCACACCGGCATAAACCGCTTCACGGCGCTGCAGGTTCTGACGGCGGATCACCTCGGGGTTGAACACCTCCTCCAGCGTGGCCACCTGCTCCAGCGACACGGGCGAACCGTCCTTGGCAAAGGCCACCGGCAGGCGACGCATCTGTTCCAGGTTCTGCCGCTGGTCCTGGGGCAGGCGCAACAGGACCTCCACCTGATCGCCGTTCGGCGTGGTCCAGTAGGTGGCCACCTCGCCGTTCACATAGGCATGCAGCGAAGACGCCACCATCGGCGCATTCAGGCCCAGTTCACGCACCGCTGAGTCCTTCAGACGGACCGCATAGGTCGGCACACCCGGTTTGACGGTGGTGTCCACATCGACCGCCCCCTTGATCTTCTTCACCTTGGCGGCGAAGTCCTTGGCCACCTGGGTCAGCACCTCCGGGTCGCTGCCCAGAATGGTCACCCACACCGGACGATTGAAGCCCACGCTGACCTCCACGCCGGGAATGCGGGAGATTTCCGCGCGGATGGCGTCTTCCACCTGCGTCTGGCTGCGCTGGCGCTCACGACGGTCCACCAGGGCGATGTTGAGCATGGCCTGGTTGCGGCCGGTGGACATGCCTTCACCCGTGGCCCCCACCACGGTGGACACCGTCTTCACCTCCGGCATGCGCGAGACGATCTCCTCCACCTGCCGCACCTTGTTGTCGCCCCGCTCCAGGCTCGTGGCCACCGGCATGCGCAGGCTGAGCTGGGTGAAGCCCTGGTCGGTCTGCGGCACGAATTCACCGCCCACCAAGGGCACCAGCATCAACGCCCCCACAAAGCTGGCCACACCGCCCAGGGTGACCAGGCCCCGTGGCGTGATGGTGGCCAGGCGCAGACGACGCGGCAGCTGGCGCTGGCGCTCGCCATGGCCATCGAACGGACGCGCATACACCGGCACCGGCGGCACGAACAGACGGTAGCGGCGGCCGGAGAAGATCCAGCGGATGCTGCTTTCATACCAGCGGTGCAGAACATCCATGCCGGCATCGGTGGCGCGGATCAGGTGGCCGATCACTGGCCACCGCTTCAGTCGGGCCGATGGCGGGTCGTGCCAGACCGACGACATCATCGGGTCCAGCGTGAAGCTGACAAACAGCGACACCAGCACCGCCACCGCCACGGTGATGCCGAACGGGTAGAAGAACTTCCCGATCACGCCCCCCATGAACGCCACCGGCACAAATACCGCGCAAATGGCAAAGGTGGTGGCCATCACCGCCAGGCCGATTTCATTGGTGCCATCCTCCGCCGCGCGTCGATGGTCCTTGCCCATGCCCACATGGCGCACGATGTTCTCCCGCACCACGATGGCATCGTCGATCAGCAGCCCGATGCACAGGCTCAGCGCCATCATCGTCATGAAGTTCAGGGTGAAGCCGAAGGCATAAACGGCGATGAAGCTGGAGATCACTGAAATCGGCAAGGTGAGGCCGGTGATGACGGTGGACCGCCAGCTGTGCAGGAACAGGAAAACGATGGCGACGGTCAGCAACGCGCCTTCCACCAGCGTGTGGCGCAGGCCCTTGAGCGAGTTCTTCACGAAGTCGCTGTTGGCATAGATCAGGCGCAGCTCCATGTCCTTGGGCAGCGTCTTGCGCAGCTCCGCCAGCGCGGATTGGATGGCTTCGCCGGTGGCAACAATGTTGGCGTCCTGCTGCTTGAAGATGTTGAAGTTGACCGCCGGCTGGCCATTGATGCGGGCAATCGAATCCCGCTCGCGTTCACGCTCCACCAGCGTGCCCAGGTCGCCCAGGGTGAGGTTGAGGTCGCCCCGGCGGGCCACCACCACATTCACGAACTCCTTGGGGTCCTTCACCCTGCCTTCCACCCGCAGCATGGTGTCGGTGGCGGCATTCGAGAGCAGGCCCACCGGCGAATCGGTATTGGCCTCATTGAGCGCCGCCGCAATCTGCGCCGGGGTCACGCTGTAGGCACGCAGGCGTTGCGGGTCCAGGTCGATGCGCACCTCCCGCAGCGCCAGGCCGCCCACATCCACGCGGGCCACGCCTTCCACGCGCGACAGGCGCTTGGACACGACCAGGTCGGCCATCATCGAGATTTCACGCGGCGTGCGGGTCTTGCTGAGCAAGGCCGCCACCACCACCGGCTGGGCGTTGTCGCCTTGGAACCGTGACACGGTCGGCGGCTTGGCTTCCTTGGGGAAGTTGGCCTGGGCCAGTGCCACCTGGTCCCGCACTTCCTGCATGGCCCGGTTCATGTCGACATTGAGGCTGAATTCCACGCTGGCCTGCACCCGGCCCTCAAAGCTGCGGGACTGGATGCGGTCCACACCGGCCACGGTGTTCAGCGCTTCCTCCAGCGGCTTGGCGATTTCACGTTCCACCGCCTCGGGCGAGGCACCGGGGTAACGCACATCGATCCAGGCGCCGGGCAGGGAGATGTCGGGCATCTGCTCGACGCCCAGCCTGGAATAGGAAAACAGACCCAGCACACACAGGGCCACCATCACCATGGTGGCGAACACAGGGTTCTGGATGGAGATACGGGTCATCCACATGGGGAATCCCTTCTTGTTGTCGTCTTGTCAGGGGGCAGCCGCTGCCGCCCGGTGCTTACTGCGTGCTGGCGCTTGCGGAGGCGCTGGCTACGCTGGCCTTGGGCGCCAGCACGGTGGCCTTGTCACCTTCCTTCAGGTTGTCAAAGCGCGCACCCAGCACCTGGGCGTCCGGCGTCAGACCGGCCAGCACTTCCACCCGCCCTTCCCGCGGGTCCCGGCGGCCGGTGGTGACGATGCGGCGCACCAGGTTGCCCTTGTCGATCACCCACACATGCTCCTGGCCGGACACACTGCCGATGGCGGTCAGCGGGATGGTCAAACGCTGCGTGTCGTCCGGCAGCGCCACCCGGGCCACCGCATACTGGCCGGCGCGGAAGCGCTCGCCGGGGTTGTCCAGCGTGAGCGTGACGCCGATGGAGCGGGTACCGGGTTCCGCCGCCGGGGCGATCCGGGCGATACGGGCCTGCACCGGCGCATCAAACCCTTCCACCTGCATGTTGACGACCATGCCGGGCTTGAGCCGGCTCACTTCATGGGTGCCGACCAGGCCCGCCAATTCGAGGCGGGAGAGGTCCACGATGGTCAGCACCTGCTGCTCGGCGGCCACTTTCTCACCAGGCACCGCGTGGCGTTTGTAGACGATGCCGTCGATGGGCGACAGCAGCGCGGCCTGACGCAGCAGGACCTCACTGGTGCCCAACTGAGCTTGGGCGGACATCAGTTGGCCACGGGCGGTTTCCAGCGCGGCACGGGAGTTGTCCAGGGCCGTGGGGGCGATGAAGTTCTGCGTGGCCAGGCCCTGGTTGGCCTTGTACTGGCGCTCGTACTGCTCATATTGGGCACGCGCCGATTCCACACCGGCTGCACGCTCCGCCACCTTGTGGCGCAGTTCTTCCAGATCCAGCTGGCCCAGGCTCTGGCCCGCCTTGACCCGGCTGCCCTCCCCCACCGCCAGACTGACCAGGCTGCCGGACGCCTTGGCCCGTACCACCACCGTGTTGGGCGCCACCAGCGGCCCGGAGAACTCGATCACCCCTGGCATGCTCGCCGGCTGCGGCTTCACCACCTCAGCGGCCTGGAACTCCAGCGCCGGTTTGGCGTCGTCCTTTTTGGGTGCCGGCGCGGACGGACGACTGGTGGCAAACACTGCTGCCCCACCCGCCAGGACCACCACCGCCAGCCCACCCAGCCACACCTTCTTGCGCATGTTCTCCCCCATGTCCTTGAACCGCTTCGCCGGACCGTTGGGGCATGACCCCACAACGAAGCTCGAATGCGGCGGAGTGTAGGAACCGGTTCAGGGGGCCGGGGGGCAACTGCGACGAATTGCAGATTGCGAAGCATGAACTGCCTCCCGGCGAATCATTCCGCTCGGGGGCAGAGCGGTTCAATCGTGCGGAGGCACGCTGGCCGCGATGGCGGCGATCGGCAATTCCACATCCGCACATTGCGCGCGGTGCAGCAGCACATGGTCCATGACCACCAGGGCCAGCATGGCCTCAGCGATCGGGGTGGCGCGGATGCCCACACAGGGGTCATGGCGGCCGAAGGTCTCGACCGTGGTGGGCTCCCCGGCGCGATTGATCGATGCCTTGGGTGTCCGGATGGAACTGGTGGGTTTGATGGCGATGGACACCCGCAGGTCCTGACCGCTGGAGATGCCGCCCAGCACACCACCGGCGTTGTTGCTGGCGAAGCCCTGCGGCGTCAGCTCATCCCCATGCTGGCTGCCCTTCTGGCGAACACTGTCAAAACCGGCGCCGATCTCCACGCCCTTGACCGCATTGATGCCCATCATGGCGTAGGCGATGTCGGCGTCCAGCTTGTCAAACAGCGGCTGGCCCAGGCCGGCGGGAATGCCGGTGGCTTCCACCAGCAGCCGGGCGCCGACGGAGTCGCCGTCCTTGCGGAGCTGGTCCATGTAGGCCTCCAGGGCCTCAATTTGGCTGGCATTGGCTGCAAAGAATGGGTTGTGGCCGACATGCTGCCAGCCTTCAAACGCAAGATCGATCTCGCCCAGCGCCGTCATGCAGCCCCGGAAACCGATGCCGTGCTGCTGCTGGAGCCACTTGCGGGCCACCGCGCCGGCAGCCACCATGGGGGCGGTGAGCCGGGCCGACGAACGGCCGCCGCCCCGCGGGTCGCGCAGGCCGTATTTGCGCCAGTAGGTGTAGTCCGCATGGCCGGGGCGGAAGGTGTCCAGGATGTTGCCGTAGTCCTTGCTGCGCTGGTCCACATTGCGGATGAGCAGGCAGATGGGCGTACCGGTGGTCTGGCCTTCATACACGCCGGAGAGGATCTCCACCTGGTCCGGCTCCTGCCGCTGGGTGACATGGCGCGAGGTGCCCGGGCGGCGACGGTCCAGCTCCGGCTGGATGTCTTCCACCGACAGCGCCAACCCCGGCGGGCAGCCATCAATGACGCAGCCGATGGCCGGCCCATGGCTTTCGCCGAAATTCGTGACGCGAAACAAGCTGCCGAAGGTGCTGCCGGACATCTGGGAAACCCTGACTGGGCCGAAACAAGGAACGTCCGATTCTACGAGCCCGCTGCCCGACACACCCGCCAGCGGCCCTTCAGCGGCCAGCAAAAACGGCCCTCACCGGGGCCGTTGACAGGGGATTTTGCATGGCAGCTCGGAAACCCAGGCTTCGTCTGAACTCCCGCTCAGGACGCCTGCGCCTGACCGCCCTCTTCCGCAGGCCAGTCACGGATGTAGGCCTTGAGCATGCGGTTTTCAAAGTCCTGCGAATCCACCACCGTCTTCGCCACGTCATAAAAGGAGATGACGCCCATCAGTTGCCGGCCGTTGAGCACCGGCATGTAACGGGCATGACGGCCCAGCATCATGCGGCGCACTTCATCGATTTCCGTGGCGGGGGTGCAGGTCAGCGGCGCGTCGTCCATGACGCTGCGGACCAGCGAGGTGCCCACACTGCCGCCATTGCGGGTGATGGCCTGGATGACCTCGCGGAAGGTGAGCATGCCCACCAGATCGTCGAACTCGATCACCACCAGCGAGCCGATGTCGCGCTCGGCCATGGTGGCCACGGCGTCGGCCAATGGCTGGTCGGGAGAGACGGTAAAGAGCGTGTTGCCCTTGACGCGCAGGATGTCGGAGACTTTCATGCCTGCCAACATAGCACACAATGCCCGCCTTATGACGGCCGGACCACGGCCGCAGACATCAGGAGACACCCCATGGCAGGTCCTGCCGACCCCGGCTTCGACACCCTGGCGCTGCATGCTGGCGCCAGCCCCGACCCCAGCACCGGCGCCCGAGCGGTGCCGCTGCATCTGTCCACGTCGTTCGTGTTCGAGAGCACCGAGCAGGCGGCCGGGCTCTTCAACATGGAGCGCAGCGGGCACGTGTATTCCCGGCTGTCCAACCCCACCACGGCAGTGCTGGAGGAACGCATGGCGGCCCTGGACGGGGGCGTGGGCGCCATTGCCACCGCCAGCGGTCAGGCGGCCCTGCACCTGGCGGTGACCACCCTGGCCGGTGCCGGCCATCACATCGTGGCGTCTGCCGCCTTGTATGGGGGCTCCCACAATCTGCTGCATTACACGCTGCGCCGATTCGGCATCAGCACCACGTTTGTCCCGCCCGGCGACCTGGATGCCTGGCGCAACGCCATTCGCCCGGAGACGCGCCTGCTGTTGGGAGAAAGCCTCGGCAACCCCGGGCTGGACGTGCTGGACATCCCTGCCGTGGCGCAGATCGCGCATGACGCCGGCCTGCCGCTGCTGGTGGATGCCACCTTCGTGACCCCCTATCTGCAGCAGCCGCTGGCGCTGGGCGCCGATCTGGTCTACCACTCGGCCACCAAGTTCCTGTGCGGCCATGGCACGGTGGTGGGCGGCGTGCTGGTGGATGGTGGCCGCTTCGACTGGGAGCGGGCCCATGCGGCCAGCGGGCCGGAGCGCCGCTTTGCCGAGCTGTGCGCACCCTATGACGGCTTTCATGGCATGGTGTTCACTGAAGAGAGCACCGTGGGCGCCTTCCTGCTGCGCGCCCGGCGCGAGGGCCTGCGGGACTTTGGCGCCTGCATGAGCCCGCACACGGCCTGGCTGATTCTGCAGGGCATTGAAACCCTTCCGCTGCGGATGCAGCGGCATGTGGCCAATGCGGGCCGGGTGGCGGAGTTCCTGTCCCGCCATCCGCTGGTGGAACGTGTGGCCTATCCCGGCCTGTCGGCCCACAAAGACCATGCACGGGCGGCCCGGCTGTTGCCCAAGGGCGCGGGCGCGGTGTTCAGCTTCGATCTGAAGGGGGGCCGGGATCAGGGGCGCAAGTTCATTGAATCGCTGCGGCTGTTTTCGCATCTGGCGAATGTGGGAGATGCCCGGTCGCTGGTCATCCACCCGGCGTCCACCACCCATTTCCGCATGGATGACGCCGCGCTGGCCGCCTCCGGCATCGGGCCAGGCACCCTCCGGCTGTCCATCGGCCTGGAAGATCCCGACGACCTGGTGGCCGACCTCACCGCAGCCTTGAAGGTGGCCGCCAAATGAAGATCACCGTCAACAACCAGACCGCGTATGCCTATACCGGTGGCAAGACCTTCGATCCCGCCCTGCCCTGCGTGGTGTTCCTGCATGGCGCCCTGAACGACCACAGTGTGTGGACGCTGCTGGCCCGGTATGTGGCCCACCATGGCGCATCGGCCCTGGCGGTGGACCTGCCGGGGCATGGACGCAGTAAGGGGCCGCCGCTGCCGGATGTGGAGTCGCTGGGGGGCTGGGTGCTGTCGCTGCTGACGGCTGCGGGCGTGCAGACCGCCGCCCTGGTGGGCCATTCCATGGGCTCGCTGATCGCCCTGGAAGCGGCCGCGCAGGCGCCGGAGCGTTGTTCACGCCTGGTGATGGTGGGCACCGCCTGGCCGATGAAGGTCAGCGAAGCGATGCTGAACACCGCACGGGAGCAGCCAGCGGCCGCCATGGCGATGGTCAATGCGTTCTCTCATGCGACGCTGGCGGCCAAGCCGTCCAGCCCTGGGCCGGGGGTGTGGTTGCACGGCGCCAGTCTGGCGCTGATGGAACGCATGCAGGCCACCGGGGCAGACCACGGCAATCTGTTCCTGCATGACTTCCAGGTCTGTGACCGATATGCCGGTGCGCCGGACGCGGCGGCGCGGGTGCTGGCGCCGGTCCATCTGATCCTGGGCAGCAAGGACGTCATGACACCGCCCAAGGCGGCGCGTCAGTTGACGGAGATGCTCAAGGCCCAGGTGCAGACGCTGCCTGCCGGGCACGCGCTGATGGCGGAAGCGCCGGAAGGGGTGCTGGCAGCGCTGAAGGTGGCGCTGGCCTGAGCGGAGGCAGCGCCAGGGGGCGTTATGGGCATCGTGCATCGTGCATCGGGTGCCCCGACCGCATCGGCCACGTCGAGCAAGACGGGCGGCACCTCCAATGACCCGGTGGCGCCGCTTGGAACGGTCAGACCGGCTCGGGGTGCCCGATCAGCCCATCAACCCATCAGCCCTGCGTGGCCTTCAAGGCGCTCAGCATCTCGTCCACCATCTTGTCCAGGTCGTACTGGAGCTTCCAGCCCCAGTCGCGCTGCGCCACGGTGTCATCGATGGCCTGAGGCCAGCTGGCGGCGATCTGCTGGCGGAAGTCCGGCACGTAGTCGATGGTGAAGTCCGGCATGTGCCGGCGGATGGAGGCCGCGATCTGCGCGGGCGTGAAGCTCACACCCGCCAGGTTGTAGCTGCCCCATTCGGTGATGCGATCCGCCGGTGCTTCCATCAGCTCCAGCGTGGCGCGCAGCGCGTCCGGCATGTACATCATCGGCAGGGCCTGGTCCTCCCGCAGGAAGCAGGTATAGCGGCCCTGCTTGAGTGCCTCATGGAAGATCTCCACCGCGTAATCGGTGGTGCCGCCGCCCGGCGGCGTCTTCCAGCTGATCAGGCCCGGATAACGCAGGCTGCGCACATCCACGCCGTGGTTGGCGTGGTACCAGCGGCACCAGCCCTCACCAGCCAGCTTGGACACGCCGTAGACGGTGGTCGGGTCCATCACCGTGGTCTGGGGCGTGCCCACCTTGGGGGTCTGCGGACCAAAGGCCGCAATCGAGCTGGGCCAGAACACCCGTTCCAGCTTGACCGTGCGGGCCAGTTCCAGCACATGCAGCAGCCCCTTCATGTTCAGATCCCACGCCCACATCGGATGCTTTTCACCGGTGGCGGAAAGGGCCGCCGCCAGGTGATAGATCTGCGTGATGCCATGGCGCTTGACCACGGCCGCGAGCGCGGCGCCGTCGGTGACGTCCAGCATTTCATGCGTCAGGAAGGGCACCCGGCCCTGCGGCGCCACATCGCTGGTGATGACGTTGGCGTTGCCGTGGCGCTGGGCCAGCTCCACCGCCAGTTCGGAACCGATCTGGCCGTTGGCCCCAATCAACAAAATCTTGCTCATTGCTTGTCTTCTACTGCACGTGATGCCGGTCTACCGTGACCCGCAACGACTTGAATCGCAACCTGCCACCCAGCCTTACTTCACCAGGCCCAGCTCACGGCCGGCCTGCGCAAACGCAGCCACCGCCCGCTCCAGGTGGGCCCGTTCATGCACGGCGGAAATCTGCACCCGCACCCGGGCCTGATCCTTCGGCACCACCGGATAGAAGAAGCCGACCGCATACACGCCCAGCTCCAGCAGACGCGCGCTCAGTTGCTGCGCCTTGACCGCATCAAACACCATGATCGGGACGATCGGGTGCGTGCCGGGCTTGATCTGGAAACCGGCCTGCTGGATGGCTTCGCGGAAATAGAGGGTGTTGGCTTCCAGCTTGTCGCGCAGCGCGGTGCTGGCTTCCAGCAGGTCCAGCACGGCCAGCGATGCGCCCACGATGCTGGGGGCCACGGTGTTGGAGAAGAGATACGGGCGCGAGCGCTGACGCAGCAGCTCGATCACTTCCTTGCGGCCGGTGGTGAAACCGCCGGACGCACCGCCCAGGGCCTTGCCCAGCGTGCCGGTGATGATGTCCACCTTGCCGAACACACCACGATGCTCATGCGTGCCGCGCCCGGTCTTGCCCATGAAGCCGCTGGCATGGCATTCGTCGATGCCCAGCAGCGCGCCGTGGCGGTGGGTGATCTCGCGGATGATGTCCAGTTGGGCAATGGTGCCGTCCATCGAGAACACACCGTCGGTGAAGACCAGCACGTGGCGCGCCCCGGCCTGGCGGGCGTCCACCAGCTGGCGCTCCAGGTCGGCCATGTCGTTGTGCTTGTAGCGGTAGCGCTTGGCCTTGCACAGGCGGATGCCGTCGATGATGGACGCGTGGTTCAGCTCGTCGCTGATGATGGCGTCCTGCTCGCCCAGCAGCGGCTCGAACAGCCCGCCATTGGCATCAAAGGCGGCAGCGTAGAGGATGGTGTCTTCGGTACCCAGGAAGCGGGCCAGGCGCTGCTCCAACTCTTTGTGGATGTCCTGCGTGCCGCAGATGAAGCGCACCGACGACAGGCCGTAGCCATGGGTACGCAGCGCCTCATGGGCCGCTTCCAGCACCTTCGGATGGGCCGACAGGCCCAGGTAGTTGTTGGCGCACAGATTGATGACCTCATGCCCCTGCGTGGTGGTCACCACCGCGCCTTGCGGGCTGGTGATGATGCGCTCGCTCTTGTAGAGCCCCGCCTCGCGAATGCCCTGCAGTTCATTTTGCAGATGGCGATAGAAATCTTCGCTGGTGGCGGTGCTGGTGACGGCACGGGGGGCGACGTCTTGAGGGGCCTGGGTGGTCATGCGGGGAACTCCTGCGGCACAATCCGTTAAATCGAACACGTCCGTTATATCGAACGGCCGTGCAGTATCAAGGAATCAATCCAGCGGGTCAAGGTGGCGCAGCCACCGAGGCTCTGCCTCTGTCAGTGAGCCATGTCCGTCCATCCGTCTGAAAAACTGGAACCTCCGCGCGTCGGCGCGACGCTGCAGGCATTGCGTCAGGCGCAGGGACTGTCGCTGGATGAACTGTCGCGTCGCGCGGGAGTCTCCAAGTCGATGCTCTCTCAGATTGAACGGAACCAGGCCAATCCCACAGTGGCGGTGGTGTGGCGGCTGGCCAATGCACTGCGGGTGGAATTGTCCGAACTGCTGGGCGGGGAGCGCCCGGCCGCCCCGCCGATCGAAGTGGTGGCCGCCCATGCCACGCCGGGCCTGTCCAGCCCGGATGGGCTGTGCCGGTTGCGCATCCTGGGCCCCATTGAGCTGGCGGGACAGTTCGAATGGTATGAACTGACGGTGCAGCCGGGCGGCGCGCTGGAGTCCGAGGCGCATGAGCCGGGCTCTCGGGAACACTTGAGCGTGCTGAACGGTGAACTGGAAGTCAGTGCCGGCGGCAGCCGTCAGATCGTCAAGGCCGGCGAGACCGCACGGTATGCCGTGGACGGCACCCATGCCATCCGCAACCTGGGCAAAAAGCCGGCGACCGCGATGCTCGCGGTGCTGCATGCCTGAGGTCATCCAGCGAACGCGACACGCATCAAAGGAAGCGAACGCTCTGTTACCGACTTCTCCCTGACCTGCCTTCAGAATCGTCACCAAGAGAGAGGGAGCGTTTCAGGTAGTTCAATTGATGCAACAACGCTCACTGAAGTCAGTCCCGGATCCGTCGCACGCCCAGCGGTTCGGGCCCGAGGGGTCGGCGGCTGGCGCTGCAGCTGGATCTGCAGCTGGATCTGCAGCCGGTTCTGCAGCCGGTTCTGCGGCTGGTTCTGCGGCTGGCTCCGCCACTGATTCCACCCACGTCGTGGGGTCGCCCACCAGCATCAGGCCTGCCCCCGACGATCAACTCCAGCGTCTGGCCATGCTGGAAGGCTTCGCGCGCCTGCGTGTGGCAGAGCAACGCGTGCGCGACGGCCTGGTGGCCCCCCACATTCATGTACAGCGTGCGTCCGAGAGCGCGCCGCTGCATGCTGGCCCGTCGACGCCCTCGGCGGCCCGCCATGCGTTCACCCCCAACGCCAGTTCGTCGCGCGGGCGCTGGGCCCGATGGGCGTTCGGGTTGCTGGGCCTGCTCCTGCTCGCCAGTGCCCTGGCCCTCAAGCTCTGGCGCTGACCGGCTCCCAATGACCGGCTCACAATGACCGGCTCACAATGAGCTGCTGGCAACGAAGTGCCAGCAACGAGACCCTGGCAACGAGCTGCTGGCGATGAGGCCCGACCCAGCAATGAACCGCAGTCCATTCAGGCTGAGCCTCACAAGGCAGTCCCCGGCGGGAGGGGCAGAGCGTTGGCAATCCTGATGGGTTTGCTAGGCGTCAAAGGCCATCCGCGGCAGGAGCGGCAGAGGCCCAGCCAAGTAGGTCGGTTGGCGCCACCTCCCCGTTTGATGGGGGTGGATTGATCAATTTTTGGCAGCCTGGCGCAGAAGGTTTGCAACCGAAAACCTCCATGCCCCCACCAAGCTTCATCTCCTGGTCCTGAGGTGACTGATGAAGCTGAATACCATCGCCACGGCCCCGAACCTGCCGTCTCCCCCATCGAGCCATGCGCCCCGTCTCTCCACCAAGCCGTCGGAACCGCCGATTGGGAATGCGGCGGAATTGACCCTCTGGAAATCCCAGTGGCCGGACGCCGTGGCACTGCTTCAGGAGCTGAATGACACCTTCCCTCCCAACACGCCGCCGGGCAGCCACACCGAGGTCAGCCTGCTCAAGCACCGCAGCTCCCAGTTGGCGGTGGATCCGAGTTTGGGCAGCGAATCGGGTGTGCCGCTGGACGCCAATGTGCTGGACGCGCAGACGCTGGTCATGGCGCGCCCCGGCAACCGGGAGACCGGCGCCTGGGCGGCCGCCTGCCTCCACCATGACATCCGGACGGTGATCGACGTCAGCAGCCCGGATGCCACGGACAAGAGCTGCATGAAGAGCAATGCCCCCTGGGTGAAGGGCAACACACGTGTTGAGTTCCGTTGCCCCACCACGCCGCAAGGGTTTGCGGTGGAGACCGAAGGCATGCTGGGGCACCACGCCTCCGTGGAACGCAAGGTGGGCGTGCGCCACGTGGTGAATGGCAGCCCCGTCTCCAGCCGCCACGACGTGGCCCCGTCACCATGGAACAACGGCAGCGACGCCGCCGCTGCGGAGCTGACCTGGCTGCGGGTGCCGATGTTGGACAGACAGACGCCCTCCCCGCGCACACTGCTGGCCCTCTGCGCCCGCGCCGAGGAGTTGCAGCAGGACGGCGGCATGGTCGCCCTCCAGAGTGCCGATGGCGGCCGGCAGGCGGGCCTGGTTGCGGTGGCCCGCGAGCTCTACCAGATGCTCCGCACCCAGCCGCGCTGGCAGGACCAGCTGTGCGACGCTGTCTCCCAAGCCTGCGGCAAAGGTCGAGCCAAGATCAGCAATGACCTGATCCGTCGACCTGAGGACGTGGCGTCGCTGCTGACGATGGGCAGGATGATGCTGTCGGGAATGCCGTTCCGGCGGTGAGGCCGATCACGTCTCGTCCCAACACCGCCACAGGGTCGCTACAGCGTCGCTACAGCGCCGCCACAACACCGTCACAGCGCCGTCACTTCACCATCACGGCCCGCAGCGTCAATTGGTCCCACTTCGCACCGGACCACAAGGCCCCCAGGCTGTCGCTGCGCGGCAGCAGCAAGGCGTGGATCAAGGGTTCGGCGCGGGTGGCAGCCGGATCACACAACAGCACCAGGCGCTGGGCCCCGTCCTCCTCCAGCCGGCCCACCCAGTCCAGGTCGATCAACTGGTCGATGACCGGCTCCAGTTGCAGCGGGTCCACGCACAGGCTCTCGGAAAGGCCGAGCAAGGTGAGGCCAGTCCCCCCCGAGGTTCGAGCCGATTCCAGTTCCCGCAGGATGTCCAGCGCCAGTTCCAGCTGCATGCCCGGCGCGGCGCGACGCACACTGACCCCACCGGCCAAGGCTGGCGCATTGGCCGCCAGGATGGCGCCCAGCAGCACAATCGACCAGCCCACATAGATCCAGATCAAGAAGATCGGGACCGTCGCAAAGGCACCATACAGGGTGGAATAGGTCGGCACCTGTTTGACGTACCAGGCCAGCGCCTGTTTGGCCAGGTGGAAGGCCACCGCCACAAAACCCGCACCCACCAGCGCATGGCGCCAGCGGACGTCGGTGTTGGGAACGTAATGGAACAACGCAGCCATGGCCGCCCAGAGCACCACCAGATCCACGCTGGAGAGCAGCACCACCAGGCTGCGTGGCATGTTGTTGACCAGGTCCTTGCCGGTGGTGATGAGGTAGCTGGTGAGCGTGAGGCTGCCGCCCAGCAGCAAGGGGCCCAGGGTCAGCGCGGCCCAATACACCAACACCCGTTGTGCAATCGGCCGGGGCCGCTGCACCCGCCAGATCTGATTGAGCGTGCGGTCGATGGTCAACATCAGCATCAGCGCAGTGACCGCCAGCACCACCAGGCCCACCGCCCCCAGCCGATTGGCCTTGGCGGCAAACTGCGTCAGCGACCCCAGCACCGGCCGGGCGATGGTGTCCGGCACCAGCGACTTGAGGAAGTATTTCTCCAACGCCCCCTGAAACGCCGAAAACATCGGGAAGGCGGTGAACAAGGCCAGGGCCACCGTCAGCAGCGGCACCAGCGAGATCAGCGTGGTGAAGGTCAGGCTGCCGGCGGTGAGGCCGAGCCGCTCCTCCCGGTAGCGCTGAACAAACACGCGGAATGTGTCCAGCCACGGCCAACGGCGCAAGCCCTGCCACAGCTCCCGGAGCCCCTCACGCCAGCCCTGTTCCGACACACGCATCCTGATGTTCATGCTGGCTATGATGCCAGCCATGTCAAGTTTGCAAGCGCATGGCCTGGCGCCTGAGGCCCCTCGCCCCCTGCCCACCCGTCCGCAACGCATCAGCCGGCACCTGGCCTTGCTGGCCACGGTGGCCCTCGCTCTGCTTTGCGTGGCCTGGGAAGGGTGGCTGGTACCGGTGGGACACGGCACGCTGGCCCTCAAGGCGCTGCCGCTGCTGCTGCCGCTGGTCGGCCTGTGGCGGTACCGGCTCTACACCTTCCGCGCACTCAGCCTGTTCGTCTGGCTTTACGCCCTCGAAGGCCTGGTGCGCGCCACTTCGGAACCGGGCCTGGGGGCCGTGCTCGCCACTGCGGAAGTGCTGCTGTCGGTGGTGATCTTCACCGCCTGCGCGATGCATGTGCGCCAGCGGCTGGCGGCGCCCAAGGCGACGCCAGCCGCCCCCTGACCGCTGACCACTGACCTCGGCGATACCGACGCTGTCGCAGCCCCAAGGATTCAAGCATGACCCGTGACCTGATCAACACCTTGAAACACCTGCTGGGAGACGCCCATGTGCTGGTGCCAGGCACCATGCCCGAGCAAGCACTCACCGCCTATCAGCAGGACTGGCGCAAGCGCTATCACGGCCGTGCCCTGGCCGTGTTGCGGCCAGAAACGACCGAGCAGGTCGCCGCCGTGGTGAAGCTGGCGCGTGAGCACCGCGTGTCGCTGGTGCCGCAGGGGGGCAACACCGGCCTGGTCGGCGGCGGTGTGCCGGACGACTCCGGCACCCAGTTGCTGCTGAGCCTGCAGCGGATGCAGAAGGTCCGGCAACTCGACACGGACAACCTCACCCTCACCGTGGATGCCGGGTGCGTGCTGCAACAGGTGCAGGAGACCGCCCGACAGGCCGGCCTGCTGTTTCCGCTGAGCCTGGCGGCAGAAGGCAGTTGCACCATTGGCGGCAATCTGTCGACCAATGCCGGCGGCACCCAGGTGCTGCGGTATGGGAATGCGCGGGAGCTGTGCCTGGGTCTGGAAGTGGTGACCGCCGAAGGCGAAATCTGGGACGGCCTCTCCGGGCTGCGCAAGGACAACACCGGCTACGACCTGCGCGACCTGTTCATCGGGGCCGAAGGCACGCTGGGCATCATTACCGCTGCCACGCTGAAGCTGTTCCCGCAGCCGCGTGCACGCATGACGGCGCTGGCCGCCTGCACGTCGCTGGCATCAACCGTACGCTTGCTGGGTCTGGCGCAGTCGCGCTGCGGCGCGGCGCTGACCGGCTTCGAGGTGATGAATGCGCAGTCGCTGGCGCTGGTGGCGCGGCATTTCCCGCAGTTGGCGCAGCCGCTGGGCGCCCGGCCGTGGACCGTGCTGCTGGAGCTGTCGGACAACGAAAGCGAAACCCATGCACGGGAGCAGTTTGAAGGGGTGTTGTCTCAGGCGCTGGAGGACGGCGTGATCGAGGATGCGGCGGTGGCCGAAAGTCTGGCGCAAAGCCAGGCGATGTGGCATCTGCGTGAATCGATTCCGCTGGCGCAAAGCGAAGAAGGCCTGAACATCAAACACGACATCGCCCTGCCGGTGTCGCGCATTCCGGACTTCGTGGCGGCCTGCGACGCGCTGCTGGCCGGGCAATTCCCTGGTTCACGCCTGGTGAACTTCGGCCATCTGGGCGACGGCAACCTGCACTACAACCTGCAGGCGCCAGACGGCATGGCCCCGGCCGTGTTCTTGAAGAACCATGAGCATGCGGTCAACGCGCTGGTGTATGACCAGGTGATGGCGCATGGCGGCTCGATTTCTGCGGAGCATGGCATCGGGCAGCTCAAGCGGGAGGAGCTGGCACAGCGCAAAAGCCCGGTTGCGCTGGCGCTGATGCGACAGATCAAGCAGGCGCTGGATCCGCTGGGCTTGCTCAATCCGAATCGGATGATCTGATTCGGGCTCCGACGGACCTCTGATCGGCCTCTGATCTGGCGGCCCAATCGCTCTTTGGATTGGGCCGCAGTGCCCCCCCGCCCCAGCGGCCTGTGCGTCAGTCGTCGCCCGGCGCGCCGTGTTGATCGACCCGAGGCGTCGGCATCACGGCGGTATCGGCATCAGCCTTTGCCTTTGCCTTTGCGCGATGACCGTTCCAATCGTTGCTCACCACCCACCACAGGAACAGCAGGCCGCTGATCAGCGCCAGGAACACCAGCACCGTCTGCAGGATATTGACCACCACCGCCACCGGTAGCGGCCATCGCTGGCTCCAGCGCGCGGAACGCTGCCGCTGGCGCTCGAAGAAGATCTCGATGCTGTCGTAGAAACACGGCACCATCAGCAGCGTGAGGAAGGTGGACGTGATGGTCCCGCCGATGATGGCCACCGCCATCGGACGATAGAACTCACCGCCCTCTCCCACCCCGATGGCCACCGGCAGCATGCCGGCAATCAGTGCAAAGGTGGTCATCAGGATGGGCCGGAAGCGCTTGCGGCCGGCATGCATCAGCGCCTCTTCACGCGACACACCCTCCGACTCCTCATGTCGCGCCGCATCCAGCAGCAAGATGGCATTTTTGGCCACCAACCCGGCCAGCATGATCACACCAATCAGGCTCATCAGGTTGAGGCCACCATCGGTGACCTTCAGCGCCAGAACCACACCGATCAGCGACAGTGGCAGGGACAGCATCACCCCCATCGGCGCGGTAAAGCTGCCAAACTGCATGACCAGGATGAGATACATCAGGCCGATGCCGGAGGCCAGTGCCACGATCATGGCGCCAAAAACCTCTTGCTGGCTCTTGGCATCCCCGGCCAGCGCAATGCCATAGCCCGGTGGGAAGTTCATCGACTTGGCCAGTTTGAGCGCATCGGCCGTGACTTCGCCGGACGAGCGCCCATGCGCATTGGCCGACACCGCAATCATCCGCTTGCTGTCCGCATGCTGGATTTTGGCGGGGCCCTTGCCCATGGTGACGGTGGCGATCTGCTCCAGCGGCACCATCACCCCGGTGCCAGTGACCGAGATCGGCAGGCGTTCGATGTTGGAGGCATCCACCCGGTCCTGTGGCGCCAGACGCACCGACACATCGCGGGTTTCGCCGCTGGGGTCCACCCAGTCGCCGACTTCCACACCGGCAAACGCCACCCGCAGCGCGCTGGCTGCATCGCCCACCGAAATCCCCAGCGAGTTCGCCAGACCGCGGTTCAACTCAATCTGCAGCTCGTCCTGCGGATCCTGCTCGGACAGGCCGACATCCACCGCGCCTTGGACCTTGCGCAGCTTCTCCATGAACTCGGTGGTCAACTCCATCAGCTTGCGGGAGTCGGTGCCGGAGAAACGAATCTGCACCGGCTTCTGCGCGCCATTGTTCAGGTCATCCAGCACCACGTATTCCGCACCAACCAGGCGCGACACACGCGTGCGCAGGTCGGCGGCGATCTCCGCCGCGCTGCGCTTTCGCTGGGTGCTTTTGCCCAGGCCCACATAGATGCGGCCGCCACTCACATTCACGGTTTCATTCGTGGCCTTGGTTTCGGGGATCTCCCGTGCCAACGCCGACGCAGCCGCCAGCTTCAGACGTGAATACTCCAGGCTGGAGCTGGCCGGCGTACGGACATCGATGGCGATGGTGCCCGAGTCGGTCTTGGGCAGGAAGCTGCTGCCACCGAACTTGGCCTGGATGGCAATGGCCAGCACAAAGCTGAGCATGGCGAAGAAGGCCATCCAGCGCCGGTGATGCAAGGCCCAGGCGATCACATGGCCATAGCCATCCGCCAGGCCGTCGAACCAATGGTTGAAGCGTTCCAGCCAACGGGAAATGCCGGTCTTGGGCTGCTCGTGATAGCCGGGGGGATCGCCCCAGAAGGCCGACAGCATCGGGTCCAGCGTGAAGGAGATGAACAGCGACACCAGCACCGAGGCCACCACGGTCAGGCCAAAAGGCCGGAACCATTCACCGGACACACCCGGCATGAAGGCCACCGGCACAAACACGGCAACGATGGAGAAGGTGGTGGCAGCCACCGCCAGGCCGATTTCAGCGGTGCCCTTGAGTGCGGCGGTGCGGCGGTCCGCGCCCCGCTCCATGTGGCGCACGATGTTCTCCCGCACCACGATGGCATCGTCGATCAGCACCCCGATGGCCAGCGACAGCCCCAGCAGGCTCATGAAGTTCAGCGTGAAGCCGCACAGCCAGACGGCGATGAAGGCGGCAATCACCGAGGTCGGCAACGACAGTGCGGTGATCAGCGTCGAACGCCAGGAGTTGAGGAAGACATACACCACAAACACCGTCAGACCCGCACCAAACACCAGCGCATGGATCACGTTGTTGAGACTGTCCTGGGCGTCCTTGCCGCCGTCCTGGGTCACCTCCAGCTGGGTGCCCTTCTTCAGCGTCTTGTTGATCTCGTCCACCAGCTTGCGGGTCTCGTCGGCCACGCTGACCGTGGAGGCATCGCGTGATCGGGTGACGGCCAAGCCCACATTGGGATGGCCGTTGCGCACCGACAGGCCAGTCTGCTCGGCAAAACCGTCCTGGACCGTCGCGACCTGGCCCAGCCGCACCAGTTCATTGCCGGAGCGCTTCACCACGATCTGGGTGAAATCTTCCGGGGACTCGATGCGGCCCAGCAGGCGAATGCTCTGGTCCTCCAGCGTGCCGCGCACCTTGCCCACCGGCGCGGAGGTGTTTTGCATGCGCAGGGCCTGCACCACCTCGGTGACCGAGACATTGAACTCACGCAACTTCTGCGCATTGAGCAGCACCGACAACTCACGCTTGAGTGCGCCGTTGACCGTGACGGTGGCCACACCGGAGAGGGAGCGGAAGCGGTCCGCCAACTGGTCTTCCGCCAGGCGGGAAATTTCCGCATGGCTTTCGGTGCTGGACGACAGCGCCAGCTGCATCACCGGCTCGGACGACGGGTCATACCGCTGCAGCACCGGCTCCCGCATTTCGGTGGGCAGCTTGTGACGCACCGCGCCAATCGAATTGCGGATCTCGTCGGCCGCCTCGGCCATGTTCTTGCTGAACTCGTAGATCAGGATGAACTGGGCCGTGCCCTCATTGGCAGTGGCCCGCACTTCGGTCACACCCGGGATGCTCTGCATCGACTTCTCGATGCGGTTGATCACCTCGCGCTCCACCGTTTCCGGGGAAGCGCCCGGATAGGTGATGCTGACCACCATCACCGGCTCCTGCACATCCGGGATCTGGTTGACCCGCAGCTTGTGCAGGGCCAGCAAACCGGTGCACATCAGCATGATGATCACCACGATCATCGCGACCGGTTTCTTGACCGAGAAATTGGAAAGGAACATGTCGGTCTCCGTCCGGATCAGACAGCCCGCAGGTGCAAGGGGCTGGCGCAGGCCAGCGCGGAAGGCGCGCAAGGCGCCGCCACCAACACACCGTCGGCTTCAGCCGAGGAAGTCATGGTGGACGCCTTGGTGGACGCCTTGGGGGACACCTTGGGGGATGAGGGGGCGGCAGCGGGCGATGGCGCCTGGGTGAAGTCCAGGGCCTGGCCGTCCTGCAGGCTGCTGTTGGGATGGCGCAGGATGCGATCGCCCCCCTTCAGGCCGCTGTCCACCACATAAAGGCCCTGGCGTTCATCACGCGCGCCAAGCTTGATCTCCGCCTTGCGCAAGGCACGTCCGTCAATGCGCCAGACATAGCTGCGGTCCCCCTCGCGCACCAGCGCGCTGTCCGCCACCATCAGGGCGGACACACGGGTCGTCTGCACCCGCCCCTCGGCATACAGGCCGGCCACGCCAGGCTGCTGGGCGCCGATGAAATCGACCAGCACTTCCACCTGCCGGGTGTTGGCATTGGCCGCCTGGGCAATCCGGCGGACCTTGCCCTGGAAGTCCACCTGCGGATAACCGTTGACCTTGAAGTAGACGGTCTGGCCCAGCTTGAGTTCGGACATGCGATCGGCGGACACCAGCCCTTCAAAGCGCATGCTGCCGGGGTCCATCACCTTGATCAGCTCTTTGCCCACCTGGGCCGAGTCGCCCGCCGACACCTTGCGGTCGCTCACCACGCCATCGAAGGGGGCACGGATTTCGGTGCGTTGCTGCTGCTGGCGGGCGGTGGCCTGCCGGGCCTTGGCGGCCACCAGGTCACTCTGCGCATTGTTGCGGCGGACCTCGGCATCTTCCATGGCCTGGATGGAGCTCATGCCCTGGGCCTGCAAGGTCTTCAGACGCTGGTATTGGCGTTCGGCCTGCTCAAAGCTCTGGGCGGACGCACGGACGGCTTCATCTGCCGATTGCACGCTGTCGCGGATGGCGGTGTCGTCCAGCCGGGCCAGCAGGTCGCCGCGCTTCACCGTCTCGCCATTTTCCTTGTAGACCGCCAGCACCACCGCTTGCAGTTCTGCCCGCAGATCGGCCCGGCGTTCCGGCTGGATGGAGCCGGTGATGACCGGCCCGCTGGCATATTCGCTGACGCCCAGCGTCTGGAGATCTTCCGGGGCCAGGATGAGACTGGGCGCGGCGCTTTTGGCCACTGCCGCCGTGTCGGAGCCCTTCTCGCGAGCAGCCTGGGGATCGGAGGGGGTGCAGGCAGACAGAACGGCCAGGCTGGCCAGGGACGCAAGGGCAATCAGGGACAGACGCAACAGGGGCGGCATGAAGGAGGCTCCGACATAAGCAGGCGAGAACACAGTGGGGCTTTGCGCACCACGACACACCTGCAAGCACGGCGTGCGCTTCTCGGTCTTTTTTGCCGGATTCGTGCGAAAGGCGCGCTAGCTTAACGCCTGGAGGCGCCCGTGATGATCGTCACAGTCGCGCGGAGGCTGCACTCCCAAACTTGAAGGGGCTTGTGCTCCGACCCAGTGGGGAGTGAATGGGCCGCTGTGCCGGGGCGGCGATTACTGAAGGGGGTCCTTGAGCGCGTCCGGCACGGCAAGCGCCACGACGTCGATGCCCTCTTCGGCCAGCGCCTGGGCTTCGTCGGGAGTCGCCTGGCCGCGGATCCCGCGGGCTTCGGTTTCTCCATAATGGATGCGGCGGGCCTCTTCGGCGAACCGTTCACCCACGTCTTCGGTGTTGGCGATCAGTTGGCGCACCGCCTGCATCACCTGCCGCTGCAAGGCGATGGGGGTGACGGGCCCGTCGGCGGGGGCCTCCACGGGCGACGACGAGGTGTTCACCAGCGCGGCGGACGGTTCTGGACGCGATGAGCGTTCGGACCGCTCGGACCGCTCGGATCGCTCAGTTTGGGACGCCGACGCCGACGGCGCCGAAGCGGCCGACAGATTGAGCCGTGGGGCACTCGGCATCCGGCGAACATCCGAACTGTTGCACATGGGGCAGCTCAGCAGGCCGCGCTGCTGCTGCGATTCAAAATCGGCGGCGGAACCAAACCAGCCCTCAAAGCCGTGGCCCGCCTCACATGCCAGGTTCAATACCAACATGGTTGGAATGCTAGCCGTTCCGGCTTCAGCCTGCGGAAGTCCAGGTCAATGGCCAGGCGCCGGCGCGCCAGCGGGCCAGCCAGAGCAGGCAGGTCAGCGACTTCGCATCGGTCAGTTCGCCCTTGATCACCATTTGCTCCAGTTCCTCCTGGTCATGGGCGACCACATCCAGGAATTCACCGTCGTCCAGCTTGCGTTCACCCGCCACCAGCCCGCGCGCAAAGAAGATCTCGATCCGCTCGGTGGAATAGGCAATGGCGTTGTGCATCACCCCGGCATAGGCCCATTCCGTGGCCCGGTAACCGGTTTCCTCCAGCAGTTCCCGCTGGGCGCAGGTCAGCGGCGGCTCGTCCGGGTCCAGCTTGCCGGCCGGAAACTCCAGCATCACCCGACCCATCGGGTACCGATACTGACGCTCCAGCAGCAATCGGCCATCCTCCAGGATGGGGACGATGACCGCCGCGCCCGGGTGTCGGATGTATTCGCGGGTGGCTTGCCGCCCGTTCGGCAAACGGACGTGGTCACGGCTGACCTGAAGAAAATTGCCGCGCAACACCCATTGGGAGTCGAGCGGCAATTCAACGAGATGGGGGTCGGCATCTGCGGCGGGCGGGATGCCGGGGGACGGATCGTCAGCGGTCGTCGTCATCGAACTCTCGAACGAGGGTGCGGGAGCGGCGCAGGTAACGCCACACGAAGCCCGGGAACCCCAGGGTGATGAAGAGCGCCAGGGCGGCGGCATAAAACTCCCAGCCCTGGGGGTAACGCTGACCCAGCCGGGCCTCAAGCCCGACGCCGATGGCCAGCGTCAGAAGGGCCAGCAAGAACAGTTCCAGCAGGCGCCAGCCGGCGGCCTTGGGCTCTCGCCGGGGGCCGACCAGCAGCACCCGGGAGCTGAGGTAGGGCAGATTGGCGGCAATCAGCGCCACCACCAGAACGGTCCAGACCGACGCGCTTTGTTCCATGCGGAAGCGACCCTGCCCTTTTCCTGTGCAGACCCGATGCCGATATCAGTGCGTCAGCGCGCGGGTCAGCGCCTGGCTGCACAGCGTCAGCAGGCCGCCGGGCACAATGCCCAGCACCAGCACGGCGATGCCGTTGATCGACATGACCAGACGGGCGTCGGTCGGCGCGGTCAGGCTGGAGCGGTCGGTCGGTTCATCAAAGAACATGACCTTCACCACACGCAGGTAGTAGAACGCGCCGATCAACGACAGCATCACCGCAATCACCGCCAGCCAGATGTAGAGCTCGGAGCCGGTGGTGACCATGGCCTGCAGCACGGCCAGCTTGCCGTAGAAGCCTGCCGTCGGCGGAATGCCGGCCAGCGAGAACATGTAGATGGCCATGACCAGTGCGAACCAGGGGCTGCGCTTGTACAGGCCCGCCAGATCGCTGATCTGCTCGGACTCGAAGCCCTGGCGCGACAGCAGCATCACCAGGCCGAAGCTGCCCAGCGTGGTCAGCACATAGGTGATGGCATAGAACATGGCCGAGCTGTAGGCATTCAGCGCGTAGTCGCTGGAGCCGTTGACCACCCCTGACGCCAGACCCAGCACCACAAAGCCCATCTGGGCAATGGTGGAGTACGCCAGCATGCGCTTGAGGTTGGTCTGCGCAATGGCGGCGAGGTTGCCCACCACCAGCGATGCAACGGCCATCACCAGCAGCATCTGCTGCCAGTCCACCGCCAGCGGCAGCATGCCATCCACCAGCAGACGCAGGGTGATGCCAAAGGCGGCCAGCTTGGGGGCGCCACCGATCAGCAGCGTGGCAGCGGTCGGCGCACCTTGGTAGACGTCCGGCACCCACATGTGGAAGGGAGCCGCCCCCAGCTTGAAGCCCAGGCCGGCCACCACAAACACCACGCCCAGCACCAGCACTGCCTTGTTGGGCGCACCGGAAGCAACGACTTCAAACACGCGCGGGATGGACAGCGAGCCGGTGGCCCCATACATCATCGACAGGCCGTAGAGCAGGAAGCCCGAGGCCAGCGCGCCCAGCACGAAGTACTTCATGGCGGCTTCGGTGGAGACGGTGTGGTCGCGACGCAGCGCGGTCAGCGCATACAGCGACAGGCTCATCAACTCCAGACCCAGATAGATCATCAGGAAGTTGTTGGCGGCCACCATCACACCCACGCCCAGCAGCGAGAGCATGCTCAGCGTGAACAGCTCACCCTTGAGCATGTCGCGCGATTCCGCATACGGACGGGCATAGACCAGCGTGACGATCAGCGCGATGGCCGAGACCCCGGAGAGCAGATGGCTCATCGGGTCCACGATCATCATGCCCTGCATGGCCACGGCCGGGGCATCGCCCATGGCCGCGAAATGCATGGCCGCCACCACCGCCAGGCTGAGCTGCGTCAGCCAGTAGGTGGGGGTGCGACGCGGATCGGTCACGAACAGGTCCACCAGCGCGACCACGCAGGCCATCACCAGCAGCGCAATTTCAGGGTAGGCAGCGACCCAGTTCATTTCAGTCATTGTGGTGGGCCTTTATTGAATCTTGGACACCGCGACGTGCTTGAGCAGCTCGGTGACCGATTGGTGCATCACGTCGGTGAAAGGCTTGGGATACACGCCCATCCACAGCACGGCGACCGCCAGGATGGCCAGCATCAGGAATTCACGCGCGTTGATGTCGGTCAGGGCCTTCACGTGGTCGTTGGCCACCGGTCCGAGATAGACGCGCTTGATCATCCACAGCGTGTAGGCGGCACCGAAGATCAGCGCGGTGGCGGCCAGCAGGCCGATCCAGAAGTTGAACTGGACGGCACCCAGGATCACCATCCACTCACCGACAAAACCGGCAGTGGCGGGCAGGCCGCAGTTGGCCATGCCGAACAGCACCGCGAAGGCGGCGAACTTGGGCATGGTGTTCACCACGCCGCCGTAGTCGGCGATTTCACGCGAATGGACGCGGTCGTACAGCACACCGATGCACAGGAACATCGCCGCCGACACAAAGCCGTGGGCAATCATCTGCACGATGGCGCCGGACACGCCCAGCTCATTGAACAGGAAGAAGCCGAGGGTGACGAAGCCCATGTGGGCGACCGACGAATAGGCCACCAGCTTCTTCATGTCGCGCTGGACCATCGCCACCAGGCCGATGTAGATCACCGCGATCAGAGACAGCGCCACGATCACCCAGGCGTATTCACGGGCCGCATCCGGAGCGATCGGCATCGAGAAGCGCAAGAATCCATACGCCCCCAGCTTCAGCATGATCGCCGCCAGCACCACGGAACCGGCGGTCGGGGCTTCCACGTGGGCGTCGGGCAGCCAGGTGTGCACCGGCCACATCGGCACCTTCACGGCAAACGCGGCGAAGAAGGCGAAGAACAGCAGGGTCTGCGCCGACAGCGGCAGCGGCAGTTGATGCCAGGCCAGGATGTCGAAGCTGCCCGACTTGTTGTACAGATACAGCAGCGCGATCAGCATCAGCAGCGAGCCGGCCAGCGTGTACAAGAAGAACTTGAACGCGGCATAGACCCGGCGCGGACCGCCCCACACCCCGATGATGATGTACATCGGGATCAGCGTGGCCTCGAAGAACACGTAGAACAGCATGCCATCCAGGGCGGTGAACACACCGACCATCAGACCCGACAGGATCAGGAAGGCACCGTAGTACTGGTGGACGCGGGTTTCGATCACTTCCCAGGCCGACAGCACCACGATGATGGTGATGAAGGCGGTCAGTGGCACGAACCACATCGAGATGCCATCCACGCCCAGGTGGTAGTGGATGTTGAAGCGTTCGATCCAGTTCGCCTTCTCGACGAACTGCATGGCCGCGGTGGCGTCATTAAAACCCGAGATGACGGGCAGCGTGACGAGGAAGCTGATGACGGCGGCGGCCAACGCGAGCCAGCGCACTGCGCCCGCCTTGTCGTCGCGACCCAGCACCAGCAGCAGACCGCCGAAAACGACCGGCAGCCAAATGGCAAGACTTAGCAACATTCTTATTCTCCGCCGATCAACGCCCGAACAGGTTCATGAGCTGGCTGACCATATGCGGCCACAGCTGCCAGGTCATCAGGCCCACCACGCCCAGGATCATGACCAGCGCATACCAGTAGAGGTGGCCGGTTTGCACCAGCCGCACCAGGCCGGCGATGCCGCCGACGGTACGCGCACCGCCATTGATGACCACACCGTCGATCAGACCCTGGTCCCCCACCTTCCACAGGCCGGTACCGAGGAGGCGTGCGCCACGGGCCAGCACGTTCTCATTGAACCAGTCCATGTAGTACTTGTTCTCCAGGAGGGTCACGATCGGACGGAACACACGAGCGATCGTGGCCGGGATCTGCGGCGCCTTCATGTAGAACACATAGGCGGTCACCACACCGGCGAAGGCCAGCCACAGGGGCAGCGTCTTCACCGAATGCTGTGCCATGGCGAAGGCCCCGTGGAATTCCTCGGCCAGCTCGCCCATGGCGTGGTGCAGGTCGTGGTTCACGAAGATGGCGTCCTTGAAGAATTCGCCATAGAGCATCGGCTGGATCGTCAGGTAGCCGATGACCACCGACGGAATCGCCAGCAGGATCAGCGGCGCCGTGACCACCCAGGGGGATTCATGCGGCGTGTGATCGTGGCCGTGGCCATGGTCGTCGTGATGGTCGTGCTCACCCGGGAACGGCTTGTGATGGAAGTGTTCCTTGCCGTGGAAGACCAGGAAGTACATCCGGAAGCTGTAGAAGGCGGTGACAAACACCCCGGCCAGCACGGCGAACGAAGCGAATCCAGCCGCCGGCAGGTGGCTGGCATGCACCGCTTCGATGATGCTGTCCTTCGAGTAGAAGCCCGAGAACAGCGGCGTGCCGATCAGCGCCAGCGACCCCAGCAGCGAGGTGATCCAGGTGATGGGCATGTACTTGCGCAGGCCGCCCATGTTGCGGATGTCCTGGTCATGGTGCATGCCGATGATCACCGAGCCCGCACCCAGGAACAGCAGGGCCTTGAAGAAGGCGTGGGTCATCAGGTGGAACACCGCGACCGAGTAGGCCGAGGCGCCCAGGGCCACCGTCATATACCCCAGCTGCGACAGCGTGGAATAGGCCACCACACGCTTGATGTCGTTCTGGATGATGCCCAGGAAACCCATGAACAGCGCCGTGATGGCACCGATCACCATGATGAAGTTCAGCGCGGTGTCGCTCAGCTCGAACAGCGGGCTGAAGCGCGACACCATGAAGATGCCGGCCGTCACCATCGTGGCCGCGTGAATCAGCGCGGAGATGGGGGTCGGGCCTTCCATCGAATCAGGCAGCCACACATGCAGCGGGAACTGCGCGCTCTTGCCCATCGCACCGATGAACAGGCAGATGCAGGCCACGGTCAGCATCATCCAGTCCTGGCCCGGGAACTTGATCGCGGCCAGGTCGTTGGCCTTGGCGAAGGTCTCGGTGTAGTTCAGCGAACCACCATAAGCCACCAGCAGGCCGATGCCCAGGATGAAGCCGAAGTCCCCCACCCGGTTGACCAGGAAGGCCTTCATGTTGGCGAAGATGGCCGTCGGCTTGGTGTACCAGAAGCCGATCAGCAGGTAGGACACCAGACCCACGGCTTCCCAACCGAAGAACAGCTGCAGCATGTTGTTGCTCATCACCAGCATCAGCATGCTGAAGGTGAACAGCGAGATGTAGCTGAAGAAGCGCTGGTAGCCGGGGTCTTCCTCCATGTAGCCGATGGTGTAGATGTGCACCATCAGCGAGACGAAGGTCACCACGCACATCATCATCGCGGACAGGCCGTCGATCATGAAGCCGATTTCCATCTTCAGCCCGCCCAGCGTCATCCATTCGTAGACGGTCTGGTTGAAGCGGGCGCCGTCCTGGATGACGGACTGCAGGGTCAGGGCCGAGATGATCAGGGAGATCAGCACGCCCAGGATGGTGACGGTGTGGGCGCCACGGCGGCCCACCTGCTTGCCGAACAGGCCGGCCACGATGGCGCCGACCAGCGGCGCCAGCGGCACCGCCAGCAGCATGTTCTGTGAAAGTGTTGCAGACATTGTTTTTCTCGCTTCCTGCCGCCCGTCAGCCCTTCAGGGCATCCAGCTCTTCCACGTTGATGCTGCTGCGATTGCGGAACAGCACCACCAGGATGGCCAGGCCGATGGCGGATTCCGCCGCCGCGACCGTGAGGATGAAGAACACGAACACCTGGCCCGCCATGTCGCCCAGATAGTGGGAGAAGGCCACGAAGTTCAGGTTGACCGCCAGCAGCATCAGCTCGATGGCCATCAGCAGCACGATCAGGTTCTTGCGGTTCAGGAAGATGCCGATCACCGACAGGGCAAACAAAATCGCCCCCAGGGTCAGGAAATGTCCCAGTGTCAGAACGCCCATCATGCGGCTCCTTCGTTCTTCTCGACCGGCGCGGCCGGCTGTTCCACCGTGGCCGCGACCTTGATGATGCGCAGACGGTCGCCCTTCTTGACACGGACCTGTTCGGCCGGGTTTTGGTGACGCGAATCCTTGCGGCCGCGCAGGGTCAGTGCAATCGCCGCAATGATGGCCACCAGCAGCAGCACGGCAGCGATCTGCAGCGGTGCCAGATAGTGCGTGTAGATGTTGATGCCCAGCAGCTTGGTATTGCCCAGCTTGGCCAGGTCAGCCGGCACCGGCTGGGCTTCGCTGACGCGGAAGCCCGGCATCAGGATCAGCGCCATTTCCAGCGCGATGAAGGCACCGATCAGGCCGGCGGCGGGTACATGCTTCCAAAAGCCCTTGCGCACCGTGTCTGAATCGAAATCCAGCATCATCACGACGAACAGGAACAGCACCATGACGGCGCCGATGTACACCAGCACCAGCGTGATGGCCAGGAATTCAGCCTTCAGCATCATCCAGATGCAGGCGGCATTAAAGAACGCCAGGATCAGGAACAGGGCCGAATAGACCGTGCTGCGGGCCGTGATCACCAGGACCGACGACCCCAACAGGACAACCGAGAAGAAATAGAACAGCAGGGTGGTGATGTTCATGGGATTTCCTGCAAGCAGGCTGGAGCGCGCAGCCGCACCGCCCTTCTCTCGAAGGGCGCCGCCGCGCCGCTGTCAGCGGTACTTGGCGTCGGCCTCCTTGCTGGCTGCGATTTGCGGCTCGTAGCGGTCCCCGACAGCCAGGAGCATTTCCTTGGTGAAGTAGAGGTCGCCACGCTTTTCGCCGTGGTATTCGAAGATATCGGTCTCGACGATCGAGTCCACCGGGCAGCTTTCTTCGCAGAAGCCGCAGAAGATGCACTTGGTCAGGTCGATGTCGTAGCGGGTGGTACGGCGCGAGCCGTCCGCACGCACGTCGGACTCGATGGTGATGGCCATGGCCGGGCACACCGCCTCGCACAGCTTGCAGGCGATGCAGCGCTCTTCACCGTTCTCGTAACGACGCAGCGCATGCAGACCGCGGAAACGCGGCGACAGCGGCGTCTTTTCTTCCGGGAACTGCACCGTGATGTTGCGCGAGAGGAAATGCCGGCCGGTCAGGGCCAATGCCCTTGAACAGCTCGGTGAGCATGAAGCTCTTGAGTAGGTCCTTGATGGAGCTCACAGCGGACACCTCGGATTACTTCCAGATATTGAATGGGGACTGGATCCACAGACCCACCAGCACCAGCCACACCAGGGTGACCGGAATGAAGATCTTCCAGCCCAGACGCATGATCTGGTCATAGCGGAACCGGGGGAACGTGGCACGCACCCACAGGAAACCGGTCACGACCACGAAGGTCTTGAAGAACAGCCAGAACCAGTTCCAGAAGGGCATGGTCTTCTCGATGATGGACGGCGTGTCCATACCGAGCACGCTGAAGGAGATCGGTGCCGCCCAGCCGCCCAGGAACATCACCACGGCCAGGGCCGAGACGAGGATCATGTTGGCGTATTCGGCCAGGAAGAACATCGCGAACGACATGCCCGAGTACTCGATCATGTGGCCGGCCACGATTTCCGATTCACCTTCCACCACGTCGAACGGGTGACGGTTGGTTTCTGCCAGGCCGGAGATGAAATACACCACAAACACAGGCAGCAGCGGCAGCCAGTTCCACGACAGGAAGCTCAGGCCCATGGAGGCGAACTTGCCGGTGTCCTGGCTCACCACGATGTCGGTCATGTTCATCGAGCCGGTGACCATCAGCACGATGACCAGCGCGAAGCCCATGGCGATTTCATACGACACCATCTGCGCCGAGGCGCGCAGCGCGCCGAGGAAGGCGTACTTCGAGTTGGAAGCCCAGCCGGCGATGATCACGCCGTAGACCTCCAGCGAGGTGATGGCCATCACGAACAGCAGGCCCGCATTGACGTCGGCCACGGCCACACCCGGGCCGAACGGCACCACCGCCCAGGCGGCCAGCGCCGGCATGATGGTCATGATCGGGCCGAGGAAGAACAGGCTCTTGTTGGCCGCCGACGGGATGATGATCTCCTTGAAGATCAGCTTCACCGCATCGGCGATCGGGGTCAGCAGACCCATCGGGCCCACGCGGTTGGGGCCCGGGCGGATCTGCGACCAGCCAATGGCCTTGCGTTCCCACAGGGTCAGGTAGGCCACGCAGATCATCAGCGGCGCCACCACCACGATGATCTTGAGCAGGCTCCAGATCACCAGCCAGGCGCCTGCCCAGAAAGCGCCATCCCACAGCGAGGCGCCGGCGTTGTATAGATTGTCCATCGTCGTCTCGTCCTCAGGCCTTGGTCACGCTGATGGCGCCGAACAGAGCACCCAGCGCGGCGGTTTCCGGCACACCGGCCGGCACACGCACCACGGTGGCGGGCAGGCTGGTGTCCAGTTGAGCAGCCAGCACGGCCTCACCGGCACCGGCCTGGGCCACGCGCACCTGGGCGCCCTTGCCTTCCAGGCCCAGTTGCGTCCAGAGGGCTTGCGGCAGGCCGGCCACGGCGGCGTCACGGCCGTCACGGGTCAGTTGCAGCGAGCTGGCACGACGCACCAGGGCGTCGGTGGCGTAGATCGGCACGGCGGTCAGACGCTCCAGGCCGCCAGCGGCCACCGAAGCGGAGGCTGCGGGGGCGGCGGACACCACGTTGCTCAGGCGCTCACCCAGTTCGGTGCTCACGCCCAGGGCGGCATTACGAACCTGCTCGGAGCTGTCGAAGTCGAAGCCCGACAGGCCCAGCAGGTTGCCCAGCACGCGCAGGATCTTCCAGGCCGGACGGGTCTCGCCACGGGCCTTGACCACCCCGACGAAGCTCTGCAGACGACCTTCGGCGTTCACAAAGCTGCCCGAGGTTTCGGTGAACGGGGCGGCGGGCAGCAGCACGTCGGCGTACGCCAGACCGGTCTTGAACGGGCTCAGCACCACCACCATCTCGGCAGCGGCCACGGCCTTGGCGGCGGCAGCCGCGTTGGCGCCGTCCAGCACCGGGTCGGTGTTCAGCAGCACCAGGGCCTTGGCCGGCTGGTCGTTCAGCAGCTGGGCGGCAGAACGTCCGCCCTGCCCCGGACGGGCCTTCACCAATTGGGCACCCACCGTGTTGGCGGCTGCACCCATCACACCGACGCTGGCGCCGGTCTGGGCACCGATCCAGTTGGCCAGGGCCAGCAGGGTCGTGGCCTGGGGATGCTGCACAGCGGCATTGCCCAGCAGGATGGCCTTGCGTTCACCCGACAGCAGTGCATCGGCCAGACGGCGCGAGGCTTCGGTCGATTCGCCGGCCACCGGGGCGGTCCCACCCTTGACGCTCGCGATGGCCGCAGCCACGCCAGCCAGCTCCTGCACCCAGGCGCTCGGCGCGGCGGTGATGCGGGCAGCCACCGGCATCAGCCAGTTGTCTTCAGCGGCGCCGAGGGCCAGCACCTGGGCACCCTGACGGGCCGCCTGGCGCAGACGCTGGGCAAACAGCGGATGGTCCTTGCGCAGGAAGGAGCCGACCACCAGGGCACGGTCCAGCTGCGACAGCGATGCGATCGAGGTGCCCAGCCAGAAGGCCTTGCCGTCTTCGGCGCGGAAGGCCGGATCGGCGGCGCGCAGCGCGGTGTCGATGTTTTCGCTGCCCAGGCCCCGGACGAGTTGCGCCAGCAGGTGCAGTTCTTCCACGGTGCTGTGCTCGGAACCGAGTCCGGCGATGGACGAAGCGCCCTTCTCCGACTTGATCTGCTTGAGGCCGTTGGCCACGTATTCCAGCGCAGTGGTCCAGTCGACCGACTTCCACTCACCGCCCTGCTTGAGCATGGGGGTGGTCAGGCGTTCGTCGCTGTTCAGCGCTTCATACGAGAAGCGGTCGCGGTCGGCGATCCAGCATTCGTTGACGGCTTCGTTTTCCAGCGGCACAACACGCAGGACTTCATTGCCCTTGACCTGGACGACCAGGTTGGCGCCGGTGGAGTCATGCGGGCTGACGCTCTTGCGGCGCGACAGTTCCCAGGTGCGGGCGCTGTAGCGGAAGGGCTTGCTGGTCAGCGCACCGACCGGGCAGATGTCGATCATGTTGCCCGACAGCTCGGAATCCACCGTGCGTCCGACAAAGGTCTGGATCTCGCTGTGCTCGCCGCGGTGGGCCATGCCCAGCTCCATCTGGCCAGCGATTTCCTGGCCGAAGCGCACGCAGCGGGTGCAGTGGATGCAACGGCTCATCTCCTCCATGGAGATCAGCGGGCCCACGTTCTTGTGGAACACCACCCGCTTCTCTTCGGAGTAGCGCGACTTGCCGGCGCCATAACCGACGGCCAGATCCTGCAGCTGGCATTCGCCGCCCTGGTCGCAGATGGGGCAATCCAGCGGGTGATTGATCAGCAGAAACTCCATCACGCCCTGCTGGGCCTTGATGGCTTTGTCGCTCTTGGTGCGCACGATCATGCCCTGCGTGACCGGCGTGGCGCAGGCGGGCAGCGGCTTGGGTGCCTTCTCCACCTCCACCAGGCACATGCGGCAGTTGGCGGCGATGGACAGCTTCTTGTGATAGCAGAAGTGCGGGATGTAGGTGCCGGCCTTTTCGGCGGCATGCATCACCATGCTGCCTTCAGGCACTTCGACCTTCCGGCCGTCGAGTTCGATTTCAACCATAGCTTCTTCTCAGCGGCTCCGGATCAGGCCAGCGACCCGGCCGGGGCAGTCTGACGTGGTTGGGATGTGGGGGACTGGGCCTGCTCGATCATGGCGATGAACTCATGCTTGAAGTGCTTGATCATCGCGCGCACCGGCATGGCGGCTGCGTCGCCCAGGGCGCAGATGGTGCGGCCCTGGATGTTGTCGGCCACCGAGTTCAGCAGGTCGATGTCTTCCTTGCGGCCCTTGCCATGCGCAATGCGTTCGATGACGCGGTGCATCCAGCCGGTGCCCTCGCGGCAGGGGGTGCACTGGCCGCAGGATTCATGCGCATAGAAGTAGGACAGGCGCAGCAGGCTGTTGACCATGCAACGCGAGTCGTCCATCACGATGACGGCGCCCGAGCCCAGCATGGAGCCGGCCTTGGCGATGGAGTCATAGTCCATCGTGCACTGCATCATGAGGTCGGCCGGCAACACCGGCGCGGAGGACCCGCCGGGGATCACGGCCTTGAGCTTGCGGCCGGTGCGCACGCCACCGGCGAGCTCCAGCAGCTTCTCGAACGAGGTACCCAGCGGCACCTCATAGTTGCCGGGACGGTTCACGTCGCCGGAGACCGAGAAGATCTTGGTGCCACCGTTGTTGGGCTTGCCCACTTCCAGGTACTTCTGGCCCCCGTTGCGGATGATCCAGGGCACCGCAGCGAAGGTCTCGGTGTTGTTGATGGTGGTTGGCTTGCCGTACAGACCGAAGCTGGCCGGGAACGGCGGCTTGAAGCGCGGCTGGCCCTTCTTGCCTTCCAGCGATTCCAGCAGCGCGGTTTCTTCGCCGCAGATGTAGGCGCCGAAGCCGTGGTGCGCATGCAGCTGGAAGCTGAAGCTGCTGCCCAGGATGTTGTCCCCCAGCAGGCCGGCGGCACGGGCTTCCTCCAGCGCGGCTTCGAAGCGTTCATACACCTCGAAGATTTCGCCGTGGATGTAGTTGTAGCCGGTGCGGATGCCCATGGCATACGCCGCAATCGCCATGCCTTCGATGACGATGTGCGGGTTGAACATGAGGATGTCGCGGTCCTTGCAGGTACCCGGTTCGCCTTCGTCCGAATTGCAGACGAGGTATTTCGCACCCGGGAACTGGCGGGGCATGAAGCTCCACTTCAGGCCAGTGGGGAAACCGGCGCCGCCACGGCCACGCAGGCCGGAGGCCTTCACCTCGGCAATCACCTGGTCCGGGGTCAGGCCTTCACCGCCATCCTGGCCCAGGATCTTGCGAAGGGCCTGATAGCCCCCACGTGCCTGGTAGTCCTGGATCGACCAGTTCTTGCCATTCAGCTCAGCATAGATCTGCGGGCCGAGGTGACGGTCATGGAAGCAGGTCTCGGCACCGGTCGATTGCCACTTGGAGAGATCGATAGTCATGCGCGTTCCCTCAGTTCTTGGTGGCGTGCGCCTTGAGCGCATCCACCAGTTCGTCCAGGCGCTGATGGCTCATGAAGCTGCACATCTGGCGGTCATTGACCAGCATCACCGGTGCATCGGCGCAGGCCCCCAGGCACTCGCTCTTCTGCACGGTGAACAAGCCGTCCGCCGTGGTGCCGCCCTCTGCCACACCCAGCTTGCCGCACAGGTGCTCCAGCGCCTTCTGGCCGTCACGCAACTGGCACGGCAGGTTGGTGCAGACGTTCAGCTTGAACTTGCCCAGCTTGCGCTGGTTGTACATGTTGTAGAAGGTCGTGACCTCGTAGACGGCAATCGCCGGCATGCCAAGGTAGGCGGCGATGGCGTCTTCCGCCTCGCGCGACACGTAGCCCTGCTCCTGCTGGACGATGGACAGGCAGGCCATCACGGCCGACTGCGCCTGCTCGGCCGGGTACTTGGCCACTTCCCGGTCAAAGCGGGCCCGGGTGGCGTCGCTCAGCACGAAGGCCGTGCCGGCTGCGGTATTCACAATTTCAGTGCTGCTCATCGCGTCACCACTCAACGGTCAATTTCACCGAACACGATGTCCATCGTGCCGATCACGGCCACCGCGTCAGCGATCATGTGGCCACGCGCCATTTCATCCAGCGCCGCCAGATGCGAATAACCCGGAGCCCGGATCTTCAGGCGGTAAGGCTTGTTGGCGCCATCGCTGATCAGGTAGATGCCAAACTCGCCCTTCGGATGTTCCACGCTGGCATAGGCCTCGCCCTCGGGAACGCGGAAGCCTTCGGTGAACAGCTTGAAGTGGTGGATCAGCTCTTCCATGCTGCTCTTCATGGCGACACGGGAGGGAGGCGCCACCTTGTGGTTGTCGGTGATCACCGGGCCGGGGTTGGCCTTGAGCCACTTCACGCACTGCTGGACGATGCGGTTGGACTGGCGCATTTCTTCCACACGCACGAGATAACGGTCGTAGGTGTCGCCGTTGGTCCCCACCGGGATGTCGAAGTCCATCTTGGCATAGACATCGTAGGGCTGGGTCTTGCGGGTGTCCCAGGCAATGCCGGAGCCACGCAGCATCGGGCCGGTCAGGCCCAGGTTCAGCGCGCGCTCAGGCGACATCACACCGATGCCGACGGTCCGCTGCTTCCAGATCCGGTTGTCGGTGAGCAGGGTTTCGTAGTCGTCGACGTTGGCCGGGAAGCGCTTGCAGAAGTCTTCGATGAAGTCCAGGAGCGAGCCCTGACGGTTCTCGTTCAGGCGGTCGATGGCCTTCTGGTTCTTGATCTTGCTGACCTTGTACTGCGGCATGCTGTCCGGCAGGTCGCGGTAGACGCCACCCGGACGGAAGTAGGCCGCATGCATGCGGGCGCCCGAGACAGCTTCGTACATGTCGAAGATGTCTTCACGCTCGCGGAAGCAGTAGATCAGGATGTTCATCGCGCCGCAGTCGATGCCGTGCGCGCCCAACCACAGCAGGTGGTTCAGGATGCGCGTCAGCTCGGCGAACATCACGCGGATGTACTGCGCACGTTCCGGCACTTCCAGACCCAGCATCTTCTCGATGGCCAGGCAATAGGCATGTTCGTTGGCCATCATCGACACGTAGTCGAGACGGTCCATGTAGGGCAAGGACTGGATGAAGGTCTTGGTTTCGGCCAGCTTTTCGGTGGCGCGGTGCAGCAGGCCGATGTGCGGGTCGGCGCGCTGGATGACTTCGCCGTCCAGTTCCAGCACCAGACGCAGCACGCCGTGAGCGGCCGGGTGCTGGGGCCCGAAGTTCAGTGTGTAGTTCTTGATTTCGGCCATGATCAAAGTCCGCCGTAGTTGTCTTCGCGGATGACGCGGGGCGTGATTTCGCGCGGCTCAATCGTCACCGGCTGGTAGATCACCCGCTTCTGCTCGGGGTCGTAGCGCATTTCGACATGGCCCGTCACCGGGAAGTCCTTGCGCATCGGATGGCCGATGAAGCCGTAGTCCGTCAGGATGCGGCGCAGGTCTTCGTGACCTTCGAAGATGATGCCGTAGAGGTCGAAGGCTTCGCGCTCGAACCAGTTGGCAGCATTCCAGATGGCATTGACCGAGGCCACCACCGGGAAGTCGTCGTCCGGTGCAAACACCTTCAGGCGCAGGCGCCAGTTCTTGTTGATCGACAGCAGATGGGTGACCGCCGCAAAACGCGGGCCTTCGTAGGCACCGTCCTTGTAGGCGCTGTAGTCCACGCCACACAGGTCGATCAGCTGTTCAAAGCGCAGTTCGGAATGGTCCCGCAGCAGCTTGGCCACGTTGGCATAGTCCTTGGCGGCCACGGTGATGGTGATCTCGCCGAGTTCGCGCTTCAGGGCCACGATCTGGCCACCCAGGACGGACTCGAGCGCCGCCTGCAAGGTATCGAGTTTGCTCATGTGCTTGGCTTGCTGGGATGCTTAGCGCGCGATGGTGTTTTCGCGGCGGATCTTGGCCTGCAGCTGCAGGATGCCGTAGAGCAGCGCCTCGGCGGTGGGCGGACAGCCTGGCACGTAGACGTCCACCGGCACGATGCGGTCACAGCCGCGCACCACCGAATAGCTGTAGTGGTAGTAGCCACCACCGTTGGCGCAGGACCCCATGGACAGCACCCAGCGCGGCTCGGCCATCTGGTCGTAGACCTTGCGCAGGGCCGGCGCCATCTTGTTGCACAGCGTGCCGGCCACGATCATCAGATCGGACTGACGGGGGCTGGGGCGGAACAACATGCCGAAGCGGTCGATGTCGTAGCGCGCAGCGCCGGCATGCATCATTTCCACCGCACAGCAAGCCAGACCGAAGGTCATCGGCCACAGGGAACCGGTCTTGGACCAATTCACCAGCACGTCGATGGAAGTGGTCAGGAAGCCTTCCTTCATCAAGCCTTCGTTACCCATATCGAAATCCCAATCTTTCGAAAGCATGGAGTCGGGCAAGCCGCCCTTCCCCACCGCACATCAGACCCGGACGGGGCCTGCGTACCGTTGGTGGCTCAGCAGCCGGTCATTCCCAGTCGAGGGCGCCCTTTTTCCACTCGTAGGCAAACCCCACGACCAGAATACCCAGGAACACCATCATCGCCCAGAAGCCGGCAGGACCCACTTCACGCAGGGACACGGCCCACGGGAAGAGGAAGGCGATTTCCAGGTCGAACAGAATGAAGAGAATGGCCACGAGGTAATAACGCACGTCGAATTTCATTCGCGCGTTCTCAAAGGCCTCGAAGCCGCATTCATAAGGGGAGTTTTTGGCCTCGTCAGGACGACGGGGGCCGAGCACAAAGCCGAGAACCTGGGGTGCTATACCCACCACGGCGCCGACCAGAATGAAAAGGATGACGGGCAGGTATTGTTCCAGGCTCACGACTTTGCTCTTCGTTTATGCCGGGATGGACAGTCGACTGCAGGCAATGCAATTACCCGACAGACAGCCCCATTCCGAACAGGTTTCCAACGGGCCACCGAGCCCCACCACCCACCGAGAAACTCGGCCAGCAGCACACTCGGCAAACATTCGGCAAAAACAACGGGCGCGCCGTGAGCGATAAAACTATCGCCTACGGACCGCGCCCGCCTGTCCTTTTGACCTTCTTCAATACTCAGCAGTGCGGGGGCACCGGCTGAAGTACTTCGGAAGATTCAAAAGACATCAACCTGCTTTGGGTCTCTTTGAAATCCGGCTTGTTGGGCTAGATCTCAAAGACCTTGGCAGGCCGATTTATTCTGGTGCCGACGGCGAGACTCGAACTCGCACAGCTTTCGCCACTACCCCCTCAAGATAGCGTGTCTACCAATTTCACCACGTCGGCTTATGTCACCTTTCGGTGACTTTGTCTTGACGGCTCGCGTTTCAGACAGCCTCGAATTCTATACCGCTTTCCGAAGCTCACTAGTGAACTGAAGCAATTTTGTCGAGGTGCTTACGCCAGCCGCCCACTTCGATCAGTTCGATGCGGCCGAGGCAGGCGCCACCGGAGACAGTGCAGCACCCGGCACCACGTCAGTGGCAGCGGAAGCGGCAGGCACCGGTGCCGAGGCAGCGGTGGCGCGGGCGGCACCGCCCTGCTCCAGCAGACGCTCGGCGGCGGAAGAACCGTCCACACCGGATGCTCGATGGCTGCTCATGTAGGCCAGGGCCAGTGTGCAGACAAAGAAGATGGTAGCGGCGATTGCGGTGCTGCGCGAGAGGAAGTTGGCACTTCCCGTGGCACCAAAGAGACTGCCGGACGCGCCACTGCCGAAGGAGGCGCCCATGTCGGCACCCTTGCCATGCTGCACCAACACCAGACCGATCATCGCCAGGGCAGCCACCAGCTGCAGCACCAGCACCAGGTTCATCAACACTTGCATTTGCTTCTTTCTCCAGAATCCTTGGGGACCTTCAGCCGGTGGATTCAGCCGGCGGCGCGGCAGATCGCCGCAAAATCAGCAGCCTTCAACGCGGCACCTCCGATGAGGCCGCCGTCGATATCGGGCTGGGCAAACAATTGGACGGCATTGTCCGGCTTGACGCTGCCGCCGTAGAGGATCTGCATCTGGTCAGCCTTTTGCGTGGCCGCCTTGAGCTGCTGACGCAGCAGGGCGTGCACATGCTGGGCCTGCTCCGGCGTGGCCGTGAGGCCGGTACCGATGGCCCAGACCGGCTCGTAAGCCACCACGATTTCACCGATGCAATGCGTCAGCGTGTGGATGACCGCAGCGAGCTGGCGCTTCACCACCTCTTCCGTGCGACCCGCCTCGCGCTCGGCCAGCGTCTCACCCACACAGACGATGGGCGTGATGCCATGCGCCAGCGCGGCCTTGGCCTTGTCGGCCACCAGCTGATCGCTTTCGTGGTGATAGGCCCGGCGCTCGGAATGACCCACGATGGCATAACGGCAACCCAGATCGGCCAGCATCGCGGACGACACTTCACCGGTGTAGGCGCCCTGCTCATGCGCGGAGCAATCCTGGGCCCCATACAACACCCACTGACCGGTGAGGGCCAGCGCGGTTTCCGTGATGTAGGGGAACGGAACACAGACGGCGACCTGGGCATTCCAGGGCCCCGCCTCCTTCAGGCCGGCCAGCAGCACGGCATTGGACGCACGATTGCCGTGCATCTTCCAGTTGCCCACCACCAGTTTCTTGCGCATCAATTGCTCTCCGTCTTCGAGGACCAACTCAGCACGATCTTGCCGACGTGCTCACCGGACTCCATCAGGGCATGGGCCGCCGCCGCCTGCTGTGCCGGCAGTTGCCGGTACAGCACCGGACGGATGGCACGCCGCTCCAGCAGCGGCCACACCCGTTCACGCAAGGCACGGGCAATGCCGGCCTTGAATTCCAGCGAACGCGGACGCAGCGTGGAACCGGTCACCGTCAGGCGCCGACGCAGCACCTGGCCAGCATCGAACGACGCCTTGACGCCGCCTTGCACGGCAATGATCACCGCGCGACCGTCATCAGCCAGGCAGTCCACATTGCGCGCCACATAGTCGCCAGCGACCATGTCGAGGATCACATCGACGCCACGGCCTTGGGTGAAGGCCTTGGCCTCCGCCACGAAGTCCTGGGCGCGATATTGAATGGCCAGGTCGGCACCGAGCGCACGACAGGCTTGCGCCTTGTCCTCGCTGCCCACGGTGACCAGCACCGTCGAGCCCAGCGCCTTGGCCAGCTGAATCGCCGTCACCCCAATACCGCTGCTGCCGCCATGCACCAGCAGGGTCTCGCCGGGCTGCAAGCGAGCCCGCTCGAAGACATTGCTCCACACCGTGAAGAAGGTCTCCGGCAGGCTGGCCGCCTCTTCCATGCTCCAGCCCGCTGGCACCGGCAGGCATTGCGCCACCGGGGCCACACACAGCTCGGCATAACCACCACCCGCCACCAGCGCACAGACGGCATCACCGACGCGCAGGCCAGCGGCCTGCAGCGCGGCAGCGTCGCCCGCCTCAATGACACCCGCCACCTCCAGGCCGGGGAGATCACTCGCCCCGGGCGGGGGTGGATAGGCCCCTTTGCGTTGCAGCACATCCGGACGGTTGATGCCGTAGGCCGCCACACGGATCAGGCAGCCCCCCACCCCGGCGACGGGGTCAGGACGCTCGACCAGTTGCAGCACCTCGGGCCCACCCGGCTGGGTGATGGCGATGGCTTTCATGACGATTTACTCGCCAGCGCCTTCCGACGGAGCGGACGCGGGAGCATCGCGATCCAGCAGCGCCTTCATCGACAGCTTGATGCGGCCCTTTTCATCGGTCTCCAGCACCTTGACCTTGACGATCTGGCCTTCGCTCAGGAAGTCGGTCACCTTCTCGACGCGCTGATGGGCGATCTGGCTGATGTGCAGCAGACCGTCCTTGCCCGGCAGGATGTTGACCAAGGCACCGAAGTCCAGGATCTTGGTGACCGCGCCTTCGTAGACCTTGCCCACTTCGGCTTCTGCGGTGATCTCCTGGATGCGCTTCTTGGCGATTTCCGCCTTGGCGCCATCGGTGGAAGCGATGGTGATCGTGCCGTCTTCCGCGATGTCGATCTGCGTACCGGTTTCTTCGGTCAGCGCGCGGATGGTGGCGCCACCCTTGCCGATCACGTCACGGATCTTCTCCGGATTGATCTTCATGGTGTACAGACGCGGCGCGAACTGCGAGATCTCGGTGTTGGCCGTGCCCATTGCGCCGACCATCTTGTCCAGGATGTGCAGACGGGCTTCCTTGGCCTGAGCCAGGGCGACCTGCATGATTTCCTTGGTGATGCCCTGGATCTTGATGTCCATCTGCAGGGCGGTGATGCCCGAGGTGGTGCCTGCGACCTTGAAGTCCATGTCGCCCAGGTGATCTTCATCCCCCAGGATGTCGGTCAGCACGGCGAAGCGGTTGGCATCCTTGATCAGGCCCATGGCGATACCCGCCACGTGCGCCTTCAGCGGCACACCGGCGTCCAGCAGCGACAGGCAGCCGCCGCAGACCGAAGCCATCGACGACGAACCGTTGGACTCGGTGATTTCCGACACCACGCGGATGGAGTACGGGAAGTCTTCCTTGGTCGGCAGCACGGCCACCAGGGCACGCTTGGCCAGTCGGCCGTGGCCGATTTCGCGACGCTTCGGGCTGCCCACGCGACCGGTTTCGCCGGTAGCGAACGGAGGCATGTTGTAGTGCAGCATGAAGCGCTCGGAGTACTCGCCGGCCAGCGCGTCGATGACTTGCGCGTCGCGGTCGGTGCCCAGCGTGGCAGCCACCAGCGCCTGGGTTTCACCCCGGGTGAACAGCGCCGAGCCGTGGGCGCGCGGCAGCACGCTGTTGCGGATCTCGATCGGGCGCACGGTGCGGGTGTCGCGACCGTCGATACGCGGTTCGCCGGCCAGGATCTGGCTGCGCACGATGCGCGCCTCGATCTCGAACAGCAGGCCGTCCACTTCCACGCCGTCGAATTCGACGTTCTCGGCGGCCAGGGCGTCCTTCACCTTGGCATAGGCCTCGCGGCAAGCCTGGGTACGGGCCTGCTTCGAGCGGATCTGATAAGCGGCGCGCAGCGGCTCTTCAGCCAGGGCGGTGACCTTGGCGATGAACGGCTCGTCCTTGGCGGGAGCGGTCCAGTTCCAGGACGGCTTGCCAGCTTCACGCACCAGTTCATTGATGGCGGCGATGGCGATCTTGCCCTGGTCATGACCATAAACCACGGCGCCCAGCATGACGTCTTCGGTCAGTTGGTCGGCTTCGGACTCGACCATCAGCACGGCGGCTTCGGTACCGGCCACCACCAGGTCCAGCTTGGACTCGGCCAGCTGGGTCTTACCCGGGTTCAGCACGTATTCGCCGTTCACATAACCCACGCGGGCGGCGCCGATCGGGCCATTAAACGGGATGCCGGACACGGCCAGCGCAGCGCTGGTAGCGATCATGGCGGCGATGTCGGCCTGCACTTCCGGATTCAGCGACAGGGTGTGCACCACCACCTGCACTTCATTAAAGAAACCTTCCGGGAACAGCGGGCGGATCGGGCGATCGATCAGACGCGAAGTCAGGGTTTCCAGCTCGCTGGGACGGCCTTCACGCTTGAAGAAGCTGCCGGGGATCTTGCCGGCGGCGTAGGTCTTCTCGATGTAGTCGACGGTCAGGGGGAAGAAGTCCTGCCCTGCCTTGGCTTCGGTACGAGCCACCACGGTGGCCAGCACCACGGTGTCGTCGATATTGACCAGCACGGCGCCGGTGGATTGACGGGCGATTTCGCCGGTCTCCATCGTCACCTGATGCTGGCCCCATTGGAAGCTCTTGACGACCTTGTTGAACATGCTCATTGCATCTCCTCAGTGATAAGCAGCCGCACACGGCGCGGCTTCAACCGGGAGTGAAGCTGGGTTTGGCGGGATGCCATTCCAACGTGACTGCGGCACAAGCCGGCAGGCACCTTGGAATGACACAGCAGCGCCACGTCAGCCCGACTCCATTCAGAAAACCTGCAGCTCCGACCTCTCGCACCCACACAGCTGGCACGAGACGTCAGAAACAACAAAGAGCCTGTTGGCATACATCCAGACAGGCTCTTCGTTCACAGGCGATGATTACTTGCGCAGACCCAGCTTCTGGATCAGGGCGGTGTAGCGGTCAGCGTCCTTGTTCTTCAGATAGGCCAGCAGGCTCTTGCGCTGGTTGACCATCTTCAGCAGACCGCGACGGCCGTGGTGGTCCTTGGCGTGCAGCTTGAAGTGGGGGGTCAGCTCGTTGATACGAGCGGTCAGCAGAGCCACTTGGACCTCGGGAGAACCCGTGTCGTTGGCGCTACGGGCGTTGGCCTTGACGATGTCGGCCTTGTTCAGATCGGCGATTGCCATGATGCGTTCCTTGTTCCGGAATGAATTCGGAAGGTCCGCCGGCGGGATGCCACACCGTGAAAAAGCCACACACCTGCCGCCGAAGCGACCGGGCTGACCCTGCCACACTGGCGCATGGCTAAAGGCCCATGCGCGCGGTCTCCGAGAGGAGCCCAAAAGGACCCCGTGAGGGACTTGCGGACACAGGTGAAACCGACCCGTGCCGTGCTCGTAGTTCTGGCGCTGACCCCCCGTTCTTCATTGCCCCACTTTCAGCAGGGCAGGCGGCGGTCTGCGCAACAAAACGGGCGGAGTATAGCAGGAAGGCCACACCCCCAGGACACCAGGACACACGCCAGTACAGCGAGCCGCGGCTTCAGGCGGCCAGCTCCTCCAGAGGACCGAAGAACTCGTAGCGAACCTGAGCGGGCGGGATTTCCAGGGCCTTGGCGCTGGCAAACACCTGCCTCATGAAGGGCTTGGGACCCAGGAAATACAGATCCACATCCCGATCCTGCGGCAACACTTCGGCCAGTACATCGGTGCTGACGCGGCCCACCCGGTGCGACGGGCATTCAGGGCGAGGCTGATCATACAGATAGGTGACCTGCACATTGGGGTGGGCCTGGGCCAAGGCATCCACCCGATCCCGGAAGGCATGCACACCGCTGTGCAGGGCCGCATGAATGAACCGCACCGGACGGCCGCTCGCTGCCACGCTCTCCAACATGCTCATGGCCGGGGTGATACCCACACCGCCGGTCACCAGCACCAGCGGGCGGGCGGAAGATGCCTGCAACACAAAGTCGCCGCAGGGCGGCAGCGCCTGCACCAGCGCCCCCACCAACAGCCGGTCATGCAACCAGGAGGACACCCGCCCCTGCGGCTCACGCTTGACGCTGATGCGATACCACCCACGGCCGGGCGCATCCGACAGCGAATAGTTGCGCCGCACCTCCTGTCCGTCGATGGACAGCACCAGCGTCAGGTATTGCCCGGGCTGGAAGTCCATCAGCGGGCCGCCGTCCGCGGCCTCGAAATAGAAGGACGTGATGATGTCGCTCTCCCTCACCTTGCGCGCCAGGCGTAGCGCCCGAACGCCACGCCAGCCACCGCGGGCGGCGGCATGGCCGGCAACCACCTGCTCTTCGGCATCGATCAGCAGTTGCGCCAGTGCCCCATAGGCTTCAGCCCAGGCCGCCATGATGTCGTCACTGGCCACCTCGCCAAGAACCTCGCGAATGGCACGCAGGAGCCCCTCACCAACGATGGGATAGTGCGCCGGCTGGACGCCCAGGGCGGCGTGCTTCTGGATGATGCGTGGCAGCGCCGGAGCAATGGCATCCAGGCGGTCGATATGGGCCGCATACGCGAGTACGGCACCAGCCAGCGCGCGAGCCTGAGAGCCCTCGGCCTGATGAGCCTCATTAAAGAAGGCCTTCATCTCCGGATGATCCCGAAACATGGAGGCATAGAAGTGCCGGGTGATGTCCTCGCCGCGCTGCTGGAGCAATGGAACCGTGGCTTTGATGAGGGCAATGGTGGCGTCGGAAAACATGCGTTGCTCCTGGATGGTTGATGCCGATGGACAACTCAACATCTGTGCCAGGGACTGCCCGCTTCACAAGCCTTTGATTTCTATTGGATTTTATAAATCGTTGTACAAATAACCACCACCATGATGGCGTCATAAGGACAACAGTGTTGTCATTTGGACTACATTCAAGAGAACCCTTTGAGAGACACCCCTCTGGGGCACCTATGGAGCACCTATGGAGCACCTATGGGGCACCTATGGGGCACCTATGGGGCGGCTCCGGGCTCCGGGCTCCGGGCTCCGGGCTATGGGCTCCGGGCTATGGGCTATGGGCTATGGGCTATGGGCTATGGGCTATGGGCTATGGGCTATGGAGCGGCAATGTAGCGCCCAGGATGACCTCAGGAGCGACTCTGGGACACCTCTGGAGCACATGAGAAAGCCCTCGGCCTTAACAATCCCGAAGCACGGCCTGAGAACCGACTCGGAACAACCTGCCAACGTCATGTCAGTCCCTACGCCTTCGGAACCATCGCCGTCCCTCGCTGTGGCATCCGCCTCCAGCTATACATGCCTGCTTCAAGCCGCCATCCAGCTGCTCCCCTGCGACGCCGCCGCGCTGCTGAAACTGGACAACGACCTGCTCCGCCCCGTGGCTGTGTACGGGCTGAGCGATGAAGTCATGCACCGCCGCTTTCCACTGGCCGGCCATCCGCGCCTGGCGACGTTGATGCGCAGCCGTGGCTTTCACCGGTTTGCCGCTGACTGCGGGCTGCCGGACCCTTACGACGGACTGGTGGAGCACGCCGGCATCACCACGGAAGAGTTGCTCCCTGTTCATGACTGCATGGGCGCGCCCCTGATGCTGGGCGGACGCCCATGGGGCGTGGTGACGTTTGATGCACTCCAGCCCGGCGCCTTTGACCCGGTGGATGACACGCGGCTGGACGCCGTACTGACCCTGCTGCAAAGCAGCCTCAGCGCGGTGGAGCCCCAGCAGGGAGACGGCCACTCGCGCACCGGGTCGCCCGAACCGGCCACCCGCCCGCCCCTGCCTGATCTGCCAACCGCCACCATCCTGCGCCCCACCCGTCGACTGGAAGGTCGCAGCCCCGCCTTGCAACAACTGGTGCAGGAAGTGGACACGGTGGCGCCATCGGATCTCACCGTGCTCATCCTCGGTGAGACCGGGGTGGGCAAAGAACTGGTCGCACAACGGCTGCATGAGGGATCGCGACGGGCGCAGCGGCCGCTGGTGCAGGTGAACTGTGCCGCCCTGCCCGAAACACTGGCCGACAGCGAACTGTTCGGCCATCGACGCGGTGCTTTCACCGGGGCCACGCAGGACCGCATCGGCAAGTTCGAACTGGCCGCAGGCGGCACGCTGATGCTGGATGAGGTGGGCGAATTGCCGCTGTCCGTGCAGGCCAAGCTGCTGCGAGCGCTGCAAAGCGGCGAGATCCAGCGCCCGGGCAGCGACCGCCCGCTGCGGGTGGACGTGCGCGTGGTGGCCGCCACCAACCGGGACCTGCGCGCCGAAGTGGCGGCCGGGCGTTTCCGTGCGGACCTGTACCACCGGCTGGCGGTGTATCCGGTGCATGTGCCGCCGCTGCGAGTGCGGGGCCGCGATGTGCTGGCGCTGGCCGGCAGTTTCCTGGAAGAAAACCAGCATCGGCTGGGGGCCCGCAACCTGCGTTTGTCGCCCGCATCGCGAGAGGCGCTGCTGCGTCACGATTGGCCAGGCAATGTGCGGGAGTTGGAGCACCTGATCAGCCGCGCCGCCCTGCGGGCCTGGGCGGAGCAGCGCAAACACCAGCGCTGGACCGCCATTGAGCCGGAACACCTGGGACTGATTTCGGCCATGACTCCGCCGGTCATGTCGTCCGCGATGGCACCCACCGCATCTCCCACCGCATCTCCCACCGCATCTCCCACCGCATTTCCAACCGCATTTCCCACCATCGCGCCCACCATCGCGCCCTCGTTGGCGCACGCACGGGCACCCACCCCGGAAGCGCCTGTCACCCTGAAGTCCGCCACCGAAAGCTTCCAGCGCCAATGGTTGGCCGACCTGCTGGACCGGCACCCCGGGTCGATGGCTGCAGCGGCCCGTGAGGCGGGCATGGATCGCAGCAACTTTCATCGGCTGGTCAGGAAGTTGGGGTTGGTGGAGCTTCGCCACTGATGCCGGCGATTTCTGCGTCCTCCCTTCCCGGCGGTGGCAGCGCCACCAGGGATTCGCGCGAACACAAACGCCGATACAGCGCAAACACACGGGCCTCCAGCTCCATCGGTGACCGGCACGCACGTGCCCCGATCAAACGCGCACGGAAGTTGTACATCTGCTCTCTCACCGAACTCGACCAGGCCCGCCCCCGCTCGTGAGGGTCGAAAGAGCTGCCGCGCAGGATGCGGAACCAGCCGGCCATCACCCGATACGGGAGTGACTCCAGCACCTCGGCCAGGGTGGCTGATGAGCACTGCGCGGCACTCGCATAAATGCGCTGCAGCATCAGCAGGCGGATGACCAGCGCGGGGTCGGTGGCGGCCACCATGGCCAGGGTGTCCCGGGACGCGCCCTGCTCCACCAGTCGATGGAGCTTGTGCAGCACCTGCGCATCACAGCAGGGCAGCGCGCGAATGGATTCATCCTGCGCCGGATGGATCAGCGGACCCTGATAGAAATGCACGCCCAGCCGTCGCAGCCGCAGATAGTCGGCGGGCTCCGCCAGGCCATCGGCAATCACCTTCAGGTCTGCGCAGCCCGCCCGGGCCAGCCACCCCGCCCAGGCGGGTGAAGGAAGCTGGGCCACCTGCAGCTTGGCGTAGGACGCAAACGGGGCCCAGGCCCAGCGTTCATCCTCGACGCCGCCCAGATCCGCCAGTGCAAAACGGTAGCCGCGCGCATGCAGTTGTGCAATGCGACGGGTGATGCCCGGCTCCACCGCCAGCAGGCGCGGCAACTGGATGACAAACAACGGGGCGCACAGGGCGTCCGCCACCGTGCTGAGCAAGGCGGCAGCATCCAGCGTGACGAACAGGGCGCCGGGGGATCGGTGCCCCAGCCCTCCATCCAGCAGCGCGTGGCTCAGGGTCATGCTGACCCCCAGAGGGCTGGGAGGCTCATCGCGGGGGCGGGTGTCATCGTCCCAGCGGAAGCTGAGCTCGTGCCCCATCGGCTCCACGGCACCATCCGCCACGGCCTGGCGGGCAAAACGTATCCAGTGGATGTCATGGCCACGAAAGTGACGGGCATCCGGTGGGCAGGAATGTAGAGAGTGAACAAACGGCTGCATCGAGAGGCTCCACCTGCCACGCCGGGGCATGGCGCAACAGGCATTTCTCCAAGGGGCAGCCAGTATTGGCGAGGAGCCCTCACCGAGGCGATCGCTCAACTCAGTGACGATGCAACCGGTGCCGACTGGGACCGGTAGGAGGTATCACGGGTTTCAGTGGAAGGACCCAGGTCCACAGGGACAAAGGCCTCCGACGACCGCTCAGAGCTCAACGAGCTCCATGGGCCCATCGGGCTGATCGGGTGCATCGGAACCCTCGGGGCCATCGGGTTCATCGGGTTCATCGGGTTCATCGGGCTCAGCCCGCCAACGCCCGTTGGCGCTTGCGGCGGGTCCAGAGCCGCTGGCCCCAGTGGCAATCTCAACCGCGTGTGTGCGCCCTGCCGGGTGCGTACGAAACGGTAACGTCCCCCCAGTTGCCGAGCCCGGGTCCGCATGCCCTCCAGCCCTCGCCCGCCCGACAGCATGGGTGCCGATCGTTTCATGGCCTCCGCCAGACCATCGCCCTGCCCGTTGTCATCGATGTCCAGACGCAGCAGGTTGCGCTCATCCAGCCGCAAGGACAGACGCAGCCGCGTCGCCCCCGCGTATTTCACGGTGTTGGCCACCGTCTCCTCCACGATTCGCAGCAGGCTGCGGGCAGCGTCGCCCAGCAGCACCACATCCCGGTCATCGGGGATGTCGATCTCGACGTGGAAGGTGTCGCTGCTGAGCGCCTCGTCCAGGTTGGTGGCGTAGGTGAACAGGACGTCCTGGATGGACCGCTCCTCCTGCGGCTGGGTGACCGAGATGGTCTCGCGCAGGTCTTTCAACGCGTCGAGCAGGCGGTGCTCCAACTGGCCGTGGTTGATGTCCCGATCTCTCACGCTGAACAAGGTGGTGACCAGCTTGGAGCCAATGCCATCATGCAGCTCGCGGTAGATGCGATCCCGCTCGGACTGGGCCGCCGATTCGCTTTCCATGTCCCTCTGGCGCTGGTAGCTGACCAGCAGTTCCCGCTCGCGCTGCGCCAGTGTGTCCTGCAACACATCGTTGGCCTTTCGGATCCTCTCCACATACGAGCCCAGCTGCGCCAGCAGGTTCTGCGCCATCACCAGCAGCAGCAGGGGCATGGTGAGATGGCTGAGCAGCAGCGGCGCGGCCAGCACGTGAGACAGGCTCCATCCAGGCCCGGGCACCTGCAGCGGCACCAGTTGCGCCACCACGTTGTGATCATGCAGCGCAAACACCTGGGTCAGGATGCTCAGGGCCAGCAGCAGAAATGCCGAGCGCCGCCGGGTGCGCACTGCATGCCGCGCCAGACGGACGGTGGCATAGAGATAAAACAGCATCAGCAGCGGCAGCCAGTACTGCGCCAGCCAGCCTCGCAATCCAGGCCCGCCAAACGGGAAGATCAGCGGCACGGCCAGCACCGCCGTCCACATGGCGCGCCGCGCGCGATCCGGCATGCGTTCACCGATGAAGGCAAACACGAAAAGCGTCAGCAACGCCACGATGGCACCCAGGCAGGCATATTGCAGCCAGTCCCGCACCGCCAGCCATTCCACCGGCACATAGGGCAGCAACACCAGCCAGAACAGCACCGCCCAGACGGTGGTCAACGCGCCGGCCAGGGTGAACGCCCGGCCATCCTCCCGGCTGACAACACCGGCCCCCAGCAGAAACAGGCCAGCCAGCAGACACAGCAGGTTGGAGGCATTGGCCATGGAACTGCCGATGAAGGCGGTCAGCTCAAACACCAGGTTGGCACTCGCCACACCGCCGATGTAGAGCGGAGGGAGCAGGCTGCGGGACTCCTGGCTGGAGAATTCGATCACCACGGTGTTGGCGCCCCCCGGACGCAGCAGCCGCCGCGCCAGCGGCACCACCAGTGGGCGGTTCCATCGATAACGCACCTCCTGGTTGGTGCGGGGCAGGCCAGCCACCCAGACGCCGTTGAGGTAGATGTCCATGCCTTCAATGGCCTGGCTCACCAGCAGCGCACGGCCGGGCGGCACCCGCTGCCCGGGCGCAGGCAGCTCGGGCGCCTGCATGTAGTGATCAATCGGAATCTCGAAGCTGATCTGTCGCAGACCGGCCTGGGGCTCGCTGTCCACCCGGGAGGGAAGTTTCACGACGGTCTCGTTCTGCATCACCCGGCCCGAGGCCATGTCCACGACCTGCAGATGGCGCCCCTCGCCCACTTCGGTGAGGTCCTGCACCAGCAGGCTGGTGCAGGCCACCGGCAGCAAGAGCAGCGCCAGGGCAATCCAACTGCCGGGGCGGCGCCACAAGGCGCGGCGCTCCGGCACCGCCTGGCCGCTATTCATCGATCACTCCAAGCGTCCGGGCCACGCTGGCTGCACGAGCCCGGGAATTGACGCCCAGCTTGCGGTAGATGGAGCGAAGATGTTGATTGACCGTGTGCGGCGAGATGGCCAGCCGCCGCGCAATCTCGACAATGCGCAGCCCCTCCACCAGCAGCCGCAGCACTTCCCATTCCCGCTCGCCCAGGCCGAGTTCCTGCAGCACCTTCTGCCGGTCCACCTGCGGGCGCTCATGGTTCTCCAGCGCCCGCAGCCGCTCCAGGATGGTCTGGGAGATGGCCGGGCTCAGCGGCGCCTGACCGTTGTGGGCACAGACCAGCTTGTCCACCAGCGCCGGGTGGATCTCGTCCTTGAGCAGATAACCGCAGGCCCCGGCCCGCAGGCTGCGCATGACGTGCTTGCCATCGGCAAAGGTGCTCACCACCACCGTGCGAGCCTCGCGGCACTTGTCGGCAATCAGCCGGATCAGTTCCACACCGTCCACATCGGGCAGCCCCAGATCGACCACGTAGAGATCGGCCCGGTCGGCCATGATGGCGGTGACCGCTTCGGAACGGTTCCTTCCAACCGCCACCACTTCACACAGCGTGCTGGCAGAAATGACGTCGATCAGTCGCTTCAAGATCATGGGGTCGTCTTCGATGATGGCCACCGCGATGCTCATACTGCTTCTCCTTTGACTCGTCCTTGTTGCCCATCAGGCGGGGGGAGCCAGTGTGTCGGCGGCAGAAAATCGATCAACTGCCCATGCATGCAGACACACAAAGGCAGTCCCCAGCGACCACAGCAAGGACAAGCGGACTTCATCAAGGGAGAAACAAGCCCTGAATCAGTCAGGACCCTCCTCGGAACAAGGAGCTTCCCAGCGGGCGGACGCACAGGCCAAGGCCACAACAACCATCAGCAGCAGACCAGCGGACAGCAGCAAATAGCCGATAGGTGCTAGTGCACGAAAAGAGGGGTCGTCGGAACACCGGCCCAGGGCGGTGCAAAGCCCCCCGGTGCCCGTCAATTGAATAGAGGCAGAGAACAACGTCTTCATGACCATGCGCCGGCAACCCGTGCTCGGCGTCCATGCACTGTAGTTGAAGTGATAAAAGTGATAACACCAAAGGGTGGGGTTCACCAAGATTTTTTGGCAGCCGCCAAAGGCTAATGCTGCGAGGCCAACCGAAGCGACCTGGGGGGCCCTCGGATTGGCTGACCTTAGTGGGTCAGGAGACCGTTCTGAAGTACGCGAATGGACAAAGAATTGGCATCGCGCCCTGCGCTTCGAGGACAATCGCGCGGCCCGCAAGCCGCTTTAGCCTCCATGCCTGCTTTTGTCTTTCGATCCCGTCAACACTTGACCCTGACAGCGGTCGCCGCTGCTCTTCTCCTGCTCGCTGGCGTGACGCTGTTCGCGCATGGTTCGCCGGCTGAGACACCCACCCCTTCAGCAAGCGCATCGCAGGTGGTCCTGGCTGCTGCCGATGTCGCCGCCTCGCCGTCGGCCAATGTCTACCCGCCGGCCCTGCCTGGACTGGGCAGCCGCTCGCCCTCCCAACCGGTCGGCATGCCTACACAGGCCCCAGCCGCCAGCCCGCTGGACACGTCCATCCCCCCGGCGATGGAGTCTCCGGCCACCCTTCCGCCCCCCACGGTGGTGGCGGAAGCCCGCAACGCGGGCGATGCCAGCACTGCCCGCGCGTCCGCGACCCTGGCCAACAATCCCGCATTCAATCCGGTCGATGACCCTGCATTCGACCGCTTGCCGATCAACGCCCGCCACATGGTGGTGGTGGATGACGCCGGCCAAGTGCTGGCCGCCAAGGAGCCGGACGCGGTGGTGCCGATCGCATCACTGACCAAGCTGATGACGGCCATGGTGGTGCTGGATGCCCACCAGAATCCGCAGGAAGAACTGCGCATCGACGACGAGGATGTCGACCACCTCAAGCACAGCGCCTCCCGCATTGCCGTGGGCGCGCGCATCACCCGCGCCGATGCCCTGGAGATGGCCCTGATCGCCTCCGAGAACCGTGCGGCGTCGGTGCTGGCCCGCCACTATCCCGGGGGCCGTCGGGCCTTTGAATCGGCCATGCAGGCCAAGATCCGTGCCCTGGGCCTGACCCACACCCTGCTGAACGACCCCACCGGGCTGTCACCCGCCAACCAGTCCACCGCAGCGGAAGTGGCCCGCATCGCCATGGCGGCCTCGCACTATCCGGACATCGAGCGCATCACCAGCGTGAAGGCGAGCCGGGTGGCGGTGAACGGCCGCCCCCGCGAACTGCACAACACCAACCATCTGGTGGGGGGCAAGGGCTGGGACATCCGCCTGTCCAAGACCGGTTTCACCAACGAAGCAGGCCGTTGCCTGGTCATGCGCCTGAAGCAAGGCGCGCGCTTCCTCACCGTGGTGCTGCTGGACACCGATGGTTCCACCCAGCGGTTGCGCGATGCGGCGCTGATCCGCCGCACGCTGGCCGGTGAGCCACCGGTCGCGGAACGGGCAGTCCGCAAGCATCACAAGGTGAAGCTCAGCTGAACCACGGCCGCAGGGGCCAGGCTGGCGTTCGTCCGCATGAATGCCGTGTTGGCTACCAGTTGCGTGGAGTGTGACGCAAGGTAAGCAAGCTTGTAACAAAGCCAGGGCGCCTTCTAGGATCGCGTCCTCTCCCTTCAACCTCACTCCTATGAGCCGCCCCACCTCCCGCTTCACCCGCGTCATTGCTTCTTCGCTGATCGTCTCGTGCTCGCTCATGGCCGTCCCGATGCATGCATCGGCACAGATCGTGCCGACCGACGCCCTGGTCCAGCCGGTGAGCACCGGCAGCGTGGCGGACAGCCGCGCCCGCGTGAACGCCTTCTTCGCCCGTAGCGACGTTCGCCAGGCCATGATGAACGAAGGCGTGGACGCAGCCAGCGCCCAAGCCCGCGTGGACGCCATGTCCGACGACGAAATCCGCGCCCTGGACGGCCGGATTGCCAAGGCCCCGGCCGGTGGTGATGTGCTGGGCATCATCTTCACCGTCTTCGTGATCCTGCTCATCACCGACATCCTGGGCTTCACCAAGGTGTTCCCGTTCACCCGTTCGATCCGCTAAGTTGTCGCTCAGGCGTTGCTCAGTCGTCGCTCAGTCGTGACCCCTAGGGCGGCGGCCGGGTCGCCGCCCTTCTCCCGAGATCCCCGCATGCGTCGTCTGCTGCGTCTGCTGTTGAAGGCCGCCCTGAGTGGCGCCTTTGTGTCCCCTTTGCTGCTGACCGGTTGTGCCAGCACACCGCCGCAGCTCAGCGCGCTGGAATCCCAATGGCCGGCGCACCTGCCGGCCCGTGTGGACCTGTCCGCCCGCACGCCCTTCATCGCGCAGGACGACTACGAATGCGGCCCCGCCGCGCTGGCGATGCTGCTGCAAAGCAGCGGCAAGCGCGCCAACGTCGACACCCTCAAGCCGCAGGTCTTCCTGCCGGGCCGCCAGGGGTCGCTGCAGACGGAAATGCTGGTGGCCACCCGCCGCCAGGGGCTGCCCGCCTATCAACTCCCCCCACGCCTGGATGCCTTGCTGGCCGAACTGGCCGCCGGCCATCCGGTGATCGTCTTCCAGAACCTGTCGCTGGAGGTCTACCCGGTCTGGCACTACGCCGTGGCCGTGGGATACGACCGTGAACGTCGCATGCTGCTGCTGCACAGCGGCAAGACGCGCCGGCAGGAAATTGAACTGCCCGTGTTCGAGCGCACCTGGGCCCGTGGCGACTACTGGGCCATGACGGCCCTGCCGCTGGACCAGGTCCCGGCCTCACTGGATGGCGCCCAGACCGGCGCGGCGCTGAGTGCGCTGGAACGTCTGAATCCGGCCGCTGCCCGCCAGGCTTATGCCACCGCCCTCACCCGCTGGCCGGGCGAACCGGTGCTGCTGATGGGCGCCGGCAACACCGCCTACACGGCCGGTGACAAGGCTGCGGCCGCTAAATACTACGGGCGCCTGACCGATGTGCGGCCCGACATTGCCGACGGCTGGAACAACCTGGCCCAGGTCATGCTGGACCAGGGCTACCGCTACAAGGCTTCACTGGCCATCCAGCGGGCCGTAGACCTGGGCGGGCCACGACTGGACCAGTACAAGTCACTGCAAAAGCGCATCAGCGCTGGTATGTAGAGGCGTCCCTGCCCGCCGCAACACCGTCAGACGGGCAAGCCCCCTGCACCCGCTGGCAGGGGTGGCGCGTCTGACAAGAGTGAGAGGCGCGCCGGGTGTGAAGCGTCTAAAGCGTGCGACGGCTACGCCGAGCGCGGCGAGTGCGACAGGTGCGACAGGTGCGACAGGTGCGACCGGCCCGACAGGCGTGATAGCCTCGCGCCCCATCATGTCCCACAACCGTCCTGCCTCGCCAGCCTCTCCCGCCACGCCTGTAGCGTCTGCTGCTCCGGCCACTGCTGGCGCTCACCCTTCGGACGCTCCCCAAGACGATAGCCGGAACGATAGCCGGAACGACGGCCAGAATGACCTCCTGGACGACAGCGAAGACGCCGCCTCCCGCGCCTCGCTGCCCGAGGTGCTGCTGCTGGCCAGTGTGTTTGTCATTGCCGCCTGCGGCCTGGTGTATGAGCTGGCGGCCGGCGCCCTCGCCAGCTATCTGCTGGGCGACTCCATCCTGCAGTTCTCCACCATCATCGGCAGCTATCTGTTTGCGATGGGGCTGGGGTCGTGGCTGTCGCGCTACATCGACCGCCAACTCGTCGCCCATTTCCTGCGGCTCGAATTGCTGGTGGGGGTGATCGGCGGGCTGATGCCTGCCGCGCTGTTCACCGTACACAGCCTGCTGCCGCCCGGCCAGGTGATGGGATTCCGGCTGCTGCTGTATGTGCTGGTGCTGGTGGTGGGCACGCTGGTGGGGCTGGAGATTCCGCTGGTCATGCGCATTCTCAAGCGGCACTTCCGACAGCGTTATGCGCTCAAGGAACTGGTCTCGCAGGTGCTCACCTTCGACTATCTGGGCGCCCTGCTCGTGGCGCTGGCCTTCCCGCTGGTGCTGGTGCCGCAACTGGGGCTGGTGCGCACGGGCCTCTTCTTCGGGCTGCTGAATGTGGCAGTGGCCATCTGGGCACTGTGGATCTTCCGCGGCCGGCTGCGCGCCTGGCGGTCCCATGCGGTGGCCTGCGGGGTGGCGGTGCTGGTGCTCGGCGCAGGCATGGCCGGGGCCGATCAGCTCAGCACCTGGGCCGAGGATCGGTTCTACGGCGAGCACATCCTCTTCAAGGAGACCAGCGACTACCAGCGCATCGTGGTCACCCAGGGCCAGGGCGGCACCCGCCTCTTCCTGAACGGCAACCTGCAGTTCCACTCCCGTGATGAATACCGCTACCACGAGGCCCTGGTGCATCCCGCCATGGCCGCGCAAGGGGCACCCCGCCATGTGCTGGTGCTGGGGGGCGGCGACGGCATGGCCGTCCGCGAAATCCTGCGCTACCCGACGGTGGAGCAGGTCACCCTGGTAGAGCTGGACCCGCACATGACGTCGATGTTCTCCACCATGCCGCTGCTGCGGCAGTTGAACCAGGACGCCCTGCTCAACCCCAAGCTGCGCATCGTGAATGCAGATGCGTTTGGGTGGCTGGAGCAACATCCCACGATGTATGACGTGATCATCATCGACTTCCCGGACCCCAGCAATTTCGCGCTGGGCAAGCTCTACACCGCCAGCTTCTACAAGCTGATCGATCTGCATCTGAATGCCAGCGGCTTTGCGGTGATCCAGTCCACCTCCCCGCTGGTGGCGCCGCGCAGCTTCTGGACAGTGGTCAATACGGTCGAGGCGACCGGACTCACCGCCACCCCCTACCACGCCCATGTACCGAGCTTTGGGGAATGGGGTTACGTGCTGGCGAGCCGCCGCCCCTGGGTGATGCCGCGCGCCCTGCCGGCAGGCCTGCGGTTCATCAACCTGGAGGGGTTGCCGTCGCTGATGAACTTTCCGCCCGACATGGCCCGCCCCGACCATCTGGAGGTCAACCGGCTGTCCAATCAGGTGCTGGTGCATGAGTTCGAGCGGGAATGGGGCAAGCTGCATTGAGCACCGGGGCTGCTGAACTGCGCCGCCGCGAACTGCTGGCGCTGGGGCTGCTGCCGGCCTTGGCGGCCTGCGGCCAGGAGGCTCGCCCGCTGGCCGAGCGCATCACCGCCCGGGTGGCAGACCTGCCGGGCGGCTGGGTGGGCGCCGATGTGCAGCGGGGCCACCGGCTACGGGAGGCACCCCCATCCTGGGGCAGCGCCGCGCCCACACCCCGGCGCGCGCAAGTGCTGGTGCTGGGCGCCGGCATTGCGGGCCTGGCGTGTGCGCGCCGTCTGCGTGCGCAGGGGGTGGACGTGGCGGTGCTGGATCTGGAGCGCCAGCCCGGCGGCAACAGCCGTTCGCATGTCATGGGCGGGCTGCCCTGCCCGCTGGGTGCCCACTATCTGCCGGTGCCGGGTGACGAAGCGCCGGAGGTCCAGGCCCTGCTGGAAGCGCTGGGGCTGGCGCGCCGGGTCGCCGGGCGCTGGGTGTTTGATGAGGAACAGCTCTGTCACAGCCCGCAGGAGCGGCTGTGGCTGGAAGCCCAGGATCAATGGGTGGAGGGGCTGCTGCCGCCGGCCGACAACCCGGCGTTGCAGTCGCAATATCAGCGTTTTGCTTCGCTGGTGGAGGCGGCGCGCCGTGAGGTCGGCTTTGCCATGCCCAGCACCCATCAGCGATGGACGGCGGCCCATGATGCGCTGGATCGCCAGCGCTTCTCCACCTGGCTGGACGGACACGGCCTGACCGCCGCCCCGCTGCGCTGGTATCTCGACTACTGCTGCCGCGATGACTATGGTGCGCCGGCATCGGAGGTGTCGGCCTGGGCCGGACTGCACTACTTCGGCAGCCGCCACGGCTTCATGAGCCTGGAAGAACGGGAAGCCGTGCTGACCTGGCCGCAGGGCAATGGCTGGTTGTCCGCCCGGTTGGCGGAACCGCTGAAGGACGCGCTCCATACCGGCCACACGGTGCTGCGGGTGCGGGAGGAACGTCATGCCGTGCAGGTGCTGAGCTGGGATGCCGATGCCGGACGTCCTCAGCGCTGGGAAGCGGCCCAGGTGGTGCTGGCCCTGCCGCTGTTCATCGCCGCGCGGGTGGTGGAGCAGCCCGGCAGCGCCCTGGCGGACATGGCGCCTCGCATGCGGTATGCACCGTGGCTGGTCGCCAACCTGCGGCTGGACGCACCGCCGCTTGAGCGTCTTGGCACCCCGCTGGCCTGGGACAACGTCGTGTATGCCAGCGAGAACCTGGGCTATGTGAATGCCAATCACCAGTCCCTGGACCCGCGCCGCGGGCCTTGTGTGCTCACCGCTTACCGTGCCCTTCCCCAGGCCCAGCGCGCCTCGCTGCTGACGCCGGACTGGCGGACCTGGGCGGCGCAGGTGATGGCCGATCTGGCGCCCTTGCATGCCGACCTGCCGGAGCGGGTGCAGGCCATCGACCTGATGCGCTACGGGCATGCAATGAGCATCCCCGTGCCGGGCCTGCGCGGGGCCGCTGCCCTGGCCTCGCTCCGGGAACGGGCGCAGGGGCGGCTGCACCATGCCCATGCGGATCTGGCGGGCTACTCAGTGTTTGAAGAAGCCTTCACCCAGGGCGAGGCGGTGGCGCGGCGGTTGCTTGGTCCGTCGAGCTGATCCCCCCTTGCCATCCCCTTACCATCCCCTTGCCATCCCCGTCAGGCCTCGCGGATCGGCCTCAAATCGGCCGGTCCACCATCGGTCTCCCGTAGACCTGACAAGTGCAGCACCACGCTGCGCGGTAATGGGCGGTACTGCGCGGTAATGGGCGGTGCCTGGCAGTGCTGCCCAGCGTGCCACTCAATGCCTCACGGCAAAAAGCAGCGCAGTGCTTGGCACTGCTGGGCGGTGCTTGGCAGTGCTGGGCAGTGCTGGGCAGTGCTTGGCAGTGCTGCCCAGCGTGCCATTCAATGCCGCTCAGTACAGATCAATGCTGCTGTTCCTGTTGCTGTTCCTGCAGCCGCTCCCGCAGCTTCGCCACCTCGCGTTCGGACACAGGCGCGGCACGGTTGCTCCAGGCCTGACGCAGGAAGGTCGCCAGCGTGGCCACTTCGCTATCGCTCAGGCGATGGTCAAAGCCCGGCATCACCAGCACCGACGGTGCCTTCTCGGTCGACGGTGTGCGAGCGCCCTTGAGCATCACGTGGATCAGCGCATTGGGATTGTCGGCATTGATCACCGTCGCCCCGTCCAGCACCGGGAACACCCGCTTCGCGCCTTTGCCGTCCACAAAGTGGCAGGCCGCGCAGTTGTCCAGGTAAAGACGCTCACCCAGGGTCAGGTCCACCGCCTGGGTCAGCTTGGCGGCGGTTTCCTTGGCCCCTTGCGGCTTCACGTCGGCCGCGCGGTCCGGCACCGGAGTCAGGCCCTTCAGATAACTGGCGATGGCATGCAGGTCGTCATCCTGCAGATAGGCGGTGCTGTGGCGCACCACCTCGGTCATCTCGCCGGCCACGGCGGAGGTCTGGTTGCGCCCCGTCTGCAGGTAGTCGATGATGTCCTGGTCCGTCCAGCGCGGCAGGCCGCGCAGGGACGGCACGCCCCAGCCATTGAGCTCACCACCGGACAGGAACTGGGCCTCGCTGCTGTGGCTGGCCTTTTCATTCATGGCCACGCCCCGCGGCGTATGGCAACTGCCGCAGTGGCCCAGCCCTTCCACCAGGTAGGCGCCACGCGTCACCTGTGCATTCCAGCCCTCGACCGGCTTGAACGGGTCGTTGGAAGCAAAGAACCAGTTCCACAGTCCCATGCCGAAACGCAGGTTGAACGGGAAGCTCATCTTCGTGGCCGGTGGTGTGGTGGCTACGGGCTTCACACCTTCCATGAAGTAGGCGTAGAGGGCATGCATGTCCTCATCCGTCACCTTCACATAGCTGGTGTAGGGCATGGCGGGATACAGATGCGTGCCGTCAGCCCTGACGCCCTTGCGGACGGCATCGACAAACTGCTGCTCGGTGTAGCTGCCAATGCCATGCTGCTTGTCCGGCGTGATGTTGGTGGAGTAGATGATGCCGTGGCCGCTGTTGATGGGCAGGCCGCCGGCAAAGGTGGGCTTGCCGGGAGCGCTGTGGCAGGCGATGCAATCACCGGCACGGGCCAGGTATTCACCCCGTGCGATCAAGGGCGCGTTGGGCGAGGATGCGGCGGTGGACGGCGCGGCGGCAGAAGGCGCGGATGCCGCTGGGACTGGAGCCGACGCAGGCGTTGATGCAATGGGCGACGCGGGCGTCGATGCAATGGACGACGCAGGCGCGGAAGCGACCGACGACGTCGAGGTCGAGGTCACTGAAGACGACGCAGCCGCCGTATCAGCCATGCCATGCGCGGCATACAGGGCCACAGCAGCCACGGTGGCGCTGGCGAGGATGGGCTTCAACAGTTTCATGGTGAGGGTCCTGCTCGCACTCATGCCTGCACCAGCGGGCCAGGGTTCTTGAGGTAGTGCTTCTTGATGGCTTCGGCCGCAAACAGCGTGATGGCGCCGATGGTCGCCGTGGGGTTGGCCTGGAAGTTCTGCGGGAAGGCATTGCCGCCCGGCACAAACACGTTGTGCACATCCCAGGACTGCAGATAGCGGTTGAGCGCCGAGTCATGCGGCGACGTCCCCATGACGGCGCCGCCCACGTTGTGGGTGGACACGTACTTGGTGATGTCCCAGTTGGCATCCATCTTGAGGAAGTTTTCCGAGATGGCATCCGGCTTCAGTTCACCGGAGATCTTCAGCACGATGTCGCGCAGATAACGCTGCAGCTTCAACTCGTTTTCACGCCAGTTGAAGGTCATGCGCAGCAGCGGCTGGCCCCACGGGTCCTTGTAGTTCGGGTCCAGGTCCAGGTAGTGGCCGCGATAGGACATGCAGGTGGTGGTGATGCTCACGCCCATCGAATGCCCGTACCAGTCCACCATGCCTTCCTTCCAGCCCTTGCCCCACTGCGGCGTACCGGGTGGCAGCGCGGCGCCGATCGGCGTGCCGGTGGCCTGCGAGCTGTGGATCTTGGCGCCGCCGATGAAGCCCAGCTTCGGGCCGTCCTCGAAGTTGCCCGGGGAGATGTCATTGAACATCTCGCCGGTGGCGCCGGCCGTCGCGAACGGATTGAAGTGCTTGTCCTTGAAGAACAGCGTCGCGCCGCCGTTGGACAGGAACGCATAGTTGCGCCCGATGGTGCCGGTCTCGGAGATCGGGTCATACGGCTTGCCGATGCCCGACAGCAGCATCAAGCGCACGTTGGCGAACTGGAAACCGCTCAGGATGACGATCTTGGCGGGCTGGAACACCTCCCGCTGATGCTCATCGATGTAGGTCACGCCCTTGGCCGTCTTCTTGTCCGCATGCAGATCGACGCGGATGACGTTGGCATTGACCTTGTAGTCGAAGTTGGGCATGCGCTTGACCACATCCAGGATGGTGGTCTGCGGCGATGCCTTCGAATAGTTGAGGCAGGGATATTTGCTGCAGTAGCCGCAGTAGTTGCAGGGGGCCAGCTGCGCGCCGTAAGGGTTGGTCCAGGCCTGCGACACATTGGCCGAAGGATTGGGGAACGGGTGGTAGCCCAGTTTGGTGGCCACGTCCTTGAACATCGAATTGTTCAGGGTGTCCTTGAGCGCGGGCAGCGGATAGGGGCTGGAGCGCGGCCCTTCAAACGGGTCGCCACCGGGCTGCAGTTCACCGCGCAGGTTGCCGGTGTTGCCGGACAGCCCGCAGACCTTGTCGAAGAAATCGAAGTGCGGCTCGATTTCGTCCCAGGTGAAGGGGAAGTCCTTGATGCGCATGTCGGCATCCAGCTGGCCCTTCTTGTAGGCCTTGTCCGCATAGGTCTTCAGCTTCAGGTCGGTCGGCGTCGGGCGGATCAGCACACCGGTCCAGTGCAGGCCGGAGCCCCCCACGCCGGTGCCAGGAGCAAAGGCGCCCCACTTGCGGGTGGGCAACGCCGTTTCCTCGCGGGTGTAGCGCACCGTCAGCGCCGCCTCGCGAGGCGTGGCGAAGACCTTGTTGCGCGTGTTGTAGGCGTATTGGTCGGCCGGCTTCGGGTATGCAAAGTCTTCCGGCGGACGATCCGGACCACGCTCCAGCGCGCGGACCTTCAGGCCTTCCTTGGCCAGTTCAATGGCCATGATCGAGCCGGCCCAGCCGAGCCCGACGATGACGACATCCACCTCGTCGTTGGTGATGTTTGGCATGACATGTTTCCTGCGGTGGCCCCGGCCTCCACTCAGGGAGCTGCGGGGCGGGCGCCTCTCCCTGCGGGTGCGGCGGCACTCCGGCATGCAAGAGGCAGAACGGTGGGTGGGCAAAGGCTGCTGGGACGCCAGTCAGCTCATCGCCCGGAAAGCGCGGGCGGCCGCCTGCGGCGCCTGCGCGGGCGAGCGTTCAGGCGCGTTTGCCGCTGAGGCTCACCGGTCCCAGCGGGTACTTGCGGTTGTGCTGGTCCACCCACTCGGTATAGGCCGCGCGGGCGCCGGGGAAACCAATGGCGACCCAGGCCTTCATGTCCTTGTTGCCACCGTACTTCGGGTCGGCCAGATAGCCGTTCTTGGTGTCGCCCAGGAACTGGCCGAAGAACTGCGAGGCCTTCAGGGTCGGCTCGCCCAGCGCAGCGAAGTCCACGGTGTTTTTTTGCAGCGCGGTCAGGAAGGCGTCCTTGTCCTTGTCGGACAGCTGCTCAAACGGCTTGCCATGCTGCTTCTGGCAGGCCTGCTGGGCCAGCTTGATGCCGATGCGGTAGGTGTCCTGCGGCGCGTACGGCAACTGGAATCCCAGCGTGGCGGGGGCATCGGGCTTGTGAGGGCCCTGCAGATAGATGTCGTTGCCCAGACCTTCGCGCAATTGCTGGTCGATGAACACCGGCACGTTGGTTTCCAGCGCCCCGGGGCCGCGCCCCTCGGCAGGAATGAAGCGGTCGCAGGCCGCCATCACGAAGGTCCATTCGGCCGGGGTGAAAAACACCGGCTGGTAACGCTGCAGCTCCACCCCTTCCAGCCCTTCGGCTTTGGGTTGACCCAGCGGCATGGCCACGATGGGCACGGCGGCAGCGGACGCCAGCAGCAGGGTGCGGCGCGAGGAAGTGAACTTGGATGTCATGACGGCTTGCTCCGAAATGGGCTGGCGGTGTGGCGGCCAGTACGGCATTGGTAGCGATACCAATCCCGCGAAGCGGCATTATCAAGAGGCTGCGTACACATTGGTACCGGTATCATTCACGATTCGCACAGGACGTAGTGAACTCCTCAATCCTCGGGGCGACATACGCCCACCACCGGCGCCTACACTCCCGCGTTGGCCACCGTGGGTCTGAGCAACCACAGGCGAAGCATCATGTCCATAGAAGACAAATCGTCCGGGCGGTCCGAGCGGTCTGGCAACGGGGGCCGGATCGGCTGGGTCGAGATGTCGCGCACACCCGCTCCTCCACCTACGGCGGTCGACGTGTCCTCAGCCAGTGCTGAAGATCCACGCGCTGGCGCTGAAGGCTCAACCGCCCGTCACGGGCGGGAAAAACGCCACCTCGGCGCCATCGGGCACCAAGGCATCTTCCCGGCTCATCACCTGATTCAGCGCGCAGCGCACGGCACGCCCACGGGCCAGTGCCGCCGCATGGGCCTCGTCGCTGGCGATCAGGGCATCCCGCAGCGCCCCCAAGGTCAGACCCGGCTGATGGGCCACCTGCTCCTGCGGGCCAAGGGCCTCGCGCAGCGAGGCAAAGTAACGCACGGTGATGGTCATGGCGCTCAGAACAGATCGTTGAACGGCAGGAATCGCAGCAACTGGCCGGGCGCCACCGTCGCGCCGGGCGGCAACTCGATCAGCCCATCCGCCCAGGCGGCGGAACTCATCACGCCGGAGCTCTGGTTGCCAAACAGGGCGAGACCACCTTGGTCGGTGACCCGCCCCCGCAGGAATTCGCGACGCTTGTCCGCCTTGGTCCAGGTGAACTCGGCCGGCAGCTGATAGCCGCGCGGCGCCCATTGCGTGGCGCCTTGCAGGCGCAACAGCACCGGACGGACAAACAACAGGAAGGTGACGAAGCTGGACACAGGGTTGCCGGGCAGCCCCATGTACCAGGTGCGGCCTTGCGGCGCGTCCGGGTGATGCACCTCACCAAATGCCAGCGGCTTGCCCGGCTTGATGGCAATCTGCCAAAGATCGAGCCGCCCTTCCCTCTCCAGCGCGGGCTTGAGATGATCCTCTTCGCCGACCGATACACCGCCGGAGCTGAGGATCAGATCACTGTCACGGGCGGCATCCCGCAGCGCGGCCCGGGTGGCGTCCAGCGTGTCCGGCACGATGCCCAGGTCTCTCACCTCGCAGCCCAGCGCCAGCAGCAAGGCATGCAAGGTGGTGCGGTTGGAGTTGTAGATCTGGCCCGGGCCCAGCGGCTGGCCCGGCAACACCAGCTCGTCGCCGGTCGAGAACAGCGCCACACGCGGGCGGCGGGCCACCGTCAACTCGGCGGCGCCGGCCGTGGCCGCCAGTCCCAGTGCGGCGGCGTTCAGACGCACCCCAGTCGTCAGCACCGTCTCGCCGCGGCGCAGGTCTTCCCCACGGCGACGAATGTGCTGCCCCTGCGGAACGTTCAGCGGCACCCGCACCTGGCCGAGCCCCCCCGAGGGGTCGGCCACGGCTTCACACTGTTCCTGCATGAGGATGGTGTCCGCGCCTTCGGGCACCGTGGCGCCGGTGAAGATGCGTGCGGCCGTGCCGGGCTGCAGCGGCGTCGGCACGGAGCCGGCCGGCACGCGTTGCGCCACAGGCAGCAGCGCGGTCGGCTCACTGCCCGGTTCGCCGGTGCCTGTATTGGAGTCGCTCGCCGATCCAGCGGTCAGCGCCGCCATCCGGACGGCATAGCCGTCCATGGCGCTGTTGTCATAAGGGGGCACGTCCAGCGGGGACACCAGATCCTGCGCCAGGATGCGCCCCAGGGCCAGCGGGGTGCTGACGGACTCGGTGATGCCCAACGGCTGCACCTGCGCCAGCAGACGCTCCAGCGCCTGCTCCATCGGCAGCATGGGGGCGCGCACTGGTGTGGCGGTCGCGCTGGGGGTGACAGCGGACGATCCGCCGGTTGCGCCGGTTGCGGCGGTTGACTTCGAAGACTCAGACATGGGTGGCGATGAACTGCTTGACCAGCTCCACCGAGACCGGCATCACCTGCACCCGCTTGGGCCGGCTTTCCAGATCGGCCAGGGCCGCAGGCCGGGGCGGCACCAGACCGAGGGCCTCCTCGATGGTGGCGGCGAATTTGGCGGGCAAGGCGGTTTCCAGCACCAGCATCGGCACCCCGGGCTGACGCTGTTCCAGTGCGACCTTCAGGCCGTCGGCGGTGTGGGTGTCGATCACCTGACCATAGCGTTGATGGCACAGACGGATGGTGGCCACGCGGTCCGCATGGGTGCTGCGGCCGGAGCTGAAACCAAAGCGCTCGGACATGCGCGCGCGTTCCTGCTCGGTGAGCGCGAAGAAGCCCTGGGTGGAGAGCTGCTCGCCGAAGAGCTGGCGCACCCGGGTGCCGTCGCGATCCAGCAGGTCGAACACAAAACGCTCAAAGTTGCTGGCCTTGGAAATGTCCATGGACGGGCTGGAGGTTTCCAGCGTCTGGGCGGCGCCACGCGGACGATAGACGCCAGTCCGGAAAAACTCGTCCAGCACGTCGTTTTCGTTGGTGGCCACGACCAGACGCTCGATCGGCAGGCCCATCATGCGGGCGACATGCCCGGCGCAGACATTGCCGAAGTTGCCTGACGGCACGGTGACACTCACCCGCTGGTCATTGCCGGACGTAGCCTGGAAATAGGCGGCAAAATAATACACCACCTGGGCCAGCAGACGCGCCCAATTGATGGAATTGACGGTGCCAATGCGATAGCGGCGCTTGAAGTCCAGGTCGTTGGAGACGGCCTTGACGATGTCCTGGCAGTCGTCGAACACCCCCTGCAGCGCGAGGTTGTGGATGTTGGCGTCCTGCAGGCTGAACATCTGGGCCTGCTGGAAGGGGCTCATGCGGCCATGGGGGCTGAGCATGAACACCTGGATGCCGGCCTTGCCGCGCATGGCGTATTCCGCCGCGCTGCCGGTGTCGCCGGACGTGGCGCCCAGGATGTTGAGGGTTTCACTGCGGCGGCCGAGTTCGTACTCAAACAGCTGCCCCAGCAACTGCATGGCCATGTCCTTGAAGGCCAGCGTGGGCCCGTTGGACAGGGCCACCAGGGCCAGGTTCTCTTCCAGCGGCTTCAGCGGCGTGATCTGGGGCGTGCCGAAGACCGCTTCGGTGTAGGTGCGGCGTACCAGGGCCTGCAGATCGTCGGCGGGGATGTCGTCGATGTAGAGCGACAGGATCTCCACCGCCAGGTCCGCATAGGACAAGCCGCGCCAGCGGGCCAGCGTGGTGACGTCCACCTGCGGATAACGCACCGGCAGGTACAGCCCGCCGTCAGGGGCCAGGCCTTCCAGCAGGATGTCGCAGAAGTGGCGTTCGGCGTGGTCGCCGCGGGTGCTGATGTACTTCACGAATCGGACAGTCCAGTAGAGGGATGAGGGAGGGCCGGAACAGGCACGCCAGATGACAAAAAGTCCGCCTGATCGGGAGAAGCAGGAAGCTCTGGAAACCGAGCGGACCACTCCATTTTGAGGCCAGACATCTCCTGCTCGATTTCTGGAGTGGGCGAGACGGTCTTCGCCATGGTCAAACACCGCCAGCGAAGCAGCAAGGCTCGCGGGGAGCGCTGCTCCTGTTCAACCAACCGGGCTGACAACTGTACAGCGAGTTGGACAGCCTCATCGGCGGATCGGAGATGGGCTTGGTGGAGGAATCGGGCGGTGGAGAGTGTGTAAGTGACCCAGTTGGCTTGGGCGTCGTGCTCCCAAATACCCAACGCAGCCGCCGATCGGATTTGCTCAATGGCGTCCGCCATCTTGGGCAGAGCCAAAGCAAGATCCCCTTGAAGCAGGTGGATCTGGGCCAGCCCTAGCGACGAAAGACCCAGCAGCAGGCGAGCTCGATGCGTGTCCACCTGATCATCCAATGCCTTGAGCGCGCTCTCATGAGCTTCATCAAACGCGCACAAGGCATCGCTCAATGAGCCACGAACGGCGCGCACATGCCCCCATGCCATCAAGGTCATGGCAATGGACATCAACTCAATGAAGCCGCCCGGCGCGAAGCCGCGTCTGCGCTGGTCCAGCAAGTCTCGAAGCACAGCTTCAGCGCGACCCCAATCGTCCAATGTCGCCAAGGCGAACCACTGTGCGTCCTTCGCCGTGGCGCCAAGTACTTGGTTCAAGGCGTTATTGGGGTCCTGCGCCCGGAGGCTGGTTGCGACATCCACAGCGGAATCGTAATCCGCGATGGCCATCGGCGCCTGCCGCCGAACCAAATGGACATCCGCTCGAGCCAGATATGCAAACGTCAGTTCCCACAGGGCCCCGATGCTTTGACCATGGTCGCCGGAAGCGGACCGTGCGCTCGCCAAGCGCACCAGAGCCTCTGCAGTCGCCTGCGCCATCGCCACTTGCCCGGCGGCCAAGGCCTCACGAACGTGAACAGCACCGTCAAACACCTGCAGATCCAATATCGCAGGATCAGACAGATCCATCCCTTCAGCGTGGCGCGAACTCATCGCCATTCGCCATCGCTCAAGCCAGGACGAAGTAGGCGGCGTGGCCACCCGCTCATACAAAATCGTGTGAACGATGAATGGATGCAGGTCGGACGCACGGACATGGTGCTGAGGGCGCAGCCCATCCAGCGCCAAGGTCACCGTCAGGCTTCTCACATGCCAAAGGTCCGGTGCGAAGGAGGCCGCCTCACGCAGACCGTCCTCGGGCAGCAGCAGGATCATCGGCCCCTTCAACGTCGCCTCAAGCGAACCGCGTCTTTCGTTCAGACGGCTCAGCAGCTCCACGCGCTCCTGGTCCCAGCGCTGGATGCCATCACCCCGATGCGCCTCCAGCCAGCAGAGCCGAACTCCGTGACGCCCCACAGATTCAAAGGTGCGCTCCAACGCACTGGCGGAAAAACCTTCGGGATGAAGGAGCGACACCTCCGCCATCGCGTCAGGGCTGCCCAGCCATTGCTGTACACGGGCCCTTAATGGCGACACCAGAATCGGGTCGCGGACAAAAACCACAACCCATCCAAAGGAATGCAGCAGACCAAGACGGCGCTCAAGCTGCGGCCAGACGCGGTCAAAGCCCGGGTCAGCCGCCCAGTCCCTTGCCGTGTCCCTCACGGGCCCCGTCCCTGCGTCAGGCCCCAGTGTCCGTTCTTGAACTGGCCCTGCATCAGACCGCCCCTCCGGCCGACTGCCAGCTTCAGGCTGTGGATTGGGGCTCATGGACGGGCGACGGCGGCGGGGTCCATCCGTCGATCAAGGGCCAAAGCAGAGGATTGAGGTCCAGCCAGTCTTCGCCGTTGCGGTAGTTCAGCACCGCGCGGACATCAAAGAAATGAGCCACGACCGAGAGGTCATCCCGCCTGCCCAGGCTGAGCGAGTTGTCGTCGCCGATACGCTTCAACAACGCGTATTCATCTCGCACAACCAGATTTTCAAAGTCACCCTCATGCCGCCGAATCACGGTGCCGATGATCTCGTCGTGCGCGGCCAGCGGCAGACGTTCCGGATTGAAGTAGGCCGCATCCAGCGTGTCGATCAGCAAGCGACGAAGCAACTGCCGCATATCCCCGCCCGAGGCCAAGATCAGACGGTCCAGCGCCCCCTCCGAGATCACTTCTCGCCATCCCGAAAACCGGCGCTCCACCACACCTCGCATCGCAGCAACGCCGCTGCCCCGAGGCACCCGGCGGCCGGTGGAAGGTGCTTCATACACCCGAACCGAGGCCAACATGAACAGTCGGACCAACGCTTTGACGTTGGTCAGATAGGGGAGATAGGGAGGGACGGCATACACCATCTGCACCCCAGGCACACGGAGCTGGTTCAGGTCACCGTCAAACATGCGCACGATGCGCGCAAACATGTCCTTGGCTTCGCTGCCCACGCCCCGCAAACGCTCCAGCGAATCAACAATCAGCACGACCTTGCTTCGCTGCCAGTGAGTTCGCACTTCGTCGGCCATCTGGGAGATGTAGCCGCAACATTCGGCCATGACCCGCTCACGTCGGGACAAATCGAACCCCTGCAAACGCTGGGCAATGGACTGTTGCTGCTTGCGAAACTCGGCTCGCACCCCACCCACAGTCACGCCTGTGATCTCCACCTCGGACTGAAGCCACGTCGCGAAGCGCTTGAGGAGCCCGCCAGGAGGCTCGGGCCTCTGCCCCAGCGCATCCGGCTGGCTCAAGCGGTCGGCAAAGGCGATGGCGATCACCAGCAACAAGGTCACCGTATCCACCGGATGGGTGTCGCTGAGGTAATCCATCGCATCGACGATGTACGCGCGCGTATCGTCGGTGCCATTCAGCACCGCGGCCAAGCGTTTGAGTTCCGTGCTCTTGCCAGTGCCGCGCTGGCCACTGAAGTAGTAGAGCCCTTCTTCGTCCGAGCGGCGAATGGCACGCTCCAGCAGGACGATCACATCCTCCGCCCCCGCCCCATGAAGGTGGTGGACGTAGAGGTGGCTGTGATGGTCCAAGGGCCCAGGATCATTCGCCAGGACCTTGGAAAATTCGTCCACCAGGACTTGGAGCGGATGGGCACTCATGAGCAGTCAGCAGCAATTTGAACGCTGCTGCATTCTGGCATTTCAGGCCAGCTCTTCCTTGCGCAACTTCACAATCGGCGCCAGCACGGTCTCCAGGGCCTGCATCTGCGCCAGAGCCTTGGTCATGCGGCCTTCCTGCGTGTCGTGCGTCAGGATGATCAGGTCGGTCTGGCTTTCGCCCTCGGCGGATTCACGCTGCAACACCGCATCAATGCTGATCTGATGCTCGGCCAGGATGGTGGTGATGCGCGACAGCACGCCCGCCTGGTCCGCCACCCGCAGGCGCAGGTAGAACGCGGTCTGCACCTGATCCATCGGCAGGATGGGGGTGTTGTTCATCGCCTCCGGCTGGAAGGCCAGGTGCGGCACACGGTGATCCGGGTCGGCCGTGGCCAGCCGGGTGATGTCCACCAGGTCGGCAATCACCGCCGACGCCGTAGGTTCCGCGCCCGCGCCCTTGCCGTAATACAGCGTGGTGCCCACCGCATCGGCCTGCACCAGCACCGCATTCATGGCGCCCTCGACATTGGCAATCAGCCGGTTCGCCGGGATCAGCGTGGGATGCACCCGCAGCTCGATGCCGCCCACGTCCTGACGACGCCGCGCAATGCCCAGCAACTTGATGCGATAGCCCAGTTGCTCCGCATATTTGATGTCGGTGGCCTGCAACTGCGTGATGCCCTCCACATGTGCGCTGTCGAACTGCACCGGAATGCCGAAGGCAATCGCGCTCATGATGGTGGCCTTGTGGGCCGCGTCCACGCCTTCAATGTCGAAGGTCGGGTCGGCCTCGGCATAACCCAGGCGCTGCGCCTCCTTCAGCACCGTGCCGAAGTCCAGGCCCTTGCCGCGCATTTCCGACAGGATGAAATTGGTGGTGCCGTTGATGATGCCGGCAATCCATTCAATGCGGTTGGCGGTCAGCCCTTCACGCAGCGCCTTGATGATGGGAATGCCACCGGCCACCGCCGCTTCAAACGCCACCATCACGCCCTTGTCGCGGGCGGCGGCAAAGATCTCGCTGCCATGCACCGCCAGCAGTGCCTTGTTGGCCGTCACCACATGCTTGCCGGCAGCAATCGCCTCCAGCACCAGGCTGCGGGCCACGCCATAGCCGCCAATCAGCTCAACCACGATGTCGATGTCCGGATTGGCAATCACCTGGCGCGCATCCGACACCACCGTGCAGGCATCCCCGACGATGCTGCGGGCCCGCTCCACGTCCAGGTCGGCCACCATGGTGATCTCAATGCCGCGACCCGCGCGCCCCCGGATGTCTTCCTGGTTGCGACGCAGCACCTGGAAAGTGCCGCCCCCGACGGTGCCAATGCCCAGCAGGCCAACTTTGATCGGATTCATGGTCAAGATTCTTTCAATGGGTCACTCGTGTCAGCGGTTGTGGCGTTTGCGGTAAGACGCCAGGAACCGCTCGATTCGGCCAACTGCCTCACGGAGGTCGTCCGTGTTGGGCAGGAAAACCAGTCGGAAGTGATCGGGGGTCTTCCAGTTGAAGCCCGTCCCTTGAACGATCAGTACCTTTTCCTCTGCCAGCAGGTCATAGGCGAACTGCTGGTCATCCTCGATCGGATAGATCTTGGGGTCCAGGCGGGGGAACATATACAACGCTGCCTTGGGCTTGACCACGCTCACGCCCGGAATCTGCGAGAGCAGTTCATAGGCGAGGTCGCGTTGGCGAGCCAGGCGGCCGCCCGGAGCCACCAGATCGTTGATCGACTGGTAGCCGCCCAGGGCGGTCTGGATGGCCAGTTGGCCGGGAGTGTTGGCGCACAGCCGCATCGAAGCCAGCATGTTCAGGCCGGTGATGTAGTCCATGGCATGCCGCTTGTCACCGGACACCACCATCCAGCCGGCACGGTAGCCACAGGAGCGGTAATTCTTGGACAGGCCGTTGAAGGTGAGCGTCAACACGTCGTCCGACAGGGACGCAATGCTGGTGTGCACCTCGCCGTCATACAAGGTCTTGTCGTAGATCTCGTCGGCCATCACGATCAGCTGGTGCTGGCGGGCAATCTCGACCAGGGCCTGCAGCAGCTCCTTCGGATACAGCGCGCCGGTGGGATTGTTGGGGTTAATCACCACAATCGCCTTGGTGCGGGGCGTGATCTTGGCGCGGATATCGTCCAGGTCCGGAAGCCACCCGTTGGACTCATCACACACATAGTGCACCGGCTCACCACCGGACAAGGCCACGGCGGCGGTGTAGAGCGGATAGTCCGGCGCCGGCAGCAGCACTTCGTCACCATTGTCCAGCAGCGCATTGAGCGCCATCACAATCAGCTCGGAAGCACCGTTGCCCAGGTAGACATCGTCCACCGTGACGCCGGAGATGCCCTTTTCCTGGCAGTAATGCACCACCGCCTTGCGCGGAGCGAACAAACCCTTGGAATCGGTATAGCCCGCCGCGTCGGGCAGGTTGCGAATCATGTCCTGGACGATCTCGTCCGGCGGTTGCAGGCCGAAGGCAGCGATATTGCCGATATTCAGCTTGATGATTTTCTGCCCTTCCTCCTCCATCTGCCGCGCCTTGTCCAGCACGGGTCCCCGGATGTCGTAGCAGACATTGGCCAACTTGCTGGACTTGGTGACGGTCTTCAAGATTTCTCCAGAGGAAAGACGGGAAAATAGCCCTTGATTTGAACACAGGGTATGGAACGGAAGACGGCATCCGGCCTGCGTCACTGCCAAAATCAGCCTCAATGAAATTTCAACTCGACCAGCCGCAGGGCGGCAACACCATCTCCCGGCACGACGGCCGGAGCGTCTGGGTCAATGGCACGGAGCACCGCAGCAGCCTGCTGGTGCCGTGGCAGGGCACGGTGGAAGACTGGCGCCTGACCCGCTTTGAAGACCTGACCGAGGAGCATTTCCAGCGCATCCGGGACCTGAAACCGGAACTGGTGATCTTCGGCAGCGGCAGCCGCATCCGGTTTGCCCGCCCGCAGTTGCACCGGGCCCTGATTGACGCCCGTATCGGCATGGAAACCATGGACCTGGGCGCTGCCTGTCGCACCTACAACGTGCTGGCCAGCGAAGGCCGGGCCGTGCTGGCAGCGCTGCTGATCGAGACCTGAGGCTCCGCCCCGCGCGGGCTGGCGCCCGGGCGTCCACGGGCTCCTCGCGCAGCTCTGCCTCAAAATTGAGCGGCGTGAACGGTACAGCGCCCCGGCTGGTTGACCGATGACTGCCGGCATGGGCGATGGACAACCCATTCAACGTATAATCGCTGGCTATGCCCGCCCGGGCACCTTTCTCTCTGAAAACGCCACATGACGCCAGCGCTCAACAAACCTCTTCCGGATATTGAAGCTCTTGCCACCGGGGGCGTGAAGTTCACCCCATCGGCATTCCACGGCCGCGCGGTGGTGCTGTACTTCTACCCGAAGGACAACACCCCTGGCTGCACCACGGAAGCCATGCAATTCCGCGACCATCACAAGGAATTTGTGAAGGCCGGCGCGGTGGTGCTGGGTGTCTCGCGCGACAACATGGCATCGCATGAGAAATTCAAGCAGAACCTCGAGCTGCCGTTCGAGCTGATCGCCGATACGGAAGAAAAGCTCTGCCACATGTTTGGCGTGGTGAAGAACAAGATCATGTACGGCAAGAAGGTCAAGGGCATTGAACGCTCCACCTTCCTGATCGACGCCCAAGGCGTGCTCCGCGAAGAATGGCGCGGCATCAAGGTGGCCGGCCATGTGGACGAAGTCCTCCAGGCGGTGAAGGCCCTGCAAAAAGAAGCTGCTTGATAAAAGCCGCCTGATTTTTGCTCGCGCCAGCGCCAGACGCTCGTCCGCCACCGTCCGAGTATCAGCGCCAGCCGGCTCCGGGCCCTGCCCGCGGCCGGCTTTCTTTTGCGTCACTGTTGTATGGGAACCTCGTCACCGGGGACCGGGCACGAGTTGTGCATAATCAACCGCATGCCCCAGTGCCCCATCGCAGCATTCCCAAGGACGAGCCGCACCGCCCCCGGTGCGGCTTTTTGTCTTCTGGACGACGCTGACCCTGAAAAAGCCGCCGATACCTCCGGCTTTTTCCGCCACGACGGCCACTCGGGCATGACCCCTGGTCCGCTCGGACCCAGGCTCTTCACGCTTGCCCCGCTCATTCGCACATGCCACTGCCCAAGCCTCCGACCAAGCGCGCCAGCCGCCTAGATTCCGACGCCTTCGCCACCACGCTCACACCCAGCAAACGCCCGCCCAGCACAAGCCGGCCTGCCACCGCCTCGGCCGAGCCCTTGTCCGCCCCGCCCCTGCTGGACCCGCCCACCCCGGTGTCCCAGGCGGTGGCGGCTTCGCACGCGCCCATCACGCCGGCCGCCCGCCACCGGGCCGAGCCCGAAGCCCGCAGCGGCAACTCGCCGTCTCTGGCGCTGGTGGCCCCGGCCGCCGCCCAGGCCCCTGCCCGCAAAACGGCGCCCAACAAATCCCGTGTCCGCAAACCGGCGGGTGACCCCAAGCTCTTTGTGCTGGACACCAATGTCCTGATGCATGACCCGATGTCGCTCTTCCGCTTTGAGGAACACGACATCTACCTGCCGATGATCACGCTGGAGGAGCTGGACGGTCACAAAAAGGGCATGACGGAAGTCGCCCGCAACGTGCGCCAGGTCAGCCGGGAGCTCGACGCCCTGGCCGCCGCGCTCAAGTCCAGCTCCATCGAAGAGATGTCCAAGGGCTTGCTGCTGAGCGAGACCGGCCACCGGGAAGCCGGCGGCAAACTGTTCTTCCAGACCAGCCTGGTGGAAACACCCCTGCCGCAAGGTTTGCCGCAAGGCAAGGCGGACAACCAGATCCTGGGCGTGGTCCAGGCCCTGAAGCAGCAGCAACCCGGCCGGGAAGTGGTGCTGGTGTCCAAGGACATCAACATGCGCATCAAGGCCCGCGCACTGGGCCTGCCGGCGGAGGACTACCGCAACGACAAGACGCTGGAAGATTCCGACCTGCTCTACACCGGCGTGCAGCAGTTGCCCCCGGACTTCTGGGAGCGCCATGGCAAGACCATGGAGAGCTGGAACCAGGGCGGCACCACCTTCTACCGCATCAGCGGCCCGCTGGTCCCCACCCTGCTGGTCAACCAGCTGGTCTATCTGGAAGCACCGGGCGCCGCCCCGCTGTACGCCAAGGTGCAGGAGATCACCGGCAAGACCGCCGTGCTGCGCACGCTGAAGGACTACGGCCACCAGAAGCATGCCGTCTGGGGCGTGACGGCGCGCAATCGCGAGCAGAACTTTGCCCTCAACCTGCTGATGGACCCGGACTGCGACTTCGTCACCCTCACCGGCTCGGCCGGCACCGGCAAGACACTGATGACGCTGGCCGCCGGGCTGTCGCAGGTGCTGGATGAACGCCGCTACAGCGAAATCATCGTCACCCGGGTCACTGTGCCGGTGGGCGAGGACATCGGCTTCCTGCCCGGCACCGAGGAAGAAAAGATGGGGCCCTGGATGGGAGCGCTGGACGACAACCTGGAAGTCCTGGCGCGCGGCGACAGCACGGCCGGTGAATGGGGCCGCGCGGCCACCAATGACCTGGTCCGCAGCAAGATCAAGATCAAGAGCCTGAACTTCATGCGAGGCCGCACCTTCCTGAACAAGTACGTCATCATCGACGAGGCGCAGAACCTGACGCCCAAGCAGATGAAGACGCTGATCACGCGGGCGGGCCCGGGCACGAAGATCGTCTGCCTGGGCAACCTGGCCCAGATCGACACGCCCTACCTCACCGAAGGCAGCTCCGGCCTCACCTTCGCCGTGGACAAGTTCAAGGGCTGGGCGCACAGCGGCCATGTCACGCTCGCTCGGGGCGAGCGCTCACGGCTGGCGGACTTCGCGTCCGAAGTGCTCTAAGGATAGGGGCTCTCGCCCCTTCCCCAACACGACAGCAACACCGCCGCGAGGCGGTGTTTTTCGTCGACCCGCTCGCGCAACAGCCACAGAGACCGCACGGAGGATTCGCCAAAGCCACAACAAGGTCGCGGCCGGACACACCCTGGCAGGTGCTCAGGAGTCGCTCAGGAGTCGCTCAAGATTCGCTCAACCGCGACTCGTCACCGTCCTTGGCCGATCCCTCATCCATCCGCAGTTGATGGAAGATGAACGCCGCCATCGCTGCCATGGCGCCCAACGCCAGATAGGTCGCATGGAAAGCCGGCACCATGCCAGGCCCATCGGAGCGCGGCACGCCTTGCGAGAACAGCAGCAGGAAGGCGCTGGACGTGGCCACGCCCAGGCTCATCGAGAGCTGCATCACCACCGCCAGCAGGCTGTTGCCGCTGCTGGCCGTGCGCTCGTCCAGATCCCCCAGCGTCAGCGTGTTCATCGCCGTGAACTGCATGCTGTTGACCATGCCAAACACACCCAGGTGGAGGGCCAGCCAGACATGGCCGACATCCCGGGGAATCAAGGCGAAGCTGGCGATGAGCAGCCCCAGCAGCAGCGTATTGATGATGAGCACCCGGCGGTAGCCGCCCCAACGGATCAGGCGAATGGCCAGCGTCTTGGTGAACATCGCACCCAGCACCGAAGGGATCATCGACAGCCCGGCCTCACTGGGCGAGAAGCCCAGCCCCAGCTGCAGGAACAGCGGCGTCAGGAAGGGGGTGGCTCCGCTTCCCAGCCGCGCGAAGATGTTGCCCAGCAGGCCGATGCGGAAGGTGGGCACCGCAAACAGGCTGGGCGTGAACAGCGGTGCTTCGCTGCGGCTGGCATGCAGCCAATAGGCCATCATGCAGGCCACACCGGCCACCAGCATCACCAGGCAGATGGCCACGCTGACCACATGCTCACCAAACCCTTGCAAGGCCAGTGACAGCAGCATCAATCCGAAGCTGAACAGCGCATAGCCGCTCCAGTCGAAACGCTGCCGCCCGACGCCCTTGATCTGCGGCATGTAGCGTCGGCAGGCCATGGCGCCGATCAGCCCCACCGGCAGGTTGATCAGAAAAATCCAGTGCCAGCTGGCGTACTGCGTCAGCACACCGCCCAGCGTCGGGCCCAGCAGCGGCCCCACCAGACCCGGCAAGGTGATGAAGGTCATCACCTTCAGGAACTCCGCCTTGGGGAAGGACTTCAACACCACCAGCCGCCCCACCGGCACCAGCAGCGCGCCGCCCATGCCCTGCAGCACCCGGGCCAACACCAGCACCTGCAGGCTGGGTGACACCGCGCACATCAACGAGCCGAAGCTGAAGAGCCCGATGGCCCAGAGGAACACGCTGCGGGTGCCAAAGCGGTCGGCCAACCAGCCGGAGGCCGGAATCAACAAGGCCACCGTCAGCAGATAAGCCACCACCGCCGACTGCATGCGCAGCGGGTTCTCGCCCAGGTCCCTCGCCATGCCGGGCAGCGCGGTGTTGAGGATGGTGGTGTCCAGCGTCTGCATGAAAAACGCCAGCGCCACCACCCAGGGCAGGTAGCGATGGGTGGCTGCATCCAGCACGGGCCGGCCGGTGGTGGGGTGCAGCGGCGTAGTGCCACTGGTGGCACTGGTAGCGCCGGTGGCGCCGGTGGCGCCGGAAGATGGGGGCGACGGAACAACTGGCATGGTGCCAAGTATCCGATGCCCGGGCGCCAGCGTACGATCCGTTGGGGCGCAGGTGTTCGCTGCGCCGACCGGACCGACACCTCATGCGCTTTTACGTTTCCGACCTGGACGGCACCCTGCTGGACCCGCAAGCCCGTCTCTCCCCCTCCACCCGCGACGGCCTCATGGAGCTGCTCCATGAAGGTCTGGCCTTCACCGTGGCCAGCGCCCGCCATGTGGTGTCCATCGCCCGGATTCTGGAAGGTCTGCCGATCCGCCTGCCGGTGGTGTCGTCCAATGGGGCCTACATCAGCGACCTGCGCACCGGCCGCCATGAACTGGTCAACGCCATGGAGCCCGCCATGGGCCAGGCTCTGTTCGGCCTGGTGCGTCGCCACGGGCTGATGCCCTTCATTGCCACCCATGGCCCGCAAGGGGATCAATTGTTCTGGCAGGAGGTCCACAACGAGGGGCAGCAACGGTTCGTGACCGAGCGCCAGCGCAATGCGGACCCACGCCTTCGCCAGGTGGACCGGCTGCAGGACCAGTTGGGCGACGCGCTGGTCACGCTGCTGGTGGTGGACAAAGCCGAGCCCCTGGCGGCGCTACAGGCGGAGATCCATGCGCTGTTTGGTGATGCCGTCACCACGCATCTGGCCGAAGACCTCTACATGCCGGGATGGCCCTGGCTGAACGTGCATGACCGTAGCGCCAGCAAGGACCAGGCCATCACCACCCTGGCCCAGCGCTACCAATTGCACGACCGGGAGCTGGTGGTGTTTGGTGACCAGGTCAACGATCTGAGCATGCTGCGGGCTGCCCACCATGCGGTGGCGGTGTCCAACGCCAGTGACGACGTCAAGCAGGCGGCGCACCGCATCATCGGCGCCCATCATGAAGACGCCGTCTTGCACTTCATCCGGGAGGATTGGCGCACGCGACGCCACGTCTTCGTCGGCCATCCCTCCACGGACGCGTCGCCCCCTCTCCACGAGCGGCTCAGCCACGAGCCGCCTTCAGAGCGGCCCTCTACTGGTCTGCCGCCAGCAGCGCCTTGAGCTGCTCCAGCGCGACCGGGTCTTCCATGGTGCTGAGATCGCCGGTGTCGCGGCCCTCGGCCACCGCCTGCAGCGCGCGGCGCAGCAGCTTGCCGGAACGGGTCTTGGGCAGAGCCGCCACCAGCCGGACCCGGGAGGGCCGCGCCACCGCGCCCAATTCGGCATCCACCTTCTTCAGGATGTCGCCTTCCAGCGCCAGGGCCTGGGCGGGGGTCTCTGCGCGTGAGGGGTCCCGCAACACCGCAAAGGCCAGCGCCACCTGCCCCTTCAGCGCATCGGCCACGCCCACCACCGCCACTTCCGCCACGGCGGGATGACCGGCGATGCACTCCTCGATTTCGCGGGTGCCGAGCCGGTGCCCGGCGACGTTGATCACATCGTCGCTGCGCCCCAGGATGAAGTAGTAGCCCTGCTCGTCCCGCACCGCCCAGTCGAAGGTGGAATAGACCTGACGGCCCGGCACGCTGGACCAATAGGTGCGCAGAAAGCGCTCATCGTCTCGCCACACCGTCTGCATGCAGCCCGGCGGCAAGGGTCCATCGATCACCAGCAAACCCTTCTGATGGGCGCCGTGCAGCACGTCGCCGGTCTGCTCATCCACCAACTGCACACGATAACCATACATCGGCACCCCGGGCGACCCGAATTTCGGCTCCGCCGGCGCCACCCCACGGGCCAGCGTCAAAATCGGCCAGCCGGTTTCGGTCTGCCAATAGTTGTCGATGATCGGCTTGCCGATGGCCTCCGAAATCCATCGGGCGGTAGGTTCATCCAGGGGCTCACCCGCCAGGAAGAGATGGCGCAGGCTGCTCAGGTCATGCCGGGTGAGGAAGGACGGATCCTGCTTCTTCAGCACCCGCACTGCGGTGGGGGCGCTGAACATCACGGTCACGCGATGCCGCTCCACGAGATGCCACCACACCCCGGCGTCCGGCCGCGTCGGCAGGCCCTCATACATCACCGTGGCCATGCCGGCGATCAGCGGCCCGTAGACGATGTAGCTGTGGCCGACCACCCAGCCGATGTCGCTGGTGGAGAAGAAGGTTTCGCCTGGCCGTCCATCAAAAATGTGACGCAGGCTGGCAGCCAGGGCCACCGCATAACCGCCGGTGTCCCGCTGGACGCCTTTGGGTCGCCCGGTGGTGCCGCTGGTGTAGAGCGTGTAGCTCGGCGCCTCGGACTGCAGCCAGACACAAGGCACCTCGGCCTGCAGATGCGCCTCCCGCAGCGGCGCGTAATCCAGATCCCGGCCGGCCTGACGCTCGAAGGGGCTCAGGCCGCGGTCCACCATCAGCACCGCCCGCGGTGGATGGGCGCTGAGCCGCAAGGCCTCATCCAGCAATGGCTTGTAGGGCACGATCTTGCCGCCCCGGCTGCCCGCATCGGCACTGATGATCAGCACCGGCTCGGCATCGTCAATGCGATTGGCCAAGGCATGGCTGGCAAAGCCGCCAAACACCACCGAATGGATGGCGCCCAGCCGTGCACAGGCCAACATGGCAAACGCGGCCTGCGGAATCATCGGCATGTAGATCAGCACACGATCGCCCTGCTTCACCCCTTGCGCCTGCAACACTGCGGCCATGATCTGCACCTCACGATGCAACTGGGCAAAGCTGTAGATCTCTTCACGGTCCACCTCGCTGGAGGACCAGATCAAGGCGGTGGCGTCGGGCCGCGTGGCCGCATGGCGGTCCACCGCGTTGTGGCAGAGATTGGTGGTGCCGCCTGCAAACCATCGAACGAATGGCGGTCGGCTGATGTCACAGACCTGCTCAAAGGGCTGACCCCAATCGATCAACTGGGCCTGCTCGGTCCAGAATCCATCCGGGTCGCTCAGTGAGCGGTCGTAAAAGGTCTGGTAGTCGATCGCGGTCATCGGGCTGTCTCCATCTGGCGCTCTGAGCGGCGCCATGGGTTGATTTCACGCATGGCGTCTGACGACACCCTGACCCGGGCTACGAACCAGGCCTGCGCATTTGCCCCATATCAAGAACGAGACGCTTCGAGATCGGCCCAAGCTTTACACCCGCGAAAAACGCACGCCAACTCACGATCGGAAACTTCTTCAAACACCTTTTGTCATCACCTGTATGGTTCAATGCGGGTTTTCCTGAGGGGAGACTCGTCGCCCTGTCGAGGACTTTCCCGAAGCCAGGTAGCGGCCCTGGGGCAATCCCCAAGGTCCGATGCTTGACCAGCGCGGCTCCGCTTCTTAAGCTCCGCGCCCAATAACGATGCGAACTGTCCGTCCTACTTCTTCTGCTCCTCACCGCAAGAATGTCCAGCGCGCCACGGCCGCACTGGGCCTGCTTTGCGCCTTGACGGCCGGTAGTTGCTGGGCGCAACAAACAGCGCAGGCGGCAGACGGTGAAAAACCCGCCGCCGCAGCCAAGCACAAGCAGAACGGCAAGCAGAGCGCCAAGCCCGCTTCAACAAGTGCGGCCAATACGAAGCGCGATACGAAGAGCGATACGAAGAGCGCACACTCGAAGCAGGGCAACGACAAGAGCAAGCCGGGCACGGCGGCTGCGGCAGAAAAAGCTGACAAGGCCGACAAAGCTGACAAGGTCGCCAAGGCGGACCTGGACGCCAAGCCCCAGCAAGACAAGCCACAAGACAGGCAGCAAGACAAACCCGAGCTCAAGCGCGCGGACAAGGCCGACGCCAAGGTGGCGGACCTCCTGGCCCCGCCTCCGGGCACGATGATGGGCGCCTACGGGCAGAGCCTGATGCGCACAGGCAGTGGCGCTGGGCATGCGGCCGGTGTGACCTCCTCGTCCGGCACGGCCATGAATGCGCAGGTGGGCAGCCTGTCGGCCGCTGCACCGGCAGTGGCCTCGGTGGCGGCTGCGCAGAATGCCTCGGCAACGTCTGGGGCCATGGCACCCAGCATCACCGCCGCAAACACCATGATGGCCCCGGCAGCGCCCGCGCTTCCGGCCACCGCCATGATGGGCGCCGCAGGTGTGTCTTCCAGTGACTCCGTCTCGCGCTTCCTGCAGCAACACGGCATCGTCGCGCAGGCACAGGCGCAAACGCAGGCAGAAAACGCCGCGCTGGCAGGCAATCCCAGCCTGCTGAATGAAGTGCGGGACCGGGCCTCCAACCTGGTGCTGTCGGCCATGAACTTCCTCGGCGTCCCCTACCGCCGCGGTGGCAATTCTGTGAGCAATGGTTTCGACTGCAGCGGCTTCACGCGCCACATCTTCGAGATGAGCGTGGGGCTGGTGCTGCCGCGTCGTGCCGACGAACAGGCCAAGATGTCTTCTCTGATTTCGATCAAGAAGGAAGATCTGAAGCCTGGCGACCTGGTGTTCTTCAACACCATGCGCGCCACGTTCTCCCACGTGGGCATCTATGTGGGTGAAGGCAAGTTCATCCATTCCCCGCGTGCAGGCGGTGCCGTGCGTGTGGAAGACATGCGTGAGGCTTATTGGGCCAAGCGTTTCACTGGCGCGCGCCGCGCGGATCTGACTCAGGCCCCCAACACCTGAGGCACGGCGGGGCGGCGCCCCCCTGCCCCTTGGGCTCCTGCCCATTGCCTCAACCCACTGTCCGCGATCAGGCGGACGGGTTCTCTGCCCCTTCCTTGCTTCAACGTCTGACGGACCCTCGGGTAATCGAGTAGCCGCAGTTGCGCTCATGCAGAGCGCCTGACCACAGTCCAAGCGATGTTCCGGGCTATGCTGCGGCTGGAGCGACTCCTGACCGCTGCAGCCACCTTGTCCGCCGTTCTCTCCTCGGAATATCCGCCTGCCCGCCCCCCCAACCATCTGGGACCCGCCCTCATGCTGGCGGTGCTGCTGCATATGCTGGTGGTTTTGGTGGTGGGCAATGCCCCAGGGGGCACGGCAAAGCCTGGCGAAGGCGTATGGGGCCCCATCAGCATCCGGCTGCAGGGCGATCGGTATGAGCAGGGATCGGGAGAGCCGGCTGTCATCGTGCCGGAGCGCGGGCCGGTCGGGACGGCGATGGAGCAGCGTCATGGGGGCACCGTGCGAACGGAGCAGCCGCCTGCCGACAGCGCGCCGGGAGCCGCCAGACAAGGGCAGTGGCGGCAGACGCCCGGGGAACGGTTGACGGGTGATGAAGACCCGGGGGCGCGAGCGGAGGTGAAGGCAAGCGCGCGAGGGGCCGAAGCGCCTGCTCCGGTCACACGCGAGCAAGCACCCCAGGCAGCGAACCCGCTCCCCCGTGCGCAGGGAAACCCCACCACCGCAACAAGCACTGAGACACCCACCTCGACGGCACCTGCCACTCCATCGACCACACCGGCACCGATATCGCCATCCCCGGCTGCTGAACCTCCCACGCCGACGGCCACCTTGTCTCTGCCTGCGGACAATTCCCCGACGGTGGGGCGTCTGTCGTCGTCGCGGGAGGCCGCGCAAAAGCTGCCGCTGGCGCGGTCTGATGCGCCGCTGCAAGCACCCGCCCCCCTTCAGTTGCCAGAGCCCCCCCGCCCTACCCTGAGCGATACGGCGGCGACCCTGCGCCGGATTGAGCGCCTGCCACCGGCGGGCACGGCGGCAGACCGTCGCCTTCACGTGGAACCGGAGGGACCGCTGCAAGGCCCTGCGACGCTGCAATTGCCGGAGCCGCCTCGCCCCACGTTGAGCGGCGACACCTCCACGACAGTCCGGCGGATCGAGCGGCCTTCGGGGCAGGCGATCCGACGTCAACCGGTGCCTGCGCCGGAGGCAGCACTGCAAGCGCCCGCCGCACCGAAGCTGCCGGAACCACCGCGGCCCACACTGACTGAAAGCCCCCCCACCGTGCGACGCCTGGAAAGGCCTGCAACGGAACGCCCCAGTGTCACGCCGCCGCCCGCACCTGCGGCATTGACCGCGCCAGCGCCGCTACCGACGCTGACGCCAGCGCCAACGCAGCCCCAGGTGGCACCGGCTGTGCCCCATCCGCCCGCCACGAACGTGCCCGTGCCAACGCAGGCACAGGTGGCATCACCGCCGACACCTGCACCTCCATTGGCCACCGCTCCACCCGCGCAGACGGCAACGCCTGCTGCAACCACCCCGCCAACGGTGCCTCCGCCGGCTGCGATGCCGCCGTCCCCGACGCCCGCGACAACTTCCCCGACGCCGCCAGTCCAGTCACCCCCAACTGCCGCGCCTGCGGCTCCGGCGGTGGCGCCGCCAAGCGCTGCAGCAGTGCCTCCCAGTGCCTCGACCGCGCGGCCGGCCCCATCCCTTTCATCGAGTCCGCGCACAACGCCCACACCGGCCAATCGGATCTCTCTGGATGGGTCCACGACCCCCAGCAGTTCCCAACCGAGCATCGGCGCGCCAGATGCTGGGTCAAGGGTGGGGCAGGATGTCGCCACACCTGCCTCCACGCCCCCCAACGCCCCGAATCGCCTGGACCTGACGCCACGCCCGCAACGCGGCCCGGCATTGCCACGAGGCAATGCCTATGGCGTCATCCAGGCGGTCCCCACCCCGCCAGAGCCGCGCGACAAACTGGCTGAAGAACTCAAACGTGCCGGCCAGGAAGAATGCCGCAAGGCCTATGCCGACAAGGGCTTGCTGGCCGTGGTGCCGTTGGTGAGGGATACAGCCAAGGACAAGGGCTGCCGCTGGTAGCGACGCGTGCGTTCTGCGCCTCGGTGTCAGTGGTAATCCCGGGTTTCGTCAAGGCAGCAACCAAGGCTTTGCTGCTATAGTGAATTTCATGTTGGGGGGGGGTAGCTCAGCTGGGAGAGCGTCGCGTTCGCAATGCGAAGGTCGGGAGTTCGATCCTCCTCCTCTCCACCAACCGAATTTCAGTCCGTTCTCCTATGGGAGCAGCAATAGCTGGGGACTGTGGCAAACGGCCTGTGTACTGGGACTGTGTCACGCGACACGGATCACAGTCATAGGCCGTTTTGCTGTCCAAAGCGACCGCATGGGACGCGGCTTGCGCAGGCTTACTTCTCAGTTTGCGCCAAGGCCCGCGGCGTCGCGGTTGGGCAGCTCATCAATGAGTTGCTCAAGAAGGACATTGAACTCATCGAGGCGACACGTCAGCCGACGGGCCGCGACCAGCGGCCTTTGGGCCTCGCACACCAAGAAGACAGATCAATCAGCCGTGAAGCCGGAGCCGCGCTTGTAGCGGGATGCCGCAGGCCCCCTCAGGCCGGCAGTGAGGCGTGAGCCGACAAGCGCTCGGTGGAATTCACTATTGCGTCCTCAGGTGCGTATTTCAGCCCATCGCGGCCACCCATTTCAGCGGAACGCGGACAGCGTTTCAGACGAAGGCGGACACCATTTCAGGCTGAACGCGGACAGCGTTTCAATCTGATCCCGGACACCCCGGGCGCGCGCAAGTGACCTGAGCCGTTGGCATGCTGACCGATTTTTCGGTCCTCATGCCCACCCCCAGGATTCACATGCGCCAACTACGTCAAACCCTTCGACTGCACCTGGAATCGGGCCTGAGCATGCGCGAGTGCTCGCGCGTTCTGGGCATCGCCAAGACGACCGTCAACAGCATCGTCATGAAGGCCCGCGCCGCCAGAGTGGATTGGGCCATCGCTCAGACCTTGGACGATGCTGCCCTGGAAGCCCGCCTGTACGGCCCGCCCGTGCCGCGTGCGAGCACCCAGCTCGAACCCGACTTCGCCCTCGTCCACCAGGGAACTCAAGCGCCCCGGCGTCACCCTGCAACTGCTCTGGGAGGAGTACCAGCGCAGCCTGGCCGACGCCGGCTCGCAAGCCTACAAGTACACCAGCTTCTGCGTGAAGTACCGTACCTGGGTGACCGGCCTCAAGCGCTCGATGCGCCAGGTCCACCCAGCCGGCGAGCGTCTGTTCATCGACTACGCCGGCCAGACCGTGCCGCTGATCGACGCTGCCACCGGCGAGATCAGTGCCGCCCAGATCTTCGTGGCCGTGCTCGGCGCCTCGAACTACACCTTTGCCTGTGCCACCCCGACGCAGACTGCCGCCGACTGGGTCGGTGCCATCATGGACGCACTGGAGTTCATGGGTGGCGTGCCCCGGCTGATCGTGCCGGACCAGGCTCGGGCCCTGATTGCCCGGCCGGACCGGTACGAAACCACGCCCGGCCGCCTGGTCGAGGAGTTCTGCGACCACTATGACGTGGCGATGCTGCCGGCTCGGCCCGCTCACCCCCGCGACAAGCCCAAGGTGGAGGTTGGCGTGCAGATCGTCGAGCGCTGGATTCTGGCGCGGCTGCGGCATCGACGCTTCTTCACCCTGGCCGAGCTCAACGCCGCCATCCGGGTCTTGCTGGTCGATCTGAACCAACGCCCGTTCAAGAAGCTGCCCGGCTGCCGGGCCAGCGCCTTCGCGGCCCTGGACCGACCTGTGCTCAAGCCGCTGCCGGCGGCCCGCATGCCCATCGCCCGCTTCAAACGCGCCCGCGTCAATATCGACTACCACGTCGAGCTCGATGGCCATTACTACAGCGTGCCGCACCGGCTGGTGCGCGAGCAGGTCGAGTTGCGCGTCACCTCGACCACGGTGGAGATCCTCAGCCGTCAGCAACGCGTGGCCGTGCACGCCTACAGCGAGCGGCGTGGCGCCCACACGACGGCACCGGAGCACATGCCCGCTTCGCACCGCGCCCACCGGGAATGGACGCCGGCCAAGCTCCTGGCCTGGGGGAGCGCATCGGCGAGGCCACTGCCGCCGTGGTGCGCTGGCAGATGGAGCACCGGCCGCACCCCGAGCAGGGCTACCGATCCTGCCTCGGCCTGCAGAGCTTGGCGCGCCGATTCGGCCATGAGCGGCTGGAAGCGGCCTGCGTTCGCGCCATGGCGATCCGCTCACCGACCTATCAGAGCATCAAGTCGATCCTCACCACCGGGCTGGACCGGCAAGCCGCGTCGGCTCCAGCCACACAAGCCGCCCTGCCGCTGCACGACAACGTGCGCGGCCCCGATTACTACCATTGAAGAAGGAGAAGCTCTTGCTCAACGAACATACCCTGGATCAACTGCGCGGCCTGCGCCTGGACGGCATGGTGAACGCGCTGGCCGATGACGCCATACGCACGGCGGCGGCCGAGTTGTCCTTCGAGGAGCGGCTGGCCATGTTGGTGCAGCGCGAGGTTGACTGGCGCGACGGCAAACGCCTGGCCCGGCTGCTCAAGGCCGCCAAACTCAAGGTCAGCAGCGCCTGCATCGAGGACATCAACTGGCGCGGTTCGCGCGGCCTGGATCGCAGCCTCATCACCCAACTGGCGGGCTGCGACTGGCTGCGCCACGGCCACAACGTGCTGCTCACCGGGGCCACCGGTTGCGGCAAGACCTGGCTGGCATGCGCACTGGCTCAGCAGGCGGCTCGCCAGGGATTCGCCGTGCTGTACACACGGGCGCCTCGCTTGCTGGAGGAACTCCGGGTCGCGCACGGCGATGGTTCCTTCAGCCGGCGCCTGGCGCAACTGGCGCGCATCGACTTGTTGGTCATTGATGACTTCGCCATTGCGCCGATCACGGCGGCCGACCGCAACGACCTGCTGGAGCTGCTCGACGACCGGGTCGGCAGCCGCTCGACTCTCATCACCAGCCAGTTGCCGGTCTCCAGCTGGCACGAGTGGCTGGACGATCCGACCCTGGCTGACGCCATCCTCGACCGCATCGTTCACTCGGCCCACAAGATCGCGCTCAAAGGCGAGTCGCTGCGCAAGAAACAGGACCCGGCATGAGCATCAAACCGACCAACCCAAGGCCGTCCACGCCAGCCCGGTTCAGGCTGATCGCGGACACCTGAGCTACCATCAACCCAGGCACTTGCGCGCGCCCAAACTGTCCGCGATCAGTTTGAAACGCTGTCCGCCATCACGCTGAAATGACTGTCCGGGATCGCTGAAATCCGCACTCAGGATCGAACGCAGTGACGGCAGCTTTCAAGATCTGTTGGACAAGATCAAGCGTTGGTGACGCCGCCGGGTCGAAGGACAAAACAACAGAGTTGCGAACTACAGCGCTGTAGACACCACATGTGGCCGAGAGCGAGGCCACCATGTCTGCCTCTCGCCCTGTCCAGGCCGAGAAGCTGAACCCGAGTTCAGCGATGACATTGCCACCAATATCGCGCTGGTTCACCTGCAGAAGAGGTTCCAGCCCATCCGGGTCATTGGGCACTGCCACCAACGGCGCCTTTCGTGAAGTCGCCTTCTGGAACCACTGAGAGAGCGCTGCATCCTGCTGCGCCAGGTCATGAAGGAAGGCCGACATGCGCCTGGCGCAATGAACTACCCCCCTTTTGTGGGATAGCGAACATAGCGGCACCGTCTATTACACTCAGAAACACATCAGGCGAGAGCCTGAATCGTCGCTCTTTGAAAGTTTGCTGACCCGGACAAAGCAAGTCTGAGTCTCTGTAAAGGGACGCATCGTTGGATCACTCTAACGACGCTAGACCGGCGCACCCCTGCCCGCTCCGCCTCCTCGGCTCCCCGAGAAGGAAGCGGGAAAAAGAGGGCACACCGTTGTTGAACGAACGTGCAGACACCTAGAACCTAGGCAGGTTGTTATTGCTGAGTCTATCTCCGAAGTTGGACGGGGCGTGGGAAACCATCGCTCATAACCAAAGGAGATAATCTAATGCCTAAGCGCAAAAAATCGGGTTCCAAAGCAAACTGCAGTGTCCGCACTGCTAAAAAGTTTGAGATGCCACAGCTTGAATGGTGGCAAATCAATGTCGATGATGCCTGCCGAAAGTTGGTGACTGCGTATCGCCTTTATTGGCTTTACGAGCACATTAAGCCTTTGATTGAACAGTATCTGTCCAGTTAAAGCTAGGTGTCTGTTATTTTAGCCAACCACATGAAACCCACCTTCTCTGGATCGCCAATTGCCCATCCGGAGGCTCTGGCGCGCGCGCTTCGCATTTCTGTGCAGGATCTGCGCACCTTAGCAGGTTCGGCCTCGAAAAAGTACTCCGACTTTCTAGTCAAAAAGAAGGATGGCTCGGATCGAACCGTATCCGGTCCCGAGTACGATCTCAAACTAATTCAAAAGCGCATCAATCGCTTGCTGTTTGAGCGAGTTGAGTTCCCACCGTACCTGATGGGTGGGATAAAGGATCGGGATTACGTTAGGAATGCCAAGATCCACTCCCACGCGGATGCGATCCTAGCTCTGGATATCGAGAACTTCTTCCCCAGCATAAGCCGCAGCAGGGTGTTGCAAATACTATCCAACGTATTCAAGCAACCACCAGCAGTCGCAAACCTCTTAGCCGACCTTTGTACGAAGGATGGCGTGGTTCCCCAGGGTGCGTGCACGAGCACCTACTTGGCAAACCTAATCTTCTTCGAGCATGAACCTCGCTTGGTGAACAGCCTACGAGAGCAAGGGCTCAAGTATTCTCGACTAATCGACGATATCACTATCTCCTCAAACGATAGGCTGTCACCGAAGCGAGTCGACAAAGTCATCGATCAGGTTCGGGCTATGCTGAAGCCGCAAGGCTTGAGATTGAAGAGGAAGAAGACACGTCTAACGTCCGCATCAAATCCCGATGAACTAATGATGGTCACCGGCCTCTGGTTGAATCGAGGTCAACCACGAGTCCTTCGCACAGAGCGAATGGAAATCAGAAAAGCTGTCCGAAAATGCGTCGACGAAGGTGCAATGGAGCGCACTAGCCCCGACTATCACAAGTTGCACGATAAAGTTTCTGGACGAGTGGGGAAGCTGGCTCAGCTTTCGCATCCGCAGGCGGCGATTTTCAGAGAGCAGCTTCGTAGCGTCCTCCCGGAGTATGGCACGAACGGAATACGGAAGACCCGCGCCCTAGTTGCAGGGCTTGGCAAGACTGCCCTCCACGCAAGAGGGTCTCAGGGGTATATCGAGCGATACTATCGGATAATGCATCGCATCAATATTCTTGCCAGAAATAGACCCGAAATGGCAAAGAATCTCAGGCAGAGGATGCAAGGCATCTCTCCATCAAATAGCTTGGAGAAGGCAATTCATGGATGAAGGCAAGCAAGTTCGAGAGTTTGGTGTGGTCAAGGCATATCTCCCTATGAAGGGCTTTGGCTTCATTCGCCGTGCCAAAGGGAAGGACGTCTTCTTCTTGCGGACGGATGCCAACGCGGAAGCTGTGCTCTTCGAGGGCACTCCCGTGTCATTCGTTGTCAGCCAAGAAGAGCGAGGCCCTCGCGCCAGAGAGATACAGCGCGAAGGCTGACTCTCCAGCTTGTTGCTTGGGTTTCCCGTGCTGCTAGGATTGCCGCCGGATAGCCGAAACAGTCGAAACAGCCGTCCAAATTTTGTCCAACCAAGATTGATAGAAGTTGCGAAATGGGAGCGCAGGAGCCCCGCCCCGCACCGCCGTGAAGGTCGGGCTGCTCACCATGTACGACATGTGCAAGGCGGCCGACCGCGGCATGGTCACGGAACAGATCCGGGTGCTGAAGAAGCTCGGCGGGAAGTCCGGGTATTGGGTGGCGAAGGTCTGACCACCTACCGAAAGCGGCCATGAGAGGCCCGGAGATACCAAAGGTGCTAAGAGGCGCTGAAAGCTACTGAGAGCTGCTGAAAGGCGCTTAGACGTGCTGTGGGGTGTCACCGACCGTCATATAGGAGCCAATCCGTGATCGGCATGTAGGAGCCAGGAGCGGATCGCCATATTAGAGCCAGTGCGTGATCGGCGTAATGGAGCCAGTGCGGGATCGGCATCTAGTCCACTGAATCAGAAGAATTGGTGGTGAATCGCCCCGGCTTTGAACTGACCCCCAGAAGTTGGACGGCTGGAAGCTAGGCGTTCATAGCGCGCAGCCTGAACTGCACCGGACTTAAACCGTTGAGCTTGAGTTTGATGCGCTGATGGTTGTAGTAGCGAATATAGCGGCGCAAGCCTGACTTCAGCTCTGCGACGTCCATGAACTTGTTGAGGTAGAAGAACTCTGACTTGAGGGTGCCGAAGAAGCTCTCCATGGCCGCGTTGTCCAGGCAATTGCCCTTTCGAGACATGCTTTGCGTCAGCCCATGTGCGCTGAGTTGTTTGCGGTACGCGGGCATCTGATAGTGCCAGCCCTGATCAGAGTGAAGAAGCGGTGCTGCTCTGCAGTCCTGCAGCTTGGAGAGCGCCTTCTTGAGCATGTTCCCAACCAGGGAGTACAGAGGCCTCTCCTGGGCTCTTTGCGCGTTAATTGATGATGGCTCATTCCATGAGCGACCTGATCGTCAAGATGGCTGCTCGCATCGCATGTTTTGCGGTGCTGGAGCCGAAGATGGACCCAAGAGAGTTGAAGCAGTGGCTGAGTTCGGTGGCCCGGCTGACGGCGCGGCAGAAGGCTGAATTGCTCAAGGCCTTGGGGGCTGACGTAGACGAAGTCCAGGTCCGCGCGCTGGTGGAGTCGCGCCTGGATGTGCACCCAGCCTGCCCGCACTGCGCTGCCACCCACATCGTGCGCAACGGCAACGCCAGTGGGCTGCAGCGCTACAAGTGCCGCGCCTGCCGACGCAGCTTCAATGCCCTGACTGCCACCCCGCTGGCCCGACTGCGTCTGAAGGCCAAGTGGCTCAAGCAGCAAGACGTGCTGTGTCAGGGCCTGAGCGTGCATCAGAGTGCTGACGCACTGGACGTGGCGCCCTCCACGGCGTTCCGCTGGCGGCATCGCTTCCTGCGCCTGGCCCAGCCGGTGAAGGCGGCAGCACTCACAGGCGTGGTGGAAGCCGATGAGACCTTTTTCCTGCGCTCCAGCAAGGGCCAGCGCCCGGGCCGCCCGGCGCGCAAGCGCGGCGGGCGGGTGTCGCGCGCGCAGCGCGGCGAAGACCTGATCCCTATCCTCGTAGCCCGAGACCGCTCGGGTGCGACGGCAGACTTCTTGCTGGACGCAGTGTCGAAGGACTGCCTGACGCAAGCACTCCGGCCGACCCTTCACCCAGACGCCATCCTGTGCACGGATGGCTCGGCGGCGATGGCGGCGGCCGCCATCGATCTGAAGCTTCAGCATGAGGCGCTCAACATGAGCGCCGGCGAGCGGGTGCGCGGGCCCTGGCACATTCAGAACGCCAACGGATATCACAGCCGCCTCAAGGGCTGGATTGCGCGATTCAAGGGCGTGGCCACGGACTACTTGCAGAGCTACCTCGGGTGGTTCCGTGCGTTGGATCGCGCCAGCAAAAACCCACGTAAGTCCGCGCCACTGTTGGCTTTGGCAATTGGGCTGGAGAGCATCACTAATTAACGATCAAAGAGCCTGATCATGGCCTGTATGGTGACCGATTCCGGTGTCAGGTGTGAGAGAGGTTTTGAGAAGTGCCCCAAGGCCTTGAGCAATTCAGCCTTCTGCCGCGCCGTCAGCCGGGCCACCGAACTCAGCCACTGTTTCAACTCTCTTGGGTCCATCTTCGGCTCCAGCACCGCAAAACATGCAATGCGAGCAGCCATCTTGACGATCAGGTCGCTCATGGAATGAGCCATCATCAATTAACGCGCAAAGAGCCCTCTCCTGCATCTCGAAGGTCACGATTTCGCCGTTGTAGAGATCCATGACAGGTGACAGGTAGAGCTTGGCCCCGCGGACGTTGAATTCGGTCACGTCAGTCACCCACTTCTCATTCGGCCGCGTATGCGTCCGCCGAAGTCACCTTGAAGTCCGGTGACCGGAGTTGGATGCTTGTGTCCACGACCAAATTCGTGGACATATGGGCACTTCAGACTTGAGCACAGAGGAACCGAAGACACCGACTGGGCGTAGCTGGCGCCGGCATTCGGAAGAGTTCAAGACGCGAGTCATCGAGCTGGCGCGCCAGCCCGGCGTCTCGACGGCGGCGGTGGCTCTGGCCAACGGCCTCAACGCCAACATGCTGCGCCGCTGGGTTCGAGAGGCCGATGAGTGCGCACCGAGCAGTGCACACAACGACACTGTGGCGGTGGTGCCGGCGTTTGTGCAGCTACCCATGCCGCAGGAGACGCCGCCCACCTTGCCACTAGCGTCGACGCAAGCGCCGAGCACCGTTGCGGTGGAGATCCGCCGTGGCGACACCACTGTTCAGTGAGCGTCTGGTCCGACCATCTTGACGCGCCGGACGTCATTGGTCAGAGGTCGTAGACCTCGTCGATGATTTGACCGCTTTCGAAGTATTTCCCCACGGCACGATCAAGCCGTCGCAGTAACGCCGTCAGCGTCTCACCTTCGCGACGCACGAGCATGGCGACGACGTCCTCGTCAGTCGCTATAGCGACGAAGGGGTGGTCGTCCTCGCGGCCCAGCGTCACCTCGCCTCCGTCCTCGATCAAGGCTTCAAGGTTGTTCACGATGTGGTGTTCAGCATTGCGCTTTGGGCTTGCCACCGATGCGGCAGCAGCTCTTCGAGCCTCGTGTTGGGCAGAGTCGGCAGCCGCTCCAACACGTCGCGCAGGTAGGCCCACGGGTCGTGCCCGTTCAGCCGCGCGGACTGCACCAGGCTCATGATGATGGCGGCACGTTGACCGGCGAGCTCGCTGCCCACGAACTGCCATGCCTTGCGGCCCATGGCCCAGGGCTTGATCTGCCGCTCCAGATGGTTGTTATGTGTGCCTTGCTAAGGCACGGTTGATCCGTCGGTGACGGGAGAGGTCCTTGGCCGAACCCGAAGTCCGACCCGGCGAACTCGCGCTCCAGCCGGAAGCACAGGGAGCGGTTCAGGAGGTAACGAATGGACTGAAGCACTGCCTGAAAACGCCTCGTTTGGAGGCAAGCAGGTCATGCGGGCCGCAACGTGAGTGAACACTGAGCAGGCCTCGAAAATTCGTCGTGGATGCCGACTCGCCATAACAACGAGGAAGGCCGACGGCGGTGCCCAAGCGAGCGTGAAATGCAGGCACCGCGTCCACCGGGGTAGTGGTGGCAGCACGCATGACAACCGATCGACCGTGCAACAAGGGAAGTCCGTGGTGGTGCTCGGCTGGCTGCTGGGCAACGACGATCTCGTGAGGGATGGAAGTCGGCCGTTGCGGATGGCGGATGGGGGTGTAGTAGTGATGAAGCTGGGTAACGCTGGTGGAGCGAAGGCCCCCTGTTCCGATGCGAAGGTGCAAAGCGGGAAGAGCCCGGGGATTGGCGCAAGCCTAGCAACCCCGCTCGATTCGGTTCGAACCCTGCAGAGCACGTTACAGGCGAAAGCCAAGAGCGAAGCAGCTGCAAAGTTCTACAGCCTGTGGGACAAGGTGTGCCGGGAAGATGTCTTGCACGAGGCGTACCGGAGGTGCCGCGCCAATCGCGGTGCGCCGGGCGTGGATGGCGAGAGCTTCTCGATCATCGAAGACCGAGGGCTGAAAGACTGGCTGCAAAGACTGAGGCAGGAGCTGCGCACCAAGCAGTACCGGTGCGCGCCCCTGCTGCGTGTATGGATCCCCAAGGCAAATGGTGGGCAACTCCCCCTGGGCATTCCAACCATCCGCGACCGGGTCGCGCAAATGGCGGTGCTGTTGGTTCTTGGACCGATCTTCAACGAAGATTTGTTCCCCTGGCAGTACGGCTTCCGCGAAGGCCTGGATGCCAAGATGGCGCTTCGCCGCATTCACTTCGGCATTGCCGATCGTGGGGCGCGCGAGGTGGTAGACGCCGATCTGGCTGACTACTTCAACACAATTCCGCATGGAGACCTGCTGCGCTGCGCCGCACGTCGGGTCTCAGATGGGACGGTGCTGGCGACGATACGCCAGTGGCTTGACGCGCCGGTGGTTGAGCGCGTGGTCGGCGGCGGCGAAATCCGCACGACGGTCGCGCGCGACACAAACCGTGGCACGCCCCAAGGGGGAGTGATCTCGCCGTTGCTGGCCAACCTGTACTTCCGTCGCTTCATGCTGGCGTGGTATCACGGTGGGTACGCGCGGCGGCTGCAAGCCGAGGTGGTCAACTATGCCGACGACTTCGTCATCCTGTGTCGTGACGGCATGGGGGAGGAGGCGATGGCAACGATGCGGCGACTGATGTCCAAGCTCGGCCTGACGGTCAACGAAACGAAGACTCGACTGGTCAAGCTGCCCGACGAGCGATTCGACTTCCTGGGCTACACCGTGGGCAAGTTCTACGGGTTCCGGGGCCGACCCTACTGGGGCACGGCGCCGTCGAAGAAATCGATCAAGCGCCTGCGGGGACGCATACACGACGAGACGACCAACCGGTGGAACGCCACGACGCCGGCGGACCGGGTTGAAGAACTCAACCCCATCTTGCGCGGCTGGGCGAACTACTTCGATCAAGGGCCTGTTAAAGATATTTACAAGTCCGTTGACGACTACACCGCGAGGCGTCTGAGGATCTGGCTGCGAAGACGAAGCGGCAAGCGGGGAACGGGGTACCGCCAATACTCCGACCAGTACCTCTACCAAAAGTTGGGGCTGATATGCCTGCTGCCGATTAAGCGCGGCCGCTCGAACGCGAAGGCTTGATGCGTCGGAAGAGAGCCGGATGCGGGAAATCCGCACGTCCGGTTCGACGAGGGGGATGTGGAGACGGAGTTACGGTCGGGCTCATAGGGCACCGCCAACCGAAAGGGGCGGAAACAGCGATGCCTTGACCTACTGCCACCGCGCCACATCTCTACTCTACCGATGCTGTAGCGGCCGTCCTCGACGTAGCGCTTGAGCTTGCTCCACTGCGAAGCGAGGTAGTGCAGCGCCTGCCCCAACAGGCTCTTGGGCAGCACACCGTGCAGGTTGGCCAGCAGCAGCGTCTCGATCTTGTCCAACACGGGGGCGCTGTCCCGCTGGCGCCGGCGCTTGAGCTCATCCGTGTCGGCGCCGTCGCGCTTGGCCTGTGCCTCGACGTGGTACAGCTCGCCGATGAGCGCGATGAAGCGTGCCGCGAGCTGATCGGGCCCTCGCTGGGCCTTTGGCAAGGCCTGCAGCGCTTCGATGAAGTACCTTCGGCAGTGCGTCCAGCACGCCAGGTGCACGAGCCGGTGCGTCTCGGCCACGGTGTCGTAGACCTCGTAGCCGTCCGTCATCAGCACGGCGCCCGGGCCAATGCCTGCATACAGCTCCATCGCCGTCTTCGTCGAGCGACTCGGGGAGTAAGCGAACAGCCGGATCGGTGGCCCAGTGCCGTCCCGGCCGCTGCCATTGGTCATCTGCGCCCAGATATAGCTCTTGGCCTGCGCACTGCGGCCAGGTTCCTTGAGCACCTGCAGCTCAGTCTCGTCGCCGAACACCAGCGGGGCGTCCAACAGCTGGTCGCGCAGCAGGTTGATCACCGGCTGTACGCCGATGCCGGCGCGCACCATGCTGCCGGCCACGGTGTTGCGCGCGATGTCGGTGCCGCCGAAGCGCCCCAGTAGTGCCGCCTGGCGGTACAGCGGCAGGCCGTCCAGGTACTTGGAGGTGGCGATCCAGGCCAGTGCACTCTCGGTGAAGAGGCCCCGCGGGATGATCTGCGCGGGGCGCGGCGCCAGCCGCATGCCGCCGTCGCAGCACGGGCAGGCGTACTTGACGCGCTCGTGCCGGATGACGCGCACCTGCTGCGGAATGATGTCCAGCTGCTCGCTGGCCTCGACACCGATCTCGCTCAAGCGCGTGCCGTCGTGCGGGCACACGCGCTGGTCCTCGGGCAGCTCATGGCGGATCACCTCGCGCGGCAGCGCCGGGTCCAGCGGTTTGCGCCCACGCTTGGTCCGCTTGTGGCCGGGCACGTCGATCTTGTCGTTGTCGCTGCTCTCTTCAATCGCCGGCTCGGCCTGCGCGCCGAGGTCTTCGGCCTCGTTGAAGAGGCGGCGAACCGATCCAGGCCGAGGGCCTGCTGTACCAGCGTGGCCAGGCCGTTGATGTTGAGGCGAAAGTCCACGGGCGCGCGGTGCAGGTAGACCTTCAGATGCTCGTCGAGACGGAACACGTCAACCTCCCCAGCATCTGCAGCACATCGGCGAGTTGGCGCTGTCCGACGCCTCGAAGTTCGACCGCCACGCCGTTAGGCGGTGTCGCCTGCAAACTCACATCGCAACGGTCGTCAAGGTCATGCACGAAGCGCTCGGCAGCGACTGGGACCACCGGCACCGCGACGAAGGGCGAGGCCGGCGCCGCGGAGCGTTCGACAGGTGCGCGCTTGCGCAGCTGACCGTGATCACGAATCCACCGTGCGACCTGGTTGGCATTGACGCCGAACTCGCGTGCCAGACGGGCCACCGACACGCCCGGCTGCAGGCACACCTGGACAAACTCCGCCTTGGCCGCCTTGTCGTACACGCAGCGCCCTCCGGGCTTGTGAGGCAGCATCAGACGCCGCTTCAGCGCCTCAAGATCTACAGACATACGTCCCCACTTCACTGGTTAAGTGGGGACGAAGACTGTCAGTTCAGGCGCCTCGTCTCAAGATGCAGGTAATTGACTGCTTACGCTTTAACAGAATGCCTACGGGAAGCACTTCAACTGGACAGTCCGCTACGAGTGGCTGTCGCAGTACCATTGGTCGGACCTTGATGAGGTCCGGGAGTTCGCCACGCACTGGATGTGGCGCTACAACCTTGAGCGCCCGAACATGGCCTTGGGCTGCATCACCCTGAAACAGGGGCTGGCCATGGCCGCATAGCTCTACCTCTCGGAGCGGCGGATTTCGGGGGGGGGGGTACCACAGCACGCCATGAGCCCACGACAGAGAGTTCAGTCTTGGATTCACATCCTCAAGTGGGAAGCTCAGCGTCGAACCGGCATTTTCTTGCTGGAGCTGTTCACCTTTAGAACACGGCGCCGGCTGCAGCGGACTGGGGCTATCCGCGTCCTCATCGACACGAGTGCCCTAGCAGCCGCAGTCCTGCACGAGTCACTGTGGGTATCCACCGGGCACCAACCGTGGGGCAACACCACCGTGGATACCGGCTATCTCGCGCGGGTGCCAGTCCATCGCCGGCCTCCGAGAGACGCTCCACCACATGAGCACCGAAATTTCCAGGACGCTTGCTATCTGGTCGGGCTCGCACACCTAGCACGCCATGGACTTATCAAACTTCATTCCTCGGGCGAACTGATAACCGAGAGGTGGGTGAAGCCAACGGGAATGGTCGCTGGCTATTCACTGTTCGCACGCAGTGTCCTCGATGGAATCGAAATCATGTCCGTCGATGGCATGCCGCAAATCTCCATCGGCCCCTCATCGATGAAGGCTCCGAGAATGAAAGAGCTGCAGCGCGAGCGACTGCAGCAGTCCACAGACCCGCTATACATCGCGCTTCGACGCCGACTCGGCGAGAAGTCGAGCCAAGATGCTTGGCATGTGAAAACTGCGGAGGTCCACGGCATGTACTGCCTTCTAACCACGGACTACACGCTGATGCGCCAATTTGAGGCGCAAGGCAAGCATGAGCCCATCAGCACGCTGCATACGAAAGTTCTGAGCCCCGCTCAGCTCGGCAAGGAGCTAGGCATGCTACCTCTCAATCCGAAGTTCCTCAGCCATGAGGACGCCGACATGCCGGTGCGGGCGGACTTGTATCTGCCAAGTGGACGGCGCCGCGCCAAGCGGTAAACCGTCGAATTCTGCCGGAGTCAACGCTGCGGGCGTTGGCGCTTTTGTTAGTGTCCGTTGACTATAAAGCTCTCTGAATCCCTATAAAGCTCGAGCTTTCCGCTGACCTCTATCCCGACGCAGCATCAAGCCGGCCCTTCATTACCCCTTGGGATTCGCCTCGGGCTAGCTCATGGCTGCCGTAGTAGCTTGCAGCCAGCACCTGCCGGAACAGCGCAAGCAGGGGTGCGTCATCCCGTCCCGATTTCCGCTCCCGGCCAGCGGCAGCAAGGCAGCTGACCAGATCGACGACCCTCAGTAGTTCCACCATCTGCGTGCGCGGGTAACTGCCGGAAGTCTCCCGATTCAATCTGCTGGGGAAGCCGCGTCCGCAACCTCCTTCAAGAAGCTCATGACTTTCCTATGCTGCTTCTTCGAACGTTGAAGGTTTGGCAGCAACACATCTGAGACCACCGCGGAGAACATGACTTCTTGCTCGCCCACATTCAAGCGAATGCGAGTACGCGATACAGAAATATTGAACTGCTTAGAGAACTCGTTCAATCCGCGATCCTGGCTGTAGAGACGAACGGTCATCTTGGAGCCGGCCTCGTTCCACAATTCTCGGATGTACGCCGTTTCCATCATGAGTCGGATGTCGACCACCGGGTTGTAGGCATCTGCTGCGTTGGGAGTCTTCGCCGGCTTCAACAAATCGCGGGCACCTTCGTGGCCATATAGACATGCGATCGCACAAGCAACAAGTGGATGGCCGATGCTGACCTGCGCGTGTCTCGCCAAGTCATCGATCTTCTGCACGACGGGCCAAGCATCCTCGAGACTGAAAGTGCGCCACAGAACTGCGCGGAGCTCGTTGGCCAACGGCATGAGCGCCTGCGTCTTGTCACGCATGTGCTGAGCAAGTGCAGTGACTGCGGTCAGCCCATCTTCCGCGAAGTATGTCGAGTCGGTTCTTGCGTGCGTGTAGAACAGCCCAACCGCTTGCGAATCGACCCTCATGGATTCCAGCGTGGCCTCAGCAGTCGGTGGCTGCCCCGTCCCACTCTCCATGATGGCGAGGATTGGACTGATCGTGTTGCCGCTCTTGTCAATCGCTCGGGCAAACCTCTCGCCCTGACCACTTCTACCAGCGAGGCCATCCTTGATGTCCTCAACAACATTTTTGTCAAGCAAGTACAACGGCATACGCCCTTCCTTCATCTTCCATAACGCTCTGGAGCGAAGGCACACCCGTCCCGCAACGGCAACCCCGTCCTTGGCAACTCATGCGGTTGTGACGGAAGAACCTTGCCGTTCTCCGGCGACTTCGAGCAAAGTTGGGATCCACCCCTCACCCACACACAAGTTGCACTACTCGCTGTCGGGCGTCGTCCCGCTCTCATCGCAACCCTGTGTAGCCCGCTTCAGGCACTATAGAGAAATCCAGCGCTGCGCGGGCTTCTGAGTGCAGTCAGCCATGAGTTGGTTGGCGCGGTGGGGGGGGGGGGAAGCTTCTGCCGGTAAGAAACAGCGCAGCGGCTGACGATCCGGCCAAAGTGCCTACCCTCAGATGTGGAGCATACACAGCCGTTTTCTATGATTCATTGGCCTAGCGCGCCCCCCTCCCCCACTCCAACGCCACCACGGCATTCCCCCCGCCGCGCGCTGCCTCATCCACAAACACCACTTCCACGCAAAGCGGCTGCCCCTCTTCCAGCAATGAAGCCACCGCCGCCAATGAGAGCCTGACGCGCTGCGGGCCTTGATGCGGCCTCGCCGTGAACTGCCCCAATTCAATGCGCCGTCCCTCCGGCGTGTGCCAGAACGCCACCATCCGGCCACTTGCGGGCGCGGTGGCCGTGAAGCTGCTCAGTGCGACGACCGCGCTGGTACGGCCTGCCTTGACCGCAGCAGTCTCTGCCGGCGTCGGCACCAAACACACCCTCGCCGCCTGCGCATCCAACACGGTCCGCGTCGTGAGACACAACTCCGGGTTCGCCACACCCGCAGCCGCCCACGCGCCCGAGACCAAGCACAGCCCCGCGCCCAGCCCCGCCCACCAGCCAGCCGCTCGCCCCCGCCGCCACCTGATGCAGATACAAACCATGGTGCACCCCATCGCACTCAATGCGAATGCCCCACTCCCTGGTTATCCGCCCCAGGCAACGCAATCCGTATGTGCTGCATCATTCCCTGGTCCTCGTGGTCCAGGATGTGGCAATGCAGCACAAAGTCCCCGATGTAGCGCTCATACCTCGTCCGCACAAACAAGGTGTAGCGCCCGCCCTTGCCGCCGTTTTTCACCCACAGCGTGTCCTTCCAGGTGCCCTTGAGCCCGCGGTACTGCGGGTCCACGGTGCCGCCCCAATCGTCCACGGCATCCGGCCCGCTCACGTCCTTGCCGTTCGGGTCCAGGATGCGGACGATCTGGAAAGGGTTCACATGGATGTGGAAGGGATGGCTCGCCAGGTCTGAGCGCAGCACCCATTCGTCCACGTTGCCGATGGTCAGGATGCGATCCACCCGCCCCGGCTCAAAGCTGCGCCCGTTGACCTGGAACAAAGGCGGGCTGGCGCCGACCACGATGTTGAAAGCCAGGAACTGGGAGCCGGTCACCTCGTCGTTTGTCACCGTGGCGTGCGGCACAAACCGGTTGAGCTTCAAGCCATTGCGCAGGTCTGCCACCACAAGGTCCCTTGTCGCTGCCGGCATGTTGGTGGTGGCCAGTGCCACCAGTTGATTGGTGAGGTAGGCCGACGGGCTTGGCACCACCGCAGTGCCGGCGCCCACGCGCACCAGCCCGAGCAGTTGCCGTGAGGTAGGCAGTTGGCTGACGCTGGCGGACGACTGCACGCTCAGGTCCATCACGCAGTAGGTGCCTGCTTCCGGGAAGTTGAGCAACAGGTCCCAGCGGTAGCCTGGCTGCAGCACGGTGGAGGGGGTGGCCGTCGCCGCTGCGGTGGTGAGCCCATCTGCCGCGACGGCGAACAGCGGCACCGGGTCGCCCGTGCAGTTTTCGGCCACGAAGGCCGACTGGTCCGCAGCCTTCAAGGCCTGCGGCGACGGCGCGAACGGCTTGAGCTTGCGCAATTGCAGGTGGACGGTGTCCCGGATGCCCCCATGGATCAGGCGCCAGCGTTCCAGCCGGCCAGCGCGCGCATCGTCAAACCACGGCAGCACCTGGCCATTGATGCTGGTGTAGCGGCCGGACGTGGCCCAACTGGTCGGCGTAAAGTCGTCATAGTTCTTGACGCCGCCGACGTCGGTGGGGTCGCATTTGTAGGTCTTGTCTGCATTGCGCTTGATGACGCCATTGGCATCCCGGCAGGCGTATTGGATCTGCTGCAGCACCAGCACGCGCTCCTTGACGGACTCGCTGGTGCTGGAGGTCAGCAGGGTGTCCAGGTCACCGGGCGCTGTTGTGGTGGGTGGGCGGTCGCCTCGGATGATCAGCGCGCCGGCCATGCCGCTGGCCACTTGCAAGGCAGTGGAGCCATGGCGGTGGGTGTGATACCAAAACGTGCCGGCGGGATGGTCGGAGGGGATGTTGTACTCGTACTCGAAGCTGATGCCGGGGTTGATGGAGAGCAGCACGTTGTCCCCATTGCCGGCCGGGTTCACCCACAGCCCGTGGGTATGCAGGTTGGTGCCGTTGAAGCAGTGCGGGGTGTTGGCGCTGGGCGGTGCTGCGCAGTTGGCGTCGCCGGGGTCACTCACCGGCATGTTGTTGAAGGGCGGCAACTGGTTGTTGAGCCGGATGCGGATGGTGTCCCCCGGCTTGACCTCCAGCAAGGGCGAGACAAAGGGCGCTTGCGGGTCCACCTGCTTGCCCTGGTAGCTGCGCAGCTTCACCTTGTCAAAACGCTGCGTGGCGGGGTTCCAGATCTGGCCGTCGGTATAGACCACGTTGAGGTCCAGCGAGGCCTCATGGGACGTGGCCGCTGGCAGCGCCAGTGCTTCCAACTGCGGGCCCGCCGATGGGCGCGCAGCCTTGCGGATCAGCTGCAGGCGTGGCGGGTCCGCCACCACCCGGGACGGCCCGGTCTGTGCCGCGACGATGCCCGGCCAGGCAAGCACGGCGCAGCAGCAGGTGGAGAGCAGCAGCGCGGGCGCAGCCAGGCGCATCCGCGGCTGAGCGCGAGAGAAGCGTGTCATGCGATGACTCCCTGAAACGTAGGCCGCTGTGACGCGGCTCGAATGGCTTGGGGAGTATCGCGGGGTTCGACGCACGGTTGCGACGCCCACAAACCGGCATGTCATCAATGAAAGGGAGACCCGACCCAGGGCCCTCCGACCGAGATCCCTTCCTCTGGCACGGGCGCGCCAGGCATACCTCAAGTTGGGGATGAATCGCTGCGGCAACGGTGGCGGAGCCTGCGCAGCAGAACCGGGCAGTGCCAAGGCGAGCGCTCAATGAGCAAGAAGTCGCTGGGTCAGCATGCGCTTGAGCCCGGCGGTTTGGAGCACCCGCAGCAGCCGCCTTTCTTCAGCGTGTCTGGTAGTAATCGTTCACGTAGGGCATGGGCAGCCATCGATAGCCCTTGCCATCCGCCTGCAGATGCCCCACACCCGGGAAACTCACGTGGTCGCCCGCCACCCAATAGCCGTTTTTCGCCGCATCAGCAAAGGCACGTTGGTGTGCTGCCGCAGCGGCCTTTGGATCGACGTCGAACAGGATCGTGATGTCCGGTCGAGGGAACTGCACCTCAGCCACATGAAGCAGGTCGCCCCAGAACACCAGCCGCTCGCCCTTGCTTTCCAGGACATAGAACCTGTGGCCCGGCATGTGTCCCGACACGGGTTGGGAACTGATCGGCCCACGGCGGGCGCATCGGACTGAGCAGCCGCACAGTCCGATGTGCTGAGTGAGCAAGCTCAGAACTTGTACGTGGCGTTCAAGTTGAAGGCCCGCCCGGCGCCCCAGGTGTAGGTGCTGTACCAGCTGAAGATGGTGTAGTACTTCTTATCGAGCAGGTTGCTGACATTCAGGTTGACCGAGAGGTTCTTGTCGATCTGGTAGCCGGCCATGGCATCAAACAACCAGTAGCCGGAGACGGTGTGTTTGACGGTGCCTAGTGTTGGATGGCTGACGTTGTCCCATGTTTTGTCTTGCCAGCGCGCACCACCACCAAGGGTCAGACCAGGCAGGACGTTGGGCTTGTAGGCGGTACTCAGGGTGAACTGGTTTTCCGGGGTCAGTGTCACAACCTTTTCCCCTTGCTGGCGGGAAATCTTGTGGCTGAAGCCCGCGTGGATCTGCCATTGCGGCATCAATTCGCCGGACACCTCCATTTCGAAACCCTTGGTGCGCACACCATTCATGGATTCATAGGCGGTGTCGCCACCGGGGGTCAAGCTGCTGGTGGGATTGGCATAGTTGTCCTGCTCCAGCATGAAGACAGAGGCACTGGCGTTCAGGCGGCTGTTGAAGAAGCTGCCCTTGATGCCGACCTCGTAGTTGAGACCTTCGAGCGGATCTAGCGTTTTGCCGTTGACATCTTGCAGGCTCTGCGGCTTGTAGATGCTGGTATAGCTGGCGTAGAGGGAATACTGCTTGTTCAGGTCATAAATGCTGCCGAGGTAGGGAACGATGACGCCGGATTTATCGGTCGTTTCGTTTTTGTAGTTCTGCACGCGGCTGCCGGCGATCAGTTTGAGGTCGTCGCGCAGATTGAGACGGGCCGTGGCGTAGAGCCCACTCTCACGGGTGACTTCCCGGTTGGTGTACTTGTTGCTGGCCGGCAGGTTGTCCCAGTCCGGCTCGGCAAGGTTGCCGTTCCAGCCGAAATAATCAGTCACGCTGGTGCCATTGGTCCAATAGCCCTGATTGGTCCAGGTGCGCTCCGACAGGCTGCCCCCCAGCACCAGTTCGTGTTTGCGCCCGAGCAGCTCAAACGGTCCGCTGGCATACACGTCGAGGGCATCCGCCACCGTCTTGCCGACGTACTTGCCTTCCCAGGTGGATACGCCGCTGCCGTCGGCAGGATTGGGGTAGCCGCTTGCCGCAGCGCCGAGCGGTGCGTCGTAGCCGTTGATCTGATGGTTGAACTGGGCCTTGAGCAGCCAGTCATTGTCGAAGCTGTGTTCCAGCGTGGCGAAAGCGGTGCGCGTGTATTGCTTCCAACTGCTCCAATTGGCTCCATTGTTAAAGGAGCGCGGCATCTCATTGAAGTTGCCGTTGCTGTCATAGATCGGAATGCCGCCCCAGGTCGAGCGGGTCGGGGTGTTGTCCTGGTAATCGGCGCCGAGGGTGAGCAGGGTTGACATGCTGAGATCGGCCTCGAGCACGGCGTAGAAGGTTGAGGTCTTGCGTTCGTAGCCGTCGAGCTGCGAGTGATTGTCCTGGTAGGCCGCCACGGCACGGCCTCGCAAGCTGCCTGCCGAGTTCAACGCACCGCTGACATCAAGCTGGCTGCGGTAACTATCCCAGGAGCCAGCGCCCAGGCTCACTTCACCCTGAAATTTCTTGGTCGGTTTCTTGCGAATCAGGTTGATCGTCGCACCCGGGTCGCCGCTGCCGGTGAGCAGGCCGGTGGCGCCCTTGAGCACCTCGACGCGGTCATAGATGACCATGTCGGTGAGTGTGTTTCCCGCTGAGTAAGAAGAGTCCCGTTGCATCGGGATGCCGTCGTACTGGAAGTTCTGGATGGCGAAGCCGCGCGCGTAATACTCGGTGCGCTCGCTGTCGTAGGTGACGATGCTGACACCCGGGGTGTGTGCCATCACCGCATCGATTGAGGTCAGGTTGAAGTCGCTCATCTCCTGGCGGGTCACAACACTGATCGCTTGAGGTGTCTCGCGCGGGGTCAGCACCAGTCGGGTCGCGGTGGCGATGGCACCGGCGGTATAGGAGCCGGTGCCCTCGGTGATGTCGCCCAGGCGGTTGGAAGTGACCGTCACGACGGGCAGCACGGTCGTCAGTGTCGGCTCAACACCGGGCGCCGATGCGCGCACGGGTGGCGTTGCCGCCTGCGCCGTCTGGGGCGCGGCCGGCGCAGCGGGCGCAGCCACCAACACAAAGCCGGCCGCGCTGCGATCAATCCGGTAGCCGCTGCCCAGCAGCAGACGGCGGAAGCCCTCATCCACCGTCACCGCAGCGGTCAGCCCGGCGCTGGTCTTGCCCTTGACCTTGTCAGCATCCACTGCCAGCGACACGCCGGCCTGCAGCGCAAAGCGGCTCAGCGCCTCGCCCAGCGGGCCTGCCGGCACCTGGGCCTGCACCAGCGCGGTCGCGCTCTGAGCCTGTGCGCCGGAGGCAAGAAAGCCAGCCATGCCGCCCGCCCAGGCGAGGTGGATCACCAGGGCCAAGGCGAGCGGTCGCGTAGGCGCGGCAGTGTTGCGACTTGGGCGAATAGCGCGCGCAGCGGCGGTACGTGGGAAGTTCGAATTCATGAGCTGAGTTCCTAGGGGTGATTGGGCAGGACATCACCTGCAGCGCCTGCCAGGCAGGCGCGCAGGCTTGAAGCCTTTCACTCCCCTTGACGGACAAGCCGCCGAAACCGGAACCGCTGCGGCGAAAAAAAACCGGCACCTAATGTGCTGTCCCGCAAGTCACTGCCAAAAATGCAATCGATGGATGTCGTGCCGGAGCAAGGCGCGGAACACGCGAAAGACGCGAAAGACGCGGTTTCATTGGCGGGAACCTGTGGGACAGCACACTAGCGCCGGACGTCCACCAGCACCAGCCAGCGTGTTGGCACACGCACCTGCAGCTGCGGAAAGCTGGCGGCCAGCAGTTGCAGGGCGCGATCGGTGTCGTCCAAGGGCAGCACGGCAGTCACGCGCAGGCCCCGTACCGCCGCCTTGTCATAGCGGATCAGGCCGCGACGATTGCGTGCCAGTTCGTCCAGCACCTCGGACAGTGGACGGTCCTGGGCGACCAGCCGCCTGAGTTTGAACGCGTCTTCCACAATGCCTGGGCTGATGGTCGACAGGCGCTCCAGGCCATGAGCGGACAGGCGCACCTGCTGGCCGGCGGACACAACGGCCTCGGCTGGCCTGGTCGGCCCTCCAGGCGTGGCGCTCAGGCTCACGGCCGTGCTCGATTCCAGCATCGTCAGCACCGTGGCATCCCCATCGCGCCGCACGATGAAGCGCGTGCCCAGCGCGCGAATACGGCCCTCGGGCGTGTCGACCACCAGTGGCCGACGGGCGTCTTTGGCCACATCCAGCAAGATCTCGCCGCCACGCATGCTGACGCGACGCAGGTCCGCGCCCCACTGGTAGTCAACGGCGCTGTCGCTCGACAGCGTCAGCATCGTGCCGTCGGCCAGACGCTGGCTGCGCTGTTCTCCCACCGCCGTGTGCAAATCCGCCAACCAGGGGGCTGGCAGGTCGGCAGACAGCCAGGCCACGCCGCCTATTGCCGCCGTCAGCAGCAGCGCCATCGATACCGCCCCTCGTCGGCTGCGACGCTGCGGTGGCAGCACCGCATCCAGCGCCGCACGGGCGGCGCACAACTCGGTCGCGGGACCTGCCAGGCGCCTCGTCTGTTCGACAAAGTGTTCCATGTCCGCCGCGACGGCGGCATGACGGGGATCGGCGCGCTTCCAGGCATCAAAGCCGCGGCGGGCTGCCTCGCGCTCCTCGTCGGCATCGGCGCTCAGGCGCACGATCCACTCGGCCGCCTCCTCCGCCACAGCCAGGTCGCCGCGCATGTCATGCACCTTGCGGTCCACCTACCGACTGCCTCAGCCGCGGCCCAAGCCGCGGCATTGCAGCAGCACCTGGGCCAGGTACTTCTGCACCATACGCGTGGACACCCCCAGTTCGGCGGCCGTGGCGGCATGCGTCTCGCCGTCAAGATAGTGCCGCACGAACGCGGTCCTGGCCTTGCTGGAGACCGACTCCAGCGCCGCACTGAGCTGCATCAGCGCCTGCACGGCAGCAACGATCTGCTCGGGCGAAGGAAAGCCGTCCTGCTCGCGGCCAAGCGCGGCCAACTCCGCCAGATAGGCCTGTTCGATGCGCCGATGCCGGATGTCGTCCACCATCAAGCGCTTGGCCGTCGTCGTCAGCCAGGCACGCGGCTGCTGGACACCGAACAGCGCATCGCGTGCGATCAGCACACGCATAAAGGTGTTGTGCGCCACATCCGCCGCCTGCTGCGGGCAGCCCAGGCGCTTGCTCAGCCAGGCGTGCAGCCAGCCATGGTGATCGCTGTACCAGACATGGAGCTGCTCACGCAGCGCTAACTCGGCGGTTGGCAACAGGGGACTCCGCAGAATACCCAAGCAGCGCTCGGGATCAGATTTTGTTGCGAATAATTCTCAATGCATTCTAGAGGACAAGGAGCCCAACGGGCAATATGCGGCTGGACACGCTCAGCAACCGCCTCGCTCCGGGCCTGCAGGCCAAGGGCGCCCAGGCCGCTGACGTCGGCTGGTTCAGCGTGGCTGACCTGTTGCAGGGCCCGCAACTCGCCTTTGACCATGGCCAGACCCTGCAGGCGGCGGTGGAACGGCTGCGCAGCAAGGTGGACTACACGTCGCGCCCCGCGTTCCTGATGCCAGAGCCTTTCACCCTGCCGCAGTTGCAGCGCACCGATGAGGGGGGGCTGGGTCGCCCCGTGGACAAAGGCAGCTTCCGCACCCGCATGCTGGCGGCGGACTTTCCGGAAGATTTCCGGAAGATTTACGGCACCAGTGGGGCAGATCAGAAGCGACTCCCATCGACCTCCGATGGGGTATCGCCTCAAGGACCGGTCAGCGCCGGTGATCTTCCTGCGGACGTTCAGCCTGCGGCAAGGAGCATGAGCCAGTGCGGGCCTGCCCCCCTGGGCCGAGGCCAAGCCGGCTCAGCACGGCCAATCCCACGGCGACGTCACCACACCAGCCCCGCTTCCAGCACTGAAGCGGTGAACGAGCTGTTCCCACCCAAGCCGGGTGAGTGCCCAGGTGGTTGCCGTCATCTGAGCGGCAGCGCGCCGGGTCGCCGCATCCACGGTCCCCAAATGAGCGGCGATCCGCCGCGCCATCCAGGCGTGATCCAGGGTGACATCCGCTTCGACATGGGCGGCAAAAGCCGGGTCCCGGAGCCCCGCTCGCGCCAGCACGGCCGGCAGCGGTTTACGCTCTCCTGGAAGCCCCTCGGCCAGCGGCAGGGACGTGAGCCACACCACCGGATGCAGCGTCGCAGCATGCGCCATCACACGGTGGAACACAGCAAATGCAGGCAGGGGCACGTTGGCCCGTACCTGGGAGGCCCGCAGGCCAAGTTGCAGGCAAGCCGCCAGCTCATAGTCTTCGTGCCCCATCTCCTCCTGCAGATAGCGCCAGATCAAGGCTCGAAGCCCCGGCGCTGCACTGCGGCCCAGCACGGGCAGCACGCTTTCCACATACTTCAGCGAGACGTAGTACTGCTGCAAATGAATGCCCCGCGCAATCTGGCGCGCTGCGCGTGCCGACTGCCCCGCCGCCAGCACTGGAGCGTCCGGGACCGACGCATTCCAGTCGCGCAGCATCTGTTCGGCGTCCCGCATCACCTCCAACGCACAGACCCGTGCGGCGCTCCGTATCGTCGGCAGCGGCGGGAGCGCCATCGGCGCAGTTTCCGCCTTCAAGGACCAGAACACCTGGCTCGCCACCGCAATCTCCAGCTCACGGGCATCCTCCATCCAGCCGCCCCCCTGCGCAGGCCAGCGTGTACCCGCCGCGCCGAACAGCCGCGCAATCACCAACGCCTGCCAGGTGGATTCGCGCTCCCCTTGCACCCGCAAGGCCCGGACCAGAACATCCTCCACACCCAAGGCTTGCCCGTAGCGGCCCAAGGGCTCTGCCGGATCTCTCATGCCGCCAAGAAGCCTGCGTTTCATCGCACGACGTGTGCCCTCGTCCACGCCGTTGAGGGCCTGCCGACCGCGTTCGACCAGAGCGTCCAGGCTGGTCCGCCAGGCTTGATCCAGGTCCTGGGCCACCGGTTCCGCCTCACCAATCCACCCCAGGGCGTCCAGTTCGTCCAGGATGACCGCCAGGGGGGATCCGTTTCTCGCGTCGTTCAGCGCAGGCCACTGTCCGCGCTGAAGCGCTCGAAGGTCGGCCAGGGCAGCGTCACGAGGGCCAACGACGTCCAATGTGAGCTTGCGCTGTCCGCGCTGAAGCTTCACTGCGCCATCCCCTGTCGGCCGCACCTGGTCTGCGAGCAGCCGAGGCCGGCGGTACCGAGAAAAGACGCCGGCCGTCATGCTTCGCGCCGCATCATTCCGAGGGGATCTGACCCAGCGCCAAGTCCAGCCGGCGCAAGTGCTCCATCGCCACGGAGGCATCGGAGAGCGCCGCGACCGCCCGCTCGCGTCCGACCGGGCAGAAGTGCCGCACCAGCAGTGCTGCGATGTCATCGTGCCGGCCGGCATCATTCATGCTGGCATGCCGGAGCACCGGCCCCAGAAACGCCTCCGGCAGACCGACGCGGCGGCAGTTGTCCGCATAGAGCGCATGAAACGCGGGGTTGGAGCGCTCATAAATGTAGAGCAGAGACGCCAGCGCCAAAGGATCTGTCGTGGCACGAACCCCCAGTTGCGCAAGCAACGCAAAGGTCGGCGGCAGCATGGCCGCCGGGCGCACCGCATCGGCATTCAATCCCACCGCATCGAGGCTTTGCGCCAGCAGGCGGTCGTGGCGCCACTCTTCATGCAGAAACTCGGACACCTCGGCTCGCAGCGCCGGCTCCGCCACCCAGTTCAGCAGCGGCGCCACCAGTCCAGGGCCATGGCGCACGATATGCAGATATTCAATGGCATACCGCACCAACTGCGCCCGTTGCGCCGTGCCTTGCGCCAACTGCCAGGTGAATCCTTCACTCCGCACGCCATCACCAGCACTCTGAGCGGCAGACGGCGAAGGTGTCGCGTCACCATGGTCTCCCTCCGCAAGGCGATACAAGGCGCGCAGGAAGGTGTCCGCTTCCACCAGGTCGGTGCGAACCTCGAAGGCTGCACCCTCCGTGATGTAGCCAAAGCGGTCCAATTGGTCGATGACGGCATGGGCGTTCTCGCTGAAATCCCCGAAGGCCGTGCACACCTCTGCGGGGTCCACGCCTTGGGCCAGCGTCGACAGCAACTGTCTCAGCGGCGCTCTGGCCGCCTCGTTGCTGTCGATCTGGCAGCTGCTTCCACGCAGCCGGACGGTGAAGCCCTGCAGATTCTCATCAATCGCCACGCCGGCGCGCAGGCGTGGACGCTGCAGAAATGTTTCAGCGGTCATGCCAGCACCTCCAGCTGCCGAAGAAACCCCGGCAGGGGTCGCTCACCGTCATCCATGGCGGCATAGTGGTGCCAGATGCCGGTATAGAAATCGTCGTAGAGGGCCACAAACAGCGGCAACAGCTCCCGCAGGCGCGCCTGTTCTGCAGCAGTCACCACCTCGATGGCCCCAAATACTTCGCGCGAGAGTTCGCCATGCCGGCCGACCGCATTGATGCGCGCATGGGCCATCATCGGGTCGACAAACCCCTTGGACAATTGACGCCGTCGCGCCGCGCCCACGAATGCATCTTCCGCCACTTCGCGGCCCTCAAGAATGCCCAGGGTCGCGGCAAAGAACAGCGGCTCGAAACGCGACCAGTACGCCAGCCCGTCGATCAGCGCCCAGGTGGTCGGCAGCGGGATGCTGTGACGCACCTCGTCCTCCGTCAGCCCCAGCGCCGCCAGTGAGCTCAGCAGCAGCTTGTCGTGCCCCAGCTCCTCGGCATAGAAACGGTTGAGTGTGGTTCTCACGGCATGGTTGCCAGAGAACGCCAGCACCGGCCCGTCAAAGAGAGGCTCGCGCGCCAGGATATGAAAGTTCTCCAGGCACATTCCGAAATACACCGGTCGGGGAACGGTCTCGGGCGATTCCCGAATGGCCGTCCAGAAACGGTTGCATTGCACCGATGTCTCCATCAGCGCATCCATCACCTCCTCGAAGCCGAGGATGAACTCGCGGCCGGAACGGGCCTTCAATGGAGCGTCGGCAGGGGTCATGGTCTTGAGGTGTGTCGGGCTGAACGGGGTCGGACGGTTTCAACCGCCGAAGGACCTCGGCGGTAAGCCAGCGGGTCACCGCCGTAGGCTGCTGCCACGTGCTTGCCGGAAATGGTTTCTGCCGGTCGGCGGAAGGCGGGGTCCAGGATCACGTCCACCACAGCGGGCACCCCGCTTCGGAATGCGCGCGCCAGCGCGGGTTGCAGGTCGCGAAGCCGCGTCACGCGTTCGCCATGGCCGCCCAGCGATTGGGCCAGCAGGTCGTAGCGCACGTTGGCACCGAGGTACTGCGCCCGGGGGTCATGCCCGCCAAACATGTCCTCATGGAAGGTCCGCATCTCCCCCCACGCGCGGTCATTGCCAATGACCACCACAAAGGGGAGCTTCTGGCGGACGGCCGAATCCAGCTCCATGGCATTGAAGCCAAACGCCCCATCGCCGGAAATCACCGCCACCTGGCGATCAGGCTGCGCCAGCCGGGCGGCCATGGCAAAGGCCGGGCCAATGCCCAGGCAGCCGAACGGCCCGGGGTCCATCCAGCTGCCGGGACGCTCACTGCGGTGATACGCCGCGAACAGGGCCACGATGTCACCGCCGTCGCCAATGACAGTGGCGTCGGGATCAAGAAAGTCGGACACCACCCGCACCATGTCGCGCGGGTCAATCGGTTCGTCGCGCCCACTCCCCTCCCAGGGCTTGGGCAACTCGGCCTGCACCGCCAGTGCGTGGCGCACCGAGAATGCGGAGGTTTGGCCCAGCAGTGCCTCCGAGAAGGTCCGACAATCCGCGCAGACCGCCAATGACACGGGTCGATTGCGAGCCAGGCGGGACGCATCGGCATCCACCTGCACCACACGCCCCCCGTGCGCCGCAATGCCCTGGCCAAAACCCAGGCGGAAGTCGAAGTCCACCCCAAGGCAGATCACCAGGTCGGCCTGCGCCAGTGCCTGGGCACGTCCACGAAACCTGACCATGGGATGACGGGCCGGCAACAGGCCCCGGCCCATGCCGTTCATGAAAACGGGCAGCCGTGCTGCGTCGGCCAACGCCGCCAGCGCTTCGCCGCAACCGGCCATGTAGGCCCCGGAGCCTGCGACCAGCACGGGGGACTGTGCCTCGGCCAGCCAGCGGGCCACCCTGCGCACGTCCGCCGGATCCGGATGCGCGGCGGACACTGGTGTGGCCGGCACGCTGCAGTCTTCCGGCGCCACGCGCGCCAGCAGCGTCTCAATGGGGAAATCCACCATGGCCGGCCCCATGCGCGGGGCTCGGGCCGCAGTAAACGCCTGGCTCATCACCGCCGTGATGCGATCCACAGCAAAGGCGGTCTGGGCGAATTTCGTGATCGGGCGGGCCAATTCCACCTGCGGCGCATCCTGCAGATTGCCGGCGCCGTCCGTGGCGAGAGGATTTCGCCCCGCCAGCAGCACCATCGGGCTCTGGCTGTAATGCGCGTTGGCCAGCCCCGTCAGGGCGCAGGTGAAGCCGGGGCCGGCGGTGACCACCGCGACGGCGGGCCGACGCCGCAGACGCGCATAAGCATCCGCCGCATGGGCTGCGGACTGCTCATGGCGGAAGTCAATGAGTCCGATGTCCTGGTAGAAGGCGCCATCAAAGATGGGCGAGACATGGCCGCCGGTCAGCACAAACAGCCGGTCGATGCCCTCGGCTCTGAGCTGCTGGGCCACCAGGTCGCCACCATGCAGCCAAGGCAAAGCTTCTCCATTCCACCGCTGCCCGGTGGGGTGTCCAGCCATGAAGCGCCGTCAGAGGTGGACGGCCACCAGCACTGATTTGCCGGACGGTTGGTTGATCTTGATGTGGTACTTCTGGCCACCGGTGAGGCCGGTGGTGATTTCCAGATCGGGTTTGGTGGTCGCAGCGGTGCGCTTGCCGCTCTTGACCAGCTTGACTTCCACGGGATCCTTGGCCGCTGCGGCCTTCTTTGGAGGTGTTGCCATCGTGTCCATCCATTCTCGAACTTCGGTTGCTGCCGAGACTTGCGTTCGGTGCCTGAATCCCGATGAGTGGCCGGCTTGTATTGTGTCTGTCGCTGGAAACCGGTTTCACTCGTCGCTGATTGAAGCGCACGCCCTGTCGCGGCACAAGCCCCTGAGTCGGGCAGCGCGTCATACAACTTGATGAGGCGCGTCAGTCGGGGCTGCTGACGGCCATCTCGAACGCGTCGGTGGCCACACGCTTGTCTTCCTGCACATCAAAGGTGATGCCCTTGAGATGGACCACACGCAGCCCATGTCATTGAACATCCCCCCTCAACCAACCAATCAAAAACACCTGGAAGGCGCCCCTCCCATTCAATTGGCACCATTGCATTCATTCGGATGAATGGATGGCGATTCATCTGGATCATTCCCATGCCCAGATCTGCCCCCCACACACGGACACGCACACGGATACGGATACGGATACGGACACGGCGCCTCGGACAGGCGACAGCAGGCGGCGCTTATTTGTGGGCGCGCAGCTCCGCCGCATGCTTCATGACCTGCCCCAGGGACTTTGCCCCCGGCGCATAAGCCCCCATGGCCGCACCAACCGCCATCAGAAACACAGCGGTGGCCACAAACGCCCACACCGTGCGACGAAAGGCACTGGCCAGCCAGTGCTGAGCGCCCTGCCCGTTCAATCGACGGAACAGCACCACCGACAGCGCACCGTCCACCATCACCTCGGCAAACAGCACTGGCGCAATGTAGACCACGTAGAGGGAAGCCAATGCAATGCCAATGGCCAGCACAATGGCCAGCAGCGGGATGGCCAGTTCGTCGGCGTCGGAGGCGGCGCCCACCGTGTCCTTGACCGCCCCCAGCGACGAGCCCGCGTCGTCGATGGCAACGCGGGGGCCATCAAACGAAGCCGAAGCTCCCCCGCCGCCGAAATCCCCACCGCCACCGCTGTCAAAGCCGGACAGGCCATCGGAGCGCCGCGGCGTCGGCACCAGGTCCAGCAAGTCCGGTGCATCCACGTAATCGCGGGAATTGGTCCGAAGCCAGAGGCCAATGAGAAACAGGAAAAACAGATACGCACAGGCCAGCGCCAGCGGGTAGCGCAGGGCCATCGAATCCACGCCGCACAGCAGTAGCAGGAAGGACGACAGCAGCCCGAATCCGCCGGTGAGCCCCACCAGCAACAGCATCTGAATCCGGGGGAAGGAGTCTCGGTCCAGGCGGTCTTTGACGCGTTGGATGGCGAGGGCACGACGGCGGGCGTTTTTGGAAAAGTGCACAGTGTTCTTGTGGCTCGTCTAGGGTCGAGGTCAGCAGGGGCCACCCTGCCCAAGCCAGTCTATCCGAGGCGAAACGACCGGCACCAGACACTCAGGGCAGGAAGTCCAGCTTCGGCAGCGATTCCCGGGAATATTCGTACCCACCCGTCAGCGGTATAACCCGGCGATGCTTCAGATCGAAGCGTTTGCTGGATGGCAGGAGATAGCGCTTGAGCAGCCTGGGCGCCGAACCGTCGCGGACAGCGGCCAGCAGGCCTTGCTGGAGAAGGTCGGCCAGCGCCCGGTCCCGCACATGGACATGCAGATAGTGCGGCGCCGGGTACTTGAGCAGGAAACCGTCCATCACCACCACGCCCGGAGGCGCGGCATCCAGTTCAAACAGCACTTCGATGAGATTCCTGCAGAACAGATCCACGCGGTCAATGCTCATCATCCTGAAAATGGAATCGATGCGCTGAACTTCGATCACCTTCAGGCCATTGGCCCGCATCACCGGTGTGTCGGCCCAGCCCAGGGCATGCGCAAAGCTGAACGGTTTGAGGTCATCGACCGTTTTCACCTCGGCAAGAGCCCCTCGCAGCGCGGCACGTCCAAAACAGATCCGGTAGTCCGAGGCGCCAAGAAACGTCGGCAGATTGATCTTGACGAGCGCTTCATCGTCCACCTGTCCAGCGATGTTCAGCACAAATCCGGCCAGCTGCCCGTTCTTCAGTGTGGAAATGGCCCGAGTCTTGGTCATCGGATCGGTGGTGACCATGGTGGTCTTCGAACCCGGCGGCAGGGCCTTGCTGAGGGCCAGGGCGATCAGGTCACGGACATAGGCCTCGCTGAGATCGTGCGGGCCGCTGGCGTGCACCGTCACTTGAAGTTCCAACGCCCGTCCACAACACGGCCACCCCATGGCCAGCAAGATGCTCAACAAAAGCAGCTTGACCACACCCATTTGCTCCTCTCATCGCGGAGTTCTGGCGGCCTCTGGATGCTGGTCCAGACACCGGGCGCAAGTGTTACCGCGCCTTCACCGACTCCCTTTTTTGGATCCCGCCTGGAGCATACCTCGGTGGCGGGTGTGGGCCGCACGCCCGCGGCCCGGGTCAGATCCGTTCAGTGTTCATCCTTGGCACTTCGAAACTCGCCGCCCTCGCCGGTCTTGTCGTCCACCTTGATCTGGGCTTCATGGCCACTGTTCCAGGCGTTCTTGCGCTCTTGCCAGAGGCCATCGGTTTCACCGGTGGTGGCGGGCTGATTGGACCGGTCGTCCATGGGGTTCTCGGCGGAGCCGTCGCCGCGTGCGGCGGCTTTGGCCCCCTGACGCTGCAATTCAGCGCGTTCGGCAGGCGCAAGGCCTCGCGCGCGATCGGCTAGGCGGTGGCTGGGGCGGGCTTTGAGGGTGGGTTTCATTGACCGCTCCAACGTTGAGGAGCCTCATTAGGCACGCAAAGCCCCAGGGAAGCAAACGATGGAGGACGAGGACGCGATTGAAAAGAAAAGGCGCAGCGTACGCGCGGGCACAGGCATTACGTGCTTCAATGATCTAAACGGACTCGCGCGGCTTGTCTATCCCCCGTTTCTCCTCGCTTGAAGCGCCGCCCACAGGCGTGATGCCGCTGTGCCCTCTCGGCAGCCCCAAACGGACGCCTTCAACTCCTCACGTGGGACGGACCTATGCGCGGCTTTCTGCTCAACAATCGCGACGAACTGATTCAGCGCTGCAAGGACAAGGTGGCCTTGCGGCCCTCCCGTGGCGCCACGCGTGAGCAACTCAATCACGGCATTCCGCTCTTCCTGGACCAGTTGGCCCGCACGCTGGCAGCCGAAGAAGACGGTGACGGCCCCGGCGGCATGATGATCTCCGGCCCGGCCGGCGGCGATGCTTCAGCGCTGTCCGAGATGGGGCTCTCCGCTGCGAAACACGGCCACGAACTGCTCGGCTTGGGCTATACGGTCGATCAGGTGGTGCACGACTATGGCGACCTTTGCCAGGCCATCACTGACCTCGCCGTTGAACGCGACGCCCCCTTCAGTGTGGAGGAGTTCCGCACGCTCAACCGCTGCCTGGACAACGCCATTGCGGACGCCGTGTCGGAATTCGCCGCTCAGCGGGACAAACAGGTGGCGCGGCGCCAGGCGCAGGAAGAAAACCAACGGCTGGGCATGCTGGCGCATGAGCTGCGCAACTATCTGCACACCGCGACCCTGGCGTTCTCCGCACTGGAATCCGGCAAGTTGCCGGTCTCCGGCTCAACGGCGGCCGTGCTCAAACGCAGCCTCGATGCGCTCGGCAGATTGATTGATGAAGCTCTGGCGTCAGTGCGAGAAACTGCGCGGTCGACGCTGCACCCTCGACAGTTCTCCCTCGCGGACTTCTTGGCGGATGCGGGCCTGGTGGCGGAGCTCTATGCCTTGGATACCGGTTGCACGCTGACGATTTCGGAGGTCGATGAAGGCATCGCCCTTCACGGCAACCGCGAGTTGTTGCTCGCCGCGCTGGGGAACCTGCTGCAGAACGCCTTCAAGTTCACCCAGCCCGGCACCAGCATCACGCTGAATGCCCATACCGATGGCGACTGGACGATGATCGATGTGGGAGACCATTGCGGCGGACTCGGCGCCGGTGCAGCGAACCGCCTGTTCGAGCCGTTCCAGCAGGGGTTCAACGACGAACGGGGTCTGGGCCTGGGGCTGTCCATCGCCAAACGCAGCGTGGAAGCGGATGGCGGGGAGTTATCGGTGCAAGACCTGCCTGGGGTGGGCTGCATTTTCACGATGGCAATGCCGCTCCACCGGCTGGCTTAGGCCGGAGACCGATCCACCGGGCGATCGGCTGCCAGGGGATGCGCGGAGAAGAAGCAAATCATCTGACCGGCCGCATCCGGACCTTGCCAGTCGGCATGCGAGCCCGCCTGGTCACCGCCCGACCAGGCATGCCCGGCCCCTTCCACCAGCCACAGCTCGGCCTGCGACTGCCCGTTGGCATCGAAGTAGCTGCGGCGGGTGTAGGGGCGCCCGCCCTCGCGGCCGTTTTCAATACGCTCGCTGCCAGCCACGCCCGCCACGGCGTCCACATACACACGTTCACCGTTGAGCGGATGCACCGTCATGTCGCGCGTGCCATGGAACACGATGGTTGGTACCGCGCGGACGGGCTTGACGCCGGGGTGGATCTCACGCGCGCCAGGGCCGCTGCGCATGCGGGCCAAGGCTTCGGTGGCGTTGGCGGCCACGGCGAAGGGAAGCCCGGAATGCACACCCACGGCGGCAAACAACTCCGGGTAGACCTGCCCCATCACGGTCGCCATCGCGCCGCCGGCGGATAGCCCCGCCACATGCACCTGCCGGGCATCCACGGCATGGGTCTCCATCACATGACGCGTCAAGGCCGCCAACAAGGCAGGCTCACCGCGCCCTCGCTGCTGGTGGCTGGACTTGAACCAACTCCAGCAGCACTGTGGATTCATGGCGGCCGACTGTTCCGGATACAGCACCAGCCAGCCGTGGCGGCGCGCCACTTCATTCATCCGCGTGCCGGCAGCAAAGTCGTCGGGGTCCTGCTTGCAACCGTGCAGCATCAGCAGCAGCGGGCGCGGCTCGGCGGCGTCACCCGGTGGTACATACAGCTTGTAGTTGATCGAGATGCTGGCGCGGGTGAAGGTGGCAGCCAGAAACCGGCCCTCACGAGTGTCCTCACGAGCGTCCTCACGCACATCCGCTGCGGGACCCGGACGGGGGGCCTCCCCGGGCCGCGTCTTCACCGTCGTCTCGATGCCCTCCTGCGTGTCGTTGATCACACGGGCCTCGACATCGATCACATCGCCGTCCTGGTCGTCGGCAGCTGCGTGCGTCACACCGGACAAAGCCTGCTGAATGGTGCGAGTTGCCCCCGCCAAGTCCGCACGACGCGTCTGCAAGGCGGCACGCGCCATCATTCGTTGAAAGTCTGGATTGATCATGGTGGTTTCGTTGTTCCAAGGAGTCGCCGGTGGGCTCCGCAGCCACTGAGCATGCGCTGATTCGGGATGTACCGCAAGGCGCAGCAGAACGGGTGTTGGTAGCGCAGCGACATGATCTTGAGGCCATGCCCATGAGGGCGTGATGACAAGCGACGCCACCGTGCTGGCATACGACGCCCCTGACGCGCCATGCCCGCATCGCCCCCGCCGCAGACGCCCCTGCCAGGAGCGACTTTTCCCTATGGAGCCCCACCCAGGATGGGGGTCGCGGCGAGGGTGTGGGCCCACACCACGCTCCCCCCACGCCTCCCCCACGCGGTACTACGCCGCCCCCCGCAGTCGGGAAGTTCTCTCTACGGTTCCTTGATTTCGGTGGCAATTACCGGTGGCTCCGGGTGGTTCCAGCAACGATGGATCCGGTCGTACTGCCAGTCCGCGATCGCGCGTAGAGCGGCCTCCCCGGCGCCATGCCGAGCGGTCGCGTCTTTACACGCCCTCAGTCCGCAGCGGCCCCGTTCTTGCATGGACCCAGGGATCCCGGCTTCCCGGGACTCCTGGACCGCCCGCCCCGAGCGCTTGCGTGGTCCCCTTCACCCTCCCCCTTCATCACCCGCCAGGTGCGCCTCACTGGGCCACCCAGCCAAGGAAACGCCATGTCCACATCCCCTGCCAAGGGCGCCGCAAAAACGGCCGCCAGCAAGACTTCAAAGACTGCCACCATCACCAAAAGCTCCACGGCGGCCGCCGAGCGCAAAGCCAGCGCATCAGCGTCGGACACCGGCAAGCCCATCGATGCCATCCAGTGGCTGACCGACGACCACAAGGAAGTGCAGGCGCTCTTCAAGGACTATCAGAAGCTGGTGGACCACGACGGGGACGACGACCTGCGGCAGCAACTGGCGCAGGAGATCTGCGCCCAGCTCACCATTCACGCCACCATCGAGGAAGAAATCTTCTACCCCGCCGCACGTGACGCCATGGAGGAGCAGGAGGGCGAAGACCTGCTGGACGAGGCAGAGGTCGAGCATGCCAGCGCCAAGCAACTGATCGCCCAGATTGCAGAAGGCTCCGCATCCGATGCTCTCTACGACGCCAAAGTGAAGGTGCTGGGCGAGTACATCGCCCACCACGTCAAGGAAGAAGAGAAGGAGCTGTTCCCACAGGTCCGCAAGACCGACCTCGACCTGGACGCGCTCGGCACTGAACTCAGCGAACGCAAGGAAGCGCTGCTGGCGGAGCTTGAAGAAGAGGCCGCTTCCTGATGATCCTGATCCAACGGCGCGGCCAGTCGCCTGGGGCCCACGGGCGCATGCAGGTGACGGCGCACCGCTGAGGTCGCCCTGTCGGGATCAGCCTCCTAATCGGACGCTGACCCTCGGACGAACATCACAGGCACGGTGCTGTTTTGCAGCACCCATTCCGCATCACGCCCCAGCAGCACCTGTCCGCGCCGCTTGCGTCGGCCATGCGTGCCCAGCACGATCAAACCGCACGCTTGCGCCACCGCTTCGGCGGTAATGACGGCGGCGGTGTTGGAGTCGATCGTCTCTCTCAGCTGATAGGACACGGCAATGCCCCGGTCCTGCACGGCCACTGCGGCCGTCGCCAGCAAATCATTCCCATAGTCCCGAAGCCGACTGCGGTGCTCTTCGAAATCTCGCGCAGATTGCAGAAAGAGCGGCTCCGCGTCGATGACATGGAGCAGAACAATCCGCACGTTCATCGCTTCCGCCATGTCCTGGGCAATGGCAAGACCGGCTTCAGAGGCCGGGCTGCCATCGATGGGGACGAGGATGGAGTCATGCATGGGAAACTCCTGATAGGCCCCCGAGGCCGCTACCGGCGTCCCACACGGGGACGCCGCGCAGGCGCTGCGGGGGGCGTTGCAGCGGGCGAGGCGATGGACGCGGGAGACAGCTCTGCGGAGGGCTTCTCCTGCTTCGGCTTCTTCAATTCCTTGTTGCCGTGTTGACGCTTGGTCATGGGGATTCCGATGTTGGAGGTGGAAGGTGGCGCACTCACGCGGTGTTCCCGTCGCCGGGACGCGTTCTGCCTTGATCGATTCAGGGTGCGCCGATTCCTGCGGCGTGTCGGTGCGGCATCACACGTAACTGCACGCTCGATGGAAGGGCCTGCCGATGGTGACGAAGGACCTCGCACGACAGAAGCAGCTGCTCTACCAAGTGTTCTGCGGTGCTCAGAAAGGAATATGCGCACCCGCTCAGCCCGGCTCTCCCTTGAACGGGATGCAGGGGTGGCGCTTGTCACACCTTGCGCAACATTTATCAAAGCGCTCACAAAATACTGATAAAAATGCACAGGATTTGAAGACACTCATGGGCGTAACTCCGTACGTTATCCATGTTCACCGCTGCGCCCCTCTCACGCTCCCTGGTGTCCCCCGCAGCTTTGCGGGTGTCAAGCGAGGCGCGGCCTTCCGGTCCCCTGCAGCGGGACGCTCTGGGGGCGTATTCCAGCAGCGCCGTCGGCGGTGGGGACGTCGGTGCGAACCCTGCGGCGCCTCAGCCGCGCACTGGTCAGCCTTGGCTGTCCATCCTGATCCCGGTCTACAACGTCAGCCGCTATCTGCGGGAATGCCTCGTCTCCGCCGCCTCGCAATGTGACGAGGGTATCGAAATCCTGATGCTGGACGACTGCTCAACCGACGGGTCCGGGGACCTGATGCGCACGCTGGAACAGGAGTTCGCTTCCCCCAGCGTCCGCATCGTCAATATCTTCCATACCGAGAATCAGGGCATATCCGTCGTTCGCAATGCACTGCTGGATGCCGCTCGGGGTGACTACATCTGGTTCCTGGACTCCGACGACTGCCTCGTGCCGGGTTCGGTCCAGCAGCTCCGAGAGGTGATTCAGCGCCAGGCGCCTTCGCTCGTGCTGTGTGACTTCTCGGTGTGGCGGGAACGGCCGCGCCTCAAGCACCGCCTGCGAGGTGAACGCCACCGCCGCACCTTTGCAGGGCCGGCACGCCGGATGTTTTCCGACCCGGCTCTGGTCATCCGCGGGCTGTTCCAGGCGGGGCATTTGCACTGCTGGTCCAAGATCGCCAAGCGCAGCGTCTGGGCCGGGTTGCGCTTCCCAGCCGGGCGCTATTTCGAGGACGTATCTCTGGCCGCGCCGTTGGCCCTGCGCGCTGACACCATCTGGTATGAGCCGCAGGTGTGGGTGGCGTACCGCCAGCGTGAGGGCTCCATTCTGGCCACGCCTTCTCTCGTCAAGGCTGAGCATCTGGCGGAGTCGCTGCTGACGCTGCCGGCGCTGGTGGCGGGTCAACAGCTGGACGAAGCGGCACGCTTCGCCTGGAGCCATTTCACGGCCTGCAACTTCATCGGCACCGCGCGTACAGCCCGAGCTGCGCTGCCGGATGATCAATACGGCAGCAAGGTGGCCTGCTTCAAGGCCTCCTTTGAACGCTCCTGCCCCATGCGTCTGCCGGAGTTGTATGCCGCGTATGTGCGCCGGGGGTGGTTGATCCGCGCGCTACGCCTGCGCTACTGGCTTCAGCAGGCTTCAACGGCCTGAGGTCTTCCTCGCAGCCGTGGGAGCGCCTTGCCGCTGCCACCGGGCACGCAGCCAGCTGGCCACCTGGCCGAGCGGTTTGCCGGACGGGGCCGCTGCATCGTTGAGATCATCCAGCGCCTGCGGAATGCCGCCGCGATCGAGGAACAACAGGTCCGTCAGGCTGGTGTCCTCCCGGGTGTCTCTCTGGCGCACTCTCAAGAGCAGGTAGCGCTCCGCACCGTGATTGAACACGAGCGTCGCGGCGATGCCGATGCATTGCGGGAAGTCCTGGCCGTCGTCTGTCTCCACCAGTGGCACAACACGCTTGCGGTCTGGCACCAGCAGGCCGCAGGAGGGCGCGGACGACCCCGGCAGGATGTAGAAGCGCACTGGGGGCGCATCCACAGGCCAGTTCGCGGGAGCGGGGCCGGTGAAGCCCGACTCAAAGCGCAGCGTAGTGGCATCCCGGGCTGTGGCGGCTGTGGCGGCTGTGGCTGTGGCTGTGGCTGTGGATGCCGCAGATACAGCAGATGGCGCCCACATCAACGATGCAAGCGCCAGCAAGGCCGCTGCGGATGCTGGCGCCGCAATACCAGCCAGGACACGTGAACGGCGCAGGGGCATCAACAAGATCATGGCCGGATCATAAGTAGGTGATTGGCCGCCGACAGCAGATGTGCAGGTTCGTCAGGCTGGCGCGCCACTTGGGCTTGGGCTCGGGCTCGGGCTCGGGCTCGGGCTCGGGCTCCGTTTTACCGTGCATTCATGACCCAGGTTGATAAGCCCATGCGCGCCCGGCCCCCTAGTCTTCCCGCGTTCGCCCCCCTACCCTAACGGTCATCACTGCAGCGCCCCCGCATCGGTCGCTGCCCCGTTCACAGCGCAGCACGCCGCAGGCCAGGCTCGCCCCTGTCCGCATCCGGCGCCGCTCGCATTCCGGACCTCACCATGACTCTCAGCCAGATCGCCGGCTCTGCCGGCGCCCTTGGCGCGCCCCTTCCTTTCAGCGCCCCATGAATCCCGCTACCCCATCCACCCCATCCACCGATGCCCTCAGCGCGCACCACGTGATCGCCACGGCCTCCCGCACCGACGTCCAACCCGCCTGGGGCGCTGTTTATGCCATGTCGCTCTGCGTCTTTGCATTGATCGCCTCCGAGTTCATGCCCGTCAGCCTTTTGACGCCGATGGCGGCAGACCTGCAGATCACCGAAGGCATGGCCGGCCAGGGCATTGCCATCTCCGGCGCCTTCGCTGTGCTCACCAGTCTGTGCGTTGCTTCGGTGGCCGCGCATATGAATCGCAAGACGCTGCTGCTGGGGCTGACCGCACTGATGGCCCTGTCGGGGGCGGTGGTGGCGCTGGCGTCCAGCTTCTTTCTCTACATGGTCGGACGCGCCTTCATCGGGGTCGTGATCGGCGGATTCTGGTCACTGTCCGCCGCCACTGCGATGCGGCTGGTGCCCGCCCATCAGGTGCCCCGCGCGCTGGCCATCTTCAACGGCGGGAATGCATTGGCCACAGTGATTGCGGCCCCCTTGGGCAGCCATCTTGCCTCCGTGGCGGGCTGGCGCGGCGCCTTCTTCTGTCTGGTTCCCGTGGCCGCCGTGGCCCTGGCCTGGCTGTGGGTCAGCCTGCCAGATCTGCCACCGCCTGCCGCCACCGCAGGTACCACACACAGCGCCAGTGCGCTGCAGCTGCTGAAGCGCCGTCCCGTCGCCTGGGGCATGGCGGCCTGCAGCGCCTTCTTCATGGGGCAGTTTGCGCTGTTCACTTATGTGCGCCCCTTCCTTGAAACCATCACCCACCTCAACGTCTCCACGCTCTCACTGACCTTGCTCGCCATCGGCCTCTCCGGCGTGGTGGGCACGGCGCTGATCGGCAAGGTGCTCCAGCGCGGTCTCTACCGCACGCTTACCGCCATCCCGGTGCTGATGGCCTTGATCGCACTGGCCCTCATTCCGGCCGGCCCCTTCGCGGCCTTCGTCATGGGACTGCTGGCGCTCTGGGGCCTGCTGGCCACGGCGGCGCCGGTGGGCTGGTGGAGCTGGGTCGCCAGCGCCATGCCAGACAGCGCAGAGGCCGGTGGTGGGCTGATGGTGGCCGTGGTGCAGTTGGCGATTGCCTTGGGCTCCACGCTGGGCGGGTTGCTGTTCGATGCCAGCGGCTACCGCAGCACCTTCCTGGCCAGCGCGCTGATGCTGCTGCTGGCAGCGGCCCTCGCTGCCATCTGCGCCGGGGCTCAGGACACCTCCTCCGCGAGCGCCTAGGGCCTTTTCGCACTAGTTCGCACTAGTCCGCCCTCTCTTCTTCACCTTCTTCAAGGACTCCGCATGAGCAACGCCACCTTGCCCCTTTCGACGATGAACACGACGACCATGATGACCGCCATGCCCACCACCACGACGAGGCCCTTCACACCCCCCGCTCCCGAGCGCCGCACCTCCAAGCCGCTCGTCTCGCTCAAACGCGCCCTCCAACACACCGCGCTCGCGAGCGTGGCGGCGCTGTTTGGCGGTCAGCCCGTGCTGGCGGCCGGGTCCGTCTCGCAGCAGGAGCCGTGGACATCTCCGGGCGGTCAGGCCCCCTCAGCAAGTCTTTCCTTGACCCAGGAATGGGACAAGGTCTTCCCCAAGAGCCCGCAGGTCGACCACCAGAAGGTCACCTTCCGCAACCGATATGGCATCACGCTTGCAGGCGACCTGTATCTGCCAAAGAACCGTGGTCAGCAGCGGTTGGCCGCCCTGGTGGTGGGTGGGCCGTTTGGTGCCGTGAAGGAACAATCCTCCGGCCTGTATGCCCAGACCATGGCCGAACGCGGCTTCGCCACCCTGGCGTTCGACGGCTCCTACACCGGAGAAAGCGGCGGTGAACCCCGCAATGTGGCTTCGCCGGACATCAACACCGAAGACGTCATGGCCGCCGTGGACTTCATCGGGCTGCAGCCGATGGTGGACCGCGAACGCATGGGTGTCATCGGGATCTGCGGCTGGGGGGGCATGGCGCTCAATGCGGTGGCCGTGGACAAGCGGGTCAAGGCAGTGGTGGCCAGCACCATGTACGACATGACCCGGGTGATGTCCAAAGGCTACAACGACAGCATGAGCACCGAGCAACGCACCCAACTGCTGGAGCAGCTCAGCCGGCAGCGCTGGGAGGACGCTGCCAGCGGCAAACCCGCCTATCAGCCGCAGTACAACAAGCTCAAGGGCGGTGAACCGCAGTTCCTGCTGGACTATGCCGACTACTACATGACGCCCCGCGGTTATCACCCCCGGGCCGTCAACTCCGGCAATGCCTGGACCATCACCACACCGTTGTCATTCATGAACATGCCCATCCTGAGTTACATCAAGGAGATCTCGCCGCGGCCCATCCTGTTTGTTCACGGCGAAAACGCGCATTCCCGCTACTTTGCGGAAACCGCCTATGCGGCTGCCGCTCAGCCCAAGGAACTGCTTATCGTGAAGGGCGCCAACCATGTGGACCTGTATGACCGCATGGACAAGATCCCGTTTGATGCGATGACTCGTTTCTTCAAAAAGTCTCTCGGCGGCTGAGCAGCTTCGACCGCGACGGGCGCTCACGGCCCGGGAAGGAGGCGGCCTCGCGACCGCCTCTCCTGCCCTCTGTCAGTGCTGGTGGCCGCTGTGATCGTCCTTGGGCATGGCATTGAGTGCTCGTACGGAACCCCAGCGGCGTCCGCAAGCAGCCGCACACCGAGCCTCATGGCGTCGGCAAGGTCAAGCTGCGGAGAAGGTCAGGCGCTGACGGGTGGGCCCCGAGCCCATGCGCTGGCCCAGGCGAACAAGGGGCGCGGCGCGGTCAGGTACAGCGAGGGCCATTCAAACCGAAGGGCTGTGTCCACTCGCCAGCTCAACGATGCCGGCGGCAAAGCGGGCACCGTGGCATGCATGGCGCAGTAGGGACAGCGCTCCATCACGGCGCTCATCGGCTTCTGGCGGGAGCCAGGGTCCGGCGCGGTGGCGTCGGACTGGGGCACGTCCACGCGCACCAAACGCGCGCCGGCCACCGAGCACACTTCCGTCCACATGGCCGCATCACGCGCAAGCGCCCGGTGCGGCAGCATCGGCAGCAGCACACTGATCAAGATCGCCAGAGCGACGATCCAGGCACAACAGTCAAGAAAGGGCCGTGACACGGACATGCGCCGCAGTGTAGCGGGCGATGTCATCCATCATCGGCCTGCTTGGGGTGGACGAATTGTCCTAGCCCTGAGGTCAGTTCGCCCGCGATGGCGGCGCCGCCATCTCCTGTCGGACATGTCCTGCAAACGAACAAGTGCTTCGCTGTCCCAGCAGCGCCACGCGCTTGGGCACCATCAGGCCAGTTTGCTTAGGACTTTTGCCGATGAGTTCCGACACCGACCCTCGCGACAAGACGCCCCACGTGCCCCACCACGATGCCCGCGTGCAAACGGAAGGCTTCGCCTCGGGTGGAAAGGGACGTGACATCTTCTTTGCAGCCGTGCAGGCGACACGCATGCCGATGGTGGTGGCCGACCCACGCCAGCCCGACACACCGCTGGTCTTTGCCAACCATGCCTTCCTGGAAATGACCGGCTATTCGTCGGAAGAGATCCTGGGCCGCAATTGCCGCTTCCTGCAAGGCCCCGACACCGACCCCAATACCGTGGCCTTGATTGGGGAAGCCCTGCGATCGGAACGGGAGCTGACGGTCGAATTGCTGAATTACCGAAAAGACGGATCCACCTTCTGGAACGCCCTGTTCCTCACACCGGTTCGCAGTGAAAAGGGGGAGTTGCTGTATTACTTCTCTTCGCAGCTGGACGTGAGCCGCCGTCGCGACGCCGAAGCCGCCCTGCGGCAAGCGCAGAAGATGGAAGCCTTGGGGCAGCTCACTGGCGGCATTGCACACGACTTCAACAACCTGCTGCAGGTCATCACCGGCAATGCCGAAGTGGCCGCGCAGCGCCTGAAATCAGTGGCACCGGACGATGCTCTGCTGTCGCGCTCGATTGCCAATGTGCGGGCGGCGGCCGGGCGTTCAGGCGCCCTCACCCAGCAATTGCTGGCCTTTGCCCGCAAGCAGCAATTGCAAGGACGTGTGGTGAATGTGAATGAAGCCATTGCCAGAACGGCGGACATGGCCTCCAGCTCCCTGGGAGATGTCCGCCTGTTGCTGGACCTGGCCCCCCACACCCACAACGTTCGCATCGACCCCTCCCAGTTCGAAGCCGCACTGCTGAACCTGCTGGTCAATGCCAGGGACGCCATGCCCCGTGGGGGGACGGATCTGGATCCGTTCCGGCAACTTGCACACCACTGCCGAGGACGCCGGCAGCCACGGGTTGGCTCTGCCCGGGGACTATGTGTCGGTATGCGTGAGTGATGAAGGCGAAGGCATTCCGGCCCCCATCCTGGCGCGCGTGATGGACCCGTTCTTCACCACCAAGGCCGAGCGTGGGGGCACGGGCCTGGGCCTGTCCATGGTGTATGGGTTCGCCAAACAAAGTGGTGGCGTGGCCACCATCTACTCGGAAGAAAAGGCCGGCACCACCGTGCGCCTGTATTTCCCGGCGGTCACGGACGCTGCGGCCCCGAGGGAATTGCCCACCGTGCAGCCCCGCACCGGACAGGACGAGCTGATTCTGGTGGTGGATGACCGCCCGGAGGTGGCCCAGACCGCCGCCGCGATGCTGGAAGCGGCGGGTTATCAATGCCTGATGGCCCACAGCTCGCAGGAGGCGATGCAGCTTCTGAAGCAACATCCCTCCATCCGCCTGCTGATGAGCGACATCATCATGCCGGGCAACAAGAACGGTGTGCTGCTGGCCCACGATGCTCAGCTGCACTCGCCCTCCCTCAAGGTGTTGCTGATGACCGGCTTTGCCGACGGCAGTCCGGATCGCTGGGGCGGCCAGAGTTATGACATCGTGCTCAAGCCGTTCACGTCCGACGACCTGCGGGTGAAGGTGCGGCGCGCATTGGATGGGCAGGCTTGATGGGCGGACGATGAGCGCGGAGCCCCGCGCTCATGGTCAGGGCATTCGTGGCAGTTCAGCGGACCGCGTGACGGCGGCCCTCTTCATCCACCCAATAACGGCCCCCACGGCCGCATTACGTCCGTCTTCCCAACGCTGCCGGGAGTCCGACGCGAAGCCCATCGTCAGGGCCGCACTCACCGTAATCAGCAGCGGCGCCGTCCACTTGGATGTGTTCATGATCTTCATTGCCTCAGGTTGGTCTTCACACCCCCTCCCACCGGGCGCCGTGGAGGACCACCGGGCCATGGCGCAGAGGGCGCCCTTGGCAAGGAATCGGCAGAATGCGCGCCCAGGCACCGCTTGACAGCGGCGGCTCCAGCCACCTGGATGACCTGCACCTGTCGCCGCAGGCGTGCGCCGCGGACGATTTGCCTGTTTTTCCCCTCCACAGCAGAATTAGGCAAAACAAGGGCAGCATCATGCATTGCCGCAGGGCCGCTGCAAGAGAAGAATCCATTCCCATCAGATGAGCCCCCACAACCCACAAGGACGGATGCAATGAACAACTTCACGCTCAACACCCCCACCAAGATCCTGTTCGGCAAGGGCCAGATCGCCAAGCTGGGCCGCGACATCCCGGCAGATGCCCGCATCCTCATCACCTACGGTGGCGGCAGCATCAAGAAGAACGGCGTACTGGAACAGGTGCAGAAGGCCCTGGAAGGCCGCGCGGTGGTGGAATTCGCCGGCATCGAACCCAACCCCACCTATGAAACCCTGATGAAGGCCGTGCAGGTGGTGAAGGCCCAGAAGATCGATTTCCTGCTGGCCGTCGGCGGCGGCTCGGTGGCCGATGGCACCAAGTTCATCGCCGCAGCGGCCCGCTACGCGGCCGCCACCGACCCGTGGGACATCCTGCTCACCGGCGGCAGCAAGGTCACCAGCGCAGTGCCGATGGGCTGCGTGCTCACGCTGCCGGCCACCGGCTCTGAATCCAACAGCGGGGCCGTCATCAGCCGCCAGGCCACCGGCGACAAGCTGGCCTTCTCCAGCCGCCACACCTACCCCGTGTTCTCGGTGCTGGACCCGGAAGTCACCTACAGCCTGCCCGCCCGCCAGGTGGCCAATGGCGTGGTGGACGCATTTGTGCACACCGTGGAGCAATACCTCACCTATCCGGTGGACGGCAAGGTGCAGGACCGCTTCTCCGAAGGCCTGCTGCTGACACTGATCGAAGAAGGCCCCCGCGCGCTGGCTGAACCGACCAACTATGCCGTGCGCGCCAATGTGATGTGGAGCGCCACCCAGGCCCTGAACGGCCTGATCGGCGCGGGTGTTCCGCAGGACTGGGCCACCCACATGCTGGGCCATGAAATCACCGCCATGCATGGCCTGGACCATGCCCAGACGCTGGCCATCGTGCTGCCTTCGCTGCTGGCCTACAAGAAGGAGCAAAAGCGCGCCAAGCTGCTGCAATATGCGGAGCGTGTCTGGAACCTGCGTGAGGGCAGCGACGATCAGCGCATCGACGCCGCCATCCAGGCCACCCGCGACTTCTTCGAGAAGCTGGGCGTGCGCACCCGTCTGTCCGACTACGGCGTGGACGGCAGCACCATCCCCGCCATGGTGGCCAAGCTGAAGGAACACGGCCTGACCGCATTGGGCGAGCACCAGGACATCACGCTGGAAGACAGCCAGCGCATCCTGGAAGCCGCGCGCTGATCGCCGCAGGGGTGCCCTCACCATGAGCGTGATGCTGGATGATCAGGTTCGCAGGAGCATCATCGCGCAGGCGATCAGCTTCTCGACCGGCGCATTTGCCAGTCCGTCGCCGATCCCCGGCGTGAAGATTCTCTACACGGACCAGAGCCATCCACGCACGCCGGTGCTGTATGAGCCGATGATCGTCATCGTCATGCAGGGCGCCAAGGTGGGGTATCTCGGGGACCGGACCTTCCGGTACGACGCGCAGCGCTACCTGCTGCTCACGGTCCCCCTGCCCTTTGAATGCGAGACCATCGCCAGCAAGTCAGCGCCGTTTGTGGGCATTTCCATCGGTGTGGATGCAGCGCTGCTGCAATCGGTGCTGTCGGATGTCGGCCATGAGCATGTGGATGCGCTGGCCGCGCCGTCCGAATCGTCCGGCATCAATGGTGCTCCTTACACCGACCAACTGCTTTGCGCCATCGAACGTCTTTTCGACGCGATGAAGCAGCCGCGTGATGCCCGCTTCCTGGGCAAGCTGATCGTCCAGGAGATCCTCTATCACGTGCTGTTTGGTGACAGTGGCGCCGCGCTGCATGCATTGGTCAACCGGCATACGCAGTTCGGCATGATCTCGAAGGTGATCAAGCACATCGAGACCCACTACGCCGACACCTTCAGTGTGGAGCAACTGGCGAAGATGGTGAACATGAGCGTCAGCGCGTTCCACCACAACTTCAAGGCGGTGACCAACACCTCGCCGCTGCAATACATCAAGAGCTACAAGCTGCATCGGGCGCGGCTGATCATGCTGAATGAAGGCGCCAAGGCCGGTGTGGCCGCCACCCGTGTGGGGTATGAAAGTGCCTCGCAGTTCAGCCGCGAATTCAAGCGTTATTTCGGCGCCACCCCGGTGGACGAGGTGGCGCGTCTGCAACCTGCAGCCCGCTAGACCCGCTAGGCCCGGCAGAGACGGCGCCGAGCCGCAGCGCGGCGTGTTGCCCGGCATATTGCCCGGCTTCCCAGCCGGGCCGCCACTCACCAGCCGACGGTGATGAACATGCCGCGCGGAGTCGGGTGCTCCAGCAGCGTGCTCTGGCTGCGCACATCGTCATAGCAGAAACCGTAGGCCAGGCCGTCGATGCTGTGGTCGTGCCAGAACTTCGAGTAGTAGTTGGCCGGCCCTGCCCCGTAATAGGTGGACGGGTTGCTCCATTGCGACGGATCCACCCGCATCAGCAGATGCCGGTTGAAGGCCGCCGTGATCTGCGCCTGCATCACCTTCTCATCCGAGCTTCCCGAGGCCAGGCGACCGGAACCTTCCAGAATTTCCTGGGTGGTGGGCTTGCCACGGATGTAGAGGTTCTGCGCACCGCCGTTCTTGGAGAACACAAAGTCGTTGCCGATCACACGGCCGCGGAAGGTGCCCGCCTCGGCGGTGAAGACCAGATCGGTGGAGGCGTAATAGGCCCAGACCTGGTCCACATAGGCCGCGAAATAGTTGCCGTAGGCCTTCCCCTGGTTGAACACCGACTTGGCCGGCGCCACGATGCGGTAGGGACGCTGCACCAGACCACGGAACTCGGGCTGCGCCAGGGCTTCAAAGTCCGCAAAGATCTTGGCACGGGTGGCGTTCTCGCCCAGCGTGCGGTCATAGCCGTCACGGCCCAGCAGGCGGGTCGTCAGCGGGAAGCCAAACTGGTCCACACGCGTGGTGTTGCCGTGGTAGCCCCATTGGTCCACGGTGAACTCGATCCACTCGAAGTTCACATCCTGATTGGGGTCGCTCGGATTGTTCATGTCCGGGCCCGCAAAACCCAGCCGACCATCAGCCGCCTGATTGATCTTGATGTACATGGGCGAGCCCAGGCTGATGAACATGCGGCCGGAGTCGATTCGGGGAATCGACACCCAGGGCATTTCATTGAGCCGGTAGAAGTAGTTCGAATAATTCTGGCCGTTCTTGGTCAGGTGATTCGCGCCGTCGTTGTGGGCCAGCGAAGCCGGGACCAGCCGGCCGGTGTTGTCGACATAGGACAGCACCTTGGTCACCGGGTCATAACCGATGATGGACCAATACACCTGCTGGTCCTGCCAGGCGCCATTGGTGCCGTTCACCAGCTTCAGGGTCATGACACCATTGCCTTCGGGCAGATCGGTGCTGCCGCTCTGGCGGATGCGGAAGGACGACAGAAGGTCGTTGAAGCTGCTGTTGTTGCCCAGGTTCGGCGCATCGGCCGTCAGGGTGACGGTGCGGCCGGCATAGTTGATGTCGTCAAACAACTGCACGCTGTAGCCGCTGCGCACCTTCACTGAAGACACGCGGTCATTCCAGGCCGTACCCACCCAGCTGCTGTCTGCATCGGCACAGAACGAAGCGCCCTGGTAGTTGGCGCTCTCGTAGAAGCACGCAATGCCGGTCGGCGCGGGTGTCATGCCGCCGCCGATGGTGGCGCTGAATCGCGGCGTGTCATACGCCGGATTGCCATTGTTGTAGGTGAAGAAATAGCTCAGCGTGTTGCCGCTGGCCAGGTTGTTCACCTGCGTTTCATAACGGGCATTGCCGGCGTTGTAACCCATGCGCAGGTTCTGCTGGCCGCCGCCATTCACCTGGTAATGCACATCGACCCAGGTGGTGTTGACGGCGGACTTGAACCAGATCACGGCACTGCTGCCGCTGCTGGTCACGCCCTGCGTGTAATCGGCGGCCAGGGCGGGCGCCATGAAGCCGACCAGGGTCACGATGGACAGCAGCCATCGAAGAAGGGTTCTTGGGAGACTGGACATGATGTTCCTCTCGAAAACCGCGCGATTCTGTGGAGGTTTGTGGGGCCGTGCCCACCAGCTTGAAACCAGTTGCGTACCGCATGAGAAAGCGCTTTCATGATAGCGATGGCGCTTTTGAGACGGTGCACGGCATCCGCCACCGGATGAAGCCGCAAGCGAGGACACAACAACTGGTTGCCAGTTCGCGAGACTGGTGACGTCGGGCTGTCCCCTGCTTTGGCTTCGACGCGGGGCGGACCACCCGCCATCCATCCAGGCCGGCTGCCATTCGCCGCACGCCCCTCGCCGCTGCGGCCGCCGGGACCCAGACTTCCGTCCGTCTGCAACCACCTCGAACACCCTCATGAAAACCTGGCTGCGCTCCAATCGTCGGTTCCTGATCTTCATGGCGGGCTTCCTGTTCCTGCGAACAGCCGTGGCCGACTGGAATCCCGTGCCCAGCGGCTCCATGCGCCCGACCATCCTCGAAGGGGATGTCGTATTCGTGGAGCGCGTGGCCTACGACTGGAAGCTTCCACTCACCGATCTATCGCTGCATCGGGTGGCGGACCCGCAGCGCGGCGACGTGGTGGTGTTCCACTCACCGGTGGACGGCACCCGCCTCATCAAGCGCATCGTGGCGGTGCCTGGGGATCAAGTGCAACTGCGGGATGACGTCCTGATCATCAACGGCGAAGCGGCCCGCTATCAGCCGCTCGCCTGGACCGAAGAAACGGTGGCGCCCGGACTCCAGCTGCCTGCCCTGCGCCAGCTGGAGTCAGTGCAAGCACAACAACGTGTGGTCCAGCAACTCCCGGGCGTCGCCGCACGCCGGAATTTCGGGCCGCTGCAGCTGGCGACCGATGAGTACTTCATGATGGGAGACAACCGGGACAACAGCGCCGATTCGCGGGTCATCGGCCCGGTACCTCGCCATCTCATCACCGGCCAGGCCCGCCGCATTCTGGTGTCCGCCGACATCACCGGCCACTGGATGCCGCGATGGGAGCGCATCGGCTCGCCGCTACGGTGACGGCAGCGCCCACCATGGCGGAGGGGCTGGCCAAGAGGGGCGGAGATGACGGGAAGCCACTACGTAGCACTACGTAGCAGCCCAGGCGAGCGCCTCACATCTCGCAACCTTTCGTTGTCGGAACGAAACGCGGGGGTGGCCGTTGAGGCCGTTTGCGCATTCGTTCGCACGGATTGGCGTCCTGTTGCCGTCCGGATGCCGCGAAAGCAGGCACAGTGATGACAATCACCGAACCTGTACGCTCGTAGTTGCATCGACCATGACCTCTGCCATCCCTCGCATTACCCGCCGTCTGGTGGCCCTCCTCTGCCTGGTGGCGGCTCCGGCCGCTTTTGCAGACATCGTCATCGGTCAGGTGGCGCCTTTCACCGGCCCGCAGGCCGTGACCGGCAAGGCCATGCGCGCGGGCGCCAAGCTGTGGCTGGATGAAGTGAACGCCCGTGGCGGCATTCGCGGCCAGAAGATCAAATACGTCTTCCGTGACGACGCGCAGAAGCCGGAAGAAACCGTGCGCCTGGTCAAGGAGATGATCGAGCAGGAAAACCCGGCCGCGATGATCGGCACCGTGGGCACGTCCAACCTCGAAGCCCTCAAGCAGGACGGCGTGCTGGAGAAGACCCGGGTGTCGATGTTCGGCGCCGTCTCGGGCGCGACCAGCATCATCACCGCCCGCAACATGTATCCGGTGAAGGCCAGCTACCGCGAAGAGGTGGAGCGCCTGTTCAAGCAACTGGGTGAAATGGGCCGCACCAAGGTGGGCGTCGTTTATCAGGACGACGGCCTGGGGCGTGACGCCCTGGCCGGCGCGCAGGCTTCTGCCAAGACCTATGGCATCACGCTGGTGGCGCAGTCGGGTTATGCCCGCAACACCACCGAGGTGAGCAACGCGGTGGCTGAAATGGTCAAGCAGGCACCGGACGTGATCTTCCTGGCCGCCACCACAGCCGCCGCCATCGAATTCACCTCCCGCTATCAGGCGGCCGGCGGCCGTGCCGGTCTCTTCGGCATGTCCATCATCGACGTGCAGGCCCTGCTGACCAAGCTCGGCCCGGACCGCGCTCGCGGCTTTGCCTTCTCCGTGGTGCTCCCCACCGACGACCGTCAGGACCGCGAAGTGGTGCGTGAATACCTGCGCCTGCGCCAGAACTCCAAGGACACGGAACTGTCCTCCCGTTCGCTGGAAGGCTTCATTGCCGCACGCGCACTCACCAAAGCCATCGAGCGCACCGCTTCACCCACCGCCGCCAACATCACCGAGACCATGGACCGTGGTTTCGAGACCGATGTCGGCGGCCACCGCCTGACCTTCGGCAAGGGCCAGACGCCCTCGCGTTATGTCGACTTCGCGGTGCTGGGCAACGGCGGCCGCCTGGTGCGCTGAGTCACCCCGTCCATGCATCAAGGCTGAACTTCGAAGACCAGGATCTGGTTCCGATCCGTCGCTGAATCCGCCGTCGGGAAGTTGTCGTCGGCGACCACCACCAGGCTGTGTTTGCCATTGGCCAGCGTCGGCCCGAAGCTGATGCCCTCCAGATTGGCAATGCCACCCAATGGGGCCTTCAGCGATTCGAAGTTCAGCACCAGCCGCTTGCTCACCGGCACCGCACCGGTCAGCGAGCTGGAAGACAGCACATTGGTCGCACTTGAGACATCGATCTCGTAGAGCCGCACCTGATTGCCCCCCCAACGAGAAGCTGCGCTCCAGCACCAGGAAGCGGGTGGCCGACAAGGCCCGGAGTTCCGTGGGTCCGTTGACCGTGAACTGGCCGGCCGGGGACGGCGCCGCCTGCACCGGGTCGATCGGATACACAAACTGCGCATGGGCCACACCCGAGGCGCGATCAAACCGCGTCAGGCGCGACGTGCTGCCCGTGGTGGTCGTCGGCCATTGATCGTCCTGAATCAAGGCGCCTTCCATCAGCACCCAGGCGGCGCTGCCATCTCGCGAGAAGGGCAGGGTTGCTCGGGCGACGATCCTGCGGCGCGCCGGCTTGTGTTGGCTTCCGCACAAAAGCCAGGGTGGACAAAGCCGCTCGGTGCCGATGTGCGCGCTCAGGCCCACTGAACCCAACCAAGTGACTTTCGGACAGGCGGCCTCGCACCGCAATCGATGCGCCAGCAACGACACTACGCCGCCGGCTTGTAAGCTTGGCTTGATCTTTCTGAAGTAGTTCCATGAACAAGTTGTTCCAAACCCTGCACGACTTTCTGCCCGATTGGGCGTCCGACTGGCTGGACATCCTGGTGCCTCTGGCGGAAGTCGCCCTCATCGGTGCGGGCGCCTGGCTGGTGATGCGTATTGCGCATCTGGCCACACGCCGCCTGATCCAGGCCTATGCGCTGCCGGTGAAGGTGGCCGCCTTGTTTCTGCGCACCGTGGCAGCGGTGGTGTATGGGTGCGCGCTGCTGTGGGCGCTGGCGCGGTTGGGGGTGTCCGGCGCGGTGCTGTGGGGCGCCTTCACCGGGTTCGCCACCGTCGGCGCCGTGGCCTTCTTTGCGGCCTGGAGCGTGCTGTCCAACCTGTTCTGCGCCCTGCTCATCTACATCACGCGGTCGTTCCGGATTGGCGACGTGGTGGAACTGCTGGAATCGGGCGACAAGCCTGGTGTCAAAGGCCGCGTGGTGGAAATCAATCTGGTCTACACCACCTTGCTGGAGAGCGGCGACGAACACAGCGGCACCAGCCTGCAACTGCCCAACAGCCTGTTTTTCCAGCGGACCTTGCGCCGCTGGCATGGGCAGGCCGCCAGCGATGCGGTGGCCCCCGCGCCGCAGGACCCCGTCTGAGTTCCCCCCTGCCCCGCGCCCTCCTTGGCTGAGGGGCATACAACCAGAGAAATTCAATGAATCTCTGGCTCACCACACCAGGCAGCAGTGCGCGCATTCCAAGGAGGGTGTTCACACAGCCTCCAGCGGAAGCGGACTTTGCACATTGTGGGAGGCTCAAGGCTCCGAGAGCTGGTTCCCCCAGGACTTCACAAGCGCCTGAATGGTCTGCGCTGCGACCTTGCAGGCCGGCGTCAACTTTCCGTGCCGCGGCGTAGCCAGTGTCACGTGGCGCATCAGGTCCGGTCTCACGAGCTTGGTCGCCTGCACTCTCCCGGCACGCAGGTCATCCGCGAAGGAGTACGGTCCGAGGATGGAGTACAGCCCGGGCTGGTTGGCCACCAGCGTCCGCTGAACCGTCAGTGAGTCGGCTTCCGCCACAGACTCCAACTGGAATCCGAGTCCTCGCGCCGTCTCATCGAGCGCGTTGCGCCAGTGACTTGGCCGTCGAGGAAGCACCAGACGAAGTCCCTTCAACCGAGAGAATGGAAGGGTCGGCTGCCGTGTGAGCGGGTCGCCTGGTGCACTTACCAAGTAGGTGCTGACGCTCGATAGCAGCTTTTCCTCGCGGCCAGCGGGCTTGCTGAATCGGAACAGCACCGCGAGGTCCAACGAACGACTGTCCAAGAGCGCATCGAGTTCAGTTCCCTGAGCTTCGACCAGGTCAAGCGAGATGCCAGGATGCTCCCGCTGCAATCGCTCGAACAGCCTGGTGGTGAGCGGATGGGCAGCGGTCGGAATAAGGCCGAGCGTCACCCGCCCAACGATGCGACCGGAGTCGGACTTCAGCTCGAGTTCCATTTGCTCGGTTTCCTGAAGCCACGGACGCAGCCTGGCGGCAACCCTTGCGCCGAGCTCGGTGACGACAACCCCGCGCCCGGTCCGCCGGAACAGTGGTCCGCCAAAGCCGGTTTCAAAGTCGGTGATGTGTCGACTGATGTGCGACTGGGCCGTCTGCCGATGTGCCGCCACCTTGCTCAGACTCCCAGCCTCGACAACCTCGAGGAACAGGCGTACTGCCGCGATGTTCATGCGTGCCTCCATGAGATATGCCAATTCTGGCATGGCTGATTCATCTGACGTGTGGCTAGGCGGATGGTCGAGGGATTTCTACATTCCCTCCAACCGAACCGTATCCCGCAACCGGCACGAAGCCGCGCACAGAGAGAAAACGGCCAGGTTAGTCACCAACCCTCGGCACTGCGATATCAGGAGACATCCATGCAAGCCCCAGACCTCCGCGGCCTCGTGCCCGCACCCGTTACCCCCTTCACCCGCGACGGCGCCGTCGACTACGCAGCCATCCAGCGCCTCGGCAGCTGGCTTGGCAGCATCGAGGGCGTCAAGGGCCTGACCGTCCTGGGTCACGCCGGCGAAGGCACCTTCCTGGAGCGTGATGAGCAACTGCGCGTCATCGAAGCCTTCCGCGAATCCGTGGGCGACCGCCTGCCCATCATTGCCGGCATCACGCTGGAAGGCACGCAAGTCGCGGCTGAAGAGGCCAAGCGCGCCGTCAAGGCCGGTGCCTCGGCGGGCCTGGTGTATCCGTCCCACGGTTGGCTGCGCTTCGGCTACCAGGACGGTGCGCCGCAAGACCGCTACAAGGCCATCTACGAAGCCAGCGGCCTGCCGCTCATCTTGTTCCAGTACCCGGATGCCACCAAGGCCACATACAACCTGAAGACGCAGCTGGAAATCGCTGCGCTCCCGGGCGTCTTCGCGATGAAGAACGGCGTGCGCAACATGAAGCGCTGGGACACCGAGATTCCTGTCATCCGCAAGGAACGGCCGGGCCTCCAAATCCTGACCTGCCACGACGAGTACCTGCTGCACACCATGTTCGACGTGGACGGCGCGCTGGTCGGCTACGGCAGCCTGACCCCTGAACCGCTGATTGAACTGATTGCCGCCGGCAAGGCCAAGGACTACGCCAAGGCTCGTGCCATCCACGACCGTCTACTGCCCGTGACCAAGAACGTCTACCACCGCGGCAGCCACATGGAAGGCACCGTCGCGCTGAAGCACGGCCTGGTGGCTCGCGGCATCCTGGAACACGCCACGGTCCGCAGTCCGCTGCTGCCGCTGGCTGAAGGCGCCGGAACGGAAATCGCAGCGGCCCTCCGCGCTGCTGGTCTGGCCAAGTAAGCGAGAAGCCTGAGCACTGCAGGGGAGGCTTTGCCATCTCTTGCAGTGCCGTCGGTGGCTCACAACCGACATCTTTGGCGCGCCGGCGCCCCGTGGCGCGAAGAACACTTCGGTCACCCGGCAACCTACACGTCCGGCGAGGAACGCCGGCATAGGAGACAAGACATGTTCCGATTCCCCGTTGCCGCATTGGCGGCCGTGGCTGGGATGGTCGGCGGACAGTGCTACGCGCAGACTTTGGTTGCGCTGTCAGGCACCGTCGACGTCGGCGTTCGCCACGTCAAGAATGCCCGGCTGGGCAGCATCGACTCCGAGGTGAGTGGTGCCAACACCACCAGCAAACTCGTCGTCCAGGCACGAGAATCCCTCGGCGATGGCTTGAGCGCCGGCGTCTATCTCGACAGCACCATCCTCAGCGACAGTGGCGCGGTGAACACCCCGTTCTGGGACCGCCGAGCGACTGTCAGTCTCGCTCATGACCGCTTTGGAGAGATTCGGCTGGGACGTGACTGGGCGCCGACCCACATACTTTGGTCCGACCTGGACCCGTTCATCACGCTGGGCATCGCCGGCGCCAACAGCTTCCGCTCGGTCTTCGCGTCGCGGGCGCTTGGGCAAGCCTTCGGCGTGAGCACCGATGCGAACCAGCTCAACCCGACGCTTCGTATCGCAAACACGGCACAGTACTTCCTGCCGACCGGGCTCGCAGGTGTGTATGGCTCGCTTCTCGTGAGCGCAGGAGAAGGCGGCTCTGCTGGCGCTGGCTCCGCCAAGACGGATGGCGGCCGCTTGGCCTGGCGCAGTGAGCAACTCATGGTTGGCGTTGCACAGGTCACGACGCGCAACGCCAATGCCGCCCGCGACTTCATCGACCGCGTGTGGGGCGCGTCCTACGACTTCAAGGTCGTGAAAGTGAGCGTCGGTCAACGCCAGTGGCGCTATGGCACGGACAAGACCACGAACACGCTCGTTGCCGCGTTGGTTCCTCTGGGTTTTGGTGACCTGAAGTTCACCTTCGTTCGCGCCGACCAGAAGGGGGCGACCGCCGCCCTGAATGCGAACGATGCGACTTTGATTGGTGCCGGCTACGTGCACTATCTGTCCAAGCGCACTGCGGTCTACGCCCATGCCTCCCGCGTAGCAAACAAGGGCGGAGCTTCGTTCTCCGTTGCAGGCGGTCCGGCGGTGAGCGGCGTCGCCGCTGCGGTCAACTATTTCGGAGGCCAAAAGTCGTCGGCCTTCGAAAGCGGCATTCGACATAACTTCTGAGGTCCGTCCCCATGGAAGAAGCGATGAACCCTGGCGCCGGCAGAGCTCGTTACTCGAGCGAAGCTGCAGCGGCGCCTTTGCCGAGCGTCCCAACCGAGACGCCATCCCCCTCAGCGCTCAAAGCGGCGAAGCTGCTGTTCCGCATCGAGAACGTGCCGTTCTGCCGGTGGCACACAAAGACCCGCGTCGTTATGGGAACCGCCACGTTCCTCGATGCCTTCGACGCGCTCAGCCTGGCGTTCGTCTTGCCGGTGCTCGTGGGCCTCTGGCACCTCAGCCCCGGTCAGGTTGGCCTGCTCATCGCGGCTGGCTACATCGGCCAGGTCATCGGCGCCTTGTTGTTCGGTTGGCTCGGTGAAAAGTGGGGGCGCGTGCCGGCTGTTTCCACCGCCGTCGCGGTGATGTCCGTCATGAGCATCGCCTGCGCGTTCGCCGGCAGCGTGCAGATGCTGTTCCTGCTGCGCTTCCTGCAGGGCATTGGCGTGGGCGGTGAGGTGCCGGTTGCCGCCACCTACATCAACGAAATGTCGCAGTCCAAAGGCCGCGGGCGCTTCTTCGTGCTTTACGAGCTCATCTTCCCGTTGGGGCTGATGGCTGCGGCGCAGGTGGGAGCGTTTGTGGTCCCCCATTACGGTTGGGAGCTTCTGTTCCTGGTTGGCGGCATCCCTGGCCTGCTGGTCTTGGTGTTCATGACCCGCCTGCCCGAATCGCCGCGCTGGCTCGCGTCCAAGGGCCGCTGGGAGGACGCCGACCGGGTCATCAGTTCGCTGGAGGCGGCCACGCCGCATCGGCAGATTGACGTCAATCGCGAGAAAGAGAAGGTGCAGAGTCGTGAGCTCCGCTTGGCCGCAGGTCTGAAGTCCACGAAGAAGGCCGGCTGGAAAGAGCTCTTCTCGCCGCTCTATCGGCCTCGCACGCTCATCGTGTGGGTGCTGTGGGCGTCGTCGTACTTCGTCGCCAACGGCATCAACAACTGGCTGCCCACCCTCTACAAGACCGTCTACCACCTGCCGCTGCAAGACGCGCTGCGGCTGGCCTCTATGACGAATGTGCTGAGCGTCTGCGCCGTCTTCGCCTGCGCGATGTGGGTCGACAAGGTCGGGCGACGTCGTTGGGCCACAGGCAGCTTCATCGTCGCCGGCGTGCTGCTTCTGGCCCTGGTCGCAAATGGCGCGCACAGTGTGTGGGCGGTGGCCCTCTTCGCCTCCGCAGCCTATGCCGTGATGGGTACGACCACCGTGCTGCTGTACCTCTACACGCCGGAAATCTATCCGACCCGCATGCGGGCCATCGGCACCGGGCTGGCGACCTCCTGGTTGCGGGCAGCCTCCGCCGCAGCGCCAGCGATGGTCGGGATGATGCTCACGGCCCAAGGCGTAGCGAGCGTCTTCTTGATGTTCGCGGGAGCGACCGTCGTTGGGCTCTTCGCCTCGATCAAGATGATTGAAACGACCGACAAGGCGCTGGAAGAAATCTCGCCCTGAGCAATTGCTTGGCCCCGATAGAGAACAACAAGGAGACACCATGAAGTTGGTCAAAGTGCTCATCGCTGTGATGTCCAGCGCCGTGATTCCCCTTGCAGCGGGCGCACAGCCCTTTCCCGAGAAGGGCAGCACGCTGCGCATCATCGTGCCGTTCGCGGCGGGTGGCGGCGTGGACAACGCCGCGCGGCTGTTGGCCGAGCAGCTCCGCAAGCAGCTCGGCACGCCAGTCGTCGTGGAGAACAAGGCCGGGGCCAGTGGAACCCTCGGAGGCAAGGCCGTTCAGGTGGCTCCGGCCGACGGCTACACCATGCTCTTCTCAGCAGCCACTCACGTTCTCGCCAAAGAGGTGATGGCGACAGCTCCATACGACCCGCAGACGGACTTCGTGCCGATCGCACGAGTCGGTGAAGCCCCGCTCATGCTTGTCATCGCGCCGGCACTCGCGCCGAGGACGCTCGGTCAAATGATTGGCGCCGCAAAATCCAAACCTGACGAGTGGATGGCCGCCATCCCTGCAGCCGGTGCCCCGAGCCATCTGGCGACGCTTCTCTTTGCGAAACAGGCAGGGCTCAAGCTCACCTACGTTCCGTACAAGGGAACTCAGCCCGCTCTGGTAGACGTGGGTGGGAACCATGTGAGCCTCCTGCTCGATTCCATGGTGTCGCTGGTGCCGCTCGCGAAATCCGGCAAGGTAAGACCTCTGGCTATCACGGCGGAGAAGCGCAGCTCTCTGGCTCCGGAAGTACCGACGATGCAGGAAGCTGGTCTCAAGGATTTCAAATACGCATCCTGGTACGGCGTGTGGGTCCCGAAAGGAACGCCAGCAGACCGGGTTGCAAGGTTGAGCGCGGCGGTTACGCAAGCGTCGTCAGAGCTGGGACGCAATGGCGCCTATGCGGCAATCGGCGTCGAAGCACTCTCGGAAGGTAGCGAGCAGTTCAAGAAGTTCATCGCAGCCGATGTCGCTCAGGGCACCAAACTCCTGAGGAGCTCAGGTTTCAAGCCGGAATGAGGCCCCGACGAACCGGTGGTGCCGAGTTCACGATTTGGTGAAGGGCAGTTTCCGTCCGGCCCCGATGCCTCCTGATGTCCGCTCCCAGCCTTTAACGGACCGTGCGTTTCGAAGTCTGCGCTCGTTGCCGAAATGCTTGATCGACGCAGATCGCAGGAGCTATTCAAGACTGGCTGAGAGACGCAACTTCCCCACAAGGCGGCCCTGGATCAAGGGGGTTACAAGGGTTCAATGCCTTAGATGTAAGCAGAAAAAACCCCGCCACGACATGACGTCGGGCGGGGCCTTGTGTTGTGAGATGAGCCGGCTACAGCGGCTTGTGGTGAGATAAGCCGGCTACAGCGGCTTGAGCTGGGACTTCTCGAACCAGCTCTCAATCTTGGTTCCGTCCCACACGCGCGTGACGTGGGCGCCTTGGATCACCGGAATCTGGCTTGCCTTCGGGCGGAACACGGCAACGCACTCTTCGCCCTTCTTGCGCACCGAGCGGTAGAGCAAACCATACGCGCCAGAGGCTCGAATCTCCTTGGCACACTTCTGGGCGCCCGAGTAGGCGTCCGGAATTTGTCACCAATGAATGAGGCAGACCACCACCACGCCAGTGCCAGTTCCAGCGCCAGGTTTCGGGCGCCAGTGCCTGTGAATCCGGACACTGACACCTCGGAACAACAGGGAGGCTGTTCGCCAGCCCGGGTCATCACTACAGTCGAACCAGTGGCTCCGGGTCCGCACCGCCTGTCCCAGACGGTGTACCCGTTCCTTCCCCTTCACAACCTCCCCTTCACACCATCCCCCTTCACACCCTCCCTTTCACCCCATCACTTTCACATTCAGCGAGGTGACTTCATGCTGTCTTCCACTGCCCTTCGCTCTTCGCCGTTGGCGACCTCGCCTCATGCCACGCGCGGGACGCAGAGCCGGCTCGCGCTGGTGATGGCGCTCGCTGCGGCCGGGCTGATGACAGTGCCAGGCATCAGCCGGGCCGACGAAGGCATCGCCACCGATCGGCCAGACTTTGTGGAATCCAGCGACACGGTGGGCAAAGGCCGGTTCCAGATCGAAACCAGCGTCGCGTTCGACCGGGACAAATCCAACGGCGTCCGCAGCCGGGCCTGGTCCACGCCAACGCTGCTGCGCTGGGGCGCCTGGGACAATGTGGAACTGCGGCTGGAGACGGACGGTGCGGTACGCACCCGAGTCAGCGCCGACGGGCAGACCGACAAGGCCAGCGGGTTTGCGGACAGTTCGCTGGGCATCAAATGGCATATCGCCGACGGCGCCGAGGACGGCAGCAGCCCGGGCATGGCCTGGCTGTTCCATGTGGACGCGCCATCGGGCTCGTCCGAGTTCAAAGGCGAAGGCTGGCGGCCATCTGCGCGCCTCACGGCGGAATGGGACCTGCCCCGGGACCTCTCGGCCGGCATCATGGCTGGCCTCTATCAGGAGCGAAACAGCGAGAACCGCCGCTATGTCGGTGGCATTTTGGCCGCCACCCTGGGCATCCCGCTGAAGGAGTCGTGGCGCGCATTTGTGGAGGTGGCGGGCCAGTCACTCACTTCCAACCGCAATGGCGGCAAGGTGGTGACGCTGGACGCCGGCCTCACCTGGCAACTCAGTCCCGATCTGCAACTGGACACCGCCGTGTTCCGCGGCATCAGCAAAGCCGCCCCGGATTGGTCGTGGACCGTGGGTGTGTCGGTGCGGTTTTGAAGACGCCGCCACCGGCCGCAAGACGACGGTTCGTTGATTAGGGTCAATCTGGACCTACTTGAACCTGCTGCGATGCAGCATAAAGTGGGGTGGTGTCATCCCAACAAGAGGTCCATATGAGTTCCATCGCCATGTCGGTCTTCCTCGATTCGGAACGTGGGGCGCTGGTCGAGCTTCCTCACGCGGGGACAGGTCTGGAGCATCCGCTCGTGTTTGACAGTGCCGCTCGAGAAATTCAGCATCTCGCTGCCGAAGGTCGCGCAGAAGTCGTGCAACAGACCATCCGCCAGATGGGCAGTGAAACGCTGATCGAAGAAATCACCTTCAAGCGGCTGGTGTGAGCCACGGCCACGCCGTGGGGCCTTAGCGCCCCTGCCGGCGCAGCACCGCCACTTCGTCCCTGACCACACGCAACAAGGCGCTCAGCGCCTCATCTCCTGGTGTGCCCACGATGCGAACTTGGTGGCGCGTGCCCGCCATCTCGATGGTGAGGATTTCCGAGATGTGATCCGCCGTCCCGGGCGTCACGTGCCCGACCTGGGCCGGCTGTTCGAAAAAACAAGACTGCGTCACCAGCCGCGACAGTTCCTGCCGACGATGATCGTCCAGGCCGTCGGCATCAAACTCCATCGGGCGCTGCAGGCCCGGCATCAACGCCAAGCCGCCGTCGCGCTGGTAGCAGATCTTCATGCAGCGGATGGTAGGCGCAGGCGCTTCACAGCGCTATCCCTACCGCTGCCCAGCCGTCCTTCACCGCCTGGCGCTCGGGGCTTTTTGCCCCGTACAGCGTGTTGGCCACGTCCAGCGTCACGCGCGCAAACGCCAGGAAGCTGGCGTTGGGTTTGACCCTGGCATCCCGTAGCGCTTGGTACCAGATGCGGCCGGCATGCTCCCAGGCAAAGCCGCCGATGCGGGTCGCCACCTGATAAAACGCGTGGTTGGGAATGCCGGAATTGATGTGTACCCCGCCGTTGTCCTCGAAGGTATTCACGAACTGGTCCATGTGTCTGGGCTGCGGATCCTTGCCCAGCACCGGGTCGTCAAACGCGGAGCCCGGGGCCTTCATCGAACGCAGCGCCACGCCCTTCACCTTGGACGTGAACAGCCCCGCCCCAATCAGCCAGTCGGCCTGGTCGGTGGTCTGCTTCAGGTGGTATTGCTTGATCAGGGACCCAAACACATCCGACATGGATTCGTTCAACGCCCCCGACTGATTGAAATACTGCAGTTGCGCCTCGTCCTCGGTCACGCCGTGCGAGAGCTCATGCCCGATGACATCCAGCGAGATGGTGAACCGGTTGAAGAGTTCCCCGTCGCCGTCCCCGAACACCATCTGCACAGAATTCCAGAAGGCGTTGTTGTAGTCCTTGCCGAAATGCACCGTGGCCTCCAGGGCCAGCCCGGCGTCATCGATGGAATTGCGCTGATAGATCTCGGCAAAGAAGTCGAACGTGGCTCCCAGACCGTCGTAGGCTTCATCCACCATCACGTCCCCCGACGCGGCCTGGCCTTCGGCCCTCACCAGCGTGCCGGGCAACGCCTCGGTCTGGTTGGCACTGTAGATGGTGCGCCGCTTCACCGCTGCAACGGGCGACGCCACCGCAGCAGCAGAGGGCGTGAGCGTGCGGGTCGACCGACCGCTCAGGCCGGACAGACGCAGCGAGCGGAAGGTGTGGTCCATCGACTTGGTCTTCAGTGCTGCCTGCCGCTGGCTTGGCGTGCCGTTGCGGGCGATTTCGTCCAGCAGATAAGGGGGCAATACGCAGAAGATGGAATGGCGGTGTCCGTGATCACAAGACATGCAGTGCTCCTGGAAGTGACTCCATCGCCTCATTGCTGGCGTCCCTTGGGGGCCAGGTCTTGAGGGGAATGGATCGATCTTCCCTTCAACGGGTGGGGAAGACCAGCCTCGATATGTAAAGACCAGCCCTGTAGCGGGGATCGTTTCGACGGAAGCAGAGCGTTTTTTCACCGCTTCACCATGCGAAATCGTGAGGCGAGCCTGCGTGGCGGCCGGATGCATGCGGGAGGAGTACAAGGGGCGTACTTCCCGGTGTTTTTGCACTCATCCGGTGCTTTTTCGGCAAGTTTGAGGGGCCGTGTTTTCGGGACATGGAATCCCCCAATCGCGCGGTGGGACAAAGGGGAACGCGATTGATGGCCGCAGCGGTACGGGGCTAGTATTGATCGCCCGGCCTTGCGCTTTTGCTGCGTGTTGCAGCTTGGGTGAACAAGGCTGATCCATCGCTAACTCAGCCATTCCTGGCAGTCAGGAGCAGTCCATGCTTGAAGTGATTGGCGCGATTCTTGTCGGGGCCTTCGCCCTGACCTTCGGGGTCCTCAGCGTCGGACCCATGATGCTCACACGTGATGATCTCTAGCTGGGTGACTCCGTGCAATCGGCGGTGCGTTCAACGTGGCGCACCGTCGGCGCGGCACTGAGCGCTGTTTTCGATGCACGGCTCAAGCGCATTGAGCTGCTTCATCACCGCCGCATCCGCAGCAAACAGTCGCTTGAGCCGGCTCAGTTGAGCGTCGGTGCCGGCCCTTCGTCGTTTCGTGTGGAACCCAACACGACAATAGCGGCCATCTGGACGCACTGAAGCGCCATATTGGGAGAGTGAGTTGAGCATCGGAGTGGAAGCCCTGTTCACCAGCGCGCTGGGGTTGGTGGCGCGATGCGAGGTGCGGGACGTGCAGTTGGATACGGTGCGCAAGCGCATCGATTTCGAGGTGCACTGCGGCGCAGGGCTGCTGGCGTGTCCCGCCTGTGGGGCGGCGGCCCAGAAGGTTCACGACCGGCTGCGGCGGTCTTGGCGCCATCTGGACTTCTTCCAGTTCGAGGCTTGGTTGCATGCCGAGGTGCCCCGCGCGGCGTGCACGGGCTGCGGCAAGACCACGCAACTGGAGGTGCCCTGGGCCCGTCCGGGCTCGGGCTTCACGGCGGCGTTTGAGGCCTTGGCCCTGGCTTTGTGCCGTGACCTTCCGGTGCGTCAGGCCGCCAAGTTGCTGCGTTGCACAGACAAACAGTTGTGGCGGCGTATCGAGTTTCACGTCGGGCAAGCTCGGGCGTTGGAATCCTTCGCCGGTGTGGAGGTGATGGGTATCGACGAGACGAGCCTGCGCCGCGGGCATCACTACATCACCGTCGTGCACGACCTGCTGCGCAAGCGGCTGCTCTTTGCCACCGAGGGGCGTGATCACCACAGTGTGGTGGATTTCGTGGGGGACTTGAAGGCACATGGGGGCGACCCGGCCCAGGTGCGGCATATCTGCATGGACATGAGTGCGGCCTACGCCAAGGGCGCTGCGCTGGCGCTGCCGGAAGCGGCCATCAGCGATGACCGCTTCCATGTGGTGGCACTGGCCATTGAGGCGATGGACGCGGTGCGACGCCAGGAGTTGCAGGACGAATCGCGGGCTGTGCAGTGGGCGCTTCAGCAAGCCGGGCCCAAGGCCATGCGGCAGCTGATGTGGGGCATGCGAAAGAACCCTGCCCAGTGGAATGCGGCGCAGTGGGAGTGCATGCACAGCCTGCAGCGCTCGGGACTCAAGAGCGGTGAGCGTCTGGTCCGACCATCTTGACGCGCCGGACGTCATTGGTCAGAGGTCGTAGACCTCGTCAATGATTTGACCGCTTTCGAAGTATTTCCCCACGGCACGATCAAGCCGTCGCAGTAACGCCGTCAGCGTCTCACCTTCGCGACGGACGAGCATGGCGACGACGTCCTCGTCAGTCGCTATAGCGACGAAGGGGTGGTCGTCCTCGCGGCCCAGCGTCACCTCGCCTCCGTCCTCGATCAAGGCTTCAAGGTTGTTCACGATGTGGTGTTCAAGGTCGCGCGTTGGGCTTGCCACCGATGCGGCAGCAGCTCTTCGAGCCTCGTGTTGGGCAGCGTCGGCAGCCGCTCCAACACGTCGCGCAGGTAGGCCCACGGGTCGTGCCCGTTCAGCCGGGCGGACTGCACCAGGCTCATGATGATGGCGGCACGTTGACCGGCGAGCTCGCTGCCCACGAACTGCCATGCCTTGCGGCCCATGGCCCAGGGCTTGATCTGCCGCTCCAGATGGTTGTTATCGATGGCCACCGCGCCATCTTCGAGGTGGCGTGTGAGGGCCACCCAGTGCCCGAGCGTGTAGTCGATCGCCTTGGCCGTGGCGCCGCCATCGGCAACGAGGCGCCGCTCCAGACTCAGCCAATGATGTAGCTCCTCCCACAGCGGCTTGGCCAGTCGTTGCCGCTGAGCTCTTCGTTGTTCGTCATCGAGGCCCTTGAGTTCACCCTCGACTTCGTAGATGCGAGCGAAGCGCCGCAGCGCATCCAGCCCGACGGGACTGGTGCCGACCTTGGTCAGTTCTTCGAAGTTGCGGCGTGCATGCGCCGCGCAGGCAGCGCTGATGCGACCGGGGTAACGCTGCGGGTCGACCACGGTGTCGTAGGCACCGTAGCGGTCGGTGAGCAGTGTCCCGGTCCATCGTCGCAAGCCGAGCCTGTCGTCGCCGCCCAGGAATGCCACGGGGTACTGCGCCCCGCGGCCTCGGCAGAATTCGTAGACGACACCCGGCATCGCGTCGTGCCAACTTCGCGCGTAGGCCCACATGTAGGCCTTGCGGGTCTTGCCCGCTCCGGGGTCCAGCAGGGCCACCGACGTCTCGTCCGCATGCAGCACCGGGCAGTCCAGGACGAAGTGCTTGTGCAGCTCGTACAACGGTTCCAGCGCTGCGCCGACCTGGCCCGCGCCGGCCGCCAAGGTCGAGCGCGGGGTGTGCACGCGTGAACGGGCGTTGATGCTCTCCTGCCGGTAGTACGGCAGGTGGTCCACGAAGCGGCTGATGGCGGTGTGCGCGAGGAACCCGCTGGCGGCGATGCCGCCCTCGACGATCTCCGGCACGCTGGGCGCCTGCTTGAGCACCTGGCAGTGCCGGCATGCCCACTTGCCGTAGATGTGGCGATGCACGAAGAACTCCGCCGGCACGATGTCCAGCCGCTCGGTGACGTCTTCGCCGATGCGCTTCATGGCGCGTCCGCAGCCAGGCTCCTGGCAGTCGGTGCTGTCGGGCTCATGGCGATGCTCCACGCGGCGCAGGTGCTCGGGCAAGGCGTTGCGACGGGGCTTGCGCGGCGCCGCCTTGGGCTTGGTGCCGGCGGCCGCTGCGGCTGCCTCGGCTTCGCGGCGCAGCCGCTCCAGCTGAGCCTGCAGCGCGGCCTCGTCCTCGGCCAGCGTCTCCTCGAACAGGCGCCGCTGGTCGGCGTTCATGGCCTCGGACTTGGACCCGTACGTCCAGCGCTTCAGGCGCGCGAGCTCGAAGTTGATCTTCTCGATCTTGGCCTCGCGCAAGGCGATCTCGCGGTCCTTGCGCTGCAGCTGCGCGTCGCGCTCGGCCAGCGCTTGGTCACGCTGGGCGAGCTGCTGCGTCTGCTCCTGCACCTGTTGGCGCAGTTGGGCGATCAGCGCGACGACCTCGGGCGGTAGGCCCTGAGGTTCGGCGGAGGGAAGACCACGCATACCAAGCATGCGTGGCATCGTGCCAGGGCTGGCCCATGAGGCCCATCGGCACATGCACTGTCAACCGATTCATGGGACGAGCCGCCCACGCTCAGGCCCGAGTGATGCTGCTGAGCTCGGGCAGTCGCTGCCACGGCAGGCCCAACACCAGCGCGTCGAACTGCGCAGCGGTGAGCGCCAGGGATGGCGTGGAGCCCGCCGCCCAGACAAAGCGCCCGACGTTCAGCCGTCGGGCGGCGCACCACACGCCGAAGCCGTCGTGCACGAGCAACTTGATGCGCGTGCCACGCGCGTTGGCGAAGAGGTAGCCGTGGTGGGCCTGGGCGACGCCGAACACCTGGACCACGCGAGCGAGCAGCCGCTCGGTGCCTGCACGCATGTCGATGGGCTCGGCCGATAGCCACATGGCATCAATGCGGATCATCGAAGCAGCTCGCGCATCCAGGTCGCGCACTCAGCCGCCGCACTGACCGGCCACGTCACCGTGACGGCCGCCGCGCCGCGCTGCAGCTCAATGCGGATGTCGACTTGCGCAGTGGGAGCGGCGGGCGGCGGCAGGTTCACCGGCACGAACAGAGTCTCGCGCCGAGTCGCCTGCACCGGTTGTTCAGCAACCTGGGCGAGGTCGCGCGCCGGCGGCTTCATCTCGGCCTCGCGCACCCAGCGACGCAGCAGATTGGCGTTGACGCCGTGCGCCATCGCCACGGCCGCCACCGACATGCCGGGTTGCATGCAACTGGCCACCGCGCGCGCCTTGAATTCGTCGCTATGCACACGCCGCCGCCGGCGTGGAACGGCCTGATTGTTAGGAATAGTAGTCACGTGTCCACCAAGGGTTATGGTGGACACGAGATGTAATGGATGCCTCCCTCCCCAAGGGGAATGAGACCGGAGCGCAGAGCTGAACAGCGCTGCTGTTCGTGGGAAGGCCGTTGTCGCGTGGACAAGGTGGACCCTCGAATGGATACGGCATCGAAGTGCCCAAGGCGTGATAGACCAAGGTCTTCACAAACACCATTGAGAGTCCAAGATGAATCGTAAGACAGGCATAGGTGCTGGAAAAATTATCGGCATGATCGACGGCCGGCAGGTCGTGGGTCTGGACATTGCCAAGAGCGTGTTCCAGCTGCACACCGTGGACATGGACAGCGGCGAGATCGTCAACGTCCAGCTCAAGCGCGCCAAGGTGCTGGGGTACTTCGTCAAAAAGGCGCCGTGCCTGATTGGCATCGAGGCCTGTGGCAGCGCGCACCACTGGGCGCGCAGGTTCAAGGCGCAGGGTCACGAAGTGCGGCTGATCCACGCCAAGGCCGTGCGGCCGTTCGTGGCCGGCAACAAGACCGATGCGACCGACGCGCGAGCGATCTGGCTGGCGGTCCAGCAGCCGGGAACGAAGTTTGTGGGCATGAAGACGCTGGAGCAGCAAGCCACACTGGTGCTGCACCGGCAACGGGAACTGCTGCAGAAGATGAAGGTCATGCAGACCAATGCGCTGCGTGGTCTGCTGTACGAGTTCGGCTCGACCTTTGCCCGAGGCAAGAACGCGCTATTCAGCGAGATCGAAGCGGCCCTGGAGGCACTAGTCACCGACATCCCACAGTACGTGGCCGACAGCCTGCGCGAGCAGGTGCAGCGGATCAAGCAACTGGCCACGGACATCAAGGCGATCGAAGTGCGGCTCGCGCAGCGGCTGCGCGTGGACGAGGACATGAAGCGCGTGGCCAAGATTCCCGGTGTGGGCCTGCTCACGGCCACGGCGGCGATTGCCACGATGGGCGAAGCGCAGGCCTTCAAGTCGGGGCGGGAGTTCTGCGCCTGGCTGGGCCTGGTGCCCAAACAGAGTGGCACGGGTGGCAAAGTCAAGCTGCTGGGCATCTCCAAGCGGGGCGACAGCTATTTGCGAACGCTACTGATCCACGGCGCCCGCTCGGTGCTTATGCATGCCAAGGCGCCAGAGCCGTGGCTGGAGCAGATCAAGGCCAGGCGACCGGCCAACGTGGTGATCGTGGCGCAGGCGGCCAAGATGGCCCGCACCGTCTGGGCGGTCGTGGCCAAGCAGCAGGACTATCAACGGGGCTACAAGAGCGTCAGGCCGCAAGCGGTCTGAACGCGATAGCTCACAACATCGACCCACCCGAAGATAGGGTATTGCAAGCCTTTGAAGGCGATCAGGCAGCACGAAGCAAAGTGATGTGAAACAGGTCAGACCGAGACAAGAAAAGCCTGAATAGGAGCAAGGACCTTGCAGTCCGTGCACGAGATGAGGCCCTTGTCAGCGGATTACATCAGGGCCAGTGGGCCAGCCGAGGCAACTCGGCATACCACGATCAAGGCCGGATACAAGGCAGCAGCCGACTTCTTCACAGCACGATGCGGGTTAATGCCTATCGCCGGGAGGCATCCATACAAGGCTCCTATGCTTCGGCCCGGGGTTCAAGATGGGGTGGCTGGACGCTCACCGAATACCTGCAGAACAACTACACAGCTCGAGAGCTGGCAGGCTTGAATCGTCGCTGCACAGATTCGAACAAGCTAATCCGCTTCAACTACGCAGGATGGCAAGTGCAAGGCACGAAGCTGTGGCATGCATCAGCTCACCGGGTGCGCGAGGGCGTAGTTGTCATCACACGCATCGACAACAAAGTTAAAGAGTGCTTCCGGCTGACAGAAGCTCAATGGCTCGAAATTGAGCCGCGGGTAGGCGACCGCAACGACTTCAACAGTATGTCGCGAATGGTTGAGCTTGCTCGGCAAACTGTAGAAGGCTGACTACCTCACCAAAGCCCGCTTCGGAGGGCTTTGTCACATCTGCGAATCAGTGCGGCTGCTTTGTCCGGCGAGCTGGCGCAGCTCAGCGAGCTCACGGCGCACCGCACGCTCAACGTCTGCTGGGGTAAACCGGGACTCGTCGTCGAACATGTGCTGCAAGAGCGCAGCACGGTAGTCTGTTGTTGCCACAACGTAATCAAGCCAGGTGGCATGGCCTTCCGGGGGCGGTGGGGCGGTCATGAAGCCTCCTATGTCAGGGTCGCATTGATGCCGTGTGGAGTCGGCAGGCCCGAGCGCAGTGTCGAGCTGCTGCAGCAGTGGCCCACGCCTCTTGCGGAGGTGCTGTGCGTACAACCCTGAGCAGGCCACCACCTTGAGCCGTTCAGCGCCCAGCTCAGCGAGCTCCAGGAGTTCATCAGAGCCGATGGTGTTGACGGCACACAAGTAGTCTAGTGCGACTTCCGGCCTCGCTGACCTCCAGTGCCGGTGATGACCGGATTAGGCTGGTCTCGGGCGTTCGTCTAAGAGGCCCCAGTTGACTGCTGTTGCTAGAGGAGGCCACTCGACTTGTCGCGGCCTGGCTGACAGCTCCGCTGCCTGGACCGGACGTTCGGCGCGTGCGGAAGATGACAGGCTTTCGGGCTGACCGCTCTCGATACCACGTGATCGTCGCAAACTGACCCTGACCGGTCCGCCGGGGATGCCGAAAACTTGGCTATGTACACCGGTGCGTCTTTCGCCTTGAGGGCCGCACGTCAGAACATGGCGCTCAGGAAATCGAGCCCCGCGGTCGCTCCTGCTTGTGTCTACGCTGCCAAAAATGTCAGTGCCTTCGACACGAAGTCGTCGTGGTACTGAAACACGCCGCCGTGACCGGCGTCGTCGTAGATGACCAGTTGCGAATTCGGGAAGCGGCGAGCCATGTCATGGCTCAAGGTCGTGGGCACCATGATGTCGTGGTCGCCATTTGCGATGAGGACAGGCATGTGCAAGCGTGACAGCTCCTGCGGTGCCTGCTGCCCCCAGGCCTTAATGGCCTGAAGCTGTCGCAGGAAGGCGCACGGTGTTGGGGCCTCGTCCCGCGCTGCCTTGCGCTCCTTGAGTCGTTGGAGGAACGCGCGTGCCGACTGGTGGCCGTTCGAGGTGGACGTGAAGAAGAGGTAGAACTTAGGGTCGCGAAGCGTCAGCAGCCCCTTGAGCATGAGCGGCCAGGATACCGCCCCAACACGGTCAATGCCCGCCCCGCCTGCCGGTCCGGTGCCCGTGAGCACGAGCTTGCGCACCAGGCCGGGTTCCCTGACGGCGACGTCTTGCGCCACGAAGCCGCCCAGTGAGAATCCGAGCAGGTCTACCCTAGCAAGGCCCATGGCGTGGATCAGCGCTATGGTGTCGCACGCCATCTCGCCGATGGTGAGGGGGGCCGTGCCGGAGGACGCACCGATACCCCGGTAGTTGACGGCAATCACCCGATGCCGACGCGCCAGGCCGTCGACCACACGGGGGTCGAAGTTGTCGAGGTTGGCGCCCCAGTGGTTCAGCATCAGGACGGGTACGGCGCCATGTTGGCCCACCTCGCGGTAGGCGAATCTGGCGCCTGCCACCGAGATGAACTGCGTCGGTGCGTCGCTGTACGAGACCGTCGATTCAGTGTGAGACATGCAAACCTTCTGCGCACTCAGGCGTTCACGTCCACGACGGTACGGCCGCGTACCTGGCCCTGCAGCACTGGCCCGACGAGGCCCGGCACGTCGCCCAGGCCCACGACCTGCGTTGCACGCGCCAGCTTGCTCAGGTCCAGATCAGTTGCCAGGCGCGACCAGGCCGCGAGGCGGGCATCCTGCGGTGCGTTCACCGAGTCGATGCCTGCCAAGGTCACGTTGCGCAGGATGAAGGGCAGCACCGACGCAGGAAGATCGGTGCCCTGAGCCAGGCCAAACGCCGCGACGGCGCCGCGGTACTGCGTCTGCGCCAGCACGTTAGCCAGCGTGTGGCTGCCCACCGAGTCGATGGCGCCAGCCCAGCGTTCCTTGCCCAGCGGCGCGCCGGCCTCGGATAAGGTGTGGCGGTCGATTACGTCGGCAGCCCCCAGCTCACGCAGGTAGCTCATCTCTTGCAGCCGCCCGGTGGACGCGACCACCCGGTAGCCCAGCTTGGACAGCAGGGCGATGGTGATGGCGCCTGAACCGCCACTTGCGCCGGTGACCAGCACCTCACCCTTGTCCGGTGTCAGCCCCGCGTGCTCAAGCGCCATCACGGCCAACATGGCGGTGTAGCCGGCAGTGCCAATGGCCATGGCGTCGCGCGTGGTGAACACGTCAGGCAGTTTGACCAGCCAGTCTCCGCTGACTCGTGCCTTCTGAGCGAAGCCACCATGGTGGGTCTGGCTCAAGCCCCAACCATTGGCCACGACGCGGTCGCCTGGCGCAAAGCCGGGATGCGAGGAAGTCTCGACGACCCCCGCGAAGTCGATGCCAGGAATCAGCGGGAACTTGCGGATGACCGGCGCGCGGCCGCTGATCGCCAGCGCATCCTTGTAGTTCACCGTTGAGTAGTCGACGGCGACGGTGACGTCGCCTGGCATCAGCTCGTCGACGGAAAAGTCAACGAGCTCGGTTGAGATGGTTTCAGCGGTTTTGGTGCTGAGCAGTGCCTTGAAGGTCATGGTCACGCTTTCTTCGGATGCAGTGGGAAGGGCAATGGGCTGACGAGTTTTCAATGATGATGATCATAATTTAAGCTGTCAACGTTTTGATTTGGTTCGACATCTTTGCGTGCGAACCGTCCCTTCTGTCTCCAGGAGCACTCCATGAACTATGTGAATTTCGGCAAGACCGGCCTGCAGGTCTCTCAGTACGCCCTCGGCACCGGCAACTTCGGCACGGGTTGGGGGCACGGCGCCGATGCCGATGTCGCCACAGCCATCTTCAATGCCTACGCCGAGGCGGGAGGCAATTTCATCGACAGCGCCGACGCCTACCAGTTCGGCCAGTCCGAGGCCTTGCTCGGCACACTGCTGGAGGGGCGCCGTGAAGACTTCGTGCTAGCGACCAAGTTCACCCTCGGCGCGACACCTAACGCCAACCGACTGATAAAGGGCAACAGCCGCAAGGCCATGGTGGCCTCGGCGGAGGCCAGTCTTCGGCGCCTGAAGACGGACCGCATTGACCTGTACTGGGTGCACCACCCAGACGGTGTTACGCCTACCGAGGAGATTCTTCGCGGCTTCGAGGACCTAGCGCGTGCGGGGAAAATCCTCTACGCCGGGCTCTCGAACTTCCCCGCATGGCGACTGTCGAGGGCTGCTACCTGGGCCGAGTTGACCCATTCCGTGCCTTTGGTGGCCGCACAGTTCGAGCACAGCCTGGTGCGCCGCGAACCTGAAGCGGACCTCTTGCCCGCCAGCCAGGCGCTGGGACTAGGCGTCGTCACCTGGTCGCCGCTGGGTGGCGGCATGCTTACCGGCAAGTACCGGCAGGGCGAGAAAGGGCGGGCCGAAGGCTTCGGCGGGCGCGTGTTCCAGGCGGAGAACTCGCCGCAGCGGACGCAAGTGCTGGACGCGGTCATCGAGATCGCGGGGCAACTCGGCGTCACGCCGGGTCAGGTGGCGATTGCCTGGGCCAGCACGCATGGCGCCGTGCCCATCATTGGTCCGCGTTCCATCAGCCAGTTGAACGACTATCTCGCGGCGGCAACCATCACGCTGTCGGCCGAGCAACTGGGGCGCCTGGACGCCGTGAGTGCGTTGCCGAGTACGCCCTCTTCGCGGCCCCATGGTCATCCAGTGGCCTGAGCTGACGCCGCTATACCTGGCCTTGTCCGGTGCAGGGGACCGCTGCACCGGAAGGTGACCCCTGAATTTCGCGCGCGATTGGGGATTGGGAGTTGAGCGCCCAGGAAACGGTGCCTACTCTCTTACTCTCCATCAGCTGGCTCATTCGATCGTGTCGACGGCCTCGTGCAGCAGCCCCAGGCACTCGTCGATTGCCGCGTGAAGCCGCGCGACACGTTCAGCACCCATGCGCTCGTTGAATCCCTGCTGCGCCCGCTGCCACGCTTTGCGCGCCAGGGCCTGCTTGGCACGGCCCGCAGGCGTCACCTCAACCAGGCGGCTGCGGCCGTCGTCCCCGGCACCGACTTGCACCCACCCTTGAGCGATCAAGGGCTGGAGGTTGCGCGTGAGCGTCGACGCATCCATCTCCATCGCTGCGGCCAGCTGGCCCGGTCGCACGGGGCCGAGTCGCACGACGTGCGAGAGTAGTGAGTATTGCGTCGTCTTGAGGCCGGCACTGCCGACCTCGGCATCGAAGAGTTGGCTGACCCGGCGCGACAACTGGCGCAGCTTGAGGCTGCTGCAGCCTTTGGGCGCAGGGAGCTCAGCGGTGGGAAGGTCCAACTTCGGTATGAGCATCAGATAATTGTAGCTACAATAATTGTAATTACATCTTTTTGACCGAACCATGCTTGCTCAACCTGTTGCCGCCGCCCTGGTCCGGCGTGGCGTTCACTACGGGTGGGTGGTGGCCGCGGTCACCTTCCTGGCGATGCTCACCACCTCGGCCGCGCTCGGCCTGCCGGGCGCGATGCTGCAGCCCCTGAGCCGTGAATTCGGCTGGGCAACTGACCAGCTGGCCTCGGTCTTCGCCGTGCGCTTCGCCTTGTTCGGGCTGCTGGGGCCGTTCGCCGCACTGTTCATCGCGCGCTTCGGGCTGAGCCGCATCATGGTCGCCGCCGCGAGCTTCATCGCCGTGGCCATGGGCCTGGCCACTCAGGTCACGCAGCTGTGGCAACTCTTCCTGCTGTGGGGTTTGGTGCTGGGCTGCGGCACGGGCCTCACCGCCTTGGTGCTGGGCGCCATGGTGGCGAATCGCTGGTTCACGGCCCATCGCGGTCTGGTCGTCGGGCTGTTCGCCGCCAGCACGGCCACAGGCCAGTTGCTCTTCCTGCCTGCGGCGGCCTGGATCATCGAACACCTGGGCTGGCGGTACGCAGTGCTGCCGATCATGGCGGCCTGCATCGGCGTGGCCGTCCTGGCGCTGCTGTTCGTGCGCAATCAACCGCGCGACGTCGGTCTGCGCCCGGTCGGCGAGCCAGCAGACGCGCCGCAGGATGCGCCGCTCGCCGCAGCGCCGCTCAACTTCCTGGCGCCGTTCACCACACTGGCCGAGGCAGCCCGCCACCGCACGTTCTGGGTCCTCGCCGCGAGTTTCTTCATCTGCGGGCTCAGCACGAACGGCCTGGTCCAGACGCACTTCATCTCGCTGTGCGGCGACAACGGTCTGTCCGCGGTACCGGCGGCTTCGGTGCTCGCCATGATGGGTGCGTTCGACCTGGTCGGCACGACGCTATCGGGCTACCTGTCGGATCGCTATGACAACCGCAAGCTGCTGTTCTGGTACTACGCGCTGCGCGGGCTGTCGCTGTTCTGGCTGCCCTTCTCGACTTTCACGCTCTATGGCCTGTCGCTGTTTGCGATGTTCTACGGCCTGGACTGGATCGCCACGGTGCCGCCCACGGTCAAGCTGACGGCCCAGGCCTTCGGCAAGGAGAAAGCCGGGCTGGTGTTCGGCTGGGTGTTTGCGGCCCATCAGCTCGGCGCAGCCGCAGCGGCCTACGGTGCGGGGCTGACCCGCACACTGCTGCTCACCTACAACCCAGCGCTTTTTGCGGCGGGGGCTGTGTGCCTCGTGGCCGCCGTGCTGGTCATGCGCATCCGGCGGTTCACGCCAGCCAGTTGAGGGGCCACGCCGGGCGCGGGGCCTGCTTACAGCTGCCGTACGGTTCCGGCCTCGAACTGCAGGGTGATGCCTCAGCTGGCCTTGCACCGGCGCCGAGAGGCGTCCGACGGCGCAGCCGCAGGGACAGTCCCCAGGATGGCGTTCCGGCAGACGGCCAGTATTTCGTCAGCCAAGGGCGAATCGTCCGGGCAGGCTCGAGACATGACGATGGCGCCGACGGCATGCGTCATCATCTCGAGAACCTTGGCGCGCGCTTGCTCCGGATTGAGGCCGGCGAAGCTACTGTGCTGGCTTAACCCGGTCGCCAGACCTTCAATGCCTTCGACGAAGGCGGTCCTGACCGAATCTGGTTGCCGCGCGGCATCGCCCCCCAGGGCGGCCATCGTGCAGCCCTGGCCACGGTGATCCCGATGCGCTCTTGAGACGTACTGGCTGACGAACTCGGCAGGGTCGGCGCTGCTGGCCAAGGCCATGGTTTGGCCGATTCCGCAAGCGGTTGCTTCCGCGATCAGGTCCGTCTTGGAGCCGAACTGCTTGTAGAAGCCGCCGTGCGTGAACCCAGCAGCTGCCATCAGGTCGGCCACGCCGACGCCGTCGTAACCGCGCTCACGAAAAAGCTGTGAGGCTGTCTCGACAACGTGGGCTCGGTTCGCCTGGGCCTGTGCCTTGGTGACTTTCATGATGGCTCGAGGGGGCTTGGGTTGCTGTACAGCTGCCCATTGTAGATTGATGTCGTTCATAATCAAAGTATTGACCAAAGATTACGATCGTAATCGTAATGGCTGACCAGCTTCTTAGAAGGTCACGTCATGTCCATCGGTCACTCAGTCCTCATCACCGGCGCATCCACCGGCATTGGTGCCGCTTACGCAGAACGCTTTGCGCGGCGCGGCCACAACCTCGTCATCGTGGCGCGGGACAAGGTGCGCCTGGAGTCGCTCGCGGAGCGCTTGCGCACGGAGAGCGGCGTTGAAGTTGAGGTCTTGCAGGCCGACTTGACGAACCCGTCCGATCTGGCGGTGGTCGAGGACCGGCTACGTGACGACAACCGCATCGGCGTGCTGGTAAACAACGCAGGAGCGGCTCAGTCCGGCGGCATCCTGCAGCAGTCGGCCAACAGCATCGAACGCCTCATCGCGCTGAACACCACGTCGCTGACGCGACTGGCTGCGGCGGTGGCGCCTCGCTTCGCCGAGGCCGGCGGCGGCGCCATCGTCAACATCGGCTCAGTGGTGGGGCTGGCCCCCGAGTTCGGCATGTCCATCTACGGCGCCACCAAGGCCTTCGTGCAGTTCCTGTCCCAAGGGCTGAGCGTGGAATTGGCACCCAAAGGGGTTTACGTGCAAGCGGTGTTGCCGGCGGGCACGTTGACGGAAATCTGGGAGCGCGCCGGTATCGACACCAGCGCCATGAGCGACCTGATGGAAGTCGGTGAACTCGTCGATGCGGCCCTGATCGGCTTCGACCGGCGCGAGACCGTGACCCTGCCTTCGGTGCACGACATCGAGCGCTGGCGCGCGCTCGAGATGGCGCGGCTGCAGCTACTGTCGGGCGTTCAGCAGGCGCATGTGGCTGAGCGCTATCAAACCGCACCGTGAGTCGCGTCGCCCCGATTCGCCGTCCCCATCTCTCACCGTCTCCAGGCATCCGATGAACAACCCGAACAAGCAAAAACGCGTGGCACTCGTCACAGGCGCCTCGTCAGGCATCGGCGCCGCTGCCGCAAAGCAGTTGATCGCCGCCGGCTTTACCGTCTATGGCACGAGCCGGCGCGGCGGGAGCAGCGCCAGCAGCACCTACCCCTTGCTGGCGCTTGACGTGACCGACGATGCCTCCGTGCAGGCTGCTGTCGCGGAACTTGTGCGGCTCGAGGGGCGAATTGACCTGCTGGTGAACAACGCGGGCATCGGCATCACGGGCGCGGCCGAAGAAAGCTCCATCGACCAGGTCAAGGCGCTCTTCGACACCAACTTTCACGGCGTGGTACGCGTGACCAATGCTGTGTTGCCGCTGATGCGTCGGCAGCGAACAGGTCGTATCCTCAACATCGGGTCAGGCCTGGGCTTTATCCCTTCGCCATTCAGCGCCTACTACTCGGCCACCAAGCATGCGCTGGAGGGGTACTCGGAATCACTGGACCACGAGGTCCGTGGCTTCGGCATTCGCGTGGCGGTGATCGAACCCGGTGCAACGAAGACCTCCTTCGAGTCCAGCACGGCTGCCGCGGACCAGCCGCTGAGTGCCTATGACGCGCTGCGCGCGGGCTACTCGGCCGCCTACGACCGCGTCATGGCCGTGGCGGACACGCCGGAAAGCGTCGGCGAGACCATCGTCGTGGCGGCGCTCAAGGACCAGCCATTGCTTCGCTATCCGTCGGGCAAGTCCGCGCGGCAAGGCGCCTTCGCACGGCGCTTTTTGCCTCGCTCCCTGTTCGACAAGGTGCTGCACAAGCAGTTCGGTCTCGCGCAGTAGCGCGACAGCCGCCAGTTTCCGTGCATGGTGGCTGGTCCGCCACTCTGCCAGACCTCGCCCTGGGATGTGCGGTGTAGACCTAATTGCAGCCGGGGCGAGGCTGCATGACCCGTCAGATCAACATGCACCGGGTCAGGGCCGCCGCCCGGAGGCCAACGCTTCGCTGCCAGCGCCCGCGCGCTCATTCGTGGGCTGCACCGAGAGTGACGCATTTGGCAATTATTGATTGCAATCATCATCTAATGCATTGACTTTTAAGATGATGATCGTCATCATACAAGCATTGCTGACCGACCTGTGGTGACCCATGCTTGAGACCTCGACCCACGATGCGCCTGCATTTGAAGTGCAGCCGTTAGCGGGTGTCGCGCTCAAGTGGCCGCCTTCCAGCCGCAGCGCTCACAAAACCTGTCACGCCGTGCTGGGTGTGCTGGCTAGGCATGACCAGCGGCGTGAGCTGTACACGACCGAACAAATCGCACGCTGGCGCAAGTTCAACGGTTCACTGCGCAGCAGGGGGGACCGCATGTTTGTGCAGTTTTGGCATGTCGGCTCACATGCCAGCCTGTGTCCCGCCGCTGCTGCAAAAAGCCTCGGCGACGAAGTCCGCCATGCCGCCGCTCAGGCTGTCGATGCAGGGTTTGACGGCGTCGAGCTCTACGTCTGCGGAGGCTTGACGTTGGCGCAGTACATCAAAGCTGCCGAGCTCCCATCTGAAGCGGCATGTGATTCCTCCTGGTCACTGCGCGCACGCCTCTTGGTCGATGTCGTCGCCGCCATCGCAGCAGAAGTCGGGCCCGACCGAATCCGCGTGTTCACCATGCCGTCGCTCTCTGGCGACAGCCACCTTCAATACAGCTTCATCGTCGGCAGCCTGGGTATCGCCTATCGCAGAGAGGCTCGGCACGGCATGTGGAACCCAGCCTGCGAAGGCGTACACCCCGGAGGCAGTTTCCTGCCTGCAACCACCACGCCTGCGACGCGGACCCACCCAACAGCCGACCGATACCGCCCTGTCCTCAGCGGCACCCAGGATCGCCGCCGCCATCCGCTCTGAGCCCCTTTCACCACGAACTTTTATCCATCATGTCCATACGATTCCCAAAATCAGCCCTTTCTGCCTTGGCGTTGTCGTGCGTCCTCGTGACGTCGCCCGCGCTTGCCGACGTCGCGAACCCGACCGGTCCAACGGTCGCTTCCGGCGGTCAGGTGACGGGCCCGACATGGAAGAGCGTTGCGACGCAAAGCCTGGCTGTCGGCCCCGTGAGCTATGCCTACCGCGAGCTCGGGCAGCACAACGGCGGCACGCCCGTGATCCTGCTGGCCCACCTGGCCGCCGTGCTCGACAACTGGGACCCACGCATCGTCGACGGCCTGGCTGCGAAGCACCATGTGATCGCATTCGACAACCGCGGCGTCGGCGCGTCCACGGGCAGGCCGGCCAACACCATCGAGCAGATGGCCGATGATGCCGCCGCCTTCATCAAGGCAAAGGGCTTCAAGCAGGTCGACCTGTTCGGCTTCTCGATGGGCGGGATGATTGCCCAGGAGATGGCGCTGAAGGAGCCCGCACTGGTTCGCCGCATGATCCTCGCTGGCACCGGCCCCGCTGGCGGCGAGGGCATTAGCACGGTCGCCGGGGTCGCGAACTACGACTTGATCCGCGCGACGTTCGCCGGTCAAGACCCCAAACAGTACCTGTTCTTCACGAGGACGCCGGGTGGCATCGCCGCCGGCCAGGCCTTCCTGAAGCGACTGCAAGAGCGGGGCGAGAACCGTGATGCCGAGATCGCCGTGTGGGCTTACGTGTCCCAGCTGCAGGCACTGAAGGCCTGGGGCGAAAAGCGCCCTGCGGACCTCTCCGCCATCAAGCAGCCGGTTCTCGTGGCCAATGGTGACGACGACCGGATGGTGCCCACGCCCAACTCCTACGACCTCGCCAAGCGCTTGCCGAACGCGCAGTTGGTGATCTATGCGGATGCCGGCCACGGCGGCATCTTTCAGTACCACGAGGACTTCGTGCGCAGGGCGCTGTCCTTCCTGTCCCGCTGAGTTTGGAGGCATTCATGAGCGATACCCATCTCACCACCCCCACACGTTTCCTTCACATGGACGGCGCCAAGTTCGCCTATCGGCGCTGGGGCAACGCCAACACGGGACAGCCGCCGCTGCTAATGCTGCAGCACTTCCGGGGAGGCATGGACCATTGGGACCCGATCATGACCGACGGCCTGGCTGCGGCCCGGGAGGTGATTCTCTTCAACGGTCGCGGCGTCGCGTCTTCGACGGGAGTGCCGCGCACCCGGATTGAGGATATGGCCGACGATGCAGCCGCCTTCGCGCGGGCCTTGGGCTTGTCGCAGATCGACGTGCTCGGCTTCTCTCTCGGGGGCTTCCAGGCGCTGGACTTGACTTGGCGTCATCCGGCGCTCGTGCGCAAGCTGATGCTCCTGGGTACAGGTCCGCGCGGGGGCGACCCCGAGATGGAACACCCGGTGCTGGAAACAGCTGTCAATCCGGTCCCAAGCCTTGAAGACTTTAAGTACCTGTTCTTCGGACGCTCGCCGCAGGCGCAACAAGCAGCGCAGGAGTTCTGGGAGCGCCGGCACCAGCGCGTGGAGCAGGACCCGCCCTCGTCGCCCGAGGTCGCAAGAGCGCAGATCGAAGCCAATATGCACTACCTGCCGCGGCTGCAGGAGGACGATCCCTTCGCCTACCTACGGAGCATCACGCAGCCCACGTTCATCCTCAACGGCGTGCACGACGTGATGGTGGCGACGGTGAACTCTTTTTACATGGCGCGCAACCTGCCGAACGCCCAGTTGTTCATCTACCCCGACGCCGGTCACGGTGCGCAGTTCCAGTACCCGCAGCGGTTCTTGGGCCACGCCATCCAGTTCCTCAGCGAGTAGCACGTACCACCTGCTGGCTTGCCCACCCTGTCCCCCCGAGGATTCCCCATGCTGAAGTTCAAGTTCCTGCTCTGGGCCTTCGCCCAGATTCTCAATCGCAAGATTCGCAGCAACGCCGACGTGGCGCGCTACGTCGCCTACAAGCACCTGGTCTTTCAAATCCGGACTGCATCAGGCGCGGGCCGGACCTACGTGCTGGACGGCGGTCGCATTCGCTCGTCTGCCGGGCTGATAGCGAACCCAGCCTTCACCTTCAGCTTCAGCAGCCCCGCCAAAGGCTTTGATGTGCTGTCGGCCAAAGACGGGCAAACCGCCTTCCTGAACGCCCTGGGCAGCAAGGACCTGACCATCAGCGGCGACTTCCAGGAGGTAATGTGGTTCCAGGGCTTGAGCGCGCTGCTGCAGCCCCCTAAGGTCATCTCGCCCTACAACCGCACGGCATTCTGAGGTGCCCGATGGACGCGAACCTGCTGAACCAGTCCGTGCGCTTGCCCAATGGCAGCGTGCTTCGCAACCGGCTGGCCAAGGCCGCCATGAGCGAAGCACTGGCGACCTACGGCAACCGCCCGACCGAAGCGCTCGTGGCGCTGTACCGCCGTTGGGGCTCGACCGGCCTGGGTCTGATCATCACGGGTAACGTGATGGTCGACCGGCGAGCGCTGGGAGAGCCTGGCAATGTCGTCATCGAAGACGAGTCTGACCTGCCCGTCCTTAAGCGTTGGGCACAGGCGGCAACTGCGCGAGGTTCTGCGCTGTGGGCGCAGCTGAACCATCCGGGCAAGCAGTCACCCAAAGGCTTGAATGCGGTCAACCTTGCCCCGTCCGCCGTGCCGTTCCGCGAGGACATGGCGGCATTCTTTGAGACGCCTCGCGAAGCCACGACGGCCGAGATTCAGGACATCATCGAGCGCTTTGGCCGCGCTGCCGCCATTTGCAAGCAGGCGGGCTTCAGTGGTGTACAAATCCACGCGGCCCACGGGTACCTGATCAACCAGTTTCTGTCGCCACACCACAACCGCCGCAGCGACGAGTGGGGCGGAACGCCTGAGAGGCGCCGTCGCTTCGTGCTGGCGGTCTACGCGGCTATACGCCGTCAGGTTGGCGTGGACTTCCCGGTTGGCGTCAAACTGAATTCGGCCGATTTCCAGCGAGGCGGCTTCACCGAAGAGGAGTCGCTCGACACCATCCGCGTCCTGGCCGACGCTGGTATCGACTTGATCGAGGTCTCCGGTGGCACCTACGAGGCCCCGGCGATGAGCGGGATCATGCAGGAGACCAAGAAGGCGTCCACGGCGGCGCGTGAAGCCTACTTCCTGGGCTTCGCGGAGAGGGCGCGCGGCGCGACCCAGGTGCCCCTCATGGTCACCGGTGGCTTTCGCACGGCCGCTGGCATGAATGCGGCGCTGCGCAGCGGCGCACTGGATGTCGTCGGCCTGGCACGCTTGCTGGCCATTGACCCCGATGCGCCCGCGTCCCTGCTGCAGGGGCGCGACAGCGCGCAGCAAGTGCGTCCTATCAGCTCCGGGCTCAATGCCATCGACCGCATGGGGCTCATGGAAATCGTCTGGTACACGCGGCAACTCCGGCGCATCGGCAACGGCCGGGCGCCGCGGCCCCACGAGAGTGGCTTGGCTGCGTTCCTGAAGTCTGTCGTCGCCAATGGCTGGGGCACCTTCCGCACCAAGCGCTTGCGCGCGCGACCCTGAGCGGCTACATCACGTTTGGCAGTACCTATGGACATGAAGACTTCCAAGTCACGCGCCAAGCAGGCCTCTCATGAACGCATCATGGACGCTGGCGCACGCGCGATTCGGCGCGAAGGCTACGACGCCGTCAGCATCGCGCGTGTGATGAAAGAGGCGAGCCTCACGCACGGCGGCTTCTATGCGCACTTTGATTCGAGAGAGGCCATGCTGGTCGAACTGACCGACCGCGCGGGTGCTGAGTCTGTGGCCATCTTCTCGCGCATCGCCGCTGCGGAATCTCCAGGCGGTGCGCTGCGGGCATTGCTTTCAGCGTATCTGGCGCCGTCCCATGTCGAGGAGCCGGACGCGGGCTGCCCCATTGCAGCGCTGGGGTCGGAGATGCGCCGGCAGGCGCCTGTCGTACGCCGTGCAGCCACGAGGCGCATCAAGGAAATGATCGACCTCGTCGCGCGCCAGGCTGACGACTTGGGCCAACCGGAGGCGCATCAGCGGGCGCTGACCACCATGGCCACGCTGGTGGGTGCCGTCGTGCTGGCCCGTGCGATTGACGAGCCTGCGCTGTCGGAGTCGGTGCTGCAGGCGACCCGCGCCCACCTCCAGCTGGAGCACGCCCTCAGTTCGCCGGAGCCATCGGACTGAAACCGGCCGAGGCGCCGGGTCATTCCCGAGTGCTGAGACCTCACTTCACACCATCACCCCCTTCCAGCGTCGAACTTGGCAGCGCTGGACCACCAACAACCTTCAACCCGCCAGAACACGGAAACACCCATGAAAGCACTCACCTTCAAGCGCTACGGCAAGTCGCCCGACATCGGCTTCTCCAACATCGACCGCCCCACGCTCCAGCCCGACGAACTGCTGGTGCAGGTCTACGCGGCAGGCCTGAACCCCATCGACAACATCGTCCCGGCGGGAACCTTCAAGCCCGTCATGAGCTTCAAGCTGCCTGCGGTGCTGGGCAGCGACCTGGCCGGTGTGGTGGTCGAGGTGGGCAGCAGGGTGACACGCTTCAAGCCGGGTGACGAGGTCTTCGCGAGCATCTTCGACATGGGCAGGGGCTCGTTGGCAGAGTTCGCGGCCGTGCCAGAGAGCCTCGCTGCGCTGAAGCCGGCCAACCTGGACTTCGTGCAGGCCGCTTCGATTCCCATGGTCAGCCTCACCTCGTGGCAGGCGCTGAAGGAACGGATGAACCTGCGCCGCGGCCAGAAGGTGTTCATTCCGGCAGGCTCGGGTGGCATTGGCACGTTTGCCATCCAACTGGCGCACCAGATGGGTGCCAAGGTCGGCACGACGGTCAGCACGGGAAGCATCGAGCTCGTGCGCGGCCTGGGTGCAGACGAGATCGTCGACTACAAGAAGCAGGCGTTCGAGAAGGTCCTGCATGACTACGACGGCGTGTTGGGGTCGGTCCAGGGCGACACCATCGAGAAATCGCTGGGCATCCTGAAGCCGGGCAGTCGGATCGTCTCGCTCACGGGACCGCTGGACGCCGCCTTCGCAGAGGCAAGGAAGCTCAACTTCTTCCTGAAGTTCGTGTTCGGCCTGATGAGCCGGAAGATGATGAAGCTGGCGAAAAAGAAGGGGGTCAACTACTCCTTCCTGTTCGTCCGCCCCGATGGTCAGCAGCTGGGCGAGATTGGCGAACTGCTCAAGGCGGAACGCATCCGGCCCGTGATCGACAAGGTGTTCCCTTTCGACCAGGCCAAGGAGGCGCTGGACTATCTGGCCCTCGGACGCGCCAAGGGCAAGGTCGTGGTCCGGATCAAGTGAGGGTGACAACCCAGCACGTCAGCGCCATGCAGTTCAACCTTGCGCTGCGTCCGACCCGCGCCTGCTGAGCAAACGTTGAACGTCGGCGCTACGACAGCCCGTATTGCTAAGTGCGAAGGCGGCGAGAAGTCGATATGAGACGTTCGTGAGACATCGAACCAGCCCCGGAGACTTCTTCAGCGCGGGAGCGCATCATCGAATGGCCGGTCCGACCATCGAAGCGGTCGTTCGGAGCCTGACTCGGCCGGCGCCCTGATGGCGGGAGCGCGTCCGGGACCGGTCATATGAAGTGCGGCGCCGACTGACCTAGGTCGCTGCAGAGCTGCCTTAAGCGAGCGAGCAATACCAGCGCCATGGTCGATGAAAGCCACCACCCTCGGTCAGTGCTGACCAGCGCCTGCCGTCTAGCTCCGGGGTGTTCGGTCGTGGGCGGCAGGAAGAACGCCGATTGATCGCGGGTCGTTCCTGGCGGTGGGAAGTGGAGGGGCGGGCGAGTTTGAGCTCGTCTGTCGGCGCCCGAAGAAGCTGCCTAAACCATGACCACAGAGGATGCGTGGACAACTACGCAAAGGCGGCACTCGAAGCGCTCACCTTCGCGGGCCTGTTGGACGAAGCACGCAAGTCATCGAGTCCACGGAGTCCAAGCTGTAGGCGGGGCAAAGCGAGATGCCCGGCACCCGAGTCCGAATCAGCCCCGTGGAGCTCAGAGAGTCGGAGGCCGACATGCGTAACAGCGACACGACAACACCTGGGCAAGGGGTGGGTAGCCAGGAGCCCGTCCGAAGGCCCAGAGCACGCATACCGGCCTGCGGCGCTGCTACCAGGGCGGGCAGCCAGCTGCCCGCGGACCGGCGGCGCGCGTCAAGCTAGTGGTCGCGTCGCTCATGCGGCCAACGTCCGAGTATTCATGGAACGCGAGGCCGCAGTGACGAGCGACTCGCGCTCCGGGTTGAGCGTGACGACGGTGACGTGCGACCAGTCCCGCGCATCGCCTGACCTGCGCCCCGGGCTGCGCTGCCGGGCCTTGCCATACACATCGTACCGGGCTGCCAGGATTGCAACATCGACGCCGTCGTGCCGCTGCGCCGGACTCACGTAGCGAATGCCACTATGGCGGTGATCGCGGTTGTACCCATGCACGAACTTGCGCGCCAATTCGCGTACGCCGCCGAGCCCTGCAAAGCCCTTTTCCGGGAACTCCGGCCGATACTTGGCCGTGCGGAACAACGATTCCACGAAGGCGTTGTCGCCGTGCAGCACGGGTCGCGCGTCGTGATCGGTCCAAGGAGGGCCCATGAGGTGCAAGGCATCACAAGCTCCCTCTATGCTGTTGTTAATTCAATATGGTTGCGGCTGCCTGTCGTGCCCGCTCCTTTTCTGCATCGGCTAGGTTACCGAAGCTCGAAGGCTGCTCCAGCAACAACACCCACGGACTGCTGCGCCACATGCTGCCCGTGAGCCCTCTTGGGACCAATCAGCTCGGGCATATGGTTTGCCATGGTGCAGGCCATGAAATTCACGGTCCTCACGGTCAATCTCCATAAGGGCTTCGGTTTTTTCAACCGCCGCTTCATTCTTCACGAGTTGCGTGAGGCCGTTCGGTCTGTGTCGGCCGACGTGGTCTTTCTTCAGGAAGTTCTCGGGGAGCACGAGCTGCATGCCGCGCGGGTGCCCACCTGGCCCCAGACTCCCCATTACGAATTTCTGGCCGACAGCCTGTGGTCGGATTTCGCCTACGGGCGCAACGCCGTTTATCCCCAGGGCCATCACGGGAACGCGTTGCTGTCCAAGTTCGCGATCACCCATCACGTCAACCACGATGTCTCGGTGGAAGGGCCGGAGCCGCGAGGCCTGCTGCATAGCGTGCTGCGGCTGCAGGACGGCCGGCCGCTTCACGCCATCTGCGTTCACCTGGGCCTGCGCGAATCCCATCGACACCGGCAAGTGGAACGGCTGTGCCAGCTCATCAACAGCCTGCCCATGGACGAAGCCGTGGTCGTGGCCGGCGATTTCAATGACTGGCGGCAACGCGCCCACAAGATGCTCAGCCGCTGCGCCGGCCTCGCGGAAGTCTTCGTGAAAGCCTATGGCGCCGCCGCCCGTACCTTCCCCTCGCGTTGGCCGCTGCTGCCGCTGGATCGCATCTACGTGCGGGGCGCCGCCGTGCAGCACCCCATCGTGTTGCCGCGCCACCCCTGGTCCCATCTCTCAGACCACGCCCCCCTCGCTGCGGAGATTTGCCTATGAGATTCAGAAGGCCCGAGTGGACCGTCGGCAACCGGCTTGAACTGCTGGAAAACGGCGAAGCGTACTTCCCTGCGGTGTTCTCGGCCGTCGAGGCCGCCCAGCGCGAAGTGCTCATCGAAACCTTCATCCTCTTCGAGGACAAGGTCGGCCTCGCGCTGCGCGATGTGCTGGTGGCCGCCGCCCGACGCGGCGTGGAAGTCCACATGACCGTGGACGGCTTCGGCTCCCCCACCCTCTCCCAGGATTTCGTGGGCAGCCTCACCGATGCAGGCGTCCGTCTGCATGTCTTCGACCCACCCCCCAAACTCTCTCGCCGCCTCAAGCCCTTCCGACGCCTGCATCGCAAGATCGTGGTGGTGGACGGCTCCACCGGCTTCATCGGAGGCATCAATTTCTCCGCCGACCACCTGCTGGACTTCGGACCGGAAGCCAAGCAGGACTATGCCGTTCGCATCCACGGCCCGATCGTGGCCCAGTTGCGGCGAGCCACCCGCAAGCTGATGGCCCCCGTGCTGCCCAAGCGCCGCTGGTGGCCCCACCGCAGCGGCACCGATGCCGCGGACAACGCCTTTCCGGTGCCGCCGGTCGCAGGCACCGCCAAGAGCATGGTGGTCACCCGGGACAACCACCGCCACCGCGATGACATCGAGCGCATGTACCGCCTGGCCCTGCACGCCGCCCAGCACGAGGTGATCATCGCCAACGCGTATTTCTTCCCCGGTTATCGCCTGCTCAAGAGCATGCAGCGGGCCGCACAACGCGGGGTGGCGGTGCATCTGATCCTGCAAGGCCAGCCCGACATTCCCGCCGCCCGCTGGGCCGCCCATATGGTGTATGACCTGCTGATGCGCAGCGGCGTTCACATCCATGAATATTGCGAACGTCCGATGCACGGCAAGGTGGCCCTGGTGGACGACGTCTGGGCGACGGTGGGCAGCAGCAATCTCGATCCCCTCAGCCTGTCGCTGAACCTGGAGGCCAACCTCATCATCCAGGACGCCGACTTCAACACCGCTCTGCGCAACAAGCTCACGCCGCTGATGCGCGACGCCTGCGTCAAGCTGGAGCTGTCGCAAACCGCTGCCAATCGCTGGTGGTGGCGCCTGGGTGTGGGCGCGCTGGTCTTCCATGTGATGCGGCATTTCCCGCGCTGGCTCGCGCGGCTGCCCGCCGGGCAACAGGCCATCCTGCCAGCGGCCGATACACCGGTGGTGGTCAGCGCCACCGAACATCCCGCAGCCGAGGCGTGGCAATGGCAGCGAGGCATCCAGCGGCTGCGCCGGGAATCCGCCGATTGACCCCGGCCCACCGCCGGGCCTGGGGCCGGTGGCTGGGCCTGGGCTTTGGCCTGGTGGTGCTGGGGCTGTTGGTGTGGGCGGCCCGGCAGGTGGACTGGCCGGCCGTCGGGCAGGCGCTTCGCCAGGTGCCCCCGGCCACGCTGCTGATGGCCGGTGTCCTGTGCGCATTCAGCCACCTCACCTACAGCACCTACGACCTCATCGGCAAGCACTGGACAGGCCATGCCGTGCCACGTCGGCGCGTGATGCTGATCACCTTCATCAGCTACGCCTTCAATCTCAACCTTGGCTCATTGGTGGGCGCCTTTGCCATCCGGCTTCGTCTGTATGCCAGGGAAGGCCTGCGCCAGCCGGTGCCGACCCAGGTGCTGGCCCTGAGCCTGAGCACCAACTGGCTGGGGTATGGCGTCTTGGCGGGCGGCCTGTTCCTGGGGGATTTCTCTCCCCACCGCCGGACTGGCCCCTCAGCGCTGCCGCCCTGCGGGCCCTGGGCGGTGTGATGTGGCTGCTGGCGGCTGCGTACCTCGCCCTCTGTGCGCTGGCGCGTCGCCGCGAATACCGGCTGCGCGGCCATGAGATCGTGTTGCCTTCCATTCGTCTGGCGGGCCTGCAGTTGCTGGTGTCGGCCATCAATTGGCTGACCATCGGACTGATCGTCCATGTGCTGCTGCAACAGGCCGTGCCCTACGGCACCACCTTGGCCGTGCTGCTGGTGGCGGCCGTGGCCGGCGTGGTGGCCCATGTGCCTGCGGGTCTGGGTGTGCTGGAGGGCGTGTTCGTCGCCCTGCTCGGCCCCACGCTGGGCGCCTCCACCGTGCTGGCCGCCTTGATCGCCTATCGCGCGCTGTATTACCTCGCACCGCTGGTCGTGGCGGCAGCGGCGTACTTCGTGCTGGAGGTGCGCGGGCGACGCGGTCCACATTGATGCTGCGCTGGTGTCATGCGCCCTCCACCAATCCCGCAGGCGGCGCCACCCCAAAAGCGCTGGCATATGCAAACACCATCGCACCGCGCGAACGCACACCCAGCTTGCAATAAATGGTCTTGAGATAAGAACGCACCGTGAACTCGCTCAGGTGCAATCGGTCTGCCACCTGCTTGGTGAGCAGCCCAAGGCAGATCAGCTGAACAATCTGAAGTTCGCGATGCGTCAGCAGGCGCCGCAGATCACCGGTGCGTTCGCCCGCAGCGTCGCCGTCTGGCATCGCGGCCGACGATGCGGGAGCGTCCCCCGCACTGTCCTCCGGCACCAGCACATATCGATGGTCGCCCAACTGAAAATGGACCAGTTCGGCGCCGTGATAGACATGGCGCGGTCGGGCCTGGCCGGGGCGGCTCTGCTGGCGAGGCGTCAGTCCATCGACGCACAGCACCGTGTAGCGGCGCCCATGCAGTTCCAGGGTGCTGCAGCGGTCACCCGTGGCCGCTGGGGGGAGATCGAGTTCCATCATGAGCAGATGCTCCAACCCGAAGGGATCAGGGGCGCGATTGTGATTCCCTACCCTCGCTAACGTACATCTTCAGATTGGGGGTATGCCGTGTAACAGTCCCCCGCACAGTCCCCCGCACGTGACTACCCTCATTTGCGGACGTGTACACGGCTGGCCCTCAACGAACGCCCACATTCCCGCTCCCACATCCCACCTCCCACATCCCACCTCCCACATTCCCCCTCCCGCCAATCGGCCACCGCGTCAACACGCCCTGCTTCGGGCGCCCGCCAAGTCGCGGATTGAGACCCATCGACCTGCTGCCTAGAGTGCCTTCCATGCGGCTTTCGCCGCGATTGCATTCCGCAGGAGGTTCAAGATGCTCAACCCCTTCGACAGCGCCGAGGACCTGGCGCTTGAAGGTGACCTGGCCACCGACAGTGGTGACGCCATGTTGCACGGCGACGGTTTCGAGGACGGGAACCTCGGCGACGGATTCGAAGCCTCCGACGGTTTCGAGGATGACGGCATGGACGCCATGGGCGACGGTGCCCCGCAAGGCGGCGCCCACGCCTTCGCTTATGGCGATGGCAGCGATGGCGCCGATGGTTACGACAGTGGCGATGCCTATGCCGACGCCGCAGAGGCCGGGGACTATGGCGACTACGCCGATGGCGACGGCGGCGACATGGACCTCTGGAGCGCCTTCGAAGAAGAAGTCGCCGATGGCCTGGATGCCGCCGACGAGGACGAGTTCATCGGGCGCCTGCTGGGCGGCCTGGGCCGGGTGGGCGGCATGCTGATGCGGCGCGCCGGTGGCGTGCAAGGCATCGCACGCACCGCCGGCACTGTGGCCCGAGGCGCCCGCCGCGTCGGCCAGATCGCCGGGCAGGCCGGGCGCGTCGCCAGCCGCATCTCGCCGGCAGCCAGCGCAGCCGCCCGGCTGGCCCGCCTGCTCGGAGCCCCGGGCCTGGCGTCCGGCCTTGACACCGTGAGCCGGGGGCCCGCAGCGCGGCCCAGTTCGGACGGCGCGCCAGTGGCCTTGCCGGGGGCGTGGGCCGTGCGGCGGCCGGTTTCGGGCAGACCGTCCAAGGTCTTGGCCAGGCGGCAGGCAGCGGTCAGGCCCTGCTTGCACAGCTCAGCCAGCTGATCGGCGGGGGCGGTGACGAATTCGATGACTTCGATGCCATGGCCGAGCTGTATGAAGACGGCGTGGATGAAGCGCTGCCCGGCATGGTGGCCATGGCCGCACGTGCCGCCGCCCGCGGGCTGGGCTTCCGCAATCTGTCTCACCTGGGCCAGTCCGGGCGCCGGGCGCTGGTCCGTGGCGTGGCCTCCGCAGCGCGAGAGCTGATGCGCAGCCGCGACCCACGCGCCATCCGTCAACTGCCCCGTCTCACGCATGCCGCTGGACGCACGGCCGCCCGCACCTCGCCGACCCCACAGCAGGCCACCCAGCGGGTGCGCCAGGCGCTGCCGCGCACCGCCCGGCGCGTCGCGGCACAGCCCCGGGCCCTGCCGCCCGCCACCCACAGCCGGCCGGCCAGCGTGCGGCCGCCGTCGCCGGTGGCACGCCCGCGTGAACTGGGCGCGGCCGCCGCAGCCAGGCCGTGCTGGGCCGCCGCAGCTTCAAGATCGATGGCCCGGTCACCGTGACCATCTCGCCCCGGTGAGGCGTCGCAAGCTCTCGCCCGCCCTACCTCTGTTTCCAACTTCTCCTGGAGCCTCACCATGGACCGCTTTGAAACCGACCTGATGGAAGACCTGATGGCAGATGCCGCCGAAGGCCCTGCACGCAGTGCGATGGACGGCTACGACGACGACAGTTACGACGACGACGGCTTCGATGCCGACGGCGGTGACGAAGGCGACGACGAGTTCATCGGCCGCCTGCTCGGGGGCATCGGCGGCATCGCCGGTCGTCTGCTGGGCGGCGGTGGTGGTGGCGGAGATGGCTTCGATGAATTCGATGAAGAGGATGGTTTCGAAGCCTCCGATGAATTCGACGAAGACGACGGCTTCGATGAATACGAGGGCGACGCTTATGACAGCCCCACTGCCAGCTTCGACGATGGCGACGCCATGGAAGAAGCTGTGGCCGACGCCCTGGATGCCGGCGACGGTGACGAGTTCTTCCGCCGCATTGCCCGGCTCGCCCGGGGGGCTGTGAATGTGGCCGGTCGAGTGGGCCGCGGTGTGGGCCAGGTGGCCCGCGTGGTGGGCCCGATTGCCAGCATGATTCCGATTCCGCAGGCGCAGGCCATTGGCCGCATTGCCAACATTGCGGGCCGCCTGCTGGCCGATGGGGCCGATGAATTCGAGGCCTTTGACGAACTGGTGGATGGCCTGGATGAAGATGGCATCGACGCCGCCGCTCCGGTGCTGGCCGGCATGGTGATCCGTCGCGCCCTGCCCGGCGTGGCACGGGCCGCCCGCCCGGTGCGCCGTGCCGCCGTGCGGGCCGTCAGCACTGCGGTACGCACCGCCGTGCGCCGCCAGGGCCCACAGGCCGCTCGTGCAGTCGCCCGTACCGTGCGTGCCACCCGCCGCGTGGTGCAGGGCCGCCATCTGCCGGCCCGCCAGGCGGTGCGTGTGGTCCGCCGTGCCACCCAGACGGTGGCCCGTCGTCCCCAGGCGGTGCGCCGCCTGGCACGTCCGCTGGTGCCGGCCGCCCGGCGCGCCACGCCACGCGGCCAGGCGGCCCGGGTGGTCGCCCGCACCGTCACGCCGGTGGTGCGCCGTGCGGTGGCCGTGGGTGCGCCGATCTCCACCGCCGTCACCGCCGGACGTCCCGGCAGCATGCGCCATGTGTGTGCGGCCTGCCGGGGCCGCCGCATCCGCATCCTGCGGGGCCCGGTGACGATCTCCATCGGCCGCTGACACCACACGCTGACGCGCGAAGCCAACGCCCTCCCCACCCGCGCCACGGACGCCACCATGGACACCCGCCGCTTCCTGCAGACCAAGATGGCTGGCCTGGCTGCCCGCATGAGCCGCCTGGCGCGCATCGACAACGCGTTTGTCGGCCTGCGTCCGCAGGACCAGCCCTATGCGCCGTCGCCGGAGCATTTCCGGGTGGCCAACCAGCGGCTGAACCGGGTGGAGCAGCGCATCCGCACGCGTTTCTCCCAGCTCCGCCAGCAGTGGCGCCAACAACCGGTGCAGCGCACGCTGATCGACATGGCGTTGGTGGAGCGTGAGCTGGACCGGGCCCGGCGGCTGTTCGGCATGTTCTATGAAGTCTTTGCCCAGCGCGGCACCAGCTTCGGGCCCGCCCTCAGTGCCCACGACACCATCGCGCAGGACTGTTATGTCGCCGTCCGCGAGGCCGCCCCCCGCATCTTCGATGGGCCCCTGCTCAAGCCGCTGTGCTACATGGAGCACGGCTATTCGCCGGCCACCATGCGCCGTGGTGTGGCGCTGTCGCGGCTGCTGGGCGAGGCCAATCCGTTCCCGCTGATCCGCATTCCCTGGGACCGGGATCAGCCCTGGCAGAGCGTCTTCCTGCATGAAGTGGCGCACAACCTGCAGGCCGACCTGGGCATCTGGCAGGAGAACCGCCAGGCGGTGGTGCGTCGGGTGATCGGGCAGTTGCGGGACCCCTTCCTCGCGACGGTCTACGGCCGCTGGCACAAGGAGATCTTTGCGGACCTGGCTGCCATTCTGCTGGGCGGCCCGGCGGCGGCATGGGGCATGGCGGACTTCCTGGCCCATCCGGCGCCGCGCACCATGACCTACCGCCCCGGGGGGGCCCATCCCACGGCCTACCTGCGGGTCTACCTGCTCGCCGAAATGATGCGCCGCCTGGGCTTTGCCCGGGATGCCACGCGGCTGCTGCGTGTCTGGCAGACGCTCTACAACAGCGGTGGTCCGAACCGCATTCCACCGGCGCTGGTGCGCAGCGTGCCGCGCCTGGTGCCGGAGGTGGTGGACGAGATTGCCTTCCAGACGCGGCGCAACCTGGCCCAACGCGCCCTGGTGGATGTGATTCCCTTCCGACGCGAGGACGAAGAAGCCATCCGCGACGGTGCCGCCTCGCTGCGTGAAGGCCGCTCGACCGGACTGCCACCGCGTCACCTGGTCAGTGCCGCCCACTATGCCCTGGAGGGCGGCCGGGTGGTCCCCACCGAACTGGCCCAGCGAGTCACCCGCGAACTGATTGACATCGGACGAGAGAACACCAGTGCCGTGTTGGCCTCGCCCGCCACCGCTTCCCATCCCCGCGTTCTTGCCGCCTGACGGCCACCCACGATCCCGACACCGAGGTGAACCATGCCCACATCCCTGACGTCATCCTCCGATCCCAAGGCCAGCAGCCACGCCATCGACAACCTGCTGCGGCGCGAGCTGAAGGTGGGGGACCCCAGTGACCCGGTGCAGATCGCCCGCGCCCTGGCCGACCGCTACCAGGCCAGCCCTCGGGCCCAGGCCATCGACGGTGAATCACGCGGCCTGCCCTTCCTGCAGACACCCATCGTGCGGCCCGCCGGCGTGCAGACGCAGACCGCCAGCGACATCGACCTGGATCAGGCCCGCAGCGATGTGGAAGCCGACCTGACCCAGCTGCTGCGCTCCACCTACAGCAAGGACATCCGCCCGGAGCTGGAAGGCTGGCAGTCCATCATTCAGCGTTCCATTGAGGAAGGCGTGGCCTGCGCCCGGTTGGGGCTGGACCCGCAGCGGCGGGACACCGCCTTTGCCATGCGGCGGCAGTTGGGCGAATACGCACGCCTGTCCCGCCTGATCGGTGCGCTGGAGCCGGAGCTCAACCGGGACTTCCGCTCCCTGGCGCTGAGCCTGGATGAAGTCAGCGCGGTACTGCTGGTGCTGATGGGCGAATCCATGGCCAACATCGGTTTCTCCGGCGGTCGTTTCCTGCTGCAGGTATCGTATGCCGAGCTGCAGGCCCGTCGGGATGCGGTGCTCAATGCGCTGCGGCTGGTGGATGGGTCGGGCGGCATGTCCACGCAGCCCGGCCAATGGCCACGGGGCATCCGCGCCTATCGCACGCTGAGTCAGCAGTTCGAGGCCAATGGCCAGGGGGACCTGCGCTCGCTGATGAGCGAATCGGAAATGAGCCGCACCCTGGACCAACTGGTGCAACTGGCCAGTGGCGGCACGCCTTATGGGCTGCGGTCCATCGGCGCCTCCGCCTGGGCGCCGATCAACCGCCTCTACCGGTTTGTGCAGATCACCCTGCAGCCGGTGGCCCGCAGTTCACCCGAGCTGGCCGCCCTGCATGAAGCGATGATGCTGTTCCTCGGCGGCTTTGCGCAGGCCGGTGGCTTCCGCCTGCTGCGCGTGGCGCGGCCGACCGTACTGAACTACGGGCTGTATGGGTCCGCCACCATCAGCAAGGCCGAACTGCGGCTCATGGAGATGGTGAACCTGCGCGGCGCCCTGGCCCGTCTGCTGGACAACCTCACCCAGTGCGCCTGCGACGAACACCGGGTGCTCACCCAGACGGTGCTGGACAGCATCCTCTTCTCGCTGGACCGCGCCATCGACTACTACTGCGTGGGCAACGACACCGAGGACTTCGGTGTCCCCGAGGCCCGTGCCGCCGCCTACAGCCTGCTGCTGGATGCGGTGCTGCCGGAGCCCCTGGCCGTGCCGCCCCCCGGAGCCGTGTCCTACCCCATGCCGGGCCTGGGCTCGCTGGCGACCGGTGCCGTGCAGAACTGGCCCTGGCGGCCCACGCCCGTGTCGCCCTCCATTCCGCGGCCGCCCTACCTCGGCGAATACGTGCCCCGCAATGTCGGCAAGCAGCAGCCCATCACCGACCTGCTGGACAACCTGCGCGGGCTGCTGCGTCCGCGCCCGTCCGGCATCTATCTGCAAGGCGCCTGGTGGGAAGGCGGCAACACGCAGGACCGCTTCAACCACTGGGTGCATGGCGACGAGGATTGGACGGCCGGTTCCGGCTCGGGCTACAGCTTCGGCCGCATCCTGAAGGAGGAGCTGGCCCTCATCAAGCAGACCGACCAGGAATGGCGCTCCGTGGTCAGCCAGATGACCACCGGCTATGTGGCGGTGGAGCGGATCTTCAACAATCCGGGCACACCCAGCGAGGACAGCGGTTGTCTCAGCCTGGTGGTCGATCGGGCCATCGGCTTCCTGTCCGCCGCCACGGCCGGTGTCCCCGGTGCGGAAATTCCGTTCGACAGCTCGCCGACGCCACTGCGCATTCCGCCGCATTACGAGGAATCGCTGGAGGTAATTGCCCTCAAGCCCTGACCCCCATCGCCAGGCCCCTCCCCGCGCCCCAAGACCCGGCCCTTCCATTGACCGATACCTTCCAGGAGCACCGCCATGCCCAGCATCCGGTTGACCCCCTTGCAGCCCACCAGCTTCGACCTGTGGCGGGACCGCGTCCTCACCACGCCGCGGCGCACCCTGATCCGCGAAGCGTCGATGGACCGGGACGCCGCCACCGGCACCTTCCAGACCCTGGCCGAACGCCTGGTGGGCGACGAGGACGCTCCCACGCTGGCCACCCAGATCCGCGACCTGACCGACGCGGTGAAGACCCTGCTGGCGGACCAGCGCGGCCATGTGCCGGTGAGCGTGGGGCAAAGCGCGGTGGACATTCACACCGCCTTGTCCGAGCAGGGTCCGTTGGTGGTGGCGCTCAGGGACTGCGTCCACGCCATCGACAACCTGGACATGGATGACGACGATGAGGAACCGGGCGCCCCCACGGAACCAGGCATCCCGGATGAACGCGCCATGGCCGTGCTGCGGGCGCTGGATGACCTGCGTGACCCGCTGCTCGACACCGACCTGAGCGCGGACGAGGTGAACAAGTCCTTGATGGAATGGCGCGAGGACCCCGACACCCAGGGGGCCTGGGAACAGCTCGAAGCCCTGGGCGAAGACTGGCAGAAGCGCTTTCTGGCGCTCTCGGATCTGCTCGCCGGTGATGCGTTCGGCATCACTCCTTCCGCGCGCCGCGAGCGGCTGGGGGAGCTGATGGCCCTGGAACAGGACATCACCCATGCCTGGGCGGATGGGGAGGACACCAGCACGGTGGCGCAGGCCCTGCCAGAGGTACTCGCCCCTCCGGCCCAGGCCAAAGCCGCGCGCCGCACTGACAGGACCTTGGCCACAACAGCGGCACCAAGGTCGGCGCCGAAGTCTGCGTCAAAGTCGGCGTCAAGGCCGGCAGCCAAGGCCGCAGCGAAAGCGCCCCGCAGCGGTCGCCGTTAGCCGCCGTCCGCCCCGACCCCGTCCACGCCCCCCCCTCACGCAACGCCATCGAAGGCAACGCCCCCAACCGGCCACATCAGGAGTGCAAGATGAGCTTCCAGACTACCGAAACCATTCAGCGGCTGTGGGAAACCTTCCTGCAGGAGCAGGTGGCCGGCCTGCCACCTGAGGAGCGCGGCGCGCTCTCCACCCAGTTCGAGCAGCGCTTCGGTGAGCTGCTGGGCAAATCCGCTGGCGACAGTGACAGCGGGTTCTTCGACCTGCTGGGCATGGGCCCGCAGGGCAACGTCGGTTTCGACAAGATTGCCTACCCCTACGTCACGCCGGACTTCGACGATGCGGTGGTGCCCAGTCAACTGCATGCGGCCGCCGAGCTGTACTTCATCTATCAGCATGAACGGATGAAGATCTTCGAAGTGGTGGAGACGTTGCTGCGGCTGTTCCGCCTGGGCAAGATGCGCATCCAGCGCGGCCCGGGTGCGCGCGGGCTGTACCTGCTGGAGAAGTGGAAGCCGCTGCGCTACACCCGCAACGACCGGATGATTGCCTACCGCCGCGCCTTCAACTACGGCACCGCGCAGCCGCCGGCCGGTGCGGTGGTGAACCGCAACTTCCACCGCCAGGTGGTCGGCTTCATGGTGGCGGTGGGCCAGTACTTCCGTGACCTGCTGATCGGTGAGGTCATCCGCGGCGGCCAGCTCATCGACCAGCGTCCGTTCGGCAGCGTGGGCACCATCCAGCGCATCGGCCTGGACCTGCGGTATGCCCTGGACCGCTCCACCTACGGCAACATCTTTGCGTTGGCGATGGAGACGGGTCACTACCTGATCCAGGTGCTGAAGCTGCTGGACGCCCCCGACATCAAGAAGGCCTTTGATGCCAACACCAAGTGGGACGTGGTGGAGATCGTCTCCAACCGCTACCTGGGCGGTGTGGCGGAGCCCTCCCAACGGGCCAAGATGGCGGAAAGCGGACGCCGCGTGCTGCAGTTCGTGGCGGACAACGACTTCAAGACGGCCGTGGACCCCATCCTGTTCCAGAACGTGGTGCGGCCGATGGGTGCCCATGCGGAGGCCTGGATTGCGGCCTACCGCATGACACCGGAGGGCCGCAGCTTCCCCGGTGTGACGCCGGCCCTGCAAAGCGTGCTGGGGGTACCGCAAGCCGCCTGAAACGCAAGATCTGGCGCCTGGCCCGATGGACCGCAACAAGAGAGGTGACCCATGCGGCGCGCGGATGTGTCGGTGCATGTTGACCAACGGCGGCTGCCCTGCGTGCTGGAACCTTCGCTGCTGCTCACCCATGCGCAGGGCCCCACCCTGGCCCTGCGGCTGGTGGCCGTTTTCGAGCCCTGGCTCACCCGCAGCTTCTGGCAGGCGCTGGACAACAGCGAGCTGTTGATGGGGCGCTCGCCCAGGCCGGCGGGGGCACCGCTGGCGCAAGCGCCTCGGGCGGCGCACAGCGCTGGCGCCATCAGCGCCGAAGCCCTGAGCCGCTGGATTCAACTGCGCGAGCGAACGGACGAAAGTGCCTGGGTGCTGCGCTGGGTGGGCGACCGGATTGCGGAATCCCAGTTGCGCGATATGGAGGACCTGAGCCTGTTCGATCAGTTCGAACTGCTGCAGGCTGCCTTGGAGCAGCGCGCGGAGCAGCATGGGCTGGGCATGGAGGCCCCCTGGCGCGGACTGGACCTGCATCGGGCGGCGCTGGATGCGCTGAGCCTGTCCGCCGTGCTGGAGGGCGCGCTGATCCTGTGCAGCGCCACGCAGGATGGAGAACCGGCGATGGTGGCATTGGCCCGGCAGTTGGGCCTTGAGGTGACGGATACAGGCGCCGGGGCCGTCTTCCCGGAGTCCCTGTTCAGCGCCGAACGACAGTTCCTGCGCGAGGCGCTGGCCCGTGCCGGCCTGGCACCGCTGGCTCAACGGCTGCCCGCGCTGGCGGCGGTGCATGTCTGCCTGGACATGGAACCCGCGAATTCCGGCGCTGCCGTGGCCGCCAACGTCCCGGCTGCCGGCACCGACGTGGCCGACGTCTCCGTGCTGACCGGGATGGATTGCGACCCGCCCGACCCCTGGCAGCATGCCCGGCTGTGGTGGTATGAGTTGTGATGGGCCCAGCCTGGAGACCGATGATGTGGAGTGACACCCAAGCCCCCCTGCCCCCCGCGCAGCGCCCCGGCGCGGACCGGCCCGGCCCCCGCATCAACAGCCAGGAGCTGGTGATCGTGTCGGTGCAGGGGCAGATCGCCCATCCGGTGGCGGGAGCCGCGCCCTACCGCATCGGTCATGATGGCGTGCCGCGTGTGCTGCCCGGCACCGGCGGCATCGTGCTGAACCGCCGCATCGGCGACCTGTGCGTGGGCCTGGCCGGGGACCACATCGAGCCCGGTGTCTCCCTGCACAACAACAGCCGCGAAATCATCGGCCCGCGTGATGGGCCCAACACCGCGCTGATCACCTATGCCTGCGTGGGCAATGTCGCCGAGGTGCTGAACGGCCGGTGCCGGGGGCAGCGCGGCCTGGTCACCGGCAAGCATGGCGGCGTCAACCATGTGATGGTGGACTTCCCCACACCCGTGCTGGCCCGGCTGGCCATTGGGGATCGCATCGGCATCCGGTCGCACGGCCTGGGCCTGCGCCTGTTGCGCCATCCCAGGATCGAAGTGATGAACTGCGACCCGGCGCTGCTGGGGCGTTGGGGCCTGCTGGAACAGGAGGGCCGGCTGCATGTGCCGGTGACCCATCTGGTGCCGGCCCGGTTGATGGGGTCGGGCCTGGGCAAGAACACCGCGTGGCGCGGCGACTACGACATCCAGTTGGCCGACCGGCCCAGCCGGGAGCGCTGGAAGCTCACCAGCCTGCGCTTTGGCGACATGGTGGCCATCGTGGGCGCGGATGTGCGGCGCGGGCCGATCTATCGGGAGAGCCGCGTCACCATCGGGGTGATCGTGCATGGTGACTCCACGGTGTCGGGCCATGGCCCCGGCGTCACACCGCTGCTGACCGGCCCTGCGGCCTGCTTGCGACCATTGCTGCGGCCCGACGCGAACCTGGCGGAGATTTTTCAGGTGCGGCGGGCCCAGCCCGCGCGGCCTCAGCCCTTGCTGGTGGAGCGCGATGCACGGCGGCGCTCATGCCGTCCGGTGGAAACGCCCGGGCCGCGTCTGGCCTTCGACACGGACCTGGCGCATGCCGACGATGTTGGCCATATGGCCTGATTCGCCTGATTCGCCTGAGTTGCCTGAGTTGCCTGACCGGCCGCAGCCGCCCTGCGCCAGGGGCGCGCCCGCCCCTGGGGTTCAGACCGCCCAGCGCAGTTGTGGCGCCGCAATCGCGGAGGGGATCGATGCGGATCCGAAGGGCGGTGTCACATCGGCCGCATCGGGTACCTGCAGCACCCGGTCGAGCAAACGTTGCTCCAGGGCGGCAAAGGCGGCATCGCGGACGCGGGGCCGCGGCAGATCAATCCGCAGGTCCAGCGCCAAATGGCCATGCTCGATCAGCAATACCCGGTCCGCCAGCGCAACGGCTTCGGCCACATCATGGGTCACCAGCACCGCCGTAAAGCCCTGACGCAGCCACAGTCGCTCGATCAGCCGCTGCATCTCGATGCGGGTCAGCGCATCCAGTGCGCCCAGAGGCTCGTCCAGCAGCAGCAGTCGCGGTGTATGCACCAGCGCCCGGGCCAGGGCCACCCGCTGACGCTGTCCGCCAGACAGGCGCGCCGGCCACTCCGGGCCGCGTTCACCCAGCCCCACCTGGGCCAGCGCCGCTGCCGCACGTTCGCGCCCCTCCGGGCCTGCAAGCCCAAGCGCCACGTTGTCCTGCACCCGGGCCCAGGGCAGCAGCCGCGCATCCTGGAACATGAAACGCACGTCCTTCTTCGGCCCGGCGTCGAGCTCCCCCGCCGTGGGCTGGTCCAGCCCGGCCAGCAGACGCAGCAAGGTGCTCTTGCCACAGCCGCTGCGGCCGATCACCGCCACAAATTCACCGGGTCGGATGTCCAGATCAATGCCGGCCAGCACCTGGCGTTCACCGAAGGACTTGCCCAGCCCCCGCAAGTGAATCGCGTCACCGCCCTGTGGACCGGCGCGCTGCAGCCATGCTGGCTGCACATCGGCGCTCACCGCCGCAGGCGTCTGCGACGCCCCACCACGGCTCTCACGGCCGGGACCGCCTTCACGTCCCTCCGGTCGTTCACGTGCTTCGCGCTCCGAGGCCGCCGCCGGCGCCCCGCCGGCCGCCCGATTCACTTCCACCAGCAGATCAATATCGGTCATGCTCATCATCGTTGGTAGCCCGGATGCCACCGCAGCCATGCCCGCTCCAGCCCATGGGCCAGCAGGTCCGCCAGCTTGCCCAGCAGTGCATAGATCAGGATGCCCACCAGCACGACATCGGTCTGGAGGAACTCCCGCGCATTCATCGTCATGTAGCCGATCCCGGCCTGCGCGGAAATCGTTTCGGCGACGATCAGCATCACCCACATCAAGCCCAGCGAGAACCGCAGGCCCACCAGGATGGACGCGGTCGCCCCCGGTCAGGATGACCTTCCGGTAGAGGCTCCAGCCGCTCAGCCCATAGGAGCGGGCCATTTCGATCAGATCGCGGTCCACATGGCGAATGCCGTGAAAGGTGTTGAGATACACCGGCCACGGCGCCCGCACCCGCCGCCAGGCCGCGTGACGCCTGCCAGGCCGGAACCCCACCCAAGGTGCGTTGAATCGCCATCTGACCCAGCAGGTCGATCAGGGCCGCTGCGGCGCCAAAGGTGCCGCTCATCGACCCTCCCACATCGGACGGACGGAGGTTGCGGCCATCCGCCGGCTGGGGTGCGTGCGAGTTGCCCACGTGCACGGTGTTGGTGGCCGGCCGCAATGCCTCGCGGAACTGCGCCTGCAAATGGGCAATGACCTGGATCGCAGCCGCTGATTGGGCCACGCCGATCAGGGCGGGATTGCTGCGGGCGGCGATGGTGAGCCCCATCGCTGCAAAGTCCCCACCGGCAATGCCCAGGGATTGCACGCCTTGCCAGATCCGGCGCGGCAGGCTGTTGCCCTGGCGGTTCACATCCCCGCTGAAGCCGGCGTTGGCCTGTTCCGCATATCGCTCGCTGTGGAGCTGCGAGACGATGCGTCGGCCCATGGACCATGTGGTCAACGCCACTTGCGCCCCCAGTGCGACATCGGGATGAGAGGCCACCGCACGCGCCACCTCCGGAGCGATCAGCCCTTGCACCACCGTGCGCACAGCCGCCACCGGCCCGGCGTGGCGGGCGTTCTGCATGGCAAAGAAGCTCAGTGCGCCGGCCTCACGGGGACCGGGTTGCGGAGCTTGGCTCTCGCGCGTCAGAGCCGTTGTCTGCGATGTAGCCGACGTCGTTGTCTGGGCCGTTCTGAGCCGGTCCAACGACTGTCTTGGTGCCAACGCGGCTGCGGTGGGTCGCGCTGGACCGGGATCGGATGCACGCCGTACAGGCAGCCCCGGGTCGGAGTGCATCCGACGAAACGGCACCGGGGACACTTCGGCAGAACGCGGTGTCCGCACGGATTCCCCGGACGAGGAGCCCAGGTCGCGCAAGGCGATGGCGCCTGACGCCCCGGGTGGCGAGTGCTCGGCCTCCGGGGGCATATCGGGCAAAGCAGTGGGCAGCGTGGTGATCTTCATGGCTGGGTCCGGCAATCAATGCCGAGCCACTCTCGACCGAGCCCGTGACCGCTCTGTGACGGGGCCGTGACCCTGCCCCTGAACGGTCAAGAACAGCGGCAGGCTGTCGCGCCACCACGCAAACCTTCGTTTGGTTCGGCTTCATCCCGTGGTCACCCACCACTCACCCACCAGTCACCCACCCACGACGCGCTGATCCACATCGATCCGTCCCAGCGTGGGCACTCGCGCCCCTGGCGGCCCCGGACCGTCCTCGGCCAGGGTGGGGAGCGCCAGGGCCGTCACCAGCGCCTCACGCTCCTGCCAGCGGCGCCCTTCTTCGCGCAGGATGGCCAGTCGCAGATCGTCCAGGCGTTGACGCATCCGCTGCACCAGTGCATCCCAGGGCGCGGGCGGCTCTTCACGCGGTGACTGCGGCCAGGCGGCCGCTGCATGACCCATCAGCCGCGCCGCATCCGCATCCCGTCCTTCGGACCACGCGAGCCACACCAGGACCGGCAACAGATGCGCAACGATGTCCGGGCCCGCCTGCAGCAAGGCCTCCGGCGCCATCAGCATCTCCAGCACGGCGCGCGCCTCGCGCACCCGTCCCTCGGCCAGCAGCACGGCCGCGCGGCATCCTCTCAGGCGCTGACGCAGCACCCCATCCACACCGCCCGCTTCCCATTCCCGCACCAGCACAGCTGCACAAGGCAAGGACCTTCCGTGGCCGACCAGCAGGGTGGTCAACCGCTGAAGGTCCTCCAGCAGCCAGGCGGTGGCACCGATCTCGCGCGCCAGCCGAAGGGACGCACACAGCGCCTTGTCCGCCTCCGCCGCCTGCCCTTCCACGCGCCACACATGGGCCCTCGCGGCCAGCCCCAGCAGCTTGAGGCGGTCCGCGTGCTGACCTTCACACTGCACCGCGAGGGTCATCATTTCCCCCATGGCATGGCGCATGGCCGCACGGCTGATTTCACGGTCACCCAGCACCTGCCGACACAGCGCCGTGTAGCGCACCGCCGGATCATCTGCGGTTCTGGACGCACGCAGGCCGCGACGGAACCAGACCCCCGCACCGGCCGGGTCGTTCGGCATCATCAGCGTGGCATGGTCGATGCAAAAGCGCGCCAGCGTCTCCGGGGCCAGGTCATGCGGCAGCTCGTTCTCGAAGGCCGCATGCCGCCAGCCGGCCTCATCCCGCAGCCCCAGCAGTTCAAACAGCGCGCGTGCATTGGCCAGCAAGCGCAGGCCCATGACCGGCGCGTGCTCCACACACCAGTCCAGCGCTGCACGCACATTGCCCAGCTCCGGTGCAAATTCCACCATCCAGCGCTCATCCGGCATCATCTGGAAAGCCCGTGCAGCGCGCTCAAACAGCTGGCACACCGTGTAGGCATGCATGTGCCGCGCCAGATGCACCTCCCCACATTCCTCCAGTTGCAGCAGACCATAGGCCCGTACGCTTTCCAGCAGCTCGTAGCGGGGGCGGTCGTCCGCGTCGACCTGGACGAGGGAATGGTCCACCAGACCTTCCAGCGCTTCTGCCACCGTCCAGGCATCAAACTGCCGGTCCGACAGCGCCACAGAGGCCATCTCCAGCGTGAAGCCGCCTTCAAACGGCTCCAGCCGCCGAAGGACCAGACGCTCGACGTCACTCAGCAGGACATGGCTGTCGTCCATGCAGGCCCGCAGGGACTGGTGCCGGCGCGGGCCCGCCTGCGTGCCACGCGTCAGCAGGCGATAACGGTCGTTCAGCCGCTCGCAGAGTTGATCCAGGCCGAAGGTGGCCAGGCGCCCCGCCGCGAGTTGCAATGCCAGCGGATGGCCGTCCAGGCGACGGCACAGGGTCGTGACCTGATCCAGGTTGTGCAGGCCCAGCGCAAAGGGCAGGCCTTGCGCCCGGACCTGGTCGATGAACAGCGCCACCGCACCTTGGCCCAGCGCTTCGTCCACGCTGCGACCGGGCGGGGGCGAGGACAAGGCCGGTGTACGCAACACGCGCTCGCCCGGCACCCGCAACACCTTGCGGCTGGTGACCATCAAGGTCACCTCTTCGGTGCCTTCAATCACGGCATGGCAGAAGTCCGCCGCCTGTTTGGCGCATGCCTCCGCGTTGTCCAGCACCAGCAGCAGCGACATCGGGCGCAGGACTTCCAGCAGGGTCTGCAGGTCCAGATCCGGGTCCAGCCCCAGTGCTGCCGCCACGGCGGCCAATGGCTCGCGCGGCTGCCCGCCCTGGTGCAGGTCCGCCCACACCACGCCGTGGCGCGCGGCGTGCCGACGCTCATGGGCACAGGCCAGCGCCAAGGTGGATTTGCCGATGCCCGGCGCGCCCACCACCGTCACCAGCCGGTGGCGCACCAGACGGCTGAGCAGGGTTTGAAGATCATGGTCACGCCCGTGCACGGTGACCGACAACGATGGCAAGGCCCGCAGGCGCACCTGTGGCAGTGCGGCCGCTGCACTGGCGTCTGCATCGTCGGGCCCGGGGGGCGCGTCTTCGATCAGCGGCAAGGCAAACCGCTAGCCCTGGCACGTCACGGTGACGATCGATTCGCGGCCCAGCACACGTCGCAGGGCGGAGACATGCACAGCGGCATTGTTCTCTTCCACCACTTGACCGGGCCACACGAGATTGAGCAGATCGTTCTTGGAAACGATCGCGCCGCCCTGTGACACCAAGGCAATCAGCAAATCGATCTGCCGGCCGCTCAGTGGGACCGGTACCCCTTCGGCGAGCAGCGCCCGCGCGGACAGCTCCAGCACGAAACCTTCAAAGCGAGATCGACTCGTCACCTCTTCTCGCCCTCGTTGGGGAACCTCTTTGAAGCCCACTGTCGGATTGTCCGCAGCCTGGCATGGCGCTGCACGATCTACGTCACCGGCCCTCGCGCCAGGAGGGAGTCACGAAAGTCGGCGCGAGTCTAAGGGTGCGTCATGACAGCGTCCAGCGTACCTGGGGCGTTCCCGGGGAGAAGACGCGGATGAGAGGGAAACAAGGCGTGAGCGCAGCGGTCCGCGTGACGCGCGGGCGCAGAGATACATGCCACGGAGTATCACCAGGCCCAAAGGCGTACTAAAAAATACCACCCTGGACTGACAACACAAGGCGCTCACTCCCGCGGATGTTTTGCGCCATCCGCGAAGGCTCGGCAAGCAAGCGCGCCTCAGCCCAGGGCGCCATCCCAGGAACTGGCGTTTTTCTGGGCCTGCTGGTTACTCTGAATGCCCACGTCCAGCTGGCGAGCGCGCAGCACTTCGGCGCAGCGCTCCACATGGGCCTTGTCCGGATGCCACGGCCCCGCGCAGAAAGCGCCGCTGTGAAGGTTGGCGTTCTTGGTGTAGACCACCCGCCAGAGCAGTTGTTTGAAGTCCACTTGAAAAGTCCAGAGGGGGCCGGAACGTTGCCGGCAAGGTCCCTGAGAAGCAGGTCCGTGGTGAGCGCAACGCCCGCAGCCAGGGGGCTGCAGCGGTGTCCGCAGGGGGTCCCCACCTGCCATGGAACCCACCATGGCACCATCATGCCGCCCGGCCCGACAGGGCAAAAGCCCCGTGCGCCGGCGCCGTGTGACGGATTAACGAAGCTTGCGCCCCTGACCGACGAATACCGCCCGAAAGCCTCCAAGCGGTGCAAAAACAATGCAAGGCCGTAAGCGCGCTAACATTCTGCCGCCCCACGACGGGGCGCCGCATGAACCCAAGCCCCATGAACCTGCTGCTGGCCGAAGACGATGCCCTCCTGGCGGATGCCCTGTGCGAGCAGATGCGCGCCAGCGGCTTTACGGTGGAACACGCCCCCAATGGCGCGGTGGCGCAGTACCTGCTCGCCAAACAGGCGTTTGATGTGGTGGTGCTGGACCTGGGCCTGCCGATGGTGGACGGGCTGCAGGTGCTCCGCCAGTTGCGCCAGCATGACGCCTCCCTGCCGGTGCTGATCCTGACCGCCCTGGACAGCCTGGAGGACCGGGTGGCCGGGCTGAATGCCGGCGCGGACGACTATCTCACCAAGCCTTTTGATTTTCCGGAGCTGGAAGCCCGCCTTCGGGCCCTGATGCGCCGCAGCCGCGCCATCAAGGCCGGCCATGAGCTGGGCGAATTGAGCCTGCAGCGGGACACCCGCTCCGCCCAGGTGCGCGGGGACATGCTGGAGCTGAGCCCGCGCGAATTCGACCTGCTGGACCTGCTGCTGACGCACCAGGGGCGGGTCATCACCAAGGAGCAGATCAACCAGGTCTGGTCGGGGGAACGCGGCACCGAAACGGTCGCGGGGAACAATGCGGTGGAGGTCTACATCCACCGGCTGCGGCGCAAACTGGAAGGCGCCCAGGTGGCCATCCGGACGGTCCGCGGCCTGGGATATCTGCTGGAACTGGAACGGACCTGAGGTCCGGGATGAGCGCCCCGCAGCCTCCCTCGCAGGCCTCCTCCCAGGCCCGGCGGCCGGATCCGGCCATGTATTCCCTCAAGCGCCAGTTGCTGCTGTGGCTGCTGCTGCCCCAGCTGGTGCTGTGGCTGGCCGGCGCCCTCTTCAGTTACCGGCTGGCCGGGCGTTACGCCAATGAAGCGGTGGACGCCACGCTGGCGCAGGCGGTGCGGTCCTTGTCCCGTCAGGTCAAACCGATGGGCAACGGCCTGCTGATCGACTTCCCCCGCGCGGCCCAGGACGTGCTGGAAGCCGACCCCAACGACAAGCTGCTCTATACGGTGAGTTCACCGCCCGGCAAATTCATCCTGGGCAACCGTAACCTGCCCAGCCCGCCCGCCACGCCGGCCAGCCCGCCGCTGGGCGATGCCCGCTTTTACGACGGTGAACTGGAAGATCCAGACGGTGGCACGGTGCATGCGCCGGTGCGGGTGGCAGCGCTGTATTTGCAGTTTGGGGACGACCCGAAGGCCCAGCAGATGATGCTGGTGCAGGTGGCGCGCTCCAGCGCCAACCGGGAACTGCTGTTCCGGCGGCTGCTGATCGACACCATGCTGCCGCTGTCGCTGCTGATCGTGCTGATGAGCATGATTGTGTGGGCCGGGGTGGGTGCGGGCCTGGCGCCCATCAGCCGACTGCGGCGGCTGGTGGAAGGCCGCAAGCCCAATGACCTGCGGCCCATCGAGCTGGATGCCGCGCCGCAGGAACTGCGGTCCCTGGCGCAGGCCATCAACGATCTGCTGGAGTCGGTGCGTCATAACGTGCAGGGCCAGCGCCGGTTCATCAGTGATGCCGCCCACCAATTGCGCACGCCGCTGGCGGGCCTGAAGAGCCAGAGCGAGCTGGCCCTGGCGGAGGCGCCCCCCGGCCCGCTCACCACCCGGCTGGCGCGGGTGCATGAAAGCGCCACCCGCAGCGCCCACCTGGTCAATCAACTGCTGGCGCTGGCCCGCACCGAGCCGGAATCGGTCACCCGCCAGCCGCTGACCCGGCTGGACCTGGTCCGGCTGGCACGGGAGGTGACCGCCGAAATGGTGCCCCGCGCCCTGCAGCAGGAAGTGGATCTGGGCTTTGAAGAAGAGCAGGAATTTTCTGCCGCCATCGAGGTCATGGGCATTCACCTGCTGCTGCGGGAAGCGCTGGTGAACATCGTGGACAACGCCATTCGTTATGCCGGGCGTGGCGCCACCGTCACGGTCCATGTCGCCCGTTCGCCACAATCGCCGGACACGGTGTTACTGACTGTCTCGGACAACGGCCCCGGTCTGGCCCCTGATATTGAGGACAAGGTCTTCGAACGTTTCTTCCGCGGCACCCAGGAAGGCAATGGCTGCGGCCTGGGCCTGTCCATCGTGAAGGAAATCGTGGAGCGTCACTCGGGAAGCGTGGAAGCCCGCAACCTGGCGCCTCAGGGGCTTCAGGTGACCGTCCGATTACCTGCCGCCATGGCGGTTTAGGCAAGGTCGGTCAGTTTTTGCAACCGTGCCGGGCCAGGCCCATGTTGCAAGACGGGGCCAGCCACAGGCCAGGCGCCGCCCAGGTTTTGGGTGCAAAGCGCGTGCAACGTCGGCTGATTTAACGCAGTACTGTGGAGAACTGACCCCACGTTGCAGCGAGATGACGCTGGCCGATCACCCTGCCGGCCCGCTGATTGCGGCGCTGCAGCAAAGACGACAACACCCGGGGTGGGCCGTTTGTTCCAGTTTTCAAGAACCTACAGGCACGCCGCCTGCCGGCCAGCGGCCCGGCGCCAGTTTCCTGAATGAAAGCTGAACACCAGCTGAACGCGCAATGGCGGGGTGGCGAGGGCGTGTGGATGGAAGCGCCCCGCATTGGCGCGCCAGTCGCCCCAGGAGGGGGAAAACCTGGCGCGTACCGCCCAAAAACCATAGTGGTAAGCACCAATATAGTTTCATTAAAGGAAAATTAAAGTGCGCCCCGCATGCAAGAAAGATAAACGCCTGCTTAACGACGTGCACCCGGAGCGTCGTTGGGCAAGCCCTACACGGAGACTCATCCATGATTCGCAATGCTCACGCGTACAAGCGTATTCCCCTGGCCGTCGGTCTGCTCATGGCCGCTGGCGCTTCCCAGGCCGTCGACTGGACCGGCTACTTCCGCGCCGGCCCTGGCCTGACCTCCAACGGCACCTCGCGTTCTTGCTACGCGCTGAACGGCGGCACCCAGGGCATGAAGTACCGCCTGGGCAACGAGTGCGATTTCTACGGTGAATTCCAGCTGGCCCAAGGCTTCAAGAAGGACGGCGTGGAATACAAGGTCACGCTGATGACCGACTACTACGACGGCTCCACCGACAACACCAAGGGTGACTGGGACGTTGCGCAGATGTTTGCTGAAGCCAAGGGCTTCGACATCGCCCCTGAAGCCACCTTCTGGATCGGCAAGGAACGTGGCCGTCGTGGCGACGTGCACATCGTAGACACCTACTTCACCGAAATGGTGGGCGTGGGTGCTGGCGCCAAGGGCTTCACCGGCCTGGGCCCCGGCAAGCTGGGCGTGGCCTACTACAAGACCGACAAGGATTCCAACGAGCGCCCCGGCCACCGCGGCAACGTGGAATACGTCGACGCAGCCGTGAATGACGGCGGCAAGCTGAGCGTGTTCGGCACGGTCACCAAGGCCCAGTTTGCTGGCGGCACCAACGGCTGGGGCCTGACCTTCAAGCATGAGCAGGCAAACCTGTTCGGCACCGGCCTGAACAACGTGATCTGGCTGCAATACGCCCAAGGCTCCACCGGCCTGAACTCCAACTTCGGCAACCTGACCGACACTTCCGCCGCCAAGAAGTACCGCGTGGTTGAATCGGTGAACTGGCAGACCGGCGCCTGGGGCGGCATGGCCATGGTGCTGTACGCACAAGAGAAGGACAACCAGGGCGTCGCGACCAAGTCGGGCTCCGTCGGTGGTCGTGTCTCCTACGCCGTCACCCGCAACTTCAAGCTGCTGACCGAAGCCGGCGTGTCCCAGTACAAGCCCGATGGCGGCCAGACGGCCCGCTTGACCAAGCTGACGTTCGCCCCCACGCTGTCGGTCGGCCCGGCCCTGATGGACCGCCCTGAGTTCCGCCTGTACGTGACCCACGCCAAGTGGAATCGCGCCGCCGGCAACGTCACCAACAACGTGAACTTCGAAGACAAGACCTCCGGCACCAGCTTCGGTGCCCAGGTCGAAGTGTGGTTCTGATCGGCCACAAACCCCTACATCTGAATCGCTGTCATCCCAGGCTGTAGAACACAACCTCCCTCTCACAAGGAGACAAAGCAAATGATGAAGCTCAAGCAACTCGCGAAGGCCACGGCCCTGGTGGCCGTGCTCGCGGGTGCCGGTGCGGCCCACGCCGGTGAAGTCGAAGTGCTGCACTGGTGGACCAGTGGCGGCGAGGCCAAGGCCGCCACCGCCCTGAAGGCTCAGCTGCAAAAGCAAGGCCACACCTGGAAGGACTTCGCCGTGGCCGGCGGCGGCGGAGACTCCGCCATGACCGTGCTGAAGTCGCGTGTGGTGTCTGGCAATGCCCCGGCCGCCGCTCAGATCAAGGGCCCTTCCCTGCAGGAATGGGCCGCTGAAGGCGTGCTGACCAACATCGATGGCGTGGCGGCAGCCGGCAAGTGGGATGAACTGATCCCGCCGGTGGTGGCCAACATCATGAAGTACAAGGGCCACTACATTGCCGCACCGGTGAACGTCCACCGCGTGAACTGGCTGTGGGTGAACCCGGAAGCGCTGAAGAAGGCCAATGCCAAGGTGCCCACCACCTGGGACGAGTTCTTCGTCACCGCCGAGGCGCTGAAGAAGGCCGGCATCATCCCCGTGGCGCACGGTGGCCAGAACTGGCAGGACTTCACCACCTTCGAATCGGTCGCCCTGGGCGTCGGTGGCGTGGACTTCTACAAGAAGGCGCTGGTCCAGCTGGACCCCGCCACCCTGCAGAGCCCGCAGATGGAGAAGGTGCTGACCACCTTCAAGCGCATCAAGGACTACACCGACAAGAACGCTCCGGGCCGCGACTGGAACCTGGCCACCGCCATGGTGATCAAGGGCGAAGCCGGCATGCAGCTGATGGGTGACTGGGCCAAGGGCGAGTTCGTGGCTGCGGGCAAGACCCCGGGCAAGGACTTCCTGTGTACAGCCGCTCCCGGTACGGCCAAGTCCTACACCTTCAACATCGACTCCTTTGCGATGTTCAAGCTGAAGAATGCGGCCAATGAGAAGGCTCAGCAGGACCTGGCCACGGCCATCATGTCGCCGGAATTCCAGGAACTGTTCAACCTGAACAAGGGCTCGATCCCGGTCCGCACCGGCATGAACATGGCCAAGTTCGACGACTGCGCCAAGCAGTCGGCTGTGGACTTTGCCGCCGATGCCAAGTCCGGCACCCTGGTGCCCTCCATCGCCCATGGCATGGCCGTTCCGGCCGCTGCCGAAGGCGCGATGAAGGACGTCGTGAGCCAGTTCTGGAACAGCGACAAGATGACCGCCAAGGAAGCACAAACCCGCCTGGTGTCTGCGTCGAAGACGAAGTAAGTCAAGGCGTTCGGGGCGGCTCCGTGAGGGGCTGCCCCGTTCGCTTTCCCCCCCGCCCCTCTTGCAGTACCCCGCCGCCCAGCATGTCCGCCTCTCGTGCACCGCGCAGCCCCTGGCTTCCCAAGCTGGTGGTGGCGCCCACCTTCCTTCTCTCCTTCCTCTTCATTTATGGGCTGATGGCCTGGAACGGCTATCTGTCGCTGTCCGCCTCGCGGCTGCTGCCCAACTATGAATTCGTCGGTCTGGACCAATACCGCGCACTGTTCGACAACGATCGGTGGTGGGTGGCCCTGACCAATCTCGGTGTGTTTGGCGTGCTGTTCATCGGCGGCACCACCGTGCTGGGCCTGCTGCTGGCCATCCTGCTGGATCAGAAGATCCGTGCTGAAGGCGCCCTGCGCACCATCTATCTCTACCCGATGGCCTTGTCCTTCATCGTCACCGGGACGGCCTGGAAGTGGATTCTCAACCCCGGCCTGGGCATCGAGCACCTGGTGCAGTCCTGGGGTTTCGAGAACTTCCGGTTTGACTGGCTGGTGGACCCTGACCATGCCCTTTACTGCGTGGTGATTGCCGGCATCTGGCAGTCGTCGGGCTTTGTGATGGCCCTGTTCCTGGCCGGCCTGCGCGGCATCGACGATTCCATCATCAAGGCAGCCCAGGTGGACGGCGCCTCGCTGGCTCGCATCTACTGGCGCATCATCATTCCGACGCTTCGTCCGGTGTTCTTCTCCACCGTCATGGTGGTGGCGCACATCGCCATCAAGAGCTTCGACCTGGTGATCGCACTGACCGCTGGCGGCCCCGGTTATGCCACCGACCTGCCCGCGACCTTCATGTACACCATGGCGTTCTCGCGCGGCCAGATCGGCCTGGGTGCTGCCAGTGCCACCATGATGCTGGCGACCATCGCGGCCATCGTGGTGCCTTATCTCTATTCCGAGCTGCGTTCGAAGTCATGAGCGTCGCCATGAGCCCCGAGATGACATCTTCTTCCTCCTCCGTCGTGCCGGCCCGCCGGCCCAGCGGCCTGAGCTGGCAGCGCGTGCTGCTGCTGCTGGTGCTTCTGGGCTTTGCGGCCTTCTTCCTGACCCCGCTGTATGTGATGGTCAGCACTTCGTTCAAGACCATGGACGAAGTGCGCAACGGCACGCTGCTCTCCATCCCGATGAGCCCCAGCTTCGAGGCGTGGTCCAAGGCCTGGGGCAGCGCCTGCACCGGCACGGACTGCGGCGGCCTCAAGCCCTTCTTCATGAACTCGGTCTACATGGTGGTGCCCGCCGTGCTGATCTCCACTGCATTGGGGGCGCTCAACGGCTATGTGCTGACCAAGTGGCGCTTCCGTGGCAGCGAAGTGATGTTTGCCTTCCTGCTGTTCGGTGTGTTCATGCCGATGCAGGTGGTGCTGCTGCCGATGAGCCAGGTGCTGGGCATGCTGGGCATTGCCAGCTCGGTGTGGGGCCTGATCCTGGTGCACGTGCTGGCGGGCATGCCGTCCACCACGCTGTTCTTCCGCAACTACTACGCCGGCCTGCCGGACGAGCTGATCAAGGCGGCCACGCTGGACGGTGCCTCGTTCTGGCAGATCTTCTGGCGCATCGTGGTGCCGCTGTCCACACCGATCCTGGTCGTGACCCTGATCTGGCAGTTCACCTCGATCTGGAATGACTTCCTCTACGGCGTCGTGTTCTCCGGCGCCGACAGCAAGCCGATCACCGTCGGCCTGAACAACCTCGCCAACACCACCAGCACGGTCAAGGAATACAACGTGGACATGGCCGCGGCGCTGATCGCCGCCCTGCCGACCCTCGTGGTCTACGTCGTCGCTGGCAAGTATTTCGTGCGCGGCCTGACCGCCGGCGCCGTGAAAGGATAAGCAATGGGTGCGCTCACCATTTCCCAGGTCCGCAAGAGCTACGGCGCGGCCGACATTCTCAAGGGCATCGACCTCTCCATCGATGCCGGTGAATTCCTGATCCTGGTCGGCCCGTCGGGCTGCGGCAAGTCCACCCTGCTGGCGATGATTGCCGGCCTGGAGCACCCCACCTCCGGCGCCATCCACATTGGCGACCGCGATATCACCTACCTGCCCAGCAAGGACCGTGACATCGCCATGGTGTTCCAGAGCTATGCGCTCTACCCCAACATGAATGTGGCGCAGAACATCGCGTTTGGTCTGGAGATGCGCAAGGTGCCGAAGGCGCAGCGCGACGAGACCGTGCAGCGCGTGTCCAAGATGCTGCAGATCGACCACCTGCTGGACCGCAAGCCGGGCCAGCTCTCCGGCGGCCAGCGTCAGCGCGTGGCCATGGGCCGTGCGCTGGCACGCGATCCGAAGCTGTTCCTGTTCGACGAGCCGCTGTCCAACCTGGATGCCAAGCTGCGCATCGAGATGCGTGCCGAGATCAAGCTGCTGCATCAACGCACCCGCACCACCACCGTCTATGTGACCCACGACCAGGTGGAAGCCATGACGCTGGGCGACCGCATCGCCGTCATGCGTGATGGTCTGGTGCAGCAGTTCGGCACGCCGGAAGAAATCTACACCCGCCCGGCCAACCGCTTTGTGGCCGAGTTCATTGGCTCGCCGACCATGAACTTCGTCACTGCAGAGCGTCAACAAGAGGGCCTGCGGGCCCAGGGCGTGGCGCTGCCGGTCAACGCCCAGCAGCAAGCCACCATCGATGCCACGATCGCTGGCAATGGCGGTTGCCTGTACGGGCTTCGCCCGGAGCACATCCGCCTGGCGGATGACGGCGTGCCCGGCAAGCTGGTGATGATTGAACCGACCGGTCCGGAGACCTATCTGCTGGTGGATACTCCGCTGGGGCAGATCACGTCGCGCGTGGCTGGCAACCCCCACCTTCACGTGGGTGATACGGTGCGCCTGCAATGGGCGGCAGAATCGGCCCATCTGTTCGATGCTGGCAGCGAAAAGCGGCTGGCCTGAGCGGACCCGTTGCTCCTCACCCGTTGCTCCTGACCCGATTCTTCTTCACATGAGTGCGATGCTTGATCCTGCGCCCCAGGGCGCTTCGGCCCAGGGCCGTCTTCTGGCCGACGTGGGTGGCACCAATGCCCGATTCGCCTGGCAGGCGCAGCCGCAAGGCGCGCTGACGGATGTCCGCACCTATGCGTGTGCGGACTATCCCAGCCTGCAGACCGCCATCGAGACCTATCTGGCTGACACGGGCCGGAATGGGGCTGGTCAGGGGCCGGCGCAAGGCGCCATCGGCATCGCCAATCCCATCGTGGGCGACCAGGTCCACATGACGAACCATCACTGGTCGTTCTCCATCGAGGCGCTTCGTCAGGCCATCGGCCTGGAGCGGCTGGTGGTGATCAACGATTTCACCGCGCTGGCCTTGGCGCTGCCGACGCTGGCGCCGGAAGAAAAGCGCCAGATCCGTGCCGGTCAGCCGGACGCGGGCGGCGCGCTGGCGCTGATCGGGCCGGGGACCGGCCTGGGCGTCTCAGGGCTGGTGCCTGCGGGTGACGGCAGCTATCGCCCGCTGCAGGGCGAAGGCGGCCATGTGACCTTGGCGGCGGTCACGCCGCGCGAGCAGGCGGTGGTGGCGGTGCTGCAGAAGCGCTTTGGCCATGCATCGGCCGAGCGTGCGGTGTCGGGGCTGGGTTTGGTGTGGATGTATGAAGCGCTGTGCGAGCTGGACGGCGTTCCGGTCCCGGCCCGCCTGGATGCCCCCACGATCAGTGCCAAGGCGCTGGATCGCAGCGACGCCCGTGCGGACGAAACGCTGGCGCTGATGTTTGCCTTCCTCGGCTCGGTCGCTGGCAACCTGGCACTCACGCTGGGCGCGCGCGGCGGCGTCTACCTGGGGGGCGGCGTGCTGCCACGGGTGATCGAGCGTCTGGAGACGTCTGCGTTCCATGAGCGCTTCCTGAGCAAGGGCCGGTTCCGCGCTTACATGGAATCGGTGCCGGTGTATCTCATCCAGGCCAAGGAATCGCCCGCGCTGCGGGGCGTGGCAGAAGCCCTGCGCTGATACCAACGCGGTGACGCGCGCCACGCGCGTCACCTCGGCAATGAAGGGCGCGCATGGCGAGACGCCGACGGGCGGGCTGTGAATGCTGTGATCGCCATGGCCGAATGACCATCAGCGAACATTCCATCCCGGGATTTCTGTCGTCTGTCGCAAAGGGTTCGCTGTGATGGTCGTGGCCACACATACTGCGCACGGTTCAAACCCTTTGCCTTGACTCATGCGCCAATGCCTGATTCCCGTTGCAGTGCTCCTGTCTCTGCTGGTCCATGGAGCCCACGCGGGCCAACTGGCCACGCCTTCCGCCATGGCGGCCTACGCCAACAAACTGCTGGACCAGCAGAAGTACGGTCCTGACAGCCCTGGCTTCACCGTGCTGGTCGCGCGCGGAGACCAATTGCTTTACAAGGGAGCTCGGGGCATGGCCAGCATCGAGCTCGGTGTTGCCATGCAACCGGACCAGTTGCTGCGCATCGGCTCCGTCACGAAACAGTTCGCCGCAGCGTCGCTGCTCAAGCAGATCGACCAAGGCAAGGCGGCCCTGGACGATCCTCTGTCCCGGTTTCTGCCGGACTATCCCAACGGCGACAAGATCACGCTGCGACAGTTGCTCAATCACACGTCCGGCGTGAAGAGCTACACCGGGATCCCGGGCTACATGGGCAATCCCGTGCGGCGGGATCTCAGCACGGCTGAGCTCATCAATGAGTTCAAAAACCTGCCCGTCGATTTCGCACCCGGCGAGCGGTGGGCCTACAACAACTCCGGCTATGTGCTGGTCGGCGCGGTGGTGGAGAAGATCTCCGGACAGCCTTGGTACCAGGCTGCGGACCAACTGCTCCTCCAACCCTCAGGCATCACCAGCGTGTCCTACGAGGCCGGAGACAAACTGTTCAAGGGGCTGGCCCGCGGCTACACCGTCAACAACGCGGGCGAAGTGGCACCGGCCAGTCTGTTGAGCATGACGCAACCGCATGCGGCCGGCGCATTGATCTCCAATACGGAAGGTTTGTGGCGCTGGAATCAGGCCTTGCACGGCGGCAAGCTGCTCAGCAAAGGCAGCTACGCCAGCATGACAACACCTGAAGGTGCCGCGAAGCCGTTCAAGTACGGATTCGGCATTGCCAGCGTGACGCTGCGAGACCAGACGATGTTGATGCACACCGGCGGCATTCACGGCTTCTCGTCGGTGTTGAATTACCTGCCGGCGAGCCAGACCACCGTGGTGATCTTGCGCAACAGCGACAGCGGGGGCGGCGGCGACACGGTGGTGGCGCAGAAGCTGGCAGCATTTGCGATCGGCGAGCCATTCCCGGACGCCGTGGCGGTGTCGGTGCCTGCAGAGCAGTTGCGCGCAGCAGAAGGTCTCTACGGTAATGGCGAGAAGCAGACACGCAACCTGCGTGTGAAGGATGGCGTGCTGCACAGCCAGCGCACCGGCGGTGGCGTGCTGCCTCTGGTGCCGGTGGGTGGCGACCACTTTGTGTTTCGCGACTCGGTGAGCGAGCTGCAATTGGAGAGGAGCGCGGAGGGCAAGGTGGTGGCCGTGACCGTCTTCAACAACGGCGAGAAGCAAGGTGAGCGCTGGGAACGCCAAGGAGACCTGCCACCGGAGTCGTCGTCGGTGGCATTGACGCCTGCGCAGATGGACGAACTGGTGGGCACCTACAGCGCCCCCGAGTTCTCCATCAAGATCTTCATCAGTGACAAGGGCCGCCTGATGGGCCAGGCGCCAGGCCAGCCTGCGTTCGAACTACAGGCCAGGACAGCGCGCCGGGTGGAGGTGCCGCAGGTCGGTGCCCAACTGGACTTCAGCGGCGAAGAAGGCAAGGCGGCATCGGTCACGCTGTTGCAAGGCGGCACGAAGCTGGTGATGCGCCGCCAGTGATGGCTGGCCGCTGATCGCTGGTCAATGCGGCCGTCAATGCGGTCGATAGGACATCAGCCCGTCCTCCTGAGCCCGGGGCGGGCGCCCTGCCCTCATCCGCAGCCACACCGTCTGGGCGACCAGCACCACCGCGAGCGCCAAGGCAATCCAGGCGGAGGTGTGCGCGCCTGGAAGTTCAGCGCGGCTCTGCTTCACATACACCCCCACCAGGCCCCACACTGCAGCGAACACATAGCCCAGCGACTGCCAGCCGGCGACCGGCTGATGCAGCCGCGCGATGGCGACCAGCAGCAGCAGCGCGGCCAGGGCCCATAGCACCAGGGTCCACGGCAGTTGGTCCACGGTGGGCAGCAATTGCTCGGCGACGATCACTTGCGCGGTGTTCAGAAAGGCCGCCATGGACAGCCAACCCGCATGAAGCCCCAGCGGCAGCAAGGTGAGCCATGCTGCAGCGCCCTGCGGCCGGGCATGGGCCACCAGCATCAGCGCCCACAGCAGGCACCCCAGCGCCCCCCACATCACCGCCAGGGCCACCCAGAACCACTGCTGGGCAAACACCACCATCCAACTGGCCGTCAGCGCAAAACCCACGGTGGTGAGCAGCAGGCAGCGATGCCGGGCCGCTGCCATGGCTGGCTCTGGATGACGCTGGCCGCGCAGCGTCCACAATGCCAACAACAGGTCTAGAAGAAAGATCACGCCCCAGATGGAAAAGGCATAACCGTCCGCCACGATCAAGGTGGGGTATTGGTCCGACAGCGTCTTGTTGTCAGGACCGAAGCGACCTTGCTGGGACAACCAGGCGATCACCGGCATGGCCAGGGCGGACAGGGTCAAAAAAATCGGCAGCATGGGGAGGCCTCCATGGAGTGCAGCGTACACCGGACGGCTGGCAATTGCCGTTCCCCGGGCGGATGACGCAGGTCTGTGCAGCCATCGGCGGTGGCTCGGCTGACACTGGTCATCCATACAGCCTATGATGGGGACCTCATGACGCCCCGTGACCCTTCCGACCTGGCCGTGCCGCCTTCTCATGTCCTGGAGACCCAGGAAGCACCGGATGCATGCGGCCGCCCTTCCCTCGCTGCATCTGCTGGGGTCGAAAGCGTCTTTGACGAACTGAATGACGACCAACGTGCCGCCGTCGAGCATGGGCTGGGAAGCGGGCTGGGAAGCGGGCTGGGAAGTTGGCTGGGAAGTGGTCTGGAGGGGGATGGCAGCGGTGATGCACGCGACCGTGCCCTGCTGGTGATCGCCGGTGCCGGGTCCGGCAAGACCAAGACACTGGCCACCCGGGTGGCCCGGCTGGTGCTGGCCGGCGCCGACCCGCAGCGCATCCTGCTGCTGACCTTCTCCCGCCGCGCCGCCGGCGAGATGGAACGACGAGCCGGCCAAGTGCTGCACCGGGCGCTGGGATTGCGTGCCACGCAGATGGCACCAAGGTTTCCGTGGGCGGGGACCTTTCATAGCGTGGGCGCCCGCCTGCTGCGTGAATATGCGCCCCGCATCGGCCTGGACCCGCAGTTCACCATCGTGGACCGGGCGGATGCCGAAGATTTGATGGGCCTGCAGCGCCAGGCGCTGGGCCTGGCCGACGCCACCGACCGGTTCCCACTCAAGGCCACTTGCTTGAACATCTATTCCCGCGCGGTGAACAGCGAAGCGCGGCTGGATCAGGTGCTGCAGGAGCATTTCCCCTGGTGTTTCTCGGCCCATGACGCGCTGCGGCAGCTCTTCCGCACCTATGTGGACGAGAAGCAGCGCCAACGGCTGCTGGACTATGACGATCTTCTGCTTTATTGGGCAGAAGTCATGTCGGAGCCCACGCTGGCGCGGGAGATCGGCGAACGCTTTGACCATGTGCTGGTGGATGAATACCAGGACACCAACCGCCTGCAGGCCACGATCCTGCATCGGCTCAAACCCGACGGCCGACGGCTGACGGTGGTGGGCGACGATGCGCAGGCCATCTATTCATTCCGGGCGGCGGAAGTGCGCAACATCCTGGAGTTCCCCACCCGGTTCGATCCCCCGGCACGGGTGATCACCCTGGAGCGCAACTACCGCTCCACCCAGCCCATTCTGGAAGCATCCAATGCCGTGATTGCGCAGGCCAAGGAGCGGTATGCCAAGCAGTTGTGGTCGGACAAAGCGTCCAGTGAACGGCCGCAATTGGTGACGGTGGATGACGAGGCACGCCAGGCGCGCTGGGTGGCCGACCGGGTGCTGGAGCGCCGCGAGCAAGGGCTCAAACTGAAGCGACAGGCCGTGTTGTTCCGCACCGCGACACACAGCGCGCAACTGGAGCTGGAGCTGATTCGCCGGAACATCCCTTTCGTGAAGTTCGGTGGGTTGAAATTTTTGGAAAGCACCCATGTGAAGGACGCCTTGAGCGTGCTTCGCTGGGCACAGAACCCCTATCACCGGCTGGCCTGCTTCCGGGTGTCGCAGTTGCTGGCGGGCTTTGGTCCGGCCAGCGCGAGGCGGCTGGTGGATGCGCTGGACGGAGCGGCCGACATGACCACGGCCTTGAGAGGCTTCGATCCGCCGCGGGGCGCTGCGGCCGATTGGGCTGCGCTATGCGAGTTGATGCTCAGGCTGAGAGAGCAATCGGAATGGCCGCTGGATCTGGAGCGGGCCATTGATTGGCTGACGCCGCATCTGCACCGGCTGCATGAAGACGCCGCCATTCGGCTGGCAGATCTGGAGCAGTTGGCGCGCATTGCGCAGGGCTACAGCAGCCGGGAGAGCTTCCTCACCGAATTGACCCTGGACCCGCCCGAGGCAAGCAGTGATGAATCCGGCGTGCCGCTCAAGGATGAGGACTATCTGATCCTCTCCACCATCCATTCCGCCAAGGGGCAGGAGTGGAGCGCGGTGTATGTGCTGAACTGCGTGGATGGCTGTATTCCATCCGACCTGAGCACGGGGGCTCAGGCGCAGATTGAAGAAGAACGGCGCCTGCTGTATGTGGCCATGACGCGGGCACAGCATCATCTGGCGGTCATGGCACCGCAGCGCTTTTACGTCACGCAGCAGGCTCGCCATGGCGACCGCCACCTCTACGCCAGCGTCTCTCGCTTTCTGCCGGGCAAGGTGTCGCGCCACTTCGACAAGATCGGCCCGGCGAATGAATTGCGGGCGGCGCTGCCGGAGCTGGTCAAACCAGCGATGGATGTCGTGGCGAGATTGAAGAAGTGGTGAGGGGCCTTGAGAGACTGGATCTGATTTCTGCGGTGACGTTTCCTATCCTCAACTCACCGCGCCGGCGTTGAATCAATGCCGGAGGTACAACTTCCTGGCCCAGCGCCTGGGCGAGTTGCTTGCGCAGTCGAAAGATCTGAATGTTCAAATGCGCAGAGCCCAGCCCCAGCATCTTGGCGAGCCGATCCTGATAGACCCAGCCCTGCTCTGACGGCGCCAAGCCTCGCTTTGCATCATCGGCCCGTAGGCGCGCGAGTGTGAGCAGCACGTAGTGATGCGTGCGTTCCCCCAGGTCCAAGTCGTGATCGCCATGCCTCAGCCGCAGCGTCACATGTTCCTCGTCCTGGCTGACCTCGAAATGAGCCACACAAAGCGGCGATGCAGACGACGAAACCTTCTCCGTGATCTGACCGGCGCCCGAATAAAAACACCAGCGCCGCCCGCTGATCACAATCTCGTCGCCATCCTGCAGCGTTCGGCTGCCATCTTCCGAAGTGAAAATCCAGATTCCATTGAGCTCGCTGACGATGGACATCGAGGCCATGCCGTTCTCCAGCAGCAGCGTGGAGTGAGGCAGAGAAATGCCCTCTTGACCTTCGAGACTCAAGAGCATCGGCCCTGGGCGCTCAAGATCCTGTACCTGCCATTCCGCCGCTCCCTGGATTCCGAATACCAGTGTCTGGCCGGCCCTCAACTCGACTGCAGTGTTGTACGGAATGCGATGCCCGTCCAACGTGGTGCCATTGCGGCTGTGGTCAATCACCGCCCATGTGCTTCCGGTCCAACGAATCGACGCATGCAGACGAGAGGTGCCAGGATCATTGATCAAGGTAGAGGCGCGGCAGTCCCGCCCGAATACGTGCTGGGGCAGCAAGACGAGCCTGCGGCCGCTCGCAGTTTCAACGAGAATGGCCAAGTTGTCCCCTCCGTTTTTCATAGGCGCCACGTCATTCTATGAATCCAGCCCCGACGGCACATCTGTAATGCCTGACAGGACTGCCCGAGCATGCCAACCAGCACACTGAGTCATGCGCCTTCTCACTCATCCACTACGCTCACAATTCACGCTGGTGACTGATTAAACTGGCTCAACAACTCGTGTGTTCAATGAATCTGATGCATCTGATTCATTTTCTGCATTTCAACTCGATTCGAGCAGTCCAAGCAATTCGAGAGTCGTCGGTCATTACATTCTGGAAATGGCACTTGGGGTCGGCGGCCAGCGAGACGTGTTTGCCGCCTGGGACAAAGCGATTAAGAGCCTGAGTACGACGACAATGATGCGGACCCGAGCCAACATCAAGAACATGACCGGCGTCGTTTGAGACTCACGCCATCAACATATGTTCCTGCCCATCCACGATCTGGCTGATGTTCTCAAGCCATTGGCGCGGATCGTTAACCACCTGCAATGCTACCTCCGGTGGGAGCGCCTGGTCATCCACGCCAAACCGGTCCCGGAAGTTGGCAACGATTGAATCGGGCGACGGCCATCCCGATTGACCGATGTGGGTCATCAAGTTGCCTCGATCCAATTGATGGAGCAAGACATCGCGCAATGCAGACGGCAGAGTCAGAACCAGTCCGATCCAGTCATCACATGAGGCCGGGTTCGATTGACGGTCACGAATCTGTCGCGCCATTTCCGCAGCCGCTAGAGCGACTTCGCTCGGGGCCAAGGCGTTTCCGCCTTGATAGGTACAAGAGAGTCCCGTCGAGGTCTTCGAGCACCGCCAAGGATTCTTCGCTCTCCCCATGGGCGTCATACCTAAACGCTCGCGCCCTGAACCATGATGGACAAGTCTCCCTGCTTGGGATCGACGGCGAACTCAATCAACCCCCAGGGAAATCGGGCCACTGCCACAGGCCTGTTCTCCATGTCCGGCAGAACCCCCGTCTTCTTCGCAAAACGATTCACCATGCGGCTGGTCAGGATGGAGTCGGGGAACTCCTCCTCATCGAAAAGCACAGCGGTCACGACACCTTTGCCTTCCGCCTCCCCGATCACCAATCGGGCGGTCAGATCGAGATAGCGCACCGAGCGACCAGACTGCGGCACAGGGGCAGGTTCACCCGCCGTCCAGGCGACCTTGCCATCCACCAACACGCGGCCGGTCAACACATCAATTTCCAGGTTCACTGTTTCACCACTCTCATCGATCGAGTTGAACACGGAAGGTCTGGAAAGCCATCTCGGCCACCTCTGAACATGCGACGGCGCCCAGCCACGGCGAGACCGTCGTGCAACGCTCACAAGTTGCTGATGCCTCTCCCGGTTAAGGGGGAGCGCTATGGAGATCGCCTCCCTGCGTTCGGGCCACTGATTCGGATGTACATATCACCTTGCCTGGGGTCCACCCTGAATGAAATTGCGCCCCATGGAAATATCGCCTCTGCGAAGGCCAAACCATCCATGATGGGCAAGATTCCTGTCTTTTTCACAAAGCGCTTCACCATGCGGCTGGTCAGGATGGAGTCCGGGAACTCCTCCTCATCGAAAATCACTGTAGCTACGCCTCCAGGGCCTTCTCCCTCAGCGATGACGAGCCGCGCGGCCAAATCCAGAAAGAGAACAGACCGGAGACTCGTGGGGACGGGTACAGGTTCGCCGATTTTCCACACCAACTTTCCATCCTCCAAAATTCGGCCATCTAGCACGTCAATTTCTAGATTCATCTCATCAAATCTCGCCTTTTTCGGACTGAATGACCTTGCGATTTAAAGCCTGGAGTGGGAACACACTGATGCGCTCGAGAGTCAACATGGAGAAAAAGACTTGCATCATTTTGAGACTCACGTCATCAACATATGTTCCTGGCCATCTACGATCTGGCTGATATTTTCCCGCCATTGATGCGGATCATTAATGACCTGCAGGGTGACCCCTGGAGGTAGCTTTTGGACCTCCACACCGAAACGATCTCGAAAGTTAGCCACGATCGACTCCGGAGCCGGCCACCCTGATTGGCCAATTCCCGTCAGCAGGTTGCCGCGATCCAACTGATCCAACAGCACATGTCTTAACGCATCAGGTAGGCGCAACACCATCGCAACCCAGTCATCAGCGGAAGCGACCTGCGACACTCGGTCTCGAATCTGTTGCGCCATGTCCCCAGCGGCAGCAGCAGCATCACCGGCGGACAATGCCAGCGCGCCGGAGTAGTCGTACTGCATGCCGCCAGTCCCCTTGGCACGTTTCCATGAATTTTTTCCGCTCATCTGTTTCCTCTAGATGGGTCTGATTTTTCCGGGAGAGAGCCGACCAACATCGGTTGGAGAGACGTAATACTGAGTGCCACCGCCAGGGCCAAACTGTGGATTGGCCAATGCCTTGCCACGGGCAACGCAAATATCTTCGTTCACCCTGTAGGCGCGGACGCCCTGGCGCAAAGTGCGTGGATTGCCGGCAGCATCTTTACCAGGATCTTGGCTCACCTGCACCAGATCATAATAATCCGACACATTGCCTTTGGCCTTCAACAGAGTGTGGTTCTGCACGGCAAATCCAGGCGCACCACCCGGGTGCAAGGAATACAGAATCGTGCCCTTCTTGAGCACAACATTCTCGTAGGTATCAACGCCGGTGTAGATATTGTTCGGATTCTTCGGACTCACCCCCTGCCAAGCGCGCGCCTCCGCAGACGGGTCCTTCCCACAGCACGGATCACAGCCGCCCTTGCCCTTCGTCAGCCCTAGCGGATCCACCCAGCCGGTCGGATCTGGCGCGTACTGATAGGAATTGAATCCTCCGAGCAGTCCGATCGGGTCCTGCGTCAGATACCGACCGGCATCAGGATCGTAATAACGGTGCCGGTTGTAGTAGAGCCCGGTTTCCCCATCCTCATATTGCCCCTGGAAGCGCCAGGGTTGGGCAACTTCATCCACGTCCAAACGCGCCAGACGACCCCATGCCCTGTAGCGCGCACGCCAGCGCACCCGGCCGACCGCATCCATCAGCGCCAGCGGCGTGCCAAGGTGGTCGCACTCGTAGTACAGAACCTCATCGTTCGCGCAACTGATGCCATCCCATCGGGCCTGCGCCGTACGTTCATCCAGGCAATCCTGACGCCATCGCGCAAGCCGCCGATACAGGCGCACATGCGCATCCGGCTGCGCATCGGGCGCGTCCGGGCGGTCCCAGGCAAGCACAGGCGCAAACGCGACCGATGCCGTTGCAAATGACGTGATCGATTCCTGGCTGCGCACGCGGGCCAGCGGTGTGAAGCTGTCGGGCTCATGCACATAACTGACGGTGCCCTGTGCATCGACCTCCTGCACCATCAAGTCGCCATTCCAGACAAAGGCCGTGACCTGTTCGTCGCCTGCGCCCTGCACCCGCTTCAGCACACGCCGCCCGATCGCGTCATACGCATAGCGGCTGGTGACCACACCGTGTGGCGTCATCCGTTCGGCCAAGATCAGCCGCTGATGCGCGTCGTAGTGCAACCGAAGTTCGTCGCCCGCAGCGCTTACCGCAGGTTCGTTCGCAGCACTGTCCTGAACCCAATGTTTTCGGACTGCATTGCCGTCCACGTCGTGTTCGTAGTGCCAGCCCAATGCCTGCGTGATGCCAGGCAACGGCGTCAGATTGCCGGCAGGATCAAAGGCGAATGTCTCCACCAAACCCGGCTGGCTTGCGGTGAGCAACTGCCCAATGTCGTCCCGCGTGAAGTGAAGCTCGCCCAGCACCGAGTCCGAGATGCGCTCGACCTCCCCGGCCCTGGCATAACCATAATCGCGTTGGCGAAGCGCGCCCGGCGCCGTCTCGGCGAATCCAAACGCACTGCGCGACCAGCGGGAAGCGCCGTCATAACGAACTTCACGCCGCAGCCCCCCGCGCCGAAGTCCGCCGAGGCTTCGGCGCGTCTCCCGGTGCAAGACGTCTCTCTCAACGTCAGCCAGCGATTGGCCCTGCCACAAAATGCCATGCCAGTGCCCCGCACCATAGCGCTGCGTCTGCACCACACGTCCATTTGGCAGCCGTGTGGCGATGCGCTGCCCCAGGGCGTCGTAGTCATGCCGCAAGAGGAATGACACGGCCATTGCACCTCTCGCGGCAGTGTCGGGCCACTGGCCGGCAGCATCCAGCTGCGCATGCTCCGGTGCCAACTCGATCCGCTGGCGCTCCTCAACCAGTTGCCCCGCCGCGTCCCATTCCAGACGGGACTGCGCCGCCGCGTTCTCCACGGCAATGATGCGACTCAGCGGATCCCAGGCGAATCGTTCCTGACCATCAGGTGTCACACGCGTCAGCAGTCGACCCAATGCATCGCGAACGTAGTCCGTGCGGATGGCTCCACGGTGGCTGGCGATCAGTTCGCCCGCCGCGTCGTAGTCGTAGCGACTGACCAGTCCGTCAAAGCCGATTTCCTGGACCAGTCGCCCCCGGGCGTCATAAGCCAGCTGGAATGATTCACCCTTGCTGTTGATCAGGGCCACCAGCCGCAGCGCCCGGTCATAGCGATACTGCAAGCGCTGACCCGCTGCGTCGACACGTTCCACCGGGAGACCCTGCATCTGATATGCATAACGTGTCTGGCGACCTACCCCATCCGTTTGAGTCAACAGACGCCCCAAGGCGTCGTAGACAAAGCGCTCTTCTCCTGCCCCAGGGCGGCGGATGAAGACCAGCCGGTCCAGTTCGTCCCAGCCGTAATAGACAGACTGTCCCATTGCGTCGGTCTGCGAAATCAATCGTCCCCGGAGGTCCCAGGCGAAACGCGTTTCGTAGCCCGAGCAGTCGATGTGTGCCACCAGACGGCTTTGGCTGTCGTACTCATACCGCTTGACGCGCCCCGCAGCATCCACACGCTGCACCAACTGCCCCACCGCGTTGTAGACCATGCGGTTGACGCGCCCCAGCGCATCGGTCTGGGTGACCAAACGACCTTGCGCATCGAACTCGCGCTCCTGCACATACCCCATCGCATCGATGGTCCGCACCGGCAGGTTCTGCTCGTTGTATTGAACCACCGTGCGTCCGCCCAACGCATCGGTCGTGCTGATCAGGCTGCCTTGCTCGTCATAGGTGAAACGAGTGGTGTGACCGTTGGCGTCCGTCTCTTCCAACAGGTCGCCAGCGGTGCTCCAGCGGCGTGTGCCCAGGCGGCGCGCAGGCGCATCGGCAGCGTCTTGCACGCGCACGTCCACGCAGAGGTTGTTGGCGTTGAATCGATAGGTCCAGATGCTGTTGTCAGCCTGGCGCACCTGCGTCGTATCGGCATCCACATAGTCGACATACACAGGCTCCGTGCCGTCTTCTGCCGCCGCATAAATGGCTCTTGCCCAATGGCTGGTCAGGGCCGTCCAACTGCCTCGGTGCTGGGGCACCACCTCCTGCGACCCATCAGGCATGCCCACGTTGGTGTTGACCGGTCCCTGAAACAGCACATCCGCGCCCTGCCAACGCACCACCCAGGCGCCGCCGGTGGGGTCGACATACCGGGTCAACAGGTGGGTGTCGTAGTAATAGCGCCAGAGATGGCCCATGGCGTCCTTGCGCCCGAGCAAATCTGGCGCGGAAGAGAGAGCGCTGTCGCGCGGGTTCTCTCCGAGATGTTCAAGACCATAGGCATAACGACTGAGCACCTGCCACGCCCATCGGGGCTGCGTCGCATCGTTCGCTTTAGCCGCCAAGCCGGTCGCCGCCGCATCGGTCACCGCCACCTCGTCAGCGGCCTCTTCGGCCACCGGTAGCCGCCGCACCAGTCGGCCAATCTTCAACGCACCGTGGCACGCGCGCTGAGCATCCGTCAGTGGCCCTGTCGCTGCGGCATGCGCCTCCAGCACAACTTCCCCAGGCGCGGTGATGCGGAGCACGGGAAAATCGTCATCCAACCGTTCCGGCAGCATCCGGGCATCCCAGCCGGGCAGCCACTCCAATTGCACCGCCAAGCCATCCGGACGCCGTTGCTCCACAAGATAGCAGCACTGCACCCATTCCATGCGCGGCGCGGGCTCGTCCAGCAACCGCCGCTGTCGCAATTTCAATCCATCCAGCCCCAGGGGCAGCACATCCAGCGCCAGGGCATCGCAACGGGGACGTTCGAACACATCCACGCTGCCGTCACGCCAGCGCAGTTCAAAGCGCCACGGCCCCACACGTGTGAGGGTGAACGCTTCGAACGCATCATCCACCGTGCCGCCCGCCGCCAGCGGCGGTAAATGCACCGTGCGGCCGGTCCCGTCGTGATAGGCCATACCCCGCTCACCCACACTCAGGCGCACCAGGTAGGGCGATGTCCAACGCGCGCCCAGCAAACCCCGGTCATAGGCCGCATGGCTGGATCGATAGGTCCGCAGCCAGGTCAGCGGGATCAATCCATCAACGTCCGCGTCCAGCTCGGACAACAGTTCGTCGCCGGTGCCGAAGTGAATGGGCCGCCGGCTACGAGTCGCCGCCTTGCCGGGCCCCTGACTTTGCGGACAGCATTCCTTGGGCTGTTGCTTGTCTTGCGCGGGCTTCTGAGTCTTGCCACCGTCGGCTTTGTCTTCTTCGTGCTTGCCGCCCTGGGATTTCGGATCGGGCTGCTTGGCTGGCGGATGCTTCTTCGGGAACAGCCGCGCCAGCAGTCGGCCACCACCGGGCAGGCGTGTCAGGGCCCAGTTGGCTCCACGCTCCGCCGCCTGCTCTGCGAGCGCGCCCAGGCTGGGCGCCTTGTCGTCCAGCACCCAGTCCGCCGTGGCATCCAGCACATCGGTGGCTGTCCCGGTTGCCGCGCCTACGGCCGTCACACCGCCACCCACCGCAGTCACAGCGCCACCCGCCGAGGCAATGGCGCCTCCAACGGGTGCTCCCACGCCCGTCAGCGCAACGCCCCCGCCAACCACCGCTGTCGCCGTGCCGGCCGCAGCGACCTTGCCCCCGGTCTCCATGGCTTCGTCGCCGAACTCGTGCAACGCCTCGGAAGCGCCACTCTCGCGATAGGCCTGGGCCGCCCCCTTGAGCCGACGTTTGGCCGCAGCCGTACCACGCTCGTAGATGCGCCCCACCGTGTTGCGCGCATTCATCCAGACGAGATCCGCCTCACGCACCCAGGCCTTGGCATTGCTGGTGGATGTGCTGCTCTTGTCCTTCGGCTCCGCCTTGTCTTCGTACGTCCCGCTTTTGACGCCGCCCTTCACCCCACGGGCATCGCCGGTCACCTTCGGGATGAAGGTCTGGCCATGCAGGACCGCCGGGTCACTCTGGTGTTTGACATTGGGGGAAGCCGCCGATGCCTCCTTGAATTCACCCTTGATCGGATAAGGGATCGGCACCACGCTGCTGCCCACAGGAGTGAGGCAGACATCAGGCTGAAGGCTGACGCAGAAGAAGCGTTTGGATCGGGTGACGGTTTCGCGGGCCATGGGAACGTTCAGGGGGCAATCAGCAGCGATCAGGAACCGACGGCGGGCTGCTATCGGCGTTTGATGAGGTCGGGCGGCAGGTCGAGGTCGGGCGTGACGCCTGCCATCACCTACTCCAGGGGTTGGGCCAAAACGGTCCGCAACTCCGCCAGTCTGGCGCGTTGCCCGGGAGTCCTGGCCTCCATCAAGCGTGCTTCTTCCAGGCCATAGCGGGCGCTGATGCTCCATCGCCAGCAGAGATCGACGTGGCCGTTGTCCGTATCGATCAACACCGTGTCGATGACCGGATCGAAGCAGCGCACGTCGCCATCGCCGTCGATGCCCATCAGCACCAGTCCGCGTGCTGGAAGATCGAACATCGTCATGCGATGCCCGCCCGCCACCCGCCGTGCCGCTGGGTGGTGGCGAGGCCAGAGGTTGTCCAGCACCAGTCGCTCCCCGCCACGAAGGAGCCGACACTGCTGATCCGCAGGCGCGCAGTTCCAGTAGCGGAAATCAAAATCAGGATTCAGGGCCAGTCCTGCGGCCACATGCGCGGGATCCGGCTTTTCGCGGCCAATCCACTCCACCCGCGGGGCCCATCCACGCTCCACCGGGCCAAAGCCCGCCGTCTCCAGCGCGTCTCGTCCGGCTGCCACATGCCAGAAGTCGTCCACCGAAATGGGCTGCAGCGCAGGTTCGATCTGATGCGCTGGCAGGCGGTCGGCCTTGCTGGCTTTCAAAAACCACTCGCGCGTGAACCCCTGCCCCGCCGGATTGAAGCGGCTCGCCTCGTGCGCGAGCGGTCGGTTCGGGGGCGGCGCGGCACCGTCCGGGTGCTGCGCCAGTTGATCCGGGCGCAGGTAGTAACGTGTCGGCACCTCTGCCGCCATGGCACTGCCCACATCGATGCGGCATTGCCCGCCAAAGCCGTATTCATAACGCAGTCCGCAGCGCTCGATCGGTTCGGAGGGGCTGAGCATCCAGTCATCCGGTCCGGAGGAGCGCCCCCCACGCGCCTGAGCCTGCGCATCGCGGCGCACCCACCAGCGAGGTCCGTGGATGCGCAGATGCTTGTCGACCAACGGGCTCCACGCATCGCGCGCAGGGGCCGGATCGGCGCCAGTTGCCTCGCTCGTCACTCTCGGCTCAAACACCCGCAGGCGCGCCACAAAAGACGGCACCGGTGTGTCCTCCGGGGCGAAAGCAGATCCCACGACCAACACATCGCACATCGGTTTGAAGGGTGCGAGGTCACTCTCCTCCCGGATGGTGCAGGCAGGGTTGCCGTCATGCGGCAAGTCTTCATCATTCAGCGGCGCGGGCGTCTCATCGAGCAGCAGCGGCGACACCCCCGCTTCATCCGGCTCACCGAGTCGATACCGGTCTTTCAGCACCACGGTGTGGATCAGGCGCAGCGCCGGGTCCATGGCGTCGAAGTGCAGATGCGTCCGCCCCGTCAGGTCCCGCAGGACGAGTCGCGGCAGGTCGGCACCGCGCAGGTCTTCAACCGACCGGGTTGGTGTCGACATCATCACCGTGCACTTCCACTTTCTTGTCGCCGCGGATGATCACTTCCTTGCCGCTGATCTCGATCCGCCCATCCTTGGTCATGAGCAGGCTGCTGGCTCCCACCGTGATGCTCAGACGGTCACCCGCCGTGATGCTGATGGCATTACCTACGGTGGTGATCTGGTTGAGGCCGACCACCGTCGCCATGAGGCCACCGACATTGAGGTTGTAGCCCAGGCCGACGTTGTCCATCCGCCCCAGACCGACGTTCTGCATCGACGCCATCGTGATCGTCTCGGTCTTCATGCCGCCGATGTCGATCTTCTGATTCGCGCCAATGGACACGGTCTCATTAACGCCCACATCCTCGGTGCGGTTCATCCCGATGGAGATCTTCTCGTCCAGGTCCACACGCTCGGTGCGATTCTGATGGACGGTGATCGTTTCATCCAGGTTGACCGTCTCGGTGCGGTTGCCCTTCACCAGCGTCGTTTCGTGGCGGTCAATCGTCTTGGTCCGGTCGCGTCCGACCCAATGCGTCTCGTCGTTCTCGACCTCGATGTCCTGATTCTTCTCGGCGTGGATCCAGACCTGCTCCTCGCCCTTCTTGTCCTCGAACCGGATGGCGTTGGCATTGCCGTAACTGCCGCCTTTGGTCGAACGCGTCAGGAAGCCGCTCTGGGTGGCATTGGCGGGCAGATCCCACGGGGGCAGGTTTTCGCCGTTGTAGGTTCTTCCGATGATGATGGGAGCGTCCGGGTCGCCTTCCAGGAACCCGACAATCACCTCCTGGCCAATGCGCGGGATATGCACCCCGCCAAAGTTGGCGCCCGCCCACGGATGCGCCACGCTGACCCAGCAAGAGCTTTGTTCATTGCGTTGGCCACGCCGGTCCCAGTGGAACTGCACTTTCACCCGGCCAAATTTGTCGGTGTGGATTTCTTCGCCGGCCGGCCCGGTGACGATGGCCGTCTGTGGCCCGGACACCATCGGCTTGGGCGTGCGACGCAAAGGGCGGAATTGCTGCGCAGCCGGAATGCAGTGGAAGTTGCAGCTGAGTTCGGTCGAGCCGGAGCCGGCTTCGCTGACGGCCTGGCGCAGGTGCAGCGTGGTGCCGGTCACCAGATACTGCGCATTCTGGTCGTCACTCGGGTGGCGGCTGAGCGACAGCAGGTGGCCGGTATGCACGCCCTGCGCATTGGTCATGCCTTCGTAGACGTCGTAAGCGCTCTGCAGTTCGTCCAGCCGGTCTTCCACATACTGCGCGCCATCGCCGTTCTGGATGTAGCCGCCCGGGTAGTCGAAGATTTCCCCGTCCGACAAGTCGTAATTGCGCTTGCGGCTCTGGCTGGTCTGCAACGAAGTGGACGGGCGCTGGAAGTCGTAGTCGGTGATCACCACCTTGCCGGGCTGCACACACTGGACGTTGGACCAGTGCGCCACATGCTCCAGCTGGGGCGGCACCTGCCCCCCACTGCCGTAAAACGGAAGGCTGGCGCAGCTGGGCACCGCGTCGTGCGCACTCGCGGAATCGCACAGCACCAGCTTGTGTCCGGTCTCGTCGTGCTGGATGTACCAGTAAATGCCCTCGTGCTCCAGCAGACGGGCGACAAAATTGAAATCCGTCTCCCGGTACTGGACACAGTAATTCCAGGTCCGGTAGGGGCGCATCAGCTTGAGCTCGAAGCGCGCCATCGGGTGGTCGTCAAACACCATCTTGACGATGTCCGGCACCGTCATTTCCTGGAAGATGCGGCAGTCCGAGGTGCGCGTCATCAACCAGGGCCAGGGCTTGAGCGTCATTTGATAGACGCAGTGCTTGCCCTCGAAACCGTTGCGGGCGAAGCGGGTGACATAACCGCTCACATGGCGCGGGTCGGCATCACTCAGCGTCACCGTCAAGGTGGCCAACTGCCCCAACAGCTCGCTCGCCTGAATATCCTTGCGTTCGCTCAGGACGGTCAGGGTGGTGTCACCCAGATCACTCAGGGATTCCCGTGAGACGCAGGCATGCACCCGCAATGTGTCTTCGGGCAGGGACGTTTTCAGGCGGAAAGGGGAAGCCATGGCACCAGGGGTCAGGTCGACACCCAGCAGGCTACGGATCCGCGCCCGCCACCACAACGGACGAAAGTCACTCCGCGCGGCACTTACCAATGGAAACACGCGGGAGGGGCCTCGGACCGGCACCCGGCGCCCGTCAAAGGCCCTGCAAGCGCCAGAATATGGGCGATAAACGCCCACATTGGCAGCTTTAACGATCCCGGCTTTCGAATTCTCCGATCAGGACACCAGCATCGCTGCCCCGATCAACCCGCGCTCCATCGCGATGCTGGCGGCTTCGGTGCGTGTTTCGGCATCCAGCTTGCTCAGAATCGCCTTCATGTGCGCCTTGACCGTGCCAGCGGAGATGTCCAGCGCCAGGGCCACCCCCTTGTTGCTCTTGCCGCGCGCCACCAGGCCCAGCACCTGCTGTTCGCGTTCGGTCAAGGTGGACCGGGCCATGCTTGCGGCAATCCGCTGCGCCGCCATGGCGCTCAGATACCGGGACCCGCGAGCGAGTTGGCGCACGCCAGACACCAGGTCCTGCACATTGCAGCCCAGCTCGAGATAACCTTCCACACCGGCTTCCAGCGCGGAGCGGACTTCCTGTTCTCGGTCATTGGCCGTGACCACCAGCACCTTGGGTGCCGGTGCATGGCGCTCACGTCCGGTGGAGCGGCTGGCGACCAGATTGAGCCCGCGCTCATAGTCCGCCACCACGATGTGCGGCCCGGGAGCCGCGCGCCCATCCGCCGCCACCACATCAATGTCCACCTGCTGAGACAGCACCGTACTCAGCCCGATGGCCACCAGCGGGTCGGCATAGGCCACGCTGACCTGGATACGTTGGGTCGGCCAATTCAACATGGTGTCAGCTCCTTCACAAATCGCATGACCTTGATAGTCGTGGCTTCACGCCCCGGCGGCGAGTGATGACTTGTGAAGCCTTGTTTAGCACCAGACATACCACCCCCCTCCCCATATGGGGAAGGCGGCCCGGATTGCGACGATCGAGAAGGGGTCTCCCCCTCCCATCTTGGAGATCACGCCGCCGCAAGTGCAACGCAGACTTCAGCCCGAGGTCGAACATCAGGTTTGGCCGCTTGTTGACTGATTCACGAAAGGACTCCCACCATGGCCATCACCGCCACCCCCACCCCCGGCGCCGGACTCGTCTCCCCCAAGGACCACACCCTGATCCTGATCGACTTCCAGTCGCAGATGTCCTTCGCCACCAAGTCGATCGATGCCATCGAGCTGCGCAACAACGCCGCGCTGATCTCCAACGCGGCTGCCGGCTTCAAGGTGCCGACCATCCTGACCACCGTGGCCGAGAAGAGCTTCTCCGGCCCGATGTACGAAGAGATCACGTCCGCCTTCCCCGGCCAGGAACTGATCGACCGCACGTCGATGAACACCTGGGAAGACGCCAACGTGATCAAGGTGGTGAACGCCATCGGTCGCGAGCGCATCGTGCTGGCCGGCCTGTGGACGTCGGTGTGCATCGTTGGCCCGGCCATCTCCGCGCTCGAGCAGGGGTTTGAGGTCTACATCATCACCGACGCTTGCGGCGACGTGTCCACCGAAGCGCATGAGCGCGCCGTGGAACGCATGGTGCAGGCCGGTGCCCGTCCGATGACGGCCCTGCAGTACATGCTGGAACTGCAGCGTGACTGGGCCCGTGCAGAAACCTACGACCTGACCACCGGCATCGCCAAGAAGTTCGGCGGCGCCTATGGCCTGGGCATCACTTACGCGAAGTCGATGTTCAATGCCCATGAGGGCTGAATAGCCCCCCCCCTACCGACTTCGTCGGCCCCCCCAGGGGGGCGAGCGCGGTGGACCGGCGGAGCCGGATCCACGCGCTCCGCTTGAAGGCCCCGGGGCCGGGGGCCCGGGGAATGTTGGGGCGCTAGTGCGCTGCTTCGCGGCGTCAATGGGGCGCTGGTGCTGCACTGAACGGATGGAGCGCAGACCAGGCGGGACAGGCGGAAGGCGGAGCCGGTCGCACCCTTGGGCAGGGAGCCGCAGGGGTGCGTTGGGTTGAGGTTGTGGTCGTGGTTGAGGTGATGAATGAAACCCTATCTTGTGTCGCTGGCCGTAGGCCTGCTGGTGGGCGTGATCTACGCTCTGTTTAATGTGCGCTCGCCAGCGCCGCCGGTGATCGCACTGGTCGGGTTGCTCGGCATCTTGATCGGTGAGCAGGTGCCACCACTGGTGAAGAAGCTGGTCCACCGCGAAGCGTCGACCGAGGTGTCATGGCTGCACCATCAGGTGAAGCCCCATATGTTTGGCCAATTGCCTAAGTGCGCCGAGGTGGCCGCCTTCCCCCGTCGCACCAACACCCATTCTTCCGCCACGGCCGCCACAGCGGCCGATGTCCATTCGGAGACCCGTCATGGCTGAAACTTCTACCGTCCATGCTGACCTGATCCTGCATCGCGGTCTGTTCACCACGCTCAATCGCGCACAACCCACCGCCCAGGCCGTGGCCATCAAGGACGGCAGCTTCCTCAAGGTCGGCCATGAGCAGGAGGTGATGGCCTTCGCCGGGCCTCGCACCAAGGTGATCGATGTGCGCGGCAAACGTGTGCTGCCCGGCCTGATCGATAACCACCTGCACATCATCCGCGGCGGCCTCAACTTCAATATGGAGTTGCGCTGGGACGGCGTGCGCTCTCTCGCCGACGCGATGGCCATGCTGAAGCGCCAGGTCGATGTGACACCCACCCCGCAATGGGTCCGCGTGGTGGGCGGGTTCACCGAGCACCAATTCGCAGAAAAGCGGCTGCCAACGCTGGATGAACTCAATGCCGTGGCGCCAGATACGCCAGTGTTCATCCTGCATCTGTATGACCGCGCCCTGTTGAACGCCGCCGCACTGCGCGCCGTGGGCTACACCAAGGACACGCCCGAACCACCCGGCGGCCAGATCGCTCGCGACAGCCAAGGCAACCCCACCGGCCTGTTGTTGGCCAAGCCCAATGCCGCCATCCTCTACGCCACACTGGCAAAGGGCCCGAAGCTGCCGCTGAACTATCAGATCAATAGCACCCGCCTGTTCATGCGGGAACTGAACCGACTGGGCATCACCGGCGCCATCGATGCAGGCGGCGGTTTCCAGAATTATCCCGACGACTACGAGGTGATCGAGCAACTGGCCAAAGACCAGCTGTTGACCATCCGTCTGGCCTACAACCTCTTCACCCAGAAGCCCAAGCAGGAAAAGGACGACTTCCTGCGCTGGACCCGGGAATCCCAATACAAGCAGGGCGACGACTACTTCCGCCATAACGGCGCCGGCGAAATGCTGGTGTTCTCCGCCGCGGACTTCGAGGACTTCCGCGTGGAGCGCCCGGACATGCCGCCCCAGATGGAAGGCGACCTGGAGGAAGTGGTGCGCATCCTGGCAGAGAACCGCTGGCCCTGGCGCATGCACGCCACCTACGACGAAACCATCAGCCGGGCGCTGGATGTGTTTGAGAAGGTCAACCAGGACATTCCGCTGGAAGGCCTGAACTGGTTCTTCGACCATGCCGAGACCATTTCCGAAGCCTCCATGGACCGCATTGCCGCCCTGGGCGGCGGTGTGGCCGTGCAGCATCGGATGGCCTATCAGGGCGAGTACTTCGTGGAACGCTACGGCGCGGGCGCTGCTGAAGCCACCCCGCCCGTGCGCAAGATGCTGGACAAGGGCCTGAAGGTCTCCGCCGGCACCGATGCCACCCGCGTGGCCTCCTACAACCCGTGGGTGTCGCTGTCCTGGCTGATCACCGGCAAGACCGTCGGCGGCCTGCAGCTCACGCCGCAGCGCAATTGCCTGGACCGTGAACAGGCCCTGCGGATGTGGACCGAAAACGTCACGTGGTTCAGCAATGAGGAAGGCAAGAAGGGCCGTATCCAGGAAGGCATGCTGGCCGATCTGGTGGTGCCCGATCGGGACTTCTTTGCCTGCGCCGAAAGCGACATCGCCGACACAAGCGCCTTGCTGACCGTCGTCGGCGGCAAGGTGGTCTGGGGCGCCGGCGAGTTCAGCGGGGACGATGAAACCTCGCCGCCCCTGCCGCTGCCAGACTGGTCACCCGTCAGCCGCTTCGGAGGGTATGCCGGTTGGGGCGACAAGGAGGGCCGTCCGCTTCAAGCCGCCATCCAGCGCACGATCAGCTGCGACTGCGCCACCCACTGCGCCGTTCACCAGCACGACCATGCGCGCGCCTGGGCCAGCAATGCCCCGGTGTCGGATCTGAAGAGCTTCTGGGGCGCCCTCGGCTGCGCCTGCTGGGCCGTATGAGCGCCGGGTCAAGCGCCGGGTCGAGTGCCGGGTTGAACGCCGAGTCGAGCACTGGCTTGAACGGCGCCCCAGCCGTCGGGCCGGTGCGCTGGGTCGCCTTGCTGCTGCTCTGCGCCGCCTACCTGCAAGGCGGCCTGGTGAAGCTGTTTGACTTCGGCGGCGCCATCGGCGAGATGCAGCACTTCGGGCTGGCGCCGGCACCGTTGTTCGCCGGTCTGGTGATCGCGCTGGAGCTGGGCGCCTCGGCGCTCATCCTCAGCGGGCGGTTGCGGTGGCTGGGTGCGCTGGCACTGGCGGCGTTCACCGCAGCCGCCACCTTCATGGCCAACCGCTACTGGGACGCCACCGGGCAGGAGCGATTCATGCTGATGAACAGCTTCTTCGAGCACTGGGGGCTGGTCGGCGGATTCCTTTACGTCGCCTGGACGGATTGGCAGCAGCGGCCTTAGTGTGCTGTCCCGCAGGCCGTTTCAGACATTGAGGGCGATGGGACCGATCACCACGCACTGTGACCGGGGCCGCGCCTCGGTCGATCACCGATGAGCAGCACCTTCCCTCCCCTTCACCCGCCCCGGCGCTTCAACCAGACCCTGCCCCAACCGGATGGACGGCCGGGTGTCATCGACGCCTACCTGGCACGCGCCCGCGATGCCACTGCGCCGGGTGTTGTTGTGCTGCACGAGATGCTGGGCGTGAATGCCGACATGCAGCAGGTCTGCGACCGGCTGGCAGCCCAGGGCTTCCACGCCCTGTGCCCGGACATGTACTGGCGTCAGCGCCCCCGGGCGCTGTTTTCCGAGCATGACAACACCGAACGCGAAGAAGCACTGGCGCTGGGCCGGTCGTTTGATGTGGACCTGGGGGTGAACGATCTGCAGCACGTCATGGACTGGCTGCGACAGCTGGACGGCCAGACGCGCAAGGTGGGGTGTGTCGGCTATTGCCTCGGCGGCCTGCTCAGCTACCGGGTGGCGGCCTGCTGCCGCTCGGACGCCGCCGTTGTCTACTACGGCGTGGGCATCGAGCGCCACCTCGACGAGGTCCACACCGTTGCCTGCCCGCTGCTGATCCACCTCGCCGCGCAGGACGATTTCATTCCCCCGTCCACCCTGGTGGCCATGTCCCAGGCGCTGCGGCCCGTCTTTGGGCTGGAACTCCACCAGTATCCGAACACCCGCCACGGCTTTGCCAGGCGCGGGGGGAAGCATTTCGACGCCGGAGCAGCCGCCCTGGCCGATGAGCGCAGCCATGCCGTCCTGAAAGCCCATTTGCTTCCTGCGTCCGCAGCCTCTGGCTCTGCTCCGGGTTCTGCCTCTGCCTCTGGCTCTGACTCGGGCGCAGGCTCCGCCCCAGCCTGATCGGCCCACGCCAGCGATCCCCCCTCAAGAGGCACCCCCGCCTCACCCGGGAGATTGCGGCGCCCGGTGGCACAGCCTTCACGTTCTGGGTACATTCATCAGGCTTTGCTCTTATTCACCTCCTGGAGTCCGCCATGTCTCGCAAGACCCCTATCGAGCGCTATCGCAATATCGGTATTTCGGCCCACATCGATGCCGGCAAGACCACCACCACCGAGCGCATCCTCTTCTACACCGGGGTCAATCACAAGATCGGCGAGGTGCATGACGGCGCCGCCACCATGGACTGGATGGAACAGGAGCAGGAACGCGGCATCACCATCACGTCGGCGGCCACCACCTGCTTCTGGAAGGGCATGGACCTGTCCCTGCCCGAGCACCGCATCAACATCATCGACACCCCGGGGCACGTGGACTTCACCATCGAGGTGGAACGCTCCATGCGCGTGCTGGATGGTGCCGTGATGGTGTACGACTCGGTGGGCGGCGTGCAGCCGCAGTCCGAGACCGTCTGGCGCCAGGCCAACAAGTACAAGGTGCCGCGTCTGGCCTTTGTGAACAAGATGGACCGCGTTGGTGCGGACTTCTTCCGCGTCCGCCAGATGATGGTGGACCGCTTGCGCGCCAACCCGGTGCCCATCGTGCTGCCCATCGGGGCGGAAGACCAGTTCAAGGGTGTGATCGACCTGCTCAAGATGAAGGCCATCCTGTGGGATGAAGCCTCGCAGGGCATGAAATTCAGCTATGAGGACATCCCCGCCGAGCTGCGTGCCCAGGCGGAAGAGTGGCGCGAGAAGATGGTGGAAGCGGCGGCGGAAGCCGACGAAAACATCATGAACAAATATCTCGAATCCGGCGAGTTGACCGAGGACGAGATTAAACGGGCCATCCGCCAGCGCACCATTGCCGGCGAAATCCAGCCGATGCTGTGCGGCACCGCCTTCAAGAACAAGGGCGTGCAGCGCATGCTGGATGCGGTGATCGACTTCATGCCGTCCCCGGTGGACATTCCTCCGGTCACCGGCACCGATGACGATGAGAACCCCGTCAGCCGCAAGGCCGACGACAACGAGAAGTTCAGCGCCCTCGCCTTCAAGCTGATGACCGACCCCTATGTGGGGCAGCTCACCTTCGTGCGGGTGTATTCGGGCATTCTGAAGTCCGGCGATTCGGTCTACAACCCGACGCGTGGCAAGAAGGAACGCATTGGCCGCATCCTGCAGATGCATGCCAACCAGCGGGAAGAAATCAAGGAAATTCTGGCCGGCGACATTGCCGCCTGTGTGGGCCTGAAGGACGTCACCACCGGCGAGACGCTGTGTGACCCTGAAGCCATCATCACGCTGGAAAAGATGGTCTTCCCGGAGCCCGTGATTTCGCAGGCGGTGGAACCCAAGAGCAAGGCCGACCAGGAAAAGATGGGCCTGGCGCTGGGGCGTCTGGCGGCGGAGGATCCTTCCTTCCGCGTGCGCACCGATGAAGAGTCGGGCCAGACCATCATCTCCGGCATGGGCGAGCTGCACCTGGAGATCATCGTGGACCGCATGAAGCGCGAGTTCAGCGTGGAGGCCAATGTCGGCAAGCCGCAAGTGGCCTACCGCGAGACCATCCGCAAGGCCGTGCAGGACGTGGAAGGCAAGTTCGTGCGGCAGTCTGGCGGCAAGGGCCAGTATGGGCACGTGGTGCTGACGGTGGAACCGCAGGAGCCCGGCAAGGGCTTCGAGTTTGTGGATGCCATCAAGGGCGGGGTGGTCCCCCGTGAATACATCCCCGCCGTGGAAAAGGGCGTGGTCGATACGCTGCCGAACGGCGTGCTGGCGGGCTACCCGGTGGTGGATGTGAAGGTGACCTTGACCTTCGGCTCCTACCATGACGTGGACTCCAACGAAAACGCCTTCAAGATGGCGGCGTCGATCGGCTTCAAGGAAGCCTGCCGCCGCGCCAATCCGGTGATTCTGGAGCCGATGATGGCGGTGGAAGTGGAAACGCCCGAGGACTACGCCGGCACGGTGATGGGCGATCTGTCGTCCCGCCGAGGCATGGTGCAGGGCATGGACGACATGATTGGCGGCGGCAAGATCATCAAGGCGGAAGTACCCCTGTCCGAGATGTTCGGCTACTCCACCACGCTGCGTTCCGCCACTCAAGGCCGCGCCACCTACACGATGGAGTTCAAGCACTACGCCGAAGCGCCGAAGAACGTGGCGGATGCCATTGTGACGGCGCGCGCCAAGTGACCACACGCGCTGCGGCGTGATTCGTCGGCGCCATGAATCGGCGCCATCAATCGGCGCCATCAATCGACGTCCTCAATCGGCGTCATCAATTGCCTGATCCGTCGATGTGAATCGCTGCACAGGCCCCCTGTCCGGGAGGACAGCGGGGCCCGTTGGCTCGGCGCAACGTCTTCATTGCCATGCTTGCAAGCCAGGCGCACTGCACGCATCATTCGCCCCCATTGCTGAAGGCGCCCACGACAGCGCCCGCATGACGGAGATTCCCGCTATGTCCTCCCTGTTCATCATCACGACGATCGACTGAACACGGTTCTCCAGCCCCGGCTGAACCGTGTCTGTTCCAGATACGGCCTCAGACCGCGCGGCATGCATTGCCTCGCCGATCTCGGCACCTCTGACCCACTCGTCTCCTGCTGCAGTGCCCCTTGAAGGCGCATGGCTGCAGGGCTCATTCACGCTCTGCGCCTGTGCGCCGGCAGTGAGTGGCGCCTTGCCGCACGCCTCTTGACAGGCCGGTTCGGCGGAGACGGTATGGAGCCAGAGCGCCCACGAAGCCGGGGCAATTGCTTTTCGGACATCAAATGAGTTCACAACTCCGCTCCCGCGCCCTCCAGGAGGGGCGGGTCAAGGCCCTGCGCCGCATGAAACAACCCATGAGCCTGGTGCTCGAAGCGAGCCCGGCAACACGAGACCCCGTGGCGCGCGCCATGGGCCAGCGTGGCATGCGTGGTGCCGGTCAACACATCCAAAGCCGCGGCGCCCAGCGCCGCGCAGATCGCGTCGCGCTCCAGGCGCTGCTGCGAAGAGAGGATTGGAATGAGTAATTCCCAGGAATGGCGTCAGACCCTGACGCAACGACATCAGCACCTTCAACAGGTCGCCATTCAGCTGAAAACTGAACTGTTTGGCATAGACGCCATCATTGACCGGGTCATTGATTCGGTGCGGGCGTGGTATGTGCTGCCAGCCCTCGTCACGCGACCGGTGATCGTCTGCCTTTGGGGTCTGACGGGGACCGGCAAGACCCAGCTGGTGCGACGCCTGGCGCAACTGCTGGGCTTTTACGATCGCTTTGTGGAAGTCCAGATGGACGGCTTCTCCAACGGCGCCGGATGGCGCAGCGCGCAGAGCATCTCCGGCATCCTGGCCGAATCGGGCGTGCGCGAGGTGGAGCCTGGCATTCTGGTGCTGGATGAATTCCAGCGTTTTCGGACCATCGACACCAAGCGCAATGAAGTGCGGGTGGAGCGCTACCCGGACGTCTGGGCGCTGTTGTCGGATGGTCGTCTGCCCCCTTCACTGTCCTTGCTGACGGACATCGAATCGTCACTGGCAGAGTCGGCGTTTCAGGCGGAACGCGAGGAGCCGGAGGACGTCAAACTCCGGCTCAAGCTGCGCCCTTGGGAAGCCCGGGAACTGCAACGCAATCTGAAGCTGGACGCCCCGCTGATGGAGATCATGGCCTGGTCGCCCGACGAGATCCAGCAGCGACTCCGGGCGTTTCGCGAGCGTGGCCAGCATCGATGGGAAACCGATTACAGCCGGCTGTTGGTGTTTGTCTGCGGCAATCTGGACGAAGCCTTTGTCGACCTGGCCACCAGTGTGGACGACTGCGACAGCGATGCCGACATCTTCCACGCCCTCACCGGCCAACTGAGCGTCATCGACATCAAGAAGGCGCTCAACCAACGTTTCAAACCGGAGCAGGTGGCACGGCTCGGCAATGAGCATGTGATCTACCCGTCGCTCCCCCGTCGCGCCTATGAGCGGCTGATTGAGCGGCATTGCACCCAGTATGCTGATGATGCACAGACGCGTTGCGGGCTGCGCTTCTCGATCGACCGGACCGTGCATCAGCAGATCTACGCCAACGGGGTATTCCCGGCGCAAGGGACCCGGCCGCTGTTTTCGTCGATTCATGCCATTTTGGGGGCGGGCCTGGCCAAGGCGGCACTCTGGGCCATGGAGCAAGGGGCGGACGCTGGAGATGGCGTTGGGCTGACCGCAGATGGTCGACGTCTACTGGCCCATTGGCGTGGGCAGTCACACGTCATCTCCGAGCCCTTCGAGATCAATCGTCTGCGTCAACGCACCAATGCCGACTTCCGCGCATTGCTGGCGGTCCATGAGGCGGGGCACGGGCTGGTGCATGCGCTGCTCTTTGGCCGGGCGCCTCAGGAGATGAAGATCCATGTGGCCAGCTTTGAGGGCGGCTACAACCTCTACACCGGCCGCAAGGTCTGGTCACAGCGCAATCTGCGGGATTCCATCTGCACCAGCCTGGCGGGCCGGGCGGCGGAGCATCTGGTGTTTGGCCCAGAGCTTGCTTCCAGCGGTGCTGAGAGTGATCTGCGCAAGGCCACGGAAACGGCGGCGCGCATGCTCCGTCACCAAGGCATGGGCGCACGCATCGGCCGATGCGACGTCACCTCCAACAGTGACGACCACCTGTGCACCGACGTCGAACCCAGCAATGCCGCCATCGAGGCGATGCTGCAGGCAGAACACGACCGGGCGACGGATCTCATCACCCTGCATCGTGCAGCGCTGCTCGCACTGGTGGATGAACTGTCCACCCAAGGCCTGGTCTCCCCGGAGCGCTTTGCCACTGTCACCGGCTTCGAACTGAAGCAGCCGGAGGATGCGCTGGACCCCTATGCGCAGCGCTTGGCGGTGTTCCGGGGCACTTCCGTCAACAAGGGGGCGGCCATGGCGCGGTCCTGACGAAGCCTGGGCGCTATACAAACTGCCATTCGTCATGGGCGAGGAAACCAGCATGTCCTTTGCAGACCTGCTGGGTATCCTGAGGGTTATTCATAGCCCGAGGTGGTGCCACGCCTCGCCTGACCATGACGCTGATCAAGCCCGCCCCTTTCTTCCCCCTCACGCCCGCCTCCGCGGGCGTGATTGCTTTATGCGCCGCTGCTCTGAGCATCGCGCTGAACGCGGCTCCGGCCCTGGCCGCCGACGCGCCCGCCGCGGCGCCTTCCGCAGCCGCCCCGGCGAGCGCGGCCTCGGCGCCCGCCAAGTGGAATGTGAACGCGCCCCCGGGAGAGAAGCGGACCGCCCAACTGGATGTGCGCAGCGGCACCTGGATGTCGGTCGACGTCAGTCCCGATGGCCAGCAGGTCGTCTTCGACCTGCTGGGCGACCTCTACCTGATGCCCATCGGCGGCGGCGAGGCCAAGCCCCTGACGCACTCCATGGCCTGGGAGATGCAGCCGCGCTTCTCGCCGGATGGCAAGCAGATCGCCTTCGTTTCCGATGCGGGCGGTGGCGACAACATCTGGGTGATGAACACCGACGGCACCCAGGCCCGCGCGATCACCACCGAGGACTTCCGACTGCTCAACAACCCGGTGTGGCATCCCAGCGGCAAATATCTGCTGGCTCGCAAACATTTCACCGGCACCCGCTCGCTGGGCAGCGGCGAAATCTGGATGTATTCATTAAGCGGCGGCAAAGGCCAGCAGCTCAATGAAAAACCGAACTGGCAGAAGGACCTCGGCGAACCCGCCATCTCGCCTGATGGCAAGTTCTTCTACTACTCCCAGGACAGCACCCCCGGCCGCTCCTTCGAATACAACAAGGACAGCAATGGCGAGATCTTCCGCATCTATCGCCAGAACCTGACGGACGGCAGCAATGAGGCCTTTGTCACCGGCCCGGGTGGCGCCATCCGCCCCACCCCGTCACCGGACGGCCGTTATCTCGCCTTCATCCGGCGCCTGCGCACGGACGCTGGCAGCCAGACCACCCTCTTCCTCAAGGACCTGAAAACCGGCCGCGAAGTGCCCACCTGGACCGGCCTGGAGCGGGACCTCCAGGAAGCCTGGTCGGTGCACGGCGTTTATCCGGGCATTGCATGGACCCCGGACAGCAAGCAGGTGGTGGCCTGGGCCCAGGGCAAGCTCTGGCGCATTGACCCCTTCACCTCAACGGCGGCGGAGATTCCCTTCCATGTGAAGGATGAACGCGAGATTCGCCCGGCCGTCCGGTTCGCCCAGGCGGTGGCACCGGACCGCTTTGATTCCCGCATGCTGCGTTGGGTGCGCGTCGCTCCGGACGGCAAGCGGGTGGTTTATTCCGCCGCCGGTTATCTCTACCAGAACGAACTGCGCAATGGCGAACCGGTGGGAGAAGCCCGTCGCCTGACGCAGCAGACGGAGCGCTTTGAATACTTCCCCAGCTTCTCGCGCGACGGCCGCGAACTCGTCTACGTGAGCTGGAACGATGGCGAGCAGGCGCGTGTCCGCAAGCTGGACCTGGCCTCCGGCCGCGAGACGGTGCTCACACCTGAACCGGGCAAATATCTCTATCCGGTCTTCTCGCCAGACGGCAAGACGGTGGCCTACCGCAAGGCCCGCGGCGGCTACCTCACATCCCCGTGGAACGGCATGGAGCCTGGCGTGTACGTCGCCAGTGCCGACGGTAAGGGCCACCCCCGCCGCGTCACCAAGGACGGTGAACTGCCGCAGTTCGGCGCGGACAGCAACACCCTCTACGTCACCCGCACCCAGCAGACCGGCGAGGTGGATGCCCTGCATCAACTGGTGCGCCTGAAGCTGGACGAGCATGAAGAAACCGTGGTGACCAAAAGCGAATTCGCCACCACCTTCACCGTGTCGCCGGATGGCCAGTATCTGGGCTTCAACGAACGCTTCCACACCTATGTCACCCCACTGGCCCCCAGCGGCAAGCCGCTGACGGTCGGCCCCAAGGCCGATGCCATGCCGGTGACCAAGCTGGACGTGAATGCGGCGGACGATCTGCAATGGTCGGCCGACAGCCGCTCGCTGCATTACGCGCTGGGCAATGAGCTGTTCACCGTCTCGCTGGCGGATGCCACACGCCCCGGCTTCAAGGCCGAGGAGCACGGCCGCAAGATCGGCCCGACCCTGGTGGCCGACAAGCCGCAGGGCCGCTTTGCCATCGTGGGTGCGCGCCTGATCACCATGAAGGCCAGCCAGCCCGATCAGGTGATTGAAGACGGCGTAGTGCTGGTGGAAAACGACCGCATCAAGGCCATCGGCAGCCGCGCCGAGGTGAGCATTCCGGCGGGCACACAGACCCTGGAGGCCCGAGGCAAGACCATCATCCCCGGCCTGATCGATGTTCACTGGCACGGCGCGATGGCGGAGACCGAGATCATCCCCCAGCAGAGCTGGGTGAACTATGCGTCGCTGGCCTTCGGCCTGACGACGCTGCATGACCCCTCCAACCGCACCAGCGACATCTTCACCCAGGCGGAGATGCAACGCACCGGCCGTGTGGTGGGACCGCGCATCTTCTCCACGGGCACGGTGCTGTACGGGGCCAAGGCGGACTTCTCCGCCGTCATCAACAGCCTGGACGACGCCACCACGCATCTGAAGCGCTTGCAGGCAGCGGGCGCCTTCAGTGTGAAGAGCTACAACCAGCCTCGTCGCGACCAGCGTCAGCAGGTGCTGGAAGCCGCCCGTGAGACCCACATGATGGTGGTGCCGGAAGGCGGCAGCCTCTATCAGATGAACATGAGCATGGTGGTGGACGGCCACACCGGCATTGAACATGCGCTCCCCGTGCCCAAGGTCTATGAAGACGTCAAGCAGTTGTGGCCGCAGACCCAGGTGGGCTACACCCCGACGCTGAACGTGGCCTACGGCGGCCTCGACGGTGAGCATTACTGGTATGCACGCACCGATGTCTGGCGCCATCCCATCCTGAGCAAGTTCGTGCCCAAGAGCGTGCTGGAGCCGCGCAGCGTCCGTCGCGAAACCGCGCCGGAGGAAGACTTCAACGTCATCCAGGTGGCCAAGACCGCGACCGAACTGCAACGCGCCGGCGTGCCGGTGAACATTGGTGCCCACGGTCAGCGTGAAGGGCTGGGCGCTCACTGGGAACTGTGGATGCTGGGCCTGGGTGGCATGTCGCCGCTGGAGGCGCTGCGCAGCGCCACGCTCAATCCGGCCCGCTACCTCGGCCTGGAGAAGGACATCGGCTCCCTGGAGGCCGGCAAGCTGGCCGACCTGGTGGTGCTGGAGGGCGACATCCTCAAGGACATCCGTCAGAGCGACCGCATCAGCAAGGTGATGCTGGGTGGCCGTCTGTACGACATCCCGACCATGAATGAAGTCTGGCCGCGCCAGAAAGCACGCAAGCCGTTCTTCTTCGACGGCAAGGATGCGGCAGCGCCGGTGGACGCCGAGGCCGCAGGCGTGCAGCATGGTCATGGCCATGAAGACTAAGGCCGGCCCGAGGGCCTGAGTCCTTCCCTGCTCCCCCAAAAGCGCCGCAAGGCGCTTTTTTTCGTCTGTGCAGGTGCTGGATCGCCGGAGGGCGCGGGGCGGTAGGTCTGCTCCTACAAGCCCGCGTTGGCTCTCCTACGCCACATCGCGGCCCGGGCCTGCGCGGGTCGAACCGGCGGGTCACTACAGTCAATTCCATTGCGGCACGGAGCCGCACCAGGAGAACCCAGATGCTGCACTACGCCGTCGTCTTCTTCGTCATTGCCCTGATTGCTGCACTGTTCGGTTTTGGCGGTATCGCCGCCGGTGCGGCCAGCATTGCGAAGATCCTTTTCTTTGTCTTCGTGATCATGGCCGTCGCGACCTTCGTGATGAGTCTGCTGCGCAAATGACCTTGCACCTTCGAGCACGGCCTCACGCAGTGGTGCCGACTCGACGGCAAAAAGCTTCACAACAACACGGATAGGACCACCATGAACAAGCCCACCTTCACTGCCCTGTTTGCCGCCGCCGCCCTGTGCTGTGGCATGGCCCAGGCCGCCAATTTCTCCAAGTCGGTCTACGATGGCGCCAAAGACGACATCAAGATGACCTACAAGGCAGACAAGGAAGCCTGCGACAGGATGTCCGGCAATGCCAAGGACATCTGTGTCGAAGAAGCCAAGGGCCGCGAGAAGGTAGCGCTCGCCCAGCTGGAATACAACTACTCCGGCAACGGCAAAGATGAAGCCAAGCTGATGGACGCGCGTTACGAAGCCCGCTACGAAGTGGCCAAGGAACGATGCGATGACCGTTCCGGCGATGCCAAGGACGTCTGCAACCGTGAAGCCAAGACCACCTATGAAAAGGCCAAGGCGGACACCAAGATGAACAAGAAGGTCGCCGAGGCCGTGGACGATGCCGAAGAGGCGCGTGTCAAGGCGGACTACAAGCTGGCTTCCGAAAAGTGCAGCCCCCTGGCGGGTGATGCGAAGGACGTCTGCGTGAACTCCGCCAAGGCTCGCTACAACCAGCGTTGATTCACCCCGTTGTGAACACCCCCGTGGGGGGCGAATGCTGAAGCTTCAGCGGACGCCTGCAGGCAGAGCCGGCGGGCCGGACAACAACCCGAACAACAGTCCCGGTCCCCCGGTGCAGCCATCTGCATGACAAGCGCTCCTCGGAGCGCTTTTTTCTTGGGCCCGATCGCTCGCTCGGCCTAAAAAGCGGGGGCACATCCCGTTCTCACATCAGCCCTCACACTCTTTACCGCACGTTACGGCTACGTAAAGCGAACATCTCCTAGCATGCGCCGGCCGGTGAATGCATCGGCCACGACAGAGCGTGGACACCGTACCTACACCCACACAACGGCGATCCACCCAAGAGACGAGGGCGCCTTGGCATCGGCATGCACGTGAGGTCTGTGACGTGTCTGCAAAGGCATGGAAGCAGCCGTTGAATCCGCCATCAAGCGGGCGACGGCTGCGCTTTGACGCGAACACGGATACCCATGAAACGTTCAGAACTCGGCCCAGTGGAACTGGCTCAGCTCCGCTACTTTGCTGCCGCGCTGGCAGCCTCCATGCTCACCGTCGGCTGCGGTGGCGGTGGTAGCAGCAGCACCGACGTCAGCACAACAGGCACCGGCACCAGCACCCCGGTGAGCGCCCCCACCCCCGCACCGGCGGCCTCAGACAGTTCAGGCACCACCACCACCACCACCACACCGTCGCCTTCCCCGTCACCGGCACCCTCACCTGCCGCGACGCCGGCCCCTACACCGTCCCCGACCCCGGCTCCTTCGCCGGCCCCCACCCCCGCAGCCTCCCCGGCTCCTGCGCCCTCCACACCCACCACCACCGACACCACCAGCGGTGGCTTCGCCGGCACCGTGACCGGCGGCGGCTCCACAACGGCGGTGTCTGCCAGTACCGCCGCGCAAATCCAGGCCGCCATCGATGCCTACAGTGGCAGTGGCGGCCTGGTCATCACCTACACCGGCAGCTTTGATTTCTCAACCATCCCCGATCCCTGCACGCAGTGGAAGAAGGCCGCCGGGGACATCGTCGAGATCAAGAACAAGAGCGACATCACCCTCCAGGGTGCCAACGGCTCGGCAGCGAATTTCGGGCTGGCCATCAAGGCCGCGTCGACCAACATCATCATCCGCAACATGACCATCGGCCTGCTGCCAGGGTCGATCGACGCCATCGGCATCGAAGGCCAGAGCGGCAAATACCCGGGCTACATCTGGGTGGACCACAACACGCTGTTCAGCTCGCTGGTGGAGTGCTCGGGCGCTGGGGATCTGGAGTTCGACGGCCTGGTGGACAACAAGGCGGGCGCCCATCACATCACCTACAGCTACAACTATCTGCATGACCATCACAAGGTCGGGCTGATGGGCAGCAGTGATACCGATCTGGGTGACCGCTATGTCACCTTCCATCACAACTACTACGCCAATGTCGGCTCACGCCTACCGCTGCAACGGGGTGGCTACACCCATCTCTACAACAACCTCTACAGCGGGATCACGGCGTCCGGCATCAACGTCCGTATGGGTGGCTATTCGCTGATCGAATCCAACTACTTCGAGAATGCCAAGAACCCGGTCACGTCGCGGGACAGCTCCGCCGTCGGCTACTGGGAACTGCGCAACAACAACATCACCCAGCCGGCGGATTTCAGCACCTACGGCATCAGCTGGACGGATGGAAGCAGCAGCCCCTGGGTGAATGCCACCACCTGGACCACCACGGCCACTTTCCCGGTGACTCTCCCCTACAGCTACACACCCGATGCGCCGAGCTGCGTGAAGGCAAAGCTGCCCTCGGTGGCGGGTGCTGGGACCAATCTGGCGAAGTTGAGCTGCAGTTGAGCTGCAGTCGAGCGCCAGTTGAGCTGCAGCCGAGCTGCAGTCGATCCTTCGACTGTCCGAGCTTCAGTTGCAGACCCAAAAAAACCGGGCACCGGCCCGGTTTTTTGTTGTCTTCCGCACGGCCGTTTCAAAAGATCTTTTGAAAGGTCAGCGCCACCTTGCCGCCGCCGCGCGGCCTGACCGCCAGGGACGACTGCCCGCTCAGCTCCATGCGAAGCCCTTTGCGCAGGTCGGCATACGCCTTGCGGCTGCTGAACACCAGGCCCACCCGCACTTGTCGGCCCTGAGACTCCCGCCCGTTGAGGCTGAGGTCCTCATAGGCAGCAGGCTCGCCTTCCACCAGCGGCGTTTGAACAAACACATGTGACCGTGCCGTCATGGGCATGGCCACACCCAGCAGCACACCGGAGTCGCCAGCGGCGCCAGCGCGCCGGCCGCGATAAGGGTTTTGATACAGGCCACCGCCAATGGCTGGCCCACGCTGCTCCACACCCAGCCCGACCCGAAGACCATTGCTGGCAAACGGCTGGCCCCACACCATCGTCTGTCGGGCGGTCTCAGCACGCCCATACCAGCTGCCGGTGGCGCTGGACCAGCGCGCCGTGGCCAGCGGTTCGGCAGCACTTTGGGTGACGCTCACCCGTCGAACCGACAGGCCCTGCACCCGGTCGGCCAGGCTGTGGCCGGTCAATTCCACGCGGTCATCCAGCAACGAAGAGGACAGCGCCTGGGGCGATGCCGATTCGGCGCCCGCCACGCCGGTCGGCAGCAGCACGGCCAGGAACACTGCGGGGAAGTTCGAGGCTGGCATGAAGTTCTCCCAAATCGATTCAATGCGTTGGCATGAAGGGGATCGTTGATTCCATGCTATTCGTGGTGCCGGGCGTCCGGTGTAGTCGGCGATCGGAAGCGGAGGTCAGACAAAACCGACAGCGCCGACAGCACAAGCGAACGCAGCCAGAACGCATCAAGCCCCTCCTCGGCGCCCTTCATGGCCGACAGCACACGCGAGCGGCAGCCAGCCTCCACACGACCCGAGCGGCCGCTCAGGCCGCCAGACCTTCGTCCGTGTCCGCTCCGTCCAGCGGCAGCAGGTCGGCATCGCTCAATTCGGCGCCGTCGATGTCTTCGTCGAAACTGGCCACGTCGGCCCCGCCCCGGTGGGCAATCAGCGGCTTGTCCAGCGGACGGTACACCTGGCTGCGCAGGCGCTGCAAACGTTCGGAACGGGCCACCTGCTGAGCCACGCGCTCCGGATCGAGCAACATGGCAAAGGGGTTGGCGGCGAAATCCTGGAAGGCGGTGTGCATGGTGCGGCTCCGTGGAAACAGTTCAGCGTGAGGTGAACTGTAGGAGCCCGGCTCGTTCCGACATAGTCGGCCCCGCACCATAACCGCTGTCAGACAAACTCCTAGTGTGCTGTCCCACAAGCTCCTGCAATGAAACCGCGTCTTTCGCGCCCATGCTGCGTTGCGAACCCTCGCGATGGCGACGGGCATCGCTATGTTTCGCGGCTTGCGCTGGCACGACATCCATCACTTGCATTTTTGGCAGTGCCTTGCGGGACAGCACTCGCGACAAAGATCACGGTCTTTACTTGGATTGGGAGGGCTCGACCGGGTGCCCCGCCGCGCGCACGCCCTTGGCGATCCTCTCGTCGAGCTTCTTCGCCAGATCATCCTGCCCCGCACGACGCGCAAAATCCGCCGCCGTCAGGCCGACATCGTTCTTCAAACGCACATCGGCATTGGCGGCCAGCAGCACTTCCACGCTGCTCAGGCCTCCATAACCAGCGGCCATCATCAGCGGTGTGGTGCCGTTGGGTGAGCGGGCATTCAGCGCCGCGCCCTGCTCCAGCAGCCAGCGGACCACCGCCTCATTGGGGCCGGAGGCCGCATAGTGCAGCGGTGACCAGCCGGCCTCGTTCACATGGGCGCCGCGCTCCACCAGGGTCTTCACCCAGGGCAGCCGGCCCTTGATGGCCGCCAGCATCAGCGGGGTTTCACCGGCCTGATTGATGGCGTTCACATCGGTGGCGGGTGACTTCAGCAGCCCGTTGAAGGCGTTCTCCGACTCCTCGCGAATGGCCACATGCAGGGGCGTGTTGCGCTGCGCATCCCGTGCGTTGGGGTCGGCGCCGGCCAGCAACAGCTTCATCACCGCGCCGGCATGGTCAAAACGTGCGGCTTCATGCAGCGGGGAGGCTGCGGGCTTATCGGGTGATGGCGAGGTTGATGACGGGGCTGACGGCGACGACGGGCTGCCAGCGGGTGCCCGTGCGCCGCCGGTCTGCGCCACGGCAACCGTGCTGCCCAGCGCCGTCAGACTCGCCAGGGCTGTCAGGGTGGCCAGCACCCTCCGGGTTTGTACCTTCGCCGCCATATCTGCCCCTTCACAGTCCGTTGTCCGATTCGGGACCGACTGTAAATCACGCAGCCTGGGGCATCCGGAACAGGCGCCGGGTGTTGGTGGTGCAGTGGCCAGCCAGCTCCTCCACCGAGAGCCCGCGCAGCTCGGCAATCAGCGCCGCCACATGCGGCACATAGGCCGGCTGGTTGGTCTTGCCCCGGTAGGGCACGGGCGCCAGGTAGGGGCTGTCCGTCTCGATCAGCATGCGGTCCAGCGGCACCATGCGGGCCACGTCGCGCAGATCGGCGGCATTCTTGAAGGTCACGATGCCGGAGAAGGAAATGTGGAAATCCAGGTCCAGGGCGGCCCGGGCCACTTCCATGGACTCGGTGAAGCAGTGCAGCACCCCACCAGGCTGGCTGGCGCCCTCCTCCCGCATCAGCCGAAGGGTGTCTTCCGCGCTGGCGCGGGTGTGAATGACCAGCGGCTTGCCCGTCTGCCGGGCGGCGCGGATGTGGGTGCGGAAGCGCTCGCGCTGCCATTGCATGTCTTCCACGCTGCGGCCATTCAGGCGGTAATAGTCCAAGCCCGTCTCACCGATGGCCACCACCTTGGGATGGGCCGCCTCCGCCACCAGTTGCTCCAGGGTGGGCTCCCGCATGTCTTCGGTGTCTGGATGCACACCGACGGTGGCAAACAGTTCGTCATGGGCGTCCGCCAGGGCCTTCACCTCGGCAAATTCGTCCATGGTGGTACTGATGCACACCGCCTGAACCACCCGCGCCTGGGCCATGGCCTGCAGCAGCTGCGGCAACTGGGCCTTGAGTTCGGGGAAATTCAGGTGGCAGTGGGAATCGATGAACATTGCTGAAAACAAGGCGCGCGGTCGGGCCGCGCGCAGGTCGGGGTCCAGGCGGTGCCCCATGGCGTCGAACCTTGCAGATTCAACGGTTCATGGGCAGCGGCTGGTGGTCCGCAAGAGTAGGCTCAGATGGTTTGTGTCGGTTTGGCCGAAGAAATGGCCGTCCCCAGCACTTCCTCGATTTTCAGCCGAATCACCCGGGTTTTTTCATCCCCGGGAAAACGCACACCCACCCCCTGCGTCCGGCCGCCCGGCGCATTGGCGGGGGTGATCCAGGCCACCTTGCCGGCCACCGGATAACGCTGCGGATCTTCCGGCAGGCTCATCAGCAGATAGATGTCGTCGCCCAGCTTGTAGTCCCGGGTGGTGGGCACAAACACGCCCCCTTCCGAGAAAATCGGGATGTAGGCGGCATACAGGGCACCCTTTTCCTTGAACACAAGCTGAATCACGCTGGGCCGCGGGGCGGCAGCGGGGGCGCCGGAGGCACCGGCAGCCGTGGGGGAAGGCGTGGCTGCGCTCATGGGCTTGAGGGTGAGTTCGCTCATGGCGGGAGTCTAGCGGTGTCCAGCGCTCTGCGGGGCTTCTCCCCACCCGAAGCTTGCGCGGCGCGCCAAGCAATTGGCATCAGAAGGCAACAACGGCCACAAAGGGTCACAGATGCGCCCCCGCAGGCGCAGCTGCCGCGCCCCTTCAGCGCGCCGGCCGCATGGCCTGCTGCCCCTGGGCCACCAGGGATTCCATCAGGAGCCCGGCGTTGAGCGGATGTTCGGCATGGCGGGCCGCTTGCTGGAGGGTGCGGGCCCAGTGGTCCAGCGCCGTACGGACCGCCGGCAACTTGGGCAACGCGTCCCGCGGGAAGAAGCTGGGCGGGGCACCGTGGGCTATCCGCATCAGGTCGTGGACCAGGCGCTGCATGGCCGCAATCGCACGGGGCACCGGCCAATCGGTCAGCGCCTGGGCTTCGCCCTTGGCAATCCGCCGGGGCAGTTCCAGCCAGGTCTTGGCGGCAATCCCTTCTTCGCTCCAGAGCAATGCCTCCTGTGGCCGGCCACCGGTGGCGTCCAGCAGCACCTCGGGCGAGGCCACGCCCTGGCCAGTCAGCCAGGTGACGGCAGCGTCCCGCGCCGGCAGCGCCATCTGCAAGGGCTGGCATCGGCTGCGGATGGTGGGGAGCAATTGCTGCGGTGCGGCACTGGCCAGCACAAAACGCAGCAGGCCTTGTGGCTCTTCCAGCGTCTTGAGCAGCGCATTGGCGGCCACCGTGTTCAGAGCCTCGGCCGGATACACCACCACCACCTTGGCCTTGCCCCGCGCCGCGCTGACCTGGGAAAAAGACAGCACCTGGCGCACCGCCTCGATCTTGATTTCCCGGCTGGGTTTGGTCTTGCTGGCCTTGGTGTCACTGCCTTCGGCATCCTGGGCGCCAAAGCCCAGCGGTTCGCGCAGCGCCTCGGGCAACAGCACCTGGAAGTCCGGGTGCGAGCGGGACCGCAGCAGATGGCAACTGGCGCATCGGCCGCAACCGGGCTGGTCCGGCGCTGCGCGGCTCTCGCACAGCCAGGCCTGGGCCAGCAGCAAGGCCAGGTCGAATTGCCCCACCCCCGCCGGCCCCTGCAGCAGCAGCGCATGGCTGCGGCCCTGGGTCAGGGCCTGTTGCAGAGGTGCCGCCAGCCAGGGCAGCGGCAGTTGCCCGTCCCGGGCCAGGGCCGCGATGTCACCAGTGTCTTCGCTCACAGGGCTCACCATCCCCGATCTTCCAGCGCCAGCAGCACCTGCCGGCCCACGCCTTCAATGCTCAGGCTGGCATCGATCCGGACAAACCGGGCCGGCGCCTCCTTGGCGCGGCGGGCATAAGCAGCGCGCACACGGGTGAAGAAGTCCAGGTCCAGTTGCTCCAGCCGGTCGGCCTCGCGGGCCTGGGCACGCCGTTCGGCGGCCACGGCCGGGTCCACATCAAACCAGAAGGTCAGGTCCGGTTCGCGCCCCTGCTGCACCCAGCCGGCCAGGGTGTTGAGCACCTGCCAGTCCATGCCGCGCCCACCGCCCTGGTAGGCGAAGCTGGCATCGGTGAAACGGTCGCACAGCACCGTCTGGCCGAGGGCCAGGGCCGGGGCGATGACCCGCTGGAGGTGGTCCCGCCGCGCGGCAAACACCAGCAGCGCTTCGGTCAGGCCGTCCATGTCCTGATGCAGGAACAGCGCCCGCAGCGATTCGGCCAGCGCCGTGCCCCCGGGCTCGCGCGTCTGGACCAGGCTGGCGCCCTGCGCACGCAGGTGTTGGGCCACCCGCTCGATGTGGGTGGACTTGCCGGCCCCGTCAATGCCTTCGAAGGTGATGAATCTGCCGGTCACCGCTGTGTTTTCCGCTCTGGTTCCATGACGCGAGGCTCAGTGGCCGCGCTGGTATTTGTTGACCGCGCGATTATGCGCGGCGAGGTCGTCGCTGAACTGGCTGGTGCCGTCGCCCCGCGCCACGAAGTACAGCGCCTTGGAGGGCGTTGGATGCAGCGCCGCCTGCAGCGAGGCCAGGCCCGGCATCGAGATCGGGGTCGGCGGCAGGCCGCCGCGCAGGTAGCTGTTGTAGGGGGAATCGGTCTGCAGATGGATCTTGCGCAGGTTGCCGTCAAAGCCCTCCCCCAGCCCGTAGATGACGGTCGGGTCGGTCTGCAGCGGCATGCCCACCTTCAGCCGGTTGATGAACACCGCCGCCACCAGACCGCGGTCGGAGGCGGCACCGGTTTCTTTCTCCACGATGGAGGCCAGCACCAGGGCCTCTTCCGGGCTGCGCAAGGGCAGGCCGTCACTGCGGCCGGCCCAGGCGGATTCCAGCCGCTTGCTCATCAGCGCGTAAGCACGCTTGAGCACGGTGATGTCGCTCACGCCGCGGCTGTAGGCATAGGTGTCCGGGAAGAACCGCCCTTCAGCCCGCACACCCGGCGCGCCGATGGCGGCCATCAGCTCGGTCTCGCTCAGGGTGGCGGTGGTTTGCTTGAGGGCCGGCGCGGCGGCCAGGGCGGCCCGCAACTGGCGCAGATTCCAGCCTTCGATGATGCGCAGTTGCTCCAGCGTCTGGTCCCCGCGAACCATCTTGTCCAGCAGTTCCCGGGGCGTGATGCCCTCATGGACCTCATAACTGCCTGCCCGGATCTTGCGGGCCTGGCCGGACCAGCGGAACCATTCATACAGCAGTCGGGCATCACTTTGCACACCCGCGCCCACCCAGGCCTGGGCCACCTGCAGGGGCGGTGTGCCCGGCTCGATGGAGAGTTCCACACTGGGTTTGGCCAGCGCCAGCGGCTGCTGCAGCCACCAGACGGCCAGCCCGGCAGCACCGCCCACCAGCAGCAGTGCAGCTAGCACCAGCCGTGCCAGCCAGCCGCCCAGGCCCCGCCCGCCGGAGCTGCGGGCGGGCCGTGCTCCCCGTTGTTTTGACTTGTTTCCTGCGCGCGCCAAGACCGGACACCCTCTATGAAATGCGGGGCTGATGATAATGGGTCCCATGACCCAGAATTCGCACCCCATCCCCCCCGTGTCCGCCCCCCCGGTGAGGGGCGCCGTCCGCCTGACCGATTTCGGCGTGATGCGCGCCCAGGGCGAAGAAGCGGCCAAGTTCCTGCACTCGCAGCTGACCCAGGACCTGGCCCTGCAGACGCTTCAGCAGGCCCGCCTGGCGGGTTACTGTTCCGCCAAGGGCCGATTGCTGGCCACGCTGCTGGCGGTCAAGCCGGACGACCAGACCGTGCTGATGGCCCTGCCCGCCGACGTGCTGCCGGCCACGCTGAAACGGTTGTCGATGTTTGTCTTGCGTGCGAAATGCAAACTGACCGATGCCAGCGGCGACTGGGCCGCCTGGGGGCTGTCCGGCGACGTGGCTGCCACCTGGCTGGGGGCTGCAGCGCCGGCCCAGACCTGGCAGGTCGGGCGTTTGGCGACGGCCGACGGCACCGATGCCCAGGTCACCCGGCTGCCGGATGATGGCATCGGCCCGCGCTTCCTGCTGCTGCAGCCGGCCAGCGCCCCCGCCCCCGCCCTGCCCGAGGTGGACCTGGCCGACTGGCACGGCCTGGATGTGCGCGCCGGTCTGGCCTGGGTGCGTGGCGCCACGGTGGAGCAGTTCGTGCCCCAGATGGTGAATCTGGAGCTGATCGGGGGCGTGAATTTCCAGAAGGGCTGCTATCCCGGCCAGGAAGTGGTGGCCCGCAGCCAGTACCGCGGCACCATCAAGCGCCGCACCCATCCCTTCCTGGTGGCGGAAGGCGCACAGCCGCAACTCGCCCAGGAGATCTTTCATAGCGAAGATCCGGGGCAACCTGCCGGGCTGGTCGCGGCCACCGGCCGCTCCGACGGGCGGGAGGTACTGCTGGCCGAGGTCAAGCTGGCCGCGCTGGAGAGCGGCAGCCTGCATCTGGGCAGCGCCGAAGGTCCGCTGCTGACGCATCAACCCCTTCCCTACATCGTCGGAGAACCTCAATGAGCGCGGTCACCTACCACGGCCCTCCCGGCGCGCAAGACGCCCGGAGCCCCGAGCTGTATGTGTATTACCGCGTTCATCTGGACCAGGCAGCCGCCGCCCTGGCCGCCTTCGAGGCCGCTCGCGACGGCCAGCCGGTGCGGCTGCTGAAGCGCCGCGACCATGACCCGGTCTTCCAGACCTGGATGGAAATCTATGCGCCCCCGCTGGCGGATGCCGTGGGCGTGGAAGCCAAGCTTGCCGCCGCCCTGGGCCCCTTCGCCCAGGGGCCCCGCCACCGCGAGGTCTTTGCCGCCCTCGCCGGACCGGTGGGCGGCACCTGATGGAACACAACGTCTCCCTGATCAGCACCCTGGCAGCCGGCTTCGGCCTGGCGCTCATCCTCGGCTTCATTGCAGAACGTCTGCGCCTGCCGGCCCTGGTGGGGTATTTGCTGGCCGGTGTGGCCATCGGCCCGGCCACGCCCGGCTATGTGGCGGACATCGGCATCGCCTCCCAGCTGTCTGAAATCGGCGTGATGCTGCTGATGTTCGGCGTCGGGCTGCACTTCTCGCTCAAGGACCTGATGGCCGTCAAACGCATTGCACTGCCCGGCGCGGTGGTGCAGATGACGGTCGCGACCCTGCTGGGCATGGGCCTGGCCATGAGCTGGGGCTGGAGCTTCGGCGGGGCTCTGGTGTTTGGCCTGGCGCTCTCCTGCGCCAGCACGGTGGTGCTGCTCAAGGCGCTGGAAGCCCGAGGCGCCATGGATTCGGTCAACGGCCGCATTGCGATCGGCTGGCTGGTGGTGGAAGACCTGGCCACGGTGCTGATCCTGGTGCTGCTGCCGCCGTTGGCGCCAATGCTCGGCGGCACGGTAGCCACGGAGACGGCCGGCCAGACGCCCCTGTGGCAGACCCTGGCCGAGACGCTGGCCTACATCACCGCCTTTGTGGTGCTGATGCTGGTGGTGGGCCGCCGGGTGCTGCCCTGGATGCTGTGGCAGGTGGCGCGCACCGGCTCGCGGGAGCTGTTCACGCTGATGGTGATTGCCGTGGCCATCGGCATCGCTTATGGGGCGTCCGAACTGTTCCACGTGTCCTTTGCGCTGGGCGCTTTCTTCGCCGGCATGGTGATGCGGGAGTCGGAGTACAGCCATCGGGCCGCCGAAGAATCGTTGCCGCTGCGGGATTCGTTCTCGGTGCTGTTCTTTGTGTCGGTGGGCATGCTGGTGGACCCGATGACGGTGGTGAACCAACCCTGGCAGGTGCTGGCCACCGTCGCGGTCATCATGGTGGGCAAGGCGCTGGCCGCCACGGCGCTGGTGCTGGTGTTCCGCTATCCGCTCAACACCGCCATGACGGTGTCGGCCAGCCTGGCGCAGATCGGAGAGTTCAGCTTCATCCTGGCGGGCCTGGGTCTGCAACTGGGCCTGCTGCCCAAGGAAGGCATGAACCTGGTGCTGGCGGGCGCCATGATTTCCATCGCCCTGAACCCGCTGATGTTTGCCATGGTCGGGCCGGTGCAGCGCTGGGTATTGGCCCGCTCGGCCTTTGCCCGCAAGCTGGAGCAGCGGGACGACCCCTATGCCGAACTGCCAATGTCCACCGAGCGGGAGTTCCTGGAAGGCCAGGTGGTGCTGGTGGGGTATGGCCGCGTGGGCCGGCGCATTGCGCAGGCGCTGGATGAGCGTCACATCCCCATCGTGGTGGCCGAGCAGAACCGGGAGACCGTGGAGGCCTTGCGCAGGCAGGGCCGCGCAGCGGTGAGCGGGGATGCGAGCGACCCGATGGTGCTGATCCAGGCCCATATCGCCAAGGCCGCCATGCTGGTGGTGGCCCTGCCGGATTCGATGAAGGCACGGCAGATGGCGAACATTGCGAGGCAGCTCAATCCCGGTATCGAAATCGTACTGCGTACCCATGGCGAAGAGGAATCGGCGCTGTTGCGCAAGGAACAGCTGGGCACCGTGTTCTATGGGGAAGAAGAACTGGCCCGGGGCATGAGCCGTCATGTGCTGCAGCGGTTCAATGCGCCGCTGGAGCATGAGGCGGGCAACCCCGTGCCAGCAGCGGGGCATTGACAAGGCAGACACCTCCGGTTCACAGACACTGGGTAGCGTCGCGGCCTGTGCCGCGCGCTCCCTTGCTTCCTATGCCTCAGCTTGTCATGCCGCTCCCCTTGGTCACATCACTGCCCTCGTTGCCCTCGTTGCCCTCGTTGCCGTCGTTGCCCTCGCCGCTGGAAAGGGCGCGTTCCATGGCCACCTCCATGGCCGCCATCGTGGGGGCTTGTGTTCTGCTGGCTGGGTGCGGAGGGCCCCCCAAGGCGCGATTGGACGAGCAGCGGCAGCAGCAGAGCTTTGCGGCGCAGGGCTATTCACCGGTCGGCGGGTCGGGAAGCGGATCGCTTAATGGCACGGCTAATGGCCCGGGCAGCGAGCCCGTGAGCGAGATCACCCAGTCCTGGCGGCTCAAGAATGATGTGTTCCGGGTCACCCTGACCCTGGGCACCGCCGCCGCATCTGGCACGCCCCGGCCGGTGGTGGTCTACCTGCCGGGTCTCGGCGAATCCGACATCGCGGGGCGGAAGTGGCGCCAGACCTGGGCCTCGGCGGGTTATGCCGTCGTGTCGCTGCAGCCGCTGGAAACGGATGCACAGGCATGGGCTTCGGATCTCGCCCGGGCGGCGGAATTCAAACGTCTGGGTCAGCAGCACTATGCCCAGCCGCCACTGCGCCAGCGCCTAGCCACTCTGGACGCGGTGCTGGCGGAAGCGCAACGCCGGGGCCGCAGCGGTGAACTCCCGTGGAGTGCCCTGGACTGGACGCGGACCGCCGTGGCGGGTTATGAACTGGGCGCACAGGCGGCCATGGCCTTGGCGGGGGAATCGCTTGGTGATGGCACCCGCTGGACAGCCTCCAGCGTACAACTGAAGGCTGTGGTGGTGATCAGCCCGCAGGTGATGGATGCCCGCGCTGCGGACCGATATGCCGCCGTGCTGTTGCCGGTGCTGGGCCTCACCGGCCCGCAGGACACCGACGTTCTCGGGCTGGTGGAACAGCCGCGCTGGCGCACCCTGCCCTTTGAATCCATGCCAAAGGACAACGCCTGGCTGTTGTCGCTGCCGGGCATCACGCACGCCACTTTGGCCGGCAACGACACCGCCCCGGGTGCCCAGGGCCGCAACGGCAGGAATGCCGATGGTTCCCGCGATGCCGGCAGTGGTGCGGGCGGTGGCGGAGGTGGAGATGGCGGCAGTCGTGGTCGCCGAGGCGGTGGCATGGGTGGCGGTATGGGCGGGGGCCCCGGTGGCGGCATGAACCCGGGCAGCCGGATGTTGCAGCCGGTACCGGACCAGCCGGACTGGCACCGGCTGCAGGAAGATCAGCTGGCCTTCATCGCCGCCCAGAAAACCAGCCTGGCCTTTCTGGACTGGCAGCTCAAGCAGGCACCTCAAGCGCGTGACTGGCTCATGGGGCCCGCGCAGGTCTGGCTCGGCCGCACCGGGCAATTGACGTCGCCGCTCAGCCTGAGTGGCAAGCTCGACACCCGTTGAGCTTCATTGCTGCGTGGTAGCGCAAGGACACCCGTCAAGGCCTACAGCGGCCGTTCGCCGAGGCTCCAACTCGACCCTTGGAATGGATGTCCAGCCGGGTAACGGCTCCTGGCGTTATAGGTCTGGATCCAGCCCGGGTAGGCGGCGGTGGGTCGGCTGACCTCGTCCAGCAGGGCGTGGTCCTCCTCCGCCAACACCAGATCTAACGCACCCAGGTTGTCCGCCAACTGCTCGGGCCGCTTGATGCCGATGATGACGCTGGTCACCGCCGGACGCGCAAGCAGCCAAGCCAACGCGACCTGTGCGGGCGTGGTGCTGTGCCGAAGGGCCACGACCTTCAGCGCATCGATGATGTCGTACACCCGGGTTTCGTCCACCGGTGGAAAGGCGATCAACGCGCGGCGCGCGGTTGTGTCGCTGCTGCCCTGGCGATCGAACTTGCCGGACAGCAGTCCGCCCGCCAGCGGGCTCCAGCACAGCAGGCCGACCTGTGCGTCGGTGACGGCGGGCACCAGTTCGTGTTCGATGTCCCGCCCCGCCAAGGAGTAATACGCCTGGAGGGAGGCGAACCGCGTCAGGCGGTCTCGTTCGGCCACACCGATCGCCTTCATCAGTTGCCAGGCCGCCAGATTGGAGCAACCGACGTAGCGCACCTTGCCGCTGCGCACCGCGTCATCAAGCGCACGCAACACCTCCTCCATCGGCGTGATCGGATCAAAGCCGTGGATCTGGTAGAGGTCGATGCGATCGGTCTGCAGGCGCCTCAAGCTCTGCTCCAGGGCCGTCATGATGTGCAGCCGCGATTGCCCGACGTCATTGGGCCCCGGGCCGACACGTGCGTGCAGCTTGGTCGCGAGCACCACCTCGTTTCGCCGCAGCTTCAATGCCTCGCCCAACACCGTCTCGGAGCCGCCACCACCGTAGACGTCGGCCGTGTCAATGAAGTTGATGCCGGCATCCAGCGCCTGGCTGACGATGGTCTGGGTCTCCTCCTGTGACAGGCGTCCAATCGCCGCCCCCGCAGGCGTATCGGCGCCTCCGAAAGTCATTCCGCCGAGGCAGAACCGCGACACAAAAAGCCCGGTCCGACCGAGTTGGGAGTAGCGCATCTGAGGGTTCATGTTGCTCTTTAAAAAATGGCGAAGACGCCATGCGGATCGCATTCTGAAACGCCAGTCGCATTTGATCTATGATCAAAACAACGCAATTCATCATCAATCGTTCAAACATGGATCCCTTGTCCGATGTGCTGGCGCTTCTGCGGGTCCAGAGCGTGCTGTCGGCTCGCATGGAGGGGCGGGGGCACTGGGCGCTTCGGTTCCCGTCCTATCGGCATATGAAGTTCGGGGGGGTGTTGCAGGGCTCTCGTTGGCTCTGGGTCGAGGGCGGCACACCCGTCCGGCTGGCGGCGGGCGATTTCTACCTGCTGACGGACGGGCGCCCCTACTGCGTGGCGAGCGATCCGGACCTTGCGCCGGAGGACGGCGTGGCCGTGTTTTCAAGCCACATGGGCACAGACGGCATCGTGCGTTATGGCGACGTTGGCGAACTCAACGTTGTCGCTGCAGGCCGATTCACCTTCCATGATGATGTTGGTGCGCAGGCACTGCTGCGGCTCCTGCCGCCAGTGGTACACATTCCTGCGGGCGGCGCCTTCAACGCGCCGCTTGCGGCCCTGCTGCCTCTGGTGGCAATGGAAACAGTTGCCTCGGCGCCTGGCGCCAACGTTGCCGCCGCCAGCCTGGCCAACCTGGTGCTGGTGCAAATCCTGCGCGCGCATCTCGCCTCGGCGCATCAACCACCGGGGTGGCTGGGGGCAATGGCAGATGCCTCCATAGGCCGGGCACTCTCCATGATGCACGGGGATGTGGGACGGCGCTGGACGGTGGACGATCTCGCGCGGGCCATCGGCATGTCGCGCACGGCCTTCAGCACACGGTTCCGCGAGCGGGTGGGCCTACCGCCGCTCGACTACCTGACACGCTGGCGCATGACGTTGGCCGCTGACGCGCTGCGCACCGGTGACGCCAGCCTGATGGCCATCGCCGAGCGGGTCGGTTATGCATCGGACACCGCGTTCAGCAACGCCTTCAAGCGGGAGCGAGGCGTGAGCCCAGGGCGCTTCAGGGCACTCGAAGCCGACCACCGCACTCGCGAAGATGGCAATCGCGCTGGGTGATTCGCGAGACCAAGCGGTCGGCGGCGCCTACAGCGCCCGCACCATCTCCACGTGCTGGATGCCCGCCTCCTCAAAGACCGGCCCCCGGCGCTGAAAACCGGCGCGGGTATAGAACCCTTCGGCGCTGAGTTGCGCATGCAGCAACACTTCGCGGTAGCCCCGCTCGCGGCCCGCCTGCATCAACGCATCCAGCACCTGACGGCCCACCCGGCTGCCGCGCATCGGCGACAGCACCGCCATGCGGCCGATCTTGGCCACACCCGGCACATGCTCCAGCAGGCGCCCGGTGGCCAGCGGCCGGCCCAGCCGGTTGTAGGCCACCGCATGCGTGCAGCCCTCATCCGCCGCATCCCACTCCATCTCGGCCGGAATCCGCTGCTCTTCCACAAAGACCGCCTGACGGATGCGATGTGCATCCGCGCCCAGGTCAGCCCAGTGGCCCACCTTGGCCACGGTCATCAGCTCATGGCGTTCAAAGCTCAGCAGCAGGTCCCGCAACGGCGGTGGCACCGCTTGCGGCTCGCGGCTGCTGGCATCGGCAAATACATACACCAGCTCGCCATGCACCAGGCATTCGTCACCCCGGAAGACTGCGCAGGCCACCGTCAGTGAGGTGGTGCCCACCCGCTCAGTGCGCACACCCACATCCAGCAGCTCGTCGTAATGCGCCGCCTGCAGATATTCCACGGTGGACTTGCGCACGAACAAATCGCCCCCCAGGGTCTGCATCGTCTGCGCGTACGGCAGCGCCAGCGCCCGCCAGTAGCCGCCCACCGCCGTGTCGAAATAGGTCAGGTAGTGCCCGTTGAAAACAATCTGCTGGGCGTCGATTTCCGACCACCGCACTCGCAGCCGCTCCATGAAACGGAAGCGCCCGCGGGTGGGCACGGCAGGGACGGACGGTGCGTGGTTCATGTCGTGGAAGCCTTTTCCAGGTGGAAGGCGCGTTGAAGTGCCAGAGCGCAGGCATCCATGGCCTGCTCGGCTTCCGGAATGCTGCGGCCCATTTTGATGAAATCATGCGTCACGCCACGATACAGCTCCAGCTGCACCTCGTTGCCGCAGGCACGCAACAGATCGGCGTACGCCACGCCTTCATCGATCAGCGGGTCGGCTTCCGCCAGGATGAAACAGGCTGGGGCCACCCCTTCATGGTCGTCCGCATTCAGCGGCGCAAAGCGCCAGTCGTCCCGCCGAGATTCAGGCAGGTATTGATTGAAGAACCAGGCAATGGTGTCGGCCTCCAGCAGGTGCCCCTGGGCGAACCGGCGGTGGGAATCCGTGTCCGCATGGGCGGTGGCCCCCGGCGTGATCAGCAGTTGCAAGGCCAGCGCATGGCCCAGCTCGGCCTGGATGTCGCGCGCATGCAGCGCCGTCACCGCCGCCAGCGTGCCACCGGCACTGTCACCGCCCACGGCGATGCGGGCGGGGTCCAGGCCCAGCGAGGGTGCCGCCTGCATCAGCCAGCGCAGCGCCGCCCAGCAGTCATCCACCGCTGCCGGGAACGGATGTTCCGGGGCCAGCCGATAGTCCAGCGCCAGCACCGCCGCACCACTGCGCAGTGCCAGCTGGCGGCACAGGCTGTCGTGGGTTTCCAGGCTGCCGATCACAAAACCACCCCCATGGAAGTACAGCAGCACCGGCAGCTCGCCGGCGGCACGCTCGGTGGCGGCATACAGCCGGGCCGACAGTACGCCCGCCGGGCCGGGAATGCGCAGGTTCTCGATACGGGGCAGGTTGGCCCGAGGAAGGTCCAGGATCTCGGCCCCCATCAGGTAAGCGATGCGGGCCTGCTTGGGCGTGAGGCTGTGGAAGGCCGGACGGTTGGCGCGGTGGATGCGCTCCAGCACCGCGGCCATGCGCGGTGTCAACAAGGTGCTACTCAACGGGAACTCCAGGGCTTACGCTGCAAGCCTGCTTTGGCAGTGAGAAGGGGACTAGCGAGTGGTGCCGCATTGTCCCCCAACGCGCGCCTGTGCCCCCTTGGCCCCCGGAGACCCCTGATGGCGTTGATTCAATACCTGACTCACATCCACATGGAAGCTGGCGCCCGCCGCCTGCTGATGTCCGAATGCGCGCGGGTGGGCCTCCAGCGCCCGCTGGTGGTCACCGATGCGGGCGTTCGGGCGGCCGGTGTGCTGGACCAGGTGCTGGCGCACTGGTCGCTGGCCCCGCCCGTTGTGTTTGACCGTACACCGCCCAATCCGACCGAAGCCGCTGTGCTGGAAGCGGCCGCCCTCTTCCGGGAACAGCACTGCGACGGGCTGATTGCCGTCGGCGGCGGCTCCAGCATCGACCTGGCCAAGGGCGTGGCCATTGCCGCCACCCATGAAGGCCCCTTGACCCGATACGCCACCATCGAAGGTGGTGCCGACCAGATCACCCACCGGGCCGCACCGCTGATTGCAATGCCCACCACGGCGGGCACCGGTTCGGAAGTGGCGCGTGGCGCCATCATCATCGTGCAGGACGGTCGCAAGCTGGGCTTTCACAACTGGGAGCTGTTGCCCAAGTCCGCCATTTGTGACCCGGAGCTCACCCGCCGGCTCCCCCCGGCGCTGACCGCCGCCACCGGCATGGACGCGATGGCGCATTGCATGGAGACCTTCATGTCGGCGGCCTTCAATCCAGCGGCGGACGGCATGGCACTGGAAGGTCTGCGCCGCGGGTGGCGCCAGGTGGAACAGGCCACCCGTCATGGGGACGACATGGCGGCTCGCCTGGACCTGATGGCCGCCAGCACGCTGGGCGCCCTCGCCTTCCAGAAAGGCCTGGGCTGCGTGCATTCCCTGAGCCATGCGCTGGGCGGCCTGATGCCCACCCTGCACCACGGCACGCTGAATGCGGTGTTCCTGCCGGCGGTGATCCGTTTCAACAGTGAGCACACCAGCATGCGCCAAGGCGACAAGATCGCCCGCATGGCTCATGCGATGGGGCTGACCGAAGGGACCTCCGCCGACGAACTGGCCGCAGCCGTCAAGGCGCTGACGGCCCGTCTGGGCCTGCCCACCACCCTGTCTGAAATGGGCGTGAGCAAGGACTTGTACGACGCCCTCATCGCGCGCGCCGAACGCGACCACTGCCACAAGACCAACCCACGCGAGGCCAATAGCAGTGACTACCGCCGCATGCTGGAGGCATCGATGTGAGGCGACGGGTGATCAATGGCGCGGGGTCCGGTCCGGATAAGGATGGCGGGCCGGGCGAATGGCCGGCACATCGGTCCCGGCCGCGAAATTGCCAGGCCGCGCCGTCAACAGCACCGCCAGCAGATCGGTCACCCGCAGCGGTTTGTAGAGCAGGCGGCTGAACCCTGCGGCATCCGCCTTGTCCTGCGTGATCTCCGGCCCGCCGCCGGTCAGGCAGACATAGGTGGCCCGTCGCCCGGCTTCGGCATCAATCACCTTCGCTTCGGACACCACCTCCAGCCCATTCATGTCCGGCATGTCGAAGTCGACAAACACCAGTTCCGGCTTGAACAGTTTCGCCAGCCGCAGCCCCACCCGGCCGCTATAGGCCACGGCCGTGGCGCATCCATAACAGCGGAACAGCTCGCTGAGGGTGCGGGCGCCTTCAGGGTCGTCATCAATGACGAGCACCCGCAGGGCCGTGGGCGAAACGTCGGTCATTCGTCAAAACTCCGGAATAAACGTCGCCGCCGGACAGCGCTCTGTCCGGTAGCCCACATCCGGGGCAAAACGCGTGCCTGAGAACCCGTTCCCCACCCATCAGCGACGTCTGAGCCCCGCTCGCGAGGCCTCAGAGTGGTCTGGGGTTCTCTCTCTGCCGTCCTTAGCCGTGCTTGGCGTCGAAGAACTGTTCGTCTTCGGTGGAGCCCTTCAGCGCGGCGGTGGACGCCTGTGCTTCGATGGTGGTGGTGACGGCATCGAAATATCCGGTCCCCACTTCACGCTGGTGCTTCACGGCGGTGAAGCCCTTCTCGGCGGCGGCGAATTCCGCTTCCTGCAGTTCCACGAAGGCGCTCATGTTGTTGCGAGCGTAGCCATAAGCCAGGTTGAACATCGAATAGTTCAGGCTGTGGAAGCCGGCCAGCGTGATGAACTGGAACTTGTAGCCCATGGCGCCGAGTTCGCGCTGGAACTTGGCAATGGTGGCGTCGTCCAGGTTCTTCTTCCAGTTGAAGCTGGGGGAGCAGTTGTAGGCCAGCAGCTTGCCGGGGAACTTGGCATGGATGGCTTCGGCAAAGGCCTTGGCGAAGGCCAGGTCCGGCTTGCCGGTTTCGCACCAGATCATGTCGGCATACGGGGCATAGGCCAGACCGCGGCTGATGGCCTGCTCCAGGCCGTTGCGGGTGCGGAAGAAGCCTTCCACCGTGCGCTCGCCGGTGCAGAACGGCTTGTCGTTGTCGTCCACATCGGTGGTGACCAGGTCACCGGCTTCCGCATCGGTGCGGGCCAGCAGCACGGTGGGCACGCCCATGGTGTCCGCCGCCAGCCGGGCCGCCACCAGCTTGGACACCGCTTCGCGGGTGGGCACCAGCACCTTGCCGCCCATGTGGCCGCACTTCTTGGCCGCTGCCAGCTGGTCTTCAAAGTGAACACCGGCCGCACCCGCTTCGATCATGGCCTTCATCAGCTCGAAGGCATTCAGCACGCCACCAAAGCCCGCTTCGGCATCCGCGACGATGGGCGCAAAGAAGTCGACGTCGTTCTTGCCTTCGCTCCACTGGATTTCATCCGCGCGCTTGAAGGTGCTGTTGATGCGGCGAACCACCTTGGGCACCGAGTCCACCGAATAGAGCGACTGGTCGGGGTACATCTCGCCATTGCTGTTGGCGTCACCCGCCACCTGCCAGCCCGACAGATAAATAGCCTTCAGGCCGGCCTTCACCTGCTGCATGGCCTGGTTGCCGGTCAACGCGCCCAGCGCATTGATGAAGGGTTCGGTATTCACCAGCCCCCACAGCTTCTCCGCGCCCCGCTTGGCCAGCGTGTGTTCGATGGGCAGCGAGCCACGCAGCCGCACCACGTCCGCAGCGGTGTAACCCCGCTGGATGCCCTTCCATCGGGCGTTTTCGGCCCAGTCTTTTTCGAGGGCGGCAATTTGCTGGTCGCGGGTCAGAGTGGTCATGGGAAGCTCCTGTCCAAGTTGAGAAAAGCAAAAATCGGGGATGGCCTGGACTCAAGATTAGGCGGCGACGGGAGCTTCGTGGAGTGATATGTCTTATATAAGACTCAAAATTATTCCCTTAAAAATCAATAACTTAAATCTATAAAACCGTATCGTGAAAGCCGCTTCTCCATGATGAGAAATTTTGCGGCGGTGCAGCACAGCGGCTTTTTACATACCGGCTGATTCGTTTCATGATCTGAAATCTGGCGCCATCCCCAGCGTCCCGCGAGGACACTGACCTTGATGAGGGGGGGAATCTCGGCATCGCTGCAAAAAAGTGGGCAGGCCGAACCGATGCCAGGGGCCACTAGGGGGATGCATGTCGCGGAGTTTCCGTGTCGGCATGCCGCAGTTCCGGCCAAGCCGGCCTGTGCTCCCTGTCGGCGCAGTGTTTCGCGCGCCCTGCGTTCGGGAAGCACAGGTCAGTCCTGCCGCGCCAGCGGATCACCGCTGGCCTCCGGGGGGGCAATCAGGCGACATGCCGGCTGGAACTGCGACACCCCTGTCGGCATTCATTTCATTCCAGGAGAACTTTCATGATTCCAGCTCTTATCGGTGGCCTCGCCCAAGGTGCAGTCGGCCAAGTGGCCGGCGGCGCTGTTCAGCAACTGTTGGGCGGCGCCTCTCAAGGCGGCCAGCAAGGCATTGGCGGTGGCTTGGCCTCCGGCCTGCTGGGCAACCTGATCGGCGGCCTGTCCGCCCGTCCGTTCTGAGGCCCCTTCACCGGCACTCATCAGGGCGCTGACACAGGCTCTGACACAGGCTCTGACACAGTCGGCCCGCGCAATCGGGCCGTAATCGTGCCGTAATCCGGCCGCAATCGTGCCGGCATCAAGTCAAAGGGCGCCGCCCCATCTGGGAGCGGCGCCCTTTTTATTTCCGAAGCGCCAGGGTCATCAATCCAGCTTCAGCTTCTGTGTCTCCACGACCTTCTTGTAGACGTCGTATTCCGCCTTGATCTGCGCCGAGAACTGCTCCGGGGTGTTGACCGCGATGATGGAGCCGGTCTCTTCGATCCGCTTCTTCACTTCAGGGTTCTCCACCGTCTTGCGGACCGCCTCATTGATCTTGGCCACCACCTCCTTGGGCAGGTTCTTCGGGCCATAGATTCCATAGAACGCCATGCGGTTCACCGGCTCCAGCCCCACTTCCTTGAAGGTGGGCACATTCGGCAGCACCGCCAGGCGCTGCGGGGCGGCCACGGCAATCGCGATCAGGCGGCCATCCTTGATGAAGGGCAGCGCCGACGGCAGGTTGTCAAAGATCATCGGCACCTGGCCGGCCACCGTGTCGTTCAAGGCCGGGCCGGCACCGCGATACGGGATGTGGGTCACAAACACACCGGCCAGGCTCTTGTAGAGCTCCATCTGCAGATGGCCGATGCCGCCGGTCCCGGAGCTGGAATAGCTGTACTTGCCGGGGTTCTTCTTGAGCTCGGCCAGGAAGCCCTTGTAGTCCTTGGCCGGGAAGGACGGATGCACCGCGATCACATTGGGCGTGGCCGCAATGTTGATGACGGGTGTGAAGTCCACCAGCGGGTTGTAGGGCACCTTCGGGTTGATGGCCGGGTTGGCGGCGGTGGTGGACACCGTGGCCACGCCCAGCGAATAACCATCTGCCGCAGCCTTGGCGGTTTCGTTGGCACCGATGATGCCGCCACCACCCGCCTTGTTCTCCACGATCATGGTCTGCCCCAGCGGACCATTGATGTGTTGCGCCACCACGCGGGCGATGATGTCGGTGGTGCCACCAGGGGCGAACGGAACCACCAGCTTGACCGGCTTGGTGGGATAGGTCTGGGCCAGGGCCAGCGTACTGCACAGGCTCAGGCCGCCCAGGAGCAGCCCGTGTTGGAACAACTTGCGACGGTTCATGGTCTCCTCGTCGGGGGAAGAAATGCGATACCGGAGCTTAAGGAGTGCCGCTGCCATGAAACGCTAGCGGAATTACGTATGGTCGCAATCTTGACCAAGCGCCCATTCAATGTGTTGCGCAAGCAACGGTGAAGCTGCCGGTTGTACCTCGCACAAGGCTTGCCGGAGCGACGCACGCAGTGCGGCATCCAGCGGTTGGCGCAGCGCATTGCCCATGGCCACCGCCAGATTGCGGCGCCAGCGGGCATGGCCGATGCGGCGGATGGCGGAACCCTCGGTGCGTTTGAGGAAGGTGGCTTCGTCCCAGGCCCACAACTGCAAGAGCGTGGCATGGCCCAGGGGCTCGCGCCAGTCGAAGTCCGGCAGCGCCTGGCGCCGGGCAAACTTGTTCCAGGGACAGGCCAGCTGGCAGTCGTCGCAGCCGTAGATGCGGTTGCCCATGGCGGGCCGCAAGGCTTCCGGAATGGGGCCGTCCTGCTCGATGGTCAGGTAGCTGATGCAGCGCCGGGCATCCAGACGGTAGGGCGCGACGATGGCGCCGGTGGGGCATGCGTCCAGGCAGGCCCGGCACTGGCCACAGTGGGCCGTGACCGGCTCGCTGGGCGGCAGGGCCAGATCCAGGTAGATCTCCCCCAGGAAAAACATGGAGCCGACGTCCCGGTGCAGGGTCAGCGTGTGTTTGCCGCGCCAGCCGATGCCGGATCGGCTGGCCAGTTCCACCTCCAGCACCGGCGCCGAATCGGTGAAGACACGGTGGCCCAGCGGCCCCACGGCGGCCTGGATGCGGTCCGCAAGTTGCTGCAGACGCTGGCGCAGCACCTTGTGATAGTCCCGGCCCCGGGCGTAGAGCGAGACCTGCGCCCGCGCGGGGTCGGCCAGGGCGTGGTATTCACGCTGCTGCCAGTCGGGCTGCAGGCTGGCCGGCAGATAGTCCATGCGGGCGGTCAGCACACACAGCGTGCCAGGCACCAGCTCGGCGGGCCGGGCCCGCTTCATGCCGTGGGCGGCCATGTAATGCATGTCGCCATGGAAGCCGGCATCCAACCATGCCTGCAGTCCGGCCTCGGCGTCGGTGAGATCGACGTGAGCCACACCAATCTGTGAGAATCCGAGCTCAAGCGCCCAGGCGCGGATGTCACCCGTCAACGCATCAAGCGGATGGGGCGTTCGGTCGGGAACGTTCAGCAAGGATTCCATAGGTTTTGAGCATTTTAGAAACCCGCCAATACCGTTGGCCTGATGAGGCCGCCTGCGAGGCATTTGCGCAGGCGTTGGCCCGGTGTCCGCAACTGACGGACGTCAGCATCGAACTCGAAGGCGGCCTGGGCGCCGGCAAGACCAGCCTGGTGCGGCATCTGCTGCGGGCGCTGGGGGTGGAGGGCCGCATCAAGAGCCCCAGCTATGCGGTGGTGGAGGACTATCGACCGCCCGGCCTCCAGGGTCTGCCCGCGCATCATTTCGACTTCTACCGGTTCAATGACCCGCGCGAATGGGAAGACGCCGGGTTCCGCGACGTCTTTGCAGCCCCGGGGCTGAAGCTCAGCGAATGGCCGCAGAAAGCGGCCGGCATGCTGCCGCCCCCCGACCTTCACCTCACCCTGGACGTGGCGGATGACGACAGCCGCCAGGTCCTCGCCCACGCCCACACGCCCCGCGGCGTGGACCTGCTGGCCGAACTGACCCGACAACTCGATCAAGCATGACTGGAGACCTCCGGACCTCAGCCCCGCGTCGCCGCGCCCTTCGCCAGATGGGTGCCCTTGTGCTCAGTGTGCCGGTCTGGCCGGCGGCGCTGCCCTCGGCCCGAGCGGCTGCAGGCTCGGGTGGCGGCAGTGCGGCGTCCATCCTCGCGGTGCGCGTCTGGCCCGCGGATGACTACACCCGGGTGACGCTGGAATCGGATCGGGCACTGGCCGCCAAGAGTTTTCTGGCCGCCCATCCGGACCGGCTGGTGATTGATATCGACGGCCTGGAACTGAGCCCGGACCTGCGCGAGCTGCTGGGCAAGGTGCGGCCGGATGATCCGTTCATCGCTGCGGTGCGAGTGGGGCAGAACCAGCCGCGCGTGGTGCGCATCGTGTTTGACCTGAAGCAGCCGATTGCGCCGCAGGTCTTCACCATCGAGCCGGTGGCCGCCTACAAAAACCGTCTGGTCCTGGACCTCTACCCGGTGCAGGAGCGGGACCCGCTGCTGGATCTGGTCCGCGAGAAGGAAGCGGCGGAACAGGCGGCGGCCCAGTCGGTGCAGGATGCGCTGGGGGAGTTGATCGACAAGATCGGCCGCCCGCAGCCCTCGGCCTCTGAAGCGGAACGGGCGTTCGCCAGGGCCCCTGCCCCCGCCCGGCCGGCCTCACGACCGGCCGGCACCGTGCCGACGCCCGCGCCCCCTGCGGCCCCGCCGCTGAAGGAAGTGGCGCCGGAGATGAGTCAGGCCAAGCTGGACCGGCTGATCGTGATTGCGATCGACCCGGGCCACGGCGGGGAAGACCCGGGCGCCATCGGACCCAGCGGCTTGAAGGAAAAGGATGTGGTGCTGGCCATTGGCCTGAAACTGCGTGACCGGCTCAACAGCAATCCGAAGATCCGCGTGATGATGACGCGGGACGCCGACTTCTTTGTGCCGCTCGGTGAGCGGGTGCGCAAGGCACGGCGGGTGCAGGCCGATTTGTTTGTGTCCATCCATGCGGATGCCTTCATCACGCCCCAGGCGCGCGGGGCGTCGGTATTTGCGTTGTCGACCAGCGGGGCCAGTTCCACGGCGGCGCGTTGGATGGCCAACAAGGAAAACGCGGCGGACATCGTGGGCGGCGTCAACACCAAGGGTGTGAAAGACGCGGTGGTGCTGCAAACGATGCTGGACATGAGCACCACGGCTCAGATCAAGGACAGCCTGAAGCTTGGCGGCGAAGTGCTGGGGCAGATTGGCAAAGTGGGCAAGCTGCACAAGGGCAGCGTGGAACAGGCCGGATTTGCGGTGCTGAAGGCGCCGGATGTGCCGTCCATCCTGGTGGAGACGGCGTTTATCTCCAACCCGGAAGAAGAGTCGAAGCTGCGGAATCCGGACTATCAGGACGATCTGGTGAAGGCCCTGGCGACCGGCATCGCCCGGTACTTTGCGAAGAATCCGCCGCTGGCGGCGAGGCATCGGTCGCTCTGAGGGCGCAGCATGGCGCCTTTCAGCGTCAGGTCTCATGCTCCTCACGAGACAGGCATCTGTCGCGATAGACCGCAAATGAAAAAGCCGGTGCATGCACCGGCTTTTTTGCAACCACCGGGTCGGTGGTCAGATCTCAAGCTTGCGTGCGGCGGCGACGCACCAGCGCCACGCCCACCATGGCCAGGCCGGCCAGCGCCAGGGTGCCCGGTTCAGGCACGTTGTTGGCGGAGAAAGTCAGGTTGTCGATCGCGACGCGGTTGCGCTCCACGATCTCAAAGCGGGCAATGTTGGAAGACGTGTTCACGCTCAGTTGGAACCAGCTTGCGCCGCTGCCAGACACCGACGTCAACAGACGGTTGGCGCTGTCATACACATTCAGCGTCGCGAAGTCCATGTCGCCGCCTTCGTCGCCCACCCACAGGGACAGGCTGTTCACCGCCGTGGTGAAGTAGCCGGTGATGTTGTCCCAGTTGTAGGACCCCAGCGAATAGTTGCCGGCGCCACTCCCGGTATCCAGGTGGTCGTAGGTCCAGTAGGTGGTGTTGGAGCTGAACACCAGACCTTGGCTGGCATAGCGATCGGCAACAGGGTTCACGTACGAAACCCGGGTGCCCAGATCCTCAAACGTCACAGTCGCAGCGGCAGCGGGCAGTGCGGCAGCCATCAGCCCGGCGGTGACCAGCGCAAGGCGGGCAATCAAACGATTCAGCATGGGGAGAGTCTTTTCAAAGGTATCAAAACCCTTTCCAAGTAGCGAAATGTGTGCCACCGCACTAAGTTGTTGATTTGTTTATCCCTAACCGTAGGGATGCCGTGTCACTGTAAAAAGCTTCGACAGTCCCTTGCGCTCGTTTGTGAAGTTGATCACGAACTTCCATCGTCAGTTGTCGGGAAATTTGACAGTCCCCAGGCGCGGCAAAGTTCACAAGAACCCCCAGGCATTCCGGTGACATCCCCAAGAGCCTGAAACGCAGACGGGCCCCGAAGGACCCGTCCAGAGGCGCCGCCCCACGGGGCGGCGGCCCGGCATCCATCGAATCAGCCGCCCAGCTTCGTCGGCATGGCGGGCGGCTCGGTGCGCTGAATCGGCTTCCAGCTCTTGAGCCGCTCCATCACATTGGCCACGGCGGCTTCCAGCTGCACATCGCGACCCTCATTCACCGCCACCGGGTCGAGGTTCACATCGATGTCCGGTGCAACACCTTCGTTTTCGATGCGCCACTCCCCTTCCGGCGTGAAGAAGCGGAAGAACGGCACCACCAGATTGCCGCCATCGATCAGCGGCGGATTGGCTGCAATGCCGATCAGACCGCCCCAGGTGCGCTTGCCAATCAGCGGACCCAGCCCCGTGCGGCGGAAGGCATAGGGCATGAAATCCCCACCGGAGCCGGCGTCCTGGTCGATCAGCATGGCCTTGGGCCCGTAAATGGCACCCCCCGGGGTGTCATAGACCAGGCCGTCCCGGTCCTTCCAGCTGCCCAGATAGGCACGGCCCAGCACTTCCGTCACGTAGTTGGCCGCCTGGCCGCCTCCGTTGCGGCGGTCATCCATCACCAGCCCCTGCTTGTCCACCTGAGCGAAGAACATGCGGTTGAAGTGCTGAAAGCCCTGGGTCGCCGTGTCCGGCATGTACACATAGGCCAGCTTGCCGCCGCTGAGACGGTCCACCTCGCGGCGGTTGTGATCCACCCAGGCCCACTGGCGCAAGGCCACTTCGCTGGCAATCGGCTCCACCTGCACCTGCCGTGCGCCCTGGCCCTTGGCATCGCTGGCAATGGTCAGTTGCACCGGCTTGCCCACGGTGTTTTCGAGTTGCTGGAAGAGGTTGTGCTCACCATCCACCGGGCGGCCATTCACCGCCAGCAGGTAGTCGCCTTCCTTCACATTCAGGCCCGGGGCCGCCAGCGGCGCCTTCAGGAACGGATTCCAGCGGTCGCCCTGGAAGATCCTGCTGATGCGGTAGTGGCCGCCTTCAAAGCTGAAGTCCGCCCCCAGCAGGCCGACGGCCACCTTGGGTTCGGTCAGCACATCACCGCCGCCCACCCGGTTGTGGGCCACCTGCAGCTCACCGATCATGTCCACCATCAGGTCGTTCAGGTCTTCACGGCGCTGCACATGGGCCAGCAGCGGCAGATAACGCTGATAAACGCCCTTCCAGTCCAGGCCATGCAGCTTCGGGTCGTAGAAGAATTCCTTCTCCATCCACCAGGTCTCGTCGAAGATCTGGCGCCATTCCGCACGCGGGTCGATGCGCACACGCAGGCCGGACACGTCCACCGGTTTGGCATCGATCTTGTCGCGGGCGTCCGCCACCTCCAGGCGGCCCCCACCCAGGTCGAACAGGATCTTCTTGCCATCGGCGCTCAGCGAGTAGTCCCGCAGCCCGTGCTTGACGGCCTTGACCTTCTTTTCTTCGAAGTCAAACCGGAACAGCTCGCCCCGCTCCTTGCCCTCGGCGCCGGGGGGCTCGATGCTGGTGCCCGGCTGGTCACGCTCGATGAAGAACAGCGCGCCATCCGCCGCAACGCCCAGATGGTCGTAACGGGCCTGCGCCACCGGCAGGCCGATGATGCGGTCCTGCAGGCCGGCAAAGTCGATGCGGACGGGCTTGGCCTTGCTGTCCTTCTTGTCAGCGTCCTTCTTGTCCGCAGCCTTCTTGTCGTCGGCCTTGGGGTCGGCCTTGGGGTCGACGGACTTGTCCTTGTCCTGGTCGTCGCCCTCCCCCACGCGCCCCTTGGCCTCTTCATCCCCCGCCTTGGGCAGCAGCGGCGATTTGCCATCGGCGCGCAGCACGGCCGCAAACAGCCCCATGCGCAGTGAACGTTCCTGCGTGGACATGTCCAGGCCCACCTGGGCCGGACCCGAGTTCACCGAGGCGGCGAAATACAGCACATCGCCCTTGCTGGAGAACACCGGCAGTTCCGCATGGCTCAACCCATCGGTCAGCGTGTGCTGCTGGCCGGTCTGGAAGTCGTGGATGCGGATCTGGCTGAAATGATTGCGCCCGGTCACGGTGTAGGCCAGCCAGCGGCCATCCGGTGAGAAGCCCACATCGAAGCTCTGACGACGCAGGCTGGTGTCGATCTTCTGGAGCTGGCCGGACTGCGCGCCGGACAGCGGCAATTGATAGAGATTGAGGTGGTTGTCCTGCACCACCAGACGGGCCCCGTCCGGCGACCAATCCAGCAGGCGGTAGTACCCGGTCTCTGGCAGCAGGATCTTGCGCGGGGCCTTGCCGTTGGCCTGGTCCCCCAGTTGATCTCGCAGCACGACCTGATGGCGCATACCGGGTTCGTCCGAGATGTAGGCCACCTGCTGGCCGTCCGGGCTCCACAAAGCGTCCTTCTCACGCACGCCCGAGGTCTGGGTGAGGTTACGCACCACCCCGTCCTTCACCGGCACGGTGAAGACCTCGCCGCGCGCACTCACCAGCACCCGCTTGCCGGTGGCCGACAGGGCCACGCTGGTGATGGTGCGGGCCGCATCCTTCCACTGCACCCGCGCCTGGGCACTGGGTTCGCTCAGGCGGATGTCGAGCGTCACCGGTTCGCCGCCCGAAAGGCTGATCTCCTTGAGACGACCGCCCACTTCATAGACGATGCGCCCATCACGGCCATCGGCCGTTTTCACATCCCACACGGTTTCGTGGGTGAGCTGGCGCAGCGCCTTGGTCTTGGTGTGATACGCGAAGAGGTTGGCCGCACCGTCATTGCGGTCCGAGATAAAAACGATCTCGTCGCCCATCCAGACCGGGTTGGAATCGGTGGCATTGACGTGGGGAATCTCTTCCCAGGTCTTGCCCTTGGGGTCGAGGATCCAGATCGGCGGCGTGGTGCCCCCGCGGCTTTGGCGCCACCCGCTGGTGCCGTTGTTGGCCTGGCGATAGGGGCGATAGGCGAGCAGCCGGCCATCCGGGCTCCAGCTGCCCTCATACGCCACGGCCTTCATCACCTGCTGCTCGAAACCGCCCTCCAGCGGGACTTCATACAACTGGTTGCTGCGGTTGTTGAGCACCTGGCGGGGTGAGGCAAACAGCACCCGCTTGCCGTCCGCGCTCCAACCGGTCACCTGGTCGGTGCTGCCATGCCAGGTCAAGCGGCGCGGCTGGCCGCCAGCCGCAGCCACCACATACACATCGGTGTTGCCGTCATAGGTGGCGGAGTAGGCGATCCACTGCCCGTCTGGCGAGAAATGCGGAGCGAACTCCGACGACACCCGGGCCGCCAACTGGCGAGGCTGGCTGCCGTCCCGGCTGGCCACCCACAGCGCGCCGCCGTAGACAAACGCGAGTTGCCGGGCCGACACGGCGGGCTGACGCAGCAGCAGGCTGGCGGCACCAGCGTTGGAAGCGGATGCGCGGGCCGATGACGACACCGCAGACTGCGCCAGGGTGGGCGTGACAGCGATGCCGGCGGCAAGGCTCAGCGCCAGGGCGACCGCCTGGCTCAAGGAACTCAGTTGCATGGGGGCTCGGGTCCAGGTGAAGGACGGTTGAAACCAGCGCCGCAGAATAGCGGGCCGGACCGGCCGTGCCGAAGCTCACCCCCCGGGTTCTCGCACGCCTGGGCCTGGGGATTTCCCGAAGACTGCTGCAGTGCAGATCTTCGCAAGGAGGGGCGGTCAGGCGCGGTTGGCCGCAGTCTGGCTGTCCGGCTGTCCGGCTGTCCGGTAGTCCCGCAGGCAGTGGCGGTCAGTCCCGGTCAGGCCAGGTCCGGCCGATCCGCCGCCATCACGCCTGCGCCGGCTTGCGCGAGGCCTTCCAGCCCCCATACAGCGCGATCAGACCCGGCACCAGGATCATGGCCCAGATGATCTTGCTCAGATGCGTCTGCACAAACGGGATGTTGCCGAAGAGAAATCCCGCCAGCGTCAGCCCCACCACCCACAGCACGGCGCCGCCGACGTTGTAGGCCGTGAACCGGGCCCGGCTCATGGCCGCCACGCCGGCCACAAAGGGGGCAAAGGTGCGGATGAACGGCATGAAGCGGGCCAGCACGATGGTGATGCCGCCATGGCGTTCGTAGAACTCATGGGCCGCATCAAAGGCCCGCTTGTTGAAGAAGCGGGACTGCTCCCACTGGAAGACCTTGGGCCCCAGGGTCCGCCCGATGGTGTAGTTGCACTGGTCCCCCAGGATGGCGGCCACCAGCAGCACCCCCATGGCCAGCGGCAGGTTCATCACACCCGCCCCGCACAGGGCACCCACCACAAACAGCAGTGAATCCCCCGGCAGAAAGGGCATCACCACCACACCGGTCTCCACAAAGACGATCAGGAACAACAGCGCATAGACCCATGCCCCGTACTGGGTGACAAATTCGGCCAGATGCGCGTCCACGTGGAGGACGAAATCGATGAGGAAATGCAGGACATCCATGGCGGCGCATTATGGCGGTGCCGGGCTTCCCCCATGTGGCGGTTGGGCCTGCCCCCGGGTTCGGGTCCCTCTTCTACAATGCCCCCCCTATGGATGCCTCTCTCGCCCCACCGGCGACCGTGCCGCCCGGCGGCGCACCTGCTGCCCCCTCGCGACGCTCGATTTGCGAACTCCCGGATGAACTCATCAGCCAGATTGCCGCTGGCGAGGTGGTGGAGCGTCCGGCGTCGGTCGTGCGCGAGCTGGTGGACAACGCGCTGGACGCGGGTGCCAGCCAGATTCAGCTCAAGCTGCTGGCCGGCGGCATCCGCAGCCTGGTGGTGGAGGACGACGGCTGCGGCATCCCTGACATGGAGCTGCCGCTGGCCATCAAGCGTCATGCCACCAGCAAGATCCGCAATCTGGAAGAGCTGGAGTCGGTCGCCACCATGGGCTTCCGTGGGGAGGCGCTGGCGGCCGTGTCGTCGGTGGCCGAGCTGTCGCTGGTGTCCCGGTTTGATGGCGCGCCGCATGCCTGGCGGCTGGATGCCCGCAGCGGCGAACTCAGCCCGGCGGCTCGGGCGCGGGGGACCAGCGTCGAGGTGCGGGAGCTGTTTTTCAACACCCCGGCGCGACGCAAGTTCCTGAAATCCGAAGGCACCGAGCTGGGCCACTGCCTGGAAGCCCTGCGCCGCCATGCGCTGGCCCGGCCGGACGTGGGGTTCACCGTCTGGCATGAGGGCAAGCTGGTGGACCAGTGGCGCGCGTCGTCGCTGGCCCAGCGGGTCTCGGAAGTGCTCAATGACGATTTCGTCAGCCAGAGCCGCGATGTGGGGGCGGAAGTCGGGCCCCTGCGCATCCATGGCCGCGTCGGCCTGCCCGAGGCCGCCCGCAGCCGGGCGGACATGCAATATGTGTATGTGAACGGCCGCTATGTGCGGGACAAGCTGATTGCGCACGCCATCCGTTCCGCTTTTGACGATGTGCTGCATGGCCAGCGTCAACCCAGCTATGTGCTGTTCATCGACATCAGCCCGGAGCTGGTGGATGTGAATGTGCACCCGACCAAGATCGAAGTCCGGTTCCGGGATGGCCGGGAAATCCACCAGCAGGTGCGGCGCGCCGTGGTGGCCGCGCTGGCGCTGAGCCGGACCACCGATGCGGCAGCGGACGCGTCACTGGGCGACAACGCCCCCGCTCGTGGGCCGACGGTGCCCACCACCTGGAGCGGTACGGCCGCCTGGGAGCGGCCCATGGCGCCGGCGACCGAGGGCGGGGCCCATGACGGCACCCATGATCTCGCCGACGGCGGCAGCGGTGCCGCCCCCGGGGCAGTCGGGGCTTCGGGCGGCCTGGGGGATTCAGCAGCACACGGATCGGGCAAATCGTGGGGGGCAGGCGTCGGCAACGCCTGGCGCGCCCCCATCCCCACGCGCGCCCAGACCGCACTGGCACTGGAACAAGCCGAAGCCTTGTATTCAACGTCCAGGCCCGGCCTGCCCGTGTCGCCCGCTGGTGGCCTGGGCGCTGGCGTCGCCAGTGGTGTGCCCGCGTCTCCGCTGCCCTCCACCCAAGCCGGCGAATGGCCGCTTGGCCGGGCCATTGCGCAGATCCAGGGCATCTACATCCTGGCCGAAAATGCCCAGGGTCTGGTGATCGTGGACATGCATGCCGCCCATGAGCGGGTGGTTTATGAACGGCTCAAGGCGGCCCTTGGCGAGACCCGCATCGAGGCCCAGCCCTTGCTGATACCGGTCACCTTCTCCGCCACCCCACAGGAAATCGCCACGGCGGAAGCGCAGGCCGACACCTTGCAGCGCCTCGGGCTGGACATTGCTCCCCTCTCCGCCAAAGTGCTGGCGGTGCGGGAGCGCCCGGCCCTGCTGGCGGGCGGTGATGTGGTGGAACTGGCGCGCGGAGTGCTGGCAGAGTTGGCACAGTTCGATGCCAGCCATGCGATTGAACGGGCTCAGCATGAGATCCTTGCGACCATGGCCTGCCACGGCGCGGTGCGGGCGAACCGCCAGCTCAATCTCGATGAAATGAATGCCCTCTTGCGCGACATGGAGCGCACGGAGCGCGCCGATCAGTGCAACCATGGTCGCCCCACCTGGCGCCAGCTCACCGTGCGTGATCTGGACGGACTGTTTTTGCGGGGTCGCTGAACCCGTGCGCTTTGGCGCCTGGGCTGGCAACACCTTTTCCCCTTTTCTCCTGACGTAGTACCGACATGGCCACGATCAAACTCAACAAGAACAAACCGGCCAGCGACAAGCCGTCCGGCACCGGCCCCCGCCGTGCCCCCGTGCGCGGCGGCGGCGGTGTGGGCAAGCCCCGCCCGACCCTCGCCCAGGCCCAGGCCGACCGGGCGGAACGCCAGGCGGCTTATGAACAGCGGCGCTCCGAGGAGTCGCAGGACGAGCGCCGGCCAGGCGGACGACCCGACCAGCGCTTTGATCAGCGGGGCCCGGGGCGTGGAGATGACCGCGGCGGACGGGGTGGAGATCGTGGCGGACGTCCCGGCGCGGATCGCCGCGGCGACCCTCGCCAGGCTGGGCCGCGGGGTGGGCGTCCGGAGCAGGACCGCGGCCCCCGCGGTCCCGGCCAGGGCGCACCGTCTCGGGGTCCGGGTTTCGGCGGCCTGCACAACCAGCGCGACGACCACGGCAGCCGCTACACGCAGGAAAGCCGTGCCCATCGCGAAGATCGCTATGGGCGCGAGGACCGCTTTGCGGGCGGATCGCAGGATCGGCAGGGCCCGCGTGGCGATCGGCCACCATATGGTGGTGACCGTTCGCAGGGACGCTATCAGGGCAGAGACCAGGGAAGAGATCAGGGCGGCTACCAGGGTGGCCATCAAGGCGGCTACCCACGCGGGAATCAAGCCGGCTACCAGGGCGGGAATGAAGGCCGCTATCAGGGCGGAAACCCGAGTGGAAATCAGGGCCGCTATTCCGGTGGCCATCAGGGTGGCTACCAAGGGGGTGGCTACCAGGGCGGCTACCAGGGGCGCGGCCCCGGTGGCGACCGGGAGGGCTACCAGGGCCGAGGCCAGGACCGTGGCCCTGACACCGGCTATCGCGGTGGCCCGCGTGGCGACGGACGTGCCAGCTACGGCGGCCCGGGCCGTCCCGATGACCGCTACAGCCGCCAGGAAGGCCAAGGCCCCGCCCGTGATGGCCGCTACGAACGCCCGGCCCCAGCCGGCAGCGGCCGTTATGGCGAACCGTCGCGTGATGACCGCCCCCATGGCCCGCGCGCCATCGCCGACCGTCCCGCTGGCCACCGGTATGGCGCGGAGGCCGACGGCGATCACGAGGCCCGCCCCCGCCAGCCCGCGCCCCAGCGTCTGGCTGATCCGTCCGAAGGCGAACGCCTGTCCAAGCGCATGAGCGAACTGGGCCTGGCTTCCCGCCGCGAAGCGGACGAATGGATCGATGCCGGCTGGGTGACGGTGGACGGCAAGATGGCCGAACTCGGCCAGCGGGTCGGCCCGGACGTGAAGATCGAGATCGACCCGGCCGCACGTGAACAGCAGTCGCAACGGGTGACCATCCTGCTGCACAAGCCCATCGGTTATGTCTCCGGCCAGGCCGAGGACGGTTATGAACCCGCCTCGGTGCTGGTGAAGGCGGACACCCATTGGTCGGACGATCCGGCCAGCATCCATTGGGCGCCGGGCCACGGGCGCAATCTGGCCCCAGCCGGCCGCCTGGACATCGACTCCACCGGCCTGCTGGTGCTCACCCAGGACGGCCGCATTGCGCGCCACTTGATCGGTGAAGACTCCACCGTCGAGAAGGAATACCTGGTGCGCGTGGCGATGGAACAGGGCCCGAGCGACGTACCGGCCCAGCATCAGCTGGACCCGCGCGGCCTGGCCCTGCTCAATCACGGCCTGGAGCTGGACGGCGTGGAGCTGAAACCCGCCAAGGTGAGCTGGGCCAATGAGGACCAGCTGCGCTTTGTGCTGCGGGAGGGCCGCAAGCGCCAGATCCGCCGGATGTGCGAGATGGTGGGCCTGAAGGTGCTGGCGCTCAAGCGTGTGCGCATCGGCCGCATTCCGCTGGGCCAACTGCCGGCCGGCCAATGGCGTTACCTGGCACCGTGGGAGCGCTTTTGAGCCTGCGGCCCCTGTGTCTGGCCGGGCCCACGGGCTGCGGCAAGACGGCCGCCGCCCTGGCGCTGGCCCGTCGGCAACCGGTGGAGATCATCAGTGTCGATTCCGCGCTGGTGTACCAGGGCATGGACATCGGCACGGCCAAGCCCAGCGCCGCTGAACTGGCGGAGGTGCCGCACCACCTGATCAACATCCTGCCGCCGACCGACAGCTATTCCGCCGCCCAGTTCGTGCGCGACACGATGGCGCTGGTCCCGCACATCCAGGCCCGTGGCGCGCGCCCGCTGCTGGTGGGCGGCACCATGCTGTATTTCAAGGCCTTGTTCGACGGTCTGTCGGCCCTGCCCCTGGCGGATCCGGCGCTGCGCTCGGAGCTGGATGCCCGCGCCAGCCGCGAAGGCTGGCCGGCACTGCATGCCTGGCTCGCCACACTCGACCCGGAGACCGCAGCCCGCCTGGCCCCGATGGACAGCCAACGCATCCAGCGCGCGCTGGAGGTCTGCCTGCTGGCCGGGGAGCCGATGTCGGCGCTCTACCAGCGCCAGCGCAGCGAAGGGGTGGACTGGCCGCTGGTGTCGCTGGAGCCTAGCGATGCTGCGCGTGCCTGGCTGCATCAGCGGCTGGGTGAGCGGTTTGCCCAGATGCTGCAGGCGGGATTGGTCGATGAAGTGCGCCACTTGCGGGCCCGGGGTGATCTGACCCTGGACCTGCCATCGATGCGCTGCGTCGGCTACCGGCAGGCCTGGGAACTGCTGGACGAAGCCGCGGCCCTGGGCCGCTCCGAACCGGACCTGGCCGCCTTGCAGGAACGCGGCACGGCAGCCACCCGGCAATTGGCCAAACGTCAGATCACCTGGCTGCGCAGCATGCCGACGCGCCGCGTGGTGGCGGCGGAACACCCGGAGGCGCAGGCCCAGGTCATCGCCCTGATCGAGAACCTGCCCGAGCCCTAGCGCGAGGATGAGCCCTGATGTCCGTTGCCCCACCGCTGCTGCAAGCCACCGGCCTGACCAAACGGTTTGGCGGCCAAACCCTCTTTGAGCGCTTGGACCTGCAACTGCGGCGTGGCGAGCTGCTGGCGCTGCTGGGTGAATCCGGCAGCGGCAAATCCACCCTGCTCAATGGACTGGCGGCCCTGGAGCCCCTGGACGACGGCCAGGTGTTGCTGGATGGCCAGGACATCCTCACGCTGGACGAATCAGGCCAGGCCGCCCTGCGGCGGGAACGGCTGGGGTTCGTGTTCCAGGCCTTTCATGTGCTGCCCCACCTGACGGTGCGAGACAACATCGGCTTGCCCCTGCTGCTGCAGGGCGCGCCGGACCCCACGCGTGTGGACGAGATGCTCGCAGCCGTGGGCCTGTCCGACCGTGCGCGGCACCTGCCTCGACAACTCTCCGGCGGGCAGTTGCAACGGGTGGCGATTGCGCGGGCGCTGGTGCATCGGCCGGCGCTGGTGCTGGCGGATGAACCCACTGGCAATCTGGACCCTCGCCATGCCGACCAGGTCATGCAGCTGCTGCGCCAGCAACTGCAGCAACAGGGCGCGGCTTGTTTGCTGGTGACCCATTCCGCCCATGCAGCCGCCCTGGCGGACCGCCGGCTGCGCCTGGACGGCGGCCAACTGGTGGACGCTTGATGATGCGCGCGCTGCGCCAAGCGTGGGGTTGGTGGTGGCACTTGTCCTGGCCAGCGCTGCGGCTTCAATGGGGGCGCCAACTGGCGGCGTTGCTGACGATTGCGCTGGGGCTGGCGCTGGCGGGCGCGGTGCATTGGATCAATGGATCGGCGCTGGCCCAGTTTGAGGCGGCGGCGCGGCAAAGCAGCGCTCAGGCGGATCTGGAAGTGCAGGCCAGCCCCGGTGCTGCCGCGCTGACCGACGAGGTGTATGCGACGCTGGCCGCACGAACCGACATTGCCGCGCTGGCGCCAAGGCTGGAAGGCAGTGTGCGGGTGCAGGCAGCGGATGGGCGCTGGGTGCGGCTGCGTTTGCTGGGCCTGGATCTGCTGCAGATGGGCAGCTTCCATCCGCAGTGGTGGCCGCGAGCGGACGGCGGCGGCATCGCGGATGCGTTGTCGGCGCCGGCGGTGTTGATCAGTGATGCGGCTCTGCGGCAGTTGGTTGCGGGAGCACCGGCGGCAGGGACGAATCCGGCGCCTTCAACGACTGCGAGGGGTTCTGCCAGCTCTGCGGATGCATCGAGGTCAGCGGATCCAGTGGACTCAACTGGTGCAGCGGGATCAGCAGGATCAGCAGGATCAGCAGGATCAGCAGGATCAGCAGGATCAGCAGGATCTGCGAGTTCCACGGATTCCGCGCGCTCCACAGACTCATCACGCGGCCGCGCTCCTTCGCCGTCGCCGCTGCCAAGCACCCTCTCCATCGACCTGCCCGGTGGCCAGACCCGACTGACCGTAGCCGCCAGCGTACCGGACAGCAACCAGGCGCTGATCATCATGGACATCGCCTGGGCCCAGGCGCTGCTGCAGCGCCCCGGAGAGCTGGACGCCATCCTGCTGCGCATGGCGACGGGCCATGCCGCCCCCACCCAGTGGCCCGACGGCCTGCGGGCCATCGCCCCGCAGGATCAGGCCCGCCAGCAGGCCGACGATGCACGCCGGTTGACCCAGGCCTACCGGTTGAACCTGGGCGTGCTGTCGCTGATGGCGTTGTTTGTGGGTGCTTTCATGGTGTTTGCGGTACACAGCCTCTCCGTGGCCCAACGCCTGCCGCAACTGGCGTTGCTGGGCGTGCTGGGCATGAGCAGCCGCCAACGGCTGGGTCTGCTGCTGGCCGAAGCGCTGTTGCTGGGCCTGGCCGGCGCCGTATTGGGGTTGCTGCTGGCGCTGGCCCTGGCCGAGCTCGGCCTGCGCCAGTTGGGCGGCGACCTGGGCAGCGGCATGATGGGCTTGTCCGGCGCGCGCCCGGCGCTGCAAACGTCCACCGCTTCGATCCTTGGGCTGCTGTTGCTGGGCCCCGTGGTCAGCCTGGGTGCGGCCGCCCTGCCGCTGGCCCGCCTCAGGCGCCTGCCTGCGGCGCAGGTGCTCAAGGGCCTGGGCAGCGGCGCACCGGACCGGCGCTGGTGGTTGCTGGGCCCTGCCCTGCTGCTGCTTGCAGCGCCGCTGGCCGCTCTGCCCCCCATCGCCGGCCTGCCGCTCGGTGCCTACGGCGCGATGGTGGCGCTGCTGTTGGGCGCCTTGGGCAGCGTGCCCTGGCTGCTGCAACTGATCACCGGGCTGATGCGCCGTCGTGCCGCCCGCTCAGCCCTGCCCTTGCTGGCCGTGGAGCGGGCCCGGGACCAGGCCGGTGAAGCCGGCCGCCTGATTGCGGGTGTGCTTGTGGCCTTGGCCCTGGCGGTGGCCATGCTGGTGATGATCGCCAGCTTCCGGCTGTCCCTGGACCAATGGCTGATGCAGATGCTGCCCGCCGACCTTTACCTGCGACAGACCGCCCGCGACACCGCCGAACAGGCGAGGCCTCTGGCCCCGGCCCTGCTGGTCAAGGCAGCGGCCTTGCCCGGGGTGACCCGCGTGGAGGCTCAGCGCACCCGGGAAATCGGCCTGCGCCTGGCCGATGGCAGGCAGGACCGCGCCACGCTGCTGGCTCGTCCACTGGACCACACTCTGCCGCTGCAAGGCGCGACGGTCCCTGCACCCAAAGGGGTGCTGGGGGTCTACATCAACGAGGCCATGCGCGATGCCTTGAACCTTCAACCGGGCGCCCCCCTGACCCTGCGAGTGGCCGGCAAGGATGTGGCCGCCGCCGTGCAAGGCGTGTGGCGCGACTACAGCCGCCAGTCCTCCGCCGTGCTGCTGGAACGGGCCGACTGGACCCAGGCCAGTGGCGACGACACCTTGACCGAACTCGCCCTGTGGCTGACACCCGACGCTGACCTGCAGGCGGTGCAGTCCGCCGTGCGGCAGTTGGCCCCCTCCCCGGAGTCGGTGGAGATGGCCTCCGCGGGTGAACTGCGGCGGTTTTCGCTGGCGATGTTCGACCGCAGCTTCGCCATCACCTACTGGCTGCAGGCGGTGGGGCTGGGGCTGGGCTTGTTTGGCGTAGCGGCCAGCCTGTCGGCCCAGTTGCTCGCCCGCCGGCGTGAATTCGGGTTGCTGCTGCATCTGGGGCTGACACGCGCCATGCTGCGTCGGCTGGTGCTGGGAGAGACCTTGATCCAAGGCCTGGCCGGCGCGTTGATGGGCTTGCTGGTCGGTTTGGCCATCAGCGCCGTGCTGGTGTTCCGCCTCAATCCTCAGAGCTTCCACTGGAGCATGGATTGGCAGGTGCCTTGGTCACGGGTGGCGGAACTGCTGCTGGCCAGCCTGGTGGCGACCGGCATGACCGCCGCAGTGGCGGGCGCCCGGGCCCTGGGCTCGCGCCAGGGCGAGGCCCTGCGCGCGGTGCGGGAGGACTGGTGATGATCGGACGACGACCGCTGCTGTTGGGGATGGGTGGGCGCGCGCTGGCCGGCCTGGCGGCGCTGGGGCGTGTGGGAAGCGTGGGCACGGTTGGTTCTCTGGCCCGGGGTTCAGTGCTGGGCCTGGTGGGCGCAGGCGCCGCAGGGAGCGATGCCGCGCACGCCGCAAATGCCACGAATGCGGCGGATGCTCCCGACATGAACGCCACCGACCCGCCCCCACTATCGAACGCACCGCTAGTGTTTCCGCGCGACCATGGATCGCATCCAGAGACGCGTGTGGAGTGGTGGTATGTGACGGGGGTACTTCGGCCATCCGACGCATCGGACCCGACCAAGCGCGGCGCTGCAGGGGAGCGTTCGAGCCGCGGGCAAGGGGCACCGCAGGGAGGCCCTCGGCCTGAGCAGCCGGCGCAGTCGGAGCAGCCAGAGCAGCTGTCACCGGCCCCCGCCTACGGTTTCCAGCTGACCTTCTTCCGCATCCAACGGCCGTTGCAACGCCCGCTGAACAGCCGCTTTGCGCCGTCACAGATCATGCTGGGGCACATGGCGGTCACCGATCTTGCCCGTCAGCGCCTGCACCACGACCAGCGGCTGCTGCGCCAGGGCTTTGCCAATGCCTTCACCGACGAGACGGACGCCCGCCTGCGCCTTGGGGACTGGTCGCTCGCCCGCAGCACCGGTGCCGACGGGTTGAGCCGCTACCAACTGGCGTTCCGCAGCGAGCCGGCCAACGTGGCCCTGTCGCTGTCGCTGGCCGCGCCGCTCCCGCCCTTGCTGCAGGGCCGACAGGGCTGGTCGCAAAAAGGTCCGCAGCCGCAACAGGCCAGCCGGTATGTCAGCGAGCCGCAGTTGCACGGCCAAGGCGAACTGGCGGTGGACGGCAAGCCCGCCCAGCCTGTCCAGGCCCAATGCTGGCTGGACCACGAATGGAGCCACGCCTATCTGGGCCGCGGCGGCGATGAGAACCCGAACCGGTCGGTGGGCTGGGACTGGCTGGGCCTGAATCTGCTGGACGGCTCGGCACTGATGCTGTTTCAGATGCGGCGACATGACGGCAGCACCCTGTGGACCGGCGGCACCTGGCGCCACCCGGCCGGCCGTCAGCAGGACCTGGAGCGCCAGGTGAGCTTTGAGGCCGAAGCCTTCTGGACCAGCCCGACCAGCCTGGCGCGTTACCCAGTGCGCTGGCGCATCCGCACCCCCCAAGGCCTGTGGCGCATCGAAGCGATGTTTGATGCCCAGGAAATCGATGCCCGCCGGAGCACCGGATTTCTGTATTGGGAAGGCGTGGTCCGCGTGCTGGATGACGCCGGCACGCTCAAGGGCTGGGGCTATCTGGAGATGACCGGTTATGCCGGTCGGGTGCCGCTGTAACGGTTACGCCCGGACGGCGTGACTGCATAGGCCCGCACGCAGTTGCAGCCCGCGCCTCGTGCCATGGCCAGGGCCTGGCGGGCCTGCTGCAACAGTTGGTCCGCCCCCTGCTGCGGTTCCCGTTTCCAGTCCTGCCAATGGGCCAGGCCAAGGCTGGCGCTCAGCGGCAACGGCTGGCCGGACCAGCGGTAATCCAGCAGGGAAATGCGATGGCGCAGACGGTCGGCCGCGTCCAGTGCGCCTAGCGGGTCGGTACAGGGAAGATAAACCGCCCAGACCCCATGCGGCAATGGCAGCAACCAGTCGCCCCCGCGCAATTGCTGCTGGGCCAATTGGGCCAGGCGTTCATCCAGTGCATGTGTGCAATCAGCACCGAATTGATGCTGCAGGCGCACCCACGGGTCCAGTTCCAGCAGCACCAGGGCGCCGTCGTGGCCGTGGCGTTGGGCACGGGCGGCCTCACGTTTGAGGGAGTCCATCAACTGCGTCTCGTCGGCCTGGAGGCTGACCGGGGCTTCTTGCCGAAGGGCGCCCCCGCCTGCCTGCCAGCGACGACGCAGCCGGATCCACCAAGCCTTGGGGCCTTTGTCAAACTCTTGAGCCATGCCGCTGCCCGCCTTGCCGTTTGAGTCATGATTGCAGCACAGGAGCAAGCTGCGCGCCGCCCCCTTTCCGAGGGAGGATAGGCCCGATGCCGACGAAGGTGAAGGGGCGTGGCCTTCCCGCCACGGGCGCGGCCGCCGCTCTACAGGGCACGGTGCCGGTACACGGCCCCCCCTCCCGACCGCCCGGTGTAGAGTCACCGCATGACTCAACTGCTCACGCCTCGGCTACGCCTGGAGCCCTTTGATGACAGCCATTTGGCCGGCCTCCACGCGCTCAACAGCGATCCGGAGGTCATGCGTTACCTGAGTGGCCACCCCGAGTCGCTGGAGGAGACGCAGGCCGGCATCGACCGCGTGAAGCAGCGCTGGAAGCAGTGGGGCTATTCCTGGTGGAGTTTTTTCGAGCGGAGCACCGGGGAACTGGTGGGCGCCGGCTGCATCCAGCACCTGGGCAAGGACCAGACGCAGCCCCTGGAGATCGGCTGGCGCTTGCGGCGCGACCGATGGGGGCAAGGGCTCGCCTCCGAAGCGGCCCGTCGCATGGCGAGGTTTGCGTTTGACTATTTGGCGGCGCCGGATCTCACTGCGGTCTGCGTACCGGAGAACCTGAATTCCGCGCAAGTGATGCAGCGGCTGGGGATGCGGCTCCGGGGCACCGAACAATGGTATGGAAGCGATGCCACCGTCTATGGGATCACCGCGCAGGAATGGACCCAGTCCCCGGCTTGTGCGCGCGCCCTTGCCGAGGCGGTGCCGGAGGAGGACGAGTGGGCGGCGCAGGCCGCTCGGGACGCGCAGGCGGCCCGGGAGCAGCCGCGCTTTCTCTGAGTCGCCGGATCGGGTCAGAGCCCGCCGATGAAATAGCGCTTCAGGCCCGCCAGAATCATCTCCACGGCGATGGCGGTCAGCACCAGCCCCATCAGTTTTTCCAGCGCCGACACCACCGAGTCTCCCAGCAGCTTGCGGATCCGATCCGCCAGGATGAGCGCCAGGAACGACAGCACCATGGCGGTGAACAAGGCGCCGATCCACTCGGCAATGCGGTCCGGCTGGCGCGACGCCAGCAGCAGCACGGTGGCCATGGCCGACGGGCCGGCCAGCAACGGCACCGCCAGTGGGAAGATCAATGGCTCGCGGCCGGTATCCGCGCCATAAGCGCTGTCCCCCGCGTGGCTGAAGATCATGCGGATGGCGATGATGATCAGGATGACGCCGCCCGCCACCTCCAGCGAACGTTCAGACAGGTGCATCAGCCGCAAGAAGCTGTCGCCCAGAAACATGAACACCAGCAGCACCCCAAAGGCGATGCTGACTTCGCGCAAGGCCACCTTGATGCGGCGTTCCTTGGGCACGTTCCGCATGATGGGGATGAAGATCGGCAAGCTGCCCAGGGGGTCGAGCACCAGCAGCAAAAGAATGAGAGCAGAGAGAAAACTGTGATCCATGCCCGGATTGTCCCCGAAGGCTGCGCGGGCGGCGATCGCTGTGCCTTGTCAGCGAAACTTTCCTGCGTCAACTTCACTAAAATCGCTCAAAAACGTGAACTCTCCCTCCCCTCATGAATGAGAAGACCGGGCTGGATGCCATCGACCGAAAGATCCTGGACATCCTCCAGCGCGACGGACGCATTTCCAATGTGGACCTGGCCAGCCAGGTGCATCTGTCGGCGCCCCAGTGCTTTCGCCGCGTGCGTGCCTTGGAGGAACGCGGCGTGCTGCGGGGCTATCGGGCGGACGTCGCGCCCCAGTCCCTGGGCTTGGAGGTGGTGGCCTATGTCAGCCTCAACATCACGGCGCAGGCCTTTGCCCGGGTGCGGGAGATCGAATCCCTGATCCGCGACTTCCCCGAAATCCTGGAGTGCCACACCGTCTCGGGGGACTGCGACTACCTGCTGAAGGTGGCAGCCAGCAACCTGAAAGGCCTTTCCACCTTCCTCACGGACAAGCTGATGCAGCTGGACGGGGTGGCGGATGTGCGCTCCATGATCTGCCTGGAGGAGATCAAACCACCCGCAGGTTTCCCGGTGCGCTGATCAGGCGCCTCGCGGCGCCCTGCTCTATTACTCGGCGCGCACCCGTTTCAGGGCGTCCCGCACAATTTGGTGGGTCATGATCAGGCTGGAGATGGAGTGGTCCGCGAGTTTCGCTGGAATATCCGCAGGGTGCTGTTGCAGCTCCTTCCGGTCGGCCGGCAGGTCCTTGTTCAACCAAGCGGCCAGAGGGCCGCTGCGCGGATCGTCCAGTTGGCCCAGCACCTGGGTGCGATCTTCGGGTGACAGCCGGGCAAGGCGCTCCTTCAGCATTCTGACCAGTTCCTGCTCGATAAAGTGGGCGCGTTCGGTCCGGTACTTCTGCGACGCCATCGCTGGATCGGAGGGAATGAATTCATTGGCGAGCCGCAGCACTCCGGCGGTCAGGCGGCCAATGACCATGCCCTGAAGCTGCAGCGCTTGAGCGCGGGCCGCCTCGGGCCTCATCCAGCGGGCGAACCGGCTCATGAGGGACTCCTTGGGCTTTTGGAAGGCAGCCACCAGGTCGTCCATGGCTAGATGGAGCACCTCAGGATTCGCCATGGCCACCTCCAGCCCCTTGCCGAACTCCTTGACCGTCCTCTTATCGCTGTCGGTCAGTACGCTCTTGACGTTGAGGTCGAACGTCAGCGGTTTTTCGACGTAAGGGGGCGGGAACTCGGTGGGCAGCGGGAGATCCGCAGGGGAGTCGGTGTCGACCGGGCTGTTGGCGAGTGAGGCTTTCAGCGATGGGCTCGGCCCCTGGAGGGGAGGCGCCGGTGAGCCCTCCTCCAGGGCGTCAGCGAGTGCACTCAGCTCGCCGAGGGCCACAAGCTCCGCCTCCTGGGCCTTGGTGAGCGAACGGCCGAACTGTCCGATGTCGAGTGGAGTGCCGCGCAGGATGGCGTCGGCCAGTGCGTTGAAAGCCACATCGTTCTCTGTGGTGGACATCACCGGCTTGGCGGGGTTGCCGGCGTCCGTCAGTTCGGCGAGCGTGGGGACGGTAGGAATGCTGGCGGGGTCCGGTGGGGCGGCAGCATCCCTGGGCTTCACCGGGACGGGCGGTGGAGGAACGGTCGGCCGCTTGGCAGGGAGAAGGGGCGATGCGGGCCCTCGCAGGGCCGAGGTGGGCGGTGGACTGCCTGCAGTCGGCCGCTGCGCTGCACGATCGACCGGTGGCTCCGGTGGTGGGCGACGAGCGGTTGGATCGACCGGTGGCTCCGGTGGTCGGCGACGAGCGGTTGGATCGACCGGTGGCTCCGGTGGTGGGCGACGAGCGGTTGGATCGACCGGTGGCTCCGGTGGTCGGCGACGAGCGGTTGGGGGTGGCGCTGCTGGAGCTGCAGCTGGAGCTGGAGCTGCTGGAGCTGGAGCTGCTGGAGCTGGAGCTGGTGCCGATGACGGTGCAGGACGTGCCGGGCGGGGACTCGCGGCCGCATTGGCATTGGCTTTGGCGGAGGGTTGGGCGTTGGCCTGCTCGGCCTCGTCCTTGGCCTTGTTGGACGGAGCTGGTGCGGATGACACCGAACCTGCGGAGGACGGTGTTGGGGCCGCGCGAGCGGGGGAGGATTGAGGGTCGAGACGCTGAGGCACCGGCGGCGGGGGGACCGGGCGTCGTGAGGCAGGAGCGGCCACGGATGACGTGGATGGGGGTGTTGATGCTGTCGTCGGGGGGATCGTTGATGCAGACAAAGACGGGGTCGCCAACGGGGGCGGCAGCTGCGGCTGGGAGGTATCCGCCTTCTGCAACTCTTGCGTGGAAGAAACCGTGACCATCCAGGGGTCCAGCTGGGCACGCACTGCGTCCTTGAGCACATTCAACCCGGCATCCACCTTCTGCTGAGGCAAGGAGCCGAACTCCGCGCCCAACCAGTCGCGCCCTTGCAGCAGGAGCAACTGCTTCTGATGCTGAATGACCAACGGATCCATGACGGCTTCGACCATCCGTTGCGCTTGCTCCAGCGGGGCCGATTCCAGTCCGTTCACAACGTCCATCACGCGACGGAAACGTTGCTGTGCGTCCAGAAGCACCAGCGCGGACCCGGACAGGCTGCGCCCGTCGCTGCAGGCCAGGGCCACGCCGCCAGGGGGCGTGAGGGAAGCTGGATGCCGGGTGTCTGAAAGCATGGGGTCCGCTGCGACCTCAGCCTGGTGTTTGCGCGCTGATTGATCCAAGGCGGCCACCTGCTCCATCAGTTTGTCGGGCGCCGCCTGCAGGTCGATGTTGTGCAGACAAACACGATGGGTGGCATCCAAGCCATGGCTGTTTTGAAGGTCGAAGCACAGCCAGTGTTCACCCCCTTGTTGCTCCACCCAGGCGGCGCACTGCGTGCCGGCGCTGTTGAATTGCGTGGGCTCACCGGAGGCGATGAGACGGGAGAGCAGGTCCTGCTGGGGCGCGTCGTTGCCGTCGATCACCGCCAGGTCGGTGCGCCCCTCCTGGTGGAGCGAGGACAGAAACCGCAGCATCTGGGCGGATGCGTCAGCATCATGGGAGGCCCCGGGCAGGGCCATGAGCTGCGGCGGCGGGAGCTTGGGGTCGGCACTGGCGAAGCGATGGCCGCTCACGGCGGCGTCTTCCCGGCCGGCGGGGGGAAGGGCGTACTGGCCCTTCAGATCAACCGCAGGGCTGTGCAGAGACTTGCAAGGGGCGGCGCTGCTCCGGTTTCCACCACCGCCTGCAGGGACGGACACCAGACCGCCAGACATGGCGGGGAACGCCTGAGAGGTAGGGATGGAATACATGGCGCGAATCGAGTTTCTGACCGCTCTTGGTGGCCGCCGCTTCGATCCGGGTTCGGCCGTGCCATCTGGGCTTTGCTGTCTCCATCGACGCGGCCCTCCCGACCGCTCCCCGCGCCTGTCCCCGCCCCTGGGTCGGTCGCCGGTTCAGCCTCGGGGATGGTGGGTGGCGTGCAGCACCTTGAGCCGCTCACGTGCCACATGGGTGTAGATCTGTGTGGTGGACAGATCTGCATGGCCAAGCAACAGCTGCACCGCGCGCAGGTCGGCGCCATGGTTGAGCAGATGGGTGGCGAAGGCATGGCGCAGGGTGTGCGGAGACAGTGGACTGGTGATGCCCGCCACCACCGCATATTTCTTGACCAGTCGCCAGAACGTTTCACGCACCATGCCGGAGCCGAATTTGGTGAGGAACAGCTCATCGGTGGCCTGGGTCTTCAGCAGTTCGGGCCGGGCCTCGCGCAGATAACGCAGCAGCCAGGCATGAGCCTCTTCGCCAAAGGGCACCAGCCGCTCCTTGTTGCCCTTGCCAGTCACACGCAGCACAGCCTCCCGAAGACCGACATGCACACTCTTGAGCGTGACGAGTTCGGTCACCCGCAGCCCGCTGGCATACATCAGTTCCAGCATGGCGCGGTCCCGCAGGCCCTGGGCGGTCTCCACATCGGGTGCCGACAGCAGCGCTTCCACCTGCTCCTGCGACAGCGTGCGCGGCACCCGTAGCGGAGCTCGTGCGGCGGTGAGCTTGAGTGTCGGGTCGGCCTGCATGCGGTTTTCACGCAGGGCCCAACGGAAATAGCGCTTGAACACCGACAGGCGACGGTTGGCCGAACTGGTCTTGCTCTGCGTGTGACGCGATTGGGCATAGGCCATCAGATCAACCTCAGTGGTCTGGTCCAGGCTGCGGTCGAGGGTGGCCAGCCAATCTGCCAGCAGCTGCAGGTCGCGACGGTAGGCCAACTGGGAATTCTTCGAGAGCCCCTCCTCGATCCAGAGGCCGTCCACAAAGGCGTCAATGCCGCGCTGGCTGGCCTCACGGCGTTCCCGCTGGGGCGCGGTCAAAGTGGGAGCGGCCCTCTCATCAGCGATCACGCCGACGATCACGCCGACCGTGGCGCTGGTGTTGGTGTTGGCGTTGGTGTTGGTGTTGGCGCTAGTGTTGGTGCCAACCCTTGCAGCGGACGACCTTTTGCCAGAGGAGGCAGGAGTGGCCGGGGGAGAGACATCGGGGGAAGCCATGGCCCACATCATGCCATCCGTGCGCGGTGCTCAGAGCACCAGCGCCCTCAGCACCGCCTCCCCGTCACCACGGTCCAGATGCTGCTGTTCCTTGATCAGATTGACCTGCATGGCCGTACGCGACATGCCCACCACCGACGGGTCCAGCACATACCCCCCACGCGAGGCCATCCAGGCCAGCACATGGGAGAGATGCCAGACCGACGACGCATTGCCTTCGTGCACGGGAGGCGGAAAGCTGGCCATGTGGGTCAGCATCAGCTTACGCATGTTCTGGCGCGTCACCCCCACCAGCTCTGCCACATCGGTCAGGCCGACCAGGTCCGGCCCGGCTTCAATCAGGCGGGCGGCGGGCAGCGACGATCGAATGTCCTTCAGCGCGCTCATCAGCGCTTCGTCCGGGGACTCGGCAGCACGGTGGAAGGCCAGCGACAACCGCCCGGGCGGACTGTTTCGGATCAGCGCGTCACCGCATCCGGTATCCATCAGGCGCTCCACAACCTCCCGCTGGTGTCCCTCCGCTCTGGACAGTTGGTACTTGAGGGTGAAAGCAAACTCCACATCGGCTCCTAGATTGATGGCTTTCATCGACACCACCGAAAGTCCGGTGGGTCCTGGGTCGAAGCGATGGATTTTTGGCCGACCCCTGCAATCGATCCACGGCACGTGGGTGCGTGACTGCTGCAAACCATGCCTTGTGCAAGTCAATCACTCATTCACTTCCGCAGCCCTCTGCCCTCACAGGGACGCCAAGGAGCTCAGAAAAAAAAAGGGCACCTGTCTCAGGTGCCCTTTCAGGGGGAGGGAGCTGAAGGAAGCTCAGACCCGCATGTTCACACTCGCACGGTACGCAGGCTCAGTGCAAAAGCGCGCAGTTCAGCGATGCCGCTTTCTTCCGCCTTGCGGCACCAGGCTTGCAGGTCGTGCACCAGCTGCTCGGCGGAGACATTGGTACGCGTCCATAGCTGACGCAGCTCTTCACGCATGGTGACCAGCTTGTCCAGCACCGGGCTGGCCGCGCGGGCGCCGTCGATCTGCGCCTGATAGGCGGTCGGGATCTTTTCGGCGTCACGGTGCAGCCACCGGGTGGCCAGCTTGAACTGATGGAACTTCACGCTGTGCTGTTCGCCGGCAGCCTTGAGCTTGCGCAGCTCTTCCTTGCAGGCGCCGCGCAGTTCACGGGCATAACGCGCCATGACTTCATAGCGGTTGGCAATGATGGCTTCCAGGGTGTCCTTGTCGGCCACGGCCTTCAGTTCACCGGTTCGCATCTGCGGGGCCGTCTTGCGGACCTTGGCCCAGCCGATCATTTCCATGGCACGGATGTAACCCCAGCCGATGTCGAATTCGAAGGGCTTGACCGAGAACTTGGCCGACGTGGGGTAGGTGTGGTGGTTGTTGTGCAGCTCTTCACCACCGATGATCAGGCCCCAGGGCGAGACGTTGGTGGAGGCATCCTGTGCCTCGAAGTTGCGATAACCCCAGTAGTGGCCCGCACCGTTGATGACACCTGCGGCCCAGAACGGGATCCACGCCATCTGGATGGCCCAGATGGACATGCCGATGATGCCGAACAGCGCCAGGTTGATGATCATCATCGAGGCCACGCCCAGCACCGAGTGGCGGGTGTAGACGTTGCGCTCCATCCAGTCGTCCGGCACGCCGTGGCTGAACTTCTTGATGGTTTCTTCGTTCTTGGCTTCCGAGCGATAGAGCTCGGCACCACGGGTCATCACCGTTTTGATGCCACGGGTGATGGGGCTGTGCGGATCTTCTTCGGTTTCGCACTTGGCGTGGTGCTTGCGGTGGATGGCCACCCACTCACGCGTGACCATGCCGGTGGTCATCCAGAGCCAGAAACGGAAGAAGTGCGACGGGATGGGGCCCAGGTCCAGTGCGCGGTGCGCCTGGGCACGGTGCAGAAAGATCGTGACGGCGGCGATCGTGATGTGGGTCACGACCAGCGTGTAAGCCAGGATCTGCCACCAGCTCGCGTCCAGCAGGCCATAAGCCAGCCAGTTCACGAGGGCGTCATGCACATTCATCAATACGTTCATTCGGTCCTAACCCTGCTCATCAAGAGCTAGTTGTCCACAGGAAGCCTCATTGTAGGCGAGCCTCCCTAGATTCGGTCTTTGATCAAACCCAATTAACGCCGGTCTTTGTTGACTTCGATAGGCGTACATCCCTCCACGGGACCGGATTTGACCAAATCGTCAAAAAGTCTCGTTTATTGGCGGGTCCAGACGGCCGCAAAAAAGCCGTCACTCTGGTGACGATGCGGCCACAGCCGCAGGAAACCGTTCTCGCACAGGGCGTCGACGCGGTCTTCGGGCACCTGGGCATGGCGGAGGATGTCAGGCACCGGCTGCAGGGTGAATTCCGGATGAGCTTCGGAAAATGCTTTCGCCACCGCTTCATTTTCCTCCTCCAGCAGGCTGCAGGTGGCATAGACCAGCCGCCCGCCCGACTTGAGCATGCGGGAAGCGCTGTTCAGGATGGCCAACTGCTTGGCCTGCAGCTCCTGGATGCCCTGCGGCGTCTGGCGCCATTTCAGGTCGGGGTTGCGCCGCAGCGTGCCCAGGCCGGAACAGGGCGCGTCCACCAGCACCCGGTCCACCTTGCCGGCCAGGCGCTTGACGCGGTCGTCCCGCTCGGTGGTGAGCTGGACCGGGTAGACGTTGGACAGGCCGCTGCGCGCCAGGCGCGGCTTGAGCTTGTCCAGGCGGTGGCCGGACACATCAAATGCATAAAGACGGCCGGTGTTGCGCATGGCGGCGCCCAGGGCCAGGGTCTTGCCGCCCGCACCCGCACAGAAATCCACCACCATCTCGCCGCGCTTGGCTTCGGTCAGCAGGGAGAGCAACTGGCTGCCTTCGTCCTGGACTTCCACCTGACCGCTGGTGAACACCTCCAGCTTCTGCAGCGCCGGCTTGCCTTCCAGCCGCAGGCCCCAGGGGGAGAACGGAGTGGGCGTGGACTTGAAGCCCTTGGCCTCCAGCGCCGCCTGCACCTCTTCCCGGCGGGCCTTGAGCAGGTTGACCCGCAGGTCCAGCGGGGCGGATTCGTTGAGCGCGTCCGCCAGGGCCCAGAACTGGTCCTTGTCCAGCCGCTTTTGCAGCGGCTCGACCAGCCAGTCCGGCAGGTTGTGGCGCAGGCGCTCGGGCAATTGCTTGCGGTCTACCGACCGGACCTGCTGCAGCCAGTGCTGCTCCTGGTCCGTCAGCGCGCCGCGCAGGAAGGCTTCATTGCCCTCCCAGCCCAGGATGGCCAGCCGGCGCGACATCGGCCCACGGCCCGACTGGGCCAGATGCTGGAACAGCAGGCGGTGGCGCAGCACGCCATAGGCGGTTTCCGCCAGGGTGTGGCGTTCGCGCTGGCCCAGGGCCTTGTGCTGGCGGAAAAACGCGGAAACCAGGGTATCTGCCGGCGAGTCGAACAGCATCAGGCTGTCGACAAGTTCGGCGCAAAGTTCGAGGAGGGCATTAGGATGCATTCCCAAATTATCTCAGTCTCCCGACCCCAGCCCCACGATGAGCGACCAAGACCCGCATCCGCTGCCTGCGCTCCCTGTCACGCCCGCCGGCCGCTACCGTCATTACAAGGGCGGGCACTACCAGGTCCACGGGGTGGCCCGCCACAGCGAAACGCTGGAAGCGTTGGTGGTGTATGCCCCGCTCTACAACAGCTCGGGCCTCTGGGTGCGCCCGCATGCCATGTTCTTCGGCACGCTGGAGGTGGACGGTCAGACCGTACAGCGTTTTGTGCGCATCGGGGACTGACGGCGGACCATGCCCCTGCTCCATCAGCTTCGTCAGCGCCCACGACTCCTGATTGGGGCCGTTCTGGGGGCCGTGCTCGCCACCGTCCTGCCCTGGGCAGAGGACCTGCCCTGGTCCACGCAGGTGCTGATCGGCTGGAGCAGCGGCGTCTGGGTCTACCTGGTGCTGGTGCTGGCGATGATGCTGCGTGCGCCCGTGGATGCGGTGCAGGCGCAGGCCAAGGCAATTGCCGAGGGCATGCCCACCGTCCTGGGCCTGGCCATGGTGGGGGCTCTGCTCAGCCTGGCGGCGTTGGCGCTGGAACTGGCCCAGGTGCGGCAACTCGGGGTGAGCCACGGCTGGCCCCATCTGCTGGTGGCCCTGGGCACGGTGACGAGTTCCTGGCTGCTGCTGCCGGTGGAATTTGCGCTGGCCTATGCCAGCCTCTTCCACAGCGGCCCCCAGGCACCTCACGGGCTGGAGTTTCCCGGGGACGACGGACAGCCGGATTACACCGACTTTCTGTATTTTTCGGTGACGCTGGCCGCCACATCCCAGACGTCGGATGTGATGGTGAGCGCCCGGCACATCCGGCGGCTGGTGCTGGTGCAGGCGGTTTTGTCCTTCGCTTTCAACACCGTGGTGCTGGCGCTGACCATCAACCTGCTGGCCAGCCTGCTGGGCTGATCAGCTGAACATCTGCGGCACACCGCCGCGATGCCGCACCGCCGCGCCCTGGATTTCCAGCGCCCCCTCCACAAACCAGCGTACGGCGCTGGGATACATGCGATGTTCCTGCTGCAGCACCCGTGCGGCCAGCGCGGATTCATCGTCACCATCCAGGACCGGCACCACGGCCTGCGCCACGATGGGGCCATGGTCCAGCTCGGCGGTCACAAAATGCACGGTGGCACCGGCCACACGACAGCCGGACTCGATCGCCCGCTGATGGGTATGCAGCCCGGTGAAGGCCGGCAGCAGCGACGGATGGATATTGAGCATGCGGCCTTCGTAATGGCTGGTGAAACCGGCCGTGAGGATGCGCATGAAGCCGGCCAGCACCACCAGATCGGGCGAGAAGCCATCAATGACGCGTTTCAGTTCTGCATCAAAGGCCATGCGGGCTTCGTCGCCCCGGCCAAAGGCCTTGTGGTCCACCACGGCGGTGGCAATGCCATGCGACTGGGCAAAAGCCAGGCCGCCGGCATCCGGACGGTTGCTGATCACCGCAGCAATGCGGGCGGGCCACTGCTCGGCCGCGCATGCCTTGACGATGGCCTCCATGTTGGAGCCACGGCCGGAGATCAGGATCACAATGTTCTTCATGGGGCGGCAGTGTAGCGGCGCGCCACCCCGACAATCAGCCCGGCACAGCGCCCCACCACCGGCCTGCCTACAATCCGGCCCCCGCCCATGAATCACAACACCCCCCTCCCCACCAGCGCCGCCGGCCCCGCCGCCGACACGCCGGCCCTTGCTTCAGTTGCCCCTTCAGCGGCCACGCCCCCCGGCGCCCGGCCCCGCGTACTGTCCGGCATGCGCCCAACCGGCGCGCTGCATCTGGGTCATTACCACGGTGCGCTCAAGAGCTGGGTGAAGCTGCAGGCCAGCCACGACTGCTTTTTCTTCGTGGCGGACTGGCATGCGCTCACCACCCACTACCAGCACCGCGAGGGTCTGGAGCAGAGCGTGTACGACATGGTGGTGGACTGGCTGGCGGCAGGGGTGGACCCGGAAAAGGCCACGCTCTTCATCCAGAGCCGCATGCCGGAACATGCCGAGCTGTTCACGCTGCTGGCGATGAGCACGCCCTCCAGCTGGCTGGAGCGCATGCCCAGCTACAAGGACACGGTGGCCGAGAACCGCGAGCTGGCCACCTTCGGTTTCCTCGGTTATCCGCTGCTGCAGGCGGCCGACATCCTGATCTACAAGGCCGCGTTTGTTCCGGTGGGGGAAGACCAGTCTGCCCACGTGGAAGTGACGCGTGAAGTGGCACGCCGCTTCAACCACCTGTATGCGCCGTTGCTGCCGGAACCACAGGCCTTGCTGAGCGACACCTCCCGGCTGCCGGGGCTGGACGGCCGCAAGATGAGCAAAACCTACGGCAATGCCATCGCCATGCGTGATGCGCCGGACGTGGTGGCGCAGAAGATCCGCCAGATGCCCACCGACCCGCAGCGGGTGCGCCGCAATGACCCGGGCGACCCCGACCGCTGCCCGGTCTGGCCGCTGCATCAGGTCTACAGCGACGACGCCACCCGCCAATGGGCCGCCGAGGGTTGCCGCAGCGCCGGCATCGGCTGCCTGGATTGCAAGCAGCCCCTGATCGAAGCCATCCAGCGGGAACAGGCCCCCTGGCGCGCCCGGGCAGAAGAACTGCTGGCGGACCCGAAAAAAGTCCACTGGATCGTCGAAGTGGGCACCGAGCGTGCACGGGCGGTGGCCCGCAAGACGCTTCGAGAGGTCCGCGCCGCGATTGGCCTGGCCTACTGATGCCCCCTCCAGGGAGGGCCCCCATCGCAACGAGCGACATCCATCGTCCCCGCCCTTCACAATCGCAGTTCCCTCTTTTGCAGTACCCCCATGGCTGGCCTCCACATCACTGACATCGAATCCGCCATCAACTGGTGGCGCGCCCGCGAACCCGGCGACGGCATCGGCCTGTGCCCCGAGCTGCGTGCGCTGGCGGAGGTCTATGCGCTCATGGTCTATCACCATGAAACACTGTGTGATGAAGACTCCATGCCCCCGGCTGCCCACGGCGCCTGGCTGGCGTGGTATGACACCACGCCGGACGCGCCATGCATTGCCATCTGCTCCACCAGCCAGGGCGATGAACTGTGCAAGGGCTGTGGCCGCACCTTTGACGAGGTGCAGAACTGGCCGGTGCTGACACCCGGTGAAAAACGCGCCACCTGGCGTCGCATCACGCTGGAAGGCACGGCTTGGCGCTTCAACCGTTATGCGGAACGTGCCATCGAGGCGCGGCTGCAGGCAGCGGCAGATGCCGCCACCCGGCCGCAGCGGCAGCGCAGCCCAACACCCGCAGCGGACACGCCCGCTTCTGCGCCCCCCCACGACGGCCCCCTGGAGTCGTCTTGAGCCGTCGCCTGCAGAGCTTCCGCCAGATTCTGCCGCTGGCCTGGCCGGCCTTTATCGGCCAGTTGGCGGTGCTGGCCTATTCCACCATCGACACCCTGCTGGTGGCCCGCCATTCCGCACTGGACCTGGCGGCGCTGGCGGTGGGGTCGGCCGTCTACACCTCGGTGTTTGTGGGTTTGATGGGGGTGGTGCTGGCCATCTCGCCAGTGGCGGGCCAGCTCTTCGGTGCCCGGCGCATGACCGAAGCCGGCGACAGCCTGCATCAGGCCGCGTGGCTGGCGCTGATGCTGGCAGTGATTGGCGAGTTGATCCTCTGGTTCCCACAACCGTTCCTGGCAATTTCACACGCCAGCCCGGAGGTCGCGGCCAAGGTCACCGCTTATCTTCGTACGCTGGGCATTGCCTTGCCGGCCGCCCTGCTCTTCACTGCCTACCGAGGTTTCAACACGGCGGTGTCCAGGCCCAAGGCGGTGATGGCCCTGCAGATCGGTGGGCTGCTGCTCAAGTTCCCGGCCAGCGCCTTGCTCATCGGCGGCTTCAGCCTGGGGCCGGTGACGGTCCCTGCCCTGGGCGCCGTGGGTTGTGCGGTGGCCACGGCGGTGGTGATGTGGAGCCAGTTGCTGGTGGCCGTGGGGGTGCTGCGGCGCGACCGCTTCTATGAGGGGTTCGGCTTCTCCCGCGGGGGCCTGCATCGGCCGCGCGCGGCCACGCTCTGGCGTCTGCTCAAGCTGGGTGTGCCCATGGGCGCGTCGGTGCTGATCGAGGTGACCGGTTTCACCTTCATGGCGATTTTTATTGCCCGCATCGGCAGCACAGCGGTGGCGGGCCATCAACTCGCCGCCAACCTGGTGGCGATGATGTTCATGCTGCCGCTGGCGCTGGCCAATGCCAGCAGCACGCTGGTGGCTCAGGCCCTGGGCGCACGAGACATGCCCCATGCCCGCCGTCTGGGGTGGCACGGGCTGGAGCTGGCCGTCGGCATCGCCTTCCTGATGGGAGCGGTGGTCTTCTCCCTGCGGGAGCAGGTGCTGGGGCTTTACACGCGGGATGCCGCGATCATTGCCGCCGCCCTCCCGCTGCTGGGCTGGGTGTGGATCTTCCACGTGGCCGACGCAGGGCAGACGGTGTCCGCATTCGTGCTGCGCGCTCATCACATTGCCACCGCCCCCATGGTGATCTACGCCTTGGCCATCTGGGGCCTGGGGCTGGGCGGTGGCTACTGGCTGGCCTTCGGTGAGCATGCGGTGGCGCTTCCCACCTTCATGCAGGGCGCCATGGGTTTCTGGAGTGCGGCCTCGGCCGGGCTGGTGACAGCGTCGATCGGCCTGAGTGCCTTGCTGGCATGGGTGCATCGCACCCAGCTCAAGGACTGAACAAAGGACCTGGGTCCGCGACACGGCGGCCCCAGGTCAGGTCGCCAACCCGACGGTTCAGAGCGCGTCCGGTTGCAGCAGCGGCAGACTGATCACAAAGCAGCTGCCCCCACCCTCTCGCGCCTCGCAACGCACCGTGCCACTGTGGGCGGCGGCAATCTGCTTGACCAGATTCAGGCCCAGGCCCACACCGCCGGACACCTCGGCATGGCCAGGCAGCCGGTAGAACGCCTCGAAGATGCGTTCCCGCATGGCTTCCGGCACGCCGGGGCCCCGATCACACACCTGCACTTCGACGTGGTCCTGCCCGGCACGACGCAGCTTCACTTCCACTTGCGGCCCACCATAACGGCGAGCGTTTTCCAGCAGATTGCGCAGTGCACGGCGCAGCAGCCGGTCATCACCGCGCAACTGCAATTGCTCCAGGCCGGCTTCGGCTTCCACCTCAGCGCCGGTGCGTGCGGCTTCCTCGGCGGAAATGCCCAGCAGATCCACCGGTTCCAGCCGCAGGCTCTGCGCCCCGCCTTCCAGCCGGCTGGCCAGCAGCACTTCCTCCACCAGGGCATCCAGCTCCGCGATGTTGGTGTTGATCTCCTGCTGCAGACGGAACCGCTGCGGCGGAGAGGCCTCATCCAGCATGGCAAATGCCATCTTCAAGCGGGCCAGCGGCGAGCGCAGTTCATGGCTGGCATTGGCCAGCAGGCTCTTGTGGGAACTGACCAAGGTCTGGATTTTCTCCGCCGCCCGGTTGAAGCTGCCGGCCACGGCGGCAATTTCATCCTTGCCGTGGTCCTGCACCCGAAAGGCCAGATCGCCTCCGCCAAATTGCTCCACACCCGACTTGAGCGTCTCCAGGCGCCGCGTCAGGCGGCGAACCACCGGATACGCACCGCCCGCCACAGCCATGAACAACACCACCAGCAGCGAGGCCAGGGCTTCACCACTCGGACGAGGCATCCAGGCAGGGAACCAGGAGCCAACGTTTTCCGCCCGGCGCTCCTGCTCCAGCCGCTCCATCATGCGCTGCCGGGTGACTTCCACCTCCGGCAGGGCCACACGTTGCGGCCGCGAGGCGCCTTCGTCCGGCGCCGAGGCGCTGTCCTGCGGACCCCTGCGGTCCTTGTCCTGCGGCCCGGTGCCCGGGGCGCTGAATCCGTCGCCACGTTCCGGGCGATCTCCACGTTCCGGGCGATCTCCACCCTCCCGAACGGGCTGGCCGCCCGGCTGCGATCCACTGGAGCCCTGCTCCGGCTGGAACGGCCCAGGCCCCGGCAAGGGGCCCGATGTTCCCGGCGGACGGGCGATTCTCAGGAACAGCAGGTGTCGCCCATCGTCCAGCGGAATGCGCTGCACCCGCGAGCCCGGCAGGTCCTCGCGCCGCTCGAACAGCGGCGAGGCGCCGACGCGCCGGCCCTTGGCATCTTCCAGCGCCAGGGCCATGCGCAGGCGCTGGCCCCAATCTTCGATGGCGTCCGCCTGTTCATGCGTCGGCGCGGAGGCCGGCGGCAAGGCGCGCTGAACCAGCACCGCCATGGCCACAAGCCGCTCAGAAGCGGCTTGTTCAAAAGTCCCTCGCTCCTGCTCGATCCGGCCCTGGAACAACCAGGCCGAACCCAGCGCGAATGCGAGCAACACCACCACCACGGTGATGTAGATCCGCAGATAAAGCGATTTCACTCCAGGCCTTCGGCGTCCTGCTTGCGTGCAAAGACATAACCGGCGCCACGCACGGTGAGCACCCGGCGCGGATTCTTGGCGTCGTCTTCAATCACCGAACGGATGCGCGAGATGTGCACATCGATGGAGCGGTCGAAGGCTTCCAGCGGATGGCCCTTGAGCGCGTCCATGATCTGGTCGCGGGACAACACCCGGCCCGGGCTTTGCGCCAGCACCACCAGCAGGTCGAACTGATGGCTGGTGAGGTCGCAGGCGTTGCCGTCCAGGCGCACCTGGCGGGCAGCCAGGTCAATTTCCAGACGCCCGAAGCGCAGCACCTCGTCGCCCAGGGCCTGCGGCTCGGTGCGGCGCAGCAGCGCCTTCACACGGGCCTGCAGCTCACGCGGCTCGAAAGGTTTGGCCAGGTAGTCGTCCGCACCCAGCTCAAGGCCGAGGATGCGGTCCATCGGTTCCCCGCGGGCCGACAACATCAGCACCGGCAGGCGGCGCCAGCGTTTGTCGCTGCGCAGTTGGCGGCAGAACTCGAGACCGTCGCCATCCGGAAGCATCAGGTCCAGCACGAGGAGTTCGTACTGGCCTGCTTCCAGCTCGGTCCGACCCTGCGCCAAGGAGCCGGCAAAACTAACGTCGAAGCCGGCACTGCTCAGGTAGTCGCCCAGCATGGCCGTGAGGCGCGCGTCGTCGTCGATCAACAGCAGTCGTGGATTCATGGGGCGTTGCGCCACAGCCGCCTGCCGGGCCGCTTGTTCGGCCTGGACACGTGCTGCGGAATCATCAAAAGTCTGAAGCATATCCGGCTCCGTCAGTCTTTAGCCCTTGGGCGGGGGCGGGGGATCCATATCGTGGTCGCCATGCGGACCATCGCCACCGCGCGGACCCCCACGGCCACCCTGCTCGCGCAGGTGTTCCATGCGCTTTTCCATGCGGGCTTTGTGCTTCTTCAGCTCCACGGCCAGCTTGGCGCGCTGCTCGGCGGTCAGCACCTTGGCTGCGTCCACCATGGCCTGGCTGATGCGCTTGGAAGCCGCCTCATGCTGGGCCGTCATCTGCTGGCGCAGTTGCTCCACAGCGGCCGCATCGACGGTCGGGGCGGTCATCAGGGCTTCCAGTTGGTCGTGCAGCTGACGGCCGCCTTCGTGCTGGGCCTTGAGGTCCTTGTGGGCCGCTTCGAAGATGTCGCGGATCTGCTTGCGTTGAGCCTCGGAGGCTCCGACATCTTTCAGAATCCGGCCATCCAGGAACATCGGGCCGGGGCCGCCGGGCATGCCGGGGCCGAAACCCGGGCCGGGCTGCATACGCTCACCACGGCCGGGGCCTTGGTCCTTCCCTTGGGCCGGGGGGGCATCGGGACGCGCCTGGGCTTGAACGCTTTGTACGCCCACGGCGGCCAGACTCATCACCGCCGCCACGCTCAGTGCCTGGAGGGGACGGGAGAAACGCTTGATCATTGTTGACATCTCCTGTGTGAATGACGCAATCCTCGACGGCGCAGGTAATTTGGCCATGGGGCCGCCGTAAAGAAAGGTGAAAACACTCGAAGACTGTTGGCGGCCCCAGCCGCCCAGGAGAGATGCAGACAAATGAGCAGCCAATCTTGTCGGATTCGACACAAAAGCCAGGCCTGAGGCGCTCTGTGGGCGCCATCCCAACCGGTGCCCAACCGGGCCTCCCCACCATCCACCGACTCAGCGGCGACTGTACACACGCAGCTCGGTCTCGTCGGGCCGGTGCTGGCCGAGGATGGGCACGGTCTGGCGCAGTACGAAGCAGCAGCCCGACGCCAGCAAGCGTTCCAGCGCCTGCATCGAGGGCTGATCGCCCAGATAGCCGGTTTGCGCCACCACCACCGCCACGTGTTCGCGGTCGAGCAGTGCGCGGATGTCGTCCTCGGTCAGCCCGCGGTCCCGAATGCCCAGCTGACGCATGATGGTGATGTCCACCAGCCACTTGTCGGCGCGGCGCACGGCGAGGTCGGGCCGCTGGCCTTCGGCCCGGAGGGAGAAGATGAAGTTGCCATCCCGGTGCGCGGAGATCATCACCCGGGCGTTCGAAGGTGCCAGGCGGGCCGCCACCAAGGCAGCCTCGCGATGGCCGGTCACACGGGGGACGTCCGTCCAGCGATGACTCACGTGCGCCTCGATCAACATGCCGGCGAAGAGCACCAGGACAGACACCACCGAGGCGGCAGATGCCGGCGTAGGCGCCGCGCCCATGCGCCACAGCTGCGGCCAGCGGCCAATGACCAGCAGGGCTGCCAGCATCACAAACGGCAATATCGGCAGACCGAATCTCGGCTCCTTGTTGGACACCACGGTGAAGAACAGCCAGGCCGCCAGGCCCAGGGCCAGCGCCCACCCAGCCCTCCCATGCATGAGCAGCAGCACGGCCGTGGGCCGTCGGAACCGCCGCAGGGACCGAACGAGTGCCATCACCATCAACAGCAGGCCCAGCAGCAATACGGACAGCCCCATGGCCCCAAGCTGCTCCCCGAAGCGGGAGGCATACCAAGCCCAGTTGGCCCAAGAGGCCAATGGCGGCATGTCCGGCATCTGGCCTGCAAGACTCCCCATCACCTTGGCGAAGTAAACCGCCGACGCAACCGAGGGCAGCGACAGCAGCCCATAGAGCGCCGTCGCCCACAGGCGCGGCCGCCAGGGCTGCGCCCTGCCCACCGGATGCACAAACACCACAGCCAGCCATAGCGGCCATGCAAACACGGTCTGCACCCGCGTCAGCATGGCGCAGCCCAGCAGCACGGCAGCCAGCAGCAACCAACGCGAACCGGGACCCTGCGGCCCCAGCCCCACCGGCCGCCCACTGTCGAGCCCGCCCGCCTCTGGTCCGCCCGCTTCCCGTCCGCCCCCTGCCCGCTCGACGCCTACCCGCCCGACGCCTACCCGCCGCGCCCCTTCCAACCACACCACCAGCGCCCAACTACCCCACAACAGCAGCGCCACCGCCGGTACATCCAGCTGCACCTGTCGCCCCCACAAGGCCATCTCCGGGGCCAGCACCAGCATGGCCCCGGCGGCGCAAGCAGCCCAGCGGCCCAGCACGGGTCGGGTCCAGGCATAACCGGCCATGGCCGTCAGCGCCGCAAAGGCGGACACCACCGCCTGGCACACGGCATGGCTCACGCCGAATACCGCGAGCCATGGCGCGGTCACCAGATAGAGAAACGGCGGATAGAAGCCGATGTTGATGCCGGGGTACTGGTCGTAATAGGCCTTGGCGGACCGGATCGGATCTTTCCATCCGCCCTGGGCGAAGAAATCGTGGACGAACACGCTGTTCATGGCGTGGCGCGACGCGTCAAACCACCAGAAGTCCCCCGTGCGCGGGCTGCTGAGGAAATAGCCCAGGCCCACGCACAGGCCCAGCAACCAGGCGGGCGCGTGCCACCACCAGCGCTGCCGCAAGCGGGGGGCATCCCGGCTGGCGGTCTTGGCGGTCTTGGCGGCGTTGGCGGCGTTGGCGGCGTTGGCGGCGTTTCCAGGGGCGGAAGCGTTTGCGGCGTTTGCAGCGTTTGCAGCGTTTGCAGCGTTTGCGGGGGCGGCAGCGGTGGCAGCCGTCGAGGCACTCACCGGGGCCTGCCCGGCGCTATCCACCGGTCCAGGCACCGGCCCAGGCACCGCGTTCAAGGGCCCCTCCACTCGCCGCAGATGCTCTCCACCTGATAACGCGGCCGGTGTTTGCCCGACTCAAACACCTTGGCCAGGTACTCACCGATCACACCCAGCCCCAGCAACTGAATGCCGCCGAGGAAATACATCGGGATGACGGTGGAGGCCCAACCGGGCAAGGCATCCTCCGTCAGGATCCGCAAGCCCAGCGCCCAAAGCGCCATGCTGAGGCTCACCAGCGACACCAACACCCCAGCGCCGGTGATCAGCCGCAAGGGATACGGCGTGAACGAGCTGATGCCCTGCCAGGCCAGCGCCAGCATCTTGCCCAGCGGATATTTCGATTCCCCGGCAAAGCGCTCCGCCCGGTCGAACTCCACGGTGGTGCTGCGGTAGCCCAGCAGCGGCACCAGGCCGCGCAGGAACAGATGCGGTTCGCGGTAGCCCCGCAGCGCCTCCAGCGGGCGCCGGCCCATCAGGCGGTAGTCCGCATGGTTGAAGACCAGCTTCACGCCCATGGCGGCGAGGATGCGGTAGTAGCCCTCGGCGGTGACCCGCTTGAAGAAGGTGTCCGTGTCCCGACGCCGGCGCACCGCATAAACCACCTCATGGCCCGCACGGAAAGCCCGCACCATGTCCGCGATGATGCCGAGGTCGTCCTGCAGGTCCGCATCCAGGCTGATGATGGCGTCTCCATGGATGCTCATCAGCCCGCACAGCAAGGCATTCTGGTGGCCGCGATTGCGGCTGAGCTTGATCCCGCAAAAGCGCGGCGATCGGTTGGACAGTGTTTCGATCAGCGACCAGGTCTTGTCCCGGCTGCCATCGTCCACGAAGTAGACCGAACTGGCAGACGAAATCAGCTCCTGCGCTTCCAGTTCCTCCAGCAGCCGCTCCATCCGCCGGGCGGTTTCGGGCAACACGGCTTCTTCGTTGTAGCAAGGCAAAACGAAGTTGATGACCGGCGCCCCCACGCGGAAATCCGGTGCCCCGAGGAAATGCTGTCGTTCGATGAGTTCCACTGCCCGCCCCCTGCGCTGCCGGGAACGTGTCTTGGCCTGCCGCTCCCGACGCCGACTCTAGCGGGCGAAACTCGGCCGCCGTGGGGCGATCAGCCCTCTGAATTGGGGGGGGCGAGCGGGTGGGGATGTCCCCGAGTCCGGGTGAATCAGGCAGAACCGGGGCGCGTCAGGACGATGGGGCCGACTCTGCCCGGTGCGGACGCATGGCCCACAAGGCATTGAGCAGGAAATTGAAGAAGAGCACCAGAATGGTGACCACCGGCTGCGCCAGGTAGGGGTGCAGGCCCAGCCGCAGCAGGCCCCACATGCCGCCCGCATTCAGCAGCCAGCCCATGGCGGCCACCGCCGCAAAACGGGGCAGGTGTTTGCCGTGCCCGCCCTTCACCCCGAAGGTGAAGCGCGCATTGAGCGCATAGTTGGCCAGCGCGCCCACCAGATATCCGGTGGCGGAGGCGCGCACCGCAGGCCAGCCGGCAAGATTGAGCCATAAAAAGGCGGTGACGTAATGCACCGCCGTGGCCACACCGCCCACCAGCAAGAAGCGCCCGAACCGGCCCAGCGTGACCGGGCCGGCGGCGGGAGTGTCCACAGGCGCGCGGGCCATGCGTGGCTTCAGATCAGGTGATGGGCTTGAAACGCACCCGCTTCGGACGCGCGCCTTCTTCACCCAGACGCTTCTTCTTGTCGGCTTCGTACTCGTGGAAGTTGCCGTCAAAGAAGAACCACTGCGAGTCACCTTCGCAGGCAAGGATGTGGGTGCAGATACGGTCCAGGAACCAGCGGTCATGGGAGATGACCATGGCCGAGCCACCGAACTCCAGCAGCGCTTCTTCCAGCGCGCGCAGGGTTTCGACGTCCAGGTCGTTGGACGGTTCGTCCAGCATCAGCACGTTGCCGCCCTGCGCCAGGGTCTTGGCCAGGTGCAGACGGCCGCGTTCACCACCGGAGAGCTGGCCCACCATCTTCTGCTGGTCGTTGCCCTTGAAGTTGAAGCGGCCGATATAGGCGCGCGACGGCATCACGAACTTGCCCACGATGATGTTGTCCAGGCCACCGGACACGTCTTCCCAGACCGTCTTGTTGGCGTCCAGGCTCTGGCGGCTTTGGTCCACAAAGGCCAGCTTGGCGGTTTTGCCGATCTTGACCGTGCCGGCATCCGGCTGCTCCACGCCCTGGATCATGCGGAACAGGGTCGATTTACCGGCCCCGTTCGGGCCGATGATGCCCACGATGGCGCCCGGGGGCACCTTGAACGACAGGTTGTCGATCAGCACGCGGTCACCAAACGACTTGGTGACGTTTTCGAACTCGATCACCTCATTGCCCAGGCGCTCAGCCACGGGAATGAAGATTTCGTTGGTTTCGTTGCGCTTCTGGTATTCGACGTCGCTCAGTTCCTCGAAGCGGGCCAGACGCGCCTTGCTCTTGGCCTGACGGCCCTTGGCATTGGAGCGCACCCACTTCAATTCTTCCTTCATGGCCTTGGCGCGGGCGTCTTCCGACTTCTGTTCCTGCTCCAGGCGACGTTCCTTCTGGTCCAGCCAGTCGGAATAGTTGCCCTTCCAGGGGATGCCGTGGCCACGGTCCAGTTCCAGAATCCACTCGGCGGCGTTGTCCAGGAAGTAGCGATCGTGGGTGATGGCCACCACGGTGCCGGGGAAACGCTGCAGGAATTGCTCCAGCCATTCGACGGATTCGGCGTCCAAGTGGTTGGTGGGTTCGTCCAGCAGCAGCATGTCCGGCTTGGACAGCAGCAGGCGGCACAGCGCCACGCGACGCTTTTCACCGCCGGACAGCACGCCGATGTTGGCGTCCCAGGGCGGCAGGTTCAGGGCGTCGGCGGCCAGTTCCAGCTGCAGGTCGGTGTTTTCCGAACCGGCGGCGGCAATGATGGCCTCCAGCTCGCCCTGCTCGGCGGCCAGGGCGTCGAAGTCGGCGTCCGGCTCGGCATAAGCGGCATACACCTCGTCCAGGCGCTTCTTGGCGGCCAGCACGCCGCCAATGCCTTCCTCGACGGCTTCACGCACGGTCTGCTCCGGGTTCAGCTTCGGCTCCTGCTCCAGGTAGCCGATCTTGATGCCGGGCATGGGGACGGCCTCGCCTTCGATTTCCTTGTCCACGCCCGCCATGATCTTGAGCAGCGTGGACTTGCCGGAGCCGTTCAGGCCCAGCACGCCAATCTTGGCGCCGGGGAAGAAGGACAGCGAGATGTCCTTGAGGATGTGACGTTTGGGAGGAACCGTCTTGTTGACGCGGTTCATCGAAAAGACGTATTGAGCCATGGCGGAAGGGTTCCGGATTGGTTCTAGAAGAGGGTGGGCAGCGCACCGGGCAGAGTCTTGGGGCGTTCTGCGTGAGTTCTGCGTACGGTGTGCCTGAGCCCTGCCAGAGTGGTGCATGACGCAGGCCCGTGCGCGGCCCGTTTCGCTCCATTGTCGCAGCTTCCGGGACTGCCCCTAAACTGGATCGAAGGCTGAGTGGACAAAGGCCCGGCTGGTGCATGGGAACAGCACTTGCTTGTCCGCGTGTCGACGGCCCGCTCCGGCGACGGGTCGTTCCTGAATTTGTGATCTGGAGAAAGAATGAACCCCACCCCGCATGCCCTTGCCTCCCCTGCCCCACGGTTGGTGCGCCTGGCGGCTGTTGTCGGCCTGACCTGCAGCCTGGGCCTGGCCCCGTGGCTGGTGCAGGCCCAGACCCTGCGCTGGGCGGGTGCGGGCGACATGCAGACGGCGGACCCGCATTCGCAAAACGAGATCGTCACCAACGCCATGAACGGCCAGGTGTACGAACGCCTGGTGGCGCGGGACCGCAACCTGAACATCGTGCCCAGCCTGGCCACGGAATGGACGCAGCTGAAGCCCACGCTGTGGCGGGTGAAGCTGCGCCAGGGCGTGAAGTTCCAGGACGGCAGCCCCTTCACCGCCGATGACGTGGTGTTTTCAGTGAACCGGGCCAAGGACGTCCATTCCAACATCGCCGCCTATGCGCAGGCGGTGGGTACACCGCGCAAGGTGGACGACTTCACGGTGGAGTTTCAGCTGGAGCAGGTCAACCCGATCTTTCTGCAGCACCTGGACCTGATCTTCATCATGAGCAAGCGGTGGAGTGAACAGAACAAGGTCACCAAGCCGCAGAATTACAAGGACAAGGACGAGACCTACGCGGCCACCCACAGCAATGGCACCGGCCCCTACATCATGGTGGACCGCCAGCCCGGCATCCGCACCAGCTTCAAGCGCAACCCCAACTGGTGGGGCAAGTTCGAAGGCAATGTGCAGGAAGCGGTGTTCACGCCCATTAGCAATGACTCCACGCGCCTGGCGGCGCTGGTGTCCGGCGAAGTGGATGTGGTGCTGGACCCCGCCCCGCGCGACCTCAACAAGCTCAAGCAGACCAGCGGCGTGAAGGTGCTGGAAGGCCCGGAAAACCGCCTGATCTTCATCGGCATGGACCAGGGCCGGGACAAGCTGATCTACGGCAAGGTGCCAGGCGACAAGAACCCGTTCAAGGACGCGCGGGTGCGTCAGGCGCTCTACCAGGCGATCGACATCAAGGCCATCCAGGTGAAGCTGATGAACGGGCTGAGCCTGCCCACCGGCGGCCTCACGCCTTCGCCGCTGGGTGCCTACAACGATGCCCAGATTGAATCCCGCCTGCCCTTTGATCTGGCGGCGGCGCGCAAGCTGATGGCCGATGCGGGTTATGGCAATGGGTTTGAGGTCACGCTGGACTGCACCAACAACCGCTACATCAACGACGAGAAGATCTGCCTGGCGCTGGCCTCGATGTGGGCGCAGCTGAAGGTCAAGGTGAATGTCAATGCGCAGCCGCGCACGCTGATGTTCCCCAAGCTGGAGAAGCTGGACACCAGCCTCTACATGTTCGGCTGGGGCGGTGTGATCACCGATGCGGAAGTGGCCTTCACCCCGCTGCTGCGCAACCGCAGTGACAAGGGCGTGGGTTATTACAACTTCGGCAACTGGAAGGACGACAAGTTCGATGCCCTGGCGGCCAGCTCCAGTGTGGAAGCCGACCCGAAGAAGCGTGAGGAACTCGTCAAGGCGGCACTGCAGGTGTTCAAGGCGCAGAACCATGTGATTCCGCTGCACCGCCAGATGATCCCCTGGGCCTTCCGCCAGAACGTGACGGTGCAGCACCGGGCGGACAACTGGTTTGAGCTGCGCTGGGTGACCGTGGGCGGGAAGTAAGGCCGGAGGGACGCTGCAACCGTCAGCCGGCCCGGCTCTGCAGCGAAAGATCAGCGGGGAGTGGTGGCCGGCTCCGGCACCACCGCCGGCCCCTCGCTGGCGGTCGGCGTCGGGTTGTTGGCCGCCAGACGTGGCGGCGCCGCCAAGGGCACCGGCACCGGGCGCACATCCAGACGCACGTCCAGCAGGGTGATGTCGTCTGCATCGCCCTGGCTGTTGAACCAGCCTTGCGTGCCCTCCCCGCGATACAGCCGGAACACAAAGGCCGTCCGGTCTCGCGCTTCGGTCGCGCCGGGCCGGACGCGGGCTGCCATCGCCCGCACCTCGCCAGACGGCGCGGTCATCAGCTCGGCCATGGCCTGCACGATGCGGTTATCCCCCAGGATGTCGGTCTGGAAGGTGCTCACCGGGCCCGGCACGTGATGAGAGGCCCGGATCAGCCGGGTTTCCGGCAACGGGCTCTTGCTTCGCTCGGGGGTGACGCGGCCGGAGCGCAGTTCGTAATGGTCGCCGTTGGCGAGGTAGCTCAGGCGCGCATCCTGAACATTGAACAGCGGCAGCGACGGATCGGTGCGTGCGCTGCGCAGATCCACCAGCAAGGCGCCGCGGGCGCCGATGATGTCCACCGAGGGGCCCTGAATCACGGCCGCGCTGTTTTCCTCAATGCCCAGGCCCAGGCGATAGCCCTGCGCCATCATCAGCGGCAGCATGCGGCCGATGCGGCCACGCTTGAGGAAATGCTGGTCCACGAACAGCCGGTCGGTGATGAAGCCCAGCCCCCGGTCCACTTCATGCCCAGCGCGCATCTGGCCGCGCATCACGCCCATCACATCCTGAGCGTCGCGAAACATGGTGCGGCTCATGATGGCCGCGCCCGCGCTGGTGCCAGCCACGACACCACCCCGTCGATAGACATCCCAGATGGCATCCAGCATGGCGGTGGGTTTGCCGTTGGGCTGGAAGGTGTCCACGATCAGGCCTTGCGCCCCGCCTGAGAAGAACACGGCGCTGGAATTGCGGATCTTCCCGATCAGCGCCGGATCATTCAGGTTTTTCTGCAGGTCCGCCCCCTCCAGCCGCGGGGCAACGGGAATGTGCTCCGCCTGCGCGCCATGCCGCTGAAGCACCTGCACGATGGCCGTGGCCGTCTGCTCCGGAGCGGCCGATGCGGTGGCCAGCACGGCGAACCTGGCCTTGCCCGGGCCGCCGGCCTCTTCCACGATGCGCTGCCATACGGCCTCGTTATCGAAGCGCAGGTTACCGCCGATGACGATGGCGGTCTGGGCCTCGGCCAAGTGCCAGCTGCAGGCGGCCAGCAACAGCACAGGCATGCGAAGGAGTCGGCGGAGCGTCTGCATGGCGCAATAGTGCCTCGAATGTCTTCAGCAATCCAGCAGACCCACCAACGTACTCCGTACATTTTTGTTGGACATTCGGCCTGCCGCTAGACGGATGTGGAGGAGCGCTTAAAAGGGTCGAGATCAACGACCCAGGCGGAGCAGACCCGGGCGCGGGGTGGGCGCAGAGGCTGGACCGAGCATGAAGCGCGGTCTCCATGGATCACTGACGCGGCAGCTGAATGTCTGTCAGTTGCCAGGACACCCATCCGCGCTGCTCAAAGACCAGCGCCACCTGGCGGTCCTGCGGCTTGTCGATGCGGCGGGCATGGAAGATGACGGTGGTCAGGCTGGGGCGCTCGGTCCACCAATCGACCTGTTCATCCTTTGGGGTGGTCTCGGGCTGCTGGCCCGGGGGCGCGTCCGGGCCGGTCCCCGCCGACGGCTCCCGGTCGGCAGCCCGCTTCTTTGGCATCCATTGCCCTTGCTGCAGCAAGCGCATCACCACCTCGGGGCGCACCAGCGCCTCCACGGCCCCCTCGGCCATGGCCGTTCCCAGCATCCTGCCGAAGGCGCCGGCTGCCTTCTTGAAGTCATTGCCCGGCTGGGACGAGTCTTCGTCGCCTTGCTTGAATGAGGCTGTGAGTTGCGCCTTCAGGTTGTCGCGCAGCCTGGGATAGTCCACGTGGGCGTTAAAGCGGTCGGTGTCACCGGCCTTCGCAGCTTCCCGCATCTGGTGCACCGCCAGATAGGGCGATGCAAACCACCCGCCGCCCACAACGACCACCACCGCCACAACGGCTGCCTGGATCCACTTGCTGCGAGTCATGCCGCTGAGCCGGTGGCGGGTTCCGAAATCTCGATCAGATTCAGGTCGGGGTCCCGGAGGTAGACGGATCGGATCTTCCCGGCAGCGCCAGTGCGCATGACGGGACCTTCGATGATGGGGACGCCATGCCGATTCAGCCGCTCAATGACCTGATCCAGCGGGATGGAGGCAATGAAGCACAGGTCCAGCGCACCGGGCACCGGCGTATGGGCCTTGGGCTCAAACTCGCGGCCTTTGACATGCAGGTTGATCTTCTGCTGCCCGAACTTGAAGGCCCGGCGTTCCACCGGCGGAGTGCCGCCAATGAAGGACTCGAGTTGCATGCCCAGCACGTCGGTATAGAAGCGGATGCAATCGGCTTCGTGGCTGGTGGTCAGGACGAGGTGGTCGAGGTGGTGGATCATGGTGGTGAGAATACCCCCAGCCCAGCCCAGCCCCGCTCAACTCGCATCTCAGCGAGCGGCCCCGCTGCTGCAGCCAGCCTCCTCACCCACACTTGAGCGTGGGTACCACATCTCTTCACCAAGAGGTAGCGGTCATGCCTGCGGCGCCTGAGGCTGAATCTTGTGCTCTTGATCCGGTGGAGGCACACTCGCGCTCCTACTTCTGGGGGGCCGTTCGTCCAGTCACCAGCGCCTGATGTCGCCCAGTGATTTGATCCGCCAGCCGCCCTGCGAGCCCATCGAGATGCTTCGAACGCCGTCCTCTGCTGCCGCCCCCACTGCCCATGTGAATTCCACGCCCCACCATGGGCCGCGTCAAGGCTTGGCCACGCTCACGCTGGGCGCGCTGGGGGTCGTGTTTGGGGACATTGGTACCAGCCCGCTCTACACGATGCGCGAGGTGCTCAACCCCGCCAACGGCGTGACGCTGGACCCTGCGTCGATCATCGGTGCGGTGTCCGCCATCTTCTGGGCCTTGATGGTCGTGGTGACCCTCAAGTACGTTGTATTGATCCTTCGCGCGGACAACCGCGGTGAGGGCGGCATCATGGCGCTGACGGCACTGGCCGTGTGCGCGGCCGGCGATACGGCGGCCAGGCGGCGGGTGCTGCTGTTGGTCGGCGTCTGCGGCGCGGCGCTGTTTTATGGCGACAGCGTCATCACACCGGCCATCTCCGTCATGGGTGCGGTGGAGGGCCTCGAACTGGTCACGCCGGCACTCAAACCCTTTGTGTTGCCCATCTCGGTGGCGGTCCTGGCTGGACTGTTCGTGATCCAGCGCCACGGCTCTGCGGCCGTTGGTGTGCTGTTCGGCCCGGTCATGCTGTTGTGGTTCAGCGTGCTGGGCCTGATTGGCGTACTCCAGATCTCGCAGGCGCCGGAGATCCTCCGGGCGCTTGATCCGCGTTACGGTTTTGCGTTCCTGCAGGCCCGTGGGCCGGGGCTCTTCCTTGTTGTGGGGGCGCTGGTGCTGGCGCTGACGGGTGCAGAGGCGCTTTACGCGGACATGGGCCATTTTGGTCGTCGCCCCATCCGGCTGGCGTGGACGGCGCTGGTGCTGCCGATGCTGGCCTTGAACTACGCCGGGCAAGGCGCCTTGCTGCTGAGAGACCCGACCGCGCTGGACAACCCGTTTTTCCGGTTGTTCCCGCCCGCATGGCTGATCCCCATGGTGCTGCTGGCCACCCTCGCCTCGGTGATCGCTTCCCAGGCGGTGATCTCCGGGGCGTTTTCGTTGACCAAGGAGGCCATCCAGCTGGGTCTGTTGCCTCGTATGCGGGTCATCTACACCTCCGCGCAGGCCATGGGCCAGGTCTATCTGCCTGCCATCAACTGGACGCTGCTGATCGCGGTCCTGCTGGCCGTGCTCGGCTTTGAGAGTTCGTCGGCGCTGGCTTCGGCTTACGGCATCGCCGTGACCATCACCATGCTGATCACCACGGCACTGACCTTCTTCGTGGTGCGATATGCCTGGCGTTATCCCGCCCCGGTGGCCTGGGCAGCAACGGCCGTCTTCCTGGTGGTCGACGCCGTGCTGGTGCTCTCTTGCTCGCTCAAGGTGCTGCAGGGGGGCTGGTTCCCCCTGGCGATGGGCCTGGTGCTCTTTGCGGTGATGGCCACCTGGCGCCGTGGCAAGGAACGTCTGCACGCGCAGGTGGCGGACGAAGACCTTCCGCTGCTGCCGTTCCTGGAATCGCTGTCGCACGACATCGGTGGCCCGCGACCGGACCGTATTGCGGTGTATCCGGTGTCCAACCCGGAGGTCGTGCCGCCCGCGCTGCTGCACAACCTGAAGCACTACCAGTTGCTGCACGCGCGAAATGTGATCGTGACGGTGCGTTTCGACGAAGTGCCGTTTGTGCCCGAGGACCAGCAACTCACGGTGGAGATGCTGCCTGGCGGTTTCTGGCGGGTGGTGGTGCGTTACGGGTTCAAGGATGAACCCAACCTGCCGGCGGCCCTGGGGCGGTGCGCGCGCCATGATCTGCAGTTCGACCCCTTCCTCGCCTCGTACTTCCTGAGCCGGCAGGTGGTGGTGCCGGGCGCTCAGAAGAAGAAATCGGGAATGGCGCGTTGGCGTCAACAGCTGTTCATCACCATGGCGCGCAATTCCAGCAGCGCGGCCGACTACTTCCGGTTGCCGGACAACGGGGTGATTGAGCTGGGGTCGCGGGTGCAGCTTTGAGGGAAGGTCAACCGCCACGGCGACCGGCTGCAAGGTTCAGAGGCAGGCTCCGACTGCAGCCGGGGCGCCGTGATCCGGAGCGCGTCAGGCTTGATGTTGAATCCGAATTCGGCTGCTAGATTTCGAAGCCCAGACCGAGGCCAGCGTCTTCATCACACAGTATTCCGTGTCGATGCAGCCGGTCGATGATGGCCTCCGCTCGGTCGGGTGACCAACTTCTGATGGCATCCAGCGCACGCTCGCGAGGGCTATGCAGCATCCCTGTTGTCCTTGGATTTGAGTCAGCAAAGCGCAGTGGTCGAATCGCGGACCAAGGCCAAACGCCGAAATCCGCAGACGAATCCGCTCAGGGTCAAGCCGGGGACTTCTTCCTCGCCCGCCGAATCCGATACGCCGCCAACGGCAACACCAACGCCAGCAACACCCCCACCCCGGTGTGCAAATCCCCCTGACGTTTGTTGGGCAGGTTCATCAGCCACTCCAGCACCTGCTTGGCGCCGCTGTTGATCAGCCAGATGAAAAACACGGCCATCAGGGCCGCCAGCAGCAGGCCCAACGCCCGTTGCCGGCCCGTCGGTTTCATATTCATGTGAGTTGCTCCCTCAACCACGTCGGCAGTTCCACCGACTTTTGCAGCGCCGCATCCTGCCACACGGTCGTGGCGCCTCCGGCTGCGCAGATCACCCCCGGCTCGTCCGTCCGTTCCAGCGTGATCCAGGTGTCAAAACTGGAGCGCCCTGGGGAAGAGACATAGTGCCGTGCGATCAACTCACCGGGATAGGTCACCTGGCGATAAAAGTTGCAGAAAGCATTCACGATCACCGGCCCCTGCCCTGCCGGACTGGGCGCGCCACCCAGGCGCTCCAGCCACTCCACACGCGCCATTTCCAGGTAGCGGAAATACACCGTGTTGTTGACATGCCCCATCGCGTCCATGTCGCCCCACCGGATCTGAATGCGGGTCTCATGGACCAGCTTCTTCTCCTGCGGAATCTCGAATCTCATGGCGTCAGCCCCAGTTCCGACTGCAGCCGTGCCACCGCCGCCTTGAGCTGTTCCACATCCGCCCGCAAGGCCGCGATTTCTTCGTCTCGGGCATCCGGGCCAGCCGGCGCCGAAGCCGAAGCCGAAGCCGAAGCCGAAGCCGAAGCCGAACCATAGGCCGCCACGCCCCCACCGCCCACCGCCACGTCCGGTTCTCCACTCAGCATATGCGCCCAACGCTGCTCCCGCGCCCCAGGCGCCCGCGGCAGTTTGCGCGCCAGCGGCGGTTCACGCGCCGCCAGCTCGTCCAGGAAGCCTTCCACCGACGACACATCCGCGAACCGGTGAATGCGCTCCGCATTCAGCCGCAGTTCCGCCGCCGTCTGCGGGCCGCGCAGCATCATGACCGTCAGCAGCGCCTCGGCTTGCCCCGGCACGCCCAGCACCCGCTTCATGTTGTGCTCAAACCGCAGCACCCGGCTGCCGCTGACCGTATTCACCAGGCTCATCGCCTTGAGCTCGTCCAGCGCTGCGGCCACATCGGCCTCCGATGCATTCATCACCGGGTCCCGCGCCGTCTTCTGGTTCACGCCCAGCGTCAGACCGTTCAGGGACATCGGATAACTGTCCGGCACGGTGAAGGCCTTTTCCACCAACACCGCCAGCACACGCGCTTCCAGCGCGCTCAATTCACGCAAAGCCATGCTCAAACACCAAACCCGTCGTCCGCTTGAATCACCGCGCCGTTGATGAAACGGCTTTCCTTGGCACACAACATCAGCAAGGTGGTGTCCAGGTCCTGCGGTTGCCCCACGCGCTTGCGCGGCAGCAGTTCCACCAGTTTGCGGCCCTGCTCGGTCTGCCAGTGGTGATGGTTGATTTCCGTATCGATATAACCAGGGCAGATGGCATTGACATTGATGTCGTATTTGCCCCATTCCAGCGCCATGGCCCGCGTCATGTGAATGACGGCCGCCTTGCTTATGGAATACACGCCAATTTGCGACAGCACGCGCAAGCCCGCCATGGAAGCGATGTTGACAATGCGCCCGCCCGTGAACGTGCCCGGTGCCGCCCCGCGCGCACGGGCCAGCATGCGCTTGCCCACTTCCTGCGCCACAAAGAACGACCCGCGGACATTGGTGTCCATCACGTAGTCGAAATCGTCCGGGGTGACATCGGTCAGGCGCTGCGTGGTGCTCACGCCGGAGTTGTTGATCAGGATGTCCAGCGTGCCGACTTCCGTCTCCGCACGGGCCACCGCTGCCGCAATGCTGTCGATGTCGGTGACATCCAGGCTCACCACATGCGCATCGCCACCCCCGGCTTCAATTTCCGCACGCAGGGCCTTCAGCCGCTCCACGCGACGCGCCGCCAGCACCACACAGGCGCCGGCCTTGGACAAGGTCTTTGCAAACTGCGCACCCAAGCCGCTGGAGGCGCCGGTAACGAGGGCCACACGGCCCTCCAGATCAATGCTGTAGCTCATGACAAGGTCTCTCGTTGATGACTGCTCGGTGACCCAAAAATTGCTGGCGGTCACGATAGCACGTGACCACCCGAACTTGCGTCACGGATGCGTCGGACCTTGCCCAGCGTCAGCCGCAGGCCTCTCGGCCGTCAATCCGCCAGAACCGTTTCGATCTCGGTCGTCACTTGGGTCATCAGCTTGTGGACCGGGCACTTGGCCGCCACCTGCAGCAGCCGCTCCCGATCTTCCGGGGTCAGGTTGCCCACCAAGGTCAGTGTGGTCTTCAATTTGTAGACGCCTTGTTGCTCCTGCGAACCATCCCGGTCCACCTGCACCAGCACATCCTCCAATGGCAAGCCCTTGCGGTTGGCATACCAAAGTACGGTCAGCGCCTTGCAGGTGCCCAGTGCCGCGTCATACAGCTCATGCGGATCAGGCCCGGCGCCCTCCCCGCCGCCGGACACCGGTTGGTCGGCGGTCAACTGGTGCTGGCCGATGCGCACGGTCTGGCGCATGGGGCCGGTTTTGTCGCGCTGGATCTGGATGGTCATGGGGGCTCCAAAGAGTGAGGGTTGCTGGATGCCGATCCTACGGTGCGCCCTGCGGGCCAGCATCCACCTCCCGGGAGAGTTTCCTGCCACATCATGCAGGCCCTGCCTGTCACTTTCGGCGCAGCTCTCTATTCCTCATCACACGGAAAAGCACGACCGTTCTATTTTGACGCCAGACGGCTAGAATGCGCCGCAACCCGCCGGAGCAGCCGCCCGGCCTCCCCAATGAGAACAACCTAGGAAGACCATGACCTCCGAAGAACTTGTTGCCCAGTACGGTCCGCGCGACAGCATGGAATACGACGTTGTGGTCGTTGGCGGCGGCCCCGCCGGCCTGGCCACCGCCATCCGCCTGAAGCAGCTGGCCTCTGACAAGGGTCAGGAGATCTCGGTGGTGGTGCTGGAGAAGGGGTCGGAAGCCGGCGCCCATATTCTCTCCGGGGCTGTGATGGACCCGCGCGCGCTGACCGAACTGTTCCCCAACTGGAAAGAGCTGGGCGCACCGCTGGCGCAGCCGGTCACCGGTGATCAGGTGCTGTTCCTGAGCGAAACCGGTGCCAAGGACACGCCGCAGTGGCTGATCCCGGCCTGCTTCCACAACCACGGCAACTACGTCATCTCGCTGGGCAACGTCACCAAGTGGCTGGCGCAGCAGGCCGAGGCCCTGGGCGTGGAAATCTTTGCCGGCTTTGCCGCCGCCGAGGTGGTGTATGACGAACAGGGGCGCGTCAAGGGCGTGGCCACCGGCAATGTCGGCGTGGGCAAGGATGGTGAGCCGCATGACGGCTTCCAGCTGGGCATGGAGCTGCATGGCAAGTACACCATCTTTGCCGAGGGCTGCCGCGGCCACCTGGGCAAGCAGCTGATTGCCAAATATCAGTTGGATGCTGGCAAAGATCCGCAGACCTACGGCATTGGCATCAAGGAGCTGTGGGAAGTGCCGGCGGACAAGGCCAAGCCTGGGTTGGTGGTGCACACTGCGGGTTGGCCGATGGACAGCGACACCTATGGTGGCGGCTTCCTCTACCACCTGGAAGGCAACAAGGTCACCTTGGGCTTTGTGGTGGGGCTGGACTACAAGAATCCGTGGCTGTCCCCCTTTGAAGAGATGCAGCGCTGGAAGACGCATCCGTCCATCCGTCAGCACATCGAAGGCGGCAAGCGCCTGGGTTATGGCGCCCGGGCCATCACGGCCGGCGGCCTGCTGAGCCTGCCCAAGCAGGTATTCCCTGGCGGCGCACTGGTGGGGGACGATGCGGGTTATCTGAATGCGGCCCGGATCAAGGGCAGCCACGCGGCCATCAAGAGCGGCATGTTGTGCGCCGAAGCCATTGCCGACGCGCTGGCAGCCGGCCGTCAGCTGGATGAGCTGCATGCTTACCCGGCCGCGTTTGAGCAAAGCTGGCTGCGTGAGGAGCTGGACCAGTCCCGCAACTTCAAGACCTGGTTCAAGAAGGGCAACACCATCGGCACGCTGATGACTGGCATCGAGCAGTGGCTGCTGCCGAAGCTGGGCATCAAGAGCCCGCCGTGGACGCTGCATCGGGACCAGCCGGACCACACCTATCTGCGTCCGGCGTCGGAGATGCCCAAGATCAGCTATCCCAAGCCGGACGGCAAGCTGACGTTTGACCGCCTCTCGTCGGTGTTTGTGTCCAACACCAACCACGAAGAGAACCAGCCCGCCCACCTGACGCTGAAGGACAACGTGGTGCCGGTGCAGGTCAACCTGAGCCAATATGCAGGCCCTGAAAGCCGCTACTGCCCCGCTGGCGTGTATGAGTTCGTGAAGAACCCGGACAACTCAGAGCGCCTGCAGATCAATGCGCAGAACTGCGTGCACTGCAAGACCTGCGACATCAAGGACCCGACCCAGAACATCGTCTGGGTGACGCCGGAAGGCGGCGGTGGGCCGAATTACGCGGGGATGTGATCACCGCTGGCCGGCACACAGCAAAGCCCGCTTCGGCGGGCTTTTTCATGGGCCGGGATCACGCGGACGTGGCTCCACCTTGGCCAATGCTGCCAGGGCGTCATGGCTCCGTAGTGCCCCCTTCCGCATGAGCAGCACTGCGCCCCTTTAACGCAACTTAACCCCGACGAACCCTGCCTAAAACTCTGCCCAACTAACATCCACAGATCATCTCGATGCTCAAAAGGGGGGGGCTTATCCCACCCCAACACCGTGCAGCGCCACCACCTACCGTTTTGGGCTTCCCTATCGACGTTGACATTGACGCTATGCGCGTGTGCCCTCATTCCCGCTGGCGATCATTCGGAAGAGCCGCCCGCAATATTTCATGAGCATGCGCCGATCAAGAATGTCTGCATTGTCAACAATCCCGAACAGCAATCCGGGGCTGTACTCGTAGCAATTCAGTCGGAGCTCAAAGAAAGCAACATCGAGTCCCGCGTTTACGAAATCTTCACCAACAATCCCGAATGTGAAGCCTGGCTGTTCTACATGGTCAACACCCAGTGGGCGGACTTTGCTGATCAAGGCTTTCACCCCTACGTTTCTTTCGTCTCCCTCACACTCCGCGAGCCATCTGGCCGCATCATTTCCACCGCCTTCTATTGGCCGGGAAAGGACGACGAGAAGGAGAGATGGCGCCCGACGCGAACCAAGCTCAAACCTGTCGTCAAAATGCTGCTCACCGGGAACAAGTGACTGCCTTTTGATTACAGCTCGCGCGGGGATTGGCCGGAGACGCGGGGGAGCGGGCGCGCGCGGGTGGCAGGCAATACAATCGCGCGCGTTGAATTGACGGCTCCAGAATGAAGGAGCGCCTGCAAGGCCTCCCGAGGTGTTTCGCCCGCCCCAGGCAAGGGGCAAAGATCCAGCTCTTTGGCGCTCCGGGGCACGTCACTGCGAACGCAACGAAATCAACGCGTTGAAGAAAAAGGATAGATGACGTGAGCGATGCAGCGACGGTGTCTGGCATTGCGCTGGACTGCGAAACACTTCAAGCGCTTCTGGATGGGCGTCACGGCGAACCGCTGCAGTTTGAAAAGTGCTCGTTCAAAGACGAAGACTTCGCCAGCCTCGACCTGACGGGCTCGGTGAAGGCATTTCTAGCGCCTGCGCGCCCTTTGCAGGTCTTCGACCCGCTCTACCGCTGCGCCAGCAGCGTCATCCAGCGCGCCAGCACCTGCTCTTCATAGCTGCCCTTGCGCTGATGCGCCAGGATGCGGCTGCGCTCCCCCTCGCTGCGGTTCTGGCTGAGCTTGACCTTCAGCACGCAGCGCTCCACGGGAATGCGAAAACCGATGATGCTACCCAGCAACTTGCCATCCCGGTCGGCCGGCAGGCCACTCCAGTCCCGCGCGTAGGCAGGCTCCTGGGTGGCAATCAGGCGCTTGAGCAGGGTGTCCTTCTCCAGCGGGTTGTCGATGATCTGCACCCGGCCATGGATTTGCACCGTCACGTAGTTCCAGGTGGGCACGGACTTGGAGACGTCGTAATGCCGGGGCGACACATACGCGCCGGGACCACTGAACTGCACCAGCACCTGGCCCGCCTTGCCGCTGACCAACGCATCGGTGTTCTGGTTCGAACGGGCCATATGCCCTTCTACCCACCATTGGTCCGGCTTGTTCTTCTCCGCGCCCCAGATCATGGGGACTGGCACTGCGCTGAGCCCATGCGTGGGGTCCTGCAGCATCAACGTGGCCAGAGGGTGTTGCTGGATCAGCAACCGGGCCATGGACAGATCGGGCAGTTCAGACGAATTCGGAGTGTGCATGCGCTGTGAATGTAGAGTACTTCACCCATGAACAGGGGGTTTGCAGGGACCGGACCGTATCTAGCAGCAACAGCAAACCGGTCACGATTCAGACTGCAAAACGGCCTGTGACAAACAGCACATCCAGCGCAATGCACGCGTTGCGATTGCGACATATGCAGACCGACCCAGCCCAGCCCTGCCCACTCCCGCCCCCAGAAGTGAGAAAGCCCCCGCAACTTGCGCTGCGGGGGCCTCACATTCAGTTGGCGGAGACGGAGGGATTCGAACCCTCGATGCAGGTTTTGCCCACATACTCCCTTAGCAGGGGAGCACCTTCGGCCACTCGGTCACGTCTCCATCCGAAGAAGCTGAAACTATAGCACGGGTTTTTGGCGCTCCAGAGAAGATTCCCAAGAATCTCTCTGAGAAATCGCAATCCGCCCAAGCATGTCAGCCCCCTTCATGCCGACATTCAAGCCGGGCTGGATCCCGAGCCTGACGCCAAGCGTTTTGCACAGTCTCAGACCGGCAGTTCCTGATCCAGATCAAAGGCGCGATGCAGCGCGCGGACGGCCAGCTCCATGTACTTCTCGTCGATGACGACTGAGGTCTTGATTTCGCTGGTGGTGATCATCTGGATGTTGATGCCCTCCTCCGACAGCGAGCGGAACATCTTCGATGCAATGCCCACATGCGAGCGCATGCCGATACCAACAATGGACACCTTGCAGATGCGGGTATCGCCAATCACCTTGGCCGCCTGCACCGCCGGGCCGACCGTCTTTTCCAGCAGCTCGATGGCACGCTGGTAGTCGTTGCGATGGACGGTGAAGGAGAAGTCGGTCTTGCCGTCCTGCGACACGTTCTGGATGATCACATCCACATCGATCTTGGCATCCGCCACCGGGCCCAGGATCTGGAACGCGATGCCCGGCTTGTCGGGCACGCCCAGCAGGGTGACCTTGGCTTCGTCACGGTTGAAGGCAATGCCCGAGACGACCGCTTGTTCCATTTTTTCGTCCTCTTCAAAGGTGATCAAGGTGCCGGACTTGGCTTCCTCGTTGATGTCGATGTCCCAGGGCGTGAAGCTGGACAGCACGCGCAGCGGCACCCGGTATTTGCCGGCGAATTCCACCGAACGGATCTGCAACACCTTGGAGCCCAGCGACGCCATCTCCAGCATCTCTTCAAAGCTGATGGTGTGCAGGCGACGTGCTTCGGGAACGATGCGCGGGTCGGTGGTGTAGACGCCGTCCACATCGGTGTAGATGAGGCATTCGTCCGCCTTCATCGCAGCGGCAATGGCCACGGCCGATGTGTCCGAGCCACCGCGGCCCAGCGTGGTGATGTTGTTGGCTTCGTCCACACCCTGGAAGCCGGTGATGACCACCACCTTGCCAGCGGCCAGATCGGCACGCACGCGGGTGTCGTCGATGCTTTCGATGCGGGCCTTGGTGTAGGAGCTGTCGGTGGCCACGGGCACCTGCCAGCCGGTGTAGCTGACCGCGTCCATGCCTTCCGCCTGCAGCGCAATGGCCAGCAGGCCCACGGACACCTGCTCGCCGGTGGAGGCAATCATGTCCAGCTCACGCATCAGCGCCGGTGTGCTGCTGGCGGGCGAGAGTTCCTTGGCCAGGCCCAGCAGGCGGTTGGTTTCGCCGCTCATGGCCGAGGGCACCACCACCATCTGATGGCCGGCACGGGCCCATTTGGCGACGCGCTTGGCCACATTGCGGATACGTTCGGGGCTCCCCATCGAGGTGCCGCCGTACTTGTGAACGATCAATGCCATGGGAGTGTCTTCAGACGCAGGGGAAGGCCGCGACTTACACCCAAGCAGGCACCGCGGCCGGAGCCACCGATTCTATAGGGGCCAGTTCAGCAAGCCATGCAGCATCAGCATGCATCCGGGTGCCATCGCAGGGCCAGCAGGCCCTGCGCCGCCGTCTCCAGCACCCTCGCGTCCAGGCCCAGGCCAGGCACAAACAGCAGCGCGCCATCGCCCCATAACAGCGGCCCTTCCCTCTGTGGCGCCGGGATTCCAGCCGTCTGCCAGCACTTCTTGAGGCTTCGCGGAATACCCCTTGCATGGGCCTGAAACTGGATGCCGCCTTCGCGTGGACGCAACTCGACCTTGATGAGCCGGGAAGCCGATACACCACGACTGACGCCTTCCAACATCGCTTCGGCCGGGAGCACCTCGATGGCGCCCCGCCATTGCGGGACGGGATGGCGGCCGGGCCGAGAGAGATCGAGGGTCAAGACAGGGGCGTCGGTCGGGCCGGTCGGGCCGGTCGTGTCGGCCATGTCGGTCACAGGGGTCACGTCGGTCACAAGCCCCTGGTCGGACGACGACGCGATGTCGGCGGCGGTCAACATGAACCCCGCCAAGGGCCTGTCGGGGGCCCTTCTTGCTCGCGCCACCGACAGTTCTCCACGATACAGCCGAACCTCCAGCCGCCCCCAGAGCCAACGCCCGACGTCAGCAGCCGGTACCTCATTCATCAGGCGCTCGATCAGGCTGGCCGGCGCCGCCTGTTCACCGCAGAGGCGCAACCAGGCCCGAAGCAGATTCGAGAGCCTCGCCGGGCTGAGCGCAGTCCACGCCGCAGTCCGCAACGCACGAGCAGGCGGCAGCGCTGGCGCCCACACCGCCAGATCCTGCGCCGCGATCTCCTGCTGCAACGCCAAGGCCTGCTGTGCCCATGCCGCTGACTGCGCCAACGCAGCTTCCGCCCCCGGCGCCGCCTCGGTCAGCACCGGCCACAGGGCATGCCGCAGCCGATTACGAGCAAATCGCAGGTCGGTGTTGCTGCTGTCCTCAATGTGCGACAAGCCATGCTGCCGCACATACGCCTCCACCGCCTCACGCGGCTGATCCAGCCACGGCCGCGCCCAGCACACGCCGTCGCGCCATTGCTGCTGCGGCATGGCCGCGAGCCCGGCCGCTCCGGCACCACGCAGCGCCTGCAGCAGAAAGGTTTCCGCCTGGTCGCGCCGATGATGGGCCAGCAGCAGCAAGTCGGTGCCCGCCCTGCGAGCCATCCGCTGCAGTGCCTGATGGCGGCCGGCGCGCGCCCAGGCCTCAATGCTTTCACCCGGACCAGGGCGGCCGTCCAGCCGCTCCCACATCAGGCGCACCGGCAAGCCCTCAGCGGCCCACTGCGCCACCTGGGCCTGCAGATGCGCCAGCCAGCCATCGGCCTGCGGATTCAAGCCGTGATGGACATGCAACGCCACCACCTGCAGGCCCAAGGATCGGGACGCGCAGACGGTGGCATGCAGCAAAGCGGTGGAATCACGCCCCCCGCTGCAGGCCACCGCCACCCCGGAGGGCCGATGGGCCGAGGGGGATGGCGATGCGTGGGGGAGCATGGAGAGGCCGGCGGAACCGCCGGCCAGCGTCAATCAGTGACTCTTGGTGTCGCTGAAGCGGCCATAGGCCTGCAGGCGCTCGTAACGGCGCTCCAGCAGGTCCTTGGTCTTGAGGTCGGACACCTGGCGCAGGGCGTCGCCCAGAGCGCGCTTCAGGCTGGACGCCATCTGCTTGGGGTCGCGGTGAGCACCACCGACCGGCTCGCTGACGATCTTGTCCACCAGGCCCATCGCCTTCAGGCGGTGCGCGGTGATGCCCAGGGCCTCGGCGGCCTCGGGGGCACGCGCAGCGGTCTTCCAGAGGATGGACGCGCAGCCTTCGGGCGAGATCACCGAATAAGCGGAGAACTGCAGCATCAGCACCTGATCGGCCACGCCGATGGCCAGGGCGCCGCCGGAGCCGCCTTCACCGATGACGGTGGCAATGATGGGCACTTCCAGCTGGGCCATCTCGAAGATGTTCCGGCCGATGGCTTCCGACTGGCCCCGTTCTTCCGCACCAATACCGGGGTAGGCCCCCATGGTGTCGATGAAGGTGAACACGGGCAGGCCGAATTTCTCAGCCAGCTTCAGCAGGCGCAGTGCCTTGCGATAGCCCTCGGGGCGTGGCATGCCGAAGTTGCGCAGCGTGCGCTCCTTGGCGTCCGCACCGCGCTGATGGCCGATGATCATGCAGGGTTGGCCGTTGAAGCGGGCCAAACCACCCACGATGGCGGCGTCATCCGCAAAATGCCGGTCACCGTGCAGTTCCTGGAACTCGGTGAAGACGTCGCGGCAGTAGTCCAGCGTCTGGGGGCGCTGCGGATGCCGGGCCACCTGGTACACCTGCCACGGTAGCACGTTGGCGTAGATGTCCTTGGTGAGCTGGTGGCTCTTTTTGCTCAGGCGGTCGATCTCTTCGGAGATGTCCACCGCCGACTCACTCTGCACGTAGCGGAGTTCGTCAATCTTGGTTTCTAGCTCGGCAATGGGTTGCTCGAACTCGAGAAAGTGTCGTTTGCTCATATCAGTAATCCACCGGAAGCGGATCCAGGCTACGCCAAATGTACCATGTGGCCACAGACCGATAGGGGGCCCACCCTTCGCCCAGCTCCCGCGCCTCGGCCCGGGACACCGGCTCGTCGCTGAAGTAGTGCTGGCTGATCCCCTTGAGCAGCCCCAGGTCGTCCAGGGGCAGCACGTTCGGCCGCATCAAATGGAAGATGAGGAACATTTCAGCCGTCCAACGGGCAATGCCGCGGATGGCGACCAGCTCGTCAATGATGGCTTCGTCGTCCATCTGCGCCCATTGGCGCGGATGAACCTGCCCCGATTCAAAATGCTGGGCGAGGTCGCTGAGGTATTCCACCTTGCGGGCGGACAGGCCCACCGCCTTGAGCTGGTCCTTGTCCAGGGCCAGCACCTCCACCGGTTTGATCCGGTTGGACGGGCCACTCATCAGCCCGGCGAACTTGTCCCAGACCGATTGCGCGGCCTTGACCGAAATCTGCTGCCCCACGATGGAGCGGGCCAGCGTCGTGAACGCATCCCCCCGGCTCTGCAGCCGGGCTTCGCCAAATTGCGGGATGAGCTTCTTCATCACCCGGTCGCGTTTGACCAGATGACGGCAGGCTTCGTCCCAATAGTCCGGGGTCACCCCGGCGGTCGCCACACGCCCCATCAGGCCTTCACCCCAGCCTTTGCGCCAGTACGGACCCAGGTCGTGCCGGCTGCGGAATCCTTCAATTCAATACCTTGTTCGGCAAGCGAAATGCGAATGCGGTCCGCCTCCGCAAAGTTGCGAGCCGCCTTGGCAGCGGCGCGGGCGGCAATCTGGGCTTCAATGAAGCCCTCATCCAGCCCCTCCCCCGCCTGCAGGTAGGCCTTGGGCGCCTGTTGCAGCACGCCCAGCACACCGCCCAGCGCCTTCAGCAGGCCAGCATCGGCGCCGGAGCGGCTGCGATTGACCTGGTTGGCCAGCTCAAACAGCACGGCCAGCGCCCCCGGGGTGTTGAAGTCGTCGTCCATGGCCCGCTTGAACTCGGCAGCCGGGCCGCAGGTCCAGTCGATGCTCACGTCGTCCGCCGGCACCGCCTCCAGGGCGGTGTACAGCCGACGCAGCGCCGTCCGTGCGTCGTCCAGGCTGGCGTCACTGAAATTGAACGGGCTGCGGTAGTGGGTGCGCAGCATGAAGAAGCGGATGGCTTCCCCATCAAACTTCTTCAGCACGTCGGCAATGGTGAAGAAGTTGCCCAGGCTCTTGGACATCTTCTCGTTGTCGACATTGAGGAAGCCGTTGTGCATCCACACGTTCACGAAGGGATGGCCGAAGGCGCCTTCGCTCTGGGCAATTTCGTTTTCGTGGTGGGGGAATTGCAGGTCCATGCCACCACCGTGGATGTCGAACCGCTCCCCCAGCAGCGCGCAGCTCATGGCCGAGCACTCGATGTGCCAGCCCGGACGGCCTTCACCCCACGGGCTGGCCCACTTGGCTTCCAACGGCTCTTCGGCCTTGGCGGACTTCCACAGCACAAAGTCCAGCGGGTCCTGCTTGCCGCCGTCCACGGCCACGCGCTCACCGGCACGCAACTGATCCAGCGACTTGCCGCTCAACTTGCCATAACCCGGGAACTTGCGGACCGCATAGTTCACATCCCCGCCCTCGGCCTGATAGGCCAGGCCGTTGCGCTCCAGGCGGCCGATGATGTCCAACATCTGCGGGACATAGTCCGTCGCCCGCGGTTCATGCGTGGGCTTGGCAATGCCGATGGCGTCGAAGTCCCGGTGCATGGCGGCGATCATGTCGTCGGTCAGCTGGCGGATGGTGATGCCCCGCTCCAGCGCGCGACGGATGATCTTGTCATCGATGTCGGTGATATTTCTGACGTAGGTGGGGTTGTAGCCGCTGGCCTTGAGCCACCGATAGACCACGTCGAACGCAATGTTCATCCGCGCATGGCCCATGTGGCACAGGTCATAGACGGTGATGCCGCACACATACATGCGGACGTGGCCCGGGTCGATCGGTTGAAACGGTTCTGGCTGACGAGTCAGCGTATTGAAGATGCGCAAGGAGGACATGAATGGGGCCACTGGTGCGTTCGCCGCGCCAGGCGGAAATGCGTGATGCTGGAGCCGCAGCCAACGTCAGGGATGACGGTCAAGTGCGACGGTAGGGCACGGCAAGGGCATTGGTCGGGCGAGAGATGGCCGCTCGCTCTAGAATGACCGGCAGTATAGCGGCCCGCTGGTTCGGGAGCTTCGGGCAGACCCTCGAAGGTCCCGCTCCAACCCCGTGCCACGGCCTTGACCACCCCCCATCCGCCCATGCCCAAGTTCCACGTCCTGCTCCACAGCTGCTGCATCGCCCTGGCCGTGCTCACCTCCACCGCCGTGCATGCCGCAGCGCTGGAAGGCGCCCAGGCCCTGTGGGCCTCCGGCAAGCGTGACCAGGCCATCAAGGCCGCCGAGGACGCGCTTAAAAGCAGCCCGGACGACCCCCGCCTGCGCTTCGTCCTTGGAACGATGCTGCTGGAACAGCGCCAATTGGAGCGCGCCCGCGTCATCTTCACCGCCCTGACCGAGGATTACCCCGATCTGGCGGACCCCTACAACAATCTGGCCGTGATCCATGCGGCGCGCGGGGAATATGAACCCGCCCGGCAGCAGCTGATGCGAGCACTCGAGCTGCAGCCGGACCATGCCCAAGCCCAGGAAAATTTGGGCGATGTGCTGCTGCGTCTGGCCCAGCAGGCCTACGAGCGCGCGCTCAAGCAGCCGCTGGGGGATGATTCCGCTTTGCGGCTGAAGCTGCAGCGGGTGTCCGACCTCAACAACGGCAAACGCCCGTCGTCCTGATCTGTCCGCCTGCCCCGGTCTGGAAGTTCACGGCCGCGCAGGTGTCCTCCGGCCGCGCCTGGCTCCCACCAGACGGCGCGGCGCCCTTCCACCTTCCGCAACAAGCATCGATCATGAGGACCACCAAACTGCTGATGGCGCTGGGCGCCACCGCGCTGAGCCTGGCGGCGTCACTGGCCCAGGCGCAGGTCGTGAAGCTCACCACCACGCTGGGCGACATTCGCATCCAGCTGGAGCCGGAAAAAGCGCCCAAGAGCGTGGCCAACTTCATCAACTATGTGAAGTCAGGCCATTACAACGGCGTCATCTTCCACCGCGTGATTGATGGATTCATGGTGCAAACCGGCGGCTATACGCCGCAGCTGCAGCAGAAGCCCACCAAGGCACCGATCCCTCTGGAGGCCGGTAACGGCCTGCTCAACATCCGCGGTAGCGTGGCCATGGCCCGCACCAACGATCCGAACTCGGCAACGTCGCAGTTCTTCATCAATGTGGTGGACAACCCGGGCCTGGACCCAGGGTATGCCCCGGACGGTCGCGGTTATGCCGTGTTTGGCTATGTGATCGAGGGCATGGAGGTGGTGGACAAGATCCGCGCCACCCCCACGGCCCCGCGCAACGCCCTGTTCCAGAACCTGCCCACCACCCCTATCCTCATCAAACAAGCCACCGTGGAGAACAAGTCATGAGCAAGAAAGTCGAACTGCAAACCAATCACGGCGTGATCACGATTGAACTGGATGACGACAAGGCCCCGGCCTCCGTCGCGAACTTCATCGCCTACGTCAACAAGGGCCACTATGACGGCACCATCTTCCACCGCGTCATCAAGGGCTTCATGGTCCAGGGCGGCGGTTTTGAAGCCGGCATGAAGCAAAAGCCCACCGATGCCCCCATCCAGAACGAAGCCAACAACGGCCTGAAGAACAACAAGTACACGCTGGCCATGGCCCGCACCAATGCACCGCATTCGGCCAGCGCTCAGTTCTTCATCAACACGGTGGACAACGAGTTCCTGAACTTCAAGAGCGAAAGCCCGTCGGGCTGGGGCTATGCGGTCTTCGGCAAGGTCATCGGCGGCACCGAGGTGGTGGACAAGATCGAGAAGGTCAAGACCAGCCGCTCCGGTTTCCATGATGACGTGCCGGTGGACGCCGTGGTCATCGAGAAAGCGATCGTGCTCGAGTGAACGCTGCATCCTTCCCGCTGCCTGGTCCTCTGGCGACCCTGCGCGCCGACCCGGGCTGGCGGCGGGTGGATGTGCTGTCCGATCTGCACCTCTCGCCCGCCCTGCCGCGTACGGTGGAGCGGCTGCGTGAGCATCTCGCGGCCACCCCGGCGGACGCGGTCTTCCTGCTGGGCGATATCTTCGAAGCCTGGATTGGTGACGACGTCCGCTGGCTGCCCGACAGTTTTGAGCAGCAGTGCATGAGCCTGTTGCGGGATGCATCCCGCCGCACCCGGCTGTTTTTCATGCACGGCAACCGGGACTTCCTGCTGGGCCCGGCCATGGCGTATGACGCCGGCCTGCAATTGCTGGACGACCCGACACGGCTGGAGGCCTTCGGCCGCCGTTGGCTGCTGAGCCATGGCGACCTGCTCTGCATCGATGACGTAGGGTATCAGCGGGCGCGTTCGATCGTGCGCCGGCCGCTGGTCAAAGCGCTGCTGCTGGCACTGCCGCTGGCAGCACGTCGCGCACTGGCCCGCCATCTGCGTGAGCGCAGCAAAGCCCACCAGATGGACCCGTCGTTGTGGGCCGATGTGCAAGCCCAGGCCTGCCGCGACTGGCTGAAGGCTGCGGGCTGCGACAGCCTCATCCACGGCCACACCCATCGACCTGGCGAGCATGACCTGGGCAACGGGTTGCGACGCGTGGTGCTCTCCGACTGGGATTTCGACCATGGCCAGCGCGGAGACGTGCTGATCCTGGACGCCACGGGGCTGCGTCGCGACGCGCCGATGCGCACCGAGGCCGTGCGGGACCGCCATCGCCATTGAGGCCTGCGCGCGTATGTGGAGCACCCTGCTGCAGCGCTGGCACCAGCACCGTGAGCAACGCCTGCTGGCGCAACATGCCATTCCTGACGCACTCTGGGCGCTGACGCTGGCGCGTTATCCGTTTCTGGGGCGCCGGTCGACGCAGGACCTGACGGAACTGCGCCGCCTCTCATCCCTCTTCCTCGCCTCCAAGGAGTTCCACGGCGCCAACGGATTCCAGGTCACGGACGAAGTGGCCGTCGCCGTGGCGGCGCAAGCCTGCCTGCCGGTGCTGAAACTAGGGCTGGCCTGGTATGACGGCTTTGTTGGCATCGTCATGCATGAAGGCGAAGTGGTGGCGCCGCGCGAGGTCATGGATGAAGACGGCGTGGTCCACGCCTACGACGAAACGCTGGCCGGTGAAGCCATGGAAGGCGGGCCGCTGATGCTGGCCTGGAGCGAGGTGGCGCCGGAAGCCCTGGACCGGCTGGAAGGGTTCGATCCGGCCTATAACGTCGTGATCCACGAGTTTGCGCATGTGATCGACATGCGGGACGGCTGGGCCAACGGCGCACCTGCGTTGGACTCCCCGCAAGCCCGGGCCCGCTGGGCGGCCACGCTGGAGGCGGAGTGGCAATGGTTCTGTGAACAGGTGGATGCCGGGCACACCACCGTCATTGACCCTTACGGCGCCGAAGCGCCGGAAGAATTCTTTGCCGTGGCGGTGGAGGCGTTTTTTGTGGCGCCGGTCGAACTGCGCCATGAGCAGCCGCAGCTCTACCGCGTGCTGGCAGCGTTTTTCAGGCAGGACCCGGCGGAGTAGACGGGCACCTTCCCGCAGGCCTGGCGCTCCACGGCTCAACCAGAACAAAGGCCCGCCGAAGCGGGCCTTTGCCGTGGGGGCGGGCAGCAAGAGCCCGCAGGTCATCAATCGGCCGTGGCCGGTTCCGCCTTCGGCTTGTTGTCCTTCTTCAGCGGGGTGATGTCCAGTTGGACCTCGCCCTTGTCGTCCACGTCCACGCTCAGGCGTCCACCGTCGACCAGCTTGCCAAACAGCAGCTCGTCGGCCAGTGCACGACGGATCGTGTCCTGGATGAGGCGCTGCATCGGCCGCGCGCCCATCTGCGGATCGAAGCCCTTGGACGCCAGATGTTTGCGCAGCGCATCGCTGAAGGTGACTTCCACCTTCTTCTCCTGCAGCTGGCTTTCCAGTTGCAGCAGAAACTTGTCCACCACCCGCAGGATGATGTCTTCGTCCAGGGAGCGGAAGTGCACGATGGCATCCAGGCGGTTGCGGAACTCCGGCGTGAACAGGCGCTTGATGTCGCCCATTTCGTCGCCCTGCTCGCGCTTGGTCGTGAAGCCGATGGTGGCCTTCTGCAGCGCTTCCGCTCCCGCATTGGTGGTCATGATGATGATCACGTTGCGGAAGTCGGCCTTGCGGCCGTTGTTGTCGGTCAGCGTGCCGTGGTCCATCACCTGCAGCAGCACGTTGAAGACATCCGGATGCGCCTTCTCGATTTCGTCGAGCAGCAGCACCGCATGCGGCTTCTTGGTGACCGCCTCGGTCAGCAGACCGCCCTGGTCAAAGCCCACGTAGCCCGGAGGCGCGCCGATCAGACGGCTCACCGCATGGCGTTCCATGTACTCGGACATGTCAAAACGGATCAGCTCGATGCCCAGGATATAGGCCAGCTGCTTGGCCACCTCGGTCTTGCCCACACCGGTCGGGCCGGTGAAGAGGAAGGAGCCGATCGGCTTGTCCGGCTTGCCCAGGCCCGAGCGGGCCATCTTGATGGCGGCCGCCAGGGCGTCGATGGATGGGTCCTGACCGAACACCACGCTCTTGAGATCGCGGTCCAGGCTCTTGAGCTTGCCACGGTCATCCGACGACACCGAGGCCGGCGGAATACGGGCAATCTTGGCCACGATGTCTTCCACTTCAGCGCGGGTGATCGTCTTCTTCTGCTTGCTCTTGGGCAGCACACGCTGGGCGGCACCGGCCTCGTCAATGACGTCGATGGCCTTGTCCGGCAGATGACGGTCGTTGATGTACTTCGCCGACAGTTCCGCCGCCGCCTGCAGGGCGCCCAGCGCGTACTTCACGCTGTGGTGCTCTTCAAAGCGGGACTTCAGACCCTTGAGGATCTCCACCGTCTGCTCCACCGACGGCTCCACCACGTCGATCTTCTGGAAACGACGCGACAGGGCCGCGTCCTTTTCGAAGATGCCGCGATATTCGCTGAAGGTGGTGGCGCCGATGCACTTGAGCTGGCCGGACGACAGCGCCGGCTTCAGCAGGTTGCTGGCGTCCAGGGTGCCGCCGGAAGCCGCACCGGCACCGATCAGGGTGTGGATCTCGTCGATGAACAGAATGGCGCCCGGCTGGTCCTTGAGCTGTTTGATCACTGCCTTGAGGCGTTGCTCGAAGTCACCCCGGTACTTGGTGCCCGCCAGCAGGGCGCCCATGTCCAGCGAATAGACCACGGCTTCGGCCAGCACGTCCGGCACCTGGCCTTCGGTGATGCGCCAGGCCAGGCCTTCGGCGATGGCGGTCTTGCCCACGCCGGCTTCACCCACCAGCAGCGGGTTGTTCTTGCGGCGGCGGCACAGCACCTGCACCACACGTTCCACTTCCAGCTCACGACCGATCAGCGGGTCGATCTTGCCGTCGCGGGCCTGCTGGTTGAGGTTCTGGGTGAACTGCTCCAGGGGCGAACCCTTGCCCCCGCCGCTCTGGGCGTCGCCCTCTTCGCGCTCGGATTCGCTGCCGGACCCTTCCGGGCCCTTGGGGGGCTCGGGCGGCTCGCTCTTCTTGATGCCATGGGCGATGTAGTTGACGACATCCAGGCGAGTGACCCCTTGCTGGTGCAGGTAGTAGACCGCGTGGGAGTCCTTCTCACCGAAGATGGCCACCAGGACATTGGCGCCGGTGACTTCCTTCTTGCCGTTGCCGGTGGATTGCACATGCATGATGGCGCGTTGGATCACGCGCTGGAAACCCAGCGTGGGCTGGGTATCCACCTCATCGGTGCCGCCCACCGTGGGCGTGTTTTCCTTGATGAACTGCGCCAGGGACTTGCGCAGGTCTTCAATATTGGCTGCGCAGGCGCGCAGCACTTCGGCCGCGGACGGGTTGTCGAGCAACGCCATCAGCAGGTGCTCCACGGTAATGAACTCGTGGCGCTGCTGGCGCGCTTCAACAAACGCCATGTGCAGGCTGACTTCAAGCTCTTGCGCAATCATGCGGCCTCCATAATGCACTGCAGGGGATGACCGGCTCGCCGGGCGGCGGCCAGGACCATTTCGACCTTGGTGGCCGCGACATCCTTGGTGAAAACACCGCAGACGCCACGACCTTCGTGATGGATCTTCAACATGATCTGGGTGGCCGTGTCCAGATCGTGGCGGAAATACTCCTGCAAGACCATCACTACGAATTCCATCGGCGTGAAGTCATCGTTGAGCATCAGCACCTGATACAGGCGCGGAGGCTCCGTCTTCTGAGCAACACGCTCCAGCGTCGTAGACGCGCCGCCGTCCTCTTCATGGCCCGGTGGCGTGCCCGGCGGTCCCGCTGGCGTGGAGTTGTGGGCAAACAAAGGCATGAGCCGATTCTATAAACAGCGGGACTTCCCTACATGTGGACGGGTTCCCGGGTTTCAAGCAATCGAGAAATTGATCAGCTTCGGGGCAGGTTTCAGATGAGCCGTCGGAAGATCGGATCCTCGGGAAAAGCCCTAGTTTGGCATCTTCAGCGGTGCCGACCCCGGGGAGTTCCTGAATTGACACTGCCTTGACGCGGATTTGAGAATCCGCTCGGGTGCGACAAGACACCGGGACGGAGAGAAAAAAATGGCTACAGGCACGGTAAAGTGGTTCAACGATGCCAAAGGGTTTGGCTTCATTGAGCCGGATCAAGGCGGGGGCGATGTTTTTGCGCACTTCTCAGCCATCCAGATGGAAGGTTTCCGCACGCTCAAGCAGGGCGGCAAGGTGAGTTACGAGCTGGTACATGGTCCGAAGGGCCAGATGGCTCAGAACATTCGCCCGTTGGAGTCCGACCTGGTGGATGTGGGCCTGCTGGCCGAATCCGTCATGGCGGCACAGCCAGCGGCGACAGCCTGAGCGGTTTTCACCGCTTTTTTGCACACCACTTCCGCCAATCGCACAAGCTTCTGAGGGGGAGCTTCTTGCTGCGATGCAAAGCCCGCCACCGGCGGGCTTTTTCGTGTCCAGCACACAGGCGGGATGCAGCTCCGCTCGGCATCAACGCACCTGGGTGGACACCTGCGCAAGGATGGACCCAGAGCGCTCTCTGGCAGATGTCCTACCCGCGCGCGATTACCGCGAGTTTCGGAATGGGGGGCGTGCAGGATTTCACTCCCCAGCGAGGTGCAACGTTTAACGTGCCCCGCCTGCAACATCGACACAACGTCGTACGTGCGGATTTCGCATCCCTGATTTCATGTAGGTAATCGTCTGACAGCGGTTTTGAAACTGTTCCGTAACCTTCAGTCACCGAATCCCCGACAACCTGAAGTTAGGAACTGTATGAAGCGCATGACTCTTCGGCCTTTGATCGCCGCCGCTGCCGTCGCCGCCCTGGCGCAACCCGCCCTGGCGGAAACTGCCATCGGGCAGTACCTCACCTTCAGTGCCTTCGGCACGCTGGGGGCGGTGCGCTCCAGTACCGATGTAGCGGACTATGTCCGTGAACGACAGGCCAAGGGCGCCACCAAGACCCCAAGTCTGCTGGTGGACTCCAACCTGGGCCTGCAACTGACCGCCAAGGCGAACGACTGGCTCTCCGCCACGGTGCAATCGCTCACTGCCGAGCGCGACTCCGACGAATTGACCACGCGCTTCGATTGGGCTTATGTCAAGGTCACTCCGGTGGAGAACCTGAGTGCCCGCGCAGGCAAGTTGCTAGTCTCCAACTTCCTGGTGTCGGATTCCCGCCGCATCGGGTATGCCAACACGGCGCTGCGCCCCTCCAATGAGGTTTATGGCCTGGACCTGCTCAACAACAGCATGACAGGCGGCGATCTCAGCTACGCCTGGCATGTGGGCGGTGGCACGCTCACCGCCGGTGCATCCTACGGCAAATCCACCTTGGGTGTGTTCGACGTCAAGAAGATCCGCAACCTCAACGTGGTCTGGGATGGTGACTGGTACACCCTTCGCGTAGGTCAGACCAAAGCCGACCCACAGGTCCAAGCCGTGCTCGGCCCGGGCGTGCATGAGGTCTACACCTTCAATGGCTACGGTTTCACGGTAGACCGCTCGAACGTCTTGCTGCAGGGGGAATATGTCCAGCGCCGCTCCAGCGCCGCAGCCACCCTGATTGCCGCCAATGCCTGGTATTTGCAAGCCGGTTATCGCATGGGCAAATGGGTGCCCTACGCCTCTTACGGTGAACGAAAGGCGGCCAAGAGCAGTGTGGTGAACCCGCAAAACACCCTTGCCCTGGGGGCCCGTTGGGACGCCTTCAAGTCGGCCGCTCTGAAGTTCCAGCTTGAACGCATCGACACCAAGGGCACCGGCGGCGCCAGCTTTGTGACCTCGGGCGGCTCAGGCGGCTCGGCTTTGAGCTCGGCGCCCAACATCGCCAAGAACGTGACCACCCTCAGCGTGGCTGTGGATTTTGTCTATTGATCACGAGGCAAGCAACATGAGCCGTCATATCACTCTGACTCTCGCTTCCCTCCTGCTGGCTAGCCAAGCGGCCTTTGCAGAGATTGTGGTTGTGGGACATCCCAACGCTGCTCCGCTCACCAAGGAGCAAGTGGCTGAAATCTACCTCGGCAAGAGCCAGGCTGCGCAGCCGATCGACCTTCCGGAAGCCTCGCCGATCCGAGCCAGCTTCTATGAGAAGGCCACCGGCAAGGATGCCGCACAGATCAAGGCCACCTGGGCCCGCCTGGCCTTCTCCGGCAAGGCACAGCCGCCCAAGGAGGCGGCAGACGCTGCAGCGGTCAAGAAGGAAGTCGCCAACAACCCCAAGGCCGTGGGCTACATCGACAAAAGCGCCGCAGACGCCAGCGTCAAAGTCCTGCTGACCCTTCCCTGAACAATCGCTGGGTCGCTGACAAACCTGAAGGGGTGAAGAATGAAACTAAGGCAACGCATCTGGATGCTGCCTGTCCTTGCGGCGGTGGTGTTCCTGATTGGCATCGCCATCACCTATGCGGTGGGGGCTCGCACCTCTGCCGCACTTGAAGGCCTTCAAAACACCGCCTACCCCGCCAAGGAGTCGATCAACCGTCTGTCCCAGGCGGTTGAAGACTTCCGCGCGGCTGTGCAGGCGGCGGCGACCGAAGGCGATGCCGACAAGCTGAAAGAGGCCCAAGCACAAGCCACACGGGCGGAGAAGGAACTGGCTGAGCTCACCCGCCTCCCCTTTGAATCGGACCGAGTGGCCAAGCTCAAGCAGGTCCTGGCCAATTACCTTCCGGCAGCCCTGCAGGCAGCCAATGCCATGGCGGGTAAAGGCGAGGCAGGCGACAGCATGCAGCGCATGACCCAGAACAAGGGGTTGTGGGACGGTCAAATCGCCGAGCTGCGCAAGGTGGCCCAGGCCGCCGTTGAGCAGGCGCAAGCCGAAGCCGCAGCGGGGGTGCGACGCGGCCAGATGGTCGTGATTGGCCTGGGCGTGGTCATCCTGGCCTGCCTGGGGCTGGGCGCGCACATGATCGTGAGCTCGGTCTGGCGAGACCTGGGCGACGAGCCGGACGCGCTGCGGCGCATCGCCGACAGCATTGCGGCCGGGGATCTGAGCATCAACACGCGTCAAGCGAATGACGGCAAGTCCTTGCAGGCGGCCCTGTTGCGCATGGCGGTGAAACTGCGCGGCACCGTTCGCGGCATTCGTACTGCGGCCGAGTCGGTGGCACAGGCGTCGGCCGAGATCGCGGCAGGCAGCCAGGATCTGAGTGATCGCACCGAGCGGATGTCCGCCAACCTGGAACAGACCGCGCATTCGATGACAGAAATGTCCACGACGGTGCGTCAGACCGCTGCGAGCGCTCAGCAGGCCACCGACCTGGCCCGCCAGGCGAGCGAGTCTGCGCAGCGCGGCGAGTCGATCGTCACCGGGGTGGTGTCCAACATGAACGGCATCACCCAGGCGTCGGGTCGGATCGAGGAGATCATCGGCGTCATCGACGGCATCGCGTTCCAGACCAACATCCTGGCGCTGAATGCGGCAGTGGAAGCCGCACGTGCCGGCGAACAAGGGCGTGGGTTTGCGGTGGTGGCGGGCGAAGTCCGCTCACTGGCACAACGCAGCGCGCAGGCCGCGCGTGAAATCAAACAGCTGATCTCCGTCTCCAGCGAGAAGGTGGCCGAAGGCGACCGCCGCGTACGCGAGGCCGGCCAAGCCATGCAGGACATCCTGTCGAGCGTGCGGCATGTCGCCAGCATCATCGGCGAGATCTCCGCCTCGGCATCGGATCAGGCCGGCGGCATCGACAAGGTGAGCCGGTCCGTCTCGGAGCTGGACACCGTCACCCAGCAGAATGCGGCTCTGGTGGAGCAATCAGCGGCTGCGGCCGTCGGCTTGCGGCAAGCCGCGCTGGAGCAGTCCGCCACGGTGGAGGCCTTCAACCTCGGCCAGGAAGCCTGACCCGCTCGGTCTTCTCAACGGCACATTCCAAGTCAAACGCCCGGCATGCCGGGCGTTTGTGTTTGGGTCAGCGACAGGCGGCACCGCCGGTGTGCTGGCTCACTTCAGCGTATAGCTCTGCAGGGCCGTGTCATAGGCGGCATTGCGGCTAGGGTCCCAGTAGGTGAAGCTGTAGCGCACCACGTCGCCGGTCTTCAAGCCACTCACCGTGTAGGCATTCCCACTCCCCTCCTTCTGCATCCGCACATTCAACTGGCCACCGCCGTTGACGGTGTAGTGAACGTCGGCCCAGGTACCGGTGGGTTCGGAGAACTTGACCGAGGTGGACGTGGGCTGTGAGATGCCGGCCGGCGTGGGTTGGGTGGGCGGGTCCTGCGAGGTGGTGCCGGAATCCCACACCACATCATCGATGGCGAACTGGAAGGTGGACGTGGGAAAGCGGTTGGCGTCGCTGGAGATCATGAAGATGTCCGCGATGGATTGCAGCGCCACCTTCGTGCCGATCAGCGTGGACACCGGGATGGTGGCCGTGGCCCAATCCCCATTGCGCACCAGACCGTAGGTGGTGGTGTTGGGCGGGAAGTTCACCCACGACTGGTTGGTGTAGGTGTCGCCAATGCCGATGTTGAAGGACACATCCGCCGGGATCTTGATACGGAACTTCACCGTGCCATTGCGGAAGTTGGTGAGGTCCCGAATCTGGCGAGACTGGACGCTGCCGCCAAACCACTGGCCCGGCGCGTTGTAGCTCCAGGCCATCACGTTGCTGCCCTCAAACGGCGCGATGTTGCCGGCGCCGGAGGAGGCGCTGTTCCACAGGAAGATGTCGGACGAAGTGCCGGCCACCAGCTTGTTGTTCACCGTGGTGGTGTCGGTGAACACACCGAACTTGCCGACCTCCGGCACCACCTGGCTGCCCAGCTTCACCTCGCCCTTGCCGTCCAGCTCGTAGACGCGGATGTAGTCCACATACATCGTGGCAGGCAGTGCTGCGGTGACCTGCGAAGGCGTGGCAGCATCGGTGAAATTGCCCCCCACGGCCAGGTTCAGCAGCAGATAGAACGGGGCTTGCAGTGATGTGGAGTTCACCGGCAGCGGCGCGTTGTACATGTCATGTTCACCGTCGTTGTCGATGACGGTGAAGCGCATCTGGCTGTCGGTCCAGTAGAGGCGGTATTTGACAAAGCGGTTGGCCAGCGTGGCCTGCGGCTTGTACCAGTTTTTGGTCTGCCAGGCGGTGGACGCGGCGCATGACTCATTGCCGGGGACGCAGGCCGCCTGACTCCAGGTGATGACGTTGGCGCCGACGTAATAGTCGGGGGACGACGCACCGGCGGCGGACCACGCCGAGGCGCGATGGCCCTGCTCCATGATGTCGATCTCGCCATTGCGCGGCCAGGTCTGCGGGCTGGTGCCCAGCATCCATGCGGCCGGCCACAGGCCGGTGGTGACGGACGGCGAGGCCATCCGGATCTCAACCATCCCGTACTGGATCTGCACCTTGCCGTAGGTGTCCACCTTGCCGGAGGTGAACTGGTTGCTCCCCACCGTCTGCCGCTGCGCACGAATGGCCAGCGCCCGGGTGCCGGGCTCAAACGGAACGTCTGCAATGGAGAGGTTGTTGGGGCTGTAGTACTCCAGCTCCGCATTGCCGTAGCCGCAGAGGTTGATCTGGCAGCCGTTGCCGTCGTAGGTTCTCCACACGCCGGTGTTCAAGGCACTGCCATTGAACTCTTCCGACCACAGCAGGCGGCCGATGGTCGGATTGGTGACGCTGGCCGAGGCCTGGGCGCTGGCGGCAACCAGCAGGCCGAAGGCGACCGTGCGCAGCATCCCCGGCACTTCAAAGCGGTTCTGATGTCCCATTGATGTCTCCAAGAGGTGTTGATGGGCGGGAGGGCACCGATCGGGGCAGCCGGCGAGCGTTCTGCGACACGCGTCCGGCTGCGGCATTCTCCAGCGGCTGCCATCCTAGACAAGAATGAGAAATTGTGAAAGCGCTTTCATATGAGAGGCGTGTTTGTTTGAAACGGGGTGAATCAGCGCTGCGAGGCAGGCGGGATGGGGCTGGACCGGCGTGCCGTGGTGGGCGCAGCGAGGCCTGGCGGCGGCCCCGGCTACAGCAGTCGGCAGGGATGTAAGCGGGGAAAGACCTGGTGAGAACCTTAGCCCACGGGCACTCCTGGGGACTTCACAGTGAGCTCACCGTGCGGGACTACGCTGCGCCGAATGAACAACACCATTCCTGCCCTTGAGCCGGCGTCTGCGGCTGACTCCCCCCCTCCCCGCAAGCGCCGCTTGCCGACAACAGCCAGGTCGTCCTGGCGATTCAGCGCCGCCTACGCTGCAGCGGCCCTGCTGATCTTCCTGGCCGAGGTGGCCATTGCCACGATAGGCCGGGACATGGCCTGGCTGCGTTGGTATGTGGGCGACGTCATTGTGGTGGCCTGGGTGCACTGCCTCATCGCCACTGTGCGCAGTGCCCCTCCCCGACGGATTGCAGGCCTTTCACTCGCGGTGGCGTGCCTGGTGGAGGTGTCCCAGTACGTGCGTGGAGAAATGGGTTGGGAGATCACCCAGCCGGTGCTGCGCATCATCGTGGGCAGCACGGCCGATTGGATGGATGTCGCTGCGTATGCGGTGGGGGCCACGTTGGTGCCGCTGGTGGTTGCGATGAAGGCGCAACGACTCGCCCATTCAACCGTCGGAAAGATCCCGCGAGCGTGAACATTCCGGGGCGCATCGCCTCACTTCAGCGCCCCTCTGGCGGCTCCCAAAGCTCCACCTTGTTGCCTTCAGGATCGATGACCCATCCGAACTTCCCGAATTCGGATTCATCGGTCTCGTTCAGCACCTGGCAGCCTTCAGCCCGGAGCGCTTGCAGCAGCGCCTTCAGGTCGTGCACGCGGTAGTTGATCATGAACGGGGCACGGGCGGGGCCAAAGCCTTCGCCATCGGCCGCGCCGATGGACCACGCGCTTGCACCGGCCACTGGCTGACCCTGCTCATCCGTCCATGGGAACGAGGCGCCGCCCCAGGACTGCACATCGATGCCGAGATGGCGCTGATACCAGGCGCGCAGGACGTCGGGGTCCTTCGCGTTGAAGAAGATGCCGCCGATGCCGGTCACTCGTTTCATGCGGGCGCTCCTGGGGAATGCTCGCCTGGAGCCTAACGCAAAGTCCCTGGACAGAGCTGGAAACCTTGAGCCGGCCACAGGACCCGCAATCCCGTCCCCAGATCATTTTCATTGCGGATGACGTCAGCACGGTGCCCGCGTACCGTGTTGTCCGGGTTGGTGAATCCTGCCATGAGAGCAGCCGCCACCCGCCAAGGGAGGATCTGTGTCGCACATGCATCGGGTCCCGCTGGCGCTTGACCAGAAGACACGCATTGCACGCAGGTGCTCACGGGATCGGGCCCTCCCCGCATTGAAGTCCATCTTCAACCTCATCCATCACAGGAAGGGCAGCACCATGACACTCACCCCCGCGCTCCATGCCGGCGTGCGCATCGGCACACTGGCGTGCGCCGCACTCGCTTTTTCCAGCGTCAGCATGGCCACCCCCGTGCCCTTGCCGGATCCGGGCATCAAGGGCTACAAGTTCCCGGAGGCCAAGGACACCCTGATGGGCTGGATCAACAAGGATCAGGCCGCCCCCATCAACCTCCATGGTTGGGGGCTCTGGACATCGCTCACGATGCCCAGCGGGCAGTCCGAGTTCGGCATGCCCAATGTGCCGGTCTACCTCACCTGGCTCAGCCCCGCCGAGATCGCGGATCTGCCGCCGATCACACCTGGGGCGGCCATCGAAACCACGGCAACCCCACCCAAGCGCTTGTTCAAGCTCGAACGGCCACGACAGTTCTCGCATGGAAGCGCCTCGGTCCCGACGGCGCCGGAAGCGGCGTCGAACGCGAGGGAGCCGGCGAGTGCGGTAAAGCGGGACGCCAGCATCTTTGTCACGGTGGGTTATGACCCGGCCGCGCAAGCCTGGGCGCAACAGAACCAGTTGTTCTCGGTGAAGTCACTGCAGGCGATCTACAACGCGGGCACGGGCGACATCCGCTCCATTCCCAGCTTTCCCGCCCGGTCAGTGACCACCAAGCCGACCTACAAGGTCATCACCAAAGCCAAGCTCAATGGCAGCATCTACACCATGCCCGCCTGGCCTGGCACCCCCCAGACCGTCACGCCCAAGATCACCCAACGGGGATTCCCTGAGCCGGATTGGCCGGGATGCGTCTATGTGGATGTCAAGAAAACCGGCAGCACCACGGCCAGCGCCATAGACGCCGATTGCAAGACCGGCCCCACGCCGACCAACACCTACGGCCTGGGTGACTTCGTGAGCTTTCCCGTCACGGCCGACAACATCAGCAGCTTCGACAAGCTGCTGGGGAACAGTTCACTGGAGGTCGGCGATGTGGTGCTGCTCATGGCCATGCACGTCACCTCGCGCGAGATTGACGAGTGGACCTGGCAAACCTACTTCTGGACGCCGAACCCCGCCAACCCGCCCCTGCCGAGCAGCAGCGCCATCGCCAAGGCCCGCCCGCCGCAGCTCAAGGGTGCTGCAGCGCACTACGCCATGTCGATCGGCTACCAGATGGTGACGCCCAATCAGCCTGCGGTCGGCGGCAAAAGCGTGGGTTATCCGGTGACGGCCTTCAACCCATACCTGGAGTCGGGATTCAACGCCAGAACCTTTGGTGAGCCTCCCGTCAATCCCGGCATCCTGGCGCCGGGCACCCAGCGGCTTTACATGGCCACCGTCGGCATTCAGAGCAACTGCATGACCTGCCACGGCGCTGCCACCTTTTCGCCGACCAATCCAAAAGCCAGCCTGCCGTACCTGACGGACTTCTACCTCTCGCGGACGGACCCGGCCTTCAAGGGCTACCTGCAGCTCGACTTCCTGTGGTCCATTCAGGGCAATGCGAAATAGGCAGCGACGGCTGTTCCGAGTGTCGGCGGTGACAGGATGCCACCGCCGACAGACACGCAGGGCGTCCGGGCCCTGGGCAAGGCGCACACCGCAGTGATGACTGGAGGCATCGCGAGGATGTGCAACGCAGCCTTGGGGTCAAAGACGCGATGTCATGTGCATGTCGTTGCGGGATCACAGGCCGCAGGCGCTTCGATGCCACCATTCAGCCTTGCAGGACCGCGTCGATCAGTGCCAACAGAGATCCATCGCTGCAAAAACCCGCCGCGTCTGCATGCGGCGTCTGCAGCGGCGGATAGCTGCCAAACAATTGCTGCACCAGGGGGTCGGGACGGTAGCGAACCCATTGCATCGGATCTCGATCAAATCGCTGGCCCAATGCGGCCACCAACTCGCCCATCGACAGGTGCAGCGCAGGCATTTGATAAACGCTGCGTGCCAGCAGGCACTGCGGAGGCAAGGTGGCGGCATGCAGGAGATTCCTGGCGCAAGCCCGGCCGGAAATCCACCACGCCGTGGCCGCTTCAGACACGGGTAGCTGAATCGGCTGTCCATCCCGCAGGGCCCAAAAGATGTCGCTCATAAAAGCAGACATCAAGCCCGACGACGGGCCGGGCCGGGCCACCACACCGGGAAGACGCAGCGCGCATCCGGCGATCCGCCCACGCCGCGTCTCATCAGCCAGCACCGTCTCACAGGCCAGTTTGTGCGCGCCGTAGCTCAACTTCGGCGCCGGGACCGTACTCGCCTCTTCAATGAGGGCCGGCAAGTGGTCGCCATACACCGCAATCGAACTGGCCATGACCAGACGCACTGGATCCACATCCCGCCCGAGCGCCTCGATCAGTTGGAGCGTGGCCATCAGGTTGACGGAACGCCCCAGTGCCCGATTCCGCTCGGCCGCGCCGCCCGGTACGCTGGCCAGATGGAACACAACGTCCGGGCCCCAGCGGACGAGGTCCTCCAGCACCTGCGGATCTGCAAGGCTGCCGCCGAAGAGATGAAGGCGGGAGTCTCGCCCGCCCTCCTCCGCCCACACCGACACATCGAGGTCAAACAAGGCCAATGAGCCCACCGGTTGCCCGTCCAGCCCATTCGCCAGCAACTGCCGGCACAGCGTCTGTCCGATGAAGCCGCTCGCTCCGGTGATGGCCACCCGGGTCATGGCCGCGCCTGCCGAACGTATTGGTTCACCCGGCCAAAGGGCGCGTCCGTGCCGTCATCAAAGACCGCCTGCATGCTGACGTGGTCCCCGAACTGCATGAAGCCGGTGGAGGCCGCACCGGTCTCGAGAATCTCAATCACCCTGCGCTCGGCGATGCAGGCAGAGCCGCGTTGACTTGATTCGTTGGAGACCGTGCCGGAGCCGATGATGGTGCCTGCCGTCAATCGCCGGGTGCGAGCGGCATGGGCAATCAATTGGCCGAACCCGAAGTTCATCTCGCTCCCGTGCGCTTGTCCAAAATGGACACCGTTCCAGGTGACCCGCAAACCGAGGTGAACCCGACCGTCACACCACGCCGTCCCCAATTCGTCGGGTGTCACTGCCACCGGAGCGAAGCTCGTGGAGGGCTTGGCCTGGAGGAATCCAAAGCCGCTGCGCATCTCTCGCGGCCCCAGCGCCCGCAAACTCCAGTCGTTGATCTGGACAATGAGGCGCACCGCCGCCAGGCAGGCCTGCGGCAACGCCCCCATGGGCACCTCGCCAACGATCACGCCAAATTCCCCCTCGAAATCAATGCCGTCTTGAACGGAGGGCAGAAGCACATCGTCGCAGGGCCCGAGGAAGTCGTCACTGGCACCTTGGTACATCACCGGAATCGTGTCGAAATCAGGAATGGGCGGCGTATTGAATGCCCGCTCCATCAATCGCCCGTGATTGAGGAATGCCGAGGCGTCGCACCACTGGGGGCTGCGCGGCAACGGCGCGGCGCACTGCTCCGGCACCAGCGGCTGGATGCCCTCGGCGGTGCCCGCCTGGAGCCTTTGATCCAGTTGCCGAAGCTGCGGCAGCAGCTCGTCCCATCGTTCCATCAAATGGATCAGGCTCGGTGCCATCGGGCCCGCACTGACACAGGTGGTGAGATCCCGGGACACCAGCACCAGGCGGCCATCCTTGAACCCATTCTTCAATGTGGCAAAGCGCATTCAGCTCTCCTTGAGGCCAGCGGAGAACACACCGTCCACCAGCACAAACAGCATTCGACACGGCCGGTCCGAACGATTCGCCCAGGCATGGTTGGTGCCCCGTTGCACCACCACACTGCCCGGCTTCAGCGAGACTTCCCCCACATCCAGTACCAGTGTCATTTCTCCTTCGATCACCACGCCGTAATCCACCGACTCGGTGCGGTGCATCAACGGATGCGGGGACTCCGCATTGACCGTGGAAGCGTGGGTATCACCGATCTCACCAAAGGCGTCCTTCATGCGGCCCGCGCCGTTGGACAGGAAATCCTCGGTGTCCGGAGGAATATCCACAAATCGAATGCGGGTGCCGTTTTTGGGGGGCGGCAGCACCAGCGGACCAAGCGTCGGGTCCGGCCCGTTGTGGATCGGTGCCGGGCTGGCTGCGGTGCTCCACACCTCATGGAACACCGTGCCTGGAATGGCCGCCAGTTCGCGGACCGTGGGTAGCGGCCCGTGGGAGGACACCCTGGAACGTCCAGCGTCATCATGGCCGGTGACCACGCGATGAATGGGGGGCAAGCTCATCATTTACTCCTCAAAGATGGCAACGGCGCGCGTCCATCCAGCCGAAGCCGCGCGGATCTTGTGCGGGAAACAGGCGACCGTAAAACCGTGGGGCGGCAGCGCCTCCAGGTTGTGCAGCTTTTCGAGGTGGCAATACCCGATGTCACGGCCTGCCTTGTGACCTTCCCAGATCAGCGACGTGTCACCCGTCTGCCTGATTTTTTCGGAGGTGTAGACAAAGGGCGCGTCCCAACTCCAGGCGTCGGTGCCGGTCAAGCGAACACCCCGCTCCAGCAGATACATGGTGGCTTCGTAGCCCATGCCACAACCGGTGCGGACATAGTCCGGCTGACCATAACGCTGGCCGGCACGGGTATTCACCACCACGATGTCCAGGGGCTGAAGTTCCCAGTCAATACGCTTGAGTTCCGCCTCCACCTCGGCGGCGGACACCACGTGGCCATCCGGCAGATGCCGGAAATCCAGCTTCACCCCGGGCTGCATGCACCATTCCAACGGCACCTGGTCAATGGTCATGGAGGGCCTGGCGCCGCCATTCTTGGCGTCTTGTGTTGAATGGAAGTGCCATGGGGCATCCAGGTGGGTGCCGCTGTGCGTGGTGAGGGTGACCCATTCGGCAGCGGCGGCCTCACCGTCCGGATAGTCCTCGGCCTGGGTCCCCGGCAGCAGCGACATGAATTCGCCCACCGTTTCCTTGTGCGTTTGATAGGTGATCTTCGGGGCCAACGGCGGTGGGTCCGACAGCACGTCGTTTTCCAGGAAGATGGACAGGTCCACCATGCGGCGATTCGTCTTGCGGGGTCTCATACGGTGGGCTCCAGGTTGGATGCGGGCATCGGATCAGGTCGTTGCGCAAGCAGGAAGCAGGCAAAGGACACACAAGCCAGCACCGCCGCAGCAATGCCGAGGCTCCAAAAGCCCACGTGCTTCACCAGCGTGCCGCCCAGAACCGGGCCGATGGCGGCACCGGTCATCAGCATGGCGGGGGTGGCTGCGACCGCCCTTCCACCACGATCCCTGCGACCAATCACGCCAAAGGCGAAGGTGTGCGTGAAGATCATCACCGCCGAAAACACTGCGGCCGCGGCCGCATAGGCACCAAAGCCGGCCGTCCCCATGAGCGTCGCCGCAACGCCGGCTTGCACAATCGGCCCAGCGAGCAGCACCGAAGACGGATGCAGGCGCCGCTCGAGCAGCGCGGCAGCGGCCGCAGGGAAGAGGTTCACCACCCCCACCGCAATCAGCACACTGGTGATCTGCGCCACGCTGAATCCCCGCGCATGGCCGGCCCGCTCCAGGAAGCTGAAGACCATGGCCTGCACCAGGGCCATCAGGCTGATGCCGGCCACACCGTACCAGGCCGCCGCCGGAATAGCCGGGGCGCCCAGGGTGGTGCCGGAGGACGGCTTGTGCAGCGCCGGAAAGGCGACCAGTGACAAGCACGATGCCGTCGCCATCACCCCCGCAAAGAGGCGGAACAGGGCCGCCCCACCCGCTTCGCTCACGAGGGGAGCGGCAAAACCGAGAAAGCCGATGGCAAACACCCCCAAGGCCATTCCAGCGAGTGCAAACAGCCGATGAGGATTGCCCGCGCGGCCGATCGTGCCGTGCGTGACGCTCAGAGCGGCGCCAGCGCTCAACCCGGCCCCGAAGTGCAAGGCAGCGATCCATGAAATGTTTTGCGTGGCCGGCATGGCGAGAAAAGCGATGGCCGCCAAGCCATAACCGAGCGCGGCACAGAATCGGCCATTCACCTCGGCAAGTTGCCGGGCGATGCCGATGCTGGCTACCACCGCTCCCAGCAGAAAGAGCGTGACGATGCCGCCGGCCTGCTGGGGGTCACGGCCGAAGTCCTGCACCAGCGCACCGATCCAGACCGGCAGCGCCACCAAGTCCACCATGCCGGCGCAATGCGCCACCATCAAGGCGAAGATGCCGCCCTTGCCAATTGTGTGGTTCATGGCCATTCCTTCAGATGGGCTGGGCCAGCGCCATGTGCGTCTCACGCATGATGGACCCGTGCTCTTCCTTGCTGCCATGGGTCATTTCGATCTCACCCAGGCGCGCGGAGTTCTCCACCACCATCCGGCAGCGCTCCCAGCGGCGCGCCTGGAACGCCAACAAGCCCGCTTCGGTTTCGGCGTGGCGGCCCAGTTCCTCGGCCAGGACCAGCGCATCCTCGATGCCGATGCAGGCACCGGACGCCATGTGTGGGGTGGTGGCATGGACCGTGTCACCAATCAGCACCACCCGCCCCCGGTGCCACGGCCGAGGGACCAGCAAACCTTCCAATGGCCGGAACACAATCTGCGCGCCCTCGCTGATCTGCTCACACATGCGCTGGATCAAGGGCACCCGGAACCCTTTCAGCAGCCCGCTCAGATGGTCGACGAAGGTGGCCGGATCCACGCGATCATTGACCGGCCGATGCTCCGTGACGAACAGGTACATCTCTTCGTTGGAGACTGGATTGACCCCCGGCTTCACGTCGCCGCCGACCCACATCACCGCCGTGGTGATCTCCGGCGGACGAGGCAACACGGCCCGCCAGACCGCCTGCCCGCTGTACTTCGGCGCCTGCACCTCCGGGAACAGGGTCTGACGGACTTTGGAGTAGAGCCCGTCCGCCCCGATGACAAGGTCATACCGGCGCGTCTGGCCATCGGTGAAACGAACCGACACCTCGTCACCGAGGTCTTCAATCGTTTCAAAGGTGACGCCCAGCCGGACATCCGTACCGGCGGCCCGCGTGGCCCGGGCGAGGATGCGGGCCAGGACCGGCCGCATGATGGCGCCGCCGCCCGGCACGGCCGGCCCGGCGATTCGGGGGGTGGGAATCTCACCGACCTTCACCCCCTCGGGCGTATAGATGGCCACGTTATCACTGGCCCACCCCTCGCGCAGGAAATCCTGCAGGATTCCCAATTGGCTGAACGCACGAAGCGTGGCCCCTCCCAGGCTGATGCCGGCCCCATAGGAGCGCCAGCCTGGGTCGATCTCCACCAGATCGACCTGAACGCCCTGACGTCTGAGCGCAATAGCGGCGGACATGCCGGAGAAGCCTCCGCCAATAATGAGGACACGTTGGGCTGTTGATGTCATGGCTGTCTCCTGGAATCTTTGGTGAGGGTGATGCGGGAATACGGACCGTTCGAAGCGCTGGAAGCGTGTGGAGGGTGTGGAGGGTGTTGCGGGTGTGGGGCGTTTGAATCGAAATGCACACTGCCGTCAGGCGCCAGTGCAAGTGGGATGGCAGTCAGGGAAAGCCCAACACAGGGACCGATCACACAGTGGCCGGTTGCAATTTCGAATTGCGCGCCATGCGCGTGGCAGACGATGCGCTGATGGTCGCCGCTGAGGTATGCATGGCGGCGCCATGCCAGCGGTGACCCAGGGATATGCGGGCAATCGTCACGGTAGCCGTACAGTCGCCCCCCATGGCGCACAAGGAACCAAGGCTCGCCGGGCGTTGGCGCGGCAGCGGGGGCGGGTACGCACAGCGCCTCGTCCTCCGCCACCTCCGACGCGTGGCAAAGCCTGGTGGCATCAGTGAGCATCGTCGTGCAGGGCTGATGGGGCAGCCGTTGTGGTGGACGTGGCGCCGGCAGCGGCCGAGCCCCCCGGAGGAATGCCCTTGGGCGGCTCACCCGGCGCCCATTTGTCACGATGCTGGAACAGGAACAACTGAGAGGCATCGGCACTCATCGGGACGCTGCGCGCCGTCCATTGCGCGTCGTGATGGTCCATGTCGGCGTCATATTCCACATGGCAGCCCAGGGGACTGTTGAAGTACCAGAACCAGTTGGAGCCGAACTTGTGGCGGCCGGGCCCCCAGAAGCTCTGATACCCCTTGTTCACGAAGCGCGTACCCGCCTGCATCACGGCGGTCGGGCCGCTCATGTGGAAGGTGAAGTGCTCAACACCCTTCATGAAGGGGGGCGTCTGGATCAGAAACAGCGTGTGGTGGTCCAGCGTCCCTGCAGGCTGCAGGAAGGGGCCGGCGCCCTCCAGGCGGTCGGTGACACGGAAGCCCAGGCGCTGGGTGTAAAAAGCCGTCGCCCGGGCTTCATCCGGCACGAAATACACCACGTGCGACAGCGTCAGCGGCCGCACCTCGGCGGACTCATCCACGGCCACCGCATTGGGCGCACGGGCCACCGCTGTACCCGGCGCGTTGATGAGCTCCGCCGCCACCGTGATGGGACGCCGGCGGGCCAGTTGGAATCCGAGCACAAAGCCCATGTCATCCAGGGCCTCCAGGGAACCATCGGGCAGTCGGCGGACCTCACGGTCACGGCCCAGTTCCTCGGCGATGGCGCTCAGGCTGGCTTCATCGCGCACCCCGTAGATCGTCTTGCGCAGGCGGCTGGCCGTGCCCAGAGACGGTGGCAGTGACGGGTCGTTCTCCAGGGCGAGCACGATGGCGGTGCCGTCCAGTGCTTCAAAGCGCCCACCGGCGGCACTCTGTTCGACGGGGGTCAGGCCGTAATCGATGAGGTACTGGCTGCAGGCGGCCAGGTCGTCCACGCCGAAAACCAGCGCATCGGGTCCAATGATGTTCATGTGTGCTCCTTGTGGGATGTGAGCGTCGCCTTAGCAGGCCGTGCGGCCGCCCAGGGTTTCGGCGACCCAATCGGCGATGTACTGGCCGGCGTTGATGCTGTTGTCGAAGCTCGAGTGCTGCACACCGCCTTCACGGTCGGTGAACACCTTGAGCTCGCGCTTGGGGCTGTTGATGAGCTGGTCGTAGGTCCGGTGGGCCCACTGGAGCGGGATCTGCGAATCCCTCTCGCCATGCGTGACCAGGAAGGGCACCCGGATGCGGTCGAGGATGCCGTCCAGATGCACGTCTTCGGAGATGCGCATGAAGTCGTCCAGATCCTTGGCGCCCCAGACCCACTGCACATGCGCCCAGTAATGCGGCACGGGGAAGCTTCCCTCCTTCTGCAGCCGCTTGCGCTGCACGTCGCGCCAGTCGTGATTGGCGCCCCAGACCACGCCGCAGGCGAAGCGAGGTTCAAAGGCGACCGCACGCGGGCAGTAATAGCCGCCCAAGGACACGCCTTCCAGGCCGATGCGGGCGGGGTCCACCCCCTCCTGCCGTTCCAGCCAGTCCACCACGCGGGACGCCCAATGCTCGCTATCGAAACGTGCGGTCAGTCCATGCAGGCGCAGCGCCTCGCCCGTGCCGGGCTGATCCACGACCAGCGAGGCCACACCCCGGCGCGCCAGCCACTGGGGCAGCCCGACCCTGTACTTCATCTCCTTGGTGGAATCGAGGCCGTTGACCTGCACCAGCACCGGAGCCCGCCCTTGCACGCCTTCGGCCGGGACATAGAGCGCCGACAGAACCTGACCTTCGTAGGGAATCTCGACACGACGGCAGTTCTCGCCGCTCAGCCGGACACCCCGATCAAACACCGCCAGAAACCGCCTGTACAGCTCGACACGGCCTGGTGCGCCATGGGCCTGCAGCCGCTCACAGGTCAGGTAATAGGTGGCGGCGCGGTTGTATTTCTCTCCGGCGGACAACAAGCGCCCTTGGGCTTCATCCTCTTCCGCCAGCGCACAGAGCTTGTCCGCCATGGCGGCCCAGGTGTCCCGGAAGGCCCGTGTGCCGGCGGCATCGGGCGCTTTGGCGGCCTCTTGCAGCGGGGCGCACATGGTTTCGATCTCACCGATCCGGGCGCCCATTTCGAGCGCCAGGTCGACGGACAGGTTCCAAACGTAGTTGGTGGGGAAATACTTGAACATCGTGAGACTTCCAGAGTTAAACCGGTGCGACGGTTGGTCCCGCCGGTCCTGCCGACGGATTGGGCAAGGCGCGGGTAGCGCCGGGGAGAAGGAAATGCGCGAGGGCAGGCACCAACACCAGCGCTCCCGCCATGTTCCAGAGGAACATGAACGCCAGCAGCAGGCCCATGTCGGCCTGGAACTTGATGGGGCTGAAGATCCACGTCGCCACGCCAACGGCCAGCGTGACGCCTGTGAGCATCACCACACGGCCGGTGAATCGCAGTGCATCGGCATAGGCCTGTGTCAGCGACTGACCGGCACGCAGCCCGGCCAAGGTGACAGAGAGGATGTAGAGCGCGTAGTCCACCCCGATGCCCACCCCGAGTGCGATCACCGGCAGGGTGGCCACCTTGATGCCCATGCCCAGCGCCACCATCAAGGCTTCCGCCAGCATGGAGGTCAACACCAACGGAAGCACGGCGACCAGGACGGCCCGCCATGACCTGAAGGTGAGAAAGCACAGCAGCATGACGGCGCCATACACCAGCACCAGCATCAGACGCCAGGCGTCCTTCACCGCCATGTTGGTCGCCGCCTCGATGCCTGCCGGCCCTGCAGCCAGCAGGAAGCTGGCATCGGGGCCGTCGTGCAGGCGGGCATAGGCTTCCACGTGCTCCACCACCCGCGTCAGCGTTGCGGCCTTGTGGTCGGCCAGATAGATATAGAGCGTCAACAGACTGCAGCTGTCGTTGTAGAGGCCTCGGGGCGCACCGGCGGTGACGGCATTGAGCATGTCCTGGTTGGGCAGCAGCTCATACCACTTCGGGTTGCCCTCGTTCAGTCCGGTCAGCACCCGCCGGTTCAAGAGCGCCAGTGACTGCGTGGACTCCACACCGGGCAGTTGCCGAAGTTCCCATTCCAACGCATCGACCTTGCTCAGCACGGACCACTGCGCGCACTGCCCTTCAGGCGTCTTCACCATCACCGCCAGCACATCGCTGCTGGCTCCGTAGCCCTGGTTCATGAAGGCCACATCGCGGTTGTAGCGGCTGTTGGCGCGCAGTTCCGGGGCGCCGGGATCAAGATCGCCAATCTGCAGGCGTGTCGCGATCCAAGCGCCGCCCACCCCCATCAGCAGCCCACCGAGGACCGCCGCACGGGCCCAACGGCGATGGGTGAAGCGTTCGAGCCACCCCCATCCTCCTGGACTGCTGGGCGCGGGGACGCTCGTTGTGGCGGTCGCTGGCGCCTCGTCGCGCAGACTGCGTTGAGCCGCCGCTGCGCTCACGCCCACATAGGACAGCATCACCGGCAGCAGGATCAGGTTGGTGACGATCAGCACCGCCACGCCCAAGGAGGCCGCCATGGCCAGCTCGCGAATCGCCTGGATGTCGATCACCAGCAGCACCGCGAATCCGACGGCATCGGCCAGCAGGGCCGTCAGACCGGCCATGAACAACCGCCGAAAGGTCAGGCGCGCCGCCATCAGACGGGAGGCTCCGCGGCCGATGTCCTGCATGATGCCGTTCATCTTCTGGGCCCCATGGCTCATGCCAATGGCAAAGACCAGAAACGGCACCAGAATCGAATAAGGGTCCAGCGCCATGCCCAACATCGGCAGCGCCCCCAACTGCCACACCACTGCGATCAGCGATGCGGCCACCACCAGCGCCGTGGAACGCAGACACCGCGTGTAGCCCCACACCGCCAGCGTGGCGATCAGCACCGCCGCAGCAAAAAACATCAGCACCGCCCGTACGCCGTCCAGCAGGTCCCCAATGACCTTGGCAAAACCGGTGATGTGCAGCACCAGCCCCTTCGCTTCGTAGGTCGCCCGCAGCGATTCCAGTTGGGCGGCGAACTCGGCATAGTCCAGCGACCTCCCCTGCGCATCCTTCGCGAGCAACGGCACCGAGATGATGCTGGAGCGCAGGTCGTTGGCCACCAGTTGCCCCAGTTCGCCCGACCGGGACACGTTCACGCTCAACTGCTGAAGGGCGGCAGGAGACCCGTCAAAACCATCCGGAATCACCGGGCCGCCATCCAGGCCCTCTTCGGTCACCGCGCCCCAGCGGGTGTTGGGCGTCCATAGCGACTTGAGCTGCGTCCGGTTCACGCCCTTGAGCAGGAAGATCTGGTCGTTGAGCTGACGCAGAGTCTCCATGTAGTGGGCGTCATAAATGGTGCCCTTGGGGTTCTCAACAGCGATCCGAACGGCATTGCCCAGTCCGGTCAGCTCCGACTGATGCGCCACAAAGTTCTGGATGTAGGGGTGGCGCAGCGGAATGGTCTTCTCGAAGCTGGCGTTCAGGCTGAGCCGGGACGCCTGCCAGCCCAGCAGCAGCGTCGCCAACGCGCACACCACCAGCACCAGCCAGCGATGATTGAACACGGCACGCTCGAGCAATGAGCCCGACTGCGCCGCCAGCGGAATGCCCGCAGTGGCATCAAAGCGTGCCGGCGTCATGGCGCGCCTCCGGGAAGCTCAATGGGGATGGGGCCTCGGACGGACAGCGCCAATACCCGCTTGGCATCCACCGCCACCACGCCGTTGAGTGGCGGCAGGTCTTGCGGCCCCCACGGCACCAGCGCGCTCCCCTGCAGTCCCAACAGCTGCCCCGACTGGCTGGCCAGCACCGGAACGCCATTCGCCTGCAAAGCGATGCCGGTGATGGCGCCGGTGGCGGGTGAGGCGAGCGCCACCCAACTCTGGCCGCCATCGCCACTGCGAAGCACCTGGCCGCGCAGGCCCGCGACCAGCAGGCCGCCATCGGGCAGCAATTCGGCAGCGAAGAAGCTGCCTTTGTAATGCGTCTGCAGTCGGCTGAAGCTCCGTCCACCGTCTTCCGACAGCAGCACCAAGCCCTGCTCGCCAGCGATCAGGATGCGCTGGCCCACCTGGCGGATGGCATAGAGATGCATGCCTCTGGGGTTGTCCAGAGGGCCCGCAAATGAACGCCAGCTCCGCCCGCCGTTGTCGCTGTGCAGCGCCAATCCATAAGCGCCCACCACGGTGATCTGGCCGGCGCCCGCCACACTCACGTCCAGCCATGGCTTGTCCGGGCCTTCGGAGGCCAGACGTTGCGCCATCGCCATGGCGTCGGCATCGCCGCGTGATTGAGCCTGCGCCTGCAGAAGATTTCCGAGTGCCCGCCCATCCAGACGGGCTTTCCACTCGCGGCCGCCGTTGTTGGTCACCAAAACCACACCGCCATGCCCCACTGCCACGCCGAACTGTGGATTCGCAAATCGGACCGCCGTCAGCGTGACACTGACGGGCGAGTCCACCTGGGTCCATTGGCGGCCTCCGTCCTCGCTCACCACAATCAGGCCTCGTTCGCCGACGGCCACCCACCGCGCGCCCTGCACGGCCGCCCCCAGCAGCACCGCCTGACCGGGGTGCTTCACCGACACCGCAGGGCGTTGCAAGGCATCTTCGGCCCTGGTCGAGGTGGGGGACACCGGCGCGGACGCCAGGGCCAGCTGACTGACGGCAAGGCCCAAGCAGCCGCAGGTCATCCAGAACGAGGGTCGCCATGCCTTCGGCAACCGCCCCACCATGTTCATGCCGCGCGCCCTCACCGGATGCCCTCACCTGCCATGGCGTCCGGCGTGAAAACGCTGTCGGCCAACCTTGGTTTGACGGCGTATTGCTGGGCTTTGCTGTTGTAGAGATTGCCCACAAAGCCGGTTCCGGACAGCAGATCGGTAAAGCCGAATGCGCCAATGACGGTGCCAGGCAAGTCCGGCGCCACCAGGGTCTGGGCCCAGAGGGTCTTCCACAGCTGCCCCTGGGCGTCCCAACGGTCGCCCAGCACACAGTTCCAGGTGTCCTCATCGCAGTAGTAGCGGCTCCGCGCGGCCTGATGACGCTGCCCCTTGCGCAAGGTCGCTTCCACCACCCACACCCGGTGCAGTTCCCAGCGCACATGGTCCGGATTCAGATGGGACCGGGTCACCACCGCCGCATCCTCCTTCGGTTGCAGCAGGCGATTGCCGTTGTAGGGGATGAAGATCTCCTGCTTGCCAACGAGCTTCCAGTCGAACCGATCCAGCCGCCCGGTCCAGGTCTCGAGTTCGTCGAAGCTCATCACGCCTGCAGTGGCCGGGGTGGGCGTATCGCAGCAGGGGTTCGGCAGCTTGCGCACGCGGCGCTGCCCGGTGAGGTACACCCAGGCCTGATCCTTGGCCCCGTCAATGTTGTTGCGCCCGACCATGGCCTCACCGGCACGAATCGGCGGGCCGGAGTTACGCAGCCGCACCATCCAGGGTTCCTGGGTCTTCGCAAATTGCTCAGCCGTGCCTTCTTGGAAGTAATAGGGCATCTGCTGATCCATGCTGCCGTCGGTGGTGAGCACGGCCTTGCCGTCCGAGGTGAGCTGGTACTGGGTGATGTCCAGTTGCAGCGTCGTGCCCCGCCAGCGCAACAGGTGGTTCCACATCACCTCCGCGCCGGACTTCGGGATGGGGAATGGAATGCCGCCATAAGCGCCCTCCACCAGGTCACCCTTGAGCTGGGCACGGGTGGCGTTCTTGAAGGTGTTGTCGTAGACCCATTGCGGAGCGGCGGCGGTGCGGTGCGTCTTGTAGACGTCCACCCGGAAACTCTCCGGGAACCGCTTCAGCATTGCTTTGGTGCCGTCGGTGAGCTTGTCCGCATAGGGCCCGACATTCTGCGCAGTGATGCTGAACAGCGGCTTCTCATCCTTGAACGGATCACCGCGTCGCCCTCCCGGTTTGTCTCCGGTGATGGGGGTGGTCATGCCGCCGGTCCAGGCGGGAATGGTGCCGTCCTTGTTGGCAGCGCGCTCGCCGCCCAACGGGGTCAATTCGCCCTTCAGGCGGGTGGCCTCCTCCGCAGAGACGCCCGCCCATACCGGCACTGCACAACTGGCCATCAAAGCGATGAGGCCAAAACTCCAAGGTGCCAGCGCCCGTGGCTGAATGCTTTGCATGCTTGTCTCCGATTTCATTTTTAGAAGGTGCGGCGAAGCGAGACCGCCACATAGTCACGGTCTGCCAATGGATTGCCCCGGCTGTAGAAGGTGGAGCCGCCACTCAGCAGCGCGCGGTAATCCAAGAAGGGCACGGCGGAGCCGATGTAGCGCGTGTAATTGAGGGTGAATTGCCAGACGCCGAGGTAGTTGCCTTCGAGCCCCAGCGAGGCGGAGCCGCTGCCGCGCGACTCCCAGGGAATGACCGGAGAGTGGCCGTCGAGGGTGTAGCGAAGTCCCACCGGCACACTGAGATCCACACCTGGCAGGACCTGCCGGTAGCTGGGACTGAACACAAACTGAAGCGCGGTGGCATCGCGGCTGCGGGCCGGGTCGAGTTCATGATCGGGGTCGTGGCGGCTGAGCACCCGGTGCCAGGCCAGCTCGCCCACAAAACTGGATTCATTGGCCAGCCAGTTCGGCCCCAGAGTGGCCAGCCACGACAAATTGATGTGGGCGGTCTTGCCTGTGGCGTATGCAGGCTGAGGGCTCAAGGCCGAGGGATAAAGAATGTTCTGACTGCGCAGAGGCATGTCCCAGCGCAGGGAAGCCTCGCCAGCCAGGTTCACATCACCGAACGAATGCGACGCGCTGGCTCCAACGGTCTTCACCGCCGCCGGGAAGACATAGAACCAGCGGCTGTCCTGCGGCGCCGCCACATTCAGGTCGCCATAGAGTTGCCCGGACTTGTCGTGATAGCGGGCGAGATAGACACCGAGGTCGGTGTCGGCCGCGCGCCACTTCACCTGCATCCCGTATTGGCCGCTGTTGCTGGGCTCCACCAACCGATCGGCCTTGAGCACGTACTGCCCTGCCAGAGCCCCCGAGCTCACATTGATGTACTCGGGCTGTGACGATCCCCACGGGACGTTGACGGTGGAGAAGTAGCTCCCAGCCGCCGGAAGGCGGTCCGACTCCCACTGGAACTGGTAGTACGCCCCCACCGACACATCGGCCGAGAGCTGCAACTGCGCCGACACTTGCGGCACGGGGCGGATGATTTCCTTGAACTGGGCGTTCGGCGACGCCAGCAACTTGGCAACGTCGATCGGGCCTTGGGCACGGGCAATGCCGTTGTCTCCATAAAACAGGCTCTCGCCGTACTGCAACGCATGCTGCCCCAGACGTGCGCTCAGGCGGCGGCCGCCCTCCAGTTCCCAGGCGCCAAAAACAAACGCATCCAGCAGTTCTGCCTTGCCACCGGCCATCTCGCGGGTGTGCTTGGGAAAGCGGTTCTCCGGGGTCTGGCCGTTGAGTGGATCGACCGCATCGCTGTTCCGGTGGTAGGCGGCGTCATACCACCCGGCGCCACTGAGCCTCACGCCAAAGCGCCGTTGATAGACCGCATCGAACTCACTCAACAGATCAACGCGCTCGGAGACCAGGCCACGACGGCGGAAGTTGTCATCGCCCGCGTTGAAGTTCAGTGCCTGCGGAAATGCCGAAGACGACACGCCGGGCACCAGCAGTCGCGTTGAGTCGGCCAGCGCACCATCGGCCTTGGCCACACGCGCCATGGCACTAAGCTTGATGGTGTTGTCCCAACGCAAGGACCAGTCGGGATCGTCGACGCTGATGCCTGCTGCCGAGCTGCCGACACTGACAAGTGCTGCGGCTGAGCCTGCGAACCAGCCTCGAGCGGGACCGCTGCCCGAGGTTCTTCCTTTCCTGATCAGCCCATCCAGTAATCTGGGGGCGAGCTGTCCCATCGCCTGGCGTTGTGCCATTCGTTGTCTCCGGTTGGTTTTGTTTTATGGGGTTTGCGACAGCGTACGGAGACACGACTCTTGTGAAAAATCACTTCGATCAACTCGACGATTCGATCAATCGAAAAGATCGAGGGTTACCCCGGAGACAAGCACCCATGCGCTTCAACAAGCTCGACCTCAACCTGCTGGTCGCCCTGGACATGCTGCTGAAGGAACGCAGCATCACCCGTGCGGCGGAACGACTGAACCTCAGCCCCTCTGCCGTCAGCAATGCACTCAGCCGACTCCGCGAGTACTTCGACGATGAACTGCTGGTGCAGATCGGCCGCAGGATGGAAGTGACCCCGCGTGCATTGAATCTGCACGACGCCGTGAGAGATGTTCTGCTGCGCATCGACACGACCATCACGGCGCAGCCGGCCTTCGAGCCCCGTGAGAGTGATCGGGTGTTCCGGCTGTTCACCTCGGACTACACCCAGTTCGTGTGGGGGCCTTCCCTGCTGGCCCTGGCCGAGAAAGAGGGCTTCACGGGTCAGTTCGAATTCCTGCCCCAGGTGAGTGATCCGCAGCGGGAGCTGGAACGTGGAGAAGTCGATCTGGTGATCATCCCGGCGAACTTCATGTCGGATGAGAACCCATGTGAGGTGCTCTATGAAGAGCACTTCGTCTGCGTACTCTCGCCCGACAGTGCGTTGGCCAGTCAGGAACTGGACCAAGCGCGCTACCTGGCAGCGCGCCACATCGTGATGCTGCCGCCCGGACGACACGCCGAACCCTTCGAGGGCTGGTTCATGCGGCAGGTCGGCGTCACCCGCGACGTGGCCGTGCGGACCTACAGCTTCACCGTGCTGCCGGCGTTGGTGGCAGGCACTGAACTGATCGCCACCGTGCATGCCAGGCTCGCGGAACGCCTGACCTCCCTGTCGCACCCCTTGGTCATCCGTCCTTGCCCGTTCCAGATCCACCCGATGCGGCAAACCATGCAATGGCACCGTTATCGTGACCAGGACCCCGGCGTGCAATGGTTGCGCAGGCTGGCGAGCAAGGCCACCGTGCATATGGACGCGGGCAGGCGGCCTGCGGTCTGACGCAACACCTCAAGGCGCCCCCGATCCGACGACCGGCCGTTGGCGAGCAGCGGCCGCAGGGTTGCGCTTGCGCTCCACACGGCAACGGTCCAGTATGCGCACGGCCGCGTTCTTCAATCGCACGCGACCCGGGTTCGCTTGCATCCACACAAAATGATGAAAGCACATTTATTTGTGATAAATGTGCTAGCTTTTGTGCCAAACTCATTGCACTATGGCGGAATTCAGCATTTCGTCAGGGTTAACACCAAAGGGTTGCAGCATGGTCAAGTCACTGCGTTGGGTCATGGCTCTGCTCGGCACCATCGGGGTTCTGGCGGCGCTGGGGGTCGCCGCGCAAGGCTACTTCTTCGTCAACAGGCTCGACACCTCGGCGGTGAGGGTTTACGTCGCCAAGGACATGGTGGCAGACATCCTTCCGCCGCCGATGTACCTGATTGAAATGCGGCTCGTGCTTTCCACGATGTTGGATGGCAGCGTCTCCGCCACCGATGGCAAGAAGCGGTTCGAAGAGTTGGCTGCGGAGTATCAGCAACGGGTGGACTACTGGTCCAAGCATCCCCCTTACGGGCTCGAAGCACATTTGCTGGGGGCCCAACACAAGGCTGGCCAGGCCTTCATTGCTGCGGCGCGTAAGGAGATTGTGGAGGCGATGTCATCCGGACAAACGGCGGCCGCCAAAATCAGCTTGCCTGCTGTGCATGCGCTGTATCTGGAACATCGAGCCGGTGTGGATGCCACGGTCGCTGCGGGCAACACATTCGCAAATTCCTCGATGAAGGTCTTTGATGACACCAACCGGTTGGCCAACTTGGCCATGGTGGTCACGGCGCTGATGGCGGCCGTGATCGTGTTTGTGGTTTACCGGGCAGTCTTGGCGAGCCTTCAGAAGCCGGTGCGGGCCAGCACAGAGGCGGCCAAGCGAATTGCAGCAGGCGACTTGGCGACTCGGGTCCAGTTCGATGAGGGCCGCTCAGACAGCCTGGGGGAACTGCAGGCGGCGCTGCAATCCATGCGGGCGGACCTGAACCGGACGGTGGCCTCCGTGCGGGGAGTGGCTGACAAGGTCTCAGCCGCCAGTTCTGAGATTGCGCAGGGCAACCTTGACCTGTCGGCGCGGACCGAAAGCCAAGCGAGCTCGCTGCAACAGACAGCCGCCTCCATGGAGCAGTTGACGGCCGTTGTGAATCAGAACGCCGAGTCCGCCTCGCAGGCCAACCTGCTGGCGCAACAGGCGGCTGACGTCGCAGAGCGTGGCGGGAAGGCGGTCGAGCAGGTGGTCCAGACCATGCAAGGCATCAACGCGTCGTCTCAGCAGATCTCCACCATCGTGAGCGTGATCGAGGGGATCGCGTTTCAGACCAACATCCTCGCGCTGAATGCAGCCGTTGAGGCCGCACGGGCCGGCGAACAAGGCCGGGGGTTTGCCGTCGTGGCCGCAGAAGTGCGCTCCTTGGCCGGGCGAAGCGCCGAAGCGGCCAAGGAAGTGAAGACACTGATTGGCGCCAGCGTCGAACGCGTTGCCCAAGGCTCGATGCTTGCGGATAACGCCGGTGCGACGATGGTTGAAATGCTGGAGGCGGCACGCCGTGTACAGAACATCCTCGGTGAGATCAGCGCCACCAGTCGGGAGCAGTCCAGCGGCATTTCGCAAGTGGGCAAATCCGTCCTGCAGATCGACCATGCCACGCAGCAAAATGCTGCGCTGGTGGAGGAAATCGCAGCTGCTGCCACCAGCCTCAAGTCACAGGCCGCCGAGTTGGCCGAGCAGATGGCGCAGTTCACCGTGGATCGACAGGAACGAGGCGCCACGTCGCCGAACAGCGTTTGAAACGACGTGCTGGGTCATGTCGATGCAGAAGGTCAATCGCGAAGACATCCCTGAGTCGGTATAGGACGGCTGGGCACGATCTTCCAAAGGCAAGCTCCAGGTCGCGCCAACAGGCGCCTGCCTGCCCGCTCAAGGCAGCTTTCCCAGATTGAGGAGCCAGAGCCGCCATTGACCATCGGTCTTTTTCAAGGTGGAGCTGATCACGATCTCCGACGTATGACCATCACGGCTGACCCTGGTTTTTTCCGCCACAACGGCAAGCTTGCAATCCAACACAGCCAGCCCCTGGCCCCCGACCAGGTTGAATTGATAGCCGGCCGCCAGAATCTTCTTGGCGAAATAGTCATGGATCTGCGCCGGTGTTCCCACGGCGTTGGCCAGCGGCTCGGCGCCGTTCGCATCCGGGGAGACCAAGACGGCTCGCTGATCCAGCAGCGCCATGACGGCGTCGAGATGGCCCTGGTTGAGAGAAGTCCACAACTGGCGACGAAGATTCGTCACCTGTTTCACGTCGTCTGAACTCTGGGCACAGGCAAGGTGCTGCGGCAGCGCCTCGACAGGCGCACCGGACTTGACGGCGCACCCGGTCAGTGCAACACAAGCTGCCAACGTGACGAGCAGATCTCGATCCAAGATGTTTCTCCAGTGTTGGCGCCGACACTCTTGGTTCCACCAGGACTTCGATATCGAGGGTGACACCCTGGAGGACATCGTTGCAGCTGCGTATTTCAGCCCATCGCGGCCACCCATTTCAGCGGAACGCGGACAGCGTTTCAGACGAAGGCGGACACCATTTCAGGCTGAACGCGGACAGCGTTTCAATCTGATCCCGGACACCCCGGGCGCGCGCAAGTGACCTGAGCCGTTGGCATGCTGACCGATTTTTCGGTCCTCATGCCCACCCCCAGGATTCACATGCGCCAACTACGTCAAACCCTTCGACTGCACCTGGAATCGGGCCTGAGCATGCGCGAGTGCTCGCGCGTTCTGGGCATCGCCAAGACGACCGTCAACAGCATCGTCATGAAGGCCCGCGCCGCCAGAGTGGATTGGGCCATCGCTCAGACCTTGGACGATGCTGCCCTGGAAGCCCGCCTGTACGGCCCGCCCGTGCCGCGTGCGAGCACCCAGCTCGAACCCGACTTCGCCCTCGTCCACCAGGAACTCAAGCGCCCCGGCGTCACCCTGCAACTGCTCTGGGAGGAGTACCAGCGCAGCCTGGCCGACGCCGGCTCGCAAGCCTACAAGTACACCAGCTTCTGCGTGAAGTACCGTACCTGGGTGACCGGCCTCAAGCGCTCGATGCGCCAGGTCCACCCAGCCGGCGAGCGTCTGTTCATCGACTACGCCGGCCAGACCGTGCCGCTGATCGACGCTGCCACCGGCGAGATCAGTGCCGCCCAGATCTTCGTGGCCGTGCTCGGCGCCTCGAACTACACCTTTGCCTGTGCCACCCCGACGCAGACTGCCGCCGACTGGGTCGGTGCCATCATGGACGCACTGGAGTTCATGGGTGGCGTGCCCCGGCTGATCGTGCCGGACCAGGCTCGGGCCCTGATTGCCCGGCCGGACCGGTACGAAACCACGCCCGGCCGCCTGGTCGAGGAGTTCTGCGACCACTATGACGTGGCGATGCTGCCGGCTCGGCCCGCTCACCCCCGCGACAAGCCCAAGGTGGAGGTTGGCGTGCAGATCGTCGAGCGCTGGATTCTGGCGCGGCTGCGGCATCGACGCTTCTTCACCCTGGCCGAGCTCAACGCCGCCATCCGGGTCTTGCTGGTCGATCTGAACCAACGCCCGTTCAAGAAGCTGCCCGGCTGCCGGGCCAGCGCCTTCGCGGCCCTGGACCGACCTGTGCTCAAGCCGCTGCCGGCGGCCCGCATGCCCATCGCCCGCTTCAAACGCGCCCGCGTCAATATCGACTACCACGTCGAGCTCGATGGCCATTACTACAGCGTGCCGCACCGGCTGGTGCGCGAGCAGGTCGAGTTGCGCGTCACCTCGACCACGGTGGAGATCCTCAGCCGTCAGCAACGCGTGGCCGTGCACGCCTACAGCGAGCGGCGTGGCGCCCACACGACGGCACCGGAGCACATGCCCGCTTCGCACCGCGCCCACCGGGAATGGACGCCGGCCAAGCTCCTGGCCTGGGGGGAGCGCATCGGCGAGGCCACTGCCGCCGTGGTGCGCTGGCAGATGGAGCACCGGCCGCACCCCGAGCAGGGCTACCGATCCTGCCTCGGCCTGCAGAGCTTGGCGCGCCGATTCGGCCATGAGCGGCTGGAAGCGGCCTGCGTTCGCGCCATGGCGATCCGCTCACCGACCTATCAGAGCATCAAGTCGATCCTCACCACCGGGCTGGACCGGCAAGCCGCGTCGGCTCCAGCCACACAAGCCGCCCTGCCGCTGCACGACAACGTGCGCGGCCCCGATTACTACCATTGAAGAAGGAGAAGCTCTTGCTCAACGAACATACCCTGGATCAACTGCGCGGCCTGCGCCTGGACGGCATGGTGAACGCGCTGGCCGATGACGCCATACGCACGGCGGCGGCCGAGTTGTCCTTCGAGGAGCGGCTGGCCATGTTGGTGCAGCGCGAGGTTGACTGGCGCGACGGCAAACGCCTGGCCCGGCTGCTCAAGGCCGCCAAACTCAAGGTCAGCAGCGCCTGCATCGAGGACATCAACTGGCGCGGTTCGCGCGGCCTGGATCGCAGCCTCATCACCCAACTGGCGGGCTGCGACTGGCTGCGCCACGGCCACAACGTGCTGCTCACCGGGGCCACCGGTTGCGGCAAGACCTGGCTGGCATGCGCACTGGCTCAGCAGGCGGCTCGCCAGGGATTCGCCGTGCTGTACACACGGGCGCCTCGCTTGCTGGAGGAACTCCGGGTCGCGCACGGCGATGGTTCCTTCAGCCGGCGCCTGGCGCAACTGGCGCGCATCGACTTGTTGGTCATTGATGACTTCGCCATTGCGCCGATCACGGCGGCCGACCGCAACGACCTGCTGGAGCTGCTCGACGACCGGGTCGGCAGCCGCTCGACTCTCATCACCAGCCAGTTGCCGGTCTCCAGCTGGCACGAGTGGCTGGACGATCCGACCCTGGCTGACGCCATCCTCGACCGCATCGTTCACTCGGCCCACAAGATCGCGCTCAAAGGCGAGTCGCTGCGCAAGAAACAGGACCCGGCATGAGCATCAAACCGACCAACCCAAGGCCGTCCACGCCAGCCCGGTTCAGGCTGATCGCGGACACCTGAGCTACCATCAACCCAGGCACTTGCGCGCGCCCAAACTGTCCGCGATCAGTTTGAAACGCTGTCCGCCATCACGCTGAAATGACTGTCCGGGATCGCTGAAATCCGCAGTTGCAGCTTTCAAAAACGATTCAGAACAGCAACTGATCGATCGCTTGGTGGCCGACATCGAAGCGTTCCTCGACACCGGCGCCTCAGGCATGGAAGAACGCTTCCAGGAATACTTCGAGCCTTGCATCATCCCAACCGGCTTTCGACTGAGCACGCGCGAATTTTTGATTGCCATTCGTGATGAGCTGAGCTCGAAGGCCGCATGACCCTTGAAGACCGTTCCCCTACAGACACAAAAAAACCCCAGCCGCTTTCACGCACTGGGGTTCTTCACATCAGCCCGGCTTCACCGGGCCGGTGCCGAGATTACATATTCTCGATCATCACCTTGAAGCGACGGATGGTGCACTTAGCCATCGACAAAGCCCCCAACAGACCTGCATCATGGCCCCGTGCATGGCCCCAACTTCAGCTCTAGGCTGATGTGAGTCATTCGCGGATGGCGGCGTGACCGGCAGCTTCCACCAGCAACGGCCATTCGAGGGTCTCGGCCGCGTATGGCGACAATGCACCTAGATCGGGCCGCTCGACCGTTGGAGACTGCGACCCGCACCTTAATGCCAGGTCCAACTTGGGGCGACCGGGCGGAGCCGGCCCCAAGCGATAGCTCATCCCTCGATGTCGCCGACGAACTTGTATTGAAGAGAAGCGGCCGTTCGATTGGCCAAAGCGCGTGGGCCCCCATGAATTTCCGATGGCCGACTTTCCATCATTGCCCCATCAATGAAGGCCCTCACTTTCGGTCAACGGCCTTCCTGGTAAAGCCGCCTTCGAGCAAGTTGTTCACGTCCAGTGCGTTCTCAACAAGGAGAGTCTGGATGTGAGGCAGGGACAAGTCCTTGAAATTTAGGCGCTGGAAAGACTGGAAGAAGTTCTTCACGGCCTTCACGAAAGACTTCAACTCCTTCTCGCGCATCACCCTGACGTCCACCAAGAAGTTGGCTGCACTCTGCACCTGATAAGCGGGGTGAATTTCAATGTGGATGGCGGTACATCCCTCGTAGTGTTTTTTGAACCATGCCGCAGACCGGTTCATCTGCTCGGCCTCCGTCTTATTAATCTCCGTCCTGCTCAGGTCGACCTCGTCCTTGCATTCCCAGACGATGTAATTGGCGTCATCCAGCGCCCAGAGGTTGTCCGGACCTTCCTTCCACTCCTTGTCGGGCCGCTCGCCAGCGAAGCCCAGTGCGCGGCTCAGTTCATCAAGTGCCTGTTCGAACTTGTCCGCCTTCACGCCGAACACAAGACGTCCGAGGATGTCCGCCAACGCGACGTCGAGCTGGGCGTAATCGTTGTGATCGCGAATCCATTGGGCAATGCGCTCCACGCGCCCCTGGCTGATGACAGACAACTTCGCGACCTTCAAGCCTTGCGGCGGCTTCATCACCATGCGATTGGCTCCGTGCGCGGCCAACTGCAGGCGATTGAACTCGGTCCGATCGAGCGGATAGCTGTATCGAGCCATGATCTGGAGGTACCAGCCACGGTCAGACGCATCGAAACTGTGACCGTCCATCAACTTTTGAATGCGCTGTACAGCGCCGCTGTATTCTCCGGCCATGAACAGCTCTTCGGCTTCGAGCTCAGCAGCGTAGATATCGAGCAGCCGCTTATTGGCGCCCCTCGGTTCAACCTTCTCCATGTGCTCGGCATAGAAGGCCTTCCAGCCCTCGTCTCGGCCCAAACACTGACGAATGAGGCCGGAGAACGCCGTATCGGCATCCACTCCAGTGGCAATGTCATCTTTCGCGTACCCAGCAACCTCAAGACCGATTTCGATCTGCGTGGCCATCTGGGACGACAAATAGCTTCGCGAATGCTGGTCTCGAAGCGCACGGGTGAGATCAGGACCGATTCCAAGAATCACGGAGTAGTCCTTCTCACCTCGCACGCTTCTTCCCATACCCTGTTCGATGGTTCGAACCAGGCGCATGAGGGTAGTGTCGCTCGCCGGGCGGCAGTCCTCTTGATACAGATCGATCAGGCTTTCGGAGTAAGGCTTTCCGTCGACCACCAAAATTCGGCAGGCATCGTCAGGAAGGTCAATGCCGTCGTAGCGATTGACCAACACCGTCGTCTGCTCGTAGCTTCCTTTACGCAATCCGTCGATGTCCTTCCACACCGTCTCCGTCGTTGCGACCTTGGCACCGTAGGCCTCCCAATCAGCCGTGTTCTTGAAGGAGGTCGCGAGGCCCACAACGCCATAGCGGCGACGCGCATCCTTGGGCGCGAACTTAGCAACGATCGCTTTACGGTCCAACAACGGGTTGATGACAGAAGGCAGCAGCACCATCTTCTCGCCCGACCAGCTCTCGTGAGAGTAGAGAAGCGGAGCGACGATCGTCGACGGCCGCAGTCGAAGCCCCTTGATCAAGAATGCATCGTCGGTCACCGTGGCGGACATGAAGATCCGATGCTCCGCCCTCCAGTAGCTCCCGAAAGACTGAAGCGGTGCGATCTGCGGCTCAATCTCGATCGAGGTTCCGGAGACAACGCACTGGCAGTGCGCGAGCATGTTGCGCAAGAGCGGCCATGCGAACTTGACACTCTTTCGGTCAGATGCTGCTGAAAGGATCGCAGCAACGTCGGACTCGCGATCGCGCCAGACCCAATAGGGAACCGGCAACAGGGCATCGTATTTCGCATTGCAGATGTCAGCGTAAGTGCCGACGCCTTGTTGTTCAAGCTCGGCAGCGAACAGAGTTCGAAGCGCTTGGTAGGCTGCGTCACTGGTATCGATGCGGATCTTGCACTGCTCGCGGATCGTGTCCGCGCACGCGTGTGCATCGTCCATTAGCAGTGTCCCGACGGCGATGGAATTGCGCTCAAGGCGGAACTTCGTCAAGCCGTTGAAGAGTTTTTGCACCGATGTCACAAGGATCTGCTCGCTTGTGAGGAACGCCTCAGGCAGATCTGGTTCTACCTGGCATGTTGCAATCCCGAACTGACGCGCCTGCTCACACGTTTGTTCGATGAGGTAGTTGTTCGGGCACAGGTAGACAGCCGGACCTTTTCCTTCATTCAGGCGAGCCTGCAGCATGAGAAGCCCGACTAGCGTTTTACCTTGGCCAGTGTGAAGCTTGATGATGACGTCGCGCTCACCGCGTCCGGTCGCATTCCACTCTCGAAGAATCGCTTCCTGGGACGGCCGTAGCGGACCTTTGTCGCTGGCCCGGTCCAGCACTTTGTAGAGTTCAATGGGGTCTGATACCTTCGAGACCTTTTTGCTTGCGAGCTTCTTGGTGAAATCGACCATGAGACATTTCCTCCCTTTGATTGCTATTCGAGAAGCGGTTGTCGCCGTGAGCGAATGCGGGCGCTTCTCCCCGACGTGCACGGTACACCACTACCATCATGCGTCAGAAGCAAATGCAGCGGCCTCGAAACAAGCGATGAAGAGCGCCCGGTATCTGATCAAGACGAGTCGCTCAGCCTAGCGCGGCGACAGGCAGAAATCGCTGCATACCGTTTCTCTCGGGCCTCAGGTAGCCACAGCTTAGCTAGGTGCCCACGCACACAGACCTCGAGGTGATCCTTCGGGCTCGTGCGATACCGATTGCACACCAGGTCACTCCCCTGATGGAGCTCGGGCTGAGTCTGTAGCGCTTGAATCGTCACCGAGCGCCATCGCGTCTATCGAGGCTTGGGCTGAGCAGAGCGCCGCCTCTGCGCTTGTGAATACCCCGCCCAGCGGCACTCGCCTCACCTGGTCGGGATCCTCGCCAATGCCCATCACCAAGACCGGCACGCAGACTCCAGGTTCAGGCTCTTCTACCTGCACATCCGCCCAGAAATTTTCTTCATCCATGGCCGCAGCTTAGATCGCCTGACGGCCGCCCGGATCCATTGCCCTTCAAAATCGGAAGACCCTCGGGAAGTTCCTAACCTTCCTAACCAGTCGAGCAAAATCGCGGAAAAGTCTTTTCATAACAATGACTTACGGACACTCGAAGAACCTAACCTTTTCCTAACCAAAACCTAATCAGATTAGGAAGAACGAACCTAATTTATGGAATTAGAAATATCTTTAAAATCAAAGACTTACGGAAAAGTTAGGAAAGAGGTTAGGTGAGATTAGGAATGCACCCTAACCAAAATTTCTTCGCTGCGACAACGACTTAGGCTCGATTTACGGCCCCAGTTCGGAAGGTTAGGAAGTTCCCGAGGCGCTTCTGGAATCGGGAGATCGGTGCCGCTTTGCCGGCGCAATCGGCCGTGTGAGGCGACGCCGGCAACCTCCTTCTTGGCCGCCAAACGCCGTCACTTCCCGTCTAGGAGTGCCGGACCTGCAGGCACCGACGGTGCGCGCAGCCATCGGGCCTGCATGTGCCCCGACTGCGTCGTCAGGAGCGACCTATTTAGCGCGCGGGCGGGGCGGGGTCCCGAGCGCGCGCCGACGGGTTTCGTCGGTCCGAACGGCCCTGGGCCGCCGGAAGGTCCACATACCTTCGCGCGCCGCAGGCCCCTGAAAGCCCCGTGGAGCGCGCACCGTTCGCTCGCCGAGGGTCTCCCGGGCCGTGCAGGGGCTGGCAGCCCGGTAGGTCCCTTTGCACGTCGGCAGTTCGACTGCACAAAATTGTGCAGTCGGAAGCGGTCTCTCCGCGTGCAGAACCGAGGCGGGTGAGAGGGCCGCCAATTCCTCAGATCTGAGGAATTGGCTTGTTCATCCAGCTCTGAGCCGTCAATGGCCGGAAGCCCGTTCCCGGGGAGCAAGCGGGCCATCGGGCACGCCGCACCTGTTGGTTGCCATCGGCCGCACTTCGGTTGCCGCATGGTTGCGTGCGGTTGCCACATGGTTGCGTGACGGTTGCCAACCGGTTGCCGAACGGGTGCACCTGTGCATCGACAGACGCGCTCGCAAGATATACTTCCCGCACCATTGCGATGAGCAGTGGCCGGGCTTGGCGGCCCGATGCATCCAGCGGCGAAGAGCCGCACACCCCGTCGTTGCGGCTTTTCATGCCCGCATTCCGCCTTGACGTTCAATGGCGGCCCGGGTGGGGAACCGCAAGGTTCACCGGTTTCAGCTCCGCTGGGTGCCCGGTCCGCCAACCCACCTCGGGCTGCCGCCTTTTGGCGGAGGAGGCAGCTCATCAGCAATCGCACCCACGGAGCACTGATGGCAGCTACCCCCTCGCGCACTGCGCCTTTCATCCTCGAGGAGACCTACGTCCGCCAGGACGCCCACGGTCGCTACTCCCTCAACGACCTCCACGCTGCCGCCGGCGGCGAGAAGCGCCACCAGCCGACTGACTGGCTGCGCTTGGAACAAACTCAGGCCCTGATCGCTGAGCTTTCTAATTCCGGGGATTCCCGGAGTTACCGTCCTGCTGAATCGTCTGTGGGCCGATACGGAGGCACCTATGTCGTCCGCGAGCTCGTCTACGCCTATGCCATGTGGATCAGCCCCGCTTTCAACCTCAAGGTCATCCGCGCCTTCATGGATTCGCCTGGTCAGCGCTCTGGCGGCACCGAGGCCGTCGGCGTCACTTCTGGTCTGACGACAAGCAGGCTGATCAGCCTGCAGGAGCAGAGCTGGAAGCTCATTACCCGGCTGAGGGCTGAACGTGACCCCGAGCTACGCGCAACGCTGCACGCCCAGCTCGGCGCGGTACTTGGCGACCTCGGCCAGGCTCCCGTGCCCCTTAGCAGCATTGGGTACGACCGACCGCTCGTTCCGCCGGAGGTGACCTCGTTCTGGCAAATCTACGCGGCGCTCGAAGCGAAGGGGGTCCGTCTGAACCATTCGCGACAGGCGCCCAGCCTGATCGCTGTCAACATGCGCCAGTTCGGCCAGGCTGCGGCTGAACACAAGTTGCGGACACCGCCGCAGGCTGCGCTGAAGCTGGCATTGCGAAAAAGCGTATCGCCGAAGTTCCTCGACACGCGCAACGTCAATAGCGCCATCCTCGGCAACGCCGTGCACTGTTGGGTGTTCGACGGGGCCGTCGAGGGAGCGAAACAATGAGTGCCACGCGTAACGGCGCTGGTAGCCGCCCCACACCAGACCTCCGGCCCTTCCCCGAGCTCGTTGGCATGGTCAACGCCGCCGAGTTGGGCCTGGAGGGGCTAATCGACCTGCTGGACAAGGCCAGCGAATCACACATGCGCAGCGACCACCTGGCGCAATTGCTGCGACCTCTGCACCAGCAGCTCAGCAAGGCCACCACAGATCTAAACAACATGCGCGTCTAACATCGAAGCGCAGCCCAATACTCCCTGCTAGCCCGGCCTCCCGCCGGGCTTTTTTCTGCACAGCCGACTGAGGACATCTGCTGGTTCGTCAAAAGCGGTGGATTTAGCGCCCCGGCGGGGCGAGGTCCCGAGCGCGCACTGGCGATTTTGGTTGGGGTGTGCAACTCCGCTTACGCCTACCAATGCCCAGGGGTGTCGTTCGAAGAGGCGCATCGGCCCAATGGGCGGCTTCGCCTACCGGCATATGGACTCAATCCGTGATCGCCACCTAAAAGCCTCTCGATGTCTGGCCTTAAGCCCTCTCAGTCCCCGTTCACATGCGATCGCCCGAGGCCGCGGAAAGCCGCTACGCCTGACACTCACCGCACGGTCGGCGACACCCTTCCATCAGCAGAATTCCGAATGAGTCGGCCCGCCGCCCTTCCAGTGCTGCAGCCTTTAGCTTGCTCGCCGACCTATTTAGCTGACGTTTCAATGCGGCTGGATTCCCGCAGTCTGCAGCTGGTCTACACATGTGAACGTTGCTCGAACTGGTGCGCGATGCGCCGCTCTTCTTACGCCCTACGACCTACTTGGTAACGCTCACCACCGTGTTCGCCACTTCACGGAACGCCGCGTCAGCGCCTACACTCCGAGGACTAAAGGGAGATTGATCCATGCACAGAATTGTCAAAACTCATCTGGGAAGCTTCGTAGAGAGTTTTTCATTACAGGCAGATGATGAGGCAAAGCAGTTTGAAAAGTTCGCGACCTACTGCATCATCTCCAGTCGCTTCAGCGGGGCCTTCGACCTAGACGACGTAGTTACAGGCACTGGGGACGAAGGCATTGATGGCTTGGCGGTTGTAATTGATGAGGCGATCACGGCGTCAATAGAGGATGCTGAGGAAGTATTCGTTTCGCCTCGTCGGAATCACGACGTTGACATGGTCTTTATTCAAGCTAAGCGTTCAGAAGGATTCGACTTAGGCGACTTTCTCAAGTTCAAAGAGGGGATCTTGCGCTTCGCTACCGCGTCGCCTTATGCAGCCACCGATGACGTCCTCGCTGAGTCGCGTGGCATGTTCGATGTGGTCCTACGACAGGTACCAAAGCTTCGAAATGGCCGACCGTCTTTGATCGCGAGGTTCGTTGCAACTGGAATATATCAACGGCCTGATGCACTTGAGGTGGCGCTGAGTGACTTTCATAATCAGCTGCACGCCCTTGGAATATTTCACGAGATTGACGTCAAATTCGTCGATCGTGATGAACTAACTCGGCTTTGGGTGGACACCTATTCAGGAGTCAATGCAAGCCTCCCGGCTTACAGCATGGCCGCACTACCCAACATTGCCGGCATAGATGAAGCTTATCTGGCTGTAGTACGTGCAAGCGATTTTGTAAATAATCTACTCAAGACCGAAGATGGAAATCTTCGAACACAGGTATTCGAGGAAAACGTCAGGTCATTCCTCGGCTCGGAGAATCCCGTCAACAAGTCTATCGCAGCGACATTAGCCTCGGACTCGTCGAGTCGCTTCCCGGTACTCAATAACGGCATAACAATTGTGAGCCCCGACGTGCAGTTGCAAGGCACAACGCTCCATCTCGCCAACTTTCAGATTGTGAATGGTTGTCAGACATCGAATGTTCTATTTGAGAATAGAGCAACGCTTGGCGAAGTTATGGTAAACGTCAAGATTGTCGAGACACAATTGGAGGACGTATTCTCGGAACTGGTAAGAGCGACCAACAGTCAGACGAAGGTTGAAGACACACAATTTCTTTCCCTAAAGCCAATTGTTAGAAAGGTGGAACAGTTCTTCAATACTTACGATGGCGCGGATGGCCGCCTATACCTTGAACGGAGAGATCGGCAATATGTGGGACAAGACATCCCAAACACCAGAATATTCTCACTGCACAATGCCGCCAAATGTGTGGCGGCAATGTGGTGCAACCGCCCCGACCTTGCCTCAAGGTATCCGAAGAAAATGTACGAGGAATTGACAGATCAAATCTTCTCAGATGACACCAAGGAAATTGTATTCTACGCCGCCTGCCTAACACTTTATCGCTTCACGCTGTTAGTTTCAAACCGGATAATTCCACAGAATCTAAAGAGATTTAAGTGGCACATGCTACCTGTCGTTTGGGCCATCGTGAACGGGAAAAACACGCCAAAGCTCAATTCCCGCGCCGCCGAACGGCACGCAGAAGCGATCATCAACATAATGGCTCAACACGGCGCGCCCGCAAATGAAGTCTTTGGTCGAGTGACAGAAATTTGCAATTCGCTTGGCGAAGCAACAACGGACCGATTGAAACGGCAGAACATCCTGGGAGAGATGCTCGCATTGGTTTAATCAATTAATTCAAGATTTTACTGGGCGTTTTGTTCCTTGGGCTACTGTAGAGAATAGGGCAAGAATCTCACTACCTCATCGCCTATCCAATCATTCAACGCATGAAATCGCGCCTGCAACGGCTCAATCTCGTTGCGAGCGAACACCGTCGCGGCTGGCAGCACCGCACCGAACCCGCCAGTGTTACTCGGCACGATGCCCAGCAACTGAGGCGGGATGCGGTGGGCCGCCAGCACGTCGTCCCGACTCACGCTCTTGATGTTGAAGAAGTCGTCCTTGGCCGCAACCTCGCTCACCGGGATGAGCTGCACACCGTCCTTCTTACCGTTCGGGCTGTAGAGGAACAGGTTCCGGAAGTTGCCTGGGCCCTTGCTGTTTTTCAGCGCCTCCCGAATGCCATCGATGTCCTCCTGCTGCTGCGCCGGGTCGCTGATGTAGAGGATGAAGCCCGCGTGGCTGCCGTTGTTGTAATAGCGGCGCCGGAACAGCGTGGCCGACTCGTTCAGCCAGGCCGCCTGCAATGAGCTGAGATATTCCGGCAGGCCATAGATCTCCTGATTGATGTCGGCCTCCCGCATGTGGAAGACGGAGTCGGGCGCGAACTGGTGGTCGTCCCGCCAGCCGCGCACGAAGTAATACGTCTCCAGGTCGGTACCACGCCGCACATACTTCGCCAGCGCGTGCTTCAGCTCCAGCAGCTTGCCCGTTCGGCTACGCTGCAGCTCCAGATAGCCGTTGCCGAAGGTGAGGAAGTCCAGAACCAGTGCGCCGAACGTCTCCGCGCTCAGCAACTTGTGCGGCTTGAACGTGGACACCAGCACGTTGCGCTTGAAGTAGATGCTGCTGCTGTGGTGAGTGCTGGCACGGAAGGTCTTCGCCAGGCCTTCCCAGCTCACAGGCGGCTCGTACCACTTTCCGGCCCGGCCGCACTCCACGTAGTCCAGCAGCTCGCGCCGGTCGAGCACCGGCATCGCGTCACCGAAGGTGAAGGCTTCCATCTTCCCGGACGCAATGCTGCTGCCCGGGGCTTCTGTCGTTTCCATTACGAGATCTCCATGATGCTGCGGCTCTGCAGCGTGAAGCCCTCCAGGGGCTCGTTATCGAGGGCGTGCATGCAGGCCCAGGCAAGGTCGGCGTGGCCGGTCTCCTCGCTGCGGCCCGCGTCGTAGGTGACGCTGCGGCCACTGGCCGTCAACGTGCGGCGGATGGCCAGGAACGCATGCGCCAGATCCACCCATCCCGCGTCGAACTCCAGGCGGCCCTTGCTGATCACGCTCTTGGCTTTCAGGACCATGCGCGTTTTGACCTCCAGCGAGTAGTTGATCGCCTTGGCCGCCGGGTAGAACTTCTGGACGATCTGGTAGACGCCCTGCCCCAGCCCAGTCGTGTCGATGCCGATGTGCTGCACGTTGAAGCGCTCGGTGATCTTCTTGATGAACTCGGCCTGGGCCTCAAAGTCCATGCCCTTGAACTGGTGGCGTTCCAGCACGCGGAATTTGCCGCCGGGCGTCGCCGGGGGCGCGACGACGACACAACCTGCCGTGTCCCCTGTGTGAGACGGGTCGTAGCCCACCCACACCGGCCGGTGTCCAAAGGGCCGCATGGAAAACGGCTTGACGTCGTCCCAAGCCTCCCAACTGTCCACCATGCAGCGCTGCAGCTCAGACAGCGGGAACACCGAAAAGGTGTCGTCGATGAACCCGCACATCAGCAGGTTCTCAAACTCCTCTGGCGTGTACTCCAGCCGCAGCTCGTCGATGTCGAACAGATCGCAGCCGCTGTTGGCGGCGTCGATGATGTTGACGATGTTGCGCCAGACCTTGTCCTCTCCGGTGAACCCGCCACCACCGAGGCGGTCATGGCTCAGATCGAACGGCACACGCTCGTTCTTGGCACGGCGCTTGTTGAACTTGTCGCCGCTCCAGTACTGGTAGGCCTCATGCTGGATCGAGCTGGGCGTGCTGAAGTAGGTCTTGCGCCACTGCTTGTGCATGGCCATGCCAGAGGCGACCTTGTTCAGTTCCTCGAAGCGATGCGTCCAGAAGAACTCGTCGAAGTAGAAGTTGCCGTGGTATCCCTGGGCCGTGCGAGCGTTGGTGCCCAGGAAGTAGATGTGGGCGCCGTTGGAGAGCACGATGGGGTCGCCGGCCAGCTCGACACCACAGGACTCCGCCGCGAACTGCAGGATGTACTGCTTGAAGATGTGCGCCTGCGCCTTGCTAGCCGACAGGAACACCTGGTTGCGGCCCGTCTCGATGGCATCCATCAACGCCTCGCGGGCGAAGTACCAGGTAGCGCCGATCTGCCGGGATTTGAGGATCATCCGCGTGCGCTGGTGACCGTTGCGCAGCCAGACCTTCTGGTAGCCGAAGAGCGAGTCGCGGAACGCCGCCTGCACCTTCTCCTGGTGTTCTTCGCTGAAGTGGTTGCGCTCGGGCTTCTTCTTCGGACCTGCGTTGCGACGCTCAATGTTGGGGTTGAGGTCGGCTTCCTTGCCTGTCTTTTCGTATTTGCGCACACGTGCCAGGCGCTCAATCTGGCGACCCAGCAGGTCAATCTCCTTGAAGTCGCCGCCAGTCTTCTGGTCCTTGGCAATGAGCTGCACCAGGCGCGTCTCCAGCGCCCCCTCCACGCGCTCCACGGGCTGCGCCTTGTCCCAGGCCTCGGCATCCTTCCAGCCCTGCACGGTCGAGCGCGGCTCTTCCAGCCATTCAGCAATGGACGACACCCGCCATCCCTGCCAATACAGGTGGCGAGCAGTGCGGCGCTTGTCGGCATTGACACCCTCGGCGGGCATTCGGCGCTGAGCCGATGCGGCTTCAGTAGCTTGCGAAGTCATGGGCAGCGAGGTTATGGGCGTGCGCGCGCATGCGCGATACATGGGCGGCCTCGCGCTGCGTTACCCGTGCCCGGCAAGCCCGCATCGCGTTGAAAGCACCTGCCCCAGCGCGGACCATGACGACACAGCAACCCGCACCGCTCGTCATGCCCACCAAGTCCCGCAAGTTCCGCGTCGCCACAGAAGGCGCCACCACCGACGGCCGCACCATCCAGCGTGAATGGCTGGTCCAAGCGGCGAAGAACTACGACCCCAAGACCTTCACCGCGCTCGTGAACATCGAGCACATCCGCAGCGCCTATCCCGACAGCACCTTCCGCAACTACGGGAAGATCACGGCGGTGGAGGCGAAGGAAGAGGACGGCAAGATGCGCCTCTATGCCGAGATCGAGCCGCTGCCCGACCTGGTCACGCTGACGCAAGCCGGCCAAAAGCTGTTCACCAGCATCGAGATCAATCCGAAGTTCGCGGATACCGACCAGGCCTACCTGGTCGGAGTGGCCGTCACGGACAACCCCGCAAGCCTGGGCACGGAGGTGCTGAGCTTCGCCGCGAAGAATCCGAAGGCCAGCCCCTTCGCGGCACGCAAGCAGCACCCGGACTCGCTCTTCACGGAGGCCGTGGAGACGGCACTGGCCTTCGCGGATGAGCCCGACGACACCGGCACGTTCACCGCCAAGCTGCGCGAGGTCCTCGCCAAGTTCTCGTCCAAGAAAACCGGGGACGACGCCCGCTTCAGCGAGCTGCTGGATGCCATGGGCGAGATCGGGGACCACTTGGGCGAGCAGTCCAAGGCCTTCGCTGCGCAGAAGAAGCGCGCCGACCAGGCCGAGACCCAGTTCAACGCCCTCAAGGCCGAAGTCGATCAACTCAAGGCCACGGTCCTGAAGATCGACACCACGCCCGCCCCCGGGTTCACGCAGCGCCCGCCAGCGACCGGCAGCAGCGCGGGCAGCGCCGCCCAGACCGACTGCTGACGCCCTCCCCTTCCCCGCCACTCACCACAGGATCCCCATGCGTAACGAAACCCGCTTGGCCTTCAACTCGTATCTGTCCCGCATCGCCGAGCTGAGCAGTGTTGCCTCCGCAGCGCATACCTTCGCTGTGGCCCCCAGCGTCCAGCAGACCCTCGAAACCAAGATTCAGGAATCCAGCGAGTTCCTGCAACGAATCAACGTCATCGGCGTCACCGAGATGGAAGGCGAAAAGCTGGGCCTGGGTATCTCCGGCCCCATCGCCAGCCGCACCAACACCGCCAACAAGGACCGGGAGACCCGCGACCTGACTGGTCTGGATTCCAGCGGCTACAAGTGCGCGAAGACCAATTTCGACACGCACGTCAGCTACGCCAAGCTGGACGCCTGGGCGAAGTTCCCGGACTTCCAGAACCGCATCCGCGACGTCATCGTCCAGCGCCAGGCCCTGGACCGCATCATGATCGGCTTCAATGGCGTCAAGGCCGCTGCGGAGACTGACCCGAACGCGTTCCCGCTGCTGCAGGACGTCAACATCGGGTGGCTGCAGCACATGCGTGAAGACGCCCCGGATCGCGTCATGGGCAAGGGCAAGGTCGCCGGCAAGATCGTGATCGGCGCCGGTGGCGATGCCGACTACAAGAACCTGGACGCTGCGGTCTTCGACGCCATCCAGCTCCTGGACCCCTGGTACCAGCAAGACCCCGGCCTGGTGGCGATCCTCGGCCGCGATTTGATGCACGACAAGCTGTTCCCCCTGGTGAATGGCCCGACCGATCCCACAGAGCGCCTGGCGGCCGATGTGATCCTGTCGCAAAAGCGCGTGGGCGGCCTGGCTGCAGCCACCGTCCCGTTCTTCCCGGCCAACGCGATTCTGATCACCCGCTTCGACAACCTGTCGCTGTACTGGCAGGAAGCCGCCCGGCGCCGCCGCGTGGACGACAACCCCAAGCGCGACCGGGTTGAGAACTACGAGTCGTCCAACGACGCCTACGTGGTCGAGGACTACGGCATGGCCGCGCTGCTGGAGAACATCCAGATCGAGGTGGCCTGATCATGAGCCTCAGTCCTGCCCGCGCCCACCGCGCCCGCACGCTCGCGGCTCTTTCCGCTGCCGCAGCGCCGGCCGGCGGGGAAGTGGTTGGCGGCGCCTATGAGCTAATGCTGGCCCAGCTCGTCGAGCACCGGCGCCAGCTCCGCGACATTCAGTCCGTGGAGCGCAAGATCGAGGCCAAGCGCGTCTTCCTCCCCGCCTATCGGGATTGGGTGGAACAGACCCTGGAGCACGGCCAGGGCGCGCAGGACCAGGTGCTCATGACCGTGCTGGTCTGGTTGATCGATGTCGGTGACTTCGGCACCGCGCTCATGGTCGCCCGCTATGCGCTGGCCCATGGGCTGAAGATGCCCGATCAGTACGACCGCAACCTGGCCACCGTGCTGCTCGACGAGATCGGCGGCGCCGCGCTCTCGGGCAAGACCCTGTTCGGCAGCGAGTGCATCCGCGTCTTGGAGCAGATCTGCGAAATGACGCAGGGCGAAGACACCCCCGACCAGGCACGCGCCAAGGTCCACAAGGCCCTGGGCTACGCCTACATGGGCCGTCGCGGCGGCAGCGAGGTGGACGTCAACCAGCTCGACTTGCCCGCCGCGCGCCTGGCGCTGCAGCAGTGCCGCCGCGCCTACGAGCTCTTCGAGCAAGTGGGCGTGAAAAAGGACATTGAGCGCCTGGAGCGTCGGCTGAAGGCCGCCGACGACTCCGGCGCCTGACCGTTTCCGGACCCCGGAACCCCGGCGGCTCGGGTTGATCGCTCAAGGCCCTGGCCCCACCGCGTGACGCCCGACCACCGCCGACCTACACCATGAGCTTCCTCGGAACCCCACCCTCCCCCGCCGCAGCGGACGAACCCACCCTGACCAACAACGGGTGGTTCCCGGACATTGACCTGGCAGACCTTCGCAAGACGGTCCGCCTGGATGGCACGGTCACGTCCGAGCGCCTGCGCCACGCAGCGCTGGACGCCATGGGCAGCGTCAATGCAGAGCTGGCGAGTTACCAGGAGGCTCAGCAATACGCCGGCCACGCCTCGCTGGCCAAGGTCCCCGCCGCCGCGCTGAATGGCGAGAGCGTGAAGCTGCAGTGCTATCGGCGGGCCGTGTATGCCGGCGTGCAAGCCAGCCTGGTGGAGGCCTACCGCGACTTTGATACGACCGGGGCCGGGGACAAGGCTGCAGAGAAGCTGGAGCTGCGGCTGGACGGCCTTCGACGAGATGTGCGGTGGGCCATCGCTGACCTGGTCGGCCGCCGCCGCACCACGGTGGAGCTGATCTGATGCAGGTCCGCACCCTTCAGGGCGACACGGTCGATGCGCTGTGTTGGCGCCACCTCGGCCGCACAGACGGCGTCGTGGCCGACACGCTCCTCCTCAACCCCGGCCTGGCCGAGTGGGGTCCCATCCTGCCGGTGGGCCTGCTCGTGGAACTCCCCACCCCCAAACCCAGCACCCGCGACATGGTGCAGCTCTGGACTTGATCGTGATTCTCGAAAAAGAAATCAAGGACCTCGCCACCGAGGTGGCCACCAAAACCGTACCGGCTGGCGGCCTGACCTTCTTCTCGGCGCCGTGGTGGTCGTCCGTGAACTGGACGGCGGTTCTCTCAGGCGTCTTGGTGGTGCTGCAGATTGCCTACCTGCTGCGCAAGTGGTGGCGGGAGGAGACGACTGTGGGGACTTGGCTGCGCAAGAAGTCCGGCGCGCCACTCACCAAGCCCCAGGAGGAGGATGCATGAGCCGCGCCCCTCGCATCGTCATCGGTGCCCTCAGTCTCAGCGCCGCCGGCCTGGTGGGCCTCGCCACTCGCGAGAACTATATGGAGCAGGCTGCCGTCCCGGTCAAGGGTGATGTGCCGACGCTCGGATTCGGCAGCACCACCCACCTTGACGGCAGCCCGGTACGCCTGGGAGATCGGACAACCCCCGTCAAGGCGCTGCAGCGGACGCTGGCCTATACCGCACAGGCGGAGGCCGACATCAAGAAGTGCATCGACGTGCCGCTCCACCAGGGCGAGTTCGACCTCTACATGGACTTTGCCTACCAGTACGGTGTTCCAACCTTCTGTGCATCTGCCGTCGCCGTCCACCTCCGAGCCCAGCGCTACGCCCAGGCGTGCGACGCACTGCTGAGCTATCGATTCATGAGCGACTCCCGTCCTCACGACGGCTGGACGGTATCCAAGCGCAATGCGGCCGGCCACCCAGTCCGCTGGCAGTTTGACTGCGCCCAACCCGGCAACAAGGTCTGCCTAGGCGTCTGGACACGGCAGCAGGCCCGGCATAGCCGCTGCATGGAGCTTCAGTCGTGAAGCGGAAGGCCAACACCCTACTCCTGATCGCGTCCGCGTTGATCGCCTTCTGGCTCGGTGAGCTGCACGGACAGATGCGCGGCTCCGAAGCAGAACGCCAGGCGGCGGATCTCCGTGAACAGGCCATGTCTGCACAACAAGCCGCAGCCCAGGCAGCGCAGAACCAGCGCTATCGCGCCACCGAGGCAGCCATGCGTGACGAGCTGGCCGCCGCTATGCAGTCCTTCAGCAGAACCATCGCCAATGAAAAAGATCAGCATGACCGCCTTGTGGCTGGCCTTCGTAGCGGGAATGTCCGGGTGTCAGTCCCCATCGTCGCCCCCAGTCCGACTTGTACAGGCCAAGCCAGTGGAGATCCCAGCCTTGCCGCCGGAGCTGGGCACGAAGCGCGAGCCGAACTTGCGCCAGCGGCTGCAGCAGATCTTGACGCCATTGCCACCGACGGCAACGCCGCCATCCTCCAGCTCAACGCCGTCATCGACCGCTACAACGCGGTGAAGAAACAACTGGACGAGTTGGCGGGCCATGCTCAAGCCCAATAGCCTGCGTCAGCACCTCTGCAGCGCTGTGCCTGCGCTGAAGCGCGATCCGGACAAGCTTGCCGTCTTCATCCGGGACGGCAAGCTGGTCAGCGCGGGCGGTGAGTCGCTCTCCTTTGAGTACCGCTACACGCTGAACCTGGTCCTGCTTGACTACGCCGACCACGCGGACGCCATCATGGTGCCCCTGCTTGCCTGGTTGCAGCTCAACCAGCCGGAAATCGCAGAGAACCCGGACCTTCGCGAGAAGGCGCTGCGTTTCGAAGTGGAGTTTCTCAACGCAGCGACCGTGGATCTCTCCATCGAGGTGGACCTTACGGAGCGCGTGCTCGTGCGGCCACGAGACGGCGGCATCGGCCTCGACGTGAAGCATCTCGGCGAACCAGCACATGCTGGCGCAACTCCCAGTGGGGAGACCTGGGAGGTGTTCTTTCAGGGTGAGCGGCTGGCGGCCTGGGCATTCCCAGTCAAGACATGACCGACGACCTCAGAGCGCTGGACGATTGGCTGTCACCACTCATTGACCAGCTCGGCCCTGCAGCTCGGCGCCGCCTCGCTCGCGAGCTGGCGCGCGATCTGCGCCGCTCGCAGCAACAGCGAATCGCTGCTCAGTTAAATCCAGACGGCTCGGCCTATGAGCCGCGCAAGGTCACGCTCCTGGAGTTGAAGGGCCACATCCGCCGTGGCGCCATGTTCTCCAGGATCCGGGCCGCCAAGCACCTCAGGGTGGATGCAACCGCCGATGAGGCCAGCGTAGGCTTTGCTGGCCGAGTGGCCCGCATTGCCTCCGTTCACCAGCTCGGCCTGCGAGATCGTGTCAGACCCGATGGCCCTGAGGTCCAGTACGCGGCGCGCCGGCTACTCGGCCTGACACCCCTGGAGCGCGAAGCCATCCGCGACAAAGTGCTCCAGTCCCTGGCCGACAAAACTTGAGCGACTTACTGGTGCGACTGATGGAGCGCCACGGCTTGTGCATGCGCCCTTGCGCACCCACTCTACACACTCCGTTACACAACAACGCAGTACAACATGCGCTCCAACAAGCCAGGGACGGCCACCAACACAAGCCCGTCCATCTCCTCACCGTCTATCGCCGAAATCGTCCGTTCCATCAATCAAGTGGACGATGGCCTGAGCGCCCTGATTGACCTGCTGGCAAAGGCCGACAAGCCGGTGTCTGCCGGTGGGATTGCTGCGCTCATGCGCCCCCACGCCGACCTACTCCGACGAGCCAGTGCCGCCCTGAACGACGCCACCTGATTGGCTTTGGATTGCCCAACTCGGGCAGACCGCGCCGGACGTGCCTCGCGCGAGGTATGTCGGCAACATGGGCGCAATGGAATCCCCCGATGTCAGCGAGCTGATTCGCCGCCTTGAAAACCTCCTGCGCCCCGGCACCATCGAAGAGGTCGATGTGTCCGGGGCGCTGGTGCGGGTGCGCAATGGCAGCTTGCTGTCCACATGGGTCCGTTGGTTCGCGCGCCGCGCAGGAGCGGTGCGCGAATGGAGCCCACCCACCATCGGCGAGCAATGCCTCCTGCTCGCCCCAGGCGGCGACCCCGCCAACGCTGTGGCGCTTGTGGGTCTCTTCAGCGAGGTCATCCCAGCGAATGACTCACGCGCGACCACCGAGGCCAAGCTGTATCCGGACGGAACTCTCCTCGAATACAACCACGAGAGCCACCGCGCGCTTTTGCAATGCGTAGGTGACATCCTGCTGCAGGCCGATGCCAACATCAAGCTGCATGCCGCCAAGGACCTGCTGGCCAAGGTTGGCGGTAGTTCGTCTGTCCAGGTGGGCGGCTCCGTTTCCATCCAGGCCAGCGGGGCCTTGGTCATTGAATCTGCGACCTCCCTCACGCTGCGGGTTGGCGCCAGCGAGATCACACTCAGCGACTCTGGCATCAGCGGCACTCCGGACCTGGTCGTGAGCGGGATCAGCGTCGTCAGCCATGTTCACGACAAGGTCCGCACCGGCACGGAAACCTCGGGGCGGCCGGTATGAGCGGAATGAGCAAGGCCACAGGCGGCTCTTTGGATGGCATCGACCACCTGCGCCAGAGCATCGCCGACATCCTGATGACCCCCATCGGCAGCCGCATCGCTCGCCGCACTTACGGCAGTCTTCTGCCCGAACTGATCGACCACCCGGACAACGGCGCCACACGGGTGCGGATCTATGCCGCCACGGCCACGGCCCTCATGCGCTGGGAACCCCGTCTCAAGCTGAGCAAGGTCAGCCTGGCCACCGGTGAGCGGGCCGGCCAGGTCATCGTGGAGCTGGAGGGTGTCTACCGGCCGCTGGAAGGCGCGCAACGCTCCATCAGCCTGGTGCTGCCGCTGCAATCGAGGGCCTCTCTGTGATCGACCTATCCCAACTGCCCGCGCCTGCTGTTGTGGAGGCGCTGGATTACGAGACCATTTTTTCGGAGCGCAAGGCCGCTCTCCTGGCATTGCTCCCAGAGGACACACGCTCCAGCGTGGCGGAGGTCCTCGCCTTGGAGTCCGAGCCGTTGACAAAGCTACTCCAGGAGGGGGCATACCGCGAGCTGCTCCTGCGCCAGCGCGTAAACGAGGCAGCCAAAGCCTCCTTGCTCGCCTATGCGCAGGGAACTGACTTGGACAACCGTGCGGCCGACTACGGCGTCACGCGGCTATTGATCACGCCAGCCGACCTGGAGGCAGTCCCGCCCGTGGCCGCCGTCTACGAGAGCGATTCGCGCCTGCGCTATCGCTGCCAAATGGCTCTTGAGGGCCTTGCTGTGGCTGGAAGTCGCGGGGCCTACCACTACCATGCGCTTTCTGCGCACGCGCAGATCGCGGACGCGTCCATCGACTCCCCCACCTTCGACCTGGTCGAGGTATCGACCGACCTGCGCGCCCAGCTCCCGGCCGGCGCCATCGTGCTGGTCTGCACCTACATCGCAGGACTGGATTCCCCCCTTCCAGGTGATGTCACCGTCACGGTCCTGCCCCAGAGCAATGCCACCTTAACCAGTCAAGCGCTCGTGGAACTGACGCAATCCGCGTTGTCCGCCGACGAAGTCCGCCCGCTCACGGACAGGCCACGCGTTCTGGCGGGAAAACCAACGGACTATGAAGTCAACGCCGTGCTGGAGCTGGAGGATGGCCCCGACCACGAAGTGGTTGTCGCCTCGGCAACCGCGCGCCTCAACGATGCCATTGCAGCGGCTCGCAAGCTTGGCGGCCTGATGTCTCGCTCAGCGATATTCGCCGCCCTGCACATCTCTGGGGTTCACAACGTGCGACTGACTGCACCGGCCCAAGATGTGGCGACAGACCTGCGGCACTTCCCGAACTGCACCGCTGTCATGATCAGCAAGACCTTGGCATGAGCACTGCATCGGGGAATCTACTGCCGCCCTCGGCAAGCGCGCTCGAGAGAGCTGCCGCAGTCGTCCTTGCGCCGCAGGTCGATCCAGGCGTGCTCCGCACCCTTGCGGACTCCGCTCGGATTCCTGCGTCGGTGCTGCCTTGGCTCGCCTGGGCCTGCTCCACAGAAGGCTGGCAAGGGGCGTTCACCGAGGCATCACGTCGCGCCCTGGTTCGTAGCTCTGTGGAGATCCACCAGCGCAAAGGTACGGCGGGAGCAATCCGGCGAGTTCTCGCAGCCATCGACGCCACGGTCGATCTGCGCGAATGGCAAGCAACTGGGGGGGCTCCTTACACCTTCACCCTAACCGTCTGGACAGGCTCCAGTGGCTCCGACGCATCCACCGCGCTGATCGACCTGGAACTCTACGACCGAATCCGGCGGATGGTGAATGCCGTGAAAAACGAGCGCAGCCACTACGAACTCCAGGTCGGCGCCTCCTTTGGACAGGACTTGCGACTGGCCTGCGCCGTCCGGGCCGCTAGCTTGGCTCGACCGTCCCTCGATGCTCGGGCCGTACAACCAACTCCCGCCACGCAGCCGCTGCGGCTCGGCACCGCCGCCCGCATCGCTTCGATTCTTCGAATGAGCATGGACTCCGCATGACATCCCTTGTCACGACAACACTTGAAGCCGGCCTGGCCGCCATCCTTCGCAAGACAGGGGATGGCCTGTCCGCACAGATCACTCATGTGGCGCTCGGCGATGCCGCGTACACACCCAGCCAGGCGCAGACCTCGCTCCGAAACGAGCGCGCCCGGTTCCCGGTTTCTGACGGGAAAGTCCAGGGGGCGCGGCAACTTCACATCGCTGCTATCGCGGATGGCGACTCCGAGTTCTGGGTCCGCGAGGTGGGCTTCGTCCTGTCTGATGGCACGTTCCTCGCGATCTGGAGTGATCCAGCCAGGCCGCTTGCCTACAAGGCGCCCTCTGTTGATCTTCTCCTCGGCTTTGACCTGGCGCTCTCAGGCGTCCCCGCCGGGTCCGTCACCATCGAATCGACCGGAGACCTGAACCTCTCACTCGCCGAAGAGTTTGCAGCAATGGCCAAGGCCATCGTTGACCTGCAGCGCTTGCAACTTCATCCCTATCTACACGGAGCCAAGACATGAGTTTGGAACAACAAATCGCCGCGTTAGTGGACTCCACCAACGCGCTCACACAAGAAGTCGCCGGCAAGATCGGGGAGATCGATGGGGCCGCATCCAAGGCCATCGAGCGGCTCGACCTCACGCTGACGCAGCGGACCTTCGCCTTCAAGAATCGAATCATCAACGGCGACATGCGCATCGACCAGCGCAAAGCTGGTGCCATCCAATCCGGTCTGAACTTCGCCAACGCGTCCACCGTTTGGATCGTTGACCGGTTTCGCTCGGGCTGGAATGAGATGCCCACCGGTCGGGTGAGCTTTCAGCAAGTCCAAGACGGGCCGCCGGGATTTGGCTACTCCGCGAAGGTATCCGTCACCACGGCTGAGCAGCCCGCAGCCGACCGCGTCGCGACGATCAGTCACCAGGTGGAGGCCAGCAACCTCACCGACTTCGCGTGGGGCACAGCGGACGCAGCGCCGGCCATCCTTTCGTTCTGGGTCAAGGCCACGATTCCCGGCACGTACTGCGTGGCAATCTCGTCAGGATCTTCCGCGTCGGAGACCCAGTTCATCGCCACCTACGTGGTCACAGCAGCAAACACCTGGGAGCGAATGACAATTTCTCTTCCGGGTCCGCAGACTGGTGTGTGGGCTCGACTCGGTTCCAGCGCCGGTCTGCGTATCGACTGGAATCTCGGGTCGGGTACCAACTTTTCCACCGGCACCAAGAACGCATGGACCCAGGGTCGGTTCTATCGGACCCCTGGGGACGTCAACCTCATGGAGCAGATGGGCTCCTGGCAGATCACGGGCGTTCAGCTCGAAAAGGGCTCGGTCTCGACACCGTTTGAATTCCGGCCTGTCCCCGTGGAGCTGGCACTTTGCCAGCGCTACTACTACCAGACGGACGCATTCGACACCATCGCAACCAGCGACCAGAGCGGCGCGGGCGCACTGGCGTTCGGCGTCAATGCAAATTGGTGCCACGCTACCAACCCTTCGCCGCCCGTCCCGATGCGGACCGCCCCGACTGTTGTCGTCAAGGCTGCCATTGCTCCCCGAACCAGCGGCACGCTTACGGACTGGTACACGGGCGGTGCGATCACGGTCAGTTCCGTCTCGGCAGGCCCCTATTCCCCGCCTCGAATCTATGGCGTGGGGCAGTTCACAGCCGCACGCAACTACGCCTTCGACTTCTCCCTCAACGCGGACTTCTGACCATGTACAAGAGACTCATCGACGCTGACAACAACACCGTTGCCATCCGCCGCGAAGTGGACGATGCCTTCATCCCTCCGGATCCGGAGAACGTGGACTTCCGCGCCTTCGAGCAGTGGGTGGCCGAGGGAAATCAACCCGAGGTGGTCTCGTTGTGAGCATCAGCTCCCTGATCCCCATGACAAGGCGCTGCATGCCCTGGGCGGCGCCCTTCTCTTCCCCGTAGCCCGTGCGTTTGCGATTGCGTTGGGCATCGGTCCTGTGTGGTCAGGGGTGACCGCCTTGGCCGCTGTGACTGCTGTTGCTGCGGTCAAGGAATGCTTTGACGCGCTTCATCCGGCCACTCACACCGGAGACCTGAGGGACTTTCTCTTTACGGTCGCCGGTGGATCAATCTCTGCCGCCAGCTCGATTGGATAGCGGGCAACCGCGTTAGCAGTACTGCGGGGCGTCCCTGGGCGCCCCGCTCCGTTTCTCATGTACCAAACCACCCCCATCGTTCCATGGCTCGGCGGCAAGCGCAGGCTTGCCGACAAGCTGATTCCTTTGTTTCCCGCGCATGATTGCTACGTCGAGGCGTTTTGCGGCGGTGCAGCGCTGTATTTCCTTCGGCCGATACCGGCGAAGACGGAAGTGCTCAACGACATCAACGGCGAACTGGTGAACCTATATCGGGTGGTGCAACACCACCTGGAGGAATTCGTCCGGCAGTTCAAGTGGGCCTTGTCCAGCCGTGAGGTCTTCAAATGGCAGCAGATGACCAGGCCGGAGACGCTGACCGATATCCAGAGGGCGGCGCGCTTTTACTACCTTCAGCATCACGCCTTTGGTGGCAGGGTCGCAGGGCAGTCCTTCGGCACAGCGACGACTAGCCCCGCGATCAACCTGTGCCGTATTGAGGAGCAACTCAGCGCGGCGCATTTGCGCCTGGCGGGCACGTACATCGAGAACCTCCCCTGGCTGGAAGTGATGGAACGCTACGACCGCGCGCACACGTTCATCTACGCCGACCCACCCTATTGGCAGACAGAGGGGTATGGAACGGACTGGACGTTCGACAACTACGAACGCATGGCCGACTTCATGCGGCGCGCCAAGGGGAAGGTGATGGTCAGCATCAACGACCACCCCGAGATCCGGCGGTGCTTCGAAGGATTCTGGATGGAACGCCTGGAGATCCGCTACTCCGTCGGCAATGGCCGCGATGTCGAGCAGCGTCAAGCCACAGGGGAGTTGGTCATCACGAGCTGGGATGCGGCCAACTCTGGCGGTCTCTTTTGAGACGCATCGAACTCCAGAAAAAGAAATGCCCCTGACGGAGCAGGGGCATCAACAGCTCATCGAATTCTTAATGGCTGCTCGCTCAGGGAGGAAGAACGAGGAGCAGAAACGCTCGGCCTGAATTCTACATGCCGATGTCATTCACTTCAGTTCGAGTCCCCAGTCCTTCATGGCCGAGTCCTGCAAGTCCTTGAAGATGCATTCCAACTTCATCAGCTTGTCGTCCGCGAGGATCTCGTCGTCCTCGTCCTCCGAGGTCTGGGAGATCTGCTGAAGGTGTTTCTCGTAGTGCTTCAGCGCTTCCCAAATAACGTTGTATTCGCCAACGATGAATTTAACTACCATGCTTCTTGACTCCTTGCGTGATGCGCTCGACACGAGCCGGTTCCACCTCGATATCCTCCACTAGACTCAGGAACGTCGACAGCGGGATTGTCTTCGAAGGCGCCAGCTTATAGCGTCTCTCTTGCCAGAACCGAAGATCGCTCACCAAGGCGTTATCAGTGTCGAAGCCTCGCGCGCTACGTGACATCGATTTACACGTCGTCACGCAGCGTTCAGCGTGACTTTGGTAATCCCAACTAGAAAGTTGGAAGAGGAAAATTGCCCGAAAGTCTTGAGGTCTCCGACGCTCCGAACGAACGCGGACGGAAGCGCAACGAACTCACTGGATCAACCGCCACAGCCGATAACGGGCAGAATCTGAATGGCCAACTCGCGCGTCCCGGGACCAGTCTGCGGAAGTGAAGCAGCCCCATTCGACAGGGGTACCCTGTGCCTCAGCAGCTCCCCGCTACCCGGTCCGATTGGAGATGTTGCTCGGGTCCACGCCTCAGAGCTGAACTGGGACGACGAAGAAGGTATTCGTATCGTCTTGACTCCGGTCCAACTCGCTGCAGTGCTGTCCGGCGAATCGATCGAAGACGAGCCGACTCTCGGCAATCGGCTGTGGGGAGTCGGGAAGCTGGCGATCGGCGCGCTTGAGCTTGTAGGTGCAAGCGGTTTACTGTTTGTGCCCGAGCCCACAGCGCTCACGAAGGTTGCAGGAGCAACGCTCGGTGTTCACGGGGTAGACACTTCGGCTTCAGCAATCCGTCAGATTGCGAGCGGGAGAGAAACTTCTACGCTCACGGCAGAAGCAGCTCAATCACTGTCCGGAGTTCTCGGCGCCGACCCAAAGACAGCGGAGATGATTGGCCTCGGCGCCGACATCGCGATACCGCTAATAGCTGGTGGCGTCGGTGCCCTTCGAGTCATAGCGGTTCGTCGCGGCGCGATCAGCCTTGCCGCAGAGGAGGCAGCAGGTGGCCACACTATCCTGAAACATGTGGGCCGGACCGAGGCGCAGCTCAGAAGTAGACTTGCCGCCGAGCCAAAGATACCAGCAGCCTCAACTTTCAGAACCTTGGCTGACGCCGAAAAGCATGTTGGCACAGCGATCAAGGCCAACAAGGCTCAGATCGAAGCATGGGCAAAGACGGCAGCGAATGGCAACAAGCTCTCGTTCCGACATCCATTCAATGTAACGATCGGAGAGGGCGTCGTACGTTCGACCGGCCAGCTTCAGCAGATGTCCAAAGTTCTGGTTGTGCTCCGACGCGTGCAGCAAAATAACAGGATCTACTTCGTTCTCACCGCATTTCCGGTGCCCTGATCATGGCCGCATACCAACTGAAGGGCGACAAGTTCTTCCCAGTCCTTTCGAACTTCATGGGCTCTTGGTTCCACCAGGACTTCGATATCGAGGGCGACACGCTGGAGGACATCGTTGCAGCCTTCAAAAACGATTCAGAACAGCAACTTATCGATCGGTTAGTTGCCGACATTGAAGCGTTCCTCGACACCGGCGACGCAGGAATGGAGGAACGCTTCCAGGAGTACTTCGAGCCGTGCATCATCCCTACCGGCTTCCGACCGAGCACGCGCGAATTTTTGATTGCAATTCGTGATGAGCTGACCTCGAAGGCCACATGACGGCTAGTTCTGCGCAGAACCGTCACGGGAGCATTAGGAATCTTCAGTGGGTGGGGAGTAAGTGAACTCCTCTCTTGGGGCCTTCGTGACTGCGCGTCGGTAGACCCACATGAGAATGACTTCGCGCGAGAGAACGCGCACATTGGCGGCTCATCTCCGGAGCCGCCAGCACGTCAGGGTTTCGTCCCGGTGCGGGCTCCCCCTTCTATCGCAAGGAGCCCCATGGCACTCGACTCGTACCACCATGGCGTGCGCGTCATCGAAATCTCCGATGGCGTGCGCACCATCCAGACCGTCTCCACCGCCATCATCGGTCTGATTGCCACGGCATCCGACGCTGACGACGCGACCTTCCCCTACAACAAGCCCGCGCTGATCACCAACGTCAACACGGCGATTGGCAAGGCCGGTACGAAGGGCACGCTGGCCGCTGCCCTGGACGCCATCGCGCTGCAGGCCTCTCCGGTGGTCGTCGTTGTGCGCGTGCCTGATGGTCAAGGTGCCACGGATGAAGAGAAGGCGGCCGACCTGGTCAGCAACGTCATCGGTACCACACTGGCATCCGGGCAATACACCGGCATGAAAGCCCTGCTTTCGGCCCAGGCCCAGCTCGGGGTCAAGCCGCGCATCCTCGGTGCGCCCGAGCTGGATACGCCCGAAGTCACGGCCGCTCTGGTTTCGGTGGCGCAGAAGCTGCGAGCCTTCGCCTATGCCAGCACGAGCGGTGCCGAGACCGTCGCCGACGCGATTCTGTATCGCAAGAAGTTTGGAGCCCGCGAGCTGATGCTCCTGCACCCCGGTTTCACCCGTTGGGACACCACGCTCAACGCCACGGTGAACGCTTCACCCGTCGCCTACGCCCTGGGCCTGCGCGCCAAGATCGATATCGAGGTCGGTTGGCACAAGACCCTCTCCAACATGCCCATCAACGGCGTGACGGGGATCACCAAGGACCTCTACTGGGATCTGCAGGAGGCATCGACGGACGCCGGCCTGCTGAACGAGAACGAGGTCACCGCGCTGATCAACTACTCGGGCTTTCGCTTCTGGGGCTCGCGTACCTGCACGGACGACTCGCTGTTCGCCTTCGAGAGCGCAACCCGCACCGCGCAGATCCTCGCGGACACGATTGCCGAGGCCCATTTCTGGGCTGTGGACAAGCCGCTGCACCCCAGCCTGGTCAAGGACATCCTGGAAGGCGTCAATGCCAAGTTCCGCTCGCTGAAGCAGAACGGCTACATCCTCGACGGCTCCGCCTGGTACGACGAAACCGCAAACGAGGCCTCAACGCTCAAGAGCGGCCAACTGGTGATCGACTACGACTACACGCCGATCCCCCCGGTGGAAGACCTGTCGTTCCGCCAGCGCATCACCGACAAGTACTTCAGCGACTTTGCTGCTCGCGTCAATAGCTGACGCCGTTGCGCCGCTCCATCGCGGCGCCCTTCCCCCCTTTTTCGCAGGTTTAAGTCATGGCACTGCCCAAGAAGCTCAAGAACTTCATTCTTTTCAACGACGGCGTCCGCTACCTGGGCGAGGTCGATGAGATCACCCTGCCCAAGCTGTCCCGCAAGACCGAGGACCACCAGGCTGGCGGCATGAACGGCCCCATCAAGCTGGACCTGGGCATGGAGGCCATGGAGATGGAATGGACCGCCTCCGGCTGGCTGCGCGACGTTTTCGCTCAGTGGGGCACGCGTCAGCACGATGGCATCCTGCTGCGCTTTGCAGGCGCTCTGCAGGGCGAGGACTCCGAAACCGCCGAGTCGCTGGAGATCGTCGTTCGCGGACGCCACACCGAGATTGACCCGGGCAAGGCCAAGGCCGGTGACAAGACCGAGATCAAGATCAAGACGGCCCTGAGCTACTACAAGCTCACGCTCAACGGCTCCGTCGTGATCGAAATCGACTTCGTCAACATGATCGAGATCGTGGATGGCGTAGACATGCTCGCCTCGGTCCGCTCCGCCCTGCAGCTCTGACTTCCCCCTCTGAATTCTTTCCATCATGACCACCACCTCCATCACTCTCGACCAACCCATCCAGCGTGGCGATCAGACCATCACCACCGTCGAGCTGCGCAAGCCGCGCGCCGGCGAGCTGCGTGGCGTGTCTCTCTTCGACCTGGTGCGCATGGACGTCTCCGCCGCGCAGACCGTACTGCCTCGCATCACCATCCCGACCCTCACCCGACAGGAGGTGGACGGTCTGGATCCGGCGGATCTGTTCCAGCTCGCCGCCGAGGTGTCGGCTTTTTTGTCGCCGAAAGCGGCGCAGGAGCAGGCATCCCCGACCGCGTAGAGGATGCGATGGCTGACCTGGCCATCGTCTTTCACTGGGCGCCGTCCGACATGGACGGTTTCTCCCTCGCCGAGCTGATGGACTGGCGCGAGCGCGCCAGATCCCGCCACGAACAGACCGAGTAACTCGCCATGGCCATGAGCGACCTGCGCCTGCAGGTGATCCTGCAAGCAATCGACCGCGCCACAGCGCCACTCAAGCGCATCAACAGCGACAGCACAGCAACCGCCAAGGCGCTACGGGATACCCGCCAGAGGCTCAAGGAACTCAGCTCGCAGCAAAAGGCCATCGGCGAATTCCGGGAGCTGCGCACCGGCCTGGAGGCCACCAGCGCCAGGCTAGAGAACGCTCGCGAGAAGGCTTCTCGCCTGGCACGGGAGCTGAACCAATCCGGCCCTCCCACCAAGGCCATGGTCGCGCAGCTCCAGGCCGCGCGCCAGGCAACCCGCGAACTTAGCGAACAGCAGCAACGCCAAGCCGCACAGGTCCAGGTGCTGCGGGATCGGTTCTCTGCTGCGGGAGTCAGCACCAGCGCGCTCGCGACCCACGAGCGCGAATTGCGGGCCAACATGGCAGCGACCACCGCCAGCATCGAGCGGCAGACTGCTGCGCTTCAGAGCCAGGCCGAACACAAACGGCGCAGCGCAGCCGCCTCCCACGCCCTGGAGCGCTCCCAGGCGCTTCAAGCGAAGGTAGCCGGTGCAGGGGTCGCCATGGGAGCGACTGGGGCCGCCATAGGGGCGCCTATCGCCGTCGCCATTCGTGACTTCGCCAGCTTTGAAGATCACATGCTGGGAGTGGCCCGCCAGGTCAATGGCGCCAGGGATGGTGCTGGCCGCCTGACGGACGTCTACATGCCCTCACCTTTTGGTTGGGCGCTCTATTCGCCGAGCAGATCCGCGCCACCCAGAAGTCGTTTCCCTTCCTGGAGGTGGTCGGCGAGGCCGGCGCGGGCAAGTCCACGCTGATCGAGTTCATGTGGAAGCTGTGTGGCCGGCGCGATTACGAGGGTTTCGACCCGAGCAAGTCTTCCCTCGCTGCACGCGCCCGCAATTTCGCGCAGGTCTCCAACCTCCCGGTGGTACTCATCGAGAGCGACCGTGAGCGTGTGGGCGGCGACAAGGGCCCCCACGTGAAGGGTTTCGACTGGGACGAGCTGAAGACCGCCTTCAACGGCCGCTCGGTGCGGGCCCGTGGCATGGCGACAGGCGGCAATGAAACCTACGAGCCGCCCTTCCGAGGCGCCATCGTCATCAGTCAAAACAACGAGGTTGCAGCATCCGACGCCATCCTGCAGCGGATCGTGCATCTCACCTTCGACCGCAAGGGCCAGACACCCAAGACTCGCGAAGCTGCCGTTCAACTGGAAAGCCTCCCCGTGGAGGAGGTCAGCGGGTTCATCCTCCTGGCAGCGCAGCGCGAGGCAGAGATCCTCAAGACGCTGGCCGCGCGGACGCCTGAACATGAGGCCGCGCTGCAAGCCAACCCGGAGATCAAGAGCACGCGCGTTGCGAAGAACCACGCACAGCTACTCGCCCTGTCCGATGCGCTCCGCCTTGTTGTCCCCCTCACCGACGATCAGCACGCTGCGCTCCAGAGCCAGATCGTGGCCATGGCGGTCCAGCGACAACAGGCGATCAACAGCGACCACCCGCTGGTGCAGGAGTTCTGGGAGGCCTTCGATTACCTGGACAGCGGCGGCGCACCGCTGAATCACTCGCGCAAGCCGGATGACGAAATCGCTGTCAGCCTGAATCACTTCATCCAGGTGGCCCGCGAGCGCGGTCAACAGGTTCCCTCCATCGGGGACCTCAAGAAGTACCTGCGGACCAGCCGCCGGCATCGCTTTGTCGATACACGCAACGTCAACAGTGCCATCCGGGCCCAGCTCGACGAGCAGCGGGAGGTCAAGTCCACCGCTGTCTGGTGCTGGGTCTTTGAGCGCAACAAGTCCAAATCCTGAGGAGCCCGAGCATGGCCATGCCCATTCTCAACAAGCCCTACACGCCGTGGCACGCCACCGATGTTCGGCAGACCTTCGACCTGGAACGTCAACGGCTGCGGGTCAATCAGTTTGACCAGGTCAACGCCGCATTCGGCGCCTCGCTGGGGTTAGCCCTCGCCGAGTTGGTCCGCCACCCACCCGTCACAGCCAGCAGGAAGCAGGAGGGCCTCACATGAGCGCTCCGGAGCTTGACCAGTGGATGCAGGCCCATCCCCCTGCGCGGCGGGGGCTTCTGAGCACCTACCTCGACGCTCTGCAGCAACTCGACCAGGCCGGCTACACGCATCAGGAGATGCGGACATGGCTGGCCAGCCAGGGCGTCACCGTTTCTCGACAGGCCATCACCAAGGCACTCGCAAACCATCCGGCAACTGCCCGGCAACCCGTCGGCAACCAGTCGGCAACCCAAAAGCAAGGAGAGGCAACCCCACGGCAACCATGCAAGACAACGAAGAACCACGGCGCCGCGCCCCCATGTCCGCAGCGTCGGCATCGAGCTGTTCCTGACGAATGAAGGCGAACAGGCCAAGGGCCTGTTGTCACACCTCGCATGGATCGTCGGCATGGGCGCCGAGATCGCGCTGCAGGAACTGGAGGGCAGCGAGACTGCACGCCACCAGCACACAGTCCTGCGCAACCTCGTGCAGCTTGCGGTCAACGACTGCCGCTGGCGAGCTGTGCTTGCTGAGCCCATTTGGGCGGCAGTGCAGGAGGCTAGCGAGTTGCTGATGAGGTTCCCGTTGGCAGGGCTCCGTGCGCAGGCTGGCGCGGACTACCTCGCAGCAAGAGTGCGAGCCGGGGCCGTGCGGTTGGACGACGTCGCCGGCGTGGAGCTATATCAAGGGGTGGCCAATTGAGCCCGTTCGACCGCAACTACGTCGGCCAGATCGCCTTGGAGGCGACCAGTCCCAAAGGGCGCCAGGCTTCCGCTGCATCTCGAAAATCCAGCGAGCGCATCGCTGCTATGCGTGCTTCTGATGACCCTTACGTGCGCTGCCTTGCCTCCGGGTGCATCCCAGGGCTCGGGCAAGCGAGCGACCCCGCCAAGACCAGCCGCATTCTGAAATCAGCCAACCTTTGATAGACCACTAATGTCGCAATCTCTCATCAAATACCCCGCCGGAGCTCTGTTGCGCGTCAAGGACATCTGTGGGGACCGCAAAGCCGGCCGACCCGGACTTCTTCCAATCGTGCCTCGTACCTGGCTGAAATGGGTGGAACAGGGCAAGGTGCCCCCTGGCCAACTCCTCGGTCGAAAGACTCGGGTATGGCCAATCGAGGTCGTACTAAAGATCGGCAGCGCAGACAACGATATGACAGGGGCTGCCTGATCGCTGGAGGATCCCCGTCACCCTACGCCGCGATGGGAACGACCTTCGCGCCGTAGGCCAGCAGCTCGATGCGATCCGCCAGCCACTGAAGTGCACGGCGACGTTCTTCGGGCAACTCATGATGGCTGTAGGCAGCGACCGTTTTGTCGCGCTCGGCATGGGCCAACAAAAGTTCGACAACGTCCTTGCCAAACCCGGCCTCCCGCAACATCGTTGCCGCGGTTCCTCGCAGGCCGTGAGGGCTGAAGTCTTCGACACCGATATCCATTCGCTTGAAGAAGTGATTGAGCGTCGCTTCTGCCATATGTGTGGTGTTTCGATGGATGGACGGCACCAGGTAGGGACTGCCTTGGGTGAAGTGAAAGAGTTGCTGGAGCAATTCAACCGCCTGGCGGGAGAGATAGACGCGATGCGGCCGGCGCATCTCCATCCGCTCAGCAGGCACATCCCAGATTGCTGCCTCCAAGTCGAATTCGGTCTTTTTCGCCCGGAGCAACTCCATCTTGCGCACCATCGTCAACGCGAGCAACTTTGTGGCCAAAACGGTCGAGGCGTGGGCACCCTGCAGATCGACAGTTCGCCAGAAGGCGCCGAGCTGTAGTTCGGTGAGGTGCGTGTGGTGTCTCACCGGAGGGACCTTCACCGCACCAACCAGTCCGACTGCAGGGTTGCTCGTGACACGGCGTTTGATCACAGCAAACGCGAAGATCTGCTGAACGACGGCGCGAAGGCGGTCTGCGGTGACAGGCGTTGCCTTTCGACCTTCGATCAGGTCAAGGATGTGGTGCGCTGTCACCTCCCCAAGGGGCAGCCGACCAATCGCAGGGTAGATGTCCGAATCTAGCCAACCAATTGTCTTGGCTCGATAGGCCTCGCTCAGGTGCATCAACTTCTCTTCTGCCCACTCCTGCGCAAATGCTTTGAAGGTCACCGCCCGCGCTTCCGCTGCGAGCCTTTCCGCCTTCTGGGACTGCTTGGCCTTCGCCGGACTTTCTCCCTTGTGCAGCTGCTCCCGCAACCTCTCGTGCTCGTTCCTGGCGTCTTTGATGCTCCACGAGGGGTAAGGCCCAATGGTCACCTTCTCCCGCTTGCCGAGGTGGTGGTATTTGAACCTCCACACCTTTGAGCCGCCGGGCAGCACTTCTAGGATCAAGCCGCCACCATCAGTGAGGCTGTAGGCCTTTTCCTTGGGCTTCGCGGCCTCGATAGAAGTTGGCTTCAGTGTGTAGTTGACGTGCCGCAATTGGGCCATGTTCCTCCCCAATGGGGCCATGGCGCTTTTTAGTGGCCCCGATCATGGCCCCATTTTAGGGGCATGACCCTTCACAATCAGTCACCGACAGACATGAAAAAACCCCAGGCAAATCAATGCACTGGGGTTTCAGAGCCAACCCGGTTCACCACCGGGCAGGTGCTCACATATTCTCGATCATCACCTGCCCAAAGCCAGAGCACGACACTTGCGTGGCGCCGTCCAGCAGGCGGGCGAAGTCATAGGTGACCTTCTTCGACAGGATGGCCTTCTCGATCGACGAGATGATCAGGTCTGCCGCTTCCGTCCAGCCCATGTGGCGCAGCATCATTTCAGCCGACAGGATTTCGGAACCGGGGTTCACGTAGTCCTTGCCAGCGTACTTCGGAGCCGTGCCGTGGGTGGCTTCGAACATGGCGACGGAGTCGCTCAGGTTCGCGCCCGGGGCGATGCCGATGCCGCCCACTTGGGCTGCCAGCGCGTCGGAGATGTAGTCGCCGTTCAGGTTCAGCGTGGCCACCACCGAGTACTCGGCCGGGCGCAGCAGGATCTGCTGCAGGAACGCGTCAGCGATGCTGTCCTTCACCACGATGTCCTTGCCGGTCTTCGGGTTCTTGAACTTGCACCACGGGCCGCCGTCGATCAGCTCAGCACCGAATTCCTTTTGTGCCAGCGCATAGGCCCAGTCACGGAAGCCACCTTCGGTGAACTTCATGATGTTGCCCTTGTGAACGATGGTCACGCTGGGCTTGTCATTGTCGATGGCGTATTGAATGGCCTTGCGCACCAGGCGCTCCGTGCCTTCGCGCGACACCGGCTTCACGCCAATGCCCGACGTTTCCGGGAAGCGGATCTTCTTGACGCCGAACTCTTCCTGCAGGAACTTGATCAGCTTCTTGGCCTTGTCCGACTCGGCTTCAAATTCGATGCCGGCGTAGATGTCTTCCGAGTTCTCACGGAAGATGACCATGTCGGTCTTCTCGGGTTCCTTGACCGGAGAAGGCACGCCATTGAACCAACGCACCGGGCGCAGGCAGACGTACAGGTCCAGCTCCTGGCGCAGCGCCACGTTCAGCGAGCGGATGCCGCCACCCACCGGGGTGGTCAGCGGGCCCTTGATGGACACGACGTAGTCCTTCAGGACCTTCAGGGTCTCTTCCGGCAGCCAGACGTCCGGGCCGTAGACCTTGGTCGACTTCTCACCGGCGTAGATTTCCATCCAGTGGATCTTCTTGGCGCCGCCGTAGGCCTTGGCCACAGCAGCGTCCACCACCTTGATCATCACCGGGGTGATGTCAAAACCAGTGCCGTCACCCTCGATGAACGGGATGATGGGGTTGTTGGGAACGTTGAGCGAGAAGTCGGCGTTGACCGTAATCTTCTGCCCGCCCTCGGGCACCTTGATGTGCTGGTACATGGAGTCGTCTCCGCGAATCGCGTGGTGGTGGGTGATTAACCGGAAGCGCCGATTCTATGACAGCAGCCGCCACTGCTGCCGGATGTCTCGGATGGCCCTAACCGCAATACGCGCGGATCTGCATCCACAGCCCATGCCCCAGGGCCCACAGCGCCGCCGCCGTAAGGAAAAGCCCCGACAGCCGTGTGGCCCAGCGCAGACCGGCCGCGCCGGAATCGCCGGAATCGCCGGACATGTCGGAAGCGCCGGAGTCCTTGGAAAGGTCGCCAGATGGGGGGCGGGTCTTCTGCGCCGTACGCCATACAGTCAGCCGGCGCAGCAGCCACGGGCCCGCCCACAAGCCGGGAGAAGACCCCAAGGCGAAGGCCGCCATGACCAGCCCCCCTGTCACCGGGCTGGTGGCCAAAGCCGCCACCAGGAAGGCTGATTGCAACAAACCGCATGGCCATGCCACCCAGGCCAGGCCAGCCAAGGCAGGCCGCCAGGCGCCCGCGGACCGCTGGGCTGGCGGCCCCACCGATGATGCCGTTGCTGCCGTACAAGCCGTTGACACCGTGGATGCCGTTGATGCCGTGCATGCCGAGGTCGACAAGGACGCGGTGGACATCGGAGAAGCCAGAGAGACGCCCGCAGCGGTGCCCACAGGCCCCGCTGTCGCCAGCACAGGGAGGATGGGGACGACCCAACGCCCCCCGGCTCTATCGGCCCCCGATCGGGAAACCTCGGCGGCCCCTGGGATCATCCCCTTGCTCGCCCCTTTGCCCGCCCCATTTTTCGCCCCATTGCCCGCCCCGCCGTTCGACCGTGGGGTCGCCACCACTGGAGCGCAGCGCTGCGCTGCGGCCGAAGATGTCCAACCGCCCCAACGCCGCTGCATCCACAGGGGTTGCTCCCCGCGCCAGACCAGCCACAGCCCCAGCGCCAGCACCGCCAGATGCAGTGCCAGCCACAGCGGCCGGAGCCAGGCCGCCACCTGTTCCCACTGCCACAGCAACCCGATGCTGGAGGCCGCTACCGCCCCCGCCAGCGCGTAACTGAGCAGCCGCCCGGTCTGGAAGGCCACCGCCGGAGCCCCCCGCCCGCCCGTGACCGCCGCACAGGGGGCAGCACACATCGCCACGCAATGCACACTGCCCGCCACCCCCATCAGGAAGGCCGAGCCCATCAGCGCGAGGTCCAGCATGGCGGCGACTTGGCTCAGAGGATGCGCGAGAAGCGCACAGGCACCGCTTCAGCCTGGGCTGCACGCGGACGGCGCAGGTATTGATCAAACACCATGGCGACCGCGCGGACAAAGTACCAGCCCAGCGGGGTGACCTCGATCAGGGTGTCCGACACGGTCACCAAGCCGTCGTGCTGAAGTTGGGCCAGTCGCTCCAGCTCGGGCTGGAACTCCTGCGCAAACGGCAAGCCGTGCTGACGCTCAAAGGCCGCCATGTCGAACCGGCCTTGGCACATCAGCGTCATGATGATGTCGCGGCGGCGAAGGTCGTTGGCATCCAGCGTCAGGCCACGCTCCACCGGCAGACGGCCGGAGGACAAGGCTTCTTCATACAGGTCCAGTTCCTTGGCGTTTTGCGAATAGTGCGCGCCGATCCGAGAAATGGCCGACACGCCCAGCGCAATCAGGTCGCGGTCCGGCTGGGTGCTGTAGCCCTGGAAATTGCGCTGCAAGCGCCCTTCCCGCTTGGCCACCGCAAGCGAATCTTCCGGCAATGCGAAGTGGTCCATGCCGATGTAGGTGTAGCCCTCGCCCAGCAAGCCGCTCAGCGCGTGCGACAGCATCTGCAGCTTGTCCCCGGCCGTTGGCAGGGCGTCGCTATCGATGCGACGTTGCGGCTTGAAGCGCTCCGGCAGGTGGGCGTAGCCATACAAGGCAATGCGGTCCGGCCGCAGGGTCGAAACCTGCGCAATCGTGCGGGCGAAGGAGGCCGCAGTCTGCTTGGGCAGGCCGTAGATCAGGTCTGCATTGATGGACTGGAAACCCAGCGCCCGTGCGGTGCTCATCAGCGCAGCCACGCTGTCATACGACTGCTCGCGGTGCACGGCGCGCTGCACATCCGCGTCGAAGTCCTGGATGCCCAGACTCAACCGGTTGAAGCCCATCTCGCGCAGGGCCGCCAGCCGCGTGGCGTCCACGGTGCGGGGATCGACTTCGATGGAGATTTCCGCATCGTCGGTCAGGCAGAACTGCTGGCGCAGCAGGTCCATCAGGCGCACGATTTCGGCGTCGGACAGGAAGGTGGGAGAACCACCGCCCAGGTGCAGTTGGCTCGCCGGGGTGCCAGCGGGCAGGTGTTGGGCAATCAGCCGAAGCTCGGCCTGCAGCTTGTCCAGATACGGGGCACCCCGGTCATGGTGCTTGGTGATGACCTTGTTGCAGGCGCAGTAGTAGCAGACCGATTCACAGAACGGGATGTGAACATACAGCGACACCGGCTCGTCCCGACGCTCGGAGACGGCACGCTCGCGGAACGCCTGGACCAGACCGTCCGCCGTGTATTGATCGGAGAACCGGTCCGCTGTCGGATACGAGGTATAGCGCGGGCCGGAGACGTCAAAACGGCGCAGCAGTTCGGCGTCCACCAGGCTGCGGGTGCGTGGAGGAGACGCCCCCTCGGCCGGGGCCTGCGCCTTGCTGCAGTGGCAGCGGTTCGCGCAAGTGTTGCTGCAGGCGTGGGTGTCTGGGGTGTCTGGGGTGGCGAGGCGCTGGGTCATGTCAGTGCTCCTGGCCGCCGGTGGCCGCATGGTTGCGGGCCTTCATGGCCGGTTGCAGGGCGGGGTCCGGCGCCTGCGTCGTGGTGGTGGTGGTGGTGGTGCTGGTGCTGGTGCTGGTGGCGCTGACGGTGCCCAAGGTACGCACCGTGCGCGCATGTTCGTCAGTCCCCGCGTCCTCGGCGGACACATGGGCTGAACCGCCCTGGTCGCTATGGTTGACCACCGGGTCCGCATGGCGGATGGCCAGGGTCAGGGTGATGACACTGGCTGCCACCACCAGAGTGGGCCCGCCCACCACCAGCCACATCATCGGATGCCGCCACCAGGGGCCGGACGAGGCCTGCCGGCCCGCGTCCCCCAGGGACGATGCGAGCACGGCAGGAGCTGCGGAGGGTGCAGAGGCGGCCAGGGACATGGTGGGACTCCTTCAACGGGGAATGACAAAGGTCGACTTCTCGACCAGCACCCGACCCGGTGTGCCATCGGGCGCCACCTGGAGGATGCGGAATTGCATGGGGTGCGCACCCGCGCTGAGCTGCGCCGCCGTTTCCGGTGGCACACGCAGGGCCACGGTCACCCAGCGGGCTTCTGCCGGCGCCAGCGCATGTATGGCGGGCGGGCTGCTGAAGGCCAGCGTGGGGAGGCCCGTCACTTCCAGCTTCAAACGCAGCGTGTCGCCGCTGGCGTTCATCAGCTGCAGCCGGTAGACATTTTCGATGTAGCCATCTTCCACCTGGCGCGCCAGCGCGGCGCGGTCCCGCACGATGTCGGCGCGGAACGGCAACCGGGTGGCGAGGCTGAACACCATGCCGGCCGACAGCAGCAGCAGGATGGTGGTGTAGATGAGCACACGGGGGCGGAACACCCGGCGCCATTGCTGCGCCGCCGTCCAGCCCTTGTTGATGCCGTTCTGGGTGGCGTAGCGGATCAGTCCGCGGGGATATTCAAAGCTGTCCATCACGCCGTTGCAGGCGTCAATGCAGGCGGCACAGCCGATGCACTCATATTGCAGGCCGTTGCGAATGTCGATGCCGGTGGGGCACACCTGCACGCATTGCTTGCAATCAACACAGCTGCCCACACCCGCAGCCTGCAAGTCGGCCACGCCCTGCTTCTTGGAGCGTGGGCCCCGCGGCTCGCCGCGACTGTTGTCGTAGCTGATGACCAGCGTGTCCTTGTCGAACATGGCGCTCTGGAAGCGCGCATACGGACACATGTACTTGCAGACCTGTTCCCGCAGGAAACCGGCATTGCCGTAGGTGGCCAGCGAATAGAACAGGATCCAGAACGTCTGCCAGCCGCCGAGCAGGCCTTGCAGGGTGACGTCGCCCAGCGTGCGGATGGGGGTGAAGTAACCGACGAAGGTGAAGCCGGTCCAGAGTGACACGGCCAGCCAGCCGGCATGCTTGGCACCCTTGCGCAGCAGCTTCTCGGCGCCCCACCCCGCGCGGTCCAGGCGGATGCGGGCGCCACGGTCCCCTTCGGTGTGGCGCTCGATCCAGAGGAAGATTTCGGTGTAGACGGTCTGCGGGCAGGCATAACCGCACCACAAGCGACCGGCCACCGCCGTGAACAGGAACAGCGCGTAGGCTGAAATCAGCAGCAGCGCCGTGAGGTAGACCAGGTCCTGCGGATACAGGACCAGGTCAAAGATGAAGAATCGCCGGGCTTCCAGGTCGAACAGAACGGCCTGGCGGTCGTTCCAGTTCCACCAGGGAAGCCCGTAGAACACCGCCTGGGTGGCGAACACCAGCGCCCAGCGCCAAACGGCAAACCAGCCGTGGACAGCGCGCGGGTAGATCTTGGGCTGTGCCGCATACAGCGACACAGTCTTGCGCTCATTCACCTCAAGCGGTTTGTGCATCACACAGCCTGGTTACTGCTTGGCCGCGACGGACACTGCCGGTGCAGCTTCGGCCGTATTGGCGGCTGCGCTGTGCGACTTGCCCCAGACATAGGCCGCCAGCACGCGGATCTGCTCGCCGCTCAGCCGGGAGCCATGCTCCGGCATCACGTTGTGCTTGCCGTTGTTCACCATCGCCACGATGGCGTCTTCGCCCCAGCCGTGCAGCCAGATCTTGTCGGTCAGGTTAGGGGCACCCAGGGCCTGATTGCCCTTGCCGTCCATGCCGTGGCAGGCGGCGCAGGCCGCGAACTTGGGCTTGCCCAGCGCAGCCGCCACCGAGTTGTGCGGGCTGCCGGAGAGGCTCAGCACATAGTTGGCCAGGTTGCGCACATCCTCACCCGTGCCCACCGCCGCCGCCATCGGGGGCATCATGCCCTGACGGCCTTGGGTGATGGTCTGGATGATGGTGTCGGCGTCGCCGCCATACAGCCAGTCGTTGTCGGTCAGGTTGGGAAAACCCTTGGACCCCTTGGCATCCGCACCATGGCAACCCGCGCAGTTGTTGGCAAACAGGCGTTCCCCAATGCCCTGGGCTTGCGCATCGCGGGCCAGCGTTTCCACCGGCATGCCGTCAAACCGGGCATACACCTGATGCATGGCCAGCTGCGCCTTGGCCTGCTCGTCCTGATATTGACGGTCGCTGGACCAGCCCAGCGTGCCGGCATAGCTGCCCAGGCCGGGATACAGCGCCAGGTAGATGCCTGCAATGACGATGGTGAGCACAAACAGCCCCATCCACCAGCGCGGCAGCGGGTTGTTCATTTCACGGATGTCTTCATCCCAGACATGGCCGGTGGTGTCATCGTTGGCCATCACACGGCGACGGCTGGCGATGATGAGCAGGGCCAGGCAGAACACCAGCCCGCCGATGGTGCCGGCAATGATGAAGACCGACCAACCGTTGGAAAAGAAATCACTCATGTCGGACTCCTTCGGGCATCTGTTCGTCGCCCAGGAAAGGCAACTGACCCAGCGCCTGCAGTTCTTGCTTGTTGCGCTTCGAGTAGGCCCAGACGACGATGGCCAGGAACATCACAAAAGACAGCAGCGTGACCGCCGCGCGCAGAAGGTTGAGATCAAAGCTTGGCATCACATCCTCCTCAGCGCTTCATGGCGGTGCCCAGCACCTGCAGATAGGCAATGACGGCTTCCATTTCGGTCTTGCCCTTCACCTCGTCGCCCGCAGCGGCGATCTCTGCATCGGTGTAGGGCACACCCACGGTGCGCAGCGCCTTCATGCGGGGCGCCATGCTGGCGGGGTCGATCTGGCCGGTGGTCAACCACGGATAGGCCGGCATGTTGGACTCGGGCACCAGGTCGCGCGGGTTGTTCAGGTGCAGGCGATGCCATTCATCGCTGTACTTGCCGCCGACACGGGCCAGGTCCGGCCCGGTGCGCTTGCTGCCCCACTGGAAGGGGTGGTCATACACCGACTCGCCAGCCACCGAATAGTGGCCGTAGCGCAGCGTTTCGGCCCGCAGCGGGCGGATCATCTGCGAGTGGCAGTTGTAGCAACCCTCGCGGATGTAGACGTCCCGCCCGGCCAGTTGCAGCGCGGTGTAGGGCTTGAGGTTTTCCAGCGGCTGGGTGGTCGAGCGCTGGAAGAACAGCGGCACGATCTCGATCAGGCCACCCACCACCACGGTGAGCAGAACCAGCACGATCATCAGGAAGTTGCTGGTCTCGATGCGCTCGTGACCAACCGGCTTTGCATGGGCTTGTGCCATGACTCTCTCCTTGTTCTTGTGGTGGGCTCAGGCGGCAGCAGCAGCGGAACCCACCGCCACCGGCGTCATCCCTTGGGCGGGGATAGGCTGCGGGCGCACCGTGCCCACACGCACCGTCATCACCACGTTCCAGGCCATCAGGCACATGCCGCTCAGGTAGAGCAGACCGCCCAGCAGACGCACCACATAGAACGGGAAGGTGGCCTTGACGCTTTCCACGAAGGTGTAGACCAGCGTGCCGTCCGGGTTCACCGCGCGCCACATCAGGCCCTGCATCACGCCGGCAATCCACATGGCGGCGATGTAGAGCACGATGCCGATGGTGGCAATCCAGAAGTGCAGTTCAATGGCCCGGGTGGAGTACATCGCCGTGCGGCCATACATGCGCGGGATGAGGTGGTACAGCGCGCCCATGGAGATCAGGCCGACCCAGCCCAGCGCACCGCTGTGCACGTGGCCGATGGTCCAGTCGGTGTAGTGCGAGAGCGCATTCACCGTCTTGATGGACATCATCGGGCCCTCGAAGGTGGACATGCCGTAGAACGACAGGGCCACGATCAGGAACTTGAGGATGGGGTCGTCACGCAGCTTGTGCCAGGCACCGCTGAGGGTCATGACGCCGTTGATCATGCCGCCCCAGCTCGGCGCCAGCAGCACCAGCGAGAACAGCATGCCCACGCTCTGCGCCCAGTCCGGCAGCGCCGTGTAGTGCAGATGGTGGGGGCCCGCCCACATGTAGGTGAAGATCAGCGCCCAGAAGTGGACGATGGACAGCCGGTAGCTGTAGACCGGGCGGTTGGCCTGCTTGGGGATGTAGTAGTACATCATGCCCAGGAAGCCGGCCGTGAGGAAGAAGCCCACGGCATTGTGCCCATACCACCACTGCACCATGGCGTCCTGCACGCCGGCATAGGCGGAGTAGCTCTTGAAGAGGCTGACCGGGATTTCCGCGCTGTTCACCACATGCAACAGGGCCACGGCGATGATGAAAGCGCCGAAGAACCAGTTGGCCACATAGATGTGACGCACCTTGCGGATGCCAACGCTGCCGAAGAACACCACCGCATAGCTCACCCAGACCAGGGTGATCAGGATGTCGATGGGCCATTCGAGTTCAGCGTATTCCTTGCCGCTGGTGATGCCCAGCGGCAGGGTGATGGCCGCCAGCACGATGACGGTCTGCCAGCCCCAGAAGGTGAACCAGGCCAGCTTGGGGGCAAACAGCCGGGTGTGGCAGGTGCGCTGCACCACATGAAAGGCGGTGGCCATGAGGGCACAACCGCCGAAGGCGAAGATGACTGCATTGGTATGCAGCGGCCGCAGGCGGCCATAGCTCAACCAGGAGATGCCGAAGTTCAACTCCGGCCAAGTCAGTTGGGCGGCAATGATCACCCCCACCAACATGCCCACAACCCCCCACAGCACCGAAGCCAGAGCGAAGGCGCGTACCACGCCATCGTCATAGCTGGGAGGTGCCATCCCGTCCTTGCTTAGAACCCCACTCATTGACGCTCCTTGACCAATCTATTTGGATCTCACAGTCATTTTTTGGCAGCGGCACTGGGAGTGCTTTGATGGGAATCAACCTTATGACTCGTCCTCCAGGATTCGTCGCCCTTCGCGATCCAAATCCTCAGATTCCCACTGACCGTTGTATAAAGCCCACCCGAAAACACCCAGAATCAGCAGCACCAGCACCACCGACATCGGAATCAGCAGAAAAAGAATGTCCACAGGATTCAGCCTTGTTGGAGGTGAGGATCGGGGTCCGCAGCGGTGGCGGATGCAGCGGATCCAGCGGATGCAGCGGATCCAGCGAGTCCTGCGGATGCAGCGGATGAACCGGATGCTGCAAACGAGCCGGATGAAGCGGGCGCGCCGGAGGGGGTGCCCGTGTGGCGACCGTCCACCGGCACGCGGCCCAGCCGCGCCGCGTTGGCAATGACCGCGCAGGAACTCAGCGCCATGCCCAAGCCCGCCGCCCAGGGCGGCAGCCAGCCCACCAGGGCCATCGGCACGCAGGACGCGTTGTAGAACAGCGCCCAACCCAGGTTCTGGCGCACCACCGTCACCGTGCGGCGAGCCAGCGCCACGGCCTGCGGCACGGTGCTCAGGCGAGGCTGCACCAGCAGCGCATCCGCACGGGCCTTGGCCAGATCCGCGCCCTGCCCCATGGCGATGGAGGCATGGGCGCGCGCCAGCACGGGAGCGTCATTGATGCCGTCGCCCAGCATCAGCACATGGGCACCTTGCGCCTGCAGCTCGGTCACCCGGGCCAGCTTGTCTTCCGGCGTGGCGGCCCCCTGCCAATGGCGGATGCCCGCCCGTTGCGCGGCCAGCTCGACCCGGCCGCCGCGGTCTCCGGAGAGCAACTCCACCGCCAGACCGAGCGCCTGGCAATGCGCCACCGCCTCACGGGCGTCGTCGCGCAGTTGCTCGTCGAAGCGCCAGGCGGCCAGGGGGCGGCCGTCACAGGCCAGCACGAGTTGGGCATCGGCCATTGGGGCGGAGGTCTGGCTGGCCCAGTGCGGCGCCCCCAGGCGCCAGACACGCCCGCCCCCTCCACGGCCTCCAGACCGCGACCAGCATGCTCGGTGGTGGTGGCGGCGGTGGCAGCGGTGGCCGTGGCGGCGGTGGCCGTGGCCGTGGCGGCGGCGGCCGTGGCGGCGGCGGCGGTGGCGGTGGTGGTGGTGGTGGTGGTGGTGGTGGTGGTGGTGGCGGCTGACGCGGCAACCGGTGACGCTTTGGCTGGTGACGCGGAGTCGGCTTGCACGACGGCTCCGGCACCGGCATCGCCGGCTTCCCCTGAACGGCCCGCACTGCGGGCTTCACCCGAACCGCCGGCTTCAGCCTGACTTTGCAGCGTCAGCAGCAGCGCGCGTGACAAGGGATGATGAGACGCCGCCGCCAGGGCGAAGGCCATGTCCGCGTCGGCGGATGGGAGCCGGACGGGCCATTGCTCGGCCAGCGCCAGCCGGGTGTCCGTCAGCGTGCCGGTCTTGTCCAGCACCACATGCGTGGTGCGCGCCAGGGATTCAATTGCCTCCAGACGCGACAGCAGCAGCCCCTGCCGGGCCATCCGCCCAGCGGCCGCCACCCAGGCGGCCGGAGCGGCCAGCGACAAGGCGCACGGGCAGGTGACGATGAGCACCGACACGGCGACGGCCACGGCCCGGTCGGGGTCGATGAACTGCCACGCGAGTGCGGCGCCCAGCGCCAGGACCAGCACCCCCACCAGGAAGACGCCGGCCATGCGGTCCGACACCTTGAGCAACGCCGGCCGTTCCTGGAACGCCTGTTCCATCAGCCGCTGGAGCCCGGCCAGCCGGGTGCCCGCCCCCACCTGCTGCACGCGCAGCAACAACACACCGTGGAGGTTCACGCTGCCCGCCAGCACCTCGTCCCCGCGCCCCTTGGCCACAGGGCGGGATTCGCCGCTGAGCATCGACTCATCGGCCGCACCCTCGCCCTGGGTGACCACGGCGTCCGCCGGAATGCGCTGCCCGGCCAGCACGCGGATGAGGTCGTCACGCTGCAAGGATTCGGCCGCCACCCAGTCACTCCCGCCTTCGGGCCGCAACCGTTCCACCAGATCCGTCATCGCCCCACCGACCTGCTCCAGCGCCTCCATGGCGCGGTGGCGCGCGCGCAGCTCCAGATAACGAGCCGCCAGCAGGAAGGCAACGAACATCGTGATGGAATCGAAATACACCTCGTGGCCAAACGGGCCGGAGGGATTCAGCGTGGCCCCGGTGCCGGCCACAAAGGCCACGCCCAGGCCCAGCACCACCGGCACATCCATGCCCAGGCGGCCGCTGCGCAGTTGCGTCCAGGCGGATTGAAAAAACGGGCCGGCAGCCAGCAGCATCACCGGCAGGGTGAGCACCCATTGGCCCCAGCGCAGCAGGGCCTGCACATCCGGTGTCATCTCGCCGGGAGCCGCCACATAGGCGGGCCAGGCGAGCATCATCACCTGCATCATCAGGAAGCCCGCCACAAACAGGCGCCAGATGGCCTGGCGGTGCTCGCGGCGACGCAGGTCTTTGGTGGGGGCCGCCAGGTCGGGTGCGCAGTCATATCCCGCGCGGCGCAGTTCGCGGCGCAGTTGGGGCAGCGAGACCTCGGCGGGGGCCCAGTCCAAGGTCAGGCGCTGAGTGGCGGGGCTGACCTGGGCCGAGCGCACGCCCGGCTGACGGATCAGCAGCGCTTCAATGAGGCCCGCACAGGCCGCGCAGTGCATGCCAGACAGGCGCAGCCGCGAGCGGGCGTCGGTGTCGCTGGTCCAGTCGCTGTAGGAGAGGAAATCGGGGAATGCGTCGGGCGGGGACGCGGTGGCCGCCGCAGCCTCGGCGGCGGCGGCGTGCTGATGGGCACGCTCATCGGAACGCTCAGCCGAGCCGTCCACAGAGCCCTCAACAGAGCGCTCAGCAAGTAGGTTGACAGAAGGGTCGGCGGAGCATCCCGCCCCGGCCGTCTGGGCGGCGGCAGGCAGGACCGCTTCGGCAGCATCGGCGGGCGGCATGCCTGCGATGATGGTGGAAAGCGCAAGATCGCTTGATGCGATCCATCAATAATTTGACAGATAACTACCGCAGGGCGAATCAGATACCCCCATTGTGCCGGGACAACCCCTTGATCTGAGTCAAGACGGCCGGACGACAAATAGCACCAACCGGGTTCTGACGAATCCCCTGCGCCTGCCCTATCAAACTCTGCCACCAACAAAAACGCCCCGCAGTGCGGGGCGCTGGTGGCAAACACTCCGCTCAGCGAAGTGCTTGTGCTGTCGGGAAACCCGAAGCTCAGGCGAAGTTGGCCTGAGCGAACTCCCAGTTCACGAGGCTCTTCAGGAAGGTCTCGACGAACTTCGGACGGGCATTGCGGTAGTCGATGTAGTAGGCATGTTCCCACACGTCGATGGTCAGCAGCGGCTTGTCGCCGGTGGTCAGCGGGGTGCCGGCAGCGCCCATGTTGACGATGTCCACCGAACCGTCGGCCTTCTTCACCAGCCAGGTCCAGCCGGAGCCGAAGTTGCCCACGGCGCTCTTCTGGAAAGCTTCCTTGAAGGCGTCGTAGCTGCCCCACTTGGCATTGATGGCATCCGCCAGGGCACCGGTCGGGGCGCCGCCGCCGTTCGGGCGCAGGCAGCTCCAGAAGAAGGTGTGGTTCCAAATCTGGGCGGCATTGTTGTAAATGCCACCGCTGGAGGTCTTGACGACTTCTTCCAGCGTCTTGGACTCGAACTCCGTGCCCTTTTGCAGGTTGTTCAGGTTGTCCACGTACGCCTTGTGATGCTTGCCGTGGTGGTACTCCAGCGTCTCGGCGCTGATGTGCGGGGCCAGGGCATTCTTGTCGTAGGGCAGGTCGGGAAGAACGTGTTCCATGAGGCACTCCTCTTGTTGAGTTTGGACAAAGATCGCGGCGATTGTAGGCAGCTAATCGCCCTCGCCAACGGCAGGGGATTAAGCGGGCGCGTCAGTCGCCCTGGGTCTTCTTTCGCCGGGGCGGGCGGGTGGTGGGGCTGAGCCGGTCCACGGTCAGCTCGGCCGCACCGTCCGCCAGTACCGCCCGCAAGGCCTGACCCTCGCGCAACTGGTTGACGGAGGTCAGCGCCCGCCCCTGGCCATCGTCCAGCCAGGCAAAGCCCCGCTGCAGCACCTGCCGCGGGTCCAGGGCCTGCAGACGGGCGGCCAGGGAGGCCAGCCGCTGCGCCTCCCGTCCGGCCTGCTGGGGCAAGGCGCGGGCCAGCCGCTGCTCCAGAGGGTCGAGCCGCTGCTGCCGATGGGCGGCAGCCCGGGGCAGGAGCTGCCCCAGGCGCTGGGCCAGCAGGTCCAGCCGCTGCTGACGCTGGGCCGCCACCCGAGGCAGCAACTGGCCCAGGCGTTGACCGTACAGGTCCAGGCGGCGGCGCTGGCGGCTCAGGGTGTCCCCCGGGCGGGCCAGACGCAAGGCCAGCCGGTCCAGGCGCTGCGAAGCACTGTCCAGGCGCTGCTCCAGCCGGCGATGCAGTTGACGCTCCAAGGCGGCCAGGGTGTCCAGACACTGCTGCCGGGAAACGGTGGCCAGCTCCGCTGCAGCGGTGGGCGTGGGCGCGCGCACGTCGGCGGCCAGGTCGGCCAGCGTGATGTCGGTTTCATGGCCCACCCCGCAGATCACCGGCAGCGCAGACCGGGCAATGGCCTGCACCACCCGCTCGTCGTTGAAGGCCCACAGGTCCTCCAGCGACCCGCCACCCCGGACCAGCAGCAGCACGTCGGCATCGGCCCGTTCATTCGCCACTTCCAGCGCGCGCACCAGCGCGGGCGGCGCATCCGCGCCCTGCACCGGGCTGGGGTAGAGGAAGACCTGCGCATGCGGCGCGCGGCGCGCCAGTGCGGTGAGCACATCGTGCAGCGCGGCGCCAGCGGCCGAGGTGATCACCCCGATGCGGCGGGCGTACGGTGGCGGCACGCGCTTGCGGTCGGCATCAAACAGCCCTTGCGCCTCCAGCCGGGCCTTCAGCCGCAGGAACTGCTCGTAAAGCGCGCCCTCACCCGCCCGCCGCATCGATTCCACGATGAACTGCAGTTCACCGCGCGGTTCATACAGCCCGATCCGGCCCCGCACCTCCACCGCATGGCCATCCCGGGGCGAAAAGTCCATCAGGCTGGCGGCCCGCCGGAACATCGCACAACGCAGCATGGCCGCCTGGCCATCGCCGTCCTTCAGGCTGAAATAGCAGTGGCCGCTGGACGCCCGGGTAAACCCGGACAGCTCGCCTTGCACCGTCAGCACGGGGAAGCGCGCCTGCAATGCGTCGGAAAGTGCCGTCAACAGGGCGGCCACGCCCCACACCATGCGTGGTGATGCGGCTTGTGGCGCGTCAATCACGTGCAAACCCAAGCAGGACGCGGGTCCGGAACTCCACAGCCGCGCCAATGCTGGTCCTGCGGGCCACATCGCCCGTCATGCGGCCGTCACATATCGATAAGCGGTTGTTTTTCAAAAGCTTTTTCCTGCTGAAATTTTGAGCAAGCCAATCTTTGTCCCTTGGAGACGGGCCATCGGACGCTTGATCACGCGGTTGCCCACAAAGTTATCCACAGGAATCGTGGATGTTTGTAAGGGCTTGTGAGAGACCCGGAGGATGCTCGGCGGCGGGCGCTCCTGGCGCCATAATGCGCCGCCGGGCTGAGAATGGCCCGAACGGAGGGATTGCCTTGTTTTCGATCATACAAGCCGCTGGATGGCCCATTTGGCCCTTGCTGCTGTGTTCCGTGGTGGCCTTGGCCCTGATCATCGAACGTCTCGTCAGCCTGCGCGCCAGCCGCGTGGCACCGGACAGCCTGATCGACGAAGTGCTGGGCGTGACCCAGTTGCAGATTCCGAGCGGCGACGTGGTCAACAAGTTGGCCGAGAACTCCCTGCTGGGCCAGGTGCTGGCCGCCGGCCTGCGCGCCGCGCAGACCGACGCCCGCATGGCAGAGCCCCGGATGCGCCAGGCCTTTGAACTGGCCGGCCGCCATGCCATCCATCAGATGGAGCGCTACCTGAACACACTGGGCACCATTGCGGCGGCGGCGCCGCTGCTGGGCCTGCTGGGCACGGTGGTGGGCATGATCGAGATCTTCGGCAGCCAGGGCCCCACGGGCAACAATCCGACGATGCTGGCGCATGGCATTTCGATTGCGCTCTACAACACCGCGTTCGGCCTGATCATCGCCATCCCGGCGCTGATGTTCTACCGCTACTTCCGCGGCCGTGTGGAAGCGTATGTGGTGGACATGGAACAGGCCAGCGAGCGTCTGCTGAACCATCTCACCAGCCGGGGCGCAGGCGCCGCCAGCACTGCATCGGGCGCACCTGCGGCCTCCGCGCCGGCCATGCGCGCCTCGTCCAAGGCTGCCACCAAATGAAGTTCCGCCGTCGCCAGAGCGAGGAGCCGGAGATCAACCTGATCCCGTTCATCGACGTGCTGCTGGTCGTGCTCATCTTCCTGATGCTCTCGACCACCTACTCGAAGTTCACGGAACTCCAGGTGACCCTGCCCACCGCCGATGCGCAGACGATGAAGGACCGCCCGGCGGAAATCATCGTTGCGATCTCGGCCGATGGCCGCTACGCCATTAACAGCCAGGCCGTGGAAGGCCGCAGCGTGGATCTGCTCACCGCCGCGCTGCAGGCGGCCACGCAGGGCAAGCAAGACCCAGTGCTGATCATTTCGGCGGATGCCGCCACCCCCCATCAGGCCGTGGTCAATGTCATGGACGCGGCCCGCCGCGCCAACCTTCCGCGGCTGACCTTCGCCGCCAACAAGCCCCGGGAATGAACCCCGGTTCCTTGGAGGCGCGGCTCCAGCGGGCCTGGCGGGACAACGACCGCCTGGCCCAGTTGCTCCGGCCGCTCGGTGCCCTGCATGCCGCCGTACTGCGGCTGCGGGTGGCCCTCTACCGATTCGGGCTGAAGCGCGCCGCACGCTTGCCGGTGCCTGTCCTTGTGGTGGGCAACTGGGTGGTCGGCGGCGCCGGAAAAACCCCCACCACACTCGCCATCCTGGCCATCCTCCAACGGGCCGGCATTCGTGCCGGTGTCATCTCGCGGGGTTACGGCCGCGTGGACGACCAACGCATCCGTGTCATCCAGGACGGCGATCGCGCCGCCGACGTTGGTGATGAGCCGCTCATGATCGCGCTGCGTGCCCGGGTGCCGGTGGCCGTGGGACGTGACCGCGTGGCCACGGCGCAGGCCCTGCTGGCGGCCCATCCCGACCTGCAACTGCTCCTCTCCGACGACGGCCTCCAGCACTGGCGCCTGCCACGTCAACTCAGCGTGCTGGTGTTTGATGAACGGGGCCTGGCCAATGGCCGCTTGTTGCCTGCCGGCCCGCTCCGCCAGTCGCGCCATCTGCCGCCGCCCCCGGGCAGCAGTGACCGGCAACTGGTGCTGTACTCAACCGGGTTACGCAGCACCGGCCTGCCCGGCTTTGTAGGGGTGCGCCAGCTCGCCGGCGCCACCGCGCTGGCCGACTGGTGGCGCGGCGAAGCCCCGCGCATGGAACGCCTGCATGCCTTGCGCAACAAGCCGCTGATCGCCGCCGCTGGCCTGGCACGTCCGCAGCGCTTTTTCGACATGCTGGGCGACCAGGGCTTGAACTTTCGCGCCCTGCCCCTGCCCGACCACGCCGCGCTGGACCCACTGCCCTGGGCCCGCACCGATGAAGTCGTCATCACCGAAAAAGACGCCGTGAAATTGCGGCCGGAAGCGCTGCAAGGCTGCCGCATCTGGGTGGTGGCGCTAGACTTCCAGCCCGAACCTGCATTTGAGGAGGCGCTGCTCCCCGAGCTCAAGCGCCTGCTGCCCGATGGACCATAGACTGATTGACATGCTGGTGTGCCCCGTCTGCAAGGGCCCGCTGGAAGACCGCCGCCATGCCGAGACCGGTGCGGCCCGCCCCCTGCCCGCCCGTGAACTGGTGTGCCCGGCCGACCGCCTGGCGTTTCCGGTGCGCGACGGCATCCCGGTGATGCTGGCCAACGAGGCCCGTGCGCTGGATGGCGAGGGCGAGCCGGCATGAGTGCGGAGGCGGGCGCCCTGCCCTTCCACATCATCATCCCGGCCCGGCTGGCCTCCAGCCGGCTGCCCAACAAACCCCTGGCGGAGATTGCCGGCGCCCCGATGATCGTCCAGGTGGCCCGTCGGGCCGCCATGGCCGGCGCCGCCCAGGTGGTGGTGGCCACGGATTCCTCGGCGGTGCAGGCCGCCTGTGACGCCCACGGTGTGCGCGCCCTGATGACCCGCGCCGACCATGCCAGCGGCAGCGACCGTCTGGCCGAGGCCAGCGAGGCGCTGGGCCTGGCGGACGACGCGGTGGTGGTGAATGTGCAGGGCGACGAACCGCTGATTGCCCCCGGCATGATCCGCGCGTGTGCCGAACTGCTGGCTCAGCGTCCGCAATGCCAGATGTCCACGGTGGCCCATGCCATCGACGACGACGCCGAATTCGCCAACCCCAACGTGGTGAAGCTGGTGACCGACGCACAAGGCCTGGCGTTGTATTTCTCCCGCGCGCCCATCCCATGGTGGCGCGATGCGCCCGGCGGTGGTGCCCGCATCCGGCCCGGTGCCGTGCTGCGCCATGTCGGCCTGTATGCCTACCGCGCCGGTTTCCTGCGCCGCTTCCCCACCCTGCCGGTGAGCCCGCTGGAGCAGATCGAGGCGCTGGAGCAACTCCGGGTGCTCTGGCATGGCGAGCGCATTGCCGTGCATGTGAGCGAGGAACGGCCGGGTCCCGGCGTCGATACGCCCGAAGACCTGGCGCGCGTTCGTGCCCTGATGGGCTGACCCTCCGTAGCCCGGCCGGGTTACAGCCCTTGGTCATTCCTGCGGAACGTCAGCGGGGTGAAGGCCAGCCCATGCTATCCTCGCCCGCAGTTATCGAGGGCGCGTCACGTTTGCTGCAACCGTGACGCGCCTTCTTCCCTGTATCGAGGAGACACATGCGACTGATTCTTCTGGGCGCCCCTGGCGCCGGTAAAGGCACCCAGGCGGCCTTCATCTGCCAAAAGTTCGGCATCCCGCAAATCTCCACCGGCGACATGCTTCGTGCGGCGGTGAAGGCTGGCACCGAACTGGGCCTCGCGGCCAAGAAGGTGATGGACGCCGGCGGGCTGGTGAGTGACGACATCATCATCGGCCTGGTCAAGGAACGCATCACCCAACCGGATTGCGCCAAGGGGTTCCTCTTCGACGGTTTCCCCCGCACCATTCCGCAGGCGGACGCCATGAAGAACGCCGGTGTGAAGCTGGACTTCGTGCTGGAGATCGCCGTGCCGGATGAAGCCATCATCGAGCGCATCAGCGGCCGCCGTGTGCACCCCGCCTCGGGCCGCAGCTATCACCTCAAGTTCAATCCGCCCAAGGCCGATGGCAAGGACGACGTGACCGGTGAAGACCTGATCCAGCGCGACGACGACAAGGAAGAAACCGTCAAGAAACGCCTGGAGGTCTATCAGTCGCAAACCCGGCCGCTGGTGGATTACTACTCCCGCTGGGCTGCCAGCGGTGACGCTCAAGCCCCTCAATACCGCCGCATCGAAGGCCTGGGCTCGGTGGACGAAATCACCTCGCGCGCATTGGCTGCGCTGGCCTGATCGGTCTTGCAGACACAGGCGGCCTCTTCCGGCCGCCTTTTTTACGCATAACAATTGACGTTAACGTCAACGGAAGTCAAACAAGGAGACAAGCATGGACATCGCCAACAAGGTTTTCATCGTCACCGGCGGCGCCTCGGGGCTGGGTGAAGGCACGGCACGGATGCTGGCGCGCGAAGGCGCACAGGTCGTGATTGCCGACCTGCAAGTCGAGCGCGGTGAAGCACTGGCCCGCGAACTGGGCGGGCTGTTCGTGAAGTGCGATGTGAGCCAGGAAGCCGATGCCCAGGCGGTGGTGAATGCCGCCGTCGGTCGCGGCAAGCTCATGGGGCTGGTGAACTGCGCCGGCATCGCGCCGGCGGCCAAGACCGTCGGCAAGGAAGGCGCCCATGCGCTGGCCGCCTTCTCCAAGGTCATCCAGGTCAACCTGATTGGCAGCTTCAACATGATCCGGCTGGCGGCGGAGGCCATGTGCAAGAACGAGCCCGAAGCCACCGGCGAGCGCGGCGTGATGATCTCCACGGCCTCGGTGGCTGCTTATGACGGCCAGATCGGCCAGGCGGCTTATGCGGCCTCCAAGGGCGGCGTGGTGGGCATGACGCTGCCCATCGCCCGAGACCTGGCCCGCAACGGCATCCGCAACATGACCATCGCTCCCGGCATCTTTGGAACACCGATGCTGTTTGGCATGCCGCAGGAGGTGCAGGATGCGCTGGCCGCCAGCGTGCCCTTCCCGTCCCGGCTGGGCCGCCCGGACGACTATGCCAAGCTGGTGCACCAGATCATCACCAACGACATGCTCAACGGCGAAGTGATCCGGCTGGACGGCGCCATCCGGCTGGCCCCGCGCTAAACCACGCCAAACCGCACCAACCCGCGCTAAACCGGGTCGACGCGAGCCGGGGCCAGTTGAGCCCGGGTCGAGCCGAGCCGCGCTTGCACCGACCGTTAGCGCAGCACCAAAGACAAAACCCCCGGAGCGTGAGCCCCGGGGGTTTTGTTGTGTCGCGCGGCCACCGGACCAAAGCCCGGCCGCCACCACGTCAGATCACTTCTTGCCGGAGCGCGACACCACCAGCCACATGCCGGCGATGTCCGCCGAGCCGTCGGTGCCCTTCACAGTGCGCCAGGTGGCCTGCGCCTTGGCGGTTTCACCCGCCAGGTACTGCGCCAGACCCTGGTAGAGCTTGGCATCGTCCGGACGCTTGAAGTTGCCCTTGGCCAAGCCTTCGTCGATCAGCTTCAGGCCGGCGGCCTTCTGGCCACGCTGCACTTGCGCCAGGCCCACCTTGATCAGATCGTCGCCCTCACGAGAGGCGCGAGCCGCCTGCTCATTGGACGCCTGCGCCGCGACGGCATCCGCCACACGCTTGGCCAGCAGATCCGCCAGGCGCTTCGGACGACCGTTGTCGTCGGTGGGCTTGAGCACGCCGCTCGAGAAGCCCTTGTCCAGCACCTTCTTGCCTTCTTCCGGATAACCGGCGGCACCCGCCAACTGAGCCAACTCCATGTAGTCGTTGGCGCCAGTCATGTTGTCGGTGGCCAGACGCAGACGGAGGATGTCGGTCTGATACCGCGAGGCGTTGAAGCCCTTCTTGCTCTGCAGCGTGCCCAGCACTTGCGACCACAGTTGCTTGGTCGGGTAGTAGCTCAGCTGCTTCTGGATGATCTGCGATTCAGTGGCGCTGTCGCCCTTCTTGTTCGCAGCCCATTGTGCGGTGTTCAGCGCTTGTTGCGACGGCGCGCGACCGGCCTTTTCATCGGCAGCGATCTCGGCCAGTGCATCCTTGAGCATCGGACCCACATCGCCCGACTTCATCTGGGCACTGGTCTGGATCTGCTTCACGGAGGCGCTGGTGCCACCCGCAGCGAAGTACTTGTTGGCCCAGTCCAGGGCCTTGGCGGTGTTGCCCGCACGCAGATAGGTGCCGGCGATGGCTTCCATCATCGGCAACTTCTGGGCAGCCGGCAGGCGGCCAGCGGCGTTCAGGGCATCAAACCCCTTGACCATGGCATCTGCATCCCCAGTCCGCGAAGCGGCGGAGATGCGCAGGCCTTCCAGCGCTGCGTTCTCATCGGCATTGCGGCCCGGCACGGCTTCGGCTTCGCGGATCTTGGCCATGGCCTCGACCGCCTTGCCTGCCTTGAGCAGATCGGAGGCGGCCTTCAGGTGCTTGCCCACATCGGGGCGCACCTGGGCAGCCGCCTGGGACATCACACCGAGCGTGCCCTCGGGCGTTTGACCCAGCACCAGGGCCGCGGCACCCACGGCGGCAGTGGCCAGCAGTTTCAGTTTCATTCGCTTGCTCTCCTACGAAGAAAAACGCGCCACCCTCGCGGGCAGCGCGTTCTGTTCTAACACCAAATCAGGCCGTCATCAGTTGATGAACTGTTCGTTCCCGACCATGGCCATCTTCTTGACGCCCAGGCGCTGCGCAGAAGCCATCACCGCCGCCACGTAGCCATATTCGGCCAGCTTGTTCGGCTTGATGTGCACTTCCGGCTGGTCCGGGATCGCCACCACTTCAGACAGCTTGGATTCCAGCGCTGCATTGCTGGCCAGTGCCACACCGTCCCACAACACCGTGCCGTCGAAGTCGATCGCCACTTCGTGGACGACCGGGGGCTCCGGCGGAGTGTTCTTGCTGGGCGGCGGCATGTCCAGGTTGACCGAGTGCAGCTGGATCGGGATGGTGATGATCAGCATCACCAGCAGCACCAGCATCACGTCGATCAGCGGCGTGGTGTTGACGTCCAGCATGGTTTCTGGCTCGTCACTGCCGCTGGAGCTTCCAACATTCATACCCATTGTTCAGCTCCTTCAACCGCCACGAGCCGGGGGCTCAGTGACAAACTTGATGGACATGATGCCTGCGCGCTGGCACGCAAACATCACCTTGCCCACATTCTCATAGCGCGATTTCTCGTCGCCACGGATGTGGACTTCCGGTTGAGGATTCAGAACCGCCACCTTCTTCAGACGATTGACCAGTGTCTCGGTATCCGGCACTAGTTGCACGCCCCAGTAGATGTCGCCTTCCTTGGTCACCGCAATTTCGATGTTCTCCGGCTTCGTGACGCGGACGGCATTCGTCTCTTTCGGCAGGGTCACCCCTACCGATTGCGTCACCACGGGAACGGTGATCAGGAAGATGATCAACAACACCAACATCACGTCCACGAGGGGCGTGGTGTTGATGGTGGAGACCACCTCGTCATCGCCACCGGACGAACCTACGTTCATCCCCATATTGAGTCTCCGGGACTTCGAGTATTAACGGCTGGCGACCTTGCGGCTGCCCATCAGCACGCCGTGCAGGTCAGCAGCAAAGGCACGCACTTGACCCATCACCGACTTGTTGCGGTTGACCAGCCAGTTGTAGCCCAGCACGGCCGGCACAGCCACGCCCAGACCGATGGCGGTCATGATCAGCGCGGCGCCCACGGGGCCGGCGACCTTGTCGATCGAAGCCTGGCCAGCCACACCGATCTGGGTCAGCGCTTGCAGAATGCCCCACACGGTACCGAACAGGCCGATGAAGGGAGAGGTCGAACCGACGGTGGCCAGGAAGCCCAGGCCGCCTTGCAGGCGCGAGTTCACTTCGCCGACAGCGCGGTCGATGTTCATCGTCACCCAGGTGTTGTGGTCGATGTTTTCGGTCAGCGCACCTTCGTGATGATCCGAAGCTTCCACGCCGGTCTGGGCGATGAAGCGGAAGGCACCGGTTTCGCTCAGGCCCTTGATGCCTTCAGCCAGCGAAGCCTTCTTGAAGAAGGTGGCGCGGACGTCCTTGGCTTCACGAGCAATCTTGGAGGTGTCCCACAGCTTCGTGAACAGGATGTACCACGAACCCAGCGACATGATGAACAGGATCGCCAGAACGATCTGGTCCACGATGTTGCCGTGGGCGACGATGTTGCCCAGGCTGTAGGGGTTGTCCACCTTCTCGGTGTGAGGAGCGGGAGCAGCAGCTTCGGGAGCAGCGGCAGGAGCAGCAGTGTCAGCGGCGGGAGCTGCGGTCACTTCAGCGCCGGAAGCAGCAGCGGATGCGGCGTCCTGTGCTTGAGCGGCCAGGGGGGACACGGCCAGGGTCGCGGCGCACGCAACGGCCGCAAACAAGGCAGACAGACGAGAGATCATGGAGTTAGCTCCTACGCAAAAAGTCTTGAACTCAGGTTGAGAGGGGCGGGGCGCGTCAGGCGCCCCGTGATCGATCTGGGGCCGGTGGGGGGCCGGCGTATCAATCCATGCTGAAAACGAACTCCTGCTCGAGGAGCAGATCCCCCGGGCATTCGTAGGTTTCCGTCAGCGCGGACTGGATGGCATTCTTCATGGCGCGTTCTGCCTTGCGGTCGTTCGCGCCACGGATGGTCGTGAATTGCACTTCCGTCACGCGGCCGCCCTTCACGGTGAAGGTAGCCTTGTAAGAAGCCTGACCCGACCAGTTCAGGGCCGGCATTTCAGGCTTGCCCATCTTGGTGCAGTTACCCACGGCCTTCATCGGGCCCGTGCGCGGCGGTGCCGGGGGTGCAGGAGCAGCCGGCGGCGGCGTGGGCTTGAAGTCCGTGACCGGCGGCGGCGTCGTGGAGACCGTCGGCGCAGGCGTGTTGATCGGCGGCGGCGCGGTCACCACCACTTCGGGCGGCGGCACGAACGGCGGCGGTGGGGCCTTGATATCGGGCGGAGGCGGCACCACCTTCTCGGGAGGAGGCGGCGGTTTGACCTTTTCCTCGACGACCTTCACATCGATGGGGCCCTTGATGGCTTCCTTGACTTTGGTCGCCAGACCGCTCGCCAGGGCGCCGATGATCAGGACGTGCACCAGTACGACGAGGCCAAAGCCCGTCAGGCGCGACGACCCGCCTTTATCCTGCGCAAAGTTCATGCGCGCTCCTTCATCAAACTGCGAATATCTTTCATCGAGACTAAAGGGGAGTTCGACTCAACACAGCCAGGCTGATCAGGCGTTCGCGCCGCAACCAAGGGGGTCAGCAGCGCCTGCCTTGCCGGCTGTGCGGACGGCAGGGAACGGTGGTGCAACGGCCGTCAGTGCCGAAGATCGCCGCCCCGCCGAATGCAGGATGGACACAACACGAAGAACCGAAACCCTGGGCACGATACGAACCCGACTCAACAAAAATGCCCGTCGGCTTGTGGCCGCGGGCGTCTCAAGGACCGATCCAGTTCTGTAGTGAAACTACATCGCTGACCACCTTGCGCGACGCTGATCATAAACGACTTGGACTTGCGCTCTTCCCTGGGGTTTGCCCGAAGGATTTCACACTGCGCCCAAGCCCCTTCAGAGAGGATGGATAGGGGCTTTTAGGCCCCTGGACCCCGCCTCTGCCGGATCACCTGGTATCTTACTGGTATGGTGGCGACGGGGTGATTGCACCGAATGAGTGCTTTCCCCATGCGCCCGGCTTTTCAGCCAGGCCGCCACCCCACCATGTCCAACACGAACGCAATTTTCGCACCTGGAAAACGGTTGCGGCCATGATGCGTGCGGATGTCGCTCAAGTCAGCAACGGAGTCAATTTAGCGAAAAATCTTTGACGGCACCATCAGGTTTCTCCGGATAGGCGCCCTGCCCTGCACAGCCATTCGCGTAGGGGCAAAACACGCTCCCGGGATCGGGGGGTGCAGGGACGGGTTCAACAAGCACAAAGCCCCGGTCAGGCTGTTGTTGCCCCACGTTCCGCTGCAATCAACCAGCCTGTGATGGCCTGACGCTCGCCCATCGCAAAGGGCGGCACATACGACACGAAATGAGGCTGCGGCACCGTGAACAAGGACAGTGAATTGAAGTGGGGGTAGAAGGTGTCCAGCACCGAACCATCCTCACCCGTGAAGTGCAGCAGCCCTCCCCAATCCGGGCTCCACTGCCGCGTCAGGTTGATGACGTACGCCAGACGACGGTCCTCACGCTCCACATGGTCGTCATGGGCCGTCAGGAAATTGCCACGTGAATACATGGTGGCCTGTGCATACACCCCATTGATGGATGCATCCCCGCTGAGGGTGCGCATGCGGGAGAGGAAATCGTCCTCCGCCATGTAGCGCATGAAGCGCGCCAGCAGGTCGGTCCGCCCTTGCTGCAGAGCCTCCACCAATGAATCCGAAAAGAACGAGAACTGAAAGCCCTCGCGAGCCACCGAATGAATGCCTTCGGTCAATTGCCAGCGCTGCTCGGGCGTCAGGCTGCGCAACTGCTCACCGGTCAATCGGCGATCGCCGTTCAAGTCGCGATAGGCCAATTGCCAGTCAATGCGCTGCAGGGCCTGGTCCAGTGCATTCGCCACTTCCATTGAAAAGAAGTTGCGGATCAGCACACGGCCGGTGGTGCGCAGCGTGTGGCCCAGCGCATCGAAGTCCAGATCGGGGTTGAGATAGTTCATGACACCGGTTGCAGTCGGTCGCCATCCATCGCGATGGCCACCTGGATAAGCATACGCATAAAAGAAGGGCAGGCCCCGGAGGACCTGCCCTGAGTTCAGACCCACACCCCGCCTTTCAGGGGGAAGCGGTCCAAGAACGGTTCAGCGATCAGAACGCGTACTTGCCACGCAGATAGAAGGTGCGGCCCTTCACATCGGCGTAGGTCGGGTCGAAACCGACCTGGAAGTAGTCTTCCTGCACGGTGACGGGGGGCTTCTTGTCAAACAGGTTACGGAAGCCCACGGTGAACGTCATGTTCTTGATCCCGCGGTACAGACCTTGCAGGTCCCACAGGTCGTAGGCCTTGACGGTGCGGGTTTCGTCGTAGTCCTTGTAGGAGTTCTGACGGTAGTAGCGCAGGCCAACGCCCCAAGGGCCCTTGTCCCAGTCCAGCGTGAAGGTCTGCTTGAACTTGATCACCGGCCCACCCACGGCATACTTGCCCAGGTTGTCCACCTCATCGCCAGTGACGATGTTGGTTTCGGTGCTCTTGGTCAGGATGGTGCCTTCCCAGCCCGGCGTGAAGGTGCCGTAGTCGCTACGCAGGCGGGTCTTCGCATTCAGGTCGAAGCCGGCCACGCGGGCCTGGCCCACGTTTTCCTGCGAGGCATTCACGTAGTTCAGGTAGCCGGTGGTCGGGTCGATGACCAGGCGGCTGGCGTAGACCGAGCTGCTGGTCGTCGGGCCGGTCCGCTTGGCAAACCAGTCCTTCAGGATGTCGTCGCCGGTCAGCGAGCGGATGCCGTTCGTGATCTTGATGTCAAAGTAGTTCACCTCCATCGTGGTGTCTTTGATCATCTCGAACACCAGACCCAGGTTGAAGGACTTCGATTTCTCGGGCTTCAGGTCAGGGTTGCTGTTGTTGACGGCGGTCAGCTGCGTGTTGCAGTGGTCGGTGTTGGGCGAGTTCGTGCAGCCCACGATCGCGTCATAGAACGGATCGGTGTAGTTGCTGCCGGTGTTCGTGGCGGCCGACGGTGCATACATGTTGTCCAGGGCCGGGGCACGGAAGCCCTTGCCGTAGGACGCGCGGAGCAGCAGACCGGTCATCGGTGTGAAGCGCAGCGCAATCTTCGGGCTGGTGGCCGAGACGGCCGGCGAGCTGAAGGACCCGTCGCGCGACTCGCCCTTGGTGCCGCTGTAGCGGTCATAACGAACGGCAGCGTTCAGTTCCAGGGACTTCAGCACCGGGAAGTTCAACTCGGTGAAGACACCGGAGATGTCGCGCTGGCCGGTCACCTTGCCGGCGTTGCCGGAACCGCCCACGATGTCGCCAGAACCGGCGATGTCGGAGTAGCCGTCGTTGTACTTTTCCTTGCGGAATTCGCCACCGAGGGCCGCACCCAGGTTGCCGGCGCCCACATTGAACAGCTCACGCGACAGCGTGAAGTCCACGCCGGTGTTGCTGGTCTTGGACTTGCGGTTGTTGCCGGACAGTTCCGCCGACTTCAGCGCGGCCAGGCCGGCTGCGTCGTTCGGGCCGAACGGGTTGATCAGGCCGGTGGCCAGTGCCGTACGCAGACGGGTGTCCGAGTAGATGCCGCTGACAAAGTCGTCACGCGCCTTGCCTTCCGCATAGGTGAAGGCGGCCTTGTAGTCAAAGCCGGCCAGCGTGCCATCGGCACCCAGCACGGTGCGGGTCACCTCATTGGTGACCTTGTCCCGGCGCTGACCGCCGTCCACGATACGCCAGTTGATGACCAGGTCACCCCGGTAGCCCGGTTGCACCGCGTCCACGGCAGCGGTGGGGTACCACTTGCCGCCACCCGGGTACACGTAGGAAGACTTGCCGGTGGTGGTCGACGGGGTCTGCGACGAACCCAGCGTGATCTCGTTGCGGCTGTACATCAACTCGGCAAACAGCGTGTTGTTCTCGTCGGCAGCCAGCGTGCCCTTCAGCAGTGCGCCATAACGCTCTTGCTCAGGGACCAGGTCGATGTAGTGCGTGTAGTCGTAGCGGCAGTTGGCGGAGCCCTTGAAGCTGTCCGGTGCATTGCACAGCGGATAGTTCGCGGCGCCCGGCACGTACTTCAGGGTGCCGTCGGCCTGCACGATGGAGGCGTTGGCCGGGAAGGTGTTGCCGGAATCCTTGACGATGCCCAGGTCAGGACGGTTGCCGGTGGAGGCAAAACCACGGTCCTTGGCGCGGATCGGGTCGTACTTCTGATAGTTGAAGGTCCCCAGGACGTTGAACTTCTGCTTGGACAGGTCGCCCACGCCGAAGCCGCCCGCCAGCGAGGCCACATCACCCACGCTGTGTGGCACTTCGAGGCTGGCGCTGATTTCGCCGCCTTGCCAGTCCTTGCGGGTGATGAAGTTGATCACGCCGCCGATGGCGTCGGAACCGTAGGTGGCCGAAGCGCCGTCACGCAGCACTTCGATGCGCTCGATCGCCGCCAGAGGCACCGAGTTCAAGTCCACCCCCTGTCCGCTGAACGGGTAAACCGGCAGACGACGGCCGTTCAACAGCACCAGAGTGCGGGCGCGACCCAGGCCACGCAGCGAAGCACCGGTCTGGCCGGTGGCCGACGAGTCACCGATCGACTGGCCCAGCGAAATGCCGCCACCGTTGTTGTAGCTCAGGCGGTCCACCAGCTCCTGGACGTTGGACACACCGCTCTTGTCGATGTTGTCGCGCGAAATCACGCTGACCGGCAGGGCCGTTTCAGCATCAATGCGCTTGATCGAGGAACCCGTGATTTCGACTTTGTCGAGTTGCTGCTGGGCCACGGCGGGCAGCGCCACGCCCAGGGCCAGCAAAGCGGCAAGGTTGACGCTCTTGCGTTTGAACATTGGAAACTCCTTTTCCAGAAACACTCGTGACGTGTTGTGAACACGCGGCAGACCTCGGTAAAGGTCAGACCTGTGCCTGAGCATCCGTCTCAGATTTAGGTTGTTGCAGTGTCTTTTCTGGCTAGTGAAGACTCCTCAGGTGAACCCCTAGAGAGGCCGGCGGAAGTGGCCGAAGTCATGGTTTTATGCGGGTAAGTACGTGTGTGCGAGGGATGGTTTCCGTTGCGTTGAAGCGACGACACACATCGCACGAACGGGCGACTAGCCACTTTGAATCGTGCGTTTGTTTTCGATTGACGCGATTTTGAGGATGCGCGGCGCGCATATCGCCCACGTATTCACCAAAAGGATGCGGTCGATCGCCCCGAGTTTGGGCGCTCCGCACACTCCTTGTGCTGAAACGGCGGCATCACGGCGGCATCACGGCGGTGGCGGTGCGTCATTCATCAGCACCGGGCGTGGGCGCGCCGACATATTTCCAATTTCAAATATTGCAGAATTGAATATGTCGCGCGGCAGTCGCACGTTTGGATGGGGTATTTAATATGTCGCGCCAGACACTCACCGACATATCAACGGCGCGCCACCCTACAAACAAAAAGGCCTCGCGGTGGATACCGCGAGGCCTTTTTGTTTGTGGTTGACGCCGTCACCCCGGTCTTGGCGGGGTCAGGCCTTGCCGCTCTGCGCTCAGGCGGCCGCCGGTTTTCGCTCCACGCGAGGCACCGCCGCCAGCAGCGTTCGGGTGTACGCCTGCTCAGGCTGGCCCAACACCTGGTCACAACGACCGGCCTCGACGATGCGTCCGGACTGCATCACCGCCACCTGGTCGGCGATGTACTCCACCACGCCGATGTTGTGGGTGATGAAGAGGTAGGAGAGCCCCCGCTGCCGCTGCAGGTCCCGCAGGAGGTTGAGGATCTGCGCCTGCACCGACACGTCCAGCGCCGACGTCGGTTCGTCGCAGACGATCAGCCGCGGCTCCACCGCCAGCGCGCGGGCAATGGCGATCCGCTGCCGCTGTCCGCCAGAGAATTCATGCGGGAACCGGTTCAAGGCATCCCGCCGCAGACCCACCTGATCCACCAGCTCATGCAGCACCGTCAGACGGGCACCGGCATCCAACTCGGGCCGGAGCGCCTGCAACCCCTCCTCCAGCAGCTCCTGCACCCGCAGGCGCGGATTCAGCGAGGCAAAGGGGTCCTGGAAAATGATCTGCACCTGGCGACGGGCCTCGCGCAGGGCGGTGCCTTCCAGATGGAACAGGTCCTGCACCTGGCCTGTGGGGCCATGCAGCAGGGCCTGGCCCTCGATCAGCGCCTGACGACGCAGCAACTGGACGATGGCCTTGCCCGACGTGGTCTTGCCGCAACCGGACTCGCCCACCAGCGCCAGCGTCCGCCCTGCGTCGATGCTGTAGGACACACCGTCCACCGCATTGAAGTAGCGCTTGGCCCCGCCCAGGAAACCGCGCTTCAGGGCATAACGCACCCGCAGATCCTTGACCTCCAGCAGCCGCTGCCCGGCCGGGCTTGCATGGCTTTCCACCGCCGCAGGCACGGCCGGCGGGCGGCCCAGGGACTCGCGCACATCGGTGTACAGCAGGCACCGCACCTCGTGGCCCGCCGGACGGTCCGGCGGATTGGCCAGTGCCGGCGCGGTCTGGCCGCAATGCACCATCGCCCGATCACAACGGGGCGCGAAGCGGCAGCCGTCGAAGTCCTGCCACAGGGGCGGCACCGTGCCGGGAATCGCGGCCAGCGGCTCGCCGCGGCGCTGCGCATCCGGCAGAGCCTTGAGCAGCAGCCGCGCATACGGGTGCTTGGGCGCTTCAAAGAAGTCGGCGGCTGGCGCCACCTCAACGATCTGCCCGGCATACATCAGCGCCACCTGATGGGCCATGCCCGACACCACGCCCAGGTCGTGGGTGATCAGCAGCAGCCCGAGGCCCCGCTCCCGCTGCAGATCCTTCAGCAGGTCCAGGATCTGCGCCTGGATGGTGACATCCAGTGCGGTGGTGGGCTCGTCGGCAATCAGGTAGTCCGGCTCGGCCGCCAGCGTCATGGCGATCATCACCCGCTGCTTCTGGCCGCCGGACATCCGGAACGGATAGTCGTCGATGCGCCGCTCCGGCTCGGGGATGCCAACGCGGCGCAGCCAGTCCACCGCCTTGGCGCGGGCCGCCGCAGCGCGCAGCGGCGTATGCGCCTCAATGGCCTCAACGATCTGGTCACCGACCTTCATCACCGGATTCAGGCTGGTGCCGGGTTCCTGGAAGATCATGCCGATGCGGCCACCCCGCACCGCGCGCATGCGGGCTTCGCTCAGATCGAACAGGTCCTGCCCGTCCAGGTCCAGCCGCCCACCGGCGATGCGGCCGTTGTCCGGCAACAGGCGCATCAATGCCAGCGCTGTCATGCTCTTGCCGCAGCCGGACTCACCCACCAGGGCAAAGGTCTGGCCGCGGGCCAGGGTCAGGCGCATGCCGTCGATGGCCCGGACCAGGCCGGCCTCCGCATCCAGATGCACCTTGATGTCTTCAATCTTCAGCATGTCGGCCTCAGGCTTGCTGATGGGGGTTGCCGGCGCGCTGCGCCTGCTCGGCCAGCGCCTTGCGCGCTTTCAGGGCCATCACCTGCGGCCGCAGCTTGCGGGAGCGCGGGTCGAAGGCGTCCCGCACGCCGTCGGCAAACAGGTTGGCCGCCAGCACCAGGCTCACCATGAAACCGAAGGCGGCGGCAAAGCTCCACCACACCACCGGATCACGGCTCATCTCCGAGCGCGCCAGGTTGATCATGCCGCCGAAGCTGTTCATGGTGGGGTCCACGCCCACGCCCACGTAGGTCAGCACCGCCTCATAAAGGATCAGGTCGGAGAAGTTCAGCACCAGGCTGATCAGCACCAGGTGCATCACGTTGGGCACGATGTGACGCACCATGATGCGGGTGTCGGACACGCCGAAGGCGGTGGCGGCCTGCACGAAATCGGATTCGCGCAGCTTGAGCGTCTCCCCGCGCACCAGCCGGCACAAGGTGGCCCAGCCGGTCACGCCCAGGATCACGCACAACAGGAAGATCTTGAGGTCGGAGCGCTCCGCACCGGTCTGGAACACCTCGGGATGCTTGTCCAGGAACACCTGCACCATCAGCACACAGGCGGCGATCAGCAGCACATTGGGCACGGAGGTGAGCACGGTGTAGAAGTACTGGATCACCTCATCGACCCAGCCCTTGAAGTAGCCGGCCAGAATGCCCAGCACCAGCGCAAACGGCAGCGTGGCCAGCGTCGACAACGCGCCAATCACAAAGGCGGTGCGCACGCTCTTGAGCGCCTGGTAAAGCACATCGTTGCCGGTCTGGTCGGTGCCGAACACGTGATAGTGCCCCATCAGCGCCACCACCGGCCCGCCCAGCAGGGCCACCACACCGAGCGTGGCCCATGCGGCCCGCCACGGGTAGTGGGTGCGGTCGGCCAGCAGGTCGGCCAGTCCTTGGCGCCAGCCGCCATGGTGGCGCGCCAGCAGCGCGGCCATGGCGGCGGCCAGCAGCAGGCAGACCAGCAGCCCACCGGCCAGGCCGGTCGCGGCGCGGCGGGTCACATCACCGACCCATTCGGTGGCCGGGTCTTTCAGATGAGCGCCGCCATAGGCAAGGCGGGGGAATTCCCGCACCACTTCGCTGCCGTGCACCACGCTGTCCTTGTTGAAGCCGGTATAGGCCAGCGGTGCGGAGTAGCTGGTCTCACGCATCTCCAGTTGCCGCGCCAGCACCACGTCCAGCAGCGACTCGGTGCGGGTCTCGTAAAAGCGCTGACCGGACGGGCTGTCCGGCAGTGCGCGCCGGAAATGCACGCTGTCCAGCGCCGTGACGCCAATGAACAGCAGCAACACCACACCGGCGCTCAGGGCCGCCGGGTCGCGCAGCACCCGCTGCCAGTGGGTCCGCAGATGCGGCCGGCGCACCAGTCGCAGCACATAGGCCAGCAGCACCGCCATCAGCGCCCACAGCGCTGCATCGGTCCACAGGACGACGAACTTGAATCCCATGACGTCCTCCGGACCTCAGCTCAGCCGCACCCGCGGATCGACCCAGGTGTAGACCACGTCGATCAGCGCATTGCTGGCGATGTACAACAGCGCTCCCAAAAACACCATGGTGCGCACGATGGCGAAGTCCTGGCCGGTGATGGCGTCGATGACAAACGCGCCCAGGCCAGGAATGCCGAAGAAGCTTTCAAACACCAGGCTGCCCAGGAAGACATAAGGCAGATAGGCCCCTGCGCTGGTGATGATGGGGATCAGCGCATTGCGCAGCACATGGCGGCGCAGCACCACCGGCTCGGACAAGCCCTTGGCGCGGGCCGTCCGGACATAGTCCTTGCCCACCTCTTCCAGCAGCATGGCGCGGTACAGCCGCGCTTCACCGCCCAGGCGGGACAGCAGCGACAGCGCAATCGGCAAAGCCAGGAAGCGGATGGCATCCAACCCAGGCGCATAGCCGTTGATCGGCACCAGGCGCAGGATGCGGGAGAAGAAGAACTGGCCCACGATGATGTAGAACAGGCTGGAGATCGACAGCATCAGCACACACAGCACCACGCCCCAGAAGTCGATGCGGGAGTTGCGGAAGAAGGTCAGCAACAGCGCAAACGCCACGCTGATGATCAACTGCAGCGCAAACAGCGGCACCGCCAACTGCAGGCTCACCCCCATGCGCTGCTTGATCTCGTGGCCGATGTCCACCGCCTGGCGCGCGTCCGAGCGGCCAAAGTCCATCAGCATGAGGGAGACCGAGCGCTCCCAGAACACCGTGTGGGTCAGGCGTGCGCTGCCCTGCTGGCTGTCGTCCCAGTACAGCGGCTTGTCGTAGCCGCGCTCGGCCTTCCACTTGTCGATCTGTTCCTGCGTGACGCGCTTGCCACCGATGTTCAGCCGGGCCATGTCGTCCGGCGTGTTGACGGTGAAGAACAAGAAGAAGGTCAGCAGGTTGACCCCGATCAGAATGGCCAGGCCATACCCCAGCCGCCTTGCAATGATCTTGAACATCAGTCAGCCCCTCCGGGGGCAGCGGCCGTGCCGCGCGCGGTGGCGGTCTCCCGGGCCATGAAACTGCGACGAGTGGCCCAGACAATGGCCAGCGCCCCCAGCACCAGCACCACCAGCGGCCACCACACGGGGCTGTTCCAGGCGGCCTGCTGGCGCGCCCGCTCGGCGGCATCCAGCCGGTAGAAGCGCACCGGGTCCCGCACCACGATGCTGGGCTTGCCGTTGTAGACCCAGTGCTGGAAGGCCTGGCCGGTGTAAGGCCAGTAGCCCCAGGCCCAGGGCGCGTCTTTCTGCACGATCTCGAGCATGCGGTCGATCACCTGCTGCTTCTCGGGCCCATCCTCCAGCGTCTGCATGGTCCTGAAGAGCTTGTCGTATTCGTCGTTCTGGTAGTTGGCGGAGTTTTCGCCTTCATGCAGCGACTTGCTGTTGGGTCCGTACAGCAGGAAGAGGAAGTTCTCCGCATCCGGATAGTCGGCAAACCAACCCCACCAGAAGATCTGATGCTTGCCTTGACGCACCTTTTCCTGGAACTGGTTGTAGTCGGTCGCCCGCACATCCAGCTGGATGCCCAGCTTGGCGAACTGCTTGACCATCCAGTCGTTTTCCGCCTTCACCTCGGGCGTGACCGTGCGCATGAAGTCGTAGTTCAGCACCAGCGGCTGGCCGGTGGTGGCGTCGCGCCCATCGGGATAACCGGCTTCCACCATCAGCTGGCGAGCCTCTTCCAGGGAGCGGCGCACCACCTTGCCATCCACCAGCTTGTGCGTGACCGGGTTGAAGTAACCCGGCTTGGCCTCGCGTGAGCCGAACACGCCGGGCGGTACAGGCCCATAGCCGGCCACGCCCCCGCGGTTCTTGAAGATCTTCCCGTAGCCTTCTTCCCAGTCGATGGCAATCGACAGCGCCTGGCGGAGCTTGCGGTTGCGCTCCTGCTGCTGCGGCGTATGGCCCTTGCCGACGACCGGGTCCAACCAGTTGAACCCGAGATACCAACTGTTGGGGTCGGTATCACGCGGGAACTTGAAGCCGCGCTGCTGGAAAAAGGCGGCCACCTCATCGGAGTCGCTCTGGTCGGCGGTGAACTCCACGCCCCAGTCGCCACGCTCCAGGTCAGGGACGTCCAGATAGCCTTGCTTAAAAAGCTCCTTGCGCGGCACCCGTTCCTTCACCAGCGTCGCCACCACCTTGTCCACAAAGGGCACACGCTTGCCGCAGTCCGCCAGCAGGCCTGCTGCGCGGTCGGCTTCGCTGCCCTCGCAGGGGTAGGTGTCGAGGTGATAGTTGGGGTTGCGGGACATCACATGCCGACGGTCCTGCTGGTACTCCGTCATCATGAAAGGCCCGGTGCCCACCGGCCACTGATTCCAGGAGAGGCCATGCTCGGCCATGCCCGGCTGGGCATAGAAGGCATCAACCTCCCAGGGGATCGGGGACAGGAAGCTGGTCGCCATCCAGTACGACCACTGCGGATATTTACCCTTGATGCGGATCCGCAGCAGATGCGGATTGACGGCTTCCGCTCCGGCCAGCGGCCACTTGCGGAAGTCGAGGAAGGGTTTGTCCTTGGTGCTTTCCGGCAGGCCCTGCAGCAGCTTGGCGTTTTCCTTGCGGATCAGCTCGCCATAGTCCTTCAGGCCCAGCACGCGTTCGGAAAACAGGCCGAAGATCGGTGCTTCGATGCGCGGCGTGGCATGGCGCTTGAGTGCATAAACGAAGTCATCCGCCACCAGCTCGCGAGTGCCCTGGTGCTCGAACTCCCACGGCGAGCGCTTGCTGCCCAGTTGTGCAGGGGTCAGGTGGTGATAGAGATACTGCCCCTGCGCGTCCTTGGCAAAGGCGGGGCTGGGCGCATACATCACACCAGGGCGGATGGGCACTTCATACACGCTCTGGGCGATCTGGTCTGCCGGCGCGTTGTCTGGCAGGCGTTCGCCCTTGTGGTCCAGGTAATAGGGATGCACCACCTCGGCGGCCGCGCGTGGAATCAGCTGATACGGGCGCTTGAGGTAGTGGTAGCCGTAGAGCGGCTCGGTGATCTGGTAGACGTAGACGCCTTCCGGCGCCGTGTAAGAGGCGGTCGGGTCCAGGTAGCGCGGGGAGCGTTCATCAAAGGAGATGAACAGCGTGTTTTCCTTGCCGGCACCGGCCCAGTACGGGCTGTTATTGCAGGCGCCCAGCAGCCCGATCAGCAGGACGGCCGTGCCCAGGGCCAACATCCGCCGGGCCAGGCCCAACAGCCCGCCGAATCCCTCACTCCACCGTCCCGACGACATTCGTCACCCCTCAAAACACAAAGCCGCATCCTCTGGACGCGGCATTGCCAAATGGTTGCCGGGCCGCCCGCATGGAACACCACCAAGCATGGTGGAACTCCCGCGAAGGCGCCCTTCTCAAATCATACGTGAGCCCTGGTCGCTCGCCGTCTGGAGATGTGTCTCCAACCGCGTTCCAACAGCTTCCCTACAGCTTTCAGACAGCTTCGCCGGCATGCGTGCTGTGCAGCGGCGCCTGCGGGGCGATCTGTGGATCAGCCGCCGCAGCGATGTGCGGGCCGTGACTCAATGACCGTGGTGGTGATGGTCGTGGTCATCGTCGTGGTCGTCATGACCGTCGTGAGGGGCGTGACCGTGGTCATGCCGGTCCCCGTGCGAGTCGTCATGCGCATGATGGGGATGGTCATGCCCATGCCCCACATGCCCCCAGGCCACAAACACGTCCCGGCCCTCCACCAGCAACTCGCTCTTGGCGCCCACCGGCAGGCAGACCTTGGTGGGCACGTGGCCGAACGGCAGGCCGGTGAGCACCGGCACCTTGCAGCGGGCACGTAATGCCTCGACGCAGCTCTTGAAGTTGTAGCCCCGGTCGAGCGGCGACTTCTTCCAGCCGCTGAAGCAGCCCAGAATCACGGCCTTCTGGGCATCCAGCACACCGGCCTGCTGCAACTGCAGCAGCATGCGTTCGACCCGGTAGGGATGCTCGTTCACATCCTCCAGGAACAACAGGCCGCCCTTGATGCGCGGGAAATGCGGGGTCCCCAGCAGCGAGCACAGCACGGCCAGGTTGCCGCCCCACAGCGTACCGCGCACGCCCAGGCCATCAAAACCGGCCTCGGTGCGGAAGCCCACGGCTTCCAGCGAACCGTCCATGGCTTCCAGGAAGCAGTCGCGGGTGATGTCGTCCACGCCGCCCTCGTCTTCGGTGCGGCCGAAGTCATCACAGGCCAGCGGGCCCGCCCAGCTCACCTGCTGGGTGTGGGCCAGCAGGCCCAGCTGCAGCGCGGTCAGATCGCTCTGCCCCACCCAGCGGGTGCCCTTCTCCACGCTGCGGCCCATCAGTTTCCAGTTCAACTGGTCCAGCAGCCGGGTCAGGCCATAGCCGCCCCGAGTGGCGAGGGCCACGTCCGGCGCCGCCTTGGCCACCCGGTGCAAGGCCGCCAGGCGGGTGTCGTCATCGCCCGCAAATCGCTGATGTCTGGCGGTGGCCGCTTCGTCGATCGAGACCTTGAAGCCCAGCGCACCCAGGCGCTTGGCTGCACGGCGCAGCGGTGGGGTGGTGGCCAGAACGCCGGAGGGGGTGTAGAGAATCAGGTCGCTCATGGCTGGGGCTCGGTTGGGGACGAATCAGGGTCCAGGGGCAGGTACTGCGCCTCGCCCACGGGGATATCGGTGCCGGCGGCACCCGGCGCGGGGCCGGGTGAGCGGAACATGGCCAGCGGGTCGGGCCGCTCGGCCGCGCGTTGGGCTTCGCGGCGTTGGCGTGCGGCTTCCCGGCGTTCCGCGAAGAACTGCCGCAGCAGTTGCGAGGCCGGGTCGGCCAGCACACCACCGACCAGTGCCGTGTGGTGATTCAGCTGCTTCTGCGCGAACAGGTCCAGCACGGAACCGGCAACACCGGTTTTGGGGTCGTGGGCAGCAAACACCACCCGCTTGATGCGCGCATGCATCATGGCCATGGCGCACATGGCGCAAGGCTCCAGCGTCACAAACAGCTCGCACTCCGGCAGCCGGTAGTTGCCCAGCAACTGGGCGGCGTGACGCAGCGCCACGATCTCGGCATGAGCCGTCGGGTCGTGGGTGGTGATGGGCCGGTTGTAGCCGGTCGCGATGATCTGGCCAGCGCGCATGATCACCGCGCCCACCGGCACTTCGCCCACGAGCCAGGCGTTCTGCGCCTGGTCCAGGGCCAGCCGCATGGCGTACTCGTCGGCGGGGTCAACCGGGGCCGCAGGAGCGGCGCCTGGCGGGGGAATCGAAAGAAAGTCCGTCATAGTGTGCTGTTCGCGCGGCAGTGTAGCCCGCGGCGCTATGCTGCCGGCCCATGACCTCGGATCCGACCGTGCCGACCTCACCGCCTGCCCCTGCCGGGCAGGTCGATCTGTTTGGGCATCCAGTGATGGTGCCGGCGGGCCCGACGCAGGCACCCACGGAGCAAGATCCGGAGGGCACACCAGCGCCGACGGCAGTGGCCGGAACCAGCCCCGCCAAAGGCCGGCGCCGTGGCGGCGTGTTGCCCGCATCCGCGCTGGAATCGGACCTGGCCCTGGCCGCTGCCTTGTCGCCGCACATCCGCATCGGGACGTCCTCCTGGAGTTATCCGGGCTGGCAGGGCCACGTGTGGGCGGGCGAGCACAGCGAGTCGGTCCTGTCCCGCCAGGGGTTGACGGCCTATGCCCAGCATCCGCTGCTGCGAGCGGTGAGCATCGACCGGGGGTTTTATCAGTCCCTCACGGCCAGCCAGTTCGAGCGGTATGCCCATCTGGTGCCGGAGGGCTTCCGCTTCCTGGTCAAGGCGCCCAGTGCCGTGACCGACGCGGTGGTGCGGACGGAAGACGGACGCGGACGGCAGACGAATGAGGCCTTCCTCGATCCCCGGCTGGCGCTGGGCAGTTTCGTGGAGCCTGCGTTGGAAGGGCTGGGCGACAAGGCGGGTGCCCTGGTCTTCCAGTTGAGCCCCCTGCCGCTGGACATGCTGGCGCGCATGTCGGAACAGCTGGACCGGCTGTGGCGGATGCTCAAGGCGATGCCTGCACCCGCGTCCCGGCCCACCGGGGCCGTGCTGGCGGTGGAAGTGCGGGATCCGGAATGGCTGTGTCCGGACCTGGTGGCCCTGTTGAAGGACACTGGCGCCTGCTACTGCCTGGGGCTGCATCCCAAGCTCCCCCCTATCCAGGAGCAACTGCCCCTGTTGCGAGCCATGTGGCCGGGGCCGCTGGTGGCGCGTTGGAACCTGCATCGCAAGCATGGGCCTTACGGATATGAGGACGCTCAGCGCCTGTATGGACGCTACGACCAGATGCTGGACCCCGATCCCGACACCCGGGCCGTCCTGGCCAAGGTGATGCAGGCGACCGCCGAGGCGGGGCATGAAGTGCTGGTGACCGTCTCGAATCACGCGGAGGGGTCGGCGCCATTGAGTGCCCGCGCGTTGGCCGAAGCAGTCCGGGACCGGGCGCAACCGGCCGTGGACGAAACCTGTGAACGGGGCTCCGCAGGAACTCAGTCCTGACCTGCGGCACTCTGCATCGCATCCCACCGCCAGGCCTTGCGCAGGCGGGCACCGAGAAAATCAATCAGCGCCCGTACGCGCGGAGCCAGCAGTCGGCCTGACGGATAGAGCGCATTCAACGGCGTCGCAGGCATCACAAACGCGGGAAGCACTTGCTTCAACCGGCCTTCGGCGAGATCGTCCCCGACATCCCAGATGGACTTGCGGACAATGCCAACGCCCTCCAGTGCCAACGCGTGGGCGGCGCTGCCGTCGTTGGTGACGAAGGTCCCCACCACCTCGACCGACAGGGGCTCATCTCCGTCGAACACCCAGGCCGCGCGGGCGTGATGGCCGATCAGGATGCAGGCATGGTGGGCCAGCTCCTGTGGGTGCTGCGGGGTGCCGCAACGCTTCAGATAGGCCGCAGAGGCGCACAACACCCGAAAGTTGGGGGCGAGTGGACTGGCGATCAGCGACGAATCCGCCAGCGTTCCAAACCGGATGGCCAGATCAACATTGGCGTCCAGCAGATCCACCAGCACGTCTGACAGCTCCAGTTGCACCCGCAATTTGGGGTGCTTCTTCTGAAACGCCGCCAGGGCCGGCGCCACCCACTGCCGACCGAACTCAACGGGCGCACTCAGCCGGATCGTGCCCTCCACCGCATGGGTGCGGCCGGAGATCACCGCCTCCGCCTGTTCAATGGCGGCCAGAATGCGCAGCGCCTCGGCATGGAACAGGGCACCCTCCTCCGTCAGCACCTGCTTGCGTGTGGTGCGTTGCAGCAGACGGATGCCCAGTTCCTCCTCCAGTTGAGTCAGCCGCTTGCTGACCATGGCCACCGAGAGGTCCATGTCCCGCGCCGCCGCAGACAGGCTTCCGGTGGCCACCACCCGTACAAAGGTGCGCAGGCTTGGCAGGTTGTTGATCATCGGGCTTCTGAACAATGGCAAAGGGTGCATTCAATCATTGACGGTAGTTGTCCTGCGGCGGTTGAGGAAGTGAACGCGTCCAACCGGCTCGTCTGGTGGCGGATGGTGGCGGATGACTTCGTTGATGCACTCAAGCGCCACGCCACGCCACGCCACGCATCGAACCGCCGATCTTCGGCCTGTTTTCCGAACGCGTGCTGGGACTGAAGGACTATGGCGAGCTGATCCGCAAGGAAAACGCCAAACTGCTGCAGGGCCTGCCGGACGCCTGACCGCAGGAACCATCATTCCTGTTTGGACCCAGACATCCCGCCATCCACCAACAGCGTCGTGCCCACGACAAAGTCCGCCGCATCGCTGGCGAGCCACACAACCGCCTGTGCGACGTCGCTCACGTCCCCGATGCGGCCGTAGGGAATCATGGTGAGAAGTGGGTCCCGCGCTTCCGGGTCATCCACGAACGCCTGATGGATGGCCGTGGCAATGGCGGCAGGCGCAATCGCGTTGACGCGAATCCCCTCGCCTGACACCGCCCGCACGAGACTGCGCATGAACAGGTCCACCCCGCCCTTGGATGCCGCGAAATTGGTATGCCCCGCCCAAGGGATGAGCCGATGGACCGAACTCATGTCGCCGACTGAACCAGCCTCCGTTTGGTTCTTGAAGGATTGGAAAAAATGCCTTAAGTGCCCGCCAGTATGTCTTGGAGCGCTCCCCGGTGAACATGGCTGGCGTCCGGTCCACAGGGCCCACCCGGACACCCCTTCTGAAAGGACATCCAATTGATTGATCCAGACGCTCCAAACGTCCCGCCCCCTTCCGTTGCCCACACGCCTGCTGTCGCGCCCAACCGGCAGCGACGCCACTTCCTTCAGCAAGCCGGTAGCGTCGCCAGTGGCATGGTGGCCACGTCGATGCTGTCCAGCGCCCAAGCTCAAACCGAGACCCCCATGACCCCCTCCCCTGCCCCACGCGATGCCAAGCGCAACTTCTGGCCCGACGACATTCGGCTGGTGATTTCCATTTCGATGCAGTTTGAGGCCGGAGGCCAGCCCCTGAAGGGCACGGACAGCCCGTTCCCGAAAGTGGACTTCCCCGCCCATGTCATGTCGGACCCGGGCGCCAATACGTGGTTTGCGTATGGATACCGCGAGGGCATTCCTCGCATGCTGGACTTGTGGGACAAGCATGGTGTGAAAGTGACCTCCCACATGATCGGAGAGGCGGCCATGAAGCATCCGGCGCTGGCTCGAGAGATCGTCGCCAGAGGGCATGAGGCGGCCGCCCACGGGCCTCGCTGGAGCTCCCAATATGCACTGAGCAAAGACGACGAACGGCGATTCATTGCGGAGGGCACCCGCATGGTCGAGGAGGTGACGGGGAAGCGGCCGTCCGGCTACAACTGCAACTGGATGCGCCGTAGCCCGAATACGCTGTCTCTGCTGCAGGAAATGGGCTATCTCTATCACATCGATGACCTGAGCCGCGACGAACCGTTCATCGAACTGGTCAATGGCAAGGACTTCGTGGTGGTGCCCTACACCTTGCGAAACAACGACATTCTGTTGGTGGAGGGACGGTACTATTCGCCGGATCAATTCCTTTCGCAGATCAAACGAGAGTTTGATGCGATGTATGAGGAGGCGGGGTTCAGGCGCCGCATGATGTCGATCAGCGCCCATGACCGTATCAGCGGCTCTCCCCAGATGGTGAGCGCGTGGGACGAGTTCCTCACCTACGTCCGGCGCAAGCCCGGCATCGCCTTCATGCGCAAGGATGACATCGTCCGCTTTGCGCTCAATCGGCCGGACATCCTGCGCGAGCCAGAAACCATCTAGGGACTGCCAACACTCCTTGCACGCAGGCAATGCCTCTGCGGGTCCAGCGATTTCATTGATTCGCTGGACTCGTTGCGCATCGCGGTGGACAGCACACCCCCGGGAGACGACGGTCCGGGTGGAGATTCTGGTGTGACCACCGGGGATGCGGGGAGCGCAGGCAGCGGGCAGCCTTCGGCCGCACCCGGTTGATGCGCCATGACGGGCCATGACGGGCCATGATTGGCTATGACGCGGCCCGTGGTCGTTCGCACTTAGCGGGGCAAGGTGCCGGTCGCCGGCCAAGCCTCCCGAATCTGATTCAGCACCCAGACCGAACGGGCCGACAGCGGCCACTCGGCGCGGTGAATCAGCCACAGCGTGTCCACCATCGGCGGCCCCAGTTCAATCACCTGCAACGCATCGGGCCGCGCAAAAGCCTGTCGCGCATGCCTTGGGATCACCGTGAATCCGAGACCTCGTGCCACCGGTTCCAGGATCAGCGCAATCTGATTGCTGAAGCCATGACAAGGAATATTGCGAATGCCGGGATTGCCCGGCAGATGGCGCATCAGCAGTCGGGTGGCCATGGCCTGGCCGTCCGGATGGTCGATGAAACCGATTCGCGCCAGGTCCTCCCAGCCGGTCACGGTTTCACCTGCGGGCACCACCAGTTCCAGCGTCTCCTCCAGAAACGGCGTGGCGCTGAGTTGACGGTCGCTTGGCCTGAGTGTGACCAAGCCCAGTTCGTACTGCTGACTCAACACCGCCTGCCGTGCTTCAACGTCCGGCGCGAACCGGTGGCGAATGACGAGGCCACGGTGTGCGAGCTGCAAGCGCAGCAGTAGCGGGTACAGCGCCAAACCCACACTGCCCGGTGTGATGAAGCTCACCTCGCCACAGCGGGCGCTGGCATCGCCGGCATCACTGAGCCGCAGCTGCATCCGCTTGGCGGCACTAGCCACCTCGTGGCAGTACTCGAGCAACGCCTGTCCGGCCGGGGTCAACTCGATCTGGCGAGGCCGACGGATCAGCAGCGGCCCGAACTCATCCTCCAGATGGCGCACATGCTGGCTCACGGCTGCTTGCGTCAGGCCCAGCCGGTCCGCAGCGCGCGTGAAGCCACCGGTCTCCACCAGCGTGACGAAGGAACGTGCCCATTGTGGGTTGACCATCACAGATTCTTATTGAATATATAAGGCTCCATTAGAGCAAGCATGAGTTGGATGCGCCTACGCTGATGGATATTCCCTCGTTTCGTCCAGGGTCCCTCGTGCCCTGGGCATGTCAACAGCCACGCAGATGTTCATGTCCAAGCTTCCCCAGCCTTATCCGAGGAGCTTCTCCCACATCGGTCTTTCCGTGACCGACCTCGACGCCGCAGTCCGGTTCTACACCGAGATCATGGGCTGGTACCTCATCATGCCGCCCACCACCATTCACGAAGACAGCAGCGCCATTGGCGTGATGTGTACCGACGTGTTTGGGGCGGGGTGGGGCGCTTTCCGCATCGCTCATCTCTCCACCGGCGACCGCATTGGTGTCGAAATCTTCCAGTTCCCGAATGCCCAGAAGCCAGCCAACAACTTCGAGTACTGGAAAACCGGCGTCTTCCACTTTTGCGTCCAGGACCCGGATGTGGAAGGGCTTGCCGCCAAGATCGTCGCGGCCGGTGGCAAGCAGCGCATGCCGGTGCGCGAGTACTTCCCCGGCGAGAAGCCGTACCGCATGGTCTACATGGAAGACCCGTTCGGCAACATTCTGGAAATCTACAGCCATAGCTACGAACTGACCTACGCGGCGGGCGCGTATCCATCGTCTTGACTGAGGCCCGTCCGATGCAGCACAAATCACCCAATCCCGGGTCCACCCCACTACCCAGCCACTACCAGGCCTGGACCTGGCAAGGCAGCGCCGAGCCGCTGGCGCTGACCTTGCAGTCCGTACCCATGCCGCTCCTGGCCGCCGGTGAGGTGCTCGTGCGCAATGCCGCCATTGGCTTGAATCCGGTGGACTGGAAGGTGCTCGGGGGCGGACTCACCACGTGGCAGGCTGGACACATTCCTGGCGTCGATGGAGCCGGAGAAGTGGTGGCTATCGGGCCGCAAGTCTCCGAGTCCTGGCTGGGGCGCCGCGTTGCTTATCACACCAGCCTGCACGGCCACGGCAGCTTCTCGGAATATGCGCCTGTGTCGGCCCGCGCGCTGCTGGTCATGCCTGATGGACTGGGCTTTGAAACGGCGGCTGCGGTGCCCTGCCCTGCGCTCACGGCATGGATCGCGCTGGAGAAGCTCCCCACTCGGCCCGGGCAGTCGCTGCTGGTCACAGGCGCCGGTGGATCGGTCGGTCACTATCTGGTGCAACTGGCCAAGTGCCGGGCGTTTGTTGTGACCGCGATGGCCAACGCTCGACACCAGGAAGCGTTGAAGGCCATCGGCGCCGATGAATGGAAGGTCGGGCCTTTGCCGGAGAGGCAATCGTGGACGGATCGCCGCTGCTTTAATGCGGTGATCGACACCGTCAGTGGGGATCACGCCGAACGGATGGCGGCTGCGTTGAAGGCCAACGGCCACCTCGTCTGTATTCAGGACCGCGTGACCACTTGGCCCTGCGCGGCATTTGGGTTGACCTTGTCGATGCATGAAGTGGCCCTGGGCGCGCTGCATGTGCATGGGGACGATCTGGCTTGGCGGCACTTGACCGAGGCGGGCGAGTCCCTGCTGTCGCAAGTGCAACAAGGCCGCTTGCTGGTCCCTGCGCGCGAAGTCCGTGCGTTCGATGCGTTGCCGCAGTTCCTGGACGATCTTCGCCATCGGCGCTTCGCGGGCAAACCGGTGGTGCAACTGGGCTGACGGCTTTGACGGCACACCCAGCTTTCTGATGTCGATCACCATGCATGTCCAACGCCCTTCCCTCCCGTTTGCCCACCGCCTCGCACGACCACTCGCCCTGTTGCTGGGTGCGTGGTCCGTGCTCGGCATCGCCGCCGTCGATGCATCAACGCTTCCCAGAGAAAGACAGCCGCTCACCACCGTCATGCGGGGCATGGGCCGGGACTCCACATCCGTCGTGGACGCGCGTTACGACCGACACTTCACCGAGAACCGCGCCGCAACGGGCGTCTCCACCGTCATTGCCAAGGGGCGGTTCTTCATCAATGGCTGGGCCCTGCCAGCCAATCAAGGGAATTACGCCGTGCGCGCGCCCAACGGCTATTTGGTGAACCAGACACCCTGGTTGCTGCGCGACGCTGCCAACGGCACAGGGAAAGGCGGGTACAAGGCCCAGAAGCCAGCCGCGACATATGCGGCTGCGGCGCTCGCGGTCGCCACCGGGATCGTCCCCGGCCAGGAAGTGCGTCTTTATGACACCGATGCCGACGACCACGTCGATCTGATCGAAGCGGACTACAAAGAATGCGTGCTGGTCGGCCGGATCCATCGCAACAGTGACGGGTCGTACCGCCTGTTGCGGGATGACCTTGACCGCGCAGCCAGGAGCGAATCGCAAGATCAGCTCTACCTGCTCTATCTCACGCTCAACGGCAGCGAGCAGGACATCGGTGCGCGTTTTGGAGGCTTCCGCTACAGCGGCTTTGAACAGAGCGTTCAGCCCGGGGGCCAGCCTCCAACGCCGTCGCGTACGTGAGGCGACGACACCGCGCGGCAGTAATACTGCTGATACAGAGCGAAAGCCGAACAATCGGCCATTTCCATACGACGATGAGAATTACTTTCATTTAAAGTTCACATCGAGCCGAAGAGCTCCCAATTCATTAACGGCTCATTCGCATCCATTCGCGAATGACGCCGCGCATTCCCGCCAGCCTTTGCAGCCAGCAGTCGCGAGTGCATACGTTCCCAGAGTTCGAGTCGCCACCAGCCACCCCGATACGTAGGCAGCCATCGGCATCGTCCCCTGACGCCCCAGGGGCCCCAAGGCCCTTTCATTCACTTGAAGAAGAACGCCCTCCGATGACCTACGTAAAAAGCCGCAAGCATCCCGTGGCTGAGATGTCCATGAACCGAGGCAACGCTGCCGTGCTGGCAGGACTGGCCGTGACGCTGTCGATGTCCGTTGCACAGGCAGCTTCTGGCAGCGCCGCCGACACCACCGAAGACCCAACGACCTTGCCGCGAGTGAATGTGGAAACCAGCAAGGCCAAGACGCTGGCTTCGCCCAAGTACACCGCACCGCTGGCGGAAACGACGCAGACCATTCAGGTGATCGACAGCCAGTTGCTCAAGACGCAGGGCGCCACCACCCTCACCGAAGCCATGCGCAATGTGCCGGGTGTCGGCACCTTCAATGCCGGGGAAGGCAATGGCGGGCCCAACATGGGCGATGCGCTGTACATGCGCGGCTTCGACGCTTCGAACAGCATCTTCGTGGACGGCGTGCGGGACCTCGGCTCCATCACGCGGGACGTCTTCAATATCGAGCAGGTGGAAATCACCAAGGGCGCCGCAGGCACCGACACGGGCCGCAGCGCCCCGTCCGGCCAGATCAACCTGGTGAGCAAGCAGCCCAACTTGGATGACCACCTCAACGCGGCGCTGGGGCTGGGCAGCGGTTCCTACAAGCGCTCAACGCTCGATTGGAACCAGAAGCTCAGCGGCTTCGACAATGGAGCAGCCGTCCGTTTGAATGTGATGGGCCAGGACGCTGGTGTCGCGGGCCGTGATCAGGTCAAGAACAAAAGCTGGGGCGTGGCGCCCTCCATCGCTTTCGGGCTGAAGACCGACACCCGCGTGTATGTGAACCTCCTGCATGTGAAGCAGACCAACACGCCGGACAGCGGACTGCCCACGGTGGGTCTCTCCGGCTTCTCGGACACCACCTTCAGCAGCGCCAGCAAGGTCGACACCAGCAACTACTACGGCTCCACCGACTCACACGACGACGCCACCGCCACCATGGCGACCCTACGCGTCGAGCATGACCTGTCGCCGACCACCACGCTGCGCAATCTCACCCGCTGGGGCAAAAACGAGTCCGACTACCTCGCGGTGACCGCTGGTGTTGCCTCTCTCTCCGGCAGCGACACCAGCACGTGGACCACCACACGGCTGGGCGCCGCCAAGCAGCTCAAGAATGAGGTACTCACCAATCAGACCAGCCTCACCACCAAATTCAATACCGGCACCTTCGAACACAGCCTGAGCACCGGCGTGGAATGGACCCGTGAGAAACAGACCAACTACGGCCTGACCCGCACCGGCAGCCTCAGCTCGGTGAACCTGTACAACCCGACCCTGACCGCCAGCGGTCTGACCATCACACGGTCCGGCCTGGACGCCTTCTGGCAGACCGATACGGCGGCCGCTTATGTGTTTGACACCGTCAAGCTCAACCGTGACTGGCAGGTCAATGGCGCTCTGCGAGTGGATCACTACAAGACGTCCTACCTGTCGGAAGCCACCACTGGCAATACCGAACTGGAGGCCGACGGGAATCTGGTCACCTACAAGGTGGGGGCACTCTACAAGGTCGCGCCTACAGGCAACGTCTACGCCAACTATGCGCTGTCCCAACAGCCCCCCGGCAGCACCAGCAGTTTCGGCGCCTACTCCTTGTCCTCCACGGCCAGCAGCGCCAGCAACCCGGACATGGATCCGCAGAAGTCCAAGACCTACGAGCTCGGCACCAAGTGGGAGTTCTTTGACAAGCGCCTGCTGATCACCGGCGCCCTGTTCCGCACCGATGTGGAAAACGAGGTCTACGCCGAAGACGACGGCACCTATTCGCAGATCGGCAAGAAGCGGGTGCAGGGCATTGAGCTGTCTGCCACCGGCCAGATCACCAAGGACTGGAACGTGGTGGCGGCCTACACCCATCAGAAGACGAAGATCGTCACCGGCGCCGCCACGGCGCAGGACGGCACGTCCACCTTGCCCTATGCCCCGGACAATGCGCTCTCCCTGTGGACCACGTATCGGCTGCCGCAAGGCCTCACGCTGGGCGGAGGTGCTCGTTATACCGGCATCGTCAAGCGCCAGACCAAGCTGGCGACTACACCCGACCACATCCCCTCCTACTGGGTGTTCGACGCCGTGGCCACTTACGAGATCAACAAGAATTGGGATGCGCAGCTCAACGTCTTCAACCTGTTTGACAAGCGCTACATCACCGCCATCAATTACCTGGGCTATCGGTACACACCAGGGCTGGAACGCTCGGCCCGTGTGAATCTGAACTACCACTTCTGATCGTCGTTGATCGTCGCGTCATCCCTTTGACGTCCTCCTGCCGCGCCAGACGCGGCGGGGGCGTTTTCATCTCAGGAGCACCCTCATGATGCTGCACATTCCCGGCGTGCTGACGAGCGCGCAGGTGGCCGACATGCGGCTGGCCCTTGATCAAGCCGAGTGGATTGACGGCCGGGCGACGGTCGGCAGTCAGGGCGCGCAGGTCAAGCGCAATCGGCAATTGCCGGAACAGAGTCCGGTGGCACTTGAGCAAGGTCGGCGGGTCCTGCAGGCATTGCAGGCCCACGCCACCTTCTTCCGGGCAGCGCTGCCGGCCCGCTACATGCCGCCGCTGTTCAACCGCTATGCGGGCGACGACCAGGAGGGGTATGGACTGCATGTGGACGGCTCATTGCGCGGTGTACCGAATTCCCCGGTATGGCTGCGGACCGATGTCTCCAGCACGCTCTTTCTCAGTGACCCGGACGAGTATGAGGGCGGCGAGTTGATCGTGGAGGACACCTATGGTGCGCACGAGGTGAAGTTGCCTGCAGGCGATCTGATCCTCTATGCCTCCACCAGCCTTCACCGCGTGGCGCCCGTCACCTGCGGCGAGAGGGTGTGCTCCTTCTTCTGGACCCAGAGCCTGATACGAGACAACGGACAGCGCGCAATGCTCTATGAGATGGACCTCGCCATCGATTCATTGCGTCAGCGCCACGGCGAATGCCGGGAGACGCTCGCCCTGACGGCGCAGTATCACAACCTGCTGCGGATGTGGAGCGAGCCATGAAGGCGGGCCCACGCAACAGTCTGCGTATGCAGGCGCCGCGTGAATGCACGTGGTGGTGCGAAGTTCCTCCGTCGTGGCAGTAGCTTTCATTCTGGGCAGCGCCAGCGTGAAGGTGCATCCGGACGGCACCGGGGCTGATCGCAGATGCTCCGCAGCAGTGTTAATCTTACTGTGTCAATAAAATCAAGGCATTATGAGGACTTCTTGGTTCTTTGGTTGAGGATCGATGAACACCGCAGACCGCTTTGAGGAATACCTGGAGCATTTGGCTTCCGGCCTGGGACACACCGACCGCCACGAGGGGCTTCGTGGCTATTGCACGGGGCTGATGTTGCCGCTGACGCGCAAGAGCGTTGAGCCCATGGCCGCTCGTGTGGACCCGGTTCATGCCAGTGCGCGACATCAGTCGCTGCATCACTTCGTGGCGAAGGCTGAGTGGTCCGACGAGCAAATGCTTCGTCGCGTCTGCCAGTGGGTCGTGCCCAAGATGGACTTCAGCGAAGGTGGCTGGTGGATCATCGACGACACAGGATTTCCGAAGAAGGGGCGCCATTCGGTAGGCGTCGCTCGCCAGTATTGCGGGGTCCTGGGCAAGCAAGACAACTGCCAAGTGGCGGTCAGCGTCTCGCTGTCGTGCAGTCAGGGCAGCCTGCCGGTGGCATGGCAGCTCTATTTGCCCAAGGACTGGATTGCCGACGATGAGCGCCGGCGCAAGGCAGGGGTTCCTGAGGCCATGCGTTTCGCAACCAAGACCGAGATCGCGCTGCAACAGTTGCGGCGCTTGCTTGCTGAGGGCGCGCCGAAGCACTGCGTTCTGGCCGATGCCGGATATGGCGTGGACACCGAATTCCGCCGAGCGTTGACCGAGATGGGGCTTGAGTACGTAGTCGGCGTGACCTCCGCAGTCGTGGTGTGGCCACCCGGCGTTGAGCCGTTGCCGCCCGCACCCTACAGCGGTAACGGCCGCCCGCCTGTGATGCCTCGACGCACGCCAGAGTTGCAGCCCCTGAGCGTCAAATCGTTGGCGATGTCTCTGCCCGCCTCGGCCTTTCAAACGATCAGCTGGCGCGAGGGCACGAATCACACGCTCAGCGATCGCTTCGCGGCGGTGCGCGTGCGTCACGCTGGCGGGAACTCCGGCAAAGCACGGCTTCGTGCGCAACAGTGGTTGCTGATCGAGTGGCCGCATGGGCAAGCCGAGCCGACCAAGTATTTCCTGTCTACGCTGCCAGCAACGACGTCGCTCAACGAGCTTGTCAGCGCCGCCCACCAGCGCTGGCGCATTGAACGCGACTATCAAGACCTGAAGCAGGACTTCGGTCTTGATCACTACGAAGGTCGCGGCTGGCGCGGCTTTCACCATCACGCCGCCCTGTGCATCGCGGCATATGGGTTTCTGATGGCCGAACGACTGACTGCCGAGAAGCCAATCGGCGGCAAAAAAAACTTCGCAATCCGCGCGTTGCCTGACCTTCCCAAAGATTACGTCCCGAGGGGCAGTAGCCCAGCGCGCTCAGCGCCACGTGTCGACGTCAATCACGTCCTTGCGGCACCTGCTGAGCTATGAGTTGAACCTTCGATTGGGCCCATGCACGTGCTGCGGCCGGACGTCGCTATTCTTGTCACACAGTAAGATTAAACACTCACGCCCATGCGAGCCAGCATGACGGACTGCGCTTCGGGGCTCGCCCGCAGGTTCAAGGCGTAGTCAGGATACAACTGGGCCAGGGCTTGTGCCGCCAATGCGCGCAGTGCCTGGGGTTTGTTCGACGCTGGGTCAAGCAGTTCCCGCAGACGATGCGGATGCAGCGCCTGACCTTGCAGCATCCGCTCGCCGGGCTGGAGCCGACGGTGGGTCGCCGGATGTGCCGCAATGGCGTCAAGATTGGGAAGCGGCAGACCGTGGTCCGCGTCTTGCTGAGCCGGGCTGAGCGCGGCGTTCAGGTCCACTGCAGGACTGGGCAAGGTCAAGCCGCTGCCGGCCAAGTCCACGCCGGTCATGCACTGCCAGACCCAGCCCGCCAGACGGGCCTCCTCGGCCGAGCCCATGGCGGTCAATACGCTCGGCATCAAGGCGGCGTCGCCATGATGCAGGAGAAGATTGAGCGCGAGCCGAGTGGGTAAAAGCGCTACCAACTGAGGAATACCTGGATGACCCAGCGGGGCGAGCCAGGCCAGGTGGCGTAGCCATCGGTCGAGGCGACGCTGTGCCTGGACTCGATCCCAACCAGTCGTGGTGTCGAGATGTTTGAGCTGCGTGTTCACGCACTGCCAAAGCCGGCTTGCAGCTTGGGTGGTAGCAGGAATGCCACGATCCGCGCTAGGCACGAGGCGCGCCCACGCCAGAGCCGCTTCAGCGCGGACAGCGAGGTCGGGGTCTGCCGCGAGTAACTCGAGTGCCTCCAGGTGTTCAAGGCTGGCGGCACGGCAGGCTGCAGCACGAACGTGGGGGTTGGCATGCCGCGCGTGCACAAGCCATTGCGGCACTGGCTCGCCAATCAAAGCGTAAGCACGCAGGGCCGCTACGCGGTCCACAGCGTCGCTGCCCACCAATGCATTGAGCAGCCAAGATTCCACCGGAGGCCATGGCGCCCACGCCAGGGCAGAGATGACGCCCCGCAGCAACAGTTCGGGGAATTTCCGCACCACTTGTAGCACGCGCTCGATGGCTGCAGTTCTCGCTTCCGCCTGAACCTCGCTGCCGCTGGGCAGGAGGAGAGAGGCGTACATGGCTGCGAAAGCTTCGCCAGGCTTGCGCCAGCGGACCAATGCCTCCAGAGTCTTGCTTGCGCCCACAGCCTTCGCTTCTCGCAACCCGTCCAGGTGGGCTTTCAGCAGTTCGCCGAATTGCTGGACGCGGAATGCGCGCAGCGAATAGCTGGTCATTCCCGTGTCCAACTGCTGCCAATAGAAGGCGGCGTCTTCCGCGTGACGAAACACCAGCGGTTGAATAGGCCCCAAGCGCTCAGGTGCGACAGCTTGCACGACTCACCCCTTGATGGCCTGTTCCATTTCCAGGCGATTGAAGATCACTTGCCATTGCTGACCATCGTGCAAAGCGGCACCGTGTGTGCCAGCCATGAGCATCACACCATCCGCCACGGAGAGGTGACCTGCGCACACCTTCACCTTGGGAGGGACATCGGCTTCCACCAGACGCCCCCCCTCCAGTGTCCACAGTCCATAGCTGGAGGTACACCACAGACGGCCCGCGTGCCAGACGATGTCCTGGAACGGCAATGTCATCGCCCCTGGGTGGATGAGTTCCCACTGTTCATCGCGGCCCTTGTAGAGCGCGCCCGACTGTGCACCGATATAGACGAAGCCATCGCCCGCGCAGCACACGGACTCCAGGTACATGTTGGACGGGAATGGCATTCGTGCCCAGGCACCGTCCTTGAGCCTCCACACGCGCCCCTGGCCTGCAATGGCGTACAGCTCATCGCCAGAGAATCCGTCGATGTCGCAGAAGGACATGTTGTCGGAGCGGTCCACATCGTCCGAGTCGGCCTGGGTGGGCTGCGGCAGGTTCAAGCAGAGGTTTTGCCATTGATCCTTGCCTAAACGCTTGGCGACGGAATGAAAGTCTCCGGCCACAAAAAGCCAGCCATCAATGGTGCGCAGGCGGCGAACACCGCCGCGCAATGGGCCCTCCAGGGCTCTGGGAATGTCGGCCTGCATCTCGCTGACGCCACTGCCGATTGCATACACCTTGCCACTACTGTCCGCACCGACGAACTGTGACAGGGGCTTCTGCGTGGCTCCCGCGCAGATGGTTGTAAACCCTGTCAACTCAGCATCGCTGAGTGCCTTTCCGAGCGGTTCATCCAAGAAGCAAGAAACGATGCGCTTTATCACCCGAGCCTGCGAGATGGCGCTAGCGGCTGCTGCTTGCTCATCATTCCGCGCAACGAAGTAATACAAATCTCTGGCTCTGACCGCACAGTCGACGATGCTGTAGCCCGTCAGGTGCTGTTTGTACTCAGTGGTTGTAATCATCTTCTTCCTATCGTGCTCTCGAATCAGCGCGATCACCCGCTCTCGGCACTCCCGCCACTGCAGGCAACGTCGACTTGCATTTGTCCTTGTAGTACGCATCCAGCTGAGCACGAAGGCAAGCGGCATCACATTTCGATTCAGGAAACGTCTGATGGATGCTTTTGATGCCCATATCGCGGGCCTTGCCGTAGCTCAGCGTAGGACCACCAAACAAGCTGGTGCGATGCCTATTTATATTGACTTCCAAGTGACGATGGATGCTACCGTGCGTACCATTGCTATTGTTGGCTCCTTCGGCGCAGATCGTAGGCGCACCGTCCTTGGTGTACCCTGGACAGTTATCGTCCTTGGTCATCTCATCCGGCAGCACGTGGTGACCCGTCTGCCCGGGGCAGCATCCCTTGCCACCCAGGCTGTCTTTGGTATCCGTCTTGCCATAGGGCACCAACAGGCAGCGTCGTGCACGGGTACAGGCGTTCAGGCGTGAGAGCACCCCCATGCCATCGGCCATCAACTCCGTGGGCGTCTTGTTGGCCATGTTGCCCGCCAGCGATTGCAGCTCGCTCTGCGCAGTTTGAGCCACGCCCAGCAGGGTCTTCATTTCGCTGATCGCGCCCCAGGCTGCGGAGGTAGTCTTGACCGCGTCGTAGCCGGTCATCGCCCAGTCGCAGATGTTCCAAGCAGTGGCTACCGCTTCAGTGACAACCCCACCGACACCCCCAGCCGCAACGCCTGCCGCAGCCACACCCCACCTTGCCGCCGCCCTGCCACCCGCCTTAAGGGCTTTCTCTTTGGCCTCGGCAATGGCTTTTTCCTTGATCTCCTGTCCCACCTTGTCCATCAGCGGCTTGAGCTGACTCTGAATGGCGCCGCCGAGGTCGTCGGACAAGTGCTGAATCTGGTCGTTGAAGTTCTTGAGTTCTTCCGCGTCCGTCCCCGGCTTGATCCACAGCCCGTCGCAGTGCGACATCCAGGCGTTGTCCGTGCTGCCCTTGAAGCCGTGTTTGCCCTTGATCTTGTCAGCCATGGCGTCGAGCTTCTTGACCCGATCGGCACCGAGCATCTTGCGCAGCACGGGATGCTTGTTCTTGTCGGATCGCTCGGTCTCCGGGGCACAAGCCTTGTCGATCTTTGCAAAGTCATCCTTGCACGCCGAGCGCACGGCCGGTGTGTCAAGGTAGTAGCTGGTGCCGGTATTGGGAGTAGTGGCCATGGAGCAATACAGGGTCGGAGACTCAGGCGGGATTGGGCATTTTCATGCGTGGTTGTGAGTGGTTGGGTCCCCGTGTCGATCCACGTTCAGCCCTTCGACCTTGACGTTCGTCGACCAGCCCACAAAGTAAGCTTTACCTTGAATGACGTGGCTGGCCACGCCCATGGGAAAACTACGCGTCGCCGGCTCATTACCCGTGCTGTTAGCCAGATACGACTGGTCGCGCAGCGCCATGGCGGTGCCGCAGATGAAAACGGTCTGGCTCCCCTCCCGCAGGTCGGCAGCCTTGGCAGTGTTGACATACGGCAGCACCACAGGCCCGGCCGCTGGTGCTGGTGGACTCCAGCAGGAGTCGGGCCCACAGATGGCTTTGCCGTCCGCTGCCTTGGAACAGATCTCGGCGCCGTTGGCGTAGACGTGTGTTTCCATGTGCTATCTCGGTTCCACGATCACAGCGGCGCGCCGCCCGTCGTCTTGGGACAGATGAACGACCCCCATGCCCCATTCGCCCAGCCGGCGGGCTCCGGGAAGACGCTGCTGTCGCTCCCACAAATGACTCAGCCAGGCCAGTGCAGCCACACCCGTGGCGACGCCGACCTCGCCGATCTTGTCGGCCAGCGTGACGTGAGGGAACGAGGCCTGCGGAGATGCCCCTACACGCAGGCGCGCAAATGCGGTTGCGGCCTCGCGTGAATAGAAGCTCTCGCCATTCTGGTCGCTGACCCGAAAACTCAGCGCCTGAGGGAGCACACCGCCGGAACGCTCGCAGGCACTGCGCACCGCCTCGGTCAAGCCTTTGCTTCGGTTGGGAATTCCTCCGCCCCAGCGAGCGGGCTCCTGGCCTTCTGCCACTCCCACGATGCGTAGCCGCCGCTGATCCGTGTCGGTAGGCTGTGCGTGACCCATGGCGGGTGGGACACGGGCAGCCCTCAGCAACAGGGCCGCAGCCGCTTCGCCCGGAATGAAGCCATCACTGTTGCCTGGGCAAAGTAGCCGCTGCTCCGCCAGAAACCGGTCAATGAGGTCGACATCCAACAGGCTGTCGGCCGCGAGGACCAGCACACGATTCAAAGGCTGGCCGCGTAGCTCACCGGCTGCCAGCCACGAAGACGCCAGTTCGAGCGCCTGCGCCAAGCCCGCGCGTCCTGTGAATAGAACACCGGAGGCAGGATGCGGGTTCAAGTTGAGCGCCTGCGCCACCTGCAACGCCATGTTGGCGGCCTGCGCTTCGGCCGAACCTGGTGGACCGGCCTGTGGGGCGTGAGGATCCGGGCGTGGCGCAAGAACCAACAACGCGCAAGTCGTGTCATCAGAGTGCCATGGGCCTTGCTTCTCGGCCACCACCGCGTCCGCCCCCTCAGACGCGTCATGCGCGGTGATTCCAAGACAGTCCCGCGCCGCTTCGATCAGCCACTTCACAATTCGCGGCCGCCCCCACAGCTTGTCGTCAGGTAAACGCGCCAGAAGCAGTGGATCCCCTTTGGGCGTCATGAACTTGCCGGCCTGAAAGTGATCCATGTTGGCGCGCAATGCACAACTGGCCGCTGCCAGTTGATGCCCGACCGCACAGCAGAGACCCGCCGCGATCACCTCCACTGCTGCAAACGGTTGTGGTGTGGACGGTGTGGGGAACTGCGCGGGCGCAGCTTGCTGATCCTGTGGGAGCAGATGGCGCCACAGGATCATGTCGCCTCCTGCAACGACATCGGGGACTGCACCGTCTCAGACCGGCAGCTTGGACACCCGGCCTCATCCAGCCCGAGGGACTTGGCCTCCCACCATGCCTGATTCACTGGACCAACAGCCACTGCAGAGAATTCCTGGAGCCTCCGCCGAATGGGGACGCTGGTTCGCCACACGACGCTGAAGCGCCCTTCGTCAGGCTCAAAAAACAAGGTATCCACGACAGGGTCAGGCGTTTCTCGGGTGTAGTCGGTGCGCAGGATGCGCACGGGTAGCTGAAACTTTGGCAACGTGAAGCTCACGTGAGGCCGGCCGGCTATCAGGTGAATGAGCCGAACCGACTCGCCGCCCCTGAGGTACGGCAACTGCTGATCCAGCGGCGCGCATTGGTTGAACTGCTCATCAAAGTCCAGGGGCAGCAGCGGAAACACGTCGCGCTGCCAAGCCTCGTCGTAGGTGCCGGAAAGTTGGCGCCGAGGCATCCAGTGCCGGCCGATGGGACTGAGGGCGTGGGGGAGCAGTGCCGCATCGGGCCGCTGGATGGGCTGGTCCGGATGCTCAAGCTGCGGAGCCGCTTGTCCGTCGAACTGGTCCAACGTGTGTGGCGTCGCCCAGCCTTGGCCGACGGGGTTGTGCAGATGGGCTTCGGTCAGGGTCTGGCTCTGTTGCTGGTACTCACGGGTACCGCCCAGAGCCAGACCGTGGTGCAGTGGCATGCTGGAGAAGCTTTGTGCGGGTGTCAGGCCCCAACCTCCCCCTTTCCTGCGCCACTGCCGGGGCCCGTGAACACGGACATGCTTGCGCCAGCCATCCACCTCGATGCCTGCGATGAGGCTGGTCACTGGCTCACCGCCGGGGCTGTGCGCGTGAGCGTCCAGGATCACATCGCAGCGGGGCTTGAACCGCGCCAGGTCGTCGCCGTAGCGCAGGGCGCTTTGCCCGGGCTCGCCCCGATACGCGTCGCTGAGGACGAAGGCCGGTGGCAGCAAGGGGCGCGGGCGCTGACCCGGCTCCGGGATGCGCCAACTGGCCTTGGCCATGATGACCAAGTGCTCTGCGCCTGCCACGTCCAGAGCCACGATCACCTGGGCGTTAAAGTGCTTGGAGCCAATGTGCAACTGCATTCGGCGCGGACTCAGTTCACGTAGATCGAACCGCCCGTGCTGAGGCTGAAGAGTCGAGCGTCTTGCGAATGTGACGTGCGAAGCATGGGGAAGGAACGGCAGACCCTCGAAGGGTGACCGCTTTGGCGCAGTTGTTACTTCCCGGAAGGTAGCAGCAGTACCCGCTGTCGGTACAGGCCGAAAGTCATGTTTCTCGGGATCACCGCCTGCGTTATGCCCCGCTCTACAGCTTCGGAAAAAACACTTATCTGCCCCTCAAAAGCCATTTCTGTCGACATGTTGCCGACCACTGCCGCCGCGTCGTGCCCCACAATGAACGATTTGCTGCGCAGCGAGGGTTTGATGCTGCGTGCGGGCACGGTGGTGGACGCCGCGCTGATCGCCGCGCCGAGTTCGACCAAGAACGCCCAGGGCGAGCACGCCCCGGAGATGAAGCAGAGCAAGAATGGAGAGCAGTGGTACTTCGGCATGAAGGCCCACATCGGCGTAGACGCCGACTCGGGCCTGGTGCACACGGTGCGCGGCACGACGGGCAGCGTCAATGATGTGCCCGATGCCAATGCGCTGCTGCACGGCGAAGAGACCGAATACTTCGGTGATGCGGGCTACCAGGGCGCGGACAAGCGAGCCGACGCGAAACCGGATGTCCGTTGGAACATCGCCATGCGAGCCGGAAAGCGCCGAGCACTGGACAAGAGCCTGGAGTCCCATCGCCTGATCGATGAGCTGGAGTGGCTCAAGGCCAGCATCCGGGCCAAGGTGCAGAACCCGTTCCGGGTGATCAAGCGCCAGTTCGGCCATGTGAAGGTGCGCTACCGTGGGCTGGCGAAGAACACGACGCAGTTGCACACCTTGTTCGCGCTGTCCAACCTGTGGATGCTGCGCCGCCAATTGGGCGGGGTGCAGGCATGAGTGCGCCTGCAAAGCGCGAGATCCGCCGCGGAGGCGACAAATGCGCAGCGAAATGCGGGAAAACCAGTCCTCGATGACGCGCATGTCTTCAATATTCGACTTCAGGTCGTGGCCGGCACAGATGCCTGTGCTTTGTGCAGGCCTTCCCTAACATGTCGCTTGAATGGACGTACGCCAGCTTGCCGCGCTACGCTGCATGGATATTTTCAGCTCCGCGCGGCCAGTTGAATCTAGGCCCTCAGCTTCAACGTTATGCATTCGACATGTCAGAACAAATGAATCATTTGCGTGAGTACTACGAGCGTCAAGACACCGAGGAACTGCTAGAACTGTCTGCGCGGGGTCTCACCGAAGAGGCTCAGGTCGTCCTTGCTCAAGTGCTGAAATCCCGCGGTGTGGCTCCAGCCGCTGTCGAGAAGGTTCAGGAGCGCGTCCCACAGCGGCATGCACATGAACGTCAACTCAACAAGCTACTTGGCGAGCCTTCCGCGCGACTGGTGGCCTTTCTGATCGACACTGTCGGCTGCAGCATTTTGGCTTTCGTCCTGTTCTTCCCGTTACGATCGATTTCCGAAGAGGCACATCAGTTCGCTGTCGTGCTTGCTTGGTGGCTGTACATGCTGTTCCGTGCTGCACCAACTGGACAAGGCTTCGGGAAGAAGGTTCTGAATCTGCGGGTCGTTGGCGTCGAGACCGGGCAGAAATGCTCGTGGTTCCAATCCTTCTGGCGCAACCTGACGCACTTCTTCTTCATAGTCGATGCGGTCTTCCTTCTCAGCAATAGACGCATGCGGCTTGGCGACATGATTGCCAGCACCGTCGTAGTCAAGTCATCTCCTCCGAGCCAGAATGCCTAACCAGGCGCTCAAGCCGACTGGCGTCGCCAAGCCGGCGCTCACGGCTCAATTTCAACGTTAGCGAGCAAAATGATTCCGTTTGGCCTTTCTGAGTCCCAGTTTGTATCTCGCTACAGGCGAGAGCTCGACCGAGTTTCTTCTGCGGCCATCGAAACCTTCCGCTCGCTGCTAGGTCGTGCCGTCAATGGTGAAGTGAAGAACGCGCAAGTTGAGGTCTTTCTAGACGAAGATGGTGGTGCGCCGACTGTATGGATCTACTATTGCGGCCAGAATAACAAGGTAGATCAAACGGACCAATCCCTATTCCCAGGCCGTTCCCTCGCATTGCAACTACCGCTATCTGGATTGTCAGAATTCGACGAGAGGTATTTCGTTTCGCTGGAGGATGATGAGGTTGAATTTCCGGGGCATTTCTTGGCTGGCAACACTATCAAAGGGTGGCTGGCCGAATGCTGGTGGAAGGCTGGCGGGTGGACATACTCATTTCCCACAACGCTAGCGGTTCACGACGGCTGGGGCGACGGCAATGTCATCCAGCTTACCGAAGCCGCTCGCTGACCCGTCCGTCAACGGGACGCAACATGCCATGCATTTGGTTCCTTCCGCTGCGCTCCGGCCGCGGTTATGTATTGACCCAGTGAAAACCTGCTCAGGTGTTGCCGTTGAGAGGAACACGCCATGAGATTGAGAGCTGGGTAGAAGACGGTCGCAAGGGGATGGAAAACGTTCCACGTGCCGCGGCGCAGCGTGTACTACCTGCAGGTCAAGGCCCTGCCCCTTCGCAGCTACCCGCCCCGACTTCCAATTCATTACGAGTAATGAAGCAATCGCACCTGAGCGATTGAAGTGCGTCTCGCGATACTGTCGGGAGAACGCTTTAGCAGTGACGTGTGATCGATCACTCTTCGTGGGCAGTAAGGGCTTGCCGAATGAAGCTGGAGGCGGACGGCAAAACTCATCACCCTCGCCGAAGCAGGGGGCCCAGTGCCAGCGCCAGTTGTTCCTGGGCCTGCACGTCGACAAGCGCGTCGTGCGCCAAGCTGATGCGCCGAATCGGCCAGTTCAGGATTTGCCTAGCGCTGGCGGCGGCGGCCTCGGCGTCACGCACCATGGCACGGACATGCAGTGGCACACCCATGCGGCCCCGCACATGTGTCAGCCGCGCCCAAAGTGCTGCCTTCCAGGGCAACGCATCCCCCCTCCACCACTGACACACGTCCGTGAGGATCAGCGTGCCACTGCGTGCGTGAAACCAGACCGTCTCGTTGATCAGCGGCATGCCACGCCACAAGTGGTATGCCAGATCAGGCTGCCAGAGGCCGGGCTCCTCGGGTAGTGCATGACCCGGCAGGTCTGGCCGCTTACGCGCTAGTGCGGTGCGCGTAAAGTATTGGAACCTAATATGGCTTGCGTGTTTTAATCGCTCAGGAGGCCGATTAATCGCTCAGGAGGCCGAGCGATGCGAGTTGCACAGACCATTGGACTGGACGAAGACACCGAGCGCGCGCTTCGCGCGCTGGCCAAGGGCCGCAGGGTCGAAGCTCGGGTTCAGCAGCGGGCGCAAATCATCCTGCTGGCAGCGCAAAGCCTCCAGAACAAGGACATTGCCGACAAGGTCGAGTTGGACCGGCGCCAGGTCGCGCTGTGGCGCCAGCGCTTCCTCGACGGTGGCGTCCCGGCGCTTCTCAAGGATGCACCACGCTCGGGACGGCCGGCCACAGTCACTGCGGAAGTGGAATCACGCATCGTGCACGCCACGCTGCATGAGAGGCCGGTGGACGCGACACACTGGAGCACTCGTACCCTGGCGAGCCATTTGGGCGTCGGCGCCACGACGATCCGCCGCGTCTGGCACAGCAACGGGCTCAAGCCTCATCTGAGTCGATCCTTCAAGCTGTCAAGCGATCCGCGCTTTGAGGACAAGCTGCTGGATGTCGTCGGGCTCTATCTGAATCCTCCCGAGCAAGCCCTCGTTCTGAGTTGCGACGAGAAGAGCCAGATCCAGGCGCTCAACCGCACGCAGCCGGGGCTGCCCATGAAGCGCGGGCGCGCCGGCACTGTCACCCACGACTACAAGCGCCACGGCACCACGACGCTGTTCGCTGCGCTCAACACCTTGGACGGCCGCGTGATCTCGATGTGCCAGCCGCGACACCGTCACAGCGAGTGGCTCAAATTCCTGCGGCACATCGATCGCCGCACGCCCAAGGACTTGGGTCTGCATCTGATCGTGGATAACTACGCCACTCACAGCCATCCCGATGTCCAGAGATGGCTGGCTCGACATCCGCGGTTTGTCATGCACTTCACGCCCACCAGCGCCTCCTGGTTGAACATGGTCGAGCGCTTCTTCCGCGACATCACCGACAAGCGCATTCGACGTGACAGCTTCACCAGCGTGGCCGAACTCGAGCTGGCCATCGATCTCTATGTTGCTCATCACAACATCGATCCCAAACCGTTCATCTGGACGGCTCGCGCTTCCAACATCCTCGCCAAGGTCACGCGGGCCAAGGCAGCCCTTTTGAATTCGACCGAATAAGTACAGAACAGTGAGGCGCACTGCACTAGCCGATTCGTCGGGCGGGCAAGCCTGTCCAACTGCGCCATGAGCACCGGTGGGCTTGGATGGGTGCCATGGCACTGTCAAATCAGCCAGCGAGAATCGTCCCAAGCGATTGACGATTGACGATTGACGATTGACGTCCCATGCACATTTCCGATCTCGGCCTGAGCCCTCTGCGGCTCGCCCCTTGGCGTAACAGACTGGCGGCCCTGAGCCTGCTGCTGATGGCCGCCGGTTGCGCGCCCCTGCAGCCACCTTCTACCGGGCCGGCTGCGGCCACACGCCCCCCGGTGATTCTGGTCTCCATCGACGGCATGCGCCCGGATTACCTCAACCGGAGCATCACGCCGAATTTGAGCCGACTGGCGGCGAACGGCGTGCGCGCGGAAGCGATGATTCCGTCATTCCCGTCCAAGACCTTCCCCAACCACTACACCCTGGTCACCGGCCTTCGCCCGGACCATCACGGCGTGGTGGACAACACGATGGAAGATCCGCGCATCCCTGGGGAACGCTTCACGCTGAGCAACACCACGGCCGTCGGCGACCGCCGCTGGTGGGATGGAGCAGAACCTGTCTGGGTGACCGCTGAAAAGCACAAGGTCCGCACGGCCACGATGTTCTGGCCGGGGTCCGAAGCGGCCATCCACGGCGTGCGGCCCACCCGCTACGCGACCTTCGACGGCAAGGTCTCGGCCAATGCGCGCACGGACACGCTGCTGGGCTGGCTCGACGGCGGCAAGGCGCAGGGCTTGGGCTTCCTCACGCTGTACTTTGATGACGTGGACCATGCCGGCCATGAGCAGGGGCCGGACAGCCCGATGGTGAATGACGCATTGGCCAAGGTCGACCAGGCCCTGGGGCGACTGCTGGACGGCCTGGCGGCGCGCAAGCTGGAGGCCAACATCATCGTGGTGTCCGATCACGGCATGGCTTCGGTCAGCAACACGCGCGTGATCCGGATTGACCAGATGGCGCCAGCCGGCAGTTACCGCGTGATCAGCAGCGGCACCTTCGCCGGCCTGGAACCGGTAGAGGGCCAGGCGGCCGTGCTGGAACAGGCCCTGCTGCAACCGCGTGAGCACGTGGAATGCTGGCGCAAGGCTGAGATTCCAGCGCGCTTCGAGTTTGGGAAGAACGCCCGGGTGCCGACCTACTTTTGCCTGGCCGAACCGGGCTGGACCTTGGCCACCAACGACAAGTCGGCGCAGAAGACCAAGGGCGGTGCCCACGGTTACGATCACCGCGCCCCGGACATGCGCGCGACCTTCATTGCCGCAGGCCCCGCCTTCAGGAACGGGGTGGTGCTGCCGCCCTTCGACAACGTGGATGTCTACCCGCTGCTGATGCAATTGGTGGGTCTGAAGCCGCTCCCCTCCGATGGTCATCTGGAGCCACTGCTGCCGGCCCTGCGCTGATCCGGCAGACAGCAGGCGGGAGCGACATCGCCGACAGCGCGGCCCGCGCCAAACGCTTGTCCGGCGAGGGCGGCACTGCAACGGCGCTCACGCCCGTCTCCGCCACCGGCAGCTCGATGGAGCGCGGCGACCTGAACGGCGCCCAGGCCATCAACAAGCAAGACACCAGCCGCTGGGGCTCCGCCTTCACCGACAACGAATGGCTGACGCTGGACTACCGCAGCAGCGTCAACATCTCACGGGTGCGCATCAACTGGGAAAACGCCCACGCGACAACGTATCTGCTGCAGAGGCCCGAGGACAACACCCCCTGGACCACGACCAAGACCGTCGGCAACAACAACAGCCTTCCAACAGCCTTCCAACAGCCACCACCTCGCCCTTCGCCTTCCCGCTGAACGGTGCGGCACTTGGCCGCTTTACCAGCCCCAGGCGCCAATCGAACAGTGGCCGGTCAGGAGCCCCTCACACCGGGGTCAGGGGGTGCCGTTTCCTTTGGGCGCGGCCGCCGGTGCGGCCTTGGCCGGCGGAGGATAGGCCTTGTTGATGTCCAAGTCGGCCGCATAAGGTGAGCGCCAGGTCTGTTCGTGCAACACAGCCAGCCGCGCAGCCAAAGCCGCATCGCGCAGCACCACCTCAATGTTCCTCGACTTGTCCATGTAGCCACCGCTCCAGTTGCTGCTGCCGATCCAGGCGACCTGGTCGTCGATCACCATGGCCTTTGTGTGGATCACACGGGCGAATGGCACGAAGCCGGTACTGGGCTGCGGCAGCGTGACGACTTTCAGCGCCATGTTGGGGAGAACGGCCAGGCTCTTCAACCAAGGCAGTTGGGCCGCCTCCGTGTTCCAGTCGGACACCATCAGCTTCACCTTGACGCCGCGCGCCAGTGCGGCACGGATCGCTTCGTCGATCACCCCGTAATACGGGCGCTTGCCCGCCGCGTAACTCAACGGTGCGTAGTCGAGCAACTGGATGCGCACCTCGTGTCGGGCCTGGGCCAGCAGGCGCGGAAGCACGGTTTCCGAATCGCCAACACCGGGTGGGTTGTAGGCCCGTGGGCTGGACAGCAAGAGGACCGGCCGCTGGACATCAAACTCCGTCGAGGGCTGCGGCAAGGGCGGCACCGGCTGGCCGGCCGCCACCATCGCCTGGGCCTTCCAGTCCTGCTCAAAGATGGCCTGCACCCCCGCCGCCACCGTGGCATCGGTGATGCGCAGGCCGGTTTCGTGGATGTGCTCCAGCGAGCGCCAGTCGAAATTCTGGCTGCCCACAAACGCCTCGCGCTGGTCGACCACGAAGTACTTGGCGTGGATGATCCCGTTGCCCGTGACCTTCGAATAGTCCAGTGTGCGGAACTCCAGGCCCGGAATCTTCTGCAGGCGCTCCAGCGTCTGCGGGCTGGACATCCTCACGCCCTTCGCCTCGAGCAGAAAACGAATCTTGACGCCGCGAGCACCGGCCGCCTCCATCGCCGAGAGCACGGGGTCCAGTGCCCCTCCGCCGCTGGCATAGAACTCGCCGAAGTCAATCTGGCGCTTGGCAGAGTCGATCATCTCGACCCAGACGGTAGCGGGCTCGCGCAGGTCGGGATTGGCGAGCGTCGTCTCCACAGGCGAGGTGTGAACGAGTTCGAAGCCGGGCACGGAGAAATCCGCCCGCGCCGGTTGCAGGCTGAGCGTGGTGACCAGCAGCAGGCCGAAAACAGCGCGGAAAACAATTGTGGACATGGTGGCGTGGATGTGGGGGCGATGGGCTGCTCGACCGGCCGGACACCAACGCGTCCCGCGCAGACGAGCGATCTCGATGAGCGTGCGGTGTCTGGACTAGGTCGCCTCCCCCGAGCGGCGGCGAGCGAGTGCGTGAGTCAAATCTCCCAACACCGGCTGGCCGCGCGCGGCCATCGCGGCGTCGCGTCGCTGCACGCCGGGCAGCGGCTCCAACCGGTGCAGCCGTGTGATGAAACGAAGGATGGAGTTGGTGTCGTAGACCGTGTGATCCACATGGCGCCGTCGGGCGTGCGGCGAGATGAGCAGCGCAGGGATGCGCGTGCCAGGCCCCCAGCGGTCCCCCACCGGCGGGCTGACATGGTCCCACCAGCCGCCGTTCTCGTCGAAAGTCACCACCACCAGCATATTGGGCCACTGAGGGCTGCGCTCCAGATGTTCAATGACCGTCGCCAGATGCTCGTCGCCTGCGGCCACGTCGGCATAGCCGGCATGCAGGTTGAGATTGCCCTGCGGTTTGTAGAAGGTGACTGCCGGCAGGCGGCCTGCATCCACATCCGCCAGGAAGCGGTTGGTCTCCGGCGTGTTGCCCACACCGCCATCACGCAGATGCTGGGTTCGGGCCTCCGTGCCGGGCGCGAAGTTCGCAAAGAAGTTGAAGGGCTGATGATGCGCCTGGAAATTCGGGACCGGCGGGAAGCCCTTGCCTTGGGCACCGTCGAGCGCCGCCTGCCACGCGCCCGCGTACCAGGCCCAGGTCACCCCCTTGTCGGACAGGCGGTCGCCGATGGTGGGCCCACGCTGCGGCGGCAGCACGTTGGGATCCTGCGGGTTGGCAAGGCGCGGGTCTCCGCCCGGCGCGGGTTTGGCATAACTAGGCTGATACGGCGGTGCGGCACTGTTCACCGCATAACCGTCCGGCGTCAGCATGCTGTCGTGCTCGTAGACCGGTGGGCCTTCCAGGCAGGAAGCCGGACTCTTGTCGGACAGTTTCAAGCGGGTGCCGGTCGGGTCGTCGCCCTCCAGAAGGCTGATCTTGTGTCGCGCTGGGCTGTTGGCCGCGTCCGGATAGACCGGAGGCTCCGCCGCGACCAGGAAGATGTGGTTGAGGAAGGATCCCCCGAAGGCCGCCATGAAGAAGTTGTCGCAAAGCGTGTAGCGCGAGGCAATGCGCCGCAGCTTCAATGACTGCGCCGCCTGCCCGTAGTGCCCCATGACCAGCGCACCGCTATCACCCCAGGCGACAAACTGATTGCATCGCCCCGCAGCGATCTGCATCTGATTACCGTAAAAGCGATGCGTCAGGTCTCGCGTCACCAGGCCCAGAGGCAGCGGCTTGCCGTCCGCCCCCTTCAGGGCAAAGGGTTGGTTGGGCAGGCCGGTGATGGCTTTCTCGTCCAGGTAGTAGCGCTGGCCTTGCAGCGTCTGGCTCTGCGGCACCATGCCACCCCAGATCGGAGGCAAGGTCTTGAGCGGCGTTTGGCCGTCACGGTCGAGTTGCAGATAGTCCGCCGGCTTGAGCGCGGACAGCGGGCGTTGCAGCCCGGGAAAGTCGTGGAAGAGATTGTTGAAACTGCGGTTCTCAGCGTAGATCACCACCACGCATCGAATCGCAGCACGCAACCATTCGTCATCAACCGACTGCGCGGCTTCGGCGGGCTCGACCAACAGGGGCAAGCCTGCCCCCGCCATGGCCAGGCCGGCGAGCAGCCGCCTGCGTTCCTGGTCGATCTCTTCATTGTCTGTGGTTGGCAAGCTGTCCATCTTCGCATTCCTACTCGATCGGTCTGATCCCTCAATGTCCCGACGCACGGGGTGCCTGCGCCCACCGCCGAGCCTCCGCAATGGCCCGCCGGGTGCCAGCGCTCCCGCGTGTGTGCCGTTCCATGGGGGCGATTAAACCGCATCATTATTGCAAATGCATTATCATTAAAAAGATAGATGAATCGCGGACCGCTTGGAACAACGGCTGAGCGCCCTCTGACGAGCGGCCGGCTGAACCGCACACCGCGTGATTGCATGAAGATGATGAATATCCAACCGCCCGGCGCGTCACGGCGCTACCCCGGCGCCTCCCTCATGAACCAAAGCGCAGCGCGGCGCGTCACCAGCGCCGTTGTTCCGGTGATCCTGCTCTGGCTGGCGGTGGCCTGGGCGATGAGCGCGACATGAGCCGGATCGAACTTCGCCACCTCACCGTGGCCTACCGGGGGCATCCGGCCGTGCAGGACGTGTCCGGCGTTTTCGAGCCGGGGTCGCTCACTGCGATCGTCGGCCCGAACGGCGCCGGCAAGAGCAGCCTGCTGAGCGCCATTGCCGGCCAGCTCAAAGCGGTGACAGGCGAGGTGCTGGTGCCGCCCGAACTTCGGCCTCGTATGGCCTGGCTGCCCCAGCAGGCCCACGTGGATCGCAGCGTGCCGCTGGAGGTGGGCGACCTGGTGGCGATGGGCGCCTGGGCAGAGATCGGCAGCACGCGTGCGGTGAGCCAAGCCCTGCAGCGCGGTGTGGATGCGGCCTTGGAGGCGGTGGGGCTGGGGGGCTTTCAGCATCGGCTCATTGGCGAGCTGTCTGCGGGGCAGATGCAGCGGGCGCTGTTTGCCCGTGTCCTGCTGCAGGACGCGCCGGTCATCCTGCTGGACGAGCCGTTCAACGCCATCGATGCCCGCACAACAGCCGACCTGCTGGCCCTGGTTGCGGACTGGCACGCCCAGTCTCGCACCGTCATTGCGGTGCTGCATGACCTCGAACAAGTCCGCGTCCACTTTCATCGCACCCTGCTGCTGGCCCGCCGATGCATGGCCTGGGGCCCCACCGACGCGGTGTTGACCCCGGAACACCTGATGCAAGCCCGCCTGGTGGCAGAAGCCTGGGATGATGACGCGCCCCTGCGCAAGGAGGCCGCATGACGCCTTATGAATGGCTGGCCGCTCCGTTTGTGGACTACGGCTTCATGCGACGTGCCCTCGTGGCCTGTGCCGCAATCTCCGTGGGCAGCGCTCCGGTGGGCGTCCTGCTGGTGTTGCGGCGGATGAGCCTGGTGGGAGACGCCATGGCGCATGCGCTGTTGCCCGGCGCGGCGCTGGGCTTTGTGATGGCAGGCTTCTCGCTGTTGGCCATGAGCCTGGGCGGCTTTCTGGCGGCCCTGGCTGTGGCCCTGGGCGCTGGTTGGCTGACCCGGCGCACCGCGCAGCGCGAGGACGCGAGCTTCTCGGCCCTGTATCTCATCGCACTGGCCTCCGGCGTGATGCTGGTCTCCACCCAGGGCAGCAGCGTCGACCTGATGCATGTGCTGTTCGGCAGCATCCTGGCGGTGGATGACCCAGCCCTGCTGATGGTCGCCACGGTGGCCTCGGTCAGCCTGCTGGTGCTCGCTTATGCCTACCGGCCGATCCTGGCGGAATGTGTGGACCCCGGCTTTCTGCGCCATGTGGGCGGGCCGCGTGGCCCGGGTGCACGTGCCCATGCGCTGCTGCTGGTGCTGGCGGTAGCGAACCTGGTCGCCGGCTTTGCTGCGCTCGGCACCCTGATGGCCGTGGGCCTGATGATGCTGCCGGCCACCGCAGCGCGGTTCTGGGTGGCCCGCGTGGGCCCGCAGATGCTTGCTGCGGGCGTCATCGCCATGCTCTCCGGCGTGCTGGGATTGCTGATCTCTTTCCACACCCAGCAACCCAGCGGACCGGCCATCGTGCTGGTCGCGGGCGGACTCTATGCACTCTCACTCATTTGCGGCAGCCGGGAAGGCCTCGTCTGGCAAGCCCTGCGTCATCAACGCAACCAGGAGGCCTGATGCGGCGTCGTGGTCTGATTCTTTCCGCCGCTCTGCCGGCACTGGCTTTGGCCGCACCGCCGCCGCTGCGGGTGGTGGCGAGCTTCTCCATCCTGGCTGATTTGATCCGGGCCATTGGCGGCCCGGTTGTGGCGGTCAGCAGCCTGGTCGGGCCTGATGCCGATGCCCATGTCTATCAGCCCAGCCCGGCCGACGCCCGTCGTCTGGCCGACGCGCAGTTGATGGTCGTCAACGGCCTGGGCTTCGAGGGATGGCTGGACCGGCTGGTGCAGGCCAGCGGCTTTCGCGGCACGTTGCTGACGGCCAGTGTCGGCATTCAACCGCGGCGCCTGGGTCGTGAGCCCGATCCGCACGCCTGGCAGGATCTGGGCATGGTCCAGCGCTACGTCAAGACGCTGACCGCTGCATTGATCGACATGCGCCTCGACGACCAGCAAGCCCTACGGGCACGCGCTGACGCCTACCTTGGCCAGCTCCAGTCCATGGATGCCGCGCTGCGCAAACGTCTCGACCGCCTGAGCCGCGAACAGCGCCGGGTGGTGACCTCGCATGACGCCTTCGGATACTTCGGTGATGCCTACGGAGTGGACTTCCTCAGCGCACAGGGCATGAGCACCAACAGCGAGCCGTCTGCATCCGCCGTGGCCCGCCTCATCCAGCAGATCCGTCGGCAGCAGGTGCGGGCGGTGTTCGTTGAGAACATCAGCGACCCTCGACTCATCGAACGTATCGCCCGCGAAGGCGGTGTGCGTGTTGGCGGCCGGCTGTATTCAGATGCGCTGTCCGGACCTTCGGGCCCAGCGGCGACCTTCCTCCAGCTTTTTGCGCACAACGCTGAGGCGATCTGTACGGCGCTGGGCGTTTGATCGCAGAACTGGTGGGGGCACTTCACGAATTCAGTGAAGGCTTACCTGGCCTTGCACACCGAAATTCGGAAAGCCCCCTCTGTGCGTATTTCAGCCCACCTGCGCGACGTGCTGCAGCGGCGGCCGAAACAGCGGGGGCGGTCTTTCAAGTTGCTGACCCGACAGCACCGACTGCCAGGAGCCCGGCTGCGGACGCGCCATGAAGCGCATCGGCGAAGACGTCACCGAGCGGCTGGACATCGTGCCGGCGGAGTTCTTCGTGCATCGCCACATCTACGGCAAGTGGGCATGCCGGCACTGCCAGGTGCTCAAGCAGGCGCCCAGCGTGCCGGAGATCGTCGAGGGCGGCATCGCCGCCAGCGGGTTCCTCGCGCACACCGCCATCAGCCGCTTCGTGGACCACCTGCCGTACTACCGGCAGGAGAGCATCAACGCCCGTTCACGCGTGCACACCCCGCGCTCGACCTTGGCGGCCGGCGCGGGCCAGGTCGGCGCAGCGCTGGAACCGTTGTACGAGCTGCACAAGCACTTCGTCCTGGACTGCCCGGTGCTGCATGCGGACGAGACGTCGGTGGCCCTGCTGGACCCCGGAGCGGGCAAGACCCGCAAGGCCTACATGTGGGCCTACGCGCGAAGTTGGCACGACGCGATGCCGGGTGTCGTCTACGAATTCTGCCGAGGCCGCGGGGCGCAGTACCCCGTGGCATTCCTGGGCGGCGACGACAGGCTCGGCTTGCGACGATGGACCGGGACACTGCTCACCGACCGCTACGGTGCCTACGACACCGTGGTCGACCCGCAGCGTTACCCCGGTCGCATCAGCGCTGCCTGCGCGGCGCATGCACGCCGCAACTTCGAAGAACTGACCAAGGTCGGCACCAGTCCCGTCGGGCTGGATGCGCTGCGGCGCTTCGCTCGCATCTACGAAGTCGAGGGTGAACTCAAGGGCCTCGATGACGAACAACGAAGAGCTCAGCGGCAACGACTGGCCAAGCCGCTGTGGGAGGAGCTACATCATTGGCTGAGTCTGGAGCGGCGCCTCGTTGCCGATGGCGGCGCCACGGCCAAGGCGATCGACTACACGCTCGGGCACTGGGTGGCGCTCACACGCCACCTCGAAGATGGCGCGGTGGCCATCGGTAGAGTAGAGATGTGGCGCGGTGGCAGTAGGTCAAGGCATCGCTGTTTCCGCCCCTTTCGGTTGGCGGTGCCCTATGAGCCCGACCGTAACTCCGTCTCCACATCCCCCTCGTCGAACCGGACGTGCGGATTTCCCGCATCCGGCTCTCTTCCGACGCATCAAGCCTTCGCGTTCGAGCGGCCGCGCTTAATCGGCAGCAGGCATATCAGCCCCAACTTTTGGTAGAGGTACTGGTCGGAGTATTGGCGGTACCCCGTCCCCCGCTTGCCGCTTCGTCTTCGCAGCCAGATCCTCAGACGCCTCGCGGTGTAGTCGTCAACGGACTTGTAAATATCTTTAACAGGCCCTTGATCGAAGTAGTTCGCCCAGCCGCGCAAGATGGGGTTGAGTTCTTCAACCCGGTCCGCCGGCGTCGTGGCGTTCCACCGGTTGGTCGTCTCGTCGTGTATGCGTCCCCGCAGGCGCTTGATCGATTTCTTCGACGGCGCCGTGCCCCAGTAGGGTCGGCCCCGGAACCCGTAGAACTTGCCCACGGTGTAGCCCAGGAAGTCGAATCGCTCGTCGGGCAGCTTGACCAGTCGAGTCTTCGTTTCGTTGACCGTCAGGCCGAGCTTGGACATCAGTCGCCGCATCGTTGCCATCGCCTCCTCCCCCATGCCGTCACGACACAGGATGACGAAGTCGTCGGCATAGTTGACCACCTCGGCTTGCAGCCGCCGCGCGTACCCACCGTGATACCACGCCAGCATGAAGCGACGGAAGTACAGGTTGGCCAGCAACGGCGAGATCACTCCCCCTTGGGGCGTGCCACGGTTTGTGTCGCGCGCGACCGTCGTGCGGATTTCGCCGCCGCCGGCCACGCGCTCAACCACCGGCGCGTCAAGCCACTGGCGTATCGTCGCCAGCACCGTCCCATCTGAGACCCGACGTGCGGCGCAGCGCAGCAGGTCTCCATGCGGAATTGTGTTGAAGTAGTCAGCCAGATCGGCGTCTACCACCTCGCGCGCCCCACGATCGGCAATGCCGAAGTGAATGCGGCGAAGCGCCATCTTGGCATCCAGGCCTTCGCGGAAGCCGTACTGCCAGGGGAACAAATCTTCGTTGAAGATCGGTCCAAGAACCAACAGCACCGCCATTTGCGCGACCCGGTCGCGGATGGTTGGAATGCCCAGGGGGCGTTGCCCACCATTTGCCTTGGGGATCCATACACGCAGCAGGGGCGCGCACCGGTACTGCTTGGTGCGCAGCTCCTGCCTCAGTCTTTGCAGCCAGTCTTTCAGCCCTCGGTCTTCGATGATCGAGAAGCTCTCGCCATCCACGCCCGGCGCACCGCGATTGGCGCGGCACCTCCGGTACGCCTCGTGCAAGACATCTTCCCGGCACACCTTGTCCCACAGGCTGTAGAACTTTGCAGCTGCTTCGCTCTTGGCTTTCGCCTGTAACGTGCTCTGCAGGGTTCGAACCGAATCGAGCGGGGTTGCTAGGCTTGCGCCAATCCCCGGGCTCTTCCCGCTTTGCACCTTCGCATCGGAACAGGGGGCCTTCGCTCCACCAGCGTTACCCAGCTTCATCACTACTACACCCCCATCCGCCATCCGCAACGGCCGACTTCCATCCCTCACGAGATCGTCGTTGCCCAGCAGCCAGCCGAGCACCACCACGGACTTCCCTTGTTGCACGGTCGATCGGTTGTCATGCGTGCTGCCACCACTACCCCGGTGGACGCGGTGCCTGCATTTCACGCTCGCTTGGGCACCGCCGTCGGCCTTCCTCGTTGTTATGGCGAGTCGGCATCCACGACGAATTTTCGAGGCCTGCTCAGTGTTCACTCACGTTGCGGCCCGCATGACCTGCTTGCCTCCAAACGAGGCGTTTTCAGGCAGTGCTTCAGTCCATTCGTTACCTCCTGAACCGCTCCCTGTGCTTCCGGCTGGAGCGCGAGTTCGCCGGGTCGGACTTCGGGTTCGGCCAAGGACCTCTCCCGTCACCGACGGATCAACCGTGCCTTAGCAAGGCACACACAACAACCTCATCGAGCGGCAGATCAAGCCCTGGAAACTCGGGGCGAAGAACTGGCTGTTCGCCGGCAGCGCGTTGGCGGGCCAGCGCGCGGCCGTGGTGATGAGCCTGGTGCAGTCGGCCAAGCTCAACGGTCTGGATCCGTGGGCCTACCTGCGCGACGTGCTGGCGCGCATCCACACGCACCCGAACCACCTCCTGGAAGAACTGCTGCCGCACCGCTGGCGGCCCGCGTGACGATGGGAAGGATCACGGCCCCTGTGATCGCGCAGGCCCACGTCGGTGTCCAGCGGATGAGCTTGGCGCAGAAGGTGGCGCTGACCGACGAGATCTTCAAGGAGCAGCCCACCTTGCTGGCCTCGATCCTGGTGTTGCCACGCATGGGCGTGGCCATGGAGCAGTTGGATGTGGCGATACACGTACTGCTGGTCACGTTCCAGGCGATGAAGCGCAGCGACCATAAGTGGCCCGCCGTCACGGAGGCGATCCAGGAAGGATGCCTGCAGCGCCTGACGGCCCGTATGCGCTTCAACGAGGGGCTGCCGCCCGCGTTGGTTGCCCAGATCGTGCAGCAGTTCTGTGACGAGCATTCCGAGCGCTTCCTGCTTGCGTTCGTCTACGGCTATCTCGGCGACCACGACCTCTGGGCTGTGCGTACCGAGGCTGAGAAGTACCTGGTGCTTGCCACGCTCAACCTCGTGGAGTGCATCGCCTTCGTCGGATCGACCGCTGCGGCGAGATAGCCCCGCCTTCGGGCCAGGTCAAGGTGGCGTCTCCAGACGCTCACACCCCTTCGTCGCTATAGCGACTGACGAGGACGTCGTCGCCATGCTCGTCCGTCGCGAAGGTGAGACGCTGACGGCGTTACTGCGACGGCTTGATCGTGCCGTGGGGAAATACTTCGAAAGCGGTCAAATCATCGACGAGGTCTACGACCTCTGACCAATGACGTCCGGCGCGTCAAGATGGTCGGACCAGACGCTCACGGTTAAGTGGGGACGAAGACTGTCAGTTCAGTCGCCTCGTCTCAAGATGCAGGTAATTGACCGCTTACAAATGTAGAACGAGCTGGGGAACATGAACCTCTCCTGACGGGGCCAGTGGACCTCCCAACTGCGGTCCTGCCTAGTGCAGTGCGCCTCACTGTTCTGTACTTATTCGGCCGAATTCAAAAGGGCTGCCTTGGCCCGCGTGACCTTGGCGAGGATGTCGGAAGCGCGAGCCGTCCAGATGAACGGTTTGGGATCGATGTTGTGATGAGCAACATAGAGATCGATGGCCAGCTCGAGTTCGGCCACGCTGGTGAAGCTGTCACGTCGAATGCGCTTGTCGGTGATGTCGCGGAAGAAGCGCTCGACCATGTTCAACCAGGAGGCGCTGGTGGGCGTGAAGTGCATGACAAACCGCGGATGTCGAGCCAGCCATCTCTGGACATCGGGATGGCTGTGAGTGGCGTAGTTATCCACGATCAGATGCAGACCCAAGTCCTTGGGCGTGCGGCGATCGATGTGCCGCAGGAATTTGAGCCACTCGCTGTGACGGTGTCGCGGCTGGCACATCGAGATCACGCGGCCATCCAAGGTGTTGAGCGCAGCGAACAGCGTCGTGGTGCCGTGGCGCTTGTAGTCGTGGGTGAGAGTGCCGGCGCGCCCGCGCTTCATGGGCGTATGCGTCCGCCGAACACACCTTGACGGCTGCGGTTCGGAATATGGCGCGCATGCCCCGCCCCTGAAACCGTGGGTGGGAATCAGCGTCCAGCGGCGAAGAGGCTTCAGCTCGGTGACCAGCGGTGCGGCAGCAGCTCGTCGATCCGGCTTGCCGGGTGCGTCGGCAAGCGATCCAGCACGTCCTTGAAATAGGCGTACGGGTCGTGCCCGTTGATGCGGGCCGAGTGCAGCAGGCTCATGATGGCCGCCGCGCGCTTGCCCGCTCGCAGGCTGCCGGCGAAGAGCCAATTCGATCTGCCGATCGCGATCGGGCGGATCTGGTTCTCGACCCAATTGTTGGAGATCGGCACGTCGCCGTCGCCCACGAAGTGCGTGAGTTCCTTCCAGCGCTTCAGGCTGTAGTCGATGGCCTTGATGGTCGCGGAGCCGGGCGGCACCAGCTGCCGCTGTGCGAGCAACCATCGGTGGAACACGGCGAGGATCCGTCGTGACTTGCGCTGCCGGATCCTCTGCCGCTCCTCGCTGGTGAGGCTCTCGGCCTGGCGCTCGATGCGGAACAGGGCTTGGTAGAAGCGCAGCGCTTGCTCGCCGACCTTGCTGCCATGGTTGGCCCACAGCTCATGGAACTTGCGCCGGCTGTGCGCCATGCACTGTGCCGACGTCACGCCCTTGTCGACGCAGGCCGAGTAGCCGCTGAACCCATCGGTGACCAGCGTGCCCTTCCAGGCGTTGGGCGTCTCAAGCTGCAGAAAGTCGCGCACGTTCTCGCCGCTGCGGGTCTCGCTGAACTCGAACACCACCGCCTTGACGGGGTTAGTGCTCGGCGTGCAGTACGACCAGATGTAGGCCTTGTGAGTCTTGCCGTTGCCCGGCTTGAGCATGGCCACCGGCGTCTCGTCCGCATGCAGCACCAGGTGGCGCCGCAGTTCGTCGGCCAGGGCCTGCACCAGCGGCTGCAGCTGCGCGCCACAGGCGCCCACCCACTCCGCCAGCGTCGAGCGGGCGATCACGTGGCCGGCCCGCGCGAACACAGCTTCCTGCCGGTACAGGGGCAAGTGGTCCATGAACTTGGCCACCAGCACGTGGGCCAGCAGGCCGGTGGTCGGGATGCCCTTGTCGATCACGTGGGCCGGCACCGGTGCCTGCACGATGCGCTCGCAGCACTTGCAGACCCACTTGCCACGCACGTGGCGCTCAACGGTGAACACGCCGGGCTGGTAGTCCAGCTTCTCGGCCACGTCCTCGCCGATGCGCTGCATGGCCTGGCCGCAACCACAGGCCGTATCCGCCGGCTCGTGCGGCACGTCGCGGCGCGGCAGGTGGGCGGGAAGCTGGGCGCGCTTGGGCGCCTTCTTCTCGTCCTCGTCCTTCTTGTCGGCCTTCTTACGATGACGCTGCAGCTCGACGTCGAGCTCATGGATGTCGGTGTCCAGCGTCTCCTCCAGCAGGCTTCTCTGCTCGGGCGAGAGGGTGCTGGCGAAGCGCTCGCTCGTGGCGGCGAACTTCATCCGCTTGAGGATCGCCATCTCGTGCGTGAGCTTGTCGATGAGCGCCTGCTTGAAGGCGAGCTCGTGGTCACGCTGCTGGACCTGGGCGAGCAGCGACTGCACGGCCTGCCGCGTCTGCGGGTCCAAGGCTTCCAGTTGCTGCGCGCTGATCATGGAGAGTCATGGTGCCGAAGGCAGCGACTCAGCGCATCGGCATATCCCGCAATTGCCCGACCTCGGGCAGCTACGCTCATATCGTGCGGATGATGCCGGCCTCGCCCAGGCGTTGCCAGGGCAGGCCCAGCACCAGCGCGTCGAGCTGCACGCGCGTCAGGCTCAGCGTGCTCGCACCGTCCAGTGGCCACACGAACCTGCCGGCGTTGAGCCGCCTGGCCGCGAGCCACACGCCGATACCGTCGTGCACGAGGACCTTCATGCGGTTGGCGCGACGGTTGGCAAACAGGTAGGCGTGGTGAGGATGCGCGGCACCGAAGATGCCGACCACGCGGGCCAGTGCGGCCTCGGTGCCCAGCCGCATGTCCAAGGGCTGCACCGCCAACCAGACGGCATCGACGCGGATCAACCCAGGACCTCGCGCAGCCAGGCAGCGCTGCGCGCGTCCATCTGCAGCTCGGCCTGAACAGTGGTGTCGCCACGGCGGATCTCCACCGCAACGGTGCTCGGCGCTTGCGTCGACGCTAGTGGCAAGGTGGGCGGCGTCTCCTGCGGCATGGGTAGCTGCACAAACGCCGGCACCACCGCCACAGTGTCGTTGTGTCCACTGCTCGGGGCGCACTCATCGGCCTCTCGAACCCAGCGGCGCAGCATGTTGGCGTTGAGGCCGTTGGCCAGAGCCACCGCCGCCGTCGAGACGCCGGGCTGGCGCGCCAGCTCGATGACTCGCGTCTTGAACTCTTCCGAATGCCGGCGCCAGCTACGCCCAGTCGGTGTCCTCGGTTCCTCTGTGCTCAAGTCTGAAGTGCCCATATGTCCACGAATTTGGTCGTGGACACAAGCATCCAACTCCGGTCACCGGACTTCAAGGTGACTTCGGCGGACGCATACGCCCATGAAGCGCGGGCGCGCCGGCACTGTCACCCACGACTACAAGCGCCACGGCACCACGACGCTGTTCGCTGCGCTCAACACCTTGGACGGCCGCGTGATCTCGATGTGCCAGCCGCGACACCGTCACAGCGAGTGGCTCAAATTCCTGCGGCACATCGATCGCTGCACGCCCAAGGACTTGGGTCTGCATCTGATCCTGGATAACTACGCCACTCACAGCCATCCCGATGTCCAGAGATGGCTGGCTCGACATCCGCGGTTTGTCATGCACTTCACGCCCACCAGCGCCTCCTGGTTGAACATGGTCGAGCGCTTCTTCCGCGATATCACCGACAAGCGCATTCGACGTGACAGCTTCACCAGCGTGGCCGAACTCGAGCTGGCCATCGATCTCTATGTTGCTCATCACAACATCGATCCCAAACCGTTCATCTGGACGGCTCGCGCTTCCGACATCCTCGCCAAGGTCACGCGGGCCAAGGCAGCCCTTTTGAATTCGGCCGAATAAGTACAGAACAGTGAGGCGCACTGCACTAGCCCGGATCTTTCACGAGTAGCGTACTGGATGGGTTCGCGGCGCTGATTTGCTTGTCCGAACGACGATTTGAGGCGCGTCGTGGCCGTTTGCTGCGTTGAGCTTGGTTGATGACACACACCCAGGCGCGATTACCCCTTCCCCGGCTTGGGTTGCGGGCCGGTTTGGTGTCAACGCGCGGGCCAGGCACTGGATGAGTTGCTAGGGGCTGAGGGCGCCAGCAGCGGCCAGGAAGACATGCTTCATCGGGTGAGCCGATGCCAGCAGGACCCGCACGCGGCGGGTGTTGCGCAGCACGGCCGCGCCAATCTTCAGCAGCCTGGTGCGGATGGTGGCGGTGCAGGCCTGGGCCAGCTCGGTGCCTTGCAGCGCCAGTCGGCGCAGGTTGATCATCAAGGTGTACGCCAGCGCCGCCAGCAGCAGCCGCAGCTGGTTGGCCCGGAAGCGGTGGCAACTCGCACGCCGGCCAAACAGATCGAGTTGCGCTTCCTTGATGCGGTTCTCGGCTTCGCCACGGGCGCAGTACCGGCGCTCGTACAGAGCCTTGGGCGATCCCGGCAGGTCGGTGACGATGAAGCGTGGGTTGACACCTTGCTCGCCATGCTCCAGCCGCGCGATGACGCGACGCTCCTTGTCCCAGGTGTGGGCCGCGTACTGGAACTCGCCGAACATCCGTTGCTTGCTGCGCCTGGCAGAGAACTGCTCGGCCAGCGCCAGTTCTGCCAGTGCTACCTGATCGTTCAGACGCGAGTTCTTCTGCAGCCCGATGATGTAGCTCACGCGCCAGCGCTCCAGGCGCTGCAGCACGCGCGGGCGGCAAAACCCCGAGTCCGCCCGCACGATGATCTTGGTCTTCGGCCACGCGCGGCGCAGCGGCACCAGCAAGCGCTTGATCAGCGCACTGACAACGCTGGCCGGGTCCCGGTCGCTGGGGCGCAGCACGCAGGCCAGCAGGTCCTGCCCGGCGAAGACGTACAGCGGCAAGTAGCAGTAGTTGTCGTAGTAGGCGTGGAAGTGGCCGCGCTCTTGCTGGCCGTGCAGCGGCACATGGGTGGCATCGACATCGAGCACCAGCTCCTTGGGCGCCTTGGCGTGGCTGGCGATGAACTGCTGCATCAGCACGTCGTGCAGCACCGCCGCATGTTCGGCCGTGGCCGCCGTCTCCAGGCGGCTGAGCGTGGGCGCGCTGGCCAGCGGCTCGGCACGACCCACGGCCGTTTGCATCAACAGATCGCTGCGCAACACGTTGTGGTCGCACACGTCCGACCAGCCCAGACACAGACCGTAGATGCGCTGCGCCAGCAGGCTGCGCAGGTCGTGCTGGACACTGGCGAGGCGACGCCCGTCGCCCAGCGCCAGGGCAGCCGCGCGGGTCAGACCAAGGCGCTCATCGACCCGCTTGAGCAACAGCACGCCGCCGTCACTGACGATGTCACCACCATCGAAGGCGGCCTGGACTACACGCCTTCCAACCCGTCCGAATTCAACGGTCGCATCGGTACACTTTGGCATCGGCAGTCCTCGGTTTCCATAGGGGGTGAGATACCTATGAAAACGCGCCTCGGCACGAGGCTGCCGACCTGATGCTCATGAAATATCCGGGCTAGGAGCAATGATGGCGGCCGGTAAGGTGCATGTTGCTTGCGCTCAGGCCGTGTTTGACCCTGGTCAGTCGGCCCTGAACAACTCGTTTTCAGCCCTGAGCCAGCACGGCGCGCCGTGCGATGAAGGCTTTGGGTGCTGATATTGGGGCGGCCTTACGCAGGGCCAGCGTGGCCGCCGTCGCGATCAGCCCCAACAGGGCGCAATAAAGCACCCGCAGGTGCGCCAGGATCATCCTCAGGTTGTGCCCAGCGCCACACAGGATCGCGTGCAGCGCATCGCCACTCGCGCCCTTGAGCCAGTTCTTGGCCAGCAGCCCGTCGGACTTCATGTGCCCGATCATGGGCTCCACGACTTGTCTGCGCTTGAGCAACTTCTTCAAACGCTTGGGCAGTCTGCGCGTGTGGCTGATCAGCAGCCGCGTGCCCTCGGGCGGCTCCACGCCGCGGTAGCCCCGATCCGCCAACACGATCTTGGGTGCTTGCCCCGTGAGGATGCCCACCTGCTCCAACTGGCTGCCCACCGTGTGTCCGTCATACGGATTGCCCGGCATCGATCGCATTCCCACGACGAGCCCTTCTTGGGCCGTCACTGCGATGGACACTTTCACGCCGAACTCGTAGGGCGTTCTGGCCTTGCCCTTGGCGATGCATTCCGCCTCGGGCGCGTGCAGCGCATACAGCTTGTTCTTGTCGCCACGCTTTTGGGCGTGCAGTCGAGTCGCAATGTCGAGTTTGGCCTTCAGTTCGGGCCCGATCTCACCAGCCTTGCGTTGCACGTCGCGGATGACACGGCCCAGCCAAGTTCTCAGCTTCCTGATCTCGCGCTGCATGCGCCGGTATTGCTTGGCATGGGCGTAACGCCCGGCCTGGTGCTCGGCTGCTTTGCCGACCCGGGCGTAGCTCTGGCGCAACTCGATCCTGGCGTCTTGCGCAGCCTCGACGAGTTGCTCACGCGCGCGGTTGAGCAGTCGGCTATCGGTCGGGTGCGCAATCGCCTTGGGTTGCACCGTGGTGTCCAGCACCACGTGGTCCAGGCTCTGGCGCTTGATCACGCCGCCCTTGCGTGCAGCTTCAATGGAGTGGGCCAGTAGCCATTCGCAGCCGGCCTCGCCGATGCGCTGGCGCCAGCGCACCAGGCTGGAGGGATCGCAAGGCAACTCGTGCTGGAAATAACGCTCACCGCTGAAATGCTGCCAGTACGGGTTCTCACGCCAGCCCTCACACACGTCCTCGTCGCTCAGCGCGTACATGTGCTTGAGGTACAGCAGGGCGGCCATCAGCCGTGTGGGCAACGCAGGGCGGCCAGTGGTGGAGACAAATTGGGGACTCCACTCGGCTTCAAACGCCTGCCAGTCAATCAGCGCCGCCAAACGAACCAGTTCGTGACGCTGGTTGATCAGGTTCAGCAACTCAGTGCGGAACAAGTCCTGATCGGCGCGTTCGTCGGCAGGCTTGGGACCCATGAATACCTCAGTGCAGTTTGCAAGGAATTGATATCGATTCGACCTCAATCCTGCAAATCACACCATCGGCATTCACCCCAAAACCCCAGCATTCATGCGGGTTGGCGGAGTTTTTCAGGGTCGACTGGTCATTTCCATGGAAACTGACCCCGATAGCGGCGTTCCGGGCCGAAATGGGACGGTTCAAGCCTAGACGTACACGAACTTCTTAGTGTCGCCAGCCAAGAACTCGTCAATCAACACTTCGGCCTCTTCCCCAATGATCTGCTCAAGCTCGTCAGCAACGACTGGCCAAGCCGCTGTGGGAGGAGCTACATCAATGGCTGAGTCTGGAGCGACGCCTCGTTGCCGATGGCGGCGCCACGGCCAAAGCGATCGACAACACGCTCGGACACTGGATGGCCCTCACCCGCCACCTCGAAGATGGCGCGGTGGCTATCGACTGATTTCCAGGGGCAACCTCAGTCCTCGAATGTTTGTCGTGGAGACAAGCATCCAAGCTGGGCTGCAGCACTTCAAGCTGACTTGGGCGGACGCATACCCTGAAACACGTTCTTGGCCAGATCGAGGCCGATCATCATAATCTCGATGGCGGACGCTCCTTCCGATCAAGTGGTTGCTGACACATCCACTGTGGCACTTCGATGCCGTCTACGGGTGGGGGCGTCCATCCCATTGAACACGTCAATTCTTGAATGCGCGAAGAACAATTTCAGGCGTGAGCACTTCCGGCAAGATCACGGGCTCAGCGTGCTTTGATCCATATACGAGATTGAAGGGCACGGCACCACGCTTCCACTTGGCGAGCTCCGCAGTGATGCGCGGGTCTGCATTTGTCCAGTCAGCCCTGAGCAGGGCTACCTTGTGGTCCCGAACGTAGTCCTTCATTTCGCTGGATGAGAAGACCAGCTTTTTGTTGGCCTGGCAAGTAGCGCACCAGCGTGCCGTGAAGTCGAGGTAGACCGGACGCCCCTCCATGCGAAGCTGGGCGACACGTTCAGGGCTCCAATTTTCCCACACAAGTTCGTTCGGAGACTGCGGGCGAGGCCAGCCCATCCCCCACCCCAGCGCAAGCAAGGCAACAGACATTGCGGTGAACGCGCGAGCTCGGCCCGGTGAGGTGCCAGGATGCTGGTAGTGCCCGTAGAGCCAGACTGCCAGCGCCACAACGGTCAAACCGAGCAGCACGGTAAGCAACCCGCTCTCGGTTGTCTGACCCGCTAGTACCCACACTAGGTACGCGACCGTTGCATACAAGGGGAAGGCCATCGCCTGCTTGAAGGTGTTCATCCATGCACCAGGGCGCGGAAGCCTCTGCACAGTTTTAGGGAACAGGGCAAGCAGCAAGTAGGGCGCCGAGAGCCCCAAGCCGATCACGGTGAAGACGCCAAATGACTGGACAATCGGTAGCGTGAGTGCTGCACCAAGCGCGGGCGCGAGGAACGGCGCGCTACAAGGGGTCGCGACAACCGTCGCCAGGATCCCGGCGAAAAACGAGCCATGAACTCCGCTGCGCTGCTGCAGGCCTGAACCGACACCAGTGGCGCTAAGCCCGAACTCGAACACGCCGCTTAGGCTCATTCCGAAGATAAGCATCACAACGGTGAGGCCGAACACAAACGGAGCCGACTGCAATTGGAAACCCCAGCCAAGCTGCTGCCCGCTTGCGCGCAACAGTGCGAGCGCACTCGCCAGCACCCAAAAGGACAACAGCACACCGAGTGTGAACATCACGCCGTGCATCGTCACTTTACGCCGATCGTTGCCCGCCTCATTGACGAACCCCAGGATCTTGATACCAAGCACAGGGAACACACACGGCATTAGGTTCAGGATCAAGCCACCGGCGAACGCCAGCACAAAGATCAGCGCGCCCGCAGCCGCAGGCGCTTCGGACGATTTCGCTTGCGCGGCGCTCGCGCCTTCTGAGGCGGACGTTTGCGCGAAGGTTGCGGAAGGCCGATCATCCGGCTCGCTCGCAAGCGCGGCATCCGCCTGTACGGCGCCGGACGGCACGGTAACACCCGGCGGACCAAACGGCACGCCGACCGACACTCCTCGGTATCGCCCCTTTTCATCGGTGTATGTCAAGACTCCGACCAGCTTCGCTGCGGACAATGGGGCTTCGTCATCGATGGGCAACAGCATACGCAGCGTGTCGCCATTTGAGGTCTCTTGCGCCTTATCGTACTTAATGTAGCCGTCAGCACTGATGAAGTGAGGGGACGTGATGCCCGCAACCTGCTGACCTGCGATCGTCAGCTCGACAGTGCCTTTGCCGCGCGACGCGACTAAGCTCCAACCCTCGGGTTTGCGAGGCATCTCCAGCTTGGCGAGCTCCGATTGCACTGCAGCGTTCACGATCGGCTCGGTGGCGACCACCGGAAGCGTGACGGACACTTCGTCCGACCCGGGCACGCACACATCGTTGCACATCAGCCAGTTCGCCTTGGCACGCAGGGTAACCTGCTCGCCAACCTTAGCCATCGCCGGTGCGCTGACGGTGAGCGGCAGGTAGATCACACCGTCGTAACCGTAACCGGTGATGTCCCCCTTCTTGTCCTTGATCAAGCTGGGCGTCGGCCAATTGAAACCTGTGGCCTTCCAGCCGTCAGGCAAGTTCCACTGAAGCGTGGTGGGATAGCCGGTTCCAGGGTTGAGCCAGTAACTGTGCCAATGTGGCTCATGCTCAAGCCGAAGGGCCACCGTGATGGCACGGCTCGGCTGCACCGACTCCGCGGCCGCCACCAGCGAGGCCTTGACCTGCGCTTGGACGCAGACCGGGGCGAGGAAGATCAACGCGGCGGTTACGGAGGCGAGCGTTACAAGACTAGAAATTCGCATACTCAAACGATCTCAGATAGGTAAAGCGCCGGACCGGGGCCGACGTGAATCCAGGGCGTTCTGAACCATGCCCATCAATCTAGCGCCGGGCCGCGCTGCGGCAGTGAACAGCGACCACGCGGGGGGTTATCAGATCTTGTCGATAGCCTGCTGTGTCATCAGGTCCTCGCAAGCGGCTTTGGCCCTTTCGTCGCCGCTTAGCTTCACGCACACGCTGTCGAGCTGCCTCTTGAGACGGTCCACGACGGCCGCTTGCTTTGGCCCCTGGTTCCATTTTGCAAGATCACCGGCGACGCGCTTGAGTGAGGCTCCGCTGCGGCCGTAAAACCCGCCCGGGTCCTTCGCTGCGTCGCTGAGCAACTGGGATGCCGTGCTCTCTATGCGCGCGGCGTCATCCGGACTGACACTCATAAGTGCGCGAAGGTAGGCCGAGCCCCATTGCAATCGGGTGGCAGTTCCTTCACTCTTGCTGAACGCCTCTCCATACCACCGCAACGCTTCCGCCTTCTTGCCCTGCTTCATGGCGTTACCGGCCAAATGGCTCATCAGGTAGTAGGCAGAGTGGCTGCGAGCGAGACCCGCTTTGAGCAAATCATCACTCTCGGTCCACAGACCTGCACGCGCCAGCACCTGGGCCGCGCCAGAGATAATCGATTGACGCTCATAGGCGTTCGTGACTTCGCGATCGATCCTGCCGACCTGCTCACGCACTTCGGCAAGCAGCGGGGCGGGGATCGCGGGCCGCATTTCATCCCGCGCAGCGTCGATGCGCGCAAGCTCGACCCGACTCAGCAGAGCATTCAGCCGATCAGCCCGTGACAAGGTCTCATCCTTGTTGAGCCTGGTCAGCGCGACCTCGAAATCGGCAATGAGAGACGCGCGACGCTCACCCTTCTGCGGTGCAAACGCCTGGACAAACGTGGGCACGCGCTCCACCAGCACGCCCATCTGCGCGAGCGTTTGCACCGGGTCTTTCAAGATAGCCTGCAGCCGAGGCAGTTGGTCTGGAGCCGCTGTACTTCCCGGTGCCATGGCACTGATGGACTTCAACCAGAGGCGGGTTGTGGTTTGCGCATCACCGCCTTCGCTGGCTTTCGCAAGCCGAGCGAGCACCGCCGCCCGCTCGGTGCTCGGCACCAGTTGCTCGTTGGACTGCCATTCATGAAAGCTCAAGAGGCGCCACTCGTTGGCCGACAACTTTTTGCCCGCCAGTGCGTCCGCAATAATGGCACCGACCGTGCGACCACCCGAAATGCCAAGCTGCAGGACGCTCATCACCTGAACCGCATCCATCTCCCCTGGCAAACGGGTGATCTCGCCACCGCCTGGATTGAACAGAATCAGCGTCGGATACCCACTGACCTTGAATCGGGTGCCGAGCCTCTGTGCGCCCGGTGCATCCCCATCGATGCCCACGGCAATGTAGGCCTTGCTTTGCTCGATGAAGTCCGCCCGGTTGAAAAGCGTGGCTTTGAGCTGGTTGCACGGCGGGCACCACTTGGCGCCCCAATACAGCAGCACCGGCTTCTTTTCCGCCTTTGCCTGCGCGAAGAATCGGTCGATGTCGCCGTCACCCGCCGGTGCTTGCCAAGCGACACCTGCCCCAGCCACGGCGTGGGCGGCGGGGCAGGCCAGCAGAACGATCGCCGCAGCCCAGGCGGCAATGACGGGCGCAGGTTTGATGAGCTTCATGCGTGTAGATGCAAAAAAGGTTGAGTGGTAGGGAGGGCAGGTCAAGCTGTAAATTCAGCATCGGCCAAAATGGCCAGCTCGGGCCAGAGCGCCAGACCGCCAGCCACGCTCCAAGTACGCCCTAGACCGAGGCGGCGCAGCGCCTGCGCTGCTTTCGCACTGCGCGCACCGCTTCGACACACCAAAATTCGGCTGACACCGGGGCCGGCCGCCAACCAGTCAGAAAGCACGCCAGGCAGCGAGGACAGAGGCACGGGCTGCCGGTCACAGCCAGCGCCAAGAGACAGCGATGGACTCAAGCAGTACTCGTACCGCTCGCGAACATCAATCAACACCACCTTCAGCCCGTCCTGCAGTTGCTGCAGCAGTGCCTCCGGGCGAATCTCGACGGCGACAGCCTCGCAAACATCTGTGCGTGCGCCACAAGCCAAGGTCTGGTACTGCGTCGGGCCGATGTCCCGCTCCAATGCAGCCTTGGCGGTAGCAAAGGCCTGAGCATCCATGTGACCGTTCAGAACGGCGTCCAGCAGCGGAAGGCGAGCGGCCTCGACGCTCAGCGTGCTGGCGATCCGATCGTCATAGTCATGCCCGGGAAACAACAGAGTCTCTCGCCCCGCGACCCGGTCAAGCAGCCTCAATGAAGAGGCAAACACCAACGGCGCGCTGACGCTGAAGTCGCTGCGGCCAAGCGCCCCCGGCATTACGGTGTCGCCGACGAAGGCGGCCAGCAGCCGATCCCCTTCCACCAGCAGGTAGGCGCAGGAATCCTTCGTGTGCCCCGGTATCGCCAACTTGGTGATGCGGCGCGCTCCCAACTGGATGGCTTCGCAATGCAGGGGCCAGCCCAACGGCGACCTGGCGACCGGCTCCGCCAGCTCGGCCGGAAGCGCTCGCCACAGGTCTTGCGCAGAGGAGGCATGGTCCCCATGGGAATGCGTATCCAGCACGGCGACCAGCATAAATCCGCGGCAGCGCACCCACTGCGCCAGTCGATCCGTCAGTTCCGGCAGCGGGTCGATGACCAAGCAACGCTTTGAGGCTGAGTCGGCGACCACGTAGCAGACGGCGCCGTCCACGACATGGCGGATGATGCCGTCAGGCGGCAATGAATGCCGCTGACCGTCCACGGTGATGCCGCTGTCGCGCAGAGCCTGGCCACACTGGAGGATTCGCTGGCAGGCCTCACCGATCAGAGACTCGGACGTTGTCGGACCAAACGACATGCGCACCGCTGAACCACAGCGCCAGTGCTCCAGCCCCATCGCCTGCAGCACGTAGCTCGGCTGAGCCGCCGACGCGCCACATGCAGAGCCACCGCTGACGCGGATCGACGCCGCGTCGAACAGGTCCAGCAAGACCTTGGAACTAACGCCAGGAACCGAGAAGTTGATCGTCGTCGGCAGGCTCAGGTGGGGATCGGCATTGAACACAATCCCCTGAAAAGCTTCGCGGAGCGCCGCCACCAGTCGGCCCCGAAGCTCCTCCAGCTTCGCAAGCGGCTTGAACATCTCCCCGCTTTCCAGTTCGTCCAGCACCGCGCCCAGGGCTGCAATGCCCGGCATGTTTTCCGTGCCTGAGCGCATCGCCCCTTCCTGGCCGCCACCAGCCATAATCGGCGTTATCGGAGCGCCTTCACGCACGTACAACATGCCAATCCCCTTGGGGGCGTAAAGCTTGTGTCCCGAGAACGGTGCATAGTCGATCCGCCGCCGGGCCAGTTGCAGATCAAGCTTCCCTAGCGCCTGGACGCTGTCAACCATCCATAAGGCGGGGCTGTGTTCCAGCACGTCCCGTATGCCATCCAGATCGCTGATGACGCCAGTCTCGTTGTTGGCCGCCATGGTGCAGACAAGCCCGGCTCGGGGTGCATGAGCGCGCAGCCAGCCCAAATCGTGACGGCCGTCTGTTCCGACGGGGATGGCAAGCACTTCGAAATTCAGTTGCAGCAGCGCGTTCCAGTGCTTGATAGCCTCGGGAACCGCCTTGTGCTCCGTCGCGCCGTACAGCAAGAGAGAGTAGCCATCTCCGCCCTTGTGTCGACGCTCACGCAATGAAGACAGCGCCGAGAGAACTGCCGTCTGGATACCTTCCGTGGCGCCACTCACGAACAGCAACTGGCCATCGCGGATATTCAATACGCGACGGGCACTCGCCCTGACCACATCGATGATTACGCGTGCCTTCAGGCCAGTGCCGTGAACGCTGCTGGGGTTGCCGAAGCGATCCGACATGACCTCGATCGCGGCATCGAGTGCCTTGCAGCTGACTGGCGTCGTCGCGTTGGCGTCTAGATAAATTTCTGTAGGCACTTCTTTAGTTCCATGGACAAAAACAGCACACGTCACTGTAGCGACGCGGGTGTAGATTCCTGTTCCCTATAGGGGTGGCATGACCAGCTACATGCGCAAAAAATATGCACCCAATCGGCCAGTCATAAAATGGAATTTCCAACCGAGAGGTTTGGCGACAACTTCCTAGCTCGGCAGGATCAGCTTGGCGGCCTGGGCACGCGAGTCGCGTCCACGCAGGCCGACGCTTCGCGGCCACCCGCCCCTCCAGCCCGATTCCAAACACGCGGCGGCTCGCGGAGAGTTTGCGCATATGTACCGGAGATTTCGGAGCCCCCACCCTTGTCAGCGAAGCACCGCACCTAGGATTGACGACCGCGCATGAATGCGCAGGTTTGCGGTCTATCTACCGCAAACCATGCGCTCACGGTCTCAAGCTAGGCAGTCATTCTGGAGACTGAATCACTTCCACGGGCAGACCGAGATTTTGAAGTTGCGGAAGGACTTTAGCCTTGTCCCCGACAACCACCCAGGTGAACTCATTGTTCACGATCAGATTGCGTGCGGCGTCATTTAGGTCTTCCACTTTCAACGACCGGAGGTTTGACGCTTCCGTGGTGATGTAGTGGAATGGACGCTGATAGAGAACATCATTGCGCATTTGCGACATGATTTGCAGCGACCGCAGGAAGCTGCTTGGCTTTTCGCGGATGCTGTTGCCGATAGTCTCGTGGAGTTCTTGCTCGGTCACGCCCTTGTCACGCAGGAAATCCCTCACCAAAGTGCGCAGCTCAGCAATGGCATCGCCAGTCCGATCCGCCTGCACCGGGGCGACAACCGCAAACTGAACCTGATTTTTATAGCGATAGATGTTGGAACGCGCACCATAGGTCCAGCCCTTCTCCTGCCGCAAATCCTTGTTGATGCGCGACAGATAGTCGCCCCCGAGGACTTTGTTGGCCTGAGTGAATGCAAGCAAGTTTGCCGAACCCTTCACCGGCAACACCTTGCCACCGTAAATGACGGACTGGGACGATTTCGGAACATCCACGAACAGGACTCGCGGCTTGTTTTCCGGAATGGCAGCCGCGAAGTTCTTTTCACCCGCCGAAACAGCCGCTGTCCTCCAGCGCCCAAAGCGGGCCTCAAGCTCGCCCTTGACTTCGGCTAGCGTCGTCTTGCCCACCACGAAGATTTCCAGCTTGTCCGGACGGATCCAGGCCTGGTGGAATGCAGCCAGATCTGCCGGTTTCAATGCACCAACCACAGCCGCTGAGCCGTTGCCTGAAGAGGGGCGCCCGTATGGATGCTGCGAGCCAAACAGCGTGGCGGCCAGCGTGCGGGAAGCGATCGCGTGGGGCCGCGACAGTTCCTGCTTGATCGCAGACAGGCGCAAATCGCGCACACGCGCCACCGCCTGGTCTGCAAAGGCAGGGTTCATAACGATATCCGCCAGCAAGTCCAACGACGGGCTCAAGTTCACCGTCAGGGCGGTCAAGTCAATCTGGGTTCTATCCATCGTGCTGCGGAATTGGAGCGACGCGCCCAACTTTTCCTTTGCTGAAGCCAGCTCGATGTCGTTCTTTGACTTTGTCCCTTGCTCCATGGCGGCCAGCATCAGGGATTGCACACCGAGGCGGCCCGCACTGTCCGAAGCGATGCCGGCATCAAACGACAAGGACACATTGACGAAGGGCACCACGTCGCGACGCGCAAAGTGAACCTTGATGCCGTTCGAGAGAGTGGCGCTTTCCACCGCCGGGAAATCAACGTCGGCAACCTCGCGGAAGGCGGGTATCTTCTGGCTGCCAGCAACAGCCTGCCCAACGCCAGCGCCCCCCTCTGCCTTGGGCGCTCCGGCCTGTGAGATGGCGGCTGCGGTGGATGGAGATGCGGCGGAGGCCATGGTCGGCGAAACTCCGGGCGCCGTAGCCGGCAAAGCCGCGCCAGTGCCGGCAGTCGGGCCGACGACCTTGGACTCTTCGTAGGCCTCTCGTTCGCCCGGGAGAACCGTCAACGCCAACACAGGTCGAGACAGCCATTTTTGCAAAGCGGCGGTGGCCGTCGCGGGGGAAACATTCGCAAATGCCCGCAACTCGTCCTTGAAGGCATCCAACTTACCTCGCCCGAGCAGCCCATCGGTCATCACGACGGCGCGCTCGCCTACGGTTTCCAGCGCACGCATGTAATCAACGGCATTGCTCATCGCCGCCCGATCAATTTCTTCCTGGTTCGGACCAGTTTTGATGTAGCTGGCCACCATCTCGTCCAGCCTTTTGGACACGAGATCCACATCCACGCCAGGCTTGACATCGACCTGTATCTCGAAAAAGCTCATATGCTTGTAGGCGTCCACATATGAGACAACGTTAACCGCCAGCTTTTCATCGCGCACCAGGGCGTTGTTCAAGCGCGAATTGGCCAGTCCTCCCAGCGCATAGGCACCCACATCGAGCGGGATGCGATCGGGCTCTGCACCGCCCGGGACGGCCCAATAGCGGTAAATACGCGCTTGCGCCACCCGATCCTTGATCACCATGTCCTTACGGGTCGGCAGCGATGGCACCTCAACTTTGGCTTGGACCACATCCTTCCCCCTCGGGATGGCGCCAAACCATTTCTCCACCTTCGCCTTTGCAGTGGCGATATCGATATCCCCCGCCAAGGTCAGCACAGCGTTGTTGGGACCGTAATTGTCTTTGAACCAAGCCTTTACATCGTCCAGGCTGGCCTTGTCCAGATCGGCCATGGAGCCGATGGTGGAGTGGTGATAAGGATGTCCCTCAGGCAGCAGTCCTTCGAGTTTGGCGTATTGCACAAGACCATAAGGCCGGTCGTCGCCCTGGCGCTTTTCGTTCTGCACAACTCCGCGCTGATTGTCGAGCTTGGCCTGCGTCATGGCCCCCAAGAGGTGCCCCATGCGGTCGCTCTCGAGGAACAAAACCGCGTCCAGATTCGGCGTCGGCACTGTCGCGAAATAGTTGGTTCTATCGAACGAGGTAGTGCCATTCAACTCCGTCACCCCAGATCCCAGCAGGGATTGCATGAAGTCGCCCGGCGCATTTTCTGAGCCGCTGAACATCAAATGCTCGAACAGATGGGCGAAGCCCGTCTTACCCTTCGGCTCGAGCCCCGAGCCCACCTTGTACCAAACCGCCACAGCTACGACAGGCGCGCGACGGTCTGTTTGCACGACGACTTGCAGGCCATTCTTCAAGGTGAAGGTCGTGTAGGGGATATTGATCGCGTTGATCAATGCCTCGGCAGGAGACGTAATGGGCGTGGCGGCCAACGCCGACGTAACAGGCATCACGGCGTTGACCGCAAGCCCTGCAGCCGCAGCGCACAGGGTGAGCGCACCAAAGTGGCGTTTAATCATTTCAACGGCTTCCTAATTTATTGGCGTATCGCCAAAAGGTTTTCTTCCAAAGTCAACTGGCTCTCAATTCAATATGCCATAAATTGGTCGCCAGTTTATTAGGGCACTGACTGGTAGATATCGTTCATGCATTCAATATTGCGCAAACGCGATCAATGGGCGAATGCGATAATGCCCTATTATTCAGCTCCACTCAACCCGGCTTACCAACTCTTTTGGAGGCCGACGACAATAGTGCGGCCCATCTGATCATATTGACTGGTAAGCGCCGCATTGCCGACCCGGCCATCAGTGCCTGCGGAAATAATTGGCGGATCTCGATCGAACAAATTGCGCACCGAAATGGTGGTCGTCAGCTTGTCCATTTTCTTGCTAAAGGTCAAGGAATGATTGCTGTAGAACGGCACGCTGACGATATTGTGAACTGTGACGCCGGTACTGGAGTAATTCGCCGTCGTGTCCCCACCCAGATCACTATAATTTGACGCGGGGCCCACCATATCGACCCCCCAGTTCACGGTGTAATCCCCCCTCTGATAACGGAAGTTAAGTTTCCCGTTGTACTTTGGGTAACCAATTCTTCCCAGCAGGTTGGAGGGGGCTACATTACTCACCAGCTGGTAGGTCCATTTGCGAACCCAAGTATTGTCGCTACTGAAAGTGAACGTCCCGCCAAACATCTTCTGATCGACCGAAAACGACAAATCAACGCCGCGTTGCCGCTGCTCAGCGACGTTCTGGTAGCTGTCGTCGACATAAGTTATGTTGCCTGCAACGTAACTACCCGTCGTGGATGTCGCACGATTGAACAGACTACAAAACGGCGAAGACATATTCTCCGAGTTCAGGCATCGACTGAGAATATTCGCCGGCCCATAGGCAGCAATTTGATTGCGAATCCTCATATCGTAATAGTCGACAGAGACCATCAGTGGCATGAAGGACGGCGTCCAAATCGCACCAATCGTTCTGTTAAGGGCCGTTTCAGCCTTGAGTGTCGAACCGTTGCCGCCGCTAACAACCGCTGCCGATGATCCGCCCGTATAGTCACTGGGAAGCGCCACTTTTGCGCAATTTGCGACGAGATTCGCCGATGGCGCTGAAAGCGATCCCTGCAGTAGCTGATAGCACGGATCGATGCTTTGCTGCCAATAGCTTTCTGTGCCGGCCAAAAAGTGCTCGTAAAGGCCAGGAGCCCGGAATGACGTACCCTGCGTTCCGCGGATACGAAACGCATCGCTCAACGCCCAGTTCTGCCCTAATTTGTATGTGGTGCTGGATCCGTAGGTCTCATAGCGCGATAACCTCGACGACAGATCCACTTCGAGGGACTTGGCCAAGAATGCGTTCCTGACAAGCGGAACACTCAGTTCGCCGTATAGCTCCGTGATCGTATCGTCGCCCTTTGTGGCACCCACCGTGGAGGTGTTCCAATAGTTTTTGGCCTTGGCTTGCGCGCCGGGTTGGTCGTTCAGAGATTCTTTTCGCAATTGAAGGCCGAAAGCGCCTTGGAGCATCCCAGCGGGCAGCGGGAAAAGGTCTCCATGGAAATTGGCCTCAATGTATTTTTGATCATACGTTGTGCGCCCATCTTCATAGCCGAACAAAAATGCCGCTTCCTCGTTGCTGAACACCCCGTCCGTCACCGTGCTCGGGCGGAACCATTGCACTCCACCAGTCGGGCAACTGGTCGCCGAGATCAACTTGCTGGTATCGCAAACCGTGCCGGCAGCGGTGGTCGCCGCCACCCGGTCGCTGTAAACAAAGCTTGTGCCGTAGGTGCCACTCGAATGAGAAAACTGTGCCGCAAGGTCCCAATCCCAGTTCTTCAGCGAGCCGACATCTGGCAGACTGCCCTTGATCCCGATCATCCCCCGCGTGTAGTCGACCTGCTGCCTTGTGATTTGCGGAATTGCCACCACGGAGTAGGCGTTCGCTGGTGTGAGGCCCAGTGTATTGCCGGCAACCGAAATATTGTTGGGATTCGTCTTGTCAACGGTGGGGAACAGGTCAACCCATTGGGTGTTACCGGATTTTCGTTGATTCAACAACAAGTCGGTGTATATCTCCAGCTCGTCTTTCAGTTTGTATCCACCCGATACAGAAAGGCTTAACTTTCTCGACGGCGAAATCATGTTTGTATTCGCAAATCTGGGGCTATAAGCAGGGACCTCAGCCCTTGTTTGCCTCTGCTTGTTAACATAATCGGAGTCGCTGGTTGGGAAGCTGTAGCGGACGCGATGGAGCCCGTCGAGGTCCTTGCCTGTTATTCCGCCGCCCACCGTTGCGCTTGCATCCGGAACATATACGGCGCTGCCCACCGACATATAGCCGGTGCCCAAAGTGTTGCATCTGTAAGTTCCGGTCTTCGGGTCGATTAAGTCGGCGCGTGTGCCGTCGTCATAATAAACATAGGGATTCTGACACCTGGACCAGTCGCGGTCTCCCAAATTCAGCGCCTCTTGATTCGAGTAATCGAGACCTAACGAGCCATACCATCGATCACGGACGATGCTCTGGCTGAGGCTTATATTGTCGCTGCGCCCCCCTCCGTGCACCGGCAAGCTTTCAGTGATGCTGACTGTGCCGCCTTGGTAATTCTTCTTGGTGATCAGGTTAATCACGCCCGCCAAGGCGTCTGACCCATACAAGGATGAAGCGCCATCCTTGAGAATTTCCGCCCGCTCGATGAGCGAGCTTGGAATCGTGTTCAAGTCGACCGGACCGACCCGGCCCTGGACACCGGCCGGACCGACGCGGTGTCCGTTGACCAGCACAAGCGTGCGAAGCGCACCGGCTCCACGCAGGGACACTGTATTGATCCCGCCACCGCCTTCCACCGTGTAGGCCCCATAGTTACCGTCAATTTGCTTGGCATTGGCCGCTGCAGTTGAATTCTGGAGAACGCTGGCAATACTCGTCTGCCCCAGAAGCCTCATGTCCTCGGCGGTGATGACTTGAATGGACGAGGGTGAATTGAAGGTGGTTGTTTTCAGGCGGCTGCCGGTCACAACCATGGTGTCAAGCACGTTGGTCGGCTCGTTGGCCTTGACTGGCGTGGGCGGCCGCTGTCTAGCCTCCTCGCTCTTGCCCTGTTCATCGGCCGGAACCGCTTTGGCAGGGCGTTTCGCGGCCTCTTCGTCCTTGGCCTCTTTAGCCGCTTTGGCAGGGCGTTTCTCAGCCTCTTCGTCCTTGCCCTCTTTAGCGGCGGCCTTCACTGCAAACGCCTTACCGTCGTCGCCTTGGGCGTGAGCAGTTAGCGCATTCAAAGTGAGGACCGATATTCCCATGGCAACCGTCGTATTTGCCAGATAGCTCTTGTTTCTTAGCATAGTATTCCTCAATACGTTTCGCGCATCTGTTGCGCAACATATGATTAAGACCCGAATCCAACTCTCGCCAGCGCCAAACCTCTCAGCACTTAAGGCTGCAGCAGCTTTTTAAAGAGGAATCACCCCCGATGGAAATTGGGAGGCTTTGTCCATTCACCCGCCGCAGAGGAATGACTCCAGCGATCTGCTCTCATCGCCACCAACGTAACACTTGGAACTGCCAGCTCATTCATGCAAGAGCACAAGGCCTTTCGCGGGCGACACCCGCTTTCATGCCGAGGCATGTATGACCTTGATACGTTGGCAAAAGATAATTTAGCAAGTCCTATGCCAAAGTACGTTTACAAGAAATCAATTACACGAACTGCATTTGCGAATATTTGAGGCGCGCACGCACATTGCCAGCAACAAAGTTGGCAACTGGCAAGTTATCAAATCAGAATGTCGCGTATTACCCGGTCCGCATAACTGCGCGCGACATAGCAGCCATATTGGATCGCCGCCAGCGCAGCGATATTGCATGCAGCCAGTTACGGAGCACTTGCCAAGCACGACGCCTGCGCGAGACTCCAGCGGACCGGCACTGATGCGCCGACGATCCACAGCTACCGTTGCTGCTCAAGAAGCCGATAAGCCCCAGGCTGAATGCACCACATTGATGCATGTGTGAGCACATATTGCGGCATTGCGCACCACGGCACAGTTCGTGTGCATATCGCGCATCTCGCTCATCCGGATGCACCGCTTCGGAGTCGGCGTTGTTCGATGACTGTCGGCCTTCACGCGGCAAATCGAGAGACTCCACTGCCAGCCATTGATGTTCTGCAAAGCTGCCCTGCACCCGGACCACATCCCTGGCCTGCGCTTTGCGGGGTAGCACTGGTGCGTCATGAGAGGCAAAGTCGGTCAATTGCTGCAACCCAGGGGTATGAAGCAGAGCCTCGGAGTCGGCATGACCATGTTCACCGACCGGTACCTGACCTTGCTGCAACGCTGCCCACGCCAAGCGCAGTGCTGAACAGATGCCATTGATCGAGTTCGCGACGAGCGCCATGACAGCAGCGACCATGCACAGCAACCGCCAAGCAACCGCCGGCGCTCGCAGCAGCGCGGCGGTTGTCACACGATCGTCAACTTGGATTTGCATGCAGGGCATTGTCGAGAAAAGGCGCTGGAAACGGTTTCTCAACGGACACGTGTGAAGCACGAGCAGGAGAAATGAATTCCATGGGTCCCTGATCTTTGAGCATCGATTGCCCCTTCTGCCAAATCAGCAGCGCATAATTGCTAGGTCATAGACAGACGTCATCCACCGTGAAAAGACCCGCCCCCCTCGACGCGATCGACTGCAAATTGCTTGAGATCGTCCAGCGTGACGCCACGACGCCACTGGCCCAACTAGCGGAGGCTGTCGGGCTGTCCAACACGCCGTGCTGGCGCCGTCTGCAGCGTCTGAAGGACGAAGGCGTGATCACCGCACAGGTGGCGCTAGTGGACGCAGCCAGCGTCAATGTTGGCGTAACGGTGATCGTCAACATCAAGACCTCGGTACACACCCAAACATGGTTCGAGCGCTTTCGCGCTACCTGTGAGGCAATTCCGGAGGTGGTCGAGTTCTACAGGATGAGCGGTGACATCGATTACCTGCTGCGCGTGGTAGTGCCGGACATCCAGGCCTACGACGGTGTGTACAAGCGGTTGATAGCGGGAAATGACCTGTTCGACGTCAGTTCCAGCTTCGCCATGGAACAGATCAAGTGCACCACGGCTCTGCCTCTGAACTACGCCATCTGAGCAGCTGGTTGATCCGCTTGGATTCTTCCTGCCACCCGGAGCGCTGGTCCCGGCTGGTAGATAGAGATTGCAGCCAGTAGCGCTGTTGAGCTTGGCCTGTCGCGTCATCTGTCGTCGCACATTGCCAGATCTTTGTTAGCGGCGCTTACTGCGACAGAGCCCGCGCCGGGGCTGACCGTGGCTGGTCAGCCGATCAGGCGTCACGCCCCAGGCTGAAGGCCTCGACGTTGCGGGTTTGCTCCATCGCGACCTGCCGCAGGCTCACGGCAGAGGCGGTCCATTCCTCGTCCAGCGCTGCGTTCTGCTGGGCAACGCTGTCCAGCTCGGAGATCGCGCTGCTACGGGCCGCACTGGGCGTGCTCAGCCTGCTCAAGCCCTATGGAGTGGCGCGTCTGGAAGCCGCATGGTGAGCGTCTTGCCGAGCCACCTCAGGCTGAACGCGGACAGCGTTTCAAACGTGAGGGTCCCGCCAAGCCACCTTGACGACTGTCAGTTATTCAAGTCTGCGGGGGTGTCCAGCGGTGAGGCAGCAGCTCTTCGAGCCTCGTGTTGGGCAGAGTCGGCAGCCGCTCCAACACGTCGCGCAGGTAGGCCCACGGGTCGTGCCCGTTCAGCCGCGCGGACTGCACCAGGCTCATGATGATGGCGGCACGTTGACCGGCGAGCTCGCTGCCCACGAGCTGCCATGCTTTGCGGCCCATGGCCCAGGGCTTGATCTGCCGCTCCAGGTGGTTGTTGTGTGTGCCTTGTAAAGGCACGGTTGATCCGTCGGTGAAGGCGAGGTTTCGGCCGAGCCCAGTCCGACCCGGCCAACTCTCGCTCCGGCCGGAAGCACAAGGAGCGGTCCAGGAGGTAACGAATGGGCTGGAGCACTGCTTGAAAAGGCCTCGATAGGAGGCCAGCAGGCCCCCCCCCTGCGTCAGAATAGTTGTCGGTGCGCCGGGAGACCGGCAAGGAGTAGGCGGTGGAAGTCCGCTGCAATGAAGGAATAGCGAACTACATTTGGCCCCGAGCCGTGCGCAGGCATCCGTGAGGGTGTCGGCGAAGCGTCGGTAGGGGAACGCATAGGCCAGCCATTGAGCCGCGATAGTATTGATATCCCGGGTGCTGACGCTGTCGACAATGCGGAAGGCAACACAAACAAGCGCGTCATCGCAAGCGCTCGTTTGACCCGGCGTGGTCGTAGAACCTGGCATGTGCATACGCTCCTTGCGCGGGAACCGGGAGATCTCCAGCCTGGCCGTCGGTGCTACTGCCGGCTGACGGTCCGCATCGGGAAGGCGAGGAGCCGAAGCCGATGATGCACGGGCTGGAGAAGTCAGACTCGGCCATACGAGCGAAGACGCCCACGAACAAGGCCGGACACCCGGCTGCGGAGTGGGTCGAGCAAAGGGCCGGGACCAAGGGAAACACGGGACATCCACGCACGCGACGGACGCAGAGCCGCGATAGCGTGTCACCGGGGCTGGACCGTGTACGGAACGCTGCTCGGCAGCGGAAGAAGGAGAAGTTCAGTGAGCGTCCAGCCACCCCATCTTGAACCCCGGGCCGAAGCATAGGAGCCTTGTATGGATGCCTCCCGGCGATAGGCATTAACCCGCATCGTGCTGTGAAGAAGTCGGCTGCTGCCTTGTATCCGGCCTTGATCGTGGTATGCCGAGTTGCCTCGGCTGGCCCACTGGCCCTGATGTAATCCGCTGACAAGGGCCTCATCTCGTGCACGGACTGCAAGGTCCTTGCTCCTATTCAGGCTTTTCTTGTCTCGGTCTGACCTGTTTCACATCACTTTGCTTCGTGCTGCCTGATCGCCTTCAAAGGCTTGCAATACCCTATCTTCGGGTGGGTCGATGTTGTGAGCTATCGCGTTCAGACCGCTTGCGGCCTGACGCTCTTGTAGCCCCGTTGATAGTCCTGCTGCTTGGCCACGACCGCCCAGACGGTGCGGGCCATCTTGGCCGCCTGCGCCACGATCACCACGTTGGCCGGTCGCCTGGCCTTGATCTGCTCCAGCCACGGCTCTGGCGCCTTGGCATGCATAAGCACCGAGCGGGCGCCGTGGATCAGTAGCGTTCGCAAATAGCTGTCGCCCCGCTTGGAGATGCCCAGCAGCTTGACTTTGCCACCCGTGCCACTCTGTTTGGGCACCAGGCCCAGCCAGGCGCAGAACTCCCGCCCCGACTTGAAGGCCTGCGCTTCGCCCATCGTGGCAATCGCCGCCGTGGCCGTGAGCAGGCCCACACCGGGAATCTTGGCCACGCGCTTCATGTCCTCGTCCACGCGCAGCCGCTGCGCGAGCCGCACTTCGATCGCCTTGATGTCCGTGGCCAGTTGCTTGATCCGCTGCACCTGCTCGCGCAGGCTGTCGGCCACGTACTGTGGGATGTCGGTGACTAGTGCCTCCAGGGCCGCTTCGATCTCGCTGAATAGCGCGTTCTTGCCTCGGGCAAAGGTCGAGCCGAACTCGTACAGCAGACCACGCAGCGCATTGGTCTGCATGACCTTCATCTTCTGCAGCAGTTCCCGTTGCCGGTGCAGCACCAGTGTGGCTTGCTGCTCCAGCGTCTTCATGCCCACAAACTTCGTTCCCGGCTGCTGGACCGCCAGCCAGATCGCTCGCGCGTCGGTCGCATCGGTCTTGTTGCCGGCCACGAACGGCCGCACGGCCTTGGCGTGGATCAGCCGCACTTCGTGACCCTGCGCCTTGAACCTGCGCGCCCAGTGGTGCGCGCTGCCACAGGCCTCGATGCCAATCAGGCACGGCGCCTTTTTGACGAAGTACCCCAGCACCTTGGCGCGCTTGAGCTGGACGTTGACGATCTCGCCGCTGTCCATGTCCACGGTGTGCAGCTGGAACACGCTCTTGGCAATGTCCAGACCCACGACCTGCCGGCCGTCGATCATGCCGATAATTTTTCCAGCACCTATGCCTGTCTTACGATTCATCTTGGACTCTCAATGGTGTTTGTGAAGACCTTGGTCTATCACGCCTTGGGCACTTCGATGCCGTATCCATTCGAGGGTCCACCTTGTCCACGCGACAACGGCCTTCCCACGAACAGCAGCGCTGTTCAGCTCTGCGCTCCGGTCTCATTCCCCTTGGGGAGGGAGGCATCCATTACATCTCGTGTCCACCATAACCCTTGGTGGACACGTGACTACTATTCCTAACAATCAGGCCGTTCCACGCCGGCGGCGGCGTGTGCATAGCGACGAATTCAAGGCGCGCGCGGTGGCCAGTTGCATGCAACCCGGCATGTCGGTGGCGGCCGTGGCGATGGCGCACGGCGTCAACGCCAATCTGCTGCGTCGCTGGGTGCGCGAGGCCGAGATGAAGCCGCCGGCGCGCGACCTCGCCCAGGTTGCTGAACAACCGGTGCAGGCGACTCGGCGCCAACAGGCCGCAGGCTTCGTCGCTGGCAGGATCACGCCCGGCTTCACCGTGCGCTACGCCTGCACGCCCGGATGACTCCGGCATCTGACGCTTGGCCTTTGACATCCCCGTGTCCTCGGTCACTCACTCTCGTTCGGTCCTTCGCCTCTCGCTGCTGGCCTTGGCGGCCCCGCTACCCAGCTACTACGATCTCTGCTGACTCCTCGCTCCGGCAGCGCCGTCGCCCTTTCAGGCATGAGGCGAGGTCTCCTCAGGTAAGAACGCACTCTTTCACTGCACAACCGCCGGATCTACACCGCCTCGCCTTGATCACGAGAGCTTCGCGGTTACGTGCCCGCTCACCCTGCTCGGCAGCGCCTTCTATCCGGTTCTTGTCCATCGGCTCGCAGCTTCGCTCCACGCTTCCTCCCCACACTCGGTCACCCTCATGCAGTTGCGCTTCACTTCGTTCGCTGTGATCAACTTACGGCGGGACTTGCACCCGCAAGAGTGCGCTCATGCTGAGCGCACACGAAAAAGCCCGCAGTGACGCGGGCTTACGTTCGTTTTGAGCCAACACGTGCCAGCTCATGCCAGACGCGTGATCACTCCCACTCAATCGTCGCAGGCGGCTTGCTCGACACGTCGTAGGTCACGCGATTGATGCCACGCACCTCATTGATGATGCGTCCCGAGCAACGCTTGAGCAGGCTGTAGGGCAGTTCCGCCCAATCCGCCGTCATGAAGTCGCTGGTCTGCACGGCGCGCAAGGCCACCACGTAGTCATACGTGCGCCCGTCTCCCATCACGCCCACGCTCTTCACCGGCAAGAACACGGTGAAGGCCTGGCTGGTCAGCTCATACCAGCTCTTGCCGGTCGCTTCATCGCGGGTGTTGCGCAGCTCTTCAACGAAGATGGCGTCCGCCCGGCGCAGCAGGTCCGCATATTCCTTCTTCACTTCGCCCAGGATGCGCACCCCCAGGCCCGGCCCCGGGAACGGATGGCGGTAGACCATCTCTGGCGGCAACCCGAGCGCCACACCCAGTTCGCGCACTTCATCCTTGAACAACTCGCGCAGCGGCTCCAGCAGCTTCAGGCCCAATTGCTCCGGCAACCCGCCCACGTTGTGGTGGCTCTTGATGGTGGTGGCCTTTTTGGTCTTGGTCCCGCCACTCTCCACCACATCCGGATAGATCGTGCCCTGGGCCAGGAAGCTTGCGCCCTTGTGGCCGCTGCCACTCGCCTTGAGCTTTTCCGCTTCAGCCTTGAACACGTCCACAAACAGGCCGCCGATGATCTTGCGCTTGCGCTCCGGATCGGTCACGCCCGCCAACTGCCCCAGGAAGAGCTCGCTCGCGTCCACACGGATGACCTTGGCGTGCAGCTTGCCGGCAAACATGTCCATGACCAGGTCGCCTTCGTTCAGGCGCAGCAGGCCGTGGTCCACAAACACGCAGGTCAGTTGGTCGCCAATGGCGCGGTGAATCAGCGCCGCCGCCACCGACGAATCCACGCCGCCGGAGAGCCCCAGGATCACCTCTTCGTCCCCCACCTGCTCGCGGATCTTCTGGACGGCTTCCTCGATGTAGTTGCCCATGATCCAGTCGCCCTTGCAGCCGGCGATGTCCCGCACAAAGCGGTTGATCAAGGCCGTGCCCTGCTGGGTATGCGTCACCTCGGGGTGGAACTGCACCGCGTAGTAGCCCTTGTCTTCGTTGGCCATGCCAGCGATGGGGCAGCTGGGCGTGGACGCCATCAGCTTGAAGCCGTCCGGCAGAGCCGTGACCTTGTCGCCATGGCTCATCCAGACCTTCAGCATGCCGTGGCCTTCCGGCGTGGCGAAGTCCTGCAGGCCCGACAGCAGCTTGGTGTGGCCATGGGCCCTCACCTCGGCATAACCGAACTCACGATGGTCGCTCCACTCCACCTTGCCGCCCAGTTGCACCGCCATGGTCTGCATCCCGTAGCAGATGCCCAGCACCGGCACGCCCAGGTCCCACACCGCCTGCGGCGCACGCAGTTCGTGGTCCTCATAGGTCGAGGCATGGCTGCCCGACAAAATGATGGCCTTGGGCGCAAAGCTGCGGATGAAATCGTCGCTGACGTCGTTGGGATGGATCTCGCAGAAGACATGGGCTTCCCGCACACGACGTGCGATCAGCTGGGTCACCTGGGAGCCGAAGTCGAGGATGAGGACTTTGTCGTGCATGGTCAGCGATGAAGAGCGAGGTAATCGAGGAAAGCGATGTGCGGGGCGTCCATCGTCTCAAGCCTTGGCGGGGGCTACCGCGTCGGTCGGAACGTCATGGAAATGGCGCCACGCAAAATAGAGCGACACCGCCTGCAGTGCCGCACAGAAATAGAAGGGAGCGCCCAGACGCCAGTCGGTCTTGGGCAGCTCAGCCACCAGGGCCATCAGGCCCAGGCCGCAGATGGGGGACACCACGGCCATCAGGCTGTTGATGGCTGCCACCGCGCCCATGGTCTCACCCTGGTTGCGCGCGTCGGCCGCATTGGACACCAGGCTTTGCAGGGCCGTGGGAGCGGCCAGGCCCACGATGTTGAGGAAGATGATGCCCACCATCACCCAGCCCTCCTGGGCCAGACCCCACACCATGTTGGTGGCGATGGACGACACCAACCCCACCAGCACCAGCCGACGGGGGCCCAGCCAGCGCATCAGCGGCTGCAGCAGCCCGCCTTGCACAATCACCGCCATCACGCCGACGGCAAACAGCGACAGGCCGTTTTCTCGCGGGCCCCAGCCGAATTTATGCTGGTTGTAGAGCACCCAGCAGGTCTGGATGATGAGCTGCGCCAGGCCGGAGCAGGCGATCACGTAGATCAGCGGGCCCACACCGCGCAGGTTTCGCACCCGCGACAGCGATGCCAGCGGATTGGCCTGCCGCCAGTTGAAGGGCCGGCGATGTTCGGGAGGGAGGGATTCGGGCAGCACAAAGAACCCATAACACCAGTTCACCAGTGCCAGGGTGCCCGCCACGAAGAAGGGAAGATGCAGGTCGATGCTGCCAAGCAGCCCACCCATGACCGGGCCCAGGATGAAGCCCATGCCAAAAGCCGCCCCCAGCATGCCGAAGCGCTTGGCGCGGTCGGCGGGTGGGGTGATGTCCGCCACATAGGCGTTGGCGACTGCGGCATTGGCCTGCATGGCGCCGGAGAACAGCCGCACCACCACCAGCACCCAAAGCGCCTGCGCCATGGCAGTGACAAAAAAGCTGAGCGCCAGGCCGCTGAAGCCCACCAGCATCACTTTGCGGCGGCCAAAGCGGTCGGACAGCCCGCCCAGGATGGGCGAGCCAAAGAAATTGGCCAGGCCGAACGCGAAGGCGACGGCCAGCTGAGCCAGCGTGTGCTGGGTTTCCGACTCGGTGAATGTGCCTACCAGCGTGGGCAGCACTGGAAGAATCAGGCCGATCGACACCATGTCGATCAGCACCGCGATCAGAATGAACGACATGGCGGCCTTGCGGCCGCCGTGTGTGTCAGGGGCACCCGAGTCGGACACGCCTCACTCCAGACGGTAGTTGGGCGCTTCCTTGGTGATCTGCACGTCGTGGACGTGACTCTCACGGATACCGGCGGAAGTGATTTCCACGAACTCGGCGCGGTCATGCATCTCTTCGATGCTGGCGCAGCCGCAATAGCCCATGGAAGCACGCAGCCCGCCCGCCATCTGGTAGACGATGGCGATCATCGACCCCTTGTACGGAACTCGGCCTTCGATGCCCTCGGGCACCAGCTTGTCCGCATTGGGGTTGGTGGTCTCGTCGTTTTCCTGGAAGTAGCGGTCGGCCGAGCCGGCCTTCATGGCGCCGATGGAGCCCATGCCGCGATAGCTCTTGTAGCTGCGGCCTTGGTAGAGGATGACCTCGCCCGGGGCTTCTTCAGTGCCGGCGAACATGCCGCCCATCATCACGGTGCTGGCGCCAGCGGCCACAGCCTTGGCAATGTCACCGGAATAACGGATGCCACCGTCCGCGATCAGCGGGACGCCGGTGCCCTTGAGCGCCGTGGCCACGAAGTCGATGGCGGTGATCTGGGGAACGCCCACACCCGCCACGATACGGGTGGTGCAGATGGAGCCCGGGCCGATGCCGACCTTGACCGCATCCGCGCCGGCTTCCACCAGCGCCAGCGCTGCAGCGCCGGTGGCAATGTTGCCGCCGATGACCTGCACGTTGGGATAGTTCTTCTTGACCCAGCGCACGCGTTCGATCACGCCGGAGCTGTGTCCGTGGGCCGTGTCCACCACGATGGCGTCCACACCGGCACGCACCAGCAGTTCCACCCGCTCTTCAGTGCCCTCGCCCACGCCCACCGCCGCACCGACGCGCAGCTTTCCGTGGTCGTCACGGGCAGCATTGGGGAAATTCGTCTGTTTCGTGATGTCCTTCACGGTCATCAGGCCGCGAAGCTCAAACGAATCATTGATCACCAGCACGCGCTCCAGCTTGTGCTTGTGCATCAGGGCCTTGGCTTCCGTGAGGGAAGCGCCTTCGTTGACGGTGATCAGCCGCTCGGCCGGAGTCATGATCTCGCTGACCGGGGCGTCCATGCGCGTTTCAAAGCGCAGGTCACGGCCGGTGACGATGCCCACGACCTTCTGCCCGACCAGCACCGGGAAGCCGGAGATGCCGTGCTGGTCGCTTAGCGCCTTGACTTGGCGGACGGAGGTGTCAGGGGTGATGGTGATGGGGTCGCGCAGAACGCCCGACTCATACCGTTTGACCCGGGCCACTTCCGACGCCTGCTGCTGCGGGGTCAGGTTCTTGTGGACGATGCCAATACCGCCTTCCTGGGCGATGGCAATGGCCAGACGCGCTTCGGTGACGGTGTCCATGGCAGCGGACACGAGGGGAAGGTTCAGGCGAATGCCACGCGTGAATTGGGTGGCAAGGCTGGTGTCGCGCGGCAACACCTGGGAGAACGCCGGCACCAGCAACACATCGTCGAAGGTGAGCGCTTTTCCGAGTAGGCGCATATGGGAAGCTCCAGACGCAAAGGCGCATTATAGAGAAGTGCGGCGTACACTCGCGGCAGCCCCTTTAATTCCAGGTCCATTTCAAGTGCCCATGACTGCCAAGACCCTCTCCTTGAGCCTGCTGTGCAGCGTTGTGCTGCTCTCGCTGGCCCCGGCCGCGCAGGCCCAATGGAAGTGGCGCGACGCCGAAGGTCGCGTGCAATACAGCGACCGTCCGCCCCCCGGCACGGTGGCGGACAAGGACATCCTCTCGCGCCCCTCGGGATCGGCTCTGCGCTCGATGAACAGCCCTGCACAGCCCGCTTCCGCCCCTGCATCTTCTCCGGCTTCGGCAGCCTCGCCCGGCAAGGCCGCCAGCGATGCCGCGAAGGCCGAAAAAGAGCGCAAAGCTGCCGAAGAAAAGCAGCGCGCGGAGATGAACGCCACCAACTGCAAGCAGGCCCAGGACCAGCTGAGGTTGCTGGAATCCGGGGTCCGGGTTCGTCAGATCAACGACAAGGGTGAGCGTGAAGTACTGGACGATGCGGCCCGTCAGACCCAGATGCGACAGGCCCAGACCGTGATTTCGGTGTCCTGCAAGTAAGACATGTGAGCAGCGGCTACCGCTGTCACAACCCGCCCGGAAGGCCTGAGCTGTTGCAGCGTCAGGCCTTTTTTCCGAGTGGACGATGGCGGGTGACGATGCGACGCCCGGTCGCCTGATAGCGCTGGCGGCGGGCTTCTTTCGGATCCACCGTCAACGGGCGGTACACCTCCACCCGGTCGCCGTCCCGCAGTGGCGTGTCCAGCGGGCGAAGCTTGCTCCAGATGCCTGCCTTGAGCGCTTGCAGATCCGCTTCGTTGAACCATTGGCTGGCTCGCAGCGCCTCCACCACCGTACTGCCCTCCGGAAGCTGAAGCGTCAGGCGGCGCCACTCGCCCCGCAGCGGGCTCCAGATCAGCTCAACGGCAAGTTCAGCGGGGACCATAGACCTGCTCCGCCCGTTTGACGAAGCTGTCCACGAAGGTATTGGCGATGCGGTCGAACACCGGGCTGACCACGGCTTCCAGCGCGAAGCTGGAAAACGCATAACGCAGCTCGAATTCGATCTTGCAAGCCTGCGGTTCGCCCCCATCTGCAGAGGCTCCCGGTTTGTTGAGCGGCAGGAACTGCCAGTCACCATCCAGGAGGGAGAACGGTCCGTCCACCAGCTGCATGCGCACCCGACGGTTCGTTTCATGCGTGTTGCGGGTGGTAAAGGCGTGGCGCAGGCCGGCGTAGGCCAGCGATAGACGGGCGGTCATGCCGTCGTCATGGCGCTCCAACACCTCGGCGGCGGCGCACCAGGGCAGGAATTCTGGATAGCGCTCCACCGCGGTGACGAGGTCGTAGATCTCTCGCGGTGAATACCAGAGGAGGACGGTCTTCCTAACTTGCTTCATGACACTTCTTAGAATGGCGGGATTGTAGGCGGCCCCTCGGGTCTCCGATCGGGCCCTCCGCCTCACCCATATTTTTCGCTACCGCATGTCCATCGCAGAAAACCGCCGCGCCAGATTCGAATACCACATCGAGGAGCAGTACGAGGCTGGCATCGTGCTGGAAGGCTGGGAGGTCAAGGCCATCCGGGCCGGCCAGGTCCAGTTGCCCGATGGCTACGTGATGATCCGGGACGGCGAACTCTTCCTGATCGGCTGCCGCATCAACCCGCTGCGCACCGCCTCCACCCACGTCCACCCCCAGGCCGACCGCACCAAGAAACTGCTGATGAGCCGTGCGGACATCCGCCGCTTGATCGGCAAGGTGGAGCAGCGCGGCTTCACGCTGATCCCGCTGGACCTGCACTACAAGGGCGGGCGAGTGAAAGCGCAGATCGCCCTGGCCAAGGGCAAGGCCCAGCACGACAAGCGCGAAACCGAGAAGAAGCGGGATTGGGAACGCGAAAAAGGCCGGCTGATGCGCCACAAGGTGTCCGGCCCCTCGGCGTCCAAGGACTGACCTCAGCCCAGCACCGCCAGGGCCTGGGCGAGATCCGCCCGCAGGTCTTCAAGCTCTTCCAGGCCAATCGCGAAGCGCACCAACGTGCCGCCCTCCTGCGGGGACCACGGCAGCGGCAAGTCGCGGCTGTGGGTCAGGTCGTAGGGCACGGCCAGGCTCATGGGGCCCGCCCATGAGTAGCCGATGCCAAAACAGGTGAGCGCGTCCACGAAGGCATCGACCTGCGCGGCGCAATACCCCGGCTTGAAAACAGCCGAGAAGAGGCAGCTGGAGCCTCCCGTGCTGACCTGCTTCCAGTACGCATGGCCCGGCGACCCCGGCAAGGCCGGGTGCAACACCCGGGCCACGGCGGGTTGCTGTTGCATCCACGTCGCCAGCTCCAGTGCGGCGGCTTCCTGCGCGCGGTAGCGCAGCGGCAGGCTGGGCAAGCCGCGCAGCACGGCCTCCACGTCGTTCTGGCCGACGCCATAACCCAGGAATTCATACATCTCGTCCAGGCGCCGATGCAACCGGGCATCGCGGGTGCAAACCGCCCCCATCAACACGTCCGCGCCCCCCGAAGCGAACTTGGTGAGCGCCTGCATGGAGATGTCCACGCCCAGCCCCGGGGCGAGTTCGAAGGCATTAAAGGCCATGCCTGCGCCCCATGTGTTGTCCATCGCCGTGCTCACGCCGCGGGCCTTGCAGGCGCGCAACAGCCCCAGCAGGTCCGGGAATTCCATGGTGATGGAGCCAGCGGCCTCCAGCCACACCAGCCGAGTGCGCTCATTGAGCAGGCGCTCGAAACCCGCCGCATCCAGCGGGTCGTAAAACTGGTGGGTGATGCCCAGCCGGCTCAGCAGGCCGGTGGTCACGTAGCGGTTCTGGCCGTAGACGTTGTCGGGCAGCAGGACCTCGTCCCCAGGTTTGAGCATCGCCATGCTCGGCAAGGTAATGGCAGCCAGGCCGCTTGGCACCAGGATGCAGTGCTGCGCCTGCTCCAGCGTGGCCACCCGCGCCGCGAGGGTCAAGCTGCTGGGCGTACCCTGCAGGCCGTAGCGATAGGTCACCTTCTCCCGGGAACGGGGCTGATGCAGCGCCGCCGTATCCGGGAACAGCACGGTGGAGGCCTTGTAGATGGGAACCGGAACTGCGCCCCAACCGGACGGTGGCTGGTAGGCGTGGTGGATCTGCTCGGTGGACTTGCCGCGCTTGCTCAAGGGGGGCTCCTGATGAATCTATGCCGGGAGAACGCTCGATTGTCTGATGCTTGGTCACCCATACCTCAAAAATCAGTCAGTCAACCGAAGCGAGAAGACCCCATCCAACAAAACCATGACGGATATCAGCGTATCCGTTGGATCAAGTTGCAAACGACAACCACTGAACTGCACCCCCTCAACACGAGCCGCCCAAGGAGACCCGATCATGATGCAATTTCCAACTTTCTCGCATGTGGCGCAGGGCCCCTATCAAACATCCGAAGGGCGAGTCATCGAACTATCACCCGTCGAGCAGCGAGACCTAGAACTGTTGGAGGGGCGCGTTGACGCGATCACGACACATCTGGTGATGTCAGCGTTTCAACGGACCCCTGACCTGCCACCCGAACCCGCTGCCGCGACAGTCCTGAATGTGTTGATTCATGAGTTCATGCACTGGTACATGAGCAATGATGTTCGCAGGCTGCTCGCGGACACCGACATGACCCTCCTGCCGTCGATTGACCCCGTGGTGATGGACTATCTGCGGATTTCAGCGATCCCGGACAGTCATTTCAGCGTGATGGCGGACAGCGTTTCAAACTGATCGCGGACAGTTTGGGCGCGCGCAAGTGCCTGGGTTGATGGTAGCTCAGGTGTCCGCGATCAGCCTGAACCGGGCTGGCGTGGACGGCCTTGGGTTGGTCGGTTTGATGCTCATGCCGGGTCCTGTTTCTTGCGCAGCGACTCGCCTTTGAGCGCGATCTTGTGGGCCGAGTGAACGATGCGGTCGAGGATGGCGTCAGCCAGGGTCGGATCGTCCAGCCACTCGTGCCAGCTGGAGACCGGCAACTGGCTGGTGATGAGAGTCGAGCGGCTGCCGACCCGGTCGTCGAGCAGCTCCAGCAGGTCGTTGCGGTCGGCCGCCGTGATCGGCGCAATGGCGAAGTCATCAATGACCAACAAGTCGATGCGCGCCAGTTGCGCCAGGCGCCGGCTGAAGGAACCATCGCCGTGCGCGACCCGGAGTTCCTCCAGCAAGCGAGGCGCCCGTGTGTACAGCACGGCGAATCCCTGGCGAGCCGCCTGCTGAGCCAGTGCGCATGCCAGCCAGGTCTTGCCGCAACCGGTGGCCCCGGTGAGCAGCACGTTGTGGCCGTGGCGCAGCCAGTCGCAGCCCGCCAGTTGGGTGATGAGGCTGCGATCCAGGCCGCGCGAACCGCGCCAGTTGATGTCCTCGATGCAGGCGCTGCTGACCTTGAGTTTGGCGGCCTTGAGCAGCCGGGCCAGGCGTTTGCCGTCGCGCCAGTCAACCTCGCGCTGCACCAACATGGCCAGCCGCTCCTCGAAGGACAACTCGGCCGCCGCCGTGCGTATGGCGTCATCGGCCAGCGCGTTCACCATGCCGTCCAGGCGCAGGCCGCGCAGTCGATCCAGGGTATGTTCGTTGAGCAAGAGCTTCTCCTTCTTCAATGGTAGTAATCGGGGCCGCGCACGTTGTCGTGCAGCGGCAGGGCGGCTTGTGTGGCTGGAGCCGACGCGGCTTGCCGGTCCAGCCCGGTGGTGAGGATCGACTTGATGCTCTGATAGGTCGGTGAGCGGATCGCCATGGCGCGAACGCAGGCCGCTTCCAGCCGCTCATGGCCGAATCGGCGCGCCAAGCTCTGCAGGCCGAGGCAGGATCGGTAGCCCTGCTCGGGGTGCGGCCGGTGCTCCATCTGCCAGCGCACCACGGCGGCAGTGGCCTCGCCGATGCGCTCCCCCCAGGCCAGGAGCTTGGCCGGCGTCCATTCCCGGTGGGCGCGGTGCGAAGCGGGCATGTGCTCCGGTGCCGTCGTGTGGGCGCCACGCCGCTCGCTGTAGGCGTGCACGGCCACGCGTTGCTGACGGCTGAGGATCTCCACCGTGGTCGAGGTGACGCGCAACTCGACCTGCTCGCGCACCAGCCGGTGCGGCACGCTGTAGTAATGGCCATCGAGCTCGACGTGGTAGTCGATATTGACGCGGGCGCGTTTGAAGCGGGCGATGGGCATGCGGGCCGCCGGCAGCGGCTTGAGCACAGGTCGGTCCAGGGCCGCGAAGGCGCTGGCCCGGCAGCCGGGCAGCTTCTTGAACGGGCGTTGGTTCAGATCGACCAGCAAGACCCGGATGGCGGCGTTGAGCTCGGCCAGGGTGAAGAAGCGTCGATGCCGCAGCCGCGCCAGAATCCAGCGCTCGACGATCTGCACGCCAACCTCCACCTTGGGCTTGTCGCGGGGGTGAGCGGGCCGAGCCGGCAGCATCGCCACGTCATAGTGGTCGCAGAACTCCTCGACCAGGCGGCCGGGCGTGGTTTCGTACCGGTCCGGCCGGGCAATCAGGGCCCGAGCCTGGTCCGGCACGATCAGCCGGGGCACGCCACCCATGAACTCCAGTGCGTCCATGATGGCACCGACCCAGTCGGCGGCAGTCTGCGTCGGGGTGGCACAGGCAAAGGTGTAGTTCGAGGCGCCGAGCACGGCCACGAAGATCTGGGCGGCACTGATCTCGCCGGTGGCAGCGTCGATCAGCGGCACGGTCTGGCCGGCGTAGTCGATGAACAGACGCTCGCCGGCTGGGTGGACCTGGCGCATCGAGCGCTTGAGGCCGGTCACCCAGGTACGGTACTTCACGCAGAAGCTGGTGTACTTGTAGGCTTGCGAGCCGGCGTCGGCCAGGCTGCGCTGGTACTCCTCCCAGAGCAGTTGCAGGGTGACGCCGGGGCGCTTGAGTTCCTGGTGGACGAGGGCGAAGTCGGGTTCGAGCTGGGTGCTCGCACGCGGCACGGGCGGGCCGTACAGGCGGGCTTCCAGGGCAGCATCGTCCAAGGTCTGAGCGATGGCCCAATCCACTCTGGCGGCGCGGGCCTTCATGACGATGCTGTTGACGGTCGTCTTGGCGATGCCCAGAACGCGCGAGCACTCGCGCATGCTCAGGCCCGATTCCAGGTGCAGTCGAAGGGTTTGACGTAGTTGGCGCATGTGAATCCTGGGGGTGGGCATGAGGACCGAAAAATCGGTCAGCATGCCAACGGCTCAGGTCACTTGCGCGCGCCCGGGGTGTCCGGGATCAGATTGAAACGCTGTCCGCGTTCAGCCTGAAATGGTGTCCGCCTTCGTCTGAAACGCTGTCCGCGTTCCGCTGAAATGGGTGGCCGCGATGGGCTGAAATACGCAGACTATCTTCGCCAACTGTCTCCGGCAGAGGCTGACTTGCTCAAGGCCAGTCTGAGCGATGGAAAAGAGCTGCTGAAACTGCTGAGCGACCTCGCGCCCGGTCCTGAGGGACACCGGATGCGTGACACTTCATCGGATGCGTATGCCGCTGTGCGCTATCGCATGCTGAGCTGGCTCAATGCAATCGTCCGCAACGCTGGGGCGGCGTACCCCCTGCACGATGTGCCTGCGGCCACGGACCGTCTGCCCGAGCGGATGAGCCCGTCGTTGAAGAAGGCCGTGGAGGAGGTTCGAACGCCGGGCCAATGGACAGACCTGGGTGGGGAGTTGGCACCCCATCTGATCACCCAAGTGCAGGGCTGGCCCGCAGACCGCGAACTGCAGATCAAGGATCAGAACGGCCAGCCGCTTGGAAGCTTCCGGCCGAACGGACGGATCGGGCGGCCACCGGTCATCCTCTCATTGAATGCTCAGGAGGGGCACTATTCCGCCACCCAGAATGGGCGCCATGTGCCTGTGCGCAGCGGAGGCGACTGCTTCTTTGTCGCCGTGCTCCAATCCTTGGACGCCAAAGAACGGGATGACCTGCTCCGCCAGATCGACGGGGATGTCGATGAGCCTTACAGCCCATCGAACATTGCCTCACTGCGGCAGGCCACGGCGGCGGTAGCCGAGGCCGAACCATCGCGGTTCAACCCACTCGTTGAAATCCTGGAGATTGGGGAGGCGCAACGCAAGCGCTAAGGGACTGGGCTCCCCTCCCCGCCCGAGCGACACTCGGGCCGACTCGCTGGGATGCGGGTGTGCGGCGATGGGTCAGATCGGAAGCGCGATCAGATCGTGCCCCTCGACCGCCACCACGCGCGCCCGGGTGAATTCACCCACGCGCAATTGCTTGCTGGCCTTTTCCGGGGGCAGCAGGCGCACGGTGCCGTCGATCTCCGGGGCGTCGGCGTAGGTGCGGCCGACGCCGCCCTTGCGGCCCAGTGCGGGCGCACTGTCGATGATCACCTGCATGGTGGCGCCGACCCGGCGCTGCAGCTTGGTGATCGACACTTCTTCGGCCACGGCCATGAAGCGCGCACGGCGTTCTTCGCGGACTTCGTCCGGCAGCGCGCCGGGCAATTCATTGGCCGGGGCGCCGTCGATGGGGGAATAAGCGAAGCAGCCGGCACGGTCGATCTGTGCTTCCCGCATGAAGTCCAGCAGGTACTGGAATTCTTCTTCCGTCTCGCCGGGGAAACCAGCAATGAAGGTGGAGCGGATCACCAGCTCCGGGCAGATCTCGCGCCAGCGCTGGATACGCTCCAGGTTCTTTTCGCCGTTGGCGGGGCGCTTCATGCGCTTGAGCACGTCCGGATGGGCATGCTGGAACGGCACATCCAGATAGGGAAGGATGAGGCCCTGGGCCATCATCGGCAGCACTTCGTCCACATGCGGATAGGGGTAGACGTAGTGCAGACGCACCCAGGCGCCATAGGGCTTGGCGATCTCGCCGAGCTGGGCGACCAAGTCGAACATGCGGGTCTTGACCGGCTTGCCGTCCCAGAAGCCGGTGCGGTACTTCACATCAACACCGTAGGCGCTGGTGTCCTGGCTGATGACCAGCAGTTCCTTCACGCCGGATTCAAACAGCGCCTTGGCCTCGGACAGCACATCGCCGATGGGGCGCGAGACCAGGTCACCGCGCATGCTGGGGATGATGCAGAAGCTGCAGCGATGGTTGCAGCCTTCGCTGATCTTCAAATAGGCGTAGTGCTTGGGGGTGAGCTTGATGCCGGCGACGCCGCGAGCTTCGGGCACCAGATCGATGAAGGGGTCATGGGGCTTGGGCACGTGGGTGTGCACGGCGTCCATCACCTCCTGGGTGGCATGGGGGCCGGTAACGGCCAGCACGCTGGGGTGAATTTCACGGACGAGGTTGTCGGTGTTGGCGCCGGACTTGGCGCCCAGGCAGCCGGTGACGATCACCTTGCCGTTTTCCGCCAGCGCTTCGCCGATGGTGTCCAGGCTCTCCTTGACGGCGTCATCGATGAAGCCGCAGGTGTTCACGATCACCAGGTCGGCGCCAGCGAAGGTCTTGGACGTTTCGTAGCCTTCGGCGCGCAGTTGGGTGAGGATGAGCTCACTGTCGGTCAGGGCTTTGGGGCAACCCAGGGACACGAAACCGATCTTGGGTGCTGCCTTGGTGGCTTCGGCGGGGGTGTAAGTTGTTGATTCCATTTGACTTCCGCCGGGCGAACTGGCTGGTGGGCTGGGCCGGTATTGTAGACGAGCAGGCTTGGGTATGGCGCGCGCAGGGCCAGGGGCAGCCCAGATGCTCGGGGATTGTGAACACGTGGCTGGCCGCATTCGATCCTTGCCGCCACTGCCCGAACTCATGACGAGCGAGCGCTGCGAACGCCCTCTCCGGTGGCATCATGACCGGAATACTGCGCTTGACCTGCGGTCGGACCTCACACCACTGGCCGCTCAGATCCGACATTCCCCAGCACAGGAGTACCCGTGAAGCTCATCGGCATGCTCGATTCGCCCTACGTTCGTCGCGTAGCCATCTCACTGCAACTGCTTGGACTGAAATTCGAGCACCAGTCACTGTCCGTCTTCCGCACCTTCGACCAGTTCAGCCAGATCAACCCTGTCGTCAAGGCGCCTACGCTGGTGTGCGACGACGGGACGGTTCTGATGGATTCGACGCTCATCCTCGAGTATGCGGAAGCCCTGGCTCGTCCCAGGACACTCTTGCCTACCGGCATCGCAGAGCTCCAGCGCGATCTACACATCATTGGCCTGGCCCTGGCCGCTGTTGAGAAATGCGTTCAAATCGTCTATGAACACGGTGTTCGCCCGCCCGAAAAGCTGCATGAACCATGGCTTCTGCGAGTCACCGGTCAAGCACTTGCTGCCTACAGCGAACTCGAACGGGAACTCTCCACAGGGAAGCTGCCGCTGGGGAGCCCCGGCACCAGTCAGGCAGGCGTTACCGTCGCTGTGGCTTGGCACTTCACCCAGCAGATGATCCCTAAGGAGATTCCCGCCGAGAGGTTCCCTCAGTTGGTGGCGTATTCGTCTGCAGCGGAGTCGTTGCCGCAGTTCAGAGCCGCGCCACACGGCGATGCGACGTATCAGAGTGCTGTTTGAGCTTTCGTTCAAGCCAACACGCGAGGGCTCCGAGAGTCAGTGCAATTGACCCAAGCTGGTCGCCTGGAGGCCAGGACTTTGACGGAAACATTCCATGGAGCTGGGGCGACTCGGAAGCGAGTACCTATGTCTGACTCCTATCGCGGGTCGCCCACAACGTAGGCTTCTTCCAAGTCACGTCGCAAAACCAATGTACGTGCATCCTTCGACGCCGCAGGGCAAGCGATGAATTGCGACCGCAACGCGATGGCGTATCGACCTTCTGACCGGGGACGTCCGCCGACTGGAGAACTCAACACCACGGAATTGGCGGCCCGCGACTCTTCGATCGCCTTGAACTGAGGACAGTTGACATGGACGGCGTTCGCGATGCGATACGCCACTTTGCCGAGCGACCAGTGTGGTTGCCGATGCATGGGAACGTTCCACCCGTTGACCTGAACAGATTCGCCAAAGTAGAAGTACCACACGGCCAGCAGTGCGTCATCAAGCTCCGGGAATGTGACTTCGAAATCGTCGCTGCTGGGCCCAGGAACGCAGTCCCAGCAATGAAAGACGTAGCCTTCCGACACTTCATCCAAATTCGAACCACGCTTCCCGTCGACGTGCAACGAGTATCGGGTCTGTGAAATCCTCTTCGCTGTCACTCCGCGCTCAGTGAGGTACTTGATTGAAGTTTCCAGGGACATCGACTACTCAGGTTTTCACTGCCAGAGATAGAAAAATAGGTTCGATTTTGACAGAGCGTCTACCGCTTCGACACCTTGAAGAAGGCCATGGCCTGCACCAGTTGCTCAGCCTGCTGCTGGAGGCTTTCTGCCGCCGCAGCGCCCTCCTCCACCAACGCGGCGTTCTGCTGCGTCACCTGATCCAACTGGGTGATAGCCTGACCAATCTGTGACACCCCGGTGCTCTGCTCACGGCTGGCGTGACTGATCTCCCCCACAATCTGCGTCACACGCGCAATGGCGGACACCACCTCCTCCATGGTCGAACCCGCGCGCTGTACCAGCCCCACCCCCTGGTCCACTTGTTCAACGCTACCGCCAATCAACACCTTGATCTCCCGCGCGGCTTCGGCGCTTCGCTGTGCCAAGGCACGCACCTCCCCAGCCACAACGGCAAAGCCACGCCCCTGCTCCCCGGCCCGGGCCGCTTCCACCGCCGCATTCAGCGCCAAGATATTGGTCTGGAACGCAATGCCATCAATCACACCGACGATGTCGGCGATTCGCTTGGAGCTGTTCTGGATACCCTGAATCGTCTGAATCACCTCAGCCATGACCTGACCACCACGAGAGGCCACCCCGGACGCATCCATCGCCAGGCGATTGGCCTGCTGCGCATTGTCGGCATTGTGGCGAACCGTCGTGCCCAGTTCGTCCATGGTGGCTGCGGTCTGCTGCAGGGCACTGGCCTGCTGTTCAGTGCGATGCGACAGGTCCGCATTGCCCTGGGCAATCTGCGAGCTGGCGGTGGCCACACTCTCGGCGTTGTCTCGCACGGCGGTGACGATGGCTCGTAGCGCCTCCTGGGTGCGATGCAGAGCCGCCATGGTGCTGCCCTCGTCCCCAGATCGCAAGGTGAGCACTGCGCCCAGATTGCCGTTGGAGAACTCGCGCGCCGAGGCACTCAGCTCACCGGGCTCTGCACCCAGCGCCTTCTGCAGACTGGCACTGATCCGCCAGGCCACAAGCGCCCCCACCACACCCATGGCCAGTGCCAGGCCAAACATCTGCCATGCAGTGCGCGTCGCGCCCTCGGCCCCTTCGCCCGACAAGGCCTGGGCTTCATCAAACTGATCCTGGATGGCCTGTTCCACTGCATTGAACAGCGCCAATCGGGTCTCGCGGCCGGCAAAGAGCGTCTTTTCCGCGCTGACAGCGTCTCCGGTCACGCCGACGGCGGCGGCATTCGTCACCACGTTGTCGTAGCTGTCATTAAGTTCCCGGATCGTTTTGAGCAGGGATTGCGCCTTGTCGCTGTGAGCCCGCCCGGCAATCTCGCCGAGCAACTTCTGATTGGTCTGCTGCACGCCCTCCAGCGTGGCCTTCCAGCGACCGCGCCGCTCCTGTGTCGGGTCGATCATGATGTTGCGAACGTTCAGCGCCGCAGCATTCAGGTTGTCCTTGACTGCTACCAGATCCCTCACCTCCCGCATTCGCTCCTGGCTGATGACGCGCAGATCATTCGACAGCGTCCGCATCTTGACGTTGGCGATCAATGCGATCGCTATGCCAAAGATGATGATCAGTCCGAAACTGAAGGCAAGTCGCTGAGCGACAGTCATGGAGGTGCTTGATCGCATGTTTCTGGATACAGGGCTGGCACGCGGTGGGCGACGTGCGCATGGAAGGGGTCAGTCATTCTCGACAACCTGCGCACAAAGTGAATGTGTCCTCGATGCGTTGCCGCCCGGAAGCTGAGGCCGGTGTGCCGGAATCCACGGCAACGCCTGGATTCAGCAATTACCTGTTCCGTACCGCGATAACCGGCGGTGATCGCTGCGCGCACGCCAAGAGGGCATGGCGGCCCGGATACGATCGGGTGATCAGCGGCTCCAACCACCGAATGTTCAGTCATGACCCCCATCCAGCACTGGCACGCCACCCGAAGCCTGCGCCTGCTGCTCCAGACGCTGCGCGACATGCTGGTCTCCATGGGGCCGCTGCTGCTGCTCGGTGGCGGTCTGTTGGTGGCGGCGTACTGGTGGCTGGATCCGCAACCGCCGCGCCAGGTTCGGCTGGCCACCGGCCCAGCCGGTAGCGCCTATGCCAACTTCGGCGAGGGTTATGCAAAAGCGCTGGCGCGTGAGCGCATCAAGGTGGAGCTGATCGCCAGCGAAGGCGCGCAGGACGACCTGGCCCATCTGCGCGCGGGAACGGCCGACGTCGGTTTTGTCCGGGGCGGCATGGTGGATCCAGTGGCCGACACCGAGGCCGGCATCGTGTCGCTGGGCAGCCTGTTTTACGAACCGATCTGGATCTTTTATCGCCGCGACCTGCCCATCGCTCGCCGCCAACGCGGCGGCGAACTGCAAAGCCTGACCCAGCTCCGCGGACTGCGCGTCAATGTGGACCAGGACGGCAGTGGTGTGCCGCAGATTGTCGAAAAACTGATGGTGCTGAACGGGCTGAAGCCGGCGGATTGGCGGCTGTCCAATCTGGCGCCCGAAGCCGCAGGCGCGGCACTGCGCGAGGGTCGGCTGGATGCGGCGGTGCTGATTTCCGCGCCACAGGCCAGCCTGATCCGCTCGCTGCTGCGTGACCCGGCCGTCGCGCTGATGGCCTTTGAGCAGAACGAAGCGTATTCGCGCCTTCTGCCCTTTCTGTCCACCGTGACGCTGCCGCGCGGCGTGGTGGACCTGGCCTCCGATCTGCCGCCCCATGACGTGCCGCTGCTGGCCACCACTACCGCCCTGCTGTCGCGTGAGCAGACGCACCCTGCCCTGCGACAGCTGTTCGCACAGGCGGCCCAAGGCCAACATAGTGACGCCGGCTGGTTCAATGGCGTGCGTGACTTCCCCAACACCCGCACCAGCGAATTGCCCGTCAGCCCCGAGGGCGACCGGGCGATCAACGGCACACCGCCGGCTTGGGCGCGTTACCTGCCATTCTGGGCTGGCAATTTGCTGGAACGCATGTGGCTGGTGGTGGGTGGTCTGCTGGTGCTGATGCTGCCGCTGTCTCGGGTGGTACCGCCGCTCTACACCTTCCGGGTACGCTCGCGTGTGTTCCGCTGGTATGCGCGGCTGCGCGAGGTGGAGGCCAAGCTGGAGACGGGCTCAGGCGAGCATGACGCCCTGCTCGATGAACTGGACGAACTGGACCGTGTAACCCATCGCATTGCGGTGCCGCTCTCCTATGCCGAAGAGCTTTACGCGCTGCGCAACAACATCTATGCGGTACGCAAGCGGCTGCTGGTGCAGAAGCCCCGGCAGACGGACGGCCCCGATCCCACACCGAAGTCAGACCTTTGATGGCCCACCGAGCAATCACCTCTCTGTTGCTCTTGATCGCCCTGCTGGTCTGCGGCACCGCTCAAGCGGCGAAATCGATCGCGATCACCATCGATGATGTGCCCATCTCAAGCAAGACGCCCTACTCGGTCAGCGATGCTGCATCCGTGAATTCGAAGCTGCTGGCTGCGCTCCAAAAGCACCATGCGACTGCAGTAGGTTTCGTCAACGAGGACCGATTGCTGGTGCGGGGTCAGGTCGATGCAGGCATTGATCTTCTGGACCAATGGCTGATTGCCGGGATGGAACTTGGCAACCACAACTTCGGTCACGTCGGTCTTTGGAAATCGACCCTGCAAGAGAACCAGGACGCTGTTGTCAAAGGTGAGACCATCACCCGATGGCTCACGGCAACACGCGGCAAGCCCTTGCGATACTACCGGCACCCTTTCACACAGACCGGTCGTAATGCGGAGGAGAAACAGGCCTTTGAGGACTTCCTCTCCGCACGCGGTTATACGGTCGCACCCTTCACCATTGAGCACGACGACTACCTGTACGCTTGTGTCTACGACAAGCTGACGTTGAATCAGGACGAAGAGAGGACATCGGCGGTCATTGAGAATTACCTCGCCCACCTCGAAGTGTCGGTTCGGGTCTATGAATCCATGTCGGATCAACTGTTCGGCCGCCAGATCCCTCAAATTCTGCTCATCCATGCCACGCGCTTGAATGCAGATGCATTGGACGCCATGCTGATGAAGCTTGAAGACATGGGATACCGCTTTGTCAGCCTCGAAACGGCGCTCCTCGATGCGGCCTATCAAACGCCCACCAAAGAGAGCCGCCAGTTTGGACCGTCATGGCTGGCTCGATGGGCTCGCGCGATGCCCAAAAAGCTCACGGTGTACGGTCAGCCCGACCCGAAGGACGCAACGGCTGACATGGCGCTCAAGCTCTGCGCCAATTGATCCTCGGCCGCTTTGAGCGTACGCGCCCTCGTTCCCCCGCTCTCCGGATCGTTCAATCGCCAGACAGCTCGAAATCGTCCACTTCCCTGAAGTCGCCGGTCCCGTTCTCACGCTCAAAGGCAGACCCGACGGGAGCATCCAGGAAGGGCATGATGTCCGGGTCGTAATTGGCAATGGTGTTGACGTCGTAGGCCGCATGGTGGTCCGGATCTTCCATGTACTCGTCCGACTCATATCCAGACAGGAAGCGCCAGCCGCTGTCCACGTCGTTGTCCGGCTCCTCGCGGTACATGAATGCGACCTTCCGGCCTGCGCACGTGATCATGTCGGTTGCAATACAGCCGCCGTGGCCCGGGGCCAGGTCCTTGATCTCGTCGGCGCGGAGCCGGAACGGCTTTTGAGTAGGGTCTGTCATAGCGGCATTGCTGTCCATGCGGGGTGGATGCTCCGCATGGAAGTGTGAAACAGGGAATCCAGAGCATAACGCCCATCATCCAATGGCCGACGACCCACAACGAGGCAAGGTTCGAACGCGCGCAGCCCCCTTTGGATTCGTCTGCATCCTCGCCGCCAGGGAGAAATGGCCACCCATTCCGCCCCAGCGCTGCCGATCTCCGACGCAGTGGTCAAGGCGGTCGCACACTTCGTCCGCACCGCAGCACGCTCACGAGGTCGTGCCTTCGACGCTGACGCATCAAGCCCCTTCCGCATAGCGCACCAGATCCGGCCGCTCCCGGTACCCCAGCAGGCCTGCCGCCAGCCGCTGCGGCAGCTTCCGGATACCCCGGTTGTAGGCCACCAGCGCCTGCCGGTAACGCTCACGGGCAATATCCACGGCTGCCTGACCGTGTGTGAGCGATTGCCCCAGTGCCTGCACATGGCCGTCTGCGCTCATCACTGGATCGCTGTGAATGGCCGCGAGCAGCCGAAACAGCGTGCCGGTGCATTCGGCCCGAACTTGCTTGTAATGGTCAAACTGCTGCGCGTCATCGATCAGCGACGCGCCGTTGTTCAACTGTTCCAACGGGCTGCAGCGCGATCGGGCCCCGGCCTTCACCGTGGCATCCAGGGCGGGCTGGCGGTCCGCCAAGGCAAGCACTGCCGGTACCTCGGCAAATTGCGTCTGCTCGGCCGCGTGCAGTTCCGCCCAGCGGGCCTGCACCCCTTGGTCCTGCTGGCGCAGGTCTTCCGCCACCCAGCCGATCCAGCCCGCCACCGCCAGCGAAGCGACGGCCGCCACCGCTACAAAGCTTCTGTTCATCGAATGACCTCCATTCAAAGAACCGGACGGCGCCGTCAGGACGCCGTCCGGGCCCTGCTTACTTCACCGTGATGTCACAGCTCTGGCCGGCCCAGGCTAGCCCGGTCGGCACCGGCTTGGCGCCGGAATAGGAGATCTGCATGCCCAGCTCCACCGAGCTGTTGGGTGCAATGGTTCCATTCCAGGCCACCGGCGTGATGGTGATGGTGCGCCCATTGACCGAGAACGTGCCGCTCCAGGAGTTGGACAGCGTGAACGCATTGCTTTCGGTGAAGCTGATCGACCAGTTGGAGAGCGGTGTGCTGCCCAGGTTGCTCAGCTTGATGCTGGGCACCTGGCCACTGCCCCAATCGTTGCTGGTGTCAAACACCACCGCGCAGGTCTTCACGTCATTGTCGATTTCTGTCGCCGTCACCGTCCGCGTGGCGGCGTTGGCCGCGCTGATGCTGATGGTGGCCACACCGTTGAGCGAGTCGGCATCCTTGGCCGCCGCCAAGGTCACGGTCTGCGGCGTGTTCCAGTTGGTCGGGGTGAAGCTGAGGCTGGCACCGGCCGACACCGAAATGTCGGTATCGCCCGCCGTGCGGGCCACCGCCACCGACACCGTGCCGGTGGGCGCGGACGCGAGCTTCACCGTGAAGGTCTGCGTGCCGGTTTCAGGCACCGACACCGCAGCGCTGGACACCACCAGTTCCACCGGCACCACGATGTCCGAATCCTGTTCGGTGGCCAGCACACTCGCGCCGTTCAGGCCCGTGGCGCTGAGGGCGAACGTGGCGCTGCCATTGATGGCATCGGCGTCGCGAGCCGCCGTGACAGTCACCGTCTGCGGAGTGGCGTAGTTGTCCGGCGTGAAGACCAGGGACGGAGTGGCAGTCGCCAAATCGACATCACCACCCGCCGCCTTGGCCACGGCCACCGTTACGTTGGCGCTCGGTTTTTCTGAGAGGGAGACGCCGAAGCTCGCCGAGCCCTCTTCCGGCACGGTCAAGGTGCTGCTCGACACCACAATCGACGGGCCCGTGGCCGGGAAGAGCCGGCCATAGTCCGCCTGCGCCAGCGCGATGTCCGCCTGGGCCCAGAAGCGGTGGTAGATCCAGGACGGCTCCGCCCCACCGGCCAGATAAGCACTCAGCTTGGCCCAGTCCGGATCCTGCTGGTATTTGGGGCGGATGCTCAGGAAGGTGGCGTTGGAATCAATCACCGCCCCCTGCGCATTGGTCCCGGTCCAACCGGAAGGCACGTAGACACCGTCCCCGGTGGTCGCGTTGTAGGGGTCGTCAAAACGCAGATAGTCCTTGCGCTTTTCAGCAACCGCCAGGCCCTTCGCATCCTGATACTTGTTCCACATCCGGTCCAGCAGCTCGCGCGCCGTGTCCTTGGCGGCAGCATTGCCGGCCTTCGCGGCGTAGTAGCTCAGCGTGCGCGCATAGGCGGCGGCCGTGCCCACGTCATTGGTGAACTCGGTCACCGTCACGCGCAGGGTGGCATTGCTGCCTGGGCTGGCCGAATTCCAGGTGTCCGGCTTGCCCGACCACTGCAGCGTCGATGGAATTTCATACGTGCCATCCGGCAACAGGCGGGTGTTGGCAATGGCCCAGGGTACCCACTTGTCCAGCAAGGCCTTGGCCTGCGGATCATTGCTTGCGTAATACAGCTCCGCCACACGCTGCATCGACCACACCTGGAAGCCAAACCAGGTGTTGGAGGCTGGGTCGTGATAGACCGGGGCCTCGTCATAGAACATGCCATAGAACGTGGGGGTGCCAGTCGGCGGTTGTTCGTGGTTGCCATTCCAGCTGTTGGTGGCACCACCGGCAATGGCGCCGTCGGCCGATTGCAGCCAACGGTAGAACTCCATCTGGCGCTGGAAGCTCTTGCCCCAATCCCCTGCTGCAGAGGGCGACAGCGGCTTGAACGCCTGCTGGGTGGACAAGGCCCAGGCCGCCATCGGGTTCTGGTACCCGAAGTGATTGTGCGAGGAGCCAATGCGCCATGCCCACCCTGCGGATGAATCCAGCGCACCGCCCCAGGCGTAATACCAAGACATCAGGTAATGCTGGTTGTCTCGCAGGCCATTGCTGTCGGCGGCCCCCGTGCCACCCGGGCAGGTGGTGGAACCCACGCAATTGCCGATGCGCTTGAAGTATTTGTCGAACATGGCGTAGCGCAGGAAGTCGCCCATCTTGGCGGCCTTCTTCACCAGATCCGCGACCTGCGCGCCTTTGCCCTGCTCCGTGGCCCAGAGGTTGGCCCAGTAAATCGCCTGAATGGCGCGGCCGTCCGCGTCCGGCGCATTGGTGTAGCGCCATTGCTTGGCATAGTTGGAATCGCCCGTGAAGAGGCTCAGGAACCCCTGCGTGCCGCCGCTACGGCCCCACTTGAAGGTTTCGCACGACGGGTGCGGCACGGTCTCCCACACCGACTCCTGCGCGCCGCGCTGGAAGGTGTTGATGTAGGAAGGTTTGGTCACACCGTCCCCGCACCATCCATAGCCATACCAGTTGTCGACGTCTATCAGCCAGTGCATGCCGTAGATGTCGCGATTGCCGTAGGTGGAGGCCAATTCATTGCCAATCGGGTCCTGGCCCACTGGCGTGTTGAACTCCAGCGGCGACGGGTAGTTCTTCGGCAGCGCATATTCACCGGCATACGACGCCGGTTTGCTGGCGTTGTAGAAGCTGTTGGTGGGCTGATCCTTGCTGCTGGGGATGATGTACTTTTCCATGTTGGCCCAGGCCGCATTCAGCGGTGCCCAGTCGCCCGTGACACGGCCGTATTGCGCTTCCAGCCAGATCCAAAAGCTGTAGGCCTCGGACGTGGTCTCGTGGCCATAGTCCGGTGCTTCCACCATCAGCGTCTCCACCGAGTGATAGGGAACGCCCTCCGGGCTGAAGTAGCCGTTGGCCGGGTTCTTGATCTTGTTGTATTGAACCAGGAAGCGCTGGTTGTAGTCGGTCTGGGCATGAGCCCCAAAGGCCAGTGCCAGCGCGGCGGACAAGAGGGTGGCCCGGGCGGCCTTGCGAGTGAAACGGAACATCGTAGTCTCCTGTTGCCCGTGAATTCGGGCGTGAGTACCCCCCGGCCCGCGCCAAACGCGGGCTTCAGGGGGTAGAAAAGAAGAGGCTTACTTGATGACGACCTGGCAGCTCGCGCCTGTCATCACGACAGCACTGGGCATGGGCTTGGCCCCGCTGTAGGCGAGCTGCATGCCCGCATCGGTACTGCCTCCGGCCGGCACGGTGAGGCTCCAGCTCGGAGGCGCGAAGCTCACCTGGTTGCCGGTCACGAGGAAGGTGCCGCTCCAGCTGTTGCTCACCGAGAAGCTGTTGCTTTCGGTGAAGCTCACGCCCCAGTTGCTGATGGGCGTGGTGCCGGAGTTGCTGAGCATCAGCCGCAGCACCTGGCCGCTGCCCCAGTCGCTGGTGGTGTCCAGCGTCAGGGTGCAGTTGCTGGTGCCGCTGCCGGCCCCGACCGGGGTGGCCGAGACGGGGTCGGACACACTCACCCCGGCGGCATTGCGGGCGCCCACCTTGTAGAAGTAGGCGGTGCCGTTGGTCAGCCCGCTGTCCACATAGGTCAAGGCAGTGAGGCCGCTGGCCAGCGCGGTGTAGCTGCCGGTGGCACTGCTGGCCCGCGTGATTTCATAACTCGCCGCCCCCGTCACCGCCGCCCAGTTGAGCGTCACCTTGCCATCACCGGCGCTTGCTGCGGGCGCGGGTGCGGCCGGAGGCCCGGCTGGTGTGGTGGCCGAGACCGGGTCGCTGGCCACACTCTCACCGGAGTCATTTCGCGCGCTGACGGTGTAGTAGTAGAGCGTACTGCCCGCCAGGCCGCCGTCCACATAGCTGTTGCTCGTGGGCGATGCCAACAGAGCAAAGCTGCCCGCGGCGCCCGTGGTGGAGCGCTTGAGCGTGTACCCGGTGGCGTTGGTCGTGGCGGCCCAGCTCAGGCTGATGCTGCCGATGCCGGCGGTGGCCGTCAGCCCGGTCGGTGTGGCCGGGATAGGCAGCACCACGCCGCCGCAGGCTGCGGGCTCGTTGCCCCAGATCTTGCGACCCTCGTCATACAGCGTGATGCCGGTCACCTTCACCGGCGCACTGCCCGGCGCCCCCAGCCCCGTATAAGAGGGGTCATTGGCCGGATTCCAGAAGCTGGTGCTGTCCGGGGCGGCAATGCGGATCTGGATCTCCTTCTTGTAGGCAGACTGCCCACCGGGGTAGACCTTGGTGCCGTTGAAGTCTCCCGTGGCGTAGTAGAGATTGCTGGCGCCACATCGCACCAGGCCGCGGGCGACACCGCCGTCGCTGTAGTTGGAACTGACCTTGATGTCCGCAGCAGTACGGCCGGCGGCAATCACCTCGCTCAGGTCCACGTAATAACGCAGGCTGAGCTTGTCGGTCACACGGGCCGGCCAGCCGCTGCGGTTGTTCACCACCGCTTTCACCTCGGTATAGGTGTTGCCGGTGCTGTTGAGCGCGGCTTCAACGAAGTACTCGTCTTCGCTCGCCACTTCCGCTTGCGGGAAGTTGGCCAGCGGCACGCTGCCCGGGAACAGCTGCTGCGCGCCCGCCAGCACACCAACGATGGACGCGTTGTAGTCGATGGCGACTTCATTGGAGACGTAGTCCGAGATCGAATCGGTGTAGGCGTCGTTGGCGCCGGGCCCGCCCACCAGGGCGCCATAAAGCACATGGCGGTGGTTGGTCGGCAGCGTCTGGCTGTCCGCCCATGACCCATGCGCGGTGCGGTGGTGGGGATGCTGCGGCGAGCTGGCGCCAAAGCCGATCAGGTAGCTGCTGTTGCGCGGATTGCTGCCCAGCGCATAGTTGAGCTGCTGCATGGCGAAGTCGCGATAGCGCTGCTGCTGGGTGGCATCGCTCACGTCCTTGGCATACACCATGGCAATGAACGATTCATTCAATGCATAACGCAGCGAACCCCATTGCGACAACCAGGCCAACCCGCCCGGGGTGTAGGTCACCCGCTCGCCTTCCGGTGTGCCGGTGGTCCAGTAGGCCAGGTTGCGCTCGACGGCATCCTTGTACTTCTGCTTGCCGGTCAACCGTGCCAGCAGAAGATAGGTGCCGTAATGCTTGCTGTCCCAATCCTGGGTCCACTTATAGGGCAGGTAGCTCGTCTGGCCTTCCGAGCCAAAGCCACCCGAGGTGGTGTTAACGAAGCTCTCGGCCTTGTCCAGATATGCGGTTTCGCCCGTGGCACGGTAGAGCCACAACGCGCCCCAGGCCAGTTCGTCAAAATAGCCGGACCAGGAGTTGTAATAGCCCTGGGCATCGGTGATGCACTCGACATACTTCTGACGCTTGGTGTCGGCCAAGGTGTAGAGCTGCCGCGCATGGGTCAGCAAGGTCGCCGCGTAGGTGGGGTCGCTGGTCTTGAAGACCATCGATGCCGCCGCCATCGCCGCCGCCGTTTCACCGGCGAGATCCGAGCCGCCGCAGGTGGCATCGATCTTGTAGGCCGGCGCCTCCTTCGGATACACCTCCACCGGGCCCCACCAGCTGTGGTCCAGGCTGCCGTTGCCCACCTGCCCATACAGCACGTTGGCACTCGGATGCGCCTTGATGAAGTAGTCGTTGATCCAGCGCAGGTTGCGCAGCAAGGCGTCGTACTGCCCGGCGTCCTTGTGGCCAGCTTCGAATTCCAGTGCCCCCCAGGCGAGCTGCGTGGCGGTCGAGGCTGCCGGGAAGCCGAACTTGACGTGGTCACCCGCGTCATACCAGCCGCCGGTCAGGTCCAGGCCCACGTCGCTGCCATCGGTCAGGCGTGAATCCCCACGCCAACTGACGCGGTTCCATTCCGGCTTTTTGCCGGACTGCTGCGCTTCATAAAACAGGATGGCCTTCTGCAAGGCCTCGGCGTAGTTATGGGCCGGGGCGGCAGCGGCCGTGGTGGCCGCCAACGTCTTGGCCGTGGGGCCTGCATCCGTGCTCATCGAAGCGGCTGTCTGGCGGTTGGCATCGCCACCGCCACAGGCAGCCAGGCTCAGGGCCAGCAATGGCGCAGCAAAGCGCGTCCGAAGTCGACGTCGGTCAATCAACGTGCTCATACCGTTTGTCTCCGGGTTTTGAATGTGGGATCTGACAGCCGCAAACATCCATGCAGCTGCCCGCCTGGGCCCCTTGTGATTGGTGCCTCCGGCATGACTGCTCGCCCGATGGAAAACGCTTGGTTCGCTCGTTGTAGACAACGTTGTCAGATGGATGCCGAAAAAAGGCCAATTGCCTTGGCCTCATCCACCGCACGCTGCTCTATGGCGCTGACACTTGCGTGGAGAACGCAGCCTTCAACGCACCAGGCGACGACGTCGGGCAATGGGCCCGACACGACTCCTGAGTGATTCAATCCCGTCAGTGAATTGAATCAATGGCGCGATGCTCTTCCGATTTCGGGAGCACGTCAACCACCTCTTTCGAAAACGAACACTTGTAAGGGAGATTGTTTCAGCGCCCCTGTTCGCCGTAGCGAATGGAGACGATCTTGCCGTTCTGAATCTTCACCACGGCCACGAGATTTCCGGGGCCACGCTCATACAGCCATTCATCGGTCATCAGACATCCGGCTGCAATCGGCGGCGACACTCCAAAGCGGTTGGGCGGGCCGGGGTAGTAGAGGGGTACGCAATAGAAGTCGGACAGTTGGGGCTGGCCGCAGGTTCTCAGCAGCCACAGTCGCGAGTCCCCTTCCCGCACGCCGGTGTCATTGCAGCGCAATGACTGCGCCTGAGCGCCACTGGTCGCCATCAGCAGCAGACCGGCGGCAAGCCCGCACAGTCGCCAGAATCCGTTTCCTTGCGTCACGCCATCTCCCCATGCCGGGGCTCGTAGGCCCACCATTGGGGGGCAACGCCTGAGTCAGGCTTTGCGTTGACAGGCGGGCCAGCGCACCGGAGCCATGGCGCCGGTCACAGGTGAGTCGCACGCCCGCCGCACAGTGTCCGGCGTCTACAACTCAAGGAGGCCCTCTTGCAACGCCTGATCCCTGCCCTGCTGACCCTGGCCCTTGCCAGCCTGTCCACCACGGCCCGCGCCGATGATTTCCCCCGTCTGGATGCCGCCTGGCCCACCACGGTGAACATCGCTGCCACCTATCCGGTCTTCGACTTCGACACCGACGGCTGCCTGCCCAGTGCCGGCATCAGCCGCAGCGGCGCCCAGAATGGGGGCTTGGCCGCCTCCGGCAGCATCACCGGCGGCTGCCGCAAGAACAACTTCATGGACTACGCCAACACCTTGCACCGCCATGCCTGCATCACGAGCGGGGCGGATGTGTATTGCGGCCATTTTTATGCGTTGTACTTCCTGAAGGACCAGGCCACCGTGTTGGGCGGCGGCCATCGCCACGACTGGGAGCATGCCGCCGTCTGGACCCGCAACGGCGTGGTCACCCATGCCGGCTACAGCGCCCATGGCGACCTGTTCAATGTGGAGGCGGCCAATCTGCCGCTGGACAGCAACGGCCATGTGAAGATCGTCTATCACAAGGACGGCGTCACCACCCATGCCATGCGGATGGCAAAGGTCAATGAAGTGGCCGAGAACGGCTATGGCCAGTTCGTCACCCCGGCCATCGTTAGCTGGTATGAGGTGAAAGGCGATGGCCTGACCAACGAGCAGATGCGCAGCCGCCTCAATAGCTACGACTACGGCTCCGCCACCATTCCCATGCGGGACAACAATTTCCTGAACAACCTGAACACGTATCGGCCGTCGGGTTATCCGGCCTTTACGCAGGCCAGCATCGAGGCGTCCAAACCGTGATGCCTTCAGTAGTCTGATGCCCGGGCGCCGGGTACGCTGGCGCCCGAGTACCAGCGCGCCAGCGGGAGCGCGGGCATTCAGTGCCCGCCGCTCATTTCTTCGGCGGAAACCCCGGCATGCCTGGCATTCCCGGCATCCCTGGGAACAGGCTGCCGGCCTTCTCGAACTGTTCCTGCATCTGAAGGAACAGGTTCTTGGACTGCTCCAGGTAGTTGCCCATCAGCCCCTGCATCACTGGCGCCTGTCCACTCATGAACTGGGACCAGAGCTCCGGATTGAATGCCGCGCCCTGGCTGTGTTCCGCAAAGCGGGCCTGCATATCGGTGAAGGTCTGCAGGTTTTTTTCCAGATAGGCGCCCATCATCCCCTGCATGGCGTGCCCGTAGAAACGGATGATCTGCGACAGCAGCGGCGTGGAGAACATGGGCATGCCGCCCATTTCCTCTTCCAGGATGATCTGCAACAGGATGGACCGGGTCAGTTCCTCGCCGGTCTTGGCATCCCGCACCTCGAAGTCGGCGGCTTCCAGCACCATCTTCTTCACATCCGCCAGCGTGATGTAGCTGCTGGTGTGGGTGTCGTAGAGCCGGCGGTTGGGGTATTTCTTCAGCACCCGCGGGCCCTTGGTACGCGGGTCATCGGTGCCAGGGGCGGATTTTCCGCGTCGGGCCGTCACCATGTTGTCTCCTCTCGGGGGTATGCCGCCATTCTAGGAGGCCGCCTGTCGGCGTCCTGCCACGTGTTTTCCCCCGATGTGCGCGTGGCGGCGCACATCGGGGCCCAGGGGTTCAGGTGCTGTCCCGCGCAATGATTTCGAAACCGACATCGATGTGTCGGCCTTCGCTCGGATCGGGCTTGCGCTCGGCGCGCTCGATGATGAAACGGGCCGCCTGGCGGCCGATGGCGGTGCCGTCGATCCTCACAGTGGTCAGCGATGGCGACATATCGCCCGCCATGGAGAGGTCACCAAACCCGATCACCGCCAGGTCCTGCGGGATCCGAATCCCCCGGGACTGCGCTTCCAGCATCACACCCACCGCCAGCGAGTCAGAACTGCAGAACACCGCATCGATCTCGGGGTTGCGCGCCAGCAGCTCGGCCAGACCTCGTCGTCCGCTGCCCAAGGTGGTGGGGGTGGCCATTTCGGCAATCGGCACCTCCGTCAGGCCCAGCGCCCGGGCCCTTTCCTGGAAAGCCAGGAAGCGACGTTGCGCCCGCTCATCGCTACCGGCAACGCCGGCCAGATGTCGGTACCCCCGTTGGACCAGGAAGTCCGCCACGCTGCGGCCCACCTCCACGTGGGAAAACCCGACCAGCATGTCGATCGGGTCCTCGCTCTGGTCCCAGGTTTCCACCACCGGCAGACCCGCGGCTCGCAGGCGCAGCCGGGCGGCGGCCGAATGGCTGGTGCCCGTCAACACCAGGCCGTCCGGGCGGCGGCCGATCATGGCGTCCAGCCAGGCGTCCTCGCGGGCATTGTCATAACCCGTCTGGCCCAGCAGCACCTGATAGCCGGCCTGGAACAGCGCTTCGGTCAGACTCTGCACGGTTTCCAGGAAGACCAGGCCCGCAATGGTCGGCACGGCCACCCCGACCATGCGGCTGCGCATGGACGACAGCGCACCCGCCAGCAGATTGGGCACATACCCCGTGTTGCGGACGGCCTCGGCCACCCGCTCGCGGACCTCGGCCGACACCTGATTCGGATTGTTCAGGGCGCGAGAGGCGGTGATGGGGGCAACACCGGCCAGCTTGGCCACATCACGCAGGGTGACCGCGCCGCTGCCCTTGCGGCGGCGGGGACGGGGAAAGCTCTCAGCATCGGACATGGGCGCTGATCATAGGGGGCGCCAGCCGCCTGAAGTACCCCTTCCGGCCTGGGGAGGTCGCTCCACCATGGCGCTTGCGCCACATCCGGCCTCGCCCGCGCCCCTTGTCAGCGTGCGGCAAGGGATCTTCAGGCGGCCTTCACGTCGTCCAGATCCAGCACGCCCACCCGGCCGCGAAGGGAATCGATCAGCGCCACCAGCGCATCGGAGTCGTTGGGGAATTTGCGCGCAAAGAGCACGTCACCCCGGCCGTGGTAGCTCTCCGCCGGAAACTGCCGTTCACGCATGACGTCCTTGACCAGTTCCATGCCGAAGGTTTCCGGGCTCGACCGGCCAGGCAGCCAGTAGTTGCGCGTCACATTGCGGACCACGTGTGGCAGGAAAGCGGAGTTGCCAACGATGGTGTGGATGAAGGTCTCGTCGGCGCAGACCGTGGTGGAGAAATACTGGGTCAGCGCCGGATGCGTCGTCACAAAATCCAGGATGTGCTCGGCGCAGGGGCGGGTCAGCGCCCACCAGGTGGAGCCGCCATACGGGCGCAGCCCCTCCAGGTGCTGGTGGTAGTCGCGCCATTCCGTGACCAGGCCGGCCTTCAGCAGGGCCCAGGTCAAGTACCGAAACGGACCGGGCCGCGGCACCCGCCGCGCAATGCGCGAGGCCGGCTTGCCCTCCTTGTCATTGGGCATCTCGACCAGATTGATGAACTGCCGCTCCGGCTGCTGTTCGAAGAACGCATGGATGTAGGCCATGCTGTGAAGGGGTAGTCCACGCCGCTGAGCAGCACCAGGCGGTCAATGGGTTCGGGCGCAGCCAGTGCCGTACGCATCAACTCAAAAATGGCCTCCACCTGGGAATAGTCCCCCCAATGGACGGACACGCGGTTCGGCGTGAACCGGACGCCGTGCGCCGTCAGCTCTTCAAACTCCGAGATCCTGGACTTTTTGTCCACATGCATGAACACCAAGGCCTCCGGATGGCGGAGGCTGCGTACCAGGCGGCGGACATGATCGGGCGCGTTGTGAACCAGGAGGAGGTAAGCAATCTTCATGGTGGGCCTTTCATGAGCTCTTGATGGGGCCGGGGATGGCGCGGCGAGGGGCGGTGGGAGGTGTCGTGGCACGCAGCAATTGGCGCTCCAGCCTGCGCCTATCCCCCGTGATCGAGTGGCACGGACCTTGCGGCAGCTGCGTTGACAAGCGCTTGTGCGACGGGGTCCGAGCGGTTTTCAGACTTGTGCTGATGGCGTACACACGAACCGGCACCGATGTGCAGCGCTGTGCCACCCGTCAGGGCACGGTGGCGCACAGCCGAGGTGCTTGCCGTGTCCCGCCCCCCGCCCCCGACCTCGACCCCGGCGCCAGCCACCGCCCGTTTCCCTCAACACCTCAGGAGTTGCGCATGAACCGTCTTGCCGTCACAGAAAAAATCATTGCGACCAAGGTGGCCAAAGGGCTCACCTGGGCTGCGGTGGCCGAGAAGGTCGGGCTGAGCAAGGAATGGGTCACGGCGGGCTGCCTGGGCCAGATGAGCTTTGACGACGCACAGGCGGCCGTGTTGGCCGGCATCTTCGATCTCACCGAAGCGGAAACCCAATGGCTCAAGGTGGTCCCGTACAAAGGCAGCCTGCCGACATCGGTGCCCACCGATCCGCTGATCTACCGCTTTTATGAACTGGTGAGCGTCTATGGCACCACGTTCAAGGAACTGATCCATGAGGAATTTGGCGACGGCATCATGAGTGCCATCGACTTCCGCATGGACCTGCAACGAGAGCCGGACCCGAAGGGCGACCGGGTCAGCATCGTCATGAGCGGTAAATTCCTTCCCTACAAGACGTATTAAGGAAGTTCGTTAGCATCTGAGAATGCATTTTTACGAACCCCGCCAGGGGCATGGCCTGCCCCATGACCCCTTCAACGCGATCGTCGGGCCGCGCCCGATCGGCTGGATCTCCAGCCGGGACACCAACGGCGTCCTCAACCTCGCGCCCTACAGCTTTTTCAATGCTTTCAACTACACGCCGCCTATCGTGGGTTTCGCGAGCCTGGGCCGCAAAGACACCCTCCGCAATATCGAGGCCACCGGCGAATTCGTCTGGAACCTGGTGACGCGGGACCTGGCGGATGCGATGAACGCCAGCTGTGCAGCGGTGGGGCCGGAGGTCAATGAATTCGAGTTGGCGGGCCTGGCCACGGCGCCTTCCCGCGTGGTGGGCGTGCCGCGCGTGGCCGCCAGCCCGGTCAGCTTTGAATGCCGCGTGACGCAGATCGTGCAGTTGCAGGATGTGCAAGGCCAGGGCTTGGACGCCTGGCTGACGCTGGGTGAGGTGGTGGGCGTGCATATCGACGAGCGCCTGCTGGTGGATGGCGTCTATGACACGGCAGCGGCGCATCCGGTGCTGCGCGGCGGTGGTCCGGCCGATTATTTTGAGTTGGGTGCTCGATTCAGGATGAAGCGGCCCTAAGGGTCGCCTACAGGGCCATAAGCGCCGATGAGCGCCGATGACCGGCTATGAGCGGCAATGAGCGGCAATGAGCGGCCATGGGCGGCTCTCAGCCGCCGCCTCTAGCCTTCAGACGGGTCAGCGGCGTCGCCATAACTTGCGCGAACGCATTGTGGCCGTGGCAGCGAGGGTGCATGCTCCCATCCATCCCTGGCGACGCTGACGGTCACGCAACCGTGAAGCACCGCGCAAGGGCGCATCTGTTCCGATCCGCCTTTCTGGAGCTTCCTCATGTACCAACACCTTCTGGCCCCGATTGACGGCAGCGCAACTTCGGGGCGTGGCCTGCGGGAAGCCATTGGCCTGGCCAAGGCCCTTGGCGCCCGCATCACGCTGCTGCATGTGCTGGATGTCTATCCGTTTTTTGGTCACTCTGGCTGGAGCGGCCAGTTGGAAATGGAGCTGCAGCCGCGGCGCGCGGTCGCCCAAGACCTGCTGGCGTCGGCGGCCGCACAGGTACAGGAGGCTGGTGTGCCCGTGTCCAACGTGCTCAAGGAATGTCTGGAGCCCCATGCGGGCGCCGAGATCGTGCGCCAGGTGAAGGAACTGAAGGCGGACGTCATCGTCATGGGCACCCACGGACGCAGAGGCATCTCCCGCATGCTGCTCGGTGGGGACGCCATGATCGTGCTGCGGGACAGCAGCGTTCCAGTGCTGCTCATCGGGCCTTCGGAGGCTCCCGGGAGCGATTGAAGTGGCGCTGCGGGGCAGTTCCATTTGAAATTGATCGATCGCAAAGTTGCGGGTCCCACAGCGATGACACCGCGTGGTTCACGGAACAACAATGGTTTTGCTCAAGGAGACTGCCATGTTCCGCAAGATGCTGGTTGCCTACGACGGGAGTTCCCCCTCCCTGGCCGCGCTGAATACGGCGCTGGGTCTGGCTCGCGGCCAGCCCACCGAACTCATGCTGACGCTGGTGCTTGATGACCTGCCACTGGATGTGGAGATGTCCAGCGGCGCCATGCTGGAAGCCTCGCGGCAGGCCAGACAAACCGAAGCCGAGCTGGTGCTCGCCAAGGCGCGCGCGCGGGTGACGCAGGCGGATCTGCCCTGTGACTGCGCCATTCTGGAAGCAGATGGGCGCCGAACGGCGGAAGTCATCGTGGCGCATGCGGAGCGTGAGCATGCCGGGCTGATCGTCATCGGCTCGCATGGGCGGCGCGGTGTGAGCCGCGCGCTGTTGGGCAGCGACGCTGAACTGGTGGCCCGACTCTCTCCGGTGCCGGTGCTGATCGTCAAGGAACCCAGCTCCGCGACATGAACCGGGCGCTGGCCCCCTGGCCCTGCATTGCCGTGCAGGAGGTGGCCGTTGCTGCTGTCACATTGAGGACGTGTCGCTGAGGAAGTGTTGCGTCAGCCGCTCACCTTGAACAACGGCCAGCGGCCCCCACAGCGGTGGTGCCTCAATGTGACATCAGCACCGGCACCGTCATGGCGTCCAGCAGCGTCCGGGACGCCCCGCCAAACAGTACTTCGGCCCAGCGCGCGTGGCTGTAAGCCCCCATGACGATCAGATCGGTTCCGCTGTCCGCAGCCGCCGACAGCATCGCCTCCCCCACCGCCAGGCGGGTGACCAGGTCCTGCGGTTGCGCTTCCACCCCTTGAAACGCCAGCCACTGCCGCATGCTGTGCAGCCGCTGCAGGACACGCCCGCCATCCGGATCCTGCCGCCAGTGGGCCAGCAGCACCTTCTCCGCCTTGCGCAACAACGGCAACGCGTCCGTCATGGCGCGCACGGCTTCCCGGCTTTCATCCCAGCCGACCAGCATCTGCTGCCAGCGCATAGGACCTTGATGGGTGTAGGGAACCACCAGCACCGGCCGGGCGCTGTGCAACAGCACCTGCTCCAGCGCTGCACGGTCTTGCCGATGGCCGGGTTGATCCGGGTCGGGCTGGCTCATCACCAGCAGGTCGGCACAATGCGCCCGGTCGGCGAGGGACGATGCCACCGCAGCCTGGTCTGCCATCGCCTCAAACGAAGGAAGCCGGGATGCCTGGCAGCGCAACCGGAATTCGTCGGCGGCCGCTTCAGCTGCATCGATCAGGAGTTCCCAGGCCGAGGGCCCGTATTCCACCAGCGATGCGGCAGCGGAGGGGTCCACCGGCGGATCGACCCACCCAGTGGGCGCCACGCCGATGAGATGGGCATCGAAGTCCTGGGCCAGCCCGATGGCCACATCCACCCGCGCCGTGCTGGCGGGGCTGCCATCCAGGGCCACCATCACCGTTCTGTAGGTCATGTTCAGGTCCTTTCGGGGGACTGGAAGGGTTCAGGGGAAGGTCAGCACGGCACGGCCTTCAATATGGCCATGCCGAAGTGCATCCAGGACCCTGTTGATGTCATCGAGTCCATAGCGGGTCGTTTCCGCATGGACCTTCCCTTCGTCGGCGAACTGCAGCGCCTCGTTCAAGTCCTGACGGGTGCCCACGATGGAGCCGCGCACCGTCTTGGCATTCAGCACCATGTCAAAGATGGGCAAGGCGAAGTCGCCGGGAGGCAGCCCGACCATGGACATCGTGCCCCGCTTGCGCAGCATGCCCAGCGACTGGCTGAACGATTGCCGCGACACCGCCGTCACCAGCGCCCCATGCACGCCCTGCACTTCCCGATGCAGCGCGGCGGCGGGGTCTTCGTCCCCTGCATTGATGCACAGCTCCGCGCCCAGCCGCGATGCCAGGGTCAGCTTGGCCGGATCCACATCCACCGCAGCCACATGGAAGCCCATGGCCTTGGCATATTGAATGGCCAGGTGGCCCAGGCCGCCAGCACCCACCACGGCCACCCATTGCCCCGGGCGGGCGTCCAGCACCTTGAGCCCCTTGTAGACCGTCACCCCCGCGCAAAGGATGGGGGCCAGCGCCTCAAACGAGCCTCGGGCAGGGAGATGGCCGACGTAAGCGGGGTCGGCCAGCACAAACTCCGCAAAGCCGCCGTTGACCGTGTAGCCGGTCATCTGCTGGTGATCGCAGAGGGTTTCCCAGCCGGTGAGGCAGTGCTCGCAGTGGCCGCAGGCGGTGTGCAGCCAGGGCACGCCCACGCGGTCTCCTTCGCGAATGTCTTTCACCCCCGCGCCCACTGCCGCCACGGTGCCCACGCCTTCATGGCCGGGGATAAAGGGCAGTTGCGGTTTGACCGGCCAGTCGCCGTCGGCCGCATGCAGGTCGGTATGGCAGACGCCGCAAGCGGCCAGCTTAACGAGCACCTGACCCGGTGGCACCTCGGGAATGGGGCGCTCTTCCAGAACCAGCGGTTCACCGAAGGCGTGGACAACTGCAGCTTTCATGGTTCTCATGGGTTGCTCCGGTCAGTGGCTGCGGTGAATCACGGTGTAGAGGGGGCAGTACCCGGCCAGGCCGGTCAGCAACGGCACCACACCCAGAAAGCCCCAGAGGCCAATCCAACCCAGCGCAGTGGCCAGCATGAGGCTCGCACCAGCGCCGACGCGGAGGAATCGTTCGGCAGCACCCACGTTCACGTCCATCATCGCAAACTCCTTGAAGGTCCCGAGCACGGGAATGTCTCCAGCGTAGGCCTACTCGCCTCACATGGGATTGCGATGGATCAAACTAGGGACAAACGAGGCGAGCACGCCCCTGAAGGACCGACCTCAGCGCGGCGCTACGGGCAACTGCACAAAGAAGGAAGCCCCCTGACCGGGTCCGTCGCTGGTGGCCCAGACTTTGCCGCCATGCACATCCACCAGGGTTTTGACCAGGGCCAGCCCAATGCCCAGCCCGGTTTGCCGGGAGCGACCGGCTGGCGCCTGAACAAAGGGTTCAAACACCGTGTAGAGCATGTCGGCTTCAATACCGGCACCATGGTCGCTGACCACCACGGTATGAAGCGGGCCGGAGGTGCTGCCGCTGACCGTCACGCTTGCGCCGTCCGGGCTGAACTTGATGGCGTTGGACAACAGGTTGGTGAAGACCTGGATCAGCCGTCCCGCGTCGCCCATCACCCACATCGGCGCGTCCGGCCACGCCAGGTGGATCTGGCTCTGGCTGCGCATGCTCGACTCATGACAGCATTCCACGGCGGCATCGATGATCTGCCGCAGCTCGAGTTCTGTTTGGGAGATGTCCAGCAGACGGGCGCGAATCCGGGTGAGGTCCATCAGGTCGCCCACCAGCCGCGTCATCTGATGGGTCTGGCGCCGCATCGCCGCGAGCGATCGCGCGGCGGAGCTGGACAAGCCGGGTTCGCGCTCCAGCACCTGCAGGCCGGAACTCATGGTCGCAATGGGATTGCGCAATTCATGGGCCACGGTGGCGAGCAGTTCGTCCTTGAGGCGATCATTGGCCTCCAGTGCGCGCTCATGGCGAGCCACCTCGCTCACATCGCGGGTGACTCCCAGGACCGACTTCACGCTGCCATCCACATCGCTGAATTCCGGCACCAGTTGGGTGGCAAAGGTGAGCCCGGCGTAGTCGAACTTCAAGGTCAGCGGCTTTGCCGTGCGAAACACAGCTTCCAGAGACGCGTGCCACTGCGCGCAGAGCTCCGGTGGCATGCCCATCTCCAGATTGGACTTGCCGAGAAAATCGGACACCGGCCGGCCGGTGAGGCGCACCACCGCGCCGCTGACAAACAGATGGCGATATTGCCGGTCGAATCTCGTCAGGATGTCCGGCGAATTGTTGGTGATCTCCACCAGATCCTTTTCGCGCTGGGCGGCCAGCTGTTTGGAGCGGGCCAGCAAATGAAGAATCAGGCAGTCGATCACCAGGATCGAGCTGAAAAACACAAGGGCGATCAGGTCGCCGCTGTCCAGGGCCAGAAAACCATCCGGACGGTGCGGGAAGAACGACGCATAGGCGGCCGCCACACTCAGCGCGGCGCACAGGAGGCCCGGGCCGATGCCGAACAGATAGGTCGCCAGCATCACCGCCGGAAAGAATGTCAGAAACGGGAAGCCTTGCGGCGGCAGGACGCCAATCAGGGCGGCCCGAGCGCCCCAGCCCATCCCCCATAACCCGATGGCAGCGGCATACCGTGCAAGCGTGCGAAGCGATGCCAGGCCAGCAGAAGACAACATGGGAGGACTGTGCGGAGGTGAATCCGGGTGAGCGGAGATGGGGAAAGGGGGGGGACGGGGGGACGGGGGACGATCTGCGAGGAGTGATGCCCGCAGGTCGCCATGAATGATAAAGACGCTGGAAATGGCTGATTTTTTGCGAGCGTCAACAAAATCGGTGACTCATCAGCGTTGAAAGCTGTTGAGGATGATCAAATCACCCCGACAACCCGACAACCCGGCAACCCTTCAACCCGCAATTCATCGCTTCGGCGACCGACATGAGGAACTCTGCACCTGGCACCTGGCACCTGGCACCTGGCACCTGGCAGCCGGCATTCCTCATTCCGCCCGCCGCGCCGCGCCGCGCGTAAACGGCTGATCCATTCCTGATGCATTCCTGATCCACTCCATCTGGCGCGGCCTACGACCAGGCTAGACCAGGCGTGGCCAGGCCAGCCTCGCCTCGCCTCGCCTCGCCTCGCCTCGCGAGAATCATGAACATCGCAAGGCCGAACTAGAAATGCGAAAACCCCGGCAATCTGCTGCGTGGCAGCGATTGACCGGGGTCGGAATTCTGGTAGGCGCAATTGGATTCGAACCAACGACCCCCACCATGTCAAGGTGGTGCTCTAACCAACTGAGCTATGCGCCTGAAGAGCTTCGCAGTATAGCCCGGAAATTGAGGTTGTGCGACAAAACAAGAAGATCTGCGCGATTAGCGTACGCCTCATACTGTTGCGCACGGCCAGTACCGTCATCGTCGGCGAGCGCTCCGCACGCCCGACACCTGCGTCAATGCCGCCAGTGTCTGGTTCAGCCGCTGCGCATCACTCACTTCCACGGTGAAATTCATGCGCGAGAGGTCGGACCTTGCCGGCTTACCTTTGCCGCTTTGCTGGTTGACCGCAATCACGCTGAGTTTGTCCTTGGCAAACAGCTCCAGCACATCGCGCAGCAATCCAGGCCGGTCTACCGCTTCCACAACGAGGTCCACCGGATATTGCGGCGCCTTGCCCCCCTTGTCGATGGCGGGCTCTCCCCAGGCAACGGCAATCACCCGCTCCGGAGCGCCGCGCGCCATCTCCCGCAAATTGGCGCAATCCGACCGATGGATGGCCACGCCCTTGCCCCGCGTGACATACCCAGTGATGACGTCCGGCGGTGCCGGGCGGCAGCAGCGGGCCAGGCTGGTCAGCAACGAGTCCACCCCCACCACCAGCACCCCTCCCTTGGGGGCGCGCCCATCGGTCGCGGGCCCCCGGGTGTGACGCTGCGCCAGCAGCGCATCGTCATCGGGGTCCTGCACCGGGGGGCGCAGCAGGGTCTCGATGTTGCGCAGCGAATACTCGTCCTTGCCGACCACCTCAAACAAGGCATCGGCATTGCGGAACCCGAGGCGACCCGCCAGGTCTTCCAGCTTGATGGCGGTCTTGCCCTCTCGCTGCAGCAGCTTTTCCACCAGCTCACGGCCCTTGGCGATGGTCTGGGCCTGCGCCTGCGCATTGAACCAGGCCCGAACCTTGGCCTTGCTGCGCGCACTTTGCAAATAACCCAGCTCAGGATTGAGCCAGTCCAGCGATGGGCCGCCGCCTTCACGCAGCGCCACGATTTCCACCGTCTGGCCACTCTTGAGCGGCGTGTTCAGCGGCACCATCTGGCCATCCACCTTGCCCCCCCGGCAGCGGTGGCCCAGGTCCGTGTGCAGCGCATAAGCGAAGTCGACCGCCGTGGCATTGGCGCACAGCTCCACCACATTCGCCTGCGGCGTGAACACATAAATGCGGTCATCAAAGGCCGGGCCGCTTTCGGCGATGAAATCGCGCTCCCAGGCCAGCAATTGCCGCAGCACGGCTTTACGTGCCTGCGCCACCTGTTCTTCAAATTCGCCAGCGGCCGTGACACCGGCATAGCCCTTGGTGCCGGCCTCCTTGTAGGCCCAATGCGCGGCCACGCCATGTTCCGCATGCTCATGCATGGCGCGGGTGCGGATCTGCACCTCCATCGGGCGTCCATCTGCGGCAATCACCACAGTGTGCAGCGACTGATACCCGTTGGGCTTGGGCCGGGCGATGTAGTCGTCAAACTCCCCATCCACCGGCCGATACCATTCATGCAACCGGGCCAGGACCGCATAACAGTCGGCCACCTCGGGCACGATGACACGCAGCGCCCGCAGGTCAAAAACCCGCTCCAGCGAGAGGCCCTTGCCGCGCATCTTCTTCCAGATGCTGTAGAGATGCTTGGGCCGCCCCTGCACTTCCGCCTGCAGGCCCTGGGCCTGCAGCGACTGCTCCAGCGAGGACCGTACCGCCTCCACCGACTGCTCACGCTCCACCCGCTTTTCATGCAGGCCCTTGGCGAGCTGGTGGTAGTGCTCCGGCTCCAGGAAACGGAAGGACAGGTCTTCCAGCTCCCATTTGATCTGCCAGATGCCCAGGCGGTTGGCCAGCGGCGCAAACACCTGCAGCGATTCGGCCGCCAGCTCACGAGGGCAGGCGGTTTTGCTGGCGGCAAACCACCGCAAGGTCTGCAGCCGGGAGGCCAGGCGCAGCAGCACCACCCGCAGATCGCGGGAGAAGGCCAGCAGCATTTTGCGAACCAGTTCGGTCTGTTCCTGGCGGCGCTGCTCCTCCACCTTGGCCTCGCGGGCGGCGCGCTGGATCTGCACCAGACGGCGCGTGTGGCTGACCAGGCTGGCATCGCTGTCGCCAAACGCCTTGGCCACGATCTCTTCGGGCTTGTTGAGATAGTCGCCGGCGTACACCAGGTAGGACGCTGCCCGCATCGACGGCGCCGCCCCCACACCCGCCAGAATCGCGGCCACGCCGTCGGCATGCTCCAGGGCGGGCTCTCCGGTATCCAGCCGGTGGTCCGCCAGCAACGGCTCGGCAAATGCACGGGCCCGCTGGATGGGGTCCACCGCCTCGGCTCGCACCGGCTCTGCCGACGGCAGCCGGCTGGGCAAGTCCCCATCGAGCAGGGCCACGATGGGAGCGGCGTGCTCGGCACGCAAGCCCAACTCTGTCTTCATAACGCCAACTTCATACTGCAAGAGAACCGCTGCTCAGTATCACCCCGCCCACGGGGCACCTCCGTGCAGCGCATCCCGATTCTGGATGCGCCGGGCTGCCAAGGCCCGGACCAGGTCAATGCCCGCCCTCCTCCAGGAAGGCTTCCACCACGGCAATCTGGTCTTCGGTCACCACGGTGGGAGCATGGCCCACCCCCGCGAACTCCACCACCCGGGCCTTGGGCCCGCGCGTGGTCATGGCCTGTGCGGTGGCAGCGGAGAGCAGGTCTGAGTCCAAGCCACGCAACAGCAGCGTCGGACACCGTACGGCGTCATAAGCCGCCCACAACTGCGCTTCTCCCGCCTTGGCAAGTTCCGGCGTCAGGCCGGCCAGGCCCTGGCCGATACGGGGGTCGTAATGCAGTCGGCAACGATCGCCATCTGCCTTGAACATAGGGCGGGACAGCTCCAGCCATTGCTCGTCCGTATGCGGTCCAAACCCTTCGGAAATGCCGCGCAGGTATTCGGCGCCCTGCTGGCAGTTCTCAAACTGTGGGGCGCGCCCCAAATAGCCGGAGATGCGCTGCAACGCCCCGTATTCGATAGTGGGGCCCACATCATTGAGGATCAGGCGGGCCACCGGGCTGGATGGCATGGCCGCCAGGGCCAGGCCGATCAACCCTCCCATGGAGGTGCCCAGCCAATCCACCTGGGAGACGCCCAGCCGCGCCAGCAGCGTCACCATGTCCGAGACGTACTGCGGCAACTGGTAGTTGCGGGGATCGCCCAGCCAGTCGGACTCGCCCCGGCCGACCACGTCGGGGCAGATCACCCGGTAACGGCTGCTCAGGCGGCGCGCAATGGCATCGAAGTCCCTGCCCTGGCGGGAAAGGCCGTGCACGCACACCAGCACGCGAGGGTTGTCGGGCAGCCCCCACTCCCAATAGGCCATCTGGTGAAGACCACAAGGGCTCAGCGCCTGGACTTTTTTCAACAAGGGTTCAGACATCACTCGTATCCTTTGCTCCATCCTAACAACCCTGAAGAGGACCTGGCATGTTGAAAGGCAAGACAGCACTAGTGACTGGATCCACCAGCGGCATCGGCTTGGGGATTGCCCTGACACTCGCGCGACAGGGCACCCATGTGGTGCTCAACGGTTTCGGAGATTCCGAAGGTCCTCGCAAGGAAGTCGAAGCAGCAGGCAAGGATCACGCCATCCGGGTGGGTTATCACGGTGCCGACATGAGTAAGCCGGCGGAGATCGAGGACATGATGGCCACGATCGACAAGGATTTTGGCGGCTGCGACATCCTGGTAAACAACGCCGGCATCCAGTTCGTCGCGAATGTGGAGGATTTTCCGGTGGACCGGTGGGACGCCATCTTGGCCATCAACCTGTCCAGCGCCTTTCACACGATGCGACTGGCCTTGCCGGGCATGAAAAAGCGCAACTGGGGACGCATCATCAACATCGCGTCCACCCACGGTCTGGTGGCTTCGGCAGGCAAGTCGGCCTATGTGGCCGCCAAACATGGCCTGATCGGTCTGACGAAGTCGGCGGCGCTGGAGACGGCAACCGTGCCGGTGACTGTCAACGCCATCTGCCCGGGCTGGGTGCTGACACCGCTGGTGCAGAAGCAGATTGATGCGCGGGCCGAGAAGGAAGGGCTGGATGTGGCCGAGGCGAAGCGGCAACTGCTGGCGGAGAAGCAGCCTTCGCTGCAGTTCACGACGCCAGAGGAACTGGGCGCCCTCACCGTTTTCCTGTGCTCGGATGCGGCGGTGAATGTGCGCGGGCAGGCGTGGGCGATGGACGGGGGCTGGACAGCGCAGTGAAAGGGTTTGCCCCCCCTACCGCCTGCGGCGGCCCCCCAGGGGGCGACTGGGGGCCCGGCGGAGCCGGATCCCCGCAGTCTGGCTGGGTGAAGGCCCAGGTGAGCACCGGTGAGGCCCTTCTGCACCTTGGTGGGCCCCTAAAGGGCGACTGGCCCCCCGGCAGGGCCGGAGCCCGGCAGTCTGGTTGGATAGGCCCCTAGCTAAGTCCTTTTGCCGCCAGCAATGGGCCCCAAAGGGGCGACTGGTGCCCGGCAAAGCCAGCTCGCAGCCGTCTGGCTGCGAGCGCCGGGGTGGGTATCAGCGGGGAGGCGGGTTAGCGAGTCATCACGACGTTGCCGCTGACGCTGACCGTGACCAGGGTCTTGCCGGACTCCACAGGCAGGGCCATGTCCGACGACGCGGTCGCCATCGCCTTGAAGCGAGGCGCCGCCGCCGCCATCTCCGACGCGCCACCATCAGCGTTCACGCTGACCTCACCAATCTGGAAGCCCCGATAGCCGAACTGCTTGGCATACAGACCCGCCTTGGTCTTGTAGTTGGTGATGGCATCCGCCACCACGGTCTCCTCAGCCTTTTCACGGGCCTCGCGCGACAGCCCGTAGCTCACACCGGCGATCGACAGCGTCTGGATGCGGCTGGTCAGGCGCGAGATGGTCTCCATGTCGCGCCCCTTCACCACCAACTCCACACTGCCCTGCCAGCCAGTGATCTGCGGCGCAGCATTGGCACTGCTGATCTTCGGCTGGCCATACCGCGGATAGACCGAGAAGCCCCCAGCCTGCACCTCCACCTGCCCCGGCTTGGCCACCTTGCGAGCTTCCACCAGCGCGGCTTCCAGCGCTTGCTTCAGCTCGGTCTGCACACCTGCAGCTTCCTTGCCCTCCCGCGTGGTGGAAAAGGTCAGCGACAGCATGTCGCGCGCTACTTCGGTGCTGGCGGAGGCCTGCAGATTGAGCACATCGGTGCGCGCGGCCGGGGCCTGCGCCTGCGCCAACGGGGCCGTCGCAGCAGCCGCCAGCAGCGTGCCCATCAACAACCAGTGTTGCTTTCGTGTCATGCGGGATCCTCAAAAGTCAGGGGTAACCAGCATAACGACCTCCCAGACTGCCAAGGATGACCGGCCGCGTTACATAAGTTGTAACGAAGCCGTAAGGGCTGCTGCATACCGCAAACAAGCCGAAAAAACGCGCTTACAGTGCCGTTGTTACAAATTCAGGAGTGGCCGCCATGCAGAGCAACACCCGCCCCAACCGCGTCTTGGTCGTGGACGACGATGCACGCATTCGCGACCTGCTGCGCCGGTATCTGGCGCAAGAGGGATTCGAAGTCTTGCTGGCCGAAGACAGCAAGGCGCTGAACAAGCAGCTCACCCGCGAGACGGTCGATCTGATCGTGCTCGATTTGATGCTGCCCGGTGAAGATGGTTTGTCCATCTGCCGCCGCTTGCGCGCCGCTGGCGACAGCACGCCGATCATCATGCTGACCGCCAAGGTCGAAGAGGTGGACCGCATCGTCGGCCTGGAAGTGGGCGCGGACGACTATCTGGCCAAGCCCTTCAACCCCCGTGAACTGCTGGCCCGCATCAATGCGGTGCTGCGCCGCCGTCCGCCGCCGGAAGCACCGGGCGCACCGTCGAAGGAGCCGATGACGGTGAACTTCGGCCCGTTCGAATTCGACCTGGCGCTGCGCCGCCTGTCGAAGAACGGCGAACCGGTGCCGCTGACCACCGGAGAGTTCTCGATGCTGAAGGCACTGGTGCGGCATCCCCGTCAGCCGCTGTCGCGCGACAAGCTGGCGATGCTGGCCCGTGGCCGCGAGTTCGAACCGTTCGACCGCAGCCTGGACGTTCAGGTGTCGCGACTGCGCAAGCTGCTGGAAGAAGACCCGGCCCAGCCGCGCTTTATCCAGACGGTCTGGGGCGTGGGCTACGTGTTCGTGCCTGACGAAGCGGCCTGAGCCTCGCTTCCGACCGCCTTCAACCGCACGAACCCGGCCCGGCCCAGCCCTGGGGGCTGACCGGAACCCCTGCGGCGCGTCCAGCCCTCCCCACGTCCTCCGACGGAAAGCCTTCACCCGCCGTGACTCCACCTCGCTTAGCGCTCAACCTCTTCTGGCGAACCTTCGCGTTGCTGGCCCTGCTGCTGGCTGCGGGGGTGTTGGCGTGGCAGCAGACATTCAAGGCGCTGGAAGCGGAGCCCAAGGCCCTGGAAGCTGCGCAGCAGTTGGCGGGCCTGGTGAACCTGTCCCGTGTGGCGCTGTCCAGCACCGACTCCATCAACCGGGTGGCGGTGGTCAAGTCACTGGCGCGCAGCGAGGCGGTGCAGGTGGAGGTGGCCGAAACCACCGACCGCTGGATGCCTTATGAAAACACGCCGTTTGCCCAGCGCCTGCGCAAGGAGCTGGTGTCCCGCCTGGGGCCGCAGACGGTGCTGGCCAGCGGCCTGAACGGCGTGCCCGGCCTGTGGGTGCGTTTTGATGTCGGCCCTGATCAGTTCTGGCTGCAGACCAATCCCGCGCCGCTGCAGGCCAACATGTCCAGCAACTGGTGGTGGATCGTCATTGCGCTGGGCGCCTCGCTGTTGGGCGCTGCGGCCATTGCACGGCTGATCAACCAACCGCTGCGCGAGTTGTCGATTGCGGCCAGCCGCATCCGCGAGGGGGAATACGACTCCCGTCTGGACGAAAGCACCCTCACCAGCGAGATCCGCGAGGTGAACATGGGCTTCAACCGGATGGCGCGGGAATTGGCCAAGATGGAAGAAGACCGCAGCGTGATGCTGGCGGGCATCTCCCACGACCTGCGCACACCGCTGGCCCGTTTGCGCCTGGAAGCGGAAATGAGCGTGACGGACGAGCAGGCCCGTCAGTTCATCGCCCAGGACATCGATCAACTGGACGCGATCATCAACAAGTTCATGGACTACGCCCGCCCCAGCGAGCTGCAACTCACAGCCATGAACCTGCGCGAACTGGTGGAGCGCGAAGCCCAGGGCTTCCGGGACCCGGCGCAGATCCAGATCAGCGTGCGCTTGTCGGCGGCGCTGCGCATCTGGACCGACCCGACGGAATTTGGTCGCATCCTGCTGAACCTGTTCGAGAACGCCCGCCGTTATGGGCGGCATGCCGACGAACCGGCGCGTGTGGAAGTCACGGCCGAGGCGGATAGTGCCTGGGTGCTGCTGACCGTGCGCGACCACGGGCCGGGCGTGCCGCCGGACAAGCTGGCGAAGCTGACCACTCCCTTCTATCGCGGCGACAGCGCCCGCACGGCCGCCACGGGGGCGGGCCTGGGTCTGGCCATCGTGGAGAAGTCGATTCAGCGGCTGGGTGCCCAACTGCGTCTGACCAATGCGGAAGACAGCGGGTTTGTGGCGCAACTGCGGTTGAAGCGCGCGAACCCCTGAAACGCGGGTGCAGTCTGCAGGTGGCAGGTGGCAGGTGGCAGGTGGCAGCCAGAGCGCTGAGGGCTGCAACCCTCAGGCCTGCACCAGCAGACAGATCGCGCGGGCCTCGATGGCGCGCAATTCGCCCACCGGACCCATCTTCTCTGCCGTCTTGGCCTTGACGTTGATTTGCTGGGCATCAATACCCAGCACCTCGGCCAGCCGCTGCCGCATCGCCACGATGTGAGGCGCCATCTTGGGCGCCTGCGCGATGATGGTGCTGTCCAGATTGCCGATCACCCAGCCGGTCTCCTTCACACGGCGGTAGGCCTCGGCCAGCAGCACCATGGAATCCGCGCCTTTGAACTCGGCGGCGGTGTCCGGAAAGAGCTTGCCGATATCGCCCAGCGCCGCTGCACCCAGCAGCGCATCGGTGATGGCATGCGCCAGGGCATCCGCATCGGAATGGCCCAGCAGGCCGTGGGTGTGCGGGATGGTCACGCCGCCCAGGATCAAGGGACGGCCCGCCACCAGGGCATGGGTGTCCCAACCTTCGCCAATTCGGAATGGGGTCTGCATAGAGATCTCGTGAGTGTGGTTGATCGGTAGCGGGATCGGGGCCGGGTTCAATCGGGCCATTCGTCGGATGGGTCCGATAGGTCCGATAGGTCTGCCGGGTCCGGTCGTTCAGTCGTGGGCATGGCCCGGCTCATCGACTTCGCAGCAGGCGCTCGGCCAGCGCAAAGTCGGCTGGCCAGGTGACCTTGAAATTCTCCATCGACGCTTCCACCAGACGTGGACGATGTCCCAACGCCTCGATCGCGCTGGCCTCGTCCGTCACACCTTCCAGCGATCCTGCCAGCGCCGGTGCGAGGAGGCCCCAGCGAAACATCTGCGGGGTCTGTGCGGCCCATTTGCCGCGACGGTCCACCGTAGCGGCCACGCGCGGGGCCGGTGCGGGGATGGGTGCGGGGACGGGCTCGGGATTCGAGGGGTTGGCTGCGGTGCCGGATGCAGCGTTCGCGGATGCGGTGGATGCGGTGGATGCGGTGGATGCAACGATAGCGGCGTCAGGGTCCGCTGATTTGAGCGTGTCAGCCACCGGCAGCGCGAGCAGTCCGCCGACCTCGTCGTCTTCGCATTCGTCGATCAGACGTTCCACCCAGGCCGGCTGCAGCAGGCAACGGGCAGCGTCATGCACCAGCACCCAGTCGTGGGGCTGGACGCCCTGCGCTCGCAGGACCTGCAGGCCGTTGGCCACGGTTTCCGCGCGGGAATCTCCGCCACAACGGGCCACCCAGGACCTCGGACCGCTGAAGCCGGGCACCGCCTGTTCGAACTGATCGTCCTGCGGCGACAGCACCACCAGCGTGGCCTCGATGCGAGGCACGGCGGCCAAAGCCGCCAGCGTGTGGGCGATCATCGCCTGGCCGGCCAGCGGTACATACTGCTTGGGGCGGTCCGCACCGGACCGGGCGCCAACACCCGCTGCGGGCACCAGGGCAAAACAACGAGGCACCACGCCTATCGGAAAGTCGCTCATGGGGCGTGATTGTGCCGTGTGTCCGCCGCCGGTCTGTGTGACCGCTGCCGGGTCGCAGCCTGTCCGCCGCATGTCCGCCGCATGTCCGGCACCTGCGCGCCGCATGTTGGCTGAGCCGATCGTCCGCCCCTCAGCTTGAGCGGCGCTGGCGGGCTGACGCCAGCACCGGCGGTGGAATGCCGCCACCGTAGTTCGGCGAGAATCCAGGGCAGGACGCCTGCTCCACCGTTTCGTTCACCCTCATGACGCAGGCTCAAAGCCCCGCGCGCTCACCTCCCACCACCGTGTTCTCCATCGCCGACATCGAGCATCGCCTGACCGCCTTGGGCGCCAACCCGGCCCATCGGCAACGTGTCCTGCGCCATTGGGTGCAGGCCCTGCCCCTGAGCCACGGACGCCGCCAGCTGGAGCATTTCCTGCCGCAGGCGGTGCGTGAAGCTCTGCCAGGTCTGATGGAGGAGTTGGACGGGCTGGCCACGTTGGTGGAATCGCACCCGGGCACCGACGGCTCTGCGCGTCTGCTGGTGAAGCTGCAGGATGGCCAGACGGTGGAGAGTGTGCTGCTACCGCGTGACGGGCTGTGTGTCTCCAGCCAGGTGGGCTGCGCAGTGGGGTGCCAGTTCTGCATGACCGGTCGGGACGGCCTGATTCGCCAGGTTTCCAGCGCCGAAATCGTGGCGCAGGTGGCCCTGGCGCGCCGTCAGCGCGCCGTGAAGAAGGTGGTCTTCATGGGCATGGGAGAACCTTCCCACAACCTGGAGGCGGTGATGGAAGCCATTCACCTGCTGGGTACGGTGGGCAACATCGGCCACAAGAACCTGGTGTTCTCCACGGTGGGGGATCCGCGTGTTTTTGAGCGGCTGGCCAGCGGCGCGGTGAAACCCGCGCTGGCCCTGTCGCTGCACACCACCAAGGCAGACCTTCGGCGCGAACTGCTGCCCCGGGCACCCCGGCTGACCCCGGCCGAGATTGTGACCGCCGGCGAGCGGTATGCCCGCGAAACGGGCTACCCGATTCAATACCAGTGGACGCTCTTGGACGGCGTGAACGACGGTGAGGATGAGCTGGACGCCATCGTCGGCCTGCTGAAGGGGAAGTACGGAGTACTGAACATGATCCCCTACAACAGCGTACCGGAGCTGCCCTTCCAGCGTCCCGACTGGGAGAAGGCGCGCGACATCGCCCGCCGGCTGCACCAGCGGGGCATCCTGACCAAGCTGAGGGATTCGGCTGGCCAGGATGTGGAGGGCGGATGCGGGCAACTCAGAGCCCGCGCGGCTCAGCCGCGCGGACGTACAGTGCCCATCCAGCCTGCACCTTGAGGCGCTTCACTCCCCCCCAATCTGCAGCCGATCCGCAGGCACCCGCACGCCCTCGGCCTGGATGACCAGCGCTTGCGACGCCGTCGAGCCAGGCGTGCGTGTGGCCCCTGCACCGCAGGCAGATGGGCTGGGGGCTGAGCACAACAGCGACCCACTGGCGCCTGGCAGCGGAAGGGGCGCCGACACCGTGGCCGCCGCCGTCACACCGGGGACGTCCAGCCGATAGTTGCCAGCAGCCGGGCCTTCAATCTTCAGGTCTGACAAGGTGACCGCCCGGGTGAAACCTGGCGCTGGCCCCCACTTCAAGGCCTGTGCGACCACCTGGACGGTGTCGGTAACCAAGGCGTCGTGACCGATCACGATCGTCTGCGGACGCATGAACTTGTCGAACGGAATCGGCGATGGCGCCGTGATTTGCAAAAGACGGGGCGTCATGGTGGCGCGGGTGTGCCAAAGGGGTGCATTCAGCACGTAGTTGCCAGCGTCTTCCCCTGCCAACTGCCACTGGGAGGCCGTGACCTGCTTGTCCTTGCCAGCATTGGCATCAGCAAACTGACTGCGCCCCCCGACCAAGGTGAGGTGATCGCCAGACAGTCGGTCGTCGCTGAAGTGGACGGTGGCATCGGCCTGGCCGTCATAGACCTTGTCAGACGCAGTGATGCTGACGCCCAGCGTCCGCGGTGTCACCGACGCTTGTGTGGTCAGCGGCTGGTCCGTCACCCGATAGTTGCCGGCATCGTCGCCGGTCAGTTGGATGCCGGTCACGGTCACCGTCTTGTTCCGGCCCGCGTGGCGGCTGTCGAACTGGCCGGTCAGGGCCGCCTGCAGCTGATCGCCCTTCACCCGGTCGTCCTTGCCGGCCGACACCTGCGCCTCCAACGTCCGGTCATACACCTTGTCCAGCGCCACCAGGTCGCTCAGGGAAAGCAGGCGTTGGTCGATGCTGGCCGTGGTGGTTGCGCCCACAGCGTCGACGCGATAGTTGGCCGCATCACCGCCCGACAACTTCACATCGGTGACCGTCACCCGCTTGCCAACACCCACATTCCGGTCGTCAAAGCTGCCGATGGCCAACACCCGCAGATCGTCTCCCGCCACCCGGTCGTCAGCACCATAGGCGACCTTGGCGTCACGGTTGCCGTCATAGATCTTGTCCTGGGCTCGTAGGGAATTCAGGCTGAGCAGCCGCGTGTCAATGTTGGCGCGTGTGGTGTGACCTTCGTAGTCCGGCTCGTAGTTGGCGGCGTCGGCACCAGACAGCGCGACATCGGTCACCGTCACAAGCTTGCCGGTTCCCGCCCGCTTGTTGTCGAAACTGCCTTGCGCTGCCAGCGTCAGGTCATCACCAGCCACGCGGTTGTCCTTCGCAAAGGCGACGGTAGCGTCCGTCGTACCGTCATAGATCCGGTCCTGCGCCGTCAACTCACTGACCGTCAGCATGCGTTTGGTGATGCTGGCCTGCGTCGCCAGTCCGGTGGCGTCCAGCGTGTAGTTGCCGGCGTCCGCGCCCTGCAAGATGACGTTGCTGAACTGCACCTGCTTGTTGGTGCCCACTTGCTTGTTATCGAAGGCGGCTGTCCAGGAGAGGCTCAGTTGATCGCCTGCGATGCGGTCATCAGCACCGATCCGGCCGGTCGCCGTGGTCTGGCCGTCATAGACTTTGTCGCTGGCGCTCAGTTGGCTGAGCGTCAGCTGCCGGGGTGTGATGTCCGCCTGCCCGCTCACGGTGACCTCGTCCCCGCGATTGCGCAGGGCTGCGGTCCGCAAAGGATCGGCCGTGTCGAACCCCTTCACCGCAATGCGCCCCTCGATGGACTTGGCCGTACCGACCTGTTTGTTAACAAAGGCCAGGTCGTTGCTCAGGCTCAGATTGCTGTTCGTCAAATCCAGGCCGGTGGTACTGAGCGACTTGACCGTCACCGCCGTGGTGCCGTCATACACCTTGTTGTTGGCTTCCAGCGTGGCGGCCATGCGGACCGACTCCAGATTCAGCGTGCCGGTTTCGACCCGGGCGAGTGTGATGACACCGGCCTGGGCCCCTGCGGCGTCGCCATCGACCTTCAGCGACACGTCGCCACTGGACACCAGATGGGTCCCTTGGGCCATGGTGACCGAACCCAGCCCGGTGCCACGTCCGGCCTTCAGATCAGCGTCCTGGCTATTTGCTACCACCGACACGCTGGACTGGCCAAGGTCCAAAGAAGCGTTGAGCAGCACGGACCGCCCCGCGGTCAATCCCAACCCACCACGTTTGGTAGACGTGACAGCAGCATCCACCGTCAGGTCCTGCTGGGCGCCGAGTTGCACGTCATGCCCAGCATCCAGCCAGCCGCCCAATTGGGTCGCTGCCACTTCGTTCAGTCCGCCGTTGCTGCCCACCTTCAGCACCGCATCGATCACGGTGATGGACCCGCCCGAATCCAGCGAATGAGCGCTTTGCACCTTCGCGCTCTTCATCAAGGTCAGCGCACTGCCCGCCTCAAGGCCCACAATGCCGCCAGTCCCCGCCCCGCGACCAGCGGCGTCGATGCTGCCGGCCACCAGCAACTGGCCATCCGACTGGAGCGACGCGAATCCTCCGTTGTCACCACTGGCGCTGATCACACCAGCCGCCTTGAATTGCAGGTCGCCCGTGGCGCCCAGGCTGATCTGCCCACCGTCTCCGCTCTGGGCGTCCGCCTTGAGGGTGCCGGCGATCTCAAGCTTGTTCGCCCGCAAGTCGATCGTTCCGCCCCCTGTCCGACCCGAGGCATTTAATTCGTTGCTGGCGTTGATCGTGCCGCCATCGGCCGTTAGCAGGACACTGCCGCCCGGCCCCTGCGCCAGGTTTTCCGCATTCAGGATGCCCGTCTGGTTGATGACACCGGCATGCATCGCGCTGGTTCCCAGGGCCGACAACACCACCTGGCCCCCGCCTGCATAAGCGCTGCCGGAGTGGGTGATCACGGCATCCGCCAGCCCCTGGTTCACCCGCAATCTCACGGGACCGCCCAGATCCAGCGTCACATCCGCGCCCGCGCCCATGGCGACCGTGCCGTTCTCCCCGGCATGAAGCGCACCCGTGTTGGTCACGGCCCCACCAATCAGCGCCACGTAGGCATCGTTGGACGCCGTGCCGGCAAGGATGCGCGCGTTGTTTTCCACCGAGCCACCGCTGCCGGAAAAGCGGTAGCTGCCGCGAACGAAATCGTCGTCCTTGATGTCGAGCGTGGACGCCACCAGGCTGCCTACCGCCACACTGGCGCCCGCCCCGAAGATCACGCCATTGGGATTAACCAGGAACACGCGACCATTGCTGGTCAGCGTGCCGTCGATCTTGCTGTTGCCGGTACCCTTCACCCGATTGAGGGCGACCGCCTTCGCACTGGGTTGTTCAAAGCTGACCGTATTGCCGGCGCTGATGTTGAATCCGGCCCAGTTGGTGATGAGCTTGTCGGTGGTTTGCTTGATCGTGAGGGTGGTGCCCGCCGTGGACAGAGACGCCTGCCCGGCCACGACAGTGGGCATGGTGGGCAATGCGGCGGGTGCCGGAGGCTGGGTCTGGGCCATGGCCTGGCTCAGCACGGACAACGCGAACACGCCTCCGACATAGGACGACGCATGTCGGCCGCCGCGCGACCACCGTGAATGGGAGGACAAACCGCCTTGAGCGGCATTGCTGAGGAGATGCATGGAATTGCCTTTAGAACAGGAACTTGACGCCGCCGCATGCCGCCGCTGGCCATGCGAAGGCGGACCATCACGAAGGGATCACAACCGCTGTGGCATCACAGCTGATAACCGAGGCTGAGCCAGAACTGCATGGCACCCGCCCCCGGATCGGACTGCGGCGCCTTGTGGCCGGCACCAATGCGCCAGCCCGCTGTGCTTTGCAACTGCCAAGGCCCTTGCGTCATGCGCAGGCCCACACCGGCGCCGGCCATCGAGCGGGAATTGCGCCCCTCGACCCAGGGCTGGTGATTGATCTGCACACGCCCGGCATCGAAGAAGGCGAAGGGCTGGAAGCCGCCCATCTGGCGCCGCAGCTCCACCTGGGCCAGAGCACCGTCATCGCCGGACCCCTCAGAGGCGGGCCAGGCCCTTACGCCGTTGGGGCCCCCCAGCACCCATTTCTTGGACGGATCAAGATTGCGGTCCGCCACCTGCCCGGCCACATGGCCATACACGGACCAGTCCCCCAGCGGCTGCACCGCCGAGGCATCCAGGCTCACCAGCAGATACGCACCCGCGGTGCGTGCCGTGAGCGCGTCGGTCTGGCGTGAGAGATCGTCGTTCAGGCGGATCCGACCGGTTTCTGCGGAGACCCTACCCCACATCGCCCCCCCGCCGGACAACCAACGGGTGGCCTGCACCGTGTTGAGCCAGGCCACACCGGTACGTGCGTCTTCCACCTCAAACAGCCGCTGCCGATTGGAGATGCGCTGGCCCTGCAGACCGGTCTGCCAGGTCACACGGCTGCGCTGCGTGACCTGCAGCGGAACGGACACCGTGCCCGCCACGGTGGCCACGTTGCCGCTGGCATCCAGGATGTCGAATTCCTTGCCCAGCTGGTAGCGGCTGAAGCCGCCGGACAGTTCCAGCCGAACCCCTTGCGCACCCAGGGGGAACGCATAGGCGATCAAGCCCTGCCCACCACCTTGATCGCCGGTACCGGCCACCAGACTGAGTTGGTCACCCAGCAGCAACAGGCGGTCAACGTGCAGGGAACCCAGCACGCGATAGCGCCCCGCGTAGCGGTTGCCATGGTTGTCCACGCGAATCTCTCCGCCCCAGGCGCGGGCGGGCGTCACTTCGACAGACACATCCGCATCCCCGGGTTGCGCCCCTGGCGAGACGGTTGCCACTGACTTCACCCCAGGCAACTCCGACAGCAGCAGCATCTGCCGCTCCAGTTCGGGACCGATCGGCTGGCCGGGACGCAAGGGCGTCATCCAGCCGGCGCCTTCACTGGCCAGGGCGCCTTGACCCGTGACCTGACCATAACGGCCTTCCACCACCCGGATCACCAGTTCGCGGGTGCTCAGATCCTGCGGCGGCAGATACGCTACGGCGAATGGACGCCCGGCCTGCTGCACCACCCGTTGCACCTGCGCGGCCAGCGCCCGCATCTGAGCCAGCGACAGCGCCTGCTCACTCACGTCAAAGAAACGCTGGTCCCACTCTTCCTGCGACACCAGTGAACTGCCCTCCACCACCACGCGATCAATGGCGACGGTGCGCGCAGATGGGGACGCGTCTGCCGCCAGCCGTGGATCGACCGGACGGGGAAGCTCCTGCGGACGAGCAGGTTGCTTCATCGGCCCCTTGTCCAGCTGCAGCAGGCCCGCATCGGGCGGGAGCGCCTGGGCCTGCGCCCAGGCGGGGGCCAGGGCCACCGCAGCCGCAGCCGCAGCCGCAGCCAGCGTGATCTGCCGCAGGCGGTGGCCGGCGAGGCCCCATGGCGCACGCTCGGGAGACCAGATCGCCCACCAGGCCGGCGCAGCGGAAGGAGCGGAGGAAGCGAAAGGAGGGGCAGGAACGGAAGGAGCGGCAGGAACAATTGCCGGGGCCCGTGGACGTGAAAAGCGGATGGAGGACACGAGGTTCAGACCTTGGTGAGCAGAGTTGCCGATGACGGTCATTCTTGAAATTCCCCCTCGCGAGGCCAATTGCCCCCATCTGTGTGGATGCCCCGCGCACTCCTGGATTTCAGTCAGGTGCCACCACCCCACTGGTTAGGAACTCCCCCCCTAGGTTCGGCCACACACGCCCCATGTTGTGACGAGCCCTCCCCCGCACGCGGGTTGCCCACACTCCCTACAATCCCGTCAGGCCCCCTCCCGGGGCTGTCCTTATTTGTGCGCTATGCAGCTTCCCTCCATCGCTCCTGGTAAACGCTTCACACAACCCCGCCCGATCGGCTCTGCCGATGCCTTGCTGCTGGCCACCTTTGCACACCAGCAGGTGGCTGCCGGACGGCTGACCGTGGTGGTGACCGCAGAGCCGGGTGACACCCAGCGGCTGGAGGACGAGCTCAAGTTCTTCGCCCCGGCGCTGAGGGTCGCGGTGTTTCCGGATTGGGAGACGTTGCCGTATGACAGCTTCAGTCCTCACCAGGACCTGATTTCCGAGCGTCTGGCCACCTTGTGGCGCCTGCTGCAGGCCAATGACAAGGCCACGGCCGACCGCGACCTGGATGTGGTGCTGCTGCCCGCCACCACCGCGCTCACCCGGCTGGCCCCGCCGTCCTTCCTGGCGGCCACCACCTTCAACTTCCGGCAGAAGCAGCGGCTGGATGAGTCGGCGCTCAAGCAGCAGCTCACGCTCGGCGGTTATCAGCATGTCAGCCAGGTGGTGTCACCCGGCGAATATGCGGTGCGTGGCGGTCTGATCGACCTGTTCCCGATGGGCTCGGCCGTGCCTTACCGCGTCGACCTGTTTGGCGACGAGGTGGACTCCATTCGTGTGTTCGATCCGGACAGCCAGCGCAGCCTGTATCCGGTGCCGGATGTGCGCCTGCTGCCGGGCCGTGAATTCCCGATGGACGAAGCGTCCCGCAAGGCCTTCCGGGCCCGCTGGCGCGAGAAGATGGACGGCGACCCGACCCGGTCACGCATCTACAAGGACATCGACACCGGCCTGGCCACAGCGGGCATCGAGTACTACCTGCCGTTGTTCTTCGACCAGGTCGCCAGCCTCTTCGACTATCTCCCCGCCGAAGCCGGCCTGGTGCTGCACGGCGAGGTCGATGAAGCCCTGCAGCGCTTCTGGGCGGACACCCGCGAGCGTCATCGTTTCCTGCAGCATGACCCGGAACGGCCGATCCTGCCGCCCGAAGAGATCTACCTCCGGCCGGAGGACTTCTTTGGCGCCACGCACCGCCATGCGGTGCTGTCGGTGCGGGGCCGCGACGCCGTGGACTATGCCCGTCCGCTGCCCGACGTGAGTGTGGAACGCGGCGCCCAGGAGCCCCTGGCCCGGCTGGCCGGCCACCTCAAGAGCACCGACCATCGGGTGCTGCTGCTGGCCGAAAGCGATGGCCGGCGCGAGAGCCTGCTGGAACTGCTGCGCGACAACAAGATCGATCCCCCCTCGGTCAAGGACCTGGCCGAATTCCTGGCCGGCGATGAGCGCTTTGCCATCACGGCGGCCCCGCTGGCGGCCGGTTTCAGCTGGGTGAATCCGGCGGTGGCGGGTACTGCGCCCGCAGCGGCGGAGGGCGACGCCCCCCACATCCTGCAGCTCTTCACCGAGACCGAGCTGTTTGCCACCACACCGACCACCCGTCGGCGGCGCAAGCAGGAGCAGGTCAGCGACGTCAATGCGTTGATCAAGGACCTGTCCGAGCTGAAGGTCGGTGATCCGGTGGTGCATACCAGCCACGGCATTGGCCGGTATCTGGGGCTGATCAACATCGATCTGGGGGAAGGCCCCAGCGAATTCCTGCATCTGGAATACGCCGACAAAGCCACCTTGTATGTGCCGGTGGCCCAACTGCATCTGATCAGCCGCTATACCGGTGTCAGCCCGGAAGAAGCGCCGCTGCACAAGCTCGGCTCCGGTCAGTGGGACAAGGCCCGACGCAAGGCCGCCGAACAGGTGCGTGACACCGCCGCCGAACTGCTCAACCTGTATGCCCGCCGTGCCGCGCGTGAAGGCCATGCCTTCCGCTACTCGCCGCACGACTATGAAGCCTTTGCCGCCAGCTTCGGTTTTGAGGAGACCCCCGACCAGCGGGCGGCCATCCACGCGGTCATCCAGGACATGATCAGCCCGCGCCCGATGGACCGGCTGGTCTGCGGCGATGTGGGTTTCGGCAAGACCGAGGTGGCCCTGCGCGCCGCCTTTGTGGCCGTGATGGGTGGCAAGCAGGTGGCCGTGCTGGCCCCCACCACCCTGCTGGCCGAACAACACTTCCAGAACATTGCGGACCGCTTCGGCAAATGGCCGGTCAAGGTGGCCGAGATGAGCCGTTTCCGGTCCACCAAGGAAATCAAGGCCGCCATGGAAGGCCTGGCGGATGGCTCCATCGACATCGTCATCGGGACCCACAAGCTGCTGTCGGCGGATGTGAAATTCAAGCGGCTGGGCCTGCTGGTGATCGACGAAGAACACCGCTTTGGCGTCCGCCACAAAGAAGCCATGAAGGCGATGCGGGCCGAGGTGGATGTGCTCACTCTCACCGCCACGCCGATCCCCCGCACCCTGGGCATGGCGCTGGAAGGCCTGCGCGACCTCAGCGTGATCGCCACGGCGCCCCAGCGCCGCCTGGCCATCAAGACCTTCGTGCGCAGTGAAAACAGCGGCACCATCCGGGAAGCGGTGCTGCGCGAACTCAAGCGGGGCGGCCAGGTCTACTTCCTGCACAACGAAGTGGAAACCATCGAAAACCGGCGCATGAAGCTGCAGGAACTGCTGCCAGAAGCCCGCATCGTGGTGGCCCATGGCCAGATGCCGGAGCGGGAACTGGAACGGGTGATGCGGGAGTTCGTGGGGGGCAAGCACAACCTGCTGCTGTGCTCCACCATCATCGAGACCGGCATCGACGTCCCCAGCGCCAACACCATCGTGATCAGCCGTGCCGACAAGTTCGGGCTGGCTCAATTGCATCAGCTGCGCGGCCGTGTGGGCCGGTCCCACCACCAGGCTTACGCCTATCTGATGGTGCCGGACATCGAAGGTCTGACCAAACAGGCCGCCCAGCGGCTGGAGGCCATCCAGAACATGGAAGAACTGGGGTCCGGCTTCTATCTGGCCATGCATGACCTGGAGATTCGCGGCGCGGGTGAAGTGCTGGGTGAAAACCAGAGCGGCAACATGATGGAAGTGGGCTTCCAGCTCTACAACGACATGCTCTCGGAAGCGGTGCGTTCGCTGAAGGCCGGGCGTGAACCGGATCTGCTCAGCCCTTTGTCCGCCACCACCGAAATCAACCTGCATGCCCCGGCCCTGCTGCCGGATGCCTACTGCGGCGACGTGCATCAACGCTTGTCGCTCTACAAGCGGCTGGCCACGGCGGACAAGACCGACCAGATCGATGCGATGCTGGAAGAAATCACCGACCGTTTCGGCAAGCTGCCGCCGCAAGGCCAGACGCTGTTTGACACCCACCGCCTGCGCGTATTGGCCAAGCCGTATGGCGTCTTGAAGATCGATGCGGCACCGACCGTCATCAACATCAACTTCCGCCCCAATCCGCCGATTGACGCCTTGCGGGTGATTGAGCTGGTGCAGAAGAACCGCAACATCAAGCTGGTGGGCAATGAAAAGCTGCGCATCGACAAGGCCCTGACCGATCCGAAGGACCGGGCCCAGGCGGTGCGGGAAGTACTCCGTCTGTTGGGGGCCCCCACGACCACCGCATGAGGGAAACCGCCCTCCTTCACCCCTGGCGTCGGTTAAGCTGACGCTCCCTGCCCCCAACCTGCTGATCCTGCATGTCTGCCGAGCTGTCTCCGCTGGTCCTCCAGAACGTCACCCCGCCGCTGCGCCTGAGCGATTACCGCCTGGCGGCGTTCGACATGGACTCCACCCTGATCTCCATCGAATGCATCGATGAAATCGCAGACGTGGCCGGCAAAAAGGCCGAGGTGGCCGCCATCACTGAAGCGGCCATGCGCGGCGAGATCACCGATTTCAAGGACAGCCTGCGCCGCCGGCTGGCCCTGCTCAAGGGCGTTCCGGCCTCGGCACTGGAAGAGGTGCTCACCCAGCGGCTTCAGTTCAATCCGGGTGCGGTGGAACTGTGTGCCGCGCTGAAGGCGGCGGGTTTGAAGCTGGTGCTGGTGTCGGGCGGCTTCACGTTTTTTGCCCAGCATGTGGCCGAGCGCTTGGGCATCGATTTCATGCGCAGCAATGCGCTGGAGATCATCGACGGACAGCTCACGGGCGGCTTGCACATGCAAGCCTGGGGTGACATTTGCGACGGTGAAGAAAAGCGCCGGATGATGCTGGCCTGCGCGCAGGAGATCGGAGCGACCCCGGCGCAATGCATCGCGGTGGGAGACGGCGCGAACGACCTGATCATGATGGGTGCGGCCGGGCTGTCGGTGGCTTATCACGCCAAGCCCAAAGTGCGCGCCCAGGCCATGGTGGCCATTCAGGACGGTGGGTTGGATCGGTTGTTGACACTGTTCAACTAAGGTCGGCGCAGGTGGGCGCAGGTGGGCGCAGGTGGGCGCAGGTGGGCGTACAGCCCCAAGCCCGTCACCGCCGCAGCCGCCGGCATCGCCGTAGCCGTCGTCACCGCCGTCCCGTAGACGTGTGGGCCGCCTCGACCACTCACCCAGCCGGATGCACCGGGCCGGTGGTGACCACCACGCCGTCCTCATCCGCATAGATCCACTCGCCCGGACGAAGCCAATGGCCTTCGATCTGCACGGGCACGTCTTCCACGCCCTGGCCTCGCCGGTCGGTGGGCATGGGCACATGGCCAAGGGCAAAGATGCCGATGTCGGCCGCCTTGAGTTCCTGCAGGTCTCGCACGGCACCGTGAACCAGCAGCCCGGCCCAACCGTTCTTGGCGGCACTGGCCGCCAGATTGCCCCCCACCAGCGAACGGCGCAGCGAGCCGCCACCGTCCACCACGAGCACACGACCAGCGCCAAAGCTTTCCACGGCGGCCTTCACCAGGGAGTTGTCCTCCAGACAGCGCACGGTGGCGATCGGGCCGGCGAAGCGGGCGAAACCGCCATAGCTGCGGTAGAGGCTGCCCGGCAGCCAGCGGATGGCACCGCTGGTGTCCGCCTTCAGCGAATCACAGAGATCGCAGGTTGAGAAGCCGATGCTGGGTGTGGGGGTGGTCATCGAAAACTCCTGGGCTGCGGCCGGCTGAAAGGCTCGACTGAGCGACGACGCCGGACCATGGTGGGGGTGTCCGCGGATGCTGCAGGCGCGCTCAGGGCGCGGCCGCCACCTCGATGCGCTGCCCGCCGAATTCCACCACCTGGCCGGCGCGGATCTTGGCGGTCTTGCGCAACTCGGTCGCACCGTCCACCTGCACCTGCCCCTCGCTGATCAGATGGCGGGCGGCGCCGCCACTGTCGACCAGGCCACACACCTTGAGCAGCTTGTCCAGTTCAATGAACTCGCCGCGCAGGGTGAAGGGGATGAAGGGAGTGGAGGAGGAGTCGGATGCAGGCATCCACTCATTCTCCCCGAGGCCGGGCCTGTCGTTGAAGGGCTGCCTCCCGGATGCGGGTCAGTGTCGTGCGGCTGGTGGAGATGTCGACAGGCAACTTGATGTGAATGAGCGTCGGTTGCTGGGTCCGTACGGCGTCCCGCAGCGCCGGCTCCACCGCCTCGGTATGTTCGGCGGTATGGGCGGCCCAGCCGTAGGCGCGGGCCAGCGCAGCGAAATCCGGGTTGTGCAGGTCGCTGCCGCTGGTGCGGCCGGGGTACTCCCGCTCCTGATGCATGCGGATGGTGCCGTAGCTGCCGTTGTCCACCACCAGGCAGATCAGCCGGCGCGCCCCATGGGCCATGGCCGTGGCCATCTCCTGGCTGGTCATCAGGAAGTCGCCGTCGCCGGCGATGTTGACCACCCAACGGTCCTTCTGCAGCAGGCTGGCCGCCACTGCAGCCGGAAACCCATACCCCATGGCGCCGCTGGTGGGGGCCAGTTGGGTTCGTCCGCTCTGATGGAGGGCGGGGTAACGATGGAAACGATGCAGCCAGCCGCTGTAGTTGCCGGCGCCGTTGGTGAAGATGGTGTCGGGCGGCAGCAGGCGGTTGAGCAGCTGGATCACGGCGGTCATGTCCATCGGCTGCACCGGTGTCCCCTGCTGATTGCGTTGGTAATCGGCGTGGGCCGAGCATGTCCACTCGGTCCATGGGAAGACAAAGTGATCCTCGGGCCGTAGCGTCTGCAAGGCCAGCGCCGCCACACTCATGCTGGCCTGGATCACCTGGTCCGCTGCATACACGCGCCCGAGTTCTTCCGCTCCTGCGTGAATGTGCACCAACTGCTGATGCGGGCGCGGCGGTTGCAGCAGTTCGTAGCCACCGGTCGTCATTTCGCCCAGGCGAGGGCCCAGGGCGATGATCAGGTCGGCATCCCGCACGCGTTGCGCCAATGCGGGGTTGATGCCAATGCCGACATCACCCGCATACAGCGCGTCTCGATTGTCAAAGAGATCCTGGCGGCGGAACCCACAGGCCACTGGCAGATGCCAGGTGCGTGCGAAGTGCTCCAGGGCTTCGCAGGCCTGCGGCGTCCAGCCCCCGCCCCCCACCAACAGCAAGGGTCGGTCGGCATTCTCCAGCCGCGCCTGCAAGGCCAGCAGATCGCTGGGGGACGGCCACGACACGGCGGGCGTGACGCGGGGCAACACAGGCGCTGTGGTGACCGTGGTGAGCATGTCCTCAGGCAGCGCCAGCACCACGGGGCCGGGCCGCCCTTGCTGGGCGATGTGGAACGCTCGGGCGAGGTATTCGGGCAGGCGGTCGGCGTCCTGCACTTCGGCCACCCATTTGGCCATGCCCAGGGTGCCGGGGCCAAGCATCTGGCGGTAGTCGACTTCCTGGAAGGCTTCGCGGTCCCGCTGATCCGACGCCACCTGGCCGATCAGCAGCACCATGGGTGTGGAGTCTTGAAATGCCGTGTGCAGGCCGATGCTGGCATTGGTCGCGCCCGGTGCCCGGGTCACCAGGCAGACGCCGGGCCGGCCCGTGAGCTTGCCCGCCGCCTCGGCCATGAACGCTGCGCCGCCTTCGTGGCGGCAGGCCATGAAGCGTATGCGCTCCTGATGCTCATGCAAACCATCCAGGACGGCGAGATAACTTTCGCCGGGGACACCAAAGACGGTGTCCACGCCTTGGGCGATGAGGGCCTCAACGAGGGCGTGACCGGCGAGACGCTCGCCGGAAATGTTGGGGCGGAGGGTCATGAAGCCCGACTGTAGCGAGTGGGCGGGGGAGCGCAAGGCCGAAGTGAGGTGACATCGAGGGGCGTGCCCCGCAGGGCTGCACTCGCGCTGCTCACCGCTGCCCACCTCTGCTCACCGCTGCCCACCTCTGCTCACCGCGGCTCACCGTTGCTCGGTGAAGCCCTCCTGCGCCAGCGCCTTTGCAATCTTCCCCAGCGTCTTCAGCGACTCCACCACCTGCGCATGGTCGGGATGTCCGAAATTCAGCCGCAGGTGATGCGTGAAGCGGTGATCGGCCGAAAACAAATGCCCCGGCGCAATGCTGATGTCATGCGACAAGGCCACCCGGTGCAACTCCAGGGTGTTGATCTCGGCCGGCAATTCCACCCACACGAAATATCCCCCCTCCGGCTGGGTGACTCGGGTGCCTGAAGGAAAGCTTTTGGCAATCGTCCTCAACACCACCTGGCGGTTGGTCACGAGCGCTTGCCGAAGCTGCCGCAAGTGCCGGTCATAACCGCCTCGCCGGAGGTATTCACTCAGGCCCTCCTGCATGGGGACAGGTGTCGCCAATGAACTCATGAGTTTGCGGCGGCTGACGTTCCGGGCGAACCGACCGGCGGCCACCCAGCCGACGCGAAAACCAGGCGCCAGAGATTTGGAAAAGGAACTGCAATGCAGGACCCAGCCGCTCTTGTCCCAGGCCTTGGCGGGCCGTGGGCGTGGTCCGAAGTACAGCTCTCCATACACGTCATCTTCAATGAGCGGAATGTCTCGCTCCGCCAGCAATGCCACCAGCGCTGCCTTGGCGGCATCCGGCATCAGGCTGCCCAACGGATTCTGGAAATTCGGCATCAGCCAGCACGCTTTCACCGGATGCCGGTCGATGATGGCGGCCAACGCAGGCACATCAACGCCGGTACGCGCGTGGGTGGCCACCTCAACGGCCTTGAGCCCACGCCGCTCCAGCGCCTGCAGGGCGCCATAAAAGGTCGGGGACTCGATGGCCACAAGGTCGCCGGGCTTGGTGACCGCCTCCAGGCACAGGTTCAATGCCTCCATCGCCCCATTGGTCACGACGACCTCATCCGCATCCACCTTGCAGCCGGCACTCAGGTAACGCAGACCAATCTGGCGCCGGAGTTCGGCGCTGCCCGGTGAGAGGTCTTCGACGGTGCGCCAAGGGTCCAGCCCGCGCGTGGCCTTGCCGAGCGCCAGGGCCAGCTTGTCCAGCGGGAACAGCGTCGGGCTGGGAAACGCCGAGCCCAACGGCACCACAGCCCGGTTGCGCGCCACATCGAGCACCTGAAACACCAGCTCTGACACCTCGACGCTGCGCTCCTCGGCCAGCGGATCGGAGGCGTGGGGCTCCGGGTGAGAAATCGCCGCCTGGCTGACAAAATAGCCGGACCGTGGCCGCGCCTCGATCAGGCCGCGGGCCTCCAGCAGGTAGTAGGCCTCAAAGACGGTCGAGGGGCTGACACTGCGGTCCTTGCTGGCTTCGCGGACCGATGGAAGGCGGTCTCCAGGGCGCAACTGACCCGCAGCGATGGACGCCGCCAGGTCATCGGCAAGAACTTCGTAACGCTTCATGGGGTGGGCTGCTGATATGGCCTGCTGCGTGGAACAGCCCCACTGTATGGGCATCCGCATCCCCGAGTGAAATGACCTCCCAGCCACCCATCTGATCTGGTGTTTTTTAAATAATCTGCATCTGTACTTTACCGACTGCCGCGCGCACAGTGCTGAGCGCGCCCCACGGCTCCAGCCCGGACCGGAGTGTCGGGGTCGCTCCCCTCACGGCAGATGGTGTCAAGCAACAGCCTGGAAGCGTCGAAATCATGGAATGGGTCCCTACAGTCTTCATTGCCTTCAAGCTGATCGTGCTGGGCATTGGCATGTTCTTCGCCATCAAGTGGCATTACGACCAGGCGAGAAAGAAGGACGGTGCGGCCAAGCAGCGCGAAGTGCTACGCACGAGTGCCATCGTGGCCGTTGTGTTCTTGCTGCTGGTCGCCGGGCTGGTGGTCGTGACGCTCAGCTTTGGCCAGATGCTCGGCTTGGACTTGAGTTGACTCGAAGCATTCACTGCTCGGAGTTTCTGGATGAATGGCCTGGGCTCGCTCGAATCGTGGCGATGCTGGCGCTCCGTGAGAGGCTTGACTGAACACTCAGGCGTGCAACGCCAGTAAAAGTCCGGCCCCGCCCAGCAGCAAAGCCGCCAATCGGCGCACGTGCTGTGAATTCAACCGGAGCGGAAAGCGCCGATGCAGTGCGTGGACGATCAGCACCATCGGCGCTGCAGCAAGCCCGAGCCAGAGGGCATCGGCGGACAACTGCCCACTCCCCGCCACCATCACCAGCCGCAAGGCACTGTTGAAGGCGGTGGCCACCATCAAGCCTTGCTGCACCACCTGTGTCGACAAAGGCTGTCGATACATGTGGAACACGAGGGGTGGCCCCGCCGCAGAGAAGAGCCCGCCCAGCAGACCCGAAAAGCCCCCCGCCACTGCATAGCTCCATCGTCCGGACGGCGTTGCCTGCGCCTGGCGCGGCAGGCACATCAGCCCGGCACACACCATGATGGTCACGCCCAGCGCGGCCGCCAATTGGCGCCCGGCCTGAGCACTCAGCCAGTGCAGCAAGACCAGCCCCGCAGCCACCCCAATGGCACTGCTGGGCAGCGCGGGCAGCACCCGCCGCCATTCGGGCGTCAAGGGATGGAACCAAAAATAAGCGGCCACGTTCAACAGCACCAGCAGGCTCGCAGCATCGGCCGAGCACCCCACCGGCCCCAATTGCAGCGACGCCGTCAATCCCAGCAGCACCAGCGCAAAAGCGAAGCCCGTGAGCGTTTGCACATAGGCGGCCAATCCGGCACAAATGCTGAATAACAGGTAATCCATCGCGAATCCCAGCCATCCCTGGGCCAAGGGTATTGCGTTTTCCTCATAAAGAGCAACAATTTCCTCATAACGGTCGGGAAACGGCTGGGAGGCTGATGTCATGGGTCATCCATACGGCACTGAAGGTCGGGCAGCATTTGAAGCGTCGGTCTCGTTCGGCAGAGACATCTTCAAACACAGAGGCGCTGTCTCTCCACCGGACCGCGCGCGCCTCCTGGGCCAACGCGCCACCACCATCTGGTTCACCGGCCTGAGTGGCGCCGGCAAATCCACGCTGGCCTATGAAATGGAGCGCCGCCTCCTCGCGCAGCGGCGCCTGAGCTACGTGCTGGACGGCGACAACCTCCGCCACCATCTCAACAGTGACCTCGGATTCAGTGCCCAGGATCGGCGGGAGAACATTCGCCGCACCGCCGAAGTCGCTTCGCTGATGAATGACGCGGGGCTGATTGTGTTCAGCGCGCTCATTTCTCCGAGCCGCGAAGATCGCTCCATGGCTCGTGCCATCGTCGGTGACGCGCGTTTCGTGGAGGTCTACATGAGCGCGGATGTGTCCACCTGCGAAGGGCGCGACCCGAAAGGGCTCTATGCGAAAGCCCGTGCGGGACTGATTTCACAGTTCACCGGCATCACCTCACCCTACGAAGAACCAGAAGCGCCCACCCTGTGCATCGACACCGGGCGGATGAACCTGGACGAAGCGGCAGATGAATTGATGCAACTCCTCTGGTCCTCCGGCGTTCTGCACTAAAGCTGCGACGTCCTTCAACACATCGAGGGAGGTGTGTAATGGCTCTGACTGATCACGGCGTTTCAACCCCGTTGCCACTGCTCATGACGCCTCTGAGGCGCTGCGGCAGCCATGCCTTGCGGCTGCGATTGAACTTCAACCCAAAGTTCTACTCGCCCTATCCGCTGCACATTGTTGACTTCATGCCGCTGGTGCCGCTCTACGGCGACTTGAACGATGACCATCGCTATTTCCAGCTGGTCGTGGATGTGGTGGGCCTGCAGGCCTCAGGGGTGGTGAAGTGGCCGGATATGGCGTTTGACCCCGTGGAGATCTTTGAAGCCATCAAGGACCAAGGGCGCAGCGTGCACCGGATTGCCTGGGAACTGCTGTTGCGGGCGGGGCAGCGACATGGGGCGACGGTGGTGATGGACAAGTCGCTGGACAGCATTCACTACGCCGAGGAGCAACTGGCATTGTTTCCACAGATGCGGTTCCTCAACGTGGTGCGAGACCCGCGGGCGCAGGTGGCGTCGATGAATCGGGCCATCATTCACGACTTTGACACCACCCTGAATGCCCTGAGCTGGTTGAACGCACATCGCGCGGGGCATGCACTTGCGCAGGCGCATCCGGACCGCGTGCTGACCATCCGCTTCGAGGATTTCATCACCGACCAGGAGCAGATCCTGCGCCGGGTATGCAGCTTCATCGGCATTGATTTCCTCCCGCAGATGCTGGATGTGACGTCGTCCGATGAAGCACGCCAGCTCTCGAAGTTGTCCGATCTCTGGCAATCCAACTGCTTTGCCCCCATCCCGGCAATGACGGACAAGTTCAAGGCGCAGCTGTCGATGGACGAGATCGAGATCATCGAGTCGCTGACCCAGGAGTACATGGCGATCTACGGCTACGAATGCATGACCACAGCGTCCAAGCCCTATCCGGACGCAACGACGCTGGCGAGCTGTGCGCAGGTTTCCGAGCGTGGCCGGCGGCAAGCCTGGGCCAAGCTGGCGGAGACCAACCACCGGGACTACGTGCTGCGCCGATTCCGCGCGGACTATCTGGCGCGTGTGAAGCGGTCGCTGGAGGCATCGGTGGAGGCATTTGCCTGAGGAAGCGGCCGCTCCACCGGCGCGGCCCTGGAGCCTTATTCCACCGCTCGACCACCGGCGTTGAAGCCAGCGTCACACCGCTGGCGACACCTGCGAAGCACCCTCCGCCGCGCGACGCGCATGGCGTCGCACCGCAGCGATGAGCAGGTGCAGGCCCACGCCCATCAGCAGCAGCAAAGCGCTGCCGATCCCCCAGACGGCCCAGGTCACGAAGCTCAGCCCGCCGGCCAGCGCCGGAGCGGCTTGCAACAGACTGTCCACCATCGGCCCGAGCGCGGCGAGGGACTGCGTGAGCGCTTCCATCACCGCCGAAGGCACCCAAGGGGACAACCAGTCCGGCAGCGTGGGCGAGATGGCCTGCGAGGCTGCGCCGGACCACGCACCCGCGTGAGACACGGCCCACACAGCCACGGCATGCAAGACCCAGGCCGTCAGCGACCACAGGGCCAGGAGCAGAACAACCGAGAACCAGCTGATGGCATAAAACATGGCGCACTCCGACAAAGGGGATAGGTGGAGTGTGAGGACCTCAGCGGGGAGAAAAAACCAGCATTAGGCAAACACAATTTGCGGTTATTTCTGCAGAACCTGGCTTTCGTTCGCCCCACGGCTCCCCCTGAGCCTCGGCGTCCAGGCAGCGGGGGCCTATCTTCGACGGGAACAGCCTGGCCCACGCGTGGGCATCATTGCCGTGTCCCTGGGGGCCGCATCGACCGTGGTCGCTGGACTGGGACCGCCCCCCCCAAGGGCTTCTGCGCGGTGAATCCTCTGAGGTGATCGGTCTTCACGATGGCGTTGTCTCCATCGAGACCTGCGGTTCCGACACCCGTGCCGGAGGGATGTACGCCATGGCGCGCTCCGCCAATGCCGTGATCGTCAGGCTGGGATTCACGCCCAGGTTGGCCGCCAGCATGGAGCCATCCACGATGTACATGTTGCGATAGCCAAACACCCGGTTGTGCCGGTCACACACGCCCTCCTCTGCGGTCCGCCCCATGGCGGCTCCGCCCATGCAATGCGCGGTCATGGGGACATTCAAGAGGATTTCCGTCAGCGTGGTCTGCGGCACGCCCCCGGTAGCACGTGCAGCCTTCACCGCGAACTCATTGGCCGCCGCAATGAAGGTGGGAATGCGATCACCCTGCGTGGTCAAGGTCTTGGAGAACGGCCAATACCAGCGCCGACGCCAGCGCATGGTGAGATGCCCCTCCAGCGTCTGCATGCAAAGGAAGATCACCGTCTCCTGCGCCGACTTGAAGGGCGACAGGGTCTTCAGTGTCATGATGGGCTGCGTGAACAGTTGGTGCAGCAAGGTGGCCATCCAGGTGAAGATGCGCGTCCATCCGGGGCGGCCCAGCGTCATCACGGTCGTCAGCAGCGCCATCGCGTCCGAGCCCTTGGGATAACGCACCGCTTCGATGTGGGTGTGCTCGTCGATGTAGATGCCGGAGCCGATGGCAATGCCCTCCGACAAATCGCGTGTCGACCCCGGAAAACGCACCGCAATCAAGGACTCGGCATTGGTCCGCACACGCTGGCCCAGCGCCTGCGAAATCCGTGGCAACGACCCTTGCTCGCGAAGGCGGAACAGCAGTTCCTGCGTGCCCAGCGATGAGGCCGCAAAGACGACACCTTTGGCCCGCAGCGTGCGGCGGGAAGCCTTGTCACCAGGAACGGTGGACACCGTATCGATCACATAGCCCGCCGCGCCGTCCTCGCCACCCGCACTCACAGCACCAGCGCCAGCAGCACCAGCAGCACCAACACCGCCATGTTGGCGGTGTTCTGCGCCACGGCCCTCGCCATCGGTTGCGCCAACCGGCCGCACATCCACCACCTTCGTCTCGGCAAAGACCTGGGCGCCCTTGCGCTCCGCCAGATAGAGATAGTTTTTGTCGAGTGTGTTTTTTGCATCATGCCGGCAGCCCACCATGCAACCGCCACAGGCAATGCAGGACTTCCGCGCCGGCCCTTCGCCCTGGAAATAGGGGTCGGGATACGTCGCCCCCGGGGCGCGTCCATCGTCCCCGAAGAAGATGCCGACTTCGGTCGGATAAAACGTCCCCTCGGCGCCCACCTCTTTGGCCATGCGCTTGAGCAGATGGTCCGCATGCCCCAGCCGCCGATTGGTGGTCACCCCCAGCATGTGTTGTGCACGGGCATAGTGGGCCGGCATCTCCGCCTGCCAATCGGCCAGGCCCGCCCAGGTGCCTTCGTTCCACACCCGGTTGGGCGGCACCAGCAGGGTGTTGCCGTACGTGATGGAACCACCGCCGACCGCATTGCCATGCAGCACCACCACATGGCGGAAGAAGCGCATGTTGAAGAAGCCCCGCAGCCCCAGCGCCGGCCGGTGAATCCAGCGTGCGGTGTCCCAGTTGGAAGTGGGCAAAGACTCGGGCGTCCAGCGCCGCCCCTGTTCCAGGACGGCGACGCGGTAGCCCTTCTCGGCCAGGCGCAATGCAGACACACTGCCGCCAAAGCCGGAACCGATCACGACATAGTCAAATTCTTCTGGAGGGCGCATGGCGCGGGTGTTGGGATCCACTGCAAAGCCAGCCGCCAGTCTATCGACGCCAGCGCTCCCCGCCCCCCGGTAACGACCCGATGTGGAACTGCCACCACGAGTGGCTAGCCCAGCCGGAACTGCCCCACAACACCACTCAGCCGTTCAGACTGCTGACGCAATGTCTCCGCCGCTGCTGCGGATTCTTCGACCAGCGCGGCATTTTGCTGCGTCATGCGGTCCAGTTGCGTCACGGCCTCGTTGACCTGCACCAGCCCCTGGCTCTGATCGTGGCTGGCCTTGTTGATCTGGGCAATGAGCTCACTCACGGCCCGCACCTCGCCCACCAGGCGGCTCATGGTGGCACCCGCCGCATCCACCTGCTTGGTGCCGGTCTCAGCCCCGCTGACGTTGTCGGCAATCAGCGACTTGATCTCGTGGGCCGCATCCGCGCTGCGGGTTGCCAGCATGCGCACCTCGGACGCCACCACCGCAAAGCCCTTGCCGTGCTCACCCGCCCGGGCCGCTTCCACCGCAGCGTTGAGCGCCAGAATGTTGGTCTGAAACGCAATGCTGTCGATCACACCGAGGATGTCGCCAATGCGGCGCGAGCTGGCGGCAATGGCCGTCATGGTCTGTACCACCTCGCTGACGGCGCGACCGCCCTCGCCCGCCACCTCCGACGCGCTGGCAGCCAGGGAGGCGGCCCGGCCTGCGGCTTCTGCATTGGCCTTCACGGTGGCGGTCAGTTGCTCCATGGTGGCCGCCGTTTCCTGCAGGCTGCCCGCCTGCTCTTCGGTGCGCTGGCTGAGATCCATGCTGCCGGTGGCGATCTCGGAGGAGCCCGTGGCGATCAGCGCCGCACTGTCGCGCACCTGGCCCACAATGCGCGCCAGGTCATCCGACATCTGCCGCAACGCCGTCATGAGCTGTCCGGTTTCATCCCCGCTGCCGGATTCGATGCGTGCCGTGAGATCCCCCGCCGCCACGGCACGTGTCACATCCACCGCGCGGTTCAGCGGCAGCGCGATGCTGTGGCCGACCCGGGTGTTGAGCACCAGCAAAATGGCTGCGGCCACCACCACGGCCGCCAGCAGCAGCAGGCGAACGCCTTTCGCAGACGACTCACTGTTCTCCCGAGTCTTTTCAGCCAGTTCAGAAATCTGATCGCTCAGGGACTCCATCTCCGTCTCCAGCGCCTTGAAGTCTTTGGAGAAGGCCGGGAGTCGGGCTTCGGCCGCTGGCAGTTCCTTGAAGGCCAAGGCGACCATCTGCGTGGCGCTGTTGATGTAGGCGTCCAGGCTGCCCTGGGTCTTGGCAATGGACGCGTCGATGTCAGTCCCCAGAGACAGCGACTTCAAAGCCGCCATGTGCTCCCGGAATTGCTTGACGTGCTCGGCCGTTTCGGCCCGGACGCCCTGCTCGTCTGCCTCTTGAGGGTTGGCGGCCGAGCGAAGCGCCACATAAACATCGCCCCGCAAGGCGTCATGCATCATGTCGGCTTCCACCTGCGCGCGAAGTGCCGCCCCGGCACGGATCAGCGCATGCGCCTGAGCATCCATTCGTTCCACGGCGGCATATCCAAGCCCGCCCACGAGCAACACGAAGAACAGGCCAACCAGACTGAGAAGCAGCATGCGCTGCCGGATCGTGGTCGTCGGGAACATGCATACCTCCCATTGAGAAACGAAAAGGCTCTGGCACAGTTCATTGTGTCCGCTTCGGCAGGAATCTCCTATCCCCAAGCGGTATCGAATTTGCCGCATGTCGCTTCCACCGCATGTCGCTTCCATTCACGCCAACCGGGATCTCCACCATGCCACGCATCGTCCTGTTGCTCGCCGCCCTTGTCTTTGCGCTGCCCAGCTGGGCCGAGAACAAGGTACAAGTGCAATGGCTGGGCCAATCCGCCTTCAAGTTCATCAGCCCCACCGGCAAGGTGATCGTGACGGACCCCTGGCTCACCACCAATCCCAAGACGCCACCGGCCTTCAAGACACTGGAGTCGCTGGGCAAGGTGGATCTGGTGCTGGTGACCCACGGCCACAACGACCACATGGCCGATGCGCCCGCGCTGTCGCGAATGAATGACGCACCGCTGATCGCGCCGGCCGGGCTGGCTCAGACGCTGGTGGCGCTGGAAATGGCCCCAAAAGCCCAGCGCATCAACAAAAGCGGCTCGCTCACGCCGATCGGTGCCGGCATCCGGGTGACGCTGGTGCATGCGGAGCACAGCAGCGAAGTCCTCTGGAAAAATCCGGCCAGCGGCAAGGACGAAGTGCATGTGGGCGGGGAGCCCGGCGGTTTCATCATTGAATTCGAGAACGGGTTCAGGGTCTGGCATCTGGGCGACACCGGCGTCTTTGGCGACATGAAACTCATTGCCCAGATGTATCGGCCAGACCTGGTGCTGATGCCCATTGGCGGCGGCCCGTTTGTCATGAACCCTGAGGATGCGGCCATGGTGACGCGGGACATGATCAAACCGAAGACGGTGATTCCGATGCATTACGGCACCAACCCGCAACTGAGCGGCACGCCGGAAGCCTTTATGCAGGCCTTGGGCAAGACCCGCACCCAGGTGCGAGTCCTTCAGCCTGGCGATCAGACCGAGTTCTGACGCAACACCGATCAGGCGTCCACGATCACCTCGAACCCGCCAAAGATCATGCGCTTGCCGTCGAAGGGCAAGGTCTTGACGTCATGATTCATTCGCGGGTCTTCCATCGCCTTTTTCATGCCCTCATCGCGCACCTGGCGGGAGGGCCAGATGATCCAGGAGAAGACCACCGTCTCGTCTGACGTCCGCTGCACGGCCATCGGGAACGACGTCAGCTTCCCCTCGGGCACATCATCCCCCCAGCATTCAACGACCTGAAGCGCGCCGTGGTCCTTGAACACGGCTGAAGCGTCCTGGGCCAGCTGGCGATAGGCCTCACGCTTGCTGGTGGGCACGGGGATCACGAATCCGTCTACGTAATTCATGCTTCGTCTCCGGTTGATGCACCGCCTTCTGCGGTGCGTGCTGTGACGATGAACTCCCGGCAAGAATGGCGGCCACCCCTAGAAAAACACTGTATTTACATACATATTTTGACTATGCTTGGTGTCATCCAATAACTTCCAGGTCGCCCATGTTGAACCGTCACTGGCCCCTGCAAAACGCCCTGTCTTCCCCACCCCACCGGCTCTTGCTGAAGGCGCTTTGGGCCGTGGGAATCTTCAGCCTGATGCCGACGATCGCGCAGGCGGCCCCGTCGGCGCCCCCGCCCGCTCCTGCTCCTGCTCCCGCTGCTCCTGCTCCTGCTCCTGCTACAGCCCCCGCTGCTCCTGCCGCCGGCACTGCTGCCATCGCGAAAGGCACCTTCGACGTCAAGTTGTCCAACGCGCCTGCAGCCGACGGCACCGAGCCGGCGCAACTGGGCCGCATGGCCCTTCGCAAGCAGTTCCATGGGGATCTGGACGGCAGCAGCCTCGGGGAAATGCTGGGCGTGCGCACCGCCGTGCCGGGCTCCGCGGGCTATGTGGCCATGGAACGGGTGGAAGCCACCTTGGCCGGACGCAGCGGGAGTTTTGTGCTCATGCACATGGGCGAAATGAATCGTGGCCAACAGCGCCTGAATGTGCAGGTGGTCCCCGATTCCGGCACCGGCGAACTCACCGGCATCACCGGCACGCTCAACATCGACATCAAGGACGGGCAGCACTTCTACGCGTTCAGCTATCAACTTCCCAAGCGCTGACCGTCCCATCCACCCTGTTGCTGCAGCCTCCCGACCGTGGACTCCCCAACGACCCGTTTTTATGCCGATTACGCCCAGCGATTGACTGCCCACCCGGAGGCCAGCCGCAGTGCGATGCTGCCCATGGTGGAGCGCTGCCTGCACCCCGGGGACGTGGTGCTGGATGTGGGCGCCGGTGCCGGGCGGGACATGGCCGCCATGCAGTGGTCCGGCCTGGAGGTCTTCGGCCTGGAACCCAGCGCCGAGATGCGAGCGGTCGCGCTCAGCCGCCACCCGGGCCTCCTCGGGCGGCTAAGGGAAGCCTCGCTGCCTGCACTGGGTCGGCCGTTTGAGGACCTTCAACCCAATGGCTTTGACGCGGTGGTCTGCAGCGCGGTGCTGATGCACCTTGCACCTGACTCGCTCGTGGCCGCTTTGAGCGCCATGGCGGCTCTGCTGAAGCGGCCCGGGGCGGGCAGCCAGTTGCTGCTGTCCATCCCGGACATGTCCCGGGACCTGCTGCGCGAGGACCGCGATCCGGACGGGCGGCTCTTCTACAACCACCCGCCCGACACCATCATCGCGTGCCTGCAGCCTCACCAGCTCGCATTACGTGTGCATGAAGTGAGTGATGCCGTGCTTCAAACCGCAGGGACGCGCTGGCATACCCTGGTGTTCGGCTGAGGCTTGTGATGCCTTGAAGCGGCCAATACGACTGACTCGACTGACTCGGCTGACTCGGCTGACCCTGCTGACTCTGCTGAGGAGGCAAACCTTGCGGAGCTTGCGAACTCAGACCGAGCGCCCCTTGTCGCCCCAACGCCAGCGCGGCGGCTCGCCCTTGAGGTAGCAGACGCCCAGCAGCATCGCGCTCAGCAGCGCCACATAGGTCATGAAGCCCAGGTAGGAGTCCTGGGGCGGGAATACAAATATCCCCGCCACCAGCAGCGCCAAGAACCCCAGCAGCGTCACCTGCCCTTGCCAGGTGCCGGGGAAGCCCCAGCCCCAGCCGTAACGCTTTGCCGGAAACCAATAGCTGTTGTTGGCCATGTGCCTCTCCTGAGTGGCATTGAGTCTACGCCCCGGACTCTCAAGAATGCATCAAGAAATGGGGGACTCAGGCTTTGCGCACAATGCTGGCCGCCGTGATGCCGGCCAGCAGCGCCACCGCAGCGCCCAGAAAGACGGCGTTGTTCCACTGGCGATCCATCCATGCACCAAAAATTGGCGCGGCCACCGCAAAACCGGTGTCCAGACCGGAGTACACCGTCCCATACACCCGCCCGGTAGCCCCCGGGGGCGCGGCCTTCTTGATCAGCATGTCCCGGGAGGGGCCGGCCAGTCCCGTGCCAAAACCTGCGGACGCCGCCGCCACCAAGGCCAGGCCGGCGGGCAAGCAGCCCGTGCCGGTGAGCGCCAGCAGTGCGGCCGCGCCGGTCATCGCCCAGGCGATATTGCGCTCCAGCTGCTGGGAGCGCGCCACCCAGAAGCCGCCCAGAATCATGCCGATCGCACCGGCCACCATATAGCCGGTCACCACCCATTTGGTCACCGACAGGTCCAGCCCGTACATCGCATTCAAGGCGGGGGATGCAAAGCTCTGGATGGAACTCAGCGCGGCCGTTGTGAAAAAGAAGAAGGAGAAACACAGCCACACCGACGGCAGCTTCAGAAAGGCCATCGGATGTTCATTCGGTGCGGCCGCAGCACCCGGCTTCTCATGGCCCCAACTGCCCTGCCGGTCGTCAATGGCGTCACGCTTGAACGCCAGCAGCGCCATCACCAGCAGCGCCCAGGCGGCCGTGGCCGCATAACCCAGCCGCCACTGCCCGCCGGTGCCTTCGTAGATCCACAGCAGCAGCACCGGCGCCAGCGCCCAGCCGATGTTGCCGGTGATGCCGTGCACCGAGAAGGCATGCCCGAGCCGGGCCTGCGACACCCGCTTGTTGAGAATGGTGAAGTCCACCGGATGGAACGGCGAATTGCCCAGCCCGGCCAGCGCTGCAGCCAAGGCCAGCCCCATGAACCCATGCGCCGTGCCCGCTGCCAGCGAGGCCAGCACAAAACAGCTCAGCGCCAGAAACAGGATGGGCCGGGCGCCGGTGCGGTCCACCAGGAAGCCGGACAAGGCCTGCCCCACCCCGCTGATGACAAAGAAAATGGTCACCAGTAGGCCCAGCTCCGAATAGCTCAGGCCGAATTCCCGCATGAAGACGGGGAACAGCGGCGGCAGCAGCATGTGGAAGAAGTGCGAGGTGCCGTGGGCCAGGCCGATCAGGCTGATCGTCTGGATGTCTCGTTTGGCGCTCTGTTCGGCGCTCAGCGGCAGGGTGGCGGTATTCATGGTGGCGATGTTGTCAGGCTGGCGCCGACGCAATTACGATAGGCGGACAAGTTCTATCGAAATCTCGCCATGGCCCGTCCCCCCTCCCGCACGCCCCGGTCTTCCCAGGCCCTGCGGCCGTCTGCGGCCCTGGCCGACGACACCCGGCGGCCCCGCACCAGCGTGCCCCCGCTGGACCCGCGTCGTTACGCCCCCAGCGACGAACGGCCGGTACGGGCCAAGTCCCGCAGCATGGGCAGCCACATGGACATCCAGGCCCATCGCCACGAGTGGGGCCAGTTTGTCTTTTCCGTCAGTGGCGTGGTGCGCGTGAACACCGAGCGGGCCACCTTTCTCCTTCCGCCGTCCCGGGCGGTCTGGATTCCGGCCGGCGTGGAACATGCCGTCACGGCCGTTGAGCGCTGTGAACTGCGCACGCTGTATTTGCATCGCCCGCCCTGCCAGAACGCTGTCTGGCAGGACAACCGGGTGCTGGAGGTGTCCCCGCTGCTGCGGGAGCTGGTGGTGCAACTGGCCCAGGACGATGTGCAGCTGGACAGCACCGTCGGCGACCGGGAGCGCTGGCTGGCCCATCTGATCCTGGACGAGATCCGCCGTGCGCGCAGCCTGCGCCTGGGGGTGGACCTGCCCACGGACAAGCGCCTGCGACGCCTTTGCGAGGCTGTGCTGGCGCATCCGCAGCGCTTTGCCACGCTGGAAGACTGGGCCGAGCTGGTGGGCGCCAGTGCCCGCACCGTATCGCGGCTGTTCCGGCAGGAGCTGGGCAGCAGCTACGCGCAATGGCGCCAGCAGGCCTTGCTGGCCGAGGCGCTGCGCCTGGCTGCGCATCGCAAGCCCATGGGTGTGATCGCCAGCGAACTGGGCTATGCCAGCCCCAGCGCCTTCTCCGCCATGGTCACCCGCACCGTGGGCATGCCGCCGAGCCGGTTCTTCGAGCAGGTGTGACCCCGCTCGCAGAACCCCTTCCGGCCTGGAGTGCTCCCGGGATTCCCTAAAATCGCACCATGGATCAGGTATTGCTCGATTTCGCCCGCCAGGACGCCCAAGGCGCCACCTGCACCGCCCAGGCCTGGGCCACGGTGCCGGCGCCGCTCACGGCCAGCCAGCGACAGTCCCTCAAGCAACGCGCCAAGCAGCTGCTGGCTGCCAAAGGCGCCGCGCTCGTGGCCCATTACTACGTCGATGGAGACTTGCAGGACCTGGCCCAGGAAACCGGCGGCATCGTCTCCGACTCGCTGGAAATGGCCCGCTTCGGCCGCGACCATGCCGCCAGCACCCTGGTGGTGGCGGGCGTGCGTTTCATGGGCGAGACCGCCAAAATCCTCAGCCCCGAAAAACGGGTGCTGATGCCCGATCTGGACGCCACCTGCTCACTGGACCTGGGCTGCCCGGTGGACGAATTCACCGCCTTCTGCGACGCCCATCCGGACCGCACCGTGGTGGTCTATGCCAACACCAGTGCCGCCGTGAAAGCCCGTGCGGACTGGATGGTCACCAGTTCCTGCGCGCTGGAGATCGTCTCCGAACTCAAGGCGCGCGGCGAGAAGATCCTGTGGGCACCGGACCGCCACCTCGGCCGCTACATCCAGGACCAGACCGGCGCGGACATGCTGATGTGGAACGGTGCCTGCATCGTCCACGACGAATTCAAGGGCCTGGAGCTGGAACTGCTGCGGCAGCAGCATCCAGACGCCATGATCCTGGTCCACCCCGAATCCCCGGCGTCGGTCGTGGCGCAGGCGGACGTGGTGGGCTCGACCTCCGCGCTGATCAAGGCCGTGGTGGAAGGCAAGGCCCGCGAATATGTGGTGGCCACCGACAACGGCATTCTTCACCGCATGCGCCAACTGGCACCGGACAAGCGGCTGATCGAAGCCCCCACCGCTGGCAACAGCGCCACGTGCAAGAGCTGCGCCCATTGCCCCTGGATGGCCATGAACGGGCTGCAGGGCGTGGTGGAGTGCCTGGAGCGTGGTGTCGGTGAGATTCAGGTGGCCGAACCCGTGCGCGGCCAGGCCTTGTCCTGCATCACCCGCATGCTGGACTTCACTGCCGCCTTGAAGGCGCGCACCGCCGGCATGACGCCGGGTATCGGCGCCGCATAAGCCAAGGGGCCACGGCGCCCCCATGGTGCCGTGCGCCTTCCCTGACCCCGCGCAAACTGGCGTCCACCGGGGCTTTCCATGAAGGCCATCCGGCCTCTATGCTGGGGGCATCGCTGCAGCCAGGCAGCATTGCCGAGACCCACCATGGATTTCACCTCGCTCTACAACCATCACGAACGTGAAGTGTTCGCTGCGGTGATCGATACCGCCGCCACCTACCCCGCCATCCAGGCGGACCCTGAACTGATGGCGGACGTGGCCTGCGTGGCGCTGAACCGGCTGCCCCCGCGCTACATCCGCCATGCGGTGGACTACTCCTTCTATCTCACCGAACAGGAGCGGCTGGACGTGGACGCCGCCATCAAGGAGGCGGTGAACTACGCCTTCAACTTCGTGCAGGCCCGTAGTGTGCTGCGTGCCAAGCGTCCATGACGCCTCAGCGCACTCAGCGCACTCAGCGCCCCCTCAGCGGTTACCCGGCCCCTTCACCAGCACGGTCGGCAGGCTGGCCGGCAGCGTGCGCGGATAGTCGCGGCTGAAATGCAGCCCGCGGCTTTCATGCCGCAGCAACGCAGACCGCACGATCAGCTCGGCGCAGTCCACCAGATTGCGCAGTTCCAGCAGGTCGCGGCTGACGCGGAAGTTGGCGTAGTAGTCGTCGATCTCGCCGCGCAGCAGGTCAATTCGGTGCAGGGCCCGCTCCAGCCGCTTGGTGGTGCGCACGATGCCGACGTAATTCCACATCAGCAGGCGCAGCTCATCCCAGTTGTGGGCAATGACCACCTGCTCGTCCGCATCTTCCACCTGGCTTTCATCCCAGGCCGGCAGCGGTGCCGGTTCCCCCAGGGGCTGGCCGAGGATGTCGTCCGCACAGGTCCGGCCCAACACCACACATTCCAGCAGCGAATTGCTGGCCAGGCGATTGGCCCCATGCAGCCCGCTGTAGGCCGTTTCACCCACCGCATATAGGCCGGGCAGGTCGGCGCGACCGCTGAGGTCGGCCACCACGCCACCGCAGGTGAAATGCACCGCCGGCACCACCGGAATCGGCTGGCGGGCGATGTCGATGCCCAGGGCCAGGCAACGGGCATGCACGGTCGGGAAATGCTCTTTCAGGAAGGTTTCGCCCAGGTGGGTCGCATCCAGCCAGACATGGTCCAGCCCATGCTTTTTCATCTCGAAGTCGATGGCGCGGGCCACCACATCACGCGGCGCCAGTTCCATGCGGGCATCATGCGCGGCCATGAAGCGGGTGCCGTCTGGCAGCTTCAGGTGACCGCCCTCCCCGCGCAGCGCCTCGGTGATGAGGAAGCTGCGCTCCTGCGGGTGGTAAAGGCAGGTGGGATGGAACTGGATGAATTCCATGTTGGCCACGCGGCAGCCCGCCCGCCAGGCCATGGCAATGCCGTCACCGGTGGAGGTGTCCGGATTGGTGGTGTAGCGGTAGACCTTTCCCGCGCCACCGGTGGCCATCACCACCGCCCGGGCGGCAATGGCCTCCACGCGCTGTGCATCCATGTCCAGCGCGTAGATCCCATAACAGCGGGACGGTTCCTCACGTTGCACATGGCGGGAGGTGATCAGGTCCAGCGCCATCCAGCGCTGGCGCAGCTCGATGTTGGGATGGGCCCGCGCCTTCTCCAGCAAGGCGTCATGGATGGCCTTGCCGGTGGCGTCCGCCGCGTGGGCGATGCGGCGCACCGCATGCCCGCCTTCGCGGGTGAGATGCAGGCCCAGCGGCCCCTGCTCGTCGGCGGTGAAGGGCACACCCTGCCCCACCAGCCAGCCGACGGCATCGGCACTGCGTTCGGCGATGAAGCGGGCGGTGGTTTCGTCCACCAGACCGGCGCCAGCCTCCTGGGTGTCGCGCACATGGCTGTCGATGCTGTCGTCACTGCCCAGCACCCCGACGATGCCGCCCTGCGCCCAGGCGGTGGCCGCTTCGGTCAGCTCACGCTTGGCCAGCACGATCACCGGCACCTGGTCCGCGAGATGCAAAGCCACGGTCAAGCCGGCCAGGCCGGCCCCCACGATCACCACCGGCGCCGGGGCGGCGGCGGTACGAACAGCAGCACTCATCGTCATCGCCCGTTCAACAGGGCGTCATCGCTTGGGAGCTGGCGATTCTAAGGACACAACAAGCCCCCGGCCCGCACAGGTCATCCCGCCGGTCGTTTGGCCACCAGGGTGAGGATGTCGTAACTGGCCACCAGCTCGCCCAGCTGGTTGGTCACCTGCACGTCCCAGGCCACCACGCCCTGGGGGGGCTGGTCGGGGCGGTTGCCCCGGTCGATGCGGCGCTTGCAGGTCAGGCGTGCCTGGATGGTGTCCCCGATGGCGACCGGATTCACAAAGCGCAGCGTGTCCAGCCCATAGTTGGCCAGCACCGGCCCCGGTGCGGGCGACACGAACAGCCCGGCGGCGGCTGACAGCACAAAGTAGCCGTGGGCGATGCGCTTGCCGAATTGGGTGTCCTTGGCGGCCACTTCGTCGAAGTGCATGTAGAAGTAGTCGCCGGAGATGCCACCGAAGTTGACGATGTCTGCTTCCGACACCGTACGCCGATGGGTGAGCAGCGAATCGCCCACCTGGATCTCCTCAAAGTACTTGCGGAACGGATGCACCACATCCTCGTGTACCGCACCGCCGCGCACATATTCCCCGGTGATGGCGGTGAGCATGGTGGGGGAGCCCTGCACCGCACAGCGCTGCAGGTAGTGCTTCACCGCACGGATGCCGCCCAGCTCCTCGCCGCCGCCGGCGCGTCCCGGGCCGCCATGCTTGAGCATGGGGAGGGGAGAGCCATGGCCGGTGGATTCGGCGGCCGCCTCGCGGTCCAGCACCAGCAGACGGCCGTGGAAGGCACCGGCATGCAGCACCGCCTGCGCCGCCAGGGCCGGCGTACGGGTGATGACCGAGCCCACCAGCGAGCCGCGCCCCTTGGCAGCCAGGGCCAGGGCTTCGTCGAAATCCGTGTAGGTCATCAGCGTGGAGACCGGGCCAAACGCCTCCACGTTGTGGACCGCTTCGTTGTGCAGGGCATCGCGGCACAGCAGCAGCGTCGGGGCGAAGAAAGCGCCGTCACCCACGCCCTCCCCCACCGGGGCAAAGCCATCCCGCTCGCCAAACACGATCTCGTTGCCCCGCGCCAGTTGCGCCAGCCGTTCGGCCACGTCAGCCTGCTGGGCCTTGGAGGCCAAAGCGCCCATGCGCACACCTTCAATGGCCGGGTCGCCAACCTTGATCTTCGCCAGGCGTTCGCGCAGCGCGGCGGCCACGGCCTCCACTTGCGCGGCCGGCACGATGGCACGGCGGATGGCCGTGCACTTCTGGCCGGCCTTGGCGCTCATCTCGCGATGGACCTCCTTCACAAAGAGGTCGAACTCCGGGTCCCCGGGCAGCACGTCGGGCGCCAGGATGGCGCAATTCAGGCTGTCCGCCTCCCCGTTGAACGGGATGGAGCGGCGCACCAGATTGGCATTTACCCGCAACTGCGCTGCCGTGTCCGCCGAGCCGGTGAAGGTGACCACATCGGTTTCCAGCAGCCGGTCCAGCAGATCCCCGGAACTGCCGATCACCAGCTGCAACGCACCGGCCGGCAGCAGGCCGGACGCCTCGATCATGCGGACGCAGGCTTCCGCCACATAGCTGGTGGCAGTGGCCGGTTTGACGATGCAAGGCATGCCGGCCACCAAGCTGGGGGCGAATTTCTCCAGCATCCCCCACATCGGGAAATTGAAGGCATTGATGTGCACCGCGACGCCGCGACGGGGCACCAGCACGTGGGTGCCCATGAACTGGCCCTGCTTGCCCAGCGGCGTCGCCGGGCCTTCATGCACCACATTGCTGGAGGGCAACTCGCGCCGTCCCATCGAGGCATATGCGAAGAGCGTGCCGATGCCGCCTTCGATGTCGATCCAGGAATCGGCGCGCGTGGCCCCGGTGTGTGCGGAGATGGCGTAAAGCGCCTCCTTGCGCTCCATCAGATAGGTGGCCAGGGCCTTCAACAGCGCGGCCCGCTGCTGGTAGTCCAGCGCCAGCAGCGACGGCAGGGTCTGGCGCCGCGCGAAATCCAGGCTTTCACCGAAGTCGATCTCTTCCGCATGCGTCTGCGCCACCAGCCGGCCGTTGATGGCGCTGTGCAGCCCGCGCGCGGCGGTGGCGCCGACCCAGCGGCCGGCGATGAGGCTTTGGAGGACGGGAGGAGACATGCTCATGGCTGATACTTCCAGGTGCCGTTGTCGATCTTCACCATCACGCGGGCGCGCTGGTCCAGGCCCAGATGGTCATTGGGGGACATGGTGAACACGCCATGGGCGGCCGGCAGTTCCTTCACCGACTCCAGCGCATCCCGCAGGGCGGCGCGGAACTGCGGCGTGCCCGGCTGGGCCTTCTTGAGGGCCACCGGAATCGCCGCCTGCAGCAGCAGCCCGGCATCCCAGGCATGGCCGCCGAAGGTGGACACGCTGCCCTTGCCAAACGCACCTTCATAACGGGTCACGTACTCCTTGGCGCTCTTTTTGGCGGGATGGTCGGCCGGCAATTGATCCACCACCAGCACCGGTCCGGCGGGCAGGAAGGTGCCTTCCACATCCTTGCCGCCCACGCGCAGGAAGTCGTTGTTGGCCACGCCATGGGTCTGATAGAACCTGCCGGCATACCCGCGTTCCTTCAGCGTCTTCTGCGGCAGCGCGGCCGGCGTGCCGCTGCCGCCCACCAGCACCGCATCCGGACGGGCCGCCATGATCTTCAGCGCCTGACCGGTCACCGAGGTGTCGGTGCGGTTGTAGCGCTCGTTGGCCACGATGCTCAGGCCTTTGCTGGCCGCCACCTTGTTGAATTCCCCATACCAGCCTTCCCCGTAGGCATCGGCAAAACCGATGTAAGCCACGGTCTTCACGCCCTGGGCCTGCATGTGGCTGGCAATCGCCAGCGCCATCATGATGTCGTTCTGCGGCGTCTTGAACACCCACTTGCGCTTGGCATCCATCGGCTCGACGATGCGTGCCGATGCGGCCATCGAGATCATCGGCACCTGCGCCTCGGACACCGCGTCGATCATCGCCAGCGAGTTGGGCGTGACAGTGGAACCCACCACCACATCCACCTTGTGCTCGGTGATCAGCTTGCGGGTGTTGGCCACCGCCGTGGTGGTGTCGGAGGCATCATCCAGGATGATGTAGTTGACCTTCTGCCCGGCGATGGTCGTGGGCATCAGGCTGAACGTGTTTTTCTCCGGAATGCCCAGGGACGCGGCCGGCCCGGTGGCCGACACGCTGACGCCGATGTTGATATCTGCCCAGGCGCTGCCGCCCAGGCCCATCAGGGCGGCACCGGCCAGGGCCAGCAGGGTCTTCTCGATGCGTTTCATGTTGTCTCCTTGGAATTTGTGTCTAGAACGCAAGGGAGGGGCCAGCCTTCATGAGGCTGGTGCGGCCATGCCCGCAGAGCTGGGCAGCTCCGCCTTGACGGACCCGAGACCGCCAAAGAAGAGATCCGCCACCATCGGTGCCATGGCCTCATAGGTCAGGGCGCCGTCCGGCCGCAGCCAGGTGAAGGTCCAGTTGATCATGCCGAACAGCAGCATGGTCAAGGGTTTGTGCAGATGGACGTCGCGCAGCTCCGGCCGCAGGGTGGCGACGGCATCGGCAAAGCGGGCCACCACCCGGCGCTCCACATCGATGAGCGGCGCGCGGTGCGTGTCGTCCAGGAATTTCATGTCCTCGGTCAGCACCCGATGTTGATGTTGTGACTCCCCATACGCCCGCACGAAGCTCAGGATCAGCGCCCGCAGATGCTCCTGTGGCGGCAGTTGGCGGGCCGACACCTCATCGACCAGATCAGCCAGATGCTGCAGATGCGTCTGGCAGATCAGGGCCAGCAGTTCATGCTTGTCCCGCACATAGTGATAGAGCGTGGGCTTGGACACCGCACAGGCCTCCGCCACCTGATTCATCGAGGTGGCAGCAAAGCCATGGTTGGCGAACAGGCGTGCCGCCTGGGCGAGGATCTCCTCGCGGCTGGCATCGAATCCGGGGGCGCGTCCGCGGGCCATCAATCGTTCTTCCGTTGCAAAAGGTCCGCGAGTCTAGAGCGCTCAGCGCTCATCGAAGGAAATCACCACCCTCGGTGTGAGCGCATGCGCCTGGCAACTGAGGATGAAGCCAGCGGCCACCTCATGTTTTTCCAGGGCGAAGTTCCTGTCCATGCGCACTTCTCCCTCCAGCAGCTTGCAGCGGCAGGTGGAGCACACGCCCGATTTGCAGGAGTACGGGACGTCCATGCCGGCACGGGCCGCCGCCTCCAGCAGGCTGGGGTCGCTGCGACGGAATTCGATCTCACGGGAGACACCGTCCCGTATCACCACCACCCGCGCGGCTTCCGCATCCTGCGCCAGCACCTCATGCGGGGCCGGCCGGCCTTGCTGCATGTCCGGCGTGCCAAAACGTTCGATGTGGATACGCTCCTCCGGAAGGCCGGCCTCGGTCAAGGCAGCATGGGCCTGCTCATTCATCTCGAACGGGCCGCAGACAAACACCTGGTCGACACTCCGGGCCGGCACGGGGCCCTGAAGGAAGTCGCGCAGCTTGTCCTGGTCCAGACGTCCCTGCATCAGCGGCGAATCCACATGCTCCCGAGAAAACACGTGGTGCAGCGACACCCGGGTCAGATAGCGATTCTTCAGGTCCTCCAGTTCCTCCTTGAACATGGCGCTGGCGGGGCGGCGGTTGCCATAGATCAGGGTGAAGCGGCTGTGGGGTTCGCGGCCCAGCACCGTCTTCATGATGGAGAGGATGGGCGTGATGCCCGACCCGGCCGCGATGCCCAGGTAATGGCGTTGCGCCGACGGGTCCAGTGGCACATGGAAGCGGCCTTGCGGCGGAAACACCTGCACGGTGTCACCCGGCTTCAGGCTGTGGTGGACCCAGGACGAAAAAGCACCGCCCGGCACCTCGCGCACCCCCACCTGCAGTTCGCCGTCGTCCACGCCGGCGCAGATGGAGTAGGAGCGGCGCAGGTCCTGGCCGTTCACCTCGCCGCGCAGCGTGAGGTATTGGCCCTGGGTGAAGCGGAAGGTGTCGCGCAGCGCCTCGGGCACTTCAAAGGACAGCACCACCGCATCGTCGGTGTCCTGGTGCTTGGCGCGCAGGCGCAGGGGATGGAAGTGCAGGCTCATGATGAAGAAGGTCTACAACGGCTTGAAGAATTCGAAGGGCTCACGGCAGGACAGGCAGCGATACAGCGACTTGCAGGCCGTGCTGCCAAACGCCGACAGGCGCTCGGTCTGCACGCTGCCGCAGCGCGGGCAGGCCACGGGCGCGGCACTGGCGCGGCGCAGCAGCCGGATGGGGACACCCGCCTCCGCCGACACCGGCCCTGGCGGTGCAATGCCGTAGGCGCGCAGTTTGTCGCGGCCTTCCGGGGTGATCCAGTCGGTGGTCCAGGCGGGCGCGCGGCGCATCGTCACCGTCACCGTGCCAAAGCGGGACAAGGCTTCCCGCACCTGCTGCTCAATGGCTTCAGTGGCCGGGCAGCCGGAATAGGTGGGCGTGAGCACCACCTCCAGCCCGTCGGCGGTTTCCTGCAGGTCGCGCACGATGCCCAGCTCCACCAGCGAAATCGCCGGCACTTCCGGGTCGGGCACCTGCGCCAGCACCTCCCAGGCAGCCGGGAGCCGGCCACAGCTGCGGTCCTGGGGCTGCTGCATGGGGGTCACCACACGCCGCCGGGGTAGGTGCGCTGCAGGGACTGCATGGTGCTCAGCATGTGCCCCATGTGCTCGCTATGCACCCCCTGCCGGCCGGCGTAGACATGTGCAGTGTCCTTCGGGCGGGGCAACTGGGCCTCCGCCAGCACGGCAGCCATGGCGCTGTCCCAGTCCTCCCGCAGTTCGGACCAGGCCGGGCCGAGGCCGGAAGCCACCGCCGCCTCGTCCACCTCATCCGACGCAAACAACTCGCCCACATAGGGCCAGAGCTGGTGCAGCGCGGCCTGCATGCGACGGGTCGATTCCTCGGTGCCGTCGCCCAGCCGCAGCACCCAGTCGGCGGCATGCTGGTGGTGGTACTGAACTTCCTTGAAGGCCTTGGCTGCAATGGCGGCCACTTCCGGGTCGCTGGACTCACGCAGGCGGTCCCACAGCGGCAGCAGCCAGCAGGCGGCCATCAGGTTGCGGGCCTGGGTGAAAGCGAAGTCACCACGCGGCAGTTCCATCAGCACCGGATTGAGGAAATGGCGTTCCTCTCGCAGGTAGGCCAGCTGGTCTTCATCCAGCACGGGGGCGCCGGTGTTCCCCTTCGATTGCGGCAGTTGGCCCGCATGCGTGAGCAGCGCGCGGGCCTGGCCGAGCAGATCCAGCGCGATATTGCCCAGGGCCAGGTCCTCTTCCAGCATGGGGGCATGGCCGCACCATTCGGAGAGCCGATGCGACAGCACCAGGCAGGCGTCGCCGATGCGCAGCAAATAGCGCGCCCCGGCGTGATCCACAACATTCGCAACCATCATCACCTCGGTAGTCATCGTGGGCCGGCAGGCGCTCACATGTGGTCCAGTTCCTTGGGCAACTGATAGAAGGTCGGATGGCGGTAGACCTTGTCCTCCATCGGGTCGAAGTACATGGACTTCTCTCCGGGGTCGGACGCCACGATGGCGGACGACGGGACCACCCAGATGCTCACGCCTTCCTGACGCCGGGTGTAGACATCCCGCGCCATCTGCAGCGCCATCGGTGCATCGGGCGCATGCAGGCTGCCGCAATGCTTGTGGTCCAGGCCCGCCTTGCTTCGGACGAAGACTTCCCACAAGGGCCATTCCTGGGCGCCGGTCTGTTGATTGGTGGTCATGATGGTGAGGTTCCGGATGAGGTGTCGTGTGGGCGCTGATGGCTGTGCAGGATGCGGGGACGGCAGCAACGGGACGGCAGCATTGATTCAGGCCGCCTCGGCCTGGGTCGCCTTCTTGCGGGCATGGGCCAGCGCGGCCTCGCGCACCCATGCACCCTCTTCCCAGGCTTTCACACGGGCCGACAGCCGCTCGCGGTTGCAGGGGCCGTCGCCGCCCACCACGCGCCAGAATTCGCTCCAGTCGATCGGGCCGAAGTCATGGTGGTCGCGTTCGGCATTCCAGGCCAGTTGCGGGTCGGGCAGCGTCACGCCCAGGATTTCGGCCTGGGGCACGGTGGCGTCCACGAACTTCTGCCGCAGTTCGTCATTGCTCAGGCGCTTGATGCCCCAGCGCATCGACTGCTCGGAATTGGGAGAGTCCTTGTCCGCCGGGCCGAACATCATCAGCGACGGCCACCACCAGCGGTTCACCGCATCCTGCACCATCGCCTTCTGCGCGGCCGTGCCGTCGCGCATCATGGTCAGCAGGCTCTCATAGCCCTGGCGCTGATGGAAGCTCTCTTCGCGACAGATGCGGATCATGGCGCGGGCATAAGGGCCGTAGGAGCAGCGGCACAGCGGCACCTGGTTCATGATCGCGGCACCATCCACCAACCAGCCAATGACGCCGATGTCGGCCCAGGTCAGCGTGGGGTAGTTGAAGATGGAGCTGTATTTGGCCTTGCCGGTGTGCAGCGCATCCAGCAGTTGGTCGCGGCTGGTACCCAGGGTCTCGGCGGCGGAATAGAGATAGAGCCCATGGCCCCCTTCATCCTGCACCTTGGCCAGCAGAATCGCCTTGCGCTTGAGCGTCGGCGCGCGGGTGATCCAGTTGCCTTCCGGCAGCATGCCGACAATCTCCGAATGGGCATGCTGGCTGATCTGCCGCACCAGCGTCTTGCGGTAGTGATCGGGCATCCAGTCCTTGGCCTCGATGAAATCACCGTCATCGATGCGGGACTCAAACGCCGCATTGCGGGCCTGGTCCTGCGCCGACTGCAGCCGGCGGACTTCGTCCTGGGGACCAATGCTCATGGCCTGGGTATACATGGCGTCTCCTTGCCCGATGCCGCAGCGTCAGCTGCGCGGGCGTTTGTCCACCACACGGCGGGCCTTGCCCACCAGGGTGCGTTCAATGGAATCCGGCGCACCCACCGTCACACGGGTGGAGACACCGATCAGGGTCTTGATGCGATGCTGCAAGGCTGTCGACACCGCATGCGTATCGGTGCCGATGGCCGTGGAGGACAGCTCGCAACGCACCTCCATCTCATCCAGCGCCCCCTCACGCGACACCACGATCTGGTACTGACCAGACAGTCCCTGCTGGGCCAGCACCAGTTCCTCGATCTGCGTGGGAAACAGATTCACACCACGGATGATCAGCATGTCGTCGCTGCGGCCGACGATCTTGCCCATGCGGCGCATGCTGCGGGCGGTGGGCGGCAGCAAGCGGGTGAGGTCCCGGGTGCGGTAGCGAATGACCGGCAGCGCTTCCTTGGTGAGCGAGGTGAACACCAGCTCGCCTTCAGCGCCTTCGGGCAGCACTTCACCAGTGTCCGGGTCGACGATCTCGGGGTAGAAGTGGTCCTCCCAGATGACCGGGCCGTCCTTGCTCTCGATGCATTCGCTGGCCACACCCGGGCCCATCACTTCGGACAGCCCGTAGATATCCACCGCGTCCATGCCGGCCCGGGTTTCGATCTCGCGGCGCATGGCTTCGGTCCAGGGCTCGGCGCCGAAAATGCCCACCTTCAGCGAGCTGTCGCGCGCATCCAGGCCCTGGCGGGCGAATTCCTCGACGATCACCTGCATGTAGCTGGGCGTGACCATGATGACCTGCGGCTGGAAGTCGCGGATGAGCTGCACCTGCTTCTCGGTCTGCCCGCCCGACATCGGGATGACGGTGCAGCCCAGGCGTTCAGCGCCGTAGTGCGCGCCCAGCCCGCCGGTGAACAGACCATAGCCATAGGCCACATGCACGATGTCCCCGGCGCGGGTGCCGGCGGCACGCAGAGATCGCGCGACCAGGTCGGCCCAAGTGTCGATGTCTCTGCGCGTGTAGCCCACCACCGTGGGCTTGCCCGTGGTGCCGGAGGATGCATGGATGCGCACCACCTCCTGGCGAGGCACGGCAAACAGGCCGAAGGGATAGTGGTCCCGCAGATCCTGCTTGGTGGTGAACGGGAACAGGCGCAGGTCCGACAGGTCCTGGAGGTCGGACGGATGCACGCCCTTGGCCTCAAAGGCGGCCTTGTAATGCGGCACCCGTTCGTAGGCCTGGGTCAAGGTCTGGCGCAGCCGCTGCAATTGCAGGGCGCGGAGTTCGTCCTGGCTGGCGCGTTCAATCGGCTCCAGGTCCGAAGGGCTGGGATGTTTCACCGGCATGAGGGTTCGTCTCCGGGCGCTTCCGCGTTGGGTCCAGCGATAAGCCCGGCCACCACGGGCTTGCCCTTGAGGCGATAGGACCGTCCACGGAAGACCGCGATCAATTCGTCGCGTTGGTTGGTGATGGTGATGTCGTAGACCCCGGTGCGGCCGGCCAGTGAGGTTTCGGCGGCCACTGCGGTCAATACATCGCCCAACCGGGACGGCGCGACGATGTCGATCGCGAAGCCCGAGGCCACCGTCATCTCGTTGTGTGAGTTGCAGGCGAAGGCGAAGGTGGAATCGGCCAGCGTGGTCACACAACCACCATGGCAGATGTCGAATCCGTTGAGCATGTCCGCGCGGACCGCCATGCGCAGCGTGGCGCTGCCAGGAGCGATGGCCAGGACTTCGATGCCCAGGCCGCGTGTGGCGCGGTCGTTGGCAAAGAGGGCGTCGCGCACCGCTTCGGCCAGGGCCTGGCGAGAGACCCTCCGGGCCACGGTGCGGGCCTCGTCATTCGGGAGTACGGCCATCCGGGGGTCCTTGAATCAGCGGTCCTTGAATTGCGGCGTACGCTTGTCCAGGAAGGCTGCTGCGCCTTCGAGATAGTCGTGCGCATAACCCAGCTGACTTTGCAGCCGGGCTTCCAGACGCAGGGCGTCCTCCAGTTCCAGGTGCATGGCCTCGTCCAGCGCAGCGCGGGTCTGAACCAGGGCACGGGTGGGCATGCCGGCCAGTTGCTGGGCCATGGCCATGGCAGCACTGGCCAATTCCTCGTCTGGCACGCATCGGGCAATCAGGCCCCACTGCTGGGCCTGCTCGGCGGGCAATTTCTCACCCAGCAAGGTCAGTTGCATCGCGCGGGCGCGCCCCACCAGGCGGGTGAGCAGCCAGGTCCCGCCGCAGTCCGGCACCAGGCCGATGCGTGAGAACGCCTGGATGAACGAAGCGGACCGGCCCGCCATCACCAGATCGCAACCGAGCGCAAAATTGGCGCCCGCCCCGGCGGCCACGCCATTCACGGCGCAGATTGTGGGCACCGGCATGCTGCGCAGGCGCAAGGCGAGTGGGATGTAGTAGTGGTCGAGCAGATGGCCGATGTCCTTGGGTTTGGGACGTCGAGGAGGAGCGGTGGGAGTGGTAGGAGCAGTAGGAGCAGTAGGAGTGGTAGGAGCCGTCGAAGCGCCGGCCGACGGCGCCACCTCGGGCTCGAACTCCGGCTTGATGTAAGGGTCGTTCAGATCCTGACCGGCGCAGAAAGCACGGCCAGCACCGGTGATGAGGACGGCCCGGATGGAGGTGTCCGCTGCGGCGTCGTCCAGCGCGTGACGCAGTTGCCCCAGCAGGGGCGTGGTGAAGGCATTCAGTGCTTGCGGACGATTGAGCGTCAGCACACGGACAGCGCCTTCCGTGGACACCAGCAGCACCGGGTCGGCGCCGTGAGGCGCTTCACCGGGCTGATGGGTTACACCAAGCCCCGGCCCTGGGGTCGGGGCGCCACTCCTGTCGGTCATGTTGGTCATGTCGGGTTTGTCTCCTCGGCTGCCTCCGGATAGATCCAGCCAGAGGCTTGATCCACCGTGTTCAGTTTATTTACCGACCGGTCGGTAGATAGTAGGACGCAAGTCGAGCGGGAGCAAGCCCAATTCTTTAGGGTTTGTACCGAGATTGACCCAATACGGCGGGGGGCTCTCGCCCTTTCAAGACCGCTCCGGTGAGCCCAGCGAAGCTCAGCCCGCAGCGTTCAGGCAGCGGAGGTCAGGTCAGCCTATGCCAGTTCAGCACGGGCGACCTGCACCTGCTCCAGCAGGTCTTCCACGCGACGGTAGGTCAGGCCGTGCACCCCTTGGCCATCACTGGCCGCCGCACCGGTGGCCATGGCCCAGCGCAGGTGCTCTTCCGGCTCGCCGTCGGGGGTGCGCATCAGGCTGAACAGCAGCCCGGCGGTGGTGGCGTCTCCGGCATCCATCCAGTCAACAAGGCCGCCCGGGTCGGTCGGGGGCGGCAGCTTCGGGCCGGTCGCGCTGACGTCGCCCTTTGGATGGAAGAGCTGTGCGCCCCGCTCCCGCAGCGTCAGCAACACCACCGCCTTGGGGTTCCAGGCGGCCAGTTGGCCCAGGCCCAGGTGATAGTCCCGGCAACGGAACAGCCCACACAGGTCGTCTTCCGACACCTGGATCACATCGGCAATCTTGCACATGCGTTCCAGCGTCCGGTCGTAGCGAGAGTCCATGCTGAGCCGGTACAGCGGGTCGTAGCTGATGCGCACGCCGTCATCCTTGAGCGACTCGGCCAGGGCCACCAGCCGTGCGGCCAGCGGCTCGCGCGTCAGGCTGATCGACCCGAAATGAGCCCATCGCAGCGCATGGCGCCAGCCGGCGGGCAGGGCATGAGGGCGGAAGTGCAGGTCTGCGCTGTCGTCGCCCACGTACAGGTAGGACGGCGGGACCGGGTCATGAAGAAACGCCATCAGCGGCGCCCGTGCAAACTGCTGGATGAAGCGCAGGTCCAGCGCCGCATCCACGCTGCACTGCCAGAGTTCCTGGCCAAAGGCGTCCTTGCTGATGCCGCCGGCAAAGGCGCCGAGTTGCCCGAGCCGTGCGGTAGCAATGGCCACCTTCCAGGGCGAGCCCCCGCAGTAGCTGCGCCATTCGGACGGCCCGACCCGCCGCATCTCCGTCAGGGCTTCACCAAAACACACGAAATTCGCGAGGTCTGCATGCAACACAGGGGTGGGAGCGAACGTCATGGCGCGATTCAATCGACTATGACGCCGCTGCGCAAGTGACAAGTCCTACAGGGTGACGAAATGCGCGCCCGGACGGGGCTGTGCGGCAATGCAGCACATTCAGCCCGTGTTGATGCAGATGGCCAGCCCCTGATTCCACGAGGTTGTTCCAGGGACGGCACAATCCGCGCATGACCGATGCAGTCATTCCATTGCTGGATGTGCGGCAGTTGGGGAACATCCCCGCCGTCCCCTTTCCGCTCCCCTCCCCTTCGGCGCCCGGCAGCAGCCGCCTGGATGCGCGCGGCCGCCCGCTGCGCGACCTGCGCATCTCGGTCACTGACCGCTGCAACTTCCGCTGCAGCTATTGCATGCCGAAGGAAGTTTTCGACAAGCATTATCAATTTCTGCCGCATCGCGACCTGCTGAGTTTTGAAGAAATCACCCGGCTGGCCAGCATCTTTGCCGGTTTGGGGGTGCAGAAACTTCGCATTACGGGTGGCGAGCCTCTGCTGCGCCGCAACATTGAAGCGCTGATTGCGCAATTGGCCGCGTTGCGCACGCCCGAAGGCCAGCCGCTGGATCTGACCCTGACAACGAATGGATCGCTGCTCGCCCGCAAGGCTCGGGCGCTGAAGGATGCCGGGCTGCAGCGCGTAACCGTCAGCCTGGATGCGCTGGATGACACCATCTTCCGCCGCATGAATGATGTGGACTTCCCGGTGGCCGACGTGCTGCACGGCATCGACACCGCGATGGCGGTGGGGCTGGCGCCGGTGAAGGTGAACATGGTGGTCAAGCGCGGCACCAACGACGACCAGATCCTGCCGATGGCGCGCCACTTCCGCGGCACCGGCGTGACCTTGCGATTCATCGAATTCATGGACGTCGGCATGAGCAACGGCTGGCGCATGGATGAAGTGCTGCCCTCCTCCGAAGTGCTGGCCCGCCTGCGGCAGGACGTGGACCTGGTGCCATTGGCCCCGACGGTGGAAGGCGAAACGGCCACGCGCTGGGCTTATGCCGATGGCAGCGGCGAAATCGGCTTGATCTCCAGCGTGACCCAGGCCTTCTGCGGTGACTGCAACCGTGCCCGGCTGTCCACCGAAGGGCAGCTCTACACCTGTCTGTTTGCATCACAAGGGCATGACCTGCGGGCACTGCTGCGGGGGCGCGGCGAATCGCCGGCCCGCAGCGATGAAGAAATCAGCGCCGCACTGGGGGCCTTGTGGGGCCGCCGTGCCGACCGCTATTCCGAACTCCGCGCGTCCCTGCCGGCCAGTGAGCCCGGCAGTGCGCGGCGGGTGGAAATGCACTACATCGGCGGCTGATGGGGCTGGCCGTGGCACGCCCTGTCACCGCCCTGATCCTGTGCGGGGGCCGCGGCAGCCGCATGGGGGGCGTGGACAAACCGCTGGAGCGGTTTCAGGGACGGCCGCTGGTGCAGCAGGTGCTGGACCGGATCGGGCCGCAGGTGCAGGGCCGCGTGCTCATCAGCGCCAACCGGCATCTGGACGACTATGCGCGCTTGGGGTGCCCGGTGTTGCCCGACAGCCTGTCGGACTTCCAAGGTCCGCTGGCGGGCCTGCTGGCGGGGCTGGCCTATGTGAATGACCCGCTTCACCGGCCGACGGCGCCACAGACGCATCCGTCACTGCCCGCAGGGGGCGACCACTGGTTGCTGTGCGTCAGCGGCGACAGCCCCTGGCTGCCACTGGATCTGGTGGATCGACTGTGGGCCGTGATGGCCCGCGCGTGTTCAGCGACGCACACACAGCCGAATGCGGACGGCCAAGGCGCGAGGCCCGACCTTTCTGCGCAGGGCGACACCGCCGTCCATCACAAAAAGGCGCCCACAGACAGTGCCATGGCGCTGGGCCGCGAAGCGCCGGATGAGCGCCTGCGCAGCCAGCCGCTGGCCAGTCTCATCCACACGCGGCACCAGCAGTCGCTGGCAGATGCTCTGGCGCGGGGTGAGCGGCGTGTTGAAGCTTGGCTACGATCGCTCCCGCTGGCAGAAGTGCCTTTTGATCGGCCAGAGGACGCCTTCGCATTTGCCAACATCAATGATCGGAGTCAGCTTGAGCGCCTCCCGCCCGCCTCTTGAGTCCACCGGACAGCCGTTGACGCTGCGTCTGCTGACCGAGCATGACTTGCCCGCGTACAAGCGGCTACGCGACGCCATGCTGGCCGCTCATGAAGCGGCGTTCACCTCGGACGCGGCGACCGAACTCCAGCGCGATGCGGCCAGCTACCGGCACCGGCTGCATCCGCAGGCCGGTGGGCGGGCGCTGTTCACGCTGGGCGCCTGGGTCGACGGGGAATTGGTGGGCGCGCTCACCTGCGAGCATGAATCCCGGCTGAAGGTGCAGCATGTGACGCACCTGGTGGGCATGATGGTGGCGGACGCCCATCAGGGGCGTGGTGTGGGGCGCGAACTATTGGGTCGGGCACTGGACATGCTGCGGCGCGAGCCCTTGCTGGAGACGGTGACGCTGAGCGTCAGCGCCGGCAATACGCCGGCCATGGCGCTCTACCGCCGCTTCGGTTTCACGCGATATGGCCACTTGCCGCGGGCGCTGCGTCTGAGCAATGGCCGCTATGTCGCCAAGGACCTGATGAGCCTGGATCTGCGCGCTTGATCGGCAGGCCCCGCCCAAGCGGCGCCAGGGCCTGGCCTCTCCTGGTGAGCTCAAGCTTCCGGTATCAAGCGTCGGCTCTCAAGCGTTGCGGCTAAAGCGATGCGGCTCAAGCGTCCGGTAGCGGAGCGCAGGCGCTGGTGGGACGTGCAACAAGATCCAGTTCCACCACCAGCGCATCCTGAATCGCCAGCAGCCCCCCCAGCACGGTAAAGGGACGAATCCCAAAGTCGGACTGCCTCACCACCATGCGCCCCTTGGCCCGCAGGGGGGCCTCTCCTTCCGGCCGAATGGCTTCCACCGGCAGCTCCACGGTCCGATATTGCCCGTGCAGCCACACGCCCAGGGTCAAGACCGGGCGGGGCCAGCCGCCGGTCACCGCCACCGTGGACGCTTTCACCAGCGGGAAAGTGTCCGCATCCAATGCCTTGAGCATGTTGGCGCGTGTCCCGGCGATGTCCGCGTCTGAGAGTGTCTTGGCGAATTCATCGCCCATGGCGGTCCGCCAGACGGGTGCATCCAACACCAATTGATCCAGCCGGAATGCCAGTTCGGCGCCAGCAGTGGTCAATCCGTCCTTCGGAAGATAGATCTGGCCCTGCGCATGCTGCTCTGCAGCAATCACATGGTTGTGCCCCAGCGACGCAAGCCGACCGCCGCGAAAGACCAGCATTCGCAGCGTGGACGCTGTGGCGTCCAGGCCATACAGCGTGCCTTGGCCGGTGTGCTGCAGGCGCAGCCAGTCGCTGCATTGGGCTTGCGGCACAACAGCAGGCGCCGATGGGGCCGGCACGCCGCTGCCTGAAACGACGGGCAGATTGCAGCCTGCCATGGCCAGCGTCATGGTGACGAGGCTGGCTGCGGCGAGCCTGTGCAGCGTCGGTCGCCCCACCCGGGTCGGGGCCAGCCGCTGCCCGGGTTCTGCCCCCCATTGAGACTTCCTGCACCGCATAGGGACAACCGAGAGTTCGAATTTCTGCATTTTGATCGCCATTCAGCCCGGGATCGCACTAGCATTGATCACCAGGGACTTCTTGCCGCCCATCCGCTGGTCCATTCACCGGGTGGGATGACGAGTCCCTGGCGCACCGCCGAGTGCCGCCGCCACAATGACGCAATCTGGAGACCTGACATGGCACGTCAAGCCACTGACCTGATGGCACAGTACGCGACCTACCACCGCGACCGCCGCAACATTGCCACTCATTTCGTCGGCATTCCGCTGATTGTGTTTGCAGTCGGGGTGTTGCTGGCGCGTGGCCAATTCCATGTGGGCGACTACACGGTCACGCTGGGCTGGCTCGCCTGGGCGGCGGCCACCCTGTGGTACCTCACCCGGGGCAATCTGGTGCTGGGCCTGGCGACGGCCCTGGTCAATGCCATCTTGATGGCACTGGCCCATCCCCTGGCAGCGGGCACCATGGCCAGTTGGCTGGGCTGGGGCCTGGGCAGCTTCGTGGTGGGCTGGATCATTCAATTCGTCGGCCACTATTACGAGGGACGCAAGCCCGCCTTTGTGGACGACCTGATCGGGCTGCTGGTCGGCCCGATGTTTGTGGTGGGTGAAGCCCTGTTTGCCCTGGGCTGGGGCCAGGAACTGCTGGCGGAGATCGAGCGTCGCGCCGGCCCGACGCACCTGCGCGACCTCACGCACCCCGCCTGATTCGCGGGGGAGGAGGCCCGCCACGAACGGTGTCGGGTCTTGCGCCCGAAGGGCCATGCGCTTATCTTGGCTGCCAGCACATCGCCAATGATCGTGCTGCTTCGACGACAGGTCAGGAGGATCCATGAAACCGGTGTCCGAACTGCTGAAGAACCGCGGCCCCAGCGTCTGGCGCATCACGCCGGAAGCGACGGTGTTTGATGCCCTGCATCTGCTGGCCGAGCATGACGTGGGGGCCTTGCTGGTGATGCAGGACGACCGTCTGCAAGGCATCTTCTCGGAGCGCGACTACACCCGCAAGATTGCCTTGCAGGGTCGCGATTCACGCCATACGACAGTGAGCGAAGTCATGACACCCAATGTACTGGTGGTCAAACCAACGACCGACATGCGGGACTGCATGAGCCTGATGGGTCAGCGCAAGATTCGCCACCTGCCGGTGGTGGAGGGCGACAAGGTCATTGGCATGCTCTCCATCCGCGATCTGATGAACGACATCATTGCGGACGACGAGATGACGATTGCGCAGTTGCAGAGTTATATCTACGGCTGAGCGGGTGGCTTCGCTGCGGGTGATTGGCCAGGCGGCGGGCGTGGAAGGATTCAATCGCCGGCCGGCTCTACTCGGGGTTTGTAGGGCACCCTGCCGTGTGTTGCCCAATGACGTGCCTTGTCGAGGTAGTTACCTGAGGTCATATCCTCGGTTTGCCGGTGTTCTTCGATGACCATGGTGTGATCCAAGGACGGGTCATCCAGTTGACCCACGCCTGCGTCCTCGGGGGCCTCTTCGCAACCGAATGCGGTCGCGGCCCACTGTGCAATCAAATCCTCGCCATTGATCAATGCCAGGAAATACTGGCGCCAGGTGAAGTGGCCTGGTCGGAGGTGCATGCTGCGGTTGCTTTTGTTCAGATCTACGCTGAGCTGACTGATGAGCGCGCTGGCTTGGACCTCCGGGTCCACCCCGAACCTTGCCATCATGCCTTGCACCCAGGCGTCCCTCTGGTCGGCGTCCACGTTCCCGCTGGGTGTCCCCAACAGCCTGTGCATCGGAGTCTTGACCAGCACATTGAATCCTCCCTGGCCGAACGCGCCGGACTTCGGATTCCTCTGCCTGCCCCAGTGGGTGCTTGTCATGCCCTCCAACCACCAGGCAGGTAGAGGCTCACCGTTATCGACGGCGGCAACGGCGGCCGTCATCTGGATTTGTGGCCCATCGGCAGGCCCCTTCTTGTAGAGCCACGTGCCGCTCTCCTGCAGCAGTAAATCGGGTTCGATCTCCCTGGGCATCAGCAAGGCCCCTTCCGCTGCGCCCTTGATTCCTTGTGTGAACCGCTCAAGCGCCGCTGCGTCCTGTTCCGCAGGGCCGCCTGGCTGCTGCCACTGCTCACGCGTCAATGGCTTGGTGACCAATTCAAGGTTGGAGCAACTCAGTGTGGAGTCCGCCTGTCCCTCCCACGTGTTGCCGGGTGCCGTGAACAAGATCTGGCGCTTCTCAAAGCCGGCGCGCCTCTGCAGTTGTGACCAGAAACCATCGGTCTTTTTGTCGGCGCTGCGTTTGTTCAATTCAGCACGCTGGAAATCACTCACCTTGTGGATGTCGAACACGAGTACGCCTGAATACTCCATTTCGAACCCGGCCTTGGGTCCCTGTCCTATCATCCAACTGGACGACCACTGGCGAGTGTGCATCGGGCGATAGATACCCGACAGCTCACGAATGGCTAGAAATTCCGGCCGGCGTTGTCGCCCAGATCATGGGCCACAGGCCCAGCGCGACGGCGAAGAAGCACTCCACCGTACGAGCGCTGGACCTGCTGCGCATGCACCATGGGCGCATCGATACTCGAACAGGCCGGAGTTGCCGATGCGGCGCACCCCGCCGCCGGCCCATTGCGCGCAGTCGGTTGAGCGCGGCTGGTACGTACGGGACAGCTTGCCGGGGCACCTGGACCCGCTGCATGGCCCTCATCGTTTGTTCAGTATATTGGTCAAAAGGCGGCTTTTTGACCAAAATTCTGAACAAATGAAAACCCCGCAAGACAGCTCCATCGTGTTGGAGCGCCAACTGCTGTTCCAACTCGGCGACCGGCTCAAGCGCCTGCGCAAGGCGCAAGGCCTGGGCACCGTCGAGATGGCGCAGCGCGTCGGCATCTCGCGCACCACGTTGAGCGCCGTGGAGTCCGGCGACCCCGGGCCGTCCATGGGTACTTACCTGCGCGTCATGTCGGTGTTGGGTGTCGGCGCCGACCTGGCGCTGCTGGCCAGCGACGTGATGCAGCCCGCTACCCCGGGCTCGGCCGCCGCCCAATCGCGCCGCACGCGGCCCGCCGTTCAAGTGCTTGTGTCCGCTGACGCCTCGCGGCACCAGGCCCAGGACCTGCAAAGCATGGCCCTGCACACCGAGGCAGTGCGCCTGGTGCGCGCCGACCCCGCCCTGCTGCAACAGGCCCAGGACACGCTCGAACGCTGGCTCCGTGCCGGCAATTCCCGCTCCGCAGGCCTGTGGAGGGAATGGCAGGAGATTCTTCGCGAGGGCAAGTGGCGCAAGGCGCTGGGCCGCACCCGGCGAGCGCAAGAACTGCGTCAGGCCTCGCCCCTGCCCACCGTGCTGCCCGAGCAGGTGCGGCAAGCCGTGCTGGCGCAAGTCAGCGAGCTCAAGAAAGGCGTCGTGCTGGGCGACGACATCACGCCATGAACCGCGAAGACCTCGAACACATCATCCGCGCCTGCAGCGACATCACGAACCAGTACGAGTTCATGATCGTCGGCCGTCAATCCATCCTGGGGCCGATCCCGAATCCGCCCGAGATGTTCACCATGTCCGCCGAGGCCGACATCTATCCGCTCAACGCCCCGGAGCTGGCAGACCAGATCGATGCGGCCATCGGCGAGGGCTCGCAGTTCCACGAGACCTACGGCTATTACGCCCAGGGGGTTGGTCCGGAAACGGCGACCTTGCCAGCCGGCTGGCTGCAAAGCGTCTATCGCGTCCAGAGCTCGGCCACCAATGACCGCGTGGGGTACTGCCTGGCCGTCGTCGACCTCTTCATGTCGAAAGCTGCAGCCGACCGGGACAAGGATCGGGAATTCAACATGGGGCTTCTCAAGCATGGCTTTGTCTGCGCCACCGAAGCGTTGGCTCTGGTGCCGTCAATGCCACTGGACGATGCCGAGAAGCGCAGGCTTGGCGCGCGCATCCGCCGATGGGTGAAAACTTTACGGGTTGCGGGGCACGAGACGCCGAACCCCTGACCACGGGGCGATCAGCCGTCACGGCGAAGTGACGCCCATGCCGCTGAACGCACGAAAGACGTGTCTGTCCGGTCTACCCCGTCTCTTGACCAGCTGTGACGGATCACTCACAGGCCCAGCACATGCCGAAGTCGGCCATCGGGCACGCTCCAGGCCGCTAAGCCGCTAGCCCGCTTGCCACTGCACCAGCGCCTGATCGGCGCCAGCCTTCGCTGGCCGCGCCTTCGGTGCGCGCGCCGGGGTGCCCAATGCGATCCAGCCCACCAGCGTTTCACCGGGCTCGCAGAAGGCGGCCACCAGGCCAGGGTCGCGCGCCTTGGCGCCGGACAGCATCTTGCCGCCAAAGCCCAACGCATACGCCGCATTCAGGAAGTTGGCCAGGGCGCCCCCCAGCGCCACCCACTGTTCATGCGCAGGCACCTGCGGATGACCCATATCCACGCGCGCCACCACCGCCACCGTCACCGGGGGCAACAGCGCCCGTTCCTCATCCAGCGCAATGCCTTGTTCATCCTTGCCAGCGCGGCGCGCGGCTTCCCCGAACAACCGGGACATCTCCTGCCGCGCAGCGCCGCTCACCACCTTGAATCGATACGGCACCAGTTCGCCGTGGTCCGGGGCGTGCAGCGCCGCCTCCAGCATGCGCCGCAATTGCGCCTCATCCGGGCCCGGCTCCGTCAGATGCTTGGGGCCGATGGACGCACGCGTGGTCAACAAGGTCATGGCATCGAGAGTCATGCACTGTGCTCCTTGAAATCGCTCGATCACCGATTCATCGCCGGTCATCATCCGTTCATCACCGTTTGATCACCGGTTCAACTGCCGCCGCGCCGCATAGGAACAGGCGTCCACCACCATCACCAGCAACAGCATGGCCAGCACCACGGTGCCGGTTTCACGCATCTGGAACAGGCCCAGATGCACGGTCAGCATCTGCCCCAATCCTCCCGCGCCCACCACGCCCAGCACCGTCGCGGCGCGGATGTTGTTTTCCCAGCGGTAGAGGCTGTAGCTCAGCAACTGCGGCGCGGCCTGCGGCAGGGTTGCATACAAAAACACCTGCCAACGAGACGATCCAGCCCAGCGCAGCGCCAGGGCGTTGGCCGGCGGCGCGTTCTCCAGCGCCTCGGCCATGAGCCGCCCCAGCACGCCGGTGGTGTGCAAGGCCAGGGCCAGGGTGCCTGGCATGGGGCCCAGGCCGGCGGAGATCAACAGCAGCGAAGCCCAGACCAGTTCCGGCACGCTGCGCAAGGCGTTCAGCACCATGCGGGCGCTGATGCGCAGCATCCCCGAAGGGCGGCTGGCCACCAGTGCAATGGCGAGGCCCGCCACGGCAGCCAGCAGGCTGCCCAGCGCGGACATGGCCAGGGTTTCCAGCGCGCCCTGCCCGACGCGTTGCAGGAACTCCGGCGCCCATTGCGGCGGAAAGAACTCCGCCAGGAAGTGGCCCATCAGCACAAACGCCTGCGGGCTCAGCCATTCGGACCAGCGCATCGGCAGCGTGGCGAAACTCGCCGCAAACATCACCAGCAGGGCCGCAAGCAGCAGCCACAGGCCCCAGCGCGGCGCGGGCCGCTGCGGGCCGCCCTCCTCCTGACCCCGACGGCTGGGACGCAGCCACGCGCTCACACGATCGGCTGCGGCCACCAGCGCCACAAACACCAGCAGCAAGGTGATCACCTCATTGCCGGCCAGCATCTTGTTGGCATTGTCGAGCTGCTGGCCCAGGCCCCCGGCGCCCACAAAACCCAGCACCACGGAAGTCCGGATGGCGCATTCCCAGCGGTACACCGTGTAGCTCACCAGCTCATCCGCGCAACCCGGCAACGTGCCAAAGAAAAAGGCTTGCAGGCGCCCGGCGCCATTGCGCAGCAGTGCGCGGGTGGGCGTGCCATCGGCGCTCTCCAGGATCTCGGCATAGACCTTGCCCAGCATGCCGCCGTAGGTCAGTGCAATGGCCAGCACACCGGCGCCGGGCCCCAGGCCGATCACCCGCACCAGCATCAGCGCCCACACCAGTTCCGGCACCGAGCGAAGAATCACCAGCACGGCACGGACCACGAAACGCAGAGTGGCGGGCCAGGCGGCCATGCGGCCGGTCAGTGCGGAGATCGACAGGCGCGCCGTGCCCAGCAGAGCCATCGGGATGGCGATGATCCAGGCCAGGGCGAGGCCCGCCGAGGCCATGGCCACGGTGCGCCAGGTATCGCCGGCCACCATGATCAGGAATTCCGCGTCCAGGCGCGGCGTCAGGAACTGCACCAGGAACCGGCCGGTGGCGCGCAGACTGCGCGGCTCCAGCAATTCCCAGGGCCGGAACTCGCACAGCACCAGCAGCGGCCACATCAGCACCAGCAGGGCCACCAGCGTAGCGGTGCGGCGCAGTGCCAAGGGGTCCCGCTGCCAGGGCTGCGGCGAAGACAGGACGGCCGAGGTGTTCATCGGCAGATGGAATGCGGTGCGGCGGCCCCGTCGACCCCGCCCCTGGCGGGGGACACTTCCGAGCCCACCCCATCGGACGATCCGGACGATCCGGACGATCCGGACGATCCGGACGACCCGGACGACCCGGATGACCCGGATGACCCCGATGGACACGATGAGCCTGAGGAATCCAACGCAGGTGATCCGTTGGGTGTGGTGGTGGCCCCGGGCGTGAGGGCATGGGCCTCATCGCCCGCATACAGCGCGGCGATGGTGGCGTTGTCCAGGCCCTGCGGGGGGCCGTCATAGAACAGTCGGCCATCGCGCAGGGCGATGATGCGGGGGAACAGTTGGCGGGCCAGATCGACCTGATGGAGGCTGCACACGATGGTGCGGCTGTCGCGGCGTGCGGCGTCCTGAAGCACGGACAGGCTGCGCTGCGCGCGTTGGGGGTCGAGGGCCGACAGCGGCTCGTCCACCAGCCAGAGGGGGGCTTGTGAGACCAGCAGGCGGGCCAGGGCCACGCGTTGGCGCTCGCCGCCGGAGAGCTGGTCCACGCGGGACCAGAGCCGGTCGCCGAGTTCCAGGGCGGCGAGGGCCTGATGGGCTTGTTGGGCTTGGGAGGCTGAGGGGCTGAACAGCATGCGCAGGCTGCGGCCGAGGCTGGCGCCGGGCAACTGGCCGGCGAGCACGGACACGGCCACGCGTTGGCGGGGGTAGGGGCGGATGCTGTGGGGCCAGCATCAGGCGGCGGCGCAGGCGATGGCGGTCCCGATGGGAGAGTGCCCAGGCGTTGTGGCCGTCCAGGGTCAACTGGCCGGCGCTGGGGCGGGTGGCCAGGGCCAGGGCGTGCAGCAGGGACGTCTTGCCGGCGCCGGAGGGGCCGATCAGGGCGACCTGCTCCCCGGCATGGATCTGCAAGGACAGCGGCTGGATGAGGCAGCGGGTGCCTGCATCCAGCCGCAGGCTTTCCAGGGAAAGCAGGGCCATGGGGATTACTTCAGCAGCCCGGCGTTCTCGGCGGCGGCCTTGATGCCGGCGTAATTCTCGGGCTTGGTGGGCACGAAGCGGGTTGCGCGTTGCAGGGCGAGGATTTCCTTGCCTTCGGGCGTACTGTCATTCAGCTTGAGGAAGGCCTGCTTCAGCTTTTCCTGCAGGGCGGCGGGCATCTCGGCGTGCACGCTCCAGTTGTAGTCGTAATACGGAGGCGTGGTGTAGAAGACGCGGATCTCTTTCGGATCCACCTTCTTCTCGCTGACCAGTTTTTCCCACACGGAGATATTCAACGCACCGGCGTCCACCTTACCGCCGGCGACGGCGGCGACGGTGGCGTCGTGGGCGCCGGAGAAGCTGATGCGTTTCAGATCGGTGTCCGGATTGATCTTGGCGGCGAGCAGAAAGCTGCGCGGCATCAGATGGCCGGAGGTACTGGAAGCGGAGCCGAAAGACAGCGTGTGGCCCTTGAGGTCTTCCAGCTTATTGATTTTGCTGCTGGCTTCGGTGATGAACACCGACCGGAACTTTTCATCCTCCTCGCGCTGCACCAGGGGAATGATTTTTCCGCCGGACCGCACATTGGCCTGAACGAAGGTGAAGCCCCCAAACCAGGCCAGATCGATCTTCTTATTCACGACGGCCTCGACGGCGGCGGCGTAGTCGGTCACTGGGGTCCACTCGACCTTGACCCCGAGTTCTTTTTCGAGGTATTTCCCCAGCGGCGCGAACTTCCGAGCCAACTCGGTTGGTGACTCATCGGGAATAGCGGTGACTCGCAGCACGGTCTGTGCGTGCGCGGAGGCCAAAGCCAGCGCTGCGCCACCGGCGACAGCCAAGCCTCTTAACAGTTTCTTCACTTGATTGAACCCACTCATCACACTCTCCATTCACATCAACGATCAACCCTAGACGCCCGGCGTCCCCACGCGACGCGCTTCGCGCCGTCGCATCCCCGCAAGTGGGTCACGCCCAGCGTGCCCACGCGACGCGCTCTGCGCCGTCGCGTCCCGCCGAGGGCCGGAAGCGTTGGATTGCCGTAGCGAGCGGGCCGAGCTTGCGTTGAGGAGCGGAGCCGTACTCCCGTACGGCGAGCACCGCAGACGCAAGATCGGCCCGCGCAGTAGGCAAGCCAATGCTTCCGGCGGAGGGGGGTGGGAGTCGAACCTACCCGGCAACGCATGGCGCCACCCACCAGGTTTGAAGCCTGGCCGATCCACCGGGATCGTTCCCCCTCCGGGGTAAAAACTGGTGCGTCGGTCACTGGGACCCGTCCGCATCTTCGTCCAAGAACAGTCTGCAATCGGGCCGCAGCTTATGCGCATCGCCCACGCGACGGAGCAGCCCGACGCGATCGAAAAACTCCAGCACCTGAATGGCGCGTTTCCTTCCGAGCCCGGTGAGATCGCGAAACGCGGCCGCAGTCACCTCCCCGTGCGCCACTGCTTCCCCACGTGCCAGCCGGGCGAGTGATTCCACATGAGCGGGTGCATAGTACAGGTCCTTCACGATCTGGAACAACTCTGCCCGTTGCGCCAATCGTGACAACGTCGTCCGCACCAAAGCTTCGGACTCCCCGGCGTCCTTGGCCAGATCCCGTGCCCACGCACCTTCAAACCCGGCCTCCAGCAACCGGGGGGTCACCCGTTCCGCCAGCCGCTGATCCAGCGCCGACAACTGCACCCCATGCTCAGGCAAATGCGCCGCGGCCCCGGTGATCACCACCTCCCCGCGCGCCACCAGCTGATGCACCAGCGCCCGCCACAGCGGCTCGGCCAGGCGGGGCAGGCTCAAACGCCGCCAGCGCGCCAGATCCGGCCCCAGCTCATCCGGCTGCTGCTGGTGATACAGCGCCAACCGTTCCAGCGCCACCTGCCGCCCCTGCGCCGTCTGCACCGGCCCCAGGGCCCACAGCGGCCCTTCCAGCCCAGGCACCACACACACCGAATCATCATCCGGCAGGGCTTCCCTCACCCACGCCGCCCGGGACGCACGGGCCAGCCCTTGGGCCGCCGAGAACCGCTGCACATCCACCCCCAGCGGCGCCTGCGCCAGCAGCCCCTGCAGCCGCTCCGATACAGTGGGGGCCATCAGCGCCTTCAACTCTGCCAGCCGCTGCGGCGTGCGTCTGTACCGCACCGGTGCAAACGGGTCCAGCACCGTGCCCCCGGCCAGCGCCCGTGTGGCTGACGCATCCCGCAGCACCACCCGGTCTCCGGCCCAGCCACACAAGGGCTGATGCAGCACCAACTGCACCAACGCTTCATTGCCGGGCTGGATCGCATCCATCGGCTCACCGTCCAGCGAGCCCAGCACCGCCACCGACCCGGTGGTCTGCGACGCCCCCAGATGCACGTGCACCGCCATGCCGCTGCGCAGCGGGCGCGCTTCATCAAACCACAGCCGCAGCCGGACATCCATGCGGTCCGACCACAACGCCACCTCGGGCGTCACCCACCACTGCCCGCGAAGCACCTGATCCTTGTCCACACCCGCCAGGCCGATGGCCACGCGCTGGCCGGCTTGTGCCTGCGTGGCGGCGGCATTTTGCGCATGCAGGCTGCGCACCCGCGCCGTCCGTGGGGCCTGGCCGATGGCGGGCGGCACCAGGTGCAGCTCTTCGCCGATCGACACCTCACCCGCATAGGCCGTGCCCGTACACACCGTGCCCACACCGGACAAGCTGAACACCCGGTCCACCGCCAGCCGGAATCCCTGCCCGGCCACGGCGCGCCGACCAAAGGTGCGGGCCTGCGCCAGCAGGTGGGCGCGCAGGATGTCCACGCCCTGCCCGGTCGCGGCAGACACCTCGAACACGGGAGATGCGCACAGCGCCGTGTGCGCCAGCAGCTCCGCCACTTCCGCCCGGCGCTGCGTGCGCAGCGCCTCGTCGGCCCGGTCGATCTTGGTCAGCACCACCGTGCCGTGATCGATCCCCAGCAGGGAAAGCAGCGCCAGATGCTCCCGCGTCTGCGGCATCACGCCGTCGTCGGCGGCCACCAGCAGCAGCGCATGGTCAATGCCGGTTGCGCCGGAGAGCATGGTGTGGACCAGACGCTCATGGCCCGGCACATCCACAAACCCCAGGCGCTGGCCGTCCGGTGTGTCGAGATAGGCATAGCCCAGCGCAATGCTGATGCCGCGCTGCTTCTCCTCCGGCAGCCGGTCGGTATCCACACCGGTCAGCGCCTTCACCAGCGTGGTTTTGCCATGGTCGATATGACCGGCCGTCCCGATGATCATGGCCGCCCTCGCCGGTTCACCGCAGGGCCTCCGCCAGAGCGGGCAACTGCGCCAGGAACTCGGCCTCACGCGGGCCTTCATCCAGGCAGCGCAAATCCATCCACAGCTCGTCGGCCTGCACCCGCGCCACGATCGGCAGCGGCAGGGACCGCAAGGCGACCTGCAACTCATCCAGCGCGCGGCCGGTGCCCCGCTTGCCGTTCAATGGCGGCGCCAGTGCCAGGCCCGCGGACGGCAAGGTCTCCACCGGCAAGGAGCCCGATCCGATCTGGCCACGCATCGACGCGGCACGCACCTCAAAACGCGGCGCCACCGCCTGCTGCAGCGGCAACAGCAACCGCGCCGCCTGCGCCTCGATCTGCGCCACCGGACGGGTGAGGTGTCGCAGCGTGGGCAGGTCGCGGGTGAGACGGTCCGGCTTGAGGTACAGACGCAGCGTGGCCTCCAGCGCCGCCAGCGGCAGCTTGGACAGCCGCAAGGCGCGCTTCATCGGGAACTTGCGGATGCGCTGGATGGACTCCCGGGTGCCCACGATCAACCCGGCCTGCGGGCCGCCCAGCAGCTTGTCGCCGCTGAAGGTCACCACGTCGCACCCCTCCTTGAGCATCTGCTGCGGCAGCGGCTCGGCGGGCAATCCCCACTGAGCCAGATCCACCAGGGAGCCACTGCCCAGATCGGTCATCAGCGGCACCCCACGCGCCTTTGCGATCGGGGCCAGCGTGGCTTCGTCCACCGAGGACGTGAACCCCTGGATGGCATAGTTGCTGGTGTGAACCTTCATCAGCAGGGCCGTGGCCGGGCCGATGGCCGATTCATAGTCGCGCGCATGGGTTCGATTGGTCGTGCCCACTTCCACCAGACGCGCGCCGGCGGCGGCCATCACATCGGGCATGCGGAAGGCGCCGCCGATTTCCACCAGCTCACCGCGGGACACGATCACCTCACGGCCCCCGGCCAGCGCGGCAATGCCCAGCAGCACGGCCGCCGCATTGTTGTTGACCACGGTGGCCGCTTCGGCGCCGGTGATCTCGCACAGCAAGCCTTCGACCAGGCTGTCGCGATCCCCTCGGGCGCCCCGGGCCAGATCGAATTCGAGATTGTTGGGCGAGCCCATGCAGGCCAGCACCTGCTGCAGCGCCTCGTCCGCCAACAGGGCCCGGCCGAGATTGGTGTGCAGCACCGTGCCGGTGAGATTGATCACCCGGCGCATGCGCGGGGTGAGCCGCGCCTCGCAGCGTTGGGCCAGCGCGGCTGCGATGCCGGCCAACTGGCTGAGCGGCAGCCGCCCCTGCAGCGCCTCGGCCCGCCAGTGGTCCAGCAGCTCACGCGCCTGTGCGGCAACCAGGGCGTGGCCATGCGCGGTGACCAGTGGGGTCACCGCCGCATCGCGCAACAGCCGATCAACGGAAGGAAGGTCTTTGGGGGCCGCCGACGGGAGTGCGGAAGACTCAGCCGGGAGACTCGCCGTCGGACCATGGACCATGGATGCCTCGGGCTTCATGCTCAGTGCCCTCCGGGATCCGGTGGCGCCGCGCCGCTGTGAGCGGTGCCTGGCGCCTCGGTGTCGCTGCCCGGGGGACGGTCATCGCCGGCCTCCGGCTCGCCCAGGATCAGCAGCGGATTGAACCCCTGCCGCACCAGGCCCAGTTCTCCCACCAGCAGATCCAGCGTGAGCGAGGCCAGGTCGTCGGCCAACGGCTCCACGTGCAGGTCTTTTTCCATGTGGACCTGCTTGAGATAGTGGCCGCAGCTCTCGCAGCATTCGGCCTGGACGGCTTCATTGGGCTTGCGGCCTTCGTCATCCACCAACTGGCGGAAGCTGATGCCCTTGGTGCTCTGGCAGTGGGTGCACTTGATGCGCACGTAATGCCACTGCGTGGCGCACAGCGAGCACGCCAGGAAACGTTGGCCCGACACGTCCGCTGCAATGCGGGTGACAGACGCTACCGGGCGCGAGCCGCAGCACGGGCAGACGGTCGGATCGTCGATCAGACCAAACGGGGCCAGATGTTCGGTCTTGCCGGCGCGTTCATACCGGTCCTGCAGTTGCTGCACCAGGCGGACCCAGTGGAGTTGCAACGCGGCCGCCAGCAGAGGCGCTGCAGCCGGGTCCAGACCCGGCCCGCCACCCGCCAGCAATGCCTGCGCCTGACGTTCCACCTCGGCATCATCCAGCTTCAGCAGTTCACCGGCCAGGGTCTGCACCGGAGCCGGCACCCCGGCGGTGCTCAGGTGCCCAAGCAGTTCACGCAGCTCTTCACGCCAGGCGGGCTGGCGAGGGAAGCTGCGGCTGTCCAGTGGCGGTACACCGGCGGCCATGGCTTCGGCCAGGACGCTTTCGTTGGGGAGGGGCAGCGGGCGGGGCTGCTTGAGCTGATCGTGCTGGCGCTGGGCCAGCTCGGCGGCAAACAGCAGGTAGTCCCGCATGGGATGGTCCTGCGCCAGTTGGCGCAGGCGCAGGGCGCGCTCAGCAAAAACACCGGCTTCGGGGAGTCGCAGCGGCGCGGGGCGTGCCCCCGCGTTCACCGCGATCTCCTCCGGTGTCATCAGGCGGATTTGGCTGCTGGCCGTCATGCGCGCGGACGCTCCTTGACTTCCTTGTACCACAGCGGGTGGTTGTGCTTGGCCCAGGTTTCAGTGACCGTACCACGGGTCATGGCGCGGATGGTGCCCTTCACCCAGATCGCAGCATAAATATGCACGATGACACCCAGGATCAGCCCGGTGGCCGCCGCCGCATGCAGCAGCACGGCCATCCGGCGCATCAGGATGTTGCCTTCCGGGAACCAGGCATGCCAGAACATGAACCCGGTCACCAGCAGCACCACCAGGCACACCACCATCAGCCAGAAGATGCCCTTCTGGCCGGCGTTGTACTTGCCAGCCGGCGGCATGTTGGACTTGTCCCCGGCCAGCATGTCCTTGCTGTGGCGCACCCACTCGGTGTCGCTGGCGGTCCAGCGGTTCTGCTTCCAGAGCTGCAGGGCCAGCACCGCAAAGGCCAGCACCATCAGCAGCCCCATGTAGGGATGCAGGATGCGGGCCCAGGGGCCGCCGCCGAACAGATTGCTCAGAAAGAACAGGCTGGGATGGAAGAAGGCCAGGCCGGACAGGCCGGCACCGAAGAACAGCAGGGCGATGAGCCAGTGGTTCATCCGCTGTGCGTCAGGATAGCGTTGCAACATGATGTGCTCCTTCCTCAGCCGCGCGGGGCTTTGTGCGCCTCACTGCGCGCACGTTCATCGGCCAGTTCTTCGTCCTCATCGGGGTTGTCATGCCCCGATTCGATCGGACCCACCTTCATGTAGTGGAAGAAGCCCGCCACCGCAGCGCCAATCATGGCCGCAACAGCCAAGGGCTTGGCCGCGCCCTTCCACAAGGAGACCAACGGGCTGATCTTGGGGTCCTTGGGCAGGCCGTGGTAGAGCTCCGGCTGGTCCGCATGCTGCAGCACATACATGACGTGCGTCCCACCCACGCCCTGCGGGTCGTAGACGCCGGCCTTGTCGTAGCCGCGTTCCTTCAGGTCGACAATGCGTTCTTCGGCGAACTCATGCATGTCTTCCTTGGAACCGAAGCGGATGGCGCCAGTCGGGCAGGCCTTCACGCAGGCCGGTTCCAGGCCCACACCCACACGGTCGGAACAGAGGCTGCACTTGTACGCCTTGTTGTCGACCTTGGAGATGCGCGGCACATCGAACGGGCAGCCGGTGACGCAGTTGCCACAGCCCACGCAGTGTTCCGAGATGAAATCAACAATACCGTTCTGGTATTTGATGATCGCCCCCGGGGACGGGCAGCTCTTGAGGCAGCCTGGGTCCTCACAGTGCATGCAGCCGTCCTTGCGGATCAGCCATTCAAGGCGGTCCTGCTGGACCTCCACCTCGGAGAAGCGCATCACCGTCCAGGACTGCGGCGACAGGTCTGCGGGGTTGTCGTACACACCGACGTTGTGACCGACCTCGTCGCGGAGGTCGTTCCACTGCATGCAGGCCACCTGGCAGGCCTTGCAACCGATGCAGGAGGACACGTCGATGAGCTTGGCCACCTCGATGACCTGGCGGCGGGCGTCAGGGCTGGGCGTGGTCGTGGCCGAGCGCTTCGCGATATCGAGCGATTGAAGCGAGGACATGATCAGGCTTTCTCAATGTTGACAGTGAAGCTCTTCACTTCCGGCGTCTGGGAATTCGCGTCGCCCACAAACGGGGTCAGCGTATTCACCAGGAAGCCGGGGCGAGCAAGCCCCACAAAGCCCCAGTGATTGGGCAGGCCGACGGTATGGACCCGTTTGCCGCCCACGTCCAGCGAAGCGACCCGCTTGGTCACCAGCGCCACGGCCTTGATGGCGCCGCGGTTGGAGCTGACCTTCACGGTATCGCCGTTGGTGATGCCCTTCTCCTTGGCGAGTTCCTCGCCGATCTCGACAAACTGCTGCGGCTGGATCACCGCATTGGACCGCGCATGCTTGGTCCAGTAGTGAAAGTGCTCCGTCAGGCGATAGCTCGTCGCGACATACGGGAACTTGTCGGGCTTGCCGAACTGTTCGAAGTCGCTCTTGAACACACGCGCGGCCGGATTGCTCTTGGCCTTGGGATTGTTCGGATGCAGCGGATTGACTTCCAGCGGCGTCTCGAACGGCTCGTAGTGCTCCGGCAGCGGACCATCCGCCATGCCGCTGGGCGCGAACAGGCGCGCCACACCTTCGGCGGTCATGATGAACGGACGCACCGCGTCCGGATCGTTCGGATTCGCATCCGGACGGATGTCGGGCACGTCGGAGCCGGTCCACTTGTCGCCGGTCCAGGCGATCAGGCGGCGCTTGGCATTCCAGGGCTTGCCGGACGTATCACACGAAGCCGCGTTGTAGAGCACACGGCGGTTCGCCGGCCAGGCCCAGGCCCAGTTCAGCGTCTGGCCGATGCCCCACGGGTCCGAATTGTCCCGGCGCGCCATCTGGTTGCCCGCTTGCGTCCAGGCACCCGCGTAGATCCAGCAGCCACTGGAGGTGGAGCCGTCGTCGCGCAGCAGTCCGAAGCCGGAGAGCTGCTCGCCGGCCTTGGCCAGTACCTTGGTCGGGTCCTTCGGATCTAGCACGTCCGCCAGCGCCTTGCCGTTGAACTCCATCGCCAGCTCCTCGGCCGAGGGGCTGTTGGGAATCTTGTACGGCCAGCTCAGGTTGACGATCGGGTCCGGGAACGCGCCGCCTTCCTTCTGATAGAGATTGCGCATGCGCAGGAACAGCTCGGCAATGATCTCGGCGTCCTGCTTGGCTTCGCCCGGAGGCTCGGCGCCGCGCCAGTGCCATTGCAGCCAGCGACCCGAGTTGGTCAGCGAACCGTCTTCTTCCGCGAAACAGGTGCTCGGGAAGCGGAACACCACCGTCTGGATCTCTTCGGTCTTGACGTCGTGGTACTCGCCGTAGTTCTTCCAGAAGTTGGCCGTCTCGGTTTCGAGCGGGTCGATGATGACCAGGAACTTCAGCTTGGACAGGCTCTCGACCACCTTGGTCTTGTTGGCCAGCGACGCCACCGGGTTAAAGCCCTGGCAGATGTAGCCGTTGACCTTGCCCTGATGCATCAGGTCGAAGGTCTGCAGCATGTCATAGCCCTTGTCCCACTTCGGCAGATAGTGGAAGGCCCAGTCGTTGTCCTTGGTCGCGGCCTTGCCCCACCAGGCTTTTTGCTGGCTGACGAAGAACTTGGGATAGTTCTGCCAGAAGCTCATCTGGTTGGGACGCAGCGGCTTGAGCGCGCGGGTCTTGTAGTACGCGTCCAGGTCCTGCTCGGAGTCCTTGGCCAGGCTCATGTAGCCGGTCAGGGCGGTGGAGAGCAGTCCCAGGTCGGTCAGACCCTGGATGTTGCTGTGACCACGCAGCGCATTCATGCCGCCACCCGGCAGGCCGATGTTGCCCAGCAGCAGCTGCACCAGCGCACCCGTGCGGATGATCTGCGAGCCCTGGCTGTGCTGGGTCCAGCCCAGCGCATACATGATGGTCATCACCTTGCCCGGCGCCGACGTCTCTGCGATGGATTCGCAGATCTTCAGGAACTTGTCCTTTGGCGTGCCGGAGATCTGGCTGACCATCTCGGGCGTGTAGCGCGCGTAGTGCTGCTTCATCAACTGCAGCACGCAGCGCGGATGCTGCATCGTCGGGTCGACCTTCGCAAAGCCCTTCTCGTCCAGCTCATACGCCCAGGAGGCGTTGTTGTAGCTGCGCTTGGCCGCGTCATAGCCCGAGAACAGACCGTCCTCGAACTTGTAGGCCTCGCCGACGATGAAGCTGGCGTTGGTGTAGTGCTTGACGTACTCGTGCTGGATCTTGTCGTTGGACAACAAGTAATTGATCAGGCCCGCCAGGAAGGCGATGTCCGACCCCGCGCGGATGGGCGCGTAGTAGTCGCTCATCGCGGCCGAGCGGGTAAAGCGCGGGTCCACGACGATGAGTTTCGCCTTGTTGTTGTGCTTGGCCTCGATCACCCACTTGAAACCGCAGGGATGCGCCTCGGCGGCATTGCCGCCCATGATCAGGATCAGGTCAGCGTTCTTGATGTCCACCCAATGGTTGGTCATCGCGCCGCGTCCGAACGTCGGGGCCAGACTGGCCACCGTCGGTCCGTGTCAAACGCGTGCTTGATTGTCGAACGCGAGCAAGCCCATCGAGCGCATCGCCTTGTGGGTGATGTAGCCCGATTCGTTCGAGGATGCCGATGCACACAGCATGCCGGTGGTCAACCAGCGGTTGACGGTCTGGCCCTGCGCATTGGTCGCAATGAAGTTGGCGTCACGGTCGGCCTTCATGAGCTTGGTGACGCGATCCATCGCCTCTTCCCAGCTCACGCGCTTCCATTCCTTCGCGCCCGCTTCCCGGATCTCCGGGTACTTGAGGCGGTTGGGGCTGTGGATGAAGTCCAGCAGACCCGCGCCCTTGGGGCACAAGGTGCCGCGGTTCACCGGATGGTCCGGATCCCCTTCGATGTGAACGATCTCGCTCTTGACGTTCTTGGCTTTGTCACCGAGCGAATACATGATGAGACCGCAACCCACCGAGCAGTACGGGCAGGTGTTGCGGGTTTCTGTCGCCCGGGAGAGCTTGAACTGGCGGGTCTCCGCCAGTGCAGCGGTGGGTGAAAAACCCAGCGCCACGAGGCTGGAGCCCATGACGGCCGCCCCGCTCACCCGGAAGAAGTGCCTCCGGTTCATGTCCATGTTGACGATGCCTCCTGAGGTGACTTCTTGGCCACCTGGGAAAAAATCACGGCCGGCACGCGGCCCGCATTCATTATTTCCACACAAAGCGAGCGCTTTGTCCAATGTCAGGGCGCACTCAAGTGTGCAGTGGCACACGCCACCCGCACAGTCGTCCGCATCAATATTGCCCGACCGCGCAAAGGGCCCTGTTCATCGTATTTTGTGCGGTGCAATGAAAAAGGCGCTCTCCCGTTTGGAAGAGCGCCTGGGGCTGTGTTTGTGGGGCCGGAACGACGCCAAATCTTTACTGCACCGCACAAAAACCAAGCCTCTAACTCAGGCAAAACCTGACCCGCTGCAGACGGGCTGAAGAGCGGGTAAACCGACGCGGCTGAAAAGTTCGGACGCGCTCAGTTGGCTTGGGTTCAGGCGGCTTGGCTTCAGGTGGTTTTGGAAATGGTGATGGTGGGGAATTTGGAAGAATAATCCTTGGCCTGCCCCGCCAACTTCACCGCCACCTTGCGTGCAATCGCCTTGTAGGCAGCGGCGTGTGCGCTGTCCGGCTCGGCCACCACGGTGGGCTTGCCGCTATCCGCCTGCTCGCGGATGGACAGGGCCAGGGGCAACGAGCCCAGCAGCTCCATCCCATACTGCTGCGCCATGCGCTCGCCACCGCCGCTGCCGAAGATGTGCTCGGCATGGCCGCAGTGGCTGCACACATGCACAGCCATGTTCTCAACGATGCCGAGGATGGGCACGCCCACCTTCTCGAACATCTTCAGGCCCTTCTTGGCATCGATCAGGGCGATGTCCTGCGGGGTGGTCACGATGATGGACCCGCTCACCGGCACGCGTTGCGACAGGGTCAGCTGGATGTCTCCGGTGCCAGGCGGCATGTCGATGACCAGATAGTCCAGGTCGCGCCAGCGGGTCTGGCGCAGCAACTGCTCCAGCGCCTGGGTGGCCATGGGCCCGCGCCACACCATGGCCTGGTCTTCTTCCACCAGGAAACCGATGGACATCAACTGCAGGCCATGAGAGACCAGCGGCTCCATGGTCTGCCCGTCAGTGCTTTCCGGGCGGCCCTGGATGCCCAGCATCAGGGGCAGACTGGGGCCGTAGATGTCCGCATCCAGCAGGCCGACCTGGGCGCCTTCCGCAGCCAAGGCCAGCGCCAGGTTGGCGGCGGTGGTGCTTTTGCCCACCCCACCCTTGCCGGAGGCCACCGCGATGATGTTCTTCACACCGGGCAGCAACTGCACACCACGCTGCACCGCATGGGCAATGATCTTGCTGGTGATGCTGACGCTCACATTGCCCACACCGGCCACGCTGCGCGCGGCGGCCACGAGGGCGGCGCGCAGTCCGTCGATCTGGCTGGCGGCGGGATAACCCAGCTCCACATCGAAGCTGACGGAGTCGCCTTGCACACGCAGGTTCTTGAGCTGACGCGTCGTGACCAGGTCACGGCCGGTGTTGGGGTCAATCACCTGTTGAAGCGCGGCCAGCAGAGTGGCTTCTTGAATCTGGGACATGGTTACCTCAATGTAGGCCGTCAGTCTAGCCCAGGGGGCTTGGCCTCGAAACTGCGGGGGTTTGGCAACCCGCTGGCGCTAGGCGCCCAAATGCAAAAAAGGGCACAGCAAGCTGTGCCCTTTCGGGGTATCAACGGGCGCTGAACTCGGTAGCTCGGTAGGGCAGAAACTACTGCCGAACGATACCTTTACTGCGCGCCATTGAGAATGTTGGTGGGCCCTGAAGGATTCGAACCTTCGACCAACGGATTAAGAGTCCGCTGCTCTACCAACTGAGCTAAGAGCCCGATATTCGGTATGTGGCTGCAACCTCTCGCGGGAATGCCACGAGGGTGTATGCCTGAAACGTCTGGAGTGGTGGGCCCTGAAGGATTCGAACCTTCGACCAACGGATTAAGAGTCCGCTGCTCTACCAACTGAGCTAAGAGCCCCTGGATCCACTGCAAACCATATTATGAATCATATTATGGCCTGCCGACGTCATCTTTCGTAAATATTCCGCAGACTTCTACGAGAACTCGAGGAAACCGCGAACTATCCACACATGCCCCATGCTTGAATACCAAAGCCTTCAAAACATGGTGGGTCGTGCAGGATTCGAACCTGCGACCAACGGATTAAAAGTCCGCTGCTCTACCGACTGAGCTAACGACCCGCTCGTGATGCGTGCTTGACTTTATGTGTCTTGACTTTCGTGCTTGACCGCAAAAAGCCCAGCTTTCGCACCACTTGTTCTTACTCTTCGAGGTGTTTGCCCCTCAGCAGAGCCGCAGATTATAGAGCGCTTTTTTCGCGCCGCGCAAGTGCCTTCAAATACTGCGCCACAAGGTCCGCTGCAGCCACCATGCCGAAGCCTGCCGTCACCGCCACGCTGGAGCCGTAGCCGTGGCAATTGAGGCTGCCATCCACATTGCAGGACTCGTCAGGGCGGCGCACTGGTTCGCGCGAGAACACACACCGCACGCCCATGGCGCCCTGCTTCGGCAGCTCATGATGCTTGCGCAGCCGCTGGCGCAGGCTCGCGAGCAAGGGGTCGTGCGTGGTCTCGGACAGGTCCAACACTTCCACATCCTGCGGACGATGCTTGCCACCCGCCGCCCCGACGCAGAGATGAGCCAGCTTCTTCTTGCGAGCCCAGGCTGCAATTTGCGCCTTGGCCCGGACCTGATCACAGGCGTCCACGATGCCATCAATGGCCACGTCGCCCAGCAACGCCGGCCAGTTATCATCATCCACGAACTCTTCTATCGTGATGACTTCGCAGCCCGGGTGAATGTCTGCCACCCGCAGGCGCAGGGCTTCGGCCTTGGCCATGCCCAGCGTGCTGCCCAGTGCCTGCACCTGCCGGTTGATGTTGGATTCGGCCACATGGTCCAGATCGATCAGCACCAGCCGGGCCACTCCCATGCGCGCCAAGGCCTCCACCACCCAGGACCCTACCCCGCCCAGGCCGACCACCGCAAAGCGGCCGGCACGCAGGTGGCGATAGTCCCGCTCGCCGTGCAGTCGCTGCAGGCCGCCGAAGCGTCGTTCGCTGTCGGCATCGAATTCACCCTGAGGGGCGGCGGAAGGGAGGGCAGTCTCGGTCATGCCGATCATCGTCTCAGAAGCAGCAAAGCCCCGCTGGGTGTCCGGCGGGGCTTCGGTCACGAAGCCGGCAGACACACCGGCTTCTCGGAATCATGCCGCGCGCTTCAGCGCAGCGAAGCGATCCGCTCCTTGGCGGCACGGGCCGCCTCGGAGTTCGGATAGGCCTTGATCAGGTCGTCCAGGGTCTTGCGGGCGCTCTTGTTGTCCTTGAGCTCCACCTGGCAGTTGGCAATGGCCAGCAGGCTTTCAGGCGCGCGCGGGTGGTCCGGGTTACCCGCCACAAACGCCTTGAAGGTGGCAATCGCGCCCTTGTAGTCGCGCTTGCCATATTGCGCATTACCCAGCCAGAAACGCACGGTGTCACCGTAGCCGCTGGCGGGATAACGCTGCAGGAAAGAGGAGTAGGCCGACACGGCTTCGTTGAAGTCGCCGTTGCGAATCAGGCCCATCGCGGCATCGAACTGCCGCTTTTCTTCGGGATCCGCCTGGAATTCCTTGCCGTCGACGGACACCTTTTGAGGCTCAAGCGGACGGAGGCGGTTGTCCAGGGTGGCGGACTGGTCGGACACCTTGCGCTGGGTTTCCGACAGGTCGCGGGCCAGTTGTTCATTCTGGCCACGCAGCTTGGCGATCTCGGAGCGAAGCCCGTCGATCTGGCCGGAGAGATCCAGCAGGCCCCGCTGAACGGTGGCCAGCTGGTTCTGGAGCTGCTCGATTCGTGCACGCTGCGCTTCCTCGGTCTGCGTCTGCTTGGCTCGGAGGTCCAGGATGGCCTTGCGGGCCTCATCGTCCTCAAACAACGCGGCCTGCGCCGGACCGGCAGCGGTCCAGGCCAGGGCCACGCCCAGCATCAGCGTGGAGAAACGGGGAAAACGCAGCATGCTCATCTCACTTGTCCCGCAGTTCGACGCGACGGTTCTTGGCCCAGGCTTCTTCGGTGTGACCGTTGTCAGCCGGACGTTCCTTGCCGAAGCTCACCGGCTCGACCTGGCTCGACGCCACGCCCAGCAGGGTCAGCGACTTGGCCACGGCTTCCGCACGCTTCTGGCCCAGGGCCAGGTTGTACTCACGGCCACCGCGTTCGTCGGTGTGGCCTTCCAGGCTCAGCGTCAGCGACTTCTTGTTGTTCAGGCGCTTGGCGTGGTTTTCGATCAGGCTGCGGTAGTCGTCCTTGACCACGAAGCTGTCGAAGTCGAAGTACACCACGCGCTGGTTGGCAACGGCGGCGTCCAGCTGGGCACCCAGGTCCACGGTGGTCACCGGGCGCTGAGACACCGGCGGAGCAACCGGGGGAGGCGTCGTCTGGGTCACGGGCTGGGCGGTTTCGACCGGCGGCTTTTCGTCCAGCTTGGTCGAGCTGCAAGCAGCCAGGGCGGCGGCAGCCACCAGGCTCAGCATCAGTTTTTCGATTTTCATGAGGAAGCGCTCCTATTGATCAAAGGCAAGCGAGTGTCGGCAGGACGCCGAAAAACCGGCAACCGCCGGAAAAAAGTGAATTGTGAAGCAATCGCCGGCCATCCTGTGACACCCAGGCGCATCAGACCGCCCCATCCTGCAGGGGATAGATTCGCGTCTCGCACAAAGAACACCGGCGCGAAGGTAGGTTGGGCAAATAACATGCCTGACGGTGTGGAAATCACGGTAGGAAGGCCGAAGCGTCTCAGTTGCCGAAGGGGCCCCAGGCCGGCTCGCGGATGTCAGCCACCGTGGGTGTGGCCAGCTTGGCCTTGACCTTGCCGTCCAGGGTGGAGGTCATCAACACATCCCGACCGCCCGCGCGGGTGGCATACACGATGAGCTTCCCGTTGGGCGCGAAGCTGGGGCTTTCGTCGTCGGTGGTATCGGTGATCTGCTGCACCTGGCCACTGCCCAGGTCCATCACGCACAGTTTGAAGCTGCCCCCGCCCACACGGGTGATGAAGGCCAGGGTGCGGCCGTCCGGGCTGATGGTGGGGCTGATGTTGTAGTTGCCGTTGAAAGTGACGCGTTCGGCGCTGCCGCCACCGGCCGGCATGCGGTAGATCTGCGGCGCGCCGCCTCGGTCGCTGACGAAGTAGATCTGGGCACCGTCCGGGGTGAACACCGGTTCGGTGTCGATCGACTGGCTTTGGGTGAGACGGCGCACCCCGTCACCATTGCGGCCGATGAGATACAGCTGCGAACCGCCGTCCCTGGAGAGGGTCAGCGCAAGCTGCTGGCCGTTGGGCGAAAACGCCGGAGCGCTGTTGCTGCCGCGGAAATCCGCGATCTTGCGACGACGGCCGGTGCGCAGGTCCTGGATCCAGACCACGGCCTTGCGGGTTTCGAAGGACACGTAGGCCAGTTCGGACCCGTCGGGCGACCAGGCCGGAGAAATGATCGGCTCCGGGCTGGCCAGCACCGTTTGCTCGCCCTCACCGTCCGCATCGGCCACCCGCAGGCTGTAGCGCGGGCCGGCCTTGTTCACATAGACCAGGCGCGTGGCGAAGACGCCGCGGTCACCGGTCAGCTTTTGATAGATGGCGTCCGCAATCTTGTGGGCGGCCAGGCGCAGGTCGGCGGTAACCACCGGCAGGCTTTCGCTGGCCAGGTCTTGCCCCTTCACCACATCCCACAGACGGTAGCGCACGTCAAACCGGCCATCGGCCAGGCGCGTGGCGGAGCCGGCGACCAATGCGTCGGCCGCGCGGGAACGCCAGTCCCCAAACTGGGGCACGCTGGTTTCGGTCATGCCGGGCTGGCCCGGGACCATGCTGAACTGGCCACTGCGCTCCAGGTCGGCGCGGATGATGGCGCCCAGCGTCTGTCCAGTGGCGGCTTCGTCCTTGAAGTCGTTGATCGCGATGGGCAGTCGGGTTGCGCCCACACCAGCAATTTCCACACGGAACTGGGACCAGGCGGGAGACCAGGCGGGTACGGCGAGCCCGGCGGCGGCGCTGCCCAGCAGGGCGCGGCGCGTCAATGTCGTCGAAGGCTTGGCAGTTGTCTTGGTGATCATGGCTTGCGCGATGAATGGAGTCCGAATTGTGCACGAGCCGCACGCAGTGTTTGCGCGCAGGGCATCGCAAGAGGCTACGAATTGTCCAGGCGGAAGCTCAGGGACCGTGACGGTGACTAGTCATTCCTGGGGCGTACCTGCAAGAGATCAGGAGGCGGGCGCGAGGCTTCTGTGTAAGCAGGCCATGGCTGCCGGTGCGAGGCGCTGCCCAGAATGTCCCTAACCGTTCACGACACTTCGTCATCAGCTCCCCTTTGTCATCGTCCTCATCATGTCCGCCCAGGTTTGCCTCCAACACCGCACCACGTCGTCAGACTTAACGGCTGTCAGTCCGCAGCGGACCACACACGGTTTTGCAGCAGCGACGCTGTCCGCACAGCTGAGCGGTTTGGCAGGCGGCTCGCCTGGGCGAGCGGCTCAGGTTTGCAGGCTGGCCCGGGCAAACGGTCTGGCAAACGGTCTGGCAAACGGTCTTGCAAACGTCCTGGCAAACGCCCTGGCCCTGGCAACTGCCTTGGCAAACGCCCTGCCCGGCTCCGGTGGAGGCACTGGCGGCGGGGGTGTCAGCGGCGTTGCGGGTCAGGCACTGCGCACCTTCGGTGGGGGCACCACTGGGCTGAGGGGGTGGCTGCGGCACCGACTGGCACATCGACTGGCACACCGACTGGCACACCGACGAGCACACCGACCGGGGCTGCACTGCGGGGCAGCGCTGATGGCCTTCATGGGGCTGATCGTCCCGCTGCTCTGGCCCGCGCCCGCCTGGAGCGCCGACGAGCCGCTGACGCTGGTGACCGCATTTGTTCCGGGCAGTGGCCCGGATCATGTCGCGCGGACGCTGGCCCGAGAGTGGTCCCAACGCAGCGGTGAAGCGGTCCAGGTGATCAACATGCCGGAGAACCAGGGGCGGACGGCGGCCCGGTGGGTATCGGAGCACGCCACGGACGGCCGGCTGCTGCTGCTCACCAGTTCGCGGATGCTGGATGCCGGGCCGGCAGTGCCCCGCACGCAGCGCCAGCGGCCAGTGTCCTCACCCCCACTGAGCCTGCAGCGCTTCAAGCTGATTGCGCGGGTGGGCGAACTGCCCTTCATGTCGGTCTTTCCGCATGGGCTGAGCCCCAGTCCGATGCGGCCCCGCTTGGCCCTGCATGGGGGTGCAGCGGAGACTGCAGATCGGCGTGCCACCCGGTGGGCCGACCCGCAGGTCGAGCAGCCAGCGGATCCGCGTGTACTGGCGGCACTGTCGCGGCTGGATGACCTGTCCGCAGACCCATCGGATCGGCCAGATGCGGCTCGCCCCAGCGTATTCCCACGCCCGTTCAGCCGACCGGACGATGTCCCCCGAACCGATTGGAACGGTCTGCTGGTGTCGGCCCAGATGCCCGCAGCTCGGGTTGACGCCCTGCAACGCCAGTTCGCCACGATCCTGGCGCTTCCGGAGGTTCGTTGGGCGGTGGCGCAAGCCGGCAGTGACCTTTGGGAGGAGATCCCGCCCGAATTACCGGTTCAGGTGGACAGGCTATCGAGGTAGTCCGCCTGGCATCTCCCGTATCGCCCGCATCTCCCGACCCGATCACCCATCACATCAGCACGATGTCGTAATGCTCCGTCTGGTTGGTCGGCTCAGCGGTCAGTGAAATGGGCTTGCCGATAAAGTCCGACAGGCCAGCCAGATGCTGGCTTTCTTCGTCCAGCAGCATCTCCACCACGTTGGCGGCGGCCACCACGCGGAACTCTTTGGGGTTGAACTGCCGCGACTCACGCAGGATCTCCCGCATGATCTCGTAGCAGATGCTGCGCGCCGTTTTGACCTGACCGCGTGCCTCGCAGGTGGGGCACGGCTCGCACAGCATGCGAGACAACGACTCCCGCGTGCGCTTGCGCGTCAGTTCCACCAGACCGAGTTGCGTGAAACCGCCCACCGTGACCTTGGTACGGTCGCGGCTTAGCTGTTTGCGGAATTCATGCAGCACCGAGGTCTTGTGCTCTTCTTTCGTCATGTCGATGAAATCGACGATGATGATTCCACCCAGATTGCGCAGGCGCAGTTGGCGGGCAATGGCACCCGCCGCCTCCAGATTGGTCTTGAAGATGGTGTCGTCGAAGTTGCGAGCACCCACAAAGCCGCCGGTGTTCACATCGATGGTGGTCATGGCTTCGGTCTGATCAATGATCAGATAACCGCCCGACTTCAGGTCCACCCGGCGTGCCAGGGCCCGGGCCACTTCGGCATCGATGTTGTGCAGATCAAAGATCGGCCGCTCACCTCGATAGAGGTCGAGTTTGGCCGTGGCCGCCGGCATGTAGGTCTCGCCGAAGCCCCGCAGCACGTCGTATTGCAGCTTGGAGTCGATGCGGATGGAGTTGGTGCGCTCGCTGGCCAGGTCCCTCAGCACCCGCTCCACCAGGCTCAGATCCTGGAACAACAGCGTTCCAGGCGGCTGCCGCAGGCTCTTCTCTCGGATCGAGCCCCAGGTCTTGCGCAGATAGGCAATGTCGGCGGCCAGCTCGTCGTCGCTGGCCTCTTCCGCATTGGTGCGCAGGATGAAGCCCCCCGTGTTGCCGTCCTGCACGCCCACCGACGCCAGCGTCTGCATGCGGCTGCGCAGAGCATCACGCGCCTCCGGCGAGCCGATCTTCTGGGAGATGCCGATGTGGTTGTCCTGCGGCAGATGAACCAGCAAGCGGCCTGCAATCGAAATCTGGGTGGAGAGTCTGGCGCCCTTCGTGCCGATCGGGTCCTTGATGACCTGCACCGTCAGCGCCTGCCCTTCATAGACCAGCCGCTCGATCGGCACCGGCTGGGAACCATCCCCGTGATGGCCGCGCGGCGTCACGCCGTTGAGATGCAAATCAGCCACGTGCAGAAAGGCCGCCCGCTCCAGACCGATGTCGATAAACGCCGACTGCATGCCGGGCAGCACCCGGGCCACTTTGCCCAGGTACACGTTGCCCACCAGGCCCCGCTCGAGCGTGCGCTCGATATGCAGTTCCTGCACCGCCCCATTTTCGACCACCGCTACCCGCGTCTCCTGCGGGGTCCAGTTGATCAGGATATCTTCCATATTGTTGTGCTCCAGCGCTCCCGTCAGCCTCCAGGCTCACGGCAACGCTCTGCCCATTCTTTGGTCACACACCTTGGTCACACCCCTGTCGGTCACTCGCCCGCCCGTCCTGTGGTGTGGCCGGCGGCAGCCTCCAGGCCGCCAAGGGCCCGACAGCGGCCCGACAGCGACTACAGCACCCAGCCGGCAGCCCTCAAAAGACCCGCCGTTTCAAACAGCGGCAGGCCCATGATGCCCGAATAACTGCCGGCGATGTGGCTGATCCATGCTGCCGCATGACTTTGTATCGCATAGCTGCCGGCTTTGCCCATCGGCTCGCCGGCGTTGACGTAGGCCTGCAAGCGGTCGTCCGGCACCGGATCAAAACGGACGGTCGACACGCTCAAAGCTGCCAACGACCGCCCATCCGGCAGCCCCAGCGCCACCGCCGTCAACACCCGGTGCTCCCGGCCACTGAGCCGACGCAGCATTGCCAACGCATGGGCAGCATTGTCTGGTTTGCCCAGGATGTCGCCGTCCAGCGTGACCGTCGTGTCGGCGCAGAGTACGGGAGCGGGCGGCCACTGGCGCCGCTCCCGACGCTGCAGCGCAGCATCGAGCTTGGCGGCCGTCACCCGCTGCACGTAGTCGTCCGGAGTCTCGCCCGCCAGCACAACTTCCAAAGCCTCCGCATCTTCATCCGCATCAGGCAGCAGCAATTCATGCGCCACGCCGATCTGATCGAGCAGTTGGCGGCGGCGCGGACTTTGGGAGGCGAGGTAGAGAAGTGGCATCAGCAGGCAGCAGCAAAAAGGCTCATTCGCGGTGGTAGGGGTGGCCTTCCATGACCGACCAGGCCCGATACAGGCCTTCGGCCAGCAGCACCCGGACAAACGCGTGCGGCAAGGTCAGATCCGACAGGCGCAGCATGTCGTCGGCGGTGGCCTTGAGGCTGGGGTCCAGCCCGTCCGGACCACCGATGAAAATGGCCACGTCACGGCCATCGCCGCGCCAGACCTCCATGCGCTGAGCCAATTGACGAGAGGTGACACGGTCACCCCGCTCGTCCAGGATCACCCGGCGCGCCCCTTTGGGGCATGCGGCCTCCAGCCGTTGGGCCTCGGCCGCCATCAACTGCTCGGTGCTTTTGCCGGTGGTCCGGGGCTCGGCCTTCACGGCCTTCAGCTCCAGACGCATTTCGGGCGGGAAGCGCTTGGCGAAATCTTCATACGCTTCGTCCGCCCAGGCCGGCATCTTCAGGCCGACCGCACACAGGACCAGCCGCACGGTCTCAAGCCTTGGGCTTGGACTTGGTGCCGGAGGTGACCGTGGTCTTGCGGGCCGCTGGCTTCTTGGCTGCCGGCTTCGCTGCGGGCTTGGCTGCCGGCTTGGCGGCGGACTTGGCCGCAGGTTTGACGGCAGCGGCCTTCTTCGCAGCAGGCTTCTTCGTGCCCACCTTGATGGTCTGCGCGATCACTTCCTTGGGGGCCGAGCGACCGGTGGTCTTGCGGGCTGCGGGCTTGGCTGCGGTGGTACCGGCTGCCTTGGTGCCAGTCTTGACGGTGGTCTTGCCAGCCGACTTGGAAGTGGTCTTCGTGGCAGTCTTGGCGGCTGTCTTCGCCGGGGCCTTCCCGGTTGCCGCAGACTTGGTGCCTGCGGTCCGGCTCGGCGCCTTCTTGGCGGGTGCAGCCGCCGCAGTGGCGCCCTTGTCGCCCTTGTCGCCCTTGTCGCCCTTGTTGGCCTTGCGAGCCGGTTTCTTGACGGCCACGCCGTCCTCATCTTCCTCGTCCATCGGCTCGGACGCCTTCACCAGACGCGTGCCGCCCTCGCCGAGCTTCAGCTTCACCGGCTTGCCGCCCCAGATCTCTTCCAGGTGGTAGTACTGGCGGATGGCCGGCTGCATCACATGCACCACGGCAGCGCCGCAGTCCACGATGATCCATTCGCCGTTGTCTTCGCCTTCGGTCCGCATGACCTGCATGCCGCGCTTCTTCACCGTCTCCCGCACGCTGGACGCCAGGGCCTTGGTCTGACGGTTGCTCGTGCCGGACGCGATGATCACGCGCTCAAACAAGGGCGACAGCCGTTCGGTGTCGAACACCAGGATGTCCTGGGCCTTCACATCTTCCAGACCATCGACGATGGCACGTTGCAGTTTCTTGATGTCCATTCAGTGCTCACTGTAGAGACGGTGCAGGCCAATATAACCCGCAACCTTTTCGCCCACCACGGGCCTCACGTCCCCGCCCGAGGCCGCCCGTCGGCGCACCTCGGTGGATGACCATTCAAGCATCGGCATCTGCAGCCGGACCAGCCGATGCGGCCGTTCCAGCAGCGCCGCCGGCGCCCTTACCTCGTCGGACGCGCGGGCGGCCACCGCCAGCCCCACACGTCCTATCAGGTCTTCCCACCCTCGCCAGGTGGGCAGACCCGCCAATTGATCCTGACCCAGGATCAGCCACAGCGCATCCCCGGGGTGTTGTGCCTGCCAGGCCTTCACCGACTCCAGGGTGTAGCTGGGGCCGGCGCGCCGCAGTTCGCTGTCGTCCAGCACAAAGCGGGCTTCATCCTCGATCATCAACCGGACCATCGCCGCCCGATGCTCGGCGGCTGCCAGTGGCCGCCCGGCCTTCTGCCACGGCTGTCCGGCCACCACCCACCGCACTTCGTCCAGGCCCAGTTGATCCAGCGCGGCCTGGGCCAACGCACGATGCGCCCCATGCGCCGGGTCAAACGACCCGCCGAACCAGCCGACCTGCCGACCGGCCTGGCCAGGCTGCCCAGACTGACCGGCCCCCGGCAGACCGTTGCCTGTCAGAACCACAGATGTGTCGCTTCCTCATCCGCCCAATCGCGCGGACGCAGGAAGTCGGTGTAGAGCCGTTCTTCCGGCGTGCCGGGCTCGGGATGCCAGTCGTACCGCCACTGCGCCATCGGCGGCATCGACATCAGGATGGATTCCGTCCTGCCTCCCGACTGCAGCCCGAACAAGGTGCCACGGTCAAACACCAGGTTGAACTCCACATAACGGCCACGGCGGTAGGCCTGGAAATCCCGTTCCCGCTCACCGTAGGCCACCCCGTGACGGCGTTCAACGATGGGTTGATAGGCCGGCACAAACGCATCCCCCACCGACTGCATCAGCCCAAACGCCTCGTCAAAGCCGCCTTCGGCGTAGTCGTCGAAGAAGATGCCTCCAATGCCACGCGGCTCGTTGCGGTGCTTGAGATAGAAATACTCGTCGCACCACGTCTTGAAGCGTGGGTACAGCCCCTCGCCATGCGGCTCCAGGGCCGCCCGGCAAGTGCGATGGAAATGCTGGGCATCTCGCTCGAAACCGTAATAGGGGGTGAGATCCATGCCGCCGCCAAACCACACCACCGGCGGCGCTTCCAGCGGCAATGCCGCAAACATCCGCACATTCATGTGGACGGTCGGCACAAACGGATTGTGCGGATGCAGCACCAGCGACACCCCCATGGCCTCAAACGGCGCGCCCGCCAGTTCTGGCCGATGCGCCGTCGCCGAAGGGGGCAACACCCGGCCCCGCACGTGCGAGAAGTTCACCCCGCCACGCTCGAACAACCCGCCATTCTCGATCAAACGGACGCGGCCGTCACCTTCCAGTCGCCCACCGGGCTCCCGCTGCCAGACGTCCTCGATGAAGGAATGCCCGTCCAGTGCCTCCATTGAGGCCACGATGCGCTGCTGCAGACCCAGCAGATAGTCGCGCACCAACTGAGTGTTCATCGATTCACCTTTCTTCAGGACGCTCCAGCCGCCCGGCGTTCCATGGGGTTTTGAGCAACGTACGGGCGCGTCTGCCCCGCCGTTGTTCGGTCTTCCAGATGGCCGGATTGTCGGTCCTAATTGAAGCGGTGAGGTTGACGGTGGAAATTGCGTCAAAAATCGCGGTGCAGGTCAGCCCCGCAGCCGGATCGGACCCGCCTGGTCCGGATGCTTGCCCTGCCGGCCCTTGAGGATCTCCGCAAACAGCGCGAAATCCAGGTCCGGGTCGCCGCTGAGTTCCACAAACTCGGTGAACACCACCGTGCGGCTGGGGTAGTCAAAAGCAGTCAGGGCGACCGGCACCTGCGCCTGAACTGCCACCCAATAGGCGCCCGACTTCCAGCTGTCGGTGTAGGCACGGGTGCCTTCCGGCGCCACGATCAGCCAGAACTGCTCACCACGCGCTCGTGCCCGCTGCATCTGCGCCACGGTCTCGCCCACCAGCCCGTTGGCGGCTCGGCGGTTCACGGGAACCCCGCCAACCGCCCGCATCCAGTGGCCGAACAGCGGCAGCTTGAACAGGCTGTCCTTGGCCCAGAACTTCAGCTGAAAGCCCATGCTCCATTTGGACAGCAGCCCGATCGGGAAGTCCCAATTGGACGTGTGCGGATAGACCATCACGACGCCCTGCCGCGCAGGGAGCGCCCGCCCCTGGACCTTCCAGCCAAACAGGCCCAACACCCACCGCGCCAGACGGCTGCCGGGCGGGAGCGGGATCATCGGCCCGGCCCAGCGGCGCGGCAGCGGGGCGCCGACGATGGAGGGACAAGGGGCCGATGTCGCGGCGGGGGCTCGGGGCCGGACCGCCTGCGCGGCGCTGTCCTGATAACGCTCGGGAGTCAAGATATCGCTCGATGAATCACACCCCGGAATGATCAGACGACCAGATTCCTTCGACAACACGCATTGAGCAAATCAACCGACGAAAGCGCGAGAAATTCCATCCGGGAGCGGATGCGGATGCCCCGGGAAACCGGAATCGAGAGCGGAACTGGGATGGCGAGCAGGAGCAGGAGCGGCGCCCACCGCGCGGACCGGGGCCAACGGCGAAGGCTTGCCAGATTCAGGTCGCCCTGGACTGGCCGCCGCCGCTGTGCTCCGATCAGCCGCGAGCGCGCCGGCTCAGCGCTTCACCGCCCGATGGCCGATGTCGTGGCGGTACTGCTTGCCCTCGAACTGGATCGACGTCAGCGCCTGATAAGCACGCTGCTGGGCATGGCGAACGGCCTCACCCAGGGCCGTCACGCAGAGTACGCGCCCACCGCTGGTGACCAGGCTGCCATCGGGCTGCTGGGCCGTCCCGGCATGGAACACCATGGCGTCTTCGGCATCCTCCGGCAGACCGGAGATCACATCCCCCTTGCGCGGCGACAGCGGATAGCCGCCGGCCGCCATCACCACGCCCAGCGCGGCGCGGCGATCCCAGTTCAACTCGACCTGATCCAGCGTGCCGTCCGTGGCATGCATCAGCACCTCGAACAGGTCGCTCTTGAGGCGCATCATGATCGGCTGCGTCTCCGGGTCGCCCATGCGGGTGTTGAATTCCACCGTGCGCGGCTGCCCGTGGGCGTCGATCATCAAGCCTGCATAGAGGAAGCCGGTAAACGGCATGCCGTCGCGGGCCATGCCCTGGATGGTGGGCGTGATGATCTCGTGCATGACCTTGGCATGCACGTTGGGCGTGACCACCGGGGCCGGTGAGTAGGCCCCCATGCCGCCGGTGTTGGGGCCGAGATCGCCATCCTGCAGCCGCTTGTGGTCCTGGCTGGTGGCCAGCGGCAGCACGTTTTTGCCGTCGCACAGCACGATGAAGCTGGCTTCTTCGCCTTCCAGGAACTGCTCGATGACAACGCGGGCACCCCCCTCGTTGTGCACCACACCCAGCTTGTTGTCCGCCAGGATCCAGTCGATGGCCTGGTGGGCCTCGTCCAGCGTCATGGCCACCACCACGCCCTTGCCGGCCGCCAGGCCGTCCGCCTTGATGACGATGGGGGCGCCTTGCGCATCCACATAAGCGTGTGCCTGCGCGGCGTCGGAAAAGGTTTCATAAGCGGCCGTGGGAATCCCGTGCCGCTTCATGAAGTCCTTCGCAAACGCCTTGGACGACTCCAGTTGCGCTGCCGCCCGGGTGGGGCCAAAGATGCGCAGCCCGCGGGCCCGGAATTCATCGACCACACCGGCGGCCAGGAAGGCCTCGGGGCCGACCACCGTCAGTGCAATCTTCTGTTCCTGAGCGAAATCCGCCAGGGCCTTCACATCGGTGATGGGAACATTCTTCAGACGGGAATCGCGGGACGTGCCGCCATTGCCCGGTGCCACAAACACCTGGCTGACGCGCTCACCCTGCGCCAGCCGCCATGCGAGCGCGTGTTCGCGCCCGCCATTGCCCAAAACCAGGACCTTCATGGGTATTCCTTCGCGCCAGAGCGCTTATTGATCCAGGTTGGCGTTGTGAAAGACGTCCTGGACGTCGTCCAGGTCTTCGATCACGTCCAGCAGTTTCTGCATCCGGGCGGCATCGTCACCGGCCAGATCGATGGTGTTTTCGGCACGCATGGTGACTTCGGCCAGTTCGGCCTTCAGGCCAGCGGCCTCCAGGGCTGCGCGGACGGCTTCAAAGTCGCCCGGGGCGGTCAGGACTTCAATGGCGCCGTCGTCCCCGGTGACCACGTCTTCAGCACCTGCTTCAAGAGCCACTTCCATGACCTTGTCCTCGGACGTGCCGGGGGCAAAGATCAGTTGGCCCACATGCTTGAACTGGAAGGCCACCGAACCTTCAGTGCCCAGGTTGCCGCCGTATTTGGAGAAGGCATGACGGACTTCGGCCACCGTGCGGACCCGGTTGTCGGTCATGCAGTCCACGATGATGGCCGCGCCCCCGATGCCGTAGCCCTCATAGCGGATTTCTTCATAGGTGACGCCGTCCAGATTGCCGGTGGCCTTGTCGACGTTGCGCTTGATGTTGTCGGCCGGCATGTTGGCCGCCTTGGCCTTTTCGATGGCCAGGCGCAGGCGCGGGTTCATGTTCACATCCCCGCCACCAGCCCGCGCCGAGACGATGATTTCACGCGTGAGACGGGTCCAGACCTTTCCGCGCTTTTCGTCCTGACGACCCTTGCGGTGCTGGATATTGGCCCATTTCGAATGCCCTGCCATGAGACTGGTTCTCCTGTGTCGCCAGCCCGGGAAAAACGCCGGGCCGACGCTGTTGATGCTTCGTTAGACTGCGATTTTAGCTTTTGCCTCTGGAGACCCCTCATGGCCGACCCCATCCTGCTGGCCCGGCATGGCGAGACTGAGTGTGTACTGCTGCCTGCGTTGGCCAACCGCCACGGCCTGATCACCGGTGCCACCGGCACCGGCAAGACCATCAGCCTGCAAAAGCTGGCAGAAGCATTGTCCCAGCTTGGCGTACCGGTCTTCATGGCGGACGTCAAAGGGGACCTCACCGGCATCTCCCAGCCCGGCCATGCCTCGGCCAAGCTGCTGGCGGTGCTGAACGAACGCGGCATCGCGCCGCCGGAGCCCTGCGCCTGCCCCACCACGCTGTGGGATGTGTTTGGCGAGCAGGGCCATCCGGTGCGGGCCACCGTGTCCGACATGGGGCCGCTGCTGCTGTCGCGGATGCTGGGCCTCAACGAGACGCAGGCGGGCGTGCTGCAGATGGTTTTCAAGATTGCGGACGACCATGGCCTGGCGTTGCTGGACCTGAAGGACCTGCGGGCCATGCTCCAGCATGTGGGCGACCATGCCAGCGAGTTCACCACCCAATACGGCAACGTCTCCGCAGCCAGCATCGGGGCCATCCAGCGTGGGCTGCTGCAGATCGAGGCACAGGGTGGCGATCGCTTCTTCGGTGAACCGATGCTCAACATCGCCGATTTCATGCAAACGGTGGACGGCAAGGGGGTGATCAACATCCTGGCGGCGGACAAGCTGATGGCCGCGCCCCGGCTGTACGCCACCTTCCTGCTCTGGATGCTGTCGGAGCTGTTTGAAACCTTGCCGGAAGTGGGCGACCTGGACCAGCCCAAGCTGGTGTTCTTCTTCGACGAGGCCCATCTGCTGTTCAAGGACGCCCCGGCCGCGCTGGTGGAACGGATCGAACTGGTGGTGCGGCTGGTGCGGTCCAAGGGGGTGGGGGTGTACTTCGTGACCCAGAACCCGCTGGATATTCCGGACACGGTGCTGGGCCAGTTGGGGAACCGGGTTCAGCATGCACTGCGGGCGTTCACGCCGCGGGACCAGAAAGCGGTCAAGGCGGCGGCCGACACCATGCGCCCGAAGCCGGGGCTGGACATCGCCATGGCCATCACCGAGCTGGGCGTGGGCGAGGCGCTGGTCAGCCTGCTGGATGACAAGGGGCGCCCCTGCATCACCGAGCGGGTGTTTGTGCTGCCCCCGGGCAGCCAGATCGGCCCGATCACGCCCCAGCAGCGTCAGGTGCTGCGGGAGCAGTCGCTGGTGGCCGGTGTGTATGAAAAGCAGATCGACCGGGAATCGGCGTATGAAAAACTGACCGGCCGCGCGGCGGCCAGTGCGGACGCGGCCGACCGGACGACTGGCGGGGCGGCGCCTCGAAGTGGGTCGGGTGGCTCGGGTGGCTCGGGCGGGTCGGGCCGCGCCACAACGGACAGCCGCTCCATGGCGGACGAAGCGACCGACGTGTTCCGCCAGGGCGGTCAACGCCCAGGCGCCGGGGGTCCCCAGGCGGACGCCCCCCAAGCCTCCGAAGGCGGCATGCTGGACGGGCTCAAGGATGTGCTGTTCGGCAGCACCGGCCCTCGGGGCGGCCGGCGGGAGGGGCTGGCGGAGGCTGCGGCCAAGTCGGCCCTGCGGTCCATCGGGTCGTCGGTCGGCCGGGAACTGGTTCGCGGCGTGCTGGGGAGCCTGCTGGGCGGCAAGTCCGGCCGTTCCCGCCGCTGATGAACATGCTGGCCGCCGCTGGCGCCCTGCACCGGTCACTCGCGGCGCGTTTCTGCATGTCGTCGCTCCTGCATGGAAGGTGGGGCCGGGCCCCTGCACAGTGGGGTCATCGCATCCACCGAGATGCTTCCCCCAACACCCAGGAGCCCACCATGCAACATCCCAGCCCGCTCGACATCCTCACCCAGATCGCCATCCACGTTCCGCTGTGGGTCTGGGGCGTCCTGGCGCTGCTGATCGTGATTGGCCGGCAGCAAAGCCGCACCCAGGTGGTGAGCCGCAAGCGGGTGATGGTGCTGCCCTTGATCTGGCTGGTGTTTGGCGCCTGGGGCGTGGAAAAAGGCTTTGGGCAGGCCGGCAGCGCCGCTGCGGCCATGGCCGCCTGGGCGCTGGGCCTGGTGGCCAGCGTGGGCGGCATGTTGGCCGTCGGCTGGCCCGGCGGGGCGTCCTACCAGACGGACAGCAAGCACTATGTGGTGCCGGGAAGCTGGCTGCCGCTGGTGGTGATGCTGTTGATCTTTGTGTCCCGGTTTGCCATTGGGATGGCCCTGGGCTTCCAACCAGCGCTCTCGCACAGCCTTCCCTTTGCGGTAGCCGCCAGCCTGAGTTATGGCCTGTTCAGCGGCTTCTTCCTGGGCCGCAGCATCAACATCCTGCGCAGGGGTCCGTCGGATCGTGCAGCGGCCGTGCAGGTGGCTGGCTGACCGGATCCCGGCCCGGTCTTGACCGGGTCCGGCGACCGCCCCTCTGGTGGTGTCTCGCCTTGTGCCCCTCGTTGTACCTCCAGTTGTGCCTCCAGTTGTGCCTCCAGTTGTGCCTCCAGTTGCGCCTTCCGTTGTGCCTCCGGTTGCGCCTTCCGATGCGCCCCCTGCTTGTCCACCATCGAGCCGCTGATGCCCCGCTTCCCCCCTGAGCCGTCCCCCCCCTGCGCGCAGGACAAGGGCACCCGCAAAGTCGGCGCGGCCGCTGCCGTGATCCGCTGGACGGCCCGTCAGTTCCTGATGCTTGCCGGCGTTTCGGTGGTTCTGACCCTGTTGCTGGTCGGCAGTTTTGGCAACGCCTGGAAGCCGACGCTGGTGTACAGCTTCTGCATCTCGCTGGGATGCGGGGGCTTCATTCACAGCTTCCGCCGCAGCGCCGGCTGGGCCCGAAAAAAGGTCTACCAGCGCATGGGATGGGCGCATGACGGCTCCATCGCCTGGCCGGGCTGGCCGCTGATGATGATCTGCCTGATTGCCGGCACGACACTCGGTTATGGGAGCGGCACCTGGCTGGGCAACCACATCACCGGCCTGCATTTCAAGGGGCCGTTCGATGCGCCCTGGCAGGCCCTGCTCGGCACAATCGGCTTCTCGCTGCTGCCGGGCATTGCGCTGACCTTCATCTTCTTGTGGCGTGGCAAGGCCGCCGCTGCGGAGGCCCGCGCCGAAACCTTGCGCCGCCAGGCGGCGGAGACCCAGCTGCGGCTGCTGGAAAGCCAGTTGGAGCCGCACATGCTCTTCAACACCCTGGCCAATCTGCGGGTGTTGATCGGCATGGATGCCGCGCGGGCCCAGGCCATGCTGGACCACCTGATTGCGTTTCTTCGGGCCACGCTGGTGGCCTCCCAGGCCGACCGCCATGCGCTGCGAGACGAGTTCGCCCGCCTGGAGGATTACCTGGCGCTGATGCAGGTCCGCATGGGCCAGCGGCTGCGGTTTGAATTTGTGCTGCCTGCAGAGGTGGCTGACATTCAGGTGCCGCCGCTGTTGCTCCAGCCCCTGGTGGAAAACGCCATCAAGCATGGGCTGGAGCCGCATGTGGCGGGTGGCCTGCTGCAGGTGCGCGCCGCGCGGGTCCCTGGAGGGCTGCGGCTGGAAGTGGCGGACAACGGCGCCGGGTACGCGCCCGCAGCCACGCCCACCCCTGGGTCGGGTTTCGGCACGCGGCAGATCCGCGAACGGCTGGCCGTGGTCTATGGGGCCCAGGCGCGCCTGGAGATCCAGGCCCGGCCGGAGGGCGGCACACGGGCGGTCATCGACATGCCGGCCCCCCCACCCCCGGCGGCGCCTGCATCGCAGCCCCCGGGACACAGCAGCCCGCGTGTGGACGCGACCCGCTGAACGGGTCATGGAATGCCCACGTCCCACCGCATCGGGCCCGGACGGCCCACGGCCCCTGAACCCACTTGCTTCTTCTGACCGACCGAGGACCCCATGCCCACTGTGCTGATTGCCGAAGACGAAGAATTGCTGGCCCATCATCTGCGCCAGGAGCTGAACACCCTCTGGCCGGAGCTGGAGGTGGTGGCCATGGCGCCGCACGGCCAGGCCGCCGTGGATCTGGCCCTGCAGCACCAGCCGCAGGTCTGTTTCTTTGACATCCGCATGCCGGGGCTCACCGGACTGGAAGCTGCCGCACTGCTGGCCGATGAATGGCCCGACGGACCGCAGGCGCCACCATTCCCGCTGCTGGTGTTCGTCACCGCCTACGATCAATACGCCGTTCAGGCATTTGACCGCGCGGCCGTGGACTACGTGCTCAAGCCCGTCCAGCGCGAGCGGCTGGCGCAGACGGTGAGCCGTCTGCAGGCAGGTTTGAAGAACCGCGCAGAGGCTGGGGTGCCGGAGAGCCCGCAGAGCGCCACCGCCGCCCCGGGCTCGGACCGTCGGGCCGGGCCATCGACCGGACACCCCTCCTCCCCCGACTCGCCGGCCCTGGAAGCCGCACTCGATCAACTGCGCACCCTGCTGCTCGCCGGGGGCCCCGCACGTGATTTTTCGACAGCCCCGGCCGGACAGGCGACGGTGCTTCGCCATCTGCAGGTGGGCGTGGGGCAGAGCATCGTCATGCTGCCGGTCGAGCACATTGTGTTTCTGGAAGCCGCCGACAAATACGTGCGGGTGCTGACCGCCGACCAGGAGTATCTGGTGCGGACCTCGCTGCGGGAGCTGCTGCCGCAGTTGGATGCCGAGCGCTTCTGGCAGGTACACCGGGGCCATGTCGTGCAGGTGGATGCCATTGACCGGGCCACGCGGGACGAAGCGGGCCGCCTGACCCTCAAGCTGCGCAAGCGCCCGGAACGGCTGGCCGTCAGCCGCATGTTCGCGCATCGATTCAAGGCGCTTTGAGGGGCACTGCGGCGCCGGGCGATCTCGGTCGGCCGGACGCGTAGAATCGTTCGCCTCTTTCGCCAGTGATTCATTCATGTCCGCCAGCACCGACAAGACCCCGAGCGCCGCGCCTGAGCACGACGGCGATGCTGTCAAGCCCAGCAACTTCCTGCGCGCCATCATCGAACGCGATCTGGAACAGGGCTTCCAGCCGGCGCGTCACTTCGCCGGCACGCCCGGGGACGCCGCTCACCATGCCGCCGGCCCGCTGGACCCGGCCCGCATCCGTACCCGGTTTCCGCCGGAGCCCAACGGTTACCTGCACATTGGCCATGCCAAGAGCATCTGCCTGAACTTCGGCCTGGCGCGCGACTACGGTGGCATTTGCCATCTGCGTTTCGACGACACCAATCCGGAGAAGGAAGAACAGGAATACGTCGACGCCATCAAGGAGATGGTGGCGTGGCTCGGCTGGTCCTGGGACACCCCGGAAGCCACCAACACCGCTGCGGCCAGCACCAGCCACCTGTTCTACGCCAGCAACTACTTCGACTTCATGTACCGGGCCGCCGAATATCTGGTGAGCCAGGGCCTGGCCTATGTCGATGAGCAGTCGGCCGAAGACATGCGGGCGCATCGGGGCGACTTCAAGACCCCCGGCAAGGACAGCCCCTACCGCAGCCGTAGCCCGCAGGAGAACCTGGCGCGTTTGCGTGAGATGCGGGACGGCCAGCATCCGGACGGGTCGATGGTGCTGCGCGCCAAGATCGACATGGCGTCGCCCAACATCAACATGCGTGACCCCACGCTCTACCGGGTGCGCCGGGCCACCCATCACAACACGGGCGACCAGTGGTGCATCTATCCGATGTACACCTTCGCGCATCCGATCGAGGACGCGCTGGAGTGCATCACCCACAGCTTTTGCACGCTGGAATTCGAAGACCAGCGCCCGTTCTACGACTGGTTGCTGGAGCATCTGGCTGCCGGGGGGCTGCTGGCGCGCCCGCTGCCGCACCAGTATGAATTCGGCCGCCTGAATCTCAGCTACGTGGTCACCTCCAAGCGCAAGTTGCGCCAACTGGTGGAAGAAGGCCATGTCACCGGTTGGGATGACCCCCGCATGCCGACCCTGGTGGGGATGCGCCGCCGTGGCTACACGCCGGAGTCGATCCGCGCGATGGTGGAAAGCACCGGTGCTTCCAAGACCAACAGCTGGATCGATTACTCCGTGCTGGACGGCTACCTGCGCGCCGACCTGGAAGGCAAGGCCGCCCGCGCCATGGCGGTGGTCGACCCGGTGAAACTGAAGCTGGAGAACTACGCGGAGGTGTTTGGCTCGCTGGAGCACCGTGAGGCGTGCAGCGCACCCGCACATCCGCACCTGCCGGAACTGGGCCAGCGGGCCTTCAGCCTCGGCCCGGAACTGTGGATCGAGCGCGAAGACTTCATGGAAACGCCGCCCAAGGGCTACCACCGGCTCTATCCGGGCAACAAGACCCGGCTGAAGTACGGGTACGTGGTTGAATGCGTCGGCTGCGAGAAGAACGAGCAGGGTGACATCACCGCCGTGCTGGCCCGTCTGGTGCCGGACACCAAGAGCGGCACACCGGGCGCGGACGCCGTGAAGGTGAAGGGCGTCATCACCTGGGTGGGGGTGCATGACGGTATCCCGGCCGAGCTGCGTCTCTACGACCGTCTGTTCACCGAAGCACAGCCGGATTCGGGCGACCGCAACTTCCTGGAGTTGATCAACCCGCAGTCCAAGCGGGTGGTTCAGGGCTATGTGGAGCCGTCGCTGGCGGGGGCCCCGCCGGATCAGAAGTTCCAGTTCGAACGTCATGGCTACTTTGTGGCGGATCGCAAGGACCATCACGCTGCCGCGCCGGTCTTCAACAAGATCACCGGCCTGAAGGACAGCTTTGGCAAATGAGTGACTGACCACCTGGCCAAACGCATGAAGCACCGGCCACGGCAACTGCAGGAGTCAGGGGCGTCCAGTGACGCCCCTTTTTCTTGGGCGAGTCAGATAACGGCCAACGAGAGGGGCTCCAAAAGCGCCGCCGGGCTGCCCGTCTCCAGACCCAGGCTGGGAAGGCCCGGGGCCTGGGTGTCCAGCAAAAATTCCAGGCGCTCAATGGCGCTTTGATTTCCTGCGGCATCCCAAGCGACGACTTCCACCACATGATGGCCGTCGGTGAACAGCGAGGGAGGCAGTTCCCCACCAACAAAGACGATCCATGAGGAGCTGCCGTCCAGGCGGTAGGCCCTGGAGCCACCGGCTTCCACATCGCCGATCACCACAGTGCCGTCCTGCGTGACGCGGTCGTCAGTCAGCAGGCCGGTGTCGTGCTTCAGCGCGATCGTCGGTGCATCGGGGGCTTGCCGGTCCAGTTCAAATCTCAGCTGGGTGATGACACTGCCCACATTGCCGGCCACATCGATCTGACGGGCCAGTACCGTCCAGACCCCATCGTGTTCAAAGGGGGTGTCGTCTCGGAACGCCAGGTCGGTCGGGTCGGCGGCATCACGCCAGGTCTGCCCGCCGTCCAGGCTGAAGGACCATCGGGCCCCCGCCTCCAGATCTTCAAACAACAGGTAGGGGGTGTTGGTCAGCAGGTCGTTATCGCGGCCCGTGTCGAACTCCAAGGAGATCGTCGGGCCGGTGGTGGGCGCGACGGTGTCGCGTTGCACAGTGATGCTGGCAGTGGCGCTCTCATTGCCAGTGGTGTCACGCACCCGGACACGGACGGTATGAACACCATCGCCACCGAGGGCGGCATCCGAAATCTCCTGGCCTTGCCCAGGGTGCCAGGCGCCATCGTCCACTTGGTAGAACCAGTCGTCGCCCGGCTGCACGCCGCTGACGACCAGCGTGGCATCGCTGGTGATGTGGTCGGTGGTGTCGCCGGTATCGTGCGCCAGGGCCAGCGAGGGCTGATCGGGCGCCACGCTGTCAAACCAGAAGTCCAGCGACGCGACCGCGCTGCTGTTGCCCGCCAGGTCCGTCTGATAGACCTCCACGCGGTGCTGCCCCTGCGCCGCAAAGACGTTCGCCGGAATGCTGCTGCCCTGGCCCTGCACCCAGGCCTGACCATCGACACGGTAGAACCATGCCGCGTCGGCCTCCAGGTGCCCCACCTGCACCACCGGATCGTTGCTGCTGGGCAGGCCCTGCACCGGGGCCGCCGCACGGGACAGCCCCAAGGTCACTGGCCCTAGCGAAGGGTCCGCAGGAGCGGTCACCGTGCCGGGCGGCCGGGCCTCGACGTCGTCTGGCGGAACCCCACCGATCCCCGCGTCGGGCACTACACCCTCGTCTCCTCCCGGGCTGGGTCTGGAGCCGCCACCAGAGCCCGCGCTGGAGCCCATATCCCCCCCAGCCCCGCCGCCGTGGCCTGGCCCAGCCTCTGCACCTGGGGTCGCACCGGTGCCGGTGCCGGTGCCGGTGCCGGTGCCGGTGCCGGTGCCGGTGCCGGTGCCGGTGCCAGTGCCAGTGCCAGTGCCAGCGCCAGACCCTGCACCTGTCCCTGGATCGATGCCAGCGCCCGTACCAGTGCCCAGGTGTCCGCCACCGATGCCGCCCGAGCCTCCGCCCCCTCCTGCCGATGCGGCCGCAGCGGCCAGCAGCCCGCCACCTGCCATCAGCCATCCGGGTTGTGCAGCAGATCCCAGGCTCAGCCAAGCGACGGCCCGGTCGTCCTCATCATCGGCATCGGCAGGCCGAGGTCCGTCGGACAGCGGTGACTGTGGAGATTGCGGCGGCAGAGACGTCAGAGACGTCTGCGGAGGTCCGTCATCGCCTGCGCGGGTGGGCCCCAGGTCGTCCAGCCGAGGGTCTAGCTCAGGCTCAGAGAGCGGCTCAGAGGCACCTTCCAGCGCCTCGGTGCCACCGCCTCGACGGACGTACCTTGCCCCCGTTCGTTTGGCTGGCTGGCTCGCAGCCACAGCAGCGGCTTCAGTGGCGGCTTCAGCGGCGGCTGCTGCAGCGGCTTCAGCGGCGGCTGCTGCAGCGGATTCAGCGGCGGCTGCTGCAGCGGATTCAGCAGCGGCCGAAGCCGAGGCTTCAGCAGCAGCGAGCCCCGCAAAGCTGCTGCCTGCGGCCACCGTCTCCGCCTGCCAACCACGGGGGCGCAGCAAGGCCGCTCGTGAGGATGGGTGCGCACCGCTGGCACCGGCAGGCACAAGCGCGGCGGAGGGGGACAGCAGCGGGGACTCTGTATGGGATTGAACGGTGTTCATGGCGAATCGGGAGGATCAAAGTGAAGGGAGATCCAGTATTCGTCTCAGCGCGGATCGGCGCATTTGCCTGCGTCGGTAGGCAAAGCGCGCGCGCCAGCGTGAAGCAGTGAAGAACCGACCTGCAGAGGTGTCGAACGCCCGCCCCAGGTTCGGTCCCGCACAGGCCCGACACGCTGTCCGCCCGTTGAAAGCGGCTTGTTCCCGCTTGTTCCCGCCTGTCCGGCCCATGTCCGGCCCATGTCCGCCCCCTGTCCGCCCCATGTCCGCGCACTGTCCACCTGAGTGTCCGCGGACACCCTCACACCGCCACAAAGCTTCTACAACTCATTGATTCCATTCACTTTTCATTGAACCAACCTGTTGGCATGCCCCTTGCAGTCTCTCCTGCCAGAACCACTCGATCCCTCTGCTGCCTCCATGATCCGCGACACCTCCGGCCAGGACCGCCCCCTCTCTCCCGCCCCGACGCTCTGGTCCCGCCATCGCCGTCGTCTGCTGGCCGCCGCCGTCCTTGGCGGTAGTGCGGTCGCCTGCGGCCTGGCGCTGCCTGCCGTCCAACGCATGATGAGTGGCGGCGCGTCCGTCAGTCTGCAACGCCTGGGCATTGCCACCGTCGAGCTGGGTCCACTGGTGCGGGATGTCTCAGGCGAAGGCAAGGTGGTGGCCGCCATGAGCCCCACCATTTATGCGCTGCACGGCGGCAACCTGGTGTTGCGGGTGAAGGCCGGCGACAAGGTCACCCAGGGCCAGTTGCTGGGCGACATCGACAGCCCCGACCTGCGGGCGCGACTGGCCCAGGAACAAAGCAATGCGGACGGCCTGCGCACGGACCTGCTCCGCGCTGAGGTGGATGGGCGCGAGCAGCGCTCGGCGCTTCAAAGCGCGTGGGAAAGCGCCAGCATCGACCTCCAGACCGCCCGCAATGACCTGGAACGGCAGACCAAGGCCTTTGAGGCCGGTGCCGTGGCCGGCATGCAGGTCGACAAGGCACGCGACGCCATGGAGAAGGCGCGCATCACCGCTGCCCATGCGCAGGCCGGTGTGGGCCTCAAGGACAACAGCCTGAAATTCGAACTGCAGGCCAAGCAGCAGGCGGTGCAACGGCAACAGTTGCTCGTGCAGGATCTGCGCCGCCAGGTGGCCGAGCTGGCACTGCATTCCCCCGTCAACGGCCAGGTGGGACAACTGCTGGTGGCCGAACGCGCGAATGTGGCCGCCGGCACCGGCCTGCTCACCGTGGTGGATCTGACCTCGCTGGAAGTGCAGATGCAGGTGGCAGAAAGCTTTGCCCGCGACCTGGCCATCGGCATGCCCGGAGAAATCTCCGCCAACGGCCAGCAGTGGCGGGGCCTGGTGAGTTCCGTCTCCCCCGAGGTGGTGAATGGCGAAGTGGCGGCGCGGCTGCGCTTTGACGGCGCCACACCTGAGCAGTTGCGCCAGAACCAGCGGCTGTCGGTCCGGGTGCTGCTGGACCGCCGTGACAAGGTCGTCATCGTCAACCGAGGCAGCTTTGTGGATGAAGGCGGCGGACGTTTCGCCTACGTCATCCAGGACGGGCAAGCCGTCAAACGCGCCATTCGCCTGGGAGCGCAGAGCCTGTCCAAGGTGGAAGTACTGGAAGGTCTCCAGCCCGGCGAGCAGGTGGTGATCTCCGGCGCCCAGGCCTTTAACGGCGCGGAGCGAATCACCTTGTCCCAATGAACCATGGCGTGCCGATGAACACGGCCCGGCGCCCCCATCGGCTCTTCCCCCGTCCCCTATTTTCAAAGTCACACACGAGAGATCCCCATGCTGAAGATGCAATCCCTCTCCAAGGTCTACCGAACCGAAATGATCGAGACCTATGCCCTGCGCGACTTCAATCTCGAAGTCCGCCAGGGTGAATTCGTGGCGGTCACCGGTCCGTCGGGCTCGGGCAAGACCACCTTTCTCACCATTGCCGGACTGCTGGAATCCTTCTCCGGCGGCCTCTACCAGCTGGACGGTGTGGACGTCAGCCACATGAATGACGACCAGCGTTCCCGCATGCGCAACGAGAAGATCGGTTTCATCTTCCAGGCCTTCAACCTCATCCCCGACCTGAACCTGCTGGACAACATCGAGGTGCCGCTGCGCTATAGAGGCATGAAGACCGCTGAACGCCAGCGCCGCGCCCGGGAGGCGCTGGCCCGCGTTGGCCTGTCCGCCCGTGAGCGGCACTATCCGGCCGAGCTCTCCGGCGGACAGCAGCAACGGGTGGCCATTGCCCGCGCCCTGGCGGGTGAACCCAAGCTGCTGCTGGCCGACGAACCCACCGGCAACCTGGACAGTGCCATGGCGCGCAGCGTGATGGAGTTGCTGGAAGAGCTGCATCGGGAGGGGGCCACCATCGTCATGGTCACCCATGACCCTCAACTGGCTGCGCGTGCCCAGCGCAATGTGCATGTGATCGACGGTCAGGTGGTCGACATCGCCGCCAATCTTCACCTGGACCCTGCCCTGTTGCGGACCGCCACGCCAGCATGAAGACACCTGTGCCCTTGCCCCTTTTGCGGTCTGTGGTGCTTCCCCTGGCCGCTCTGCTCCTGTGCGCCGGCTGCTGCCAGCCCTCCGCAGCGCAGACCGAAGACCTGCTGCAGATCTATGCCCAGGCGCGGCAGAACGACCCCACACTGGCCACCGCCCGTGCCGTCCGCGGCGAGCAGACCGAAGTGGCGCGGCAGGCCCGTGCCGCGCTGCTGCCGCAATGGTCGGCCCAATATGCCGAGTTGCGTTACCAGGCCGACGGCAGCCGCGAACATCAGCTGACGCACAGCCTCAGCCAGGTGCTGGTGGATCTGAGCAAGCTGCGGACGCTGGATGCCGAGCAGGCGGGCGTCAGTGCGGAAGAGGCCCGAGTCCAAGCGGCCGAAGCGGATTTGTGCGCGCGTGTCGCCTCGGCCTATTTCGGCGTGCTGACCGCCCAGGCCACCCTCGCCACGGCGCAGGCCATCGAAGATGCCTACCTGCAGCAGGTGCAGCAGGCACAGGCGCGGTTTGATGCCAAGCTCAGCGCCGCCCAGGATGTGGAACAGGGCCGCGCTTACTTTGAGCTGGCCCGTGTGAGCACGGCCCAGGCTCAGGAAAGCCTGGCCGATGCCAAACAGGCGCTGGCCGAGATCACGGGCCGCCCGCCGGGTGAACTGCGCCCACTGGCGCCGGACCTGCCGATGCTGCCGCCCGACCCCGCAGAACCGGAGGCCTGGGTGGCTCAGGCCCTGCGCGACAACCCCACCCTGCGGGCCGGCGCGCTGGACCTGGCCGCCAGCGACCAGCGGGTGGCAGCGGCCCGCGCGGCGCATCTGCCCACGTTGAGCGTGGGCGTGGATGGCGAGCGCCGGGCCGGCACGGCCATTGCGCCGGTCGATGCGCGCTACACCTCCACCGTGGGTCTCAAGCTCACCATCCCGCTGTTTTCCGGCGGCGCCATCGAGTCCCAGAAGCGCCAGGCGGTGTTCCGCCGCGAGCAGCAGAAGGAAGACCTGGAAACCACGCGCCGATCGCTGATCCGCAGCACACAAGGCTACTACCAGGCCGTGCTGTCCTCGCTCAGCCAGATGCGGACCACCCGCGCCGCCGTGGATGCTGCCGAGAAGTCCCTGGCCTCCACCCGCAGCGGCCTGGATCTGGGGGCCCGCACCATGACGGACCTGCTGCTGGCCATCCAGACCCAGAGCAATGCTCGCAGCGCCTGGGAACAGGCCCGTCACCGATTCGTGTTGTCCCAGCTGCTGCTTCAGCAATCCGCCGGCCGCCTGGCCGAGTCGCAACTGGCCGCCGTCAACCTCCTGCTCATCGAGAAGCCCTGACATGCTCACCTACTACCTCGAACTGGGCGTACGCAGCCTGCGGGCCCACCGCGGCCTGACCGTGCTGATGCTGCTGTCCATCGCCATGGGCGTGGCCGCCTGCATGACCACCCTGACCGTCTTCCATGTGCTCTCCGGCGACCCCATTCCGGCGAAGAGTTCGCGCCTGTTCAACGTGCAGCTGGATGCGGAACCGATGCAGGGCTATCAAGCCGGCGGCGAACCCGCGCTGCAGCTCACCCGCATGGACGCTGAAGCCCTGCTGCGAGACAAACGTGGCGTGCATCAGGTGATGATGACCGGTGCCAACATCGCTGTGGATCCGGAAGGTTCCGGTGTGTCGGGGCAGTCTCCATTTTTTGCATCGGCACGTTATGCCAGCGCCGACTTCTTTGCCATTTTTGAAGCGCCCTTTGCCTATGGGCATGGATGGACGGCAGCCGAAGAGGCCTCTGAAGCCCGCGTGGCCGTGATCTCGAAAGAGCTCAACGACCGCCTCTTCGGTGGCGCGGACAGCCGGGGACGCATGCTGCGGCTGCGCGACAAGGACTTCACCATCATCGGTGTGCTCAAGGCCTGGCGACCAGCACCGCACTACTTTGACCTCACCATCGGTGCCTACCGTGCGCCGGCAGATGTCTATGCCCCCCTGGCCACCTCTTACGCACTGCGCATGGGCGGCACGGGCAGCATGAACTGCTGGGGCAGCGGCGGCGGCGCGGATCCCCGCGCCTTGAGCGCCCCCTGCGCCTGGCTTCAGTATTGGGTGCAACTGGATACGGACCAGCAGCGCCGCGATTACTTCACCTATCTCCAGCAGTACTCCGACGTGCAGCGCCAGGCGGGCCGCTTTGAGCGGCCCAGCAATCCCCGTCTGCGGCCAGTGATGGAGTGGCTGTCCGTCCGGAAGGTCGTGCCGAGCGATTTCCGCTTGCAGGTGTGGCTGGCCTTCGGCTTCCTGGTGGTGTGCCTCACCAACACTGTCGGCCTGTTGCTGGCCAAGTGCCTGCGCCGCAGCGGTGAGATTGGCGTTCGGCGCGCGCTGGGTGCACCGCGCCGCCAGATCTTCCTGCAGTTCCTGGTGGAAGCGGGCAGCCTGGGGCTGACCGGTGGATTGCTGGGCCTGCTGCTGACCTGGGTCGCCCTGTGGATCGTGCGCATGAACCCGGCCCCTTATGCCCGCCTGGCGCAGATGGACTGGCAGATGTTGGCCACCACCTTCGGCCTGTCTCTGGCCGCCAGCCTGCTGGCGGGCCTGCTGCCGGCCTGGCGCGCCTGCCAGATCACCCCCGCGCTGCAACTGAAATCGCAATGAGGTGACCCGATGGACATTCTTCCCATCCTCTCCACGCTGAAGCGGCACAAGACCGCCGCCAGCCTGATCGTGCTGCAGATGGCGCTCACCTGCGCCATCGTCTGCAATGCCCTGTTCCTGATCAGCCAGCGCATTGAGCGCATCGGCAAGCCCTCGGGCCTGGACGAAGACCGGCTGGTGATGCTGGCGGTCGCCAGCGTGACCCGGGTAGACAACGACGATGCACAGACCCAGTCGGATCTTCAGGCGCTGCGTCAGTTGCCCGGGGTGCAGCAGGCGGCCATCGTCAACCAGATCCCTTATGCGCCCAGCACGGTCTACTCGGGCGTGAGTCTTCAACCGGGCCAAGCCCAACCGCCAACCACCGCATCCACTTACTACGGCGGCGAACACCTGCTGCAGACGCTGGGCCTGCGCGTGATTGCCGGGCGGGACTTTCTGCCTGATGAATATGTGGGCAGCGCAGCCGCCAATGAAGAGAACCCGGTCATTCCCGCCGTCATCGTCAACAGTGCCCTGGCCAGGCAGCTCTTCCCGGGCGAGTCGCCTCTGGGCAAGTCGGTGTATGTCTATGGGAATGTGCCGCACCGCATCGTGGGGGTGGTGGATCCGCTGACCTCACCCACCCCCGGGACCAATGAGCAATACGGGCTCGGCACCCTGATCCTGCCGATACGGCCGAGTTTTCGCGGCGGCATGTTTCTCCTGCGCACCGACCCTGCACAGCGCGCGACAGTGCTCAAGGCCGCTGCCGAAAAACTGGTGCACAACAGCCCGGGCATGAAGCGCCTGGTCCGGGACCAGATGCTGCTGACCGACATGCGCAGTGACTACTATCGCCAGGACCGGTCGATGATCCAGTTGCTGGCCGGCGTTTGTGTGGCCCTGCTGGTGGTGACCGCTTTCGGCATCGTTGGGCTGGGCAGCTTCTGGGTGCAACAGCGCACCCGCATGATCGGCACACGGCGCGCGCTGGGCGCTACGCGGGGGCAGATCCTGCGCTATTTCCAGACGGAGAATCTGCTGCTGTCCACCGTGGGCATCGCGCTGGGGATGGCCGGCGCCTACGGCATCAGCCTGCTGCTGATGCGGCAGTATGAGATGCCGCCGCTGCCAGCGGCCTATCTACCGGTGGGCGCGGTGGCCCTCTGGGCGCTGGGGCAGTTGGCGGTGCTGGCACCGGCACGCCGTGCGGCGGCGCTGCCGCCGGTGGTGGCCTTGCGCGGCTGAGAAGGCCACTTCCATTATTCTCATGCGGATGCGCACTGTTCTGATCATTGACGACCATCCGGCGGTGGGGGAAGCCCTCACGCTGCTGCTGTCGCTGCACGACATCGAGCCGCTCCACGCCACCACCCCATCGCAGGGCCTGGCGCTGCTGGGGCAGCGGCAGATCGACCTGGTGATCCAGGACATGAACTTCAGCGCCGACACCACGTCCGGCGAAGAAGGCCGGTCGCTGTTCCATCAGATCCGCCAGGCCCATCCGGACCTGCCGGTGATTTTGCTGACCGCCTGGACGCAACTGGAGCAGGCCGTGGCGCTGGTGAAAGCCGGCGCGGCGGACTATCTGGCCAAGCCCTGGGACGATGCCAAGCTGCTGGCCACGGTGGAGAACCTGCTGGAGCTGGCGGAAAGCCATCAGGCCCTGCGCCAGGCGCGGGCGGATCATCAGCAGCGCCTCACCGCGCTGCGCCAGCGTTATCGGCTGGAAGGCATGGTGGTGTCCTCCCCCGCCCTGCTGCGCTGCCTGGAGCTGGCTTGCCAGGTGGCGAGGTCACCCGCGCCGGTGCTCATTACCGGCCCCAATGGCAGCGGCAAGGAACGTGTTGCGGCCATCGTCCATGCCAACTCCGGGGCGGCCAGCGGCCCATTTGTGGCGGTGAACTGCGGTGCATTGCCGGGTGACCTGATCGAAGCCGAACTGTTTGGCGCGGACAGCGGCGCCTACACCGGGGCCGCTCGGGCCCGAGAAGGCCGGTTTGAAGCCGCAGACGGTGGCACGCTGTTCCTGGATGAAATCGGCAACCTGCCGCTGGCCGGGCAGGTCAAGCTGCTGAGAGTGCTGGAAACGGGGCGGTTTGAGCGCTTGGGGTCCAGCCGGACCCGCGAAACCCAGGTGCGGGTGCTGTCCGCCTCCAATGCCGACCTGCGCGCCATGGTGGCGGCCGGCAGCTTCCGGGAAGATCTCTACTACCGACTCAACGTCATCGAAATCACGCTGCCAGGCCTCTCCGAACGGCCCCAGGACATCCTGCCGCTGGCGGAGCATTTCCTGGCCGGCCGTGCGCGCCTGAACGACAGTGCTCGCGACGCCCTGTTGGCGCACGCCTGGCCGGGCAATGTGCGGGAACTCAAGAATGTGATGGAGCGCGCTGCTCTGCTGGCCCCGGGCAGCGGTCCGGGCCGGTTGATCACCGAGCAGGACCTTGCCCTGCCGGCCGCGCCGGTCAGCGCCGCCCGCAACCTGGATGAACCCAGCCGTGAAGCGGTGGCCGCTGCGCTGGAGGCGGCCTCCGGCGTGGTGAGCCGGGCGGCGCAGGCGCTGGGCCTGTCGCGCCAGGCGCTGTACCGGCGCATGGAACGTTACGGCCTGGACGCATGATGGGCGGCGCCGGGCGCGTCCATTGGCGCTACACCCTCAAGCTGCGGCTGACCTTGTTCCTGCTGGGCGCCTCCTTGCTGTCGCTGCTCACGCATGCCACCTGGACGTTCTGGCCATGGCCGGCGCTGGCCCCCCTGTTTGGCATGCAGGCACCGGATCCCTGGAGCCCCTGGGCCTTGCTGCTGACGGCCGTGCTGGTGCTGCCGGGCATTTGGGGGCTGGCCCACGTGCTGCTGGCCCCACTCACCCGGCTGATCCGGGCGCTGGAAGGCACGGTGCTCAGCTATCGGGATGGCGAATTCAGCAGCGTCATCACGGCGCAGGCGCCCACCGGGCTGTCGGAGCTGGCGGAGCTGCTGCGGCTGCATCATGAGCTGGGCCATGCGCTGCGTGAGCAGCGTCACCATCTGGCCCAGCGTGAGCTGTTGCTGGACACGGTGGTGCAGAACACGCCGGTGGCGTTGGTGCTCACCGACACGCAAGACCGCATCGCCTATGCCAATCTGGCTGCACGGCATCTGCTGGATCAGGGGCGCAGCCTGTCGGGCCGGGTGCTGACGGAGGTACTGCAACGGGCGCCGGACGATCTGCGGGAGGCCCTGGCCCAGCCGCAGGACGGCCTCTTCAGCGTGATGGTGGATCAGCAGGAAGAGCGCTTCCACCTGTCGATCAAGGACTTCCAATTGCAGGGGCAGCCGCACCGTCTGCGGCTGATGCGGCGGATGACGCGGGAGCTGTCACGCCAGGAAGTGGCCAGTTGGAAGCGGGTGATCCGGGTGATGAGCCATGAGCTGAACAACTCGCTGGCGCCGATTTCCTCGCTGGCCCACAGCGGCGCCGAACTGGCGCGGCGCGGGCAGATGGAGCGCATACCCGGAGTGTTTGCCAGCATCGGCGAGCGGGCGGCGCATCTGCATGCGTTTCTGGCGGGTTATGCCAGCGTGGCCAAGCTGCCGGCACCGGTGCTGACACCGGTGGACTGGGCGCATTTCCTGGAAGGCTTGTCGGTGCACTACCGGTTCACGCGGGACGGCGCGACGCCCACCGCAATGGGGAGTTTTGATGCTGGGCAGATGGAGCAGGCGCTGATCAACCTGCTGAAGAACGCCCATGAATCCGGCAGTGCGCCGGAGGCGGTGAGCCTCAAGGTGGAGGCGCTGCGGGATGAATGGCGGGTGGAAGTGGCGGACCGCGGGCCGGGCATGAACGAGGCGCAGCTCTCACAGGCGCTGCTGCCGTTTTATTCAACCAAGCGCAGCGGCTCCGGCCTGGGCCTCGCATTGGCGCGCGAAATCGCCGAGGCCCATGGCGGGCGCATCCTCATGGGCAACCGCGATGGCGGTGGGCTGTGGGTGGCGGTGTCGTTTCCGATGGGGGAGTAATCACTCTCGCCCGGCGACATCCGCCGCCTGCCGCTTACTTGTAATAAGCCTCGACCTTGCCCTTGAGCTTGATCATCAGCGGCTGGCCCTTGCGGTCGAGCGTGCGACCGGCCGGGACCTTGATCCAGCCTTCGCTGATGCAGTACTCCTCAACATCCATGCGGTCCTTGCCGTTGAAGCGGATGCCGATCTCGTGTTCAAAAATGGCAGCCACATGGTGCGGGCTGCGCGGGTCCACGGACAGGTGGTCGGGCAGTTCGGGGCGAGCGGTCTCGGTCATGAAAAGGTCAACAGAAAAGGACGAATGGCCTGCATTGTCCTGCACTTCTGCGGCCCGACACCGCAGAGCCCTGCACGCTCAGTCGTAGCAGCGCTCCACCACCGGTGTGGCGTATTCATGCCCCACCACGGCACGCGCGAAAAGGTAGTTTTCGCGGGCGCGTTCGCTGAGTTGGTCCAGGACCACCTGGCCCCGTGCATCACACGGGAAACTCAGGCCACGGCCGCTGTGGAACAGAGATTCAAAACGCAGCAGATAAGGCCCATGGCAGGGGCCCTGTGGACGGCTGCTGGTGGCGGTATCAACGGACGGATTCATCACGCATCTCCAAAGCCCGGGGAGGCAGGCATGCATGAACATTAGGTCCGGCCGCCGTGCCATGTGCGTGCAAACGTCGCAGTTCTTACAGCTGTTGCAGGCACCCACTTAAACGCGGGGGCGGGATTGCGAGGTGTGTCACAGCTCAGCCGCCTGCACGCTTCGGGGAATACCCGGCCTTCTGCAGCCACTGCATGACTTTGTCCAGATGGTCGCCCTGAATCTCCACCGTGCCGTCTTTCACGGTCCCGCCGCTGCCACAGGCTGCCTTGAGCTGCTTGGCCACCCCGGTCAGTTCGTCTGCCGTCAGCGGCAGGCCCAGGATCACCGTCACGCCCTTGCCCTTGCGGCCTGCAGTTTCCCGCCGCACCCGCACCTGACCATTGCCCAGCACCGCCGACTGGGCCTTGGCCTTGCAGCGACAGTCCGCCTGGGCCTGTCGACATTCCGGGCAGGTGCGCCCGGTCTCAGTGGAATAGACAAGTGCCATGGTTGAGGTCTCTTGGCGTGATGGCGGAGCAGGTGACGGGTTGGCTGGACGGTGAGAGGTGCTGACCCCGTGCTGGCGTGTGGATGAAGCCGCGCGGTTTCAGGGCGTCGCTGGCGTCAGCAAGGTCCGAGCAAAGAAGGCATCCACGGTGCGGTAGAGATGCAGCCGCGCCCCACGGCCCACGATGCCATGCGCCTTGCCGGGGTAGACCATCATCTCGAAAGGAATGGACTGCTTCTGGAAGGCCTCGCTCAGGCGCAGGGTGTGCTCAAACAGCACGTTGTCGTCAGCGGTGCCATGAATCACCAGCAGCGGATGCCGCAGTTGGTCCACACGCGCCACCAGATTCGACTGGGTGTAGGGCAAGGTCGGCTGGCCGGACGCATCCGTTGGCAGGCCAAGATAGCGCTCGGTATAGGCGGTGTCGTAGAGCGTCCAGTCGGTCGGCGGAGCGCCCCCCACGGCGGCGGCAAACGGCGTGTTGGCGTCCAGCATGGCGCGCACCGCCAGGAAGCCGCCGTAGGACCAGCCAAAGAACCCGATGCGATTGGCATCGATGCCGGCACGGCGCTGCGGCAACTGCCGCACGGCCGCAAACAGGTCGGCCACTTCCGTGACACCAAACGAGCGGTGATGCGCGCGAGTGAAGGCGCGATCCCGGTTGGCCATGCCACGGGTGTCCAGCGTGAAGACGCCATAACCGCGACGCTGCCAATAGGCGATCAGGGCGGTGTCCCGGTACCAGCTCCAGCCCACCGTGCTCACACCCGGGCCGCCGTAGGCCAAGGTGATGACGGGATGCGGGCCGGGGCGGCCATCCAGAGGTTCGAAGTAGAAGGCGTTCAGCGGCGTGTGGCCATCGGCAGCCGTGATGTCCATCACTTCAGGCGTTGGCACGACCTGGGCCAGCAGCGCATCCGGCGCATCACCCGGCAGCGCGACCGGTGCCGCGCCACTGCCCAGATCCTGCAGCCACAAGCTCGGTGGCTCGCCCCAGGCAGAGCGGGTCACCAGCAGCCTGGAGCAGTCGCCGTCCGCACGGGCATCCCGCCACTGACGTTCACGCTGGCCCGCCAGCGGACGCGCGCGGCCGGCCAAGTCCACCGCAAACAGTTCGCGCGAACGCCCCCGGGCCCGGGCGGCGGCATACACCACCATGTCGCCGCTGCTGCAGACGCGATACGCCACAGGCTCAGGCTCGCGGGTCAGCGGCGTGCGCTCGCCGGTCACACGGTCGAGCAGCACCAGTTGCCGACGCCCGGAGGCTTCGCTGGACCACAGCAGCGCCGGGCGACCAGACAACCGGCGCCCCGGCAGCTCGGTGAGGTCATCATGGACTTCCACCCAGGCGTCATCGCGCTCCTGCGTGATGACGCGGCCGGGCAGCTGACGAATCGTGGGAGGCGTGTCAGTGGCGGCGATGGTGCTGATGCTGCCGGTGTTGCCGGGGTTGCTGGTGTTGCTGATACGGCGCGTCTTGGCATTGGCATTGGCATTAGCTTTGCCGTCACCATCACCGCCATCAAGCTTGTATTCCGTCAACACCAGCCGGTGCTGGTCCCGCGTCATCCACTGCAACCAGGGTGTGCCGTCGCCAAACCAGCCAGCGCGCGGCAGATATTCCGCCTCCGGCGGCAGGGCCAGTTGAACGGGCGTGGTGCCTGCATTGGCATCCAGATCCAGCACCCATGCCGTGACTTCCGCATTCGGGCTGCCTGCGCTCGGATACCGCTGTTGCGTCATCGTCGTGCGGTCGGCAAAGATCTGTGCGCGGGTCTTCACCGGCACCCGTGCTTCGTCCACCCGGAAGGCCAGCAGCCGTCGCCCATCCGGCGACCACCAATAACCACGCTGGCGGCTGAGCTCCTCCGCTGCAATGAACTCGGCCAGCCCCCAGAACCGGGTGCCCGTCGCGTCCGTGGTCAAGGCTCGCGGCGTGGAGGTGGCGTCCAGCGGCTGCAGCCACAGATTGCCGCTTTTGACGTAGACCAGCTGCGTGCCATCGGGCGAGCAGGTGGGGTCCTGCTCGGGGACCTCTGGATCCTGCGTCAGCCGCTGCGCCTGCGGGCCCTGGTCCGTGAGGCGGACGAGGTACAGATCGCCAGAGAGCGGGAACAACAGCGTGCGGCCGTCCGGCCCGCACCATTGATAGCTGGTGATGCCCCCCTGGGTGATGCGCTTGCGCTCGAGCGCCATGCGTTCGGCCTCGGTCAGCTGCTGACGACGCCCGCCCAACACCTCGTCGGCGGAGACCAGCTTGCGCGGCGCGCCGCCGGCCGTGGGCTGGGCCCAAAGCTCCAGTTGCTCACTATCGGTCGCGGACGGCCGCAGGAAGCTGACCCAGGCGCCGTCCGGCGACAGTTCCGCCTGGCGGGTGGTGCGCCCTTGCAGCGGCGGGTCCGCGTAGATGCGGTCAAGGCTGATGGGCGTGGCGGCCTTCTTGGCCTCGGCCAGCGCGGTCAAGGGGGCCGCCACGGCGGACAGCAGCAGCGCAGCGGCCAGCGGGCTCAGCCAGGCGCGCGGCCGGGCAACACGGAAAGGAAGAGTCATGCGGTCAGCGTGAGTGCCTCGGCGGGCACTGCGTCGTCGGAGTCGATGAGGGATTCGGGCAAGGATGCGCAGGCGTCCTGCAAAAGGTCGTCTGCGACAGACGTGGTGGAAGGTGGAATTGCCGCCATCACGGCGCGGGCGGGCTGGTGATGGGGAGCGAGTCCCTGCGCTTGCGCTTTGAGCCGCGCCAGTCGCATCGCCATGTCGTCCGCAACAGCGTCGCCGAACAACTGCCTTGACAAGTCGTCGGCAGCATTCAAAACGCGCACCCGCTGATAAGCCTCTTCCGCTTCGGAATAGTGCCGGCGCAGGTAGTGCAGCCACTGCTTCAGCCGGCCCGCCTGATGACGTGCGGCCACCTGGGTACGCACCTGGAAGAAGAAGTCGGCCATCAGTACCAGCAGGTCGGCCCATGCCAAGGCCGGGGCCGCGTTGCCGGTCAGTTCGGCCCTGAGCGACAGCGCCAGACCGGGGTTGGCCACCATGCCACGACCCAGCATGAGGGTGTCGCAGCCGGACTCGGCCAGGCAACGGCGCGCATCGGCCACGGTCCAGACCTCGCCATTGGCCACCACCGGCATGCGCACGGCCTCGCGCACCAGGGCGATCTGGTCCCAATAAGCGGGCGGCTTGTAGCCATCGCGCTTGGTGCGCGCATGGATGACCAGCTCAGACGCCCCTGCCCGCTCGATGGCGCTGGCGCATTCCAGCATCAGGGAGCGGTCTTCATTGCCGAGCCGCATCTTGGCGGACACCGGCAGATGGGCGGGCACCGCGCGGCGCACGGCATGGACGATGTCATGCACCAGGGCCGGTTCGTCCAGCAGCACGGCACCGCCGCGATGGCGGTTGACGGTTTTGGCCGGGCAGCCGAAGTTCAGGTCGATGCCTGCGGGGTGCAGTTCTGCGAGACGCGCGGCGTTCTCGGCCAGGCAGGTGGGGTCCGAGCCCAGCAGTTGCGGCCGCACCGGTACACCGGCGCGGGTGCGGCTGCCGTTGCGCAGTTCAGGAACGATGCGGGTAAAGACGCGCCGGGGCAGCAGCTGGTCGGTGACGCGGATGAATTCCGAGACGCAGCGGTCCACACCGCCGACGCGGGTGAGTGTGTCCCGCAGCATGTGGTCCAGCAGGCCCTCCATCGGGGCGAGGAGGAGCGTGGGGAGACGGGGTGCGGCGGAAGAAACGGGCTCTGGCGTCTCAGGTGTCACGGGTGTCATCAGGCACTACACGGGGCGGGCGACGAAGGGCCGAGGCGGGACGGCTCAGGCCTATGCGGCGAAAAGTCAGACAGCATAGCGGATCGTCCACACCCGCTGTGGATAAACGGGTGTACAGCCTGCGTAGGGATGGTGCAAGTGGTTGATTATGCGGGGGATTCTTCACACTGCATTAAAAAGTGGCAGTGGTGTGTGGGAGGGGACTGGGGGAAGGCGGGCGGTGACGCCACCAGATCAAGTCCGTCGAGCGCAAACAGAGTCCGCCGGACGACGCCCGCATTGTGAATTGCATGTCGTCCAATTGGGTCGATGGCGCTGATTTCCGACGAGAAGCCTTGGCGTCAAGGCGGTGACGCGCCGCCGAATGAGAGCGCGTCTCGGGCGGCGATGGCTGCATCAGGCTGGGAGCGGAATTTCACTAGCGCCCGTTTTGCGGCGCCGCAGTGCTGGCCGAAGAGTCCAGGTGCTGCGCACCGCCCGCCGCCCAATACTCAGCACATGGGTGTAGATCATCGTGGTCGTGGTCGCCAAATCGGCGTGGCCGAGCGGCTTCTGCTCAGTGCTGATGTCGCTGTCGCCATCTCCGGCACGAGCGTCGCGAAGCTGAATTTCCAGGGTGCGAGACGTGGATGGCTTGTAATCTTCGGCCGCCGAGCGTACGTCTTGTAACATGGACCTTCCTAGGGAGGTTTCATGGCAACGACAGTACAAGAGTACGCGGCCGAGATTGGTGTGAAGCAGCTCGTGCACTTCACGCGCGAGAGCAATCTTGAGTCCATTCTGAACCGCGGATTGGTGACGCGGGATATGTTGACCCGAGAGGGTTTCAACGGCTTCAACGACAACGTGCGGGCGGACTACACGAGCGCTGTCTGCGTGTCGATTGGCTTCCCAAACTACAAAATGTGGTGGGGCATCAGGAAGGACAATCCAGACGTTGACTTTATCCTCCTGGTCCTCGAAGAGCGCGCTCTGTGGGAACTGCCCTGCGCGTTCTGCTCTGCTAACGCCGCCCTCGGCGCAATCGCTGCCATCCCAATCGCACAGCGCCAGACCCTGCAGGCCTTCCAAGGCATGTATGCCGACGTTGTTGGTAAGGAGCGGGCGAAGCTTGATATCCCAGGCTACTGGCCTACGAACCCGCAGGCTGAGGTTTTGATGCTCCAGGGCGTTCCCAGGATTTACATTCGTGGTGTGGTTACCTTGAATGCTGCCCAGGAAAAGCGGATCAATGAGAAGTTCCCCGGTCTGAAGACCTGGGTCCACGCTGGCTATTTCCGGTACCGCAAGGATTACGAGTTCTGGAAGGCTGGTGCCTGACGTGGCTACCCGTCCGATCTTCACGCCTTCCACCAGCGGCAAGCTGCTGGTGTGGACGCATCACGTCAACTTTGAGTGGTTCCCTGGTATGGCGAAGAGCCAGGCTCAGAAGTCCATCGTGTCTCTGCATGAGAACGCGAAGAGGCAGGTCCACGTTAGTAAGGTGCTGGAGATTTCGAGCAAGTCGCTCGACGAGCTAGGTGTTGCCCTCAGTGCGTTCAACCTGATGATTCGGACGCCAAAGGGCGACGAGTACAGCCTTGAGTGTGCGTACCAGTCGGCGAAGGTCTTTGAGCACGGAGGTCCGTTCAAAGACCTTCGACGCATGCGCTCTATCGACGCTAAGCGAGACCCTAGGCTGCTTCAGCACGGAAGGCTCATCAAGTTCTCCATCTACGGAATGGATTGGGACTTGCAGCCACGCACAGCGTTCTATGACTGGCTGTACATCAACGCGCTACACAAGCACCAAGAGCTCGCGGAACAGGTGCTGACCTACCGAGCGTTCTCCGACATTGCGTTCAACCCTGATCGCTCAATCAACTGCCAAGCCTACGCGGCGGCGTTGTACGTCTCACTACATGATCGGGGCTTGCTCACCCCGGACGTGTTGAAGGACAAGGAAACCTACTTGGAAGCCATCGACACAGGCGTTGTGAGCAACGCTCACGAGAACACAGCGATTCAGACTCGCATTGACGATTAGGACACAGAAGAAGGGCCTCGACCTTTCCCTCCCGTGCTGCTCCAACAGCGCGTCTTCGAACTCCACTGAGCTCCAACATTGAACGGCAGCTTTCTGGCGTCGGTTTCAGAGAATCGAACGACGGCAACCGCTGCAAAGCGGCCCTTCATGGCGGTTGGCCGCTTCAGGCGGCTGTCGGTCGTCTGGGAGCTGCGCTTGAATGACTGCGCTCCCCCCAGTTTCACCGAGTTGACCTTAGCCACTGTCTGACGACTCCGCACCGTGGCACCTTGCGCAATCACCCGGAACGACCTCGCCTGGCGCCGGTTCCAAAGTCTTATACGTCAACAAAGTCGGCAGCGATGGCTGGCTTCAGGCCCTGGCCAACAACTCCAACGAACGGGTGTCTCTTTTCAAGTATGCGCAGGTCGCGGATGTCCAAAGCCGTGGAGGGCGTACCTATTTCAAGGTCATGGAGGGAGTCGCCAAGGGCCGCCCCGAGCTGGTATTCAAAGGCTCAAGATGAGCGCCTACCTCAGCAGACGGCGACCTTGGACATTGCCGGCGTAAAGTCAACGGTGACCATGAATACCGTGTGGGGCACGGGCTACTTCCCCTTACCACCGGGTAGCTACACGGTGCTGCCGCCTGATGTGCCGCACGACGCGAACATGACCTCCATCCACGAGGCCTTGCTGAGTCATCGCACGGTGGATGGACGAGGCATCGCACTTCTGACGGTCAAGGGTAAACCGGAGCGGGAGCGATGAGCGCCATCAGTATCACGAAGGCCGTTTTCATGGCAGCCCTCATCGCATTGGTCACACTTCGGCCGGCGCATGGTGACGGGCCAGCCTTATCTGAAGAAGACCGCAGGGCAGCAGCGGTGCTCAATGCCGAGGGCGATTCAGCTTATCGAGAAGGCAGGTTCGACAAGGCGCTGAAAGCCTACATGAACTCCTACCCCAACTACCCGAATGCCCACGCCTACCTGATGGCTGGGGACACCTATTGGCGGGCCGTGCTGGCGGCCAATGCCCGGCAGATGTCGAGTAGCTCCCCGGAGGCCTGCATCCTGACAAACAAGTTCTTTGCTGAAGATGCCCAGCGGAGCTTAGACCAGCATTACCGGCCCGGCCTGTCGCTGGCCGGCAGGGCGGCGAAGGATGAAAAGGGGCCGTCCGCCCTGCGCGAGCGCTCAAGCAAATCTGCAGCCTGTCTCACCACCGTTCAGGCCAAATACGCAGCGCTCCCCAAGACCGCGTGCGTAGATCTGCGCGAAGTCTCGTCGTGTCTCGGAGAGCCGCTGAGGCCATGACGAGTGGTCCGGCGCGCCACCGAGTGGCAGCAACGGGTCCGCAGAGAACGGTCATGCCGTAACTATGGTCATCGGCGGAGCTACCGATCCCGTGTATCTCCAGCGGCGCGCGCCTCAATGACTGCGGCGCGCTGAAGACCGGTCGAACGGCAGTCGGCATCGACCGAGAATGCTGCGGATCCGCCAGCAGCACCAATACGCCAGTCGCCCGCAATCCGCATGCTGAGCAATCTGGCCACTCCAGGGTTGCCCCTTCGAACTTCATCTGTTGGCGTCATCAGCCCGTGAACACCAGCCCAAGCTTTTGGTGAGTGACGCCCATCAACGGCTACAGCATTGGAAAGCGATTCACCCCCTCCGTGGGCAACTTGTGCATGCAGGCGGCAAACAGCGGGTGAACCAACCAACCGTTCAGCCAAGCCCGCACGGAGGGCAGGTCCAGCGTGGCAAACCATGTTGGATCCACAGCAGCGAACTGGCGGACAAAGGGAAACACGGCAAGGTCGGTGGCGCACGGTGTGGCACCACCCAGGAACGGCGCGCTCTGCAGCGTCGCCTCCAGCGGCCGCAGCAGCACCTCCACCGCCTTGTTGCGGTGGACCTCTGGCGCAAGCGGCTCACTCGGGTAGCGCTGGGGGTATTTCCAGCGGTCCAGGTGATGCTTGAAGTCTCCGTCATTCCGATGCACCCACTCAAGGTTCTCCGGTGACTGCGCCCGAGCCCACCAGCCCTTCGCATCGGGCTCCGCCAGTGCCCAGCGCATGATGTCCCAACTCTCCTCGATCACGCTGCCATCGGGCAGGTGCAGCACAGGCACGGTTGCCTTGGGAGACAGGGCCAGCAAGCTTGCAGGCTTGTTGCGCAAGCTGACCTCCACGGCCTCAAAGACCCGTCCGGCTTGCAGCATCGCCATTCGTGCCCGCATGGCGTAGGGGCAGCGGCGGAAGGTGTAGAGCCGCGGCCACTGCGGGTGCGCGTGGGCGAACGTTGGGTGGGGTGCCGGTGTCGGTGTCGGTGTCGGTGTCGGTGTCGAAGCTTGCATGGCGGAGGTTTGTGCTTGCGAGATGAGAGGGACTCACTGAACCCAAAGCACCTCAAACTGCCGCCGTGTGGAAGCGACCTGAATCGTCACCTCATCCCCTTCGCCTTTACCCAGCATGGCCTTGCACAATGGCGCTTCGCTGCTGATGACTTGCACCAGCGGCCCCCTGCTCTCCAACTGCATGCTGCCACCATCCGGGCCAAGAAAGAGGTGTTGCTGCTTCTCATCGGCATCCACCAGGCAGACCAGCGCGCCCAACTGGATGCCTTTGCTGGCGTCGTAAGGAAGCGGGCGGAACTGGCTCCACGCAGCAATCGCCTGCCGGATCGCTTCTGCTCGACGAGCCTGGCCGGTGGCCAGGTACGCAGCCTCAAGGCCCAAGGTGTCGTACTTGTTTTCGGCGATGTTCTCTTCGTGAGTGGCCGTCTCATGCGCCACGCGCGCAGCGTTTTCAACTCGCAGCAGGTCCTCGGCGAGGCGTTCCAGCACTTGCTGCTGCAGCAAGAATTTATCCAACATGAGGGGCAGGCATCTCAAAGAATCAGCGACAAAGCCCAAGATTCAGCGGCAGGCATTGAACATGGGCCCGCCGCACTCTAACCGGTGCGAGGCCGGCTCCGTCTCTCCCCCAACCCACCCGACCCACCCGACTTGCAGATATGCGCTTTGCGATACACAATGCGCATATGACCACACCTCAACAAGTCGTCCTGCGCGACGCCATGCGAAGACTGGACATGACCCGCGACGCGTTCGCAGACAGGATTGGCTGTAGGCGGCGCACGCTCGACACTTGGTTACTCCCGGACGAGTCCAGCGAGTTCCGTGCCATGCCGGAAATTGCCCGGCGATTTGTCCAGGAAATTCTTGAACGGGCCGCACCCCGATCGCCCGATTCAACACAGAGCGTATATAACGACGGACTCACCGCAGATGCGGGAGGGGCAATGCGGCACCTGCTCTCGGTCGAGCAGTTTGATCGCGAGGGCGTCGAAGCGCTGTTCAGGTTGGCAGACGTCATGCAGCCGATCGCCCGGCGGCGCAAGGTCACCCGTGTGCTCGAAGGTGCCGTGCTGGCCAACCTGTTCTTTGAAGCAAGCACCCGAACACGGGTCAGCTTTGGCGCCGCCTTTTGCCGTCTGGGTGGGTCGGTCTGCGACACCACGGGCTTCACCTTCTCATCGATGGCGAAGGGCGAATCCATCCATGACACCAGCCGTGTGATCAGCGGGTACGCCGATGCAATCGTGGTGCGACATCCGGAACAAGGCGCCGTGACTCAGTTTGCACGGGCGACGTACGTGCCGGTAGTGAACGGTGGCGATGGCCCGGGCGAGCATCCAACGCAGGCGCTGCTGGACCTTTACACCCTTCAGCGCGAGTTCTCGCGCGTGGGCAAGCAACTGGATGGTGCCCACATCGCTTTGATGGGCGATCTCAAATACGGCCGCACGGTGCATTCGCTCATGAAACTACTGGGGCTGTACAAGGGCGTACGGTTCACGCTCATTGCACCGCCCGGCCTCGACATGCCCTCAGCCATCGTGGAGCAGGCCGCACGAAACGGCAATGCGGTGGAAGTGCGCAGCGTCCCCGGCCCCGGCCTCGCCAATGTCGACATGCTGTACGCGACACGCATTCAGAAGGAGCGTTTCACGGGCGAATCAATCGAGAGTCTGGACAACCGCTTTCGTATCGACAGATCGTTTGTGGAAGCGAATTGCGCGCCTGATGTGGTCCTGATGCATCCACTGCCTCGCGACAGCACACCAGGCGCCATCGATTTATCCACGGACCTCGACCGGGACCCGCGTTTGGCCATCTTTCGTCAGACCGACAACGGCATCCCTGTCCGCATGGCCATCTTTGCCCAACTGCTGAAGGTGGACCAACTCGTCCAGAAGTCGATGCGCGACGCCACTTGGACTGCGCCGTCTCAGGTGGGGCCAGAGGACACGCTCGAGTAGTTTGAAGGGCAATCAACGGATTGGTCACTCTCTGACCCCTCTTCCGTGATGTTTCGCTAGAGCACTACTCCCCTCCCGGTCCAGCCAACATTCCCCTTCCGAGTAGGTTTTGGCCAAAGTGTTGGCCGCAAACTGCGACAGCCGTAACTCATGATTTCAGAGGGGCGGCAATGCTTGTCCCTGTCATTGCCCGCTCTTCTAATCCGCGCCAATCACGAACCCCGGGGACGGCCTGCATACCGGCCAGCCGCCCCGAATCAGGAGTCGACATGGCGCGATGCTTCACTCTCCCGGCGCAGCGCGTCGCGGGCCGCATTCACCCGCGATGGCTGCCAATGCCCGCAAGCTTGGGGCTGCGCGGCACGCTTGGTGTGATGCTGCTGAGCCTGCTGGCCGCTTGCGGCGGCGGCAAGTCGTCCACCACGGTCGAGGCGGCGGCCTCTCAGTCCACCCACCAACAGGCCCTGGCAGCCGCAGGCACCGCTGCGGACACCCCGGCTGTCCCCGCTGGACGCTATGTGATGGCGCTGGCCTCCACCGGTCAATGCATCACTGGCGCCGCCGCTGGGAATGGCGCAGAAAATAGCGCCGGCACGCTCACCATGAGCGCTTGCACCGCAGGCACCAGCCAGGCGTTTGACCTCAGCCTGCAGGCCGATGGTTCCACCCGCCTGACGCAGGTCAGCACCGGCCTGTCCTTTGACCTTGAGGCCATGTCCACCGCCGATGGCGCCGCCCTTCAGCTCTGGGCCGCCAACGACACCACGGCGCAGCGCTTCACGCTGAGCCCAGTCCAGGGCCATCTGTTCAGCCTGATGAACACCGGCAGCGCCAAATGCGTGACCGTACAGGGCAGCGCGCTCAAGCAGATGACCTGCAATGCAGGGGCCACCCAGCAATTCGTGCTCTATCCGCAGTCCACGTCCGCCACGGTGCGCGGCCTGCTGCCTTATGGGCGCTTCAGCGTCCAGTCCACACTTTCCAATCTCTGCCTGGACCTGGCCAACACCGGCCAGGCCGACGCCGACCGCGTGATTCAGGCCGCCTGCACCGGCGCGGACCGGCAACGCTTTGAGCTGACCCTGGCAGCGGATGGGGGTTACCGCCTGCGCAATGTCGCCAGTGGCAAGCTGTTGGATGTGGCCGGCGCGGCCACGGCTGCCGGCACTGCTGTCCAGCAATGGCCGGACACCGAAGGCGGCAATCAGCATTTCCTGCCGACGGCCGATGGCATGGCTGTCCAGCTGAAGGCGCTGCACAGCCATCAGTGCCTGGACGTGACAGCAGAACGCACCGATGCCGGTGCGCCCATTCAGCAATGGGACTGCGGTGCTGGAAAAGCCAATCAACTCTGGCGGCTGGTCACCACCGACAACGGCGTGTGGACACCGGTCACCGCCCCCACCACCGGCGACAGCGGCGGTGATGGCAGCGGTGGTGGTTCGGGTGGTGGTGGCTCCGGCGGCGGCACCACGCCGCCCGGCTCCGGCACCTCCCCCACGCCCACCACCGCGCTGACGCTTCCGCTGGAGTTGCTGGGCGCCGGACTGCCCAGCGCACCGGTGACAGCCACGGCCAATCTCACCCTCGACGCCAATGGCGTGAGCGCTGCCACGGAGTTGTGGATGCGCTGCCATCGCTGCGGCTTCTTCGGCCCGCCCGAGTTTGAGGCCACCACCGAAGCGCCGGCCCGCATCAAAGGCAGCCTGCGCATCCTGGGCGGCACCGCCGTGGCTGATGCCGCCAGCATCCCCTGGGTGGACATCACCGACAGCACCATGACCCTGGCCGACCCCGAGCGCGTGCAGGGGGGCCTGCAGCGTGGGGGGGTGTACACCGCCCGGATGAAGCTCACCTTGGACGCGGCCACCAAGGCCCGCCTGGTGACGGGGGTGAACCTGGTGCAGTTCCGTTTCAACGGCAGTGACGGCGAATCCAACGGCTACCGCATCATTGACCTGCAAATCCGCAATGCCCAGGGCAGCAGCCTTGCGACCAATGCGGTGGAACGGGCCGATATCCAAGCCGAGAAACTGGCTGGGCGCACCTGGAGCGCCGATGTGACGGCCGGCGAGACGCTGTGGAAAGCGCAAGACCGTCTGCTGAAGTCCACCCTGGCCAACCGCCCCATCCACGCCGCCTGTGCCTCCTGCCATGCCTCCGACGGCCGGGACCTTCAATATTTCAACTACTCCAACAATGCCATCATCCAGCGTTCGCGCTTCCACGGCCTGACTGAAACCGAAGGCAGGCAGATCTCCGCCTATCTGCGTTACGCGCTGCAGAACCTGCCCCACGTGGCCCAGGCCGCCCCCTGGAATCCGCCCTATCAGCCCGGGCCGGGTCTGGACAGCCGCCCGGTGACCGAATGGTCGGCTGGCGCGGGTCTCGATGCCGTGGTGGACTCACCAACCCAAGCCATCAAAGCGCTGTTTGGCAAACCACAGGACACGTCGGCCCTGGCCCTGACCCAGGCTGATGTGGACAAGGTGATGGATGCCACTGCCACACTCAATGCGCGCGAGGTGGCGATGCCCATCCAGTTCCCGGACTGGAACTCCTATTTGCCAGCCATGCATCCGATGGACATCTGGCCGGTTGGTGCCAACAGCACCGGCTCCTTCACCAGCGGCGCCACCTTTGCAGGCAACGGACGGTTGGACCCCTACGCCACCTCCAAGCGCATCGCGGCATGGTTCGAGGCGAATCGCTCATCCACCTTTGGCGACTGGAGCCATCTCAGCCCGTCCCAACGCAATGACATCCAGAGCCTGATCCAGCCGTATGGCTTCGAGGTGTATGCGTTCCTGGGCGGCGGGCGCGGCAACCACATTGCAGCTTCCGGTCAATACGGTGCCCAGGTCGGCGCGGCCAATCTGCAGCGCATGGCCTCACCGGCTCGAATGGCCGATGAGCCCGCCGCATTCACCACCAATGCCTTCATTGAACGGGTGGTGGCCAGCATGTTCCAGTGGAATCTGGTGCAGCAGTGGGAATGGGCGCAACGTTACGGACTGGAAGGGGACCAGCGCTGGTTCATCGGCGACTACGACGCCGCCACCAAGACCTGGACCGGCCGCGGGGAAGCACGCGGATGGCCCTTCAACACGGTGAGCGCCTTTTATCTGGCGCCACACATGGTCTACCAGACCGACTTCGACAGCAGCGGCAAGACCACCCGTGAATGGATTCTGGCCTGGGAGACCGGCAACAAGGCGGGCTCCTACTACCGGACCAATGCCTGGTATCAAGCCCAGGTCACCCTCAATCCCGGTGCGCAGGGCGATTGGGTGAACTACTCGGTGGACTGGCCCTATCTCACCGGCTTCGACCAATACCTCTCGGAGCTGCTGGGCACTGCCACACCGGCCCAGGCCAACGCCGCGCTGCTCAGCGACATCCGCCTGCTGCAAGCCCGGATCAAGTCGGCGCAATACGTGAACAACCGAATCCCGCTCTATGTGGCCACCGACACCCGCCCGCTGCCCGACAACCGGGGCCGCTTCAGCCGGGCCCAGGTGCTCAAGCATCTGGCGCCGACCAACTTCATGGAATACAGCACCACCCAGGGCAACGGCGGTACGCCGTTTGTGAAGCTGGATCAACTTCAGGCGGGGCTGTACCTCAAAGTGCTGAACGGGGCCTTCCGACAGTTCAACCAGCTCTACACCACCACCGACCCGGCCGCCTGGCGGCGCTGCGACCCCAACAACACCGAACTGGGCGAGCCGGAGCCAACGGCGGGCTTTGCGTTCTGCCTGGACCGCAGCAAACGCGCGCTGGTGCAGTGGTCCGGCGGCCTGTATGCGATGGAGTCGCAGGACTACCGCGTCACCGCCGAGCAGAAGCTGCAGTACGCCGTCTGGAAGGGCGGACGGCTGGGTGTGGAGGCCGCCCGCCTGACCACCCTGAACGACTGGGTGCAACGCGCCTGGCCTTGAACCCACGGTCGCTATTCATTTGCTGGAATGCCACCGTGACTCTCTCTCGCAGCACCTTCCTGGGCAGCGCCGCCGCCGGCCTAACCCCGCCGGGCGGACCGAATCCGGCCCGCTACCAGGTGGGTGGTACTGCGGGCGCTTGCCAATCGCTTCTATGTCACGGCGGCGAATGCAGGCGCGTCTGCCCTGATGGCCAATTGCGCGGCCATCGGGCCGTGGGAGTCATTCGACCTGATTGCGCTCAGCGGACGTCGCCGGTGCGGGGGGCTGAGTTGCGGCCTGGTCGGCGCAGCTCAGCCACAGGCGCAGGTCGAATTCCAGCTGGGCATAGTCCGGCGCCATGTGATGGCACAGCTGGTAAAACGCCTTGTCATGGTCCGGATGCTTCAGATGGGCCAATTCATGCACCACGATCATCTGCAGAAACGCGGCCGGCGCTTCCTTGAACAAGGTCGCCACGCGGATCTCCCGGCGGGCCTTGAGGCGATGGCCCTGCACCGTAGTGGCCCGGGTGTGGGTGCCCAGCGCATGCTGCACCACCTTGAGCTTGGCGTCATAACAGACGCGTGACAGCGGGTCCGCATTGCGCAGATACCGCTGCTTGAGCGCCTGGGTGTAATCGAACAGCGCCTTGTCACTGCGCACCTCATGCGGCTCCGGATACTTGCGGGCCAGCAAGGGCGCGAGTTCCCCGTTGTCCAGCAGGGCCCGGGCCTGCGCCACCAGGGCCGGCGGATAGCCCTGCAAATACTTCATGCTCATGCGGGCATGATATCGACATGGAAGAACCAAGATTCCGTGTGACGGTAGCCCCACAGGGCTGGACCTTCGACGCCACACCTGGCCAGCCGCTGCTCCTGGCCGGCCTGGCGGCCGGCGTGCGCCTGCCCCATTCCTGCCGCAACGGCACCTGCCGCGCCTGCATCGCCCATCTCCAAAGCGGCGAGATCAGCTACCGCATCGAATGGCCCGGCCTCTCGCGCGAAGAAAAGCAGGAAGGATGGATCCTCCCCTGCGTGGCCGTGGCGCAGTCAGATATCACCTTGGCAGCCCCCACCGCCACGCACATGGGCAAGGCCCCTCCCCCGCCCTCGCTGATGGCGCCCCCGCCGGGCGATGGCGCCTCCGACTGATGCTGCCGACATTGTTCGGATATCGACGTGAAAAAGAAACACCTTCAATGACCCTCCGGCGGCAGCCGGGCTCTAGCGCGTCGCAATTCACAAAGCGTCCGGGCTGACATCTATCACCGAAGGCCGGAAAGCCTCAGCATTGCGGGGGAGACTTTGGACCGAGTGAGTCCATACAAGAAGGAACAGCATGTTGAAGCTCAATGAATGGCGTCTCCGCAGCCGTGTGCTGACGGGTTTTGCACTGGTGATCGTCCTGATGGCGGTGGCCTCCACGGTGGGGGTGTTGCGGGTGTCCATGCTGCACCAGCGCATTGAGCGTCTGGTGGAAGTGGACATGCGCACGCTGGAGCTTTCGCGCCAGTGGGCGGGCATGACCGAAGGCAATATCCAGCGCCGCATCGTGCAGATGGTGATGGACGATGAGACTTTCGTGAAGGCTTTCACCGCGCGTTCCAAAGAGCTGTCGGCTCGCATCGACCAGGTGCAGAAGGAGCTGGATGAAAGCATCAAGGAACCGGAAGCCGCCCGGCTGATCGACAAGATTGGTGAAGCCCGTAAGGCCTATCAGGACGCACGCGACGTGCTGGTCAAGGAGAAGGCCGCCGGCAATGACATCAAGGCCGGCGCAGCGACAAAGCTCATCCCGGCCATGAATGCCTACCTGGAGAGCATTGACGTCTTTGCCGAGCACACCCGCAAGCTGCTACACGCCGCACGGGTGGAGGCTCAGGAAGAGGCGCAATCGACCAAGTTGCTGGTGATTGTGCTGATGTCGGTGGCCAGTGTGCTGGGTGTGATCGTGGCGCTGGTCATTACCCGCTCGGTGACCGAGCCGCTCAACCAGGCACAAGCCCTCAGCCAGGCGATTGCCGAAGGGGACCTGCGCAAGACCCACCGTGCGGAGGGCTCCGACGAGGTGGCTCAGCTGAATCGCTCGCTGCAGGACATGCAGGAACGGTTGGCCGCCACCATTGCCGGGGTGCGTTCCGCCGCCGACCAGGTGCGCCACGCCTCCAGCGAAATCGCCTCCGGCAATGCCGACCTGTCCAATCGGACGGAGCAGGCCGCCAGCAGCCTGGAGGAGACCGGTGCAGCCATGGCCCAATTGAGCGAAGGCGTGAAGCTGAATGCCGAAGCCGCCCGTGAAGCGGACAGCCTGGCCAAGACGGCCTCGGATGTGGCTGGCCGTGGCGGCGCGATGGTGGATCAGGTCATCAGCACGATGAACGACATCCAGCAGTCGTCCAACAAGATTGCCGACATCATCGGCGTGATTGACGGCATTGCCTTCCAGACCAACATCCTGGCGCTGAATGCGGCGGTGGAAGCCGCCCGTGCCGGCGAACAGGGCCGTGGTTTTGCCGTGGTGGCCGGTGAAGTGCGCTCGCTGGCACAGCGCAGCGCGGAAGCGGCGAAGGAGATCAAGTCGCTGATCTCTGCCTCGGTGGAACGTGTGGATGGTGGCAGCCGTCTGGTCGGCGAAACTGGCAACACCATGCGGGATGTGGTGGCCAGCGTGCAACGCGTCACCCGCATCATTGGCGAGATCTCCTCGTCCAGCGCTTCGCAGGCGCTGACCCTGGGCGAGATTGGCCAGGCCGTGACGCAACTGGATCAGATGACGCAGCAGAATGCCGCGCTGGTGGAACAATCCGCCGCTGCGGCGGAAAGCCTGCGGGATCAGTCCGCGCAGCTGGTGGAAGCGGTGTCGAGCTTCAAGCTGAACTGAACGGATTGTCATGAGCACCCCGGGGACGGCAGTCTCCGGGGTGTTTTTTCATGAGCCGGCGGCAGCCTTCATGGCCTGGGCGAGCGCGGCGGAGCCGGAAGCCTCCAGCCCCTCGATCGCGCCTTGGCGGTCCTCAGCAGAATGGTGCTGGTTGAGCTTGCGCTTGCCTTCCAGGCGTTCCACCTGGATCTCGATGCCCACGATGTGGGCCATCAACTCTGCGATGTAATCCGGCGGCGCGTCGCCCATCTTCCAGGGCTCGGGTTGGGAGGCTTCATGCTGGCGGGTCAACCGGGCAATGACGCCCCGGACGAATTTTTCGTCGTCGCGCATCCGCATCCGGCCGTGGGCATGCACCACCTCGTAGTTCCAGGTGGGCACCCGCCGATGCGTCTCGTGTTTGCCCGGGTACCAGTTGGGCGAGATGTAGGCACTGGGGCCGCGAAACACCACCATCACCTCGGTACCGTCGGTGCCGCCCGAGCCAGCGGCACCCATCTGCCACACCGGGTTGGCGCGCGCCACGTGGGCCAGCAGCCGCGGACCTGTTTCAGCGCTGGTGTCCAGCAGGAAGGGGATGTGATTGGCGTCGAGACCCGCAGGGCCATGGGTCACCAGCATGCCGAGCGAATGCTCGCGGATCATGCGGTGCAGTTCTTCAGTGCGGGACTCGGCGTAAGGGGCGGGGATGTACATGTGGGTTGGAGGTTCTCCGGGCCAGAGAGCAAACGGAGCTGCGGGCTTGTCAGGCAGCGTTCGAGCGAAGGCGCGACCATATCCCCAACCCGCCCTGGGCACAAGACACCGCCGAGGCAGCTTCACCCCGATGAAGAACGGTTGTTCCGGTAGTGCAGGTTTGGGCCAACCGCTCAGCGCTGCAATGTCTCCGGCAGCCCAGGCACACACGCCATCGCAATGCTGATCCAGACACCGACGCTGAAGTAAGGGGTCAGCCACAAGGCGTCGGCCTTCCAGGCCTCCCAGCGGCCGCTATGCACGCGCCGCTCCCAGGCGTCACGAGCCCCCTGATGGAGCCGCATATAGACCAGCCCCTGCGCCCGCCCCTGGCGGTAGCGGCGCCAATACATCGGCACGTCCACCCTCAGCACATAGGTCACGAAGCCTCCTGCGGCCACCATGCCAAACAGGGACAAGGCTTGCACCCAGCCACTGCTGCCCAGCGCAATGACCCCCAGCAGCAAGGCCATCCAGGAAAAGCCCGCCGCCCACAGCGAGGACTCCACCGCCTGCGTGATGTGATTCAGCGTGAGCACGCTGTGCCAGCAAAAAGCCTGGGCCACCACCATGAAGATCGGAATGGACCACGCGGCCTTTTGCACCGCTGGCATGCCAGCGTGGCCAGCCAGTTGATGGACGATCAACCCCAGTTGCAGGGCAAAGCAGATCTCCGCCACCGTGGCGGCACTGCGGCCCAGGAAGATGCTGGACAAGCGCGTGTCCACCACCACCAGCCGCTCCAGATCCACCCGGGGAAACACAGACCGGTAGGCGCAGACCAGGACATAGACGCCGGACAGGCCCAGATGCAGGCTCGCGTCAAACCCGCGGGCCGGCCCGAGCTTGAGCACCAACAGCCATAAGCCGATGTTGAGCACCGCCAGAACGCGCAGCGCGCGCCACCAGGCCAGCAGCATCACATCGGCCTCAGCCTGCATTACAGGAAGATTGTGGCGAATCGATGACATGCGCCCGAAGCCTACTCGCGTGCAGACGGGCGGGGAAGCCCCAAAAGCAAAAAGCCTGCAAAGGCAGGCTTTTTTGCGGGGTCTTGTTCTTTTTTACCGGGCTTTATCCGGCTTTATCCGGCTTTATCCGGCTTTGCTGGGCTTTATCGGCCCCTATCGGATTTAGCCCGGCCATGCCAAGCCACCCAGCGCATCGTCAACTCATTCCTTGGTGCCGAAGATCTTGTCACCCGCATCACCCAGGCCCGGGATGATGTAGCCCTGTTCGTTCAAGTGGGAATCGATGGCGGCCGTCCAGCAGCGCACGTCCGGATGCGCCTTTTCCAGCGCCGCCACGCCCTCCGGTGCCGCCACCAGCACCAGGGCGCGGATGTCCTGGCAGCCGCGCTTTTTGAGCAGGTCCACCGTGGCGATCATCGAGCCGGCGGTCGCCAGCATCGGGTCCACGATCAGCGCGGTGCGCGATTCCAGCTTGCCCACAAACTTCTCGAAGTAGTTCACCGGCTGCAGGGTTTCATGGTCCCGCGCCAGGCCCACCACGCTGACCTTGGCGTTGGGCATCATGTCCAGCACACCATCCAGCATGCCCAGGCCTGCGCGCAGGATGGGCACCACCGTGACCTTGCGCCCCGCGATCTGGTCCACCTCCACCGGGCCGCACCAGCCGTCAATGCTTGTCTTCTCCAGCGGGAAGTCGGCCGTGGCCTCATAGGCCAGCAGGCGGGCCACCTCGCCGGTCAGTTCCCGGAACTTCTTGGTGGACATGTCAGCTTCCCGCATCAAGCCGATCTTGTGCTTGACCAGGGGATGTTTGACTTCAATGACGGACATGACGGATCACTATGGGGACGAAATGGACAGATTATCCCCCCGCAAAGATCGTGCCCATCCGGGCACGCTGCGGGGGCTGGGGCTCGGCGTTGGGGCTCAGGGCTTGCGCTGGCGCAGCGCTTCGTACAGGCAGACGCCTGCGGCCACCGAGACATTCAGGCTTTCCACGGCGCCCTGCATCGGGATGCGCACCAGCTCGTCGCAGGTCTTGGCCGTCAACAGCCGCATGCCGGGGCCTTCCGCCCCAAGCACCAGCGCCACCGGGCCCGTCAGGTCCAGGTCATACAGCGTCTTTTCAGCCTGATCCGAAGTGCCTACCACCCAGATGTCACGTTCCTTGAGTTCGTTCAGGGCGCGGGCCAGGTTGGTCACCATCAGGTAGGGGACGGTTTCGGCGGCGCCGCTGGCCACCTTGGCCACGGTGGCATTCAGGCCGACCGCATGGTCCTTCGGCGCCACCACCGCATGGGCACCCGCGCCGTCGGCCACCCGCAGGCAGGCCCCCAGATTGTGCGGATCGGTGACGCCGTCCAGCACCAGCAGCAGCGGCGGCCCTTCAACCTCGTCCAGCACGTCGTCCAGCGAATGATGCTGGGCCACCGGCTTCACCCGGGCCACCACGCCCTGATGGCGATGGGTGCCACACAGCTTCAGCAGACGTTCGTCGTCACTGTCCACCAGCCGCGCCCCCGCCGCCGCAGCCTTCTCGAGAAAGCCGCGCATGCGCTGGTCTTTGCGGGTGGCGTCAAAAAGGATCTCCTGCACCGACGCCGGTGCCGTCTTCAGACGGACGGTGATGGCATGGAAGCCGAACAGGATCTGGGTCTTGCCGCCGGCCACAGCGGCGTCGTCGCCACCGGCCTTGGATGTTCTGGATGCGCTCATGGGCCCGATTGTCGCCGCTCCGGCGCTCAGAACCAGCCGAGCGCCTGGGCGCCCATCAGCGCACCAATCAGCACCGGCTGGTGCAGCATGTAGTAGGACAAGGACCACTGCCCCAGCACGCCCAGCGGCTGGAGCACCCGGGGGAGCGGTCGTTGCAGCAGGTCCTGCACCCTGCGCACCCGCATCAGCGCGCACCCCCACAGCATCGGCCCCAGCCAGGGCAGCACCGGCACGTAGTCTTCGGTCAGCGGCTTGTGGGTGACCAGCCCCACCCAATTGGTGGTGCGGGTGTCGAAGAAGGGATGGGCGATCCACAACGGCAGCAGCACCGCCACCAGCCCTAACAACACCAGCCAGCGTCCCGACAGCCGCGCGAAACCAAAGCGCACCAGGATCAGCATCAGGGCCATGCCGTGCAGCACCCCAAAACTGATGAAGGACCGCGGAAACATCCACCACGAGCCCAGCGACACCAGCAGCGCACACGCCATGATCTGGCCCCAACGGCGCCAGAAGCGTTCCGCACTCTGGTGCTGAGCCAGCGCCACGGCCTGCCCCATGCCCGCACACAGCAGGAACAGGCTGACGATGGCCGTGCGTTGCCAGGTCCAGAAGGGATCCCGATAGAAGTCCTGATGGATCAGACGGAAAAAGGCCAGATCGAAGCAGAAGTGGAAGATCGTCATCCACACCATGGCCACGCCGCGGAGGGCGTCCAGACGGCCATAGCGGGGCGTGGCCGACACTGAAGCCCGCTCCGAACTCGAGCTGGGGCCAGGGCTTGCAAATGGGGAGTGAGCCTGCGCATTCATCGGGCCGCAGTCTACCCAAGGCGGGCGGCCCGCCCGCGCTGGGGATCGTTTGTTTAGGGGAGGTCCTCGCCCCCCCAGCGACCCACTTAAAAGGGTCAGCCCTCACCGCGATACACACATGGCAGGCGTCAGGTGCAAACGGATGTGTCATTGAGTGCGCCTGCACTTCGCCGAGACGATGCAGCACCACATTCTTTCAAGGACTGCTGTGCTTTCACCTACTGCGGCGCAAAACCGCCTTCCCCCTGCCCGCCCCTCGGCGGTGTCCACTCTCATCAACACCTCATTGATGGCTACGGCAGCCGCGGTACTGGCCGCGTGCGGGGGCGGAGGCACCATCGGCCCGCCCACCACTGTGGATGTCATCACGCCAGCCGATCGGCCCTGTGCCGTGGCGGTCGCCACCCCGGCGTCCGGCGCCACGGATGTGCTGGTGAACGTCGAACCGACCGTCATTTCCACCGGTCCCAGTGCCGGCGCCTGCGCGGATCTCCGCCTGGCCGATGCCGAGGGCAACACCGTGCCCACCACCGTGCTGATCAGCAACGATGCACCGCATCCCGATGGGGGCGCGGTGAGCACCCTCTCCCTGCAACCGCAGGCCGACCTGTCCGCCGCCTCGACGTACAGCGTCTACCGGGGGAACGAACGTCTGTTCAACTTCACGACCGGAAATGGTCGAGCGGGCCTACCCGTCTTGGTGACCGATCTTCCGGCCGCCATGAAGGGTCTACCTGCTTTGACCACCTTCCAACCTGCGCAGATCAACGACCTGATTTCGGCGTTGGCGCTGGAGCTGGCCAACGGCAGTGAACTCGTGGCCAAGGCCATTGAAGCGACGCTGTCCAGCGAACTGCCCAACTTCTCCCATCCCAATGCCCAGTTCGCTGCGCGCATCCAGAAGATCACCTACACCAGCTCGCTGCCGGACGGCCGGTCGGTGACGCTGAGCGGTCTGATGGTGCTGCCGGTCCATCCGGACGGTTCCCCGCTGGACTATTCCCGCACACCGATGCTCATCGGCCAGCGTGGCGCCCAGGACAGCGAAACCCCTGGGCCCTCGTCCGGCAACCATGCTGAGCTGCTGCCGGGTCTGATGGCTGCGGGCCGGGGCCACATCTTCATCGCACCGGACCTGATCGGCGTGGGCGACACCGCCTCGCTGGAGCAGGCCTATCTCGTGGCCCGGGATACTGGCGTCCAGACCCGGGACATGCTGCGCGCCGTTCGGGCCCACCTGCGCCAGCAATATGGTGCCACCGACAGCCAGGATCTTCGAATTGTGGGAAGTTCCCAAGGCGGCTACTCGGTCTTCGCGGCCCTGCCCTATCTGGCGCCCATGGGTCCGGTGAAGCTGGTGAGCACCTTGGCGGGCCCTTTTGATCTGGACCGCACCTATACCAGCAACTTGTTGGCCCTGGCCGGCCAACCGAGGGACGCCTATTCCAAGCATGAAAATCTGAACCTGGTGCCGTCGCGCCTGAAGTCTTCTCTGGACGCATTAAAGTCCTACCAGCAGCTGGACTACGACCCGCAAAAGGTCTTTGATGCCAGCGGGGGGATCCAGGCGAGCTTTCTGGAGGACTTCAAGGCGGGTCGCTACAACCACCTGCGAGTGTTGTGGCGTTCCGGCAGTGCGGTGGGCAACAGCCAGCGTTATGTCATTCCGGAAGCCAAGGTGGTGCTGTATCACTTCAGCTCGGACCCCCTGGTACCCTCACAGAACACCTCGGACCTGCTGGCCAAGCTCAAAGGCTCGGATCAATCCGTGGGGTCCGTGGAACAGGGCAGTTGCCATGAATCGTCCCTCCTGACCAAGCTCATCCTGCAGTTTTCCAAGAGCCAACTGGTGAGGCACACCCTGTGTGCGGCCTACCAGTACAACGATCTGGTCGAGGAGTTGTGATCAGCGTGGTGCCAGCAGTTGCTGCACCCGCTGCCGATGCAGCCCTTGCACGGCGGGCAGCAGCGCCCCCAGGGACTGAAAGTCCAGGGACTGCATGGCGTCGGTGATGTCGCTGGCGAGGCCATCGGCCTCGCTGGAGGCGGTCAGCCCGGGGCGGCTGACCTGCTGCAATTGCTGGCCCAACACCAGGCGGGCCTGCGCCAGCCGGGGTTGGACCTGCAGCAACTGCCCCAGCGCCTCTCGCTGGCCGCTGGTGTCCTGCAGGTTCCAGCGCTGAGGCTGAAGGGCTTCCGGCGCTGGTTCCAGCATCGCCCGAACCGGTTGACCGCTGGGAAAACGCTTGCCCTCGCCACGCACCGTCATGCCGTCCCGCAGGGCCGGCCACTGGGCTTCGGACACCTGGAAGATGATGTCCTGTCCCTGCACTTGCAGTTGCAATCCCGCTGGGGCCAGGGCCTTGGCCAGTCCTTGCAACTGCTCTTGTGTGCCCTCGCCCTGCAGGGTGACCGACAACTGCACCGGCTTGGCGCTGGTGCCCGCTCCTTGCGGCACGGCTTGGCCGGGCAATTGCAGCCGCAGCGTTTCCCGGCCGCCGTGCTGCAACACGGCCAGATCCAGCCCTCGCAGCTTGAAGCGCTGGCGGGCGCTGGCGTCGGGGCTGTCAGCCGCCTGCAACTGGGCATCCACGCGCCCACCGGCCTCCTGCGGACGCTGCTCCCACAGTTGGCGCAACTGGTCCACCTGCTGGTTCAGGGTCTCCGACGGTGCGGCGCGCCGAGCCAGGGTGTCGCTGATCCCACTTTTGAGCTGCTGGACGCTGGATGCCAACCGGTCCAGGTAGTCCAGCCCTTGCTGCAGGCGTCCCAGCCGCTGTTGCTGGCCTGGCTGGCGAGCCTGCGGCAGGTCCGCGTCCGCGCGGAGCGTGGGGGCGGCCTCTCCTTCGGCCGTGACCAGCGCCAGCCCCTGGGAGGCGGTGCTGGTATCGGCCAAGGCTGCCCCCAGCGCCGAGAGGCTGAACGCTCCGCCCTGCCCGGCAGCCGCGCTCGGCGCGAGGGCGCTGCCACTGCCCAGCGCAGCGCGCGAGGCAGGGGAAGGAGTGGCCGGTGCGAGCAGGGACTGCATGGGTGGCTCTCAGGTAGGGCGCGGAAGGTGGGGGCGGAGCGACGGGGCGGAGCGACTAGGCTGAACGACAGGGCTGAGCAAGAAGGCTCAGGAAATGGCGTCGAACAGGCTCAGCGCGCTCACTTTGGCATACGCCTTTTGTGTCGCCTGCAGCGCCAGGGTGTAGCTGTTCAGTCGCGTGGCCGCTTCGCCGTAGTCGATCTGGCCGATGTCCAGCGCAGCCTGCTGGTTGGACAGGCTGACCGACGCGTGGTTGCTGTCCAGCGTCTCCAGAATGTTCTGACGCCCCCCCAACTGGCCAATCTTGCTGGACACCGAATTCAGCGTCTGGTCCAGCGCCGTGATCATCGCGGCAACGTTGGCATGGGCGCCTTCCGCCGTCACCCCGGGGGCGGCCAACTGGACGGTCAGCGCATTGAGCTGCTGCAAAAAGCCGCCCATGGCCTCCAGCGTCACGTTGGCGGAGACGGTCATGTTGTCGGCCACGGCGACCTGCTGCGTCTGGGTGTTTCCCTGAAACGCATAAGCCGCATCCACGGTGGGTTGATCACTGGCCGTACCGGAAAACAGGTAGCGCCCTTCCGCGTTCTTGCTGTTGGCGAGGTAGAGCAGGCTGTCGTGCAGGGTCTTGATCGAGCCGGACATGGCATTCAGGTCGTCGCCGGTGTTGCCGGCGTCGGCGGCCCACACCAGCAGGTCGCGGGTGGCTTGCAGGTCGTCCTTGATGCTGTCCAGGGTCACTTCGCTGGTCTTCAACCGGCTCTGCAGCGCGCCGATGTTGTCCCGGTACTGCGTCAGCGATGCCTCCTCCCGCGACAGGCGGGACAGGCGCAGCGTGGCAATGCTGTCGTCGGACGGTTTCAGCACCCGCTTTCCCGACGCCATCTGCTGCATGACATGCGTCAAGCCTTCATTGGCGGCCTGCAGGGCGCTGTTCATGGTGGTGTGGTACTGATTGCTGGCGATGCGCATGATCGGCTCCTGATCAACCCAGCATGGCCAGGGTGCTGTCAAACAACTGGTTGGCCACGGCCACCACCTTCATGTTGGCCTGATACATCTGCTGGTACTGCATCAGGCTGATTGCTTCCTCGTCGGTATTGACGCCGCTGCTGGACTTCCAGTTTTCTTCGGCCTGATCACGGACGGTGGTCGCGGTAGTTTGGGAGGCCTGATTCAGGCTGCTGGCCACCCCCAGCTTGCCCACCAGCTGGGTGAACACGTCGCCCAGCACCACGGCGCTGGTGCCGGAGGCGTTGCCCTTGGGGTCGAAGGTGGTCAGGGTCAGGGTCTGATGCTTCAGGCCCACCAGCGCGGTCAGGTTGCCGCTGTCCCCGCTGACCGTGGCACTGCTGGAGAACGCCAGATCGGCAGCGGCGAGACCGGTCAGCTTGAGCCGGCCGGAGCTGGTGTCGAACAGCGGTTGTCCTGGCGTGGCGGCGGGCGGCGCAAAGCCGGCGGCCAATTGGGTGTTGAACGCATTACCCAAGCCCAGGGCCAGCTCGCTGATGGTGGTGGCCATTGGCTTGAGCACCTGCTGCTGGAGGTCCGCCAGACCGCCCAACTGCCCACCCAGGCCCACATCCGAAAACGTGAATTGGGTGCTGGCGAACTGAATCTTCAGTTGCCCCGGCCCATCGGTGGCCAAGGTGGCGGCATCGGCCCCGACCACCAGCGGCTGCCCGCCCTTCAAGGACACGCTCTTGGCGCCGTCCGGCGTATCCACCACCTGCACGCTGACCAGATCGGACAAGGCCTTGATTTTTTCATCACGCGCGTCCTGCAGGCCGGCGTCGTTCAACCCGGCGCTGCGGCCTGCGGCAATCTGCTTGTTCAGCAAGGCGATGTCCTGCGTCAGCGTATTGACCTGGCTGACCACGCCCTGGCGCTGGGATTCGATGGTGGTCTGCTGGTTCGCCAGCAACTGCTGCAGGCTGTCAAACCGCTTGACCAGCCCATCAGCGGCCGTGATCACCGCCTCCCGCAGCGGCCCCGACTCCGGCTGCACGCTGGCGGCGTTCAGCGCGGCAAAAAACTGGTCAATGCCCTCATTGATATTGGCAGTGTCGTCCGACATCACCTGTTCCAACTGCGTCAGATAGGCCTGACCGGCCTTGTACTGCCCCAGACTGCTGGTGGCCTGCCACAACTGCAGATTCTTGTAGCCGTCGGAAAACCGCAGCAGTGAGGACACCTGCACACCGGAGCCGCCTTGTGGCGTCTGCAGCGACCCCAGCAGCACGCCCTGGCGGGTATAGCCGGGCGTCATTGCATTGGCGACGTTCTGGCTGGTGGCATTCAAGGCGGCTTGCGCGGCCAGTGCGCCGGTAAGGCCATTCAGGATGATGCTCATGGCGGGGGCGAAGTCTGGGGGTGGGGGAATGACGCAGGCCAGCGCGAGGGGCGCCGGACCGGCTTCACCGTTCCTTGGAAGAAGGCGACGCGGCCGGGCTTTCACTTAAATGCGGCAGCACCTGTTTCAGCATCAGATCGGCGATGCCGAACGCCCGCTGCTGGGCCAGGGCGTCGGCCACCAGCCCATCGGCCAGGTCCAGCATGTCCTGGTTCACGCGTTTACTGTCGGCGCTGTCCTCATCGGCCAGGGCGCGGGTGCCGGCGCGCATCTGGCTGATCATCTGCTTGATAAAAAACGCCTCAAATTTCACGGCGGCGTCGGTGGCCTGGGCCTTGACGCGGGCTTCTGCGTCCGGCTTGTTGTCCAGCGGCACGGGTGTGTTCTGCGGCAGATCGATCATGGATAAAACTCCGTTCGGGTGTCAGATCAACTGCATCAGATCACCTGAAGCTCGCCTTCGATGGCGCCGGCCTGATCCAGGGCTTGCAGGATGGCCATCAGGTCATCCGGGTTGGCGCCGATGCTGTTCACCATATCCACGATGGACTGCAGCGAGGTTCCGGCGGGCCAGCGGAACATCCGCCCGTCCCCCTGGTCCACCCGCACCTGGGACTGCGGCACCACCTGGGTCTTGCCCTGGCTCAAGGGATTGGGCTGGCTCACCTGCGGCGTTTCGCTGATCACCACCTTCAGCGAGCCATGCGACACCGCTGCGGCCCTCACCTTCACGCCGTCGGCGATCACGACCGTTCCGGTGCGTGAATTAAAGATCACACGGGGCAGAGCGGCTGCTGCGTCCACGCTCAGCCCCTCCAGGCGTGCCACGAAGGCCACCCGTTCGGTGCTGCCGGCGGGGGCGCGCACCATCACGCTGGTGCCGTCGCGTGTGGTGGCTGTGTCCACCCCGAAGCGTTCATTGACTGCATTCACGATCTTGGTGGCGGTCTCGAAGCTGGGGCGCTTGAGGTTCAGCACCACCTCTGGCCGGGACCCGAAATCCGACTCGATTTCCCGCTCGATGCTTGCCCCATTCGGCACCCGTCCGGCGGTGGGTGTATTAACGGTCACGCTGGAGCCGCTCTGCCCTTGTGCATTGAGCCCGGTCACCACCAGATTACCCTGGGCCAGCGCATAGACCTCGCCATCGGCGGCATGCAGTTCGGTGAGCAGGAGCGTACCTCCGCGCAGGCTCTTGGCATCTCCCAACGACGACACCGTCACATCAATGGTTTGGCCGCGCCGATAGCCACTGGGAAACATGGCGCTCACCATCACGGCGGCCACATTGCGCGACTTTGCTTCGGTCCGCTCGGGCAGCTTCACCCCGAACTGCTTCACCAAATTGGACACGGACTGCCCGGCGAACTTCACCTGGGTACTGTCGCCGCTGCCGTTGAGGCCGACCACCAGCCCATACCCCAGCAATTGGTTCTCCCGCACTCCTTCCACGTTGACCAGTTGGCGCACGGTCTGTGCGGCCTCGGCGCTGAGACCCAGGGTCACAAGAACAAATGCAAGCAACAACTTCAACATCATCACCACCCCTTAAAAGCGTTTAGTCCGTCTCTTGAATGCCGGCCTTGACCCTCACCCAGGACGCCTCTCACCCATCACACACCGCCAACACGATTCACCCCAGCCCCCGGCGTCCGTTGGGATCCGCCTGCACTCACCGGCACGTACCGGTGCTCACGCCCCCCGGATCCTGATCGGTCGCATCGGGACTGTGGCGGGACGCGGTGCAACGAAAGGAAGAGGACTGGGGTCCTGTTTTCGTAAGTAAAGAAGGGAATGGCTGGCGGAGCCAGACAGGAATGACATGGAGAAAACAGGGCCCCAGTTCTCTTCCGTTGCTCCGGCCTGTGCATGCGCGGCCTCACCTCGGCTCCGGCCCCCGTTGGCGTCCGCAGCCGCGCCCAAAGCCCAAGCCCAAGCCCAAACCCAAAAGCCAAAAGCCAACCCGACACCCCCACCCCAAGCCCCTCAGAGCAACTCAACTCAAATCGGCGCCCAAGGCGACACAAACCACCTCGTCAACCACCCTGGTGTATTGGCATCCGCCAACGCCCCACGCCCGCTGTACAGAATCCTCGCATTCGCCACCCGCTGCGACGACACCCGGTTGTCGCTATCCACATCCGCCGGCCGCACATACCCCGCCACCCGCACCAATTCTTCGCCCTGATTCAGCGTGAGGCTCTTCTCCCCGGCCACGCGCAGCAGCCCGTTGCCCATCACCTCCTGCACCACCACCGTGATGGCGCCCTGCAGCGTGTTCTGCTGGGAGCTTGCTGCGCTGCCGGTGAAATCCCGATCCGCGCCCAGGCTGTAGGACCGCGTCTTCCCATTCAGGTCCATGGTCAACCCATGGCTGCTGTCCTTGCCCATCTGGGTATCGGCCTTCTTGGATGCTTGCGTCGCCTCCTCCAGCACCACCGTCAACACATCCCCGGACCGGAACGCCCGTGTATCCGCGATCAGGCTGGCGCTGCGCCCTGCCACAAACACTCCACCGCCGGCCGGCCGAGGGGTGGCGGCGATGGGCAAAGGCAACTGCCCCGGATCGTTGCTTGGCCACGCGGGTGGTGCGATGGTGCTGCAAGCCGAGAGGGCCACCAGCGCGACCATCGCTGGCACCAGAAGGAGTGTGCGAGCGGCCTTCATGATCAGCGCGCCGCCTGTGCCAACACCTGCAGCATGTTGTCCGCTGCGGACAGCACCTTGGTGTTCATCTCATAGGTTCGCTGGGCGGCGATCATGTCCACCATTTCCTCCACCACCTGCACGTTGGACCCTTCCAGCGACCCCTGCTTCAGCGTGCCCAGGCCGTTCTCCCCCGGCACGCCTTCCGTCGGTGTGCCGCTGGCCACCGACTCCTGGAACAGGTTGTCGCCCAAGGCCATCAGCCCGGCGGGGTTCAGGAAATGGGTCAACCGGAGCTGACCCAGCTCCGTCGGGGTCGCACTGCCGGCCACTCGTGCCGTCACCATCCCGTTCTCACCGATCGTGATGGCGGTCGCCGTTGCCGGCACCGTGATCTCCGGCTGGATCCGCAGTCCCTGCGCATTCACCAACCGACCTTCCGCATTGATCTGCAACTGCCCCGCGCGGGTATACGCCGCGCGGCCATCCGGCCCTTCCACCTGCAAAAAGCCATTGCCCACAATCGCCACATCCAGGCTCTGGCCGGTCGATTGCAGACTGCCGTTGGTGAACACCTTCTGCGTCCCCACCAACCGCGTCCCGTTGCCCAACTGCACGCCGGTCGGCGCCGCCGTTCCGTCGCTCCCCTGCGCGCCGGGCTGACGCTCCACCTGATAGAACAGATCTTCGAACATCACCCGGTCGCGCTTAAAGCCCACCGTGTTGACGTTGGCCAGGTTGTTGGCAATGGCCTGCAGCTTGGCATCCTGAGCCTGCACGCCGGTCTTGCTGATCCACATTGCTGGGTTCATGAAGCACTCCTTTGCTTGATCTGTGTCGTCATTCGCGCATCAGGCGGTTGCCGGTATCGGCCATGCCGTCCGTGGCCTTGTAGAGCCGCATCTGCAGCTCAAAATCCCGCGCCAGATTCATCGTGGCCACCATCTCTTCGACGGCGGACACATTGCTGGATTCGAGCTTGCCCGCCGCCACCTTCACCGTGGCATCGGTGTCCGGGCTGCTGCCGTCACGCGTCACCAGCAGGCCGGCCTCGTTCTTGGTCAGCGTGGCGAAGTCCGGCTTGACCAGCTTCAGCTTGTCCACCGGCTGCATCTCGGTCGCGCCGCCGCTGAGGATGGACACCGTGCCATCGGCCAGGATCTCCAGACGGTCATGCGGCGGCAGCACAATCGGCCCGCCCTCGCCCAGCACCGCATGGCGCCCCAGCAGCAAGCGGCCGTCCGCGTCCAGCGTGAAGTTGCCGGAACGGGTGTAGGCCTCCGCGCCGTCCGGCCCGTTCTGCGCCACGGCAAACAGCCCGTCGCCCTGCACCGCCACATCCAGCTCGCGGCCGGTCTCCCGCTGGCTGCCGGCACGGGCGCTGATCACATCCGAACGCTCCTGCGCCAGATGGCGCGCGTCGTAGCCATACCCTTTCACCTGTGCGGCGCTGGCCTGCTCCAGGTTGGCCCGGAAGCCGGCCGTCTCCAGGTTGGCCAGATTGTTGGCATGCACGGCCTGGGCGCGCTGAATGCGCTCCCCGCCACTCATCACGGTGTAGATCAGGGCGTCCATCGTGCGGTCCTCAGACGGCCTGCATCAGGGCCTGCATCACGTCGTTCTCGGTCGAGATGACCTTGGTGTTGGCCTGATAGTTGCGCTGGGCGCTCATCAGATTGACCAGCTCGCCGGTGATGTCGACGTTGGACTGTTCCAGCGAGCCTGCCGCCAGCTTGCCGGCCGTGCCCGCGCCAGGGCGCGAGTACAGCGCCACGCCGCTGGTCAGGCTGGAGGACCAGCTGGTTTCGCTCAGCGGCGTCAGGCCGCTTTCATTGGCGAAGGTGGCCAGCGCCAGGGTGCCGACCGTCTGCTTCTCGCCATTGCTGTAGGTGGCCACCAGCGAGCCGTCCTCGCTGAGGCTGGTCCCGGTCAGCGTGCCGGCGGCATAGCCGTCGGTGGCATTTGTCAGCGTCGTGGTGTCGCCAGCGAACTGGGTGGTGCCGGTGTAGTCGATGGCCAGGGCGATCGGATCGGCACCATTGGTCGGTGTGGCGTTCAGCGTCACCGTGGGCACGGCCGTCAACTGGCCCTGGGCATTGAAGTTGAGGGTGGCGCCCACGCCCGCCGGGGCGGCGCCGTCGAAGCTGTAATAGGCATCGGCGGTGCCGGTGCCGGTCTTCACGAAGTACTGCGTCACGCTGTGCTTGGTGCCCAGCGAGTCATAAATCACCGAGGTCACCGAGCTGTTGTAGGTGAGCGGATCGTCCTTGTTGAACGGCGTGGCGGTCGGTGTCGTCCAGTCGGCGCTGAGGTTGCCGTTGAAGCTGAGCTTCTCGCTGGCCTGGGCCGGAATCTGGCCGGTGGCCACCTTCAGATCCCCAAAGGCCCCCAGGCCCGCGCCCTCCACCGGCTTGCCATTGGCATCCAGCACGGCGGCATAACCCTGCGCCTTGCGGCCCAGGCTGTCGATCACGAAACCGTCCTTGTCCACGCTGAAGATGCCCACGCGGGTGAACACCGTCTGGCCGGCATCGTCCTTCACGGCAAAGAAGCCTCGCCCCTGGATCATGGCGTCCATGCCCCGGCCGGTGTTGAACAGGCCGCCGCCAATGTCGAGGCTCTGCGACACCGAGCTGGCTTCCACACCATTGGCATGGCTGTCGGCATACATCGCCGAGAAATTGGTGCGGCTCGACTTGAAGCCGTAGGTGCCGGAGTTGGCGATGTTGTTGCTGATGGTTTCCAGGCTGGCGTTGACCGCGTTGATGCCGGAGCGTGCGATTTCAAAACTCATGAGGGCCTCCGTGGGGCTGTGATGCGGGACTGCTGGGACAGGTTGGAAAGGGTCGAAGGAGGAGCTGCCGCGGCCCGTCAGGAACCGACGCGCCCCTTGAACTGCGTGATCGACTGGCTGGTGACTTCACCCACGCCGGCCAGTTGCAGCATGACGTTGCCATCGGCGGACAGCCGGACGCCGTCCAGGCGGGCCAGCGTCTCCACCGACACGCTCTGCTTGTTCTGCGTCTCGATGCTGAGGCTGTAGGTGCCGTTGCCCAGCCCGAGCTTGGCCGGGTCCAGGGTGTAGGCCTGCTCGCCCTTGCCCAGCGAGCCCAGCTCCACGCGCTGCGCGCGGCCGTCGCTGCCGGTGATCACCAGGGTGTTGCCACGGCTGGAGGCATCCAGCGTGAAGCGCAGGTCCACCGGCTGGCCGGAGAGCGAGACGGAAGAGACCGCCGCCTGCAGCGTCGATCCGACCTGCGCGCCCAGGGTCATCAGTTGAAGACTGGCCAGCATGCTGGTGTTGGTCTGGCCCTGCGAGGTGAGCTGCTGCATCGACTCGACCTGGCTGAGCTGGGTGAGCTGGCTGACGAACTGCGAGGGGTCCTGCGGTGACAGCGGGTCCTGGTTCTTGATCTGGGCCACCAGAAGCGTGGTGAACAGGCTGCTGAGGTCGCCGTTGGCGGCGATGCCCGTCCCGGTCGAGGACGTGCTGCTGGACGTGGTGTTGGTGACGGCAGTGCTCATGGGGGGCTCCGTGTGAGGTCTTGAAGATCAGTTCTCGCCCAGGCGCAGCAGGGATTGCTGCATGGACTTCAGCCGGGACAGCACTTCGACATTGGTTTCGAAGGCCCGTGAGGCGGAGAGCATGTCGGTCATCTCCGCCACCGGATTGACGTTCGGGTAGAAGACCTCGCCGTTTTCATTGGCCAGCGGGTTCTCCGGCTCATAGGCCTTGCGCAGCGGCTCCTGGCTTTCCACCACATCCAGCACCTGCACGCGGGTCCCGGCCAGTTGCTGATCGCCCAGCCCTTCGCGGGCGGCCAGCGCAGCAAACACCGGCTTGCGAGCGTGATAGGTGTTGTCCTGCGTGCCGGACGCGGACTGCGCATTGGCCAGGTTGCTGGCAATCGTGTTGAGCCGCACCGTCTGGGCCGACATGGCCGAGCCGGCAATCTGGCTGATCTGCTTGAAGGACATCGCGTCTCTCCCCTTATTGACCGTCAATCGCCTTGGCCAGACCCTTGAGCTTCATGTTCACGAAGGTCAGGCTGGTCTGGAAATCCAGGGCGTTCTGTGCAAAGGACGCCTGCTCCACGCCCAGCTCGACGGTGTTGCCGTCCTGAGAGGGGTGGTAGGGCACGCGGTACATCAGGTCCTGCCCGCTGGTGTCCAGCGGCAGTTCGTGGGCAAATCCATCCCCGGACCCGAGGGCCGACTGCAGCGACGCGGCAAAATCAAGATCCCGTGCTTGATATCCCGGCGTGCTGACGTTGGCAATGTTGGAGGCCAGGACCTTGGTCCGCTCCGCCCGCAGCCGCAGTGCATCGTCGTGGACACCGGCCGCCTTGCTGAAATCGATGCTCATGCGAGTTCCCCTTCTATTCGTTGGCCTGATGGCCTGGATGACTGGCGCCCTGGCGGCGCTGCCCGCAGCCACGGCCGACCTGGATACCCAGGTGGTCGAAGTTGCCCGGCGCGCCCTGTTGGACCAGGCCGATCAGGCCGGCCTGCTGGCCGCCGATGTGCAGCTGACCCAGCCGGCGCCCCGCCCCCGGCCGGCCTGCCCGGCCGGCTGGGACATTGCGCTGCAGGACAGCCGCAGCCTCGGCCGTATCCGGCTGGTGGCCCGTTGCCTGGACGATGCCGCCCGCGTGGCGCCGCAGGACTACCTGCTGCGCGCCACGCTGAGCGCGGAAGTGCTGGTGATGACCCAGGCGGTGAACACCGGCCAGGCGGTCAGTGACAGTGATGTGCAACTGCAGCGTCGCGACATCAGCCAGACCCTGGATGCGCTCTCCACGCTGGACACCGGCCTGGCGGCCCGCACCAGCCTGAAGCCGGGCCAGGTGCTGCAGAAGCGCCTGCTGGTGGCGGCGGTCCTGGTGCGCCGGGGCGATGCGGTGCGCATCCTGGCCAGCCGCGACGGCGTGCGCGTGGAAGGCCAGGGTGAAGCGCTGGACAGCGGGGCCCGCCAGGGGCTGATCCGCGTGCGCAACATCAACAGCGGACGCATCATCCAGGCCCGTGTGCTGGACGTCGGCATGGTGGAACCGGCCGACCTGCGCTGACCGGCTGCTCATGGCGTGCCTCCCTGGATCCGGGCGGCCACACGCGCCAGCTTGTCCGCATAGTCGGGATCGGTGGCGTAACCGCCGCGCTGCAGGGCCTGGCCGTAGGCCCGGGCATCGGCCCCGGTCCCCAGCGCGCCCTGATAACGCTGGCTGCTGCTGATCAGGCTGGCCAGATCCTGGAAGGACTGCGCGGGCGAGGCATAGGCGCGGAATGCCGCCTGGCGGGCGACGGCGGTTCCGTCCTCCACCTCGGTGGTTGCGGCCATGGCCACCTCACCGGTCCAGCTCCCGCCGGCCTTGATGCCAAAGAAGTTGTGGGTGCTGGCACCGTCGGCACGACGGATCGGGGCACGGCCCCAGCCGGTTTCCAACGCCGCCTGCGCCGTCAGCACTTCAGGAGACACGCCCAGGCGGCCTGCGGCCTCGCGCGCCAGCGGCAGCACCTGTTCCACGAACGCCTGCTGCTGCGCCGGGCTGGCGGCAGAGGCCGCATCGGCGCCGGAGGCGGTGACTGCGGCGCCCGAGGTCCGTGATGCCTCCGTGCCGCTGGAGAACGCCCCCTGCAGCTGTTGCCGGTGCCAGGCGCCTTCAGGGCTCAACGATGCGCCGCCCTCCCCTTGTTCGATGTAGCGTGTGACTTCCCGCTGGAGCTGCTGATAAAGCGCGCCGAAGCGCGGGGTGTCCGCCCCCCCGGTCACGGCGCTGCTGGCCGAGGCCATGCGCACCGCTCCGGTCGAGGCCGTGCCCCCAGCGCTGCCGGGCAGCGCGGGAAAATCGCCCATGCGGAAGTCAGCGTTGCGCATACACATGCTCCTCGCGACCCAGCAGTTGCTGCATCAGCGCCTGCTGCTCGGTGATCAGCTCGCAGTTGCGCAGGTTGAGCGCCTTGCAACTGGTCAGCGCCTGCTCCAGCGCCCGCCACTGCACCGCCAGCGGCTGGGCCAGGCTGGCGGGCAAACGCTGCAGCAAGGCCCGCACGCTGGGCTCGATGGCACTGCCCAGCAGCGCCACCAGCAGCTCACGGCGGCGGGCCCGCTGCACGTCCAGCGCCGCCACCTGGGTCAGGATGTCGTCGGCCAGGCCGCTCATGCGCGCCGCGTCATGCTGGAGTGCGGCATTGAACTGCTGGTCCAGCAATTGCCGCAGGCCGTCATAAGCGGCCAGGTCCTGGCGCAGGCCCTCGCCCAGTTGGCGCAGCAGCAGCGCCGCAGCACTCTCCGGGCCCGGCCGCACAGCAGCACCGGTGGGCGTGCTCATCACCGCGCTCATCACCGCGCTCATGAATGGCCTCCATGGAAGCGCTGGATGAGTTGGGCCAGACGGTCCGCATCAAAACGGATCTCACCGTTGGCCAGGGCATTGCGCAGCGCCGCCACCTTCAGCTCATCCACTTCCGGCATGGCCGACAGGGCGGCCTGCGCGGGCTTGAGGACGTCCGATTCCAGCGCTGCGGCCTGCAACGCCGGGCTGGTGGCGGTCGAGGTGATGGCGGTGTCGGCAGAGACACCGGCAGCGCCAGTGACCGGGTTCAGGGGGCCGTTGCTTGTGACTCTCATGCGATCACCTTTGGACTTGGTTTTCATGACGGCTCCTCAACGCGACGACGGGGCCGTTGCGTGGGAGAACCCGCGGACCTGTTCAGACGGATCCGAGGTGGTGCGGCCCCAGTCGCCGGGGCCATACATCTGGGCAATGGCGCGGGACTGGCTGCTGGTCAGCAGCATCAATTCAATGCGGCGGTTCACAGCGGCCTTCGGCGCTTCCGGATCCAGCGGGGCGGCATCGGCCATGCCACTGACCTGCAGCACGGAGGTCTCCGGCATGCCGCCCACCAGCAGCTCATGGCGAGCGGCCATGGCCCGGTGACTCGACAGCGCCCAGTTGGTGAAGGCGCCCGGCGCCTTGTCCTGATAGGCGGTGGCATCGGTGTGGCCCACGATCAGCACCTGATTGCGCACCTCCGCCAGCAGCGGCCCCAGCTTGCGCAGCAGCGCGCGCAGACGGGGGCCCGGCAGCGCACTGCCGCGTTCAAACATGCCGCTGGATTCGGTGTCGTGCAGTTGCAGCCGCAGGCCTTGCGCGGTCACCGCTGTGCGCAGATGCCCTTCCAGCCCTTCTTCCGCCGCCAGCCCGGCCACACGACGGGCCAGCGCCTGCAGCTGTTCAGGGGTGTCCAGGCTGGGTTTGCCCACACGGGCATCCGTCGGGCCGCGGGTGGGATCGCCCGGATTCATGTCCTCACTGCGGGCCGGCACCGGGTTGCGCTCGATCATGCTGCCGCGCGAACCCGCCGCCAGCGAATTGGTCATGCCCTGGCCGTCCTCGATCAGATTGGCACCGGCGTTTTGCAGCACCACCTGCAGGCGCTCCGAATTGCGCGACGCCAGCAGCCAGAGCACCAGGAACAGGCACAACAAGGCGAGGCAGAAGTCCGCAAAGGCCACCTTCCAGGCGCCGCCATGGGCCTCGTCCTCCTGCTTGCGCGACACCCGCTTGACGACCGTCTGATGGTCGCCACGGCTTGGCTTGAGGCTGATGACATCAGGCTGCACGGCGCTCCCCTTCCGGCGCGCGGTCGCTGGCGCGGCGGCGCGGTGTGGCCGTGTCGTCCTTGCCGCTCAACTGGTCGATCCAGATCTCCAGCTGTGCAAAGGTCGGCTTGATGTTGAGCTGCACCAGGCGCCGGCCCGCATCAATGGCCAGCAGCGGCGGCTTGCCCGCCACATGGGTCACCAGCACCACCTTGACCGATTCCAGCGACGCCAGCTCTTCGTGCACCAGTTGCTTCATCATGTTGGAGATCGGGTCCAGCACCCCATAACAGAAGAAGATGCCGATGAAAGTGCCGACCATGGCGGCGGCCACCATCACCGCGATCTCGCCGGTGCTGGCGCCTTCGGCCACGTTGTTCATCGCCATCACGATGCCCAGCACGGCGGCCAGAATGCCGAAGCCCGGCATGGCCTCGGCAATCTTGTGCAGCGAGCGCGACGGCTGGATCAGTTCTTCCTGGATGGCCTCCAGCTCCTGCTCCAGCACCCCTTCCAGTTCATGCGCGCTGATCTTGCCCATGGCCATCAGGCGGAAGTTGTCGACGATGAAGTGCAGCAGCTTCGGCTCGTTGAGGATGAGTGGATACCGCTGGAACAGCGCGCTCTGATGCGGTGCTTCCACATGGGCATCCAGCGCCTTGAGCCCGCCGGACGCGGCCTGCAGCAGTTCATACATCAGCAGCAGCAACTGGCGCTGGAACTCCTGGCCGTGGTGGTCCCGCTTCACCAGCTTCTTGAGCTGCAACAGCATTTCGGAGAGCACATGGCGCGGGTTGCCCAGCACGACGGCCCCCACGGCGGCCCCCACGATGATCAGCAGCTCCACCGGCTGCCAGATGACCCTGAAGCTCCCGCCGTGCAGCATGAAGCCGCCGAAGACACAGCCGAGGACGATGAGGATTCCGACGAAGGGTTGCACGTTCAGCCTCGCTGTAGAAAAGCGCGCATCTTGGCAAGCGCGGCCTTGTTGATCTGGGACACCCGGGCCTCCGTGAGATCCAGCACGGCGGCGATCTCCTTGAGGCTGGCATCGAATTCGTAATAGAGCTGGATGACCTTCTGCTCACGCTCGTTGAGGGCGGAGAGCGCCTGCGCAATCGAGCGTGTCACCATCAACTGCGCCTCGGGATTGCGCTGCTCGCTGGGCAGTTGCGCCAGGTCTTCCACCAGCTCGTCGAAGCTGGCCAGTTCCTCGGCCACCTCGGCCTGCAGAAAGTCCTGGTAGGCCTGCGGCGTGAGCTGCAGGTGCTGCAGGATTTCAGCCTCGGTCGGCTCCCGGCCCAGCGTGCGGGTGAGCGCGCGCAGGGCGTCGCGCTGCTTGTGGCTGTCCTGCCGCACGGTGCGAGGGCGCCAGTCCTGCCGGCGCAGTTCGTCCAGAATGGCGCCGCGCACCCGCAGGGCGGCAAAGCTCCCAAAACCGGCATCCGGCGCGCCATACCGGCGCAGCGCCTCCAGCAGCCCCATCAGGCCGATCTGTTCCATGTCCTCGCGGTCCATCACCGCGCTGGCCTGTGCCGACAGCTGCCGCACCACCCGCTTGACCAGGGGCGCGTATTCGCGCAGCGTGCGCTGCTCGAGGTCGACGCTCAGGCCCGCGGAAGCGACGGCTCCCCATTCGGCGTAGGCATGTTGCATGGTCGGCCGCCCTTATTCGATGATCAGCTTGCCGATCAGGGCCTCGGCGAACGGTGGCTCGCGACGCTCCGCCGCGTAGTTCGCCTGATAGGCCTTGTTGAGCAGTTGGGCGAACTCCTCGACACTCATGGCCGAGGCACTTTCCACCGTGTGCACCGACAAGGCCTTCACCGCCACGGTGCGCAGCAGCGGCAGATGCTCCTTGGTGCGCTTCTCTTGCTCGGGCAGCGTCTTGAAGACGATGTCCACCGCCATGTAGTGGGACACCGCCGAGCCGTTGGGGCCTCGCAGCATCACCAGCACCTTGTCCAGCGTCACGTACTTGTAGTCCGGCGCCGGCTTCACTTCTTTGGGCGCCTCGGTCTTGCCGTCGGCGGGCGGCTGGGCCCGGTGCGACTGCATCCACCACACCGCCGCACCCGCGCCGCCGGCTGCCAGCAGGGCCACGGCGCCGATCAGGGCGATGAGCTTGGCTTTGGTTTTCATCTTGTGGTTCTCCCGATCCTTGCGTCGCGGCCTCAGGCCTGCACCTGACGGGCCAGGGTCTCGTCGAAGCCGTCACCCGACAGCGCGGCGTCATCGGTCCAGGCCCGACCGGGCTGGCGTTGTGCATCGCGCTGACCGCCATGGGTGCCTTGCCCTTGCGGCTGCTGACCACCCGCCGCACCGTCGCGGCCCCGGCCGTCGCCGCTGGCCTGGGCCCCGCTGGCCACCTGCACCGACACGTCGCAACTGTGGCGCTGCACCAGGTCCTGGCGCAGCGGCTCGGCCATCTGGCGCAGTTGCTGGCGCACGTCGTCATGGGTGGCGCTGAGCTGGACCTGCAGCGCGCCGCCTTGCTGGCGTATGTCGATCTCGATGCGGCCCAGATGGGGCGGCATCAGGTGGAGGCGGGCCTGCTCACTGCGTTGCAGGATCTGCAACTGCAAGCGGTCGCCCAGGGCCTGCATCAACGGGTTTTGCCAGTCCTGGCCTTGGGTCGGCAGATGCAAGGTCGGTTCGGTCGTGACCCCTGCGCTGGGCGCGGCCGATGGGGTGAGACCGGTGCTCGACGAGTCCGCGATCGCGGCGCTCCAGCGTTGCAGCCCGGCCCAGGTGGAACCGTCGGTGCCCCCCCCGTTGTTCAAGGTCACGCCAGAGGCCAGCGCCGTATCCGTGGTGGTGTCCGCCGCGCTCTGCGACTTGACGCTCAGCAGTTGAGCGGCATCGGCGGCCACCGCGCCGGACAGGGCCGGTGCCGCTGTCGCGGACGGCGCATCCGACGCCGGCGCCCCGTCGCCCACGACGCCGGACAGCGCCGCGAAGGCGGCGACCGCTGGGGTGGGCAGACTGGGGGGCGTGGCGGCAGGAAGGAGGGTCGGCATCAGCAACAACAGCAGCGGCTGAGCCTCGGTGCTTGCATCGGGACTGGTGAGGTCATCCGCCCCATCCGACCCTTCGGCCGCCACCGGTGTGCCCTTGTTGCCGTGCGCATCCCCCGTCAACAGGCCGCTGCCGAGGGTATCAACAAGCCCAGCCAGGGCCTGGTGCAGCGTGGTGTCCGAGGCGGTCGGGGCGGTCTCGACGGCGTCCGTTTCAGTCGTGCCGCCTGCGGCAGCGCCCCTGGGGGGGACTGCACGCTCCTGGCCGGACTCGGGTTGCTCCGCCATCAGGCGCGAGAACGGCTGCTGGGCGCTGCGCTCATCCTCCGCAGCACCGGCGGTCACCGCGCGCTGGCTGCGAACGTCCTCACGCCTGGACGCCGCAGTGGCACGCCCGGCGTCCGACGACGCCCCCTGGGAGAGAAGAATCGATGTTGTGCTCATGGCTTCGGCTCCATGCCCCAGTCCTGGCTTTCCGCATAAGCGGACCATCCGCCGCGCTGCTGCTGCATCTGGTGAAGGGTCTGGCGCACATGCTCCAGTTCGTGATCGCAATCGCTGCGGACCTGCTGATGCACGGCCTGCAGATGTCGCAGGGCCTTGCGTTCGGTCGCATCCAGCCGGCCGGTGTCCAGCCGCCCGAGAAACTGCGCCAGCTCGGCATCGATGCTGGCCAGTGCGGCCCAGTGGCCGCTGGCGGCAGCCTCACGCAGGCGCTCGCCCAGGGACAGCAGCCGGCCGGTCACGGCAACCGTCTGATTGGTGGGCACCGGCACGGGGATGGGCATGGTCGGGTTCCTCATGGATGACGTCACGTGTGGGGCTCGCCGGCCGTCAGGCGTAACGGCCCATGACGCCCTGCCATCCGCCGCGGATCTGCCCCAGCAGCCGCTGCACTTCATCCACCACCGAAGCGTCCATGTCCACCCCGGCGCGGTAGAGGCGCTCGGCGCAGTAGTCGTAGAGGCGGGCGAGGTGGTGGACCACCTCGCCGCCGGCCTCCAGGTCCAGCGCGCTGGACAGGCCGTTGATGATGCTGACGCACTTGTCCAGGCTGGCGGCCTTCAGCTCGAAACGCCGGGCCTCGATATGCGCCCGCGCCCGTGCCAGCTCGTCCAGCAAGCCGTCCATCAGCACCAGTACCAGCTGGAGCGGGGAGGCTTGGGCGGTCTGGGCATGCAGGTGGACAGCCTGGTAGCTCTGATAGGCGTCGTAGCTCATGGTGTCTAGGTGCTGATGGAATCGAACAGGCTGCCGGTATCCGCCATTTGCGACTGCAGGTTCTGCAATGCGGTGAACTGCTGGAGATAGCGGTTGTAGGCCTGGGTGTATTGGGAATCGAGCCGGGTCTGGCGGTCGGTCAGGCTTTTCTGCTGCGCCGTCACCGTGGCCTGGCGCGACTTGATCTGGCCGCTGGAACTGTCGGTCCAGACGTCCAGCGCCTTGTCAAAGGCTCCAAGCAGGCCGGAGGGTGCGGACAGCGTCGCCGAGCCCAGCACATCGTCCAGCGCGGTGGGGTTCGCGGTCAGGGTCTTGGTCAGCTTGGCACTGTCCAGGCTCAGTTGGCCGTAGCGGTCGATGTTGACGCCCAGGGCCCGCAGGTTGGAGCCGCCGTAGTCGGCGCGCAGCAGGCCGGAGAGCCGATCGCGCAGCGCCCGCACACCGGCATCCGAGGCAAAGGTCCCGGGCGTGGTGCTGTCGCCGCCCACGGCGGTGAGGTCCCCCAGCGCCTTGGACAGGGTGTTGTAGGCATCCACCAAGGTCTGCAGCTTGCTGGCCGTGGCGCTGTCATCGCGGGAGACGGTCAGCGTGGTCGGAGCATCGCCGCTGGCCTGAGCCTTCTTCAGCGTGACGGTCACACCGTCGATGGCCGTCAGCGTGTTGGACGACTGCTGCAGGCGCACGCCGCTGCCCTGCGCGCCCAGCCACACGATGGCGTCCTGCCCCGCCACCAGATCCTTCTGCTTGGTGGTGTCGTCCAGCGCGGTCTTGAGCGGCCCGCTCAGTCCGGAGGTGTCCAGGGTGATCTTGCCGCCCGCGCCGCTGACGCCGGAGGTCAGCAGCAATTGGGTGGCACCACCGACCGTCACCACCATCGCGGTCGCCTGACCGTTGGCGGCGGTGTTGATGGCCCGGGCAATCTCGGATTGGGAGAGGGTGCCGTCACCGTCGGAATCGGCACTGGCCAGATCGACATTAAAACCGCTGCCGTTGGCCAGTTGCACCGACATGCTGCCAGGGCCGGCCGGCACGGCGGGCAGGTCCTGGAAGGCCACCTGATGGGTGGTGGCCAGCTGCTCCACAAACAGCGGCGTGCTGGTGGGCTGGGCCTTGCCGGTGGCGGTGGCCGTCAGCACCGAGCTGTCGCTGGGGGTGGCGCTGTATTGGGTGATCGTCTTGCCGGCCGTGGACGACAGGCCGGTGAGCGCCGTCGAGAAAGCACTCAGCACGCTTTGCAGCTTGGTCAGGCCGGTCGAGGTGGATTGAGCCGCCTTGGACTGCGCGGTGATCAGGCTTTGCGCCGATTGGGTGTAAGCCGTGGCCAGGTTGGTGGCCATGGTGGTGGGGTCGAAGCTGGTCGTCATGTCAGGCACCTCCAAGGGAGTCGATGGGACTACCCTGGTTGAAGGCGACCGGATGGACGCAGTTCTTAAACATTCGACCCCCATTGCGTTGGGCCGAAGGCGGCCAGGCCGCCAAAGCCGGTGGCGGCGCCCCCTGAACGGGCGCTGCCTGCCCCGTTCTGGAGCGCCTGAGTGGCCACTTCGTCGTCACGTTTCTGCTCCCGGCGTTGAGCGTCCACCAGCGCGCGGGCATCCGCCAGGCTCAGCAACTGCTTGAGCGACGCCTGACGGCGGGCCGACTCCAGCGCCTGGGCCTGGGCCTGCGCGAGTTCAGCCTGCCGGCGCACCAGTTCCTGGCGCTGCTGGTCGGCCCAGGCCAGCATGGCCTGCTTGTAGACGGCGCTGTTCTGGGCCAGGCCCGGCAACTGGGTGCCCGCCAGGCTGGCATGGGCGCCCAGGGCTTCCAGGCGCTGCACCGTGCCCTGCACCCGCTGGCACAGCTGCTGCTGCGCCACCAGCTCGGCCTGCTGCCGGTCCAGTTGCAGTTGCTGCAGTTCCAGCAGTCGGCCCAATTGGCGCTGGGTGGTGGTCGGTGCGCTCATGCCAGCAGCTCCTGCAGACCTTGCCAGGTGGCGTCCAGCGGAGCGCCTTCATGGGTGCCCTGATGCAGAAACGCCTCGATGCGCGGCCACAGGGCCACGGCGCGGTCAGTGGCCGGATCGGCCCCCGGCACATAGGCGCCCAGCGGCATCAGCTCCCGCACCTGCTCAAAACGGGCCATCAGCTGTTTCACCAGCCGGGCTGCGTCCTGTTGCGGACGGCCGGCCACGAGCGACATGCAGCGGCTGATGGACTGGGCCACATCGATGGCCGGGTAATGGCCCCGCTCGGCCAGCGCGCGGGACAGAACGATGTGTCCGTCCAGAATGGCGCGGGCGGTGTCCACCACCGGGTCCTGCTGGTCATCGCCTTCGGCCAGCACGGTGTAGATGGCGCTCATGCTGCCGGCCCCTTCGCCATTGCCGGCGCTTTCCACCAGTTCGGGCAGCAGGCTGAACACCGAAGGCGGATACCCACGCGTGGCCGGAGGCTCACCCAGGGCCAGGGCCACTTCGCGTCGTGCCATGGCGTAACGGGTGAGGGAATCGATCAGCAGCAGTACATGCTGGCCCTGGTCCCGGTAATGCGCCGCAATGCTGTGGCACAACTCGGTGGCGCGCAGCCGCATCAGCGGAGATTCGTCCGCCGGTGCCACCACCACCACCGCACGCGCCAGGCCCGCTTCGCCCAGCGACAGCTCGATGAATTCACGCACTTCGCGGCCGCGTTCGCCGATCAGGCCCACCACAACCACGTCGGCCACGGTGTTGCGGGTGATCAGCCCCAGCAGCACGCTTTTGCCCACCCCGGAGCCGGCCATCAGGCCGACCCGCTGGCCTCGGCCGAGCGTCAGAAGACCGTTGATGGCGCGTACGCCGACATCCAGCGGCTCTTCCACCGGCCGCTTGCGCAGCGGATTCACCCGCGGCGGGACCGCCGCCAGCGGCAGGTCACCCCCCAGACGTCCCAAGCCGTCGATGGGCTCGCCCAGACCATTCACGATCCGGCCCAGCCACTGCGGCCCGATCATCAGATGGGCACGCTCCGGCATCGGCAGCACGCGCGCACCGGCAGCCAGGCCGTCCGGCTTCTTGAAGGGCATCAGATAAGCGACCTGGTCGCGGAAGCCCACCACCTGGGCGGCCAGCCAGTCGCGCACCGGCACCTCGGCGCCATCGGTCCGGCCGTCGCCGGAGGTTTCGATCAGGCAGCGCTGGCCCGTCCGCAGCGTGCAGCCGGCGGCTTCCAGGAGCAGGCCGGAGGCCCCCACCAGACGGCCGGTGGGGGTTGCCACCGGCACATCGCCCAGCTCCACACGGCGCAAGGCATGGCTGATCATGACTGATCCTCCAGCGGCATCGCAGCGGATTCGGAGGACGGATCTTCCGTCTCCACGCCCTCAGGCATGAGCTGGCCGCGCACCTGCGTCATCACGGCCGACAGGCGCTGGCGGCAGCCGGCATCGGCCTCGCGGCCGCCCGCCACCACCCGGCACTCGCCCGGCTCCAGCGCCGCATCGGGATGCAGTGTCCAGCCCTGGATGCGGTCCGGCGCGAGTTCCATCAGGCGCTCCCGGTCCTCGGGGTTGAGGTAGACCACCACGCCCTCGCGATTGGGCGACATGGCCGAGAGTGTTTCGTCGACCAGCGCCAGCAGTTGGGCCGGACGCAGGGTCAGCTCGGCGCGGATGACCTGCCGGGCCACCCGTTCAACCAGTTCCACCACTTCACGGCGGACCGCCGATTGATAGTCCTTCTGCAGTTGGCACAGGTGGGTCAGCAGCGTGTCCACGGCTGCCAGCGGACTGGCCAGCAGCGCCTTGGCATCGTCACGTCCGGCCGCCAGACCGGCGGCATGGCCGGCGGATTCGGCCGCGCTGCGCGCCTGCTCCTGCCCGCTGTGCAGGCCGCTGGCATACCCTTCCTCATAGCCGCGGGCCAGTCCTTCCTGGAAGCCCTGGGCCAGGCTGGCCTGGAGCTGAGCGCCACTGAGACCGGCGTTCGCGTCCTGGCCCCGCGACCCGACCTGGGCCAGCGGTGGAAAGCGATGCGGGCGCAGCGTCTTCATTCGACGACCGCCTCGGCAAACAGCTGCACCTGGATTTCGCCGGCATCGACCAGCGCCTTCACCTGCGCCATGATCTCGCTGCGCGCCTGTTCGACGCGGCTCATCGGCATCGGTCCGCCACGGCGCATCAGGTCCTCGAAGCTCTGCGCCTGACGACGCGGCATCGCGGCCAGGATGGCATCGCGCACCGCCGGCTCGGCGCCCTTGAGGGCCACGGCCCACAGTTCCAGCGGCACTTCCTCGATGAGGCGGGTGAGCGTGGCTTCGCTCTGGCGCGACAGCATGAAGAATTCATACATGCTGGTCTCGATCTCGCCGACCACCGCCGGATCATGCGCCCGCAGCAGCTCCACCATCTGCTGACGCTGCTCCGGCAGGCGGTTCAGAATTTCGGCGACCTGCTTCACGCCTTCCACCGTGGCACCCTGCTGGCCCAGGCCATTCAGGCAGCGCTCGACCAGCTCGTCCAGTTCCACCAGCAGGTCGGCATCCACTTCGGAGAGGCGGGCCATCTGCAGCAACACCCGGTCGCGGCTGGCGCTGGTGGTGTCCGGCAGCGCCGCCACCACCTCGCTGGCCAGGCCGCTGGGCAGGAAGGCGAGGAACACCGCCTGCATGCGCTGGTGCTCCTGGCTGATCTGTTCAGCCAGCCACTTCGGCGAGGCCCATTGCAGGCGCTGCATCTTCGGGCGGATGGCATCGCCATAGATGCTGTTGAGCACGCTGGTCGCAATCTGCTGGCCCAGGGCCAGGTCGAGCGAGCGCTTGAGGTAGGTGCGCGAGGCGCCATGCACCCCGCTTTGCTCGCGGTAGTCGTCAAAGAAGTCTTGCAAGGACGTCTTGACCCAGTCCACCTTGATGCCGGAGAGGCGGGACATGACCTGGGTCACGTCCAGCAGTTCCTCACGGGAGAGGCAGCGCAGCACGGCGGCTGCAGGCTCCTCGCCCATGCTCAGCAGCACGATGGCGGCACGTTCGACGGGGCTCAGCGACGCAGCGCTGCCCGGCGGGATGAAATCACTCGCTTCGGCCATTTTTCTTCTGCACCCATTGCTTGACGACTTCCGCCACCCGCTCCGGCTCCTTGGCCGCCAGCACCTTGAGGTGGTCCACCAGCACGTCCACCGGAGAGCCCGGTGGCGGCAGTTCGTAGTTCTCCAGCAGCGGCATCACCGGGGAGCTGCGGCCCTGCGCACTGGTGTGGCCCAGGGCGGGCGCGTCGGCCGAGGGGCCGCCCACGGCGGTGGGCGTGCCGGTGCCCAGCGGCTCCAGCGGCGTGATCTCCGGCCCCTGGCCCGGCCGGCTGCCCGGCTCGGCGCGGCGCTCGTCCGGCAGGCCCGAACGGCGATCGCTTCGGCCCCGTGCGCCGCTCATGCCCAAGGCATGCTGGCCCATGCGCAGCAGCGGGCGGGCAATCAGCAGATAGGCCAGCAGCGCAGCCACGGCATACCCGGCCCATCCACCCACTTCCACCAGCGTGTCGCGCTGCTGGTACCAGGGCTCGGCCACCGGCGCACCGGGGAAGGCCAGCGAAGACACCGTCAGCTTGTCACCGCGTGTCCGGTCCATGCCCAGGCCGTCGCTGAGCAGGCGTTCGATCTTGGCCACATCCTCCGGCGACCAGGTATTGGCGCCCCCCGGCGCAGCGGCCGTGTTCAGCAGCACCGCCACGCTCAAGCGCTCCAGCCGGCCACGGCTCTTGCGGACCTGGGTGATGCTGCGGTCGTAGGCGTATTGGCGGGTGGAAGCGTTCTTGCGCGCCACATTGCTGTTGCCCGCCGCGTCGTCCGGCCCCACTTGCGATGCCGAGGCGGCAGCGGCGGCCAGAGCGGCGGCCGGCCGGTTGCTCAGCGAGCCGGGAATGCCCAGCGCGATGCGCTCACGGTCCTGCTCCTCGCGGGTGGCCTCGTTGGTCACCTTGGGCGCATCGCCGTATTGCTCGCGGGTTTCCTGCACACGGTCGTTGTTGACTTCGGCGGTGACGCTGAGCCGGTAGTTCTGTTCGCCCAGCACGGGCGCCAGCAGCTCATTCACATTGCGGCGCACATCGTCCTGCACACGGCGCTGGGCTTCATTGCCTTGGGAAGCGCCGTCGAACCCCTCGCTGAGATCCACCCGCGACGACAGCAGGCTGCCCTGCTGATCCACCAGGCTCACCCGCGCGGGCTCCAGGTTCGCCACCGAGCCCGACACCAGATTGATGGCAGCGGCAATCTGTTCATGGCTCAGCGAACGTCCCGGCTTGAGTGTCACCACCACCGAGGCGGAGCTCTTCTGCCCATCATTCAGGACAAACGAACTGCTGCGTGCAATCGAGAGATGCACCCGGGCACTCTCCACCGCATCCAACGCCATCATGCTTTGCGCCAACTCCCCTTCAAGGCCGCGGCGGAAGCGGATGTCCTGCACGAACTGGCTGACGCCCAAGGGGTCGTTGCGGTCCATCAGCTCCAGGCCGGCGGGCAGCTTGGCCACCACCCCCTTGGCCGCCAGCAGCATGCGGGCCTTGCCCAGCTGCGATTCGGCCACCAGCACCTGTCCACTCTCGGGATGGAGGCGGTAGGCCATGTGCTCGGCATCCAGCACCGCCAGCACGTCCGCCGTGGGTACCCGCTCCTGATGGCCGAAGACCGGCTTGTAGCCAGCCTGGTCGCGCCACAGCAGCATCAGCACCAGCGCGGTGACCACGGCCGCCAGCCCCAGCAGCGGCAGCGCGCCGCGCAGGCCGGCACCGGCCGCCGGACCGGCCTTGCCCAGGCCGTTGAGCATCCCCTCCAGGCGCTGGCGCCAGGCGGGCGCCGCAGTGGTGGGCACGGTTTGCAGTTCGTTCATGGCGCGCGTCCCGACCTCAGAGCTGGAGCTTGATCAGCTCATCCACGGCGCCCACCACCTTGTTGCGCACCTGCATGAGCATCGAGAAGGACAGGCTGGCTTCCTGGCTCGCCAGCATGGCGCCCACCAGGTCATCACTCTCGCCCCGCTCCACCGCCTCCATGCGTTCGCTGGCGGCCTGGCCCTTGTCATCCACCCGGCGCAGGATCTGCTCGAACCCGCCCCCTCCAGGGTTATCGCTGGAGGCACCAACGAGTGCCTGCGCTTCATTTTGAAGGCGGACTGCGTCCTGACTCATGAGTGATTCCATGGCCATCTGGGCCACGGAGGACTGAATCGCCGACACTGACATATCAAGCTCCCTGAATAGATGGGTACATTTTCAGAACCGGTCAGATACTAATTTTTTGCTGAGCCAATCCCTCCGGAATATCCGGATGGTTTTCAGAGAATCGGGGTATTTCTCGACCGCAAACTGCCTCAATCAGCCTGCGCGATGTAAATATGTCTGTTTAGTTAAGACTGACACATTTGCAAACAATATGCCGATGACGGGCGATGGGGGTTTCACGAGGACGGCACTTTCGCAGCAAGCGCCCCTTCATCCCCGCCGCCGTCCGTGGGGCCATCGCCTGGCACTGCCGGCGATGGATCCGCAGGCTCGAGCGAAAGGCGCGTCGAGACGACGGCGACCGCTGCGGCGCTGACAAGACAGGGGAGGAAGAAATCGTCTGCTGCATGGCTTGACCGTCCTGTGTCACTTCAAGTGTCAAGACGGGCTCACCCTGGCGAACGCCAAGCAGGTCACAACAGGCCCGGGTGGGGCCTGGCAGGCATGTGCCTTGGAAGCACGCAGCACGTGCTTCGCAGACTCAGGTCTGGCAACCCCGCTATCGTGACCCGGCACCCCCGTGAGGGAGCGTGCCCGGTGGTAGACCGGAGGCTTTGCGACCCCGGCTTTCGCTCGGGTGTGCCCTGATGTGACGGACTGTAGTGGCTGCATCCGTACGCAACAAGGACTTCTTGTGCGGCGCCGCAAAGCAATATTTGGCAACGTGAAGAACTTCACATCCGACAACCACCAAATGACATATTGTGGACGCAAAACGCACGAATCGGCAATCGGATTGATAAATATGAAATCACTGACATGAAGACCCTCCGGTGTATAAGGCGACCCAAAGGCCGGACAACTTAAGTCGACCGGCATCTTGTTATTTGCTCCATCGGGGCCCATTTGCAATTCGCATGTGATTTTTTACCGACGCAGGGATTTGTGAATATCCTTTGAATCTAAAAAATGTGAGCGCCGATTCCTAGAATGAAGAGGTTATGGCTTTTGGCCTATTTGGATTCACCACGGATCGCTCATGACCAGCCCTGCCCTCTCCCCCCGGCCTGCTGCGCTTGATACGCGCAGCCTCGGCCGTCCGGTGCATCTGCTGCCTCGCGTGGCGGTTCGCCTGCGCGAAACGCTGCACCGCCAGCTCTGTCTGCCCTGGAACCGGCGCTATCACGCCCACTACGACTTGCGCGAGGTGACGCTGCAACCGCTGGACCGCGCCGCACGGGAAGCGGAAGCGCTGCTGGACCCGGACGCGGGCCGCTGGCTGCACGCCATGGGCCCCAGCGGCCTGGTGGCCTGCCGCATCGACCGGATGCTGGTGAACGGACTGATGGCCCGCCGCCTTGGCCTGGCCGCCGGCACAGCCGACCCAGCTCCCGGCGACCTCAGCGCCACGCCCATCACCGCCACCGAGGAGCGGCTGCTGCAGGCGCTGGCCCGTCAGGGATGCCAGCTCACGCTGCAGGGTCTGGCACAACTCGCGCAGCAGGGGCCGGACAGCGACGACGGCACGGCGGCGAGCGAGTTGCCCACGCTGCAGGTCGGCAGCCTGCCGACCAACAGTACCGATGCCTGGGAGATCACCCTGGTGGTGCGGGATGCCGACGCCCAGCCTGAACGCGACATGTCGCTGCGGGTGGTGTTGGACGGCGCCTATCTGTCACCGCTGCTGCGCCAGCTGGCCAGCCTGCATCGCGGTCCTTCACGTGCGGCGGTGGCGGTCCAACCGCTGGCGCGGCGGCTGACGCTGAAGCTGCAGGCCCGCCTGCTGGAGCAGGAGATGGAACTGGGCAGCGTGCTGGACCTGGCCCCCGGGTCCCTGATTCCGATTCATCTGGCCGATGCCACCGTGCTGGTGGAAGGCTCTGCCCTCATGCGTGCCGCCGTGGCCGAACACCACGGCAAGTTGTGCCTGACCTCTTTTGAAGACCTGGAGTGATTGATGATGAGTGATACCGACCTGATCGCCGGTCTGCTGAATGAGCCGACGGCTGAAGACATCCCGGTGGTGGATGCCCGCCCGCCGGCCCGCGACCTGCCGGCACTGATGCGCAAGATCCCGGTCACGCTGACGCTGGAGGTGGGCGAAGCACGCCTGTCCCTGCATGACCTTGCCCAGTTGCGGGCCGACAGCGTGTTGGAACTGGACACCCTGGCGGGTGCACCGCTGGTGATCAAGGTCAATGGCACCGCCATCGGCCATGCCGAGGTGGTGGTCAGCGGTGACAGCCATGCGCTGCGTGTGCTGGACATCGACGGGCTGGACCTGTCCTCGCTGGGGTGAGCATGCACGCCACCGCCGAGCTGCCACGCCAGCGCGCTGATCACGGATCGCAGCGACCTCAGCGGCGCCTGAGCTGTCTGCGCCGGTGGCCCGCCCTGCTGGCGGCGGGTGGCCTGGCCCTGGCCTGCCACCCGGCGGTGGCCACCACCATCAAGATTGCGGGCGGCAACACGGCGGGCGGCGGCGGGGAATTCACGCTGAAGACCCAGGTGCTGGTGATCATGACCCTGCTCGGGCTGCTGCCCGTGCTGGTACTGATGATGACCTGCTTCACCCGCTTCGTCATCGTGCTGTCGCTGCTGCGCCAGGCGCTGGGCCTGCAGCAGGGCCTGCCCAACCGGCTGGTGACCGGCGTGGCCTTGATCCTCACCATCCTGGTGATGCGACCGATCGGGGTGCAGGTCTACGACGAAGCCCTCAAACCTTATGACGACGAGAAGATCACCCTGAGCCAGGCACTGCGCGTGGCCGAGGCGCCGATCTCGCGCTTCATGCTGGCGCAGACCAGCAAAAGCGCGCTTGCCCAGATCGCCCAGCTGTCCGGCGAGTCCGCCGTGACCAAGCCGGAGGACCACAGCTTTCCGGTCAAGCTGGCGGCCTTCACCTTGTCCGAGCTGAAGACGGCCTTCCAGATCGGCTGCATGCTGTTCATCCCCTTTCTCGTCATCGACCTGGTGGTGTCGTCGGTGTTGATGGCCATGGGCATGATGATGCTGTCGCCGCTGGTGATCTCGCTGCCGTTGAAGCTGCTGCTGTTTGTGCTGGTGGACGGTTGGACACTGACGGTCAATACGCTGGTCTCCAGCGTGCGAGGCGTGGGCGGCTGAGCCCGGGCGGAGTACACCATGACGCCCGAAATTGCGATCGACCTCATTGGCGAAAGCCTCAACCTCACCCTGGTCCTGGTGCTGGTGCTGATCGTGCCCGGCCTGCTGGTGGGGCTGATGGTGGCCCTGTTCCAGGCCGCCACCCAGATCAATGAACAGACCCTGGCCTTTTTGCCGCGCCTGCTGGTGACGCTGCTGGTAGTGGGGGTGGCCGGGCGGTGGATGGTGGGGCTGCTGATGGACTTCTGCGTGTCCGTCTTTGAGCGCGCCGCCCAGTGGGTGACCTGAGGCAAGCGCCGTGGACATCGACTTCGGGCAGCTGATCGTGTGGCTCTCCGCCCTGTGGTGGCCGTTCTGCCGCGCCATGGCGCTGCTGAGTGCCGCGCCCACCATCGGCGATGCCGGCATGCCGGTCGCCGTGCGGGCGCTGCTGGCACTGGTGCTGGCCGTGGTGCTGATGCCGGTGTCCCAATCGACCTCGCTCACCGTGCCCGTCTTTTCGCTCCAGGGGGTGGTGGTGGCCGCCGAACAGGCGCTGCTGGGGCTGGTCTTGGGTCTCACGTTTCACCTGGCGATGGCCGTCATCGGCGTGCTGGGCTTTCTGCTGTCGTCGCAATTGGGTCTGGCCATGGCCGTGCTGAATGATCCGATCAATGGCAGCTCCTCCGATGTGGTGGGCGCGCTCTTGAACGTGCTGTGCGTGCTGGCCTTCTTCAGCATGGACGGCCATCTGCTCTTCACCGCCGTGCTGGGCGAAAGCTTCCGCGCCTGGCCGGTGGGCGCGGGCCTGTCGCTGATCACCTTGCAGAACCTGGTCTACAACCTCGCCTGGGTGTTCTCTGCGGCCTTGCTGCTGGCGCTGCCGGTGGTGGCCGCCACCCTGGTGGTGCAGGTGGGCATGGGCTTTCTGAACCGGGTGGCACCGGCCCTCAATCTGTTCTCGCTGGGCTATTCGCTGGTGACGCTGTTCGGCCTGTTCATGCTCACCCAGATGCTGTCGACCGTGCCCGCCCACTATCTGCGCATGACCCAGCACCTGCTGCAACTGATCGAACAGGGCATGCGGGCCCCGGGAGGCGCCCATGGCTGACAGCAGCAGCGGCGACAAGACCGAAAAGCCGTCGGAGCAGAAGCTGCGCAAAGCCCGGGAGCAGGGTCAGGTGGCCCGCAGCAAGGATGTGGGCGCGGCCGTGGGCCTGCTGCTGGGGCTGAAGCTGCTGGTGGCCCTCGCGCCGCACTACCTCGAAGATATCGGCCGGTTGTTCCGCCTGGTGCTGGCACCGCTGGACGGGGATGCCGGCCTTGCCGGTCTGGACGCCCGCTGGGGCGACACGGCCCATGAAGCGCTCTGGCTGATGGGCTCGATGGTGCTGCCGCTGCTGGCGCTGCCGGTGGCGGTGATCCTCGCGGCACAACTGAGCGGCGGGCTGGCCTTCGCCACGCAGTTGTGGGCGCCGCAATGGTCGCGGCTGAGTCCCCTGTCCAACCTCGGGCGGCTGTTCAGCCCCAAGCATTACAGCGACTTCGGCGCGACGCTGCTCAAGACCCTCGGGGTGCTGGGCGTGTTGCTGTGGGTGGTGAGCCGCATGGCACCGGACTATGTGCGTCTGCAGGGCCTGCCGCTGCAGGAAGCGCTGCTGCAGTCCGCGAGCCTCGTCATGGATGCGCTGATCACGCTGGCCATGGTGCTGGTGCTGTATGCGGCGGTCGATGTGCCGCTGCAGCGGCTCTTCTTTCTGCGCGGCCAGCGGATGAGCAAGCAGGAAGTCAAGGACGAATACAAGCAGAACGAAGGCCGGCCGGAAGTGCGCCAGCGCATCCGGCAACTGCAGCAGCAACTGGCACGCCGCAGCATCCGCAAGGCGGTGCCGGAAGCCGATGTGGTGATCGTCAATCCGCAGCACTATGCCGTGGCATTGCGCTACGACAGCAGCCGGGCTGAAGCCCCGTATGTGGTGGCCAAGGGGGTGGACGAGATGGCGCTCTACATCCGCCAGTTGGCGCGAGAGTTCCAGGTCCAGCAGCTGGAACTGCCGCCGCTGGCCCGCGCGCTCTACAACACCTCCCAGGTCCAGCAGCAGATTCCCGCCGCGCTTTATCAGGCGGTGGCCCAGGTGCTCAGCTATGTGATGCAGCTCAAGGCCTTCCGCGCCGGGCAGCGCAAGACCGAACCTCAGTTGGCGAACGACCTGCCGGTGCCCGCGCATCTGGCGGACCCGCCGCCCTCTCCTTCTTCAGATCCGCGCCCATCCGAGGACCGCCGATGACTCCCTCCCCCACCTTCAGCCAGCGGCTGCGCGACCTGCGGGTCGCGGCGCCGCTGTTCCTGCTGGCCATCCTGGCCATGGTCATCCTGCCGATGCCGCCGGTGTTGCTGGACGTCCTGTTCACCTTCAACATTGTGCTGGCGCTGGTGGTGATTTTGGTGAGCGTGAACAGCAAGCGCCCGCTGGACTTCTCCATCTTCCCCAGCGTGATCCTGGCCACCACGCTGATGCGGCTGTCGCTCAACGTGGCCTCCACCCGGGTGGTGCTGCTGCACGGCCATGAAGGGACCCATGCCGCCGGCAAGGTGATCGAGTCCTTCGGCAATGTGGTGATCGGCGGCAACTTCATCGTCGGCCTGGTGGTGTTCGTCATCCTGATGGTGGTGAACTTCATCGTGGTCACCAAGGGCGCGGAGCGCATTTCCGAGGTGTCGGCCCGCTTCACCCTGGATGCCCTGCCCGGCAAGCAGATGGCCATCGATGCCGATTTGAATGCGGGCCTGATCAATCAGGAGCAGGCCCAGAAGCGGCGCAAGGAAGTGGGGACCGAGGCGGACTTCTACGGCGCCATGGACGGTGCCAGCAAGTTCGTGCGCGGCGATGCCATCGCGTCCATCCTGATCCTGCTGATCAACCTGATTGGTGGCGTGGCCATTGGCGCCATCATGCATGGGCTGAGCCTGGGCGAAGCCATTCGCCAGTATGGGCTGCTGACCATTGGTGACGGGCTGGTGGCGCAGATCCCAGCGCTGCTGCTGTCGGCCGCCGCCGCGATCATCGTCACGCGGGTGAGCGACTCGGGCCAGTTGGAAACCCAGGTCAGCGAGCAAATGCTGGCGTCGCCGCAGGTGCTCTACAGCGCGGCCGGCGTGATGATGGTGCTGGCGCTGATTCCCGGCATGCCGTGGATGGCCTTCAGCGCCTTTGCGATTGCACTGGGGTATGCCGCCTGGCGCATGAGCCGGGCGCCGCGCGACAAGGTGCAGCCCGCCGCTCCGGTGGCCGCGGCCCTGGTGACCGCAGCGCCGCCAGACATGGACTGGCGTGCGCTCCCCGTGGTGGAGGCCGTGTCGGTGAGCCTGGGCTTCAAGCTGGTCAGCCTGATTGACCCGGCCCAGGGCGCGCCGCTGCAGACCCGGGTGCGGGGCATGCGGCAAAGCCTGAGCGAGACGCTGGGCGTGCTGCTGCCCACGCTGCAGGTGCGCGACGACCTGTCGCTCAAGCCCAATCAATACGCCATCTCGCTGAGCGGTGCGGTGGTGGCCCAGGCGGAGCTGTATCCGGACCGGCTGATGGCGATTGCCTCCGGCCAGATCTATGGCGATGTGGACGGCATCCCCGGCTTTGACCCCGCCTACGGCATGCCGGTGACCTGGATCACGCCGGAGGACAAGGCCCATGCCCTGGGCTTGGGCTACCAGGTGGTGGATGTGCCCAGCGTGGTGGCCACGCATGTGTCCAAGGTGGTTCGCGAGCAGTTGCCAGAGCTGCTCCGTTTTGATGACATGGCGGCCCTGGTGGAGCGGCTCAACGCCATCGCGCCCAAGCTGGGGGCGGCGCTGGACAAGGCCTACACCCATGCCCAGTTGCTGAAGGTGATCCGGTTGCTGCTGACCGAGGGGGTGTCGGTGAAAGACATCCAGACCATCGCCTCCACGCTGGTGGAAAACGCTGAAGCGACCAAGGACCCGATCCTGCTCGCCGCAGAAATCCGCTGCGCGCTCAAGCGTCAGATCGTGGCCCATTTGCAGGGGCCTCAGCAGGCCCTGGGCTCGCTCAAGGTGTTCAACCTGGGCAGCGAGCTGGAGAACCATCTGCTGAATGCGCTCAACCAGGCCCGCGCGGGCGGCGCCAAGGTGCAGCTGGACAGCTTCCCGGTGGACCCGCAATTGCTGTCACAGCTGCAGCAGCACATGCCCGGCGCCCGGGACCAGATGAAGGCCCAAGGCAGCGCGCCCGCCCTGCTGGTGATGCCGCAGGTGCGGCCCCTGCTGGCGCGGTATGCGCGCTTGTTTGCCCCCGGGCTGGCCGTACTGTCTTACAACGAGGTGCCGGATCAGAAGGAGATCGCGGTGGTCGGCACGCTGGGCTGAAGCTGAGCCTTGCCGAATTCCTGCTGCAGCAGGCGATCAAACAAGGCCTGCTCGTCATCCCAGCAGAGGTCCTGCGCCTGGGGCGCATTCCAGGAGAAGCCCATCATCGGCATCAGGCCGGAGCCCGATGTGCGCGGGTCCAGCACGCGCGTGCTGTAGTCCGCCAGACCGGCCCAGTGGGCCCGCTGCATCGCATCCGGTGCCTTGGCCGCAGCGGCCAGCATCTGCTGACGGAGGGTTTTCATCTCCTCGCGCATCAGCGGCTTGCTGTCATCCACCGCCACACCCGGGGCATTGATGCGCTCGGCCAGCAGCTCCAGATACCCGCGTTGCAGATTGCGCCGCAGCGGGGTGACCCGTGCGCCGGTGGGCAGCTCGGTGAAGATGCCCTGACGCAGATCCAGCAGCAACTGGTCGACGCCATAGGCCTTGTCGCCCAACAAGGCGGACTGGTCCTGCAGGCGACGGGTTCGACCAAGATCCAGCAAATAACGCAACAGTGAGCGCTGGTAGACCTGCACCATCAGATTGGGTTCCCAGGCGCGCAGGCGTTCGGTGACCGTGGGCTCCAGCAGCCATTGCGGCGTGGCAAACAGCTGCTCGTTGAGCAACTTCACCGCGCGCGCCTGCTGGGCGCGTGGCGTGGCCTCGGAGATCGGGCCCGGCTGATCGTTGTGCTTGTTCTGGATGCGATAACTTCCCACCACACCGATCACATGGCTCAGCTCACGCGCCCACTGCCCGGCGGTGGCGCGATAGAGCTGCTCCAGGGTGCGGTCATCCTGGCCATCACGGGGGGCCGTCGTCGGCAACTGCCGGACGATCCGCTTGAGATTGCGGATGCCCAGGCTGGTGGCCGTGACCGGGTCGGCATCGCCCACCGCTTCCACGTTCTCGCCCGAATCACCCCCATCGGCCTTGGGCGAAGAGAAGCGCAGCCAGGGCTTGTGGTCCTGTTCCCGCGCCCAGGCATTCAGCGTGGGCAGTTCCTCCTCCGGCGTCTTGGCCGATGGGATCGGCGTGTAGCCCCAGCGGGTGGCAAACACGTCGTAGGGGCCGATGCCCGGAATCAGCAGGGCCGGATCCACCTTGTCCTCTGGCTGGACCAGATAGTTGAAGCGGCTGTAGTCCATCAGCGACGGCACATGGCCCATGGTGCGCAGCCATTCCGGATCCCGCAGTTTTTCCACCGGATACAGCGAGCTGGCCTTCATGTTGTGCGGAAAGCCCAGCGCATGGCCGACTTCATGGGCCACCACGAAGGTGGCCAGTTCGCCCAACAGGTCGTCGGGCAGCGGCAGTTGCCGCGCACGTGGGTCCGCCGCGCCCGCCTGGGTGACATACCAGTCGCGCAGCAGTTGCAGGATGTTGTGGAACATCACGACGTTGGCATTGAGGATCTCACCGCTGCGCGGGTCGCTCAGGTGCGGGCCGTAGGCATTGGGCACCGGCGACGGCACCCAGCGGATGATGCTGTAGCGCACATCCTCGGGATCGAACTCCGGGTCTTGCTCCTTCGTCGGGAACGGCCGGGCCTGCACCGCATTCTTGAAACCCGCCGCTTCAAAGGCCTTGTTCCAGGCTTCGACGCCTTTTTTCACATAGGGCACCAGGGCCTCGGGCGTGGCGCTGTCGATGTACCAGACGATGGGTTTGACCGGTTCGCTCAGGGGGGCGTCCGGTTCCTTCTTCTCCAGCCGCCAGCGGGTGATCATCCGGTCGCGCTTCAGGTCCTGACCACTCCCCCCGAAATCCACGACGGACACACTGAAGAAGCCGACCCGGTCGTCCATGAATCGCGGGCGCATCGGTGTCTGCGGCAACTGGACGATGTTGTAGGCCACATTGACGCTGCCCGCCCGCGATGGCGTGGCCGGCGGCATCACCGGCATGCCGGTGATGAGGGTGGGCTGGGCGCCGATCTGATAGGTTTGCACCGCATCCACCCGCACGCTGCCCGGGAAGGCCTTGGTCTGCTCCACATAACTGCGGCTGGGGTCCGGCCCGCTGCCGCGCAGCATGGCACGGGCGCTGAAGTCGCCCACCTCGCTCAGGAACAGGCGGCTGACTTCAATCACCGGCGCGCCGTCCTTGCTGAGGGCTTCGATGGGGAAGCTGGCAAGGATGGGGTCCCGCTGGGACCGCTGAACCGCCTCCGCATTCGGCTTGGACGGGTCCGCCACAAACGCGTGGGAGATCTGCTGCAGATAGAGCCGGTTGTTCTTCTGGACAAAGCGCACCACATCTTCATTCAGCGCCCGCCCCACGTGCTCCACGCCGGCGGGCACCTGGGTGGCGGTGGCCACCATCAGCAGCGGCTGGTCCAGCAGGGTCTTCGGGATCTCGAAATACAGCCGCGACTTGATGGTGTGGATCTTGAACAGGCCGTCCTGCGTTTTGGCGTCGCCAGTGATGACCTTGTCGTAGGGCTTCGGTTCGTTCGGGTCCGGGAGGGAGGGGGCGCTGGCGGCCGAGGCCACCGGGGTGGCCCCCAGCGGCACACGCGCCAAGGGCACCACCGGCCGTGCGCCGGAGGCCGGCTGCGCCGCCGCCTGGGCCGCAGAAGCCGCCTTCGCGGGTGCGCTGGCTGAATTGTTCGTGGCGGTACCGGGGGCGGCACAGCCTCCCAGCATCACCACCGAGACCATCGTGAGTCCGAACTGTCTTTTCATCGATCCCTCTGGGAAAACCCTTCCGTTGGAGCGATGCTAGCGTGTGCGTGGCGGCGGCGGCTCTGAAGGGCGAAATTCTCTGGCGCCTGGCTGTCGCGACGGGCGACCAGCGCCATATCCAAACAGCCTGCGGCCCATCGTGGCCTTGAGGCTGACCGGCGGCATCTCCGTGCTGCGGATCACACGCAGCCCGCGCCCACCCTCGGACGCCCCCCCCCGCCGGGTCACTCCGAACCCAGCAACGCCATGAGCCGCAATGCCGCTGGCGGCAGGTAGGCATTGGTGCGGTGCGTGATGACGAGGCGGCGCTTCATCGTCGCCTCCTTCAACGTCACCTCGCGCAGCGGATAACGGCCCGCTGAAAAATCCAGGTGGCGCCGCGAGACAAAACTCAGCAGCCCCGTCTCCGCAATCAGCGCCGGCAGCATGTGCAGCGTGCTGCTTTCAATCTGCACGTCGGGCGGCGGCAAACCGCGCCTTTCAAAGGTGTGGTCCAACCAGTCCCGCGTCGGCGCACCGGGGGGTTGCAGCACCCAGCGGTAACGCGCGAGTTCCTTCAGCGTGGGCGTGAGCTTGAAGATCTCATGCCTGGCGCTGGCCGCCACCACGACCTGATCCTCGATCAGGCGCTTGGACACGAAGCCCGCCTCGGGCCGTCCTTCGGTCCCCACCACCAGGTCGAGCTCGCCGCCGCGCAGCATCGGCATCAGGGCATCCACCAAGGCCACCGTCGTCTTCAGACGCACGTCCGGCGCTTCCACCAGCAGCTTGCGGACGGCCTGCGGCAGCTGAAACTGGGCGGCAGTCGGCACGATGCCCAACCGCACCACGCCGGACAGGCCACGGCCGATATCCCCCACCTCCCGTTGCGCGTCCTCGACATCAAAGCGCAGACGCTGTGCCCAGCGCAGCATCACCCGGCCAGCCGGCGTGAGGCGGATGCCGCGGCCCGCCCGCTCGAACAGCGGTGCGCCCGTTTCCTTTTCCAGACGGCGGATGGCCCCGGTCAGGGCCGGTTGCGTGCGGTGCAGACGTTCGGCGGCCTGCCCCACATGCTGCAGCTCGGCAATGGTTTCGAAGTAGCGCAGGTCTCGCAGGTCCATGACGGATTCCAAAAGCTTTATTGATTGAATCCAAAGAATAATCGATTGGATTGGATCTTTTATTGCTTTGATACTGGCCCTCAAGACCCCACCAGAAGGGGCCCCATTGGAGACACCTGTGAGCATTCAAGAACGCCTTCCCCGACGATCAGGCGCTGCACCCACGCTGGCCCGAACCGCGCTGATGGCCCTGGGCCTCGGACTGGCCTGGAGCCTGAGCACGGTTGCCCTGGCCCAGACCTACGGCAGCAAGCCGATCCGGGTCATCGTGCCCTTCCCGCCGGGCGGTGGCACCGACCTCATCGCCCGCGAGACCACGCAGGCGGTGGCCAACAACACCAAGTGGGTGTTTGTGATCGAGAACAAGCCGGGCGCGGGCGGCAATCTGGGTGTGGCCGAAGTGGCCAAGGCTCCACCGGACGGCTACACGCTGGTGCTGGGGCAGACCAGCAACCTCAGCATCAATCCTTCCCTCTATGCGCGTCTGCCCTACAACCCGTTGAAGGATCTGGCGCCGATCACGCTGGTCGCGGACGCGCCCCTGGTCTACGTCACCAGCGCCAACTCGCCGTTCAGGTCCATGAGTGACGTGGTCCAGCAGGCCAAGGCCAAGCCGGACGCGATCAACTTTGCCTCCAGCGGCAACGGCACGGTGTCGCACCTGGCCTCGGAGCTGCTGCAGCGCACGGCCGGGGTGAAGTTCACCCATGTGCCGTACAAGGGCGTCGGCATGGCGCTCACCGATGTCGTGAGCGGCAATGTGGATCTTTACCTGAGCAGCCTGCCGACGCTGCTCGGCCACATCCGCCAAGGCAAGCTGCGGGCGTTGGCCGTCACCTCCGACAAGCGCCTGCCCGAGATCGCCAATGTGCCGACGCTCGGCGAGGCGGGCTACAAGGCTGCAGCCAGCACCACCTGGTTTGGTTTCCTCGCCCCCGCCGGCACACCACCGGACGTCATCGCTCGGCTGAATGCCGAGTTCAACAAGGCGCTGAAGCAGCCGGCCCTGGTGAAGAAGATGAACGATGAGGGTGCCCGCATCGTGACCAGCACACCGGCCGAGTTTTCCCGCCTGATCCAGGCCGACCTGACGCGTTGGGGCACGGTCGTCAAGGAGGCGCACGTCAGCATTGATTGAGCCCTGCTGCCGCGCGACAGAGATCCCACTTCGCTTCAGAACCGGCCCGTACCGGTGGAGTTTCCCCATGACGCAAGCTTCTTCGCTGCCCGATGTCATTCGCGACATCCAACGCCTCGCCCCGGACGTGGTCCGTCAGGCCGCTGCCTTCCCGTCGTCCATCCTGGCGGATGTGGCTGGCCGTCGCGGCGCCCTGCACGGCCGGATCCAGCCCCTGTCTCCGAGCATGCGCTTTGCCGGCACTGCAGTGACGGTGGAAGTAAGGCCCGGGGACAACCTGATGATTCACGCCGCCATGGCGGTGGCCCAGCCTGGGGATGTGATCGTGGTGGATGGCAAGGGCGATCTATCGTCCGCGCTGATGGGCGAAATCATGTCGCAGCAATGCGTGGCCCTGGGCATCGCCGCCGTCGTGATTGACGGTGCCGTGCGCGACAGCGAGGCCATCCGCGAATTGGGGTTTCCGATGTTTGCGGCCGGCCTCAACCCGAACGGCCCGACCAAGTCCATCGCCGGGCGTCTCAACCATCCGATTTCCATCGGCGGCGTGACCGTGAACCCCGGGGACCTGGTGGTGGGAGACGCCGACGGCGTGACGGTGATTGAACGCCACAAGGCCGAGTCCCTCATTCCGCTGGCCCATGAGAAGGTGAAGGCGGAGACCGCCCGCATCGCCGGCATCCGCAATCGTGAAGCCCTGCGTCCGGCCTGGCTGGAGGCTGCGCTGCGTGCGGCCGGCGTGATCCGGGAAGGAGAAACGCTGTGAGTGCGCCAGTGATTCTGGTGACCGGTGCCGACCTGGCCCCCCAGGCCCGCGCGCTGCTGAGTGACTATTCGCTGGTCTTCGCCGGCAGGACGCCGACCGAAGAGGACATCGTGGCCCTGTGCCGCGCGCAGGACCCGGTTGGCATCATCGTGCGCTACAGCAAGGTGGGCGATGCTGCCATGGCAGCAGCCCCCTCCTTGAAAGTCATCGCCAAACACGGCAGCGGCACCGACACCATCGACAAGACGGCGGCAGCAGCCCGTGGCATTCAGGTGTTGGCCGCCGCAGGCGCGAATGCAGCGGCCGTGGCCGAACACGCGCTGGCGCTGATGCTGGCCTGTGCCAAGTCGGTGGCAACGCTGGACGGGCGCATGCGCCAGGGCCATTGGGACAAGGCCACGCACAAGAGCCTGGAACTGGAAGGCCGCACCGTGGGGTTGGTGGGTCTGGGCGCCATCGGGCAACGGTTTGCCCGCATGGCGCAGGCGATGGGCATGCGCGTGATCGGCTTCGACCCGTTTGCGAAGGAGTGGCCCGCGTTCATCACGCGGGTCGAGATGGAGGACATTTGGCGGGAGTCCGATGTCATCTCCTTGCACTGCCCGCTCACCCCGGACAACGCCAGGATGGTGAATGCCGAATCGCTGGCCCGGTGCCGACAGGGCGTGATCCTGATCAACACGGCGCGTGGAGGGCTGGTCGACGAGCCGGCGCTGTGGGCTGCGGTGCAGAGCGGCAAGGTGTTCGCGGCGGGGCTGGACAGCTTCAGCGTGGAACCGATGCCGGCGGACCACATCTTTTTGTCGGAACCGCGCATCCTGCTGAGCCCCCACATTGGCGGCGTGACCGCCGACGCCTACGTGAAGATGGGCGTGGGCGCCGCCGAGAATGTGTTGAAGGTGCTGGCCGAGGCTCCAATGCGGCGGGCCTTCTGAGACGATCGGCAAGTGTCATAGGATCCAGCATCCATCCACCATCACCACCGGCTGATGGTTGCTGACCAACGATCCATGATGCACCCGCCGACATGCCTCGCTCCTGCCGCAACTGCCGTCTCCCTACCGACTCACTGCTGGGCCGGTTCATTGGCAGTTGGACCGGCGGCTTGTGCCTGCGCTGTGCCGCCCAGTGGCGCCACAGTGCGAAGGACGCACCGGTACTGGCGGACACGTCCTTATGGTCCGAGGCCAGCAAGCGGTCGCGCTCCTACGAACCGGGCACGGCGACGCACTACTTCGACGAGTTCTACTGGTGCAGCCATTGCCGCAAGCCAGCCGTATTCACGGCCCTGCAGCAGAAGCACGCGTATGAAGTGGAAAAGCGGTATCTGTTCCAGACCCGCAAACTCTGCGACCCCTGCCATCAGTCGATGACGTCGCGGCGGAACATCCAACATTGACCGCAGCGGAGTGCGGCGCTCCCCGGGCCGCCCGTCCGAATGGACGGACGCCCGCAGAAGCACCGCTAGACGGCCTCAACCTCAGGACTTGGTGACACGGAACCAGTTCAGGTTGTAGCCGCCATTGCGAACGGCAATGCCGAACTTGCGTTGACCGGCCGCCAGTGTCACCGTGTGCTTGACCGTCACCCAGTTCTGCCAGCCCCCGGTGGCCGGAATGTTCACCGCCCCATACACCACGCTGCCGCCCGCCTCCTCCAGTTGAAGCGTGCCGCCGCCATTCAGGCTGGCCACCCGATATTCAATGGTGTAGGTACCCGCAGTCGCAATGTTGACGGTGGGGTAAGACAGCCAGTCGCCGGCATCCAGATACGCCACATTCAACCCGCCGCCGGAGTCGGTGGTTGCTTCCGTCTGCACACCGCTCATGGCGTCGAAGTTCTCTGCCTGGATGAGAGTGCCGCCATCCACCGGGTCACCCGGACGGCTGATGTCCAGCCAGTTGATGTTGAACCCGCCCGACTTGGCCAGCAGGCCCAGCGTCTGCTGGCCTGCCGGCAGTGACACGGTCTGTGTGACCGTGGTCCAGGTCTGCCAGCCGCCTGTGGAAGGCACGTTGACGGTGCCATAGACACTACCGCCGCCGCCCTGCTCCAATTGAATGATGCCGCCGCCGGATGCACTGGCCACACGGTACTTCACGACATAGCTGCCGGCTGCCGGCACATTGACGTCATAGGTCATCCAGTCGCCGGTCTCGATGTAGCCGACATTGCTGCCGCCATTCGTATCCGTCGTGGCCTCCACCTGCACGCCGGACATGTTGCAATAGGTCTCGGCCTGGATCTGCGCGGGAATGGCCACCCGGGTGCAGCCCGGCGTGGGGGTCGGTGCAGCGGGCCAGCCGCTGATGATCTGCTTGACCAGCGTGCCGGAAGGGGTGAGTTGACTGGCGGACCATCCCCCCTGCCCGCTGGCCCCCGACACCAGGGCCGAAGCACCCTCGGCCTTGTCATTCAAGGCCCAGTTGGCATTGCTGATGCCCTTGGCCTTCATGAAATCCACCCAGGCCCAGGTTTCGCTGGTGGCCACGGCCCCGTCGCCACTGGCGCCCACCGAACCCCATTCGGTCACGAACAGGGCTACACCGTTGTTCAACGCGGTCTGGGCCTTGTCTCGCAGCCACTGCCCGTGGCTGCCGGCATAGAAGTGAAGGGTGTAGGCAATGTTGGCGCCACTGATCGGGTCACGCGAGGCCACATCCACATCCTGCGACCAGTTCGGTGTGCCCACAATGATCAGGTTGTCCGGGTCAATGGCGCGAATGGCGTTGATCACCGCCTGGGCATAAGGCTTGAGGGTGCCGCTCCAAGAGATGTTGAGCGGTTCGTTGTAGACCTCATAAATGACGTGATTGTTCTTGCCATAGGTCCGCGCCATTTCTTCGAAGAAGCTCACCGCCTGCGAGCGGTAGTCCTCGGCATGATGGCTGTGCCAATCGATGATCACATACATGTCATTGGCAATGGCGGCATCCACCACGGCCTTGACCCGCGCCTTGTTGCCGGTGGGGTCCTGCAGATAACCACCGCCTTCATCAACGCCCATGGCCACACGAATGACGCGCGACTTCCAGTCATTCTTCAGCCAGCTCACTGCATTGGCGGTGTAGTACTTCTCACCGCCCCAGCCGGTGTTGCTCCAGAACAGGCTGTTGCCCGCGAAGCTGGCGGGCTGGCCACCGGCCAGCACTTTGTTGCCACTGACGGAAAGCGGTGCCACGTCGGCCATGGCCAGGCCGGTTTGACCAATGAGCAATGCGGCCAGGAGTGCCTGGCAAAGAGAAGTCATCTTCATGGTGAAGCCTTTCATTACCAATGAGTAAGAAGCGGACGATCACCCCTCCCAGGGCTACGTGAACGCTGAACGGAGTGTCCACGTTGTGCATTCAACGCGCCCCTGTCAAGCCGCAACAGTTGGCAACTTACGGCGATCTTCAATGAGCGATAGCCTGCCCTCTGCTGGGAGGAATGGACCTTTTTCAATGACCAATGACGCAACTGGACACAATCTACTGGCAGATTCATTGCATTGAATCCAGCGGAGCTTGAGCCTGGCATTTGGCGCGTCATTGAATCGAGGTGTCCATTCATTGGACAGCGTCACTGTTTCAAGGGGCACGAATGCGCCATGCCTGCCCCTCTGTTGTCAGGCCAAGGGGCCGGGCGCCAGGACGGTGATGGGAGACATCCGCACATAATCTTTCATGCATGCCAAGCTCCCCCTCGACTCTGCCGACCTGCTGAGCACCCTCCGCGCCCTGGAAGTGGAACTGCACCATCCAGGCGTTCGCTGTAGCGAAGAACGGCTGCGCGCCCTGATGCATCCCGAGTTCGATGAAGTCGGGCGTTCAGGACGGATCTACACACTGGAGACAGTGACCCGGTTTCTGCTCTCCGACCATGAGCCGCCCGATGTCGTGCCGGACGCCTTTCGCGTGGTGCGCCTGGCCGAGGACATTGCGCTGCTCGCCTACCGCAGCGCCCACCGCTCTGCGGACGGAGGGTTGACGCTCCACACGCTCCGGTCGTCGGTCTGGATGAAGACAGCGGTGGGCTGGCAATTGCGCTATCACCAGGGCACACCCGCTGCAGAGCCGTGGTGAACCCGGCGAGCTTTGGCTCACACATCGCACCGCCAGAGCCCCCCGAACACGAACAGCAACGCAGCCGACGCAAAATTTCTGACCTCGGCCTCAAGGCCGTTCATCCGGTGACCCGCTGATGTCCACTTCGCCCTCGTCCGCCGAGCCAGGTCAGTCGCCCGACTTTTCCTTCCGCAAGATCGCCATTCCGGCCTTCGGGCCGTCGCTGCTGTTCGGGCTGGGGGAAGGTGCCATCCTGCCGATCGTGCCACTGATGGCCCGGGACCTGGGCGCCTCCGTCTCCATGGCCGCCTTTGTGGTCACGCTGATCAGCCTCGGGTCCCTGCTCAACAACGTGCCTGCGTCGCTGATCACCATGCGCTGGGGAGAACGCGGCGCCATCATTGCGGCCGGCCTCTGGAGCGCCCTGGGCATGGCGCTGTCGGTGTTCTCCCATCATCTGGTGTTCTTTGCGGCTGGCTGCTTCATGGTGGGCATGTCCCAGGCGGTCTACAACCTGGCGCGGCAGAGTTACCTGACCGAGGCGGTGCCGCCGCTCTACCGCGCCCGGGCGCTGTCCACGCTGGGGGGCGTGATGCGGATCGGCATGTTCATCGGGCCGTTCCTGGCGGCGGGCGCGATTCATCTGTTTGGGGTGTCCGCAGCATTTGCCGTGGGCATCGCGGGCGTGCTGTGCGCGGCCGCCATCGGCGCCCGTCTGCCCGATCTGGAAGTCCCCCCCACCCCGGCTGGGCAGGCGGCTCCGGCGCCAGTGACCTTCCGCACCATCCTCCAAAGCCATCGCCACATCTTCCTCACCCTGGGGCTGGGCATCATGCTGGTGAGTGCGGTGCGGTCGTCCCGCCAGGCCGTGATTCCACTGTGGGCGGATCATCTGGCGCTGGCCCCGGCCGCAGCCTCGTTGATCTATGGGCTTTCCGGCGGCGTGGAGATGCTGCTGTTCTATCCCGCCGGGCGGGTGATGGATCTGAAGGGTCGGCGCTGGGTGGCGGTGCCGTCGATGGTGATCATCGGCATTGCCATGCTGTTGATGCCGTGGACCACCGGGCTGGTGTCCCTGCTGATCGCCGCCATGGCCGTGGGCATCGGCAATGGCATCGGGTCGGGACTGATCATGACCCTGGGGGCCGACCACGCACCGCGCCTGGGCCGCGCCTACTTCCTGGGCGTCTGGCGATTCCTGTCGGATGTGGGCGGCTCCTGCGGGCCGGCCTTGCTGTCCGCCCTGGTGGCGACGGTGTCACTGGCGGGCGGCATTGCAGTGACCGGCGTGCTCGCATTGCTGGCGGCGACCCTGCTGGGCGCCTGGATTCCCGCGCGCAACGCATCACGCCATTAACTCGCCATGAATCTGGGCCTCCGTGTCGAGGCATGCCAAGCTGCGGGCAAGAACACTGACGAACACGCCATGAACCGCTGAAGCGCGCGGAGCAAGGCGCCCGGCCCACAACAGACCGGCGCCCTGCGAAAGCCCTCAACCGTACACCGACTCTTCCGGCTTGCGGGCCAGCACCGCAATCGGCGGCGCCCAACGCTCGCCCCGCGGCTTCTTGCTGGTCACCAGGGTGATCTCCGAAGGCTCGAAGACTTCCACGTTGTGAGTGATCGGCGTGGTCAGCAGGTATTGCGCCCGCGTACTCTTGAGGAAGTGGCCGACCAGCTGGATGTTGCGCACGTCCAGGTGGGCAAACGGCTCGTCAATGAAGACGAAGCCGCCCGGCGCGTCGTCGTCCTTCATCAGCCCCACCAGCAGGATCAGGCTCTTGAGCACCTGCTGGCCGCCGGAGGCCTCGCCGTCATTGAGGCCCACTTCGCCCTTGCCGTCGAAGTTGAACTTCACATGCAGACCGGCCTGGGCCAGCACGGTGTCGTCGTTGTCCAGGTGCGGCAGCTCAGCCTGGGCATGCACCCCGGCCAGTTCACCCAGCTCCTGCACATTTTTCTTGTAGCGGCGGACGGTGGCGCGCAGCACGTCGATGTAGCGTTCACGGGCATTAAAAGCCGCGATGCGCGCCATTTCATTGCTGGCACGGCGGTCGTCCAGCTGCGTGGTCTGCTCCAGCACCGCGACCTGCATGCGGGCGTGGCGGTCCTGCACCTGCGGGTCGGTTTCCCACACGCCGGTGTCCAGCTCCTGCTGCACATGGCGCGCGGCGATTTCGGCCTGCTTGGCGTTCTCGAATTCATCACGCAGGGTGGCCAGGCGCAAGGGATGCACCCAGGCCGCCGGGAATCGGGCCTTGGCCTCGCGGGAGGCGCGGGCCTGGGCCAGCAGATCATCACGGCGCGACGCCCAGTCCCGTTCCGCGCGGGAGACGTTGTCCTCGCTGGCCTTCAGCGAGGCCTGCGCGGCTTCGTAGTCGCGCTCGCTGCGGGTGCCCTGGGCGACGGCACGGTCATGCTCCTGGTCGAGCGAGGCCATGCGGGTGGCGGCCTCGATCCGCGACTGGCGCAGGCCCGGCAGGCGTGCGCGCGCCTGGGCGAATTCCTCGGCCCGCTCCACCAGTTCCTGGGCAGCCTTGTGGCCTTGGGCGGCCCGCTGCGCGTCCTTGAGCTGGCGTTCGATCTCCACCTGCTCCTTGGCGATCTTGGACAGCTCCAGGTCGTAGCGCGCCAGTTCCTTTTCCAGCGAGGCCCGGCGTGCATCCAGCGCGGACACGCCAAACTGGAATTCACGCGGCTCCACCCAGAGGCTGCGACCGCCACGGCCGTCGCGGTAATAAGCGTCCGGGGTGATCCATTCGCCGCCGGCGCGGGCGCCCTGGTCGGTATCGGCCACACAACGGATGGAGGCCAGCTGGCGTAGCAGCCAGCCGGGCGCCTTGGCATTGAATTTCAGCACCGACAGCAGGCTGTCCTTGGGGCTGACCGCAGGCGCGTGCTCACCATCGGCCACCACATAGTGGCGATAACGCTCGCGGGAGGCCAGGCGGTAGGCCTGGGACTCATCACTGCTGTGCGCCAGCACCACCACCCAGCGCGACGGGCGCAGGAAGCCTTCGGCTGCGGCACGCCACTGGTCGTCGGAAATGTCGATGCAATCGGCCAGCACATGGTGCTGGATGCCGGCTTCGTCCAGCGCCTTGCGGAAGCGGGTCACCTCCTGCGGTGGCGGCGGCAGACGCTGACCGGTCAGCTCATCCATGGCCGCCTGGGCCTTGCGCAACTGGTCGTTGTTGCGGGTGAAGCTCTCGCGCAGCTGATGCTGGCGCGTGCCCAGCTCTTCCAGGCGCGTGGTCAGCGCCGCACCGTCGGTTTCAACAGCCGCCAGGGCTTTCAGGTCTTCTTCGCGCTTGACGAGTTGTTCCATCGGCCGCTCGCCGTCGCGGGCCGCCTCAAACGCCTGGCGCGCTTCCTTGCGCTGCGTTTCCAGTTCGCCGAGCTTGTGGCGAGACGCCTCCTGCGCCTGGAACAGTGCCAGCAGATGAGCACGCTTTTCGCTCATGCCGCGCTCGTCGGAGCGGGCAAACAGACGTTGGCGATGCAAATCCCGCAGTTGCTGCGCAGTGCGCTGGCGCTGCTCGCTCCACTGCAAGACCGGCACCACTTCCGTGGCCAGGCGCTCGCGTTCCTTCAGCCGCAGCTGGTATTGCTGATAGCTGTTGACACGGTTGGAGAGGTCCGACAACTGGGCCTGCGCGTGGGAGAGTTCGTGGGCCGCCTGATCCACTTCCTTCAGCAGTTGCTGCTGATGGTTGCGCGCCAGTTCATAACGGTCCAGCACTTCCTGGTCGCCGAAGACTTCAAACACCAGCCGCAGCAGTTCCTTGGGGGACAGCTCGCAGAGGCGGTCGGTCTGCCCCTGCTCCAGGGCCAGCACGCGGCCGATGGCACGGGTGAGGCCGGCGGCCTCCAGGCGCTTCTTCCAGGCTTCGATGCCCAGCCAGTCCTTGTCGGGCTTCTGGTCCAGCGCCTCGATCTCGTTGACCCCATCCGCCACGATATAGCGGCGCACCCAGTCCCCGCCGTGCCGGGAGATGCGGCAGGCCAGGGTCACCTGGTCGGAGTACAGCAGCGAGCTGGCAAAGGGGCGGCTGCTGTTCTGGCGGCCGCGCGGGCGGTTGTCCACCAGAGCGCGCAGCCAGGCGGTTTCCGCATTGGCATGGCGCGCATAGGTCTTGTAGGTGCGGCCGCCCGAGCATTCCAGGCCCAGCAGCGTCCGCATCGCGTCCAGCAAGGTGGTCTTGCCGGAGCCGTTGGGGCCCGCAATGGTGATGATGTTGCCGTCCAGCGGCATCGAGACGCGGCGGCAATAGTCCCAGTGCAGCAGTTCCAGGGATTGGAGATGAAACATCAGGAATCGCTCAGGTCAGATTCTTCGTTGTGGCGGGCAGCCAGGATCGCATTCATCAGCGGGTTGGCTTCGCCGTCGGTGGTTCGGGCCAGGACATCAGCCAGCGCGCCGTCGAGGATGCGGGGAGCCAGCGTGTCGTAGTCCAGCAGCAGGTCCAGCAGCGGGCCTTCGGCGATGTCCTCGCCCTTGCGGGTGATGAAACCCTGACGCTCCAGCATCTTGAGGTTGGCGTCCAGCCGCATCTTCTTGCCGAGCTGATTGCCGAAGTCGGCCAGCAGGCTGCGGTAGGAGAGCGTCGGCGCACTGCTGGCGGCGCTGGGCAGCGGCTTGTCGGTGGCAAACATTTCGCCCTGGCCTTCGGCGGCTTCTTCGGCACGCGCCAGTTGGCGTTGCCGTTTGGGCAGCACGATCAGGGCCCACAGCACCACCAGCAGGGCCACGCCGTCACGCGGCAGGTCCAGGTTGTTGTTGGAGGCCAGCCCGGTTTCACCAAACACCGCCACTTCGGCGGGGCGCAGCATGGCCACGCTGATGTGGTCGGCATAGACGTTGTCCACGATGCGCAGGCCCACAGCGGCCAGGCGCTCGTTCACCGCACGCCAGAGTTCCTGGTCGATCAGGGCGCGGCGGACCAGCGGCTGATTGCGCGGCAGCCAGCGTCGTGCCAGGAGTTGGGCCGCCAGGTGGGCGGCGTCATCAAGAGGATGGCTCATGGCTGGGGAGAGGCTTCTGGAGTCGGGGCGGTGCCGCTGTCGGCGGCATCGTCCGAGGGAGAGGGAGAGGGAGAGGGAGACGGAGACGGAGACGGAGACGGAGACGGAGACGGAGCGTCAGCGGCCGCTTTCTTGCGTCGCCCGCGCTTGGGAGCTTCTGGCGGCGGCGGAGGCGCCAGCGCCGACGTGTCCGGCTCACGGGGGGGCTCCACGTCGGCACCGTGCAACACACCTTCGCTCATCCAGCGGACATGGTCATCCTGCACCGGCCCCTGCTTGGCAGACCAGCGCACCCGCCAAGGCTGGCGCGCCATGTCGCCGGTGGCACCGGCCAGATGCTGCGCCTGCGGATCGCCCAGCAAGGGCAGCAACTGGGCACGGTAGGCGGCGCGGGCATAACTGCCGCCCAGCACCGCCGGCCGCAGGTCGTTCATCTCGATGCCGGTCTCGCCCCAGCGGCCCAGCAGCGCCTGCAGTTCGCCCATGTCGGGGGGAAGGCTCATCACGGCCAGCTTGCCCTCGGGCGCCTGCATCACATCCGGCAGCGGCTCGGGCGCCGGCGGTTTGGGCCGGTCGCGTTCAAACTCGGCTTCGCAGGTGTCCAGCAGTTCGTGCTGGGCCACAAACACGGGATGCACCGGGCGCGACAAGGCGCCCAGGGCCAGGTTTTCGAGGAAGGGCACTTCCTGCAACCACCGCCGCACATCGGTGGTGGTGATGCCGGTGGAGCCCAGCGTCACCCGCTGACGGTCCGCCTGTTGCAGGGCGCGGTTGAACTGGCTCGCCATGGCCAGCAGCCGGGCCTGGGCCAGACCCAGTTCGCGGGCCAGCCGCTCCAGCCGGGCATTGCCCTCGCTCTGCGCCTGAGAAATGATGGCCGACAGCGCCTCACTGGCCTTCTCCACCAGCTTGAGGGCGCGCTCAAAGCGCATGCGGGCGCGCCGCAGGTGGAACTCGGAGCCCGAGGCGATGGCGTCGGCGAACTCGTTGTAGAGCCGCGAAAGCTGGGCCAGCAGATGCTGCAGCTGTGCGGGCTCCAGGGTGCCCAGTTGCTGCGCACCCGCCACATTGGCCAGCAGGCCGACGAGATCGCCGTCCTGGTCCTGCGCCTGGGTGAGCGGCGACACCAGCGCCATCAACTGCTGTGCCAGCGGCGTCACGCCGTAGTGCTGGTTGGAGCCGTCCCAGGCCAGAAGGTGGGCGTCACGCAGGCGTTTGAGCACGAGGTCCAGCGCCTCGTCGCGCAGCACGTGGAAATGCCGGTTGAGGTCGTCGCGGGTGAGGCGCGAGTGCGGCAATGTCATCAGTTCGATGAACACCCACACCCGCAGGCGCACCAGCGTGGACGGGCCGTGGAACAGCGCGCGGTGCGCCGCCAGCAAGGCCTCGTTTCGCTCCAGTTGCCACCACAGGAGAGATTCCTGCGGCAGTTGCCCCTCGCGGAAGTAGTCTTCGAATGAAGGTTCGGGGAGATCGTCGCGCAGCGGATCGTCCGCCACGCTTCCCGGGATCGCAGTCATCCGGTGATTATCCCAGCCTCAGAGGCCCCCTCGGAGCGATGCACCAAGGGTGAACCCGGATTCGGGGAAAGGCTTGACAGGCGGCGCCGCCGCCGGGCCGCATTTCGGCGGCTGTAGGCGCGGCACGCTCGGAATCCTCAGCACCTGCCGTCCAGGCCCCGCCCGTGCCGCACGTGCGGTTCTCGTTTCGGGTTCCGCCTCAGGCCGCCACCAGCGTGCGTCGCATCAGCCGCGCATCGGCACCGAAGGTCTCGAGCTTCTGCTGCACACCCTCGCCCAGTGGCGCCTGTACCTCGAAAAAGCCCAGACGCTCCCAATAGCCTTGGGAGCCCTGCACGGCCACCAGCGCCACTTGGTGCAGGCCCATGTCGCGCGCCCGGCGCAGCACCTGCTCCACCAGCTTGTGGCCCAGCCGCTGCTCGCGGCCGGCGGGCGACACCGCCAGATCATGCAGGTAGAGGGTGCGAGGCGCACGCGCAGGCGTCCACTCCGGTGCATCCAGGCCCGGCAATTGGTCATCATCGACCGGCAGGCTCACCACATAGCCCAGCATGCGGCCCCCTTGCACCGCCAGGAACGAGCAATGCAAGCCGCGCGTGGCGCGCACCTTCGCCTCGAAGGCATCGGCACTTTCGTGAAACTCCGGCTGATAACACTCGGCCTGAAGTGCCAGTACGGCAGGAACATCGGCCGTATCGATCACTTTCAACTGCAACATGACTCAGACGCCTCCCGGCTGCCGCAACAAGGACGGCACCAGAGGCGTGAACAGAAAAACAAACAAGAGGATGTTGAGCACGGTGCTCAACCAGAAGGTGCGCCGAAAGCTGGCTTTGGCGCTCTTGTGCCTAAGCAAGTGCTGCGCCAGAAGTGCGCCGGGCCAGCCGCACAACAGCGCCAGGCCATGCAATGTGACTTCTTTCACACGCCATTGACCGAGCCGGGCCGCTCGTTTGTCCAGCGCATAAACGATGAAGGTGGCCAGACTCATGGCCATGTAGAGACCCCACAAGGCATGGGGCAGCGGCCAGGCCAGGTGCGTCAGCAGCACCAGGCTGGCAAAGAGAGGGATGAGCCAGAGTTCGATATTGCTGGCTGTGGCCGCACCGGTATCCGGGCGCGCCGTGCCGGCCGAAGCGCCAGGGCCTCGCGGGAAGGGGCGCCGGGCGGTGCCCGCCTGGGTCTGGGCGCGGGCCTGCCCTTGCGGGCCATGTTGCGGACCCCGTTGCGGCGCGGGTCCTGCGGGGGCAGGCTTGGGTTCAAGGCTGCGCACATTCATTGCACGCGACTTGCCTTGCCCGTCCAGCCCGACCTCGTAGGTCACCCGCTCGCCGACAAAGGGACGTCGGGCGCGCAGGCCGAAGGCACGGGCATGGACAAAGATCTTCGGCCCACTGGCCGAGGGTGCAATAAAGCCGTAGCCCTTTGCGTCATCCCACTGGATGACCTTGCCTTCCACCCGCATCCGCCCGCTCCGCGCCTTCAGTCTCCTTCAGACCTGACCCGTGAGATCAGAAGCCCTTGCGGGGGCCGCCGCGACGGGCTTGGAAGCCGCCACGGTCCTGACGCTCGTCGCCAGGACGGCCACCCGTGCGGGCCGGCGCGCCAGGCTTGCCACCGAAGCGCGGGCCACCTTCCGGACGGCCTTCGAAACGGGCACGGTCATCAAAGCGGTTGTCGCCGCCACGGAAGGCGGGACGCTCCTGACGGTCACCGCGCGGCTCGAAAGCACGCGGTTCGCCGGGGCGCTGCGGACGGCCCTGGAAACCGCCGCCATCGCGACGATCACCACCACGGCCTTGCGCATCACGCTGGAACGGGGGACGCTGGTCGCCGAAACGCGGAGCGTCCGGACGACGGTCACCACGCGGCTCGAAGCGGCCGCCTTCGGGGCGCTGGTCCGCACGCGGCTCAAAACGCGGCGGACGGCCTTCAAAACGGGCGCCTTGCTCACCACGCGGTTCAGAACGCGGGGGGCGATTGTCGAAGCGACCTTCCGGACGGTCAAAACGCGCATCCGGGCGACCTTCGCCGCGGTTGTCGAAGCGAGCGGGGCCGCCGTGACCGAAGCCACGACCCGGGCCACCGAAGCCGCCACGATCGCCACCACGGAAGTTGCCACGGTGATCACCACCGCGGGCATTGCGGTCGCGCGTCGGGAAGATACGCGGCTCTTCATTGCGCGGCTCCAGGCCGACAATGCGCGAGACCGGGATCTGCTGCGTGGTGAATTGCTGGATGCGCTTGATCATCGACAGATCCTGGCGCTCGGCCAGGGTGACGGCGATGCCCGAGCGGCCGGCACGGCCGGTACGGCCGATGCGGTGCACGTAGTCCTCCGCCTTCATCGGCAGGCCGAAGTTGATCACGTGGGAGATGGTGGGCACGTCGATGCCGCGGGCGGCCACGTCGGTGGCGACCAGCACGCGCAGGTCACGACGGCGCAGCATCATCAGCGTGCGATTGCGCTTGCCCTGCGGCATGCCGCCGTGCAGCGCAGCCACGCGATGGCCGATTTCAGCCAGCGCTTCGGCCAGCCATTCGGTGTCCTGCTGGGTGCTGGTGAACACCACGGCCTGGTCCACATCACGCTCCGCCAGGATGTGCTCCAGCAGCTTGCGCTTGTGCTGGCCGTTGTCGGCCCAGTGCAGACGCTGCTCGATGTTCTCGTGGGTTTCGGTGTGGCCGCTGACGTCAATGCGTTGCGGGTCCTTCATCAGCTGCTCGGCCAGGCGGCCGGTGTGGCCCGCGAAGGTGGCCGAATACATCAGGGTCTGACGGGCCACCGGCAGTTGCTGGGCCACAAACTCGATGTCTTCGATGAAGCCCATGTCCAGCATGCGGTCGGCCTCGTCCAGCACAAACATGCTGACGTTGTCGAGCTTGCAACGGCCGCTGTTGATGTGATCGAGCAGACGGCCGGGGGTGGCGATCAGGATGTCCAGCGGGCCGCTGAGCATGCGCAGCTGCTGGGCGTAGGGCATGCCGCCCAGCACGGTGGCCACACGCAGGCCCTGGATGTGGCGGCCATAGGTCATGGCCGACTTGGCCACCTGCATGGCCAGTTCACGGGTGGGTGCCAGCACCAGCACGCGCGGGCCTTGCACCTTGACCTTCGGGCCCGAAGCGCGGGCGGTACGGGTGTCCAGCACCTGTTGCAGCGCCGGGAGGATGAACGACGCCGTCTTGCCGGAGCCGGTGCGCGAGGAGACCATCAGGTCAGCACCGCCCAGTGCCGGGGGAATGGCGCGGGCTTGCACTTCGGTGGCGTGCTCGTAGCCGGAGTCCTTCACGGCGCGTTGCAGGGCCTCGTGCAGGCCCAGGGTGGCGAAGGCCACGCCCGTGGGAACGGCGGCGGCGGACGCCTCCACCTCGGCTTCCACCTGGATGTCCAGCTCGCCGATGTCAGCGTCGAGTTGGGGGGCGCTCAGATCGGCATTCAGGTCGGAAGGCAGGTGGGCGTTCAGTTCTTGGTTCACAGTCATCTCAAGTCCAAAGGAGCGCCAGGCTGTCGATGCCGCAACGGTGTCGCGCACGGATGGCCAAGTCGCTGTCCGCCCGCGGGACTTCGGTGCCGCGGCGGAAGGTAATGTCGCTGGGAGAAAGCTCGCGTCGATCACCAGAGCCGCGCGGAGGGATGCGCTGCAAGCCTGGTGAGGCGCCGGGGAACAGTCAAAGCGACGGCATCGCCGCCGACCGAACCCGAGGGCTTGCAGTGCGCAAAATTACGTGAGTGCCAAGGCGGCATCGACGCAGCGGACTGCAAAGTGGTCAGAGGAGACGAACGAAACATCGGACAGGAGAGCTGCCGATGAAGACCTCAAGTATAGCCACATTTCGGGGTTTTTACTGAGTCCCTCCCTCGCATGCGGGGATGAAGTCCGCAGCAGTGACTTTTTGCGCGAGCCAGGGCCGCCTCGGGGAGGATGGGCGAGCCATTCAGCGCCTCTGTTTTTGCGGCGCTCAGTATTAAAACTACAGATTGTTTTTAGCCAATCGCTGCAGCGTCTAGAGTCAATCTGACACAGATTGGTAGTTTTCCTACGTGCACCTTCCTTCTGGCTGTCTAGAGTTGGAGCACTTTCCAGCCTGGAAAGGCGGCCATGGCAGTTCATGGCGTGGCCGAACCCAGCTGCCCCACCACGAGGGCGGCGGTCGATCAACACCGGAGACAACATGCCCCAGCAGCCCTTCTCGAGCCGCAGGCTCGCTCACGCCCTGACAGCCGCCTCCAGCACCGCTTTGGCCGCTTTGACCGTTTTCGCCAGCCCGGCGCAGGCACTCAACCCCAACGCCACCTCCGTGCAGATGTTCGAGTGGGCCTGGCCCGACATCGCCACCGAGTGCACCCAATGGCTGGGCCCCAAGGGGTTTGGCGGTGTGCAGATCTCGCCACCGGGAGCGTCCAAGAACGCCAATGGCTGGTGGGGGGTCTATCAGCCGGTCAACTACGCCAACCTCACCAGCCGCATGGGCACGCCCGCGCAGTTGCAAAGCATGATCAGCGCCTGCCACGCGGCCGGTGTACGCGTCTATGCCGACATCGTCGTGAATCAGATGGCCGATGGCAGCGGCACCGCCACCGACGGCTCCACCTGGAACGCTGCGACGCTGACCTACCCCTACTTCAGCGCCAACGACTTCCATGCCAACTGCGCCATTAACGACACCGACTACAACACCCCGGCCGGCCGCAGCAATGTGCAGAACTGCCGGCTCGGCGGCCTGCCGGACCTCGCGACCGAGAGCAGCTATGTGCAGGGCCAGATCGTCAACTATTTGAAGTCCCTGCTGGCGCTGGGCATCGACGGCTTCCGCATCGACGCGGCCAAGCACATGCCGGCCAGCGCGTGGACGTCGATCATGAACGCGGTGAAGGCCACCTATCCGCAGACGCTGCAGGGCGAGAACATCTGGCTCACCCAGGAAATCATCAATGACGGCGAAGTCGATCGGCCGAGCTACTTCCCCATCGGCACGATCAACGAGTTCCAGTTCACCTACGCCATGCGCGACGTGTTCCGGGGCAACAACGGCAACAGCCTGTCCAGCATCCCCGCCATCATGGGCACCTGGGGCAACTGGGGCGGCAGCTGGGGCTTCATCCAGCCGCAGAACGCCACCGTCTTCATCACCAACTGGGACACCGAGCGCAACGGCGGTTCGCTGAACATCAACAACACCGCCAGCAACGACGCGGCCAACCAACGCTACACGCTGGCCAACATCTTCATGCTGGCCCAGGGGTATGCCGAGGCGCAGCTCTATTCCGGCTTCAAGTTCAGCAACACCGACGCGGACCGCCCCACCGCCAGCCCCTACAGCGGCGGCGTCCCGCAGATCAACGTGGTGTGGGACTTTGCACACCGCTGGACACCACTGGCCAACATGGTGGGCTTTCGCAATGCCAGCATCGGGCAGGCGCAGCAGAACTGGATCGTCGGCGACAACAGCAACCAGGTGGCCTTCGGCCGAGGCGACGTCGGCTTTGTTGCGCTGAACAACAGCGGCAGCGCCTGGACCCGAAGCTTTGCCACGGGTCTGCCTGCCGGCACCTACTGCAATGTCATCAACGGCACCAAGGATGCCGCCGGCACCGGATGCACGGCGGATTCGGTGACCGTCGACGCCAGCGGAAACGCCAGCTTCACCGTCCCGGCCAACACCAGCGGCGGCACACCCGCCGTCGCGATCTACACCGGCCAGAAGCTCACGGGGGGCGGCAGTGGCGGCACGGGGACCTGCGCCGTGACCTTCACCATCGCCAATGCCAACACGGTGGTGGGCCAGAACCTGCGCGTGGTGGGCAACGTGACCGGCCTGGGCGCCTGGGCGCCTGGCTCGGGTTTTGCGCTGACCATCCAGGGTTCGGGCGCCAATGTGCCGTGGAGCGGCACCGTCAGCCTGCCGGCCGGCTCGGCCATCCAATACAAGTATGTGAAGTGGAACGGATCGACGGCGGTGTGGGAGAGCAATCAGACCACGAGCAGCGGCAACCGGGAGTTCACCAGCTGTGCCAGCGGCACGCAGGCGAGGGCCGACGGCAACTTCAAGTTCTGAGCGGGGAACGCGCAAAGAACCTGAAGGCTGGAAAGGCCGCGCAGGCCGCCGCCCGGATGGACTGCGTCAAAGCCCTTCCAGCAAGGCCGGCAGCACCGACATCAACGCTTCGATTTCCGCCTGGTCCAGCCAGGCGGGCGGCGCGTCCAGCCAGTGCGGGAAGGCCAGACCCTTGGCATGCGCCTGGGACAGGCCCGTATCCAGCGAGCCGGTGATCAGCAACAGGGCGGCCGGAATGCCGCAGCACTCATTGCCGCACGCTTGCGCCACACGCAGGTCGAGCGTGCTGGCCTGCCACGGCAGGTCGGCATGCACCAGTGCCACACGGTCATCGGCCAGCAGGCCGGCCGGCAGGGCCGCCAGCGCATCGTCACTGGCCAGGAGCACCCCTGCCGGGGCCTCGCGCCAGGCCGTCAGGGTCTGAGCCACCGCGTCCGGACTGTCACTGGCCCGCAGCCGGCAAGGCGGCAGACGACGCAATTGCGGCGACTGCCCCAGGCTGTCCAGCAAGGTTTCCGAACGGCTGCACACCAGCAAACGGCTGGCGGCCGAAGTCGGCGCCTCGACCCAGTCCCGGCGCAGGCCCAGCACCGCCTCGGCCTTGGCGGCCAGCGCCTGTCGCGAGGACGGCGGCAGCAGGGCCAGTGCTTCCATCAACTGCTGCTGCTCGGCGCTGTTCAGGAACGGCCGTGCCTGCCAGCGCTCCAGTGTCTGCCGCAGTTGCTTCAGCGGCCCCTGCGGCAGGCTGCTGCCGGCCGCTTCCAGCCACAGCGGCGTGGTCAGGCAGGCCGGCAGCCGGTCCTGCAGTTCACGCTTGCGGCGCGAGAGCACCACCGCCTCCAGCGCATCGCGCATGGGCTTTTTGCCGGCGTCGGCGGGCAAAGCGGCCAAGCGGGCGAAGGGGCCCCGGCGGGCGCTGTCCAGCCAGTCCACCCAGGTGGCCAGTTGGGCATGAGCCAATGGTTCCTGATGGGCGATCAAGAGGAGATGCGCGCCCGTGCGAGCTTCCAGCGCACGCAGCGCCGCCAGCGCGGTGTCGTCGATCGCCTCGATGCCGTCCACCACCAGCAGCGCGGGAGCGTGCTTGGCGGTCGGGGCTTCCGCGACGATCACGGCGGCGGCGCCCTCCCCCAGCCAGCGGCTGAGGTCCCGGCGCCAGGCGGCGTGCTGCGATGCCGGCGCAATGATGAGGGCCGGGCTGGCACCAAAGAGATGGTCCCACAGACGGATCGCTGCAATGGCCGCGCCACGCTGGCCCAGACCGAGGTCGTCCGCCACGAGGGCCCGACCGGCGCAGACGGAGAACAGCGCGGCCTCCCAGTGATGGGGCGATAGGCTGTCCTGCAGCAGCGCACGCAGGGCTGCACCGTCGGCCAGGAATGCTTCCAGACGCTCCACACGGGCGTGGGCATCGCGCCCCCAGGCGAGTTGCGGCCAGACGGGCGCATCCACGCGCAGCGGCACACCTGCCGCACGGGCCTGCGCCACCAGCGATTGCATCCAGGCCTGCGATTGCTCCGCGTCACGGCGTTGGCGGTCGTCGAGGCCGGACTGGTCACGCAGGCCCGCAGGAACGTCGCGTCCTGCGATCCACTGCAGCCGACGCTCCGGCCCCGGCACCAGCCACACCTCGGCTTCGCGGGCGGGCCAGCCAGCGTCCAGCGCATCGCCCTGGTCCTCGCTGAACAGCGACATGAGATGCTCGCCGTGATCGCATTCGCCCTGGTCGGCATATTGGGCGCAATCACACCGCCACAAGGCACGACCCAGCAAACGCAGACGGAAAGTGCCGCCGGTCTCCGCGTCGCGCAGTTCGTAGTCGCCAAAGACGGCATCGTCCTCGCGCGGGCCCAGGGTGAAGCGCGGCGGCAGCGCCGGCTCGTCGGGCGCGGCTTCGGCCACAGCACGCTTGGGCTTGCGGCGGTTGCGGCTGGGAGCGGCCTCAGGCTCGGCGCTGTCTGCCGTGCGTGCAGCGTCTGCTGTGTTTGCAGCGTTGGCCATGAGGGCACTGTCCGCTGCGGACGCCCCATCGTGCGCGGAGGCGCCGTCCACGTTCAATGACGCCGCAGGTGCCGACGCTGCCTGCGCGGCGCCTTCGTCCGCAGCCACGGGCTCCGCCGCCTGAACCTTCCCACGCTTGCGCGCGGGGGCACGTTTCCTGGCTGGTTCGGATGGCTCGGCGACGGCAGCCACCTCCGGTGCCTCCACAGCGCCCTGCACTTCCCCATGATCGTCAACGATCAGGTCTGCGACAGCGCTGGCCTCCGGGCCGACGCCGCCCACCCCCTCGTCCGCGATGCCATCGGCCTGGGCTTTGCTTCGAGCCCCACTGGTGCGTTTGCGGGCTGGCTTGGTGGCCGCCTTCGATGCAGGCTTCGGCGCAGGTTCCATCGCTGGGGCTGCCTCGGCCTCCGGCTGGCGATCGTCATCCGCCATCAAGGCCTGAAAAATATCCTCCACCGCATCGTCAATGGAAGCAGGCATCAGCGATGCCTTCGGCACGAGGTCCAGCGACACATCACCAACGATGTCCGCAATGACTTCCGCCGGTGCCATCGCCGCGCGAGGCTTGCGCGCCGGGGCGCGGCGCTTGGGGGGAGTGGTGGTCATGAATGATCCTGAGGCGCGAGCCGGGCTTCTCGCCAGCCGCGCACACTGTTGAAGACGGCCAGCGCATGGGCTCGCCGCAAGTCGTTGATGTGGAGCCGGGCTTCGCGAATGCGCCCCTGCTCCAGCAGTTCTTCCCGCAGGACACCCGGCAGCAGGCCGGCTTCCAGCGAGGGCGTCAGCCAGGGGCCTTCGGGCTCCAGCTGCACCGCCAGATTGGTCAGGCAGCCCTCGGTGAGTTCGCCTGCGCGGTTGTAGAGCAGCACGTCAAAACATCCAGCCGGCTTGTGCTCCAGATGCGTTTGATAGACCGCGCGACGCGTGGTCTTGTGCTGAAGGAATTCAGCATCCGGCCCGCGCGTGTCCACCGGGGTGCGCGCCAGGTCCACCTGGACCGGCGAGTCGTCATGCACCAGCGGCTGCACGTCCTGCGTCCACTCGCCCTGACGGCCCAGCGTGATGCGCACCCGCCAGAGGCCGGTGGGATGCGCGCTGGCAATCGCCGCCAGCCGCTCCCGCGCCTTGTCCAGCGAGGCCTGCAGATTGAAATGCCGCAGCGTGCGATGCAGCCGGGCCAGATGACGCCACTCACGCACCCACACGCCGTCTTCCAGGCGCAGGGTTTCCAGCGCTTCAATGGGCGCCTGCGCGCGCGACAGAAACCGCACCTTGGCCCGCCATTCGTCCATCTCGGCGGCGGGGGTGGCGTCCAAGGTGATGGCGCTGCCGACACCACATTCGGCGCTTCCCGGCCCGTTGATGGCAGGGTCGGCGGGGGCCGAGCCGTCGGCCCGCGTGAAGCTCACGGTACGGATCGGCACGTTGAAGGTGGTCACCCCACCCGGCTGCAACAGCCCCAGCGCCCCGGTGTACCAGCCGCGCAGCCCCGGCTCCAGCTCATGGATGATCTGCATCGCCCGCCGTTTCGGGGCGCCGGTGACCGAGCCACAGGGGAACAGGGCCTCAAACAGATCATCCAGTTGCAGCCCGCCGCGGCTGATGGCGCTGACGGTCGAGGTCATCTGCCACACCGTCGGCAGCGCATGCAGCTCAAACAAGCGCGGCACCCGCACCGACCCCGTCACCGCCACGCGCGAGAGGTCGTTGCGCAGCAGGTCCACGATCATCAGGTTTTCGGCCCGTTCCTTCTCGCTGGTGCGCAGATAGGCCTGGGCAGCCTCATCGGTGGCCCGGTCTCGGCCTCGTGGGGCGGTGCCTTTCATCGGCTGCGTCGCGAGCAGCCAGGTGTGGGTCGCCCCCGGCTCTTCCGGCAGCGGCCGCCAGTCAAAGAACAGCTCGGGCGACACACTCGCCACCGCATCGCCGTTGTCCAGCCGCAGCATCAGCGCAAAACCGCCGGGCTGCGCGGCATGCAGCGAAAAGAAGTAGTCAGTGAGGTCAAAGCGCGGGCCCGCCTCGGCGCGCAGACGCGTACACAGATTGACCTGATAACAGTCACCAGCGCGGATGTATTCGCGCACCCGCTCGATGTGATCGGCCTCGGCGGATTCGTCCTGAACATCCTGCCAGCGCGACAGATCGTGCGTGCCAGGCACGCGGGGCGCCTCCCAGGCATCGGGCGCGTGGTGCCAGACCGCGAACTCCGCCAGGGGCGCGGAGGAGGACCACGGCGCCGAACGTTCACCCGCCAGCAGCAGCGCAGGGTCCAAGGCCCCCGCCGCTTCGTAACGCACGCCGCCAAGCACCCACGCGCCGCCCCGAGCCGCCTCATGCGCCTGGCGCAGCACCGCCCGCAGTTCATCCGGCGCGCGCGCGACCAGGCGGCGGGCGGGGGGCAGCCGGAAGCAGCCGCGCACACGCTCGCCATCCTCGCGCGCCAGCGGATGGCGCGGAAAGTCAAAAGCCGCCCACAGCATCGCCGGGCGGCGGGAGTTGTCCATGGTGGCCGGACTCAGTCGAGCTTGAGGAACTGCTCGCGATAGTGAATCAGTTCGTCGATGGATTCATGGATGTCGGCCAGCGCGGTGTGCTTCTGGGCCTTCTTGAAGCCTTCCAGCGCGGCCGGCTTCCAGCGGCGAGCCAATTCCTTCAGCGTGGACACGTCCAGGTTGCGGTAGTGGAAGAAGTCTTCCAGCTTGGGCATGTAGTTAGCGAGGAAGCGCCGGTCCTGGCAGATGGAGTTGCCGCACATCGGCGACTTGTTGGCCGGCACATAGGCCTTCAGGAACTCGATGACGCGGTCCTGGGCCTCGTCTTCCGAGATGGTGGACACCTTGACGCGGTCAATCAGTCCGCTCTTGCCGTGGGTGCCCTTGTTCCAGGCATCCATCTTGTCCAGCGTCTCGTCGGACTGGTGAATGGCAAACACCGGCCCCTCCACCCGCACCGTCAGCAGCGGGTCGGTGACCACCACCGCAATCTCGATGATGCGGTCGGTGTTGGGGAACAGACCGGTCATTTCCAGGTCGATCCAGATCAGGTTCTGGTCGCTCAGGGGCAATGTGGGGGTGGCGGGGGTGGCCATGGAAGTGGCGGCTATGCTCATGTGAATCCTTGTGGGCGTGGCCGTCACCCACCCTGCCGCGAGGCAGGCCGGACAACGGCAATGGGCGCGATTGTCGCAGCCTGGACGCGCTCCGGATACAAGTCCCTCGGGCGACGCTGGAGACCGGCCGCTTCCCAAAGCGAGCAGGCCCTGGGACCTACACTCCGGGCATGCACATTTCCGATTCCTGGTCCGTGAACGCCCTCGCGCTCAGCCTGATATTTGTGGCGGCGGTGGTCCTGTCCTTCCTGGCCAAGCTGTGGCTGTCCAGCCGGCAGGTCCGCCATGTGGCGCGGCACCGCGCGGCCGTACCGGACGCCTTTGTGGGCACCGTGCCCCTGACCGCCCATCAGAAAGCGGCGGACTACACCGTGGCCCGCAACCGGGCCGGCACGCTGCATCTGGCCTGGGACACCGCGCTGCTGGTGGGCTGGACGCTGCTGGGCGGCCTCGACCTCATCAACCAGTGGATGTTGTCCCTGCTGCCGATGCTGGGCACCATGGGCTATCAGCTCGGCCTGCTGACCGCCTTTGCCCTGCTCTCCGGCCTGCTGGACCTGCCCTGGACGCTCTACAACACCTTCCGCCTGGAGCAGCGCTTCGGCTTCAACCGCACCACCCTGCGGCTGTTTGTGCTGGACGGCCTCAAGGGACTGCTGGTGGGTGCCGTGGTCGGCCTGCCCATCGCTGCAGTGATCCTCTGGCTGATGGGCGCCGCCGGCCAGGCCTGGTGGCTGTGGGCCTGGGCGGTGTGGATGGGTTTCAACCTGCTGATGCTGGTGCTCTACCCCACCCTGATTGCACCGCTGTTCAACAAGTTCGAACCGCTGTCCGACGCCACCCTGCGCGAGCGGGTGGAAGGGCTGATGGCCCGCTGCGGCTTTGCGGCCAAGGGCCTCTTTGTCATGGACGGCAGCCGTCGCTCCGCCCATGGCAATGCCTATTTCACCGGGTTGGGGGCATCCAAGCGGGTGGTGTTTTTCGACACGCTGCTGTCGCGCCTGAACCCGCCGGAGGTGGAAGCGGTGCTGGCCCATGAACTGGGGCATTTCAAGCGCCGCCATGTGCTCAAGCGCATGGTCCTGATGTTTGCACTGAGCCTGGCGGGTTTTGCTTTGCTGGGGTTCCTGAGCGCGCAGCCGCAGTTTTATCTGGGCCTGGGCGTGCGGCCCAGCCTGTCCGCCCCGAATGATGCGCTGGCGCTGCTGCTGTTCATGCTGGCCCTGCCGCCCTTCACCTTCTTCCTGACGCCGCTGATGTCGTACTGGTCCCGCAAGCATGAATTCGAGGCGGATGCCTATGCCTGCGAGCAATCCAGCGGCAAGGACCTCAGCGCGGCCCTGCTGAAACTGCATGAGGACAATGCCGGCACGCTGACCCCTGACCCGGTCTTCGCCCGCTTTTACTATTCGCATCCGCCCGCCAGTGAACGTTTGGCCGCCATTGCCGCGCTCAGCGGCATGGGCGCGCGCCTGGGCCACCTGGGCGGCGGTGCTGCATGAAAGGCAACCAGATCGGCCTGGTGGTCCGTGGACACGGCCGCCACTACGTGGTGGAAGACGACAACGGTGTTCGGGTGCATTGCCTGACCCGGGGCAAAAAAAGCGATTGCGTGGTGGGCGACCGGGTGCGCTGGCAGCGCAGCAGCGAGCATGAAGGCGTCATCGAGAAGCTGGAGCCTCGTCGCAACCTGCTGTTCCGGCAGGACGAATGGAAGACCAAGAGCTTTGCCGCCAATCTGGACCGCCTGCTGGTGCTGGTGGCCGCCGAGCCGCAGTTCTCCGAATCCCAGCTGACGCGGGCCCTGATCGCTGCGGACAGTGCCGGCATCACCACCGACATCCTGCTCAACAAGACCGACCTGCCTCAGGCGGAAGCGGCCCGGCAGCGGCTGGCGCCTTACAAGGCCATGGGTCAGCGGGTGCTGGAACTGAGCCTCAAAGGCCGTCCCGACGAAGCGCGCGACACACTGATGCCGCTGCTGGAGAACCAGTCCACGCTGGTGCTGGGCCCTAGCGGGACCGGCAAGAGCACCTTGATCAACCTGCTGGTGCCGGATGCCGGCGCGCAGGTGGGCGAGATTTCCCAAGCACTCAACTCCGGCCGCCACACCACCACCACCACCCAGTGGTATTGGATGGACGGGCATCGCAACACCGCGCTGATCGACTCGCCGGGGTTTCAGGAATTCGGTCTGCGTCAGATTCCGGCGCCGGAACTGGCCAGCCACATGGCCGATTTCAAGCCCCACCTGGGCTCATGCCGCTTCCACAACTGCAGCCACCGGCATGAGCCCGGCTGTGCGGTGCTGACGGCGGTGGAGGCTGGCAAGATCAGCCCGTCCCGCTACCGGATCTACGACGAGCTCTGGCAGGAACTCAGCAGCCCGCCCCGGTATTGATCGGCGCCCCCCCCAGGCAGGCCCCCTATACCTATACCAGGCAGCTACGACTGGGGCGATTGGGGCGACTGCAGCGACTGGGGCAACTAGGGCAACTGCCGTTCAGGGGTCCAGGCGCGGCTGCTGGTGGGAAGCATGCTGCGGCGGAGGGGCCGGCACTTCCCGCACCTCCACATCCACCACGTCGCCGGCCGGCTCGTTGCGGCGCTTGAAGGCCTGCGCGCGAAGGTCCGACGCGGTGCGGAACACGCCCACCGTCGGCCGCTGCAGACGACGGCCCCGGATGAGGCTCCAGAGCAGCAGCACACCGAACACACACAGCCCCACGACCAGCAAGGCCAGGAACAGCAGCAGGAACAGAGCCGCACGCAGGATGCGCGCCACCATCATCAGCAGATCGGAAATCGTCTTCATCGTCTTCAGGGTTAACCCCGCCCAATATAGGGCATCTTGGTGGCCATGACCGTCAGGAAAGGCACGTTGGCTGACAGCGGTAATTCCGCCATGTACAGCAGCGCGCTGGCCGCGTGGTCCACATCCATCACCGGCTCCGGCACCACGGCACCGTGAGCCTGTGGCAGGCCCTTGGAGAAACTGGCGGTCAGATCGGTCTGGGCGTTGCCGATGTCGATCTGGCCAGCAGCGATGTCATAGGGGCGCCCATCCAGGGCCAGCGTCTTGGTCAGGCCGGTGATGGCGTGTTTGGTGCTGGTGTAGGCCACCGAACCGGGCCGGGGCGCGTGGGCGGAGATCGAGCCGTTGTTGATGATGCGCCCGCCTTGCGGCGTCTGCGCCTTCATCAGGGCAAAGGCCTCCCGCGCGCACAGGAAGCTGCCGGTGAGGTTCACATCCACCACCGCCCGCCACTGGGCCACGCTGAGCTGGTCAATCTCCATGCCGCGTGCGCTCATGCCGGCATTGTTGAAGAGCAGGTCCAGCCGGCCATAACGCGCCTTCACCGCGCGGAATGCCGCCGCCACCTGCTGTTCATCGGTCACATCAGTGGGCAGCACCAGCGCCTGGTCCGGCGCCTGCGCAGCGGTGGCCGCCAGGGCGTCCTCGCGGCGGCCCAGCAGGGCCACCTGCCAGCCCGCGGCCATCAGCTTCCAGGCTGCGGCGCGGCCGATGCCGGAACCGGCCCCGGTGACCACGGCAATGCGTGTGCGCGTGGAATCAAATGCCGCCTGATTGGCGGCGGCGCCGGAATGCGAACGGGAGGACGTGTTCATGGCCCGATGATAGGCGTCCCCGGCCGGGGCCGCCCACGCCACCCGCTCAGGCGGGGAGCAGGCCCCGCCCCTTGAGCATCGGCGCGAGTTGCGCATCGCGCCCCCGGAAGGCCCGATAGGTGTCCCCCGGGTCGCGGCTGTTGCCCACCGACAGGATGTTGTCCATCAGCGACCGCGCCGTGGCCCCGTCAAACGGATTGCCCGCTTCCACAAACGCCTCATACGCATCGCAATCCAGCACCTCCGACCACAGGTAGACGTAGTACTGTGCTGCGTAGGAGCTGCCGGAGAACAGATGCTGGAAATGGGTCAGCCGATGGTTCATGCCCACGGCCGCCGGCGCGCCCAAGCGTTGCAGCGTGTCGCGCTCGAAGGCCACCACATCCGGCACCTCCCCGGTGCCCAGGCCGTGAATGGCCTGGTCCACCAGCGCGGAGGCGCAGTAGCGCACCGTTTCATAACCCTGGTTGAAGGTGGCGGCCGCCTGGATCTTCTCCAGCAGCGCATCCGGAATCGGTTCGCCGGTGCGGTAGTGCCGGGCATGGCGCTTGAGCACTTCGGGTTCGGCCATCCAGTGCTCCATCAGCTGAGACGGCAGCTCCACAAAATCCCTCAGCACCTGCGTGCCGGAAAGTCGCTCAAACTCCACCTGCGACAGCAGCCCATGCAGCCCATGGCCGAATTCATGGAACAGCGTACGGGTGTCGTCGAACGACAGCAAGGTCGGCTCGCCGGGCGCGCCCTTGGCGAAGTTGTTGTTGTTCAGGATGATGGGCAGCGCCTCGATGCCGTTGCGCGCCTGCCAGCGCAGGGCATTCATCCAGGCCCCGCTGCGCTTGGTGGGACGCGCGAAATTGTCCTGAACGAACAGCCCCCGCAGCCGGCCATCCGCATCGCGCACCTCATAGACCTTCACATCCGGGTGATAACCCGCCACCTTCGGCTGGTGCACGAAGTGCAGGCCATACAGGCGGGTGGCACAGTCGAACATGGCCGCCACCATCGCATCCAGCGGAAAGTACGGCTTCACCTCAGCCTCGTCCAGCTGAAAGCGCTGCTGGCGCACTTTCTCGGCGTAGTAGCGCCAGTCCCAATCCTGAATGGTCTCGGCATGGCCCAGCCGCACACGTTCGGCATCCAGCAGGGCCCGCTCGCGTTCCACCGCCTCCTTGGCCCGCTCCCACACGGGGTCCAGCAGGCCCAGCACCGCCGCAGGCTTGCCGGCCATGGTGTCCGCCAGGGCGTAGTCGGCGTAGTGCGCATAGCCGTGCAGCTGCGCCTGGTCGTGCCGCAGGCGCAGGATCTCGCGGATGATGCTGCGGTTGTCGCTGTCGCCGGCATGTTCACCGCGGCTGACCCAGGCCCGCCAGGCCTGCTCGCGCAGATCGCGTCGTTCACTGAAGGTCAGGAAGGGCACGATCAGCGAGCGAGACAGCGTGATCACGTGAACGTCCGCATCGGTCAGGCCCCGGTCCAGCGCGGCCTGGCGCGCGGCGGCGCGGACAAAATCCGGCAGGCCGGCCCATTCGTCCGGCGTGCGCAACAGCAGTTGGTAGTCGCCCTCGTCTGCCAACACGTTCTGGCCAAAGCGGGTATGCAGCTCCGCCTGCCGCTCCATCAGCGCGGCATAACGGCGGCGGGCTTCGCCCTGCATGCGGGCGCCGGCCCGCACGAAGTCCAGATGGATGCGCTCCAGCAAGCGGCGCTGCTGCGGGTCCAGGCCCAGGTGTTCACGCTGTTCATGCAGCACTTCGATACGGGCGAACAGCGCGGCGTTCATGTAGACCGCGTTGCTGTGTGCCGCCAGCGGTGCGGCCATGCGGCGCTGCACCGCCTGCAGTTCGGGAGATGTGGCGGACGCGCTCAGGGTGGAGAACAGATGCTCCAGCGCCACCAGACGGCGCCCGCTCCGGTCAAAGGCGGCCAGGGTGTTGGAGAAGCTGGGCGGCTCGGTCTGCGAAGCCATCAGCGCCAGTTCCGCCCGATGTTCCGCCAGTGCCTGATCAAACGCCGGTTCGAAATGTTCCGGCCGGATCTCTGCAAACGGCGGCAGGCCGTACGGGCCGTCCCAGGCCTTCAACAGCGGATTGGTGGAGGGGGACTGGGGCACGGCGCTGGTGGCGGTCATTGGCATTCCTCATGGCGATGGCGAGGGCGCGCGGATCGCGCACACCCCGGCTGCGGGCCATTGTAGGAAGGCGGTCAGCCCTTGGCGCATCCCGAAAGAGGGACTGTGCGAATGCAAGGGTGTTGCGGCGACTCAGCGCACCAGGAAGGCCACCAGCACCACGCAGACTGCCAGGAAAGGCAGGCTGATGCGATGGAATTCCCGAAGACCGTGCGGCTCACGAGCCAGGCGCAGGGCGATGAGGTTGGCCATGGAGCCCAGCACAAAACCGTAACCACCGACATTCACGCCTACCGCCAAGGCCGCAAAGGCCGCCAATGGCTGGGTGCCATCCGCCAGCAGCAGGGTGGCTGGCACGTTGCTGATGACCTGCGACGTGGCGATGGCCACCAGATAGGCCTGCAGCGGCTGATCCATCGGCAATTGCGACATCAGCCCCGCCACCCACGGCAGTGCCACCAGTTGATGCACCACGACAAACATGAGCGCAAAGGTGGCCAGCAGCGCCCAGTCCAGGCGCATCAGCACCCGGCGGTAGAACAGCGCATACACCACCAGCACGGCCACCAGGGCGGGAGCCCAGACATGCAGCTCCAGGGCCGCCACGAAGCCGATGAACAGCACGCCGGAGAGGGCGAGCAGCCGGGGTTGCGTCGGCGCGCGCTCCTGCGGTGGCGCCACGCGGATGGGTGTGCCCGGCATGGTGATGAGGATGGTGACCAGCAGCAGTGCCAGCATCACGCCCACGGCCGGTCCCATCATGGCCATGAAGCCGCCGAAGGACTCACCGGAGCGGTGCCAGAGATACAGATTCTGCGGATTGCCGATGGGCGTGAGGGACGAGCCGGCATTCACCGCCAGTGCCTCCAGGGCCACCAGCCGGGCCAGTGGCAACTGGGCCTGTGCTGCGAGTTCCCGGGTCAGCGGCACCAGCAGGAACAGGCTGACGTCATTGGTGACCAAGGCTGCCAAGACCGCCGCCACCCCGCAGAGCACCAGCGCCAACTGCCGGGCGGTACTGGTGCGGGCCAGCAGCGCGCGGGCGGCGCCCTGCAGCACCCCACTGCGCTCCACGCCCTGGGTGATGACCAGCAGGCCGGTCAAGGCGCCCATCGTCTGCCAATCGATCAGGGCCAGCCATTCACTGGGCGAGACCGGTCGCCACCAGGCCAAGACCAGGGCCGCAACGGCCAGGCCCCACAGCAGAGGGTTGCCGCCACTGGGGGGATGGTCGCCCGAGGCAACTGGAGAGGAAGGCAAAGCAGAACTCATGACGGGACCAGCGACGACAGGGCAATAGTCAATGACAGCGACGGAAGCGGGTGCCGCGTACCGCCACGGGCAAGCCCCCCTTTGCAAACTTCCCACAGGCTACCAGCGCCAGCGGGGATCCGGCGGCGAGCAGGGCAAACGCCGCCCCTGCTCCACCTACGAACAGCGCCTTCCATCCGAAAAATATCCCCCAACCTGACATGCACTGCTGAATTCACCGCGCCTGTCCGCACCGAGTCGCAACACCGCGCGCAGCGCCGTTCGAGCGGGGCGGCGGCTTAGTGAAGAGGGCCGCCGCCGGGGCGTTCCCAGGGCGGCCTTTAGCCCAGCCTCGTTCCTGCTCCTGTCGGCACCGAGTCGCAAGAACGCGCGTAGCGCCGTTCATGCGGGGCTGCAGATTAGTGAAGAGGGCTGCCGCCGGGCCGCTCCCAAGGCGGCCCTCAGCCCCCTCGGGGGGCGTGTTTGCTGCGCCCTAAGCGCAGCAAACCGGGGGCCCACTGTCGCAAAAACGCGCGCAGCGCCGTTCGAGCGGGGCTGCGACTTAGTGAAGGGGCCGCCGCCGGGCCGCTCCCAAGGCGGCCCTCAGCCCCCTCGGGGGGCGTGTTTGCTGTGCCCTAAGCACAGCAAACCGGGGGCTCACTTCTTAATCCCAAGCTCCTTCTTCAAAGCGACTTCGTCCGCTTCGTCGTAAGGCTTGTTGGCGCAGCGCTTCTTCCATTCGTCGCGCTTGTCCTGCAGCGTTTCCACGGCTTCGTTGAAGTCATCCTGCGACTTCGCCTGCGCGTCCACGCGGTCATTAAAGCCCTTGTACTTCTCCACGCGGTCGTTGCGCTCCTTGTTGAAGGCATCGATCTTCGGCTGCAGGGTATTGGCGCGAGCCTGATATTCCTCCTGCTTGGCCTTCAGCTGGTCCTTCTCCATCTTGGCCGCACCGGCCTGGATCTCAGCCGCAAAGGCGTTCACCGCCTCGATCTCGGCCTTGAGTTCCTTGCTGCGGTTCTGCATCTCGGCCTCGGCCTTGTCCTGCTCCGCCTTGAACGCCTTCAACGCATCACGCTCGGCCAGGATGTCCTTTTCCTTGGCCTTCAGGCTGGTGTTTTCTTCGGTCAGCGACTTGTCGTCCAGCAGGCAGGCGCGCAGCTCGTCACGCGTCATCAGCTTTTGCTTGGGCTTGTCCACGACCGGCTTGGTGACCTTGGCATTCTTGGGATCAGCCTTGGGGGCGGTGGTGGAGGTCTGGGCGAAAGCCAGGCCGCAGGCCAGCAGAGTGGCCACGGCAGCAGTGGTGCGCAGGGTGTGCTTCATGAAGATTTCTCTCGGTCCCGCTCGGGGATGTCTCGTCGGTGAGGCAGGAATGATAATGCGCCGCTTCAGACTCCCAGTTTCAAGGCCCCCCATGGCGCTCAAGGCCACCATCCACAAAGCCCAGCTTCAGATCTCGGACATGGACCGTCATGTCTATGGTGATCACAACCTGACCGTTGCCCGCCACCCGTCGGAAACCGACGAACGCATGATGCTGCGCATCCTCGCCTACGCGCTGTACCAGCCGGAAAACGACCTGCGCGGCCGCCTGGAATTCACCAAGGGCCTCTCCGAAGCCGACGATGCCGACCTCTGGCAGATTGACCTCACCGGCGAAGTGGTCCATTGGGTGGAACTGGGCCAGCCGGACGAACGCCGCCTGCGCCAGATCCAGGGCCGCTCCGAACTGGTGACCGTGCTGAGCTACGCCTCCAGCACGCCGGTCTGGTGGGCCGGTATCCAGAACAAGCTCTTGCGAGCGCCCAAGCTGGCCGTCTGGCAGATTCCCGCTGACCAGTCCCAGGCCCTGGCCGCCCTGGCGGAACGCAGCATGCAATGGCAGTTGAGCATCCAGGACGGTACCGCCTACATCACCACCGACAAAGGTGCGGTGGAGGTGACGCCACAATTGCTCAAGGGCCGCGACCAGTAAGCCTGCCCACCTGACGGAGATTCCCGTGCCAGATCCGACCCCCTCCCAGCCTTCGGGCACCCCCCCGGCCGACCCGGCCGCGACGCTCAACGATGAATGCCTCTGGCTCGAAGCGCTGGAGGGTGATGCGGGGGAACGCGCCCTGGCCTGGGTGAAAGCCCGCAATGCGGAGTCGCAGGCCGTGCTGGAGGCCCGGCCCGAATTCGCCCCCATCCGGCAGGAACTGCTGCAGTTGCTGAATGCCCAGGACCGCATTCCGCATGTCGCCCGTCGGGGCGACTGGTTCTACAACCTCTGGCAGGACGATGCCCATCCACGCGGCCTCTGGCGCCGCTGCCGCATCGAAGACTACGCCCTGGCCGAGCCGCCCTGGCAAACCGTGCTGGACCTCGATGCGCTGGGGCAGGTGGAGCAGCGCAGCTGGGTCTTCCACGGTGCGGTCGCCCTGGCGCCGGACTACCGCCGCTGCCTGGTCTGTCTGTCCGATGGGGGGGCCGATGCCAGTGAATATCGGGAATTCGATCTGGAGACACTGCGCTTCATTCCCGTGGAGGACGGCGGCTTCTTTGTGCCGGAAGCCAAGACCGACGTGGAATGGCTGGAGGAGCACACCCTGCTGATCGGCACCGATCTCGGCCCGGGTTCGCTCACGGACTCCGGTTACCCGCGCCAGGTCCGGCGCTGGGCGCGTGGCACGGCGCTGGCGGACGCCCCAGTGCTGTTCGAAGGTCAGGCCAGCGACGTCTCGGTCAGTGCCAGTGTGGACCGCACGCCCGGTCATGAACGGGTGTTCTTCAGCCGCTCGCTGGACTTCTACAACGAATCCCGCTTCCTCTGGCGCGACGGCCAGTTGCTGCCGGTTGACCTGCCCAGCGACATGAGCGTGCATGCCCATGGCCCCTGGTGGCTGCTGCGCCCCCGCAGTGACTGGACCGTGGCCGGGCACACCCATCCGGCGGGTTCACTCCTGCTGCTGGACGACGCCGCCTTCTGGCGCGGCGAGCGCCAGGCCCGCATCCTCTTTGCGCCTGCTCCCGGACGCTCGCTGGACGACTATTCGCTCACCCACCACCACGTGCTGCTGACCATCAGCGAGCATGTGGCCAGCCGGCTGGAAGAATGGGACCTGTCGGCCACTCCGCCAACGCGGCGCACCGTCCAGGCCCCCTTCCCCGGCGCGCTGAGCGTGCAGACCCTGCATGATTCCGAGCTGCCGCAGGACCGCTTCGGCGACGACTACCTGCTGCACTACAGCGATTTCCTCACGCCCGACACCGTCAGCCTGGCCCATGCCGGGCGGGACGAGCGCACCCCGCTCAAACAGCGCGGCGCCCAGTTCGACGCCACCGGCATGACGGTGCAGCAGCATTTCGCGCGCAGCGCGGATGGGGAACACATTCCCTACTTCGTGATCGGGGGGCCCGGCCAGGGCGCCGACACCCCGACCCTGCTGTATGGCTACGGGGGCTTCGAGGTCTCCTTGCAGCCCTGGTACTCCGGCACCAACGGCCGGGCCTGGCTGACCCGGGGCGGCCGGCTGGTGGTGGCCAACATCCGCGGCGGCGGCGAGTACGGGCCCCACTGGCATCAGGCCGCAACAGGCGCCCAAAAGCAGCGCAGTTTCGACGACTTCATCGCCGTGGCCGAGGACCTGGTGCAGCGCGGCCTCACCCGGCCCGAGCGGCTGGGCATCATGGGCGGCAGCAATGGCGGCCTGCTGGTGGGGGCTTGCATGGTGCAGCGGCCGGAGCTGTTTGGTGCGGTGGTCTGCCAGGTGCCACTGCTGGACATGCGGCGCTATCACCTGCTGCTGGCCGGCGCTTCCTGGATGGCTGAATACGGCGATCCGGACGAGCCCGACGACTGGACGCACATCGCCCGCTACAGCCCCTATCAAAACCTTCGGCCGGGCGTGCGTTATCCACGGGCGCTGTTCGCCACTTCCACGCGTGATGACCGTGTACATCCTGGCCATGCGAGGAAAATGGCGGCACGTCTGCTCTCCCTGGGCCAGGCGTGCTACTACTACGAGAACATCGAAGGCGGGCATGGGGGCGCTGCGGACAACCAGCAGCGGGCACAGTTGCAGGCGCTCGAGTTCAGCTACCTGTGGCAGCAACTCGGGGACGCCGGCACCGGCGGGTGACCCTGGACGCGTCACCGCGGGTTCATGCCTTCTGACGTGTGCCCCAGGCTTGGAGAGCTCCGTGAACTTCGTCATCCAGCACCATCCGGACCAGCACTGCTTTCTGGCGCAACCGCAGCCCGGCCTGCACTGCCGGCTGGACTATGAACGCCACGGGGAGCAGTTGATCATCACCCACACCGGGGTGCCGGCCCAGTTGCGTGGCCAGGGGCTGGCCGGTCAGTTGGTGGAAACCGCCGTGCGCTGGCTGGCGTCGCAAACGCTGCAACTGGTGCCGGGATGCACCTATGTGCGCAAATGGCTGGAGCACCAGCCCCGTTGGCAGCGGCTCACCGCGCCTGCGGCGGCGCAGCGGGTGCTGAATGCATGGTTCGGTGTGCCGGGCAGCGAGGCGGACGGCCAGGTGCAGTCCCAGTGGTTCAAGAAGGACGCCGGCTTTGACGCCTCGTTGCGTGAACGCTTCGGGCCGCTGGTGGAATCGGCACTGCAGGGCGACCTCACCAACTGGGACCGCAACCCCTGGGGCGCCCTGGCGCGCATCCTGCTGCTGGACCAGTTCACCCGCAACATCTTCCGCGACACCCCACGCGCCTTTGCCGGTGATGCCCTGGCCCTGGTGGCCGCGTTGGCCTTGCGCCCCTGCCTGCAGGGGCTGTCGCCGTTGGAGCGCTGGTTCGCGCTGATGCCGCTGGAGCATGCGGAGTCGCTGGAGCTGCAGACGCAGTGCGTGCAGGCGTTCGAGGCCCTGGCGGCAGAAGATGCGCGGCTCCAGGGGGCGCTGGACTTTGCGCGCAGACATCTCGAGGTGATCCGCCGCTTCGGCCGTTTCCCCCACCGCAACGAGATCCTGGGGCGCATCAGCACCCCGGAGGAAGTGGCGTTCCTCCAGCAGCCGGGCTCCCGCTTCTGAGGCGCTGCCGCACGGCCTGGGCCGTCGGCAGTGGGCCCGGGGCGCGCGCCTACCGGCTCTGCTCCTGCTCCTGCAGCAGCCGCCACATCACCTTGCCGGAGCCGGACTTGGGCAACACGTCCACAAACTCCACCAGGCGCGGCGCCTTGTAGGGCGCCATGTGCTCATGCGCCCAGGTGATGATGTCTTCGGCACTGGTCTTGCCCTTGGCCTCGGTGCGCAGCACCACCACCGCCTTGACCGTCTCGCCGCGATAGGCGTCCTTGGCGGCAATCACACAGGCCTCCTGCACAGCGGGATGCCGGTACAGCAGCATCTCCACCTCGGACGGCCAGACCTTGTAGCCACTGGCATTGATCATGCGCTTGAGCCGGTCGGTGATGAAGAAGTAGCCTTCTTCGTCCATGCGGCCCAGGTCGCCGGTGCGGAAAAAGTGCTTGCCGTCCAGTTCCACAAAGGCCGCGTCGGTCGCTTCCGGCTGCTGCCAATAGCCTTTGAACACCATCGGCCCATGGCTGATGATTTCCCCCACCTCACCCACCGGCAGTTCTTCCAGCGAGGTTGGGTCCACGATGCGTGCGTCCACACCAAAGATCGGAATGCCCAGGCACTGCAGCTTGGCCCGCTCCGGTGGATTGCCATGGGTAGGTGCCGCCGTCTCGGTCTGGCCGTAGCCCTCGGCGAAGGTCAGGCCGAACTCCTCCAGCAGCCGTTCCGCCACCGCCTTCGGCATGGCCGCGCCGCCACCGCTGAGGTAGCGCAGGCTGGTCAGGTCGAAGCTGCGGTAGTTGGGGCTGCCAAACAGGTCGATGATCATCGTGGGGATGCAGGTCCAGTGTGTCACCCGGTAGCGGGAGATCAGGCTGCCGCACAGCTCGCGATCCCAGCGCGGCATGATCACCAGCGTCATGCCAGCAAACACCGGCCCCAGCACCCCATACAGCGTGCCGGTGATGTGGAACATCGGCACCACCGCCAGCCCCACCGATTCCGCGCTGGCGTAGCCCCAGAGACACCCGCCGCAGCTGTTGGACATCAGCGTGGCGTTGGTATGCACACAGCCCTTGGGCAGACCCGTGGTGCCCGAGGTGTAAGGCAACATGGCCAGATCGTCCGCCTGTGCGGTGTGCGGCCCCGGCACGCAACGCTCGGCCAGGGCATCCGGCCAGGCGGATGCACCCGCCGGCAGCTCATGGCGCGCCATCAGCCAGGCCTTCATGGTGTCGGGCACCTGGCAGTCCGCCACCGGACCGTCGTCCGGCAGGGCCTGCCAATACTGGGTCACCAGCACGGCGGCCGGGCGTTGGGACGGGTCCAGCCGGGCCGACGCCGCAGCCACCACCCCGGCCAGTTCGCCGCTGCAGATCACCACCCGGGTCTGCGGGTCGGTGAGGTAATGGCCAAACTCGTCTTCCCGATTCATCGGGTTGACCGGCACCACCACCGCATCGGCGCGGTTCACCGCATAAAAGGCCACCAGGTACTGCGGGCAGTTCTGCATGAACAGCACCACGCGGTCCCCCTTCTGCACGCCCTTCGCCTGCAGCCACCCGGCCAGCGCCTCCGCCTGGGCGCGCAGCGCATCAAAGCTGAGCGTGGCGCCCAGAAACACCGTCGCCGCCTTGTCGGGATATCGGGTGGCCGCCACGGCCAGGTTGAACCAGAGCGAGGTCCGTGGAACGGCCAGCTGGCGCGGCAGACGCCGCGGCCAGTGGCTGTACTGCACCTGGGCCTGCGCCGGACGAGGGGTGACCAATCGCGTCATCGTGCATGTCTCCTATTGGCTTCCTGTTGTCTTTTTTCTCCGTCCCATCTTCCCGCCTCTGGCGTCCGGCGTTTGTCCCGGCAGCGACAAAGCGGCCTTCAGAGGGTTCCGCCCGACCTCGCCGAGCACTGTGGCGTAAATCCGACTGGCCCTCCAAACGGGTGGTGCAGTCCATGGTGATCGCCGGTCAGTTGATTAGCATGCGTGCTTTCACCGACGACGGGCCGCCCCGTCTGCCTGCTCATGCGTGTGTCGCGCCGTTCAGCGCTTTGGATGTGGATGCTTCTGGGGGTCTGTGCCGCAGCGCCAGCTACCTGGGCACTGCCCGCCGACACTGCGCTGGAGAACCCGACCGGGCCGGTGGTGCTGAGCATCGGCGGCGCCCTGCGCCAGACCAATCGGGACGGCTTGGCCCAGTTCGACATGGCCATGCTGGAGCGGCTGCCGCAGAAGAGCTTCCAGACACTCACCCCCTGGTATGGCAAACCCCGCAAGTTCACCGGCCCGCTGCTGCGGGATGTGCTGACCGCCGTGGGCGCCAATGGGCAGACCATCGAGGCACGTGCCCTGAACGACTACCGCGTCACCATTCCCGTGGCAGATGTGCGCCGCTATGACGTCATCGTGGCCCGGCTGATGGACGACAAGCCGATGCCGCTGCGCGACAAGGGCCCACTGTTCATCGTCTACCCCTTTGATGACCATGCCGAGCTGCGCAATGGCGTGTATTACGGGCGCTCCGCCTGGCAATTGAAGAGCCTGGAGCTGCGATGAACCTGAGCGCCGCGCATTTCGCCGCGCGCCGCCGCTGGCGCAGGGTCATGACCGGCATCGGTCTGGTGCTGGTGATCGCCCTGGCGTCGGCCGCCTGGCTGCAGGCCCGGCAATATCAACTGCTCAACGGCACCCGGCGTTATCAGGACGACTACCTCATCTGGAGCCTGTTCCAGTTCGAGACCGAATATTTGAAGCTGCGTCTGGCCTTGGAACAGGCCGCCGGCCCCAGCCTGGCGGTGGACCCGGAACAGGTGGCGCAGCGCTATGAGATCTTCGTCAGCCGGCTGAGCCTGGTGGAAAGCGAACATGCGGCCCTGGTGCTTGCCCACCATCCCGACTACCAGCGCACCGTGGCCCGCACGCAGGACTTCGTCCGCTGGGCCGATGCGCTACCGCTGAATGCCGCCCTCATCCGTGATCATCCGGAGCGCCTCAACGAGGTCATCGAGCGGATGGAGCCGCTGGCCGACCCCATCCGGGAACTCTCGCTCACTTCGACCCACCACGTGGCCGAGGACGTGACGGACCGCAATGAAATCATCCGCAGCCAGAGCCGCGTGGGCCTGGCGCTGACCGCGCTGCTGACCGCCCTCACGCTGTGTTTCGCCTGGGTGACCGTGCGCCAGTTCAAGCGCCTGGAGCGTTATGGCGTGAAGCAGCACAACCTGGCGGAGCGGCTGCATGAAGCCCAGCGGGAGGCCGAAGCGGCCAACCGCGCCAAGACGGTGTTCCTGGCCAACATGAGCCATGAGCTGCGCACGCCGCTGCAAGGCCTGCTGGGCATGTTGGGCCTGATGAAGGAGGCCCCGCTCACGTCCGCCCAGCAGGAGCATCTGAAGGCGGCCAATGATTGCGCGCGCCATCTGCTGGCCGTGCTGGGGGACATCCTGGACGTGACCCGCATGGAAGCCGGCGGCCTGACCATCACACCCGAGCCGTTGCAACTGGCCGGGCTGATGCATGAACTGGAGGCCTTGAGCCGCCCACAGGCCAGTGCCAAGGGCCTGGCCCTGCATGTGACCGTCGATGAGGACGTGCCGGCCTGGGTGGAGGCCGACCCGACCCGGCTGCGCCAGATCCTGCTGAACCTGCTGAGCAATGCGCTGAAGTTCTGCGACCGCGGCCAAGTGGCCTGCGGCCTGCGATGCGGCGTGGGCCCGCTGGGCGAGGACCTGCTGATCTTTGATGTCAGCGACACCGGCCCCGGCATGGATGCCGCCACGGTGTCACGGCTGTTCCAGCGTTTCAGCCAGGGCGATGCCAGCACGTCTCGCCGTCATGGTGGCGCGGGGCTGGGGCTGGAGATTTCGCGCCGGCTGGCGCGCGCCATGGGTGGCGACATCCATGTGCAGACCTCGCCCGGACAAGGCAGCCGCTTCAGCCTGGCCTTGCCGTTGCGACTGGCGCCGCTACCTGGCCTGCCGGCGCGGACGGGCACGGTCACCTCGCTGCATGAGCGCCATGACACGCCGGTGACCGGGCTGCAGGTGCTGGTGTCGGAAGACCATCCGACCAATCGCCTGGTGGTCGAAGCCATGCTGCACAAGCTGGGGCATCACCCGACGCTGTGCGAGAACGGCTTGCAAGCCCTGCAACTGCTGCGTCAGCAGCGTTTTGACATTGTGCTGATGGACCTGCACACGCCGCAGATGGACGGCTTTGAAGCCACCCGCGCGATCCGTGAGCTGCCGGCCCCTCGTGGACAGCTGCCCATCATTGCCTTCTCGGCCGATGCCTTCGAGGAATCACGCCAGCGGGCGCAGGAAGCGGGTGTGAGCAGCTTCCTTCCCAAGCCGGTGGAACTGGAGGCGCTGCACGCCTGTTTGCAGCAACTGGCGGCTCGCCCCGCAAGGCCGGAAGCGGCCTAGGGTCGGGCCTGGTTCGCTGCGGCAGGCTGAGGCTGACCGAGCCTCAGATCACCACCGGCTCCGGCTCCAGCCGGATCCCGAACCGGCCATAGACACTTTCCTGAATGGCCCGTGCCAGCGTCACCACCTCGGCGCCGCGGGCGTCCCCCCGGTTGACCAGCACCAGCGCCTGCTTGTCGTACACGGCCGCCCCGCCCACGCTCTTGCCCTTCCAGCCGCAGGCATCGATCAGCCAGCCGGCGGCCAGCTTGAAACTGCCGTCCGGCATCGGGTAGTGAACGATGTGCGGATCGCGCGCAATGATGTCCCGGCACTGCTCGGCACTCACCACCGGATTCTTGAAGAAGCTGCCGGCATTGCCGATGCGGGCCGGATCGGGCAGCTTCGCTCGGCGGATCTCACAGACCCAGTCGAAGATCTGGCGCGCGTCCGGTGTGGTGATGCCCGTCTCGGCCATCTTGCGCTCCAGGTCCAGATAACCGAGTTGCGGCTGCCAGGGTTTGGGGCAGCGCAGCCGCACCTTGGTAATGACACTTTTGCCAGCCAGGCCGCCATAGCCGGTCTGCTTGAAGACGCTGTCGCGATAGCCGAAGTTGCAGACCGACGCCGGCAAGGTGACACGACGGCCGGTGGTCAGGTCCACCACATCCACGCTGTCCAGCCGGTCCTTGACCTCGATGCCGTAGGCGCCGATGTTCTGCACCGGCGCGGCCCCCACGGTGCCAGGGATGAGGGCCAGGTTCTCCAGGCCGGGCACGCCCTGGTCCAGCGAATAGGCCACGGCCTCATGCCATCCCACCCCCGCGCCCGCTTCGATGATCCAGGCGTCCTCGCGCTCTTGCACGCTCAGGCCCTGGATGTCCATCTTGAGCACCACCGCCTCCACATCGCGGGTCAGCACCAGATTGGAGCCGCCGCCCAGCACGAACTTGGCGGCGCGGCCCAGTTCCGGATGGTCCACCACCCGGCGCACATCCAGTTCTTCCCGGATGCGCACCAGCCGTCGGGCCACGGCGGGCAGACCGAAGGTGTTGTACGGCTTCAGGTTGACATCGGTCTCGATGAGCAGGCCGTCACGGCGCTCGGTCGGGGGGGTGGTGGGGGCAGACTGCATGGCAGAATTCTCGCCGAAGAATGCGCCCGCCTCTGCGGGGCCTGGCGCACCGGTGACGGTCCACCCGTCGATCCCGTCCATCCCGTCTATCCAGACACCATCAGCAGTACATCCACATGCCCAGCTTCGACACCGTTCTCGAACCCGACATGGTCAAGGTCCGCAACAGCGTGGACGCCAGCGCCAAGGAAATCACCACCCGATTCGATTTCAAGGGCACCAGCGCCTCCATCGAGTTCAAGGACAAGGAAAAAGAAATCCATTCCACCGGCGACGCCGAATTCCAGCTGGAGCAGATCGAGGCCGTGCTCTACGGCAAGCTGGCCAAGCAGGGCGTGGTGCTGGGCTTTGTCGACAAGCAGGAAAAGATCGAGAAGCTCGGCGGTGACCGCGTGAAGCAGGTCTACAAGATCAAATCCGGGCTGGAATCCGCTGAAGCCAAGAAGGTGGTGGCCGCCATCAAGAACAGCAAGCTCAAGGTGCAGGCCGCCATCGAAGGCGACATCGTCCGCATCACCGGCAAGAACCTGGACGACCTGCAGGCCGCCCAGGCCGTGCTGCGCAAGGACCTGGCGGACCTGCCGCTGAGCTTCGACAACTACCGCAAATAACGCCGGTTCAAACACGGCGGGACGTTGCAGCGGTTCTGCGGGACCGCGCCCGGCACGCGGAGGAGACGGGATGAGCGCATCACCAACGCGTCAGGCGGGCCGTCGCGCCGGCCTGGCGTCGGCGAAGACCACGATGCTGGCGTCGACAGGGGCCACCCGGTGGGCGACAAGTTGGGCGACAAGTTGGGCGGCAAGTTGGTCGCCGACGTGGGTGCCGACCTGGTCACCCATGCTGGCCCCTCTGCTGTCCATCCCGCTGGCCATCCCACTGGCCTTGGGGGTTCCCGCCCACGCCCGGGCGGACAGCGTCCAGGCGTCCCGCTATTACGAGGACGCCCTGAAGCGCTTTGAGCGCCAGGACATGGACGGCGCCATCCTTCAGCTCAAGAACGCCTTGCAGCAGGACGCCCGGCTGCTGACGGTCCACGTGCTGCTGGGCAAGGCCCTGCTCTCCCGCAGTGAAGCGGCCGCAGCGGAAGTGGAATTCAACGAAGCGCTGCAGTTGGGCATCAACCGGGCCGAGGTTGCCGTGCCGCTGGCGCAGGCGCTGGTGGCCCAGGGCAAGCAGGCGGACGTCTTCAAGCTGGCCGTGCTCAACCCGGACGGACTGCCGGACGCCACCCGCCAGGCGCTGCTGCTGGTGCGCGCCGGTGCAGCCTCGGACCTGGGGGATGCCAACCGTGCCCAGGCCCTGGTGGACGACGCTCGAGCGATCCAAGCCCAGGCCCCCGAGTCCTGGGTGGCCGAGGTGCCGCTGCGGGTGCGCAGCCGTCAGTTCGACCGCGCCCACGCAGCCGCCGACCGCGCCCTGCAACTCGCCCCCCGCAATGCCGAGGCGCTCTACCAGAAGGCCAGCATCGCCCATGTGCAGGGCCGTCTGGACGACGCGCTGCGGGCTTACGACCATGTGCTGGCCGTTGATGCGCGGCATCTGGAGGCCCAGTTGGCCCGCGCCGGCATCCTGGTGGATCTGGGGCGGCAGGAGCAGGCCCAGCCCGCGTTGCAGGCCCTGCTGAAGCAGGCCCCCACCGAACCACGCGCGCTGTATCTCAGCGCCGTGCTGGCGGAGCGACGGGGCGACAGTGCCGCCGCCTCCCAGGCGCTGAAGGCGGTGACGACGCAGCTGGATCCGGTGCCGATGGACTACATCCGCTACCGGCCCCAGGCCTTGATGCTCAACGGCCTGGCCCACTACGGGCTGGGCGAGCTGCAGAAGGCCAAACCCTATCTGGAAGCGGCGCAGCGCCTGCAGCCCAACAGCCCGCTGTCCAAGCTGCTGGCCCAGGTGTATGCGGCCGATGCCAATCTGGACCGGGCCAGCGATGTGCTGGAGACCTATCTCAAGGCCTTCCCGGCCGACAGCCAGGCGCTGGTGATGATGGCGTCGCTGCAGATGGCCCAGGGCCGGCACGCCCGGGCCACGGCGCTGATGCAGGAGGCATTGCGCGGGCGCGACGCCCCGGAGTTTCACACCGCGCTGGGCCTGTCGCTGATTCGCGGCGGCCAGATCGGCAGCGCCGCCGACGAGCTGGAGAAGGCGTTCCAGAAGGACCCGTCGCAAGCCTATGCCGGGCTGTCGCTGGCCACGCTCTATTTGCGCAACGGCCAGACGGCCAAAGCCCTGGCGGTGGCGGACCGGCTGGTGCAACAGCAGCCCCGCAATCCCAGCGTCTGGATGATGCAAGGTGCGGCGCGCCAGGCCGGCAAGGATCTGGCCGGTGCGCGACAGTCCTTCCAGCAGGCGCTGCAGATCGATGCGCGGCTGGTGGAACCTCAGCTCGGCCTGGCGCGCCTGGAGATCCTGGCGCGCCAGTTCGACGCCGCCCAGAAGCGTCTGGACGCACTGCTGCGCACGGACGAACGCAACGTCGACGTCCTGTATGAGATGGCGCTGCTGAGCGAGGCGCGCGGCCAGAGCACCGAGGTGCAGCGCTGGCTGTCCAAGGCGGCGGATGCCAGCGGCCCGCGACAGACCCGTGCTGACCAGGCCCTGGTGGCCTGGCTGCTGAAGCAGGACCAGGCGGGCGCAGCCCTGGAGGCCGCCAAACGGCTGCTGGGCAAGGCACCCGAAGATCTGCAGGCCAACATCACCTACGCGCGGGCTCAATTGGCCAACCGGGATACCTCCGGCGCCAAGGCCACGCTGACCAGCGCCGCCCGGCGCTCGGGCTTTGATCCGCAACCGCTGGTGGACATTGCCGCGCTCCAACTGGCCACCCAGGACCCGGCTGGCGCCGCCTACAGCCTGGACAAGGCCCTGACCGCCGCCCCGCAGCATGTGCCGGCACTGGCCCTGTCCACCACCGTGGCGCTGCAGCAGGGCCAGCCGGCCCAGGCGGAGAAGCTGGCGCACCAGGTCATCACGCTGCAGCCGGGCCAGGCGCTGGGGCATCTGCTGCTGGCCGATGTCTTCCAGGCACGCAACCAGCCCGCGCAGGCGCTGGAGGCGCTGCGCAAGGCGCATGAGGTGGCGCCCAGCAGCGGCACCCTGCTTGCGTTGATGCGAGCCCTCGCCCGCCAGGACGGTAGCAACAAGGCAGCCAGTGAGCTGGCGGAGCGCTGGCTGCGCAAGTTCCCGACCGATGTGTCTGCCTGGAAGGCCCTGGGGGACAGCCAGGCCCGCAGCGGCAATTTCGCGGCGGCCCGCAAGAGCTACGACAGCGCCCTGCGCCTGCGGCCCAAGGATGTGGAGACCTTGAACAACCAGGCCAACGTGCTGATCCGCCTGGGCGATGCGGCCGGCGCCGTTCCCCTGGCCGATCAGGCGCTGGCACTGCAGCCGCGCCATCCGTCGGTCATGGACACCGCCGGCTGGGCCCACCATCTGTCCGGCCAGGGCGACCGCGCCCTGCAGCTGCTGCGTGATGCCCGGCTGCGTGACCCGGCCAATCCGGAGATCCGCTACCACCTCGCTGCCGCATTGGCACAAGCTGGCCGCAAGGCGGAAGCGCGGGAGGAACTGGACGCGGCGCTGAAGAACCGCAGCTTCACCAGCATGAAAGACGCACAGGCGCTGGCCCAAACCCTCAGGTGAGGGGCTGCCAGGGCTGTCAGGAAAATTTACATTTCCGACCCAACACGGACATGGCGTCGCGCAAAACAGCGCTAAGTGATTGTCACCAAAGGCCCTCGGCCCGCTGGCCCGTTGATTGCTTCAAGCGTGTGACTCAACGCCAACGGCGACCACGCCGGACAGAATTCGGGGGATAAAGATGCGGATTGCAACACAACACCTGATGGCCTCGGCCCTTCTGGCCCTGGCCGCCGGCCTGCCGATGGCCGCGCATGCCGATTCCACCTGGACCGCCGGCAGTTGCCTCAGCAACTGCGCCGAAACCGGCGACGCGGCCCCCAACGTCAGCTACAGCGCCTACTCGGCGGCCGTCAACACGTCCAGTGCCGGCGCCTATGTCAGCACCGGCAGCTTTGCCAGCAGCACCCTGGCCTATTACGGCGGCAGCGGCTTCGGCGTGACGGCCCCGTCGGGCGATGCCCAATCGCCCAACCATGCGGTGGACAACTACGGCTACCAAGACCTGATCCTGCTGAAGTTCGACGATCTGGTGAAGCTGACCCAGGTGAAGATCGGCTGGTCTCAATACGACAGCGACATCACCGTGCTGGCCTACACCGGCAGCACCTCCGGGGTGAACGTGGCCAACACCATCACCGGCAAGACCGCCAGCAGCCTGACCAGCAGTGGCTGGTCGCTGGTGGGCAGTTATGCCGACCTGGTCAGTGGCACCAACAAGAGCATCAACAGTCAGGGCCTCAGCTCCAGCTGGTGGATCATCACCGCCTACAACTCGCAGCTGGGCGGTGCGCCCACCGGCGGTGACGGCACCAGCTCCGGCCTCACCCGCGGCCTGGGCACCAGCTACACCGGTTATGACTTCGTGAAGCTGTATTCGGTCACTGGCACCACCACCACGCGCCAGAATGTGCCGGAACCGGCCACGCTGGCCCTGTCGGCAGCCGCCCTGCTGGGTGTGGCGGGTGTGCGCCGCCAGCGTCGCCAGAAAGACAGCGACACGCCGTCCAACAGCTGAAGCGGCGGTTCGCCCATCGGGAAGCACAGCGTTTCCCAAGCGCGAAGGCCCCTCGCTTCCTCGCCATCAGCGCCCTCCGGGGCGCTTTTTGATGCCGCGCAGCGCCCGCGTGCCCGGCAGGGACAAGCGCAGGCCCCGGAGCGCGGGCGATAATCGGCGCCTGCGCTCGTGGCTTCGCCCACAAGGCCCGCTCCGGGCGCCGGTTGGAAACGAGGCGCTTACTCCTGCGGCCTGATTTCTATACGTGACGGTGCTGCGCGCCGGCCAGTCCCTGCAGCCGCCTTACCCCGGCGGTGTTGCATGCGGTGCTGCTGCGCGGGCGCTTCAGACGATATTTTTCATCAGCGACCTCCATGCCCGCATACCGCTCCAAAACTTCCACCGCCGGCCGCAACATGGCGGGTGCCCGCTCCCTGTGGCGTGCCACCGGCATGAAAGACGAAGACTTCGCCAAGCCGATCATTGCGGTGGTGAACTCCTTCACCCAGTTCGTGCCCGGCCATGTACACCTGAAGGACCTCGGGCAACTGGTCGCCCGTGAAATTGAAGCCGCCGGCGGCGTGGCCAAGGAGTTCAACACCATTGCGGTGGATGACGGCATCGCCATGGGCCATGACGGCATGCTGTATTCGCTGCCCAGCCGCGACATCATTGCGGACTCGGTGGAGTACATGGTCAATGCGCACTGCGCGGACGCCATGGTGTGCATCTCCAACTGCGACAAGATCACCCCCGGGATGCTGATGGCGGCCATGCGGCTGAACATCCCGGTGATTTTTGTCTCCGGTGGGCCGATGGAAGCCGGCAAGGTGCGCCTGGCCGTGCCGGGCACCGCCACCGTGCAGATCAAGAAGCTGGACCTGATCGACGCCATGGTGATGGCCGCCGACAGCAAGGTCAGCGACGCGGAAGTGGCCGAGGTGGAACGCTCCGCCTGCCCCACCTGCGGGTCCTGCTCCGGCATGTTCACCGCCAATTCGATGAACTGCCTGACCGAAGCACTGGGCCTTTCGCTGCCGGGCAACGGCACGGTGGTGGCCACCCATGCGGACCGCGAGCAGCTGTTCAAGCGTGCCGGCCAGCGCATCGTGTCGCTGACACGCCAATACTACGAAGGCAATGACGAGCGGGTGCTGCCGCGCTCGGTCGGCTTCAAGGCCTTTGAAAATGCGATGACGCTGGACATCGCCATGGGCGGCTCCACCAACACCATCCTGCACCTGCTGGCGATCGCCCGCGAGGCCGAGATCGACTTCACGATGGCGGACATCGACCGCCTCTCGCGGGTGGTGCCCCAGCTCTGCAAGGTGGCGCCCAACACCAACAAGTACCACATCGAAGATGTCCACCGCGCAGGCGGCATCATGGCCATCCTGGGTGAGCTGGACCGTGCCGGCAAGCTGCACACCGATGTGCCAACAGTGCATGCCCCGTCGCTGCGGCATGCGCTGGACCAGTGGGACATCGTGCGCACGCAGGACGAAGCGGTGCGCACCTTCTACCGTGCCGGCCCGGCCGGTATCCCCACACAGGTGGCCTTCAGCCAGAGCGAGCGCTGGCCCAGCCTGGACCTGGATCGTGCCGAAGGCTGCATTCGCTCCAATGAACATGCCTTCTCCCAGGAAGGCGGCCTGGCCGTGCTCACCGGCAACATTGCAATGGACGGCTGTGTGGTCAAGACCGCCGGGGTGGACGACAGCATCCTGGTGTTCGAGGGTACCGCCCACGTCACCGAGTCGCAGGACGAGGCGGTGGAGAACATCCTGGCCGACAAGGTCAAGGCCGGTGATGTGGTGATCGTGCGCTACGAAGGCCCCAAGGGGGGCCCCGGCATGCAGGAAATGCTCTACCCCACCAGCTACATCAAGTCGAAGGGCCTGGGCAAAGCCTGCGCCCTGCTGACCGATGGCCGCTTCTCGGGGGGCACTTCCGGCCTGTCCATCGGCCACTGCTCACCGGAAGCGGCTGCGGGCGGCGCCATCGGCCTGGTGCGCAATGGCGACCGCATCCGCATCGACATTCCCAACCGCAGCATCAACGTGCTGCTGTCGGAGGAAGAGCTGGCCCATCGTCGCGAGGAACAGAACGCCAAGGGCTGGAAGCCGGTGCTGCCGCGCCCGCGCAAGGTGTCGGCCGCGCTGAAGGCGTATGCCAAGCTGGTGATGTCGGCAGACAAGGGCGCCGTGCGCGATCTGTCCTTGCTGGACGACTGATCGGCCCGGGCGGGGCCTGTGGCCGTCATTCGTTGGCGTAGATGCCCACGAATGGCGCCTGGCCCGGCCGCACGGAACCCCGATACATCCCTTCGGTGTTAAAACCGAGGTGGACATGGCCGTGGCGATCCACGGCGATCAGCCCGCCATCTCCGCCCACCTGGGGCAACTCCTCAAACAGCACACGCCGGCAGGCGTCCTCCAGCGACAGCCCGCCGATGCGCACCAGCGCTGCCACCTCATGGGCCGCCACCGCGCGGATGAAGGACTCGCCGGTGCCGGTGCAGGACACGGCCACGCTGCGGTCGTCGGCATAACAGCCGGCGCCGGGAATGGGCGAATCGCCCACCCGGCCGGGGCGCTTGTTGGTCATGCCACCGGTGGAGGTGGCCGCCGCCAGATGGCCATGCGCATCCAGCGCCACCGCACCGACCGTCCCGAACTTGGTTTTCTCGTCGAGCGGCCCCGCTGCGGCCTGCCCATCGTGGTCCAGTACCTGCCCCAGTGCCGCCTCCTGGGCATGGCGCAATTGCTGCAGCCGCTGCGGGGTGCCAAACCATTCCGGCGCCACCATCTCCACGCCCTGCCCGAGCGCAAAGTGCTCGGCGGCCCGGCCGATCATCAGCACATGGCCGCTGTGGGCCATGACCTCGCGCGCGGCCAGCACCGGATTGCGCAGCCGTGTGACGCCCGCGACGGCGCCCGCCCGCCGGTCCCGCCCATCCATCACACTGGCGTCCAGCTCATGCCGCTCATCAGCTGTATAGACGGCGCCCTTGCCGGCATTAAAAAGCTCACACTCCTCCAACTGCCGCACCGCTTCCACCACCACCTCCAGCGCGTTCTCACCCGCTTCCAGACGGCGTGCGCCGTCCTCCAGGATCAGGCTCAGCGCCTTTCTATAAAGGGCTTCGGCCTCGGCGGACATCGCAGCGCGGCGCAGCGTGCCCGCGCCCCCATGAATGGCCAGGACGGCACGCGCTGCGGATTCAGGCCCGGCACCTGCGGCCAGGGACGTTGGCAAGGACATCAGCTTCTCCGGTGACTGCCCGCCATTCTCCACCGACAGCGCCGACTCACCAGCCCCTGCCGCCCACCCGTCTTGTCCCCGTCGGGACAGGGGGAAAACGAACGCCCGTGCTAAAAACTGCGGCAGTCAAGCAGAGCGACTTGAGGAGACACGCCATGGACCTGCAGTTCACCCCGGAAGAACAGGCCTTCCGGGCCGAGATCCAGCACTGGGTGGCCGACCACCTGCCCAAGGACATCAGCCACAAGGTGCACAACGCCCTGCGGCTGACAAAGGACGACATGCAGCGCTGGGCCCGGATTCTGGGCCAGCAGGGCTGGCATGGCTGGGCCTGGCCCAAGCAGTTCGGTGGCCCGGGGTGGAATGCGGTGCAGCGCCATCTGTTTGAAGAGGAATGTGCGCTGGCCGGAGCCCCGCGTGTGGTGCCGTTCGGGCCGGTGATGGTGGCGCCGGTGATCATGGCCTTCGGCTCCCGCGAGCAACAGGAGCGGCATCTGCCCGGCATCATGAGCGGCGATGTCTGGTGGAGCCAGGGTTATAGCGAACCCGGCGCCGGGTCGGACCTCGCGTCGGTGAAGACACGCGCGGAACGGCGCGGCAACCGCTACATCGTCAACGGCCAGAAGACGTGGACCACGCTGGGCCAGTACGGCGACTGGATCTTCTGCCTGGTGCGCACCGACCCGTCGGTGAAACCACAGGCTGGCATCTCCTTTCTGCTGATCGACATGAAGTCGCCCGGGGTGACGGTGCGTCCGATCATCATGCTCGACGGCGAGCACGAGGTGAACGAGGTGTTCTTCGACAACGTCGAGGTCCCGGTCGAGAACCTGGTGGGCGAAGAGAACAAGGGCTGGACCTACGCCAAATACCTGCTGGCCCATGAGCGCACCAACATCGCTGATGTGAACCGGGCCAAGCGCGAACTGGAGCGCCTCAAGCGCATTGCCAAAGCGGAAGGCGTGGATGAGGACAGCCGGTTCCGCGACCAGATCGCGCAACTGGAAGTGGATGTGGTGGCGCTGGAAATGATGGTGCTGCGGGTGCTGTCAGCCGAGACCAGCGGCAAGCAGTCACTGGATGTTGCGGGCCTGCTGAAGATCCGTGGCAGCGAAATCCAGCAGCGCTACAGCGAGCTGATGATGCTGGCGGCCGGCCCCTTCTCCACGCCCTTCATCCAGGAGGCGATGGAAGCCGGATGGCAGGGCGACCATGTGGGCGCGGCCCATTGCGCGCCGCTGGCCAGCCACTACTTCAACTACCGCAAGACCACCATCTACGGCGGATCCAACGAGGTCCAGCGCAACATCGTGGCGCAGACCGTGCTGGGCTGAGCATTGCCATCGCCGCAAGGAGACAGGACATGGACTTTGATTTCACCGAAGAGCAGGAATCGCTGCGGGATGCCGTGCGTCGCTTTGTCGACCGGGATTACGGGGACGATCAGCGCCGGGCCATTCTGCGCTCGGGCGGATTTTCCAAAGCTGCCTGGGACGGACTGGTGGGCCTGGGGCTGACCGCGCTGGCGGTTCCCGAGGTGCATGGCGGACTGGGTTTCGGACCGGTGGAGGCCATGGTGGTGATGGAAGAACTGGGCCGGGGGCTGGTGCTGGAGCCTTATGCGCAGGCGGCCCTGGTGGCCCCGGCGGTGCTGGCCCATGCGCCGGCGGCGGTGCAGGCCGAATGGCTGCCGCGTGTGGCCGCTGGTGAGGCCCTGCTGGTGCTGGCCCATCAGGAACGAGCGGCGCGGTATCGGCTGGAGGTGTGCGAGACGCAGGCCACCCCCGACCATCACCTCTCCGGCCAGAAGAGCCTGGTGAGCGCGGGTGAACATGCCGACGCCTTCCTGGTGCCGGCGCGGACCGGTCAGGGGGTGGCGCTGTATCTTGTCCCCAAGGAAGCGACCGGTGTGGCGCTGCGGGGATATCGCCTGCATGATGGATCGGCTGCCGCTGAGCTGAGCTTGAACAACACGCCGGCCACGCTACTGGTGCCCGCCGAGCAGGGGTTGGCGGTGCTGGAGCAGGCGGTGGACATTGCCATTGCCGCCCAGGCGGCAGAGGCCGTGGGCGTGATGGACCGCTATCTGGCGCTGACCGTTGACTACCTCAACACCCGCAAGCAGTTCGGCGTGGTGATTGCGAGCTTCCAGGCGCTGCGCCACCGCATCGCCGACGTGAAGATGCAGTTGGAGTTGGCGCGCTCGATGAGCTACTTCGCCACCTTGAAGCTGAATGAACCGGCGGATGCACGGCGACGAGCGCTGTCCCAGGCCAAGGTGCAACTGGGCCAGGCGATGCGTTTTGTGGGGCAGCAATGCACGCAGTTGCATGGCGGCATCGGGGTCACCGACGAGTATGTCGGCAGCCACTACTTCAAACGGCTGGCGGTGATGGAGATGCAGTATGGCGACACCCTGCACCATCTGGGCGAAGTGAGCCGCCGGATGCAGGACACGGCGGGGGTGTTTGCCTGAGCGGCGTCGGCCAGGGCGCCTGAAGTCCTGCGGCCCTACACTCCCGGCGACCGCCCTTCGGAGTACGCATGTTGCCTGACTCTTCCTCGTCCCCGCCCACGAAGACTCTGGGAGCACTTCGGCATCCCTCGGGTGCGGGTGCGGGCAGCCTGTGTGATGTCAGCGGGCTGCGCGTCGGCCACTATCAGCACCCGGACGCGCCCACCGGCTGCACGGTGGTGCTGTGTGAACAAGGCGTGGTGGGAGGTGTCGACGTCCGTGGTGCCGCCCCCGGCACGCGTGAGACCGACCTGCTGCGCCCGGAAAACACCGTCTCGGTGGTCCATGGCCTGGTGCTCTCTGGCGGCAGCGCCTTTGGCCTTGCCGCTGCGGACGGCGTCATGCGCTGGCTGGCCGAGCGCGGCCATGGCTTCCAGGTTGGTCAGGCCCATGTGCCCATTGTGCCGGCCGCTGTGCTGTTTGATCTCTGGCTGCATGACGCAGCGACGGCACCGGACGCCAACGCCGGCCGCGCGGCCTGCGACGCCGCCAGCAGCACCCAACAGGCCCGTGGCAACGTCGGCGCTGGACGCGGTGCCACCGTCGGCAAGTTGCTCGGTGTGTCTCGCGCGATGAAAGGTGGCGTCGGCATGGCCTCACTCCGCGTGGGCCACGCCACCCTGGCAGCGCTGGTGGCCGTGAATGCCGTCGGTGATGTGGTGGACCCGCGCACCGGGACGGTCCTGGCCGGCAGCCGCGGCCAGGACGGCCGCCCACGATCATCGGTCCAGGCCCTGCTCGACGGGGAACCCCTGGGGCGCGGTCTGGCCGGCAGTGCGACCACCTTGGGCGTGATCGCCACGGACGCCTGCTTGACCAAGGCCCAGGCCAACAAGCTCGCGCAGATTGCGCATGACGGGCTGGCCCGCAGCATCCAGCCGGTGCATACCGTGATGGATGGCGATGTGATGTTCTCGCTGGCCACCGGCACGCTGCAGCAGCCGGGCGACATGGCGATGCTCGGCGCCGCTGCGGCCGAAGTAGTGGCCCAGGCCGTGCTGGATGCCGTGCGGGCGGCCCGCGCCCTGCCCGGCCTGCCAGCCGCCGCCGACTTCTGACACAGCTCCCGTCGACTGAACCGCCGGGTCGGTGACGCTCTTGGTCGCTGAAGCACATGTTCACTGAAGCGCTCGTTCACTAAAGCGCTCGTTCACTGACACGCTTTCAACAAAGCGGAAGTTCACGGAAGCACGTTCACGGAAGCACGTTCACTGAAGCGCTCCTTCACTGAAGCGCTCAGCGACAATCCGGTTCATGAAAGCTTCCTCCCGTGCCCCGCGTCCCGTCGCGATTGACCAGATTCTTTTCAGCCAGGGCTTCGGCACCCGGCGCCACTGCGCCGCCCTGATCCGGCACGGGCTGGTGTCGGTGGACGGGCGGGTGGTGGAAGACGCCGATGAGGCCTTCCTCACCGACGGCCTGGTGTTTGAGGTGGAAGGCCAGTCGTGGCCCTTCCACGAGAAGGCGCTGGTGCTGCTGCACAAGCCGGCCGGTTATGAATGCTCCCGCAAGCCCACCCACCATCCCAGCGTGCTAAGCCTGCTGCCCGCACCCTTGCGCGAGCGTGACCTTCAACCGGTGGGCCGGTTGGATGAGGACACCACCGGCCTGCTGCTGCTCACCGACGACGGCCCGCTGCAGCACAAGCTCACCAGCCCCAAATATCACGTGCCCAAGGTCTATGAAGCCACCTGCAAGGCCCCGGTGGACGAAGCACAGCTCCAGCAGCTGATGCAGGGCGTGCTGCTGGAAGAGCGCGATCCGCGCCTGGCCGCCGAGCCCGTGAAGGCCGCTTTGGCCCGGGTGCTTCCGGACGGCCGCCTGGAGCTCACCCTGACCGAAGGCCGTTATCACCAGGCCAAGCGCATGGTGGCCGCAGTGGGCAACCGGGTGCTGGCCCTGCATCGACGTGCCATCGGTCAGCTCACGCTGCCGGCCGATCTCCAGGCTGGTGGATGGTGCTGGCTGGACGACCTGGGCCGCCAGCAGGCGCTCACGGCGGCGGAAGACGCCGTAGCGGACGGCGCCGCTGACACGCCCGCCAAGGGCGACTCAGCGGCCTGAGCGCTTGCCGCTGCCCTCCAGCGCCAGCTCGCCCATCGCGATCAGGCTTTCCAGATGCTCGGGATGCCGGGCCAGGTCGATGCTGTAGTCCATGCAGAGCTGCCGCCAGATGTCCTTGGCTGTGATGACCAGCGTGCTGCCATCCACCTGGTCGCCCTGGCAACGGGTGTAGAGCAGGTCCGCCGCCGCGACCAACGCGCCCCGGCCATCCCCCGGCGGGCATTGCACTGCCACGGCATCATCGGTGCCCTCCGTGCGGTAGCACTGGATGGCCTCGGCCAGCGCCAACAGCTTGGCCGGAGGCACCGGCTGATGGGGTTCCAGCGGCAGGTCGACCAAGGCCAATGGACGGACACGGGCGTCCACTTGCTGCCGGTCCAACTGGGGCGGCTCCTGGCTGATGTCGCGAACCAGGTCTTCGCCCCTGACGTGGCAGGAGACCTTCATGTTGGCGGCATGAGCCACCGCCGGCAGCCCCTCCAGCCGCGTCGGCGTGGGGCGATCCCAATCGAAGGTGGCAGAGGCCGCCGAATCCAGCACCAGGGTTCCTTTGGGCATGGCGTTGCTCTCCTCGCGTTCCCCTTCACCCGACACATCCAGCACCGCCGCGATGTTGTGGGTCAGGCATGCTGCCGCCCACGCCAGCGATTGCGTCACTTGCGGCCGCTCCAAAACCAGCAGCTTCCTGGCAGCCCATGCACCATACAAGCGTCCACCTTCCAGACCACGCAGGCGAGCATCCTGCAGCAGTACCTTGTCCGCCCGGATCCGATCTGTCCCCTTGCCGCCCTTGATCGGCAGGAACTCGCCGGCCACCGCGTCGGTGGACTGGGCCAGCGCCTCGCAGAAGGATCTCGACGCTGCCGCATGGGGCGTCCTGTCGGCATGGGGCGCAGCCCTCCTCGCCGCCAGCCTCACCTTGCGATCCACCGGTTGATCGGCATGGAAAACGCGCTCGTGCCGCTGATTGGAGAAAGTGATCGTCCGGGACAGGTCCTTGGTCCGCAGCATTTCGCCCAGCGCCAGCAGCGTGGTGAGGTGTTCCGCCTTGGGCAGCAGCATCGAGCTGCGGTTGGAGCGGATGTTGCCCACCACCTCATGCACCAGGTCCTCGACGGCCTCCCGATCGCTCGCCCCCTTGCCGACCCGAGCGGCGGTGGCCATGCGTGTGTAGAGCATCCATCCGGCAGCAAAGAGCGCCGAACGGTCGTCCCCCTCAGGCGACTGGAAGGCCACCTTGTGGGTGCTGCTGGGTTGGCGTGCGGCCAGTTTTTCGCAGAGGTTCAGGATCTCACTCGGCGGAACCACCGCACCGGGTGACATCTCCACGGCCCAGTGCCGCGACAACACCGGGCTGGACCCTGACTTGAGTGCGCTTCCCGGGGGCCGGTTGCTGCCCTCAGGGGCGGCCAGATCCAGCCGTTGTTCTTCGGCCGGCGTTCCGATGCGCACCACATAGCTGATGGACTGGTCCGTGGCGTTCTGCTTCCACAGCGCCGTCTCTCGATGACGAGGGGTGGCCATGACCACGGTGTCAGCCGACACCTGGTTGGCATGCAGCCGGTGGCCAATGACCCGATCGGTGCCATGAGCCGACACGCGCTCCAGCAGCGTGCTGGGATTGACGGTCAACTTGGGACCCTCATGGATCCGCTTCTCCCAGGGGTAGAGGGCTTTCAGCTGGTTGTTGGCGTTGGTCTCGCTCACCAGCTGTTCCGCCCGACCGGCCATCGATTCCCAGAGGCGGCGTTCCGCCTCCGGCGTGTCCGGCGGCAGTGTGCCGACTTGTCGGTGTGAGGGGCCGGTGGCGGCGCCGGCCACCGTCGTGTCTGCGCAGCCGTGGTGAGGGCGGGCCGACTGGATCCGGTTGAACAATCCCATGGCATTACTCCTTGATGGTCACGCCCCTGCCGAGAAGGGGAGGCAGGCAGCTCAACAGGTCAGTACGGGCCGCATGGTTTTCAGTTGGCAACCATTCAAAGATGTCATCCGAAACTTGATTCAATCGACAACTGCTCACCCTCCCCACACCCTCCCCACACCCTCCCCACACCCTCCCCACACCCTCCCCATACCCACCACGCGCCCACCACGCGCCCATTGCTGACTCACCACGCGCCCACCGCTGAACGCGCACCGCTCATCGGCGGGTCATTTGCTGCTCACCGGCAGCTCACCGGCGGCTCACTTGCCGCTCACTTGCTGCTCACCGGCGGCTCACGCCCGCTCACCAACTGGTCATCTTTCGGTCACTCTTCAGCGCCAGATCCCCCATGGCAATCAGGCTTTCCAGATGCTCCGGATGGTCGGCAAGGTCCAGGGAGTACTGGGTGCAGAGTTGCTGCCACAGGGCTTTGGCGGTCTCCACCAAGGTGCCGGCATCAACCTGCCCTTGGCAGCGTTGGGTGTAGAGCAGATCGGCCGCAGCGATCAGGGCCCCACGCATGTCCCCGGGCGGACACTGCACGGCCACCGCATCGTGGGTGCCGTCGGTGCGATAGAGCTGAACGGTCTCGGCGATGACCAGCAGCGTGGCGGGATCCACCGGCTGGTGCGGAGTCAGAGGCATGTCGATCAGCTCCAGAGGCCGGACACGGGCGTCGATATCCTTCGGGTCCATGAACGGCGGCTCCTTGCTGATGTCGCGGAGCAGGTCCTGACCGTCAACATGGCAAGAGACATTCATGCCGGTTGCATGCGCGGGCACCGCCAGGCCCGTCAACGGCCTCGGCGGCGCCTGCCATTGGAAGGTCACCGAAGTCGCCGTGCCGGGGAATTTCGTGCCGTTGGGCATGGCGTTCGGATGGTCGCGCTCGTCGGCGCCGGAGACATCCAGCACCGCCCCGATATTGTGTTGCAGGCAGGCCGCCGCCCAGGCAAGGGACTGACCCGCGTGGGGCCGCTCCAGCACCAGCGTACGGTCCGCCGCCCAGGCGCCGTGCAGGCGCGTACCGTCGCGCCCCTTGAGCTGTGGATGCTGCGCCAGCGCCTGGCCGATTCGAATACGCTCAAGGCCTTTACCCCCCTTGATCGGCGCGAAATCTCCGGCCGATGCTTCCAGGGACGCCACCATCGCCTTGCAGAAGGCCCGAGCGGCTGCCGCGTGTGGCGTCCGGTCCGGGTGGGGCGCCGCCCTTCGCGCTGCCTGCCGCCTCTTGGGGTCGGCCGGAGCGTCCGCAGGCTTGGCTGCGGTGGCAGGGGGAGCCGTCGCCGCCGTGGCAAGCTTTGCAGGCGTCGAAACAGAAGGAACAGGCCCGATTGGCCCAATAGACCCATTTGGCACTTGAGGCGCCACGGGGGCGACCCGCGTGATCCCCCGCGTGATCCCCCGCCCTGGCTCACGCGCCGGCAGCGGGGCCGGATTCGAAAGATCTTTCCCGCGGAGCATCTGGCCCAAGGCCAGCAGCGTCATCAACTGCTCAGGCTGGGACAACAGCCGAGAACTGCGGTTAAAGCGGATGGCGAAGACGACTTCGTGCACCAGATTCACGATGTCGTCGTGATTGAGCAGCGCCCGGTCGCCGCGCTCGGCAGCTGCCATGCGCCGGTAGAGCATCCATCCGGCGGCGAACATCGCGGAGCGGTCGTCCCCTTCGGGGGACTGGAAGGCGACCAGGCAAGTCGCTTGGGGCGGCCGGGCCGCGAGTTGTTCGCAGACCTCCATGATTTGGCGAGGCGACATGACCGAGCCTGGGGCCACATCCACCTGCCACTGCCGCGCTGAGGCCGGATCGGACGCCTGAGGCTCCCCCTCCGCGGGGAGCGAAGGGCCCGCCTCCAGCACCGCCAGGTCCAGCGCCATTTCCTCGGCCCTGGTGCCGATACGCACGACATGGCTGATGCCCTTGTCGGTCGCGCTTTTCTTCCACAGGGCCGTCTCCACATATCGAGGTGTCGCCATGACCACGGTGTCGGGTGACACCTGGTTGGCATGCAGACGGTGACGGATCTGTCGGCCCCGGCTGTGGGTCGGGGCGCCGTCCAGCAGCGTGCGGGGATTCACCGGCAGATGGGCCCCGTGTTCAATCTGCTTTTCGATCGGGTAGGCGGCCATCATCTGGTCGCCCCCATTGATGTCTTGCAGCAGCCACTCTGCGGGCTTCTTCATCGACTCCCAGATGAGACGGTCGGCCGGCGGCGTGTCAGGCGGCAAGGCCAACGCACGATGGGCTGACCCACACGAGGCTCTCTCGGATGCAGTGGTGCCAGCACCGCTGCCGTGCGGCTGTGCCGACTGGAGGCGATTGAACAATCCCATGGCGTATCTCCTGGTTGAAAACAACACCGCCCTCATCGAGAAACAAGCGGGTTGAGCGCTCAGTACCGACGGAATAGTTTTCGGTTGGCAACCCAACAGGGGTGTCGCTCGTGAACTTGATGCAATCGACAACCGAGGTTCACACGCGGGTCATCAACAACGCGCCGTCATTCGCGCGGCATTCGCACAAGCAGGCCAGAACGGTGCGCCTGGGCCACGCGTCGAGGGAAGTTACCGACTGCATCTGGTGTCAGACTTGGGTAGAAACAACGTACAAGTCGCCGATCAACGGCCACGCGGTTGTCTCCATCTACAACCGAGTCGAATGGGAAACAGCTTGAACATGTCCGGGCCGGAAGACGGCGACACGCCCGTGGCCCTGGAGGTCCGGGCGGAGCGCTTGTCAGCACTGCAATCCCTGGTGAAGCTGCCCGCCGCCGTGGGCGCCTTGTTCAGCGTGCTGCCCGTGGTGCTGCTGTGGCACCACCTGGACCCCGCCGAACTGTTGTGCTGGTTGGCGGCACGCTGGGCCATCTCGGCTTGGCGGGGCCTGGAGGCCCGCCGCTTTTTGCGCGCCCCCGTGCAACTGCGTGAACTGCCCCGCTGGGAGCGGCGTTATCTGTCCGCCCTGCTGCTGGACGGCCTGGCCTGGGGCCTGGTGGGCGCGATGTTCGCCACGCCCAACCTGCCGGAAATTGACGGCGCCGTCATGACCATCCTGGTGGGGCTGGCCGCCTTTACGCAGGTCACTTTGAGTTCCTGGACCCGCGCACAGGCGCTGTTTTCCTCGTTGGTGCTGGCGCCGCTGATCGTGCGGCTGAGCCTGCAAGGGGGAACGGTGGGGTGGCTGAGCGCCGGTGCGCTGGTGACGTTCTGGCTGCTGATGACGCTGGAATCCCGCCGGGTGGAGTCGCGCACGCTGGAGCTGCTGCGCCTGCGGTTCGAGCAGGCCCATCTGGCTCAGCAGAGCCAGTTGGCCCTGCATGCGGCCGAAGAAACCAGCAGCAGCAAAAGCCGCTTCGTGGCCGTGATGAGCCATGAAATCCGCACACCGCTCAACGGCATTCTGGGCATGGCACAACTGCTGGAGACCGGGGATCTGTCGGACCAGCAGCGTCAGCAGGTGGACATCGTGCGGCGCTCGGGCCGGCACCTGCTGAGCCTGGTCAACGACATCCTGGACCTGGCCCGCATCGAATCCGGCAAGCTGGTGGTGGATGCCCATCCGGTGGACATGCGGGAGGTGGTCGGTGATGTCTGCCGGCTGCTCGGCGAGACCGCACGCGCCAAGGGGCTGCGGTTTGAATGGCAGGTGGCCGACGCCCTGCCCGCCCGGCTGATGGGCGATGCCTCACGCATCCAGCAGATCCTTCACAACCTCGTCGGCAATGCCATCAAGTTCACCGACCAGGGTGCGGTCAGCGTGGAGGTGTCTACCGTGCTGGACATGCGCGCCGGTGCCTTGGTGCGCTGTGCGGTGCGGGACTCCGGTGAAGGCATTCCGGCCGACCAGCTGGAGCGCATCTTTGCGCCGTTCGAGCAGGTGGTGGCCCAGAAGGTGCGCCGTCACGACGGGACCGGTCTGGGTTTGACGATTGCCCGCGAGTTGGCCCGGGCCATGGGCGGGGACCTGCGCTGCTCGTCCACCCCCGGCCAGGGGTCGGTCTTCGAGTTCAGCCTGCCGCTACAGCCCTGCGAGCTGTCCGCCTTGCCGGAGCCTGCGCCCGCTCGCGCTGCCATGGCACCGCCGCAGCTCTCCGGCCGGGTGCTGCTGGTGGACGACAGCATGGTGAACCTGCTGGTGGCCACCACCATGCTGCAGCAGTGCGGCCTGGAGGTCGTCACCGCCGAGCATGGACGGGAGGCGCTGGAGCATTTGCGCAGCCAGCGGTTCGATCTGGTCCTGATGGACTGCCAGATGCCGGAAATGGATGGCTTCAGTGCCACACGCGCCTGGCGCGAAGAGGAAGCCCGTCGCCGGCTGGCGCGCACGCCGGTGGTGGCACTCACCGCCAGCGCCATCAACGGCGACCGCGAGCGCTGCACCTCGGCCGGCATGGACGACTTCCTGCTTAAGCCGTTTGAAATGGAAGACCTGGTGGGCCTTGTGCAGCGATATCTCGCCCTCGCGACGGCCGTTCCGTCTGCCGCATCCGTTTCGTCCTCGTCGTCGTCCTCGTCGTCGGGACCGGCCGCGCCAGCGGCCCCATCCGCCAAGGCAGCCTGAGCCGCAGGCCCGGCCGTCTTGCAGCGGCCTGGACCAGCCTGGTTTCGGCCCGTGCTTGCCGGCACTTCCTTTTCGGCCCGTGCTTGCCGGCACTTCCTTTTCGGCCCGTGCTTGCCGGCACTTCCTTTTCGGCCCGTGCTTGCCGGCACTTCCTTTTCGGCCCTTCCTCGTCGGCACTTCCTTGCCGGCCCTTGCATGCTGGCCCTTGCATGCCGGCGCTTCCTTCTGCCTCCCCCGGTCCACGTTCCGGCCTCCGTTCCGGCCCCCGTTGAGAGGGCCCTTTCTGCCCATTTCGGCCGCTCTGGGCCCCTGCGCGTTCCTCAGCACTCCCCCCAGCCGCCCCGGGGAGGTCCGCCCCGGCAGATAATGACGCCCCATGCAGGTGTTTCGTGGCTTCCATCATCCGGGCATCGCGCCGCAGTGCGCGTTGACCATCGGCAATTTCGACGGCGTCCATCGCGGCCATCAGGCCATGCTGGCGCTGTTGCAGTCGGAGGCGCGCCACCGGGGGCTCCCCACCTGCGTGCTGACCTTCGAACCGCACCCGCGGGACTTCTTTGCCCACAAGATGGGCCGGCCAGAGCTGGCGCCGGCCCGCATCGCGACCCTGCGGGACAAACTCTCCGAGCTGGAACGCTGCGGCGTGGACCAGGTGGTGGTGCTGCGATTTGATGAAGCCCTGGCCAGCCTGCCGGCCCAGTCCTTCATCCAGCAGGTGCTGGTGGACGGCCTTGGCGCCCGTTACGTGCTGGTGGGGGACGACTTCCGCTTCGGCGCCAAGCGCCAGGGCGACTACGCCACGCTGGATGCCGCCGGACAGCGCCTCGGTTTTGATGTCGCCCGCATGATGAGTTATGAAGTACACGGCCTGCGGGTGTCCAGCTCCGCCGTGCGGGAAGCGCTTCAGCGCGGCGATCTGGACGGCGCGGCGCGTCTGCTGGGCCGCCCCTACTCCATCTCCGGGCATGTGATCCATGGCCAGAAGCTGGGTCGGCAACTGGCCGAATCACGGCCCGGCGCCCAGGACGGCTTCCGCACCCTGAATCTGCGCTTCAGCCATGACAAACCGGCTGCCCACGGCATTTTTGCGGTGCGGGTGCAGGGCCTGGAACACCCGGAGGGCCGACCGCTGGATGGTGTGGCTTCCCTGGGCGTGCGGCCCACGGTGGAAGATGCTGGCCGGGTGCTGCTGGAGGTCCATGCGCTGGACTGGCCGGCCGAACTGGCCGAGCGGCTGGGGCCCACCGAGGCCTACGGTAAACTCGTGCGCGTGGAACTGCTGCATAAACTGCGTGACGAAGCCCGTTTCGACGGGCTGGACGCCCTCACCGCCGCGATTTGGGAGGACGTCCGTCAGGCGCGCGCCTTTTTCGCCCAACAGGCGAGCACCGATGTCGCCGACCCGGCGAGCACCCATGCTGCGGTGCGCCGCCAGACCACGCGCGACCGAATTTGACCCGCTGTGTCCGCGCGGGCCTGCCCCTGCAGGTGCCTGCCACACACCCGCTTGCGCGCACACCGATGTTCCGGCCGCGCCTCCCCGACTCCACGGCGCCCCCAGGCGCCGCCCCTGATTGCCACGCACACCTATGACCGACGCTGCTGACGCCTCCCCCTCCGGTTCCCAAGCCAGCCCGACTGACTATCGCGCCACCCTCAACCTGCCGGACACCGCCTTCCCGATGCGCGGTGACCTGCCCAAGCGCGAGCCGGGCTGGGTGAAGGAATGGGAAGACCAGGGCATCTACAAGACGCTGCGCGACGCCCGCTGCGGCAAGCCCAAGTTTGTTCTGCATGACGGCCCACCCTATGCCAACGGCCAGATCCACATGGGCCATGCAGTCAACAAGATCCTGAAAGACATGATCGTCAAGGCGCGCCAGCTGGAAGGCTTTGACGCCGCCTACATTCCCGGCTGGGACTGCCACGGCCTGCCGATCGAGAACCAGATCGAGAAGACCTATGGCCGCGGCCTGCCTCGTGACGAGGTGCAGGCCAAGAGCCGCGCCTATGCCACCGAGCAGATCGACCAGCAGCGCAGTGACTTCAAGCGCCTGGGCGTGCTGGGTGACTGGGACCATCCCTACCGCACCATGGACTTCAAGAACGAAGCGGGCGAGATCCGGGTGCTCAAGCGCCTGTTCGAACGCGGCTTCGTTTACCGGGGCCTGAAGCCGGTCTACTGGTGCTTCGATTGCGGCTCGTCGCTGGCCGAGTTTGAAATCGAATATGCGGACAAGCAGTCCCCCGCCGTGGACGTGGCCTTCCTGAGCGCCGAGCCGCAGAAGCTGGCGGCCGCGTTCGGCCTGCCCTCGCTGGACAAGGAGGCCTTCACCGTCATCTGGACGACCACCCCCTGGACCATCCCGGCCAACCAGGCGCTGAACCTCAACCCCGAACTACCCTACGCATTGGTGAACACCGAGCGCGGCTATTTCGTGGTGGCCGAGGCGCTGGTGGAGAAGTGCCTGGCGCGTTGGGGCATCGAAGGCCAGGTGGTGGCGGTCACCCAGGGCCGTCAGTTGGAACTGCTGAAGTTCAAGCATCCGCTGGCCCATGTGCATCCGGGCTTCGACCGCGAAAGCCCGGTCTATCTGGCCGACTACGCCACGGCTGACGACGGTACCGGTGTGGTGCACTCCGCACCTGCCTATGGTCTGGACGACTTCAACTCCTGCATCGCCCACGGCATGGCCTTCAAGGACATCCTGAACCCGGTGCAGGGCAACGGGGTGTATGAAGCCGAGCTGCCGCTCTTCGGCGGCCAGCACATCTGGAAGGCCAACCCGGTGATTGCAGAAGCACTGCAGAACGCCGGCCGCCTGATGGCCCACAGCAAGATCACCCACAGCTATCCGCATTGCTGGCGCCACAAGTCGCCGGTGATCTACCGCGCGGCAGCCCAATGGTTTGTGCGCATGGACGAGGGCGAAGGTGTGTTCTCCGTCGACAAGGCGCCCAAGACCCTGCGCCAACTGGCGCTGGACGCCATCGACGTGACCAGCTTCTACCCGGAGAACGGCCGTGCGCGCCTGCACGACATGATCGCCGGCCGGCCGGACTGGTGCATCTCGCGCCAGCGCAGCTGGGGTGTGCCGCTGCCCATCTTCCTGCACAAGGACAGCGGCCAGCCGCATCCCCGCACGCTGGAATTCATCGAGCGTGCGGCGCAACTGGTGGAAGCCGGTGGCGTCGAGGCCTGGTCCAAGCTGGATCCGGCGGAATGGCTGGGCGCCGAGGCCGAGGCCTACACCAAGGGCCAGGACATCCTGGACGTGTGGTTTGATTCCGGCTCCACCTTCCAGCACGTACTCAAGGGCAGCCATGCCGGCGCGGCCCATGAGACCGGCCCGGAAGCCGATCTCTACCTGGAAGGCCACGACCAGCATCGGGGCTGGTTCCACTCGTCGCTGCTGATCTCCTGTGCCCTCAACGACCGCGCGCCCTACAAGGGCCTGCTGACCCACGGCTTCACCGTGGACAGCAAGGGTCGCAAGATGAGCAAGTCGCTCGGGAATGGTGTGGATCCGCAGGAAACCAGCAAGCAGCTGGGCGCGGAAATCATCCGCCTGTGGGTGGCCGCCTCCGACTATTCCGGTGACATCGCCGGCGACAAGAAGATCCTGGACCGGGTGGTGGACGGCTATCGCCGCATCCGCAACACGCTGCGCTTCCTGCTGGCCAACGTGTCGGACTTCGATGCGGCTCGCCATGCCGTGCCCTTGGATCAGCTGCTGGAAGCCGACCGTTATGCGCTGGCCCGTGCCGCGCAGTTCCAGGAAGACATCCTGGCGCATTACCAGCGCTACGAGTTCCATCCGGTGGTGGCCAAGCTGCAGGTGTATTGCTCCGAAGACCTGGGCGCGTTCTACCTGGACGTGCTGAAGGACCGTCTCTACACCACCGCACCGGACAGCCTGGCCCGCCGGTCAGCACAGACGGCACTCTGGCACATCACCAACGCCATGCTGCGCTGGATGGCGCCATTCCTCAGCTTCACCGCTGAAGAAGCGTGGAAGGTGTTTGCGCAGAAGGCTGCGGGTGAAACCATCTTCACCGAGACTTACTGGCAGTTCGATGCGCCGGCCACCGAGCTGATCACCAAGTGGAATCGCATCCACGAAATCCGGGATGCGGTGAACAAGGCGATCGAGGAAGTGCGCACCACCGGGGCCATCGGCGCTTCGCTGCAGGCGGAAGTGACGCTGGGCGTTCCTGCGGAGGACCTGGCCCTGCTGCAAAGCCTGGGCGACGACCTCAAGTTCGTGTTGATCACCTCGGCCGCTTCCGTGGTGCCGGCGGACACGCTGACGGTGACGGTCACGCCGTCCACCCATCAGAAGTGCGAACGCTGCTGGCACTACCGCGAGGATGTGGGCGTGAACCCGGCCCATCCGACGCTGTGCGGCCGTTGCGAGAGCAATCTGTACGGGGAAGGCGAGACGCGTCGGGTGGCTTGAGCCGGGCCGGGCCGGGCCGGGCTTCGGCTTCGGCTTCGGCTTCGGCTTCGGCTTCGGCTTCGGCTTCGGCTTCGGCTTCGGCTTCGGCTTCGGCTTCGGCTTCGGCTTCGGCTTCGGCTTCGGCTTCGGCTTCGGCTTCGGCTTCGGCTTCGGCTTCGGCTTCGGCGTCAAGTCTGCCAGCGACGTAACCAACCCAATCCGGCGGTGGTGCCGCCGGACGCTTCCGTCTGCCTTGGGCGGTATTCACACCCGATCCAGCCGTCCCAGCCGGTGTCTTGACTGATCTCGTCGATCAGATCGAACACGGCCGGCACCGGCAGTTCGCCCACATCCGGCTCGCCACGGTCGGGAACCCCCGCCACTTGAAAGTGCCCCACCCTGCCGGTGGGTAGCCAGGTGCGGACCTGCGCCAGCACATCGCCCTCGGTGAGTTGGCAGTGGTAGAGATCCATCTGCACCTGCAGGCGGTCGGCACCGAGCCGCTGCACCAGGGCATGGGCCTGCGCCTGACGGCTGAGCAGGTAACCCGGCATGTCGCGGTGGTTGATCGGCTCGATCATCAGGGTCAGGCCGCTGTCGGCGGTGGCTTCCAGCGCCCAGTGCAGGCGCTCTTCATACAGACGCCAGGCGCGGGCCAGGTCAGCGCCATCGTGCAGGCGTCCTGCCAGCACGTGGACCCGCGGGCATCGAAGGGCCTGTGCCCAATCGGCCGCCTGGTGGATGGCGCTGCGGAAGTCGGCTTCTCGGTCCTCCAGCGCAGCCAGCCCGCGCTCCCCTGCGGCCCAGTCTCCACAGGGCGCATTCAGCAGCACCATGGGCACCAGCGCTTCATTCAGGCGGTCTTGCAGCACCCGCAGGGGCCGGTCGTAGGGGAAGGTGCATTCCACGGCCTGAAATCCGTCCCTGGCAGCGGCAGCCATCCGGTCCAGGAAGGGGATATCTGGATAAAGCCAGGAGATGTTTGCTGCGAATTTCGGCATGACGGTGGGGCTGACGGGGTGGAGGTGCCACTCTGTGAGGATAAGCCCGACGGCTGTTCGTTGGAGGCCGTGCGCGGCGGCGCAGCAGCCGCCAGCACCGCGCTCCGCGCTCCGTTCGCCAGCAGGCCATTCCTTCAACACAGCCAAGCACGGCTCCGCGCGCAACTGCCGTGACCGGGCCGTCACGTCGTCGTCATGAGCCCCGCGTAAGCTGAAATCGATTTCAGGATTTTCAACACTTCCCATCCGCACTTCCCATCCGCCATTCATGACCATTCGCGACGTCTCCAACCAGGCCGGCGTGTCACAGGCGACCGTGTCTCGCGTGTTTAATGCGCCTGACACCGTCCGGCCTGAGCTGCGTGAACGCGTGGAGGCCGCTGCAGCCGCACTGGGGTATCGCCCCAACGTCAGCGCACGTTCGCTTCGAACCCAACGGACGCGGGCGCTTGGCGTGGTCCTGCCGACCTTGTTGAACCCGGTGTTCGCCGAATGCCTGCAGGGCATCGCACAGACCGCCTCCGCGGCCGGCTATTCCATCGTGCCGTTCACGACCGACTACAAGGTGGCGCATGAAGCGCATGCCGCCAATCTGCTGCTGGCGCGAGGGGTCGATGCGCTGATTCTGTGCGTCGCCAATGCCGCGAGGTCGACGGTCCTCACCCGGCTTCGATCAACGAAGTCGCCGTATGTGCTGGTCTACAACCGCCATGCGCGTCACCCCTGCGTCTCGGTCAATGGCTGCGCGGCGGTGACCTCCGTCGTGGCACGGCTGTACGCGCTCGGACACCGGCACATCCTGATGGTCAGCGGCGCCCTGGCGTCCTCCGACCGCGCCCAGCAGCGCCACCAGGGGTACGTGGAAGGGATGGCTGCCGCCGGCTTGAAGCCGCAGCTTCTGGAAGTACCTTTCATGGAAGGCGCCACCGAGCGCATGGCCGAGTGCCTGGCCGCCAGCCAGGTCATGCCGCAGGCACCAACGGCCGTGGTGTGTTCGAACGACCTGCTGGCCATCCAATGCATGCGGGCCGCGAACCTGGTCGGGCTGCAAGTCCCCAAAGACCTGTCGGTGGTCGGCTTCGACGGCATCGGCATTGGCGAAGCGCTCACGCCTGCCCTATCGACCATCGTGCAACCCAATGCCGAAATCGGCCGGCGCAGCGTTGAACTTCTGGTGCAGGCGCTCACCGGCACGGTGCCGCTGGCCCCCCACAACAGCCTCACGCTGGACCTTCACTTTCGGGAGGGCGAATCGATCGCCGCAGCCCGCATGCCGTCTTCTGCCATTTGCCAAGCACAGCCAAGAAGGACCTCCTCATGAAACGCTTCCCCTCTCGACTTCTTCAGGCGGCTGCAGTCGCCTTCGGGCTGCTGGCCGGCGCCAGCGCCATGGCGCAGACCGCCATCTGCTACAACTGCCCGCCCGAGTGGGCCGACTGGGCCAGTCAGCTGCGCGCCATCAAGGACAAGACCGGCATCACCGTACCTCCGGACAATAAAAACTCGGGCCAGACGCTGGCACAACTGGTTGCCGAGAAGGGCAGCCCCGTGGCCGATATGGCCTACTACGGCGTGACCTTCGGCGTCCAGGCCAAGAAGGATGGCGTCACGGCCGCCTACAAGCCCACCGGCTGGGCCGAGATCCCCGATGGCCTGAAGGATCCCGAAGGACACTGGTTCAGCATCCACTCCGGCACCCTGGGCTTCATGGTGAATGTCGATGCGTTGAGGGGCAAGCCGGTGCCGCGCTCCTGGGCCGACCTGCTCAAGCCCGAGTACAAGGGCCTGGTGGGCTACCTCGACCCGGCCTCGGCGTTTGTGGGCTACGTCGGCGCGGTGGCCGTGAACAACGCGCGTGGCGGCAGCCTGGACAACTTCGGCCCCGCCATCGAATGGTTCAAGGCGCTGAAGAAGAACGACCCCATCGTTCCGAAGCAGACGTCCTATGCGCGGGTGCTGTCGGGCGAGATCGCCATCCTGCTCGACTATGACTTCAACGCCTACCGTGCCAAATACAAGGACAAGGCCAATGTCGAATTCGTGATTCCGGCTGAGGGCACCATCACCGTGCCCTACGTGATCAGCGCCGTCGCCAAAGGCCCGAATGCAGCCAACGCGCACAAGGTGATGGACTTCATTCTCTCCAATGAAGGCCAGGCGATCTGGGCCAACGCCTTCCTGCGGCCAGTGCGCATGTCGGCCATCAGCAAGGAGGCGCAGGCGCGCTTCCTGCCAGCCAGCGAGTACGCCCGTGCCCGCACGGTCGACTACGGCCGCATGGCCGAGGTGCAGAAGGCCTTCTCCGAACGCTACCTGCGCGAGGCACAGTAAGTGGTCCTGATGTTGTGTGTTGCCCCTGCGGCTGTGGTGTTCGCGGCCTTCTGGCTGCTGCCCGTGGCGCGGCTGTTGCTGCTGCCGGCCAGCAAGGGTGCGGCCACGTACTTCGTGGTCCTCACCGAACCGCGATACCTGCAAAGCCTCCTGCAGACCACGCTGTTGTCGTTGGCCGTGACGCTCGCGTCGCTGGCGACGGCGGCGGCCGTGGGGCTGTACCTGGGTCGGCGCTCGTTCGCCGGGCGCCGACTGCTGCTGGCCGTGCTGACCCTGCCCTTGTCCTTCCCGGGTGTCATCGTCGGATTTTTCGTGATTCTGATCGGGGGCCGGCAAGGCCCCTTCGCCAGCGTCACCGACGCAGTGCTCGGCGAGCGCATCACTTTCGCTTATGGCCTCACCGGCTTGTTCCTGGGCTACATGTACTTCTCGCTGCCACGCGCCATCGCCTCGTTCACCGCCGTGGCCGAGCGCATGGAGCACGAGTTGGAAGAAGCCGCGCGCTCGCTGGGAGCACGGCGCTGGCACATCGTGCGTGACGTCTGGTGGCCGGCCCTCCAGCCGACGGCGCTGGCCGTCGGCGCCATCCTCTTTGCCACGGCCATGGGAGCCTTCGGCACTGCTTTCACCTTGGCCAGTCGCTTTGAGGTGCTGCCCATCACCATTTACAACGAGTTCACCAACTACGCCAACTTCGCGCTGGCGGCTTCGCTGTCCATCGCGCTGGGGCTGATGACCTGGGCAGTGCTGTTCATTGCGCGCCGGTTCGCCGATTCCGGCATGGGAGGTCGTGCATGAAGTCGGCGCAACACGGCCGGGTCGACACCACGATTCTGTTGGCCATCACAGTGGCGGTGACGCTATTCACCGTGCTTCCCATGGTGGTGTCCGTCACCGCCGGGCTGACCAACAACTTCAACCAAGGCTTGGCCAGCGGCTTGACCACGCGTTGGATCGAGGAGGTGTGGGAACTCTACGGCGCCACCGCCTGGCGGTCGGTGCTGCTGGCGCTGGCTTGCGTGGTGGTGGGGCTGCTGGTGGGTGTGCCTTGCGCCTGGGCACTGGCGCGCAGCCGGACGTGGGCCTCACGCTGCTTCGAGGAACTGCTCACGCTGCCGGTGGCCGTGCCGGGGCTGGCCAGCGCGCTCGCCTTGATCCTGGCCTATGGTCAGGTCCGCGGCTTCCGCCAGAGCTTCGCTTTCATCCTCGCCGGCCACGTGGTGTTCACACTGCCCTTCATGGTCCGCACGGTGTCGGCGGCCTTCGCCCGCGACGAACTGCAATCCCTGGACGAAGCCGCGCGCTCACTCGGCGCCAGCTTCCTGCAACGATTCCTGGGCGTCCTGGTCCCCGCAGTGGCCCCGTCCATCGTCGCCGGCAGCCTGATGGTCTTCACGCTGTCGGTGGGCGAGTTCAATCTCACCTGGATGCTGCATACGCCGCTCACGCGAACCTTGCCGGTGGGCCTGGCAGACAGTTATGCCTCCATGCGCATCGAGATCGGCTCGGCCTATACGCTGGTCTTCTTCATCGTCATCCTGCCCATCCTTTGGGCCATGCAAACACTGGCCCGCTGGATCGAGAACACACATGGAACAACCCCAGGCACTCGCCGCTGAACGCACGCGCATCGAGATCGTCGACTGTGCCAAGACCTTCCCCGGTGGAGCACAGGCGCTGCACCCCACCACGTTGATCGTGGAACCTGGCGAGGTGCTTGCGTTGCTGGGCCCGTCGGGCTGCGGCAAGACCACGCTGCTGCGTGTGATCGCCGGGCTGGTCCATCCCGACCGTGGCGGACGCATCGTCTTCAACGATGACGACGTCACCTTGCGGCCGATCGAGCAGCGTGCGGTGGGCATGGTGTTCCAGCACTATGCCCTCTTTCCACAGATGACGGTGGAAGCCAACATCGGCTACGGACTGCGTGTGCGTGGCATTTCGCCGGACAGGATCCGACAGCGCGTGGGTGAGGTCATCGACCTGGTTCGCCTGGGTGGGCTGGAGCTGCGTCGTCCAGCACAGCTGTCTGGGGGACAGCGGCAACGCGTGGCTCTGGCGCGGGCGCTGGCGGTGCGACCTCGCGTGCTGTTGCTGGACGAGCCGCTGACCGCGCTGGACGCCAAACTGAAAGAGACCTTGCGCGATGAGCTCGCGCAACTGCTTCGTGATTTGCACATCACGGCCGTGCATGTCACGCATGATCAAAGCGAGGCACTGGCCATTGCGGACCGGCTTGCCGTGATGCAGGCAGGACGCATCATGCAGGTCGGCAGAGGCGAAGACCTCTACCGACAGCCGGGCCACCCCTTTGTTGCCGAGTTCCTGGGCCGCGTGAACCGGTTGCGCACCGACCGCCAGGGTGCCCTGCCACTGGGGGGCATCGAACTGCGCTGTCCTGCGGTCCTGGCCGGCCGTGAAACCGTCCTGGTTCGACCGGAAGACGTGAACGTTCACGTGATGGCGACAGAGCAGGCGCACCGTGCGGCCTGGGGTGCGGCGCGGGTACTGCAACGCACGTTCCTGGGGGACCGTGTTCACCTGCGACTGTCAGTGACCGGGCAGGACGAAGCCATCGTCTCCGACCAGCCGCGCGACTGCTCCGCAGCCGCCGGTGATACGGTCTACATCAGCATCGACCCCGCTCGCCTGATGGCGGCCGCCCTGAAAGACAGCGCATGAAGACCTTGCTTGCACAGCTGACCGACCTGCACATCCGCGAGCCGGGGCGGCTGGCCTATGGGCGCCTGGATACCGCCCCCTACCTGCGCGCGGCCGTTCAGGCCATCAATGCCCTGCCCCAAGGCCCGGACGCGGTGGTACTGACCGGTGACCTCACAGACTTCGGCCGTGATGTCGAGTACGAGCACCTGGCGGGCCTGCTTGCACCCTTGTCGATGCCGCTGTTCCTGTTGCCAGGCAATCACGATGAACGTGCGCAGCTCAGGCGCAGCTTCAAGACGCATGCGTATCTGGGCGATGGTGAGTTCGTGCAGTACAGCGTGAGCCTGGGTGAGCATGGCCTGAGGCTAGTGGCACTGGACACCGTGGAAACCGGCGCCCCGCACGGCCGTCTTTGCACAAAGCGCCTGCAGTGGCTGGCCGATGTACTGGACCAGCACCGCGGCGAATCCGTGGTGATCGCCATGCACCACCCGCCGTTTGAAACGCTGATCGGCCACATGGACCGCATTGGGCTGCTGGAAGGCGCCGACGGGCTGGCCGAGATCCTGGCAGGTCATCCGACGGTCGAGCGGGTGGTCTGCGGGCACCTGCACCGCACGATATACAGCCGGATCGGTGGCACCGTGGTGTCCACGGCGCCGAGCCCCGCCCACCAGGTTTGCCTGGATCTGGCGCCCGAAGCCGAATCGGCGTGGATCTTGGAACCGCCCGGCTTCCACCTGCATGCCTGGAACGGTCCGGGCCGTATGGTGACGCATGTGGCTGCTGTGGGCCGTTTCGACGGTCCTCATCGCTTTCACGACGGTGGCAAGCTGATTGATTGAGGCCTGGCCCGGGCCGATTCAGCAGCACCGCCCCGTCCCACTATTGAACCTCGCCTCCTGCCGCTGCCGGAAGAAGTCTTCATAGTTCAACGGTGCCTGGTCCGGATGGGTGCGCGCCATGTGGGCCAGGTAGGCGCCATAGTCGGCGCCCACCATCTGCTGATGCACACCGCGCGCCATGTAGCGCCCGGCCTGCAGCAGTTGAGCAGCGGCCTGCTTCAGCATGATCAGGCGTGGCCACCGGCCGTCGCACCCGGCGGCAGCGGCTCATACGGCGTTTCATGCACCGTCGGGCGACGTTCGGCGCGCGCGGCCAGGACGGACTTCACGCTGTAGACCAGCACGCTCAGCACCACGAACATGAACACGCCGCACAGCGCCGCATCCAGCCGGTCATTGAAGATCACCCGCTCCATCGCCTCCAGGCTCTTCGCCGGGGCCAGCACCTGGCCGGCCGCGAGCGAGTCCGCATACTTCTGCGCATGGGCCAGGAAGCCCACCTTGGGATCCGTGCTGAAAATCTTCAGCCAGCCGGCCGTCATCGTGCACACCAGCAGCCAGCCTGCGGGCAGGATGGTGGTCCACGCATAGCGGTCCTTCTTCATCTTGAACAGCACCACCGTGCCCAGCAGCAGCGCCACCGCCGCCAGCATCTGGTTGGCAATGCCGAACAGCGGCCACAGCGTGTTGATGCCGCCCAGCGGATCCACCACCCCTTGATACAGGAAGTAGCCCCAGGCCGCCACACACAAGCCCGTGGCAATGAGGTTGGCCGGCAGCGAGTCCGTGCGCTTCAGCGCTGGCACAAACGTGCCCAGCAGGTCCTGCAGCATGAAGCGGCCCGCACGGGTGCCCGCATCCACCGCCGTCAGGATGAACAACGCCTCAAACAGAATCGCGAAGTGGTACCAGAAGGCCATCATCGCCTTGCCGCCCACCACCTGATGCAGGATGTGCGCCATGCCCACGGCCAGCGTCGGGGCGCCACCGGCACGGGCCAGGATGGTGTTTTCACCCACGTCCTTGGCGGTCTGCACCAGCATCTCCGGCGTAATGACAAAGCCCCAGGTGGACAAGGTGGCCGCCACCGCGTCAGGGGTCTTGCCCACCAGCGCCGCCGGGCTGTTCATGGCGAAGTACACCCCAGGCTCAATGCAGGAGGCCGCCACCAGCGCCATCACCGCCACGAAGGATTCGGCCAGCATGCCGCCATAGCCAATGAAGCGGGCATTGACCTCGTTGTCCAGCATCTTCGGCGTGGTGCCGGAAGCGATCAGCGCATGGAAGCCGGACACGGCGCCGCAGGCGATGGTGATGAACAGGAAGGGAAACAGATTGCCCGCCCACACCGGGCCATTGCCTTCCGCAAAGCGGGTGAAGGCCGGCATCTGCAGCGGCGGCGCCACCACCACAATGCCGATGGCCAGCGCAATGATGGTGCCGATCTTCAGGAAGGTGGAGAGATAGTCACGCGGCGCCAGCAGCAGCCAGACCGGGATGGACGCGGCAATGAACCCATAACCGATCAGCATCCAGGTGAGGGCCTTGCCGTCGTAGGTGAACAGCGGCGCCCAGGTGGGGCTCTCATGCACCCATTGGCCGCCCATGATGGCCAACATCAGCATCACGAAGCCGATGATCGACACCTCACCGATGCGGCCCGGACGGATGTAGCGCAGGTACACCCCCATGAACAGCGCCACCGGAATCGTGGCCGCCACGGTGAAGGTGCCCCACGGGGAATCGGCCAAAGCCTTCACCACGATCAGGGCCAGCACCGCCAGGATGATGATCATGATCATGAAGGCGCCAAACAGCGCAATCACACCCGGCACCGTGCCCATCTCCTGCTTCACCAGGTCGCCCAGCGAGCGACCATCGCGACGGGTGGAGATGAACAGCACGATGAAGTCCTGCACGGCACCGGCAAAGATCACACCGGCCAGTATCCAGAGCAGCCCGGGCAGATAGCCCATCTGCGCGGCCAGCACCGGCCCCACCAGCGGGCCCGCGCCGGCAATCGCGGCGAAGTGGTGGCCATACAGCACATAGCGGTGGGTGGGCACATAGTCCAGCCCGTCGTTGTGCTTCCAGGCGGGGGTCTGGCGCGTGGGGTCCAGGCCCAGCACTTTGGTCGCCAGGAACAGGCTGTAGTAGCGGTAGCCGATGAGATAGACGCACAAGGCGGCCACAACGACCCACAGGGCACTGACCGCCTCGCCGCGCGCCAGCGCAACGGTGGCCAGTGCAACGGCCCCGAGAACGGCCACGCCCGCCCAGGCGAGGTGGCGACTCCAATTGGACATGATGTCTCCTTATTGAGTGCGGCCGTTGGAGGGTGGTCCGCACGCTGTATGCCAACCGGGCAGTTTCGGTGCCAACCCTCCCGCATACATCCGTCTCTTGGACTAGCTCACCGGCGTAGGACCACGTAGGGACTAACCCGGATGGGCGTGGACGCTGGAGACGCGCGCCGCTAGCGGTCGTCCCGATGCAGGCCGCGGGCGTGTTCCACGGCGTAGCGGATCAGGTCCGCCTGGCCTTCCAGTTCCAGCTTGCGCTTGATGTTCTGGCGATGGGTTTCCACCGTGCGGACCGACAGGTCCAGCGCCTTGGCGATCTGCTTGCTGGATTCGCCCCGGCCGAGCGCGGTGAGGATCTCGCTTTCACGCGGGGACAGCAGCGGCCGCGGCTGCTGGTTGCGGAACATGCGCCGCGACACGCCCGGGCTCAGGAAAGTACCGCCGGCCGCCACCGCATCGATGGCCGCGACGATCTCCCCCGCCGGGGCATCCTTCAGCACATATCCCCGCGCGCCGGCCTGCAAGGCGCGCTGCACGTATTCGGGGTTGTCGTACATGCTGTACATGAGCACCCGCAGGTCGCCCTGCCGCTCCAGCATGGTTTGCGCCAGCTGGATGCCGCTGTGGCCGCGCAGGCCCACGTCCAGCAGCACCACCTGCGGCTGGGTGGAGACCAGCATCACCATGGCCTCCTCCGCCGACCCGGCTTCGCCCACCACCCGATAGCGGGCCTCCCCCTGCAGACGCGAGCGCACCCCCTCCCGCACCAGCGGATGGTCATCCACCAGCAGGATGCGGACCGCCCCCCCCGGAGGCGACAGGTCGGAAGCGGCAGCAAGAGACGTCATGGCCCCGGATTCTCGCGCGCCAGACGGCGGATCGCAGCCTCGCTCATCCAGGCCTCGACCTGGGTGCCGTGGCCGGGGCTGGATTGCAGCTCCAGGCTGCCTCCCACCGAGGCCATGCGCTCGCGCATGTTGCGCAGGCCAATGCCCTGGTGCGGGTCGCCCCGTTCGGCGGCCACCAGGTCGAAACCGGCGCCGTCGTCCTGGATGCGCAGCAGCACGCCGCCCGCCTCGGAGCGCTCCGGCCCCGGCTGGAAGTCCAGCGTCATCTCCACCCGGCTTGCGGCCGCATGCTTGACGACATTGGTCAGCGCCTCCTGGGCCACACGGAAGAGCACAGTGTTGAGCAGCTCCGGCAGTTCCCGCGCCGCGCCCACCACATGCAGGTCCACCTGGGGGGGGCCGGCTTCGTCCAGCTCCCGCGCCAGATGTTCCAGCGCGGCCGCCAGGCCCAGCGTGTCCAGCAGCGCCGGACGCAGATGGTGGGACAGCCGTCGCACCTCCACCAGGCTGTGATTGAGCCGCTCCAGAGCGCGGGGCAGCAGCGCCGTGTCGCCGCTCTGCTGCGCGCTTTCAATCAGCAACTTGGTGGACACCAGGGTCTGGCTGACCCCGTCATGCAGTTCGCGGGACAGATGCGCCCGCTCGTCCTCCTGCGAGCGCACCACCTGATGCGCCAGCGCCCGCAGCTTGGCTTCGGCCAGGCGATGCTCACTCAGATTCAGTGCCAGGGCGCTGGCGCTGATCAGGGCCACCCCAAACACGGCGATGGCCGCAATCCACCACATCGTCTGGGCGATGTTGGCCTGGGCTTCCCGGTCCAGTCGCCGAAGCGTGGCCCGCATGCCGTCCAGATAGAGACCGGTGCCGACCATCCAGCCCCAGCGATCCATGGCGACCACATAACCGAGCTTGGGCGCCATGTCCTTCGACGATGGCTTGCGCCAGAGGTATTCCACATATCCTCCCCCGGAGCGTGCCTGGCCGATCAGTTGCTGGATGGTGGGCCGCCCCAGCGGGTCCCGCAGCTCCCACAGATTGCGCCCGACCAGTTCCGGCTGCCGGGAATGCATCAGCACCCGGCCCTGCAGGTCGTAGACAAAGAAGTAGCCATCTTCCCCGTAATCCAGCGCCGAGAGCAGGCGCAGCGCCTCACGCTTGTCCGCCTCCACCTGGTCGGGGCCGCCGTCATGGCCATACAGCGGCTGCAGCGTGCTCACCGCCAGCTCCACATAGTGGCGCAGCTCGTCACGGCGGGCATCCATATAGGTGCGTTCCATGGCCGCATGCTCCTGCGCCAGCAGTTGCCGCTCCTGTTGGCGCACCGCCACCGCGATCAGCAGCAGCGAGGCCACCAGGGGCAGGATGGCAAGCAGCAGGATTTTCAGGCGCAGTCTCATGGCAGCCGCACTGTAGCCGCAGCACGGCCCCTGCGCAGGCGGTATACAGTTGCGGGTTTCGCCCCCATTCCACCATGGCCAAGTCTTCGTCCGCTGCCCCCTCCTCTGCCCGGCTGATCCAATGGCTGGGCCTGGCCCTGCTGATCATCGTTGCGGACCAGTTCACCAAGGTGCTGGTGCTCAACTCCTTCCAGTACGGGGACAGCCGCTACGTCACCAGCTTCTTCAACCTGGTCCGTGCGCACAACACCGGCGCGGCCTTCAGCTTCCTGGCCGGAGCCTCCGGCTGGCAGCGCTGGTTCTTTGTGGCCCTGGGCGTGGCCGCCACCATCTTCATCGTCTGGCTGCTGCGCCGCCATGGCCATCAAACCCTGTTTGCCACCGCGCTCAGCCTCATTCTGGGCGGTGCCGTCGGCAATGTGGTGGACCGCTTGCTGCATGGCTACGTGGTGGACTTCCTGCAGTTCCATTGGAACCAGTGGTACTACCCTTCCTTCAATGTGGCGGACAGCGCCATCACCGTCGGGGCCATCCTGCTGGTGTGGGACGAATTGCGGCGGGTCAAGCGCCACTGAGCGCGCGGCAACAATGCTGCTGATCTGACAAAGAAGCTAAAAACGCCCTGTCATATCGGCAGCGTGCGAGGACCGCGCTGTGACGGGCGTCGCACTGTTCACCACACTCGAGATCAGCGGAGGCGGCGACGTGACGGAATAGGCATCGAGCCTGATGCACTGGGGGTCAGGCGCGGCGACAATGACTGCGACCGAATGTAACCGTGCGGCTCCAACCCCTCCGCTCCCATGCTTGATTTCTCTTGTCTGACTCACTACGACTGGCTCGACGTGCCAATGTGGGTCTACGACCAGGAGCGCCTTCGCAACCTGTGGGCGAATGCCGCCGCATTGAGTTTCTGGCGCGCCGACAGCGCCGAAGAATTCCTCTCCCGCGATCTCACCGACACCAGCCCGGCCGTGGTTCAACGCCTGGCGGTGGCCGCTGCCGACCATGCCCAGAACAAGGTGGTGCGGGAGCAGTGGACGCTCTACCCCAAAGGCCAGCCCAGCACGGTGATGCTGGTCTCGCGCGGCATCCGGACCCCGGACAAGCGCCAGGTGATGCTGTTTGCTGCCGATTCGCTGGTGAGCGGCGTGGACAAGAGCCTGCTGCGCGGCGTGGAAGCGCTGCAGCACACATCCGTGCGGATCGCGGTGTTCTCCCTGAGAGACGGCAGTGTGCTGATGCGCAACCCGGCCGCGGCCATGTGCTTCAACGGCCTGCGCAAGACGATTGGCGCGACCGACTTCAGCGCGATGTTCCCCGACCCTGACCTGGCGCGCCGTATCGTGACGCAGGTGCGTGGTGGGCAGACCTTCGGCGCCGAGCTGGAACTGCACACGGCCAACGGACGCCGTTGGCATGCGGTGGATGCCCGCCCCATGCGGGACCCGGTGAGCGGCGAGGTGGTGCTGCAGCTCAATGCCCGCGACATCAGCGACTTCAAGGCCACCCAGGCGCAGCTGGAAGCAGCGCGTGAAGCGGCGGAGGCCGCGAGCCAGGCCAAGAGTTCCTTCCTGGCCAACATGAGCCATGAGATCCGCACCCCGATGAACGGTGTGCTGGGCCTGACCGAGCTGGTGCTGCAGACCGAGTTGAATGAGCGCCAGCGCAAGTTCATTGAGCTGGCCCACAGCTCGGCCAAGGGCCTGATGGTCATCATCAATGACCTGCTGGACATTGCCAAGATTGAAGCCGGCCGGGTCATCATCGACCAGGCCCCGTTCAGCCTGCACGACTGCCTGCGTGAAGCCCTGCATCCGCTGCTACTGCAGGCCCATGAAAAGGGCCTGCAGCTGCACGCCCGCATCCAGCCCGGTGTGCCGCAGCATCTGCTGGGTGATGCCCTGCGGCTGCGTCAGATCCTGGTGAACCTGGTGGGCAATGCCCTCAAGTTCACCGAGAAGGGCGAAGTCCGGGTGGAGATCGAACGGGCCGCGTCCAGCGAGGGCGGCCTGGGCGGCCCGCTGCGGCTGCGCATCGCCGTGCATGACACCGGCATCGGCATGACGCCGGAGCAGATCGCCCAGATCTTCAGCCCCTTCACCCAGGCAGATGGCAGCATCACCCGCCGCTACGGCGGCACCGGCCTGGGCCTGACCATCGTCAAGCGCCTGGTGGAGTTGATGGGGGGCGAGGTGCAGGTGGAAAGCCAGCAGGGCGCCGGGTCCTGCTTCAGCTTTGAAGTCCGACTGGCCCAGCCCGTGGTGCTGGACGAGGTGGTTCGCACCGAAACCGTCGACCTGCCCGTGGAGGAGTCCGATGCGGACACCGACAGCGACGGCATGGCCGCCACAGTGCCGGCCAGCCTGGATGAACTGCCGACCACCGTAGGCATGACCCGCATCAGCACGCCGCCGTCGGCGGTGGAAGATCCGCTCGCGGCGGACACCGTGGCCGCCGATTTCGACGACGTGCCGCCGGTGCTGCTGGGGCGTCAGCAGACGGCCTGAGGCCGCTGGGCCAAGCCCTCAGTCCTGCCCTCAGTCCAGCAGCAACACACCAGCCCCCGTGGTGTTGCGGCTTTCCATCTCGCGGTGGGCCTGCTGCACATCCTCCAGCGCATAGCGCTGCTCCACGTCGATCTTCACCTGTCCGCTGCCCACCACCTGGAACAGGTCGTCGGCCATTGCCTGGGTGGCTTCGCGCGAGCTGAGATGCTGGAACAGCGACGGACGTGTCAGGTACAGGCCCTTGGCCGACAGCGCGGTGATGGCCACCGGGGGCACCATGCCCGAGGCATTGCCAAAGCTCACCATCAGGCCAAAGGTGCGCAGGCAGGCCAAAGAACCTTCAAAGGTGCTGGCGCCGACCGAGTCGTAAACGACCTTGACGCCTTCGCCACCGGTCAACGCCTTGACCTGCTCGGCAAAGTTGTCGCGCTGGTAGTTGATGGCCACGGCGGCACCATGCTTCAACGCCAGTTCGCACTTGGCATCGCTGCCCGCCGTGGCAATCAGCTTCAGGCCCAGGGCCTTGGCCCACTGGCAGGCGATCAGGCCCACACCACCGGCGGCGGCATGGAACAGCACATGGTCGCCGGCCTGAAGCCCGCCCTGCGGCTGCGTCTTGCGCAGCAGGTACTGCACCGTGAGCCCCTTGAGCATCATCGCCGCGCCCTGCTCGAAGCTCAGGCTGTCTGGCAGCCGGACCACGCATCGCGCCGGCATCACCCGGGCGGAGGCATAAGCGCCGATCGGCTGGCTGGCGTAGGCCACACGGTCGCCCGCACGGAGATGGGTCACCCCCTCCCCCACCGCCTCCACGATACCGGCGCCTTCCATGCCCAGGCCGGAAGGCATGGGGATGTTGTAGACACCGCTGCGCTGGTAGATGTCGATGAAGTTCAGTCCGGCGGCCTTCTGCCGCAGGCGGATCTCACCCGGGCCCGGGTCGCCCACCTCCACCGAATGCACCTGCATCACTTCCGGCCCTCCGGCCTGGTTCAGACGTATGGCGCGTTCACTCATGGGTTTCTCCTGTGGATGATCAGAACGTCCCTGGGTAGGCCCCGCCATCCAGCAGGATGTTCTGGCCCGTCAGGTAACCGGCGTGGGCGCTGCAGATCATGGCGCACACGGCACCGAATTCTGCGGCGCTGCCAAAGCGGCGGGCCGGGATGTGACCCATGCGGGCATCCCGCACCTTTTCCAGCGGCTGACCCGACTTGTCGGCGCCGGCCGCCAGCGTCTTCTGCAGGCGTTCCGTGTCAAAGGCGCCGGGCAGCAGGTTGTTGAGGGTGACGTTGCGGCTGGCCAGTTGCGGCTGACGGGCCAGCCCGGCCACAAAACCGGTCAGTCCGCTGCGGGCGCCGTTGGAGAGGCCCAGCACATCGATGGGGGCCTTCACCGCGCCCGACGTGATGTTGACGATGCGGCCAAAGCCTCGCTCGGCCATGCCGTCCACCGTGGCCTTGATCAGCTCGATCGGTGTGAGCATGTTGGCCTCCAGCGCGGACAGCCATTGCTCCCGCCCCCACTGCCGGAAATCCCCCGGCGGCGGGCCGCCCGCGTTGTTCACCAGAATGTCCACCTGCGGACAGGCCTTCAGCGCCGCGACGCGACCTTCCTCGGTGGTGATGTCGCCCACCACGGCCACCACCTGCACCTGCGGGTGGCGCCCGCGCAGACGGGCAGCCTGCGCCTGCAGCGCCTCTTCCCCACGGGCCGTGATCACGATGTTGACGCCTTCGGCCACCAGGGCTTCGGCACAACCAGCCCCCAGCCCCTTGGAAGCTGCACACACCAGGGCCCAGCGGCCCGAGAGTCCCAAATCCATCTTGTTCTCCTGCGTTGCTTGCGCGTCAGTATCGGGGAGACGGAAAAAGCCTATGGGCTTCGGGCGCATGGGTGGGCGCTGCGCGCGTTCCACCGCCCTGTGGCAAAAACGCCGCCCTGGCCTGTCCCCTGGCTTGTCCCCTCCAGCGTGAATACTGCACAGTTGTTACGAATGCCTGAGCACCTTGCCCAAAATAGTCTCAAGACGATTCGTTACAGGTCGATCATCCCCTGACCGGCCCAGTACCGCTCAGCAACACACGAGCACCCATCCGTAGAGGCCGGCAGACAAGAACGACGGGAGCCACTGGCCGAAGAGCCGGATCAGACTCCCCTGCGAGAGGGAACCTGGTGATGAGGTACACAGAAAGCATCGCCGCCAGCGCACAGGCGCTGCGGACCGCGTTGCCGTTGATGTCGCGCCAGCGTGCGGCGCTGCATCCGGTGAGTTACGCGGTGTGGTACGAGCATGTGGTCAACATGAATGCGGCCCTGAGCCGCGAGTTGCTCACGCTCACCAAGGAGGGCTGCAGCCTGGACGAGGCACAGACCTGGTCGCTCTACAGGCGCTATATCGCCGAGCTGGATGAGGACCGCGCGCTGCATCTCTCCCGCGAGGTGGGGGACGTGCTGGGGGGCGTAACGGACTGCGCCGAGCGGGCCGACCAGCAAGTGCATCACTATGCGGGCGCGCTGCAGCGTTGGCTGGACGCCCTGGCCCATGCCGCCCCGGGGCAGCACACCCAGGTGCTGGCGGCGGCGCTGCAAGGCACACAGGACATGCAGTCGGCCATTGGTGGCCTGATGGCGCGGCTGGCCTTGAGTCGCGAGGAAGTGGCCCGCCTGCGCCAGGAGGTGCAGCGGGCCCGCAGCGAAGCGCTGCTGGACCCGTTGACCGGTCTGGGCAACCGCCGCGCCTTCGAGAAGGCCCTGGCCGGCTGCCTGCGCAGCCCGGACGCGGGCACGCCGGTGGCCCCCTGCCTGGTGCTGGGGGACATTGATGATTTCGGGACGCTGCGCCAGCAGTTGAACAACACGCAGTTGGAGGATGTGGTGCATCAGGTGGCCACGGCGGTGCGCAGCGTGGCCCAGAGCCATCATGTGGCGGTACGCCTGGAAGAGCATGCGTTTGCGCTGCTGTTGCCGGATGCCGGCCTGCATGAAGCACATCAGGTGGCCGAGCAATGGCGCCACGGGGCCGCGCAGGTGCGCCCGGATGACAGCCACCGCATCAGCCTCTCCGTGGGGGTGACGCAACTGGGGCGGGAAGAATCGGCCCGGGATTTCGTGATGCGGGCACATCAGGCCTTGTCGGCATCGCGGGCCCAGGGCCGCAACCGGGTGACGGTGCTGTCGGCGGATGAGCGTTTCGCCGCATGAGCGGCAGCGGCCCGCGTCGTCATAATCAAGCCCATCCACCCTTTCTGCACTGGAAGGCTGTTGTGTCACTGATCCGACGCTCGCTGCGCAATGCCGTGATGCTGGCTCTGCTGGTGGGCCTGCTGCTGCCCACTGCCGCCGTGCTGCTGTATGAGCAGCAACTCAGCCGACAGACGGTGATGGAAGACCTTCGGCGGGATCTGAACCGGGCGACGGAGGTGCTGGCGCTGTCCCTGGCGGAACCCATCTGGCAGGTGTCGCCGGATCTGGCCGAGCCGATGGTGAAAGCGCAGGTGGATGACCCGCGCTTTGTCTCGGTATCGGTGACGGAGACCGCCGCTCAGCAGGCCTTCATCGAATTCCATCGGGCTGGCGGCGATGAACGGCTGACCCTGAGCGACACCCGATCCGTCCTGCGGGATGGGCGGGAGATTGCCAAGCTGACGGTGGTGATGAGCGCAGAGCCGCTGATCGCGCGCAAACGGCTGGAGCTATGGAACATGCTGTGGCGCAGCCTGCTGACCCTGACGCTGTCGCTGGGGCTGATTCTGGTGGTGCTGCAGCGACGGGTGCTGCATCCGATGGCCCGGCTGTCCCACGCGGCCGATGAACTGGCGGTGGGCCAGCTGGACAAGCCTCTGGAACTGGGGGGTGAAGACGAGATTGCCCGCGTGGGCAAGGCCATGGAGCGCATGCGTTTGGCCCTGCTCAAGGCCTTTGACGACCTGCGCGGCCATGCCTCCACCTTGGAGGAACAGGTGGCACAGCGCACCTATGAGTTGACCGAGGCCAACGCGGAAGTGACGCAGGCCCTGGCCAATCTCAAGACGGCGCAGCGGGAGCTGGTGGAATCGGAAAAACTCGCGTCCTTGGGGCGCTTGGTCGCGGGCGTGGCCCATGAGCTGAACACGCCACTGGGCAATGCGCTGACGGTGGTGTCCGCCCTGGAAGACCGCTGGAACAAGCTGGACCGCATGCTCTCCGACAACACGCCGATGCGGCGCAGCCAGTTGGAAGATCTGGTCAAGGACACGCGCCGTGGCCAGGACATCCTGCATCGCAATGTGCAGAAGGCGGCGGACCTGGTGCGGGACTTCAAACAGGTCGCCATCGACCAGACCAGCGACACCCGACGCGAGTTTGAACTGGCGCAGGTGGTGGAGGACGTGCTGGTGATGGTGGAGCCCAGCTTCAAACACACGCCCTACCGCATCCGCACAGAACTCGAAACCTCGCTGCGCATGAGCAGCTACCCGGGTGCGCTCGGACAGGTGCTGACCAATTTGCTGATGAACACGCTGGTGCATGCCTTCGAAGGGCGCGACCACGGGCAGGTGCTGGTGCGCTGCGCCCGCATCAACGACCAGGAAGTGGAACTGCTGGTGCAGGACGATGGGCGGGGCATGGACCCGTCGGTCGTGCGGCGCATCTACGACCCGTTCTTCACCACCAAGTTGGGCAAGGGCGGGTCGGGGCTGGGCATGCACATCGTGCACAACATCGTGACGAATGTGCTGGGCGGTCAGATCGAGGTGGTAAGCCAGAACGGCGAAGGCACCCGTATGCAGATGCGTCTGCCGGTGCAGGCACCGCTACGGGCGCATGGGGAGGACCTGGCGCGGAGCGAATGAGCCGATGCGCTGCGGTCAGCGCGCGGTGAGCGGTTGGCCTCCCACCGCGACTGGCTGCCGCGCCCCGGTTTTATTGCGATGCGCCCGACGCTGCAGGCACAGCGGCCGACGCGGCTGCCATCGCGGCGGAGGCCGCATCCGAAGCGGAAGCACTCAAGGGCGCGGCGCTGGCGGACGTCTCTGCGTGGCCACCGGTGACGTCATGCTTCTCACCCGTCATGTCGATATTGCCGCCGCTGCGCATCAGCACAAACAGCGCCAGACCGGCAAAAACGATGAATCCAAGGACGAGTTTCCACATGGTGTCTGAGTCTCCTGATGAATGAGCAATGATTGTTTGCAGGCCATTCTTGACGGGCTTGCTGACACGAGGCTGAGGGACACCCACCGACCAATCTCATTCAGCCTCAGCAAGTTCAACAGGCTCGGCGGGCCCGATGAGCACAGCGATCCAACAACAACGGCCCCGAAGGGCCGTTGTCTTTGGGGAAGCGCAGTGGCGCGCTGTCTCGCTCAGTCGCGGGCGTAGATATCGACGTCCTTGGTCTCACGCACAAACAGCAGACCGATCACCAGGGTCAGGGCTGCCACACCGATGGGATACCAAAGGCCGTGATAGATGTTGCCGTTCTGCGCCACCATCGCAAAGCTGATGGACGGCAGCAGGCCACCGAACCAGCCATTGCCGATGTGATAAGGCAGGCTCATCGAGGTGTAGCGGATGCGGGTGGGGAACAGCTCCACCAGCATCGCTGCGATCGGCCCATAAACCATCGTCACATACAGCACCAGCAGGCTCAGGATGGCGACGGTCAGCGCGGTATTGATCTTGGCCGGATCGGCCTTGGTCGGGTAACCGGCGGCCTTCATGGCCTCGCCCAGGTCCTTCTTGAACGCGGCGATCTTCTTGGCGCTGTCCTCGTCGAACTTGTGACCACCCGCCGTCAGCGAAGCGGAGGGCACGTCGATGACACGATCCCCCACCTTCACCTGGCCAGCGCCGGCCGCGCCGGAGACGGTCTCGTAGGTGGCCGCCGCCTGGGCCAGCGCACGCTTGGCGATGTCGCAAGGCGTGGTGAAGTCCACGTCACGCGCCACCGGGCTGCCCTGGAAGGAGCACTGATTCAGGTCGGTGGTCAGCGTGATCTGCGCCGTGGCCTGGGCACGGGCCAGGTCCGGGTTGGCGGCGTTGGTCAGCGCCTTGAACAGCGGGAAGTAGGTCAGGATGGCCAGCAGCAGACCCGCCATGATGATGGGCTTGCGGCCGATCTTGTCCGACAAGGTGCCGAAGATCACGAAGAACGGCGTACCGATCAGCAGGGCCACCGCCACCATGATGTTGGCAGCTGCGGCATCCACCTTCAGCACGCTGGTCATGAAGAACAGCGCATAGAACTGGCCCGTGTACCAGACCACGCCCTGACCGGCGACCAGGCCGAACAGCGCCAGCAGCACGATCTTCAGGTTCTTCCATTGGCCGAAGGATTCGGACAGCGGCGCCTTGGAGGTCTTGCCTTCCGACTTCATCTTCTGGAAGGCCGGCGATTCATTCATCGACAGGCGGATCCAGACGCTGATGCCCAGCAGCAGGATGGACACCACGAAAGGAATACGCCAGCCCCAGGCCGCGAACGTGGCCTCCCCCAGCAGTGTGCGGGTGGACAGGATCACGATCAGCGACAGGAACAGGCCCAGCGTGGCGGTGGTCTGGATCCACGAGGTGTAAGCCCCACGCTTGCCGTGCGGCGCGTGTTCGGCCACATAGGTGGCGGCACCACCGTATTCACCGCCCAGCGCCAGGCCTTGCAGCAGACGCAGACCGACCAGGATCACCGCTGCGGCGGGCCCGATGGTGTCGTAGGTGGGAAGCACACCGACGATGAAGGTGGACAGGCCCATGATCAGGATGGTCACCAGGAAGGTGTACTTGCGTCCGATCATGTCGCCCAGCCGGCCGAACACCAGTGCGCCGAACGGGCGCACGATGAAGCCGGCCGCAAAAGCCATCAGCGACGCAATGAACTGCGCCGTGGGATCCAGCCCCGTGAAGAACTGCTTGCCGATGATGGCGGCCAGGGATCCGTAGAGATAGAAGTCGTACCACTCGAATACCGTGCCGAGCGACGAGGCGAAGATGACTTTCTTCTCCTCCGCGGTCATCGGCGCGCTGGTGCTGACTGCACTTGCAGTTGCCATGGGGTTGTCTCCTCGTTGTCACCAAGAATCACCGACCGGGGATTCTTGAGAGGTGACTATCCAGCGCCGCTCTGACCTCTGTCTGACGCGATGCTTTCCTCTGGCTGACAAACCCGGTGACAACCCTGAGGTCGCATTTCTTGATGCGGAATTTCAGCCCATGTGCAGTGCAGCAGAGGGTATGTCCTAGATCGCTGCGAAGGCCCCCTGCAAAGGACTTAGTCGAGCGCAGTGCCCGAGTTCCATCCCTCACCTGGGCAAGACGGTCGTCTCCGCGAGCCAAGGAGGAAAGGAATTTCCCCCTGGCCGATCCCCACGTCATTGAGCTCTCGATGGCCCATGGACGACAGCTCACAAGCGCCGCGTGGCTGGCTCCGCGAGCAGAGCCGCCTGATCAGCGAGGACAAGACGGCGCGCCCCCGTCGCAGTTTCTGAATCGTCATGTTCATGGCTTGAAGGACGGAGTACACAAAGCCTCCAGTCCCGATCGACCGCCACCTGCCCGAGACCCCATGGCCGCTGCCGTGGCGCGATGTTTCCAGTGTAAACATAAAACGCAAGCATAGCGACGGACTCCCAAAATTTTCTACTGCGCTGACCCAACGGCGCTTGATGTCGACTTTGTTGCCAAGGATTACCGCTCCGAGGAACGTGAATTCCATCACCGCTTCGGGCCAACATCGCCGGGCAAGCAAAAAACCCGGTTGCAGCGATGTTTACAATGACAACATTGAATCCTCTTTTTGAGAATTCACCGTGAAGAGACATCCGATCGCGGGGATGATCGATCCCGCCCGGGAATAAACCAAACCAAAAATCACATGAAAATTAAAGATCTAAAAATTGGCTATCGGCTGGCCATCGGGTTTTCAATGGCCATCCTGCTGACCGTCCTGATCAGCATACTGGCTTACAACAAAATTTCCCTGGTCAACGAATCCACCAAGGATCTTGCACAAAACAATCTGGTCTCAGTGCAATTACTTGGTGAATATCGAGCAGCGTTGAATCAAATCCGGCGATTTGAGTTGCAGCATGCCCTTACCGATTCCGAAGAAGACCAGAAGCGCTTTGAAGAGCAAATGGCCACGTCCTGGCAAAGTCTGAGTGACGCATGGCGGAAATATGACCAGACGCCCACGACTGCTGTGGAAGACGCGCTCAAGGTCAAAATCGAGGAACTGAGGTCGAAATACCAATCCGATCAGGCGCCGCTGCTGGAGGTATCTCGCCGGTCCTCCGGATTGACGCCCGAACTGCAGGCCGCACTGCAACGCTCCGGGCAGGCCTTTACCGACATCCTCAAGATGGTCAAAGACGACGTCCAAATCCAGGCAGACCAGGCCGCTCTGAATTTTCAGGAGTCGCAGAAGGCCTATGAAGACACCCGTCTGATTCTTCTGACCGCCACCCTGGCGACCATCGCGGTCAGCGTGGCCGTGGCCTTCTACATCACCCTGAGCATCACTCGCCCTGTGGCATCGGCGCTCAGCCTGAGCCAAGCCGTGGCTCAAGGCGATCTGACCGTCTCTATCGACGTGCACTCCGGTGACGAAGTGGGGCGGCTTTGCGGGTCTCTGGCTGACATGGTTCACCGCCTGAGAACCATCGTGACGGATGTTCGGATGGGCGTGGAGTCCGTCAGCACTGCCGCCAGTCAGATTGCGGTGGGTAATGCCGACCTGAGTCAGCGCACCGAAGAACAAGCCTCCAATCTCCAGCAAACTGCCGCATCGATGGAGCAGTTGACCGGCACCGTTCAGCAAACGGCAGAGACCGCCTCCACAGCGGCGACTCTTTCACACTCGGCCCAGTCGGCTGCGGTGGAAGGGGCCCAGATCGTCAGTGAAGTCGTTTCCACCATGGACGACATCCAGACCAGTTCCAGAAAGATCTCCGACATCATCACGATGATCGACGGCATTGCTTTTCAGACCAACATCCTGGCGCTGAACGCGGCGGTGGAAGCGGCCCGTGCCGGTGAGCAGGGGCGAGGCTTTGCCGTGGTGGCGGCGGAAGTGCGAAGCCTGGCACAACGCAGTGCGGGTGCTGCCAAGGAAATCAAGCATCTCGTTCAGCAGTGTCTGGAAACCATTGACACGGGTGCAGACCGCGTTTCCAAGGCCGGACAAACCATGGGCGATATCGAGAGCCAGATCGTCCGTGTAGCCAGCTTTATTCACGAGATCAGTTCCGCCACGAAGGAGCAATCGTCGGGCATTCAACAGGTGGGCCAGGCCGTCATGCAACTGGATCAGGTGACCCAGCAAAATGCCGCATTGGTTGAAGAATCTGCAGCCGCTGCAGAAAGTCTCCAACATCAAGCCGTCCAACTGTCGAAGGCCGTCGCAGCGTTTCGACTGGGCGCGGACGAAACGCGGGCCGATTCCACCGTGTCTGAACATGGCCCACGCGTGAACGCCGGCCGGCCGGGCTCACGGGCATCGGCCAGCAAGCCCGCAGTGGACCTTGCCGCTACCACCAACGCATGGAGCTCGTTCTAAGGTCTTCGCCGTCCCACCCCGCCTCACCGGTCTCAAACCGCCGGTGACGCCGCGATGCCGTCCAGGAAGATGTCCAACGTTTTCTCGGCATAGGTCATCCATTCCGCCTCCGATGGATTCGGCAGTTGCAGCAGCCGTTGACCCAGCAGAGTGGCCAAGCCATGAACCATGGCCCAACAGGCATGGGCAAGCGGCTCCAGAGGAACATGTCGGAAGACGCCCAACTGCTGGCCTTCGGCGATGACCCCCTCAAGGAGCCCAAACAGTTGCCCACCGGCCGCTTTCAGCGCCTCGGAGGCTTGGCTGTGCGCCGCGTAAGCGAACATGTGCGCCAGCCCCTGGGGGCGCGAAAGACCAAACCTGACATAGGCCAGTCCCAGTTCCCGCAGACGGTCCAGGGGCGGCTCTGGCTTTACTGCGATCGCATGCCCTGCGCGCAGCAATTCTTCGAATCCCTGCAGCGCCACGGCGTCCAGCAGTGCATGCTTATCCTGAAAATGCCGATAAGCCGCCGTGTGAGACACGCCCACGGCTTTGGCCATCTCCCGCATTGACAGTTCGGCCAGCTCCCCGCTTTCGAGGCGAGCGCACGCGTATTTCAAGAGCTGCGCCTTGAGTTCGCCGTAGTGGTAGCTGGTTTTCATAGATCTGAGGGGGCGAGGACCGCCTCGCGAATGCAAGGGCCAAACTGCCGCCAAAAAAAGGCGGCCGAATAGTTTAACGGCCCCTCGCCATCGGCGACGGATCGTCACTCAGGACCCGTCACCATCCGGCGAATGCCCCCGCCCTGCGCCACAAGTTGACAGTGGAAACATTGGCTCCGAGAATGGACGCCGTGACAGTTCCGGCGTTGGCTCCCCTGCATTTGCTGCTCCTGATGGGCATGGGCGCTGTAGTGGCGCATCTCACGGCTCGCTGGCTCAAGATGCCGTTGAATCTGAAGAGCGCGATGCGCTGGGGCATGGGCATGAGTTTTTTCATCACTGGCTTGGACCACTTTCTCAGCGCAGACCGTCATTCGCTGGCCCTGATTCCCGATGCTCTGGCCGCGCATGACCGCCTCTGGGTGCATTTGGCGGGCGTCGCCGAGTTGCTGGGTGGCTTGGCGCTGGTGCTGCCGATGCGCTTCTACCGTCGCACGGGTGTGCCCAACCTGCAGATCCCGGCGGGTCTCGGCCTGATGGTGATGCTGGCGAGCCTGTTGCTGGCTCACCTGCATGCGCTCGCTCGCAGCCTGTCGTCACTGGCGCCGCCGATGGATGCCTGGACGCGCTGGAGTCGGGTCTTGCTGCCAACCATGCTCATCGGTTGGGGACTTTACGCCTTGGACCTGAGGCCGCGTCATCAACACACGATACAGGAGTAAGCCATGGACCCCCAGATCATCCACGCCCTGCTGGCCTGGACTCACCACCTCTGCGCATTCGCCTTGCTGGCCGTCCTGCTGGCCGAATGGTGTCTGACCGCTCAGGATCTTGATGCCACCGGTTTGCGCCACCTTGGCCGCCTGGATCTCGCCTATGGCGCCCTGGCCGGTGCCATGGTGGTGGCCGGTGTCGCTCGATTGATTTGGGGCGGCAAGGGCTGGACGTTTTATTCCGGCAACCCCTTGTTCTGGACCAAGCTGGTCTTGTTTGGTGTGATGGGGCTGCTCTCCGTCGTGCCCACACTGCGCATCTTGCGCTGGCGGCGTCTGGCAAGACCGCTGAAGGCCGCCGAGATGCAGTCATCCCGGCGTTGGATGACCGCGCAGTTGTTGCTGGCGCCCCCACTTATTCTGATGGCTGCACTGATGGCCCGGGGCATCGGACATTGAGGCCCACAGGCGCTGGCGCGTGTGAGGGAGCGTCGCGCGGTCGCTTGAGAGTCCGCGCCGCGCTAGCGCCTCACAGAGCGTGCCGCGCTCGCTAGCGCGCCTGAGCTAGCACGGTGCCCGCCCGCCCCCAGTCCGGGCCGTCGAACCACGGGTCTCCGTCAATGCGTGCGGCCACCATGTCCAGCGCGTCCAGGCCCCAGAAGAGCTGGTCGCCGACGGCGATGGTGGGCACGCCAAACACCCCCCGCGCCACGGCGGCATCGGTGGCTTCGCGCAGCGCGGCTTTGACGGTGTCGCTGGCCGGGTCTTGCTGAGGGGCCAGGCTTTCGACCAGTTGCTGCACGCGTGTGGGGTCGGCGGCGTCCAGACCGCCCCGCCAGACATGGTGGAACACCGTCTCCACGGCCCAGCAGTTGGGCGTGTGGCCCGGCTCGGCCGTCGCCCAGAGCAATCGCAGCAGCGGCAAAGGATTAAACGGATGCAGTGCCGGCAGTTCCAACGGCACCTCCAGCCGCTGCCCCAGCCACAGCACATGGCGATAGAGCCAGTCGCGTTTGTGGGGCAGCTCCGCCGGCCCCTTGGTGCCATGTGCCTTGAGCACGGCACCGAGGAACACCGGGAGGTAGCGCACGGCCACGCTGCGCCCGGCCAGCACCTGCGGAAGACGCTCGAACGCGAGCGCGGCATAGGGGGAGATGGGATCGAAAAAGAAGTCGAGGGTCGTCATGGCAGCACTCCATGCGCTTGCAGCAACTCGCGCCGTGGCGGCAGCCGTTCGAGGATGCGGATACGCTCCGCATCCGCTGCCTGGCTCCACGCGGCAATCTCACCGATGGTGCGCGCACAGCCCATGCACAAGCCGGTGGCTTCATGCATCTTGCAGATGTTGATGCAGGGCGATGCCACGCGCCCCTCGGGCGTGCGGGGGACGTTCGCAGCGGGCACGGTCATGACTGCATGACCTCCACGACGGGAGCCCCTGTGAGACTGACCAATTGCTGCGGGGTCATCTGGAACACGCCATTCGGATGACCGGCGGCGGCCCAGATGATGTCGAAGCGGAACAGGCTTTCATCGATGAACAGCTGCGGTGCGGCGGCACCATCCGCAGGTGCAAAGCCCAATGGGGAGACGCCGCCGATCGAGAACCCCGTGCGGGCCTTCACAAAGTCGGCATCCGCACGGCCCAGCGGGCCGGTGTGCGTCTGCAGCTTGCGTTCATCAACACGGCGGTCCCAGGCTGCAATCACCAGCACGGCCGATTCATCGCCCTTGCGGCGGAACACAACGCTCTTGGCAATCTGTCCCAGGGCCACCCCCAGCACATCTGCCGCCTCCTGGGCGCTGCGGGCAGAGCTGGTGAGCCACACCGGCGCATGGGCATGGGCCTGAGCCGACAAGGCCGCGCGCACGCGCTCGAAACCTTCGGATCGGATCTCCGGCGTGGTGGTGGTGGCCGCTACAGGGTTGCTTGTAGGCATGGAAGGGGCATTCATGCTTGGCATTGTGCCGCCGGACAGTCCGGGGTGCTCAGGCACGGTCTGTCGCCAAGGTGTCATGGCATCAGGGCGTCAGGGCGTCAGGGCGTCATGGCGAGTCGCGATGCGCGCCAGGCAGGGGCTGGGTGAACGTGAACGTGAACGTTGACGCAGGACCTGTGCGAGATCTTTGCGCGCTTGATCAGCGAAGTGTTCCATTGCGAGGCCGAGATCCTGCGGCTGGGCAGCCGGGTGGCCAACACCCGCATGGCGTTGACCGATGATCAGGGGCGCTTGCTGTCCACGGGGGCAGCTGCCTCTATCGTGTCCTGATCTGCGGCGTCTTTGGCCTTCGTGGACACTGTGTCCACGAAGGCTGGGTCGTTCACGGCGGTCACGCGGTAGACACAGCGGCGCGCTCCGGCCAACAGATGCTCGGTGCGCTCCACCCTCACGCCCGGCCCCAGGCACTGCCTGAACAGCGCAAGCTCCGAGCGACAGAAGCCCTGGCAGTTGCTGGCCGCTGCGCAGATGGGGCAATGATCTTCCACCAACAGCCAGTCGCTCCCCACCTGCTCGGCGCGGGCCATGTAGCCCTCTTCGGCCCGCAACCGGGCGAGGTCATTCACTCGCTCGGCAAGGCTCTGGCATTGCGCGAGTTCGGCGGCATATCGGCGTTCACACGCCTGCTCACGGGCGGTGATGAGCTGGTCCAGGCCGGTGTCACCAAACAGGGCGCGGGCCTGCTGGATCAGTTGAAGCGTCAGGTCCGCATGACGATCCGGAAAGCGGCCGTGCCCTGCGGCGGTCAACCCCCAGCGCTTGCAGGGTCGCCCCACACGTCCGGACGTCTGTCCCCCGTCCCGCACCTCCACCAGACCCAGCGCCTCCAGCCGCCCCAGCAACTTGTGGGCCCCCATGGGCGTGATGGCCAGGCTGGCGGCCAATGTGGCGGCTGATTGCGGGCCACGACTCTTCAGTTCAAACAGCAGGCGATCTTCGTTGTCCGTGGGCAGGTCTGCGCTCATGAGTGCTTCCTCGCAAAGCGGATAAAGCCCAGCGCCGCCACCAGGCAGGTACAGCCCCCCAGCAGCATGATCCAGCGCGCCGACCACATGCCCAGACCACCGCCGATGAGCGCGATGAGCGTGTTGGACAGGCAGAACACCGTGGTGAGCAGACCCATCACGCGGCCTTGCCCGTACGCCGCAAAACGTTCAGACATCCACGCCGGCATCAATGCGTTGTAGAAGGACAGGGGCACCCCCAGCAGCGGAATCAGCGCCAGGCCCATCCACGACGGTGCCAGGCTCAGGGCCAGCAGCCCCACCGACGCCACCACCGCAAAACGGGCGGCGCGCCGCAGCGGCGTCGGGCCGGACCCAATGCGCGCCGCCAGCACGCTGGCAGCCGTCATGGCCGCACATTGGATCGCAGTGACCAGGGCGATGCCCCGGCTGTCCAGACCCGCCTGCTGCACCATCCACAAGGGGGCGAATTCATACAGCGCATTCACACCCAGCGTGTAGGCCATCTGCAGCGCGGCCAGGTGGCGCAACACCGGATCGGAAAGAAGGCCCAACGACTGCTGACGGCGCATCGCCCCAAGCCATGAGGTGGCCGGAGGGCTTGCACTTCCCGGTGCTGATCGAGCCGTGGGCCGATCATCCGGAAGGCCCATCAGCAACAGGGCCAGGCACGGCACCAGGATGGCGGCAGACACCATGAAGGGGAGCGCTTCACCAAGCGGCAGCGTGAGCCCACCGAGCAGCGGGCCAACCAACCAGCCGATGTAGAGACTGGCATTGAGCCACGCGAAACTGCGGGTGCGATCCAGTTGCGGATGCCAATCGGCCAGCAGGGCCCGCACCACGGCCACATTGCCCTCCGTCAAACCGGTGACGAAGCGGGACAGCACAAACAACGGATAGTTGCGATGGGCCAGCGCCAAAGCGCTGAGCCCATAGCTGATCAGTGTGGCGGTGATGGTGATGCTCAAGACCCGGCGACGCCCGTAGCGGTCGGACATCGCGCCGACAAACAGGCTGCCGACAAGAATGCCGGCCGGATTCACCGCGAGCGCCAATCCCATCAACAGCTCGGGCGCCAGGCCGGCAAAGTGGGTGAAGCCGTCCACCGGGCCGCCGACGAAGATCGGCGCCAGGATCGGATAGGGCAATGCCACGCCGGCGGTGCTCATCAGCGCCAACGCGCAGACGGCCCAGAGCAGCAGTTGGGGATGACGCAGGGAGACGGATGGAGTGGTGGTGCCGGCGGCGCCAGGCTTCGACGGGTGGGGGGTATCCGCTGCGGCGCTCATGCTTCGCCTCGCATTGCAGGCGGCTGATCCTGCTGATGCGGCTGATCCTGCTGATGCTGCTGCTTCTGCTGCGCCTGCGGATGCTGCTGGACGCTTGAAGGCGGCTGAATCGGCAGCCCCGCGGGCCCGGGTGGCCCTTTGAGTTCCAGGGTGTTGCCATCCGGATCAAAGAGGTAAAGCGACGGCCCCTCCCCCTCAGCACCATACCGGGAGCCGTAGGTGTCCATCTGCACGCCCTGGCTGACCAGCCAGCCACGCAGCGCGGGTTCATCCAGGGTCGTGACCCGCAGACAAAAGTGATCCATGTTGCGGCCCTCTGCACCAGGCCCCTCACCGCCCATGCGGCCCAGCTTGCCGTCCAGCGTGACCAAGTCGATCAATTGGGCCCCGGCACGCAACTGCACCAGGCCGATCTCATCCTGCCGCCGCTCCACCGTACACCCAAGCAGGTCCACATAAAAGTGCAGCGCGACCGACAGGTCGCGAACGCGAAGCACCAGATGGTCGAGGCCCTGGATGGTGATCATGGGGAATGCCTTGTGAGATCCTGCGAAGGTGCTGCGAAGGTTCTGCGAAGTTCGTGAAAGATGGTTCGCTACCATCTTCTCCGATTCGAGCCATTTAATAAACAAATCGTTTATTAACTATGAGGACCGAAGGGAAACAAGTACACAGGACACAGGACAATGGCGGCATGACTTTCCGAGCCCTCCCCCTTCCTGATGACGTTCCGGGCCGTCTCTGGCTGCATTCCATGCCGGGGCGTCGAGAGCCATGGGCAGATTTTCTGGATGAGGCGCGTCAACAGCGCCTGAATCTGGTGGTGTGCCTCAACCCGCTGGACGAAGTGGCCGAGCTGTCGCCGGCCTACTTCAAGGCGATCAAGGAGGGGTGTCTGCCCTTCCGCTGGATGCATCTGCCAATGCTGAACTTCGGGCTGGCATCGGAGGCCTCCGCATTCCGGCAAGGCGTGGACCAACTGGCCCACGGCCTGCGGCTGGGCGACCGAGGGCTGGTGCATTGCGCCGCTGGCATGGGCCGCACCGGCACCATGGCGGCGTGTGTGCTCAAGCGATTGGGCGACAGCGCGGACTCCGCCGTGAAGGCGGTGCGTGCGGCCGGGTCGAATCCGCAGTCGGCGGTGCAGTCCGGCTGGATTGAGAAGTTCTGATTCGAGCGGGGGATGGCCCGCCGTTGCGCAAGTCCGTCACTGCGCAGGTCAGTCGCTGCGTCAGGCCGTCACCGCGTCAGGCCATCACGCCCAATGGCCGTGACGCCTTCCATCGCCCACGCGTGAAGTCCGGGAAGTCCTTCGCATTCCCCCGGTCGGCCACCGACTCGCAAGACAGCGGCAACACCGCCGACCAGGTCGCCGCGTCATACACATCCTGATCCATCGGCAGGCCTTGGCGCAGGTTGTAGATGACCCGCCACAGCATGACGAAGTCCATCCCCCCGGCGCCCCCCTGCTGCGCCTGCGTGCCCAATTGCTTCCAGACCGGATGGTCAAAGCGGTCGAACCAGGGCTTCATGTCGGTGTCCCACTCGCGGGAGGCTTCACGTCCGCCCGTCGGCGTCATGAGCTTGCGGCCGTCCATCATCTCGATGGCGATGCGGTCGGGGAAGCCGCTGAACACCCCATTAGTACCCACCACCGTGTTCAGCCGCGAATACGGCCGCGGCGTGCTGGTGTCATGTTGCAGCAGGACGGTGCGGCCGGAGGCGCACTTGATCACGCTGGTGTTCACATCCCCGGTGATGAACGGCAGCCGGGCATGCGGGTGGCCTGCCGGCAGTTCCCGGTTGGCATAGGCCGCCAAGCCGCGCGCATTGGAACTCTGCGAGTTCAGGTATTCAAAGCGATCACCGCGCTGAATGTTGAAGTATTGGGCAATCGGGCCAAGGCCATGCGTCGGATAGAGGTTGCCGTTGTGCTGGGTGTAGCGCAGCGTACGCCAGGAGCCAGGACCGCGCGCCACCTCCTTGAGCTGCTGACGCAGGTCATGGAAATAGGCACCTTCCGCATGCACCAGCTCGCCAAACAGCCCCTGACGGATCATGTTCAGCAGCATCATCTCCTCGCGGCCGTAGCAGCAGCTCTCCAGCATCATGCAATGGCGCTGGGTGGCCTCGGCGGTGTCCACCAGCAGCCAGCCTTCGTTGACCGTCAGCGCTGCAGGCGTTTCCACAAACACATGCTTGCCGGATTTCATCGCCGCCACGGCCATCGGTGTGTGCAGCTCCCAGGGCGTGGCAATGAACACGGCATCCACGTCCGTGCGGGCAATCAAGCGCTCCCAGGCGCCGGAACTGCCGGTGATGACCTCGGGCCTGGTGCCTCTGGCCTGGCTGATCAGACCCAGCGTCTTGTCAATGGCCTGCGGGTCGGTATCTGCAATGGCGGTGATGCGGGCACCTTCGATCCGGCCCAGCGTCTGCGCCAGTTCACCGCCGCGCTGCCCGACACCGATCATGCCGATCCGCACTTCATTCAGGGCGGGCACTTTCAGGCCCTGCACGCTCTTGTTGCCGGTGGGCAGTGGGGCCAGCGGCCCGCCCGAGGCACAGCCGGCCAGCGCCGTGGTAGCGCCTGTGCTGAGCAGGCTGCCCAGCAGGCGGCGGCGGTCGGGTTGGTCGGGCCGGTCCTGGTCTTCCATCGTGCGCATCTCCGCGTTCAGTGCCGCGCGATGATACGGGCCCCGCGACAATCCCCCCATGTCTCACGCCCTTCCTCTGATGCATGTGGACGCACAACGCATCATCATTCACAAACCTTCCGGCCTGCTGGCGGTGCCCGGCCGTGGCGAAGACAAGCAGGATTGCGCCTGGCATCGTGTGCAGGTCGAGTTCCCCGAAGCGCTGGTGGTGCACCGGCTGGACCAGGCCACCTCCGGCCTGCTGGTCTTTGCACGCACGCAAGCCATGCAACGTGCCCTGAGCGACGCCTTTGCGCAGCGGCTGGTGGCCAAGCGGTATGAAGCGGTGGTGGCCGGCCTGGTGGCCGAGGACCGCTTCGACATCAACCTGCCGCTGATCGCCGATTGGCCCAACCGGCCACGTCAGAGGGTGGACCATGCGCGCGGCAAACCGAGCCTGACCCGTGTGTCGGTGGTGAGCCGTGATGCGGCCGCTGATCACACCCGTTTGTGGCTGGAGCCGGTCACCGGGCGCTCGCATCAGTTGCGGGTGCACCTGCTGGCCATCGGACACCCCATTCTGGGCGACGCACTTTATGCGCCCGCCCCTGCCCTGACGCAGGCGCCGCGTTTGCTGCTGCATGCGCGGGACCTGACGCTGCCTGCCTTGCTCGGCGAGCCCGCGCTCACGCTGCACTGTCCCGTTGAATTTTGAGGAGTCTGTCTGGTGAATTCCGTTCACAACGTTTCTGCTGCTTCCACAGCACCATCCACCGCGCCATCCACCACGTCGTCCGCCGCATCTTTGCCCTCCAGCGCAGGCGCGCTCGACCCTGCCTCCAGCGCGGCCGGTCAGACGCTCACCTTCATCACGGGCAGCTCCCGCGGCCTGGGTGAAGCCCTGGCCCGCGAATGCCTGCAGGCCGGCCATCAGGTGATTGGCATTGCCCGGGGCCGCAGCGAGGCGCTGGAGCAGTTCGCCCGGCAGAACGGCCACTCGCTGCAGCAATGGCAGGCCGATCTGGCCGAGCCGTTGGTGATCGCCCGGCACCTGGGCGACTGGCTGCGCACCCAGCCCGCGGACTGGGCATCGGTGAACCTCATCAACAACGCCGGTGTGATCCCCGCCCCGGGGCCGACGGAAGCCCAGACGCTGGAGGTGTTGTCCAGCGCACTGCGGGTGGGACTGGAAGCCACCCTGCTGATCAGTGCGGCCTTCCTGGACGCCACCGGCCATTGGGTGGGTCACCGCCGCATCCTCAATATCTCGTCGGGACTTGGCCGCCGGGCCATGGCCGGCTTGGCCGTCTATTGCGCGGCCAAAGCGGGCATGGACAACCTGAGCCGGGCCATGGCGCTGGATGAAGAGGTCAAGGCCAGCCAGGGCCGCCCATCCGCGCGGGTGGTGTCGCTGGCGCCGGGCATCATCAACACCGACATGCAGGCGACGATCCGGGGCGGCGGGCCCGAGGGTTTCCCGGATCGGGACCGGTTTGTGGCCTTCGAAACCGAAGGCCAACTCGCCAGCGCTGCCGACACGGCGTGCAAGGTGCTGGCCTGGCTGTCCAGACAAGACTTCGGCCAGCAGGTGCTGGCCGATGTCAGGGATGCGTGAGGTGTGGGGTGTGAGGTGTGAGCGCGCTGACCGTCCCTGAGGCGGCGGCCTGAAGACGACTGCGGGCGCGTCTTCCGCGCTGGGTCAGCCCAGCATGTTCGCCGCGCGCAGCAGCCCCATCAGCAGCATCCACAGCACCACGGACCGCCACACCAGCCCCACAACGCTCTGCAGGTGGCCGAGTTGGGGCGGCTGCCCGCCCGTGGACCCTTCGGCGCGGGTGGAGTCCATGTCACCCCCGGCTTCAAAGGTCTTGCTGCGGTCGGGGGTGACGCCGGGCGCCGCACTGCCGCCCAGTTGCACCCCGACGGCGCCTGCCGCTGCGGCCAGGATGATGCCTTCGTTGCTGTGCGCCCACAGGGCGGCGTCACGTCGCCAGCCGTTCACTGCTTCCTCGAAGTTGCCAACAATGGCAAAGCCGGTGGCCGTCAGGCGCGCGGGCACGTGGTCGATCAGGCCGAATAAACGGCGGGACAGCTGCATCAGGCGCTCATTGGTGGGCGCATCCAGCGTGCGGTTCTTGAAGGCCCAATACCGGCCTGCAAACTCCGCCATGCGGTAGAGCACTGCACCCGCCGGGCCCAGGCCCAGGGCCGAGAGCAGCACAAACCAGAAGAACACGCCGAACACGTGCCGATGAGCGGCCAGCAGCGAATGCTCCACCACATGCCGCAGCAGTTCGGTGCGGGGCAGCTCGCTGGCGTCCAGGTGACGCCATTCCGCCAGCAGGCGACGGGCTTCCAGCTCGTCGCCCCGCTCCAGGGCATCGCGGATGTCGGTGAAGTAGTGGCTGAACTGCCGAAAGCCGAGGGTCAGATACAGCACCAGCACGTCCAGCACCAGCGACAGCACAAGGCTGTAGCGATGCAGCAGCATCGCCAGCAGGCCGACCAGCAGCGCCGGGCCCACCACGGTGATGGACCAGACCACGGCCGCATGGTGCGACCGTCCGGCATCGAAATTCCGCCCTGTCCAGCGCACCCAGGCAATCATGCCCTGGTGGACCGGATTGCCATGCGGCAGAGGCTTGAGCTGCTCGCAAATCAGGGCGAGCAAGACCGCTATGAGGTTCATGGCCCGGGATGATAGCGGCCCCACACGGAATCGAGCCGGATTCAGGCCAGCAGGAAGCGATACAGATTGCGAAGCATGGCGGCCGTCGCCCCCCAGATGAAGAATTCGCGCGGGGATAGCGGCGCTTCCCCGGGGCTGACCGCAAGACCTGTCCCTGACCAAGGCATGGAAAGGAACTGGCGTTGGCCACCCTCCCATTCAAACCGATGGCGTTGGTGGTGGGCCGGATTCATCAGAAAACTCAGCGGCACTTCAAACGCCTCGGCCACTTCGACGGCATCGAGCCGCAGCTCGAAGTCCGGCTGCACCAGGGCCACCACCGGCGTGACTTCAAAGGCCGTGACCGTGCGGTACAGCGGCAACTGGCCCAGGATGTCGATGGACGGGGATTCCAGCCCAATCTCCTCCTGCGCCTCCCGCAGGGCCGTCCGCTCCGGTGAGCCGTCTTCCGGCTCTGCCCGCCCCCCGGGGAAGCTGATCTGGCCCGCATGGTCCCGCAAATGGGCGGTGCGCTGGGTGAGCAGCACGGCCAGCCCCTGGGCCCGTTGCACCAGCGGGATCAGCACGGCGGCCTGGGTCGGTGCGCGGTCGGTGAACACCCCGCCATCACCAGGGATTTCAGGGTCGAACGGCGGAGGCCGAAGGAAACGTTCACGCAGGGCGTCCGCCGTGAGGTGCTCGGCCGGGACGGCGGGCAGATGGGCATCGGTACCGATGATCGGGACCCGCCAGGGTTCCTTGATGGGAGGACGGTTCGACAGCGTGGACATGAAAAAGCGGGGGGCAGCGCTACAGAGTATGCCGGGAATGAAAAAACCGCTCCGAGGCGAGGCCTTGGAGCGGTTTTCTGGCACAGGCTGACACCTGTGCGGGGGAGCGGCCGTGACTCGGTGAATCAGGCCAGCTTTTCCTTGATACGAGCCGACTTGCCCGAGCGCTGGCGCAGGTAGTACAGCTTGGCGCGACGGACGTCACCGCGGCGCTTCACTTCGATCGAAGCGATCAGGGGGCTGTAGGTCTGGAACGTACGCTCAACGCCTTCGCCGCTGGAGATCTTGCGGACGATGAAGTTGGAGTTCAGGCCACGGTTGCGCTTGGCAATCACGACGCCTTCGTAGGCCTGCACCCGCTTGCGGGTACCTTCCACCACGTTGACGTTGACGATCACGGTGTCGCCAGGACCAAACGAGGGGATGGTCTTGTTCAGGCGAGCAATTTCTTCTTGCTCGAGGATCTGGATCAGGTTCACAAATAGCTCCTTGTGATCGTGCCCGCGCAAATGCGTTGTCAGACGGTGAAGACGCTGGCCGGGGCCACCGCTTCTGTCTGGGGTGATGTCTGCAAAGGCTCATCCATGAAAACCATGCAAACCATGCAAACCATGCAAACAATACACCCATGTAGGCCCGAAGAATTCGATGGCCTGGCCGGACAGAGGATCGGGAAAACGCGAGATTATAGACGGGGTTTGAAGGCCGTCAAACCCTTGGCAGGCTGGACAAAAAGGCTTCGTCCTTGCGACTGAGCTTTCCGTCACGCCGGGCGGCTTCGATCAGGTCCGGGCGGCGCTGCTGGGTCAGGGCCAGCGAGCGTTCACGGCGCCAGCGGGCAATCTCGGCATGGTGGCCGGAAAGCAGCACCGGCGGCACCGGCTGGCTGCCGTTCACCGTCTCCAACACCTCGGGGCGGCTGTAATGCGGGCAATCCAGCAGACCGTCGGAGAAGCTGTCCTGTTGGTGGGAGGCAGCGTCGTTCAGCACGCCCTCCTGCAGGCGGGTCACCGCGTCCAGCATGGCCAATGCGGGGAGTTCACCGCCGGAGAGCACAAAGTCACCCAGGCTGATTTCCATCGTCACATGACGGTCGAGGAAGCGCTGATCGATGCCCTCATAACGGCCACAAAGCACGATGGCGCCAGGGCCGGCAGCGAGTTCGCGCACCAGCGCCTGGTCCATGCGGCGGCCCGTGGGGCTGAAATAGATCACGGCGGGCGGGGGGGCTGATGATGTTGCGGCAACGCGGTCCGCTCGCACGGCGGCCATCGCCCGCTCCAGGGGCTCGACCAGCATCACCATGCCGGGGCCGCCACCGTAGGGGCGGTCATCCACACGGCGGTAGTTGTCCTCGGCAAAGTCGCGCAGGGGCCACAGGCGCACGTCCACCTGCCGGCTCTCGAACGCACGCCGCGTCACACCCACCCGCAGGAAGGGCTCAAAGAGCTCGGGGAACAGGGTGACGACGTCAAATCGCATGGTGTGGGGGCCAGAATCAGGCCGCAGTGTGCCCGCAAGCGTGCCGGGCTGCTGACAAGGACGATGCCGGGGCCGTGCCCCGGGAGCCGACTCAGTAGTCCAGGCCCCAATCCACCGTGATGCGGCGGCCTGGCATGTCCACATCGTCCACATACGCCGAGACGAAGGGGATGAGGATTTCCTGTTCAGGCTTGACCGGCGGGGTCAGGCCAGGCGGCACGATGCGCAGCACACAGTGCGGGCCGGTATCGATCAGGTCCTGCACATCCCCCAGCGTCTGGCCTTCCCGGTTGACGACGGTCAAACCGATCAGGTCGATCCAGTAATATTCATCCGGATCGGGCTCTGGGAAGGTGGAGCGGGACACAAAGATGCGCGCGCCCTTGAGCGCTTCGGCCGCACTGCGGTCCGACACGCCTTCGGCCTGGGCGACGATGCCGTCGCCATGGTCACGCACCGAGAGAATCTTGAGGACCGGCGGGACGGACGCCCCGGCCGAGGGGACACCTGGGCGAGGCGCACCGTTCACCCGTTCGCTCGGTTTCATGAACCAGCGGCGGGAATTGAACAGTGCGTCGGCATCGGCGGAATGGGACAGGATCTTGATCCAGCCCTTGATGCCCCAGGCGTCCAGTACGCGCCCGACTTCGATGGCATCCTCCGGCATGGCCGTGGACCGGTCATCGAGCAATTCGGGAGCGTTCTTCATTGACGTGTGTCAGTGGTGCAGCAACTCAGGCGGCAGCGGCGGGAGCCACGGCAGCCTTCTTGGACACGTCCACCAGACGAGCCACGGAGGGCGACAGCTGTGCGCCGACGCCCACCCAGTAGGAGACGCGGTCTTGTGCCACGCGCAGCGATTCGGCAGCGCCGGAAGCCACGGGGTTGTAGAAGCCCACGCGCTCGATGAAACGGCCATCGCGGCGGTTGCGGCTGTCGGTCACCACGATGTTGTAGAACGGACGCTTCTTGGAGCCGCCGCGGGAGAGTCGAATCACGACCATGATCAATCCTTCAGTGTTCTAGCGTTCCACCGCACCAGGGAGACACACAGGGGCAAGCAGATCAGGGGGCAGAGTTTTCGGTACGGGACGCGTGTGAGGTGCTGGACCGTCTTGCCGCGCGAAAACTCCAAAAAATCCAAAGTGGCACCGTAGATACGCCAACAGCCGTCAAGAAGATCCCCGTAGCGGTAGCATGTCTGCATTCCTGCATCCTTGCTCCCCTGCGGAAGTCCCCCCAACAAACACCTCACACCTGTCGGCCAGCGCCAAAACCGGGCATTATAAACTCGGGTTTGACGCTTTGTCCTCTTCCCCCAATGACCACATCCCCCAGTAGTACCGCTCCCCTCGTGATTCGCCCCAGCATGGAGGGTGACATTGCCGCCATCCAGCAGATTTACGAGCATGCGGTGCTCCATGGCACCGGCACTTTCGAGACCGATGTGCCAGACCGTGCCGAGATGGCGCGCCGGCGCACCGAGGTGCTGAGCCGCAGCCTCCCCTATCTGGTGGCCGAGCGTGACGGCCAGGTGTTGGGTTACGCCTATGCCAACTATTTCCGCCCCCGGCTGGCCTACCGCTACTTTGTGGAAGACTCCATCTACCTGTCGCCGCAGGCGCAAGGCCAGGGCATTGGCCGGCTGCTGCTGGCGGAGCTGATTGCGCGCTGCGAGGCGGCGGGGGCGCGGCAGATGATTGCCGTCATCGGCGACTCCCAGAACCTGGGGTCGATCGGCGTGCACCGCACCCTGGGCTTTGAACAGAACGGCCTGCTGAAATCCGCCGGCTGGAAGTTCGGCCGCTGGCTGGACGTGGTGCTGATGCAGCGCCAACTCGGCCAGGGCGACACCAGCACCCCCACCGCGACGCCTGCGGTGGCCTCATCGCCCGCTGCGGCGACCGCTGCAACATCGGCCACTTCCACAACTGCCGATCCAGCACCTGCCGCATGAGTGCCGGGATCGGTTCTGCACGACAGCATCGGTCCTACCGTTCCAAGACGGTGGCCACCTGGCTCAGCTTTGGGCTGGGCAGCCTGGGGGGACACCGCTTCTACCTCTACGGACTGCAGGACCGCTGGGCCTGGGCGCACCCGCTCCCCACACTGCTTGGCCTGTATGGGGTCCACCGCATGGACGTGCTGGGCCAGGACGACCGTCTGGCCTGGTTTCTCATTCCGCTGCTGGGGTTCATGATGGCCCAGAGCATGCTGGCCGGCATCCTCCATGGCCTCACCCCGGACGACCGGTGGAATGAGCGCCACAACCCCGGGCTACCGCCACGGGCCACCGGATGGGGGCCCGTCATTGGCGTTGTCGCCTGCCTCCTGGTGGGCGGCGCGTGCCTGATGGCCTCCATCGCATTTTCCGCCCAGCGATATTTCGAATCGCAGGTCGAGGCGGCGCAGGACATCAGCCAATGAGCGGCGTCGGCTGAGGGCGCCCATCGCTTGGCGCTGGATCAGAACACCGTAAAGCTCAGCCAGTAAAAGACACCCCCAATAAAGGCTGATGCGGGAATCGTGAAGATCCAGGCCCAGACGATATTGCCGGCCACCCCCCACCGCACCGACGACGCACGCTGCGTCGACCCCACCCCCACGATCGCTCCCGTGATGGTGTGCGTGGTGGACACCGGAATGCCCAGCGCCGTTGCCAGGAACAGCGTCATCGCCCCGCCCGTTTCCGCGCAGAACCCGCCCACCGGCTTCAGCTTCGTGATCTTCTGGCCCATCGTCCGCACGATCCGCCATCCGCCGAACATCGTGCCCAGGCCGATGGCCAGATAACAGGCGCCGATCACCCAGGTGGGCGGCGAATGCTCCGTGCCGGACGCATACCCGGATGCAATCAGCAGCATCCAGATCAGCCCGATGGTCTTCTGCGCATCGTTACCGCCGTGGCCCAGGCTGTACAGCCCGGCGGACAGCAACTGCAGCCGACGGAACCAGTTGTCCACCCGCAGCGGCGAACTGCGCCGGAACACCCACGCCACGAGCACCATCAACAGCGAGCCCAGCAAGAAGCCCAGCAATGGCGACACAAAGATGAACAGCACCGTCTTGCCGATACCGCCCATGATCAGCCCTTTGGTGCCGGCCTTTGCAATTGCCGCGCCCACCAGCCCGCCGATCAACGCATGCGACGAACTGGACGGAATCCCGTAGAACCAGGTGATCACGTTCCAGGAGATCGCCCCGATCAAGGCACCAAAGATCACATGGTGATCCACGATGCCCGGGTCGATACTGCCCTTGCCGATCGTGGCCGCCACCTTCAGTTCAAAGAAGGCCACCGCGACCACATTGAAGAAGGCCGCAAACAGCACCGCCTGCTGAGGCTTCAGCACCCCCGTGGACACCACGGTGGCGATCGAATTGGCCGCGTCGTGGAAGCCGTTCATGAAGTCGAACAGCACGGCCAGCACCACGAGCATGGCCACGACCCAGAAGGCCACCTGCATCGTTCCCATCAGCCGACCCCAGATCAGGAATTCTCGAGGACGATGCCCTCGATCAGGTTGGCCACGTCTTCACAACGGTCGGAAATCGATTCCAGCTGCTCGTAGATCGCCTTCAGCTTGATCAGTTCACGCACATCCGGCTGCTCGCGGAACAGCTTGGACATGGCCGCCCGCATCACGCGGTCGGCATCGGACTCCAGCTTGTCGATCTCTTCGCAGGTCTTGATGGCGGCTTCCGCCGTCAGCGACTCGCTCAGCTTCGGCAGCAGCGACACCGCATGCTGCACACGCTCGCAGCACTTGGCCGACAGATCACCCAGGCGCAGCACTTCTTCCGGGATCGAGCGCACGTCGTACAGCTGCATGGTCTCGGACGAGTCCTGCAGCAGGTCCAGGATGTCGTCCATCGCATTGATCAGACCGTGGATCTGTTCCCGGTCGATCGGCGTGATGAAGGTGCGGTGCAGCAGACGGTTCACCTCGGCGGTGATCCGGTCGGCGTGGTGCTCGGCCTTGTCCACTTCGGCCGCGTATTTCTCGCGCAGCGTGATGTCGTTGTAGTTCTGGATCATCAGCATGAAGGCGCGAGCCCCCTCAACGATTTGCGCACCGTGCTGATTGAATAGCTCAAAAAAATTGCCCTCACGGGGCAGCAACTTGCCGAAAAACATGGGTTCTCGTCACAAAAAAGTCATGGCCGTGTCATACGGCAAGGGCGCAAGTGTAGCCGTGCAGGCCGAAAGGCGGGATTGAGAGCGTTGCCCAGGCCCTTGCTTTCCTTCGGACATGACGGCTTTTTGCGCGATGCCCTGGCGTTCGGCAGGGGCTTTGGGGTGTGGGGGCCACCATTTGGGCGGCAGCCGCCCGGCATCGATGCAATTGATCGGGGGCGCGCTGTGCAGGGGCTCGGGAGAGGGATCAGCCTGCGAGCACAGGCACCAACGCTTGAGGCTCGCGCGTGAGGGACTGGTCCCGCACAGCGGCTTCATGCTCGCGCAGCGGGCCCAGGCCGGGCAGATGCAGTTCGGGCGCCAGTTCCAGCAGCGGCAACACCACAAATGCGCGCTGATGCAGGCGGGGATGTGGCACGGTCAGGCGCTCGGAGTGGATCTGCTGCTGTTCATACAACAACAGGTCGAGATCCAGGGTGCGCGGCGCATTCACAAAAGGCCTCTCACGCCCATGCCGCTGCTCGATGGCCTGCAGCGCATCCAGCAACGCCAGGGGCGCAAGCGAGGTGTTGATGGCGGCGACCGCATTGAGATAGTCCGGCCCTTCACAGCCAACCGGCGCGCTATGCCAGGCGCTCGACACCCGCGTCACCCGGATGCCGGGCCACGCCATCAAGTCGGCCAGCGCCGACTCCAAGGTCTGGCGCAAGTCGCCGAGGTTGGCCCCCAGGGCCACGTAGGCCTGGCTCATGTCGCGCCGGGCGCCTCAGGCCCCACCGCCGGCAGCGGACCCACCGGAGTCGCCACCGCCGTGGCCGGCACCGCCGCCACCAGCGGCCTTCGGCTTGCGGCGACGACGCCGCTTGCGCGCGGGATTGGCGCGTGCTGCGCCACCCTCCCCCTCACCACCGAAATCGGCAGCCGGGTCGCGATCGTCAAAATCGTCCTCGTCCTCGTCGTCGGACGCCCGGTCAGCCGAACGATCAGCCGCCGCACCGCGCCGGGCCTTGCCAGCCGCCGGCTCCGCAGCCTCACCGGCGTCACCCACCGACTGGCTGACCACCCCACGCGCCACCTGATGCACCCGGCCGCCGCCCTGCTTGGGACGGCTCTTGGAGCCGGATTGCCGCTGGGATTCCCGCGCCTGGTCCAGCAGGGCGCGACGCTCATCCTCGTTGCCCAGGGCGAAGTCTTCCCACCAGTCGGCCAAGGTGGCGTCCACCTCGCCCGCTTCGGCGCGCAGGGCCAGGAAGTCGAAGCCGGCCCGGTACCGGGGCTGTTCGATCAGTCGGTGCGGGCCGCTCCCCGTGCGGCGCTCAAAGCGCGGCTGCATCATCCAGATTTCACGCATGTCCGCCGCCAGCTTGCCGCGGCCGGAGATGTCGCCCACGCGGGCATCAAACACCAGGTCAATCGCCTGCTGCAACGCCGGCACCGGTCCTTCGCCATTGGCGATCAAACGGGTCCAGCGCTGCTGGACATCGCCCCACAGCATGCAGGCCAGCATGAAGCTCGGCGCCACCGAGCGGCCTTCAGCCACCCGCTTGTCGGTGTCTTCCAGCGCAAGCCGCACGAACCGGCCATGCACGTTGTCCGGCAGCGCGCCGTTTTCATCCAGCACCGCGTCCAGAATCGGGAAGATGCCTCGCGCCAGACCCTGCTTGCGCAGCTCCTCCAGGCTGGCCAGGGCATGGCCGGTCTGCAGCAGCTTGATCATTTCATCGAACATGCGCGAAAGCGGCACATTGGCCAGCAGCGCAGACATCGAGGCGATCGGAGCGCGGGTCTTGGGTTCAATCGTGAAGCCCAGCTTGGCGGCAAAACGCACCGCGCGCAGGATGCGGACCGGGTCTTCCCGATAACGGGTCTCCGGGTCGCCGATCATGCGCAGGACCTTCTTGCGGCTGTCGGCCAGACCGCCGTGATAGTCCACCACCAACTGGCGCTGGGGGTCGTAATACAGGGCGTTGACGGTGAAGTCGCGGCGGGCCGCATCTTCCACCTGGGGGCCCCAGACGTTGTCCCGCAGCACGCGCCCGCTGGCATCGACCACATGGGACTTGCCAGCCAGTGCGTCCTTCGAGGTCTTCTCATTGCCTTGCACCTGCTCGGCGTCGTCCTGCGTCAGCAGCGCGCGGAAGGTGGAGACTTCAATCACCTCATGCTCGCGTCCCCGACCGAACACCACGTGCACGATGCGGAAGCGCCGGCCGATGATGAAGGCCCGACGGAACTGGTTCTTCACCTGCTCCGGCGTTGCATCGGTGGCCACGTCGAAGTCCTTCGGGCGGCGGCCCAGCAGCAGGTCGCGCACGGCGCCGCCCACGATATAGGCCTCAAAGCCGGCATCCGTCAGGCCCTGGACCACCTTGACGCCGCGTTCATCCAGCAGTTCGGGGTCGATGCGGTGTTCTTCCGCGCCAATCTCGACACGGCGGCCCAGGGGCGTCGCCTTCGAGGCGGCGCCTTCGGGTTTACCCAGCAACTTGTTGAACAGTTTCTTAATCATTCGAACAACTTCAGTATTGGCCAGCCGCGCTCGCGCGCCAGCGTGTCCAGCGCCGTGCTGGGATTGGTCGCCACCGGATGGCTGACCTGTTCCAGCAGCGGCAGGTCATTCATCGAGTCGCTATAAAAATGCACACGCTCGAAGTCCTCCCAGCGCCGGCCCTGCTGCTCCAGCCACTGGCGCACCCGCACCACCTTGCCGCCCTGGAAGGACGGCACACCGTTGATGCGCCCGGTGTAGCGCCCCGCGTCGTCCCGCTCCAGCTTCACGGCAATCAAGTGGTCAATGCCAAACGCCTTGGGGATCAATTCGGTCACAAATTCGTTGGTGGCCGTCACCACCACCACCAGGTCACCGGCATCCAGGTGGCGTTGCACCAGTGCGCGCGCATTGTCGCGCAACATCGGGGTGATCACTCGCTCCATGAACGCGGACCGTGCCGCCAGGGCTTCGGCCAGCGGGCGGGCTCGCCAGACCGAGGTGGCGAACTCGATGTATTCGTCCAGATTGAGGGTGCCGTTCTGGTAGTGCTGATAGAAGTTGTCGTTGCGCGCCGCCCAGGCTTGGCCGTCCGCCCAACCGATCTCCACCATGTAGGCGCCAAAAGCATGGTCCGAATCCTGGGGAATCAGGGTACCGTCCAGGTCGAACAGGGTCAGATCCACGATGTCAATTCCTTCGGGAGGCAGAAAAAAAGTCAGTGCGCATGCGCGCCCTGGTCGGCCAGCATCTGGCGCAGCAGGGGCACCGTGACAGCACGCTTGCTGGCCATGGAGAATTCATCCAGCCCGTCCAGCAAGGTCATCAGGTGTTTCAGGTCGCGGGCGAAGCGGGTCAGGAGGTAGTCCATCACCTCGTCGCTCAGCACCAGGCCGCGGCGGTCGGCATCCCGCCGCAGTACGGCACGGATTTCGGCTTCTGACAGCGGCTGCAGGGCAAAGGTCGGCCCCCAGGCCAGGCGGGTGCGCAGATCTTCACGCAGCGCCAGGTCCACGGGAGGCTCGGTGCCCGTGGCCACCACCGCCAGGCCCATGGTCGCGGCCTCCACAAACAGGGCAAAGGCGGCGTGCTGCTGGCCGGCATCAAACCGCTGGCAGTCGTCCATCAGCAGCAGGCTGGGGTGGGCGGGCAGTTCCCAGGGCAGCGGTGTGTCCGCGTCATACCAGCCCACCTGGGCACCGGCGGCCTGCCAGCGCTGGGCGAGCGCCCGCAACACGTGGGTCTTGCCACACCCCGGCGGCCCCCACAGAAACACCGGCGGCGCACCGGTCCCGAGCGTCAGGACGTGCGTCAGGGCCGCCACGTTCGCGCCGGGCAGCAGGTTGTCAAAGGTGTAGTCGGGCTCGGGGCCCAGCGACAGCGGAATTTGCTTCAAACGACTCAAGCCTTGGGTGGTGGGCGCGGGCCAGGAACGGCACGGCGCGCCGGGCGGCGCGGGATGCGGTCAACAAAGCCTGCCCCGCCCGTCCGGACAAGGTCCTGGCGGACCTGTTGGACAGCGAACCGGATTCTAAAGGTTCAGTGCAGGGTCGCCGGACCGTCCCGGTCCCGGATCTGTTGGATGCATTGCGCCAGCTCCGCCTTTTCGGCCTGATCCTCCGGCAACAGGGCCACCAGGCGCTGCTGGATGGCCAGCAGGCGGGGCAGGTCGCCCTGCTCCAGATGGATCTGCTTCAGATTGCGCAACATGCGCGCCAGGATCTGGCGCGGCGAGGCGGTGCCCAGGAAGGTGTCCAGCGACATCGGCTCTCCCGGCGCCAGGCCGGCCCGCTCCCGCCAGGGGCTCAGGAATTCGTCCAGTTCGCTGCGGCCCAGAGAACGGCCGCTGAACGGGTCCAGCACCACCTCGCCTTGGGGCAGACGCAGCTTCATCAGGAAATGGCCGGGAAAGCTCACCCCCTTGACCCGCAGGCCCACATGGCCGGCCAGCTCCATATAAATAATGGCCAGGGTGATGGGGATGCCGCGCCGGGTGGCCAGCACCTCATGCAGATAGCTGTTGCCGATGGCGTAGTAATCGTTGACGTTGCCGGCAAAGCCCAGTTCGCCGTGGAAATATTGATTCAGCATGCGCAGCCGATGGCTGGGCGGCGCATCCGCCGGCAGGCGGCGGCGCAGACGCTCCCCCAACCGGTCCAGTTCGGCCATCACCTGCTGGACGTCCAGATGCGGCACATCCACCAGCGCAATGGCCGTTGCAGCCTCCGCCAGATTCAGCCCCTCGTCGTCAGCGACCAAGGTGGCGAAGTAGTCGAGTGCCGACGGCACGGCCCAATCCAACGGCAAATTCATAGGCCCCAAGTCTACGCCCTGTGCGAGGGTCGCGCGCCGAGCCCGATGCCGGTCAAGCGCGCTTGATGAAATGGCGCACCTGGATGCCGGAGAGCAGCAGCAGGGCAAAGTACAGCAGGGCCGAACCGCCCAGGCTGACCGCCATCCAACCCGCACGCACCAGTTCATGCTGCCCCAGGGCCACCCAATCGAAATGATGGGCCAGCCACCATTGCAGACCGCCCATGGCCGCACTGGCCAGAACCACCCGCAACACAAACCAGAACCAGCCCGGCGCCGGGGTGTAGCTGCCCAGCTTGCGCAGGCCCCAGAGCAGCAGGCCCGCATTGATCACCGCCCCCAGGCCGATGGACAGCGACAGACCCGCCACACCGATCTTCAGCCAGAAGACAAAAATGCCGTTCATCACCTGGGTCAGCACCAGCACCAGCACCGCCACGCGCACCGGGGTGCGGGTGTCCAGCCGCGCGTAATAGCCGGGAGCGAGGATCTTCACGCCCACCAGACCCATCAGGCCCACCCCATAACCCATCACGGCCTGGGCGGTGGCGGCCACATCGGCCGCCTTGAACGCGCCGCGCTGATACAGCACCGCCACCAGCGGCTCGGCAAACACCAGCAGGGCCACGGCGCAGGGCAGCGCCAGCAGCAGCACCAGGCGCAGGCCCCAGTCCAGCAGGTCGGAATACTGCTGGCCGTCCCCCTTGGCCTGGGCCGCGGAGAGCTGCGGCGTCAGCACCACACCCAGCGCCACCCCCAGCAAGGCAATCGGAAACTCCATCAGCCGGTCGGCATAGGTCAGCCAGGAGGCCGCGCCCTCACCCACCGAAATCGCGATCTGGGTATTGATCACCAGCGACACCTGGGCCACCGCCACGCCCACCAATGCCGGCGCCATCTGCCGCCCCACCTGCAGCACACCGGGATGGGCCAGGGCGCGGCGCAAGCCGGACAAACGCCAGGAGATGCGCGGCATCAGATGCACCCGCTTGAGCGCGGGAACCTGCACCACCAATTGCAGAATGCCGCCCAGCACCACACCAATGGCCAGTGAATAGATCGGGCGGTAGCCCCAGCCATCCAGCAGCGGCGAGAGCCCATATCCGGCGGCGATGGACGACAGATTAAAGAGCACCGGCGTCACCGCCGGCACCACAAAGCGCTTCCAGGTGTTGAGGATGCCCGCCGACAAGGCCACCAGCGACATGCAGCCGATGTAGGGGAACATCCAGCGCGTCATGGTGACGGCCGCTTCATGGGCGGAATCGTTCAGGTTGGCCCCCAGGGCCAGCACCAGCAGCGGCGCGGCGGCCACGCCCAGCACACAGATGACGATCTGCACCCACACCAGCACGGTGGACACCGCATCAATCAAGCCATGCGTGGCTTCATCCCCATCCCGGGCGCGTGCTGCGGCGAGAGCCGGCACAAAGGCCTGCGAAAATGCGCCTTCGGCAAACAGCCGGCGGAACATATTAGGAATGCGGAACGCCACTTGATAGGCGTCGGTCAGGGCATTGGCACCAAACAGCGCCGCAATCATCTGTTCCCGGACCAGCCCGGTGATGCGCGACATCAAGGTGAACACCGAAACCACCGAAGCGGTACGCAACAGATTCATGAGTGGGTCTAACGGAGCTAGCGGGCCGGAGCAAGAACACATGCCAGACCCGCCCGAAGTGCGGACTTGTTCACGGTGGCACTGGGCCGCAGGCCCGGTCCACCGTCGTCTTGCCCCTGCCTCAACACTGGGGACGGCGCATTATCAGGCTGGGTGTGAGCAGCCTGGTTTGATTTTCACTGGCGCACTGCTATACTCTTTGTCTTTGCACCATCTGGACACCCAAGACAATGGCAAGCTCTTCCAAAGCCAAGAAGAAAACCGTGCGTCTGGCCTCTGGCCGTAAGCGCGCACGTCAAGACGTCAAGCTGAACGCCGCCAATACGGCGCTGCGTTCCAAGTTCCGCACGGTTATCAAGAACGTGCAAAAGGCGATCGTCACTGGCGACAAGGCCAAGGCCGCCGACCTCTTCAAGATTGCCCAGCCCGTGATTGACTCCGTGGCTGACAAGGGCATCTTCCACAAGAACAAGGCAGCTCGCCATAAGAGCCGCCTGTCCGCCAAGATCAAGGCGCTGGCCGCCTGATAGCGACTTCCAGCTCTGGTGCAAATAAAAGCCCGCTCCGGCGGGCTTTTTCATTGGGGCGCCGCTGCATCCCCGACCTGTTCAGGCCCGCAGCGGCATCGGCGCACTGCCCACCACATCGCGCGCGTGGAGCCAATCCACCACATTGCGCGCCACCCACTCCCCATCATCCAGCGGCAGGTCATGTCCGGCACGGGCATGCAGACGCAGCGGCGCCCCCCAGGCCCGGCTGATGGCCTGCGAACACCGCCAATCCACCAGTTCATCCCCCTGACTGCACAACAGCAGCATCGGCGGAAACGGTCGATTCCAACTGGCGCGATACCGAACCGCAGCGAGCAACTGCCGCAGCGCATTGCGGCGCCTCACCGGATGCTTGCGCTGCAGCGCCACCCACTGGTCCAGCACCTGCTCCGGCTGCTGTTGCATGCGCGTGGTCATGGCCAGCACCCTCGCCTCACGCTGACGCAGACTCAGGCGAAACAGGCTCAGCGCCAGCAAGGACCAGTAATTGGCGGGACGCAAGCGCCGGAAGAAGGCGCTGAAGGGCCGCAGACTGGTGTTGATCAACACCACCGCCTCCAACTCTTTCGGGTAGCGGCTGGCCCAGTCGCTGGCCACCATCGCGCCCAGCGACATGGCCAGCACGTGATAAGGGGTGCGCACCCCCCGGCGCTGCAGCTCGGTGCGGCAGGCCTCCACCATGTCCGCCACCCGGGTCGGGCTGAGTTCCTGGCAGAGCCTGCCGTTGCCGGGCAGGTCCAGCAGTTCCAGCCGCACATCCGGCTGCTGGGCCCTCAACGCCCGCAACAGGCGCACGGGGAAGTCACCCCAATGGCCACTTTCCCGCGTCAGCCCCCTCAGCAGTACCCAAGTCGTCCCACTCATGCCCGGTTCCGTCGATACCAGCGAATCAGGGCCTGCTCCCCATGGTCCCAGCGAGATTCCGGTCCCGGCAGCCACCGGGACGCGCTCTGTGTGGCGCGCATCATGAAATCCATCCAGGCCATGTGTCTCCGCAGCACCCGCTGCTGTCTGTGTTCGATCAGCGGATTGAACATTCCGTAACGGGAGAGTAGCTGCCTCGGATTTTTCTTCACCCATAACCATGACCCCATTTCGAGCGTCATCGGGAGGAAGATCCCCCTATCCAGGGTGAGCGCCTCGTCATACAGATGGTCCCAGAGGTCTCCGTGGGCCAGGTAGTGGCGGCTTTGCGGCTCCAGCACATAGGGATGAGGCGAAAGCCCCTGGTCCAACACCTCGCACAAGGCATGTACCTCCGCCAGATGCGGCATCGGGCGGCGGCTGCGGGCGTAGGGGAACCAGATGCGGTCATGCAGGCCGAAGCCGGAATGGCAGTCGATGCTGAGGGCAAATGGACGCCCCAGCAGCTCCTCCCGCATCAGGCGGCAGAGCGCATCGCTTTCCGGCTGGAGGGGCGCACCCGCCGGCCCGCGATACCAGGGCAGCCCGGTGCCCAGGCGGTGCCCACCCACCAGCCAGGGCACGGCGCGGTCGGCATCCTGCGGGCCATTGCGCATCAGGTCCACCCCCGCCGGGTTGGCGCGACGCCCCATCAAAATGCCGCCGGGATTCACCAATGGCAGGAATACCAGACGCACCGACTCCAGTTGCTGATGCAGGCTGACATCCCAGCGCAGCCGACGCACCAGACTGCCCAGATAGGCCAGCGCCACCTGCGCCCCGATGCGCTCCAGCCCGTGGACGCCGCCGATCACCGCCAGCGCCGGTACTGACGGGTCCGGGTTGCCCAGCGTCACGGCCAATACCGGCAACTCCACGGCACCCGCCTGTACACGCACCAGTTCGCGGCAATGCACAAGAGCGCCACCCCGCTCCACCAGTCGGAGCAGTTCATGCAGTTCAGGGAGGGCCGGTGCGGCGCGGGCCGCCGCTTCGGCGCGGAGCACGGCCATGGCAGGTTTTCGGACGAAACCCTGCACGCTAGAGCCAAATGGCGCTTTGCGCGATGGCCCGAAGGGATCAGGACCTTGCGCTGGCTCGGGGGGATGAGGCTGGGAGGATCAGCGCGGCGTCGGGCCCGCCGTGGGAGGGTCGGGCAGCAAGCAGGCGTCGACCACCTGGAGTTTGTTGTCGCGGGCGAAGTTCATGACGAAGTCCCAGGCCATCGGCTCGACGGACTTCAGCGCTTCGCTGACGATGACGCACTTCACGCCATTGATGACCCGCGGCACACAGTAGGGCGAATAGCCAATGTGCGCATCGCGCCCTGTCTTCACGCCGCCAGGGCGAAAACACGACATCGCCCCCGCCAGACGCTCAGCCCAGTCGCTCGGTCGAAAGGTGCGGCCATCCGTCGTGATTCCCTGGATGAACACTTCTCGCGGCTTGGGCTGCTCAGTCATGCGTCACTCGATCATTCCTATCCCGCACCGCAGGGCGCCGGGCAAAAACAGTATTGTGCCTCGGATGTGTTGCGTCGCAGCACACAGGGACTCTCTGAGGGCCGACATGCCGTGCGACATACGACGCAGCCGGAACATTTTTCAGGGCCCACCCGTAGAATCAATCGCTCCTTTCGAGGAGCTTTTTTATTGCACTGCCGGGCTGGTCCCGCTGCAATTCCTTCCACTGTCCCATCACCATTGTTCTGGAGACTTGATGAACGCCCAGGAGTCCACGTTCGCCGCCCCGACCGAACCCCACGTCATGCAAACCTACGGCCGCCTGCCCATCGCCCTGTCGCACGGCGAAGGCTGCCAAGTGTGGGATACGGCCGGCCGACGATACCTGGATGCGTTGTCAGGGATCGCCGTCAACACGCTGGGGCACAACCACCCCCGGCTGGTGGCGGCGCTGCGGGACCAGGTGGGCAAGCTGATTCACACCAGCAACTATTACCACGTCCCGCTGCAGGAGCAGCTCGCCGCCAAGCTGTGCGAGCTCTCCGGCCTGACCAACGCCTTCTTCTGCAACTCCGGCCTCGAAGCCAACGAAGCCGCGATCAAGATCGCCCGCAAGTTCGGCCATGACCGGGGCAACACCAATCCGGCCATCATCGTTTTCGAGAAGGCTTTCCACGGCCGCTCGCTGGCGACGCTGTCGGCCACTGGCAATCCCAAGGTGCAGGCGGGCTTTGGCCCGCTGGTGCCCGGGTTCGTGCGCGTCCCGCTGAACGACCTGCCGGCACTGGAACAGGCCATCGCCCAGAACCCCAACGTCACCGCCATCTTCCTGGAAACCATCCAGGGCGAAGGCGGCATCAACCCCGCCCACATGCAGTTCCTGAAGGACCTGCGCCGCCTGTGCGACCAGCACGACCTGCTGCTGATGCTGGACGAGGTGCAGTGCGGCATCGGCCGTACCGGCAAGTGGTTTGCGCATCAATGGGCCGGCATCCAGCCGGACGTGATGCCGCTGGCCAAGGGCCTGGGCTCCGGCGTGCCGATCGGCTCGGTGGTCTGCGGTCCGCGTGCGGCCAAGGTGATGGGTCCTGGCAACCATGGCACCACCTTCGGCGGCAATCCGCTGGCGATGCGTGCCGGGGTCGAGACGCTGACCATCATGGAAGCGGACGGGCTGCTGGACAACGCCACCAGGATCGGCGCTGAACTGAAGGCGGCCCTGGAAGCCGGCCTGGCCGGTGTCCCTGGCTTCGTGGAGGTGCGCGGTTATGGCTTGATGATCGGCATCCAGCTGGACCGCCCCTGCGGTGCCCTGATCGCCCAGGCGGCCGAAGAGGCCCAGTTGCTGATCAGCGTGACGGCGGACTCGGTGGTGCGCCTGCTGCCGGCCTTGATCATCACCAGCGCCGACGCGGCAGAGATCGCCGCCCGCCTGGTGCCGTTGATCAAGCGCTTTCTGTCAGCGCCCGCATCATGAAGCCGGGAGACAGCCTGATGCGTCACTACCTGCAGTTCAAGGACCTGCGCGCTGAAGAGTACGCCTATCTGTTTGACCGGGCGTCCATCATCAAGCGACGTTTCAAGAACTACGAGAAGTACCAGCCGCTGGCGGACCGCACGCTGGCGATGATCTTCGAGAAGGCCAGCACCCGCACGCGGGTGAGCTTTGAGGCCGGCATGTACCAGATGGGCGGCTCGGTGGTGCACCTCACCACCGGGGACAGCCAGTTGGGCCGCGCCGAACCGATCGAGGACAGCGCCCGAGTGATCAGCCGGATGGTCGACGTGGTCATGATCCGTACCTTCGAGCAGACCAAGATCGAGCGTTTTGCTGCCCATTCGCGGGTGCCGGTCATCAACGGCCTCACCAACGAATACCACCCCTGCCAGATCCTGGCCGATCTGTTCACCTTCATTGAACAGCGCGGCATGGACCGACGCGGGGCCATCGACATGGACTGCCTCAAGGGCCGTGTGGTGGCCTGGGTGGGCGACGGCAACAACATGGCCAACACCTGGCTGCAGGCGGCGGAAATCCTGGGGTTCACTGTCCATGTGAGCACGCCCAGCGGTTATGAGATTGACCCGGCCGTGGCCGGCATCCAGAACCGCAGCTGCTACAAGGTCTTCAAGGACCCGATGGAAGCTTGCGCCGGGGCGGACCTGGTGACCACTGATGTCTGGACGAGCATGGGCTATGAGGCGGAAAACGAAACCCGCCGCACCGCCTTTGCCGACTGGCGCGTGGACACCGAGATGATGGCCCAGGCCAAGCCTGATGCGCTCTTCATGCACTGCCTGCCGGCACATCGCGGCGAGGAGGTCACTGCGGAAGTGATCGACGGACCACAATCCGTCGTCTGGGATGAAGCGGAGAACCGCATGCATGTCCAGAAAGCGCTGATGGAGTATTTGCTGCTGGGCCGGATCGGCCGCTGAGGCTGGGGCCCACTGCGGGCTCCGGTCTCAGCATCCCGGTGGTGGGATTCGCTCCCACCACCGGGTGTGTCGCCTCCTGACATGAGATTGGGGCCGGATCGCGGCCGGACCGTGACCGTATAGCGGCTGGATCACTTGCCCCCACTCGTTGGCGGGATGGCCGTGGATGCCAGCGGTTTCATCCCCTCCTCATAACTGCCCGGCGGGTAGTGGCGCTGCAGCACTTTCCAGAACAGGCCGCTTTTGGATGCCCGGTCCAACACCTCCGTCAGGAACTCGCGGTCGGCCGCCGACATCTGGCGGGACAGATACACACCGCTATCCCCCCACCCCAGTTCACTCAGCGGCTCATAACGCAAGCGCTCCAGCATGCCGCGGCTGCGGCTGTCCTGCAGCAGCGTGCCAACAAAGATCCAGGGGGTCATCACGGTCACATCGGCCAGCCCTCGCTCCAGGGCCCGCGCCACGGCGCCAGGGTCGGCCTCCATGATGAGCCGCCGCTGATCCCGCAGGATCCCGAGCAGTTGCTGGTAACCCTCCCCATAATCGAACCCCCGCACCAGGGCCACACGGAGTTCACGCCGTTCCGCCAGTTCCTGCATGGAGCTGACCGGCGCGCGGTCGGACATCAGTGAAATCAGCACCGCGCGGGTTTTGGCCATGGCCACGAATTCGCCACGGGTATCCCGTTTCGGCGTGCGCTGGGCAGGCACCAGCAAATCCGCATGGCCGCTGCCGAACATCGCCTCCTGGCGCGCCCTCGGCACCACGGTGAAATCGAACCGGCACCCGGTGTCGGCTTCGATGCGACGCAGCAATTCCGGATAGACCCCGCCAACAGCGCCGCCGGAGGTGACCACCCCCAACCCCACCGGTGAGATCGGCACCCGGATGATGCGGGAGCAGTTGGCGCGCGCAGGCCCTGCGCCTGCCAGCAAGAACCAGCTTGCCAGAGCGGTCAAGGTACGCCGACGCGCCGCGTGGGATCGACCAAGGCAAGGCCCGGGGCGACCGGAGAACCCGAAGTCCGGATGGTTCATTTCTTGTCTTCTCCCTGGCTGCGGAACTGCCTGGGCCGATGAATCCAGCCACGAGCGTTCCGTCTGAAGAGCTAGAGTAGCAAACTGATCGTGCCACCGTCAGCCTTCAAGCGCGGGGCGGTTTTGTACCGAGGGCACAAGGCTTGCCAGACTCAGCCCATCGTCAGCCATCCGTGGCATGCTTGGCCTCCAATGAAGACTGCTCTGATTTCAGACCTCCACGCCAATCGCGAAGCGCTTTCTGCGGTGTTGGCCCATGCGCGGGAGCAAGGTGCCGACCGTTTTGCACTGCTGGGCGACTATGTCGGTTATGGAAGCGACCCCGCCTGGGTCGTGGATCAGGTCCGGTCGCTGCAGGCTGGGGGGGCCATTGTGGTGGCGGGCAATCATGATCTGGCGGTGGCGCGCGGCCCCAGCCCGACCATGCATGAAGACGCCCGGGCGGCCATTGAATGGACTCGCAACCAGCTGACGCCGGACCAATTGCGCTTTCTGGGTGAACTGCCGCTGCATCAGGTGAACGACGACTGCCTGTTTGTCCACGCCAATGCCTTCGACCCCGCCGGTTTTGCGTATGTCCAGGGCCGCCTTGAGGCGATGCGCAGCCTGCATGCCACCGACTGCCGCTACACCTTCTGCGGCCACATGCACGAGCCCATGCTCTACCACCTGTCGGGTACCGGCAAGGCGGGCGACTTCCGGCCGCAGCCCGGCATGGCGATTCCGCTGCTGCCCAATCGCCAGTGGCTGATCATTCCCGGCGCCTGCGGTCAGCCGCGTGATGGCAATCCTGCCGCCTGTTATGCCTTGTTCGACCACAACAGCGGCGATCTGAGCTTCCAACGGGTACCGTACGACGTGGAGGCTGCGATGGCGGCCATCCGCGCCGCGAAGGGCCTGCCGCCGGCCCTGGCTGAGCGATTGGCGCACCGCCTGCAGCTGGGGCGATAAGCTCGCGGCGTGTCCGTTCAGGTTGCACCCTCCTCGATGACCGAAACGCCCTCCCCGATTCCCTATCCGCTGCAGCCCGGCCAGGTGCTGGACGGCTTTGTGCTGGAAGAGCGATTGCACCAGGGCGGCATGGCCAACCTGTGGAAGGTGCGGCGGGAGACCCCGCAGCCGGGGGAGGACTTCCCGCTGATCATGAAGGTGCCGCGCATCAAGGGCGGAGAAGATCCGGCCAGCATCGTCGGCTTCGAGGTGGAGCAGATGATCCTGCCAGCCCTCAAGGGCCCGCATGTGCCGCGGTTTGTGGCCCGGGGGGATTGGCGGCGCCAGGCCTACATCGTGATGGAGCACATCCAGGCGGACAGCCTGCGACCCCTGCTGGACCGTGCCCCACTGCCCCTGGTGGACGTGGTGGAAATCGGCATCCAGGTGGCCCATGCGCTGACCGACCTGCATCACCAGCATCTGGTGCATCTGGACATCAAACCCAGCAACATCCTGCGCCGCGCGGACGGCTCGGTGGTGCTGGTGGACTTCGGGCTCTCCCGCCACGACTTCCTGCCCGACCTGCTGGAAGAGGAGTTCTCGCTGCCGATGGGGACGGGCCCGTACATGTCGCCGGAGCAGGTGCAGTTTGTGCGCAACGACCCGCGCAGCGACCTGTTTGCGTTGGGCGTGATGCTCTATCACCTGGCCACCGGGGAGCGTCCGTTCGGGCAGCCGAACTCGGTGAGGCAGTTGCGTCGTCGGCTCTATGTGGAACCGATTCCGCCGCGGGCCATCCGCCCGGAGTTGCCGTCGTGGTTCCAGGAGGTGGTGTTGCACTGCCTGGAGGTACGCGCGGAGCGGCGTTACCAGAGCGCCACGCAACTGGCGCTGGATCTGCAGCGGCCGGATGCCGTGACGCTGACCGCACGTGCCCATCGGGTGCAGCGCAGCGGGCTGGTGCGGCGCTTCAAGCGGTGGTTCCTGGCCCTGGGGGCCGAACCGCAGGCGCCCTCATCGGTGGGGGCGCAGGTGTCGCGCAGCCCGGTGATCATGGCGGCGGTGGATGTGCAGGGCGCCAGCGCCGGCCTGCTGGAGGCCTTGCGAGATGTGGTGCAGCGGCTGCTGGAAACCGAACCCGGCGCCCGCCTGGCCTGCGTCGGTGTGATGAAGACGGCACGCATCGGCATGGACGAACTCACCGATGCGCAGGGGCGCAGCCATCATGTGCAGCAGTTGATTGCCTTGAAGAACTGGGCCCATCCGATGACCCACGGGCTGGCGCTGGAGGATGGGCGATTGACCTTCCATGTGCTGGAGGCGCCGGATGCCGCCGATGCGCTGATTGAATTCGCGGCGAGGACCGGGGTGGATCATGTGGTGATGGGCGCACGCGGCAGCTCGGCACTGCGACGTTATTTGGGCAGTGTCTCCACGCAGGTGGTGACGCAATGCACCTGCACGGTCACGGTGGTGAGGGAGCCGCCACTGCCGGAGGCAGCGACCCACCCTGTGGCGGTGTGAACACACCAGAGAAGACCTCGCGCAGGATGCCCAGCCTGGGAACGAATGGACGCTGTGAACGCCTGCACGTGACCAAGTCAGCGCATCGCCGCATCGCCGCATCGCCGTAATCGTCGGTAATCGTCGGTAATCGTCGGTAATCGTCGGTAATCGTCGGTAATGGTCCTTTCCCTTCCCGCTGCCCAACATGGCTTCCGTGGTCGCACTTAACGCGATGTCACGAAAGAAGCAGGGCGCCAGGACACCTCCTGGCCCTTTCAGCACCTTCAATCAGGAGCAGACATGAACTTCCTCAAAGGACTGATTTTCTTATTCTTCCTATCCCTCGGCCACGCGGCGTCTGCGTTGGTGATCGAGGGCACGTACACGTCGTCTGACGGGTACTACTCAGTCAACATCACGACCGCAAATTCATCGGACGGCTCCATCGTTGGGACCTACACGTCCTACGTCTCACCCATCGGCACCTACGTCGAGACGGGCACCGTGGGGCATTTTGGTTGGGTCAACAACAGCGCTGGACAAAGCGGCGTGGCGCCCTTCTCGATCAGTTTCGAAGGCAAGCAGCGCCCCGCCGGCTGGCCCTACATCTTTCGGGAAACCTGGAACGGCGTCTATCGGGTGGACAACACGATCCTCGCCGCTGGCACGCGAAGCTATGTGAACAGCAGCGGTCTTGTGCTCGTGGTCAACCTGGGCACGGTGGTGTTCACCCGGCGCTGAAGCGCGTCGCGAGCGCATGGGTCAGGCGTCGCGCCGTATCTCCATCGCCACGTCACGGATCCTCCATTGGCCTCGGCGTCGCTGGATCAACGCTGGCGGCGCCGCCCTGCCCCCCCACGGCCAGGACAAGCTGTCGATCGACCGCAGAACCCACCATGCCAATCACAGTCGGGCACACCGCCCCAGCTCGCCCCTACACTGCCGGCATGTCCTTCACCACCACCAACAACCCCTGCACCCACTGTGGCGCCTGTTGCGCGAGCTTCCGGGTCGATTTCTCCCGGCAGGAACTGCTCAGCGAGGGCGGCTCGGTGCCGGACGGCCTGACGGTGGACCTCACCAACGACCTCTGCCGCATGCGCGGCACCGACCACGCAGCGCCCCGCTGCGCAGCACTGCAAGGCAAAGTGGGTGAACGGGCCGGTTGCGGCATCTATGAGTGGCGCCCCTCCCCCTGCCGGGAATTCGGCATGCGGGCGCCGCTGGGCCTGGGCGATGAGGCCTGCAACCGGGCGCGCGCACGCCATGGTCTGGCGCCGCTGAATTAAAGCCACGCCGGGTTTCGCACGCAGGCCGGCCGACCGGCATCTTGTCTCAGCCCAACTCGCATCAACGATCGCCCATCCTCCAATCACCAACAACTCACCGGCCACTCACCAGCCACTCAACGACGGTTCACCAGCCGCAGGCCCTGCCCTCAGCGTCGTCCCCCGTCGTCCTTCCCGCTCAATGCATGCGGGACTTCAAACTCTCCAACTTGGCCGTGTAGAGCTGCCGCTGCCGCACCGTGGTGCTCAGTTCTTCCGCACGCGCCAGCGACTGGCGCACCTCATTCCAGCGGCCCAGCCCCACATTGGCCAGTGCCAGCCAGAAATAGAACTCGTGGTAATACGAGGAACGGTCAATTTCCTTCAGGAAGAAGCGACGCGCTTCGGCATAGTTGCCCGACCGCATCGCTGCCAAGCCCAGGTCAAACAACTTGAACGGCGGATAGGGCTCCAGCCGCGCCAGCTTTTCTTCCCACACCGAGGCTTCTGCCACCCGGTCGGTATTGCGCAGCAATTGCGCCAGGTTGCCCATCGCCTGCGTATTGCCGGGCTCGCGGCGCAGTACTTCGCGGAAGGCCTGCTCGGCCGGCTGCAGGTCACCGTGCCGCCGATAAATGACGCCCAGCGTGTTCAGCGACGCCGTCAGCCGTGGTGACTGCAACCACGCCGCACGCGCCCACCAGTAGGCGCGGTCCAGGATGCCCAACGCCATCCATTCGGCGGCACGGTTGTTCATGTACATCGCCAGCACGGTGGATTCATCCAGTTCCATGGCACGCTGGCGGCGGATCTGCGCCCCTGGCAGGAAGTCCACCACCAGCAGCGCGTCCTGATCGCCCAGCACCTTGAAATCCGTCGGGCGTCGCCCGAGGCCGATGTTCACATGACCGGAAACCACCTGCAGATCACCCACCCGGCTGTACTGTTCCTCTTGGTAGATCTGCCGGAAGATCACCGGCACCCCCAGTTCGCGGGCAAAAGAAGCCGTCATCAGCGTGAGCGACAGGCAATTGCCCATGCGGGCGTCAAACGCCTCCGACGCCGTACGTGTCATCTCGGCGTCGTATTCCAGTTTCAACTCACCGGGCGCGGCCAGAGCGTCCACCAGCACATCACGGGGTTCACGCCCGCGCAGGCCGTGGGTCAGGCGCGCCTGGATGAAGGCCCGCATGCCCGGGCTGGGCGCGAGGATGCGGTCGGGCGTGAGGTCTTCCTGGTTGGGCGGGAACAGATCGTCGTGCACCAGCGCGGCCGGCGGCGAAAGCTGCTGCACCGGGTTGACGGCGCAGCCGGGCAGCACACACGTCGCAACCATGGCGCACAAGACGGCCCCCGCTCGCCAGTGGGCCCTGCGCCGTCGGTTCAACGCTTCCATCAACGTCTCCGGCACAGCCTCTGCGGTGGGCTGGTGAGGCCAATGCTAGCCCTGCCAAAGCCTCAATGCACGCACCAGACGACAGGCGGTGGCAGGCGCCACATGGCGGCGGTGATCCGGGCACGGATGCTGCAGGGACCACGCTCAGCGCACGTCCGGCCGTTCCACCACAAACACCGCCACACTGCGCCCCGGTACCGAAAACCTCCCGCCCGCCGGGTCCACCTGCGCCTGCTCCGCCACCCAACGGTCCGCTGCTGTGGCGGCGGCTTGCACCGGATGCAGGCGCCAGTCCAGCGCCGCTTCGGAGGCCAGCGTCACCGTGGCGGGTTGTGTTCCAGCGTTGATGATGAAGAGCAACCGATCAAAACCCGCATCGCTTCGGCCTGTCCCATCCAGGCGGCCGACGATCAGGCCCGGCTGCTGTTGCGGACCGGTGTTGTAGAAGCGCAGGCGCTGTTGCACCTCCTGCGCCGTGCGTAGCCGCAGCAGCGGCGTACTGGCGCGGATGCGCAGCAGGTCCAGGAAGGTGCGACGGGTCCAGTCGATCACCTCTGGCGAAGGTTTTAGCGCGGGATCCGCCAGCAGCGGGCGCAACAGCGGGTAGTCGCCACCGTTGTCCGGCTGCGGCGGCAATCCGCGGCTGAAGCCGTTGTCCTGCCCCCGCCAGTCCAAGCCATTGAACCAGTCGCCAGAGTCGTAGCTATTGCGGTCCATGGACTTGGACCGCAACAGTTCGCCGCCGGCATGGAAGTAGGCCACGCCCTGGCTCAGTGCGTTGATGCCGAGGGCCAGGATCTGGGTGCGCGCACGGTCTTCCGGACGCGTGTCGCGCGGCAGCTTCAAGACCAGCGCATCAAAGAGCGTCTGGTTGTCGTGGTTCTCGACGTAGTTGACGGTTTCTGCTGGCGCCGAGGCATACCCGGCGGGCTGGTCCCCATACGCCATCTGATCGCCAGTGTGGACCTGTCCATCCAGGGTCAGGAAGGCATAGCTGCGCAACGTCCCCGCCATGGCCAGCCGCAGCAGGTCCGCCTGCCGCAACCATTCCGCGCGCCGAGCGGCATCACCTGCCATGGCGGGCACCACGAAGCCCGGCCGGGCGATGGCGGTGGCGGCGTTGTCACCAGCGGCGCCGCCGCGCACGGCATCCCGACCTCGATCGCTGAAGGTGCCGATGCCCGTCCCGTTGAGCGACAGCTGCGATGCCTGCACAAAGCGTGCGCCATGCGCCACTTCTCCGAAATTCCAGCCTTCGCCGATCAGCGGCACGTCATGGCCCAGGGTCTGGCGCAGCCGCGTCTGCAGGCGTTCCATCACCTCACGCGGCTGGTGTCCCATCAGGTCGAATCGGAACGACCCCATCCCGTAAGCCTGCGCCCACAACACCACCGAATCGATCAGCAGCCGACCCATCATGCGGTGTTCGGTCGCGGTGTTGTCGCAGCAGGTGGAGCGCTCCACCCGGCCCTTGGCATCAAGGCGGTGGTAATAGAGCGGCACGATGCGGTCCAGCACCGACTGCGGCTGCTGACCGGCGGCCGAAGTGTGGTTGTAGACCACGTCCATGCCCACGCGCAGACCGGCACGGTGCAGCGCCATCACCATGGCGCGAAGCTCGCGGATCCGCACGGCGCCGTCATTGGCATCAGTGGCAAAGCTGCCCTCCGGCGCGTTGTAGTGGTAGGGGTCGTAGCCCCAGTTGAAGCAGTCCTTCCCGGCCACCGCCGCGACGGCGGCCTGCTGTTGATCGCTGTCCGGTGCGGCAGGGGGAATCTCCGGCATTACGCAGCCACGCTCGGGGACAGTGGCGAGATCGAAGATGGGCAGCAGGTGAATATCGGTCAGCCCGGCTGCCGCCAGCGAGCGCAGATGCCGCATGCCGTGGGAATCGTCGTGCGTGAAGGCGATGTAACGGCCACGGGCCGCAGCAGGTACTGAGGGGTCGTCCCGCGAGAAGTCACGCACGTGCAGTTCGTAGATGACCATGTCGGTCGATGCCTGGGGTGATGGCGGCGCTGAATGGGTGCGCCAGCCGGGCGGCTCCAGGGCGGGGTCGGACAGGTCTGCCACATAGCTGCGCCGCGAATCGGCGGAGAGGCTGACCGAGTACGGATCGGTGACCAGGTTGCGCACCCAGCCGGTGCCGGGCACAAAGACTTCCACGAGATAGCGGTAATAGTCACCGGCATGGACCTGCGGCAGGGTGGCCCGCCAGACGCCGGTGGCCGGATCCGGCTGCAGGGGCTGGCGTTGAGTGGCGGCAGCTTCAGGGCCGGCGTAGAGGCACACGGACACTCTGCGCGCGGTGGGGGCCCAGAGCTTGAAAGAGGCACCACGGTCGGCCGGCTGGAGCAACACGCCCAGGTCCGGTTCGGACTCGGCGGCGGCAAACAGCGCATCCAGTGCGCGAGCGGGCTGCAGGGCGGTGGCTTGAAGCACACGCCCGCGGGTGTCCTCCAGCGTCAGCAGCAATTGCCCTTGCTGCAGGGCTTGGCGACGATCGCTTGGCCACGCCGAAGGCAACTGCAGATCCGCCCCCGCGCCCAGGTAGGCGGTGGCGCGTGCGACATCGGGCGGTAATGGCGCAGTGGCCGGTTCCAAGGGGACGACGGTGTCTGCGCCGGACAGTCGGCCAGCGCGCGTCAGCGCAAGGCTCCCGTCGAGCGAATGGTGCAGACGCAGTCGTTGCTCTGCCGTGGCTTGGACTCCAGGCCAGCGCAGACGGACGTCATCCAGCCACACCGCCTCGGCGAGGGCAGTGACAGTGGCAGTGGCAGTGGCAGTGGCAGTGGCAGTGGCAGTGGCAGTGGCAGTGGCAGTGGCAGTGACAGTGGCAGTGGCAGTGGCAGTGACAGTGGCAGTGGCAGTGGCAGTGGCAGTGGCAGGAGTAGGAGTAGGAGTAGGAGTAGGAGTAGGAGTAGGAGTAGGAGTGCTCGCGGTGGCCGCCATGTTGGCAATCGCGTTACCACCGAGACGTAGCGTGGGTGAGATGGGCCTGAGGATCGTCGCAAACGGTCCGTCGCAAGACGCCAGGTCTTCTTGCGTTGGGCCGCGCGTCATTGCAACGGTAGCTGCGGTGGCCGCTGCCGTACCGGACGCTGGCGTCTTGGCTCCCAACGAGGGGGCAACAAGTGTGGAGAGACACAGGCTGAGCACAAGCAACGCCACGAGGCGATAGCGGGACGGCGGCGGGGTGCTCGCGAACATGAAGTCTCCTGATCTCGTTCTGTAGGGGCTGAGGCGCCGAGCGGGCTGCAGGGCTGAAGGAGGCTCGAGGCCGACACCGCCCACTGGCGCAGCGCCAAAGAAATGGTAGCAAAACTACATCCAAGACATACACCGGGTTTTCAGGAACGACCAATCACCCTATGCTGCTGGGAAAAATAAGCTTCAAACGTGTTCGTGCGTTGATGAGCTTCGAGTTTCACGGGACCGAAAATGCCGTACTTTTGCTACAAAACGACCATGGAGACAGCGCTTTGATCATCCGCCAGACCACCTGCGGTTCACCCCAGGCATCTCCCCAGCCGCCTCGGCTCCACCACCGCAAGGCACTGGCTCGCGTCATCGCACTCCGCGCGGCCACACTGCGCACCGGCATCACCGGCATCACCGGTGTCACCAGCATCACCCGCCTCTGTGCGGCTGTTCTGGTGGTCAGCGCCGCCACCGCCAGCGCTGTTGCCGCCTCGGCAGACCCGGGACGTTCTCGGCCGACGACATCCACGAACGTGCCCCCGAAGGACACCCTCGCTCGGAGCGCCCAGTCACGCTCCAGCGATGAAGACGCCGCTCGTGACCACGCGCCCCGTGATGCATCTGCGGCATCTGCGGCATCTACGGCGTCTAAGGCATCTCCTGCATCCAAGACATCCTCCGCCTCCGCCTCCGCCTCAGGCTCAGGCTCAGGCTCAGGCTCAGGCTCTGGCTCAGGCTCTGGTTCTGCCTCTGGCTCTGCTCCTGCCTCCCGTACACCCCCCGACTCCCCGGCGCCCCCCGTCGACCTGAGCCCGGTCCCCCAGGCGCCCTCCCCCAGCGCCCTGCCCGAGGGCTGGGAGCACGGCGCCTTCATGGAAATCTTTGTCCGCGCTTATCAGGACAGCAATGGCGACGGCATCGGCGACCTGCGCGGGCTCATCAGCCGACTCGACTATCTCCAGGCCCTGGGCATCAAGGGCCTCTGGCTGATGCCGATCCAGGCCAGCGCAGATCACGACCATGGCTACGCCACGCTGGACTACCGCCGCATCGAACCCGACTACGGCACGCTGGAAGACTTTGACCTCCTGATTCGCGAGGCCCACCGCCGTGGCATCGGTGTGGTGATGGACTACATCCTCAACCACAGCGCCAGCCAGCATCCCTTGTTTCTGGCTGCGCAGTCCGATCCGCGCAGCCCATGGCGGGACTGGTTCGTGTGGTCCAGCGCGCCGCTGTCGGACCTGCAGGCCTGGTCCATCTTCGACCAGACGCCATGGCACCTGCCGCCCATGACCAGCCGGCCATCGGCTTCCAAGGGGGCTTCCAACAACAAGGTCGGCAGCGCGGGTCGCGCGTCGGCTTCCCCCCGCTACTTCGCCACCTTCGGCAAGGACATGCCCGACTTCAACATGCGCAATCCGGCGGTGGTCCGCTACCACGAGGACAGCCTGCGCTTCTGGCTCCACCGCGGGCTGGACGGCTACCGCCTGGATGCCGTGCCGCACCTGATCGAGAACAACGCAAGAGACTGGAATGACCAGCCGCAAAGCCGCGCCCTGACCGGCGCTTTCACCCGGCTGATCAAGGTCTACCCCCACCGCCATGTGGTGTGCGAGGCCACTGCTGAACCCCAGGTCTACGCACAGCCCGATATCTGCGGCAGTGCGTTTGCCTTCGGATTGGAGCGGGCCATTGTGGAAGCGGCGAAGGCCGACGGCCAAGCCTCCGTGGACGCAGCAGTCAAGGTCGCCCATTGGTTCACCCAGGCGCCGCTGTCGATGGCCACGATGCTCAGCAACCATGACCTCTTCGCCGGGCCACGTGCCTGGGATCAGTTCGCCGGGGATGAGCGCCGTTATCGGCTGGCAGCGGCGACCTATCTGCTGCTTCCCGGCACCCCGTTCATCTACTACGGTGAAGAAATCGGCCAGGCCGGTGTGATGCAGTTGCCGGGCGATCAGCCGCTGCGCGCGCCGATGAGCTGGACCGCCGAGGGCGGTTTCACCACCGGGCAGCCCTTCCGGCCACTGTCGCCCAACGTCGCCTCCCACAATGCCGAGGCGCAGCAGGCCGATCCCGCCTCGCTGCTGCAGTTCTATCAGGCGATGCTGGCGTTGCGCAATGAGCAGCCCTCACTGGCGCGCGGCAGTTATGAAGCGCCGATGGCGCAGGGGCATGTGGTGGCCTTCCAGCGCGAATGGCAGGGCCAACGCACGCTGGTCGCCATCAACTACGGGCCCACCGAAGCCTCGCTGCCCATGACGCTGGAGGCCTCGATGTCGCTGCGGCAGCTCTATCCCGCCAACGGACAGACCGCCCTCTCCGCCACCCGCATGACGCGGGACCAGGGGGCGCCAAACCCGACCGGCCTCGTGCTGACACTGCCGCCGCAGTCCGTCCAGGTCTATCGACTGCGCTGAACGCAGCCATGCAACGTCGCCCTTTTCTGCTCACCGCGCTCACCACGGCCTGGACGCCCGATCTCTAGGCCGCTCGGGCCTCTTCCGCCATGACGAACTCCCCGCCCGCCACTCCCCACGCCAATGGCCCGCATCCCGACAGCCCGACCGAGGCCTGGGGCCCGTTCACACTGGAGCGCGTGGAGCCGCCCCACTGGTGGGTGGGCATGGCGCGCCCGACGCTCCAACTGCTGCTGCACGGGCGCGGGATGGCGGCCCTGCAAGCCACGCTGGCCCCGGCACCGGGCGTGAGGCTGGTGCAATCCCAGGTCGGCGACAGCCCCCACTATCTGTTTCTCGATCTGGAGATCGACACCGACGCCCCCGCCACCGAGCTGACGCTGGAGCTCCGGCAGGGCGAGCGTGTGGTGCTCACCCACCGGTATGCGCTGCGAGCCCGCCAACCCGGTTCGCGAGATCGCAAAGGCTTCGGCCCCGCCGATGCGATCTACCTGGTGGTGCCGGATCGCTTCTCCAAGGGCGACCCCACCCATGACGCCGTCCCCGGCATGACCGAAGGCGTGCGTCGACACGATCCCGACGGCCGCCATGGGGGTGACCTCGCCGGCCTGCGGCAGCACCTGCCCTACATCGCCGGCATGGGCTTCACCATGGTGTGGCCCACCCCGCTCGTGGAGAACAACAGCCCGCGCTACAGCTATCACGGTTATGCAGCCACCGACTTCTACCGCATCGACCCACGCTTCGGCACCCATGAGGACTTCCGCCAACTGGTGAAGGACGCAGCCGCCCTGGGCCTGGGATGGATCCAGGACATCGTGCTCAACCACATCGGCATCGATCACTGGTGGATGAAGGACCTGCCCACGCAGGACTGGATCCACCAATGGAGCGAGTACACGGAAACCCATCACGCGCGTATGTCCCTGCAGGACCCCTATGCCGCGCCCAGCGACCGCCAGCGTTTTTCCGACGGCTGGTTCACGCGGACCATGCCCGACCTCAACCAGCGCCAGCCGCTGCTCGCCACCTATCTGACGCAAATGACCTTGTGGTGGATCGAGGACACCGGCCTGGCCGGCATCCGGACCGACACCTACAGTTATTCCGACCGCGACTTCCTGACCGCGTGGTCGGCGCGCCTGCGGGAGGAATATCCACAGCTCAACATCGTGGGTGAGGAGTGGAGCCCGCATCCGGCGGTGGTGGCCTACTGGCAGGCGGGCAGACGCAACCCGGATGGATATGTATCGTCCCTGCCCAGCCTGATGGACTTCCCGCTGTATGGTGCGCTGCTGGCGGGGCTTACCGAGACGGACACGCACGATGGCGGCCTGATGCGCCTGTATGAAACCCTGGCGCATGACTTCGTCTACCCTCGGCCCGACCAACTGGTGCTGTTTGAAGGCAACCATGACACGCCGCGACTGTTCAGCCTGCTGCATGAAGACCTGGCGCTGACCCGCATGGCCTGGACCTGGCTGGCCTTCATCCGCCGGATTCCACAGTTTCTCTATGGCACCGAGGTGCTGCTGACCAGCCCCCGTCACCGGGATGATGGGGCGGTGCGTGCGGACTTTCCCGGCGGCTGGCCCGGTGACACGGTGAACGCGGTGACGGGCCAGGGGCTGTCCGGCCCTCAGCGCGAAGCGCAGTCCTTCCTGAGACAGCTGCTGCAGTGGCGCAAGCAGGAGCGGCTGGTGCATGAGGGCGGGCTGATGCAATACGCTCCGCTGGACGGCTGCCATGTGCTGTTCCGCCACGCGCCGGGGGACACCACCGGGCTGCAGCGGCGGCTGATGCTGGTCATGAACAAACGCGCCGAACCGCAGCGGCTGGCCTTGAGCCGCTTCCATGACATGGTCCGGCCCGGGGATGCTGCGCAGGAGGTGCTGACCGGGCGGCGCTTCACACTGCACAAGGAGCTGGAGGTCCCCGGAACAACCGCCCTCCTTCTGGAGGTGTCCTGAGCCCGGCGCGCGCCTCTACACTCGCAGCATTGGATGCTGACTTCGGAGGACGCCATGCCGCTACACCGGGACGACAACGACGGTGATCTCGTCATTGCTGCGCGACACCTGACCCCCACCGAAGCCCACATGCTCTGCGGCTGCCTCACGGCCGCCGGCATCCCGGCCGAGACCGGTGACACGCATATGGTCCAGGCCCATTCGCTCTTGTCCCTCGCGGTGGGCGGTGCCTGCATCCGCGTGCCGGAGCGCTACCTGGACAAGGCGCGCTCCACGCTGGCCGCCCTGCAGGACGGCGACTTCAGCCTGGACGAAAACTTCGATCCAGGCCCGCCCCACGGCTGATCAGAAGCTGTGGCGCATGCCCACCGACAGCAGCGTGGGATGCGATCCGGGCGTTGCGCCGGGGCTGTTGATGGCGAAGTCGTAGTCGGCGGCGTGGTCATTCCGAATGCGGCTGGCCAGCGCAAACACCGAAGTGCGGCGGGACATCGCATAGTCCGCACCCACGGTGAGCTGGGCCGCACCAGTGTCGTCGCCACTGCTGAGGTGGCCGATGCGCGCCAGTGATGGCCCCTTGCCACGGCCGGCAACGGTCAACCCGCCCATCAGGCTGAAGGCATCGACCTTGTGTACCACCGACACGTAGGCAGCATCTCTGCGCAGACGGCCGGTGACGGTGCCATAGTCCAGCCGCTCCCACAGGGCGGCGATGCGCGTGCGGCCCCAGGCCCCGCTGGCGCCCAGCTTCCAGCCCCGGTCGGTACTGGTGGCCGTCTGGTAGTGGCGGTGAAATTCATGGGCCAGCACGACGGTAAAGCCCCCATCCGCATAGGTGACCGACCCCGACCCCAGCGACGGCCGGGCACCGGTCACCGGGGATGTGTCCTCGCCCGGGGAATAGGCCAGCTTGCCGGACCACCCCTGCCACACAGGGGTCCAGTACTGCACCACGTTCTGCTGGCGGCGGTCGAAAGAACGGGTGTCGCTGATGTTGTTGACGATGGACGCAGAGCCATTCCCGATCAGCGCCATATAGCCGGCCGTGGTGGGATAGAACGGGTCAAAGCTGGCGCTGGCGGCGTTGTAGGGCAGCGTCCACACGCCAGCGAAGGCGGTGCCCCACGGACCCGCCAGACCGATCCGGGTGTCCCGGTTGGCCAGGCTGGTGCCACCGCCGGTATCCACCAGCACGGAGCCTTCGATCTGCCACACCAGTTGCAGGTCATCGCCGAGGGTCTCGTCGCCTTTGAACCCAATCACCGATCGGTAGTTGCTCAGCCGGGCCTGGCTCCCCTGCCCGCCACCGCTGACCGATTCCACACCCACGTTCAGGCGCCCATACAGGGTGGTCGTGTCGGCGGCGTAGACGGAGGGTGTGCCCGCACTGACCGCCGCTGCAGCCAGGGCTGCAAGCCAGGCCGCCGTGGAGGGGCAGCACCAGAGGGGGCTGCACCACAGGGGGCGGCCGGGGGAGCTGTCTGGCAGGGACAGCACGGCGGTCGACTGGCTGGGCGCCACGCAGGGTGCCAGGCGGCATGGGATACGAGCGACCGTAGCACGGGCCATTCGGGATGCAGAGCGGGTGGACCGGGAGGACATCATGGCCCGATGTTCCCCGGCGTCGCGCCGGTGGCCCAGGCCCAGGCTAGCGGCCTGTCCACGCCTCCAATGGGCCGGTGGGCTGCTCTGCCATCCGGGTGACCCTTCTGGCTTCTTGCTGCTGACAGACGATGGCAGCACCCGACGAATGGTGATTGAAATACTGGATGCCCATCCAGTATTCTTCCGACTCGTACGCAAGCAGGAAGGAAAGTCATGCGGAGATATGAAGTCATCTTGGACCGGGTGCCCGTTCCCTATCACGAGCGGGATCTCGCCCGCACCATCGCCACCCAGGTGCTGGACGCCCGTCTGGGCGGCCCTCAGGGCGTGGTCGACGCGTTCACCACCTGCCTGGCCATCACCGGCGGTGATGCACGCTGGGTCATCCCGGCTTCGGCCTCGCGGGCCGACTGCGCAGCGGTCAAGCGCTGGCGGCGCGCCACCGAAGCGGCGCTGGACGCCATCAGCCAGGCCTTTGCGCAGGTGTTCGTCGGCATGTCGGAGGACGACCTGGCGCTGGCTCGCGCGGACGAACACCTCAGCATCCGTCCCCTGCAGGACAGCCCGCCCGCACCCAGCCACCTGCTGGCGGAGGCCCGGGTGGGCTTGCCCTGGGCTGCTACGGCCGCGGTGCTGATGACGGCCGTGAGCAATGCGGCGGCCATGGCGCATGCGGGGGCCATGGCGCGTTAGTCCATTCGCCCATTCATCCATTCATCCATTCGCTCGTGAGTCCGCTAGTCGGCTAGCCCAGCCCCTACGTCCCTCGCACGGGTGCCCGGGATTGCAATGCGGCCAACGTGTCCGACGGCATGCCCGTCCCCAGGGTTGGGGCCAACAGGACGCTGGCCGCCGTCGCCAACTGTTTTCCGGCGATCCCCAAGGGCAGCCCGGCCGGCCGAATGCGTTCGGGCTGCTGACTCCAATATCCCTTGGACGCACTGGCAGCATTGATGTACTTGCTGGCACGGGCAGGCGATTGGGTGCGGAACACCTTGAACGGCGAGGGCCAGAGATCCTGAAGGGCCGCTCGGTAAATCACCTGGGCCGTGCCGAGATGGTCATAGGTGAGGTTTCCGTCCCGGATCAGCCGGCACCAGAAGCTGCGGTATTTGTCGGTCGTTCCCGGCTCGGTGAATTCCAGCTCCCGCAGCTTGCCTCGATAGTACTTTTGCGGGTCGCGCTGCCGACTGGATGCAACCAGCCCCTCCATGAGCGTGCCGAGGGCCACCCCAGCACGCTCGTCAGAACGCGCCAGTTCCGCCCACCGAAGCAGCAAGGGGCACCCGTCTTCACAACTGCTCAGGCGATCAAACACCCTATCGCCCTCCAGGTGGTGACGCTTCACCAATTCAGCCACCACCTCGCAGTAGTGAATGAGGAGGTCGTCGCGCAGGCGCAGGCCCTCGGAGCCCTGCGTGGAAGCGGTGCCGCCGCGTGCCCAAGCGGGCTCACTCAGCGCGGCCACGGCGCTGACCACCTTCGGGTGAAGCAGTTGTTCGCTACGGCCGGCCAGGTCCTGGAGCCCTTCCGAAGCCTGAAGCAGTTCCCCAAAGGCTTCGAGATACTTCAGCAAAGGGACGGGATCCACAGGCCGATGCGCCTGGTCCGTGTCCAGGCGCGACCATTCCCGGTCGACCACGGCAGCCGCATAGAGGGGTGCCGGCCACGCCTCCCCGTGCAGCCAGGGGTCCGCCCGGCGCACTCCGGCCAGGTCCCCACCGGCGTGGCCGTGGAAGGCGTCGGCATACGGAGGTGGAGGGTCTTGCAGATGTGGGGCGCGGGGCGCGGTCTGCGGGGTGCCGCTGCGGGACGGTCGGTCGTCCCGGCTTCGGTCGATGTCCGGCTCGAAGATCTGCTCGCTAGGCGCCAGGCGATGCCCGGCAGGTTCAACATACAGATCGGCGCCGCGCGGAACAACGAACACGGCGGAGCAGAGGTGTAAATGCATGAGCGGCTCGCACTGTGAGATCGCGGCACAACGCCGCGCTCCCTAGTGCTGTCAGCGCTGGCCAAGGGTTCCACCCCCCTGGTGGGCGCGGAGAATCAGCGCCTTGATGCGTGCCAGTCGCGGCGCGACCATCGGCATGGTCAGCAGCGTTGAACCGACCGCCATCAGCAGCAAGGCGGTGAAGGTCTCTCCAGAAATGATCTGTTTGTCCAGCAGCACGTTGGCGAACACGATCATGATCAGCGCCTTGGTCTGCAGCAGCCAGCCAATGATGCCGGCTTCCCCAGGCCCCCAGCGCAGCAGCCGCCCTGCCAGATGCACCCCCAGCAACTTGCCAGAGACAGAAGCTGCCAGCAGCAGACCTGCCGCCGCAAACACCATGCCGCCGTCCACGCCCCAGCGGGTGCGCAGGCCGGTGCTCAGGAAATACACCGGCATCAGGACCATCAGCACATGGTTGCGCAGCGCATCACGCTGCTGCTCATGGAACCAGTCCGCTTCCATCACCACACCGGCGAGGAAGGCTCCCACCATGTAGTGCAGGCCACACCAGTCCGCCCCCAACGCCACCAGGGTCAGCCACACCAGCCCTGCGACCCAGCGGTCCGCCTGATTCAGCGCCGCCATCAAGCGTCTGATCAGCCAGGTGGCAGCAGCAAACGCCACCAGAAACAGCATCTGCCGGCCCACCCGTTCCCAGTCCATCAGGATCACGGCCAGCACCGTCCAGATCGCCACGTCGTCCAGGCTCGCATAACGCAGGATGCGCTGCCCCATCGGCTGGCGAAGAATGTCCAGCTTTTCCATCAGCAGGATCAGGATGGGCAACGCCGTCACCGCGCACGCCATGCCCACGCCCACCACGAATTGCCACGGCCGGGCGGCTCCACCCATCCACGCCTGCCCCATGGTCAGCAGCAGTGCGGCGGCCACGCAGCCAAAGGCCATCGGCAGGCTCAGCGCCAGACCGGCCGTGATGCCGCTTTCCACCCGATGCAGCCAGGCCTTGCGCAAGTCCAGCTCCATGCCGGCCAGCCACACAAACAGCATCACCGCCCACCAGGACACCCCGTTGAGCGCCAGTACGACGTCCGGCTTGAACAGCGCATGAAACAGCTCGGGGAAGGCCCCGCCCAGCAGGCCCGGGCCCAGCAGCACCCCGGTGAGGATCTGCACCACCACCAGCGGCGCCCATGCATCCGTGCCACCAAGCCGCCAGATGAGATAGGGAACGGCCAAAGTGACCGCCAGCGCGATCAGGAACAACTCTGCGGTGCCCATGGTGTTTTGTCTCCGGCGCTGAACGCCAGAGTTGATTCTGACAACGTTGTCGGAATCTTTCATCCAAGGGAATGCCCGCATGGTCGCGCCGGCCATGCGGGCGGGCTTGATGACCCTGGCAGCTCTTGGGCTCTTGGGCCCTTGGACGCTCAGGCCGGCAGGTGCGCCAGCGCGATCGGTGCCCGTCCGGCGGCGGCGCTGATCAGGCCCAGCACACGGCCAGGCTCCCTGCCCACCATGTCCCAGGTGAAGCGCCAGCCCCAGTTGCCGCCGAGAATGCCCGGCACGTTCATGCGATGGTCGCTGCCCAGCCCCAGCACATCCTGCATCGGATACACCGCCAGATTGGCCACCGAATTGGCACAGGCCCGGATCATGGCCCAGTGGATGTCATGGTCACCGCAGGCCAGGTAAGTGCCCGCAAAAGCACGCTCGCGCGCGCTGGCCTGGTTCCACCAGCCGCGCACGGTGTCGTTGTCGTGCGTGCCGGTGTAGGCCACGGCGGCGCGCGGCCAGTTCTGCGGCAGGAACTCATGCGAGCCGTCACCGCCGAACCCGAACTGCAGAATCTTCATGCCGGGATAGCCCAGCGCGTCGCGCAGTTCGTGCACATCCGGCGTGATGAAACCCAGGTCTTCCGCCACCACCGGCAGTTCACCCAGTTGCTTGGCGATTGCATCGAACAAGGCCTTGCCCGGGCCGGTCATCCAGCGGCCCTGCGTGGCGTCCGGGCTGCTGCCTGGAATCTCGTAATAGGCGGCAAAGCCGCGGAAGTGGTCGATCCGGAAGACATCCGCATTCACCAGCGCCCGCTGCACCCGGGCGGCCCACCACGCGAAGTGCTCATGGGCCATCTTGTCCCACCGGTACAGCGGATTGCCCCAGCGCTGGCCGGTCGCGGACAGTGCATCGGGCGGCACACCGGCCACCACCGTGGTCTGGAACTGGTCGTCCAGTTCATAGAGATCCGGGCGAGCCCAGCAGTCGGCGCTGTCATGGGCCACGAAGATGGGCAGGTCACCCATGATGTGGACACCGCGTTCATTGGCATAGCGCTTCAACTCACCGCACTGCACGTCGAAACACCACTGCACAAACTGCCAGAAGGCCACCTCGTCCGCATATTGCTCACGAGCACTGGCCAGGGCACGAGGTTCCCGGGCGGCCAGATCACGCGGCCATTCCCACCAGGGCTGCCCGTTGCGCGGCGAGCGGATGGCCATGAACAGGGCATAGTCCGGCAACCAGTGCTGCTGGCAGTGGCACCAGGATTCGTAGGCTTCCCGCTGGGCCGGCGTGGCCTTGCTGAAAAAGCCGGCCGCAGCGGCACGCAGTTGCTGCTCGCGCCAGGGCAGCACCCGGCCGAAGTCCACACGCAGGGCATTGAAGCCCCCCTCGGGCAGCACCGGTGCCGCCAGCCACCCCTGCGCCACCAGCGGCTCCAGCGCCACCATCCACTGGCTGCCGGCGAAAGCGGAGACGCCTTGATAGGGGCTCTCACCGGGGCCGATCGGTGTGCTGGGCAACCACTGCCACAAGGTCTGCCCGGCCGACTGGAGCCAGTCGACAAAATGCCGCGATTCCGGCCCGAAATCGCCCATGCCATGCGGGCCAGGCAAGGAAGTGATGTGCAGCAGAACGCCGGAATGGCGCTGGTTCAGGTCGATGGTCATGGAGGTCTCTTGGTGTTCTGGAAGGATAGAGGCGGCGGAGCGTCCCCCCACCGCCGAGGGCTCATGAAGCGGCAGACCCCAGCAGCAGCAACGCGCGGGGCGGCGCCCCAAGGGTGTGGCCCTTCACGGGGCCCGGTGCCGTGTCACCACTGCTGTCCAGCAGCAGCCCCCACGCCTGGCGGCTGCGGCCCATGGTCTGCGGCGGCAACTGGAACGCCTGCGTCTCGGGCGTCGGGTTGAAGACCACCAGCAGATCTTCACTGCCATCACTCAGGCGCACGGCCAGGGTCTGCTGGCAGGGGTCATGCCAGTCCTCCTGACGCATGTCGCGCCCGGACGGATGGAACCAGCGCAGGGTGACCGGGTCATCACTGGCACTGCTGAACCAGCGCGCATGCCGCAGCAGCGGATGCAGGCGACGGCAGTGCAGCACTTCGCCGACAAACCGCGCCAGATCCCGATCCGCCCGGGGCCAGTCCAGCCAGCCAATGGGATTGTCCTGGCAGTAGGCGTTGTTGTTGCCGCCCTGGCTGTTGCCGATCTCATCCCCGGCGTAAAGCATGGGCGTGCCCTGGGATAGCAGCAGTGTCGCCAGCAGGGCACGCTGCACGCGGCGGCGGGTGTCGCGAATCCGTGTGTCGTCTGTCTCGCCCTCCGCGCCGAAGTTGCCGCACAGCTCGCCGTCACGCCCATCGCGGTTGTTTTCGCCGTTGGCTTCGTTGTGCTTGCGTGAATAGCTGACCACGTCGGCCAGGGTGTAGCCGTCATGCACCGCCAAGAAATTCACCGAGACCAGCGGGGAGCGCTGGCCCTGCTGGAACACATCGCTGGAGGCCGTGAAGCGGCGCGCCAATGCCCCGCGCCCGATCGGGCCGCCGTCGGGGCCATGGCCCAGCCAGTAGCCACGCACGCCGTCGCGGAACTTGTCGTTCCATTCCATGAAGCGGCCAGGGAAGTTGCCCAGCTGATAGCCCTGAGGACCGGCATCCCACGGCTCGGCAATCAGATGCACCTCGGCCAGCAACGGGTCCTGGCGCAGGGCCGTGTAGAAGGCGGCTTGCGGGTCGTGCCCGTGGTCGGTGCGGCCCAACACCGGTGCGAGGTCGAAGCGGAAGCCGTCCACGCCCATCTCACCCACCCAATACCGCAGCGAATCCAGCACCAGCTGCGTCACCCGCGGATGTTGCACCCGCAGGGTATTGCCGCAGGCGGTCAGGTTTTCCAGCTTGGCGCCATCGTCCGGCTGCAGGCGGTAGTAGCTCTTCTGATCCAGGCCTCGCAGGGAGAGTGTGGGGCCATATTCATTGCCCTCTGGCGTGTGGTTGTAGACGACATCCAGCACCACCTCCAACCCGGCTTCATGCAGGGCATGCACCATCGCGCGGAACTCCTCCGTCACCGCAGTGGGGTCGTGTCGCACGGCCGCAGAGGCCAGGCGCGGGTCCGGGCAGAAAAAGCCCAGCGTGTTGTAGCCCCAATAGTTGCGCAGACCGGTGTGGGCCAGATGAGGCTCATCGATGGTGTATTGCACCGGCAGCAGCGAGAGCGTGGTCACGCCCAATTGCTGGAAGTGCGCAATGGCGGCCGGATGTGCCAGGGCGGCATAGCTGCCACGCAACGCTTCCGGGATGTCCGGATGCTGCATGGAAAAACCCTTGACGTGCACCTCATAGAGCACCACATCCCCCGGGGCGTGGCGTGGGGCATTGGCGCGCGGCCGCACCCCCGAGGCGCCATCGGCCGGGCGCGCCGGCGCCACACGGGCTTTCAGGGCGGTGGCGCCGTTGTCCCGCGCATCCAGGATCAGCGGGCCGTCCGGATGCCCCAGGGGATAGCCATGGTGCTCGGCCAGCCAGCTGAACTGACCCACGATCTCGCGCGCGTAGGGGTCCAGCAGCAGCTTGCTGGCATTAAAACGATGCCCTTCATGAGGTGCATGCGGCCCATGCGCCCGCAGGCCGTAGACCAGCCCAGCGCGGGCGCCGGGAAGGAATCCCGACCAGAGACCGTCCACCGGACCGTGCAAGGGATAACGCGCCAGTTCCCGCACGCCGGCATCGTCGTAAAGGCAGACCTCGACACGCCAGGCATGGGCCGAGAACACTGCGAAATTCACGCCGCCATCACGCACGTGGGCGCCCAGCGGCTCATGCCGACCGGGTCTCAGGGGAAGGGTCTTGGCCATCATGGTCATGGGGGCGGCAAGGCGGGAGAAGAGGCAGGAGAAGAGGCAGGAGAAGACGCAGGAGAAGAGCCAGGGACGGACCCTGCGTGAGCATCGGACGGGTGGGCGGCTGCAGGCAGCGATGCGGCCTTGGTGGGCTGAGCCATGCCTGGGGTGGCGACATCAGGCAGCCCCTGCGGCCCGGAACGATCCACAAGAAACAGCGTCGCCATCGGCGGCAGATCCAGCACCAGCCCACCGGCCTCGGCCCTCGGCGCCGGACCGGCCGCGAGCCAGCCGGTGCCGGCGAAGTCCGGGCTGTCGGTGTCCAGCAGCAGGCACCAGTCGCCCTCCGGCGCCGCACCCGTCGGCAGCCGGAGGTGGTAGCCCTCCCGTGGCACCGGCGTGAAATTGCTGACCACCACCACGGTGGCCTGATCGGGCACATGCCGGGCGAACGCGAACACGGACTGCTCTCGATCCTGGTCCTGCAGCCATTCAAAGCCGGCAGGCTCGGCCTCCTGCCGATGCAACGCGGGCCAGCGGCGGTAGAGCTGGTTGAGCGCCCCCACCAGCCGATGAACGCCTGCATGCGTTGGCTGATTCAGCAGCGCCCAGGGCAAGGTGGACTCGAAGTCCCATTCATGCGGCTGCGCAAACTCCTGCCCCATGAACAGAAGCTTCTTGCCGGGGTGGCCCCACATGAAGCCGTAATAGGCTCGAAGGCCGGCAAAACGCTGCCAGTCGCCGGGGGCGGTCAGCGAGTCACCTGCGCCGCCCTGCCCGCCGCCCGGACCGCCGCTTTGTCCGCCGCTTTGCTCGCCATGTTCCACACCCCACAACGGGTTCGATCCATGACCGGTAAGCCCGCGCCAGGCCTCCATCACCCGTGGTGGAATGTCCTCCACCGGTCGGTCATCGGCGGGCATCTTCTGGATCAGCGCCCCCTTGGCATGCACCACCTCGTCGTGTGAGAGCGGCAGCACGAAGTTTTCGTGAAAGGCATACACCAGCCCGAAGGTGATCTTGTCGTGATGCCATTGGCGGTGGATGGGCAGCTCACGCATGTAATGCAGCGTGTCGTTCATCCACCCCAGATTCCATTTGTAGTGGAACCCGAGGCCGCCGGAAGACGTCGGGGCCGACACCAGCGGGAACGCGGTGGACTCTTCCGCAATCGTGATGAAGCCTGGCACCTCACGCCCCAGCACTTCATTCATGTGGCGCAGCAGTGCAATGGCCTCCAGATTCTCCCGGCCGCCGTGGACATTCGGCAGCCATTCGCCGGGCTGGCGGGAATAGTCGCGGTACAGCATCGAGGCCACCGCATCCACCCGAAGCCCGTCCACACCGTGCCGCTCCGCCCAGAACAGCGCAGCCCCACAAAGAAACTGCCGAACCTGCGGTTTGCCGAAGTCGTAGATCAGGGTGTGCCAGTCCTGATGCCAGCCCTCGCGAGGGTCCGCATATTCATACAGCGCGGACCCGTCAAAGCGGGCCAGGCCGTGAGGATCTTCCGGGAAATGGGCCGGCACGAAGTCCAGCAGCACACCCAGCCCCGCCGCATGGCTGGCCTGCACAAAGCGTCGCAACCCTTGCGGCGGCCCCAGGCGGGCCGTGGGGGCGTGCAGGCCCAGGGTCTGATAACCCCAGGACGCATCGAATGGAAACTCGGTGATCGGCAGCAGCTCCACATGCGTGAAGCCCAGCCCGGCAGCATACGGCGGCAGCTCGCGAGCGAGCAGGTCCCAGTCCGGGACACCCTCGCCATCACCATCGCGCCGCCACGACATCGGATGCAGCTCATAGATCGACAGCGGCGCCTCGCGCCGGTTTGCCGCCGCCCGTCCAGGCGGCAGCGCCACCGGGTCCGGCAAGCCGCTCACGATGCTGGCATTGCTGGGGCGCAGTTCTCCGCGAAACGCGTAGGGATCGGCCTTGAGCGGCAGCAGCGCGCCTTGGGCATCGGTGAGTTCGTACTTGTAGAAGTCGCCTTCCGCCGCTCCCGGCACGAACACTTCCCAGATGCCCGCCTGCGGCCGCAGCCGCATCGGATGGCGGCGCCCATCCCAAGCATTGAAGCTGCCCACCACGCTGACCCGCTGGGCCGACGGCGCCCAGACCGCAAACCGCACCCCCGCCACGCCCTGCCGGACGATCGGATGAGCACCCAGCCACAACCAGGGCCGCAGGTGATCCCCGGCGGACAGCAGGCGCAGATCCTCCTCGGGCAACAGGTCCTCGGCCGAGGGGCCGGCCTGCTCCGGGGACAGAGCCTGGGGCAACACAGGGAGGGTCATGCGATTGAAGCGGTCATGCTGCGTGCAGTGGTCAGGACGGTCGAGGCGGTCAAGGCACCACCAGCAGCTCCCGGTCAGCCCAGGCTCTTGGCGGACCAGACGCGGTCCACATATTCCTCGATGGTGCGGTCTGACGAGAACAAGCCCATGCCGGCCATGTTCAACGCCACGCAGCGGGCCCAGGCCACCGGGTCACGGAACAGTTCGTCCACACGCTGCTGCGCCTGCACGTAATCGGCGAAGTCGGCCATCAGCAGGTAGATGTCCTGGTTCAGCAGCTTGTCCACCAGGGCGCGGTAGCGACCCGAGTCGCCCTGTGAGAAGTCCCCGCGCGCCACCGCATCCATCACGGCGCGCAGCTGCGGGTTCTGCTCCACATAGTGACGCGGCTCATAGCCCACCTGCTTGAGCGCTTCCACCGCCTCGGTCCGCAGACCGAAGGTGAACATGTGCTCTTCCCCGAAGGACTCGGCCATTTCGATGTTGGCGCCGTCCCAGGTGCCGATGGTGAGCGCGCCATTGAGCGCGAACTTCATGTTGCCGGTACCCGACGCCTCGGTGCCCGCAGTGGAAATCTGCTCCGACAGATCCGCCGCCGGAATGATCAGCTCCGCCAGGCTCACCCCGTAGTTGGGCAGGAAGACCAGCTTCAGGCGGTCGCCCACACGCGGGTCGCTGTTGACCACACGGCCCACGTCATGGGCCAGCTGGATGATGGACTTGGCCATCACATAGGCCGAAGCCGCCTTGCCGGAGATCACCACCGTGCGCGGCACCCAGTCCGTCGTCGGGTTCGCGATGATGGCCTGATAACGGGCGATCACGTGCAGCACATTGAGCAACTGGCGCTTGTATTCGTGGATGCGTTTGATCTGCACGTCAAACAGGCTGTCCACCGCCACCGTCACACCGAGGTCCCGGCGGATGCGGTCGGCCAGCCGCTGCTTGTTCTCCCGCTTCACGGCCATCAGCGCCTGGCCCAGCGCCGGGTCTTCGGCCAGCGGGGTCAATCGGCCCATTTCATCCAGGCGCTGGCGCCAGCCGATACCGATGTTGCGGTCCAGCAGTGCCGACAGGCCCGGATTGGCTTGCTGCAGCCAGCGGCGGGGTGTCACGCCATTGGTGACGTTGTGGAAGCGTTCCGGGAAGAGCCGGGCATAGTCGGCAAAGATGGTCTTCACCATCAAGTCGGAATGCAGTGCGGCCACACCGTTCACACGGTGCGAAGCAACGATGGCCAGCGAAGCCATGCGCACGCGGCGCTCGCCTCCCCAGTTGCCCTGATGGCCGCCTTCATCAATGAGCGAGACACGGCGCACCAGCTCGCCATCGCCGGGATATTGCTGCTTCACCTGGTCCAGGAAGCGGTGGTTGATCTCATAGATGATTTCCAGATGGCGCGGCAGCAGCGCTTCGAACAGACGCACCGGCCAGGTCTCCAGCGCCTCGGGCATCAGCGTGTGGTTGGTGTAGCTGACCGCCTGACGGGTGATCGACCAGGCCTGGTCCCACGACATGCCATGCTCATCCAGCAGCAGGCGCATCAGCTCGGCCGGGGCCAGGGCCGGGTGCGTGTCGTTCAGATGGATGGCATTGGCGCGGCCCAGTTGTTCCAGGGTGCCGAACTCCTGCAGATGCCGTGCCATCAGGTCCTGCAGCGACGCACTGACCAGGAAGGCCTCCTGCTTCAACCGCAGCAGCCGGCCGGCTTCGGTGCTGTCGTCCGGGTAGAGCACCCAGTTGATCGCATCTGCCGCCACGCGATGCGCCGCGGCAGCCTGATGGTCCCCGCGGCAGAACGCGGCGAAGTCGATGGGCGCCTCAGCCTGGGCATGCCACTGGCGCAAGGTGGAGACGCGCTGGGTGTGGTGGGCCGGCACGATGAAGTCGTAGGCCTGAGCCACCAGATGATCGGCCGGCACCCAGCGGCGGGCACCACCGGCGTCCACTTCCACATGGCCGCCAAAGCCCACCAGATAACGCAACTCCGGGCGCATCACTTCCCACGGATTGCCCTGTGCCATCCAGTCGTCCGGTGCTTCCACCTGGCGACCGTTCTGGATGCCCTGCGCAAACATCCCGTATTGGTAGCGCAGGCCATACCCGAAGGACGGCAGCCCCAACTCGGCAAAGGAGTCCAGGAAGCAGGCCGCCAGACGGCCAAGGCCGCCATTGCCCAGCGCGGCGTCCGGCTCGCGTTCCAGCACATCCGGCAGCGTGTGGCCTTCAGCATGGAAGGCGGCACGCACCGTGTCCTCCAGGCCCAGCGCGGCCAGTGCATTGCCGAGCGCGCGGCCCATCAGGAATTCCATCGACAGGTAGTGCACACGGCGCACCGACGCCTTGAGGCCACGCCGCGCATCTTCCGCCTGGGTATCCGCCCAGCGTTGGGCCAGCAACTCCCGGCTGGCATGGGCCGCGGCCCGCAACAAGGCCTGCGGGCTGGCGGCTTCTCCGCCCACATGCAGCTCGCGCTGCAGCGCGAGTTGGAAAGCGACGCTCAGGTCGGAAGAAGCGGTGGGAGTCGTCATGGCATCACCGGTCGAAAAGGTGGACAGAGCACGGGAGGCAGCAGTCATAGGGTGTTCAGCGATGGGGCCGGCAGCGCGCGACCTCTACAGTGCGGTAGACGGGACGAAGTATCCACCAAGCGCCTTCAGTTTTCTGTAGTTTGACTACATCGGGTTATCCCGCACTGTTCAATAAGTGGTTGATTCATATTGAATCGGCTGCAAATTCAAGCGCTTTACCGCGTTGTGACACCGTGGTGCGCCATGTATATTCTCTACAAATGACATCCGTCGCCGGCCTGTGCCGTCCGACCGGACGTTGCATCCACATCAAACGAGCGAGACAGGCAGCACCCGCCCTGCGGGCCGCTGCGGAGGTATCAAGTGGCGGACGTGAAGCTGCAAGCCGTGGTCAAGGCCTATGGCGAGACCAAGATCCTGCATGGCATTGACCTGGAGATCCGGGACGGCGAATTCATGGTGTTCGTAGGCCCCTCGGGATGCGGCAAGTCCACCCTGCTGCGCACCATTGCCGGCCTGGAAGACATCACCGGCGGCGAAATGCGGATTGGTGGCCGACGGGTCAATGACGTCCCTCCGGCGGAACGCGGCATTGCGATGGTATTCCAGAGCTATGCGCTCTACCCGCACATGAATCTCTACGACAACATGGCGTTCGGATTGAAGCTGGCCAAGGTGCGCAAGGACGAGATCGACCGTGCCGTGCGTTATGCCGCCCGCATCCTGCACATCGAGCATCTGCTGGACCGCAAGCCCAAGGACCTGTCTGGCGGGCAACGTCAGCGGGTGGCCATCGGCCGGGCCATCGTGCGCAAGCCCGAAGTCTTCCTGTTTGATGAACCGCTCTCGAATCTGGATGCGGCGCTGCGGGTGCGCATGCGTTATGAATTCGCCAAGCTGCATGAGGACCTGAAGACCACCATGGTCTATGTCACCCACGACCAGGTGGAGGCCATGACCCTGGCCGACCGCATCGCCGTGCTGTCGGCCGGCCGGATCGAGCAGGTGGGCACCCCGATGGCCTTGTACGAGCATCCGGACAACCTCTTTGTGGCCGGCTTCATCGGCAGCCCGCGGATGAACTTCATCGCGGCCGAGATGGTGGAGACCGGTGCCGCGCAGGCCATGGTGCGCCTGGCCGGTGGTGCGCTCATCCGTGCGCAGGTGGACGCCGCCCGGGCCAAGGCCGGTGACCCGGTCACGCTGGGGGTGCGCCCCGAGCATTTCCAGGTGGGCGGCGACGCCAATCTGATTCAGGCCACCATCACCTTCGTGGAATCGCTGGGCGGCACCACGCATGCCTACTGCACGTTCCCCGGTGTGGAGGAGGCGCTCACCTGTGAATTGGATGGCCGCACCCGCGTGCGCTCCGGCGACAGCCTGTCCCTGCAGATTCCGCCAGACGCCTGCTACCTGTTTGATGCGCAAGGTCAGGCGTTCCGTCGTGTCGGAGTGCCGGCATGACCCCCAGAATGCCGCTGTGCAGCGTGGGCATCACCCTCGCCCTGCTGGCCACAGCCACCTGGCCTGCGTCCGCCCTGGCGCAGTCCGCTGCTCGGCTGCTGGTGTGGATCAATGGCGACAAGGCCTACAACGGGCTTCAGAAGGTCGGCCAGGCGTTTGAAGAAGCCTCCGGCGTGAAGGTGGTGGTGGAGCATCCGGTGGATGCGCCGGACAAATTCCAGCAGGCGGCCGGTGCCGGCAAAGGGCCGGACATCTTCTGCTGGCCGCATGACCGTGTGGGCGAGTGGGCCAAGGCCGGCCTGATCAGCCCGGTGCAGCCGCGACGGCCACTCTATGAGGAGCAGGAGCCCAGCACCTGGGAGGCCTTCCGCTACCAAGGGCGGTTCTGGGGGTATCCGATTGCCATCGAAGCGACGGGGCTGATCTACAACAAGGCCCTGGTGCGGCAGCCACCCGCCACCTTCGAGGCGGTCATGGCGCTGGACCGCTCGCTCAAGGCGCGCGGCAAAAGTGCCCTGCTGTGGGACTACAACAAGAGCTTCTTCACCTGGCCGATGCTGGCCGGCGCCGGGGGCGTGATCTTCGGACGCAATGCGCAAGGCGACTTCGATCCCACGCAGGTGCAGGTCAACAATGCCGGCGCGCTGGCCGGCGCCCAGGTGCTGGAGCGCCTGATCAAGGACGGCTACATGCCACGCGGCGCCCGCTATTCCGAGATGGAATCCGGCTTTGCCCGGGGCGAGATCGCCATGATGATCTCGGGGCCCTGGGCCTGGGACAACGCCCGCAAGGCGGGCATCGACTTCGGCGTGGCGCCCATCCCTGCCGCCGTGGCGGGCAAGCCCTCACGCTCCTTCGTTGGCGTGCTCGGCTGCATGATCGCGGCCCCCTCGCGGCAGAAGGATCTGGCCCGCGAATTCATTGAACGGCATCTGATGCGTCCGGAAGCCCTGCGTGTGCTGGATACCGACGTGCCCATCGGCGTGCCGGCCAACAAGGCGTTTTATGCCGAGCTGTCGGTCAATCCGCTGATCCGGGCCACCATGGAGAACGCCCGCGCCGGAGCGCCCATCCCCAACATCCCTGAAGTGGGACGTTTCTGGACCGCGATGGATGCGGCCCTGGAAGCCATCACCAACGGACTGCAAAGCCCCAAGGACGCCTTGGACGGCGCTTCCGGCCGCATGCAGGTCAAGCCATGAATGCCACCACTGCTTCCACGTCTCCGCTGGCGGCCTCGCTGGCCTCTCCATTGGCGGAGTCCCCCCTGGCGCGGGCTTATAGCGTCCAGCCACCGGGGCTGATGCAGCGGCTGGGCCGCGGGTTGTACTGGCCGGTGGTGGCGGCCATTGCGATGGCCGCGCTGTACCTCGTCTACACGCTGTATGCCGGGGGGCAGACCTGGTGGGCGCTCGGCACGCTGGCGCTGTTTGGGGCCGGCTTCGGCATCTACCTCAACCAGAGCGGCTTCGCCTGGCGCTACCTGTTCCCGGGTGTCACCGGCATGCTGGTGTTCATTGCCTTCCCGCTGCTCTACACCACGCAGATCGGCTTCACCAACTACTCATCGGCCCACCTGCTGAGCCAGGAGCGGGTGCGCGACTATCTGCTGGACCAGCACGAGGCCGTTCCAGACCAGGTGCGGGACTATTCCCTGCACGCAGACGGCCGCCAGTTCCGGCTCGTGCTGCGGCACCCGGACACCGGCACCGTGGAATGGGTGACACCTCCGCTGGCCCTGCGTCGCAGCGACCAGCCGGTGGACATCCCCTTGCAGGCCGCCACCGATGCAGCCGCGTCCGACCACTCGCCCTGGGGCCCCGCCCTCTCGCTACGCGACCTGGTGCAGCACCGCGAGGCCCTGGCGCAGTTGCGACTGCATCGGCCCGGGGGCGCGGCAGATGCCGAGGTGCTGAGGTATCTCGGCCTCCGGGAGTTCGGCCCCATCCGGCGCCATTTCGAGGAGCAGCCCGACGGCAGCCTGCTGCGCAGGGTCGATGGCCAACGCTTCCAACCCAATGCGCGCACCGGCTATTACGAGAACGCTGCGGGGGACCCCCTGCAGCCCGGCTACAAGGTGATGGTGGGATGGAAGAACTACGCCCGCATGGTGCTGGATGCGGATTTCCGCGGCCCGTTCCTGTCGATCTTCACCTGGACGGTGCTGTTCTCGCTGCTCACCGTGCTGTTTGCAACGGCCATCGGCATGATGCTGGCGGTGCTGCTGAACTGGGAGGACCTGCGCTTTCGTGGCACTTATCGCACCCTGCTGTTCCTGCCCTATGCAGTGCCGGGCTTCATCAGCATCCTGGTGTTCAAGGGCTTGTTCAACCAGAACTTCGGGGAGATCAATGCCATGCTCGATGCGCTCTTCGGCGTGAAGCCCGCGTGGTTCGCCGATCCACTGCTGGCCAAGACCATGCTGCTGATCGTGAATGTGTGGCTGGGCTACCCCTACATCATGATCCTGACAGCCGGGCTGCTGAAGGCGATTCCGGCCGATCTGTACGAAGCCTCGGCGATTGCCGGCGCAGGGCCGCTGACCAACTTCTTCAAGATCACCGTGCCGCTGATCATCAAGCCGCTGTCGCCACTGCTGGTGGCGGCCTTTGCCTTCAACTTCAACAACTTCGTGGTGATTGCCCTGCTGACGGACGGTCGCCCGGACTACCTCTCCAGCAAGATCCCGGCGGGGCAGACCGACATCCTGGTGAGCTACACCTACCGCATCGCCTTCCGGGATTCCGGATCGGACTTCGGCCTCGCCGCAGCCATTTCCACGCTCATCTTCTTCCTGGTGGCCGCCCTATCGGTGCTCAACCTACGGCTGATGAGGAAGCCATGACAAGCAAGGGAGCCTTCTGATGGCCATCGTTCGAGGCAAGCAGGCCCGCTGGCGGGTATGGGCGGCGCATGGCGTGCTGTGGGTCTTTCTGGCCATCACGCTGTTCCCGCTGCTGGCGGTGATCTCCATTTCGCTGCGGCCCGGCAACTTCGCCACGGGCCACCTGATTCCCACCGAGATCAGCCTGGAGCACTGGAAGCTGGCGCTGGGCATCCCCTACCAGGCCCCGGACGGCAGCGTGGTGCAGCCGCCCTTCCCGGTGCTCACCTGGCTGTGGAACTCCATCAAGGTGGCCACCCTCTCGGCCCTGTGCATCGTGGCGTTCTCCACCACCGCCGCTTATGCCTTCGCGCGGCTGCGCTTTCGCTTCAAGACGGCCATCCTGAACAGCATGCTGCTGCTGCAGATGTTCCCGGCGGTGCTGGCGCTGGTGGCCATCTATGCCATTTTCGAGACCATCGGTGCCTATGTGCCCTGGCTGGGCATCGAGACACACGCCGGCCTGGTGGTGGCCTACCTGGGTGGCGTGGCCACACACATCTGGACCATCAAGGGCTACTTCGACACCATCCCCATCGAGATCGAAGAAAACGCCAAGGTGGACGGCGCCACCCATTGGCAGGCCTTCCGGCTGGTGCTGCTGCCCATGGCCGTGCCCATCCTGATGGTGGTGTTCGTGCTGGCCTTCATCGGCGTGATCATTGAATACCCGGTGGCATCGGTGCTGCTGCGGGAGGAAGGCAACCTGACCCTGGCGGTCGGCTCCAAATACTTCCTGCATGACCAACGCTTCCTGTGGGGCGACTTTGCGGCAGCGGCGGTGTTGTCCGGGCTGCCGATCACCTTGGTCTTCACCCTGGCCCAGCGTTGGATTGTGTCCGGCCTGACCGCCGGCGGCGTGAAGGGCTGAACAGACTGAACGGGCTGACCGGGTGCGGCACCTGCCCGGCGCTGATCGCACAGCGGGGGGCCCGGCACGTGACGAAATGCGCGGCCTTCGTGGCCAGCGCCGCCCCTCACCTGTCTCGACAGGTTTCAGAAGGGCGATCGGGACATCCTGCCAAGCATCAAAACAATTCGGGATTCTCGACATGGCTGTGCTGCGCAACTTCAGGATCGGCAGGCGTCTCATGCTGGCCTTTTCCGCCCTTCTGAGCCTGCTGTGTTTTATTGCCTGGTTTGGCGGGCTGCAACTCTCCCGCATCAACAACAACGTGCGGGACCTCAACACCAACTGGCTGCCCAGCGTGGCCCTGCTGGCGGAGATGCAAGACACGGCCAATTCCGCGCGTCAGTATTCGCTGCGCGGGGCGCTGGCCACGGACGATGCGGCGCGTGAGACTGCGGCTCGGCAGCACGATGCCGCCATGAGCCATTTCGACCAGGCAGCGAAGGCCTACGAACCCAGCATCTCCGGGGACAAGGAACAGGGGCTATATGACGCCATCCGGGCGGATTGGAGAGACTACCGCGCCGCCGACACGGAACTCCAAACGGCGATCCGTGGCGGAGATGTCCAGCATGACGCCGCTCGCCGGCTGAGCGCCGGGCGCACCGCCGAGCTGTTCGACAAGCTCTCTGCCGCCATCGACGCGGACGTGACGTTCAACCGCCAGGGGGGCGACCAGGCGGCGCAGCAGGCCGCTGGCGCCTACACCAACGGCGTGGAAGTGAGTGTGGTGGCGGTCGCCGTCGCCGTGGCCATCGGCTTGCTGCTGGCGGTGCAGGTGACACGGTCCATCACCGTGCCTTTGGCGCAGGCGGCACAGGTCAGCGCGGAAGTGGCCCATGGCAATCTCACCCTGGACCTCCAACCGGAAGGCCAGGATGAGGCCACCGAGCTGCTGCAAGGCATGGCTCGGATGGTGCAGCAATTGGGCGCGCTGGTGGGTCAGGTGCGCGCGAGCAGCGAGAACATCGCCAATGGATCCAAGGAGATCGCCCAAGGCAATGCCGACCTGAGCCAGCGCACCGAGACGCAAGCGGGCAGCCTGCAGGAGACGGCGGCGTCGATGGAGCAACTGACCGGTTCGGTGGCGCAGAACGCATCCTCGGCAGCGGAAGCCCATCGCCGGGCCACCGAAGCCTCCGGTGCGGCCAGTGAAGGTGGGCAGACTGTGGGCGCGCTCGTGACGACCATGCAGGGCATCAGCGAATCGTCCCACCGCATCGGCGACATCATCGGCGTGATCGATGCGATTGCCTTCCAGACCAACATCCTGGCCTTGAACGCGGCCGTGGAAGCTGCACGTGCGGGTGAGCAGGGCCGTGGATTCGCGGTCGTGGCATCGGAAGTGCGGACGCTGGCGCAGCGTTCGGCCAGTGCGGCCAAGGAGATCAAGGACCTGATCCAGGCCAGCGCCAGCCGGGTGGAAGCCGGTGCCCGCCAGGCGCAGCGGGCCGGTGAGGTGATGCAACGGGTGGTGGAGCAGGTCGGTCAGGTCAGCACGCTGATCCGTGACATCTCGGCGTCCAGCCAGGAGCAGAACGATGGCATTCAGCAGGTAGGCAGCGCCGTGTCCCAACTGGACCAGATGACGCAACAAAACGCCGCCTTGGTGGAGGAAAGCGCGGCCGCCGCAGACAGCCTGAATCAGCAGGCGCAGCAACTGGCGGCATTGGTGAGCCGCTTCCGCTTGCGCGGAGGCTGAGAGCGCCCGTGTCGGCGGAGTCACTGGGCGCGCCCCTGTGGATTCACAGCCTGACGGACAGCCGACGGTGGTCGGGCTGGCGGCAGCGATGCTGGCGGCGCTTAGCGTCGGCGGCCCTGGATGACCGCATCACGCTGGGTGGCCAGGGCGCTGCGGTCAATCTGCCCGGCGAGCAAATCGATCTCCCGATCGGAGACGCCGAGGGTGGTGAAGTGGTCCTTCCATCCGGCGACCACACCCGCCACCACCGCCACCTCGGCCTGCGCCTCCTTGCCGTCCAACCCGAACTGGCTGGCCTGGGACAAGGCATTGTCCAGGCTGGCCTCATGCCCCTGCGCGCCCACGCGCATCTGCTGGTAACCCAGCGACTGGCCCGAGGGCAACACGTCGAACGCCGGCGACAGGGCCAGTTGCGCTGCATCGGTCAGCAGCAGGACATGGTTCTTTTCATGGTCGTCGGTGTTGTCGATCAGGATGTTGAACACCATCCGTCTGAACAGTTCCCGCATCTGCGCCCGGGCGAGATGGTCCCGCGTGACACCGCGCCGACGCAGCAACTGCGCCAGCTCCGGATACCCCAGCTCAGCCCCTGCCGCTTTCAGCGCCACGTTGGCGGACTGCGCATGCACACGTTGCCCATTGACGCGGTCAAAGCGGCGTACCGCAATGGCATGCCCGCCCTGCGGCAGTGCGAGGGCGCGTGTGGCCGCAGCATTGATCCCAGCCTGATGGCAGAGCGTCATGGTGGCGTGCTCGACCAAGGGCACATCAAAGTCTTCTCCCGGCTCGGAAAACTTCACCACCCACTGTTCATCATCGATGTGGATCAAGGCCTTGGGACGCGCACCGCCGAACGTCACGCCGGGGGCGACCAGGCGGCGTTGGGACTCGTCCACCGGCATGCCCGCCAGAATATGCTGGACCAGGTCTTCGATGGCCGGAACGTCCGGAAGAGTAGGAAGCGGGCCGATGCTCCGGGGTAGATAGGCGGTGCTCGACGGAGACACCCCCAGCGCGCCAAACCGCTCGTCACCGGCGTAGTAGAGGAAGTCCAGGACGCTCAGGCGGCGAGGCCGGTCCAGGAAGCGGATCACCCGTTCCCCCCAACGGTCCGGCCGGGCGTCATCCACCGCGCCGGCCGCCATGTCCTTCTCGCGGGGAAGAAATTCCCCTTCGGTCAGCGGCAAGTCTTCACTCAGGGCAAAGCCCTCGCGCAGCCATGACGGGTGATAACGGAGCGAGACCCCCCGAAGCGACCGGGCCATCGCCAGCTCGCCAATCAGCCTCGGCTGCTGGGGTTGGCCCAGCCACCAGAGGTACAGCCGCTCGGGCAGGGGCTCGGGCAGGGGGGCGACCGGAAAACTGCCGCTCATGGCGCACCAAGTTTGGGGCCGGGGGAGATACGCGACGTGCTGCGGGCATTCCGGCGGGGGCGCACCGACCGGGCCAGAGCCGCCCGGACATCTGTCTCCAGCGCGCCCAGGTCCTGCTGAGGGTCTGCCGCGTCCGCCAGCGCCCGGCTGCGGCCCATCATCCACAACGCGGTGGCATAGACCGCCATGGACACTGTGGGATCCCCCCGCTCCATGCGGGAGAGCGTGGGTTCCGACACCCCGATCCGGGACGCCCAGGCGGCGAGGGTCTCCCGCCGGCGCTTGCGCGCAATCGACAGGTTCTCACCCAGAAGACGCAGGTGGGCGGCGGCCTCCGCAGGCAGGAGGGCAACAGCGGCAGAACGTTTCGGCATACATAGACATTACCACGAAGCGCTTACAACCAACATATATGTTGTCTGAACAGGCATTCAACACGACGGCCGCTTCTCGACCGGCAACAGCACATGCCGGCCTTTATATATATTGCCTTTCGATGGTTTCAGCCTACTTATATGTTGGTTAATGGCATCTCAGGCCCCCTCATCCCGCAGTCTGTGGGGGCAGCCAATCCATCCACTTTCCATGCGCGTGCGACCAGGCCAAGGCCTCGGTATGCACGGCGTCGTTGCGGCGCCATTGAAGCGTCCAGAGGGTGGTGGTCTCGGCGGGAGCGTCCTGTGACGCTGGGGGGAGCGCCATCAGCGGCGCAAACTTGCCGGCTTCGGCGCTGACCCAGGCCAACCCGGTGTCGTGCACGAGGTCGCCAATGGCCCGCCGATGGGCTTCGCGATGCGCCGCATCGAAATAGGCCAGCACCCAGGTATTGACCAGCACGGGCTGCACCTGCGGGGGGAGTGTCGCCCTCCATCGCCGCAGCAGGTCCAGGCCGTCCTGGCTGCGGGCCAGCCGAGCGGGCTGCAGACGCGCCAGCGCCAGCGCGCGGCGCAGCCGCTCCCCCCGTGCGTGGTCATGGGGCCAGACACAGGCGCACAACCAGCGTGTGGCCGCCTCATCGGCCACATCCACCGGCGAGAGATCCACGCCCAGACGCTCCACCACGGTCCACTGCTTCGGCCCTCGCAAAGCCTGCGGCGGCTGTTGCCGCCATTGACCCGGAATCACAGGCGCCAGCGGATGTGCGGCAGGCTGGGGGTCCCAGCCATCGTCATAACCGTAGTCTTCCACGGCGAGATTGAGCCCCGCGCTACAGCCGAAATCGAAGAGTGCCAAAGGCTGAGGGGCTCCTTCCTGTGGACCTGAGGAGCCCCACAGCCGCGCGACCAGCGCTTGAAGCGCCACGCGAAGCACGCCGCATCGGCCGACCGAAGCCCAAGGTTGGCTGGAGCGGCGTTACCGGCACCTGCGCATCCGCCCGGACGCCCTGTTCAGGGAAAGTTGGTGACGGTCGGCGTGTACGAGGCATTGCAGCCCGTCTGTGCGCCCGTGTTGTTGATCACATGCACGATGCCGCCATTGCCCCCCAGGCACACCGAAATCATGTTGTGGAAGCGCACATTGCCGTTGACCGGCACTTCGATGGCACGGTCCAGCCAGATGTTCCCGTTGGTGAACACGCTGTAGACGCCCAGGCCCCAGGCTTCATGGCTGGTGACCCAGTCCGACACCTTGTAGGACGCATATCCGCGGCCGGTCGAGCTGTTCCATGCCGCCTGGCTGGGTGGGTCATAGGGAATTTCAGATTGGTAGAAATACACCCGCCCGCCATTGCCGTTCCACACCACCTGGTGCTTCTGGAAATGCTCCACAAACAGCCCGTACATGGTGACATCATTGCCATTGACCCACAGACCGTTCTCCGACGGATTGCTGGCCCAGCCCACACCAGCGCCATGGTCCGCACGCCAGATCCAGGTGTGATCCACCACCGTGTTGTTAGCGTTGACACTCAGGGCAATCCGCACCCGGCCCGCCGCCGCTCCCCCCACACGGAAGAACAGGTCATGCAGCGCAATCGGATTGGCCGCATGGTTGGCGTTGGAACCATTCGGGCCGATCTCCACCAGCACCCCCGACTCCACCGCCCCAGCGTCCAGGAAGAGGCCCGCCAAGGTGAGGCCATCCACGTCCGCTGTTTGAATCAGCGGCTGGCCGTTGTCCGAGCGCAGGGTCGGGAACCCGATGCCCAACACCACGGTGTTCGGGTTGTTGACTCGCAGCGTCTGCGTCAACACATACACCCCGGGCGTGAACAGCAGATGCTTGCCGCTGGCCAATTGCGCGTTGAGCGTTGCCGCCGAGTCACTGGGCTTGGCGATGTAGAACTGGCCGATAGGAACCGTACGGCCCGGTGTGATCCCGCCATTGGCCCACGAAATGCCGCTGGCATTGGTCCGCAGTGAAGGCACCCGCACGGCATAGCTGCCATCGGCATCGATGAACAGATAGGGCTTCTCGCGAATCACCGGCGTTTGCGCAATCTTGGTGTAACGCTGCCCTGCAGTCGGGAACTCACCGGCTGGTGCGTTGGGCACGCCCACAAACACCATGTTCCAGTTGGACCCGACCCAGCTGCCCCATTGGCTGTTGCGCGAGATCCATTGCTGCTGGCTGCCGGAATTCACCTGCCCGTCCACCAGCACATCAGAGAACCATCCGCCGCTGGACCAGCCATTGTTCTGGTTGAGCTTGATGTTGCCGCGCACATGCATGCGACGGAACGGGATGGCCTGCGAGACTGCCCACTGCATGGTGTTGTTGCCGATGCCCAGGCTGGGGGTCACCGAGAAGTTCTCGGCACCACGCCAGAAGTTCTGGGTGGCGTTGTCACCGTCCAGATAAGCATTGGAACGCAGGTCTCCGTTCACATGCACCTGATCCGGATGACTGCCCAGGCCCAGCACCTGCGTATAAAAACCCACCGGAATGCGCAGGTTGTTGTAGGTGCCTGGCATCAGCAGGATGGCATCGCGGCGAGACCCGAAGTGATTGGGTTGCTGCGCGTTGTAGATGTCGTTGATCAGCCCCTGCAGATTCGCGGTGGTGGGGCTCACCACCCGCACGTTGGGACCGAAGTCCGGCGGTGTGGTGACCGGTGGGGTCACCGGCAGGTCACTGATGATGAACTGTTCCCAGGCATCCACCGAGGTCCGATTGGCCACGAGCACGCCACCCAGATTCAGGTCGGCCGAGACATACAGACCGTTGGCCATGGACCGCAGCGCCACGCTGCCATTGGACTGCGGCACCACGGTGAACTGCTCCCAGCCGGCAATGCTGCCGCGATTGGCAATCAGCTTGTTGGTGTCGGGGGCCGTCAGACCCGTATCCGCCGCCACATAGTTGCCGCTGATGCTGGCGCGCAGAGACACCGTGCCATTGGCATTGCTGACGATCTGGAATTGCTCCCAACTGCTGGCCACACCGGCGGTGGCCGTGAGAAACGAGGTGCCCGTTGCGGTGGCACTCACAAAGTTATTGTTGGCCACCGAACGGATGGTGGCCGCCTCTGCCCGGTCCACCGCAAGCGTCATCGCCGCCGCCCAGGCCAGCACAATCAGCAACACCTGCCCTGCCCGGCTCTGGGCGTTGCTTCTATCGATCGTCGAGGTCCACACCATCACCAGTCTCCTTCGTCCAATGGACCGCGAGTCTAGGAAGGAATGCCCTTCGCCAGACAACTTCTGGTGTCCTTCTGTTTCCGGGCCAATGGCTGCTTTATCCGCCTCCTCTCCGCCCTGATCAACTGATTCCCGAACAAATGCTTTCAAAGCCGAAGCCTTGTAGCAAAGCGGGCGAATCCAGTCGCAAAAAAGCCTCGGGCCTTTCGGCGCGAGGCTGGAGGTGGTGCTGCCCGTGCCACGTGGCACGGGCCCCCGGCACCGATCAGAACTTGTAGTTGGCGCCCAGCAGGTAGGTGCGGCCCCACTTGATGTATTCCAGGGGACGGTCCTTGCTGCCGGCATAGGTGCGATAGGCTTCGTCGGTCAGGTTGTTGACCTGGGCCAGCAGACCCAGCCCCTTGAGCGGACCTTCATTGAAGGTATAGCCGATCTGCGCATCCACGATGCTTTCGCCCACCACGTAGCGCAGCGTGCGAGCCCCGTTGAAGTTGCCGATCTCACCGATGAAGTCGGAGCGGCGGCGCTGGCTCACCCGGAATTCAAAGCCGTCACGCTCGTAATACGCCGTCAGGTTGTAGACCTGCTTGGACAGGCCCGGCAGCGTGATGAATCCATTGCCGACGCTGCTCGCGCTTTCCGGATCCTTCACCTTGATGTTGCTGTGGTTGAAGCTGGCGCTGGCAATGATGCCAAAGCCATTGAGCGAGCTGTGCAGCAGGTTCAGCGGCAGCGACGCGGTCAGCTCCACGCCTTGCAGCTTGCCGCCCTTGCCGTTGTAGGGGGCGGTGTAGGTGCCGGTCGATTGCACCGGCGGGCATTGCTGCGAGCCATCGCCGCAGGTGGACGGCGGCACATACCCTTGGAGGAACTGCGAGAAGTCGTATTGGTCGTTGGACTGCGTGTAGATGTAGCTGCGCAGGTCCTTGTAGTAGCCAGCGGCCGAAACATAGGCCTTGGAGCCGAAATACTTCTCATAGGACAGGTCCAGCGCATTCGCACGCCACGGGTCCAGCTTGGAATTGCCGCCGCTGGCGCCAGGCTTGCCGGTGGCGTTGTCCACGCCGAAGTCCAGCGACGAGCGCAGTTGGTCCACCTTCGGACGGGCCATCTGCTTGGCCAGCGCAAAACGCAGCGTCTGATCATTGCCCAGCGACCAGACGAGGTTCAATGCCGGCAACACATCCGTGACCGTCTTGCCGCTGGACACCGGCTTGCGCACGCCCGTGCCATCGGTCGAATCCCAGTAGAAGGACGACGAGTTCTGCTTGACGTTCACCACTTGCAGGCCGAGGTTGCCGCGCATCGGCAAGCCGAAAGTGGTGGCGTCGATGTTGCCCTTCAGGAAGACGGTGGTGGTCTTTTCTTCCACATCCCAGGCCTTGTAGACCAGCCACGCCTGGTCGTCGGTGGGGTTGAAGTCCATGTAGCGGGCGATGGCACCCGGCACGTTCCAGGCAGGGATCGACCCCAGCCCCGCAAAGCCGAGGTTGACCGAGCTGTATTGCAGGTCGCTGGCGATCGCGGTGTCGGCGCCCTTGAGGGTGGTGCTGCCCTCGGGCTGGCGCTTCTTCTTCGTGCGGTCGGCATAGTTCAGGCCGAGGTCAAAGTCGGAGAACCATCCGTCCAGCATCGAAGGTGCCGGCAGGCTGGCCACCAGCTTGAAGCCGGTCAGCTCGTCTTTGACGCTGGGAACCTTGCCATAACCGGAGCCGTAGATGGTGTTGGTCAGGAAGAGCTTGGTGGGGTCGGAGTAATTCAGCGTGGGGACGATTTGCGAGAAGCTGCCCGACCGGTAGGCCAGCTGGACCGTGTCGTACGGCACGGCCACGGCGCGGCTCAGCTGGGTGTTGTTCTCCAGGCTCAGCTCGTCGCGTGTGGCCTTGGAATAGTTCAGGTCCGCCATCAGCGAAGCGCCGTTCTCGAACTTGAGCTTGTTGTTCCAGCCGCCCGCGACGATCTTGTCATCGCGCTTGTTGTAGATACCGCGAATTAGCGGGTAGGCGTAGGCAATGGTGCCACCCGTCAGCGTGTTGTTGCTGTTGACGGTGGAGTTGCTCCAGGTGGTGCAAGGCGTGGCCGGGGCACAGGTGCCATTGCCGTTCCACGTCAGGCTCATTTCATATTGATTGGCGGTGTCTTCCTGCTTGGCCTTGGTCCAGAAACCATCCACCACGCTGGTCCAGTTCTTGGTGGGGCGGAATTCGACCGTGCCCATCACCCCATTGCGTTCGGAGCGGCCGGTACGGCGCAGCGCCTTGATGCCACCGGTGACATAGGTGCCTGCGGCCAGGTCGCTGCGGGACGAGGCTTCCCACGGTTCATACAGACCCACCTGCTCTTCCTGCACCGGCGTTTCCTGGTGGGCAAAGCCAATGGAGACGCCAATGGTGCGGTCGGCAAATTGGTCGATGTAGCTGGCGCTGAAGCGATTGCCGTTGGCGCTTTCATTGGCGGCGGAGCCCAGCGAGTTGCGGCTGCCACGGGCATTCAGCGACACCACGCGGTTGCTGAAGTCCAGCGGACGCACCGTCAGCATGTCGATGGTGCCCGACAAGCCCTGCCCCACCAGGCCGGCGTCCGGCGTCTTGTAGATGGTGACGCCACTGAGCAGTTCGGACGGGTATTGGTCGAATTCAACACTGCGGTTGTCGCCGGTGCTGACCACTTCACGGCCATTGAGCAAGGTGGTGGCGAAATCCGGAGAGAGGCCCCGCACGCTGATCACCTGGGCGCGGCCCGCCACACGTTGGGCCGACAAGCCCGGCAGGCGGGCAATCGATTCGGCAATGGAGACATCCGGCAGTTTGCCAATGTCTTCGGCGGACACCGCCTCAACAATCGAATCGGAATTCTTCTTGACGGAAATGGCGGCTTCAATGCCCCGGCGGATGCCGGTGACCGTCACCGTATCCAGCGTGCGGTCAGCGACCTTGCCTTCACCGTCCTTGGCCGGGGCTTGTTGCGCCTGGGCAGCACCCACCGCCAAAAGGCCCAGCACCATACAACCGGCGGCGATGGGGCGAATACGGAATAGCTCGCGCGAGGCGTGCGATGTGGTCATGTCTTGTCTCCTCTTATCGTCTACGTCCAGCCCTGCCTGATCACCGTCAGCGACGGTTTCCCGCGGCAGAGACACGGAACCCAACACATCTTGAGGAAATTTTGTACTAAAACTAGATCCGCAACCAAGTCAGCGCAAACCCTTGAACGGCGCCAAACACAGAAATCCAGCGGTTCCAACGAGCTGAAATCGGTGTAAGTGATTGATTTAACGTTACCCACCGGCACACCGGGTCGAAATGACGAAGTCAGGGATGTAGCTCAACTACGACTTGCACCGAGAAAGTGCAGGTAACACCTTTGCGGATGGGGCGATGAGGCTGGGGAGCCTGATGCAGGGGTGGCGTTGCGCACACCCCGGTGGCGCTGCCGAGCGGCGCCATGAGTCCGACGAACCGGCACGCAAGGTAACAAAACTACACTCCAACAACAAGAGCGTTCTCCCTCGGCGGCGAGCGTGCCTCGACCTCATTAAACTCGGTCTGAAAACCAGCGGAACGCTTGCGCTACATCACTGATCTGAAAAGATTTTTTGCGGTGGGGTGATGGCGCTCCGAACGCCGATGGGTGTAGTGTCACTACAGCGGCACCGCACCCGAACGGCAGCGGCTGGCAGCCTTGTGCTAGGGCGAACCCTTCCGAAGCGCCTGGGGCTGCACGCCATAATCGCCCATCCCTCGGCTGCTGCGCCGGCCTGTTGCCGGTGTCGGCGCAGGTGAGTCCTTGCTTTTTCATGCGTGATTTCGACAGTCCACGGCTGATGGCCGACATCGGCAGCACCTTTGCCCGCTTTGCCCTGGAAACCGCGCCCGGAGAGTTCGAGCAGATCGTCTCGCTGCGCTGTGCCGAGCATGCGGACTTTCACGCCGCCGTCCGCGCCTATATGGATCGGTTGCCGCATGTGCCAATTGCACATGCGGCAGTGGCCATTGCCAATCCGGTGGATGGCGACCAGGTGCGCATGACCAACTACCACTGGGCCTTTTCCATCGAGGAGACGCGACAGCGCCTCGGCCTGGAAACTCTGGTGGTGGTGAATGATTTCACCGCGCTGGCCATGGCCCTGCCGCGTCTGCGCGCATCCGAAGTTCGTCAGATCGGCGGCGGCGAGGCGCGCCCGCATAGCGTCATGGGCCTGCTGGGTGCGGGCTCGGGGCTGGGGGTGTCCGGGCTGATTCCCGCAGGGGAAGGCTGGGTGTCGCTGGGCTCGGAAGGCGGGCACACCACTTTTGCGCCACGCGATGATCGCGAGATTGCATTGCTGCGTTTTGCGTGGAATGAATTCGAGCATGTGTCCTTCGAGCGCTTGCTGTCCGGGCCCGGCCTGGAGCTGATCTACCGCGCCATGGCGGCTTATCTGCGGCGCCCGCCGGAACCACTGACCGCGCCGGAGATCACCGCCCGTGCGGTGCAAGGCTCCGACCTCGTCTGTGGTGAAACACTGGAGCTCTTTTGCACCCTGATGGGCACGGCGGCTGCCAACCTGGCGGTGACGCTGGGCGCGCATGGGGGTGTCTACATCGGTGGCGGCATCGTGCCGCGCCTGGGGGATTACTTCGACCGATCACGCTTTCGTGAGCGGTTTGAGGACAAGGGCCGCTTCAGCCCCTATGTGAAAGCGATTCCCACCTTCGTGATTACCGCCGAACACGCCACGTTCACCGGCACCTCGGCCATTCTCGAAGCCCAGCTGCGCAGCCTGCAAAGCAGCAGCAGCAGCGGCACCTCGGCCATCCTTGGCCAGATCCGCCGCGCGCGGGACAACCTCTCGCCCGCCGAGCAGCGGGTGGCCGACCATGTGCTGGCCCACTCGCGCAAGGTGCTCAACGACCCCATTGCGGAAATCGCCAAGGCGGCCAACGTCAGTCAGCCGACGGTGATCCGCTTCTGCCGCTCCCTGGGCTGCGAGGGCCTGTCCGACTTCAAGCTTCGTCTGGCGTCCGGCCTCACGGGCACGGTGCCGGTGAGCCACACCCAGGTCACCCAGGACGACTCCATGGTGGAACTGGGCGAGAAGGTGCTGGGCAACACGGCCTCTGCCATTTTGCAGGTCCGCAGCCAGCTCAACCGGGACATGATCGACCGCAGCATCGAGCTGTTGCTGGGCGCCTCCCGCATCGAGTTCTTTGCCGTGGGCCATTACGGCGTGGTGGCCCAGGATGCGCAGTTCAAGTTCCTGCGCCTGGGCATGGCCTGCAATGCCTATGTGGAGCCGCGCCTGCAATTGCTGGCTGCGCAGACCCTGCGTGCCGGCGATGTGGCCGTGCTCATCAGCGGCAGCGGCAAGGTGCCGGAGCTGATGGCCGTGGCCGATGCCGTGAAGGAACGCGGAGCAGCCGTGCTGGCCATCACGGCCAGCCAGTCACCGCTGGCCAAGAAGGCGGATGCATTGCTGATCGTTGACCATGTGGAGGACGTGGCCACCCACATGCCGATGATCAGCCGCATCCTTCACTTGCTGGTGATCGACATGCTGGCCGTGGGCGTGATGATGCGGCGTGACCCCGCTCACCAGGCCATGGACATGCCCGCCCAGCCCAACGACCCGGAAGGCGACAGCCGCGAGGGGCAGCCCAGCCTGCGCCATACGGTGAGCCTGGTGACGCCCTTGGCCACCCTCACGGCCCATAGCCGCTAAGGGGGTCGGAGGGCGGAAGGTCCCCGGGCTCAGAACGCCGCGATGCCGGTCTGAGCCCGCCCGAGGATCAGCGCATGAATGTCGTGCGTGCCCTCATAAGTGTTGACCACCTCCAGGTTGACCAGATGCCGCGCGATGCCGAATTCATCGCTGATGCCGTTGCCCCCCAGCATGTCACGCGCGACACGGGCAATCTCCAGCGCCTTGCCGCAGCTGTTGCGCTTCATGATGGAGGTGATTTCCACCGCCGCCGTGCCCTCGTCCTTCATGCGGCCCAAGCGCAGACAGCCTTGCAGGCCCAGGGTGATGTCGGTCTGCATGTCCGCCAGCTTCTTCTGCACCAGCTGGTTCGCCGCCAGCGGCTTGCCGAACTGGTGACGGTCCAGCACATATTGGCGGGCGGTGAACCAGCAGTTCTCGGCCGCCCCCAGCGCGCCCCAGGCAATGCCGTAGCGGGCGCTGTTGAGGCAGGTGAAGGGGCCCTTCAGGCCTCGCACGTCAGGGAAGGCGTTCTCTTCGGGGCAGAACACACCGTCCATCACGATCTCGCCGGTGATGGAGGCACGCAGGCCCACCTTGCCGTGGATGGCGGGGGCGCTCAAGCCCTTCCAGCCCTTCTCCAGGACAAAGCCGCGGATCTGCCCTTCATCATCCTTGGCCCACACCACAAACACATCGGCGATCGGGCTGTTGGTGATCCACATCTTGCTGCCGCTCAGCGAGTAGCCGCCCTCCACCTTCTTCGCCCGCGTCACCATCGAGGCGGGGTCGGAGCCATGGTTGGGTTCGGTCAGGCCGAAGCAGCCGATCCACTCGCCGCTGGCCAGCTTCGGCAGATATTTCTGGCGGGTCGCCTCATTGCCGAATTCGTGAATCGGCACCATGACCAGGGAGCTTTGCACGCTCATCATGGAGCGATATCCGCTGTCCACCCGCTCCACTTCACGCGCGATCAGGCCATAACAGACGTAGTTCAGGCCGGCGCCGCCGTAGGTGTCGGGGATGGTCGCCCCCAGCAAGCCCAACTCTCCCATTTCCCGGAAGATGCTGGCATCGGTCTTTTCATGCCGGAACGCCTCGACCACGCGCGGGGCCAGACGGTCCTGGCAATAGGCCTGGGCCGCCTCGCGCACCGCGCGCTCGTCGTCGGTCAGCTGTTGATCCAGCAGCAGCGGGTCATCCCAGTGAAAGTGCGCCTTGGGCGGCTTGGACACCTTCGGGGTCTGCGCCGGATTCGAGGGGGTGGGGGTCAGGCTCATGGTGGTCTCTCTCAATGACGCGGCGCCTGCAGCAGCCGCCATGCTGCATGGTAGTGCGGACTGGCGGCCCAACGTGTCGCCACCATGCCAACCGGCCCATTCCATGATGATGGACTGCTCAGGATCCGCCCTGCACCGCCTGCACCGCTTTCACCAGCGCACTGCGCACGTCTTCCGGGAACGGCTGCGACAGGTGGGTCTGCATGGAGGTACAGACCAGCACCTGACCAAAGGCCACCCGAGTGCCTTCCGGCCCGTCAAAGCTCATCCGCAGCGTCAGTGAACGCCGGCCGACACGTTCGATCCACAAGCGCTGCGTCAGCACTTCACCTTGCCGGCTGGACCGCTCAAAACGGGTCTGCAATTGCACCGAAGGCAGGGCGATGCGCCGCTCGTCCAGCAAGGATGCATACCGGACGCCCAATCCATCGGTAAACCAGTCTTCCACAAACAGCTGGAGCAGGTCGAAGTAGCGCGGGAAAAACACAATGCCGGACGGGTCGCAATGGCCGAAGCGCACCCGCGTCTCACGTTCAAAGACAGGCTGCATGGAACTCCCTCCCTGGGCGTTTGGGGCCAAGCGTATCTGCCTGCCCGCTGCGTTGCCTGACACGAGGCTGGCAAGCCGCTCGCCCCCCACCCCGGGCGGCGAATGACAACAAGCCCCCACTTGCAGAATCCCTCGCGCCTTGTTGGAATTAACCGACACCACGGGTCCGGCGCCCACGATAAGGTGCGCGCCGTTGCCCGGTGCATCCACGCTCCCGGGCCTCCGACATGAGCCACAAGACCCTTTGGGACATCTCGCCGGTGATTGCACCGGATGCGCCGATCTTCCCCGGCGACGAACCGTATGCCCTGCGCTGGACGGCGCGGCTGTCGCCGGACTGTCCGGTGAACCTGAGCGCCATCACCTTGTCGCCGCATGTGGGCGCCCATGCGGATGCCCCGCTGCACTATGCCAACGGTGCGCCTGCGGCGGCGGATGTTGCGCTGGACGCCTACCTCGGCCCGTGCCGGGTGATCCATGCCATCGGCTGCGGTCCGCTGATCCGCATCGAGCATCTGGCCCATGCCGAGCAGGACCTGCCCGCGCGTGTGCTGGTGCGTTGCAACAAGAAGGCCGACACCACCTGGAATCCGGATTTCAGCGCCTTTGCGCCGGAGACGGTGGCATGGCTGGCGGCCCGCGGTGTGCGCCTGATCGGCCTGGACACGCCCTCGGTGGACCCGGCCTCCAGCAAGACGCTGGACAGTCACCAGCAACTGCTGCGCCTGGACCTGCGCGTGCTGGAGAACCTGGTGCTGGACGACGTGCCCGAAGGCGACTATGAGCTGATCGCCTTGCCGCTCAAGCTGGCGGGGGCCTGCGCGTCGCCGGTGCGCGCGGTGCTGCGAGCGCTGTAGCCACCTTACCGTACGGTGCAGGGGGCGCCGCTACTCCACCCAGCTGCGCCCCCCCGCGCCATCTCCCCTCGTTTTTCCACTGCATTGCCCATGACCACACGACAAGACTGCCAGGCCCTGGATGCGGCCGACCCACTGGCCCCGTTGCGGCAACAGATGCTGCTGCCGCCCGGCGTGATCTATCTGGACGGCAACTCCCTCGGCGCCATGCCCGTGGCCACTTCGGCGCGTGTCCAGCAGGTGCTCACCCAGGAATGGGGCCAGGACCTGATCAAGAGCTGGAACACCGCCGGCTGGATCGACCTGCCCACACGCATCGGCGACAAGATTGCCCGCCTGATCGGGGCGGGGCCGGGTGAAGTGGTGGTGGCGGATTCCACCTCGCTGAACCTCTACAAGGTGCTCACCGCCGCTGTGCGGATGATCAAGGCGGATGCGCCACACCGCACGGCCATCGTCTCCGAGCGCAGCAACTTCCCCACCGATCTCTACATCGGCCAGAGCATTGCCGAGCAATACGGCATGCGGCTGGTGCTGGTGGACAGCCCGGAAGAGATCGCGGCCCATCTCAATGACGAGCTCGCCGTGCTGATGATCACCGAGGTGAACTACCGCACCGGCGCCTGGCACGACATGGCGGCCCTGACCCACGCGGCCCATGAAGCCGGTGCGTTGACCATCTGGGACCTGGCCCACTCGGCCGGTGCCGTGCCGGTGGACCTGACCGGCGCCCATGCGGACTTCGCCATCGGTTGCGGCTACAAATACCTCAACGGTGGCCCGGGGGCTCCGGCGTTTGTCTGGGCCCATCCGCGCCATGCCGACCGTTTCTGGCAGCCCCTGTCCGGCTGGATGGGTCATGCCTCGCCGTTTGAATTCACCCCCGACTACCGCCCCGCCCCGGGCATCCGCCGCTACATCTGCGGCACCCCTCCGGTGCTGTCGATGGCGGCTCTGGAATGCGGCGTGGACACGCTGCTGGCCGCCGAGCCGCTGGGCGGCATGGCGGCGCTGCGAGTCAAGTCCCTGGCGCTGACCGAGCTGTTTGCCCGGCTGGCCGAGGACCGCTGCGGCGCGCTGGGGGTGACGGTGGTGTCGCCGCGTGAAGCCGAGCGGCGCGGCAGCCAGGTCTGCCTGGCGCTGAAGCCGCCGCTGGAACACGCCAGTTATGCCGTGGTGCAGGCCTTGATCGAACGCGGCGTGATCGGTGACTACCGTGCCGGGGATGCGTCGCGCCTGGACCAGGTGCCGCACATCCTGCGCTTTGGCTTCACGCCCCTGTATGTGGGTTTTGCCGATGTCTTCGATGCCGTTGAGCATCTGCATCAGGTCCTGACCCGCGAAGAATGGCGCGAAGCCCGTTTCAACCAGAAGGCGGCCGTGACATGACTTGCCCCCACCACGCCCAGAACGGTGCCCCCACCCCGGCCGGCGCCACCGAACGCATCGTGCAGGAAGAAGGCGCGCAGCTCGATTTCTCCCGCGACATGAGCTATGGAGACTATCTGCACCTGGACCAGGTGCTGACGGCCCAGCATCCGCTCTCGCCCGACCACAACGAGATGCTCTTCATCATCCAGCACCAGACCTCGGAGCTGTGGATGAAGCTGATGCTGCATGAGTTGCAGGGCGCCGTGACGCAGGTGGCGGCCGACCAGTTGCCCGAAGCCTTCAAGATGCTGGCACGGGTGTCCCGCATCATGGAGCAATTGGTGCATGCCTGGGATGTGCTGGGCACCATGACGCCGCCCGAGTACTCCGCCATCCGGCCGTATCTCTCCAACAGCAGCGGTTTCCAGAGCGCGCAATACCGCCGCATCGAATTCATGCTGGGCAACAAGAATGCCGCCATGCTCAAGCCGCATGCGCATCGCCCTGCCCTGCTGGCCGAGGTGCAGGCGGCTTACGAGGCGCCTTCCCTGTATGACGAAACCCTGCAGCTGATGCAACGCCGCGGCATTGAGGTGCCCTCCACCCACCTCACCCGGGACTGGACCCAACCGTATGCGGCCGACGACGGCGTCAAGGCGGCCTGGCTGCAGGTCTACCGCGACCCTAAGCAGTATTGGGATCTCTACCAGATGGGAGAGGAGCTGGTGGATCTGGAAGACGCCTTCCGGCTCTGGCGCTTCCGCCACGTCACCACCGTGGAGCGGGTGATCGGCTTCAAGCGCGGCACCGGCGGCACCGGTGGCGTGAGCTATCTGCGCAAGATGCTGGATGTGGTGCTGTTTCCCGAACTGTGGGCGCTGCGTACGGAATTGTGAACAGACGTGAAGTCCGCCGGCCCAACGCCCGCGGACGACCATGCCAACCCGCATGGGGCGGGGTCCGCTTCTACAATCGGGCCACGTTGTTGCAGCTCACGAGGCCCGCCCATGGATTCCCGCATTTCCCAGATCAAGCTGCGCATCTCCCGCCTGCGGGACGCTTTGCGCGATGCCGATGCCCACGCCATCCTGGTGCCCTCCGCCGACCCGCATCTGTCGGAATACCTGCCGGAGCGCTGGCAGGGCCGCGAATGGCTGTCCGGCTTTACCGGCTCGATGGGCACCCTGGTGGTGACCCGGGACGAAGCCGTGCTGTTTGCGGACAGCCGCTACTGGACCCAGGCCGAGCGTGAACTCGATGGCAGCGGCATCTCGCTGTTCAAGATCCCCACCGGCGCGGCCACGCACCACATCGGCTGGCTCGCCGAAAAGCTGCAGCCGGGTCAGACCCTGGTGGTGGATGGCCAGGTGCTGGGGCTGGCGGTGGCGCAGATGCTGCGCAATGCGCTCACCCCGCGTCAGGTTCGCATCAATACTGATCTGGATCTGCTGGAGCAGACCTGGGAGAACCGCCCCGGTCTGCCGGAAGCGCCGGTGTATGAACATGCGCCCCCCCAGGCCACCGTGAGCCGTGCGGACAAACTGGCCCAGGTCCGTGAGGCCATGGCCCGTCATGGTGCCACCCACCATCTGATTTCCAGCGTGGACGATGTGGCCTGGCTGTTCAACCTGCGCGGTTCAGACGTGAGCTACAACCCGGTGTTTGTGGCCCATGCGCTGCTGAGCGCCGATGCCGCCACGCTGTTTGTGCAACCGGGCAAGATCGATGCGGCCTTGAGCGCACGCCTGGCGGCCGATGGGGTGCAGGTGAAGCCGTATGCGGACGTCCGTGCGGCATTGGCCCAGGTGCCGTTGTCCGCGCAAGTGCTGATCGATCCGCGTCGCGTCACGCTGGGCCTGCGCGAGGCCCTGCCCCCACCCACCCGCGTGGTGGAAGCCATCAATCCGAGCACCCTGTTCAAGAGCCGCAAAAACGCGGCTGAGGCTCAATATGTGCGCGAGGCCATGGAGCAGGACGGCGCGGCCATGTGCGCGTTTTATGCCTGGTTCGAAGCCGCACTGGCGCGCGGCGAACCGCTGGACGAGCTGAAGGTGGATGAACACCTGAGCGCGGAACGTGCCAAGCGGCCCGGTTTTGTCGGCCTGTCCTTCTCCACCATTGCCGGCTTTAACGCCAATGGCGCCCTGCCCCACTACCGTGCGCTGCCGGAGCTGTACGCCGAGATCAAGGGCAACGGCCTGCTGCTGATCGACTCCGGCGGCCAGTACCTCGGCGGCACCACCGACATCACCCGCGTGTGGCCCATCGGCACCGTGTCGGACGCGCAGCGGCGCGACTACACGCTGGTGCTCAAGGGCACCATCGCGCTGTCTCGCACCGTGTTCCCGCGCGGCACCCTGAGCCCGATGCTGGACGCCATCGCCCGCGCACCGCTGTGGGCCCATGGCCTGGACTACGGCCATGGCACCGGCCACGGCGTCGGCTATTTCATGAATGTGCATGAAGGTCCGCAGAGCATCTCCAAGGCGGTGCCGGACGCCAACATGGCCATGGAGCCGGGCATGATCACCTCGATCGAACCGGGTCTGTACCGTCCCAACCAGTGGGGCGTGCGTATCGAGAATTTGGTGCTCAATGTCCAGCACGACACGCCGGAGAACGGTCAGTTCGGCGAGATGCTGGCGTTTGAAACGCTGACGCTGTGCCCGATCGATACCCGCTGCATCGAGGTGTCGCTGTTGTCGGACGAAGAGCTCGTGTGGCTGAACCGCTACCACGAAGAGGTGGGCCGTCGTCTGGCTCCGCTGGTGCAGGGGGACGCGCTGGCCTGGCTGAATGCGCGGACGCAGCCGCTGAGCCGTTGATCCGCTGAGCTGATCCGCTGAGCTGAGCCGCTGCGTTGAGCGGCTGCGTTGGGCGGCTGCGTTGGGCGGCTGCAGGGAGCCGCTGTGCGTGGGTCCGCTGCAGTGAGCCGCTGGCTGCGTTGCACCGTTGCGTTGAACGGTTACGTTGAACGGTTGCATTGAGGCGCCGGGCTGCGAGGCACCGGCGCCGCCTCACATCTGCCGGAACAGGTGCAGATAGCTGCGGCTCACCGGCAGCACTTCCGGCCGCGCCTTCAGATGCAGATCCGCCGTCTCATTCGGGCCGCGGGTGACATGGCTGATGGCATGCAAGTTGACCACCACCGACCGGTGCACCTGCACAAACCGCTGCGGGTCCAGGCGTTCGATCAGTTCGCGAATGGGCGTGCGGATCAACGCCTCGCCATCGGCCGTGGCCACCAGGGTGTATTTCTCGTCCGAGCGCAGGAAGAGAATTTCATCGACCGGAATCAGCTTCAGCGTGCTCCCCACCGACGCCCGGATCCATTGCAAGGGCCCCGTGTCCGACGCAAGCCCGCCCGCCATCGGTGACACCGCTGCGGGGGAGGCGGGCACTGCCGGCATGGATGGCACCGTGGGCAGGCCGCTGCCCCATCCGCCCGCCACCGGCCGCGCCATGCGGCGCGCCAACTCCTCGATCACGGCCTCCAGCGCAACCGGGGCGGCGGCGGACGCAGCGGACGACAGCCGATCCTTCAAGCGCTGCACCGTATCCGCCAGGCGGTTCTCTTCAATCGGCTTGACCAGATAGTCGATGGCGCCGCGCTCGAAGGCCTGCAGCGCGTAGTCCTGATAAGCGGTCACGAAAACGATCTGCGCCTGACGCGCAATCTGCCGGGCCGCGTCCATGCCGTTGAGCCCTGGCATATGCACGTCCAGAAACGCCACATCTGGTCGGTGCAGTTCAAAGAGTTCCACCGCTTCCCGGCCATTGCGGGCCTGGGCCACCACCGTCAGTTCGGGCCAGGCCTGCGCCAGGCTGCGCTGCAGGCTGTCACGCAGCAGCGGTTCATCATCAGCGATCAGTGCGGTCGGAGGGGTGGGGGCAGTGGCGGCGCGCATGGGGGTGGGGCCAATCAAGGCGGCGGAAAACTGACTTCCGCACGCAAGCCGTGCGGGTGATTTTCGGTGAGTTCCAGGGAGGCCGAGAGCCCGTAGAACAGCGTCAGCCGCTCCCGCAGATTGCGCAGGCCGGTGCCCACGCCCATGTCCTGCTGCATGCCCCCCCCGGTGTCGCTCACCCAGAGGTGTACCCGGCCCTCCCGCTGCTCACCGCCGACGTCGATACGGCCGCCCTCTTCGCTGGGGTCGATGCCGTGGCGCACCGCGTTCTCCACCAGCGTCAGCAGCGCCATCGGCGGAAAGCGCAGGCCGTTCAGCGCGGGGGACAGCTCCACCACATAGCTCAGCCGGTCCGGCATGCGCAGGTGCATCAATTCCAGATAGGCCTGCACCAGGGCCACCTCATCACCCAGCGTGGTGCTCTCCCCCTGCAGACGCGGCATGGCTGCCCGCAGGTAAGCAATCAGGCTACGCAGCACCGGCGCAGCCTGCGGCGAACCGGTTTCCACCAGGGCCCGGATATTGGCCAGCGTATTGAACAGAAAGTGCGGTTCCACCTGGGCCTGCAGCAGGCGCAGCCGGGCGTCCAGCGCCTGGCGTTCCAGTTCGCTGCGCTCCAGTTCGAAGCTCAGGGCCTGACTGCGGGCTTCGGCATCGCGCTGGCGGTACAGCGCGCCCATGGCGAGCAAGGGGCCCATCACCAGCCCGGAGCCGGCAATCCACATGAAGCCCAGCTTGCGGGCCTCGGACTGGACCAGGCTGGCCAGATCGCCCCCCACCGCCACCAGATAGACCACCAGCGTGGCCACCGGCACGGCGGCCGCCACCACCACCACCTGGAACAGCCAGCGGGCCCACCAGCGGGGCAGACGTCGCGGCCATTGGCCGGCAGCGGAGAACGCCAGCAGCGCCAGCATGCCAACAAACATGGTGCGCCCCAACAGCACCGGGAAGGGGATGATGAAGATCGGGTCCAGCGCCAGCGCGGCCACCGTGGCCAGGGCCAGGGTGAGCAGCAGACGTTGCGGCGTCAGATAGGAGATGAAGCCCCGCCAGGGATGACCCGGCGCATGACGGCCGGTCTGGGGAGTCGCTTGGAGCGGAGAAGACATGCCCGCACGATAGCGTCGGCGGGCAGCCCCACCAAGGGCTGGCAGCGGGTCAGGCGACGAAAGACGGTCTGGGCCGCTTGAGTGGCGTCGGGCAGCGCGGCAGGCGCACAGCGAAGGGCCGGGCAGCACGTGCAACGGCTTGCGTCACGGTGGAGGGGCCTGCGGCGGGGGAGGACACGTTGGGGCTGGTTGGGTCGGTTGGGCCGCTTGAGCTGACTGCGCTGCTTGAGCCGGTTGAGCCGGTGGGGCTGGAGTGGCCGCTTGAGCTGATTGCGCTGCTTGAGCTGTTGGCGCTTGCGCTGCTGGACCCGTTGGAGTCGTTGGGTTCGGTGGATTCGGTGGATTCGGTGGAGCTGGGTGAATCACCCGCGAGGGAGATGTCTGCGGGTGCGCATACGCGCTGAGAGCCCCTCACAGCGGGTGGCCGGGGGCGGCTGCCCAGTCGGTCGCGAGGAGCGGAGCGGGGACGCGTGTCCACCAGCATGCGGGTGGTTCCCGCTACAAAGACCGTCCGCCGGCAACCGGAAGAACGCCCGTTGGCCAAGGCTCAGGCCCTCATCCCGATGCTGCACATCACCGCTTCCTTGCCAGCATTGATGGCAAAGCGCAGCGCCTCGGCCGGTGTCGCCCAGCCGTAGCCGCCAGCCAGATTCTCGTCGCGGTAGGCTTCCCGCTTGTCCGGCGCGCGCCCTTGCCGCATCACCACCACCGCCGCGACGTAACCAAACTGGCGGGGTCGCTCGATGGCACCGGCGTAGATGCGATAGTCGCCCGTATCGACTTCAGCGAAATGCATGTCCGTCTCCTGCATGGCCCGATGGCCACGATGGGGAGACTGTGCGCGGGATGGCGGCGTGGAGCTACCCACCTGAGGTGGGCCCTCCAATGGGGGTGGCGGACGGAAGAGGCCGATGGCGGTGGCCCTTGCGGGCACCCAGGCGCCCTGCAGGGGCCGGTCCGGCGTCGGGTTCAATGACGCGGCGGGCACCCGGTCGTCGTTCTGCAGGCGTTCTTTAGACGTTCTGCAGACGTTCTACAGGCGTTCGGTGGTCTTGGGCGGTGGCTCGATGCGTGGCGCCGTCACCCGTTCAGAGGACGGATGAACCGCACAGGGCGTCAGTCACCGCCTTGGGCGACCGTCACGTACTCGCGCAGTTCCTGGTTCACCCGTGCGGGCACCGGTGCCGCCTTGGGCTCGACGCCTTCGGGGAACTGTTCCAGGTCATAGGCTTTTTGCTCGGCCGCCGAAATCACACCGTCTTCATTGCTGTCCGCAGGGGCATAGATCAGATTGGGCACCAGGGAGACATCGGCGCTTGTACTGCTTGTACTGCTGGCGCTGCTGGCGCTGCCCGAGCTGCTGGACGCCGCAGCGCCACCGCCGCCCGCAGCGGCAGGCGCCGCCGTTGTGGCCGGTGCCGCTGCCCGAGCGCCTCGTGCTGACGTGGAGACGGGCGCTGAAGCAGAAGCTGCGGAGGAGGAGGAGGAGGTGGTGGTGGTGGTGGAGGCGGATGCCGGGTTCGCCGCAGTCGATTGCGCCAAGGGCGCGCTCGTTGCCCCCCCCGTTTGGGCGGAGCTTGAGGATGCGGGCGAAGCCGCCACCGACCTGGACGCAGCGTCACGCGCCGCCAGCGAAGCGCCAGCAGCGGACAAGGTCACGACAGCGGAAGCCTCGGGAGCCTCCACAGGATTGACCGACTCCTGCTCGCGGCTGCGCAGCGGCGCAGCGCTGGAAGCGGAGCTGGTCGCGGTTGTTGCGAGAGCAGAGATCATGATGATGCCTCCACGAGGATTCCGCGGAAACGGCCAGCGGATGCCGGGCGGGAACTGCTCCCCGCCTCCTAACCCTTTCAGGGCATGTTCGGTTTTTCGGCCTGCTCCCTGAAGACTTTAGGGCGATTTTTGAATCAGGCCCACTTTTTTCCTTGCGATTGACAGATTTGGCACTTTGCAGCGGGTTAGCGCGCTGATTTAAGGGTCAACCCCTCACGGTGCCGGATCCGCCCCCCTGCCCTCACAACACCGCATACCGACCCGGCTTGTGATTCACCGCAATGAACAGGTTCATCACCACAGCCGCCAACACCGAATACGCCACCCGCTCCGGGGAGATGACGGTCAGCGCCAGCAACACGATGACGCAGTCCATCAACATTTGCACCTTGCCGGCGCGCCAGCCCCTGGCTTTTTGCAGATAAAGCGACACGATGGTCGCCCCTCCCAGGCTGGCCCGATGGCGGGCCAGGAACAGGCAGCCCGAGCCCAGCAAGAGCCCGCCCAGCACAGCGGCATAGGCCGGATGCAGCCGGTCAATGGCGAAGAGCCGTGGCGAAAACTCGGTCATCAGCGACAGGATCGCGATGGAGATGAAGGTTTTGACGGTGAATTCGCGGCCCATGCGAGTCCAGGCGAACCAATAGAACGGCAGGTTGATGAGAAAGAACAAGCGGCCGAGGCTGACATCGGTGGCGTAGTGCAGCACAAAGGCGGCACCAGCCGTCCCGCCGGTCAGCAGGCCGGCCTGGGCAAACAAGATCAGGGCCAGCGACACAAACAGCGTGCCAGTGAAAATCGCCTGAGCATCCTCAAACAAGGTGTGGGAGCGGATGGTCAGGTCTTCCATCGTCACCTTCGCCGGGGTGGTGGCGGAGGCATCGACGGGGGGGTGCAGGGGTAGGTCACTCATCCCGTAGACGAAGCAGAAAACGTGCCCAGGAGTATCCCTCGGGAGAACCCTGAGACGGATCGATATCCGCCTCTCATCGTCCGGATCGGCGGGCATCCTGCGCAGATGCTGCAGGTTTGCTGCCCGGCCGCCTTATGTCTTGGGCATCAGCGCCAGCACTTCCTCGAAGGAATAGGCGGTGTGGTGGGTCCGGTCGTTGGCAATCGGGTCGCGGGTGACCTGGCCGGCCAGCATCATCATCACGACGGTGGCCGAAGGCAGTTCCACCAGGAAGTCATTCAGCAGTCGCACCTCTGCCAGGTCCTGCTCCTCCACCGCCGCTCCCACCACAAACACCGTGCCGATCGCTTCCAGCTTGGCGTCGTCCGGCGGCCCGGTCAGTTCTTCGGCGATGATATGGCGAGCATCGAAGCCGCTGTCGCGCAGCACGCGCACCAGGATCTCCGCCATCAGATGAGCCCCCGGGTCGCCCATGCTCACACACAGCATGACCGAGCCGGCAGGCACGTCAATGGAGCCCTGCCAACGGCCTTCCCTGTGCAGCCGTTCCTGCCGCATGCGCAGGCCCAGGTCGGCGCCGTCCAGCACGCCCGACTTGCGCCGACGCGGCAGCGGCGTGTGCGTGAGGGCCGCAAAGACCTCCAGCATGACCTCCTGTGCAGCGCGTAGCTGGTCCGGTGTGATCAGGTTCTGCTCCATGTCGCGCCGGGCCAGATCCACGGCCGGCACCACCACCCGGTCGCAATACCGGGCCAGCGTGCGGCGCTTCAGATAGGTGCGTGCGTCGGCCAGGATCTCCACCGAATCCCCGCTGAGGCTGCGCTGGTAGAAGCGCTGGGAAAGGTCCAGCGCGGGTGCATCGCCCAGCAGCACATCCAGGAAGGCCAGCGCCGGCACATGCCGGCCAGCCACCACCAGGCACAAGGTCAATGGTGTGGACAACAACAGCCCCACCGGGCCCCACAACGCGCTCCAGAAGATGGCAGAAACCACCACCGAGAACGGCGACAGGCCCGTGGCATGGCCGTACAGCTGCGGCTCAATCACATGGGCCACCACCACTTCCACCGCCAGGAAGATCAGCAGCGTAGACACCATCAGATCCCAGCCGGGCGCCATGGCAGCGGACATCACCCCGGCGCACACCGCAGCGGCGGGGAAACCGACATACGGGATGAAGCGCAGCAAACCGGCCAGTACCGCCCAAATGGTGGCGTGCGGCACCCCGGTGACAAACAGCAGCACGCCGATCACCAGGCCCACGCCCACATTCACCAGGAATTGCGAGACGAAATAACGCGACAGACGCTGGCCGGCGTCGTTGAACGCCGCTGTGGCGGTGCGCACGTCATGACCACCGACCAGCCGGATGAGCCGATCTCGCAGCGCATCCTGCTCCAGCAACGCAAAGATCAGCACCAGCACCACAATGCCCACCACCCCGACCGGGCCCCAGACCGCCGACAGGAACTGGCGCACCAGCATGGCGCTGTTTTCGGCCTTGCCGTCCGTGGTGCGGGCGGTGGGAGCCGTCGGATCGTCGTCGATGGCGCGCGGGCTGGTGTCGCCGGGTACCGCCAGGTCGCCAATCATCCGGCCGGCGCGTCCCTGGGCCTGCTGGAGCTGGTCCAGCGTCATCATGCGCAGCCGCGTCACCTTGGCCCGGACGTTTTCCTCATAGGCTGGCAGCTCGCGAGACAAGGCACCGAGCTGCATCAACAGCACCATCGCAATGCCGGCCACCACCAGGCCGGCCAGCGTCAGCGTGCCGATGGCGGCGGTGGTCTGATTCAGGCCCAGGCTGCGCAGCTTGCGCACCACCGGCGCCATCAGGAAGCTGAGCATGGCCGCCAGCGTGATCGGCTCCAGCACCTCGCGGCCGAGATACAGCACGGCCAGAACACCGAGGCCGACAAGAAGCTTGACCGCCAGCGGTGTGGGGGCATTTGCGGTGGAAGGGGCGTGCATGCTCAGTTGACGATCTTGCTCATGAAAACACTGTTGGGGTCGTCGACGTACTCGCCGAACGGTCCGCAGCGACGATAGCCCAGACGCTCATACAGGCCGATGGCATCGGTCTGGAGATAACCGGTCTCCAGCGTGAAGGAACGCACGCCACGCGCATGGGCCTCGGCTTCGAGCCGCGCCAGCAGCGCACCGGCAATGCCCTGGCCGCGATGCGACGGCAGCGTGTACATGCGCTTGAGTTCGCCGAACTCCGGCCCCACGACGATGGCGCCGCAGGCGACGGCCATCCCCTGCCCGTCCCGTGCCACGGCAAACATCACGTTCGGTGCCGATAAGGCGGCCATGTCGATGCCGTGATGGCTTTCCATCGGGTACAACGGGATCTGATAAGCGTCCAGGGCCTCGATGAGCGCGATCACTTCGGGCTGGGCGGCAGGTTCGAGCGAGACGGTGATGGCGGCGGGCATGGGACCGGTTTGCGAATGAATCGGGCGGCAGTCTAAGTCGGATTGGGAAATCCAGCGGGTGCTGCCACCGTCTGTGCAACTTTTCATGCTTGGCAACTTAACTGTACGGTGCGGTTTATTTATCTTGACACCTCCTGAGCGCCGATTCAATAATCCGCTCGCCATAACCGAACTGTTCAGTACACATAAGGGCGATATTCGCCCATTTTCTCCTCCGCACTCTTGTCCTTTTGGAGTCCCCCGTCATGCGCACCCGATCCGATCCCCTTCTTCCTACCGCGCTGCTGTCCATCGTTGCGGCCGTGACCCTGGCCGCGTGCGGCGAAGCACCGCACCCCCCCAACGCGGGCGGCAATGGTGCTCCGCAGGTGGCGGTGACCACGGTGCAGACGCAGCGTCTGGCGCTCACCACCGAGCTTCCCGGCCGAGTGACGGCCGCGCTGGTCGCCGAAGTGCGGCCGCAGGTCGGCGGGCTGGTGCAGGAGCGCCACTTCAAGGAAGGCAGCCAGGTCAAGGCCGGAGATCTGCTTTATCAAATCGATCCCGCAACTTTCCGCGCCAGTGTGGACAACGCCCAGGCCTCGCTGGACAAGGCCGAGGCGACGCTGGTCACCGCGCGCCTCAAGGCCGGCCGCTACAAAGAACTGGCGGTGATGAAGGCCGTCAGTCAGCAGGACGCCGATGACGCCGACGCCAGCCTGCTGCAGGCCCAGGCGGACGTGAATGCCGCCCGCGCTACGCTCCAGACCCAGCGCATCAACCTCGCCTACACCCGCATCACTGCGCCGATCAGTGGCCGCATCGGCCGCTCGAGCGTGACGCCGGGCGCACTGGTGACCTCCAACCAGGCCACCGTGATGGCCACGGTGCAGCAGCTCGATCCGATCTATGTGGATGTGACGCAGTCCAGCGGCGCCATGCTGGCGCTGAAGCGCTCCCTGGAGAAAGGCCAGCTCAAGGGCGGAACCGCCGCCGTGAAGCTGGTGCTGGACGATGGCACCGTCTACCCGCTGGCGGGCAAGCTGCAGTTCTCCGAAGTGACGGTGGACCCTGCCACCAGCGCCGTGACCCTGCGCGCCGAGTTCCCGAATCCCAAGGGGGATCTGCTGCCCGGCATGTATGCCAAGGCGGTCATCGAGGAAGGTGTGATCGACCAGGCCGTGCTGGTGCCGCAACCTGCCGTGACCCGTGACAGCACGGGCAAGGCCATCGCCTATGTGGTGGACGGCGGCGGCAAGCTGGCCCAGCGCACGCTCAAGGCCGACCGCGCCATCGGCGATCAATGGCTGGTCAGCAGCGGACTGCAGGCCGGCGACCGTCTGGTCGTTGAAGGCCAGCAAAAGGCCCGCCCCGGCCAGGCCGTCGAGGTGAAGTCTGAAACGACCGGCGCGGCCATCAAGACGGTCGCCGCCAGCGCCTCTGGCAACACGCACTGAGCCGCCGACGGAGACTCTTCATGGCACGCTTTTTTATTGACCGCCCCATCTTCGCCTGGGTCCTGGCCATCATCACGATGCTGGCCGGCACCATGGCGGTGCTGACGCTGCCGATTGCGCAGTACCCCACCATCGCGCCGCCGGCCATTGCCATCTCGGCCAGTTATCCCGGCGCCTCCTCCAAGACACTGGAAGACACCGTCACCCAGGTCATCGAGCAGAAGATGAAGGGGCTGGACCGCCTCTCCTACATCTCCTCCACCAGTGAATCGACCGGCAGCGTGACCATCACGCTGACCTTCGAGACTGGCACCGACCCGGACACCGCGCAGGTGCAGGTGCAAAACAAGCTGGCCCTGGCCACGCCTCTGTTGCCGCAGGAAGTGCAGCAGCAGGGCGTGCAGGTGACCAAGTCGGCCAACAACTTCCTGAACGTGCTGGCCTTCATCTCGGAGGACGGCAAGCTGACGGGCTCCGACCTGTCCGACTATGTCGCCGCCAACGTCCAGGACCCGATCAGCCGGTTGGAAGGCGTGGGCGACACCACCCTGTTCGGCTCCCAGTATGCGATGCGCATCTGGCTGGACCCCTCCAAGCTCAACAGCTACAAGCTCACGCCGCTGGATGTGAAGTCGGCGGTGGAAGCCCAGAACGCACAGGTGTCGGCCGGCCAGTTGGGCGGTCTGCCTGCGGTGCCCAATCAGCAGCTCAATGCGACCATCACCGCCCAGACGCGTCTGAAGACCGCCGAAGAGTTTGAATCGATCCTGCTGCGCACGCAGTCCGATGGCTCCGCCGTTCGCCTCCGGGATGTCGCCCGCGTGGAACTGGGCAGCGAAAGCTACACCACCGTGGCCCGCTACAACGGCAAACCAGCCGCCGGTCTGGCCATCAAGCTGGCCACGGGCGCCAATGCGCTCAACACCGTCAAGGGCATCGATGCCAAGCTCAACGAGCTGAGCAAGTTCTTCCCGCCCGGCGTGAAGGTCATCAAGCCCTACGACACCACACCCTTCGTCCGCATTTCCATCGAGGAAGTGATCAAGACGCTGGTGGAAGCCGTGGTGCTGGTGTTCCTGGTGATGTACTTGTTCCTGCAGAACTTCCGCGCCACGCTGATCCCGACGATTGCCGTGCCGGTGGTGCTGATGGGCACCTTCGGGGTGCTGGCCGCCTTCGGTTATTCGCTCAACACTCTGACGATGCTGGCGATGGTGCTGGCGATCGGCCTGCTGGTGGACGATGCGATCGTGGTGGTGGAGAACGTCGAGCGTGTGATGAGCGAGGAAGGGCTGTCACCGCTGGAGGCCACCCGCAAGTCCATGGGCCAGATCACCGGTGCGCTGGTGGGTGTGGCCCTGGTGCTGGCTGCGGTGTTTGTGCCGATGGCCTTCTTCGGCGGCTCGTCCGGCGTGATCTACCGCCAGTTCACCGTGACCATCGTGTCCGCCATGACCCTGTCGGTGCTGGTGGCGATGATCCTCACCCCGGCTCTGTGCGCCACCATGCTCAAGCCGGTGGAAAAGGGCCACGCCCTGGCGACCCGCGGCTTCTTCGGCGCCTTCAACCGCGCCTTCGACCGCGGCAACCGCCGGTATCAGGGCATCGTGCATCACATGCTGGGCCGCGGCTGGCGCTACATGGCGGGTTATGCCGTGCTGGTGGCTCTGGTGGGCGTGGTGTTCACCAAGATCCCTGCGGGCTTCCTGCCTGAGGAAGACCAAGGCACGCTGTTCACGCTGGTGTCCTTGCCGCCAGGTGCCACACAGGCCAAGACGCTGGAGGTGCTGAAGCAGGTGGAGCATCACTTCCTGGAAGATCAGAAGGACGCCGTGGATGCGGTCTTCTCGGTGGCCGGTTTCAGCTTCGCAGGGAGCGGCCAGAACGCCGGCTTCGCCTTCGTCAAGCTCAAGCCCTGGGACGTTCGCACCCGGCCGGAACTGAAGGCCAGCGCCGTGGCCAATCGCGCGATGGAGACGCTGTCGACCATCCGCAATGCCAGCGTCTTTGCGGTGGTGCCCCCGGCGGTGTCCGAACTGGGCAACGCCAGCGGTTTCGACCTGATGCTGCAGGACCGTGCCAACCTGGGCCATGAGGCCCTGATGCAGGCCCGCAACCAGATGCTGGGTGCGCTCACCAAGGAACCGGGCCTGGTCGCCGTGCGCCCCAACGGCATGGAAGACACCCCTCAGTTCCAGCTTGATATCGATGAGCACAAGGTCGGCGCCCTCGGCCTGACGATGAGCGACGTCAACAACACGCTGTCCACAGCCCTGGGCAGTGTGTATGTGAACGACTTCATCGACCGCGGCCGGGTGAAGAAGGTCTTCTTGCAGTCGGATGCCCCCTTCCGCATGCTGCCCAGCGACATCGACCACTGGTTCGTGCGCAACGCCAGCGGCACGATGGTTCCGTTCAACGCATTCGCTACCGCCAGCTGGACCACCGGGTCGCCCCGCCTGGAACGCTACAACGGTGTGCCGTCGGTGGAGATTCTGGGCATGGCCATGCCGGGCGCGATGTCCAGCGGCCAGGCACTGGAACTGGTGGAACGCCATGCGGCGCAGTTGCCTCCGGGCATCGGCTTTGAATGGACCGGTGTCTCCCGCCAGGAGCGTGAGGCCGGTGGTCAGGCCGGGCTGCTGTATGCAGTCTCCATCCTGGTGGTCTTCCTGTGCCTCGCGGCGCTGTATGAGAGCTGGTCCATTCCCCTGTCGGTGATCCTGGTGGTGCCTCTGGGCGTGCTGGGCACCCTGGCCGGCGCGGTGCTGACCTGGAAGATGAATGACGTCTACTTCCAGGTGGGCCTGTTGACCACCGTGGGTCTGGCCTCGAAGAACGCGATCCTGATCGTGGAATTCGCCAAGGAGTTGCATGCCAAGGGCATGTCCACCCTGGAGGCGGCCATTGCAGCGGCCCGTATGCGGCTGCGTCCCATCCTGATGACCTCGCTGGCCTTCATCCTCGGTGTGCTGCCGCTGATGATCAGCAAGGGTGCCGGCGCCGGTGCGCAAAACGCGCTGGGCACAGCCGTGGTGGGCGGCATGGTCACCGGCACGGTGCTGGCGATCTTCTTCGTGCCGCTGTTCTATGTGGTGGTGCAAAAGCTGTTCTCACGGGGCAAGCAAGCGCAAACCCCTCCCGCCACCTCCTCCGCCCCTCTGTTGAATGAAGGCCACTGACATGTCTCGTCCGACCTCATTTCCGACGCTGCTGAGCCTGGGCTCACTCACCATGGCCCTGGTGCTGACGGGCTGCGTCAACCTGGCACCGCATTACGACCGTCCTGCGGCTCCGGTGCCGGCGCAATATCCCGACACTGCCGGCGCGGGTTCGGCCAGCGCTGCATCGACTTCAGCCACCACGTCCGCATCGGCCACGGCTGCTGCGGAGGTCGACTGGAACGATTTCTTCGCAGACCCCAAGCTGCGCCAGCTGGTCCGCCTCTCGCTGGACAACAACCGTGACCTGCGGGTGGCGGTGTTGGACATCGTGCAGGCGCGGGCTCAATATCGCATCCAGGACGCGGCGACGGTGCCATCGCTGAGTGCCAACGGCAGCCTGACTGGTGCACGCACACCGGCGGATCTGTCCAGCACCGGCCGTGCGGTCACCAGCCACGAATACAGCACCACGCTGGGCGTGAGTGCCTACGAGCTGGATCTGTTCGGCCGCGTTCGCAACCTCAGCACGCAGGCGCTGGAGCAATACCTCGCCACCGAGGAGGCGCGTCGCAGCACGCAGATCTCCATGGTGGCCGAGGTGGCCACTGCCTACCTCACCTGGGCGGCGGATCTGGAACGCCTGTCACTGGCGCGGGAAACGCTGCGCAGTCAGAGCGACACACTCGCCCTGACCCAACGGCAGTTTGACCTGGGCTCGGCTTCGGCACTCACGCTTCGGCAGGTGCAGACCAGCGTCGAGAGCGCACGTGTGGATGTGGCCCGCTACACCGGGCAGGTCGCCCAGGACCGCAATGCCCTGGCTCTGCTGCTGGGTTGCCCCGTGCCGGACGACCTGGCGCCGCAGACGCTGGGCGATTCCCTCAATGCGCTGCCGGAGCTGCCGGCCGGCTTGCCGTCGGACCTGCTGCTGCGTCGCCCGGACCTGCTGCAATCGGAGCATAAGCTCAAGGCGGCCATGGCCAACATCGGCGCGGCGCGTGCGGCGTTTTATCCGCGCATCAGCCTGACCGCCTCGGCAGGAAGCAGCAGCGCGGAGCTGTCGGGCCTGTTCAAGGGCGGCTCGGGGACCTGGAGCTTCCTTCCGCAGATCAGCCTGCCGATCTTTGACGGCGGCAACAACCAGGCCGGGCTGGACAACGCCGTCGCCGCGCGGGACATCGCGGTGGCCCAGTATGAAAAGGCCATCCAGACCGCCTTCCGCGAGGTGGCCGATGCACTGGTGCAACGGCAATCGCTCGGGGAGCAACTGCAGGCGCAGCAGGCACTGGTGGACGCCAGTGGCGATGCGCTGAAGCTCTCGGACGCGCGGTTCTCGCGGGGGGTGGACAGCTATCTGGATGTGCTTGACGCACAGCGGACCTGGTACAGCGCCCAGCAGAACCTGATCAGCACGCGGCTGTCCCGCCTGACCAACAGCGTCACGCTCTACAAGACGCTGGGTGGTGGCTGGAAGGGCTGAGCCCTGAGCCCCCACGGACTGCACGGGAGTCATCGATGATGATCAGCTCAGCGACACGCATCGAACCACCGGCGCCCCCTCCCCGTCCGCGCGGCCGACCCTCACGGCGTGTGGCCCTGCTGGCCACCGCAGTGCGGCTGCTCGGGGAACGTGGCATCCGCGACCTGACACTGGAGGAGGTGTCCTCCGCCACCGGGCTCACACGCGGGGCGATCTATTGGCACTTTGTGTCCAAGGAGCGCCTCGTGGAGGAAGCGCTGGCGGCCACCACCCTGCCGCTGGAAACACTTCAGCCGCCGGCGCAGGACGATCCTTGCCGGGATGTGGCGCAGGCGCTTGTGGCGTGTATAGCGCAGGAGTCGCAACGGGTGTTCTGCCAGACCCTGCTCTTCAATGCAGGGGAACCTGCCGTGCGGGCGCGCACGGCACGTATTCACAATGCAGTGACGCGATTCCTGGTGCGGCATTGCATGCCGCCTCGCAGCGTCGGGGACCGCAGTGGTCGACGTCCGGCGATGTGCCTGGCGCAGGGGCTGCTGCTGGGGCTGCTGATTGAATGCGTGCTGTCACGTCCGCCCGCCCTGCCGGATCCAGACGCGCTGGCGGATTCGCTGCGCCGCATTCTTGGGGCCGAGGAAGACAAGCCGTCGGGGGATGAATCGAATCCTGGCGATTCACTGCAAGCCAGGCGAAGTGCAGGACGAAGTCCGCGACGGAGTGAGGGACAGGGCGCGGACCAGGATGCGGGGCAGGATGCCGGGCACGACGCTGCACAGGCAGCTGCACAGCCCGCGGCATCGACGTTGGCGCACCAGCCCTTTGCGCCACGGGCGACGCCTCGATCCGTGCCGCGTACCTCACCGAGCGCTTCACCTAGCGCGCCCTGCCCCGCGGCGTCACCTTCAGCGTCCTTGCCCCCCTTGCCGCCCACTCCACGCCAATGACCCCCCACACTCGCCCCATCGTGATCGTCGGCGGCGGCGCCGGCGGGCTGGAGCTGGCGTGCAAGCTCGGCCGCAAATTCGGCCCCGAGCTTGTGACGCTGGTTGATCCGCATCCGTTCCACATCTGGAAACCGACGCTGCATGAGGTGGCGGCCGGCACGGTCGATCTCCACCATGAAGCCCTGTCGTACGCGATGTTGGCTCACGACAACCGGTTTACCTTCGTACTGGGCTCGATGACGGGCCTGGACCTGGCGGGAAAGTCCATCACCGTGTCAGCGGTGGAGATCGAGCCTGGGGCGATGCTGATGCCGGAGCGGAGAGTCGCCTTCGCCAAGCTATGCATGGCCGTGGGCAGCATCTGCAACCATCACGGGGTGCCGGGCGCGGAGGCGCATGCCATCGCCCTCACCTCGCATGCCGACGCGGAGCGGTTCCGGCGGACGCTGATTCGGCGCCTCGTGGCTGCGGCTGCGGAGAAGGACCGCAACCCGGATGCGGCCGTCAAGGTGGTGATCATTGGCGGCGGAGCGACCGGCGTGGAGTTGGCCGCCGAGTTGCGTGATGCAGCGAGTTCCTATGCGGACTATGGTGAGCGCCGGCTGGACCCAGTCAAAGATGTGCACATCACCATCCTGGAGAGTGGTGCCCGAGTGCTGCGGCCGCTGCCGGAGCGCGTGTCGCGCACGGCCAATCGCTTGCTCAAGCGGCGTCGGATTGAAGTGGTGCCTTATTGCCGCGTGGCCCGCATCGAGGCTGATGCGGTGGTGAATCAGACCGGGTTGCGGTTTGCCGCCGATCTTTGTGTGTGGGCGGCCGGCATCCAGGCGCCGGAGTTCCTTCGCGAGTTGGGGCTGCCCACCAATCGTGTGAATCAGCTGGAGGTGACCGACCGGCTCCACAGCACCGCGACCGAAGACGTCTACGCCCTGGGCGATTGCGCCGCCTGCGTGATGCCGGACGGCAGCTTGGTGCCGGCGCGCGCGCAGGCGGCGCATCAACAGGCGCAATACCTCTTTGACACCTTCTGCCGTCAATTGCAGGGCCGTCGCCCTCCCGCCAGAGGGTTCCGGTACCGGGACAGCGGCTCCCTGGTCTCCATCGGCCAGCGCACCAGCGTGGGCAGCTTGGTGGGGTCATTCAGAGGCGCGTCATGGTTCATTCAGGGGACGGTGGCGCGGTGGCTCTACCTGAGCCTGCATCTGATGCATCACCGCGAATTGGTCGGGGCGATGCGGATGCTGGGACTGGCGGTGGCCAGACGGCTGATGAGAAGGTCTACGGCGCAGGTGAAACTGCATTGAATGATGGGCGCACGAGGGGATAGGGGCATGGTCCGGCAATCGAAGGTGTGAGGAACTGTCCTTGCGGCCCGAGCAGCATCGAGGTGGCGGCAGCCAACGGAAGTGCCATGGGGCATTTCGCCGATGTGCCAATCATCCCAAAGCGATACAGCCACCTACAGCACCAAGCACTTCAGGTGGCGGTTCAGAGAATCGGGAAGGAATCCCCGCACAAGGCCCTGGGTGTTTCAATCCGCGCGCGAAGCTCAACGTTCCTGCTTCACCAAGTTCCAACGTCGCCCGTCTCGACGATATGTTTGCCGCTCGCGGACTGTCAGTTCTGGTTGGAGTCCGTCACTGAACAGTGCGGTGAACTCTATCGTTTCCTTGTCCGGTGAAGCCCATGATTCGGCCCCCATGAACGCCATGGGCCTGCGTTGGGTGCTGCCCTGTCTGACGGTGCCAAGAGTCCCAACACTCACCCGCCACTCGGGCAGCAACATCAGTGGCTCCTTGGAGTTCCAGCCGAGTTCCCGTTCAGCCTCCTCTCGATTCAGGCGCGGATCGCTCAGTACAAGAAGCGTTCGAACAATGTCAGGCTTGGCAGCGACAACAAGGGAAACGAGCGCCGGGTCTCTGACGGCCCCGGTGTTCAGCCCCAATTCGAGTTTCGACACGCGTGGCCCAATATCGCCTGGCATGTACATCACGCAAGCCGAGAGCAGGGGCATCAGCATGGTTGCCACACAAGTGCAACGACGAGACGGGCTTTCGAACATCGGATCTTTCTTCCAGGTGACGAAGAAGTGACCATCGCTTGGCTTCGGTGACGCGGGCTTTGGAAGGAGTCCGTTTCAGGCTTATCTGAGTCGTTTGGCTGATGCTCAACGAGTGGCTGCTTCCGACCCGTTGCAGTCCTTCCGCTTAGCGATCTCAACGCCGCAAAGCAGGCTTAACGGCTACCAGCGTCTTCCGCTTTAGTCAAAAGACACGTCGACACTTCTCGGTGCTCGGTTATAGCTGCACAGGAACAACCCCATAGCTGCCGGCCCGCCGTTCCATTCTTGCGAACTCGGGGCATATCCCAGCCGCGCGTACATGCGAACGAATTTCAACCATGCGTTGCTCAGTCATGGCCATCCCGAACAAGACCTGCTTGATCGCCTCCTTCGGAATGACGTGACGTCTGCCACCTCTCTCGGCGATCAGTCGAACCTCTTGTTCGTACGACCAGACCGTGGGCTTTGTTGTCAGTGCTGCCTTCAAGTACGAACCTTCATCGCAAAAGCTACTGGGATCCGGCGGCACATCCTCATACAAAACATCGAGGATGATGGACGCTGCCATCCCATTTACGCGTCCAAAAAACGCGTGGGACATGTCCCAGCCTATCGCGAATCCCTTATGTGCATTGGCATAGTGCGACCACAGGAGGGGATTGGTCTTAGCACGGGAGAAGCACGTTATTCCAACGTCACTTGCACGAGCGACAAGATCGGGGAACCTGTCCTGTCCAAGCAACGCCGCGAACTCAAACGGATCATTGAGATACTCGCGCTTTGACGACCAAACAGTACTCGCGACGAGGGCCTCAAGATCACGATCACGATTGCCGTCGCAACCGTCGGGTCGGTATTGATACATCACGTAGCTGACTGCCATGATCCACCGTTCGTGTGTTGGTAATTTAATCCGAAGCAAGAAAATGCGCCGAGCAGATTCTCAAACTCTGTTTTCGTTGTGCCGCTAGTGCAGTGCGCCTCACTGTTCTGTACTTATTCGGCCGAATTCAAAAGGGCTGCCTTGGCCTGCGTGACCTTGGCGAGGATGTCGGAAGCGCGAGCTGTCCAGATGAACGGTTTGGGATCGATGTTGTGATGAGCAACATAGAGATCGATGGCCAGCTCGAGTTCGGCCACACTGGTGAAGCTGTCACGTCGAATGCGCTTGTCGGTGATGTCGCGGAAGAAGCGCTCGACCATGTTCAACCAGGAGGCGCTGGTGGGCGTGAAGTGCATGACAAACCGCGGATGTCGAGCCAGCCATCTCTGGACATCGGGATGGCTGTGAGTGGCGTAGTTATCCACGATCAGATGCAGACCCAAGTCCTTGGGCGTGCGGCGATCGATGTGCCGCAGGAATTTGAGCCACTCGCTGTGACGGTGTCGCGGCTGGCACATCGAGATCACGCGGCCGTCCAAGGTGTTGAGCGCAGCGAACAGCGTCGTGGCGCTTGTAGTCGTGGGTGAGAGTGCCGGCGCGCCCGCGCTTCATGGGCAGCCCCGGCTGCGTGCGGTTGAGCGCCTGGATCTGGCTCTTCTCGTCGCAACTCAGAACGAGGGCTTGCTCGGGAGGATTCAGATAGAGCCCGACGACATCCAGCAGCTTGTCCTCAAAGCGCGGATCGCTTGACAGCTTGAAGGATCGACTCAGATGAGGCTTGAGCCCGTTGCTGTGCCAGACGCGGCGGATCGTCGTGGCGCCGACGCCCAAATGGCTCGCCAGGGTACGAGTGCTCCAGTGTGTCGCGTCCACCGGCCTCTCATGCAGCGTGGCGTGCACGATGCGTGATTCCACTTCCGCAGTGACTGTGGCCGGCCGTCCCGAGCGTGGTGCATCCTTGAGAAGCGCCGGGACGCCACCGTCGAGGAAGCGCTGGCGCCACAGCGCGACCTGGCGCCGGTCCAACTCGACCTTGTCGGCAATGTCCTTGTTCTGGAGGCTTTGCGCTGCCAGCAGGATGATCTGCGCCCGCTGCTGAACCCGAGCTTCGACCCTGCGGCCCTTGGCCAGCGCGCGAAGCGCTCGCTCGGTGTCTTCGTCCAGTCCAATGGTCTGTGCAACTCGCATCGCTCGGCCTCCTGAGCGATTAAAACACGCAAGCCATATTAGGTTCTAATACTTTACGCGCACCGCACTAGCACACCCTAGACCGGTGGCCCGCCGACGTCGGCTGTTGGCCGCTAGCGGACCGCCGTCGGGTCGATCCACGACGGTCGTAGGCCACGTGCGAACTCGTCGCGGACGCGTGAAAGAGATTCTGCATCACCGGTCTCCGCCTCGATTTCGCCGACGCAACCCCAACAATCACCGCCGCAGTCGATAGACATAGGATCATCTTGCTCTGCAGGGATTCGCCTGCAAATTCTGCAATTCATTGCATGGCTCCATAGGGAACATGAGTCAAAGTCTGGTTCTGGCCAATGTCGGCCGCAGACGGAGGACATTGTGAAGGACAACTCCGGTTGCGAAGCTGACTTCCGCAATGAGTTGGTCCCCGCCCTCTCGCCATATCTGTCCCCCCAAATTCCAGCGATGCAACCCGGGTGAAGTCCGGCATTGCAGGTGTCGTCAAGGCTGGAGCCGCAGCCGGTAAGCGGCAGGCGTTTCACCGAATGTGCGTCGGAATAACGCGATGTAGGCACTGGCCGTCGAATAGCCCAGGTCGAGCGCAATCGCGGTGACCGGCATGCCGGCCGCGAGCATTTCGAGTGACCGCATCAATCTTGCCCGCTGACGCCACGCAGTGAAATGGAACCCGGTTTCCGCGACAAATCGACGGCTCAGCGTGCGTGAACTTACCGAGGCCCACACTGCCCAGCGCTCCAGATCGCGGTCGTCGGCCGGGTGGGCGATCAAGGCCCTGGCTATCCGTTGCAGACGCGGCTCGCGGGGAAACGGCAGGCCGAGGGGTTCCACCGGAAGCGTCCGGATTTCATCGAGGATCACTTCGGCCAGGTGCGACATCTGCCCGTTGAGCGGGGCGAAAGGCCACTGGCTCGCGCGCAGCACCGCTTCGCGGAGCAGGCCCGAGGTCCGCAGTGTGCAGGGTTGGCGGGGCAGGTTGTCGCACGCACTCTCGGCCACGTACACGCTCCAGCCATGGAAGGGGCCATGCGTGGTGCCGCCATGTTTGTGATGGGGCGGTATCCACACGGCATGGATCGCGGGAACGATCCATGCACCGTCGTCAAGTTCAACATTCACGAGGCCGCGAAGAGAACCGAAGAGTTGTCCGCGCGCGTGCTGATGGGGTTCGGTGGCGAGTTCGTCCTCGCCGCTTCCGAGGACCACGAACAGGACTGGGCCGTCCGATCTGTCACGAGCCTTCACGGCGAAGTGCAAGTTGGTCATGGCGGGATTTTGATACTAGTTGGCCTTTGATGTTTACAGCCGCCAGCCATTGATGCCTATCCTTCCCTGTCCACCGAGACACAGGAAATCGACCGATGACGACGAACGACACCCAGCAGGAGCGCCACGACAACTGGCGACGACCAGACCTCGATGCGCTCTACGACCCACCGGCCGAGAGAATCCAGAAGGCCGTGCTTCCTCACCTTGTGGGGTCTCACATCGAATACTTGAAAGCCGCAACCTTCTTCTGCCTGGCGACCGGCAGCAAGCGCGGACTCGATGCATCGCCACGAGGCGGTCCGCCCGGTTTCGTCCGCGTCCTCGACAGCCGAACGGTGACCTATGCCGACTGGCCTGGCAACAACCGAATCGAGTCACTGCGCAATCTCGAAAGCGACGACCGCCTGGGCATGTTGTTTCTGTTCCCAGGGCTGGAAATCTTCATGCGCATCAACGGGCGCGGCCGAATCTCGACCGAGCCGTCTCTGCTGGCAACGCTGAAAGAAGGCGAACGCATGCCTAAGACGGCCACCGTGGTGAGCATCGACGAGGTGCTGATGCATTGCGGCAAGGCAGTGAACCGGGCGAAGCTCTGGCAGGACGACTCGCGCATAGACCGCCATGCGTTGCCCACCGTCGGCCAGATGTTGGCAGAGCTGACCCAGCACGGCGACCCGCAGGCTGGCATGAGCGACGAGCAGATCGGGCAGGCCAACGCTCAATACCAACACAGGGTCCGCAACGACCTCTACTGATCTGATTCGAGCGCGGGGGCTTGCGTCAAAAGCCTCGTCGGAGAACGTTTGACCTCCTTCTGCGCATGATGACTCGTTCTTCAGGGCTCAGATGGCGGGGCCGACCATCCGGTTCGCCGCGCCCAACATGTCGAGCGCTGCAGCCAACCACTGGTCCGGCACTGATCGGGGGGAACAGAAAAGGCGCCCTGCTGCATTCATTTGTCCGGGCTCAACTGGAGGTCGGTTTCGACAAATTGAAGGACGCGCGTCCATTGGTCCCGTGTGTCGGCGGTCCAGCGCCGCATGCGCAGTCGCTGGAGAAATCCGCCGGCTTGAGATTCCGTGACGCGGTGGCGGTTGATCGCGTCCGTCAAGGCCGCCTCATCAAAACCAGCCCAAGCGCCACCAGGCACGGCTCTTAAATTACGCCAGCATGCAGGAGCGACCTGGGTCTCGTAGATGCGTTGCAGATCGGATGGCTGCAAACCGGTGGCGCGAAGATCGTTTGCGATGGCCTTCAAGTCGAGGTCATCGAGTTCAGTGTCCAGAAACAGGCGAGCGATGGCCAATTGTGCAGCTCGGTCGGCCGGGGAATCAGTGTGGTTCATGCGAGTTACTCGCCAAGCCAGTTGACGACTTCGCGTTGGTCAAGCACCAGGTCAGCCGCAGCACTGGCGGAGATCGCACCGACGATGCCCCCAACGATGAACAGAGCTGTGACGCAGACGGGAGCCCCGGGTCCGCAGACGAGACCCGCAGAGGCCGTCGCGGCAGCGCCGCCCAAAGCTCCTCCAACGAGGGTCGCGCCCTCCTTGGTACTCTGTCGGAGCTTGTTCTCTGCCTCCCAGATGTTGTAGACAGAGATGGCCACGGTCACGACCATGAGTCCACGCCCCAGCATCCTCCAACGGGGAATCTGTCCTGTCACTTTCGGACTGGAACGGCCAGACGCCTCAACGATCTCGACGAAAACTTGTCGTTTCTGAGTCGCCGAGAGGTCTGCAAAACTCTTGCCGGGAAACAGCTTTTTCACCGCCTTGTCGAGGGCCATTTCCAACGTCAGGCCCTGGCCCTTCAGCGCTTGCGCCCCTGCTTTACCGATAGCGGAGGTGATGGCGCGAATCTCTTCCATGATTACATTTCGCGCTTGAACGGCAAAAGCGGCGCCCTCCGCTGCGGTCATCTTTCCCGCCAACACGTCGGAGCGAATAATGCGAGCTGTCTCCGCAATGCGCTGCACATACGTGGCCCTCGCTTTGGCGTCCTTGATGTAGCGAAGGGCGAAGTTCTGTGCCGTTCCCTGCAGCGCGTCGAGGGCCTGATCGAGCCCGCGAAGATCTGAGTTATCGCGCCCGATGAAGGCCGGGGACGGGGATTGCGATAAGCAATTCGTCCCGCAGTCTATGACTTGAGGATTGTTGACTTGGCACAGCGGGCCTGGCGGTCTCGCGCTCATTGCCTCTCCCTGAAATGCTGGCCTGATGATGGTAGCTGCTTTCGGGAACCACGCACCTCGCTTGACCAGCTGGATAGCCATCTCCACCGGACCTCCGACAGCAGCGGGGCGGCGATTGAGCGGATCAGTCCTTTCTCCCGCCCCCTTCCACCGCAAGGAGCCCCATGGCACTCGACTCCTACCACCACGGCGTGCGCGTCATCGAAGTCATTGATGGCCTTCGCAGCATTCAGACCGTGTCCACCGCGATCATCGGCCTGATTGGCACGGCATCCGACGCCGACGCCGACGCCGACGAGGCGACCTTTCCCTACGACATGCCTGCGCTGGTCACCAACGTCAACGCCGCTGTCGGCAAGGCGGGTACGAAGGAAACGCTCGCGGCTATTCTGGACGCAATCAACTTGCAGGCCACGCCCGTGATTGTGGTGGTCCGGGTCCGCGATGGCGATGGCGCTACCGCAGTCGGCACCACACCCACGAAGTTGCGCCGGGTTGCGCCAAGCTGCGGAAACGATGATGCGGAAACCGGGGTGATTTCGGAGTTTTAGGCAATAAAAAAGCCAGTCTTGAGACTGGCTTAGTACCTTGGCTAACAAGGCTTTTTTGGCGGGAAGGGGGGGATTCGAACCCCCGGTACGGGGTTACCGTACGCCTGATTTCGAGTCTTGTGTGAATCTCAATGAAATCAGGCACTTAGGTTGCGCTTCGTTCCGTAACCCCGAGCGATCAGCCCATTTTCATCAGAGGAAGCAGCCGATCCTGAATCGAGGTTACGGAAAGGATTTCGGCCCTGAATATGGTCAGTCGCCCCACCGCATCCTGCCGACGAAGAGCGGTGGCGGGATGCTCTTCGCCCTTGGCGCCACGGGCTTGAAGCTGATGCAGCGGAAGGCGCCATCCCGGCGCCGGATCATCAGGCTGAAATGGGGAAAAGGCCCCCACCGGCTGCCGCGCACCGCCAAGTGGCAGGCATGCCGCCGCCGCAGCCTCCACCAGGCGCACGCGGCCCAGATGAGGCAGTTGGAGCGCATGGTCAGGCCACCTCGGCCAGCATCTCTGGGGTGACCGTGTAACGGCCGACCTCCCCGTGCTGGCTGTGCAGGAGGATGACCTTCATGTCCCGCGGCGCCCGGTAGCCGCCCCAGGCCGCGTAAGCGTCTTTGGCAGCCAAGGTCCGGAACGACTCCACCGACACACCCGGGTGGTCCTTCTGCAGAGACTGGTGGTGCACATGGCCCATCCACCAGTACCGGTGCCGGGTCTGGCCCCAATCCTCGGCGCGGTCGGTGGCCATCACGCCCGGCAGCCGCTCCGGCTTGATGCTGTGGCCGTGGTGGATGCCCACCAGGGTGGCGCCGTGGCGGATGTAGTGGCATGGGGTCGGGCTGGTGTCCACCGTCACCCGTGGCTCCAGCTCGTACGCGTGGGCCAGGCAGATGCTCAGCCATAGGCTGCCCGTGTCGTCGTGGTTGCCCACCGCGTTGATGACCCGCACCCGCTTGTGCTTCGTCAGGGCGGTATCGATCATGGTCCGTAGCGTCATGACGGCGATCCGGGCCATCTTCGCGTAGCGGCTGTCCATGTCCAGGCGGTGGCCGCTGCGGGTCGTCACCCCCTCCATGTTGTCGGCATGCAGGAAGTCGCCCAGGTTCACCACCACCGCCTCTTCGCACGCCGGCGCCATCTCCACCAGGCGGGCCATGGCCGTGCAGTGCATGCGCTCGGCGGCCTTCAGGTCCCAGGCCTCGCCGGTCTCTTCTGGCCAGGACATCATGCCGATGTGCGCGTCCCCGATGGGGTAGCAGGCCATGAGCTGCTGGCTGTAGGCGTCATCGTTGGCGGCGGGCTTGCGGGGCTTCACGCGCGGCAGCTCGGCGGCCATGGCCTCCAGTCCTGCGCGCAGCGCCTCTTGCTGGGCGGCCTGCTCCGGCGACTGCCGTTCCCATGTCCGCTCCACTGCGCCGTCTTTCGCCCGCTGGACGGTCACCTTCCCCATGAGGTAGCCCGGGGCCACGCCACTGACGAAGTGACCGGGTGCATGGCCCTTGCGAGCGGCCCGCTTGCGCACCAGGTCAAACGCGCCGCTCACCGCGCTTTTGCTGACGCCCAAAGCCGCAGCGGCTGCACGCTGATTGCCGTGCAGCACAACGGCCTCCATGAACTCGCGTTCTCGAGCCGTGGCGAACTCGGAGAGGAAATCGAACTCTTGGGGCGTCATTGCTTCGGCTCCCATTCGCCGCAGCCCTCGTCCGCGTTGACGGCCGGGAACTCGGAGACCGGCTCATCCTCGATCACGATGACCGTGGGCGGGTGTGCCCGGCACTCGCCGTATTCCGCCACCGTGGCGCAGTCGGTTGGCGCGGCGCGGTAGTGCTTGCAGTCGCTGCAGGTCTTGTCCATCACTTGTCCCCCAGAGCCGCGGCGCGGCATTCTCGGTATTGGCCGGCCACCTGCTGAAGCTTCAGCACCAGGGCCCCCATCGTGTCGTCATCGAGTGGCGTCAGAGGCGGGCACGCCACCACCACCTGCGACCGCTCCGGTACCGGTGAGGGCTTCGTTGAGGTCGCGCAGCCCACCAGGAGTGAGGCGGCAGCCAGGATCGCTGTAGACCGGTTCATGACGGACCTCCCGCTCCAGCCGCTGCTGGATGGTTGTGTTTTGCACTCGGATGTTGGACAGGGCCTTGGCCGTGGCCTCGCGCCCTTCCCTCGCTGCCTCCTGCACCGCAAGGGCTGCGCGGTCCTGCCCGGCTCGCTCCAGGCGGGCGCCATCCAGGCGCCCCACCCCGTAGGCAGCGACGAAGGCCAGGGCCACGCCCAGGGCGGCATAGGGGCTCATGAGCCACCCTCCCCGGCCAGCCGTCGCGACAGCGCCACTAGGTGCGCGTTGAACCACCGGCGGATCGCGTACTGGCGGACGATGGAGACAGCGGTGTAGATCCAGCCAATCCAGAAGTTTTGGGCGGCGCTGGGGTGGGCGCCGATCAGCGGCAGGATCAGGAAATTGGCGACGAAGTTGATCGCGAAGCCGACCGCAATGTTGACCCACGCTTCGGTGATGGCGCTGCGCGGCGACTGGCCGGGCCCAGGCGTGCGGGTGTAGGCCCGCCAGGTGAAGAGCGCGACGAAGATGAAGCTTGCCAGCCCGCAGGCGATGAGGATGTTCATTGGGCCTCCCGGTTGTCCGCGATGGTGAAGTGGCGAGGTGCCTTGTCCTTGAACAGGTCCCGCAGGTGCGCGATGTGAGGCATCAACTCCTCCACCAACGCCCGGTATCCGGCGCCGTTGAAGTTGCGGTCATCCACCAGCTTCCCGGCCGTCTTCGCGTCCACCAGGATGGCGAGGCATGCGAGGGCATTGGCCAGATGCGGCGAGCCGGAGTCCGGCGCGACCTCCTCACCTTCGAACCACGCGTCCAGGTGCCGCTTGCAGGCGTCCACATAGATGGACGCACGCACGCCGGCATCGCGCCAGTTCCCCCGGCCATACTTCAGCGCCCCCTCGGCCAGGCCCACGCATCCGTAGGCGGTCGCCGCCGGCGGCCACAGGTGCAGCGGCAACTTGTTGGCGCCGATGGCGTCCTTGGGGTTGGTGGGCTTCTCGCTCATTGCGCCTCCATGCACTTGCGGTTGCGTTCCTGGGCCCGGAGCCACACGCCACGGCAACCGCTGCCAGCGGCGGCACAGTCGCGCCCGGCGGCCTTGCGGCTGTCCAGGTTGAGGTACGCGGCACAGGCTTCGGCATAGCGGCCGGCGTTGATGTTCGTCACCACCTCACTCCGGCACGCGCCGGAGAAGCCGCGCCAGTAGGCAAGGTCAACGAGGATGTCCCACTCCTCTTGACTCACTGGCGCAGTCACGCACGCGCGCAGCTGCGGCTCACCCTTGGTGATGTGGGCGACGGACAGGCGAATCGCCGCCGGCGGGGCAATGGTTTCACCGGCCTGCACCGGAGTGCCATCAGCGTGGAACGTGGAGCCGAAGCCATAAGTTGGTCGGTCTCCCTGCACCGGCGGCTTGGCAACAGGCTCGAAGCCCTCATGACCAACGATGGCAGCGAAGCCGGCGGCGCTGAGGGTGAGCACAGCGGCGGCGATGCGGGCGCGGCTCATTCATCCAGCTCCATTGATCCGGTTTCAGCGGCGGGCTTGCGGCCCAGGCGGCGCTTCAGCTTGACGCCCCAATCGGTCTCTTCCCGCCACCACTTACGCAGCAGGTATGCCACCTGCAGCACCACCAGCACGCCGGACAGCACCGCCGACCAGTTGACCGAGGTCCACCAGGGCGCCGACACAATGGTCAGTCCGCCGGCCGGCGCGGTCCGCGTGGCCAGTTCAGTTGCGATGTCTTTGATCTCTTGCTTCACTTTGCCCCCTTAATCCCATGTCATATCAAGCGTCAACTCGTCCGAGCAGTTGGCCGTTCCACCGGCCAATGCATTAACGGTGACTACACCTGCAATGCTCACGGTCACAGGCACTGCTGCGGTGACGCTGCCTGACCGCCCTCGGCAAATGAACTCCTCGTTCTTTGATGGCCAGAGGAATTGAGGCAGCGTGGTGATGACGTTGCTGGTGGAAGGCTTGATGGTTCCGGCCAAGGTCTTCCTCCCGCCGCGCAGCTTTGCAGCAAAGACGGCCTTGTCTGCAACTTGTGACCACGTGGCATTCAGCGATGGCACCAGGCCGCCGCCAGAGCTTGCGAAGACATTCGGGGTTGCCTCGTCTTTCCGCTCCTGGCCGACGCTCAAATACGGCGTTCCGGTGATGCGGTAGATGCCATCACTGAGGGTGTCTGCGATGACGGTTCCAACGGTCACGTACGACTGCGATCCGACGTCAAGACCGACCTGCGCTGACTGCGCTCGGACCGTGCCGATGGCAACATGGTTGTTCACCGCTGCGGGCTGTGAGAACGAGAATTTGCCAACGATCGAACAATTGCGGCCGTCAAGCGTGCCGATGGTCCACTTCCGAATGTTTCGGCCTGCCGCAGCCTCCAGCTTCAGTGCACACGTAGTGCCGGAAACCCCATACTGGTCTGAGCTGATGCTGCCAAATTCGACGTCCCAGATCGTGTAGTTGCCACCGAATACCGTGTCCACGCTGGACGGGAACCCATCTATCTTGGCCTTTCCGATGTAGATGTTGTCAATGGAGCTCCCGGCAGCCTCGAATCGCAACCCTGCGGTTGGCGTATTCGCCGCCCATGGCGTAACGCCGGCAGGTGCGCTGGCATTGAGAACCGTATTCGCAATGCTGATCCTGGTTGCGACGGCGGTTGACTGCGAGTCCGTCTTGATGATCAGTGCATCGGTGCTGTTCAGATAGGCTTGAATGTCCTCCGCAACGATGTCACGGCCTTTCAGCGCGACACCATGCGTGCCCATGACGCCAATGACACTTCCTCGCATGCGCACATCAGCAACACCTTCGAGAAGGATCGCGTGATTTGGTGCGCCGGGGGAGTCGCAAAGACCGATGACGTTGTCGAGAACGATCCCGCGCTTTGGAACGGTGGAGGGGCTGCCGGCTGCCGTCTTCGTCGCGTTGTCCGGATAGGTGATGTTCAGCGCCTCGGTGACGCCACTGGACGAGGTCCCTCCATAGTAGGTCGTGACGACCGTGTGCCCGCAGTCAATTCCGATGTTCTCAAACTCCAGACCATCGGACCAACCGAGCACCATGCCCTGAATGATTGACCCATCCACGAGCGACCGTGCATCGTCAGATAGTCGAGGCATTTTCTGGCCGCGAATTTTGAGCGGCTTGTCGATGTAGCGACCACCAGACGAAAAGCCGTAGGCAAAATCGCTCGGGGCAACTGTGCCCCTCACCTCAACCACCGTTCCCGGGGCGGCTGCGATGGTGGCGAGCCTGAACTTCCCCTGCCCGACACCCCACCATTCAGGCCGGGTGGGTTGGCCGTTATTGATGGTGACTTGGCTGGTGATAGTGAAGCACTGCCCAGCCACGTGAGCCAGCGGAACGGTGATCGTCGTGGGGGTTGCGATGTGAAGAATGCCGATCGGACAGATTGGCCGCCCAAGCGCATTTGCAGCAACGACTGCAGCAGAGTCGTCCGAAGCTCCGTTGCTCCCAAACACGAGGGTCACGTCAGAGTCGAGCTGTTGGAACGGGCGCCACCGTGCCGCATCACCGGAGAAGGTGGAGCCGGACGTATGGGCCTCCAAGCACAGGTACCAGTTCCCGCCGCTTGAGACGAGATCGCGCGCTTGGTAGTTTGTGCCAGGCCCGACCCATGCGCCGCGTGGATTGAGCGCACGCATAGAGTCCGTGGCGCCGCGCACAGTCAGCCGTGAGATCCCAAAGCGATCGAGATATGTTTGAGAGTCGCTGTTGACGACCTCATCCATCTTCTCCGCATTGAACAGAAGATCCTGTGGGAGCTTGCTTGGAATGGCGGTGGTGCTAGGCGTCGTCATGCATCGAACTCGTAGAGGCGCGCGTCATAGCGAGCCAATGCTATGGAGACCGTCTTGCCGTCGCCCTCGGGTTTGGCTGAGGTGAGCGTGTAGAGGCCTGCAGATTCAATTTCGGCCTCAGTGAGCCCGACTGCGAAACCGTATCTAGCACCACACTGCCGACCCGGATCAGCCACGTAGAGGCCATAGGGAACGGATTCAAGAACAACCGATCCCCCGTCCGGGGTGCAGCGAACAGGCGAGGACAACCTACCGTCAGTCCCAGTGAACACCATCCGCCCCTCCGGTGCACCCTTCCAATCAATAGGCTCGCTGGTCAGAATCTGGTTCCCCTGCACAGAAAGCACCTCGCCCGCCTGTAGGCCGTCGTCACCGGCGAAATCATTGGGATCGATGTATCTCACCAACGAGCCAGGACCCAGCGACCCAGCGTCTGCCAACGCCGTGTCAGAGATTGCCTCGCGCTGGTAAAGGATGCGCCGCGCTTCCAATTGAGCGCGGTTCATAGCCTGGGCGTAGGTTGTGCAGCCTGGCAGTTGAAACTTCTTTGGGTTGGAACTGGACAGTTCCTGAACCTCCCCGGAGTCCACCCTCAGGCGGACATACGCCTTTTTGCTTTGGCTGGTCTCATCCACATATTCGACCTCCACGCCATCGTTTGAATCGGGCATGGTGGCCGAGTAGGACGATTGAGACTCGCCAGAGGCTGCGAGATTGCGATAGTCAAACTGCAACTCCGGAACGTCCTTCGCTTCATCGCGACTGACTGTCCAACGCGTGCCATCCCTCCACACGACACACCGCGCGTGGTTGGAGACCATTGCCATTCGGTCCCCCAGACTCATATCTGCATCATCAAGGCTGCCATCGAAGCGCAACAGTGGAGAGTCCTCGCCTAAGCGATCGTTGATCTCCTGTAGCGCATCCGTGTCAAGCTCGGCCACGTCGTTGCCGGCAAGCGTCCAGATGTGCGCCATCGCGCGGGCGAAGTTTCGCGATGTGCTGAGCTCGTCACTGTCGAACTGGCGGACATGGCGGTACCAGCGAAGATTGAACTTACGATCGCTGAAGCCCGTTGCTTCGGTGGTGGCCTTGGTCGTAACCCTGATGACGGTCACGCCTGGAATCACCTTCTGGGCGTAATAACGGACGGCATACAGCTCTTCCAGCTTTGCGACGTCCGACCCGTTGTCGCCGATCTGCAATGTCTTTCGCGTGAACTCGCACCGGTACCGGCCATAGCCAGCTGTCGGAACAACATCGGTTGTCCAATAGCGTGAGTCGTATGTGTCGGCCGCGAAGGAGAAGGTTTGCGTCTGCCTTGTTCCCGGGACCTCTACCCCGTCCAGGTCGATTTGCCACCACGAAGCATCAATGGCAACCGTGCCCTTCAGGCCACGCAGAAAGACCGTGTTCCAACGGATCCGATCGCATTCGATGGGGAGCGTGTACGGACCCTCCGTCACGTAGCCCACAGCCATGAACGGGACCATCGTGAAATCGATCAGCGATCCGCTTGTGGCTGCACTCCAGGTGGGCCCTGAGAAGGTGAACGTTGTATTGCCGCCGCTGGTGACCGCAGCCGACACGGTAACGGCTTGGTCATAGGTGCTTGGGCCCGTCCCGTATGTGAACGTGAGCTTGCAAGTGGTGCTCGTGCCAACTAGCCCCTTAATGGATGCCAGGTCCGAACTGTCCGGCACCGATACCGTAAACACTCCACTGCCGGCGGTCGCATTGAAAGAGCCGCGTGCGGTTATCGTCGGGGACTTCAAGGGGTACGCCAGCTCCTGTCCGTTAACCTCATCGCTTTCGAATGTCTCCAGCACATCAAGCAGTGTGGTGGTTCGATTCTCCGGGTACCCGGCCCCTGGGTTGGGAGCGAATATCTCGTAGCTCGCCCCGGTGATGCTGTCGATGGGCGTCTCCGAGTACTGAACTTGGCTGATCGTTCCCTCTCCACGACTGATGCACATCCACTCTGTCACGTATTTGATGTGATCGATGTACTGCACAGTGCTTGGTTGGATCAGGTCTGGCCAGACCCGCCGATAGCCGTAGACGTCTGGAATAGCCTGGTAGGCCCGCGCCACATTGGACTGACCCGTGAGACTGTTGTTTGGGCTGTCCTTACCCGCCGCATCGGACTTTGGAATCTTCGGCAGCAGCGGCTTCAGAATGAACGAGAAGACACTGCTGATGATCTTGAACACGCCACCGAACACGCCACCCTCCGGCCGCATGGTGACCCTCACTTCGTCAGCAAAGCTCGGCTTGCGGTCAAGATCAGGGCAGCCCCCCGGATCCTGAATTCGTTGCCCGTTCAGGTAGACCGTGCAACCGTACCCACCGCCTGGCAAGTGGGCCTCAATGTTGGCCTGAATGCTCGAATCGTGGTCCCAGTCGAAGCAGCGGTGCCCAGCCGCACCGGCCGGGTCGTAGAAGATCGTCAGCATGGGGTGTAACGGTAGAACTTGATCTGTCCATAGGCTCGCTTCAGCGCCGGAATGCGAGTCACGCGCACACTCCCCGGCTCCTCCTCCGAGCCTTCGGAGTGAATCGCCCGGCGCGCATCAACAAAGACACCGCAATGGGCCGGCCTGCCTCCAACCCAGGCCATCCACATCACAGGCCCGTCAATTTCGTTGCATTCAACCCAATGCGGGCTGTTGGCCAAGCCGGTGGCAATGTCGGTATGAGGGACCTCCCCCATGTCAATGCCAAGGACCTCACGGAACCACAGGATCACCAACCCGTAGCAGTCCATCGCCTGCCAGTCGGAGCGCCATTTGGCCCAGGGAACGCCAACGGCCCTTTCTGCGAACGCTTGCGGTGTAATGAGTTCTTGCACCCAACGGGATGCTAGGGAGTCGGCGTCACAGCAGAGACAGCCCGGTGAACACGGCCGGGTCATAAATTGGCCCAACATTCCTGCGCATCGGGTTGTCAACGGTGGCGTTGACACTCACGGACGAGTTGCCGAACGAGATGCCGCCAGAATCTGAAACGAAGAGCTTCCAGGTAATCTGCGGGGTCTCTGTGTCACCCAGGTAGACCGCATATGTGACCGCGATGGGGGCCACGATGGTGGATGCCTGGATTCGCCTCAGTTCACGCTTGAAGTCTCGCCCGACCTGTTCTCTGGAGAAGGAAAGCCCGAGCTTGGGCTGCGCATCACTCTGCCGCTCGGGCTGCTTGATAGTCATAGCTACCGGTGTGTGCACCTCACCACCCAGCGTCACCTCTGCAAACTGGTTTGCTACCAGCCTGAATGGCGCCGAAAACGCGGGATGCTCAAAGGTCACCGAGTGGAATTCCGGAAGCGGGCTCTTGGTGGCCCAGTAGGTCCTCTTGTCCATCAGGCCTGGGGCATCTCTTGGTTGATCGTCACATCCAACATGCTGGCCCAGTTAAACCAATCCGGCAGGTTGATGATGAGATCCGTAGCGTCCTTGAAATCCTGCGGGATCAGCTGCTTGCGTGCCATGATCTTGGCGGAGTACTTCCAGAGTGGGCCAGTCTCAGTGGCTGGCAACAGGCTGTCCGGGAGGAACTGGCAGGTGTGAACGAGCGAGCCGAACTCCGTCCGGATTGGCATGTCGAACGGCTTCTGCCAGTTGCCCAGCTTCACGACGCCCCAGAGCTGGAATGCCACCGACTCCGCCTCGGTGAAGATGAAGTCCACGTCCCACATGACTGGCACGTCGGTGCCAGTGGCCTGGGTATAGCCAGGCCCCCGCCGAGGGTCCGCCATGGAGAAGGCCGCCGGCTGGCTACGGCTCTTGCCCGCTCGCAGGATGGACCTGATCGTGAATGGATAGACCTCGTTCGCCATGCCCGCCAATGCTAGGTAGCCTAGATGCGCCCTTGCACATTGCTGGACCCGCGCAGAGCGTTCCACGTCTCCCCAGTGTTACTGGAGAACTCTGCCGCAATCTGGGACTTGGCCTGCGCAACAGCGATCTCAATGGTTCGCGACTGCTGATCCACGTTTGCAACCGTGCCAGCCGGGGCGTTGTTGATGATGATGTTCCAGCCCCCGGATCCGCCGCCGACCTGATCTGCGGGCGTCACGTTCCCGTCCTTGGTGGGAAGCATGTACTGCTTCCCATTGCTGGCCGTGTACATCTCCGGCTGGCCGGTCTCGTTCACCCGGTACAGGCTGCCTGCATCAACGCCGCCACCGTACTGTCTCGCTCCTGCGATTGGCGCCGAGGCGATGGCTGGAGCACCCAGAGCGGCCGCTGCGGCGCCGGCGGCGGCAGCAGCTGCGGGAGCAAGGCCGGGACCCACCACTGGGATTGCAGCGGTCGCCATGAACGCGTTCTGTGCCGCCAGTGCAGTGGTGCCCGTCACTTGCGCCGTTATCGCCGTCGTGTAGAGCGCAGCATTGGCCGCCTTCGCCGCCATCTGTGCCTTCTCTGCGGCCTGGCCGATCAGGGCGTTCTTCACATACTGCACGCCGATCTGCACCAGCGCCTTCACCGCCTCATTCAGGATCACGCCGCCCAGCGCGCGCATGGCATCAGCCGCGCTCGTGGTGCCGGAGATCAGGCCGGTGATTGTGGATGTCGCCGTGCTGGACAGGCTGTTGAGCGTGTCCATGACGAATTTGTTGCCGTCGCCCTGCGCGGTGAACTCGGCTTCGGCCAGCGCCAGGCGCTGCTGCTGGTACTGGGTGGCCAGCTCGGTTCGCTTCTGCTCGACAAACTGCGTTCCGTCAACCCCGGCCTTTGCCATCTGCTCTTCGTAATACTGCACGATGGCCAGCTTCTGCTGGTACTCCTGCTCCAGCTGAGCCAGTGGGTTAATGCTGAGCACCTGTTGTCGGATCGCATTCTGAGCGTCCACGGCCGCGCGGGCCTTCTCGGCCTCGGCCTGGGCGTAGGTGATGGCACCAGCCCTGGCGGCTGCATCAGCCCGGCGGAATGACTCTTGCCGCGCCAGATCAATCTTGGTCAGTTCGTCAATCGTGGCGGAAATTCGTGTCTCAGCGGTCGTCTGGTCAAGGCGTTCTTGAAGTGCCGCCAGCTGGCGCGACGCCTGTAGGCTTGCAATCACCTTGTCCTGCTCGGCTTGAGCGTGAGTCTTTACGCCAAGCTGCGCGAGCGCGTCAGCGCGGCGAACTGCCTCCTCTCGAATCAAGCCGATGCGCGCGACCTCATCTGTTGTCAATTCGATGTTGTACTCGGCGACCTGTTCTGTTGTCTGCTCCTCCAGCATCGCCCGTTCGCGCGCAAACTTCTTCTGTATCTCAAGCTTGGCCTTGGCATAGATGCCAGCATTTGCGGCGTCCTCAACCATGCGCTTTTGATTCTCGGCCAGCGCCTTCTTTTCTTCAGCATCAATCTGTGCCCCAGCACGCAGATTGGCAGCCACTAGGCCCTGGTAATACGCCTGTGCCTCTTGGGCCTTGGCCTGGAACTCCTTTGTTGGCGGCGGCTTCTTGAGTGGCCCTTCTTGATCAGGGAAGAGGTCCGTCACCTGCTGCTTCTTAAAGTCCTCAATGGCCTTCTGTGTGTCTAACAGCGCTCCACGATATGCCTCGCGCTGCTCCCTCAGCCGCGAAGTGTCAATTTTTGGAGCGCGATCAAAGCGCTCATCCATCCGGCTGTACGCAGGCCGCTTCTCGGAGGCCTCAGCGCGCTTGATTTGCTCATCAAGCCGTGCAATGTTCGCCTCGGCATCATCGCGCGCCTTCATCAGTTGGCGCATTGGCGCCTCGGCCGACCGAGAAGAGGCCTTTGCAATCTTTTGCGCCGCTTCTTCACTGATCTCGCCAGCAGACTTTGCAGATGTGCCGATCTTGTCCCAGTTCCAGGCCAAGGCCCCAAGCGCAATCACCGCAATACCGACCGGGCCGCCAAGGGCAGCGACAACGCCGGAGAAAAGCCGCGTGGCGCCCGCTGCGACCCCAGCAGACGCAGCCTGGGCGCGCTGGGCGGTTGCTAGCGCCGTTGTGCTGGCGGTGGCCGTTGCCGCTGACGCCGCCTCCTGGGTCCTCGCTAAGGTCAGCGCCCTCTCTGCCGCCGCCAGTGCCACTGAGGCGTCCGTGTCGGCCACTTTGGCTGCCGCCAGGCGAGCACTTGCCAGGGCAGCCTGTTCCGTGGTGGCGGCCTGGCTCAACGTCCCCGCCGCGAGCGCTGCCGCCGCAGCAGTCCGCTCGGCCTCCACGCTGGCCAGTGAAAGTTCGGCGCGTGCGGCAGCCACGCTGGCGGCAGCCGCCTCGGCTGTAGCTAGTGCACCGGCGCGCTCGGCAGCAGCCTTCGCGGCTACCTCATAGGCTGTCGTCTGCAGCGCCTTGAGCCGCATCAATTCGGCTGCTGCGGCTTGCCGTGACGCTTCCGCCTGCTGTATGAGGCCCACCACACCAGCCTGCAGCGACTGCGCGAAGCGACCGGCGACAACGGCGGCAAAGGCCTGTGCACCAACCTCTGCGGCAGTCAGGAACGAATCCAGGTTCTGGTCAAGATCTTTCACCTGACCGGCAAGGCCGGCAATGGCCGTGGCCGTCATCTTGGCCGCTCCGCTGGCTTGCATCTGCTGCCCGACGAACAGCATCACCTCGTTGCGCAATTCTTGGAACGATCCCCCAATGGTTTGGACGTGCTTGGCTTCCTCCTCCAGCTGGCTGAGCGCCTTCGGCAGGACCGTTGCCAGCACATCACTGGTAAGCTTGCCCTCGGCGGCCATGCTGCGCAACTGACCAATAGGCACATTCAGACCGTCTGCGAGCGCCTTCATCAGGCGCGGCGCGGCCTCGCTGACAGAGTTGAATTCCTCGCCGCGCATCACGCCGCTGGCGAAGGACTGTGACAGTTGCAGCATGGCACTGGCGGATTCCTCCGCCGACGCCCCGCTGATCTTCATGGACAATGCCACTGCCCGGGTGATGTCACCCACCCGTTGCTGGGATGCGCCAAGTTCTTTGGTGGCGTTGGTGATCCGCGCGTACAAGATGCTGATTGCTGACAAGTCAGTCTGCGCCTCTTGCGCAGTCGCGATCACAGATCTCTGCGCCGACGCCAGTTTGCTGGAGCTCCCGGTAGCCAGCTCCAGCTGCGCATTCATCTTCGTATACGCATCCGATTGCGAGACGAGAAACATCGCCGCAGCAAGCGCGGAAACAGCAGATGCCACCGCCGTGAGGCGACCGCGCAGTCCATCAAGGCTCGCCCCCGCCTTGTCCGCAGCACCGCCTATGGACTGCAGGCTTGATGCCGCCTTTGCAGCTTGCGCACTTGCCGCACGCTGCCCCTCAACCATCTTCCGAGTGTCAAGGGTGACGTCGTAATAGATCTCACCTACTTTCGCGGCCACGCATCATCTCCTCGTGCTGGCGCATGCGCGCCTCGTACTCCTCACGGGTCGGGACATCGCGGCCCTTGGAGTCGCCCTTCTGGGGGAACTTCATTTCGAACATGGTCTGGAACTCAGTCATGCTCAGCGCCTCGGCGTCATCACTGGACAGGCCTAGGTGCACCCGCGCGGCGCTGATGTACTCGACCGCATCGAAGCGGTCGGAGAACTTCCCCTCCCCCTCTTCACCGCCAGGCCTGGCCTTCCCCACGATCCCATGCCGCATTAGGTGCTGCGCGATGATCACCATCTCGGCGCCCGGCATCGCCCCAGGCACCCAGACGTCTTCCTCCCGGTACCCGATCAGCGGAGACGGGTCTTCCTGATCGCAAAGACAAGCCAGGACATAGGCCGCATCCTTTTCGGCATGCGGCCCGTGGAGCCCGGCAAATATGGCCACGATCTCATGAGGGTTCCCCAAGGATGCGATGCGAGCGAACGACGGGCGGAAGGTGAATTCCGCGCCGTCGCCCATCACGGCCCGGACGAATCCGGCCTCGGGAAGCATCAGAGGTCGAACAGCTGTGCGCTGACGCCGGTTGCTCCGGTGATCGTCACCACGCCCTTGCAGTAGTGCGCGATGGTGGACAGGATCACTGCCTTGGTTTCACCGACCGCCAGGCTGAGGGTGTAGCCGGCAGAGACATCCACCACGCCCAGGCCCTGCACGTTGACGGTGGTGCCGCCGTCGCCGTCGATCTTGGGAGTCAGCGCACCGGCCGTGCCGTTGCGCAGGACCAGCAGCTGCTTGGCCGTAGAGTTGAAGGTGATCGTGTCACTGGCGGTCATCACCACGGGCGTGGCGGCGAAGGCGCCGAGCTGCGAGCGGGTGTCAATGGAAGCGATTGCAGCCATGGTCTGCCCCCTTAGGCGGTGAAGTTAACGGCACCGTTGCTCATGGCGCTGATGCTCCAGGTGGCAGCGTCGGAATACGGGCTGTCATCGGACCATTCGGTCACGATGAACGGGCCTTCGTACTTGCTGCCGTCCGGATAGATGATCTGGAACCAGACCTTGGGCTGGTTGGCCGTGGCCGCGCCCGGGCTGATGACATGGGCCTTCAGCTCTTTCTGGTTGAACACCGCATCGGTGTAGGTCACGCCGTCGCCGGAGAACTCGGCGGACTTGAAGGTGACCAGGTTGGTCTTGGTGAAGGACGGCGACTGGTCTGCGGTGGTGTCCACGGTGTCCCAGCTGGCCTTCATGCCCTTGCCGCGCATCATGCCCAGACGCTTGTAGGTCAGGCCGCTGCTGACGGCGTTTTCATCCGCGATGGCGAAGTTGACGACGACATCGCGTCCGGTATATGCACCCATGGTGTGGTGTCCTCAGTTGGTGATCGTTGATATTGCGATTTCGAACATGGGGCGCCCGTCGTCGGTGAACGATGAGACCGGCTCCCCCGCTTGAATCAGGACCAGAGTTCCCGCGCTCGTTCGCGTCGCCTCAATCACTGCTTCAGCAGCGCCTGATGCTATGGAGACCTCTTCTCCCAGCGCTCCGATGAGGATCAGCGTAAACAGCGGGCGGCGCACCAACTCGGCCGGCAGGCCACCCGCCGGCTTCAGTACGGCATAGCGCGCATCCTTTGCGCCATCCATCCAGCGCCCGAACTGGATGCGCCAACCGGCCCCCAGGACCGAAGCCAGGAAGTTGCGGATCTCGTCTGCTGCACTCATACCTTCATCACCTTCTTCATCACCGCGTCAATGTTTGGTGCCGCCCGCTCAAAGCCCTTCTTCAGGAACTCCTTCTCGGCGGTCGCGCGGCGGAAGTTCTGGTGGTTCGCTGGGTCATGGACCGCCATTGCGTATTCGGCTGTGTAACCAACGCGCCCCACCACTTTGTCGCCCTCCTCTCCCACGGCGCGGAATTGGCTGTTCAGCAGCAACGAGGTATCGATGGGTGTCAACACGCTGGCCTCGGAAGCGCCGAGGACCAACGCTTGGTTGATGACCCGCGCCGCGCGGTGCTTGGTGGTCTCGGTGAACTGCGGGAGCCGGTTCTTCACCTTTGCTTTGGTCGCCATATCAGGTGGCCACCATGTAGTCGTCGGCCTTGCGGTCGAAGGTGTCCGCGTCGCGTGTGACCAGGCGGACCTCATAGGCCCCAGCCGCCACGGGTGACACCAGCGCACTCTCCCCGATGAGCAGCATGTCGCCTTGCTTGATGTCGGCCTTCTCGGTGTAGACCACCTGGCGGGAGGTGAACTCCACGCCCTTGGCGTCTGTCATGCGCTTCGACTCCGACGAGTAGTCGCACAGGAAGACAGCCGGCGGCCCATAGGTCGCGGAGCCCGTCCAGTCGTCCCGGCCCAACAAGGGCCATACGGTGGCCTTCGCGGTGTAGCTCCAGCGGGCGGATGCGCTCATGGATCAAGAGAACGCCAGAGCACGCTGCCGGTCCTGCAGCTGTGCTTCGGTCATCACGTCCACCGTCGCGCGGTTGGCGTCGAGGTAGTCCAGCAGCCCCACCAGCGTGGCGTTGCTCTCGGTGATGCCGTGGAAGATGAAGCGCATGACCCCTTTCTGGGAGATCGCTTTATCGATCAGGGTCTGCATGTGGGCCGCCGTGTGGATGGTGGTATCCACACCGAACGCCTGCAGGTTGTAGGGGTCCGGAGTCGGGGTGCATTCGGCGCGGATGGAACTCACCTGGGCAGCCGACCAGATGGTGTAGGAACGCATCGTGCGGAAGCTTTTCCTGAACACCTCATCCCGCGCAGAGCCCAGGGACACGTTGGAGAAATAGCTGCCATCGGCACCACCCCGGAACCCCTCGGCCTCATAGAAGGCCCGCATGGCCGACATCTTGGCCGCGAACTCCGGCAGCGTGTCGGACGGGTTTTCCGTGTCCCAGGCCTGCGACGCGATCTGCCAACCGTACTCATCCTGCAGGCGCTTCAGCTGCTTGATGGTCATTTGGAATTCATCGTTGGAACTCCGGATCACACTGCCGAGGGCGCCCGGGTAGCAGACCCCAGGCAATCCACGGTTGACCATCGTCCGAGCGGCCGCAAACCAGGTGTCCGACCGGCAGTCATCGAATCCGATGATCACGGCGGCCTTGGTCAGCAGGTTCGGGCAGGCGAAGATATTGCCCACCAGCATGTTGCCGATCGACGCGCTGGAGATCTGAATTCCTGCAGTGACGATGCCAGTGATCGCGCCAGGCGTTCCCACGGCGGTGAAATTCGCCGCAGGCACCGCGAAGGTCTGCCAATACTGCCCGGTTTTCAGCGTCCCGCCGTGTGGGTACAGCACCTCTGCCTGCCAGTAATTGGCGCTCGAGGCGCCGACCTGGCCGCTTGTGTAGAGGCGGATCCGCAGGTTGTCCGGAGGCGACCCGGATAGCAGCTTCAGCGTGATGTAGATGTTGTTGCCGGTGACGTCGTAGGCGTAGGTATTGCCGACCGCACGGGACACGACGACGTCGCTATTTGCCGGCCAGTTGATCCGCACGGACTGGCCGTTGGTGGCCGCCCCGCCGTTGGACGAGTTGGAGGCATTCCATGCCTCTCCGATGAATGGGTCCGTGTAGTCGCTGTTGACCCCGATGTTGCCGCTGTTGATGACGGTATTGACGGAGGTCGGGCTGAAGAACGTGGCCAGCGACTTGCGGCGCGGGTAACCCACGGTGGGCGGTGCCGACTCGCGCGGGGACGTGAAGGGTCGATAGCCGGAATAGTTGCTGATGCCAGTCACGCCGGGCGGGGTGACGATCGCCTGCGGCGTCAATTGCACGGTCGCCTTCGAGCCTGCGGCGGACACCGCCAGACCGCTGCTGAAGTTCAGGGCGGAAGCGGCCGAGATCACCTGGCTGGCCGCCTGCTCCACCGCGACGGCGCCTCCGCCGCCCCCCGCGGCAACCTCCACGCCGTCGGCATAAAGCTTTCCGTCCGTGCCCTGCTGGACCGAGGCCTGACGCTCCAGTCCATAGCTCACCGTCCCAGAGGTTGCCCGAACGCGCAGCAAGGCTGGCACGCTGTAGGGCCCGAAACTCTGGGAGTTGGCGGTCACAGTGGCGCCCTGGGATGCGCCATACAGCGCTTCAACTGCCGCAACGCCAGGCGTGCTCACGCGCAGGACCTGGCCAGGATTGAGAGGGACCTTGGCCGACAGGCCTTGTGCGAGATCGGACATGAAAGCTCCGGTCAGACGACCATGAAGAGGGTGGAACCGGCAGGGTCGGGGCCGACGATGGCGGCGACCGTGCCGGCGGTGTCCAGAGCGGCAAGCGAGCGGCGCAGGGCCGTCAGGTCACCGTCCGGGTTCTTGAATGAGCGGGACGCCCCCGAGGGGGCTCCCTGGGATTGGATGCGCCGGGGAGATCCGGCGGCGGCCTTGATCGCGACGGCCATGCACTGCACCATCACCTGCGTTGAGGCGCTGTAGCCGGCGGCCACCATGGCGGGCTCAGTGGCGGCCACCTCGGCGACAGCGGCATCAACGATGAACGACGGCACGCTGACGCCCAGCGCCTGGTCAAGGTACTCGGTCGCCTGCGTGCTCGTGATCATTGCTTGGCCTTGCCCTTCGAGCCCTTGGCCGCCTGTGCTGCGTCGGCCTCCAGTGCGGCGCGCTCAGCGGCGGCTTGTTGATCGATTTCGCTGCCGACGCTGCCCTGGGGCTTGGTCTGCAGTTCCAGGATCAACTGATCCTTCTCGGCCAGCTGCTCGCGCAGGCCAGCGTTCTCCGCCAGCAGTTCCTGCCGCTGGATCTCGAAGGACTGTTCCGCCTCCTCGATGCGGCGGACCGCCTCCTTTCGCAGCGACTGGAACGCCTCTTGCACTTCCGCCGAATCGAGGCTCAGCGACACCGTGATTTCGGACGGTGCAGCGACAGTGTGAGCCGCCTCCTCTTCGTCGCCGACCGGCACGCACTTGCCGACAGCCCATCCCGGAACCTGCTCGGCTTGGAACTCGACCACGGACCCGACCGAGGCCCCGGAGGGCCAGGGCGCTTTCAGGTGAGTGATGTGCACCTTCATGATCAGGCCCTCGTCAGGTGAGCGATCGGGCAGCGGCCATCGAAGTCCGACTTCAACTGCGTGGCGGCGGCGGCCATGGTGCCGAAGGTGTAGTCATCCTCCGGGTTGTGGCGGGCCTTGGGCCGGGTGACCAGCGGCATGGCGTTCAGGACGGTGCCCCAGTCGCTGGTGTCGATGTCGCTGATGCCGATCACCTCGTCAGCCGGCACGCGGGAGACGGGGATGATCTCGGCAATGCCCTTGATCTCCAACAGGCGCTGCAGGATGGTCTTCGGATAGCCAGCCACGAACTCGTTGATGTCCGCGTAGGTGTAGTCCGTGTAGTTCAGGAACACGGTCACGCGGCCGAAGTTGTTGTCACCCAGCAGCTGGAAGATCAGCGCCTGGAACACGGCCAGCCAGTTGGCACCGGTGGCGCCCTGCAGGGTGATGCCCGTCACCGCAGTGTTGCGCAGCGGGAAGTTTCGCAGGCCGTAGATCTGGGTACCGGCCACGCTGATGCCAGCCTCGCCGTTCAGCGCCATGTTCTCCATGCGCTCGGCGATCTTGCGGACGTTGTTGGCGATGGTGGTGGTGTCGATACCGGCCGGGCCCTTCTGCATCACCGCCATTTGGCGCCAGCCGAAGCGGGCGTAGGCGTCGAAGATGGGAACCGGAGTGCCTTCATAGGTCACCAGCGCCTGGTCGGCCTTGCCTTCGGAGCGGCCATCCATGGACACGTGCACTTCGCCGCTGTCGGAGACCTTCGGGAAGTAGTTCACCAGATCGCCGATGCTCACCGGGGTGGAGTTGGCGCGGGCCAAGCGGTTGAACACACCCAGCACGTCTCGCTGGATCTGAACGGTGCGCTGGTCGATGCGGCGCCAGGCATCCAGCGGGATGACCGAAGCGTTGCCGACGATGTCGCGATGGTTCACGGCCAGCGCAACCTGGGTCTGGTTGAAGCCTTCGCGGGCGGCATTGACCGCCAGCTCTTGCTCATTGGTGAAACGGAGCATGCTCCCTCCTTATGCCTTGGTGTAGAAGTTGGCGATGACCACGTCGGCGAGGTCACCGGCGGCCTTCGTGGCGCCAGCGGCGTCATAGAAGGCCACGACGATGTTCCCGGCTGCGGCAGCAGCCAGGCGACCACCCGCAGCAACGGTCAGTTCCTGACCATTGGTGTAGGTGCCAGCAGCCACGGCCCACTGGTATTCCTGGCCGGGCTCCAGCAGATGGGCCACGCCGGTATCGCCGGACGTGTAGGCCGTCTTCAGCTGGTCAGTGCTGTCGAAGTGGCCCAGGGCGTAGAAGTCGCGGTTGGAAAGCAGCGCCAGCCGGCCGCCACTGGGCGACGTGGCCTGCGAGAACTGCGTAGCGCCCACCGTCACGGCGGTGCACGGCAGCAGAGCGCCGTTGACCGTGCGGTTGCTGATGGTCTTGGGTTGGCGGTCATGGGGGCCGCGATAGACACGGTTCGGCATTTACTTGCCCTCCTTCTCGAAGTGGGAGTTCAGGGAGTAGCCCTTGAACTCGCTTTCGCCCTCGGCCTTGCCGCCGGCCGGGGTCACCGGCGCAGCCTTGGTATCCTTGGCGGCGTTGGCCTTCAGTTCTTTCAGGCGGTCCAGACCGAGCGCCTTGAAGTCGCCCACGGTCAGCGAGGAGTTGGCGGCCAGCTCGGTCGCCAGGGTGGTGACCTCGGCGTCCTTGGCGGCGTTTGCGGCCAGCTCCAGCTCGGCGAGCTTCGAATTGGCAGCGTTCAGCTTGTCCTCGCCGGGCTTCTTGACGAGGGCGTTGTAGGCGTTCAGCAGGTCGTCATCGGACTTGCCTTCCACCTGGATACCGGCTGCGTTGAGCGCGGCGAGGATCTTGTCTTTCACGTGATCGTCCTTGCGGTTGGTGATTGGGTGGTAATCGACCCGCCGAACCACTTCGACCGGGCTTCCAGAAAATGCTACGGAGCCGTCAGAAGAGACGGAGTAGTCCTGTTTGAAGAGGCGACCATCCTTGTCGCGCCAGACGGCATAGCGCTCAAAAACCTCCTGGAGCCAGGCGCCCTCGGGCAGCAGGCCATACAGTCCGCCGGTGATCTGATCGAAGCTGACGTCCGTAGTGCCATTGCCTACCAGGCGGCGGACAAGCGCTCGCAGGCCAGCCAGTACACCCTCCTCGCGGCGGTCCTGCGGCTCGGTGTTCACCTGGACGCACTCGACCTCTTCCTCTTCGCCCGCGGCGTTCAGGAACATGCCGACCCCCTGCTCCGGCGTGCCGGCGCCCTGCTCGTTCAGCAGGATGGCGAGGTGGTCGTACTGGAGGTTGGTGGCGATCCGGCTGTACTTCTTCCCCAGGCTCTCGCCGTTGGCCTGGATGGCCTCAACGAACAGGCCGGTGCTGACATGGATGGGGTCGGCGGCATTGCCTGCGATCACCTCATCGAGCCGCTTCACCAGCTTCTGGCCGTCAGCGTGCGCCATGGCCTGAGCCTCATTCACATGGATGTCCACCAGAGACCGGCCGCCTTCGTGGCGAGCGTTGGTGCAGATGGCGCCCATGTACGCGTTGAATAGGGCCTCACCGTCCCGGGCGCTGATGTACTGGCCGTTCTTGTTTTTCGGGTGCCCGGCCGGCGCCGGCTTCCCGTTCAGCGTCGCAATGCCCTTGGCCAGCTGATCCGCCGGATAGAGCATGCCGTTCATGACGATGTCGTCCACCGCCCCGCACACGCCCTTGATCAGGTACTTCCCGCCTTCCTTGCTCACCGCAGAGGCGTTGACAGCGGTGAGGATGCGAATGAGCTTCTTTGCCATGCGGGTGCATGCTAGGAAGACGGCAAGAGAAAGGGCCCCGGCATTGCGCGCGGGGCCCTTCTGGTTCTGGATGTCTGAGGGTGTGAGGGTGTGAGGGTGTGAGGGTGTGAGGGCGTTACTGTGGTGCTGTTCTGTGCCACCCCTTGGGCCCCACGGGGGCCGGGAGAGGTCTCATGTTTCACACCAGCGGTCAGGGAGCTCGCCCTCACGAATCCAAATACTACGGAGCCGGTTTCCAATCCTTTTTCTCCTTCGCCATCGCCTGCTTGAGGGTGTCGGAGAGGATGGGCTTGTTGTCGTCATCCAGCAGGCACTCGGTCTGGCTGCAGTGGCAGCTGTACCGGTTTCCGTTCTTGGCGTAGAACTCGCGGCATTCCTTCGAGGTGTAGACCTGTCCGTGCCGGGCCGCGTGCGTGGCGCGGGTGGTGGGCAGTAGAGCTGAAGTCCACAGCAGGCCGATGTTCAGCCCGAACTCGGCCTCTGCCTGATCCCGCTCCGCCCACCGGGCCTGCCTCAACGCGTCAGTAATGTCGGTCTGGGCGAAGGCCTTAGCCTTGCTGGCGCTGACGTCCAAGCGGTCACGGATCAGCGTCCTGACCTCCTTCGGGCTGCGGCCATCCGCCACAGCGCTCCCGATGATCTGGGCCAGCTCCGCCCGCACCTGTGCGCTTTGCCCGGTCCAGTGCTCGTAGCTCTTCACCTGGGCCAGGCCGACCCGGTTGCGGTAGGGCTCACTCCGGACGATGGTGGCCAGGCTCCGCGATGCGGCGTACGCCTCAGACAGCCGTGTGAGGTTGGCGGCCGACTGCGCGGCCCCGGTCTGCGACGCGTCGGACACGTAGGGCGACCACCAGAACGAATGCGCCGCCTCCCGGCCGCTGGCGATCCAGTAATCCAGGGCCGCCTGCAGCTCCCCATTGAGCGCTGTCAACTCCTCGGGGGTCAGGCCATACAGCACCGATTGGGCTTCGTTGACAGAGTAGGTCCGGATGCTGTCGAAGAGCTGTAGCACCCTCTCGGTCAACCCGGCGAAGCGCCGCGAGATCTCCGCCCGGGCCCGGCGGATGATCGGGACCGTCCCGGTGCGCTCCTGGCGCGTTCCCGGGATGATGGGGTTTAGCTTCCTCGGCCTCATCTCTCACCCACATCATGCCCAAGCAACCCCATTCTCACCATGCGATTCGGAGGTCCCACGGGCTTTTCACCTGGCCCCGCAATGGCGATCATGGTTGGTACACGATTGCGACCCGTGCACGCCAGTACTGCGATGAGTGCGTAAATGGTCAGACCGGGGCACAGCGCCACTAGGATCCACCAGCCCGGGTTCACTGCTTTCCTCCTGGTACGGTCTTGCTCGCCGCAGCGGGGTCAGCGTTGGGGTCGGCTGCCGGGCCCACCGGCGGCGTCTCTTCCTTGAACTCGTCTCCCGCGCCGGCCGCGCGTTCCTCAAAGCCCCCTACCTTCCGGATCTCGTTCAGGTCGAAGATCGGCTCCAGGGAGCCACCGTCATAGGCCGTCTTGTTGGCCGTGACCATTTTCACCGCGTTGTCCAGGCGCTGCTCATCGCTGGGGGCGCCAAGGTCCGGCCACTCGATTTCGAACTCACCCGCCGCGATGATCCCGCAAGCCTGCATGCGCTGCACAAACTCGGTGAGCATGGGGGTGAGGGTGTTGAGCTGGCGACCCACCGCCCGGGCGATGTAGTCCTTCTGGTCCTCGTCGCTGGCCAGGCGGCCGGTCTGCTGACCGAAGAGCACGGTAAACGGCAGGCCCACCGATGCCGAAAACTCATTGGCCGCGATGGTCCACTGGGGCGACAGGTCGGAGGCCTGCGTCTGCAGCGTGGTGGCCGTGCCACCTTGCATCACGATAGCCGCATCCTGATTCCGGTTGATGGCCTTGGCCCGCTCTTCGTGCAGCGCCTTGACCTCTTTCGGATCTCCGCCGCTCGCCTGGACAGCTTCTTGCGGGTTCGCAGCCGCGTCGTACTGGAATACCACCGTGCGGGCGCTGTTCTTCAGCGCCGACTCTGCACCGCCGCCTCGCAGCTTCTCCAGATCCACAAGCGCATTGAAGCCTGCCTTCAGCAGCGGCACGCCCTCGAAGAAGTCGTCACCATCTGCACCCTCGGCCAGGATCTGGACCCGCGACGGGTGCACGTCGGCCCACATCTCTGGCTTGGCCTGGATGTCCCCGGTGGATGACGCACTACGGGCCCGGTACTGGAACATCCGCGGCTTGCCGTAGGTGTCCGGGTCATCCTGGTCGTCGTGCCAGTCCGTGACCTTGATCTGGTCCTCATAAAGTGGGATCAGGTCCTTGAGTGCATCGCCCTTTGACAGTGGCTCACTCAGCGGCCGACCATCCGCAACACGGTAGATGAGCGCCGAGAACCGGCCCACCAGGTTGCGTCGGTCGAAGCCCATCAGCTTCTGCCATCCGTTGATGGGCCTCAGCAGTGCCGTGATCGCCTCCTCCCAGGGCGTGGCCTTGTCCGCCTCAGGTTGCTTGATGCGAGGTAGCTGCTCCCAGCACTTTCCGAGGATCTTGTGCACGGCGCCGTGGGCGGGTCCGCCTCGCTCGTACGCCTGACGGTAGTCGGAAAAGCACAGGTCAGTCTTGTAGCCGTATTGGCGCCACGCGTCAGGGCGCTTTGCATCCAGCGATCCAACGAAGCCCGCAAGGAATTCCTCGCGAGCTCGGGCTGCCTGGGTCAATTCGTAGGTGTTGGTGATGATCTCGGCCATGGGCCGGATGCTAGGAAGGCTCCACCGCTCAGAAGATGCCAGCTGCTGCACCACCCGTAGGCGCGAACGACATGATCAGCGCATCCGCCAGGTTGGGCGACGGCACGTCACGCTTATCCAGGTCCTTCTTGCTCTCCACCTTCACCCGGCTGTGGGCGTCGTAGTCTTTCTTCGGGGTGCTGAGTTCATCCACCAGCTGGTTGAGGTGCGGCAAATCGCCTGCGATGGAGATCATCTGATCCGGCTTGAATACCTCCCCACGGCGCACCGCGTTGTAGGTGTTGCGAAACCGGTCGGCCACCAGCCACCACGCCTGGGCCTTGATGTTGGAGAACATGTCCTTGTTCTTCACTCCGCGGCTGTATTCCGACTCTGGCCGCCAAATGGCACCGCCGGCATTGAACTTGACGTAACGCACAGGGATGACCGGCTTCAGCGAGTCGTTGATCTCGGCGAACTTGGCACCCGCCGACGCACCCACACCGATGCAGTCATAGGTGATTTCCGCCCCATACTGCTGGGCGGTCCTGTAGGCCCGGCTGCAGGACGTCAGCAGCTCATCCTCAGCGGCCTTCCACATGTCGGCCGTCTGGACCACAGAGCCGTGTGTGCCGATGGTTGCGCACTTGTCAATGCCGGAGTCTGCGATGTCGAACCCGAGGCGCTTTTTGCCAACCGCCTCGAAGCCCAGCTTTTTGTGAGCATCCACCGAGGCCAGGATCCACGACCGCTTGATGATGGCTTCGTTGTCGTCCTCCTTCGGCTGGCCGCCGTAGATGTGGGCGAACTCGTCCGGGTCCTCCAGCCGGGCCGCCTCAATGATGTCCAGCATCGTCTTGGACAAGAACATGTTCTCGTCGTAGTTGATCTGGCGGACGATGGTGTTGGGGGGCGGGTTGAGCACGAAGCGCCGGTAGGCGAAGTCGGTGGCCAACCTGGGATTGAAGATGATCCAGATTTGGGAGCCGGCCTTGCGGATCGTTGGCTCCAGAACCTTCCATTGCTCCTCGGTCAGGTTGTGGGCCTCTTCGATCCACAGGACGTCGATCGACTCCAGCGACTTGATTTCATCAATCGACCGCCACAGGCCGTAGAACATGAACTCGCTGCCGGTGGCGCTGAAGATCTTGTCCCGCTGGACGTCGAAGCGAGTCTGAAGGCCGAAGCGCTCGATCTGGATCTTCAGCAGCGCATAGACCGACTCGCTAATCCGGTTCTGATACTGGCGCACGCACAGGAACCGCAGCTTGGCGTTCGTGGCCAGGTAGACCGCGAAGCCGGCCGCATCCCAGCTCTTGCTGGACGCGCGCCCACCGTGAAGCACCCGGTTTCGGGCCGGAGTCGTCCAAAAGGAGCGCAGGACCGGATTAAGCGTCGGACGTGCTGGGGTCTGCGCCATAGAAGTGGTCCAGGGACGTCGGAATCTCGCGCTGGGCAGCCTCTTCCTCGGCCTTCTTGATGGCGTCCTTGTTGGCAGCCACCAGGTTCAAGGCGATGGAGGCAGACTCATTGGCCAGCTTGCCCAGGACCATGATCCCCTTCAGGGCCTCGCCGGACTTGAGCGGGTCGGCGTCATCGATCTTCGCCACCTCGGAGTTGGCCAGTGCCTGAAGCCTGTGGGCGGTCGCGGCGCCGTAGTGCGCTGCACTGGCGAGGTTGTCACTGATGGCGCGGAGCCGAGCCGCTAAAGAAACTGCCTGAATCTGTTCGGAAATTGACAACTCCGATAGTGCCGCGTTAGTGGCAACTATCTGATTTGCAACGACTTTCACGGCATCTGCTCGTTTCGAAACTCTGTTCGAAATGGTCGCTTTGGAAACTTTGAACTCGCGCGCCAAGTCGGTTGGCCGCTCCCCTTCCAGGATGCGCCTGCGGATCTCTTCCCATTGCCGTTCTGTCAGTTTCGAGGGTCGCGCCATCAACCGCCTCGGTTCTTGCGCACTTGCCAAAGGTGCTCTTCGAGCCCGTCAAGGGCGATGGCGACTGCATAGCCCAAGAACGCCCAGGACGGCGCCCCGAGCACGAGTGCGAGGCTGGTTGCGACGGACACGACGCCAGCCACGCTGATGAGCGCGAGGTGTTTCTCGATGATCATTGGTGTGCATCCGCCCACACGCGGCTCCCCTTCGTCTTGAATTTCTGCTTCGGTGGCTTGGGCGGCTTCTGGCGGGCCCGGCGGGCTTCCTCCTTCATGCGCCACTCCTCGGTTTCCTGGACCCGCATGGACAGATGGACGATTCGTCCGTCCTCTCGGATGATCTGGCGGTGGATCTGCGGGATTTCTTGGTTGGCGACCCTACCGCGAGGCCGGCGGTTGATCACCGCGCAGTTGGCGAGGCCGAACACGCTGGCCGGGCCCAAGCCTTTGGGTATCTTGCATTCCGCAGCGCTGACCACCGTGTGCCGGAATGGCTCGATCTGGATCTCGTCCAGGTCTTCGGGCTCCAGCTCTAGGCGTGGCAGGATGTCTGGTTGTACATAGACCAGCTCCAGTTGCACATAGCCTGGGTCGTTTGCGGCCTGCTTCACCATGCGGACACGCTTCACCGGCGGGGCTATGGGCGCGACAAGGCCGCAGAACAGTTCAAGCTGCTCGGCGGCGATCCTCATTGCTGTCATCCGTTTTCTCCCCCGCTCCGGTTAGGTGCGCATGGAGCGGGCATGCTACGGAGAGGCGGATAAATCACGGACGTACGCCCGCAGGTCCTGCCAGACCTTTGCCGCTCCCATGCAGAGGATGGTGGCCAGCCCCAGAGCCGTCACTGCCAGGACGAACAGGCCGCCAAGGATGACCAGTCCGGCCAGGCCAAGCCAGCGCCGGGGCGTCATGCCGCCTCCTGCATGCTGGGGTCATTGGCGGCACCCTTCTCCAGGGCCCTGGTCATGGCGGCGAACTCGCGGCGGATCTCGGCCAGGCTCTCCCTGGTGTGGTCCTGGAGCGGGTGGGGAGCGTCCAGGCGGTCCAGCAGGTCCTGGCCATACCGTGACAGCAGGCCCTCCCGGTAGCCGTGGATGTTGCCGCTGAACTGGACGTTGCACCGGTGGCACTGCTTGTGGATGTTGTAGGCGAGGTACCGCATTTCCCGGTGCGCTCCCACGGACTTAAAGTGCCCGGCCTCCCACTGCACGGTGTCATAGGTGCCGCAACTGATGCAGGGCTGCTTGCGGTCCCGGACCAGGACGTAGCGGTTCACCACCCTCTCGGTGGCCTTGAGCCAGTGGCTCAGGGGCTTGATGTCGGCCAGGGCCTCACGGTGGACGCGGTCTGCATCGCGTTGCGCCCGGGCGGCCTGCTTGGCCTTCTCGGCCGCCACCAGCGCAGCAGCGCATTCCGGCCCGCACGCACGGTGCGTCATGGACCGGCGGATGAACCGGTTCTGGCAGCCGGGGGCCTTGCACTTCACCGGCTTCTTGCCGGGCTGCTGGCCAGCCTCTGGCGGCTTGGCCTTGAATGGGGTCCGCTTCATCGGGGCGCTTCGCTTCATCGGCTCCCCCCCGCTTCGGTCTCTGTCGCTTCATAGTCGGCCACCCAATCCACAGCCTCCGTGAGGTTTTGGCGCTGGACCTGATCCATCGCCTTCACCCGCTTTTGCACCTCGGCGGCTTGGCAGCCCAGCAGGCCGGCGGCCAGGCGGGTGCGCTGCTGCTTCTCGGTCTCTGCCATCAGGCGGCCTCCTCCTGGGATCGGACGGCGGCATCGTTCGCTGCCTGGCGCTGGGCCAGCGCTTCCCACATGCGAATGCCTGCCAGCCGAGCAAGGTCCACGCATGCCCGACCGTCGATCTTCTCGGCCGCCGCATTCGGCGTCGCCCGCCTCACGACCTCGGCGACGATCTGCTGGCGCTTGTCATGCAGCACGATCACGCCGCAGGCCGGAGACGGCAGGAACTCCTCCAGGTCTGGCTTCCAGATGCTGGCGGGCATGGCGAAGTAGTGCTTCCAGACTTTCGGCGGCCACTGGCGAGGTGCTTGCGGGCCCTCAATGAACCAGCGATGCTGGTGCCACCATTTGTCCTTGGCGGCATCGCGCTTGAAGTCGGCTCGGCTGACCTTGATTTCAATGTCAATGACGCGCAGGCTCTCGTGCACCACCAGCATGTCGCACTCGTAGCCAGTCCAGCTGCATTCCGGCACGATGATCACTGCCTTGTTCTGGAACGTCTGGCGGAGCATGGCCTTGACGTGACTCGCGTTCATGCTGCCTCCCTCTGCGCCGCGCTGGCGTCGTTGGCGGCCTCCTGGCGGCCCAGGCTCTGCGGCTTCCACCTCACCCCACGCTCATCCCCGTAGGAGTGACAGAGGTTCAGGAAGATGCCGGCCAGCTCGCGCGTGAGCGGCTTCGTGGTGAGTGCGATCAGGTGCAGGCCGTCACCGTCCATGTCGGGCAGCAGCACCGGCTCGATGGCCCGCCATTCCTCCATGAACTGGGGATCGTCGCGGGTGTGCTCATAGAGGGTGGCGAGAATGAAGCGCTTCCACACCAACGGCCCGCGCTTTTCACCGCCGAGCTCCAGCTGGTCTGCCAGGTCCTGCAGGGCGGAGTTGTAGGTGTTCTGCTGGGCCCTGGTCTGAGGGAAGTAGGCCACCACGGCCATGCCCTCCAGGCGGGCCCGCATCAGCGAGGACATCTGCCGCCAGAAGTGCAACATCTTGTCCTTGCCCTCGGCGATGTTGGGCATGTAGCCCCAGACGAAGTGCATGCTCATGCGGCCTCCATGACGGTGACGTGAGGGTCATTGGCTGCGTTGATGGTCTTGCGGATCACACGCTCCTGCGCCTGGAAAAACTCGTTGTGGGTGACCACTGCCAGGGCCTCGGCCCAGGTGGCGGACAGGTCCCGTAGCTGCTTCAGCTCTTCGGAGTGCAGCGTGGCGGAGCCGCTGGCCTTCTTCCGGTTGAGGACCTGGACGATGTTGGTTTGGTGCGCCTGGATGAACTCGGCCGAGTCACGCACCAGTCCCAGGTGGGCCAATGCCTCGATCATGTTGAGGGCGTCGAAGATGTGCCCCCATTGCTCCTGGGTGGCCACGCCCTGCCCGGCCGCATCCACGGCGCCAGCAACCCGGCCGGCGATGATGAGCTGATCGTCTCGGCCCAGCTTCATTGCCCCTTGCATGGCCATGACGTGGGCCTTCGGATTCACACCGCGCGGGCGGTAGCTGCTTCGCTTTCTCATGCTGCAGGCCTCCAGTTGAAGACACTGGCGCCGTTGGCCGCTTCGGGCCACAGCTTCCCTGCGCGTACCAGCCCAATCGCTTGACGGGAGACACCGCGCAAGGCGGCCTCCTTCGTCATGTTGTTCTGACTCATGCGAATCTCACGGGCGATCTCCAGCGAGAGTTTGGTTGGGCGGTTGCGTGCTCCGCGAAGTTTTCCAGCTCGCGCCGCCGCTGTCTGAAGTTCGCCACGGCGGGCCATTTCCCGCACAGATTCCGCGATGGTCATCACCATCATGTGCTCGATCGCGCAGCACCGATCAGGGGCTTCTTGCGCTCGCCGGTGATCCGCAGGGCGATGCCGGTAGCGAATGCGCGGCAGTCCGCAGGGGCCTGGGTCTTGATGGCCTCCCGCATGGCCTCAGCCGCCACCTCGGACCCGTGGTCCTTGGCGAAAGCGTTCAGGAAGGACTTGGCCTCGCCCACGCTGACGCCGTTGTCGGTGAGCCAGTTCCCGGAGTCCTGCCACAGCCGCCGGCGGGCCACAGCCTTGGCCTCATCCTCGAAGGACTTATCCACAGAAGCCGTCGCGTCAGCGTCGGCCGAACCGATAGGTTCGGAATAACTATTCCCTTTACTTCCCTTCTCTTCTCTTCCCTTCCCTTGCGATCCCGACGGGATAACGTCGGGAGTCCCGGTGGGATCTGGGTCGGATGAAGTCGGGACTGCCGAATGCTTCCGCTTCATGAGCGCGCGGGAGTGCGGGTTGAGCGCCTTCAGCAGCGCCTTAGCCCCGATGATTTGGGCTTCCAGCGGCGCAGAGTCGAAGGTGCCGCCCCAGCGCTTCGCATTGCCGTTGCCGCTGCTGATCGTGCGCCCCAGCTTGTCGATCCAGCACTCCAGCGCCTTCTCGCACACGACGGGGTGATAGAGCCGGCCGTCGTCGCACTTCACAAATCCGCGCAGCGCGCCGTCCCGAACCTTGGTCCAGGCCTTGTCGATCTTGCCGCGCAGACCGTAGCCGGCCTGCTTCGCAATCCAGCTGTCGGTGTCCGGGATGGATCCGGCCGGCACTTGGTGCCACGACGCACACCACAGCAGGAAAGCCGCCCAGCAGGCCTCCGGCGTCTCGTCAGACGCGAGGCTGGAATCACGGACCCGGACCACGTCGACCAACATGGACGGGTAGTCCTGAAGGTCGCAGTCGGCGGGTGTCAGAGGTGTTCTGCTCACGTGAGTGCAAGCTCCAGCTGCTGCGCCACCAGGCGCAGGGCCTCCACCGGCCGGCCAGATTCCGGGCACAGCTTCTCCCCCACCACCTCAATGAGGCCCTTCTCGATCAGGGCATGCACCCGGCCGCAGACGGGACCAGAGCGGAAGCCGGTGAGGGCCTCCAGCTGCCGGCGGGTGTAGAGCTGGCCCACCTCCATCGCCGAAAGCACTTTGCGCTCGCTGGCGCAGAGGTCAGTCTGGGCGATCTGGTAGTAGGCGCGGCGACTAGTTTCTGCGGTGTCGTGTTTCATTGCCGCACTCCCGTGGTTGCCAGCCTGTCGGCCACCACCTTGGCAACAATCGAATCGGCGGCCTTGAGCACCTCACGCCAGTTCCTCAAGTCGGGGGCGTCGTCGGGCCATGCCTGCATTTCCCCGTCACTATCAAAGCGAACGAAGTGCCAGAACAGGGATGCCCGCAAAGCGCTGTATGCACTCTCGTCACCCCACTCGGGTTCGTAGTAACCAGACATGCGACCAAAGCCGAGCGTGCCGCGAAGCGGGAGAACGTCCCTGCCAAACCGGTCCTGTTCGTTGCCGAGCCAGTCGCTGGACCAGTCTTCAGGCGTATGCCTAATCGTCTGGTCCTCGCAGTGCGGATCCCAGAGAACAAGCAGCGCGTGCGCCCGGGCACAGAGCTTTTTGAAGAGGCGACGCCGGCCCGCGAATTCGTAGCAGGGGCTTGCCCCGTATCCCGGCATTCCGATCAGTGTTGTGGACATCACACCCTCCTTCCCGCCAGGATGGCGCGGGCCTTCTCCAGGTCCGCGCGCTTCTGTTCTGCCGTTAGGGTCGGCGCCGGCGACGGACCGAACTTGTCCAGCTTGGCCTGATTGAGGGCGGACAGCTTCCGGCCGGAGGCGGCGCCTGCCCTCTCCGCCTTGGTGGGCCCGGGCATGACCGGGACGTAGTTGGGGCTGAAGGCGTTCATGCGGCATCCTGATAGATCTGGCGCTCGTGGCGGAAGTTGGCCTCCACCAGGGCCCGCGCCTGGGGCGGGCTCACGCTGTTGCCGCACATGCGAACCTGGGCTGTGGCGGTCAGCGGGATCCGAGGGACCTGCAGCGGGTTGGCCGCCTGGACACCGTCCACGAACAGCTTCTCCGGGTCCGGGATCTCCTCGATCACGTAATCAGCCGGGAATCCCTGGGCGTTAAACAGCTCGCGGGGCTTGAGCATACGCAGCGTGATGTCCACCAGCACCCACCACTGCCCGCGCTGGTGCACCATGACCATTTCGGCCGGCTCCGCGAAGTGCTCGGGCAGGTACTTGTGCAGCAGCTCGGCGCACTGACGGGCGCGCTCGGCATGCTCCGGCGCCAAGCTGGCGGCCGGGACCTGCATGGTCTGCACTAGACCCATGCGGCCCTTGGTCGGGATCGTGTGCATCGGGTCGTCCAGGTCCTGCCACTGGCCGCCGTTGCTGTAGTACTTCACCGCATAGGCGGTGATCAGGCGCTGGTTGCTGCCGGCGGCGGTGATGGTGCTCAACGGCTCATTGGCGGCGCGGCCATCGCCGTCGTAGAAGCCGCCGTTCGCCTGCTCCAGGCATGCCGCCACCAGCGCCTGCTCGCCCCGGTTGGCACATGTCAGCGTCTTCACCGGCTCATCCACCGCATACCCGCTGCGGTCGCCGTGGTGCGTCAGGTGGGTGAGGTGCACTGCGGCGAGCGCGCTGGTGGCGCCGCTGGCTGTCACGGTGTTGAGCGGGGCCTCGAGCGAGCGCACGCCGTGGCTGAATCGCTTCGTGCCGTCCTTGCCCTCGCCGTGGCCCATGTCCACCAGGTGAGCCATCGAGACGTACTGCTTGACACCACCGGCCACGACGGTCCCCAGCGGCTGCTCAATCTCCTGGGTCCTCGCATCCTGCCCGGGCCGCTCTCCGTATCCGACAGTCACCAGGTTGGCGGCGGCCAGGCCGTGGTGTGTGCCACCAGCTGAAATGGTGGACAGCGGCGATTCCACGCTATGCCCGCCCATGTGCGCCTCGCTGGTGCCACGCATGGGGGCCAGGGCCGGCGCCACGACCGTGAAGTGCCCGCCCTTCACCTGCGCGCAGGCAGTGCGCAGCGGTTCATTGGCGGCGGCGGTGCGCCCTTCGGCAGGCCGCGACTGGTCACCGATGAAGGGAGCCAGCACCGGTGTCGCAAGGCAGGAATCCGCCTTGGAGGTGATGGTCTGGGCGGGCTGGTGAATGCTCCGCTCCGGTGACTGCCCCATTCGCCCCCCTACCCCCACGATGAATGGGGATGCACTGGTGAGCACGTGGCGCCACAGGCCTTTCGCCACCCGGCGCTGGGTGTTCTCGGCCAGCTCCTTCTTCCGGCCGAAAATGCTCAGGGCGGGGAGGCTGAAGTCGATGCAGTCGGCTGCGGTGCGCCAGGCCTGACGCCGCCCGGCCTGCACCTCGGCGGAGGTGGGCTTGCCGAACTGGTGGTCCGGAAACTGGATCGGCAGGCCGTCGCGGCGCGCCACCAGGAAGAGGCGCTTGCGGATCGTCGGGGCGCCATCGTCGCAGGCCCGCAGCTCGCGCCACTCGACCGCATACCCGTGCTGCCGCAGCTGGCGAACGAACGATTCGAATGTCTTGCCCTTCTTGGCCGGGTCCGGCCGGGCAGTTCCGTCAGCCTCAATGATCAGCGGGCCCCAATCCTGGAACTCCTCGACGTTCTCCAGCATCAGCACGCGGGGCTTCGTCAGCGCCACCCAGCGCATGCCGACCCAGGCCAGGCCGCGGATGTGCTTCGCCACAGGCGTCCCGCCCTTGGCCTTGCTGAAGTGCTTGCAGTCGGGGCTGAGCCACACCAGCGCCACCGGCTGGTTCTTCGTGACCTTGACGGGTTTCACGTCCCAGACCGACTCGCACAGGTGCAGCGTCTTCGGGTGGTTGATGGCGTGCATCGCCAGCGCTTCGGGATCATGATTGATTGCGATGTCCACCGGGCGGCCAAATGCCTGCTCCAGGCCAGTGGACGTGCCGCCGCCGCCGGCGAAGTTGTCGATGATCAGCTCGCGGCCCAGGTCCAGCGGCATCGTGAAGGCGTCTCGCTTCATGCGGGCTTGCCTCCCTGGGGAATGGCAAACGGAGCGCGGGCAGGCACTGCTGGCGCGGAAGCCGGGGCCGGTGCTGGCGCCGGTACGGGGAAGCGGAAGGGGTCCGCCGGCTCGCGTGGGGTCGGGATGCTCATGGCTTCAGTTCCCTGGGAAGACGAGGTAGTCGATGGAGGGCTGGTCGGGCCGAGCGTCTTGAACCCAGCCATCGGGGCGCGGGGCGCAGCCCTTCTCGACCACGATGTCTTCCGTGCGAAGCAGCGTTTGCTCGCTGCAGCACAGGTACGCCACTGGCAGGTGTTGGGGCTGGGTCTGAAGGAAAGCGATCAGGTCAGAGACCGTGATCGGCTTGACGGTGAAATCTGTGCTCATACGGTCTCCAGGTCGATAATTCCTCGGCTCCTGCCGCGCGTGAGGCGCAGCGCGCCGGCCTTCTCCATGCGCTGAAGGATCTCTTCGGCGGCATTGGCCGAAGCCCAGCCGAAGAACTCTTGAATCTCCACGCGGGTGGGCGGCATCTGGTGCTCCTTGCGGTAGTCCCGAATGAAGCCCAGCACTTGCTGCTGGGTGGATGTGAGGGTCACTGTCATGCCGTCGGCTCCACCAGTTCAACAGCCGCAGCCAGCATCTCCACCGCCGCGAATTCGGTGAGCCCGCGCTGCTTGATCAGGTCTTGAGCCGCTTCGAGATCACCCCTTCCAGACCGTGCTGTCTCAGCGCGAATCGCCTCGCCTAGCTGCTTCATGCGGGGACCAAAGGCGCCACGCATGATCGTCCGGGCGGAATCACGCACCTCATAGAGCTTCGCGGCCATGCGAACCTGCTTTTCGGTAGCGGCCGGCGCGGCAGCGTGCTCGGCTGCCACCTTCTTGGACTGGCCGATGAAGTCCAGTTCACCGCCCAGCGCCTCGATCAGCGCCGGGATCAGCTGCGACAGTTCACCGGTGGCAAGGGCCGCATCTACGTCGAAGGCTTCGTCCTTCGCGGGCTTGTCCCGGCCGTCGAAGACCACGTCCAGGAACTTGATGCCCTTGACCTGCAGGGTGTCGGTGAGCGTGAAGGAGATCCGCTCCTTCCAGGTCATGGCCAGGCGGGTCGGCATCTTGCCGCTGGCTAGGTGGCTGCGCAGTTCGTCGGTGTCCAGGTTGTGCCGGCCGTACTTCACCACCGATTTCATTTCGTCGGCGGCCTTGAGCTCGCAGTCGCGGTCGATGGTGAAGCCCTCGGGCGGCACGCCATCCATCAGCCAGGCTCCCATGCACGCGGCCGGCGCCTGGGCCGACTGCAGCAGATGCAGGTTCAGCGAAGGGTCTGCCTTCACCAACAACGTGATGAGGTCATCGGCCTTGCCAATGCTGGAGGCCTCGACCATCAGCAGCCGCTGGGCCGGAGAGATCCAGACTTTGAGGTGAGACTGGGTTGTGAAGGCGCGCGGAAGCAACTCCAGGGTGACCTGCTCGGCAATGTCCCTCGCCTGCTTCTTCCCCGGCCGGCGGCCGGTCTCGTCCTCGATCTGGTCCAGGCGCTCCTCGGTGTGCTCGCGCACCACGCTGGATGGCAGGATCCGCTTCTCCATGCGGAGGGTCAGGAGCCAGTGGCCGGCCACCTGCTCCAGCAGTGGAGCGCCCTCCTCGCCTCGCGGCGGCACCCAGCCGGCGGACAGGGCCTGGGTCGGGCCGCAGGGCTGGAAGGCCTCACGCTCGAGCGAGTCCAGGAACAGGTCAGCATTCGGAGACCAGTCGGCGCCGATGCGATAGGTGATCAACTGTTTCAGCATTCAGGCCTCCATGGCTTCGTGTTGCTCTTGGATCGCGGCCAGCAGCGCATCGGTCGTGAGGCCGAACGCATCCGCTGCCGCCTTGAGGACGGCGACGGCCGGTGCGCCGTCCAAGCCGAGGGCGTGCAGATACGCAGTCACCGCTGACTGGGTGATCACCTCCTCTACAGTCGCGGCGCTATGGCCGAAGTGCGATGCGGTCTCCTGAATGGCGTGAACACGCGGAGATGTTTTGATCAGCTCGCGGTAATACGCAGTGATCTGGCGTCTGGAATAGATGGACATCGGTCCTCCGTTTTTTAGGCCGCTGCGGGCGGCATCGCGAAACCCACCTGATTCGCCGCCGAGCGCAGCGGAGAGAAATCACCGGTGGTTTGCATGTACTGCACGAGCCGCGAAACAGTCGCGCCCATGACTTCTCCATCGAAGTGCATCTCCTCGAATGGAGCAAACTCGCCATAGACCTGCTTCATTGCTGCGCGTGCAACTGCGCAGGCCTCGTCAAGGTCGCGATAGAAGCCGAAGTAGTGATCCTTTCGGTCCTTTCTGAAGCGGACCACCCAGCCAGAGCCGCCCTTCGCCGAGAACACCCCGGGGTGTCCCGATGCACTTCGCGCGGTTCTGTTGACGTTGTTTTCCGAGTAGCTCGCGGCGCGCAAGTTGTCGCGCTGGCAGTCCAGGCCGAAACGGTTCCTGTGATCGATCAACTGGCCTTCAATGCCAGCGAGGTCGGCAATGAAGCGATGCAGCATCACGCGGGTGCCGCCCACTGTCGCCCTCGCGTACATACAGCCGTTCTTGGGCTCGGCGAAGTACCAGCGATGGCGCATCACAGCTTCCGCGTCGATGTCATCGACATAGGCTGAGAAGGCGTGGTTGGCGAGCGGGACAACGAAGGTCATGAGTTCTTGACCTTCAGGCGTGCTCGAATGGCGCGAACCGGCTTCTTCGGCTTGAGCTCAAACCCCAGCTCATGCGCGATCTTCTGGATCGGGGCGACGTGCCCGGTGGTGCGACAGAACCGGACAAAGCGGCCTAACTGCTCTGCGCCAACAGACCCAATCCACTTGGACATGTAGCCTTTGCTGGCGCCAATGGCCTTCGCGATCTGTTGGTCCGTCCGCGGGTCGTGGCGGACCGCTTCCGTCATGCAGCGAGCCAGATCGAAGGCCTCAAGCTGGCGGAGATCGAGCAATTCAAGGTTGAACTCGGTTTCCACAGGTTGCGGATCGTTCTGTCCAGTATTTGCCGGTTTCATCGGCTTCGGTTCGAAACTGCGACTCATGAGAGCTCCCACTCTGTTGATGAACTACGCCGAGGCCGATGACCTCGCAGGGACACCCGGACCGATCCGCCCCTGGCCCAGAGTGGGAGGAGACGGAGCCCAAGGCATCACGGCCGGATGGCCCTGCCAAGCCACAGACGAAAGGAATGCGATGAACGAGAAGCGGATGTCACAGACCCAGCGAGACATCGCATGGGCCCACGAAGCGTGGCGAGAGACACTCAGGCGCTGCCTGAGATCCCTTGCCGCGCAACTGGAGACAGACGCCAGAGCGCTGCGGGTTGCAGAACTCAAGGCGAAGTCGAAGTGAGTTGGCATGGCTCAAGCCCCCTGCTCCGCTGGCACGGATGGGGCACCGTCTGTGCCGACAAGCTCAGGCCAGATGACGTGCCAGTCGTCGGGGCGGAGGGTCCAGCGACGGACCTGCTGGTTGCTCAACTCCTCAATCCGCCTCGCCAGCGCCGCATTCGCGGTGGCGTGACCGTAGGCAACGTTGTTGAGGTGTCCGACAGACGTCTGGCTCTGCCCTGCAAGGGAGCGCCATCCGTCCTTGTCCATGGTCCGCTTCAGTTCAATGAGCTGCATGCGGCGCATTACATCAAACAATGTTTGTTTGGTCAACACTGTTTGATGTATCTCGAGTGATGGAATCTCGCATGACCAAAGCAGACCCCTTATCAGCTACGCGCCGGCAGAGGCTTCAGGCCTACTGCAAGAAAAAGGGTTGGCAAAACGAGAATGGCACCTGGGCAATCAAAGAGATTGGCCAGCACTTGAAGAAGCCGCCGCAGAAGATCAGCGACCTATTGAACGGTCGCGGGGCGTTCGGGGCAAAGATAGCCAGAGACCTCGAAGATGCATCAGAGGGTGGGCTGCCGCCCGGCTACCTGGATGATTTGGCCCAACTGGACTCGGTCATCCCTGATGTACTCCCAGGGTTTGAGCCAGCTCCAGCATCACAGCAGCTCATCCTCACGTTCAACACGAGCGTGCTGGCCGATGGCTTGCTGAGGCTAGATGAGACCTCTCGCCAGGAGGCCGCGAACAGCCTTTCAGAACTCGCCAAGTTTCCGGACAGCGGACTTGCTCGAGAGCGTGCAGCGAAGGTGCTCGGCAAAATTGAACCGATGAAAGTCAGGGTCAGCGCTACAAGCGTAGAGCCAACGTGGCGCGACTCGGCCGTGGAGGTATTCACGGAGCTATGGCTACACGGAAAACACCTCGAGCCGGCAGCGCTTGTAAGCGCCATTGATGCTGTGCATTCCGAACGAATTACTCAGACTCGCGCGATGTCCGCACAACCTGGGAAGGCCAAGGCGTGATGTGATGGAGGTGTGGTGCATCTAGACCACACACCAAAGGGGGGTAGCTGTGAGGTGGCGGCGCCCGAGAACAATAAAAATGAAACTCTGGGCACTGCTGTATTGCCATGCCCGAGAAGTCCCCGCCAGCCCCCTCCCCCGTCACCATCCAGGCCGAGATCGCACAGGTCGGCTACACCGCCGATGGAGCCGTGAACTTCCAGCCACAGAGGGAACCTCCGGAAAGCGTGGCCATTCGCTGCCAGGTGCCGGAGTGCGGCACCCTCAACTGGCCTCACGAGACCGTGTGCCGAGGCTGCGGCTACGACAGCTTTTGGTGGGTGACGCCGACCTTCCGTGTCTGCGTGTTAATTTTGTTACTTCTGATTCTTTTGGTGCAGCTTTGGAGCGCAACGAAATCGGCGTGACGAACCCGACACCACGCCAGTAAGTGTTTTCCCTGCATCGCCGTATGGGCACGGTTCCCGATCATGTGTACTCACGGGAGCATTACAGAGATGGAAAACCAAGAAGAGAAGCCGTCCAATCGGGACATCCTGGCCAAGATCCTGGCCGCAGCACCAGAGGACCCAACCAAGAAGAAATCAGCGGCGCCCGCGCCCGGCGTGTTCATCGCTGGTGACGTTGGTCAAGTGGCCTTCACCATGAGCGGGCCGATCACCTTCCCGGCGCCGAGCCCGCGAAGACGGAAGCAGTGAGCTTCCGCTCCAAGGGGGTACCGTTTCGTTACCCCCTGCATAGCGCTAAGTTGTTGATTTCCCTCATTCCTGGAATTCCCGGAATGGGTCAATGACTGTGTGGGCCTGCGGAAATTCCCGTAGGCCCTCGGCAGTCTTCAAATGCGGGGAATTCCCGCATTTGCATTCATGCGCTGCGCTTGAGCCGGTCAGCCGACGCGGCGTACCACTTCAGCTGCGTGACCGGCGTCCCGCTGCTGTGCTTCTTCCCGGTGTCGAAGAGGCGGTACAGCCCCTCGGCAGCCGGCAGCGGCACCCATTCATCACCCACGCGCTTTTGCAGGCCCGCCTGCTCCAAAGCCCTGTTCACCTTCTGGGCCGACAGGCCGCCCAGCAGCTTGCCGAGCGCCGTTGGCGTCAGGGCCTGGGTCTCCTGGTTGGCGGCCAGCAGGTGGGTGTTGCCGCTCAACTGCAGCAGGTTGACGCCGTGCACGGCGTAAGCGGCCTGGTTGGCGGAGATGGCTGCCGCGTTTTGGTCCAGGCCGATCACACGCATGAAGCTGAAGACCGCGGTGGCGTCAGTCGCAGCCACCACTACGGGGGAGCCAGCCCCGGGCGGCGCCGTGAACCCTTGCGCCACGCGCTCGCACTGGATGAAGTATTGACGGGCCTGCTTGCCCTTTTCGGTCCGCTCGACCATGGCCAGCTCCTTGGCCATGTCCACAGAGATGTGGTACGCCACCGTGCGCTGTGGCCGTGCCATTGAGCTCCCCGAAACTGGGGAGCTCAACTCGTGTGCGACCTCATAGTCCTCGTGCTCCACAAAGCCGTACTGCGCAATTCGATCCTTCATCCATGTGGAGAAGTCTTTGCCAACCTCCAGGAAGCTGTACAGGTCGCGAGCGTTGACCGTTTGAACGGCGACACCACCGATGGTGGCGCTGGTGATCTGAATGAGTTCGTTCACGTTGGTTTCCTTGCGTTGAAGAAGAAACCCCTCGGTTTCCACCGTCCGTGGTAGCAGCACGGCCCGTGAGGGCTAAACGGTGGAAGCCGAGGGGTTCACTCATCAGCCGGTGATCTCACCGGCCCGCAAGGCACCCTGCTACAGGCCCCGCCACGTTCCGACTTCGGACACGCAGGGCGAATCTAGCACGATATGTACGGATGTACAGTGTTTTCATGCCAACCCTAAAGGTTTGGCGGGCGCTACCTGCGAGGCGAATCAGGGCTGTGCAGAACTGGCAGATGTCGCTTGTTTGGAGGCTTTCAACGCGTCGCGCTGAGCATCAGTGATCGAGTCCAGCATTGCGCTGTAGTCGTACTTGTCGCCCCATTCCACCAGTTTTCCATTTACGAACCGCACAAAGACTCGGTCATTAGAGAGCATCTCGTTGTCGACATTGGAGAAGCCAATGAGCGTTGGGGACCACCAGAAGAAGCGCTCCGAGAGTCCCTGCTCAGTCATCTTCGCGGAGGACTTGCGCGGCACCCCCATCACCTCAGTAACCTGGTTCTTGTCCATTCCCATGGATAGACGCATAGACCGCGAGCTGTAACTCTCCGATTGATGGGCGCATGCGCTGAGCGCCAGCGCGGCGGCCGCGATGAAAACGGTTGGCTTCATTCCCTCTCCCCGGGGTTGTTGAGTGTGACCGGATGTTATTCGACAGCATGGTTTTGTCGCGTTCAGCGCACACCCAGGCACGCCATGCTTCCGCATAGGTGTTTACCCTGATCTACCTGATGTTTACATCGAACGATGTTGACGCAACAAACACCGTTTGATGTAATAACTCCATCGCAACCCACCCAACAGGAACGCAGATGGAAGTCACCACCCTCCAGGAAGACCTGGCCGCCGAGACCGCAGCGCTGAACGTGCTGGTCGGCCTCGTGAACGAGCAGCACGGCAACTACATCCAGCGCATGGCCGAAGCCGCAGCCGAACCTTCGTTCACGAACCGCTTCGCAATCCTACAGCGGGCGCTGGACGCGAAGACCTACCGTGACACCCTCCAGGTGAGCATGGACAGACAGGCTGGCCGTGTGCGTGCGATCCGACTGGCGATCGAAGACGAGCGTCTCCAGCGCGTGGTCAATCTCCACCTGCATGATCGGCTGCAGCAGATCGCTCCGACACCGAACACACCGGAGGCAGCATGAGCCGCAACCTCGCTTATTACCTTGCTGGTGTGGCGACCATGATCGTGGTGGCCTGTGGTGGTGGTGGTGGCGGTGGAGAAGCCAATCCCACAACCAGCTCGCCTGGTCAGGTGCCGACGACAACAGCCACTAGCTTGCTCGTGATCGGCAACAGCATTACGCGGCACGGCCCGCTGCCTGCTTTCAACTGGTTCGGCGACTGGGGCATGGCTGCGAGCAGTCAGGACAAAGACTTCGCACACCTTGTCGGCACGGGCCTGGGCCTGCCGGTGACCGCCATGAACGTGGCGGACATTGAGCGCGACCCGTCCGCTCCTTTGCCCGTGTTTCCCGTCTATCCCACGACGTTCGTCATCGTGGAACTCGGTGACAACGGTCTGCCAGCTCACTACGACAAGGTCATGCAGGCCGTGAAGGGCAGCGCACGATTGATCTGCACGTCCACATGGTGGGAGAAGCCCGACCGTGACGCGGTGATGCGACCCTTGTGCGAAGGCGTCGGCGGCACCTGGGTCTACATCGGTGACATCTACAAGGGGCCAACTGGGGCATGGACCGCCGAGGCTGTGGCGATGCATCCGCAGAACGACGACATGGCGGAGATTGCTCGCCGCGTCCTTGTGGCGGCTAAGGGGAAGTGACATGAGCGGCCACGTCGAAATAGGCCTTGGCCAGCAGGCCCACCGTATCCCCACGCTGGTGGTTCGACAGCTGCAGCGAGAGGATCGCTCGGGCATCTGCGACACCTGCCCCGGAGAACTGGACCGGCCGGAAACGGTCTATCAGACCGAGCCCGGGGAGCCCGCCTACTGGCATGTGATCGGGATCATGGCAGGCGTCGGCCTGGCCGCTGTCCTGATGGTGCACCTGCTGGCCCGCACCGGGAGCCTGCCGTGAGCGACGACCTCGATCCCATCGCCTCCGAATCCATCGGAGAGATCACACGCATCGGCGCCTTGTTCCTGGCGGCGCTGGTGATTGTCACTGTGCTGGCCTTGCCGGCCATCCTGACCTGATCAACGGGGCACGGCCCCACCCCTTTTCAACGGAGAGAGCAATGAATGCAGCGACGACGCCTGCAGGCGAAGCTGTGAAAGCGAGCGGGCTGGCCCTGCTCCGCGAGCCGGTGCCGGAGCACCTGATCAGCAAGCTGCCCAAGGGTACGAAGGCACAGAACGAGTGCCCTGCGGAGCAGAAGATCAACTGCAGCGTCTGCGGCGGTTGGCACCACCCCAGCGTGCGGCACCTCGATTACGTCGGGCACGCGGCCACGACGCACCGGCTGCTGGATGCGGACCTGCTGTGGGACTGGGAGCCGCTGGCTTTCGACGCTGACGGCCTTCCAAAGTTCGACTCCAAAGGCGGTCTGTGGATCAAGTTGACCGTCGCTGGCAAGACTCGCCTCGGCTACGGGAACGCGGACAACAAGCCGCACATGGATGCCGGCGCCCGCGAGAAGGAAGTCATCGGTGACGCCCTGCGCAACGCCGCGCTGCGATTCGGTTTTGCACTGGACCTGTGGAGCAAGGCTGACATCCACGCAGGACAGCGGGACGCTTGGTATCAGGCTGCGATGACCAGCATCTACGAAGCGCCCAACGTCGGGGAATTGAAGGCCCGCGTGGCCGCCGCTATCGAACTGGCCCGCGCCCGCGGCGACCAGGACGCGGAAGACGATTTCCTCGTGGCCCAGGCCAACAAGATGGCCACGGCCAAGCGCCCCCCTGCCCCTCCTGCCGGCGCAACCCCTTCCCCTCGCCAACGCCAAGCACCGCCGCCGCCTGACATCAACGAAGACGACGTGCCCTTCTAACTGCCACCTGAACTGGAGATTGAAATGAGCTTTGAACTGGACGACTCCACCGGCTTCGAAGAGCCGGTTGCCGAAGCGCCGGCCGTGACCGTGGCCAAGGAGCAGAGCGCCCTGGCCATCGCCGAAGACATGGATCGCGTGCGCAACTCGCTGAATGAGTTCGACCGCGTCTCCGCTGGCCTGGCCGAACTGGAAGCCCGCTATCCCAAGGATGCGGTCTACCCGGTCGAAACCACGAATGGCATGAAGGACGCCATTGAGCACCGGGCGGCGTGGCGCGGCCCGCGCATCCTGGTGGAGAAGGCCCGGAAGATGGCCAAGGCTCCGCTGCTGGCGCTGGGCAAGAACATCGACGCCCGCGCCGCCTGGATCACGGAGCAGTTGGAGGCCGGCGAGCAGCCGGTGGATCAGCAGATCAAGGCCGAAGAAGCCCGCCGCGAAGAGGAGCGCCAGCGCAAGGCCGCCGCAGAGGCCGCTCGCGTGATGCGCATCCAGGAAGCGCTCGCCGAGATCAGCGAGAACGTCATCATCGCCTGCGGCAAGACCTCCGCCGACATCCGGCTGCTGTCGGAGCAGATGCACGCCACCCTGCCCGACCCGGACGTTTTCCAGGAGATGCTGCCGCAGGCGAAGGAAGCGATCGCCGCCGGCATCGCCAAGCTGGAAACAGCCCTGAAGGCGAAGCTCTGGGAAGAAGCCGAAGCGGCTCGCGTCGAGCAGGAGCGGCTTGCGGAGGAGCAGCGCCGCCGCGACGAAGCGGCCCGCCTGGAGGCGCAGCGCCTGGAGAACGAGCGCGTGGCACGGGAGCAGGCCGAGGCCGCCGCGCGGCTGGCCGAAGAGCGCCGGAAGATGGAAGAAGAGCTGGCCGCCTTGAAGGCCGAGCGCGACCGCATCGCGCAGGCTGAGGCAGACCGGCAGGCCCGCGTGCAGGCCCGCTTCGACCGCTACGAAGAGCTGCTGACCTACGACGAGCAGCAAGCCTCCCAGACCATCAGCACGGCCATCACTCGTGTCACCGCCAACGCCCCCAGCGTGGACACCTTTGGCGACCGCCTGGTGGAGGCCCAGCAGAAACACGCACTGGTGCTGGAGCACCTGCAGGCGGCCCTGCCCGGCGCCCTGCGCCGCGAGGAAGCCGAAGAGACAGCGCGACTCGCCCGCGAAGCTGAAGCCCAGGCTGCACAGCAAGCCGCCGAAGCAGCAGCTGCAGCGGAAGCCGCCGCGGCCCGCGCCGCGATCGTACCGGTGGCCGAGCCGGTAGCACAGGTCCGGCAACCCGAGCAGGTCCTCACGATGACGCTGCGCGACATCAACGCGGCCTTCGGGGGCGTGATCACGATGAGCGGAGAAGGCATGGCGCTGCTGGGCTTCAACGCCCTGCCGGTGAAGGGCCCTGCGAAGGTCTACCCCGCCGCCGACTTCGACCGCATCTGCAACGCCATCGCGGACCACGTGCACACCGTGCGCGCCCGCCGCGCCCTGGCCAGCCTGGAGAAGGCAGCATGAGCGCGACGATCAAAGAACAGCGCGCGGCGCACGCGAACGCATTGATCGACGTGATTGCGCGCCACGGGCGCCGGTTCTTCTACAACCAACGCCATCAGCGGAACGCTCGCATCGAACTTCGCAACGGCCGCGTGTACTTCATCGACGACTACTCCGGCAAGGCCATCTACACGCACCGGACCACGTTTGAGAACCGGTGGCGCGGGTTCAGCCATGGCGGCACGCTGAGATCCCTGATTGAGCAGCTGCGCGACTACATCATGAACGGGACGCTGCTGTCTCGCTGGGTGATCGCCCCTGCCTATGCCGCCGGCGATGGCGACATCTGGGGCTACGGCCAAGCGGCCGAAGCCGTCCGCGCTGAAGCCTGGGCGCTGCCCCTGTTCGCCCCTCCCAAGGCGGAAGGCGGTGCAGCATGAGCGCCGCCACCCATACCCCGACCACCAAGCTGGTGTCGATGAACATGAGCGGCAACCTGCACGACGTAGCGCGCTATGTGACGAAGTTCGGCCTGTCGGACTTCTTCGTCCAGGCGGACTCCAGCGGAGGGAGCACCACCGTTCTGTTCCGCCTCCCGATCAACTATCCGGTTGACCACCTGGGCCCGGTACCGGCGCGAGGAGTTCCAGCATGAGCGCCCCCATCAACGACGGCGGATCCGCCTTCCCCGTGCTGGAGAACAACGGAGATCGGCAGCTCGTGCTGAGCAGCGCTGGCATGTCGCTGCGCGACTACTTTGCGGCCCAGGCGCTGACCGGCCTGATGGCGCATCCTGGAAGCGTTGACCCCCTCCGAGAAGCACGGCTCGCCTACATGCTGGCGGACGCCATGCTGAAGGCGAGGTCCACATGAGCGCCAACGACTCCTTCTTCCCCCAGGGCCCGGAGTTCGACCTGCAGGGGAATGTGAGCCGGCTGCCGCAACCCGGCGCCACGGTCCACGACGTCTACCTGGGCCTGGCCATGCTTGGGATCCTCATCCACGGGGACACCGAGGGCCGGAATCCCACCTACATCCGCAACAAGGCCAGATCCATCGCTGATGAGCTGGTCAAGGGAAGGAAAGCAGCATGAGCGAAGCCATCACCATCGAGTCCCTGCAAGCCCAGATCTCCAAGTTGAACGACGTGCAGACGACGCTCGTCGAGATCATCGAACACCAGGGCCTCGCGATGCAGGCCGCCGTGATCGAGGCCGAAATTGGCGCAGGGCCCGAGTCCGGGCTGGACTGGATCCGCAACACCCTCTTCGGCCCTGGCCTTTTCCCGGACCTGGACGAAGCCCGGGAACTTGGCGGAGCCCAAGGCTTCTTCGACAAGCACGCACCCGAGCGAGGCGTGCAGACGGAAATGGTCGGCAAGATGATGGCCCCGCGCGTCATCCAGGAGCCGCCGATGGGGACAGAGATCGACGTTCACGCCGCCGCCACACACCTGGCCTTCCGTGCCCGCGCCGCCGGCTTCATCGTCCGGATCGACCAGCAGAGCGAGCAGCCGCCCGCCATGGGCCGCCACAGCGACGTGGTGACGGTCTACGTCAAGCGGGGGACATCGTGAGCCGCCGCGCACGTCTGAGGGCCAAGGCCCGCCCCTGGGAGGACCTGGAAGACCTCCGCACCCTTACCCCCGACCTGGACGAGGACGACGACTCAGCCACCCTCTACCTCTCCACCGGGGACCGTATCGACACACACAGCGCCTGGGTGATGCCGGGGCAGCAGGAGCAACCGAGATGACCAACAAGACACCGGAAGCGCTGATCCACCAGCTTGAAAGCTGGAACAAGGATGATGCAACAACTGACGATTTCGAAATGTTGCAATCAGCGTCAGCACTTATCCGCCGTCAGCAACAGCGGATTGAGGCGCTGGAGAAGGCGCTGAAGCGCTTGTGTACACATGCACCTCGCACCTCTCAGCAAATAGACGCTGACTGGGATGCCGCCCGCGCCCTCCTCTCCACCACCCAACAAGAGGACAGCCAATCATGAAAGAACGCCCAATTTTGTTTTCCGCCCCCATGGCGCGCGCCATCCTCGCCGACACGAAGACGCAGACGCGGCGGGTGGCAAACAAGACAGTGCGTCACCCAGACCTGGGAAACCTCTACACGCCTGGGGCTCTGGTGACGGAGCGTGAGCCGCAGCATGTCATCGAGCGCGCATGCCCCTATGGCCAGCCCGGCGACCGGCTGTGGGTGCGCGAGACGTTCTACGCCTGGGGCCGCTGGGAGACTCGCTACAGCGCCAAGAAGGGCCGAGACGAGTGGCACTTCGTGGACATGACGCTGGAGTGCGGCAAGGCCTATCAGTACCCGGCCAGCGGCGGCCAGCCCCAGCCCCAGCCCATGGCCGGCAAACGCGACGGCGGCGTTACCCCGAAGTGGTGGAAGCGCCCGGCGATCCACATGCCTCGGGCGGCCAGCCGCATCACGCTGGAGATCGTCAGCGTGCGGGTGGAGCGGCTGCAGGACATCAGCGAAGAGGACTCACGCGCCGAGGGTGTTGAGTGGCTGGATCACGCGCCCGCATGCCCCGCGAACAATCCCGCTCAGGGCTGGCGTGGATACACCAACCACGAGCCGCTGTACCGCGATACGGCGCGTGAATCGTTCATTTCGCTGTGGCAATCCATCAATGGCACCGAGTCCTGGGCCGCCAATCCCTGGGTCTGGGTCTGGGTCGTCGAATTCAAAAAGCGGGAGGACTGAACCATGACCACCAACACCGAAGCAATACTCGCGCTGGATAGCATCGAGCAATACAGCGGCGCTTTCGTCATGTCCAAGCACAAACAGCTTGCCACCATCCGCGCCTATCTCGCCTCTGCCCCCGCACAGCCTCGCATCTTTCTGGTAGCGACGGGTGAAGAGCACGAAGGCGAGGCGACCTACACACGGCATGAAGGCTCGCCACCGCCGCTGTGCGACTTCGAGGGTCCTCTGTATGCCTCTGCCCCTGCACAGCCGAAGGCGATGACGGACCTGCTGGAAGAAGCGCGCGACACCATCGCAAAGTTGCTGATCAAGATTCGCCGTGACGCCCCCGATTTGGCAGGGAAGCTTTTGGGGTATGCCGATCAGGTCGTAGCCCGTGTTGATGCGGCGCTTGACTCGCCCCGCGCCGCCCAGGCAGCGCCAAGAATCAATCAGTGCGGTGAAACTTGCGAGCGTGCGAAGCTGTGCGCAACGTGCGCTGGAAAAATTGACGCCCCTTCGCCAGAAGCCAAGGCGCAGGCGCAGGCGGTGCCTGTGGCATACATGAGCCCGAAGCAGATTCATCGCCTCAATGATCCGATTGATGGCAGCGGGGTTTACATACCCTTGCGACTCACACCGGCCGGCCGCTTCACCATGGCGCTCTACGCCGCCCCTCAGCCTCCCGCCCCCAGCGAGCAGCGCAAGCCCGCCGCCGACATTGACGAAGCCCACCTGAAGCGCATGACCGACGAAGGCGCGAAAGCGTGGGCTGGCGTGGACGCGCAGTCACTGAGGGACGGGGGCGAGGAGCGCTGCGTTGCGGTAGCGGCAGACCAAACCAGCACGGACCTTGCACTATGGAAAGCGATGAATGCAGCCGAGAAAGTGGGCAACCGCAGCGACGATAAGTTGATCCGCAAAGCGTTGAACGAAGCAGGCTATCAACTGGTCCGCCATTGCGGGATCGCGCTGGAAAACGGGCAGCGGCTGGGCGCTCTGCCGACGCTTGGCATTGCCCCCAGCGAGCATCCCGCCACCGACATTGACGAAGCCCAAATCCAGCGAATGACCGAAGAAGGCGCCAAAGCATGGGCCGGAGTGGACGCGCAGGCACTACGGGACGGGGGTGAGCAGCGCAAGCCGCTGACGGACGAAGAAGTCAACACTGGCCTGGATGCTGAATTCGGCGACCGTTTTCGATGGGATCAGGTGCAGAACAGCATGCGCCGCGCATACCGGGCAGGGTATGCCCACGGCATCCGCTCCACTGGAGGCGCCTGATGTTTGGCATCCAGATCCACGTAAGCCCCGAGGCGGTGCAGCACCACACGGCCTTCGACGTTGTATGCAACCCGCGCCGCCGTAGAAAGCGCTACAGCGTGAAGAAGCGCCAATGGACAACGCCGGGTTGCTACCTCCTAAGCGGCGGATTGGTGGTCATGCACCCGGCGCTCTTTGAGCAACTGACACGCGCCGCCATGTCTGAGGGAGGCGAGCATGCCAATCAAGACTGAGAACCGTGCCCGCTACCCGGCGAACTGGAAGCAGATCCGCGTCGCCATCCTGGAGCGTGCTGGCCATCGCTGCGAGCGCTGCAAGGCACCCAACCGCGAGCGCATTGCACGCGGCGGCGGCGACGATGCTGGCACCTACATGCTGGACACGGCCGAGGTGTTCAGCGACCAGACCGGCGAGCGTCTGGGCCAGATCCACATGAGCGACTACGAGGTTTCGCGCATGGTGGATGTGGTGCTGACCATCGCGCACCTTGACCACGTCCCGGAGAACTGCGAGCCGGAGAACCTGAGGGCGTGGTGCCAGAAGTGCCACCTGGCGTATGACGCCCAGCACCACCGGGCCAACGCACAGGCCACGCGCCGCGCCCGGAAAGCGCTGGCGGATCTGTTTGAGGGAGGCGAGCAAGCATGAGCGCGCCTCTGTTTCAGGTGCGCTTCGCCTGGTTGCCTATCCGCCAGGTGTTGTACACGGGATCGAACTTTCACTTCACCGGCGCCTTCTATTGGCTCCGGCGCGTCTACGCCGTCAACAACGACCACCATGGCTGGATCGCGTTCCAGGACCAGCAGACGCCCGACAACCTGCAGCGCTGCCCGCGCTGCCATCGCAAAACGGGATTCGACCATGGCTGACGCACTGCTCCACCTCCCCGCGGAGAACACGACGCTGCTGACCGATCAGGAGCTGTCGCAGATCACCGGCGCGAACACGCGGCTGCTGCAGGTGCAGTGGCTTAAGGACAATGGCTGGAAATTCACCACCACCCGCCACGGTGAGCCCCGGGTGGGCCGCCTGTATGCGAATCTGAAGCTGGGCGGTCTGGAGCTGTCCAGCGTGCTGAAGAACGAAGAAGAGGAATGGCAGCCCAACATGGACGCCATCAACGCATGATCAGACCACGGACCAAGGGTGCGCACCTGCCGCCCCGCATGCTGGCGCGGCGCCGCAAGCGCGCGGATGGATCAGAGTGGGTCGGCTACTACTACAACGCCGGCGGGCGCAAAGAGATCCCGCTGGGTACCGACCTAGTGGAGGCGAAGCGCAAGTGGGCAGAGCTGGAGGGCCAGCCTCAGGCGCCCACCGGCCTGGCCGCAGCATTCGCCAAGTACCGCCGCGACGTGCTGCCGAAGAAGGCGCCCAAGACCCAGATCCTGAACGACGCCGAGCTGTCCACGCTCGAGGCCTACTTCGCCCGCGCCACGTTCAAGAGCGTGAAGACGAAGCACCTGGCCGACTACCGTGACAAGCGCAAGACGAAGAAGCGCCTGCGCAAGGATGGGACGGTGCGCGACCCGGGCGGCAAGCCGGCGCCGATCGCCGCTAATCGCGAGCTGGCCCTGCTCAGCACGATCTGGAACTACGCCCGCGAGTGGGGCCTGACCGACGAGCCAAACCCGTGCCGTGGGATGCACAAGAACCCAGAGCAGCCCCGGGACAACTACGTGGACGACGAGGTCTGGAAGGCGGTCTACGGGAAGGGCGAGCGGGATCTGCGCGATGCCATGGACATGGCGTACCTCTGCGGCCAGCGGCCCGACGACGTGGTGAACATCACCCAGCGGCAGGTCGTGAATGACGCGCTGCTGGTGCGCCAGGGCAAGACGAAGAAGTACCTGCGGATCATGCTGACCGACGAGGACACCGGGGTGCGCACGCAGCTCGGCAAGCTGATCGACGACATCACGTCGCGGCCGGTCACCGGCATGCGGCTGCTGCTCAACATGCGCGGCCAGCCGCTGTCCCGCCTGATGCTGCGCAACCGGTTCGAGGCGGCCCGCCGGGCGGCACGCCTTGAGGCCGAAGCAGCAAAGGACTTCGACCTGGCCGAGCGCATCGGGAAGTTCCAGATCCGGGATATTCGGCCCAAGGCGGCGTCCGAAATTGAGAGCATCGAGCAGGCGCAGAAACTGCTCGGCCACACCAAGGAAGAGATCACCAAACAGGTCTATCGGCGGGTCGGCGAGAAGGCCAAACCCACGCGATAGCGCCTGTGGTTACGGAAATGGGTTACGGAAATGGTGGGCAGAAACGAAAAAACCAGCCGGAAGGCTGGTTTCTAAGTGCTTGATCTAGCAAGCATTTTGGCGGGAAGGGGGGGATTCGAACCCCCGGTACGGGGTTACCGTACGCCTGATTTCGAGTCAGGTACATTCAACCACTCTGCCACCTTCCCTGATTCGGTGGTTTCCCCGCTGGGAAGCGAGAAAGACCAAGAGTGTAGCAGCGTTTTCGGGCCCTGAACAAGTTCTGGAGCAGGTTCGTGCGGTACCTCGCGCGCGCCGCTCACACGCAACTTGCGTTCAGCTCACCGCAGCAACCACAACGCCCGGTCAGGCCTTCAACACCGCCTGCCCGCCCAGGTAGGGGCGCAGCGCCTCCGGCACCTCAATGCTGCCATCGGCCTGCTGGTAGTTCTCCAGCACCGCCACCAGCGTCCGCCCCACAGCCAGACCAGAACCATTGAGGGTGTGCACCAGCTCGTTCTTGCCCTGCGCATTCTTGAAACGCGCCTGCATGCGGCGCGCCTGGAAGCCCTCGCAGTTGGAGCACGAGCTGATCTCCCGGTAGGTGTTCTGAGCCGGCAGCCACACTTCCAGGTCGTAGGTCTTGGCCGCGCCAAAGCCCATGTCCCCGGTGCACAGCGACATCACGCGGTACGGCAGGCCCAGCTTCTGCAGCACGGCTTCCGCATGGCCCACCATCTCTTCCAACGCTTCGTAGCTCTTCTCCGGATGGACGATCTGCACCATCTCCACCTTGTCGAACTGATGCTGGCGGATCATGCCGCGCACGTCACGGCCCCCACTGCCCGCTTCCGAGCGGAAGCAAGGGCTGTGCGCCGTCAGCTTGATCGGCAGTTGCGCCGCATCCAGCACCTGCTCACGCACCGTGTTGGTCAGCGAGATTTCCGAGGTGGAGATCAGGTATTGCTCCACCGCCTCTTCATCGCCGCCGCGCAGCACCCAGAACATGTCTTCCTTGAACTTCGGCAACTGGCCGGTGCCTTCCAGCACTTCGCGGTTGACGATGTAGGGCGTGTAGCACTCGGTATAGCCGTGCGCCTGTGTCTGCAGGTCCAGCATGAACTGCGCCAGCGCGCGGTGCAGGCGGGCCATCGGGCCCTTCATGAAGGTGAAGCGCGAACCCGACAATTTGGCGCCGGTCTCAAAGTCCAGGCCCAGCGGTGCTCCCAGATCCACGTGGTCCCGCGCTGCAAAGTCCAGCTCACGCGGCGTGCCCCAACGGCGCACTTCCACATTGCCTTCTTCGCCGCTGCCCACCGGCACGCTCTCATGCGGCAGATTGGGAACGCTCATCAGCATCTGGTTGAGTTCGGTCTGGATGCCGTCCAGGCGTTCCGCACCGGCCTTCAGCTCATCGGCAATGCCGCCCACTTCGGCCATCAAGGCGCTGGCGTCCTCGCCCTTGCTCTTGAGCTGCCCCACCTGCTTGGACAGCGAGTTGCGCTTGGCCTGCAGCTCTTCCGTGCGCATCTGCACCTGCTTGCGCTCGGCCTCCAGCGCCTTGTAGCGGTCCACGTCCAGATAGGGTTGGGGATTCTTGCGAGCCTGCAGACGCGCCACCACGGCGTCCAGGTCCTTGCGCAATTGGGTAATGTCCAGCATGTCGGTTCTCTTCAATGTTCTTGGATGCTCAAGGCAGCGCAGGGTGTCCAGCACCCGCGCCAGGGAGAGGTCAACGCAGGCGTCCGGGGTGCATTCATGCCCACGGACGCCTGCCAGCGGGGATCAAGATCGTTCGCTGGTGACCTCGGCCATGGACTTGTCGCCCAGCCCCATGGGCAGCGGGAAGCGCACATGCTCCTCCACGCCCGGCAGCGTGCGCACCGTGGTGGCGCCCATCTGGCGCAAACGGTCGATCACCGCCTGCACCAACACGTCCGGGGCGGACGCGCCCGCCGTCAGGCCCACCCGGTTGCGGCCCTCCAGCCACTGGGGCTGAAGGTCTTCCGCCGCATCCACCATGTAGGCGGGTGTGCCCAGGCGCTCCGCCAGTTCACGCAGGCGGTTGCTGTTGGAACTGGTGGGGCTGCCCACCACAATCACCACATCCACCGTCGGGGCCAGCACCTTCACCGCATCCTGGCGGTTCTGGGTGGCGTAGCAGATGTCCTGCTTCTTGGGCTCACGCACCTGCGGGAAGTGGCGCTTCACCGCCGCGAGGATCTCCGCCGCGTCATCCACGCTCAGCGTGGTCTGGGTAACCACCGCCAGACGCGACGGGTCCTTCACCTGCACATGGGGCACGTCCGACGCCTCTTCTACCAGGTAGATGCCGTCGCTGAGCTGGCCCATGGTGCCTTCCACTTCGGGATGCCCCTTGTGGCCGATCATGATGAACTCGTAGCCCTCACGGTGCAGCTTGGCCACTTCCACATGCACCTTGGTGACCAGTGGGCAAGTGGCGTCAAATACCTGGAAGCCGCGCTGTGCCGCTTCCTGTCGCACCGCCTGGCTGACGCCGTGGGCCGAGAACACCAGCGTGGCGCCCGGCGGCACATCGGCCAGGTCTTCGATGAAGATGGCGCCCTTGGCCTTGAGGTCGTTCACCACATAGGTGTTGTGCACGATCTCATGGCGCACATAGATAGGCGCGCCGAATTTCTTCAGCGCCCGCTCCACGATCTCGATGGCCCGGTCCACCCCCGCACAGAAGCCGCGCGGTTCCGCCAGGATGATGTCTTTGCTTGCCTGCATGTCCGCTCCGCTCACAGCACGCCGATCAGTTGCACTTCAAAGCTCACCGGCTGGCCAGCCAGCGGGTGGTTGAAGTCGAACAGCAGCCAGTCCGCCCCCACCTCGCGCACGACACCGGCATATTGCCCCTGGCCATCCGGTGTGGGGAACTGCACCACATCCCCCACCTGATAGACCTCGGTGGGATCGCCCAGCTCCCGCATGAGGCTGAGCTTCACCCGCTGCAGCATGTCCGGATTGCGGTCCCCGAAGGCTTCGCCCGGGCCCAGCTCCAGCGTGGTGCGGCTGCCTTCGGCCAGGCCGATGAGGCGGGCCTCGATCGCGGGCGCGAGCTCGCCGGCCCCCAGCGACAGCGTGGCGGGCTTGTCGTCAAAGGTGTTGATCACGTCCTGGCCATCCGGGCCGGTCAGCCGGTAATGCAGGGTCAGGAACGATCCAGGTTGGACGAGGTTCACAAGTCAGGGGTATTTTGGAAATCGAAGCCGGATTTTAGGCTTGAGCGCCGCCTAACTCCCGAAAGCACCCCAGATGACCTTCCTCAGCCTCCCCACCGACTGCCGCCCCCGGGAAAAACTCCTGGCCCGCGGTCCCGACACCCTCACCGACTGCGAACTGCTGGCCATCCTGCTGCGCACCGGCCTGCCCGGCCAGCCGGTGCTCCAACTGGCCCGCGACCTGTTGGACCGATTCAATGGCCTGGCCGGCCTGCTGCGGGCTGCGCCGCAGGACCTAGCCGACGTGCGCGGCCTGGGGCCCTCCAAGCAGGCGATGCTGGTGGCCGTCATGGAACTGGCCCGCCGCGGCCTGCGCAAAACCCTGTCCGATCAGCCGATCTTTGAATCCACCGAGTCGGTCCGCACCTACCTGCGCCTGCAACTGGACGCCGAGCCTCACGAATGCTTCGCCGTGATGTTTCTGGACGTTCGCCACCGACTGATCCGTATGGACAACATGTTCCGGGGTACCCTATCCCATACCATTGCGTACCCCCGCGAAGTGGTGAAACGTGCACTGGCCCTGGAAGCCGGTGCGGTGGTCCTGGCACACAACCATCCCTCCGGCCATCCCCAGCCCTCGCCGGCAGACATCAAGCTGACGGAGACGATGAAGCAGGCCCTGGCCCTGGTGGACGTGAAGATGCTGGATCACTTTGTGGTTGGCGCGGGGCGTGCTGTCTCCATGGCCGAATTGGGATTGTTGTGAATGATCGCCTGCGCAGCCTGCAAGACCTGCAGACCCTGCATCGAGAACTGCGGATCCGCCAGCGCGCGGACGAAGAACGCCGCGAGCGTGAGGCGGCGCAGGCACGCCTGCGCGAACAGGAAGCCCGCATCTTTGAATTGACGGTGGGTCCGGTGGTCAAGCTGCCGGAAGCCAACCGCGTGCTGCTGAGCCCCGGTCGGCCCGCGCCGGAGCCGGTGCAGCGGCTGCTGGATGAACAGAGGGCCTGGAAACAGGCCCTCTCCGATGATTTCGATGTGGACTCCCTGCTGGAGACCGACGAGACCCTTTCTTTCCGCCGTCCCGAGATCACCCAGGAGTCCGTGCGCAAGCTGCGGCGTGGCCATTGGGCCTTGCAAGGCCAGATCGACCTGCACGGCCTGCGCCGCGACCAGGCCCGCGAGGCGCTGGGCCAGTTCATCCATGACAGCGCTCGCCGTGGCCTGCGCTGTGTACGGGTGGTGCATGGCAAGGGCAATGGCTCTCCGGGCCGTGAACCGGTGCTCAAAGCACGGGTGCGGCGCTGGCTGGTGCAGAAGGAAGAAGTGCTGGCCTTTGTCCAGGCCCGCGCCAGCGATGGCGGCAGCGGCGCCCTGATGGTGCTGCTCAACGCCACCTGACGCCCCGTCCAAAGCCCCCTCCCCCGCCCCCATCTCGCTCTCATCTCGCTCCCACCACTAGCGCTCAGGGTTTTGGCGCGTTGTTTTGCGGAACAACCCGTTGACGCCCCCCCGCCCTCGCCCCTAGTCTGGGCCCACGCCGGCGTTGTTGACATCTATTCTCAACTACGTATCCATCGCAATCGATGGGGAGGGATTCGCATGCCTTCAGCAACCGTTCGCCCCTGGGGCGCGTCGGGTCACACCCGTACGGCCGGTTTGATCGTTGTGGCGCTGGTCCACGTGGCCATGGTGGCCGCCCTGGTGGAGGGGTTCCGGCGCCATGCCGCGCCGAAACCGCCGCCGCTGACCCAGGTGACCGTGGACATCGTCAAGCAGCCGTCACCCAAGGTCGAGCCCGTCCGTGTGCCGGAACCGCCTTTGCAGCAGCCGATCAAGCAACTGCTGGTGGAGATCCCCGAAATGCCGCCAGTGACGCCCACCGTGCCGGCCGCAACGCCGAGCACCGCTGCGGTGGCGACCAGCACGTCCAGCACCGCGGAGCCCATGGTGTCCGGCGGCGCTGACACCGGCACCACCACGCCACCGGTGCCGGCCCAGCGTGAGACGGTGACCCCCGCCATGGTGTGCACCTCCACCGGCACCCCCGACATGCCTTCCGTTCACTGGGCCGGTGAAGCCGTGTTCCGGGTGGTGGCCGAGGTGCAGGCAGGACGTGTGGTGTCCGCAGATATCCGCACCCTGCAGGGCACGATGGACTCGCGGACCCGTCGGGCCTTCACCCAGTCGATCGAGACGGCGTTGAAGCAGCACTACGTCTGCCCCGGCAACCACCGGTTCCAGCAGGATTTCGGTTTCCGCGTGGACTGATTGCCACACGTGTCGTGGCGCAGCCTGGCCCGTGCATCCCGCGCGGGCCAGCGCTGCTCAGTGCAGGGTCATGCTGACCTGCGGGTGAAAGCTGGACGTGAAGGCATGCAGCAGTTGCTCGGGCCGGAAGGCGCCCACGGCGTCGGCGCCCTGCCAATGGGTGTCAATGGCATGCTCCAGGCCCTTGAGCACGCAGAAGGACATAAAGGCCCCTTCTGCTTCCTCGCTCTCCATGTCCACCAGTTGCAGGCGCAGACAGGCGGCACGCAGGAATTCCAGCATCAACCTCGGGTTGGACGTCTCCGGACAATGCCCGGCACAGATTTCGATGTCCTGGCGTGCATCTTCCGACAACCACAGCTGGCCGTCATGAATGCGGACATGAAGCAGGTCGGGATTGGCATCGATGCCGACCACATCGTCGTCATACGTCGTGAACATCATGGGCTCAACGGTAGACGATGGGATGGCACCCGTGTTCCTGGGGGACGTGACGCGAAAGCCGCTGCTGTTAGAAATGCACGGGAGTGGCGGTCCTTGACATTCCGTGACGTGCCCAGCTTCCGGACAGTGTCCGACCGCACAGAGCGCGGCACCGCACACAGGGGGCGATGCGCCCAAGTCTTGGTCAGAGCACCTTGCGCACCGGCGGCGCCTGATTGACCATCCAGTCCGCCGTGTTGGCGAACGATGCGGTCAGCCGCTCGCGCAGCGTGTCGTCCAGGCCGCACTCGGCCATGGCCTGGGTCATGCAGGCCATCCACTGGTCCCGCTCCACATGCCCCACCCGGAAGGGCAGATGCCGGGCGCGCAGCCGAGGGTGGCCGAAGCGCTCAACGAAGTAGTCCGGCCCGCCCAGCCATCCGCAGAGAAACCAGAACAGCTTGTCGCGTGATCCGTCCAGCGAGGTCGGATGCACCGAACGCAGCTCCGCAAAGCCGGGCTCCAGGTCCATCAGGTCATAAAAGCGGTCCACCAACTGGCGCACCGCTGCTTCACCGCCCACCCATTCAAAGGGAGTGGCCGGCTGGGTCTTGCTGTCCGGATTCATGGATGTGAGGCCTGCTGCTCCAGCAGTTTCGTGGCCAGGGCGCGAATGGCCTGGGCCGCGTCGGAGCCCGGGTAGTGCTCCAGCAGCAATTGCCGCTTCAGCACCGCCTGGCGCACCATCTGATCATTCTTCACCTCGGACAGCAGCTCCAGCTTGAAGGTCTGCCCCGGCGTGGGCCCCACAAAGCGCTGCAGCACCTGCTGCAGTTGCCCGCAGATCAGTTTGCCTTCACCAGGCCGGTTGGCCTGGTTGATCACCAGCCCCACATGGCGGCGGTTCTGCTGCGTGGCCAGCACCTTGATGGTGGCGTAGGCATCGGTCAGCGAGGTCGGCTCGGGGGTGGCCACCACCAGCACGTCGGTGGCCATGGACACCGCAAACAGCACCACATCCGAAATCCCGGCGCCGGTATCCAGCAGCACCCAGTCAAAACGGGGTTTGACCATTTCCAGAATGTGCAGGAGTTTGTCCCGCACATCCGGCGTCAGCCGTGAATACTCCACCATGCCGGAACCGGCCAGCAGCACATGGAAGCCGCCGGGCGCTGGAAGAATGGCCTGCTCCAGGGTGCAGCGATCGGTAAAGACGTCGTGAAGGGTGAGTTTGGGATGCAGGTTCAGCACCACATCCAGATTGGCCAGGCCCAGGTCGGCATCCAGCACCAGCACACGTTCACCACGCGCTGCCAGGGCCGCCGCCAGATTGGCCGATACAAAGGTCTTGCCCACGCCGCCCTTGCCGCTGGTCACGGCCAAGGTACGGGCGCCTCCACGGGCAGGTCTTGCAGCAGGAGCTGTTGTCATGCTCATTCACTATCCTGTTGCGTTACGGCGAACAACATGCCTTTTTCCTCGGCTGTGACCAGAGAGTCGATATGGCTCTCCAGACAGGCACGGTTGCGGCCCTCGGCCTTGGCACGGTAGAGCTGGCGATCCGCCCGCTCGGTCCACAGCAACGCGGAAGACCTCACCCATTGCGGTGCGAAAGCCCCCCCGATGCTGATGGTGGTCGTCAGCGGCGCCGCCTGGCCGACATCCACAATCAAACTGGCCACCTTGTCTCGAATCCTGTCTGCCACGGTCACGCCAAAAGTCGCCGGGCAATTGGGCAGGATGATGGCAAATTCCTCCCCGCCGATCCGGGCCACCGTGTCCATCGGCCGCACCATCTGCCCAATGGCGCGTGCCACCGCACGGATGACCTGGTCCCCTGCGGCATGCCCATGGTTGTCATTGATGGCCTTGAAATGGTCAATATCCAGCACCAGCAGCAAGGCCGGCTCACCGGAACGCGCCACCCGGTCCAGTTCGCGGTCCAGGGCCATCTCGAAGCTGCGGCGATTGACCAAACCGGTCAACGCGTCCTTGCTGGAGAGGTCACACAAAGCGTCCACGATGCCTTGAAGCCACACAGCGGTGTAGGGTTCGGCGTCCGGAAGCATGGCACCGGCCTGCTGCAGTAACTGCAGGGCAAGTTCCAGGCGCAAGGCTTGCGCAGGGATGAGGCGGGGCGGTTGATCCAAAGCGATCCGAGGGGAACAGCGGGTGTTTCGACGAAGTCTATCAGCGCCATCCCCCGCTCAGGGGTCAAAAAAAGCAGCCAGAGTCCCACCTCTTTCACACATCTTTTTACGATCTAGCGCTCAAACTAGCGATTGCCGACAATGGCGTTCACCATATGCCCTTCGGTGCTACGGCATCCCTAACATCAAAGAAGTTCTGCCCCATGCGCCCTGGACCCACGGCAGCCGCCTCCCCCGTTGAAGCCATCGACCATGAATTCAGTTTCAGCCGGGCCGATTTCGACCGCGTGCGGCAACTGATTTATCAGCATGCCGGCATCAGCCTGCACGACGGTAAACATGCCATGGTGTACAGCCGCCTCTCCCGGCGTCTGCGGGACACTGGCCACCGCTCTTTCGCCAGCTATCTGGAGTGGCTGGAAAGCGTCAGTGGTCCGCAAGCGGATCAGGAATGGCAGGAATTCGTCAATTGCCTGACAACCAACCTCACATCGTTCTTCCGGGAAGAGCATCATTTCCATTCCCTGACTGACGACCTCAAGACATTCCCTGGCAAACCCCTCCGTATCTGGTGCTGCGCCGCCTCTACCGGCGAAGAACCGTATTCCATTGCCATGACCTGCCAGGAATCCCTGGGCAGCAGTTCCGGTGTGCAGATCATTTCCAGCGACATCGACACCAATGTGCTGAATACCGCTCGTCGCGGGGTGTATGCCGCCGAGTCCCGGGGCTTATCTCCTCAGCGCTTGCGGCAATTTTTCCTGCGCGGGACGGGCGCGAACGAGGGTCGTATCCGCGTGAAGCCCGAATTGGCGCGCATGATCGAGTTCCGCACGCTGAACCTGATGGATGCGCAGTGGTCGCTGGGGGAGCCCTTCCACATCGTGTTCTGCCGCAACGTGATGATTTATTTTGATGCGCCTACGCAACGCAAGGTGCTGGAGCGCATCCATCGGGTGATGCGTCCGGGCGGCCTGTTGTTTGTTGGCCATTCCGAGAATTTCACCGAGTCGCGTGACCTGTTCAAGTTACGCGGCAAAACGATCTACGAGCGGGTCGGCTGACCGACCCCAGAGTGCCCCGTCCTGATGTACAACCCCTTTTGATCGCAGACCCATGAGCATGCCCAACGCCTCTTCCGCCTTGCTCAACAGCTCGGCGCTGGCCAGTGCCGGTGCGGCACGTGTGGCCCAGCTCAAGACGCAATCGCGCAAGCAGGGAGAAGCCTCGTTCTTCTTCTACGACGCCCATTTCAAGAATGCGGCGGTGAAGGTGTTGCCCGGCGAATATTTCGTGGACAACGACGACCTGCTGGTCATGACCACGCTGGGCTCCTGCATCGCCGCCTGCCTCTGGGACCGGCATGCGCAGATCGGCGGCATGAACCACTTCATGCTGCCAGAGGGCCAGGGCGACTCCGGGCGCTACGGTTCCTTTGCGATGGAACTGCTGATCAACGAGATGATGAAACGCGGCGCCAGCAAGGGCCGCATGGAAGCCAAGATCTTCGGAGGTGGCGCGGTGATCGCCGGCATGAACACCATCAACGTCGGCGAGCGCAATACCAACTTCGTCCTGGACTATCTGAAGACGGAACGGATTCCCGTGGTCTCCAAGGACGTCATGGATATCTACCCCCGCAAGGTCTGCTTCCTGCCGCGCAGCGGCAAGGCCATGGTAAAGCGACTGGCGGCCACCAACGCCGACGCACTGGTGCAGCAGGACAAGGCCGCTGCCCAAAAGGCACAACCTGTGGCCAGTTCGGGTGGGTCCATCGACCTGTTCTGAATCAGTCACCGTATCGAGGAGTAAAAAGAAATGGCCAAGACCACCGTTGTCGTGGTGGACGATTCCGCCCTGGTGCGCAGCATCCTCACCGAGATCATCAACCGGCAGCCGGACATGCAATGCATCGGCGCGGCCAGTGATCCGTTGGCGGCGCGGGAGATGATCCGCAACCTGAATCCGGACGTGATCACGCTGGATGTGGAAATGCCCAAGATGGACGGGCTGGACTTCCTGCAGCGCCTGATGCGCCTGCGTCCGATGCCCGTGGTGATGGTGTCCACGCTGACCGAGCGCGGCGCGGAAGTGACGCTCAAGGCCCTGGAGCTGGGCGCCGTGGATTTTGTGGCCAAGCCCAAGATCGGTGTGGCGGACGGCATCCGCGCCCTGGCGCACGACATCACCGACAAGATCCGGATTGCGGCCAAGGCGCAGATCCGCCGTTTGCCACCGGCGCCCACCGCCGGGGCGGTCGGCGCTGCGGCGGCGCACAGCACGGCGGCCGCGCGCCCGGCCGCGCCGATTGCCAGCCTGGGCCGGCTCTCGACCGAGAAGATCATCTTCATCGGTGCATCGACCGGTGGCACGGAAGCCACCAAGGACGTGCTGATCAATCTGCCGGCGGACTGCCCCGCCGTGTGCATCACCCAACACATGCCGCCGGGGTTCACCCGCAGCTATGCCGCGCGCCTGGATGGCCTGTGCAAGATCCGGGTGAAAGAGGCGCAGGACGGTGAACGGATCCTGCCCGGCCACGGCTACATCGCCCCCGGGGGGATGCACTTCAGTGTGGAGCGCTCCGGCGCCAACTACATCGCCCGGGTGCAGGACGGCGAGCCGGTGAACCGGCACAAGCCATCGGTGGAAGTGTTGTTCCAGTCTGCGGCCCGGGTGGTCGGCCAGAACGCCCTGGGCATCATGCTGACCGGTATGGGCGCGGACGGCGCCAAGGCCATGAAGGTGATGAAGGACGCGGGGGCCTACAACTTCGTCCAGGACGAGGCCACCTGCGTGGTCTTCGGCATGCCTCGGGAAGCGATCAACGCTGGCGCGGCGGATGAAGTGCTGCCGCTGCAGCAGATCGCACCGCGACTCATCGAACGCCTGCGCAGTACGGCAGGCATGTCGCTGAACCGGGTGTAAGCCCGGCTGCGGGCCGAGCACGACGGTCCGACTTCAACGCCCCCCAGCGACCCGCTTCGGGGGCGTTTTTGCGTCGGCTGCAGAGGGCGGCGCAGGCCCTTGTTGGCACAGCATCGGCCGGATCACCGGCATGAATTCAAGCGGCCAGAAACAGCGCCTGCAGATCGCTCAGAAAATCGAAGCCCAGTGGCGTGGCGCGAATCACGGCGGGGTCCGGGTCCAGCAAGCCCTTGGCCCGGCCCTGCGCCATGGCCTGCGCAATGCTCGACGGTGGCAGGCCGGTGCGCTCCAGGAAGCTCTGCATCGACACGCCTTCCTTGAGCCTCAGCGCATTGAGCATGAACTCGAACGGCAGTTCCGACCGTGCCACTTCATTCTCGTTGGACACGGCCTGGCCTTCGAGCGCCTTGCTCATGTAGGTGGCCGGGTCCCGCCACCGCACCTGCCGCAGCAGCCGATGGGCAAAGGACAACTTGCCATGTGCGCCCGCGCCAATGCCCAGGTAATCACCGAACTGCCAGTAGTTGAGATTGTGCTGGCACCGGTGCCCCTCGCGGGCATAGGCCGACACCTCATACCGCGACAACCCCTGCACACCCGTCCGTTCGGTGATCAGATCCAGCATGTCGCTGGCCAGGTCCGGGTCCGGCAGATGCTCTGGCGGCTGGTTGGCAAAGCGGGTGTTGGGTTCGATGGTGAGGTGATACACCGACAGATGCGGCGGCCGGTAGGCCAGCGCCTTGTCCAGGTCTTTCCCCAACGCCTCCTGGGTCTGCCCCGGCAGGGCATACATCAGGTCGATGTTGAAGGTGTCGAAGGACCGCGCCGCTTCTTCAATCGCGGCATGGGCCTGACTGCTGCTGTGGACACGGCCCAGCGCCGTCAGCTGGGCGTCGTCAAAGCTCTGCACGCCGATGGACAGGCGCGTCACACCGGCCTGGGCAAATCCCGCAAAGCGTTCCCGCTCGAAGGTGCCAGGATTGGCTTCCATCGTGATTTCGCAGCCCGGCTCCAGCGGCAGCCGGGCCCGCAGGTCCGAAATCAGCTCCGCGATCTGCGACGGCTTGAAGAGGCTGGGCGTGCCGCCTCCGATGAACACGGAAATGACCGGCCTGCCCCACACCAGCGGCAGGGACGCTTCCAGATCCGCGCGCAGCGCCTCAAGATAACGGGCGGCCGTGGCGTCGTCCAGCTCCCGGCCGGCGCGGAACTCATGCGAGTTGAAATCGCAATAGGGGCACTTGCGCAGACACCAGGGCAGGTGCACGTACAAGGACAGCGGCGGCAGCGCCGACAGGGTCAGCGTGCCGGGCCGCATCATCCGGATGATGTCAGCCAAGGTGCCAGGCCTCGCGCATCTGCCGCAGCAGGTCTTCCGAAGCCAGCGCGCGGTGACTCAGGCGGTTCTTTTGCTCAGCCGTCAGTTCGGCCACACTCTGGCCCAGGGACGGGATCCACATCAGCGGGTCGTAGCCGAAACCGGACTCCCCGCGGGCCGCCGTCAGGATGTCGCCGTTCCAGCGGCCCATGGCGATCAGCGGTTCCGGATCGGTGGCGGAGCGAACGGCCACCAGCGCGCAGACAAACCGCGCACGGCGATCCGCCTGGCCGGAGAGCTTCTCCAGCAGCACACGGTTGTTCTCGGCGTCACTTTTTTCGAAGCCGAACAAGGTGGCGTAGCGGGCCGACAGCACCCCGGGTGCGCCCCCCAGTTGATCCACCGCCAGGCCGGAATCGTCCGCCAGCGCCGGCAGACCGCTTTCGCGGGCGGCATGACGGGCTTTGGTCAGCGCGTTTTCAACAAAGGTGTCGAAGGGCTCTTCCGCCTCAGCAATGCCCAGGCTGCCCTGGGTGACGAGTTCCAGCCCGATCGGCTGGAACAGCGCCTGCAATTCCTTCAGCTTCTTGGCATTGTTGGAGGCCAGGACCAACTTCATCACTTGCTCCCCCGCAACGGGTCAAAGGCCCAGCGCCTGGCGCTGCGCCACGAGCAGGTCACGAATGCCCTTCTCGGCCAGATTCAGCAGCACATCGACTTCCGCACGGGTGAACGCCACGCCCTCGGCCGTGCCTTGCAGCTCGACGAAATGGCCGGCGCCGGTCATCACGACATTCATGTCGGTGTCGCAGGTGGAGTCCTCGACGTACTCCAGATCCAGCAGCGCCTGGCCGTCCTTGATGCCCACGGAGATCGCGGCCACGGCGTCCAGCAGCGGGGACTGCGTGATCTTGCCCTGCGACAGCAGCCAGCTCACCGCATCAGACGCGGCGACATAGGCGCCGGTGATGGCGGCAGTGCGCGTGCCGCCGTCGGCCTGCAGCACGTCGCAGTCCAGCTGGATGGTGCGCTCACCCAGCTTCTTCAGATCAAACACCGAGCGCAGGGCGCGGCCGATGAGGCGCTGAATCTCCTGCGTCCGGCCGGTCTGCTTGCCGCGTGCGGCCTCGCGGTCGCTGCGGGTGTGGGTGGCGCGCGGCAGCATGCCGTATTCGGCGGTCACCCAGCCTTCGCCGGAGCCCTTCTTGTGCGGCGGCACCTTCTCCTCAACCGAGGCCGTACACAGCACCTTGGTGTCTCCGAACTCGATCAGCACCGCGCCTTCAGCATGGCGGGTGTAGTGGCGGGTGATGCGAACCGGGCGCAGGGCGTCGGCCGCGCGCCCTTGCGGGCGGCTGGCAATGGCAGTCATGAATAGGTCCTTCAGCGGGGTTTCTTGCCAGCGCGACGGATGGCGTCCTGGATCTCGCGCACGGCGCTGTCGATCTCGGCTTCGTCGAGCTGTTCCTGGCCTGCGCCATGGATGGTGGAGGCAAAGCCTTGGTCGTCCAGGTCCTGCGTGGAGATCGAGTCGGGCGCATCACCCTCCCCTTCCCATTCCACGGCCAGCGCGGTGACGTTGTCACTGCGCGCGCCAGCCTGGCGCAGCGCCTGCTCCACCAGCTCGGGCACGGCATCGGCCACGGTCCGGGCTTCGGACAGCAGGCGGAGGATGTCGGCATCACTGACCGAACTCCACAGGCCGTCGGAGCACAGCAACATGCGGTCGCCGTTTTGCAGCAGCACCGGGCCGTTGACATCGATCATCGGCTTGCCGGGGCTGCCCAGGCAGGTGAACAGCACATGGCGGTTGAAGCGCTCAGCACCGGTGGCATGGCGGCCCAGGGCTTCCTGCAGCTCGCTGTAGGAATGGTCCCGGGTGCGGGCGATGAGTTCGGTGTCCCGCGCCAGGTACATGCGCGAGTCACCACAGTGCGCCCACCAGATCTGGCCCTGCTGCATCACCGCCACCACGACGGTGGTGCGCGGCGTGTCGCTCATGCCGCGTTCGGCGGCATAGGCCAGCAGTTGCTGGTGGGCCAGCAGCACGGCGGTTTCCAGGAACTGGGTGGGATGCGGCAGCACCGGCTGCGCATCACGTTGATACAGCGCGGCGACGTTTTGCAGCGCCATGTGGGCCGCCACTTCGCCGTCGGGATGGCCGCCCATGCCATCGGCCAGGGCAAAAAGTCCGGACTCGCGGGTATAGCAATACCCCATGCGGTCCTCATTCTTTTCCCGGCCGCCGCGGCGGCTGACCTGATAAACGGAAAACCTCACGCCTTGGCTCCGGTCTTGAGGTTCTCGAGCTGCAGCTTCAGGCGTTCACTGAAACTGAGCTTGGTGTAGCGGCGCTCGGTCTCCCGCGAGAGTTCCTTCTGCAGTGCAAACACGCTCTGCGGACGGGTGAGCGGGTCCAGCGACATGCACCATTCGGTCACTTCCAGCAGGTTGTCCGAATACACATTGCGCAGGCGCGACAGGCTCAGACCGAGGCGGTCTTTTTCCAGGCGCTGCGGCGCGTCGTTGGGGGGATAGCCCTGCATGCAGGCATAGATGCAGGCGCCGATGGCGTAGATGTCGGTCCAGGGGCCGAGGGATCCATCGCGGCGGTACATCTCCGGGGCGGCAAAGCCTGGTGTGTACATCGGACGGATGAAATTGCCTTCCTTGGACAGCACTTCGCGCGCGGCACCGAAGTCCAGCAGCACCGCCTTGTTGTCGTTGGTGATGAAGATGTTGGCCGGCTTGATGTCCAGGTGCAGCATCTTGTGCTGGTGCACGATGCGCAGACCCTTCAGGATTTCGTCGAACAGGGACCGGATGGTGGATTCCCGGAAGACCTTGTCGCGTTTCAAATCCCGAGCGGTCACGATGAAATCCTGCAGCGTGTCGCCCTGCAGGTAATTCATGACCATATAGACGGTCTCGTTCTCCCGCAGGAAATTCAGCACCGAGACAACGCTGGGATGCGAAATTTGCGCGAGTGAGCGGCCTTCTTCAAAAAAGCTGCGCAGCCCCAGTCTGTACAGGGGCTGTTTCTCCGGTTTGACGCGGGGCGTCAGTTCTCCGGGTGATCGTTCGGCCAGTGATGACGGGAGGTATTCTTTCAGGGCCACCAAATGATGGTCGGGGTCTTCGGCGAGGTACACCACGCCGAAACCACCCGCAGCCAGTTTTTTGATGATCTGATAGCCACCCACCACCGTGCCTGCGGGCAGGGGCGCCGGTTTCGGCTTTGACATAATCGCGGTTCGATTTCTCTACCGATAGCTGATGCCAGTTTACAGCATGACCGGTTATGCCAGCGCCACGGCACAACCGACGACCCCCGGCGAAACCCCTAGTTCTCACGTCGCCACAGGCGTCACCGTGGAGGCTCGGTCGGTGAACGGGCGATTCCTGGATCTCAGCTTCCGGATGCCGGATGAGCTGCGGGCCCTGGAGCCCGCGTTGCGCGATCTGGTCACCAGCCAGGTGAAGCGCGGCAAGATGGAGCTGCGCATCAGTTTCCAGCGAGAGACGGAGAGCTCGGTGCCCAATCCGCAGCCCGAGCAACTCAACCGCTTGGCCCGTCTGGAGGAGCAGGTGAAAGCCTGGCTGCCGAAGGCCCAGGGGCTGTCGGTGCAGGAGGCTTTGCAGTGGTGCAAGGGCGGCAGCGGTGGGCCCGTTCCTGCCGATGAACACGTGCTGGAAGCGGCGCGGCAGTGCCTGAAAGGCTTCCTGGCAGCGCGTGAGCGTGAGGGGGCCAAACTGGTGACGATGCTCAAGCAGCGGGTGGCCACTTTGCGGCAGTTGGCCGACCAGGCGGAGCCTCTCATTCCGGCGGCTGTGCAGCGTCAGCAGGAGCGGTTTCTGGAGCGCTGGAAAGAGGCGCTGAATGCAGCCGGAGCGACCACCTCGGTGTCGGAACAGTCGCTGCAGGAACGTGCGGTGAATGAGGCAGCGGCCTATGCCTTGCGGATCGATGTGGCGGAGGAATTGACCCGCCTGAGGTCCCATCTGGATGAGGTGGAACGCCTGCTGAAAAAGGGGGGCGACATCGGCAAGCGGCTGGACTTTCTGATGCAGGAGTTACACCGTGAAGCCAACACTTTGGGCTCCAAGGCGGTGGCGATCGAGCTGACCAACATCTCGGTCGAGATGAAGGTGGCGATCGAACAGCTGCGGGAGCAGGTGCAGAATATCGAGTGATGTAGGGCCCCCGGTTTGATGCGCCTAGGGCGCATCAAACACGCCCCCCGAGGGGGCAAGGGCCGCCTTGGGAGCGGCCCGGCGGCGGCCCCTGCGCTCAGTGAGACCCCCGCATGAACGGCGCTGCGCGCGTTCATGCGACTGGGTGCGCCCCCGGTTTGATGCGCCTAGGGCGCATCAAACACGCCCCCCGAGGGGGCAAGGGCCGACTTGGGGCGGCCCGGCGTTCGGCCCCTGCGCTCACCAGCAGCCCCGCTTGAACGGCGCTGCGCGCGTTCATGCGACTGAGTGCAGACAGGAGCGGTGAAAGGGGTGGATGTGGGCCCCGCGGGCCGACTTGGGAGCGGCCCGGCGGCGACCCTCGTGCTCACCAGCAGCCCCGCTTGAACGGCGCTGCGCGCGTTCATGCGACTTTGGGCCTCCACGGGCGGAGAGCTGCGGCAGCACAGCGGGGCGCCCTGCGGGAGGCCGGCGGTTCGTGAGTTGTTGGCTTCGGCGGTGACGGGCGTGACGCTAAAATTGTTCGATGGAATACCCTGGTAATTTGTTCGTTGTGGCCGCCCCCAGCGGGGCTGGCAAGTCCAGTCTGGTCAAGGCGCTGCTGGAACTGGATGCCAAGCTGACCGTGTCGGTCTCGCATACCTCCCGCGCCCCTCGCGGCCAGGAACAGCATGGGCGTGAATACCTGTTCGTGGGGCCGGAAGAATTTCGGGCGATGGTCGCACGCGAAGAGTTCTTCGAGTGGGCCGAGGTCCATGGCAACCTCTATGGCACTTCCCGCAACGCCATCGAGCAGCGCATTTCCCATGGCGAAGACGTCGTGCTGGAGATCGATTACCAGGGCGCCCTGCAAATCAAGAAGCTCTTTCCGCACGCCGTGCTCATCTTCATCCTGCCTCCCAGCTGGGATGAATTGCGCGAACGCCTGATCCGCCGTGGCGATACCGAACCCGCCGTCATCGCCAAACGCATGGAAAATGCCCGCAACGAGGTCGCCCAGGCCCGCCACTTCGATTTCGTGGTGATCAACGCCGTCTTCGAAACCGCCTTGTTCGACCTGAAAGCCATCGTGCAGGCACAACGGCTAAAATACGCCACTCAGCTCCGAAACCGCTCCGCCGTGTTTCGCGCACTCGACCTCATCGAATGAGCCCCCGCTCATTCGCCACATCCCGCCACATCCCGTCGTATCACTCCACCAGGACATCAGCATGGCCCGCATCACCGTTGAAGACTGCCTGACCAAGATCCCTAACCGCTTCCAGCTGGTGCTCGCCGCGACCTATCGCGCCCGCATGCTCAGCCAGGGCCACGCCCCCAAGCTGGAATCCAAGAACAAGCCGGGCGTCACCGCCCTGCGTGAAGTCGCCAATGGCGACGTCGGCGTGGAAATGCTGCGCCGCGTGCCGGTCTGAGGCAGCGCTCCAATCCGCTTCATTCGCGAGGCAATTGCGTCGTCAGGCGCACACCACCTCCGGATCCGGCCCTTTCCGGCTGAGATCACTTCTCCATAAGGCGCCCACTCGGCGCCTTTTGTCGCTTTGGCGCTGCTGGAGTGCCCCTGCGCGGGAAAGCCCGCATCCCATCGGTTAAATTTGACATATGGGTCTTCGCTCCTTCGCCACTGCACACATTCCAGGTCTGACCGGGCTCGCGGGCCCGAAGGCAGCACCTGCCCCTGCGTCCGAGGCGTCGTCCTTCGACAGCCTCGTCACCCGGCTGCACTATCTGCCCAAGGCAGACATCAAGCGCATCCGCGAAGCCTACAAGTTCGCTGACGAGGCGCATCTAGGCCAGTTCCGGGCCAGCGGCGAGCCCTACATCACCCATCCCATCGCTGTGGCCGGCCTGTGCGCCGACTGGCGCCTGGATGCCCAGGCCATCATGGCCGCGCTGATGCATGACGCCATGGAAGACTGCGGCGTCACCAAGACCGAGCTGATCGAACGCTTCGAAGCCCCCACCGCCGAACTGGTGGACGGCCTCACCAAGCTGGACAAGCTGCAGTTTTCCACTCGGGAAGAGTCCCAGGCCGAGAGCTTCCGCAAAATGCTGCTGGCGATGGCGCGGGACGTCCGGGTGATCCTCATCAAGCTGGCCGACCGCCTGCACAACATGCGCACGATGCAGCACATGGCCTTTGACAAGCGCCGCCGCATCGCCCGCGAAACACTGGACATCTACGCCCCCATTGCCCACCGCCTGGGTCTGAACGAGATCTATCGGGAGCTGCAGGAGCTGTCGTTCCAATACATCCACCCCTGGCGCCATGCCGCGCTGGCCAAGGCGGTGACCAAGGCCCGCGGCCATCGGCGCGACCTGGTCACCCGCATCGAGCGGGATGTGCAGAAGGCCTTTACAGAAGCCAATCTGCGGGTGGAAATCCAGGGCCGCGAGAAAACGCTGTTCTCCATCTACAAAAAGATGAGCGAAAAACACCTGAGCTTTGCCCAGGTCAGCGACATCTTCGGCTTTCGCGTCATCGTGCAGGACCTGCCCCAGTGCTATTGGTCGCTGGGTGTGCTGCATCAGCTCTACAAGCCGCAGCCGGGCCGGTTCAAGGATTACATCGCCATCCCCAAACCCAACGGTTATCAGTCGCTGCACACCACCCTGGTAAGCCCGCTGGGCACGCCGGTGGAATTCCAGATGCGGACCGAGGCCATGCACATGGTCGCCGAAAAGGGCGTGGCGGCGCACTGGCTCTACAAGAGCAAGGGCGACTCCAAGGCCGCGCAGCAACTGGGTTCGCGCTGGCTCCAGTCGCTTCTGGACATCCAGGACGAAACCCGGGACGCCACCGAATTCCTGGAGCACGTCAAGATCGATCTGTTCCCCGATGCGGTCTACGTGTTCACCCCCAAATCCAAGATCATGGCCCTGCCCAAGGGCGCCACACCGGTGGACTTCGCTTATGCAATCCACTCGGACGTCGGCGACCACTGCGTGGCCGCCAAGGTCAACGGTGAGGCCGTCCCGCTGCGGACCGAGCTGCGCAGTGGTGATGTGATCGAGGTCGTCACAGCCGCCGGCGCGCGGCCCAATCCGGCCTGGCTGAGCTTTGTGCGTACCGGCCGCGCCCGTTCCAAGATCCGCCACTTCCTGAAGAACCTGGAGCAGGAAGAATCCCGCGAACTCGGCCACAAGATGCTGGCACAGGCGCTGCGGGCCGAGGGCCTGGCGCTGCCCAGCCTGGATGAGGAAGACACCGCAGCGGCGCAACTGTGGCAAGACCTCGCCCGCTGGGCCGGCAACCGCCATGTGGACGAACTGCTGGTGGAGATCGGCCTGGGCCGCAAGATTGCCAGCATCGTGGCCAAGAAGCTGGCCCGCACACTGTCTGAACAAGGGCAGCGGCCGGATGCGGTGCTGCTGACCATGGGCCGCTTCGCCACCGATGACGCCCCGTCACAAGGGCAGGTGCTGATCGATGGCAGCGAAGGTGCGTCGGTGCGGCTGGCCACTTGCTGCCGCCCCATCCCGGGGGACGACATCAAGGGGTATTTGGGTCGCGGTGAAGGCCTGGTGATCCACACCGGCGAATGCGCGGTGGGCCGGCGGCTGTTCCAGCGTGACAGCGAACACTGGATTGCGGTGGGCTGGGCAGAGGAACTGAGCCGCAGCTTCGAAGCGGAAATCGGTGTGCTGATGCGCAATGGCAAGGGTGTGCTGGCGCAGATCGCCACGGCGGTGAGCAGCGCGGAAGCGGACATCACCCACATCGCCATGAGTGACGATGCCGCTCAGCGGGAAACCGCAGAAATGACGCTGCTGCTGGCCGTGCGCGACCGTCTGCACCTGGCCGACACGCTGCGCACGCTCAAGCGATCCAACGCGGTGATGCGCGTCTGGCGGGTCAAGCCGTAAGGCTCAAGGTCGGGCTCAGGCCCCGGGCGCCGGGTACAACACCTCGATCACTTCAATGGTTTCCACCCCCACGGGCGTGACCAGCTGAAGTTCGTCGCCTTCGCGAGCCTTCAACAGCGTCCGCGCAATCGGAGAGACCCAGCTCACTTCTCCCGCCAGGCTGTCGGACTCATCAATGCCTTTGATGGTGATGGTGCGTTCCTCACCTTTGGCATTGGCATAGGTGACCGTGGCGCCAAAAAACACCTGATCGCTGCCGTGATGGGCACTGGGGTCCACCACCTCGGCAATGTCCAGCCGCTTGGTCAGGAAACGAAGCCGGCGATCGATTTCACGAAGCCTTTTTTTGCCATAAAGATAGTCGCCGTTCTCGGAACGGTCGCCATTTTTTGCGGCCCAGGAGACGATCTCGACAATCTTGGGCCGCTCCACATCCAGCAGTTCCATGAACTCACTGCGCAACCGGGCATACCCGGCTGGGGTCATGTAGTTGCGCGCACCCTTGGGGATGGCCGGTAGCGAGGGGCTGTCCTCGTCGTCCTGGTCGGCTGCGTCGCTTTCCTTGGTGAATGCCTTGCTCATAACCCCATTGTGTCGCGATCGGAGCGGCAGCGCCGGCTCGTGATGAGCCGGCGCGAGGCTTACCAGGCCCAGCGACGTCCCGGGTCGCGCAGATTCAGCACAGCGTCATTGAAGTCGCGATCGGCGCCGTTCGGCTGATCTTCGAAACCAAGGCGATAGCCCTTGTCGGTCTTGGTCACCTGGCCGTAGTCGCGGCCATCGACATTGCGTGTTGTCCCAGCGCGCAGGGTGTTGCCCTCCGGCGTCTGGATGCGGAACTGGACATTGGACCCCGGGGGAGCATGAATGGTGGCGGTATGGCCCGTGTCTTTGGAGTTGCTCAGCGTCTGCCATTCGCCGCCATTGACGCGAAACTGCATCTGATTTTTGTAGTCCGCGTGGGCCTGGCCCACTGTCATCTCCAGGCGACCACTCCGGCCGATGGTGTAGCCCCCCTTCTCGGCATTCCATTGCCCTTCACGGGGAACCTCGCCACCCCAGGAACCGGGACCCCCGTGGTGGCCATGAACACCATAGCCACCGCCATGGCCGCACCAGGGCCCCATGCCACCCCAGCCACCACTCATGCCGTGGGCGACCTGCCTCATCCATCCACTGGCCAGGCCAGCACCAAAACCACCAGGAAAGCCACCGGAGAAGCCCATCCCGGGGAATCCCATGCCCATGGAAGGTAGCCCACCAAAAAAAGGACTGCTCCAGGGAGAGCCTTGCAGATAAAAGTTGTTCATAGAGAGCCGTTTACTTGAATTAGGTTGTCGACATGCCACTTCAGGCAGGCAGCACACAACAAGCACTGCAGGCCGAAGCGCATCACGACTCAAGTGCAAACGATGCCCCCGATGGTTCGGAAACGGCCGCTCCAGCCCCACGCATCGTCTCTCTCTCTCCCTCTCTCCCTCTCTCCCTCTCTCCCTCTCCCGAGGGACTCCGGCAACAACGAACTGATGAATCGCTGAAGATTGGGGAAAAAAGAAAAAGGCCAGTGTTTTTCAACACTGGCCTTCTGATTTGGTGCGGCTGGCAGGATTCGAACCCACGACCCCTTGGTTCGTAGCCAAGTACTCTATCCAACTGAGCTACAGCCGCACGACTTTGATTGTCAGACGCTACCGTCGTGGAAGCAACGTCTTGATCTTCTTGCTTGTTTTCTCGCAGGCCCGCTCAACAAGTGAGCCTACTGATTTTCTGGTGCGGCTGGCAGGATTCGAACCCACGACCCCTTGGTTCGTAGCCAAGTACTCTATCCAACTGAGCTACAGCCGCTGAAAGACTGCGACTATAGCATGCATTTTTTAGCCTCGGCAAGAACTGAGCGGTGATTTGTGACGACCGCTCGCCAATCGCCCACCCATCAATCCCCGAGGCGCGCCGCCGATTCATAGCAACGGGCACGGCGCTCCGTGTCGCCATCGTTGTCGGCCATTTCCGCCAGACGCAGCCAGCTGCGGCGGCGGGCCGTCACCGACAACTCACGGTCCTCACCGGCCTGCTCCAGCATCAACCGGGCCTTGCCCCACAACTGCCGCTCCGCCAGCGCATGACCCAGGGCGTAGGCCATGGTCGCATCACGCGGGAAGCGCTGCGCAGCGAATTCCAGCCGCTGCAGCCATTCCGGCCCGAGGCCCGGCATGCACGGCACCAAGGCTTCGGCCAAGGCGCGGCGTTCATCATCCCCGTGCTCGGCCACCGCATCCCAGAACGGGCGTAACCAGCCGCGCCCATCTTCCGGCGCCCCCAGGGACGCCGCCTTCTGCGCTGCGCGCGCCGCCACAAACACATCCCGGCGATCCGCCGCATCCAGTTGCTGCCAGGTGGCTCGCAGTTGGTCCGCATCACGGGCCTCTTCCAGCGCTTCACTCGCCAGCGACCGCAGCAGCCCTTGCGCCGCCGATTTGGAGAAGCCCTGGTGCTTGGCCAGCAGCCGTGCGGTGCGCAACGCCTCCATCGGCTCATGGGCCAGTCGGCTGCCTTGCAGCTTCAGGCGCAATGCCTGGGTGCGGCGCGCCACGCCGGGGCCGAGGTCCGCCAGCAGCGTCAGCGCCCGTTGGGCATCCCGATCATCCAGCGCCCATTCGGCCGCCAGCAGCCGCGCACCCTCTTCCTGGGGCCGGGCACCGGCACTGCTCTGCGCCGTCTGCAACGCCTGGCGCAGATGGTCGTCCCGGCCACGCCGGTCCTGCAGCCGGTGGGCGCATTGCGCCGCCACCAGATGCGCCAGCGCCATGAAAGAACCGTCCTGCGCCAGATCCGGCGTCATCGCCTGAATGTTCAGGGCCCGTTCTGCGGCCTTCTGAGCGCGGCTGTAGCGCGCGCCAAAGAACTCCGCCAGCGCCTCGCGCAGTGCGATCTGAGCGCTGCGTTCGCGCTGGGCCATGCGCCACAGCCGTGCGCGCTTGGGCAGCGTGAGCAGCGCATCCAGCGACTGCATCAGCGTCATCAGGCCAAAACAGCCGCCCAGCAACAGCAGCAGGAAAAGATTGAGCGACAGGTCCATGCGCCAGCCGCGCCAGTAGAAACTGGCCAGACCGTCGTTGTTCCCAAGCGTGAGCGCCGCCACCACAGCGGCGACAAACAGCAGCACCAGCCAGATCACCATCCGCATGGCGCTGTCCTCAGCGGGCGACCGCGCTCAGCGCGGCCAGCGTGTCATCCGGGCGCGGCACCTGCACCTGGCGGGCCTGCCCCTGCACCTGGCGCAGCAGCTCGGTCGTGACGGTCAGCTTGCGGGACCGGTCATCGAAATACCGCTCCAGCATGCCTTGTGCCTCGCGCAGATCGCTCTGCGCCGTGTCGAACTGACGGCTCAGCAGCGCCAGCCGCGCATTCAGTAGCCGCAGCTTGAGGTTCTCGCGCAGGAAGAACATCTGCTCCGGCGCCATCAGGGCGGCTTCGGGATGATCGATGCGCGTCACTCGCAACAGGCCACGCGCTTCGCGCCAGACGTCGCTGGAGAGCTGGTCCCATTTGTTGCCGGCGTCGTGCCAGGCGCGCTCCCACCAGCCCGCATTCGGATCCAGTGGCGTGCTGGTGCCGGCGGGCGCAGCCGCTTTGGCCGGACGTGCCACGCTGGCGGTGCGCGGGGCCTCGCTGCCGGGCGGGTTCCCTGGTTGACTGACGGCCAACAGCGGGAGGTCGTCCACCTGGCGGGCGACTTCGTCCAGCTTGATGGTCAGGGTGGAGACATCCACCACACTCACCGCCTTGATCCGGTCCAGGTCCCGCACCACCGCGCGGCGCACGCCTTCCAGGCGCGGCTGCCGGTAGCGCGCCAGCCGTTCGTCGGCCTGGCGCAGGGCGGACACCAGCGGTTCCGCACTGCCAGTGATGGCCGCCTGCTGCATGGCCACGCGCAATGAGGCTTCAATGTCACCGACCACGTTTTCGTCCCGGGAGCGGGTCATGGACTGCATCAGCAGTTCCAGTTGCTCCCGCTGCAGGGCCACCTCGGCCAGCTTGGCGTCCAGCAGGGCCACCTTGGCGGCCGTGTCGCGCGCCAATTCCTGGGCCTGCCGGGACTGGTCGCGGGCAATGTTGGCGTCGCTCTGGCTGCTGTCCTGCCGCCTGACGAGTTCCTGCTCAGCCTGTTTCAGGCGTTGCTGGCTCTGCCAGGCCAGGCCCAGCGCCAGGAGCGCAATCAGGCCGACCACGGCCACGACAGCCTGTGACAAGGTGGCGCCGCCGGAACGCGGCGACGGGGCGGGGGTGGAGGGCGACGAAACGTCGGCCGCTGGGGTGTTGGTCTCGCTCACGTCGCGGATTCTAGGGGGGACCCTGACAGACGACGGAAAGCCTCAGCCACCGCCACGGCGTCCGGTCGCACCAAAACCACATGGATGAGGCCCAACGCACGTGCGCGGGCCGCGATTCGCTCATGGGTGGCCACCGCACGGACGGCCCCCCAGTCCACCGGCCCGAAGCCTTCCGCCGGCAGCACCGGCGATGCCAAACGCCCGCCATCCGTCCCGGACTCCGGTGACGCCCGCGCCCCCGCCCCCGCCCGCGCCTCCACATCACCCAGCATCGACGCCAAATACCCCACCGCTTCCGAACTGCTGAACAGCCACACATGACGATCCGGCTGTGCCAGGACCGTCTTCAGGCATTCACGCCCCTGCGCGTCCAGCACGGGGCACTGCCGCCGGTAGACGCTGATGGCCTCCACCGAGGCGCCGGCCTCTTTCAGCCGGTCACCCAGCCATTCGCGCCCGCCGTCGCCGCGCACCATCAAGGCCGAGCGTCCGGTCCAGTCGCTGCCGGCCACCCGCTGGAGTTCCGGCCAGAGATGCTCAGAGTCCAGGCTGTCCGCGTCGCGCGGCGGTTGCACGATGCAGGCGGACGGCACCCCCGCCGCCTCCAGGGCCTGGGCGCTGCCAGGCCCGACCGTGGCGGCCAGGACGTTCTCCGGCCACCCCTGTCCCGGGGGGCGGTGATCAAAAAAGTGGCGGACTGCATTCGGGCTCACAAACATCACCAGCGCCAAACGCGCCACGTCGGCCCAGGCGTCCCGCGCGGGGGCGGCGTCATCTGAAGGAACGATGTCGATGAGCGGAAAGGCAAGGGTCGGCACGCCCAGCGCGGCCAGGCGCTCCGACCAGTCCTGCGCCTGGGCCAGCGGCCGGGTGAGCAGCAACTGTGCCGCGTCCGCCATGGGGTCAGGTGTCCTGGAGATAGTCAGACGCGCCGCGCTCCTGCAGCGCCTGAGCGGCTTGCCGGCCCAGCGTTTCGGCTGCGGCGAGATCGGTCACCGGCCCCGCCACCTCGGCGCGCAGCAGCGGCCGGTCGGTCTGTACCGGATGGCCCAGGGCGGCGGTCAGCGACAGTTGCCCAGCGCCATTCCACACCGCATGCGCAGCCAGCGGCATGGAGCAGCTGCCGCCCAGCGCGCGGGACACGGCTCGCTCCGCCACCACCGCCAGATGCGTGTTGGCATCGGTCATCGCCTGCAGATGCGGACGCAGCGCCTGATGCTCCGCCCGGATCTCGATGCCCAGCGCCCCCTGCCCGGCGCAGGGAATCATCTCGTCCACACCGAAGCGCTGACGGATCCGCCCTTCCAGGCCGAGTCGCTTGAGACCGGCCGCCGCCAGCAGGATGGCGTCGTACTGGCCTTCATCCAGCTTGCGCAGACGGGTGTCCAGATTGCCCCGCACCGGTTCCACCCGCAGGTCGGGACGCAAATTGCGAAGCTGCGTCACCCGCCGCAGGCTGGACGTGCCCACACAGGCCCCGGCGGGAAGTTCCGCCAGCGAGGCATACCGCGGAGACACCAGTGCATCGCGCGGGTCTTCCCGTTCCAGCACCGCCGCCAGCACAAAGCCTTCGGGCAGCTCCATCGGCACATCCTTGAGCGAATGCACCGCCAACTGCGCCCGGCCGTCTTCCAGCGCGGTTTCCAGTTCCTTGACAAACAGCCCCTTGCCGCCGACCTTGGAGAGCGTGCGGTCCAGGATCTGGTCCCCCCGGGTGGTCATGCCCAGCAGGGACACCTGCAGGCCCCGAGCCTGCAGCAGCGCCTGCACATGTTCGGCCTGCCAGAGCGCCAGACGGCTTTCCCGCGTGGCGATCACGAATGGTTCTGTATGCGTCATGCCCGGCATCGTAGCGGACACCGGCCCTGCGCTGATCTGACCTCACGTCTGCACGAAGCGTTGGTTGAGGGATATCGAGGTTTGCGAGGTGGCTGCGCGCCAGTCGCCCGGGCGGAAACTGATACAGTCAAATACAGGTAACTCGGTTACATCGCCCCGCCCTGCCACCCCTTCTGCCGCAAGACGACGCCATGCCTGCCAGCTCCGCCTCCCGTTCCCGTTCCGACTCCGCCAGGGTTGCCAAGGCGCCCCCTGTCGCGAAGGCCACCAAGGCTGCAAAGCAACCCTCCAAGCCCGCTCGCAAGGCTGCCGCACCGCGCGGCAAGGTGAGCCCCTCGCCGGCGGCCAGCCGGGCCGCCAAGGACAAGAACCAGCCGTTGATGGAAGACATCCGCCTGCTGGGCCGCATCCTCGGCGAGGTGATCCGCGAGCAGGAAGGCCGCGAAGCGTATGAACTGGTGGAGCGGGTGCGCCAGTTGTCGGTGGCCTTCCGCCTCAAGCGGGATGCGCAGGCCGGCAAGCAAATGGACAAGCTGCTCAAGAGCCTCTCCGGCGAGCAGACGGTGAGCGTGATCCGCGCCTTCAGCTATTTCTCGCATCTGGCCAACATTGCGGAAGACCGCCATCACGTGCGCCGCCGCGAAATCCACGACCGCGAAGGCAGCCTGCAGCCCGGCTCGCTGGCTTATGCGCTGGAGCGCTTGTTTGAAGCCGGCGTGCGGCCGGGTGAAGTGGCGCGCACGCTGCAGAACGGATTTATCTCGCCGGTGCTGACGGCCCATCCGACCGAGGTCCAGCGCAAGAGCATTCTGGACGCCGAACGCGCCATTGCCGAGCTGGTCACGCAACGCGACGGTCTCTACACCGACCGCGACCGCGCTGCCAACGAAAGCCTCATCCGTGCCCGTGTCACCCAGCTGTGGCAAACCCGCATGCTGCGCTACTCCAAGCTCACGGTGGCTGATGAAATCGAGAATGCGCTGAGCTACTACCACTCGACCTTCCTGCGCGAGATCCCCAAGCTGTATGCCGAGCTGGAGGAGGCGCTGCCCGGCGAGTCGCTGTCGTCCTTCCTGCGCATGGGCCAGTGGATCGGCGGCGACCGCGACGGCAATCCGAACGTCACCGCCGACACCATGCGCCAGGCGCTCAAGCGTCAGGCTGAAGTGGCGCTGCGCCACTACCTGACCGAGCTGCATGAGCTGGGCGCGGAACTGTCCATCTCACTGCGCCTGACCGGCGTCACGCCGGAGATGCAAGCCTTGGCCGAGCGCAGCCCGGACCGGAACGAGCATCGCCTGGATGAACCCTATCGCCGGGCCCTCACCGGCATGTATGCACGGCTGGCGGCCACGCTGCAGGAACTGACCGGCACCGAGGCACTGCGCCATGCGGTGGCACCGCAGTCGCCCTATCAGGCCCCGGACGAACTGCTGGCCGACCTGCGGATCATCCAGTCCTCGCTGGAGAGCCACCATGCCCAGGCCCTGATCGCGCCGCGGCTCAAGCCGCTGATCCGTGCCGTGCAGGTTTTCGGCTTCCATCTGGCCACCCTGGACCTGCGCCAGAGCTCGGACCAGCACGAGGCCGTGGTGGCCGAACTGCTGCGCACGGCGCGCGTGTGCCACGACTACAGCGCCCTGGACGAAACCGCCCGTCGCGAGCTGCTGGTGCGCCTGCTTAATGAAACCCGCCCGCTGCGGGTGCTGGGCGCCAGCTACAGCGAGCATGCCCAGCGCGAACTCGCCATCTTCGACACCGCCCGCGAATCGCTGCAACGCTACGGCCGCCAGGCCCTGCGTCACTACATCATCTCCCACACCGAAGACGTCAGCGACCTGCTGGAAGTGCAGTTGCTGATGAAGGAGGTGGGCCTGCTGCGCGGCACGCTGGACGGAGCGGCAATCAGCGACCTGATCGTCGTGCCGCTGTTCGAGACGATTGCCGACCTGCGGCATGCGCCGGCCATCATGCGCGGCTTCTATGAACTGCCGGGCATGGCCGCACTGGTGCGGCGCTCCGGCGGCGAGCAGGACATCATGCTGGGCTACTCCGACTCCAACAAGGACGGCGGCGTGTTCACCAGCAGCTGGGAGCTGTACCGCGCGGAAATTGCATTGGTGCAGCTGTTTGACGAGCTGTGTCAGCAGGGCCCGCTCACCTTGCGCCTGTTCCACGGGCGCGGAGGGACGGTGGGCCGCGGCGGTGGCCCGAGCTACCAGGCCATCCTGGCGCAGCCTCCCGGCACGGTGAACGGGCAGATCCGCCTGACCGAGCAGGGCGAGGTGATCAACTCCAAATACGCCAATCCGGAGATCGGCCGGCGCAATCTGGAGACGCTGGTGGCCGCCACCCTGGAAGCCACCCTGCTGCACCCCACCAAGCCGGCGCCCAAGTCCTTCATGGAGGCGGCGCAGTCCTTGTCCGACACCAGCTTCGCCGCCTACCGCGGCCTGGTCTACGACACCCCGGGCTTTGCCGACTTCTTCTTCGCCGCCACACCCATCCGCGAAATTGCCGAGCTCAACATCGGTTCTCGGCCGGCCTCGCGCAAGGCCACACGGGCCATCGAGGACCTGCGGGCGATTCCCTGGGGCTTCAGCTGGGGCCAATCCCGCATCACCCTGCCGGGCTGGTGCGGTTTCGGGTCCGGTGTGTTGAGCTTCCTGGGCAAGGGTGCAGACCGGGAGGACAAGCTGGCCCTGCTCAAGCGCATGTTCAAACAGTGGCCCTTCTTCCGCACGCTGCTGTCCAACCTGGACATGGTGCTGGCCAAGGCCGACCTGGACATTGCGCAGCGCTACCTGGAACTGGTCGAGGACAAGCGCCTGGGCAAGAAGATCTTCAGCGCGATCCAGGCCGAATTCCAGCGGACCGAAGAAGCGCTGGCCCTGATCACCGGCGATGGTCACCGCCTGGCCGCGAACCCGGCCCTGGCCCGCTCGATCGAGCATCGCTTCCCCTACATCGACCCGCTGAACCACCTGCAGGTGGAATTGATGCGGCGCTATCGGGCGATCCCAGCCGAGAACCGTGCGCAGGACCCGCGCATGGAGCGGGTGCAACGCGGCATCCATCTGTCGATCAACGGGATTGCAGCGGGGCTGCGCAATACGGGCTGACGCGCCCGGCGCGCGTCTTCCTCAGCGCTGCCCGGCCAGTGCCTCTCGCACCGCCGCCACCTGGCGGCGCGAGACGGCGAGCCATTCATTCACATGCGCGACCCGGACCGCCCAGCCGAGTTCACCGCCCGGTTCGCCGTCGCCTTCACCGACCGTCGGCACATGCCGCTCCAGCTCGCGCACGGCCGCCTTGGCGACCAGCGCATTGCGATGCACGCGCAGGAATCGATCCCCCAGGCGCTGCTCCAGATCGGTCAAGGAGCCGTCCATCACATGGCTGTGGGTGGCCGTCCTCAGCGTGAGGTACTTCAGCTCCGCCTTGAAATACAGCACCTCGGCCAGCGGTACCCGCAAGAGCCGCCCCCGCTCGGTGATGTTGATCACCGGCCCGTCGTCCGCCGGTGGGGCTTCCTGCGGTCCCCGGGACTTGGCCGCCGCGCGCTCCACCAGCCGCTGCGCCACCCGGACGAGACTGGCCTGCAGCCGCTCGCGCCGCACCGGTTTGGTCAGGTAGTCCAGCGCCTCCAGTTCGAAGGCCTGCAGCGCATGTTGCGCATGGGCCGTCACGAACACGATGGCGGGCGCCAGTGGCCGCCCCAGCATCGCCTGCGCCAGCCCGAGCCCGTCCAGGCCCGGCATCTGCACATCCAGCAGGATCAGGTCGCAGGCATGGTCCTTCAACCAGTTCAGGGCCTGCTCACCGCTGGCGGCTTCGGCCGCCACCTCGGCGCGCGGCTCGTCATTGGCTTCCACCAACCCGCGCAATCGCAGCCGGGCCAGCGGCTCGTCGTCCACGATCAGCACCTTCAGCGGGGGTTGGGTCAGCATGTCGTTCCTGTCAGGTCAGCCAAACACTCAGCGCGGCAACAGAATCCGCACCATGAAACGGGTGGGCGACGGCGCCACCTCGATGCGCGCCGCCACGTCATGCATCAGGCGCAGGCGCTGCTTCACATTCTTCAGGGCCAGGCCATGGCCGCGGGTGCGGGCGGGCGCGCCCACCGTGTTGACCACGCGGATCTCCACCTCACTGCCACGCACCCGGGTGGTGATGCTCACATCCCCACCTTGGTCATTGGGCTCCACACCGTGGCGCACGGCGTTCTCCACCAGCGGCTGCAGCAACAGCGGCGGCACGCGGGTGTCGTTGCCATATGGGTCCACCTGCCAGTCCACCCGCAGGCGTTCGCCGAAACGCAGCTGCTCGATGGCCAGATAACGCTTGGCCAGGTCCACTTCCTGCGCCAGCGGTACACCTTCGGTGCGCGGGCCGGTATCGGCCAGCGCCACGCGGAACAGCTCGGCCAGGTCTTCCAGCACCTCCTCGGCACGCGACGGGTCCACCCGCACCAGGGCGATGGCAGTGTTCAGCGTATTGAACAGGAAATGCGGGCGGATGCGGGATTGCAACTCCACCAGCCGGGCCAAGGCCTCGGCCGGCGCCTGCGCGCGCTCGCGCAGCATCAGCCAGAACAGCAGCAAGCCCGCCCCGAGCGCGCCAAAACCAGCGGCGCCCACCCGTTGCAGCGGGGTCACGGCATCGAGACCGACAAAGACCAGCAGCTCTGTGCCGCCATGCGCACACGCGGCACCCAGCGCAATCGGCAGGGTCCATTGCGCCCATTGGGGCAGCCGGGAGAGCAGCCGCTTGGAGCCGCAGACGATCAGCAGCCAGGACAGCACCGCCGTCATGGAGGCCACCGTGGCCGTGCCCATGGCCCAGACCCAGCCCACCAGCGTGGCCTGCGCCATGGCCAGGCCCAGGCCCTGCACCAGTTGCACGCCCAGCACCGCACGCAGCACCAGGCCCACATGGCAGACATCAAACCGGCGCCGGGCATCGATCAGCGGGCTGGGCGGCATGGGCCGCGTCTCCAGCCGCGTGTCTTCCCAGGCGGCCAGCGTGGAAGGCGCTGCCTGGGAATGTTGCGCATGGGTGGCTTGCTGCGCCCGGTCGGCCATCGGCTCTTGGTCCTCGCCCTTTAGAATCGTGTTTGCATTCTCTCCCACCGGGTTGCCGCTGGCCGCCCGGTTCGCCACAAGACGTGACAGACCCCTCACCTGTGCCCACCCTGATGCCCACCCCGGCGCCCTCTCGGCGTCCGACCCGGGTGGCGGAAGGCGGCGCAGGCGGCCGGTTACGACTTGCTCCGAAGTTTCTGCCCGCCCGCTGAGCCCGCGATGTCCAATCCCTCCGACAACCAACTGGCCAACAAATCCCAGGCCTGGTCTGCCCTCTTCTCCGAGCCGATGAGCGACCTGGTGAAGCGCTACACCGCCAGTGTCGACTTCGACCAGCGCCTGTGGGATGCCGACATCCGCGGCAGCCTGGCCCATGCCGACATGCTGGCCGCGCAGTCCATCATCAGCGCCGAGGACCATGCAGCCATCCAGCGCGGCATGGCGCAGATCCGTGAAGAGATCGAAGCCGGCCGCTTCGAATGGAAGCTGGACCTGGAAGACGTGCACCTTAACATCGAGGCCCGCCTGACCGAACTGGTGGGCCTGGCCGGCAAGCGCCTGCACACCGGCCGCAGCCGCAACGACCAGGTCGCCACCGATGTACGCCTGTGGCTGCGCGGTGAGATCGACACCCTGGTGGGCCTGCTCACCGAGCTGCAGAAGGTGCTGGTGCGTCAGGCTGAACGCCATGCGGACGTGATCCTGCCCGGCTTCACCCACTTGCAGGTGGCCCAGCCGGTCAGCTTTGGCCATCACATGCTGGCCTATGTGGAAATGTTTGCCCGCGATGCGGAGCGTCTGCTGGATGCCCGCAAGCGGGTCAACCGGCTGCCGCTGGGTGCCGCAGCCCTGGCCGGCACCAGCTATCCGCTGGACCGCGAACGGGTGGCCCGCACCCTGGGCATGGAAGGCGTGGCGCAGAACAGCCTGGATGCGGTCAGCGACCGGGACTTCGCCATCGAATTCAGCGCCGCTGCGGCACTGATCATGGTGCACATTTCGCGCCTGTCCGAAGAGCTGATCCTGTGGATGAGCCAGGCCTTCGGCTTCATCGCCCTGCCCGACCGCTTCTGCACCGGCTCCAGCATCATGCCGCAGAAGAAGAATCCGGACGTTCCGGAACTGGCCCGCGGCAAGAGCGGCCGTGTGGTGGGTCATCTGATCGGCCTGATCACCTTGATGAAGGGCCAGCCGCTGGCCTACAACAAGGACAACCAGGAAGACAAGGAACCGCTGTTTGACACCGTCGACACGCTGAACGACACCCTGCGCATCTTCGCGGACATGATGGATGGCCTGACTGTCAAACCGGACGCCATGGAACGGGCTGCCCTGAAGGGCTACGCCACCGCCACCGACCTGGCCGACTATCTGGTGAAGAAGGGCCTGCCCTTCCGCGACGCCCATGAGGTGGTGGCCCATGCCGTCAAGACGGCCCAGGCCCAGGGTGTGGATCTGTCCGCACTGAGCCTCGAGGCGTTGCGCCAGTTTGATCAGCGCATTGAGCAGGACGTGTACGAGGTGCTCTCGCTGAAGGGATCACTCAATGCACGCAACGTGCTGGGCGGCACCGCACCGGCGCAGGTACGGGTGCAGGTCCAGCGCCATCTGGCGCGGCTGGGCGCCTGAACCTGATCGAATCCATCACATCGCATCGCCCGGGTGCCATGCCTGGGCGCATTGAAGGACGCTTGAACATGAGCACGCTGGACTGGTCTGACAACCTGGTGCTGAATCAGCCGGAGCTGGATCACACCCATGAGGAATTCGTGGAGCTGCTCAACGGCTTCGGCGACATGCTGGACCGTGGCGAGGACGCCCTGCCCGCCTTCAAGGCGCTGCTGGCGCACACCGAAGCGCATTTCGCGATGGAAGAGGGCTGGATGGCGGCCACCGGTTTCGAGCCGGACAACTGCCACAGCAGCCAGCATGCGATGGTGCTCAACGTGATGCGTGAGGTGGTGCGCTACGCGGAAGAGCTCAACGACCGCGAGCCGATGCCCATCGTGCGCCAGGAGCTGGCGCAATGGTTCCCCGGCCATGCGGAAATGATGGATGCGGCGCTGGTCTACACCATGCAGCAGCGCGGCTTCGACCCGGCCACCGGCACGCTCCAGGAGCCGGCACTGGAAGCTGCGGGGGCTGGCGCCTCCGGCTGTGGCAGCACCAGCTGCGGCCACTGAGCGGCACGGGCCGGAACGGCAGTCTGGCCATAAGGGCCATAAGGGCCATAAGGGCCATAACTGCCGTAGCGGCCAGGTCCGCAAGGGCCATCCATGCCATCACGGCCAGAACCCCTTCGCGGCCTGGGCCGCTTCCGGTGGCCCGAGGTCTGCTGACAGGCCCGGTCCCGCGCTCGGCCACAATGCCGCATGGCTGATTCCACGCCATTGCTGCCGGATCGACTGATCGCTCACCTGGACATGGACGCCTTTTACGCGTCCGTGGAACTGCTGCGCTATCCGGAACTCAAAGGCCTGCCGGTGGTGGTGGGCGGCCGCCGCGCCCACACACCGCAGTTGCGGGCCGACGGCACGCGGGAGTTCTTCAAGCTGCAGGACTACACCGGCCGCGGTGTGGTGACCACCTCCACCTATCCGGCCCGCGCTCTGGGCGTGTTTTCCGCCATGGGGCTGATGAAGGCGGCGCTGCTGGCCCCCCAGGCCATCCTGCTGCCCGCCGACTTCGAGGCCTACCGCCACTATTCGCGCCTGTTCAAGGCGGCGGTGCGGGAGATGGCACCGGTGGTGGAAGACCGGGGCATCGATGAAATCTACATCGACCTGACCGACGTGCCCGGCGTGCGGGACGCCGTGGGCCATGACCCGCTGGGCGGCGTCCGGTCGCTGGCCCGGGACATCAAGAATTCGGTCTTCAGCGTCACCGGCCTGACCTGCTCGATTGGTGTCACGCCCAACAAGCTGCTGTCCAAGATCGCCTCGGAGCTGGACAAGCCCGATGGCCTGACCGTGCTCACCATGGACGACCTGCCCACCCGCATCTGGCCCCTGCCGGTGCGGCGCATCAACGGCATCGGCCCCAAAGCCGGTGCGCGGCTGAATGCGCTGGGCATCGAGACGGTGGGGCAGTTGGCACAGGCCCCGCAGGAGCTGCTGGCGCAGCATTTCGGACCCGGCTACAGCGTCTGGCTGCATCAGGCCGCCTGGGGGCTGGATGACCGGCCGGTGGTGACGCATAGCGAGCCGGTGTCCATCAGCCGGGAAACCACCTTCGAGCGCGACCTGCATGCCAAACGGGACCGCGCGGAGCTGTCGGGCATCTTCACAGCGCTGTGTGAGCAGCTGTCGTCGGACCTGCAACGCAAGGGCTACCAGGGGCGCACCATCGGCATCAAGCTGCGATTTGAAGGCTTCCGCACGGTGACACGAGACCTGACCCTGGACGCCCCGGTGCAGGACGCAGCCGCGATTCGCCACGCTGCCGGGCTATGCCTCAAGCGCGTGGATCTGACGCAGCGCCTGCGGCTGCTGGGCGTGCGGGTGGGCAAGCTGAGCCGACCCGGGGCGGTGGAGCCCGGGCGGCGTGGCCAGCGAGGCGGTACGGGAGTGGGCAGCCCTGGCGCGGGGACGTCCGGCGCGGGTGGGGCGGCCCATGCGGGTGCGGCAACGCCGGTGCCACAGACCTTGCCGCTGTTTGACTGATGCGGTGACCCGTCCGAGCTTGAAGCCCTGGAGTCCGACCGACCGGAGGTGGAAGACCGCATCCGCAGCGCCGGACCAAGCACGCCCCTGCTAAGGACCGGTCTGGCGGGAGTCCTCATGCTGCGCATCCGCCGGTTGCTCAGGCACCGGGGCATCCCCCGTCACTGGCTCCGCCCCCGCCGTCGCGGTCGGCAGCCGCCACATCCAAAGACCGACACACAGGCAGCACAACGCCGGCACCCATTTCAGCACCGGCATCACCCAGGCCGACAGCAGCGAGCTGACCGCCATCATGCCCCAGGCCATCTGCTTGGCCCGGAGCGGAATGGCCCGCGAGGCCCGCCACTGTCGCACCATCGGGCCGAAACGGGGATGCTGCAGCAGCCAGGCCTCCCACCGTTCACTGCCTCGGGCAAAGCAGAACGCGGCCAGCAGAACAAACGGGGTGGTGGGCAACAGCGGCAGCACAACCCCCACCACGCCCAGCAGCAGACTGACCGCGCCGCCCAGCAGCCAGGGCCAACGCCGCCAGCGGTGGCGGTGTTGTAGCGAGGAGGGTTGCGAGCGACCCGACGGGGGGGCGTCGTTCGCTGAGCGGGACGGTGAAACCATGGGCGGACTGTAAGCGCTCCGCGCGCGCTGTCGTAAGGCCCCTACAAACGCCCCTCCCCCGCTACGGCCAAAACGCCTAGCATCAGGCGCATGAGCGTCATTACCTGCATCGAAGACCTGCGTGTCCTGGCCCAGCGGCGTGTGCCCCGGATGTTCTACGACTACGCCGACTCCGGCTCCTGGACCGAAAGCACCTACCGCGCCAACGAGTCCGACTTCCAGTCCATCAAGCTGCGCCAGCGGGTGGCCGTAAACATGGAGAACCGCAGCACCGCCGCCGAGATGATCGGCCGCCCGGTGACGATGCCGGTGGCGCTGGCCCCGACCGGGCTGACCGGCATGCAGCATGCGGACGGCGAAATCCTGGCCGCGCAGGCGGCAGAGGAATTCGGCGTACCGTTCACGCTCTCCACCATGAGCATCTGCTCGATTGAAGACGTGGCCGCCCACACCAAGGCGCCGTTCTGGTTCCAGCTCTATGTGATGCGCGACCGGGGCTTCATCAACAGCCTGATCGACCGGGCCAAGGCAGCGCGCTGCGGCGCCCTGGTGCTGACGCTGGACCTGCAGATCCTGGGCCAGCGCCATAAAGACCTGCGCAACGGCCTGTCCGCCCCGCCCAAGCTCACCCTGGCCAACCTGGTCAACATGGCCACCAAACCGCGCTGGTGCATGGGCATGCTGGGCACGTCACGGCGTCAGTTCGGCAACATCGTGGGCCATGTGAAAGGCGTGGGGGACATGGGCTCCCTGTCCGAGTGGACCGCCCGGCAATTCGACCCGCAACTCAGCTGGGACGACGTGCAGTGGATCCGCGAGCGCTGGGGCGGCAAGCTGATCATCAAGGGCATCATTGATGAAGAGGATGCCAAGCTGGCAGCCCGCAGCGGTGCGGATGCGCTGATCGTCAGCAACCATGGCGGCCGTCAGCTGGACGGCGCTGAATCCAGCATCCGCGCGCTGCCGCGCATTGTGGAAGCGGTCGGAGACCAGATCGAGGTGCATCTGGACGGCGGCATCCGCTCCGGCCAGGATGTGCTCAAGGCCTGGGCCCTGGGCGCGCGAGGCACCTACATCGGCCGGGCGTTCCTGTATGGGCTCGGCGCCATGGGCCGCCCGGGCGTGGCCAAGGCGCTGGAGATCATCCACCGCGAGCTGGACCTGACCATGGCGTTCTGCGGTCACCGCCAGCTCCAGGCAGTGGACCGGAGCATCCTGCTGCCGGGCACGTTCCCGCAATAATCGGCTCAGCGGCTCAGCCCCTCCGGCCGCTCCGCGCTTCAAGCGCTGCGCTTCACCCAGCAAAAAGCCCCGCGACGGCAACGGCCATCGCGGGGCTTTTGTCTGGCGTCAAACGCTTACAGCGCGTTCATTTCCTTCAGCAGGCGGTCAGCTTTGTCCACCACCTTCATCTGCCACAGCATGTAGCGGGCATCCAGGCAGATGCTGCGCGTGGTCTTGTCGTTGAACTCCCAGTCGGAAATCAGCGCATCCAGCGTGCCGTCAAACAGCAGCCCCACCAGCTCGCCCTTGCTGTTGAGCACCGGCGAGCCGCTGTTTCCGCCCGTGGTGTCCAGCGTCGCCAGGAAGTTCACCGGCACCGAGTCCAGCGCCTTCACGCCGTACTTGTCGAAGTTGCGTGCCTTGATCGCAGCCAGTTGCTCGGCCGGCGCATTGAACTCGCCCGTGCCGGTGTGCTTGGCCACGATGCCGCGCAGCGTGGTGAAGGCCGTCCAGGTGGTGCCGTCGGTGCCCGGGTTGCGGCCCAGCACCTGGCCGAAGCTCACGCGCAGGGTGCTGTTGGCGTCCGGATAGACGGCACGGCCACGGCTGCCTTCAAAAGCGATCAGCGCGCGCATGGTGCCGGCATAGGCCTCCTGGATGCGACCGGCCAGTTCCTTGTCACGGTCCTCACGGGCTTCGTCGTCGGCATGCAGCGCCACAGCGGCCTTGACCATCACGTCGGTGCTGGCTTCGAAGTCGGCAGGCGAGCGACCCAGCCAGGCCTGACGGCCACCGGCATCGGCCAGCTTGGAGCCGGCATACAGCTCATCCACGCGAGCGTTCACGGCCGCAGCATCCATGCCCTGGCGCAGACCCAGCGCCGACAGGAAGGCCGCATTGAGCTGGTCCGCCGGTTGCGACAGATACTGCACCAGGAAGTGGCTCACCACCTTCTTGTCGGTGACCGCATCAAAGCGGCGCTCGGCCGCATCCAGGGCCTGGCGACGACGCAGTTGGTCGCGGTCCTGATAACCCGACTTGCGGTCGGCATCCGGCTTCTGCGTCTGCAGGGCCTGCTCATACAGATCACGGGCCTGATTCAGCAGGTTGGGCGTTGCATAGTTCAGCAGGAACTCGCGACGGGTGATGGCCTGACGCTCAGCCAGCAGACGGTCCACCTCCGCCAGGGAGGCACCATACAGCTCGCGTCGCTTGGCATCACCATTCACCCAGGCCTTGAGCTCCGCGTAAGCGGCCTGCTTGTGCGGCAGGATGCCGGCGTCGGCATAGCTGGCCAGTTGGCCCTGGTAGTTCTTGTAGTAGTTGCCCACGCCGGCCACGGTGTTGGCCAGCTTGATCTCGGCATCCCGGCGGCCTGCGGTCGCTTCACGGATGGTGGCCAGTTGCTCGCCCATGGCCTTCACGCGGTTGGGCATTTCCCACCCAAAGGCGAAGTCCACTTCGGAGGCCAGGCGGTGACGGTTGGTCCGGCCGGGGTAACCCGCCACCATCACGAAGTCACGCTCGTTCAGCGGCGAGCTGGCCAGCTTCAGGAAGTTCTTCGGCGCATACGGCTTGTTGTTGGGGCTGAAATCCGCCGGTTTGCCGTCCGGGCCCACATAGGCGCGGTAGAAGCTGTAGTCACCGGTGTGGCGCGGCCACATCCAGTTGTCGGTGTCGCCACCAAACAGCCCCACCCCCTGCGCCGGAGCATGCACCAGACGCACGTCGCGGATTTCCAGCTGCTTGATCAGCTGGAACTGCAGGCTGCCGTAGAACGCATAGACGTTGCAGCGGTGGCCAGCGTCCTTTTCGCATTCGGCGACCAGGGCCTTTTCATTCTTCTCGATCGCGTCCACCCGGGCCTTGCCCTTGAGGGCGGCCGTCTTGGCATCGATCACACGGTTGGTGACGTCCGTCAGGGCCACCGTCACCAGCACACGGCTGCCCGGCGCGGCCGGCAACTCGTCCTTGAGCGTCGGCGCCAGGAAACCGTTCTTCAGCAGATCACGCTCGGGGGTGGAGTTGAACTGGATGCTGCCGTAGGCGCAATGGTGGTTGGTCACCACCAGACCCTGCGGCGACACGAACGACGCGGTGCACCCGCCCAGGCTGACCACCGCCCCCATGGGGTCGCCCAGCGGCTGCGAGAGACGCGCCGGATCGATGGCCAGACCGGTGGCCTTCAGATCCTTGGCCACCTGCGGCAGCTGCTGCGGCATCCACATGCCTTCATGGGCCTGGGCGGAGATCGCCCCCAGGGCCAGCGCGGCCCACATCAAACGTTTCATGAGCAGGACTCCTGTCCTTACGGATTTTGGGAAGGGCGCAACCTTACACGAGCCGGGCCCCCCTGACCCGTGCGGTTGGACACCCCCCCGAACAACGGGGGCGGCGGGCGCGCAGTGCCAAGCCCTTCACGAATCAGGGAATTCCCTTGTACTGACAGCAAACTTACAATCCGCACGCTGCGCATGGCGCGGGACTTGCATTCGGATGCGGCGTCCTTTCGGCCATCGTAAAGACGCCCTCGCAGGCATGTGCCGGTCCCTCGGCCAACCTTCGCTGACCGTTGCCTTCCCCTCGCTGCAGGTGTTGTTCTGCCCTTTGAGCAGCTTGCTGCCCTCACCCTTTTTCAGCTTTTTTGTCCGTCCAGGAGCCCGCCATGACCCTTCAACAGCTCAGTCAAGTCAAGCGCTGGATGGTCATGCACAGCGCCCGCCATCCGGTGGAACTGGCGGTATGGAATGGGGTGCTGACGCTGTGGATGCTGGGCTTCATGGGCGTGCCCGGGGTGCTGCTGATCAAGGCCTGGATGGCCCTGCCGCTGTGTTTCGCCGCCTGGGTGCTGCCGATGGTCTACACCGGCGGACGCCGCCGCCTGCACCGGCAGGGTCGCCTGCGGTGTGACTGGCTGACCGCTCTCTGATTTCTGCTCGGATCGAGCGCAGGCGGGCCCCAGGCGCACGCCTGGCGCCCCCCAGGGCGGATCAACCGGCCTTGCGCGCCGCCCGCAGCCGGCGCATGACCGGCTCATTCAGTTGCCGCGTCAGCTTGTTCCACTTGGCGCTGAGCTTGTCGATGCGGGCCAACAACGGCTCGGCCGTGGCCTGATCCCCGGTTTGCAGCGCCCAGATCGCATATTCCGCCCACACCTCGACGCTGCCGAAGCGCTCACTGGCCGACTCGAATTCAGCCCGCGCCTCAACGCCCTGGCCCAATGCGGCCAGACTGCGCGCGGTCACCAGCGCCACCGCCTCGGCCCGGAAGTTGGGCTGCTCAGCGCGGATGCTGCGCACATGGTCCAGCGCTTTGCCTGCATTGCCAGCTTCCAGGAAGGCCCGAGCCGCACCCAGGCGAATTTCCAGGTCCTTGGCAAACGGACCTTGCAGGCAGGCTTGATAGCGTTCGGCCGCCTGGGTGGCATCACCAGCGTCCAGCAGAGCTGCGGCCAGGCGCATCTGGTTCTGGGCCGTCGGGGTGTCATCAAAAGCAGCCTGGGCCTCGCGCAACTCCCGGCCCGGGTCGACTGCGCGCGCGGCGGAACGGACCACCTTGCGGGCGCCGTGCTCCAGCCGGGAATGCGGCAGGATGATCACAAACAGATAGACCAGGCTGCCCAGCAGCGGGAACGAAAACAGAATGATCAACCAATACAGCTGCTGACCATTGCGCACCACGTGAACGGCACAGAACAGTGCCAACAGAATATGAAATCCAAGCCCGACGAATGGCATCGTCGCCTCCCGAGTCACGGTTGAGTATTGATATTTGGATCTGAGGACGAGTGCCTCTCCCGAGCCGCAATTGTCGCGGAATCGCCATGACAGACACCCTCCGGGCAAATGCCAGGAGGGCGCTGAAAGCAACAGTCAGGAGAAGATCGGTGCGCGCCGCGATGTGCGTCCGTTACGCGCCGATGTGCGTCGATCGGCGCCTGTCAGTGCGCCAGACCCATCCACTCGCCGCGGCGCTGGAAGGTGTCGAAAATGTCTTGCGCCAGAGCGCGCAAGGTGTCGTCGCCCTTGGTGTAAGCGCAGGCCAGGCGCTCCAGGGCATAGGGGCGGTCGTAGACCATGCGGGTGGCCTGCAGCTTCATGCCCTGGCTGACCATCAGGTCCCCCAGCCGCCAGAGGTCGTCCATGCCGGCAGGCCCTGCCACGCTCAGGCCGAGATCCGGCACCAGCCCCCAGGGGACCTGGGCGGTTTCGGGCAGGAGATTCGACGGGATGACGTTGATGTGCATGGCTGGCCTCGGTGAAGCAGGAGGTTCTGGCCGCCATGATGCGCCGCCACCGGACGAAACTTGAGCCGGAAAAGCAGCCGGAAAACCCGCCAGTTTCCGGCTTCGGAGGCGGGCACATCCGCCGTGTCAACAGGCGGAGCGCCCGAGGGGCGGAGCGGCTGAGGGGCTGAGGGGCGGAGCGCCGGAGCGCCCCTGATGCAGCGTTTCAGCGCCCTGGCTTGGCGATGAAGGTCGACAGCTCCTGGCACCAGGTCCCCGCCCGCAACTCCATCTCCTGCAGCGCCTGCACGTCGATACCGGCATCCCGCAGCATCTTGGCCGATGCTTCATTCAAGGCCACCTGGTGGCTTTTCTTCTCCAGGTACACCACCCGCTGGATGCCCACCTGAATGATGGACTGCACGCAACGCGGGCACGGGTACTGGGTGGTGTAGATGGTGCTGCCCGTCAGTGGCAGCACCACGCAGTTGAGGATGGCATTGACCTCGGCATGCACGATGTAGCTGTGCCGGGAGTGCAGCGGGTCATTGTCGTCGTCGGACCAGTAGGTGGGGTCGTTGTCGTCACATCCCCGCGGCAGGCCGTTGTAGCCCACACCGACGATCTTGTAGTCCGCGCTCGCAATGCAGGCGCCGTTGCGCTTGCGGCTGTCCTTGGAGCGGGCGCTGGCCAGCAGGGCCACCCCCATGAACATGGAGTGCCAGTCGATCAGCGGTTGGTTGTCCATCTCAGCGTCCTGCCATCGTCACGCCCTTGTTGGCCAGGGCATCCGCACGTTCATTGCCCGGGTCTCCTGCATGACCCTTCACCCAGCGCCATTCCACCTGGTGCAGCTTGCGCAACGCGTCCAGCCGCTGCCAGAGCTCGGCATTTTTGACCGGCTTGCCGTCCGCTGTCTTCCAGCCCCGGCGCTGCCAGCCACTGATCCATTCGGTCATGCCTTTGCGGACATATTCGCTGTCCGTGTAGATGACGATGTTGCAGCTGCGCTTGAGGGAGGTCAGCGCCTCTATCACGGCGGTCAGCTCCATGCGGTTGTTGGTGGTGTTGGCCTCGCCACCGCACAGTTCCTTTTCGTGGCCGCCACTGCTGAGCCATGCGCCCCAGCCCCCGGGCCCTGGGTTGCCCTTGCAGGCACCGTCGGTATAAATGACGACGCTCGGTTTGCTGATGCGGGGGGCCGCCGGTGCGGATACTTCGGTCATGATGTTCTGATTCTGTGCTTCAAAAATGCCGCAGGGCGGCTAGGGCCTCGGCGGACCACCCGCTCCATGCCCGGCCGCAGGGCCGGCCAATGGGGACCGGCGATGCGGTTGCTGATTCAATGCCACGGCCGGCGCCGCCTTGGCGCCCCGGGTTTTCTTGCGAGCCAGGCCCACCAGCCGCATGCCATGGACGCGCTTGACCGCCACCACACCATACAACGCGCCCAGCACCGTCCACCACTTGCTGCCGGGCTTTTCGATCCACTGCCAGCGGTCCAGCCAGGCCTGGCTGAACAATGGCGGCCGATAGCAACCAAAAGCCGCACGTTCCACGTCAAAAGACAAAAGACGCAGCCAGTCCCGGAGGCGCCAGTAGCCGATGTACTCGCCTTCATCCGGCAGGAAGAGGCGCGGCGGCTGGGCATCCGCTGCAGGATGCCGGTGAAACATCCGACCGTTGACCCGGGCCAGATTCTGCCTCAGCGCCCACAGGCTGGCCGGATTCAAGCCCAGGATCACCACCCGCCCTTCCGGCCGCAGGACTCGCTCCACCTCGCGCAGACAGCGGTGCGGCGCGCCGGTCAGCTCCAAAGTATGAGGAAGTACAACCAGATCGAGGCTATTGGCTTCAAATGGCAGCGCGTCGAACTCACAGAACAAGGCCACCGCATCCTGTTTGGGCAGCGGGCGAGGCTCGGCCTGCACATTCAATGGCATGGTGCGGATGTCGGAAACCGCTGGGCCCGCACTCATGGCCGGGGCTGGCACCCACGGGTGGTCCATGGCCAGCCAGCGGTGAGGCATGCGGTTGGCCCTGAGCCCCTCCAGCTGGGGTAACCCGAGCTGGACCGCATGGAAACCAAACAGATCCACCACCGCCGTATCGATGAACGACTGCTCCCACCCCAACAGATACTGCCCCGGTGGCGTGCGTAGCCATGCCGCCAGCTCCTCGGCCGCTAGGCCGGGGGCCGGCAGCACCGACTCTACAATCGGCGCCGGGTCATCGTCCTGGCTCGCTCTCGTCATTGCTTGGACCGCATGGAACTGATCGCCCTTCCTGCCTTCACCGACAACTACATCTGGCTGCTGCACAACGGCAGGCAGGCCTTTGTCGTGGACCCGGGCCAGGCCGCCCCCGTCACGGAGGCGCTGCAGGCCCGGGGACTTCAGCTGCAGGGCATTCTAGTGACGCACCATCATGGCGATCATGTCGGAGGCCTGTCGGAACTGACGGAATTCCTGAGCCCTGGCGCCAGGATCTGGGGTCCCGCCCATGAAAAGATGCCAGTGCCCATTCATCCGCTGGTGGGAGGCGACCACTTTGAGCTGTTGGGCCACCGGATTGAAGTGGTCGATGTCCCTGGCCACACGGCCGGCCATATCGCCTTTTTCCTGCCTGGGGCGGGGGGCAGTGACGCCACCGCTGGCCCGGTGCTGTTCTGCGGCGACACGCTGTTCTCCGCCGGCTGCGGCCGCTTGTTCGAAGGGACGGCGGCCCAGATGCAGGCCTCGTTGAGCCGCCTCGCCGCCCTGCCGGCCAGCACCCGTGTGTGCTGTGCGCATGAATACACCTTGTCCAATCTGCGTTTTGCACGGACAGTCGAGCCCGAGAACGAGGCCATCACTCAGCACGAGGCATGGTGCCAGGCCGTCCGTGCCGAGCATCGGCCCACCCTGCCCTCCACGCTGTCGCTGGAGCTCCAGATCAACCCCTTCCTGCGCTGCCACCACGCTTCAGTCCGGCAGGCTGCGCAGCACTTCGATCCGCGCGTCGGCCCTGAACCTGCATCGGTGCTTGCCGCCCTGCGCCAATGGAAGAACGAATTCCGATGAATCGATTTCCCCGCCTCTCCGCCCCCGCCTTCTTTTCGTCCGTCCAGCGCACTTCGGGCCGTCCGGCCCTGAGCCTGCTGACGGTGCTGGTATCGCTGGCCCTTGCCGCCTGTGCCGGCGTGCCGCGCCCCCTCCAGGCCGGCGCCGCTGACGCCGGGACAGCGCCGCAGGTGGCCGCCTCGGGCGCGGCCGTGCCCGGCATGGATGCCGCCCCGATGCCCAAGGTGGCCGTGGCTGCTGCCGCTGCGGCTTCCGGCTTGCCCGCGCCGGAAGAGAAGCTGGACGTGCTGCTGGAAGACAACCTCAATCCCGGCCAGAAGGTGGATCTGGACGCGCCCAAGACCCACGCGGACCTGTGGTCGCGCGTCCGCGCGGGCATGGCCATGCCGGAGCTGGACAACGACCTGGTCCGCAAGGCGGAAGACTGGTACAGCACCCGCCCGGACTATGTGGCGCGCATGACGGGCCGTGGCAGCCTGTATCTCTACCATGTGGTGGAAGAGGTGGAAAAACGCGGCATGCCGATGGAACTGGCCTTGCTGCCGTTTGTGGAAAGCGCCTTCCGCGCCGATGCCCAGTCCAACGCCAAGGCGGTGGGCATGTGGCAATTCATGCCTGCCACCGGCCGCGACTTCGACCTCAAGCAGAACATCTTCCGCGACGACCGCCGTGACGTGCTGGCCTCCACCCGCGCTGCACTGGATTATCTGCAGCGCCTGAACAAGATGTTCGATGGTGACTGGCAACTGGCGCTGGCCGCCTACAACTGGGGCCAGGGCAATGTCTCTCGCGCGGTGGCCCGCAATCAGAAACTGGGCCTGCCGGCGGATTACGACAACATCCGCATGCCGGATGAAACCCGCTATTACCTGCCCAAGCTGCAGGCGATCAAGAACATCGTCATGCATCCGGAAACCTTCGGGTTGGAGCTGCCGGCGGTGGAAAACCACCCGTATTTCCTGTCGGTCAACATCGACAGGGACATCGACGTGAGCCTGGCGGCGCAACTGGCCGCGCTGGATGAAGAAACCTTCCGCCAGTTCAATCCGCAGATGAACAAGCCGGTGATTCTGGCGGCCAGCAGCGGCCAGATCCTGCTGCCTTACGACAACGCCAGCACCTTCGTGGCCAACCTCGAGAAGCACCGGGGCCCGCTGGCCACCTGGACCGCCTGGGTGGTGCCCCGCACGATGAAGCCCGCCGATGCCGCCAGGCAGGTGGGCATGAGCGAAACCGGCCTGCGCGAGATCAACCGCATTCCGGCGCGCATGCTGGTCAAGCAGGGCTCGACGCTGCTGGTGCCTCGCAATGCCTCCCGGGACAAGGACGTTTCGGAGCATCTGGCCGACAACGCCAGCATCATGTTTGCGCCGGATGTGCCGCCGCTGCGTCGGGTGACGCTCAAGGCCGGCCGGGGCGACACCGTGGCCACCGTAGCTCGCCGCTATCGGCTGGGGACCACCCAGGTGGCGCAGTGGAACCGGGTGAGCACCAAAGCCAGCTTCAAGCCGGGGCAGGCGGTGGTGGTGTACTTGAGGGAGAACCAGGCCGTCCTGGCGGACAACTCCACCGCTTCCGCCGGCACCAACAGTGGGGCCAACAGCGCGGCCAACAGCAGGTCCAAGGGCGCGGGCAAGTCGGCCCGCCCCACGGCTACCCGCACGCCGACCAAGGTGGCGGCCAAGGGCCCGCGGAGCACCAGCACCAGCAACAGCAACAGCAAGGCGACGGGTGCCCGTGTGGCCAGCAGCCGCAATGGCGGCGGCACGGTAGCGTCCACCAAGACCACAACGGCCTCCAGCCTGCGCTGAGGCCAGAAACGGCATCCAGAGCGTCAGCTCAGGCCCGCCCGGCAGCGTGGGCGATCGGGCCGCACACCCGCAAAAAAGGCGCTCCTCGGAGCGCCTTTTTGGGTGTCTGGCCGGCAGCGAATCGCCGCGCCCGCTCAGACAAAAAACAGGGCTATCGACGTCAGCAACCCCAGCGCCCACACCAGGCTGCGCAGGGCCGCCAGGTCCGCCAGATACAGGCCGATGAAAATGACCCGCAGGGCGATGAAGGTCAGGGCCAGCAGATCGATGCGGCCTTGATCGAGATGCATCTGCTGGGCCGCCAGCACACCGGCCACAAAGATCGGCAGGGCCTCGAAGCCATTGGCCTGCGCCGCATTGGCGCGGGCCTGCCAGCCGGTCTGGCGGTTGAGCCAGCTGCGGGGGTCGTGGTTGTCAAATCCGCCTTCGCTGCGCCGCCGCCCATACCCCCTGGACTTGGCCATTGCGGCACAAACCACCGGCAGCAGGGCCGCCACGATGATGCAGTAATTGGCCACGGTCATGACGGTCTCCGGTCCACCAAGGCATGGGCAATAGTGCCCAGATCCACATATTCCAGCTCACTGCCCACCGGCACACCGCGTGCCAGCCGGGTGCTGCGCAAGCCGCGCGCCTTGAGCGCCTCGGCCAGCACATGGGCGGTGGCCTCCCCTTCAGCCGTGAAGCTGGTGGCGAGGATCACTTCTTCCACCTGCCCGTCGGTGGCCCGCTCCAGCAACGGTGCCACGCCGATCTCTCGGGTGCCGATGCCGTCCAGCGGGCTGATGCGCCCCTGCAGCACGAAGTAATAGCCGTGATAGGAGGCCGTGCGTTCCATGGCGGCCTGATCGGCCGGCGACTCCACCACACACAGCAGCCGGGCATCCCGGTGCGTGTCCTGGCAGATTTTGCACAGCGGGGTTTCGCTGAAGGTGTGGCAGCGCTCGCAATGACGCACGTTGCGCGCCGCCTCCTGCAGCGCACGCGCCAACGCATCGGCGCCAGCACGGTCGTGCTGCAGCAGGTGGTAGGCCATGCGCTGAGCCGATTTCTGGCCCACGCCCGGCAGGCGCCGCAATGCCTCGATCAGTTGTTCGAGCGCGCTCACCAGGGGGCGATCAGAACGGGAACTTCATGCCGGGAGGCAGCGGCATGCCGGCCGTCAGCTTGCCCATCTTTTCCTGGCTGACTTCTTCGGCACGGCGCACCGCGTCGTTGAAGGCGGCGGCCACCAGGTCTTCCAGCATGTCTTTGTCGTCGGACAGCAGGCTGGGGTCGATGGCGACGCGCTTGACGTCATGCTTGCAGGTCATGGTGACCTTCACCAGGCCGGCGCCGGACTGGCCCTCGACCTCGATGTTGCCCAGTTCTTCCTGGGCGCGCTTCAGGTTGTCCTGCATCGCCTGGGCCTGCTTCATCAGGCCTGCGAGTTGACCCTTCATCATGATGGTGATCCTTGTCGGTTCAGAGAGGTTTGATGGACCCCGGCAGGATGCGCGCAGTCTTGAACTGCGCCAGCAACTGCTGGACCTCGGGGTCTTCGAGAATGATGGTTTCAGCGCGGCGTTGGCGCGCACGGGCTGCCATGGTATCGCGCAGCGCCGGTGAGTCGGTGGCGCGGCCTGGTTCGATGTCGAGTTGGACCGGCGTGTTCAGGTGGGCGGACAGCGCGGCCTGCAGCTTGTCCTGCAGCGCCGGCTGGCGCAGCGACTCGCGCTCCACCCGGAAGCACCAGCGTTGCGGCGAGGCCTGATCGTCGATGGACAGGCATTCGGCCTGCAGCGCCAGTTCGCGCGCCAGGGCGTTCAGGCCCAGTTGGGGCACCAGTTCGGCCCAGCGCTCACCGCTGGCGGTGGGCACCAGAGTCACTTCTTCCACGGCGGTGGAGAGGTAGATGCCCTCGCCCGCCTGGCCTCGTGCGCCGCCGTGTGCGCCGCCTTCACCTCCCATGGCCAGGTCGTGGTCGAGGTCGTCGTCCAGCATGGAGGAGCCGACGCTCATTTCCTCGTCAGAAGGCGGAGGGACGTCGAGCCACGGCGGCGCGCCGTCATCATCGTGCGGGGGAGAGAGGTCTTCGGGCGGTTCCACCGGCTCAGCAGGTTCTGCCGATTGCACAGGCGCAGCGCGAGGCCGCAGGCGGTCGCTGAAGCGGGTGGCTGGGGCGCCTGCAGGGGCCGCGCGGAGGGGGCCGGAGCGGGAACCTTGGGAGGGGCTTGGGGAGGCTCCGGTGCCTTCGGTGGAGGCACGGGCAGGGGCGGCAGCGGCGGCAGCGGCGGCAGGGGCGGCAGGGGCGGCAGGGGTGGCAGCGGCGGCAGCGGTTGGTGCCACAGGGGTAGCAGCAGGCGTGGCTGCCGCGTGGCCGCGTGAGCCTCTGGCCTCGGTGTGGGCCGCTTGAGCGCGCTCAGCCTCGGTGGGCAAAGGCGCGTCTTCCCACGGGGGAACGTCCGCAGCCGACGGGGCTGCGGCTGGCGTGTCGGATCGTTGCGAGCCTTCGGCCGCAGCCTGCGTTGATGGGCCCGAGTCAGCCTCGATCGGCTTGGCGGGTTGGGTCGGTTGGGTCGGTTCGGTCGGTTCGGTCGGTTCGGTCGATCCGTTCGATCCGTTCGATCCGGCCGCTCCAGCCGATTCGGATGACGCGATCGATTCACGGGACGGGAGCGATCCCTCGTCGCTTCCGGCGGCGCCGTCGGAACCAGCGGCCGCATGCTGTTGCGAAGCGGTCGAAGTGGCCCCAGACCGCATGTCAGCGGCAGCGTCGGTGTTTGCCTGAGCCTGGGCTTCGTGATGAGCACCTGAAATACCAGCCTCACCCTTGGAATCAACGCCGAGGGTCGCCCCAGAGGCTGAGGCTGAGGCTGAGGCTGAGGTCGGGGTCGGGGTCGAGGTCGAGGTCGAGGTCGAGGTCGAGGTCGGGGCCGACGATGCATCGGCCATTGATGGAGCCGATGCTGCCGAAGTCTCCGTCGCTGCAGTCGTCGCGGGCTCGGCAGACACCGTCGCGGGCTCGGCAGACCCCGTCGTTGACGCGGCGGGCGATCCGGACACCGTCGTTGGCGTTGTGGCACCTGCGGTGTCTGAAGCGTGCACGGCACCGCGTGGCGCCACGGGAGCCCCCGCATGGCCCCCCATCGAAGCGCCCCCCTGCACACCACGCGCCGACGGCCCCACCCCGGTTCCTGAAGCTCCAGCGGCTCCGGTTGCACCTGATCCGCTAGCCGCACCAGTCGCACCAGTCGCACCAGCCCCGCCTGTCACACCCGTTGGTTTCGCCCCACCGTCTGGCAGCCCAGTCCCGCGCGGCGCACCGCCCTCAGGCCGGAACGCCATCATGCGCAGCAGCACCATCGTGAGGCCGGCGTATTCGTCCGGCGCCAGCGGCAGCTCCTGCCGGCCATGCAGCGCCATGCTGTACATCAGCTGAATTTCGTCGGGCGGCAGTTGGCCGGCCAGGGGCAGCAACTCCGCCAGATCCGGGTCGCTGGCATCCAGCGCACCAGGCGCCGCCTGGGCCACGGCCAGATGCTGCAAGGCCACCGCCAGATCTTCCAGCGTACCCCCCGCCGACAGGCCCATGTTGCGCAGCCGGTCGGAAGCGCCCACCAGCGCGGCACCGTCGCCGGCCACCAGCGCTTGCAGAATGCCCACCACATGGCCGCGATCCACACTGCCCAGCATCTGCCGCACGCCGGCTTCCTTCAGCTCGCCAGAGCCGAAGGCAATCGCCTGGTCGGTGAGCGAGAGCGCGTCCCGCATCGAGCCTCGTGCCGCCCGCGCCAGCAGGCGCAGCGCGCCCGGCTCGGCAGGGACCTGCTCGATGTTCAAGACCTTGGTCAGATGCTCCAGCACCGTCTGAGGGGCCATCGGCCGCAGGTTGAACTGCAGGCAGCGCGACAGCACCGTGACCGGCACCTTCTGCGGATCGGTCGTGGCCAGCACGAACTTCAGATAGTCCGGCGGCTCCTCCAGCGTCTTCAGCATCGCGTTGAAGGCGGTGTTGGAGAGCATGTGCACTTCGTCGATCATGTAGACCTTGAAGCGCCCCACCACCGGCTTGTAGACCGACTGGTCCAGCAGCTGGGAGATTTCTTCCACACCCCGGTTGGAGGCGGCGTCCAGCTCCACATAGTCCACAAAGCGGCCAGCATCGATGTCCCGGCAGGCGTCACAGACGCCGCAGGGGTGGGCGGTGATGCCGCCCTGGCCGTCAGGCCCCAGACAGTTCAGGCTTTTGGCGAGGATTCGGGAGACGGACGTCTTGCCCACCCCCCGGGTGCCGGTGAACAGGTAGGCATGGTGCAGCCGTTGCTGCGTGAGTGCATTGGCCAGGGCCTGCACCACATGCTCCTGACCCATCAGCTCCTCGAAGGTACGGGAGCGGTACTTGCGTGCGAGGACCTGGTAACTCATGGCGCGGCATTCTACGGGGGGCGCCTGACGTGATGACCGGACCGGTCGACCGGTTGACCAGGGTTTGTCAGTAGAGGTGACGGATAATCACCGCCCATGAGCACCCACGCCCCCCAAGATTCCTCCTCCGGCACCCTGAGCTATGAGCAGGCCGGTGTCAATTACGACCTGATCGATCCGCTCAAGGTCAGCGCCCAGCGCGCCGCCGCTGCCACGGCAGGCCACCTGGCCGCGCATGGCTTTACCGAGGTCAAGGCCTCGCGCGGCGAATCCGCCTATGTGGTGGACGTGGGTCCGTTCTACATGGCGTCCATCGTCGAATGCCTGGGTTCCAAGGCCCTCGTGGCCGATGAAATGGCCACGCTGACCGGCAAGAGCTACTACGACGGCATTGCACAGGACACCATCGCCATGGCGGTGAACGACCTGATCACCGTCGGCGCCACCCCGCTGGTGGTGCAGGCCTACTGGGCGGCCGGTGGTTCGGACTGGTTTGGCGACGCCCAACGGGCCCAGGCCCTGGTGGCCGGCTGGAAGAAGGCCTGCGACACCTGCCAGGTGGCCTGGGGCGGCGGCGAGACGCCGGCGCTGGCCGGCATCGTCGAAGCGGGGCGGATCGACCTGGCCGCCTCCTGCACCGGCCTGATCAACCCGAAAGAGCGCCTGTCCGTGGGCGACAAGCTGGCCGACGGCGACGCCATCGTGCTGCTGGCCTCCAGCGGCATCCATGCCAACGGCCTGAGCCTGGCCCGCAAGCTGATCGAACGTCTGCCGCAGGGCTACCTCACCGAAGTGCAGCCCGGCCTCACCTATGGCGACGCCCTGCTGGCCCCCACGACGCTCTATTCGCCGGTCACCGAGGCGCTTTACAAGGCTGGCATCACGCCGCACTACTGCGCCAACATCACCGGCCACGGCTGGCGCAAGCTGCTGCGCCACCCGGGCAAATTCACTTACCGCATCCACACCGTGCCGCCGGTGACGCCGGTGCTGAAGTTCATCCAGCAACATGCACAGCAGGATGACCGCGAGGCCTATTCCACCCTCAACATGGGTGCGGGTTTTGCGCTGTTTGTGGAGGCGGACCAGGCGGCCAAGGTGGTGGAGATTTCCAAGGCCTGTGGCATTGACGCCTGGGTGGCGGGTCAGGTGGAAGCGGGCGAGAAGCAACTGCTGATCGAACCGCTGAACATCCGCTTTGGCGATGACGATCTGCAGTTGCGTTGATCGCCACTGATCTGCGCTTTTGAATGAGCCGTGGATCTAGCTGACGATGGTCAAGCTGCTCGCGCTGCCGGGTGGGCGGGGTGTTGCAGCATGGCCCACCAGTGTGGTGACAAGCTTCATCGCGCTGGCGGTCCACTTCGTCACCAGGCACCTGGCGGCGGACCGGCTTAGCCCACCAGCTTCCAACCCGTCGCCCAAAGATGGCGAACGGCGCTGGCGCACAACGCCTGGCGCAGCCCGGATGGCCGAACACCGGGGCGCCCTTCCACGGCGGCGCTGAGCCATTGCGGGCCCGCCTGGGCCGACAGACGCGGGCGGCCATGCAGGTCAGCCCGCAGAAGCGCCAGGCGCCACGCCGCATGCAGGCCACGGCCCTGGGCCTCATCGGCCAGCACGCCGATCCAGTCATCGCCCTGCAGGCGGTAAGCGGCTTTCAGCAGTGCAAGGTCGGAAGGAAACTGCGTGAATTCCGCGACCGGCTCGCCCCAGGGATCACGAAGGATGCGGGTGGCGGATTGCGGGGCAGCGGCGGGCAACTTGGCGCGACGGCGGGACAGCAGGGTGTCGAACTGCGCGAGACGAGCGGACATGAAAAAACTCCGAGAGCCCACAGAGATCACCGGCGTTTGCCGGCCCGGGGGCATCATCGGAGCCGCAACGCTTTAGCCGTACTTGTTGACCGCCCGCAAGTAGTTGGTAAATCGGCGGTAGACGCTGGCGCTTCATGCGCGGCGTCTGGGGACGATTTTAAACACATCGGAAGGCGTGCCGCCAGCGCCCCGTGCGCGGCATGGGCGCGGGATGTGATGAAGATCATGTTTGGCTTCGCCGAAGGGGGCGCCGCACTCGCGTACAATGCGACCCTGACGGGCCTCCTCGCATGGAAGCGCGGCCAACCGGGTCAGGTGGGGAACCAAGCAGCCCTAACCGTTGTAACCAGTGCCGGGGGTAAGGCTCGTCACCTTATTCAGCAGAAAACCGCCTTCGGGCGGTTTTTTCATTTCTGCGTCCGGCTGCTTCAGGGAGCCCGGCTTCCCCAGCGTATGCGGAGCACGCCACCTCTCATCTGTGACAGCATGGATGCGCAACAGACCTCGCCCCCCCCCGTTGCGGTTGCTTCGCCGCCATCGATCTCTACGGCCGATGGCCCGCGCAGTACGGGATTTCCTTCAACCCGTGAAGGCTCGCTCATCAGCGCCTGTGCCGGAGAATCTGGCTATCCCGCGTGCACAACAACACTCAAAAGCACCCCATCGGCCATGATCCGCGACAACCGCATCCTGTTGAAGATCGTGCTCGCGTTCGCCTGCTGGCTTCTCACGGTCGAAGGGAGCTACCTTCTGCTGCAATGGCGGCAGAAGGTGCCGGGGGAAACGGTCTCCGCTGATCTGCATCAGTCCCGCAAAGGCCGCCCGTCGCCACCGGCGCTCGTGCTGAGCTACGCCTATCAGTTCGATGGAACCCGCTACGTCAGCACCGACCTGCTGCCCCTCTTCAAGTCACACGTGTTGACCCCTGAGGACAAGATCACCGCCAATGCATGGATCGCGCGATATCCGCCGGGCACACCGCTCACTGTGTCGGTGTCACGACTGTTTCCCTGGTGGTCCTCCGTCGCATCCTTCGATGATCATCGCGCCGCTGCCGGCGACAGCCTCATCTTCTTCCGCTTGGCCTTCAGCGTTGGCAGCTTCATGGTGCTGCTGGTTCTGGGCATCGGCCTTCGTCAACTGCTCGCCCGCATGAAAAACAAGCTGGGCCTCCGGACGGGTGTGACGTGAACCCCTCACAGCAGGTCAGATCCGACCTATTGGTGGTATTCGAACGCACGCCGTCTGGATATGCTCGCGGCGGCTTCCGGACGTGGTCGCCCACAAGAAATTCAATGCATTGTTTCAAAGAGGAGTGAGGACATGGCTCTGGTTCGCGCCTGGTTGGTGCTGTTCCTGATCTGGGCAGCCTGCGCCGGGCTGACATTCTGGGTGCGCTCGATGAGCCGGCAGCACGCCTTCGCCTGGCTGCGGCTGGCCCGATGGCTTGCACTGGGCGCCGCGATGGCGCTGGGCCTGGCCGCACTGATCATCTATTTGTTCTGACGAGGGAAGCATGTCCACATTCAAAACCATCTCCACCACCACCGCGCTGATCCTGCTGGCCGCCCTGGCCACCGGTTGCACCCGGATCGAAACCGGCGAGGTCGGCCTGCGCGTGGGCATCGACAAACAGATCAGTGGCGCCGAACTGCTGCCGGGCAGCTTCAACCAGACGCTGTTTGGTGATGTGCTGACCTTCCCCGTTCGCGACATTGCGGTGGTGCTGGAAAACAAGAGCCCGCTGACGGCGGACAACAGCACGCTCAAGGATTTCGACATGACGCTGGTCTACTCGATCAATCCGACTTCGGTGTCCGACCTGTGGACCACCAAAAGCCGCACCTTCCACAGCTATGACGGCGCCAGCAAGGACTGGTTCCTGATGCACGGCTACATGATCTCGGTCACCAACAACGCGGCCTACAAAGCAGTGCGGGAATACAAGGCTTTGTCGGTGGCAGACAACCGCCAGAAGATTGAAGCGGAGATCAAGCGGATCGTCACTGAAACACTCACCGCAGAAGGCCTGGCCTCGGCGATGTCCGTTTCCCTGGTGCAGGTGCGCAATGTGATGCCCGCCGACGACATCATTGCCTCCGCCAATGCCGTGGTCACCGCGCAGAATGCCTTGCGGGCCAAGGAGATCGAGGTGGAGACGGCCAAGAAGGAAGCAGAGCGCATTGCCGCACTCAATGCCAACAGCAAGGCCATCGAATACATGAATGCGCAAGCTCAGTTGAAGATCGCTGAAGGCATCGCCGCTGGCAAGGTCAACACCATCGTGGTGCCTTATGACTTCAAGGGCATTGTGAACGCCAACACGCGTTGAACCCATGCCAGGCGTTCTCCCCATTGAGGTCGCCATCACGCGTGCCTACGCCGCTTTCGCTGATGTTTCACTTCGGCGGCGTGGATGTGGCGCCGCTTCTGGCGCATTGGCGGGCATCGACTTCCGCCGTAGCGGCGGCCTCCGTCGCGGCTGACTTCATGGGATGAGGCCCTTCTGGACGATTGGCCTGCGCCTTTGTCAGAAATAGTGGAGGCTGCGATCCGGCGGCTGCTTGTGTCCTGACCGGCCTCGCCGCCCATGATTTCACGGCGCGGGTGTTGTTGACGGCCCATGCACATTCACCGTCCAGTCCCGCACCTTCACCGTCAGGATCGGCGGCTCCATCAGCACCACGCCGCTCGCCTTGAAGGCCCCCTCCGAATCGTCCTCGCTCGGCTCGCTCACGATCGCCACGGGCCGCAGTTGTTGAATGGCGTCTCCGTCGTTGAAATAGTCTTTCCACACCGGTTTGGTGAGGGCGCCCGACCCCCAGAACAAGGTCGCCGCCCACGGGCCCATGACAAGCTTGTTCTCCCACTGCCCATCCGCCGCCAGACGCACCTGCGCATCACGCACCGCATACGCCCGTCGTTGGTAGGCATTGGCATAGTCCCGTCCGTCCAGCACCAGCGTCATCATCAAGACTGCGAAACCGGCATAGCCCCAAGGGCTGGGCTGGAACCTCCCTGCCTGGTGTGCTGACCTTCCGCCCCATCGCCACGCGGCATACAGCCCCGCCGCGCCCAGCAGCCCCAAGGCCATCACCAGCGGCAGAAAATAGCGGCTCGGCAGGTAGCTGAGCGTGAGCTTGTGCAGTTCGATCAGCACCCAGGCAACAGGTGGTGCCATCAAGGCCACATAGAGCCGTTCGGTCTCGGATTGCCGCGCGTCTTCACCGCGCTGAATGCCGGTCCTCCTGACCGCTCGCCAGGCGACCGCTGCGGCGCCCAGCCCCACCAGCAGCACCAGCCATACCGCCCAGAGACGGCGGTCGGTGGCGAGCATGTGCAGGTTGTCAGCCAGGCTGTGCACCAGTTGCGTCCATGAGGACGACCGCCGCGAGGTCTGAGCGCCCAGCACAAAGGACATCAATGCGCGGTTCGGCCAGTACCAGCCGGCCAGGAACACCAGTGCAAAAGCCACTGCGGCACCGCTCGCACCCGCCACATTGATCGCCGCTCGTCGCCAGCCTACGCCCCACTGCCCCACATTCATGCCCCATGCCAGCACAAAGGCCAGCGGTGGAATGGCGGCAGCGTAGACAAACTGAACTTTCATTGAATACGCCAGGAAGATCAGCAAGGCGGAGCACACAAAGGTCCAGGCCCCACCACCCATCAAGCGCCGCTGCACGCCCCACAACGCGGCAATGATCAGCAAAGACGCCGTCACCTCCACCAGCGCCAGATGCGCGTAATGAAACGGGTAATACGACAATGCCAGCACCGGCAGCCCCACCAGCACCGCGCGGGAGAGGGGCGAAGGCCCGGCCACCAGCAGGGCCAGCACCACGGAACTCAAGGCCAGCATCGCCAGCCGCATCACGGTGAGCGAGTCCCCCACGCCCGACAACACGCCCCACGCGAAGAGCGAAAACAAGGGTTCCTTGATCACGCCATCCGATTCCGCCAGATCCAGCGTGCCGGTCCTCATGGCATTACGCACCTGCGCGGTGTAGAGCCCCTCATCCGTCCACGGCCCGCGGCTGAAACCAAGGCTGGCCTCGGCATCCGACGTGACGAAGGGCAGATGCAGACTCAGCACCCCCACCAGAACGATCAAGAAAACGAACCACCCTGCACCTGACTTGCGCATGCCTTCCCCCGAATGGGAACCTTGACCGGCCGCGCCCTGCAAAGGCGATCGCCCCGGCCGTGTCAGGGTCCCAGGTTGACCTTGATGATCTTGTTGTTGCTGTTGTTGGCGATGTTGTCCTTGTCTCCGCCATTCGTGGTGGACAGCCAGAGATTGCCGTCAATGGCCGGCTCCACCGTACGAATTCTTCCGTAGGTCCCCCGGAACAGTTCCTGCGTATTGAGCAGGCTGTCCCCGCTGATGGCATGACGGTAGACACGTTCTCCGCGTTGGCAGGCCACGTACAGGGCCTGCCGCACGATCGCAATGCCGCTGCAGGAGCCATCCGCCACCGGGTAGGTGTATTTGGGGGCCAGGAAGCCCGCAGTGGCGCAGCCGGTGCCGCTGCGGGACACCGTGCCTTCGCAGATCGGCCAGCCGTAATTGCCGCCCTTCTGGATGAGGTTGGTCTCATCCATGGTGCTGTCACCAAACTCCTGCTCCCACAGCCTGCCCTGCGCGTCAAAGGCCAGCCCTTGTGGATTGCGGTGGCCGTAGCTCCACACCAGATTGCCAAAGGGATTGTCGGTGGGCACGGTGCCATCCACATTCATTCGCAGCACCTTGCCACTGAGATGGCTGGTGTTCTGCGCATAGTCGCCATTCTGTGCATCACCGGTGGCGACATACAGCTTGCCGTCCGGCCCATAGCGCAGGCGCCCGCCATTGTGGTACTTGTTGCGGGCAATCCCGCTGAGCAGCACTTGCAGGCTGGAAAGGTCCAGCGTGCCATTCACATATTTCACCCGCACCACCCGGTTGTCGTTGGGCGTGGTGTACATGATGTAGAGCCAGGGGTCGGAGGCGGGGAACGTCGGGCTGGCTGCCAGGCCCATGACACCGCCCTCCCCGTCCGTACCGGCCGCATTCGGCATCGCACCCAGCGCTGTCTTCTCACCGGTGGTCGGATTCAGCCGGACGACATCCCGCACATCACGTCGTGAATACAGCAACTGTCCGTCGGGCAGCGCCAGCATGCCCCACGGCAGGTCGGTTTCCGTCGCCACCTGCACCACACCGCAGACGGCGCTGCTGCAACTGCCACCCGTCGTCACCTGCACTTCCGGCGTGAGGATGGAGGCATTGTTCTGCGCATCTCTCGCGGAGACGGCATAGCGATAGGTCGTGTTGGCCGTCAGCGCGCTGTCGGTGTAGGTGAGGCTGGAGGTCGCTCCGACCTTGGCGCCATTCCGGTAGATGTCGTAGGCGGCGACGCCGACATTGTCCGTGGCGGCATTCCACTTCAGCGCCACCGAGGTGCCCGTTGCTGCGGCGCTGAGGCCGCTGGGCACACTGGGCGGCTGTGTATCCACCGAGCACTGCGGCACCGCCACCGTCAACGTGGCGCTGGCCTGCGACACATTGCCGGCCGCATCGCGCGCATTCACATACAGGCCCCAGCGTGCCCCAGGTGTCAGCGTCAGCGTGGTCGCCAGCGTGCTGCCGGTGACCGTGGCCATCTGCTGGCCATCGTGATAGATGTCGTAGAAGGTCACACCGGTGTTGTCGGTGGAAGGGGCCCAGGAGAGTGTCGCGGAGCGGCACTGGAGATTGGACAGCGACAGGTTCGTCGGCGGTGTCGGCGGCGTGGTGTCGATGACCACACCGTCATTGCGAATCCAGACCTGATTGCTGGTCGCTCGGCAGGTGTAGAGGATCACCGGCGTCAACGGGTCGCTCAGGCCTTTGTACACGTCCAGGCAGAGCCCGGACTGGCGCCCGGTGATGGTGCCGTTGTTGTTGTAGGTCCATTTCTGATTGATCTGGCCATTGCAGGTGTAGGCCACCACGGCAGTGCCCAAGGCGGTGCCCTGCTGATAGGCGTCCAGGCAGCGGGTGCCATTCATGACGCGAATCTCACCGGCGCTGGAAAATTCAAACGCCTGGTTGGAACCGCCGTGGCAGTCATAGATGATCATCGGCGCGCCAGGCGCCGCCGTGGCGCCCCCCTGCACATCCAGGCAGCGGTTGCTGCCCTTGCCCACCAGCGTTGTGGTGACGGCCTGCGCCGAGGGGACTCCGAGCGCGGCCGTGACCAGCAGCAGCGCCACCATCAGCTTGATCAGCTTGATCAGCGTCGTCGGCAGGTGCATCACGGGGGCTATCCCTGAGTCCATCACGGTTTCCATCACAGCGCCAGACGGTCGCCTCCAAAATCGATCACTTCGGGCCAGCATCGCTAGGTCTCCTGCTTCTGCGTCCCGGTCGTTGATGGCGGCCGTGGTGTGCGGTCAATGTAGCGCTGCCAGGGTCTGCACGGCGGTGCTGACGCTGGAAGAAGGGGCGGTGCAATGTGGGCTGGACCGCTTAGGCAGGCGAACACCGGGCCCGGGCGCCGGCCGCGTGAGGCTGTATCCACAACGGCGACAATCCTGGATTCTTGCCTGTACGACCGGCCAACATCCCCGTCTCATGAACACCCCCGTCGCCCCGCGCAATCCCGCCAGCCTGCTTCAGTCGGAGCGACTGCAACTGGAAGCCTCCCACCCGCTACTGGCCCCGGCAATCTGCGATTTCCATCAGCGCAACCTGGCTCATCTGGCGCCCTGGGAGCCGCCACGGTCGGCTGATTTTCTGGAGCCGGTGGCGACCGAAGCCCGCATGAATGCAGAAGTTTCCGCCTTCGCGCATGGGCAGATGTGGCGCTATTGGCTCACCCGCCACGGCGAACCGACCGAGGTCATCGGCCAATGCCAGGTCTCCCAAGTCGCTCGTGGCGTCGCCCAGAACGCCTGGCTGGGCTACAGCCTGGATGCGGCCCAACAGGGCCAGGGCTACATGCAGGAAGCCTTGCACTGCCTGCTGGATGAACTGTTCAGCCCTCGCGTCTGGCTCCACCGCATTCAAGTGGCGGTGCGCCCGGACAACGCCCCCAGCCTCCGCGTGATGGAGCGCATGGGGTTCAGGGAAGAAGGGCTGTGCCGCGACTATCTGTTCATCGCGGGCGCCTGGCGAGATCACAAGATCTTCGCCCTCACAAATCCGGCCTGGGACCGGACCGAACCGCCCCTCATTTGAAGACGGTTACGGCGCCGGGCTCAGGCCGGTGAGCAGCCCCCGGACGGGCCGGTCCGTGCGGGACCTCAGATCACGGACGAATCCAAGGGCGAGCGCCAGCACCACTGCCGGCATGTTTCATGTAGACACCCACATATTTGCTAATCAACCACCACTCCCCCGACCGCTCAATGGGTGCGGTCCGTTCAACGGGAGCGGTTGCCCGCATTCACCAGGGCGCTTCGCATATGCCTCGAATGGGGAAGTGACGCCCCAAACCCGGGCGGGGAAGATGTAAGACCACCCCACCGCGAGCATTGCCTCCCACCCACAGGTCGCCGCCTTGAGTGCCCCTTTCCACCCAACGGCCTGGTTCTGGCTCGTGGCCTGGCTGCTGCTGGCGCCCGGCACCGCCTTCGCGTTGGACGCTCAGCGCAGCCTCTGGCAACTGCACCACAGCCGTTGGACGGCCCGGGACGGCGCCCCGACCGGCATTCGCAAGATCAGCCAGACGACGGACGGCTGGCTTTGGCTCGGGAGCACCTCCGGGCTGTACCGGTTTGACGGCGTTCGTTTTGAGCGTTACGCCCCGCCGCAAGATCCGGAGTTCGGCACCCGGTCCGTCAGCACCCTGGCGGCCGGGCCAGAGGGCGAGCTCTGGGTGGGCTTGCTGGATGGCGGCGTCGCGCGCGTGGATCGCCAGGGCGGACTCACCACCTTCGATTTACCGGCTGACTTGCCCACGCTGCAAACCGCCAAGCTGGCAGCGCTGGCCGGGGGACGCGCCTGGGCGGTGGTGGCCGGTCAACTGCTGGAATTCAACGGCCAGGGCTGGCAACATCCTGCCGCCCGTGCGGAAGCCCCTCCGACACCCGTCCAGGGGCTGCACACGGATCGCCATGGCGATCTGTGGGTCGCCGCCAATGACCGCTGGTGGCGGCTGGACCCGGCCCGGCAACAATTCGTCGACATGCTGCGTGGGGTGCCAGCCGGACGAGCCATTCGCGTGTCGGGTGGACGAAGCTGGGTGATCACACGCGACCGCCTCCATCCGCTGCCGGAGAGCGGCCTGCCAGAGAGCCAGCCTGTGCCCCAGCGGGACTCTTCCGCCATCTGGATCGACCACCAGAACAATCTCTGGAGCGCCTACTGCCCGGCTGGCCTGTGCCGCAGCCACTTGCCCCCAGGCTGGTCCGACGGGGGGAAAACGGCAGTACTCCCCCCGGTGGACGAAGCCTTCACCCGCCAGGACGGGCTTACCAGCGACATCGGCATGACCATCCTGGAAGACCACGACGGCAACCTGTGGGTCGCGACCCAGACCGGGCTGGATCGATTTCGCGATACGCTGCTGGCCCGCTACAGCCCGTCGAGCGCTGCCACCAACTACCTGCTCCAGCCCTATCGTGTCATCGGTCCGGCGGGTGGACTGCAGCAGCGCTTGCTGCTGTCCGCCGTGGACGCCACCCACGGCAGCATGCTGTGGCGCTGGGACGCAGTGGAAGGGTTTCGCCGCCTGTCATGGCCGAAGGAGCACGACCGCATCCGTGCCTTGCACCGGGATGCCGCCGGCCGGGAATGGGTGGGCAGCAACAGCGGCCTATGGCAGTTGCCGGCATCGGAGGACCGCAGCCGAGCCGGCCGACTGCCCACGCCTGTCGGCGCTGAGGTGCAAGCGCAATGCCGTCAGTTGAACAGCAACCGTCACGGCCTCTGGGCGCTGTTTCCTTCAACGGGGCTGAAGTTGTGGCGGGACGGTGCGTGGCAACCCCTGCCCTTCCCAGGTCTGGAGGCCCAGCGGCCATCGACCTTTGCGCTGGAAGGCGACAAGGCCGTCTGGACCGGCTACACCAACAATCGGGTCCTGCGCACCGATGCGCAGGGCAGCCGCCTCTACGACACCACCCAGGGGCTCGCGGTGGGCGCGATCACGTTTCTCCTGAGCGGACGCCATGTGGTGGTGAGCGGGGAGCGGGGCCTGCAGCTGCTGGTGCAGGGGCGCTTCCACACCCCGAGATCGACGCAGCCGGAGGCCCTGCGCGGGGTGACAGGGGCGACAGAGACCGCTGCCGGAGACCTGTGGCTGAATGGCGTGCGTGGTGCGGTGCTGATCAGCCGTCAGGAACTGAGGCGCCTGCAAGAGGACCCGCAGGCCGTGCTGCAACTTCAGCTGTTTGATGTCAGCGACGGTTATCCGGCGGGCGCTACCGCGCTGGGCCCGCAGTCCAGTGTGGTCGGCAGCGGAATGGGCCGACTCTGGTTCGCCGGCCTGGAAGGCATCGCCTCGCTGGACCTCGACCACCTCCCCCCGCCGCAAGTGGGGCCGGCAGTGCAGTGGCTGGCGGTGGCCGCTGACCAACACTGGCAGGCCTATCAGGACAACCTGCGCCTGCCCCCGGGTACACAGACAGTGACGGTGCGGTTCACGGCACTGGAACTGGGCGCCCCGGAGCGGGTGCGGTTCGAGGCGCGGCTGGACGGCGTCGACCAGGACTGGCGGCCGCTGGGCTCGCAGCGAGAACTCTCCTACAGCCATCTTCCCCCGGGCCGCCACCGGTTGCAGGTGCGCGCCATGCTGGCCAATGGACAGCCGGGCCCCGCCCAGGCCCCTGCGACGCTGCAGGTGGTACTCCTGCCCACGCTCACCCAGACACTCTGGTTCAAGGCACTGACCGTGCTGACCGCCATGGCCTTGCTGGCCACCGCCCTCCGCTGGCGTTTGCGCGTCATCGCACGCCGTGCCCATGAACTGCTGCGCATCCGCATGGATGAGCGCGAGCGCATCGCGCAGCAGGTGAACGACACCCTGCTGCAAGGGCTTCACGGGCTCACCCTTCACTTCCAGAAGGTGGCCAACCGCATGTCTGAAACGGACCCCAACCGGGGCCTCATGAACACGGCTCTGGACCGCGCGGACCAATTGATTCTGCTGGGGCGGGAACAGGTGAGCCAGTTGCGGGAGGTCGCGCTGCCCCAGCAACAGGATCTGGCCCTGGCGTTGTCCCATTTCGGCGAACGTCTCGCGGCCGCCCATGCACGTCGTTTCCTGATGGAGGTGGAAGGCACCCCCCGTGTACTGCGATCCAGCGCGCAGCAACATCTCCAGGTCCTCGGCCAGGAGGCCTTGAGCAATGCCTTCACCCATGCCAAGGCCCGCAACATCCGCATGCTGCTGCTCTATCGTTGGTGGGGACTTCGGCTGGAAGTGATCGATGACGGCATCGGCATGCGCACGGCAGAACTCGCGCAGGGCCGGCTGGGTGGCGTAGGCACCGGCGGCCTCGCACGCATTCGAGATCGCGCGCACCAGCTGGGCGCGCGGCTGCGCTTTGAAAGCCGTGCCCACTCAGGCACGCGCATGACGCTCCGGGTGTCGGCCCGGCATGTCTACGAGGGGCCTTGGCCCCGGATGCCTCGCACTAGGGCTGAGGTCCTGACCGACCGCTAACGGCTTGGCCAGGGAGAGGGACCAGAAGGCTGTCTGCCTGATGGGCCGCATCTGCGAAGGCCAGACTATCTGCCATCACTTCCTCTGGCACCCCCGAAGAGACCGATCGATGGTCCTTCCCGGCACTGAGACAGAACTTCTGCAGGGAGCCATGGACATACATCATCCGGGGGAGATCTTGAAGAATCATGCGGGACAGGCGCGCCCCTCTGACTGCGCGGTTGACGCTGGGGGCTTCCAGGGCGTTGTAGGTGGTCCCGTACGCTAACAACTTGCCAGCCTTGGAGAGGCCGAGCGACGTCGTCAGCATCTTCGCGTGCAACAGGCTGACGCCCTCGTCCAGGATATGACGATCCCGATCGTCACCATCCCACCAATCCGACACAATCCACCGGCGCAGGTCCTCGCCGGTGACGTCGCGCTGCGGTGATGTGGTGTTTAAGAGTTGCTGCCCCTCCAGTTGAAGGCGATTGGCCATCATGCAGATGTTAGACAACACGACGTGGTCAAAGGGGAGCCGCTTGGCATGCAACAGAAGCTGCAGACGCGTGAACTCCGGATTGAGCTGCAGGATGGCGGCCAGTTCCCTTCTCAGCGCGGTGGTCGATGCCATTACTCCTTCTTCGCCGTTGAAGGCGGCTCTCAGGAAGGCGTCGGGCCCTGTCCAGGTGCCTGAAAAGGGCGCTGCAGTGTAGGGACGGAACCGGCATCGTCCCCCCTCCAGCACCTGGACGGCAGGCGAGTTTCGGTAGACACCCCCATCCGTGTGGACGGTTCTTGCTCGATCATCCTCCACCACCAACGACGGCAGCCTCAGTGCATGCTGTTTGGGAAGCCTGACCAGCAACGCCGGTATCAGGTATTCAAAGGCGTCCGTCCACCCGCCCGCCCTCAGCAGATTGGCCGCCTCGTCCACGGTCAGCGGCTCGCCGCTGGGCCGTGACGGTTGAACGGATACCGGCACCAGCCGGGCGGGCGCAGCGGCGTTGCCATCGCTGGACACGGGGTCAGGGGGGCCGAACCGGGCAGTGCCAGATGTCCCGCTGGCGCCGCAGGTCAGCGGCCGACACTGCGCCGACCGCAGCGGGAAACGCCCCCCTTCCGGCGTGCGCAGCCACTCCGCCAGTTCCGTGCGCAGGTCCACGGCCATCGAGAGCTGGTGGCTGGACTTTTGTTGAGGGCGGGTGCCCCCATGACTTTGGTGCCTTTGGTACTCCAGCAGCGCCGCCGCAATCACCTGAAAGACATCGTCGCCGCTCGCCGGGACATGTCGATGGAAGGGGCTATGGGCGGGAAGGCGGTCCCCCAGCGTGCCCGAGACGATGTCCGTGAAGTGGCCCTTCACGCCGTCGCGTTCCTCCAGACCCACCACCAAATGGGTGGCCGGGGCCGATGACGGACGGGCGCTGTGGCGGCCATGCTGAAACCAGCTCAGCAGCAGGCCTGGAGGCCAACTGGGCAGCGCTGGGCATGCCGCTGCGAGAACGGCCACCAGGCCTTCGCTCCCCGACACAGTGAGCACCGCCGCGCTGCGGGAGGTCAGGCTTTGAATGAGATCCCCCCGCTCCCGCTGGGTGGCGAGCTCATCGAGGCTGGCTGCAGGAGCGCCGTCGCGGCCACTGGAGGCCTCCGGGGCTTCACCGGGCCCATGCACCGCAAGCGTGTTGGCCGACCCGGTGCTCCCCCCAGCGGCCGAACCATGGAACGGTAACGGGACCATGAGGGTGTCCTTCTCTGTAACAGGGTGATTGATCGATCGACCTCTGTCCCGCTCCGCAGCGACAAAGTTCGGGTGATGCCGCCGCCGCGGCTTGTTGAGCACCCTCGATCGGGGAAGTGACTTGTCAATCGTTAACCCGGACGATGGCGACCGTCGCTTCCCCCACCCGGTGCCCCCTCCCCCTTGTTCGCCATGAGCTGCCATCGCTTCGGCCCATTCCTGCTTCTGGCTTCACGCCGCCAGCTCTTTGAGGGCACGCGGCAGGTGAAGCTGGGCGCACGCGCTTTGGACCTGCTGTTGGTGTTGGTGCGCCGCGCCGGTGCGGTGGTCAGCAAGCAGGAACTGATGGCGCAAGTCTGGCCACAGGAAGTGGTGGAGGACAACACGCTCCGGGTCCACATGGCGGCGCTGCGCAAGGCCCTGGGCGCCAGCGACGGCGGGGTCCGCTACATCGCCAATATTGCGGGTCGCGGCTATAGCTTCGTGGCCCCGGCTGTGCAGGTGGCCCCTCCACCGCTGGAAGAGCTACCAACGGCGCCCGCACCCTTGGACGAGCTTGCGGACCCGCGCCCCGTGCCTGCCGGCCCGCCGGCGCTCGTGTCGCCCGCGCGCACGCCGACGGCGATGTCCTCCGAGCACGAGGCGGACCTCCATGCGCCGATGCCTCCGGGCTTACAGCACTTGCCTCGCCCCTGCGGCCCCTTGCTCGGCCGCGACGACACGCTGGAAGCCCTGGACCGCCAATTGGCTCGTTATGGCTTTGTCACACTGGTCGGGCCGGGCGGCATCGGCAAGACCAGCGTGGCGGTGGCAGTGGCGCGCAAGGTGGGGCACCGTCATCTCGAGGGGCTCTGGTTTGTGGATCTGGCGGCGCTGGCGCCACATGCCAGCCCGCTGGATGTGGCCTTTGCCGTCGCGCGCGCGGTAGGCGTGGACCGCAGCATTGAAGGTCTGTTCGAGCGGCTGCACAAGCGGCTGGCGGCCACTCATGCCGGTGAACGCCGCCTGCTGATCCTGGACAACTGTGAACATGTGGTGAAGGGTGTGGTGTCGCTGGTGGAGAGCTTGCTGGCCCCCACTCCAGGGCTGCACCTCCTGCTGACCAGCCGTGAACCCTTGCGGGCGATGGGCGAGCAGGTCTACCTGCTGCCCTGCCTGCCGATGCCGGGCGCCAGCGTGCCGTCGCTGGCGGACGCCTTGCACTATCCGGCGGTCCAACTGTTCGTGCAGCGTGCGCAGGCCGCTGACCAAGGCTTTGCCCCAACCGATGCCGATGCGCTGTGGATCGCCCACATCTGCCATGGGCTGGACGGCGTGCCGCTGGCCATCGAGCACGCAGCGGCCATGGTGCGCACCTTCGGCCTGAAGGGCCTGGCCGCCAGCCTGGACGACCGTTTCCTGCTGTTGTGCGGCGCCCACCGGAATGCCATCTCGCGCCACCAGAACCTCCAGGCGCTGCTGCGTTGGGGCTACGACCTGCTGAGCGAGCCGGAGCGCCGGCTGCTGCGCTGGCTGTCGGTGGTGCGGGGGCCGATTCCGCTCGGCGACATCGTCAGCTTCATCGCACCCGACATGATGGAACGGCAGGAGGTGCTGGCGGTCGTCCACAGCCTGGTGAACAAAAGCTGGCTGTTTCCCCGCGTGGGCGACCAGCCCAGCTACCGCATGCACGCCATGGCCCGCAGCTTCGCGCATCAGATGCTGATGGCGGAGCAAGCGCCAGCGTCGGTGCGGTTGGCCCAGCCCGCCCTCGCGGTGCAGCCCATCGCCTTCCGGCAACTGGTGCCTCCGGCGCCGATGTCGTCGCGACTCAACGGCTGACGCGCCAAGCGCAGCCCCATGCGGCTCATTGGGCGACACCCGCCCAATGAGCCGCGCGCTGTTGTGAAGCTTGCACCAACCCTTCCCCAAGCCTTCAGCAAGCTTGCAGAACCCTGTCTCGTCCGTACAAGCCCGGTGGCAGGCGCAGCACGGCCCTTCCACCATGCCCTGGCCATCCGGCAAGTTAGACAGATTGGTGGAGACAATGATCAGTAGACCTCTCGCGCGAGGCGTGTTCCTCGCAGCGGTGGCATTGGGTTTCGGGCTGGGGTCCCTGCGCTATACGGTGGGCCGCCTGGACCACGCCGGGCCAGGCCTCTTTCCGCTGGTGATCAGCGCCCTGCTGATGCTGGTGGCGCTCGCCACCATGGTTCGAGCCCTGCTGACGCCTGCCGAGCCGCTCCAGGTCCAGGTCGGCAACATCGGGCTCATCCTGGCCAGCCTCTGTGCATTTGCGCTGGTGTCCAAGCTGGTGAACATGTCGGCCGGCATCGTGGTGATGGTGTTCATCGCCACCGCCGCTGGCCGCCACTACAGTTGGCTGCGCAACCTCCAGATTTCCGCCGGCCTGCTGGCCATCGCCTTTGGCTTCCAGAAGCTGCTGGGCCTCAACCTGCCGCTGCTCTGAGATGGACGTCCTGCACAACCTGGCGTTCGGTTTCAGCCACGCCCTCACGCTGCAGAACCTGATGTACTGCGCCATCGGATGCATGGTGGGTACGCTGGTGGGGCTGCTGCCCGGCCTCGGCCCGCTGGCCACCATCAGCCTGCTGCTGCCGCTCACCTATTCCATCCCCACCACCGGCGCACTCATCATGCTGGCCGGCATCTATTACGGCGCCCAGTATGGGGACAGCGTCAGCGCCATCACGATGAAGATCCCGCATGCCAGCAGCATCGTGGCCTGCATCGACGGCTATCAGATGAACCTCAAGGGCCAGACCGGCCTGGCCCTGTTCACCGCAGGCGTCTCCAGCTTCATCGGTGGGACGGTGGCCATCGTGGTGCTGGCCTGGCTGGCGCCCAGCCTGGGCGAGGTGGCCTTTCTCTTCGGCCCGGCGGACTATTGCTCGCTGATGTTGCTGGGCTTTCTGTGCGTCAGCTTCGTCACCACCGGCCACCTGCTCAACGGGCTGGCCATGTGCCTCATCGGCGTGCTGTTTGGCCAGATCGGTACCGACGTGAACAGCGGCGTGGAGCGCTTCACCTTTGACCAGCCGTTCTTGGCGGAAGGGGTGGGCCTGGTGAGTGTGGCACTGGGCTGCTTCGGCATTGCCGAAATCGCGAAGAACCTGGATGCCCGAAACGAGCGCACGCCGTTCAACGGCAAGATCCACCTGATGCCCACCTGGCCGGAGTTCAAACGCATTCTGCCCAGCGCCCTGCGCGGCAGCGCCGTGGGCTCCTTCCTGGGCATCCTGCCCGGCGGTGGCCCGGTGATCGCGCAGTTCGCCGCCTATGCGCTGGACAAGAAGGTCAGCAAGTACCGGCATGAGATCGGCACCGGTGTCATCGAGGGTGTGGCCGGCCAGGCGGCGGCGGACGAAGCCGCCTCGCGCACCAGCTTCATCCCGCTGATGAGCATCGGCATTCCCGAGAACCCGGTGATGGCGCTGATGATGGGGGCGTTCATCATCAAGGGCATTCAGCCCGGCCCCAACATGATTGGCGGCCATCCCGATCTGTTCTGGGGGCTGGTGGCCAGCATGTGGATCGGCAACGTGTTCCTGCTGGTGCTGAATGTGCCGTTGGTGCGGTATTGGTTGTCGGTGTTCAAGATCCCGTACAACGTGCTGTTCCCGTCCATTCTGTTCTTCTGCTGCATCGGCACCTACAGCGTCAACAACAACCTGGACGACATCTTCGTCACCGCCTTGTTCGGGCTGTGCGGTTATGTGTTCATGCGGCTGGACATGGACCCCTCCCCGCTGATGCTGGGCTTCATCCTCGGACCGATGCTGGAAGAGAACTTCCGCCGCGCGATGCTGATCAGCCGGGGCAAGTTCGATGTGTTTGTGCAACGGCCGATCAGCGCCACGCTGCTCGGGCTGATGGCGGTGTTTGTGGTGTGGCAATTGTTGGCCTTCGTGTGGAAGGCCCGGCGATCACGCACTGCGGCTGGCGCGACCGGTGGGGCTGGCGCGACCGATGCGGCCGTTGCCACTGGTGCAACTGGTGCAGTTGGTGCATCAGGTACCGCTGGCGCCGCTGCGGACTGAGACCGTCTGGGTCGCGCCGCCACACCCGGTGTGTCACGGGTGTGGCGGCCACCGGCGCAGACTCACCAGGTCCGGGTCCAGGCACAAGATCCGGGCCCAAGGTCCGGGCCCAAGATCCGGGCCCAAGGTCCGGGCACAAGGTCGAGAGACAAGGGCCGACCGTCAAGGTCTGCGCCGAAGGGCGTCGGCACCTCAGGTTCCCAACATGCCCTTGTCCTCGATGAACCGGACCACCTCGTCCAGGCCCGACAGGGTCTTCAGGTTGGTCATCACAAACGGCCGGCTGGGGCGCATGCGGCGCGTGTCCGCCTCCATCACCGCCAGGTTGGCGCCCACATGCGGCGCCAGATCGGTCTTGTTGATGACAAACAGGTCGCTCTTGGTGATGCCAGGCCCGCCCTTGCGAGGGATCTTCTCACCGGCGGCCACGTCGATGACGTAGATCGTCAAGTCGCTCAGTTCCGGGCTGAAGGTGGCGGCAAGGTTGTCACCACCGGATTCGATGAACACCACGTCGGCATCGGGGAACTGCACCAGCATGCGGTCGATGGCTTCGAGGTTGATCGACGCGTCCTCCCGGATGGCCGTGTGCGGGCAGCCGCCGGTTTCCACGCCCAGGATGCGTTCCGGCGGCAGCGCGCCGCTGATGGTCAGCAGCCGCTGGTCTTCCTTGGTGTAGATGTCGTTGGTGATGGCCACCAGGTCCCAGCGCTCACGCATGGCCTTGCAGAGCATCTCCAGCAGCGTGGTCTTGCCGGAGCCCACGGGGCCGCCAATGCCAACACGCAAGGGGGGCAGCCGCTTGGTACGGCCGGGGATGTGATGCAGGGCGTTGCTCATGATCGGAACAGTCGGGAATATTGGGTTTCGTGGCGCGCCGCGAGGATGGACAACATCGGCGAGAACAGTTGCCGCTGCTCGGGCGGCGTGGCCATGGCGGTGGCCACGGCCTGGGGAATCTCTGCGGCCAGGCGGGTGAGCACCCGCTGGCCGGCGGTCTGGCCCAGGGGCACTGCCTTGAGCGCGGCCTGGACCTGGTTTTCGGCCCATCCGAAGGCTTGCGCTTGCAAGGCCTGCGCCAGGGGCACGTCGATGGTGGAGAGTGCCAGGGCCATCACCAGCGCATAGTGCGGCGGGGCCAGGCGGTCCAGCAGGGCCAGTTGATCGGCGGACGCCATGCCTTGCGGACGCAGCCACACCAGGAGCGACTGGCCCATCTGCTCGCTCTGCAAGCGGGCTTCGGCACTGTCGCGGGTCTGTTGCAGCCAGTGGGCGACGGTCCTCAAGGTCGCTTCATCGCAGCGACGCCAGGCCGGGAGGGCCTGGGCCATGGCGGCGAGGTCGCCCCGGGCCAGCAGACTGAGCTGGTGGGACAGCCAGTGCGCAGCGCTGCTGTCGTCATGCACGTGACCATGCTCAACGGCCGCTTCCAGCGCTTCGGAATACGAGAACGCGCCGATGGGCAGCGCGGGCGAGGCCAGCCAGATCAGACGCAACAGCGGGGAGATGCTGTCAGTGCCTGTGGTCATGTCCGTGGTCATGTCCGTGGTCATGTCCGTGGTCATGTCCGTGGTCATGTCCGTGGTCATGATCGTGCCCGTGGTCATTTCCATTGTCATGCCCGTGGTTGTGAGCATCTTCGTGGTCGTGACCATGGTCGTGTCCACAACCCGGGCCATGCACATGCGGTGACGGAGCCGCCTGGATCGCAATGGTCTTTCGCCCAGCCGAGGGGCTGGAAGACCCTGCCTGCGTCGGGGCCGCAGCGGGGGCATGCGCATGATCGTGCCCATGCCCATGCCCATGCCCGTGGTCGTGGTCGTGGTGGCCGTGGTGGCCGTGCGCGTGCCCATGCCCGCCCGCCGCATAGGCGCCGTTTTCCGGCTCGAAGGCTTCATTCACAGCCTGCACGATCAGATGCATGGCACGAAGCATGTCCGCCAGCACATGGTCGGGTTCGATCTTGAGATGGTCGGGTTGCAGTTCGATCTGCACATGGCGGTTGCCCAGGTGGTAGGCAGCGCGGATGAGATCAAACGGAGAGCCATGGGACGGGCATGCCGTGATGCGCAGCAGCGCCTGCGGGGCGGCCACCACCCGCACCAGCGATCCGTCCTCGGCCACCAGTACATCGCCGCCACGCACGGCGGTGCCACGGGGCAGGAAGACACCCAAGGTGCGGCCCTGGCTATCGGTGGCCTGGAACCGACTTTTCTGCCGCGTGTCCCAGTCCAGGGTCACAGATGCCGCGCGCTTGAGCAACACCGAGGCGAGGCCCTGGCCGCGAGCCAGGAGTTTCGAAACTTGAATCATCTGAAGGCCTATAAAAAGCGACGGGCTGACCCAGCCGCTTGTGTCAAGCAAGCAGGTGCCCGACCGGCTCGGCGATGCACCTCGCATCTCCCGTTGGATCGATTCTCCCGGAAACCGACAGCGCTCTTCAGCGCTTGTCAGCGCCCCCTCAACAACGGGGTCACCAACGCCTTCAAAATCATTGTCGAGCTCTTGAGGAGAATGACGAACAACAAGCTTGCCCACAACCCCAACGGGGCGTGGCCCCATCAGCATCTGATGTCGGTGAATGGGAAGTTCAAGAACATCCCCCTGTGCGACCTGATCGCTGAAGGAAAAAATTCAAATCAGTCGCCGACGCCGCCCCCCACCCGTCGCCACCATCCCTCAGAACAGAAAGTACTTCTGCGCCATCGGCAACACCGTCGCCGGTTCGCAGTGCAACAGCAGGCCGTCCGCGCGCACCGCGTAGGTCTGAGGGTCCACCTCCATGCGCGGGGCATAGTCATTCAGGATCATGTCCTTCTTGCCCACGCCGCGGATGCCCTTCACCGCAACCGCCGTCTTTGCCAGGCCATATCGCTGCGGCATGCCTGCGGCCAGCGCCGATTGAGAGACGAAACTCAGCGACGCGCGGGTCAGCGACCCGCCGAAGCTGCCAAACATCGGCCGGTAATGCACCGGCTGCGGCGTGGGAATCGAGGCATTCGGGTCCCCCATTGCCGCCATCGCGATCACGCCCCCCTTCAGGATCAATGAGGGTTTCACACCGAAGAAGGCCGGCTTCCAGATCACCAGGTCAGCCCACTTGCCCACCTCGATGCTGCCCACCTCATGGCTGATGCCATGCGCAATCGCCGGATTGATGGCCAGCTTGGCCACATAGCGCTTCACCCGCGCGTTGTCGTGACGCGCCGAATCTCCCGGCAGCGCCCCGCGCTGCAGCTTCATCTTGTGCGCCGTCTGCCAGCATCGCAGGATCACCTCCCCCACCCGGCCCATGGCCTGAGAGTCCGAGCTGAACATGCTGATGGCCCCGAGGTCATGCAGGATGTCTTCCGCCGCAATCGTCTCCTTGCGGATGCGGCTCTCAGCAAAGGCCAGGTCCTCCGCAATCGCCGGGTCCAGGTGGTGGCACACCATCAGCATGTCCACATGCTCGTCCAGCGTGTTGATGGTGTAGGGCCGCGTCGGATTGGTGGAGCTGGGCAGCACATTGGCTTCGCCCACCACCTTCAGGATGTCGGGCGCATGGCCACCGCCCGCACCTTCGGTGTGAAAGGTGTGGATGGTGCGGCCCTTGAAGGCAGCCACCGTGTCTTCCACAAAACCGCTTTCATTCAAGGTGTCGGTATGGATCGCCACCTGCGTGTCGGTGACCTCCGCCACGTCCAGGCAGTTGCTGATGGCGGCAGGCGTGGTGCCCCAGTCCTCATGCAGCTTCAGCCCGATGGCACCCGCGTCGATCTGCTCGGTCAGCCCTTCGGGCCGGCTCGCATTGCCCTTGCCCAGGAAACCCAGGTTCATCGGGAATGCATCGGCCGCTTGCAACATCCGCTCGAGGTGCCATGGACCCGGTGTGCAGGTGGTGGCAAATGTCCCGGTGGCCGGCCCGGTGCCGCCGCCCAGCATGGTGGTGACACCGCTGGCCAGGGCCTCCTCGATCTGCTGCGGGCAGATGAAATGGATGTGGGAATCGATGCCGCCTGCGGTGACGATGTTGCCCTCGCAGGCAATCACTTCCGTCCCGGGCCCGATGATGATGTCCACACCCGGCTGCGTGTCCGGATTGCCAGCCTTGCCGATGGCCACGATGCGGTGGTCCTTCAGCCCGATGTCGGCCTTGATGATGCCCCAGTGGTCCAGGATGACGGCATTGGTGAGCACCGTGTCCACCGCCCCCTGCGCCCGCGTGCGCTGCGATTGGGCCATGCCGTCCCGGATGGTCTTGCCACCGCCGAACTTCACCTCCTCACCATAGCCGCCCGCGCGCAGGGTCAGGTCCTGCTCCACCTCGATGACCAGGGCCGTGTCGGCCAGACGCAGGCGGTCACCCACCGTCGGACCAAACATTTCTGCATAGGCACGTTTGCCGATGGTTGCCATCAGAGCTGTCCTTGAATCAAACCGCGAAAACCCCAGATCTCGCGGGCACCGCCGATCTCCACCAATTCCACGGTGCGTTGCTGGCCCGGCTCGAACCGCACCGCCGTGCCGGAGGCAATGTTCAGCCGCATGCCTCGCGCTGCCTCGCGGTCGAACTTCAGCGACGCATTGGTCTCGGCAAAGTGATAGTGGGAGCCCACCTGGATGGGCCGATCCGCGCCATTCACCACGGTCACCGTGCGGGTGGCACGGCCCGGGTTGAGCGGCAGCTCGCCGTCATCCGTCAGCAGTTCGCCGGGAATCATGCCCACACCATGCGGGTCAGCAGGCCCAGCCCCAGCAGGGCGACCGAGAGGCCGGCCATGCGCGACCACAGGGGCGCCAGGGACCGCAAGCGCAGCCCCAGCACCATGCCCATCGCATGCAGCACCAGCGTGGCCGCCACCATGCCGGCCAGCGCCTGGCCGCCTTGCAATTCACTGCCGTGAGCCAGGCCATGGAACACCGCAAAGGCCCCCACCAGCGCAGCGGAAGCCGAAGCGCCCAGTTGCCAGCGGGCCGCCGCCACCAGGCCCAGCACGAGCACCGAGACCGCCACCATCGGCTCCACCCCCGGCACGCTCTGGCCGATGGAGGTGAGCGCCACGCCCATCAGCGCGCCCAGCAGCAGCCAGGCGGCGAAGGCCAGCGGCGCGGCGAGCATGCGCCGCCCCTGCTGCGTCATGGCGCTCCAGAGGCCGACCGCCAGCATCGCCGCCAGATGGTCGAGCCCGGTGAAGGGATGCAGGAAGCCGGTGGACCAGCCATGGTCATGCGGCAGGCCTTCGCCGGCATGGGCCAGCACCAGCGAAGGCGCCAGGGCCGCCACGGTCACCAGGGCAGCGCCGACGCGCGCGGGAGAGAGCTTCAACATACGAGCAGGTCCTCAGGATGAAACGTTCAGGCGATCGGCTGATGCACGGTCACCAGCTTGGTCCCGTCAGGGAAGGTGGCCTCCACCTGGATGTCGGGGATCATTTCCGGAACCCCCTCCATCACATCGTCCCGGGTGAGCAGTTCCCGGCCGGCCTTCATCATCTGGGCGACGGTCTTGCCCTCACGGGCGCCTTCCATCACGGCGGCGCTGATGTAGGCCACCGCTTCCGGATAGTTCAGCTTCAGTCCCTTCGCCTTGCGGCGCTCCGCCAGCAGCGCGGCGGTGAAGATCAGCAGCTTGTCTTTTTCTCTGGGGGTCAATTCCATGGAGGTCACCCTGGGGGTGTCGATTCGCTGAGGGATCTTCTAGCAAGCCCCATGCCGGTGCATGGGTGAACCTCCCCTCGCCGCGCGATCTCGGCACGGAACCTGCATTCCATGTACATCTCGCCATGGACTCCTCCGCCACGTCCTCCCCCGCCCCGCAGCACATCATCAAGCTGCGGAGGGACTACAACGCCTGGGTGGCCCATGAAACGCTGGAAGACTATGCCCTGCGCTACACGCCGCAGCGCTTCCGGCGCTGGACGCCACTGCGCGTGGCCAACACGGCCTTTGGTGCGGCGTCGTTCCTCATCCTGGAAGCGGTGGGCGCCACGCTGCTGCTGCACTACGGCTGGACCAATGCCGCCTGGGCCATCCTCGCCACCGGCCTGATCATCTTCCTGGCCGGCCTGCCCATCAGCGTCTATGCCGCCCGTCACGGGGTGGACATGGATCTGCTCACCCGCGGCGCAGGCTTCGGCTACATCGGGTCCACCCTCACGTCCCTGATCTACGCCAGCTTCACCTTCATCTTCTTTGCGCTCGAAGCAGCGGTGATGGCCTATGCGCTGGATCTGGCCCTGGACATCCCACCGCAGTGGGGCTATCTCATCTGTGCGCTGGTGGTGATCCCGCTGGTCACCCACGGCATCTCCGCCATCAGCCGGCTGCAACTCTGGACTCAGCCGCTTTGGCTCGTCCTGCTCATCTTCCCCTTCGCCTGGGTGGCCTGGCGCCAACCTGGTGCATTTGATGGCATCACGAACCAAATCGGGTCGCAATCGGGCACGGCGGCCTTTGATCTGCACGCGTTTGGTGCCGCCCTGACGGTGGGGGTGGCGCTCATTACCCAGATGGGCGAGCAGGCCGACTATCTGCGTTTCATGCCACGCCAGACGCCTGCCAATCGCACCCGCTGGTGGGCTGCCGTGCTGCTGGGAGGGCCAGGCTGGGTGGTGCTGGGCGTGCTGAAGATGCTGGGAGGCGCACTGCTGGCCTATCTGGCGGTCAGCCATGCCGTGCCGGCCGAGCGGGCGGTGGACCCCAACCAGATGTATCTCGCGGCCTACGAATATGTGTTCCCGCGCTATGGCTGGGCGGTGGCGGCCACGGCGCTCTTCGTGGTGATCTCCCAGCTCAAGATCAATGTCACCAATGCCTATGCCGGCTCGCTGGCCTGGAGCAACTTCTTCTCCCGCCTGACCCACAGCCACCCTGGCCGGGTCGTCTGGGTGGTCTTCAACACGCTCATCGCCTTCATGTTGATGGAGATGAATGTGTTCGATGCGCTGGGCCATGTGCTGGGGCTGTATGCCAACATTGCCATTGCCTGGATCATGGCGGTGGTGGCGGATCTGGTCATCAACAAGCCCCTCGGGCTCTCCCCGCCCGGCATCGAATTCAAGCGCGCGCATCTTTACGACATCAACCCCGTCGGCGTGGGGGCCATGGTGCTGGCGTCCGCGCTGTCGATGGCGGCCCACATGGGCGTGATGGGGTCGCTGGCCCAGGCCTGGTCGGCCGTGATTGCCATGGTCACCGCGCTGGTAACCGCCCCGCTGATCGCATGGGCCACGGGTGGGCGTTTTTACCTGGCCCGCACCCCCTCGCCCGCCGATCTCGCACTGTCCAAGGACAGCACCACACTCCAACGCTGCGTGATCTGCGAGCGCGACTACGAAGGCCCGGACCTGGCCCACTGCCCGGCGTACCGGGGCGCCATCTGCTCCCTGTGCTGCACCCTGGATGCGCGTTGCGGCGACCTGTGCAAGCCGCATGCACGCCTGTCGGAACAGTGGTCACGGCTGCTTCGGCGGGTACTGCCCCGGCGCAGTTGGCCGTATCTGGACACCGGCTTGGGCCACTATCTGCTGCTGATGATGGTGATCACCCCCGTGCTGGCCGCGATCTTCGGGCTGCTCTACCACCAGCAACTGCAGCAGATGCCGCTGGTGGACGGGGGCGCCGCAATGGCCCTGCAGCAGGGCCTCTACAGCGGCCTGCTCAAGGCATTTTTTGCCCTGCTGCTGGTTGCCGGCACGGTGGCCTGGTGGCTGGTGCTGGCCCATCAAAGCCGGGAAGTGGCCCAGGAGGAATCCAACCGCCAGACCCAGGCCCTGATGCGGGAAATCGACTCGCACCGCCGCACCGATGAAGCCTTGCAAGCGGCCCGGCTGCAGGCGGAACGGGCTCAGGCCGCCGCCGAGGCGGCCAACCAGGCCAAGAGCCGTTACATCAGCGCCATCAGCCATGAACTGCGTACCCCGCTGAACAGCATCCTCGGTTATGCGCAGCTCATGGCGGCCGATGCGTCGCTGGCACCGCAGCGCCGTCAGGCGGTGCAGGTGATCAAGCGCGGTGGCGAGCACCTGATGCGCCTGATCGACGGCACGCTGGACATTGCCCGCATCGAAGCGGGCCGCCTGAGCCTGGAGCCGGCCCCGCTGCGGTTTGGTGACCTGCTGCGCGAGTTGGTGGACATGTTCGAACCGCAGGCCGCTGCCAAAGGCCTGGCCTTCCGCTTCGAGACCTCCGGAACGCTGCCCGCCTGGGTGCGGGCCGATGAGCAACGGCTGCGCCAGATCCTCATCAACCTGCTGGGCAACGCCATCAAGTTCACCCGCGTGGGCGCGGTCACGCTGCAGGTGCGGCACAGCCGTGAAATGGCGACGGTGGAGATCAGCGACACCGGCCCCGGCATGGACACGGACGAGCTGGCCCGCATCTTCGAACCGTTCACGCGCGGCAGCAGTGCAAGCGCCAGCGGCGGCGGCGGCACCCCACCGGGCGCCGGACTGGGGCTGACCATTGCGCGCATGCTCACCGAACTGATGGGCGGTGAACTGACCGCCAGCAGCACACCCGGCACGGGCTCCACCTTCCGGGTGCGCCTGTTCCTTCCCGAGATTCACGGCCGCATTCCGGACCGTGAACTGCCGCGCGGACTTGCCGTTGCGTCCGCTGGCACCGGCCGGCCGGTGACGCAGCGTCTGCGCATCGATGGCCCCGCGCCACGGCTGCTGGTGGTGGACAACGAAGCCGAAGACCGCCAATTGCTGATCCAATTGCTGGAGCCGCGGGGTTTCCTCGTGCGCGAGGCCTCCAGTGGCCACGACGCCCTGGACCTGGTGGCCGCCGGCTGGGTGCCGGACGCGGTGCTGATGGACCTGGCCATGCCCGGCATCGACGGCTGGGAGACGATCCGCCGCCTGCGTCAACGCATGCCGGCGCTGGAGGCGATTGCCGTGGTGTCCGCCAATGCCTTTGAGCGCGGGCAGGACAACGATGCCGGCATCACCTCACGAGACTTCATTCTCAAGCCGGTGCGGCATGAATTGCTGCTGGACTGGCTGGAAGAACGGCTGCACCTGCGCTGGCTGGCATCACCGCCGGTGCAGGACAAACCAGAACCCAAACCGCCCGTGCTGACACCGCCGCCGGATCAATTGACCGGTCTGCGGGAAGCCCTGGGCCTGGGCTACTACCGTGGCGTGCTGCAGCAGCTCGACACCATTGAAAGCGCCGACCCGCGTTGGCGTCCGTTCTGCGAGGCCCAGCGCGAGCTGGCGCGCCAGTTCCAGTTCGAGGCCATGCTGCTGGCCCTGGACGCCCGTACCGATGACCTTGCCGTGTGATGAACAATGTCCTGCCCCCTTCCGTCGCCGCCCTGCTGGAGCAGCAGCAGGGCGACCGTGTGCTGTTGGTGGACGATGTCCCGGACAACCTTTCGCTGCTGCATGACGCGCTGGACGAGCACGGCTACACCGTGCTGGCGGCCACCAGTGGCGAAGCCGCGCTGACCCGCGCGCTGCAGGGCCAGCCGGACATCGTGCTGCTGGACGCCATGATGCCGGGCATGGACGGCTTCGAGGTGGCCCGCCGCCTCAAGGCCAATCCGGTCACGGCGCACATCCCGATCATCTTCATGACGGGCCTGACCGAGACTGAGCACCTGGTCGCCGCCCTCCAGGCCGGCGGGGTCGATTACGTCACCAAGCCGCTGGACCCACGCGCCGTGCTGGCCCGCATGCAAGTGCATCTGCAGGGAGCGCGGCAGGCGCGCCAGACCCGGCAGGCGCTGGATGCCTTCGGTTATGCCAGCATCGCCGTGCGCGCCAGCAGCGGCCGGCTGCTGTGGCAGACGCCGCTGGCGCGTGAACTGCTGCAGTTGTATTACGGCACCGTGGCGCCCATCACCCCGGTGCCGGTGCTGCAGTGGTTGCGACGCTGCCTGGACGCCATGAGCGGCCAGGAGCCGGGCGCTGCCGCCCCCCCCGAGCCTGCGCGCCTCACCGCCGAGCTGGGCGCCCGACGGCTCAGCTTCCGGCTGCATCACTGCATCGGCGGGGACGAAGGGCCCGGGCCCGGTGGCGACTGGCTGATCGTGATGCGCGAGGTCTCCGATGCGGCGGTGATCCGCTCCCTGGGCCTGTCGTTCAATCTGACGGCGCGTGAAGCGGAGGTGCTGTATTGGGTGGTGAAAGGCAAGATCAACCGGGACATTGGCGAGATCCTGGGCGCGAGCCCGGCCACGGTGAAAAAACACCTGGAACGCATCCATGCCAAGCTGGGGGTGGAGACGCGCACGGCGGCGGCGTCGATGGCACTGACCCGCGCCAGGGAGATCCATCCGCAGTGGGAGCTGTGATCGCGGTCCAGGGTGAGCCAGCGCGGTCCAGCGCGGTCCTGCCGCGAGGGTTTCTACGCGCCTTGACGCATCGTTGGCCGCGCATCCGGTCTCGTGGCCGATTCTCCGGTTGGGCCCCCTCGAGATCGGTGGCGCCGAAGCTCTCCGGTCTCCTGGCAGACGCTGAGCAACACCACCGGGCTTTGCTCCTTGGCCACGGCGGGTTCCTCCAGATTGCCGGCGTATTGGATGGGCCGGAGCTCCGTCTCTGAGTCGTCACCGTCCATCGGTCCGTCCGCCAGGGCAGCAGCCCGCTGGGCCTCCACGTCGTCGGTCACGGCATAGCCCCTCGCATGCAATGCATCCGTCCAGAACGGGTAAGTCACCGCCGTCAGCAACGCCGCAATGGCTTCGGTGGTCCAGTCGGCAGCCGCCTGGGCATGCTCCGACCCCACGACCGACACCATGGCTCGAGGCAGCATGTGGTCCGCCAGCAAGGTGTCATAGATCTGGTTAAAGGCCGAGACAAAGCCGCCACGCGCGATCATGGTGTCCCAGTGGAGTTGCGTCTTCACCGCCTCCCGCAGATCACCCCGACCGATGCGAAGCCGGGGCTGGGTGGACACTCCATGCCGCGCCACATGGTTGGCGCCCAGCAGCGACATCAGGTCCACCGACTCCCCCGCCGCATTGGCCGCGCTGCGCGCCAGCAGACCAGAAGGGATCAGGCCGCCCGGCCCTGCATCAGGCGCCGCCACGAAAGCACGACTGACGGCCAGTTGATTCACTGCATATGACGCACCCGCCACACCCAATGAGGTCTTGGTGGGCCCGCTGTCGGGGTCGGAGACGATGGGGAACATCGCCTGCGCGGCATCCCGCAGCAGTGGGTAGAGCACCACTTCCGCCAGGCGCAGGCCGGGGTTGGTGAGTGTGCCGGTCGCCAGCGCCATCCCGCCGGTGGCGATGGACAGTCCCATCAGCACCAGCCGGGTGAGCCGGGAATAGGTCGTGGCGTTCTGGTTCCGCTCATCCCGCCACATCAGCAGCAACTGCCCTGCCACCGGCATGGCCATCGCACCCGCGCCGATCAGCGTGTGGGTCAGCTCCGACGTGCCCTGGGCCATGGCAATGTCCAGCGCGCGGCCGACCGCCTGCCGCGCCAGTGTGGTCAGACCCACGGAGCCCAGGGAGCGCAGCGTGGTATGCCCGAAGTTCAGCGCGGTTCGGGAAGGGCCGTAGGCATCCATGGTCGTGGCGACATGGCGCAGACCCGCCAGCAGCGCCATGAGTCGGCCACTGACACCGGCCGACGCCGGGCGGAACCCGCCTGTGGCGGCACGAATTCCATCGCGCAACTCCGACGGCAGTGCCCCTTCATGGCCGGTGGCCAGGTAGGACGCCACTGCAGCGTCATGCGGCGTGGTGTCTCCAATCTCGATGTAGACCGTCCCGGCGCGCGCCGGGTGTGGCGTCCGCAGCCGATCCGCCAGCACATGCATCTGCTGCGGGTCAGCGACCCGCGCTTGCGCGTCGACCCATTGGGCGACGTCCTGGAATTCCCGGCGGGCAGTGGCCGACCCCGGGGATGCAGGACCGGCACGCGCAGCCCCCGCATCTGCGGAACTCTCCGCTGTGGAATCGTCGTCCATGGAGATCCGAACATCGGCATGGAAAGCCGACGGGGCCGAGGCGGTGGCGTATGGCGTATACATGCCGCATCAGTCTGCGCCGTGGCAAACGAAGTTCAGCCCCGGGGCGCTATGGGCGCTATCGCCGCCGGGGCTGAAAGGATGGCTCTGCCGCGCACGAGCTCACGTCGTCGGGCCAGCGCGTCAGGCCAGCGCGTCAGGCCAGCGCATCAGGCCAGCGCGTCAGACCCAGCCGTCACGGATTGATGCGCAGATAGTCACCCTCTCGCGCTTCCGCCACCCGCTCGGCACCGCGGCCGATCTGGAAATACACCCGCAGGGTCTTGCGGTCCCCAATGGCGGGGTCGCGATCCACCAGGCTGTTGTCCACCTTGATGTTCACACCACCGCCCCGGCTGATGTTGCGCAAACGGGTGGTCACGTCCGCCTGGCGGTTGCCAGCGCCGTAGGTGGCGCGGTTGATGATGACGCGGTTGTCCGTCTGCTCCTGCGGTGGGTAGCCACCACCGGGCCGGCCTTCCCAGCCGCCGTTCCACGCGCTGTCCCCCCAGTTGCCACGGCCCCAGCCGGTGAACTGGTTGCCATCCACCCAGTCGCCTTCGCGGTAATCGAAATTGCGAATCTCGCCATGGCGGCCCCGTGCGGTGATGCGCAGGGTTTTCTTGCGTCCCACCGCCGGGTCTTCACGGAACAATTCATTGGCCAGCTTGAATCGGCGATCGGCGCGGGCCAGTTCCTTCAGACGGCCCGTGACGTCGATGTTGCGCTCCGGCGTGCCGTAACGGGCCTGGAGAATCGCCCAGTCGCCGTCGTCTTCACGGTCGTTGCCACCGCCTTGGCCAGGGCGGGCGCCATCCCAGCCGCCGCTCCAGGTGTGGTCGCCCCAGTCGCCACGCCCCCAGCCGGTGAACTGGTTGCCATCCACCCAGTCGCCTTCGCGGTAGTCGAAATTGCGGACCTCGCCGTTGCGCCCCTTGGCAATGATGCGCAGGGTCTTGCGGTCTCCCACGGCGGGATCCTGATGGAACAGCTCATTGGCCAGCTTGAAGCGGCGGTCCGACCGCGCCAGCTCCTTCAGCCGGCCGGTGACATCGATGTTGTGCTGCGCGGTGCCGTAGCGGGCATTGAGGATCTGCCAGTCACCGTCGTCTTCGTCCCAAGCCCAGGCGCTGGACGCCATGGAGGCGGTAAGGAGGGTCAGGGCCACCAACAGCCAGCGGCTCAGCCACTGGCTGACCGGGTGGGCGGGGCGGGAGATGGAAGAGAGTGCCATCAAGATGGATGCTCCGGAATTTCAATATGTCGAATTGTTGCTTCAACGCTGCGGCGGGCCACCGGGTGGACCGGACCTGTTGCGCAGGTGTTACAGCCCGTCTCCGCTCGGGGCGGCTGGGCTTGGACGGTGATGGTGCTCAGGGTTCTGGCTGTACGCCATCCGCCGTATAGGTGGTCCGGGCCGTGCTCCCTAGCATCCAGACGTCATATCTACCCCTTGGAGCACTGTCATGTCTGCACGAGCACCGTCTTCCCGTCGCCACGCCATCCAGCTGCTGGCCGCCGCCAGCGCCCTGGCGGGCCTCAGCCTGACGGCCCTGCCGGCCCTGGCCGCCGACACCATCAAGGTGGGCGTGCTGCACAGCCTGTCGGGCACCATGGCCATTTCGGAGACGGTGCTCAAGGACACCGTGCTGATGGCCATCGACGAGATCAATGCCAAGGGGGGTGTGCTCGGCAAGAAGCTGGAGCCGGTGGTGGTAGACCCGGCTTCCAACTGGCCCCTGTTTGCCGAAAAGACCCGCCAGTTGCTCACGCAGGACAAAGTGGCGGTGATCTTTGGCTGTTGGACCTCGGTGTCGCGCAAGTCGGTGCTGCCGGTGGTGGAAGAGCTCAACGGGCTGCTGTTCTACCCGGTGCAATATGAAGGCGAAGAACTGAGCAAGAACGTGTTCTACACCGGGGCCGCACCCAACCAGCAGGCCATCCCGGCGGTGGACTACCTGATGAGCAAGGATGGCGGTGGCGCCAAGCGCTGGGTGCTGCTGGGCACCGACTATGTCTACCCCCGCACCACCAACAAGATCCTGCGCGCCTATCTGCACAGCAAGGGCGTGAAGGACAGCGATATCGACGAGAAATACACCCCGTTCGGCCACAGCGACTACCAGACCATCGTGGCCGACATCAAGAAGTTCTCGGCCGGCGGCAAGACGGCCGTGGTGTCCACCATCAACGGCGACTCCAACGTGCCCTTCTACAAGGAACTGGGCAATGCCGGCCTGAAGGCCAAGGACGTGCCGGTGGTGGCGTTCTCGGTGGGCGAGGAGGAGCTTCGCGGCGTCGATACCAAGCCGCTGGTGGGCCATCTGGCGGCATGGAACTACTTCATGTCCATCAAGAACCCGACCAATGACGCCTTCATCAAGAAGTGGTCGGACTATGCCAAGTCGCACAACATCCCGGGCCACAAGGACAAGCCGCTGACCAATGACCCGATGGAGGCCACCTACATCGGCATCAACATGTGGAAGCAGGCCGTGGAAAAGGCCAAGAGCACCGATGTCAACAAGGTGATCGCCGCCATGGCCGGCCAGACCTTCAACGCGCCGTCCGGCATCACATCCAAGATGGATGAGAAGAACCACCACCTGCACAAGTCGGTGTTCATCGGGGAAATCCGTGCGGACGGCCAGTTCAACGTCGTGTGGAAGACGCCGGCCCCGGTCAAGGCCAAGCCCTGGAGCCCCTACATCGCAGGCAACGAGTCCAAGCCGGACGAACCCGCGAAGAAGTAATCAGGTCCGGAGGCGCCCGGCCCGCCTGCTCCGAGCCCGGCTCGGCCGGGCGGGCTGGGTGTCTGAGCTCATGAGCATGGAGTCCACAATGCGTTCAGTCCCGGCATGGCCGTTCAGAGTCATCGCCATCCTCCTGCTGGGGATGTGCACCGGTCTGCCGGTCCTGGCCCTGACCCAGGCCCAGGCCTTGGCCCTGGCCCAGGGCGACACCGACGAGCGGATCGCCGCCATCAATGCCCTGGTGGCCCAGCCGGATACGCGCACCGCCAGCGTCCTTCGGGCACTGAGCGAAGACCGGCTCAAGCTGGCCGGCACGCGGGTGTTGATCGCCGACGGCGACAGCCTGGCCGATGCAGCCACCGGCGCATCGGTGACCCCGGTGCCGGAGGGGCTGGAGGATGTCCTGCTCAACAACCGCCTGCGCGGCGAGTTGGACGGCGCCCTGGCCGCCCTGAAGCTCGCCAGCCCCGATGCCAGGGAACGCCTGGCCGCTGCCCGCGCGCTGCTGGATGCCGGGGTGGATGAATCCCGCGCGCCGCTGCTGGCCCATGCGCTGGCGCAGGAAAAGGATGACGCGGTGAAGGAAGCCCTGGCCCTCACCCAGGCAGCCGCCCTGGCGGCCAGCAGCGATGCCGGCAAGCGCTTGCAAGCAGCGCGGCTGCTGGGCGAATCCCACAGCCCGGAAACCCGGCTGCTGCTCAACCAGCGGCTGGCGGAAGAACAAGACCCTGCCGTGCAGGCGGCCTTGCGACAATCGCTGGCCCAGGTGGAATCCACACTCGCCTGGGGCGAACGACTGGGCGCCCTGTTCACCGGGGTCAGCCTGGCCAGCATTCTGCTGCTGGTGGCGCTGGGGCTGGCCATCACCTATGGCCTGATGGGCGTCATCAACATGGCTCATGGTGAGCTGATGATGATCGGCGCCTATGCCACCTATCTGGTGCAGGTGGCCTTCCGCCAATGGCTGCCGCCCACGTGGTTCGGCGCCTACCTCGTCGTGGCCGTACCTGCGGCGTTTCTGGCGTCTGCGGCCGTGGGCGCCCTGCTGGAGCGCACGGTGCTGCGATGGCTCTACGGCCGCCCGCTGGAAACCCTGCTGGCCACCTGGGGCCTGAGCCTCATCCTGATGCAGGCGGTGCGCAGCCTCTTCGGAGCCCAGAACGTGGCGGTGGAAAGCCCCGGTTGGATGGCGGGTTCGCTGAATCTGCTGCCGGGGTTGGCGCTGCCGACCAACCGGCTGGTGATCATCGTGTTTGCGCTGGCCGTGCTGGGGGGCATGGCGCTGCTGATCAGCCGCACCCGGCTGGGCCTGTTTGTGCGCGCCGTCACCCAGAACCGCCCGATTGCTTCCTGCATGGGCGTGCCCACGGCCCGTGTGGATACCTACGCCTTTGCACTGGGCTCCGGTCTGGCCGGCCTGGCAGGCTGTGCCTTGAGCCAGGTCGGCAATGTGGGGCCGGACCTCGGCCAGAGCTACATCGTCGACGCCTTCATGGTGGTGGTGCTGGGCGGCGTGGGCCAACTGGCCGGGACCGTGCTCGCGGCCCTGGGCCTGGGCCTGGCCAACAAGGCGCTGGAAGGCGTGGTGGGTGCTGTGCTGGCCAAGATTGCGGTGCTGGTGTTCATCATCGTCTTTATCCAGAAGCGTCCGCAGGGCCTCTTTGCGGTGAGAACGCGATGACCGCTCCCACCCAACCGATGTCTCTCCCTTCACTCCCGCCGTCCAAGGTGTCTGCATGGACCGCCTGATGTCCTCCACGCTTCCCGCCTCGCCCCCTGTGGTCCTGCCCCGCCCCCCCGCCCTGCTCAGCCGGGGCGGGTGGATCGCCCTGGTCTCGGCCGTGCTGCTGGCCTGCCTGGTGGTGCCGATGCTCAACCTGATGCTGCCGGCCCAACATCCGCTGCATCTGGACGACTATTGGGTCGGCCTGCTGGGCAAGTTCTGCTGTTATGCCCTGTGCGCCCTGGCCATGGACCTCATCTGGGGCTTCACCGGCATTTTGTCGCTGGGGCACGGGCTGTATTTCGCGCTGGGCGGCTATGTGATGGGCATGTATCTCATGCGCCAGATCGGCACCGATGGCCAGTACCGCAGCACCCTGCCGGACTTCATGGTCTTCCTGGACTGGAAGACCCTGCCCTGGCAGTGGGCCTTGAGCGACAGCTTTGTCGCCACGCTGGTGCTGGTGTTGCTGGTCCCGGGCACGGTGGCGTTTCTCTTCGGCTTCTTTGCGTTCCGCTCGCGCATCCAGGGTGTGTATTTCTCGATCATCACCCAGGCGATGACCTATGCGGCGATGCTGCTGTTCTTCCGCAATGAAACCGGCTTCGGCGGCAACAACGGCTTCACCGACTTCAAGCGGATTCTGGGTTTTTCGATCACCACGCCCGGCATGCGCATGTTGCTGTTTGTGCTGAGCGCGCTGACCCTGGTGGGCGCATTTCTCGGCCTGCGCTGGCTGACACGCGCCAAGTTCGGCCGGGTGCTGAGCGCCGTGCGGGATGCCGAGTCGCGGCTGATGTTCTGCGGCTATTCACCGCTGCCCTACAAACTGGCGGCATGGGTGTTGTCGGCGCTGCTGTGCGGCGTGGCCGGGGCGCTGTATGTGCCGCAGGTCGGCATCATCAATCCCAGCGAAATGAGCGTGGCCAATTCCATCGAGATTGCCGTGTGGGCCGCCGTGGGGGGCCGGGGCACGCTGGCCGGGCCCATTGCCGGGGCCTTTGCAGTCAACGGTGCCAAGAGCTGGCTGACGCAGGTGGCGCCGGAGTTCTGGCTGTACGTGCTGGGGGCGTTGTTTGTGGCGGTCACCCTGTTCATGCCGGACGGCATTGCCGGGCTGGTACGGCGCCTGCGCCGCACCCCGCGTGCCGGGAAGGAGGCCGCATGAATCCCGATCTGATGGAACAAGGTGCGGAGCGCCTGCAGCGCCGGGCCAGCGGCCCGGGGTATGGACGGGTGGTGGAACCTGGCGCCCTGGACCTGACACACGGCCGCATTCTTTATCTGGAAGACGTCACTGTGAGCTTTGATGGCTTCAAGGCCATCAACCATCTCTCCATCGACATCGCGCCCGGCGAGTTGCGCTGCATCATCGGCCCGAACGGGGCGGGCAAGACCACGATGATGGACATCATCACCGGCAAGACCCGGCCGGACAGCGGCACGGTGTTTTTCGGCGGCACCATCAACCTGCTGCGCCACAGTGAGGCCGAGATCGCCCAGTTGGGCATCGGCCGCAAGTTCCAGCGACCCACGGTGTTCGAGGCCTTGTCGGTCTATGAAAACCTGGAGCTGGCGCTGCAGGGCTCCCGCGCGCTGCGGGCCTCGCTCTGGGGCACCCTCACCGGTGAGCAGAAAGACCGGCTGGCGGAAGTGCTGACACTGATCCGCCTGGCCGACCAGCTGGAGCGCAAGGCCGGCCTGCTGAGCCACGGGCAGAAGCAATGGCTGGAGATCGGCATGCTGCTGGTGCAGGACCCACGCCTGCTGCTGCTGGACGAACCGGTGGCCGGCATGACGGACCAGGAAACCGAACGCACGGCCGAGCTGATCCTGACACTGAAGGGGAAGCACAGCATCATCGTCGTGGAGCATGACATGGGCTTCATCGACACGATTGCCGAGAAGGTCACCGTGCTGGCCGAAGGCTCGGTGCTGGCCGAAGGCACGCTCGCCCAGGTGCAGGCCGACGAGCGGGTGATCGAGACCTACCTTGGCCGCTGAGTTCGGCCCGCTCACCTTCGCAACCCCCACGACACCCAGGGACACCCACATGTTGAGCGCTGAAGGCATCAACCAGTATTACGGCGGCTCGCACATCCTGCGGGACGTGTCGGTCGCCGCCAGCCCCGGACGCATCACCGTGCTTTTGGGTCGCAACGGCGTCGGCAAGACCAGCCTGCTCAAGAGCCTGATGGGCCTGGTGCCGGTGCGCTCCGGCAGCATCCGGCTGGCAGGTGAGGACATCACCCGCGCCACACCCTACCAGCGCGCCCGTGCCGGCATCGGGTATGTGCCGCAGGGGCGCGAGATCTTCGCGCGCCTGACGGTGGAAGAGAACCTGCGCATGGGCCTGGCCAGCCAGCCGGGCGGCACACCGGTGCCGGCGCATCTGTATGAGCTGTTCCCGGTGCTGCAACAGATGCTGCGCCGTCGCGGGGGCGATCTTTCCGGCGGGCAGCAGCAGCAGCTGGCGATTGCACGGGCGTTGGCCTCGTCGCCCCGCCTGCTGATCCTGGACGAACCGACCGAGGGCATCCAGCCCAGCATCATCAAGGACATCGGCCGGGTCATCCGTCGGCTGGCCGACGATGGGCTGGACGGGCATCCGGTCGCCATCCTGCTGTGTGAGCAGTATTACGACTTCGCCGCCGAGCTGGCGGACGACTTCCTGGTGCTGGAGCGCGGCAGCGTGATTGCCCGCGGGGACCGGGCGGCGATGCAGCAGCCGGAGATTCGCGGGCTGGTGGCGATCTGATCGGCGGCGGCGCCTACTGCAGCACCGGCGGCGTGGGCGTGCTGGCCCGTACTGCAGCCGCAGCCTCCGACAACATCTGACGCAGCCAGCGCTGCGCGGCATCCAGTTCGTGCCGCACATGCCAGACCTGGCTGATGTCGATGTGCGGCAGTTTAAAAGGCAGTTCCCGGCTGGCCAGCAGGCTGGAGATGCCGGTCGCCGGAATGAAACTGTTGGGCAGCACCGTCAGCAGGTCCGACTGCTGCACGGCCAGGCCGCCGGTGAAAAAGCTGTTGACCGTGATGGCCACGGTGCGCTGGCGGCCCAGGGCCTGCAGCGCATCGTCCACAAAGCCATGCGGACGGCCTGCAAAGCTCACCCGCAGATGCTGGGCGGCGCAATAGGCGTCCAGGGTCAAGGCTTCGGGGGCGGCGAGTGGGTGGTCCCGGCGCATCACGCACAGATACTGGCTCACATACAGCGAGGCCTTGCGAAAGGCCTCCCCGCCGGGCTGCCCCATCAGGGTGACGATGTCCGGAAAGAAGCCGATGGCCACATCCGCGCGGCCCTGCTCCAGCATTTCGCGGGGGTCCCGGGTGGTGAGCGGAACGATGCGCAGGCCCACATGGACGCCGTCCTGCAGGAAACGCCGCGCCAGCGCAGGCACCACCAGCGCGGCAGTGGCGTCCGCCATGGCCAGCGTGAAGCTGATGGTGTTGGCGGCGGCCTTGGGGTCGAATTCCTGCGGGGCCAGTGCGTCCTGCAGGCTGGACAAGGCGGTGCGGATGGTCGGCCACAGCGCCAGCGCATGCGGTGTGGGCGCCACACCGGTGGGGGTGGGGATGAACAACTCTTCGTTGGTCGCTTCCCGCAGCCGGCGCAGGGCATTGCTCACCGCCGGCTGGGTGATGGACAGCCGGTGGGCGGCCCGGGTGACATGGCGCTCCTCCATCACCACATCAAACACCCGCAGCAGGTTGAGGTCCAGGGTGCGGAAGTTGACAGGGCGCGGCGTATGCATGCGGCTGATGCTAAAGGGAAGCGGGGGGCATTCGCGTCAGTGATGACCCGATTCTGCTTCTCAATTGGGCAAACCTACGTAAATACCCGAATATCTCGCCATCGGATCTGCGGCAGGTGCCCAGATCCGCAACGAGGACACACCATGTACACCCAAAGTTTTGATGCTCCCCTGCAAGTCATGGCCGCCGATGCAGTGCGCGCCGGCATTGCCCGCCAGGCGGGCGAACGGGTGGTGTCCATTGCGGTTCAGGTGGGCGAGCTGATCGAGCTGGCTGTCGGTTTCGTCGGCGAGCGCCGCCTGCGCGCCACCATGCTGGCAGCGGCCCGTGAGCAGGATCAGGCCCGTCCGGCCTTTGCCGATTCCCTGCGCCGCGCCGCCGGTCACTCCTGGCTGTAAGGCCCGGCGGCCGCCAGGGCCGCTGTGACAGGCCGGGGGCCTGGGCAGGCATTTCAGGGCTGCGGCCCCACAGCCCCACACCCTGTCCGGCGAGCGTGTATTCGGATGTGAAATACCGCACAGCCTGAACGTCTGGTGGAAGGGTCCGGTGACACGCAGGTTCCAGCGTCCCGCTGGCCTCGATCACCAGCAGACAGCGCGGTGCCTCACATGGACCACAAACGCGGCAGGTTGGCCGGGAGGCCCCACAACTCGTGCCGCCAACGCGCCCAGCAGGCCCGCAGCAGCTGGAACACCGGCTCCACCACCGGGCCCAGCACCCGCACCACCAGCACCCGGTCCTGAGCGGCGGTGGCACCGGCCATGGTCCGCAGCAGCGGATCGGCATCGATCAGTGCTCGCACGGCCTCCAGCGCGCGTTCGCGCCGCTCGCGTGAAATTCCCTCGCCGGCCGCAAACACCAGGGTGCCGAGGCAACGCTGCCCAGCCAGCCCCAGGGGGCCGTCCATCAACACCGCATCCGACGCCGCCAGCGTGCCTCGCTCAAGCCATTGGCCGGGAATTTCCAGGTGCTGCGTGAAACGCCCCTGGTCAAACGGCTGATCAGCCCCCGGCAAGCCCAGGGCGGTGATGTCCCAGGCCAGCAGTTCAGCGCCTGGGGCCAGTTCAAACCGGGCATGGTTCAGCGCCTCGCAGCCGGGGTAGGCAATCGCTTCCAGCGGCAGCCATTCCAGGCGGGTCCCCTCCTCCAGGCGGGCCGCAACGCGCTGCACCGCCGGTGTGCCCTGCGGGCTGCGGTAGAAGCGGGTGGCGCCCGGCGTGGTGATGAGCGCATGGGCTTGCGGCGCCAGCGTCAGACGGATGTCCAGCGTGTCGCCGCCCACCAGACCGCTGGGCGGATGCACCAGCACGCTGTGGCACAGGCCCGCCCCTTCCGGATACAGGCTCTTGAGCAGCCGCAGCGGCCCCTCGTGTTCGTGGCTGACCACGCAACGGCCCCGCTCAACGCGGTAGTCGGCACTCAGGCGGGCCAGCCAGGCCTTGGCAGCGGGGGTATCCACCGGCTCAGGTCGCGGCTTTTTGCCAGAGCTCATCCAGGCGCTGGAAGCCCCAGGTGGCCGGGTCTTCACGACCAATGATGCGGTCACCCGCATTGGCGGCGGACAGGTCCAGCACCTGCGTGGGAATCGGCATTTGGGATTTGGTGGAATAAAACACCCGCACCAGGGGCGCAGTCAAGGCCGAACTGTTTTGGTCCAGCACCACGGCCAGGCGGCCGGACTGCAGCTTGACCAGCGTGCCCACCGGATAAATGCCCACGGACTTGACGAAGGCCTGGAAGATGCGGGGGTCGAAATGCCCGTTCCACTGCGCCATGCGGGCCAGCGACGAGGCCGGGTCCCATGCATTCTTGTAGGGGCGAACGGAGGTGATGGCGTCGTAGACATCACAGACGGCCCCCATGCGGGACATCAGGGTGATGTTCTCGCCGGCCAGCTTGGCCGGGTAGCCGCTGCCATCCATCTTTTCGTGATGGTGCAGGGCCACGTCCAGCGCCGAGGGAGGGACGGACGAACCATCCCTGAGCATTTCATACCCCCGGGTGGGATGGGCCTTCATGATCGCGAATTCCGCGTCGGTCAGCGCACCAGGCTTGTTCAGCACATCCAGCGGCATGGCCATCTTGCCCACGTCATGCAGCAGGCCGGCCAGGCCGGCCTCGCGGGTGGTGGCTTCGTCCAGGTCCAGTTGGCGGGACAGCGACACCATCAGCGCGCAAACCGCCACTGAATGCATGTAGGTGTAGTCGTCCTTGGTCTTGAGGCGAGCCAGGCTGATCAGGGCCGACGGGTTGCGCACCACCGAACTGGCCACTTCTTCCACCAGGGGCAGGCATTGCTCGGCATCCACCGCCTTGCCCAGGCGCGCTTCATTAAACAGGCTCATCACCGCCTGCTTGGACTTGTTGACCACCAGCGTGGCCCGTTCCAGTTCTTCCCCCATGGAGGCGGGCTGGCGGTCCAGCGTCACCGAGGGGGTGGACTTGACGATGGCCGGAGCTTGAGGGGCCGGCGGCTCCTCGGCCACCGGAGCGACTGCGGCAGGTGGCTCTGGCGCGGGTTCGGGTGGGGGGGCGGCAGCCACCTCGCCCACGTCCAGGCCCTTGGAGGCATCGATCCAGCAATGCGGCACCCCGCTGGCCCTCAACGCCTTGACGTCGGCCGGGTCGGTGAGCACGAACTTGGTCTTCCAAAACGGATGCGACAGCCACGACCCTTCAAGGCCATGCAGGTACATGCCTAAACACACCTGAGCAGTAGGGATCTTCTTGAGCATGGGAGGCTTCGACCAAGGCAACACAGTATGGCGCCCTCCTCGCGACGCGCTCCCAAAAGACCTACAAAAACAGAAAGGCTGCAAAAAAAAACCGCCCCTGGAGGGCGGCTCGATTCAGCCAGCTGTCGCCTCTATGGGCGGCACGCTCCTGTCGGTCAATTTATCCGAAATCCGACTCAGCGAAGTTTGGATTGAGGCACTGTTCGCAGCTCCCCTGGCAAGCTTGCCAAATATTTCCCTAAAGCCTTCAGTTCAGCGTGACTGAATTGCTTCACCTGGGCGGCCATGATGGCGTTCCCGCGGCCGACGTAAGGGTTCCCTTCCGTCTGGTAAGCCTTGAGGGCGGCATACAGGTAGTCAGCGTGCTGACCGGCGATCTTCGGGTAGGTGCCGTCGATCGGTTTGCTGAAGTTGGCACCGTGGCAGCTGGCGCAGGCGCCCTTGTCCAGCAGCGCCTTGATCTCGGCCGGGGGCGCCACGGTCTCCGGCACGGCTGGCACCTTGGCCTGCTGCTCGTAATAGGCCGAGATGTCGGTGATGTCCTTCTCGGTCAAGGACTGCGCAATGCCCCGCATGGTGGGGTGTTTGCGTTCGCCCTTGGCATAGGCCGTTAATGCCGAGCTGAGGTACTTGCTGTTCTGGCCGGCAATCATCGGTACCTTGTACACCTCCGGAAAGGTGGCCTGGTAACCCGGAATGCCGTGGCAGCCAATGCACATGGCCACCTTGGATTCAATGGGCACGGCCGCACCGGCCGCAACAGGGGTGGGTGCCGGCGCTTGTCCCTGCGCTGGCGATGGCGATGATGCACTGGTCTGAGCCGCAACAACAAAAGCACTTCCAGCCAGCATCAACGCAACGGATGTCTGCAGTTGTCTTCTCATGGTCCCATCTTCACCGATTTGGGGCGGGCCGATTATAGGGGGGGCCCTATATACTGGTTTTCACTCTCTGCGCTAGACAACCGCCCATGAAATTCCAAGGCACCCAGGATTACGTCGCCACGCCGGACCTGATGCTGGCCGTGAATGCGGCCATTACCCTCCAGCGCCCGCTGCTGGTGAAGGGCGAACCCGGCACGGGCAAGACCCTGCTGGCCGAGGAGGTGGCCAAGGCGTTGAACCTGCCGCTGCTGCAATGGCATGTCAAAAGCACCACCAAGGCGCAACAGGGCCTGTATGAATATGACGCCGTGAGCCGCCTGCGCGACAGCCAGCTGGGCGACGACAAGGTGCGGGACATCGGCAATTACATCGTGCGCGGCACCTTGTGGCAGGCCTTTGCCTCGGACACCCCGGTGGCGCTGCTGATCGACGAGATTGACAAGGCCGACATCGAATTCCCGAATGACCTGCTGCGCGAGCTGGACCGGATGGAGTTCTATGTCTATGAAACCCGCGAATGGGTGCGCGCCAAGCATCGCCCGCTGGTCTTCATCACCTCCAACAATGAAAAGGAACTGCCGGACGCCTTTCTGCGCCGCTGCTTCTTTCACTACATCAAGTTCCCCGAGGCCGACACCATGCAGGCCATCGTGGACGTCCACTTCCCGCAATTGAAGAAAGAGCTGTTGGCGGCGGCGCTCAAGACCTTCTATGACGTTCGCAAGCTGCCGGGCCTGAAGAAGAAGCCCAGCACCTCCGAACTGATCGACTGGCTCAAACTGCTGCTGGCGGAGGACATCCCGCTGGAAGCGCTGCAGACGCAGGACGAGCAGGTGGCCATTCCGCCACTGGTGGGTGCCTTGCTGAAGAATGAGCAAGACCTGACGCTGTTCGAAAAGCTGGTCTACATGCAGAGCCGCAATCGCTGAACCGGCGGGCGCGCGCTCAACACGCCGCGATGCTTGTGTTCCGGGCGGCTCCTGCTCCCCCTTCCCTTTTGTCGGTCCCGCACCGACGCTTCCTATGGCAACACCGATGGCGCAAACACCAGCCAACCCTTATGTGGCCCCGGTCGTCCTGACCGGGCCGTTTGCCCGCCTGGAGCCCTTGTCGCACCAGCACCTGGACGGCCTGGTGGAGGCGGTCCAGGACGGTCTTCTTTCGCAGCTGTGGTACACCAACATTCCCACGCCGGACGGCATGGCGGCCGAGATCGACCGCCGGCTGCGCTTTCGTGATGCGGGCGAATGGAATCCCTTCACCGTTTTTGATGCGTCGGGCCGTGTGGCCGGCATGACCAGCTTCCTGCATATCGATGCACAGCATGGGCGGGTGGAAATCGGCGCCACCTGGACGCGGGCCAGTTGCCAGCGCAGCGCACTCAACACCCAGTGCAAGCGCCTGCTGCTGGGCCATGCCTTCGATACGCTGGGGTGCATTGCGGTGGAGCTGCGCACGCACCGCCTGAACCAGCAAAGCCGACGTGCGATTGAACGCCTGGGCGCCCAGCTGGACGGCATCCTGCGCGCCCACCAGCGCCTGCCGGACGGCAGCCTGCGCGACACCTGCGTCTACAGCATCACCGCCACCGAGTGGCCGACCGTTCGCAACCATCTCCAGTGGCAACTGGACAAACCCCGGAATTCCGACTGATGCCTGCCGTGAAAAAAACAGCTGCCCAAGCCCCTGGCAAGAGGCTCCCCGGCCTGGACGTGGACGCCCTGTGGCGCCTGGACCGAGTGGGCGCACCCAGCCTGTCGCCGGATGGAGCGCAGGCGGTGGTGCCCGTCACCCGCTTTGACATGGAGAAGAACAGCGGCAGCACCTCGTTGTGGCTGCTCTCCACGCTGGGCGGGGAACCGCGCCGCCTGACGCAGGCGGGGGACAAGGATGGTCAGCCGCAATGGAGCCCGGCCGGCAATGACATCGCCTTCATCGCCCGCCGCGATCAGGAGGGGGACAAGGATGAATCGGCCCAGCTCTACGTCATTCCCCCGGACGGTGGCGAGGCCCGCCGGGTGACGCAGATGCCCTTTGGCGTTGAGTGCTTCAAATGGTTCCCGGATGGGCGGCGCATTGCGTTTGTCTCCTGGGTGGACCCGGTGCTCAAGGGCCAGTCGGCTCAACGCGGACGGCATCAGGCCGACAAGGACCGCAAGGCCACCGGCTACGTCACCGAAGAAGCGTTCTACCGCTTCTGGGACCATTGCCTGCCGATGGGCCGCGTGCCGCATCTGCATGTGGTGGACCTGGACACCGGCAAGGTGCGCGACCTGTTTGAAGGCACCGACTATGAACTGAGCCGCGCCGAGCCGGACGCCACCACCTTCGACATCTCGCCGGACGGCCGCCGCATTGCCTTCAGCTTTGACCCGGCGCCGACCAAGCTGCTGGACCACCGCAACGCGCTGGCTGAGATCGATGTGCGCAGCGGCAAGACGCAAGTGCTGCTGCAGGATGGCGACTGGGACTTCACGGCCCCCTGCTACAGCCATGCCGGCCATCACCTGGCCTTTCTGGCGAGCCACCAGGCGCTCAAGCACACGATGCCCAACTGGCTCGCGGTGCTGGACACCCAGGGCCACTGGGCGGTGCTCTCGGAGGACTGGGACCACGACGTCGCCGCGCCGCTGCGCTGGGACGAAGACGACCTGGGCCTGCTCTGCCTGGCCGAGGACCGTGGACGCCGCCACCTCTGGCGGTTCGACGTCAAGACGCTCACTGCGTTTGTGCTCTTCGAGGGCGCCCATGCCGGCGCCTTTGCGCTGGAGGCCGGCACCCTGGTGCTGCTCCACGACAGCGTCGCCTTCCCGCCGCGGGTGTCCGTGCTGGAGCGTGAGGGGGACGTCGACGAACAGCAGGTCCGCCGTATCGAGCGCTTCAATGACGACGTGTTGGACGACCATGCCATCGGCCGCCATGAAGAGGTCTGGTTCACCGGCGCCCTGGGCGAACAGGTCCAGATGTGGCTCATTTACCCGCCGGGTTTTGACAGCAGGAAGAAGCATCCGCTGCTGCATCTCATCCACGGCGGCCCCCACACTGCGTTTGGTGACAGCTGGCATTGGCGCTGGAACCATCAGGTCATGGCGGCGCAGGGCTATGTCGTCGCCTGCGTCAACTATCACGGCTCGTCCAGCTTCGGTCAGGGCTTCCTGGACTCCATCACCCACCGCTGGGGCGAACTGGAACTGCAGGACGTCGAAGCCGCGACGGACCTTCTGCTGACTCGCCCCTGGGCGGACCCGCAACGGGTCTTTGCCACTGGGGGCAGTTATGGTGGCTACATGGTGGCGTGGATGAATGGCCATGTGGCGCCTGGCCGCTACCGTGCCTACGTCTGCCATGCCGGCTGCTACGACTGGCAAGCCATGTTTGCCAATGACGCCTACCACTGGCACGCCAAGGAACTGGGGGCCTGGTATTGGGAGCGGCCGGAGCGGGTGGCGGCGCAGAGTCCGCATCATTTCGCGGCGCACTTTCACACGCCGACGCTGGTCATTCACGGCCAGATGGACTACCGGGTTCCTGACGCGCAGGGGCTGGCCTACTACAACACGCTCAAGGCCCAAGGCATTGACGCCCGTCTGGTCTGGTTCCCTGACGAAAACCACTGGGTGCTCAAGCCGCAGAACAGTCAGCTCTGGTACGCCGAGTTCTTTGATTGGCTGAAGCGCTACGACAAGAAGTCAAAACGGTCTTGAGGGCAAGCGTGGCGCGGCGGTTCAGCTCAGCCAGGGCCTGTTGACCGACCGTGCGAACATCGTACGCGCATGCCCCGGCATGGATAATGCCCTGACGCCCTGCAGTTCAGGGGGAGGACCATGCTGATCCAGTTCTTCTACACGTTACGCGCCGCCCGGCTTCCGGTCTCCGTCAAGGAGTACCTGACGCTGCTCGAAGCGCTGCGCGCCGGCGTGCTTGACGATGATGGCGGGCCCACGGTGGACAAGTTCTACTCGCTCGCCCGCACCACCCTGGTCAAGGACGAAGCGCTGTTCGACAAGTTCGACCGCGCCTTCTCCGCTTATTTCAAGGGTGTGGAGCTGATCACCGACCTGGTCCGCACCTTGCCCCAGGACTGGCTCACCCGTCAGCTCGAACGCGACCTCACTCCCGAACAGCTGGCCGAACTCAAGGCCATGGCGTGGGACGAGCTGATGGACACCTTGCGTCAGCGCCTGGAAGAACAGACCGAGCGCCATGAAGGCGGCAACCGCTGGATCGGCACCGGCGGCACCAGCCCGTTTGGCCACGGCGGCCAGAACCCGCGCGGGGTCCGCATCGGTGGCCCCGGTGGGCAGCGCAGCGCGGTCAAGGTCTGGGAACAGCGCGCCTACAAGGATTACGACGACCAGATCGAGCTGGGCACCCGCAACATCAAGGTGGCCCTGCGCCGCCTGCGTCGGTTTGCGCGGGAAGGGTCGGCGCTTGAACTCGACCTGGACGACACCATCCACAAGACCGCAGCCAATGCCGGCATGCTGGACATCCGCATGATTCCGGAGCGGCACAACAAGGTGAAGCTATTGCTGCTGATGGACGTCGGCGGCACGATGGATGAACACGTGCACCGCGTGGAAGAGCTCTTCTCTGCGGTCAAAAGCGAGTTCAAACATCTGGAGTTCTTTTATTTCCACAACTGTGTCTACGACCACGTGTGGCGCAACAACCGACGTCGGTTCAGCGAGAAGACCTCCACCTGGGATCTCATCCACAAATACAACCGGGACTACAAACTGATCTTCGTCGGTGATGCCACCATGAGCCCCTACGAGATTCTGCAGCCCGGCGGCAGTGTGGAATACAACAACGAGGAAGCCGGTGCCGAATGGTTGCAACGGCTGACCCATGCTTTTCCGAAACATGTATGGATCAATCCCGAGCCGGCGGGTGTGTGGCAGTACCGCCAGAGCATTGCGCTGATCCAGCAGCTCATGCAGCAGCGCATGATGCCGCTGACCATGAGCGGCCTGGAACAGGCGATGCGTGTACTCAACCGATGAGGGGCTGGCTGGTTTTGGGCCTGGTGGCCGTGCTGGGCAGCCAGTTGACGGGTTGCGCGCTGTTCGCCTCGGACCGCAAGGCGCAGCTCAAGGTCGCTGCGCCCGCCGAACTCCCTGAGGGTGCTCAGCCCACCGACCGCCGCCGCATCGAAGCCTATGAGCTGACCATCGACGCGCCGCCCGAGCTGCGCTCGCTGCTCATGACTCACCTCGATCTGGCGCGCTTTCGCGACACCCCGGAAGACCAGCGCCTGACGGCTGCCGAACTGCGCCGCCTGGCCGCCGTCGCGCCGGAACAGGCGCGCCAACTGCTGGAAACCGCCGGGTATTTCAATGCCAAGGTCCGCACCGAAGAAGTGGGCGACCTCAATGACGGCATCCGCAATCTGCGGCTGGTGGTGGACACCGGCCCGCGTGCGCTGGTCGGCAGCCTGGATCTGCGCATTGAAGGGCCGCTCAAGGCCATGGCCGAGCGGGGCGACAAGTTCGCCATCGCGCTGGAACGCACCCTCACCCAGAGCTGGCAACTGCCGGCGCACTCCGGTTTCAGCCAGGGCGACTGGGCTGCCGCCAAGAACGCCCTGCTGACCCGCGCGCGTGCCCAGGGCTATCCACTGGCCCGCATGACACACAGCCAGGCGGTGGTGATGGCCGACGAGAACACGGTGGACGTGGCCGTGACGCTGGAAACCGGGCCGCTCTTCACCTTGGGCGAGCTGAAGGTGGAGGGGCTCAAACACCAGCCCGAGGCCGCCGTGCGCCGCCTGGCCGGCTACAAGGAGCACGACGCCTACAACGAACGCCTGCTGCTGGATTTTCAGGAGCGCCTGCTCGGCACCCAGCTCTTTGACAGTGCCAGTGTGGAAATCAACCCGGAGCTGGTGAATCCCGAACCCGGGGTGGAGAAGGTGGAAGTGCCGGTCACGGCCAAGCTGCGGGAAGCGGCCCGCCAGCAGGTCACCACCAGCGTCGGTTATCACAGCGTCAATGGCCCCACGGTGGGGATTGAACACACCCACCGCAAGCCCTTTGACCTCAACATCCGGGAGCGCACGAAGCTGACCCTCGGCCGGGACAACAGCTCCATCGACACCGAAATCAGCTCCCATCCCCAGCCCAACATGCAGCGCAGCCTGGCGGCGCTTTATGCCGAGCGGCTGAAGTCGGGCGACCAGGTCAACGTCAACCTCCGGGGGCGCCTGGGTTATGCCCGCGAAACCGAACCCGAAGACCGCCTGCAATATGTGGAAGTGCTGCGCTCCTGGGAACATGCGCCCAATGTGCAGACCACCATGGCGGGCGCCGTGTCGCTGAACCAGCAGAACATCTGGCGCCGGGTGGATTCCAAACTGCTGCCCACCAAGGGCTGGACCGCCAGCGTGGTGTTTGGCGGCGGCTGGGCCAGCAGCAACACCGAGCCCAACGGGCCCTTTGGCAAGGCGGTGGGCAAGTTCTATTGGTACACCCCGCTGCCCGGCCGTTGGTTGTTTTCCAGCCGGGTGGAAATGGGCCAGATCCTTGCCAAGGGCAAGCTGGGCCTGCCGGAGGCCCTGCGCTTTCGCACCGGTGGTGACGACACGGTGCGCGGTTATGCCTACAACGAGCTGGGGCCGCTGGACTCCAGCGGCAACCAGACGGGTGGCCGGGTGCTGCTGGATGGCAGCGTGGAAGTCTCGCATCCGCTCACCCCAAAAATCCCGCAGCTGATGGGTGCTGTCTTTGTGGATGCCGGTCAGGCCGCCCAGAACTGGGGCAGCTACAAGCCTGCTTATGCGGTGGGCGCCGGCCTGCGCTACCGGAGCCCGGTGGGCGTGCTGCGCATGGACTTCGCCAGGGGCAACCTGGCTGACAAATACCGCTTCCACTTCAGTGTGGCGATTGCACTATGAGCGAGCCGCAGGACGACCTCAACCGCCCGCCAGTGCCAGTGCCAGTGCCCTCCGGGCCGACCGCGTCCGGCCCCGCTCCCACCCCTTCACCGCCCCCCTCGCCCGCCCCTTCGCTGGTGAGCCGCACGCGGCGGCAGAAGGCTGCACGCGGCCTGCTGTGGACCTTGCTGGTCATCCCCGCCCTGATCGGCCTGGGGCTGCTGGTACTCACCTGGGGACTCAAAACGGAGCGGGGTTCCGCCTGGGTGCTGTCGCAGGTGCCCGGCCTCACGCTGCAGAAGGCGCGCGGCAGCCTGCTGGGCGACTTCGATGCCGAGCGCGCCGAGCTGGTGTTGCCGGGAACCGAAGACCGCATCGTGCTGGAACAGCTGCAGTGGCGCGGCCTGCGGCTGGCCTGGAACCGTTCTCCGCTGCTGTGGGGCGAGGTGCAGGCGGATCGCCTGGCCGTGGCTCGCCTGCGGGTGCAGCTCGCGCCCTCCCCCAGCACCGGCGCGCCGCAGCCGCCAGCGCATCTGGTCAGCCCCATCGCACTGAAGATCTCCGACCTGGCGATTGACGAATTGTGGGTGACCGGCCTGACGCAGCCGCTCCAGGCACTGCGGGGGCAAGCCCACCTGGGCGCCGATGGCGGTGAACATCACCAGCTGGCGTTGCGCTCGCTGCAGTGGCAGATGCTGACGCTCTCCGGCCAGGCCCAGATCGGCACCCGGGGCGACCTGCCACTCGCCAGCCAGTGGCGGTTGAGCCAAGCGCAGGGCCAGTTGCCCTGGACGGCGCCGTTCCGCCTGGACGGGCCGCTCAAGGACCTGACACTGCAAGGCCAATTGGAGGCCGCCCGGCAGCGGCTGCAGGTGGCTGCCCGGGTGCAGCCCTTTGCGCCCTTCCCCGTCGCGCGTCTGCAGACCGATGCCAAAGACCTGGATCTGGCTGCGCTGCTGCCGCAGGCCGGTGTCCCTCACACCGGGCTGACCGGCCGGGTGCAACTCACGCCCAACAAGGACAACACGCTGGGCCTGGCGGCGGATCTCTCCAACAGCGCCGCCGGACGCCTGGACCAGAACCAGGTGCCGCTGCAGTCGCTGGCCCTGGAAGCCGTGCTGGATCCGGCCAACTGGACCCGCCTGCGGCTGCCTCGGCTGGATGCGCGGCTGGCCGGGGGGGGACGTATCCAGGCCACGGGGCAGACCAGCCAGCGCGAAGGCACGGCCGTCACGCTGCAACTGGACGGGCTGGACAGCCGACAGTGGGATCCCGGTTGGCCCGTGATTCAGGCGCGCGGGTCGGTCAAGCTGAGCACTCGCGCGGGCCTGGACAAAGCCGCTGCCGATGAAGCGCTGCAGGTGGAGGGGCGTCTGCAAGGCCAGCTGGGCCAGGGCCCATGGCAGGCACCGCTGGATCTGCTGCTGGACGCCGAGGTGCGCCGCCAGTCGCTGGTGCTGAACGACTTGCAGGTGAAGTCCGGCCCCGCCACGATCAAGGCCACCGGGGATCTGGCGCTGACTGAAGCGCTGACACTGGCGGACGGATGGAAGGCCAGGCTGGACGCCACCGTGCAAGGCCTGGACCTGCGGCGCCTGCAAGCGTCGAGCGCCCCTGCGGGACGGAGCAGGCTCGTCAGCCCGAATGCATCGGCTTTGCCTCAGGTGGCCAAAGCGGCCAAAGCAGCACAAACGGCACAAACGGCACAAACGGCACAATCTGCCCAAACAGCCCAAGCGTCCAGATCCCCCCCGCAGGCGCTGTCAGGCGCAGCCCCCGTCGGCGGCGCTGGTGCTCAGACGCTGAACGGCCGGCTTCAAGCTTCACTGCAGTCGGTGCGCGGCAGCCTCTGGCCGCAGGGTCAGGCGCAGCTGGAGGTGCAGCCCAGCATGTGGCAGGGGCTGCCGCTGCAAGGGCAGCTCCGTTATATGCGCCAGGGCACTGGCACGCCCGATCTGAATGCGGACCTTCGCCTGGCCGACGCGTCACTGGTCGCCCGCAGCCGCATCGATCCGGCGCTGCGCCAGGGCGGGGAACAGGTCAACCTCGCCATCGATCTGACCGCGCCCACGCTCACCAGCCTGCAACCGCTGCTGCGCAGCCAATGGCCCACGGCCACGGTCCAGGGCGCGCTCACTGCCTCCACCACCGTGCAACTGGTGCGACCGGGCACTCGTCAGGCGGTCTACAGCAGTGAGGGCCGATGGGACCTCCAGGGATTTTCCCTCGGCGGTGTGGCCGGACTTGCTGCCGTGACCACCCGACCCAGCGCCACCGGTGTGAATGCGGCCAGCGGCGCGCGGGTGGTGAATGCCGCCTCGGCCGGCGCGTCCGGCAGTACCCCCCGCACCACCGCCTTGGCCCGTGCGGGTGCCAGTGCGGGTGCCAATGCGGGTGGTGCTTCAGTGGGAGGCGTCGGTGGTAATGCAGGTGGCAATGTCGGTGGCAGCCTGGCCCCCATCCAGTTGGGTAACGGCAGTGGTGAATGGGCAGTTTCCAGCCTGCGAGACGCCAAGCTGTTGTGGACCACCCGCCTGAAACGACTCCGGCTCGCGCCTGCCCAGGTGCAACTGGAAGAAGCCACGCTCAACCTGCAAGGCAGTTGGGCCCAGCATCGCCTCACGCTGGACACGCAGGGGCAACTGCCCTTGCCACCGCTGCTGACTGCGCCCGCCAACACCCAGGTGGTGGCCAAGGCCGTAGCGGCCAGCGGTGTGGTGGTGAGCCGGCTGCAACTGGATGCCAAGGGCGCGCAAGCCCAGGTGGCCTTGCAGGGGGCGCTCGACAATGAACCGCTGGTGGCCTGGCGGCAGGGCGCACTGTGGCAGGCGCGGGATCTGAGCTTGAACCTGCAGGCCCATCAGGTGAATGATCCCCTGCTCAAGGCCGGCCCTCTCGCGGCCAGCGTGCGGTTGGACCCCCATTTGCAGCCCCGCCAGGCCAGCCTGGCCGCTGGCCGGCTGGAGATCCTTGGTGCGGGGCTGCGCTGGTCGCGCATGAACTGGCAGTCGCCGACCGACTGGGACCTCCAGGCGGATCTGGAGCCTCTGGCGGCAGCGCCTGCGCTGGCCCGGCTGCAACCGGATTTCGGCTGGGGCGGGGACTTGCGCATTGATGGGCATTTCAATACCCGGCGCGACGCCCGCAACCTGTTCATCGACTTCATGGTGTCACGCACCTCCGGCGACCTGACCGTCACCGATGAAGTCAGTACCCAGCGCCTGGGGCTGACCGACCTCAAGCTGGGCCTGCAGGCGGACCGGGGCGTCTGGCACATCGTGCAAGGTGTGGCCGGCCAGAACATGGGCGCGGTGGGGGGAGCCGTCACCTTCCGGACCCCCGACCCGCTGGCCCTTCCGGACAAAGACGCCCGGCTGGAAGGTTCGGTGGAAGCCCAGGTGGACAACCTCGGCAACTGGGGCCCGTGGGTGCCGGCCGGGTGGCGCCTGGGCGGCAGCCTGTATGCCTCGCTGAGCCTGGGCGGTACGCTGGGCGCGCCGGAAGTCCGGGGCACGGCCGGTGGGCAGAAGCTGTCCTTGCGGAATGCCTTGATGGGCGTGGACATGAACAGCGGCGCGTTGGCCATGACCATGTCCGGCACACAGGCGCGGCTGGAGAGTTTCACGGCCAAGGGCGGCAATGGCCAGATCAGTGCCGAAGGTGATCTGAAATTCGGCCGCGAGCCCAGTGCCCAGTTGAAGCTCACCGCTGACACCTTCGCCCTGCTCCAGCGGGTGGACCGTCGCGTCGTGGCCAGTGGTTCGGCCCAGATCACCGCAACGGCGCAACTGCTGGACCTGAAGGGCCGCTTTGTCATCAATGAAGGCCTGTTCGATTTCTCGCGCGGGGACGCGCCGCAGTTGGACAGCGACGTGCAGGTGGTGCGCCAAAACGCACCGGCCCGTGCGGAAATCAATGGCAAGCCGCTGCGGATCAAGCTGGACGTCGATGTGGAAATGGGCCGCCGCCTGCAACTCAAGGGCTATGGCATTGACACCCGCATCCGAGGTGCGCTGCACCTGGCGCAGGACAACCAGCCCAAACCGACGCTGGAAGGTGAGATCCGCAGTGAAGGCGGCACCTTCAATGCCTACGGCCAGAAGCTGGAGGTGGAGCGTGGTGTGTTCACCTTTGTCGGCCCGCTGGACAACCCGCGGCTGGACGTGCTGGCCATCCGCCCGGGGCTGGAGAGCGACGACGTGCGCGTTGGTGTGACGGTGACCGGTACGGCCGCCAACCCTCGCATCAAGCTCTATTCCGACCCGGACATGAGTGAGACCAACAAGCTGTCCTGGCTGGTGCTGGGCCGCTCCCCGGACAACCTGGGCCGCAGCGACACCGTCCTGATGCAGCGCGCCGCCATGGCCCTGATCAGCGGGGACGGCGAAAGCGCCAGCGACAAGCTGATTCATCAGATCGGGCTGGACGAGTTGTCGTTCAGTGGGGAGGGGGATGATGCCCGGGGCACGGTGGTGCGGCTGGGCAAGCAGATCAGCCGAGGGGTGTTTGTGGCCTATGAGCGGGGGCTCAACGCCACGACCGGCAACTGGCAGCTCATCTACAAGCTCGCGCAGCGATTCACCCTGCGGGCCCAGGCCGGTGAGGAGCAGCAGGGGCTGGACCTGATCTGGATCTGGAAGTGGGAATGAAGCGGCCGTGAAAAAGCCCTCCGGTGGGAGGGCTTGAGCCCGTGTTGAAGTGGGCGGTGCCAGGGCGGGATCGAGGGTGGCGCCCTTCAATGCTGCGCGGCACTGGCCACTGCCCGGGCCTGGGATTGCTTGACCAGATCGTCGAAGGCCGTGATGGCGACTTGGCGGTCAGGGCTGCGAAACATGCCAACGACCCGGCCTTGGCGCGTCAGCGACGCGGTGTAGTGGCCGGAGTCGGGGCTCCAGACCAGGCGAGCGACTTCCTCACCGATACGCTCTCTACGGAGCGTCTCGACCGCCTGGCCGGCCACCTGCTGCGCCTCGGCAGGCGCTGGCACCAGGGCCGCACCAGCGGAAGCCCTGGCTGCCGGCGGCGTAGCGGCGCCGACATAAGCGTCCCGGGCCTGACGGACACGCTCCAGATCCATGTCATCCACCGCGTCCGGCGCGCCCAGGCGCTCCGGCGGGACGGGCACGGTTTTCAAGTCCAGGCCCGGCTTCAGGCTCGGGTTCAGGGCCGACTTTAGGGCCGGGTTGTGGTCGGCCGATGAGGAGGTCGGCGGTGGCAGCAAGGAGGCTGCTTGCCCAGATGGTGGCCCGGAGTGCGGCCCGGATGGCGGCCCAGGTGGCGGGCCGGATGGCGCCCCAGGTGGCGGGCCAGATGGCGGGCCAGACTGCGCCCACTGCGCGAGGAGTGACACAGGCTGTCCGGGCGCGGTTCGCCCGGCACCGCTGCCGGCGCCGGCACCACTGGGCGCTGCGCCGCCAGGGTTCAATTGCCCCAGCAGAACCGGGCGGCCAACATCCCCCAGCGCTGCCAGACGACGGAAACTGTCAAAGTTGAGCCAGGCCTCGGATTCATTGACCGGTTTCAGCGTACGGCGCAGCGCGCCCTGCAGGGAGACGCTGACGTAATACTGCCGGGTCGGCTGAAACAGCCAGACTTCAATCCTGGCGTCGCCGATCTCGGCTCGGCGCAACAGGGCCAGATCCCGGCTGGTCATGCGGCCACGCAACTCGGCGATGTTGGCGGTTTCCACCTGGGCGGCCCGCCGCCCGGCGCTCTCCGAGGCCGCCGAGGCAGCGGAGGCAGCGGAGGCAGCGGCAGAGGCCGCTTTGTCTCGCGCCGGCGCCTTGCGGGCCCAAGCGGCCGACGTCATCAACTGCAAGCCCATGGCCACCGTCACCAGCACAGCCAGCCGCCAATCCCGCCGCAGGGGCGGGCGCGCGCGCAGGCAAAGCGGGCGTGGCAGCAGCAGCATGAGAGGGATCTTCAGCACGACAAGTCTTCGAGCGCCGGAAGTGTCAGGCAAGACAAGATCGGATTCTGAACATCATGTCACTTTTGTTGTAAGCGACGGTGGCAGAACACGTGTCAAAACAACGGTTCGGCGGCGTGTGCCCTACAAAAGGGTGTCAGACCAGTTGTCAGACCGGGCCTGAATTGCCGAGGCGATGGCTGAGGCACTCGCCGACGCAATGGCTGAGGCAATGGGCAACGAAACGCGCGACGCTATGGGCTAGACAACCGGCGGCGCAACGGGACACAAAACGAGCCCCGCCACGGGAGAGAAGCTGACGAACAGCGAGCGACGAAGTGCCCGGGGGGCTCAGCAAACGCTGATCAGATCAGCCCCAGACCGGCCATGAGTGACACAGCCCCCATGCCGAGGCCCATGAAACCGTAGAAGAACGCCATCTTGGGCGTGGATGGGCAGGCCATCGTCACGCAAAACCACAGCAGGCCACGCAGAAAAAACGTCTTGTGGCTGAAGAAATAGGACGCGATGAACATGCATCCCCAAACCATCAAATACACGCCCATGACCAGATTCTTGGTGTCCGCTGGCGCTCGCAGTGCGGCCACGGTCAGCACCGCCAGCACGCAAATCAGCGCGAAACCCAGCACACCACCCCGCTCTTCCTGGGCCGGCGTTTTCACTTCCAAGGGGAGTTCATTGGGGTTCATTGCGGTTCATCAACGGGCCACTGCTCAGGACAAGCGACGAGGCGATTTCAAGACGATCACCCGATCATCAGGGGCAGGCAATGTCACTGGTGGCCCCACCAGGAATCGAACCTGGATCTGCCCCTTAGGAGGGGGCTGTGCTATCCATTGAACCATAGGGCCACGCGGGCGGTATTGTGCCTCAAGCCAGGACAGCCTCAAGATCGATCAGGTCGAGCCACCGAGCCCCCATCAGTCGGGGTGGCGCAGCACGATCGTGAGCAGCGCCGAAGCGTCCTGCAGCGCGCTCACCGTATGGACCACCCCGCCCGGCAAATAGCACAGCTGGCCTGCATGCAGCCGCTCGCGATCTTCCGTGTTCCCGTGGCTTACCAGCAGCTCAACCTCCCCTTCAATGACTTGAAAGGTCATTTCGCCGTCGACTTTGTGCGCGGGCAAGGTTTTGCCTGCGGGCAGCACGATTCGCATCACTTCCAACCCCTCCGATTTAAAGAGGGCGGTCGATAAAGTTTGGGTCAGTGCGGGCCCCAGCGGCGCGATATCGATGGGTTGTGCAGGTGCAGCATGCGGCAGGGCCATGAGACGCTCCGAGGTGGGTCGGCAGCCTGCATGATGGCACTGTCCGCCATCTCCTCACGAATACGCGTAAATAAGGGGTAAACCGGGCGCTCTGCTCGGGCTGGAATTTTGCTCGGGCCCTATACTGGCACAAGGCTGAAGTCTGTCGGGCATGCATGCTGGCGGCTTGCAGTTCAGCCACTGCTGTACCCAACAAGGATTTTTCGCATCATGGGCGCCAAACTGAAAGTTGCGGGCTGGGTCGCTTTGGGAGCGATGGCCGGCGTGTTGACCACGATGCAGCTGCAGGCCAATGCGCGCAGCACGGCCGTGCCGCTGCCGCTGGAAGAACTGCAGCAGCTGGCCGCCGTCTTCGGCATCGTCAAATCCGACTATGTCGAGACGGTGGACGAGAAGAAGCTGATCAATGACGCCATCTCCGGCATGGTCTCCGGGCTGGACCCGCATTCCCAGTTCTTCGACAAGAAGAGCTTCAAGGAATTCCGCGAAAGCACTTCGGGCCGCTTTGTGGGGGTGGGCATCGAGATCGGCATGGAAGACGGCCTGGTCAAGATCGTGTCGCCCATCGAAGGCTCCCCGGCCTTCCGTGCTGGCCTCAAGAGCGGTGACCTGATCAGCAAGATCGACGACACCGCCGTCAAGGGCCTGACCCTGGACCAGGCCGTGAAACGCATGCGCGGCGAGCCGGCCACCAAGGTCACGCTGTCCATCTACCGCAAGTCCGAGAGCCGCACCTTCCCCATCACCATCACCCGCGAGGAAATCCGCGTACAGAGCGTGCGGGCCAAGCTGGTGGAACCGGGTTATGCCTGGGTGCGTGTGAGCCAATTCCAGGACCGCACGGTGGAAGACTTCACCCAGAAGGTGGCCGACCTCTACAAGCAGGACCCCAAGATCAAGGGCGTGGTGCTGGATCTGCGTAATGACCCGGGAGGTCTGCTGGAAGGGGCCGTGGCCATTTCGGCTGCTTTCCTGCCCAAGGATGTCGAGGTGGTGTCCACCAACGGCCAGATGGCTGAATCCAAGGCCAGCTACCGCGCCAACCCGGACTTCTATGCCCGCCGTGGCTCCGGCGACCCGCTGCGCAAGCTGCCGGAGGCGCTGAAGAATGTGCCGCTGGTGGTGCTGGTGAATGAAGGGTCGGCCTCAGCCAGCGAAATCGTCGCTGGCGCTCTGCAAGACCACAAGCGGGCCACCGTGATGGGTGCGCAGACCTTCGGCAAGGGCTCGGTGCAGACGGTTCGTCAGTTGAGCCCCGACACGGCCGTCAAGCTGACCACGGCGCGTTACTACACCCCGAGCGGCCGCTCCATCCAGGCCATGGGCATTGTTCCGGACGTGCCGGTGGACGAAACCGCCGAGGGCAATGTCTTCGCCGAGTTGCGCATGCGGGAAGCGGATCTGGAAAAGCACCTCTCCGGCACCGACGAGAAGGCGGACGACGCCCGGGTGAAGGAGCTTGAAAAGCTGCGTGAAGAGCGCCGCCAGAAACTGGAAGCGGAATATGCCAAGCGCGGTGAACCGCTGAAGCCGCTGCCTGAATTCGGTAGCAACGAAGACTTCCCGCTGCAGCAAGCCCTGAACCAGCTGAAGGGCAAGCCGGTGGCGGTGTCCAAGACGGCCGTCGAACGCAAGGCGGAAGCCAAGACGTCCAAGGAATAAGCGCCGCCGCTGCGGCGCGGATCACACCAAGGCCCTCCGGGGCCTTTTTTCATGGGGTAGCAGTGACGAGCCACCCATCGCGCCACTTCCCCAGCCTTCAAAGCCGTCATGCCATGCGTTGACGCAAAAGGGGATGATCTCGAAAACACGGACAAGGTTGGATCCAAGCAGTGCGTGGCGCTCGTTCAGCGATATGCCAACGCACCCATGACAGCACTCTGGAAGGAAGGTGAGCCCGTGGGAGGCGTGAAGCTGCTAACCAAGGGCACGGTGATTGCGACTTTCGTTGATGGAAAGTACGAGAGCAACAGTACCGGAAATCACGCAATAACGCCGACGCTTACTCCGTTGTAGAGTGACCCCATGCTTCAATTCATGGTCTTCGCAGGCTTGCTGCTGTCCAGTCTGTCGGCCGTTGCCCAAGACTCGCGTCTCATCTGCCCAGAACGTGTCCGCGTGGAGGGGGGGACTGTGGTGGCTGATCTCCCCTCCTCCACGGCTGCACTGGTGACATCAACGCCGCAACTGCTGTCCAGCGTCAGCATCTTTGATGGTCCGCCTTCGGAGGGTGCTGAACTGTTGCCGACAAATGCTGGAACAAACGCCGCGACAATTGTCTGGCGGATCGAGTCTTCCTCCCCTCAAGGCGTCTGGCTGGCCTGCAACTACGGGAGCCAGGTCGCGCGCGTGGTGATGAAAGCCGAAGGGACGCCGGTACGGTGCGAGGCTCAGATGACACGCAGTGGTTCGCCCCGAGTGTTACGTGCCTCTCTGAGCTGCAAGCCGTAGGGTCGCCAACCTTCGCATCCGTCACCAACAACAACTGATCGAACCAGATCCTCCTCGCATCCAGCACGGACCGAAATGGCACACAACTGCCGCTGAACAACTGACCATCACCGGACCAAGGAGGGCACCCCTCTGTTCCAGTGGCTTGGCCCGAAGATCGCCAGGTCATCGCGGCCCTCTCGTGGCAGTGGCCAGGAGCGGCGCTATGCTTGCCGCATGAATGACGAGCAACTGCTGCGCTATTCGCGTCACATCCTGTTGGACGACATCGGCGTCGAGGGCCAGCAGCGGTGGATGGACGCGCATGCGCTGGTGATTGGCGCTGGCGGCCTGGGGTCGCCAGCCGCCTTGTATCTGGGAACCGCCGGCGTGGGCCGCATCACGCTGATCGACCACGATCATGTGGACCTGACCAACCTGCAACGCCAGATCGCCCACACCCTCGCCCGGCTGGATCAACCGAAGGCGGTATCCGCCGCCGCCGGGATCGCCGCCATCAACCCGGAACCGCAGGTGCGCCCCGTGATCGCACGGGCGGATGACGCCCTGCTGGAGGCGTGGATCCCGCAGGCCGATGTGGTGCTGGACTGCACGGACAACTTCGACACCCGCCACCGCATCAACGCCGCCTGCGTGCGCCATGCCAAGCCCCTGGTGTCCGGCGCCGCCCTGGGTTTCGATGCCCAGCTCAGCGTCTACGACAGCCGCAGCGGCCGCTTCCCCTGCTACGCCTGCCTCTTCCCCGCAGACCAGCCCCCCGAGGAGCAACGTTGTGCCGTGATGGGTGTGCTGGCGCCGCTGGTGGGCGTCATCGGCAGCATGCAGGCGGCCGAGGCCCTGAAGCTCTTGAGCGGCATGGGCTCCACCCTCCCCGGCCGGTTGCTCATGCTGGACGGCCGCCGCATGGAATGGACCGATCTGCAGGTGCTGCGTGACCCGCACTGCGCCTGCTGTGGCACTCCCCCGGCCCGCGTGCAATAAACCTCCGCACGGCCGCCCCCATCCCCCCAAGGACGAACAGAAATTAAGCGCAGACGCCCGTAAGCTCTCGGGCCATCGAACCATGACCAAATCCGACAAACTCACGGCCCGCAACTTCCCCACTGCCCAGGAGGAAGCCAGCCAGGCCACCACCTTCGACACCAACCCGCCGGATGCCTATCGGCTGGCGTTTGCTGACCCGGATTTCCTGGTCCGCCCCGAACTGCGCCCGGTGCGCATGCAACTGGAATTGCTCAAACCCGAGCTCATCCAGCAGGAACTGGACATCCAGTCCACCGTCGTGATTTTTGGCAGCGCCCGCATCTCCGACCGTGAATCCGCCCAGGCCTCGCTGGACGCCGCCCGCGCCGCCGGAGACACCGTCGCCCTGCAGCGAGCCGAACGCCGGCTGCTCATGAGCGGCTTCTATGAAGAAGCCCGACGCTTCGCCTCCCTCATCACCGAGCAGACCCGCGACCACCAGCATCCGCTGTATGTGGTCACCGGTGGCGGCCCCGGCATCATGGAAGCCGGCAACCGTGGCGCGCATGAGGTCGGTGGGCGCAGCATCGGTCTGAACATCGTGCTGCCGCACGAGCAGCGCCCCAACCAGTACATCACGCCCGAACTGTGCTTCCGCTTCCACTACTTCGCGCTGCGGAAGATGCATTTCCTGATGCGCTCGGTGGCGCTGGCCGCCTTCCCCGGCGGCTTCGGCACGCTGGACGAGCTCTTCGAAACCCTCACCCTCATCCAGACCGGCAAATGCCGTCGTCGTCCGATCCTGCTGTTCGGCAAGGACTTCTGGTCCCGCCTGATCGACTTCGACCTGCTGTTGGACACCGGCATGATCAGCCCCGGTGATGAGCAACTGTTCCATTACGTTGAAACCGCCGAAGAGGCCTGGGCCCTGCTGAAGCAGGAATACGACATCGGCGTGCCCGCCTCCGCCGCCCCTTCCCAGGAGTGAACCTATGAGCAGCACCCAGCAAGTCAGCCTGATCGGCGCGCCCACCGACGTGGGCGCAGGCGCCCGAGGCGCCAGCATGGGGCCTGAAGCCCTGCGCGTGGCCGGCCTGGTCCAGGCCCTGCGCAGTCATGGCGCGGACGTGCTGGACCGTGGCAACCTGCAAGGGCCGGCCAATCCCTGGCTGGACCCGGTGGAGGGCTATCGCCACCTGAGCGAAGTGACCGCCTGGAACCAGGCGGTGCACGACGCGGTGTATGGGGAACTGAACAGCGGCCGCATGCCGATCCTGCTGGGCGGGGACCACTGCCTGGGCCTGGGCTCGATTTCCGCCGTGGCCCGCCATTGCCGGGACACCGGCAAGAAGCTGCGCGTGCTGTGGCTGGATGCCCATGCCGACTTCAACACCAGCCTGCTCACGCCCAGCGGCAACATCCACGGCATGCCGGTGGCCTGTCTATGTGGTTATGGCCCCCGCGAGCTGGTCGAGATCGGTGGCCATGTGCCCGCCATCGACCCGAAGTGGATTCGCCAGATCGGCATCCGCAGTGTGGACCCCGGCGAAAAGCGCTTTGTGCATGAAGTGGGCCTGGAGGTCTTCGACATGCGCTACATCGACGAAATGGGCATGCGCCACACGATGGAGCTGGCCCTGGCCACGATGGACGCCAATACCCATCTGCATGTGAGCTTCGATGTCGACTTCCTGGATCCGGATGTGGCGCCCGGCGTGGGGACCACCATCCCCGGCGGCCCCACCTATCGCGAAGCCCAGCTGTGCATGGAGATGATTGCGGACACCGGCCGGCTCGGCTCGCTCGACGTGATGGAACTCAACCCGGCGCTGGACGTGCGCAACAAGACTGCGCTGGTGGCGGTGGACCTGATTGAATCGCTGTTCGGCAAGTCCACGCTGATGCGCCGTTGATGCGCCGTTGATGCATCGTTGATGCATCGTTGATGCGCAAATCAGCCGGGCGGCCGGCGGCCCGCGAGGCACGGACGCCTGCCCCACGCATCACACCGGTGCAGCCGGCGACTGCATCAGCCGCACCAGGGCGTGCATCACCCGATTGGCCGGTGTGGGCACGCCCAGGGCCTCACCCCGGCGGACCACATACCCATTGAGATGATCGATCTCGGTCGGTTTGCCGCGCTTGAGATCCTGTGCCGTTGACGACAACTGGCCCGGCATCGTCTGCGCAATCTTGCGCACGGCCGCAGGCACATCCCCGGGCACCGCCACCCCATCCGCACGGGCCACCGCGAGCCCTTCCGCCACCAGATCATCCAGCACCGCCCAGACGCCCTCGCCCTGCACCAGTTGCCCGTAGGGCTGCTGCGTGACCGCCGACAACGCGTTGTACGCGCAGTTGATCAGGAGCTTGGTCCAGAGCGCGCCGCGTGCGTTCGACGACACATCGGTGGGCACACCGGCCTCGATGAAGGCCTGCGCCGCCCGCTCTGCACCCGTTGCGGGCTCAATCACCAGTTCACCGCGACCATAGTGCTTCACATGACCCGGGCCGACCATGCCGGTGGCCACATAGACCACGGCCGCAGACACGGGTTGCGTCAGCACCTCGCGCAGGCGTTCGGCATTGTCGACACCGTTTTGCATCGACAGCAGCAGCGTGTGCGCGCCCAGGAAGGGCTGCAACTGACGCGCGGCCTCCAGCGTGTCGGTGGACTTGACGCAGAACAGCACCAGGTCCGCGCCGCGAGCAGCGGAGGGTTCGGTGTCCGCCTGCAGCTTCACCGGTTCGTCATAGGTGGCCGTTTCCATGCGCAGGCCGTCTCGGCGAATGGCCTCCACATGCTGCGGACGGCCGATCAGCACCACCTCATGCCCGGCGCGCGCCATCACGCCGCCAAAGTAGCAGCCCACCGCGCCAGCGCCCATGACGGCGATACGAAGACGACCGGTGGCGGACGCGGATGCGGATGCGGATGCGGTCGGGGACGTGGGCAAAGCGGGCATGGGCGGTCTCCTGGAGAGGTGCGACAAATAGCGGGGCTGGCTGCGACCAATGATCGGCGCCTGACATCGTAGGCAATTCAGCGCCGGCTGTCCGGCGTGCTGACAATCCAGCCCTCCAGCGGGTCCACATCCTTGGGCATCCCGAAATTCGGCTGGCCCGACGCCCACGCGGCCTGGACCATGCACAGCACCGCATCCAGCTTGTCGCCACTGGCATCATCCGCCAACTCGTCGCGCTGCGCATGGCTGAGCTTGAGCCGCAGGCCCAAGCGGCTGCGCCCCTGCTCCAGCGCGTCGATGAGGTCCTTGCGGGCAATCAGCCGCTCCGGTGTCTGGCGGGCTTTGTCATCGCTTTTGTAGCTGCGTGGCCCGATCAGCTCACGGGCCAGCAGGCCCGGATAGGCCTCCAGCGCCACCCGGTCGGGGTCGCCCGGATGAAGACCGGGCAGGCTCACACCCGCCTGAATCATCGGCGGCACGCCGGCATGCATCATGAACGCGACCGGTGGGTTCACCCATTTCATGCTGGGCGACGCGCCCGCCGGGCCATCACACACACGGTGCGCAAATTTCTGCCCCACCGGACGGGCTGCGCAGAAAGCGGCAAATGTGTCCCGGATCTCGGCCCGGCTGAGCGACGCATAGTGGGCCATCAGCGGCGCCCACGCCGTCGGCCAACCCAGCGCCAGCACCAGCTCGCGCGAGTGGCCAAAGGGAAGATCGAAGCCACCGACCCAGCCCTGCCCCGGCGCCACCGGTTCCGCGAGCCACGCGGCGTAGTCGGCCAGCGCGGTGAAGCCGCGTTGCGACTCCAGGCGCACCACGGCGCCCTGGCGGCGGCCGAAGGCCAGGCGGATCGGTTTGCGCGCGGTGGGGGCGCTCGAAAAATCGACGCCGATCACGGTGGGGGAGGAAGACGGAGGGCTCATGGACACTCGTGAAACAGGGGCGGAAGCCAAGGGCATCCGCAGGATAGAGAGACCGGGGACTCAGCGGCTGAGAGGCCGGGTTGCGGGAAATTCCAGGGTGACCACCGTGCCCTGCGGTTGGGCTGCCGCCAAGGTCACGGTGCCACCGTGCAGCAGCACGATCTCCCGCACGATGGCCAGCCCCAGGCCGGAGCCCTTGGCATCGGGCCGGGCGCGGTAGAAGCGCTCGAAGGCGCGTTCACGGTCTTCGGGCGACATGCCGCTGCCGTTGTCCTCCACCTGCACGCGCACCCGGTGAGCCACCCGCTGCACCCGCACCGTCACCGAGGCACCGTCGCCCGCATATTGAAAGGCGTTGTCCAGCAGATTGGTCAGCGCCTCGCGGATCAGCATGGGGCGCCCGTCGATGGTGGTGTCTTGCGAAGGCGGCGGCGGATGCCCATCGGCCGGTTCCACACCCTCAGCACCTTCCACGCCGAGATCCATACGTGCCGCCAGCGCCCGAGGCACCAGTTCCAGCGCCACTGATCGGCACAGCGCCGCCAGCTCGATCCGCTCCACCGGCAGGGCCGACGCCCCGTCCGGCCCCGACCGCGCCAGCATCAACAACTGGCTCACCAGATGGGCACTGTGCAAGGCACTCTGATGCACCTTCTGCAGGCGATCCACCACCTCCGCGTCCTGCGCCGAGCGAACCGCCTGAAGCGCCAGTTCGGTCTGGCTGCGCAGACCTGCCAGCGGCGTGCGCAGTTGATGCGCCGCGTCGTCAATGAAGCGCCGCTGGGTTTGAATGCTCCGCCGCACCTTGCGCAGCAACGCGTTCACCGCTTCGGCCAGCCCGCGTACTTCCAAGGGCGCCGTGTCCAGCCGGATCGGGGCCAGATCTTCCGGGTCGCGGCCGTCCACTTCCTTGCGCAGGGTGGTCAGCGATGCCAGGCCAGCGCGAATACCCAGATGGACCACCAGCGTCAGCAGCGCGGCCAGCAGGGACAGCGGCAGCACCGTGTCCAGCAGGATGCCGCGCGCCAAGGCGCCGCTGCTGGCTCGGGATCGCGCCACCTGCACCAGCATCGCCTGATCGCCGCCGTTCAAGCCGCCGCCCATGCGCACATACAGCGCCGCCTGCCGCACAGGAATCACCCGGTCGCCCTCCCGCATCTCGCCATCATGAAACTCCGGCACACCCCATTGATGGCTCTGTGTCGCGGGGATGGTGGGCAGATGCTGGTTGCCCAACACAAAGTTGCCGGGGGGCGAACTGACCATATACATCAGCCGGTCATTCGGATCGGATTCCAGAATGTCCTGCGCCGCACGCGGGAAGTCGATCAGCAGACCCGACTCCATGGGCTGGATGCGGCGTGAGAGCGCCCGCGAGGCCGTCGAGAGTGACGCATCAATCTCGCGGTTGGCATAAGAGAGCGCCAGCTTGAAGGTGAAGATGCCTGCCGCCGCCCACAGCACAATCTGCGGCAGGATCAGCCACAGGAACAACTGGCGCTGCAGCGACAGCACAGGGCTCGGCCGCGACATCACCGCCGGCCCGACCTCACTCATCGGGCGGCAGGCTCGGCCCGTTCGGATGCGCGATCCGTCGAGCGATCCGTCGAGCGGTCCGTCGAGCGATCCGTTTCCAGCAGGTAGCCCAGCCCTCGGAGCGTCCGGATGTTCAAGCCACTCTGGCTGAGTTTCTTGCGCAGGCGGTGGATGTAGACCTCGATGGAGCCACTGCCGTCCGATGCGCCCTCGCCGCCGGCCCAGGCGGCCGTGATCTCTTCCTTGGTCACGACGTTGTCCCGGCGGCTCATCAGCAGCTCCAGCAGGCACCACTCGCGCTGCGTCAGGTCCAGCACCTCGGTGTTGAGCAGCGCACGCCGGTTGGGCCGGTCCAGCACCAGCCCGGCGGATTCAGCCGGCTCCTGCGTGCTGGCCTGGCCCCGGCGCAGCAGCGCATTCACACGCGCCAGCAGTTCAGGGAAATCGAAGGGTTTAACCAGATAGTCGTCCGCACCCGCATTCAGCCCGTTCACCCGGTCATCCACCCGGTCCCGGGCGGTCAGGATCAGCACGGGCACGCGTGAACCCGCACGCCGCGCCTGCCGCAGCACATCCATGCCATCCACAAACGGCAACCCCAGATCCAGGATGGCCACATCAAAGGTCTGACGGGTCAACAGGTACTCGGCCACCGGCCCATTGGGCGCATGCTCCACCTCGAAGCCGACGCCCTGGAACTGGGACACCAGCGCATCGGTCAGCATGGGATCGTCTTCGGCGATCAGGAGTCTGGGCATGGGACTGTGAAAAAGGGGACGGCGGTGGGCCACCGCGCAAGCGTAACTGATCGGTTCCCGGCTCTGCACCGGGACAGGGCAAACGTCCCCAGGGTTGGGCACGGCCTGCGCCCGCTGCGGAGCCGCCAGAGCGTTTGAAAAGCCGATGGTAGCGTGCTTCCATTATTTAATTTTCAGTTAATTTTTCTGCAAATTTTTAAGGTCCAGTCTCCCAAAAACAGGGAGAACCCCAAGCCACAACCTGGTTTTAAGTAGTAACCCTAGGGAACTTCTGTTCAGCTTGTTTTAAAGTTTCGTTCAAGTTGAGAGGGGTCCAATCCCCACCGAGGAGCCAAACCGATGTCCAACCTACGGGTGGCTGGCATGGCTTTCGGACATTCCACGCCGCTCACATGACAGGCCATCGGACATGAACGCTACGTCTCGCCCCGCATCCTCGCCGCGCTACGGCATGCCGTTGCTGACGGCACTCTTCTTCGGCTGGGGTCTCATCACCTCGCTGAACGACGTGCTGATTCCCCACCTCAAGGCCGTGTTCTCGCTGAACTACGTGCAGGCCATGCTGGTGCAGTTCTGCTTCTTCGGCGCCTATTTCCTGGTTTCGCTGCCGGCCGGCAGCATCGTGCGGCGTTGGGGTTACCAGCGCGGCATGGTCATTGGGCTGGTGATCGCCGCCGCAGGCTGTGCCCTGTTCTACCCGGCCGCCACCTTCCAGACCTACGGCTGGTTCCTGGGTGCGCTGTTTGTGCTGGCCAGCGGTGTCACGCTGCTGCAAGTGGCCGCCAACCCGTATGTAACGCTGCTGGGCCCGGAAGACCAGGCCTCCCGCCGCCTCACCTGGACCCAGGCGTTCAACTCGCTGGGCACCACCGTGGGTCCGCTGTTTGGCGCCTCACTGATCCTGACCGCAGCCGACTCCGTCGCAGCTGAGGCCACGGCCGTACGTGGCCCCTACCTGGGCCTGGCCGCCGCGTTGCTGCTGATTGCTGTCGTCCTGATGGTCGTGAAGCTGCCGCAGGTGGGCACTGACACCAGCCGCCAGGCCGCTGAACACACGCCGCCGGCCTGGCGTCATCGCCACCTGCTGCTCGGCGTGCTGGCCATCTTTGTGTATGTGGGTGCGGAAGTGTCGATCGGCAGCTTCCTGGTCAGCGTCATGAGCGCACCGGACGTGGCCGGGCTCTCCGGCAGCGACGCCGGCCATATGCTGGCCCTGTATTGGGGCGGTGCGATGGTGGGCCGTTTCATCGGCGCCTGGGCCATGAAACGTGTGTCTGCCGCCCGCCTGATGACCGGCTGCGCCGTGGGCGCGGTGGTGCTCTTGACCGTCGCCATGTTGGCCGGCGGCCACCTGACGATGTGGGCCCTGCTCGCCATCGGCCTGTGCAACGCCATCATGTTCCCCACCATCTTCTCGCTGGCGCTGGAACGTCTGGGCCCCCGGACCGAGCAAGGCTCCGGTCTGCTGTGCATGGCCATCGTCGGTGGCGCCCTGGTGCCGCTCGTGCAAGGCGCGCTGGCGGACTCCCATGGCCTGATCCCTTCGTTTGTGGTGCCGCTGGTCTGCTACCTCTACATCGCTTATTACGCCGCGCGGGGTCATCGTGTGGTGCCGGTGCAGGGCGGCCACCCGGCGGCTGCAGCCGTCCGCACCTGATCCGAGACTTTTGACCCGCCTGGGTCCATCTCGGACCACTCCTGGGGCCCGCCAGCATTGACGGCTGGCGGATCTCGCCCAATGCTTGGGCATGTTCGAACGCGAACTGGCCCGAGCCCATGACCTGAGCCGTCGCGGTGCGTACCGTGACGCGACGGACGCCCTGGAACGGTCGCTGGCTGCTGCCCGCGATGACCACGCGCGGGTGCTCACACTGACAGCGCTGGCCCACATCCTGCCCCGGCAGGGCGACCTTCAGGCGGCCCTGCGCCGCGCCAGCGAAGCAGTGGCCCTCGCCCGCCAGACCTCGGGCGACGGTTATGACGCGCGCCTGGCTGAAGCGCTGACCGAACTCTCCTTTGTCTATTCCCAGTTCCTGATGGGGCGCGACGCCCTGCAGACCGGCTGGCAGGCGCTGTCTGCCGCCCGGCGGGCCGGCGACCCGATACGGGAAGCCTGGGCCTTGAACCGGATGGCGGTGGCTTATGCCGCCATGGACCAGACGGAGCAGGCCTGCCAGGACACCTTGCAGGCACTGGAGATTGCACAGACGCGGCCGGACGGCGATAAAGAGCTGCTGCTTTCCTGCCTCAACAACCTGGCGCACTTCTGGCTGCAGGCCTTTGGCGAAGCGATGCGCAATGGCGACCGCCATGCCGCCGGGGAGGCGCTGTCGTATGCCGGCCCCTATGCCCAGCGCGCGGCCACCCTGGTGCGGGAAGAGCACAACCCTTTCATCATCGCGGTGACGCTCTCCAATCAGGTGGAGCAGTTGCTTGGCATTGGTGACACGGCTCGGGCGAGCGCCTTGATTGCGGAATACGACGCGCTGGCGCGTCGCCATGGTTATGCCGGCATGGAGCGCCAGGCGCGGGCGCAGCGGGCCCTGGTACACCTGCGCGGCACCAACAAAGAGGTGGAAGCAGCGATCCTGACCATTCAATCGCTGCTGTCTGGAGAGGACCCACCCCCGTTGCCGGCGCGCATGCGGCGCCAGCTCTCCCTGACGCTATACCAAACCTGCAAGGCGCGCGGGGATCCGGCGCGAGCGCTCGCCGCGCTGGAACAGCTGTCAGAGCTTGAGCGCCAGTCCGCCCGCAGCGCCATGGCCTTGCAGACCGAGGCCATGCTGATCCGCCAGGAATTCGAGCAGGCGCAGGCCCGCGCCGAACATGCGCTACAGGACGCCCGCCGGGAACGTGAGCGCGCCGACCATGCCGAGCAGGAGCAGACGAGGCTGAAGCGCCAGGCGGATGAACTGGGGCGCATGGCTCACGAAGATGCCCTGACAGGGCTGAACAACCGGCGCCATGCCGAATTCGCACTGCCCCTGCTCCTGGAGCGGGCGCGACAGGAACGCAAGCCGATTGCGCTTGGCCTGCTGGATGTGGATCACTTCAAGCATGTCAACGACACCTGGGGCCACGGCGTGGGCGACCAGGTGCTGCAGCAGGTGGCCGGTTGCCTGCGCCGTCAGTTGCGGGCGGCCGACCTGCTGGCGCGGGTGGGGGGCGAGGAGTTCATGCTGGTGTTTGTGGGCGTGACTCCCGCACGCGCCCAGGAGATCTGCGAGCGGCTGCGCGCAGGGATTGCGCGCCATGCCTGGAAGGACGTGGCGCCGGAATTGAACCTGACGGTGAGCATCGGATTGAGCGCCTGCGACCTCCCGGAGCGGGCGCAGGCCCTGGTGGAAACGGCGGACCAGGCGCTCTACGCCGCCAAGCATGGCGGACGCAATCAAGTGCATTTGATGAGCTGCTGAACACCAGCACCCCTCGGAGGGGTGCCCGCGCACACCGTCCCGTCAAGCCAGCCGGAACACCGCCACCGACTGCGACAACGCATCCGCCTGCTGCTGCAGGCTCTGCGCCGCCGCAGCCGACTCTTCCACCAGGGCCGCATTCTGCTGGGTCATCTGGTCCAGTTGCGCAATCGACGAGCCGATCTGGTGAATGCCGCTGCTCTGCTCGGCCGTCGCATGGCTGATCTCCGACACGATGCGGGCCACACGGCCGATGGACTCGGAGATCTCCCGCATCGTTCCCCCGGCCCGCTCCACCAGCTCGGCCCCACTGGCCACTGCCTCGCCGCTGTTCTGGATCAGTTGCTTGATCTCCTTGGCCGCCTCCGCACTGCGCTGCGCCAAGGTGCGGACCTCGGCCGCGACCACCGCAAATCCACGGCCCTGCTCGCCGGCACGGGCCGCCTCCACCGCCGCATTCAGCGCCAGGATGTTGGTCTGGAAGGCAATGCCATCGATGGTGCCGATGATGTCCGAGATCCGGTCCGACGACGTGCTGATGCGGTTCATCGTCTGCACCACGTCCCCCACCACGGCCACGCCACGCCCGGCAATGTTGGCCGCTTCCGAAGCCAGCGCATTGGCCTGCCGGGCCGCATCGGCATTGTGTTGAACGCTCGCCGTGAGTTGTTCCATGGCCGACGCGGTTTCCTCCAGGTTTGACGCCGCCTGTTCGGTGCGGTTGCTCAGGTCCTGCGCGCCCGCAGCCACCTCGCGGGACGCGGTGGCAATGCTGGCGGTGGCGCTGCGCACGCCGCTGACCACGCCCCGGATGGAGGTTTGCATGCCCTGCACACCCCGCATCATGGCGGCGGTTTCATCGCGGCCTCGTACCTCGACCGACTGGCTGAGGTCCTGCTGGGCAATGCGCTCGGTGGTGCGCACTGCCTGCGTCAGCGGCGCCAGGATGGAGCCGATGTTGACGAAGGTGAAAACGCCGATGCCCGCGGCACCCAGCAGCATCACAATCACCAGCGCCATGCGCACCCGATGCTCTTCGGCATCGATACGCCGCACCTCGGTACCGCCGCGCTCCATGATGGCCTTGGTCATCTCTGCGAGTTGCTTGTCCATCTCGCGGATCGGCCCCTTGATGGGTTCGGTGGCGCGGTTCACCTCGGCGGAATCGGTGAAATCGTCATTCAGTACCCGCACAACGATGCTGTCCAGCCCGCTCTTGTAGCGAGCCAGGTTGTCTTTCATGGCCACGGACATGGCCTTGGTCTCCGGTGCGACTTCCAGCGCGGCAATGACATCCAGGCCCTTGAGCGTGCGGTCGTAGGCGGACAGCCATTCCTGCTGGTGGCGTTTGACCGCCCCCTGCTCGCCCATGTCGATGATCATGTCCTTCTCGAAGCGGCGAAGGTGGCCCACGCCGTCTCGCACGTCCGACAGTTCGGCCAGGGACTGCACATCGTTGCCGACATAGTGCTGGAAGTCCCGCTTGGTCTTGGCCATGGCCCAGAGGCCGTCTCCGCCAATAAGAAGGAGTGCCAATACCGACAGCAGCCCCAACGCCATGAGGCGCGCCCGGATGGTGTAGTTATGCAAGGACCCCATACGTTCCCCAACGTTGATCGTGGCGCTTGCAGCCTAGCAAACGTCGTACCACTTCGATAGCTTGTGATGCGGGCGCCCCCACTTGCCTTGCCGCAGGAGCCAGGACTGCGTAGTTTTCCGCACTCGACGTCGTCGCACAGCAACGCCGGTGACGGTCTTACGCGCCCCAGCAGTCCCGCATCACCTCGGCATATCGCTGCAAACGCGCAGCATCCCGCAGCGCGCGCGGCTGGCCGGCCACAAACACCTGGTGCCAGGTCGGGCCCTGGCTCGCAAAGATGAGCCCATCCAGCAGCGCCGAGGTCGGCACACCCGCCAGGCCGCAGGCCTCCAGGTCCAGCACCAGGAAATCCGCCCGCGCGCCGGGCACCAGCCCCCAGGCCTCCAACCCGGCGGCGCGGGCGCTCCCCTTCACGCAGGCCTCATACAGACGCGCCGCCGTGCTGGGCTGACGGCCCGGCGCCGCTGCGACGTTGCGGCGCTGCAGGCCCAGGCGCTGCCCATATTCCATCCAACGCAACTCTTCCACCCACCCGCGTGTGACCTGGCTGTCCGAACCGACCGTCATCGGCACCCCGGCGGCCAGCCAGCCTTCCAGATCGGCCAGGCCGTCCCCAAGGTTGGCTTCCGTGCCCGGGCAGATCACCACACCCGCGCCGCTGCTGGCGATTCGGTCGATTTCGGTGCGCGTGCTGTGCGTGGCATGCACCAGTTGCCAGCGCGCATCCAGGCCATGCTTGGCCAGCGCGGCCAGCGGACGCTCGCCGGTGGCCGCGAGACAGTCCTTCACCTCCTGCTGCTGCTCCGCCACATGGATGTGAATGGGCACCGCGCTCGTGCCCAAGTGCCGCTGCAGTTGGTGGATGTCGTCATCATAGGCGGCGCGCAAGGAATGCAGGGCCACACCGGCCGAGATCAACGGAAGCCCCGCCGCATTGATGCGCTGGCAGGCGCGCCAGACCCAGTCCGCATCGGTGCGGAAGCGCCGCTGCGTGTCCCGCAGCGCGGGTTCATTGAAGCCGGCATGGGCATAGAGCACCGGGAGCAGGGTCAGGCCGATGCCCGCCTCTCGGGCCGCCTCCGCCAGTGCCCAGCTCATGGCCAGCTCATCGTCATAAGGCTGGCCGTCTTCCCGATGATGCAGATAGTGGAACTCACAGACCTGGGTATAGCCCCCGGCCAGCAACTCGGTATACAGCTGCGCCGCGATGGCACGCAGTTGATCCGGTGTGATGCGCAGGGCCACGCCATACATGCGTTCCCGCCAGGACCAGAAATCGTCACTGTCCCGCGCGCGCTGTTCGGCCAGGCCGGCAAAGGCGCGCTGGAAGGCGTGGCTGTGGGCATCCACCAGGCTGGGCAGCACCGGTCCGCTCAGCCGCGTCGCGGCTTCCGGCGCGGGCAACCCGACCCGGACATCCCGCCAATGGCCGTCCGGCCCCACCTGCAGCAGCACATCGGCCTGCCAGCGGCCATCCAGCCAGGCCCAGGGCGCGTGGAACAGAGCCCCCTCGCTCATGCCGCGGGCGCGCCGGCCGACCGGGAGGGATTGGCCAACCGGGAGGGATTGGCCATCAGGTAGGCCTCCAGCAGCAGCTTCAGCACCGGGCGGATCCGGGCCATGCAGGCCTCGTCCAGCTCGTAGCCGGTGTAGCCCAGTTCGTTCTCCACCATGTAGCAGCGGTAGCACATCTCCATCTGCACCACCTGCTGGCCCAGCGCCGGGCGACCGTATTGGCGGGTGATGTAGCCGCCCTTGAAGCGACCATCAAGCACCCAGCTGAAGTCCTGCTGCGCATTCAGCACGATGTTCATCGCCTCACGGGTGACCTTGCGGCAGGACTGGCCGTCCACCGTGCCCAGGTTCAGATCCGGCAGTTGCCCTTCAAACAACCAGGGCAGTTGCGACCGGATGCTGTGAGCTTCAAACAGCAAGGCCTGGCCATGCTGCTGCCGCAGGCGCTGCAGTTCGCCTTGCAGCGCCTGATGGTAGGGATACCAGTAGGTCTGCAGGCGCCGCTGCTTCTCCTGCGCATCCGGGGCCCGCCCTTCCTTGTAGAGCGGCTCGCCGGTGAAGAAGCGGGTCGGGCAGAGTTCGGTGTTGGAGGCGCCGGGGTACATCGGCGTGTCCTCCGGTGGGCGGTTCAGGTCGATCAGATACCGGGAATATCGCGGGATCAGCAGGCCCGCGCCCAGTGCCTCGGCGATGGGGGCATACAGGCCCTCCAGATGCCAGTCGGTGTCTTCGCTGCCCAATGCGCGTTCGACATAACGCTCGCGCTGGTCCTCCGGGATCGCCCGGCCCACATGCGGCATGCTGATCAACAACGGGGTGCGGCCAGGCCGCAGTTCATACACCTCAGGGTTCATGCTGTCTCCTCAACCGGCGTGGCGCCCGCCGATGACGGTGGCGCGCCGGGGATTGCGTCCAAAGTAGTAGGCCAGTTCGCGCGGATGGGCAGCGTCCCAAACGCAGAAGTCGGCGCGCTGGCCGGCCACCAGTTGCCCACGATCCGGCAAGCCCAGGGCCCGCGCCGCGTACACCGTCAGGCCCCGAAGCGCTTCTTCCGGCGTCATGCGGAAGAAGGTGCAGGCCATGTTCAGCATCAGCAGCAGCGACAGGCCGGGCGAACTGCCGGGGTTGTGGTCGGTGGCCAGGGCCATGGGCACCCCGGCGGCGCGCAGGGCGGCCACCGGCGGCAGTCGGGTTTCACGCAGAAAGTAGAACGCCCCGGGCAGCAGCATGGCCACCGTGCCGGAGCGGGCCATGGCCTGGATGCCATCGTCGCTCACGAATTCCAGATGGTCGCAGGAGAGCGCCTGGAATTCCGCCGCCAGCGCCGCACCGCCCTGATCGCTCAGTTGCTCGGCATGCAGCTTGACCGGCAGGCCGAGCTGGCGGGCGGTTTCAAACACACGTCGGGTCTGCGCCGGGCTGAAGGCGATGCGTTCGCAGAAGGCATCCACCGCATCGACCAGGCCTTCGTCCCGCAGGCGCGGCATCCAGGCACAGACGGCGTCCACATAGTCGTCGGCACGGCCGTCGAACTCGGGCGGGAGGGCGTGGGCACCGAGGAAGGTGGTGCGCACCGTCAGGCCCAGGCTGGACAGGCGCCGGGCAACGCGCAGGCATTTGGCTTCCTCCTCCAGAGAAAGCCCATAACCGGACTTCACCTCCAGAGTCGTCAGGCCTTCGGCCATCAAGGTGCGTGCGCGGGCGTCGGCAGCGACCTGCAGATCGGCCTCACTGGCCGCGCGGGTGGCCGCGACTGTCGAGCGGATGCCTCCTCCCGCACGGGCAATGTCTTCATAACTGGCGCCCTGCAGACGCAGCTCGAATTCGGCCGAACGTTCACCGCCGTAAACCAGATGGGTGTGGGCATCGATCAGGCCGGGCGTCACAAGCGCCCCCTGCAGGTCATGTTCGGCAGTCAGGCCCTGACACAAGGTGGGCGGCAGGTCGGCCAGGGGACCCACCCAACGCAAGTGGTCGCCCTCGGTGATCAACACGCCGTCGGGGACCAGGCCCCAGCCTTGCTTTTCCTGCAGCGTGACCAGATGCCCACCGCGCCATAGCTGGCGGCGGTTCATTCGGCGCTCCACAGCAGCCACCAGGCCGGACCATGGAGGTCACCATCGTCAAAGACGCAACTTTGTGCGGCCGGTGCCTCACACCAGGCCAGCGTGTGGGGGGCCACCGGCACGGCACGGGCGCCATGGATCAGCAAGCCGCCACGGTCGGTAAACAGGCCCAGCCAGTCCACCTCATGCGGAATCACCGGCCGTTCCGCCGGCTGCACGCGGAAGCGTCCGGCGCTGCGGCGATGCATGACATTGAAATCCCGCGTGGGGCCCTGGATCATCTGGCAGTGCGGTGCATCTTCACCGGCAAACTGCACCAGGGCATCGCCCGGGCGGCGCTGCGCGCCCAGCAGGTCCACACCGGCGCCGCTCAGCACCCCAAACCATCGATCCACACCCGGAAAGGCCGAGAAGGCACCATTGCGGTCAATGTCCGCCACGCTCACCCGCACCTTCCAGTCGGCCACATGAGGCCAGGCCAGCAACTCACGTGTCTGGCCTCCGCCGTTGCGCCAAGGCACTGGGTTGACATCGTCCGCGCAGATCCGCATCCAGCTCATCCCAACCTCCTCCGGCCGCAGCCTCGCACCCGAGTTTCCCGTCTTTGCCGTCTTTCCCCACCTGCCCGTCTTGCTTGTCATGCCTGAAAACTCCCCTGCAAAATCCAGCGGCTGCCCGGATGCACCAGGCGCACCGCCGTCACCACCCGGCCCATGCTCAGGGTGCAGCGCTTCACCACCAGGCAGGGCTCCGCGTGCGGCATGTCCAGCAGACGAGCCTCGAGCGCACTCGGCAGCTCGGCTTCGATCGTATAGCGGGCCTCTGACAGCGGCGCCACTTCCAGCAGATAGTGGGTGGGCGTGACCTGCGTGAAGTCCTGGGCCATGTAGTCCGGCGCACAGGCCGGATTCACCCACCGGTCCTCACACTGGACGGCCACGCCATTGTCGCGGTGCACGATCACGCTGTGGAAGAGGCGCGCACCCGGTTTCAATTGAAACTGCTGGGCTTGCTCAGCGGTGGCCTTGACCGTTTCCAGCACCTGCACGTCCGCCTCATGCTGATGGCCCCGCTCGGCGATGTCGTCATGCACGTCCCGCACGGTCAGGGTGGAGGCAATGCGGTGCAGTTGCGCCACAAAGCTGCCCACACCCTGCACCCGCTCCACCATGCCCTCCTGATGCAGTTCGCGCAGGGCCCGGTTGACCGTCATGCGGCTGACACCGAAGGCTTCGGTCAGCTCCGATTCCGACGGCAGCCGCTCGCCCGGCCGCCACCGCCCGCTGGCGATGCCTTCGCGCAGATGGGTCTTGACCTTGAGGTATTGCGGGGAGGGTCCGGAAGGGTCAACCATGGGCGCGCATCCTACTGGAGCCAACTTGTATAGACAAGTGAGAACAAGGCTCCCATAATCGCGCCCCATCGGTACCGCCCTGGCCCGTCATCCGCATGCGGGCCGATCTGCTCAACGACCCCAGGAGACCGCCCATGAGCGCCCAGCCCCGCACCGTGCGAGCCCCCACCGGCACGCAGCTCCATTGCAAGAACTGGCTGATCGAAGCCGCCTACCGGATGCTGCAGAACAACCTGGACCCGGCGGTGGCAGAGAACCCGGATCAACTGGTGGTGTATGGGGGCATTGGCAAGGCGGCCCGCAATTGGGACTGCTTCGAGGCCATCCTGAAGGCCCTGCGTGACCTGGGCGAGGACGAGACCCTGCTCATCCAGTCCGGCAAGCCGGTGGGCGTATTCCGCAGCCATGCGGACGCTCCCCGGGTGCTGCTGGCCAACTCCAATCTCGTGCCCGCCTGGGCGAACTGGCAACACTTCAACGAGCTGGATCGCAAGGGCCTGATGATGTATGGGCAGATGACGGCCGGTTCATGGATCTACATCGGCTCGCAAGGCATTGTGCAAGGCACTTACGAGACCTTTGCGGAAGCGGGCCGCCAGCATTACGGCGGTGATCTGCTGGGCCGCTGGGTACTCACCGCCGGGCTGGGTGGCATGGGTGGGGCCCAACCGCTGGCCGCGACCTTTGCCGGCGCCTGCTCGCTGACCGTGGAATGCCAGCAGTCCCGCATCGACTTCCGGCTCAAGACCCGCTATGTGGATGAACAGGCCACCAGCCTGGACGATGCCCTGGAGCGTCTGCGCCGCTACACCGCCGAGAAGAAGGCCGTGTCCATCGCCCTGCTGGGCAACGCCGCTGAAGTGCTGCCCGCCCTGGCGGCACGGGTGAAGGCCGGCACGGCGCTGCGCCCCGATCTGGTCACCGACCAGACCTCGGCCCATGACCTGATCAACGGTTATCTGCCGGTGGGCTGGACCGTGGAAGCCTGGAAGGCCGCCGCCGCCGACCCGGCCCGCCATGCGGCGCTGCGCGAGGCGGCCGCGCAAGGCTGTGCGGTGCATGTGCAGGCGATGCTGGACTTCCAGTCGATGGGCATTCCCACGGTGGATTACGGCAACAACATCCGCCAGGTGGCCTTCGACCAGGGCGTGAAAAACGCCTTTGATTTCCCCGGCTTCGTGCCGGCTTATGTCCGCCCGCAGTTCTGCGAAGGCCGCGGCCCGTTCCGCTGGGTGGCCCTGTCCGGCGACCCGGAAGACATCTACAAGACCGACGCCAAGATCAAGGCCTTGTTCCCCCACCATGCCGGCGTGCACCGCTGGCTGGACATGGCGCGGGAGCGCATCAGCTTCCAGGGCCTGCCGGCTCGCATCTGCTGGCTGGGCCTGGGTGAACGCCATCTGGCCGGCCTGGCCTTCAATGCGATGGTGCGCAGCGGCGAGCTGAAGGCGCCGATCGTGATCGGCCGTGACCATCTCGATTCCGGCTCGGTGGCCAGCCCCAACCGCGAAACCGAAAAGATGATGGACGGTTCGGATGCCGTGTCCGACTGGCCGCTGCTCAACGCCCTGCTCAACACAGCCGGTGGCGCCACGTGGGTGTCGCTGCACCATGGCGGCGGGGTGGGCATGGGCTATTCGCAGCACAGTGGCGTGGTGGTCGTCTGCGACGGCACCGAAGCGGCGGACCGCCGCATCGAGCGTGTGCTGTGGAACGATCCCGGCACCGGCGTGATGCGCCATGCCGACGCGGGATATGAAAGCGCCCGGCAGTGCGCCCAGGAACGCGGACTGAATCTGCCGATGCTGACCCGTTGATCCATGATCCGCTGAATCGATGATCCGCTGATCCCCGGCCCATGTCCCCGAGCGCGCTGCCGCGCCCGGTGCCTGGGTCCCTCTGCTGATGGCCTGCTTGCGACCATGACCACCCTGCTTGAACTCATTCCCGGCCAGCTCACGCTGGATCAACTGCGCCAGATCCGTCGTGGCGACGTGCGCCTGACGCTACACCCCGACGCCACCGTGGCCATCCGCCGTAGCGCTGCGGTGGTGCAGGCCGCCGCAGCCGGGGACGACCCGGTGTATGGCGTCAACACCGGTTTCGGAAAACTGGCCTCCAAACGCATTGGCAAGGACGAACTGGCCGCCCTGCAGCGCAACCTGATCCGCTCCCATTGCGTGGGCGTGGGCGCGCCGCTGGCCCCGCCGGTCGTGCGTTTGATGCTGGCCACCAAGGCGGCCTCGCTGGCGCGGGGGTTCTCCGGCGTGCGCGAAGCGGTGGTGCAGACGCTGCTGGACGCCTTGAATGCCGGGCTGACTCCGTACGTGCCGTGCCAGGGCTCGGTGGGCGCGTCCGGCGACCTGGCCCCGCTGTCCCACATGACGCTGGCGCTGATGGGAGAAGGCGAAATGCTGGTGGCCGGCCAGCGCCGCCCGGCCGGGCCCGAACTGGAACGGGCGGGCGTGCAGCCGCTGGTGCTGGAAGCCAAAGAGGGCTTGGCGCTGATCAACGGCACGCAGACCTCGACCGCCCTGGCCTTGGAGGGCCTGCTGCGCTTCGAAACCGTTTATGCCAGCGCCATCGTGACCGGCGCCCTCACCCTGGACGCCGCCCGGGGCAGCGATGGCCCGTTTGATCCCCGCATCCACGAGGTGCGCGGGCAGCCCGGCCAGATCGAAGCCGCCGCCGCCTACCGCGCCCTGCTCACTGGCAGCGCCATCCGCCAATCCCACCGGGACGGTGATGACCGCGTGCAGGACCCCTACTGCCTGCGCTGCCAGCCCCAGGTGATGGGGGCCTGCCTGGACCAGGCCCGGTATGTCCGCGATGTGCTGCTGCGCGAAGCCAATGCAGTGACGGACAACCCGCTGGTGTTTGCCGACAACAGCGGCGCCACCATGATCAGCGGCGGCAATTTCCACGCCGAGCCGGTGGCCCTGGCGGCTGACGCCCTGGCCTGCGCCATTGCCGAGGTGGGGGCGATTGCCGAACGTCGCATTGCGATGCTGATCGACACCGGGGTGTCACGCCTGCCGCCCTTCCTCACCGCCAATGCCGGGTTGAACTCCGGCTTCATGATCGCCCATGTGACGGCGGCGGCCCTGGCCAGCGAAAACAAGTCACTGGCCCATCCGGCGAGTGTGGACAGCCTGCCGACCAGTGCCAACCAGGAAGACCATGTCTCCATGGCCACCTTCGGCGCCCGCCGCCTGGGCCCGATGCTGGACAACACCGCCCATATCGTGGCGATCGAACTGCTGGCCGCCGGCCAAGGCATCGAGTTCCTGCGGCCGCTGCGCAGCTCGGAGACGCTGGAGGCGGTGCATGCCCTGCTGCGGCAGCATTGCCCGCCGATGCCGGACGACCACTATCTCGCGCCTGACATCGAACGGGCGGCTTGCATCATCCATGAGGGTGAACTGGCAACATTGCTGAACAAGAGAACTGCTATGGTGCTGCTCGACTGAATCTGCCTTCGACGCCCCATGCCCCTGAACGACCTTCCGCTTCCCGCGCGGCTTGCCCGGACCGCACGACTCCCGGACGGACCCGGCCGCGCCGTAGCGCGCGTCCTGGACTGTGTCTTGAACCGTGATTTGTCTGGCGATTTGTCCCGCGATTTATCCGGCATCGGGGACCGCGTCTGGGCGGGCGTGTTGGCCGACCGCGCATCCCGGGCGCTGGCGATGCTGATGGTGGGGATGCTGGCCCTGATCGGCAATCAGGCGCTGGCCGCCACCCACGTGAAGTTCGAGATCGACATGCGGGAGGAGATCAACGCCGGGCGCTTCGACCCGACCAAGGACAGGGTCAGCATCCGTGGCGCCGCGCCGCTGAGCTGGGACCGCCCGCTGTATGCCTATCCGGCGCCCATCAACGCGGAGCCAAACCCGCAAAGCCAGAACGCCCATCGCGGGACGACCGGCCCCGACGACGTAGGCGGCAATCCAGGTGATGCAGGCCCTGGCAGTGCCAGCGAGGCCAGCGGCAGCGCCGTGCCGGGCGGCCTCTGGAGGGCTGAACTGACAGTGGAGAATTCGCCGTTCAACAGCGCGCTGCTCTACAAGTTCCGTATTGAGCGCCCCGGCCAGGGCAGTGCCGAGGGCTGGGAACCGGGCCCCAACCGCAACCTGGAGCTGGTGGCCGACCGCGTGCTGGTGGCCCGGGCCTTTGGCGCCCCGGCCGCCCCCATCTCCATCAGCCGTGCCGGCCAGATCGACAAACTGCCCCCGCTGGGCGATGACCGCATCTCGGCCCGCACCATCCAGGTCTGGCTGCCGCCCGGTTATGAGCAGCATCCGGAACAGCGTTATCCGGTGCTGTATCTGCACGACGGCCAGAATGTCTTTGACGCCGCTGCCGCTGGCGCCGAATGGGGTTTCGATGAAACCGCCCAGCGCCTGGTGGCGGACGGCGACATCCAGCCGCTGATCATCGTGGCCGTGTCCAGCGGCCCGACCCGGGTGGATGACTTCACCGCCACCCGCATCGACCGTGACGGCATCCCGCAGGGCGGCAAGGCGGCGGACTATGCGCGCTACCTGATCCAGACCGTCAAACCCGCCATCGACCAGCGCTACCGCACGCTGAAGGACCCCGGACATACGGCCGTGGGCGGATCGTCGCTGGGCGGCATCCTGAGCTTTTGGCTGGTGCTGCACCACGACGATGTGTTTGGCGGAGCGCTGGTGGTGTCGCCGTCCCTGTGGTGGGACAAAGAGTTCCCGCTGCGTGACCTGATCCGCACACCGCTGTCGGGCGCGCCGCGTCCCAAGCTGTGGCTGGACATGGGCACCGAGGAAGGCTCTACCGCCATCAAGCAACTGCGCACCCTGCGTGCCACGCTGCTGAACCGCGGCTGGAACCGCAACGACCTGAACTATCTGGAAGCCCGTGGTGGCGGCCATGACGAAACCAGCTGGGCCGCCCGTGTGACACCGATGCTGTTCTTCCTGGACCGCACGCTGTGGCCCGGCAAGGGAACCCCGCGTATGCCCAAGGGGTCTGACGATCCCTTCCCGCCGGAAATGCCGAAGCAGATCGTTCCTATGCGGGGCGCACAACCCTGAAACACGCAAGGGCTGGCCCGATCTCTTCCCAGGTCAGCCCTGTCGTCGGCCGGATACGGAGGCAGCGGCTCCCCTTGGCGAGTCCCGCCTGGCGCTGAGCCGATTGCTGAGCCGATTGCTGAGCCAATTGCTGAACCAATTCCATGGCTGCCGCTTCAATAGCGGCCTGTCGCCCCCGCCACCCTCAGGTAGACATAGGCCACCCAGGCCACCAGCGCCCGGCGCAGCATGCCGCGCAGGCCGCCCGCATCCGGCTGCTCCACCCGGCGTGAACGAGCCACGGCGGCATCGAACGCACGCACCACGTCACCGGCAAAACCGGCATCCTGCACCACGACATTGGCTTCCAGGTTCAGCAGCAGCGACAGCGGGTCGATGTTGCTGCTGCCCACGGTGGCCCAGTCGTTGTCCACCACGCAGACCTTGGCATGCAGGAAGGCCGGGGTGTATTCAAAGATCTGCACGCCGTGGCCCAGCAGCTCGTCATACAGCGCATGGGCGGCCAATGCGGCAATCCGGTAGTCCACCTTGCCTTGCAACAGCAGGCGCACCTGCACGCCGCGTTTGGCGGCGTCCTTGAGGGCGCGGCGAAAGCGCTGGCCGGGATAGAAATACGGTGTGATCAGGTCAACCCGGGCGGTAGCGTTGCGAATGGCCTGCACATAGGCGCGCTCGATGGTGCGCCGCTGCCGCAGGTTGTCCCGCAATACAAAGGCGGCGCGCATCGGCAGCAGGTGTCGCGGGTCCTGCGGGCGGTGCGTTGCCTTGGGCATGCGCACCCGACGCATCAGCCGTCGGGCGCGGCGCAGCGGGGCGGCGCTGCGGACAATCGCCCGCAGCTCATCCCCGAAATCATGGCCCAGCCAGGCCCGTGTCCACACCGCGCGCACCGCCTGCTCCACCGGCCGGACCACCGCGCCGCGCAGTGAGACGGCGAAGTCCAGCCGCGGCTGCTCCGTCCGCCCGTGGTGGAGGTCCACCCGGTCTTCGATGATGTTGATGCCGCCCACAAAGGCCACATCCCCATCCACCACACACAGCTTCTGATGCAGCCGCCGCAACTGGCCGGGATGGAGCCAGTTCCACCACCGATCGATCGGACGGAAGACGGCCAGTGCCACCGGGGCAGCGGCCAACTGGCTGCGGAGCCATGAGAGGCTGGATTTGGAACCGAAGCCATCCACCACCACCCGCACCCGCACACCCCGCAACGCGGCACGGCACAAGGCCGCCGCCGTGGCCGCGCCGGCCTCGTCGTCATGGAAGATGTAGGTGGCCAGCCAGATTTCGTGCCGGGCCCGGTCCATGGCTGCGATCTGCGCCGGGAATAGGGCATCCCCGCCGCACAGCAGCTCCACCGCGTTGCCGCCGCTGAAACTGGGTTGGGCGCTGAGGGTCCAGGGGAAATGGGCGTCCTGCGGGCGTTTCAGGCACAGCTCCTTGTGGTCAGGCGTCCAGCACCAGTTCTGCCAGCAGCGGCAGATGGTCGGACATTCGGGCCCAGCTCGGGCCGCGCGGCACCTTCATGTCCACGCAGCGCAGGCCGCGCACATAGATGCGATCCAGCGAGAACACCGGCACCCGCGAAGGAAAGGTCGGCAGACGGCCCCGGCCAGGCACCAGGGCACGTTCCAGACCGCCGTCCTTCATCGGGCCGTCCAGCCGCTCGCCCCAGTCATTGAAATCGCCCGCCACCACCAGCGGAGCCCCAGCGGGGACATGGTCGGTGATGAATTGGGCCAGCCGCTGCACCTGACGCACCCGGCTGCCATGAATCAGGCCCAGGTGGGCCACCACCGCATGCACCTCCCGCCCCTGCCACTGCACCGGCACATGGAGCAGGCCGCGCTGTTCAAAGCGGTGGTCCGACACATCGTGATGGCCAATATCCCCGATGGGATACCGTGACAGCAGCGCATTGCCATGTTCACCATGGCGGGTGATGGCATTGGTGCGGTAGGCCACCGCATAGCCATCCGGCGCCAGGAACTCCGCCTGGCCTTCCTCCGGCCAGCCAAACCAGGTGCGCTCGAACTGGCGCGCCTCGCGGTGGTGAAAGAGCCGCACCTCCTGCAGAAACACCAGGTCCGCATCCAGGGCCTGCACGCCCATGCCCAGGTTGTGGATCTCCAGCCGCTTGGCGAGGCCCATGCCCCGTACGCCCTTGTGGATGTTGTAAGTGGCCACCCGCAGCCGATCCGCACTCTGGGCAGGGCTGGTGTCGGTGGTGGCGGAATTGGCAACGGCCGCATGGCGGGGCGAGGGGCGGGTCATGACCGGGCTCCCGTGCCGAGCTGGACAGGCAGTTGCAGGATGGCTTCCGCATTGGACGGCGAGAAGCACAGGTCCGCCGCCTCCCGCCAGGGCAGCCAGCGGTATTGCAGATGTTCGCGCGGCGCCAGTGTGACCGGTGTGCCGGCCGGCACACACAGGCCAAACACATGTTCGGTGTTGTGGGTCACGCCGGGTGCATAGCGGTGCCGCCAGACCGGATAGATCTCATAGACGTTGGCCAGACCCCAGTCCACCAGGGCCTGCGGCGGCAGGTTCGCGACAGAAATACCGGTTTCTTCCCCGACTTCGCGGCGGGCGGTGTCGATGAGGGGCTCGTCCAGGCGGTCCTTGGACCCGGTGACGCATTGCCAGAAACCGGGCCGATCCGCCCGCTCCAGCATGAGGACGTCCAGGCTCGGCGTATGGATCACCACCAGGACGGATTCAGGAATCTTGTAGGAATGCGGCATGAGGACGGCTTCGCGCATGGGTGAAAGCATATCTCAGCCCCGGTATCCGTCGGTCCCTGGGGTTTGCTGGAGGCAAGGCTGGCATTGTTTTCATCATGCTTGTTTCTGGCGAATGAACCGCAATGACATATTGGGGCGATTCTCAACCCTCGACACATATCAAGTGCTCAATAGCAATGTTCCTTTACCGGCGCTGCACGTTTCGGGGCGCAGATGTCTGGTTGGATAGAAGCAACGCTTTCCGAACCGAAAGGATGGGCCGGTATTCATCGGATGCCCCGGCGGTGGTCTCCGCAGAATTCGATCCATCACAACCGGACCCCAAAGGAGGTGACCATGACCTCGATATCCAACAATTCCCTGGTCGCATCGCGCCAACTGACCAACCGCCCCAGCGGCAGTTATGAGATCAATTCCCGCGAATACGGCACGGTGGCTGCTTCGACCATCGGTCTGACGCAAGCGGTCTATCAGGGCGCAGAAAATGCTGTCAGTTCCATCGTGTCGCTGAGCGAAGAAGGCATGCAGGCACTCGAGAGTGGCTCCAGCACGGTCGGCGAGGCCATCAGCGAGGGGGCCTCTTTTGTCGGCGAGGCCATCAGCAGCGGCGCCTCTTATGTTGGCGACGCGGCCACCTCGGTGGCTGAAGCCATCAGCGACGGCGCCTCGGCCTTGGGAGATGCCGCCAGCGCGGTTGGCGACGCCATCAGTGACGGCGCCACGTCGGTGGCCAATGCGGTGAGCTCCGGCGCGACCTCCGTCAAGAACGCCGTTGTGAGCGGCGCCGAAAGCCTGGCCAGTGGCATTGGCACCGTGGTGGATGAAATTGAGGACGTCGGCAGCACCGTGGCCGGTTATGTGTCCGCCGGTGCCGTGGCCGGACGCGCCTTGATCGACGAGATGCTGTGATCATGAGCGCGCCCTTCCTTCGCCGCCGGGTGTCGACTGCGGTCACGGTTGCGATGCTGGCCGGGACCGGCGCGCTCTCAGGCTGCACCCTCTTCAGCCCGCTGCCCACGATTGAACTGATCAAGGCCAGCGCCAGCGCCGCCACCGTGGCCATCGGCCAGGGCCCGAACAAGGCCAGCGGCACCGTGTTCCAAGGGGCCGCCGTGCCCAAGCGGGTCTGCATTGAATACAACCGGTCCCTGCAGGTGCCCGATTTCCTGCCGGCCCTCATGGCGGAACTGAAGGACCATCAGGTGGCCTCGCGGGTCTTCGATGTGGGCGTGCGCCCCAGCGAGGAGGAATGCCCGGCCTGGCTGCATTACCAGGGGCTTCAGCAGTGGGACAAACCGCCCCTGTCGGACCAGATGCGCCCCTATCTGTCGCAGGCGACGCTCAGCCTGCATGACCCCGGCGGACGCCTGATGTCAGCCAGCAGCTACCAGAGCGAGGAAGCCGTCATGGGCCTGGGCAAGTGGGGATCGACTCGCAACAAGCTCGCGCCCGTGGTGAAAGCCCTGCTGACCGGCTTCGAAAGCTAAACCCCATCCTCGAGGACATCATGTCAAAACTCACCATCGCTGCCCTGCTGATCGGCCCCCTGCTGATGACCGCCTGCGCCTCGCGTGACCCCATGCTGGTGCAGGACCCGATCCATGTGATGCCGGCACCGGAATCGGCCTATGTGGAACGCACCAACAACGGAGCCATCTACCAGCCGGGCATGGCGGCCACCTCGCTGTTCACCACGGAACGCCGCGCCCGGCAGATCGGGGATTCGCTCAAGGTGGTGATCAGTGAATCGCTGAGCGCCAATCAAAAGACCAAGACGGACACCAGCCGTGAAAACGCCCTGGCGGTGAAAGGTCCGGGAGGCTCGAGCAATGTCGGTCTGATCGACAAGCTGCTCAAGGCGGATGCCTCGGCCTCCGGCAGCGATTCCTACAAGGGTGATGGGTCGACCGAAAACAGCAGCAGTTTCAACGGCCAGATGGCGGTGTCGGTCATCAATGTGCTGCCCAACGGGCATCTGGTGGTGGCGGGTGAACGCAGCGTGGCGATGAACGGCGGCATGAACACCTTGCGCTTCTCCGGCATCGTGAATCCGCAGGACATTCGCAGCGGCAATCAGGTGACGTCAGCCGACATCGTGAATGCGCGCATGGAACTGGTCGGGCGCGGTGAAGTGGCCGACGCATCCCACCGCAGCTGGCTGCAGCGGGTGCTGGCGAGCAGCCTGTCGATCTGGTGATCGCTGGACGGACTCCACGTATCCGCGGGGGGAGACTGCACATTTAGGCTAGTCAACCCGAATGAGTCAGCATATTTAGGTGGGAGCGCCTTCGCTTTCAGCGTCCGAGACTGCAGGTAGTCAACTCAGACCTGCTAGTCATTATGAAGACGCTGCCCACTTCCACCGCAACGAATGCCGCCCTGGCTCCCCAGGCAACGACGGGTTTGTCACGAGCGAGCGACCGCCACACGGCCCATAGCGGCCTGAAGCTGAGGGCGACCGTGACGGAGCAATCACCGTCCGCCGATTCAGCGGGTTCTGCGGGTTCAGCCAGCCCGATGCCGGCGGAGCGCGTGACGGGGCTGTCCCACGGCGGGGGACGTCATGGCGCACGCGCTCGATGGGGCCTGGCATTCGAGGAAGACCCAGACAGCGGCACTGCGGAAGATGTCCAAGGCGATCACAAGGACGCCAGGCATTCCGGTGATGGGTCGGGGAGTCTGGACTCGCCATCAACGCCGTCAGCGACGGCGGTCGCTGCCAGTGAGGCCTCCAGCCCCTCCGAGGACTCCGATGAGCTCCCGGCGCTTCGCATGGAGAACGCCACGTCCGCTGCGACGGCGGGAACCGCTGGAACCAGTGACGGTCTGCTCCTGGGTGGCCTGGCCCTGCCGCTGCTTGCCATAGGCGTTGGTGGTGGTGGCACTGGCACTGGCACTGGCACTGGCACTGGCTCTGGCTCTGACACGGGCACGGGCACGGGCACGGGCACTGGTGCGGGTGCGGGTGCGGGTGCGGGTGCGGGTGCCGAGAACGATAGCGGTGTGCCAGCCGATACGGCCGCTGGCTCTGACCACAGCAGTGACAGCGGCCACACCGGCAGCGAAGCCGCCGACAGCGGCCACGCTGGCGCTGACACCGCTCACCCCCAAGCCCCCGACACACCGTCGGATCCCTCCCCCGATCCCCTCCTCACCCTCCAGGTCGCCCGCGGCAAAGGCGGCATCCTCGCGTCTGGATCACCGCTCACGGTCACCCTCCTCCACCCCGATGGCACCCCCCTGTCCGGCCCTCACATCCTGTCGCCGGACGGCAGTCTCCGCCTGCCCCTGAAAGGCTTTGACGGGCCGATGATGGTGCTGGTGAACACAGCCGACATTTCGTCGTCGGACCATCAGGACCGCCAGCCCCCCGGCGACCCATCGGCCACGGCTGGTTCCGAACGCCTGATGGCGCTGGTGACGATCCCGCCGCACCAGGATCTGACAGTCGCCGTGACGCCGTTGACCACCCTGGCCGCCATGCTGGTGGAATCCACCGCACCCACTGCTGACGACATCACACGGGCGCAGCAAGCCGTCGCCGACTGGTTCGGCCTCCAAGACCTTCTGCAGCCCCCCGCACTGCTTCAGGACGCCCAGGGCCGGCCGTCGGACGCCCCCGACCTGCACGGCCGCGTGCTGGCCTTGCTGGAGGCCACCGCCGACCTGGCCGACCTCACCCCTGCGCAACTGCTGGACGTGCTCCGCGAGGCCTGGCCGCAGGCGGGACAGGTCGCCTCGCCCGCAGCCTGGGACCGAGCCACAGCCCTGTTGCTGGACGGTCTGGAGTCCTGCGCCAGCAGTTGCATGGACGGGCCCGCCGCCGAAGTGCTGGCGAGAGAATGGACCGACCATGCGGTCTACCTGGGCAGCCAACGACAGTCGGACGTCAACAGCCTGCAAAGCTTCACGCTGACATTGACCGGCAACTTCCGGACGGGTGATCGTGTGGTGTTTCATCAGAACGGCGTAACCCGCGACGACCTCACCGTCACCGTCCTGCAGGACACATCCCATCTGGAAGTGCCCGTCGCCGGCCGCAGCCTGGGACAGGGCGATGGGCTGCGGCTTTGGACCGCAGACATCCAACGCGGGGATGGCAGCCTTCAGCCGACCTCCGCACGCGAGATCACGTATGACGGTCCCCCCGATGCACCGGCCTGGACGGTGCATCGCCATGAAGTGACGGTCTCCGGCCTGGAATCGGGGGCGCACGTGCAGTGGTCCACCGATGGGGGGCTTCACTGGCAATCGGCCTCTGGCGACCGTCTGGCCCTGCCGGACGGGGTGTATCGGGCCGGTCGGCTGGTGGTCCGGCAGGTGGATGTCCTGGGGCAGATCAGTGCGCCGACGGCCAACACCGACGCGCTCACCATCGACACCTTCGTGCTGCCGCCCACGCTCCACTTGACGGAGGACACCGGCAAGTCCTGGAACGATCACGTCACCCAGGATGCATCCCTGCAGGTGGGCCAGCTGGAACACAACGCGACCTGGGTCTACAGCCTGGACGGCGGCAGCACCTGGCAATCGGGCACCGGGGCGGAGATTCCCGGCAGCGTGTTCAGCGCCGATGGTGCTCATGAAGTACTCATCCGTCAGACCGATGCCGCCGGGAATGTCAGCGCCATCGCTCACTTTGCGCTGGTGCTGGACCGCCAAGGCGATGTGCCCGTGCTGACGCTGGCACACGACACCGGCGTGTCCGCCCACGACGCCATCACGCAGGACGCACGCCTGGCCGTCTCCGGCCTGGAGGCCGATGCAGACTGGGAGTACCGCATTGACGGCGGTGCCTGGATACCGGGGATCGGCCAGATGATCCCGTCCTCGGCGATTCCCGAGGGGTTCCATACCGTCGAGGTACGGCAGACGGATCTGGCCGGCAACGTCAGTCCGCTGGCGGCGATCAACCTGACCGTGGACCGGGACATCGCCGATCTGTCGCTCACCCTCCAGCACGACACCGGCAGCTCCGATCAGGACCTGCTCACCCAGGACCCCACCCTCCGCGTGAGCGGCCTGGAACCCGGCGCATCATGGTTCTACCGGATCAACGGCGGCGACTGGATCACCGGCGTGGGGGAGGAAATTCCTGCGGACGCGTTTTCCGGCACCGGGCCGCAGACGGTGGAGGCCCAGCAGCGGGATGTGGCGGGCAACACTAGCCTGGTCGCCCGTTTCGAGTTTTTGCTGCTGGACTCTTTGAACGGCAGCACCTCGCCCGTCAGCCTCCAGCTCCGCAACGACACCGGCGTGTCGGACCATGACCGCCAGACCCAGGACGCCACCTTGATCCTGACCGGACTGGACAACACCCGTCCGTGGTTCTACAGCCTGGATAACGGGCAGACCTGGGCGGAGGGCCAGGGACAGACCATCGACGCCAGCGCATTTCCGGCCGACGGCATGTATGAGGTCGTCGTGAGGCAGGCCGACATCGGCGGGCATGACATCGACACCCTGCCCTTCCTGCTGCACCTGGACACCCAGGCCGGCCCAGCGCCGACCCTCACCCTGGTCAACGACACCGGCACCAGCGCCACCGACCACCTGACCGCCGATGCCACGCTCTCCGTGGGCGGGTTGGAAGCGGGTGCCCATTGGGACTACCGCATCAACGGAGGCCCCTGGGTCACCGGCCATGGCCGTGAGATCAATGACGTGGTCATGCCCGCCGATGGCCCTGTCCGCGTGGAGGTTCGACAGACCGATGCGGCCGGCAACATCAGCAGCATCAGCGAATTCAACCTGCATCGGGACACGGTGGCGGCTCCAGTCACGTTGGCGCTCGCCCATGACACCGGCATCAGCGATTCCGACCTCGTGACACGCGACGGTACCGTGCTGGTCATGGGGCTGGAGGCCGGGGCCCAATGGGAATACCGCCTCAATGGCAGTGCGTGGCGTGCTGGCACGGGGAGCACCATCGACGACACCCTGTTGTCCGAGGGCGCCGTGGCGATCGAGGTTCGGCAGACCGATGCGGCGGGCAACATCAGTGCGGTGGAGTCGATCCACTTTGAGCGGAGCAGCCAGATGCCGGCGCCGACCCTGGCGCTCACCGAGGACACTGGCGCCTCGGACAATGACGCCATCACGCGCAACGGGACCGTCTCCGTTGGCGGCCTGATGCCGGGCGCCACCTGGCATTACTCGATGGATGACGGACAGACCTGGTCCGAAGGCCAGGGCAGCGAACTGGACCACAGCGTGTTTCCGGCGTCGGGGGACTTCACGCTCCGGGTCGTACAGACCGATGCCGCAGGCAACATCAGCGAGCCCGGCGTGCTGACCTTCACCTTGCTGCTGGACGCTCCCATCATGGACCTGGACGCGGCGGCCGGTGTGCAGGACAGCCGCACCACCACCCTGGGCATTGCCGCCACGCAGCAGGGCACCCCGCTGACCGCCACCACGGGCGGGCTGACCCATGAGGAACTGCATACCCTGTTTGTCCGTCTCGACAGCGGTCTGGATGCGCAGGACGAGGTGAGCCTGGACCGAACGCTCCGCCTGGACCGCGACCTGACCGGAACTCAGGCCACTCTGGCGGGCGTGACCGGTCTGGACTACCAGTTCGATCTCGCTCGTGGGCTGCTGACGATCCGAAAATCCGACGGCAGCGGGCTGACCGGACTGGAAGCCAGTGCCTTGACGAACGCACTCCGGTTCCGCAATGGAAGTCCGATTCCGCCCGCAGGCGAGCGTGTGTTCTCCATCTACGGACAAGACATGGCCGGCAATGTCGGCGCGCCCGCCACCGTTCGCATCACCGTGGACAACCGCGTCCCGCTGCTGGATCTGAACGGTCGCGTGGACGGGGTGGATGAACTGAGCTTTGTGAACAGCCTTCAGGCACCCGTGCGACTCTTCGCGACCGACCTGCAGGTGACCCACACCAACCCACAGGCCCGCTTTGAGCGCGTCACACTGGTGGGCAACGGCGGCGGCATCAGTTTGCAGGACCAACTCACCAGTGAAAGCCCGAACGGCCACACAGTGCTGGTGGATGGGGGAGTGGTGCAGGTCGGTGAGGTCTGGTGGACGGTCACCCTCACGTCCACCCGCTATACGCTCAGCCGCAGCGACGGTACCGCCGCCACCCCGCAGGACGTTCAGCAACTGCTGGCCTCGCTGCATCTGCAGAATCTCGAGGCATTCCCCATCCAGGGCGAACGCCGGTTCACCGTGATGCTGACCGATCAGGTCGGCAATAACGGCCGGGCGATTGGCCAGGTGCTGCTGGATCAGACCGCCCCCGTGGCAGACCTCAATGGCCAGGCCGCCGGTCTGGATCACACCACCTACACAGTGGCCGGAATTTCCTGGATGCTGCCGGTTTTTAATCCGGCGACGGCTCGCCTCCTGGATGCCAGCCCCATCACCCAACTGATGGTGGAATTTTCGTCTTCGCTGGCCGACGCTTTCAGCACCGCACCGGGGCGGCAGGAACGCATCGGCCTGGCGGATGAGGACGACAGTGACGGCACCATCAATGCCCTGGTGCTGGGTCTGGGTGGCGTCCTGATCGACCGCACGCTGCTGGCAGGGCGCACCATCACGCTGCAACTGAGCGACAGTGCCACCCGGCCCACGCTGGTCATCACCGCCGATACGCCGCTGACCGACGCCGAGGTGTCGCTGCTGCTGCAGCGTCTGCGTTATGAAGGTGATGCGAACGTCCTTCCTGGCCTGCGCCAAGTGGCGGTCACAGCCAGCGACCTGGCGGGCAATACCATCACCCAGGCGTCCGTCTCCGAGCTGTCGGTGATGCCGGTCGGCACCCCCTACCTCTTCCTGGCGAACGACGCGGATACAGGCAGCTATCGCAACGACGGCGTGACGCAACGTGACGGATCGGACAACGCGCCCTTGCGCTTGCGCGGCGCCGGGAATCCAGGCGCCACGCTGGCCATCCATCTGGACCTGAACAGGGATGGAGTGCCCGACAACGCAGAACTGCTGGGCACCGTGGTGTGTGATGCCAACGGCCGGTGGGACTTCCAATTGCCCACCATGACCCTGGCGGACGGCGTGCATCAGTTCCTGGCACTGGACACGACCACCCGCCAGGTGTCTCCCCCGCTCTCCATCACCGTGGACACGCGGCCGCCGGCCAGCAGTTTCGGTCTGGGCGACTCCGTGGCGCTGTCGCCCGTGCTGTCGGGTGTGTCCGATGCCGATGAACGGGTGCTGGTGGACATCGACACCGACGGCGACCTCTCCAATGGCTATGAGCTGCGTTATGAAACCTGGTCGGACGCCAGCGGGCAGTGGCGGGTGGATACCGCCGTTGACTGGCCTGCGGTCGGGGAGTTCCGCCCCTTCCTTCACGGTGACACGGTTCATGCGCGGGTCACCACTTTCGACATCGCTGGCAACGCCACCGTGCGGGAGGACAGCAGCACGGCCATCGCGTCGGTCTTCAACCTGTCCGACGCCCATGTGGTGGAAGGCAATGCAGGCACCCGCGAGCTGGTGTTCATGGTCTCTCGCAGTGGTGATCTTCAATCGGACGGCAGCGTGGGATGGTCGCTGGACCTGACGCGCAGCTCCGCCAGGAGTGACGCCAACGGCCTGGCCTCCGACAGCGATTTCAGCGGTGCCGTCTCGGGCCGGGTGGCATTCGCCCCTGGCGAGAGCGAAAAGCTGGTTCGATTCACGGTTTCCGGTGACTTTTACCGGGAGGTGAATGAGCGCCTGCTCGTCAACCTGGAGGAACCCAGTGGCGGCCAGATTGGTGATGGCCTCGGCATCGGCACGCTGTATGAGATCGATGTGGGTCTGATGCAGGCGACCTACAGCATGCGCAATCTCAACCCCAATCTGAACACCGCAGCCATCCGGGTTCGGCGCTCATCAGACCACCAGGAACAGGACATCGGCTTTGATGCCAACGGCAACCTGGACACCACCGCCCTGCTGAACTTCGTGGGGCGAGGCAGCACCGACACCGGCTTTGTCACGACGTGGTATGACCAGTCCGGTCATGAACGAGACATGACGCAGACCGACCCCGACAAGCAAGGGGTGATTGTGGATGGTGGGGCGCTTGTCACCCGCGCGGATGGGTCGCCGGGCATCAGCTTCAACACCCGCAACGGCGCTGCCAATGACTTCATGGTCGCCAACGGTGTTGCAGGCACCGCCTGGACCAGTGCGCTGCTCTACTCGAAGGTTCAATCGGAAGGCAGCCGCAATGGGTCGCTCTTCAACCTGGGGGTCGAGACCTGGGGGCGGCTCAGTGCGCACTATCCGGAAGCCAACCGAGGGTATGTGTTCGACGTCAACAACCAGTCGGTGGGCCGGCTCAGCCGTCCGGTCAGCAACGGCAACAGTGCGCTGTTGGGCATGGCCAATGACATTGTCTTCGAGGCTCATTCCGGCAATGAGAGCGCAGGAACCGCCGAGCGCAATTTCACGGACAGCGCCCAGGCCATTTATGAAAACGGCATCAATGTCGCGTCGGATGCCACCTTGTCCGCATCGTTTCCGACCAGCGCGCAATGGCAACTGGCTCGGCACTCCACAACCAGCAGTTATTACCAGCAGGTGATCTACAACGAATTCATGGTCTATCTCGCCACCGACAACTCTGCGCCGGACTTGCAGTCCCTGTTGGGAACGGCCAATAACGATGTACTGACCTATTCCGGGGAAACCACCATTCGCAGGATCGACGGCATGGCCGGGCATGACACCTTGTATCTGTCAGGCACTGTGGATCTGAACTTTGCGCAGATGAGCGGTGGGGTGAAAGGCATCGGGCAGGTGTGGATGGACAACGGACAGGCCAATACCTTGACGCTGGACGCCACCACGCTCGCCGCGAACGGCAGTGGACCGCTGACGGTGATCATGGGGGAGGGGGACGCCGTTGTGCTCAATGGTGAGCGCATCGCTTACAACGCCCAGCGACAGCAGTCAGTGGTGCTGGGGCAGCATGGCGACGATGTGTTGTTCAGTACCGCCCACAATGATGTGATGCTGGGCGGTGGCGGTGCTGACACTTTTACCTGGCGAGACAACCAGCGAGGCGTGGACACCGTGCAGGACTTCAGCGACGCCCAGGGGGACCGCCTCGATCTGAGTGCGCTGCTACGAAGGATGACGGCCGGCGACACCGACCTCTACTTGCTCAAACAGGTGGATGGCAACGCCCAGGTGTCCGTGCTGGTGGATCAGGACGGACAGGGGCATTTCCGTGATGCGGAGCTGACGATCCTGCTGGGATCTGCGCATGCCACCGACCCGATCACGATCATCACCCAGTACGGGACAACAACGCTGTAAACCGTGGTCAGGGGCGGGACAGCCGCTGCGCGAGCTGTGCGGCGGCGGTGGCCCAGCGGCGCAGTTCGGTCTGCAGGTCCGCGCCGGAGCCCTGCCCTTGCGCCAGTGCTGCCAGCGCATCGCGCAACGCCGCCGCCTCGCGGGCGGCTTCGGCCAGCAGATCGTCCTGCGAGGTCGAAGCGACAGGCGCGTTGTCGAAGCGGGCCAGTTGCTCCAATTGCGCCGGCAGGGTGGACTGCGCCGCCTGGCCCAGCATCGCCTCCAGCCGCTGGCGTTGCTGCTGGTGGTGCCAGCTGGGTCCGAGGGCCCCCCGCTCCGCCATCAGCTGGCTCAGCCGGCCGTGTGCCGCCGCCTGCACGGCACGGGACTGGAGCGCTTCGCCCAGCGTCAGCGCCTCTTCAGCCGGCGCCAGCGCGTCCTCGTCCTGCAGATCGCTCAGCAACAGCAGGCATTGGGCCTGAAGCCAGCGGTAATCGCATCGACGTGCCATTAACAGCGCCTGACGCACCAGGGACAAGGCCTGCGCCGGGTCGCCACTGTCACGGGCGCCGCGGGCGCGGTGCCAGAGGGTTTCCGCTTCGTAGTCCCGATGCCCGGCCTCACGTGCGGCCGCCTGGGCCTGGTCCAGCAGCGGGATGGCGGCCTGCGGGCCCACAGTGGCCCGGCGGGATGCAGCCCGGTTCAAGCCGATCTTGGCCCGCAGATAGGCGTCACCGGCCAGCCTCGGATAGTGGCTCTCCGCCTGGTCCAGCACCCGCCCGCCACGGGCCCAGTCGCCCAGGGCAAAACACAGGTGCGCCAGACCGATGCGGGCCAGACAGGCCCAGCGGGTGTCGTTGCGTGTGAGGGCCAGCGTCTGGCTCCAGGCATTGCAGGCCTGGACGTAATCGCCACGCTGGTAGTGCAAGCGGCCCAGCGCTTCGCTCAGCTCGGCCGCCTCTTCCCGCGAGGCGGCGCTGGACGGACCGAGGGCCCGCTCCAGGGCGGCTTCCAGTGCGTGCTGCAGCTCGGGGCCGCGGCCCCACCGTTCCAGAATGAAAAACAGGCCCAGCAGGGCCTGTGCCGGTGGCGCCGGCTCGGCCGCCACCACCCGTTCCAGCACCGGAAGCACCCGCGCCGGACGGCGCATCAGCAGCCGCTCCCAGCGGTCGGCCGGGCGGAGGACACCGGACATGCAGGCCTGCCGCGCGGCTTATTCGGCCGCAGCGGCCGGGTTGCGCAGGCGGATGTGCAGCTCGCGCAGCTGCTTTTCATCCACAAACGACGGGGCACCGGTCAGCAGGCACTGCGCACGCTGGGTCTTGGGGAAGGCAATGACGTCGCGGATGGATTCCGCCTTGGTCATCAGCGTCACCAGACGGTCCAGGCCGAAGGCCAGACCCCCGTGCGGGGGGGCGCCGTACTGCAGGGCATCCAGCAGGAAGCCGAACTTCACGCGCTGCTCTTCCGGGCTGATGTTGAGCGCCTCGAAGACCTTGGCCTGCACGTCAGCACGGTGGATCCGCACCGAACCGCCGCCGAGTTCCCAGCCGTTGAGCACCATGTCGTAGGCCTTGGCGATGCAGGCGCCGGGGTCGGTGGCCATCAGGTCCTCATGGCCGTCCTTGGGGGCCGTGAACGGATGGTGCACGGCGGCCCAGCGCTTGTTTTCCTCGTCCTGCTCGAACATCGGGAAGTCCACCACCCACAGCGGTGCCCAGCGGTCTTCGAACAGACCGTTGGTCTTGCCGAATTCGCTGTGGCCCACCTTCAGGCGCAGGGCGCCGATGGCGTCGTTGACCACCTTGGCCTTGTCGGCACCGAAGAAGATCAGGTCACCATCCTGAGCGCCGGTGCGGGCCAGGATGTCGGCCACGGCCTTGTCGTGCAGGTTCTTGACGATGGGCGACTGCAGGCCTTCACGGCCCTTGGCCAGCTCATTGACCTTGATCCAGGCCAGGCCCTTGGCACCGTAGATCTTGACGAACTCGGTGTAGCTGTCGATTTCCCCGCGGCTCAGTTGGGCACCGCCCGGCACGCGCAGGGCCACCACACGGCCCCCTGGCGTCGTGGCGGGGCCGGAGAAGACCTTGAAGTCCACATCGCCCATCACGTCGGTCAGTTCGGTGAACTCCAGCTTGACGCGCAGGTCGGGCTTGTCCGAACCGAAGCGGTACATGGCTTCGGCGTACTTCATCACCGGATAGTCGCCCAGCTCCACATCCAGGGCCTTGCGGAAGACATGACGGATCATGCCTTCGAACATCGCGCGGATTTCTTCCTCGGTGAGGAAGCTGGTTTCGATATCGATCTGGGTGAATTCGGGCTGACGATCCGCACGCAGGTCTTCGTCGCGGAAGCACTTGGTGATCTGGTAGTAGCGGTCGAAACCGGCAACCATCAGCAGTTGCTTGAACAGCTGGGGCGACTGCGGCAGCGCGAAGAACATGCCGTCATGCACGCGGGACGGAACGAGGTAGTCCCGTGCGCCTTCGGGCGTACTCTTGGTGAGCATCGGGGTTTCGATGTCCACAAAGCCGTGCTCGTCCAGGAACTTGCGCGCTTCCATCGCCACGCGGTAGCGCAGCATCAGGTTGTTCTGCATGTACGGACGGCGCAGGTCCAGCACGCGGTGCGTCAGGCGGGTGGTTTCGGAGATGTTCTCGTCATCCAGCGGGAACGGCGGCGTCACCGACGGGTTCAGCACTTCCAGCTCATGGCACAGCACTTCCACCTTGCCGCTGACCAGGTTGCTGTTTTCCGTGCCGGCGGGCCGTGCACGGACCTTGCCGACCAGCTTCAGGCAGTATTCGTTGCGAACGCCTTCAGCCACCTTGAACATGTCAGGGCGGTCGGGGTCGCAGACGATCTGCACCAGGCCTTCACGGTCGCGCAGGTCGATGAAGATCACACCGCCGTGGTCACGGCGGCGATGGGCCCAGCCCATCAGGGTCACGGTCTGGTCCAGCAGCTTTTCGCTGACTTGGCCGGCATAACAGGTACGCATGGAACTCTCCGGAAATCGGGTGTCTACAGGGCACGCTGACACAGGCGCGCGCCCCAAAAAAAGGGTCTGATGGGCGCTGGCGGGGTCGGAAGGACCCTCAGGGCTGAGCGCTTGCCAGGGCGCTCAGCCCGGTCAATTTCGGGCGCTCTCCGCGGCGGCGGGCTGCTTGGCCGGGTGCGCGGACAGGGCGTCCGAGGCCGGTGCCACCACCCCCATGGAGATGATGTATTTAAGCGCTTCGTCCACGCTCATGGCCAGCGGCCGCAGCTGCGAACGGGGCATCATCAGGAAGAACCCCGACGTGGGGTTGGGCGTGGTGGGCACATACAGGCTCACATGCTCTTCCGACGCGGCACCGCTGAGCGTGGCGAGTTGGTCCCCCACCTCGCCGGCCGGCTTGCCGGTCACAAAGGCGATGGTCCAGGACTGGGGATGGGGGTAAGGGACCAGCACGGCTTCACGGAAAGCGTTGCCGCTGGAGGAGAACAGCGTGTCCGAGACCTGCTTGACCGAGCTGTAGATGCTCTTGACGATGGGGATCTTGAACAGCAGGCGGTCCCACTGGCGGAACCACCACTGGCCGAACATGTTGGCCACGAACATGCCGGTGAGCATCAGCGCAGCGACCAGCACCAGCACGCCCAGGCCGGGAATGTTGTGCAGCTCGCGGATGGACGCCCGGGCAGAGTCCGGCAAGACCGCCTGGACGGCTGACAGCAGCCAGACGAAGACACCGTCGATGATGCCCAGCACCCACAACAGCACCCAGATGGTGATCGCCAGGGGCAGCCAGACCAGCAGGCCGGTGATGATGTATTTTCTCATGCCTGGGTCCGGCCTTTCCGGTCAGTGGCAGGCGCAACCGCCGCCGCAGGAGGCACTGGCGCCCCCGGAGGACGTGTCGCCGCCACTGCTGGCGGAGGAGCCGCCACTCTCGCCACTGGTACTGGTACTGGTACTGGTACTGGTACTGGTACTGGTACTGCTGCTGCCGCTGGAAGTGTCTCCTGCAGCGCCGGCGCCGCCAGCGCTGGCCGGGGCGCTGGTGCCGCCGGAGCCTCCGCGGAAGTCGGTTACATACCAGCCGGAGCCCTTGAGCTGGAAGCCGGCGGCAGTCACCTGCTTGCTGAAGGCTTCTGCGCCGCAGGCCGGGCAGGTGTGCAGGGGGGCATCGGACAGCTTCTGCAGCACGTCCTTCGCGTGGCCGCAGATGCCGCAACGGTAAGCGTAAATCGGCATGATGGTCGCCTGGGTGAAAAACGGGAAATTATATAGAGGACCAACGGCCCGCCCCCCGGGCGGGGTTCGGGCCGTGGGCCGGTCCACACCAAGGCGTGGCTGTTTTGCCTCAGAGCTTGTGGTGCGATCCGTGCACGTTGCGGATGGCCTGCGGCCCCAGCGAGCCCAGCAGCATGCCCACCACGGCCGCCAGGAAGCCCGCCAACTGAGCCGGGAACACCTCGCCGGCTGGCGTCACCAGGAACAGCAGCCAGGCCACCACGCCCAGGGCGATGGCGAACAAGGCCCCTTGCGTGGTGGCGCGCTTCCAATACAGCCCGAACACCAGTGGCACAAAGGCACCCACCAGCGTCACCTGATAGGCTGCGGACACCATTTCATAGATGGACGTGCCCTCCAGCGCCACGGCATAGGCGCAGACGCAGATCGAGAAGATCAGCACGGCGATCCGCATGGTGCGCAGTTCCTGCTTGTCGGACACACGCGGGAAGAACTGGCGCCAGATGTTCTCCACGAAGGTCACCGACGGCGCCAGCAGCGTGGCCGAGGCGGTGGACTTCAGCGCGGACAGCAGTGCACCAAAAAAGAGCACCTGCATCACAAACGGCATGCGTTCGATGACCAGCGTGGGGATGACCTTCTGCGGATCCTCGGCAATCAGCTGCTTGGCTTCCTCCGGCATGATGATCAAGGCGCTGACCACGATGAACATCGGCACGAAGGCGAACAGGATGTAGCAGATACCCCCGATCACCGGTCCGCGGGTGGCCGCATGCTCGTCCTTGGCCGACATCACCCGCTGGAAGACGTCCTGTTGCGGAATCGAACCCAGCATCATGGTGATGGCCGCACCGATGAAGAACACCACATCGTGAAACTTGGGTTCCGGCAGGAACTTGAACATGTCCTGGCTGGTGGCCAGCGCGATCACTTTGTCAGCGCCACCGGCCTTGTCCGCCGCAAACCAGGCAATGATGGACAGGCCCACCACCAGGATGATCATCTGGATGAAGTCGGTCACCGCCACTGACCACATGCCCCCGAACAGGGTGTAGGCCAGGATGGACGCGGTCCCGATGGCCATGCCGACCGGGATGGAAATGGCACCACCGGACAGCAGATTGAACACCAGGCCCAGGGCCGTGACCTGGGCGGACACCCAGCCCAGGTAGGACAGGATGATGATGAAGCTGCAGATCACCTCCACCACGCGGCCGTAACGCTCGCGGTAGTAGTCACTGATGGTCAGCAAGGTCATGCGGTAGAGCTTGGCGGCAAAAAACAGCCCCACCAGGATCAGGCAGGAGCCAGCCCCGAAGGGGTCTTCCACCACGCCGTTCAGTCCGGTCTGGACAAATTTCGCGGGGATGCCCAGCACCGTTTCCGAGCCGAACCAGGTCGCGAAGGTGGTGGTAATGATCATCACCAGCGGCAGATGACGCCCCGCGATCGCGAAATCGGCCGTGTTCTTCACCCGCTTGGCGGCCCACAGGCCGATGGCGATGGTGACAAGCAGGTAAAGGATGACCAGGGTCAAAAGCATGGCGTCGGCCTTGGGAACTAACTGGGGAGGGGAAAAAGCGCGCGGATTATCCCTGGATCAGACGCCCGCTCTCCTCGGGTCTGCCCGAATTCATCGAACTTGCCACGAAACGCATGGCACTGACCGGCAGCAGGGCGCGCGCCCTTGGCACTGACCCCCAATCATCAACTTCAAGGAGCTCCTCTTATGGCAGGAGGCATCACAGGCGCATTCGGCGGCGGCGGACAGCTGTCCAACTTCCAGAACGCGATCAATCAGCAGCAAATGGACGTGGCTTCGGCGGCGACCAGCCGCGAAAACACCCAGACCGCCATCCAGAAAATGAACATGGATGCGGACAACAAGAAGACCTCCATGAAGGTCGAGCAGAACGGCTTCTACGCCGGCCTCGTCAGCAAGATCAACCTGGGCAACTGATTCACACAGGGCTCGCCCCTTTTCACTTCATTTCTAAACAGGAAACAACATGTCTGGAAGCACCACCCAAGTCCACTACCACCTGGACAACCACTCCATGAACCCGATGCACGGCAGCATGTCCGCCCAAGGCTTCGGCAGCGGCCTGATGTCAGGCCTGATGGCCAGCATGGGCGGCGCCATGGCCTTCGGCCTGATGGGCAACATGATGGGCAACCCCGGCTACGGCTTCGGTTTCGGCTCGCAGTACCCGCGCTTCTATTAAACCTGCTCGGGAACGCCCCAGCGGCGTTCCCGCTGCCCCTGTTCACAGGAGCCTCCCATGACTTTGACCGAGCTTGAACGCACGCTGCCGACCTCCGAGCAGCCCTTCCCCATGCAGGAGGGCACCCCTGCGGCGGACGACCCTGGCGCGCAAAAGCGGCTCTGCATTGCCGCCATGATGGACCGCCACCCGGAGACCTTCTCTGCACCCGTGTCCGCGCCGACCTGGCTTGACTTCGTCGAGCAGAACTGCATAGCCCAGGATTCCGAACGGCTCACCCTGGACCTGGCCATCGGCCGCCTGGTGCAGGTCATGCGCATTGCCCAGGAAAGCATTCCCCAAGAGGCCGACCTGCCGGCCGTGTTGCGCCGCGCCCAGGAAGAAGGTGTCGGCGACCTGGAGCCCGATGCGGCGGTGCAGGCGCTCGCCTCCCCCGATGCCTCTCCGGACGACGTGGCGGTGATGGCACGTGCCATGTCCCTCTACAAATCCTGCATGGCCAATGGCGTGGCGCAAGGCGACGAAATCTCGAAGGCCATCGATGCCGGGTTTGATCACGTCCCGATCACCAGCCCCTTCATGCAAAGCCTGGTGGATACCGCCAAGGAAGTGACACTCATCGACGTGCGTTATGCACTGGGGCTGAGCGCATGAATCCGCTGGACTTCCCCGCTCGCCTGGCGTTTGCCGCCAGCGCCCAGGACCGCATCGCCTCCGCAGGCGGCGGCGGGGCGCAGTCGTTCTCCCAGGCCATGGCAGATGTGTCCGGCATTGCCCGGGACATGGCGGCTGAACGCGCATCCATCGCCAACCAGATGCGCCGCGTCGTCAGTTCCGGCGACACCAGCCAGATCCCGGCCGTGTTGGGCCGCCTGCAGGACGCCAATGCGCGGCAGGACGTGATGGCCACCGTACTGACCAAAACGACGAGTGGCATCGACCAGATCGTCAAGATGCAGTGAAACCCCTCACGTCCCACCGCTGGCCCGCACTGCTGTTGGCCTCCGTGCTGACGCTGGCCCTGGCCGCCTGCGAATCCGGCGCGGAGCTGTATGGCGGCCTGAGCGAACGCGATGCGAATGACATCACCGCAGCATTAAGCGACCACGGCATCCACGCTCAGAAAACAGCCCAGGGCAAGCAGCTGTTTTCGGTCACGGTGCCGAGTTCCGACTTCAGCCGTTCGGTGGCGCTGCTGCATGCCGTCGGCCTGCCCAACAGCTCCTTCGCCCGGATGGGCGACATCTTCAAGAAGGATGGCATGATTTCCACGCCGACCGAAGAGCGTGCGCGTTTTCTCTATGCGCTGTCGCAGGAACTGGAAAGCACGCTATCCCAGATTGATGGGGTGGTGCTGGCGCGGGTGCATCCGGTGCTGCCGGAACGAGTGGTGCCCGGCGAACCGGTGCTGCCCAGTTCCTGTTCAGTGCTGATCAAGCATGTGCCCGGCTGGGACACAACGGCTTATGAGGCTCGTGTGCGAAAGCTGGTGTTGGCCAGCATTCCAGGCCTGGCCGACACCCCTGAAAAAATCGCGGTGGTGTTTGTCCCCTCCGAAGCGCTTGCGGTGCGCGACCAGACGCGTGCGGCCCGCGCCGAAGCGGCACGGGCGGCCGCAGGCCTGTCCTCGGTCGCGCCTTCCACATCCACGTCGGCCACAACGTCAACAGCGGCTTCCACCACCGTTGGCGCCAACGCCATGCCGTCCCGAGCCTCCGGCTCGTGGCAGGGATGGCTGATCGGCATCGCCGCTGTGATCATCGGTGTGGGAGCGCCTTCGGGCTGGTTGTGGTGGCATCGACGTGCGACCTTGCGGGCCGCCATGCCCCGGCCCACCCAGGAGTCCTGAGATGCAGCCGCCCCAGCCCCTGGACGCCGCCAGCCTCGACGCCTGGTGGACGCTCTGGCATGAACCCTGGCGACATACCCATCCTGGCTGGTGGCGCCTTGCTTCGGATACCTCCTCAGGTCCTTCTTTAGCCGCCCACTCAGCCGCCCACTCAGCCACCCACTCAGCCACTCCCTCCGGCTCCCCAGCGGACACCGGTCAGAACAAGTCCACATCCGGCTCGGTGCCGCAGCCGGCCAGCGGCTCGAGAGGTGCTGCTCCGGGTGGCGCTCCCGACCATCCACCGCACGGATCGTTGGACCTGTTGTCCCTGTTCTCTCGTGCCGTCACGGGTGCCCGTCTGGGCCACCGCTGGTTCTGCCAGCAGTTCGGCATTGACGTGGCGCTGCCGGCCCCCCGGCCCTTTCCTTCCGCCGTAGACGTGGCCCTGCCCGACTTGCCGCTCGCGCCTGACGACCTCGTGGCGGCGGCCACCGCCCTTGGGCGCGTCGGTTATGCCAGCCACTGTCTGACTTCTTCACGCCAAGGCCTGGCGCGGCTGTTCTCCCACGAGACACACTCCGCCGGTGACGCCGACGCCTGGCGCGATGCATTGCGCCAGGCGCGGGCCCGCCCGCTGACCGTGGCCGAGGACCACGCCCCGCCCCCGGGCGGCAGTGCGCTGGAACTGCAACGCTGGGCGCTGCCCCTCATGGCACGGCTGATCGAGGATGCGGTCCCGGGCGCCTGGGCGCGGCTGCGTCTGCGCTTCGACCCCCAGTGTTTCACGCTGGCCCCGTTACCCCCCACGCCCTATTCCGCAGCGCTGCAGCGCCAGGCCTGGCGCATCTGGCGTGCTGCTGCATATCAACAACCTTCACTTGCTCATGAAACCCGCACTGCCCCCGCTTGACTGGCGCCTGGCGCGCCCCAGCGATGTCCCCGCCCTCACCCGCATCTACAACGAATCCGTCCGAGGCGGCGGCCACAGCCCTGCGCTGGTCGACGCCTCGGAAGCCGGCGTTGATCAGGTGCTCAAGGAGAGCCGCGCCAACCGATGGCCCCTGTGGGTGCTGGCCCATGGAGACGAGATCGTCGGCTGGGCCTATCTGCGCCGGATTGCCTGGGGCGGTGGTGCCTGCGGCACGGTGGGCGACCTGTGGCTTTATGTGGCCCAGGCCTGGCATGGCACAGGCGTCGCCATGCAGATGGCCCGCCGGGTGCATCCGCAAATTCTCATTCATGGCTTCGACACCCTGACCTGCTGGATTCTTGGTGGCAACCGCCGCAGCCTGTCGCTGGTGCGAGGCTGCCGGATGCAACGCTGGGCAGTCCTGCCCGATGTCGTGCGTTATGGGGATGACCGCAACGATCTGGAAATCTGGGGCGTGCGCGCCGACGATCCTGCCTGGCAGGCCTACATGACCCGGCTGGACCGGCGCTACAAGCGCCTGGAGGCCCGCGCGGCTGCTCGTACCGAAGCGCCCTCCGCCGGCCCGACCGGAATCCCGACACCGAACAGCCCGGCTTTTCTGACCCAGCCCCTCCCGGCTGCGTCCGAGCTGGTCGGCTGACGTTCACCACGCCGTTTCCTTCCTCCCAGGAGCCGCCCGTGACCCTGACCTTGCCCGACCTCCTGGTGGTGTTGCAGGCCGTGATCCTGTCCATGGCCCGGACGCTGGGCATGCTGATGTTCCTACCCTTCCTCTCCAGGCAGCACACAAGCGTCGTGCTCCGGGGTGCATTGGCGCTGGGGCTGAGCCTGCCGGTCGCGGCCAGCCTGTGGTCGCCGCTGGTGGCGGCGGCCCCCACCCCGGCGCTCTACCTCGTCCTGGTGATGAAGGAGGCGATGCTGGGCACTCTGCTGGGCATGCTGGCCGCCTTGCCCTTCTGGGCCGTGCGCGGCATGGGCACCCTGATCGACAACCAGCGCGGCGCCAATGCCGCCCAGCAGGTCAACCCGTCCTTGCAGGCCGATGCCACCCTGATCGGTGAACTGGCCGAACGCGGGCTGGCCGCGCTGCTGGTGCAATGGGGCCTGTTTCAGACCGTCTTCACCGTCCTGACCGACAGCCATGAGCACTGGCCGGTGCTGGCCCTGCTCCCCGATCTGTCGTCCTACCAGCACAGCATCCTGTCCGCGCTCGCCGGCATGGTCACCCAGGCGCTGGTGCTGGCCGGCCCCGTGCTGGCCCTGCTGCTGCTGGTCGAGCTCGGGCTGGCCGTTGTGAGCACCGCCGTGCAGGGCTTTGACGTCTATTCCTCGGCGATGGCGGTCAAGACGCTGCTGGCGCTCCTGATGCTGCTGCTGGTGATCTCCCCGGTGATGGACTGGAGCGCCACAGAGGCCCTGCGGTGGTGGCAGGAGGGTCTGGCCGAGACGGTCGGCCTGCGGCTACACCGCTGAAAGCGCCGCATGGGAGAAAAGACCCTTCCCCCCACCCCCCAGCGCATCCAGCAGGCCCGCGAAGACGGGCAGGTGGGCGTCAGCGAAGAGGCGGTTCGCATCATCAAGCTGTTGGTGATGGCGGAATTCGCTTTCGCCATTGAACCGTGGTGGCGTCGCATGTTGTCGGACATGCTGGATGCCGCACTGCTGGCGGTTTCGTCGCACCAGCCCATCCAGCTGAGGCCCAGTTGGGACACCGTCCTGCCGGTGGCGCTCAGCCTGTTGTTGCTGGCGGTGATGCCCATGCTGCTGGCGGCCATCACCACCCTGGCCCAGACCCGCTTTAACGTCGCGCCAAAGGCGCTGGCCAAGGGCTTAGAAAAACTCGACATCGGGAACAATCTGCAGCAACTGGTCTCCGCCCAGAAGCTGCTGGTCCCCTTCCTGGGCCCGATCAAAGGCGGGCTGCTGCTCTGGATGGTCTATCTGGAGCTGCGCGAGCAATTCCCGCTGTTGGCACAGGCCTACCGGTTGAGTCCAGCGCAAGGCTGGTCGCTGACGCTCGCCCTGATGCATTCGCTGCTGATGCAATGCGTGGTGGTGCTGATCATCCTGATGATCGCCGACATCCTGCTGCAGCGCTATTTGGTCTGGCGACAGCTGCGCATGGATGTCAGCGAGACGAAGCAGGACTACAAGCAAAGCGAAGGCGACCCGATGCTCAAGGGCATGCGCAAGCAGACGGCCAAGGAAATCGCACTGGAAGACGCTCCAGGCGGCAAGGGCAAGCAACGACCCAGTGCCGTGGTGGTGAACCCGGAGCATATTGCCGTGGCGCTGCTCTATGAGCCGGAATCGATGGATCTGCCGGTCCTGATGGCCGCGACCACCGACGATGACGCGCGGGACCTGCGCCGCATGGCCCGGGAGGAGCGGGTGCCCATCATCAAATACGTGGCACTGGCGCGGCATCTGCTGGCCAGTGGCAAGGCGGGCGAGCCGATTCCGGAGCACACTTATCGTGCTGCGGCACTGCTGTTTCGGGTGCTGGAAGAATATGAACGTCTCGCACCGGAGTTGCTGCATCCGCCCGGTGATTGGGACAGCGACGGCGATGAGAACGGGGATGCCGGCGACACACCGAAGGTGGGTGAATGGCTGCTGGCGGAAGTGGATGATGCGCTGGGGACCGCCATGTTCGACACCCCCTGAGCGACCTCACGCCTCTTCGATGAGGGTGTCGATCAGCATGTCGAATTTTTCGCGGCGCTTGCTGCGTTTCCGATGCTCATCCTGAGCACGCACCAAGGCCAGGTCCGCCGCCTCCAGCGCCTGTTGGCGCTGGGCCACAAGCGCTCGACAGGGTGGAATGCTGTTGATCAGCTGCTGGTCTGCTTCGCGCCAGCGTTTGAGGGCGGTCGAGGCCTCCACACTGTTCTGCCGCTCCACCACCAGCCGGGCGCGTTCCGACGCAACAAAGCTCACCCGCTCGTCGAGCGCCTGGCGAGCCGCCTCCAGCGCCTGTCGCGCAAGAGCCTGGGCGTGCCGGGCCCGGGCGAGCGCAGCCTCCGCCAGCCGGGCCCGCCGCGTCGCCAGCGATTCGATGGCCCGTAGCGGCGGCAGTCGAGCGTCCGGGGCCGGCTCCGCCGCCAGCTCATGGGGCCAGCGCGCAGGACGGTCCCCCAGCGCCGGACGGCTCATGCTGCACTGCTGGCCAGTGCCATCAGGCGGGCCAGGCTGTCCGGCATGGGCGTCGGCGTGCGTGTGTCCTGACGCAGAAAGTCGATCACCTTGGGATAGGCGGCCACGATGCGGTCGGTCTCAGGATCCTGGCCGCTGCGGTATTCCCCCAAGCGCACCATCAATTCCATGTCCCGATAGCCCGACAGCACCTGCCGCAGCCGCGCTGCCGCCTGCGTGTGCTCGCGCGGGACGATGTTGGACATCACCCGGCTGAGGCTGGCCAGCACGTCGACGGCCGGATACTGCCCCTGCTCCGCCAGCTTGCGCGACAGCACGATGTGCCCGTCCAGCAGCGACACCGCCTCTTCCGAAATCGGGTCCGAGCGAAGCTCCCCCTCCAGCAGCACGGTGTAGAGCGCCGTGATGGAGCCTCCGGCGGAATTGCCCGCCCGCTCGATCAAGCGAGGCATCAGGGCATACACCGAAGGCGGAAAGCCCGCACGCGCCGGCGCTTCGCCGGCCGCCAGACCAATCTCGCGTTGCGCACGGGCCAGGCGGGTGAGGGAATCGATCATCAGCAGCACGTTGAGCCCCTGGTCCCGCAAGCCTTCGGCGATGGCGGTGGCGGTGAAAGCGGCCCGCACCCGTTCGATGGAGGTGCGATCGGACGTGGCGCAGACCATGACCGTTCTGGCCATCAGGTCGGGCGGAAACTCATGCTCGGTGAACTCACGCACTTCACGGCCGCGTTCACCGATGAGCCCCACCACAATCACATCCGCCGGGCTGCCTCGCCCGACCGCCGCCATCAGGGTGGTCTTGCCGCACCCCGGGCCGGCAAACAGGCCGACCCGTTGACCTTGCCCTAGCGTCAACAGGGCATCCACGCTGCGCACACCCGTCGGAAACGGGTCCTTGATCCGCCAGCGCTCAACGGGAGGAGGGGCATCCGCCACCACACGGCGCATCGTCACGCCGGGCTGCCCCGGCGCCAGGGCCGGCTTGCCGTCCAGGGGCAGGCCAAAACCGTCCAGGATGCGACCTTGCAGGGCGGCGCCAACAGCCACCTGGTGCGTCATCTTCAGGGGGCGCACCAGGCAGCCGGCGGAGATCCCCTCCAGCGGCATCAGTGAAGACAGCAGCACCTGCGTCCCCTGGAACCCCACGACTTCACAGCGCCAGAGGCGGTCCGGCCAAGCCGGGTCAAACACCTCGCACAGCTCTCCGACACTGGTGCCGGGAATGCGCGCCTCGATCAGCATGCCGGTCACCCGATGAACCTTGCCCAGGCTGCTGGTCACCCGGACCTGTTCCATGGCCGACCGCCAGGCCTGGGTCTGGGCTTCGATCAGACCGGTATCGGTCACCACGGCAGCAGCACCCGCTCAGGGCCGTCAAAGACCAGCACGCCAGGCTTGATCTCGATCAAGCGCCAGGCGCCCACCGCATCCCCCGGCAGCAGCATCCGGCCATTGCTCAGCACCACCTTGCTTCGGGCCCCGAGGATCACTTCCCGCACTTCAAACGGAAGGGTGATGTCGGTGTCACCGCGGACCACCGTGACCCCGCCGCCGGCTTGCACACGCACCGGCGGTGGCTCCGCAGGCAAGGACGACACGTGGGAGGGCGCCGATGCGGGGCTGGAGGTCGAGGGGGTGGAGGGGGGGAAGGTGGTGGAGGGGAAGGTGGTGGATGGGGGGACGGCGGTGGCGGAAGAGATGCGGGCAGCGTCCGTCGAATCGACGCCTGCAGCATCACGCGCGCCGCCTACCAGGCCAGGGTCCGGCAAGGCCCCGGCGTGGGCCGCTTCAGGCTGGGCCTCCGCCTTGGCATCGCCCATCGCGGGAAGCCCCACCTGCACGGCCATGGCCGCCAGACCGGCCAGCGTCAGCAACGCACCGCCCGAAATCACCATCCACTGCTGCCACCGCCGGACCGAACCTGCCGACACGCCCGATACCCGGGATGCGGTGCCCGATACCCGGGATGCGGTGAAGCGACGGTCCGATGGATCGGTCGCCCAGGCGGCATAAGCACCGTTCGGGTCCAGGGATTCGGCGAGCCAGTCATCGAAGTCCGTTGCGGTGGACCCACCATGCAGCGGCGGCGACGCGGAGGTTCGTGTCTGCGCGGCTTGCTGTGACTGTGACAGCGCTTGCTCCTGCGCGGACAAGGGCGCCAGGTCGCTCGCCTGTGCGTCATCCGCGTCGGCACTTGGCGCAGCACTCCCGTTCGTGTGTGGCCCGGACACGGGCGACGCCGTCCGCTCCGACGGATCGGTCCAGGTGGTCCAGGGGGAGTCGCTGGTCTGCACTTCAAACCAGAGGCCGTCCGTTCCAAACGCCTGCCCGATCGGTTGTTCGACTGGGCCGGTCAGCGACTCGCCGACTTCATTGATCAAACGCCCCTCCATCGGCGTGACCCGCACCATGCCTGGCGCCAGCGGAGGTTCGATCTCCAGGAGATGGTCCGGCGCCTGTTCGTCCAGCAGCAGCAGGTCGCAGTCGTCCCCTCGCCCCACCAGCAATGGTTGGTCCAGCGGCAGGGCCGCACCGGCCTGCAAGCCTGTCAGGACTCGAAGCTCCAGCGGGGGGCCCGGCGGCGGATCGGTGGCCTGTTTCAGCAACTCATGGTTTTCAACGGAGTTCATATCAATGCAGATCTGAATAGCCGGTATACCCGGCCGGTGCTGACACCACGCTCAGCACGTTCACCTTGTAGTCCGGCGGGAGCTCGGACATGCCGATGACCGACATCTCCGGAATGCGTTCCGCCAGCAGCTTGCGCACATGGGCGCGAATGTCCTGCGCGCAGATCACCACGGTGGGATGCTGGTCCGACACCGATTCAAGATAGGCCCGCGACAGCTCGTCGCTGATGTTGTCGGTGGTCTGCGCATCCAGGGCCAGGAAGTCCCCGTAGGCGGTCTGGCGAACGGACGACCGCACCGTCGATTCCAGCTCACTGTCCAGCACCAGCGCACGCAGTTCCCGTTGCACCGACAGGTGCTCACAGATTTCCCGCTGCAGCGCCGACCGGATGCATTCAGTCAGGATGGCGGCATCTCGCTCACGAGGCCCCCAGTCGATCAGCGCATTCAGAATGACCGGAAGATTGCGGATGGACACCCGCTCGCTCAGCAAACGGCGGAAGACTTCGGCCATGCGGCTCAGCGGCAGCGCCCGTTCCAGTTCCTTGGCCACTTCCGGCATGCGTTGGGCGGTCCAGGTCACGATGCGCTGGCATTCCTCGATACCGAAATAGCTGGGGCCATTGCGCAGCATCACCTCTTGCGTGAGGGATTCCAGCCGCTGCCAGCAGTCCTGCACATCGGTGGGTGGCGGAGACAGTTGCTCCATTTGCGCCGGCGTCATCCACAGACGCGCCGACCCGGCCATGCCACCACGCGCTTCCAGCTGTTCCGGCGGCAGGCCAAACCCACTGCCGTCATCCTGCAGCCAGGAGCAGGTGGAGAGGTCTTCCCGCAGCCGCAGTCCGAAAGAGCGCACCTCGCCGTGGCAGAACTCGACGTCGACGTCGTCCAGTGGGACCGACTCCTCCCCATGCACCGGTGGCATCATCAGCCCGATGCGCAGCAGCAAGGTGTTGCGGGTGGTGCGGCATTGATTGATGACCTTCTTCGCCACCTCGGGATCGATCCGGTCGCTCACGCGCACAACAAAGGCGCGGACGATGTCGAACTCTCCCTCCGGCCGCACCTCTTCCGCCTTCTTTTTTGCCTCTGCTTCCCCCCGGCGCATGATGCGGAACATGGCCACCAATCCGACGGTGGCTGAGGCGGTGGCGAGGCCCACAAAGGCCAGCAGGGGCATGCCGGGCAGCAGGCCAAAGGCAATCATGGCGCCGCTGGCCGTCACCCAGGCCTTGGGCTGGGCCAGCAACTGCTCGCTCAACTGCTTGCCGATGTTGCCGCCCGCGCCACCGGGCTTGGACACCCGGGTGACCAGCAGGCCGGCCGTCATCGACATGAGCAGCGCCGGGATCTGGGCAACCAGGCCGTCGCCGACGGTGAGGATGGCGTAGACACGGAGCGCTTCGGAGGCCTCCATCCCCCGCTGGAGCACACCGACGGCCAGACCGCCGATCAGGTTCACCAGCACAATGACGATGCCCACAATCGCATCGCCCTTGGCAAACTTCATGGTGCCGTCCATGGCGCCGAAGAACTGGCTTTCTTCGGTGAGCATGTCCCGCTGCGCCTTGGCGTCTTCCTGGGAAATGCCTCCGGCCTTGCGTTCCATGTCGATGGCCATCTGCCGGCCCGGCATGGCGTCCAGCGAAAAACGGGCACCCACCTCGGCCACACGTTCCGAGCCTTTGGTGATGACGATGAACTGCACCACCGTCAGCACCAGGAAGATCACGAGGCCCACGATCAGATTGCCGCCGACGACGATTTCACCAAACGCGGCAATGATGTGGCCGGCTTCACCGCTGAGCAGGATCTGCCGGGTGCTGGCCACGCTCAGGGCCACCCGGAACAGCGTGGTGACCAGGAAGAGCGAGGGGAAGGCGCTGAGCCCGGTAGTGTGCTTGATCTGCAGCACCAGCACGATCAGGAAGGAGGACGTGCAGAGATTGACCGCAATCAGCAAGTCCAGCAGCCACACCGGTACGGGGAGCAGCATGGCAAAGACCACGGACACGACCAGAGCCGTGACCACAATCTCCGCGCGCTCGCCGCTCGGCGCCAGGCGAGCCGCCAGCGCCCGGGATGCCGCGGCCGCACTGCCGAAACGGCCAGCGGGTGCGGCGGCAGCGCCGGACGCCGCCACAGCGGCGGGTTTGGCAGCACTGGCGCCGGGGGTAGAGAAAGGTCCTGGAGTCTCCATGCATGGTCAGTGCGGTCAGGCAGGCGGAGGTTCTGCGGGCAACGCCCTCAGATCTCGATTCGATCACGCACTGGCCCATGGACAGTCGTCAAGGCGCACCAGCGTGCGTCGCTGAGGACCGACGGGCCCCACAGCCCGGTCAGGCGGCAGGGGCCACGATGCGCAGCGCGTCCTGATTCCATTGGCCGGTGATGCCCAGCACCCCTTCGCGCCGGTAATGCAGGCCCTGCGCCTCACGCAGCCACTGTTGCACCGAGGATTTCGCCTCGATGTTGATCCAGACACTTTCCGGGTAATGGCTGACCTGTTTGAGCAGTTCGTGGTCAAACCGCAAGCTTTGATGGGCACCCACCTGCTTGAGCACATCGGTGCGCAGCTTTTCCAGCTTGGGTTTGGGGGCCGCCGTGCGGCACATGTCCATCACCTGGCGCATCAGTTTGCCTTGCTCGGTCTTGGGCAGGGAAACCGCTTCACCCAGGTGGGTGACATGCTCGTCCATCGTGCGGATCACCGACAACATATGGGCCAGGGAGACGCTGAGTCCGACAAAGGCAGCCGGCTGGTCGAAGTGCCCTTCCTTCGGCAGGCGGTGCACCTGCTGGGCCAAGGCCTTGAGGCCTTCCGGCGAACCCACCGCATCCATCAGCATGCGGGTGCTCAGGGGGGAGGCCAGCAGTTGGATGGCCGGGGAATCCGGGGCGGAGGCCTTGCCGTCCCCGTCACTGTGGGTGGCCTCATAGACGCGGATCAGATGGCGGATCTGCTCCGCATCCTGATGCTCCAGCTGACGCAGCGCCTGCACCGTTGCAGCCGTCTCGGGTTGGTGCTCGGCGCGCTGCAGCAGGTCCTCGGCCATGCGCAGCAGCGCGAACCGGGCGCTGGGCTGGTGGTGGAGGGTCTTGAGGCGCTCCAGCGCGCCATGCGGGTCGGTCTGAAAATCCCTGGCGAAGATCCTGGCCTGGTTCCGCAGCGTCTGAAAGCCGTATTGGCCTTCCATCATGCGCAGCACCGCCATCACCTTCTCCACCGGCAGCGTGCCGTGGATCAGCTCGGCATCCCGCACATGGCGATCATGCAGCTCATCATGGACTTCGGCCTCTTCCCGTTCACTCGCCTGGAAGGTGATTTCTTCGAAGGCTTCCGCGCCGAGGCCGGCCGTGGTGGGCCGCAGCATCGGGGTCGCCAGCTCGCGAGCTTCACTGGCACGATCCCTCCGCGCCTGGGCCTGGGCCTGGGCTTGCCGGGCACGTTCCGCCGCACCGGAGGTGGTGAGGTCCGCCGCCGGCAGGGTGGCGGCCTCTGCCAGCGAGGGCAGCGGGGAAGCGCTGGGGACAATACGCGCAATGTTCATGGCAACTCCGGGCTGGGTCTGTCTGGTTGAGTGGGCGTCAGGGCAGGACCCGTGCGGTCACGATGAACAGGCGCTCCCGCTCATTGCTGATGACGCTGTCGCCGCGAAAGAGCCAGCCCAGCAGCGGCAAGCTGTCCAGGCCGGGCACGCGGCTGTGGGCGGTTTCGGTGTTCTGGCGTCGGTACCCGCCCACCACCAGCGATTCGCCGGGCCGCACCACCGCCTGGGTGCTGACCGAGCTGTTGCCCACCCGCGGGTCGCCGGAGGCCCCACCCACGCCACTGCTGTCGCTCAGCGCGCCATCGTCAATGTCCAGCGTGACGCGAATGGTGGCGTTGCTGCCCTCCCCCATGACGCTGGGCGTCACCCGCAGCAGGGTACCGGCGCTGACGCTGCGGAGATCCGACGTGCGCTCCCCCACCAGCTTGACATAGACCGACTGGCTCATGTCCAGCACGGCCGCGTGGTTGTCCTGCGTGAGGATGGAGGGGCGGGACATCACCTGCGCCTGCCCCCGGGATTCCAGCGCCCGCAGCCGCAGGCTGAGTCGGTCGGTGGCCCACAGGACCATGGACGATCCGCCAGCCACGTCGGAGCTGCCGTCATTGCGGATGGAACCCGCCGGGTTCACCTGCACCCGCGCGGCACCGGAACCGGCCGACAGATCGACGGCCCATTCCCGCAGCGCATTGGCATTGACGTCCAGGATGGTGACGTTGATTTCCACCTGGCGAGTCGGCACGTCCAGTTCGGCAATCACGGCGGCATAGTCGGTGCGCCGGGAGGGAAGGTCCCAGACAAGGACGGCATTCAGTGGGGGATAGGCGCCAATGGTGGGCAAGGCGGCCCGTTCTTCGCGCAGGCGTTCCTCTTCCAACGCGTCCTGGGCGCTCCCGCCGCCCGACTTGCGGCGGTTGCCGCCGGGCACCAGCGCATCGGGCAGCGGAGAGGACAGGAAGTCGCGGCCGCTCAGGGCAGACAGGGCATCCGCCGGGGCACCGCTGCTGGCGGCAGGAAGTCCGCCCAACGCGGCAGACAGGCCACCTGCCCCCCCCAGCGCCGCTGACAAGCCGGAAGCGCCCCCAAGCACCGAGCGGGAGGCGCCCTCCCCGAACCCGCCGGTTCCACCGGCGCCACCCAGTGCGCCCGACAAGCCGCTGGCGCCCGACCGCCCGAAAGCGGCGTCCGTACGCCGAGACGTGGGCGGCACCATCAGTTCTTTCAGCGCGGAGGCCAGGCCGGGCTGCCGGGTGGTGACGCCACGGATCTGCACTTCGCGGTCCTGGGCCACGGCATGCTGCAGCCGGAACACCATCAGCTTGGGCCGTTCGGGTTCGACCGGCTTCGGCTTCGGTGTCTCCAGAAAGTTCCGCACCGCCGCCACGTAGGTGGCCGGCCCCTCCACCAGCACCATGGGCGGATCGGTATCCAGCTCGCCCCAGCCGAAGCGGGGCTCGAACAGCCCCAGCCCGACGAGGGCCTGCCGCGCAGCGGCGGGTGTCTGCCCGGCCAGTTCCACGCGCGCCCTCACACCCGACGATTGCGGGGACACATACAGCACGCCGCGGTACACATACCAGTCCAGCGAAAGACTCTGGGCCAGTTGGTCCAGGAAGGCTGCGGGCGCGCTGCCGCGCGTGGGGAGCGCGAGCATGCGTTTCTGCCCCAGGCGGACGTCGCTCAGGCGCAGCTCCACCCCGGTGGTCGCGGCAAACTGTTGCAGCACGGTGTCCAGCGTGGCCTCGTCATCTGCCCGGTTGCTGTAGAGGATGTCTTTCCACCCGGCCGGCGCGACGGCGTGGGCAGGCCCGAACACGGCCGTCAGGCTGAGCAACACAAGCCCCCAGCGCAGCGGCCCACGCAAGGCTCCTCCCAGGGATCCACGCAAGGATCCACGGAGGAACCCACATGCGGGCTGGCAGGGAGCCCTGCGCAGGTGCACGGGTGTGCAGGGACGGGCGCTCGCATCCATCAGAGTTTGCTCGTGACTTTCTTGAGCAGGCCGTGCCGCAGCTGCAGCCCGATCTGACCAGCCCAGTTCACACGCTGCATTTCCAGCTTGGCCTCCAGGAACTTGCGTGCGCCGGGGCCATCCAGGATGTCCACCTGATCCACCCGCTGCTGGATCTCCAGCTGGCGCGCGCGCATCTGTTGGACAAAGCCGGACATCGGGTCTTGGTAGCTCATGAGGGGTCCTTCGGGGTTGAAGAAGCGGGAATGGAAGAAGCGGAAGAAGCGGAAGACGAGGGGGTTGCGGGCGGGGGCGTGGACGCGGGGGACAGGGCGGCCTGCAAGGCCTCCACATTGGCCTGAAAGTCCGCACGCACCGTGCCGGCGGCATGCGACAGCACACAGGCGCCGCGTGGCAGCTTGGGGTCAGCCATCAGGGTCCAGGGCAGCGGGCTGCGGTCCGGTGCCATCAGCGCCAGATCGTCGGGATGAAGGTGCAACACGGCTTCATCCTTCAATTCCAGCGAGGTCCATTCCGCCAGCACCAACTGCACGCTGGAGCGGGCCGGCCAGGCCTCAGGCAGTTCCACCATCAGCCGCTTGAGCGCATCGCGGGCGACCTGGGCGACCAGGGCGGCCGCCGTCTCCCGCACCTTGCGACGCTCGTCCTGCAGCTGCTGCGACAGTTGCGCCGCCCGCGCCAGCACATCGGCCTCGCAGGCCGCGCGCTGACGCGTCAGATAGCGCTGCTGGCGCTGACGCAGGGCTCGCAGATGGGCCGCACACCGACCACGCACCTGAGCCACCAGCGCGGAGGCCTCCGACACCGCGCCCAGCGAGGCGGCCGACAGCACGCCATCCGCATCGGCGAGACGGTGGGGGGTGTCGGCCAGCCGGTAACGGCGGGTGATGGACAGCGGCTTCATGGTGTCTAGTAGTTCCACCGGGCCGCCGTCCGGTTCTGCCGCTTCACTCATCCCCTTGACCAAGCGCAGACCCCGGGCCCCGCACCGGAACCCTTTTGTCATCTGACCCCTACTGACCTGACGCTTTTTTGCGCCTTGTTGTCGTCCCCCAACTTCTAAGGGCAGTACGACTGCCCCATTCATCATGAATTCCGCCCCCCACGGTCAGGAACGACCATCCTCCCGGGCCGTGCGGTTGCGCAGCGTGTCCGAAGCGCAATCCCGCCTGTCACAGCAACTGGGCGGCGGCCTCATCTGGCCGCTCAACGACCTGGACCTGCCCTGGGCCCGGGCCGAATTGCTGCTGGCACCCGCCAGCGCCTGGCGCACCGCCGAACCGCAGCGCCTGCGGCTGCGTGGTCGGCATGGCGTGCTGGAGTTCAGTGACGGCGCCCTGCTGACGCTGCTCACTGGCGTTCAATATGCCGACGACGCGCCCGTGTCCGTCATTCAATCGCTGCATCGTCTGGCCGTGGCACGCATTCCCCTGCCATTGATGGATTGCCTGGGCGGTCCATTTCACGTTCTTGCTTCAGATCAAGACCATTCCGAATCGGAGTTCTTTGAATCTCCGGGCTTGCAATGCCTGTTGACCTTGACCGATGTCAACTCGGAATGCCACACCTTTCTTCTGCAGACCTCACTGGCCACGCTGAATCGCTGGAGCGGCAGCCCGGGATGGCAGAGACATGCGCTTGATCGCGAGGCTGCACGCGCACTTCCCGCTGCGCTCCGGCAGTTGTCCTTCACCGGTGGACTGCACCTGGGACAACGCAGCATGCCCGTCCAGCGCCTGAGAGATATCGGCGTCGGCGATGCCCTCCTGCTTCCCTCCAAGGATGGAGCAGCTTCCCACCCAATCCACATTCTTTTGGGATCGGCACTAGTCAAATTTAGTCAGCTGCCGGACGACTCCTATGTCTTTGAAGGATGGGTTGTCGAGGCGCCTGCCCTTTCCAATCTGTCTCATGTCAAGGCAATTGAAAAGGTCTCTCCCATCATGGATGCATTGAAAGTCGATCTCGATTTCATCGTCGGCCGGCTGTCGATGACTGTCGCTGAACTCACTGCGCTCAATACCGGTCAGATACTCCCGCTGGAGGTGGCAACACCCCCTCGGGTGCGCATCGTGGCCCACGGTACGGAACTCGGCAGCGGCGACCTGATCGATGTGGACGGTCGTCTGGCGGTGGAGATCACCCACTGGGGGTCGCGGCCATGAACCTCGGTGGCTACGACCCGATCACACTGGTACTGCTGCTCGCAGGGCTGGCCCTGCTGCCGCTGCTGCTGGTGTGCACCACCGCATTTCTCAAGATCTCGATGGTGCTGATGATCGTCCGCAACGCGCTCGGTGTTCAGCAGGTGCCGCCCGGCATCGCCGTCAATGCGGTGGCCCTGGCCGCCACGTTGTTTGTGATGGCGCCCATCTTCAACGAGATGGCTGGGCGCCTGCAGTTGAACCCCGTCGCATCGGACGCCTACGGGTCGTCTGCCACCGAGTCCCGCACCCCGCCCAGCCGGGGCAGCCTCGGCCATCTGGCGCATGCGGTCGAACCGCTGCGCGACTTCATGTTGGCCAACACCCTGCCGGAGCGCCGCCAGCGTTTTGTGGAACTGGCCCAACGCCAGTGGAAGCGCAGCGCGCTGGGCGTGCCCGGTGAACGCGACTACGTGGTGCTGATTCCGTGCTTCGTCATCTCCGAGCTGGAGATGGCGCTGAAGGCCGGTTTTGTCCTGTACGTGCCGTTTGTGGTGATTGACCTGCTGCTGTCCAACCTGCTGCTGGCGCTGGGGATGCAGATGGTGTCGCCGATGGTCGTGTCCCTGCCGCTGAAGCTGCTGCTGTTTGTGGTGCTGGACGGCTGGACCCGGCTCTTTGAAGGCCTTGTGGCCTCTTATGCCTGAAGGAGGCCTTCATGGTTGAAACCATTGCTTTTTTCCAGAAGGGGCTGCTGGCCGTGATCTGGCTGTCCGTGCCCAGTCTGCTGGTGGCGGTGCTCGCCGGTGTGCTGGTCTCGCTGCTGCAGGCCGTGCTGTCGATGCAGGACCAAAGCATTCCCTTCGCCGTCAAGTTGATGGCCGTGGGCCTCACCCTGGCGGCCACCGGCCGCTGGATGGCGCTGCAGATTCTGGCGCTGGGCGAGCAGGCGCTCGCGGCGCTCGCCACTTTCGGAGGTCGGCCATGACGCTCGCCCAACACCCCGCGCTCCTTCCTCCTGTCCCCTCCACGCCGCTTTCCGGCACTCCGTCCACTGCTCCGTCCACCTCTTCTTCCACCCTCACAACGCCGCACCCAACGCCGCACTCACCCCCTCCTCCAACGCCTCTTCCGTCCCTCCCGGGGAGTTCCATCGCCCACATAAGCCTGCCGGCCCTCGCTGGCCCCAACGAAGGCCCGGGCGCATCACGAGACTTCAACGCTATGACCGAACACGAAAACGAAGCCCGGAGTCGTCAGCAACAGGTCCTGACGCACATCGTCCGCATTGCCCGGGAATCCCGCAACGACTCCAGCAAACTCAAGCGCTTCCTGCGGCGGTATGAACGCTCGCCGGGAGAACTGGACGACATCATCCAGGACGCCCTGCTGGAAGCCACCCGCTGCAGCGACCGCTTCATGGCGAAGTCGTCGGTGGAGACCTGGTTCTTTGGCATCGCCGCCAATGTGGCCCGCAACCACGTGGCTCGCAGCGCCAAACGCAGCAGCCAGGTGGAAAGCCTGGATGCCACGCCCCACATGGTGGATGGTGAGGTGGCGCAGCGCGGCGTTGAAGCCGTGATGGATGTCAGCCAGTGCGTGTCCTACCGGCAGTTGGCCAAGGTGGTGGACGACACGCTCGCAGGTCTGTCGCCGGATCTGCGGGGGACGTTCTACCTCGCCTGTCTGGAGGAAGAGTCCTATCGGGATGTGGCGGAGATCCAGTCGATCCCGATCGGGACCGTCCGTTCCCGGGTCAACCGGGTGCGCACGCTGCTGCGCTCCAAGCTGCAGCAGGGCTTCTCCGATTACGCCACACCCGGTTGAGGGGGGCGGCCGCCGCGGGTCGGCGGTCCTTGGATCCAGGCGTCCTGCCTGGGCCCTGGGGGTTTCTTTCGAGAACTACCAGGGCATCCAGCGCAGCACCACCTGGCTGGCCACCAGGGCGATCATGAAGCCGGCAACGCCCCACAGCAGCCCTTGCAGCAGATGGTTGGTCCGGCGCTGCTCCGCCAGCAACTGACGGGTCAGCTCCGCATGACCTCCATCGGCGCGATGCCGAAGGGCCTCATGCATCAGCCTCGGGAACTCCGGCAGCATCTGGGCAAAGCGCGGCGCTTCCTTCTTCAGATGATGCACAAACGCGCGCCAGCCGATCTGTTCATCCATCCAGCGCTCAAGGAACGGCTTGGCGGTGGCCCAGAGATCCAGCTCCGGATCCAGCTGGCGGCCCAAACCTTCAATGTTGAGCAGCGTTTTTTGCAGTAAAACTAGCTGGGGTTGAATCTCAACGTTAAATCGTCGCGAAATCTGAAACAGCCGCATCAGCACCTGGCCCAGGGAAATGTCCTTGAGCGGCTTGTCGAAGTGGGGTTCGCAGACGGTTCGCACCGCCCCCTCCAGTTCATCCACCCGCGTCTGGGGGGGCACCCAGCCGGATTCGATGTGCAGCTCTGCCACCCGCTTGTAGTCGCGGCGGAAGAAGGCGATGAAGTTCTGCGCGAGGTAGTCCTTGTCCACCTCGGTGAGGGTGCCGATGATGCCGAAGTCCAGCGCCACGTATCGGCCGAAGGTGTGCGGCTCCAGGCTCACCTGGATGTTGCCCGGATGCATGTCCGCATGGAAGAAACCGTCGCGGAATACCTGGGTGAAGAAGATGGTGACCCCGTCGCGAGCCAGTTTGGGGATGTCCACCCCGGCGTCGCGAAGCCGGTCCAGCTGGGAAATCGGGACCCCGCGCATGCGCTCCATCACGATGACCTCGCTGGCGCACAGTTCCCAGATCATTTCCGGCACCAGCACCAGCTGCAGGTCCTGCATGTTGCGGCGCAGCTGGGCGGCATTGGCGGCTTCACGCACCAGGTCCAGCTCGTCATGCAGATAGGTGTTGAACTCGGCCACCACCTCCCGGGGCTTGAGCCGCCGGCCGTCGGACGAGAACCGCTCCACCCAGCCCGCCAGCGTACGCATCAGCGCCAGGTCATCCTCGATGACGTCCAGCATGCCGGGCCGCAGCACCTTGACCGCCACCTCCCGACCATCCGGCAGCACCGCAAAGTGCACCTGCGCGATGGAGGCACTGGCCACCGGCTGGGTGTCAAAGCTGGCAAAGAGCTCTTCGATGCGCCGGCCAAAGGCCCGTTCAATCAGCGCGCGAGACTGCTCCGCAGGGAACGGCGGCACGTTGTCCTGCAGCCGGGCCAGCTCGGCGACGATGTCCGCCGGCACCAGGTCCCGCCGGGTGGACAGCAACTGACCAAACTTCACGAAGATCGGGCCCAGCCGCTCCAGCGCCATGCGCATGCGCACGCCACGAGGCTCTTCCCAGGCACGTCCGACCGAGATCAGGCGGCGCAGGAAGCGGAAACGACGCTGCTTGAGCGTGGAGAGCGCCAGCTCGTCCAGACCAAAGCGGTAAAGCGTCCAGACAATGACCAGCAGTCGGGAAAAATATCTCATGATGGACGGTAGCCGGTCGTCATGCCCGTCCTTGACCGTCCGGCATCCACCGACCCGCCTGACGGGCCAGCAGGGCCAGCGCCTGGGCGGCAGCACGGCCGACACGGCCCAACTGGTGGGCGACGGACGGACCGGTGATGGCGGCCAGGTCGTCTTCGATGTCCCAGCGCAGGTTGTCGATCAGCCAGTTGATCTCACCAGCCAGTTGCGCATCCCCCTGCACCCGGACCTCCGGGCGCTCGCCCGACAGCAGGCCGAAGGCAGCCGCCGCCGGGTTGGATGCTTCCAACTGTATATCCAGGTCCGGTTCTTGCTCTTGGGTTTCCCCGTCATTCAACCGTTCCAGAAGACCGGCGGGCGTGATGCGCAGACGCAGGTCGGGCGCGGCAGGCAACAGGCGGGGCCACCCCGCCAGATGCAGCCGCACCGTCTTGCCAACCTGCGGCGCCAGTCGGGTCATCACGATGGGCTCGCGTGACATGACATGGTTGAGCAACAGCGTGATGCGATCCTGCACAGCAGGGGCCAGGAGCTTGGACCATTCTTGAAGCATGGGCCGGATTGTAGGCAGACCCAGCCCGAAGGTAGGGGGTCGTCAGTTACGAGTGGGATGACGGATTTGAGAGAGAATTTCCGGCTCTGGCCGGGACAGGGGGTAAACCGGCCAGCCATGCCTCAGGCATGGCCGACCGGGACAGGTGCGGACAGCGCCGCCCGATTCGGCCCGCCAGGCCGGCCGCCATGACGGCCGACGCAAACTGCCTGGTGCGCCGATGAGGTCGCCAGTCCGTGGCAAGAGGGAAGCAACCAAGGACCACAGGGTGATGTTTGAGGATCGGAACTACAAGAGAACGTTCTACAGTGCGCCGCAATCGGTCCAGTCCTTCATTGCGGCTTTTCTTGAGCCCAGCCTGATCGTCCTGGTCTATCTTGCCGTGCTGGCATGGTTCGGTGAGCCGGTCATGCGCTCCACCTACACGCTGTGCATGCTGGTGTTTGCGCTCACCTTCCCTGGCCGCAACCATTTCGGGGAACACTCGGCTAGTGCGGTCACCGACATCATCGGTTCCTGGCTGATGCTGCTGCTGATCCTGGGCATGTTTGCCTACGCCACCAGCAGCTTCCATTATTTCGAGCGCGATGTGCTGATGTGGTGGGCCGTGCTCACGCCGCTCAGCCAGATCGTGGCCGTGGAAATCGGCCGGCAGGTGCTGCGCTGGCGTTCACGTCAGCCCTGGATTCGCCGCTCGGCCATCATCGTGGGTGCCGGGCCGCTGGGCGCCAAGGTGGCCCGAGCCCTGGAGGCCGGGCCCATGAAGGGCGTGGACCTGCTGGGCTTTTTTGACGACCGTCAGGACGACCGTCTGCATAGCGACACCAGCGGTCGCATTCTCGGCACCCTGCCCCAGTTGAGCGACTTCGTCCGCGCGCAGGGTGTGCGGGAGGTCTACATCACGCTCCCTCTGGGCTCGCAGCCACGCATCGTGCAGCTGCTGGAGCAGGTGCAGGGCACCACGGCCTCCATCTTCTTCGTACCCGACGTCTTCGGCATCAGCATCATCCAGGGCCGCCTGCAGGACATGAACGGCGTGCCGGTGGTGGGCATTCTGGAGACCCCCTTCACCGGCGTGAACGAGGTGGTCAAGCGCATCAGCGATGTCATCCTGGCCAGCCTGATCCTGCTGTTGATCTCCCCCATCCTGCTGGCGCTGGCCATCGGCGTGAAGCTGAGTTCACCCGGCCCGGTGATCTTCAAGCAGCGCCGCAACGGACTGGATGGCGACGAGATCATCGTCTACAAGTTCCGCTCGATGCGGTCGATGGACAACGGCGCGGTGGTCAAGCAGGCCACCAAGGGCGACCCTCGCATCACCCCCTTCGGCGCCTTCATCCGCCGCACGTCGCTGGATGAGCTGCCGCAGTTCATCAATGTGCTGCAGGGCCGCATGAGCATCGTCGGCCCGCGCCCGCATGCGGTGGCTCACAATGAGGAATACCGCCAGATCATCAAGGCCTACATGGTGCGCCACAAGGTCAAGCCCGGCATCACCGGGTGGGCCCAGGTCAACGGCCTGCGCGGCGAGACCGACACCATTGACAAGATGAAGGCACGTGTCGAATACGACCTGGAATACCTGCGCAACTGGTCCCTGGGGCTGGATCTGCAGATCATCGTGCGGACGGTGCGGCTGATGGTCTTCGACCGCCACGCCTACTGAACCCCAGCAGAATCAGGAGCCTCCCGTGATGACCCGACTTCACCCGCACCGTCACCACCCTCCCCGTTGTCCCCGTGCCCTGCTGCTGACCCTGGCGGCCGGCCTGCTGGGAAGCGGTGGTGGCGCCATGGCCCAGAGCAGCGGAACCCCCTGGTACCTGGGGGCCGCGCTGTCGCAGCAATACGCCAACAACGTGTTCCGCGACAATTCGGCTGAAAACAGCGATCAATACACCACGCTGAGCCTGCTGGCGGGCGGCGATGTACGGCTGGGCCGCCAGCGCTTGTATGCGGCCACCAAGTGGATGGACAACCGCTACAACCACAACGACCAGCTGAACAACCGCGGTTTTGACATCCGCACGGGTCTTGACTGGGCCACGGCCGGCGATCTGTCGGGCAACCTGACCTATTTGCGCAAACGCTATCTGGCCGACTACAACGCCACCTCACAGATTGCGCCCACCACCGACCGCAACATCCAGACCGACCAGAGTGCCGAGGGCACGGTGCGCCTGGGCATCCCGTCCACCACCACGCTGGCGCTGGAAGGCGGCTATGTCTACCGCACGCGGGACTACTCCCTGGCCAGCTACGTCAGCCAGGAATACCGTCAGGGCGCCAGTTCGCTGGGTCTGACCTACAGCCCCAGCGGCCAATGGCGGTTTGGCGTGGCCGGACGCTACACCAAGGGCCACACCACCGACACCGACTTCGAATACTCCCGCAAGGACCTGGACTTGACCGCTGGCTGGAACCTGTCCGGCTCCTCCAACCTGAATGCCCGCATCAGCCGCAGCCGTGCCGACAGCTTTGACGGCGTCACCGGTGCGCTGATCTGGGACCTGCGCCCGGGCGGCCGCTGGAACCTGACCACGCAGATCTCACGAGACACGGGCATCGAGACCTACTATCTCGGTGTGTCGAACGTGGTGTCGGACTACAACCGCATCACCACGTCCGCCCAGGTGCAGGGCACCTACCGCCTCACCGGCAAGATCAGCCTGAGCGCGGGCGGCGGTTATTCCCAGGTCAGCCGGGACGACCGGACCTACAACACCGGCTACAAGGACAGCAGCCGCTTCTACAACGCCGGCGTCAGCTGGCAGGCCACCCGTGCCGTGACGGTGGGCTGCAACTACAGCCACCAGAGCCGCAGCTCCTACAGCCTGCTCTACACCTACGATGCCTACACCGCCGGCTGCTATGTGCAGGGCGTGATCCAGTAAGACCACCAGGACCCATCATGAGCTCCACCATCCTGTTGACCGGCGCGACCGGCTACATCGCCTCCCACACCTGGCTGGCCCTGCTGGCGGCAGGCTACCGCGTCATCGGTGTGGACAACTTCAGCAACAGCTCGCCCAAGGTGCTGGAGCGCCTGGCCGAACTGAGCGGCCAGACGCCTCTTTTCGAAAAGCTGGACGTGTGCGACGCCGCCGCGCTGGAGCGCGTGTTTGCCGACTATCAACCTGCGGCCGTGGTGCATTTCGCGGCGTACAAGGCCGTCGGTGAATCCACCGCCAAGCCGCTGAGCTACTACCGCAACAACCTCGATGGCCTGCTGACGGTGTGTGAGGTCATGCAGCGCCATCACTGCAAGCGCATCGTCTTCTCGTCCAGCGCCACGGTGTACGGGCAGCCCCGCTCACTGCCGCTGCGCGAGGATGCGGAACTGATGGCCGTGAACCCTTACGGCGCCACCAAGCTGATCGGTGAAGGCATCCTGCGGGACCTCGGCGCCTCCGACCCGAGCTGGCAGACCGCCTGCCTGCGGTATTTCAATCCGGTCGGCGCGCATGAAAGCGGCCGCATCGGCGAAGACCCGCGCGGCATTCCCAACAACCTCATGCCTTATGTCACCCAGGTGGCCGTGGGCCGTCGCGCGAAGCTGAGCGTGTTTGGCAACGACTACGACACCCCGGACGGCACCGGCGTGCGTGACTACATCCACGTGGTGGATCTGGCCGACGGCCATGTCGCCGCCCTGAAGTTCCTGCTGGAAGGCCAGGAATCGATCTGGGTGAACCTCGGCACCGGCCGGGGCTACAGCGTGCTGGAACTGGTGAATGCCTTCGCCAAGGCCAGTGGCCGCGAAATTCCCTATGAAATCGCCCCACGCCGCCCGGGCGACGTGGCCGCCTGTTATGCGGACCCCGCGCTGGCCCGTGAGCGCCTCGGCTGGACCGCAAAATACGACCTGGCACGCATGTGCGAGGACAGCTGGCGCTGGCAGTCCAACAATCCCAATGGCTTCGAAGGCTGAGCCCCCGTGGTCAGCACGCCCATCCAACCAGGGAGCAGTAGTTTGAGCAAGATCGAAGTCCAACCGGTGATCATGGCGGGCGGCAGCGGAACCCGGCTGTGGCCGCTGTCCCGTGCCGGTTATCCCAAGCAGTTCCTGATCCTGAGCGGCAATACCAGCCTGTTCCAGCAGGCTGCGGACCGACTGGCCACGTTGGGCGCCGAGGACATCGCCATCGGTGCACCGCTGGTGGTGGGCAATGAAGAACACCGCTTCATGGTGCTGGACCAACTGCGTGAACAGCGCCTGACGCCCAGCGCCGTGCTGCTGGAGCCCGTGGGCCGCAACACCGCCCCGGCCATCACCTTGGCCGCCCTGCAGGCGCTGCAGGCAGGGTCCGACCCGGTGCTGGTGGTCACCCCGGCCGACCAGACCGTCACCGACGCCGCCGCCTTCACCACCGCGCTGCAGGCCGCCATCCGCCAGGCCAGTGACGGTGCCATCGTCATCCTGGGCATCACACCGGATCGCCCCGAAACCGGCTATGGCTACATCCGCAGCCAGGCCGACGGCACGGGCCTGCGGGTCGAGGCTTTTGTCGAAAAGCCGGATGCAGCCACCGCCCAACGCTATCTGGACGAAGGCAGCTACTACTGGAACAGCGGCATGTTTGTGCTGCGCGCCTCCACCTGGCTGAAGGCCTTGCAGCGCTTCCGCCCGGACATCGAGGCCGCCACCCGCGCCGCTTTCGACGCCCGCGCCACCGATGGCGCCTTTGTGCGCCCGGCCAAGGACAGTTTCGCCCAGGTGCCCAGCGACTCCATCGACTATGCGGTGATGGAGCGCTGCCCCGGCAGCGAATTCCCGCTGCGCATGGTGCCGCTGGATGCTGGCTGGAACGACCTGGGGGCCTGGGAAGCCGTCTGGCAGGTGGCCCTCAAAGACCTTGACGGCAATGCCAGCCGTGGCGACGCCATCATTGCCGACAGCCGCAATACGCTGGTGCATGCCACCAGCCGGCTGGTGTCGGCCGTGGGGTTGGACAACATCGTGGTCGTGGAAACGCCGGACGCGGTGCTGGTGGCCGACCGCAGCAAGAGCCAGGACGTCAAGAAGATTGTCAACTCGCTCACCGCCAGCCAGCGCGACGAGCACAACCTGCATCGCAAGGTGCATCGCCCCTGGGGTTGGTATGACAGCATCGACATGGGCGAGCGCTTCCAGGTCAAGCGCATTCTGGTCAAGCCGGGCGCATCGCTCAGCCTGCAGATGCATCATCACCGGGCGGAACACTGGATCGTGGTGTCCGGCACCGCTGAAGTGGTCAATGGCGACAAGACGATTCTGCTGACCGAAAACCAGTCCACCTACATCCCGCTGGGCCAGGTGCATCGCCTGTCCAACCCGGGCAAGGTGCCGCTGGAAATCATCGAGGTGCAGTCCGGTTCCTACCTGGGCGAAGACGACATCGTGCGCTATCAGGACACCTACGGCCGCAATTGAGGGATCGGCGGGGCGCTTGAAACGGGTTACAAAGCCGGCTGCGCACACGGCGTCCCCACCGTCCGTGATGCAACAAGAAGCGCACGCTTGAAGAGGAGAAGGCCTTGGCCGTGATTGCCGTTGTAGGTCTGGGATATGTGGGACTGCCGTTGGTGGTCGAATTTGGCAAGCTGGGCCGCACCATCGGTTTCGACATTTCGACCGACAAGGTCGCCAAATGCCGCGCCGGCACCGACCCCTCGCGGGAGCTGACCGACGCGGAGGTGCGCGCCGCCGTGCATGCGGAGTATCACAGCGACCCGGCCTGCCTGGCCGAGGCCGACGTGATCATCGTGGCGGTGCCAACGCCGGTGGATGAGGCCCATATTCCGGACTTCCGTCCCCTGGTGGGGGCATCCACCAGCGTCGGCCGGCACATGAAGGCCGGCGCGGTGGTGGTGTTTGAATCCACCGTCTACCCCGGCGCCACCGAAGAGGTCTGCATCCCGGTGCTGGAGCGTGAATCCGGCAAGACCTGGAAGCGCGACTTTTTTGTCGGCTACAGCCCGGAGCGCATCAACCCCGGCGACAAGGAGCACACGCTCACCAAGATCCTGAAAATCGTCTCTGGCGATACCCCCGAGACGCTGGACATCGTGGCCCGCACCTACGAAAGCATCATTCGCCCCGGCGTCCACCGGGCGTCCAGCATCAAGACGGCCGAAGCGGCGAAGGTGATTGAAAACACCCAGCGCGACCTGAACATCGCGCTGATGAACGAGCTGGCCATCATCTTCGACCGCATCGGGCTGGACACGTCCGAAGTGCTCGAAGCCGCCGGCACGAAATGGAATTTCCTGAAGTTCAAGCCCGGCCTGGTGGGCGGCCACTGCATTGGCGTGGACCCCTACTACCTCACCCACAAGGCCGACATGCTGGGCTACCACCCGCAGGTCATCCTGGCCGGCCGCCGCATCAATGACGGCATGGGCAAGTTCATCGCCGAGCAGACCATCAAGCAGATGATTGCTGCGGGCAGCTACATCAAGGGCGCGAAGGTCAATGTGCTGGGCCTGACGTTCAAGGAAGACTGCGGCGACCTGCGTAATTCCAAGGTCATCGACATCATCCGCGAGCTGGAAAGTTATGGCGTCGAGGTCTGGGTGACCGACCCGGCCGCCGAGCCCGACGAGGCCATGCACGAATATGGCGTGAAGCTTCACCGCTACGAGGACCTGCCCCGCGCCGACGCCATCGTGGCGGCGGTGGCCCATCGGGAGTACAAGGCCTTGAGCCTGGAGGACCTCACCCGCAAGGTGGTCCCCGGGGGCGCCTTCATCGACGTCAAGGCCGCTTTTGTGAGCGACAATCTTCGATCAGCCGGACTCAGGGTCTGGCGCCTCTGATGGTGCGTGGCTTCCCGCGCTGCACCGGCCCGGGAGGCAGGCGCGGACCCGGCGGATGGCAGCAGTGCCCCGCCGGTGTCTCCGTTTTTTCGAGCTCTAAGGAAACAATCGAGTCATGACGATCCTCGTCACCGGCGGTGCCGGTTTCATCGGCAGCAATTTCGTGCTGGACTGGCTTCGCTCGTCGGACGAGCAGGTCGTCAACCTGGATGCGCTGACGTATGCCGGCAATCTGGAGAACCTGGCCAGTCTCAAAGCGGACGCACGCCACGTGTTCGTGCAGGGCGACATCTGTGACCGCGCGCTGATCGACTCGTTGCTGGCCACCCACCGCCCCCGGGCGATCGTCCACTTTGCCGCTGAAAGCCACGTGGACCGTTCCATCCATGGCCCCGGTGCCTTCATGCGCACCAACGTGGAAGGCACCTTCACGCTGCTGGAGGCTGCCCGGGCCTACTGGAACGGGCTGGAAGGCGACGCCAAAACCGGCTTCCGCTTCCATCATGTGTCCACCGACGAGGTGTATGGATCGCTGAAGCCGGAAGACCCGCCCTTCGCCGAAACCAACGCCTACGAACCCAACAGCCCCTACTCCGCCTCCAAGGCGGCCAGCGACCATCTCGTCCGTGCATGGCATCACACGTACGGCTTGCCGGTGGTCACCACCAATTGCAGCAATAACTACGGCCCCTTGCATTTCCCGGAAAAGCTGATTCCGCTGATGATCGTGAATGCCCTGGCCGGCAAACCGCTGCCGGTGTATGGGGACGGCCAGCAGATCCGCGACTGGCTGTATGTCACCGACCACTGCTCCGGCATCCGCGCCGTGCTGGCCGGCGGCCGGGTGGGCGAAACCTACAACATCGGCGGCTGGAACGAAAAGGCCAACATCGACATCGTTCGCACCGTCTGCGCCTTGCTGGATGAACTGCGCCCGGATGCGGCCGGCCCCTACAGCCGCCTGATCACCTATGTGAAGGACCGGCCGGGCCACGACCGCCGTTACGCCATCGATGCGCGCAAGATCGAACGCGAGCTGGGCTGGCGCCCGGCGGAAACCTTCGAGACCGGCATCCGCAAGACCGTCGAGTGGTATTTGAGCCATGAAGACTGGGTGGCCCGGGTGCAGTCCGGTGCCTACCGAGACTGGGTGTCGCAGCAATACGGGGGCAGCCAGACGCCCTCCACCTCGCCCACCCCCTGAAGGACCGGTGCGATGAAGCTGCTTTTGTTGGGCAAGACGGGCCAGCTGGGCTGGGAGCTGCAACGTGCGCTGGCCCCGCTGGGGGAACTGGTGGCGCTGGACCGGCATGAAGGGGGTGATCTGTCCGACAGCAGCGCCCTGGCCGCCACCGTGCGCCGTGTGGCGCCGGACGTCATCGTGAATGCGGCCGCTTACACGGCAGTGGACAAGGCCGAATCCGATCAGGCGGCCGCCCGCCAGATCAATGCCACGGCCGTGGGGGTGTTGGCCAGCGAAGCAAAGGCGCTGGGCGCCCTGCTGGTTCACTACAGCACCGACTATGTGTTTGATGGCAGCGGTGATCAGCCCCGCGACGAATCGGCCGCCACCGGCCCGCTGAGCGCCTATGGCCGGACCAAGCTCGAAGGTGAACAGCTGATTCGCGATAGCGGCGCCGATGCCCTGGTGCTGCGGACCAGTTGGGTCTATGCCGCACGGGGTGGCAACTTTGCCAAGACCATGCTGCGCCTGGCCACCGAGCGTGAGCAGCTCAAGGTGGTGGCCGACCAGATCGGCGCGCCCACCGGGGCCGACCTGCTGGCGGACATCAGCGCCCACCTCATTCGCTCCACCCGAGCCGACCGCACGCGCTGCGGCGTCTATCACGCGGTGGCCAGCGGCGACACCAGCTGGCACCAGTATGCGCAGCACGTGCTGCGCCGCGCGGTGGCCAAGGGCGTGACCCTCAAGGTGGTGCCGGATCAAGTGGAGGCCATCCCAACCTCGGCTTACCCGGTGCCGGCCCCGCGCCCGTTGAATTCGCGCCTGGACAACCGCCGTCTGCAGCAGCAGTTCGATCTGGTACTGCCGCACTGGCAGACTGGCGTGGACCGCATGCTCGACGAGATCCTCTGAGGACCCTTCATGGCCACCACTTCCCTGCCTGCGACTTCCTCCCGCAAGGGCATCATCCTGGCTGGCGGCTCCGGCACCCGGCTGCATCCGGCCACGCTGGCACTGAGCAAACAGTTGCTGCCGGTGTATGACAAGCCGATGGTGTATTACCCGCTGAGCACCCTGATGCTGGCGGGCATTCGCGACATTCTGCTGATCAGCACCCCCCAGGACCTGCCGCGTTTCGAAGCCCTGCTGGGCGACGGCTCCCGGTGGGGCATCCATCTTCAGTATTGCGTGCAGCCCTCGCCGGACGGCCTGGCACAGGCCTTCATCCTGGGCCGTGACTTCATCGGCGGCGCACCGAGTGCGCTGGTGCTGGGCGACAACATCTTCTACGGCCACGACCTGCTGGGCCTGCTGCGTGCGGCGGACAGCCGCACCCAGGGCGCCACCGTCTTCGCCTATCACGTGCACGATCCGGAGCGGTACGGCGTGGTGGAGTTCGACGACGCCAAGCGGGCCATGAGCATCGAGGAAAAACCTCAGCAGCCCAAGAGCAACTACGCGGTGACCGGGCTGTATTTCTACGACCACCAGGTCTGCGACATTGCTGCGGACATCCAGCCCAGCCCGCGCGGCGAGCTGGAGATCACCGACGTCAACGCCCGTTATCTGGCGCAGCAGGAACTGCAGGTCGAAATCATGGGCCGCGGGTATGCATGGCTGGACACCGGCACGCATGACAGCCTGCTGGAGGCTGGCCAGTTCATCGCCACCCTGGAAAAGCGCCAGGGTCTGAAAGTGGCCTGTCCCGAAGAAATCGCCTACCGCCGAGGCTGGATCACGGCGGAGCAACTGGAGCGGCTGGCCCAGCCGATGGTGAAGAACGGCTACGGCCAATACCTGAAGCAGTTGCTCAACGAGAAAGTGTTTTGATGAACGTCATCCCGACCGCGCTGCCGGAAGTCCTGATCCTTGAACCCAAGGTGTTCGGGGACAGCCGTGGCTTCTTCATGGAAAGCTGGACCGAGCCCAAGTTCAATGCGGCCGTGGGCAGCGAGGTGCGTTTTGTGCAGGACAACCATTCCCGCTCCAGCCGGGGTGTGCTGCGCGGCCTGCATTTCCAGTTGCCGCCGCATGCCCAGGGCAAGCTGGTGCGCTGCACCGCCGGAGCGGTGTTTGACGTGGCGGTGGACATGCGTCGCGCCAGCCCGAACTTCGGGAAGTGGGTCGGTGTGGAATTGAGCGGCGAGAACCATCGCCAGCTGTGGATTCCACCGGGCTTTGCCCACGGTTTCCTGGTGCTGAGCGACACGGCGGACTTTCTCTACAAGACCACCGATCTGTACGCGCCGCAGGCCGAAGGCTCGGTGCGCTGGGACGATCCTTCCATCGGCATCCAGTGGCCCGACACCGGTGTTGAGCCCAAACTGGCCGACAAGGACGCCAAGGCCCCGCTGCTGGCGGATGCCAAGGCGTTTGACTGAGGCCTGACGGGCCATGCCGTCGCCGCTGATTCATCTCATCGCCGGCGCGCGGCCCAATTTCATGAAGCTCGCACCGCTGGTGCGAGCGCTTCAGGCGGATGGGCGCCTGGCCTGGCGGCTGGTGCACACCGGCCAGCATCACGACCACGCCATGAGTGGTGTGTTCTTCGATGAACTGGGCCTGCCGCCCCCGGACATCTCGCTGGACTGCCACGGCGGCAGCCATGCGCAGCTGACGGCGCGCATCCTTCAAGCCTACGAACCGGTGGTGATGGCCGACCGCCCCGCCGCCTGCGTGGTGGTGGGTGATGTGGATTCCACCCTGGCCTGTGCCCTGACTGCCCGCAAGCTGGGCGTCCGCGTGGCCCATGTGGAAGCGGGACTGCGCAGCGGCGACATGAGCATGCCGGAGGAAATCAACCGGCGGGCCACCGATGCCCTTGCCGACTGGTTGTTCACGACTGAACCCAGCGCCACGGCCCATCTGCGGCGGGAAGGCCATGCGGACGCACAGATCCACGAAGTCGGCCATGTGATGGTGGACAACCTGCTGTATCAGCAGCAACGGGTCATCGGTGCGGACCGCCAGGGCTGGCCGGGCCGGGATGAACAGCAGGCGGCCCTGGCGGCGGCGAGGCGTTATGGCGTGGTGACCCTGCATCGCCCGTCCAATGTGGATGAGCCGGTGCAGCTCACCGCCCTGCTGGAAGCCCTGGGGCGCCTGTCGGAGCGGCTGCCGCTGCTGTTCCCGGTACATCCGAGGACACGCAGCCGGATCGAAGCCTTGTCACTGCCCCTGCCGCCCTCGTTGAGGCTGCTGCCGCCCCTGCCCTACCGCCCCTTTCTGGCGTTGTGGAGCGAAGCGGCCGTGGTGCTGACGGACAGCGGTGGCCTGCAGGAAGAAACAACCGCACTGGGTGTGCCCTGCCTGACGCTGCGGGAGAACACCGAGCGTCCGATCACGGTGGAGCTGGGCAGCAATCGGCTGGTGGGGACACACGCGCCAACGGTGCTGGCGGCGGCCCATGCCTGTCTGGACGCCATCGATCGCGGCGAACGTCCGCCGGTGGGGCACCGCCCGGCCTTGTGGGACGGACAAGCGGCGCGGCGGGTCGTGAAGATCCTGACCGCCGCGCTGCTGTAGCTCAAGGCGGATTCCGCAGAATCTGCGGAATCCGTTCGTGGCCCATGGGTGATCCGAAGGTGATCTGCGGCTGATCAGTTTGTATCGAGCGCCGGCATCGACTTGACGAGATCGTCGATGGCCTTGACCTGTTGCAGGAAGGGCTTGAGCTGGGACAAGCGCAGGGCGCTGGGGCCATCACAACGGGCTTCTTCGGGCTTGGGATGGGATTCCAGGAACAGACCGGCCAGACCCACGGCCATGCCGGCGCGGGCCAGCTCTGTCACCTGGCCGCGACGGCCACCCGACGCGGCAGCGCCGGACTCACGCTGCTGCAGTGCATGGGTGACGTCGAAGATCACCGGCTTGTTGCCGCTGACCTGCTTCATCACGCCGAAGCCCAGCATGTCCACCACCAGGTTGTCGTAGCCGAACTGGGCGCCACGGTCGCACAGCATCACATTCGGATTGCCGCCTTCTTCGAACTTCTCCACGATGTTCTTCATCTGCGGAGGGCTCACGAACTGCGGCTTCTTGATGTTGATGACCTTGCCGGTCTTGGCCAGGGCGATCACGAGGTCGGTCTGGCGGGCCAGGAAGGCGGGCAGTTGCAGCACATCGCAGACACTGGCCACCTCGGCGGCCTGGAAGGGCTCATGCACGTCGGTGAGGACCGGCACGTTGTGGGCCTTCTTCACTGCCTCGAAGATCTTCAGGCCCTGCTCCAGGCCCGGGCCCCGGTAGGACTTGATGGACGAGCGGTTGGCCTTGTCGAACGACGCCTTGAACACGTAGGGAATGCCCAGTTCCTGCGTCACGCGGACATATTCGCCGCACACGTCCACCGCGAACTGCTCGGACTCCAGCACGTTGACGCCGCCAAACAGCACGAAGGGCAGCGCGTTGTCGACCTGGATGTTGTTGATCTTGACCATGGGGATGACTTCCGGGGTTAGCCCGGAAGTATCCCATTTTGCGGGGCGCTGGTGATCAGCGCGGCGCGATCTTGCCGTTGCGGCCGATCGGGTAATGCTCGATGCCCAGGGTCTTCATCATCGCCGGCTCATACAGATTGCGACCGTCGAACACCACCGGTTGCTTCAGATCGCTCTTGAAGCGGTCGAAGTCCGGCGTGCGGAATTCCTTCCACTCGGTCACGATGATCAGTGCGTCGGCCTCGGCCAGGGCATGTTCAGCGCGCTCGCAGAAGCTCACTCCGGGGTTGGTGGACAGCAGGCGGGAGGCTTCGCTCATGGCGACCGGGTCGTAGGCTGCGATGGCGGCGCCACGGCGGGTCAGGCCTTCGATCACCGTCAGGGCCGGGGCTTCCCGCATGTCGTCGGTGTTGGGCTTGAAGGCCAGGCCCCACAGCGCAAAGCGTTTGCCCCCCAGGTCTTCGCCAAAGCGGGCCACCACCTTGTCCACCAGCACTTCCTTCTGGCGGTCATTGGCTTCTTCCACCGCGTTCAGCACCTGCAGCTCCTGGCCGTATTCACGGCCGGTGCGCACCAGGGCCTTCACATCCTTCGGGAAGCAGGAGCCGCCGTAACCGGCGCCGGCATACAGGAACTGATAGCCGATGCGGGGGTCCGACCCGATGCCACGACGCACCAGTTCGATGTCGGCGCCCACCTTCTCGGCCAGCAGGGCCAGCTCGTTCATGAAGCTGATGCGAGTGGCCAGCATGGCGTTGGCGGCGTACTTCGTGAATTCGGCGCTTTTCACGTCCATCACCATCAGCCGGTCGTGGCTGCGGGTGAAGGGCGCGTACAGAGCACGCATCATCAGCGTGGCCTGCTCATCGTCGGAGCCGACGATGATGCGGTCGGGCTTCATGAAGTCTTCAACGGCGGCGCCTTCCTTCAGGAATTCCGGATTGGACACCACGGCGAAATGAGCCGACACACCGCGCTTCTTCAGTTCCTCGCGGATGGCGGCATCCACCTTCTCGGCGGTGCCCACGGGCACGGTGCTCTTGTCCACCACCACCTTGTAATCGGTCATGCGCTGACCGATGGAGCGGGCAGCCGCCAGCACATATTGCAGGTCGGCCGAGCCGTCCTCCCCGGGGGGCGTGCCCACGGCGATGAACAGGATGGTGCCGTGATTCACGGCCACATCCACATCGGTGGTGAACTGCAGGCGGCCGGCGGCCACATTGCGCGCCACCACGGCATCCAGCCCCGGCTCATGGATGGGAATTCCCCCTTCATTGAGCACGCGGATCTTGTCGGGATTCACGTCGAGGCACACCACATGGTTGCCCATCTCGGCCAGACACGCGCCCGTGACCAGGCCCACATAGCCGGTGCCAATCGTCGTTACTTTCATGCGATAACTCCCAAGGGTCATTCCAAATACTGCCCAGATTCACACAACTCCGAGCCACCCCGGGTGGCCTGGAGGAATTTGCTGATGTCGGCGCCCGGTGAGCAAGCCGGGTGCCAGCATCGCCGACCAGCGCCGGCGTTTTGTTTCACATCTTGTAATAGTCTCGATACCACGCAACAAAGCGCTTCACGCCTTCCGGAACCGGCATCGCCGGGCGGAAGCCGGTCCAGGCCGCGAGTTCTTCCACATCGGCGTGGGTGGCGGGCACATCACCGTCCTGCAGGGGCAGGAATTCCTTTTGGGCTTCGCGGCCCAGCGCCTGCTCGATGGCTTCGATGAAGCCCATCAGCGGCACCGGCTGGTGGTTGCCGATATTGAACACCCGATAGGGCGCACTGGACCGTGCCGGATCGGCTTTCACCGGATCGTAGTCCGCATCGGGCGTGGCGGTGCGGTCCAGCACCCGCACCACGCCTTCGGCGATGTCGTCGATGTAGGTGAAGTCGCGGATCATCTGCCCGTGGTTGAACACCTTGATCGGCTCACCGGCCAGGATGGCCTTGGTGAACAGGAACAGCGCCATATCCGGCCGGCCCCACGGCCCATACACGGTGAAGAAGCGCAGGCCGGTGGTGGGCAGGTTGAACAGGTGGCTGTAGGTATGCGCCATCAGCTCATTGGCCTTCTTGGTGGCGGCATACAGGCTCACCGGATGGTCCACGCCGTGGTGCTCGCTGAACGGCATCAGGGTATTGCCGCCGTACACGCTGGAGCTGGAGGCATACACCAGATGCTCCACGCTGTGATGCCGGCAGCCTTCGAGGATGTTGGTGAACCCCGAAATGTTCGACTCGATATAGGCATGCGGATTCACCAGCGAATACCGCACCCCCGCCTGGGCGGCCAGATGGACCACGCGGTCGAACCCATGCTCGGCGAACACCCGCGCCATGCCTTCGCGGTCAGCCACATCCATCTCGATAAACGAAAACGACGGGTGCGGCGACAGCCGGGCCAGGCGGTCGTGTTTGAGGGTCGGGTCGTAGTAATCGTTGAGATTGTCCAGGCCCACCACCTGATCCCCACGCGCGAGCAGGATCTGGCTGACATGCATGCCGATGAAGCCGGCTGCGCCGGTAACGAGTACTTTCACGAGATCTCCCGATCGCTGCTCTGGGGACCGCCATTTTCGGCCCAATGTCCTTGCCACTTCATGTCCGTCCCCCCCTCAGTGGGGTGCCTTCCCCCAAACGCGTCTCCCAAACGCAGCTCCCAAGCGCTTCCCCCAGGCGTCCTCATCAGCCCCTCCCCGAAGTCATTGGTGTCGGCTGCCGACGGGCGGGGGGTATTGGCGGAAGTCAAGGAAGGAATGGCCCGCGGAGCGGGACAGGAGGGACATGAAGCCAATACCCCCCGCCCGTTGGCAGCCAGCGCGCGCCACATAAAAGCCGCCCCCGCTCTCGGAAGACCCTCAAAAGTACTTTGACGTCCCATTCGGCGCCCTGAACCACATCAAAAAAAGCCCACGCCCGATTTCCCAATGCATCCTGGCCCGCTCCCTCCGCCCCCGCAGCAAGGCCAAGGCTGCGCGCCCCAGGCGCGAGGCAATCCGGTCGGGCCAGCGGTTACGGGGATATGCGAAATAGGCGATGGCCAATTCCTCATTGATCATCTTGCGGGCATTCACATGGGGGTTTTCGTACTTCACCGACAGATCGTCGCAGCGCATCACCCGCCCGCGCCGAGTCCGGAAATACCAGGCCGCCCATTCCTGATCTTCGGCCGAGAACACATCGGTGCGGAATGGACGCTCTTTCACCAACCGGGTCGGTAGATACGCACAAGCATTGGACAGCCCGTTGTAGCCATCAAACGTCTGCGGCCCGATGACGGCCCGGCCGTTGGCGCCCAGATGCGCATGCCGCCAGTAGACCACTTCCACACCTTCGGTCTGGGCCGCTGTCAGGCTTTCTTCCAGCACCGTCGGGCTTTCCATCCGCACATGCGCGCTGATCAGCAGCGCATACGGCTCGTCGATGGTGGCCATGCCGATATTGATGGCGGCTGAATAGTTGAAGGCTTCATCCGGATACGCCACCACCTCGCCCATGCGAAGCAACTGCTCCCGCACGGCCGGGTTCCGCGAAGAATCCACAAACACGATGCGCGCGGGCGGCCATGTCTGCGCCCGCAGGGCGGCGACCACCTGCTCCAGCAGCGGCGTGCAGGCGTGGGTGCGGATCAGTGCGGCATAGCGCCGCAGGTCATCTCCCTGCAGAGGGCCTTGCACCTTGCCCTTGCCTTGCTCCTGGCTTTGCAGCACCACCGGCCTCCGCTCACACCTTGGCCGGCTGACGCAGCCAACGCCGCATCATCTGATACCAGCCTTCAGCCCACCAGCCCTGCTTCATGAACTGCCGCAGATCGGTCGTATCCGGCCGGAAGCCGTAATACTCCGAGAACACCTGCAACAGCATCAATTGCATCACGCGCCCGTTGCTCTGCCCATGCTTGGCATACATCAGCTGGCAGGCGCGCAGCACCTTCTGCTTGGATTTTGACGAGATCCGATCCGGCCGCGGCGCCACATCAAAGACGTAGGTCGGCAGGTCCAGCAAACGGCCGGGCCCATGCAGCTTCAGGATGCGATAGAAGAATTCCAGATCCTGCCAGGCCGGCATGTCCTCATCGAACAAGCCGGCCGACACAAACCGATCACGCGGGCCGAACAGCTGGTTGCCCACATGATTGGCCTCCAGCATCATCTCGGCGGTGCAACGGCCCACCTTCGCGCTGTACCAGCGCTTGTCGCCGCTGCGGAACTCGTACTGCACATACAGCACCGACGGCTGATCGCCCATCGAGGTGAGCAGCTTCCAGTAGGCCAGCAAGGCCTCGATGTGATGCGGCTTGAACTCATCGTCGTCGTCCAGCCCGGTGAGGAAGCCCCCGGTGCTCGCGCGGATCGCCTCGTTGCGGGCTGCACAAGCGCCCCGCCCCTGGTCGTGGCGCAGCACCTTCAAACGAGGGTCCTGCCGGGCCCGCTCGGCCAGCCAGAGCGGGGTCTCGTCGGTGGACCCGTCGTCCACCACCACCAGCTCCACATTCCGATAGGTCTGTCCCAGCACCGACTCCACGGCCGCACGCATCGATGCCAGCCGGTTCTGCGTCGGCATGTAGACCGAGACCAAGGGCCATTCACTCATATCCATCTCTCATTCCAAAGATCGAAGGGCGGCCGGACGCTGTCAACGCCCGTCCAGCACCGCCTTGCCGCGCGGGAACAGATTTTCCGCCGTCCATAGCAGCAGCAGGGTCAGGGCAGCGGCAGACAGCCACAAGGCGTCGCTGCGCCGCACACCCGCCACCCGCAGCAACTCGATCAGCATCGGGTGCAGCAGATACAGCCCCAGGGCATAACGCCGGCCCCAGTCGGCCAGCCGTTCCATCCAGGGGGTGGCGGGCAGCGCCAGGCCCAAAGCGAGCGCGGCCACACCCAGCAGGACCGCACCGACATGCAATTGCATTTCCGTAGGTGCGCCGCCTTTGAAACGCACCGCCAGCGCCTGCAACAGCATCATCAACAGTCCGGCGCCCAGCAGCATCGGCCATTGGCGAGCCAAGGTCCTGCGCGACACGCTCGCAAGCTTGATGCCAAGCCACACCAGTGCAATGCCGGACAGGAAGCGGCTCGCGAACATCGTGGGCCAGTCGATCTTGCCCATGGCGAACAGGGAATCCAGCGCGCTGCAGACCAGCAGCACCGCACCGATGCCCCACCACGCGGCGCGCGGCTGCCACCAGTCCGGTCGTGCGGCCGCCAGCAGCACTCCAGCCAGAGCGGCATGCATGAACCACAGATGCCCCCAGGCGCCGCGCACGAAAAACTCCGGCGAGATCATGCGCTCCACACCGCCGCGCACACCCAGTTGAAGGAGGTTGAGCACTCCATACAGCACCGTGCACACCAGCGTGATCTGCATCAGACGCCCGGCGGTCAGCAGGGCCGTCGCCCCGATGCTGGTCCGCTGACCGATGAAGAATCCCATCACCACAAAGAAGAAGGGCACCACCCAGCGCCCAAAGGCGCGGCTGACCTCCATGGCTGTCTGTGGCCACTCAGGAAAGAGCCCCACATGCAGCCCCACCACCAGCACCGCACCAAAGATGCGCAGCGCATCAATTCCAGGCAACCGTGTGCCCGACGCCATTGCTTCACTCATGCCGTCTTACGCCTTCCCTTTCAAGGTGGAGAGCAATGTTTTCGGAGACAGTCCGAACAGCCCCAACACACCCAGGTATACCGCGGCGCCAACGGCAATCAGCATGCCGAGTTGCAGCTTCAGTGGTAACTCCGTGTGACCCAGCGCCAGCCCGGCGGCATACAGCGCAAGGCCCATGGCCAGGGACGACAACACCGGTGCTTTCATCTGTCGCCACAGGGGGCCGGGGGTGGCCTGCAGCCAGCGTCCCATGCACACCAGGGTCACGATGAAGTTCACAGAATTGGCGACGAAGTAACCTGCCGCAACACCGACCACGCCGTGCTGCGCACCGAGGAAGAACCCGAGCAGCACGGTGGCGGTGTTGAAGAGGCCCAGATAGAACAGCGCGGCAGTGCGGCCTTGTGAGGTCAAGGTGCTGCCGATGGTGCTCATCAGCGACTGCATGATGCCCACCGGTGCCAACCAGCCCAGCAGCGGTGCCACGATGGCCCACGTCGGCCCCAGCACCACCTCGGTGAACGGCACCCGCAGCGACCACAGCCCCACCATGATGGGCATGCTCAGCAGCGCAATCCCCCCCAGCACCTTGAAGTAGACGTCCCGCACGGCCCCCAGATCGTCCTGGATGCCGCTCAGCCGGGGCAGCAGCGCACGGCCCACCACCCAGCTCATGTGCTGCACCGGGAACAGCATCAGCTTGTAGGCCATTCCATACTGGCCCAGCGGCCCCGCCCCCAGCAGGCGGCCGATGATCATGCTGTCGGCATTGCGGGCGAAGTAGTTGATGAAGTTGAAGGCGGTGAGGCTGCCACTGAAGCCCCACAAGGACCGGAACTCCTCCCGGCTCCACGAGCGCCCCGGCTTGAAGCCGGACTTGAACCACAGCCAGGTGCTGTTCACGCCGATGGTGAAGAGCGTTGGCACCACAAAGCTGTAGACACCCCAGCCCGCCAGCGCGCAGGCCACCGACAGGCACAGCCCGCCCACCTGGGTGAACACATCCAGGATGGCGAGTTCGCGAAAGCGCGCATGGCGCTCCATCCAGGCCTGATGCACCGCCGTGATGGCCCCGAGCGGAAAGCCCAGCGACATCAACAGCATCACCGGGAACAGCTGCGGCTCACGGAAGAAGATCGAGATGGGATACGCCGCTGCTGCGAGCACCAGGCCCAGGCTCACGCCCATGCCCGCGTTCAGCCAGAACACGGTGTTGGCCAGCGCGGGCGTGAGGCTCTTGCGCTGGATGATGGCGGCGCCGGTGCCCATGTCGCGCAGCAGGCTGGCGAAGGTGAGCACCACACCGGCCAGCGCCATCACCCCATAGGCGGACGGCGGCAGCAGCCGCGACAACACCACCACACTGACGAGTTGCCCCAGCACCTTGCTGGCCTGGGCCAGGCTCAGCCAGCGCACGCTGTGCATCATGCCGCTCAACGCACACCTCCGGCCTGCGAGGTGTAGAAGGCTTCGAGCGCACGCTGGCAGATCTGCAGGTCGAATTTGCGCGTGGCCAGTTCACGGGCGGCGCTGCCCATCGCGCTGCACAGGCCGGGATCGGCCAGCAGCCGTTCCAGCTGGGTGGCCAGGGCGTCCACATCCCCTTCCGCAAACGCCAGGCCGGTGCGCTCCGGTTCAATGCCTTCATCGCGGCCGCCCATGGCCGATGTGACCACCGGAACTCCGCAGGCCTGCGCTTCGAGGATGGAGATCGGCAAGCCCTCGGCATCACCGGACTGGCTGACGATGCTGGGCAGGCAGAAGATGCGCGCCGTCCCCAGCAGCTCACGCACGCGCTGGCTGGGTTGGGCGCCGAGGAAGTCCACCGGGGACTGCAGCTCGGCCGCCAGCGCCTCCATGGGCTCGCGCAGCGGGCCGTCGCCCACCACCTTCACCCGTGCCTGCGGGAAGCGCTGATGCACCCGGGCCATGGCGCGGATCAGAAACTCCAGGCCCTTTTTCTCGACCTGACGGCCGACAAACAGGATGTGCGGCTCCCGCTCACCAGCGGGAACGCCGGTGGGAGCGAAGTCACGGGTGTCCACGCCGATGAACAGCGTGTGCAGCCGGTCCGGATGGATGCCGTAGGCGGAGATCGCCTGCGCGCGGACCGCCTCGGACACGGCGATGAAGGACACGCGTGGGTCCGCCGCCATCTCCCGCAGCCGGCGCGGATAGTCCTTCATGTAGTCGCCGCCCTGGCCGCTTTCCCACCAGTCGGGGCGCGTGTGGATGTCGTATCCATGCAGCGTCACCACGGTCGGCAGGCCCAGGCCCTTGAGCCAGGGCCAGGCCAGCACCGCATCGGTGGCGAAGTGAACATGGACCAGCGAGGGCCGCTCGCCGTCGGCATCCGGCTGCATCAGTTGGCGCAGCGCCTGCGGCAAGGGCCAGCCCAGGCGGCGGTACAGCCGCCAGCCGATGGCATCCAGCGGGCCGCTGGGGGTCAGGTCCAGCAGTTGATGGTCCAGCCCCTGCAACGACAGCCCGTGGGGGCATAGACGCTGCCCCACCAGCGTGGCCTGCCAGTCCCGCAGATGCAGTGCCTGCTGGCGCACGAAGGTCTCGGACAGCGGCAGCAGTTCATCTCGTACAACCAGTACTCGTCTCAATCGGATGTCCCTCAATTCAATTCGTCTTCGGACCTGCGGGCCCAGCAGGGTGTGAACCGCGCTCGGGGGGGGGGGGCGGTACTGCTGCGGTGGCCGGCGCTGCTTGCCGGGGAGCGGCCTTCACCGCTCGTCCCGTGGCCAGCACAGGAGCCCCGCGCTCACAGGTGCCTCTTGTTGCGTTTCGTGTTCAATCCCCAGGCTCCCAGGCTCGGCATGGAGGCCCATTCAAAGCCTCGCTCGACGGCTCTCCAGGGGGTTCTCAAGTCGGCGCCGGCTCCATCTGCAGCCGCTCCCGCCCGCGAATCTGCTGCTTGAGGGCATTCATCGCGGTGCGCATCTCCCAGGGGTCCGCACGGCCGCCAAAACCGAAGCGCAGCGCCCGCGATGCCAACCCCAGCGGGTGCCGGTCCACAAAGGTCCGACGCCAGCGCAGTTCCCGCTCGGCCGCCTCGCCGGTCCACGCGGACCCGGCGCGGGCCAGTGCATGGACCATGCGGGCATAGTCCTCGGCATAGTCGCGTCGGCCTTTCACATCGATCAGCGCCTGCCCGTGCGAGCAGAACGGCACCGGATCAAAGGCCGCCTGCCCGGCCCAGCGCGCCAGCAGGCCGCCCAGGTGGCGCGAGATGCGGCCGGACATCTGCAACTGATCCCAGTACTTCTGGCGGCTGACACTGCCCGCATGGAAGCGATAACGCAGCACGTTCTGCGGCAGGTTGATGCCCTGGCGCTGCAGGGCAATTTCGCTGAACAGCAGGTAGTCTTCGGCCAGATTGGGCACGGCAATGTCGGCCTGCGGGTCGGTGTCCCGGAACATCGAGTGGCCGTAGCGGATGCCCCGGTCCCACACCGCCTGGCTGCGCAGGCTGATGGTGGGATGGGCAAACACATTGCGGAACAGCGCGCAACGGGCCAGTTCGTCCTTGTCGGTCGGATGCGTCAGCGCGCCGATCTCGCGGCCCTGTGCATCGATCATCACCGACTGCCCGCCCACCAGCACCACCTCCGCATCGCGTTCAAAGGCGGCATGGGTGAGGGTCATGCGATCCGGCAGGCACTCGTCATCCGCATCCATGCGCATCAGGTAGGGCGCCTCGATCAGCGCCAGGCCTTCATTCAGCAGCCCGGCCAGGCCCTGGGCCTGCGGGAATGGATGCAGCTCGATACGCGTGTCCCGCGCCGCCGCACCGGCCACGATCTCTGCCGTGCGGTCGGTGGACCCATGGTCCAGCACCAGCAGACGCCAGTCGCGCTCGGTCTGCGCCTGCACGCTGGCCAGGGCCTGGCTGAGAAAGGCCTCGCCGTTTTTCACCGGCATCAGCACATCAAACAAGGCCATGCATGCCCCTTCTTCCGTTGCTGGCAGGCCTGCGCTTCACCGCGACACCCGCTTCTTTGCCCGCGAGGCCCGCCACAGCAGCCCCAGCGCAAACGGCACGCCATCCACCAGATACCGCCGCGCCAGCCGGCCCGGCTCCTGCACCAGCCGATGCACCCATTCCAGGCCACTGCGCTGCATCCAGACGGGCGCGCGTTTCACATCCCCGGCCACGAAGCTGAAACTCACACCCACCCCCAGGAACCAGGCATGAGGGGCCAGCGGACGCAGCCGGGCAATCAGTTTTTCCTGCTTGGGCGAGCCCAGGCCGATGAACACCACCTGCGGTTGCCAGTCGATCAGCAGGCGTTCCAACCGTGCCATCTCTTCGGGCTTCTGCTCAAAACCGAAGGGCGGGCAGAGGCAGCGCACGGTGGCCTCCGCCCCTTGTGGCACCAGGCGGGCCGCCGCAGCTTCAGCCGTCCCTTCATTGCCGCCCATCAGCGCCATGCGCAGACCGGCCTGATGGGCCCGGCCCATCAACTGCACAAATAGATCGGAGCCGGTCAGCCGCGACGGCAGCGGCGTGCCCTGCAACTGGCTGGCCCACACGATGGGGCGGCCATCGGCGGTGAAGACATTGGCGTCGGCCACCAGGGCGCGGAATTCGGGCTCCTGGCGCCAGCGGCGCAGGATGTCGACGTTCGGGGTCACCACCCAACCGCCCCGACCGGCCAGGGCCTCGGACACGATGTGATCGGCCAGCTGCGTCACGGTGCTGGCAACAAAGGGCAGTCCGTCCACCGCGATGGTGGGCAGGACAGAAGCGGGAGCGGTCATCGGCAGGGTCGCACTCATGAAGTGAAAGATCCCATCACAGGTCTCGTTTGGTCCGCACCCACTCCACCTGGCGCTTGAAGACAAAGCGCAGATAGAGGGGCACCTTGGCCAGCAGGAGCAGCGGTGCTCCGGCCAATTCGGACAGGCTCAGGATGTCATCCGCCCAACGTTGCTGGGCGATGACAATCGCCGCCGTCAGCATCAGCAGGCTGAGCACCGCCACCACCAGCGGCAACCACCAGCCCAGCACGGTAGCCAGCACCAGCGTCACCAGCAGCCAGGCCACCTGCAGCAGCGCCAGCAGCGTGAGCGGTGGCACCAGCATGTCCAGCACCTGCAGCAGTTGGGCGCCGCGGCCGGGCCGCATCGACCGCCACAGCAGACCCGGGCCCTCACTCACCAGCATGGCCAGATGACCATGTTCCCAGCGGGTGCGCTGGCTGGCCGCGCCTTCCTGGCTCTTGGCGAAGGTGCTGGTCACCAGGGCGTCTTCGCACAGCAGCGGCGGCGCCCCCAGTTGGGCCAGGCGCACGCCCAGCTGCATGTCTTCCGCCAGATGCCCGCTGGCCAGGGGGGCCTGCACGGCCACTGCCCAGGGGAAGGCCATGCCGGTGCCGTAGAGGCCGCAAGGCAGCCCCAGTTGATGCATGCCACGCGGGCGCACCAGGTTCTTCACCCGCATGGCGAATTCGGCGATTCGGGCCTTGAGGCCGTCATTGGCCGCATGCATCAGGTAGGTGGCCTGCACCGGCCGGCCGGTGGCCTGCGCCACCGACGCAATGCGCGGCAGCAGGCGCGGCCCCAGCTCGCAATCGGCATCGAGGATCACCACCACATCCGGCGCCTGGCCTTCCTGGATGGCCAGGGCCTCCAGATGGCGCACCCCAAAGTCCAGGGCAAAGCCTTTGCCCCGCTCGGTGTCGTGGGTGCGTTCCACCACCGTCACATCGAAGTCACGCGCCTGCGCAGCCGTGTCATCGGTGCAGTTGTCCGCCACCACCAGGATGCGGTCCTGGGGGCCCAGCTGGGCCAGCGCCTGCATCAGCGTCGGCCGCAGGCCCCGGCCCTCATTGTGAGCCGGCATCACCACCGCAATGCGCTCCGGCCGCGGATGGTCCTTGAGCTCTCGGTCCGGCAGCAGGGCCAGCACCACCTGTGCCAGCAGCAGCAGCGCCGGCACCGCCAGCAGCAGGCTCAGCAACAGCACCAGCAACCAGGGCAAGCCCTGCAGCAGTTCAAGCATGGACGTACTCCTGGAAGAGATCGGCCAGACGCTCGGCCTCCACATCCACATCGTGGCGCATCAGCACCCGCTGGCGTGCCGCCTGGCCCATGCGGGTCAGCGTTGCGTCATCCGTGCGCAGGCAGGCCAGCATGGCCGTCGCCAAGGCCGGTGCGTCACCCGCCGGCACCAGCCAGCCATTCTCGTCCGGCAGTACCAGTTCGGGAATGCCGGCAATGCCGGTGCTCACCACCGGACGGCCCAGGGCCATGGCTTCCATCACCACCACCGGCAGGCCTTCGGCAAAGCTGGCCAGCACCAGGGCGCGGGCCTCCAGCAGCTCCTGGCGCACCTGGTCGCTGCTGATCCAGCCGGTGATGCGCACATGCTTCTCCAGCTGGTGCGCACGAATGCGTTCTTCGATGTCGCGGCGCAATTCACCGTCACCGGCCAGGACCAGCTCAAAGTCCGGCTCCTGGGCGGCCACCAGCGCGGCGGCTTCGATCAACAGCAGATGGCCCTTCTGCTCGGACAGGCGCCCCACGCACACCAGCCGGCGGCCCGTGGGCGGCGCGATCTGCACCTGATGGAAGGCCGGCTCCAGGCCGCAATGCACCACCCGCACCTTGTTCCAGTGCTGCCGGTCCACCCAGCGATAGAGCTGGCTGCGGCAGAACGAGGTGATGGCCACCACGAACCGCGCCCGGCGGATCTTCTCGCCCAGGTGCAGGAACTCGGGTTTGTCGAATTCTTCCGGCCCGTGCACGGTGAAGCTGTAGCCGGGGCCGCCCAGGGCCTCCACCAGCATCGCCACCTCGGCCGAGTTGGTGCCGAAGTGCGCATGCACATGGGTGGCGCCGGCCTCCCGCAACATGCGCAGCGCCACACACGCTTCCGCGAGGTACACCAGATGCAGCGGCCAGGGCCGGTCGGCCCGCAGGCCGATGCGCAGCGCCAGGCGCAAGGCATTCAGGAAACGCCCGGGCGCGCGCACGGCCTCGCCGAAGAACGCTCCGGCCAGCGCGGAGGCGCCGCCCTGCAGCAGGTATTGCGTGCGGGCCTTTTCGGCCTGGTCCTGCGGGTCCGGGGCCGGGTCGTCCCATCCGCGCACGGCCAGCCGCTGCACCGGCACGCCATGTTTCTCCAGCGCCAGGATCTCCCGGCGGATGAAGGTGTGGCTCACCTTGGGATAGTGGTTGACGAGATACGCGACCTTCACAGAACTCCTAGAGGGAACAGGGGACACCGGGGATGGCACGGGGGGCCGCCCGTCGGGCTCGGAACCGCCCCGACCGATGGGGTCGGCGCCAGACAGCCCTGACGGGGTGGAACCGGGGGTTGCCGGGCCAGGGCGGGATGGTGCGGGCGCTTCGGGCGCCGGGTCGATGACCTTGGTCACCTTGATCATGGCCACCGCCGGAGTCAGGGGTGTGCTGTTCATGCGGCCGCCACCACCCGCAGGTCGGCACTGGCGGTGCCGTTGCCGGACGCACGCACCGAGGTCCGCGCCGCCACCACACCGTCGGGCCAGTCGAAGCTGGCGCTCTTGCCGTTGTCCAGTTCGCCGCTGTCCGCCACCGTGCGTCCGCCTTTGTCCTTGAGCTCCACCCGCAGGCGGGCGTCTCCGGAGCAGCGGGCGGTGAGCTTGCAGGCCTGGCCGGCCTTGGGCCGGGCCCAGTACACCCCGCTCAACTGGCGGTTGCCTTCCACCGCCAGCACCGCATCGCGGGCTTCTTCAAACACCACCGCCTGGCGCCAGGTGTCGAAATGCGCGCGGGCATGGCCCTTCACCACGCGCCAATCGCCGCGCATGGACAGCAGGTTCTGCGGCGCGTCCAGGTCCACCGGACGGTCATGGCCGTCCAGCCAGCCCTTGACCGATTTCACCTGGCGCAGCGCACCACGCAGGCGTTCCAGATCATTGCCCACCTGGCTGTTCCAGCCGTTCTTGAGCACGATCGGGAAGCGCGCGCCGATCTCGGCGTAGATGCAGAACGGCGTGCCGTGATTGCGGTCCACCACATAGCCGCCATACCGCTTGAGCGTCTCGCCGATCTTGCGCATGCTCAGGTCGCCCAGGGAGCGGATCTCGAAATCCGGCGGCAGCATCAGCAGCGCGCCTTCGGGAATCTGGCCCTTGTTCTGCTCCACCCCTCGGTCGGCCGAAGTCGCCGGGAAGATGTAGCCCGGCGCCGGACTCAGGCCGGAGAAGGTGAGAGAGAGCGCCAGCGCATGGCGGTAGACACTGTCACCGTCCTCGATTTCATGGCTGCGGATCAGGCCGCCCATGGTGGGCACCGCCGCCGCGCGGGCGCCCTGGAAGTAGTGGGCCGGGTCGCCCCAGCCGCGGCCATCCAGCCGGGTCCAGGCATATTGCTGGGCCCGCCATTCGTCGCCCACCTTCTTGAGCTGGAAGAACGAATGGATGATGCCCGCCTGCGGATCCACCAGGTCCGCGTGCCCGTCCGACCCGCTGGCCGGCAACACGCCGGCAGGCCAGCGCGGAATCAGCACCTCCGGCACCATGGCTTCGGCATCCGGGTCCCAGACGCCCTTCTGGTTGAGCGGGCCCAGCACACGCTGCGGCTTGTCGTCCGGGCTGCACAGGAACACGCCAACCGAATACTTGCCGCTTTCGATGGCGGGGAAATAGGCGTCCTTGGGAATCGTCCACCCATCCAGCACCGGATCCACCGGGCGGCAGTTCCACGGCGACTGCGCCGAGAACGGACGTTCCGCCGTGCCGAAGGGCCCCTCACCAGGACGGTCGCCACCACGACCAGGGCGCTTATCTTGCTTGTCACCCTGCTTGTCCGACGGTCGATCCGCCTGTGCGGACGCGAAGCCTGGCGCCACTGCGCCGGCCACCAGCCCCAGGCTGGCGCCGCACCATTGGCGTCGATCCCACTGCATCGTCATGTCTGGCTTCCCTTCCGTACTTCGCTCGATCCAGCGCACTGCCGGCCCGTTATGCCGCCAGTCGCCACAGGCCATGCGGGTGGCCACCCCGGTTTCTTCTTAATCGCCGACCGACGCCGACGATGTGGTGATGGCGGCATCCGGCACCGGTGCCGCCGCCCCCGGCATCGCCGGCGTCGGCACCACGGCGGTGCCATTGCCGGCCTCTTGGGCGCTGGCTGACGGCAAGGGCAGGATTCGTGCCGGGTTGCCCACGGCGGTCGCTCCGGCCGGCACGTTTTGCAACACCACGGCCATCGCGCCGATGCGGCAACCCGCCCCCAGCCGCACGCCCCCCAGCACCTGGGCATAGGCGCCCAGCTCAACGCCGTCTTCCAGCACCGGGCAGGGGCCATCCGGCTCACGGTTACCCAGCGTCACACCTTGTCGCAAGGTGCAGTGGGCGCCGATGACCGTGGCCGGGTTGATGAAAATGCCGCCGAAATGCCAGATGCGCAATCCCGGGCCAATGCGGCATTCCTTGGGCAGGCTGATGCCGGTGACGGTTTCCACCACCCGGAACATCAGCCAGTAGGCCTTGGTCCGCCAGCGGCGGCCCAAACCCTCGGGCATCGCGTCCACCCGCCGTCCGAAGCGGTAGACCCACAAGGCCCAGAGCGATTGTTCGCGCCGCCAGGCGCGTGTGTCGCCGCAACGCGCCAGGTCGGCCAACCAGTCGATGTCCGCATGCCCTTGGGTCATTTCATCAGGATCTTTCCGGAAAGCGAGTTCAGAGGAGCGTCAGAGATCAGGCTGCCCCCAACGGTGGACACGGTGCCGGCATTGCCGCTGTAGGCGTAGACCGCCACCCGGCCGTAGTTGGCCGGCCAGTTGAAGCTGGCCACGGCGCCATCCGCCAGTTCGCCGCTGTCATACAGCTTGGTGCCGCTGTTGTCATAGAGCGCCAGACGCAGCCGGCCGCCGCCGCTGCAACGGGATGTCAGCTTGTAGGGCGTGCCCGCCACCGGCTTGGCCCAGGCAACGTTGCTGATGGTGCGCAGGCTGTAGTTCACCTGCATGACATCCACCGCGTTGCTGGGAAACACCACCGCCTGTTTCCAGGTGTCGAACGTGCCCAGCGGTGAACTGCGCTGCAAATACCACTGGCCCCGCAGCGACAGGATGTTCAAGCGCTGCTCGGGCACGATGGAGGCACCATTGCCGTCCAGCCAGCTCGAGACACTCACCACCTGCCGCAACTCGGCCCGGATGGCCTGAAGCTCGTTGGCGGTGGTGTTGTCCCAGCCGTTGGGCATCAGGTTGAAGTTGCTGCCGTTTTCGGCGTAGATGACAAACGGGGTGCCGGTGTTGCGGTCCACCACATAAGCCCCGTAGCGCTTGAGCGTCTCGGCCACCTTGCGCAGCTTGAGGTTGGTGATGGTGGACGTGTCGAAAGTGGGCGGCAGCATCAGCAGCGCGCCTTCGGGGATGTTGCCGCTGTTGGTGGTGGCGGCATTGCTGTCGGCCGACGTGGCCGGATAGACATAGGTGGTGGCGGCACTCAGCGCGTTGTAGGTGAGCGACATGGCCAGCGCATGACGGTAATACGCCAGCCCATCATCCACCTCCGCCTTGCGGATCACCCCGCCGATGGCGGGCACCCCCACCGCGCGCGCGCCCTGGTAGTAGTGACCGCCCTCACCGAAGCCGCGCCCGGCCAGCGGTGCCCAGGCGTACTGGCCGGCCCGCCAGGTGCCATTCTCCAGCTTGAGCTGGAAGAACGAATGCACGATGCCCATGGCCTCGTCGATGATGTCCGCATGCCCGTCGGAGCCAGAGGCTGGCACCACATTGGCCGGCCAGCGCGGAATCACCACGGTGGCGCGGTAGGCCTCCGCATCGGGATCCCAGATGCCATTGGTATTGCCGGTGGGCGGATACACGGTGACGCCAGGGTCGGTGGACAACGCTTTGAATACGCCCGTGGACCAGGTGCCCTCCGCGACGGTGGGGTAGTAGGTCGACGTGGGGATGGCGAAGCTGCCCAGCACCGGCGCCACCGGCAGCATGTACCAGGGGGAGAACGCGGCAAAGGGCGTATCAAAGGTCCCGAAGGTGCGGGCCGGCAGATTCGTCTGGGCCCAGGCCTCGGGCATGAGACCGAGGTCTGCGACACACAAGGCTCCGGCGAGCGCACCAGCCGCCAGGACGGAAGCCCGTCTCCGGCTTCGCCGCTTCAGGGCAGCATGACCCGCCACCGTTTCAGGGCAAACCGGGGATGCAGGGCATGGGCGTGAAGCCCAGGCAAACAGCGATGACAGCGATGTTGACGTCATGGTCAGACCTCCTTCAACCGCCGACCGCGCCCTGCCCCGACACGCTTGGCCAGCTCGTTGAAACGCCGCTCCACCTGGAAGGTGGAGACGTGCGCAATACCGAAGACCACCAGCAACAACAGCGGCCGCTTCAGATACTTGGTCCAGAGGTCATCGCCGCTTCCCAGCCAGGTGGCCGCCAGGGGCAAGTGCCACACATAAAGTGCATAGGAAATTGAAGCAATATAGGCAAATACGGGTGCTCCCAAAGCCATGGAAAGCCGATGCCGCGGTTGCGCCAAAAGCGAACCCACAAATGCAGCCGCTGCATAAGGACGCAGGTAGGTGAGAGGATTGTGCACCTCATGGCCAATGAAGCTACCTGCAAGGAGTAACAGTAGCAACGAAGGCACCACGCCCCGGCGGGCCAGCAGGTCCCGCGCCATCGGCCAAAAGCGCGAATGCACCAGCAGCGCGAGGCAGGCACCGGCCAGCAGGTCGTCGGCGCGGAACCAGGTCACGCTGGAGGCAGTGATCTCGTGGGAGATACGCAGGCCGGTGAAGGTCAGCAGCAGCACCGGGAACAGCCACCAGATGGCGCGCACCCGCAGCCACAGCATCAGCCCGGCCAGCATGTAGAACTGCACTTCGACACACAGGCTCCAGAAATGGTCGATCGGCGGCACCAAACGCTGCGGCGGCAGGTTGGCATAGAAGAACAAATAGCTGAGCGCGGTGTCCAGGTCCACCGGGCGGAACCACCACACCACCGTCAAGGCGATCCAGGCGGCCGGCACGACCCGCAGCAGGCGACGGGCCAGGAAGTTGGTGACGGGAGGCCGCTTCAGCAACTGCCCGGTGATGAGGTAGCCGGACAGGATGAAAAACAGGGCCATGCCGAACAGGCCCAGCGATTCATTCAGCGGCACGCCCGCCACCCGGAACGGCATCAGGTGCGTCCACAGCACCGCCAGGATGCTGACCGCGCGCACTCCATCGAGGACCGGTGAACGCTCCGAAGGCGTGTGGGAGCCGGTAGCCGACGCGTCGGGCGCGCTCATCGACCGGGTACTCCGGGGGGGCGATCGGGGGGGCCATCGGGCGGGCGCCCATCCGTCCCTCGTCCGCCCGCTTTGCCGGGCCCCCGTCCGGGGCCTCGCGGGCCACCACGGCCAGGGCCCTTCAGGCTGCCCGAGCCGGTGATGGCGGAGGAGTTGCCTGCGGTGGCTGTGAGCCCCATGGGCACGGTGTTCAGCCAGGCGGTGGCACTCATGGACCGTTCTGCTGCGGCGGACGCCTCCCCCCGGGCTCGCGCCTGCGGGCTGGGGCGGATGCCCCAGGTGCGTCGATAGCGGCCTTCCAGCGCCCCATCCGGCACCAGGCGCATGGCCAGTGAACACAAGCAGCCCATGCAGAACCAGAAGTACCAGTTGTAGATCAGATAAGCGAACATGTTGTCCGAGCTGGACACCATGAAGTTGGCCACCAGCAGGCACATGCCGATCAGCGCCAGCAGCGGCTTCACCGCAAACAGCCTGCGGATCATGCGGGCCGTGCTGTAGTACAGCCACAGGTAGGCCCCCAGGCCCAGCGCACCGAGTTCAAAGAAGGTCTGCACCACCGCGCTGTGGGCACCCCACTTGGCCGGCCCTGCCATCGAGAAGAAGGTGGGAGACAAGGCAAAAAACGACTCGGCCCCATAGCCCATCAGGTAGCGGGTGGGCGACATCCACGCCAGCGCATCGGTCCAGAGCAGCTTGCGCCAGGCAAATGAGTTGAGCTTGGCGTACTGCACCACCTCATTGCCTTCGGTCAGGCCCATCACCCGCTCTCGCAACTCCGGCAGCGCCAGGAAACCGGCCGCCCCCATCATCACGAGATAGAGCAGATACCGCCGCTCCTTCACCAGCCCATACATCGCAAAGATGAAAAGCACCGAGATCCAGGCACTGCGGGTCTTGGTGGTGTAGAGCAGGCCCAGCAGCAGCAGCATGTAGCCCACCACCACGGCGGCCGTGAACACGGTCTGGCCGATCTGCCGGCTCTTCCAGCGATAGAACAGCACCCCCAGCGACATCACCAGGTAGAAGGCCAGGATGTTGGCATGCGGAAACGGCCCCCCATAACGCAGCCCGGAGTTCTCCAGCGCATCACCGCCGCCGGCGGTGCGACCCATGGCGATGTAGGCCAGGCTGACCAGGGCCACGGGTACCGAAGACCAGGTGATGATCTTCAGCATCTTGTTGAAGTCGAATTCGTCCTGGACCAGATAGAAGCTCACCAGAAACAGCGCCACCACCGACAGGTAACCGAGGTAGAGCCGGATGGCCGCGACCTTCTCCGGCGAATACACCAAGCCGATGGCCTGCATGGCCAGCAACGGCCCCCACACCCACCAGGCGGCCTTGGGAATCCGCTTGGGGTCCCGCGAAATGATGAGCGCCGCCAGCAGGATGACCAGCGCATTGAGCAGCCCGCCCAGGCCGCCCACCGCCGCCATGCGGGCCTGCTCGAAGATCGGGTTGGCCCCGGCGCGGATCAGCAGCACGACGATCAGGAAGGCTTCGCGGCTGTAGATGAACAGGAAGGCCGTGAGCAGCACCAGCGGCATCACCGCCAGCATCACGGGCTTGTCGCCGGCCACGCCGCCGATCATCACGCTGGCCCACCCGATGCCCACGGCGCCCACGCTGAGGCCGACCAGACCCAGGAAGCCCGCGCCGTCCATGCCGAACATCAGGCTGCGCCACATCCGCAGGCCGTTGTTCCACCAACGCAAAGAGAGATCCTTCACTTCCCGTCGCTTCCCGTCACTGCCCGTCGTTCCGTCCATCCGTCTGTCCCGGCCGGCCTCAGCGCACCAGCAGGCCGCGCGAGCCTGCCGGCACCGCCGCCACCATCTCCTGCAGGAAGGCTTCCATCAAGGCCTGCGAGGCCGGTGCCGCATCCTCGCGCGACAGGCGCTGCGACACACGCACCAGCACACCATCCGGAATGCGGCCTTGGAAGCCTTCCTGGAGGATGTACCAGCGGGCCTGCAGACCATCGCCACCATACCTGTTGCCGATGCGGATCCAGTAACGAACCGCCTCGAAACCGCCGCCCCGGGCCTCGGTGAGGATCTGTGTCGTGGGCACCGGCGACGCGCGGCCGCTGGTGCTGATGGCAGGGCCGTCGCCAATCTGGCGGATGGCAAACCCCTGGGCGGGGTAACAGACCTCCGGCCGGTGCACCTTCACATCCTGGCGCTGGCGTTCGCCCCAGGCCAGGGCCACCATGATCTGGTCGCCACGGCTGTTGGCATAGGTGCGCATGACCGTCTGGTCATAAGGCTGCTCCTGCACCGTCTCCACACCCTGCGACACATCCACCTGGGTGGTGGCGTCCGCCACCACACGCCAGTCGCCAAAGGCCTTGGGCACGGTGGCGTCCAGGCTGGGAGCGGCACTGATGGCCTGCAGACGGGGCGTGGCCAGCCAGGCGCAGGCGGCAGCCGCCACCATCACCACCAGGCCCATGAGGGCCGAGTACAGCGACAGATGCGGCACGCGCGCGGCCGGACCGGGCAGATGAGCGCTGGACGTGTTCATGCGGCCTCCTTGCCACGCAGGCGTTCCACCCGCTGCGACAGCACGCGCAGCAGGCTGTCCGTGAGCACGATCAGCATCAGCGCCGTCAGGAACAGCGCCATGCCCGAGAACTCGTGCATGAAGCCCTGCCCCACGTCGTCGCCGAAGTAGTAGGTGAGCAAGGCCAGGATCAGGATGCGGATCACGTTGGACGAAAAGGAGATCGGCACGATCAGCACGGCCAGCGTGAAGTTGCGGAACACCGATTCATGGCGCACCACATTCATGTAGAGCAGGCCAAGCGCTTCCAGCGTGAACAGGGAATTCAGGCCGGCGCAGGCATCGGCCACCATCAGTTGATAAGAACCGATCTGCAGGATCACGCCCGACCGCGCCACCGGATAGCCCAGGTGGTACATCAGCTGTTCCGCGCCCCAGGACGCCGCCAGCTTCATCGGCTGGGTGATCACGTCCACGATGGACGCGGGCAGCGGCACCGCAAACAGCAGCAGGAAAAACGCAAACCAGTAGCGCTTGGCAATGGCCGGCCCGAGCAGCAGCAGGGCGACACCCAGCAGCACCGGCAGCAGCGAACCCATTTCCAGCAGCGCCAGGGATTGCGAACGTCCCAGCACATACAGCGCCGCACCGCTCAGCAGCACCAGCCAGCCCAGCACCGGTGCGGGCCGCGGCTCGAAGCGCTCCCCCTGCTGCGCCAGACGGCGGGTCTGGAAGTAGAAGTACCAGGCCGACAGCGCCATCACGATCGGCCCGTGGCTGTTGCGGTCACCGCGCCAGGGGCCGTGCATGAAGTCCACGATGGTGGGGACATACATGGCCGCCAGCCCCAGGGCCAGCAGCACCAGCACCAGGCGATTGGCAGCCCAGAACGGCCCGAACCGGAGCACCAACCGGCCCGGGTCGCCGGGGAGGACATTACGCGACATGACTTTCACTGGAATCCCTGCAAAGGCGACAAGACCGGACCGCCCCCCACGGGTGAGGCCCCTCGGCAAGCGTTGCGGCTCTCCGGCCCTTGATCAGTACTGGTTCATGACGGTGCCCAACAGCGTGGTGTTGATACCGTCCAGGCTGTCGGTGAGTTCCTGCAGGGCCAGCACACGCGAGCGGTCCTGACGGGCCAGCACCAGCGCCGCGCCGCAGCGGGATGCCACGATGGAGGCGTCCGCGCCATACAGGGCGGCGGAGGTGTCCACCACCACATGGTCGAACTTGCCGGCCAGCTCACGCATCAGCATGCCGAAGGCCGGACGTTCCAGCAGTTCCACCGGGTTGGGCGGCACCGCGCCCACCGGCAGCACGAACAGGCTGTTCATGCCCTCGACCTGCTGGATGACACGAGGTTCGCTGCGTCCCGACAGGATCGACGACAAACCGGCCTGGTTGGTGACGTCAAAAATCTCATGCTGGCGGGGGCGGCGCAGGTCCGCATCCACCAGCAGCGTACGGCCACCCAGTTGCGCCAGCGTGACGGCCAGGTTGGCGGTGAAGTAGCTCTTGCCGTCCATGGTGTCCGGGCTGATGACGGCCAGCGCCCGGCGCGGCTCCCCTTCCCGGTACAGCCGCATCATGATCTGGCTGCGGATGCCGCGGAAGACTTCCGCCTGGGACGAAAACGGCTGGTTCAGGGCCACCAGCTCCGGGCTGCGGGTCTTGCGCTCGCTGGCGGCGTAGGGATAGTGGAACTGCTTGGACAGCGCTTCCAGCACATCTTCCGCATTTGCATACCCCAGTGCCACGGCAGCTTCGCCGAAGCGGATGCCGCGCTCGCGCTGGTACTGCAGCACGCGTTCCACCTGATCGGCGCTGAGGTTGCGGGTTTCGGCAATGATCGCGCCGATGGACCGGTCATGCAGGCCGGCGCTGGGTTTGGTCGTCTGGGCGTCCACGGGTTTGCTGGAGGCGTAGTGGAGGGGTTCCTTCAGGTCAGACATCAAGCCGCTCCTCTGCTGGTGGCATGGCCCAGCAGGCGGCGTTCAGCCGCCGGCAGTGCCTTGTGGGGCCGCTTGTTGGGCGCCGGCAGCACACCCAGCATCGGAATCTGCAGCAAGGCCATGACGTCGTCGGCATCGCGGATCTTGCGGTCACGCATTTCCAGCAGCAGCGCCATGCCGATGGCCAGCACCAGGCCGGCCACAAAGGCCAGGGCGGTGTTCAGGCCAACACGGGGCGAGGCTGGCCGCAGAGGTGCGGTGGCCTCGGTGAGGATGCTCACATTGCTCTGCGTGCTCTGGCTTTCCAGATTGGTCTGGGTCAGGCGGGCGGCGATGCTGTCGTAGGCGCGCTGGGCGCTGTCGACTTCACGGATCAGGCCGGCGGCTTCGTCACGCGCTTCCTTGAGCTTCATCACCTTCTGGCGTTGGGCTTCCAGGGCGTTGCGGATGTCCGATTCCCGCTGGCGGTTGATGGTGTTGGTGACACCGACGGCACCGGTGACACGGCGGATTTCCGTCGCCATCTTGGCGCGCAGATCCGCCACCGACGCCTTGGCTTCGATCACCTGCGGGTGGGCGTCCCCATATCGGGTGCTGAGTTCCTGCAGCCGTGCTTCCGAACGGCTCAGTTCACCCTTGAGCGACGACACCACCGGGTTGGCCAGCACGTCCGGCAGCGTGTCGCTGCCTCGGGCGGCGGCGCCCTGGCGGCTGTTGGACTCGGCGGTCACCGACTGCACGGCCACCAGCTGCGAGGACAGCTCGGAGAGCCGGCTGCTTTCAATATCCATGCGCTCATCGGTGGCCAGGATGCCGTGCTCGCGCTCATAGGCGGAGAGCTTGGTCTTGGCGGACTCCAGCTTGTCCAATGCGGCCTTGGACTGCTGCTCGAAATAACCGGCGTACTGACGGGCCGGGTCCACACGCAGTTCCAGCGTGGTGCCCACATAGGCCCGGACAAAGGCATTGGCCAGCAGCGCAGCGGTATCCGCCTGCGGTGACTTGTAGCTCACCTCCAGCACGTTGCTTTCTTTGGAGGGCTTGACCTCCATGTTGCCGCGCAGGCCGGCCGCCAGCCACTGCTCGATGGTGCCCTGCCCGTTGGTGGCCGCCATCCATTGCTGGCGCACGTCCGGGTTGTCGGCCAGCTTCATGTCCTTCACCACCCGCAGCGCCACACGATCGCTGGCAATCACGTCCACCTGGGTGTTCATGTAGGACGGCGAAGCCAGGCCGGGATAGATCAGCGCCGAAATCGGATCAGGCTTGGCGTCGATGAGCACCGACGCAGCGGCCACATACTTCGGCTTCATCGACAGGCTGACGCCGAGCGCGGTCAGCGTGGTCAGAACCACCACCAACAGCACCAGCGACCAACGAGCCCGGATGATGGAAATCAACTTGCTGGGCGTCACGACTCACTCCTTCGCCGGGTCACCGAATCAGAACAGGCTTTCGCGCACGAAGATGACGTCGCCGTCCTTCAGCGCTTCATCCATGGCGGGCTTCAGTTCCTGCACCTTGCCGTCCGGCCCCTTGCGGTGCACACGGATGCCACGGTCGGTGCCGCGCAGCGTCAAGCCGCCCCCTGCGGCCAGGCCCTGCAGCAGCGTCATGCCGCGCTCCAGGCGGATCTGCCCCGGTTTCTGAACTTCACCATAGATGTAGACCAGAGGGAAGCGGTCCACCCACAGCACATCGCCGTTCTGGATGATGATGTCCTGTTCGCGGCCATTCGGGCCGAACAGCGTGGGCAGGTCCACTTCCATGCGGAAGGGCTTGCCGCCGCGCTGGCCGGACACCACCAGCAGGTCACCGCCCGAGGCGGCCACGCCGCGGGCGTTGGCCAGCAGGTCGGTCAGGCGGGTGTCGGCCAGTTCCAGCGGATACCGGCCCGGCTGGTTCACCGCGCCCAGCACGCTGGCCTGGTTGCCGGTGACCTTCATCACCAGGATGCTGACCTGCGGCTGCTTGACGAAGTTGCCCTTGCGCAGGCCTTCGGCAATGCGGTTCTCGGCTTCGCTGATGGACAGCCCCCCCACGCGCACCGTGCCCAGCAGCGGGAAGGAAATGGTGCCGGCTTCAGACACCCGGGTCTCCAGGGTCATGTCCGGGTTCTGGAAGACGCTGATGCGGATGGCATCACCGGAACCGAGGCGGTATTCCGCCGTGGCGCCCGAGACCAGGCCCACCGGCGCCGGTTGCACTGTGGCGGGTGAGGCCGGCGCCACGCGGCCGGCGCCGCCCGTCTGCGCCAGGGCGCTCACCGACAGCAGCACCGCCAGGGTGCCGACGGCCAGGGGCTTCAGGAAATTGCGCGTCTGGATCTTGCTCATTTGATACCCAAGCCCTTCGAAATGCTGTTGTGGTCCAAGCCCGTGGCGCTGGAGGCCGGCTCGGTGACGGGGTCTGGCGTCAGCGCCGGCGTGGGCGTCGGCGACGAAGCGGCGGCTTCGGCGAACTTGCCCACGTATTCAATCTTGGCGTTCTCGCGCATGGTCTTCACATCGCGCGAAATCAGCTCCATGCGGCGCTGGCCCAGCAGGAAGCTCTCGATGGCCGGACGCGCCTGCTCCAGCGTGACCGGTTGCAGACGCGACCCCGCCAGATAGATCACCATCAACCCGTTGGGCGTGGGGGCCGCGAAGTGCTGGCCATCCTTCATCTGGGACAGCACCCGCAGGCTGTTGGCCGCCACCTGTTCGGCGGCACGCACCGATTGCGTGCCCACGAACTTGATGTCGCTGCTCTTGAGGTACTCCACAAAGTCGGTCAGGGTCTTGGCCTCTTCCAGACGGGCGCGGACATCCGCCACCTGCTCCGGCTTGACCTCGATGTTCAGTTCCTGGACGTTGTAGACACGGCGTTCGGTAAAGAGTGCCGGGTTCTCATTGAAGTATTTGCTGATGTCCGCATCGGTCGGCTTGGCCGCCTTTTCACCGATGCGTTCAGCATAGGCCCGCGCGATGATTTCGCGCTTGGCGGTTTCGATCTGTTGCACCACGCGGGGGTCCCGATCGAGCTTCAGGTCCTGGGCCTTTTGCACCAGCAATTCCTGATCAATCAGACGCTCCAGAATCTGGCGCGAAGCCGGCTCCACCTGCTCCTTCTTCAGATTGGGCTGACGCTGCAGAACATAGTTGATCTGATGAACGGTAATCTCTTCCTTGTTCACCTTCGCAGCGGTCTGCGATGCCTTTGCGCCACTGCCGCCGCCACAGGCGGCGAGCCCGATCGCCACCACGGTGGCGGCCGTCAGGCCCGCCATCCGAAATCCGTTGCAGTTGAACCGCTTTCTCTTCAAGTTCATGGCTTCGACTCTCGTTGTTATGCAAGTCCCGGCGACCCTCACGGGGCGACCCACGCTCTCACGTGAGCGGCGAGTGTAGCCGTGCGCCATGACGGAAAACCCTGATTCCATGCGGATCGGACCCCCTCACTCCCGAGACTAGGTGGGTCCATAGCAAGAATGACTCCCGCCCCCGCCGGGTACCAGCCAAAGGCCCCCTTGATCGAGGGGGGCCCGAGCGGGCAAGAGGAAGAACGGGGGTTGCACAGCGCCCGAAATGTCGTCGGGGACCGCCTTCTGGGGGATGGCGCCGACCGGTGGTGGGCGCTTGCTGGCGCTCCCGCGCCAGGAAACAGCAGTCGCGTTTATTTACGACTGCGACAAGCCATCAGCATTTGATACCGACATGCAAGGCGACCACGCCGCCGGTCAGGTTGTGGACGTCCACATGCCCGAACCCTGCCGTCTTCATCAGGGCCTTGAGCTCGGCCTGGGCCGGGTGCATGCGAATGGACTCGGCCAGGTAGCGGTAGCTGTCCGCATCACCGGCGATGAGCTGGCCCAGGCGCGGCAGCACCTTGAACGAATACCAGTCGTAGGGCTTGCGCAGCGGCTCGGCCACGCGCGAGAACTCCAGCACCAGCAGGCGGCCCCCCGGACGCAGCACGCGGCACATTTCGGCCAGGGCCTTGTCCTTGTGGGTCATGTTGCGCAGGCCGAAGGCCACCGAGACGAGGTCGAAGGTGTTGTCCTTGTAGGGCAGCGCCTCGGCGTCGCACAGGTTGGTGGGCAACACCAGACCTTCATCCAGCAGACGCTCGCGACCGGTGCGCAACATCGCCTCGTTGATGTCGGTATGCACCACCATGCCGCGCTCGCCCACCTTCTTGGCGAATGCGCGGGCCAGGTCACCGGTGCCACCGGCAATGTCCAGCACCTTGTCGCCAGCCTTGAGGTTGGCCACGGCCACGGTGTAGGCCTTCCAGGCGCGGTGCAGGCCCATGGACATCAGGTCGTTCATCACGTCGTAGCGCGACGCGACCGAATCGAAAACGCCGCGCACACGGCGGGCCTTCTGGGTTTCGTCAACGGTCTCGAAACCGAAGTGGGTGGAGCTCATGGCGGATCCTGCTGGAAATGTGCTGGGGAGATCAGTGGCTGCTGCAGCCGTGGCCGCTCTTCTCGGGCATGGGCGCGTCACGGTCCAGGCCGGCGGCGGCCAGGCGCGCTTCATAGTCGCGCATCAGTTGATCCTGGTCCCGCCCCAGCTGATAGAGATAGGCCCAGGTGAACAGGCCGCTTTCATGGCCGTCGGAGAACAGCGGCTGCAAGGCGTAGTGACCGACCTGCTGCACCGCAACGATCTGCACGTCGCGTTTGCCGGTCTGCAGCACTTCCTGGCCGGGGCCATGGCCCTGCACTTCCGCCGAGGGGCTGCAGACGCGCATCAGCTCGAAGGGGATACGAAAACGCGCACCGTCCGTAAACGCCAGCTCCAGCACCTTGGACTGCTGGTGGACGACGATGTCGGTGGGAAGCGGGGAGGAAGAGTCGAGGCCGGCCATGGACGTGGCGGAGCAGCGGCGGTCGGACGCTGTTCAGTAATGCAATAAGGGGACGAGTGTAGCGGGCGGACGAAAAAAAACCCGCCGACTCGCGTCGGCGGGAATCAACAGGTGCCCCGTTCGGGCCCAGGGCACCCGGCTTACCAAGCGAGGTGATTGGCAAGAAGGGCCATCACCACCCAAGCGTCAGTGCATAAGTGCCTGCTCCGCCGCTGTAGTAGGCCACCCGTACATAGACGGTGATTGCGGCCGTGGTGGTGTTGGAATAGGTGAAGCTGTCGGTATTGCCTGCGCTCAGCGTGCTGGACTTCAGGGTGCTGCCGGTGCTGCTGTAGAGATAGAGGTCGTAATCCACGCCGCTGGCATTGGGCAGCGAGGCCGACAGCGTGGCCCCTGCGGGCAGGGAGACCGCGTAGTAGTCGGTGTCCGTGGTCGTGGACAGGCTGCCGCTGATCGTGCCGCCCGGCGAGGCAATGACTTGTGCAGTGGCACGGGTGTCATTGGAGGCCGTGGTTTCGGAGATGGCTGTGCCACCGCCACCGCCGGTGCCACTCAGGATGGCCGTGATGGCGGCATTGGCGTCCAGGATGCCGGTGCCGCACTGGCTGCAGGTGGCCGGGAAGGCGCGGGCACTGCTCTTGAGGGCGGCCGTGATCTGGTCCGGCGTGGCTGTAGGCTGCACGCTATACATCAGCGCCGCCACGGCTGCCACGTGGGGCGTGGCCATCGAGGTGCCGGAGTAGTAGGCGTAGCTGTCGGCGCCCGGGGTGGTGGTGCCGGCATTGAGTGTGGAGTAGATGCCGTTGCCGGTGCCGGAGTCCCCGCCTGGGGCGGCCAGCGCCACGATGGAGCCGTAGTTGGAATACGAGGCACGGCCACCGCTGCGGTTGGTCGCCGCCACGGTCACCACCCCGGAGCAACTGGCCGGGCTGTAGTTGGCCGCATTGGCGGCCGAGTTGCCGGCGGCGACGATGACGCTGGACCCGCGGGAACGGGCGCCGTTCACCGCCGTCTGCGTGGTGGTGTCGCAGCTGCCGCTGCCGCCCAGCGACAGATTCAGCACCTTGGCCGGATTGGCGTTGGCGGGAATCCCGGACACGGTGCCGCCCGAAGCCCAGGTGATGCCGTCCGCAATGTCGGAGGTGTAGCCGCCGCACTTGCCCAGCACCCGCACCGGCAGGATCTTGGCGTTGTAGGCAATCCCCGCGATACCCTGGCCGTTGTTGGCCTTGGCTGCGATCGTGCCGGCCACGTGCGTGCCGTGCCAGCTGGAATTGGAGCCGGGAACGCCGGAACCGCAGGCATTGGCCGCGTAATAGTCACCGGGGTCCAGGGCATCGTTGTCTCGGCCATTGCCGTCCACCGACACGGCCGTGTCGGCGATGAAGTCGTAACCCGCGACCGTGGTCGTGCCGCTGGTGACGGCAAACTGGCCACTCAGGTCCGCATGGGGGCGGTAACCGGTATCGATCACCGCCACCACCACACCGGTGCCGGTGGCCTGGTCCCAGGCCGCCGGAGCGCGGATACCGCCGGTGGTTTCAAACAGGTCCCACTGGTTGCTGTAGCTCGGGTCGGTGGGCGTGGCCATCGCATACATCTTGCGATCAGGCTCGACATATTCCACGTTGGCGTCGTTCGCCTTGATCTGCGTGGCGAGGTCACGCAGTTGCGTCAGGCTCAGCTCACGGTCCAGCTTGAAGACGTGGGCGCCGGTACCGGTCTGGCGCAGCAGGCTGACCCGTGCGCCCCAGGGCGCGGCCAGCTGTTGCAGGGTCTGGGTGCGTGTGCCCAGCGCATCGCTGGCCACGGGATGCGCCTGCACGGCCACCCCCAGCTTTTGCTGCACGGCCACGCTGCCATCCTTGTACTTCACGATCAGACGGTCCGTCTGCTCGGGCTGCGCCTGACGCGCACTGTTCACATCGACGGAAGGAACGCCGGCAAAGGCGGTGGAGCTAACTGCAAAGAGTCCCAGGGCAAGCGCACGGCTGAGCTTGGTCAAACGCATCATGCTGATGATCTCCATGGTTTCCATTCCCATCGTCCGGTTGCAACGCGCAGCCTGGATCGACACCGCGCCGTTTGTGGATTCATTCACGGCGTGTGACGCAGTGTAGGAATGACTTCACAGAGTTGGCACCTCCACCTGCAAGACCTGACAGGAAAGGAAATCCCTTAGAAGTCTTTTGTTCACAAATGTGACAGCCCCTGAAAGGCGTGCCACAGAGAAGCGGGAGAGATGACCGAATGGCCGGTCAATGAGACAGGAGCGGCACAAAAATCAGACTATTCGGCCAGCGCCTCAACGCCCGGTGTCATTGCAATGGGGCCCAAAGAGCAACAAGGACAAAAAGGCTCCGTGTGGCCAATGTCGCGTTTCCCAACGCTCGCATTCAATGCCAATCCATCCCCAGGTCATTGTCTGCAACCGTGTTTCAAATGCAATGACACGGGTCCCGCATATGCGGGGAGCAAGCATTCAAATGCCTATTTCTGATCCGGCGGGCCCGACAGCAGGGAGGGGCTCACCTGCCGCGCACTCCATTGCGCGCCGACCAAAATGGACGCCATCAGCCACAACGGCGCAAACGGGACACTGGCGGAGGCCAGCATGCCAAAGCCCATCGGCATGGCGACCGTGGCGCTGTTGCTGGCCAGGCCTCTCAGGCCCAGCGCCTGACCGTGCCGGTCGGGCGGGGTGACCTGATGCAGCTTGGCAAGCACCATCGGCTGCACCGAGCCCAGCGCCATGCCCAGAATGGCCGATCCCACCATCAGCCCCACCATGCCGGGCAACCAGGCATAGATCAGCAGCACCGCCATGGCGACGGTAATGGCCGAACGCAGCGCCTTCATCTCATCCAGCCGGTGAGCCCAGCGCACGATGGCCAGCCGCACCAGCGTGGCGGCCGCCGCGAAGCTGCCCAGCACCAGGCCGATGCCGGAGGCCGACAAGGCCTTCGCATGGCCGATGACCGGCACCACAAAGCTGTGAGCATCCCAGCAGGCCGACATGGCCACGTTGATGACCAGCAGATGGCGCAGGGCCGGATCCCGCAGCAGGTCCCAGGCCGGAAGCGGTTTGCCACCGGACAAACGCGACGGTGGGGGGGTGTGGCGCGGCACGCGGAGCGCGAGGGCCCAGGCCGCGACCGGCAGCAGCACGCCCAAGGCAAATGCCGAACTGAAGCCGGCATGATCCATCAGCAGCCCCGCCGCCACCGGCGCCACCGCATTGGACAGCGCGGGCCCCAGGGCCACCCAGCTGAACACCCGCTTCAGTTGCGAGGCGTCGGCCGCCATCAGCCCGGCTTCGCGCTGGATCGCCACGGCGGCCACCGCCACCGCGCCGCCGCACAGCAGGCAGCTCAGCGCCATCAGCGGCAGGAGCTGGAACAAGGAAGCGAGCAAGGCCGCTACCGCGCCGGCGAAGCCCATCACGGCCCCAACACCCACCGGACGATGAAAACCAAACCGGTCCGCCAGTCGGCCGGCCCACAGGGACAGGCCCACCGGGGCCACCGCAAACAGGCTTTGCAGCAGTCCGACGGTCCATTCGCCGAAGCCGCGATCCAGCACCCAGAGGCTGGCGGTCACCCGGGTGACCGCCATGCAGGCATGCACCGCCACCAGGGTGGCAATCACCGCCGGGAAGGCGCGGCTGACGCCGGAAGGGCCGGGCACACCGGCCTCGCCGTCCACACCAGGTTGGTTCGACGACGGCCCAGGCTGCGGGGCGGGCCCAGGCGTCATCCGGCCGCGCCCTCCTCGTCCGCCTGACCGAGTTGCAACACCCGGGACATCTGGTCGTCCGGCAAGGCTTCCACCGTCTTGAGACGACGGGTCATGGCACGGGTGCGCACTTCCGCCGCATCAATGGTGTTGCTCGCTTCTTCCAGCTTCTTCTTGGTCTTGGCCAGCACTTCACCAAACTTGCCGAATTCCGTCTTCACGGCGGACAGCACTTCCCAGACCTCGGCCGAGCGCTTTTCCAGCGCCAGGGTGCGGAAGCCCATCTGCAGGCTGGACAGGGTCGCCAGCAGCGTGGTGGGGCCCACCAGCATGACCTTGTAGTCCCGCTGCAGGGATTCGGTCAGGCCGGGGCGCCGGAGCGCTTCGGCATAAAGCCCCTCGGTGGGCAGGAACAGCAGGGCGAAGTCGGTGGTGTGGGGCGGGCCGAGGTATTTCTCGCGGATGGTCTTGGCCTCCAGCCGCAGGCGGGTCTCGATGGCCCGGCCGGCCTGGTCTGCGGCCGGCGCGTCGGCGCGCTCCTGCGCTTCCAGCAGCCGCTCATAGTCCTCCCGGGGAAACTTCGCGTCGATCGGCAGCCACAGCGGCTGGCCGTCATCACGCTGACCGGGCAGCTTCAGGGCGAATTCCACACGGGCGCCGGTGCCGGGCACCGTTTCGACGTTGGAGGCATATTGTTCGGGGGTGAACACCTGCTCCAGCAAACCGGCCAGTTGCACTTCGCCGAAGATGCCGCGTGTCTTGACGTTGGTCAGCACCCGGTTGAGTGAGCCCACGTCCCGGGCCAGCGTCTGCATTTCTCCCAGGCCGCGATAGACCTGCTCCAGCCGCTCGGCCACCTGCTTGAAACTTTCGCCCAGCCGCTGCTCCAGCGTGGCATGAAGCTTTTCATCCACGGTGGCCCGCATCTGCTCCAGCTTCTTTTCATTGTCCTGCTGGATGCTCTGCAGACGAGCTTCCACCGTGCGGCGGGTCTCGGCCAGGCCGGCTTCATTGCGTTGGGCCAAAGCCTGGAGCTGTTCGGTGAGCAGGCTGCCCAGACGGGCCGCAGCGGTGTCCTGGGCTTCCCGGGCCGTGGCGGCCTGCTGGGCCAGCGACTGCTGCAAATGGCCCAGTTGCACCCGGAAACTGTCGATCTGCTCGTTCTGGGTGCGGGCGACATCGCCACCCTGCGTCAGCAGCGACTGCTGGAATTGCGACAGCGTGGCCAGCGTGTCCTGCCGCAGGGCGCTGTTCACCCGGTTCAGTTCGTCCCGCAGGGACCGGTCCAGCCGTTCGCTGGACTGCTGGATCAAAGGGCCGACCGGTTCAGGTGCCAGCGCGGGCTCGGTGGAGCGGCGCCACAGCAGCACCAGAAGGATCAGCGTGAGGAGGGACAAGGCCACCAGGCCGATCAGCAAAGCGTCAACAAGCGTCATGGGTCGATTGTCTCAGCCTCGGCCAGTCTGGCAGCCACCGCATGTCAGCAGTGTCGGCTCAGGACTTCAGCACCTCGGGGTTGAGCGCTGTGGGTGGTGTGCCGCCGGTCAGCGCTGCAATCAGGTTGTCCACTGCCAGATGGCTCATGGCGCGGCGGGTGGCGACGGTGGCACTGGCGATGTGGGGCGTCAGCACAACGTTGGAACACGCCAGCAGCGCCGGATGCACCTGGGGTTCGCCTTCAAACACGTCCAGGCCCGCAGCGGCCAGCTGGCCGGCCTGCAGCGCCCGCGCCAGGGCGGCATCGTCCACCACGCCGCCTCGGGCGATGTTGGTGAGCGTGGCCGTCGGCTTCATCAGTGCGAGTTCGCGCTCGGCCACCATGTGATGCGAGGACGGGCTGTAGGGCACGACGATGACCAGGTGGTCGGCCCGGCGCAGCAGTTCGTCCTTTTCCACCCATTGCGCGCCCAGCGGCGCTTCCTGCGCCGCCGGCAACCGGCTGCGGTTGTGATAAAGCACGGGCATGCCAAAGCCCAGGTGGCCGCGCCGTGCAATGGCCGCACCGATGCGCCCCATGCCCAGCACGCCCAGGGTGGCGCCATGGATGTCGGCCCCCGCAAACAGGGTGACCGACCAGTGTTTCCATTCCCCGCGCCGCAGGAATTGCTCGCTTTCGGTGATGCGGCGGGCCGTGGCCATCATCAGCGCGAAACCGAAGTCCGCCGTGGTTTCGGTGAGGACATCCGGGGCATTGCTCACCAGCACGCTGCGGGCCGTGCAGGCGGGAACATCGATGTTGTTGTAGCCCACCGCCATGGTGCAGATGGCCCGCAGGTCCGGACAGGCCGCCAGCAGCGCAGCGTCGATCTTGTTGCTGCCGCTGATGTAGACACCGGCCTTGCCTTGCAGGCGGCGGATCAGCTCCTCCTGCGACAGCGGCTGGTCGGTGTCATGGGTCTCGACGTCGAAGTGGGGGCGAAGCCGGTCGACGACATCGCTGAAGGTCTTCACGGCCACCAGCACCTGGGGTTTGCTCATGTCGGGTCTCCATCGGGACGCAGGGCGGTTGGAAGAATGCTCGATGCACCTGGCGGCCATTCAAGCCCATTCTCAACCAATCGCCCGCCAACGGGCCGCCGCTTGAGCCGCATCAATCGAGGAAGCGCACAAATCCGCTGACCGGTTCCCGCTGGGTGACCAATGTGTTTTCGATGGCTTCGGGATCCGCATAACCCAGGGCCATGCCGCAGACCAGCATCTGTTCGGGTGCCAGCTTCAGCTCGTCGGCGATCAGGCGGTGGAATTGGGTGAAGGCCGCCTGGGGGCAGGTGTGAAGGCCATGGGCCCGCGCCGCCACCATCACATTCTGCAAAAACATGCCGTAGTCCAGCCAACTGCCCTGCTGCATCACCCGGTCGATGGTGAACATCAGTCCCACGGGCGCATCAAAGAAGCGGTAGTTGCGGCCATGCTGGGCGTGCATGCGGTCCTTGTCGCCCTTGGTGATGCCCAGCAGCCCGTACAAATCCCAGCCCACCTTGCGGCGGCGGTCGATATAGGGCGAGACCCACTCCTGCGGGTAGTAGGCATATTCCTCGGCATGGGTGGCCAGTGCTTCCGGGTTGTTGTAGGCCGCCTGCAGGCGCTGCACCAGCCGCTCGCGGGCCTGGCCGGTGAGCACATGCACCTGCCAGGGCTGCGTGTTGGTGCCGGAGGGTGCCCGGGCGGCCACTTCCAGAATGCGCTCCAGCAGCTCACGTGGCACCGGGGTGGGAAGAAAGGCCCGCATGGAATGGCGGGTCTGGATGGCGGCTTCCACCGCCGCCGTCTGGTCCGGGGAGGGCGCCACAAAAGAGGACGGAAGAGAGGACGGAACACTCATGAACACTCCAGCGGCCGCAAGGCCTGTTGATAGGCCGGCGGCAGCGCCGCCACCGGGCGGCGCGAGCCGCGGTCCACATAGACATGCACAAAATGGCCGGCGGCAGCGCACAGCGGCTCGCCTTGCGCAAACAGGCCGATGTCGTAACGCACACTCGACCGTCCCCGGTGGGCGACCCGCAAACCGGCCTCCACCTGCTGCGGGAAGGCCAGAGAGGCGAAAAAGTTGCAATGAGTTTCCACCACCAGGCCGATGACCTCGCCCTGGTGGATATCCAGGGCGCCCTGTTCGATGAGATAGCGGTTCACCGCCGTGTCGAACAGGCTGTAGTAGACGACATTGTTGAGATGGCCGTAGATGTCGTTGTCCATCCAGCGGGTCGGGACCGGGACAAAGCAGGCGTATGCGCTGCGAGGCTCGGGGCTGGGGCGGTCGGTGCTCATGCGGCGATTCTTCCACCGGACCGGGGCGCGGCGCTGTCGCCTGCGCAACGCCGTCGGTGATGGCCCCGGCGGCGCCTGGATCGCCTCAGATGGACTCAGATGGGTTCGGCCAGGGTGGTGTGGTTGCGGGTGTTCTCGGGCAGGTAATCAAAGACCAGCAGGACCACGGGCTCCTGACCGAGGTTCGTGCCGCGATGCACCACCTGGCGCTGCTCCACCAGCACGTCTGCGGCCTGAAATACCTGGCGGAGGCCGTTCCGGTCCTCCACCTGCAAACGACCCCTTTCCACGTAGGCATACCGTTGATAGGGGTGGAAGTGCCAGGGCAGCGTGGCGTTCTCCGGGATCTCGTAACGGTGAACCATCACCCGAAGGGGACCATCCGGCATCTGGATGGGGTGGCCGGTGTAGTCCGATCCGGTATGAAGCAACGGCTGAATCGAAGTCCTGGGGGAAGACTCGTTCGACGGGTCCTTCAGGGGTTCTTTCAGGGACTCCTTCATGGACTCGTTCAAGGACTCTCCCCCCGGTTTCCGAACGGATGCCTGCAAGGATGTCGGCGATGGCGTGGGCAAAAGCGTTGGCGACGGCGTTGGCAACGCTGTTGGCAATAGCGCCTGGGCCCCCTGCCCGCCCCGCCCACGTTGAACATGGCTGACCACCAGGAGGCGGGCAGGCTCGGCCCCTGGCGTGCCGGGGGCCCGCCAGGGCGTGAGGCCATCGTCCAGCACCCATTGCCCGGCGGTGAAGCGCTGCGGCGCCCTGGCGCTGGTGGTACCCACCTCCAGCGCTCCGCTGCGCACCAGCGCATGACGCTGGACCAGCCCCGGTGGAACGGGCAAGGTCTCCCCCGCCGCCAGTGTCACCTCCTGAACCTCCAGTTCCGGCTGCGGGGGCAAACGCACCGGCTTGCCTGCCACCGTCTCCGTGGCATCGACCAGACGCGTGACGACCGCCGCCGCACCCATCGGCGCCAAGGGCACCTGCACGGTCTGCGCCGGGGGAAGGTCCGTCATGGCGACGGTGTGATGCATGCAGAGATCGGGGGGAAGAACCGGGATCATGGCGAAGCCTCCTGCCGCTGTGGGTGGTGGCCTATGAGTGGCACCTTGAAGCGCTTTGGTTGATGAGGTGTGGCTTCAGTCCTCACCCGCCCCTGCCTCGGGCCCCGTCTGCACGGCCCAGCGACTCCAGAACTCAGCCGCTGTGGCCAGGGTCCGCTGCTGGATGTCCACCGTCACCGACAGATCCTCCCCATAGCCCCCGGCCATGCTGATGGCCACCGGAATATGCCGCCGATGCAGCGCCTCCAGCACCATCTGGTCACGGCGATGCAAGGCCTCGGCGCTCAGCTTGAGCCGACCCAGGCGGTCTCCTTCGTGCGCGTCCGCCCCCGCAAGGTAGAACGCCAGTGAGGGCGGATGATCGGCCGTGCGCAGCCACACCTGCTGCAGGGCGTCTTCCAGGGCCTCCAAATAACAGTCGTCTCCACACTGGTCCGCCAACCCGACATCCAGGTCGCTGGCCTCCTTGCGGAACGGAAAGTTCTTTTCGCCATGCAGGGACAGGGTGAACACACTGGCATCGTCAGCAAAGATGCTGGCCGTGCCGTTGCCCTGGTGGACGTCCAGATCGATCACCACCACACGCAAGCCGCGCCGTGCGTTGTTCGCACGATGGTATTCAGCCTGCATCAGCCGGGCGGCCACGGCCACATCATTAAAGACGCAGAAGCCACTGCCCTTGTCCGCATAGGCGTGGTGCGTGCCGCCCGCCAGACTGGCGGCCACGCCCTCTTTCAGTGCGGCGCGGGCGGCCTGGACGGTGGCGCCCACGGAGAACAACGAACGCCTGGGCAGGCTCTCGCCCCACGGAAAGCCGATCTCGCGCTGGGCGGCGGCGCTGAGCGTGCCGTGAAGCACGGCGTCCACATAGTCCGGCGTGTGAACCACCAGCAGTTCCTCACGCGTGGCCGGGGTGGCCACCTGCAGGCGCAAGCGGCCCGGGTCTTGCGCCAGGCGCTCCCGCAGCATCTGGTACTTGCTCTGAGGGAAACGATGGCCCTGCGGCAGCGCCAGCGTGAGGTGGTCGTAATGGAAGGCGAGCATGAGCTGAACCATACCGCCCGCAGCGGGGCCGCTCGCGCGCAGGGGCATGCTGCTGCGCAGCACAACTGTCGCCGATGTGAGTTTCAGCCCCTCCCTGCGGCGTCAACCAAGCCTGTACATCCCCCATGGCTAGGCGCCTGACTGCCATTCCCACATTTCTTGTGCAGTGCAACAAAAAGGGCTTGCAATCCTCCAGGCCCACCCTATACTTCATTTCATGTTGCAGCGCACCATGAAGCAAATGGGCACCGCAACCGGCCTTCAGCCTGCCGTTCGTTGGTGGCTGAGACTGCTTCCATCCATATCTAGGAGATTTGCATGCTGACTGCTGAACAACTGCTGGCCGCCCACCGTAGCAACCTGAACGCCGTGTTCGGCCTGACCGGCAAGGTCTTCGAAAGCTGGGAGAAGCTGGCCGAGCTGAACATCCAGACCGCCAAGACCGCGCTGAGCGAAGCCGCTGAAACCACGCAAGCGGCCCTGTCGGTGAAGGACGCGCAGGAATTCCTGGCCCTGCAAGCCTCGCTGCTGCAGCCCACCGCTGAAAAGGCCGTGGCTTACAGCCGCCATGTGTACGACATTGCCACCTCCACCGGCGCTGAATTCAGCAAGCTGGCGGAAGCCCAAGTGGCCGATGCCCAAGACAAGTTCGGCAGCGCCGTCGAGAACGTCACCAAGAACGCGCCAGCTGGCACGGAAAATGCTGTAGCTTTGGTGAAGTCTGCGGTGGCGGCTGCCAACAACGCTTATGAAAGCGTCCAGAAGGCCGTCAAGCAAGCCAGCGAAATCGTCGAGAACAACGTCAACACCGTGACCAACACGGCGTTGAAGACCGGCCAGGCCGCCCGCGCCCCGAAGCGCGCCACTGCCTGAGGTCACGTACCTTTTGTCTCCTCGGTACCCAAGGAAGCTCGGCTTCCCAAGTGCCCTTCAAGCCCAGCGTATGCTGGGCTTTTTTTTGGTTCCCGTGTCCGCCGCTGCGGTTCAGGCGGGCTTGGCCAAGCCGATCAACCGGCGCTGGCGCTGGCGCTGGACCTCGCGGTGCTCGCGTCGTTGCGCGCCTCCGGCGTAGAGGCCGCCGCCTTTGCGGCACCGGCACTCAAGCCGTCCACCGCATCACGCACCACCTCATGCACGATCTGCTCGCGTAATGCCTCGCGATCGTGCAGGGGGTAGCGCTGCAGCCCCACCACCAGCAGCAGATAGCCCATGGTCTTGGCGGTGAGCAGGTCGCACTGCAGCCGGATCGCGGTCTCGTCCGGCTCCACGCCGTCCGGGGCGCAAGCAGCCACCCGCTCTCTCACCAGCCCGAGCAGGCGGTTGTACACCGGCCGCTGGGCTTCGCCGATCTCCACCAGCGACGCGCTGCTCTGCGAGAGATAGATCATCCGGAACTGCTCCGGATGCCGCTCCCAAAAATCCATCGACCTGCGAACATGGGCTTCCAGCACCTTGCGTGGCCCCCGCTGTTCGCTGGACGCATCCAGCAATTCGGCCGTCAGTGCCTCGAAGATTTCGATCCACAACCCGTCCAACAAGGCCTGCTTGTTGGCGAAGTAGCTGTAGATGGCCATGGTGGAAATGCCCAGCTCATTGGCCAGCCGGCGCATGCTCAAGGCCTCCACCCCTTCTTCGCGATAGATCTTGCGCGCACGCTCCATCATTTCGCGCTTCAAGGCCGCCATTTCTGCAGGGCCCCGTCGCAGACGCGTCGTCGTCCGCTCTTCCTGTTTATTCGCTTCCAGAATCTTCTCCCTTGACTCGCACAAAAATGCTGCCTACTCGATGACAGATTTAGTGTCGCTGTACGTTAACCCGATGGAAAGACCGCTTTGAATCCTCAACAACCCTTGGTTGGGCGGCCTTCAGCACCGAGGAAACTCCGTCCGTACATGTACGACACCGCTGGCAGTCGGCATACCCGAGTCACGCATGCGCAACTTCCAGTGGGCAATCGGTGATCCACCCCGGCCCAACAGCGCATACTTGCGGGCCATGGCCACTCGCACCCCTCACTTCTTCCCGACCGCAGCGGATTTCCGTGACTGGCTGGACCAACATGCATCCACCGCGACCGACCTGGTGGTGGGTTTCTACAAACGGGGCAGCGGCTTGCCGAGCCTGGACTGGCCGGAGTCAGTGGACGAAGCCTTGTGCCATGGATGGATCGATGGGGTCCGCACCCGCATCGATGACAAGTCCTACAAGATCCGCTTCAGCCCGCGTAAGGCGAACTCCATCTGGAGCGCCGTCAACATCGCCAGGATGGAAGCGCTGATCAAGGAAGGACGGGTGCGCGAGGCCGGTCTGGCCGCTTTTGAAGCCCGCAGCGACGCACGCTCCCGCGTGTATTCGCATGAGCAGGACGAGGTGGAGTTCACCCCCGCCCAGGAAGTGGCCTTCCGTCACCATCCGGCTGCCTGGGAGTTTTTTCGCGCGCAGGCGCCGAGTTATCAGCGCAGCAGCATCTGGCATGTGCTGAGCGCCAAAAAGGCCGACACCCAGATCACCCGATTGAACCGGCTGATCGAAGCCTCGGCCCGGGGCGAACGGCTTTAGGGCCTGGGAACACGACGACCCCAGGGCGGGCCAGCAGCATGGATGCCACCCGCTGGCCGCCCAGGCAGGCGTGAACCACCCGGCCTTGCAGCTTTGAAAGGCTGGAACGCCCTCAGCCCGCGCCGCACCGCGAGCGCATTGCTTGCCGTCAGCGGGATCAGCGGAGTCAGCGGGGTCAGCGGAGTCAGCGGAGTCAGCGGGTCTTGGCCGCAATCGCCCGACGGATCTGCGGCAGCATCGCCGTCGCCGCGTCTCGCCCCACCTGGATGGCCCGGCGGCGCACGGTGAAGTCCGACCCGCTCACACCCTCCAGACGCGGGCGCAGCACCACATCCGCCTCCTTCAGCTCATATTGGCTGATGGACCGGCCCATGATGGAGAAGGTTTGCAGCAGCATCCGCACGGCGTCACCGGGCACCTTGGGATCCGGCGCCTCGCTGATGTCCACCGCAATCACAAGATCCGCGCCCATCTGCCGGGCAAAACGCACCGGCACCGGCGCCACCAGACCGCCATCGACATATTCACGAGTGCCGATCTTCACCGGCTGGAACACCGCCGGCACTGCGCTCGACGCCCGCACGGCCGTGCCCACATCGCCCTGACGGAACATGATGGCCGTGCCATCGCCCAGGTCGGTCGCCACGATGCCCAGCGGAATCGGCAGTTGTTCAATATTGCGGTTGCCCGTTTTCTCGCGGATGAACCGCGCGAGCGCCTCGCCGCGGATGAGGCCGCGCATCGGGAAGGTCCAGTCAGTGATGGCGCCTTCGTCCATGGTCTCGGCCAGCGTGGCCAGTTCCTTGCCGTTCCGACCGGAGGCGTACAAGGCCCCCACCAGACTGCCCGCCGAGGTGCCGGCCACCAGGTCCACCTTGATGCCTTGCTCCTCCAGCACCTGGATGACACCAACATGCGCAAACCCGCGGGCGGCTCCCCCGCCCAGGGCCAGGCCGATGCGTGGCGGCTTGGGGGGCGGCTTGGGGGTGATCGGCGCCGGCAACTCGGCTTCCACGGGCGGTGGCGCCACCGGCGCCGGTGTGGGCGTTGGGGCCGGGGTCATCACCGAACAGGCCGACAGGCCCGACACGCACAGCGCGGCAAGCCCGCGCAGCCACCGCCGGCGCTGGCCGGACTCGACAGAGACTGAAGACATGGCGCGCGATTCTAGGGGAGCCCTGTGTGCGGAATGTGAGGTGTCGGCCGCGGGCACAATCCCGGTCCGTCATGCCGTTCTCAACAGCAACCATGCCGGGCCCAACCCATCCGAGGAAGTGAGTTCATGAACAAGTCAATGGCGCGTCCCTGGCGGCGCTGGGTGTTCCGCAGCCTGGCCGGTGTGCTGGTGTTGCTGCTGGCAGCCGTGCTGGCGGTCTGGATGCTGGTGCGTGCCAGCGTGCCGCAGCTGGATGGGGAGATCCGCCTCCCCGGCCTCACCGGCCCTCTGGACATCAGCCGCGACGAACGCGGGACTGTCACCCTCGCTGGACAGAACCGCCTGGACCTGGCCCGAGGCCTGGGATGGGTACACGCCCAGGAACGCTTCTTCGAGATGGACCTGACCCGCCGTTCGGCGTCCGGCGAGTTGTCCGCCCTGTTCGGCGCCAAGGCGCTGGAGCGGGACCGCCAGCGACGCGTCCACCGGCTGCGGGCGCGTCTGACGGAGCGCTTCAACACCCTGCCCGCCCCCGAGCGCGCCCTGCTGCAGGCCTATACCGAAGGCGTGAATAACGGTTTGCATGCGCTACCGGTTCGCAGTTGGCAATACCTGTTGCTGCGCGCCACGCCCGAGGACTGGACCCCCGTGGACTCGCTGCTGGTGATCAGCGAGATGTACTTCATGCTGCAGTCGGGCAGCTACGACGCCGGACTGGAACGCATCCTCGTGCGTGAAAAAGCCGGCGATGCGATGTATGAATGGCTGTATCCACGCGGCGGCCGCTGGGATGCTCCGCTGGATGGCAGCACGGTGCCTGCGGCGCCACTGCCCACGCCCGCCGACCTGGACCTGCGTGCCGGCCGCAAGGGTGCCACCGGCACCACGGACCTGGCCACGGGTGGCCAGTTGGTACGGGCGACCCCGACGACGGAGCCCTCCCAAGAAGCACAGGCCGCCTGGATGCCGGCCGCACATGGGCCGTCCGCACATGAACCGCCCGCTCATGAACCGCCCGCTCATGGGCCGTCCGCTCAGGGGTCGTCCGCTCAGGGGCAAACCTCCCCAGCCAGCTTCTCCCCGATGGACACCTGGATCACCGAGCGCCTGGCCGCCCTGGATGCGCCGCCGGTGATCGGCAGCAACAACTGGGCGGTCTCGGGCGGCCGGACCCACCATGGCGGCGCCATCCTGGCCGACGACATGCACCTGGGCCTGGGCGTGCCCAGCATCTGGTTCCGCGCCCAGTTCCAGATCGGCCAGGGCAGCAACGCCCTGCGCGCGGCAGGTGTCACCCTGCCCGGCCTTCCGGCGCTGGTGGTGGGCAGCAATGGCCATGTGGCCTGGGGCTTCACCAACGCCTATGGCCAGTGGTTTGACTGGGTGGAAGTGCCGGCCGATGCGAAGCTGACCACCCACAACGAGACCCTGCAGGTCCACGGCGGCACGGCGCAGCCCTTCAAGGTGGAAGAGCTGGCCGGCGCCCCTGTGGTGGTCACCGAAGGCCAGCGCCGGTTTGCGCTGCACTGGGTGGCACATGAAGGCGAGGCCTACAGCCTGGCGCTGGATGAGATGCTGCAGACACGCCATGTGAGCGATGCGCTGGCCGTGGCTCAGCGCGCCGGCATGCCCCACCAGAACCTGGTGGCGGCGGACCGAGACGGCCAGATCGGCTGGACCATCGCGGGCCGATTGTGGTCCCAGCGCGGCATCGCCAATAGCCAGGGTCATTTCACCGATGTGGCCGGCATGCGTCACACCTGGCTCACGCCGGATCAATATCCACAGGTGCTATCGCCCGCGCAGGGCCAGCTGTGGACGGCCAACAGCCGCCAGTTGGGTGGGGACCGGGCCGAGCTGATCGGGGATGGCGGTTTTGACCTCGGCGCGCGCGGCCAGCAGATCCGCGACCGTCTGGCGGAACGGCCCAAACATGACGAAGCCAGCATCGGCGAGATCCATTTCGATGACGAGGCCCGCTTCATCAAGACCTGGGCGGTCCGCTTCCAGGCCTTGCTCAAGGCCCATCCGGACCGAACCGAGCTGGCGCAGTTGCTGGCCGGCTGGAATGGCCGTGCCGATGCGGACCAGGCGGCCTACCGGCTGGTGCGGACCGCCCGGCTGAACACGCTGAACCTGCTGTGGGTGTCGTGGACACGGCCTTTCCTGGGCGAGCGCCAGGACGATGCAAAGCAGCGCATCCGCTGGCGCAACCAGTTTGAATATGCCGTGGTCCAGGCCCTGGACGAGACACCGGCCCATCTGTTGCCCATCGAGCATGCCAACTGGGATGCTCTGCTGCTGGCGCAACTGGACGAAGCAGCGAAGGAGATGTCCCAGGACCTGCCCAAGGACACGCGCGGTCCAGGTTCACTGAAGGCGGCCACCTGGGGACGGGTGAACGCCAGCCACATCCAGCATGTGCTGGCCAAGGCGATTCCGCCGCTGTCCCGCTGGCTGGACATGCCGTCGGTGCCACAGAGCGGGGACAGCAACCTGCCCCATGTGGCGGGGCCGGCATTTGGCCAATCGGAGCGCCTGGTGGTGTCACCGGGCCGGGAGGAACGCGGCTGGCTGAGCATGCCGGGCGGGCAGAGCGGGCATCCGCTGTCGCCCTACTACGGGGCCGGGCATGAGGACTGGGTGCTGGGCAAGCCGACGCCGCTGCTGGCCGGGCCGGCGCAGCACCGGCTCAAGGCGCTTGCGCCCTGAGCGGCTGGCCGCCGCCCCGGCTCAGACCGCCGGCACCTTGAACACCTGCCGCAGATAGGCCAGGAAGGTCTGGTCTTCACACATGGTCTTGCCGGGGCTGTCCGACAGCTTGGCCACCGGCTGGCCATCCACATGCGTCAGCTTCACCACGATGTTCAGCGTCTGCAGGCCCATGTCGTTGCTGAGCTTGGTGCCGATGCCAAAGCCCAGCTGGGTGCGGTCCGCGAAGTGGCGATACAGCGAGATGGCCTTGGGCATGTCCAGCGCGTCCGAGAACACCAGACGCTTGGTGTGCGGGTCGATGCGCAGCTTCTCGTAATGCGCCAGGGCCTTTTCGCCCCACACCACCGGATCACCGGAGTCGTGGCGCAGGCCGTCGAACAGCTTGGCGAAATACAGGTCGAAGTCGGCCAGGAAGGCATCCATGCTGATCACATCGGTCAGCGCAATGCCCAGGTCGCCCCGGTACTCCTGCACCCAGTCTTCCAGCGCGGCCTTTTGGTGGTCCCGCAGGCGCACGCCGGTGGCCTGGTAGCTCTGCAGGTATTCATGGGCCATGGTGCCGATGGGCACCAGGTCCAGCTCTTTGGCCAGCAGCACGTTGGAGGTGCCACGGAACTGCGTCGGCAGCTTGGTCTTCAGCGTGGACAGCACCTCGCGATGCCAATCGCCCGAGAAGCGGCGGCGCAGGCCGAAATCAAAGAACTGGAAGGGATGGCGGCGCGGCGGCTCGTCCCGCACAAAGCTGCGCAGCAGCTCGATCTTGTCGTGCAGGCGCCGACGGCCTTCCGCCAGGGCTGGCACGGGATCGAAGCGGCGGAAATACAGCTCGTTGACCATCGCCAGCAGGAAGATCTCAAAGCCCATCACGTGGACCTGCGGGCCCCGCACCACGATGTCGAGGCGGTCCCCGTCGGCGCAAATGGAAACGAAATCACGCTGGAAGCGGAAGATGCGCAGGAAGTCGATGAAGTCCGTCTTGATGAACCGCAGCGTGCGCAGGTAGGCCAGCTCGTCGGCGGTGAAGCTCAGCGCGCAGAGATGGTCCAGCTCGCGAGAAAGATCCTGCACCAGATCGGCCAGCGGATATTGGGGGGTGTTGCGGCACGCGAAGCGATATTCGGCCTGGGCCTCGGAATGCCGATGCAGCATGGCCTGCCACATCGTGAACTTGTAGAGATCGGTTTCTAGCAGGCTGCGGATCACTGGGGCCGTCATGCGGTCGTCTCCAAGGCCGGTGATGCCCGGCCCTCTGGCGTCTTGAGATGGCTGCCACTGTACCCGTGAAGCCTGACCCTCGCAGGAGCCGCCATCCATGCCCGATACTGTCCAGAAGAGAGAGACATCACCCCTCATTCACGATGACCCGATTGCAGCTTCTTCCCACCCATCTGCAGCAGCGGCAGCCAGCGGGGCCGCTGGATGTGCTGGCGCTGCGGGCACTGCAACTGCGCGAGCTGGAACTGCGCGAGCTGGAACTGCGCGAGCTGGAATTGGGGGCGCTGGATAGGCAGACGCTGGTGCGTGGGCACCGGCCACTGAGCCCAAGGGGCAAGGTCGCAGGAGCGGCGCGCGAGGCCCTCACCGGCTTCTGCTCGTTCATCCGAGCCAGCACCAGCACCATCATTGCAGCGATCGGCCTCTGCAGCCTGACCTCCTCCGCCCTCGCCCAGGTCCCCGTGGCCATTGCCCCACCACCGGACATGGCCACCGCGCGCCGCCTGCTGTATGGGGGCGCGGTCTGGCAGGATCCCAGGGTCAACGACTTTTTTGGCGGCGGCTCGCGCGTGAGCATCCGCGCTTCAGTCACCGAGGTCTGGCGCCAGCGCTACACCGACCTGAGCACCGAGAAGCTGATGGTGGTCTATCAGCTCACCCCAGGCCCCCGCGAGCAGTTCCAGTGCGCCGCCTGCGTGCCGGCCCTGGGCGCGGCGCTGTTCGCCGCCGACGAGCGAGGCCGCTGGCAGTTGCGGGCACGCGGCCCATTGCTGATGGAAGGCGCGCCGGGTGCAGGCCCGGAAGACCTGCAATTGCTGCAGTTGGCCGATGACCGCTGGGCCCTGCGCAGCCGGCGCGCCGACAGCGCCGCCGGATGGGAAAGCCGCAGTGAACGCCTGGTGCTGGAACAAGGCGACCAATTGCGCCTGGCCCTGAATGAAGGGTTCAAGGACAAGCCGGGACCGGCCGCCTGCGGTTCCGGCGCGGCGCCCCAGGCCACCGGCCTGAGCGTGCTGAGCCCCGGCCTCGGCCCGCGGGTGGAGGTGGTGCTGCGGTTCAACGAAGGGCGCTGCCCCCGGCCCGATCCTCGGGTGCAACGCCAGCGCCTGATCTTGCGCGACGGACAGTTCGAGCTGGAAGACCCCGGTCAAGGCAGCTTGTAGGTCTGCAGATGGATGCTGGTTTCAGTGGCGCCGATGCCCTTGATCAGCCGCACCCGCTCCAGGATGTCGGCGAGTTCGTTGAGCGTGTCGGCCCGCAGTTCTGCCAGCAGATCCCAGCGCCCGTTGGTGTCGAACAAGCCCACCACCCCGGGCTCCCCCAGCAAGATGCCCACCACCTCCCGGGTGCGGTTGCCCTCGACGGCGATGCTCATCCAGGCAGTGATCTGCTTGGGCGCCACATCCGCCCGCAGCCGCACCGTGTAGCCGACGATCTGCCCGCTGGATTCCAGCCGGGACAGCCGGTTGGTGACCGTCCCGCGCGACACCTTCAGCTTATGCGCCAGCGTCGCAATGCTGTCGCGCGCGTTCTGCCGCAGCAGGGCAATGAGTTGGTGGTCCAGTGTGTCCATAGGCTGCCGTAGTCCCAAGTTGGGGCGTCCGCGCGCCAAGCGCCCGGGTTAACCCCTAGTTCCCTGCAAAACGATATTTTGCTCTGACGTTTTGCGCAATCTATCTGCATTCTTGATCAGGTTTCTGCCTTCCGGTTGGCAGCCTCCGTCTTCAAGATCCAGTCATCGCCACTACCTGTGTCTGCCGATGACCCGCCTGCTCACCCCCCGGGACGTTGCCCGCATCGTCCACCACCACAGCCTCGCCACCACGCTGGAACAACTGGCCCAGGCCATTGCCCGGGATTACGGTCGATGGTCCGCCTTCGACAAAAGCGCCCGTGTAGCCCATCACTCCCAAGACGGGGTGATTGAGCTGATGCCCATCTCCGACGGTCAGCTCTACAGCTTCAAATACGTCAACGGCCACCCCAAAAACCACCAGGTGGGTCTGCCCACCGTGATGGCTTTCGGCGTGCTCGCCGACGTGGACACCGGCGCTCCGGCCCTGCTGTCGGAATTGACGCTCAGCACGGCGCTGCGCACCGCCGCCACCTCGGCCCTGGCCGCCCGGCACATGGCCAGCCCGGATGCGCGGGTGATGGCGCTGATCGGCAATGGCGCCCAGAGCGAATTCCAGGCCCTGGCCTTCCATCACCTGCTGGGCATCACCGAGATCCGTCTCTACGACATCGACCCCGTCGCCACCAACAAGCTGGAGCGCCATCTGCGCACGGTGCCCGGATTGCGCCTGGTGCGCTGCGCCAGCACCGCCGAGGCCGTGCGTGGAGCAGACATCGTGACCACCGTCACCGCCGACAAACGCAACGCCACCATCCTGACGCCCGACATGCTGGAACCCGGCATGCACATCAACGGCGTGGGCGGCGACTGCCCGGGCAAGACCGAGCTGCATGCCGAGGTGCTGGCCCGCGCCCGTGTGGTGGTGGAATTCGAACCGCAAACACGGATCGAAGGCGACCTGCAGCAGATGCCGGCCGACTTCATGGTCACCGAACTGCACCGGGTGCTCAGCGGAGAAGCCCCAGGCCGCGTCTCGGCGGACGAGGTCACGGTCTTCGACTCCGTGGGTTTTGCGCTGGAAGATTTCTCCACGCTGCGCTGGCTGAATGAGCAGTCGCTGGCACTGGGCATTGGCCAACCCGTGTCGCTGATTCCGGCCCTGGACGACCCTCGCGACCTGTTCGGCCAACTCACGCTGGACCCGGCGCAGGTCCTGACGCAGGACCGTTCGCCGGAACGTTCGCCAAACCGTACGCCGATGACGTCGCCGGCCATCCCGCTCCAGGACGTCCGTCAGGCGTCCGGGCCACGCCACCCCCTGGCTGCATAACACGTCACGATCCAGGTCGAGAGCGCCCGCCCCCGGTCGAGACTGACGGAAGCCCTCTTGAGGTTCTTGAGGCCTCTTGGCAACTCTGGAGGCCTCTGGCGCCCTCTCAAGCCACCGCTGCGGGCGCTGACGTGTCATCGTCCGCGCCCGCAGCCGGCTTGGTAATAGTCAAATTTTTCGTGAATTGCTTGCACAGGCCGGAGTCCGCAGACCACCGGTCGTTGCCAGCGCTGGTCGCGGCGCCTGATGATGCGGCATGTGCCCCGGACCGTCCGGGGCTTGAGTGCCCTCATCCATGTCGAACAACACTCGGGGTGTGCCCTCGGCGGAGAAGGGCCACTGGCTCCAGTTCTCCGTCACCACCGCCGTTGCCGGCCTGCTGATGTGCCTGATCAATCTGCACTTCGGTCTTCTTGAGAAGACGGCGCAGGCCCAGGGCATGGGCCGGGCTCTGCTCGAGCGGGTGGCCTTCACTGCAGAATCGGACCGGCCCGCCGCCTTGCGTGGGGCGCTGGAGCATTACCCTTCGCTGGGCGGTCTCACGCTCTGCCGCAACATGACCTGCAGCCGCGAGTCCGGCCAGATCGTGCCCCGGCCGAGTTGCTCCACCAGCACCTTGGCGCTGTGTGTGGAAGTCCATTCCGACCGCGAACCGGGCGTTTCGCTGCAGATGCGGCTGAATCCCCGGGATGTCTATGCCGACCTGGCCCGCGACCTCAGCGTGCTCTTTGCTGCCCAGTTCATCGGCATGCTGGTCTGGCTGCTCAGTTCGCGCCGGCAGCGCCACCAATTGCGGGAGACCGAGCACCGCCTGCGGCTGGCCGCCAACAGCGATCCCCTCACCGGCCTGCTCAATCGCGGCGCCTTTGACGACATCATCGAGCAGGCGCTGCAAGCGCCCTCCCGCGATGGCTGGATCCTTTACCTGGACCTCGACGGCTTCAAGAGCATCAACGACCAGCATGGCCATCCCATCGGGGACGCGGTGATCGTGGCCGTCGGCGGCCGGCTGCGGAATGCCTTCAAGCAGGACGGCCAGGTGGCCCGCCTGGGGGGCGATGAATTCGGCATCCTCGTCACCGGCACGCCCTTGCGGCCGGTGGATGCGGTGGTGCGCTCGGTCTTTGATGCCCTGGAGTCCCCTGTGGCGGCGCATCGCCTCTTCCTCAAGGTCGGCGGTAGCGTGGGCGTGGCCCGGCTGGGCTTGGACGTCCTATCCGCCGCAGAAGCGCAGCGCCGTGCCGACATCGCCATGTATGAAGCCAAACGGCGGGGTCGCAACCAGGCCGCCGTGTTTGATGCCAGCCAGGACGTCGCCCGCCAGCAGGACTACCGCCTGCGCATGGACCTGCGCAGTGCGCTGGCACGGGACGAACTGCAGGTGGCCTACCAGCCGCTGGTGACCGCCAGTGGTCAGTTGCACAGCCTGGAAGCGTTGGCCCGCTGGAATCACCCGACGCTCGGTCCGATCCCGCCCGATGTGTTCATCCCGCTGGCGGAGTCCTCCGGTCTCATCGGCACGCTGGGGATGGCGGTGGTGGGCCATGCCTGCCGTGATCTGGTGGCGCTGCGCCGCCAGGGTGTGTCGGTGCCCACCATCTCCATCAATCTGTCGGCGCAGCAACTGGCCGACCCCCAGCTCACCCAGCACCTGCTCACCCATCTCCATGCGGTCGGCCTGACACCGGCCGACCTGGAGCTGGAAATCACCGAATCCGCCATCATGGACCCGGACAGCCAGGCGCCAGACCAGGTGGAGCGGCTGTCGAGCGAAGGCTTCGAGATGGCCATCGACGACTTCGGCACCGGTTATTCCTCCTTTGCCCGCCTTCAGACGCTGCCCGCCCGTACCCTCAAGCTGGACCGCAGCTTCATCCGCGCGCTGGACAGCCCCCACGGCCAGTTGCTGGCCCGCACCATGCTGGACCTGGGCCGCCAGCTCGGCATGATCTGTGTGGCCGAGGGTGTGGAAACGCAGGCGCAAGCGCAGTGGCTGCTCAGCCACCGCTGCGAGGTGCTGCAGGGGTATCTGATCGGCAAACCCATGCCGGCGGCCGCCCTGCCCCAATGGGCCCGTGAGCGCCGTGCACCGCCGCCGACCCAGGCGCTGGCCACCCCGGCCCCATTTCCGGCAGCACCGGTGAGTGCCCCCGCCAGCGCGCCCCCCACCGGCGCGACCTCCGCCCACGACCCAGCCGGTTGCACCAGCGGTCAGTAAGATGGGCGCCGGCCTGTTGGCCGGTCCCCTCCTCTCCTGCCTGCACCCATGGACTTTGCGCCGCTCCTCAAAGAGATCGGCCGCGGCACCCGCGGCGCCCGTGACCTCACCCGTGACCAGGCCGAGCGCCTGTTCGGCCAACTGCTGGACGGCACCGTGCCGGACCTGGAGTTGGGTGCCATCCTGATCGCGATGCGTATCAAGGGGGAAAGCCTGGATGAACTGCTGGGCTTTGAAGCCGCCATGAAGGCCCGCACCACACGCCTGACCGTGCCGCCCGGCCCACGCCTGGTGCTGCTGCCCGCGTTCAACGGCGCCCGAAAGCAGGCCAATCTGATGCCGCTGGTGGCGCTGCTGCTGGCGCGCGCCGGCATCCCGGTGCTGATCCACGGGCGTCACGACTTCGACAGCCGCATCAGCCCGTTTGAACTGCTGGACGCCCTGCACCTGCCCACGGCCGACACCCTGGCTCAGGCCGAGGCCCAACTCACCGAGCGGCGGCTCACGGTGCTGCCTCTGGCTCGCCTGAACCCCGGTCTGGACGCTTTGATGGCCTTGCGCCCCCGCATGGGCCTGCGCAACAGCAGCCACAGCGTGGCCAAGCTGCTGGACCCCGCGCCGGGCCGCAGCGTGCGCGTGGTGGCCGTGACCCATCCGGAATATGTGGACAGCATGGCAACGGCCCTGCCGCTGCTCAGCCAGGCCGGCAGCCGGGCACTTTTGATGCGAGCCAGCGAAGGCGAGGCTTATCTCCACCTGCGCCGCAAAGCTCACCTGCAAGGCTTCGTCGATGGGCAAGTGTGGGATCTCCAGCCGTCCCCCAATGAAGATCTGGACGTCCCGCTGTCCACCGCCTGCGAGCCGGCCGACAACGCGGCGCTGATCCAGGACATGCTGGCGGGTGATGTGCCCCTCCCCGATCGGATCCAGGCCCAGGTGGCCGCCCTGATGCGGCTGGCGCGGGACTAGAGGGGGCTCCCCTCCCCCCGCGCCTCGCCGCATCGCGCTTTGCAGGATTCTTCATATGCTTATTCAAGAATAAGCAATCTACGATTTTGTAGTTCCCATATATATAAAGCATTCATAGAGTCACGATTCCCGGCCAGCCCTGGGCCAGCAGCGGTGTCAGATGACGCAGCGGTGTGTGTCCCAGGCCGGCGCTGACATCGCTGCCATGTACGCCTATACCGATTTCGACCGCCAGTTCGTCCACGCCCGTGCGGCCCAGTTCCGGGACCAGCTCGAACGCCATCTCGCGGGCCAGTTGCCCGACGACGACTTCCGTGCGCTGCGGTTGCAGAACGGCTGGTATATCCAGCGCCATGCGCCCATGCTGCGCATCGCCGTGCCGTATGGCGTGTTGTCCAGCCGCCAGATGCGGCAGTTGGCCCGTATCGCCCGCGAGTACGACCGCGGTTATGGCCACTTCACCACCCGGCAGAACCTGCAGTTCAACTGGATTCCGCTGGCCCAGGGCGCGGATGTGATGGATCTGCTGGCCGATGTCGACATGCACGGCATCCAGACCAGCGGCAACTGCATCCGCAACATCACCAGCGATGTGACGGCCGGTGTGGCCGCCGACGAGCTGGTGGACCCGCGCCCCTATGCGGAAGTGCTGCGCCAGTGGAGCACCTTGCATCCGGAATTCGCCTTCCTGCCCCGCAAGTTCAAGATCGCCATCTCCGGCGCTGCCGAAGACCGTGCGGCCATCGGCTGGCATGACATCGGCCTGCAATTGCGCCGCAATGAGGCTGGCGAAGTCGGCTTCCAGGTGCTGGTCGGCGGCGGCATGGGCCGCACGCCGATCGTGGGCCAGGAGATCAATGCCTTTGTGCCGTGGCAGCACATCCTCGTCTACCTCGAGGCCATCGTGCGGGTCTACAACCGCTTTGGCCGCCGGGACAACATGTACAAGGCCCGCATCAAGATTCTGGTGAAGGCCGAAGGCCAGGCCTTCTTTGATGCGGTGAACCAGGAGTACCAGCAGATCCTGTCCACCGACGAAGGTGGCCATGAGCAGATCATTCCCGAGGCGGAACTGGCCCGCGTGGCCGCGAGCTTTGTGGAACCGGCCGGCGTGACGCCGCTGCCGGCCACCGACCTCTTTGCAGGTGCCGAGCCGGGCTACCGCCGCTGGCTGGAGCGCAATGTGCTGCCCCACCGTGTCAGCGGCTACCGTTCAGTCACCCTGTCGCTCAAGCGCGTGGGCCTGCCGCCGGGCGATGCCACCGATGCGCAGATGGACGCCGCCGCCGACCTGTCCGACCGGTTCAGCCACGGTGAGCTGCGGGTCAGCCATGACCAGAACCTGCTGCTGCCCTGGGTGAAAGAAAGCGACTTGCCGGCGCTGTATGCCGCCGCCAAGGAGCATGGCTTTGCCACGCCCAACATCGGCCTGCTGACCGACATGATCACCTGCCCGGGCGGCGACTTCTGCGCGCTGGCCAATGCCCGCTCCATTCCGCTGGCCAGCGAGATCACCGAACGCTTCCAGGATCTGGATGAACTCTGGGACATCGGCGACATCGACCTGCACATCAGCGGCTGCATCAACAGCTGCGGCCATCACCACAGCGGCCACATCGGCGTGCTGGGCGTCGACAAGGACGGCACCGAGTGGTACCAGATCACCCTGGGCGGCTCGGATGGCTCCACGCTGTCGGGCCCGTCTGTCGCCGGCAAGGTCATCGGCCCTTCGTTTGCAGCGGATGAAGCTGCCGACGCTGTGGAAGCCGTGATCGCCACCTACCGTCGCGAACGCCTGGCCGGCGAACGCTTCATCGCCACCGTGCGACGCATCGGCCTGGACGCCTTCAAGCAGGCTGCCAACGCCATCCGCCGCACCACCGCCGCCCACTGACCGCCGCCACCGCCATGAAGTTCGTGATCAAAGCCCAAGACCCCTGGCACCTGTGCGCTGGCGAGGACGGCCCTCAACCGCATCCGGCGGCTGGCCACCACAAGCTGCTGACGCTGGAACAGTGGCACGCCGTGCGGGACACCTGGCCGACCGGCCTGAGCACCGGCGTCCTGCTGCCCAATGATGCCGATGTCGCCGACCTGGCCGCCGACCTGCCGCGCCTGTCGCTGGTGGTGGTGCAGTTCCCGAAATGGGTGGATGGACGGGCCTACACCCAGGCCCGGCTGCTGCGCGTGCGCCATCACTTCACCGGCGAAATCCGCGCCGTGGGCGAAGTGCTGGTGGACATGATGCCGCTGCTGCAGCGCTGCGGCGTGAATGCGGTGCAGCTGCGGGCGGACCAGTCCCAGGCCGCCGCCGAACGGGCCCTGAGCTTCTTCCCCGGTCATTACCAGGGGGATGTCCAGGAGCATCGCCCGGCGTTCGCGCGTCCCGGAGCCTGAGCATGAGCGACGCCTCCTGGCCCGACCCGGCTTCTGCATCTGCCTCGGCCCTGCCACTGGACGGTGCCCCCCCGGCCCCCGGGCCGGCCCAGGCCAACGGCAGCGCCATCGGGCTGTATGCCCGGGCCACGGCGGGCTTTGACGAGCGGCTGGCCCGAACCGTCGACGTGCTGCGCCAGGTGGCGGCAGATTTCGGCCCGGCGGCGGTGCAGTCCACCTCGTTGGGGGTGGAAGACATGATCGTCACCGACCTGATCGCCCGCCATCAGCTGCCGATCGCGCTGTCCACGCTGGACACCGGCAAGCTGCATGAGGAAACTCTGGGCTTGATCCCCGCCATCGAATCCCGCTATGGATTGAAGGTGGAGGTGTTCCGCCCAGTGGAGGAGCAGGTGCTGCATTTCGTGCGTACCCATGGCGAGGATGCGATGTACCGCAGCATCGAGTTGCGCAAGAGCTGCTGTGGCCTGCGCAAGCTGGAGCCGCTGTCGCGCATGCTGGCCGGCAAGCAGGCCTGGATCACCGGCCTGCGCCGTGAACAGAGCAACAACCGTGCGGACGTGCCCTTCCGTGAACCGGACGGCCAGGGCCGCACCAAGGTCAACCCGCTGGCGGAATGGAGCTGGGCGGACGTGTGGCATTACGTGCAACTGCATCAGGTGGCCTACAACCCGCTGCATGACCATTTCATGCCCAGCATCGGCTGCGCGCCCTGCACCCGCGCCATCTCGGTCGGTGAAGACTTCCGCGCCGGCCGCTGGTGGTGGGAATCCGACGACGCCAAAGAATGCGGACTGCACAAGTCGCATGGCGCCTCGGACACCGCTGCCTCCGCCCTTTCCTCCTCCCCCACCACCGGAGCCCCGGCATGAACGCCCCCGTGAACCTGGAACAACTGCTGCCGCTGGCCGATCACCGCCATCTGGACCACCTTGAAGAAGAAGCCATCTTCATCCTGCGTGAGGTGGCTGCCGCATTCGAGCGCCCGGCGCTGCTGTTCTCCGGCGGCAAGGATTCCTGCGTGGTGCTGCGCCTGGCTGAAAAGGCCTTCAAGCAGCGCGTGACACCCGACCCGCGCGGCGGCACCGGCCCCAGCCAGGAGTTCAAGGGCAAGCTGCCCTTCCCGCTGGTGCATGTGGACACCGGCCACAACTTCCCCGAAGTGATCGAGTTCCGCGATCGCCGCGTGGCTGAAATGGGTGAACGCCTGGTGGTCGGCCATCTGGAAGACTCCATGCGCAAGGGCACCATTCGCCTGGCGCATCCGCTGGAATCCCGCAATGGGCACCAGACCGTGACGCTGCTGGAAACCATCGAAGAACATCGCTTCGATGTGCTCATCGGCGGCGCCCGCCGCGACGAAGAAAAGGCACGGGCCAAGGAACGCATCTTCAGCCACCGCGACAGCTTCGGCCAATGGCAGCCGAAGGAGCAGCGTCCCGAGCTGTGGAACCTGTTCAACACCCGCATCCGTCCGGGCGAGCATTTCCGGGCCTTCCCGATCAGCAACTGGACCGAGCTGGATGTGTGGCTCTACATCGCCCGCGAGAACATCCCGCTGCCTTCGCTCTATTACGCCCATGACCGTCAGGTCATCCGCCGCAAGGGCCTGCTGGTGCCGGTGACCGACGTCACGCCGCCCGAGGCCGATGAACAGATCGAGACCGCACAGGTGCGTTTCCGCACCGTGGGCGACATGACCTGCACCTGCCCGGTGGAAAGCCCGGCCGCCAATGCCGCCGACATCGTCGCTGAAACCCTGACGGTGACGGTGAGCGAGCGCGGCGCCACCCGGATGGATGACCGTACCTCCGATGCCTCGATGGAGCGTCGCAAGAAAGAAGGCTATTTCTGAGCGCAGAGCGCAGGCGTTTTCTGGCGCTTCCGGACCGCTTGGCAGGCCGACTGGCAAGCCGCTTGAGACGCCGGGTTTTGCTCCCCATTGAATCAGCCCCTGCGGGGGCGTGGGCCGGCCTCAGGGCCGCCCGCCAGGAGTTCCGATGACCACCTCCACCGCACACACCATCCATCAGTCGGATGTCGACACCACCCACCGCGCGCTGCGATTCCTCACCGCCGGCAGCGTGGACGATGGCAAAAGCACCCTGATCGGTCGGCTGCTGTATGACAGCCGCGCCATCCTGGCCGACCAGCTCGACACCCTGGCCAAGCGTGCGGCCGGCCAGCCCATCGACCTGAGCCTGCTCACCGACGGCCTGGAGGCCGAACGTGAACAGGGCATCACCATTGATGTGGCCTACCGCTACTTCGCCACCAAGCAACGCAAATTCATCATTGCCGATGCGCCCGGCCATGAGCAGTACACCCGCAACATGGTCACCGCCGCCGCCGGCAGCGACGCCGCCGTGGTGCTGGTGGATGTGACCAAGCTGGACCTGTCGGTGGAAGATGTGGTGCTGCTGCCGCAGACCCGCCGCCACAGCCTGCTGGCCCATCTGCTGCGCCTGCCCAGCATCGTGTTTGCCATCAACAAGATCGATGCGGCCGCGCAGCCGGGCGACGCCTTCCGCAAGGTCAGCGCCGCGCTGCAGCAATTTGCGGATGCGGCCGGCATCCAGGTCACCGCCATCGTGCCGGTTTCGGCCCTGCGGGGTGACAACGTGACCCAGCCGCTGGACGCCGACTGGTATGACGGCCCCTCGCTGCTGCAGGTGCTGGAAGGCCTGCCGACGGTGCAGGAAACGGTGGAAGCCCAGCTGATGCTGCCGGTGCAGTATGTGGCCCGGGAAGGCGAAGGCACCGGCAATCAGCCCCGCACCTTGTGGGGCCGCATTGCCCAGGGCCAGGTGCGGCCGGGCGATACGGTGCAGATCCTGCCGAGCGGCCAGACGGCCGTGGTGGCCGGGCTGCGCCATGCCGGTGAAACCGTGCAGGCTTGCGTGGCCGGGGAATCGGCGGGCGTGGTGCTGGACCAGCAGATCGATGTGTCGCGCGGCGACTGGATCGTGGCGCCGGGCGCCGCCCAGCCCACCCGCAGTTTCCAGGCCACACTGGCCTGGCTGGATACCGAAGCGGCCGTGGTCGGCCGCAAATATTGGGTGCGTCACGGCAACCGCTGGGTGCAGGCCCGCATCACCGCCATCGACCACCGCCTGGATGTGCAGACGCTGGCAGAGATTGAAGCCAGTGAGTTGAACGTCAATGAAATCGGTCGTGTCACCGTGGAGCTGCAAGCCGAACTGCCGCTGCAGCCCTATGCCGAGAACCGCGTGGGCGGTGCCCTGATCGTGGTCGACCCCACCAGCAACCGCACCAGTGGTGCCTTGCTGGTGCGTTGACCCGGCCCCCGCCAGAACTGCCGAAGGACAACGATGGGCAAGGTGATCTTTGTGAGCGCGGGCCCCGGGGCCGCCGATCTCATCACGCTGCGAGGCGCACGCGCGCTGGCCCAGGCGGAGGTGGTGCTGTTCGACGCGCTGACCGACCCCGCCCTGCGTGAACTGGCGCCCCAGGCCCGCTGGGTGGATGTGGGCAAACGCGGTTTCTGCCATTCCACCCGGCAGACCGCCATCAATGCCATTCTGGTGCGGGAAGCGCAACAGCATGGCGTGGTGGTGCGGCTCAAGGGCGGAGACGCCAGCGTCCTGGGTCGCCTGGAGGAAGAACTGCAGGCCTTGTCCGGGGCCGACATCGCCTGGGAGGTGGTGCCAGGCGTCACCGCTGCCCTGGCGGCGGCGGCCCAGACCGGCCGGCCGCTGACCCGCCGGGGCCAGGGCCGCAGCGTCAGCCTGACCACCGCCATGACCCAGGAAGGCGAACTGCGGGCCTCCCGCACCGCCGACACCGAGGTGTTCTACATGGCCGGGCGCCAGCTCGCCGCCCTCTCCCGGCGGCTGCTGCAGGCCGGCTGGCCAGTGGGAACGCCGGTGAGCGTCGTGTCCCGCGCGGGCTGCCCGGACGCTTTGTCCAGCGAGCATCAGGTGCAGGACCTGGCCGCCGCCGCCATGTTGCACCGAGGCCGTCCCACCGTGGTGGTGGTCGGCGCGGGGGCCGCGCCGGTGCCGTCAGCCGCCACGCAGGCCCCCGCCGCAACCACCGAGCCGAGTCAAGGAAAGACGCAAATCCCCGGGATTGACGCGTTCGAACCCGTGGCACAAACCCTGAACGATTAAAATCCGCTGTTTTCCGTCAGAGCGCGCCTGATTTCCGTGCTGGCCGCACTGATTTTCACGGGCCTGTCTGTCCTGGCGGGCCCCGTCACCACAAGAGCCGCTCCATGACCCACGTTGTCACCGAAGCCTGCATCCGCTGCAAATACACCGACTGCGTCGATGTCTGCCCCGTCGATTGCTTCCGCGAAGGCCCCAACTTCCTGGCCATCGATCCCGACGAGTGCATTGACTGCGCCGTCTGCATTCCCGAGTGCCCGGTCAACGCGATCATGCCGGAGGAAGATGTCCCGGGCGATCAGCAGATGATGATCAAGCTCAATGCGGACCTGGCCAAGAAGTGGCCGAGCATCACCAAGCGCAAAGCCTCCCTCCCCGACGCCGAGGAGTGGAAGGACAAGACCGGCAAGCTGGATCAGCTGATTCGCTGATTCGCCGCCCCGGCGTCCTTCCGCCGCCGGCGGGCGGGCACCCCCTCTTATTGAATGGAAAAGCAAGTGACTGAAGCGACCTCGGCCCCGCACGCGGGCGTGATCGAAACCGATGCCGTCATCGTGGGCGCTGGCCCGGTGGGCCTGTTCCAGGTGTTTGAGCTGGGCCTGCTGGAGATCAAGGCCCACATCATCGACTCGCTGGCCTACCCCGGTGGCCAGTGCATCGAGCTCTATCCCGACAAGCCGATCTACGACATCCCGGCCCTGCCGGTCGTGACCGGCAAGGAACTGACGGACAACCTGATGAAGCAGATCGAGCCCTTTGGCGCGACCTTCCATCTGGGTCAGGAAGTCACCACGGTGGAAAAGCAGGACGACGGTCGTTTCTTCGTCGCCACCAGCAAGGGCACGCAATTCCTGACCAAGACCATCTTCATCGCCGGCGGCGTGGGCTCGTTCCAGCCGCGCACGCTGAAGGTCGAGGGCATCGACAAGTACGAGGGTTCGCAGGTGCACTACCGGGTGCGCAACCCGGCGCAGTTTGCCGGCAAGAACCTGGTGATCGTCGGCGGTGGGGATTCGGCCCTGGACTGGGCGCTGAACTTCTGCGGCGGCAATGCGGACGGCAACCCGCACAAGGCGGAAAGCGTGATCCTGGTGCACCGCCGTGACGGCTTCCGTGCCGCCCCGGCCTCGGTCGCCAAGATGAAGGAACTGTGCGACGCCTACGAAATGCAGTTCATCGTCGGCCAGGTCAGCGACATTGACGAAGGCGACGACCTGCTCAAGGGCGTGAAGGTCACCGGCGGCGACGGCGTGACCCGCGTGGTGCCGGCCGACCAGGTGCTGGTGTTCTTTGGCCTGTCCCCCAAGCTCGGCCCGATCGCCGAATGGGGTCTGGCGCTGGAACGCAAGCAGATCGTCGTCGACACCGAGAAGTTCCAGACCAGCGTGCCTGGCATCTTTGCGGTGGGTGACATCAACACCTACCCCGGCAAGAAGAAGCTGATTCTCTCCGGCTTCCACGAGGCCGCTCTGGCCGCTTTCGGCGCGATGCCCATCATCAACCCGGACAAGCGCGTCCACCTGCAATACACCACCACCAGCCCCAAGCTGCACAAGGTGCTGGGCGTGGAAACGCCGGTCTTCGACTGAGGGGCGTACCGTCCCATCGGTGCAGGTCCATCCGCATCAGCGCACCGCAGCCCTCGGGCTGACCTTGCACCAAGCCCGCCTGGCCTTGCCGGCGGGCTTTTTTCTTGCCCGGGTTCACCGGGTTCACCGGGTGTGACCGGGTGTGACCGGGTGTGGATAGGGGCGCTTGAGGGGGCACAGCAGGGCCGGGGATGGCCCCATCTCAGCTGCGTGCCGCGAGCAACCGCTTGCGGTGCTCAGTGAACGCCCACCACGCGCGCGCCTGGCCGCCGTCCATGAAGGACACGGCCGACATGAACACGTCCAGCGTGCAGGGATCGTGACGGACGCCGGTGACCTCGCACAACTGCCGGAACAAGACCAGAGGATCAGCCCCCACCAGCTGTTCCGGCGACCGGATGCCCAGGCGCTCCAGATCCTTGGCGGTGGCCGACCCGACATTCGGCAGGTCCGTTAATCCACGCACGCGTGCTCGATCCACCTTGTCCGGACTCATCGCTGCCTCGCTTCATGAATGACTGGGGGGGTGCCCGGCCACCGGCACCCGGCGGCTCACTGTGATGGGGCCTGGTCACCCTGATCGTAAACCGTCGCCCAGAGACACCGCATGCAGACCTTCCCTCGTGCAACGACGTTTCCGGTCCATGTCCGTTCCGTTTCGACAATGTCTGCAACGGATGCGCCATCCCTGCATCGCACACCTTGTGGACCGATGGAAGCGGATCCGGGCCCCAGGCACGGGGTGTCTAAGGACACCTGGGGGTGAAGGCTTCTAGACTCGGCGTTTTCCAACCCGTCCGGTTCATGTCATGAGATTCAAACTCGCGGGCGCCGCGCTGGCGCTGATGATGGCTTTCCCCGCAGTACAGGCCCAGGGCCCCGTGCCCAGCCTGGGGCCGGTGACGCAGCCGCTGTGGCTGCGCCAGTCCAGCATCTCGCCGGACGGTCGTCAGATCGCCTTCACCTTCCAGGGCAATCTCTATCTGGTGCCAACGGCCGGTGGTACGGCCCGGCTGCTGGTGTCCAACGGCAAGCACAACGCCGCCCCGGTGTGGTCGCCGGACGGCAAGCTGCTGGCCTATGCGGCCGATGTCTATGGCAATGACGACGTGTTTGTGGTGTCTGCCGATGGCGGCCCGTCCCGTCGGCTGACCTTCAACTCGGCCCCGGAGACGCCCTTTGCCTTCACGCCGGACGGCAAGTCGGTGCTGTTCTCCGCCCAGCGGCAGGACGCCCGCCTCAACATCGGCTTTCCCTCCCCGGCGCTGAGCGAGACCTATCAAGTCAGCGTGGACGGTGGCCGCCGTCCCACCCAGCTCTTCAGTGAGCCGGCGCTGGCCGGCCGCTACAACAAGGCAGGCACCCAGCTGGTCTACGAGGACTGGAAGGGCTATGAAAACGCGTTCCGCAAACACCACCTCTCGCCGGTGGCCCGGGACATCTGGCTGTGGGATGCCAAAACCGGCCAGCATCGCAAGCTCACCAGCAGCGGCGGTGAAAACCGCAATCCGGTGTGGTCCGCCGACGAATCAGCCATCTACTACCTGAGCGAGCAGAGCGGCTCCTTCAATGTGTGGAAGATGCCGGTGGACAATCCGTCGGCCACCCGCCAGATCACCCATTTCACCAAAAACCCGGTGCGCTTCCTCTCGGTCGCGGCGGACGGCACTTTGTCCTATGGCTATGACGGTGAGCTCTACACCCAGGCCGGCGATGAGGCCCAGCCCCGCAAGGTCGGGGTGAGCATTGCGGCGGACGCGCTGGTGCCGACCGTGGAAAACCTGAAGCTCAGCGACGGCGCCACCGACATGGCGGTCAGCCCGGACGGTAGCGAAGTGGCGGTGGTGGTGCGGGGCCAGGTGTTTGTCACCTCGGCCGAATTCGGCAACACCCGCCACATCACCAACGGCCCGGGCCAGAAGCGCTCGGTGAGCTTCAGCCCGGATGGCCGCAAGCTGCTGTATGCCTGCGAGCAGGACGGCCAGTGGAGCCTGTGCGAGAGCAGCCTGGTGGGCGATAAAAAGGCCGTGCCCAGCTTCTTCAATGCCCCGCGGGTGGAGACGCGTGTGCTGTTGAAGAATGCCCATCAGAACTTCCAGCCCCGCTATTCGCCGGACGGCAAGCAGGTGGCGTATCTGCAGGACCGTGCGGCCCTGCATGTGCTGGACATCGCCACCGGAAAGACCCGTGTGGTGATGGCGGCCGAGAACAGCTATTCCTATGAGGATGGCGACCAGTGGTTTGACTGGGCGCCGGACGGCAAGAGCCTGCTGGTGCAGTTTGTGGACCGCAACCGCTGGAGCCAGGAAGTCGGTGTGGTGCCGGCCGATGGCTCCGGCAAGCTGGTGAACCTCACCCACAGCGGTTATGAAGACCTGCATCCGCTGTTTGCCCGCCAGGGCCAGATGATGGTGTGGCTGACCGACCGCCAGGGCCTGCACGGCAGCGGCGGCGGTGCCCGCGTGGATGCCGACGTCTTTGCGATGTTCCTGACCCGCGCAGCCTTCGACCGCTACAAGCTGGACAAGGCGGAATATGCGCAGCTGAAGAAGCGGGAAGACGAGGACAAGAAGGACGAAGGCAAGAAGGACGACGCCAAGGACGCCAAGAAAGACGGCAAGGACTCGAAGGACGCCAAGTCCGACGACAAGAAGGCCGAGGACAAGAAGGCCGAGGACAAGCAGCCGCCGGCCAAGCCGGTGGTGTTCGAGATGGAAGGCATGGACGACCGCGTCGCCCGCCTGACCGCCTCATCCGGCGATATCCGCGACTTCGCGGTCACTCCGGATGGCGAGCAGCTGTTCTATGTGGTGAAGGAAGGCGACGGCTACGAGCTCTGGCACAGCCGGCTGCGCGACAAGGACAACCACCGCGTCGGCCCCCTGCCGGGCGGGCGGGTGGAATCGGTGGCGCTGTGGCTGGACGCCAAGGGCGCCAACGGCTTTGTGATGACCGGTGGCCGGGTGCAGAAGTTCAAGGTGCCGGAAGGCGGCAAGGGGGACATCCGCACCGAGCCGGTGAACTTCACCGCCGAGCTGCGCATCGACCGGGCGGCCGAACGGGCGCAGATGTTCGACCACGCCTGGCGCCAGACCCAGGAAAAGCTCTATGTCACCGACATGGGCGGCGTCGACTGGGCCTACTACCGCAAGGTCTATGAACGTCAGCTGCCCTTTGTGGCCGATGGTGTGGACTTCGCCGAGCTGATGAGCGAAATGCTGGGTGAACTCAACGTCTCCCACACCGGCAGCGGTTATCGCCCGGCACCGTCCGGTGATGCCACCGCCTCTCTTGGCGTGTTCTACGACCCGGCCTGGTCAGGCGCCGGCATCAAGGTGATCGAGGTCATCGAAGGCGGCCCGCTGGACACGGCGCAGAACAAGCTCAAGGCCGGCATGGTGATCGAAGCCATCGACGGCGAGACGATTGCTGCGGGCGCGGAATTTGATTCCCTGCTCAACCTGAAGGCCGGCAAGCAGGTGGTGCTGTCGGTGCTGGACCCGGCGTCCGGCCAGCGCTTCGAACAGTCGCTCAAGGCCATCAGCATCGGGGCGGAGCGTGAGTTGCTCTACAAGCGCTGGGTGCGCCGTGAACGTGCGCTGGTGGACAAGCTCTCCGGCGGCCGCCTGGGCTACGTCCACGTGCGGGGCATGAATGACGCCAGTTTCCGCCAGACCTACGCCGACGCCCTGGGCCGTGCCAGTGGCAAGGAAGCCCTGATCGTGGACACCCGCTTTAATGGCGGCGGCAATCTGCATGACGAGTTGGCGACGCTGCTGTCAGGCAAGAAGTACCTGGAGTTCCTGCCGCGTGGCCAGAGCCTGGGCTGGGAACCCACGGCGAAATGGGTCAAGCCCTCGGCGGTGCTGATCAGCGAAAGCAACTACTCGGATGCCCACCTGTTCCCGTGGACCTACAAGCACCTGGGCATTGGCAAGCTGATCGGCATGCCGGTGGCGGGCACCGGCACGGCGGTGTGGTGGGAAACCATGCAGGACGGCGCCACCTACTTCGGCATTCCGCAGGTCGGCTTCCGGGCGCAGAACGGTGACTTCATGGAACGCGCGCTGATCACCCCGGACATCGTGGTGCCCAACAACAAGAGCCGCCTGGACAAGGGCGAAGACCAGCAGCTGGAAGCGGCGGTCAAGTCGCTGCTCGGCCAGTAAGCGTCAGCGATCCTCAGAGGAAAGGGGTCGGCAGTTCACACTGCCGACCCCTTTTTCATGCCGGTACGGCCGCTCAGCCGGCCTTGTTCTTCAGCTTGCCCTTGGGCAGCACCGAAGTGGTGGGTGCAATGGGCCGGTCGGAGACGGAGGACGACTCCTTCACCGTCCCGGTGTCCTTCTTGGGCTTCTTGCTGGACTTGTCATTGCGTTGTACGCCTTTGGGCATGGTGGCTCCTTCTCAAACAGCCGGATCAATGGGCTGCACTCTACTACCAGTCGCGGACTCAGGCGTCACGGCCGGGCGGCAGCTCGGTGAGGTTGTGGCCAAGCTTCTTCGCTCCGATGCCAGCGCTGAACTGGGCACGCCGGGAGGTGTAGTAGCCGCTCTCTTCCATGTCGGTGAACTCAAGGTCCGCGAGATTCACAAGAGGTTTTTGCATAGGCACTCCAGGACCCGACGTGGGGCTTCAGCCGTCTGCCGCGGCAGCGGGGTGGAAAGACCAGCCTGGGATTCTCCGCTCACTTCGCAAAGCTGTCGTTCTCTTGGGGCTAACAATCGTTCATCCAGGTTATGAACTTCCTCAGTTTGCTTCATTGCCGGCACGTGAAGCTGAGGGCACGCTCATCGCTTTGAACTGCATCACGCTACCCACCCATGCTTCCGACTCCGTTCAAGCCCGCCGTCCTGACATTGGCCGGTGCTGCCCTGGCACCGCTGGCCCTGCCTGCACTGGGACAGACATCCCCGACCTCCCCTTCCACCACCACATCCACCACATCCACCCAACTCCAACAGGTGGTGGTCACCGGCACCCGCCGCACGGATCGCAGCCTGGCGCAATCGGAATCACCGGTGGATGTCATCAGTGCCGCCCAGCTCCAGCGCAGCGGCAGCACGGAACTCGCCACCGCGCTGGCTCAATGGCTGCCCTCACTCAACTTCCCACGGCCCTCGCTCACCGATGCGTCCGACGCGGTGCGTCCGGCCCAGTTGCGTGGACTGTCTCCCGATCAGACCCTGGTGTTGATCGACGGCAAGCGGCGCCACAGCAGCGCGGTGGTCAACATCAATGGCAGCCAGGGGCGAGGGTCCGCGCCGGTGGACCTGAATGCCATTCCGATGGCCGCGATTGAACGGGTGGAAGTGCTGCGGGATGGTGCGGCAGCGCAATATGGCTCCGACGCGATTGCCGGGGTGATCAACATCGTGCTGAAGAAAGGGGCGGCCGGCGGCGGTGTGGCCGGTGAACTGGGCCAGACCGATGCAGGCGACGGCGGACGGGCCAGCCTTGCCGCCGACCTGGGCATCGCGCTGGGCACTGGCGGCTGGCTGCGCCTCGCAGCGGAAACCCGCCACCAGCAACACACCAATCGGGCCGGGGTGGATACCCGGGATGCGGCCACCGAGCCGCGCAAGGGCCTGGTCAACAACCGCCTGGGCGACCCGGACAGCACGCAACGGGCGTTGATCGTCAACGGCCAGCTCGACGTGGCCGGCGCGCAGGCCTACACCGTGGCCAGCTACAGCGAGCGAAACACGCTCAGCGCCGCCTTCTGGCGCACCCGTGCCACCGCCGTGGCCAACAACGTGGACAGCCTGTATCCGGAAGGTTTCCTGCCGCTGGAGGACAGCCGCAGCCGGGATGCCAGCCTGGTGCTGGGGCTGCGCGGCCAGGCGCTGGATTGGCAGTGGGACCTGAGCCTCAACCATGGCCGCAATGACTTCGACATGGCCGTGGCCAACACCGCCAACTACTCGCTCGGCGCCGCGAGCCCCACACGATTTGATGCCGGCGGCCTCAGCAATCAGCAAACGCTGCTGAATGCGGACGTGTCGCGCGAGATCGACTGGGGCGGCATCAGCCCGGCGGTCTGGTCCCTCGGCGCAGAGCTGCGCCAGGAGCGGTACGCCATCACGGCGGGTGAGCCCGATTCCTACAGCAACGGCGGCGCCTCCGGCTTTCCGGGCTTCCAGCCGAGCAATGCGGGCAGCCATCGCCGCCACAACGTGTCGATCTACAGCGGCCTGGAGAGCCAACTGACGCGCGACCTGAGTGCCTCGGCGGCCCTGCGCCTGGAGGACTACAGCGACTTCGGCCGGGCCACCGCCCTGAAGCTGTCGGGCCGTTATGTGGTGGCGTCCAGCCTGTCGGTGCGGGGCACGGTGTCCAGCGGATTCCGCGCGCCCTCCCTGGCCCAGCAGTATTTCGCCACCACCTCCACCAATCTGATCAACGGCGCGCTGGTGGAGGCCGGCACCTTCCCGGTGGCGTCCGCCGCCGCGCAGGCCCTGGGTGCAAAACCGCTGAAGGCCGAGAAATCCCGCCAGGCCAGCCTGGGTCTGCAATGGCAGGCCAGCCGGGATTGGCAGACAACGCTGGACCTCTATCAGATCGACATCGACGACCGCATTCTGCTGTCCGCCAATCTCAGCCTGCCCACGGCGCTGCGCAATCAGTTGGCCGCCCAGGGCGTGCTGGTGAGCGCGGGGCGTTATTTCACCAATGCGCTGGACACCCGCACCCGTGGCCTGGACCTGGTCAGCAGCCTGCGGCAGGACTGGGGCGCCTGCGGGCGTGGCGACTACACCCTGGCCTTCAACCACAACAAGAACAGCATCCGGCAGGTGGCGGACAACCCGGCGGTGCTGACCGAGAACAGCCTCCTGCTGATCGACCGTGTGACGTTGGCCCGCGCCACCATCAGTTCGCCGTCCTCCAAGCTGCTGCTGTCCGCGCAGCACCAATGGGGCGCCTGGAGCCTGCGATTGGCGGCCACACGCTACGGCAGTTATGAAGTGCGCCAGAGCAGCGCCGTCAATGACCAGCGCTTCAGTGCAGCCTGGCTGCTGGATGCCTCCGTGGCATGGAGCCAGGGCCCCTGGACGGCCCAGCTGGGAGTAGACAACCTGAACAATCGCTACCCCGACGAGGTGCTGGCCGCCAATTCGGTGGGGGGCATCCTGCGCTACAGCAGCTTCTCGCCGTTTGGCTTTAATGGCCGACAGTATGCGGCGAAGCTGGCGTATCGATGGTGACGGTCGGCCTTCCCCAACTCAAATGCCCCGCCGACAGGATTGTCATTGCCGTCCCCTTGGGTTCGGATTCAAGGTCTCGAGCGCGGTCAAGACCACTGCACGGATTAACAACATTCAGACGTCCTCCCATCAACGATCACCTGAACGGAAATTTCTCCGGATTGTGCCCGCCAAAGCGAAAGGCGATTCCAGACGATGGGTCTCCGCAGTGATTCACATGCGGAGACGACAAGGATCCTCACGCATCGTCTTCATCCGCAAGAAGTTGCTGCAGGCGGCGCGGATAGTTGTTCAGGAAGTCCTGCGTGATGGCGTAGTGTTCCGTGTCTTCATAAGCCACCTCACTCAAACCGGAACTGTCGAACTGAATGATCTTGGCATGGGGGTAGGACAGCAGAATCGGTGAATGCGTGGCAATGATGAACTGCGACTGATCCTCCACCAGCTGGTGGATGGCGCTGAGCGCCGCCAGTTGCCGGTTGGGTGACAGTGCCGCCTCCGGTTCATCGAGCAGATAAATGCCGCCATGAAGGCTTCCCCATGGGAGCGCTCGTGCAGCGACCCACCATAGCCGCTCACGTAGCCGGTGCTGTCCATGTAGGACGCCACGTTGAAGAAGCTTTCAGCACGGAGAAAGTAGCCGTCCTTCGGCTGCGGCACACCCTTGGCGATCCGCAGCGCGTCATGCAGGGGAGACACGGAATCCACGGTGCTGAAGCGGACATTCTTCGTCCCTCCCTCCGGCCCGAAACCCAAGGCCACGGCCAGGGCCTCCAGCACGGTTGACTTGCCGGAGCCGTTTTCGCCGACAAAGAACGTGACATTCGGATGAAATTTGATGTTCTCCAATTCACGGACGGCTGGAACGCTGAATGGGTAGGAATCGAAATCGAATTCGACGTCTGGCTTGAAGGAGGCGTGAAGCAGATACGGCTTGACTCGACGGACCATTTCAATTCCTCACGATGAATGACAAAGAACTTGCACTGAACCGACTGTAGCTTTTTACAGCGAGAGGACTGCATTCCCAGCTCTTCATCAACTTCAACGATAGCCACTCGCCACATTTTTGACGCAAGTCCGACACTTCATCCAAAGCCACAAAAGATCAATCCTCGGGCTTCATAGTTGAAAACAGGGAGACCGTCATGTCATCTGATCGGATCAAGGCCGCGCACGTTCAGCGTGGCCAGAGAAACCAGAAGGTGAGTGATGCACGCGTGAAGTTGATGCAGCGGATCGGTGCCCACCTCAAGACTCAGGAAGAACTCCGCCACCCCGCCCCCGCGACGGCAGCGCCCATCACGGGCAAGGCTTCCGCCGCAGCAGCGCCACTTCGAGTGGGCATTGTCGGCGGCGGCATGGCGGGCATGTATGCGGCACTGCTCTTGGACCAGTTCGGCATCGAGCACCAGATTTTCGAAGCGTCTGGCGAGCGGGTTGGCGGGCGAGTGCGCACCCACTACTTCAACAATGAACCGCACCAATACGCCGAGTTGGGCGCCATGCGGTTCCCCGAGTCCTGGCTGCAGTCACGACTGTTTGCATTCTGGGACTACCTGAATGAAACCGCGCCGAACGTTCCAGGTGCCAGGGAAATCAAGCGCATTCCCTACATCCTTTACGACGCCAGCACCGACCTCCAGGCGGGCAACCTGCTCTGCTTCAACGGCCGCCCCCCCGTCACCCGCAACCAGGCGACTCTGGACAACAGCCTGCTGGGATTCGATTCCCTCTTTGAAGGCCCGGAATTCGATTACTTCAAGGACTCCAACGGCAAGCTCAAGCCCGCACAGACCTTGCTGGACCTGGCCATCCAGCCCTTCATGGATCTGCTCAACAGCGGGCATGTGGACGAGGCCTGGGCCAAGCTGCTGCAGTACGACGGCTACTCTGGCCGAAGCTATCTGCAACTCGTCGGCGACGGGGTCCGCCCCTATCCCGTACGCATCGTTGATTACATGGAGACCGTTCTCAGCTATAGCGGGGTCTACGACCTTGCCTTCCTGGAAATTCTGCTGGACAACTACTCCTTCGATGACACCGAACATTGGTCCGCCATGGATGGCGGCACCGACCGCATTGCCCAGGAAATGCAGCAGCGCATTCCACAGGAGCGCATCACGATGGGCGCCACGGTGTTTCGCCTGGAGGAGAAGGACGGTCGGGCCATCGTGCATTACCGGATGGGACAGGGCAACCTCACCAAGACGGCCGAATTCGACCGGGTCATCATCACCGTTCCGTTCTCGGTCCTGAGGTTCATTGAGACCCCCTCGTCCTGGTCATTGCGCAAATACGAGGCCATCCGCCTCCTGAAGATGACCAATGCGGTGAAGGTGTCCCTGGGCTTCCGCTCCAGGTTCTGGGAGCAGGCGGGCCCCTACAGCCAGGGGATGGCTGGCGGGCAGAGCAACACCGACCTGCCGGTCCGCAGCGTGGTGTATCCATCTTTCGGAATTGGTGAGCCAGGGCCTGCCTACATTCTGGCCAGCTACTGTTGGCAGAACGACGCCGACAAGTTCTCCCATCTGACGCATCAGCAGATGCTGGACGCCTGCCTCCAGCATGTTGTGCGGCTTCATGGCGAGGTGGCCCGGCAGGAATACCTCGGCCACGGTGCGTCCATCGTCTGGAACCAGGACCCTTTGGCGGGGGGTGGCTTCGAGTTCTTCGCGCCCGGCCAGTTCTTGCAGAAGTTCCTGGATGCGCGCGAGCCGCAGGGGCTGTTCCACTTTGCCGGTGAGCATCTGGACATGGTGCATTACTGGATCGCGGGCGCCTATGACTCCGCCTTCCGCACCGTGTGGGAGGTGCTGATCCTTGAGGGACGCATGAACCGCCACACGATGGAACAACTGCGTTCCTCCCTCGGCGGCGGGCTGATCCTGCCGACGATGCTTCCCTACTTCGGCCGCGCCGACATCGAAGACATGGCGCACAGCGTTCTGCTGACGCCGAGCCAATGACTCCACCCCCACGCAGGTTTCTCTGCGCTTAAGCCCGCCTCGCACGATCGCTGGTGTGGCATTGCCGCGAGCGGATCCACGCCCCCCTGGTGACGGAGGGGCCGCGTCCGCGTCGCAGCTGCCGATGGGGTCCGCGCGACGGTTGATTCAACAAGGAGACACATCATGACATCCAAGCAGCCCACCTTTTCCCCTTCCGTGCCGGCGCCCATCCAGCGCTACATGGCAGGACTCAGCCGCCACACAGACAGCCGCTATCAGACGGCCGGGCAGGTGCCGCATCCGACACTGGCCGCCAGCGCAACCAGCACCACCGTGGTCGACTATGTCTACAGCGGACTGAGCTCCACAGACCTGAACTACGACACCACTCAATATCCGGTCGCCGGTAGCTTTGACGGCGTCATGCCGCCGTGGTTGAACGACCTGTCGCTGGTTCCCTCCACCTGGCTGTGGAGTTCCGTCTGGTGGGACTACAACCCCCAGCGCGTGGCCCAGGTCAACACGGAGAACGCCTACATCGACGCGAACGTTCCCAAGCAGACCTACAACGGCAGCACCACAGCGCAATTGATCCAGCAGTGGTACACGCAGGGCATGTGGAGCGCAGATTTCGCTCCCGATCAGGTCACGGCACTCACCGGCTACTGGATCAACGACGACCAGGAGTTCGCCCGGCAGCGTCTGGGCGGAGCGAATCCGGATGTTCTTCGGCAGGCCACAGCGGCCAACTATCCCGTCAACCAATGGGTCAACAGTGCGCAGAACGGCAGTCAGTTGACTGCGTTGGCCAGCACGCTGGCGGCAGCTCAGGCCAACGGCACGCTGTATGTGTGCGACTACACCCCCGTGCTGGGCAACGCGGTGAAACAGCAGTTGGTCGTGAAGGGGCGATATCTGGCGGCACCCATCTGCTTCTTCCAGGTGGACACCTCCAGCAACCAGTTGCGTCCGTTGGCCATCCAGATCCAGGGGACCGACCCCAAGTCCTACATCTTTACGCCTGGTGATCCCGCCGATCCCAAGGGCGACGCCTGGCTACTCGCCAAGCTGTGGACGGCTTCCGCCGATCAGCAGTGGTGGTTCAGCGGATCCCACCTCTTCAACACCCACACCATCGACATGCAGTTCGGTGTCGCGGCGCTCAACCAGATCCAGTTGGGTCAGCTCTCGCCCACCCACCCGATGCTGGTGCTGGCTCAGCCCTTCCTGACCCAGGTCTTCGACATCAACAACGTGGTGATCAGCGCGCCGGGCAGCGGAGAAAGTGGCATCTACCAAAAGGCAGCCGCGCCCAACCAGAACTTCTGTGATGCCGTGCTGCCCACGGGACGGATCGGTCTTTACCAAGTGGTGAGTGACCTTTTCACCCACTACAGCTTCGATGCTGCCGCGTTCCCTGCCCAGTTGGCCAATCGGGGTCTGCAAACCGGTGCGATCGCCCAGCTGACCTACCCCTACCGGGACGATGGCCTGGTGTGGTGGAACGCGATTTCCGCCTTTGTGTCAGACGTTGTGCAAGCCACCTATGCCAACGACGCCGCTGTCGCTGCGGATGCCGGCCTGAACGGCTGGATGAAGACCGTGCAGGCGGCTTTTAATCACGACGGGGCCACCCGCTTCACATGGACGCCCTCACTGAGCGCCCTGCAAAGCACGTGGACCAATCTGTTGTTTACCTGCTCCGTCCAGCACACTGCAGTGAACGACACGATGCTCAATGGCTGGGGATTCACGCCGAATGGCCCGTTTGCCATGCAGTTGGCGCCTCCGACGGATGCCGCCAGTGTGACGCAGGCAACGGTGCTGGCATCCCTTCCCAATCCCCAGTCGGCCGATGGCCTGGCACTGATCAAGAACCAGATCAGCTTCGTGATGAACGGCACCGCCGTGGTGGTTCCGCCAGACACGCTCGCGCAAGACAGCAGCAGCGTCAACGGCATGCTGCAGGTGTTCCCCTACGCGGCGGGTTCAGCGCAACAGCAGGCCGTGAAGAACTTCTGGAATGCCATCTGGACGGGGTCGAACTCGGTGAACAGCCAGATCACCAACAACCAGCGTGCGCGGCTGGCCTCATGGACAGGTGCTCAGCCAGCGCCCAACAGCCTGAGTTACTACTACCTCAGTGCCGCCTTGAGCCCGTGGACTGCCCCGGCCTATCTGAATGCTCCGGTCATGAACCAGATTCAGATCTGACCGGCCTCGCCCCTCTGTTCCGTGGCACCACCTGCAAGGTGCCACGGCACTCCCACTTTGCCTCGGAGCTGTCACCATGCCTCAAAGCGGCCTCATGACCCAATCCATGTTCCGGCGCCATTTCCGCACGCCGGGGACCGAGTCCTCCTCTGCGGTCCGCCCATTGCGGGCTTCTGCTGCCGCCGGGCCAGCCACGGAAACCATCGCGAGCTACCTCAACAAGCGCCTTGCCGAGATCGGCGTCCGATACGTCATGGCCATCCCCGGCGATTACATCAGCGATTGGGTGGAAACACTCGACGATCCGGAAGTCAATGCCGGCCTGGTGCGTGTGCATCCCAACAATGAAATGTGCGCCACCTATGCGGCAGACGGATTTGGACGCGCCGGCGGTGGGAAGACCGTGGGCTGCGTATCCACCACCTACGGGGTGGGAGCGCTCAATGCAGTGCAAGCTGTTGCAGGTGCCTATGTGGAGCATGTGCCGCTGGTGCTGGTGAATGGCTCGCCCTCAGTGGCGCAGTTCAATTCCCAGCGCGACCAAGGCGTGCTGTGGCATCACATGTTTGATGGCTCATTGACCGACCTGCGCATCTACGAACAAATCACGCGGATGGCCATACGGATCGACAATCCGGCCCTCGCGCCAGACTTGATCGATGCTGCCTTGACCGCCTGCATTACCGACTCGCGTCCGGTCTACATCGAAATCGCCAACACCCTGGAGGGCTATGCAGTCGCCCCCGTCTCTGGCCGTGCGAAGCTGAAGAAATCGCCGATCCCGCAGAACACACTCTCGCTGGATGAAGCGATGAGCATGGTGCTGCCGATCCTGGTCGATTCCAAGCGGCTGGTGGTGCTGGGCGGCGTGGAGGTGGCGCGCTTCGGGATCCAGGATCGATTCCGGCAAATGCTCAAGGTGCTGAAAGCGCCTTTCCTCTCCAGCCTGCTCGGCAAAAGCATTCTGAGCGAATACGACACGCCCTATTTCAGCGGCACCTACAACGGCCGGAACTCGCAGCAGAATGTGCAGGATCTCGTCAATGCGGCCGACGTCATCCTGAGCCTGGGTGTGCAGGAGACGGACTTCAATTTCTCCGGCGTCGCGAGCGCGGATTTCAATCCTCTGCAACCGCCTGGGCTGCCCCTTCAAGGCAGCATCGAGGTGCGCATGGGGGCGGCCCGAATCAATGCCGGTCTGACGCTTCAGGATCAGGGCGAACTCTATTGGGGCGACATCCAGCTGGAGGCGTTCGTCGGTCTCTTGCAGGAAGTGGTGTGCGAACCCTCCGGCCCCGCCATGCAGTCGCTGGTGAGTCAATTCCCGGCCTTGGCACCTGTGCAGGCCGCCTTGCAGGCTGCGAATGGCCAGTTGCCGAATGCGCCCTTCCCCGGACTGAGCGGTGACATCTGGAGCATTCCCAAGCTCACGCCGGAGCAATACCGGGATCAGATCACCTGGGACAGCTTCAAGTCCTTGCTGCACCACAACTATCTGACCAGCTTCGGCAATGATGAGAACCAGGACGCACCGGTACTGCTCGCGGACACCGGACTCACCTTCTACAACCTCAACAACGTCAAGGTGCCACAGAACGGCTTCATCGCCCAGCTGGCCTGGGGCGCCATCGGCTATTCGCCGGCAGCAAGCTATGGGGTGAAGCTGGCCCAAATGGCCCTCGGAAGTCGGCGTCGGGTGATCAGCGTTTCCGGCGACGGTGCCTTCAGCCAGAGCTCCAATGCCATCGGCACCATCGCGGCCCTGGGGTTGGACAACGTGGTCTTTGTGATGGCGAATGGGGTGTTTGCCATTGAGCAGTTCCTGATCAATGCCCAGGCCTTCAATCCCCAATCGAAGACCGCTTTCGCACCATTCACCCGCGTGCCGGAGACCTCGCTGTGGCAGTGGGTCAAGCTGGCAGAAGGATTTGGCGGCGTGGGCTATGAGGTCACCACCAATGCTGAACTGGCGGATGTGCTGGAGAAGATCAAGGCCGGCCCCCCGCAGCCTGCGCAGCCCAACGGCCCCTGCAGCGGGAGCCCGGCACCGGGGTGCTGCACGTTCGCGCCCGACGCCACCCCTGACGTTCGACCGTCGACCTTCACGCTGGTGGCGGTCCGTAATGTCTGCAACGACCTGCCAAGCAATACCCGATGGAAGCTGGGGTAAGGACCACACGCGGTAGGGATTGACCATCGACCATGCCGATTCGGCGTGCGCTTATTGGAGCTAAAAAGATGAGCAGTGACTTCCATGACCTGCAACCGGAGTCTGAGGACCCGGTGGTGCAACACTACCTGGAGATCATCAGAAAGGGGCTTCCAAAGACCCAGAACCCCAAGAAAGTGGCCATCGTCGGCGCTGGCATGGCGGGTTTTGTAGCAGCCCAGTTGTTGGCCGAGGCCGGCCATCAGGTGACGATCTTCGAGGGCAACACGCGCGTGGGGGGGCGCATTCACACCCTCCGCGGCAGCAAATACTTCGGCCGTGAAGATCTGTACGGCGAGGCGGGCGCCATGCGCTTGCCGCTCGTTTATCACGAGATGCTTCGCGCCTACATCTGCAAATACCGGGTGCCGGTGAACACCTTCTTCCAGGTGGATGTGAAGAAGGACTCCATCAATTCGCAGAATCAGAACGAGGTGATCTGCGACTCGGTCAAGGCCAAACCGACCACCAAGGCCTACAACGCCTGGACCTATGTCAACGGGGTCAAGGTGCGGACCTGGGAATACATGTCGGCGGAGTTGCCCGCCCACAGCCTGCGGTATGACATCTCCACGCTTCCAGAAGCACAGCAAAAGCTGACGGCAGCCGATCTTCTGGACACGGTCACCGGGCCGGTGCGCGACTTTGTGAACCAGGATCCACGTGCGAACTGGCCCATCGCCATTGATCGCTACGACAACTATTCAGTGCAGGGGTTCCTGCGTCAGTTCTCGTTGTTCCCGCGTGACGCCATCGAGTATGTGGAGGTTCTCCAGAACCTGGAGAGTCGGAGTGCTTTGAGCTTCGTTCAGAACCTGATCGAGATCTCCTTGATCAACTCCGGAAACACCTACTGGGAGATCACCGGCGGCACCGACAACCTGGTGAAGGCCTGGTTCGATCCCCTGAAGAGCGCTGGCGTCAAGGTGTACTTCAATCAATGGATTGACCGGGTGGATTACGCCCCGGATGGCGGGCAAGCCAAGCTGACGTTCTCGGCCTTTGACAAGAACTGGAAAGGCGACGTTGAGTTCGGTGGTGAATTGAAAGGCCCCGGATTCATCCCGGAGTTCGAGGCGGACGAGGTGATCCTGACGGTGCCCGTCCCTTGCATGCGCACCATTGATTTCTCTCCAATGCTGCCTCAAGACAAGCGCTTGATGATCCGAAATCTCTATTACGACTCGGCCGCCAAGGTGTTGCTGGCCTTCAGCGAACGCTTCTGGGAGACGCGGGATGACATCTGGGGTGGCGGATCAGTGACGGATCTGGCCAATCGCATGGTGTATTACCCCAGCCATGGTTTCGGTGACAAAGCGGGCGTGGTCCTGGCCAGCTACACCTGGGAAACCGAAGCGCGCGGCTGGGGTTCATTGACCAATGAACAGCGTGTGCAACGGGCCCTGGATGGCCTGGCCAGCCTGCATGGTGAATACATCCGCGACCTCTTCATCAGCGGCACGTCCGTCTTCTGGGACGAAAGCCCGTTTGCCATGGGCGAAGCCGCCATGTTTGCTCCGGGCCAGTTGAGCGAACTTCAGCCACTCACCTCAAACCCGGTGGGCAACCTGCACTTCGCCGGGGATTGGACCACCTTGCGGCATGCGTGGATTGAAGGCGCGATCGAATCGGGCATACGCGCCGCGCTGGAGATCGAGCCTACTGCCAAGGCCAGCGCCGATGCCACCATGTTTGAAGCCATTCCGCCCACCGTGATGTAACAACAAGACGAGGAGGCATCCGCCATGAGCAAGACCTCGACGTCCGAGGTGAGCTATCAGGTTCACGTCGACCCGGTTTCGCATGAACTGCAGGTGACGCTGCAGTTGACCGGCCCCGTTGCGCAAGGCACGCTGCATCTCCAGACCCCCAGCTGGGTGCCAGGCAACTACACCTTTACGCAGTTGGGCCGCGACCTGTTTGACGTGCATGCGGTCAGCCGGAAAGACGGGCGGCCTCTGGCGGTCCATCGGGAGGGCTGGCAGGCTTATCGCATCGAAGGCGGCGATGGGGATGTGACCGTCAGCTACCGTGCCTGGGCCTACGCCACGGATCTCGGCGAGCCCTCCGGCATCCTGGACAGCCAGTTTGCCGTGTTGTTGGGGACTCGCTATCTCTACACCCGCCAGTATCTGGGTGCTTGCACGGTGACCTACGACCTCCCGCCAGATTGGCGAGGGTCGGTCCATCATCCCAGTGGCGCGCAGAAGATCGGTCCCCTGACATGGCGTTATCCCAGCTACGAAGTGCTGCTGGACACCCCGGTGGTGATGGGTCACTACGACTTAATCCGCCGGGAGGTGGAAGGGACCCCCATCTTCTTTGCGTTCGTGGACCGAGGGGTTGGCTTTGACGCGGAAGTCCAGGGTTTTGTCGACCAGGTCTGCAAGGTGGCCGCCGGCTTTCGGCAGCAGTTCGGCAGTTTTCCGTTTGACGACTACACCTTTGTGCTCAGCTTGAATCCGCAGTCTTCCTGGGGCCTCGAGCATCTGACCAGCACCATGTGCGGCTTGGGCCCGGACGTCTTCACCGATCCAGACCAGCGGGCCATTGGGGTGCGTGTCTGCGCTCACGAGCTGTTCCATGCCTGGAATGTGCGTCGGCTTCGGCCTGCGCCCTTGAAGGAGGTGGCTGAACAACTAGACAGCGGCAGTTTCACAGAGGGTCTGTGGATGGCCGAAGGTTTCACCCGTTATTACGAGTTTCTGTCCTGCACGCGGGCCGGTGTCTACACGCCAGCCCAGTTCTTCAGCAATCTGGTGGGCTACCTGCAGCACCTGGAGGTAACGCCGGCCTATCAGCGGGTCAGCGCTGCCGACTCCTCGCTGGCCACCTACCTGAATCATTCGCCCAAGTATGCGGGCCGTGCCTGCAATTGCATCGATTACTACGACAAGGGCATGCTCATCGCTTTTGGTGTGGATGCAATGCTGCGCTTGGAATCACCTGCTCGCACCTTGGACAAGGCCTTCCGAGGCTTCTACGAGGAATATGTTGAGGGCGGCCCCAGCGGCAAGGGTTACAGCACCCAGGAGGCGATTGCCTATTTTCGGCAGTTGCAGCCGGCCATCGGCGACATGCTGGACGCCACGGTACGTTTACCCGGCGGGCTCACCACGGATCGCTTGCTGCAGCAATTGGGCTTTCAACCCGTGCTGGAAGAAGGATACCAACTGGGTTTGATGTTCCTCAATGACGGCGCACCAACCATTTACAACGTGCTGGACAACAGCCCCGCCGGACACAGTGGACTGGCGCCGGATGACGTCATCACGACGATCAATGGTTTCAACTTCAGTCCTGCCGCACTGAACTGGGTGGGCAACCGCGCCGAAGCCGTCACGATCGGGGTCCGCCGGGGCCATCGCAGCCTGACGTTCATCGTCAAGCCCAAACGCCATCAGCGAATCACGCGTCTGCGCTGGGAAGGGTCAACGTCCCAGGCTGAGCGCCTGCAGTCCTGGCTGGAACAAGAGTTCAAACCGGCCGCTGGCGAGACGTTTGAAGTATCTTTCTACGAGAACTTTCACGGCATCGAGACCGTGATCTGAGCGCTCAACAGGAGTCGGGATGAAATCCATCTACGTGCTTTATACCGGCGGCACCATTGGTTCCGCCGGGGATCCATTGGCGCCAATGTCCACGGCGCAATTCAGAGCCCTGGTGAACCAGATGCCAGGCCTGAGCGATGGACTGGTGCAGGGGGAGCAGATCCGATATGTGATCGACGGCACGCCCCAGCCGCTGGACAGTTCCAACATGACACCCAGCGACTGGGTGGCCATTGCGCAGCAGCTGGCTGGCGTCTATGCCGACTACGACGGATTCGTGGTGCTTCATGGCACCGACACCATGGGTTACACCGCATCCGCCCTCTCCTTCCTGTTTCAAGGGCTGGACAAGACGGTGGTCATTACCGGCTCGCAACTACCGCTGTCCTACACGGTGAACGACGCCCTGGCCAATCTTTCCGGCGCCCTGGTGATGGCGGCGAAGACTGGTATTCCTGAAGTGACGCTGTACTTCGACTTCCTGCTGTTCCGGGGCAACCGCGCGGTGAAGGTCAATGCCAATGCCGTGCATGCATTTGACTCGCCCAACTTTCCAGCTCTGGCGGCGCTGGGCACGCAGTTGACCGTACAGACTGCACTGGCATTGCCTCCGCCTCCAGCGGCCCAGGCCCTGTCATCGCCTGGCCGCCTCCAGGCCCTGAAGGAACAGCTCCAACGCTTCTCTGCGGCAGTGACCGAATTTTCGGTGCCCATCATGAGTCTGTACCCCGGCATCAATGCCAGTACGGTCGAAGCGATTGTGAACGGCACCCGCCCCCCCGTCAGCGGCCTGGTTCTGCTCGCCTTCGGTGCGGGCAATGGGCCATCCAATCCAGCGTTTTTGGGGGCGCTGTCCAGGGCCAATGCCGGCGGCGTGGTGCTGATGGACAACACCCAGGTGCTTGCCGGAACGGTGAGCATCGACGCTTACGCCACCGGAGAAGGACTGGCCAAGGCTGGGGCCATTTCAGCCTATGACATGACGCCTGAAGCCTCGTTGGCCAAGCTGATCTATTTGCGGGCCCAGGGCCTGGCGCCGGCGGAGATCAAGGTGCAGATGGTGAGCGATCTGCGCGGGGAAATCACGCTGGAGTCACAGCCCTAAACGAGGTTTCGCGAGGTTTCGCGAGGTGCCACGAGGCGCCTGGATCTCCATCGTGTGCCGCAGCATGCGAGAGATCAATTATCCCGGCCATGGCGTTTCAGGATGTCCCCCAGACGGTGGCTGATGCCATAACCCGTTTCCTGATTCCGATACATCTCAATCACGTCCTTGCCGACGTGGCCGACGTCCATCTCCTTCACCGCTTCGAAGATCGTCGTCCAACCCGCCTTCATGACGGTCGGGAAGGCGAGAGACAGTAGCTCCTTCCAAATATCGTATGCGTACATGAAGGTCTTCTCGAGATCTTTTTCGGCAAGCGGCTTCTTGGGGATGCAGATATCGAATAGCGCCAGTGCCGCCTCAATCACTCGCTCCCTTCCACTGACAAGTTTGCCGGTCTCCATGAGCTGATGCTCGTTGATTCGAAGCACGTGCATATGGGACCCCTCGGCATTCGGTAGCGCTCGACCGAGGGCACGAGGGTCGGCATAGGAGGTGGAAGGGGCTGCTTGGTGGACGTGCACATAGTGCTTCACCAATTGGCTGGCGTACGCATGCCAGTCAAAAATCGTCAGCCGAAGGGCATTGCGGCCCGTCAACTGATCCATCGCATGGTCAGCGACTCTGATGGCGTCAGAAAGCTTTACTTCCTTTTTCAACTGGGTGAGGCGAACTTCCAGGTCGTCCAGCAGTTCGCTCAAAGGCCTGCCTGCATAGGACATCAGGCTCGCGCGGAAAAGCGTCCAGGCCACTGTGTGCGACTTCTGTCCCTCGTTCAGGAATTGCGTCGGGGGACGGTCGCGGTCCGACACGTCCACGCGACTGACACCCACTTGGGTGACTGCGAAACTCAACTCCTTGAGCGTGACCGATGATTCGCCCGGCGACGAAACATAGTCCGTCGGCTGGCCTTGGCTGGTTGAGTAGACCGTGACATTCGAAACGAACTCGGACCGCAGAGCACCCAAGTCAATGGCGGTGTCCGGCTGCTCGCCCTTGATTTTCAAAGGGGAGGCGAATTTCGTCCCATCGGAAAGGGGGTATCCAGCGGCCGTGAGCAACTCAGCCATGGTTCCACCCTTAGGGAGAAATTCGGATGAAGCGCATGACTGACCGAGCAGGCCGCCGATGATGTACTGTCCGTGAGCCTTCATCAGCCTCGGCCAGGTGATCGTCAACATGGACACCCAATGTCGCACTGCATATGCAAGCGTTTTTGGTGGCAGCGTCCCCAGCGGGGCGTCGATCAGTTTCTCCGCATTGCTTCTCAGCGAATCCAGTGGGACGCTCGTCTTCCCTTCGGTCTCCATTTGCTCCTCTGCAAACGTGAACTCTTCTGCAGCGCCTCCCTCATCTCGGTTTTCCGATTTTCCTTTGAAGAGCGCACCTTCACTCAGATGGTAGAGCTGGATGTAGACGCTCACCAGTTCAGAAAGCACGCCCTGCCAAACGTCCATCGGAAGCTCTGCCGTGGTGAATGCGTCCACCGCGGACGGCGAGCCCATCCGTTTGAGTAGAAACGGCACCTCCTTCACCTTGCTCAGGAGCGGAAGAAGGGTGTTGATTTCCGACTTCAGGTGGCTCAGCGCTGACGCGACCGTGTGCCCTCGAAGTGCTTCGATGGATCGGCGCACCAGCATCCACGGGACGATATGGCGCCCCTGCGGCGTTGCCGATCCACGTTTGGTGGGTTCGAGATGCGTGCCGACCTGCGTCCGGTCTTCGTTGCCCATCTGGGCATCTCTGATGCCGACAGCGTCAGGTCGGTAGCGATAGGACTGCTCGGCAAAGCTTCCCTGTTTGATCGGCACCAGATAAAAGTGCGACACCAGCGGGTTGTGAATGCGCGTCGAATGGAAATTTTTGATTTGACTCGACGCTTGATTCTGGTAGCTCGGCTCAGTGACCTCACCCTTGGAGAACTTGAGCTCCTTGATCGGCTCTTCCTCATCCACCATCAGATCAAACCCTTCGGAAGTGATCAGCATCGGTTCGTGCTCGAGTTCCGGAGGCGCATAGCTGCCGGGGTTCAATCGGGTGAACTCCTCCTCATCATCGAGGGGATCGTGGTTCCATTGGCCGTTTGAGCCTTGACGGATGATCAGCCTGAATCCGTCCAGGCGCTCGACACAGCACCACGGGCGGCCATCAGACGACTGCCCACGAATAAGTCGGTAATGCTCATTGGTGTCTTTATCGATCCAGACATGGTGGTGCTCTGAGATCGGTGTCTGGTATTCGAAAACCCGTTGCACTGGCGGTGGATCTCCTCGTTGCGAGGGAGCTTTCACCCTCTGTGCAACGCGGCCGGGCTCAACGGACGCCCCGCCAGCGTAGCCTTGGGCGGACAGAGGCCCGGGGGATTCGGCAAGCGGCAACAATGCCGCTTCTGGCTGGTGCGAGAAGCCAAAGGTGGCTTCAATCTGCCGCCGCTGCGCGGCAAGTCGGGGGCTGAGCTCCAGGCAGCGTTGCCAAACGCTTTCAACCCGCCCTCCTACGGACCCAGCCTCTTGGGTTGCGGCCGCGCCCTCGGACTTCGGCTCGCCGATCGACTTGGTGTTTGGCAGGGGCGACCTCATCGTGACAACACCTCCGTCTTGCATGGCCTGCGTGGGGTCGATTGGGTGGCCTGCGTCGCCGCGATCCTCCAGCGGACAAAAGCCACGTGCTCACCCCAACAGGTCGGGCAGTGTCCATGGCCCCGCACCGTCGGCGCCATCGGCATTCTGCGGATTTCGGGCTTCAGGAATGCCTGCTGGGACCACCACGCTAGAATCCGCCCGGTCGGTGGTGATCCCACCGACGTTCGCTAGGGGTGCTGACCCGGGAGACCGGGTCGGCTGAGAAAGTCCCTTTGAACCTGATTGGTGGCTTCGGCCGCCAGGCTGCGGAGAGATCCGCAGTCCGAGTTAATCCTCGCGCAGGGAAGCAAGCCAACCGACCTTCGGGTCTTTCGTGTCCTCGGGCCCCTCAGCCCACGGCGGCCTTGAAGGCGCCTCCGGGACGCGCGCGGTCTGCCCACCTGCCATCGAATGTGTCCTCACGATGGCATCTCCATTTCCCTCGATTTCGCCCGCAGCCGCCACGCCCCGGCTGAACTCTCTGTGTGCGGCCCTGCTGGCTGGTGGCCTGTGCGCCAACGCCTGGGCGCAGGTGGCCGCTGAGAAGTCCGCGACACCCGCCGCCACCTCGGCCACCTCGGCGCCCGCAACAACTGCCACCAGTCCCGGCGCTGCCGAACCGAACACCGCCCTGCCCCAGGTCACCGTGCGCGGCAGCAACGCCCAAGCGGCCCTATCGGTGGGCGGGTTTGGTGACACCCCGGTCGCCAAGCTGCCGCTGCAGGCCAGCGTGATCACCAGCGACCAACTGGCCGACCGAGGCCTGCATTCCCTGGCTGGCCTGGCCTCGATGGATGCCAGCGTGGGTGACAGCTACAACTCCGAGGGTTATGTCTCTTACCTGAAGATCCGCGGTTACGACCTGGACAACCGCTTCAACTATCGCCGCGACGGGCTGCCGATCAATGCGGAAACAGCCCTGCCCCTGGCCAACAAGAGCAGCCTGGAAGTGCTCAAAGGCACCAGCGGCATCCAGGCCGGCACCAGCGCCCCCGGGGGCCTGGTGAACCTGGTGGTGAAGCGGCCCACGGTGGAACTCACCAGCGTCACCTTGGGGGTGAGCGAGCGTGGCACGGTGGAAGGTGCCCTGGACTGGAGCCGCCGGTTTGCGGACAGCTACGGCAATAACAACGCCTTCGGCCTGCGTGTGAATCTGGCGGCCGCCCACCTGGACCCTGAAGTGCGCAGCGCCAAGGGCGACCGGTGGTTGATGGCGGTGGCCGGCGACTGGCGCCTGACATCGGCCACGACCATCGAGGCGGAAGTGGAGTTGAGCCGCCAGAGCCAACCGTCCCAGGCAGCTTTCAGTCTGCTGGGCACCACCTTGCCCGATGCGCACAGCATTGATCCGCGCACAAATCTGAACAACCAATCCTGGAGCCAGCCGGTTGTCTTTGAGGGCCGCACCGCCTCCCTGCGGGTGCAGCATCAGCTGAATGCCGACTGGAAATTGCAGGCGCATGGCGCCATTCAGCGGCTGGTCAACGATGACCGCCTGGCCTACCCATTCGGCTGCACCGGGGCGGACGGCACCTACTGGGCCAGCAGCTATTGCCCGGACGGCACCTTTGACCAGTACGACTTCCGCAGCGACAACGAGCACCGCAACAGCACCGCCCTGGACCTGTCCGCGCAGGGCCGGGTGATGCTGGCAGGCATGCGCCACGACGTGACGACGGGCGTGTTGTTCAGCCGCTTCTACAGCCGTCTTCAGGGGCAGGCTTATAACTACGCTGGTACGGGCGACATCACCGGCTCCCTGCCGACGGTGGCCGACCCCAGCCTGACCGGATCCAATACCGATCGGGATGAGCACAACACTGAGTTGTATCTGCGCGATGCCATCCAGTTGAGCCCCCGGTGGCAGGGCTGGCTGGGGGTGCGCCACACCCGATTGAACCGTGGCAGCTTCCAGGTCAACGTGGCGCCAGGTGAAGAAGCGCGCACCCACTACCGCCAGTCCGTCACCACCCCTTGGCTGGGCTTGAGTTACGCCATGGATCCGGAGCTGATGGCCTATGCCAGCTGGGGCGAAGGCGTGGAATCGGACGTGGTACCCAACCGCACGGATTATGCAAACCAGGGCCAGTCCTTGCCTGCGATGCGCAGCCACCAGTGGGAAGTGGGCCTGAAGGCGGGCCACCGGTCGGTGGATTGGTCGGTCAATTACTTCGACATCAGCAAACCCACGACCCGGGATGTGGAGGTTGGCACGGCTGGGCAATTGCTGCGCCGGCTGGATGGCACACAGGATCATCGCGGGCTGGAGGCTCAGGCGGACTTCAAGTGGCAGGACGGCGGGCTGCAGGCCAGCGCGATGAAGCTGCATGCCAGGCGCAATGGCAGCAGCGACACCAGCCTGAATGGGCTGAAGCCGGTGAACGTGCCGGAAACCACGGCCAAGCTGCTGGGCCGCCAGCGGGTGTGGATCCCGGGGCTGGAACTGCAGGCGGGTGTGATTTATGAGGGCCGCCGCATGGTGCTGCCGGACAACAGCCTGAGCATCCCGAGCTGGACGCGGCTGGATCTGGGCGCCCGTTATGAGCAGGCCATCGGCCGCCAGACGCTGGTGTGGCGCGTGGGTGTGGACAACGTCACGGACCGCCGCGCGTGGCGAGAGTCGCCCTACCAATATCAGCACGTGTATTTGTATCCGCTCGCTCCGCGCACATGGCGTGCGTCTGTGGAGTGGGTCTTGTGATGCGCTGAAATTTCTGTGTATACTCTTGGTCTCCCTTCCCCGATAGCTCAGTCGGTAGAGCGCCGGACTGTTAATCCGTAGGTCCCTGGTTCGAGCCCAGGTCGGGGAGCCAGAGGGAGCCCAATGAAGTAAACGAAGGTCTTCGGACCTTCGTTTCATTTAAAGCCGATGCCCGACCGAAGGCAGCGGCACCAGAATCAGGTCGATAGGATCTGAAAAGACTTTTCCCCGATAGCTCAGTCGGTAGAGCGCCGGACTGTTAATCCGTAGGTCCCTGGTTCGAGCCCAGGTCGGGGAGCCAAAATCGAAGCCTCATTCGCGTAAGCGGATGGGGCTTTTTTCTTGCCGCCCGACACGGATGTCAGCCGCAGCACCGGTGCGCGTCAAGCTACCTGTCGCCTCATTTATGCAGCCAATGGCTGAGTATTTCGGCAACGCGAGGCTGCGGTGACGACCGATTCGCGCTCCGGGTTGAGCGTGACGGTCGTGACGTGCGACCAATCCCGCGTATGGCGTGACCAGCGCGCCGGGTTGCGCTGCCGGGCCGTGAGATACACGTCGTGCCGGGCCGCCAGGATCGCGACATCCGCGCCGTCGTGCCGCTGCGCCGGGCTCACGTAGCGAATGCCGCTGTGGCGGTGATCGTGGTTGTACCAATGCGCGAACTTGCACGCCCATTCGCGCGCGCCACCGAGGTCAGCGAAGCCCTTGTCCGGGAACTCCGGCCGGTACTTGGCCGTGCGGAAAAGCGATTCCACGAAGGCGTTGTCGTCACTCACGCGAGGGCGCGAGTACGAGGGCTTCACGCCCAGCCACCACAGCATCGCCAGCACCGTCGTGGCCTTGAGCGTGGCGCCGTTGTCGCCGTGCAGCACGGGCCGCTGCTCGCGTGGCAGGGCATGGATGCCCTCCGACAGCGCCGTGCGCTGCACGAGCCGGGCGGCGTGATCACTGTCGTCGTCCTCATGCACCTCGAAGCCCACGATCTTGCGGCTGTAGACGTCCAGGATCAGGTACAGGAAGAACCAACGCCCGGCAACTTGCGTGGGTAGGAACGTCATGTCCCAGCACCACAGCTGCCGAGGCGCCTTGGCGCGACCACGGTGGTGCATCTGGCCCTGGGCGCGCAGCACGCGAGCGAAGGTGGACTCGCTGGCGATGTACACGCCCTCGTCGGCCAACATCGGCACGATGCGCGCCGGCGGCATATCGGCGAAGCGCGGCTCGTTGGCCACGCGCAGCACCTCTGCGCGCTCGGATTCGGTCAGCGCATGGGAGGGCGTCGGCCGCACGGCCCCAGGCCTGCCATCGCCCGATTCAAGGCCTTGGCCAGCATTCCAGCGCTGCAGGGTGCGTGCGGTGATGCCCGCCACCGCGCAGGCCTGGTGCAAGCGGGCTCCGGCTTCGCGGGCCGCCTGGATGTCTCGGGCGTGCTCTTGGCGATCTTCAAGGACGATCATTCGTCCTCGCCCTCCATGTTCCTTCTGAAGATCGCCTCGCATTTTTTTGACAGCACCAGCAGCGCTGCCGTCTCCGCCAGGGCCTTGTCCTTGCGCCGCACTTCGCGCTCAAGCTCTTTGATGCGCTTGCGGTCCTCCCGGGTCTGCGATGGGCTCGCGCGGGCCTCTTCCGGTGCCGCCAATGCCTGCATGGCACTCGCGCGCCAGTCCAGCAGTTGCTGCGGATACACGCCGTTCTCCCGGCACCAGGCACTGCGCGTGGCCTCGTCCATCGCCGCGGTCGCAATCACAGCTTCCAGTCGCGCGGCAGCCGTCCACTCGCGCCGATCCAACGGCTTGGTCAACGACTCGGCACGCCAGCGCTCCAGCGTGTCCACGCCAATCCCAATCTCACGCGACACCAACTCGGGCGATGCGCTCTCCGGCGGCAGCATGCGTGCTATCGCTCTGTCCTTGAATGCTTGTCCGTACCTTGCCAACTCGTTCTCACTGCGCCCCCGGGTTCCTCGGTTCTATTGGGGCGACAAGTATTGTGACGCGGGGGGGCACCCGCAAGGCAGATATCGATGCCCTTCTTGCAGCCCGCCATGCGCGCGGCAATGAACTCCTGAGCAAACAGCTTCTGATCACCTGCAGCGCCTCGGTGCTGCCGACTTCGCGTCGGGCCATGGGAAATGGAGGGGGCGCTCGTCATGATGCGGCGATTGTGGAGGCTGTTCCGGCCGGTATGCTCGGAGTAAAGAGGTGAACAACTATGCAGTGGAACGTGCATGAGACCGGCCCCATCGACCTGCGCTGGGAGCGCCTGAAGACAGTCGATCAAATCAAAGCGGAGCTGACAGCCGAGCGCTCATCCGGCGAGGCCGAGTTGCATACTTTCGACCTATCCACATTTGAACGTGCTTGGCAAACCGCCCAACACGCCGCGCATGATGCTGGATGTGACGGCGACTTCCGGACTGCGCCGGTCGTCTTCTGGGTGCCGGCTGAAAGTTAGTTCGACTTCGGCTTCGTCATCAAGCAGAGCAACAACGGCATTACCTACGTTGTCTCGCCTGTTGACCTGCCACACCTCACGCAATAGCAGCCCCCCCCCCCCGCGACTCCGCAGCCAGGCAGCAACTGATCGAGCCTCATCCGTGAAAGCGGGCGAGGATTTTTTTGCAGTTGCACAGTGGCCCGCCACCGAATTCAGTCCACGCTTATGCAGACATAAGGATCTGCCACCGTGAGAGTAGCGCCAAAACCTGCCCTTGCGGCGTTGCAACTTGATACATGAAATGGCATATTTGAGCACAGGCTGCGTCTTGGTACCTTAGGCAAGAGCGGCAGGAGGCTTGGGTTATAAAAAATAACACCCAAGAATTAGATTTTCCAATACAGAGCACAGATGTCTACTGGAACTCCAAAGCCTCAAACTATTGAGGTATCAATTCGGCTTCTAAAGCGAGGAACAACAACCACCTCGGCACTGAAGCCCGATCACGGCTTAGCACAAGAGCCTTCCTCGATCGGAACTCTCTACATTGGACAACGGGACGCAGAAACACCCGACTGGGCCAAATTTCTCCATTCAGCAGCACCGTCGATCAAAAATAAGCTTAGCAATCAAAGCTGCTCAGCAGTGCTATTCGTTGAAAACACTGGTTCGAAGCCTCGACTTTTTGCCATTTGCTTTGGCCAAGGGCACCATGCCCTGGACAGCGACAGAATCGAGCGTCGATTCGGTCTGAAGGTTGTACTTAATAGTGTCTCAAGAAATCAACTACGCACACTAGATAGCGCCACTCTGGACGCAACACTATTTCAAAAGCGTGTGCAGGCAAGTCGCGTTAGTGATCTCAAGGAGTTCGGAGTCGATTCAAACCGAGAGCTTCTTCGGCTTGCATCAGGCCTTCCCGACGACCTAACCTTTGCGAAAGCAGCGGCAGGCAAAGATGCACTACACGTGCGAATCAAGGTATTTCCGCAAGACCTGCCAGCGTTTTGTGCAAGGGCATTGAAGCTCTACCAAGAAAACACGTACAAGAAAGATTTTGGATTTATCGACCACATAGAACCGGAAGAGGATTCGTCACGAATAGATGAACTGGATAATCTTGCGTTTAAGGAGCTCAGTTCATTGGTCGCCGGGTCGGCATCTGATCTCCATATCTGCATTCCAGAAATATTAACTCCTGAAAGCTCCTTTCAAATAAGTTACTACGGTGCATGCTTGCACTCCGGCCCCAAGGACGCCTATCCAGAAGTCGCAATCGATGACTACGTGAAAGAACTACAGCAGGGCGACTTTTCGAAGCTTGATATACACACGCTTCGCTCCAGCCATGAGATTAGGGTTGTCACAGATGGCGAGGGGGACAAGCCCCACAAAAGAAAAATCTATAGCTGCTTGGTATATCACGTCAATCATCGCAGCAAGACCTACGTTCTCTACGACAGCCAGTGGTATCGCATTAGCGATGGATACTTTAACGATATTGAGAACTTCTATCAGCGGATTTTAGCGCCCACTAGTTTCCTCGCATCAACGACATGCAAGAATGAGAAAGAACTGATCGCGGAGCTTTCTAAAGATCCAGCTTTGCTTTGCCTCGACCAAACCCATTCAGCGCCAAAGGGCGCCAAGCGCGAATTGGAGGCATGCGATTTCTTTTCAAAATCGCGGCAGTTCATTCATTTAAAAGATGGGCATGGCTCTGACTCGCTGAGCCACCTATGGAATCAAGCCCTGGTTTCTGCGGAGAGCTTCATTCAGGATGACGGTTTTAGGAGGACACTTAGAGAGGAAGTCAAGGCACGGCAAAGTAAATATGGCCGGACCGGATTTTTACCGCTGTTGCCAGCAGCTACTACGCGTCCAAACGCCACAGATTTTCCGATAATTTTCGGTGTCATGCGGCGCGCCTACTTTGGTAGTGGGAAGTTGGACATTCCATTTTTTAGCAAAGTGGCCCTTAGAGCGGTAGTAAGCCGCCTTCATATCCCCAACTACAGCGTAGAGCTACATTTGATCGAAAAGAAGTAGTGTCTTATGCATATGTCGCACTAAGCAACGAATATCCACAAGGCGCTCAATGGATATAGAAAAGCTGCTATCAACGGCTGATGCATTTTTTAGGACTGTCCATCTCGTTGAAGATCATTTCGATCTTGAACCCCAGAAACAGCATCTCGCGACATTCATAAATTTCCGCGATATTCAACAGATGCGCGCCGACTTTGTCCGCGAGCTTGTGAGTATGCTGGTTCCTTATGTCTATTCACCTCAGAAGCAGATTGAGCTCATCGAGGCGTTGCGTGGAGAAGGTCGCACTGACGCCTCCGCTCACCGTGCATTGTTTGTCCGAGCCCGCAAGAAGTTCAGGCCCAAGCATGTTCAAGGTCAACTCGCTGAACTGATTCTAAGCATTCTATTACAGCATCGGTTTCGAGCGGCCCCGTTAGTAAGGAAGGCATCAATAACCACCAATCCAAACATGGAGAGGAATGGTGCCGACGCGATCCACATAGCAGGAAATCCTGGAAAGTATCTTCTCTATATTGGGGAAGCAAAGACCTATAACAGGGTTTCCGGCTCGCTTCACAGCGCGCTCAAGGACGCTGTGCAAGATGTCGTTCACAAACACTATTCCAACTATGCAAATGAATTGGATTTGTACACGTTTGAGGACTTCATCCCTCCTGAATTGGAAGCACTGGCGAGAGACTTCCTCGCCGGCAAAGAAGTTGATGCAGAAGTACACCTCGTTTGCATCGTCTGCTACAACCAAGACCATGTTCCGGTTGGCCGAAGCAGAAACGATCGCATCAAGTCAATCATCGATTTTCTCAAGACGGAGACCAAGGCCATCAAGATGGAAACCGTCTTAGCCGGCGTAGATGCCGATGTAATTCCACGACTAAACTACATAATATTTCCAATTCAGGAAATGACCAAGTTAATCGAAGAATTCAGTGAAGAATTGGGGGGATGATGGACGGCGACCTCTCAAAGGCGTTCGAAGCGCTGCTTCAATATGATTTGCAAGCGTTTGCGGCTCGACTCGGCTTGAAATCACAGCCAGATCCGCTGCCTTCGAAACTTGCGTCACAACTTCTCAATCACTCCGAGAGATTATCCCGATCAGTATCAAGCAAAGATCACATCTTATGCTTGGTAGTCTGTGGGCTTCTTTGGGAACATCGTGACGACGAATGGGACGGACTTCCCCCATTTGCCATGAATCTTTTAAGCCGGATAGGCTTAGCACCGTCGATGCAGATGCTCGACAGCAAGTTCTCTGAAGGCATTTTTGATGGCTGGGGTAGTCTGCTTCAGCAAGTTGCCGCAACGGCCCGCACCATCGCCTTCGAGGTGCGAATGCCAAATGGTGACCATGTAGTTTTGTCAGAATTTCAGCACAAAGTCTGGATGGCTTTGCAAAGCTCAGGAAATCTCGGCATTTCAGCACCAACTTCAGCGGGGAAGTCATTTGTTCTATTGCATAAGGCAGTAGACATTCTGGCAAAGGAACAGGGGAGTGTTCTATATATAGTCCCTACGCTTAGCCTCATCCAACAAGTGTGCAATGATTTCAGAGCCTGCTTGTCAGAGCAGAATTTAAATCACATAGCTGTACGGCCATCCTTTACCAATGAGCATGACACAGATATAAATTGCGTATTCGTTCTGACCCAAGAGCGGGCCCACTCTGCCCTCTCTGACAAAAAGGCGCTGCGTCGGCTGTCCCTAGTCATAGTTGACGAAGTACAAAACATTGAGCGGGCATCTGTTGATAGCGATGATGAACGCGCTCAGACTCTGCTTGATGTGGTGATGACGTTGATCTTGGAGAGGCGGCCGGCTCGAACCGTGATCAGTGGCCCTCGCCTAAACAATCTGAAGGACATCAGTGCCGGATTCTTTCGTGCAGAAGCTGAAACGATCTCGCAGGATCTGCCGCCAGTAGTAAATGTCACCTATTCATTTACACATACCAACAAGAAAACTTACCTGAGGCAATACAACCCCTTTGATTCCACCACACGAGAGATTGAGGTTTCACTGAAGGAAGAATCCCGGAAGGCGCTCTTCGGGAAGAAGATGTATTCCGATGAATTTTATGAATTCCTGCATTGGCTGATCGCCAAGCTTGATCCTCAAGATGGCACACTCGTATTTTCGCCAACTTCGAATGAAGCAACGAGTGCAGCCATAAATCTCGCTGGTCGCAGGAAAAAGAGAGCAGAGGCCGGCATTCTGCATGAGCTAAGCAAATATGCCGCCGATACCGTGCATCCGGACTACGGATTGTGCGCTTCGTTAGAATTCGGCGTGGCGTACCATCACGGCAAAATGCCAATGCACATTAGGGTTGCCGTTGAAAGGGCTTTTTCTGATCGCGCAGTTAAACTGATGGTTTGCACAACCACCCTGATGCAAGGAATAAACCTTCCTGCAAAGAATTTAATTGCCAGGAATCCGAACCTATTCACAAAGAAGAGCGCACATAGCAAGAGCCTGACACCATACGAGTTCGGCAATCTACGAGGTCGAGCCGGGCGTCTGCTTAAAGATTTCGTGGGCAGGGCGATTGTATTAGATGAGACCGCATTTGAACAAGAGGAATTGGATCTCTCGTTCCCGGAGAAGGATGTCGAGTTCGGATTCAAAGAGCGCTTTGAGAGTGGACGGTCTCAGATAATTGAAGGCCTGCGAAACAACGCCGACATCTCTCACCTTGAGAGCAATCAAGATTTGATCACGCGGATTCGTCAGACATTGCTTCGCCACGGAGATCTAGCTCAGCAACGCTTAGCTGCAGTAGGGATAGCCCTTTCATTGCGGGAGCTAGAACAGGTTCAGGCCGGTCTCAGGGCGCTCCGGATTCCCCTTGAAATTTGCCTAAAACATCCCTATTGGGACCCATTGGTTCTCAACAAGATTTATCTTAGTCACGCACGGAACGAGATTGCCCTCATTCCCAACACGCCGTTTTCGCACGATTTCCAAACCAACATAATTTCCGCACTTCAGTCGCTTCAAGATCTTGCACCTCATTAGTCGGCCCTGAACAACTCGTTTTCAGCCCTGAGCCAGCACGGCGCGCCGTGCGATGAAGGCTTTGGGTGCTGATATTGGGGCGGCCTTACGCAGGGCCAGCGTGGCCGCCGTCGCGATCAGCCCCAACAGGGCGCAATAAAGCACCCGCAGGTGCGCCAGGATCATCCTCAGGTTGTGCCCAGCGCCACACAGGATCGCGTGCAGCGCATCGCCACTCGCGCCCTTGAGCCAGTTCTTGGCCAGCAGCCCGTCGGACTTCATGTGCCCGATCATGGGCTCCACGACTTGTCTGCGCTTGAGCAACTTCTTCAAACGCTTGGGCAGTCTGCGCGTGTGGCTGATCAGCAGCCGCGTGCCCTCGGGCGGCTCCACGCCGCGGTAGCCCCGATCCGCCAACACGATCTTGGGTGCTTGCCCCGTGAGGATGCCCACCTGCTCCAACTGGCTGCCCACCGTGTGTCCGTCATACGGATTGCCCGGCATCGATCGCATTCCCACGACGAGCCCTTCTTGGGCCGTCACTGCGATGGACACTTTCACGCCGAACTCGTAGGGCGTTCTGGCCTTGCCCTTGGCGATGCATTCCGCCTCGGGCGCGTGCAGCGCATACAGCTTGTTCTTGTCGCCACGCTTTTGGGCGTGCAGTCGAGTCGCAATGTCGAGTTTGGCCTTCAGTTCGGGCCCGATCTCACCAGCCTTGCGTTGCACGTCGCGGATGACACGGCCCAGCCAAGTTCTCAGCTTCCTGATCTCGCGCTGCATGCGCCGGTATTGCTTGGCATGGGCGTAACGCCCGGCCTGGTGCTCGGCTGCTTTGCCGACCCGGGCGTAGCTCTGGCGCAACTCGATCCTGGCGTCTTGCGCAGCCTCGACGAGTTGCTCACGCGCGCGGTTGAGCAGTCGGCTATCGGTCGGGTGCGCAATCGCCTTGGGTTGCACCGTGGTGTCCAGCACCACGTGGTCCAGGCTCTGGCGCTTGATCACGCCGCCCTTGCGTGCAGCTTCAATGGAGTGGGCCAGTAGCCATTCGCAGCCGGCCTCGCCGATGCGCTGGCGCCAGCGCACCAGGCTGGAGGGATCGCAAGGCAACTCGTGCTGGAAATAACGCTCACCGCTGAAATGCTGCCAGTACGGGTTCTCACGCCAGCCCTCACACACGTCCTCGTCGCTCAGCGCGTACATGTGCTTGAGGTACAGCAGGGCGGCCATCAGCCGTGTGGGCAACGCAGGGCGGCCAGTGGTGGAGACAAATTGGGGACTCCACTCGGCTTCAAACGCCTGCCAGTCAATCAGCGCCGCCAAACGAACCAGTTCGTGACGCTGGTTGATCAGGTTCAGCAACTCAGTGCGGAACAAGTCCTGATCGGCGCGTTCGTCGGCAGGCTTGGGACCCATGAATACCTCAGTGCAGTTTGCAAGGAATTGATATCGATTCGACCTCAATCCTGCAAATCACACCATCGGCATTCACCCCAAAACCCCAGCATTCATGCGGGTTGGCGGAGTTTTTCAGGGTCGACTCATTATTATTTTAAATATTTCAAAGAAGCACACGAGCCCACAGTTAAATCAATTGTCTCCAGCGCGCAAAAATGGGCAACACAATCCACTTTAAGAGAGATCATCACATGGAAAAGTGGGAGTGAAACGGCGAGCGAAATAGATAGACGTGTTAAGCGCGTTCAACAAGAGGCCGCGTACGATCTGCCAAAGATACTCAAACCTCTCGTAGCCATTCAGGACTCCGAAAACGGGGTCATCGGAATAATAGAATCGGGCGCGTATCAGATAGCTTTGCGCCGATTGATTGAATACGGTCTTCCACGTGAAACAGCTATACGCATAGGGAAGTCGAGGGGATTCGCTGCAAACACGGACCGACCTATCGACGATCTTCTATCTTCGGCTTGGGACGCCAGCCAAGGTCTCACCAGATTCGATCAAGAGCAGATAGAAGCGCTCTCATAGCGACAAATCGCAGTTCATATCCCTCTGCCAAGTCACAACTCAGCTTAGAAGGTTTCTGCGAGTTCAAGGCATTGCTCTAGCCGATGCGTAAGCTCCCCCACCAAGTAGACTGCTGAAATCAGAGAATGCGGCCCAGCCAGGCCTACATGTGGTCCTTGGGCTTCATGCTGGTGTGTCTGATTGCGGGAGCGATCATTGGCTTCCGAGTCGGAAGGAAATGGACCGTCCGCGCTTGAGCAAGGCATGTCCCCTGCTGGGCACTTCTCAAAACCTCTCTCACACCTGACACCGGAATCGGTCACCATACAGGCCATGATCACACCCCGCATCAAGCCCTCGGCCTTCTGGCGCCGCCAGGCTTCATCTGACCTATTCGTTCAGGACCGACGTCAGGAGAAGATGGGCAGCTTCATCGCCAACCTCGCGGCGATGGACGAACTGGTGGACTTCGCAGCAGTTGCAGCTCAGGTGGAGGCGCCTGCCCACGGCCCGACCGCAGCAAGGGTGGTCGCCCGCCGTACTCCACCGAGATCATGGTGCGGCTGGTGTTCATCCAGTCGCTGTACAACTTGAGCGACGAGGAGTGCGAGTACCAGGTGCTGGGCCGCATGAGCTTCCAGCACTTTTGCCGGCTTGCAGGCGAGCTGCACATCCCGGACGCACGCACGCTGTGGCGCTTCAAGCAGCAACTGGCCCAGGGTGGCCTGGGCGGGAGGGCCATCTTCGAGGCCGCGGTGAGCCAGCAACTGCAGGCTCACGGCTACATCCCGCGAGGCGGGCAGATCGTGGACGCCAGCATCGTGCAGGCGCCGGTCACGCACACCAAGAGCGAGGAGCGCGAAGCGCTCAATGAAGGGCAGGCCCCTGAGGGCTGGTCCTCCAAGAAGCTGCGCCACACCGACCGCGCCGCCCGCTGGACGAAGAAGCACGGCAAGAGCCACTACGGCTACAAGGTGCATGCCAACAGCGACGCGCGCTACAAGCTCATCCGCAAGATCAAGGTCACGCCGGCCAATGTGGACGACGGCCAGACCTTGAAGGACGTGCTGGACCCCAGCAACACCGGCAAACGCGTGCTGGCCGACCGGGGCTATGACAGCCAGGCCAACCGGGACCTGCTGCGAGAGCAGCAACTGCGAGACGGCATCGGCAGAAGAGCGCGGCCTGGGCAGCAGAAGCGTCAGCGACTGGATGCGCGCAACACGGCCATCAACCGCATCCGGGCCAGAGGCGAGCACGTGTTCGCGGGCCTGCAGCAGTTGGGTGGCAAGGTCGTGCGGGCCACGACGCTGGCTCGCAATGAACTGGCGGTGACGCTCCAGTGCGCGGCCTACAACGTCAAGCGGCTGGTGTGGCTGGCCGCCCATGAGCCGGCGCATTGAGCGCCGCCAAGGGCGAGGTGCGCCCGCTGAGCCCGCAAAGCGGGAGATGAGGGGCCTGGCGGCCAGCTTCGATGGCTGAAACGGGCTTGTGCGGCCTCAATCCGAGGCTGCGGACATGCTCGCGCCTTCAGGTGCGGCGAGAACGAGGTTATGAGAAGTGCCCTGCTGGCTCGTCGAACTACACGTGTATGTCGAGTCTCGATCGGGCGACCCATCCAGTCATGAGTGACTGCGCGCCGCCTGCGTCGGCATGCCGATTACCGCCGGCGAGAGCGCGATGAATCCCAGGCCATGCGTTGCTCGAAATGTCGCCTTCCCCACAGTCTTACACTGGCGCGTCAGAGCCCCGGACCGGGCCCCTTCCACCGCCGCATTGCCCTCCGGATGCGGCACACAACACGCATCGCTTGAACACTCTGGAGCAACTGCGCGCTGGCACCCTGAAGGGCGTGCAGCGCCTCACCCTCACCGGCGCCGGGCTGACCGCCTTTCCCGACGAGATCTACGACTTAGCGGAATCGCTGGAGATCCTGGACCTGAGCGGCAATGCGCTGCACACGCTGCCGGAAGATCTCCCGCGCCTGCACAAGTTGCGCATCCTGTTCTGCTCCAACAACCAGTTCACCGAACTGCCCGCCGTGCTGGGGCGCTGCGCGCGGTTGGAGATGATTGGTTTCAAGACGAATCACATCCGTCACGTGCCTGAGGCGGCCCTGCCGCCGCGATTGCGTTGGCTCATCCTCACGGACAACCAGATCGAGTCGCTGCCAGAGGCGCTGGGGCAATGCTCCCGCCTGCAAAAGCTCGCGCTGGCGGGCAACCAGCTGCGGGAATTGCCGCGCAGCCTCTCGCAATGCGAGCGGCTGGAGTTGCTGCGCATCTCAGCCAATCAGCTCAACGCCCTGCCCGAGTGGCTGTGCACGATGCCAAGGCTGACCTGGCTGGCCTTCGGAGGCAACCCCTTGACTTTGAAGCGAGAGGCGACGGCGCTGGCGCAGGCGCCGATCCCGGCGGTTCCGTGGTCTCGCCTGTCGCTCGACGAGTTGCTTGGTGAGGGCGCCTCCGGCCACATCTATCGCGCCCACCAAGACGATGGCACTCCCGTCGCGCTCAAACTGTTCAAGGGCGGGCTGACCAGCGACGGCCTGCCCGACAGCGAACTGGCCGCGTGTCTGCAGGCAGGTGCCCATCCGCAACTGATCTCCGTCCAGGCCCGCCTGAGCGATCATCCGAACCAGACGCAAGGCCTGCTGATGCCACTGATCGGCCCGTCGTTTCGCACGCTCGCCGGCCCCCCGAGCCTTTTGTCCTGCACGCGAGATGTCTATTCAGACGATCAGCGATTGCCCGCTCAGGCGGTGATGCGAATGGCCGCCGGGCTGGCGTCCGCGCTGCAGCACCTGCATGCGCGCGGACTGCTGCATGGCGACCTGTATGCCCACAACGTCCTGCACGACAACAAGGGTGCGACTTTGCTCGGCGATTTCGGTGCGGCCTCCTTCCTGGGCGCGGCACCGCTCGATCAAGTGAAGCGTCTCAAACGGCTGGATGTCCGGGCATTAGGCTGTCTCTTCGAGGAGCTGCTGGAACACGGAGAACCGCTGGCTCCCGATGACCATGCGCGACTCAGCGCGTTGCGAGACGCCTGTCTGCATCCCGATCCAGCGCAGCGCCCGAGCGCGGACGATTTGGCGCGCGCCCTTTAACATTGCGCAAGCTTGGCCCCAGAGCAGGTCACAGCCACCTCGAGCTCGTGCTGGATCGTCTGTTGATCCCATTCACAAGGCGAAGCGCAGAACCACATAGGTCTGATGATGGACCGCGCGAACCGACTATCCCCGCAGGAACCAGACCTTCGAAATCCCTTGCTCTGTGACCTCGTAAATGGCGGCAGCCTGCACGGGCGCCTCCGGGATGCCGGTGATCAACTCCTGGTCAATCACCTTGTTGCCGAACACCATCCGGTTCACCAGCTTGGCGTGCAACTCCGGCAAGTTGAAGCGATTGTCCCGGTAGTGTTTCTTGAGCGCCTCCCGCCCCACGATGGTCGGTTGAGGATTCGGCAGGGTGTAGACCTCAACGTTTTCCGTGTACTCGGCGGCGAAACGTTCGAGGTCACGCGCGTTGTAGGCGTCGAGTTGACGTTGGGCAAAGCCTTCGGGATCGAATGTCAGAGACATGGCAGTTCAGGTGGTTCAAGCGTCGGCAGATGATCCCATCTTTTGCTGCTCGCCAAAAACTGCTGTGGCGGACATGCACTGCCGCCTTGATCGCGCCGGGTGAGGACAAAGGCGGCGCTCACATGGATCGCTGCCATCCAGTGGTCACGCCGCGCCACGCAGGCTTGGTGGACGTCATCGAGCACCCGACGGCCAATGGGAAAGCACCTCGGCTGTCACAGTTCCGTCATGGACGCGACACATACTCCAAAGCACCAAAACAACAAGAAGAGACAAACATCCGAGACAACCCAAGCAACAAGAGCGGCACGTCCCCGACGACCCACAGCCGCCTCCCCGAACGCCAAGGCGTTTTCACCCGGTTCTGCAGGCGCTTGCGCCAGCTTCGATGGGCGCGGCAGCTTCGCGCGCATGAGGGTCGGCTGCGCTGGCTTGCGCGTCGCCGCCAGGCCTCCCCTCCCCCCCCTCTCCCCGACGTCCTTCAGAGGGCCTGGCTCCAGAGTGTCGCCCTGGAGCATCCGCACTGGCACCCTGGCCAGGAAGGATGGAAGCTCGCCAGCCACGCGCTGGTGCAGTTCTTCGATGCCAGCGCGGCCGCCGCACCGCTGCCCTGCGCCTTGCCATCCCGAGCGGCTGACCTGGTGTGGCATCTCTGGCTGGATCTGGACCCCGAAGGACTCGCGGCCTGGCAGAAAGCGCGGTACGGCCAGACGCTGCCACACCGCGAGCACGCCCCCGGCGAGGATGCCAGGGAGGCGCTGGCGCGCTGCCTGGTGCGGGCCTGCCGGATGGAGCAGCGGTCACCCGTCAGGGGCCCCCTGCCGCTGCTGTTCCGCGTCGATCAGTTGCTTCGCGCGCCTGAAGGCTGGGCCTACGCCCGACGACGCCACCGAACAATCGTTCACCACGACCTGGACTCCCTGGGGCACCCCCATCCACACGCATGGCGCCACGACGAACTGCGGCCCGCAGCCTTGCTGGGTTTCGGCCTCATCGGTGCCATGGAAGCCGGCCACCTGCAGAGGCGCGCTGCGGCACGGGACGGCGACAGCGGCGGCAGCAGTTGCGGCAGCGGGGGAAGTGACTGCGGCACGGGCAGCGGAGATGCCGGATGTGGGGGCGACGGGGGTTGCGGAAGCAGCTGTGGCAGCGGGTGCGGAAGCTGATCGGAAGCAGCACCTTCGTGGCCACGATGGGCACCTTCGCCGAGGCTGCGGACACCGTGCTACGCTGCCCTGTATGAAGCGCATGCAGAGACAACGCAACAAGCATCGGTCGTTCAATCAATTGATCAGCCTTGCGCTGCGTAGGCGTAGGTGCCCCCAGTTCAAGCATGCAAAGGGTGGTGGGGTGGTGGATTCCGAGACGGTGATGAGCTCCTCCATGCTGGACACGCCGATGGAGAACCGAACTGTCACCCGCTCCTCACCGATGGCAACGGCATTCAAAACTGCCCGCCCGGCCGCACGAACGGCCACATCGGCCGCCACATCGGCCGCTGCATTCATCGCTGCATTAACGGCCGCATCACCCACCGTCGCCCAAGACCTGTCGGCATCGTCCTGGAGACGCACCGACACGACGCTGGTGCAACTGTGTTTGGACGGACTGGAGGGTGACCAGGCACCGAAGAGCCTTTCCATCCAGACCGTGGCAGACGGCACGACCGTGTCCGGGTCGTATCTCGATCTCGTCGGCTTCACGACGACAGAGCGGCCCATCTACCAAGGCTCCATCGAGCATCCGAGCCGGAACTGGTCAACCTTCGTGCAGTTGCCCAACACGACAGTCCGTGCACGGATCGACCGGCCGGACAAACTGGAGAAGTACATTGACATCTGGCGCGATGCAGCGGTTGCAAGCTGCACGGCGGATCCCCAGGCCGCCTACAAGGCGCTTCGCGGCTCAGGGCAAGCGCCAGAACTGACAGCCTGCCCGGACATGGGTCTCCATGTCAGCCTCAAGGTCACGTCTTCCAGCGAGCAGGCACTGGACAGAATCCGCCTGAGGGAAAAAGGGCCCTCCCATTTCAACGGATTACGCGGTTGTCGGGACTTCATTTATGGGACGGTGAAGTGATGGCCCGCTACACCGTCGCTAAGTTGACCCTGATCACTCCCGCCTGAGAATCACCGTGCTGGTGGCACGGATCACCGGTAGCGTCTGGATGCTCTAATCGCTTCCATGCCTGGCTTGGGCACACGGACCAGCCCCTCCACCCGGCCCCTCGACGGCTCGATGGTCGAAGTGGCGGTCGGTGTTGCCGCGCAGGACTGGACCGACCAGGAAGCGCTCACACGCTGGCGGCAAGCTGTGGCCGCTGCACGGCGCTGAGCGTCTCAACGCTCATGCTGTCGCCAGGGACTCGCCCGGCGTAGATGGCCGGCGATACAGGCAGTCCGGGCGGTTTGGGCAATGCTGCCGACCAGAGCTCACCGCCCACCGTCCTCCGACTTCCCTTGCATCGGCAGACCGATGAGTGATCGAGTCTCCTGCAGGACCTTCTCGTCATGCCGCTGCAGGCGCACCGTCGCGGAGCAAGCCCCAAACACCACCGGGCCCTTGCCATTGGCGAACGCCAGGACATGCATGCCCGGCGCCAGATCCGGCTGATACATCGCGATCAAGGCACCCTGCGTCGCATAGTTGTGGTCCGTGAAGCTGGACCGGATGACCTGCAGTTGCTCCGGGTGGCCCTTCAGCACCTCTTCCACCTCGAAGGTGGCTTCGATGGCCTGCTTGTCGGCCACCAGCCTGGCAGAGGTCACCTGCGCCACAAAGATGTGCTCATGGTCCGCCACCCGGCCCGGCAAAGGCTGACGGGCGCAACTCATGGCCCACACGGGCCCTGTGGCCGAAACCATCAACAGCAGCGCCATCAGGCGGCGTCTTGACGTCATTGGCGAGCTCCCATGATGTGCAGCGCAGATCGCTGTCCGTTATTCTTGCAGGCTTGCAGAGACTGGCCTGACCACCAGCCTCGAACTGGCCGCCCGGGCCTTCAGCCCCCTGGCCCCATCAGATCTCGCACGCGGGCGCGTGCAGGGTTCTTTCCAATGTATTGAGGTGTTTGATGTCCGCCCTGCCCGCTTGCCCCCAGTGCCAATCCGCGTTCACCTATGAAGATGGCACGCAACTCGTCTGCCCGGAGTGCGGGCACGAATGGTCCGCCGCGGCCGGAACCGACAAGGCTGCGGGCGACGAAGTCCGGGTCATCCGCGACGCCGTCGGCAATGTGCTGCAGGACGGCGATACCGTGACCGTCATCAAGGATCTCAAGATCAAAGGCTCCTCCTCGGTGGTGAAGGTGGGCACCAAGGTCAAGAACATCCGTCTGGCTGACGGCGATCACGACATCGACTGCAAGATCGACGGCATCGGAGCGATGGGATTGAAGTCGGAATTCGTCAGGAAGGTCAGTTGAGGGCGTGGACCTCGAAACACAGCACGTCAAACCACTCGCCGCCGATTTCGAAGCTGCGTTGGGACCGGCCAAACTGAGTAAAGCCGTTGCGTTGCAGCACCCTGACGGAACCCATGTTGTCGGCGCGCGCGCGGGCCTCCACGCGCATGAGGCCTAGCGGCCCAAAGGCCTGGGCCAGCATCAGCTTCACCGCCGCACTGGCATACCCCTTGCCGTTTTCGGATTCCCCGATCCGGTAGCCCAGTTCGCAGGAATGGAAATGCTGGCGGCGGACATGGCTCAGATTGATCCGGCCCACCAGACGACCGGCCGCGTTGCGGATCAGGTATTGATACCCCCGGTCCTCCGCCACTTCACGCAGCGCCTCCGCCACGGCCGCTTCCACCCCGCCAGCCTCGTAGAACTTCGGCGGACGGGCATTGATGCGGGACTCAAAAAAAGTCCGATTCAGGAACTCGAACTGCCGCAGTTCCTCAACGTCCCCTTCGGACAGCGGCTGAATGCTCAGACCCGCCGTCATGCCGCCGCTCCGATCCTACAGGCGAGGTTCCATGTGCCCAGACGCATGACGTTCTCCAATTCGTGGAAGCCCCATTATTGAGGAGCGCCGGCCGACTTCACGTGGTTGTCCTTCACCCGGACGTAATGTTCTGCCGAATAGCGCAAATACGCGACCTCCGCCTCCGTCAGGCGGCGCACCGGAACGGCTGGCCGACCCATGTAAAGCCACCCCGTCTCCAGCACCTTGCCCGGTGAGACCAGGCTGCCCGCGCCCACCATCACCTGCGGCTGAACCACCACGTCGTCCATGATGATCGCGCCCATGCCGATCAGGCATTCATCTCCGATTTGGCAGCCATGAAGAATGGCAGAGTGACCGATGGTCACAAAGTCGCCGATCACCAGCGGCGAACCGTCGGGTTTCCCGGGATGCCGGTGGGACACATGCCCCATGGCCATGTCCTGAACGTTACTGCATCGGCCCACCACGATCCGGTTGACGTCGCCCCGCAGCACGGTGTTGCACCAGATGGAACTGTCGGGCCCAAGCGTCACGTCGCCAATGACCTGCGCGGAGGCATGGACAAAGACACCTTCTGCCAACTGAGGAAAGGTCTCAAGGTAGGGAGCCAGCGGCATTCACGTTTCTCCGAAAAATCATCATCGCAGGCAAGCGCCCGCAGCCGCCCTATTCTCGACGGCTGCCACCATCAGGTTTTTGAGCCGGTGCTGAAGCTCGCCCAGGCATGGCGCCGGGCCTTGATCCCACCATGCGCGATGAACGGATCATGATTTAACGCTTGAAAGCGGACCCCATCTGTTTCTAAACTGGATCAAACTCGCCTTGAACGGCAAAAAGCCGCCTGAGCGGGTCCATCCACAGGGAGGTGGCCATGGGCGATGAGGTACAGGTCCTCTGCGAGCTGGGCGAGGAACGTCGGCTCGTTCGCGCATTTCTCGAGTCGCAGGAACTGGTGCTGCGCGGTGCCCTGCGCCGCAGATTCCTGATCACCGGGATGGCGGCCCCTCGGGTGCAGAGCGGCGCCTTGATGTTTGAATCCACCGAGGGCGACACCGTCTCGCTGCACCTGGGCGAGGTGCTGGCCAACAAATGGCTGAAGAAGATTCAGACCCCACCCCCGTCCTTGGCCGCCAAATTGGGCATCAGCGCCTCACAGCGGGCATTTGTGCTGGGCGATGTGACGGATGAAACACTGTCACAAGCGTTGCAAGGCACCACCACCACCCAGCCGGTGGCGGCGGTGGTGCTGGTCACCATGGTGCGCACCATCGCCGACCTGCAGGCGGCCGTGGCGGCACATGCCCAGATGCCGTGCAGAGGCCTCTGGCTGGTGCATGAAAAGGGAGCCAACGCGCCGCTGCCCGACAGCCGGATCCGCGTGGCCATGCGGGAATTGGGCTACAAGGATCACAAGATCACCGGGGTGTCGGATCGGTGGACGGCGACCCGTTATGCCAAGCCAGAGCAGTAAAGCACACCTGGCGGAGCGGTCCTCGCGCGCCTTGCCACAGGGCCGGGTGCGCTGAACCTGCTGAACCCGCCAAACCCGCTGAAGTCGCCGACATCCCCGAAGTCGCGGACGCAAATCCTTACCGCCTGGCACCATCGCGAACGTTCTCGGCTGCCCATGACGTTCAGAATTCGCGTCCACTGCAGCCCTCCCGCGTGCCGACCTCTCGTTGCGCCGCGCTTTGACTCGTGTCGCGTGCCACTGACTCGCTCAGCAAGAAGATCATCCTTCCAGTCACCGTCGGTGTCATGGTGGGGATGGTGATCGGCTGGCACCAGACACGGTCGGCGGAACCCTCCAGGTCCGAGGTCCAGGCGCAGATTGCCGAGGCCGCTTCGGCCCCGTCCGAACATGCACAGCGTGGTTTCGACCTGTGGACGCTGGTGGATGGTGCATCGCGTCAAGCCGATGAGCTCAAGGCCTCAGAATCTGACGCCTGCCAAACCGGCTTCCTGCGGGATCCTCACCTCAGTGAAGTGGACATCAACCGCCTGTCCGCGCTGCACGCCCAGGTCGTGATTGAACAACATGCAGCGCGCCTGCGCATGGCGCCGGACGCCTTGGGGCGTTTAACGGGCGCCATGCTCGCCGACGACTACGCCACCCTGATCCAGGTCGGACAAACCACGTCGGACCCCTTGGTGTATGGGTTGGCCCTGCGTGCCTGCCCCTCACAGCGTGTACCGGGTTGCACGGCGCTGACGCCTCAGCGCTGGGCGGAGTTGGACGAGTCCAACGCCTCCGCGTGGTGGATGGTGGCGGCCTCTTCGCAGAACCAGGCCGATGCATTCCGCGCGCTCACATCCGCCTCCACCGCGACCCACGCCCTTCCACTGAGAAACCAGTGGCTCAAGCGTGCGGCTCAGACAGACGAAGCGACTCGCGAAGCCATGTTCCCGGTGTTGATGAAAACCATCCACCTGGATTCGCTGGAGTTGTCGCCTTCGACCGCAGGTTTCACCAGGGCCTGTGGATCCACCCCCTCCACGGACCCTGAACGAAGCGCCGCCTGTCTGGGCTTTGCGCTGGACGCAGTGCGCCTGGAGCCCTCTGCCATTGGCAAGCTGATTGCAACACGCCTGGCTGAACGTTGGGGCGCCAAGGCCGAGCAATTGCCTCACACCGTGGCGGAGCTCAAAACCAAGGTGGAGGCGATCGGAAACTGGCGATCTTCCATGGTGACCGGCGCAGAAGGCCGGCAGTTCTGCGAGGGCATCCGCCAGATGGTCGAATTCGATGCGGATTCCGCGGACGACGGAGACCTGGCGGCCTTCGAGCGTCTTCAAGCCCGACGGAAGACGGCTTCGGCTCGTTGACCGACAGCGCCTCCGGTCAACTGCTGTCGTCGCCCCTCAGCCACTGTCATCCCGCCAACGGGCCAAGCACTGCATCCGGGCACCCCATCAAGCGGACGGGCCGGCGCTGGTGGCTGCGGGGGCTCCGATGACCGCACGAAAGAAGCCGAGCAAGATCTCGTCACGGGTCTGCGCCCCAGGCACCGTTCCCTGAATCACCAGCCCCAGCCAGAGCCCGTACAGACCCACTGCAATTTGCAGAGGGTCCATCACCGGTGCCAGCCCATGGCGGCGCACGAGGTCTTCCACGAGCAGAGCAAACTCTCTGTGGTAGCCCAACTTCGCCAGGTTGTAGAGCTCGGCGAACGCTGCATCCCGCTGAGCATGCAACTGCAACTCCGCCGCCAGCAAGGACCAGTGCGAAGCTTTGGCCAATAACGCCAGGTGCAGCGCCAGGTGGTCCAGCATCTGCGCCAGCGCTTGTCCCTCCGACGCCTCCACCAGCCGCCGCAACGCCGCCACCTCGTCCTGGACATGGCGCTGCATCAGCGCCAGCAGCAGGTCGTCCCGGCTGGAGAAGTTGGAGTAGAAGGCGCCCTGCGAAAACCCCGCCTGGTCACACAGGCCGCGCAGGGACAAACTGCCGATGCCGTCCCGCACGATCGCCGCATGGGCCGATGCCAGCAGGCGCTGGCGCGTCTCCAGCCGGCTTTGCTCCCGAGTCTTGCGAGGGACGGGCGGCGGCACGGTGGCGTCTGCGTCGGGTCTCAACGGCCCCGCCGCTGCAGGCCCTCACGCCATCGATCCAGCCATCCGGACGCCACCCCCAGCGCCTGGCTGCCCTTGCCCAGCAAGGCAACCAGCTCGGCCTCTGCACGCTCCTTCAGCGATTCATCCCGGTCGGGCAGAGGCGGCAGGATGTGGGCAAAGTAGCTCTTGCCCAGCACCCGATGCAGCAGGCGCTCACCCGGGAATGGCTCGTTGTTGTTGAGTGCCCGCGCCCCCTTCAGCAGGTTGCGAATGTCGTATTGGGTCGGGCTGATGTCCGGCACCTGCTTGCGCAAGCCCAGCAGCGTGTAGACGCCGATGCGGGCAGTGCGCACCGACGCCTCCATGGTGAAGATGATGTCGTTGCTGGTCTCCACAAACTGCCCCAGCAGCGCCAGGTTGGTGCAGCCTTGGGGCACCACGTGCGGCCGGTCACCGGCGGCGCGGGGCATGAACTGCGCGGTGATGTAGGGCATGAGGGCCAGCCGCACCTGGGTCTGCGCGGCCACGGCGTCGAGCTGGTCCGCAATGCCCAGGTGATGACAAAGCTCCGCCAGCACCTCGCGCCCGGTGCACTGCGGCATCGGTTTCTTGACGTAGTTGCCCTCCTTGTCCATCAACAAGGCGTAGACCCACAGCACCAGCACATCCTTGGGCTGGGTCGGGAAATGCGGTTGACGGTTGCAGGTGAAGCTCAGCACCCAATTGGAATCGGTGAAGGTGATGATGCCGCCGGTCACGGTCTTGCCGGAGTACGGGTCATTGACGGACAGCTCCTTGAGGCGATCCACCAGCGGCGACGGCCGGCAGGTCAGTGTGGCGGACTCCCACATGGAGCCAGCCACATTTCCGTAGAACTTCTCCGGCTTGCCAAACACGGGGGATTTCTTCGCCAGGTTCTTCCACAGCATCCAGTCACTGTCCTCCCCGGGCTCTTCATTGCCGCGGGCCAGCACCGGCACGGTGTCCATGTCGCCATAGGCCGTCCCTTCCGTCATGGAGCCGGTGAGTGCAAACACCACATCCGCCGGCCCCACCGGAATGAGCTCCGGGCGGCCCTCCACCTTGCAATGGATGCCGGTGACCGTGCGGCGCCCGCCCTCCTCCACCAGGTCCAGGTCCGTGGCCCGGGTGCCGAATCGCACCTGCACCCCCTGCTCTTTCAGATGCCGCATCAGCGGCACCACAAAGCTGTCGTACTGGTTGTATTTGGGGAACACCAGCGCCGACATGTCGGTCAGACCATCGATGGCATCGAGGAAGCGATGCATGTAGAGCTTCATCTCCAAGAGGCTCTGCCAGTTCTCGAAGGCAAACATGGAGCGCCACAAGTACCAGAAGTTGGTCTCCAGGAAGCTGCTGCTGAAGTAGTCCTCAATCGTGATGTCGTCCAGATCTTCCTTGCGCTTGAGCAGCAGCTTGATGATTTCCAACTGGTGCGAGCGGCTCAGGCCCAGGGTGGAGAAATCGCGGATCTGGCCCTGCTGGTGCATCAGGCGGGCCTTGGACCAGTTGGGGTCCTGGTCATTCACCAGACGGTATTCGTCCAGCACGCTGTAGCCCTTCGGAAGCTCCAGCGCCTGCACGTCCTGGAAGAGGTCCCAGAAGTTGTCGTAGTTCCAGTTCATTTCCCGGCCGCCGCGAATGAGGTAGCCCTCCTCCGGGTTGCCGGCACCATCCAGCGAGCCGCCGGCAATGCTCATGGTGTCGAGGATGGTGATGTCCTCGCCCTTCATGCGGCCGTCGCGGATCATGTAGAAAGCCGCCGCCATGCCGGCAATGCCGCTGCCGATGATCCAGGCCTTGCGCCCCGCCACCGGTGTGGTCACCGGGTGGTTGCGCATGTAGGGGCCCATCATGTCCGGCGGCGGCAGCGTGTCCTGCGGCCCCTTGTGCCAGAAGCGCTGGCCAGCATCGGCCTCCACCGGCACGTCGGTGGGTTGAGGGGCAGGACGGCTGGAATCGGACGATGTCATGAAAAGGCCTTTCTCGTTTGCCGGGCAGTGGCACGGGATGTCGATCAATGTATCGATCGACATTCGGATATCACTTGATCTTTGTCAGCGGCAAGCCGTGGGCCTGCCCTGACGGTCAGCCCATTGTTGAGAAGGCCTGTGAGGTCAGCGTGAAGTCGTGGCCTCCATGACGAAGGGGCGCGCTGACGGCAACTTGAAGCCCATCAATCCCTTCAACAGCGTGGTGCTGCGGGCGGACAGGGCGCGCAGCTCATCCACGGCGATCGGGCCGCTCGGGCTCAGCCCCCCCACATCGGCGCTCAGCCGGCGAGATGGCGGCTCACCACGGTCCACAGGACAGCCACCAGGGCCCCTGAACCCAGCCACACCAACATTCGCTTCACGCTCACCGCGTAACGCGCCCGTTCCGCCGGGTCCTTCACCCAGTCACGGCCAAAAGGCGCCTGCCGGCCGATGACGAGGAAGTACAGCGGCAACAGCACGAAGATCAGCATGAAACCGCCCCACATCAGATTGGAGGTCAGCGGCGTCAAGGAGGTTTGCGCGGCGTGCCAGGTTTCGAAGGACATGCCGCCAATGGCTGCCCACACGCCTGCGGCGGCGGCCGTCCTGGGATTGGGCTCGATGGTCATGCGGGCACTGTACGACCGTGTCCCGCCAACAGACATCTCGAAACTACCGGGGTGCAGCTTCGCAAAACCTGTGTTGACCTGAGAGCGGTTTCACGCATGACGCGCGGCCCGCGCCCTCAGTGGGTGGTGCGGCTCCTGCGCCACTCCACATAGCTGCTCAACTCCGGCAGCGGCAGGAAACCCTCTTCCTGGGGATCTTCCGGCAGCTCGCAGAGCTCCACCACATCCACATCGGTCGCTGCCGACTTCTCCCCCAGTGCCGTATCCAGAATCACCAGCAAGCCATTGGCAAAGGCCTGCTCCTGATCATCGTTGAATCCGGGAATGGCAATGCGCAGCCCCAGCACCTCGGGTGCATCCTCATCCACCAGCGGCTCAAACCACATCTGGCGGGGCTCCAGGTCCAGGCCCTCATAACGGATGCTGAAGTCGAAACCCATGGCCGGTTTCAGCGCCACGAAGTCCCAGCCGGGGACGTCCGGTGCCACCGACACCATGGCCTCCACCAGAGGGAACAACTCCCAGTCGCCCTCGGCGGTAATGACCAGTTCCCGGACGTCATCCCCGGGCATCGACACTTCGAACCACAAGCCTTCATCCAGTTCCTGCAGGCGGGACAGCAGCACATCCCAGAACGGATGCTCAGGGGATTCCAGGGCGTTCAGGTCTGCCTGATGGTCCACCAGCCAGCGCCAGAAGCTGCTGATTTGCTGCGGTCGAATGGGGTCTTGCATCGGGGGTCTCCAGGTTGTGGCCATTATCGGCGCCGGGGCCTGGCGCCGATAATGGCCCGCGCGGGTGCCCCCGAAAGAAGGCCGGTCATCCGTCCTTTCAAAATTGGTCAGAATGCGGCATGCAGTTGAACCGTATCCGCGCCCTTTCGTTCGATCTGGACGACACCCTCTGGCCCTTCCGCCCCTGTCTGGTGCGTGCTGAAGCCGCCCTGCTGACGTGGCTCCGCACCCATGCGCCCGGCACGCAGCCCTTGTTGAGCGACCCGTCCGCATTGATGACCTATCGGGCGCAGGCTCAGCAACAGTTTCCAGCGCTGCGTACGGACCTGAGCGGCCTGCGCCGAGCATCCATCCGCGCGTTGTTGGAAGCCAGCCAGGAGGACATCGCCTTGGTCGAGCCCGCCTTTGAGGTGTTCTTCGAGGAGCGGCAGCGGGTGGAGCTGTACCCCGAAGTGCTGCAGGCCCTGACACAGTTGAGCGAGCGCCTGCCCTTGGTGGCCCTGACGAATGGCAACGCCTGCATCCACAAGGCGGGCATTGGTCATTTTTTCAAGGGAGCGCTCAGCGCGGCGTCGCTTGGTGTGGCGAAGCCGGAACAGCAGGCTTTCCATGCCGCTGCGGCCCTGGCCGGCGTCCATCCCTCCGAAGTGCTGCACGTGGGGGATGACTGGCATCTGGATGTGGTCGGCGCCGTGGCGGCCGGTGCACAGGCCGTATGGATGGTGCGGGAGGACCTGGCGGCTGCGGCATCGGCATCGGCATCGGCATCGGCAGCGTCCAACGCGTCCGCGTCGTTGTCGGCATCCGCCTCGGCCCCTGGTGCTGATTCAGTGCCGCATCTGCGGGTTGCGCATCTCACCGAACTCTGCGAGGTGCTCGCAGGTTTGCACTGAGGACGCAGCCCCCGGCCTTGCCCGTAGCGCCCTCAACGCTCCACGGTATACGGCAGCAAGGCCTTGGCAGCCTCGATGCGAAGCGCTAGCGCCACACGCTCGTCATTCATCACCTGCAGCAAGAAGCTACGGGGGTTCTGCAGACGGCTTGGGTCGGTCGCCTGAAGTGTGGTCAGCGCCACAGGCTCCGCCGACGTCTGAGACGAGCCCGTGGTAACAGCGGAACCCGTGTCACCACCGATCCCCAACCGCAGTTGCGCTTCCCGCCACTCTGCGACTGACAGGCTTCTCAGCCCCCGCAGCAGTTCCGCCTGACCTTCTTCATTGGGCGGGAAGTCCAACCACGGTGTCTCCTCAAACACTGGCACCAGCCCGGGGGCCACGAAAGCGGACCACTTATCGGGCACCACCTGGGCGGGCACGGGGGCGGCAGAGGTCCATGAAGGCGCTCCATGGCCTCCGGTGCCCTCATCCCCAGCAGCTGAGGGGAAGAGCTGCACCCGACCCGCCGGCAGTTCTCGAAGGTAGCGATGCCGCAGGGCGGCCAAAAAATCGGCCCCCTCTTTCGCCGGTATGGCCTGTGCCAGCGACCACCAGAGCTGGAAGCTGGGCCCACCAGAAATCGCAATCGCCGGCGCCGGCAGACCGAGGTCCTGCTGCACGGCCTGCCACAACGGCGCCACCAGCGCCCCGTCCGCAGGGCGGCCGATATCCAGCACGAGGGCCCTCACGCTGCCGTCCGCGCCAACCCGCAGAGGGTCGTCCACGCCTGCCGCACCGGACGGTAACGGGAGGAGGGCGAACAGACGTTGGAACTCTTCGTGGAGGCGGCTCATGGGAACAAGGTCAATGCATCAACACGCCACACTCTAATGGAGCTTGGCGCAAGGCCGGTAAAGCGCCCCGGCCCACCCAACTGGGGGACCGGCCGCGCACAGAGCGCCCCAATGTGTGTAGTGTCCAGCCTTGCTCGCTCATCCTGGCGGCGCCGAACCACACAGGCGTCCGACAAGCCCGGCACCCGCCTCATTGGGGGAGAACCATGAACCCGACCGACCTCTGGCCCGCGTTGGTCGCTGCGGGCCTGGCCTTGATGACCTCGCAGAGCGTGGCGGGCCGGTGGCCGCTCCACACCGACGGCGCCCGCCACCGCAGCATTGACGGCCTGCGCGGGTACCTGGCGCTGGGGGTCTTCCTCCATCACGCCACCGTCTGGCAAGGCTATCGCAGCACCGGCGTGTGGGCCTCCTCGGATTCCGCGTTCTACACCAATGCCGGCAAGGGCAGCGTGGCGCTCTTCTTCATGATCACCGCGTTCCTGTTCTACGGACGCCTGCTGGAGGCCCGTGAGCGACCGATCGATTGGACCCGATTGTTTCTGGGGCGATGGTTCCGCCTGACACCGGCTTATCTGGTCATGCTGGCCCTGCTGCTCGTTATGGTGGGGGTGCAGACCGGGGGGCAGTGGCGGGTGAGCGGTGCTGACTTGCTGCGCCAGATCGGGGACTGGCTTCTGTTCACCATCCCGGGGCCGTCCGACATCAATGGACTGAGGGGCACCCAAATGATGGTGGCGGGTGTGACCTGGTCCCTTCCCTATGAATGGATGCTGTATGCCGCGCTGCCGCTGCTGGCGTTGCTGGCGGGAAGACGCCCCAGCCCAGGCGCACTGGGCGTCACTGCCGTCTCCTGCATCGCCTTTGTGTGCTGGCGCCCCAGCCTGGGCAACCTGGTGCCGTTTGCGGTGGGCATGCTGGCGGCTTATGCGGCGCGCTGGCCGCGTCTGCAGCGAGGGTCCGGATCACGGTATGGATCTGTTGCCGTATTGCTGAGCCTGATTGGCGGCTTCGCGCTGGACATGCGCGCCCTGTCGCCTCTGCCACAAGCGTTCCAGGCCCTGGCCTTTGTGCTGATCGCCGCTGGCAACGACCTGTTTGGTGTTCTGTCCGCCAAGTTGTCACGCACCTTCGGCGAACCCACCTACAGCCTGTATCTGCTGCATGGGGTGGTGTTGTTCATCGGCTTTCGCTGGGTGATTGGCCCGGCCGCAGCAGGGCTGAGCAGCAGTCAACACTGGGTGGCGATCTGGCTGATGACACCCGTGGCCGTTGCGCTGAGTCATCTCTGCCACCGCTTTGTGGAAATGCCAGGCATGGCGCTGACGGACCGTTGCCTGCGACGGTGGAGGGGGACTGCGGCCAGTCCGGCAGGGGCCGTTCCAGGCGGTTGAGCCCCGGCATGCTGAGAGGCGATGGCGCTCTGTTGACGTCTTCGAGGTGGCGTGAGGACTGACCGATCAGAACCCTGCTTTTCGTCAATTCACCGTCATAAATGGCGGGCACAATGCAAGGCATCCGAGACAAACAACCGGCTGCGACATAGGGCAGAAAGCTGGAACCCGTCACCAGCGTCCGGATACCTATTCCTGAAAGCCACCGTCCTCCCAGGCCGGTGGCTTTTTTCTTGGGTCTTTGCCGAATGGCGCACGATGTTGCTTGTTCGTTTCTCGGTCGGCCTGTGAAAGTTGTCGTGCGCGTACGTTTAGACGGCGCGTCGCGCAGAGCCATCACTGCATGTAAAGAACAATGAAACCCGAGGGCGGCACATGGGCGGTCAGCGTACGCCGTGCGATCCTTCGCCCTCATTTCAACTCTGACACGAAGTACGCCGCGTCCCGCGTCCCAGCCGCCGCCAAGTCCGGACCACGTTGCATCGCCGTTGCTCTTGCCTGCCCCGATGACACGCACCTGCCGCCCCGCCTTGCATCCCCTGGCCCTTGGCCTTTTGATCGGCTTGTCCGCCCTGCCCACCGGCCCGTTGCGCGCCGATACGTCACCTCCGGCTCCGCCACCAGCCCCCGCACCTGCAACGGCGCCTGCACCTGCACCTGCACCTGCACCTGCTCCGGCGCCTGCCGCTGCCCCCACGCAGGCGCCCGCTCCGGCCCCTGCGCCTGCCAAGGCCCCTGGCCCCGCACCCACCCCGGCCCCGGCAAAGGCGCCGTCGCCCCCGCCATCGCAGCGGACCGGCGAAGACCCTCAGCAGTTGAACCGTGTGGAAGTGCAGGGCCGCTCCAGCGACGATGCGCAGCGGCGCGCCTCCACCGCTTCCAAGATCATCATTGGTCGTGAAGAGATCGAGCGGTATGGTGACAGCACCATCGGCGAAGTTCTCAAACGTCTGCCTGGCGTGACCACGGGCGGGCGCCCGGGCCGAGGCGGAGAGGTCCGCATGCGCGGCATGGGGAGCGGCTATACGCAGATCCTGGTCAACGGCGAGCGCATGCCACCGGGCTTCTCGCTGGATGAACTGCCACCGGACCAGATCGAGCGCATTGAAGTCATGCGTGCGCCCACGGCGGAGTTTGGTGCACGAGCGGTGGCCGGCACCATCAACGTGGTGTTGCGTGAGGCCTTGCAACGGCGGCTGAATGAGGTCCGTGCGGCCCTGTCGTCGGAGAACGGCCAGGTCCGTCCGCACCTCAGCTGGACCCGCAACGACAAGCTGGACGACCAGGGCAGTGCCTACAACTTCACCGTCAATGCCATGCAGAACCGGCAGCAGGACGACGTGAACAGCCGCACCGTCACGCTGGTGCCGGACACAGGCGAGCAGACCGTGCTGCAGACGCTGGGCCACACCAGCAACACCCGCAAATCCCTCAACATGACCGGCCGCCTGCAATTCCGGCTGGAGGGGGGAGACACGCTGGCTGTACAGCCCTTTGTGGTGGTCAACAGTGGGCACAGTCGCAGCTATTTCGATCAGACACAAACGCCGGAAGTGGAATCGGGCCCGGACCACTACAACTTCAACCACGTGGACACCCTGGGCGACAACCATTCGGTGATGGCGCGGCTGAATGCGCAGTGGAACAAGCGGCTGAGTGATGTCAGCCGGCTGGAGGTGCGTGCAGGCGTGGGCCGCATGACCATGACCACCAACAGCCATCGCAGCGAGTTCCAAGACAGCACGCTCACCCGCACTCAGGACGACCAGACCAAGAGCCGCGACACCTCGTGGAACTTCAACAGCAAATACAGCCATCAGTTGGAGGGCGAGCACAACCTGGTGGCGGGGCTGGAAGGGGAAGGCACGGGGCGCACCCAGAACCGCGACTGCCTGCAAAACGGCAGCAGCTGCGCCTACCTGCTGGATTTTGGGGATGACGTGGATGCGTCCACCCGCCGGCTGGCTGCGTATGCGCAGGACGAGTGGAGCGTGGGCAAGCAGTGGGGCTTTTATGCCGGCTTACGGTGGGAAGGCATCCAGACGGAGAGCAAGGCCACCAACTACAACGTCAGCAACAGTTCCAGTGTCTGGACGCCGTTGCTGCATGCGGTCTACAAGCTGGACGAAAAGAGCCGGGAGCAGATTCGGGCCAGCCTGACGCGCAGCTACCGGTCCCCCCAACTCAACGACCTGATTGCGCGGCCCTCCGTCAACTCCCAGTATCCGTGCCTGAACGGCGTGCCGTGTGGCACCAATGCCATCAACTACCCGGACCGCATGGGCAATCCGGAGCTCAAGCCGGAGATGGCCACGGGTGTGGAGTTGGGCTGGGAGAAGTACATGACCAAGGGGGGGCTGATCAGTGCCAACCTCTTCTACCGGCACATCAACGACCTGATCCGCACGGTCACGGTGTTGGAGGATGTGAGCTGGTCCAGTGAGCAGCGGTGGGTATCCAAGCCCCGGAACATTGGCACGGCGCAGACGTATGGGGTGGAGCTGGAGGCCAAATTCCGGCTGGATGAGTATTTTGAAACAGCGCTGCCGGTGAACATCCGCAGCAACCTGTCACTCTTTCATTCCGAGGTGGAGGGCATCCAGGGGCCCAACAACAAGCTGGACCAGCAGCCGCGCTACACGGCCAACCTGGGGGCGGACTACCGGCTGCGCAGTCTGCCGCTGACCTTGGGGGGGTCGCTCAACTACACCCCGTCCAACACCATCCAGCAGACCACGCTGACGGAAATCACGAGCGACAAGAAGCGCGTCTTTGACATCTTCGCCATGTGGAACTTCTCTGCCAGCACGGCGGTGCGTGTATCTGCGACCAACCTGGCGCCGCTGAGTTATGGCACCGGCAGTGTTTCTGTCGTGCCCGCGCGCTACGCTGCTGACGGCACTTTCCTGAGTCCTGCCAAGATCATCACAGGTGAAAGCACGGGCCGCAGCTTCACGCTCTGGCAAGTCCGCCTCGAAATGAAGATCTGACCCCTGCCGGGCCGCAACCAGCAGCCTCCCCGCTGTGTGCTCCTATGGGCACACAGTCGCTTGGACGCGCGCAGCGCCGTCCGAGCGGGGCTGCAGCTATGCCGAAAGGGGCCGCCGCCGGGCCGCTCCCAAGGCGGCCCCAGCCCCCTCGGGGGGCGTGTTTGCTGTGCCCTAGGCACAGCCAACCGGGGGCACTTAGTCGCGAGGACGCGCGCAGCGCCGTCCAAGCGGGGCTGCCGCTACACGAAAGGGCCGCCGCCGGGCCGCTCCCAAGGCGGCCCACTGCCCCCTCGGGGGGCGTGTTGGCTGTGCCCTAGGCACAGCCAACCGGGGGCAAAAAAAAGCCACCCATCGGGTGGCATAAAAGACGGACATCGAGGGCGACATCCATCTGGGCGACGGGACCGACCAGCGTCGGTCCCCCACGAGAATCGTCACGGGGCAGCCGGGGCGGGGCAACCAGCCCGGCTGCATATCGCTCTATCGGCCGATCGCCGTGGTCCGTTGCTTGGCCATCGCCGAGCCGGACGGGGACCACAACGTGGCGCTCAGCCCCAGCACCATCACACCCATCACCATCCACATCAGCGGTGTGATGCGGCGGCGACGACCAATCGGCCGTGGACGCGACGACGTGCGAGCTGCGCGCAATTGGGGCGGCACCTTGAACCCCGAGAGCCGCTGCAGACGGACCGCTTGTTTGCTGCCGTCACTTCTGGACACAACCTCGAAGCTCACGCGCTCACCTTCCTGAGGCGCTTGCCCATCCATCGGGAATGCGGACACATGCACGAACAGGGCTTCACCCCCCTGCTCCGGCATGACGAGGCCGTGGCCCCGCTCCCCATACCAACTGTTCAAAGTACCTTCAAATCGCATGGTGACCTTCCCCCTCACAAAGACTAGAAAGTCCCGGGTGTCTCACGTCCGGGAACGGAGTGCATCCTGCGCTCACTGGCCAGCACCGGGGCAACAGCCTGTAAGCGCTGCAACGCCACCCGCCTTCCCCCTCATATGAAGGGCCGTTGACCATTGCAAAGCTACGGTAATAGCGCCCTCTGTCGCTCGACATCCGGGCTGAAAAAACAAAGGCCCCCGGGGTCTGTCCGACCCACGGGGGCACTCAGCGGCTCGCAGGGAAGATCGGCCGCTTCAGGGAAGATGGCCGCTTATTTGCTCAGCGGCAACTGGCCTTCCACACCCTGCACATAGAACTTGATGCCTTGCAGGAACTTGTCGTCCGCGACCTGGTCCTTCGCCAGCACCTCCTTGCCGTCCTGGCTCACCACCGGGCCCTTCCAGATCACAAAGCTGCCATCTTTCAGCCCGGCCTTGATCTTCTCCACCCGGGCCTTCACGTCGGCCGGCACCACGTCGTTCACGGCCACCAGATCAATCGCCCCTTCCTTCACGCCCCACCAGCTGTGCTGGCCGGCGCCGGCCTTCCAACTGCCGTCCAGGGCCGCCTTGATGCTGGCGCTGTAATACGGCGCCCAGTTCACCACCGCCGACGCCAGGTGTGCCTTGGGGCCGTAGCTGCTCATGTCCGAATCCCAGCCGAAGGCGTACTTGCCATTCTTCTCGGCAGTCTGCAGCACCGCGCTGGAATCGGTGTTCTGCATCAACACGTCCGCACCCGCATTGATCAGCGTCTGGGCCGCATTGGTTTCCTGCGGCGGGTTGAACCATTCATTCACCCACACCACCTTGACGGTCGCCTTGGGATTGCTCGAACGCGCCCCCAGCGCAAAGCTGTTGATGTTGCGAATGACCTCCGGAATCGCGATGGACCCCACCACGCCGAGCGTGTTGGTCTTGGTCATCGCCCCGGCCACCACGCCGGCGAGATAGGCGCCTTCATAGGTGCGGGAGTCATAGGTACGCAGGTTGGCGGCCTGCTTGTAGCCGGTGGCATGCTCGAACTTCACCTCCGGGCTGTCCGCGGCCACCTGCAGCATCGGCTCCATGTAGCCAAAGGTGGTGCCGAACACCAGCGTGTTGCCTTGCTGCACCAGGTCGCGGAACACCCGCGCTGCATCGGCGCCTTCCGGCACCTTCTCCACAAACGTGGTCTTGATACGGTCCCCGAATTCCTTCTCCACGGCTTGTCGGGCGTTGTCGTGAGCGAAGGTCCACCCGCCGTCACCCACCGGGCCGACGTAGGCAAAGGCCACCTGCAGGGGCGCGCTGGCGGCGGCCGTGCCTGAGGCGGCGGCGGGGCTCGCAGCACCTGCGGGTGCGTCATCCTTCCTGCCGCAGGCCGACAGCAGCACCACAGCGGCGGTGGCCAGCAGCAGCGGCGCGCGCCGCAGGCCTGTGCGGATCATCGCCATGGGCATCGTGCAAGCAGACATCGTGGGGATCATCGTGGAAGCGCTCCTCAAGGAAGGGACAGACATGGACACTCCGTGGTTTCAACAACTGGGGCGGCCCGAACGGGGCGAGCCGGGCCTTCGGTTCTTCGGCTTTGCGGCTTTGCGACATTACGCGCCGGGATGGAAAGGCTTGCCCAGGGCCGCCGGCATGTTGGCGCGGATGAAGCTCTCGTTGCGCGAGATCAGCACCAGCACCACGATGGTGGCCAGGTAAGGCAGCATGCTCAGGAACTGGCTGGCCACCTGAACGCCCTGCCCTTGCAGGTGGAATTGCAGCATGGTCACGCCACCAAACAAGTAGGCCCCCAGCAGCACACGGCCGGGCCGCCAGGTGGCAAAGCTGGTCAGTGCCAACGCAATCCACCCCTTGCCGGCGATCATGCCTTCCACCCACAGCGGTGTGTACACCACCGAGCAATAGGCGCCAGCCAGGCCGCACAACGCCCCGCCCGCCATCACCGCCAGCAGCCGGATGCGCCGCACCGGATAACCCAAGGCATGGGCGGCCTCCGGCGATTCGCCCACGGCTCGCAGCACCAGCCCCGAACGGGACCGGGCCAGCCACCAGGAAAGCCCTGCGGCCAGCGCCATCGCGGCATACACCCAGGGATGCTGGCGGAACAAGGCCGGTCCGATCCATGGCAGGTCGGCAAGGCCTGGCACCGCAAACGTCGGACGGGGCCCCAGGGTGGCCCGGGTGTAGGACTGGCCGACAAACGCAGAAAACCCGGCACCAAACAGGCTCAACGCCAGCCCGGTGGCATATTGGTTGGTATTGAGCATCACCACCAGCACGCCGAAGGCCAGCGCCATCAACGCACCCGCGCCCATGCCGGCGAGGAATCCCAGGCCATCACTGCCGGTGTGGACGGTGGCAGCAAAGCCGGCGATGGCGGCCATCAGCATCAGGCCCTCGGCGCCCAGGTTCACCACCCCGGCCCGTTCATTGATCAGCAGACCCAGGGCGGCCAGCGCCACCAGGGTGCCGGCATTCAAGGTGGAAGCCACCAGCAAGGCCAGGGCGTCCATCAGCGGGCCTCCTGCGGCGCACTCCGGCGCAGGCGGTAGTGGATGAGGGTGTCGCTGGCCAGCAGGCAGAACAGCAGCAGGCCCTGGAACACGCCGGTGATGGCCTTGGGCAGACCCAGCCGGGATTGGGCGAGTTCACCGCCGATGTAGAACATGCTCATCAGAATGCCGGACAACACGATGCCCACCGGATGCAGCCGCCCCACAAAAGCAACAATGATGGCGGCGAACCCATACCCCATCGGCACATAGGGCGTGAGCTGCCGCAGCGGCCCGGCCGCTTCCAGCCCGCCCGCCAGGCCGGCCAGCCCGCCGGACAGCGCCAGGGTGCCCCACAGCGCCGCGCGCGAGGAAAAGCCCGCATACCGTGCCGCAGCGGGTGCCAGCCCGCCCACCTGCCACGAGAAGCCCGCCATGGAGCGGAACATCAGCCACCACACCCCCACCACCGATGCCAGCGCGATCCACACCCCGATATGCAGCCGCGTCCCGGGGAACAACCGAGGCACCTGGGTGGCAGGCAGGAAGGTGATGGTCTGGGGAAAGTTGTAGCCCGCCGGGTCTTTCCACGGCCCATAGACCAGGTATTGCAGCAGCAGCTCGGCCACGTACACCAGCATCAGGCTCACCAGGATCTCATTGGCGTGGAAGCGGTCCCGCAGCCAGGCGGTGAGCCCAGCCCACATCAGGCCGCCCATCGCCCCCGCCATCAGGATGGGCAGCACGATCCAGCGCCCGGTGTCTGGGCCGGCCTGCATGGCCACCCAGCCGGCCGCCAGGGCGCCCACCACAAACTGCCCTTCGGCACCGATGTTCCAGACATTGGCCCGGAAGGCCACCGCCAGCCCCAGCGCGATCAGCACCAGCGGCGTGGCCTTCAGGCCCAGTTCGCCCCACGCATAGGCATTACGCACGGGCTCAAGGAAAAACATACGCAGGGCCTGCACCGGGTCCTTGCCCAGGCTCGCAAACAGGACGAGGCCGATCAGCGTGGTGCACAGCAGCGCCAGCAGCGGCGATGCCAGCGACATCCAGCGGGACGGTTGGGGGCGGAGTTCAAGCCGGAGCATGGCGATCCCCCTGCCCCTGCAGACCTTGGAGGTTCTGGGGAGCCTCCTGCGGCCCAGGCTCCCACAACCCGCTCATCCACAGCCCGATCCGCTCGACGCTGGCCTCCGCCACCGGCAGCACCGGTGACAGGCGCCCGCGCGCCAGCACCACAATGCGGTCGCTCAGTTCCATCAGTTCGTCCAATTCCTCGCTCACCACCAGCAGCGCACAGCCCTGGTCCCGCAGGGCCAGCAACTCCGCGCGGATCTGCGCCGCAGCGCCCACATCCACGCCCCAGGTGGGCTGGGCCACCACCAGCAGCCGGGGAGCCGCAGAGATCTCCCGCCCCATGATGAATTTCTGAAGATTGCCGCCGGAGAGACTGCGCGCCGCAGCGCCCGGCCCGGACGCGCGGACGCCGAAGCGCTCAATGATGCGGCTGGCCAGTGCCGAGGCACGTGCCGGTGACCAGTGGCCCAGCCGCCCCACGGGATCCCGGCGGGTGAGCAGCGTGTTCTGGGCCAGCGACATCACCGGCACCGCACCACGCCCCAGGCGTTCTTCGGGCACGTGATGCAGGCCCAGCGCCCGCCGCTGGCGAGGGCCCAGCGGCCCCAGGTCGCGCTCGCATCCTTCGTCGGTGGTCCAGACGAGGGCACCCGGCGGGGCGCGCCGATCTTCGCCGGACAGCAGGCGCAGCAGTTCCTGCTGTCCATTGCCCGACACGCCAGCCACGCCCAGGATTTCACCGGCCCGCAATGCCAGATGCAGGTCCTGCAGCGGCACGCCGTGCGGGGTGTGTGGCGCCAGCCCCAAGCCCCGCACGGCCAGGCGCACCGGCGCTTCCGGGCGGGTAGCGCGCGGCGGTGGCCGGGAGGGCTCCGCGCCGATCATCAGGCGAGACAAGCCGGCATTGGTTTCCTGGCGCGGGTCCACCTCGCCGGTGACCCGACCGCCCCGCATCACCGTGCAGCGCTCGCAGAGCTTGCGGATCTCGTCCAGCTTGTGGCTGATGTAGAGAATCGAGCAGCCCTGCGCAGCCAGTTGGCGCAGGGTCACAAACAGCTTGTCCACCGCCTGAGGGGTCAGCACCGAGGTGGGCTCATCCAGGATGAGCAGACGGGGCTCGGTCATCAGCGCCCGCAAAATTTCCACCCGCTGCCGCTCCCCCACCGACAGCGCATGCACCGGCCGCTCCGGGTCCAGGGGCAGGCCGTAGGACGACGCCAGGGTCTGCACCCGTTGCCGCACCTGGTCCAGCGAAATCGAACGCTCCAGGCCCAGCCAGATGTTCTGCGCGGCCGTCAGCGAATCAAACAGCGAAAAATGCTGGTGGACCATGCTGATGCCCAGCGCGCGGGCCTGTGCCGGGTGCCGGATGTGGCGCGCCTGACCGTCCCAGCGCAGCTCACCGGCATCGGCCTGGACCGCGCCGACGATGATCTTCATCAGCGTGGATTTGCCGGCGCCGTTTTCTCCCAGCACCGCATGAATCTCGCCCGGGGCGACCCGCAACGAGACATCGTCATTGGCCTTGACCCCTGGATAGGACTTGCTGATGTTGCGGAGTTCCAGGCGAGGCGTCATGGTAGAAGCGGTTTATCGGCTGCGGCGGTATCGCGCCCGGCCCGCCACGTAGCTGGCGACCAGGTTGCGTTCGTCGGAAAGTGTGATCCAGGCAAAGACCTTTTCATGCAGCTCGCGCGCCAAGGTCAGACGGGTCTCGGCCACCGTGCCCTGGGCCCAGTCCCAGATGCAGACATCAGCCAGTGTATCCACGCCGAAATGCCCGATTTCCTCCGACAAACCCAGAGCCTCGGCGGCCCCCCGGGTGGCGGCATGCAGGCCGGCCCAGGCGGTAAGGCGCTGGCCATTCAGGGCCTGCACCTTGTAGCCGTCGGCCAGGGTACGTTGCGTGGAAAGTGAGGTGCCGCCGCCGACGTCGCTGGCCGCACTGATACGCACGCCCGCCGCCTGCGCGCGGGGCCAGTCGAACAGGCCGCTGCCCAGGAACAGGTTGGAAGAAGGGCAATGCGCGATGTGCGCACCGGTACGGGCCAGCACGGCATGGTCCTGGTCGTCCAGCCAGATGCCGTGGGCCAGCACGGCGCGGGGGTGCAGCAGGCCGACACGGTCGTAGACGTCCAGGTAACTGCGCGCCTGCGGGAAGAGCCGGGCCACCCAGTCCACCTCACTGCGGTTTTCGGCGACATGGGTCTGCATGTAAAGAGAGGGGTCCGCCTGGCAGAGGCGCCCGGCCATGGCCAGCTGCTCCGGCGTGCTGGTGGGGGCGAAGCGGACCGTCACCGCATAGGACAGCCGCTCACGGCCGTGGTGGCGCTCGATCAGGTCGCGGCAGTCGCGTTCCGCCTGTTCGACGTCATCGCGGAGGCCGTCCGGCGCATGGCGGTCCATCAGCACCTTGCCGGTGATCAGACGCATGCCATGGGCTTCAGCGGCAGTGAACAGTGCCTCGGCAGACACCTTGTGAACCGTGGGGTAGACCACGGCTGCGGTGGTGCCATGGGCCAGCAGCGCATCCAGGAAGCGTTCGGCGCCGGCCTGGGCCACGGCGGCATCGGCATAGCGCTGCTCGGCCGGGAAGGTGTAGGTGTTGAGCCAGTCCAGCAACTCCGTGCCGTAGGAACCGATCACGTCCAGCTGCGGGCTGTGGACATGGGTGTCGATGAAGCCGGGCAGGATGAGCCGCCCCCTGTGGTCCTCGCGCTGCCAGCCGTCGCCCGGGTCGTCGGCCTGCACCCCCACCACACGGCCCCCCTCCACCAGCAGCCAGTGGTCCGGACGGAACCGGACGGCCGGGTCATCCACCCGGCCCCAGGTGGGCTGAGCGGTGAAGTCAAGCAGATCGCCCTTGAGGGCGAGGCGGTCGGTGGGGGGCGTGGCAAGGGTCATGGTGGAGGGGATCCGGGCGACGGGGTGGGCAGTGGCAGTGGCAGTGGCAGTGGCAGTGGCAGTGGCAGTGGGCGGCGGGTAGGCACTCAGCCAGCCCACTAGGTGCTGAGCGGCCGCACCATCTCCCTGGCAACGTCCCTGACCTGCTCCCGCAACCAGCGCAACGGCGCGCTGTGATGGCTGAGGTCATGCCAGAGCTGGTAATAGGTCATCGGAGGAAATGCGACCGGGCAGCGCAGGATGGTCACAGGCCATGCGTCCACATAACGGCGGCAGAACAATCGGCCGGTGGTGAGCACCAGCAGACTGTGCGCCACCATTTGCGGGAGCTGTCCGAAGTGTGCGCCCCGCACCGCAATCCGACGCTCCAGCCCCAGTGAGAGCAAATGCTGCTCGATCACCCCGGGGTGGCCGGGGCTGAGCGGCATCGGCGCCAGGTGCTGGCAGTCCAGATAACGCGCCTGGGTCCAGGCCCGTGGGCCCAGGCGGGCGGCAGGATGCTGCTGGCTCACCAGGCACACCACCTCGTCCGTCAGCAGCCGGCCCATGTGCAGCTCACCGGGAGGCTCCAGCCAGTTGCCAATCACCAGGTCCACATCGCCCCGGGCCAGGGCCGCGCGGTAGTCGTAGTCGGCCGTCAACGGATGCAGGTCCACCTGGATGCCGGGCGCCAGGCGCTGCAGGCGGGCCACCACCTGAGGCAGAAACAAGGGGTCGAGGTAATCGCTGGCGGCGATCCGATAGCGAAGTTGGGCGGTGGCGGGGTCAAAGCCGCTGCGGCGCAGGCGGGTGCCAAAGAGTTCATCGGCTTCGCGCAGCAAGCGCTCGGCCGGGGCCAGCAGGTCGAGCGCCACGGCCGTGGGAGTCATGCCTGAGCCGCTTCGCACCAGCAACTGGTCCCCGGTGAGCGCACGCAGGCGCCGCAGCTTCTCGCTGATCGCGGGCTGCGTGCTGCCGAGCCGCATCGCGGCCTTGGACACACTTCGTTCCAGGATCAAGATCTGCAGTACCCGCACCAGTTGGAGCTCGATCTTGTCGAAATCCAGCGCCTGGGTCATATGAAATTCCGAATATCCACCATGCGCCAGATCCTATAACCTTTGTGGCGACTCAGGAGTACCGTTGCACCATCGCCCGCGCGCATGAGGCGATGTGTGCCCCCGGTGCTACCCCTCACCACCCGCCACTCGCCACCCGCCACCCGCCCCTCGCCACTCGCCCGTTGCCACTTGCCGCCTTCCCCTCACCCATGACCGCACCCCGCCCCATCCGCTTCGTTCACCGTGGAGACATCCGGTCGGTGTCCGGCCTGCCGCCCACCACCACGGTGCTTCAGTACCTGCGCGAGCAGGCCCACTGCACCGGCACCAAGGAAGGCTGTGCCGAAGGGGATTGCGGCGCCTGCACCGTGCTGGTGGGTGAGCTGGCGGAAGACGGCCACACGCTGACCCTGCGCAACCAGAATGCCTGCATCCAGTTCCTGCCGATGCTGGATGGCAAAGCGCTGCTGACCGTGGAAGACCTGGGGCGGAGCGACCAGCTCCATCCCGTGCAGGACGCGCTGGTGCGTTGCCACGCATCCCAATGCGGCTTCTGTACGCCCGGTTTTGCCATGACCCTGCAGGCGCTGTATGAACGGCACCAGGCCAGCGGTACTCGCCCCACGCGCCAGCAATTGGCGGATGACCTCTCCGGCAACCTCTGCCGCTGCACCGGCTACCGGCCGCTGCTGGACGCGGGAGAACAGATGTTTGAAGCGCCCGCCCAATGTCTGGACCGGGCCCCGCTGGTCCAGGCCCTGCAGACCTTGGCGAACGACAGCCCGCTCCGTTATGAAGGGCCTGCACGGGATGGCCAGCCGCAACGGGTGCATGCGCCTCAGACCCTGGATGCACTGGCCGCGCTGCGGGAAGCGTTGCCACAGGCCCGGCTGGTGGCCGGCGCCACCGATGTGGGCCTGTGGGTCAACAAGCAGCATCGGGATCTGGGTGACGTGATCTTCGTCGGGCGGGTGGCCGAGTTGCGGCGCATCACCCGGACGAGCGACCTGCTTCGGATCGGCGCAGGCGCCTCGCTGGAAGAGGCCTGGGCGGCGCTGGCGGCCGAGGTGCCGGAACTGCGGGAGCTGTGGCTGCGCTTTGCCTCGCCCCCGGTGCGCCATGCCGGCACGCTGGGAGGCAATATCGCCAATGGCTCACCCATCGGCGATGGCGCGCCCGCGCTGATCGCCTTGAATGCCAGCGTGGTGCTGCGCAAGGGGGGGCTGCAGCGACGACTGCCGCTGGACGCTTTTTATCTGGACTACATGAAGAACGCACTGCAGCCCGGTGAGTTCGTCGAGGCGCTGGAAATCCCCGTCAGCGCCGCGCCCCAGACGCGGCCTGACATTGCCCTGGGCGAGGCCCATTCACAGGCCGCCACATCGGCCCACACATCGGCCCCCAACTCGGGCTCAGCGTCGGCCCCCAGCTTGGCCACCACCTCGGCCACCATCGTGGCCGCCACCCCGAACACCCTCGCGCATCATCCCGTCGCTCCGTCCCGGCGCCTACGGGCCTACAAGATCTCGAAGCGTTATGACAGCGACATCTCCGCCCTGTGCGCCGTGCTGTCCGTGGTGCTGGATCAGGGCCGCGTGCGGGAGGCGCGCTTTGCCTTTGGTGGCATGGCGGCGATCGTCAAACGAGCGGCTTTGGCTGAAGCCGCGGTGCTGGGTCAGCCCTGGAACGAAGCCACCCAGGCCGCAGCCGCTCAGGCGCTGTCTCAGGATTTCCAGCCGCTGACCGACCTGCGGGCCAGTGCCGAATACCGCTTGCGCGTGGCAGCCAACCTGATGCGCCGCTTCTGGCTGGAAACGCGTGAAGACGCTCCGTTGCCTGCCAGCGCGGTCAGCGTCTGGGCGATGGCGTCCTTGCCCTCCTCCGCTGCGCGGCCCCTCGCCGACTCGGGAGCACCAGCATGAACAAACCCGTGGACCTTCCCGTGACCACCGCCGTGCCGCAGCCTCAAGTCGGTGTGAGCCGTGCGCATGAATCCGCGCATCTGCATGTGAGCGGCGAGGCGCTCTACACCGACGACATTGCCGAAGCCCGCGGCACCCTGCATGCCGCCCTGGGCCTCTCCCCGGTTGCCCATGGCCGTCTGCTGTCGGTGGATGTGGCGCTGCTGCGCCGCCAGCCGGGGGTGGTGGACGTCCTCACCGCTGCCAACCTCCCCGGCGAGAACAACTGCGGCCCGTTGATCCATGACGACCCGCTGCTGGCCAGCACCGAGTTGCGCTATCTCGGCCAGCCGGTGTTTGCGGTGATCGCCACCGACCGCGAGTTGGCGCGCCGCGCCGCCGCGATGGCCCGGCAGGTGATCCAGACCGAAACGCTGCCGCCGGTGCTCACCGCGCGCGATGCCCATGCCCATGCCCTGGGGCAGTATGTCGTGCCACCGATGCACCTGAAGCGCGGCGATGCGGCCACGGCGCTGGCCCAGGCACCGCATCGGCTGGAGGGCGAATGGTCGGTGGGTGGGCAGGAGCAGTTTTATCTGGAAGGCCAGATCAGCTATGCCCTGCCGCAGGAGAACCAGGGGCTGCTGATCCACTGCTCTACCCAGCATCCCTCGGAAATGCAGCAGCTGGTGAGCCATGCGCTGGGCTGGGCGGCTCATCAGGTGGTGGTGCAATGCCGCCGCATGGGTGGCGGCTTTGGTGGCAAGGAATCGCAATCCGCGCTGTTTGCCTGCATTGCGGCGGTGGCCGCCGTGCGCCTGCGTGCCCCGGTCAAGCTGCGGGTGGACCGGGACGACGACTTCCTCGTCACCGGCCGCCGTCATGGCTTCGATTACCGCTGGACGGTCGGTTTTGATGATGACGGCCACCTGCTCGGCGCCGACATCGACCTGATCTCCAACTGCGGCCATAGCGCCGATCTCTCCGCTCCGGTGATGACCCGGGCGCTCTGCCATTTCGACAACGCCTACTGGCTGCCGCATGTGGCGCTGCATGGCTACTGCGCGCGCACCAACACCCAGAGCAATACTGCCTTCCGCGGCTTTGGCGGTCCGCAGGGCGCGCTGGCGGTGGAGATGATTCTGGATGGGGTTGCGCGACGGCTGGGCCTGGACCCGCTGCTGGTGCGGCAACGCAATTTCTATCGCGAGGGACGGGATGTCACGCCCTACGGGCAGATCGTCGAAGACAACCAACTGCAAGCGCTGACCGACCGCCTGGTCGCCACGTCGCACTATCACGCCCGTCGGGCGGAGATCAACACCTTCAACGCCAGCAGCCCGGTGCTCAAGCGCGGCCTGGCGTTCACGCCCCTGAAATTCGGCATCTCGTTCAATGTGGTCCACCTCAACCAGGCGGGCGCGCTGGTCCATGTCTACACCGATGGCTCGGTGCTGGTGAACCACGGCGGCACCGAGATGGGCCAGGGTCTCAACACCAAGGTGGCCCAGGTGGTGGCGCAGGAGTTGGGCATTCCGGCCGAGCGGGTGCGCGCCACGGCCACCGACACCAGCAAGGTGGCCAACACCTCGGCCACGGCGGCCTCGACCGGCGCCGACCTCAACGGCAAGGCCGCCCAGGACGCCGCCCGCAAGATCCGCCAGCGCCTGCTGCCCTTGGCGGCTCGTCTGCTGGCCTGCGATGCGGAGGCGGTGGTGTTCAACGCTGGCCGGGTGCGCGGCGAGGGTCGGGAGCTCCCCTTCTCCGAGCTGGTGGCCAAGGCGTACCTGGAGCGCATCCAGCTCTGGAGCGAAGGCTTTTATGCCACGCCCGGCCTGCACTGGGACCGCAGCACGCTGCAGGGCAAGCCGTTTTTCTATTTTGCGTACGGGGCCGCCGTCACCGAGGTGGTGGTGGACACGCTCACCGGAGAGTCCCGGGTGCTGCGGGCGGATGTGCTGCATGACGTCGGCCAGTCCTTGAATCCGGCGCTGGACATCGGACAAGTGGAGGGCGCCTTTGTGCAGGGCCAGGGCTGGCTGACCACCGAGGAGCTGGTGTGGCATCCGCAGTCCGGGCTGCTGCTCACCCATGCGCCCAGCACCTACAAGATCCCCACCGCCAACGACATGCCGCTGGATTTCCGGGTCGCCCTGTTTGATGCGCCCAATCGCGCGGACAGCATCCATAGCTCCAAAGCGGTGGGAGAGCCGCCGCTGCTGTTGCCGTTCTCAGTGCTGCTGGCGATCAAGGACGCGGTGGCAGCCTGCGGGCCCGCCCACTGCGACCCGCCGCTGCGGGCGCCCGCGACGGCGGAAGCCGTGCTGAAGGCAATCGAGGCGGTGGGCGCAAGGCCGTGACGGCCCTGGCCGCGGTCAGTGCAGCATCAGGTCCACGTCGGAGCCCGGGTCCCCGGCCCCATCCAGCCGCAACCGCAGGAACTCCAGATCCAGGTGCAAGTGTTCCACCAGTTCAGGCACCGCCACCTGCAGGGCCTTGACCGGATCCAGTTGCTGGTCGGCCGCATCGGCCAGTACCTCCGCCAGATGCAGCACGGCCGCCAGGAGGGAGAAGGGGCGGATCTCCAGGGGCGCATTGGCGTCCTTGAAGGCCTCCACCAGGTTGATCGGGAAGTGCCAGTGCTCGGCCAGTGCGGCCGTCACATCCGCATGGGTGCAGGCAAACCGGCTCATCTCCAAAGAGAAGCGACTGCCAGGTTCGGTGGCATGGGACTCCACCTCGGCAATCTGGGACGGGTCCCGCATGGCCATCAGCAACTGCCCGGTGCGCAGCATCAGGCCGGCCAGGTAGGCGGTGTCCGCATCGCCCTGCAGCAGCTTGCACAGCAGCCGCGCATACCCAGCCGTGCGCACGCTGTGGCGCCAGAAGCGCTGGCGGTCCAGGCCCTGCACCTGCGGAAAGCTGCCCGAGAGGCTGGCGGCCATGGCCAGGTTGCGCAGTGTCTCCAGGCCCAGCGCCATGGCAGCGTCCTGCAAGGTCGCAATCGTGTGAGAGGGGCTGTAACGCGCCGAATTGGCCAGGCGGAGCACCTTGGCCGAGAGCGTGGAGTCTTTGGCGATGAGATCCGCCACTTGCGTCAGCGTGACCTTGTCATCATCCAGGCTCATGAGCAGGCGCTTGCCCACTTCCGGCATCACGGGCAAATGCCCATGACCACTGAAGAACCGTTCCGCACTGCTGTTCATCGCCATGACGTCCCCCTACCAGGGCTGCTCATGGCGCCTGAGTCTATGCCTGTCTTCCGGTGGCGGCTAGAGCCGTGGAAGGGGCCAGGGCAAGCGCTGGCATTCCGCGGTGAGACATCACAGGCGGGCGGATTTCTAGGGGCACTGCCGGATGGAAGGCTGGTCAGGCCTCATGGGTCAGGCGTATAAGCGCCACCCGGTCCAGCAGGGTGATGTCGTAGCCCTCCACCTGAACCAGCCCCCGCTGCTCCAGTTGCCGCATCATGCGTGAGAAGGTTTCTGGTGACACCGCCAGTTGCGCCGCGACATCCCGTTTGCGCTCCGCTATCTGGAAACGCGTGTGGGGGCCCGCCCGGCGCATCAGCCAGCCCGCCACGCGGGTCAAGGCGTCTTTGGAGAGCAGGTCGTGCAGGTCGCTGTTGCAGAGCTGGACCTGCGCAGCCATGACCTGCATCAAGGCCAGGGCGGCTTCCGAGCGGGCCTGCAGGAACTCACGGGCCAGATGCAGCGGCCATTCCAGGATGAGTGTGGGCGACACCAGCGCGCAGGCGTCCAGGTCATGGGGCTGGCCCAGCCAGGCGGTGTGCAGATCCAGCCACTGGCCCTCGCCCACCGAGCGCCGCAGCTGGAAGCTTTGCATCAGCACATCGGCCCGCCCCAGACGGTTGCGGCCCAGCCCCGCCGCGCCCTGGCAGACGGCATAGAGATGTGTGGCCACCTGGCCCTGGCGGAAGATGGCGGCGCCCGGGTGGAAGGCGCGCAGTGCCACCAGGCTGTTGAGCCACTGGCGCGTGTCCTCCGGCAATACCAGCCCACCCAGCAGCGGCGCCCAGTCGATCAGGCGCCCGGCCAGGGTGGACGACACGATGCTCTGGCCGACCGGTAGGGTGGGAAAGGCACAAGCGTGTGGGCCGGGTGGCTCGGACAATTCAGTGAAGCCAACCCCGACGGGCGCGGGATCGGTCAGGGGCGCTGGAGCGACGCCGGCTTCATGAGCCGACGCGACCGGCTGAGTGAAGCTGGGGTCGGAACGGGGCACGGTGACAGTGACAAAGCGGAAACACCGCACTGTCGCGTTTCACCCGCACGCCCACCTTGCGACAGGTCAACAACTGGCGATCCTGTACCCCGGTTGCTGCTGCGGTCAGGCTGACGCCGGAGGCATCGATGCTGAAGCGGCTGAAGCGGTCAACGCCCCAGGGCTCCAATAGCCGCGCAGTTCCGCAGGCATGGCCTCCAGCAGCTGCTGGAAGGCGTCGTCCGGCAGCACCGCCCGCACCCCTTCCCCCACTGCCTCCAGGGCCGACTCGGGCGAAAAATTGTGACGCGCCCGCAGCGACCTCACTTCGGCCAGCAGCTCCTCACGCGAGCCCACCGGGGCCACAGGCGCCGACGGGTCCCAATGCTCCAGGAACAGGGCCCGCACCACGGGTGGGAGTTGATCCGCCACCCGCAAGACCTGGCTGACGGACATGCGCCGACGAAAGACCTGCAAGACCCCCACCACCATGTTCCATGCCATGTTGGTGGTGGCCAGATGGGCGGCATCGCGGGCCGTCACCATGAACTTCTCAAAGTCCACGGAAGCACGCTGATATTCGGGGGGCCAGGGCATCGGTCTTGAAGCGATACAAGCGCACAGCGCTCAGAGAATCAGCAGTGCGCGAAAGTCATTCACATTGGTCTGGGTGGGCCCGGTGACCAGCAGGTCACCCAGCGCCTCGAAGAAAGCATAGCCGTTGTTGGCTGCCAGCAGTTCCGCAGGCTTGAGCCCCAGCGCCTGGGCGCGCGCCAGGCTGTCCGGCGTGATGAACCCTCCGGCGTTGTCTTCCACACCGTCGATGCCATCGGTGTCTGCGGCCAGGGCCCAGATGGAAGGCTCCGCCCCCAGCGCGAGCACACACCCCATCAGGAACTCACCCGCCCGACCGCCCCGCCCGGGCTTGGGTTTGAGCGTGACCGTGGTTTCGCCGCCGGAGAGAATCACACAGGGCCGCTGGAACGGCTGCCCATGCCGGGCCACCTCGCGTGCCAGGGCGGCATGCACGCGCCCCACATCGCGGGACTCCCCTTCGATTTCGTCGGACAACATGTAGGCCGGCAGGCCCAGAGTGCGGGCCGCTTCAGCCGCCGCCTCCAGGCTCTGGCGCGGTGCAGCGATGATGCGGTGCTCATGGCCGTCAAAACGCGGGTCGCCGGGCTTGGGGGTTTCCCACTCGCCCCGCTCCAGCGCCTCGCGCGCCACGGCGGGCAGCTCGATGCCGAAGCGGCGGCAGATGCTCAGGGCGTCGGCGCAGGTGGTGGCGTCCGGCACCGTCGGGCCGGAGGCGATGATGGCCGGATCGTCGCCCGGCACATCGGAGATCATGAGCGTCAGCACCCGGGCCGGCGCGCAGGCGGCCGCCAGCCGGCCGCCCTTGATGGCGGAGAGATGCTTGCGCACGCAGTTCATGTCCTGGATGGGTGCGCCGCTGGCCAGCAGCGCACGGTTGACCGCCTGCTTGTCCGCCAGCGTCAGGCCGGGTGCCGGCAGGCTCAGCAGCGCCGAGCCGCCGCCGGAGATCAGGCAGATGACCAGATCATCCTCGGTCAGTGCGGTCTCTTTCACCAGCGCCAGCATGCGGGCCGCTGCACGCTCACCCGCCGCGTCCGGCACCGGATGCGAGGCCTCCACCACTTCCAGCCGCTGCGGTTGATAGTCCGGCGGAATGTGCCCATACCGCGTGATCACCAGCCCGGACAGCGGCGCCGATGCAGGCCACGCGGCTTCCAGCGCCTGCGCCATGGAGCCGCCTGCCTTGCCGGCGCCCAGCACCAGCGTGCGCCCTTTGGGCGGCGGTGGCAGATGGCCAGCCAGGATCTTGCCCGGCAGTGCGCGCTCCACGGCCACCTGAAAGAGGTGGCGCAGCAGGGCACGAGGGGCTTGGAGGGCGGTGACAGCGTTCATGGAAGTCTTGCCAGTATCTTGCCAGGATGCAGGCGGCAGCGCCGCCCCGGCACCATCAGGACATTGGAGGAAGGACAGCAGCCGGGCACGGCGATTGGGCCAGCGACAGGGTCAGCGATCAGGCCAGCGGTTAGGCCAGCGACCGTACCAGCAGCACGGCCGCCACAAAACCGCCCTGCCGCCGCCAGGGTTCAACCGAGTTCGTGATTGCCCAGCAGTTCCACTGCTTTCACCAGGGCCGAATGGTCCAGTTGATCCCAGCCCTGTGCCGCACAGGCCTGCATCAGCTGAGCGGTGTTGGCGGTGTTGGGCAGCGACAGGCTCAGCGCCTTGGCACTTTGCAGGGCCAGGTTCAGGTCCTTCTGATGCAGACCGATGCGGAAGCCTGGGTTGAAGGTGCGCTTGATCATGCGTTCGCCATGCACTTCCAGGATGCGGCTGGAGGCGAAACCGCCCATCAGCGCTTCACGCACCTTGGCCGGATCGGCACCCGCCTTGGAGGCAAACACCAGCGCTTCGCTGACGGCCGCGATGTTCAGGGCCACGATGATCTGGTTGGCGACCTTGGTGGTCTGGCCGGCACCGGCGCCGCCCACCAGCGTGATGTTCTTGCCCATCAGCGCAAACAGCGGCTGGATGCGTTCAAAGGTCTCGGGCTTGCCGCCCACCATGATGCTCAGCGTGCCCGCCTTGGCACCGACCTCACCACCGGACACCGGGGCATCCAGCCATGCCGCGCCCAGGGCTTCGATGCGGGCGGCGAAGTCCTTGGTCGCCATCGGCGAGATGGAGCTCATGTCCACCACCGTCTTGCCCTTGGACAGGCCTTCCGCCACGCCACCGGCGCCAAACAGCACCAGTTCCACATCGGGCGTGTCCGGCACCATGGTGAAGATGACATCCGCCTGGCGGGCGACCTCAGCCGCGCTGGTCAACACGGTGGCGCCAGCGGCCACCAGGTCAGCGGGCACATTGCTGCGAGTGTGGACAAACAGGCGGTGGCCGCCCTGCGCCAGACGCAGTGCCATGGGGGCGCCCATGATGCCCAGGCCGATGAAACCGATGTTGGTGCTCATGACTTCTCCTTCAGATGTCAGGTTCAAAGATACTTGTCGCGCAGGGCCTGGGTGGCTGACCGGAACACGCCCAGGTCGCTGCCCACGGCCACCATCGAGGCGCCCATGCCGATGTAGCGGCGCGCATCCGCTTCCACCGGCGCGAGGATGCCCACCGCCTTGCCCAGGCCACGCACGGCCTCGAAGACACTGGCCATGGCCGCCTGCACATCGGGATGGCCGGGATTGCCAAGATGACCGTAGCCGGCGGCCAGGTCCGACGGGCCGATGAAGATGGCATCCACGCCCTCCACGGCGGCGATATCGGCCACCGCCGCAACGCCCGCCGGGCTTTCGATCTGCAGACTCACGCTGATCTGCTCATTCACGCCCTGGAAGTAGCCGGGAATGGTGCCGTAGCGGTTGTTGCGCTGCGACACCGACACACCACGGATGCCTTGCGGGGGATAACGCGTGGCCGCGACCGCCATGCGGGCCTGATCGACCGTCTCGACAAACGGCACCAGGAAATTGGAGAAGCCGGCGTCCAGCAGCCGCTTGATCTCGACCACGTTGTTGCTGGAGGGACGCACCACCGGCGCGCTCACGCTGTCCTTCAGCGCCATCAACTGCGGCACGAAGCTGATGACGTCGTTGGGCGAGTGCTCGCCGTCCAGCAGCAGCCAGTCGAACCCCGCCACGCCCAGCACCTCGGTGGTGATGGGGTTGGCCAACGAGCACCAGCAGCCAATCAGGTGCTCGCCAGCGATCAGGCGCTGGCGGAAGGTGTTGGGAAAGCTGCTGTAGGGCGTGGTGGGGGTGGGCATGGGGACTCCTTGAAATTCAGTCGTGGGATCAATCAGTGCGGTGATCAGTCCAGCTTGATGCCGCTCTTGGACACCACGGCGGCCCAGCTCTGCCGCTCCTTCGCGAAGAAGGTGTTGAATTCGGTCGGGTTCATGGTGTTGACCTCGGCCCCTTGCGACGCCAGGCGTGCGCGCAGGTCCGGCGAGCGGATGATGCGGATGAGTTCTGCCGACAGCTTGCTGACGGCAGCAGGCGGCAGGCTGGCCGGGGCGAGGATGCCCTGCCACGTGCCGGATTCGAAACCGGGGGCGCCCTGCTCGGCGATGGTGGGCACATGGGGCAGCAGCGGCACGCGGGTGGACTTGCTCACGCCCAGCACCTTGAGCTTGCCGTTCTGCACAAAGGGCAAGGTGGCCAGCATGCCGTTCATCAGCACCTGGGTCTGGCCGGCGATGGTGTCGGTGACGGCTTGCGAGCCGCCCTTGTACGGGATGTATTCCCACTTCGCACCGGTGGCCGCCGCCACGGCAAAGCCGGCCAGGTGGGGGGCGCTGCCCATGGCGGTGACGGCAAAGTCGATCTTGGAGGTCTTGGACAAGGCCACCAGCTCTTTCAGGTTGTTGGCCGGCACGGAGGGATGCACCACCAGCAAGTGGGGGCTGTAGGCCAGCATGGCCACGCCCTTGAGGTCCTTGGACGGGTCAAAGGCCAGCTTGGTGTAGAGCGACGGGCTGATGGCCAGCGCAGTCACATCACACATCAGCAGCGTGTGGTCATCGGTGGCCTTGGCGACGGCATCGGCACCGAGGTTGCCGCTGGCGCCTGGCTTGTTGTCGATGATGATCGGCTGCTTGAGCGCTTCCGACAGCATCGGCTGGATGGCGCGGGCGATGATGTCCGACGAGCCGCCGGGGGTGTAGGGCACGATGATGCGCACCGGCTTGGTCGGCCAGGCCTGCGCCCAGGCGCCACTGGCGCCCACGCTGAGCGCGGCTGCGGCCAGGGTGGTGACAACGGCGGCGCGCACGGTGGTCCGCACGCGGGCCATCCCGCCGGCGCTGATGTCCGGCGTCATGCCGCAGGCGGGTGGGGCAGCGGGCCCAGGGACAGGGGCCTTCAATGTCTGGAATCGCATGTGTCTCGCTCCAAGGGGGTGGAAGGCATCGGTACCCGGGCGGCGGGATCTGGCGATCTCCTGGAGGACTCTCGGAAGGAGCGCGCCGCGCCGGGGGGATGGTGAACAGGGAACTGGAAGGTGAACCGGGAGGCTCGGAAGCAAAAAGAAGCTGGCGAGTCTCACCGCACCATGCAGGGCCGCTTGGGATCGAAGCGCCATCCGGGGATGAGGAACTGCATGGCGACCGAGTCGTCGCGGGCGCCCAGACCGTGCTGCAGGTAGAGCTGGTGGGCGGCGGCTACCGCTTCCATGTTCAGCGTCACCCCGAGACCCGGCGCCTTGGGCACGGCCACCTCGCCGCCGACGATGCGCAGCGGCTGGTTGGTGAGGAACTGGCCGTCCTGCCAGATCCAGTGGGTGTCGATGGCGGTCAGGCGGCCGGGCGCGGCGGCTGCGGCATGGGTGAACATGGCCAGCGACACATCGAAGTGGTTGTTGGAATGGGAGCCCCAGGTCAGGCCGAAATCCCGGCAGGTCTGGGCCACACGCACGGCGCCGGACATCGTCCAGAAGTGCGGGTCCGCCAGCGGAATATCGACTGACTGCAGGGTGAGCGAATGGATGAACTGCCGCCAATCGGTGGCCACCATGTTGGTGGCGGTGGGCAGCCCGGTGGCGCGGCGGAACTCGGCCATCACCTCGCGGCCGGAGAAGCCGTCTTCGGCGCCACAGGGGTCTTCGGCATACGCGAGCACCGGGCCCAGGTCGCGCAGCAGACGGATGGCGTCCTTGAGCAGCCAGCCGCCGTTGGGGTCCAGCGTGATGCGGGCGTCCGGGAAACGGGCCTTGAGGGCGCGGATGGCTTCGACCTCGGCTTCACCGGCCAGCACACCGCCCTTGAGCTTGAAGTCCTTGAAGCCATAACGGGCCTGTGCGGCCTCGGCCTGGGCCACGATGGCTTCCGGCGTCATGGCGGTGCGATGGCGCTGGGCGAGCCAGGCATCGCCTTGCGGCTCATCTTCCGGACTGACATATGGAAGATCGGTGCGCGTGCGATCGCCCACAAAAAACAGATAGCCCAGCATCGGCACGGCATCGCGCTGCTGGCCTTCGCCGAGCAGCTCGCACACGGGCACCCCGAGGTGCTGGCCCATCAGATCCAGCAACGCGCATTCCACGGCGGTGAGCACGTGGATGGTGGTGCGCAGGTCAAAGGTTTGCAGGCCGCGCCCGCCGACATCGAGGTTCTGGAAGCGGGCCTTGACCTGTGCCAGCAGCGCATTCCACCGGGCCACGGGTTGCCCGATCAGCATCTGCCCGGCCTCTTCCAGCGTCTTGCGGATCGATTCGCCGCCCGGGATTTCCGCCACACCCACATGCCCGGCGTTGTCCTCCAGGACCAGCAGATTGCGGGTAAAAAACGGCGCATGTGCGCCGCTCAGGTTCATCAACATTCCATCGCGCCCTGCCACCGGAATGGCCCGCGCCGACTTCACCAAAGGACTTGTCATCACATCTCCTTCAACGCCCCACCCCACAAAGGTGGCCGCTCACCCATCCCCCTCGCGCCAGCCCCACCAAGGGCGGCCGCCATCCCTACGCGACCGAGCCAGTCGTTCTGCCGCCCGCCCCCAGCCGAGTCCGGAGATCCGGCTTTGCCGGGCTCCGACTGCCCCCTGGGGGGCGCGCGCAGCGCGTAGGGGGGGTCCCAATCAATCTGCAGTGATCTTTCGCGTTTCGATGAGTTGCTTCCAGCGCGCGTATTCGGCCTTCTGGAAGGCCTGTGCCTGGTCCGGATTGCTCGCCACGATTTCGAAGCCCAGATCCTTGAACTGCTTCTGGATCGCCGGGTCCTGCAGCACGCTGGTCATGTCCTTCACCAGTTGGGTGCGCAGTGCGGCGGGCAGGCCGCGCGGCACGGCCACGCCCTGCCACGAATACACATCCGCGCCCTTCACGCCCAGCTCGCTCAGCGTGGCCACATCCGGCAGCACCGCCGACCGCTTGTCGCCTGTCACCGCCAGCGCCCGCAGCTTGCCGGCCTGGATGTGAGAGAGCACCGAATTGATGTTCTGGAACGACGCATCGATCTGCGCCCCCAGCAGGTCGCTGATGGCCGGGCCACCGCCCTTGTAGGGCACATGCAGGCCGGAGGTGCCCGTCTGCAGCCAGAAGAGTTCCGCCGTCAGGTGGTCCGAGGAGCCATTGCCGGAGGAGCAGAAGGTCACCTGGCCGGGCCGCTTCTTCAGCTCTTCGATGACATCTTTCAGCGACTTCAGCGGCGACGACGCCGGCACCACCAGCACATTGGGCGCCTGCACCGCCACGGTCAGCAGGTCCAGGTCCTTGAGGGCGTCGTACTGCACCGACTTCAGCAGATGCGGTGCAATGACAAAGGGCCCCAGCGACGACACCAGGATGTTGTAGCCGTCCGGTGTGGAACGCTTGATCTGCGCGGTGCCCAGCGTGCCCGTCGCGCCGGGACGGTTGTCCACGATCACCGTCTGGCCCCACTTCGCTTGCAGCTTGGCGCCCATGGCGCGGGCCAGGAAGTCGCTGGTGCCGCCCGGCGGGAAGGGCACCAGCATCGTGACGGGTTTGTCAGGGAAGCCCGAGGCCAGCGCGGGGCTGACCGCAACACTGGCCAGGCTTGCGCCAAGACCCAGGGTGAAGAGGGCGGAAGCCAGGCCTGAGCTCAGGCGGCGGATCAAGCGGTTCATCAGTGTCTCCAGTTGCCGGCCCTGCCCTGCCTTGGACGGGGACCGAATCCGAACGGACCGCTCTTTCTACAACGTTCTGCACAACGACTTCTGTATAACGACGTGCGGCGGCCTTGTTGTCAGTCATCATACAAGTGCAATCGGAGCTCTGACAACCGGGCAGCGGGGCCGATCGGATCAGGACTTACACGTAGCTAAGCGCCGCCCTGCTCCCGCAGGGCCTGCGCGGCGCGGCGACGGCGCTCCCGGCTGTTGGCCAGGTGGGTGCGCATGGCGGCACGGGCCGCTTCGCTGTCCTGCCCGGCAATCGCATTGAGGATGCTTTCGTGCTCGGCATTCACCCGGCGCAGGTACTCCCGCTGGGCGGCGGCATCCGGTTGTTCGGTCGCCAGCCGGGCCCGCGGGATGCTGGGTGCGCCCAGGGTGGACATCAGCTGTTCAAAATGCGGATTGCCCGTGGCGCGAGCGATTTCCAGATGGAATTGGAAGTCCGCGCCCACGGCGTCCCGGCCGGCTTCAGCGGCGGCGGAGAAGGCTTCCAGCGCCTCGCGCATCACCTCCAGATGGCGCTCAGTGCGGCGCTGGGCGGCCAGGGCGGCAGCTTCGGTTTCCACGCCGATGCGCAGTTCCAGCACGGCCACCACGTCATGCAAGGTGGCCATTTGGTCCGCAGAGATGCGAAACGCCCCCCCCTCCCCCATGCCCAGCACAAAGGTCCCGATGCCATGGCGGGTCTCCACCAGACCTGCGGCCTGCAGCTTGGAAATGGCCTCGCGGACGACCGTCCGGCTGACGGTGAACTCGGCCATGATGGCCGCTTCCGTGGGCAGTTTGTCGCCCTGGGCCAACTGGCCGGTGCGAATGCGCTCGCCCAGCGACTCGACCAGACCATGGGCCAGGCTGCGGGGGCGACGAAGGGACGGACGGGCGTTCATTGGACAGGGGTTGTACGACAACTCAGATAAATTCGCCACCGAGCTTTTACCAACGGAAAACAAAAGCCGGCCCCTGGGGCCGGCATCGGAGAAGGCAGCCGGCACTTGGGCCGGCCGGAGGAGGCAGCCAGCCCTGGGGCCGACGCAGGAAGAAGCAGCCGGCGCAGTCCGGCAAGCAAAGGCAGAGGCCACCCCGCAGACCGGCAAGGGGTGAAGAAGCCCCCCCCCCGTCAGACCAGCACGCGCTCGATACCGCCGTTGTTGGCCTGGGCCACGTACTCGGGCATCCACTGCTCCCCGAGAATCTGGCGAGCCATTTCCACCACGATGTAGTCCGCTTCCAGCAGGCCATTCTGCAAGTCGCCGCCGTAACGGCTCAGGCCCTGCAGGCAGCTCGGGCAGCTGGTCAGGATCTTGAGGTTCTCCTGCGCGCCCACCTTGCCGGTGGCCCGCAACTGGGTCTCGGCCTTGCGCAGCTCTTCTTCCTTGCGGAAGCGCACCTGCGTAGAGATGTCCGGCCGGGTCACGCCCAGCGTGCCGCTTTCACCGCAGCAACGCTCGCTCTTCATCACCTCGGGGCCAACCAGCGCCTTCACCGTCTTCATCGGGTCCTGCAGCTTCATCGGCGAATGGCAGGGGTCGTGGTAGAGATAGGCTTGCTTGCCTTCCAGCGTCACGCCCTTCTCCAGCAGGTATTCGTGGATGTCCACGATGCGGCAGCCGGGGAAGATCTCTTCGAACTTATAGCCCTGCAACTGGTCATAACAGGTGCCGCAGGAGACGACCACCGTTTTGATGTCCAGGTAGTTCAAGGTGTTGGCCACGCGGTGGAACAGCACCCGGTTGTCGGTGATGATCTTCTCGGCCTTGTCGAACTGGCCGGAGCCGCGCTGCGGATAACCGCAGCACAGGTAGCCCGGCGGCAGCACCGTCTGCACCCCGGCATGCCAGAGCATGGCCTGGGTGGCCAGGCCCACCTGGCTGAACAACCGCTCCGAACCGCAACCGGGGAAATAGAACACCGCTTCTGCATCCGACCGGGTGGTGGCCGGGTTGCGGATGATGGGGACGTAGTTCTTGTCCTCGATGTCCAGCAGTGCCCGTGCCGTCTTCTTGGGCAGGCCGCCCGGCAGCTTTTTGTTGATGAAGTGGATGACCTGTTCCTTCACCGGCCCGTTGCCCACGGTGGCGGGAGGCGCCTGGGTCTGCTTGCGTGCCAGGCCGCCCAGCAGCCGGTTGGCCATGCGCTGGGCCTTGAAGCCAACGCCCACCATGGCCGCGCGGGCCACCTTGATGGTTTCCGGATTGGTGGCGTTCAGCATGAACATGGCCGCCGCATTGCCGGGGCGGAAGCTCTTCTTGCCCATCTTGCGCAGCAGGTTGCGCATGTTCATGGTGACATCGCCGAAGTCGATCTTCACCGGGCAGGGATTCACGCACTTGTGGCAGACGGTGCAGTGGTCCGCCACGTCCTCGAACTCTTCCCAATGCTTGATGGACACGCCCCGGCGGGTCTGCTCTTCATACAGGAAGGCCTCGACCAGCAGCGACGTGGCCAGGATCTTGTTGCGCGGGCTGTAGAGCAGGTTGGCGCGTGGCACATGGGTGGCACACACCGGCTTGCACTTGCCGCAGCGCAGGCAGTCCTTGATGGACTCGCTGATGGCGCCGATGTCGCTCTGCTGCATGATGAGCGACTCATGCCCCATCAGGCCGAAGCTGGGCGTGTAGGCATTGGTCAGGTCGGCAAAGGTGCTTTGCGAACCGGCCGTGGGGCGCAGCAGCTTGCCCTTGTTGAAGCGGCCTTCCGGGTCCACCCTGGCCTTGTAGCTGGCGAAGTTGGCCAGCTCATCGTCGGTCAGGAATTCCAGCTTGGTGATGCCGATGCCGTGCTCGCCCGAGATGACGCCATCCAGCGAGCGGGCCAGCGTCATGATGCGGCCGACCGCTTCATGCGCCGTCTGCAGCATCTCGTAGTTGTCGGAGTTCACCGGAATGTTGGTGTGCACATTGCCGTCGCCGGCATGCATGTGCAGCGCCACCCACACCCGGCCGCGCAGCACCTCCTTGTGGATGCGCTTGCATTCGGCCAGGATGGGCGTGAAGGCCGCCCCGGCAAAGATGTCCTGCAGCGGCTTGAGGATCTGGGTGCGCCAGCTGGCGCGCAGGGTGTAGTCCTGCAGCAGTTCAAAGAAGCTGCGGCCTTCGGGCTGCTGCACATCCAATTGCTGCATCCAGGTGCGCCAGAGCGTGCCGATCTCGTCCAGCAGCGACAACGCCTGCTGCACCCGGTCTTCCAGCAGTTCGGCGCTGGGGATCTCGCCGGCATCGTCGCTGCGGCCCAGCGGCAGCGACCCATTGGAGAAGAACTCCTTCAGCGCGTCCACCAGCTGCAGCTTGTTGCGCAGCGACAGTTCGATGTTGATGCGCTCGATGCCCAGCGTGTATTCACCCATGCGAGGCAGCGGAATCACCACGTCCTCGTTCACCTTGAAGGCATTGGTGTGCTTGGAGATTGCGGCGGTGCGCTTGCGGTCCAGCCAGAACTTCTTGCGGGCATCGGCGCTGACGGCGATGAAGCCTTCGCCCGAACGGCCATTGGCCAGGCGCACGACCTCGCTGGTGGCACGGGCCACCTCATCCGCATCGTCCCCCACGATGTCGCCGATCAGCACCATCTTGGGCAGGCCGCCGCGCTTGCTCTTGGTGGCGTAGCCCACCGCCTTGAGGTAGCGGTCGTCCAGATGCTCCAGCCCGGCGAGGATGGCCCCGCCCGGCTTCTTCATCTCGGCGAACATGAAGTCCTTGATGTCCACGATGGACGGCACGCAGTCCTTGGGATTGCCAAAGAACTCCAGGCAGACGGTGCGCACATGCGCCGGCATGCGGTGCACCACCCAGCGGCAGCTGGTGATCAGGCCGTCGCAGCCTTCCTTCTGGATGCCAGGCAGGCCGGCCAGGAACTTGTCGGTCACGTCCTTGCCCAGCCCCTCCTTGCGGAAGGTGCGGCCCGGAATGTCCAGACGCTCGGTGCGTTCCAGCTTCTTGCCGGTGGCATCGAAGTAGCGCAGCTCGAAGCTCGCCACCTCCACATCATGGATCTTGCCCAGGTTGTGACCGATGCGGTGTACTTCCAGCCATTTGGCTTCGGGCGTGACCATGCGCCAGGACGCCAGGTTGTCCAGCGCCGTGCCCCACAGCACCGCCTTCTTGCCACCGGCGTTCATGGCGACATTGCCGCCGACGCAGGAGGCTTCGGCCGAGGTCGGGTCCACCGCAAAGACAAATCCATGCAGCTCGGCCAGGTCCGACACGCGCTGGGTGACCACGCCGGCCTCGGTGAAGATGGTCGGCACTTCCCGGTCCATGCCGGGCAGCACCATCATCTCCACGCCGCGCATGGCTTCGAGTTTTTCGGTGTTGATCACCGCCGTGTTCCACACCAGCGGCACGGCGCCCCCGGTGTAGCCAGTGCCGCCGCCCCGCGGGATGACGGTCAGGCCCAGCTCGAAGCAGCCGGCCACCAGGGCCGCCATTTCCGCTTCGGTGTCCGGGGTGAGCACCACAAACGGGTATTCCACCCGCCAGTCGGTGGCGTCGGTCACATGGGCCACCCGCGACAGGCCGTCGAACTTGACGTTGTCCTTGGCGGTGTGGCGGGCAAACACCCGCGTGGCCCGCTTGCGCAGCTCAGCCACCTGTTCAAACTGGTGAGAAAAAGCGGCCACCGCAGCTTCGGCGGCGGTCAGCAGTTCGCCCACCCAGGCGTCCCGCTGGGTGTCGTCTTCCGGATGGCGGCGCCGCTGCACTTCGGTCAGCCGGTGCCGCAAGGCCCCGATCAGCGCTTCCCGGCGCTTGGGGTTGTCCAGCAGGTCGTCCTGCAGGTAGGGGTTGCGCTGGACCACCCAGATGTCGCCCAGCACTTCATACAGCATGCGGGCGGAACGGCCGGTCTGGCGCTCGCCGCGGAGCTGGTCCAGCAGCTCCCAGGCGCGCGCACCCAGCAGACGAAGGACGATTTCGCGGTCGGAGAAAGAGGTGTAGTTGTAGGGAATCTCGCGCAGCCGGGGTGCGGGCGCGTGGGTCTGGGTCAGATCGCCGGCCATCGCGGGGTCGGCGGGCATCAGGAGATGCGGTGCATTCATGGCGGCCAGGTGCGTGAACACCCTGGGTTGCGGCCCGGCGCATGCAGCGAAGGGCCAGGCTGGGACACTGGAAACCGGACGGTGACAACCGTGGCCCCGGGGTCGGGCAGCGCCCGGACTTTTGGTCCGCCAGCGCCGGACCGGGGTCTGGCACTGGTATGGCGTTCGCGAAAGGCCTGGATGTCGGCCGGCCCGGGCGGGGCAATGGTCGGAATCCTACCTTAGGGACAGAAGGCCGCCGTGGTCCGGGGCCTCTAGAGGGACACCCAAAGAGGGCTTCCCCCAGTGTTCGCTGGGTGCCAAGCGGTCATTCGCCCCTGCGGCGGGTGTCACAATGGCTTCATAAGCTCTGCGGCGTCCGGCGTGACGCCGTCACAACATCCTTTGGAGCATTGGAGACCCATGAAGACTTCCCTGCTTGCCGCCGCACCGGCGGCTCTGCTCGTGGCCGCACTGGCCGCCCATCCCCTCACCGCCCAGGCCCAGACGGAAATCCAGTGGTGGCATTCCATGGGCGGCGGCCTGGGGGACTGGGTGAACGACCTGGCCAAGGATTTCAATGCCAGCCAGAAGGACTACAAGGTGGTGCCGGTCTACAAGGGTGCCTATGACGAGTCCATGGCCGGTGCCATTGCCGCCTACCGTGCCGGCAACGCCCCTCACATCCTGCAGGTCTTTGAGGTGGGCACCGCCACCATGATGGCCAGCAAGGGGGCCGTGGTGCCGGTGGGCGAGCTGATGAAGCAAGCCGGGGTGAAGTTCGACACCTCCGCCTATGTGCCGGCGGTGGCGGGGTATTACACCGCGCCCAACGGCCAGATGCTGAGCTTCCCGTTCAACAGCTCCACCACCGTCCTGCACTACAACAAGGACGCTTTCAAGGCCGCCGGGCTGGACCCGAACAAGCCGCCGTCGTCCTGGCCGGAAGTGGCCGCCGCCGCCGCCAAGCTCAAGGCGTCCGGCCACAAGTGCCCCTTCACCACCAGCTGGGTGGGCTGGACGCAGCTGGAAAGCTTCTCGGCCTGGCATAACGTGGAATACGCCACCCGCAACAACGGCTTTGGCGGCCTGGATGCTCGGCTGGTCTTCAACTCGCCGCTGCATGTGCGCCACATCGAGAACCTGGCCAACATGGCCAAGCAGGGGCTGTTTGTCTACAAGGGCCGTGGCAATACCGCCGACGCCACCTTTGTGTCCGGTGAATGCGCCATGCAGACCGGCTCGTCCGGCCTGTATGCCAACATCAAGAAGAGCGCCAAGTTCGCGTCCGGCATTGCGCCGCTGCCGTATTACCCGGATGTGCCGGGGGCGCCGCAGAACACCATCATCGGGGGCGCCAGCCTGTGGGTGATGGCGGGCAAGAAGCCGCAGGAATACAAGGGCGTTGCCGCCTTCCTGCAATACCTGGCCCGCCCGGAAGTGGCCGCCGCAAGCCATCAGCGCACCGGTTATCTGCCGGTCACCAAGGCGGCCTATGAGCTGACCGAAAAGAGCGGTTTCTATCAGGCCAACCCTGGCACCGATGTGGCCGTGACCCAGATGATCCGAAAGACCACGGACAAGAGCCGTGGCGTGCGCCTGGGCAACCTGCCGCAGATCCGCACTATCGTGGATGAGGAACTGGAACAGGTCTGGGCCGGCCGCAAGGCGCCCAAGCAGGGGCTGGACGATGCCGTGCGACGCGGCAACGAGCTGCTGGAACGCTTCCAGAAGTCGGCCAAACTCTGATGAGCCAGCAGAAGCGCGTTGTCTTCCGCTCGGGATGGCTGCCCTGGGTGCTGCTGGCACCCCAGGCGGCCGTCATCGGCGCGTTCTTTTTCTGGCCGGCCAGCCAGGCGCTGCTGCAGAGCCTGCAGCAGCAGGATGCCTTCGGGCTCGCGGTGGACTGGGTGGGGCTGGAGAACTTCAGCCGCTTGTGGGATGACGCGGGCTATCTCGCCTCTTTCCGCACCACGGCGGTGTTCTCGCTGCTGGTGGCCGTGCTGGGCCTGGGCATCTCGCTGCTGCTGGCCACGATGGCCAACCGGGTGGTGCGGGGCGCCACCCTCTACCGCACGCTGTTGATCTGGCCCTATGCAGTGGCCCCGGCGATTGCGGGGGTGTTGTGGCTCTTCATGTTCGCGCCCTCGATGGGGGTGGTGTCTGACGGGCTGGCGCGCCTGGGCTTCGAGTGGAACCATCTGCTGAATCCTGGCCACGCGATGACGCTGGTGGTGGCCGCCGCCGTGTGGAAACAGATCTCCTACAACTTCCTGTTCTTCCTGGCCGGGTTGCAGTCCATCCCGAAGTCGCTGCTGGAAGCGGCGGCGATTGATGGCGCGAGCCCCTGGAAGCGCTTTTGGACCATCACCTTCCCGCTGCTGTCGCCCACCAGCTTCTTCCTGCTGGTGATCAATGTGGTGTATGCCTTCTTCGACACCTTCGGCATCATCGATGCGGCCACCCAGGGCGGTCCCGGCAAGGACACGGCCATCCTGGTCTACAAGGTCTATTACGACGGCTTCAAGGCCATGGACCTGGGCGGCTCGGCCGCACAGAGCGTGGTGCTGATGGCGGTGGTGATCGTGCTCACGGTGATCCAGTTCCGCTTCGTGGAGCGCAAGGTCAATTACTGAACGGGTGTCTTCATGGTTGAACGCCGACCCGCGCTCACACTGCTCTCCCACCTGATCCTGGTGCTGGGCGTTCTGATCGTGGCCTTTCCGCTCTACATCGCTTTTGTGGCGTCTACCCAGACGGCGCAGGCCATCGTCCAGGCCCCGATGCCGCTGGTGCCCGGCGGCCATCTGCTGGAGAACTATCAGGCGGCCCTCACCGGCAGCGGCAGCAGCGCGGGCTCCAATGCGCCGGTGGCGCGCATGATGTGGGTGAGCCTGGTCTGTGCCGTGCTGATTGCGGTGGGCAAGATTGCCATTTCGCTGCTCTCAGCCTTTGCCATCGTGTACTTCCGCTTCCCGATGCGGCAGCTGTTTTTCTGGGCCATCTTTGTCACGCTGATGTTGCCGGTGGAAGTGCGCATCGGGCCCACCTATCAAGTGGTGGCCGACCTGCAGCTGCTCAACAGCTATGCGGGGCTGACGGTGCCGTTGATCGCCTCGGCCACGGCCACCTTCCTGTTCCGGCAGTTCTTCCTGACCGTGCCGGATGAGCTGGTGGAAGCCGCCCGCATCGATGGCGCGGGGGCGCTGCGATTCTTCCGGGATGTGCTGCTGCCGCTGTCGGCCACCAGCATCGCGGCGCTGTTTGTCATCCAGTTCATCTACGGCTGGAATCAATACCTCTGGCCGCTGCTGGTGACCACCGATGAGCAGATGTACCCCGTGGTCATCGGCATCAAACGCATGATCAGCGGCGGCGATGCCGCCAATGACTGGAACATCATCATGGCCACGGCGGTGCTCGCCATGATCCCTCCCGCCCTGGTCGTGGTGCTGATGCAGCGCTGGTTCGTCAAGGGTCTGGTCGATACCGACAAATAAACATGGCAAGCATTTCCCTGCGCAATGTCGTCAAGCAGTATGGCCACGGGGCCAAGGCCAACCCGGTCATCCATGGTGTGAATGCCGAGATCCAGGACGGTGAGTTCGTGGTCATCGTCGGCCCGTCGGGCTGCGGCAAGTCCACGCTGCTGCGGATGGTGGCCGGCCTGGAAGAGATCAGCGGCGGCGAGATCGACATCGGTGGCCGTGTGGTCAACGATGTGGAGCCGGCGGACCGGGACATCGCGATGGTGTTCCAGAACTACGCGCTGTATCCCCACATGAGCGTGTTTGAGAACATGGCCTATGGGCTGAAGATCCGCAAGCTGAGCGCGGCGGACATTCAGACCCGGGTGGACAAGGCCGCGCGCATCCTGGAGCTGGGGCATCTGCTGCAGCGCAAGCCGCGCGAGCTGTCCGGCGGACAGCGGCAGCGGGTGGCCATGGGCCGCGCCATCGTGCGGGACCCGCAGGTGTTCCTGTTTGATGAGCCGCTGTCCAACCTGGATGCCAAGCTGCGGGTGCAGACCCGGCTGGAGATCCAGGGGCTGCATCGGGAGCTGGGTGTGACCGCGCTGTTTGTCACCCACGACCAGGTCGAGGCGATGACCCTGGCCCAGCGGATCATCGTGATGAATGCCGGCCGCATGGAGCAGTTCGGCACGCCGGAAGAGGTCTACAGCCGACCGGCCACCACCTTTGTGGCCAGCTTCATCGGCTCCCCGGCCATGAACCTGCTGCGGGGCCGGGTGGAGGGGGACCGCTTTGTGGTGGGCCAGACATCGCTGCCTCTGCCCTCGCCTGCGCCGCGCCAGGGCGAGCTGGTGCTGGGGCTACGGCCGGAGCACGCCGTGCCCCTGAGCGGCGGTGCCGGCCAGAGCGAAGCGACCGACCCGACCGCTTGGCCGTTGCGCGTGGAATTCGTGGAGATGCTGGGGGCGGAACGGCTGGTGTATGGGCACCTGGGCGGGCAACCGTTGTCCGGCGACCGGCCAGTCGGCCACCGCGCCGGCACCGACCCCACCGCCTTCACGCTGCGCATCGCCGGGACCGACCATCCGCCGCATCCGGGTGATACTGTCTGGATGCAGGCACCGGCCGTGCGCCTGCACTGGTTCGACGCCACCCACGGCCGCCGTGTGGAGGAGTGATTCATGGATGCGCATCCCTGGCCCTGGTCCCTGCCCTTCTGGATTGCCCACCGTGGCGCCGGCAAGCTGGCCCCCGAAAACACGCTGGCGGCCTTTCGCGAAGGCGCACGGCATGGCTACCGCGCGTTTGAATGCGATGTGAAGCTGGCCGCCGATGGGGTGCCGTTTCTGCTGCATGACGCCACGCTGGACCGTACCACCACCACGCGTGGCCGTGCGTCGGACCGAACCTGGGCCGAGCTCTCCCGGCTGGATGCCGGCCGCTGGCATAGCCGAGCCTATGCGGGGGAACCGCCGGCCAGCCTGGAAGCGATTGCCGCCTTTGTGCGGGTCAATCAGCATGCACTGAACATCGAGATCAAACCCACCCCCTTGGATGAGCGGCGCACCGGCCAGGTGGTCGGCCAGGAAGTGATGCGCTTGTGGAAGGAGTCCGGCCCGGTGTCGCTGCTGTTCAGCAGCTTCGAGCCGGAAGCGCTTCGCGGGGCAATGGAGACCGCACCGCAGGTGCCCCGCGCGCTCTTGCTGGACAAGCTGAAGGACGATTCGCTGGCCATCGCCCAATCGCTGGAATGCCGGGCGGTGGTGACCCACTATGCGCTGATGGACCAGGCCTTGGTGGAGCAGTTGCACCGGCTGGGCATGAAGGCGCTGGTCTATACCGTCAATGATGCGGCGACGGCGCAATGGCTGATCACCAATGGGGTGGACGGCATCATCACGGATGCAGTGGATCGGTTCAGTCCCACGGCATGATGCGCGGGCGGCTGGCCGCTAATGGTTGGCGGCTGACGGTCGGCCGCTAATGGTTGGTGGCTCCTGGCTCGCGGCTGGCGGTCGGCCGCTAACGGTGGGCGGTGGGCCGCTGGCGCCAAGCGTCCGTGTGGGGAAGCCGTCCGCTGCAGCGCCGCCTCCGGTCAGCGCAGCCGCCCTGGATCACGCAGTTCGTCGAGGGACACCATGCCGTAGATGCAGGTGTCGCGCGGTGTGGCATCCACGCCCAGCATGTCGTTGCGCAAAGTGCCTTCCAGTGCGAAACCGCAGCGCTCAGCCACCGCGCGGCTGGCCAGGTTGCGCGCATCGGTACGGATCTCCACCCGCATGGCCCGCAATTGACTGAAGGCCAGCCGCGTGAGCGCGACCACCGCTTCGCTGGCCAGCCCACGCCCTGTGGCGTCCGGAGCCAACCAGTAGCCGATCTCAAAACGACGCTGGGCCCAGTCCAGCCGCATCAGGCCCGCACCGCCGCACAGGCGGCCCGGGCCACCGTCCGGCGTGCGTTCGTAGAGAAAATAGGCCAGGTGCTGACGGTTGAGAAATTCCGCCAGCATGCGCCGCACCACCGCTTCGGACTCCTCCACGGACGGCATCTCCTGGGCCCAGGACATCCATGGCTGCAGATGCGGCAATGAGCGCTGGATGGCCAGGTTGAGGACGGCGCCATCGCCAACACGAGGGGTGAGCAGCAGCACCTGGTCGGTGCTGAGCACTTCGGGCACCTGAATCAGGACGGGGTCTTTGGCTTTCATGGGGATCCGCAGGAGGCGCCAGTGCGCAGGAGTGCCGGAGACGGCGGGCTCCTGTCAGTTGCCATTGGCGGATTGCAGGTTCAAACCGCCCGGCTGGGTTTCGACACCCAGCATTTGATGCTCATCAGCCACGGTGGGCAATGTCTTGACGGTGCGAATGGCCCGCAATTGCGAAGCCAGCAGCGTCAGCAGCAAGGCCCCCACGCCGGAGAACAGCAAGGCCGCGCGCAGGCTCACATGCTCGCCCAGCCAGCCCCCCAGCAAGGCCCCCGGGCCCGCAGGAATCAGGGTGAGCCAGCGGATGGTGCTGGTCATCCGGCCCAGCAGCGGTGTGGGCGTAACGGCCTGGCGCAAGGACAAAAAGTTGATGAAGATCAACACTGCGCCGACACCAAAAGCAAAGAGTGCCAGGGCAAACGCCCCCACCCCCCAGGCGTTGGCGGGCGCCAGCGCCAGGATCATCCAGCCCAGGCCGGTGATGCCAAAGCCGGTCACCAGGCAAGGGCCGGGGCCCAGCCAGCCGCTGATGCGGTGGCCGAAGATGCTGGCCAGCACGGTGCCCGCGCCCAGGGCGATGTAGGACAGCCCGACGCTTTGCGCCGACAGGCCCAGCACCCGGGTGGCAAAGAGGATCTGCACCACCTGCGCCGCCTGATTGCACATCTGCCAGCCGCCGACGGACACCGCGAGACTGAACAGCAGCCGGTGGCGGCAGACAAAACCGACGCCCGTCTTCATGTCCCGCCAGAAATGGGCATTGCGGGACCGGTGCAGTTGCTCCTTGACGCGGACGCCGCGCAGGATCAGGGCGGAGCTGAGCAGCAGCAGGGCGTCCACGGCCAGGGCCATCGGCGCGCCCACCAGCTTGATCAGCGCCCCCGCCACCCCGGGGCCGGCCACTTCGGCGCCGGAGGAGGCCAAGGCATTCTTGGCATGCGCCTCCACCAGACGGTCCGGGCTGACCACCTGGGTGAGCACGATCTGGGCGGCGCTGCCGGCCACCGTGTACACAGTGCCCAGCAGGAAGGCCACGACATAGAGCCACGGCATGCTCAGCCAACCCAGCCACGCCGCCACAGGGATGCTGCCCACGGCAATGGCCAAGGTGACCTCGCCCACGATGTAGACCGGCAGCTTGCGCACCCGGTCCAGCCAGACACCGCCCGGCAGCGAGAACAGCACAAAGGGCACGATCTCCATCGCCGTCAGCCAGCCCATCTGCGTGGGACTGGCATGCAGCAGCACGGCGGCTGTGAGTGGCAGCGACAACATGGTGATCTGCCCGCCCAGCGAGCTGATCAGGATGGACGACCAAAGACGGCGGTAGACAACATCCCGCAGCAGATCGGCAGCGGGCAGGCGGCACAGATCGAGGCAGCGATCAATCAGTGACAAAGAGGCGGAAGGCCTGGCGGACATGGAACAACTCCGATGGTCTCTCGAAGAGACAGGTTTCCTGGAGAAACGGCTGGGCTACGGGGCGGCGGAAGCCTCGGTGGCGATGACAGTGATCCATGGACCCTTCGGAAGCGCTTGGAAGCGCTTGGAAGCGCGGTCCGGAGGGGGGTGGAGCACCGCTCGTCGGTGATCAACGGGTGAAGGCGGACGAGTGACGCGCAGAGGTGGTCAAGGGACCGAGTCCTTGGGTTCGGGCTGAGGCCCCAGTCCCCCATCCTTGAATGCACCCGGGCGACACCGTCCTTCGCTCCCGGGTGCCTCAGTGAGGGGAAACTCAGGAAAAGCTGAGGAGAGGCCCCTCACCCCGCAGCGCTGGCGCAGCGAACCGTGCCAGCGTGGGCATTCAGCGTCGTCGATGCCGGACGCGGCCCGCGCCTTCCGTCGGCACGGGTGGCGGGACCGATCTGCAGGCACAGGCCGATGTGCAGCCCGGTACGCAGGCCGATGTGCAACCCCATGCGCGCACCGCCGCCGCGACCGACTCAATGGCGTCGGATCTGGTGCGGTCGAGCAGCTTGGTCATGGGTGGCATCCAGGTAGGCGTGTCCAAGGATGCTAGCAGGGGCGGGTTGGCCCCCACAAGTGAAGAACGGCACGGTCCAGCCCCAATTGCCGGAGACTTTGAAAGACGACGTTACCAGCCGACGGCGGCGCCATCGCGCCGTGGATCGCTGGCGGCCACGTAGCCCTCCACCGCAGGATCGCCCAGGCGCCAGATGAATTGGCCGGCGCCGAAGTCCTGGTAGCTGTCGAGAATGTCCCCGATCTGGTGGCCCTTCTGGCGCAGGCCCTCGATGGTGGCCGGGTTCATGGTGGACTCCACATTGATCGACAGGCCCTGGTTGAAGCGCCAGCGCGGAGCGTCGCAAGCGGCCTGCGGCGGCTGGTGGTAGTCCAGCATGCGCACCAGCGTCTGCATGTGGCCCTGGGGCTGCATGTTGGCGCCCATCACCCCATAACTCATCTGCGGCTGGCCATCCTTCATCAGGAAGGCCGGGATGATGGTGTGGAAGGGCCGTTTGCCCGGTGCCACCTGATTCACATGGTCGGCGTCGCGGGTGAATCCATGGCCGCGATTCTGCAGCGACACCCCATATCCCGGCACCACCACGCCGGAGCCGAAGCCCATGTAGTTGCTCTGGATGAAGCTGACCATCATGCCGGACTCATCGGCAGCCGTGAGATAGATGGTGCCGCCCTTGACCGGGTTGCCGGCCTGGAAGTCCTGGGCACGGTCCGGGTGGATGAGGCGGGCCCGGCTCTTGAGATAGTCCGGGTCCAGCATCTCGTGGGCCTGGACCCGCATGGCGCGTGGGTCCGCCACATGGCGGTAGACATCGGCAAAAGCCAGCTTCATGGCCTCAATCTGGACATGCTGGGACGCCACGCTGTCCACCGGCAGTTCGGCCACGTCGGTGTGCTTGAGAATGCCCAGCGCGATCAAGGCGGCAATGCCCTGGCCGCTGGGCGGAATTTCGTGCAGGGTGTGGCCGGCATAGTCCATCGACAGCGTCTGGACCCACTCCGGCTGGTAGGCGGCGAAGTCCGCAGCGCTGATCGCCCCGCCCCCCTGCCGCGCAAAGGCTTCAACCGCGGCGGCAATCTCGCCTTGATAAAAAGCCTGGCCACGGGTCTCGCCAATCAGCCGCAGCGCGCGGGCGGCCTCCGGGAAACGGAACACTTCACCCACCTCCGGCGCGTGGCCGCGGGGCAGGAAGGTGTCGGCAAATCCAGGCTGGCTCACCAGGTCCTTCACCTCGGCGGCCATCGCCCATTTGCGCTGCACCACCACCGGCACGGCATACCCCCGCTCGGCGATCTCGATGGCGGGGGCCATCAAATCGGCGAACGGCAGCTTGCCGTAGCGCTCGCTCAGCGCCACCCAGCCGCCGACCGCACCGGGCACCGTGACCGCATCCCAGCCACGGCTGGGCAGATGCAGGCCGGCACCATGGCGGCGGTCGAAGTATTCCGGTGTCCAGGCCTGGGGGGCCTGGCCGGACGCATTCAGGCCCTGAAGCGACTGACCGTCCCACACGATGGCGAATGCGTCGGAACCCAGGCCATTGCTGCAGGGCTCGACCAGCGTCATGCAGGCCGCTGCCGCAATCGCGGCATCCACCGCATTGCCCCCCTGCGCCAGGATGCGCAGGCCCGCCTGCGCCGCCAGCGGATGGGAGGTGGACACGATATTGCGTGCAAATACCGGAGAGCGGACGCTGGGATAAGCGCGCGACCAGTCAAAGGCGTGCGAGGACATGAGGTCTCCAAATAGGCAGTTGCTGATTCGCCGCTTGAGGGCGTCAGGCTTGAATGGACGTCATCTTGTCCTCAAGCCGTGGCCGGCGCCAGCGGGCAATACCTGCCCCGGACATCGATGTTGCTGCAACGTGAACGTAACGCAATGCAAAGCCTCCGCCTGCAGGTCAACACAGTGTCGTCAGGTGGCGTTGTTTCCTCACCTTGTTCAACAGCCCTGGAGAAAACCAGATGCAAGCCCTGAAGACCGTGAAGACCCTGGCCCTGATCCCCGCCCTGCTGATCGCTGGTGCAGTCATGGCACAGACGCCTGCAGTTCCCGCCGCGACCCCGGCGCCTGCCAAGACCGAGGCCAAGGCCGAAGCGAAGACCGAAGCCAAGGCTGAAGGCACGACCGAGAAGAAGGCTCCCAAGCACAAGGCCGAGCACAAGGCCGGCACGAAGCATCACAAGGCTGAGAAGCCCGCTGACAAGGCTTCCGAAGCCGCCAAGTAAGCGTTCAAGGTCGATGGTGCCGCCTCGAGTGCGGCACCTACACTGAATGCCGCCCTCTGGGGCGGCTGCCGTCGTTTGTCGGGCTGTGTTGGTTGGCCGATGTTGGTCGGGCGGGGTTGGTCGAGTCTTGTTGATCGATCGTTGGTTTGCGAGCGGATTTGAGCAAGGTGGGCACACCCCTCGCGCAGCACAACACCCCGGCCGACCAGCCGACTGCGAAGCAGGCCCGCAGTTGAGAAGTCGAAGGACTGCGTGACGATCACCGGATCACCGGATCACCGCCCGGTCCAGGCGATCACACTCGTCGTTGTTGATCGCTTCCGTGACGGCCGGGTGACAGGCACTGGGGCCGGAGAGGCTGAGAATCTCAGCCACCTTCCCGTTCTCGACACGCATGTCGGCAACCACGGTGCCTTTGGTGCCCTCCCGCAGGACTTTGGCAGAAACCGCGGGGGCCACCCCAAACGGCGCGCACAACATTAAACGACCGCACCACTTCGGCCGAAACTGCGGGGCCACCCGCTTCCGGCCAAGGGCTGTGGCGGCGACTTTCACCACGGAGTCCTGAGCCGTTTTAGGACGCGCGGCGGTGCTGATCACCGAGACCTCTACGCCAGAGCTGCACTCGGTTCTCTTGTCATGAACTTCCAGCACCGTCCCACGGCCGTTCCCGCCGCGACAGAAGATTCATGCCCCCTCCCCAATCGATCGATGGTTCTACTTCACGGCATGAAGGGATGAGATCCCTTCCAAGATCCCTCCAATAACGCGTGATGACGCGATGTCAGTCCACGTGATCGACTGAGCACGGGGTGGCTCGCGCGAAGCTGCAGCCGATGTGGACTGCGGGCGGATCGTGGCGATGCGGCTCAATGGTGGCCGCCACGGCTCAGAAACCCCGTGACTTGCGTCACAAACATGATGTTTCGAGGATGTCCGAGATGGATGTCCGAGATGACTGCGGGGCGACGCTGGCGGCTTGGGCCTGCGGTGACAGTGGGACCGGGGGCGTCTTTGTGGCGCCTGGTGCCTGTTGCCTGTTGCCTGTTGCCTGTTGCCTTTGTCGCGCCAGGTGCCTTTGATGCCTTTGATGCGTTTGATGCCTTTGGGGGCTTTTCTGCCTCAGGCGGCTTGGGCCAGCCGGGCGATCGGGATGACCCGCGAAGAACTGCTGTTGCAGCTCACGCCATGCGCAGCGGCGCAGGCCTGCAGGGCCTCATCAAAGACCTGACGCGCACAGTCGTGGCAGCTGCCACAGGCCGACGCCACCTGGGTCTCGTCCTGCAGGACTTCGAAGTTGTGAACGCCTTCGGCCACACTGCGCCGGATGTCGCGGTCGGAAACTCGATGGCAGAGGCAGAGGATCATGGGGGCGTCAAAGTGCCGTTCCTTGGATGCAGCGGATGCTAACGCAAACAAGAACTGCTCTCAATTGACGCATCAAGACCTTTGACTTTGTCGGAGAACTGTGTCCGATCAGCGTACAACGGCGGCCATGTCCACCCTGCCTTGAGTCGCGGGGCAACTGCGCAGGGCGACCGCCACCGTCCGCACAGGCCCAGCCTGCACGTCAAAAAAAAGCCCCGACAGGCGGGGCTTTTGCGTGTCCGGGGCCAAGGCCCGGGCGGGAAACAGATCGCGTTTCAGGCCGAGGGGCCGTCCCCGACCTGGCTCTGCAGCCAGTTCTGTTCGCCGATCTGTGCAACCAGGTCGATCTGCGTTTCCAGGTGGTCGATATGGTCCTCGGTGTCCTTCAGGATCTCTTCCAGGACTTCGCGCGACACATAGTCCCGCACCGACTCGCAATAAGCGACCGCTTCCTTCAGAAGCGGATGGGAACCCGTTTCGATCTTCAGGTCGCAGTGCAGCACTTCCACGGCATTCTCGCCGATGAAGAGCTTGCCCAGGTCCTGCAGATTGGGCAGGCCTTCCAGCATCAGGATGCGATCCATCAGCTTGTCGGCGTGCTTCATCTCTTCAATCGATTCCTCGTACTCGTGCTTGGCCAGGCGCTCAAAGCCCCAGCTCTTCAGCATGCGGTAGTGCAGGAAGTATTGGTTGATAGCCGTCAGCTCATTCTTGAGCTGGGCATTGAGGTACTCGATGACCTTGGCATCGCCCTTCATGTTCTTCTCCTCAATCGAAATCCGGGAATCGTCAAAAACGGATCGTTGACCCGCAACGGCCGCATTCTCGTTCAGTCCCTACCCGCCGTGGGGACAAGACCCGGCCCCGACGCTCTTTTTGCGAAGCGTTCGCACCCGTACTTGCATCACGGTAGCGGGCGGCGAGGCCGCGCCCAGTCCCTTGCGCGAAGCGGTTCCGATCCATGTCTGCGTGCAAATTTCAGATTTCGTTTGCTATTGCGAATCGTTCTCATCTAAGATGTGGACATGACTGCTTATCACACCATCCCGACCCAGGCCCTGCCGGCCGCCGCGCTGGACATCAGCGCGCGCGTGGCCACGTCAGGTTCGCCGCGCCATGAAGCGGCTTCCCTGCCCCAGCGGCGGCGCGTCAGCAGCGAAGCGCTGCTGGGCAATGAGCGCGAGGTGGAGATCGAGCATTCCGGTCAGCTCTACCGCCTGCGCCTGACGTCGTTGGGCAAGCTGATCCTCACGAAATAGGGCCCCCCAGTCGCTTCGCTCCTGCCCCCAGGGGGCGCCAGCCAGCGGACTGGCAAAGCCAGATCCGCGGCTGTGGCTGGATGAGGGCCGCTGTCGCTTCGCTCCTGGGCCCAAGGGGCGGCAGCCAGCGGTCTGGCAAAGCCAGATCTGCGGCTGTGGCTGGATGAGGGCCGCTGTGGCTTCGCTCCTGGGCCCAAGGGGCGGCAGCCAGCGGTCCGGCAAAGCCAGATCTGCGGCTGTGGCTGGATGAGGGCCGCTGTGGCTTCGCTCCTGGGCCCAAGGGGCGGCAGCCAGCGGTCCGGCAAAGCCAGATCTGCGGCTGTGGCTGGATGAGGGCCGCTGTCGCTTCGCTCCTGGGCCGACAGGTGACCGCCGCAGGATTGGCGGCTGAGTCGCGTCGATCAGGACCGCAGCCGATTGCTCTTTTGTTCGTTCGATTTTCTTTTCTACAACCTACGCACCAGCCCGCGCTGCGCCAGCCCGTGCGAGATCCACCAGGACCTCAGCACCATGTCTCTGCGCCAGACGCCTGTCGCGCTCGCACTCGCCGCCGCATTCCCGCTCGCCTTCGCGCAAGCCGCGCCAAGCTCGCCTCCCAAAGAGGCCCTGAGCACCACCGCTTCCGCCGGCACCAGTTCCGCCTCTGCAGCCGCTAAAGACACTGCAGCTTCTGCAGCCACGGCTGCCGTGGCCAGCGCCGCAGGCGAGGTCACCGTCAGTGCCACCCGCACCGAGCGGTCAACCGCCTCCGTCCCCAATACGGTCACCGTCATCACTCGCAAGGATCTGGACCGGCGGGATGCGCGCGATCTGAAGGACCTGCTCAGCGATGAAGTCGATCTGTCGGTGAAAGCCATGACGCCGCGCTTCACCGCCGCCGGCGTGTCCACCGGACGCGCCGGCAATGAAGGCATCAACATCCGCGGCCTGGAAGGCAATCAGGTGCTGATGATGGTGGACGGCATCCGCATCCCCCAGAGCTTCTCCTTCGGCCCGTTCGCCAGCGGCCGCGCCGACTTTGTCGACCTGGACAGCCTCTCCACCGCCGAAGTCCTGCGCGGCCCCGCCTCCACCAGCTATGGCAGCGACGGCCTCGCCGGCGCATTGGTCATGCGCACCCTCTCCCCGGAAGACCTGCTGAAGGACGGCAAGACCTTCGCCGGCTACGCCAAGCTCGGCCTGCAAACGGTCGACAGCTCCAAGACCGTCAGCGCAGCGGTCGCCTTCAGCAGCGGCGATTGGTCCAGCCTGGTCCAGGCCTCCGTCCGCCGCGGTCACGAGACCAAGAACCAGGGCGATAACAACGCCACCAACAGCACCCGTACCGCTCCCAACCCCACCGATATCGACACCAATAGCGTCATGGCCAAGCTGGCCTACCGCGTCAACGCCCAGCACCGGCTCACGGGCACGGTGGAATACCGCGAACGCAAGATCGACACCGATGTCCTCACCGGCGTCACCGTGCCGACGAGCACCCCCGCCTCCACCGCCGTCATCGGCCTCACCGCCAACGACAAGATGGATCGCCAGCGGGTGTCGCTGGAACATCGTTATGAAGACTTGAACGCGACCTGGATCCAGCAGGCCACCACTCATCTCTACGTGCAGGACAGCGAGACCGACCAGTTCTCCTACGAGGACCGCTATTCCGCCACCGACCGCACCCGCTACACGAATTACAAGGAACACCTCATCGGCCTCAGTTCACAGGCCCAGACCCAGTTGCAAGGCCAGCGCCTGAGCTACGGGCTGGACGTGAGCCGCAACGCCATCGAGGCCACTCGCGATGGCACCGTGCCACCCGCCGGAGAAACCTTCCCCAGCCGCCCCTTCCCGAAAACCAACTATCTGCTGGCCGGCGCCTTCCTGCAGGATGAGATCGAGCTCGGCAACGTGTCGCTGATTCCGGCCCTGCGCTTCGAGCATTACAAGCTTTCACCGAAGACCGAGGGCTACACCGGCGAAGCGGTGAATCTCTCCGACCACGCCATCACGCCACGCCTCGGCGCCATCTGGCGCGCCACCGAATGGCTGCAGCCCTATGTGCAGTGGGCCCAGGGCTTCCGCGCCCCGACACCGGACCAGGTCAACAACTCCTTTTCCAACCCGATCTACGGCTACTCCAGCATCGGCAACCCGACTCTCAAACCGGAACATGCCAACAGCTGGGAGCTGGGCGTGCGCGGCCAGGTCGGCCCGAGCATCCGTTGGCAGTTGAGCGCCTACGACAACCGTTATCGCGACTTCATCAGCCAGGAGGTGGTGAGTGGCTCGTTGGCCACGGCCAACCTCGTCTATCAATACATCAACCTGAGCCAGGCGCGTATCAAGGGTGTTGAGGGCCGTGCCGTCTGGGACGTCACCCCCGGCTTCTCGCTGCAGGCCGCCGTGGCCTATGCCGACGGCCACAGCACCACCGACGGTGTGGATACGCCGCTCAACAGCGTCCAGCCGCTGCGCGCAACGCTGCGAGCCCGTTATGAGCGCGGCGACTGGTCCGGCTGGGCCAGCCTGCAGCACAGCAATCGCAAGAAGACCTCCGACATCAGCAGCAGCACCTACTACGCCCCTGGCAGCTACCAGGTGGTGGACCTGGGCGGCGCGTATCGCTTCAACAAGACGCTGAGCCTGTCGGCCGCCATCACCAATCTGTTCGACCGCAAGTACTGGCGCTGGAGCGATGTCACCGGCGTCGCGGCCAACAGCACCGTGCTGGACAGCTACACCGCCCCGGGTCGCGCGCTGCAGGTGTCGCTGCGCGCGGACTTCTGATTGACGTCATGGCCCTCACAAGGAGCATCCTCATGCAACACGCTCGCTACACCGCCCTTCGCCAGGCCTTTGCCACGGCCCGCCAGGAACGCCGTGCCCGCCATCGCGACATTGCCGAAGCCCTGCAGATCTCCGAAGGCGAACTGCTGGCCGCCCACGTCGGCCCCTTCACCGACGCCGAATCCCCGCTCAAGGCCTGCCGGCTGCGGGCGGATTGGCAAGACCTGATGGCGGCCGTGGAGCCCCTGGGCCCGGTGATGGCGCTGACGCGCAACGAGTCCTGCGTCCATGAGAAGGTGGGCGTCTACCGCAAGGTCAGCGCGCTAGGACCCCAAGGCCAGACCGGCCTGGTGCTGGGTGGCGAAATCGACCTGCGGGTGTTTTACAGCCATTGGCAGCATGGCTTTGCCGTGACCGAACGTCTGGCCGACGGCGCCCTGCAGCGCAGCCTGCAATTCTTCGATGCCGCCGGAGGCGCCCTCCACAAGATCTTCGTCAAACCGGAAAGCGATCTGGCGGCTTATGAAGCCCTGGTGGCGCAATTCCAGTCAGAAGACCAGGCGCCTGGGCTGGTTCCGGCCGAAGCCTGGCAGGAACCCGCCGAGCAACCGGACAGCGCCATCAACCTCGCTACCTTCCACGCCGAATGGGCCGACCTGCGAGACACCCACGACTTCTTCGGCCTGCTCAAGCGCCACGGCCTGAGCCGTGTGCAGGCCCTGCGCCTGGCCGAGCCCCGATTCGTGCAGCCCTTGCCGCGCTCCAGCGCCCAGGAACTGCTGAGCCGTGCGGCGCAGCAAGGTGTGTCCATCATGGTGTTTGTGGGCAACCCGGGCATGATCCAGATCCATAGCGGCCCCATCCACCAGGTGGTGATGATGGGCCCCTGGCTCAATGTGCTGGACCCGGGGTTCAACCTCCACCTGCGGGAAGACCATATCGCCAGTGCCTGGCTGGTGCGCAAACCCACCGTCGATGGCCTCGTCTGCTCGATGGAGCTGTTTGATGCACAGGGCCGCACCATCGCCATGCTGTTTGGCGAGCGCAAGCCCGGGCAGGCGGAGCGCTGCGACTGGCGGCAACTGCTGGAGAGCATGGTGGAAGGCCAGACGGAGCTCGTGCCATGCTGACGCGTCGTCAGTGGCTGAGCACGGCGCCCGCATGGGTCGCGGCGCCGATGGTCGCAGCGCCACGCCTGGCCTGGAGTGCTGCACCCCGCGTGATCAGCGTCGGAGGCGCCCTCACAGAACTCATCTACGCCATGGGCGCTCAGGGGGATCTGGTCGGCGTCGACAGTACGTCGCTCTATCCGGTGGAAGCGACCCGCCTGCCGAATGTGGGCTATGCACGCACGCTGGCGGCCGAGGGCCTGCTGTCGCTGGCGCCCACGATGATCGTGGCCACCGAGGAAGCCGGCCCACCAGCCGTGCTGGGGCAGCTCCAGTCCGCTCGCATTCCGCTGCACGTGCTGCGCGCGGATCACCGCTTTGAAGGTGTGGTGGATCGCACCCGCAAGCTGGGGGAACTGCTGAACCGGCCGGCGGCCGCCAAGACGCTGATCGACAGGCTGCAGCAATCGTGGGCGGAAACACGCCAGACGGTGGCCCGCGTCTCGGCCGGCCATCGTCCGCCGCGTGTTCTGTTTGTGCTGTCCAACGCCGGCAATCAGGCGCGCATCTCCGGCAGCGGCACCGCGGCCGACGCCATGATCACCTACGCTGGCGCCGTCAATGCGCTAGGCGAGGTCCAAGGCTACAAATCCCTCTCGCCGGAAGCAGCGATTGCGGCGGCGCCCGATGTGATCCTGGCCACCACCCAGGGCGTGGAGGCCGCTGGCGGCATCGACGGCCTGCTGCGGATGCCGGGGCTCGCACAGACCCCGGCAGCACAGCGTCGGCGCGTGGTCAGCCTGGAAACGATGGAGATGCTGGGGTTCGGCCCCCGGCTCCCGCAAGCGTTGGCCCAGCTGGCGACCGCCCTCCACAGTGGATCAACGGCCTGAATCCCCATGAGCACCTCAGGTTCCGCGCTCCCTCACCGCTTGGTGGCCCCGCCCCGAGAGTGGCCACGGGCTGCACTGCTCGCCGCTGCGCTCGGTTTGGCGGTGATGGTGGCGGTGCATGTCGGCGCCGTACCGATCACGGCGTCGGACTGGCTCCGAGCCCCCTGGCTCGACAGCGCCCCCAGCGCCGGCGCACATGTGCTGTGGCAATTGCGCCTGCCTCGTGTGGTGCTGACGCTGGCGGTGGGCGCTGCCCTGGGCCTGGCAGGCACGCTCTGCCAGGCGCTGTTCCGCAACCCGATGGCGGAGCCCGGTCTGCTGGGCGTGACCAGCGGTGCAGCGGCGGCCGTGGCCTTGGCGCTGACCGTGTTCTCTGGCCTGCACCTGGCCTTGCCCGCGCAGGCCCGGCTGTGGATCACACCCGCCGTGGGTTTTGTGGGTGCGCTGGCAGTGTGCCTTTTGCTGCAGCGCCTGTCCCGATGGCTGGCACCAGGCTCGATTGCCGCGCTGCTGCTGTGTGGCCTGGCGCTACAGGCAATGACCTTCGCGCTGGTCGGCCTGTGCAGCTTTCTGGCCAATGACGATCAACTGCGCGCCCTCAACTTCTGGACGCTGGGCTCACTGGCCGGGGCCACCTGGACCATGGCGCTGGTGATGCTCACCGCACTGGCCCTGATGGGCCTGGCCGCGCGGACCCTGGGCCCCCAACTCAACGCGCTGGCACTCGGCGAGGCGACCGCCGCGCACGTCGGCATCGATGTGGAGCGACTTCGCCATGCGGCCATCGGCATCGTGGCGCTGCTGGCCGCCTTGGCTGTGGCGTGGTGCGGCAGCATCGGCTTCATCGGGCTGATGGCGCCTCATCTGGCGCGGCAATGGGTGGGTGCGGATCTGCGCCGGGTGCTGCCCTGCGCCATGCTGTCCGGCGCACTGCTGCTGTTGGTGGCAGACACCCTGGCCCGCACGCTGGCCGTGCCGGCGGAGATCCCCGTGGGGGTGTTCAGCGCGCTGATCGGGGCGCCGTGGTTCCTGGTGCTGCTACGCGGCACGGTCCGCCGGATGGGGAGTGCCTGATGCTGGTGATGAATCACGTCCGCCTGTTGATGGGTGACCTGCGCCTCGGGCCCATCCACTTGCGGCTCATGGCCGGGGAGCGGGTCGCCATTCTCGGCCCCAGCGGCGCGGGCAAATCCACGCTGCTGCGATTGATGTCGCGGGAGCTCCAGCCGTCCGAAGGGGAGGTGCTGCTGGACCGACGGCCCTTGTCGGCCTGGTCGCCGCAGGCCCTGGCACGCCGCCGTGCGGTGCTACCGCAGCAGCAGGGCGTGGCGTTCGGCCTGCCGGTGGAACTGGTGGTGGCGCTCGGCCGGGTGGCCCGACAGCAAGACCCCGATCAGTCCGAGATCGTTCAGCAGGCTCTGGTGCAGGCACAGGCGGACCATCTCATCGGCCGCCGCTTCGACACGCTCTCGGGCGGCGAGCAGGCGCGTGTGCAATTGGCACGCGTATTGGCGCAGGCGTGGGATGAGCGCGAGGGCTTGCTGCTGGTCGATGAACCGCTGGCGGCACTGGATCCGGGGCTGACGCTGTCGCTGATGCACGCCATCAGCCGCTTTGCGGCACAGCGTGGGCATGCGCTCGTGGCGGTGCTGCACGACGTCAACCTGGCCTTGAATCATTTCGACCGCCTGTGGATGGTGAAGGACGGCCGGCTGATTGCAGACTGCGATGCACTGCCCTCCACGCAGCCCCTGCTGGAACAGCTCTATGGCACGCGCATGCGGTTGCTGCAGGATGAGCACGGCATGGCAATGCTGCCGATGATGACGCCGCTGCAGACGCCGCTAACGGCGCCTCTAACGGCGCCGCCAACGACACCGGTCATGACGCCGGCCATGACACCGGTCATGCCGCCGCCGATGACACCGCTGCGGGAGGTCGGGCGATGAGTGCCTGGGTGATGAATGCCGGGGGGCGTGCTCCGGCAAGCCACGGCTTCTCGCCCGCCCTGGAAGGAGCACACAAGGCCGGTGGGCGCCTGCGCTGGCACGGGGGCATTGCCACCGTGGCGGTACACGGCCTCCTGCTGCTGGCACTGCTGGGCACACGCTCGCACGCACCCCTGCCCAAGGTAGCCACCGTGCCGCCCTCATCGATGCAATGGGTGGCGGTCCGGCCACTGTTTGAACCCTCGTCCTGGGCCACACCCGCTGCGCCGACCACACGGACCACGCCCGCCGTGGTGGCATCCCTGGCGGCACCACCCGCTATTCCTGTCCTGCCGATCCCGACGATCGGCATGGACGTTTCCCCAGAGCGCCACCCGTCTGAATCCCAACCCGTTGCGACGGCGCTGGGCTCGGATGTCCGGCCCCAGGTCCCCTTGCAGCCGAGCGGTGCCTCCCCCCGAGTTGCCGACGTTTCTGGCACCACGGGATCCACGACTGAGGCCGCGCCCTCAGCCCCCACTTCCGTCCCTGCCCACAGCGGCGTGATGGCAACCGCCGTCCCACCGACGCAGCTCCTGGCAGCCGCCCGCTCCGATCCCGCAACCGCGCAGGACCAGCCGGCCACCGTGCCCGCCAACTACCAGCAGTGCCGGGACAGCCAGACCGCCCGCCACTATCCCGCCTTGCTGCGCGAGCGTGGCGTCCAGGGTCTCGTGCGGCTGCGGGTGAAGGTCGATGAAAACGGCCGGGCGGCGGAGGTTCTGATCGCCAACGGGAGCGGCTTCCGTCTGCTGGACGAAGCGGCACGACGTGTGGCGGAGTCCTGCCCCTATGTGCCCGCCCGTCGCGGCGATCAGCGGATGGTGAGCTGGATCGACTATGCGGTCCGTTTTGCCTTGCAGCCCGCCGCGCCCGGCTCGTTGTAGTTCTTGTCCCGCCCTCGCCCCGCCCTCGCGAATCACACGCCACAAGAGCGCGCCCGCCCCTCAGCAGCCCGATCCAGAAGGAAACCCCACCATGTGCGACAAGCCCACCCTGTTCAGCCGCCTGCCCCTTGCCGAACCGTCTCCCGCCACAGGGCTGTCGGAGTTTTCCGCCCGGCGAGTGGGCGGTCTGCCCGGCCCTTCGGCGCTGCCTGATGGCGATAGCAAGACGGAAGACACCCCATCGGCCCGCGGTTCACGCCGCCGTCGCTTGTGGGAGCTGCCGACACAATCGCTCTGCCCGGTGATCGGGGTCTGCCTCCCCATCCAGGTGCTGCGGCGCCTCCTGGGCAAGGTGCTGGGCGGCCAGGCACAGGCCAACGACTACGAACTGCACTGCGGCGCCATCAACGAATGCAATCACCGTGGCACCGTCGCCGAAGCCCTGCAAAAAGAGCTGGATCAACGCTTCGCCATTGCACTGAAGCAAGCCGCGCAGCACAAGACGCCGGAGGCCCTGGGTCGTTTCTGGGCGGCCGCGCAGGGTGGCAATGACGTGGCCGGTGCGCTGTGGGCCACGCTGACCCATGCCCGCTGTGATGCCGCCCTGCAGGAGCAGGTGCTGCGGGACATTCACATGCTGCAGCACCAGGTGGGCGCTGCCAATCGGGCGGATCTGCAACGCATGGATGCGCTGGAGGATGAAAACGCCGTGCTGGGCCGCGAGCTGGCGCTGGCCCAGTCGCGCAGCACGCGGCTGCTGGCGGAGCGCGCGCAGCAATTGGAGGCCAGTCAGGCGGAGAACCTGCGACTTCGTGGGGAACTGATGGGGCGGGACATGCTGCTGGCCGGGCTGCGGGAGGAGATGCAGCAGCTGGAGGACAGCGTGCCGGGTCTGCGCCATCGCCATGAGCAGGCGAAGCAGTTGCAGCATCAGCAGGAGCGGATTCATCAGCTGGAACGCGCGCTGCTGACGGCACAACAGGCGGCGGAGCGGGAACATCGCAAGGGCGCGGAGCTGCAGCGACAACTGGATGCCCTGGAGAGCCGGCTGGCCGAGCAGGCACCCGCCCCGCAAGGCGAAGAGGCCACCCTGCCCTCACTGGATGAGCAGTCGGTGCTGTGCGTGGGCGGCAGGCCTGCGGTGGTGCCCATCTATCGACAACTGATCGAGCGAACCGGGGGACGGTTCCTGCACCATGACGGCGGCGAAGAAGACGCCGTGGCCAAGCTGGACGCCAGTCTGGCCGCCGCCGACCTGGTGATCTGTCAGACGGGATGCATCAGCCACGACGCGTATTGGCGGGTGAAGGATCACTGCAAGCGGCATGGAAAGAAGTGCGTCTACATCGAGTCGCCGAGTGCCAGCGGGCTTCGGCGGGCGCTGGGCACCTTGGGGGCAGCGGACCATGCGGAAGCGGCCGCGCAGCAGGGGGCGGGCGAGAGCTGACGGCCGAGGGCTGGAACGGCTGCGCGGTACAGTCCGTCCTATCCAACGCCAGGCCTGCACGTGAACCGCCCCATCGTCGCCATCGCCCTCGGATTCGCCCTGATCGCGACGCTTGGGGTGTCGCTGGCCCCGCTGTTTTTGAAGCCGCCGATGGTGCCCTGCACCCACCTCAGTGCGCCAGTTCACTTCACTCGGGTGGATAGCCGCGAAATGAAGTTCTTTCGAGGTACGCGCCACTTTCCGGTCGTCGAGTACAGCTATGTGGTCTCCGGTCAGCGATACAGCGGCACCAGGATCTTCTGCACGGAAGAGGGCGAGGTCTCCTTGGATTGGAACAAGGTGGACCGCTTCTTTGAAGACGCCAGGCGTGGTGCTGGCGTGGTGGCTTGGTTCCCGCCGGATTCGCCAGCATCCGCCTGCATCTCCATCCTTTCGGAGTTCAGCTACTCGATGCTGTCAAATACGTCGCCCCAGTGCCGGGCAGGGTGAGGTCTCCAGCTTCTTGAACCCGAGACCCTGTAGAACACGACCCAACACGACTCAATAGGACACAATAGGACTCGATGAGCATCCACAACGGCCAGCGTATGGTCAGCATCAGAAAGCGCATGCTGGCGTATTGTGAGCAACACGGCATCGACGTGCCTTCGGCCTTCCATGACCAGGATCCGGTGCTCGCCATTGCGCTCGTTAGTATCTTCACTCCCGGGAAATCTCAGCTGGTGGCGCAGACCTTCTACAGCACGGCGTCGGCACTGGCCTATCTGAAGCAGCAGAACAAGCATCCAGAGAACTACCGGTTCCTGGACTTCAAACGAGGGGTCGAATGGCTGATTGACCCAGCGGTGAGCCTGAAAGCGGGCCCCGACTTCGACAACCGTCGAGATGTCGACGTGCAGCGCTAGTGTGGTGACCCACAAGTTCCTGCCCAAGCGTCACGCCGCAGACGCGCGAATGCCTGAGTTGTCCGAATCGCCTGAATCGCCTTGGCTCAGTCACCTTTGCTCAGCGCATTTTTCAACTTCACCGCCGCGCCGACGACGGCTTGTCCATGACCCGTCAGAACCGCCGCTGCAAAGTCGATCACCGCCCCCAGCAGCGCCAGCTTCGCCTTGACGGCCTTGACCTTGTTGATGACCTCTTCCGCTGCATCCACCGCAGACTGGATGTGCTCCGCAGTGATCTTCGCCTCGCCGGTCTTCAGCTGAATGCTGAGGCCCGTGAGGGCCGTTGCCTTCGCTGCAAGCCCATTCTGAACGGCCTGGATGGCGTCAATATCCTTCTGCGTGCTGGCCTTCTCCAGATCATCGTTCAGCGCCGATATCTGATCGTTCAGCAGGCCCCTCAACGGCGCCAAGGCATGCTCATCCAGTTTGTCGTCAGGCTGGGCCAGGTCCATCAAGGTGCTCATCGCTCAGTCCTCGTCTCAAAAACCAGCTTCAACGGCATCACGCGCTTCCAGGTTCTTTTGACGGAACTCTTTCAAGGTATCCATCAATGCGCGAGGGTCCCTCTTTAACGCGTCCTGCTGAAACACAGGGACCGATGCGATCCATGCATCAATGGCCGCAACGATCTTTCCGGGCACTTCGCCCGGATTGCCCGGATTGCCCGGATTGCCCGGCTTTGCCTGCCGCCCCTCCAGTGCCTTCCCCGTCAGTGCAATCTGGCGACGGAGCTCAGCCGTTCGAATGGGCTCTGCAAGCGCCATGGGCTTGCCCAATCCGATGCTGATCTCGCTTCCCCGTGAAATGAGTGCAGTGGTGGTGAGCCACCCATCGTAATCAGACTGGCGCGGCGGGTCCGCAAAGAAACTGCGCAGAATCCTGGCGTTGGCCACGAGATCCGGCCCGGCCGCCGTCAGGCGTCGAATCCCCTCTTCTCGTTCAGCCTGGACGACGACTTCGGCCAGCAGCGTGAGCACGTTAGTGACGGCCTTCAACTTCGGCTCACTCACAAAGGCATTCCCATCTCGGCCCTTGAGCGCTGCAAGTTTCTTGGTGGTGCCTTGAATGGAGCGACGCACCTCGAACTGTCGGTCGTCCACCATCGCCAACAGGGTTTTTGCGTACAAGTCGAGCGTGTCGACCGTCACCTCCTGGAACTGGACCGTGGCATCGCCGGTCAGTTCGCAGCTCTTCTTGAGGGCCCTCGCGGCCTCCACATCTCCGGTCGCGCTGGATTCGGCCAGCAGCATGCGGACGTCAGCCGCGTCATGGCACAACTTGGCGACCTGCTGGATTTCCTGGCGCACGGCGCCCGTCATTTCAGTTGTTTCACCAGCAAAACTGGTGATCGCCTTGTAGTTCGCGCAGCCATTGAGCAGCAAGACGGCTGCCCAAGCCGCGACGTACAGCGATTTCATACTCAGCTCCCTCTATCCAATCTGCGCCCGAGACGATGATCGACGGCCGGTGATGCGTGCTCATCATCAATTTTAATGATGAGCCAGTTGCCTTCTGAGTGGGGTTCAGGGCATGCATCGTCACCACGCGCAGGTATATCAGACGAAGGTGATGCGTCCTTTCCCCGCACCCGCCACGTGGCCTGCGACCGGTGGGACCCGACGGGCATGACGACTGGACGTCGCCCTCCGCTTGACGCAGAGTCAGCCCCTTCGGCGAGCCTCCGCTGTGCCTGCGCTCTGTGCGCCACCCCACCCATCAAGGAGCCGTTTCATGTTCGATCACATCGCCTTCGGCGTTACCGACTACGCCACAAGCAAGTCCTTTTATCTGAAGGCCCTCGCGCCTCTGGGCATCACGAGTGTGAACGAAGGGTCCATGGGCATCGAGATCGTGGGGCACGGGGACGCATCGCTCTGCCTGCAAACGGCGCTGCACAAACCCGCGCCCATGCACCTCGCGTTTGTGGCCAGGAGCCGAGAAGAAGTGGAAGCGTTCTATCGTGCCGCGCTGGAGGGGGGCGGCAAGGACAACGGCGCCCCCGGTTATCGCCCGCGTTATCACGCCGGTTACTATGCCGCGTTTGTCCTCGACCCCGACGGACACAATGTGGAGGCGGTCTTCCATGACCGCCAGGTGACTTCGAGCTGAGGCCCAGGTGAAAGCCATGCCCGGCTCGTCGGCTGCGACTCGATCAGCGTGTGGATGCCATGGCCCAAGGAAAACGGATTTCAGCGGAGATTGATGCGGGCGCCTTGCTCGCCATCCGGCAATTGGGCGCGTCTGCCCGTGCCGCGCGCATGGCCGCCAATGAGAGCCAAGGCGCGGCAGCTGCTCGGCTGGGGGTGCATGTTCAAACCATCGGCCGGATCGAGTCCGGCGAAAGTGGCGTGGCCATCGGCCATGTGTACGGCATGCTGGCGCTCTACGGGATCTTGCCCCCCGCCAGCGTGGCGACGGTAGACACGGCCATGGCTCAAGTCTCGCACCGCAGTCACACCACCGACTCCGCCTCCGAATCAGGCTCCGATTGACCTCCTCCGGCGCTTGTAAAACCCTGCGTCCGGGAGGGCATGGGGCTTGAAGGTCCGCTACGCTCACGCCCGCAGAGGGATCTCCATCCCCGAAGAGGTGGATTCATGGTCATTGAGAGGGTCTGGCTGCGCTGGCTGGTCACGACGCTTGTGCTGGTGGGCGCCACTTGGCTCAACTTCAAGCTGCAACCCGCCCTGGATGGGCGCGCACCGCTGCTGCCCTACTTTCCTGCGCTGGTCATCGTGGGTCTCACCTGTGGGCTGGGCTCCGCGCTGATGCTCCTGCTGGTGTCCTGCGCCGCCATCCTGTTTTGGTGGATTGCTCCCGTGGGCCAGATGTGGCCGGTTGAGTCGTTGGCCGATGCGCTGCTGCTGGTGCTCTTCCTAAGCGCCGGCATGCTGGTGTCGGTGGTGTCGGCCTGGGCCGGCAGGCTGATGCACAAGGAACGCCTCATCCGGCGCCGGCTGAATCTGGCCCTGGCAGCTGGTCGCATGGTCACCTGGGACTGGGACGTGGCCACCGGCTTTGCCACCACGGCCGGCAGCGTGCGAGAGCTCTTTGGCAGCCGCTGGCACACCATGGACGACATGCTGGCCAGCTTGCCGCCCGAAGAAGCGCAGAAGTTCCGGGAGCGGTATCGTTATGCGGTGGAGTCCGGTGGGCGTTTCAGCCTGTCCGCTCCCATGACACGGCCGGACACCGGCGATGTGGTGTGGGCACAGATGGATGGTTATGTCACGCTGGATGCCAAAGGCCGCGCGGCCCATGCCTACGGCGTGACGGTGGATGTCACCCTGCAGCAGGAAGCGCTGCGCGCCAGCCAGGCTGCGGAAGAACGTTTCCATCTCGCCCTGCAGAGCGGCAAGGTGATGGCCTGGGAATGTGACCCCCAGGGGCGCTACACCTGGGCCTACAACGTGCCCATGGGCCTGTCGCGGGAGGCGATGATCGGTGCCGAAGTCGGCAGCCTGGTGGGCCAGCCGCAGTACGCTGCGATCATCCGTGATGCCGTGGTGTCCGGGGACTCGCTCAACATCGCCCAGCATGCCACCCATGCCGGCGGCACCTTCCACCTGTTGACCTCACTGCGCCCGGTGAAGGATGCGGATGGGCAAGTGCGGCGGGTCCTCGGCGCCACGGTGGACGTGACCGAACTGACTGCCGCGCAGGAACAGCTCCACCATGAAAACCAGCGCAAGGACGCGTTCCTGGCGACGCTGGCCCACGAGCTTCGTAATCCGATGGCGCCCATCCGTTATGCAGTGACGATGCTGCAGCAGACCCGCTCCGATGACATGGGCCAACGCGCCACCGACATCATCGCCCGCCAGTCGGCCCACATGGCCCGCCTGCTGGATGACCTGCTGGACATGAGCCGCATCACCCGCAACGTGATCGAGCTCAAACGCCAGTCCATCGATGTGCGCGGCGTGGTGCGGCAGGCGCTGGAAGCGGTGGAGCCGCTGTATGGGGAATTGCAGCACCGCGTGTCGCTGTTGATGCCGCCGGAGCCGGTGATGGTGGATGGCGACCCGACACGGTTGCAACAGGTGCTGTCCAACCTGCTGGACAACGCCGCCAAATACTCGCCCACACCGGGCGAGGTGCGCGTGGAAGTGGAGGCGGCGGCAGGTCAAGCCACGGTCACCGTCACCGACACCGGCATTGGCATCGCGCAGGAACAGCAAGCGCAGGTGTTTGAGCTGTTCACCCGGCTGGATGCCAAGGGCGCCGGGCCGTCAGGGCTGGGCATCGGCCTGGCGGTGTCGCGGCAGCTGGTGCTGCTGCACGGCGGCAGCATCCGCGTGGAGAGTGAGGGCCTGGGGCGTGGCAGCCGCTTCATCGTGAACCTGCCGCTCCTGCAGGAGGCAGCGGCCGACCGGCCCGTGCTGGACGTGCTGCCGCAAGAGGACACGCCGTCCACCGATGTCTGCGTGCTGGTGGTGGATGACAACACCGATGCCGCCGACACCCTCTCCGAAGTGTTGAAGGGGGCTCACTACCGCACGGTGGTGGCCTACAGCGGCGAAGAAGCGCTGGCCTGCTTTGCGCAGGTGCGCCCGCGAGCGGTGCTGCTGGACATCGGCCTGCCGGGCCTGTCCGGGCTGGAGGTGGCTCGGCGGCTCCGCGCCATGAGCGGCGGCGAGCCGCTGACGCTCATCGCCATCACCGGCTGGGGTCAGCATGCGGACCGGGAGGCCACGGCCGATGCGGGGTTCGACGCCCATCTGGTCAAGCCCATTGAGTTCGACGACCTCGACCGAACCCTGCAGCGCTTGCTGCACGCGCCGACGCTTTGAGAAGCCCGCAGCCCCAGACGCTGTGTAGCTCAACGCTTGGCTGCACTTTGATATCGGCTTGATCGCAGCTTGATCGCGGATCGACCACCGCGCGCATCCTGCGCGGCAGCCGCTTGCCCCACTGCTGGCATGCCGCGCGGCTGCAGCTCGCATGCGGCTTGGCCGCTGATCAGCGCCCGATCACCCGCCTGAGATTCTCCCGTGCCCGCGCTTCCAGCCGTGCCTTCAGCGGCGGCAGGCTGTAGAGGTCGGCGCGGTCGAGAAACGACTGAAGAATCTGCCGCCGCTTGTGGCGAAAGATGATGCCCGGCACGTAGGCATATTCTTCGCGGATCTGCTGCTCGTATTCATCGAATCGGGCGCGATCCGCGCCCAGGATGGAGAGGTCGATGTCCACCACCAGTTGCTCATCGGTGCCCGCTGGGACGGCACTGTGCCGCGTGACCAGCACCAGATCGCGCACCAGGGCTGCCGATGCCGGCGAGGCGCCCGCGGTCTGGAGGGCGTCAAAAGCCCAATCGGCGCTGCGCTCTTCATTGCCAGCACCTTTGACTTCGTAGATCGCGTCATGGAACCACAGCGCGGCTTCCACCTCGGCCGGATGCTGCGCCAGCGAGCCGAATTCCTCGCACAACTGCAGGCACTCCGACAGGTGCTGGGTGGAGTGGTACTTGCGCTGGGGCTCCGCATACCGCGCCAGCAGTTCGTCGCGCCGGGCCTCGTCCTGCCGGCCGGTCAAAGCGAGCCAGGTGCGCGCCCAAGATCTTTCAAACAAGGGGCTCATGGGCCGGATTGTGCGTCCGGCCGCGCGCATGGCAAAGATGTGGCGCGGATGCTGCTTTCGCAGGACCGAAATGGAAACAGAAGGTGACCAAAGCATCTACGAGACATCTCCCAGACATCTCCCAGACATCTCCCAGGCAGCTCCCAGGCATCTCCCAATGCGCCCGCATCGTTCCCTGTCCCATGGATCAGCGATGCCTGCAGTTGCAAGCTGCGCGCCGGACACCCATCGGTGGGGGTCGCCAACTGCCAGGGTTGCGATAAGGTGCGCGACGCATCCGGTCCCACCGGTGGCGCTTCCCCGTTTCCCATGGAGTCGTTTGATGACCCAATCCGTCCTGCCCTTGCCCCTGCCCCTGCCCCGCCGCATGCTGGCGCGCTCTGTTGCTCAAGGCGCTACTGCCACTCCCGGCTCCCACGCCATCAGCGACGAGGGCGCGTCCAGCCGGTCCGTTGGCATCTGTCGCATCGTTAGCATCGCTGGCAAGACTGGCATCGCTGGCACAGCTCGCATGACTGGCATCAGTCGCCTTGCTCGCATCACCGGCCTGACCACAGCCCTGGTCTGTGCCACGCTGCTGGGCGGATGCGGCAAGCAAGGCGCAACGCTGGGTGAAGGCGGGTCGGAGATCAGCGGCTCTGCGGGTCCGGCGGGTGCGAACAAGGCCAATCGGGAACTGCTGAAGTGCGACGCACCGGTGGCCACGCTGGCGCTGGTGGAGAACCCCAATGGCTACACCGTGACGGGCGCCCAAAACCTGCCCAACACCCCTCTGCCGCTGGTGCGGCTGCTGGCGCAGCAGAGCGGTTGCTTCCGCGTGGTGGACCGCAACGCCGGGCTGCGCGCCACGATCAAGGAACAGGAACTCAAGGACGCCGGTGTGCTGCGCAAGGAAGGCAGCACCGTGGCCAAAGGCAAGGGCTATGAAGCGCAATACACGCTCACGCCCAGCCTGACCTTCAGCGAGCAGGATGCGGGCCGTCAGGTGGGCGGCATCCTGGCGATGATTCCGGGCCTGGCCCGATTCGTCGGCGCGGCTGAACATGTGAAGCTCAAGGAAGCACAGGTGGCGCTGCTGCTGACGGACAACGAAACCACCGAGCAGGTGGCGGCCGCCACCGGGTCGGTGCGGGTGACGGATCTGGGCATGGGTGGCCTGGTGCTGGGCAAGTTGGGCGGCGCGGCGGGTGCCGGCTGGGCCAACAGCAACGAAGCCAAGGTGATTGCCGCAGCGTTCCTGGATGCACACAACCAGTTGGTGGTGCAGGCACGGGCGCTGGCCGCCAAGGACCTGCCGGAACCGGTGCCCACTCGCAAGGCGAAGACGGCTCTCACGGGGACGGCGTCCTGAGTGGCACGGCGCAGTTGTTCTTGGTAGTTAAAGTCGAAAATACATGCCTGGACTCGGCATGGGTTGGTGGGGAGGTGATCCAACTGCCCGCTGCGCCAAAGTCGTGAACAACGAACAACGGACCGCAGCCCGCATGCAATCCCTTGAGCGCTGCCGACCTGTCCCCATCAGCACGCCAACCACTGCGGACGAAACTCCACCGGCATAGAGCTTCTTCAAGGCAGCGTAGTTCTCGGCCTGTTCAGTCGTGCGCACCAGGACGGTTTCTCCCGCCAGCGCAAAGGGCACAACCGAATCTCCAGTGAGCCCTGACTTGGACCTCCATTCCCGCACCATCCAGTCGACTGGCGAGTTCGCCTCTACAAACCGGCCCCACTGAGAAAACGGCTCGCACGGATGCCGGTCCAGTTGACCCTCCCAGGGCAAAAAACCGAGCCTGCTCTTGCCCTCTGAGAGATAGCGATCCGTCACCGATGCCTCGGGGGCGCTCGAGCTTCCCACCAATTCAAGCATTGCCCAGATGCACACGCGCGGCGGAGCATCGCAGCAGGCAGCCTGGTCGAGGACTGGTATGGTGAACTCTTCCATTCAGTCGGTGCCAAAACCCGTATCCTGCCATCCGCCTTGATGGGTCAACCATGGAACTCCGCCAACTTCGTTATTTCGTGAAGGTCTGTGAACTGCGCAGCATGGGGCGCGCAGCCATCGAGCTCGGCGTGGTGACCTCGGCACTGAGCCAGCAGATCAGTCGCCTGGAAAGCGAACTCAGCACGCGGCTGCTGCTGCGTGGCAGCACCGGCGTCAGCCCCACCGATGCCGGCGTGGCCTTCTTGCAGCAGGCACAGCTCACCCTGCGCCATGCGGACGAGGCGGTACGCGCGGCGCAACAGGCGCGCTTGTCGGGACATGTCAGTGTGGGTCTGGCTCCGACCACGGCCTCGGTCGTGGGCTGGCCGCTGATGCAGGCCATGCGGGCACGTTACCCGGACGTGCGGCTGCACCTGGTGGAATCACTGTCGGGCCATCTGGCTGGCATGCTGCAAGCGCGCCAGCTTGATCTGGCTGTGCTGTTCGAGACCACCACGCCGCGTCGCTGGAGCATCGAGCCGCTGCTCGACGAGAAACTGTTCCTTCTTGCCTCAACCAGTTTGGCGCAGCGCCCCTCGGGCCCGAAAGTGCGGCTGGCCCAGCTCGCCGGTGTGCCGCTGATCATGCCCAGCGCCGGCCACGGCCTGCGCGCAACCCTCTCCGCCGCCTTCGCCAGGGCGCGCATCGTGCCCGATGTGGTGGCCGAGATCGACGGACTGGCGCTGCTGATGGACGCTGTCCGCGCTGGCCTTGGCGCCACCATCCAGCCTGGGGCCGCTGTCGCACGGCGGCCGGCGGACGATGTGCTCAGCAGCCAGATCACCGACACCCATGTAGGCAGACGCAACCTGCTGGTCAGCCTGTCGGACGATGAGCTGTCACCGGCCGCGCTGGCCACCCGCGTGGTGATGGCCGATACCGCGCGCATGCTCGTGCGCGAGGGGCGCTGGGCCGGCGCCAGTCTTCTCGATCACTGAACACCTATTGACCGGTTCGGCCTGTCGCCTCAGGGGCTGCCTGCCTAAAGTTTCCTGATCCAAAGGAGACAAGTCGTGAGCGATGAACAGGTCGATGTCCTCGTCGTAGGGGGCGGCAACGCCGGACTCTGCGCCGCGCTGATGGCGCGCGAGGCCGGCGCCAGCGTGCTGCTGCTCGAATCCGCGCCCAAGGCGTGGCGCGGTGGCAATTCGCAGCACACGCGCAACCTGCGCTGCATGCATGACGCGCCGCAGGACGTGCTGGTGGATACCTACCCTGAGGAGGAATACTGGCAGGACCTGCTCAAGGTCACCGGCGGCGAGACCAACGAGCACCTGGCTCGTCTGGTGATCCGTGCTTCGTCGAACTGCCGCGACTGGATGCGCAGTCATGGCGTGCACTTCCAGCCGCCCCTGTCCGGCGCCCTGCATGTCGCGCGCACCAACGCTTTTTTTATGGGAGGCGGCAAGGCTCTGGTGAACGCCTACTACCGCAGTGCCGAGCGCCTCGGCGTGCGGATTCGCTACGACACGCCCGTGGCTTCAGTTGAACTCGAAGGCCAGCGCTTCACAGCGGTCCGAACCGAGGGCGGTGAACGCATCGGCGCGAGAAGCTGCGTGCTCGCGGCCGGTGGCTTCGAGTCAAACCGCGACTGGCTGCGCGAGGCCTGGGGCCAGAACGAACGAGGGGAATGGCCGGCCGACAACTTCCTGATTCGCGGCACCCGTTTCAACCAGGGCGTGCTGCTTCAGCAATTGATGCAGGCCGGAGCCGACACTGTTGGCGATCCTTCTCAGGGCCATATGGTGGCGATCGATGCCCGTGCCCCACTCTATGACGGCGGTATCTGCACGCGCATCGACTGCGTGTCCCTGGGCGTGGTGGTCAACCGCGAGGCTCGCCGCTTCTACGACGAAGGCGAGGACTTCTGGCCCAAGCGCTATGCCATCTGGGGGCGCCTGGTGGCGCAGCAGCCGGGCCAGGTGGGCTACTCCGTCATCGACCAGAAGGCTGTCGGCCGCTTCATGCCCCCCGTGTTTCCGGGCAAGGTCGCCGACACGCTACCCGAACTGGCGCGCCAGCTCGGGTTGGACGAGGCGACCTTTGTACGCACCATCGCCGACTACAACGCCGCCTGCCGTGTCGGCCGTTTCGACCACACCGCTCTTGACGACTGTCATACCGAGGGGCTGGTCCCCGCCAAGACTCACTGGGCGCGCCCCATCGATACCCCCCCCTACCTCGCCTACCCGCTGCGCCCTGGCATCACCTTCAGCTACCTGGGCCTGAAGGTGGACGACACCGCCGCCGTGCGCTTTGGCAACCGCCCCAGCCCCAATCTCTTCGTGGCGGGCGAAATGATGGCCGGCAACGTGCTCGGCAAGGGCTACACCGCCGGCGTGGGTATGAGCATCGGCACCGCCTTCGGCCGCATTGCAGGCACGCAGGCCGCAGCACTGAAGCAGAAAGAGGCCTCCCATGCAAACGCTTGATGCCCTGGCACGCGAGGCGATCTCGCTCGGGGACGGTCCCCTCCGCGTCATCCCCATCCTTTCGGCCGCAGAGACTGAGGTGGGTCGGCAGATGCAGATCTGCAATGCCTGCCGCTACTGCGAAGGCTTCTGTGCCGTCTTCCCAGCGATGACCCGCCGACTCGAATTCGGCAAGGCCGACATCCACTTCCTGGCCAACCTCTGCCACAACTGCGGCGCCTGTCTACATGCCTGCCAGTACGCACCACCGCATGAGTTTGCGGTCAACGTGCCCAAGGCCATGGCCGAGGTGCGCGGCCAGACCTATGTGGACTACGCGTGGCCGCCCGCGCTCGGCGTGCTTTACCAGCGTAACGGTTTGACCTTGTCGCTGGCTTTGGCCTCTGCGTTGGCGCTGTTTCTGGCATTGGCAGTGGCCATGAAGGGCAGCCTGTGGGGTGCGGTGCCCGGCGACACGTTCTACAGCATCTTCCCGCATCACCTGCTGGTGAGCATGTTCGCCCCCGTATTCCTTTGCGCCATGCTGGCGTTGGCCATGGGCGTGCGTCGTTTCTGGAGCGACGTGACACCCGCCACCAGCGGCGCGCCGGTGAATGGGCGCGCTGCGGCTGAAACCGCCGACGCGGTGCTGCGCCTCAAGTATCTCGACGGTGGCCATGGCGAAGGTTGCAACAACGACGACGATGCCTACACGCTGGCACGCCGTCGCTTTCACCATCTCACCTTCTACGGCTTCTTGCTGTGCTTTGCCGCCACCAGCGTGGCGACGCTGTACCACTACGCCTTCGGCTGGGCCGCACCCTACGCCCTGCCCAGCCTGCCCAAGCTGCTTGGTGTGATCGGTGGCATCAGCCTGATGGTCGGAACCGCCGGCCTGTGGCGGCTGAACCGCAAACGCCACCCTTTGCATGGCGACGTGAATCAACGGCCGATGGACCTCGGCTTCATTGCCCTGCTGTTCCTGACCAGCGCCAGTGGTCTGGCGCTTTGGCTCGGCCGCGGTACGCCGGCCCTCGCGCTCCTGCTGTGTCTGCACCTGGGTGCAGTCATGGCCCTGTTCGCCACTTTGCCCTACGGCAAGTTTGGCCACGGCATCTTCCGCAGTGCCGCGCTGCTGCGCCATGCCGTCGAGAAACGCCTCCCCAATCCAATCGGCCTTGGCACCGACTGAGACTCGAGTCAAAAAAAACCGCGAGGAGACAAAAAATGAACAAGCGACAATTTCTGCGCGCCACGATCCTGTCCGCCGCAGCCGTGTGCCTCGCCAGCCGCGCACCGGCCCAAGACTTCCCGCCAAAGAAGACCGTCACCCTGGTGGTGGGCTTCGCCGCTGGGGGCGCGGCCGATGCAGCAGCTCGACTGATCGCCAAGAAGCTCGGGGAGGACATCGGTCAGACCATCGTGGTCGACAACAAGGCTGGCGCCGGCGGCAACATCGCGCACCAGCAGGTGGCCAACGGCCCGGCCGATGGCACGATGCTTCTGTTCGGCTCCATCGGCCCGCTGACCATCGCCCCGCATGTGATGAAGGTGTCCTACGCCCCCTTCAAAGACCTGGCCGCCATCTCCGGTGGGGTGAATTTCCCGAATGTGCTGGTGGTGCGCAAGGGGTTGGGCGTGAAGACTCTGGCCGAGTTCGTGTCTTTGGCCAAGATGAAGCCTGACAGTGTTGACTACGCCTCGACCGGGGCCGGCTCGGCCTCGCACCTGGCCGGGGAGCTGTTTGAGCAGCGCGCGGGCATCCACATGGTGCACGTGCCCTACAAAGGAGGCGCCCCGGCGCTGCAGGACCTGTTGGGTGATCGAATCGCCGCGTACTTCTCGGCGCCGCCAACGGCGCTGCCGCACATCGAAGCCGGCACGCTGATCCCGCTGGCCACCACGGGCCTCACCCGCACGGCCTACATGCCGAACATCCCAACAGTGGCCGAGTCCGGATTTCCAGGATTCGAGGCCCTGAACTGGTATGCCTTTGTTGCGCCCGGCAAGACGCCGGTGGCTATGCTGGAACGCTGGAACCAAGCCATTGTCAAGGTGCTGTCCGACCCAGGTGTGAAGGACGCGCTGAACAAGCACGGCCTGACACCACAGCCCACCACTCGCGCCGAGCTCACCGACTTCATGAAGAAGGAGGACGCCAAGTGGGGCGCGATTGTGCGCGATCGCAAGATCACCGCGAACTGATTCGCGAGGTCAGTGGGTTCGCAAGAGGCCACGCGCGGTGCTGGGGCTGGCCGGGACCGGTCGCTAACCGGATCGCCAGCAAGGGCCAAGGTCTCTTCGTGGCTCGGATGTGTCCAAGCAAGATGAGCGGCTCCATCAAGGCACAGAACCCCGGCACCGGGGTGGTGATCATGATCGACTTGCCCCAGGCAGCCGCTCGAATGGATCGCCGACCGACCTCACCTGGGCACACCGTCTGAAGGTCTACCTGCAAGGCGTCCTGACCTTGCTCTCACCCTGGAAGTGCCAGGGTGCTGTCCCCCAACTGATTGGGGCAGCCCGCTTGGTTATCAGACTGGTGGACCGCAAACGCTGCGTCTCGGCTCCAGGCTGATGTGAGCTGATCGAATCGGAGGCCGCCAGATGGTTGCGATCGCCAATACTCGGCATTTGAGGATGTCTGCAGCCAGTGTCGGCGCCCCCCCGATCCGCGCTTTTTACGACGATTCCCCGGGCCTACGGGCAAAATCCAGATGATAGGGGCGAGCTTGGCGTCGGGCCTGCCGGGAAGCCCACCTTGAAGAATGGAGCAGCATCAATGGCACTGACAAAGAAGGGCGAGTTCTGGTATGGGACGACCTCTGGCGACACCCAAGCCGAACTGCGCAGCTACAGCGCTGCGAATCGCCATGAAGCCGTCCGGTTTGCCGCGTCCAAATGCGATTGCGGGTGCCGGACCTTCGCGCTGCAGACCGATGAAGAAGCCGGCGTGGCCATCCGCACCTGCACCGACTGCGGGCAGGAACACCTGATGGGCGACAGCGCGGACCACGTCGAAGAAGCCGTGCCGGGGACGCACGAGTGCGTGTGCGAGAACGAGGTGTTCGAGCTGATGTCCGGCGTCGCCGTCCACGAGGGCACACATGACGTGCGCTGGTACTACATCGCATGCCACTGCGTGGAGTGCAATCTCGTCGGGGTCTTCGCAGACTGGAAGTGTGACGCGGGTGATGCGGCGGCCTTCCTCGCCAGGGTATGAGCGGCCAAACCCCGGCGGACTTCAGCAGCAGGAGGCTGACTGCGTAGTTCGCCAGCGACTGCCTTGCGGCCTCAGTTTCAGGCGGCGAGCCCAGGGCGCTGCCGCCCCTCGGAGCGCATGGTTGTAGATGATGGTTTCGCCACGCTGGAGCGCCCCTTCAGCGCTTGAACGCCGCACACGGATCTTCACGGGGCGGAGCCGGCGCGCGTTCGATCTGGTCATACAGCGCGGCTGGCGTCGCGCTGTCCGTTTCCAGATAGGCCACCACCGCAATCTCCGACGGCGCCACTCCCGCCGCCTGCAGATACACCGGTACGGCCACATCCCGGCGGACATGTCCATTGCCCGCAATCAGCACCACACGCTTCGCCCCCTGGGCCCGCGCATTAAGCATGGCCTGAGCCATTGCGGCGTCCCGGGCCCGTTGTGCATTCACCATGCCAGGCAACATGGACGGGGGCATGGCACCGCAATGCCCCTCCTGGATGTCCTGCGCCAGCGTCTGCTGCTGCGCTTCACTCCAGGCCGCGCGGGATCGCAGCGCCAGCAGGTCCTGCGGCCAGGCGGCGTCGCCTTCCCGCACGATGCGCCTCACCTGATCCCGCTCCAGATTGCCGCCGCGCAGCTCGGCGGGGCTGCGCACCACCACCTCAAAGATCGGCTGATGCAGCGGCCAGCCCCAGCCCTTGCGATCAAACTGACCGGCCGCCAGCACCACGTCCAAGGCATCGGCGCCCTGCTCGCGGGCTTTGGCCATCGCGGCATCGTGATCCCGCGAAATCTGTTCCACCACCACCACGGTGTGAGGTTCCTGCGTCAGCAGGCGTTGCAACAGTTCGGCCCTGGCTTGATGGTGGGCCGGGTTGTCATGCACCTCCCCCAGCAGCACGTAGGGGGCGGTCAGCGCCGAGGGCGCTCGGCCCACGGACGGTTGAATCGGGGACGGCTGACTCGATGCCGGTTGACTCAAGGGCGGCATCGGCCGGCTTGAATCCGGGCCGCCGGGGCCTGTGCCACGCACGGCCTCCACGTTGCTGCCGCAAGCGGCGACCAGGGCCAACCAACACACCACTCCGAACCGCGCCCACACGCGCTTCAACCGGGGAGACAGGACAGTGTTCATGAAAGACATTCCTTGAAAGGATCGATCGGGAACAGGCCTGGCAGGGGGACCTTGACAGTCTCACGGGCTGGGAACCAGAAGGGGTGAGCATCGCATGGCGCCGCGTCTGCGCCACAAGAAGGGCCGCCCCATGAAAAAGGGCCCCGCAGGACCCTTGTTGCGTGCATGCGTGAATCCGCGTCAACGGATGCTGGTCGTCTCACGCAGGGTCTTCACCGCGCCAGCCCCCATGGCCGCACCAAAGCGCTTGGCCAGGCGTTCCGCCACGTTGTCGCGCGGGGTGTAATCCACCACCTCTTCAGCCTTGATCACTTCACGGGCCACGTAGTCCAGGTTGCCCGTGCCGTCGGCCAGACCCATCTTCACCGCCTGTTCGCCATTCCAGAACAGGCCCGAAAAGGTCTCCGGCGTTTCCTTCAGACGGTCGCCACGGCCTTCGCGCACCACCTTGATGAACTGCTGATGGATCTGGTCCAGCATGGCCTGCGCATAGGCCTGCTGTTTGGCCGACACCGGCGAGAACGGGTCCAGCATGCCCTTGTTGTCCCCAGCCGTCATCAGCCGACGCTCAACGCCCACCTTCTGCATCAGACCGGTGAAACCAAAGCCGTCCATCAGCACGCCGATGGAGCCAACGATGGAGGCCTTGTCGACATAAATCTCATCGGCCCCAGCGGCAATGTAGTAGGCCCCGGAGGCGCACATTTCCTCCACCACCACATAGACCTTCTTGTTGTGCAGCGCCTTCAGGCGGCGAATCTCGTCATTGACGATGCCGGCCTGCACCGGGCTGCCGCCCGGCGAGTTCATGCGCAGCACCACCGCCACGCTGCCCGGATCTTCAAAGGCGTTCTTCAGCGCCGAGACGATCAGTTCGGCACTGGCTTCCGTATCCGCGGAAATCTCCCCGCGCACATCCACCAGCGCCGTGTGCGGGCCGGTGGTGGTTCCGGTGTGGTGGCGCTGCGAGAACATCCCCCACACCAGCAGCAGGACGACACTGGCCCAGATCAGCCGGAAGAACAGCTTCCAGCGCCGTTCACTGCGGCGGTCGCGCAGATAGTCGTGGGCGAATTGCTCCAGCACCTGTTCATAGGGCCGTGGCGCCGCCCCGGCGGCGTGGCCCGTGGCGGGCCCAGCGCGGAACATGTCTTCCGGCCGCGCGGTGGCGTCCGGAATCGGGGGCGGCAGATCATTCGGGTTCTGATTCATTCAGTCCTCAAAGGCGGGACGGGTGTCCCGGGAAGGGTACCAATAGACCTGTCCGTTGCTTTCGCGAACGTCCAGGCGGGTCAGGCCGATGCGGCCGCACATGCCGGTCACGCAGCGACCGTCCAGCGGGTGATAGACCGCACCATGGATGGAACAGATGATGTAGCGCTTGTCCCGGTCCAGGAACTCGCCTTCCTGCCAATCCATCTCCGTGGGCACATGGGCGCAGCGGTTCAGGTAGGCCACCACCTGGCCTTCAAAGCGCAGCGCAAAGGCGGTAGCGGACTGCCGGAAGTGCAACACGTCGAAGGTGTGGGCCTTGCCCTTGTCTTCCAGCGCCCCCGAGGCGCACAGTGGGACGCCAGCCTGGCTCTGTTCCTCAGGCATGGTCCAGCAGCCAGGTGTGCAGGCTGGGCACGTCGTGCGCCACCAGCAGTGGGTTGTAGGTGCGCAGGCCCTCATGGGCATGAGCGCCGTAGGTCACCGCCACGGCGGGGCATCCGGCATTACGCGCCAGTTCCAGGTCGTGGCTGGTGTCGCCGATCATCAAGGTGCGTTCCGGTTCGGTGCCAAATTCCCGCATCAGCTCCAGCAGCATCTGCGGATGCGGCTTGCTGGCGGTTTCATCGGCGGTGCGGGTGCCGTCAAACAGCTGCGCCATGTTGACCGCTGCCAAAGCCTCGTCCAGACCGCGACGGCTCTTGCCGGTGGCCACCGCCAGCCAGTGGTGCCGCGCCTTCAGGGCCTGCAGCATCACCGGCACGCCCTCGAACAAGGTGACCTCATGGGCGGACGCCAGGTAGTGATGGCGGTAGCGTTCCCCCAGCGCCGGATACAGCGACCGGTCCAGGCCCGGCAGCGCATGGGACAAGGCTTCCACCAGCCCCATGCCAATGACATAGCTGGCGCGCTCACGGCTGGGCGCCTCCAGGCCAAGGTCAACGGCGGCCGCCTGCATGCTCTTGACGATCAGCGCGGTGGAATCGAACAGCGTGCCGTCCCAGTCAAAGACGATCAGGTCAAAGCGTTGTGGCATGGGGCGTGGCGGGTGAGCGGTACGGGAGGGAGTTGGGCAGTGTGGGCGGCATGGGCAGAGCCGGCATTGGGGCCAAGGCCGGTCATGCGGCGGCGGGCGCCTTGCGCAGCCCTACCAGCAGATTCTCACAGGCCGGCGGCAACGGTGCTGTCAGCAAGATCTCTTCCCCGCTGGCTGGATGGGTGAATCGGAGTTCCTTGGCGTGCAGGAACATGCGGTCAAAACGCAGCGCGCCCCGGGCGATGGTCCGATTGGCGTCGAAATCCCCATATTTTGGGTCCCCGACGATGCTGTGGCCTTCGTTGGCCAGGTGCACGCGGATTTGATGGGTGCGGCCGGTCTTGATGGTGACTTCCAGCAGGCTGTGTGCTGGCAGCGCCTCGGTGACACGCACCAGGCTGATCGACCGCTTGGCCTGGTCCGCCCCCGGATCGTGTGAATCATTGATGGCGCGCACCCAGCGCTCGCCGTCACCGCCGACGAACTTGAGCAGCGGCACGTCAATGACCTTTTTGGAAGGGGTCCAGCGCCCCCACACCAGCGCGGCGTAACGTTTCCCGGTTTCCCGGTCCCGCAACTGATCCTGCAGATGGTTGAGCGCGCTGCGCTTCTTGGCAATCATCAGCAGGCCGGAGGTTTCCTTGTCCAGCCGGTGCACCAGTTCCAGAAACCGGGCCTGCGGCCGGGCGCGGCGCAACTGTTCGATCACCCCGAAACTCACGCCCGAGCCACCGTGAACCGCCACCCCGGCGGGTTTGTCCACCACGATCAGGTACTCGTCTTCGAAGACCACCGGGAATTCCCGGCCGGGCACGGCACTGTCGTCCGGCTTGTCGGCCAGGCGCAGGGGCGGTACGCGTACGACATCCCCAGAGCTCAGACGCGAATCGGCACTGCAGCGGCCCTTGTTGATCCGCACCTCCCCGGACCGGATGATCCGGTAGACCAGGGTTTTGGGCGCTCCTTTGAGCTCTCGCATCAGGAAGTTGTCCAGGCGCTGGCCCTCGGAGCCCTCGTCCACGGTCAGCAGGCGGACCTGGGGCGCTGGAGGAGCCGACGGAGCCAAGGGAGCCGGGGGAGCCTGTGTGGGGGTCACAACCACCGAGGACACCGCTGCTTTTGTGGCCGACGGAACGGCAGCCGCAGCCCGGGTCCGTGCCGGTTTTGGCCCGTCCCCTGAGCGCGTGGCACCCCGGGCAGTCCCTGGGGCGGCCTTGCGGGCTTTAGCCCCTATAATGCTGCTTGCCACGTTCGCGTTGTAAGTGTTTGATTTTTCTCATTTTACCTGTGCAGGCACTTGTGCGGCAGCCCCATCGAGGCTCCTCGCACGCTGCAACAACAGTGTGGCAATGGTTGTGCAACGCCCTGTCGGCCGTGTCGGGCCCGTTCCCCAAGTGAGCGGGCAGTCCAGGCAGCAGGACGGAAGAGCAACGTCGTCAGAACCATGCCGTGTGGCCGCTTCAATATCAGGCGGTGCCGGTACAACAACAAGGTTTCACGACGTCAGGACGACGGCTCCCGCCTGCGTCCTGGCGTCAGCGCCCAGGCTTTCAGTCCGGATGATTCCCCCAGTCCCCCTCACCCCCCGCCGCCAGCGTGCGCGTCCCGGCTCTGCCCGGACGCTGGTCACCGGCCGTGGGCGGGCCGTGGCCCCGATCCGATCGGGGACATGCTTGCGGGCCGGAACAGACGGACCGGAGCCCGACGCGCACGCGCCAACGCTGCATCACTAAGCGGACGTTCTGTCCGTTGTCTGCAGTCCAGGGCGATTCCTTCCACGGTTCTCTCGCGTTTCTCGTGCATCGTTTGAATCGCCCGCCGGTCCTTCTGAATATCCGGCGGCGGTTCTGATGTGGTTCGGCCGAGAACAGACTCGGCCGTGGAGGAGAACTGATGAAACGCATGCTGATCAATGCGACGCAGCAGGAAGAGCGTCGCCTGGCCATCGTCGATGGACAGAAGCTGCTGGATTTCGAGACCGAAATCGAAGGGCGCGAACAGCGCAAGGGCAATATCTACAAGGCCGTGGTGACACGGGTCGAGCCGTCACTGGAAGCCTGCTTCGTGGATTACGGCGAAGACCGCCACGGTTTCCTGCCCTTCAAGGAAATTTCCCGCCAGTACTTCCGCGAAGGCGCGGACGTCCGTTCCGCCAAGATCCAGGACGTGATCAAGGAAGGCCAGGAACTGCTGGTCCAGGTGGAAAAGGAAGAACGGGGCAACAAGGGCGCCGCCCTCACCACCTTCGTGTCGCTGGCCGGCCGTTACCTGGTGCTGATGCCCAACAACCCGCGCGGCGGTGGCGTGTCCCGCCGCATCGAGGGTGAAGACCGCGAAGAGCTCAAGGAAGCCCTCGACCAGCTGGACTACCCCAAGGGCATGTCGCTGATCGCCCGTACCGCCGGCATCGGCCGCAACGCCGCCGAGCTGCAGTGGGACCTGAACTACATGCTCAAGCTGTGGACCGCCATTGACGAGGCGGCTCATGGTGGCAAGGGTGCCTTCCTGATCTATCAGGAGTCGTCGCTGGTGATTCGCGCCATCCGCGACTATTTCACCGCCGACATCGGCGAAATCCTGATCGATACCGACGACATCTTCGAGCAGGCCCACCAATTCATGACCCATGTGATGCCGGAAACGGCTCACAAGGTAAAGCGCTATCGCGATGATGCGCCGCTGTTCAGCCGCTTCCAGATCGAACATCAGATCGAGACGGCTTTCAGCCGCACGGTGAACCTGCCGTCCGGCGGCGCGATCGTGATCGACCACACCGAAGCGCTGGTGTCGGTGGACGTGAACTCGGCACGCGCCACCCGTGGCGGCGACATCGAGGAAACCGCCACCCGCACCAACCTGGAAGCGGCCGACGAAATCGCCCGCCAGATGCGCCTGCGCGATCTGGGTGGCCTGATCGTGGTGGACTTCATCGACATGGAGGAGTCCAAGAACCGCCGTGACGTCGAGCAGCGCCTGCGCGACGCCCTGCGCCAGGACCGCGCCCGTGTGCAGTTCAGCTCCATCAGCAAGTTCGGTCTGCTGGAACTGAGCCGCCAGCGCCTGCGCCCGGCCCTGTCCGAAGGCAGCCACATCACCTGCCCGCGTTGCAACGGCACCGGCCACATCCGCGACACCGAATCCTCCGCGCTGCAGATCCTGCGCATGGTGCAAGAGGAGTCGATGAAGGACAACACCGCAGCCGTGCACGTGCAGGTGCCGGTGGAAGTGACCAGCTTCCTGCTGAACGAGAAGCGCACCGAGATCACCAAGATCGAGCTGAAGCAGCGCGTGACCGTGCTGCTGGTGCCCAACAAGCATCTCGAGACGCCCAACTACAAGCTGGAACGCCTGCGCCACGACGACCCGCGTCTGGAAAACCTGCAGGCCAGCTACACCATGATCGAGGAGCCGCAGGACGAGGTGGGCATCACCCGCCGCGGCGCCGAGAAGCAGAACAAGCAAGAGCCGGTGATCAAGGGCATCCTGCCTGAACAACCCGCGCCGATGCCGGTCCCGACCCCCGTCAAGGCGGCCGAGCCGGCCGTGGCCGCACCGGTGGCAGCGCCTGCTGCGCCGGTTGATGCGGGCGGTGGCTTCTTCGGCTTCATCAAGCGTCTGTTCGGTGCCGCTCCGGCACCGGCCCCTGCGCCCGAACCGGCGGCCAAGGCTGCCGAACCGGCCCGCAAGGAGCGTGGTGAGCGCGCGGGCGAGCGGGGCGGTCGTGGTGACCGTCAGCGTCGTGGTGAACGTGGTGAGCGTAGCGAGCGCGGTGAACGTAGCGAGCGCGGCGATGTCAAGGGCCGCGACGGCAAGGGCCGGGGCGAAGGCAAGCCGCAGGACGGCACCCCACGCGGTGAGCGCGCCGAGCGGGGTGATCGTGCCGAACGTGGTGATCGTGCCGAACGCGGTGACCGCAGTGAGCGCGGTGGCCGTCGCAACGAGCCGCGTGCCGACAAGCCGGACACCACCACCACCGAGGGCGCACCGCGCCAGGAACGTGGCGAACGCGCCGAACGCGGTGACCGCGCCGACCGGGGTGATCGTGCCGAACGCGGTGACCGCAATGAGCGTGGTGATCGTGGTGATCGCGCTGAAGGCCGCCGCCGCCGCGAAGAACGTGGTGATCGTGCCCCGCGTCAGGACGCCGGTCTGGAGCCCGTGCAGGATCAGGCCCTGAGCCTGGCCGGCACCGATGCTGCACAGGCGGACTCGCCGACGGCATTTGCCGACACCCTGCCCGATGGCCTGGCGCTGAACACCGAAGCCGGTGAGGAGCGTGGTGGCCGCCGCCGTCGTCGCCGTGGCAACCGCGGTGAGCGCGGTGCGGAAGGTGCTGAAGGTACGGAAGGCGCCGAGGGCGTGGACGCCTCGGTGGACGGCCAGTCCCCCGTGGACATCGAGACCGGCCATGCCGAGCCGGTGGGTGATGTCGCCGAAGGCGAAGCCCCGGCCGGTGAAGAAGGCGAAGCGCAGGGCCGTGATGGTCGTCGCCGTCGTGGACGTGACCGCTATCGCCGCGACCGTCGTGACGGAGAGGCCGGCACACCGGACGCAAGGACCGAAGGTCAGGCGCAGGCCGATGCCGGTGATGTGCAACAGCCGCTGGATCTGGCGTCTGAAGCATCGGCCCCGGTGGCCGCTGCCGCAGCGTCGGCCGCTCCGGTGAGCGCCCCCGCCCCCGTGGTGGCCGCCGCCGCACCGGAAGCCGCTCCCGTGGTGGCTGCACCAGCGCCTGTTGCGGCCCCTGCAGCTGCCCCTGTCGCCGCCGCTCCGGCAGCACCTGCCGTGCCGCGTTTCGAGCTGCCGCTGGCCGACCTGAACGCCGTCGCCGAAAGCGCTGGCCTGGTCTGGGTCAACAGCGATGCGGAGAAGATCGCTGCCGTCCAGGCCGCCATCGCCGCCGAGCCGAAGGCCGCCGCACCGGGCCGTGAACCGGCCCCGGTGACGGTGGTCGATGAAGGCCCACTGGTGCTGGTCGAGACCCGCAAGGATCTCAGCCAGTTCAAACTGCCCTTCGAAGCCTGAACCGACGGAAGACGCTACGGCGTCTTCCGTCCGCGCAGCCGCCGCGGCCTTTGCCCGGCGGCTCTTTTTTGCCTGTTGTTTTGGTCCTTGCTGGCACTACCGTGCCTCATTCGAACGCCACCCATCGTGGCCATGATTCCGCCGGGAGACCCCCTTGAGCTCATCGTCCGCCTCCATCCCGCCTTTGGGCACGGGCCCTGCCGCCAGCACTGCAGCAGCGGCACCGAAGATGCCTGCGCAGATCCCCTTCATCATTGCCAATGAGGGCTGCGAGCGCTTCAGCTTCTATGGCATGCGCAACATCCTGACGGTGTTCCTGATGACCAGCCTGCTGCTGGCCATTCCGGAGCCGCTGCGCAAAGGCGAAGCCAAGGAGGTCTTCCACACCTTCGTGATCGGCGTCTACTTCTTCCCGCTGCTGGGTGGATGGCTGGCCGACCGGTTCTTCGGCAAGTACAACACCATCTTCTGGCTCAGCCTGGTCTACTGCGCGGGCCATGCCTGCCTGGCGATCTTCGAGAACAACCTGCACGGTTTCTACACCGGCCTTTTCCTGATCGCCCTGGGCTCCGGCGGCATCAAGCCGCTGGTGAGTTCCTTCATCGGCGACCAGTTCGACAAGACCAACCGGTCACTGGCGCAGAAGGTGTTTGACGCCTTCTACTGGATCATCAACTTCGGCTCGTTCTTTGCCTCGTTGCTGATGCCCATCTTCCTGGACCGCTTGGGTGCCAGCGTGGCCTTCGGCATTCCCGGCGCGCTGATGTTCATCGCCACCGCCATCTTCTGGAGCGGCCGCCGCCGCTATGTGCATGTGCCGCCGACCGCTGCCCAGGATCCGCATGGTTTCCTGAAGGTGGTCCGCACCGCCCTGATGGCTCGCCGCGATGGCGAAGGTCGTCCCGGCCTGACCATTGCCCTCTTCGGCGGCCTGCTGGCCATCGGCTCGCTGGCCATGTCGCCGAAATGGGGCTTTGTGATTGCCTTCTGTTTCGCGCTGGTGCTGTTGATGGGCTTTGGCGGCATTGGCGCCTGGATCCAGTTGCCCCGCGCACGCGGCACGCATCCGGATGAAGCGGTGGAAGGGGTGCGCACCGTTCTGCGCCTGCTGGTGCTGTTTGCGCTGGTGACGCCGTTCTGGTCGCTGTTTGACCAGAAGGCCTCCACCTGGGTGCTGCAGGCCGACCAGATGAGCAAGCCGGAGTGGTTCAAGTCGTCCATGATGCAGGCGCTGAACCCGGCGCTGGTGATGATCCTGATCCCGTTCAACAACCTGGTGCTGTACCCGCTGCTGGAACGCGCCGGCCTGAAGCTGAATGCACTGCGCCGCATGGGCGCCGGCATCGCGCTGTCCGGCGTGGCCTGGATCGTGGTGGGCGGCCTGCAACTGTGGATCGACGGCGGCCAGAACGTCTCCATCGTGTGGCAGGTGCTTCCCTACGCCATCCTCACCCTGGGTGAAGTGCTGGTCTCCGCCACCGGCCTGGAATTCGCCTACAGCCAGGCACCCCTGGCCATGAAGGGGGTGATCACGAGTTTCTGGAACCTGTCGGTCACCATCGGCAACCTGTGGGTGCTGGTGGCCAATGCAAGCGTCAAGGGCGAGACCGTCACCGGCTACATCCAGAGCACCGGCGCCAGCGTGACCGCCTTCCAGATGTTCTTCTTCGCCGGCTTTGCACTGCTCGCCGCCCTGCTGTTCGCGGGGTATGCCCGCAGCTACGACCTGCAGAACCGCTACCGCGACTGATCAGCGAGGCCGCTCGCCCGCCCCCACGGCCCGCATGCCGGGGATGGCGGGCACCACCTCGCGCATCAGCGCCGTAAAGGCCCGCAGACGTGCCGGTTGATGGCGGCGCGACGGGAACACCAGCGAGAACGGCAGCGGCATGGCACACCAGTGGGGCAGCACCCGCACCAGCCGGCCGGCAGCCAGGTCGTCCATCACCGCCCAGTGGGACACGGCCGCCACGCCCAACCCCAGCCGGGCCGCCTCGACCAGCGCAAAGAGGCTGTCGGTGCCGAAGCGGAAATTCAACGGCACCGTCAGCACCTCGCCGCCGCCCTGGGGACGGATCCGGATCTCATCCCGGTAGAAGGTGCTCAAGGCCAGCCAGGGCTGCTGCGACAAGGCATCGGCCAGGTCCTGCGGGGCCAGGTGCTGCAGGTCGGCCGGCAGACGCGCCGCCACCTCCGGCGCAGCCACCAGCACGCGCGGCACTTCGGCCAGCGGCACCATGATCAGCTCCGGGCGTTCCACCTGCCCCACCACCACCGAGCAGTCCACGGCTTCGCGGCTGAAGTCGGGCAGTTCGTCCTGCAGCATCCATTCCACCGACAGCTGCGGATGGTCCTTCATGAAACGGGCCAGCACCTCCATCAGCTGGTATTGGCCAAACGCATGGGGAACACGCACCCGCAACCGACCACTGAGGGGCTGGTTGTTCTCGCCCATGTCCTCGCTGAGGCTGTTCCAGCCGTCGATCAGCGATCGGGCCTGGGCCAGACATCGCCGGCCCTCTTCGGTGAGCCGCAGGCCACGCGTGGACCGTTCCACCAACCGGGCGCCCAGCAGCGCTTCCAGCATCTGCAGGCGGCGGCTCACCGTGGGCTGTGTGGTGCCCAGTTGCTGGGCCGCCGCCGAAAAGCTGCCCGCCTCCACCACCTGCAAAAAGGTCTGGAGGAGGGAGATGCGGTCCTGGCCGCCGAGGTCGCGGATCGGGTCATTCATACGCCAAGGGTATAGCGCTTGTGCAAGCCAGCCATCTTCTGAAGACCCCCTCCCCTCCCAACAATTCATTCCAAGTCGTTTTGACGACACACCCGCTGGCCGGGGCGTGCCCGCTCCCCCTGACCTCCCCGCACCGCCGGCGCCTCGATTCCGATCCAGAAAGGTCCTTCATGTCCGTCCTTCCACTTCCCGGCACGCCCCGCGCGCCCGCAGCCGCAGGCGCTGCACAGAGCCCAAGCCCGGCCCTGATCGTGCTGATGGCCGCCTCGGCCGGTCTTGGCGCTGCGTCGCTGTACTACAGCCAGCCCATCCTGGCGCCGCTGGCGGAAGACCTGCACGCCAGCACGGCCCAGATCGGCGCTGTGCCGATGCTGACCCAGCTGGGATACGCCGCAGGCATTTTGCTGTTGACGCCGCTGGGCGACCGGTTTGACCGCCGCAAGGTCATCCTGACCAAGTTCGTGCTGCTGGTGGTGACCCTGCTGCTGTGCGGCCTGGTGCCCGCCTACACCCCGTTCCTGATCGCCAGTGCGGTGCTCGGCCTGACTGCCACGCTCGCGCAGGACGTGGTGCCGATGGCCGCCGCGCTCAGCCCTGCCGAACACCGGGGCCGCATCGTGGGCCAGGTGATGACGGGGCTGCTGCTGGGCATCCTGCTGTCGCGCGTGATGAGTGGTGTGGTGGCACAAGCCTTTGGCTGGCGGTGGGTCTTTGGCCTGGCTGCCGCCGCTTTGACGGTGATCGGCCTGGTGAGCTGGCGTCTGCTGCCGTCCGTGCGTCCGCCAGTGGCAACGACCTACCCGGCCCTGATGCGCTCACTCGGCGGCCTCTGGCGTGCCTATCCCGCGCTGCGCCGGGCCACGATGGCCCAGGGCATGTTGTCGCTGGCCTTCAGCGCCTTCTGGTCCACCCTGGCGGTGATGCTGCACCATCGTTATGGCCTGGGTAGCGCCGTCTCCGGTGCCTTCGGGCTGGCAGGTGCTGCAGGCGCCCTGGCGGCCCCGCTGGCCGGCCGGGTGGCCGACAAGCGCGGCCCGGGCATGGTGACGCAGATCGGCGCCCTGCTCACCGCCGTGTCGTTTGCGGTGATGTCGATCACACCGCTGCTGGACCGCAGCTCCGCCCTGGTGCTGCTGGTGGTGCTGGCCATCGTCTTCGACTTCGGCGTGCAAGCCGTGCTGGTGGCCCACCAGACCATCGTGTATGGGTTGGACCCCGCCGCCCGCAGCCGCCTGAACGCCATCCTCTTCACCGGCATGTTCATCGGCATGGCCACGGGCGCCGCGCTGGGCAGCCTGTTGCTGAGCCATCTGGGCTGGGTGGGGGTGACCGCACTGGCCACCTTTGCGAGCCTGGTGACGCTGGTGTTGCGTCTGACGGCAGACAAGGAGTGATCGGAGCGCCCTGCGGCGCATTCATGGCTGCAGGGCTGCAGGGCTGCAGGGCATTCCGGCAGCGTGCCGGTGATGTCCCCTCAGGGAAGCCGGGCCAGTGCTTCCAGATAACGCGGGGCGAGCATCAGCTCGTCCCAGGTCAGCGGCGCGGACTGCGGCAGCAAGGCCGCACGCCGCGCTTCGCTGTCGATGGCTGGCGCCCAACGGCCATCGGCCTGAGCCTGCGTGAGGCCCTCCAGCAGTTCGTCGATCGCCTCGCCGCCCGCTTCCAGGCTCTGGTTGCACAGCAGCACCAGATCGCACCCGGCCTCCAAGGCGGCCAGCGCCGCTTCGGTGAAGCCCACCGGCCGGCCTTCGATGACACGCGCGCCCGCCATGCCCAGGTCGTCACTGAAGACTGCGCCGGCAAACCCCAGGCGCTCACGAAGAATCTCCTGCAGCCAGCGGCGGCTGAAACCGGCCGGGCGGCTGTCCACCTTGCGATAGACCACATGCGCCGGCATCACGGCGGACAGGCTGAGGCTGAGCCATTCAAACGGACGGGCATCTTCGGCCAGGATGGCCTTGAGGCTGCGGCCGTCCACCGGCACGTCCACATGGGAATCGGCCGAGACGAACCCATGCCCCGGGAAATGCTTGCCGCAGCTGGCCATGCCCGCCAGGGCCAGGCCTTGCATCAGGCTCTGCCCCAGCAGGCTCACCACCCGAGGGTCGCGATGGAAGCTGCGCGAGCCGATGACCGGGCTGCGGGACTGGCGGGCATCGTCTTCATGGTCCAGGTCCAGCACCGGCGCAAAACTCATGTCGACGCCGCAGGCACGCAATTCCAGCGCCAGCACCAGGCCGGTGGCCGTGGCGGCCTGCACGGCACGCATCGCATCGTCCATCCACAGCTCACCCAGGCTGCGCATGGCCGGCAAAGCGGTGAAACCGTCGGTGCGGAAACGCTGCACACGACCGCCTTCCTGATCCACCCCGATGAGCAGATCCGGCCGGATGGACTTGGCTTCCGCGCACAGAGCGGTCAGTTGGGCGCGATTGTCGAAGTGGCGGGCGAACAGGATCAGCCCCCCCGTCAGCGGATGCGCCAGGCGGCGACGGTCATCTGCGGTCAGCGTGGTGCCGGCAATGTCGAGAATGACGGGGGCGTGCAGGGATTCGGTCATGGGGGGTCCAGAAGAAGAGCCAATGGTCCATCGGCAGGCGGCGGACCCGGGGCGGCAGGGTCAGTCGCGCGTTTCCACCACCACGAAGGCGGCGGCATATTCGGTTTCGTCAGTGACGGTCACGTGGGCGGTCAGGCCCTTGGCTTCGAACCAGGTGGCCAGCGCGTTGTGCAGGCGGATATCGGGTTTGCCGCTGGGCGCCTTGACCACTTCGCAATCCCGCCAGGTCATGGGCATGCGCATGCCCAGACCAATCGCCTTGGAGAAGGCCTCCTTGGCCGAGAAGCGCGTGGCGAGATAAGCAATGCCCCGGGCGGGCACGCGGGCGAACCGGTCCTGGAACACGGTCATTTCATGCGGCCCCAGCACCTTGGCGGCGAAGCGCTCGCCGCGCCGCTCGAAGGTGTCGCGGATGCGGCGGATGTCGCAGATGTCGGTACCAATGCCATAGATCATTGTGTGTCCTTGATCAGTTCAGCTGGGGCGGACGCGCGGTAGTCGGCGGCAGTCGACGTCGGCCGGCCTCAGCCGGTGTCAGTCAGTGTCAGCCAGCCTCAGCCAACGTACGCGCGCTGAATGCAACGCTGGTAGTCACGGACCGCCTCGGCATAACCCAGCTCCAGCGCATCCGCCACCAGGGCATGGCCGATGGACACCTCCGCCACGCCGGGCACTTCCCGCAGGAAGCGGGTGAGGTTCTCCCGGTTGAGGTCATGGCCGGCATTGATGGCCAGGCCCTGGGCCAGAGCCGCACGCGCCGTGGCGGTGAAGCCTGCCAGCACGGCGGCTTCCCGGTCCGTCCCGAAGGCGCTGGCCCAGGTCTCGGTGTAGAGCTCGATGCGGTCCGCGCCAAGTGCCGCCACATGCGGCATCGCTTCCGGGACCGGGTCCATGAACAGGCTCACCCGCACGCCCAGGGATTTGCACTCGGCAATCATGGGCCGCAGCCGTTCGGCATCCGCAGGGAGATTCCAGCCGTGGTCCGAAGTGAACTGGTCTTCGCTGTCCGGCACGAAGGTCGCCTGATGGGGGCGGGTTTCACGAATGAAATCCATCAGGTTCTGGGTCGGGTTGCCCTCGATGTTGTATTCCGCCTGCGGCCATGCTTTCAACAGCGCCGCCAGTTCCCGTACATCGTGGTCACGGATGTGCCGCCCGTCGGGACGGGGATGCACGGTGATGCCCTGCGCCCCGGCTTCCAGGCACAGCTGGGCCGCCCGGGTAACGCTGGGAATGCCCAGGTGCCGCGTGTTGCGCAGCAGGGCCACCTTGTTGACGTTGACGGAGAGCGCGCAGCGCGCGTCATGGCGGGAGCCCTCAGGGGCCATCAAGGGATTCATGCAAACACTTTCCGTTCAGTTCAGCAGCTTCTGGACGTCCAGCAGCACCTGCCGCGTTCGCAGCGGCCGATGCCCCAGATGATAGTGAAGCAGCGCCCGCAGCAAGGGCTTGAGAGAGGAACCTGCCTGGTCACAAGCAGCGCGCAAGGCCTCCATGCTGCCATGCATCAGCGCCGCCTGCAGGTGCACCAGCGCTTGGCCGCTGAGTTGCGGTGCGTCCTGCGTGGGCACGATCACACCGGATTCCGGCGAGAGCATGTACAGGCGTTCCGGCTCCAGGGCCGTCTGGGTCGTGGCCAAAACGCTGAGATCGGGCAGCAGGCCGCAATCGGCCAGCAGGCGCAGCTCGAAGGCCCTCAGCGCACTCTGGGCGCCATCGCCGGATTGCAGTTGCGGCATCAGGTCCGCATAGGCGTCAAACAGCGCCGGCTGCGGGTCTTGCCGGGGCAGGAACTTGAGCAGCAGCTCATTGACGTAATACCCGCTGAACAGGGCCGCGCCCGTCGGCAGCGTCTGGCCGCCCACCCATTCGGCGCCTCGCAGCGTGCGCACTTCCGCAGCCCCCTCCTCATTCATCTTGGAGGGCTTGCTCAAGGTCACTTGCAGCCGCAGGAAAGGCAGCAGCACGCTGCGCAGCTGCGAATAGGGCCGCTTGGCGCCCTTGGCCACCACCGCCAGGCGGCCGTGATCACGCGTGAAGAGATCCAGCACCAGGCTGGTTTCGCTCCAGTCGTAATGGTGAAGCACATATCCCCACACCATCAGCGCCTCGGCAGGTGGTTCAAACGAGCGGCGGACATGGGGTCAGCCCGCATTCCGGGAGCACCCCCGGCGGTCACTCATAACCGTAGCTGCGCAGATGCTCTTCTGAATCCGCCCAGCCGGAGCGCACCTTGACCCACAGCTCCAGGAAAACACGGGCATCCATCAGCGTTTCCAGCTCCTGACGGGCTTCCGAGCCGATCCGCTTCAGGCGTTCACCGCCCGCGCCGATGATCATGCCCTTCTGCGCATCCCGCTCCACCACGATGGTGGCAGAGATGCGGCGCAGGTTGCCCTCTTCTTCCCAGCGGTCAATGATCACCGTCGCGCTGTAGGGCAGCTCGTCGCCGGTGAGGCGGAAGAGCTTCTCGCGGATCATTTCACTGGCCAGGAACTTCTCGCTGCGGTCGGTCAGCGCGTCCTCGTCGTAGAACCACTCCTGGTTGGGCAGATAAGGCTTGAGGATCTGGAACAGGCGCTGCACATCCGCATCCTTGCGGGCGGACAAGGGCACGAATTCGCTGAAGTTGCGGCGCTCCTGCATGCTCTTGAGCCAGGGCATCAGCTCCGCACGGCGGGTGACGGCATCCAGCTTGTTGGCAATCAGCACCACCGGCTTGTCCTGCGGCAGCAGGGACAGCACCTTGGCGTCATCCAGGCCGAAGCGGCCGGCTTCCACCACAAACAGCACCAGGTCCACATCCGACAGCACGCCCTGCACCGTACGGTTCAGGTTGCGGTTGAGGGCGGAGCTGTGGCGGGTCTGGAAGCCAGGGGTATCCACAAAAACGAACTGCGCTTCTTCAACGGTGCGCACGCCGGTGATGCGGTGGCGCGTGGTCTGGGCCTTCTTGGAGGTGATGGACACCTTCTGTCCGACCAGGGCGTTGAGCAGCGTGGACTTGCCCACATTGGGCCGGCCGACGATGGCAATCAGCCCGCAACGGGCATCCCCCTCGTAGACCTGCACCGGCGGTGCACCGATGCCGCCGCGGACGCTGGAGGCGCTGTTGTCCTCGTTGTGGTCGTCCTCATCGCTGTCATCGTCATCGCTGTCATGCTCAGCGTCCTGCGTGTGATCGCCCTCATCTTCGACATCCTCGACATCCGCCACATCATCCGCATCATCACGCGCATGGCCTTGGAGGTCCTGGTGTTCAGCCGCAGTATGGGTCGCATCGCGGGCCGCAGGCAGGGCGTCATCCGGCTTGCCGTCAAGCGCGGTCGGTTCAGTAGCAGCCGGTCCGGAGACCGGGCCGCCGCGAGAGGTTCTGTTCATGGAAATGCCTTTGATTAGTCGCGCAAGCCGGTGCCGGGCTTGTCGCCAGCCAGCAGCTCGTCCAGGAGCTGCCGGGCTGCTTCCTGCTCCGCCATGCGGCGGGAGCGGCCGTCGCCAGTCCGCGCCAGGCTGAGCGCAGGCACCTGGCATTCAACGGTAAAAGTTTGGGCATGGGCCTGGCCGCGTGTTTCGACGATGCGGTAGACCGGCACCGGCAGCTTGCGCGCCTGCAACCATTCCTGCAACGCAGTCTTGGCGTCCTTGGCCCATTGATCGATGCCGCTGCCGGAGATGAGGTCGCCCAGCAGACCACGGACGATGTCGTTGGCGGCCTGGTAGCCACCATCCAGAAAGGCCGCACCGATGACGGCTTCCAGCGCATCCGCCAGGATGGACGGACGCTGGCCGCCACCGCCCCGGGCCTCCCCCTCGCTCATGCGCAGGGTGGCCGGCATCTGCAGTTGCAGGGCCAGCTTGTGCAGGCTGTCCTCGCGCACCAGGTGCGCACGGATGCGGGTGAGGTCCCCTTCGTCGGAGCCGGCAAAACGCTCGTAGAGCAGGGCCGACACCGCCAGATTCAGCACCGCGTCGCCCAGGAACTCCAGGCGCTCGTTGTGCTGCTGCCCGAAGCTTCGATGCGTCAGCGCACGCTGGAGCAGCTCCGCCTTGGTGAAGCGGTAGCCCAGTCGTTGCTGGAGTGCATCGAGCGCTTGGGGGGTCATCGGCATCCTCAGCGGGTTTCGCCCTTGTATTTGATCAGCAGATACACCGGGCCGCCCAGCGACACTTCCTTGTCGTAGGCAAAACTGATCTTCACCTTCTCTTCGCGCTTGGTGATGACCAGATCGTTCGGCTTGATGCTGACGATGGAGTATTCAATTTCCTGCGTACGGGCAAATGCCGCGCGCGCATCACTGACCGACGAAGGGCCGCTGCTGGCAATTTTTTCCACGGCCTTCAGGATGGTGAAGTATTCCATCACCGTGGGGGCCACCCGCATGCCCACCACGGCCAGGAAGGCCAGGATCACCCCCCAGAACAGCAGGCCGAACAGGCTGATGCCGCGTTGGCGGTGGCCGGCCGGTGCGCGGCGAGGCGCTGGGTGGATGTCAGTGGCGGTGGTGGTGTGGCTGGCCCCGGTCATTGCAAGTGCTCCCAATCTTCGTTGTTCAGTATCCGGCATCGTGCCGCAATCCGTCGTTACTGGATGCTGCCGATGCGTTTGAGATTCCCGAAATTCATCCAGACCACAAAGGCCTTGCCCACGATGTTCTCATCCGGCACGAATCCCCAATAGCGGGAATCCTGCGAGTTGTCGCGGTTATCGCCCATCATGAAGTAATGGCCCTGCGGCACCTTGCAGGTCACACCTTCCAGCGTGTAGGTGCAATTTTGCAGGTAGGGGAATTGGGCGATCGGGTTGAGCGGGCCCCGCGGTTGCGGGTCCACCAGAATCTTGTGTTCCACCCGACCCAGCTTCTCGGTGAACATCGGACGGATGCGCATCGAGCTGGGGTCGTCATCAAAGAAGTCGCCCTGGGACTGCGTCGGCACCATCGTGCCGTTCACATACAGTTTCTGATTGACGTAGCGGATTTCGTCGCCGGGCACGCCGACGGCGCGCTTGATGTAGTCCACGCCCGGGTTCAGCGGATAGCGAAACACCACCACATCGCCCCGCTCGACATCATGGTTGCTGATGATCTTCTTGTTGATCACCGGCAGGCGGATGCCGTAGTGGAACTTGTTGACCAGGATCAGGTCACCGATCAACAGCGTCGGGACCATGGAGCCGGATGGAATCTTGAAGGGCTCGAAGAGGAAGGAGCGCAACAGGAAGACGATGAGAATGACCGGGAACAGGCCGGCGGTCCAGTCCAGCCACCAGGGCTGGCGCAGGTGCGGCTCGGCGATCACGTCGCGGGCGCCGGGCGTGAGTTCGGCACCGCGCCAGCGCTGCTCCTTCTCCCAGGCGTCCGCAGCGATCTGCGCCTGGCGCCGGCGTGCCGGCTGGAAATAAAAGCGTTCGGCCGTCCAGTAACCCAGCGTCACCAGCGTCAGCACAAACAGCAACAGCGAGAAATTGCCGTTCCAGTAGCCCGAGAACCAGCCGCCCAGGTAGGCGATCAGGGCGGCATACAGCAGCCCGGTCAGTGCACTCATCGCGTTCATTCTTCGACTTGGAGGATGGCCAGGAAGGCTTCTTGCGGCACCTCCACCGAACCGATTTGTTTCATCCGCTTCTTGCCCGCCTTCTGCTTTTCCAGCAGCTTGCGTTTGCGGGTGATGTCGCCGCCATAGCATTTTGCCAGCACGTTCTTGCGCAGCGCCTTGATGTTCTCCCGCGAGATGATGTTGGCGCCGATGGCCGCCTGGATGGCCACGTCGTACATCTGGCGCGGAATGATTTCGCGCATCTTCGCTGCCACCTGGCGGCCGCGGTATTGGGACTGCGAGCGGTGGACGATCAGGGACAAGGCATCAATGCGGTCGCCGTTGATCAGCATGTCCACCTTCACCACGTCCGAGGCGCGATATTCCTTGAACTCGTAGTCCATGGAGGCATAACCCCGCGACACGGACTTCAGCTTGTCGAAGAAGTCCAGCACGATCTCGGCCAGCGGGATTTCATAGGTGAGCATCACCTGGCGGCCGTGATAGGCCATGTTCAGCTGCACGCCGCGCTTCTGGTTGGCCAGGGTCATGACCGGGCCCACGTATTCCTGCGGCATGTACAGATGCACGGTGACGATCGGCTCACGGATCTCGCCGATCTTGCTCTGCTCCGGCATCTTGGAGGGGTTTTCCACCTCGATGATTTCGCCGTCGTTCAGCTGCACTTCATACACCACGCTAGGGGCGGTGGTGATCAGATCCTGGTCGAATTCCCGTTCCAGACGCTCCTGCACGATTTCCATGTGCAGCAGGCCCAGGAAGCCGCAGCGGAAACCGAAACCCAGCGCCTGGGAGACTTCCGGTTCAAACCGCAGCGAGGCGTCATTGAGCTTGAGCTTTTCCAGCGCGTCGCGGAGCTGGTCGTATTCGCTGGCTTCGGTCGGGTAGAGACCGGCAAACACCTGGGGCTGGATTTCCTTGAAACCCGGCAAGGCCTCGGTCGCCGGGCCCAGGTTGTTGGGCTGCTTCTTTTCGACGGTGATGGTGTCACCCACCTTGGCCGCCGCCAGTTCCTTGATGCCGGCAATGATGAAACCCACCTCGCCCGCATTGAGCCGGTCACGCGGCTCGGACTTGGGGGTGAACACCCCCAGGTGTTCGGCCGGGTAGACGGCGTCGGTGGCCATCATGCGGATGCGCTCGCCCTTGCGCAGCGTGCCGTCCACCACACGGACCAGCATCACCACGCCGACGTAGTTGTCGAACCAGGAGTCGATGATCATGGCGCGCAGCGGCGCTTCCACCACACCCTTGGGTGCCGGCATGCGGGCGATGATCGCTTCCAGGATCTCGTCCACGCCCATGCCGGTCTTGGCCGAGCACGGAATGGCGTCAGTGGCATCGATGCCGATCACGTCCTCGATCTCCGCCTTGGCCCCTTCCGGGTTGGCCTGCGGCAGGTCCATCTTGTTGAGCACGGGCACCACTTCCACGCCAAGCTCCAGCGCGGTGTAGCAGTTGGCCACGGTCTGCGCTTCCACGCCCTGGCTGGCGTCCACCACCAGCAGCGCCCCCTCGCAGGCGGAGAGTGAGCGGCTCACTTCATAAGAGAAGTCGACGTGCCCCGGGGTGTCGATCAGGTTCAGGTTGTAGACCTGGCCATCACGCGCCTTGTATTGCAGCGCAGCGGTCTGCGCCTTGATGGTGATGCCGCGCTCACGCTCGATGTCCATCGAGTCCAGCACCTGCGCTTCCATTTCCCGATCCGACAGCCCCCCGCAGCGCTGAATGATGCGATCGGCCAGGGTGCTCTTGCCGTGATCGATGTGGGCAATGATGGAGAAGTTGCGGATGTGGTTCATGGACTCAGTCGGAGGCCGCAGACAGGGAAGCTGCCGGGAAGAGGCCGCACATGGAACGGCTCCCGAGCCCGCTGGATGGCGGCGAAGCGAAGGCCGTTTGTGGGCCCCCACGGAACATACGGGACATAAAAAAAAGGCACGTCGAAACGGTGACGCGCCTTCCAACAAAACGTATGGCAACTGCTTGTTGGGCTTTCATTGTAGCCAAAAGGGCCGCCCTGAAAACCGCATGGATGCGAGCTTTGCGGGCGTTGCCCTTCGCCAACAGGAATTTTTTCAACAGGTTATCCACAAAAGCTTGAGGACATCCTGTGGATCATTCTGGCCGTTGAGGGGGCCGTCTTGATTCACTGCCGGGATGGCTACAAAGGGAGCCGGACGCGGTGCGATTGTAGCGGAGGGCAGCATCAATCCCCCGGGTTGGTCACAACCGCTAGCGAGCACCAACCGACAGAAGGTGTGCAGAGTGTGCTCGCAGAGCGGCTGCGGATTCCGCATGACGGAAAGCCCCAGATGGGCGGTGGGTTGAAGTCGAGCCTTGAGGGTTTACCCTGACAGACACCCACCACCGGCTTGATTAGCCCTTGCCCGGCTTCAGCACCACGAAGGTCACCGCGTCGCCTCGACGGACCAGCATCTGCAGCGGCTTGGTCTTGTCGACCTTGGCCAGTACCGCCTGGAACTGCTTGAGCGTCTTGATCTCGGTGTTGGTCACCGAGAGGATCAGGTCGCCTGGACGCAGGCCGGCGCGGGCGGCGGAGCCATCCACTGCATCGATCTTGATACCCGCACTGAGCTTGAGTTCCTTGCGCTGGGCATCGGTCAGTTCACTGACGATCAGGCCCCAGGCCTGGGCGCCGGTCTGCACCGGGGCCTCGGGTTCGGGCGTGGGTGCCGAGCGGTCATCCGGCAAGGCTTCCAGCGTGGCATGGAGGTCCTTGTAGCTGCCGCGACGGAACACCTGCATCGGCACCTTGGTGCCGGGCGGGGTGGCAGCGGCCAGGCGCCGCAGGTCCACAGCCTTTTCCACCGGCTTGCCGTTGAAGCGGGTGATGACGTCGCCCAGTTCCAGGCCGGCCTTCTCACCGGGGCCGCCGGCTGTGATGCGGGTGACCAGCGCGCCTTGCGGCTTGCCCAGGCCGATCGCTTCTGCGACTTCCTTGGTCAGGTCGTCCGGATAAACGCCCAGCATGCCGCGGGTGACCCGGCCCTTGCTGCGCAGTTGATCGGCCACACGCATGGCTTCGTCGATGGGGATCGCGAAGGAGATGCCCATGAAGCCGCCGGACTGGCTGTAGATCTGCGAGTTGATGCCCACCACCTCGCCGCGCAGGTTCAGCAGCGGGCCACCGGAGTTGCCGGGATTGATGGCCACATCGGTCTGGATGAGCGGAAGCAGGTCCCCGGTGTCGCGTGCCTTGGCGCTGACGATGCCAGCGGTCACGGTGTTGTCGAAACCAAAGGGCGAGCCGATGGCCATCACCCACTCACCCACCTTCAGCTTGCCGACATCCCCCATGCGCAGCATGGGCAGACCGGTGGCGTCGATCTTGAGCACGGCCACGTCGGTGCGGCGATCCAGCCCCACCACCTTGGCCTTGAATTCGCGCTTGTCGGTGAGGGTGACCATCACCTCATCGGCTTCGTCCACCACATGGGCATTGGTCATGACATAACCGTCGGCGCCGATCACAAAACCGGAGCCCAGGCCGCGACGCTGGGGAGAAGCATCGTCATCGCCATCGTCATCATCGTCATCCGGGGCCGGCGTATTCGGTGCAGGCGCTCCCTTGCGCTGCTGCGGCACCGGGATGCCAAAGCGGCGCAGGAATTCGCGCATCTGCTCATCCAGCTGGGCATTCGGGCTGACCTTGATCTTTTCCGAGGTCCGGATGTTGACCACGGCCGGGCCTGCCAGCTCCACCAGCACACTGAAGTCCGGCAGCGCACGCGCCAGGTCCGGCAGGGGTGCGGCCGGCAAGGCCGGACCGGAAGCGGGTGCAGCAGGCGGCGTGGCCACCGGAGCTGCCGGCTGGGCCAGCCCATGCAAAGGCGCCTGCAGCGCAGCGGCGCCTGCAAGCGCCAGGGCAAGATGACGGAACGTGTTGGACATGAAGACTCGCGTCAGGAGCAGATCAGTGGGACAGAAGGTACATCATGCACGGAATTGCTCAGGTTCGTGCCATGAAGAGGTGAATCCGCAGTAACGACCAGTGGCCGCCCTGCTGTCGCCGCGACATCGGCAGCAGCCGATGCCGCCAGAACCGCCAGCCACTTCCGGAGGGCACCAGCCGCAGCAACATCCAGCGTTCGAGATCGAGCAGCACCTGAACCTGAACCTGCACGGGCATCTGGACCGGCACCTCAACAGCTGAGGCGACACCCTTGGCTGCCGCGTCCGATCCGGCAAGCGACGCACCCGCAGGTTGCCACCACCACTGCTGCTGATCCCAGCGCAGGCCCTGGACACCGCCCCGCACGGCGCGGGCCACGCGCCGGATCTGCCATTGCCGCGCCAGCAGCCACACGATCATGGCCGCCACACCCGCTGCGCCCAAGGCCGCCCGGCCTCCGGGGACCACGGCGCCGTCCAACGCGCTCCAATGCATCAGCCCCGCCCACCCTGCCGCGCCGAACCCAACGGCACAGATCAGATCATGGACCAGCCGCCACACCGGATCCGGCGGACATGAAAAACGCCGGGCCATCGCATGACGATGGACCCGGCGTCGGGCGCCCTTCGAGGGGGCGGCAGATGCAGTGCGTGCCTGCGCGGTCATGGTGCCACCGCGCAGGGCCTGCTTACACCCGCTTGAAGATCAGGGTGCCGTTGGTACCGCCAAAACCGAAGTTGTTCTTCGCGGCGTATTCGATAGGCATCTTGCGCGCTTCATTGGCGCAGTAGTCCAGGTCGCAGGCGGGATCCTGGTTGAAGATGTTGATCGTCGGCGGGGCGATTTGGTCGTGGATCGCCTTGACGGTGAACACCGATTCGATGCCGCCGGCGCCGCCCAGCAGGTGGCCGGTCATCGACTTGGTGGACGACACCACCAGTCCGTTCTTGGCATGGCCGCCAAAGGCCTGCTTGATGGCGTTGGTCTCGTTGGCATCCCCCAGCGGCGTGGAGGTGCCGTGGGCATTCATGTATTGGATCTGGTCGGGGTTCAGACCGGCATTGCGCAGGGCATTGCGCATGGAGCGGGTCGGGCCGTCCACATCCGGTGCGGTCATGTGATAAGCATCGGCGCTCATGCCGAAGCCCACCAGTTCCGCATAGATCTTGGCGCCACGCTTCTTGGCGTGTTCGTATTCTTCCAGCACCAGCACACCAGCGCCCTCGCCCAGCACAAAGCCGTCACGATCCTTGTCCCAGGGGCGGGACGCGGTCTTGGGGTCGTCGTTGCGGGTGGAGAGTGCGCGGGCTGCGGCGAAGCCACCGACACCCAGCGGCGACACGGTGGATTCGGCACCGCCGGCCACCATGACGTCCGCATCACCGGCCTCGATCATGCGCCCTGCCTGACCGATGCTGTGCAGACCGGTGGTGCAGGCCGTGACGATGGCCAGGTTCGGGCCCTTGAAGCCGCACTGGATGGACACGTGACCGGAGATCATGTTGATGATCGAAGCCGGCACGAAGAACGGCGAGATGCGGCGGGGGCCACGCGAGGTCAGCTCCGCATGGGTCTCTTCAATCATGGGCAGGCCGCCGATGCCGGAGCCGACCAGCACGCCAATGCGTTCGGCCAGTTCGGGCTGCAGGGCCTCACCAGTGGGCAGACCTGCATCCCGGACGGCCTGCAGCGAAGCCGCCAGACCGTAATGGATGAAGGTGTCCATGTGCCGCGCTTCCTTCGCGGAGAAGTACTCCTCCACGTTGAAGCCCTTGACCTCGCCCGCGAACTGACAGGCCAGGTTGCTGGCATCAAACCGGGTGATGTGATCAATGCCGGATTGACCAGCCACGATATTGGCCCAGCCCTGCTCGACCGTGTTACCCACGGGACTGATCAGGCCAAGACCGGTGACGACGACGCGACGACGGCTCATGCTCTATGACTGAAGTGATACTGCGGGAACGCCTCGGGACTGCGCTACAAGAGCGCGCCCGGGAAGGGGGAAGGCGCCAGGGCCTTCCGGGCCCTTCATCAAGTCTTTTGGTGCTTGACGGCGTAGTCGATCGCCAGCTGAACGGTGGTGATCTTTTCGGCTTCCTCGTCCGGGATCTCGATGCCGAACTCGTCTTCCAGGGCCATCACCAGTTCCACGGTGTCCAGAGAATCAGCGCCCAGATCGGCGACGAAGGCCTTTTCATTGGTCACATCGGCTTCAGGCACGCCGAGCTGCTCGGCGATGATTTTCTTGACACGTGCTTCGATATCGCTCATGACTCCTCCAGGAGGGGTTTGCTAGAACAACCCGGGATTCTAAGGCCTTAGAGTGGCGCCTCTAAGTTTCGGCGCCCCCGAGGCGATCGGTTCCTTTGGGAACGTGAACGCGCTCGGACTCTATCAGCCCTACACCGGCCGGGTGAATCCGGTGGGTACCCACCCCTTGGGGGCGGGCACCACGATTCTGAAAAAACGGATGGGGCCAGGCCCTCAGCTCATGTACATGCCGCCATTGACATGCAGTTCGGAGCCGGTGATGTAGCCGGCTTCGGCAGAGGCCAGGAAGGCGACCGCACTGGCAATTTCGGACGGGTCACCCAGGCGGCCCAGCGGGATCTGTGCCAGCAAAGCGGCCTTCTGGGCCTCCGGCAGCACCTCGGTCATGTCGGTGGCAATGAAGCCGGGCGCCACGCAGTTCACGGTGACGTTGCGGCTGCCCAGCTCCCGTGCCAGGGCACGCGTCATGCCCGCGACACCGGCCTTGGCCGCTGCATAGTTGGCCTGGCCGGCATTGCCGGAGGCGCCCACCACCGAGGTGATGTTGATGATGCGGCCATAACGCTGCTTCATCATCGTGCGCATGACCGCGCGGCTGGCGCGGAACACGGCCTTGAGGTTGGTGTCCAGGACGGCGTCCCAGTCTTCATCCTTCATGCGCATCGACAGCATGTCCCGGGTGATGCCGGCATTGTTGACCAGCACCTGCAGCCCACCGTCCTGCTTGGTGATGGCATCCACCAGGGCTTCCACGGCGGCGCCATCATTCACATTGAGGACCACACCACGGCCGCCCAGCGGCTGCAGCGCCTCGGTGATGGATTGGGCACCGGACTCGCTCGTGGCGGTGCCGATGACGGTGAAGCCCTTCTGGGCCAGGGTCAGGGCAAGGGAACGGCCGATGCCGCGGCTGGCGCCGGTGACCAATGCAACTTGCTTGCTTTCACTCATGGGGATCCTCAGCTTTGTTCAGCTTGATGCGGGCGGGGTACGGGCGGGGTACGCGGAGCGTGTGGCCCCTCAGGCCACCAGACCCTTGGCTTCCACCAGCGACGCCGGGTCCAGCACGGTGGTGCTGACGATGTCGCCGTCGATCCGCTTGGCCATGCCCGCCAGCACCTTGCCGGGACCGCATTCGATGAGGGTGGTCAGGCCGCGGGCCTTCAAGGCCTGCACCACTTCCACCCAACGCACCGGGCCAAAAGCCTGGCGATATAGTGCATCCCGCAGTGCTTCCGGGCTGTCCGTCACGGCCACATCGATGTTGTTGATCACCGGGAAGGCGGCTGGCTTGAAGTCGACGGTTGCGAGCTTCTCGCGGAGGCGATCGGCCGCAGGCTTCATCAGGCTGGAATGGAAAGGCGCGGACACCGGCAGCGGCAGCGCGCGCTTGGCACCGGCGGCTTTCAGCGCTTCCATGGCCTTTTCCACACCGGCCTTGCTGCCGGCGATCACGGTTTGCTTGGGATCGTTGAAATTGACGGCCTCGACCACTTCACCGGTGTCTGTGGCGATTTGCAGGCAGACCTCACGGACAGCGGAGGCCTCCAGGCCCAGGATGGCGGACATGGCGCCGGTGCCCACCGGCACCGCTTCCTGCATGGCCTGGGCGCGGAAACGCACCAGCGGCAGCGCGTCCGACAGGCTCAGCGCACCGGCCGCCACCAGCGCGGTGTACTCGCCCAGTGAATGGCCGGCAGCGGCGGACGGCACCAAGCCGGTCTCGGCCATCCAGGCGCGGTAGCAGGCCACACCGGCCGTCAGCATCACCGGTTGGGTGTTGGTGGTCAGGTCCAGTTGTTCCTTCGGACCCTGCTTGATCAGGGCACCGATGTCCTCGCCCAGAGCGGCCGAGGCTTCCGCCACGGTGCGAACCACTTCAGGGTGATCGCCCCAGGCGTCCAGCATGCCGACGGATTGAGACCCTTGGCCGGGGAAGACGAATGCAAAGCTCTTGCTCATGGCTGACGGATCAGTCGGTAGTGAGATTGAAAAATTGGACAACGAGGAGTCGGGCGACAAAGACGGGCAAAGACGGCTGGCTTGATGTGCAGACTCGGGAGGCGAACGAATAAGGCGTCGGAAGATGCGGATGGAGGCGGATGAAGGCGGATCAGAAATCCAGCAGCACCGCGCCCCAGGTGAAACCACCACCCACACCTTCCAGCATGACCGTATCACCGCGCTTGATCTTGCCGGAGCGCACGGCGGCGTCCAGTGCAAGAGGGATGGACGCTGCGGAAGTATTGCCGTGCTCGTCCACCGTGACAATCAGCTTGTCCAGGGACATCTTCAGCTTCTTGGCCGTGCCCTGCATGATGCGGATGTTGGCCTGGTGGGGGATCAGCCAGTCGATGTCTTCATCGGTGCGGCCGGCTTTCTCCAGCACGGCGCGGGCCACCTTGTCCAGCACGCCCACGGCGAGCTTGAACACGGCCTGGCCGTCCATCTTCAGCAGCGGATGGCCCAGCACCTCGCCGCCGTAGACGGCGCCCGGGGTGCAGAGAATGTCCACATGGCGGCCGTCGGCATGAAGCTCGCTGGCCAGGATGCCGGGGGTGTCGCTGGCGCCCAGCACCACGGCGCCGGCACCGTCACCAAACAGCACACAGGTGGTGCGGTCCTTGAAATCCAGAATGCGGGAGAACACTTCCGCACCCACCACCAGCGCCTTGCTGGCGGCGCCGCTCTTGATCATGGCGTCAGCCACCGTCAGTGCATACACGAAGCCGGAGCACACCGCCTGCACGTCAAATGCCGGGCAGCCATGGATGCCGAGCTTCTGCTGCAGCAGACAGGCCGTGGACGGGAACACCATATCCGGCGTGGACGTGGCCACGATGATCAGGTCGATCTCTTCGGCGGCCACACCGGCGGACTCCAGCGCCGCGCGTGCGGCCGGCAGTGCCAGATCGCTGGACGTGGTGTGGGCATCGGCAAAGTGGCGGGCGTGAATGCCGGTGCGTTCAACGATCCACTCATGGGACGTCTCAATGCCATCCTGCGCCAGCCGGTCGGCCAGTGCCTGATTGCTCACCCGCTCGCCGGGGAGGAAGCTCCCCGTACCGAGAATGCGCGAATAACGGGGGGAAGTGGGGGAATTAGGGGCGGAAGCAGTGGTCATGCAGCATTGGCAGCCGTAACTGCCGTGTCTCCAGCATCGCCGCCCTCCTCACTGGCAGACACCGGAAGTGCCTGCATCGTTGCGACGATTCGATCATGAACCCGGTCTAGAAGCCGGTTGCGAGCCGCATCATAAGCCCTGTTCAAAGCCTGCTCGAAAGCAAACGCATCCGCTGAACCATGGCTCTTGAAGACCAGACCCCGTAGTCCCAACAGGGCGGCGCCGTTGAATCGACGATGATCGACGCGGTTCTTGAAGCGTTGCAGGATCGGCATGGCAAGAAGAGCGACGATCTTGGTCCAGCCGGTGCGGGTGAACTCCGCACGGATGAAGCTGGAGATCATGCTCGCCAGGCCTTCGGCGGTCTTGAGCGCCACATTCCCGACAAATCCGTCACACACCACGATGTCGGTGGTGCCCTTGAAGATGTCGTTGCCTTCGACATTGCCGTGAAAACGCAGCGTGTCGTGGGCATGGGCCTCGCGCAGCAGTTCGCCAGCGCGTTTGATGGTCTCGTTGCCCTTGATCATCTCTTCACCGATGTTCAGCAGGCCAACGGTGGGCTCTTGCTTGCCATCCACGGCGGACACCAGCGCACTGCCCATCACCGCGAACTGCAGCAGATGCTCGGGCGCGCAATCCACATTGGCGCCAAGGTCCAGCACGGTGGTGAAGCCGCCCATCTGATTGGGCATCACGGTGGCAATGGCCGGACGGTCAATGCCGTCCATGGTCTTGAGCAGGTATTTCGCCACCGCCATCAGCGCACCGGTATTGCCGGCCGACACGCAGGCCTGCGCCTGCGGGGCCTCCCCCTCACGCCCCGCCTTCAGTTGCTGGAGGGCCACGCGCATGGACGAATCCTTCTTGCGGCGCAAGGCCATCTCGATCGGATCTTCCATGGTGACCACCTCACTGGCAGCCACGATGCGGCAACGCGGCCATTGCGCGGCCTCGGCCAAGGCTTCCGGGCGCCCCACCAGCAGCAGTTCGGCTTGCGGATGGTTGCTCAGGAAGGCCTTGCAGGCCGGCAGAGTGATGGAGGGACCGTGATCGCCACCCATGCAATCCACCGCCAGCCGCAAAGGCGTCAGGGGCAACGTGGGCGACGCTGAGGACAAGGACTGCTGGACGTGGGTGTCAGACATCGAAACCAATGAGGGACAGAAAATGGGACCGCCTGGTGGCGAGCGGCCGATGGGTCACCTTACGCGAGGCCGCTGCGGCGGACAAGGGTAGCGACGCGGTGCGGCAATCCGCCCGCCAGCCACCTGGCCCGATGGAGCCATGCCTCTCCACCATGTTGCCGCACGGTTGCCGCACTATTGCCGCTGAAGACGATCCAGCAAAGCAAAAGCCCGGCAACGCCATGCGCTGAACCGGGCTTTGAAAGCAACACTGTGGAAGCTGAGGGTCTGAAGAGACCAATCATGGCGCCAGGGCACCATGACATCGCTGATGGCGACTGAACGTGACCGACGGCGTCGGGACGATCAGGCAGCGTCAGCCTTGGTCTTCAGAACCTTGCGGCCACGATAGAAGCCGTTGGGGCTGATGTGGTGACGCAGATGCACTTCACCGGTGGTGGGCTCAATCGCGGTGCCCGGGGTGCCCAGGGCGTTGTGCGAGCGGTGCATGCCACGCTTGGAAGGCGACTTCTTGTTTTGCTGAACGGCCATGAAAATTCTCCTAAAGGCTTCGGCGCGGTGATCAAAAAATGATCGAGCTTCGTGAATTCGAGGCCTGCGATGGTTTTGCGCTAGGGGTGGTGGCACTTTACAGATTGACCACAACCGATGCCTCGGCCGGTTCAGCGCATTTCAGCGCACTTCAGGTATCTCAGGCATCTCAGAAGACCTGCAGGGATCAGCCTGCAAGGCATCAAAGCATCAAAGCCTGAAGCAATTGAACCGGGAAAGCCGGCGAGTGTAGCACAGCGCCCTCAGGCTTTACCAGACGTTCCCTTCTTCAGGGCTGCCAGGGCTGCGAACGGATTGGGACGCTTCTCTTCCACCACCTCCTCCAGCTCATCGGGCTCGGCGAGGGGGAGCGGCTCCGGGCAGACGTCGTGGCGTGGCACCAACGGCAGGGCCAGCAACAGCTCATCTTCTGCCAATTCCTGCAGATTCAGGTGGCGAGCCAGGGCCAGGACATCGTCTTCACTGTCCATATCGAGTTGGGCCGCCTGGTCCTCATCCCGCACGAAGCGGAACCAGCGGGACATGGCGATCTCTTCATGCACCGCCTTGAGGCAACGCTGGCAGGTCTGCGCCACATGGGCCTGGGCGTCCAGGCGCATCCAGATCTGGGCTTCACCCCCACGAGGCGTGCGGATTTCGCCCGCCGCAGCCCAGCGCACGGCCGGCCAGTCGGTTGCAGGCGCTTCGGGAGCGGCGGTTTCCGCCAGGCGCGGCAATACGGCCGCCGGCCATTCGCCTTCGAGCGTCCCACCTTCGCGGGCGAAGGCTTCAACATCCAGTTTGAGGGGGTTCAGAGCACGGGACTTCATGGCTGCAAGTGTACGAGCCCCCAGCCCCACCACGTCCAACCGTGGCCTCCGCCGATGGGAGAATCACGGCCATGAGCGCTCCTGCCTCCGCCGCCAATCCGCCCGTTCCGCGCCATCCGGCCCATCCGGCCCATCCACCGTCCGCCGCTTCGAGCACCGGTACCTCCGCCCTTCACTGCTCGCGTCCACTGGTCTTGGGGTCCACCTCGCCCTACCGGCGGGAGCTGTTGGGCCGACTTCAGCACCCCTTCGACGTACTGGCGCCGCAGGTCGACGAGACGCGGTTGGCCGGGGAGACGCCAGAAACACTCGCGGGCCGGCTGGCGCTGGCCAAGGCTCAGGCGGTGGCACGGCTGCGGCCGGAGGCCGTGGTGATCGGGTCCGACCAGGTGGCGGACCTGGACGGCCAAGCGCTGGGCAAACCGGGCAACCATGAACGGGCCGTGGCGCAACTGCGCGCCATGCGAGGCCGCACCGTGATTTTTCAGACGGCGCTGGCGGTGGTCTGCCAGGCCAGTGGATTCGAGGCCACCGACCTGGCCCGGGTGGAAGTGCGCTTCCGTGACCTGTCGGATGCCGAGATCGAGGCCTATCTGCGCGCTGAACAGCCCTACGACTGCGCCGGCAGCGCCAAGGCGGAGGGCCTGGGCATCTCGCTGCTGGAGGCGATCGTGTCCGACGACCCCACCGCGCTGATCGGCCTTCCGCTGATCCGCACCTGCCGCCTGCTGCGTCAGGCAGGCTTGAGCGTGCCGATGACGTCCGCCCTGCCCCATCCCTCCTCTTCCCTTGCTTCCGGAGACCCCTTGTGACCCTGGGCCGCCTTTACCTCGTTCCCAACACCCTGGATTTCGGCATCGACGGCCCCGACGTGGATCTGCGCGAGGTGCTGCCCGAGGCGGTGATGTCGCGCGCGGCCCGCCTGACCCACTGGGCGGCCGAGAATGCCAAGACCACCCGCGCATTTCTCAAGCGGGTGGATGCCTTGCATCCGCTGGCCCTGCCGCTGCAGCAACAGCAGATCGTGGAACTCCCGCGCCCCCCCAAGGGCCGTGCGCCCGCTGCCGCCGACGACGGCGCATGGCACGACCTGCTGGCGCCCGCGCTGGCCGGCATCGACATGGGCCTGATTTCGGAAGCCGGCATGCCCGCCGTGGCCGATCCGGGCGCCCGACTGGTGGCGGCTGCGCATGCGGCCGGGGTGCCGGTAGTGCCGCTGGTGGGGCCCAGTTCACTGCTGCTGGCCGTGGCCGCCAGCGGGCTGAACGGACAAAGCTTTGCCTTTGTCGGGTACCTGCCCACCGACGCCGTCGCACGCCAGGCAAGGCTGAAGGATCTGGAGGCACTGTCGGCCCGCGAGCAGCAAACGCAGTTGATGATCGAAACGCCCTATCGGAACAGCGCCCTGCTCCAGGCGCTGGTGGCGCAGCTCAAGCCAGGCACCGTCCTGTCGGTGAGCTGCGGACTGAGTCTGGCGGACGCCTGGACCTACAGCGCCACGGTGGCGCAATGGCGCAAGGCGCCACGCACGGTACCGGACAAGGTGCCGGCGGTGTTTGCGTTCTTGAGCGGGCGCTGACCAACACCCGTTTTGGCGATCAAGGGAGAGCGCGCGCCGCCGGCCGGCCGCCCGCCCGCTCGCCAAGACGGTCCCATGACCCGAGGACCCAAGAAAAAAGGGCGCGATCCGCAGATCCGCCCTTTTTTACTGGCACTGACGCCCGACCGGGTGCTCAGGACTCGGTCGTGGCCGCAGGCTTCTTGGCTCCGAACAAGGCCGCCACCTTGCGCTTGGGTTTGATGCTGGACAGCGCCGCGCCCCGCACGGCGGCCTGGGCCGCAGCGGCAGAGTTCTCCCAGCTCGGCGGCTCCGCCCGATCCGAGGCCTCATAGGGCTTGTCGAACAAGGGATCGTAAGGCGCACGCGGTTGCAAACGCGGAGCGGAAGCACCCGCATAGGCCTCGTCACGACGGTCTTCCCGCTCGCGCCGGGGGCGCTCTTCATGGCGCGAATCGGAGCGAAAATCCGAGCGCGACTCGGACCGGTCCTCACGCTCACGCCGCTCAGGGCGGCGCGGACGATCGTCCTCGAGTTGCAACGGTTCCAGTTCCAGCTTGCGCTTGATGAGCTTTTCAATCTCGCCCACCAGACGGGCGTCCGAGCGGGCGACCAAGGTGAACGCCAGACCGGAAGCGCCGGCGCGACCGGTACGGCCAATACGATGGACGTAGTCCTCGGCGTTGAACGGCACGTCGAAGTTGAAAACCGCGGGCAGGTCCGCGATGTCCAGACCGCGCGCCGCCACGTCGGTGGCCACCAGCAGCTCCACTTCCCCCCGCTTGAAGGCTTCCAGCGACTTCAGGCGCTCGTCCTGCGACTTGTCGCCATGCAGCGCCGCCGTCTTCAGGCCATCCCGCTCGAAGGAACGCGCCAGTCGGGCCGCGCCCAGCTTGGAGTTCACAAACACGATGGATTGCGTGATCTGCCGCTGGCGCAGCAGATGCAGGATGGCGGCGCGCTTGTCGTCGTCTTCCACGCTGAAGAAGCGTTGCTCCACCGTGGAGGCGGTGGCGTTGGGACGCGCCACTTCCACCAGGTCGGGCTCCTGCAGGTAACTCTGGGCCAGGCGCTTGATTTCCGGCGAGAAGGTCGCCGAGAACAGCAGGGTCTGGCGGGTCTTGGGCAGGAAGCTGAGGATGCGCTGCAGGTCCGGCAGGAAGCCGATGTCCAGCATGCGGTCGGCCTCGTCCAGCACCACATACTCGACCTGATTGAGCACGCAGTTCTTGGCTTCGATGTGATCCAGCAGACGGCCCGGCGTTGCGATCAGCACTTCCACGCCGCCCTTGAGCTGGAGCGTCTGGGGTTTCATGTCCACCCCGCCGAAGACACAGGCCACCCGCAGCTGGGTGTGCTTGGCGTAGGCCTTGACGTTGTTGGCCACCTGGTCAGCCAGTTCCCGCGTGGGCGCCAGCACCAGGGCCCGCACCGGATGGCGGGCGGGCGATGCGCTGGCGTTTTCATGCTTGAGCATGCGCTGCAGCAGCGGGATGGAGAAGGCGGCGGTCTTGCCGGTGCCGGTCTGGGCGGCGCCCATCACATCACGGCCGGAAAGCACCACGGGGATGGCTTTGGCCTGGATGGGCGTCATCGTCGCGTAGCCCTGGTCGGCGACGGCGCGCAGCAGCTTCGGGTCCAGCGGCAGCGTGTCAAATCGCGGGCTTGGCGTCGGGGTTGTGTCTGTCATGGGGGAGGATTATCCCTTATGGGCCGCATTCGCCCCAAATCCGGCCCAAAACCATGAAACACCGGGTGTCGCTCAGCGGGGTTCGTTGCCTGGCACCTTGCGCGGATCTCCCCGGAACACCATCCACTTGGGGGTCCTGAAACGGACGATGCGCCAGTACAGGGCCACGTAGGTGATGCCGAACAGCACCATACAGGCCAGGATCATCGGGGTGGAGTCCCAGAACAGCAGCGCTGGCGCCAGTGAGGAGATGCACAGCGTCCAAAGATAGGGGGCGGTCATCGAATTGCGGCGGGTCATGACGCGCGCATCGCGGGCGCCAATCGCCCAGCGCATCAGGCGTCGGTAAATCAGTGAATGCAGATGGATGCCATCCGGCGCACCCGGCGAAACATCCCGCAGCACGCGGCGGCGGTAGATGGAGAAGACCGTCTCGAACACCGGGTAGATGCAGACCATCAGCGCGAACAGGGGCGACACCTCGCTGTGGCGCGAGATCAGCAGGATGCCCATTTCCGCGAGATAAAAGCCCATGAAATAGGCCCCCCCATCCCCCAGGAAGATCATGCCTGCGGGATAGTTCCAGACGAAAAAGCCGAGGATGGCGCCCACGCCGGCCAAGGCCCAGAGGGCCAGCTCGGTGTCACCGACCTGGTAAGCCACATAGGCCAGCGCCAGCAACATCAGACTGACACACATCGACGACAGACCGTTGAAGCCGTCGATGATGTTGACCGAATTGGCCACCCCCGCCACGGTGAAGACGGTGGCGATGAAGGCGCCAGCGGTGGTGCCGACGATCAGATCCAGGCCAGGGATGTCGGTACGGGTGATGGCGGCACCCAGGACAAACACGCCCAGGGCGGCAGACACGGCCGTGGCCAGCAGCCGCTTGGCGGGGGACACCCGCTTGGTGAAATCTTCGATCAGGCCGGCGCCGAAGGCTGGCAGGCCGCAGAGCAGGAGGAGCGCGCCGAGTTGGGCATTGGCACTCTTTTGGAGGTAGCACACGGCCACCATGCCAGCCAGGCCAACAAAGATCCCCACCCCACCGATGCGAGGAACCGGACGCGCATGGAACTTCTGGGGCCCGGACAGATCGTGGTCCGCCGAGAGGTGGCCGTGCCGGGTGGACGAGTGCACCACGTACAGGGTGACCACCGCCGCCAGGGCGAAGGGAATCAGCAGAAACAGCATGCGCGGCAGTGTAGCGAGGGTGTTCGCTGCACATAGCGGTTTTGACACCACAACGTGCTCTTAGAATGCGGCGGCTTGCTGCGAGGGCGCTTGGCCCTGGCAGGTCCAGTCCAGACTTTATGAGACTTCGCATGGATATCAGCGCCCACCGCGCCTCTGTATCGGCCATCACTGGTCTGACCCAACTGGCTCGCCATGCAGGGACCGCCCTGTTGGCCTGTGCGCTGGGTGTCGGCACGCTGGCGGCGCACGCGGCCGATAACGACAATCTTGGCAGCAGTGCCTCGTCGAGTTCATCGTCCGGCGACGGCATGTCAGGGCCGGTCCGGCTGAATTCGTCTCGCAGCACGTCGGACAGCTCGAATGCCCAGAACAGCACATCGACCACGTCCGGTGAGGCTCGCCGCGCCCGCTATGTGCCGAACGAGTTCGAGATCTATGTGAACAAGCTGCTGGGCATTGATCTTCAGCAGTTGGAAGAGCAACAGAAGCTGGAACGTCAGGCCGAGCGCGCTGGCACCCTGGCATCTAGCAGCAGCAATAGTGGCAGCGCCGCCATCACGAAGCGGATCAACCCGGACGAAGTGGTGCGCCGCCTCGGCGCCAGCTTGATGCTGGACGAGCCCTTGTCGGGCGGCAATGTCGGAGACGGGCCGCGTGAAGCGCCGACCGACTACCTGATCGGTATCGGCGATGAAGTTCAGGTCACGCTGTGGGGCTCGGTGGATGCCGACCTGCGCCTCACCGTGGATCGCAGCGGCCGGATCACCATTCCCCGCGTCGGCCCGATCATGGTCGCTGGCGTGCGTTATGGCGATCTGAATGACGTGGTACGCGGCCGCGTCGCCCAGGTCTTCAAGAACTTCCAGGTGAGCGCCACCCTGGGCCGCCTGCGTTCCATCCGCATTTATGTCACCGGCTTTACCTCCAAGCCGGGCGCGTACACGGTAAGCAGCCTGGCCACCGTGGTGTCCGGCCTGATCCGCGCTGGCGGCCCCTCGGGCGCGGGAAGCTTCCGCAATATCGAACTGCGCCGCAACGGCCAATTGGTGGCCCAGTTTGATGCCTACGACTTTCTGCTGAAGGGTGACAAGTCCTCGGACCGGCCACTGCAGGCGGAAGACGTCATCCATGTCGGCCCGATCGGCCCGCAGGTGGCCATTCTGGGCAGCGTGAACAAAGCCACCATCGGTGAACTGAAGCCGGGCGAGACGGTGGAAGACGTGCTGGCCATGGCCGGCGGCTTCAGTGCTGTCGCCGACCGGACCCGTGTATCGGTGGAACGCCTCAGTGACCGTATCGACCGGCGCGTGGTGGAACTGGCCTTGCCGCAGCAGTTGAAAGCCAATGTCGGCAACGGCGACGTGCTGCGAGTGTTCAGCAGCGTGAATTCCGAACTGCCGCTGTACAAGCAGTACAAGCGGGTGCAGGTGGAAGGCGAAGTGGCGCGCCCTGGGGAATATGTGCTGGCCCCCAACGCGACATTGGTGGATGCCATTCAGGCGGCCGGTGGTTTGACGCCGCAGGCCTATATCTTTGGCACAGATTTCTCGCGAGAAAGCGTTCGTCGCTCGCAGCAGGAAAACTACGACCGTGCGCTGCGGGATCTGGAAACGGAGTTCACCCGCAACACGTCCACACAGCGGACCTCAACGGCCGATGAAGCGCAAGCTCAAGTGGCGCGGGCCAACAATACCTCCAGGCTCATTGAACGCTTACGTGCCGTCCGCCCGACGGGTCGGATCGTGCTGCAACTGGAACCGACCGCCTCTTCACTCCCTCCGCTGACGGTCGAAAGTGGCGACCGGTTGTTGATTCCCGCTCGTCCCAACACGGTGGGAGTATTTGGCAGCGTCTTCAATGCGGGGAGTTATCTGCTGACCGACAACTCTTCAGTCGACGATGTACTCAAACTCGCCGGCGGTCCGACGCGAGGCGCAGACCCGAGCAGCATGTTCGTGCTTCGTGCGAACGGCAGTGTGATCAGCGCTCGCCAGTCCAGTAGCGGCTGGTTGGGCTTCGGCTCGAACATGACCAGCATGCAGGCCTTGCCCGGTGACACGGTGTTCGTTCCCGAAGAGCTGAACAAGACCACCTTCATCCAGGAGGCGAAGGACTGGACGCAAATCCTGTATCAGTTCGGCCTGGGCGTTGCGGCGCTGCAAACCCTCAAGAACAACTAATGACTGGATCCTCCGAGCACCTCAATGACGAGGGCCGTTCGCCTGCCCCCGTCCATGGACCTTCATCAATGTCCGCATCTTCGCCTTATCGGCCGTCCGCTGAACACAGCGCCGACCAGCCGCCATCAATCCATGTGTCAGCGACCCTGCTGCCCCGCTGGCGCCTGCTCGTTGCAGGGCCCATCGCTGCTGGGGCCATCGCGCTGGGTGTAACCTACCTGATGGACCCCATTTACACCGCCAAAACCACTTTTCTGCCGCCGCAGCAGCAACAGGGGTCTGCGGCGGCGGCGCTGCAGTCGCTCGGTGCACTAGCGAGCCTCGCCGGCGGATCCGGTGCCATCAAGACGCCAGGCGACCAATATGTGGCGTTCATGCAGAGCGTGACGGTGGAGGATCGAATCGTCGAGAAGTTCAAATTGATGGAGGCATCCAAGGCCAAATATCGATTTGAGGCTCGGGCATTCCTGAAAAGGTCAGCACGAATCGAACTGGGCAAGAAGGACGGCCTCATCAGTGTGGAGGTCGACTCCAAAGATCCGCAGATGGCAGCTGACATCGCGAATCAGTATGTCGAAGAATTGAGGCACATGACGTCGGGACTGTTCTTGACCGAAGCACAGCAGCGCCGCGCCTTCTTTGAGGAACAACTCAAGCAGTCAAAGGATCAACTGACTCGCGCGCAGCAGGAACTCCAAACCGTTGGTTTCAACCCGGGCGCGCTCAAGACCGAACCAAGGACCGCAGCTGAAAACTATGCCCGTGTCAAAGCCGAACTGACCGCCGCCGAAGTTCGGCTGCAAACCGTGCGACGGTCTCTGACCGATTCAGCCCCTGAAGTCCAGCAGCAGTCCGCCACGATAGGTGCGCTGCGCAGCGAGCTTGCACGCATGGAGGGCAGCAGCAACAGCGTCGGCACTGACTACATTGGCAAATACCGCGAATTTAAGTACCAAGAGACGCTGTTTGAGTTGTTCTCAAAGCAATACGAACTCGCTCGATTGGACGAGAGCCGGGAGGGCTTCCTGATCCAGGTGATCGATCCTGCGACCAAGCCGGAATACAAGAGCAAACCTAAGCGTGCGCAAATTGCCCTGGTCACGGCCTTCGCGACGGGATTGGCGCTCTGTGCCTTTCTTCTGTGGCGTCAGTCGCGACGCCAGAAATCGGCCCCAGCAGACGCAGGCTGACGGCAGGAGACACATGGTAAAGTGGGTGCGCTCAAACGTTGAACACACCCACTGTGCCCTCTTCTGTCACCAACGAACTCGATTACGCCCTGCTCCAGCAGATTGAGGGTCACACCGAGATCAGCCAGCGTGCATTAGCCCGCGGGCTCGGCGTCAGCGTAGGGAAGATCAACTACTGCCTGCGTGCAGTCGTGGATCGCGGCTGGGTAAAAGTGAACAACTTCAGGCGCGCCGACAACAAGATCGCCTACATGTATTTGCTGACGCCCAGTGGCGCTAAAGCCAAGTTGAGGCTGGCGCGCGACTTTTTGGCCCAGAAGGAAGCGCAGTTCGAACAGTTGCAGCGGGAAATTGACGCCCTGCGCTCCGAGTTGTCGCAGAGTGGCAATGCGCAGCCTGATGCGTCCTCTGAAGATTGCTCTGAGACCCTTTGATGTACACCGTCACCATTGCCAATGGCAAGACCTTCAAGGCGGCCGAAGGAGAGTCGCTGCTGGACGCGGCCCTGCGCCAGCATCTGACGCTGGACTACAGTTGCCGCACCGGTCGCTGCAGCACCTGCCGAAGCCGTGTCACTGCCGGTTTAACCGCTGCGCTGCAAGACGAAACCGGCCTGAGCACCGCGGAGCAGGCAGATGGGTTTGTACTGACTTGCGTGCGGGGTGCCTGTTCAGACGTATCTCTGGACATCGAGGATCTGGGCGACATATCGCTGCCGGATCCGAAGACCGTCCCGTGCCGCATCCAGTCGCTGGACAAGCTCTCGCACGATGTGATGCGGGTGGTTCTGCGCACGCCGCCGTCCTCACCGTTGGCATTCCTGCCGGGGCAATACATTGATGTCATCGGTGCGGAGGGGCTGCGTCGAAGCTATTCCATCGCCAATGCACCGCGGAATGATCAGCTCATCGAATTGCACATTCGGGAGGTCCCCGAGGGCCAGATGAGCCAGTACTGGTTCCGCGACGCCAAAGCCAATGACCTCCTGCGTCTTCGGGGTCCGCTGGGTACTTTCTTCCTGCGCGGCCATGCCGGTCGAGACCTGGTCTTCCTCGCCACCGGCACCGGCATCGCGCCGGTGAAGGCCATGCTGGAGGGCCTGGCCCTCAACGAGGCAAGCACACAGCCTCGATCCATCAGTGTCTACTGGGGAGGGCGTCAGCCTGCCGACCTATACTGGCGCCCGGAAGAAGACACGCGGCTGGAGGCCTTACGACCCCGCTTGCGGTTCATTCCTGTCCTGTCGCGTGCCGATGCAGACTGGACAGGAAACTGCGGCCATGTTCAGGCCGCTTTGCTGGCAGATGGCTTGGACCTCCAAGAGGCCAGGGTCTATGCCTGCGGATCGGATGCAATGATCCGCGACGCCCAGAATCAGTTGTGCAGCCTGGGCCTCGCGCCCCGCAGCTTCCACTCCGATGCCTTTGTGAGCTCGGGTGAAGCCTGAGCCCCTTTCGACGATCTCCGATTCATAGGACCCCCATGAAAGCAGTCATCCTGGCCGGCGGCCTGGGCACTCGCCTCAGTGAAGAGACAGCCCTTCGTCCCAAACCGATGGTGGAGATCGGTGGCAAGCCGATCCTTTGGCACATCCTCAAGATGTACTCGCACCATGGGGTGAATGACTTCGTCATCTGCTGTGGCTACAAGGGCTATGTGATCAAGGAGTACTTTGCGAATTACTTCCTGCACATGTCCGACGTCACCTTCGACATGCGCAGCAATCGCATGGAAGTGCATCACAAGCGGGCTGAGCCCTGGAACGTCACGCTGGTAGATACCGGGGATGATTCCATGACCGGCGGTCGACTCAAGCGTGTGGCCGATTACGTGCGCAATGACGAGGCCTTCTGCTTCACCTACGGCGACGGCGTGAGCGATGTGAATATCAGCGCCGCCATCGACTTCCATCGCCAGCACGGCAAGGCGGCCACCCTGACCGCAACGTATCCGCCGGGCCGTTTCGGTGCCCTGCACATCGAAGGTCACCAGATTCGCAGCTTCATGGAGAAGCCCAAGGGCGATGGCGCCATGATCAACGGCGGCTTCTTTGTCCTGTCTCCGCGTGTGCTGGACTATCTCGAAGACGACAGCACGGTCTGGGAGCAAGCTCCGCTCCAGCGCCTGGCCAGCGATGGCGAATTGATGGCCTTCGAGCACACTGGCTTCTGGCAACCGATGGACACGCTGCGGGATAAGACCTATCTGGAAGAACTGTGGGCCTCCGGCAAGGCACCGTGGAAGACCTGGAAATGAGTGTGGCGCATACGGATCCAGCGTTCTGGCAGGGCAAACGCGTTCTGCTGACCGGGCACACCGGCTTCAAAGGAAGCTGGATGAGTTTGTGGCTCCAGTCGATGGGCGCTCAGTTGCGCGGCATCGCGCTTGATCCCCCGACAGAACCGGCGCTGTTTCATGTGGCCCGCGTGGCTACGGGCATGGAACATCGCATCGTGGACATCCGCGACCTCGCAGCGGTGCAGGCCCAGATGGACGAGTTCCGTCCGGAAATCGTCATCCACATGGCGGCCCAGCCGCTCGTCCGGTTGTCCTACCAGCAACCGGTGGAGACTTATGCCACCAACGTGATGGGCACGGTGCATGTACTGGAAGCCGCCCGTCAGGTTGGCTCGGTCAAGGCCATCGTGAACATCACGACGGACAAGTGCTACGAGAACCGGGAATGGGTCTGGGGCTACCGTGAAGACGAGCCGATGGGCGGCCACGACCCCTACTCCAACAGCAAAGGCTGCGTTGAGCTGGTGAGCAGTGCCTATCGCCGGTCCTTCCTGAAAGACGCCGGCATCGCCATGGCCACGGTACGCGCCGGCAATGTTATCGGCGGCGGAGACTGGGCAGCGGATCGGTTGCTTCCAGATATCCTCCGGGCACTGCAGTCCGATGAGCCGGTGCTCATCCGCAATCCTCACGCCATCCGGCCCTGGCAACATGTGCTGGAGCCCCTGTCCGGTTACCTCCTGCTGGCCGAGCGGCTGTACCTGCACGGCCAGACTGATGCCGAAGGGTGGAATTTCGGGCCCCGTGACGAGGATGCCCGTCCGGTCCAATGGATCGTCGAGCATTTGTGCGAGCACTGGGGCCACGGCGCCCGCTGGACGCTTCAGCCCGGCGACCACCCCCATGAAGCGCACTTCCTCAAGCTGGATATTTCCAAGGCGCGTCAGCGCTTGCAATGGGCGCCGCGGTGGTCCCTGGAGACTGCCCTGACCCGCATCACTGAATGGCATCAGGCCTGGCTGAAGGGCCAGGACATGCATGCCATCTGCCTTGAGCAGATTTCTTCTTACAACGCCTCGCACCACGATCACCGAGCCCACGCATGAGCACTTCCCCCGTCAATTTCCAACCGCAGCTGGACAAGCTGCGCAGCCAGATCAGCGACCTGGTCCAGCAATATGCGGACATTGCCTATGCACCCAAGCCCTTCGTTCCGGGCCAGAGCGCTGTGCCGGTCTCCGGCAAGGTGATCGGCGCCAAAGAACTCCAGTTGATGGTCGAGGCCTCGCTGGACGGCTGGCTGACCACCGGCCGCTTCAACGCCCAGTTTGAACAACGCCTCGCGCAGTTCCTGGGCGTCAAGTACCTGATCACTGTCAACTCGGGGTCGTCCGCCAACCTGGTGGCGTTCTCCGCGCTGACGAGCCCCAAGCTGGGCGACCGCGCCATCAAGCAGGGCGATGAGGTCATCGGAGTGGCGGCGGGCTTCCCGACCACCGTGAATCCGATTCTCCAGTTCGGCGCCGTGCCGGTGTTCGTGGACGTGGATCTGGCCACGCACAACATCGACGCCAGCAAGATTGAAGCGGCCATCACACCCAAGACCAAGGCCATCATGTTGGCCCACAGCCTGGGCAATCCGTTCAACCTGGACGTCGTCACGGCGCTGTGCAAGAAGCACAAGCTGTGGCTGGTGGAAGACTGCTGTGACGCGCTCGGCGCCACCTACGACGGCAAGCTGGTCGGCACCTTCGGTGACATCGGTACGCTGAGCTTCTACCCGGCGCACCACATCACGATGGGTGAAGGCGGCGCGGTGTTCACCAACAACCCCGAACTCAAGCTGATCGCCGAATCGTTCCGCGACTGGGGCCGCGACTGCTACTGCCCGCCCGGCAAGGACAACACCTGCGACAAGCGCTTCTGCTGGACCAAGGAGCAGTTGGGCGGCGACCTGCCCGATGGCTACGACCACAAGTACACCTACAGCCACCTGGGCTACAACCTGAAGATCTCAGACATGCAGGCCGCCTGTGCCCTCGCACAGATGGACCGTGTGGACGAGTTCATCGCCAAGCGCCGCGCCAACTTCACCTACCTCAAGAACCGCCTGCAGAGCTGCGCCGAGTTCCTGCATCTGCCGGAAGCGACGCCGAAGTCCGAACCGTCCTGGTTCGGCTTCCCGCTGGTGCTGAAGGAGACGGCCGGTGTGAAGCGCGCCGATCTGATCAACTTCCTGGAAGAGAACAAGATCGGCACGCGCCTGCTGTTCGCCGGCAACCTGACCAAGCAGCCCTACATGGCCGGCCGCAACTATCGAGTGAGCGGCGAGCTGACCAACACCGACGTTGTGATGAACCAGACCTTCTGGCTCGGCACGTTCCCGGCGCTGGGTGAACCGCAGCTGGACTACATCGCGGACAAGCTGGAAGAGTTCTTCGGGCTTAATTTCTGAACGCCATATGACCGCCATCACCAACGCCGTCGTGGAAGAAGACCTGCGCGCCATTGCAGCGCGCGACCTTCCCTGGAATCAACTGAGTGGGCGCCGTGTCGTGGTGACCGGTGCCGGCGGCTTCCTGGGCGCCTATCTGGTCAGAACGCTGTTGTCCCTTCACCGCCTCGGCCGCGTTGCGGAACCGGTTCGTGTGGTCGCACTCGTCCGCAATGCCGAGCGAGCCCGTGAACGATTCAGTGATCTCGTCGATGGCTCCGCGCTGGAAATCAAAACCTGGGACCTGAACACTGTGGCGGTGCCGGAACTCGGGGATGTCCACTACATCATCCATGCAGCGAGCCAGGCGAGCCCAAGGTTTTATGGGACAGACCCCGTCGGCACCTTGTTGCCGAACACGGTGGGTACGGCAGCGCTCCTGGAGGCGCTCAGGAAAAGTTCAGATCCCAAGGGCTTCCTGTTCGTGAGCAGCAGTGAAGTTTACGGAGCCGTCAACGGGAACGCAGGGCTGAAGGAGGACGATTACGGTGTCGTGAATCCCACGCAGCTGCGCGCCTGCTATGCCGAGAGCAAACGAGCAGGTGAGACGACCTGTGTGTCATTCCATCACCAGTACCGGATCCCGACCTGGATCGTCCGTCCGTTCCACACCTATGGGCCGGGCTTGACGCCAGAGGACGGTCGGGTGTTTTCAGATTTCACCTACAACGTACTGCGCAACGAAAACATCGTCATGAATAGCGACGGCTCCGCCCGACGCGCTTTCTGTTATGCGAGTGACGCTGTGGCAGGATTCTTTGCCGTGATGCTGCGCGGTGAGGCGGGGACCGCCTATAACGTCGCAAATGCCGGGGCCGAGATGTCGGTGATGGAATTCGCCGAGCTCATGGTCGGACTTTTCCCCGAGAAGGGATTGAGGGTGGATCGCCGTGTCGACACCAGCAGCCCGAACTACATACCCAGTGCATACAACAGGCTGGTGCCCGATACCGCCCGTCTGGAATCGCTGGGCTGGAAGGCTGAAGTCACTCCGGCGCAAGGCTTTAAACGCATGATTGAGGCACTGCAATGACTGCCCCCTCCGAACTCAAGACGCTTGCCGCAACGGTCCGTGGCCACGCTTTGACCATGGTGCATCACGCCAAGGCTTCCCACATCGGCAGCGCGCTCTCGATTGCAGACATCGTCACGGTGCTCTACGGCTCGGTGATGAAAGTGGATCCTCAGAGGCCCGACTGGGCCCTGCGCGACCGCTTCATCCTCAGCAAGGGGCACGCCTGCGTGGCCGTGTATGCCACGCTCGCGGCTCGTGGATTCATCAGTGAGGCCTCGCTCGCCACCTACGGTCGCGATCACTCCAACCTGATGAATCACATCAGCCACAAGGTGCCCGGGGTCGAGTTCTCGACGGGTTCACTGGGTCACGGTCTGCCCTTTGGCACCGGCAAGGCGCTCGCGGCCAAACGCTCCAGGCAGCCATGGCGGACCTTCGTGCTGCTGAGCGACGGTGAGCTTGGTGAAGGGTCGAACTGGGAAGCGATGCTCTTCGCAGCTCATCACCAGTTGGACAACCTGGTGGCCATCATTGACTACAACAAACTGCAAAGCCTCACGACCGTCGACAAAACGCTGCGCGTGGAGCCGCTCGCCGACAAGGCTCGGGCTTTCGGCTGGGCCGTGCGTGAGGTCGACGGCCATGACCATGGTGCCTTGGACGAAGCGCTCGCTGCCGCGCCGTGGGAAGCCGGCAAGCCCTCTTTCCTGATTGCCCATACGACGAAGGGAAAGGGCGTCAGCTTCATGGAGAACAGTGTCGATTGGCACTACAAATCGCCCTCAGCTGACCAACTTGCACAGGCCCTGGAGGAGATCCGCCATGCGTAACGCCTTTATCAACGAGTTGGTGACGCTGGCGCGCGTGCATCCGCAGATCGCGCTGATCGTCGGTGATCTTGGCTACTCAGTGATTGAGCCCTTTGCGGATGAGTTCCCCGACCGCTTCATCAACGCTGGCGTGGCCGAGCAGAACATGACAGGTCTGGCTGCGGGCATGGCCTCCGAGGGTTACCACGTCTTCACGTACTCCATCGCCAACTTCCCAACGTTCCGCTGCGCTGAACAGATCCGCAATGACGTGGCCTATCACCAACTCCCGGTGACGGTCGTCGCCGTGGGAGGAGGACTGGCCTATGGAGCGCTTGGCTATTCCCACCATGCGGTGCAGGACTATGCTCTGATGCGCACGCTGCCGCATATGCTGATTGCAGCCCCGGGGGATCCGATGGAAACGCGTGCCTGCATGCGCTACCTCGTCAACAACCCCGGACCGTCCTACCTCCGTCTGGGCAAGGCGGGTGAACCGAATTTCCATCCAGCGCCCCCGGATGTGGCCCCGGGCCGCTGGCTGAAAGTCCGCGAGGGTAGCGGCGAGCGCACCCTGCTCAGCACCGGTGCGGGTCTGCAGGTCGCCATGGACTGGGTCAAGCAGGAGGCCCACGCTGGTCACGCGGTTCACTCAATGCCGCTGTGGTCGATGGCCGACAAGACAGCCCAGGCCGAGATCTTGAGGCCCTACGATGAGGTGGTAACGATCGAGGACCACCTGCAAGATGGGGGCTTCGGCTCGTGGATGCTGGAGGCGAAGGCCATGGACTCCAAGCTGGCATGCATCGTGCGGCCGGTCGCGCTCAGTCCTGAAGTCTGCGGCACTGTCGGGTCGCAGGCGACGCTGAATCGGCTGGGCGGCTTGTGAGTCCATCACCAATGCCGGGTGCCTCCACCACCGCAGTGGGGCGCTTGATCCGTTTGGCCGGGATGGATATCCACATCTTCCTGACCCTTCTGAGCCGGGGCTGGTCAGTCCTTGCAGGAGGCGGAACAGCGCTGCTGATCCCGGCATTTCTGACCCCGGCCCAGCAGGGCTACTACTACACGTTTGCCTCCGTTCTTGCAGCTCAGATCTTCTTCGAGCTGGGGCTGAACCATGTGCTCACCCAACTGACCAGTCACACTGCAGCACACTTGCGCCGGGAGACCCATGGGGTGTTGAGCGGCGACCAGAAGTGGCTGGTCGGACTCTCCTCGCTTCTCAGGTTGGCAGCGAGGTGGAACGCCACCATGGCCACCCTGTTCTTCGCGGCGGCCTTGGCCGGGGGGGGCTACTTCTTCTCCTTGAAAGGCACCCTGCCCATCATGGAATGGCTGCCCCCCTGGGTCGCCCTGATTGGTGCGACAGCGCTGAATCTCGCCATGAGCGCACGTCTGGCGATCTGTGAAGGGTTGGGTGAGGTCGGTCAAATTGCGCGTTTGCGGATGCACCAGTCCATGGTCGGCTACGCCGTGCTGTGGGTGCTGCTGTTCAGCCATCAGGGCCTTTGGGCTGCGGTGGCCGTTCCGGCCGCTTCTGCGGTGATGGCCATAGTCTGGCTCAGCCGACATGCAACCCTGAAGCAATTGCGGGGTGCCGCCTACAACCTTCTAGACACTGATGGTGTCCATCGCTATACGTGGCGGCGGGACATTTTCCCGCTGCAGTGGCGCATCGCACTCAGTTGGATGAGTGGATATTTCATCTTTAACTTCCTGACGCCGATTGTTTTCTCACAGCAAGGTCCGGTGGACGCCGGCAGGCTCGGCTTGGCGCACACGATCTTCTGGTCGATCTTGACGCTCGGAATCAGCTGGGTTTCTGCGAAGGTCCCTGCCATGTCCGCGCACGTCGCCCGACATGAGCGGAAGGAACTGAATGCCCTGTTTGACCGCGTGGCAAAGCGCACTGTCGGAGTCACTGCGCTTTGCGTGGCGGCATTCGTCCTGATTGTGGAGATTGGCGGCCAATTTGCACCGGCGGTGCTGAATCGCATCCCGCCCTTACCGGCCCTGCTGATGATGGCGTCAGCCACCGTTGCCAACGCGGCGATCTTTGCGATGGCGGTTTACATGCGCGCTCACAAAGAAGAGCCTCTGCTCGGCCAGTCTCTGGTGACTGCCGTGCTAATTGCCGTGGGTGCCTATGGGATGGCAGGCCACAGTCTGACGGCCGCTGTCGCAGCCTACAGCAGTGTCACGCTTCTGGTTGCCCTGCCCTGGGTCACGATCATCTATACGACCTATCGCCGGAGGTCGGAATGACGACTGCTCCCCTCCTCACAGTCTGCATCCCGACCTATAACCGAGCCGATTGCCTTGGAGCATTGCTCGACGTGTTGCAGGCCGAACTGGCGACACAACCCGGTCTCGTGCGCGTGGTGATTGGTGACAACGGGTCCACGGATGTCACTCCGGAAGTCACGAGAGCGTTCGCTGCCCAGGTACCGGACACGCGGGTGCTGCGACATGCCCAGAATCTAGGCCCCGACGAGAACTTCTGCCGCTGTATCGCCGAGGTCAAGACTGAGTATTTCTGGATCATCGGCGATGACGATCTGCCTCAGCGGGGACTCATTTCCGTCCTGCTCACCATGCTGAAGCAGTCCTCACCGGACCTGGTGTACATCAACAGCAAGGACATGGACGCTGTGACCGGCGCGGACCGCGAGACCCTCAGGTCTGAAGCGCTTGACGCCACCTTTCTGGACCGCCGAGCCTTTGCCAGCCTGATTCATGTCGGGATGACCTTCGTCTCGGGTTGTGTGATTCGTCGGCAATTTGCGCCCGACGCGGCGCTGCGCCGATTCACCGGCACACATCTGGTTCAACTGGGCTGGGTGTTCGGAGCGCTGGCCCAGGGACAGCGCTTTGTGCACGTTCGCAATCGCGCGGTCTTCGCCACTGCCGGCAATCGGGGGAGTTATGCGGTCCTTCGAGTGTTCGGCGACTCCTTTCAACGCATCGCCCGCGAGGTGTTCGTTGGCGACAAGGAATCCAGAAGGCTTGCGGAACTGCTGGTGAGCCGCACGTCCATCTATTTCCTGCCGAGCGTCGTCTGGGCGCTGCGCCAAGCCACGCTGGGCGACTTCGACCGATCAGAACGCGCTGCGTCGGCCATGCAGTCGCAATTGGGGAGCTCCCTGGTCTACCGGCTCCTGGTGCTACCGCTGGAATCCTTGCCGATGCGCTCTGCCCGCTGGCTGATGAGATTCAACAGCTTGATCGCCCGCCTCGTCAGTCTTTACGATAGGCTCAACGCTCGCGCCCGCGGCGCGCTGCGACCGCTATGAAGTGGATCCGCGTCCTGGCCCTGGGCCCCGACATGCTGGCCACGCGCGTGCGCTCGTGGATGTGGTCTCGCCTTTTGGACTGTCCCGGTCTTGTGCTAGGCGCAGGCAGCATGATCGTTGCCGATCGAAAGATTCGTGTCGGCCGGGGTTTTCGTGCTGGACGCGGTCTTTGGCTGGCTGCCGTGACCCATGACGGCTCGAAGCCGCTGGACCCGAAATTACATATCGGAGAGCGGCTTAGTTGCAGCGACAACGTCCACATCGCGTGTGCGTTCTCGCTGACGATTGGCCATGACGTGTTGATCGGCAGCAAGGTCCATGTGACGGATCACAATCATGGTGCCTACAAGGGTGCAGGTCCCCACTCCAGTCCAGATGAGCCGCCAACGGCCCGCGTCCTGTCGGGCGAACCTGTCCGCATTGGACATCGAGTCTTTCTGGCCGATGGAGTGGTGGTACTGCCCGGCAGTGACATTGGGGACGGTGTCGTGGTGGGAGCCAATTCAGTGGTGCGGGGACACCTTCCCGCCGAGACGCTGTGCGTGGGAACGCCTGCGCGCCCGATCAAGCGTTTCGACAGGACGACCGGGACATGGATGCCCATCCGTTGAAAGCTGCAGCGCCGATGACTACCTCTCGTGTTCCGCCCAACACCGCTTCCGCGAACCCCGTGCGAGAAGGGTCCGTCCTTGCCATCGTTGTCCTGTTTCGACGCGCGCCGACGGAAGCAGCGGCCTGGCCGGTACTTTCGGCCTGGTTGAGCGAGCCTCCCGCCAGTGCTTCATTTTCGTTGACTCACGTCGTCTTTCACGACAACTCGCCCGAGCCTGCCGAGCTGCCGGAAGCGCTCCGCTCCGACCCCCGACTCAGTTACCGGCACGACCCGGCAAACGGTGGCACCCGGGCCGGCTTTCTCACCGCCGCCGAACTAGCCCAACAGTTGGGCTACCAGTGGCTGTTGCTGCTGGATCAGGACACCGTCCTGCCTGCAGGCTTCCTGGAGAAGGCGGCCATCGCCGGCGCCACTGATACGACGGTGGCAGCACTGGTGCCACGAGTCTGTCACGGGGATCTGCCCGTGTCACCCGGCGTTATTGCGGATACCGGCATTGTGCGACCGCTGCCCATCCACGCAGAAGCTCCCGCGCACGCGCGGCTGACGGCGATCGCCTCCGGCACGTTGCTGCGAGCGTCTGCGTTCAGCGATATGGGCACGCCACCGGAACAACTCTGGCTCGACGGTGTTGATCATTGGATCTTCACTCGGCTGCACAGTCTGCGGCGGTCCGTGCGAGTGATCGACTGCACGTTGTCGCATGACCTTTCGGTGGTCGAACTCGGAGCCATGCCGGTTTGGCGGATCATCAACATGTTGGAGTCAGAGCGCCTGCTTCTGCGTGAGTGGCCGCTTCTGGCTCGCATTGTGCGGCCCTATCGCCTCTTCCGGTTCCACCAACGTTTGCAAAAAGAGCATCCCAACGCAGCTCGAGCCATGCAACGATGGCTGTTGACCGGCAAGGTCCCAGAGCGGCCCCAGCACCGTGCGCACGGGGCTCTTTCGACGTCTTCATTCATGGCGACCATCGACATCCTCTTGCCGGTTTACAACGGCGGCCAGTATCTGCAAGCCCAGTTGGACTCGCTGCTCTCGCAGACGCACACCGCCTGGCGCTGCCTGATGCGCGACGACGGTTCCAAGGACTCGTCGCTGGAAATCCTGCGCCACTATTCCGCCACCCACCCGGACCGTTTCGTGTTGATCGAGGATGACCTGGGCAACCTCGGCACGGTCCGCTGTCTCAACGCGCTGAGCACCCATGTGCAGGCTCCGGTATTCGCGTTCTGCGACCAGGACGATGTCTGGCAGCCCGAGAAACTGGCAACGTCGCTGGAGCGATTGCAAGCGCTGGACTGCCCGGCGGGTACCCCGGGACTGGTGTTCTGCGACATGACGGTGACAGACGCGGATCTCACGCCAACCGCCGACTCCTTCTGGGACACCCTGAGCGCACGCCCCTATGCCCGCAATCTGGCAGGTCTGCCGGTGATCAACGTCGTGGCCGGCTGCACCATGATGGGCAACCGCGACTTGCTCGACGCCGCATTCCCCGTGCCGGAGGGCGCCCCCATGCACGACTACTGGATCGGCATGGTCGGCAAATACACCGGACGCATCCAGGCCATCGAGCAGCCGCTGATGCTGTACCGCCAGCACGGCCGCAACCAGTGTGGCGTCGCTCGGCGCGGCCCACTGCTGCAGCGACTGGCCGGCCGTCTACGAGCGCTCGACAGCTTCCGCGCCCAGGCGCGCACCTCCCGATCCCTTCGCCTGGGCATGCTGCAGGCGCTGATGTCGCGCCAGTGGCCGACCCTGAACGTTCGCGACTGCCGACAAGCCATCGATGCGGAGCGCGGCGGTGCCGTGCGTCGGCTAGGCTATTTGCTGTCACGGGGCATCCGCCCGGACCATGCCTTCATTTACTGGCTGGCCTGATGTCATGAGCACGCGATGAGCAATAGCATGCAACCCCTCTCCAACTGGGCAGTGGACCGACCTTCGTCTGGAAGTCGTCCGAAAGTGGCGGTCGCCCTGTCGCTGGCCTTCGCTCTCGCCACCCTGCTGCTGACCCGACACGCCCAGGTCCCCGGACTGAGCAGTGTCACGGCCCCCTGGGCACTGCTCATCCTGGCTGTGACGCTGCGCCTGAGCAAGCTCACCTTGGCGATAGTCCCCATGCTCGCCTATTGCTGCGTCTCGCTGGTGGTGTCCGTCTTCCTAGGTAACGAGGCCACGGTCGGTCTGCGCTTCCTGGTCATCACCATCGCCACCTTGGTGGCGTTTGGGGTTCGCTCCCAGCCGGTATCGCCCGCCTGGGCGCTTTTCCCTGTCACGCTGCAGGCCATCGGCATCGCAGGTCTGTCGCTCACCCTATCCGTCATGCAGGATCCGCTGATGGGTGGTGCCGTACGCGCCTATGCCCTCACGAGTGACTGGGGCGACGTCTACACGCTGGACGGCGTCTATTACCGTGTCCAAGTCATCGGCAACGCGCTGATCCCGCTGCTGTTCGCGATCTGCCTTTGGCAGCCACCGTCGCGCTTCAGAAGTTGGGGGCTCATCACGGCTGTTGTCGGTCTGTTGGCTGCGGGCAATCTCACCTACTTCCTGATGGCCGGGGTCGCCGTCTTCCTGCGGTTCAAGTCTTACTTCTACACCCACACCCGCACCTGGCTGACCGTGTTCAGCGTGCTGGCGGTGGTGGCCGTTGCAAACTCTGATGTCGGCATCAATTCCGTCACTCGCAAGTTTGATGGCGCCGGCTCTTCGATGGGCGTCCGCTTTGACCAGATCGAGGCGGTTGTGCGGGCCACGGACGCGTTGCCGGCAGCGGTGCTGACCGGAGCGGGTCTGGGCAGCAGGTTTCCCAACGGCCGGCTCAACGATTACTCCGACAGCCTTTACATCGAACTGCAGGCGCTGTTCGTGGGCTATCAATTGGGGCTCATCGGAGCCGCTCTGTACGGCGTTACGCTCCTCTATTTCGCCCGGCGCACCCTCAGCCGTGAAGGCCAGCAGATCTTCTGGCTTTACATGCTGTCAGGCATCAGCAACCCCTACATCCTGGACACCAATCAGATCATCGCCACGATGCTGTTGGTGCACTGCTTCCCGCGCCGTACGCGCCCTGCCGACGCTGCGACCCGTGTCGCTACTGCGGCGCCGGTGCTGCCTCCTGCAACCCCAGTCGCATCCGGCTCATCCGCCGGCTAGTCGCCCTGTTCCCCGCCTGCTGTCCCATGATTGATCGAATTGCGGCCATTTACACCACCTACCGGCCTGATGCGGCCTTCCGCGAACGGGTTGCCCCCCTGGCGGCCCGCTGCCAGGCCGTCATCGTGGTGGACAACACGCCGGGCGGACACGACTTCGGGCACTGTCCCGAGCTGACCCTGCTGCAGGATGGACGGAACAAGGGACTCGGTGCGGCGCTCAATCAGGGCATCCGCCAAGCACGGGAGATGGGGTGTGATGCGGTGATCCTGTTCGATCAGGACAGCACGCCAGGGCCAGATTTCCTTCAAGCACTCGCAGACGGGCTGCAATCCCTGGGCGGGCAGCGCTGCGCGGTGGGCCCGCTCATGCTGGACGACTCCGTCCTGGAAACGAGCGGCCTGCCAGAGATCACACCCGAGGTGAAGGCCCGACCGGTGACCTGCCTGGCCACCTCCGGCATGCTGTTCCCTATCGGTGACCTGATGCCAGAAGACCTGTTCTCTGAAGAGCTCTTCCTGGATTTTGTCGACTTCGACTGGTGTTGGCGAATGGGCCAGAAGGGCTGGCGCCTGTTCAAGCTGGACAATGTACCGATGGCCCACCGACTTGGGCTGGCGCAGCGCAGTGTGCTGGGCATGCACTATCACGTTCCCGCCCCCTATCGCCACTACTTCCAGTTCCGGGATACGTTGCGGCTGCTCACCTTCCGCCATGTGCCGCTGTACTCGAAAGTCCGTCTCGGCGCCCTGCTACCGCCCAAGTTTCTGGTCTACCCCTTCATCTTGGACCGCGGGCTGGAGCGCGTGACCTGGATGCTCAAGGGGATCCGAGACTTTCTCCTGCGTCGCTGGAGCGTCGGCGCCGCTGCGGCACGCCTGCAGGGGGGACAATCGGCTACAAGCCGCAGTGTCACACCGCAGCATCCGCATTGATACAAAAATTCTCTCCAGGGATCTTTCATTCATGAGTCAAGTCATTTTCGTGGCCGGCGGCGCCGGATTTGTCGGAGCCAATCTGGTTCCGCGCCTGCTGGATGAAGGTGCCATCGTGGTGGTGGCAGACAATTTCTGCCGCGGCCGGCGCGAAGCCCTTCCCACCCATGACCGCCTCCACGTCATCGAGGCCGATCTGGCTGACCGCGCCGCTACGGCACAGGCTTTCGATCAAGCGGCCGCCCTCGGCCCTTTGAAAGAGGTCTGGCACCTAGCCGCCAACTCTGACATTCCTGCCGGCGTGGAAGACAGCGACGTTGATTTCAAAGACACTTTCCGCACGACCTTCGAGCTGCTGCGTGCCATGCGGGCTCACCGCGTGAAGCACTTCCATTTTGCGTCCAGCTCTGCCGTGTACGGAGACCTGGGTAACCAGCCCTTGCATGAAGGTCTGGGGCCACTGCTGCCCATCTCCAACTACGGCGCGATGAAGCTGGCCTCAGAGGCACAGGCCAGCGCGGCGGCCGAAAGCTTTCTGGACCGCGTCAACCTGTTCCGCTTCCCGAATGTGGTGGGCGTTCCTGCCACACATGGTGTCATCCTGGACTTCATCAACAAGCTCGCTCGTACCCCGGACAACCTTGACGTGCTGGGAGACGGCACCCAGCAGAAGGCTTACCTTCATGTCTCGGACCTGGTCAACGCCATGCTGATGGTGCGGGCCCGCCAGTCTGAACACAAGGTGGAGCTGGTGAACATCGGCCCTACTGACGAAGGCATCACCGTGCGGCGCATTGCCGAGATGGTCGTCGCCCGCGTGGCGCCCCAAGCCCGCCTCAGTTTCGGCCAAGGCAACAAGGGATGGGTGGGCGATGTTCCCAAGTTCACCTACCTCACCAACAAGATGCAAGCCTACGGCTGGCAACCCAGCGTCAGTTCGGCAGGTGCCGTGCAACGCGCCGTGGATGAGATCGCACGCCAGCAAGGGCATTGAGCGGCCGTTTCATGTCAGATACTTCCGTCTCCCCCCGCGTCACGATCGTCATGCCGGCCTTCAATGAGTCGGCGGAGATCATGACGGCCAGCCTGGACAGCATTGCCGGGCAGACACTGCAGGACTTCGAATGCCTGGTGATCGACGAAAGCACCAAACCCGAAGCAGCGGCCACCTGCCGGGCCCTGTGCGAACGGGATGCCCGCTTCCGCTACATCCATCCTGAGACCCGCATCGGCCTGGCCGCCAGCCTGAACCTCGGCATCTCCCAGGCACGGGCGCCGCTGATTGCTCGTTTCGATTCTGACGACATCTGCCTGCCGCATCGACTGGAACGCCAGGTGGCCTACCTGGACCAGCACCCCGAAGTGGACGTGCTGGGCGGCGGTCTCGAGATTTTCAGCGCCGACCGTGGGGTCATTGCGGTGCGCGAATACCCCGTCGACGCTGCGACCATTGAACGGCGCTTCCAGACCACCACCCCCATTGCACATCCCACGGTGATGATGCGCAAAGCGGTGCTGGACCGGGCCGGTGCCTACGACCCCAGCTTCCGCTTCGCGGAGGACCTGGATCTCTGGCTACGCCTGCTCAATCAAGGCGCCCGGTTTGCCAACCTGCCCGAAGTGCTGGTCCGCTACCGTCAGCAATCGACACGTCGCAATCCGCAGCACTGGCAGTTCAACCTGCGTGCGCGGACCAAGAACTTCAGTACCCGGCAACTGCCGCGCCGCCTGTTCGGCCTGCTGGCGATTGCCACCTGGCGAATCATCCCTGCCTCCATCCAGGAGCGGGTGTTCCATCACCTGCTGTTGCGCAAGGGTTGAGTACACCGCGCCTCTGTTTCACGGATTTCCCATGACCCAGCCCTCCGGACCTTGCACCGTTGCCATCCTTGCCGGTGGCATGGGCACCCGACTCAAAGTGCGCACCGGCAATCTGCCCAAGCCGATGGCGCCCATCCATGGGCGGCCGGTACTGCAGCATCAAATCGAGCTCTGCCGTCGTCATGGCTTTACGCGTATTGCGCTGTTGGTCCATTACGAGCACGAGACCATCCGCGCGCATTTTGGCGACGGCAGCGGCTTTGGTGTCGAACTCGAGTACTGCGTGGAAGGCGAAGCCCGCGGCACTGCCGGCGCCCTGGTGGATGCGCTGGGCACGATGGACAGCCGCTTCCTGGTGCTCTACGGTGACACCTACGCAGACGTCGACCTGTCGGCCCTGTGGCGCCATCATGCAGACACCGGAGCTGCCGCTACGCTGCTGCTGCATCCCAACGACCATCCGCACGACTCCGATCTGGTTGAGGTGGACGAGCTGGGCCGGGTCCTGGCAGTGCATGCCTACCCGCATCCAGAAGGGGCGGCCTATCGCAATCTGGTGAATGCGGCCCTGTATGTGATGGAGCGGGACGCGCTGCCCGGTGTGATTCCCCTGGACCGCAAGTCCGACCTGGCCAAGCACACCTTCCCTGCGATGCTGGCCCAGGGCCTACGGCTGCAGGCGCACGTCACGCCCGAATACATCAAGGACATGGGCACGCCCGAGCGGCTGGACAAGGTGGAACGGGACATCACCGCCGGTCTGCCTGAGCGTCTGTCGGGCCGGAACCCGCGCATGGCCGTGTTTCTGGACCGCGACGGCACGCTGAATGTCGAGGTCAATCACCTGGCACGCCCGGAACAGCTCCAGTTGATCCCCGGAGCCGGAGAAGCAGTACGCCAGCTCAATCGTGCCGGCGTACTGGCCGTAGGCGTCACCAACCAACCGGTGGTGGCCCGGGGTGACGTGACGCTGGCAGAGCTAGAGCGGATCCATGCCACCCTCGATCATCAGTTAGGTGGCAGCAAGGCCTATCTGGACCGCCTCTATGTCTGCCCGCATCACCCCGACAAAGGCTTCCCCGGTGAAGTGCCCGAGCTCAAGATCGACTGCGAGTGCCGCAAACCGCGCACCGGCTTGATCGACCGCGCGGTGCGGGAACTGGGCATCAGCCGGAGCCGGTCCTGGATGGTGGGCGACACCACTGGTGACCTGATGGCCGGTCAGCGAGCGGGTCTGCGCACGGTGTTGGTCAGAACCGGCCATGCCGGACTCGACGGCAAGTACGACGTAGAGCCGGACTACGTCATGCCCGATCTGAGCGCCGCCGTGCACTGGATTCTGGAAGGCCACGCCACCATGGCCCGCCGTCTGCTTCCAATCAGCGCGGACGCCTCAATGGCCCGGCTCGTGCTGATCGGTGGTCCGGCTCGCGCTGGCAAGTCCTCAGCAGCTCGCATCCTGGCCGAACAGTTGCGCGATGGTCGCTCCGCCGTGCATGTGTTGCCGCTGGATGGTTGGCTGCGTGCTCCGAGTGCTCGGCCGGAGGGGGTCGGCGTGCTTGAGCGGTACGACATGCAGGCCTTCAAGGCGGCACTGTTCCCCCTCCTGCGCTCGAGCGAGCGCCATGTGTTGCAGGTCCCCGCCTACGCCCGCAAAAGCCGCGAAATCCTGCCGGGACGTCCGGTTTCGATCGGTCCGGATGACCTGGTCATCGTCGAAGGCGTGCCAGCGCTCATGGACGATGAATTAAACGCCTTCGCCGACCTCAGGGTCTTCCTGGACGTTCCTGATACCGAGCGCCGCACCCGCCTCACTGCGGACTACGCATGGCGAGGCGAAGGCGACGCGGGTCTGCAAACCCGCCTGGATTCCCGCGAACGGGACGAGATCCCCGCCGTGCGCGCCAGCGCCGAACGGGCGACGCATCATCTTTCGAGCACAACCAGCCTGTCATGATTCTGAGCAAGACCCCCCTTCGGATGAGCTATGTCGGTGGCGGCAGCGACATGCCGGCCTTCTATCGCGAAGAGCTGGGTGCAGTGCTGTCGACATCCATCGACAAGTACATGTACATCGCCGTCAACCCGAAGTTCGACGGACGCATTCGCCTGAGCTACAACCAGACCGAAGAGGTCGACACCCCCGCGCAGGTGGCGCACCCGCTGGTACGCGAAGCGCTTCAACTGCTCGAGATTCCCGGCGGCATCGAAATTGCATCCATGGCCGACATTCCCTCCAAGGGTTCCGGCCTGGGGTCCTCCAGCAGTTACACCGTAGGCCTGCTCAACGCTCTCTATGCCTACAAGAACCAGTTTGCCTCCAAGGCGACGCTGGCAAGGCAGGCCTGCGAAATCGAAATCGATCGCTGCGGCGAGCCGATCGGCAAACAGGACCAATATGCGGCTGCCTTCGGCGGACTGAACCTGATCCGCTTCCATCCGGACGAATCCGTATCGGTGGATCCGGTCATCTGCAGCCCGTCGCTGCTCAAGACTCTGGAAGATTCCACTCTGGTGTTTTTTACCGGTCGCACACGCAGCGCATCGGCGGTGCTGGCACAGCAGTCCAAGGCGCTCGCATCGCCGGACCGCAAAGCGCTAATGCGCCGCATGGTCCAACTGGCCTTCGATCTCAAAACAGAGCTCGAATCGGGCACGCTCGACCACTTCGGTTCCATCCTCGACGAGAATTGGCGTCTGAAGAGTCAACTCTCTGCCGGCATCAGCGATCCCCAGATCGATGGCTGGTACGAAACTGGCTTGCGCCACGGCGCACTCGGCGGCAAGCTGCTGGGTGCGGGCAACGGCGGCTTCATGATGTTCTTTGCTCCGCCTCACACGCACGCGGCCATTACCGCCGCCTTGTCCGATCTGCAGCCGGTGAAGTTCAACTTTGACCGTACGGGTGCCCAGATCGTGTTCTACCAACCTGCCGCCTGAATCGTATTCCCATGACCACACCCTTCACCGTTGCCAATTACTTCGCCGCTCATGCGAAAGTCGCCAGCACCATGAACCTGGATCACTTCCAGGCGGGCATCGACCTCATTCGTAGCAAGTTCGACGCCGGCAAGAAGATCTTCACGTGCGGCAATGGCGGCAGCGCATCCACCGCATCGCACTACATCACCGACTGGAACAAGATGATCAATCTGGCCACAGGCCGGAAGTTCCGCGGTATTTCGTTGTGCGACAACATCGGGGCCATCACCGCCTTTGCCAACGACATCTCGTACGACGAAGTCTTCGCCGGGCAGCTCAAGTCGATGATGGACGAAGGGGATCTCGTCATTGCGATCAGCGGCAGCGGCAACTCGCCCAATGTGGTGAAGGCTGTGGAATATGCCAACGCCAACGGCGCGGATACGCTGGCGGTGGTGGGTTATGACGGTGGCAAGCTGCTACCGCTGGCCAAGCATCACATCCTGGTGCCGTCCTTCGACATGCAGATGTGTGAGGACATCCACCTGATGTTCGGGCACATGGTGATGAAGACGCTCTGCAACAACGACATCAAGATCATCAATCTCGACTGAACATCCGCTCAGGGGCCAGCAAGGCCTGCCTTGGGGTAAGGCGACCGCGCCAACACACGGCTGGGCGCCTCACGGCGCTTCGGCGGCGGTGCTTCTCTGCTGGCTCTCGTCCTGCGGCTCCAGCAGCAGATAGGGAATCTCCTGCGTCAAGAACGCCTGGCGGTCCGTGGTTCGGATAAAAGGGGGCGCATGGTCACCCACCACGGCCACATACGGCGTGGCTGCACTCTCCTCAAGCTGATTGGCCATGTCACGCAGCAGGGCCCCCAGCTGATCGGTTAGCGCGCAACTCGCCTCGCTCACATCGGCCTGTACGCAGAGGGCGGCCAGCTCCGGCGCCTGAAGTTTGGAACGGCTGGACAAGGGGAGATGAGTGTCCAGTGTCACCACATAGGCAAGGCGTCTGGGCTTTTGAACCGACGCAATCGCGGTGTGGAGCACTTCCCGGTCACAGATGCCATGGAACACCGCATGGCAATCCTTCACCTGGGCCGGGCTCCGTTGGTAATCAAAATGGTGGGCTTGCAAGCCCGCCACGCCCCACCAGCGGTTGCGGTCAAACATGGAGAGCTGGAACCCGTGATAGCCCATGGCCGTAAACTCATCAGCCCCCAATTGATGGGGGAGGCAGGGGTGGCTGTTGGTGGCGTCCAGCATCTCGTAGGACCCGTCCAGCCCGCACAGTACGCGCAGTTCGCCGTGCGTCGTGGAGCCATAAAACCGCTCGGTGCCGGCGGTGAATCTCCATCGCTGCCGCAGGCGCGGAGACTGGATCTGCCGGGCCAGCCAGTCCCGCAGCTGCGGACTCACGGGTTCTCCCATGGACTCCACCAGCACCAGCAGAATGCTGCCGGAGGGTTGCGAGGCATGCCATTGCAGGATGCTGTCGCGGACATGCGAGGGAACCACCTGCAATCCCGACGCCTGAGAAGGCACGCCCGCCTGCTGCATCTTGTAGAGATTCCAGACCGGGCTGCCGCCGACGTTAAAGGGTTCGCGTAGATTGTCCCGGCCGATGCCAGCCATCTGCATCGATCCATTCATACCGTCGGCCAGCAACACTCCCGCGATCAAGACCACCTGAATCACGGCCATCGGTGCGCGCCATCGCTTGAGCATCTGAGCCAGGGCGAACAGGTAGAGCACGCCCATCACCGCCAGCAGCAAGGCCGCCCACGTCAGGAACGGCGCCAGGTTCATCATGCTCACGAACCGGACCGAACCGACAAAGTCCGCCACATTCAGGAAGTGGTAGTTCAATGAGGCGATGCGAACCACATCCACCACCAGCACTGCGGCGAGCACAAGCCAGCCGAGTCGAAGCCCGATAGAAAAGAGCAGAACGGCCAGCATCAGATCTTCATTGAAGATGGGCCGCTGGAAGCTGTAGAAATTCTTGAGGATCCAGAAGGGCGCCTGCAGCGCGACATTCAGGCCCATCACATACATCCAGGACGACACGTTGAACATCCCCCGGGAACGCGCTGCGATCGCGTCGAAGGCAAATGTCGCCATGGAGCTGATTCGTTCATTCATGGAGGGCGGTTCCAAGGACATGCAGTAGTCCGGGCGAACAGGAGTGCGCAGGTGTGGGCTTGAAGTGGACGGAAGACAATTCGCGGGAACGTCGTCAAGTTGTCATTATCGACACTGTCAGGATGCCTTGGATGCATTTACGAAGATAAGGCCGGACAAGAACGGTCGAACCACATGTGACGCGAGCGCCGAATCTCACATTTCTCGCCTGCAACATCGTCGTCAGCGGCGTCTCGAACTTCGATCACTGCCTCTGCGCTGCCGTGTGGCTGATCACCCGCCCTTCTGCAGATTTGGCCACCCCATCACATGGGTTGGGTCACTGCCAAATCGATAAACACTTACACTCCCGCACTGCCGATTGAGCCCGGTCAGGTCTCCCAAGAAGTCAGCTGGAGTTCGACTTTACCGACGCGGTTGGGGCGCGAGCTTCAGCGGAGACAACTGCGCGTACGCACACCGAGGCTGGCAAGAGTATTTATCGACATCTGAGGGTCGAAACAGGGGAGGAGTACCAATGAAGAAGTTGTTGGTCTGTTTGGGTTTTGCTGCCGCGTTGCCGCAGGCGGCCTGGGCTGATGGATGGGTAGGACGCTTCGTTCCTACGGGAACCTATGTATCTGGCCTACAAAACTACCATTTCCGGGTGTTTGGCATTCCTGCTTCGGCAGGTTGTACCAATGAGTTCGCCTACGTGAGTGGCGACGATCCTGCGCTCAAGGCTTTCACGGCAACGTTGCTGATGACAGTTGCTATGAACAAGCCTGTCAATCTCTATGTCACAAAAGACAGCGCCGGTTTTTGCAGGATTATTGAACTCGATACGCGGTGATCTTCGTGTGGAAGGCCGCCTGATGGCCCGACATCTGGAACAGGGGCTGATCATGCAAGCATCCATAGAGGACTTCGCCGGTTTCATACGATGCAGCGGCGATTCATGGACTTCATCAGAATATTTGCGTGGGTAGGCACACATGCGGCTCCAGATTCTCAGTTCCCTGTTGTTCGGTGTTGTCCTGTCCACTTCCAGCTACGCCGGAACTGCAGGACAAGTGAAGATCCGGAACATCAACTTCATGAGCCAGGGAGTGGTCATCTTTTATGTCGAGGGGGCTCGCAACGGCGCGCCTGCCTGCGCAACGGAAGGTAGCCGCTTTGCGCTGGATGTCACCACACCTGGCGGTAAGGCCCAGTTGGCTGGCATCTTGACGGCCTATGCGATGGGCAAGCCGGTGAATGTGTACGGCACTTCAGCTTGCAATCTTTGGGGCGACACCGAGACCGTGGACTTTTTCCAGACAGCGGATTGACAGGAGTCACTGACCGCGGCATCTGTCACCGACCAGCGCAATAGAGCCACCGATGTTCGGCATATTGGAGCCAGTAACAGGTGCGGCCTGCAGTTCGGCGTGGGCCGTGGTCTTGCCGGTGCTGTCGATCCATCGAGCAGCATGTGCAAGGGTTCTTGCGAGCCGGCTAGCGACACGCAGCCGGTGGTGAGTGGTGCCGACGTCGGGAGAGGCGCCGACCAGATTCCTGAGCAGTAGGAACATGGTCGGCCTCCGTCACTCAGCGTCGGCGTGGATCACGCGCCCCCGGTGATGGCGCTCGCTGCAGCTCAGCCCCGCACGGCCCTGCACCCAGGTGAACAAACGGGCCGTGAGCAGCGTGCCGATGGCCATCGACTGGCCAAGGATCGTGCGCCACTGCTGCTGGATGCTGCCCAGCATCGCCCAGTTGGCCCGGGCCACGGTCTTCCAATCAACCGCCAAGACGAGGTGCAGCTGGCCAGCCCAGACCGCTAGGCCAAGCAGCACCGACATCAAAATGAACTGCACCAGACGCTTACAGATCAGGCGGATGGCGTGGTGGTACGGGTAGTAATACTTGCTCATGTCAGCTCCTTAGCGGCTGAGGGGTTGAGGGGTCTGGGCGTTGACCTGCGCCGAACTCACCGTAGCTTCGGTGCGCACGAGCGCTTCGCTGGTGCTCACGGCCTGCGTGTGCCCTTGCAGCACGTCGCGCACGAAGGCGCGCAGGCGCTTGTCGGCCGGGCCAGAACGCGCCAACAGGTCGGCGTAGAGATCGGCCGGGATGCAGGCTTTGAGGAACTTCTCGTTCACTATGTTTTTTGCTCTCCGGCTAAGGGGTCGCGAGCTCGGTAATCTGGCCTTGGTCGCGCGAAGCCGAACCAGCACTGGCTTTGCGTCCCGTAGGGTCGGCAATCACCGATCGCGTCGGACGTATCGTTCTCCAAGGGCTGTTTGATGAAGGCGCCGGCCAGGATTTGCGGGCACGGCTGCGCCACCGGGCTCTGGGCCGGCTGGCGGGACTGCGAAGAGGTTGAAGTCATGATGGTTCTTCTCGGGGTTTCGGGGTGCCGCAGCGCGAAGCGCGCATGCGGCGGCGAAGCCCACTCGCGATGGAGCGGGACCGAGCGGCTCAGGACGAAGCTGGCCGTGGTCTTGTTGAGAGGCACGAACCCGGGCACGCGGGCGCACGAACCCAAGGGGTTCGCGGACCATGGCCCGGAGGCTCGTGGCAGCGCAGCGGCTGAGGACGCGCAGTGCGCGCGTTGGAACGAACGCGATCTGCCGGGACGCACGGTGGTCGTGCTGGTCAGCACGGCGCGCGCGGTGGCGATGCAGGTTCGATTTGAGAAGCCCAGTACACAGTCAGCGGCTTTGGCAGCGGACTTGGGCCGGATGGTCCTTGCAGACGCACCAACTGCAGGTCGGCCGTCAAGCCCGGCGCTCTGACCGGAACGAACCGCCTCTGGCAAGAGGCTTGTTTTGAAATGCCGCAACCCATCTAAGGGCGCGACGGCTGCCGAGCTATGTCGGCAGCGTGTTTGCAGTTTGCCAGATGCCCGCTCAACCATGCAAGTGGCCGGGCTGAGTTGCAACGCATCGCGGAGCACCCGAGTTCGACAGTTAAGCGGCTAGGCTATTGATTCTTGAGTATTCGACGCAGTGGCGGGCAGTGTTCCAGCGTCATGGCGGACACTGTTGCACGCTGAAGGCGGAAACCTGCCGGGTGTTCTGAGTGACCCGAACGCGACATACGCTGCCCGTTTTTGACCGGAACCAGCGATGCTCGGCCAGCGGCAGTTGGTGCCGCCGGGCTTCGCGCCCATCAAGCCATCGACTACAGCTCGAAGCGCTGGAAGGCCACGCTGATGGCGGACACTTCGGCTACGATAAAAGCGTCACTCAGGGCACCCACACAACGTGTCCGCCATCGCCCGGAACGCTGTCCGCGATGGGAATGGAATCGTAAGCTCCCCTATCAATCAGACAGTTGATTTCCAAAGTCCGCAGCAGTTGTTGTGATCAGTCGGGGCATGAACTGCTTGGGCGGTACGCCACCCAGCGAATCATGCGGTCGGTACTCGTTGTATTGAATCAGCCAGTCGTCGGCGATGGCCTGAACCTGCTCGATTCATTACCATCGGCACATCCGTTCCGTTGGAGTGAAGTTGGAAATATTGAGAGCCGCAGAAAGCAGATATGACATTCAGAAAATTCATCAACAAAGGGCTTGCAGTTGCAGCCCTCAGCGTCCAGGCTCTGATCGCCACCACCGCGTGGGCAACGGAGACTGATATTGGTCCGGTCTATCTCGATAGCGTCGGTGTGCTTCAGGTTGCTGGTGGGGGCCACCTAGCAGGCAATATGGAGATCAAGATCCGGGGAGGCTTCACGCTCCCATCCGGCATGGTCTGTAGCAATGTCTACATCACCACGCTCAAGACGACAGACCCGGATCGCCGCATGTTCGCGCTGCTGACTTCAGCGCATCTGATGGGCAAGGCGGTTCGACTCCGCATCACCGATGCCCCCGAATTGAACGCGTTCAATGGACGGTGCAGCTTGATGTGGGTCGGTATCGATCCATGATTGGACGGACAGCATCCCGCGATTGTGACAAGAATGCATTTCGCGGTTGAGGACTGCCTGGACGCGCACCGCAATCGTGCGGACACACGCGCTGATCCTCGGGCAACTCGTGGCGGATCACCTCGCGCGGCAGCGCCGGGTCCAGCGGCTTGCGCCCACGCTTGGAACGCTTGTGGCCGGGCACGTCGATCTCGTCGCTGTCGTCGCCACGCTCTTCATTTGCAACGATGCCGACGACGATCATGTGATCGCTGCGGCCGTCACCGCACGCGCCGAGCTGATCGTCACCGGGGATCGCAAGCATCCGCTGCCCATCGGCACCCATCAGGGCATCGCCATCGTCACCGCGCGTGAGGTCGTCGAGAGAATCGAGGCACGAGGCCAGACCTGATGCCGAGGCTCCGCCGACCATCAATGCAATCCAGAACGCACAAGCGCCTCTACATCGAAGCGCGAATCGGTCGATCCCGTGATCTTCCCGCCCGATATCATTTGCTGCACTCGATCAGCAAATCCCTCATAGGCAGTTGCCCGCGCCTGGTTGCTGTGGGACGGACCGTAGGTAGACCGAACTTCTCGGATCACAGCCACCGCGTCATTCCCACGCCCCAAGACCAACAGAGCCGCAGGCAAGAAGTCCTCTCGGGCCATGACGTTGAACCATGGCGACCCCGAGTCTGTAAGCAGCAATTCCACCGCCTGATTCAATCGCGATAGCCTCGGAACCTCATTGGCGAAGACTTCAGCAACGACGGTCTTCAGCAATTCCATCGACGGATCATCAGCTCTCGCGAACGACAGCGGGAACGACCTCCGATAAATTCGGCCATCAAGAGCCGAGAGACTACAAGAGAGCGGGCAGTAAAAATCTGACGGCGACGCTGGCACTGCGGCCTCCCAAAGGGATCGACGCAGCCCCTCGGCTCCTGGGTAACTCAAGCCTACGCCAGCGGTCACCGCTATCTGGTCGCCGACAACCTTCCGAGAACTGGGACTAATGCGCAACACTGCGACGCACTCGTCTCCAACAGGCCGAGCCAGCACCTCTTCATCGACGCGCATGAATCCCTGCTGAAGAAAGGCGTCATCAACAAGGCCGCACAGCTGCGACCATGCAGATTTGAAGTTAGCCATCGTTGAACCCGCGAATCATCCACCTCATGCCGCGCCCAATCTTGTTCAAGATGGTGTTGGCGTTCTCTCTGAAGTTGCTCCTCGTTGTCGGGCTTCGATAGATTCGGAATCCTTCGTAGACACCTAGGTTGTAGTCATAGACCCTGACCTGATCGCGGACCAATCTGGTCGGATCAATGCCGTCAACCCCCTTGAGATAGTAGTTGCCCGACTGAAGGTCAGACATTTAGGCCTTCTGGATTTGCCCCCATCGAGCATTGGGGCCAGTCTTGATCTCGTTCGAGCGCAGGAAGCCTTCCTTTGCGTCGTACTGAACGATGTCAATCTCTGAGATCTGTCCATCAGCGAAAACGATCTGCCGGTGTGTTGCCACCAGATCAGTCGGCATCATTTCCTCCATTATTCCGGCCGTCCAATCCACGACCTCATTGTGAGTCGCTGCCGGATGCTGCAGGGCATTAAAGAGGTATTGTCACCGACCGCCATATAGGAGCCAATCCGTGATCGGCATGTAGGAGCCAGGCGCGGATCGCCATATTGGAGCCAGTGCGTGATCGGCGTAATGGAGCCAGTGCCGGATCGGCATCTAGGAGCCAGCAGGCGCGGTGACGGGCGTCGCGAACTGAGCGAGGCCATCTCTACCCTTGGCCTTTTTTGTCCGCGGGAGCAGGGATGGCGCGCCGGAGATTCGAGATGCATCACTATCGACAGGCGCTGCTGCGCATGCGTCAGGGCGACTCCGACCGCGACATCGCCGCAGCCAGGCTCATGGGCCGGCCCAAGGCTGCGCAGTGGCCTGCTGGAAGAGACGCTGCACACCGACATCCATGAGCTCGACGTCGAGCTGCGGCGCCACCGCAAGAAGAGCGACAAGAACGACGAGAAGCAAAGCCCCAAGCGCGCCCAGCTTCCCGCCCACCTGCCGCGTCGCGACGTGCCGCACGAGCCGGCGGATACGGCCTGTGGTTGCGGCCAGGCCATGCAGCGCATCGGCGAGGACGTGGCCGAGAAGCAGGACTACCAGCCCGGCGTGTTCACCGTCGAGCGCCACGCGCGTGGCAAGTGGGTCTGCAAGTGCTGCGAGCGCATCGTGCAGGCACCGGTGCCGGCCCACGTGATCGACAAGGGCATCCCGACCACCGGCCTGCTGGCCCACGTGCTGGTGGCCAAGTTCATGGACCACTTGCCCCTGTACCGGCAGGAAGCTGTGTTCGCGCGGGCCGGCCACGTGATCGCCCGCTCGACGCTGGCGGAGTGGGTGGGCGCCTGTGGCGCGCAGCTGCAGCCGCTGGTGCAGGCCCTGGCCGACGAACTGCGGCGCCACCTGGTGCTGCATGCTGACGAGACGCCGGTGGCCATGCTCAAGCCGGGCAACGGCAAGACTCACAAGGCCTACATCTGGTCGTACTGCACGCCGAGCACTAACCCCGTCAAGGCGGTGGTGTTCGAGTTCAGCGAGACCCGCAGCGGCGAGAACGTGCGCGACTTTCTGCAGCTTGAGACGCCCAACGCCTGGAAGGGCACGCTGGTCACCGATGGGTTCAGCGGCTACTCGGCCTGCGTCGACAAGGGCGTGACGTCGGCACAGTGCATGGCGCACAGCCGGCGCAAGTTCCATGAGCTGTGGGCCAACCATGGCAGCAAGGTCGGCGAGCAAGCGCTGCGCTTCTACCAAGCCCTGTTCCGCATCGAGCGCCAGGCCGAGAGCCTCACCAGCGAGGAGCGGCAGAGGATCCGGCAGCGCAAGTCACGACGGATCCTCGCCGTGTTCCACCGATGGTTGCTCGCACAGCGGCAGCTGGTGCCGCCCGGCTCCGCGACCATCAAGGCCATCGACTACAGCCTGAAGCGCTGGAAGGAACTCACGCACTTCGTGGGCGACGGCGACGTGCCGATCTCCAACAATTGGGTCGAGAACCAGATCCGCCCGATCGCGATCGGCAGATCGAATTGGCTCTTCGCCGGCAGCCTGCGAGCGGGCAAGCGCGCGGCGGCCATCATGAGCCTGCTGCACTCGGCCCGCATCAACGGGCACGACCCGTATGCCTATTTCAAGGACGTGCTGGATCGCTTGCCGACGCACCCGGCAAGCCGGATCGACGAGCTGCTGCCGCACCGCTGGTCAACGAGCTGAAGCCTCTTCGCCGCTGGACGCTGATGCCCACCCCCGGTGTCAGGGGCTGGGAATGCGCGCCATATTCCGGACAGCAGCCGTCAAGGTGTGTTCGGCGGACGCATACGGTCGAACGTGCGCTCTGAAGGCGGCTGGGGCCGCACGCACACTCGCTGGGCTGGACGCCCATCGTCACCCGTCATCAATGCAGCGCCGCTTCCTGCGCTGCGCTCGGCAGCGGCGGACCTCACGCCTTCGGCTGCAGTCCAGGAACCATCGTGCGCCTGGGGGCGCACCGGCGCTTGGACCACGCCTCGATGGCTCCGGCTCCCCCGGCGCTTCAGCGACCCGCCTGGGGGCGGGTGCGCCTTCGCGTCAGGCCCGGCGCCTGCCAGGCCTGCCCGCCGTCCTGCGGCGGCGGCTTCAGCAGCCCTTGCGTTTCAGCGGCGCCAGCGCTGCAGCGCGAGGTACTGCTCGGCGTGGCGCAGCTCGGCCTCGGTGAGGTGGCAGGCCGTGGCGTGGATGGCCTCGGCCAGGGCCGCCAGCCGCGCGTGTGGCGTGGCGCTCAGCGCATGGGCAGCGTGGCCCGCGTCGGTGAGCAGGCGCACAGGCATCGCGTCGTCAGCGTCGAAGAGGTACCACGAGGGACAGGGTTGTAGATGGGGTTGCATGGTCCGGAGCGCTCGAGCTACGCCGTGTAGTAACCATTCCCGATTCAATGATACAAAATCCACGCCCCAGCGCACACCATATTCAAAACGATAAACCAGAAAGATGCCTGGGCAAGCCTGCGTTCATCAACAACAATACCCGAACAAAGCATGCCTAGTCCGAGCAAAAGCAACGCAATATGCCCTATCGAAAATCCAGTGCCATCAGCAAACGCAAAAAACAGTGCCGATGCCAATACCAAAGAGCCCACAGCAATATACACGCTCTTCAGAGGGGGCAAGGTCACGTTTCGCATTTACCTAGGCTCAGGTTGCAAACCGTTATACGTCTTAGCTGCCCCAGAACCGATACTTATCGTCAAGGCAGCCTTCCCGGCCTCATCAAATCTCGTGGAACCAAAACTAATATCTCCGTAACTTCTGGTCATCGGATTTCTAGTGCCCATAGACGTCCACCCAGTCGTAGCGGTTACAGGCGCAGTCAACGCCGCGAAGCCAGTCAGCACCTCTGCAAAATGGTAGGCAGAAGCCCCCATCGCTTCCGTGCCACCAAGACCGACCGATGCCCACTGCGAGAATGACTGAACTGGATTAAATCCGTCAACGTTCTCGTATCGGAAGTACGTGATTCCATCTATCACTTGGCTCGCGCCAATAAGCGCAGTTGGCGCTCCTGCCAAGCAAAGAATACCGGTAGTACACAGGCTAACGCCGGCAGCAGTTTGAACTGCACCACCAACGACCTTTGCTCCATTCAGGCCCCATTCAAGAGCACATTTCGTTGTGGCATGCATGCAGTAATTAAAGACGTATCCAGCCGCAGCAGTAACTGCTCCATTTGCGAACTTCCCCCCGCCCAGCACTGAGGCGGTTCCACCGATCATAGCGGCGCTCACGACACCCATCCGTCCCTCGAATTGCAAACCCTTCGCTGTTGCAAACTCCGAGAACGCAGCGCTAAGTGCCCCGTCACCGCACTTGCCGCCGCCTGCCGCGCTCGTGATGCAGCCTGCCACACCGTGCAATGCCACCTTGGTCAGTGTGTCTGTGACCCCCAACTCCATCAGGTGAGCAGCTCTAACGTCCGCGAAGTTAGCGCCAAAAGTGTTGACGCCACTCAGGAAGTTCCCCACCCCGGCAAACACACCGGCTGTGAAGGCACCCTGCAGCCCGCCCTTCAGGTTGCCCGACATGACCGCACCACTGACAAACCCTGAAATCGCGGCATTGGCGATGACGTTGGTCACCCCCATCTGCACTTCAAGGAAGTTACCCGCACCCGGCAAGTAATAGTTGATCACGATCACGGCAATCATCCGGAAGATCGGGTTCTTCCAAATTCTCTTCCATGCCTTCGACAGGAACGAATATCCAGTCGGATCGGTGCAGATCAACGGGCTGTTGAAACAGTAGCCATACCGGTCGTAGTTTTGGAGATTCAGCATCTCCTGCACAAACGGGTCCGGCTGCATCATGCGAGCGATGGTCGGGTCGTACAGCCGACCATTCATGTGGATGATCCCGAAGTCATCCAGGTGCTCATGTCCCGTAAAGCCGCGATCGGTCCCAGGGCTACCGTCGGTGGTCCAATCCACCACCAGGCTGCCGTTGGCGTCATAGCTGCTGTTGGTGAACCGACGCTTGCCGAATGGATCGTAGGCATAACGTGCCGTCACGTTGCCCACATGGTCTGTCGTGGCGATCAGGCTGCCCAGGTGGTCTTTGTGCCAGTATTCGAGCTTCAACGCCCTCACTGAGCCAAGGCCGTCCGGCGGCGCGGTAGTTCCCGCCACCAGCGTTGGCAATTGACCATTGGTCACCAGGACCGCAATAACCTGTCCGCCAGCGCTCAGGTAATGCCGATTGCTTTGCGTACCGTTGGACGCCACCTCCCGCTCGAAGCTCAGTGCACCGGCATTGTCCGGGTGCATGTACCAGGTCACGCGGCTGGCCTTCGTTTCCTTGATGCGTTGATGGCTCTCGTCGTACTTCCAACGGCTGGTTCCGCCATCAGCGCCGGTGATAACGTCCACCATATTGAAGCTGGTGTACGTTACCCCTCGCCATTTTCCGGAAGTCGCCAGCGTCGCATTGCCATTGAGGTCGTAGCCATAGCTCACCCCCAGGCTCGGGATGCCCTGAACCGCATGCGGCCTGCCATTCACCACGCCCTGTTGTGGATATACATAGCCACCCACATCGCTCTTGGACAACAACATGCCCAAGGCGTTGTACTGCAACGTGACGGTGCGGCTACCTCCCCCACCCGACACGGCATAAGCGGTCAGCCGCCCCACGGCGTCGTAGCTGAAGCCGTCAGACACCTCGATGGTGCCGGTGTCACCAATGGCATCAACTCGCTGGGACATCCATCCCAGACTGTCCCAGGTATAGCGCTGGTTGACCACGCCATTGCCACCGTCTTTACCTGCGGTGAGACCCACCAATCGACCCGTCTCCGGGTCGTAGGCCGCGCGGTTGGCAACGCCGTTGCCGTAGCTCGACGTTTCAGCCTTGCCCCACGCATTCGCGACTCCGGCCTTCCAGATCGGAGAGCCCGCGCTGAGCACTGAATCACCAATGGTCACTGCTGTGTCCAGCAGCACGGCACTCAAGAAGCCCTTGGAGGTGTACTGGTACCTGATCTTGACGCCCGTCGGGTACGTTTGCGTCAGGACACGCCCATTGGCGTCAAACGCAGTCGCATTCGCCGCGCTCAGGTCGCCTGCAATGTCCGTGCGCTGATTCACGGGACGCCCCAGGGAGTCATACACAAACTGGCGCGTGACACCATGGCTTGTAGAACTCTGGCACAGCTTGCCAATGCCCATCGCGCAACTGTCGAAGGTCCAAGATGTGCTGTATTCCGCTTCCGAACGGCTGGTCATCCGTCCCAGCACGTCATACGCCATCGTGGTCCAGCCCGCGATCTGCGGTGCTACGGACGTAGGCGCAAAGTCTGGGCAAGCGGCCAAGGCGTGGCCGCCTCGCATCGCCGAGGTCTGCTGCGCACGCAATTGACCCAATGCGTCATAGCAGTAGGCCGTAACTCCAGCGTCCGGATCGTTGATGGACAGCTTGCGTCCGCGAACGTCATAGTCCACGACCACACGATTGCCCAATGGATCCTTGGTGGTCACCAGATTGCCGAAGGCATCGTACTCATGCACGATTTGTGCGCCCAGTGCATCCGTGACACGTACCACCTGACCCGTCAGGTTCTTTTCTTCGGTACGGGTGTTCCCCTGGTCATCCGTGGAGATGTTGACCAGTCCGCGATACGCCACCGTCGACTTCGCCATCTGACGAGTGCCACGGTTCGGGACATCAATAACCCCGCCATTACCGCCCTTCTGCCCAGTGGACGTCGGGTCGGACGTGTAGATGGTGGTGGCACGCCCCAGCGCGTCGTATTCGGTCAGAGTGAGGCCGTAGGTGGCTCCAGTTGCTGTAGACGAGCCGGTTTCCAGGAAGTATGGCTGAGTCGAAACAATCGCAGCGCCATAGTCGTTGTAATCTGTGTCCTGCACGACCAGACGGGCATTGCTGGGCTGGGCGTCGCCGTCAAATCCCTCGACCACAGCACGGACCTTTCGACCCAGGCGATCAAAATAGACGCGAGAGAAGCCGCCGATGGCAGCCCCAGCGCGCATATCCACCACATGCTCATAACGGACAGCCGTCGAAGGCATCTCTCCCGGCCGGGGCACGGCGATGACAGGCGCAGACCCATTGTGGCAACCCGCACTGTTGGACGAATTGTTTGACGTCGTCGCGTCAACCATTGCGTCCGAAGCCGGGTCGTACACCTTGACCCAGCAGTAATAGGTCGCTGTGCTGGTCCCATCCGCACGTGACTCCAGCACCTTCCGCCCGAACTCATCAAGGGTCCAGTTAGTCACAAGCCCATTGGGGCCAGTCAACTGAGTAACGGCGCCAAATCGCGGGTCATATCGCCGTTGTTCACTCTGATTGAGAGGGTTGCTCGCCGTGGTGGCAAATGCACCGCGGGGCACGGACACGGTCACCCCACCGGTCGTCACCGTCTGGGCTGCATAGTCCGTCGTAGTTGTTTTCGACGAAAACTGCGCCAGTGCGGATGCGCCTGCACAGGCGGACGTCGTACTCGACGTCTTGTTGCCGAACTCACCATACACGTAGGTCGTGGTGACACACAGGTTGGGCTGATCAGGCTCGACCGTCTCGCTGTCTAAAAGCCCATTGGCTTTGTAGGTAAACGCGCTGGTACGACTGTAGCTATAGGAAGCCTCGGCCTTCACCACGCCGCTCCCGGCAAGTGCAAGAAGGCTCAGAACAGCAGTCAGCCACGCGCTTCGCCGCATAGACCTTGCGAACTGGAGTGCACGCATGAACATCTCTCCCTCGTCCGGCACACCGGACCCCTCACATGTCATTTTCTTGGCAGTCTTCTGCCGCAGTCGGTGGTGCTCGGCACACCTGCTGGTGTGCCGATTGGGTGTATCAGTCGTCCAGCAGTGTCTGCAGGATGGTCATCAACACCGCCGGCGCAATCGGCGTACTGCTACTACTGGAGCTGCCGCTGGTGGCCGTAGCTGTGGGCGAACGGCCCGGGCTTGCACCCAGCAGTTCCACCAGCTTTGGCACCGTGTTGGTCACTTTGGCTCGAGTCAATCGGCCAAGAATCCACGCGTCACCCGAGATCCGGTTCGGGCAGCCCGACGTGTCGGGATCGCAGTAGGTGTTTTCCGTCACCGTAGTGGTGCTCTGCGACCCAATGCCGCCCACATCGCCAGTGGTTACAACTTCAATTCGGGTGGGGTCACCGTAGCTGTTGTAGCTGTTGATCGTTTTGACCGTGGACAGAGGCGTTCCGTCCAGGTCCCAACCCGATTCCACACTGGTTCGGATGTATGGGCGACGCACAGGCGAGCTGCTGAGGCAAGGCGCCGCCTCGGTGGCCGCATCTGGATTCGTTGTGGACGTGGTGTCGCAATAGATATTGACCGTCCGACTCAGAAGCTGGCTGGGGCCGTAGGTCTCCGTACGTGACGCGACGCCGGAATACGGCTCATCCAGCCGGTAGTCCGTCCAAACCGTGATCCGTTCGCCATTGGGGGCAATCTGCGACTGGCCCATACGCCGGAATCCCAAGTTGCCACGGCCATCCAAAGCCGACTTCATGCCCTGGTAGTAATAGTTGGTTGTATTCTGGAACATGAGCCCCGGCTGCGCATCACTGGCAATGCTTGCCACCAGCGGGGAACCAGGAATGAGATCCACCAACGGCCATACAGCCGCTTGGGCAGTGCCTCGATCGGAGGTGTACGGATTCACGGCGAGCCAACCAGCAACCACTGCCGGTGAATAGTAAGTGAGCTCGGTACGCTGTCCTGACGGCGCGATGACGGTGGTCAGCAGATCCTCATGTGAACCTAAAAGGGTATAGATGGTGTTTCCGGCATTCAGTCCGACCTTTGGGCTGTCTTTGATCCGCATGATCTGGAGATCACCGCTGCCGTCAAAGTTCCCAAACAGCAAGTCATTCACACCGTCGCTGGACCGCAAGTTTCTCCCGGCGACATTCAGGTTGAATGTGGACGAAACGCGGAAGCTCCCATCGCCATTGCTGACATACAACCTGTTTTGTGTTGGATCGTCCTTCCACCGCAGAATGTCATCACGCCCGTCACCATTGACGTCGATGACCAGGAATCCAACACCAGTGCCTTTGATGTCAGCAGAACTCACATTGAACGCAGCAGCCGTCTGAAGCGTCGAGCTACCGTCTGACACTCGCAGGATGATGGGAGCGGTATTGTTTAACCCGGTGTCCAAGCAGTCAGCTCGTCCGTCGCCGTTGAAGTCAATGGGAGTCTTGCAAGGCGCAGGAACTGTGATCGGATCAAAGTTCCCGTCACCACGCGAGCGCCAGCCGCTGATGGGATAACCATAGGTCACTTCGCCGAGCCCGGTCAGGTCTGGCAAGCCATCGCCATCAACATCAGCGACATGGCTAGGCTCCCCCAATGCTGAACCAACAGGTGGCGAGCTGTAGAGAATCTGAGAGGCAACATTGGTTGCAATCTCGGTGAAGCCGCCCTGCCCGTCGCCTTTGAACACACGCGTACATGCAGTACCTGCAGGGCACACGGGCGCAGGCGCCCGGTACGCTTTCGCCGGCATCTTCGCCAAAACAATATCCAGACGACCATCGCCGTCCACATCCAACAAGAAGAAATTGCTAGCTTCGGACCAGACACAGGTCTCTACCGTCCCTCCATTGCAAGAAGCACCAAGGATGCGGCGCTCCAGCTGAGGAAGTCCGCTGATGGGTTTGGCCGTAAAACTGCCGTCTCCGTTACCAAGGAAGAGCGTAGTCGGGCGTGCGGTGCTGCACGCCGCCCCACTCTTGCTGCGGGGAGCCACATAGCGAAAAATGTCCGGGGTGCCATCGCCATTGAAATCCCCCATCATGGAGGCATAGCATTCGTCTTCCGAGAACAATGGTTCCCCGGTAAGGTTGAACTTTGTGGACTCTCGGAACGTTCCATTCGAGCCGAGCTCGCTCAGATAGGCCCGATTTTCTGCAGCGTTAAAGGACCAGCGAAGCAGATCGGTGCGCCCGTCGCCATTGAGGTCAAGCGCAATCGTTCCCATCGTCCCATCCCGCTTCATGAGAGGGAGTGCGGCAAAATTATCAAGCGAAAAAATTGACTCCGAAAATGTCTCCCCAGTACCCGAGTGGTACTTGAATCTCATCGGTGGCTGGCAGCGCGTTTCAGCGACGTCTGCGCACTCCTTGATGGTCACGACACGTGAGCGTCGGGTCGTGGGAGACAATTCGTAATTCAATCGCACCCGCCGTACAGCAACGGCACCGGCTGCCGGGCCGAGCTCTGACGGATTAGGGCTGTTCACGTAGGTGTCGATCGCATCTAGCCGGCGGATGCTGAGGTTTTTTGCACCTCGCTGGTAGGCTTCGGCGCGGTCATCAGTACGGTCGCTATAGCGGAACACCACCTTGTTAGTAGGCGGGGTCGATCCGTTGCCGGTGTACTGGATTTCGAGGACGTTCCATTCACGACCCAGCGTCGGGGAGCCTGCAACAGGCCCGCTGCCCCAAGCCATATCGCGCTGTTCATACTTAAAGTCGATGAAGTTGCCGGTGACATCACTGATGCGAGCCACCGCCCAGACCATGACAGTGTTTCGCCCCTGCACCTGGACGGTTGCCTTGGTGTTGGAGTCGGTGGAACCTGGCGGTGTTCCGTATTCGTAAATCTGACCCGCCTTGGTCCACACCTTGAAGTATTGCGGGCCATTGGCTGGGTCATCCAAAGTAGACCCATAAGCGCGCACACGGGCGTAGTTGTCCCGCTCTGTACGGTATTCGCGCCAAGTGCCGGATGTGAGCCCTTTGGCATCATCCGTCTGCGGCATTGGCAGCGGATTTCCACTGGCATTGGTCTGGATGAGCCGCTGACCATCGAGACAAAGCTTGTCACCGCTGTCGAACAATACGGGCCTGGGTTGCCCATCAGTGGATCGCGTTCCCATGCAACGCGTGATCATCGACACACCTTGCACAGACCAACCGTGACCAACAGGTCCGTTCAGTCCTCCGCCGGCGTAGAGCAACGAGAGGTTGGGCTGCATGCCGCCGATTCCGGGTGGAACCACGATGGGCTGTGTATGGCTTGCAGTGCCGGAATTCGAAACGCCGGTCTGCGCCGAAGCAGAGGAGCTACCCATCACACCTGCAAGGCAGGCAAGCACGAACCATGCGCAACGAAGCGCGCCAATTTGCTGAAGCATTGGAACCCTCCCGTTCACATCTTCCGAAAATGCTCTGTTTTCGGACGAGCGGCGGTATCTTCGGTATTTTTGTGTCTTGAAACGCAAGCAGTGCCCAAGCATTTGACCTGCTCAAGGCTGGCGCATTCTAGAGTGGAAATTTACTCTCAGCAGCACACAGCATCATTTCGACCGACAGCCGACACATCCCAATGCGAACGCAGACTTTCACATCGTCCGACTGCTGCGGCGTGCGATTTTCGCCCAACCATTTCTATTGGGCGACTCACTCCGGCTTAGCACCCACCCTCGGCCGCTTTGGGCGATTGAGCCAGATCCGCAGCACGCTTTAATCGCCTGCATCGATCTGTCCGTTACAGCAAATAGATCGATTGCACTTGCGTCTGCCAGCCAGGATTCGCGCATCCAGACGCATGAATCTCAATCTTCACGCTCCGTCCTGTCAGAAGCGCCGCATACGCAGCCGTTGTCGCTTCCTTCGCCCCGCCCCATGAACCGCGTATGACAAAGATGTTGGTGTTGCAGAGCACGGGGCGATCGGTGTGAACAAAGATGTCCGCCGGCCCACCTCCTTCGTTGAGGTAGGGCCGGACGGTCACGATCTTCACTTCTTCGCTCGTCGGCTCCGCGCTTAAGGGCAGAGATGCGCAAGCGAGCGCTAAGGCAATGAGTTTCTTCATAGGTTGTTCAAGTCGTGTGTGGCTGACGCGGAATGCCCTCTCTCTGGCGTCTCCAGACTTGACAGACGCCAAGAAAGTACATGCCTCCCAGCGAGACGAGGCGATTCAATCGATCAGCAGGCGACAGAGTAAGCAAGCACCCCATCAAACCGCAGATCCATGAGTGAGGTCGTTGTTTCAATCTCCAGATTGATATCGGACGAAGCTCTCAGCTGTTCTCGGAAAGGGCCAAGCAGGTCAGTCACCCGCCATGCCAATCCCGCTGATCTCTTCATTCCATGCCGGTGCGTCACAACTGATGCCGTCCCGCGCATTTCGAATGATCACCTTCCGGCTGTCCGTATAGGCGCTCATTTCGAAGGCAATCGCCGACTTCGCTGTCACCGGATGAGCAGTAGAGGGAATGACACCATTCAGGCTGCCATTGTTGACGGCAATGTAGAAGTCACCTTGCACATCACTCCACACCTGGGTCAGCTTGACTGGCGCACACTCTGTATATGGGTGGGCAGTCGATGAAAGGGCAGCAAGCAGCGCTACGGCACTGGCACCTAAGCTCCCTCACTCACCGCCGCACCACTACCCGAAGTAAACGAACTTCACCTCACACCCGGCGGTCTTCCCGAAAACACGAACCGGCGTGCCTGACACCTTGGCGGCCAACATCGCTGCTAGCACGGCATTCATATTGGCTCGTCGTGCCGTTTCGTCTGCGCCGCTGCCTTTCCAGGTCAGCATGGTCCCTGCCCCACAGCTCCCGACATTGGTGTCGATGGCAAACATCAAGCTTGCCGGCATATAGGTCAGCTCCATCGTGACCACGTGAGCTGAGGTGGTCGACCAGTCATACGGGTCTTCGGCTTGGCTCAACTGAGGAAACACCCCAAAGGCCAAGGCAGCGACGGCAGTGGTCACTGCTCGTGCCTTTGACACAATCCCGTTCCCACGGGCAAAGACCGGCGGCGTAGCCGCTCCCGACGATACGTTCATTCATTCCTCCCTCAAACTCGGCTCTCTCCGAGCTTTTCTTCATCACGGCAAGTGCGGGCCATTATTTGGCGCCTGCACAGCGCGCGTGATTGTGTCATCAACTCACGGTATTTTCCGTCGCAAACAAACACACCACAACAGCAGAACTGCAAGCTTCAGCGCTTCACACCGCCAACCGCAGGTCCGCTGTACTCCGGCACAAACCTCCTCAACCCCGCCACCACCCTCTCCCGCCCCCATTCCTCACTATCAGCCGCCTCCCGCACCCACTGCACCACCGCCCCATCCGCCGCCAGATCACCCAGCCGCGCAATCCTCACCCGCGACACCTTCGTCGGCAGCGTCGTATCCGCATCCGCGATCAACTCCTCGTAGAGCTTTTCCCCCGGCCGCAACCCGGTGAACTGGATCCCGATCTCCTGCTCGCTGCGTCCAGCCAGCCGGATCATGTCCCGCGCCAGATCCACAATCTTCACCGGGTCGCCCATGTCCAGCACCATCACCTGCCCGCCTTCCCCGATTGCCGCCGCCTGCAGCACCAGCCGCGCCGCTTCCGGGATCGTCATGAAGTAGCGGATGATGTCCGGGTGGGTCACCGTCACCGGCCCGCCCTTCGCGATCTGTTCCTTGAACTTCGGGATCACGCTGCCGCTGGACCCCAGCACATTGCCAAAGCGCACCGCCATGAACTTCGTGCCGTGCGCCTGCGCCGCCATGTGGCTGATCACCAGCTCTGCCGCCCGCTTGGTCGCGCCCATCACGTTGGTCGGGTTCACTGCCTTGTCGGTGCTGATCAGCACAAAGCGCTCGGCGCCCGCTTCCGCCGCCGCCACACACGCGTGGTAGGTCCCCAGTGTGTTGTTGCGCAATGCCGCCCAGGCGTTCTCTTCTTCCATCAGCGGCACATGCTTGTAGGCCGCGGCATGGAACACCACCTGCGGACGCTGCTTCAGCATCACATGCTTCAGATGCGGCAGGTCCTTCACATCACCGATCAAACGGACCAGCGGCAAGTGCGGGAACTTCTCGCTCAGCTCCTGCTCGATGGAATACAGCGCGAACTCGCTCAACTCCAGCAGCACCAGCCGGGAAGGGCCATAACGCGCAACCTGCCGGCACAGCTCGGATCCGATCGACCCGCCCGCCCCCGTGATCAGCACCGTCTTGCCGCTGATGCAGTCACTGATACCGCTTTCATCCAACTGCACCGGCTCACGCCCCAGCAGATCTTCCGGTTCGATGTCCCGCACCTGATTGACGGACCGCCCGGCCAACAGCTCTTCACTGCTGGGCACCGTCAGCACTGGCAGCGCCGTCTTGCCTGCCAGCGCCAGCGCGCGCCGACGCTGCACGGCGGTGGCGGCCGGCATGGCCACAATCACGTGGGTGATGCCATGCAGTTCGGCAAACCGGGGTGCTTCTTCCAGCAGGCCCAGCACCGGCACCCCCCCCACGCGGGCACCACGCTTCTCAGGCGCGTCATCCAGATACCCCACCACCACCCAGCCAGCCTGATGCTGAATGCCCGCCACCAGCAAGCGGCCCGCGTCACCCGCCCCCATCACCAAGGCGCGCCGCTGCTCCAAGGCACTGCCGCTGATGCGGCTGCGCATGTGCTCGTACAGCATCCGGTAGCCCATGCGCATCATGGCCAGCGCCATCAAGGTGAAAACCGGATGCAGCGCCAGCACGGCACGCGGCACGGCCGTCAGCTGCGCCATCAGCACCACCACCGCGCTGATCAGCCCGGCGGTCACACACACCGCTGCCAGCCGCTTCACCTCACCAAAGCCGGAGAACCGCCACATGCCCTTGGGTACCTGCAGCAGCCACAGCAGCAGCCCATACACGGCCACCACACCCAGCATCACCCAGCCGTCGTAACCGGGGCGGGCGCTGAACCAGCGCTCAAAACCCAGACGGAACAGATAGGTCGCCTGCCAGGCCAAGGCCACGGCCAGCATGTCCAGGCCCAGGGCCAGGGTTTCGCGATAGGGACGGATGCGCGTCAGAAACGCATCCAGGGACAACCAGTTCATCGTCTGCATTCTCTTTCACGAGCCCCCACTGACCAGCGCCACAGCGCCACGGCGCCAGAGGAAGGCCCCAACGTCGCCCATGCCCCATAGGCAATTCGTCCGCGTGCCACCACCTCACCCGCGCCTTCCGCTCCACCCGTCATCGCCGCAACACACCCAAGGTGGCGAAGATCAGCCGCACATCATTCAGCAGGCTGGCCTGACGCACATAGTCCGCCGCCAGCTTCAGTTTGGCCGGCATCACCACTTCCACATACTCCCGCTCCGGGTCCGCTGCGCGGGCGAGCAATTCACTTTCGTGGCGGAAGCTCAGGGACGCCGGGTCGGTGATGCCGGGCCGCACCGACAGCACCACCTCGCGCAAGTCCGCCGGATACATCGCCACATAGCGCGGCACTTCCGGGCGTGGCCCCACCAGGCTCATGGCGCCCCGGAATACGTCCCACAGCTGTGGCAGCTCATCCAGCTTGCTGGCCCGCAGGAACTGGCCGCTGCGGGTGATGCGAGGGTCCGCGCCGATGGTGATCTGCGGCCCCAGGGCCGGCGCATCCACCCGCATGGTGCGGAACTTGTGGATGAGAAACGGCCGCCCGAATCGCCCCACCCGCTCCTGGCGAAACATCACCGGGCCCGGTGAATCCAGTTTGATCCACACAGCCACGAACAGCAGCACAGGGCTGAGCAGCAGCAGGCCGATGCCGGAACAGATCAGGTCGAACAGTCGCTTTCCCATGCCGCCAGAAATCCTCAATCCACAGTCTGCCTGGATGCCGCCGCGCATCGGCCCTCAGGCCGCGCCCAGGCTTTGGCGCACCGCCGCGATCACCCGCTCCACATCGGCATCCGTCATGGCCGTGTACAGCGGAATCGTCACCGTGCGCTCATACGCCTTCTGGGACTGCGGGAACATCTCGGCGGTCAGCCCATAACGCTCGCGCCAGTAGGGATGCTGGTGCAGCGGCACGTAATGCACGCTGCAGCCGATGCCCAGGGCAAACATGCGCTCGATGAATTCATCCCGGCTGACATCGGCCTCGTCGGACAGACGCAGCACATACAGATGCCAGCTGTGTGTATCGCCTTCAATCGGCTGCGGCGGCAGGATCAGCGGCAGGTCCGACAGTGCCTCGAAGTAACGCTGCGCAATCTGCTCACGCCGCTGCTGGAAGGCCGGCAGACGCTTGAGCTGATGCAGGCCCAGCGCCGCCGCAATGTCGGTCATGTTGTACTTGAAACCCGGGGCCACGATCTCGTAATACCAGCTCGGCACCTTGGCGGTGAAGCGGTCAAAGGCGTCGCGGTTGATGCCGTGCAGCCGCATCACCCGGGCGCGTTTGGCGAGTTCCGCATCACGCGTCACCAGCATGCCGCCTTCACCGGTGGTCATGGTCTTGTTGGCATAGAAGCTGAACACCGCCGCATTGCTGCCCATGGTGCCGATCAGTTCCTTCTCCAGTGTGGTGGGCAGCGCATGCGCCGCATCTTCCACCACCTTCAGGCCATGCTTGCGTGCAATGTCCAGCACCGCCAGCATGTCCACGGCCAAGCCGGCGTAGTGCACCGGAATGATGGCCTTGGTCCGCGGCGTAATGGCCGCCTCGATCTGGTCGATGGCGATGTTCAGGGTCTTCGGGTCGATGTCCACCAGCACGACATCCGCGCCGAGGTATCGCACCACCTCGGCGGTGGCGGTGAAGGTGTGCGTGGTGGTGATGACTTCATCCCCCGGGCCGATGCCCAGCGCTTCCAGCGCCAGGTGCAGGCCGGCGGTGGCCGAGTTCACCGCCACGCATTCGATCTGCGGCTCGCCGAGGAACTCGGCAAACGCCTGCTCAAAGCGCTTGGCCTTCGGGCCGGTGGTGACCCAGCCGCTGCGCAGCGTGTCCACCACTTCGGCGATTTCTTCCTCGCCAATCTCGGGCAGGGCAAAGGGCAGGAAGGGCAACTGGTCAGTCATGGTCGAAAGCGTGGTGAAGTCTGGAGGAGGCGCTGCGCCTCAGGGCGTGCGCAAAAGACGTTGTTGAACGGCGTGCGTGATGCATGCGCGATGCGTGCGTGATGCATGGGTGATGAGTGCGCGATGAGCGCGTGCAGGCAATGGCGGGGCAGTCGCGGAGTCATCAGCTTCCGTCCGGTTTTTCGATCAAAGCCAGCACATGCGTGCGCAGCGGCGGCAAGCTGTTGAGCCAGCCATACAGCGAGGGATGCCAGCGGCACACGGCGCGGGCCAGCGGAGGCGCCAGGGTCACCCGGCGCACCACCGGCCGACCCTGCGGAAACAAGGCCCGCATGCGCCGCACCGGCACGCCGCGCACATCGGGGTTGCGAGGATTGTCGACGATGAAGTCGTACCAGATCACCGCGCCACCGGGCTTCACCCAGCGCCACATGGCCTCGGCCAGCCGTTGTTGCAATCCATCGTCCAGGATGGAGGAGAAGACCGTGGACTGCATCACCAGATGCTGGCTGCCCGGCTCCACTTGCGCCTGGGACGCGTCGCCGACCAACAATCGCACTTGCGCAGGCAGCATCGCCTGCGCCGTCTCAAAACGCTCCGGCAGCAGCTCGATGCCCGTCAGATGCTCCGGCCGCAGGCCGATGCGCAGCATGTCCATCAGGTTGCCACCAGCACCGCAGCCCACTTCCGTGAGCCGCCAATCCGCCACCGGCCCCAGCGCCTGCGAGCGCGCCGCCAGCAGCCGCAGCAACATGGCCTGGCGTTCATGCAGCATCTGCCACACCTCGGGGCGCAGCAGGCTGTAGCGCTCAAGCCCGCCCAGCCGCTCCTCGCGCCGGGCATAACGCTGGGCGATGGCCTGGAGTTCGTGATCCTGGGGCATGGTGGATGAAGGTGGCGTGTTGGTGGGGCAGCGGAGGCGGTGGGCTTGGGCTTGGGCTTGGGCTTGGGCTTGGGCTTGGGCTTGGGCTTGGGTCAGAGGTCAGTACGCAGTGCAGGGTGGCGTGACAACAGGCGTGGGTGGCGGCAATCTCGGCATTTCCGGCAAAGCCTCGATCAGCCCGACACAGCGTCAATGAACCGCTTCGCCAGCACCGGGTAGGTATGGTGCTTCAGCACGAATTCACGCCCGTTGCAGCCCATGATCTCACGCTGCGAGGCAGGCAGGGACGCCAGCTGGCGCAGGCCTTGGGCCACCGCCTGGGCGTCCTGCGGCGGCACGGTGAGCCCCGCTCCCGCTTCCGCCACCGGGTCATTACCCGCCTCCACCGAATGAAGCACCGGCCGCTGGGCCATCATGTAGTCCATCAGCTTGTTGGGCGCGATGCCGAAGCGATAGATGGGTGTGCGCTGCCATCCGATGTAGGCGATGTCGAAGCCCTTGAGCAGCGACGGGATCTGCCCCTTGGGAATCGGAGGGAACATCGCCACATGGGTCAGCCCTTCGTCCCGCACCCGCGCCTCCAGCCGCTCCCGCTCATGGCCGCCCCCCACCAGCACAAAAGCCAGCGGTACGTCCTTCAGCAGCTTGGCGGCATCCAGCAGCACGTCCAGCGCATTGGGCTGCCCCATTGAGCCGGCATAACCCACCACCGTACGTCCCGCCGCGCGCTGCGTGGCCAGATGGGCCTGCACGGCGGCGTCCAGCGGTTCACCATCCCCCTGCCATTCATCCAGCGTGATGCCGTTGGGCACGATGTGCAGCTTCTTCAAATCCAGCCCATGGGCCGCCATGTGCTGATGCACCTTGGGCAGCATCGACACCACCACGTCCGCATCCCGGTAGGCGTCGTTCTCGGCCTTCTGGCAGAGCATCGCAAACGGATGCCGGGGCGACATGCCGGACAGCTCGATCGGTGACAACGGCCAGAGGTCGTGCACTTCGTACACCAGCTTGGCCTGGGCCAAGCGGGCCACGCGGCGCGCCACCCACACATCCATCGGATAGGTGCTGGAGGCAATCACCACATCGGGCTCGAATTCACGGGCCAGGATGTCCGCGTCCTTCCACACCTGACGGCAGAAGGACCAGATGTTCTTGACCCGGCCCAAGCCATTGCCCTGGTACGGCGGCGTGTCGTAGAAGTGGTAGGACACCCCGCTGAGCTGGGCACTGCCGGGGTCCGGCTGGAGGCTGCGCACATGGGAGTAAGAGGCGCCGAGGATCAGCACCTGATGCCCCGCCCTCACCCATTCACGGGCCAGGTAGAAGGGGCGGAATTCCATGCCGTGCTTCGGGGAGCCGGCGTAATGATTGATCAGCAGGAGCTTCATAGGGCGTTGAGTCGTGCCACGAAGCGCTTCACCGCCGGGCCGAAGAGGGCGTTTTGCGCCACCCAGGCCCGGTTGGCCGCGCCCATCGCGTCGATGTGGGCATCGTCCGCCAGCGCGGCCAACCGCGCCGGCAGGCGGGTCAGCTCGTCCGGGTCGGACAGGATCAGGCCGTGCCGTCCCTCGCCCAGCAACTCATGGTTGGCAGGCAGGTCGGACAGCACCGGCAGGCATTCATGGGCCATGGCCTCCAGGACGGAGACCGAGACCGAATCACTTTCTGGCAGGCTCAGGAACCAGCGGGCATGGGCATAGTGGCGCCCCTGGGAGACGGCATCAAGCCGGCCCAGGAATTCCACACGGTCGTCCAGCCCGAGGCTGCGGACCTGCGCCTGCAGTGCCTCGCGCAGGGAGCCGTCATTGGCCACCCGCAATTGCGCTTCCGGCCGCTGGGCGGCGATGGCCGCAAAGGCGTCGATCACGCGGTGCGGACGGTAGATCGGTTCCAGGCCCCGATTCGCAAAGAACAGCCACGGCTGCTTGCGCACGTTCTGCTTGGGCAGAGCTTCCAGACCAAACGGGAAGGTCATCACCTCCCCCGCGCCCAGCTCACGCATGCGGGCCGCCATGTGCTCGGAATCGGAGGTGGTCAGCGTGCAGGCCTGCAGCACCTGGCGCGTGAGCCAGCGGTAACCCCAGCCCTGGTTGGGCGTGACCAGGATGTCGCTGCCCCAGGCCGACCCCACGATGCGCGCCCGCAGCCGCCAGCCCTTGCGCGCGGCCCAGGCCAGCGTGCCGTGGGAGGTGAGGTAGTGGGGATGCAGCCAGTCCGCATCCACCTTGGCCAGCCATTGGCCGAGCTTGGGGAGTTGCTGGATGACGGCCAGATTGCCACCGCCGTGAGCCGGGTGGGTGTTCAAGGCCAGCCGACGGTCCTCCGGGATCAGGAAGCTGAATTCCGGCGCAAAGCCGCGGGTGGAGGCGGCCCAGAGTTCCACCTGGTCCACCAGGGCACGGGCCCACTTGAGCAGATGCGGGCTATCGCCGTCGCCGATCAGGACAAGTCTCATGGGGATTCGGGAGGAGTGGCAGGCGTGACCAGAGAAGACTCGGCGCTTGTTGCACCAGGCTGGGCGCTTGTTGCAGGAGGCGCGTCGACGGAGGCTGGCCCTGCGGGATGGGCCGTGGGGCTCGCACCGGCCCAGTCCTCATAAAACGGCAGCAGCTCGGGATGCTCTCTCAGCAAGCGTTCATCCATGCGGCGGGTGTCACCCACCACCTTCGCCGGTTGGCCCGCAAGGATGGCGAAGTCCGGATGCTCCCCGCTGACCAGGCTGTAGGCCGACACGATGGACCCGCGCCCGAGCCGGGTGCCCGGCAGCAGCGTGGCATGCGCGCCGATGAAGCAGAAGTCACCGATCTCCACCGGTGCGGTGAAGTAGGCCTTTTTCTCCGGCGTGTGGACATATTGGCGGCCATAAAGCCGGATGGCCGCATGGCTGGAGTGGGTGAAGATGCCGGTGAAGAAACCGATCTGGCAGCCTTCCCCGATGCGCAGCCCGTAGGTGGCATCCAGCACGCTGAAGTGGCCGATGAAGACATGGTCCCCGATCACCAGCCGCTCGCGGGCAAACACGACACTGGTGTTGCTGATGCGGGTGGCGGGCAGATAAACGCCATCGCCACGCACAAAGCCGCCCACCATGCGGGTGCCCCACAGGCGGGAGATCAGCATCTTGATCGGCTGCCAGAGCCTTCGACGCAGGCTTGCTTTCATGTGGCGAAGAGTCCGTCCTTGTGTTTCCAGTGCGCCAGCGCCCAGAAGTAATAACCGAAGTACAAGGCCATCGTCGCAGAGACGCCCCAGGCGGCGCCGATCAGGCCGCCCTGCATCAGCCCGACACCGATGCCCAGCACAAAGGCCAGTTGACCCACCAGCGCCAGGCGCAGGGCCCAGCCCTGGGCCTGCCAGGCCATGGTGGTCACCGACAGCGGCGAGGCAATGAAATGCACCGCCACATACGGCGCCAGCGCGCGCGCCAGTTCACCGGCGTCCTGCCAGCGCTCGCCAAACGCCCAGGAGAAGAGAGAGGGCCCCCAGACGGTCAGCACGGCCGCCAACGGAATGGCAAACGCCGCCAGCGCCGCCATGGCCTGGCGCACCAGTCGCACGGCCTCCTCCGGGGAGCGAGCGGCCACCAGGCGCGGGTAGAGGGTCTGCGACAAGGCACCGCCCACCAGGCTGGCGGGCGCCTTCAGATACCGCATGGCCAGCGCCCAATAACCGGCCGCCGCATCGCCGGCCCAGCAGGACAGCAGCAGCAGCGCCAGGCTGTCCTGCAGTGCGCCGGCAAAGGCATGGGGCGTGTTGAGCAGCGGGAAGTCCTTGTGGCGGCGGGCCATGGCGGACAGGTCGGTGCCGTCCTGGCGCCACATCGAGCGCCAGCCATTCACCGGCCGGGCCACACGGGCCAACCACAGCGCGGCGGCAAGACCGGCCACGATCGGCCCCAGCAGCAGGCCAACGGCACCAAAGGCGGCCAGCCCCAGCACCACCTGCAGCACGGCAGCGCCCCCATACTGCACCAGCCGCGCGGCGGCCAGCGCACCAAAGGCGCTGGCGCGGGTGGCCCACAGGGTCAGGGCCTGCGCCGACGCGCCGGCCAGCACCGCCAGGCCCAGCCACACCGCAAGGTCCAGGCCCTGCCAGACGCTCCACGCCCAGCCGATGCAGGCGCTGACCAGCGTCACCGCCAGCAGCACCCGCAGGCACAGCGCCATCAGCCGAGCGGCCCGCAGTCCATCCTTCTCCAGCGGCAGGGCGAATTCATAACGGGCGCAGCCCACCACCGCCACGTTGGTGGCCACCGTCCACACCAGACTGAAGTGACCGAACTCGATCGGCGAATACAGGCGCGTGATCCACGGCCCCAGCAGCAGCGGCAACAGCTGCGCCAGGGCGCCGCCGGCCAGCAGGGTCAGCGTGGCTCGAAGCATGCGTTCAGGCGGTGCGGTCCGCAGCCGCTTCGGCGCTGTGTGCGGCCGAGGCGCTGGCAGTCACCGAGCCGGTGGCGGCGCCCTGGGCCAGGGCCTGGCGCAGGGCCTCCACCACCTGGTCCTGCTGCGCCTCGGTCAGGTCCGGGCTCATCGGCAGGCTCATCACGCGCGTGGCGGCGGTTTCGGCATGCGGCAATGGAGCCGGCACCCGGCAGCGGTCGGCATAAGCCGCCTGACGATGCAAGGGCTTGGGATAGTGGATGGCGGTGGGAATGCCTGCCGCCTTCAGCGCGGCCACCACGGCTTCACGCTGGTCCACCTGCACGGTGAACTGCGCCCAGACGCAGTCACGGTCCTCGCGCACCGCCAGGCCTTGCAGCGGCAGGTCGGCCAGCAGTTGCTGATAGCGCGCACCCAGGCGCAGGCGCTGCGCCACTTCCCAGTCAAAGCGCTCCAGCTTGCCCAGCACCACGGCGCATTGCAGGGTGTCCATGCGGCCCCCCACGCCCACACGGGTATGGGTGTAGCGCTGGCTCTGGCCGTGCACCCGGATTTCGCGGGCGGCTTTTGCCAGGGTGTCGTTGTTGGTGAACAGTGCGCCGCCGTCCCCATAACAGCCCAGGGGCTTGCTGGGGAAGAAGCTGGTGGCGCCCCAGGTGGAGAGGCCGCAGGAGCGGCGCGGCGTCGTCGCGTGATCCGTCCGCCTGCTGCGGTAGGTCGCCCCGAAGCTCTGCGCCGCATCCTCGATCACCGGGATGTCGCCGTGCCGGGCGGCGATCTCGTTGATGGCATCCATGTCGGCCACCTGGCCATACAGGCTCACCGGCATGATGGCCCGGGTGCGCGGCGTGATGGCGGCTTCGATCAGGCGTGCATCGATGTTGCAGCTGTCCGGCTCGATATCCACAAACACCGGTACCCCGCCCAGCAGCACGATCACTTCGGCCGTGGCGGCGAAGGTGAACGGGGTGGTGATGACTTCGTCACCGGGTTGCAGGTCCAGCGCCATCAGCGCGATCAGCAGCGCCTCGGTGCCACTGGCCACAGTGATGCAGTGCTTCACCCCGACATAGGCGGCGAGCTTTTGTTCCAGCTCCTGCACTTCCGGCCCCATGATGAACTGGCCATGGTCCAGCACCGCCTGGATGCGGGCATCGATGCTGGGCTTGAGGGCCGCGTACTGGGACTTGAGATCAATGAAGGGAAGGCTCATGCCCGGGGCTCCGTGGAGGACGCGGGCACCACCCAATGCAGGCCCTTGTCATCGAGTTCATACACCTCGCCGCTGCCGGGGCAGATGGCACGGCCGTGGCCGGACACCGGGAGGTCGAGTTTTTCGCCATGGCGGCTCATCCAGCCGATCTGGCGGGCCGGGACACCCACCATCAGCGCATGGGCAGGGACATCCCCTTTGACGACTGCACCCGCGCCCACAAAGCAATACTCGCCCAGCGTGGCGCCACAGACGATGGTGCAGTTGGCGCCCAGCGTGGCGCCGCGCCGGACCAGCGTGCGGCGGTACTCGTTCTTGCGCGGCACGGCCGAGCGGGGGTTGTAGACATTGGTGAAGACCATGGACGGGCCGCAGAACACGTCGTCCTCCAGCGTGACCGCGTCATAGACCGACACGTTGTTCTGGATCTTCACATTGCGGCCGATGCTCACATCGTTGCCCACAAACACGCCCTGCCCCAGCGAGCAATCCGCGCCGATGCGGGCCCCGGCGCAGACATGGCTGAAATGCCAGACCTTGGTGTTCTCGCCGATCTGCGCGCCGTCATCCACCACGGCCGAGGCATGTGTCCAGAATGCCATGGCTCAGAACACCAGCGGCAGGCCAACGCGCTGGCCGTCGCGGGCGCTGCGGTAGCAGGCCACCAGCAATTCCAGCGAGCGCAGGCCCTCGTAGCCGTCCACCTGGGCATGGGCCTCGCCCCGCAGCGTCTGGATGACGTTGTCGTAATAGGCGGCGTGGCCGAAGCCATAGACGCTGGTGGTTTCGTAGCTGGCGTTCTTGACCAGCTCGTCATCCGGATGCGGCGTGTCAAAGGCCCAGTGTTCGATCTTGTTGACGGCCGTGCCGCCGATCTTGACGGTGCCCTTTTCACCGAGGATGGTGATGGAGCCTTCCAGGTTCTGCGGATAGGTCAGCATGGTGACGTTGATGCTGGCCAGGCCGCCGTGGCGCAGGCGCAGGCTCATCACGCCGGTGTCCTCGGCCTCGATGTCACGGGCCAGCGTGCCGGTGTAGGCATGCACGTTGTCCACAGGGCCCACCAGCCAGTCCAGCAGGTCCACATAGTGGCTGGCCTGGTTCATGAAGGCGCCGCCGTCCATGTCCCAGCGGCCGCGCCAGCGGGCGGCGTCGTAATAGCTCTGCGGGCGGGTCCAGAACACATTCACCGTGCTCATGAAGATGCGGCCGAAGCGGCCCTGATCCAGCGCCTTTTTCACCAGCTGCACCGTGGCATTCAGACGGTTCTGCTTCACCACAAACAGCTTCACACCCGCATCGCGGCAGGCGCGCACCATGGCCTGGCCTTCCTCGAATTTGGTCGCCATCGGCTTTTCGCTGAGCACATGGCGGCCGGCGCGGGCGGCGGTGATGGCCTGCTGGGCATGCAGACCGCTGGGTGTGGACAGCACGATCAGGTCGGCGTCACTGCCGGCCAGCAGGGCCTCCAGCGAGTCAAAACCCGCCACACCGGTCTGGGCGGTGGCGGCGGCCAGGGCTTCCGGCCGGTTGTCGCACACCGCGACCAGCTCCGCCCGCTCCTGGTGACGCCCCAGCGCCTCCAGATGGTTCTTGGAGATGCGGCCGCAGCCGACCAGGGCGACGCGGATCTTCCGGTCCAGGATGGGGAACTGAGGCATAAAAGGCGAATTCGACGAAAAACCGCAGAGAAGACGCTGGATCCAGGCCCGAAGCATGCGGATGCCGCCCGCCACACCAGTGACACAAGCGGCAGGGGCGCAACGGGAACGAGAGCCAAGGTCCAAGGACGCTTGATCAGGCCCGTCACAGGGAGCCACCGGCGATCAATTGCCGCCTGGCGGGCCAAGCTGCAAATTTTAAGGGCCTATGACCACTTAAAATGCCGCCAGCTTCAACGAGTTCATGATGAGCCAGCCCCACGCCCCCTCCCCGGCCACCGCGCCCGATGTGCAGGCCCAGCCTGCCCAAGACGAAAACCAACTGATCGCGGAGCGCCGCGAGAAACTGGCCGGCATCCGCGCCAAAGCCAAGGCTGAGGGCAAAGCCGCCTTCCCGAACGACTTCAAGCCCCAGCATCGTGCGCTGGCGCTGCAGTCCGAGTTCGGCGAAGAGCCCAATGACACCCTGGAGCCCAAGGCCGTTCAGGTGACGGTGGCCGGCCGCATGATGCTCAAGCGCATCATGGGCAAGGCCAGCTTTGCCACGCTGCAGGACGCCACCGGTCGCATCCAGCTCTTCCTCTCCAAGGACGCGTTGGGCGACGAGGCCTACACCCAGTTCAAGCATCTGGACCTGGGCGACATCCTGGGCGCCGAAGGCACGCTGTTCCGCACCCGCACCGGCGAACTGTCGGTCAAGGTGACCACGCTGCGCCTGCTGACCAAGAGCCTGCGCCCGCTGCCGGACAAGTTCCACGGCATGCAGGACCAGGAGCAGAAGTACCGTCAGCGCTATGTGGACCTGATCACCGACGACACGGCCCGTGACCGTTTTGTGGCGCGTTCCAAGGCGGTGTCGTCCATCCGCAGCTTCATGGTGGAAAACGGCTTCCTGGAAGTCGAAACGCCGATGCTGCACCCCATCCCCGGCGGCGCCAATGCCCGCCCGTTCGTGACGCACCACAACGCGCTGGACCAGGAAATGTTCCTGCGCATCGCGCCCGAGCTGTATTTGAAGCGGCTGGTGGTGGGCGGCTTCGAACGCGTGTTCGAGATCAACCGCAACTTCCGCAACGAAGGCATCAGTGTCCGGCACAACCCGGAATTCACGATGATGGAGTTCTATGCGGCCTACTGGACGCATCATGAACTGATGGACTTCACCGAGGAAGTGCTGCGCCATGCGGCCCGTGCGGCCACGGGCAGCGCGTTGGTGAGCTATGCCGGCAAGCCGGTCGACCTGGAAAAGCCGTTTGCCCGTCTGTCGGTGCGTGACTCGCTGATCGTGCATGGCGGCCTGACGGCGGCCGAGGCCGACGACGCGGCCGTGCTGCGCGACAAGCTGAAGCACCATGGGGAAGAGGCGCCCAAGCACTGGAGCCTGCCCGAGCTGCAATTCGGCATGTTTGAAGCGGTGGTGGAAGAGAAGCTGTGGGAACCCACCTTCATCATCGACTACCCGGTGGAAGTGTCACCGCTGGCCCGCGCTTCGGACAGCAATCCGGCCATCACCGAGCGTTTTGAGCTCTTCATCACTGGCCGCGAATATGCCAACGGCTTCTCCGAGCTGAACGACGCGGAAGATCAGGCCGCCCGCTTCCAGGCCCAGGTGGCCAACAAGGATGCCGGTGACGAGGAAGCCATGTTCTACGACGCGGACTTCATCCGTGCCCTGGAATACGGCATGCCACCCACCGGCGGCTGCGGCATCGGCATCGACCGTTTGATGATGCTGATCACCGACAGCCCGTCGATCCGCGACATCATCCTGTTCCCGGCGCTGAAGCGGGTGTAATCCATCGCCCCAGGGCGTGCCAAAGCGTTGAGCGATTGCTGCTCAACGCCCTGCGCCCAAGAAAAAGCCGCTGTCGGGCATCGCCCGCAGCGGCTTTTTCATTGAGGCGACGAGCGGCTTACTTGCTCGACACGCCTTCCGAGGCGGCACCCTTCTTGGCAACGGCGGCCTTGTCGGCGGCCTTCTTGGCAGCGATCTGGCTGGCGCTCGGACCATTGACCCCGTTGGTCAGCGCGCCCACACCGGCCTGCTCGGCGCTCAGGGCGGCCACTTCGCCGGATTCACGGGCGGCTTGCAGCTCAGCCAGCACTTCGGCACGGGTCTTGGCGGCCGGTTCAGCGGCAAAGGCGGCGCCGGTGCTCAGCAGGGCGGCGGCGATCAGGGCGGTGGCGGAAAACTTGTTCATGGCGGTTCCTCTCGGGTGTTGATCCGGACTCCGCACTCCATGCGTTGTCCATGGCCTGAACTGTAGGCGTCGCTTCCTAGGGGAAACACTAGCCAATCTGGAAAGATCCGTTCACACTTTGTCAACAATCGCCCGATGGGGCGCCTTGCGCCCTATCAAAAGGCGCAAGGATTGATCCGCCCTCCGCCCGCAGCGATCAGCGGTGCTTAAACGCCGGGGCGCGCTTGGCCAGGAACGCGTCCATGCCCTCCCGCTGATCCTCGCTGCCAAACAGCGCATGGAAATAACGACGTTCCACCGCCACCCCATCCGTCAGGGGGCCCTGGTAGGCCAGGTTCACCAGTTCCTTGATCAGCAGGGTGGACGGGCCACTAAAGCCGTTGATGGTGTCGGCGGCCGTCAAGGCTTCGCTCATCAACTGGTCCGCAGGCACCACCCGTGACACCAGCCCGGCACGCTCGGCTTCCGCCGCATCCATCATGCGGGCCGTGAGCAGCATGTCCATGGCCTTGCTCTTGCTGACGGCTCGCGGCAGCCGCTGGGTGCCACCAGCGCCAGGAATGATGCCCAGCTTGATCTCTGGCTGCCCAAAGCGCGCCGTGTCGGCCGCAATGATGAAGTCGCACATCATGGCCAGTTCGCACCCGCCGCCCAGGGCGAATCCCGCCACGGCGCCAATCACCGGCTTGCGCACCTGCAGGAGGGTCTCCCAGTTCTTCGAGATGAGGCCGCTCTTGAATGCGCTCATGAAGGTGTGCGGCGCCATGGTCGGAATGTCCGCACCGGCGGCAAAGGCCCGTTCGCTCCCCGTCAGCACGATGCAGCCGATGCCGTCATCCGCATCAAAGGCCAGCAACGCCCGGCCCAATTCATCCATCAGCGGGTCGCTCAGGGCGTTGAGCTGCTTGGGCCGGTTCAGGCGGATCAGGCCGGTCTTGCGGTCGCCGCTGCCGACCACCTCCACCAGGATGTTCTCGAAGGCCACGTCGGTGATGGACTGGGATGTCATGGGCAAGTCTCCAGAAGTCGGCGGTGCATTCCCGCCCTTGTGATCGATGGCGGCAACTATAGGGTGGCTGGGCTGGCACTGGCCGCACTGGCCGCACTGGCCGGCGCCGCACCACTCGCCCCCGCCGCTGCAGGCATTGCCTGCAGTGGCGCCTCGCGCAGCGTGAGGTCGATGTAGCTGCTGCCATTCTTCTTCCGGTCCTGCCAGATGCGAATGCGCACCGGCAGGTACTGCAGCGTGGGCGCCAGCCATATCTCCGTTTCCATATCTCCCCAGGTGTCCTGCATGTCGGAGTCCACATGCCAAGCCTCCAGGGGCCCCATCGGGGTCTGTACGGTTTCAAGCTGATCCCGCACCACATAGCGCCAGAGGTGAACCCGGCGCGGCAGTGCCAGCGGCAACTGCACCAGCCACCCCGGCTGCGCCGTCTGCCGCCCCGTCAGGAACATCCAGGTGAGCTGCACAAACTGGCTGGCCGCGTCCTGTGTGCTGTCATCACGCGGCACGCGCTGGCCATTGGCCAGCACCACGCCTCCGTCGTCGAAGATCATGCTTGTCTTGCGCTTGCCGCCCGCCAGGCCGCCCGTGACCTCGTCAAAACGCGCAGGCATCAACCCGTTGGGGCCGATCAAGCCGTCACTGCTGAGGCGACGGGTCATCAGCGGTGCAAACGACGGGCCGATGCTCGCCTCCAGATGCACCTGGTAATGCGCGCCTTCCCGCAGCCACTGAACCCGGGCCTGACCATAGACCGGCCCACGGAAGTTGCCGGTGAGCTGATAGTGCATCTCGGTGGACAGGGGCCATTCCACACCGGGCGTGTAGTCGCCCGGCGTCTGCGGCAGTTGCAGCTCCACCGGGCCTGCCAGCGTCTCCACCGCGGCGGGCTTCACCGGCGCCGGTTTCTCGGACGCCGCCAGGCGGTCCGGCCCTTCGCCCTTGGGCGCTGTCAGCCCCGGCTTGGCTTTGACCGGGTCCGAGCCTGGCCGACCTTCGTTGCCCTTGGGCGTGGCCGGGATGGGCGGCGGTGGAGCAGCGGGTTGCAGCACCCGCACGAACACGGCCTGGATCCGCTCCGGCTCCGCCGTGTCCGGCTGCCAGCGGCCCATGAACTGCTGGGCCCCGCCCAGCAACAGCAGGTGCAGGACCAGCACCAGCAGCGTCAAACCCGCCAGTACGGCGGTGCCGCGAGGTCTCAGCCGCCCAGCCATGCTCGCCGCAGGCTTTGCGCGCGGGCGGGGGCCTTGTCCAACACGCCCAGGCAGATCGGACGGGCGGCGCTCTCCTGCAGCGGCAGGGCCAAGGTCAGGGGGAGCATGCGCTGATCCCGCGAGACCAGCAGTTGCAGGTCTTGCGGCTGCTGCTGATCCAGCGTCAGCAGCAGGTCATCCAGCTTGCGCACGCGCCAGCCATTGCAGGCCACGATCTCATCACCAGGGCTGAGGCCGGCCGCCAGTCCGGCGCCCTCCAGCAGCACCTGCTTGACCATCAGCCCGGCCTCCGATTCCTGCACCCGCAGCCCCAGGCGCTGGGCCAGGGTCGGTTTTTCATGGGTCCAGCGCACGCCCAGACGCTCCAGCAACGGCGCCAGCGGCAGGTCGTCGCAGCCCTGCACCCACTGCTGCAGCAGGTGGGCCACCGGCTCGCCGCCCAGTTCCGCTACGCGGCTGAAGATGCGCTCTTCGCTGATCGGACCGCCAGCGCTTTCGCGCCATAACGCCCGCATCAATTCATCCAGCGAGCTGGCACGTTCTGCGCTGCGCAGCGTGAGGTCCAGCGCCAGCGCCACCATCGAGCCCTTGGCGTAATAGCTCACCAGCGCATTGGGAGCGTTTTCGTCCTGGCGGTAGTACTTGGTCCAAGCCTCGAAACTCGACTGGGCCACGCTTTGATGCTTGCGCCCCGGCGCGCCCAGCACCTGGGTGAAGGTGTGGCTGATCAGCTTGAGATAACGCGCCTCGTCCACGAGGCCGCTGCGCACCAGGAACAGGTCGTCGTAGTAAGACGTGAAGCCCTCAAAGAACCACAGCAGGCGGGTGTAGTTCTCCTGCTCGTAGTCGTAGCGGGCAAAAACGTCCGGGCGCAGCCGCTTGACGTTCCAGGTGTGGAAATACTCGTGGCTGATCAGGCCCAAGAGCTTCACATAGCCTTCGTTCAGATCCGGCTGACCCAGGCGCGGCAGGTCGCGGCGCGAGGCAATCAGCGCGGTGCTGGCCCGGTGTTCCAGCCCGCCATAACCGTCATCCACACAATTGAGCAGGAAGACATAGCGGCTCATCGGTGGTTTGGGCTTGGGGCCATGCCAGAAACCGATCTGCGTCTCGCAGATGCGTTGGGCATCGCGCAGCAGACGTTCCGCGTCAAACACCGGCAGCGCGCCGGCCACCACGAATTCATGGGGCACCCCGCCAGCCATGAACTCACCGCGCCAGAAGGTTCCCAGCTCAAACGGATGGTCGGCCAGTTCGTCGTAATCGGCGGCCTGCCACAGGCCGGGTTCGGCGCAGGGCATGGCGGTGGCGACGTCCCATCCCGCCGGCACGCCGCTCAGTTCTATGCGGTGGGCCAGCGATTCCTTGCCATGTGCCCGCAGGCACAGGCTGGTGGGATTGAAGAACCCGCGCTGTGCATCCAGAAAGGCGGCACGGACCGAGGTGTCAAAGGCGTAGACCGGATACGTCACCACCAGGGCACCGCGGCCGCTGCAATCGAATTCCCACCGGTTCTTGGCGGTCTGATGCGCCGCAATGTCGCGGCTGCCCTGGCGTGCCGTGACCTGCCCCAGATGCCGGGAGAACTCGCGCACCAGGTAACTGCCTGGAATCCAGACGGGCAGGCTCAGCACCTGACGCGCCGCTGGCGCTGGCACGGTCACACTCACCTCAAAGCGGTGGGCGTGGAGATCTGCAAGGGCAATGCGGTAATGGATCATGAGTCAAGCCTACCAAGGCTTGGCGGCCTTCAGCACCGGCTTGGGCGTTTGTCGCTCTATTTAAGGGGGGGGCCCCGGCGTTCGCCCCGCAGGGGGCCCCCATTTGAAGCGAGGGTGACTCGCGTTATTTCTTGCGCGCAGGGGTTTGCACCGATGTCAGGTCGCCTGGGCTGCCAGGAAGCAACACAGGGCCGCCATGGCGCTCAGCCGGAAACGCATCGTCAGCCAGGCGCTGGCGCCCAGGGCCGGATAGAGACGCCGGTCGACGACATAACAGACGATCAACATCACGCCATGCACCACCAGCCCGGCGTTGGGCGGCATCATCGACGCCACCCAGGCCATCAGCGACGGCACCACGCCCCAGACATAGGGGCTGGGCGACGGCACCGCCTGGCGAAAGGCCAGCCCCCAATGGATGGCGCCCAGGAAGGACACCACCACGGCCGCGTAATTGGTCAGCCCGAGGATGGTGTAGAAGTGCGCGTCATCCCGCACCAGCCAGGCGAGCACCGCGCCCAGGAGGAAAGGAAACAGGCCGGCATAACCCAGCCTCAGGCCAATCGGGTTGGCAGGAACCACGGTGCGTTCGTTCATGGACAAAAGAGCAAGAAATGGAGCAGTCAATCGCCCAAGAAAGGGCGCAAAAAATGAGGATCAGGACTTGGCGCTGCTCAGGGTCTGCAGGCGCTGTTCCAGTTGGTCGGCGCTCAGGGCGCCCGGCGCGCGGGTACCGTCCTCAAACACGATGGCTGGTGTGCCGGTGACCTTCAGCTTCTGGCTGAGCTCCAGATTGCGCTGGATCACACTGGCATCGCACTTGGCATCCGGACGCGGCAGGGTCACACCGCTGACCATCCAGTCGCGCCAGGCAGCGGTATTGTCCTTCGCACACCAGGCCGCCTTGGCCTTGTCGGGCGAGTCCCCCCCGAGAATGGGGATGACAAAGGTGTAGACCGTCACATTGTTGACGGCCTGCAGCGACTGCTCAAAGCGCTTGCAGTAACCACAGTTCGGGTCGGCAAACACGGCAATGCGGCGCTTGCCGTCCCCCTTTTTCCAGACGATGGCGTCCTTCAGCGGCAGGCTGGAGAAATCCACCATGGTGATTTTGGTGATCCGATCCTGCGTCAGGTTGCGGCGGTTCTTGAGGTCGAGCATCTCGCCCTCAATCAGGTATTGGCCGCTGGCGTCGGTGTAGCGGATCTCGGCGCCGATGCGCACTTCCCACAGACCGGGAATCGGCGTCGGGCGGACCTCATCCAGCTTGATTTCCTTGGGCAGCGAGGCCGCGAGGTTTTTGCGGATGGTGTCTTCATTGGCCTGCGCAGTGCAGCCCACCGAGGCCAGGGCAAAGGCCAGCAAAGAAACGGAGAACTTCATGGAATGGCTTCCTTTTGTCCCGGGCACCGCCGGGCGCATTGACATTAGTGGCCGAGGGCTCGGGCGGTGAGCCACTTCTTGATCGGGCCTGCACGATCCACCAGCCGCAGGCCCTCATTGCGCAGACGCGCAATCACCGGAGCCTGACTGGCGAAGCCGCGCAGAAGCGTGTCAGTGAGCTCGCCCATGGCCCAGGTGGGCGCCAGACGGGCACGGGCATAACGGCGCAGCAACTTGTCGTCGCCCAGGTCACGCCAGGATTCGCGGGCGGCGATCACCTCCACCAGGGTTTCCACATCGGCCAGCCCCAGGTTGAGGCCCTGGCCCGCCAGCGGATGGACCAGATGGGCGGCATCACCCAGCAGCACCCAGCCGGGGCCGCACAGGCGGTCGGCACGGGCCAGTTGCAGGGGCCAGGCCTGGCGTTCACCGGCCAGCGTCAGCGCGCCGACCTGGCCGCCGGTGGCTTCCATGAGCGCAGCCTCGAATTCGGCCTTGCCAGCGGCCAGCAGGGTCTGGGCACGCTCACGTGGCAGCGACCAGACGATGCCGTAGCTGCGGCCGGCTTCCGGTCGATCAAAGGGGAGCAGGCCGAGGATATCGGGCGAACGGAACCACTGCAGGGCCACGCCCTGGTGGGGCTGGCTGGCCACGATCCGGGCGGCCACGCCCAGATGGCCGTAGTCATGCCGTTCGAAGTGGACACCGTGCTGGGTCTGGGCCGTGCCGGACTCCCGCCCTTCGCACAAGGCCTCCAGCGCGGCCGGCACGGGCGCCGTGACGCGCTGCACATGGGGGGCGAACCGGATCGCCGCATCCAGCTGTTCTTCCAGTGCTGCGGCGTCCACGATGTGGGCAAGTTCGCCCACGCCCTGGTCCCAGGCGCTGAAATGCAGGGAGGCCCCCGCGTGATCGCCCATCACCCGCATGTCGTGGACGGGGGTGCGGGCGTCATCCGGGAGGCTGTCCCAGACGCGAAGGCGGTTGAGCAAGCGCACGGACTGGGCATTCAGCGCATAGGTGCGGACATCGCTGCCCGGCTGAGCTGGGCGGCCCATTGTGGAACCGGTCGTGAGACCGGTCGCCAAACCGGCCTCGGCGGTGGCGCCTGCGGCGGGCGGGCGGCCCAGCAAGGCGACACGGAAGCCTCTGGCGCCCAGCGCCAGGGCCAGACTGCGGCCGACGCAGCCACTGCCGCGCACCAGGACGTCGAACTTTTCCATGGTCGGGATTGTAGGCAGGGGCTTGAGGGGTGCCAGCGCGGCCCGATTAAAATGTTGATCTGAAGGTAACCAGGGGCGGAAAGCTTCCGGCCTGGTGCCCTGTTGCCCGCTGCGCGTTGCCGCTGGCCTCCAAGCAATTCCGAAAGCCCCCCATGAGCCTCAAATGCGGCATCGTGGGCCTGCCCAATGTGGGCAAGTCCACTCTGTTCAATGCGCTGACCAAGGCCGGCATCGCCGCCGAGAACTATCCCTTCTGCACCATCGAACCCAATGTGGGTGTGGTGGAGCTGCCCGATCCCCGCCTGCAGAAGCTGTCGGAGATCGTGAAGCCGGAGCGCATCGTGCCGGCGATCGTCGAATTTGTGGACATCGCCGGCCTGGTGGCGGGGGCGTCCAAGGGTGAAGGCCTGGGCAACCAGTTCCTCAGCCATATCCGTGAGACGGACGCCATCGTGAATGTGGTGCGTTGCTTTGAAGACCCCAACGTCATCCACGTCAATGGCAAGGTGGACCCGATCTCGGACATCGAGGTGATCCAGACCGAACTCTGCCTGGCCGACCTGGGCACGGTGGAAAAGAGCCTGCATCGCTACAACAAGGCCGCCCGCTCCGGCAATGACAAGGAAGCAGCGGCCCTGGTGAAGGTGCTGGAGAAGTGCCAGGCCGCGCTGAACGAAGCCAAGCCGGTGCGCGGCATTGATTTCAGCAAGGAAGAGCTGGTCATCCTGAAGCCCTTGTGCCTGATCACCGCCAAGCCGGCGATGTTCGTGGGCAACGTGGCTGAAGACGGCTTTGAGAACAACCCGTTCCTGGACCGCCTGAAGGAATACGCGGCCTCCCAGAACGCCCCGGTGGTGGCCATCTGCGCCAAGACCGAAGCCGAACTGTCGGAAATGGAAGACGAGGACCGTGCGCTGTTCCTGGCCGAAATGGGCCAGGACGAACCGGGCCTGAACCGCCTGATCCGCGCCGGCTTCAAGCTGCTGGGCCTGCAGACCTACTTCACCGCCGGTGTGAAGGAAGTGCGCGCCTGGACCATCCGCATCGGCGACACCGCCCCGCAGGCGGCGGGTGTCATCCACACCGACTTCGAGCGCGGCTTCATCCGCGCCCAGACGATTGCCTTCGACGACTTCATCCAGTTCAAGGGTGAACAAGGCGCCAAGGACGCGGGCAAGATGCGCGCGGAAGGCAAGGAATATGTGGTGAAGGATGGGGATGTGTTGAACTTCCTGTTTACTCCGACCTAAGCACCTATGGACACGTACCCCGTCCTCACGGGGTATGGACATGACTACCCCCACCCGCCGTGATGGTGCGTTGCGTGGAGGCGAGTTAAAGCAGAAGGGGAGCAGCGTCTTAGGACCTGCTCCCCTTCTCTTCTTGGCAACGCTAGGCGCCCAACAAGGTTAATCACGGGCTCGTCTTGCTGTCGAACGTCCGTTCTATCTCCTGGCTCTCTTCACCTTGGGTCGATAGAAATCCTTGTTTCTTCAGGCGGTTGCCGACGTATCGCCCAGCTCCTATCACCCATCTATCGACGATAGAACGCAGGTTGTCCGATAGGCTGTTCATGCCACCGCCCAGTACCGCCGCCAGCGGTTGTTGCCCTCAAACCGGACTTCCCCGCGCTCGATCAGCTCTTCCAGTGCCCGCTTGACTTGCTTGGGATGGATTTCGCCGCCGATTCGCTGGTGGATGTCGCTGATGGCCGACCTGGGGTAGCGCTGCAGGTCTTCCAAAACCAGCGCGGCCAGGCGGTGTGGCTCAATGCGTTTGAGGGTGGTCTCGCCGGTGAACTGGAGGCTGCGCAGCAAGCTGGGGTCAACAAAGTAACGTGTTGCCTGGGTACGCCCGGCGCTTTGCACCAACTGCCAATCCAGCAGGCGTTTGAGCCAGGGTTGCAGTGCTTCAACCGATGGCAGCTCAAGCGACGTTGCCAGCTCGCGTGCCGTCAGCGCATCATGTTGCGCCAATAGGCCCAACGCGATCCGCTCGCGCTGCGTGAGCTGATAGGTCTGATCTGCTTTCGCAATGAAGTCGATGACCTCGGGCTTGAGGATGCGGCGGCGCACTGTCACCTGCACACGGTCGTGGGTCTCGATCAACTCGGGAGCCGGGCGGCCCTGTGAGAGCAGCACCTCGAAGATCTTGTCGAAGCCGCTGCCTTCCCGCTCCATCAGTTTCAAGTCATGGAACAGGCGTGCCAGGTGTTCGTTACGGCGTACCGTAGTGTGGAGCACGTTCTGCGGCGAGACGCCCAGCGGTAGCGGTCCAGGGTTGACCACTTCCAGCCGGTCTGGATGCAGGTTCAAAAAGATGTCACCGCGCTGGGTGTAGGGACGATGTACCAATGCGTTGACCAATAACTCGCGCACCACGATTTCATCAAAGGCAGGCACGTTCTGACGGTACAGGCCATCGGGCAGCTCGTAGCGCTCGCGGAAGTCTGGCACCTCCTGCCAGACCGCTTCGATCAACTCCATCGGGCTTTGCGTGTGGTCGTCCCACACCAGCTTGTTGACCTTCTGCCCGTGCTCGTCGTACTTGATGAACTGGATGACCGGAGCGGTGGTCAGTTGCGCGCGATGATGCTGGCGACCGAGACTGAGCACGCCCAGATTGGTGAGGTTCGCTCCTTGTGCGAGCTGATAGTGATCGAGCAACTCGTCGTCAGACTTCTCCTTCACAGAAGGCTTGACGCGATCCGATGCACGCAAGGCTGCAAGCAGCTTGTCGCGTTTGGCGACATCGATCTCAGCACGTGAAACTTGCAAGGTGATTTGCGTTTCCCACGGTAATGCGGAACGCTCACTGGCGAGGCGCATCACGTCATCACCCGTCACGGGCTTGCTTTGATCGGCCACGCGCAAGAAATAGCGGCCGTCCGTGGTAGACGCAACAGCCATGGCGCGCGGAATTCGCAATTCGATGTATTGGCCGCCATTCGGGGCGATGGTGACATCCGGCAGCACCGTCACGTTAACGGTGCGCTCCGCCAGCTTGCGACGTAGTGTGTCTGGCAGGTCTGGAGGGACACGCTGATCGGCGGGAGGCTCGCTCTGGCCATCCTCGATCCCCAGCAGCAGGCGGCCACCGGTTGCATTGGCAAAGGCAATGCAATCCTTAGCGATTTCGTTCCAGTCCGCCGTCTTGCCAGTCACGGCCCGCAAGGACTTTTGGTCAAGGAGTTGCCCTTCCAAGCTCACGCGTCACCTTCCCCTGCTGGATTCATTTTTGCTCGCTCCCATTGCCCGATTCTTCATCGGCACCTCCCGCTCGGACCCACTGATCCACTTCGGACAGCTGAAATTTCCACAGCCGTCCGACACGATGCGCGGGAAGCCCCTTGCGTTCCCTCCAGCGATAAACGGTGTCCTTGGCAACACCCAGGTGCTGGGCAACGTCTTCGGCAGTAACCCAAGGCTCAATGCTCATGTCGATGGTGCTCTGCCTGCATTGGTGAAAGTCGTTGAGGATCGTTTCAAGTCTATCAGTAGAGCGCTCGCCAAACACCCTTTCGCCATTGAGTTACGCGGCCCACGTTGGCAACCCGAATTTCACTTGCGTCCATTGCGCGCGACTCAGGCGCTGGCGGCCCGACTCCGAACGACCTAGTCCAGACGGCCCGGCAACGTACTCCCAGAGACTCCGTCCTTAACCGCATGCATCGGAGACCTGTAGGGATGGGCTGCGCGGTGCGCGCCGTCAACGTCTGAGCGGTGCACGGCCCTTCCCTGACATCAGGGCAGGCCGTAGCAGTTGAAGCCCCTGATCAAGCCGCGCACCGACGCGGCTTTTTTCTTTTGAGCCGCTGCCCCTGACCGGCCAGACGCCGCGCCAGCGGATGAACGCCCAGTGCCGCAGTGCGCCGGATCCACCGCCTGCGGTGAATCAACCTCCTATTCACCGCATATTTCGCGTCGAATAACTTGCCGCTGCGGCGAATACGGCCCACAATCACCGCATGAATAGCGGTGAATATCTATACATCTGGCAGGCGCCGGTGTGGCCGCAATGGCGATACGACCTGTCTGCACTCGCTCAACCCATGGCGCAGGTGAGCCGTGCCCAAGGCCTGCTGCTGGGCCGCATGGCGGATGTCGGCATGAGCCTGCAAGATGAGGCGAGCCTCGCAGCGCTCACCGATGACGTGCTCAAGACCAGCGAAATCGAAGGCGAACACCTCAACGTGGCCTCGGTGCGCTCCTCCATCGCGCGACGTCTCGGTGTGGACATCGGCTCCCTGGCGCCCGTGGACCGTCACGTGGAAGGTGTGGTGGACATGGTGTTGGACGCAACCACCCGCCACGCGGCCCCGCTCACCCGGGAGCGCCTGTTCGCCTGGCACGCCGGGCTGTTCCCGACCGGCTATTCGGGACTCACCAGGATCACAACGGCCGCATGGCGAGACGATGCGCAGGGTCCGATGCAAGTGGAGTCCGGGCCTATCGGGCGGCAACGGGTGCATTTTGAGGCGCCACCGGCGGAGCGTCTGGATGCCGACATGGACGCTCTGCTGAATTGGCTGAATGATCCCGCTCCGGCAGACCCTGCCCTCATCCGGGCCGGACTCGGGCACCTGTGGTTCGTCACCATCCACCCATTTGACGATGGCAATGGCCGCGTCGCGCGCGCGGTCGGTGATCTCCTGCTGGCGCGGGCCGATGGGAGTTCTCAGCGCTTCTACAGCCTGTCGGCACAGATCCAGCGGGAGCGCAAAGCTTATTACGACATTCTCGAACGCACTCAAAAGGGCTCATTGGACGTGACCGAATGGTTGCGCTGGTTCCTCGACATGCTGGATCAGGCCTTGAGCCAGGCACTCAGCGTGCTGGACGCGGTATTGTTCAAGGCCCGCTTCTGGCAGGGTCTGCAGGGGGCCGCGTTGAACGAGCGCCAGATCAAGGTGCTGAACCGTCTGTTGGACGGCTTCGAGGGAAAACTCACCACCAGCAAATGGGCTGCGTTGGCCAAATGCTCTGCAGACACCGCACTTCGCGACATCAGCGACCTCATCGATCGCGGGGTGCTGCAGCGCACGGCTGCGGGCGGCCGAAGCACCAGCTATGAGCTGAAGCCCCAGTGAAGATTTTGCTGCACCTGACGCAACAAGCATCAAGAACGTTGCAATAGACGCATCGGTTCCGCACGTCCAAGATCACGGCCTCCATCTGAAAGGTCGTTGCATGCAGTTCAAGCATCTGCCCTCCCGTCCCCGCTGGGTTCACACCGTGACCGTGGCGGCTGCCTTGCTGGCCACGGCCCCCACCTGGGCCGCAGACCGGCTGGTCGCCATCTCCTCCGGCGGTTTCGCCGAGGCGTTCAAGACCCTGTCGGCCCAATACCAGCAGCGCTTTCCGTCCGCCCAGGTCGACACCCAGTTCGGCCCTTCCATGGGGAAGACGGCGCAAGCCATTCCCGCACGGCTGGCCCGCAAAGAACCGATCGACGTGGTGATCATGGTGGGACCGGCGCTGGACCGCTTGATCGCCGATGGACTGGTGGATGCCAGCACCAAGGTCGTTCTGGCCGATTCCTACATCGCCTGCGCCGTCCCGGCTGGCGATCCCAAACCGGACCTGAGCACACCCGACCAGGTGCGTCAGGCCTTCCTGCGCGCCCCCAGCGTGGCCTGGTCCGACAGCGCCAGCGGTGAATACATCCAGCATGAGTTGCTGGCCCGGTTGGGCATCGAGGCCGAGGTCAAGGCCAAGGGGCGCCAGATACCCGCCACACCGGTCGGCGAGATCGTTGCGCAACGCCAAGCCGCCTTCGGATGCCAGCAACGCAGCGAGTTGCAGCCGGTGCCCGGCATCGACATCGTGGGTGAGCTTCCGGATGCGATCCAGAAAATCACCCCCTATGCCGCAGCCGTGGTGACCACCAGCCAGCACCGCACCCAGGCGATGCGCTTCATTCAGTTTCTGGCGTCCAAGGACAGCGCGAACACGGTCGCCCTGAGCGGGCTGCATCCGCGCCAGCCCTCACGCCGTGATGCGCGCCTGGGCTCCGCGCTCCTGGGCTTAGCGCGCTTTCACAATGCCTCGGTACAACAGGAAGGTCGCCATCAGCCCGATGGCGCCGGCGCCGCTCATCCACATCCCCGGCGCCCCCTTGTCACCGGTCGCCTGGATCAACCAGGTGGACACCAGCGGGGTGAACCCGCCAAACACCGCCGTGGCCAGGCTGTAGGCCAGACTGAACCCGGTCGTACGCACCTCCGGCGGCATCACCTCGGTCAGCGCGACGATGGTCGCCGCGTTATAGCTGGCATAGAGGAAGGACAGCCACAGCTCCACCACCAGCATCCGCTCAAACGTCGGCCCGCTCACCAGCCACGACATGGCCGGATAGGCGGTCAGCAGCGTCAGCAGACTGAAGGTCAGCAGCAGCGGCCAGCGGCCGATGCGGTCCGACACCGCGCCCATCACCGGCAGCCAGATGAAGTTGGACAGGCCCACGCAGAAGGTCACGATCAACGCACTGGTGGCCGACAGGTGCAGCACCGATTTGCCAAAGGTGGGCGTATAGACCGTGATCAGATAGAACGACACCGTGGTCATCACCACCAGCATCATGCCGGCACCGATGAGCGCCCAGTTGCGCATCACCGAGGCCATGATCTCCCGCAGCGACGGATGATGCTTGCGGGCCAGGAAGGCTTCCGTCTCCACCAGCGAGCGGCGGATGTGGAACACAAACGGCAGGATGAGCGACCCGATCAAGAACGGAATGCGCCATCCCCATTCGCTGATCTGCGTGGTGGAGAGCCACTGGCTGATGCCAAAACCCAGCGCCGCCGCCACCATGATGGCAGCCTGCTGGCTGGCCGACTGCCAGCTCACATAGAAGCCCTTGCGCCCCGGCGTGGCCATTTCAGCGAGGTACACCGACACCCCACCCAGCTCCACACCGGCCGAAAAGCCCTGCAGCAGACGGCCCGTGAGCACCAGCACCGGCGCCAGCACACCAATGGACGCATAGGACGGGGTGAATGCAATCAGCACCGTGCCGCAGGCCATGATGGCCAGCGTCACGATCAGACCTTTGCGCCGGCCGATCTTGTCGATGTAGGCGCCCAGGATGATGGCCCCCAGCGGCCGCATCAGGAAGCCGGCGCCAAAGGTCACAAAGGTGAGCATCAGCGACAGGTATTCGCTGTCCGTCGGGAAGAAGGCCTGGGAGATGTAGAGCGCGTAAAACCCGTACAGGAAGAAGTCGAACATCTCCAGGAAGTTGCCGCTGGTGACCCGCACGACGGCGCCCAAAGCCGCACGCCGGGGCATGCGGGACGGTGTGGAGGGGATGGGGCCAGGCGCAACACCAGGCACAGAGCTGTATGAGCTCATGAGAAGGTCTCCGGATCTTGATATCTCAGGGGAACGCCAAGTGTGAGCGAACGCGCATGGCGAACACGTCGACAGCCGCACGGGCCAGCGTTCTTTACGCCGATCATGCTCGGATGTCAGTGAGCGAGCCGTCCGGCGCACCGGGGTGGTGACGATTGCCTGCATCCCGTCCCTGGCCAACCATCTGCTGCCTCAGGTGCTGGCCACTTTCTCGGCGCGGCATCCGCACACCCGCATCCGGTTGCTGGACCAGAGTGCCCCGCTGGTGCTGCAGGCGGTATCCGACGGCAGCGCCGACTTCGGCATCAATTTCCTCGGCGCTCAAGATCCCACCAACGACTTCTCCGCCGTGGTGAATGAGCGTTATGTGCTGGCGGTTCCTGCCCATCACCGCCTGGCGCGGCAACGTGCAGTGGGATGGGAAGAGCTGGTGGAGGAGCGCTTTGTCTCGCTGGCGTCCGGCAGCGGCAACCGCATGCTGCTGGACAACGCCATGGCCCTGGTGAAAGCCGGGCTGGGCGTCAGCGCCATTCCCCGGCTGGCCTTGGCGGGTTCCTCGCCCCAGAACATCGTGGGCATCCCGCTGGTGCGCCCCTCCGTCAGCCGCACCCTGGGGCTGATCTCCCGCAAGGGGCATCAGCAGGCACCCCAGCCCGCTGAACTGGCCCGTTGCGTGGTGTTGAGCCTGAGAAGCCCAACGGGCGCATCCGCCAGGCACGGGTGAACGCCCCCTCCCCTCCTGCACCCACAGCTCTTCATACCTGGGTAGGGGGAGGCTCATGCCCAGGTCGAACACCTCGGCCACACAGCCCCCCGGCCAAGGCCGCTCTGCGCCCTCCATCGCGCATCCGGCCCCGTGTGCGGGTTCCCCAAGAGGGTTAGCGGCCCATACCAAGTCATGATGGTGGCGCCTCGGCCTCCCTCCTATGCTTTTGCCATCGCTTCAGCACTGTCACCTGAAGCGAGCAAGGTGTCCTGCCGGGGGTGCCACCCGAGGCCAGGGCCCTTCCAACAAGGAACCGTCAGCCATGACGGACAACGTGGCACGAATAGGACGAGGAATGGAGCAGCAACCATGCTGAACTGGTCATCCCAGCGCATCCAGGTGCGCGTGAGCTATGTGGACCCGTTGGTCGCCGCCGGGCTGACGACGGTGCTGTCGCAGCAGGTGGACATGGAGGTGGTGCAGGAACCTGCAGAGGAGAAGGCCGCCCCCAGCAGCCCACAGGTGGTGGTGGCGGACTATGCCCAGGCCCTGACGCTGGCCGCCCGACGTGAAGCGCAGCGGCGCCATCAACCCCAGCAGGCATCAGCCCGCCCGGCGGTGAAGGTGCTGGTGGTCACCCCCAATGACCGGGAGCATGACGTCCGCTCCGCGCTGGAAGCCGGTGTGGATGGTTATCTGGAGCTGGGATGTGATGTCGGTGAGTTGCTGTCCGGCGTTCGCCAACTGGCGCGGGGATCCCGTTATTTGAGCCAGATGGCGGCGGCACACATCGCGTCGAGCATGGGGCGGTCCACCCTGACCTGCCGCGAACTCGACGTGTTGTGTCTGGTGGCACGGGGCCACAGCAACAAGGGGGTCGCCAACAAGCTCGATATTTCCGAGGGCACGGTCAAGGCCCATATGAAAGCCATTCTCGGCAAGCTGAATGCGAACACTCGCACGGAAGCGGCCAATATCGCGCAGCAGCGCGGGCTGATCGCCGATCGCGCCACCGCCTCCTGAGTTCAGACGCCCCGAGCCCCACCCCACATGACCGAAGGCCCGCGGGGTGCGCCCGGCGGGCCTTCGGTCGTCTGGCTGCCTCAGGGACGGGGTGAGTGGCCCAGCGCTTCAGCAATGCAGCGCATCATGTCGGTGGTGCTGAAGGGCTTGTTGAGCAGGCGCAAGGCGCCCAAGGCCGCCGCCATCTCGGCATAACCTTCACGCTTGTGGGCCGTCATGAAGATGACCGGGAAGGTATAGCCCCGTGCCCGCAATTCCCGGCACAGCTGGAACCCGTCCAGGCCCGGCATCACCACATCCGCCAACAGGCAGCCAACGTCTTCGAGCGTCGCATGGTTCAACAGCGCTTCGCCACTGGAGAACAGTTCAACATCCATGTCGTACGACTTCAGCAGGCTGCTCAGGGAGGCCCGGATGGAGTCATCGTCATCCACAACGGCAACGACCCGTTCGCGTTTCAAAATGGCGTCTCCTGGTGCTGCCGATTCAGCTCTTGATGGGTTCCGTCCAGCGGCTCACGCCGTCCGCACTCCTCCAAGCAAGAGGACTGGTGGATGCAACTCTAGGCGCAATCGCGGCGGCTGACAGCTATACCAAGGCACTATTGAACCCGGCGCGGAACCTCGGCCCACCGGGGCTCCTCAGAGCTGAATTGGGCAGATCCCCAACTGCTGCGCCTGCACCACCAGCATCGCCAGCGAATCCGCCTCCATCTTGCGCATGACCTGCGCCCGGTGAATCTTGACGGTGATCTCGCTGATGTCGAGCTGATCGGCAATCTGCTTGTTCAGGCAGCCCGCCGACACCAGGGCCATGACCTCGCGCTCCCGAGGCGTGAGGCTGTCATAACGGGTCCGCACTGCGGCGGCCTGGCGCTCCCGCGCCCGACGTGATGCGTCCTTGTTCAGCGCGGCGTTCACCGCGTCCAGCAGTTCCTGCTCCCGGAATGGTTTGGCCAGGAAGTGCTCGGCACCCGCCTTCATGGCGGTGACCGTCATGGGAATGTCCCCGTGGCCGGTGATGAAGATGACCGGCACCGGATTGCCGCGCTCCACCAGCAGGGCCTGAGCGTCCAAGCCGCTGGCACCACGAAGCCGGACGTCCAGAATGACGCAGCAGGGACGGTCAGGGAAGCGGTATTGCTGCAACTCGGACGCCGACGCCAAGGCCATCACCTCAGCCCCCAGCGACCGGAACAGACTGCTCAGCGCCAGACGGACCTGTTCGTCATCATCCACCACCACCACGGTGCTGTCCTCAAAGGAGGTCACCGTCACCACCATGCTATTTCTCCTCCCGGGGGTACGGGCCCTTGAGGGAACTCCCGTCCACCGGCATCTGCCACGTCATGACCGTTCCCCCGGAGGCCCCGGGCGCGGCAAAGAGCTGCCCGCCGTGGGCTTGCACGATGCTTCGGCAGATGGCCAGCCCCATGCCCATGCCCTCGGCCTTGGTGGTGAAGAACGGATCGAAGATTTTTTCCATCAGCGCGGCATCAATCCCCGAACCGCCATCTTCAACCAGCACCGTCACCTGCTGGTCATTGGCCCCACTGGAGATGCGAAGTTCGCGTTGCGGGACCGGCACCTCGGCCATGGCGTCCATGGCGTTGGTCACCAGGTTCAGGGCCACCTGCTGCAATTGCGCCCGGTCGGCCGCCACGGGCTGTGCGGCTCCGACCTTCATCACGACCCGGATCTGCCGGTCGGCCAGGTCGGCGGACAGCAGCCCCACGACATCCCGCAGCACCTCGTCCACCACCAACGGCTCATACCTTGAAGGCGCCTGCCGGGCCAAGGCCTTGACCGCCCGGATGACCTCCGCCGCCCGCAATCCGTCGTTGCGGATGCCCGCCAGACCGGCCGTGACCTCTTGGATATTGGGGACTGGCCGATTCAGCCAACGAAGGCTGGCATCGGCGTGGGTCACGATGGACGCCAGGGGCTGATTGACTTCGTGGGCGATGGAAGCCGCGAGATTGGCCAGCACGGTCATGTGAGAAGCCTTCACCAGCTCCGTCTGGGCACTGCGAAGCCCCAGTTCCGCCTGCAGCCGGCGATCACTTTCCCGAATGAGTTGCTCGTAGAGGCGCGCCGACTTCAGCGCAATGGCCACCTGCGGCAGCATCAAGGCCACCCGCGCGGTCCGCTGTTCATGAAAGACACCCGCAGCCAGACCGTTCTCGAAATAGATGACCCCATCCAGCACGTCCCCGCGCAGCAGCGGCATGCACAGCGCCGAGCGCAGGCGCCCACTCGGCGGTTCTGCAGTGATGGAGAAAGGCATCGTCACCCCATCATTCAGCACCAGGGGCTGACGGGTGCGAGCAACGCTGTTGAGCATGCTGGGAGGAATCGCCTGCTCATCCGGCATCGCCTGGCACTGCAGCACCTGCACCTGCCCGTCCACCACGCGGGCCGATGCGACCACCTCGAACTGCTCGCCTTCCAGCAGCAACAGCGCGCCATAGGTGGCACCAGCATGCACCATCAAATGGGTCATGAGCGTCTGGAGCAAGGGCCCGATGACGGCTTCGCCGGACAGCGCATGGCCCGCGCTGACGCCCAGTTCCCAGGCCGCCTGGCCCGGATCTCTTCGAGCATCAAGCTCCCGACTGTCATCAGCAGCGTCGCTCCCATCTGCTGCCGCCAGCGCCACCGTCGTGCGCTGCTCACAACCAGAGGCGCCCCACTCCCGATACCGCTCACGCGCCGCGCGGACGTAGGTCAGGCCCGGTTGCCTCAGCCCATGCGCCAGGCAGAGCTCCCCGGCATACTGAAGCGCCAGGGCCTGCTCGTGAAGGAATCCAGACGCCATGGCCGTTCTTGCGGACTGTTCGAACCCGGCGATGGCCTCCAGCGGGCGGCCTTGCAGTCGCAACAGTTCCGCCCCGAGCAACTGCCGCTTGTTCTGGAAGCTGTGAGGATTGGTCTGCGCCAGTCTTGTCCATAAGGTCAGGCGGTCCTGCAATGTGCGGATGATGGCGGCCGGGTTCTGCGCCACTTCGCTGCCCCGTGCCAGCGACAGACACAGGTAGAGATGCGCGTCCATGATGTTCACGTGGCCGCGGGCGGACCACGCCAGGCGCTCGGCTTCCCGCAGATGCGCCACGGCCTCGTCATACGACCCCAGCTGGAACAGGCCCATGCCGCCATACAGCCAGGTCCAGAACTGCGTTGGCAGGGATCGTGCCTCTTCAATACGCAGCCGGGTGCCGTCACGCAAGGTTTGAATGTCGGGCTGAACCGCAGTGACCGTGTCCACATACTGCTGCTGAGACAGCAGCAGCAGCTCAATGTCGCGGTACTTCATTGTGCGGGTGAGCGCGATGCCTTTATGCAATTCCTCCTGCACCAGCGAGAGCGGCCACCCCATGATCAGCAGGTCCGAAACGATATGGTTGTAGGCGTAGCAGGCCATCGCCGCATCGCCAGAGGCCAGCCCCAGCCGGACCGCCTGCTGCACATGCGACAGCGCCACATCCATGGGTCGTGTCCAGGCGGAGGACTGATCCAGGGCCACCAGGGTCGAAATTCGTTCCGCTTCGTAGCCGTGGCGTTCGATCAGCGCCAGCGCGGCCTGTCCAAATGCCAGCGCGTCCTCATAGGCCTCATAGTGGATGGAGCAGAAGACACCAAACCATGCAAAGCCATGCGGCGACTCCGGCGTGGCGCCGTGGAGTGCGGTCAGCTCGACCATCTTGGCCAGATGCTGGAAGCTGATCCCGTCCGAGATGAAGGCCGAGGCCAGCAGGGTGGCCAGCAGGCTCATCACGGCCCGCATGCGTGGATCATCGGTGGTGGGAAGCGTGCCCAGCGCGGCGATGCCATCGCTGCCGCCAATCAAGGCGAGCGTGGCGAGATAGGTGGCTCGCATGTCCTCGTCGCTGGGATGCCGGTACAGCGGAACATCCAGCAGATGCAGACCGCGAAGAGCGGCATCAATGGCCGACTCATAGTCCGAATGGATGGTGAAGAGCACCGCCTGCAGACGATGGACATTGGCCTTCTGAAGCGCCTCCAGGTCCCGGCTCAGCAGATGACGAATCTGCAGCTCCGCCTGCTCCAGCTGCGCCGCCGCCAGCAGGATGTCGCAGTGCAGCGCATGCACACCAAACGCCACCTCGGGCTGCTCGGTCCACAGGCGCTCTTCCACCAAGCCAAGGGCCCGGTCAATGAAGTTGGACGCCTGGGTCCAGGCGGAGGCCTGCTTGGCACGCAGCCCCGCCTGCAGGAGGATGGACACAAAGGCATCGCGCTGTGCCGGCGAGGGTTCATGGCCGGTGGAACGCTCGATCTGATTGCAGATCTCAAAGGCATGATGGCCCCGATCGGCCTGCCAATGTGCCAGCATCGCGTCCGCAACACGCGCATGGCGTTGCGGCGCCTGGCGCGGATCGATGAACGAATAGGCGGACTCGAGAACCCGGTCATGCTCGAAGGCGATGCTGCGTCCCCTCTGCATGATCAAGCCCGCATCGACGGCGGGCTGCAGCACGGCCTCCAAAGCCTGTGGGGTCAGCCCCGCCAGTCTCGCAAGGAGGCCCGCTTCGCAGGCGATGCCGACACTGGCGAGATGCTGCGCCACCTCCATCGTCTGCGCGGGCAGGCGGGCCAGACGGCTCACCATCAGGTCCAGCACGGTGTCGCTGTAATCGGCCCTGTGCAGCGCAGCCAGATCGCAGCGCCAGGTGGCGCTGTGGCGGTCAAAGACCAGTACCTCGTCATCCATCAGGCTCTTGACCCATTGCAGGGCGAAGTAGGGATTGCCCCCCGTTCGCGCCTGCACGGCACGGGCCAGCCCCTCCAGGTCGGCGGTGCCGCCCGGCCCCAGGACCTCCTGCAGCATCTGGGCCATCTCGCCCTCGTCCAACGGAGGCACCGACAGTTCGGTGACCGCGACGGCCTTGGCCCGGCTGGCATGACGTGCGCGGACGATCCTTCCAATCAGCGCCCTGGCACGGGCGCCTTCGGCCCCACCGTCCCGGTACGCACACAGCAAAAGCACACCCGGTGGAGGCTGCTGGACAAAGGCTTCCAGCAGACCGGCAGTGGCTTCGTCCGCCCATTGAAGGTCGTCCATCAGCAACACCAGGGGCTGATCGGGACTGGCGAAGGCCCGCAGCGACTGCAGCAGCGCATGCTCCATGCGCGCCCGGGCTTGCGCGGCGGCGACATTGGCCAGTCCCGGGCTCGGGCCCAGCACATGCGCAATGGTCGGCACCAGCTCCACCACCGCCTGGCCTTGTCCATGCAAAAACGACAACCAGCGCGCGCGCACGGCCTCCAGTTGCTGCTGCTCGGCGCCGAGCAACTGCGAGGTCAGGCTTTCGAGGATCTGGCTCACGGGAGAAAACGGAATCTCCAGTTGCTGCTGATCACATTTGCCCACGGCGATCATCGCGCCTGCCGCCTTGGCACCTTGCAACAGCCAATGCGCGATGGCCGATTTGCCGCCCCCTGCGCCGCCTTCAATCAGCACGATTTCACTGTCTGAGGTGGAGGCCACACGATGCAATGCCGCCGCCAGCGCATCCTGCTGCTGCTGCCGGCCAAACAGCGTGGAGGCACGCCTTGCCAGCCGTTGCCGGGAGCGGCGGGCATCAAAGCCCTCCAGACGGTCGGAAGCACGGAGCGCTTCACTCAGGTCCTGCAAATCATCCCGCAGCGCCCCGGCATCGCGATACCGGGCGGCCGGGTCCTTGCGCAGCAGCATCTCCAGCACGGCACTCACGGCCTGCGGCACGTCCTGGCGCAGTCGGCTCGCCTGGACCGGAGCGGCCGCCGCATGCGCATGGGCCCATTCCGCGGGCGTTTGCGCGGAAAGTGGCATGCGGCCGGTGAGCAGCTCGAACAGGCACACCCCCAGCGCATACAGTTCAGTCGCCACCGTGGGTCGGCCTGCCGAGCCCCCATCAAGTTCAGGCGCCTGGAAGGGCAGCGCGCCCTTGTCGGTCAATGCCTGCCGGTCACCACTGCCCCCGATGGCGGCCACCAGCGAGACTTGCTGCTGATCGTCCACAACAAAGTACTCGGTCCGCAGATCGCCGTGGAGTTGTCCGGCAGCGTGCAGGGATTGGACAGCTTCCACGGCCCCCAGGCACAGCGCCACAAAGGTCGGCACGCTCACGCCGCTGTGCCCCAGGCGCTTGAAGGTGGTGAGTCCGGGGCTGGCGCGATGGACCAGGAGCATGCGATCGGCGGACCAGAGCGGCGACTGTGGCAGCACGCCTGTCGCAACAGGGCAGGCTGCCGCCTGTTGGGCTTCCCGCTGAAGCCGGTGGCACGCACTTTCGTTGGAAAACGCGGCTTCACGCACCAGCCAGGTCGCCCCTCCATCGGCCTCCTGCACCAGGCGCGTCCGGAGTCCCGCAGCAGGGGGCAGCAGATCGTTGACCAGCACCTGCCCGTCGGTGAGGCGCTGCGGGTCCGGCGGCGCCGACAGCGGTCGCGGTGCGAAAGTTTGAAAGCGCATAAGGCTCAAGGCAGGGCCAGGGGGCACAAGGTCTGCCAGCCAGGCATGGCATGCGTTCGCTGGGCACGGCTGGCTGAGCCACTTGCCTCGGACGTCGAGCTGGAGCGAGGCATCTGGACAGGAATGGCGCAGAGTCTAGGTGAAGCGACCGATTGAAGAACTAACTCCATCGGGGAATTGCCTTTCTGGCCCTCCATGTTTGGTGACTGCTCGGACGGGAGCCGGGGCGGCGATTGAGGCGGATGAACACTGCGCCACTGATTCGCTGGACTAGGGAAACCCCCGTCCCACCCCCACGGTTCGAGCATGTCGGTTGATCAATTCCAGCGCTAGGCTGATGCCATGCGCGATGCCTCCGTCCAAGCGGCTTCGATGACGACCCCGCCCCCACCCCACAGGCGCTGGCAGGTGCTGTTGGGCCTGAACCTTGCCATCGGCGCGGTGTATGCCGCCCTGGGCATGGCGGCACTGTCCATCGTGGCGCCGGACAGTGCCGCGCCGGTCTATCCGGCGGCCGGGCTGGCCGTGGCGGCGGTGCTGCGATGGGGGCGTCGCGTCCTGCCCGGCCTTGTGGCCGGCTCGCTGGCGGTCCATCTGCTGCTGCCAGACACCCTCAGCCAGAGCGCGCTGCTTGCATCCGCAGTGATTGCCGCTGGCGCCGCGCTTCAGGCCTATGCCGGCGCCTGGCTGGCACAACGCTGGGTAGGGCCGGTGCCCCGTCTGACGGAACCCCGGGAGGTGCTGCGCTTTTATGCCGCCGTGGCCGGGCTCGCCTGTGTCATCGGGCCGACAGTGGGGGTGCTGGTGCTGTCCTGGGCCGGGCCGCTGGGGCGAGCTGCGGCCCTGTCTCACTGGCTGGGCTGGTGGCTGGGTGATGCCATCGGGGTGATGCTGACCACACCCGTGGCGCTGAGCCTGTTTGGCCTGCCACGCACGCACTGGGCGCCGCGCCGATTGAGCGTGTCGCTGCCCATGCTGTTGGCCTGTGCCCTGCTGGTGGCCGCCAGTGATTACGTGTCGCAGAATGAAGAGGAGCGCCGACGGCATGCCTTTGATCTGGAGGCCGAGGCGGCCCTGGATGCGCTGGGCGAATCCCTGCGACGCCCATTGACCGCGCTGGATGCCAATCACAGCCTGCTGACGGTGGCGCCACACATCAGCCGACAGGCTTTTGAACGCGCCCATGCGGAGCGCACGCCCGGCAGCGAGAGTGTCTATGCCCTGGGCTGGCTGGCCCTGGTGCCGCCCGCGCAGCTGGAAGCCTTTGAACGTGCCGCCCGGGCCGACGGATACCCAGACTTCCACGTACACGAGCGTCATCGCCCGGGAGACCTTCCCCTCGACCCCACGGCGGATCAACGGGTCATCCGCCTGATCGTGCCCTTTGCCCGCAACCAGACGGCCTTGGGGGTCAACGTACGCAGCGTGCCGCAGGCCAAGGCCGCCCAGGATCGGGCCATTGCCACCGGGCTGCCCTCGGCGGCCGAGGCTTTTGCGCTGTCTCAGGACGTGGGCACCCGTGCCATCGGTGTGGTGGTGTACCAGGCGGTGTATGCGGACGCCGACCGCATGCCGACTCAACCGGCCGCACTGCGCGGGCTCGCGTTTGCCACCATCCGGCCGGAAGCCCTGTTGCATGAATCCATGCCCGCCCAGGCCACGGATCTGGATTTCTGCCTGCTGGACCACACCCCGGGCACTCGCCAAATGCTGCTGGCCGGGGACGAACGATGCAAGGCGCTTCCCGCCAGCATGCCCACCCGCACGAGGGTCCTGGACTTCGCTGGCCGGGATTGGCAGATGGTGGTGTATGCCCCCGGCGGGCTCCCGGTGCTGTCCGGCCACTTCGCCCTACCGTTTGCGCTGGCGGGCCTCGCCTGCACTGGGCTGCTGGGGCTGCTGCTGCTGGTGGTGACCGGGCGTGCCGCCCGCGTGGCGGAGTTGGTGGAAGAACGCACCCAGCGGCTGCGTGAGAGCGAGGAGCGCTTTCGCAGCATCGTCGAACATGCGCCGATAGGGGTGGTGTTCACCGACCTCAACGGGCGGCCCCAGACGGTGAATCCCTATTTCTGCCAATTGGTGGGCTACAGCGAAGAGGAACTTCGCCATCGCTCGATCATGAAGATCACGCACCCGGAGGACCGGGCCGAAGACGGCCGGCTGGGCCTCGCACTCATCGGCGGCGAGATCGAGCGTTACAGCCGGATCAAGCGCTATGTCAGCGCCCAGGGACGGATGATCACCGTCCGCGTCTGGGTGTCGCTGCTCAGGGACTCGCAGGGAGAGCCCTACCGGATGGTCGGGGTGGTGGAGGACATCGGAGAGCAGTTGCGGCTGGAAGAACTGGAGCGCCTGCATGAAACCGCCAAGGCGGCCCATCGGGCCAAGAATGAATTCCTGTCCCGCATGAGCCACGAGTTGCGCACACCGCTGAACGCGATGCTGGGCTTCTCCCAGTTGCTGGAGGCGGACCGCGATCCGGCCATCAGCGCCCGGCAGCGTGGCTGGGTGCAGCACATCCAGCAGTCCGGCTGGCATCTGCTGGAGATGATCAACGACGCGCTGGACATGTCCCGGCTGGAAGCCGACGACATCCGCGTCGACCTGTCCGCCCAGGCCCTGCGCCCGATCCTGTCGGACAGCCTGGCCATGGTGGAGACACAGCGCCAGCGGCGCCGGGTGGAGGTGATGCTGGAGGTCGAGGACGATCTGCCCGGGGTGATGACGGACGCCACACGGCTGCGGCAGATCCTGACCAATCTGCTCAGCAACGCCATCAAATACAACCAGGAAGGCGGAAAGGTCTGGCTGCGCGCCAACCGGACCGCCTCCGGCACGGTGGCGTTGAGCGTGACCGATACCGGGGCGGGTCTGACGGAGACTCAGCGAGCCCAGTTGTTCCAGCCATTCAACCGCTTGGGACGCGAACTGGGGGGGATTGAGGGGACGGGGCTGGGGTTGGTGATCACCAAGCGGCTGGTGGAACGCCTGGGAGGCCAACTGGAGGTGACCAGCGCCCCAGGGGCCGGGTCCAGCTTCCGGTTTGAACTGGCGGCGGCGGCGTTGCCAAGGGAGGATGACGTCAAAGAACCGTCACCCGGCAGGCATGAAGCTTGAACACAGTGTGCGAATTGGCGCAACAATCCCGAGGGATTTTTGGAGGAAGATCTGTGCCAGTGCCAGGTTCTGCAGGGATCTGCCGGATCTGCCGGATCTGTCGGATCTGTCGGAGACATTGCCTGCAGAGTGCCCATGCCGATCCGTGAGGGGTATGCCTTCAAGGATGTGACTCAGGATCGGGCGGCGCGCGGGGAAGGTGGTTTGAGTTGGGTTCAAGGAATATTTGGTCGTTTTGCTACAAGTGACAAATTTGTCACAGGTTTTTCCTTCAAAACCCCTCTACACAAGCTCACAAAGGCCTTCCATCCGACACTTAGCACTCGATTCCCATGAGTGCTAATATTCATCGCAACACCAGTGGTTCAACTGGTTCAGGAGATTCCAAGACATGTCCAACAGCCTTGCATTGAAGACCAGCAATCCTTGGTCCCTGGTGCCGTCGCTGGGCAACCTGGATGCATACATCTCCGCGGTCAACCGTCTCCCGATGCTGACCGCAGAGGAAGAGCAGGATTACGCCCAACGCCTGAAAACCAAGGGCGATGTGGAAGCCGCCGGCCGCCTGGTGCTGTCGCACCTGCGTCTGGTGGTGTCGATTTCTCGCCAGTACCTGGGCTACGGGCTGCCGCAAGGCGACCTGATCCAGGAAGGCAACGTCGGCCTGATGAAGGCGGTGAAGCGTTTTGATCCGGACCAGGGCGTCCGTCTGGTCAGCTACGCCATGCACTGGATCAAGGCCGAGATTCACGAGTACATCCTCAAGAACTGGCGCCTGGTGAAGGTGGCCACGACCAAGGCTCAGCGCAAGCTGTTCTTCAATCTGCGCTCGATGAAGCACAGCCTGAAGGAAAGCGCGGAAGACCAGCAGCGTTCATCCCTCACCGAGCGTGAGATCGACCTGGTGGCCAAAGAGCTGAACGTCAAGCGCGAGGAAGTGCTGGAGATGGAAACCCGTCTCGCCGGGGGTGACATCGCGCTGGAGCCGCAAGGCGACGATGACGGCGAAAGCTTTGCCCCCATCGCCTATCTGGCTGATGAATCGCAGGAACCGACCCGCGTGCTGGAAGCCCGGTCCCGCGACTCGATGGCCAGCGATGGCCTGCAGAAGGCGCTGGAGGTGCTGGACCCGCGCAGCCGTCGCATCGTGGAAGAGCGCTGGCTGAAGGTGAACGACGACAGCTCGGGTGGCATGACGCTGCATGAGCTGGCGGCGGAGTACAACGTGTCGGCCGAGCGTATTCGCCAGATCGAGGTCGCGGCTATGAAGAAGATGCGCAAGGCCATGGCCGGCGACACCGCACCGGCCACCAAGCCGGCGGCCAAGAAGCTGTCCAAGGCTGAGGTCGCCGAGGTGGCCTGACCCTCCGCCGCTCGACGATTGGTGCTGGGTACAGACACCAGCACCCACCTGAACAAGGCCCCGACATCGGGGCCTTTGTTTTTGGTCGCCGTCACACCTCCGGGTCCACCATGAACACCCGCAGCGCTTGGCTGCACCGGCCATGACAGGCTCCCCGGAGCGCAACGGGCAAGATCCGCACCCGCGCGAGTATCATCCGCCCGCCCTTGCTCCACCAGCCTTGAGCAAGCACCGCCAAGCCGATGCCAGAGATCGCCCCCCATCCTCGTGCAGTCAGAGGCCTCGGCCCCCCGGGCTGGAGACGGTGGACAAGGGGTGCCCGCAAGCGGCTACCCCTCCTTGCCCTCACCACTCGCCTGGTGTTGCTGCCACTCCTGCCAGTCCTGCAACTTCTGGCCGCCTGGATGCTGCTGGCGCCGCTGTCTGCATCGGCTCAGATCACACCTCCCGCGCTGGTCGACTTCAAACACGACGCCTGGTCCATCGAGCGCGGTGCGCCCAGCCGCATCAATTCCATCACCCAGACGCGCGACGGATTTCTGTGGATTGGTAGTGTCGAAGGCCTGTTCCGCTTTGACGGCGTCAGCTTCGACCCCATTCGGCTGGAGAGTGACAACGCCCCCCGGCTGGTCGTCTCCAGCCTGCTGGCCGCCCGCAACGGCGACCTCTGGGTAGGACTGGGCCGCAGCCGGGGAGTGGCACTCTGGCGCGATGGCCGGCTGATCGACACGCAGATGCCGAATCCGTCCCGCGAAGTGAACGACCTTCAGGAAGATGCCGACGGCGGCATTTGGGTCGCTCGTGGCGGACGCAGCACCGGCACGCTGGCGCGCTTCCATCAGGGGGCATGGCAAGAGTTGGGGCCGGACACCGGCCTGCCTGCACAGCCCATCTGGCACCTGCACTTCGCGCGGGACGGCACTTTCTGGGTGGTGCTCTCCAACACCCTGGCTTATCGCAAACCCGGTGAAGTGCGGTTTCATCTGGCAGAGGCGGGCATCTCGCCGCGCGCGAGTCTGTCAGAGGATGCGCAAGGCCAGATCTGGCTGTCGGACGAGCGCGGCATCCGTGCCCTGCAGCGCCCGGACAGCCCCGATACGGCCTTCAAATATCCGAACCCGGTGGGCGGTTCTCGTGTGCTGTTTGACCGTCAAGGCGACCTGTGGACCACCACCTGGAACAGTGGTGTGCTGCGCATCCGGTCACCGGGCCGCAAGCCCTCGGCGCAATGGCCCGCCGAGCGGCGCATCGCCGCCCTGCAGGCCACGGCGGGGCTGACGTCGGACCAGACTCGCGCCCTCTTCCAGGACCGGGAAGGCAATGTCTGGGTGGGCACCGAACTGGGCCTGGACCTGCTGCGGCCGGCCAGCGTCATCGTCGAACCGGACCTCCCGAGCAACTCGCCAACCAGTTACCGCATGGCCGTGACTCATGACGGTGTGGTGCACGTGGCGGATGCCCATGCGCTGTATGAAATTGCACCCGGCAAGTCGCCCCGCCCGCTTGTCACCCTCGAGTCACCTGCAGAAGCGCTCTGTGCCGCCGGGGAGCGCGGCATGTGGCTGTTCCTGGCGGATCGGGTCCTGAAGGTCGAGCCGTCCGGCATCACCCGCTTGCCCAAGCCCGCGCCCGGCGGCGCCTATGGCTGCGCCGAAGACACCGAGGGCCGCCTGTGGATGCCGGGCCTCGACCAGGGTCTTCACGTCTGGCAGCACGGCCACTGGCAACGGTGGCCGGAGCCGACGCCCTCCCCCTCACTGCCCGCGAATGCAGCGCAGGACCAGGAAGGCCGCGTGGTGGTGCTGTTCCGGGGCCCCCCGCCGCCCGGCGAGCCCCCCTTCATCGCGCTGTCTGTCGGCCGGTCGGCCGTCGGCGGCATCGAAGGGCTGCTGCCGACGAGCGCCGGGCTGTTGATCAGTGGCAGCCAGGGCCTGGCCCTGGCTCAGGACGCCGCGGCCCCGATCTTGAGCGCCAGCACCCACCCCTGGGCGGCCTCGCTCAACGGCATCACTCAGACCCCGGATGGCGAAACCTGGGCCATCGGGGATGCCGGCATCGTGCGCATGCGCTCCGCCGACCTGGCTGCGGCTCTCAAGCGGCCCACTGTCGGGCAGGCGACTGTCAAGCAGCCGAACCCACTGCCGGTGCGGGTGTTTGATTTCAAGGATGGGTTGAACAGTTTTGTCCAGAAGGCGCCTGGCGCGCAGGTGGTGACGGGGGGCGACGGACGCGTGTGGTTCCTGACCCGGCGCAATGTGGTGCGAGTGACCCCCTCCACACTCAAGCCCAATCCGCTGCCCCCACCGGTGCTGGTACGTTCGTTTCAAGTGGGTGACCAGACCTATCCGGCTGACGCGCCGGTCACCGTGCCAGCCGGAACCACCACCGTGCGAGTCGCGTTCACCGCACTCAGCTTTCCGGTGCCGAGCCGGGTTCTGTTCCGTCACCGTCTGATGGGGTCCGACGACGAAACGTGGAGCGAACCGAGCCCGCAACGCGGCATCGTGTTGTCGGACCTCCGCCCGGGTCACTATCGCTTCGAAGTCAGGGCCAGCAACAACGACGGCCTGTGGAACGAACAGGCCGCTGCGGTGAATCTGACCATCCCGACCACCTTGACCCAGTCGCTGGCCTTCAAGACGGGCCTGGCCGTGCTGGTGGCGCTGGTGCTGTACTTTCTCTACCTGCTGCGCATGCGGCACATCCTCACCCGCATGCGGGAACGCAGCGAGGACCGCAGCCGCGAGCGGGAGCGCATTGCCCGGGACATCCACGACACCCTGCTGCAGAGTGTCCAGGGGCTGATCCTGCGCTTCCATGCGGTGGCGGGACGATTGCAGGGCGACCCGCCAACGCAGCAATCGCTGAACCAGGCACTGGACCGTGCCGAAGCCGTGCTTGTGGAGGGGCGCGACCGGCTGCAGGGCTTGCGACGAGCCAGCGGCAGTGATCTGGAACATGAGCTGCGGCGGCTGGTCGAGGAACAGCCCTTCGGCGCCAGCACCCGCGTCACCGTCTCCAGCTCCGGGCCGCGCAGGCGGCTGCGACCCAATGTGTTTGACGAGGTGCTGTGCATCGCTGGCGAGGCACTGTTCAATGCCGCCAAGCATGCCAAGGCCAGTGAGGTGACGGTCCATATCGACTATGGCAGCCAGGCGCTGGAAGTGGACGTGCATGACAACGGCATTGGCCTTGCGCAGGACCGGCACCTGCAGCCCGGCCACTTTGGCATGGTAGGCATGCAAGAACGTGCGGCCCGCGTGGGCGCCCTGCTCCGCATCAATGGCCAGGGGGATCCGGGGACGCATGTGTCGCTGCGGATCAAGGCGCGGATTGCGTACGCTCGTGATAGCGGTTGAGACCTGCCCCTTGACTGGCAATGAGCACGGCAATGAGCACGGCCGTGCAACCTGCAGCGAGACCGGCAGCGAGACCGGTGCCTCGCAGCCACGCAGGGGCCGTCCAACACGCCGGTGGGAGCCGGTGGGAGCCGCTGAGCGCCGGTGAGCGCCGGTGGGAGAATGTGTTTTCTGTTCGACCCTTGTTTTCCGGAGCCCTCATGAGCACATCGCACTTCTATCCCGTCGGCACACCCGGGGTTCCGTGGGGCGAGCAGGAACGTCTGCAGTGGCGCGAACGGCAGCTGCGCAGCCGCAGCTATGAGACCGATGTGGTGAGCCGGGTCGAGCGGCTGGCCGGCGCGCTGGAGGTGGTGCGTTATGGTCAGCTCAGCTATGGGCCGGACCACTACTCCCTGCTGGCGTTGAAGAGCCGCGACTGGAACCCGGCGCTGCCGGTGGCCCTGGTGACGGGCGGTGTGCACGGGTATGAGACCAGCGGCGTGATGGGGGCACTTCGGTTTGCCGAGGAACAGGCACCCGCCTACGCAGGCCGCATGAATGTGCTGGTGGCGCCTTGCGTGAGCCCGTGGGCCTATGAACGGATCTGCCGCTGGAACTACCACGCCATCGACCCCAACCGGAACTTCGGCGTGCACCGGCATGCGGAAGAATCGTCCGCCCTGATTGAGCTGCTGACGCCGCACCTCGGCCAGTTCCTGCTGCACATCGACCTGCACGAAACCACCAACAGCGACATCACCGAATTCCGTCCAGCTTTGGCCTCGCGTGATGGCAAGGCCTTGGAACCGGAGACGGTGCCGGATGGTTTTTATCTGGTGGGCGACAGCGCGACCACCCGGCTGGACTTCCAGATCGCCATTGTGGAAGCGGTGGCGAAGGTGACCCACATTGCACCGCCGGATGACGAGGGAAAGATCATCGGATTCCCGCTCAGCGCCCCTGGCGTGATCGAATTTCCGGTGCGGTCCGCGGGCCTCTGCGCAGGCGTGACCGGCGCGCGATTCACCACCACCACCGAGGTCTACCCGGACAGCCCGCGCACCCATGCGAAGGAGTGCGAAGAGGCACAACTGGCCGCCGTGCGCGCCGCGTTTGATTTTGCGCTGGAGCATGCCGCGTCCCCTTGAGGGGTTCTCCTGTGGGGCACATGTGGGACGCATGTGGGACGCATGTGGGACGCCGTTCCGCCGTGATGCCGCACCTGGGGGCGTTCAAGGCGACGGAGGTCGACCAGCGCCGACCCAGGCCTCGATTTCGCCCGGAGTGAGCCTGAAACGCGCGCAGTTGTGGCTGCCGAGGTGCTGCAGTTCCGTGAGCAGCAGGGACAGGAAACGGTCGCGATGTGCTGCGGCCACTCCGGCTTGATCCACCGCACGCGCGAGGCTGGCCCGTGCTCGCACCACCTGCACCACCGCCGTTTCCAGCGCCCGCCGGTGTTGCATCCGGAAGGGGTCTGGACGGCTCATGGTCTCCAGCAGCAGCCGGTATTTGGGCAAGGAGCGGCGATAGGTCCAGTCAAACAGCTCCGTTGCCATGGAAAGGTCTTGGCGCTCATAGACACCAATCATGGCCAGCACATAGTCTTCACGGGTGACATCCATGAAAGACAGCGGTGCCTGGTTGTAAAGCATCAGCGGCACATTGGCAGCCAGACGGCTCAGACGCTTGTTGCCGTCCTCGAAACATTGCAGGTAGGCCAGGTGAACCCAGAGGAAGAAGGCGGCCTCAATGGGTTCGAGGATCAGGCTGGCCTTCAGCACGATCTGTTCGAACATCTCGTCCAGCAGGCTGGGCACCTGGCAGGGGTCGTAGCTGGTGCCGTTGATATGCACCACCTGATGGCGGACAGCCCCCAGCGCCTGAGGATTGGCCAGCAGATCGGCCATCAGCAGCCCATGCAGGTTGCGCAGCAACTGCGGTGTGAGCCCGCACAGGGGGACAGCCTCCACCATGAACTCGATGGCGCGCTTGTGGTTGAGCAGCATGATGGCGTCAGGCTCATGGGTCTCTTCGGTGCGCTGGAACAGCTGCACCGTGTCCATGCGGGTGTAGGCATTGCCCTCCAGGTAGGAGGACGACCACGAGAGATCCACCAGCAGTTCCTCCAGCACGCGACGCATGTAGGTACCCGCAGGCTGCTGGTCCGTGATGCGGCTCAGGCCGGAGAGTTCCTCGATCAACGCCGGGGGCAGCAGGAAGGTTTCATTGGGCCGATAACGGTCGACGAAGCTGCGGTCGTAACCGGCCCTGGGCCGCGACATCAGGGGTGCGGCCAGGGCATCCCGCAGGGCCAGGCTGGAGGCGCTCCAGACGGGGCCGCTGCCGTGGTAGGTGGGGACGGGTTCAGCCAGCGCCAGCGGAGTGGGCTGGCCCAGCCAGTGGGTGGCACGCCGGAAGATGGGCGGCGGGTAAAAGACGCTTGGGCGAGGAGAGGCGGACTGCATGACGAGGGCTCCAGTGCGAGTAAAAATTCTCGTCCTGGCTGGTCAATTCGGCGAGGGATTCGCCGGGTCACCGCCCGCTGAAAACTACGACTGGATCAACGACACCTGTCACCCAGCAAGAATCCACAGTAGTCATGCGCAGTCTAATTGGACGGCGCGACGGCGCGACGGCGTGACGGCTTCGACGCGCTGCCGCCCGCCGCCCGCCGCTCGCAGGCTCAGGCGCCGGCCAGCAACTGCTTGATGTCGCTCATCAAAGGCTGGGCACCCGCACCGTACCGTGCATACACCCGCACCCGCCCTTGCGGGTCAAACAGGAAGCTCGCGGCGGTGTGGTCCACGGTGTAGCTGTCGGGCGTCTTGCCCGGCATCTGCGCGTAGTACACCTTGAACTCCTTGGCTGTCTCCTTGATCTGCTCGGCATTGCCGCGCAGCGCCACAAAGCTCGGATCGAAACTCGCCAGATAGGCCTTCAGCAACTCCGGCTTGTCCCGCTCCGGATCCACGGTGATGAAGATGCCCTGCACACGGTCCCCGTCCGGTCCCAGGGCTTTCTTCACCTGCGCCAATTCGGCCATGGTGGTGGGGCAGACGTCGGGGCATTGGGTGTAGCCGAAGAACACCACCACCACCTTGCCCTTGAAGTCTTCCAGCGAGCGCATCTTGCCGTCGATATCCGGCAGCGCGAAGCGACGCGCATAGTTGGCACCGGTCAGGTCCACGCCCTGGAAGCTGGCCTTCTGGGCCGAGGTGAACCCCAGCTTGTCACAGCCGGTCAACATCAATGCGGCACCCAGCACAGCCAGGCCAAGGGAACGTCGGACGATCATGGGAGAGACCTCAGGGACAGGAACTTCGGCGAGAGCTGCGGCACAACCGGGATCAGCCGAGCCACGGGCTCAGATAGTGATCCAGCAGCAGCGCCCCGAACAGCAGGGAAAGATGGAAGAGCGAGAAAAGGAAGGTGCGCCGCGCCAGGGCTTCTGAATATTCCCGCCACAGGCGCCAGGCGTAATGGCAGAACATCAGGCCCAGGATGAGTGCGGCCACGAGGTACAACCATCCGCTCATGCCGGTGAGGAACGGCAGCAGCGTGGCTGCGAACAGCACCCAGGTGTAGAGCAGGATCTGCAGCCGCGTGAATTCATTGCCGTGGGTAACCGGCAGCATCGGCAGCCCGGCCTTGCGGTAGTCTTCGCTGCGGTACAGCGCCAGGGCCCAGAAGTGCGGCGGTGTCCACAGGAAGATGATCAGGCACATCAGCCAGGCTTCGGGGCCCAGTTCGCCCCGCATGGCTGCCCAGCCCAGCACGGGTGGCATGGCGCCCGAGGCGCCGCCGATCACGATGTTCTGCGGCGTGGTGGGCTTGAGCAGCACGGTGTAGATGACCGCATAACCGACAAACGTGGCGAAGGTCAGCCACATCGTCAGCGGATTCACCCACACGTACAGGATGACCGAACCGGCCGTGCACAACAGGCCTGAAAACATCAGGGTCTGGCGCCGGCTCAGTTCACCGCGGGCGGTGGGACGCCAGGCGGTGCGCTTCATCTTGGCGTCGATCTGCTGTTCGATGAGGCAGTTGAACGCAGCGGCCGCACCGGCCACCAGCCAGATGCCGGCGGTCCCGGCGATCAGGCGCACCCATTCATTGCCTTGTGGCAGGCCGGGAATCGCCAGGGCCATGCCGATCACCGCGCAGAACACGATGAGCTGCACCACGCGCGGCTTGGTCAGTTGATAGAACTGCCACCAGCGCGAGGGCATGGCGGCCTGAGTCAGCGAAGTCATCTCACAGGATCCAGAAAGACCGCCTGGCGGCCGGCATGCAGACGCGCCAGCACCAGGGAGCAAATCAGCAGCAGCGCGGCGGCGCCACCGGTATGGGCCAGTGCGGCCACCAGCGGCCACCCCAGCACGACATTGGACAGGCCGGAGGCCACCTGCCAGGCGCCCACCGCCAGCAGCCGGCCGGCCCAGCGCCGGGCCTCCCCGCCTTCACGCCACAGGGCCACGGCCATCACCAGCAGCGTCAGCACCACCACGCCTGCACCCAGGCGGTGGGTGACATGGATGGCGGTCAGCGCCTCGAAGGGTAACCAGTCTCCGTGGGCGCCACGGCCCAGCTCGCGCCAGATCGTGAACCCGTGCTCGAAATCGGTGGGCGGCCACCATTGTCCCTGACAGGTGGGGAAATCCTGGCAGGCCAGCACCGCATAGTTGGTGCTGACCCAGCCGCCCAGTGCCACCTGCAGCAGCACCAGCACGGTCAGCAGCTTCATGCCCCCTCGCAGGCCTGCGCCCCAGTGCAGCGGGCGCGGCGCATAGGCTTCCGCCTGCCAGGCCAGCAGCATCAACAGACCGAGCGCCAGCAACAGATGGGTGGTGACAATCGCCGGGAACAGCTTCATGGTGACCGTCAGGGCACCAAACAGGCCCTGCACCAGCACCGCCACCAGGGACACCGTGCTCCACCAGGGAGACAGCGACACGTGCTGTGGCAGCGGCCCGCTGCCCGATCCGCTGCTCAACCCACTTCCCGACCCGCGAATCGACCCTTCAGGCGGGGCATTGGAGGGGTCAGTCGAGGGGCCAGTGGAGGAGCCGCCAGGGGGACCATGAGGCGCCCCCTGACGCGACACGCCGCGCTGGACGGCGGGACTTCGACGTGCCCGCCAGTGCTGCCACCAGCTCTGCACCGCCAGCACCAGGATCAGGAACCCCACGGTGGCAGCCAGATAGCGATGCAGCATTTCCACCCAGGCCTTGGCATGGGTGACGGGGCCGGACGGCAGGGCGGTCTGGGCGGCGTGAATCTCGTCGCGAGCGCCGATGGGCGTGGCGGTGCCGTAGCAGCCAGGCCAGTCGGGACAACCAAGGCCGGAGTCGGTCAGCCGGGTGAAGGCACCGAACAGGATCAGGTCGAAGGTGAGGAACAAGGTCATCACCGTCAGCGCCCGCAAACGCTGGCCGGGGGTGGCGCTGCGCTGGCGCATGAACCACCACAGCAGGGGCCCGCCGCCCAGCAGGGCTGCGATCAGCAGCAGCTCCAGCAGCGGAGCGAAATCAAATCCGGTCATGCCTGGTCTTTCAACGCCCGGGCCGGTCCCAGCCGGCGTTGGCGCGCATCAATCGTTCGAGATCCTTCTTGAACTTGCCTGGATCGGGTTGGGCAGGCGACCGCATCATCCAGCGTCCCATCGGGTCCACCAGGAACAGGTGCTCGCCCATGTGATGGCCGGGGGCGGGCATCAGCCAGGCTTGCAGCGCGGCGGTTGGCGCCCGCAGGAGTGTCACCTTGGGTTCGTGGCCCACCAGCGCCTCCAGTTGGGCCGGTGTCAGCGTCAGCTCATCGGGCAGCAGCACCAGCTTGTCCAGCCGGTCGCGGTCCTTGCCGAGCATCTCGCGCAGTTGGCGCTGCATGAACAGCATGCGCTCGCAGCCCTCATTGCAGGAGGGCTTCGCATCCGGCACATAGGTCAGCAGCCACTGGCCCTGCAGCGAAACCGGATTAACCGGCTGCCCATCGAGGGTACGCAGTGGCAGATCGTGCGGCAGATCGCGGGTGGGGTTGATGAGATCGCTGTAGGCGGAGCCTCGCAGGTTCAGCACATAGAAGCTGAAGTAGGAGGCGATCACCGGCGCGGCACAGGCCAGCAGCACCAGCCACATCTGCCAATGGCTGCGACGGGGCTGATCGGCGGGGATCACCGGCAGGCTGTGGACTGCCAGGGTCACCGGGCCGTCAGGCGGCATCGGTGTCTGGGGAATCGCGTCGACGGCGGTCTCTCCGGAGAGGGGCGAGAACTTGGAACCAGACATAAAGACCCAGAATGAGCGCGCCAAGCGCAAACCATTGAAAGGCGTAACCGTAATGCTTGTGGACGTCCACGGCGGGTGCGGGCCAGTGGCGCAACAGGCCATCGGCGGAGGGGCTGGGGGAGGCCGGGCTGTTGGACTCCTGCAGCACCAGGGGAAGCAGCCGCAGGCCGATTTCGTCCTGGAAGGCGGACAGGTCCACATTCTGCCGGATCGGCCCTGACCTCACTGGCGTCCCCAATTCGAACGCACGCGAAGGCGCGCTGATGAGCTGGCCCTCGATCCGCACATCGCCCTGGGGCAGCACGAGGGTCGGCAGCCGATCGCGCTGCGCAGCGTCTCTGGGCACCCAGCCTCGCTGCACCAGCACGGCTTCTGAGCGGTCGCGCAACTGAAACGGTGTCACCACCAAGAATCCGGCCCGCCCATCCATTGGCCGGTTATCCAGAAACACGGTGTGGCCGGGATCAGCATCCCAGCGGCCTGCCAGCGTGGCGCGCCGGTACATCAGCGCCTCGGCGGGGCTTTCATCGGCTGCTGGCAAATCTGCATTGGACAGTGGGGCTTGCTGCCCGCGCAGCTCCAGTGCCGACTGCAGGGCGATCTTCTGCGCCGCGCGATCCAACTGCCACGTCCCTAGCGCGCTGGCAGCGCCCAACCCGATCAAGGTGGACAGCGCCAGGCCCCAACGCTGCTTAAGCATGCATGGCACCCCACCAGCGAGGGTGGTCATACCCGAAGGGTCGGACGGAGGGCCGAGTGGAATAATCGATCATCATGAAGATCATTGTCACCCTGGCCTTTATCGGGATTCTTGGGGCTCTCTTCAGTGCGGGCGTACTGATGCTGCGCCGCCCCAAGGGCGACAAGCCGGCCAATGAGGAACAAGAGGCGGGCGGCCCCCACAAGGGCAAAGCCACCATGGCCAATGCCTTGGCGATCCGTGTCGCCATCTCCATTGCCTTATTCCTCTTTATCTTGTTCAGCTCATACATGGGCTGGATCCACCCCACCGGCGTCCCCCTCACCCACTAAGCCCTCCCCCAACTCATTCATACCGCATCTATGCCCCGACGCGCGCAGCGCCGCCGCAGTCGAGAGTTTGCGGCAAAGCGGGATGCGCAGTGTGCCCCGGCGCGCGCAGCGCCGCCCCCTCCAGCGGAGCCCGTGGAACTGGCTCCGCCAGGCCACCGGGCTCGCCCCCTGGGGGGGCCGCCGTAGGCGGTAGGGGGGGGTCTAACTCCACCAGGCCACCGGGCTCGCCCCCCTGGGGGGGCCGCCGCAGGCGGTAGGGGGGGGGTCAAAACCAATATACGATGATGTAGAGGCCGAGCCAGACCACGTCCACGAAGTGCCAATACCAGGCGGCGCCTTCGAAACCGAAGTGCCGGTCCGGCGTGAAGTGCCCCTTCATCAGCCGCAGCGTGATGAACAGCAGCATCAGCATGCCCACAAACACGTGGAAGCCGTGGAAGCCGGTCAGCATGAAGAAGGTCGAGCCATACACGCCCGAGGTCAGCTTCAGATTCAGATCATGGTAGGCGTGCGCATACTCATAGCCCTGGAAGCCCAGGAAGGTGATGCCCAGCAGCACCGTCGCCCACATGAACGCAATCGCGCGGCCACGATGGTTGGCAATCAGCGCATGGTGGGCGATGGTCAGCGTCACCCCCGACGTCAGCAGCAGCGCGGTGTTGATCGTCGGGATCGGCCACGGACCCATGATCAGGAACGGCTCCACCGTGCCGGCCGGTGAACCGGTGGCACCGGGTGACGCGCTGGGCCAGACGCCCTTGAAATCCGGCCACAACAGCGCGTTGTCCAGCCCGCCCAGCGTCGGGATGGAATAACCGCGCGACCAGAACAGCGCCCCGAAGAACGCGGCAAAGAACATCACCTCCGAGAAGATGAACCAGCCCATGCTCCATCGGTAGCTCAGGTCGATCCGCTCGCTGTAGAGGCCGCCTTCGCTTTCATGGATTGCATCCCCGAACCACTGCTTGAGCACAAATGCCCACCACAGCAGGCCAAACAGCAGCGACCACGCGCCCCAGTCATGGCCATTGATCCACTGCCCTGCCCCCAGGATCACCCAGAACAGCCCGAAGGCCGCCATGGCGGGATGGCGCGAGGGCGCCGGCACAAAGTAATAAGGGGTCTTGCCGTGAGTCGTTGCCGACATACCTTGGTCTCCTCGAATGCTTGGCGATCTCGTCGATACCGGTACTGCGTTCTTTGTCTCGGCGGGTGGCGCGTCAGGTCCCGGCCACGCCGCTGCCCACCACCCAGTTCACCAGCAGCAGCAAGCCCAGCACGAACAGCGCCGCGGCCAGCACGCCGGCGACGATGACATGCAGGGGATTGAGCTGCGACACGTCCTTGTCATATTCCGCCCCCTGCCTCACACCGAAGAACGACCACAACACGGCACGCACCGTGCCCCAGAAGGAGCCGGAACGTTGAATCGCCTGCTTGAGGTCGTCGCCAGGACGCGGCGGGGTCATGTGCGGGGCTCCACGGCAGCGGCTGGCGTGGCCTCCGCCTGCACCTTCACCCCGGCCTTGTTCTTGCCGGGCACTTCAAAAAAGGTGTAGCTCAAGGTGATGGTCTTCACGTCCTTCGGGATCTTGGGATCGATCACAAACACCACCGGCCACACCTTCTGCTCGCCGGGCTGCAAGGTGTATTCATTGAAGCAGAAACACTCCAACTTGTTGAAGTAGGGCGTGGCCTGCTTGGGCGCGTAGCTGGGGATGGCCTGCGCGGCCATCACCCGGTCCTGCACATTCTGGAAGGTGTACATCACCGTCGTCAGCTCACCCGGATGCACCTCCATGTGGCGCACCGCGGGTTTGAAGTCCCACGGGCCCCTTGCATTGGCGTCGAACTCCACGCTGATGCGACGGCTGTAATCCACCTGCGTGTTGCGCACGTCTTCCCGCTTGACCCCATGCTGCCGCTCCCCCAACGCCAGCACATTGATGCCCAGCGCTGTACACACCGCGCGATAGATGGGCACCAGCGCATAACCGAAGCAGCCCATCATGGCCACCACCACCAGCAGCTTGCCGGTCATCCTCAGGTTGTCCCTGCGGATCCAGGCGGCCAGGGGACGGCGGCTCATCGCGAGCTCCTCAGCGGCCCAGCCAGATGATCTTGGCCACAAAGCCCAGACCGAACAACAGCGCCACGCTGAACAGGATCAGCGCCAGTCGCAGGTTGCTCTTCTTCTGGTCGTTCGGGGTGGTCATGGCGAGCTCAGCCCACGATGCGAGTGGCGGTCACGTCCAGCTTGGGCGGGTTTTCGAAGGTGTGGAACGGTGCCGGAGACGGCACTTCCCATTCCAGACCTTCCGCAGCTTCCCAGGGCTTCTGCGGGGCCTTGGCGCCCTTGCCGCGCATCATCGGAATGACCACAAACACAAAGAAGTAGACCTGCATCAGACCGAAACCGACGGCGCCGATCGAAGCCACCATGTTGAAGTCGGTGAACTGCATGGGGTAGTCAGCATAACGACGGGGCATGCCGGCCAGACCCAGGAAGTGCATCGGGAAGAAGGTCAGGTTGAAGAAGATCAACGAGCCCCAGAAGTGGATCTTGCCGCGGGTTTCGGAATACATCACACCGGTCCACTTCGGGCCCCAGTAATAGACACCGGCAAACAGCGCATACAAGGAGCCCGCCACCAGCACGTAGTGGAAGTGGGCCACCACGTAATAGGTGTCCTGGATCTGGATGTCGATCGGGGCCACCGCGCAGATGAGGCCGGTGAAGCCCCCCATGGTGAACACGAAGATGAAGCCCACGGCCCACAGCATCGGGGTTTCGAAGGTCATCGAACCGCGCCACATGGTGGCCAGCCAGTTGAAGATCTTCACGCCGGTGGGCACCGCGATCAGCATGGTCGCGTACATGAAGAATAGCTGGCCCGTCACCGGCATGCCGGTGGCAAACATGTGGTGGGCCCACACAATGAAGGACAGGATGGCGATGGAGGCCGTCGCATACACCATCGAGGCGTAACCGAACAGGCGCTTGCGCGCAAAGGCCGGCACGATCTGGCTGATGATGCCGAAGGCCGGCAAGATCATGATGTACACCTCGGGGTGGCCGAAGAACCAGAAGATGTGCTGGTACATCACCGGGTCACCCCCACCAGCCGGTGTGAAGAAGCTGGTGCCGAAATGGCGGTCGGTCAGCGTCATGGTGATGGCACCGGCCAGCACCGGCATCACGGCAATCAGCAGGTAGGCAGTGATCAGCCAGGTCCAGGCGAACATCGGCATCTTCATCAGCGTCATGCCGGGCGCCCGCATGTTCAGGATGGTGACGATGATGTTGATCGAGCCCATGATCGACGACGCGCCGAGGATGTGCATGGCAAAGATGCCGGCATCCATCGACGGGCCCATCTGCAGCGTCAGCGGCGCGTAGAGCGTCCAGCCGGCAGCCGGTGCGCCGCCGGGCATGAAAAACGATCCCACCAGCATCAGCGCGGCAGGAATCATCAGCCAGAAGCTGAAGTTGTTCATCCGCGCGAAGGCCATGTCGGAGGCGCCGATCTGCAGCGGAATCATCCAGTTCGCAAAGCCCACGAAGGCCGGCATGATGGCGCCGAACACCATGATGAGGCCATGCATGGTGGTGAACTGGTTGAACTGTTCCGGATTGAAGAACTGCAGCCCGGGTTGGAACAGCTCGGCGCGGATGCACAGCGCCAGAATGCCGCCGATCATCAGCATGGTGAAGCTGAACAGCAGATACAGCGTGCCGATGTCCTTGTGATTGGTGGCGAACACCCAGCGTCGCCAGCCGGTCGGCGCATGGTGGTCATCATGATGGTCATGAACGTGACCGGTCGGGTGGTCAAGCACTGCACTCATGGGAAGTCCTCGTCCGTCTAAGACACGGTTGGCTTACAGCCGTTATTTGGCACGCTCGGCCACGACTTCTGCGGGCTGAACGATCTGGCCAGTCTTGTTGGACCAGCTGTTTTTCGTGTAGGTCGCGACTGCGGCGATTTCGCTGTCGCTCAGGATGGCTTTCCAGGCCGGCATCTGGTTGCGGCCGTTGAGCAGCACATGGATCTGGTCGGCATGGGTGTCCGACACCACCACCTTGGAGCCATCCAGCGCCGGGAACTGGCCGGCGCCCTTGCCATCCGGACGGTGGCAGACGGCGCAGTTGGTGGTGTAGACCTTCTCGCCGCGGGCCATCAGCTCATCCAGTGCCCAGACCTTGGACGGGTCATCCGCCTTGGCCGCGATCTTCTTCTGTTCGTCCTGCACCCAGGCGGTATAGGCCTGCTGGCTCAGCACCTTCACATGAATGGGCATGTAGGCGTGTTCCTTGCCGCAGAGTTCAGCGCACTGGCCATAGAAGTCGCCTTCCTGCTCGGCCTTGAACCAGGTGTCCCGCACAAAGCCGGGAATCGCATCCTGCTTCACGCCGAAGGCCGGCACCATCCAGGCATGGATCACATCCTGCGCGGTGGTGATGATGCGCACCTTCTTGTTGACGGGCACCACCAGCGGGTTGTCCACCTTCAGGAGGTAGTTGTCGACATCACCCGGCTTGCCGGAGTCCGACAGGGCCCGCTGTGAAGCATCCAGCGTGGAGACGAAACCGATGCCTTCGCCTTCACCCTTGACGTAGTCGTAGCCCCATTTCCACTGATAGCCGGTAGCCTTGATGGTGAGGTCGGCATTGGTGGTGTCCTTCATGGCCACCACCACTTTGGTCGCCGGCAGCGCCATCAGGATCACGATGATAAAAGGCACCACCGTCCAGGCAATCTCCACCTTCACGCTCTCATGGAAGTTGGCGGCCACTGCGCCCTTGGACTTCCGGTGCTTGAAGATGGAATAGAACATCACCCCAAACACCGCAATGAAGATGGCCAGGCAGATGACCAACATCATGTTGTGGAGCCAGGCCTGCTCGTGTGCGATCTTGGTGACCGCCGGATGCAGGTTGAGCTGGTTGACCGCAGGGCCTCCCGGCAGGTCGTTCACCGCCAGGGCCGACTGGCTGGCCAGCGCGACCACTGCGGTCAGCGCCAGCTGGCGCCACCGGCGCCCCAGCTGATGCACATCACTGTTCATCATCGTCATGGTTCGTCTCTTCATCCAGTCTTTCTCAAGCTCTCGTCACCCGGGTCTCCACCAGGCGGTGTCGAATGGCGAAATCCTCAGGGGCCAGCAGACGTACTCCAGTCGGGGGCAGATTTTATCCCACGCCCCTTTTCGGCCCTGTCCGCGCTTTCACCCACGGAGCACCGTGCACCAAAGCTGGACTATGACTGCCACCGAGGGCGTCAACCGCCCAGGATTACCCTCAGAGCGCCCTTGTGTGACGCTGTCCGCAACGCTTGACCCAAATCAAGGCGTTGTTGGCGGCCCATGGCCGCCCCATTCTGTGGGGTCAGTGCTTGCCTGGCCCTCGAATCATGGCGCGCATCTGATCCAGCGGCACCTCGGTCTGGGCCGCCACCTTCAAACGCGGTTGCGGCTTGAACGCATGCCCATACACCAGCTCCACGCTCAGGCCCAAACGGCCGTCCGGCCCCCGCAGCGACTCCAGCGCGCCGAGCAGGCGGTCTCGCCAGGCCCGGCCTCGCAGGCCCGAGGCCCGCAAGACCGACACATTGCCCCCCAGCGCCCGCAGGTCCGCCAGCAGGGCTTGCGGCGTTCCCCAGGTCAGCCGCAGATGCTCCTGATCCATCACCGGGTCGGCAAAACCGGCATGCACCAGCATGTCACCCAGGTCATGCATGTCCACCCATTCCGGCGTGGGCACACCCCAAGCTTCGCGCTCGTACAGGGGCCGCAGCTCGATGAAGCTGTCCGGGCCGAAGCACGAGAACATCAAAAATCCGTCCACCGCCAGCGCGTCATGCCACTCGCGGATCAGGCCCGGTTTGTCGGATTCTGCATGCAGTTCCATGTTGGACCACAGCAATTGCGCCGCACCCAATGGGGCCTGACCCACCACGTCGGGCGAGCTGCCGCCGCGCAGGCGATCCATCATCAACTGCATCCAGCCGCGCCGCAAGCGTTGCTGCCAATGGGCACGCACGGTTTCGTCCGGTTCGCACCATTGCTGCACAGCTTGGGGATATTGTTGTCGCAACCCGGCATCGCCTCCCCCCAGGGAGGGACGTCGCTGCAACACCTGGGCAGGCTGGAGCTTGATCACCGGAAGGCGGTCCAGCATCCGCTGGGCCACTTCCTGATGCAGCCAGGGGGGCTGGTCCGCCAAAGCCAGACGACGGCGTTGCCGCCGTGCCGCCGCTGCATCAATCTGCTGTGTGCCTGGCGGCATGGCCTCATTCCCACTCATGGGGCGGGATTGTAGGGGGCCATGGGAGACCGCACCCGGCGCTGGAGTTTGCCGTCGCACAGCCTGTGGCGGCGGTGGCGGGTGGGCGCCGGGGGGGCCCCTGGGAGCGGGGGGAACTCGGTCGGGATATCAGACGGGATATCGGCCGACGAGAGCGTCGGCGGGGTGGCCGGGGACGCGGCCGCAGAAGCAACCGGGGCGGCAACTGGGGAGGCGACCATGACGCCAACGGCGGAACCGCACGTGGAGCCGCCGTTGAAACCGCCGTTGAAACCGCCGCTGATGCCGCTGGTGGAACGGGCCGTGAAACGGGACGGGCAGCGGGCCGTCCAACTGGCAAATGGGCCGGCAGTGACGTCGCCATTGGCGGGACGCCCTGCACAGATCGCCAGCCAGATTGCCGCAATCATCAACGCCGGACTTCCAGGGCAATGCCTGCTTTGCCGCCAATGGTGTCGAGGCCGCTGCTGCGACGCCTGCCAAGCCTGGATACACGGCGATGTTCGCCCGCGATGCACACTCTGCGGGCTCGTTTTGAGGCTCCCCCACTCCCTTCCTCCCTCCCCGCCTCCCTGCCATCAGGCCAACCCTTCAACCTGGCGCTGCGGCCGCTGCCTGGTCAAGCCCCCTCCCCTTCATCGCTGTGTGGTGGCCCTCGATTACGCGTTTCCCTGGGACCATCTCCTGCAAAGCCTGAAGTTCCACGGGAGGCTGGAGGCCCTACCGCTGCTCGGCCAGGTCATGGGTGCGGCGTTAGCCCGGGCTCACTTACAAGCAACCGGCCCGGCAGTCGAAGCAAGGGGGCCCGGTGCCCCGCAAGCAGCCGACCTGGTGCTGCCCATTCCCTTGTCCGCCGCTCGGCTGAAGGAACGGGGCTTCAATCAAAGCCTGGAAATCGCGCGGCACCTGCCCGGGCAGCGACAATACCGCTTGTGTGCCCAGACCCTGATTCGTCTGCGTCATACCCTGCGTCAGTCGGATCTTCCGCTGGCCGAGCGCCGCGCCAATCTGCGCCAGGCCTTTGGTGTGGTGCGGCCTGTCCAGGGTTTGCATGTGGCGCTGGTGGATGATGTGATGACCAGTGGCGCCACCCTGTTCGAGGCCGCCGCCACCTTGCAGCGCGCTGGCGCAGCGTCGGTGCAGGCCTGGGTGGTGGCACGCACCCCGTGAATCAACGGGGCGGCTACAGCCGGGGGCGGCCAGTGCGCGGATGTCGGCACGCGCCGCCATCCGGTCTGGTCCGCGCTGCGGCGGCAGACCCCAACATTGAATGAAGCCCGACCGCAGACGCCGTCGTCCCCACCGGACGGCGCCGACGGTCACCCAAGAAGGTCATGGTTCCCATGTTCAATATCGTGCTGGTGCATCCGGAAATTCCGCCCAACACCGGCAATGTCATCCGTCTGGCGGCCAATACCGGCTGCCGGCTGCATCTGATCGAGCCGCTGGGGTTTTCAATGGAAGACCGCTTGCTGCAGCGCGCAGGCCTGGACTATCACGAATACGCCCCGGTGATGCGCCATGCAAACTGGGCCACCTTCCTGCAGGCCGAGCAGCCGGACATGACAAGGCTGCTGGCCTTCACCACGCGCGGCAGCCGGCTGTTGCCGGAAGTGGCGCTGCGCGCCGGGGACTATCTGGTCTTTGGCTGTGAAACCGCCGGCCTGCCGCCCGAACTGCGGGAGCAATTCCCGCTGGAGCAGCGGGTCCGCCTGCCGATGCGGGCGGGCCAGCGCAGCCTGAATCTCAGCAATGCGGTGGCGGTGGCGGTCTTCGAGGGCTGGCGGCAGAACGGTTATCTGGACGGTGTCTAGGGCAGCATCCCAGGCCACTGGCGCCACAGGTGGAGTCGTCCGGGGGTAAGGGCACTGTCCACGGCGGTCTGATCGGAAAGCCTCACCCGCCGGGCCCAAGATCCGGGCCCGACATCCAGCCTTCACCCCTCGGCCTTCACCACTCAGCCTTGGCCTGCCGTCCCATCAGCGCTTCCATGGCGCCATGGGTATCCAACCGACCTTCCAGCACGTCCACAACAGCGGCGGTGATTGGCATGTCCACACCCAGGGAACGCGCCCGTGCCAGCACGGTGGGGGCGCTGTAGACGCCCTCCGCCACATGGCCGAGGCGTTGCAGGATGGCTTCCAGGTCCAGGCCCTCGGCCAGCAGCAGGCCGACACGCCGGTTGCGGGAGAGATCTCCGGTGGCCGTCAGCACCAGATCGCCCAGACCGGCCAGGCCCAGCAGGGTTTCCGGCTGCGCGCCCAGGGCCAGCGCCAGACGCTGCATCTCGGCCAGGCCACGCGTGATGAGCGCCGCGCGGGCGTTGAGGCCGGGGCCCTTGCGTCCCATCAGTTCCGCAGCCAGGCGCAGACCATCGGCAATGCCCACCGCAATCGCCATCACGTTCTTGACAGCGCCGCCCACTTCCACCCCCACCGGGTCGGCGGACGAATACACGCGCAGGCGTTCGCTGTGAAACGCGTGAACCCCAAGCTGGGCCAGCGCCGCGTCTTCGGACGCAGACACCAGCGCGGTCGGCTGACCGGCGGCCACTTCCTGCGCAAAGCTCGGGCCGGACAACACACCGGTGGCCAGATGCGGCACCACCTCGCGGGCGATCTCATGGCCAAGGAGGCCCGTGCCCGCTTCGAAGCCCTTGCACAACCACAGGCAGCGTGCCCCGGCGGGCAACGTCGCCAGCATGCCGCGCAAGGCGGCCATTGGCGTGGCAATGACAACCAGGCCATGCTGCCCATGCGCCAGCGCGGCGGACAGGTCGTCGGTCAGACCGAGAGACTCAGGCAGTGGGGAGTCGGGCAGATAGCGCGCGTTGCGGTGGTCGGCCCGCATGGCGGTGACGCCGGCCGCATCGCGCGCCCACAGCAGCACCTCGTGCCGCGCGCTCGCGGCAATGGCCAGCGCCGTGCCCCAGGCGCCAGCGCCCAGCACACTGATCTTCATGCGCGAGATGGGATCGGACATGGATGACAAGAGGATGTCAGAGACCTGAAAAAACAACGACGCCGGCCGGGCGGACGCTTCCGCGGGGGCCGGCGTGCATCAGAGGGAGGCCGCTCAGTTGGGAGCGGATTCTCCGCTGGCGCCCAGGGCTTGAGCCTGCTGGGCTTCGAACATGGCCTGGAAGTTGACTTCGGTCAGCAGCACGGGCGGGAAGCCGGCACGGGTGCAGACGTCGGACACGATGGCGCGCAGGTAGGGGTAGATCATCTGCGGGCACACGATGGCCAGGATGCCTTCCAGCTGATCTTGCGGCACATTGCGGATCTCGAAGATACCGGCCTGCTTGGCTTCGATCAGGAACAGGGTCTTGTCCTGCACCGTGGTGGTGACGGTGCCGGTCACGCTCACTTCGAACAGGCCTTCGGCGACCGGCTCGGCGGACAGGGCCAGCTTGATGTCAACTTGCGGTTGCGCCTGCTCCAGCAGGATCTGCGGGGCATTGGGCTGCTCCAGCGACAGGTCCTTCAGGTACATGCGCTGAATTTGGAACACGGGGGTGCTGTTGTCGTCGGCCATGCTTCTTCCAAAAATGGGAAAGCCCGCAGGCGCGGGCCGTGAACCATTATTACATGGCCCCCCCCTACGCGCTTCGCGCGCCCCCCGGGGGGCAGTCGGAGCCCGGCAAAGCCGGATCTCCAGACTCTGCTGGGGGCGGGCGGCAAATTGATTTTGTCTCCCCCCTACGCGCTTCGCGCGCCCCCCGGGGGGGCAGTCGGAGCCCGGCAAAGCCGGATCTCCAGACTCTGCTGGGGGCGGGCGGCAAATTAATTTTGTCTCCCCCCTACGCGCTTCGCGCGCCCCCCGGGGGGCAGTCGGAGCCCGGCAAAGCCGGATCTCCAGACTCTGCTGGGGGCGGGCGGCAAGGCGACTGGCGCGGTGGTGGAGGTTGAGCGGCCGCCCTTGGGTGGTGGGCGGGGCCTTTGTGGGGGCGGGCGTTAGCCTTGCAGGAGGGACTGGAGGGCGCCGCGCTGGTCGAGGGCGATGAGGTCGTCGCAGCCGCCAACGTGCGTGTCACCAATGAAAATCTGCGGCACCGTGCGGCGACCCGTGATCTGGATCATCGTGTCCCGCTGCGATGGGTCCAGATCCACACGGATCTCCTCAATCTCGTCCACGCCTCGCTGCTTCAGCAAGGACTTGGCCCGCACACAGTACGGGCAGACCTGAGTGGTGTACATCTTCACGGCGCGCATCGCCTACCTCCAAACTTGACTTGCAACCTCGTTGCGGCGTTCCGGTCACCCGCCCCGTCAGGCTGCGGACTTCTCCACCGGCAGGCTCGCCTCCCGCCAGGCAGCCAAACCACCGGCCACGGCCACCACTTGCGTGTAGCCCTGTTGACGAAGCATGCCAGCCGCACGGCCCGCACGTGCGCCAGTCTTGCACATCAGCACCAGCGGCAGGGCTTTGTTGGTGGGCAGTTGCTTGACAGGTTCACCCGTGCTGAGCAGCTTCAGCGGCACATTGCGCGCCCCCACCGCATGACCCTGCGCAAATTCTTCAGGCTCGCTCACGTCAATGAGCACACCCTTCTCACGGTTGAGCAGCCGCACCGCTTCCGTAGTGGTCACGCCCGCAGACTTGCCGCGCAGCGACGTCCACAGCAGCAAGCCGCCGGAAATCACCGCCGTCAGCACCAGATACCAGTTGTCGATCAGGAATTTCAAAGCCAGGCCCAACCAATGAAAACCGCAGATTATAGGTTTCAGCCTGCCGCCACGTCCCTCCCGACAGCCCCAGCATGCAACGCCTGGCAGCCACCGATCCGGCAGGCGCCGAGCAACGACTCGCTCCCCGCTCCCAGCCTTTCGTCCCGCACGAACCGGATGTCGGTCCTTCAAAAACCTTCTGGATCCCGCCGCGCCAAAGGGCTGCCTCTAGAATCCGCGCAGCCCCGCCGGAGACCGGCAAAACTTCACAGATCCACCATGTACAAGCTCGTGCTCATTCGCCACGGCGAATCCACCTGGAACCTCGAGAACCGATTCACCGGCTGGACCGATGTGGATCTCACCGCCACCGGGGTCGCCCAGGCGCAACAGGCCGGCCGCCTGCTCAAGGAAGCCGGCCTGGACTTTGATGTCGCCCACACCTCAGTGCTCAAGCGCGCCATCTGGACGCTGTGGCATTGCCTGGACCAGATGGACCGCCAGTGGCTGCCCGTGCGTCACAGCTGGCGCCTGAACGAGCGCCACTACGGCGCCCTGCAGGGCCTCAACAAGGCCGATATGGCCAAGCAGTACGGTGACGAGCAGGTGCTGGTCTGGCGCCGCAGCTACGACACGCCGCCGCCAGCCCTGGAAGCCACCGACCCGCGCAGCGAGCGTGGCGACATCCGCTATGCCGGTCTCGACCCCGCCCAGATTCCGCTGACCGAATGCCTCAAGGACACGGTCGCGCGTGTGCTGCCCTATTGGAATGAACAGATCGCTCCCGCCATCAAGTCGGGTCAGCGCGTGCTGATTGCAGCCCACGGCAACAGCATTCGGGCCCTGGTGAAATATCTGGACAACATCGCCGACGACGCAATTGTGGGCGTGAACATTCCCAACGGCATTCCGCTGGTTTACGAACTGGACGCCGACCTCAAGCCCATCAAGAGCTATTACCTGGGCGACGCCGAAGCCGCCGCCAAGGCCGCTGCAGCCGTCGCCAGCCAAGGCAAGGCCTGAGCCGCATTCAAGGATCGATTCCCCGGTCGCTGTCGGTGTGACCCGGCACCCTCACCGCTCGCGCAGTGCGGCTGCGACCAGTGGCGCTATGCACACCGCGTTGCTGGCATGGGGAATCGCATTGCTGCTCCAGACGTGGCGAATGCCAGCCGCCTGCAGCGCCGGCAGGGCGTCGCCGTTGAACAACGCATGGGTCACCGCCACGTCCACCGACACGGCCCCACGCGCCAACGCCTCCCGGGCCGCGCCGATGAGGGTGCGGCCGGTGGAGGCCATGTCGTCCAGCAACACCACCGGTCGGCCCGCCACCGCCACGTCGGGGAAAGCGAGTTGCACCTGGGTGTCACCATGGCGAACCTTGCGGCCCACCGCATGGTCCAGGCCTGCGGCACGGGCGGCCTCTGCCACCCATTGGCCCGATTCCTCGTCCGGCCCCACCAGCAAGGCGCCAGGCCCCTGCGCCGCGATCCACCGGCCCAGCAGGCTGGCAGCGGAGAGGGCCGTACCCACCCCGGGCGGCATGACCTCATCCAGGCTGTTGATGCGATGCAGATGGGGGTCCACCGTCACCACCCGGTCGAACTGGGTCGCCAGGAGGGCGGCAATGTGCCGCTGACTGACCGCCTCACCCGGCGTGAATTCCATGTCCTGCCGCATGTAGGCCAGGTAGGGGGCCACCAAAACCAGTTGCCTTGCGCCCCAGGCCCGGGCCGCGGGCGCCGCGATCAGCAACTCCACCAGCCGGTCATTGGGCTGATGCTGCAGGCCGCGCAGCAGCCAGACCTGCGGCGGCAGCGGCTTGGGCAGCACGAGGCGCACCTCCCCATCGGGGAAGCGGTGGCGAGTGATCAGGGCCAGCGGGCATTGCAGCTCAGCGGCGAGGCGCTGGGCCAGAACCTGTTCGTCATCGAAGGCCAGCAGCATGGGGAGCTTCCTTGATCCGGGCTCAGGGCTTGGGCAGCGCGGCCGACAGGCGCTGACTCAGCACCTCCGCCAACGCACGGCGCTCCTGGCCATGGGTCTCGATCAGGGGCAAGGTTTCGACCCGCACCGACAGGTCGCGGGCGGTCAGGATGCGCCACAGGCTCTGCATCAACGTCATCTGGCCGATGTAGCTGGCAGCCGGGCTGTAGGGGTGGCCGGGCTGATACCAGCGCAGCACCACGGGTTGCAGCGGCGCATTGACGCTGATGGCAGCCTGCAGCAGGTTGGCATGCAGCGGCAGCAAGGGATACCCCGCCCCGGTGGTGCCTTCCGGAAACACCGCCACGGTTTCACCGCGCTGCAATGCCTCGGCGGTCTGGTGCACCACCCGCAATGCGTCACGCTTGCTGGCGCGCTCGATGTAGAGCGTACCCACCGCCGTGGCCAGGCCTCCCACCAGCGGCCAATGCTTGATGTCGGACTTGGAGACGAACCGGGCTTGCGGCAGCACCGCATGCATGGCGGCGATGTCCAGCCAGGAGATGTGGTTGGCGGTGATCAGCCGCGCGGTGGTCTGCGGGGTGATGGCGGCATCCAGGCCCACACCCAGCACCCGCAGCAGCTTGGCCGACCACCAGCCGACGTAGCGATGGCGCTCCGCCGCATCCAGGCCCTTCCAGCGCGTGTTCACGATCCACAGGCCGTGAACGATATGCGCCACCATCCGGGCCACGCGCCCGGCGGCCACCACGGCCCGCATCAGGCCACAGCCTCCGTAACCAGGGACTCATAGGCCACCGTGCCGGCCACCAGCGTAAAGCGCACCTGGCCGGGCAGCTCAAAACCAGTGATGTCAAAGGCAAACGGCGTGTGCTTGCCCTGGCTCACCAGGCGCTCCGGAGTGACGGCGCCGGAGGCGGCCGGGTCGAAGACGCAGACGTCCCCCACCCCGCCCTCCACCAGCCGGCCGGCGCTGGCGGCGAGCGAACCGAGCGCCTGGCCCAGCACCTTCACCGGACGGGCAGTGATCACATCCAGCGCGCGGGACAGCGGCAGCTTTTCGTCCTGGGCCCAGCGCAGCGCCAGGCTCAGCAGCAATTCCAGGCCCGTGGCGCCGGGCGTGGCCTCGGCGAACGGCAGATGCTTCTCATCGGTGGAGACCGGGTTGTGGTCGCTCACCAGCGCATCCAGCGTGCCGTCGGCCAAGGCCTGGCGCAGCGCGTCGCGGTCGCGTTGCTGGCGCAGCGGCGGCTGCAGGCGGAAGGCCGGATTGAAGTAGCCGATGTCCACATCGGTCAGATGCAGCGAATTGATCGACACGTCGGCGGTCACCGGCAGCCCTTCCTGCTTGGCCCGGCGCACCAGATCCACGCCGGCGGCGCTGCTGATGCGGCACAGATGCACCCGGGCACCGGTGGCCCGCACCAGTTCCAGAATGGTGTGCAGCGCCACGGTTTCGGCGGCCACCGGCTCACCTGACAGGCCCAGGCGGGTGGCCACGGCGCCGCTGGCGGCGACACCGCCGCTCAGCCACGGGTCGCGCGGATGCAGCCACAGCGCGTAACCGAAGCTGGCGGCATATTGCATGGCCCGCTGCAGGGTCAGGGTGTTGCGGATGGGTTCGGCGGCCTGGGAGAACCCCACGCAACCGGCCTCGGTCAGCTCGGCCATTTCGGTCAGTGTTTCACCGGCCAGTCCGCGGGTGATGGCGCCCAGCGGGAACAACCGGCAGCGGCTGAGCTTGCGGGCGCGGAACTTCAGCATCTCCACCAGGCCGGGTTCGTCCAAGGCTGGATCGGTATCGGGCGGGCAGACCAGGCTGGTGACGCCACCGGCCGCCGCAGCGGCCAGTTCGCTTTCCAGCAGACCTTCGTGCTCATGGCCGGGTTCGCGCAGGCGGGCGGCCAGGTCCACCAGGCCGGGGGCCACCACCAGACCGGTGGCGTCGATCACGCGATCGGCAGTGAAGTCGCCCACGCTGCCCACGCCCACGATGCGGCCCGAGGCGATGGCCAGGTCACCGGTCTGGTCCAGGCCCGAGGCGGGGTCCAGCAGGCGTCCGTTTTGAATCAGGATCTTCATACAGTGCTCCAGCCTCTTGTCAGGCCTCGTTGCCGGCCAGGATGGACATCACGGCCATCCGCACCGCAATGCCGAACGTGACCTGCGGCAGGATCACGCTGTGCTGTCCGTCGGCCACGCTCGACGAAATCTCCACGCCCCGGTTGATCGGGCCCGGGTGCATCACGATGGCATCCGGCTTGGCCAGTGCCAGCTTGTCGGGTGTCAGGCCGAAGCTCTTGAAGTACTCACCGGCGCTGGGCAGCATCGCGCCGCTCATGCGCTCGTTCTGCAGCCGCAGCATGATGATCACGTCGGCATCCCGCACACCTTCGGCCATGTCGTGGCACACGCGCACGCCCATGTCCTTCAGGTCGCCGGGCACCAGCGTCTTGGGGCCGACGGCGCGGATCTCGGGCACGCCCAGGATGTTGAGCGCATGGATGTCGGAGCGGGCCACCCGTGAATGCACGATGTCGCCGACGATGGCGACGGTGAGCTGGGTGAAGTCTTTCTTGTAGTGGCGGATGGTGTACATGTCCAGCAGCCCCTGGGTGGGGTGGGCATGACGGCCATCGCCGGCATTCACCACATGCACATGCGGCGCGCAGTGCTGGGCGATGAGGTAGGGGGCGCCGGACTCGCTATGGCGCACCACAAACATGTCGGCATGCATGGCGGACAGGTTGGCCACGGTATCCAGCAGGGTCTCGCCCTTGGCGGTGCTGGAGCGGGCGATGTCCAGGTTGATCACATCGGCCGACAGGCGTTTGGCGGCGATCTCGAAGGTAGTGCGGGTGCGGGTGCTGTTCTCGAAGAACAGGTTGAACACTGACTTGCCGCGCAGCAGCGGCACCTTCTTCACTTCCCGGTCATTCACCGACAGGAAGGTGCCAGCGGTATCCAGGATCTGATGGATGATCGCGCGGGGCAGCCCCTCGGTGGAGAGCAGGTGGACCAGCTCGCCGTGCTTGTTCAGTTGGGGGTTTCGTTTACTCAGCATGGTCATTTCACGTCAAAGCTGAAGCGGCCATCGGTGGCCTTGGCCAGGCGCAGGCGTTGCTCGGGGGCCAGGGCGACGCGGGCGGCGGAGAAGGCTGGCTCGATCGGCAACTGGCGGCCACCGCGGTCCACCAGCACGGCCAGGGTGACGCTGGCGGGGCGGCCGAAGTCAAACAGCTCATTGATGACGGCGCGGGTGGTGCGGCCGGTATAGAGCACATCGTCGATCAGCACGATGTGGCGGTCGTTGATATCGAAGGGCAGGCGGGTGTGGTCGGTGGTGGCGCTCATGCCCTTGGAGCCGAAATCGTCGCGATGCAGGGCGCTGGAGATCACGCCGTGCTGGCCTTCCAGTTGCAGGTCCTGCTGAAGCTGTTCGGCCAGCCAGGCGCCGCCGGACCAGATACCGACGAGCACGGCCTGGGGCTGCAACAGGCGTTGCACGCCGCGGCGCAGGTCGGCGTAGAGCGCTTGTGCGTCGAGATGAAGAGTACTCATGGATGTTCCCGGAAATATTGTTCGAGGATCAGGGCTGCGCTGGCGGCATCCAGATCGCGAGCGCCTTGAGCCTGGGCTTCGGCGCTGGTATAGCGTTCATCGACTTCGATCACGGCGAGGCGAAAGCGCCCGCGCAGCTGCCCTGCAAATTTCAGGGCTCTCTGTGTCATGTCATGGGGTTGGCCATCCGGATGTCTGGGCACGCCGACCACCAGTGCATCGGGCTGCCACTCCTTGATCAGCTGGGTGATGGCCGCGAACTTTGCATCGCCCTGCTCGGTCACGGTCCGCAAGCCTCGCGCGGTACCCAACAGCCGATTCCCTATCGCCACCCCGATCCGTTTTGTCCCGAAGTCAAACCCCAACACCGACACTGCCCGCCCCTCACTCATCCCACCGCCCCCCAAGCCCCCTGGAGCTGGCCAAACTCCACTGGCTCCGCCAGCCCACCGCGCGGCGCCCCTCGGGGGCAGGAGCGCAGCGACTGGGGGGCTCCACCCAGCCACGCCCGTGGATCTGGCTCCGCCAGTCCACCAGGCGGCGCCCCTCGGGGGCAGGAGCGCAGCGACTGGGGGGCCCACATCTACGCATGCCCAGTTTGTTGACTCAGCATGCGGGGATCGATGCCCAGCAGGGCCAGCGCCTTTTCGTAGCGCTCCTCGATCGGGGTTTCGAAGATGATCTCCGGCGCAGCATCCACCGTGATCCAGCCGTTGCGGCCCAGCTCTTCTTCCAGCTGCCCGGCCGCCCATCCGCTGTAGCCCAGCGTGATCAGCACGCGCTTCGGGCCGGCGCCATTGGAGAGCGCCTCCAGCACATCCCGGCTGGTGGTCATCTCCAGCCCGCCGGGCACTGCCAGCGTTGCGTTGTAGTGATTGCCCTGCGCGTCCAGCGGCTCGTGCAGCACAAAACCGCGTTCGGTCTGCACCGGGCCGCCGTAAAACACCGGCCGTGCCGCCATGGACTCATCCGGCAACTCCAGTTCGACCTTCTCGAACAGGTTGCCCAGGGTCAATGAAATCGGCTTGTTGATGACCAGCCCGAGGGCGCCCTTTTCGTTGTGCTCGCACAGGTAGACCACCGACCCGGCAAAGGTCTCGTCCACCATGCCCGGCATGGCGATCAGGAACTGGTTGGTCAGATCGATGCGGTCCTTGGACATGCGGGCATTCTATTTCACCGACACTCCCCGTCCATGACGAACGCTTCTTCCACCAGCGCCTCGACCGCCGCCCCTGATCCGAACACCGCCCTCGTCTGGTTTCGCAGGGATCTGCGGGCCGAAGACCATGCGGCGCTCTATCACGCGCTCCGGCGGCACGAGCGGGTGTATTGCGGCTTTGTGCTGGACACCGACATCCTGGACCTGCTCCCACGGGCCGACCGCCGTGTCGCCTTCATCCTGGACGCGCTGCGCGTGCTCGATGCCGATCTGCACCGGCTGGCCCACGGCGCCGGGCTGATCGTGCGCCACGGCCGTGCCGGGCAGGAACTGCCGGCGCTGGTGGCCGAACTCGGCGCGGGTGCGGTCTATGTCAACCATGACGATGAGCCGCAGGCTCTGCAGCGCGATGCGGCCGTGGGCGAGGCTCTGCGGGCGCGGGGGGTGGCGGTCCACAGTTTCAAGGACCATGTCATCTTCGAGCGTTCCGAGATCCTGACCGGGAGCCGGCAGCCGTATGGGGTCTTCACACCCTACAAGAACAACTGGCTCAAGACGGTCACCGACTTTTATCTCAGTGCCTATCCGGTACACCGGTATGCGGCCCGGCTGGCCCCAACGCCGCACCGGCACATCCCCACCTTGAAGGACATCGGCTTCCAGCCAGTGGACATCAACCCCACCTTGCTGGAGGGCAGCGATGGCGCCCAGCGCCTCTTCAAGGACTTCCTCACCCGCATCGACCGCTATGACGAGCAGCGGGACTTCCCAGCGGTCAAGGGCCCCAGCTACCTGAGCGTGCATCTGCGTTTTGGCACGCTGTCCATCCGTCAGGCTGCGCGCGAGGCCTGGGCCCGCGCCAACAAGGGCGATGAAGGCGCGCAGACCTGGTTGTCCGAGCTGGTTTGGCGGGATTTTTATCATCAGGTGATGCACCACCATCCGCATGTGGTGGAGCGCGCCTTCCGGCCCGAATACGACCGGATCTGCTGGGAGACCGGGCCGGACGCCGAGGCCTTGTTCAACGCCTGGTGTGAAGGCCGGACCGGCTACCCGATCGTGGACGCGGCCATGAAGCAGCTCAACGACACCGGCTACATGCACAACCGGCTGCGCATGGTGACGGCCAGCTTCCTGATCAAGGACCTGGGCATCGACTGGCGCTGGGGGGAACAGTATTTCGCCCGGCAACTGCTGGACTTTGACCTGGCGGCCAACAACGGCGGCTGGCAGTGGGCCGCATCGAGCGGCTGTGATGCCCAGCCCTACTTCCGCATCTTCAACCCGGTGAGCCAGAGCGAGAAATTCGATGCCGACGGCAAGTTCATCAAACGCTACCTGCCGGCACTGGCCAGGCTGCCGCCCAAGCTGATTCATGCACCGTGGACGGCAAGGCCGGTGGAACTGCAGGCCTGTGGCGTGGCGCTGGGTCGGGACTATCCCGAACCCATCGTGCGGCATGACGTGGCCCGCGTGGCCACGCTGGACCGGTATTCGGTCGTCAAGGACCGGCAGCTGCCTGGCGACGCTGCCGAGGCCTGACACCTGGCGGGAGCCTGCGGGGGCGCGGGCGCTCCGCTCAGTGCACCACCACGCTGCCGTCCGACGGCAGGCATTGCCCATGGGCGCGGCATTCGGCCAGGGTCAGCAGCCCTCGCGCGCTGATGGCGTCGCGGGGATAGTTGGCCACCCCCACCGAGTTGTGCAGCACCAGCGGGCGCCCTGCCAGCTGGAACGGATGACGCAGGGCTTCCTCCAGCCGCCGGGCCAGCGCCTCAGCGGCATCGGCGTGTTCCACCCGCGTGACCACCAGGGCGAACTGCTCGTCGGCGTGGCGGGCCAGCAGGTCGTTCTCGCCGGTGCAGCTCTTCAGCCGCTGCCCCAGTTCCACCAGCATCGGCGCTGTGGCCGCCGGTCCATGGGACTGCATCAACGCCTGCAAGCCTCGCAGCACCACCACAGCAACGGCCACCGGTTGCGGGTTGGAGCGCAGCAGGCGCAGCACCTGGTCCAGCCGCTCCAGCAGGGCCACCTGGCCGAGCAGGCCGGTCACCGTGTCCCGCAGCAGCGGCGACACATGGGTCTGCTTGCCACTGACCCGCTCACTCTGCAGCAGCTCTTCCAGATCCGCAAACAAGGTCTCCAGCCCGGTGCCCTTGTCATAAAAACCATCAGCGCCCGCCTTGATGCAGAGATCGTGATACACCTCGGCCGGCTGATGGCTGAGCATCAGGATGCGTCCCTGGTAGCCGCGGCCGCGCAGGGCACGCAGCACATCCAGCCCGGTACCGATGGCGAGGTTCATGTCCAGCAGCACCGTGGCGGGTTGCAGCCAGTCGATCAGCGCAATCGCCTGCGGCGCCCCTTCGGCCTCGCCGACCACACGGGCACCCGGCAGGGTGTCGAGCCGGGCCGCCAACAGTCGTCGAATCGCGGCAGAGTCCTCGACGAGGAAGATATCCATGGGACGCTTTCATCTGGCGCCGTTCCTGGTTAAACGGCATGGACCACATCTTGGGCCCGCCGCACGGGATCGGTCAGAAGCAGCCCACGCATGCGGATGTCGGACGCTCGCCGCAGCGGATGTACTGAAATGACCTACAGCGTCAGGGTAGCGGTAGTTCGGTGACAAACACGTCGGCGCCGCAGGTCCAGGCCGTTGCCGGGACCTGTCGTGCGCTTGGCCGCACGGGGTCTTCAGGTCGCGTCGGTCAACCCCTGCTGAAGACAGTATTTGGTCAGTTCGGTGTTGTTGCGCCAACCCGTTTTTTCCAGGATGCGTGCACGGTAGGTGCCCACCGTCTTGGCCGACAGGTGCATGGTCTCGGCAATCTCTGCCGGGGTCTTGCCGGCGGCAATCAACAGCATCACCCGATGCTCCTGGGCGGACAGCTGTTCATGCGGCAATTGGTTGGGCGCATGGCCGCTGAGCAGCCCCAGCAGGTGGTCCGCCATGGCGGCGGTGACATAACGCCCGCCGGCCAGCAGGCGCTGCAGGGCCTGCACCAGTTCGTCGGTGGCCTTGTCCTTGGGCAGATAGCCGGACACGCCCATCTGCAGCAGCCGCGCCGCATAGGCGGATTCGGCATTCAGGCTGAGCACCAGCACCGGCACGCCCTTGATGGCGCGAAGAATGCGGCTGGCGCCTTCGGTGCCGGTGGCGTCCGGCAGGGACAGGTCCAGCACAATGGCCGACGGCGCATGGGCCTGGCCGAGTTGCAGCGCCTCTGCAATGGTGGGCGCTTCATCAATCTGGGCCTCAGGCCAATGGGCATGGATCAGCTGCTTGACCCCCAGCCGCATGATCGGATGGTCATCAACGATCAGAAACCTCATCCCAACCCTCCTCGCTCTCAATGGCATCAGTTCTGGACGTGGCGGTGGCGCCCGGCGCTGGCAACGAGCTTAACGCCGACGTCTGAACCGCCGCTTTCAACGGCACGCGCACTTCCACCCGTGTTCCCTGCCCGGGGGCCGGGCCGAACGCCATGTCGCCCCCCGCCAGCACGGCGCGCTCGTGCATGTTTCTCAACCCGCACGCGTCGGCCCGGACATGTCCGGGCCCCACGCCATCATCCTGGATACGCAGGCAATAGTCGTTCCCTTCAAGGCGTGACTCGATCACCAGATGCTGCGCCTTCGCATGCCGCAGCACGTTGGTGGCGGCCTCCTGCAGCAGACGGAACAACTGGTTGTGCTGCTCGACATCCAATCCTTCATCGGTCGCCAGGTCCAGCGTGACGACCAGGCCGGACTGTCGTTCCAGCCCCTGGGCGTAATGCTGCACGGCCGCTGCGAAACCGAAGTCATCCAGCAGCGGCGGGCGCAGGCTGGAGGCAATGCGCCGGGCCGCGCCGATGACGTCGTCGGCAATCGCCAGCAACTCGTCCAGCATCGGCTCCTTGGTCGGCGTCATCTTGCGGGTGAGCGACATCACCAGCATTTTGCTGGCCGTCCCCAGTTGGCCCAGCTGATCATGCACCTCACGCGCCAGCCGGCGGCGTTCGCCTTCGACACTCCGGTCCAGCTCGGCGGCGAAGCTCTGGATGCGGTCCAGGGCTTCCCGCAAGGCCAGGGTGCGCAGGCCCACCACCGTTTCCAACTGGGCATGACTGTCGCGCAGGGCCCGCTCCGCTTCGTCGCGGCGTTCCCGCTCCAGCCAGAGCGCCACCAGCGCGGCGGCGACCAGGGCCCCGCCCACCACGGGAAGGATCTGGGCCAGCAGGGCGGTCTGCTCCTGCTGGTCCCGGACCTCGATCTCGATGTCGTTGATGCGCTGCTGCTGCAGCGCATCCAGCCGGTCCAGCTCGCCGCGGATTTCGTCCATCAACTGCTTGCCGGCCACCCAGGCCTGCACATTGCGGATGGCGGCCTCGCCCTGTTTCCAGCGGCTGTCCACATTCTGGGCCAGTTGCACCCGACGGTCGGCAATCAGGCGGTCCAGCCGCGCAATGGCGGCCTCCTGCGCATCGCCGGAGCTTTGCAGGGCGGCCTTCAACTCGCCATAACGCGGGTCCAGTTCCCGCAGGCCATGATCGTAGGGTTCGAGGAAGCTGGCATCCCCTGTGATGAGGAAACCTCGCTGGCCGGTTTCCAGGTCCACCAGCAGGTGATTCAAGCGGCTGATCAGCGCCTGCGTGCTCAAGGCATGGGCACGCACATTCTCCAGGCGGGTCAATTCGCCCAGGCTTCTGTATTCACCGTAGGCGGTGGCGATAAAAGCCACGCAACCGGCCAGCAGCAGCCCCGCAGCCACCGGGAAGCTCAGAAAACGCATGCATGTGGGGACCTTTCGGCCCTCTTGAATGGCCCTGCAGTCGCTGCCCTTGGACGACGCTTGGACGACGCATCGCCATGACATCAGGCCAGCAACCATCTTGCGCGCCAATCGCACAGATTGGTGCCCCCCCTACGCTAGAGGCGGGCGGCCATAAATGCAAGCCCGTCATGCGGCGCCGTCATCGGAAATCGGCGCGAAATGGGGGGAAAGGGAGGGGAAAGGGAGGGGAAAGGGAGGGCGCAATGAGAAGAATAGGCCGCCGGACCTTGTCCGGCATGCAGACGCGGCTCAGAACAGCTCGACGTCGCTGAGGTGATTGGCTTCGGACATCTGCCCCTGCGCAATCAGCGCCGCATGGCTTTGCACCTGATTCCGGCCGGCACCCTTGGCGTGATAGACCGCCTTGTCCGCCCGCTCAAACGCCCCGGCGGGGGAATCCCCGGCACGGATTTGCGTGAAGCCAATGCTGACCGTGATGCGCCCCACCTGCGGGAAGGCGTATTGCTCGGTGTTGTAGCGGAAACGCTCAAACGCGTGAGCAGCGTCCTCTTCGTTTTCGCAGCGCATCAGCACCACGAATTCTTCGCCGCCAAAGCGATAAAGCAGGTCATTGAAGCGGAAGGTATTGCGCATGAGCCGGGACAACAGCAGCAACACTTCATCGCCAATCAAATGGCCGAACCGGTCATTGATCGATTTGAAATGGTCAATGTCCAGCACGCCCAGCCAATACTGCGGATGCACTTCCACCTGGCGGCGTTCTTCCTGGCTGGACGATGGTGACCGCAGCGGCAGCTCAGAGACGGCTTTGAGGAAACTCTCGTCGAAGGTCTTGCGATTGAGCAGGCCGGTGAGGGTGTCGCGCTCGCTGTAATCCAGCAGCCCCTGGAAGTTGTGATAAATGCGCAGCACGCTGGTGACCAGGCGCTGTGCGGACGGCCGCGGACGGCTGCCGGTCTGCAGTTCCAGCACACCGATGACGTCGCGTTCGGTGGCCAAGGGGAAGTAGGTCACCCACTGCTTGTGGTCGCGGTCCTGCAGGATGGCGCGTTCCTTCAGGCACTGATGCCGGCGCGGCAGATCTTCCAGACGGGGCAGCGTTTCGGGGTCGACCCAGACCGAGTCGGCGGTGGCAACAGTGTCTTCAGCACGCAGGCGGGCCCGGGTCAGCCAGCGTTGCTGGCCGGGCTCTCCCACGCTCCGGTAGATCGCCACCGAGGCCGGGGTTTCAAGGAGATCCCGGAGTGCCGTGACCAGTGTGACGTCCATGACGTCACGGTCACGAAAACCGGTGAGCTCCGCAAGGTGATCAACGACCTGAGGCATGGCGCTGTTTCAATCCACGCCCATTCGTCGGGCGTTACGACACTACCGCCTGACCGGCGAGGTTTTGGGAAGTGTATCGACCGATGAGGCCCAGAAGGTGCTCTTCGTCGTACGGCTTGCCCAAATAGTCATCAACCCCCAATTGCTGCGCATAGTCGCGATGCTTCTGAGCGATCCGCGAAGTGATCATGATCACCGGCAGGGCTCGCAAGCGCGCATCTGCACGCAGGTTGCGGACCAGATCGAAGCCATCCATGCGCGGCATTTCGATGTCGGAGAGCACCACGGCCGGCAATTCATCACCCGCCAGGCGCTCCATCGCATCCAGGCCGTCCTTGGCCAGCAGCACACGGTAGCCTTCACGCTCCAGCATGCGTTGCGTGACACGGCGCACGGTGAGCGAATCGTCCACCACCATGACCAGCGGCGGCAGCGGCTCACGCGGCGCTTCCACCACCACCTGGGCGGCGGCCGCGCTGTCATGCACACGCTGCTGCGCGCCATGGCCATAGCGGTTGGCCAGCGCCACCGGGTTGTAGATCAGGGCCACGTCGCCCGAGGCCAGCAGGCTGATGCCCGCCAGACCCGGCACCTGCATCAGCTGCGGGCCGAGGTTCTTGACCACGACTTCCTGGTTGCCCAGGACTTCGTCCACGTGCAGAGCCAGACGCTGCTGTGCGCTGTGCACCAGCACGACCGGCAGGGTCTTGCCCTGGGCCTGGCCGCGCTCGCTGGCGTTCATCAGGCCGCCCAGCCAGTAGAAGGGCAACTGCTCGCCGGCAGCCTGCATGAAGCCGTCTTCGTAGGCCTTGCCCACCTGGTCGGCGCTCAGGCGCAGCACGGACAGCATCAGGCTGGCGGGGACCGCCACCTTGCGGTCGCCATAACGCAGCACCACCACCTGGGTCAGTGCGGTCGTCAGCGGCACACGCAGCTCGAAGGTCGCCCCCTGCCCCGGCGTGGAGTCGGTGATGACGTACCCCCCCAGCGTGTTCACTTCGGAACGCACCACGTCCATGCCCACGCCGCGGCCGGCCATTTCGGTCAGCGATTCGGCGGTGGAGAAGCCGGGCTCATAGATGAGTTCCATGAGCTGCTTGTTGGTCAGCGACTGGCCGGGCTGGACCATGCCCAGGCTCTCGGCCCGGGCGCGGATGCGGTCCAGGTTGAGGCCGGCACCGTCGTCGGTGAAGCGGACCTGGATTTCGTTGCCTTCCTGATGCAGGCTCAGCACGATGCGGCCCAGCGCCGGCTTGCCGGCCGCTTCACGGGCCGCAGGCGCCTCGATGCCGTGCACCACGCTGTTGCGCAGCAAGTGTTCGAAGGCACCGGTCAGACGCTCCAGCACGGAGCGGTCCAGTTCCACGCCACCGCCACGCACTTCCAGCTGCGCCTGCTTGCCGCTTTCGCGAGCCGCTTGACGCACCACACGATGCAGACGTTCACCCAGGCTGCTGTCGAATTCCACCATCCGCGTGCGCAGCAGGTCATCCTGCAGTTCACGGGTCAGTCGGGATTGGCCCGCCAGTTCGTCTTCACCGGCCGCCACGTTGCGTTGCAGGCCGCGTTGAACCGTCGCCACGTCATTGACCGATTCGGCCAGCATCCGGGTGAGTTCCTGGAAGCGGGTGTAGCGGTCGAATTCGAGCGGGTCGAAGTCCTTGCCGGTGGCCTGCGCGGCTTCCTGGCGGGCAGCGATGCGGGCTTCCGCCTGCAGCTCCAGCTCACGCAGTTGCGTGCGCAGACGCTCCAGGTTGTCGTCCAGGTCGCCCAGCAGCGTACGCATCTGGCCCAGCTCGGATTCGAGACGGGCGCGACGGATCGCCACTTCGCCAGACAAGGCGGCCATGCGTTCCAGCAGCACGCCCCGCACACGCACTTGCGCGGCAGGCGCCACCGGGGCGCTTTCCATCGGCTGGCCGAGGTCGGCGACTTCGCTGAAGTGAGCCCAGTCGATGTTGATGTCGGCAGGAGCCACCGGCGTGACCGGCGTCACGGGGGTGACCTGCTCCGGGGCCACAGCGGCGGCGCCTTCATCAGCAGGCGCTGTCTCGGCGGCCACTTCGGGCGCGACTTCCGGCAGCAGTGCCACCGGCTCGCTGACCGTGACGGCGTCCGAGCCTTCCACCGGCAGTTCGGCAGCGGCCTCCGGCGCCTCCACCACAGCGGGGACCTCGATCGCTTCCACCACATCCAGCAGTTCCACCGGCTCTGCCACCTCCACCGGAGCTTCAAGGGCTTCAGGGACGGCCGCAGGGGTCGGTGCTGCAACGGGTGCAGCCACTGGAGCGGCCACCGGCACCATCGGCGCCGGCACCACCGGCGCCGGGTTGCGCCAGTCGCGTTGCAGATTCTGGAAGCTGTAATCCAGCGCGTCGGCCACGTCCTGCAGCTCGGTCACCTGACCGTGACCCGCATTGCCGTCGCCGATCAGGCGCTCAATCTGGGACTCCAGGTTGTGGGCCTGTTCACCCAGGCGCATGGCGCCGGCCAGACGGGCGCCCCCCTTGAAGGTGTGCAGCACCCGCATGCAGGCGGATGCCCGGGAGGCATCCTGCGGCTGGGCCGCCCATTCACGCAGGTAGGCATGCAGCTGGCGCAGCAGATCTTCCGCTTCTTCTTCGAAGATCGGCATCAGCTCCGGCTCGATCTGGTCGGGCAGGCTGAAGTCGAAATCGTCGTCGGACAGTGCCTGCGGCTCTTGGGCCACAGGCGTCGGCGTCAGGTAGGCCGGCACGGCGTCCACCGAATGCGCAGCGGTCGACACCTCGTCCAGCGTCATGGCCAGCAGGCCTTCATCGCTGTCTTGCGAGCCATCCGGCAGCGGCGCACCGGGCTGGAACAGTTGCAACTGGGCGAGCAGCTCCCCGTCGACCTCCTTCAGGAAACCGGCAGCGAATTGATGCAACAAACGGCGGATCTCATCCGAACCCCGCTGGAACAGCGTCGGGTCGGCCACCTCATGGCCTTGGGCACGGCCCAGGGCATGCTCCAGCGCACGCGACAGCGTGGACAGGTCGTCAAACCCGACCGTGGCGGCACTGCCGGCCAGGCCGTGGGCCAGTGGCTCGGCATCCTGCGGCAGCGGCGACTGCGGCAGCAGCGACCATTCGGTCAGCTCCACCTGCAGACGGCGCGAGCGCTCGTCCGCCTCGTTGAGGAAGATGTTGAACAGCGCGATGCTGATGCGCAGATGGCCAATGACCTTGACGCCTTCGTCGCTGTCTTCGGCCTCCTCGGCCTCCTCCGTCTCGCCCGCGTCCACGGCCGTACCACCGACCAGGCTCAGCACGGGCGCGGCCGGCGCAAAGGCCTGTTCGATGATGGGCTCTTCGGCCTGCGGCGGTGTTTCCGCTGCGGGGGTGCTCACCAGTTCGCTGGTCAGGTCGAGCTGGAGATCCACCGACTCAACCGCTCCGGTCAGCGCTGCCGATTCAACTGATTCAACCGAATCAACCGAGTCAACCGATTCAACGGCGGTGACCGGAGTGTCCAGCGTCTCCAGCGTCGGGGCGGTGGCCAGGTCCAGGCTGGACAGATCCAGACGGTCCAGTTGCAGCTCGTCGGCGGCCTCGGCCGTTTCGGTCGTCAGCGCCACCGGCTCGGTGGCCGTGACCTCTTCGGTGGTCACGTTGTCCGGCCAACCTTCCGGCAGCTCCGGCACGGCCGGGGCCACGTCCATGGCGGCTTCGGCCGTCAGCGCAGGCAGGTCCAGGGCGGCGTCCAGCTGCGGCACATCGCGGGTGGGTGCCGACACGTCGGTCGGGAAGTCCAGCGACAGGTCCAGCGTCGGCTCGTCCGCCAAGGTCGGCGCGCTGTCGGTGGACAGCGGGGGCAGGTCCAGCGCGGGCAGGGCGGCCTCGGCAGCCACCGCCGTACCGGCTTCCTGCGGAGCCAGCGGCAGGTCGTCCAGGGTCTCGATCGCGGTGGGCAGCTCGGCCACTTCCACCACTTCGGGCACCTCGGCCACCTCGATGATCTCCGGCACCTCCACCAGTTCCGGCACTTCCACCAGTTCCGGCACCTCGACCGGCGGCGTCACCGGCGGGGCGGCCACGACCGGTGCAGCCACCGGGGCAGCCACAGGAGCAGCGACCGGTGCAGCGGACAGCTGCAGCGGCTCATAGCGGTTGTTCAGACGCAGCGCATCGGCCGCAGCGCGGAACGGCGCGCTGTGGAAACCATGCGGACGCTTCTCGCCGATGGCGGTGGCCCAGGACTGGAAAGCCTCCAGCGCCTCGTGGCTCAGACGCAGCAGATCGGCGTCCGCCTGCGGATGCTCCGACAGGCGATGGTTGTAGAGCTGTTCGAAGGACCAGCCGGCTTCCCCAAACTCGTTGAGCCCCACCATGCGGGAGCTGCCCTTGAGCGTGTGGAAGGCGCGACGGACCGTGGTCAGTTCTTCGCGGTTGGTGCTGTCGCGGGCCAGCACGGCCAGCGCATCGCGGGCGGTGGTGACCACTTCGCCGGCTTCTTCCAGGAAGATTTCCAGCATCTCCTGGTCGACGTCGGCCTCTTCCTGCGGAATCGGGGCGGATTCAGGCACGGCCGGCGGCGCCACCGGGGCCGAAGCCTCGATGAACTGCTGCAGCGACTCGGCAGCCGAAGTGCTTTCCTGGCCTTCGTTCAGCAGTTGTTGCTGGGCCTGTTGAGCAGCCTGGGCCAGGTTGAGGTCGTCCGCAGCGCGGGCTTCCTGCGAGATGCGCTCCAGATCGCGTGCCAGGTCTTCGGCCGGGCGGTCGCCCTGGGCCACAGCGGCGGCGGTGGCCTGGAGCTGGTCCAGCAGTTGCGGCGCGGGCACCTCTTGCTTCACTTCTTCCGGCACCGGAGGGTGCTCGCTCTCACGACCCACCAGCGATTGCAGCAGGCCGGAGGCATCGTCGAAGCGGAACATGCGCTTGGCCAGCTGCGGCTGGACACTCAGCATGTCGATCAGGAACCCCAGCGCGCCGAGGTTGTTGGCCAGACGGTCGAACTGAGCACGCGGGCCTGGCAAAGCCGGGTCCACTTCCGTCTGCGCCAGCTCATCCACCTGGTCGCGCATGCGCAGCGTGGCCTGTGCGGCCTGGGACAGACCCAGCACGCTGAACACGCCGCGCATGGTCTGCAGTTGACCGGGCACCGGGATCAGCAGCTCACGCTTGGTCGGGTCGCGGAAATACTCGTCGCACTGACGCTCCACCTCGGAAAGGCTGGCGCGCAGTTCATGCACCACGGAACCCAGGGTCTGGCGGTCCGCCACACGGCGGTACAGCTCTTCCATCCAGGCTTCCAGCGGCTCGGGCGTCTGGCCCTTGGCCACGGCCTCGATCCGGCGCGACAGGTTGGTCACCCGTTCCGCCTGCTCGGGCTGGTCGAAGGCTTCGTCCTCGAGGGCCGCTTCAAGATAGAGCATCGCCGTGGCGATCTCCATGGCCAGCGTCGGCTCGGGCGCGCGGCCCGAACGCAGCGTGGCCACGATGGCGCGGCGCAGGGTGTCCCCCAGCACCTCGCCACTCGGGAAGAGCTTCTGCAAGGACTCCGCCACACCGGCGAATTGTTCGTCCAGGCCACCCAGGCGATGGGTTTCGCCTTCGGCGGCAGAGCCCCAGGATTCCTTGGCCGTCGCCACACGGCGCTTGGCGGCCTGCACCCACGTCGGGTCGATCTTGCCCAGCGTGTCGTCGCGGTAATCAACAGCCGGGGCTTCCACCAGGCCATAGGCCACCTGCACCGCTTCCAGGCGCGGCGAGGTACCGGGCGCGGGGTGCTTGGCGGCGGCGGCGAAGAACAGCAAGTCCTTGGCCAGACGTTCGGACGGCGCGGCATCCCGGCCGGCGCGCAACTGGGCCAGCAGACGCGAACCCAGGCGCTTGACCAGGGTGTCCACCGGCAGCAGGCCCCGAGACTGGGCTTCGAACTGCGCAGCCGCCAGCATCCATAGTGTGCGGCCGTTGGTTTGTGTCTGGGTCAGCGCCAAGCCGGCGCACAGGTCGCTCAGCAACTGCCCCTGGCCCGGGGCCGGGGCCCGCATCTGCTTGAGCAGCAGCGCCTCGAACGGGGCGCGCATCTGCTCGGGCGTCAGGGCCCGCACCGCCTTGTCGGCGGGCAGGTCACGCCAGCGGAACTCCTGGGTCCACAGGTCGGCCGGATGGATACGGCCTGCCCCGTTGAGTTCCTGCAAGGTCTGATAGGCCGGGAACAGCGCCAGCGAGCTGGGCTGGCCGCCGGCCAGGGTTTTGGCGATGAAGGCCAGGACGGCGAAGTCCGCCCGCTCCACGGCTTCCACCTCGGCCACCGAGACCGCAGAGGGGTTTTCGGCCAGGCGGAACAGCGTGGCTTCCGCCGCGCGCAGCAATTGCGCAGCGGCCGGCAGGCTCACCACCGACAACACACCGGCGGCCTGGTGCATCTGTTGGGCCGCTCCCTGCAGCGCCGGGCTGGGCTGGCCTTCGCCGCCCAGAGTGGAAACGCGCGCGTCGGTATCTCGCAGCACTCGGCGCAGGGCCTTGTGCACCGATTCCAGCGTGCGACGCAATTCCTCCTGGACCCAAGCCAAAGGGCTCAGATCAGCCGGGAACTCGGATTCGCGCGAAAGGTCCATGCTCGCTCTTTATTGTCGCTTTGTAATGGTGGGCGCTGTGGCGGCCGTCTTCCCTATGTGGCGGTGGCCGACAGAGGTTAGTTGGTCACCTTGAATCGCGCCACCGACTGCTTCAGCGCTTCCGCCGACCGGGACAGCTCATGCACCATCTGGGCGGTGGAACGCGTACCTTCGGAGGTTTGCTCGGTCACGGCAAAGATGTGCTGGATGTTTGCACCGACTTCGTTGGCGGCACGGGCTTCGTTCTGGGCCACGTTGGTAATTTCGCCAATCAGTTCGTCCAGGCGACGAGACACCGAGTCAATGTCTTCCAGGGCGCGACCGGCCGCGTCAGACAGCTTGGTACCTTCCACCACCCCCAGCGTGGACCGTTCCATAGCGGCCACCGCATCGTGCGTGTCGGTCTGAATGGTCTTCACCAGCGCGGCAATCCGGCGCGTTGCGTCGGCGGAGCGTTCCGCCAGTCGCTGCACTTCTTCCGCCACCACCGAGAAGCCGCGGCCGGCTTCACCGGCGGACGCTGCCTGAATGGCAGCGTTCAAGGCCAGCACGTTGGTCTGTTCGGTAATGTCCGAAATCAGCTCGGTGATCTCGCCAATTTCCTGCGACGACTCGCCCAGACGCTTGATCCGCTTGGAGGTTTCCTGGATCTGGTCACGAATCTGGTTCATACCGCCGATGTTGTTCTGCATTGCCTGCAGACCCTGTTCAGCAGCCATACGCGACTGGCGGGCCACTTCGGCCGTGGTCTGCGCCTGTGTGGACACTTCGTTGATTCGATGCGCCATCTGCAGCACCGCTTCACCGGTAGCGCGAATCTCGTGCAGCTGTTCGGTCGAGGCGGCCAGCAGTTCGGTGGAGGTCTGGTCCACCTGGGCGGTGGTGTCGGTCACCCGCACGGCCGTGGTCTGCACCTGATGCACCAGGCTGCGCAACTCTTCCACCGTGTAGTTCACCGAGTCGGCGATGGCGCCGGTGATGTCTTCCGTCACCGTGGCCTGGTGGGTCAAGTCACCTTCAGCAACGGTCTGCAGTTCGTTCATCAGACGCAGAATGGCGGCCTGGTTGGCGTCGTTGACGCGCTTGGCTTCCTGCTCCTGCGCTTCCGCCTCGCGACGCTGTTCATCTGCGAGCTGGGCACGACGCGCCTGATCCTTCACGTACAGGTTCAGGAAGCCCACCGCACCTGCGACCAGCCCCACCAGCGACAGCACCATGCCGATCAGCAGCAGCGGGTTCAGGCCGCCGGCCGAGGTCAGGCCGTTGGACAGATCGCCCAGGTCCTTGCGCAGCACTTCGCTGTCGTTGAGGATGGCGGTCTGCGCTTCCCGCGAGGCCACCAGGCCCTGCAGGTTGGACAGAATCGCGGTGGCCTGGGTACGGGTCTGGTCGTACTGGCTCAGCAGCACCTTCAGGCGCTCACGCACCTGTGGGTCCTTGGCGCCGTTCAGACGCAGCTCGGGGTTGCCGTCCAGCAGGGCCTGAGCGATTTCACGGAAGGCGTTCAAGTCCTTGCCCAGCAGGAACACGGCCTCGGGACTCACGCCGTCCTGGGTCAGGAATTCGTTGGCGGACTTGCCGATCCGCTGCGTCAGCATCACCAGCTGACCCACGGCCGCCACTTCACCGGTGGTGCCGTTGCCCTGGATGGACAGCGACGCCACGGCTTCCGCGCTTTCCAGCAGGTCGGACGACTGGCGGTTGATGGCGCGCAGAGCGGCACCCACCTGCGTCAACACCTTTTCCTGGGCCAGCATCACCTTGGTGTTCTTGTCGGCCCGGTCGATCATCGGCGCGATCTTTTCGAGCAGCGGCTTGACCGAGCCCGGGGCTTCCGAGAGGAAGTCCGACCCATCCCGCAGGCCGGCGACCACGCTGGTCAGCACCTGCGCGCTTTCCTTCATTTCAGGGAAGGCGTTCTTGTTGCCCAGCAGAGCGGTCGAGACCGCCTTTGCCAGACGCTGCGATTCCGTCATGGCCTGACCGGCAGCCGCCACCTGGTCGGCGGCGCGGTTTGAACCCACCAGGCTCATGGTCACCGTCAGCACGGTGCCCACCAGGCCGGCCGCCACCAGGGCCGTCAGCAGGCCGGTGCGGCGAGGCGCCTGGGGCGGCAGCTTCTTGGGCATGGACGACGCGGATTCCGCAGCGGCGGCCGTCGGCTGGAAGCCGGCGCCGGTTTCCTGGAATTCAGCGGTGGGCTGGGCGGTTGTGATGATCGAGGGCTGGAAGTCCTGCGATTCATCCGCCACTGCTGTGGATTCGGTCGAGGGACCGGTGTCGTCGATGTCGACGTCCGCCTTACCCTCGTTTTTGCCCTTGTTCTTGATTTTGTCCAGGAAGCTCATCACACCCTCGTTTGGTCTCGTTTCGTCGAAGCCGGCCATCAGAGGCCGCGTTCAGCCATCAGTTCAAAACAATGCGCAGGAATTGGGGATGCAGAATCAATGCATCCAAATCCAGCACCTGCCAGCGTCGACCCTGCCCATCGCGCATGCGCGTTGGGGCGAAGTCGGGATGGCCGGCCGTATCCGGCTCGGCCTGAAGCTGTTCGTCGCCGCGCAGGCCGAGGAGCTGGTCCACCAGCAGCGCGCAGTTGATACCCAGCTCCGGGTTGATCGACACCAACCGATGGGCGGGCGTCAGGGAAGTGGCGCCCCGCAGGCCCAGGAAGGCCGACAGGTCCACCACCGTATGCAAGCCGCCGCGCAGGTTGGCCACACCCAGCATCCACGGCTGGGTATAGGGCACCTGCTGCAGCGGCACAGGGGTAAAGATTTCGCCGGACTGTTTCAGCGGCAGCAGCAAGCCCAGGCCGGCGCACTCCACGGCCAGCCAGTTGGCGGCTTGCGGCGCTTCACGCGCCGCCTGCATCCGTTGCGCCAGGCGTTGCTGGAGGTCGCGCAGGGCTTGCTTGTTGGCCATGGTGTCAGCCCAGTGCCTTGATCTTGGCGATCAGCTCGTCGGCCTTGACCGGCTTGACCACGTAATCACGGGCGCCCTGGCGCATGCCCCAGACCTTGTCGGTTTCCTGGTTCTTGCTGGTGCAGATCACCACCGGCACGTCGGCATAACGCTCGTCGCGGGTGATGGCCCGGGTCAGCTGGAAGCCATTCTGGCCGGGCATCACCACATCCATGAGGATCAGGTCCGGCTTTTCTTCTTCCAGGCGCTTCATGGCTTCTTCACCGTTTTCAGCGGTGCGCACGGTGTAACCGCGCTTGGTCAGCAGATCGCTCAGGTGGTGCAACTCGGTCTTCGAATCATCGACGACCAGGATTTTTTGGATGGACATGAATGCTCCCAGGTAACGCGGCCAGACAGCGGCCGCGAAGGCCTTTTTGTCAGGGATGATGAGATTGACAGGAAACTCGGAAGTTCAAACGCCGCGAAGTCGCGGCGGTGTGAGGTTATTGACGTTCAGGGCTCGCGCCGATGTTGCTGTACCGCCTGTAGCAACTGATCTTTGGTGAAAGGTTTGGTCAGGTAGTCCTGCGAACCCACCATCCGTCCGCGAGCCTTGTCGAACAGGCCGTCCTTGGAAGACAGCATGATCACAGGGACCGAAGCGAACTGCGGATTGCGCTTGATGATGGCGCAGGTCTGGTAACCGTCCAATCGAGGCATGAGGATGTCGCAAAACACGAGATCAGGCTGGTAGTCGCTCAGCTTGGCGAGGGCGTCGAAGCCATCTTCCGCCAGCACCACCTGATGGCCGCCCTGCTTCAGAAAGATTTCTGCGCTGCGGCGAATGGTGTTGCTGTCGTCGATGACCAGCACCTTGGTGGCCTTGGATTCCAAGCTGTTCTCCGTAAATGTCAGACCAGGGTCGTCAGTGTTGTTGCGATTCAGTGCCGGGCGACAAGTGAACCGGAGGGCTTCCGTGATCCGTTTCGCGCTCGGCCCCAGTTCGTGGCCGGGTCATGGCCAGTTCGTGGTCCGGCTGTGACGAGGTTCAGGCGAGTCCGGCCCGCCGTCCCCTCTTCTCAGCTCAGCCTTCTCAGCTCAGCCTTCTCAGCTCAGATCTGCACCATCTCGAAGTCTTCCTTGCGGGCTCCGCACTCCGGGCAGGTCCAGTTCATGTTCACATCTTCCCAACGTGTGTTGGGCGCGATACCGTGCTCGGGGTCTCCGGCGGCCTCGTCATAAATCCAGCCACAAATTAGGCACATCCAGGTCCTTGGGTCGCTCACGATGGGTTGACTTTGCATCACTACAATGATCGAAAGATTGTAGCCACGCCCCCTGGGTATCCCGGAGGGCAGAAGTACCGATGAAACAACAGTTAAAACCGGTCCTTCGTCACATTTCGCGCATCAGTTCACGGCTTCCCGCCGCCCATCCATGAGCCGTCAAGACCCCACCTCCCCTGCCCCCGACCCCACCGGCACCCAGCCGGGCGAGGAGCAGGAATCGCCACCACCCGCCTGTGTGATGAGCTTCAACGCCAGTGACCCCAGCGGTGCGGGCGGCAGCGCAGGCGACGTGGCCACCATCGCGGCCATGGGCGCCCACGCCCTGCCGGTGGTGACTGCCATCGTGATGCGAGACACCGCCGAGGTGTTTGACCACCAGACCCTGGACGGCGACTGCATCGTGGAACAGGCCCGGTCGATTCTGGAAGATGTGCCGGTGGCGGCCTGGAAGGTCGGGTTCCTGGGCAGCGCGGAAGGCATCTCATCGGTGGCGGAGGTGCTGTCCGATTATCCGGACGTGCCGCTGGTGGCCTATCTGCCCAGCATCGCCTGGCTGGATGAAGAACAGCAGCAGAGCTATCTGGATGCCTTCCGGGAGCTGGTGCTGCCGCAGACCCTGGTGCTGGTGGGCAACCACAAGACACTGAGCGACTGCCTGCTCCCCGAATGGGATGCCGACCGGCCCGCCTCGCCGCGCGAACTGGCGGTGGCCGCGCACCAGCATGGCGCCGCCCATGTGCTGGTCACCGGCATCAGCCTGCCCAACCAGTATCTGGACAATGTGCTGGCCGGTCCGCAGGGCGCCATCACCGGCGAAAAATTTGAACGGTTCGAGGCCAGCTTCGTCGGCGCCGGTGACACGCTGTCGGCAGCCCTGGCGGCGCTGCTGTCGGTGGGGTCCGAGCCGCATGATGCGGTGGGTGAGGCGCTCGCCTTCCTCGACCAGTCGCTCGAGGCGGGCTTCCGGCCCGGCATGGGCAATGTGGTGCCGGACCGCTTCTTCTGGGCCCTCCCCCCCGGGGAAGAAGGCGCCCCGGAGGACGGCAGCGAGCCTTCGGCGGAAGAACCCCGTATCGAAGAGCCGACCACCCGCGGCCCGCGTCGCATCCACTGATTGCCCTCATCATGAGCCAGAACGATTCCCTCTTTGAACGTGCCCAGCGAGTCATCCCCGGCGGCGTCAACTCGCCGGTGCGGGCCTTCCGGGCCGTCGGCGGTACACCGCGCTTCATCGCGCGCGGCGAAGGCGCCTACATCGTGGATGCCGACGGCAAGCGCTACATCGATTACATCGGTTCCTGGGGCCCGATGATCCTGGGCCATGGCCATCCTGCGGTGATCGAGGCCGTGCAGCGCGCGGTGACCGAGGGCCTGTCCTTCGGCGCCCCGACCGAGCGCGAAATCGAGCTGGCCGAAGAAATCCTTCAGCTGGTGCCCAGTTGCGAGCAGGTGCGGCTGGTGAGTTCCGGCACCGAGGCCACGATGAGCGCCATCCGCCTGGCACGAGGCGCTACCGGCCGGAATAAGTTCATTAAATTTGAAGGGTGCTACCACGGGCATACCGATGCCCTGCTGGTCAAGGCCGGCTCGGGCCTGGCGACCTTCGGCCACCCCACCAGTGCCGGGGTCCCGGAAGCCACAGCCCAGCACACCCTGGTTCTGGAATACAACAACGTGCAGGAGCTGGAGGACGCATTCGCCCTCCACGGCAAGGACCTGGCCTGCGTCATCGTCGAGCCGATTGCCGGCAACATGAATTTCGTGCGCGCCAGCCTCCCCTTCATGACCCGGCTGCGTGAGCTCTGCAGCGAATACGGGGCCCTGCTGGTGCTGGACGAGGTGATGACCGGCTTCCGGGTGGACCTGCGCAGCGCCCAGGGTCACTATGCCGACCTGATTCCCGGCTTCAAGCCCGACATCAGCGTCTTCGGCAAGGTGATCGGCGGCGGCATGCCACTGGCCGCCTTTGGCGCCAGCCGCGACATCATGAAGCACCTGGCACCGCTGGGTGGTGTCTATCAGGCCGGCACGCTGTCGGGCAACCCGGTGGCCACCGCCTGTGGCCTGGCCACGCTGCGGGAAATCCGCAAGCCGGGGTTCTTCGAGGCCCTGTCGGCCCGTACGCAGCGGCTGGTGCAGGGGCTCGCCTCGGTGGCCCGCGACAACGGCGTGCCCTTCAGCGCCGACAGCCAGGGCGGCATGTTCGGCTTCTTCCTGTTGCCCAGCCTGCCGGTGAACTACACCGAAGTCATGCGCACCGACAAGGAGCGCTTCAACCGCTTCTTCCACGCCATGCTGGACGCTGGTGTCTATCTGGCGCCGGCGCTGTATGAGGCGGGATTTGTCTCAGCCGCTCACACGGACGCCGATATCGACGCCACGCTGGCCGCCGCACGCGAGGCGCTGCGCTAGGCAAGCCCCGCGCCAGACGTGTCGCCAACGGCCCACCCTGAGACAGGTATTACTCTTGCTTACCGTTTGGTACAGCAGCTGAAGCACGAACCATGCATATCCACATTCTGGGCATTTGCGGCACTTTCATGGGCGGGCTGGCGGCCCTGGCGCGCGAGGCCGGGCACCGGGTGACCGGCTGCGACGCCAATGTGTATCCGCCGATGTCCACGCAGCTGGAGGCCTTGGGCATTGAGCTGATCGAAGGGTTCGGGGCCGAGCAACTGGACCTCAAGCCCGACCTGTTTGTGGTGGGCAATGTGGTGACGCGGTCATCCGAAGGGCGTTTTCCACTGATGGAGGCCATCCTGGATGCCGGGCTGCCCTACACCAGCGGCCCCCAATGGCTGGCCGAGCATGTCCTGCAGGGCAAACATGTGCTGGCCGTGGCCGGCACACACGGCAAGACCACCACCACCTCGATGCTGGCCTGGATCCTGGAATCGGCGGCGATGGCGCCGGGGTTCCTCATCGGGGGCGTCCCCCAGAACTTCGGAGTGTCGGCCCGTCTGGGCGGCGGCCGGTACTTCGTGATCGAGGCGGACGAATACGACACCGCCTTCTTCGACAAGCGCAGCAAGTTCGTTCACTACCGGCCCCGGACCGCCGTGCTCAACAACCTGGAGCACGACCATGCGGACATCTTCCCGGATCTGGCCGCCATCGAAACCCAGTTCCACCACCTGGTGCGCACCGTGCCGCCGTCGGGCCGGCTGGTGGTGAATGCCCGCGAGGATGCCCTGCAGCGGGTGCTCAGTCGCGGCTGCTGGAGCGAGGTGCAGCGTTTCGGCGCGCGCAAGGAAGAACCTGGCGCGCTGCGGGCGCGGGGTGAGCCCACCTCCTTCGATGTGCTGCGCGGCAGCCTGAAGGTGGGGCATGTGAGTTGGGAGCTGCTGGGGGAGCACAACCAGCTGAATGCGCTGGCTGCCATCGCGGCGGCCGAGCATGTGGGGGTGGACCCGGAGGCGGCGGCCACGTCGCTGGGCAGCTTCAAGAGTGTGCGGCGACGGCTGGAACTGCGGGGGGAAGCGCGGGGCATCAAGGTCTATGACGACTTTGCCCACCATCCCACCGCCATCCACACCACCATTGATGGCCTGCGGCGTCGGATCGCGCCTGCGGAGCGCATCCTGGCCATCTTCGAGCCGCGCTCCAACACCATGAAGCTGGGCACGATGAAGGCCCAATTGCCCTGGGCGCTGGAAGAGGCGGATATCAGCTTCTGCAACCAGGACGGCCTGACCTGGGACGCCCGCGAAGCCCTGGCGCCGTTGGGCGAGCAGGGCGTGGTGGGGGCGAATGTGGACGACCTGGTCCGCCTGGTGAAGGCGGCCGCTCGGCCGGGCGACCACTTGCTGTGCATGAGCAACGGCGGGTTCGGTGGCATTCACGACAAACTGCTCGCGGCGCTGAAGTAAGCTCGCACCCGACAACGGGCCCCAGCCCTTGAGCCGAGGGATCGGGCGGCTCGATTGCCTTCCCGCCGGTGCCGCACGGTTCGGCCATGCAGATCCCGCTGCCGTTGTGCCGCATTCGTTCATTCAGGAGCACCCACACGATGAGCCTTCCAGGCAAACAGGTTCCAGCACTGCAGAACCGTTCCTTCCTCGTCCTGCTGACGCTGGTGACCTTGGGATTTGGCTGGATCCTCTGGCCGATGGTGGGCGCGATTCTCTGGGGCGTGGCCCTGGCCATCGTGTTCCGCCCGCTGTATCTGTGGCTGCTGCGCAAGCTCAAGCGGCCCAATGTGGCCGGGGTGGTCACCATCCTGCTGATCGTGCTGCTGGTGGTGGTGCCGATGGTCTATGTGACGGCCGCCCTGGTGCGTGAGGCAACGGTGCTGTATGAGATGTTCAAGTCGGGCAAGTTCGACTTCCACACCTACGTGCAGCAGATCTACGGGGCCATGCCGCGCTGGATGATGGAGGTGCTGGAACGGCTGGGGCTGCAGAACCTGACCAGCCTGCAGGACCGGCTGGGCTCCGCGCTCAACCAGATCAGCCAGTTCGTTGCCACCAAGGCGCTGGGCTTTGGGCAGGACACCTTCGACTTTGTGGTCAGCTTCTTCGTGATGCTGTATTTGTTGTTCTTCCTGATGCGGGACGGCGACCAGCTGTCCAAGCGCATCCGCGATGCGCTGCCGCTGCAGGACGCCTACAAGCGACAACTCGGCGACAAGTTCCGCACGGTGATCCGCGCCACGGTGAAGGGCAACATTGCGGTGGCGGCGCTGCAAGGCGCGCTGGGCGGGTTGGCCTTCTGGGTGCTGGACATTCACGCCCCGGTGCTGTGGGCGGTGCTGATGGCCTTCCTGTCGCTGTTGCCAGCGGTGGGGGCCGCACTGGTGTGGGCGCCGGTGGCGATCTATCTGCTGGCCACCGGGTCCGTCGGGCCGGGCGTCGGCTTGATCGTCTACGGCACGGCGGTGATTGGCCTGGTGGACAACCTGCTGCGTCCGCTGCTGGTGGGTAAGGACACCAAGATGCCGGACTATGTGGTGCTGCTCACCACGATCGGTGGCATGGCGGTGTTCGGTATCAACGGCTTTGTGGTGGGTCCGCTGATCGCTGCGATGTTCATCGCGGTGTGGGACATTGTCGCGGCAGAGCGGCGGTATCCGGATGCATGAACACATCCCCGTGCTGTCCGAAGAAGCTGCGACCAGGGATTCAGTGAAGCGCAGCACTTTCAGTCAGGCACTCACCGCCCCACCAACAGCGATCGGCAGCGCCAGACATCGGCGCGATGATCTGCCGGCAGTCCCGCCGCAGGGGTGCTGTGCTGTTTGAGCCAGCGCCCTTTGTCCTTTCAGGCACCACGATAAAAAAGGCCAGCATCTCTGCTGGCCTTTTTGCTGGACCGATCAACCTCAGCTGCGGCTCATCGTCGCCTTCAGCGTGGTGCTCAGCAGGTCCAGGCTCTCCGCAATGTGAGCACGCGTCTCGACCGACTGCCCGCCCTTCGCCTGGGCCGCACGCAGATCCGATTGCAGTTGCGTGGCATGCAACCGCATCAGGGCGAAGGCATCCGCCAACTGCCCCGACGCGTTGCCATGCGTCAGGTTGGCCTGCAGGCGACGCAGATACTCCCGCTGCAGATTGCGGCGCAGACGGTCAATCTCGCCCCCGGTCTTGAGTTCGCTCCAGATGGAGGACTGCAGCGTCCCATACACCTCGTTCAGCGAGATGATGCCCTTGCGCTGCGACACCGGCACATAGTTGGGCAGCTCCATCAATCGGACTGCCGTGCTCACGCTCAGCAGACGGTTCATGGCCGACAACTGCACCAGCGACACCGCCCCCGGGATGCTCACCCACTGCGGCCGCGCAAACTCCACATAGTCCGCCGTCAGCGAGCTCAGGAACTCCGGCTTGAACCGGAAGCTGTCCGCGCTGAACAGGCCCGTGGCCAGGAAACGCAAGGCCTCGCGCTGCTTGGCCGGGTCCACCGGCGCCAGCGCCGGGCGAGCAGCACCGGGCACGTCCCGCGTCGTGTACATGCCGCCCACATACTTGCCCACCAGTTCCGAGGCACGGGCCAGTTGCGTGAAGCCGTTGATCAGCGAGCGGCGCTGACGCAGCGGATCTTCCCCCGCCACAGGTTTGCGGTTCTGCACCCGCGTCCACAATTCCTGCGAAAGCTTCAACCGCTTTTGATAATAAGACAGCGGGTCATCCCCGAGGTCAAAGCGGTTGATCATCGGGTCCATGCCGTCGTAGGGGCCAAAGCCGCCCGCGTCGGTGTCATCGGCATATGCATGGCCGGGGTCGGTATTGCGGGATGCAATCCGAGTCAGCTCGTCCGCTTCCTGCTCCTTGGGCAGCTGCTTGTAGGCATATTCAATGGCCCAGTAGTCGTAGGCCCCCAGCGTGGTGTTGTTGTAGGTGGTGGGCGCCTCGCCTTCCAGCGGAATGTTGTAGGCGTTGTAGTCCATCACCGAGCCGGAAATGCCATGGGCATCGGTATAGCTCTTGTCCTTGAGCTGCGCCTGCGTCACGGTGGTCGAGGCCTTGAAGTTGTGCTTCAGGCCCAGCGTGTGGCCCACCTCATGCATGATCACATCCTTGATGCGGGCCTGCACAAAGGCCTCCGCCTCCGGGCTGTTCGGGTCGATATCGCCCCGCGCCTCCAGAATGTCCAGCGCGAAGTTCATCTCCGACGCCGCATCCATGGCGTAGGTGCAATAGCTGGCATTGCGACCTTCACGCCACCCCTGATTGATCTGCGACAGCGCCTTCTCTTCGTCGCTCAGGCTGGTCAGGCGCGGTGTGTCCTCACTGATGAAGGCGCGGCCGCCACGGGCAAACACATCACTCATGCCGATGTCGGCATCCAGGATCTCGCCCGTACGCGGGTCCACATGGCTGGGGCCGATGGCAAAACCCACGTCCGCCCCCACAAACCAGCGGATGGACGCATGTTGCGCATCCATGTTGTCCCAGTCCGCATCATCCGGCTGCTGCCTGGCCACCACGGCATTCTTGAAACCGATCTTCTCAAAGGCCTTGTTCCATTCCAGGATGCCCGCCTCCACCGCCGGCCGGTACTTCGGCGGAATGTTCTTGTCCATCCAGTAGACGATCGGCTGCACCGGTTCCGACAGTGCGGCGGACGGATCCTTCTTCTCCAGGCGCCAGCGGTTGATGTAATGCACCCGCGGGTTGGCCCTGCTGTCGTCGCTCAGGTCGGTGAAGGACTCGCTGAAATGGCCCAGGCGACCGTCGGCACGCCGGGTGGGCATGGCCGCTTCCGGCAGCGCGCGGAAGTTGTAGACAAAACCCATGAACATCGAGCGCGGGTCCGGCGTCACCATCGGCGGCGGCGGCACCGGGACCGGCGGCGCCACCAGGGGCGGCGCCGGGATGCGCGGGGTGAAGTAGTGCACGCGGGCGCTCAGCGTGCTGAGCGTCTCGTCCGCCCGGGTGGTCTCGAAGTAGGAATTGCTGCGGTCCACCGAATAGGGCAGGCGGAAGGCCATCTCCATGCGAGTGCTCATGCCCGGGATGTCCGTCAGCAGCAGGCCGGCATCCACCAGGAAGGATTTGCGCTCCGGATGGTCGGCGCTGGCCACCGGCCCCGCCGCCAGCAGGCTGGGAGAAAACGCCTCTTCGACCGCGCGCTTGCCGCCGCCTTCCGCCCGGAAGCGGGTGTTCAGCGCCACCAACTGGATGGTGTTGCCCACACGTCGCCACTCGGCCATCACGTCCGGGCCCATCTGGCTGGCATAGAAACCGCGTTCGCCAATGGAGTTGGAGATGTTGATGGTGAACAGGAAAGGCTTGTTCAGCATCGAACGGGGAATCTCCAGCCACACCTTTTCGTCCCTGCGCAGGATCGGGAACAGGCCGTCCTGGCGCTTGGCGTCACGGGACACTTCGGCGAAGGGCTTGGGGGCGGTCGGGTCGGCTGGCGGTCGGGCTGCCGTCATCGGTGCGCTGGCCCCCGGCGAGCCTGGGGCACCGGAGGCCGCAGCCGCAGGGGCTGTCGCCGCTGATGCCGGCGATGCCGGGGCGGAAGCCGCCGCGCCACTACCGGCAGGCGGCGTCGCGCAGGCACACAGCAACAATGACGCCACGGCAATGGCGGACAGCTTGATCGAATCCGAAGTGGTCATAAGGCGGATCGTGGAGATAGTAAAAATGTGCAGCGTCGGGTGGCGGCAGCGACCGGCGCAAGCAGGTGGAACAACGGACCTGAACTGTCGACGCACGCTGCGGACCGGACAGCCGGGCACTCTGCGGCGCGCCGCCCCAGCCGTCAATTCGCAAAAGCCAGCAAATCTCAGCCAGCAAATCTCAGCCAGTAGATCTCAGCCAGTAGATCTCAGCCAACAGATCTCAGCCGGGACGTCGCAGCCGGGACTTCGCAGATGGGCGAACATCTCCGGCCAGGTCGCCATGGCGTGCACGATACCGCAGCTCCACCCCCATGACGGAAGTGACTCAGGGCGCCCCCCTACACTGCAGGGCATGAGTACGTCCGCGCCTGTCCGCCGCACCCATCTGCTGTATTTGCATGGGTTCCGTTCATCCCCGCACTCCGCCAAGGCGCAACGCATGATGCGCTGGGCAGCCGACCACCGGCCGGATCTGGTGCTGTGCTGCCCGCAATTGCCGCCCTCGCCGCAGGACGCCATGGCGCTGGCCCGCTCGCTGGTGCAGGACTGGCCGCGTGACACCATGGCCATCATGGGCAGTTCTCTCGGCGGCTTTTATGCCACGTATCTGTCGCAGCACACCGGCGCACGGACGGCACTGATCAATCCCGCCGTGGACCCTGCCCGCGACCTGGCCGCCTACATCGGCGAGCAGACCTGCTGGCAGAACCCGGAAGCGCGTTTCTTCTTCCGACCGGAATTTGTGGGCGAACTTCAGGCGCTCACCGTCGGGCCGCTCACCCACCCAGACCGGCTGATGGCGGTGATCGCCAAAGGCGATGAAGTGTTGCGCTGGGAGGAGATGGTGGGCCGTTATCCCGGCAGCCACCTCCGGGTGCTCGAAGGCGGCGACCATGCCCTGTCGGATTTCGACGACCATCTCCCGGCCATCACCGCGTTTCTCGGCATGTGACGGCGATAGCCCTTGAGACGTCGGAGCAGCCGCTCGACTTTATTGCGGCGCGTCTCCCTGTCGGGGACTCATGGCCCTCGTCAGCACAATTCATGAGCAGATGCGGCGAGCAGGCACACCCGAGCCATCGGGATGCAGGACGCAGCCACCGACTGCCTGGAATGCGACCTCGGTCGATTCCGAGCACGGGTTCTCGCCAGCAAACCGACGCCACCCGCGCCCATGCTGGCGGTGGCACTGGGGGGAGAGGCGGATCACGCCTTCACGAGCCAGGAGCCCTTCTTTGCCCCCTCTCCAGGACGCAGAAGGCTCGATATTTGGCTGCGCGTTCAAGACGCTTGCTGCTTACTTCAGGCAGAAACGCAGGATGGCTTCGGCGACGGCCTGGGGCGCTTCGCGCTGCGGAAAATGGCCAACACCATGGAGCACCTGCCGCTCGTATCTTGCCTTGAAGAGTGGCTCGCGCCCCTTGGAACTGTCGGGGTGGTTGCAGGTGTCGGCGCTGCCATGCAACACCAGCGTCTGTACCGACAGCACTGGCGCCGGGTGCAGGCGTGCCTCGTCCTGGGCATAAGCCGGGTCGCCCTCGGCGAAGCCCCAGCGGTGACGATAGGAGTGCAGCACGATTTCAGCCCAGTCCTCCCCCTGGAAGGCCGGTGCGGCCTCATCGAAGTCAGCCTGCGCATACCAACCCGCCGGGGCCCAGGTGTCCCACATCATTCGCGCGAAGTCTTCGCGCTCGTGGCGCACCACCTGGGCGCCACGGGGTGTGGCCATGTACCAGTGATACCAGTAGTTTCGCGCTTGCTGCAGCGCCAGCGGCTGGTTCGGGTCGTTGGTCCCGTAACCCACTGACAGCATCACCAGGTGCGACGCCACGCCATCGCGCAGGCCGCAGGCGTTGGCGGCGGCCCGAGCGCCCCAGTCATGGCCCATCAGCATGGGCCGCACCAGTCCGAGCACGTCAATGAAATCCAGCAGATCACGGCCCAAGGCCGCCAACTGTCCACTGCGGGGCGTGGCGGCATCGCGAAACTGCGTCGGCGCAAAGCCCCGCAACGCCGGCGCCACCACGCGGTAGCCGGCATCCACGAGGAGGGGCGCCACGGCCTTCCAGCACTCGGGACTGTCCGGCCAGCCATGCAGCAGGACAGCTGTTCGGCTTCCCTGCGGGTTCCATTCCAGATAAGCGATGTCGAGCCGTTGGGTTGCGGCAAAACGGTAACGGTTCATCGGGGCTGTCTCGTGTCATGAAAGAGATTCAGCGTAGCTGGACGACACCCTTCGATTTAAGAATAATCCCTCGCAATTAATGATTTTTTGCGTTGAATGTTCGAATGGACGACTCCCCCATCGCAGACGGCCCACCGCTGGACACGTTGCTATTGCGCACCTTTCTTGAAATCGTGGACAGCGGCAGCTTCGCCACAGCGGCGGAACGGCTGGCGCTGACACCATCGGCCGTCAGCGGACACATTCGGCGGCTCGAACAGACCACCGGCGCCAGCCTGTTGGCGCGTACCACGCGCCGCCTGGAACTGACGCAGGCTGGCGAGACCTTGTACGCCTACGCTCGCAACATCCTTGATCTGGAACGCGCAGCTCGCGCCAAGCTGCGGGGCGCACCCTTGCGCGGACGGCTGCGTATCGGCGCCTCGGAAGACTTTGCCGCTACCTGGCTGCCCCAGGTGCTGCAACGCTTCCGGCAATGGCATCCCGAGGCCAAGATCGAGCTGAAGGTCGGCATCACCGCCGATCTATTGCGCCAACAGGAGCGTGGCCGCCTGGATCTGGTCTTTGGCAAACAATGCAGCCGAGCCGAGGCCAGTGGCACCTTGTTATGGGAAGAGCCGCTGGTGTGGGTGTTTGCCGCAGACCAATGGCTGACGGTCGACGAACCGCTGCCGCTGGCGGTCTTTCCCGAGCCATGCGTCTATCGCGAATCGGCGGTCACGGCGCTGGGTAAAACGGATCGAGCCTGGCACATTGTCTTTGAAAGCAGCAGCATGGCTGGTTGCTTGTCGGCGGCGCGAGCGGGTTTTGCCGTCACCGTCATCGCCGACAGCCAGCGCAGCGAAGGCTTGCGTGTGCTCAATCGCGAAGACGGCCTACCCGCATTGCCTGCGGCGCGCTTCTACGCCTTCCCGGGCAAACACAGCCCGGTCAGTGCGGCGCTCATCGATGCAGCCCGGCGGGCCGGTCAGAGCCGTCTTGGCCATCGCGGGTGACGGGACTGATCGACGGTGAAGCTGCATGCTTGGACCGCGCAGCCGCCCCGACTGCCCGCAGAAAAACCCGGAGGTTCAACAAGCTGACGTTCAAGCGGCAATCAGTGCTTGATCTGCGCGAATGCGGCTGCGGCGATCTCCAGGCGTTCACTGCCGCCGCAAAGTGGCCTCAGCGCAATGCGTGTGATCAGCCCCTCGGCCGACGAATGGCCCACACCAGCAAGGCTGTGACCAGCACCGTCAGGATCACGATCAGGCTGACCACCACCACAAAGCCGTGGGGATGGTCGAGGAACGGAAGGCCGCCGACATTCATCCCGAACAGGCCCGACACCAGATTGATCGGCAAGGCCAGCACCGTGACCATGGTCAGCAGATACAGCGTGCGGTTGTTTTCCTGGGCCACCCGGGCGGCCGTTTCATCCTGCACGGCACGGATGCGTTCCTGCAGCGCCTGGATGTCGCGCAGCACCAGCGCGAATTCCTCGCTGGCCTGCTGCAGCTGCTGTTTGTCCGCTTCCGCCACCCAAGCCGGCGGGTTGGACAGCATCCGCAGCAACGCACTGGGTTCCGGTGCCAACAGACGTTGCAGGCGCACCATCAGCCGCCGCAACTGCGCCACTTCGTTGTCCGTGCCGGGGCGACGGCCGGCCAACAGCGCGTCTTCGATGTCGTCCACCCGTTCGGTGGCCTGGCGAACGATGCGCTGCAATTCATCTGCCTGGTCCCGCAGCAGGTGGTCCAGCAGCCCCAGCGTGGATTGAGGTCGGTCCCCGCGCTTCACCGCCATGCGCAACCGGTCCACCGACCGCAGCGGCGAGCGCCGCGCGCTCAGCACCAGATGCTCGCTGACCTGCATCCACAAGGTGGACACATCTTCCACATCGAAAGCGAAGTCGAAGGTGACGTCGTTCAACACCGCAAACAGCTGCTCGCCGTCCCGTTCGATGCGAGACGAGCGTGAACCCGCCTGCTGCGCTTCCATGAAGCTGTCGGCCAGCACCGCATGGCGGGCCAGCCAGGGCATGGCGCCGGCATGGCTCAGATTCAAATGCAGCCAGACAAAGCCGCCCTCGGGCTGATCCAGCCATGCCTGGGCCTCGCTCAGCGTCGGCAGCGCCTCGGTGGGGCGCTCCGGGTGAATCCAGAATCCGCAAATGAGACCATGCTGGTCGGACCCATAGGACGACACCTGCGGCGTCATGGACACCGGGTTCCTGTCCACGGAGGGCCTGGAGCCGGCGGGGACCTCGGAGAGCGATTCAGACACAGGTTCAGCCATCAGCAGAAGTTCCAGGGAGGCGCGCTATCGCCTGCCCCATGCGCAGTGTCTGGCCGGTGGCCAGGCCCGGCAGCCATTCGATGCCGGGGGGCAGGAACACGATGATCGTCGACCCCTGCTCAAACCAGCCCATTTCCTCGCCACGTGTATGCGAATGGCGACAGTCGAAGCAGTGCGGACCGGGATGGTCCGGCCGCAAAGTGAGGTCCAGTGCATGCAGGCGCAGGCTGGCCACCAGAATCGCCGCCACGGGCACCAGCGCGATCGGTGTGCCGTCCGGCAGACGCGCTTCGATGGCCGCCCGCACATTCCGACAGAACAGGCGCTCCACCCGTTTCAGCGCAATCGGATTCACATTCCAGGTGTCGCCCGCGATGTGCGTGACCCGCTCGATGGTGAGGTCGGCCGGTGCATGGAAGCGGTGGTACATGGAGGAGGTCAGCCGCAGCGTCAGGTAGCGCCCATTCAAATAAGGCGCCGCGCGCTGCGCGTCCCCGAACAGTTCCTGGATGCCGTAGGCCATGCCCTTGGCCTGCAGGGCCATGCCGCGCTCGACCGTGCCCAAGGCGCCCACCACCGCATCACAGGGGCTCACCAGCAGCGACGGGTCGGCCTCCACCGGCCGCATGCCCGGCCGCAACCGCCGGGTGAAGACCTCCCGCAGGCTGCGGTACTGCCGCGGTTCCGCCTCGCTCAGGTCCAGATCGGTGAACAAGCGCCAGATGGCGACCGAACACCGCGTCAGCCACGGGCTGTTGATCCGGCTGTACCAGCCCATGAAACGGGTCAGCGCCAGGCGCGGCACCCGATTGGTCAGGAGGAAATTCAGTTGTTCCTGTTGGGTCAGACGATCTCGCCAACTCGCCAGTTTCATAGACATGTCAATCGCATCCGGTACATCTCGCCACTGTGCCAATCCTGTGTGACAAGACAGCACTTAAAGGCCATTGCCATGAATCCTGATTTTCTCTCCGCTTTAGCAGCCGCCGGCCTGCTGACCGCCGCCCTTGCGCTCGCGCCCAAGGGCTGGCGCCGGCTCCAGCTGTCGCGCGCCAAACATCCGTCGCTCGCCGGGCATTCGCGGATGGCGGTGCGCCTGGCGCGGTGGATGCCGTCACAACGTTTTGGTGACGACCGCTTTTTCCAGGCGGACGATGCGCCGCTGGAGATGGCTGCCCGCCGCCGGGCCAGCTTCGACGCCTTGTCGCTGACGCTGCGGGAACGGCATGCCCGCAGCGTGGCGGCCACCCAGGCCCTGAAGCCGGGCCTGCCGGATCTCCAGTTCACCAGCAGCTACCGCGTGCCGCCGCCCTTCAGCCCGGTGGTGCAGACGGCCCTGCCCCTGGGCGCAGTGATGGCCCGCAGCGACGGCCACTGGCTGACCGACCTGGACGGCCAACGGTTCATTGATCTGGCGGGCAGCTATGGCGTCAACCTGTTCGGCTACCCGTTCTACCAGCGCTGCATTGCTGAAGGCAGCGCCCGGGTGGCGGAACTCGGCCCGGTGCTGGGGGTGTACCACCCGCTGGTGGAAAGCAATGTGCAGCGGCTGCTGGCGCTGTCCGGCATGGAGCAGTTGTCCTTTCACATGTCCGGGACCGAAGCGGTGATGCAGGCGGTGCGTCTGGCCCGCTACCACACCGGCCGCACGCATCTGGTGCGCTTCTGCGGTGCTTATCACGGCTGGTGGGACGAGGCTCAACCGGGGCCGGGCAACCCTTTGCCGGCCGAACGCACCTACACCCTGCGGGACCTGCATGCCCGCAGCCTGCAGGTGCTGCGCACACGGCGGGACATCGCCTGCGTGCTGGTCAACCCGCTGCAGGCGCTGCATCCCAACAAGCCAGCACCGGGGGACGGCTCGCTGGTGGACAGTTCACGGCGCGCCGCCTATGACCGGGAGGCCTATGCCGCCTGGCTGAAGGAACTGCGGCAGGTCTGCACCGAACGCGGCATTGCACTGATCTTCGATGAAGTCTTCATGGGTTTCCGCCTCGGCTTGGGCGGGGCGCAGGCCTATTTCGGCGTACAGGCCGATCTGGTCACCTACGGCAAGACCCTGGGCGGCGGCCTGCCGGTGGGCGTGGTCTGCGGCAAGGCCGCCTGGATGAAGCGCTACCGGGAGCAGCGCCCGGCGGACATCTGCTTTGCCCGAGGCACGTTCAATACACATCCCTATGTGATGGGTGCGATGTCGGTCTTCCTGGATGCCTTGGAAGATCCGGCGTGGCAGCGGACGCTGCGTGAGCAGGACGAGCTTCAGGATCAGCGACGCGCCCGGCTGAATGCGGCGCTGGAAGCGGCCGACCTGCCGCTGCGGGCGGCCAACATGTCGTCCGTCTGGACGCTCTACTACCTGCAACCCTCCCGCTACAACTGGATGCTGCAGTACTTCATGCGGGCCCAGGGGCTGGCCCTGAGCTGGGTGGGCACCGGCCGCATGATCTTCAGCACCGATTTCAGCGAGGAGGACTTCGATGAGGTGCAGCGGCGCATCCTGGCGGCGGCTCAGGCCATGCGAGACGGGGGCTGGTGGACCGGCCCGGCGGATCTGACCAACAAGGCGATCAAGCGCCGCCTGCTGCTGGAGACGCTGGGGCTGGCGCGCTGATCGCGGGGACCGGCGCTCACCAGCGCGCTGGTCTCAATGCGTCTGCACGGGTGAAGACGCGGCCGTTGCGGGAGCACTGGCCGGGGAAGCCGGGGGCGCGGTGGCGGCTGAGGCCGCTGAGGCCGCTGAGGCCGCTGAGGCCGCGACTGTAGCCGCTGCAGTGGCAGCCGCCGCCTTGCGCTCCGCCATTTCCTTCACCACGCCATCCACGGCCGCCACCACGGCCTCCGGATGGTCCCGCTGGATGTAGTGCCCGGCGCCCTCCACCGGCTCGATGCGTTTGCCACCGGTCAGGGGCAGCCAGTTCGGCTCCAGCCCATGCACCATGGCTTCGAAACCGCTGATGGTTTCTTCCTGCGTGTAGACGGTTCGCGTCAGCACCCGCACCGGCACATCCGGGCGCCGTTTGGCGAGCAGGGCATCCACACAGTCGGTCTGCATGTTGTATTCCACCTGCAGGATGCCCCGGAACACTCGCCGGCTCATGCTCTCCAGCATGTTGGCCATCAGCGGCACTTCCACCTGCATGCGGCGCGTGTGCATCGGATGCACCGCATCCACCAGCACCAGGCCGGCCACCTCATCGGGATACAAACGCGAGAAGGCGTATTGATAGAGCCCGCCCATCGAATGCCCCACCAGCAGATAGGGCGGCTGCACGCCGGAAGCATGCAGCAGGTCATGCAATTCGGTGGCAATGCCGCAGGGGTTGCGAGGGGTGGGCGGCGTCGCGGAGCTGTCGCCGTAGCCAGGGCGGTCGTAAGCAAACACCGAATAGCGGCTGCGCAGTTCGCTCAGCACCGGAATCCAGGGGTCGCGTCCGTCGCCGATGCTGGACTGCAGCACCACCACCGGCTTGCCCTGCCCGACATAGGTGTAGACCACCGGCCCGCCCACCAGGCGCTGGGTGCCGGTATTGGGCATGGCGCTGCAGCCTGCGAGCAGCAAAGCAAGCAGCGCGGGGGACCAGGCCCGCAGGGACAGGACAGGCGCCAGCCAGCGGCGCCAGGGCGGCAGGGACATGCAGGAACCTCCGGACAGGGACGGACATCCGGCGAGCCGTCCCGTGAGGTTCCGGTGGGCTGACCCGACAAGGGGTCAGCCGCGGCCCTCAGGCAGCCTGCTCGCCGTGCCCCGCATTCTGCCGTTCCATCAGCACGTGATGCATGGGATCCATGCGCTCACCGCGCAACAGATGCAACGGAGCGCGATGGTAGAGCTGAATGTCGTGGAAGGGGTCGGTGATGATCTTGGTGGCCCAGGCCAAACCGGTGCGCAGGTCGCGGGTGACCGCCAGTTGCAGCACGCGGAACACCAGCCCCCCCACGCCCAGCCAGAACCAGATCAGGCCAAGCTGGTGGAGGTACTCCACAAAGCTGGTGGCCGGGGCGAACAGGCCCCAGAGGCCGGGCTGCAGCCACAAGGCCACCGGCGAGGCTGCCCACAGCGCCATCAGCACGATCTTGCGACGCAGGTTGTAGCCAATCTTGATGGCTTCCTTGTGCTCATGGGTGGCCTGGTTCACCTCATCAAAGCCTTTGGGCTCGAAGAAGAAGTGGCCCGCCTGACGGCTGGTCATGGACACCCCCCAGGCCAGCAAGGCGGCCCAGGCCGGATCCACCAACAGCAGGCCGTAAGCCACCACAAAGCAGCAGGCGCTCAACAGGTGCAGCGACTGGTTGATGCGGCAGTGATGGTAGTAGCGGTGGTCGTCCCAGCGCTGTTCATTGAGCAGGTCCAGAAAGTCCTTCATGCGGCCCTCGTCCAGATAAATGATCAGGAATGCCGCACGCACCCGACGGCCCGGTGTCGCTGCGGCATGGCAGAGACGTGGCAGTTTCATGGCGCCAGTGCGACGGCGACGTGGCGACTGTGTCGCGCCGCTGTTTCAGGCGCGTGACGACCCGCAGCGTCACACAACTGTTGCGAACGGCGACCATCATTCCGGCATGACAAGCGCGCCGATCGAACTCGAGGTGGACGAGCTACCCACACGCCAACGGTACTTCCGCGTGGCCGTGGTGACGGAAACCTATCCGCCTGAAGTCAACGGGGTGGCCCGCAGCATTGCCTGCGTGGTGAAGGGCCTGCAGGACCGCGATCATGCGGTGCAACTGCTGCGCCCCCGCCAGGCCGCCAGTGATGCCGCCGGGCCCCGCTCGGACGAGGTCCTGATGCGGGGCCTGCCGGTGCCGCGTTATCCGCATTTGCGCATGGGCGTGGTGTCCAAGCGCACGCTGGTGCAGCTGTGGGCCAACCGTCGGCCGGATGTGGTGCACATCGCGACGGAAGGGCCGATGGGATGGTCGGCACTGCAGGCAGCGCGTCAGCTCAAGCTGCCGGTGGTGTCGGAGTTCCGCACCAATTTCCATGCGTATGCCCAGCATTACGGCATTGGCTGGTTGCGCCGGCCGTTGCTGGCCTATCTGCGCAAGTTCCACAACCGCTGCCACAGCACCATGGTGCCCAACGCCACGCTGGCGGGGGAGCTGATGGCGCAGGGCTTCCGGCATGTGAGCGTGATTGCGCGCGGGGTGGACACCCAGCTGTTCGACCCTGCCCGCCGCAGCGAAGCCTTGCGGGAGCAATGGGGCGTGGCCCCGCAGGACCCGGTGCTGCTGCATGTGGGCCGGTTGGCGGCAGAAAAGAATCTTCAATTGCTGGTGGACCTGTGGCCGACGGTGCGGCGCCACCATCCCCGCGCCCGGCTGGTGCTGGTGGGGGATGGCCCTGCCCGGGCCGAACTGCAGCAGCAACTGCCGGAGGCCATCTTTGCCGGCATGCGCCATGGCGAGGATTTGGCCGCCCACTACGCCAGCGGCGATGTGTTTGTGTTCCCGAGCGTGACCGAGACCTATGGCAACGTCACGCCGGAAGCCTTGGCCAGCGGGTTGCCAGTACTGGCCTATCACTACGCAGCGGCGGCGCTGCTGGTGCGTCACGGTGTGAATGGCGCGACGGTGCCGTTGGGCAGCGGGGCTGACATGTTTTCAGAGCGGCTGCTGGGGTTGCTGGAAGACCGCCAGCGCCTCACGGCGATGCGTGCCGCAGCCCGGGAGGGCGCCGAATCGATGGGCTGGGACGGCATCGTGCAAGGGATCGAGCAGGTGTATGCGGCGGCCATTGACGGAACCAGCGTTGCGCTGCGGGCCAGCGCCGGTTTGCTGGCGCCGCCGGTGCGGGCGTGAGCCCTTGCACTCAACGCTCCGGCAGAACGCCACTGCTGCCTGTTGCTACTGGTCGTTCTCGTTCTGACGGCGGCACTTGCCGCCCTCGGCGGCGAAGCATCAAGGTGACGACCGTCAGGCTGACAAACACACCCAGCCCGCTCATCAGCCACACCAGCGGGACGCCCCACGCCTGAAGGCTCGTGTAGAGCCCCAGCATCAGGAGGATGCTCAGATTCTCATTGAAGCCCTGCACCGCAATCGAGCGGCCCGCGCTGAGCAGTTGCACACCCCGGTGTTGCAGCAGCGCATTCATCGGCACCACCATCGCCCCTCCCACCGCCCCCACCAGCACCATCGCCGGCAGGGCCCATTCCAGTGAGCGCACCCAGGGGGTGGCCAGCATCAGCAGCCCGAGCAGGAGACCCAGCGGCAGTACCCGGATTGCGTGATGCAAGCTGATCCAGCGGCCCGCCAGCCCGGCCCCCGCCACCACCCCAATGGCCACGGTGGCTTGCAGATAGGCGCCCTGGTTCAGCCGCAAGCCCAGCACATCCTGCGCCCATTGCAGCACCGCCAGTTGCAGCGTGGCGCCTGCGCCCCAGAACAGCGTCGTCATCGACAGCGACAGCCGACCGCCCAGACGATCGCGCCACAGCATGGCGTTGGACGCCAGAAAGTCTTTCAGAATGGCCACCGGCTGCCGGGGTGAACGGGCATACACCGCTCCACTCTCCGGCACCCGCCATTGCAGCACCGCAGCCGTGGCATACAAGCTCAGCAGCGCCAGCAGCGACCCCATCAGCGGACTGCGCAGCGGCCACCCGGCCGCCACGCTCATCCACCAAGGGCTGACCAGCAGCCCCCCCACCAGCGTGCCCAGCAGCACCGAGCACACCACCGACACCTCGATCCACCCATTGGCCGCCACCAGACGCCCGGGTGGGACGATTTCAGTGATCAGCCCGTATTTGGCCGGTGCATAACAGGAGGCCGCCACCCCCACCACGGCAAACGCCGCCAGCGGGTCCAGCCCCAGCACCATGGCGCCGACGCCCAGGGCCTTGAGCCCATTCATCCAGGTCATCAAGGCGACCTTGGGCACCGCGTCGGCCAGCAGCCCCACCGCCGGCGCCAGCAGCACATAGGCCAGGGTGAAACAGAGTTTGAGCAGGGGCGCCCACCACACCGGCTGCCCCATCTCCCGCAGCAGGGCAATGCCCACAATCAGCAGGGCGTTGTCCGCCAGCGCAGAAAAGAACTGGGCGGCGATGAGCGTATAGAAGCGATGAGGCATCGGCGCGGCGGACGAGGCCGCTCAAAGTGAAGGGATACAGACCCAGGTGCCGCCGGAGTGTGAAAGCCCCCGGTGACGCTGCCTTGACAGGGCGTTGACAGCACGTTGACAACAAATTGACAACAAAGGGGGTCTGCCGGGCCATCCGGCCACAGGTCGGAAAGTCAACCATGACTCCACGACCGGAACGAATTGACACCGAGCCCGCTCTACCCGCCGCTCGGGCGTCGCGCCGATCAGCGACAATGCCACCGCTATGTTTGCCCTGTTCGAAGACGCCGGAAAATTCCTCGCCGGCCGCGTGATGTCCGAAGCCGAATCCTCGATGCAGATCGAACTGGATTCGGGTAAGCGCGTCAAAGTGAAATCCGCCAACGTCCTGCTGAAGTTCGACAAGCCGTCCCCGGCTGAGCTGATGGCGGACGGGCAGCGGCTTGCCCAGGAGATCGACCTGGACCTGGCCTGGGAATTTGCTCCGGAGAACGAGTTCGGTTTTGCCGACCTTGCACGGGACTATTTCGACGCCAAGGCCTCGATCAGCCAGCAGGCCGGCGCGCTGTTCCGGCTGTTTGAAGCGCCGCATTACTTCCGGCGCATGGGCAAGGGTCAATTCAAGAAGGCGCCGGCGGACATCGTCAAGGCGGCGCTGCTGGGCATCGAGCGCAAGAAGCAGATTGCCGCCCAGATCGAAGAATGGGCCGGTGAACTGGCAGAAGGTCGCTGCCCAGCCCCCATCACCGAGCAGATCTACCGCATTCTCTTCCGCCCGGACAAGAACGGCCCGGAATACAAAGCCCTGGTGGAAGCGGCCCGCCGCAGCCAGAAGGCGCCGCTGGACCTGCTCAAAGACGCGGGCGCCATCACCAGCCCCTATCAATTCCACTGGAAGCGCTTCCTGTTCGAGCACTTCCCCAAAGGGACGGCCTTCCCGGCCCTGTCGGCGCCGGCCATCAAGGACGAACTGCCGCTGGCGTCGGTACGCGCCTTCTCCATCGACGATTCGGCCACCACCGAAATCGACGATGCGCTGTCGGTCCAGGGGCTGGGCACCGGCTCGGTGGTGTTCGGGGTGCATATTGCCGCCCCCGGCCTGGCCATCCAGCCGGACTCCCCGGTGGACAAGGTGGCGCGGGACCGCTTCAGCACCGTCTACATGCCGGGCTGGAAGCTGACCATGCTGCCCGACGAGGTGGTGCAAACCTACACCCTGATCGAAGGACGCGACTGCCCGGCCGTCAGCATCTACCTCACGATGGACGAGGCCACGCTGGAGATCACCGCCCGCGAAACCCGCCTGGAGCGGGTGCCGATTGCGGCCAACCTGCGCCACGACAAGCTGGACAAGGTCATCACCGACGCCACGCTGACCGGCGCCGAACCGGCCGACTACGATTTCGCCCCGGAGCTGGCCTTTGCCTACCGTTTGGCCAAGGACCTGAAGGCCAAGCGCGAAGTGGTGCGCGGCAAGCCAGAGACCTTCAACCGGCCCGACTACAACTTCCGCCTGGAAGGCAACGGCGACCATGAGCCGGAAGGCACCGAGCAGGTCAGCATCGGCGTGCGCCAGCGCGGTGCGGCGCTGGATCTCATCGTGGCCGAAGCCATGATCCTGGCCAACAGCAGTTGGGGTGCTTTTCTGGCCGAATGCGGTGTGCCCGGCATCTACCGCAGCCAGGCCAGCCTGGCGCCCGGCATCAAGGTGCGCATGGGCACCAAGCCGGCCCCCCATGCCGGCATGGGCGTCAGCCAATACACCTGGGCCACTTCGCCGCTGCGCCGGTATGTGGACCTGGTGAACCAGTGGCAGATCATTGCCTGCGCCCGCCATGGCCGCACGGCCGCCCTGGTGGCGCCGTTCAAGCCCAAGGACGCCCAGCTTTTCTCCATCATCTCCGGCTTCGATGCCGCCTACAGCGCCTACAACGGCTTCCAGTCGGGCATCGAACGCTACTGGACCCTGCGTTTTCTGAAGCAGCAGGGCATCACCGAGCTGACGGCGGCGGTGATGAAGGAAGGCCTGGTCCGTGCGGACGATCTCCCGCTGGTGTTCCGCGCCCTGGGTTGCGAAAGCCTGCCCCGTCACAGCCATGTGAAGGTGCGCATCACCGGACTGGATGAGCTGACGCTGGATGTGCATGCCAGCCTGGTGGAACGCCTGGATGCGGTGGCGACGGCGGATGACGCTGCAGACGCGGAAGAGGACGAAGAACCCAGCGGCGTGCTCACCCTGGCCATCGACGTGAATGCGGAGGATGCGCCGGCCGCGTCCTCGGAAACGGCGCCCCCGGGCGCTTCCTGATTTCATCCCATGCCCAAGCTCAGCTACCTGCAGACGGCGCTGATCGCCTCGATCGGGTTCCATGTGATCCTGATCACGGCAGTCAGGGTGATTCCCCCGGAACAGCTGGACCGGCTGTTCCAGGACACACCGCTGGAAGTCATTCTGGTCAACGCGCGGGGGCATGAAGCGCCGTCGCAGGCCCAGGCCCTGGCCCAGGCCAACCTGGCGGGCGGTGGTGACACCGATGCCAAGGTGCGGGCCACCTCGCCGCTGCCGCCCTCCCCCAAGGTGGAGACCGGTGACAGCATCGAGGTGCAGCACAGCCAGATCCAGCAGTTGCAGCAGACGCAGGAACAGCTGCTCACCCAGATCCGCCGCGAACTCGCCCTGCTGCCGACCCCGGACCCCCAACGGGACAAGGGCACGCCGCAGGCGCAGCAGCAGGAAGAGCGCCGCCGCCAGCTGGTGCAGTTGCTGGCGGAGATCGAGAAGCGGGTGAATGATGAGAATGCGCGACCGAAGAAGCGCTACCTCAGCCCTGCCACCCGCGAGGTGGTGTATGCCCAGTATTACGACACGCTGCGCCGCCGCATCGAAGCCCGGGGCACCCGCGACTTCCCCACCTATCAAGGCCGCAAGCTCTATGGCGAGCTGACGATGAACATCCATGTGGACTTCCGGGGCCGCGTGGTGGAAACGGACATCGTGCAAAGCTCCGGCAACCGGGTGCTGGACCGCCGGGCGGTGGCCATCGTGCAGGCCAGTGGCCCGTTTGGCGGCTTCACGCCGGCCATGCGCAAGGGCGCGGAAGTGCTGGTCATCACCTCCCGTTTCCGCTTCACACGGGATGAAGGGCTGGAAGCCACGATGACGGGCAACCCGTCCTGATGACACCCGGCACCGACCGGATCCCGAGACTCTCGTTCCGCTGACATGAGCTCCGAGCCCCACTCCCCCTCCTCCGCCACTGAAGCGGTTGATCGATATGCCGTGGCCGGCAATCCGGTGGCGCACAGCCGCTCGCCGGCCATCCACGCCGCCTTTGCGCTTCAGACCGGCCAGGTGCTGAGCTATGAGCGCCTGCTGTGTCCGCTGGATGGTTTTGAGGCCACGCTGAGGGCCTTTGCTGCTGCCGGCGGCCGGGGCTGCAACGTCACCGTGCCGTTCAAGTTCGAAGCGGCCCGCCTGGCCCGCCGGCTCACACCCCGGGCGCAACTGGCCGGCGCGGTCAATGTGCTGCGTTTCGACGCCGAGGGCTGGTTGGGCGACAACACCGACGGCGCCGGCCTGGTGGCCGATATCGAGCGCAATGCGGCTCGCCCGCTGGCTGGACGGCGCGTGCTGCTGATCGGCGCGGGTGGTGCCTCGGCCGGGGTGCTGGGCAGCTTGATCAGCGCACGCCCTGCCGAGATCCATATCGTGAACCGCAGCCCCGACAAGGCCGTGGCGCTCCAGCGCAGCCATCAGGCTTTTGCAGATGAACATCGGGTTCGACTGCAGGCGGCCGGGCTGGACTCGACCGACGGGCTCTTTGACGTGTTGATCAACGGCACCAGCAGTTCCCTCAGCGGCGCCGGGCTTCCGCTGCCGGACCCAGGCCGCCCGGTGCTGGCCCCTGGCGGCGTAGCGGTAGACATGATGTATGGCCCGTCCGCCGCTGGCTTCCTGGGCTGGGCCCGGGGCCAGGGCGGCGATTCGGCCTGCCTGCGTGACGGGCTGGGCATGCTGGTGGAACAGGCGGTGGAGTCCTTTGTGCTGTGGCGCGGCGTGCGTCCGGACAGTGCGCCGGTGCTGGCCGACCTGCGCCGTCAGGTGGAGGCCGCGTCGTGAAACAACTGCTGCGACTCGTGCTGATGCTGATCGTCAGCATGCTCTGCCTGCAAATCTTCTTTGCTGCCCGCATTGCCCTGATGGCGGTGCTCCCGCCGGAATCCACCAGCTTCCAGCGCACCGAAATCCTGCGCCTGCTGCGAGAGAAGGGGTCGGTCTCCTGGGCGCAGCGCTGGATGGACGGTGAAGACATCAGCGTGAACCTGAAGCGGGCCGTCATTGCCAGCGAGGACGCAGGCTTCAATGAACACGGGGGCGTGGACTGGGAAGCGATGGAAAAAGCCTGGGAGCGCAACCAGAAGGAACAGGCCCGCGCAGAAAAACGCGCGGCCCGGCTGGCGGTGACCGCGCCGTCCAAGCCGCCGCCGGTGGCCAAGATCGTGGGGGGGTCCACCATCACCCAGCAGCTGGCCAAGAACCTGTTCCTGAGTTCGGAGCGCACCCTGGCGCGCAAAGCACAGGAGTTTGTCCTCACCTACATGCTGGAAGCGGTGCTGAGCAAGCAGCGCATCCTGGAGCTGTATCTGAATCATGTGGAATGGGGCGAAGGCGTGTTTGGCGCCCAGGCGGCCGCACGGCGTTACTTCCAGGTGGACGCCTCCCGGCTCAGCCCCCCGCAGGCGGCCAACCTGGCCGTGATGCTGCCCGCACCCAAACGCTTCGAAAAACGCCCCCGCTCGCCCTACTTGCTCAGCCGTGCAGGCACTATTGAGGCTCGTATGGGTGCCGTGGAGTTGCCATGAGTTCCGAACTCAGTGCCGAGATCGCTGCAACGGCAGCCCGGCTGGTCGTGGAAGAGGGGCTGGACTATGGTCCTGCCAAAACACGCGCTTTGCGCACGCTGGGCTTGCCGCCCCGCACGCCGCTGCCGGACAACGATGAACTGGAAGATCAGGTTCGGGAATATCTGTCGATCTTCTGCTCAGACACCCAACCCGCCGAACTCGCCGCCCTGCGTGAAGTCGCTGCGGTGTGGATGGAGCGGTTGGCCGAATTCCGCCCCCATCTCACCGGAGCGGTCTGGCGTGGCACGGCCACCCGCTTGTCCAACATCCATTTGCAGCTCTACTGCGACGACAGCAAGTCGGCGGAGATTGCGCTGTTGAATCAGGGCGTGGACTATGACGTCGGCCAGGCGCGCAACAGCCGCGGCGACGCGGTGGATCAACTCATCCTGGACGTCCCCTGCCGTGCCTTGAATGAGCGGGTCACGCTGGCGCTGACCATTCTGGATTACAACGACCAGCGCGGCGCCCTCAAGCCGGACTCGCGCGGCCGGACCGAGCGCGGTGACCTGTCCGCACTCCGACAATTGATGAAGGATGACGCCTGATGCAGAGAAGAAAGCTCCTGGGGCTGACCGCCATGGGCGGCGCGGCGGTGGCGGCCGGCGCGGGCGGTGTGATGCTCGCCCTGCGGCATGAGCGTGAAGCCGGTGGCGGCACAACACCGCCCACGGTGTCCGCTGCCCCGCTCTCCGAAGCGGCAGCAGCCTTCTGGAATGCCAGCTTCGACACCCTGGATCAGCAGCCTTTCCTGCCCGCCCAACAACTGCGCGGCAAGCCGCTGCTACTGAATTTCTGGGCCACCTGGTGCGCCCCCTGCGTCAAGGAACTTCCGGAAATCAATCAGTTCCATGAGGAATTCGCCGCCAAGGGCTGGCAGGTGCTGGGGCTGGCGGTCGATGCCCCCACCCCGGTCCGCGGGTTCCTGGCCAAACTCCCGCTTCGCTTTCCCGTGGCGCTGGCTGGGCTCACCGGCACCGACTTGTCCCGCCAATTGGGCAACACCAAAGGGGGCCTGCCTTTTACGGTGGCTTTCGGCGCAAAAGGTGAGCCGATCTGGCGCAAACTCGGCGCCACTCATCTGGATGAATTGCGGCAGATGGTCGCTTCCACGTCGGTCTGACGCGCAGGCGGCGCTTTGTCAATCGCCAACAGGAGAGGCCTGGGCACGCAGCATTCCCTAGCCAAGTGCCAACCGAGGGTCAAGCCATTTATTTTTGTGAAGCTGCCTGGATCTGGGGACAAAAGGCGTAAAGTCCACCCTTTTACGCTTCTAGTGTCTTCGCTCTAATGAGTCAGGACCGGTCGCAGATGCAGATTCTTGTTGTTCACGGCCCCAACCTCAACCTTCTCGGCACCCGGGAGCCCGGGGTGTATGGCGCTCACACTTTGACGCAGATCGACGATGATCTACGTCAAAAGGCGCATGAAGCCGGCGTGCAGCTTGAAACCTTCCAGAGCAACCATGAGGGAGCCCTGGTAGACCGCATCCAGGCGGCCGGGCGCGACGGAACGCGCTTCATCATCATCAATCCGGCGGCCTACACCCACACCAGCGTTGCCATTCGCGATGCGCTGGCGGCAGTGGCGCTGCCTTTTGTTGAAGTACACCTGTCCAATATCCACCGCAGGGAGTCCTTCCGGCATCACAGTTATGTGTCGGAACTTGCGGTGGGCGTGATCTGCGGCCTGGGCCCCATGGGTTATCAATTGGCCCTGCAGTACGCGCTGAGTCATCACGGCGCCTAGCCCAGCCGGCCAGGCCCGTGTCGGGCATAGACAGAATACAAACCTTCCCCGTTGGAGAAACCCTATGGATTTGCGCAAGCTCAAGACCCTGATCGACCTCGTGTCCGAGTCGAACATTTCTGAACTTGAAATCACCGAAGCCGATGGCAAGGTGCGCATCGTCAAGTCCGATGGCGCGCCCCTCGTGGCGGCCATGCCGGTGATGCAGGCGGCTCAGCCGATGGTCGCCGCCCAGCCAGCCGCTGCCGGCGCTGCAGCCCCCGCGCCAGTGGCCGCCGCGCCTGCGGCCGAGGCGGGCCATCTGGTGAAGTCGCCCATGGTGGGCACGTTCTATCGCGCGTCCAGCCCCAATGCCAAGCCCTTCGTGGAAGTGGGCCAGCAGGTCAAGGAAGGTGATGCCATCTGCATCATCGAGGCGATGAAGATCATGAACGAGATCGAAGCCGACAAGTCCGGCACCATCGTCAAGGTGCTGGCCGAAAACGGCCAGCCGGTGGAATTCGGCCAGCCGCTGATCGTCATTGAATAAGGCGTTGGCATGTTCAAGAAGATCCTGATCGCCAACCGGGGAGAAATCGCCCTTCGCATCCAGCGCGCCTGCCGCGAACTGGGCGTGAAGTCGGTGGTGGTCTACTCCGAGGCGGACCGAGACGCGAAATACGTCAAGCTCGCCGATGAAGCGGTGTGCATCGGCCCGGCCCCGTCCGCGCAGAGCTACCTCAGCATGCCGGCCATCATCGCCACGGCCGAGGTCACCGACGCCGAAGCTATCCACCCGGGTTATGGCTTCCTGAGCGAAAACGCCGACTTCGCCGAACGCGTCGAACGCAGCGGTTTCACCTTCATCGGCCCGACCCCGGAGAACATCCGGACGATGGGCGACAAGGTGTCGGCCAAGCAGTCCATGATCAAGGCCGGTGTGCCGTGTGTGCCCGGTTCCGAAGGCGCGTTGCCGGACGATCCCAAGGAAGTTGTGCGCATTGCCCGCACGATCGGCTACCCGGTCATCATCAAGGCCGCTGGCGGCGGTGGTGGTCGCGGCATGCGCGTGGTGCATACCGAAGCTGCCCTGGTCAATGCCGTGCAGATGACCAAGGCCGAAGCCGGTGCCGCCTTCGGCAATCCGCAGGTCTACATGGAGAAGTTCCTGGAACATCCGCGTCACGTGGAAATCCAGGTGCTGGCCGACGGCCACAAGAATGCCGTCTGGCTGGGTGAGCGTGACTGCTCCATGCAGCGCCGCCATCAGAAGATCATCGAGGAAGCACCGGCGCCCGGCATTCCCCGCCGCCTGATCGAACGGGTGGGTGACCGCTGCGCGGCCGCCTGCAAGAAGATGGGTTACCGCGGCGCGGGCACCTTTGAATTCCTGTATGAAAACGGCGAGTTCTACTTCATCGAGATGAACACCCGCGTGCAGGTGGAGCATCCGGTGACGGAACTGGTGACCGGCATCGACATCGTGCAGATGCAGATCCGCATCGCTGCGGGTGAAAAGCTGCCCTTCACCCAGCGCAACATCACGATGCGCGGCCATTCCATCGAATGCCGCATCAATGCCGAAGACCCGGTGAAGTTCATCCCGTCGCCCGGCCGCATCACGATGTGGCATCCGCCGGGTGGTCCTGGCGTTCGGGTGGATTCCCATGCCTACACCAACTACTTCGTGCCGCCCAACTACGACTCGATGATCGGCAAGATCATCGTGCACGGCGACACCCGCGAGCAGGCCCTGGCTCGCATGCGGATTGCGCTGTCGGAAACGGTGGTCGAAGGCATCCAGACCAACATCCCGCTGCACCGCGAGCTGATGGCCGATGCCAAGTTCATCGAAGGCGGCACCGACATCCACTATCTAGAATCGTGGATGAGCCAGCACAAGCGCTGATGCGCTGAAGTTCTGACGAACCCCTGTCACTGTTGATCGACGCCTGCGGGCGTCCCCGCCCTCAAGCGCTGGCCCGATGTGGCCGCCTTGGGGGCTTCACGCTTTCTGGAGCCACCATGAGCACGAGCGACGCCAAGTTGCACGAACTGATCCTGATCTGCCGCGAAGAGGACGTAGAAACCGTCAGCGACGCGCTGATGGAGATCGAGTCCCTGGCCGTGTCGGTGGAAGATGCCGACGCGGACACCCCCATCGAAAACGCCCTCTTTGGGGAACCGGGCATGCCGGCCCCCAAGGCCGGTTGGGACCGTTCGGTGGTGAAGGCCTTGTTCGAGACCGAGGCCCAGGCCATGGAAGCGGCCACCCTGCTGCTGGCGCAGGACTGGGCGAGTGACGTCCACGTGCAAACCATCCAGGCGGTGGAAGAGCAGGACTGGGTGCGTCTGACCCAATCGCAGTTTGCGCCGGTGGAAATCACCCCCACCTTCTGGATCGTGCCCTCCTGGCATGAAGCGCCCGCCCAGGCCCGTCAGGTGATGCGACTGGACCCGGGCCTGGCCTTCGGAACCGGTTCGCATCCGACCACTCGGATGTGCCTGCGCTGGATTGCAGGCCATGGGGACGAAGCGGCCGGCTGGGACCGGGTGCTGGACTATGGATGCGGCTCCGGCATCTTGGCCATTGCCACCGGCTTGTTTGGCGCACGCGGCATTGATGCGGTGGACATTGACCCGGCGGCGGTGCAGGCCTCGCTGCAGAACGCACAGGAGAACAAGGTGAGCATCCATGCGGCGCTGCCGGATGCGGCCAAGGGCGAATATCCGGTGGTGCTGGCCAACATCCTGGCCACACCGCTGAAGCTGCTGGCGCCGCTGCTGTGCCAGCATCTGGCACCGGGTGCCCACCTGGTGCTGGCCGGCATTCTGGAGCGACAGGCTGACGAACTGAAGGCGGCCTACGCACCGCATGTCGCCCTGGAAGTGGCGGACCGGGAAGACGGCTGGATCCTGATGACGGCCCGGCGTGTCTGACGAGTGTGTGGAAGGCCTCTTAACGGCCTGAACGAATTGCATCAAATCGTCTCCAGGGCCTTGTCAGACGGCCTTGGCCCGGAGACGAGCGTCAAGGACTGACCCTGTTTCTGGCATCATTCCGGCCATGAATCTCGCGACCCGCTGCACGACCTGCGGCACCATCTTCCGGGTGGTGCAGGACCAGTTGCGTGTGTCGGAAGGCTGGGTGCGTTGTGGCCGCTGCGCGGAGGTGTTTGACGCTCGCGAGCAGCTGTTTGATCTGGAGCGGGACAGCCCGCCGCCCTGGCCCCCGCAGGCCTCGGCCCCGCCGCCGGCAACCCGCCAGGCAACACGCCAGGCGGCGTTGCCGTCGCCGCCCGTGCAGTCGCCTATGCAGGCCCCGGTTCAGGCACCGGTTCAGGCGCCTTATCAGCCGCCGTATCAGCAGCCCTCTCAGCAGCCCCCCTATCAAGCGCCCCATCCAGCGCCCTATCCAGCACCCTATCCGCCCACTTCTCAGCCGCCCGCTCCGGCCTATCAGCCGCCGCCGTCTGGGCGGCCGCAAGCGCCGATGGATGCGGTGGCTCAGGGATACGCGACCCGTCCGGGTCCCAATTCGGCGCCGACTCAGGGGCCGGAGGCACCCACGACAGTTCCCAGTCGATCGATGGCAGCGGCCTTTGACGACCTACCCCGCCGAGTTCCGCCGGCGCCGATCGAACCGCCGCGCGACAGTGGCTGGTTGGCCAATGACGACAACGAACTGAATCCCTTTGCGCCGTCGCGCCCGCTGCCGGGCGACTTTGGTGATGACGATGAGGATTCGCTGCTGCCCTCACCGCGGCATTACAGCCGTCCTCGCAGCCGTACGGGCGTTTCGTCCTCGCAGGCGCAGGGGCCAGGGTCTTCGCTGGAATCGTCGTATGGCGAAGAGCGAGTGGAGCCGTTCCTGTCGGCGGCGCCGACGGCGGATCCCCGATCGCATCTACCCGAACCGAAAGGCATGCGGTTTGAGGAAGACGAGCTGCCGCCGCCGGTGACGGATGATGATCGTCCGGATGTGCTGTTGGCGCTGAGTCCGGCCACGGCGGCGCAATTGAAGTCTCAAGAGCCGTCGCTGGATCCGCGGGTGCCGGTGCATACGCCGATCGATCCGGGCGAACCGTCGCTGATGCCGTCCACGGCGGGTGAAGTGCCGTTGTCGCGTGCGGAGCGCAAGGCGGCGGAGAAAGCTGCGGCGGAAACGGCGCGACGGGCCAAGCTGGATGCCAAGGCGGCGGAGAAGGCGGCTGAGAAAGCGGCGGAGAAGGCGGCCAAGGACGCTGAGAAGGAAGCGCGGGACGCGGAAAAGGAAGCGGCGCGAGCGGCCAAAGAGGCCGAGAAGCTGGCGCTGGAGACGAGGAAGGCGGCGGAGAAGGCTGCCAAGGCGGAGGCGCGCATCAAGGAGCGGCAGGCGGCTGCGGATGCAGCGGCGATGCCGAGCTTTGTGCGCAAGGCTGAATCGGCGCAGCGCTGGCACCGTCCGTGGGTCCGGGCGACGCTGGGCACTGCGGCGCTTGGTTTGCTGGTGGGTGTGGGGGGCCAGGTCGTCTGGCAAGGGCGCGAGGCCATTGCGGCGCAATATCCGGTGGCTCGTCCGATGCTGTTGAAGATGACCACGGCCATGGGGCAAGAGCTGAAGCCTTGGCAGCACATTGAGGCGTTGAGTGTGGAGAGCAGCAGCCTCAATCCGGCGGGTGAAGGCAACCACTACCGCCTGTCGCTGAGTCTGCGCAACCGCAGCAACTGGGACGTAGCCCAACCCTGGTTGGACCTCAGCCTGACGGATGCCTCCGGCCAACTCGTTGTGCGCCGCATGCTTTCCCCCGAGGAATTGCGTGCCACCTCATCGACCTTCACTGCTGGCGGAGACCAACAACTGCAAGTCGTCTTCGACAGCGGCAACACCAAGATCAGCGGCTACACCGTCGAACTGTTCTACCCCTGACGGCGCCTTCGCGCCGAACACGCGAAGCGTCGTTCAAGCGGGGCTGCACACTCAGTGAGGAGGCCGACCGCCGGGCCGTCCCCAAAATCATCACTTCACCGCTCCTGTAGGCACACTGTCGCGCCGAACGCGCGAAGCGCCGTTCAAGCGGGGCTGCACACTCAGTGAGGAGGCCGACCGCCGGGCCGTCCCCAAAATCATCACTTCACCGCTCCTGTAGGCACACTGTCGCGCCGAACGCGCGAAGCGCCGTTCAAGCGGGGCTGCACACTGAGTGAGGGGGCTGACCGCCGGGCCGCCCCAAGGTCGGCCCAGCCCCCTTGGGGGGCGTGTTTGGCTGGCCCTAGGCCAGCCAAACCGGGGGCAAAAAAAACCCGGCCTTATATCAAAGGCCGGGTTTCATTTAGCGCAGGTCGCTCAGGGCTTGTTGCCCGTCGGGAACGGCCAAGCGGCTTGCGGGCTCAGCGCGGTCTTTGCGGCAGGCGCAGGAGCAGCGGCGGGCTTCGCAGCGGCAGCAGGCGCAGGGGCAGCGGCAGGCTTGGCAGCAGCCTTCTTGGCAGAGGCCTTCTTGGCGGCCGGCTTCGCAGCAGGCTTGGAAGCCTTGGCAGCGGGCTTGGCAGCGGTGGCCTTCTTGGCAGCCGGCTTCGCAGCAGGCTTAGCGGCCGGCTTGGCAGCCTTGGCAACAGCCTTGATCGGCGGCTTCTTGGCAGCGGAGGCCTTCTTCGCAGGAGCGGCAGCCTTCTTGGCAGGAGCAGCCTTCTTGGGAGCAGCGGCCTTCTTGGCCGGTGCAGCCTTCTTGGCCACAACCTTCTTCGCAGCCGGAGCAGCCTTCTTGGCAGCAGCAGCCTTCTTCGCCGGAGCAGCCTTCTTCGCTGCAGCTGCCTTCTTGGCCGGAGCGGCCTTCTTGGCGGCCGGAGCTGCCTTCTTGGCCGGAGCGGCCTTCTTAGCAGCCGGAGCTGCCTTCTTCGCCGGAGCGGCCTTCTTTGCAGCCGGAGCTGCCTTCTTCGCCGCAGCCTTCTTTGCCGGGGCGGCCTTCTTGGCCGGAGCGGCCTTCTTCGCAGTTGCCATTTCAGTTCTCCTTGATCAAGTGGAAATAGCCCTGCCCGTCAACAACCGGTTGTTGCCAGTGCAGGTATTCATTGCCCATGAGTCGAGGGAGTTCGCCACGGTGCAATGAATCAGGGTGCGATGCAAGGCCGCCGCTTCTATGTCGGTCGGTGAATTGCATCGCCAATCTTGATCTCTTTTCTACAGTCAAACAGTCAACAGTTCAGGGGTTGCTCCGGCCTTGGACTTCATCAGTCCCAGGACAGAGCACCACCCGATTGGTATTCGATCACGCGGGTCTCGAAGAAGTTGCGCTCCTTCTTCAAGTCGATCATCTCGCTCATCCACGGGAAGGGGTTCTCTTCATTCGGGAAGAGCGCCTCCAGGCCGATTTGAGTCGCGCGACGGTTCGCGATATAGCGCAGGTAGCCCTTGAACATCGCTGCATTCAGACCCAGCACGCCGCGCGGCATGGTGTCTTCGGCGTAGCGATATTCCAGCTCCACGGCCTCCTCAAACAGTTGCTTGATGTCGGCACGGAACTCGGGGGTCCACAGGTGCGGATTCTCCAGCTTGATCTGATTGATCAGATCAATGCCGAAGTTGCAGTGCATGGATTCGTCGCGCAGGATGTATTGATACTGCTCGGCGGCGCCGGTCATCTTGTTCTGGCGGCCCAGCGCCAGAATCTGCGTGAAGCCGACGTAGAAGAACAGGCCTTCCATCAGGCAGGCAAACACGATCAGCGACTTCAGCAAGGTCTGGTCCGCCTCCAGCGTGCCGGTGACGAAGTTGGGATCCATGATCGCGTCGATGAAAGGGATGAGGAACTCATCCTTGTCGCGGATCGACTTCACCTCGTGATAGGCGTTGAAGATCTCGCTCTCATCCAGGCCCAGCGACTCCACGATGTACTGATACGCGTGGGTGTGGATGGCTTCCTCAAACGCCTGGCGCAGCAGGAACTGGCGAGCTTCAGGAGCGGTGATGTGGCGATAGGTGCCCAGCACGATGTTGTTGGCCGCCAGCGAATCCGCAGTCACGAAGAAACCGAGGTTGCGCTTGATGATGCGCCGCTCGTCCTCGGTCAGACCGTTGGGGTCTTTCCAGAGGGCGATGTCGCGGGACATGTTCACTTCCTGCGGCATCCAGTGATTGGCGCAGGTGGCCAGGTACTTCTCCCACGCCCACTTGTACTTGAACGGCACAAGCTGGTTGACGTCGGTCTGGCCATTGATGATGCGTTTGTCCGCGACGTTGACACGTCGGGTGCTGGCCTGGGTGCTGTCAGTCGATGCTGCAGTACCGGCGCTCGAAGGAACATTCGAAGCGACGGACTGACGCGCGGCGTCCATGGTGCTCATGGTCGCTGCGTGAATCGATGCACCGGAGGCCGGCGCGCTGCTCGAAGGTTTACGGTCTTCTTCCCAAACCAACATGGTGGTCTTCCTATCGTCGCGGATTATCGGAGTGTTGTGTTCAAACACAAAGGACTTCTTGACTTCAGCGCCACTTCCCTGTTGCTGGTCCGCATCGCATTTCGCTTCCGAGGAGGCGCGCAGACACCGTTGAAATGGCGGTGAAAAGGCAGATCGGCGATCTGCCATCAAGTGCTCATCGATGCTTTCGGAAGCTTCCCGTCAAACAGACAACGGCCGAGAACATCGATGAACACTCGCATCGCGAGCGTCGGCCCGGTTTTTCGGCAAGGCTTGCCGCAGATGATTCATGCATCTCGCGGCAGCCTTGCTGAACTTGTCAGGCCTTCAACAACTGCTTACTGGCAGGCTTCGCAACCCGGGTCGTCAATCGCGCAGAACTTGACGTCGGTGGCCGGTGTGTTGGTGTCGATCAGCGGCGAGACCGAGGTCTCGACAGCGGCCACCGCCACCGGTGCCATCGCAGCAGCGACCGGCGCCGCATGCAGGCCACCCACCGAGCTGCTCACCGAGTTGAGCTGGCCGGCGTTTTGCACCGTGCTCTTCTCGGCGTGTGTGGCGCCCATGGTGCGCAGGTAATAGGTCGTCTTGAGGCCACGCTGCCAGGCCAGCTTGTAGGTCTCGTCCAGACGCTTGCCCGATGCGCCGGCCATGTAGATGTTCAGGCTCTGCGCCTGGTCGATCCACTTCTGGCGACGCGCAGCGGCCTCCACCAGCCAGACCGTGTCAACTTCAAAAGCGGTGGCGTAGAGCTGCTTGAGCTCATCCGGCACGCGGTCAATGCGGCGCAGGGAACCGTCGAAGTGCTTCAGGTCCATGACCATCACGTCGTCCCACAGGCCCAGCTTCTTCAGGTCGCGGACCAGGCACTCATTCACCACGGTGAACTCGCCGGACAGGTTGGACTTGACCGACAGGTTGCCGAAGCAAGGCTCGATCGACGCGTCCACACCGATGATGTTGGAGATGGTCGCGGTCGGAGCGATGGCCACGCAATTGCTGTTGCGCATGCCGTCACGGGCGATCTTGGCGCGCAGGCTGTCCCAGTCCAGGGTGGCGGAACGGTCCACATCCACATAACCGCCTCGGGCTTCGGCCAGCAGGTTCAGCGAGTCGATCGGCAGGATGCCGCGGTCCCACAGCGAACCACGGTAGCTGCTGTAGCGGCCCCGCTCGGCAGCCAGGTCGGTGGACGCCCAGTAGGCGTGGTAGCAGACGGCTTCCATCGAACGGTCGGCAAATTCCACCGCCGCTTGCGAGGCGTAGGGCACGCGCAGCTGATACAGCGCATCCTGGAAGCCCATGATGCCCAGACCCACCGGACGGTGACGCAGGTTGGAATCCCGTGCCTTCTTGACGGCGTAGTAGTTGATGTCGATGACGTTGTCCAGCATCCGCATGGCGGTAGACACCGTCTTCTTCAGCTTGACCTGGTCGATCTCGCCGTCCTTCAGATGCTGCGCCAGGTTGACCGAACCCAGGTTGCACACCGCGATTTCGTTGTCGTTGGTGTTCAGCGTGATCTCGGTGCAGAGGTTGGACGAGTGCACCACGCCCACATGCTGCTGCGGCGAGCGCACGTTGCAGGCGTCCTTGAACGTGATCCAGGGATGGCCGGTTTCGAACAGCATCGTCAGCATCTTGCGCCACAGGTCACGGGCCTGCATGCGCTTGAAGAGCTTGATCTCGCCACGGTCGGCCTTGGCCTCGTAGGCGACATAGGCCGTTTCGAAGGCCTGGCCGAACAGGTCGTGCAGGTCCGGGCAGGTGGAAGGGCTGAACAGGGTCCAGTCGCCGCCTTCAATCACACGCTTCATGAACAGGTCGGGAATCCAGTTCGCCGTGTTCATGTCGTGGGTACGACGACGGTCGTCACCGGTGTTCTTGCGCAGTTCCAGGAACTCTTCGATGTCCAGGTGCCACGTTTCCAGATAGGCGCAGACAGCGCCCTTGCGCTTGCCGCCCTGGTTCACCGCAACGGCGGTGTCGTTGACTACCTTCAGGAAAGGAACCACGCCCTGGCTCTTGCCGTTGGTGCCCTTGATGTGGGAACCCAGCGCACGCACCGGCGTCCAGTCGTTACCCAGGCCACCGGCGAACTTCGACAGCAGCGCGTTTTCCTTCAACGCTTCGTAGATGCCGTCCAGGTCGTCGGCCACCGTGGTCAGGTAGCAGCTGGACAGCTGCGAACGCCGGGTGCCGGAATTGAACAGCGTCGGGGTGCTGGACATGAAGTCGAAGCTCGACAGCACTTCATAGAACTCGATGGCGCGGGCTTCGCGGTCGATCTCGTTCAGCGCCAGGCCCATGGCCACGCGCATGAAGAAGGCCTGCGGCATTTCGATGCGGGTGCCGTCCACATGCAGGAAGTAGCGGTCGAACAGGGTCTGCAGGCCCAGGTAGTCGAACTGGAAGTCGCGCTCGGCCTTCAGGGCGGCGCCCAGCCTGGCCAGGTCGTATTGCTGCAGACGCTCGTCCAGCAGTTCGGCCTGCACGCCCTTCTTGATGAAGCTCGGGAAATAGTCAGCGTAACGGCTGGCCATTTCGGCCTGCGTCACTTCCTCGCCCAGGATTTCCTTGCGGATCGTATGCAGCAGCAGACGGGCGGTGGCGCGGGTGTAGCCGGGATCCTTTTCGATCAGCGTGCGGGCGGCCAGGATGGCGGCCTTGTGCACTTCGTCCATCGGGACGCCGTCGTACAGGTTGCGCTTGGTCTCGGCCAGGATCGGCTCGGGCTTGACGTCGTCGCCCAGACCTTCACAGCTGGACACGATCAGGGCCGACAGCTTGTTCAGGTCGAGCGGCACGCGGGCGCCGTTTTCGGTCACGCTGATGCCGGACTCCAGCACAGCGGCCTGCTGTACTTCGCTCTGATGCTTGCGCTCCAGCGAACGACGTTCGCGGTACAGCACATAAGCACGGGCCACCTCATGGTGCCCACCGCGCATCAGCGCCAGTTCCACATGGTCCTGCACGTCTTCAATATGGAAGGTGCCGCCGCCCGGACGCGAGCGCACCAGCGCACGCACCACGGCTTCGGTCAGGGCATCCACGGTCTCGCGCACGCTGGCCGAAGCCGCACCGCTGGTGCCGTGCACCGCCAGGAAGGCCTTCATCATGGCCACCGCCACCTTGCTCGGCTCAAAGTGCACCACCGCACCGTTGCGGCGAATGATCTGGTAAGCCTGGTAGCTGCCGGCGGCGATCGGGGCGGACTCGCGGGGAGTCTGCGCCAGGCCCGCTTCGGCGGTCGGTGTGACGGCGACTGTCTGCATGGGATCCTCGTCTGTTCTGGTTCGAAAAAACAAAAAGCAACGCCGTGCCCGGGCAACCCGACCGGGCCGACGTCTCAAGTTTTGGGGTGATGTTTGATGTGGTGTCCCGCCCCGTATCCCGACACCGCTGCAAGGCCAGCGCGCGTGCAGCGCGGGGGCATCAACAAGACGGTGGAGGAGGCGTTCATCGCGGTTTTGCGAAGTCAGCAGGATAGCATGCTGGACACTATATCTAGGGTGTCGCCCACCTTCAAGCAACTACCGATAGCGTCAAAGGAGTTCCATCGACCTGGGCATGATGAGGCTTAAAAGCCCTGTCCCCGCACATCGCCGATGGATTCGGTGATCGATGTCGGAGCCCCAGGATTGGCGCGGCCTGCAGCGCCGAAATGGCCGCAAACACGCATCAAAACAAGGCTTGGCGCGGGGCTGATTCGATGGGGCTATCCGGCGACACTGCAGCCTTGTCACAACTGATCAGGACAAGCCCCATGTAGGGCCTTCCCGCAGTAACAACAGGCGGGCGGTATGCGGTCAGAGAGAGGCGCCCGCCTGCCGCACAAGCATCAGCTTTCGTCGCCGCCGAGCGAGATGCCCAACCGGGCCATGCGGTACCGCATCTGCCGCAGCGACAAGCCCAGGCTCGCGCCCGCAGCCGTCCGGTTGTTGCGGTACTGCTCCAGCGCGCGCAGCAGCAGTCGCTTTTCCACCTCGTCGAGATAGGCGGCCAGATCCGAAGGCAGCGGCGCCTGGCCGATCGCTTCGGCCGGCAAGGGGACGCCTTGCACCGCGTCGGCCGCGTCCACCACAAGGTCCGGCACTTCTTCGGCTTCAAGCAGTGTGTCGGGCAGGCCGAGGTCCGCCACGTCGATGCCATCACCGCCGGAGAGGGCGAGTGCCCGGTGCAGCAGGTTCTCCAGCTCGCGCACGTTGCCCGGGAAGCTGTAACGACCCAGGACCGCCAGGGCCTGCGCGGTCAGTTGCGGAACCGCGTCCACGCCCGCGTCGGTGGCGATGCGCTCCAGCACTCGTGCGCTGATCGGGGCCAAATCTTCCATGCGCTCGCGCAGCGGCGGCACACGGATCTGGATGACGTTCAGGCGGTAATACAAATCCTGCCGGAAGCGGCCGCCCAGCACTTCGGCCGCCAGGTCCTTGTGGGTGGCACTGAGCAGACGGACATTGACCGGCATTTCCGCCACTGCGCCCACGGGCCTCACCGAGCGTTCCTGCAAGGCCCGCAGCAGCTTGGACTGCATGGCCAGCGGCAGGTCGCCGATTTCGTCGAGGAACAGCGTGCCGCCCTGGGCCGCCTGGAAGAAGCCTTCGCGGTCTTCAGTGGCGCCCGTGAAGGCGCCCTTGCGGTAGCCGAAGAATTCCGCTTCCAGCAGCTGCTCGGGAATGGCACCGCAGTTCACCGCGATGAAGGGCTGCGGGCGGCGGGCGCTCACATCATGGATGGCGCGAGCCACCAGTTCCTTGCCGGTGCCGGACTCACCATTGAGCAGCACCGGCGCCATGCTGCGCGCCACCTTCTCGATCAGTTCCCGCACCTGGCGCATGGCGGCGGAATCACCCACCAAACGCTCCAGCGCCGACACCGGACCGGCAGCGGCCACCCGCCCGCGCGGCACCGCCGCCTTGCGCGAAGCTTCCACCATGGCCGCCCCCATGGGCGTGACGGTGGGGGCGTCGTTGTCCGACGCGGAGGGGGGTGACACCGGGCCCGGCGATAGCGACCGGCCGCCAAACATGGTGGGCGCAGCTGCCGACGGTGCGCTGGGTGCGATGCCAGCGCCCGCCACCGGGGCTGGGCTGGCCGCTTGCGGAGCCCGTGCGGCCAGGGTCGAGGCGGAAGATTCCGGCCGCGGCACACGGCCCAGCGCGGAAGCCACCACCATGCGGAACTGGCGCAGGTCCACGGGTTTGGTCAGATAGTCGTAGGCGCCGGCCTTCAAGGCTTCCACCGCATTTTCCGGCGAGCCGTAAGCGGTGATGACGATGGCGCGCTCGCTGCGGCCGCGCTGCTCCAGCCAGCGCAACACATCCAGGCCGGTGCCGTCAGGCAGGCGCATGTCGGTGATGACCGCGTCGTAGCGGCGGGCCTCCAGATGGGCCAGCGCATCTTCCACGGTGCCGGCGCTGTCCAGCGCGAAGCCCTCACGCAGCAGCGTCATCTCATAGAGGGTGCGCAGGTCGGGTTCGTCATCGACCACCAGCAGTCGGGAATCAGCGCTCATGAACAGTTTCTTGGACAGGAGAGGAGGCGAGGCGCGGCAGCAGCAGGCGGAATTCGTTCATGTGCTGGGCATCCAGGCGGTGATAGTCGATCCGCCCGCCATAACGCTCGCAGAGTTCCCGGCAAATGTACAGGCCCAGGCCGGTTCCCCGGCTTCGGGTTGAAAAGAATGGTTCGAACAAGTGTCGTTCTACCTCGGCGGGGATGGGGTCGGCGTCGCTCAGGACCGACAGTCGGATCCATTCCGGGCCCTCGGCCGCCACTTCCACCCGCACCGCCGCCGGGGCCGGCCGCGCATGGCGCAGGCCGTTGTCCAGCAGGTTGATGAGGATGCGGCGCAGATGCTCGGGGTCGAAACTCACCGCTGCATCTTCCGGGGCGATGTCGATCCGCAACGGGCTGCTGTCGTCCTTGGGCAGACGCTGCGTGGCGGCCCAGTCCGCGCAATATTCACGCACCAGCGGTGCCAGCAACAGCATCTGTGAGGCGGAGGTGATGCCCGGTGCGACTTCCATGACGTCATCCACGATGCGTTTGAGCCGCTCCACATTGCTGGCCACCATGCGGGTCAGTTGCTCCAGACGCGGCTGGCCGGCGCAGTCTTCTTCCAGCAGCGCGTTGGCCTGGGCAATGGCGGTGAGCGGATTGCGGATTTCATGCGCGATGCCGGCCGACACACGCCCCATCGCCGCCAGTTTCTCCTGGCGGTTGCGGGCTTCGAGATGGCGGTTGTCCTCGATGAACAGCACACACAGGTCATCACCATCCAGCGGCCGCAGCGTGAAGCGCATGCGGACATGCAAGGAGCGCTGCAACCCGCCGCCGAAGTCCAGCAGCACATCGCGGCCCGCATCGGGCCAGCTGTGTTCGCTGTAGGCCTGGGTGAGCGCACGCAGCAAAGGTGCCCAGGTGGGTGTGGTGTCCAGGCGGAAGGGGCCGGGGCGCAGCGTGGCGCCTTCCGCCAGCAGCGCACGGGCGGCGGGGTTGGCGGTGCGCACCAGGCCACGACGGTCCGCCACCAGCACGCCCTCATCCATTTCTTCAATCACCAGGCGATTGAGATCGGCCTGCTGCCGGGCATATTCCAGGCTGCCCCGCGCGGCACGTTCTTCGCGCGCCAGGCGGCTGGCCAGTTCGTTCGCCAGCAAGGACACCACAAACAGACCGACGCCGAACAAGCCGCCCTGGCTGATGCGAAGCCCCCCGTCCAGCCCGAGCATCACGGCCCAGACGGCCACGGCCAGCAACTGAAGGCTGGCCAAGGCGGCACAGGCCAGCGCCGGCAGGCGGGGCAACAGCGCGCCCGCCATCAGCACCGGCATGAACAGTAGCGCGCCGTAACTGAGCCCCCCCGGGTCCAGCCATTGCAGCAGGCTGAAAAGCACCAGGTCCACGCCGATGCTCAGGACGATCTGCCGCCAGCTCAGCGATTGGCGGTCGGGGGTCGGTGGCCAGCTGCCGCCACCAAACCAGCGGGGCAGGATCCAGGCCAGCACCGCCTGCACCCCATACACCAGCGACAGCCAGGCAGCCCAGCTGTTGGGACGTGCGCCCATCAGGCTGGCCAGCGACTGGGTGGCCAGCAGGGCCAGGCTCAAGGTTGCACGCGCCCCCATGAAGGCGCGGTAGAGGCGCTGGATGGTGCTGATGCCGGCGGCGCGCGAGGTGGTGTCGGAAAACGGCATGTCGGTGTGCGCCGGGGCTCAGCCCAACCGAGCCTCGAAACGGACGCGATGGTCCGCGCAGCAGAAGTGACCTCCGCGGCCGGGCAGCGATTCGCTGATGGGCAGATGGGTCCCGCATTCGGCGCACGACACCATGTCTTCCGGCGGCGGCTCGGCCGCAGGGGCGGCCACTGGCCGCTGCGACGGTGATGGGGCGGGTGGGGCCGTGGAACGGTCCGGCCGCCCGCGCTTGAAGCCCAGCACAAAGAAGAACAGCGCCAGGACCAGCACCCAGAACAGCAGTTTCATCACAGGCGTCCGATCACCAGGTGCGTTGCAGGATCACTTCCAGCACGAAGCGGGAACCCGCATAGGACAACAGCAGCAGCCCCGCACCGAAATACAGCCACCGCGTGGCCCGGCGCCCGCGCCATCCAAACACGCGCCGTCCGGTCAGCAGGCCGGTCAGCACCATCCAGCCCATCACCGCAAAAAGGGTTTTGTGGTCCCAGCGCCAGATGGGGCTGAAGGCCCATCCCAGCAGCAGGGCCAGGGACAGCACCACCACCCCCGCGCCCACAAACTGGAAGGTGAGCCGTTCCAGGCGGAGCAGCGGCGTGGCGAGCATCGGGCCGCCCTGCCCTTTCTGGGCGCGCATTTGCCGCTCGGCCCGGTTGAGCATCACCGCATGCATCACCGCCACGCCGCACAGGCCGTAGGACGCCAGGCCCATCGCCCAATGCAGGGGCGCCAGAGCGGAACCGGCCTGGGGGCGATATTCGCCGGGGAACAGCCAGGCCAGCAACATCACCAGCAGCCCCAGCACGCTGAGCAGACGCTGGGCGGAGGGCAAGGGGAGGAACCGGCTTTCCACCAGATACACCCCCAGGACCAGCCAGAGCGTCATGGACAGCGACGGAGCAAAGCCGAACCGGGCGGCATGCACCAGGGCGCCTTCCGGGGCGGGCGCGCCGATGCCGGCAATATCCGTGACCAGCGCCGCCAGGTGCAAGCACCAGGCCAGAGCCAGTACGATGCGCCAGGTAGAGGGGCGACGGGTGGCCCAAACGGCGGCCAGCGCATAAGCCAAAACACCGGTGATGCTGAGCACTGTCAGCAGCATGCCGGCGGGCTGTTCTGATCCGAACGATAAAATCATCCTCAAAGTGTAATGAGACACGCCGCTTTCCCGCTGGCGTTTGAACAATGGCATCCACTCTCACCGACCGCCTGAGTCGCCTCGTCAAGACGATGCGCGGGCAGGCCCGCATCACCGAAGACAACGTGCAAGACATGTTGCGGGAGGTGCGAATGGCGCTCCTGGAGGCGGACGTGGCCCTGCCTGTCGTTCGCGACTTCATCGCCCGCGTCAAGGAAAAGGCCCTCGGCGCCGAGGTGGTGGGCTCGCTCTCCCCTGGCCAGGCGCTGGTGGGCATCGTCCACAAGGAACTGGCCGCCACCATGGGCGAGGGCATTGCGGACATCAACCTGGCGGCCCAGCCGCCCGCCATCATCCTGATGGCCGGCCTGCAGGGGGCGGGCAAGACCACCACCACCGCCAAGCTGGCCAAGCACCTGATCGAAAAGCGCAAGAAAAAGGTGCTGACGGTGTCGGCGGACGTGTACCGCCCTGCCGCCATCGAACAGTTGAAGACCGTCACCGGGCAGGCCGGGGCCGAATGGTTCCCGTCGGCGCCGGACCAGAAACCGCATGACATCGCCCTGGCCGCGCTGGACCATGCCCGCCGCCACTTCTTTGATGTGTTGCTGGTGGACACGGCCGGCCGTCTGGCCATCGACGAAGCGTTGATGGCCGAGATCCGTGACCTGCATGCCACGCTCAAGCCGGTGGAGACCCTGTTTGTGGTGGACGCCATGCAGGGTCAGGATGCGGTGAACACCGCCAAGGCCTTCCGTGAAGCACTGCCGCTGACCGGCATTGTGCTGACCAAGCTGGATGGTGACTCCCGCGGCGGTGCGGCGCTGTCGGTCCGCCAGATCACCGGTGCGCCCATCAAGTTTGCGGGTGTCTCCGAAAAGATCGACGGGCTGGAGGTCTTCGATGCCGACCGTCATGCCGGCCGTGTGCTGGGCATGGGCGACATCGTGGCCCTGGTGGAAGAAGTCCAGAAGGGTGTGGATGTCGAGGCGGCGCAGAAGCTGGCCGAGAAGCTCAAGTCCGGCGACGGCTTTGACCTGAACGACTTCCTGGCCCAGATCTCCCAGATGAAAAAGATGGGGGGGCTGTCGGGCTTGATGGACAAGCTGCCCACCCAGATGACCGCCAAGGCCGGCGCCGCCGACATGGACAAGGCCGAACGCGATATGAAGCGCATGGAGGGCATCCTCAACGCGATGACCGCCAAGGAGCGCCGCCAGCCCTCGCTGCTGATGGACGGCAAGTCCAAGGCCAGCCGCAAGCGCCGGATTGCCGCCGGTGCTGGTGTGCAGATTCAGGAAGTCAACCGCCTGCTGAATCAGTTTGACCAGATGCAGGGGATGATGAAGAAGATGAAGGGCGGCGGCCTGATGAAGATGATGAAGAAGCTGGGCGGCATGAAGGGCATGAAAGGCATGATGGGCGGCGGAGGGGGTGGCGGTCTGCCGTTCTGATCGTCGGATCATTGCTTGATGGCCAGATCATTGCGTGATGGCCAGATCATTGCGTGATGGCCAGATCATTGCGTGATGGCCAGATCATTGCGTGATGGCCAGATCATTGCGTGATGGCCAGACATCCCCAATGAAAGAAGGGCTCCCGAGGGAGCCCTTCTTTCATGCTGACCACGGCGCAGGACTGTGACCACCGGCCGCAGACCTGCACCTGCGCTTATTCCAGCAGCGCCTGTGCAAATTCCCGTGCGTCAAAGGTCTGGAGGTCTTCCAGCTTCTCGCCCACGCCGATGAAATACACCGGCACGGGCCGCTCACGCGCGATGGCGGCCAGCACCCCACCCTTGGCGGTGCCGTCGAGCTTGGTGACGATCAACGCGGTGAGGCCCAGGGCCTCGTCAAAAGCCTTCACCTGCGTCAGCGCGTTCTGGCCGGTGTTGCCGTCCACCACCAGCAGCACCTCGTGCGGCGCACCTTCCTGCGCCTTGTTGATCACCCGTTTGATCTTCTTCAGCTCTTCCATCAAGTGGAGCTGCGTGGGCAGGCGGCCGGCGGTGTCCGCGATCACCACATCGGCGCCGCGAGAACGGCCGGCGACCACGGCGTCGAAGGTGACGGCGGACGGGTCGCCCCCTTCCTGGCTGACAATCTGCACACGATTGCGGTCAGCCCAGACGGACAACTGCTCGCGGGCCGCAGCGCGGAAGGTGTCGGCAGCGGCGAGCAGGACATTGGCTTCTGCGTCCGCGAGATGGCGGGTGAGCTTGCCAATGCTGGTCGTCTTGCCGGCGCCGTTCACCCCGACCACCATCATCACGGTGGGGCTGTGCTCGCCGATGACCAACTGGCGCTGCAAAGGCTGGAGCAGTTCGGTGAGCGCGTCCACCAGCAGCAGGCGGACCGCAGCGGGGTCGGTGGCCTTGGATTCCTTGACCCGGCGCTTGAGGTCCTGAAGCAGGAACTCGGTGGCCTTGACGCCCGCGTCGGCCATCAGCAGGGCGGCCTCCAGCTCTTCGTACAGCGCGTCGTCGATCTGCGTGCCGGTGAAGACCTGGGCGATGCTCGAACCGGTCTTTCGCAGACCTTGGCGGAGCTTGTCCATCCAGCTCTTGCGAGGAGCGGCTTCAGTGGCTGGCGCGGGCGATGACGTGGCAGCCACCTCCGCGGCCTGCGTCCGGATCGCGGCGGGCGTGGGGGCAGGTGTTGTGGGTGGGACACGCGCCGGCTGATCGCGCAGCTCGAATGCGGGCGCTGGCGGCGTGGCGGCTGGTGATGGCGCAGATTGGGGGGCTGGCGTGGGGGCGGCCGATGGGCTCAAGGGCGAAGCGGGCGCGGGCGCTGGAGTGGGTTCCGGTGCCGGGGTCGCCGCAGGCGGCGACGCGGGTGTGGGGTCGGAACCGAAGCCCAGTTTTTTCTTGATGAAGCTAAACATGAAAGGGACTGCTCGCCGTTTTGATCGCCTTTTTTCGGCGGGGCTTGCATTGTCGTAGAAAACCTTGCTATAGTCGCGTTCTTCGCAAGGCGCTTTAGCTCAGCCGGTTAGAGCGACGGAATCATAATCCGCAGGTCCGGGGTTCGAATCCCTGAAGCGCCACCAAATTTTCGCCTGGTGCACTATGCACTTAGGTACCAAAAAGCCCGCCCAGTGCGGGCTTTTTCTTTGGCTGCTGTCAACGACGTGTCAACAGCCGTCGCAGACCCCCTACATGGATTGCTGCCTTGGTGAAGATGCCGACCTAGGGCGACACCCTCACCCGTAGAATCAACCCACCATGGATGGGCAGCGTATCACCCTCGCACTGGACGACAAGTCAGCCGGCTTCGAGACGAGCCCTGACCGGGTTCGCCTGGGCGACCTCGTGCGCTTCGCCGAGGAGGTCAAGGAGTTCCTTCAAGGTGACGGAAAGGAAATCGACGCGCGCAATCTTGATGTTCAGATCAAGCACGGGTCGTTTGCTCTCCAGACTTTTCCGCTGGACAACGCTCCGAAGCTCTTCGGTGACCTGAGGGCACTAGAAGACAACGAGCTGATGCGCTTCGTTGATCACAAGCGCAGAGCAGTCATCGAGCGTTGGCAGAAGGCGGCTCGAAGCTCCCCAGGACTCGCCTACAAGATTTCGGCACCGTTCTTGAGCCGTCCTCTGATCATCAGTTCGCGAACTGACTTCCGAACCGAGGAGGCGGACCACTGGGTGGTAGTGGAGCGCTACATCCGTGGGGAAATCCAAGAGGTTGGCGGAAGCAAGAAGCCCAATGCTCACGTCAAGTTGCCGAATGGCAAAAGGCTGACCATTGAGACAGACAAGGAACTGCTTCGCGCCGACAAGGTCAACCGACTGTACAAGTCTGCGATGCTGCGGGTGAGGGCCGAGTACAACGTAAAGACAAGAGAGCTGCGCAATGCGAAGCTATTGGAGTTCGTTGAGTACGCTACGGACGTCGACGAAGCAGCGATTGCCAAGATGACCTTGGAAGGACAAAGCGCCTGGAAGGATGTTCAGAGTGCGTCCGCCTGGGTCGATGAGTTGCGTGGGGGGCGACATTGAATAGTGTGTTGCTTGACACGAGCTTTCTGATCACATTTGCCGATCCGACAAGGCCTCATCACCAGACAGCTCAGCTCTACTTTCGGGAGTGCGTCGCTCGCCAGGTTCCGATGTTTCTATCAACGGTGGTGGCGTCCGAGTTCCACGTCAAGCAGCCCTACACGTCTTTGCCGCTGCGCAACCTGATCGTACTTCCGTTCAACATTGACCACGCCGAACGATGCGGCGATCTCATTGCACAACATCCCCGGGATCAAGGTGATGATCGAGTGCGCGTCAAGGATGATTTCAAGCTGATTGCACAGTGCGATTTTGAAGAAATCAGCCACATCCTCACTGAGGATCGGAACACGTTGGTCAAGTACGTTGAACGAGTTCAAGCGGTCCCGTTACCACCGCTCAAAGCCGTGCTGCTGAAGGACGGTTTCGACGTTGCTTGGTTCAACGGCGGTCAGATGGGTATTGAGTAGAGCCCTGCGCTGAGCGATTTTAGGGGCTCGGGCGGACTCCATAGGTGCAGGTGCCCACGGGCTCAGCCTGGTCACCTCCTGCAGGTGATGAGACGCGAGGGGGGCATAACGCATCGTCATTGCAAGGCTGCCGTGACCCAGGTAGAGCGAGTCCAGACGCCGCCGCCCGATCCAGGTTTGCATGCCATCCAGCGCCGACCACGTTTCGTCATCGTCGCGATCGGCATTCCGTTGCCACCAAGCCTCTATGCGGTGCCGAGCTGCCCGCCCCTCGCTGCCCGAGATGCGCCCCTCGTCAAATCTGGCGGCACGGGCTCCAGTATGGCTGGCGCCATCTTGTGCGACCATCAACTCGGACCTCGGCAGCGGATGCGCCGTCACCATCGCGCTCCTGGTCACACCTTTCAAGCAGCCGCTCCACCCATGCATCCGCCCCCTTCCCCCATGCTTCGCGTCGTACTGCTTCCAGGCATGGACGGCACCGGGCAACTGTTCTCGCCCTTCATTGCTGCGCTCAGCGGACTGTTCGAGGTTCAGGTCGTTTCCTATCCTCCGAAGCTCGCAGCGGACGCATTGACACGTTTCACCGCTTCTCTAGAGCAGCCCCGCACGGCTCCGCACAACGGGCTTGAACATTGCCCGTGCTCCCAATCGCCAGGCGCGCATTAACAACTCCTGCGCGGCCCTCGACTCCCCATTTCATGCCCACCATCGACTTCAACACCGACGCCCCTCAGCTCGCACATGACCTGATCGGCGCGCTGCTCCTCGTCGACGGTGTTGGTGGCCTCATCGTCGAAACAGAGGCCTATGACCGTGACGATCCAGCCTCTCACAGCTTCGGCGGCCCACGCCCCCGCAATCAGTCGATGTTCGGCCCGCCGGGACACGTCTACGTCTATCGGTCCTACGGCATTCACTGGTGCTTCAACCTCGTCTGCCGCGAAGCGGGCCACGGCGCCGCGGTCCTGATCCGCGCCCTCCAGCCCACCCAAGGGCTGGACCTGATGCGCCAGCGCCGGCAAGTCCAGGATGAACGCGTGCTCTGCGCCGGCCCCGGCCGGGTGACCCAGGCCTTGGGCATCACCCATGAGCATGACGGATGCCCCGTCAGCCAGCCGCCGTTTGAACTTCATCCAGCCACGGCGCCCACAAACGTCCTCACGGACGTGCGCATCGGCATCTCCAAGGCCATGGACACCCCCTGGCGGTTTGGCCTGGCAGGGTCGCGTTATGTCAGCCGCCCGTTCCGCGGCCCCAAGCTCACGTCACCGGCGCCGGATTGAACAGCACCAGCGCGTTGTGCAGTTGGTGCCGCTCCGCCCATGTCCGCCGCCCGCTGGCCACATCCAGCATCAGCTGGAACATTTCCCAGCCCAGCTCCGCAATCGTCTTCTCGCCATCGGCAATCAGCCCGGCATTCACATCCATCAGGTCATGCCAGCGGCGCGCCAGGTCGGTCCGGGTGGCCACCTTGATGACCGGGCATTCCGCCAACCCATAAGGCGTGCCACGCCCGGTGGTGAACACATGCAGGTTCATGCCGGCCGCCAATTGCAGAGTGCCGCAGATGAAATCGCTGGCCGGCGTCGCTGCGTAGATCAGGCCCCGTTGGCCATTGAGCCGCTCGCCGGGAGACAACACGCCGCTGATGGACGCACTACCGCTTTTCACAATCGATCCCATCGCCTTTTCGACGATGTTGGAGAGCCCGCCCTTCTTGTTGCCCGGCGTGGTGTTGGCACTGCGGTCCACGCTGCCACGCTTCAGGTAGGCGTCATACCAGGCCATCTCCCGGATCATTGCATCCGCCACTTCCGGCGTGCTGGCGCGCGACGTCAGTTGCGCAATGCCGTCCCGCACCTCGGTGTTCTCGCTGAACATCACCGTGGCGCCCGCTCGCACCAGCAGGTCCGCACAGAATCCCACCGCCGGGTTGGCGGTCACGCCGGAGAAAGCATCACTCCCCCCGCACTGCACACCCACCACCAGTTCGGAGGCCGGCACCGTTTCACGCCGGCGTGCATTCAAGCGCTCCAGATGCCTGCGGGCCGTCTTCATGATGGACTCCACCATGGACATGAAGCCCACATGCTCGTTGTCCTGCAGGCACACCACATCCAGGCCCGCATGTTCCTCCCGCTGATCGCTGATCGGAATCACGCCGGGTGGCATCAACCGCTCCGGCTGCAGCTTCTCGCAGCCCAGGCTCACCACCATCACCTCCCCACCGAAGTTGGGATTCATGCTGATGTGACGCAGCGTGCGGATGGGAATGATGGCGTCCGGAGCATCAATCGCCACGCCGCAGCCATAGGTATGCTCCAGGCCCACCACATCATCCACATGCGGATACAGCGGCAGCATCTCCGCCTTGATGCGCTTGACGGCAAACTCCACCACACCGGCCACACATTGCACCGTGGTGGTAATGGCGAGGATGTTGCGGGTGCCGACCGAGCCATCCGCATTGCGATAACCCTCAAAGGTGTAGCCCTCCAGCGGCGGCATCGCGGGGGCCTGCACCGTGGCCTTGGGCAGCCCCTCCAGCTCACGCGCTTCCGGCATGCGCAGCAGCCGCTCATGCACCCAGCGCCCGGCTTCGATCGGCTCGGCGGCAAAACCGATGGGCACGTTGTAGCGAATCACGGGCGCGTCGGCCGGCAGGTCCACCAGCGCCACCTTGTGGCCTTGCGGCACCTTGTCTTTCAGCACCAGCCCGCCGGGCAGCACCGTGCCGGCAGGCAAGCCGCCATCATTGGCCACGATGGCGACATTGTCTGCCTCGTGAATCTGGATGGTCAGCGCAGACGTGGCAATGGCTGTATTCATGATCGCGGTCCTGATGGCACGCCCCGGTGAGAGTCGGGCCACCGCATGAAGGCGGTGACGGTTCGGACGGGGCGGCTGTCGCTAGAAAAAACTCGATGAGCAGGCAAGAAAGCAGGCAATGACGCAGACATTTGCGAAAGCCTTGGCGCAGGCAGTTGGGCGACTGCGTCAACCCTTGAGCTGCACACGCTTGATCTCACCGACCACCAGCAAATAACTCACCACGGCAATGACGGCATGTGCGCCGACAAACACCAGGGCGCCATTGAACGAATGCGTTTCCTGCACGATGTAGCCAATCACGATGGGCGTGGTGATGCCGGCAATGTTGCCGAAGGTGTTGAACATGGCCCCACTGAGCCCGGCAATCTCCTTCGGCGAGGTGTCCGACACCACCGCCCAGCCCAGCGCCCCCAGCCCCTTGCCGAAGAAGGCCAGCGCCATGATGGCCACCACCACCCACTGCACATCCACATAGTTGCAGGCAATCATCGAGGTGGAGAGCAGCATGCCGATCACGATGGGCACCTTGCGGGCAAACGTCACCGAATGGCCACGACGCAGCAGCCAGTCCGACACCACGCCGCCCAGCACGCCCCCGGCAAATCCGCAGATGGCGGGAACAGCGGCCACCATGCCGGCGTTCAGCACCGTCATGCCGCGTTCCTTTACGAGGTAGACCGGGAACCAGGTCAGGAAGAAATAGGTGAGCGTATTCACGCAGTACTGCGCGATATAGACGCCCAGCAGCATTCGGTTGGAGAGCAACTGCTTGAGATAGGCCAGTTTGGGGCCCGAGGTCTTGGATGCTTTGGCGTCCTGCCCCGCCAGCAGCGCACCGCCCGCTTCAATGTGCTGGCGCTCGGCGTCGCTGATGCCGGGGTGCTCCTGCGGGCTGTTGTGCATGGTCCTGAGCCAGACCACCGACAACACAATGCCCAAGGCGCCCATGAAGTAGAAGACGTCCTGCCAGCCCATGGCATGGACGATCCAGGCCATGATCGGCGCAAACAAGACGGTGGCGAAGTACTGCGCCGAATTGAAGATGGCCGATGCCGTGCCGCGTTCCGCTACCGGGAACCAGGCGGCCACCATGCGTCCATTGGCCGGGAATGAAGGCGATTCGGCCAGGCCCACCATGAAACGCAGTGCAAACAGCGCAATCACGGCCGTGGCCACACCGAGGTAATGCACGGCGCCCTGCAGCATCGTGAACACCGACCACAGCAGGATGCTCCAGGCATAGACCTTCTTGGCACCGAAACGGTCCAGCAGCCATCCGCCCGGCAGCTGCCCGGCGACGTAGGACCAGCTGAAGGCCGAGAAGATGAACCCCATCTGCACGGCACTGATGCCCAGTTCCTTGGAAAGGACCGGCCCGGCCACACCCACGGTGGCCCGGTCCGCATAGTTGAGCACCGTCACGATGAAAAGCATCGCGAGGACACCAAAACGCGTGCGAGTGCCCGTGGCGCCCGCCGCTGCGGAAAGCGAAATCTGCATGTTGTCTCCTGGGGTCTGGTCTGCCGATCTTCCGTCGGCTGGTACCGTTACCATGAAATGATGATACCGGTACCAACTTCAACGTCAACGACGAGCCGGGTAAACCATGAGCCCGCGCTTCGCCGGAGGAGCCGAGGACAATCAAGTTCGCTTCTGAAACTGGCAGGGTGTCCGCATAATCAGCACTTACAAATTTGACGCAACAAGCGTCTGCTGCAGGGAGCCCCCATGAACACCGAACTCGTGTTCGCCGACGAACTTCCCGAGGAAGGTCCCGGCGACGCCCGGCGGCAGCGCGCCCTGGCGCCCTGGGTGGTCATGATCGTGGACGACGATCCCGCCGTCCACCAGGTCACGCAGCTGGTGATGGATGACTTCGAGTTCGCGGGCCGCCGTCTGCAATTCCTGAATGCCTATACCGCCAGCGAAGCGCGCGACCTGCTGCAAAGCCGGCATGACGTGGCCCTGGTGCTGCTGGATGTGGTGATGGAGTCGGAGCATGCCGGGCTGGACCTGGCCCGCTTCATCCGTGAGGACATCGGCAACCGGCATGTGCGCATCGTGCTGCGGACCGGGCAGCCGGGCCAGGCGCCGGAAGAGGACGTGATCAAGTCCTATGACATCAACGATTACAAGGAAAAGACCGAGCTGACCAAGCGCAAGCTGATCACGGTCTTTTATTCTGCGCTGCGCTCGTATCGGGACATCGTCACGCTGGAACTGGCGCGCCAGGGGCTGCGGCGCTCCATAGAAGCCATCACGCAGATTCATGACGCGGGCAACCTGCGGCATCTGGCGTCTGCACTGCTGGCGCAATTGGCCCATCTGCTGGGCCATGAGGCCGAGGGCTTGTGTGCCAGCCGCATGGCCGCCTACGCGGCTTCACATGGCGAAGGAGCCTACCGCGTGCTGGCTGCAACGGCGCAATTCCAGGGCCTGCTGGACGAGTCCGCCGTGCGGGACTTGCCGCTGGACGTGCGAGAGGCCCTGGAGCAAGTGCTTCAGACACGGCAGAGCCGGCTGGATGGCGAGTGCTTTGTGGGCTACTACCGGACGCACAGCGGCAACGAAAGCCTGCTGTATATGCGCTTTGCACAGCCCATCGATGCGGATGGACAGGAACTGCTGCAGATCTTCTGTGCCAACGTGGCCATCGCCTACGAGCGGCTGCTGGCGGCACAGATGCAGGGGCATGGGCCAGCCTGACCCCTGCATCCCCGCAGGGCCCGCCGTATCATGCCCGCCGTTGCGTCTTCCCTGCGGCCGCTCGGACGGCCGGCACCATGCATCAATTCCGTCTGTTCCTGATCGCCCTGCAGTTCTTCACCCGTGTGCCGGTGCCGCGTTGGGTCGGCTTCCAGCCTGAGTGGCTGAACCAATCCGCGCGCTATTTCCCCCTGGTGGGCGCGGCGGTGGGGGTGTGGTCCGCAGCGGTGCTGTGGGTCGCCCTGCTGGTGTTTCCGGCCACGGTGGCCGTCGTGTTGGCGATGGGCGCCAGCATCTGGCTCACGGGCGGCTTTCATGAAGACGGCCTGGCAGATACCTGTGATGGCCTGGGCGGTGCGGTCAGCCGGGAGCGGGCGCTGGAGATCATGAAGGACTCCCGGTTGGGGAGTTATGGGGCCCTGGGCCTGTTCCTCATGCTGGGTCTGAAGGCCGCCACGCTGCTGGGCCTGGCGGACACCGACCCGTCGTTGGCCCTCTGGGCCCTGGTCTGGGGCCATCTGGCCTCGCGGGCGGCACCGGTGTGGCTGATGCATGCGCTGCCCTACGCGGGTGATGTGGCACATGCCAAGGCCAAGCCGCTGGCCACCCAGATCCGGCGCACCGAGCTGGTGGTGTCGCTGGGCCTGGTGGTGTTGGCCAGTGGCGTCTGGGCCTGGCTGTTGCCGGACGACATTCCGCTGCTGCTGGGCGCCATCGTCACCGGTACCGGACTGACGCTCTACATGCAGTCCATGCTGGAGCGCCGCCTGGGCGGCTACACCGGCGACAACCTCGGTGCCACGCAGCAAGTGGTGGAAGTCGGAGCGCTGCTGGCCTTTCTGGGCCTCGGAGCCGTGTTTTGATGAATGGCGCCATCAGCGTCTGGCGTCATCCCAAACCGGTCGGGGCGAAGGGGCTGTGTGTCGGCGCGGGATGCGACCTATCGGTGCCAGCACGGCGGTCCAAGCGATTGGCCCGCCGCATCCAGGCCCATGCACGTCGGCATCGCCTGCCGCATGAAGTCTGGACCTCACCCTTGCGTCGATGTGCCGATGTGGGCCGGTGGCTGCGGCAATGGGGTTGGCACCATCATGTGGATGCAGCCCTGAGTGAACTGGACTTCGGCCGTTGGGACGGCCAGCCCTGGGCAGACATCCCCAAAGCAGAGATCGACGCGTGGGTGCAGGACTTCGCCACGGCCCGCCCTGGCGGCGGTGAAAGCCTGGAAGACTTGTTGAAGCGGGTGGCGACCTGCTCGCCGGGCCCCATGGTGGTCAGTCACGGCGGTTGGATGCTGGCCCGCCGATGGGCCGATGAGCATCCGGGACAGACCCCGATAGCGGATCAGTGGCCGACACCGCCTGCGTACGGCGAGCGGTGGTGTCTAACGCCCGGGACAAGCTGAAGCCGGGACTGCAAGGCGCGGCCTTGGACCGCCGGTGGGGCGGGTGCCTGCCGGGCATCAGGGGGTCAGGGAGTCAGGGCGTCAGGGCGTCAGGGAGGCAGGGGGTTGGCCACGCCACCGCCCTCACAGGGATCAAACGCCTCCGCAGGCTTCAAGCGGTCGCCGTCAGCCGCAAATACTTCTGCATCAGCGTTTCCCGCGTCTCCACATGCGCCGGGTTCACCGGGATGCAGGCGACCGGGCACAGCATCACGCACTGCGGCTCCTCGAAGTGGCCGACGCATTCAGTGCACTTGCCCGGGTCGATCTGGTAGTACTCCTCGCCCATCGAGATGGCGTTGTTGGGGCACTCCGGCTCGCACACGTCGCAGTTGATGCATTCATCCGTGATCATCAAGGCCATGTCTGATTCTCCTGGCGCCTCATGCCTGGCCAGCCGCGCGGGCCAGGCGTTCATCCAGGCGCTCACGCACCAGCGGCGACACAAATTTGCTCACATCGCCGCCCAGGGTGGCGATCTCCCGCACAAAGGTGGACGAGATGAATTGATAGTGATCGGACGGGGTCAGGAACACCGTTTCCACATCCGGCATCAACTGGCGGTTCATGCCCGCCATCTGGAATTCGTATTCGAAGTCAGAGACTGCTCGCAGCCCCCGCACCACCACCTTGCCGCCCTTCTCCAACACGAAGTTGCGCAGCAGCCCCTCAAAGGCGAGGACTTCCACATTGGGATAGGGCGCCACCAGCTGCCGCGCCATGTCCAGCCGCTCTTCAATACTGAACATGGTGCGCTTGTGGTGCCCCGCCGCCACGGCCAGGATCAGCCGCTCGAACAGGCGGCTGGCCCGGCGCACCAGGTCTTCATGGCCCAGCGTCAGAGGGTCGAAGGTGCCGGGGTAGACGGCAGTCAGCAGGGTTTGGGAGGTCAAGGGCGCGCTCCAGGCGTCAACTCGAATCGACGGGACGACCGCAGGCTCCCCCAAGGAGCCCGCGCCGCCGGCGGACCCCGATTATCCGTTGCGCTGGAACAAGCGGTAGTGCACCGCCCCTGCACGCCCTTCCCGCCATAGGGACAGCCCGAGTTCTTCAGGCGGATCCATGGCGGCGGGCGCCTCCAGGTAGATCAATCCCTGCGGGCCGACCAGGCTGGCAGCGGCACGCAGCGCGGGTTGGAACAGGTCCTGCGCGAAGGGAGGGTCCAGAAACACCAGGTCGAAGGACGCTGGCGCGCTGCGGGCCATCCAGCCCAGCGCGTCGGTCGCTTCGATCTTCATCGGGACACGGTTGTCCTTGTCCAGGCGTTTGAGGTTGGCCCTCAGTTGCGCGGCCAGGCCGGGGTCTTTTTCCAGCAGCGTGACCTGGGCAGCCCCCCGCGAGGCCGCTTCAAAGCCCAGCGCACCGCTGCCGGCAAAGGCATCCAGCACGCGCCAGCCGCTGAGGTCCTGCCCCAGCCAGTTGAACAGCGTCTCTCGCACCCGGTCCGGCGTGGGCCGCAGCCCGGGCCGGTCCGCCACCGGCAGTTTGGAGCGTTTCCACAGCCCACCAACGATGCGCACTTCGCTGGGACCACGCACAAGGCCCGACGTGGGCCGCGGCGCAGCAGCGCGGCTTTTGGCGTCCCTGCCGCTCATAGACGAACCGGAATGCCCCGGCTGGCCATCAAGGCCTTGGCCTCTCCCACGGTGTGCTCGCCATAGTGAAAGATGCTGGCCGCCAGCACGGCGTCCGCACCGCCGCCGGTAATGCCGTCCGCCAGGTCCTGCAGTGAACCGACCCCGCCTGACGCAATCACCGGCACCGACACCGCATCCGCCACGGCACGGGTCAGCGCAAGGTCAAAGCCGCTGCGGGTGCCGTCACGGTCCATGCTGGTCAGCAGGATTTCGCCCGCGCCCAGCGACGCCATGCGCACCGCCCATTCCACCGCATCCAGGCCGGTGTTCTTGCGCCCACCATGGGTGTAGACGTCCCAGCCGGTGCCATCGGCCCGGCGCTTGGCATCGATGGCCACCACAATGGCCTGCGCGCCGTATTTGTCGGACGCGGCGCGGATGAGGTCCGGCTCGGCCACGGCCGCCGAATTGAAGCTGACCTTGTCCGCACCGGCATTGAGCAGCCGCCGCACATCCGCCACCGACCGCACCCCGCCACCGACGGTGAGCGGAATGAAGACCTGCGACGCCACCGATTCAATGATGGGCAGGATGAGATCGCGCCCGTCGCTGGTGGCGGTGATGTCGAGAAAGGTCAGTTCGTCGGCGCCCTGCTCGTTGTACCTTGCGGCGATCTCCACTGGATCGCCCGCATCCCGCAGTTCCACGAAATTGACGCCCTTGACGACCCGGCCGCCGGTGACGTCCAGGCAGGGGATGATGCGTTTGGCCAGCAAGTGCTCAGTCCCCGTTGAGTTCGTCGGCCCGGGTCTGGGCCGTGGCGAAGTCGAGATCGCCGGTGTAAATGGCTCGCCCGCAGATCACGCCCTGCACCCCTTCGGATTCAACGGCGCACAGCGCTTCGATGTCCGCCAGGTTGGACAGGCCGCCCGAGGCGATGACCGGGATACTGAGGGCCTGGGCCAGACGCACCGTGGCCTCGATGTTGATGCCGGTGAGCATGCCGTCGCGGCCGATGTCGGTGTAGATGACGCCTTCGATGCCGTAGTCCTCGAACTTTCGGGCGAGGTCCACCACTTCATGGCCGGTGAGTTTGCTCCAGCCATCCGTGGCCACCTTGCCGTCCTTGGCGTCCAGGCCCACGATGATGTGGCCGCCAAAGGCCGAGGCTGCATCTTTCAGGAAGCCGGGGTTCTTGACCGCCGCCGTCCCGATGATGACGTAGGACAAGCCGTCGTCCAGATAACGCTCGATGGTGTCCAGGTCGCGGATGCCTCCGCCGAGCTGGACGGGAATCTCGTCGCCGACCTCCCGAAGAATCGCCTTGATGGCGCCTTCGTTCACCGGCTTGCCAGCAAAGGCGCCGTTGAGATCCACCAGGTGCAGACGGCGGGCACCGGCATTCAGCCAGCGTCGCGCCATCTCGGCGGGGTCTTCGCCGAAGGTGGTGGAGTCGTTCATATCGCCTTGTTTGAGGCGGACGCACTTGCCGTCTTTCAGGTCAATCGCGGGAATCAGCAGCATGGCCGAATGCGGGTGGGAGGTGGAGGAAAGGGGTGGGAGGACTGAGAAAAGCGCAGGATTGACCCATGCAGGGCAGAGATCAATGGATCAAGGCTTCCAGTGCAGGAAGTTGCGATAGAGCGAGAGCCCGAACGCGGCACTTTTCTCGGGATGGAATTGGGTGGCAAAAATGTTATCCCGCGCCACGGCGCAGGTAAAGCGCAAGCCGTACTCGCTTTCGCCGACGCTGTGCTCTTGCGCGTCGGTGCGGGCATAAAAACTGTGCACGAAATAGAACCAGCTGTTGTCGGGCACGTCGCCCCAGACCGGATGCGCTCGCATCTGGTGCACGCGGTTCCAGCCCATCTGGGGCACCTTGTAACGGCTGCCGTCTGGCTGCAGCTGCCCTTCCAGCTGGAAGCGGTGCACACGGCCGGGAATCAGGCCCAGGCCCGGGGTGTCCTGCTCTTCGCTGTGGTCCAGCAGCATCTGCATGCCCACGCACACGCCCATCAGCGGCTTGTTGGCAGCGGCGTGCAGCACCGCCTCCTTCAGGCCGGAGTCGTGCAGCTCGCGCATGCAGTCGCGCATGGCGCCCTGGCCGGGCAGCACCACCCGTTCAGCGGCCATCACCTCTTCCGGGCGGGCGGTGATGATCACCGCCACCCCCTGCCCTTCAGCGGCATGCTGCACCGCCTGGGAGACCGAGCGCAGGTTGCCCATGCCGTAGTCCACCACGGCAACGGTCCGGGAGCCAGCCATTACAGCGTCCCCTTGGTGGAGGGGATCACTCCCGCCGAGCGGGGGTCCGGCGTCATGGCCATGCGCAGGGCGCGGCCAAAGGCCTTGAAGATGGTTTCACACTGGTGGTGTGCGTTGTGGCCCTTGAGGTTGTCCACATGCAGCGAGACCAGGGCGTGATTCACGAAGCCCTGGAAGAACTCATAGGTGAGCTGGGTGTCGAAGGCGCCGATGGCGCCTGCAGTGAATGTCACGTCCATCGCCAGGCCGGGGCGCCCGGAAAAGTCCACCACCACCCGCGACAGGGCTTCATCCAGCGGCACATAGCTGTGGCCGTAACGGGTGATGCCCTTTTTGTCGCCGATGGCCTGCGCCACCGCCATGCCCAGGGTGATGCCGACGTCTTCCACGGTGTGGTGGCCGTCGATGTGCAGGTCGCCCTTGGCATCGATGTCCAGGTCGATCAGGCCGTGACGGGCAATCTGGTCCAGCATGTGGTCGAAGAAACCAATGCCGGTGGACAGGTGGGCCTGGCCCGTTCCATCCAGGTTCACGCGGACGCGAATCTGGGTTTCCTTGGTGTCGCGGCGGACTTCAGCGATGCGTTCGGCGCTCATGTTGCTTCCAGGGCGAGGTCGTGCAGAGAAACAGTGAAGAAGGAGCAGTGGAAGTGCTCAGGGTGCCACAGAAACGGGCAGGTCCGCCAGCGTGCTGCGCAAGGCAGCAAGCAGGGTGTGGTTCTCCTGCGGTGTTCCCACGGTCAGCCGGACACAACGGGCCAGCAGCGGATGCATGCCGGAGACATTCTTGATCAGCACACCCCGTGCCTTCAGGCCCGCATGGACGGCAAGGGCATCCGGCACTCGGACCAGGATCATGTTCCCCTCACTGGGGAAGACCTGGACCCCGGGCAGGCCCTGAAGCTCGGCCAGCAGCCGGTCCCGCTCGGCCCGCAGGTCGGCGGCCTGTTGTTCATACACCGCCGCATGCTCCAGCGCGAACAGACCGGCTTCGGCATTCAGCACACTGATGTTGTAGGGGGGGCGCAGCTTGTCGACGTGATGCACCAACTCGGCGTGCCCCATCAAATAACCGATGCGCACGCCGGCCAGGCCGAACTTGCTCATGGTGCGCATGACCATCACGTGGTCGTACTTCTCCAGCAGATGCATGGCATCTCGCGAGGCAAAGGGCTGATAGGCCTCGTCGAGGATCACCAAGCCCGGCGCGGCCTGGGCCAGGCGCTCGATGACCTCTGCATCCCAGAGATTGGCGGTGGGGTTGTTGGGGTAGGCCAGGTACAGCAGGGCCGGCTGATGCTCCTGCATGGCCGCCAGCATGGCGGCCTCATCCAGCTCGAACTGCTCGGTGAGCGGCACGCCGACAAACTTCAGGCCCAGGTAGCGGGCCGACAGTTCATACATGACAAACCCAGGCACCGGGGCCATCACCGTGGCGCCAGGACGGGCCACCGCCAGGGACAACAACGAAATCAGCTCATCCGACCCGTTGCCCAGCATCAGGCCCTTGCCGGCCGGCATGCCGGCATGAGCCGCCAGTGCCTGGGCCAGATCGGCGGTACGTTCGCCGGGGTAACGGTTGATGGCCACCCGCCCCAGGCGCTCGCCCAGCGCCTGCTGAAGCGATTCCGGCAGGCGGTAGGGGTTCTCCATCGCATCCAGCTTGAGCAGACCCGCCGCGCTGTGCACCTGATAGGCATGCAGGGCGCGTACGTCGTCACGCAGTTGCTCAAGGGCTCGGGGCAGGAAGGCACTCATGCAGAACGCTCGGAAGAGGAGGCGGCGGTGTCCTTGGGGACGGCCAGCAGCGGGTTGAGGATGGTGACGCTGTCCAGCAATTGCTGATGCGGCAGCGTCAGGCTCAGCAGCAGCTCACAGCCTTGCACCTTGGCCGCTGCAACGATCAGCGCATCGGCATAAGGCAGGTTGAAGCGGCTTTCCAGGGACCAGGCGGATTCCACCGTGGCATGGTCGATGGCCCACGGGGACCAGCGCTGGTAACGCCGCACCTCGGCGCGGGCGTCGCCATTGGGCATGGGCGGCTGGATGCGGCTGGTGATGGTGCGGTAGAACTCGTTGAGCACCTGGCTGGACACCCGGCCCAGCCGCTGCTGCCAGAGCACCCGCAGCCAGCGCATGACCCGTTCCCGGCGTTCGGGGAAGGCGCCGTCTTCGCTCTGGATCAGCACCGAGGTGTCCACAAACACCGGGCTCACCAGTTCGATCACCGGCAGATCGGTCTTCAGTGTGGTCATCACGGCAGCTCCCGGCCGGGATAGTCCCCGCCTTCGGAAGCCCAGGTGCGTTCGCGGTGCAGCCAGTCCTGCAGGGCGCGCTCATAGGCGTCGTCCGACCGCATCTTCTCCGCCAGCAACTCGCCCACCAGACGGGAAACGCTGGTGTTGCGCCGTGCGGCTTCCAGCCTCGCCCATTCGGCGACGCTGTCTTCCATGGTCACGGTCACATTCTTCATGGGTCAAATACTACACGAACTTCGTGGAACACGAACTTCGTGTGACCACAAAGCCAGCAGGGATGCTGGTGACAGCGGCGGATGGACGATCTCTGGTGGCCTGCGGCATGGCGCCGCCGCCGCCCGCAGACCTTGGCGCCATTGGCCTCGTTGGTGCACTGACAAAGCACAAAGCCGCCCGAGGGCGGCTTTGTTGCGAGTGATGGTGGGCTCAGCTGGAAGCCGTCTGATAACGCTCCAGCCAGTGTGCATACGGCGCGGGCAGGACCCACGACGGACGCTGCTGATGCAGTTTCTGCGCCACGTGATACGGCCAGTGCGGATTGGCCAGTTGCGCACGGCCCACCATCACCAGATCCATCTGCCCGGAGGCCACGGCATGCTCGGCCAGCTCCGGGGTGTCGATGCCCCAGGACGACGCGACCGGAATCCCGGCCTCGCGCCGCACTCGTTCCGCAATCGGTCCCAGGAACGCGGGCCCCCAGGGGATCTGCGCGTCCGGCGTGGAAAAACCGACGCTCACATTCAAGAGGTCCAGGCCCTCGTCACGCATCTGACGGGTCAGGCCGATGGCTTCCGCCAGCGTCTCCTCATCCCGACCGTCGAATTCGATCACACCAAAACGAGCCGTCAGCGGCAGGGATTCCGGCCAGACCTGGCGCACCGCCTTGAGCGTCTCCAGCAGGAAACGGCCCCGATTGGCGGCACTGCCGCCGTAGGCATCGGTGCGCTGATTGGCATGTACCGAGAAGAAGCTCTGCGCCAGGTAGCCGTGCGCAAAGTGCAGCTCCAGCCATTGGAAGCCCGCGTCGCGGGCACGGCGGGCCGCCGCCACAAAGGCGTCGCGGACGCGGACGATGTCGTCCACCGTCATTTCCTGCGGCACACGCGGCAGATGCTTGCCATAGGCCACCGCCGACGGCGCCAGCGGCGTCCAGGCGCGCGGGTCTCCGGCGGGAATGTGGTCGTCGCCCTCCCAGGGCCGGTTGGCGCTGGCCTTGCGGCCGGCATGTGCAATCTGGAGACCCGCCACGGCACCAGCCGACTTGATGGACGCCGCAATCTCGGCCAGCCCGCGGGCATGCTCATCGCTCCAGATGCCCAGGCAGCCCGGGGTGATGCGCCCTTCCGGCAGCACGCCGGTGGCTTCGACGATGACCAGGCCCGAGCCGCCGCGCGCCAGCCCGGCGTAGTGGGCGCGATGCCAGTCGTTGATCAGGCCGTCTTCGGCGCTGTATTGGCACATCGGCGGCACCGCGATGCGGTTGCGCAGGGTGACGCTCTTCAGGGTGAAAGGGGAAAACAGGCTAGACATGGAACTCCCAGGATCGGGGTGGTGATGTGGTCAACAGGCCAGAAGCGGCATCTGGGGTCGCTGCCGGCGCTTGCAAGTCAAACATCTCGGCACCGGGCGGATGGCGGATGGCGGATGGCGGACACACCCCGAGGCCCGCCGGCTTTGCCCCCTCTGAGCCAACTGCTGGGAACTGCTGGGAACTGCTGGGAAATACTGGGAAATGCTCGGAGCTGCTGGGCTCGCCTGGCCACGGCTGGCGACGGCTGGCCACGGCGACGCCTGCTCACCCCGGCTGGGCCATGCCGTCCCCGCTGATGGACCCGTACAACATGAGCCTACCGTACGGTGTGAATCACACAAGTGCGGCGTGAGGCCGTCGTGGCGGCACCACAACCCAGGGCTCGACGCGCCGGCAGTATGACCTTCGTCCTAATTCTTTTCTGTCATGCCTACCTAAACTTCTTTGCAACTAAAAGCAATTCGGGCAAGAACAGCATGTGGATCACCCTTCGTGGATGGATGGCGACCGTGTTGACGGTCGTGTCCTGCGGCGTTCTGGCGCAGGTGCCTTATGTCTTCACCTACAACCCGGGCCCCAGCCGCGGCACGAAATGGGTGGTCAAGGCGTCGGACGGAATCACTGAATCGGCGGCCTCCGTGTTGTCCGAGGCGCCGCGTCCGGTGTGGGCCCGTGTCTGCTACACGATCGGGCCGTCCGACAGCACGGTCACGCTCTATGCCCAGACGGGCAACAAGGAGCCCAAGGGCACGGAAGTCGCCTGGGGTGGCTGCGCCGACATCTTCGGCACCAGCATCTGGATCGGCAATCCGCATGGCCAGCCGGTGGGCGGCTATTACGGCATTGCCCCTGCAACGCCGGCCCCCTGAGCCCCCCCTCACCCCATTGTTCACCCTGGCGTAGCGGGCTCTGGCCCGGCTGCGCCGCCTCTCGCCTGATCCCTGAGAACCCTTCTGGAGGAATCCCATGTCCGCAGTCCTTGCCCCCCTGGCCCGGTCGGTGCTGAAGCCCGCGTTGTTGTTGTCTCCGCTGCTGCTGGCCGGCTGCCTCGCGACCGCCCCCACCATGGGCGAGAACAAGGGCACGGTGTCGGGTGCCGCTGGCGGCTCGACCGCTGAAAACCAGAACTCCCAGCTGGAGCACTGCGACGAATCCCTGGGCACGCTGGCCCTGTATGAAGACCCGGCCGCGCCGTGGTGGTCGCAGATGCGTGAGCGCCAGCTGGGCTCGACGCTGCCGGTCATCCGCCTGATGGTGCAGCAGAGCAATTGCTTTGTGGTGGTGGAACGCGGCAAGGCCTTTGCCAACATGGAGCGTGAGCGCGCGCTGATGCAGTCCGGCGAAACCCGTGCCGGCAGCAACTTCGGCCAGGGTCAGATCGTGGCGGCCGACTACACCCTGACGCCGGAAGTGCAGTTCTCCGGCAAGACCGGCGGCGGCGGTGCCGGCATCGGGACCGGCGCGATCGGCCTGATCACCGCCGTGGCGGGCAGCGTGAACCAGAACGAAGCCTCCACCACCCTGCTGCTGGTGGACAACCGCTCCGGCGTGCAGATTTCCGCTGCCGAAGGCACGGCCAAGAACTTCGACTTCGGCGTGCTGGGCGGTGGCCTGTTCAGCAATACCGCCGTGGGCGGTGGGGCCTATGCCAAGACACCAGCTGGCAAGGTGGTGACGGCGGCCTTTGCGGACTCCTTCAATCAGATGGTCAAAGCGCTGCGCAACTACAAGGCCCAGCAGGTCAAGGGCGGCCTGGGCACCGGCGGACGCCTGGGCGTGCAGGGCGGCTCCACCGCCGCGTCCAAGGAGGTGGATGCAGCAGCGGCGACGGCGGCCAAACCGGCAGCGGCCACCAAGCCGGCCGCGAAGAAAGCTGCGGCCAAGCCGAGCACGAGTGGCACCAAGACCAACAACACCACCACCACCACCACGCCGCCGGCCACGACCAAGTAAGGTCGCCTGAGAGCCCAAGACGCCGGCACCCGAAGTCCGGCGCTGAGCGCTGAGGACAAGCCGACCGACGTCGCTCGTCCTCCCCCCCGGACACCGCGCCGGGGGTGCCTGAAAGGCGCGCCGCCGTCACGCTCGCTTACGAGTCTGACCTTCGCTTCCAAAGCGCGATGGCGACAATATCCATGTCCTGGGCCACTCGCCTGCGGGCAACCCCTGTCCCCGATTCACGCATGCAGGCCCGCCTCTTGCTCTACAGCGTACATCGGTGACACATCGTCCACTCATCGACCTCCGCGAAAGGGGCCACATGCTTGCGCGCGTCGTTCCAGGCGACCCACGCGTTCTCACGGCGCTGCTGGACAGCGTGGCTCAGGCTTGCGGCGCGCTGGCCTGCGAGTTGGTGTGGGACGGACAGGTGGTGGCCCGAGGACAAGGCAGGGCCAGTGAAGTGCTGGCTGCACTCGACGTGCGATGGGACCATGCAGCAGCGCAACTGCGGGTGATGGATGTGCGGGCACGCTTGCTCTCCCGGGATGAGATGAGGGCCTTCCACACCGCCACCCAGACGGTGAAGGCCTACCTGGCCGCGACGGTCTCCAGCCAAGTGCTGACGCATGAGCAACCGCTCAGCGACAAGCTGCTCGCAGCGCTGGAACATCTGACGGATGCGCTCATTCTGCTGCGCCAGGACGGCATGGTGGAGTTCGTCAATACGGCCTTTGAGCTGGCCACCCAGCGTTCCCGCCATGCGCTGCTGGGGCGCCCCTATCAGGAGTGTTTCCCGGCCAGCTCCCTGCTGCGCCTGGACACCGAAGCCCGGCCGGCCCTGCTGGCCGGCAAACCCTATGCGTTTGAGGACTACATCGAGCGCCTGGACAAATGGTTCGAGTTCCGTTCCTTCCCCTGCCTCGAAGGCTCCATCGTCCTGCTGATCGACATCACCACCCGCAAGGCCGATGAAGCCGCCCGCCAGCAGTTGGAAGACAAGCTGCTGCGCGCACAGCGCATGGAGAGCCTGGGCACGCTGGCCGGCGGCATCGCGCATGACTTCAACAACATCCTGGCGGCCATCCTGGGCCATGCGGGCATGGTCGCCGACGATGCCCCCACCGGCTCGGCCCTGCGCGGGCACATGGACCAGATCCGCCGGGCCGGCTCACGGGCACGGGAGCTGGTGGAGCGCATCCTGGCATTTGCCCGCGGGGGCGGTGAGGAGTTCAGCCGCCAGCCACTGCAACCGCTGGTGCGGGAAGCCGTGGACCTGCTCAAGGCCACCCTGCCCCCGTCGGTGCGGCTGAAGCTGGATCTGGGCGATGAATCCTGCGTGGCCACGGTCAGCCCGTCGGAGATGCAGCAACTGGTGATGAACCTGTGCACCAACGCCTGGCAGGCCATGGACGGCAGTCAAGGCACCATTCTGATTCGTTTGCGCTGCGTCACGGTGCATACGCCACGGGTGTGCACCATCGGGCAGCTGGCGCCGACGCAATATGCGGAACTGTGCGTGGAGGACGATGGCGCCGGCATGTCCGAAACCGTCAAGGCGCGGCTGTTCGAACCCTTCTTCACCACCAAGCCGCGAGGCCAGGGGACCGGGCTGGGGCTGCACATGCTGCACGGCATCGTGAATGTCCATAGTGGGGCCATCGACGTGCGCTCGACTGAAGGCGTGGGCACCTGCTTCATGGTCTATCTGCCGGTGGTGGAATCCCAGGGGCCGGTGAAGGTGGAAGCCCTGCATCAGGCCATGCGCCCCGGGCACGGGGAAACCGTGGCCTATGTGGATGACGACCCCATCGTGCTGATGATGGTGGAGCAACTGCTGCTGAAGGCTGGTTTTGTGGTGTCCGCTTTTGCGTCGCCGGAGGAATTCCTGGCGCTGCTGCAGGCCTCGCCCCACAGGTTCCAGGTGCTGGTCACCGATTTCAACATGCCCAACATGAACGGCGCCGAGTTGGCGGTGGCGGTGCGGGCCATCAGCCCGGAACTGCCGATCGTGGTGACCACCGGGTTTGTCTCGGAAGAACTGGAAGCCGCAGCGGCGACGCTGGGGCGGATGGCAGTGCTGCAGAAGGCCCGGTCTTATGAGGAACTGGCGGAGCTGACGGCGCTGGCGGCGCAGGGATTTCCGGAAAGCCGATTTGGCGATACCGGACTGGCGATGTTGTGAGGCCACCAACCGCGTGCTGAGGGCGAAGGACCGCATCGCGCCGGCCCGGGCGCTCATAGGCCTGGGGAGGAGGTTCGGCGCCCCTGGATGCCGGGCCTACCGACCGTTCCGGCCCGCCCTCGGTCCGGGGAACTCGGTCTCGGCGGGGAAGTCTCCGTCGGACTCCCAGAGGCCGGGCCGGGTGCGTGAGCTCACGACCCAGGCTTTGCCCACGACGTGATAACGGGCGTAGGTCGTCTTGAACTCCCCCGCCTCGCGTTGGCTGCGAACCGCCAGCAAACTCTCGCCCGACCGGCCCTGCACCCGCTGCCAGGCAGACTTGCCGGTCAGCCCCAGCTGAATCGGCACGGGTTTGCCCTTCGCGGGCTTGGCCTCGGCCACCTGAAGATGGTCGGACACGACCTCGACGGCAGACGTCAGGGGGCCGTTGTAACTGCCGGCCTCGGCGGTGAGGTCGGCAGAAACGAGATACGTGGGGCGCGGTGCGCCGCGCACGGGTTGGGGATCCAGCCGGGCCAGCGGCGCTGCCAGCGGGAGCTGCGACAAGACCTTGCCATTGCACCCCACCAGTTCCAGTGTGGCATTGGGCCCCTGATGCGGCTCGCCACTGCCCCAGTCCCGCTCCACCACCTGCGCATCCAGCGCAGGCGCCAGTGCAATCCGCAGGCGCTGGCAACCGATCTCGACATCCTGCGCTGCGTGGGCGGCCAGGGCCATCGGCAGAAGAGACAGCAACATCCACTGTTTCACGGAACCCTCTTCACTTCAATGCCAGCAATCAGGCCCTCGTTGGCCTCCACAGCCTTCATCAGGGTGTCGATCTGCGATTTCACGTCCTTGTTGATGTCCACACCATCCTTGGTCAACTCTTCCAGATATTTCGTGGTGTTGTTCTCATTGGGCGGTGTCAGCTTGTTGATGGCGTCCTTGACCAGCATGTCGCCATACTTGTTCAGGTAGAGGGCGCGCTGGGCCGCATGGCCGTCGGCCAGGGTGGCAAACACGGCGAACTTGCCGATGGCGCCGGTCACGGTGGCGATCTTGGTGCCGGCATCGCGCAGGTTGCCGGGATTGTTGGCACGCCAGGCCAGCGAGCCGCCCACCTTGACCACGTCCGCATAGGCCACAAAGCGCTTCCATTGGGCCGGCGTCTTGTCGGCGGCCTTGTTCACGGCGCTGATGGTCTGGGCGGAAAGAGGCCCACCGGCAGCGATCAGGCCGTTGATCTTCAAGGTCTCGGCCGGTGCGGCCTCCACACCGAGGGGGCCCGGACGGGCCCATTTTTCCGCGCTGCCGTTCATACCGGCGGGGGCCGCGGTCTTGAAGGCGCCCGGCCCGCCCCCGCCAGCGGGTGCGTTGGGATGGATGTCGTTGTCAGCCATGGACTGCTCTCATCAGGGAATCCGCCCGTTGTACACGAGCCGGGGGCAAAATCCATTCACCAAAGTCATGCGGTCCTGCGGGCCGGGCAGACCTTTCCGGGATTTGAGCATGCCTCGCACGGCCAGGGCCCTGCGCATGGGGGGACAATGCCCCCGGGAGCCACTTGTGGACGCCCCTCGCTGATGCTCACTGTTTGCGCTCACTGTTTGCGCTCACTGTTTGCGCTCACTGTTTGCGCTCACTTTTTTGCGCTCACTGTTTGCGCTCACTTTTTGCGCCCCCCCCTTTTTCGCCCTCTCTGGACTACACCTCTGATCGGTCAGCCCGCCTGTCTTCCACCACAGGGGGTGACTTCAGACCACTCATGACTGACCTTCAATACACGACCTTGCCGCAGTGGCCCAACGCCTACCCGGTCACTGGCGCCAGCGCCACCCTGAAACACCTCAACGAGGATTTCGTCGTGACGGAACTGCCCTTGCAGTTGCCGTCCGGTGAGGGCGAACACCTCTGGCTGGACGTCGAAAAGAACGGTGCCAACACCGCCTTCGTCGCCCAGCAACTGGCCGAAGCCGCTGGGGTGCAAGAACGGGATGTCGGCTATGCCGGCCTCAAGGATCGGTATGCCATCACCCGCCAGTGGTTCAGCATCTATCTGCCCAAGGGCGACACGCCCGACCTGACCCAGCTTCAGCATCCGGAGTTCAAGGTGCTGAGCCAAAGCCGCCACGTCAAGAAGCTGCGCCCGGGTGACCTGCAGGGCAATCGATTCCGCATCGTGCTGCGCGACGTGACCGGTGACCGCCCAGCCATGGAGGCCAATCTAAAGGCCATCGCGGCCCATGGCGTTCCCAACTACTTCGGGGCCCAGCGTTTTGGCCACGACGGCGGCAATGTCGAGCAGGGCCGCGCCATGCTGGCCCGCGAGATCCGCGTCCGCAACCCCAAGAAGAAGGGCATCTATCTGTCGGCGGTGCGCTCGTTTGTCTTCAATGAAGTGGTGGCCTTGCGCATTCAACAGGGGCTTTGGGGCAAGACCTTGCCCGGCGACGTCCTGGACGAGGCCGGCCGGCCCACCGGGCCGCTCTGGGGACGGGGCCGCGTGAGCACCACCGAAGAAGCGCAGGCGCTGGAGAACGGCGTGGCGGCGCAACACGCCGCCTTGTGCGATGGCATGGAACACGCCGGTCTGGATCAGGAACGTCGCGCCCTGGTGGCGAGCCCGGCGGACCTGACCTGGGAATGGCCCCAAGCCGATCAGTTGGTGGTCAGCTTCGCCTTGCCCGCCGGGAACTACGCCACATCGGTGCTGAACGAGATTCTTCGCACCACCGAGCCGGACCGACAGGCCGAGCAAGAGCAGGAGCCCGGCACCAGCGTCAGCTGATGCGCCTCACCACCAGCACCTTCAACGCCCGCTCCGGATCCGCGTCTTCAAACGACGCCGGATTCGGCAGCCGCTCCACCGTCTCGAATCCCGGCGCCTCGGCGCTCACCACCTCACGCAGGAACGCGGTGTCCAGCTTCGGCGTGTTCAGGCACACCAGCGCATGCCCCCCCGGCGCCACCAGTTCCGGCAGGCGCCGGGCCAGCCGGGCGTAATCCTTGGTCGCCACAAAACTTCCCTTCTGGAAGCTCGGCGGGTCCATGATCACCAGCTCGTAAGGGCCCGCACGTCGAATCTTGGCCCAGGAATTGAAGATGTCATGAGCCAGGAACTGCGCGCCGGCCTGGACGCCATTGAGCTGGTGATTGCGCCGCCCGATGGACAACGCGCCGGAGGCCATGTCCACATTCACCACCTCGCTGGCGCCTGCCTGCAGGGCCACCACCGAAAACGCGCAGGTGTAGGCAAACAGATTCAGCACCTTGCCGCCCGGATGCGCCTGCGCCCAACGGCGCACCCAGCGCCGGCCTTCGGCCATGTCCAGAAAGAAGCCGTGGTTCTGCCCTTGCAGCAGATGCACGCCGAACTGCAGGCCGTCCTCCTGCACCACATGCGTGTCCGGCACGCTGCCCGCCATCAGGCGGTTGGAGGGACGGAATTCGTCGCGCTGCTGGAACACCCAGTTCAACGGCTCACCGGGCGCAATCTCCGCCCAGCGCTTCTCCAGCGCCTGGCCGACGGTCACAAGCGCCTCCTCCGACACGGGCGCAAAACTCGTCAGCAACAAGACCGGTGGGAACGCATCCAGCGCCCACTGCTCGTGCCCGGGGAAGCGGCCACCGCGGCCGTGAAACAGGCGCGCCGCCTCGGTCGGTTGGCGCAGGGAGGCGATGTGATCGAGCAGGGCTTGCATGACGGAGACGAGACCCAGCCCTCACTCGGACGCGCCCAGCAGCGCGTACGGGCCGCCCTTCTTCAGCGCCCGCTGGTAGGCGGGCCGGGCGTGGATCCGCTGCAGAAAATCCGTGATGCGAGGTTGCCGGGCCACTGCACCGCCGCGTGCGGCGGCTGCCTCCAGAGGGAAGCTCATCTGCACATCGGCGGCGGTGAAGTCCTGGCCGGCAAACCACGGGCTCTTGCCCAGCTCCGCCTCAAGATAGTTCATGTGGCTGGTGATTTGCGGCAGCACAAACGACGTCTTCGCCTTGCCAGCAATCGCCTTGGCAATCGGTTTGATGAAGAACGGGACCGGGCCCGATTCGATGCGGTCGAACACCAGCTTCAGCAGCAGCGGCGGCATGGCCGAGCCTTCGGCGTAATGCATCCAGTAGCGGTAGCGCAGTGCGTCCGGTGTGCCCGGCGCCGGCTTGAAGCGGCCTTCGCCATAACGGTCCACCAAATATTCCAGAATGGCGCCGGATTCGGCAATCACCAGGTCTCCATCCGTGATCACGGGGGACTTGCCCAGCGGATGCACCTGGCGCAATTCGGGTGGCGCCAGCATGGTCTGCGGGTCGCGCTGGTAATGCTTGATCTCATAGGGCAGGCCCAGTTCTTCAAGCAGCCACAGCACCCGTTGGGATCGGGAATTATTGAGGTGGTGAACAGTGATCATGCGCGCAGTCTATTGAACGAAAGGAATGGCATTGAACAGGCGTTGCAGCTTGGCCATTCGGCTGGGCACGACAAACTGCTGCGCCCAGGCCAGACGGCCCAGCAGCACGTCACGCAGACGCGGGTCCACGCGGTCCTGGCGACCGAGGCGATGCAGTTCGGCGCGCAGGCGATCGTAGTCCGGACGGGACAGATTGGGTGTCTCATTCACGACGACACCCGTGACGGTCTGGCGTCCGCCTGTGCGCATCAGGCGGGTTTTATCCACACGTAAACGGAAGCCCTCATCTTCGACAATCTCTCGCACCCACGCATGGAACACCCCAGGGTCCAGGGGCTGCGCCCGGGTGCCGGAAAACACGAGATCGTCGGCATAACGCGAATAACGCGCACCAAAGCGCCAGGCCAGGCCCTCCAGGCGCAGGTCCAGGCTGAACACGCAGAGATTGGCCAGATGGGGCGATGTGGGTGCGCCCTGGGGCAGGTGGGGCGACGCCAGGCGCTTGGCGCTCATGAAGCTGAGTTCACCCGCCTCCGCCAAACGTTCCCGCACCGCGCGCGGCGTGCGCACGGTGCAGAGGGTCGCGAGATGGTCCGCCACGCTGTCCGCATATCCCAAGGTTCGGAACACAGCCTGGATGCGGGCGCGTCCGATGCTGGGAAAGAAGTCCTGCATGTCAAAGCGGAACACCCAGTGCCGCCCGGCGTGCTCACGCGCATGGCTGGCCACGTTGCGCCCTGGCACAAAGCCGTGGGCCGCTTCATGCACCGGCACCTTGGACAGCAACACGTCCAGCAGACGCCGCTGCACGGCCTTCAACGCCGGCATCGGCGCCTCGATCAAGCGCAGCCCGCCCCGGCGCTTGCCCACCAGCAGCGAACGGTAATGATGCGTGGCCCGCACATGCGGCCGCTGCGGCGTGGCGGTGGCCTCGCGGTAGCGCTGCGCCGGCCCCGCCAGCACGTCCAGCATGGGCAGATCCACGCCCAGCCCCTCGGCTGCATCCGCCAGGGTGTGCCACTCCGGCAGCGGCGCGGCCTCCAGCGCAAAGGGGCGCGCTGTCATCCGGGACGGCCTCAGCAGCAGCTGGCGCACCTGCACCGGCGGCCGGGAGCGATCGAACCCGGCCCAGAACTCGGGCAGCGTCTGGAGATGACTCGCCAGGGCCTGAGGCGTCAGATGCCGCCAGACCGGCTCCGGCATCTTCGCCAGCACCCCGCACAAGCCTTGCAGCCAAGGCCGATGTTCCGGCCCGAGGCAGGCGCATCCCCGGCCCAGCAGCGCATGGGTTTCACGGCCATTGGGGGTGTGGTCGTCGGCTTGCAGCGCGCGGGCCAGCGCCAGGGCGATCCAGCGGGAGTAGGTCAGCGGTACCGCAGACGACATGGGCCGAGCGTGCTCCACAAGCGAGGTTGAAGGAGACTCCCATCCCACCAACCGGCCGGTCCCGCGTTGTCCGCCCTGCGCGGCAGCGCAGTTGGGAAGACGCGCCGTGTGTATTGCTGTGACAGATGCCCCGGGGATGCCCCGGGGCCCGGAAGCCTGGGCCTCCGACATGCTTGGCGGGCGGGAGTCGCGGCGATTATGGCCAAACTTTCGTGAGCCCCGGCACTCGGCTTGCCCTGTCCGCCCCAACACGGCCGCCATGACCTCCCGGCCTCCCAGGCCGCGACACACCTCGGGCATGCACACCTTCGAATGGATCATTGCGCTGTTGCTGGGCGCCGCGCTGCTGGCCATGCTGGCGCGGCGGATCGGTGCGCCCTATCCGGCCTTGCTGGCGCTGGGGGGCATGGCGCTGGCGTTCTGGCCGGGAAGCCCCACCTGGACCCTGGACCCGGCGCTGGCCCTCACGCTGTTTGTCGCCCCCGTGCTGATGGACACCGCCTACGACGCATCACAACGCGACCTCAAGGCCAATTGGCGCCCCGTCGCCGGGCTGGTACTGGCCGCCGTGGGCACCACCGTGGTGGGTGTGGCGATGGTCAGCCGCTGGCTGATCCCGGACATGCCCTGGGCGGTGGCCGTGGCCCTGGGGGCCATCGTGGCGCCGCCCGACGCCGCCGCTGCCACCGCCGTCATGCGTCAGATGCCCCTGCCCCACAAGGTGCTCAACATCCTGGAAGGTGAAGGCCTTCTGAATGACGCCAGTGCCCTGCTGATCTACCGGTTGGCGCTGATGGTGATGATGACCGGCCCGTTGGGGCCGGACAAACTCGCCCCCATCCTCCTGCTGACCCTGTTCGGGAGCGTGGCGGCGGGCATTTTCATTGCCTATGTGCTGAGGCCGCTCACCCGACACAGCGAACATGCGCCCACGGCCCTGATCATCCAGTTCTGCAGCACCTTTGGCGTGTGGGTGGTGGCCGAGAAGCTGGGGCTGTCCGGCATTCTCACGGTGGTGGCCTTTGCCATGACCAGTGCGCGCGGCGGCGGTTCACAGATTCCGGCCCGGCTGCGCGTACCGATCTTTGCAGTGTGGGACACCGTGGTGTTTGTGCTCAATGCCTTCGCCTTCGTGCTGATCGGCCTGCAACTGCGACCGATCTGGCAACGGCTGGGCGCCTCCGGCACGCATCAGGAGGCCGTCATCTTTGCGACGGTGGTGCTGGCCGTGACCGTGGTGGCCCGATTTGCCTGGGTGATGACCTACAGTGCCTTCACCGCCCGCCACAGCGGCCTGGCCGAAACGGCCCGCACACATCCGGCCTGGGCCGGGGGCATTGTGCTGTCCTGGGCGGGCATGCGGGGCATCGTGACCCTGGCCGCAGCCTTTGCCGTGCCCGAGCACCTGCCCAACGGCCAGCCCTTCCCCTACCGCGACCTGATCCTGCTGAGTGCCTTCGCGGTGGTGTTCGGGACCCTGGTGTTGCAGGGCTTCACGCTCAAGCCCCTGATCCGCTGGCTGCGCATGGAAGACAACGACCCGGTGGGTCAGGAGGTGCGCAACGGCCGCATCCAGATTTATCAGGCGCTGCTGGCGTCGATCGAGCAAGACCACTCCTTCCCGGCGGCCCTGCTGCGCAAGGAATATCAGGCGGTGGTGGACATGAATGCCAACCACAATGTCACCGAGCCGCTGGAAGAAGTGCCCGGCGGGCCGCTGCGGCGCCAGGCGATTGCGGTGGCGCGTACCAAGGCCGTTGAACTGCGGGAGCAGGACATCATCGGCGACCACGCCTATCGGGTGCTGGTGCAAGAGCTGGACTGGGCCGAGCTGTCCGCTGGCGGCGGCGTGGAAGACAGGTCCCCCTGAGTCAGCCATTCAAGGTCAGGCATTGAAGGGCTGCCATTCAAGGGCTGCCATTCAAGGGCTACTCAAGAGCTGCCACTCAACGGCCGCCATTCGAGGGCCGCGATTCAAGGTCAAGCCTTCAAGGTCTGCCGTTCAAGGGCCGCCGTTCAAGGCCTGCCGTTCAAGGCCTGTCCAGAGGCCAGGGCCTCTGGAGACGGCCATTCTGTTCCATGGTCTCACCCTGTTTAAACGTCGGGTTTTCGGCCCCAGACGCAGACTATCAGCGTCATTAAATCTGTTGTTTCCAAAAGGGTCGAAGGCCGTAATAACCTTTGTGGCGCCCTGCATCACTGATGTGTCACCGACGCGCGGGAAGCTGGCGGCGATCACCCGGATCGCCCCCTGAACCTCCATCCCGCCCCCTACCGAGGAGAAGCCAGATGACTGCTGAAACCAAGTGTCCCGTTGCCCATCAAAAGCCCAAACAGGCCAGCACCAACGCCAACTGGTGGCCCGACCAGCTCAACCTGGCGCTGCTGCACCAGCATTCGGAGCTGTCCGACCCCATGGTGGAAGATTTCGACTACCGCAAGGAGTTCCTGAGCCTGGATTTGCAGGCCGTGGTCCAGGACCTTCATGCGTTGATGACGGATTCACAGGACTGGTGGCCCGCCGACTACGGGCACTATGGCCCCTTCTTCATCCGCATGGCCTGGCATTCGGCCGGCACCTACCGCATCTTTGATGGTCGCGGGGGCGCGCGCTCCGGCGAGCAGCGTTTTGCACCGCTGAACAGCTGGCCGGACAACGGCAACCTGGACAAGGCCCGTCGCCTGCTGTGGCCGATCAAGCAAAAATATGGCCGCAAGCTCTCCTGGGCCGATCTGATGATCCTGGCGGGCAATGTGGCCCTCGAGTCCATGGGCTTCAAGACCTTCGGTTTTGGCGGCGGCCGTGAAGACATCTGGGAACCGCAGCCGATCGACTGGGGGCCGGAATCCACCTGGCTCGGCGACGAGCGCTACAGCGGCGACCGCGAACTGGCCAACCCATTGGCTGCCGTGCAGATGGGCCTGATCTATGTGAATCCGGAAGGCCCCAACGGCACACCGGACCCCGCCGGCTCTGCCCGCGACATCCGCGAGACCTTCGCCCGCATGGCGATGGATGATGAAGAGACTGTGGCACTCACGGCGGGAGGGCACACCTTTGGCAAGGCCCACGGCGCGGGCGAGGCTCACCATGTCGGCGCCGAACCCGAAGGCGCCAACATCGAAGAGCTGGGCCTGGGCTGGAAGAGCAAGTATGAAAGCGGCATTGGCGCGCACACCATCACCAGCGGCATAGAAGGCGCCTGGACGCCGACCCCGACGAAGTGGGACAACAGCTACTTCGAGACGCTGTTCGGTCATGAATGGGAACTGACCAGGAGCCCGGCCGGTGCGCATCAATGGCGGCCCAAGAACGGCGCGGCCGCCGATGCGGTGCCGGATGCGCACATTCCCGGCAAGCGCCATGCGCCCATGATGACGACGGCCGACATGGCCCTGCGGGTGGACCCGGTCTATGAAAAGATCTCTCGGCGCTTCATGGCCGATCCCGCCCTGTTTGCGGATGCCTTTGCCCGCGCCTGGTTCAAGCTGACCCACCGCGACATGGGCCCGAAGCTGCGCTACCTCGGGTCGATGGTGCCGAAGGAAGACCTGCTGTGGCAGGACCCGATCCCTCCGGTGGACCATCCGCTGGTGAATGAGGCCGACATTGCCGCCCTGAAGACCACCGTGCTGGCCTCCGGCCTGACGCCGCAGCAGCTTATCAAGACAGCCTGGGCCTCCGCCTCCACCTTCCGGGGCACCGACCTGCGCGGCGGCGCCAATGGCGCGCGCATCCGCTTCGCGCCTCAGAAGGACTGGGACGTGAATGAACCCGCCGAGGTGGCGAAGGTGCTGGCCAGGCTCACCGAGATCCAGCATCAGTTCAATGCGGCGCAGTCCGGCGGCAAGAAGATCTCGCTGGCCGACCTGATCGTGCTGGGCGGCTCCGCCGCTGTGGAAGACGCGGCACAGCGCGCCGGCCACCGGGTCACCGTGCCGTTCACACCGGGCCGCATGGATGCGCTGCTGGAGCAGACGGACGTCCACTCCTTCAAGGTGCTGGAGCCAGCCGCCGATGGCTTCCGCAATTACTTCCGCGTCGGTCCGGAACCCAGTGCGGCCACCGCGCTGATCGACCGCGCCGCGTTGCTGACGCTGACGGCACCGGAGATGACGGTGCTGGTGGGCGGGCTGCGGGTGCTGGGGGCCAACTACGCCCAATCGCCACTGGGTGTTTTCACCAAGCGGCCGGGCCAGTTGACGCCGGACTTCTTCATCCATCTGCTGGACATGCGCACCGCATGGCAGAAGTCGGACACGCAGCCCGGTGTGTTTGAAGGTCGCGACCGCAAGACGCAGGAACTGCGCTGGACCGCAACACTGGCGGACCTGGTGTTCGGGTCCAATGCCCAATTGCGGGCCTTGTCGGAGGTCTATGCCTCCAGCGACGGTGAAGCGCAGTTCGTCAGCGACTTCGTGGCGGCGTGGACCAAGGTGATGAACCTGGACCGCTTCGACCTCAAGAGCCGGAGCTGATCTTCACCGGAGGGTGATCTCCACCGAGGGGTGATCTTTACTGACGTGGGAAGGTCACCAAGGTGTGCACCCCGCCAAGGCCAGATCGTCACCGTGGCCAGATCGTCGCCACGGCCGCCGAGCCCGGCGGAGACACACCAGGGTGGACTCGATGGAGCCCACCCTTTTTTACTTCTGCTTCTCGCTCCAGAGCACCCCGCCGGTGGCCCAGTTCTGACGGGCCACATCAAAGAACACCACATCCACCCCGTCCGGGCTGCCGCCCAGCACACGCACGCAGGCGGCGGTCAGTTCCTTGGCCAGTTCGGCCTTTTGTTCCGGGGTGCGACCTTCAAAGAGTTCGACGCGCAGGGTGGGCATGGGGAATCCTTTTGAGTTGAAGAGAAGGGTTGAGACGGGTTGAGAAAGAAAGATTGAGAACGCTTGAAGTCGGTCGATGAGGGCGGGCTGGACTCGGTCGATGTACGCCGGTGGCGTGTGCCATCAATCCCGGAAGCCCGGTGAACGACGGTCCACCCGCCGGAGCAGCGCCGGCCATTCCACATCACCCTCCCATTCCGACCCATCCCCCACCCATTGACGGTGGGTGAGGCTGGCCAGTGCGTGGGTGGCTGACAGCAGACGCCCGCCCGATGCGGCCATCGCGCGCAATTGCGCCTGCGCGGCACGCTCCAGGATGTGCATCAGCAGGTAGGCCTCCGCAACCGATCGCCCGACGGTCAGGGTGCCGTGATTCTCCAGAATCAGCCCGTCCAGGGTGCCGAGGTTGTCCACCAGCCGCTGCTGTTCCGCCGCGCCCAGCGCCAGCCCTTCATAGGCATGACGGCCCAGCCGCTGGTGAAGCCGCATGGCCCACTGCGACGTGGGCTGCAGGCCCCCGGGCAGCATCGACAAGGCCACGCCCCAGGGTGCATGCAGATGGATGACGCATTCCACATCGGATCGGGCGGCATGCACGGCGCCATGGATGGCGAACCCACTGGGATTCACCCGACGGCCCGTGCCGTCCACCACGCGCCCGTGCAGGTCCACCTTCACCAGGTTGGAGGCACAGACCTCGTCAAAGCCCAGACCGAATTCATTGATGAGGTAGAGGCCGGGCTCACCCGGCACGGCGGCCGAGAGATGGGTGTAGACCGTGTCATCCCAGCCGGCCAGGGCGGCCAGCCGGTAGGCCGCCGCCAGGTCCACACGGACCTCGGCCTCGGTGCGCGCGCGTGGGGCGGGCGAGGCGGGGGACGTGTGCGCGACGTGGGACGGGGATGCACCGGGGGACGTCCCAGAGGGGGGCAACAACGACATGAGACCAGCTCGACATCAAGGAGCCGCTATTGTGCAAGAGCGCCAAGCACCCCGGTGTCGGCCCTCGGGACCACGCCCATTTGTGACATTCATCACGAACCGAAGTCAAAGCGCGGCAACTGGCGCCACTCAATCCCCCGGAGTGGTGAGCCATTTGGGGGGCGTCCCCCATGGCCGGCCACTGATTTCGCTGACAGAATGGCCTGAACAAGAATTGAGGGAGTCTCCATGTCGGGAACCGTGGACCAACGCTTCGCGCCGCCAGAAGCGCATGTGCAAGATATTGCACCTGTCGACACCGTCCAATTGGCGGGCCGGCTGATTCGCCTGGGCGCCGCCGTGATCGATGGGCTGATCGCCTACGGGCTGGTGTGGCTGCTGATCTTTCGTGCTTCGCGCCAGTGTCTGCATGACAGCATCGCCGACACCAAGGTCATCAAGCTCTGAGCGTGTCGTCTGCCATTCCCGCCGAGCGCATTGACACGCTGGCGCAAGTCGAAACGCCTGAAGGAATTGTCCTGTCACTGCGGCCAGCGGGCCTGGTGTCGCGGACCATGGCCTTCCTGCTCGACCTGCTGTTCCGGATCCTGATCAACGCGGGGCTCGCATTGCTCCTGTCGATGATGGGCCGCATGGGCTCGGGCCTGTTCCTGATCGGCATGTTTGCCGTTGAGTGGATCTACCCCATCGCCTTTGAGCTGACCCGCTCCGGTGCCACGCCTGGCAAACGGGCGCTGGGCCTGCGCGTGGTGATGGACACCGGCCTGCCCGTCACACCGGCTGCGTCGGTCACCCGCAATCTGCTGCGCGCGGCGGACTTCCTGCCGCTGGGCTACACCTTCGGCATCATCACCCTGCTGCTGAACCGCGAATGCAAGCGCCTGGGCGATCTCGCCGCCGGCACGCTGGTGGTGTATGCCAAGCCGGTGGTCCTGCATGACCAGCCGCCCGAAGCCCCCAGCCTGGCGCCGGTCCGCCCCCTCAACCAGCAGGAGCAGGCAGCCATCCGGTCCTGGGCCGGCCGTGCCAGACGGCTGACCCCGCAGCGGTTCGACGAACTGGCGATGCTGGCGACGCAGGTGCTGCCGCCGCAGGCGCCGGAAGAGCCGCGCCGCAGCCCGTCCGAGCGCCTGCTGGGCGTGGCACAGTGGCTGATGGGAAAACGTTCATGACTCCGATCCGTTTCGAGGCGGAATACAGCGGCATGTGGACCGCATTTGCCGAGCAGTTGACCGTCGCCCAGGCCGGCAAACCGGTGGACGGTGCGCTGCTGGCCGCCCGCTACCGCCGCGTGTGCGAGCACCTGGCGCTGGCGCAGTCCCGCGCGTATCCGGTCCATGTGGTGGCGCGGCTGGAAACCCTGGCACAGGATGCCCATCAGCTCATCTACCGCCGCCAGGACTTCGGCCTGAACGCGCTGGGCCGGCTGCTGCGGGTGACGCTGCCGCAGGCGGTGCGTCACCAGCGGCGGTATCTGCTGATCGCCTTCGCCCTGTTCACCGTGCCGCTGGTGGCCTGCTTCCTCTTGTCCTGGCTGACGCCGGATTTCGCCCTGCGTGTGCAGGATGCCGCCCAGTTGCGCACCTACGAGAACATGTATGGGGACGGCCGCGCCTCCATCGGCCGTGTGCGTGAGGCCGGTGACGACTGGCAGATGTTCGGCTACTACATCTTCAACAACATCGGCATCGGCCTGCGCTGCTTTGGCGCCGGCATCCTGGCCGGAGTGGGCAGCGCCTTTGTGCTGGTCTTCAATGGCCTGCAGATCGGCGTGGTGGCGGGCCATCTGCAGCGCGCGGGCCTGGGTCACAACTTCTGGCCCTTTGTGGCCACCCATTCGGCCTTTGAGCTGACCGGCATCGTGCTCTCCGGCGCCGCCGGCCTGCGCATGGGGCTGGGCTGGCTGGCGCCCGGGCGCCGCACCCGACTGGAGGCCCTCAAGGCCGCCGCCCGGGAATCCGTGCCGGTGATTTATGCGGCCTTTTTCCTGCTGCTGGTGGCGGCGGGGTTTGAAGCCTTCTGGTCGTCGGCGGCCTGGGTGGAGCCCTGGGTGAAATTCGTGGTGGCCGGCCTGTGCTGGCTGCTGGTGCTGCTGTGGCTGGGCCTGATGGGCCGGGAGAAGCGCCATGCGGGTTGAAGGCCTGGCCCTGATGCTGCGGCCCCGCAGCATGAGTGAAGCCTGCGACCTGGGGCTGGCGCTGGTGCGCGGGCAAGCCCGGTCGATCTGGCGCTGCTACACACCGGTCTTCCTGGCGGTGGCGGTCCTGTCGCTGTGCATGGTGGAAGTGGCCTCCTGGCTGCCGATGCTGCTCGTGTTCTGGCTCAAACCCTGGCTGGACCGCACCTTGCTGTTCGTGATGTCGCGCGCGGTCTTTGGCGAAGCCACCCGGTGGAGTGACGTCTGGCGTGCGCGTCGACAGGTGTGGGGCGGCCAGTTCCTGCGCACGCTCCTGTGGCGCCGGTTCTCGCCGTGGCGCGCCTACACCCAGCCGATTGAACAACTCGAAGGGCAGACCGGGGCCCATCGGCGCAAGCGCGCGACCCTGCTGTTGAACGACAACCGAGGCGCTGCCACTGCGATGCAGACCGCGTTTGTGCATGCAGAAGCCGTGTTCATGTACTCCTTGCTGGGCCTGGTCTGGTGGCTGGCGCCCGAAGAGCGCCGATCCGACGTCTTCCAATGGCTCATGAGCAACGCTTCGCCGCAAGGCGGCGGCATCGGCCTGGATCTGCTGATGTCGAGCGCCTACATGCTGGTGGTGCTGTTCCTGGAGCCCTTTTATGTGGCGGCAGGTTTCGCCATGTACCTGAACCGGCGCGTGGTGCTGGAAGCCTGGGATATTGAGCAGGAGTTCCGCCGTGCGTTTGCGTGAAGAGCGGCTGAGCCCCTGCGTGATGAGCGGGGGGCGCAGCGGGATCAGGTCGGCGGCCTTGGGGCCGCAGAGTGCTTCGGTGAAGGTGTCGGTGAAGGCGTTGGCAAGCGCGTCGGTGGGCGCGTTGATGGGCGCGTTGATGGGCGCGCTGATGGTGGGGCTGATGGTGGGGCTGGCCCTGCTGAGCGGACCGGTGCCAGCGCTGGCGGCCGAAGCGGACGGTGCCACACCGGACATCGCCGCACCGGAGCCTGCCGCATCCCACAACGAAACGTCGACGACCACCACCACCTCCTCCTCAAAGACCATCCCCGCGGATGGGGCTACGTGCCGCTTGCCTCGCCATGAGGCGCTGAACATCACGGACCGCGCCGCGCCGGACAGCGACGGCCAGACACCCGCTGCTGCCTCCGCACCCGCCTTGGACATCACCGCCGTACACGCGGCGGCCTCGGCGGTGGCCGCAGACCCGCTGCTCGGTGGCACGGACAAGGTGCGCTACCTGCGCTTCAAGGACACCGACAAAAAAGAGGACAAGAAAACCGACACGTCGATGGCCGGGTGGTGGATCGAGCTGATCAAAGGCCTCTCCACCGGCTTGCGCATTGCCATCTGGCTGCTTGGCGCCGGAATGCTGATCTGGATCTTCCTGCGCCTGCGCGACTGGGTGCAACTGCAACGCACCGGCACCCTCGTGGCGGCTGTGGCCCCCACCCATGTCGGCAGCCTCGACATCCGCCCCGAGAGCCTGCCGGAGGACATCGGCGCAGCGGCACGCGCGCTGTGGCAACAAGGCCAGCCGCGCGCGGCGTTATCGCTGCTGTATCGCGGGGCGCTCTCCCGCCTGGTGCATGTGCATGGTGTGCCCATCCGTGCCGCCAGCACGGAAAGCGACTGCCTGGCCCTGGCCCAACCGCGCCTGTCGCCTGCCTCCCATCGCTACCTGTCGCAACTCATCAGCGGCTGGCAGATCGTGGCTTATGCCCAGCGCGAAGTCGCCAGCGACGATTTTGAGGCGCTGTGTGTCCATTTTGACGAGCGCCTGACCCAAGGAGCCACGCCATGACACGCGGCCGCTGGTTGTGGGCGCTGGGCCTGGTGTTGCTGGGCCTGGGCGCCTGGTGGATCTCTGCCAACACGGTCTGGGATGAGCGCCCGATCTACAAACCGCCACAAGGCGAGGCCCGGACCAATCCCGTCTATGCCATGGAGCAGTTGCTGCGCAAGCTGGGCGTGCAGGCGGAGCACCGCGACACCCTCGAGGCCCTGCCGCCGCCGCAGGCCCGATTGGTGTTGATGTCGGACGACTGGAACCTGATGCCCGAACGTGCGGAGCAACTGCATGCATGGGTGAAGCAAGGCGGGCATCTGGTGCTGCTGACTGGCACCTCCTGGCACGACACCGATCTGGACGACTGGGTGCCGATCGACACGCACTTCGTCAACGAGAAGAGCTTCCGGCCGGCCGCAGCGGCACCCACGCCACAGGCCCCCGCTGCGTCGCAGCCGTCACGTCGCGGCACTCAGGACCAGGGCGAGGCCCCGAGCGAAGAAGATGGGGACGACGAAGAGGACGAGGACAGCGACGCCATGGAAGCCCCCGCGTCGCCCGTCCCCCCCGTCGCGCCAGCCGCTTCCGGCGCAGCCCAGGAAGACCAGCCCTGGCAGCCCAGTGCGGTCGGACTGAAGGACTGCCACCTGTTCAGCGCCAATCTGCGGCTCAAGCAGCGCCCGGACGCCAGGCCGATCTGGCGGGTGATGCAGGGCAACGGTGCGCAAGCCCTCCGCGTCGCGGTGGGCCAGGGCACGGTCACCGCCCTCAACGTCAGCAACAGTGCCTTGATGCGTGAGACCCCGTTGGAATGCGACAACTCGGTGCTGCTGGTGGCCAGCCTGCAAGCAGCCCCCGGCACCACCGTCTGGTTCTATCTGAACGAAAAGCGCGAGTCCCTGGCGCCCTGGCTGTGGCATCGCGGCTGGATCGCGGTGGTGCTGGCGGCGCTGGCCCTGATGGCAGCCTTGTGGCGCAAGGCCGTGCGCTTCGGCCCGGCCCTGGCCGTCTCGCCCCGCCTGCGCCGCTCGATTGGCGAGCAGGTGCGCGGCCTGGGCCACTACCTCCATCGCCACGGCAGTGAAGCCTTGATGGTCGCGCAGCAGCGCGCACTGGAAGACACCGCTGCCAGGCGCCTGGCTCATTACGCCCGGTTGCCGGTGCCGGAACGGGTGCGCCGCATTGCCGAAGCCACCGGTGTGGCGGAGGCCGATCTGGCCTCGGCGCTGTCTGCCCGCTTCTGCACCCGCGCTGAACTGCCGTCCCGGCTGCACGTGCTCGAAACCGCACGGCGCCGTCTCCAGAAAACCCAAGACGAAAGACATCCCCAATGATCAAGCCCGAAGAGCTCAAGCTCGCCACTCAATGGCTGCATGGCCTGCGTCAGGAAATCAGCAAGGCCGTGGTGGGCCAGACGCCGGTCGTGGAGCAACTGCTGGTGGCGGTGGTCGCATCCGGCCATGTGCTGGTGGAAGGTGTGCCCGGTCTGGGCAAGACGCTGCTGGCGCGCGCCTTGGCCCAGGCGGTGCGGCTGCAATATTCGCGTCTGCAGTTCACGCCGGACCTGATGCCCGCCGACGTCATCGGCCATAGCGTGCTGGACGACACCGGCGCCGGTCTCGGGCGTCTGCGGGTGCGCAAAGGCCCGGTGTTCACCAACCTGCTGCTGGCCGACGAAATCAACCGTGCGCCCGCCAAGACGCAAAGTGCGCTGCTGGAAGTGATGCAGGAATTCCAGGCCACGCTGGAAGGCCAGACCCTGGCGCTGCCTCGCCCCTTCATGGTGATGGCCACCCAGAACCCGGTGGACACCGAAGGCACCTATCCGCTGCCGGAGGCGCAGCTGGACCGCTTCCTGCTCAAGATCCTGATCGGGTATCCGACGCATGAGGAAGAAGCCGCCGTGGTGCAACTGGTGACCACCGGCCGGGCCGGCCACGAACTGCCGCTGGAAGCCGTGCAACCGGTGCTGGACGACGTCCAGGTGCAGGAACTGCAACGCCTGGCCGGGTTGGTGCACGCCGATGCCAAGGTCATCGACTACGCGGTGCGTGTGGTGCGCGTCACCCGCCAGTGGCCCGGCATTGAATTCGGCGCCGGCCCACGGGCCAGCGTGGCGCTGATCCGTGCCGCACGTGCCGTCGCCCTGATCAATGGACGTGACTTCATCACCCCGGACGATGTGGCCCGACAGGCCCTGGCCGTGCTGCGCCATCGCGTGACGATGTCGCCGGATGCCCAGATCGAGGGGCGTGACCTGGATGACCTGCTGCAGGCCGCGCTGGACAGCGTGGAGGCACCTCGCCTCTGATGAGCACCGTGCGCCGCATCGTCCTGCCCACCCGGGCCACACTCCGGGTGCTGATCGGCCTGGCGTTGGCCTTCACCGCAGCGCTGGCCGCGGGCGCGCCCCTGGCCGTCGTGGCGCCCGTGGGCATGGGCCTGCTGGTGGTGCTGACCGTGGTGGCCGCTGTGGACCTGTGGCGCAGTCTGCGTCTGTGGCGCACGGCGGGTGTCTCCGTGCAGCGAGCGCTGCCGGCTGCCTTTGCCATCGGCGCATCGACCGAACTGCGCCTGGATCTGGTGAATGATGGGCCGCTGGCCTGGCAGCTCCAGATCTTTGATGACCTCGACCCGCTGTTCGATTTTGAGGGCATGCCGATGTCGCTGAGCCTGGCGGCCCACACCCGCACGCCATTGCGATTCCGGGTGAAGGCGCGGCAGCGGGGCATGGTGACATTGGGCCGCAGCCAACTGCTGTGGCGCACCCGGGCTGGCGTTTTTGAGGTCCGCCAGACGGTGGGCGAAGCGCGCAGCCTGCGCGTCTATCCCAACTTCGCCGCGCTGGCCCGTTATGCCTGGCTGTCGGGTGACCGGCGTCTGGCCCAGATCGGGATCAAGAATTTCGTACAGCGCGGTCAAGGCACCGACTTCCGTCAACTGGCGGAATACCGGCGTGGAGACCCACTGCGGCACCTGGATGTGAAAGCCTCCCTGCGGCACCGCAAGCCGGTGGTGCGGGAGTATCAGGACGAGCGTGACCAATGCGTCATGTTCCTGCTGGACTGTGGCCGGCGCATGCGGGCCGACGATCAATCGCAGGGCCTTCGCGGCAGCAGCCATTTCGATGACGCCCTGGACGCGATGATGCTGCTGGCCTATGTGGCGCTGAGCGAAGGTGATGAAGTGGGTGCCATGACCTTCGGTTGCGCCCCCCAGGAGCGCCGTGACTGCGCGCCCCGCAAGGGCATGGGCACACTCAATGCGCTGATGAACCAGATGCACGACCTGCAGCCGGGGGGCCACCATTCGGACTACCTGGCGGCGGCCGAGGACATGGCGCGTCGGCTGCGGCGGCGCTCGCTGATCATTGTGCTGACCAATTTCCGGGATGAAGATTCGCCTGAATTGCAGCCCGCGCTGCGGCTGCTGCGGCGGCGCCATCTGGTGCTGCTGGCCAGCCTGCGCGAGACGGCCCTGAGCACGATTGCGGAGCAGCCGATTCATTCGACGGACGATGCCGTGGCGGTGGCCAGCGCGCATCTGCTGTCACAGGCCCGCCAGGATGCTTTCGCGCGGGTGGTGGACCGGGATCGACTGTCGGTGGATGTTGAACCCCAGGCGTTGGCGGCCACACTGGTGAACCGCTATCACCAGGTCAAGCGGTCGGGCTTGCTGTAAGCCGGACGGAGGCTTCGGCCTTGCAGAGTTTTTGGAGCGCCGTCTCTGCTCAGACTGGAGACGGCATTTAATTGTCGGAGGAGGGAACTTTCATGATCGAACCCACATTGAATCAATACGCGCCGCCCACGGCGGCAGTTTCAGACGTCTCGCCAGAGAGCGCCGGTTACTCCGAGCTGAAGTATTTCTCGACCAAGGGCCGTATCGGCCGGCTGCGTTACCTGGCTTATTCCACCGGCTCTTCGCTGATCATCATGTTCGTGCTGGGTCTGGTCATGGGGCTGCTGGGCGCCCTGGGCGGCGGCGCTCTGGGGTTGCTCGGCACCCTGGTCTCGATCGTGGCCTATCCATTCATCATCTGGTTTGCATTCATCTGCGCCATCAAGCGCTGCCATGACGCCAACCTGAGCGGATGGTGGAGCCTTGGCATGTTCATCCCGCTCGCCAACTTCGCCTTCTTCCTCGTACCCGGCACCAAGGGCAGCAACAACTTCGGCCCCCCGCCGCCGCCCAACACGCTGGGCGTGAAGGTCCTGGGCCTGATCCTGCCCTTCATCTTCATCATTGGCATCGTGGCTGCGATCGCGCTGCCGGCCTATCAGGCTGCGAAGATGCGTGCGGGCGCGACGCAGTCGTCCAGCCAGCTTTAAGTCACTTTCAGGGCCGCCCCGGGCCTTGGCTCGGGGCTGACAGCGCCCGCACCCGCTGCACGGCAGAGTCCTGGGTGACCGGGGTCAGGGCCAGGGCATGTCCATGAAGGCACCGCTTGTGGACAGACTTGTCTACAATGCAGACCATGACCTCTGCTTCTCCCACATCCGTGCCTGTGGCCCCCTTGGTGATGCTGTCCGGCCTGGCGGCGGACCCTGCCGTGCTGGAGACCTTGCCCGCCCGGGACCGCATCCTGCACACGGCCCACGATCTGTTTTATCGGGACGGCATTCGCGCCACCGGGATCGACCGCGTGATTGCCGAAGCGCGCGTCACCAAGGTCACCTTCTACCGGCACTTTCCCAGCAAGAACGAACTGATCGTTCACTACCTGACGCTGCGGCATGAGCGCTGGATGGCGTGGTTCACCGACGCCCTCGCCCGCCACGGTGGGCAGGGGATGATCGCACTGGTGGAGTCCTTGCGGGAGTGGTTCAGCTCGGAGGGGTTTCGTGGCTGTGCGTTCCTCAATGGCGTGAGCGAAATCGGCGCCGCCCTGCCCGAAGCGCTGGAGATCACCCGCCAGCACAAGGCCGACATGGCGGAGGCGATTGCCCGCCTCTTTCCGGCCGGCCCCCAGCGCAAGCGCCAAGCTGCGGCATTGGCCCTGGCGGTGGATGGCGCCATCGTCCAGGCCCAATTCGCGGAGTCCGGTGATGCGGCCCTGCGCCATCTGAAGTGGCTGGGTGACAAGAGCATGACTGGCGCCTGAGCCTGAGCCTGAGCCTGAGCCGGTGACCGGCGAATGGCGAATGGCGAATGGCGAGCGGTGACCGGCGAGGGGCACCAGGTCTTCAGCCGCCGCCCGCGCCAGCCGCCCCGGACCCGGCCGTCTGCTCCGGTCGCACAGCCGGCTTGAGGGTGAACATCACCCACTCCGGCCGCATGTTGAAGCGCACCGGATAAATGCTCACGCCCAGCCCGCTGGTGATGTAGACCTCACGACGGCCGATGCGCACCCAGCCATGCGTCTGCCGGCGTGGCCATCCGTGCGGTGCCACGATGGAACCATAGCCCGGCAACCAGACCTGGCCCCCATGGGTGTGAGCAGCCACCGTCAAGCCCCTGCCTCTGGGCAACAGCCGGGCACTGGCAGGGTCATGCATGAAGGTGAGGGTCTGTGCATTCGCGGGCAGGCCGCGAAGGGCCCCGGCCGGGTCACTATGGCCGGTCGTCCGGTCCCCGATGCCCACCACCCACACCGACGTGCCTGGCAACCGGACCGACTCGTTGTGCAGCACCCGCACCCCCGCCGCTTGCAGCGCCTCCGTCAACTTCGGGCCGTTGGTCCACCAGTCGTGGTTGCCCAGCACCGCATAAACGCCATGGCGGGCCTTGAGCTGGCCCAGCACCGAGGCAATCTGCCCGGCGGTGGTGCCGTCCTCCCCGCGGCCAAAAATGAAGTCTCCCGGCAACAACACGACATCCGGCTCGGTGGCATTGATGTCCCGCACGATGGCGGCGGCGCGCTGCACGGTCATCACATGCCTCGCCTGCTGGGCGATGTGCCAGTCCGACGCCACCACCACCTTCAGCCCCGCCGGTCCCTGCCACCCGGGCACGGGCACGTCAAAGGTGCGTTTCGCGACCCATCGGGGTTCGACCAGCACCGACCAGACCGCCAGCAGAGCGACCAAGACGACGAGGGTCAGCACCAGGGTGAGCATCAGCTTCAGTAGCCGACGCAGCCAACGCCAGAGCTTGGCAAGAACGGGAGAAGAGGACTGCAAGGAAGACAAAACGGACCCACCTGTATGGCGCTGCTGGCAGGTTATCACCCCTGCTTCATCCCTCTGCAGCGCGCCCTTCCCTCGCTCGGGCACCGCAGGGCCCTGCAAGCCACGTGACAGCTCCGCGACAGCTTTCTTCAGTGCCGTTTCAGCTTCGGTGGCCACCATCGCGGCATGGACACCTTTCTGCCCCCGGGCCACTTCCGTCCGTCCGATGCGCTCAGCGGCTCCTTCCTGTCTTCGGTTGCAGGGGCGGCTGCAATGGCCCCGGTGATGCACGCGCCGGGGCGCGAGTGCCTGCCGACCGTCTCCTGCATCGTGCCCAGCTTCAATGAAGCGGAGAGCCTGCGTGAGCTGCTGCCGCGTCTGAGCGACGTGCTGCGCATGCAGGCGAGCGCCTGGGAGATCCTGGTGGTGGACGACGGCAGCCGCGACGACAGCGCCGCCGTCTTGCGCCAGCTGGCCGCGCTGCCGCGCCTGAGCGGGCTGAAGGTGTTGCAGCTGTCCCGCAATTTCGGCAAGGAGGCCGCGCTCAGCGCCGGGCTGGTCCAGGCCCGCGGCGATGTGGTGATGATGATGGACGCGGATCTGCAGCACGACCCCGCCCTGATTCCCCAATTCCTGGATGCATGGCGCCATGGGGCCGACATGGTCTATGCGGTCCGCACGTCCCGCCAGGACGAACCGGGCTTCAAACGCTGGGGCAGCCGGCTGTTCTACGGCCTGCTCAACCGCGGCGCTCGTTTTGAAGTGCCCGCCGATGCCGGCGACTTCCGCTTGATGGACCGCCGCGTGGTGGATGCGCTGTTGGCCCTGCCGGAGCGCAATCGCTTCATGAAGGGCCTGTATGCCTGGGTCGGTTTCAACACCCTGGCGCTCCCCTATCAACCGGCCGCTCGCGCCCATGGGCAGAGCAAGTTCCGTCCGTTGCGCCTGGCACAGCTCGCGCTCGATGGGCTCACTGCGTTCACCAACTGGCCCCTGCGCGCGGTCAGCGCCTGCGGGATGCTGCTGGCCCTGCCCGCCCTGCTGTATGGGGCCTACCTGACGGCCATGTACCTGCTGTACGGTCACAAGGTCAGCGGCTGGACCACCATCGTGGTCAGCCTGATGCTGTTCTGCGGGCTGCAACTGGTGTCACTGGGCATCGTCGGTGAATACGTGGGGCGCATCTTTGAAGAAGTGAAGGGCCGTCCGCTTTACCTGGTGAAGGACCAGTGGGGGCACGGGCTCTCGGCCACCGTCGGTTCGTCGCAGGTGCAGCCCGCCGTCGCGGCACAGGGGCATTGATGCGCGCAGCGATCAACATGCCGGCGCTCACCCGCCGGGAATGGGTCCGGGTGGCCCTGTTGGCCGGGATCTGGCTGGCCTGGAGCGCCGGGCTGCGGCCGCTGGAGCTGCCCGACGAGGGCCGCTATGCCGGTGTGGCCTGGGAAGCGCTGCGCAGCGGTCACTGGCTGGTGCCCACGCTCAACGGCGAGCCCTTCTTCCACAAGCCCCCGCTCTTCTACTGGATCACCGAAGCGGCGATGCGCCTGCTGGGTCCGACCGCGCTGGCCGCCCGCGCCGCAGCACTGTCTGGCGGTTGGCTGGCGGCGATGTCGTTGTGGATGCTGCTGCGCCACTGGGCGGCGCCGGGCGTGGCGAAGGTCGCCTGGCTGGTGCTGCTGGTCATGCCGCTGACCTTTCTCGGGAGCCAGTACGCCAATCTGGACATGCTGGTGGCGGGCTGTGTCACCGCCACGGTCTGCCTGGCGGCCGATGCGCTGCTGCGCCGCGCACAGGGCCAGCCCTGGCGGGGCCTGTTGCTGGCCGCCCATGGCATGGCCGGGGTGGGCATGCTGGCCAAAGGGCTGATCGGCTTGGTGCTGCCGGGCTTGATCGTGGTGATCTGGCTGGGCTGGCGGCGTCGTTGGCGTGATCTGCCCATCCTGTTCTGGCCCCCGGGCCTGCTGCTGATGGCTGCGGTCGCCGCCCCCTGGTACCTCGTCATGCAGATGCGCTTCCCGGAGTTCCTGCACTTCTTTTTTGTGGTGCAGCACTTCGAACGCTTCTCCGGCGGCGGCTTCAACAATGCCATGCCGTTCTGGTTCTTCCCGGCGGTGCTGCTGGTGGCCTCTCTGCCGGCCCTTCCGTGGCTGGTCCTGGGCCATCTCGGTACCCGCCAGGGCGAAGGCAGCGACCCGGACGGCATCACGGCACTGATGGTGGTGTGGCTGGTGGTGGTGGTGGTGTTCTTCTCGCTGCCGCAGTCGAAGCTGGTGGGCTACATCCTGCCCGCCGTGCCACCGTTGGCGGCGCTGGTGGCACTGGCCTGGCACCGGCTGCAACCGGCGCCGCGTCGCATGCGGATGTGGGCCTGGGCGAGCCTGTTGCTGTCGGCCGGTGTGAGTGTGGCGGCCGTGGTGACCCTCACCGTATCGCCCCTGCGCAGCACGCGCGCGCTGGCGCTGGAGCTGCGCCAGCTGCGCCACAGCGGCGAACCGGTGTACATGCTCAACCGGTTCGACTACGACCTGCCGCTTTATGCAGGCCTGGAATCGCCGGTCTGGGTGCAGAGCGACTGGAACCGATCCGACCTCATGGACCGAGACAACTGGCGCAAGGAACTGGCCGAGACCCGGTACTTTGCGGCGGGTGGCCGCACCCCGCATCTGATTGACGAAGCCGCCGTGACACAAGCCCTGTGCAAGGCGCCGGTGTCCTGGGTGGTGGCCTCCACCCGCGATGTGCCGGCCCATCCCTGGCTGGCCCCCATCGTGCCGGTGTCCACCCGGCGCGGCCTGTCCCTGTGGCGCATCACCCCGGCGCAGCTCCACTGCCCCATCGCAGGATGAACGCCGCCGCCACCATGATCGAAGCGCTGGTGACACGGGTCCTGCCTCGCCTGTGTGTCTGTGCCGACGATTTCGGCCTGCATCCGGCGGTGAACGAAGCCGTGCTGCGACTGGCGGCCCAAGGCCGCCTGCATGCCACCAGCGCCATGGTGGGCGCACCGGCCTGGCAGGCGGGCGCCACGGACCTGAGCCGACTGGACGCCACCGACATCGACGTGGGGCTGCACCTGGACCTCACCGAATATCCGCTGACCGTGCCGGCGAAGGGCCTGGGATGGTGGCTGCTGCACGGGCCCCGTCGGGTCCCGGCACTGCATCGTGAGGTGCATGCGCAACTCGACGCCTTCGAACAGACCCTGGGCCGCATGCCGGCCTTTGTGGACGGCCACCAGCATGTGCATCAGTTCCCTGGTGTGCGGGATGCCTTGCTCACGGTGCTGGCAGACCGTTATCCGGCCCACCACCCCTGGTTGCGGTCCACCCGCCATGGGGGCCGGGGGTTCAAGCCCTGGGTCATCAACACCCTGGGCCGACGCGGGCTGGAGCGCGACGCGGCGGCCCTGGACTTTGCGTTCAACCGACGGCTGCTGGGCGTCTACGACTTCCGGGGCAATACCACCGATTACCAAAGGCATCTGCAAGGCTGGCTCGCCGCCGCCCGGGACGGTGATCTGCTGATGTGCCATCCCGCCACCGCCCTGGTGCCCGGCGATGCCATTGCTGCAGCCCGTTGCCAGGAATTCCTGGTCTGGTCGGCCGGTGAGTTGGACGCCTGGCTCTCCCACCACACGTTGCAACTGGCGCCCATGAGCCGGACCCTGAAACGGCCCCCACCCTTGTGGGACACAGCGCCGGCCTTGCTTCTGGGGCATTGACGGCGCCCGCCGCGCAGTGAAAGAATCGCGGCCTTTCCAACCTCTGTCTCATCTGGAGCCCACCGTGCCCCGCATGTCCGTCACTCGCTAACAGCCGACGACTGCCCTCTCTGGCAGCCATCGTGTCGGCGCCGTCTGCGCCCATGAAGGCTGCGGCACGGGTTCCTGCTCTCCGGACGCTTGCCATGAAGCCGACGGAGCCCGAATCTCCCGCTTCCCTCTCCCGCGACTTCACCGCTGGTGTGCATCACCTGCGGTGGTGACCTGTCCGCGCCGTTTCACGTTCGTCGGTTCCTTTCTCCGGAATGGGCATGCCTGCGCCAAGAATGCGGCATGCAACGACGATGAATCTGCACTCCTTGCCGCTGTTGCGGTATCCCCGCACCGCGCACCTCGCGGGCAGTCGCCTGCAAGCCGATGACTCGGCCCACGACCAGACGCCGCTGGCCGCGCTGGCCGACTGCCATGTCGTCATCGAGGAAAAACTCGATGGCGCCAATGCCGGTCTCTCCTTTTCAGAAGGCGGCGATCTGCTGCTGCAATCTCGCGGGCACTATCTGTCCGGTGGGTTGGGCGAACGCCAGTTCAATCTCTTCAAGGTGTTTGCAGCCGCCCATGAGGCGCGGCTGCTGGAACGGCTGGAAGACCGCTATGTGATGTATGGGGAATGGCTCTATGCCAAGCACAGCATCTGGTATGACCGGCTGCCGCATTGGTTGCATGAGTTCGATGTGTACGACCGCCATGAGGGGGTGTTCCTCTCCACGCCTCGTCGGCATGCGCTGCTGGCCGGGTCGCCGATCCTGTCGGTGCCGGTGTTGTATGAGGGGCCGATGCCAACGCAGCCGCAGTGGCTGTGGTCGCTGGTGCGTCCGTCGCTGGCGAAGTCTGCACAGTGGCGTCCTGCCTTTGAAGACGCGGTGCGGCGCGAAGGCCTGGCACTGCCGCTGGCCTGGCAGCAGACCGACAAGGCGGATCAATCCGAGGGCCTTTATCTGAAGGTGGAAGACGCCCATCAGGTGCGGGCCCGCTACAAGCTGGTGAGGCCGTCTTTCACCCAGACGATCCTGGAGGCGGGAGACCATCACACCCAGCGGCCCCTGTTGCCGAATCAGCTGGCCGCCGGTGTCGATGTCTTTCATGAAGTGCCGACGCTGAACTGGCGCGACCTCGGTCTGGTCACGCTGACCTCGCTGGAGGCGCTGAAGTCAGCCGTTCGGGGTCTTCCCCCCAACAAGGCCCATCGCAGCTGAGCGGTGGGCTTCAAGGAGAACCCCATGTGGACATGGAAACAACTGCAGGCCCTGGTGCCCGCCGCCGGGCAATCGCCCGACTACCTGGCCTGCCTCGATGCCTTCCCGGTGCTGAAGCTGGCACAAACCACCCCGCAGGACCCTCGCCATCACGGTGAAGGCGATGTGTGGACCCATACCCGGATGGTGGTGGAGGCCCTGCTGACGCTGCCGGATTACCAGACCGCCTCGCTCACGGACAGGCAGACACTTTTTTTCGCCGCTTTGCTGCACGACGTCTCCAAACACGCCACCACGGTGATCGACCCGGTGACGGGCGCCATCGGCCAGCCCGGCCATTCCCGCATGGGTGCGGTGGATGCACGCGGCCTGTTGTGGGAGAGCGGCATGCCGTTTGACCAGCGGGAGGCCGTGTGCCGAATGATCGCGGCGCACCAGTTGCCCTTCTTCGTGATGGCCGACCTGCGCAGCGGACGTCCGCCGGAGTGGGTGGTGCGGCGGCTCTCGTGCGCCTTGAGCATTCCCTTGCTGGCCGCTCTGGCGGAGGCCGACATGCGCGGCCGCCTCTGCGAGGACCAGGCCCGGGTGCTGGACAACATCGAGTTGTTCCGGGAACTTGCGCGGGAGGATGGCTGCTATGGTCAGCCCCGGGCATTTGCCGATGCACACACCCGCGTCAGCTATTTCCGTGGCGCCGATGTGCATCCGGACTACCCACTCTTCCAGGAGCCGGGGGCGAAGGTCACGGTGATGTGTGGTCTGCCCGCCTCTGGCAAGGACACCTGGGTGGCCGCGCACCGTCGCGGCTGGCCAGTGGTGTCCTTTGATGATGCACGGGCCGAACTGGGCCTGCGCCATGGCCAGAACGAGGGCATGGTGGCCCATGCCGCGGTGGACAAGGCCAAAGCCTTGCTGCGGGCCCACACGCCCTTTGTCTGGAACGCCACCCACCTGAGCCAGTCCATGCGCGACCGGACGCTGGACCTGCTGTATGCCTATCAGGCGGAAGTGGAGATTGTTTACCTGGAGCGCCCCCGCGAGGAACTGCTGAGCCGCAACCATCGTCGAGACACGTCGCTCTCAAACAAGACGCTGCTGGGGATGCTGCGCAAATGGGAAGTGCCTGCCCCCACGGAGGCGCATCAGCTGCACGATCTCGTGGGAGTTTGACCGATACGGCTCTCGCCCGCTCGTTTCACCTGTGCAAGGTGCTGCTGTTTTGCGGCGCGCCCTAGGTGGGAGCCGCGTCGTAGGCTACTATGGGTCAGCAGTGGCACCCCACGCACACCCCACACTCACGGAGGACACCGCGATGGCCACCAAACCCAACTATCAGTACGAGAAACGCCAGCGCGAGCTCGCCAAGCAGAAGAAAAAGCAGGAGAAGGCGCAGCGCAAGACTGCCCCCGGCCCTGCCGACCAGGCCCAGGGCCTCAAGGAGTCCAACTGAACCTAGACGGCCCGATCCGTCATTCCGGCTTGTCCAGCACGGCCCGCACGCGGGCCGCGAGTTCGTCCAGGGTGAAGGGCTTGCCCAGCAGTTCCACACCGGCGTCCAGCACGCCGTTGTGCACCACGGCGTTGCGGGTATAGCCCGTCGTGAACAGCACCTTCAGCGCCGGTCGGCGCTTGCGCACCTCATCCGCCAGCTTGCGGCCGTTCATGCCCGGCATCACCACGTCGGCAAACACCAGCGCGATGTCCGGGTGGGCATCAATCAGCTTCAGCGCCAACTCGCCTCCATTGGCTTCCAGCACGCGGTAACCCAGTTCGCTCAAGGCCTCCACCGACGAGCGGCGCACCGACTCTTCATCCTCCACCACCAGAATCGTTTCCTGGCCGTCGCTCAGCGGCATCGGCATGGAGGCGGTGGGCACCGGGTCGTCCTCCGGCGCATTCAACAGCCGTGGCAGGTAGATCTTCACCGTGGTCCCTTGCGCCAGCTCGGAATAGATCCGCACATGGCCCCCGGACTGCTTGACGAAACCATAAACCTGGCTCAGCCCCAGACCCGTGCCGCGCCCGACCTCCTTGGTGGTGAAGAAAGGATCAAAGGCGCGGCTCATCACTTCCTGGGTCATGCCACTGCCGGTGTCGCTCACCGCCACCATCACGTATTGACCGGGGGAGACGCCGACCTGCTCCGAGGCATACCGTTCGTCCAGATGGGCATTGGCCGTTTCAATGGTCAGACGGCCACCGTCGGGCATTGCATCGCGCGCATTGACCGAGAGGTTGAGAATCGCGTTTTCCAACTGGTTGGGGTCGGCATGGGTGCGCCACAGCCCACCACCCAGGACCGTTTCCAGCTCGATGGCGCCGCCCATCGAATGGCGCAGCAGGTCGGACATGCCCGCCACCAGCCGGTTGGCATTCAGCGCCTCGGGCCGTAGCGGTTGCTGGCGCGAGAACGCCAGCAGGCGCTGGGTCAGCTGCGCCGCACGCCGCGTGGCGTTGCGGGCGGAATCGACATAGCGCATGGCCAGCGCGTCGTCCTTCAGGTATTTGCGCGCCAGCAGGTCCAGCGAGCTGACCACCACGGCCAGCATGTTGTTGAAGTCATGGGCAATGCCGCCGGTCAATTGGCCGACCGCTTCCATCTTCTGGGACTGGCGCAGCGCCTCTTCGGTCCGCATGCGATGTTCCAGTTCTTCCTGCACGCGGCGCTCGAGCGTGTCGTTCAACTCGCGCAGTGCCCGCTCGGACCGGTGGCGCTGGGTCACGTCCTGGAACAGCACCGCCACCTGCTTGCGCTCCACCGGTTCCACCCTGAAGGCCGCCAGTTCCAGATAACGACCGGTGCGCTCCAGCTCACGTTCAAACCGCACCGGCACGCCGGTGAGCAGCACATTGCGATAGATCTCCACCCAGCCTTCGGCCTCGGCCGGCACCATGTCCCGTACCTTCTGGCCGACCACATTGGGAATACCGGCATTGGCGGCATAAGCGGGATTGGCCAGCACATGGACATAGTCGCTCAGCGGGCCGTGGGGGCCATCGATGAACTCGATGACACAGAAACCTTCGTCGATGCGCTCAAACAGCGTCTGGAACTGTCGCTCGCTGTCGTCCAGGCGCCGCAGTTGAAGCACCTTCTGGGTGGTCTCCCATACGGTGCAGATCAGGCCCTGGATCTCACCCGCTTCGTCGCGCAGCGGGGTGTAGGAGAAAGTGAACCAGGCCGGCTCCTCCTGCCCCTTGCGGTTGGCCATCAGCGGGAGGTCTTCGCAGTACACCGCACGCCCATTCAAGGCGCTTGTGATCAGGTCGCTCACCTCCGGCCACACCTCGGACCAGACCTTCTCCAGCGGGGCCCCCATGGCAGCAGGATGCTTGCCCCCCAGCATCTCGACATAGGCCTCGTTGTAGACCATCGTCAGCTCAGGCCCCCAGGCGAGCCACATGGGCAGGACCGAGTCCATCACCATCGCGACGGCGCTGGTGAGCGGCTGGGGCCATTGGCCCGGGGGGCCCAGCGGCGTGGACGCCCAGTCCGTCTGGCGCAGGAGCGCATGGGCCAGCGGGCTGCCTGCGGGAAACGACGGCGCCTGGGGCAGCGCGGGCGATAGGCGTGCGTCGTCGGTCATTGGGGTGGGCGGGCAGTGGACGGTAAGGAGGGGCTGCGATGCAGTATCGCAGCCCGATCGTGAAGCCCGCCACGGGAAGAGTCTCTAGGCTCGGTGCCGCGAGCCGCCCCGTGTTCACTGGGCGCCCGGATCGGCCTTTTTGTTCGTCGCTCTTGCTGCCGTGGCCGTGGCTGTGATGGCCGCAGTGGTCACGGCAGGGGTGGAAGCAGTTGTAGCGGCATCCATCGCGGCACTCGTCGCGGCCGTGGCCGCCGGATGGCCCGCCGGATGGGCCACCGAATGGGCCACCGAATGCGCCGCCATAGGGGCCGCCGTATGGCCCGCCGCAGCGGCTCTCAGCTTGTCCTTCTTGCTGGGGCGTCGCCCTTTGACACCGCCGTGGGGGTCCGCCACCACCGCAACCGGGGCCTGTGTCGGCTCAAAGCCCTGCACCTGCTCCCGCGGCACCCGGCGCCCTTGCCGCTTTTCGATCAGGCGGAAGTGCGATTCCGCACTTTCGCCGAGGAAACTGACCGCCAAGCCGGTTTCGCCCGCGCGGCCGGTCCGGCCGATGCGGTGCACGTAGTCCACCGCCGAGCGAGGAAGGTCGTAATTGACCACCACCGGCAGCCGGGCGATGTCGATGCCACGCCCGCCCAGATCGGTGGCCACCAGCACCTTGAGCCGGCCGGACTTGAACTCGGACAAGGTCCGCATCCGTGCGCCCTGGCTGGCGTCGCCATGGAAGGCGGCGGCTTCGATGCCGGCCCGGCGCAGTTTGTCCGCCACATGGTCGCAGGCATATCGGGTGGCGACAAACACCAGCACGCGTGACCATTGGCCCTGTTCGATCAGATGACGCAGCAGCGGCGTCCGGCGCGCCTCATCGACCTGAATCGCGCGCTCCTCGATCCGGGCCTCGGCCACCGGGGCCTGGGCAATCTCGATGCGGACCGGCTGACGCAGCAGTTGATCGGCCCACTGCTGAACCGTCTCGGCAAAGGTGGCCGAGAACAGCAGCGTCTGGCGGCGACCCGGCAGCAGCGACAACACCCGCTGCACTTCGTCCGCGAATGCACCATCCAGCAAGCGGTCGGCCTCATCCAGCACCAGGGTGCTCAGCTCGGAGAGTTTCAGGCCGTTGTGGTCCACCACATCAAGCAGGCGGCCTGGCGTGGCCACCACCACCTCGGCGCCGCCGCGCAGCGCCATCAACTGCGGGTTGATCGACACGCCGCCGAACAGCACCGCCACCTTCACGGGTTCGGCCAGGTAGGGCGACAGCTGGCGCAGCAATTCGCCCACCTGCACCGCCAGCTCCCGCGTGGGCACCAGCACCAGCGCGCGTGTGCGACGCAGGGCCGGACGGGGCCCCGCATCGATCTGCTGCATCAAGGGGAAGGCATAGGCGGCCGTCTTGCCGGACCCGGTTTCGGCGCTCGCCTGCAGGTCCTGCCCGGCCAGTGCCGGCCCCAGCGCTGCGGCTTGAATGGGGGTGGGCTCGTCAAAGCCGAGCTCTTGCGCAGCTTGCTGCAATCGGGGCGACAGGCCCAGGGAAGCAAAGGTGCTCACAGACGACGCACCTTCACCGAACGTCCCTTCACCTTGCCGGCATTCAGGCCGCGCAGGGCCTGGTCCGCCACGCTGCGGTCCACCGCCACGTAGGTGGAAAACTCATTCACATTGATCTTGCCGATCAGGTGGCCCTCCAGGCCCAGATCCTTGGTCAGCGCACCCAGCACATCCCCCGGACGGATCTTTTCCTTGCGTCCCCCCAGGATCTGCAGCGTCACCATCGGTGGTTGCAGCGGCAGGCCACCGCCCTGGTCGGTCAGCTCCGACAGCGGATGCCACACGCTGGGTGTGCCCTGCAATTGCTCAATGCGGCCGACGCGGCCCATCTCGTCCATGCTGGCCAGGCTGAAGGCCCAACCGTCTTCATCCGCACGCCCCGTTCGTCCCACACGATGCACATGCACTTCGGGGTCGGGCGTGATGTCGACGTTGATCACGGCTTCCAGTTGCGCAATGTCCAGGCCACGAGCCGCAACGTCGGTGGCCACCAGCACGCTGCAACTGCGATGGGCAAATTGCACCAGCACCTGGTCTCGCTCGCGCTGGTCCAGGTCGCCATGCAGTTCCAGCGCGGCCATGCCTTGCGCCTGCAGCACCGACACCAGATCCCGGCACTGCTGCTTGGTGTTGCAGAAGGCCAGCGTGCTGGACGGACGGAAGTGATTCAGCAGCAAGCCCACCGCATGCAGGCGTTGCGCCTCCTCCACCTCGTAGAAGCGTTGACGAATCTTGCTGGCGGCATGCCGCTCAGTGAGCTTGACCTCCTGCGGCTCGCGCATGAAGCGCGCCGCCAGTGAGGCCACACCGTCCGGATACGTGGCAGAAAACAGCAGGGTCTGGCGCGCCTTGGGGCAGGCCTGCACCACCTGGGCGATATCTTCGGCGAAGCCCATGTCCAGCATGCGGTCGGCTTCGTCCAGCACCAAGGTGTTCAGCGCCTCCAGCGACAAGGTGTCGCGCGACAGGTGGTCCAGGATGCGGCCCGGTGTGCCCACCACGATGTGGGCGCCATGGGAAAGGCTGGCGAGCTGATTGCGGATGGGAGTGCCCCCGCACAAGGTGAGTGTCTTGATGTTGTCTTCGGCGCGCGCCAGGCGACGAATCTCCTGTGTGACCTGATCGGCCAGCTCACGCGTGGGGCACAGCACCAGCGCCTGCACGGCAAAACGACGCGGATTCAGATTGGCGAGCAGCGGCAGGGTGAAGGCGGCTGTCTTGCCGCTGCCGGTCTTGGCCTGGGCAATCAGGTCACGGCCGGCCAGCGAGAGGGGCAGGCTGGCCGCCTGGATGGGGGTCATCGTCAGATACCCGAGCTGCTGCAGAGTGGCCTGCATGGCAGGCGGCAGAGGCAGTCGGGCAAACGAGGAGGCGTCGTCCGCCGCAGGGGCGGAGGCTGCGGCGGACGACGGTGCCGGCGCCACAGGGCCGGAGGATTCAATGCGGGTCATGCGCAATTGTCGCGGCTTTCCGGGCCGTGGCCGGCGGCGACATGCCGTTCGCGGTGATATTTGCGGCAGGGGCGCCATCGGCAGCGGAGGGGAGACAGCCGATGCCCACCAAGGTGCGCTCCACCGCGAGGTCCCAGTCGGTGTGAGGCACCCCTTGCGCGCCCAGGGCCTGGGTGAGCCTGTGGCTGTTCATGTGCAGCGGCACGCGCCACAGGTAGCGCATCTCGGCCAGTTCGCGGAACAGCGGCACCAGGGGCGAGCCCAGCGTGACCGCCCACCAGGGAAACGCCACGATGCGTGGCGTCTCGCCCGTGCGGCGCAGCACCACGCGGCGGATGGCGTCCACCATCTGCCGGCCATCCGCATCCCAGTGGCCTTCGAAGTGGAAAGGCGCAAAAGCCGGCCACTCCTGGCGGCGCTCGATCAGCCGCTTCATCGTCTCCGCCACGTCGGGCAGGTAGGCCCATTGATGGCCCACCCCGCTGCGCCCGGGTTGCTGGACCTTGCGCACCGGCTGCCCGGCGGTCACCAGCCCCTGGGAGAACCAGTTGTTGGCAGCGCCAGGACCGAAAAAGTCCCCGGCCCGCAACACAATGACGCGGAAGGCGCCCTGCCCCACTCCCTGGCGCAGGCGACGCTCCATCTCCACACGGATGGCGCCTTTGCGGGTGACGGGCTGTTGCGGCGACAACTCATGCGGACGCGGCAGGCTGTCCGGGCCGAAGTTGTAGACGGTGCCGGGCAGCACCACCGTGGCCCGCTGTTCGGTCGCGGCGGCCAGGGTGTTGTCCAGCATGGGCAGCACCAGCTCGCTCCAGCGGCGGTACCCGGGGGGATTCACCGCATGCACGATCACCGAGCATCCCTGCGCGGCGGCCATCACATCGTCCCGCTGCATGGCATCGCCGTTCAGCCACTGCATACCGTCCCGCACGACTTGCGGAACCTCCAGGCCGCGGCGCAGCGCCTTCACCGTCCAACCGGCATCGCGCAGTGAACGGGCCACGGCGCCGCCGATGCCGCCGGTGGCGCCGAGGACCAGCACGGTGCGGGCGGGGGCAGAAGAGCCCGTGACAGCGGAATAAGGGGTGTAAGAAGTGCTGAAGGCGGTGTTCATGGCGCTGCTCCTGGATGTCGGGGTGGGATGCAACGGATTCTGCGGAGCCAGCTCTTGATTGAAAATTACCGAACTTCGACAGGCGGCTATACATTTACGTATGACCTCCACCATTGCATGGGAGTGGTATCGCTCCTTCCTGGCCGTCCTTCGGGAGGGATCGCTCTCAAAAGCCGCACGGGTGCTGGATTTGACCCAGCCCACCGTGGGGCGGCATGTCACCGCCCTGGAAGCGCAGACCGGGCATGCGCTGTTCATTCGCACGCCGGCCGGCCTGGCGCCCACCGAAGCGGCGCAGGCCCTGCGCCCGTTTGCCGAGGCCATGGACAGCACGGCCGCCGCCATGGAACGGGCCGCCCGCAGCCATGGAGACGGCGTGCGGGGTGTGGTGAGAGTGACGGCCAGCGAGATGGTGGGGGTGGAGGTGCTGCCGCCACTGCTGACGCAGTTGAGGGCTCAGCATCCGGCCCTGGTGGTGGAACTGGTCATCAGCAACCGCGTCCAGGATCTGCTGCGCCGGGAGGCGGACGTGGCCATCCGCATGACACAACCCCGGCAGGAGGCGCTGATTGCGCGGCGGGTGGGCTGCATCGAGGTGGGCCTGCATGCCCACGAACGGTATCTGGAGACCGTCGGAACGCCACAGTCCCTGGAGGACCTGGCGGACGGCCGCCACACCCTCATCGGTTATGACCAGTCGGTGCCCTACATCCGGGAACTGGCGCGGCGCTTCCCGGTGCTGGAACGGGAACGCTTTGCGCTGCGGGCGGACAGCGACCTGGCGCAACTGGCCCTGATCCGCGCCGGGGCTGGCCTGGGTCTGTGCCAGGTCACACTCGCCCGCCGTGACCCGGCCCTGCGTCGCGTGTTGGAGACCCAGATCAGCATCCCGTTGGACACCTGGATCACCATGCATGAAGACCTGCGCAGCAGCCCACGCTGCCGGGTGGTGTTTGAGGCATTGGTGGAAGGCCTGGCCCGGCATGCGGGCGAAGGGGCCACAGGTGGCGCTCTAGAGGCCTTGGGCGCGACGCCATGAAGCCCACAAATGCCTTCACCTTCGGGCTGGCCAGCCAACATCGGCCATCCGCTGCGCACCTATGAGGCGTTGGTGGCCGAACTGCTGGCTGAGGTGGCGGCGGCACCGGGAGTTGGGGCCGGCTGATCCGGCAACCTGCGCAACTGCGCCTGCGCCAGCCGGTGATAGATGGGCACGCTGATCCAGCGCGACATCAGGCTGGCCAGCAGGGCCGCTGCCATGAGGCTCAGCACCATGGCGTGGCCATCCACCATTTCCATGACGATGATGAACGCGGTGATGGGCGCCTGGGTCACGGCGGCGAGAAAGGCCGTCATGCCGATGGCAATCATCACCGCCGCGCCTTGATCCGGCCCCGCCAGCTGGGCGATGTCGCTGCCGATGCCCGCACCAATGGCCAGCGACGGCGCAAAGATGCCCCCCGGCACACCGGACCACACCGCCAGCCAGGTGGCCACGATGCGCAAGGTGACATAGAGCACCGGCAGGTCCAGCTCGCCCTCCACGAGACGACGGGTGTAGCTGTAGCCGCTGCCGTCGGTAGCACCGTGGCTCACCCAGCCCATCACGGCAATGACCAGGCCGCAGGCAAAGGCAAAACGCACCGGATAACGCGCGCGCCAGCGGCTGAAACGGTCCTGACCGCCCAGCAGGCTGCGCTGCAGCAAGCGGGAAAACACCCCACCCATCAAGCCACAGGCCACGGCCGTGAGCAGGCCTGGCCACAGATGCGCCCAGGTCAGAGGCTCCACGCGCAGGCGGCCGAAGTAGCTGGCGTTGCCGAAGACCGACACCGCCACCAGCCCCGCCAGGACGATGGCCGCAATCAGCAGGCCACTGGTGCGCTGCTCGATCTTGCGCGTCATTTCCTCGATGGCGAACATCACACCCGCCAAGGGGGCATTGAAGGCGGCCGCGATGCCAGCGGCACCACCGGCCACCAGCAGCCCGTCGTGATGCAGCGGTGAACGCTGGGGCAGCCATCGCTGAGCGTGTTGCATCACACCGGCGGCAATCTGCACCGACGGCCCCTCCCGGCCAATGGCCAGCCCGCCCAGCAAGCCGCCGGAGACGAGCAGCAGTTTCTCGGCACTCAGGCGCAGGGACACAAACAGGCCTCGGTGTTCCGGTGTCACCTGCGGGGCCAGCGCGGCCATCACCTGCGGAATGCCGGACCCTGCGGCTCCAGGCGCGAATCGTCGCGTGAGCCACACCAGCAAGGCGGTGCAGCACGGCGTCCAGACCAGCGGGGCCCACGGGGACCAGCGGCGCAGATGATCGAACCCATCAATGGCCCCATCACTCACCCAGGTGAACAACACCACCGCCAGACCGGCCAACACGGCGTACAGCAGCACCACGGCGCGAGCCATCCACTGCCGCCAATCGGTCAGGTCTTCCCGCATCGAGGCGAGGATGTCGGGCTCCGCCTCGGCATGTCGGGACGAGGGAGAGGCCGTATCAAGAGGGGGCGTCATGACAGGCCGCGAAGTCGATGCAGCAGCAGACGAGGGGGAGGTAGACGACGCGACCGAACTTGATGCCGTAGACGTCGGTGGCGGAGAAGGCGGCTCTGCGGAAGGTGTGGGCGCTGTCGGATCCATGCCGCCAAGTATCGCGCGGTCCGTCGCAGCGCCGGGCTCCTGCCGCACGCGGGCGGTGGCCGTCGTCAAGCGCTCTGGGTCATTCAACAGGGTCGGCATGCGGGTTGCTCCTGCCGGATCCACTCCGGGGTTCCCCATATGTCGTCCACTGCCACGGTCCTGCGTCATCTGTCGGCCACAGCATTCCGTACTCCGGTGCTGGGTGTGCTGCTTCTGGCCGTGCGGAACTATGTGCTGCACCAGAGCGCGAATCAGGCGGGCAGCATGGCGTTTTCAACGGTGCTGGCGATGTTTCCGTTGCTGTTGCTGCTGTCCGCAGGCGCGGCCTTCATCGGCGCCCCTGGCGATGCAGCGGCGCTGGTCACACGGGTGGTGGACTACGCCCCGCCCCTGGTGCGCAGCGCCATGCAACCGGTGATCAATCAGGTGCTGGCGCAACGCAGTCAGGCCCTGCTGGCGATCGGACTGTTTGTCACGCTGTGGACCGCCTCGTCCGGCATGCAGGCCGTCCGCACCGCACTCAACCGCTCCTACGGCATCGAACGAGGACTGCCTTTCTGGCGCGCCCGGCTCAAGGTGACCCTGTTCACCGTGGTGGTGGGGGGCGGCATTCTGGCCACCTTCAGCTCCGTCATCGTGATGCCGTATGTGTGGCAGGTGCTGGAGGAGAGCACCGGCATGGGCCGTGACACTCTCTGGCTGCGCAACAGTGTTCGTTACGGTACGGCGTTTGCGGTGCTGGTGGGCTTGTATGCCCTGTTGTATGGGTGGCTGCCAGACATTCGTCAGCGCATCAGCACCGTGCTGCCGGGTGCGGTGGTGGGTGCGGCGCTTTGGGTGGGGGCCGCGGCCACGCTCTCCTACACGCTGCGCAGTGCGGGAAAGCTCGCGCTGCTCTACGGCAGCTTTGCGGGCGTGGTGGCCACGCTGGTGTTTCTCTACATCAGCGCCACCACCTTGATCTATGGGGCCGAGGTCAACGGGGTGATGCAGGAGCGGCAGACCCAGGCATCACGGCCGCCGGTCCGATCCGGTGGAGGGCACATGCGTGGGCTCGGTCCCGCCCTCTGCCGTCTCGTCAAACGTCTCTTTGCCCACCGGTGAAAGGTCCAGCGGCTTGTGGTGAAAGCCCTCCCGGTTGTTATCGATCGCGTCGCGGGCCTGCTTGGCCATGCGCTTGGCCTCGTCACTCCGCGGTGGGTCGGCCACAGTGGACGAGCTCGACACCGGCGTCGGAGCGTCCGGGCTCTGGATCGGGTTGGTGGCTGTCATGGGGTGTTCCTTCATTTTGGGTCTGAGGTGCCTCTGCCATGGACACAGGGCCCACGGGTGGACAGCGGGATGGGAATCAGGGTTGCTTGTCCATGGCCGCATTCACGGCATCCACAGGCGTGGCGCCACTGCCCAGCTCCACACCGGTCACCGGCTGGCTGAACGGATCAGAGGCCGTTCGGCTCCGCATGGCGCTCACGTCGCTGTCCTGGGCATCGGTCAGTTCCACCGAGCTCTGCCCATCCCCGCCATCCACGGCGCACTGCTGCTCGCGGTCGGACACATAGCTGAATACGGCGTCGTCATTCCATGGACTTCTGATGGGCAATCTCGCGCGTCATCAGAAACCCCAGCGCTTCCTTGACACCCGGGTCGTCCGTCACCGCCATGAGTCGTTCATAGACGATCTTGGCGCGGGCTTCGGCGGCGATGTTGGACCGCAGATCGGCCGTCGGATCACCGATGCTGTCGATGTAGCCGGCATTCCATAGCTGCCCGCCAGAGTTGGTCAGCGCCGGCCCTCCACCGTAGAGCACCTGGGTGACATGGGAGTCGTTGCCGGCACCCTGCAAAGACAGGAAGAGGTCTGCTTCCGCGTCATTGGCTTCCGCCAACTGGCCCTTGGCGCCCTTGTTGAGCATCGCCACGATGGTGCCAATCACCTCCAGATGGCTGAGTTCTTCCGTGGCAATGTCCAGCAGCATGTCCTTGCGGCCCGCATCGTCCTCGGCCAGGGCCTGGGTGAAATAACGGCATGCCGCCGCCAGTTCGCCCTGAGGGCCTCCGAATTGTTCGAGCATCAGATTGGCCAATGCCGGATTGCATTCTCGAACGCGGACCGTGTATTGAAGTCGCTTGTTGTGGGCAAACATGGGGATCTCCTTGCTGATCGCTGGCGGGGTGGCTGGGCTGGGGTCTGGGTCTCAATGCGAGATGGCCGTTGGTCGATGCACACGACCATGCCTCTTCGTCAGCAAGCGGTAAACCACAGTGGCTGAAAGGGTCACCCCATTCGCCGCGAGCCCTGCCTTTGCGAGGCGAGTCCGCTTCGATGAGTGCCTGCCTGCCTCGTGCATACGAATGGGAGGCGCTCGAATCCACAGCGGGACTGCGTTTCAGCACAGGGTTCTGGAACAGGGACCGGGAAGTTCGACTGGCTCGCCCACGCGCCGAGTCCGCGACCCACCCATTCCGAGATATGGGAATTCATACGGCACCGCTCACACACTTGACCAGGCAAGTGCGGAGGGCCTGTTCATCGCTTGAGGATGCTGATGCTGCCGTCGGTCTCCAGAATGGCCAGCTTCATATCCCGCAGGGAGCAGTCCGCCTCGCGCAGGGCCTGCTGAATATCAGCTTCCCCCAGCCGGTGGCGGCGGAGCACATCCGGAAACCACCGGCCTCCCCGGCCAATCAACACCGGCGCCCCATCCAGCAAGCGCTCCAATCGCTTGCTGCGGGAACTGATGAAACCGAGCAGGCCGTTCATCAGGATCAGCGTCGCAGCCAGAATCCACGCACCCACCACCGAATCATCCCCACCGCTCAAGCCGTTGCTGACAGCCTCGCTCAACAGCATGACCACCAGCAGGTCGAACGGTGTGAACTGGCCCACCGTCCGCTTGCCCGACAGACGGACCATCAGAAACAGGGCGAAGTAAATCAGGGCCGCACGGGCCAGCAACTCCCACCAAGCCACTTGAAGACTGAACATGCCGGCATTCAGCAACGCTCGTGCCTGGCGTACTGAATCGCCTGACGTCCGAATCCACGATTCGCCTGTCGAAGCGGTCCTCAGCTCCATGGCGGGGATCTTGGGCGCGGACGAGGTGATGCAAACGGCGGGCAACGCTGAGCGGCTGTTACGGCGACGGCACATCGTCCAGGCACTGCAGGTCATGCGGGACCTCGAAGCGCTGGCCCGCGCGCCGGTGCAGTCGATTGAACACCAATGGCCGGACGACGTGGCCCTGCGGACCGGCCGTCTGGGTCATGCCGGAGCGCCGGAGCATGCGGCGAACGATCCGGCCGGTGGGACGTCATCGACCGCACCGGCCGCCTCAGCGATCGAGGATGCCGGCGATCTTTCACAATTGCTGGAGCGCTTGCACGCCAGCGCATCGCCTAGGTGAGCCGGCGCAGCGTCCAGGCGTCCATCAGGTGGATGCCGCCCGCAAGCGCGAGGTCCTTTGACGCGACGCCCCGCGACGGGCACCACGCTTGCGCCACCAGATCAGCAGGCCGGTGACGGACAGACCGGCCACCAGCAGCCCCACAACGCTCATCACCACACGCCCGACCGTCCCGAATATCCGCCCGGAGTGCAGCGGCAGCTGCAGTTGGGCAAACACATCGGCGGCCGTTCCCACCCAAGGCTCATTGGCCGTGAGCACGCGCAGATCCCGTCCGTCGATGTAGAGGTTGGACAGGCTCATGTTGCTGGCATCGCCGCCCACGCTTCGGTCGAAGAAGGACACGTTGTAGAAGCCGTAGCGGGCGTTGTAGAAGATGCCGCTCATCGGGGTGGTCCAGCCCCGGCGTGCGGCTTCCTGCCGGGCGGTGTCCATCACGGCCTCGAATCCGTGCCGCGCTTCAAGCACTGTTCCCAACGGCGCCTTTGGCAGATGGCTTTCAAGGCGAGGCGTTGTCTTGGACACCAACGACAGCATCGGGAAGAACACCTCCTGCCTCAGATTCAGTGAAAACGAAGTGAAGGCCAGGACGATGAGAACGATCCAGATCCAAAGCCCGACCGCGCGGTGCAGATCAAAGTGAAGCCGATAACGGGTGGCCCCTGCCTTGATCCTCCAGGCCGGTGCCCACCGGGCCATGAAGCGCCGCACTCCCGGCGTCAACGTCTGCGTGCGGGGCCTGGCCGGCAGGGTGAGATACAGCCCCACCATGCTGTCCAACAGCCAGATCAGTGCAACACCCCCCATGATCCAGTAGCCCCAGCGGTCACTGCCCCGGAACGGTGGCACATGCAGGGTGTAGTGCAGCTTCCTCAGGAAGGGCATGAGGTTGCGCGTGGACAGCGATACCGCGCGGGAATCCCGTCGGCCCAACACCTTCGCCGTCACCGGATCCACAAAGACCTGGTTGTAGTCCAGAGTGGGCACGCGGCCGGTGGTGGGGTCCTTGAGCGCCCGCACGAAGAACACGGCGGAGTGGCCTTCCTCATAGCTCAGCGACCAGTAGGTGGGCACCACGCGGGAATCCCAGCGCTGGATGGCTGAGGCCATCTCCGCCGCTGGGCGATAAGGTGCTCGGCTCGCCACCCGGTACAGGTCCGGGTTGAGCCATTCGTCCAGTTCATGGTCCCAGGAAATGATGGCGCCCGTCAGGCCCGCCATGAACAGGAACAAGGCCGTGATCAAGCCGGCCATGCGATGAACGGCCGTCCAGAAGGCGCGGGCACGCGGCGTGGCCCGGGTATGGGCAAGGGCGCTGGTCATGGTCGATCGACTCGGGTGATCAATAGTCCAGCGAGGCGTTCAGGCTGAACGATCGCGGGGTGCCGAGCACCAGATAGCCGCTGCCAGGGTAGCCCCCCGACGAGGCCCAATAACGTCGATCCGCTACGTTGTCCACCCGCGCGCGTAGCGTGACCAGATGGCCTGCGGCCTCGAACTGATAACGGGCGCCAAGATCGAGACGCGACCAGCCCGGTACCGCCAGCGTGTTGGTGGCATTCGCATACACGCCGCTGGTTGCGATGATTCGCGCGTCCATGGAGACGCCCTGCAGTCCGGGAATCTCCCATTCCGCTCCCAGGTTCAACATGTGACGCGGCACGCCGATGACGCGCTTGCCGTCCGTCGTCGCGCTGCCGGTGCTGTCCTGCCTGGCGTCCAGCCAGGTGAGGCCGCCCAGCAGCTTCAGGTGGGGCACCGGCTCACCAAACGCGGTCAGTTCAACGCCTTGATGGCGATCCTGCCCCTGGGCCACGAAGTCCTTGGTGTCCGTCACGACGCCCCGCGGCTTGTCGGTCGTGAAAAAGGCCAAGGCCCCTCCCAGCCGATCCCGCTCGAACTTGAATCCAAGCTCCTTCTGCCGGGACACGTAGGGGTCCAGCATCTTGCCGATGGCCGCCGTCGCGGTGCTGGGCGCGGTTTCGCCCTGTGTCAGGGCTTCGATGTAGTTCGCATAGGCCGAAACCGATGGGCTCCACTTGAACAGCACCCCTCCCATGGGGCTGGTCCGGCTGCGGTCGTAGGGCGCGGCAGGTGCGCCGGTGTTGTAGGCGTAGGTGCGCAGGTCCAGGAACTGGTGCCGGACCCCCACGGTCAGGCGAAGCCTTTTGTCCAGCATCACCAGCGTGTCCGCGATCGCCGTGCTGCGCAGGCGGCTCATGCCGGTGGTGGCCGGATCTTCCAGGCGGTTGTTCACCGAAATCAGCACGGGCAGCGGGGCCGTCCCCTGGTCATACAGACCGGTGGCAATCAGCCGGGGGTTGGCACTGGTGGTGGACACGCCATACGCGGCGCGCTTGTCGATGCGCAACACATTCAGGGCAGCGGTGAGTTCGTGACGAACCGGCCCCGTCTGAATCAGTCCTCGCAGACCCACCTCGCCCGTCCGGACACGGTCCTCCCGTGTGTTGTCAAAACGGGAGGTGGTTCCCGCTCCTGTGGCGCCATTGGTCAGGGTGAGATTGGCGAGGGAATTGGCTTCGTCGCTGGACCGGGCACCAACGGCCCACCAGGCCGTCCAGCCCTGGCCCAGCCAGCGATCCAGGTCCATTTCGCCACGCAGCGTGCCGAACCAGTCGCGTTCATTCGAGTAGCTCCAGGGCTGCGCCCAATTCGCCGCACTGTCCGGTGCCTTGGGCACCGCCGTGACCGTGGCGCCCAGCGTGACATTGGTGCGCGTACGTTTGAGCTTGTGGTCCTGATAACCGACGTCGGCCGACAGCCGCAGGTCACGGCCCCGCCAGTCCAGTCCGATCGAACCCATGCCCAGGTTGACCGACTCCCGATCCACCGCCGTGTCACCGGCGCGGGAAGCGACATTGATGCGGACACCGGTGGACTGGTCAGGTCCAAAACGCCGGGCGACATCCACCGCCAGCACCGTTTGTCCGCCACTGGCCGTGCCCACCGTCAATTGCTGGATGGCCTGGACGGGTGCCCGCTTGGGCAGCAGATTGATGGAGCCGCCAATCGCGTCGCTGTTGGGGGTAGCGCCGTTGAGAAAGGCCGACGCGCCCCGCAGCACTTCCACCCGCTCAAACAGCTCGGCAGAGATGTATTGACGTGGGAGCAGTCCGTAAAGGCCGTTGTAGGCGACGCTATCGGAATTGAGGATGAATCCACGGATGAAATAACTTTCCTGGAAATTTCCGAAGCCTCGCGCCACACGAATCCCAGGATCATTCAGAAGCACGTCACCCACGCTATGGGCCTGGGTGTTCTGGATCAATTCACTGGTGTAGGACGTGGTGTTGAACGGTGTGTTCATGACGTCCTGATTGCCCAGCAATCCCACCCGCCCCCCACGCGCCACCTGTCCCCCGGCAAACGACCGGGTCAGGCCGCCCTTCGAAGCGTCGGCACTGGCCTGGATCAACACGCGCGCAAGGGGACGGGGCGCCTCTGGCGTCCCTGCGGGGCTCGGGGCGGATGCGGCGGATGCGGCCGATGCCGGGGCCACGACTTCGGCCCAGGCCGGAGCGGCCCCAAGCACGGCCCACACGCCCAACACCACCGGACGCAGCGCCCCGGAGGCGCCCCAAGAATCACGAATCTGAGACATGAACACCCAATTCACCAATAGGAACTATTCGCAATTGAGTCTAAGGGAGAGGGTGTTGTGAGGCGCCATCACCTGCCTCTCCCAAGTGGGAGAGGCGCATGGCGGACAGATCGGCAAGGGGGGCGGCCGCAGCGCAGCCGGCGAGGCGGGGCCCGTCTCAGGCCGCCTCTGCGCCTGGGGCTCGGGGACGCCCCTTGCGGGCTGACGTCTTGGGGGCTGCGGTGACGCCCTCCGACAGCATGGGCGCATGTGCCAGCAGGCGCTCCAGCCGCTCCATGCGGTGCCGGTGCAGCGTGGTGATGGCGTAGAAGTTCTCCCGCAGTTGGGTGGAGCGCGCCACCGTGACCAGCACCCCGGTCCGCAATTCATCCTGGACCACCACCTCGGGCAGGACCGTCAGCCAGCCGCTGTCACGCGCCACCAGCCGCAGCATGGCCATATCGTCCACTTCCGCGCGCAGGCGCGGTGCCACGCCCGCAGCCACACACAAGGCATCGAACTGCCCCCGCACTGTGTGCCGGGCTCCTGGCAGGGCCAACTCCATGCCACCCAGGTCTTCCGGCATGCGCAGCGAGCGGCCCCTCCATTCGGTGGCCGCGCCCACCAGCGAAATGGCCTGACTGCCAAGGAAACGGCAATGCAGCGGCCGGTCAGGGCTGGCCGGTACCGCTTCATTCGCCAGCACCACATCGAGATGGTGTTCCAGCAAGCGCGCCATCAACTCTCCCAACTGGCCCGATTCCAGCGAGAGCGTGACCGTCGGGTCGGTCAGCAGAGGCCGGATCCAGTTCTCCAGATAGTTGCGCGACAGCGTCGCCACACTGCCCACCCGCAGCCGCTCCATGCCTTCACCATGGCCTTGCATGCGGCCCAGCAGTTCACGCCCCAGGCCGAAGATGTTTTCGGCATAGGCCAGCACCAGTTGGCCCTGGTCCGTCAGCAGCAGGCGGCGCCCGCTGCGCTCGAACAAGGGCTCACCGAGGCGGTCCTCCAGTTGGCGGATCTGGCTGGACAGCGCGGACTGGGACACATGCAACTGATTCGCCACCTGCGTCAGATGCCCGGTCTTGGCCACCTGCCAGAAGTAGAAGAGATGCCGGAAGTTGAGCTGCTCGATACCGATCATTCTGTTTTTCAGATCATTTGATTCTGATCATTGAATTTTACAGAACGTGTTCATGCATGCACCATGCCGCCCATTCCGACATGGATGCGATCCGATGACCTTCCCCAGCCTTTTGCTTGCCATCAGCGCGCTGCTGCCTGCCGTGCTCATGGCGGCCGCGATCACCGGGCCGATGGGCGCCGCGAAGTCCCACGCAGCCTCGTCAGATTCAGCGGCCGCCATGCGTGCAGCGGCGACGGTGTGGCGACGATTCCGCTGGCTGGCGTCGGTGGCGACCGGCTGCGCTGCCCTCAGCCTGATCATGCAGCTCTCCATGCCTGCCGCCGCCGCACGCCATGTGCCGCTGGTGGCCTTCAGTCTGCCGGGCGCCTGGATCACCCTGCTGGTGCAGCTTCTGGGGCTGGCCATCGGTGTGTTCTCCTCCCGCTATTTGCAAGGTGAAGCCGGGCAGGCGCGTTATGCAGCAGCCCTGTGCGGTGTGCTGGCCGCCGTTCACCTGCTGCTGCTGGCCGACCATTGGCTGGTGTTGATCGGGGCCTGGGCGGCGGTGGGTCTGGTGCTGCAGCGTCTGCTGTGCTTTTACGGTGATCGCCCCTTTGCCCTGCTGGCGGCGCACAAGAAGCAGGTGGCCGACCGCCTGGCCGATGTGCTGCTCATCGCGGCGGCTTCGATCAGCTGGATCGAACTGGGCTCGGGATCGCTGTCGCTGCTCAGGGCACACCTGGCATCCACACCGGCCTCCACGGCGCTCCAGGCCAGCGCTGTGTGCCTGGTGCTGGCAGTGTTGCTGCGCACGGCGGTGTTGCCGATGCATGGCTGGCTGATCCAGGTGATGGAAGCGCCAACGCCGGTCTCCGCGCTTTTGCATGCAGGCGTGGTCAACCTGGGGGGCTTCGTGCTGATCCGGTTTGCGCCCTTGCTGGAAGCCGCGCCGCTGGCGCGCTGGCTGCTGGTGATCGGTGGGCTGGCCACCGCCGTGCTGGCGGGCCTGGTGATGCTGACACGCATCAGCATCAAGGTGCGACTGGCCTGGTCCACCGTGGCGCAGATGGGGTTCATGGTGATGGAGTGCGGCCTGGGGCTCTACACCCTCGCGTTGCTGCATCTGCTGGGCCATTCCCTCTACAAGGCACATGCCTTCCTGATGGCCTCCCGCGTGGTGGAAGAGACGCGTCGGGGCGAGATGCATCGTGCTGCAGCACCGTCGCTGGGGAGCATGGTCGTGGCCCCGGTGCTGTCGGGCGCATTGATCGCGGCGGTGGTGGGGCTGGTGTCGGCCTTGCTTCAAACGCCTGCCTGGCCCTGGTGGTGGTGTGCCGTGCTCGCACTGGCATGGGCGCCGTTGCTGTGGCTGCCAGGCCCGGGGCAGCGCGGGGACGGTACGTGGATGCCCGCTCTGATTCGAGGTGGGCTGAGCGGCGCTGCGATGGTGCTCACACTCTGTGCCGCCGCGCTCATGGGGCATCTGGTGCCGCTGGGTGTCCACGACGCCCCGAATGCCGCCGCCGGTGGACTCGCACTGCTGGGCATGGCCCTGTTCTATGCCTGTCTCGTGATGATGCAGTCGCCGGCTGAGACGCTCGCCCGCTGGCGACGCCGAAGTTATGCCGGCTTCTACATCGACGAATACGTCACCCGCGCCACGCTGCAATGGTGGCCGACGCGCTGGACCCGCGTCGCCTCCCCATGATTCGCCTCCAGGAGCTCCAAATGAACACCACCCCCCAAGCCGGGCCATCGATCGAATCACCAGTGGATGAAGGGACTCCCGGAACGCCGGCCCCTGCGCAGGAAGGGGAGCTTGGTGGGGCGCTTGGTGGGGCGGTTGTCCAGACGATTGGCCCGACGATCGAGCGAGGCCCCAGTCACTGGGCCGCTGTCGACACCCGTGTGGAAGCCGCCTGCGCCCAGGCGTGCCGCACCATAGCCCCGGCCTGGCCACTGGACCGTGCCATCGCCGTCAACCCGCACTGGGAGCGCATCGGACGCACCGTACGCCAGGTGGCCGCACGCATGGCGGTGCTGGGCGACATCCAGGTGTTCCCCTCGCGGGAGTCCCTGCTTCGGGCCTGGCAGCAAGGACGCATCACCGAGATCGACCTCCAGCAGGCCCTCGCACACAACACCGATGCCCAGTCCCTGCACATTTCGCCTGCCGATTGGGTCAACGCCCTCGCCCAACCCCAACGCTTGCCGCGTCTGCCGCTGCTGATCGACATGCTGGATGACGACCCGCAAGGGCGCTCCCGCCTGTCCTGGCGCCAAGCCATTACGCATCAGCTGAGCCAGACCTGCGCGGCCTATTTCGATGACCATCAAGCCGATTGGCAGCCGCAGCGGGACGGCGGGCTGTATGCCTTCTGGCGGGACACCATCGCGCACGACCACGGCATCGGGGTGCTCATGGGCCTGCCGGACATTGCTCGCGGCATCGAGGTGCTGCCGAGCACGCGCGCGCAGGCGGAACGTTGGGCACTCCAGCGCCTGGGGCTGCCAGAGGAAGCCTGGGCGGACTATCTGGAATCCGTGCTGCTGACGGTGAATGGCTGGGCCTCCTGGTGCGCTTATCTGGCTTGGGACGCGCGGCTGCAGGGCCGCGAGGACCAGCACCTGCGGGACCTGCTGGCCATCCGGCTGGCGTGGGGCGCCATTCTTCTGGAATGTCGCGACGATCAGGCGGCGCAGCAGGCCTTCGCCGCCGTGCAGGTCGCCTGGGAGCGGTCGCAGGACCTGCTGAAGGAGGCGGAATCGAGGCTGCTGGTGGATGAAGTGTGGCAGAGCGCCTTGGAGACGGGCTACCAGCGGGAACTGGCCCGGCGGCTGCGGTCTGTGGCGCCCGCCACTGCCGGCGTGGACGATCAAGCTTCGGCCGCTCCACACATTGAAGTGCAGGCCGCCTTCTGCATCGACGTCCGCAGCGAACCGCTGCGCCGCGCCATCGAGTCCGCCTGGCCTGCCGTGCAGACGCTGGGCTTTGCGGGTTTCTTCGGGCTGCCCATCCGCTACACGCCCCTGGGGACTGACCTTCAACGCCCGCAGTTGCCCGGCCTGCTGGCCCCTGCCCTCGACGTCACGGAGCGGATCGCTTTCAGCGAGGCCGATTTCGGCCCGACGGGCCACCCCCTGCAGTCTGCGGCCATGCGCCAGCGGCAGCACCGCCTCGCCTGGACCCATCAATGGAAGGCAGGCACCCGCTGGCCGACGGCCGCATTCTCATCGGTGGAGGCCATCGGCCCCGCGTATCTGACGCGGCTGGTGCGGCTGCTTCGTCCCTCCTCCAGGACGCGCCAGTCGCTGGATGGCGAAGGGCTGGCAGCCCGGTACCGCCCGGTCTGCCGTCCAGCGCTGTCCGGATTGGATCTGGACACCAAGCTGAGCCTGGCCCACCGGGTGTTGCGGGCCATGTCGCTGGGACCGCCTGCCGGGCCAGTGGCCCCGCTGGTGCTGCTGGTGGGCCATGGCAGCCAGAGCGCCAACAATGCGCAGTCGGCCGCGCTGGACTGCGGGGCCTGCTGCGGACAGTCGGGCGACGTGAACGCCCGCGCTTTGGCCCGGCTGCTCAATGATCCGGACGTGCAGGCCGGTCTGCGCGCTCGCGGCGTCCCGCTGCCTGCTGAGGTGGCATTTGTCGCCGCCCTTCACAACACCACCACGGACGAGATCGAAGGCTTCGACCTGGACCTGCTGCCGCCCCGCGCTCGCGAACGCTGGGGACGCCTGCAGCCGGTGCTGGCGCAGGCCGGTGATCAGGTGCGGCGCGAGCGCGCCGCAAGCCTGGACATCAACCCCACACTGCCCGCCCCGGCCCTGCTGGACCGGATGCGGCGACGTGCGAATGACGTGGCACAACTCCGACCGGAATGGGGCCTCACCGGCAACGCCGCGTTTGTCATCGCCCCACGCAGCCGCAGCCTCGGCGCCCGACTGGATGGGCGCGTCTTCCTGCATGACTACGACGCCCGTCAGGATGCGGATGGCAGCGTGCTGGAACTGCTGATGACGGCGCCGATGCTCGTCACCCATTGGATCAACTGGCAATACCACGCCTCCACGTGCGACCCGCAGCGACTGGGCAGCGGCAACAAGCTGCTGCACAACGTGGTCGGCGGGCGGATCGGGGTGTTTGAGGGCAATGGGGGTGATCTGCGCATCGGTCTGGCGCGGCAGTCCCTGCATGACGGCATTCAGTGGCGGCACCAAGCTTTGCGACTGACGGTGGTGATCGATGCTCCGAGCACCGCCATCGAGCGGGTGGTGCAACAGCATCAGGTGGTCCACCAGCTCGTGAACAACGAGTGGCTGCATCTGTGGCGATTTGCCCCAGACGGCCGCTTCCAGCGTTATCTGCGCGGGGCGTGGACCTTCATCGCTGACTGAGCGGTGCGCATGACCCAGCCGGTGCGGGCAGTGGCCCGGGAAATGACTGCACGGCCAAGGCGCTTGCGGGAGCGATCGGACCGACGCAGCGGACCTGCGCCTGTACAGTCTGTCTGCGGAACGTGCAGTTGATCCTTGCCAAAAGCGCATTCGTCACCCGGATGCCTTGGCCAGGATCGCAGGCGCCTACAGTCACGCATCTTCAAACCTTTGAACACCCCTGACATGACCACTCGCATCATGCCCGCCACCGTGCTGGCCCTGCTCACCACCGTGCTCTGCAGCGCCTGCGTCTTCGCCCCCACACCCGGTGCAGACACCGTCGAGATCACCAAGATGAGCGAACAGGCCAGCGCCACTTGCGGTGCCGGCAATGTGAAAGAAGTCAGCCGCAAGAGCTTCACCTGCAAGTGAGAATGACGAGAAGCCCCCAGGAGGCGCGGATGCAGGCACAACCGGTCTTCTCGACGGCCGGCCGCTTCGCCCTGCCGCCGGCGCGTGGTCACGCAACCCAGATCATCCATCGCCTGCACGGGGACCGTGGCCCCGTGATGGCGCCCTCACCCTGCGTTGAAGGCGCTGCCCAGCGACGAGCGCGGGAGATGAACGTCATGCCGGGCCTCTTCCCGCACCTCTTCCCGGACCTGGCGCATGCGATGGATGGCCGTGTCGTGGAGAAGATCAGGCGTGATCTTTCGCCCCCCCAACCCGCGCAGGCGGGGGTTTCTGCGCCACAGCCAGGCGGCAGCGAAGCCACCGCTCGGCACGGCACCCCGCAGCCGTGATGGGCACGTGTTTGCAGGGCGCTGAAGTCCGCCATGGATCGGCCCCGGGAGTCCCATGACTTACGTCGTCACCGAGCCCTGCATTCACTGCAGGTATACGGACTGCGTCGCTGTCTGCCCCATGGAATGCTTTTTGGATGCGGGCGGGATGCTGGTCATCGATCCGAATGGCTGCATCGAATGCGCCATGTGCGTGCCAGAGTGTCCGGTGGACGCCATCGTCCACTTGAACGAATTGTCTCCGGATCAGTCGGTGTTCGCTTCGATCAATGCCTTGCGCAGCCAGGCCGCAGACGCAAAGCCAGTCAGACAGAAAGAAGCCGCGCATCCGGACCACGCCAGCTGGTCCAAGGTTGCGATCAAACGCCATCTGCTGAAGGCGCTGCCGACTGATTCAGACCGCTGATGCCAGGAAAGAGAAGATGAGCGCCTAAATCACCGGCATCGCCGCCAGCGTGTTGTTTCCAGCCGGGGCCTTGGCGCCGAACAAGCAGAGCGATTTCAAGCTGTCGGGTGCCACGCTGCGCGCGGAGTCGTATCGGGGCTCACCGGCCTTCGCGCTTCGGGTGCCGTCGTCCTCGTATCAGGACCCGACCGGAGAGCGACTGTCCGACCGCAACGTCATGGCATGGCTGCCCATCGATTTCGGCCATGGTTCGATTGAAGTGGACATCACCAGCGACCTGGCGCCGGATGCTCCCGACGATGCGAGGGGGTTCGTCGGCTTCGCCTGCCGGATGGATGAACCAGGGCGGCGGCGTCGGTGTGTGGATCGAATCAGGGACCATTGCCCCTAGTCGGCATCTTCGGGTGGTTCACGAGAACTGAGCGTGCCTGAGGCCGTCGCTCTGATCGGGCGACCGACGGGTGCGAATGCCCCCTTCCTCTGGTGAACTCGACGGACCGTCACCACCCGAAGCGATATGGCGGATCCCGAGGCACGCCGCAACAGGCGGTTGCAATGGCGCCTGCTTCCAGGGGCGCCGAGCAGGGTTGGCCCCGAGGGTGAGAGTCGAAGTGTCTGTTGAACTTGTTCCGGCCGCCAAGCCCCTGATTGCGAAGGCATCAGGGGCTTTTTGATGTCCCGCCAAGGTCTCAGCACTTTGAAGCTCCGAATTCAGCATCCCGCCGATAGCGACGGCCCAGGACTGGCACTACCTTCGCCTCATCGCACTGCGGTCCAGCCCCATGAAAAACTTCGATGCCCGGTCGGTGACACACACGCGTGAGCCTGCCGCATCCGATCCAGCCGCCCGGACGCCACGGCGAGCCGCCACACCAGCCCCGACCTTTGAAGACGCCGTCAATGGCTCTGCGCGCGTGATGTCGCAGGCCTTGACCCTGCAGGCGCTCTACAGCGGCACCGTCCAGCGAGAGACATCCGGAGAAAAAGAGCCGTCAAAGGATGAAGATGATCAGGACAAGCGTGAAGAGCCTGCGCGGCAATTGACCCTGTTCTTCAATGGCCAGGATCACTTCGACCTGCTGGTGCCGTCGTCCCGATCTTCGGACGTGACCATGGGCCCCAGAGAGTACTACCGCCGGATCAAAATCATCGGTGACGGCGCCTGCATGTACAGCGCCTGCCTGAAGTCGCCGGTGGTCCGGCGGGCGATCGCTCAGAAGGCCCTGGGCGGCGTGATCGATCCCAACCGTGTCGACCTGCAACAGTTGCGCAGCATCATTGCCCAGACCTTGAATCAGGAGGAATTCCGGCGCCGCATCGTCACCGCGATTCAAGGGATAGCGGCAGCCCTTCGAAACGGGAACGAGCCGATCGGGGCCCCACCGCAGATCATTTCCGCCATCCTGTCAAAGACGGGCAATTCATCCGAACCGCTGGATGAGCATGAGGCCGAGCAGCTGTATGGACAACTGGTCGACGCTTACATCAATGCCGTCGAATTTTCCCAAGAGATGTGGGGTGGGCAGTTGGAGCTGTCGGCGTTGAGTTCCACGCTGGGCATCGATATACAGATCATCGAGCCGGTGGAACAGGGCGAAGGCCCGGCACATTGGCGCGCCACCACCATTGGAAATGGGCGAGCCCCTCGTGTATCGCCCAATACGGTCAACAACGAATTCATACCCTTCGCCAGCACCGAAGGCATCATCACCGAGGATGGCGAGGATCCGGAGCAGTTCCTCGCGTTCTTTGCCGAGGGACGATCCTTGAAAGAATCGAACCAGGGCGAACAAGCAGAAAGGACACCGCAAAAATTAGACGTCCCCCCCAGCAAGCGGAGCTCCCCGCGCACCTCCTACCCAAGCACCTCAAGAATCAGAACGCTCTCGGATCTTCCGCCGGGGGGGAGTACGAGCTCCCCGCAGGGATATCAGGTCTTCGTCCCGCCCGGAAAAACACTTGTGAACGGTGGCAGCCAGACATCAGGATCCACCACAGGTCCCGTCGTTCGACGTGACGGCTACACCGTTTTCGTGCCGCACAACCGCGAATTGCAACCGCCGTCCACGTCGCACACGTCCTCGAGTGGCCTGATTCGACGCGACGGGTATCAGGTGGTGGTGCCACCGGGTCGGCATTTGAATACAGCCCCCAGCCTATCCACGACGGATGACGGCAGAGGCATCATCCGCAGGGACGGCTACACGATATTTCCACCCAGCAATTGGGCGACGTCAACGCAGGATCAAGAGTCAGTCGAAACACCCAAAGCGCCCTCCAACATCCGGGGACTCAAGGACCTCCTACCCAAGCCGTCACGCACCGAGGAGAGGGATCCGGGCCGTTTCGGTCATGACACCTCTCGCGGCGGCGGGAATGGCGCCCAACCTCGGGATGGTGGCTCCACCACGCTCACCGAGACGGAGCACCCCAAGGATTCGCGTTCCATCGCTCGCCTGTTTGGCCTCGGCGGCGACGATCCATCATCCAGCCACACCAAGGCCAACAGCGACGATGAGGCGGTCCACGGACAGGCTAACACCCAGGTGCTGCATCTGTCCCCGCCGTCGTCGACCTCGTTGTCGCCGGTGGAGCCGCAGGGAGACAAGGAGGGATCAGCCCCGCATGATCTGACCATTGGGCCGTCTGAGCCCCTGGACCTGATCGTTCCGCAGCCGGAACAGCAGTCTCAGTTGCAGTCTCAGTTGCAGTCTGAAGGGCAGCCTGGAGAGCAACAAGAGAAGGAGCCAGAGGAGCAGCTAGAGAAGGAACAAGAACCGAAGACGGAGCAGCCGCCAGAAGTCCAGGTTGCACTTCCCAACCAAGGGTCTTGGGAGGAACGTCGCCGGGAGGAACTGCGGCTTGAGCGCTTGGCCAGGCAGAAAGAAGAGCTGCAACGCAAGGCAAATGCCGAGAGAGCCATTCGCACGATCAAGTACTACATCGACATGATTCAGCGAATGCTCTTCAGCGGGCGATATGGCGACGATTACGAGTCTCTGGTGCGATTGCTGAGCAAGGTCAAAGAGCCGCTGAGTCATCTGTACAACTACGGCGCCGCCGACGCGTCCGTCCAGAAGATCAAGGAGTACATCACCGCGCTGGTGACCCGTGAGCTCGCGCAGATCATCCACAACAGGGCAGAAGGTCAGAGGACCGGTGGAGAGGACGGTGTCTGGACTGGCGACATCAATGAAATCTTGCTAACGGCGTGGATCCTTGACCATGAGGCCCACGGCATGTCGGCCAGCAATGCAGCGCAGGTCGCGCGCGGCATCATTGCCCACAATGGAAAAACCAGTGGCGGCGGCACCAACTTCAAATATGAGGGTCACACCGTCTTCCACATTTCCCATGGCAAGAACGGCAAGGCCGACGGCTGCACCGTGTTTTTCATTGTGACCAAGAATGGTGTCTGCATCGTCGGTATTGGCGCTCATGCCGGGTCGTCGTCGTACACGCTCGACTGGACGGTGGGCGATTGGAACGGCGGCAAGAAGGTCATTCAGTTGTGACCCGCTGGGAGCGTCCAGGCGGACCACCTTGAGGCTCCACGCGATGTTGGTCACAGGTCGTAGACCTCGTCGGCGACTTCACCGGTTTCGAAGTACTTTCCGACAGCGCGATTGAGTCGACGCAGTAGCGCGGTCAGCGTCTCGCCCTCACGGCGCACCAGCATGGCCACGACATCGTCGGCGGTCGCAACGGCCACGCAGGGGAAGTCGTCTTCGCGGCCGAGCATGACCTCGCCACCATCCTCAATCAAGTCGTCCAAGTGGTTCACGCCGTGTCACCTTGAATTATTCCTGGTGCTTGCCACTGGTGCGGCAGCAGCTCCTGGATGCGAGAGTTGGGCTGCTCGTGGGCAGTCGCACGGACGAAATGATGCCGCATCGGCGGTCGGCCCGTCGGACCTGATGTCCGCTCATTCTCAACACCGTGCTTGTGATCAACCTCGGTCGAATGTCTATGGGTGATGTCTCGCGCATCGCGAGGGTGGCCAAGCAGGGTCCAACAACGTACGGCAGGAGATTTCAGCTCATATTTTCAAACACGGAAGTTCGTTCTTCGTACGGATCACGGTTTTGCTGACGCCGCCTCATGAATCTCTGCTTCGGTCGGCCAAGGCCGAAGTGGGCCGGACATCACCCTCCCCCTTGAAACGTCACAACCCATCCCTATAATCCTGTTGCTAGCACTCATGGAAGCCGAGTGCTAACAGCTTTCTTGTGACGGGCCGGCCTCTCGTAGCTGGCCCTGCCATCAAGTCCGACACAGTCAAGGAGATCAGATGAAACTGCGTCCTCTGCACGATCGCGTGATCGTCAAGCGCCTCGAGAACGAAACCAAGACGGCCTCCGGCATCGTCATCCCCGACAACGCCGCTGAGAAGCCCGACCAGGGTGAGGTCTTGGCCGTCGGCCCGGGCAAGCGCAACGACAAGGGTGAATTCATCGCCCTGAACGTGGCCGTTGGCGACCGCGTCCTGTTTGGCAAGTACAGCGGCCAGACCGTCAAGGTCGATGGCGAAGAACTGCTGGTCATGCGCGAAGAAGACCTCTTCGCTGTCATCGCCAAGTAAATCCACAGGCCACACGGCGGCGCGCTGACGTCGCTGGGCCCTCCAGTCTCCCCGGCCCCGGCCTCGGTAGATTGTGTGGTCCCCGCCCCTCCAGCACGCCGCACGCCCTGCGGCCCACGGCTCCACCAGGACCGTTGCCCCGCGTGGCGGACCTCTTACTACTGAATTCGGAGAATCTCACATGGCAGCAAAAGACGTTGTCTTCGGCGGCGAAGCCCGCGCTCGCATGGTTGAAGGCGTGAACATCCTGGCCAACGCGGTCAAGGTCACGCTGGGCCCCAAGGGCCGTAACGTGGTGCTGGAGCGCTCCTTCGGCGCCCCCACCGTCACCAAGGACGGTGTGTCGGTCGCCAAGGAAATCGAGCTGAAGGACAAGCTGCAGAACATGGGCGCCCAGATGGTCAAGGAAGTCGCTTCCAAGACCTCGGACAACGCCGGTGACGGCACCACCACCGCGACCGTGCTGGCCCAGGCCATCGTGCGCGAAGGCATGAAGTACGTGGCCGCCGGCATGAACCCGATGGACCTGAAGCGCGGCATCGACAAGGCGGTTGCCGCCCTGGTGACCCAGCTGAAGGCCGCCTCCAAGGCCACCACCACCTCCAAGGAAATCGCTCAGGTCGGCACCATCTCCGCCAACAGCGATTCCGAAGTCGGCCGCATCATCGCTGAAGCGATGGACAAGGTCGGCAAGGAAGGCGTGATCACCGTCGAAGACGGCAAGTCGCTGGAAAGCGAACTGGACGTCGTCGAAGGCATGCAATTCGACCGCGGCTACCTGTCGCCCTACTTCATCAACAACCCGGAAAAGCAAGCCGCACTGCTGGACAACCCGTTTGTCCTGCTGTACGACAAGAAGATCAGCAACATCCGTGACCTGCTGCCGACGCTGGAAGCCGTCGCCAAGGCCGGCCGCCCGCTGCTGATCATTGCTGAGGAAGTGGACGGCGAAGCCCTGGCCACCCTGGTGGTCAACACCATCCGCGGCATCCTGAAGGTCGTGGCCGTCAAGGCCCCTGGCTTCGGCGACCGCCGCAAGGCCATGCTGGAAGACATCGCCATCCTGACCGGTGGCAAGGTCATCGCTGAAGAAGTGGGCCTGACCCTGGAAAAGGTCACCCTGGCCGACCTGGGCCAAGCCAAGCGCGTCGAAGTGGGCAAGGAAAACACCACCATCATCGACGGCAACGGCGCTGCTGCTGACATCGAAGCCCGCGTGAAGCAAATCCGCGTGCAGATCGAAGAAGCCACCAGCGACTACGACCGCGAAAAGCTGCAAGAGCGCGTGGCCAAGCTGGCCGGCGGTGTGGCCGTGATCAAGGTCGGCGCTGCCACCGAAGTCGAAATGAAGGAAAAGAAGGCACGCGTGGAAGACGCGCTGCACGCCACCCGCGCTGCCGTGGAAGAAGGCATCGTGGCCGGTGGTGGTGTGGCTCTGCTGCGCGCCCGTCAGGCTGCTGGCACCATCAAGGGTGACAACCCTGACCAGGACGCCGGTATCAAGCTGGTCCTGAAGGCCATCGAAGCCCCGCTGCGCGAGATCGTGGCCAACGCTGGCGGCGAACCGTCGGTGGTGATCAACACCGTGCTGGCCGGCAACGGCAACCACGGCTTCAACGCCGCCAACGACACCTACGGCGACATGATCGAAATGGGCATCCTGGATCCCACCAAGGTCACCCGTACCGCCCTGCAGAACGCCGCTTCCGTGGCTTCGCTGATGCTGACGACCGAGTGCATGGTTGCCGAATCGCCGAAGGACGAAGGCGCTGCTCCCGCCATGCCCGGTGGCATGGGCGGCATGGGCATGGACATGTAATGTCCGCGGACGGGGCCCTGCCCTGTCCACGCTGCCCCACTGCAGCAAAGGGTCGCTTCGGCGGCCCTTTTTTTTTGAAGGCGCCCCGCCCGCCTGTGACAACCTTCCGCGTACTGACTCCGGGTTGATGCTCCCGCCCTGCCAGGGGATGCACGGCGGTTCGGGCAAGGCCCGATAATGGCGGCGCACTTACACATTCAAGATGGTCCAAGCGCCTTCGCAGCAATCCCTGGTCCTGGAGACCCTGGCTCATGTTCCCTCCCTGGCCCATGCCGTCTACGGTGGCATCCAGGATGAACTCAAGAGCCGCCTGGAGCACCACCAGCTGACGGCTGGGTGGGCCAAGCGTCGGGCGCACTTTTCTTCCGACTTTGAAGATTCCCTCAGCCGGCTGCTGAGCCTGGCCGCCGAGGGCAAGGACCCGCTCGCCCGGGACCGCCCGGCGGTGGTCCATCACGACAGCCTCAGCCTCAGCCTGGTGGACGAAAACCAGGCGCTGAAGGACGTGGCCATTGCCCACGTCATCAACACCATCGAAGACAACACCCGGGCAGAACTTCATCAGCTGGGCAACTTCTTTGGCGCGCTGCGAGGCATTGCACGGCCGCTGAAGAGCGACAACCCGCTGCGGGCGGCCATCTTCGCCCATGCCCTTTCCCGCGCCATTGAAGGCGTGGACCTGGACGCCGAGGGCCGTTACAAGCTCATGCGCATTGCGGCGGCGCCCCTGGCCCGCCATCTGCAACCGATCTTCACCCTGCTCTGCCGCGAACTGCGCCAGGCCCAGCTCAGCGGCATGCTGCAAAGCCATGGCTCCGCCGTGAAGGAATCCGACCTGCGCATGCGCCAGTTCAAGGCGCTCAACCAGAATCCGCAGGCCCCCAACACCACGCTGGACGAGGTGGCGCTGCTGCTGGACTCCGTCACGCGCCCCCATCGGCTGGATGAGATTGCCAGCCCGCGCCTGGGCCCAGGTGCCCCCGGCGGCCCCAAGGGTGGTGACCTGCTGTCCCGGCTGTATGACCAGATCCTGGCCGACAACAGCCTGCAGCCCCAGCTCAAGGTGCTGATGGGCCGACTGCAAGTGGCCATCGTGCGGCTCTCCCGTCACGACGTGACGCTGCTGAAGCGGCAGGACCACCCCACCTGGCTGCTGCTGAACCGCATCGCGGCCCATGGCGCCGGTTTCGGGTCCCCCGAAGACCCCGGCCTCAAGGATTTTCTGCAGCTCGTGGATCGGGTCATCCAGCCGCTGATTGCCTCCGAGCAGCCAGCGGCCAGCCAGTTCCAGCAAGCGCTGGTCCAGGTCGAACAGTTCATCCGTGAGCAGGCCGAACAGCGGGGGCAGCACAGCGCTGTCGCCCTGCAAAGGCTGGACCGCGAACAGCAGCGCCAGGAATGGCAACGGCTGCTGCGCGAGCAACTGCAGCATCAGCTGGACGATGCCAACGCCGGCAAGCTGATGCGCCGCTTCCTGCTCGGCCCCTGGGTGGAAGTCATCGCCCAGGCCATGGTGCAGTTCGGCCGTGATTCCGATGAAGCTACCACCTATGTGGATCTGGTGGACGGATTGCTGCACAGCGTGCAACCCCATGCGGACGACACGGCCCGGCAGTTGCTGCGCGCCCGTCTGCCGGGCCTGGTGCAGGCCCTGGAGGGCGGCATGGACAGCATCGCCCTGCCGCCTCTGCAGCGCCAGGCCTTCATGAACGAGCTGATGCGCCAACACGGTCGTGTGCTGCGCGGGCTGCCCGCCGACGAGACCGCACCCGCAGACAGCGGGCCGCGTCGGCCCGCGCTCACACCGGAAGAAGTGCTGCAGCAGCTGCTGGCTGAACGCGAGTCCCAACTGCCGTCGCGCTGGGCGCATGAGCGGGTGGACCGCGGCCAGTTGCCCACCGTGCCCATCGGCCTGTTTGCGGACGAACGCTCGCCGGATGCGCGCGTGGCCCTGCAGGACTGGATCAATGGCATGGAGATCGGCAACTGGTACCACCTGTTCGTGCAAAGCGAATGGGTCACTGCGCAGGTGGCCTGGATCAGCGAAAGCCGCCAACTCTTCCTCTTTGTCAGCCAGTTGCCGGATGACCGTCATTCGCTCACGCGGGGCGCGCTGGAGCAACTGGTGGTGAACGGGCTGATCACCATGCTGGAACCCGAGCCGCTGCTGCAACGTGCCATTGGCACACTCATGCAGGATCTGGAACAACAGCGCTGAGGTCTATGTCCGTGTTGCTTCGCCGCCCGCCGCTGCGGGTCGGTGCCCTGGTGGTGGTCGCGTGCCTGCATGTAACCCCTGCCGGCGCCGGCTCGATCGTGTCCCGGGGGCTGCGCCCCTCGACGTCGGCTGCAGCCTTGGCGGGTGCACCTCCCGCCTCAGGCCCCTCGGCCTCCCCCGCCAATACGACCGCCCCGCCCACGGAACGGCTGCCGGCCGATGCCCTGACTGACGTTCCCGCCCCGCTGTCCAGCCTGGCGCCCGCATCACCTCGTCCCACGGCCAACGGCCCGCGGCCGCGCCTGGGTCTGGTGTTGTCAGGCGGCGGCGCGCGTGGACTGGCCCATGTGGGCATCCTCAAAGTGCTGGAGCGGCAACACATTCCGGTGGATGTCATCACCGGCACCTCCATGGGCGCCATCATTGGCGGCCTGTATGCCAGCGGCATGTCGGCCCAGGACCTGGACCGGGAACTCAAGCGCATCGCGTGGGACCGCCTGTTTGCCAGCCGCATCGACCGCCAGGATCTCTCCCAGCGCCGCAAGGAAGAGGACTTCGCCTTCTCCGCCACCATTGAATTCGGTCTGCGCAACGGAGAGGTGCGGGTGCCCACCGGCACCTTGTCCAGCCGCGGGCTGGAGGCGCTGCTGCGCCGCCTGACACTTCCCGTGCGGGACGTCACGGATTTCGACCGTCTGCCCACGCCCTTCCGCGCGGTCGCCACCGACATGGAAAGCGGCGCCGAGCGGGTCCTGGCCCAAGGCGATCTGGCACTGGCCCTGCGCTCCAGCATGAGCGTGCCCGGTGTGTTTGCGCCGGTGGAATGGGAAGACCGCATCCTGGGCGACGGCGGGCTGGTCAACAATCTGCCGGTGGACGTGGCCCGGGAGATGGGCGCGCAGCGGTTGATCGCCGTCAACGTCGGCACACCGGTGGCCGGACGGGAATCACTGAATTCTCTGCTGGGCCTGACCTCCCAGATGATCACCATCCTCACGGAGCAGAATGTGCAGCGCTCGCTGGCATCGATGGCTGCGGGGGAAGATCTGCTGATCACACCAAAGCTGGGCAAACTCACTTCGGGCGATTTCGACAAAGCCACCGACTTCATCCGCCTGGGCGAGGAAGCCGCCGAAGCCATGCTGCCGCAGTTGCGCGCCTACGCGGTCGACCCGGATTTATATGCCCAATGGCAGATGGCCCGCACCGGCCTGAAACCGCCGGCCCCGCTGCTGGCGGCGATCAAGCTGGAAGGCAGTGAGCTGACCAATCCCGAGCGCCTGCGTAGCCAGCTGGAATCCAAAGCCGGGGTGCCATTCGACAACACCACGGCCGAGCGGGACATGCGCTTTCTCTCGTCCAGCGGCGACTATGAGCGGGTGGACTACCACGTCGAAAAACGCGACGAAGGCGAAACCCTGGTCTTCAGCATGGATGACAAGCCGTGGGGCCCCAACTATTTCCGTGTGGGCATGGACCTGTCCACCGACTCCAGCGGTGACAGCTTCTTCAATCTGCGCATCAGCCACAACCGCCATTGGCTGACCGACCGGGGCACCGAATGGCGCAACCAGGTCACCATCGGTGAGACACCTCGCCTCTACACGGAGCTCTACCATCCGCTGGGCGTGCGGCTGGGCGTGACGGACGACTGGTTTGTGTCCGGCTGGGCCGAAGCCAACCAGCGCAAGCAGATCGTCTATGACGACAACGATCCGGACAATGCCAACCTGGGCCAGTCCCGGCTGGTGCGGCGCGATGCCAGCGTGGGTATCGACCTTGGCCAGCCGTGGGGCCGCTGGGGCGAGGTGCGGCTGGGGGCGGTCAGCCAGATTCGTTATGCCCGCCCCGACCTGATCACCCTGGTGACGCCCGAAAGCGGCAAGCTGCGCTGGACCAGCCACGAAACCGGCCTGCGGCTCAAGACGGTGGTCGACCAGCTGGACTACGCCAACTTCCCGCAGCACGGCTACCGCTTCACCGCCGAAGCGGAAGCTGGCCGTCAGGACAACAAGAATCTCAACAGCGGCCGGTTCGTGCGGGTGAGCGCGGATGGGACGGTGGCCAAGAGCTTTGGCGGACACACCCTGAGCTTCTACATGCGCGGCGTGGCGGTGCGGCAGCCGGACGACTCCGGGCTGGGTGGCTACACACTGGGCGGCTTCCACCAGCTCTCCGGTTATCAGCCCAACCAGCTCAGCGGCAATGCGCTGCTGTTCACCCGGGCCACGTACTACCGGCGGCTCAATGATTCGCCCTTCCTCTCACGAGGCTTCTTTGTGGGCGGGACGCTGGAAGCCGGCAACACCTGGACCACGCGCCGGGACATCAACCCCAAGGATCTGCGCTACGCCAGCAGCATCTTCCTGGGGTCGGACACCGGGCTGGGGCCGCTGTACGTGGGCCTGGGTTATGCGCCCAAGGCGGGAACGTCCTTGTATGTGTTCATCGGACGCCCCTGATCGAGGTCATTCCTCGTCGTCGCCGTCTTCAGCCTCATACCCCGGGTCCATCGGGCCCTTCTGATAGCCTTCATGGTCGTCGCCGCGCAACACGCGCGGCGCGCGATGGGCCCATTCGTAGATCAGCTCGGCGGCATCGTCCAGGCCCTGCTTGCTCAGGGCGGAGAACAGGGTGATGGCGATGTCGGAATCTTCCGTCGCCAGCACGCCCAGCTCCTTCTGGACCTGCGCCAGCGCCTCGGCGCCTTCCTTGCGGTTGAGCTTGTCGGCCTTGGTCAGCAGCACCAGCAGGCTCACTTCGCCTGCGGTCACGCGGTCGGAGACGAACTCCAGCAGTTGCTTGTCCAGATCGGTCAGGCCGTGGCGGGAGTCCACCATCAGCACCACCCCAGAGAGGCTTTCGCGCTCGCTGAGATAGTCCGCCATCACACGCTGCCAGCGCAGCTTGGCGTCCCGCGCCACGGCGGCATAGCCGTAACCGGGCAGGTCGGCAAACAGCGCATCCGGCGCTTCCTTCGGGCCCAGCACAAACAGGTTGATGTGCTGGGTGCGGCCCGGCGTCTTGGACGCAAAGGCCAGCCGCTTCTGCTGCGCCAGCGTGTTGATGGCGGTGGATTTGCCGGCATTGGAGCGGCCGACAAAGGCAATCTCGGGCAGCAGGCGCGCGGGCAGGGCTTCCGCAGTACCGTCCTGAGCCCCCTCGGCGGTCAGGTCGGTGGCATCCACCGGATCCGTCCACTCAGCGGCTTCCTCTCCGGGCAGGTCCTCGTCATCGGTCTCCTGCCCCGGCAGCACGCCATTGCGCGGCAGGTGATGCAACTGGCTGGCCGTGGTGAGGAACCGGGCGCTGTGGGCCCAGGCCAGGGCACGCTGGGCCGGGGTCAGCGGGGCGTCCGGATTCACCGCTGGGGCGGCGCTGGCGTCTTCATTGCGCTTCGGCTTGACCGGCAGAACGGGCTTGGCGCGCTTGTTTGCCGGCTTGCCCGCTTGCTTGGCCACTTGTTGGGCCATCTGCTTGGCGGTTTTCTTGGCCGCCAGATTGCGGGACTTCCGCGACACGCCGGCCTTGGCAATCTTGGCCGCTTTGGCGGCCTTGGCGGCCTGTGCCGCCGGGGTCAGGCCCTTGGGTCCGGACCGGGCGGTGGCGGCCTGTGACCGAGCGGTTTCGCCCTGGGCGCCCCCGGTGCTTGTGCTGGTGCCAGTGGCAGTGTTTGTCCCGGAGCTTGTGCGGCCTGCGGGTTTCCCTGGGGTCGCCGAAGCGGGTTTCTTGTTGGAATCGGTCATCGCGCTTCGGGTGCTAAAGAGTCGCCATTGTAAGATTTCTCGGTTGCGCTCATCCAACCCCTCCACATTCATGAAGACTGTCTCTTTGTTGTTGTCGAGCCTGGTTCTGTTGTCCGGCGCTGCAGTGGCGGCGGAAAACAAGCCTGCGGCCAAGCCTGATCTTGCCAAAGGTCAGACCATCTCGAGTCAAGTCTGTGCGGCGTGCCACGTCGCGGACGGGTCCCGGGGCAGCCCCGCCAACCCCATCCTGCAGGGGCAACATCCGGACTATCTGTCCAAGCAACTGCATGAATTCAAGGCAGGCAAGCGCGTCAATGCGGTGATGAACGGCATGGCCGCGACACTGTCCGATGACGACATCCGCAATGTCGCCGCCTTCTACGCCAGCAAGCAGGCCAAGCCCGGGTTCGCCAAGAACAAGGAACTCGTCGCGCTGGGCGAGAAGATCTACCGTGGCGGCATTGCCGACAAGCAGGTGCCCGCCTGCGCCGGCTGTCACAGCCCCAATGGGGCCGGCATTCCCGCGCAGTATCCACGTCTGGGTGGCCAGCACAGCGACTACACCGAAAGCCAGCTGACAGCCTTCCGCGCGGGGGCCCGGGCCAACAATGCCCCGATGGCCGCCATTGCCGCCAAGCTGAACGACCGTGAAATCAAGGCAGTGGCCGACTACATCGCCGGCCTGCGCTGACGGCCCGCCGCCGGCGCCCTCGCCCCTCCTAGACCCGCCCTGCGCACGGGCGGCCTCTTCTGCACCGGTCTTCGCACCGGTGCTTGTCCATCAGCCGGTGCTTGCGCCGGCTTGTTACATGGGCGTCCCGCAAGGCTCACGGATGCCCGCGACAATGGCCCCATGACCGAGAAGTCTTCTGCCCGCCCTGCCACCAGCATGGCCGCCCTCCGCGCCCCCCTGGCCGACGCCATGGAACTGCTGGCGTCGATGCGTTTTGCCATTTCTCTGCTGGTCGTGATCTGCATCACTGCGGTCATCGGCACGGTGGTCAAGCAGAACGAGCCCATGAACAACTACGTCAATCAGTTTGGCCCGTTCTGGTCCGAGCTGTTTGGCCGCATGAACCTCTTCACGGTCTACAGCGCCTGGTGGTTCCTGCTGATGATGGGTTTCCTGGTGATCTCCACCAGCCTGTGTATTGCCCGCCACACGCCGAAGATCCTGCGTGACTTCAAGAACTACAAGGAATCGGTGCGGGAGCAATCCCTGCAGGCCTTCCGCCACAAGGGCCTGGGCTATCTGCATCTGAACCCGGAAGCCTCGCTGCAGCAGATCAATGCCTGGCTGGCGGCCCATGGCTGGCGGGCCCGTGCGCAGGTGCGCAACACCGGGGTGATGATTGGCGCCAAGAAGGGGGCTGCCCACAAAGTGGGGTATTTGGCCGCTCACTCGGCCATCGTGCTGATCTGCCTGGGCGGGCTGTTTGACGGCGACCTGCTGGTGCGGACCGTGATGTGGGCGCAGGGCAAATCCATCTACCAGGGCGCGGACTTCAACCAGATGACCGCCGAAAACCGCCTCGGCCCGGGCAACCCCAGTTTCCGCGGCAATCTTTTTGTGCCGGAAGGCAGCCGCAGTGCGGCCGCACTGTTGAACATGCCCACTGGCGTGGTCATGCAGGAACTGCCCTTTGAAGTGGAACTGAAGAAGTTCAAGGTGGAGTATTACGAGACTGGCATGCCCAAGCTGTTTGCCAGCGACATCGTCATCCACGACCGAGAAACCGGCGCCAGCCAGGAGGCCACCGTCAAGGTCAATGAGCCGGTGACCTACAAGGGTTTGACGCTTTATCAAAGCAGCTTCGAGGACGGCGGCTCCGAACTGCAACTGCGCATGCGCAATCTCTCCGGCAGCGACGAGGCCGACCTCACCGGCAAGATCGGTGGCGCCATCACCATGACGCAGGGTGACAGCAAGGCCACGATGGAGTTCTCCGACCTGCGGGTGATCAACGTCGAGAACCTGGGCGGCGCCTCGGCCGGTGCGCCAGGCGCCAGCGACGCCGCCGGGATCGATGTCCGCAAGGTGGATCTGGTCGGCAGACTGGAGCAGCACCTGGGTTCAGGCGCCACCACGGGCAGCAAGAAGAACCTGCGCAATGTTGGCCCGTCCTTCAGCTACAAGATCCGTGACGCCAGTGGGCAGGCTCGTGAATACAACAACTACATGCTGCCGCTGGAACTGGAAGGCCAGCGGGTGTTCCTGCTGGGGGTGCGTGAATCGGCCAGTGAGAACTTCCGCTACCTGCGGGTGCCGGTGGATACGCAAGACAGCATGGACGGCTGGCTGTCCATGCGACGCGCCCTGGCGGACCCGGCCCAGCGCAATCGGGCGGCACGCCGTTATGCCGAAGCCGCCTCGCCGGCCGACAATCCAAAAATGCGGGAACAGCTGGAAGCCACCAGCCTGCGGGTGCTGACCCTGTTTGCCGGCGCGGCCGGCCTGCGGGCGGATGCGCCGGCACAGGGCGCCGCCGTGGGGGGCCTGCCCGCGCTGTCGGACTTTGTCGAGCGGGAAGTGCCGGAAAGCGACCGGGGGCGTGTTTCCGAAGTGCTGTTGCGCATCCTCAACGGCAGCTTGTTTGAACTCTACAAGCAGGGCCAGCAGCAACTGGGCCAACCGGCCCCTGAACCGGGTGCCAAGACCCAGGCGTTCATGACGCAGGCGGTGCTCTCACTGTCGGATTCGATGTTCTACCCGGCGCCCATGCTGCTGCAGCTCAAGGATTTCAAGCAGGTGCAGGCCAGTGTGTTCCAGGTGACGCGTGCCCCGGGCCGAACCCTGGTGTATGCCGGCGCCATCTTACTCATCATCGGCGTGTTTGCGATGCTCTACATTCGTGAGCGCCGTCTCTGGATCTGGTTGGAATCGGCGCCCGGTCGTCCGGAACAGACCCGGGTTCGTATGGCCATGTCCAGCAACCGGGACACGCCTGACCTGCCCACGGAATTTGACGCGCTCAAGCAGCAACTGCTGCATGAGGAGGCCTGAACATGAACACCACCACCTCAACCGTGGAGAGCCGGATGCACGCCGAGACTTCCACCCTGGAATCCACGCTGGCTGCCGCCTCCGCCCGCACGCTGGTGGTGGGCAAACGCGGCTGGTACGCCCAGCGGGACCTGACCGACTGGCTATTTGCAGCGCTGGTGCTGTTCGGGGCGGCATTTGCCTTCACCCGTTACCAGGGCTCGATGGATGTGTATGAGAAGGGCATTCTGCTCGGCGCCACACCCGCGATGATCGCGCTGGGATGGTTCTGGCGGCCGCTGCGGCTGCTGTGCGTGGTGGTGGGGGCCATCAGCCTGATGGCCATTCAGCTCTACCTGCGCCAGACCGACAGCTTTGGTGCCGACCTGGCGGCCGCCGACAAGGTCTTTCTGCTGAAGTACATGTTCTCCAGCCAGAGCGCCATCTTGTGGATGGCCTTCCTGGTCTACATGAGCACCCTGTTCTATTGGCTGGGCTTCTTCAAGCGCGCCGGTGGCCACAGTGCGGCGGAGGCCATCGGCACCCGGTTGGCCTGGGGCGCCGTGGGCATGGCCCTGATCGGCACCATGGTGCGGTGGTTTGAAAGCCACCAGATCGGGCCGGACATCGGCCACATCCCGGTGAGCAACCTGTACGAAGTCTTTGTGCTGTTCACCTGGCTCACCACGCTGATGTATCTCTACTATGAGCAGCGCTTCCGCACCCGGGCGCTGGGCGCCTATGTGATGCTGGTGGTGAGCGCCGCCGTCAGCTTCCTGCTCTGGTACACCGTGGCGCGCGAAGCCCATGAGATCCAACCGCTGGTGCCCGCCCTGCAAAGCTGGTGGATGAAGATCCATGTGCCGGCCAACTTCATCGGTTATGGCAGCTTCTCGTTGGCCGCCATGGTGGCCCTGGCCACGCTGCTCAAGACCGCACCGCCGCGCAGTCTGGTCATCGGGCTGATCGGCGTGCCGGTGGGGCTGGTGGCCGTGCTGCTGGCCTTCCGCTTTGGCGCCACCCTGGCGCCGGAAACCGTCACCGGCCTGGACGGCTGGGCCGGCAAGATGGCGGGTGTTGCGGTCTTTTTGGCCATCAGTGTGGCCCTGCGTGGGCCGCTTACGGCCCGCCTGCCTGCCCTGGAGGCCCTGGACGACCTGATGTACAAGAGCATCGCCCTGGGCTTTGCGTTCTTCACCGTGGCCACCATCCTGGGTGCCTTCTGGGCCGCCGAAGCCTGGGGCGGTTATTGGAGCTGGGACCCGAAGGAAACCTGGGCTCTGATCGTCTGGCTGAACTATGCGGCCTGGCTGCACATGCGCCTGATGAAGGGGCTGCGGGGTGTGATCTCCGCCTGGTGGGCCCTGATTGGCCTGCTGGTCACCACCTTTGCCTTCCTCGGCGTGAACATGTTCCTTTCCGGCCTGCACTCCTACGGCACTTTGTGAACGCGGGGGCGCTGAAGTCGGGATTTAAGGCTGGTCTCATGCAAAACGCGGGCTGATCGCGTAAGGTCCGGGGGTCCGCCTATCTCGGGCGACCTCAAAGGTTGGCCATGCATTTTCTGCGTCAGCGCGACGGTCTGCGCATCCCGTCCTCCGACATCACCCCGCGCACCGTCTATGAAAACCGCCGCGACTGGCTGAAGTCGGCCGGCGCACTCGGTATCGTTGGCCTTGGGGCTGGACTTGGCCTGGAGGCTACAGCGCAGACCACCGGCCCCGGCAAGCTCGCCAAGTTGCCCGGGGCCCGCAGTGCGGTGCCGGGCGCCATGGCCCTGGACAAGCTGACGCGGTATGAGGACGTCGTGTCCTACAACAACTACTACGAGTTCGGCACCGACAAGAGCGATCCAGCCCAGAACGCCCACACCCTGAAAACGCGCCCCTGGACCGTGGCCATTGAAGGTGAATGTGCCAAGCCAGGGCGGTATGGCATTGAAGACCTGCTCAAGCTGGCGCCCATGGAAGAGCGCATCTACCGGCTGCGTTGCGTTGAAGGCTGGTCGATGGTCATCCCCTGGGAAGGCTACTCGCTGTCGGAACTGCTCAAGAAAGCGGAGCCGACCGGCAAGGCCAAGTATGTGGAGTTCACCACTCTGGCGGACAAGGCGCAGATGCCGGGCGTACGCTCGGGCGTGCTGGACTGGCCGTATGTGGAGGGCCTGCGCCTGGACGAGGCCATGCACCCGCTGACGCTGCTGGCCTTTGGCCTGTATGGCGAGGTGCTGCCCAACCAGAATGGCGCACCGCTGCGGCTGGTGGTGCCCTGGAAATACGGCTTCAAGTCGGCCAAGTCCATCGTGAAGATCCGCTTCACCGAGCAGCAGCCCGTGAGCAGCTGGACCAAAGCGGCGCAGCAGGAATATGGGTTCTTCTCCAACGTGAACCCCAAGGTGGACCATCCGCGCTGGAGCCAGGCCACCGAGCGCCGCATCGGCGAGGACGGTTTTTTTGCAAAGAAGCGGGCCACGCTGATGTTCAACGGTTATGAATCCCAGGTGGGCCAGCTGTATGCTGGCATGGACCTGAAGAAGTTCTACTGAGCGGGCGGAGCGCCTCTTGCAGACTTCCTCGGAATCGTCTCCGCCAGCGCCACCAGCGACAGCACCCCGTGCCCCCTCGCGGGCCACTCCCGCCGTGCGGGCGGCCCGCCATCCCCTGCTCCATCCGGTCGCCAAACCCATCCTGTTTGTGCTGTGCCTGCTGCCGCTGGCCTGGTACACCTATGGCGTGCTCACCTTCCAGCTGGGCGCCAATCCGGCGGAAGCCGTCATCCGCGGTCTGGGCGACTGGACCCTGCGGCTGCTGTGGATCACGCTGGCGGTGACGCCGCTGCGTCAATGGACGGGCCAACCGGCGCTGGCACGGTTCCGGCGCATGCTGGGGGTGTTCACCTTCGTTTATGCGACGCTGCACCTCGTGGCTTATGCATTCTTGGACATGAGCCTGGATGTGCCGGAGATCCTGCGGGACATTGCCAAGCGCCCCTTCATCCTGATGGGCTTTGCGGCCTGGCTGATGCTGCTGCCGCTGGCCGCCACGTCCTTCAACCGGGCGATCAAGGCCTTGGGCGCCAAGCGATGGCAGTGGCTGCACAAGCTGGTGTATGCCATCGCCATCGTCGGGTTGATGCATTTCATCTGGATGCGCGCCGGCAAGAACAATTTCGCCGAGCCGTCGGTGTACGGTGGGATTCTGGCGGGGCTGTTTGGCTGGCGGCTATGGAAGGCCGCCGCGTCCCGCGTGCGGCGGGCTAGCTGACGAGCGAGAGTGGGGCCGCCGCTTGAGGGCGCACTGCGCGGCGGCTAGGTGACCGCTCAGGGGCTTCTGGGGCGGCTCAGACGCTGAGGGGGCTCACAAGGGGTTGACGCGGGTTCAGTGCGCGGTCCACCCGGCCGTTGCAGCGGCGGCCGGTGGCGGTGCAGTGGTCGGAGCTCCCATTGCTCGCGCTGGAGGTGCAGGTGCAGGTGCAGATGCAGATGCAGATGCAGGTGAAGGTGAAGGTGAAGGCGCAGATGAAGATGAAGACGCGGCGATGACCGGCAAATCCCTGCGAGACGGATCAGAGCGCCGCATCTTCATGATTTTCCGACCTCTTTCGGCCATCGTCCCCCGGCCCGGTGTCAGGCATCTTGCCGCGTCCGTCATACCGGCTCCCCAACCGGCCTTCGACATCCCTTCCTCGGGCCCACGCGGATGGTCTGCGATCCGAAAGACCCCGCTGCAGGGGGCCAGCGCGTGACGAATCACCCTGTCGAGCGCAACGAAAACCCCGGCTTGATCGCTTTCGCCGCCCATCCGGGATAATCCCGGGTTTTCCGCAGGCCACCGCCCGCCATGCCCGACGCCTCCCCCGGCTCCACGCCGGACATCCATTCCACGTTCCCTGCTGTCCTGGACGCCGCCATCATCGGAGGCGGCCCGGCGGGCTGCAGTGCGGCCAGTTGGCTGGCTCAGCTCGGCCTGAGTGTGGCGTTGATCGAACGCGAGCCCCGTCTCTGCGGCAGTTTGCAAGCGCTGACCTACCACCAGGACTGGCTGCTCGGCCAGCCCGGTGAAAGCCTGGCCTCGCTGGGAGACCGGTATGCCCGCCACACCCAGGCGCAGGCCGGGGTGCATGTGCTGCTGCACCGCAGTGCCCACCATCTGGACTGGCAGCCCGAACAAGGCTGGCAGATCCACCTGGACGGCGACGCCCAGGGCCCCGATGCCGCCGACCATGCCCAGCGCCAGACGCTGCGAGCCCGCGCGCTGGTGCTGGCCACCGGCCTGACGCCGCGACACCCTTCCCCGCTGTATCCCTCCACCGCTCGTCTGGGCCGGGTGATGGATACCATCGAGCTGACCGCCCGCCGCGACACCCTGCCCCCGGGCAAGGTCCTGCTGCTGGGGGGCGGCGACAACGCCGTCGAAAACGCCCTCTTCCTCCATGCCCACGGCCATGACGTGACCCTGTGGTCCCGCTCCGACTGGCGGGCCCAGAGCCATCTGCTGCAGCAGATGGATGCCGTACCCGGCATCCGGCGCCGCCCGGGCCAGGCAATGCCCACCGCCGTGCTTGCGCAGGACCACGGCGTGCTGGTGCAATCCAAAGCGTACGGCGACGAGCGCTTCGACCATGTGGCCGTGCTGCTGGGGTATGAGCCGGAGCCGTCCGCCTGGCTGCTGGTGGCCGATGCGCTGCAACGCGCCGGGGTCACGGCCCCCTCTCAGCCGTTCCGTGACGAACCCCGCTTCGGCGTGCTGGGGCTGTTTGTGGCGGGTGACGCCAGTGCTCGCCAGCATCCCTGCGTCCAGACCGCACTGGGGGACGGCGTGGTGGCCGCCAAGCAGGTGGAAGCCTTCCTGCGGCCGCTGCGCGAGGCCCAGCCGCCGGCCGCGCTGCGCCGCAACAACCGCCAGGTCATTCACATCACCGGTCTGCGTTTCGGCGCCAACCTGGGTGTGCTTGACTTCGAGCGGGAAGGCCCCCAACCGATCCAGGTGGATGCCGAGGTGAATCTGGGCGCCCAGATGATTGTTTCGCGGGATGCCGACATCGGCCATGTGCTGGACTATCGCCGCGTGCGCCTGATCATCATCGACGAATGCACGGCCGAGCACACCGACCTGCTGGAGGCCCTGCTGGGCAAGCTCTGCACACGGCTGATGAAACTGCCGGGCGTGGTGGGTGTGCGTATCAAGGTGACGAAGCTGGAGATCTTCCCCGACTGCCAGGTGGCCATCAGCGCCGAATGCGGGCAGTGGTGACGACCCGTATGAGCGAATGCGGGCCGTGGTGAACCGCACCCAGAATTTGAGATAGGACTGACCATGATTGAGAGCACGACCGCTGTTGTTGAAAGCCCCGAGACCGGTGCTGCGGAGGCGGCCGCCAAGAAGCATGCCCATGAGATGAACAAGCTGTCCAAGCGGCTGCATCGCCAGGTGGGGCAGGCGATTGCAGACTTCAACATGATCGAGGACGGGGACAAGGTGATGGTCTGCCTGTCCGGCGGCAAGGACAGCTATTCGCTGCTGGACATCCTGATCAACCTGAAGGAACGCGCGCCGATCAAGTTCGACATCGTCGCGGTCAACCTGGACCAGAAGCAACCCGGCTTCCCGGAGGACGTGCTGCCCACCTATCTGCGTTCGCGCGGCGTGGAGTTCCATATCGAGGAACAGGACACCTACTCCATCGTCAAGCGTCTGGTGCCCGAAGGCAAGACCACCTGCAGCCTGTGCTCGCGGCTGCGGCGCGGCATCCTGTACCGGGTGGCGGGTGAACTGGGCGCCACCAAGATCGCGCTGGGCCATCACCGCGACGACATCGTCACCACGCTGATGCTCAACATGTTCTTCGGCAGCCGCATGAAAGGCATGCCGCCCAAGCTGGTCAGCGACGACGGCAAGAACGTGGTGATCCGCCCGCTGGCCTATGTGCGGGAGTCCGACCTGCAGCGCTGGGCGGAGCACCGTGAATTCCCCATCATCCCCTGCAACCTCTGCGGCAGCCAACCCAACCTGCAGCGCGCCACCGTCAAGGCCATGCTGCAGGACTGGGACCGGCGCTTCCCCGGCCGCGTGGACAACATGTTCACCGCCATGGGCAACATCGTGACCTCCCACATGATGGACCGGTCGCTGTTCCCCTTCGAGACCATCAAGGCCACCGGCGCCCCGGTCCAGGACGGCGACATCGCCTTCGACGAAGAGGAAAACTGCGGGACGGATGCCGGCGGTTCCGGCTCGGTGATCCGCCTGGTGCGGGACGACGACCAGGAATAAGCGCGCCGGAACGTCGGGCCTGCGCTGCTCGCCACCCCGGTAACCTGATCGAAACCGAATCCTTACCTGGCCCTCACACACAGGGTCAACCGGACACGGTCACAATCGTTGTTCTGAAGGGTCGGCCGCACGCCTGCAGGGGCGTGGGCATCGACTCAGGTTCGACTTCAGGAGGCCCGTATGTTCCATGTCCATCGTCGTCTGGCCCTGGCCAGTGTCGGCGCCGCCGCCTTGCTGGCCCTGACCGGCTGCGCGGCGCTCAACAGCGTTTCGGCCGAGGCGCAGTCCTTCGGCAGTTGGCCGGCGGGCCGTCAACCCGGCACCTATGCCTTCGAGCGCATTCCCTCCCAGCAGCAGAATGCGGAGGCGCAGGCCCGTCTGGAAGATGCGGCGCGTGGCGCGCTGGAGAAGGCGGGCTTCACCGCCGCGACAGATGCCAAAACGGCGGATGTGCTGGTGTCGATTGGCGCACGCATCACCCGTAGCTCACCGGCCCCTTGGGATGACCCGCTGTGGTGGCGCTGGAACGGCAACTACTTCCAATGGCGCTACGGTCCGGCCTGGCGGCCCTATTACAACCGCTGGGGCTATGCCTACCCCATGGATCCGATGATGGAGCGGCGCTATGACCGGGAAGTGGCCCTGCTGCTGCGCGACCGCCAGAGCAATGAGCCGCTGTATGAGGCCCGCGCCAGCAATGACGGCCTGACCGAAGGCGACCAGCGGATGCTGGCGGCCCTGTTCGAGGCCTCGTTCGCGGACTTCCCCCAGACCCGGCCAGAGCCGCATTCGGTCTCCGTGCCTCTGCCGCCCTCACCGGGGCGCTGACACGCGCGGCAACGATAATCGCGGTTTTCCACTGGAAGCCGCGATTTTTTTATGTCGCTGAACATCGTTGTCATGGCCGCGGGCAAGGGCACCCGCATGAAGTCGTCCCTGCCGAAGGTGCTGCACAAGCTGGCGGGCCGTTCGCTGCTGCGGCATGTGCTGTCTCGCACGGCGGCCCTGCAGGCACAGGCCCGTATCGTGATCACCGGGCACGGGGCGGACCAGGTCGAAGCGGCCGTGGCCGGCGATGGCATCCGCTTTGTGCGGCAGGAGCCTCAGCTGGGTACCGGCCATGCCATCCAGCAGGCCGTGCCGGCGCTGGAGGCCGGCGGCAGCACCTTGATCCTCAGCGGCGACACGCCCCTCATCAGCACGCCCACCACCCAGGCGCTGGTGCAGGCCTGCCAGGGCAGCCAGCTGGTGCTGCTGACCATTGAATACGCCGACCCGACCGGCTATGGACGCATCGTGCGGGACGGCACGGCGGTGAAGGCCATCGTGGAGCACAAGGACGCCACGCCGGATCAGCGGCTGATCCGTGAGTGCTACACCGGCATCATGGCGGCCCCCACCGATGCGCTCAAGCGCTGGGTGAGCCAGCTCAGCAATCAAAACGCGCAGGGGGAGTACTACCTGACCGACATCGTCGCCATGGCCGTGGCGGAGGGGGTGCCGGTGGTGGCGGTCACGACCACCGACGAAACCGAAGTGCTGGGCGTGAACAGCCCGTCGCAACTGGCCCACCTGGAGCGCCGCTTCCAGCGCCAGCAGGCGGAAGCGCTGATGGATGCGGGGGTGCGCCTGGCGGATCCGGCCCGTCTGGATGTGCGTGGCACGCTGACCTGCGGCCGGGATGTGGAGATCGACGTCAACTGCGTCTTTGAAGGCAATGTCACGCTGGGTGACGGTGTTCGCATTGGCGCCAACTGCGTGATTCGCAACGCCACCATCGATGCAGGGGCCCGCATCCACGAGTTCACCCATATTGACGGCGAAGCCGCCGGCGCGAGCGTGGGTGAAGGTGCACTGATCGGCCCGTTTGCCCGCCTGCGTCCGGGCGCCCAGCTCGGTGCCGAGGTTCACATCGGCAATTTCGTCGAAGTGAAGAACTCGACCCTGGCCAAGGGGGCCAAGGCCAACCATCTGGCCTACTTGGGCGACGCCACCGTCGGTGAGCGCGTCAATTACGGCGCTGGGTCGATTACCGCAAACTATGACGGGGCCAACAAACACCGCACCACCATCGGCGCCGATGTGCATGTCGGCTCCAACTGCGTGCTGGTGGCCCCCGTGACGCTGGGCGACGGCGCCACCATCGGCGGCGGCTCCACCATCACCAAGAATGTGGCGCCGGGGCAGCTGGCCGTGGCGCGCGGCCGACAAATCGTGATATCTGAATGGGTGAGGCCTGTCAAAAAGAAATGAGGGGTTCAGAATCCCTTTAAGCTGAGTTTGCGCCGCGGCCACTTGTGGCATGTTGATTCGTGACATGTGCATCAAGTGGCCCCGCGCCAAGCGGCCAGCCCCCCGGACCACGGGAGGCGACCGGGGCGAAGGTTTCCTAGCATTCGCCCTGTTGTAGATCCACCTGGGTGTTCCATGGCGATCCGTACTGCTGAAACGACCGAGCTGCTGCCCGTGCGAGACGACGACGTCGTGGCGCCGGAAACGGCTGCATTGGACGGGCTGATGAAGGCGCTGGATGCCGAGGCGGACACGCCGGAAGCTCGGGCCGCTCGCAGTGAAGCGCTGGAACAGCTGGCTTTGTCCCACGCCATGTGTGATGACGCCGCCCAAGCCTGCTTCTACCTTTGTCGCAGCCTTGGGCTGGCCCGCCAGCAAGCCCCGATGGAGGGCGACGGGGGACCGGATCTGGATCTGCTGTTCCAGTTGCTCGGTGCTTTGGCCGACCTGCCGGCTGAAATCAACGCGTTGCCGCTGCCGGAGGGCGAAGCCGACGGTCTGGGGGTGGCGGAACTCTGCCACCAGCTCAGCGCCGCTCGTGACATGACCACCGCCGCCTGGCATGATGCGGCCGATCTCGATCACTCGGTAGCGGCCTGCCCGGCGGCCCCGGCGCACGCGCTGCATTAGCGGGTGCTTCAAGCGGGGGCTTCAGGCGTGGGCTTCAGGCACCTGCATCTTGCGGGTGCTCTAGGCGGCCTGTTGGAAATCGAAGGGTTTGTAGGTGCCGTCCCTGACGGCGCCCGCCGCCATGGTGTCAGTGGCGGCGGCTCATCTCCCGATGACCGCGTTCATGTCCCGCAATCAAACGGCTGACACGAGACACCGACAAGCCCAGTTCCCTCGCCAGCGCCGTCATCGACTGCCCACCTTCGGTATGGGCTCGATACAGCGCTTCTTCGCGGCTGGTGCTGTTTCTCATCCATTCCCGCAGACCGCGGGGACGGGGTGACCGGGGCGCCCGTTCACTCAGGCTGACCGTGCGCTGAACAAAGGCAGCATCACCCAAAAAGATCTGGTGGCGAAGCTGGCCCCAGATGTCCAGTGCCGGCTCCGCCTCCACCAGCCCGTAATAACGCTGCGCGGCACGGCGTCGGTCCGATGCCGTCTGGGGCAGGCGTCCCAGCACATGGCTCCACAGGCCCTCCACCTCCAGCCAGGGCGGCGACGCCACCATGCCGGAGTGGGCCGGGAAGCTGCTCCAGGACCATTGCGCCGGATCGTCCACCAGTCCGTCCCGCACGCCCACCAACTCCACATACCGGCAGGCGTCCAGCAGCAGATGCTCCCGATCCACCAGCACGGCCTTGAACCGGCCCTGGAAGACATGGCCAGTGCGGTTGTGGCGGCGGTTGTACGCTTGTGTGTAGACGCCGTTGAGATGGCGCATCAGGCGCGACAGATTGGCCTGGCGGGTAAACATCAGCAGCTCATAGTGCTGCGTACCCAGACCGTAGGCCAGCACCTGTGCATCAAAACGCTTGACAGCCTGGTCCAGCAATTCCAGCAGCAGGTGGCGATCTTCGTCATCGACGAATACAGCGCTCTCCCCACGTGTGGCCACGTGATAGACGGCACCCGGAAATTCGATGCGAAGCGGCCTGGCCATGGCTTGAAAGTAGGCGAGCCACTGCCAAAAAACAAGGTGCCGGGCCACTGTTGGGAGGGACGCAAGCGCCTCTGGGGCTGATGCTGCGGCGCAAGACGTGACACCGCTGAGCGAGTGTGGGGGGTGCGGGGAAAACGCGCCGGGAAGGTATTGGCAAGGTGCCGGGAAAGTACCGCAAGGGCAGCGGGCAGGCGCGGTGAAAGTGCGGCTGAGGTGCGGCTGAGGGACGGCTGAGGTGCGGCTAAGCCGCAGCGAAGTCGTCCGGAGGAGACTGAGAAGGGGTCAGTCCTCGCTTTTGGCAAGCGAGGGCAAGCGAGGACAAGAAATGACAAGAGCGAGGCAATGACGCCGAGGTGGCCGGTCAGCTTTTGCCGAGCTTCGCCAGCACTTGCAACACGGCGTCCTCGCCCATGTTGCGGGCATCCGCCAGTTCGCCGCCCACGGTGGCGCCCAACACCTGCCCCTCCGAGCTCAGCACCGCCACAGTGGGGATGCCCTTCTTCAGGGTGACACCCATCTGGTTGGCCACGTCCACATTGCGGTCGAATCGACCGACATTGACCTTCACAACGACAAATCGCTTGCCCACTTCCTGCGACAACGATCCCTGCCCGAAACCGCGATCAAGGGCCAAACAATCCTTGCACCAGTTCGCCCCATAGACCACCAGCACCTGTTTGTGCTCAGCGCTCGCTTTGGCAATCGCCTGGTTGATGTCGACCCGGGCATCCGCCTGCTCGTTGTAGGGGCCTGCAGCAGCGGTTTCAGCCGCACGGGCGGCCGGCAACGCGGCCAGGACCAGGCTCGCGGCCATCAGGAAGGAGGTAGTGCGTCGTTTCATCCTGTAAGTGTGCCATCGCCAACAAGGCCCTGCGCACCGCCCGGCCGTATCGGAAATACCGATGGGCGCATGCGGTACAAACGCAGCTTCTTTACTTTTAGCGATCGGCGGCCTTCCGCCGCTTCACACCGCCATGGCCTCCAGCCTGCTTGCCTTGCTCGACGACATCACCACCGTCCTCGACGATGTAGCCCTGCTCTCCAAGATGGCCGCCAAGAAGACCAGCGGCGTCCTGGGTGACGATCTGGCGCTGAATGCCCAGCAAGTCACCGGCGTTCGGGCGGACCGGGAGCTGCCGGTGGTGTGGGGGGTGTTCAAGGGCTCCCTGATCAACAAGGCGATTCTCGTGCCTGCGGCCTTGGCCATCAGTGCCTGGGCGCCCTGGGCCGTCACCCCGTTGCTGATGGTGGGTGGTGCCTACCTGTGCTTTGAGGGCGTGGAAAAGCTGGCCCACCGCTGGCTGCATGGGAATGAGCCGGAGGCCGAGGAAAAGGCCCTGGAGGCCGCCCTGGAACAACCGGGAGCCGATATCGAGGCGCTGGAGAAGGACAAAGTCAAGGGTGCCATCCGGACCGACTTCATCCTGTCCGCCGAAATCATTGCCATCACCCTGGGAACGGTGGCCGACGCGAGTTTCACGGCACGGTTGCTGGTGCTGTCCAGCGTCGCGCTGGTGATGACCCTCGGCGTGTATGGCCTGGTCGCCGGCATCGTGAAAATGGACGACATCGGGCTGTGGCTCAGCCGCCGCGCGGCTGCCTGGCAGCAGTCGGTGGGCCGCGGCCTGGTGGCGCTCGCCCCCTGGCTGATGAAAGCCTTGTCGGTGCTGGGCACGGCAGCCATGTTCCTGGTCGGTGGCGGCATCCTGACCCACGGATGGCCGGCGCTGCACCATGGCATTGAACATGGCGTGCAGGGGATGGGTGTGACCGGTGTGGTGCAGTCGGCGCTGCAGTTGGTGGGCGATGTGGTGGTGGGCCTCGTTGCGGGTGCGCTTGTGCTGGCCGTAGTCAGTGGAGTGCAGCGGCTGCGCAAGCGCTGAGCGTGATCTGTCCGTGGTGAGCCGCCGGGTGCTGGTAACGTTCAGCCTGAACCTGCGGCATCGCGGAGAATCACGGCATGAAGACGCATCAGATTGAGATCCAGAAGTTCAAGGCCGCTTCCAACTCCAGCCACGGCACGGTGAGCTTCAAGGTGGACGCGCTGGTCAACGCACGCCAGCCGGTGGAAGGCATTGAGCCTTCCAGCCTCATCACCATGAGCGAAGCCAATGCACGCGTGCTGATGGCCCTGCTCAAGACACAGTTGGCTGAATTCGACGGCCGCAAGGCGCGCAGCCAACGCTGATGGGCGAGTGTGCCGCTTCGGGTGCACTCAGACCTGTCCACCGACCCTGCCTTGGCCCCCAGGCCAAGCCCTTTGATTGCTGAAAGATTCGAATCACCATGGAACTGCCGCAGTACCAACCCGAGAAGGCGGACTATCTCCCGCTCACCGACGACGAGCTTCAAGACCTGGACGACTGGTTGTCCGAGCTGCCCACCGATGCCGCGATGAATATCGAGGCGATTGATGGTTATCTGAGCGCGTTATTGCTCAGCCCGGTGTCCCTGAGCGAGAAGCCGGGGGCCGACTGGATGGCGCCGGTGTGGGGCGGTGGTGATCCGTTCACCAGCGGCAAGCAGCGCAAGCGCATTGCCTTGTTGCTGCTGCGCCATGTTCACAGCCTCTCGGTGCAATGGACGTCCAAGCAGGACGAATGGGAACCCATCTTCAGCATCGCCGAAGAAGGTGAGCAGCAACTGGTGGATGCTGAAGACTGGTGTACAGGCTTCATGATCGGCGTGGATCAGGATGGCGAGGCCTGGGCCCCGCTGTTTGAGCACACCAAGACGGCGGCGGCCCTGGCTCCCATCGCCCTGCTGGGTGGTGATGAGGAGCAACTCTCCGCCGAAGACGAAGAGAAGCTGGCAGATCTGCACTGGCGCGATGCCTTGAGCCGTGAGGTCCCCGAGGGTGTGCTGACCCTGTGGACCTTGCGCCAGGCTGCCGACTGACAGCGCTCTGGACGGACCGGCGCCGGGAGGGCAGACCTCCCATGCGGCGCCAGCCGTCCCGCTCAGGCCGCCAAGGCCAGCACGCGGTAGGTGGGCACCGGTTCCCGGACCTCGTGCTCCGGGAAGCTTCCCCAGCCGCGATCGGACGAAGGGGCCAAGGAGACATCCCTGTCGCCCGCAGCTGATTCCCGCGCCAGGGCGCGTTCAATCACCCCGAGCATGCCCAACGCTTCGCGCAGGTTGTCACGCACGGCGGCGGCTACCAGCAGCGCTTCATCGTCGTCGGGCAGTGGGCTCTCATCCTGATAGTCGCGTTCCAGACGGGCGACCAATTCGGCGGAGGCCACCGCCTGCTGCATGCGCTCACGCAGCGTTTCCAGGGCCACCCGTACAGTGATGTCCCGGCGAGGCGCCAGCCATTCAGCATTGCCTGGCATGAAACGGCTGCGGCTGGGATACATGCGGGAGGCGTAGAGAAATTCTTCAAATTCCGCGTCATCCAGGTCGCGCAACGGGCGGCTGTCCAGCAGCGCCATCATGGTGAAGGGCCGGCTGGGCTCGCCCTGCGCAGGGCCGGATGCTGGGAGAGAGGGCTCACCGCAGGGGTCGCTGGTGAGATCGCCGAACGCCGTGTTGAAGGGGCCTGCTAGAGGGTCCGCCAGGAGTTCATCGAGGAGTTCGTTCAGCGACTCATCGGAGTGCTCATCAAAGTGGCCACGGAAGCGCGGATCGAAGCGCTCGTCGAACCTGTCGTCCGAAGCGTCGTCGCCCCACGAAGGAGGGCAGGCTTGATGTGGTGCGTCAAACCTTGGGTTGTTGGCACTGGCGTGGGTGGGACGATGAGGACGATGAGGACGGTTGGAGGCAGGGGGAGGAGGGGCGGATGGGAAAGAGGTCGTGTGCGTCATGGTGCGGCTCCGGTTCAGGCCATCGAGGGAATGGCTCATGATCCACGGAGTGCGGTGCCCGTTTCACGATGAAGATCAAGGCCGATCTCCCCGCTCGAAACACCATTCATTTTGACTGGCGCGAGTCAGTGGGCGGGCTCCGCGATACACGTCAGTGCCCCCTGCTTTCCAGTGGCCCACCGGCCTGGAGGGGCCGATGGGCAGGGCCCGGAACGGCCCTGGGTCGCTCAGCGCTGGGCAGCGCCGAGATGCTGCAGCCAGAAGGCTTCGTACTTGCGATGCTGGCCGACCGGCTTGACCGCGCCGCCCAGGGCATGGACGCCATCCGGGTCCAGGAACAGTTCGACCAAACCTTCCTTGCCTGACTCCAGCAGGGCGCGATAGACATTGACCGTGTCCTGATACAACACGTTCGGGTCCTGCATGCCATGCACCAGCAGCAACGGCTTTTTCAGCTGGCGTGCCAGCGGCAACAGCGAGTACTTGCGCAGCACGGGTTTGGTCCGGTCCACCGGGCCGATGGTGCGCCCGCTATACCAGGAGTTGTAGTTCTCCCACTCGGTCGGGCCCGCGCCCGCGATGCCAGCCGCAAACAGATCCGGCTTGGTGTAGAGCGTGTACTGCGTCTGGAAGCCGCCGAAGCTCCAGCCGTTCAGACCGATGCGGCTGCCATCCACCCCCAGGTTGGCCTTCATGTAGGCCACCAGGTCTTCCAGGTCTTCCGCTTGCGGTTGCCCGGGTTGCTGCCAGTTGGCATCCGCAAAGCGTTCTCCGTAGTTGGAATGCCCGCGCGGGTCCACCGTGACCGTCACGTACCCATACTTCACCGCCATGTACATGGCAAAGAGATACCCGGTGTTCTGGAAGCTGTCCGTCTCGACCAGATGACGGTCATTCAACGGGCCCCCATACACATAAACGATGCCAGCACGTTGGTCGCTCTGCTTCCAGCCCTGCGGCTTGAAGACATAAGCGGGGATGCTGTCGCCGTGGCGATTGCGGAAGCTGAAGCGTTCTGGTTGCAGCGGGTTCACCTGGGCCCAGGCCGGGTCATGGCTGGTGGTCAGCACACGTCCGGGTTCGACACCACCAACGGCCGGTTGGCCCTTGATCAGCTTCAGTTCCGGCAGGTGCGCCCAGTCACCGGCCACAGCGGCCAGCCACTGGCCGTTGCGGGCGACCGTGGCATTGCGGTGATATTCGGGGGAACGCCCCAGCGCGGTCATGCGGCCGTCTTTCAGGTCCACACGCCAAAGATTCATGGCGGCGTAGTCATCCTTGTTGGCCACCACAAACATCGTCTTGGCATCCGGGGTGAATCCCAGCACCTGGTAGGCCTCGAAATCGCCGTTGACCAGCGGGCGCACCGTGCGATCGCTGCCCTGCAGGCTCAAAGCATAGGGCTGACGCCAGCCCTTGTCGGCCAGCATCACGACCAGGTCACGGCCATCGGGGGTGAACTGCGGCGTCATCACGTTCACCAGTTCATGGTGGATGGGCGCACGACGTTCCACCGCCACCACCGGCTTGCTGCCGGGCTGTCCGAGATAGACGCGGTACAGGCCCTTTTCACGCTCAAACGTGGCAAAGGCGTAATGGCTGCCCGCGCGGGACCAGACCACCGGCGACATTTCAAACCACACATCGCCGCCGGGGTGGGTGAACACCGGCTCCGGTTGTCGGACGGGGACTTCGCCCGGAGCCGGGACGGGACGCACAAACAGCGCCATCGCCGGGAGCGCGCGCTTGTCATCGGAGACTTCGCGGTCGACCTTCTTGGCCGCAGCGAAGCGCTCGCTGTAGCTCATGATCTCGACCTGGCGGCCAGGCTTGGGCGCAGGCTTGCCATCGGGCGTGGTGAGCGGCGCCTCCGCCACGAGCGCCATCCAGCGGCCGTTTTCACTCAGCGTGGTCTGCGCGATCTTGAACTTGCGATCTTCATTATCGGGATTGAAGAGCTCGCGGTTGATCACCTCGACACCGATGGTGGTCAACTGGATACGCAGCACGCGCGACTCGTCCTGCGCAATCAGGGCGCGATCATCCGGAGTGTAGGCAATCGGCTTGAGCAAGCGCCCCGTGGACAGCAGCGGCTGCGCACGGTCCGCGCCCACCTTCCAGCGCAAGAGCTGACCGCGATAGCTGAACACCAGCTCATCGCCCTTGTTGGCCCACACGAACTGGGACACACCGGGATAGAGGTCTTCGGGCTTCAGCTTGTCACGGGCCTGCTGCTTCTTCAGCTCGTCACGCAGTTCCCACAGTTCCATGTCCTTGGGATCTTTGGCGGGCTTGCGGGCCTCGGCGGAGGACGCCGGGGCCGAGGCGGAGGACGCCGGGGCCGAGGCGGAGGTCGCCGGGGCCGAGGCGGCGGCCACGGCCGATGCCGCAGCATCCCCCCAGGCGGCCTGTTCTGCCGCCTTGCGGGCGTCGTCGCGCGCCTTGCGTTGACTCAGCTCGACCTTCAGGGCCTCCAGCGCCTTGCGCTCCCATTGGTCCAGGTCCACCTTCTCGCCACGCAGGTAGGCGGCTTGCGCCTCTTCCTTCGCCTGGCGCTCCGCCTGTTCGTCCCGCTTCTGCTGCAGTTTGCGGGCGAAGCGATCCAGGTTCTCCGGCGTCTCGACCATGGCCATCAGGGTCGGCGAACTCACCCGTACCGTCTTGCCGGTTTGCGTATCGTGCACATACAAGTCGGTGCCCGGCTCGCCAAATGGGTTCCACAGATACGCCACATAGCGGCCATCTGCACTGAAGCGGGCCTCTTTGGCGGCTTCACCGCGATAGGACTCGGCGCGGAACAACTGCTCCAGGGTCAGGGGCGACGTGGTGGCGGCCACCGGTGCCGGCGCGGCTGCGTGTGCCGCAGTGCCGTCGCCCAGGGCCAGCCCGGACGCCAGGGTCGCCAGCGCCAGGGTGCTCAGGATCCAATGCTTCAAAGTACCTCTCCACCCCCCACTCGTTGGGGGACCTGAGATTCTAGAAATCTTGGCTACACATGCTTACCGCGTCAGCGTGCACCGCGGACGGTGACCGCGCGTTAGACACCCAGGCTTTCCCTGATTCCCCAGGGGAACTGTTCGATTAAGGAACCGTTCATGAAATCCCTGCTGATCGCTTCGACGCTCGCCTTGGCCGCCCTGACGGCCCCTGCTGCCCATGCGGGCGATGTGGGGGTGTCCATCAGCGTGGGTCAGCCAGGTTTCTATGGGCAGATCCAACTGGGGGGTGGGTACCCGCCGCCGTCGGTGGTGTATACCGAGCCGGTGCTGGTGGAGCGGGTTTATGCACCGCCGCCCCCCATCTACCTGCGGGTGCCACCGGCGCACTATGCACATTGGGCGCAGCACTGCGGCTTCTATCGGGCTTGCGGGCGGCCGGTGTATTTTGTGCGTGAGGACTGGTATGCCCGGACCTACGCGCCGACGTATTACGGGCCGGCTTACCGCCCTGGTTTTGTGCCGGGCCCGCCACACGGGTATCCGGTGGTGGCTCCGCCGCCGCGCTGGGAAGGTCGGCGGGATTGGGACCGCCGCGAATGGGATCGTCGTGACTGGGACCGCCGGGATTGGGACCGGAGAGACTGGGACCGGCGTGGTGACGGGCGTGGTGACGGACGCGGGGACGGGCGCCGCGATTGGGATGACCGCCGCGGGGACGACCACCATCATCACCGCGACCATTGAGGTTGTGTCGCGTATAGTGGGGGCATTCGCGCGGCAACGCGGCGCGTCCACTAGCACCCCCCAATGCTCACAAAAGTCATTGCTGCTCTAGGTCTCCTGATCTGCGTGCTGCTGGCCGTGGACATGATGCTGCCTCGGCGCTACCAGCAAGCGTGGCGCGGATGGATGCACCGGGTGTTTGGCCTGTCTGCAGGGTCGGTGTCAGAGCGCTTCTCCGGCCTGGGACTGCGCTTCAGTTCGCGTGAGCGGCGCCGTGCGGCCCACGATGCGGCGCGGGACGCGATTGCACGAGCCAAGCAACGGGCTGCGAAATGGGACGGCAACGTCTATCACAGCGACGAGTTCGAACGTCGGCAAAGGCGCAAGCCTCATTGATGCCAAGCGCCTGGGACAGGCGCTGATTGGGCCGTTGCAAGTTGAATACGGCGTCGCACATTGAATGCGACAAGACAATGCCCGCCTCTCCGAGGCCTTTGGTGCGCTGCAAGCTTTGTGGGGGACGCAACGGCTTGATGGTCAGCGGGCTCGAGTTCTGCAGGGTGTTGTGAAGAGTTGCGTCATCACTTGTCGACAAATCCGCATGAAATGCAGTCGGAGAATCCCCTCGCCAAAAGTGCTCGCTGCAGTTCGTCTGAGCAATCAATATACGCTCGAGAGTTGACAGGTTTGTTGACGAGCAACTCGCGAAAAATTGCACCTCGTTGAATCGATCTGTTTCGACGAACTGCATCTCAAAAATGGCCGAGCATTGAGCTGAGAACTCTTCCAGCAAGAGGGGTTCCGAGAAGTATTCGGTGCGGTTTTCTATTCGTCGTATTTAAGGTCAAAAAGTAGGCAGGAGATGCAATCGGAGAATCCCCTTGCCAAAAATGCATTCTGAAGTTCTTCGGAGCATTCAATAAACCCCCGAGAATTGACGGGCTTGCTGACGAAGATCTCGCGAAAAATCGCGGGAAGCGTTGCCACGTAGTCCTCGATTTCCAGCTCGGTTCTCGCGCGGATGCTCAGCGTACTCTCCCGTGTCGGATGTTCATCAGGCGCCTTCATCAGTTCTAATTCCACCTCGCCAATCTGCGCCACATGTCCGGGCACCTCATCGAATTGATCCGTTTCAACGAACTGCGTTTCAAAGATCTGCGAGCATTGAGCTGAAAGCTCCTTCAGCGGGCGATCGGAGCGAAACACGATCTCCATAATAAAAGCCTTTTCCTTCATTAATTTTCGTCCAAAAAGAAATAGATTTGTGCATCGCCAGCATTCAATTTTCTTTGAATTTGCTCTGGCGTATACACACGAAAAACAGGGACCTCAATCTTCATCCCCTGAAGAGCAGGATCACTCCGCAAGGCAGCCCCATACCCCGAAAACATCCTCTTGAGCGACCCATCAAACCCCAAAATATTCTTGAAATTACCGCGACTATCTATTTTTTCATAGATATTTTTACTCACTACAAAAAAATCCACATCAAACCCTTGAGGCCCCGAATAGGACACCCCGTCCTTAGTTGCCACGAACCCGTCGAACGCCACCCGCTCCCCACTGGGGCCCAGCTTCGTGGCGTTTTTCAGTCCGCTGGCAACGCTTCCCCTGAACCCAACTTTCGCTTCTGCATCGAGGGCAACAATGGCCTTCACAGAAGGTTGCGCGGCGTCACTGATGCTCTGCACGATCTTGGCGCGCTTGGCGTCACCCTCCAGGACCAGTCGGTCTTCCCGCGTCAGGCCAACCGTGTTGCCCGTAGCGGCCCCATCATTCGCCGCCGCAGACCATGAGCTTTGGGGTCGAATCTCCCCCTTGGCATCAGTGAGATGAATGCGCCCGTCTGTCGAGACATAAGCCGCGTTCTTCTCCAACGCGCCACTGGAACGGCGAGCCAGGCTATTCGCCGCCTCGGGTTCCATCAGGATGATCTTCCGAACATCGGTCGCGCTGAGATCATTCAACCGCGAAGCGAGCGCATCGACATCCAAACGCCCCGAACCGACCAGGGCGTCCAGTTCTTTCAACTTGGCGGCGGCCAGCGCCACGTTGTCCGCCTTGAGAGCCGCCTTGATCTGGTCGGAAAGTTGAGACGCCAACTCCAGCGTCGTCTTTGCCCCGCGTTTGAGGAACGGCCCCGCCACCGGCACCGTGCCCAGCCCTGCAACAAACCGACTGACCTCCTCCTGGCTGACCGACGATTTGCCAGTCAGCACCTGGAAGACGGCTTCCGTTGTGCCGAAGAAAGGCAGCATTTCGGTGGCTGTCTGCGCCAGTTGAGCGGTCTCTTGGGCCGTCAGCGCCTTGCCGTTCAGCGCCAGATGAACGAGCGTCGCTGCGGCATACATCTGAGCCGACTGCGCATCAATGCGGCGAAAGTCCGCCTCGGTGCAGTTGGGATGACACGCCAGCTCCAAACGCGCCTGTGTTTTCCTGACCGCCTCGCGCACCTCCCGGAAGGGTGAGAGATGGTTGGTGTTGTTCTCCGCTTCGTTGAAGGCGGAGACGGCACCCACCGTTCCGCTGGCGGCACCAACAAGCACGGAGCTCGCAAGCGTCGAGATCGCCTGGGTGAGTTCGGGGCCTGCACCCGCCTGTTTCAAGGTATCGGCCACCTGCGTGGTGAGCAGCGGGCTGGCACCGGCTCCCACCGCTCCGGCGACATCACCGGCAAGCGCTCCCACTGCGGAATGCGCCGCGACTCGCAACAGGCCGTGATCGCCCCAGAGGGTCCGAATTCGCGCAATGTCGGCTTCCACCGCCTCACGCTCGGGCCCCGGGGGCATTAAAGCCACCGTCACTTGCAGACGTTCGGCTTTGATCAGCTGCGCCTCAGCGAAGTCCCCCACCTGCCGGGCAGCCTCCTTCCCAAACGTCTGGCTGATCGCCACTTGCGCAGCCAGTTCCTGCCGAACCTGCTGTGAGTCGAAGATCGGGGCAATGCCGGACTCGGGATCCCCGGTGCGTGCGGCCTCGTCGCCTGCAACGCCACTGATGCCGGCTCGGGTCATACGGGTGGCTCTGCCGCTCACCGTGCCGACACCCGCCGAGTCCCCCGAAGCGCCGGTAGCCTTGGCCGGCTTCCACGAGAAGACGTCACCCTGTGGCTCGACGCCAACCGGGCCCTCCGCCTCCGCGCTTCTTCCAAACCCCGTGGACACCGAATAACTCGAGCCCTCGAACGCCGCCTTGTTCTCCAGGTCGGTCAAGGTCAGGCTCCCGGATCGGAAGCTGTTCACCTTGTTGTCCACGGCCGCCTGCGAGCTGGTAACGGCACCGCCCTTCAAGGCGGTGTTGCCATTCACCTGCACCTGGAAGCCAGCGTCGCCAGCCCGGATGCCGCTCTGCTCTGTGACGCTGGCGAAGTGGCTGTTGACCTGGCTCTTCGCCATGCTGCCGCTGCCGCTGTAGCCAGCGCCGCCGGTCACATGCCCGCCTGCCTGCTGGCTGCTGCTCGTGAATTGACTGGTGTCTTGCAGGCTCTCGATCCTGAGATCGCCGCCGACGCTGGCCTGCACCCTGTCACCGCTCACCACCGCCCCTCGGAGCGTGGTGTCCCGGCCCGACTCCAGCGTGACCTGCTGCCCCTGCAGGTGTGTGTTGCGCTGGATGAGGTCTTGCCCGTCGGACCGCCCACGACTGCTGCTTGCGCTAGCGGTGAATCCCATCGAGCTGCCCTGGGAGCCGACCTGCCCCCCCACGCCGACCGCTGCACTGGAAGACGTATTGCGACTCTGATGCGTGACCCGGTCTTGCGCAGCGGAGAGGTCAATCTCGCCTTGCGCCTGGAGTGTCAATGTCTGGGCCGCAGCAATGTCCGAGCCTTCAATTCCGATGCTGCTGCTTGGCCCTGCCCCCTGTGCGCTCAGACGGACCTTGCCACCTGCCGTGATCTCGCTGCCCCGGTGTTGGGTGCTGAGGGTCTCGCTGCGACTCTCGGAACGGCTGGCCCCCATCGTCACATTGAACGAAAGGCCCCCAGCCGCCTTGGGGTCAGCTTGAAGCGCCTGCCAGGCTTCCTTGCCCTTGATGGCCGTGGAGGCAGCACCCAGCGCCTTCATGCGCGCATCGCCCACCTTGTCGATGTTCGCCGCCATCTCAGCCGCCGATTGAAGGGCGTTGATCACGGGGGCAGCGACGGAGACAGACAGCCCGCTTTGCCGAACGGCGGATGTCTGGACGTCATGCCCTTGCTGGGCTGCTGCGGCAATGGCAATCTTCTGTGCCTGCACCTCCACGTCGCCTTGCGGTGCTTGGAGAATGGACCCGGTTTGGGTGTAGTCCCGGCCCGCCACGAGGGTCACAGGGCCCGTCACGCTGCCCACCGTGGACGCCACCACCGTCTCGGTGCTGCTTTGGTGGCCACCGCGCTGATCACGCGTACCGACGATGAAGCCGGCCCCAGCGCCCATGACGCCGGAGGTGACCTGCTGCCGATCGTCCTGCCGCTGGCGGGTGTCCAGGGCGTGCGCCAGACTCACATCACGCCCGGCTCGCACGACGGTGCCGTTGTCCGAGACCACATTCGATCCCTGCACCCGCACATCCTGTCCTGCATGGACCGCAACGGCCTGACCGGAGATCGTGGTGCCCACGGCGCTGGTGCGGTCGAGGTGAACCTGGGTGGTCGTTGTGGTGGACTGAAGGGTGCCTTTCACCCTGTTCTTCGTCGCCTCGTCCAGGCTTTCGGTCGCTTGTGCCGCCAGAAGCAGCACATCCCGCTCAGCCTGCAGTTGCACGGTGCCTTGGCTATTGACACTCGCGCCTCTGGCGGTGAGGTCCCGGCCCGCATGAAGGACCACAGCCCCCCCCGCCCGCAAGGAACTGCCGACCTCCTGAGCGCGGCTCTGATGAAGGTGGTTGCTCGCGTCAACTGTGGCGCGGTCGCTGCTGCTGGTATGGACCGTGGTCAGTTGAAGATCGCGGCCCGCTTGCACCAGCAGTCCGCCAAGGGCAGCTTGGACTGGCACCGACGCAACCGCTGAGGCGGGTGGAAAACCTTCGGTGCCCTGCGTGATCTGGGCCGCCTGTAATGTGACGTCCCGCCCTGCCTGCAACACCATATCCCCTGCGGCCCTCAGGCTGGCGACACGGTCCAGGACCGTGCGCTGGCTGGTGGCCGTGGAACTGCCGAGGGTGGTGGTGCTGACGACAAGGTCTCGGCCGGCGTTGAGACTCAGTGTGTCCTTCGCCGCCAGCGTTCCCCCCAGGTTGCGTACATCCTCCCGAGCGCTCAGAGCCACCCGCGTGCCACGCACGCCGCCGGTATTGGTGATGGTGCCGGCGCGAGCGAGAAGTTCGCCATCTCCAGCGCGGATCTCCCCGCTGTTGTCCAGCCCGCCGCTCAGCGCCAGCGTCACCCGGTTACCGGCCATCAAGGCACCGCTCGCCTCGAGATCCCCGTCACGAGGCAACAGGTACACCTGGGGCACCAGCACCCGATGGGTACTGCCGTCCGCCATGGTCACAGGCTGCTCCACCAGCCACACCAGATCAGTAGTCAGCTGCGCCATCTGCTCGGCCGTCAGCGCCACACCAGGAATGAGCTGGTGTTGTTGCGCAAAGCTGGCACCGTTGCTCAGCAGCGCGCGGTACATCGCCTCGTCGTTCTCATAGCCCTGCAGGTAGGCACTGCCCGTCAACTGCCCGATTTGCTCCCGCACCAGGCGTTGCTCATAGAACCCATCACCGAGCCGCTTCTGGCTGATCGCCGGGTCAAGGGCCAGCGCCCGCAGCAGATAGTCGCTGGACAGCCAGGTGCGATCGTTGGCGTACCGTGGATCGGTTGCGATCAGGTAGCCGCGAGTTGCATCCGTGCGCAGCTGGAAGAGGCTGCTGGTCGGCAGGCGCAGATTGGGCGTCACAGCACGCAAGCGGCCGTTGGTGTCCAGCCCCTGAACCCCCATCGCCGTTGGCGTGGCTGGGGTCAGGCCGGCAGGTCCAGACCGCACATCCGCCGTCGCTCGACGGGCCGTTGCAGCCCCAATGCCCGTGAGCGCCCAGCGCGCTGTCTGCGCCGGTGCGCCGATGCCGGCCGCCTCATTCGCGGGCAAAGGTACTTCAACGCCACCCCCACTGCCATCACCACCACTGCCAACAGCCGCCGATGACTGGCGTTCTCCAGGAGCCACAGCCGCAGCAGCGCTTGTCGCCACATCCGGCAGCGTCAGCATCACCGTGCCGTGGATGTCGGCCGAGGTCGCGGTATAGCGGATGCCCGTATTGGGGATGCCAGAACCGTCGTTCCTCGTGACGTAGACGTCCACGTCCTCCCGGCCCGCCACCGTCACCTCGGTCGTGCGGTTGTCGATGGAGGAGGCCTGGATGTCCACACCGTCACGGCCCACGATGCGGCTCATGTCGTTGACGATGCGCCCACCTTCCACACTGAGCGCGCCGCCCACGATGATCTGGCCTGCAGCGCTTTGCGTGACCTTGGCAGTTTCAGCGCTGCGGGTGTAGTGAAAGGCCGTGAAGTCCCCCACGAGGCGACTGTTGGTGTCGGCATAGAAGGCCGCCAGGGCCAGATCCAATGCGGCATCGTCTCCCGGCGTGATGTCGAAGTCTGACCACACGCGGTCGCTGGCGGCGTAGTGCGCGCCAGGCACGGCAACATCCTCGCAGCCCATGTCGTTGTCGCAGCGCAGCCAGGAATGGTCTGCGCTGGGACGCCATTCAAATGCACGCTGGGCGGCGCCATCCACGTCGCCGCCCCAGCCCCCCAGGTAACGGCCAAAGACCTGGTGGGGGTAACGCTGCGACGGCAGCAGCATCTTGCGGTTGTAGGTGTCCTGGGACCAGGTGGAGGTTCTGGGATGGAACTCGTAGACAAACGGCTCCAGGGAACTTTGTGCATCACTGCCCCAAGGACTGGTCCAAGAGGTGCCGTCGTAGTTCACCGCCCACAGCACCCGAATCTGATCCGGCTTGTAGCGCACCGTGCTGCCCGGCGCCTGAAACTCCCAGCCAGAGGTGGTGGCGCCGGCAACTTTCTGCCATACCAGATAGGGGTTGAGGTTGTGGATTTCTGCGGAGCGCAGCGCCAGGTTTCCACGCGCTTCGATGGTGGCGCCACTGTTGATGAGCTGGTCGGCCGACAACGCCATGTCGCCGCCGCTCCGGATGAACGCCTGGCTCCACAACACGCGTGGCGCGTTGGGGTCTTGCGGGAGGCTGTCCACGCCGTCATGGACACTGCGATTCACCATGCTGCCGGTGATGTCCCCCTGCAAGCTGCGACCGGCATCGATGCTGGCGTTCTCATTCACCAGGCTGGCGGCTCGCAGGCCCAGTACACCGTCCGCAAAGATCAGCGACTGCGCCGTGTTCGAAACAGCCCCGGTCATGGACACGGAGAGATCCCCGCGCGATGCGATGACTGCCGCCGCCGCGCCTTCCGCCTCATTCGTCAGCGCCCGCCCGGTGACGGTGATGTCACCGCCGTAGATGCGTCCGCTGCCCCGATTCAGCAGGTGGTCCGCGTGAAGGTGAACGAGATCGCCATCGATCAGCCCGCGATTGGTCAGGGTCCTGCTGAGGGTCAAGCGCGTTTGGGTGCCACTCAGTTCACCGCGAGCAAGGTTGTCGACCTTGTCGGCGGCGATGCTCAGCACACCGCCAGAACGAAGACTTCCGTCATTCACGAAGTCACCGCTCGAACCCCCTGGGTGACTCAGACGGGTTGGACCTTTGACGCCGATCCCGTTGGTGTCGTCGGTTGCACTGGTGCCCACCGACCGTTGCACCAGAACATCCAGCAACTCGCCGCCATAGATCAAACCACCCCGGTTGACCACCGTCCCTGCAGTGATGGTGGTGGCCAGCGCGCCAATCAGTTGGCCCGACTGGTTGTCCAGCCCACCCGTCAGACTGAGCGCGAGCGTCTGTCCCTCAATGCTTTGCTGATTGACCAGCGAGCCCGTGTGCAGCGTCACCGCTCCACCGGTGATGCCCGCACTGTTGTGGAGGCTCCCGGTCTCAAGCTGCAGTGAACCTCGGGACCGGATGCCGGTGAGGTGGGTGATGTCAGCGTCCGACGTATTCGTCAGCGCAGCACCTGCCGTGCTCACCGCCAGGGTGCCCTGGGATTGGAGCAAGCCGCCATGATTGTTGAACTCGCCACTCCTGACCTGAAGCGAGTCGCTCGACAGCAGGCGTCCCGCCCGATTGTCAAAAGCTCCGCCTCTGGTATCAACCACCAACGCCAAGGCGGCCAACTCGCCCCGCTGATTCACGACGCCCTTGGCGCTCAACGCCATCTCGGACGCCGCCAGGATGGACCCGCCCGAGTTGTCCAGCAGCCCGGCGCTGTCCAGCACCACCCCGCCCTGGATGCTGGCCATGCGCCCCGCTTGATTGCTCAGCGCTGCCACGTCCATGACCAGCGACTGCCCCGCCAGCACATGCCCATCGGCGTTCAGTACATCTCCTCGGGCCTTCAAGGACAACGCCCCATCGCTGCCCACCCAACCACGACGGTTGTCAACATGAAGCGCTTCGAGGGTCAGATCCGCACCGCTTCTGACTCGCCCATCCTGATTGCTCAGGCCGTCCACCTCTGTCAGACGCAAGCGGAGGGGACCGCCCGCCTGGACTGTCCCTTCCGAATTGACAAGAAATCCCGCCGTCAGGTCCAGGCCCCCGCCGGACTCCATCGTTCCTTGGCGGTTCACCATCGACCGCTGGACCGCCACTGCGGCGTCCTGGAGGCTCAATAACGTGCCGCCGTCATGCCTGAGGTCGCCCGCTTCAAGTTGAACCCGTTCGGCTTGCGTGTGGGCCCCTGTGAGCGTCAGGGTGTTGTCGACCTGCCAGAGCAAGGCCCCAGCAGCCAGCACCTGCCCCTGAGCACCGAACCACTCATGAGCGCGAAGCTGCAGCTTGCCGCCTGCCTGCACGATGCGCCCCGCGTCGTTGTTCACCACACCCGCCTGGAGCGACAGATGCGGCGCCACCGATGCGATGACACCGCCCTGGTTGTTCAGATCGCCCGACAAGGAGACAGCCATCGACCCGGTTGATGCGGTCTGAGCCACCTTGCCCTCCGCATTCATCCAGTCACGTCCGGCCACGGACAGCGCTGGCGCGCTGATCTGGGCGCGTGAGGTCACGACGTCGCCTTGGGATTGCAATACCAGCGCATATCCGCCGTTGCGCGCCTCTGGCGCCCCCACGGCCACCACCACGGCACGATCGAGAGAAAGATCACCCCCACTCGCAGACAGCGACACCGACCTCCCCAGGATCTGCGCGTCCTGCAGTTGAAGGGTCGGTGCCGCCAACGCCAGCCCGCCGGCCGCCGTGACCGCCCCATGGAACTGGGCGGACTGCGTCGCGGCCAGCGAAAGGTCTCCCTGTGTCGCCAGTGTGTTGTCTTGCCTGAGGCCAGCCGCCAACGCACCGCCGCCGCTGACCTGATCCACCATCACCTGGAGATCACCTTGCGCCGCGATGGAACCCGCGTTGACCAGTTGCCCGGCATGCACCTCGGCGGAGCCTCCGGCGTACAGAACCCCGCTGTGAATGAACTGCCGATCAACGGCGACATTCAACAGACCGCCGCTTTGAACAGCGCCGCTGTTGTTCAGTTCCCCAGTGCCGATGGACAGGTGCCCGGCGTCATGCTGGGATCCGTCCTCTCGCAGCCCCGCCGCCACCAAGCCGGAGTTGGTCAACACGCCGGCCTGCACAGTCAACTCACCGGCCGCGGCCAGCACACCGGCCGTGTGAATCACGCCCGCAGTCAAGGCGGCGTTGCCCCGCGCATAGAGGCTGCCTGCGCCCTCCAGGCGTGACGCTTGCAGATGCAGCGCCCCAGCGTCCACTCGCCCATCGGCGTTGTGCCAGGTCCCCACCGCCAGGACGGCCTCACGGCGGGCCGACAGCAGGCCCCCTTCATTGAGTGCATCGGCGATGTGCACGGAGACATCCTCCGCCGCCACCTGTCCCCCGGTGTTGTCCAAGGTGCTGGACGCGCCCCGGGTGCCCGTCCCTCCCAGGAGCAGATGGCCACGGCTGAGCAACTGCCCCTGCCGATTGACCACACGATCCGCGTCCAGCCTCAAGTCACCAAGGGTGGCCACACGCCCACCACGGTTGCTGATGCTGTCTGCCTGCAGCATCAACGCGCCGTTGGCTTCGATGCGGCCGCCCTGGTTGTCCACGGCCCCGTCCGCCACGATCTGCGAGGCAGTGAGGCCCGCCAGTTGAGTGACGGCGCTTCGATGTGAAAGCAGCCCGGTCTGCCAGTCGAGGGACTGCGCCTGCACACTGGCGTGATCCAGGAAGGCCTGATGGCTGCGCATCTGAAAGGCTCCGCCCGTCTGCACCAGCGCGCTTTCAAGGTGCAGCGCCTGTCCAGCCAAGGACAAGGTGCCGCTACCGGCATGCTCGACACGTGCACCGCGACCGCTCAAGGTGTCACCGGCGACGCTGAAGTTCTCTGCACGAGTGGCGATGCGGGCAGCATCGACGTTCAACGCGCCATCGACCAGCAGACGCTGTGTTGTGGTTCCCAACTGCAAGAGTTCTGCGCCATGCAGGTCCGCCTCTCCAGCGGAAACATCCAGCGTGTCGGCGGACATCACCGCGCGGCTGGCCGAGAGCCTTCCGTTGGCCTGCAGTTGCAACCCGCCTGCGGCGGACAGGATGGCGCCATCCAGGGTCACGACCTGGCCGCTCAGCGTGGCATGGCCTTTGCCGGTACCAGCGGCACCAACGGCACCAACGGCACCAGTGGCATCACGTCTGGCCCCGTCATCCGTCCCTTGCAGCGAGCCCACCTGCAACTGGGCCTGGCTCAAGTCGAGCGTTGCCCGCGCTGACAAGCCGATCTGCTCCCCGGCCACCAGGCTTGCGCCGCGTGCAGAGAGATCCGAGCCGCTGATCTGCACGGATTCAGCCTGGGCTTGAGCGCCGTTGAGGTGCGTCTGCGGCGCCTGAAGGTCCAACCGCGACGGTGCCACCAGCAGCCCCGCTTGCTGCATCGACTCCGTGGCGGACAGCGTTAACGTCGCCGGCCCCTTGCCGAGCTGTCCATCCGACGACACGCCGGCTGCAGTGACACTGCTCGCAGAGCCCTCCAATCGCGGGGCACTCAGCAGCGCCGAGCCTTGGGCGGCCAGCCACCCCGCATTGCGCACCCCTTGGCCGGACCCCACCCACAAGGACGGAGAAGCATCGGACACATTGGCCGCATTGGCAGCATTGGCCGCATCGACCCCTGCGCCTTGGGCATACACGGTGCCGCTGTTCTCCAACCACCCATCCGCTTGCAGGGTCAGTTGCCCGGCCACCATCTGCCCGGCCTGCCGAACGCCCAACCCGGCTTCGGTCCCGACCAAGGTGATTCGCTGCGCATAGATGCCGCCGAGCGATGAGCTGTCCAGTGCATAACGCGGCCGCTCTCCGGCGGGTGCCAGCGCATCGCCACCGCCCGATCCGGCACCGGCCGACGCCGCTGACATCAGCTGTGTGCCGGTCTGAATCCTTGCCTCCTGCGCCCAGAGCCCTGCATTGAGCTCGACCGCGCGTGCCAGCAGCGCGGTGTAGTCGGTCTGGCGGGCATCCAACCCTGCACCGTCGATGCGGATCGAACCGCCCTGCACGGCAAAGCCGCTCACCTGTCCGGCGGCGTCCCAGCGAGGGACACCGGTGGTCAAGGTGGCACCGCTGGCGTTGATGAACCCGCCGCCGTCCACCTGGATTCCCGCCGGGTTGGCCACGATCACCTCGGCCCGCCGCCCCGCCACCTCGACAAAGCCCTGGAGATGGCTCGGCGCGCCGCTGTGGACCTCATTGAGGATGACCCGCGCTTCGCCTTTGGCCATCCAGGGGTTGCCCGCCACCCAGCCGCCCAATTGGGTGGAGGTCTCCGTGCGGGCGTTGTTGAGGATCACGCCCTGCCCGCTGACATCGAACTGGCTGTAGGTATTGCGCGAGACACCCGCACTGCTGGGGGTCTGAATATTGACCAAGGGGATGCCGTTAGGCGCCGTCAACACCGTCGGCTGCTGCTGCCTGGGCGCTGAAGCATCCGCCTTGATCTGCAAAAGGGGCTGCGCAGCGGCTGGCGCTTCAGGTCGATGTTGTGCTGGGTGTACGGCCCGCTGTTGCGCCCAGTCCTGCCAGCCCGCATGGGCCGGCGACGACGCCAACAGGGCCACCACCGCACCGATGGCCACCGCTGCGGCCACGGGAATCAACGCGGGCGGCCCGCAGCCGGCAGGCGCCTTTGGCTCGCTACCTTTGAATGCTCTTCGCGCCGGGCCGTCACTCTGGCCCGTGGCCTTGCTCTGGCTGCGCACCGTCTCCGCCGCTGCCATGAACTGGCCGCGCCGCAGGTTGAAAACAATCCGGAATTGAAGTCGGTTCATGGCTCACGCGCTGGTTGGTGGATTCCATCCAGGACGCGCAAAGCCTCATCGGCCGCTGATTCAGCCGCGATCAGGCGCTCCATCGACCAGCGATGGGCAACCCCGCTATCTCTCAGCGCCGCTGTCTTGCACGGCGCATGCCACCTGGCACAGGTGAATTCGGAGACCGGAAGCTTTGCGTCACCGGCTCACGCCGGTTTTGCCCTGGGTCGACCGTCTGGTTTGCACCTCCGGACGACATGCGTGAAAACTTTAGGGAAGGCTGATCGCCCCCGATATGGCACATGGAGGCCATTGATCACCGCGATTTTCGGGAGACATCCAAGCGGGTCTTCTGACATCCAGCGAGCGCCCGGACACCAGGCGCTGACCCGCATCAAGGTAAAAAAGGTTCTTCCCAGAACGTTGGCCATGCCAAAAAAATACGCCTCCCTTCGTCCTGACCGAGGGAGGCGATGAGTCCGCATCGCGTTGGGGGCAGGAGGACAACCGGTCCCGGTCGCCCTCGCCCTCCGGCCATCCGGCCCGGCGGGCGTCAGCCCATCATGAACGAGCCAGCACCGGCGCCAGGGCCTTCCCGGTGTGTGTGCCCTGCGCCACCAGCGTCTCCGGCTGGCCCTGCGCCACGACCTGCCCCCCGGCGGATCCACCTTCAGGGCCCAGGTCCAGCACCCAGTCGGCTTCCGCAATCACGTCCAGATCGTGCTCGATCACCACCACGCTGTGGCCCCCGTTCACCAACCGGTGCAGCACGCGGATCAGCTTCTCCACATCGGCCATGTGCAGGCCCACCGTGGGTTCGTCCAGCACGTACAGGGTGTGAGGCGCCTTTTGCCCGCGCCGCGTGACGTCATCCCGCACCTTCACCAGCTCGGACACCAGCTTGATCCGCTGTGCCTCGCCCCCGGAGAGGGTCGGGCTCGGCTGCCCCAGCGTGAGATACCCCAGCCCCACGTCCTGCAGCAGCTTGAGCGGGTGGGAGATGTTGGTCATGGCGGCAAAGAACTCCACCGCCTCATCAACTTCCATCTGCAGCACTTCGCCGATGCTCTTGCCACGCCAGCTCACCGCCAGGGTTTCAGGATTGAAGCGCTGGCCGTGGCATTGATCGCAGAGCACCTTCACGTCCGGCAGGAAGCTCATGGCAATCGTGCGCATGCCCTGCCCTTCGCAGGCCGGGCAACGACCTTCGCCGGTGTTGAAGCTGAACCGGCCCGGGCCATAACCACGCGCCTTCGCCTCCAGCGTTTCCGCAAACAGGCGACGGATGGCGTCCCAAAAGCCCACATAGGTGGCCGGGCAACTGCGCGGGGTCTTGCCAATGGGTGTCTGGTCCACTTCCAGCACACGATCCACCTGCTGATGGCCCTCGATGCCGGCGCAGCCCTGCCAGCGCGACGGCGCCTTGCGCAGCGGCACCGCCGCCGCCATGTTGGCCAGCAGCACATCCCGCGCCAGCGTGCTCTTGCCGGAGCCGGACACCCCGGTAATCGCCACCAGCCGATGCAGCGGCACCTCCACCGTCACCGAGCGCAGGTTGTGCAGCGAGGCGTCCAGCACCTTCAGGCGCGGTTGATCCTTCTGCGACAGATCCACCTCGCGCCGCGGTTGCAACGGGTGCAGCAGGGGGTGGGACAGGAAGCGGCCCGTCAGGGAGTCGGGGTTCCTGGCCAGATCCGCCGCCGTGCCTTGCGCCACCACCTGGCCGCCGCGCTTGCCGGCGCCGGGGCCGATGTCGATGATGTGGTCAGCCCGACGGATGGTGTCTTCGTCGTGCTCCACCACCACCAGCGTGTTGCCCTTGTCGCCCAGGGTGGACAGCGCCTTCAGCAGGATCTGGTTGTCCCGTGGATGCAGGCCGATGGTCGGTTCATCCAGCACATAACAGACCCCCTGCAGGTTGCTGCCCAGCTGAGCGGCCAGACGAATGCGCTGCGCTTCGCCGCCCGACAGGGTCGGTGCGGCGCGGTCCAATGTCAGATAACCCAGGCCGACCTCTTCCAGAAACTCCAGCCGGCCCTGGATTTCGGACACCACATCACGGGCAATCTCCGCATCGCGCCCGGTCAAGGCCAGGCTGGAGACCCATTGCCGGGCCTCGTGGACGCTCCAGCCGGCCACCGTGGCAATCGTCTCATCCTCAAAGGTCACCGCACGGGCCACCGGATTCAGCCGCGAACCGCAGCAGTCCGGGCACGGCTGGTCGCTCAGACCCTCCACTTCGGCCTCCTCAGCAGGGAAGCTCTGCTCACGGCCCCGGTTGTCCTTGTCCTGCTGGGTGTCGTCCAGCGCCTTGCGCTGCTCCCGCGTCAGCGCCAGGCCCGTGCCGACGCAGGTGGTGCACCAGCCATGTTTGGAGTTGTAGCTGAACAGGCGCGGGTCCAGTTCCGGATAGCTGGTGCCACACAGCGGGCAGGCCCGCTTGGTGCTGAACACACGCAGTTCGCCGATGCCGGCGGTGGGGCGGGCATTGCGGATGGCGTCGTGCAGACCGTCCAGCGGCGCCAGCAGGTGCACCACACCCTTGCCCTGATCCAGCGCCTTGGCGAGCATTTCACGCAATTCGGCCTCCGACTCCGGGCTCACCACCATGTCACCGACCGGCAACTCGATGGTGTGTTCCTTGAAGCGGTCCAGGCGCGGCCAGGGGCTGGTCGGCAGGAATTCACCATCCACCCGCAGGTGGGTATGGCCCCGGCCCTTGGCCCACTTGGCCAGATCGGTATAGATGCCCTTGCGGTTGACCACCAGCGGCGCCAGCAGGCCCACATGGCGGCCTTTGTATTCACGCATCAACTGCGCAGCGATGGCCTCCACGCTTTGCGGCCGCACCGGCGTGCCGTCCTTGGCGCAATGCTGCACGCCCAGCTTCACGTAGAGCAGGCGCAGGAAGTGCCAGACCTCGGTGGTCGTGGCCACCGTGCTCTTGCGTCCGCCACGGGAGAGTCGCTGTTCAATCGCCACCGTCGGCGGAATACCCCACACCGCATCCACTTCCGGCCGACCCGCCGGTTGCACGATGGAACGGGCATAAGCATTGAGCGATTCAAGATAGCGGCGCTGACCTTCATTAAAGAGGATGTCGAAGGCCAGCGTGCTCTTGCCCGATCCGGACACACCGGTAATGACATTGAAGCGTCCGCGCGGGATGCTCACGTCCACCGACTTCAGGTTGTGTTCTCGCGCATTGACGATGCGGATCGCTTCATCTGCCTTGCGACGCTGGCGGACCAACGACTGCAGCGGCCGGCCTTCCTCGGCCACCGCCACCGGCGCACGGTCCATGTCCAGCGCGTATTCGCGCAGCGCCTTGGCGGTGTGGGAGGTGGGATGGTCCTTGAGATGCTCCGGGGTCCCCACGGCCACCACATGCCCGCCGCCTTCACCGCCTTCCGGTCCCAGGTCGATGACCCAGTCGGAGGCCCGGATGACGTCGAGGTTGTGCTCGATCAGGATCAGCGAATGCCCGGCCTGCAGCAGCTTGCGCATGGCCCGCATGAGCTTGGCAATGTCGTCGAAGTGCAGGCCGGTGGTCGGCTCGTCGAACAGGAACAGCGTGCCCTTGGTGGCGGTGGCCTGACGCGGACGGGATGCTGCTTCGGCCAGGAACCCGGCCAGCTTGAGCCGTTGCGCCTCGCCGCCGGAGAGCGTCGGGACGGGCTGCCCCAGGGTCAGATAGTCCAGGCCCACATCCGACAGCGGCTGCAGTTTGTTGACGACTTCGCGGTCGTCCTTAAAGACCGCCAGCGCTTCGGCCACGGTCAGGTCCAGCACATCGGACACGCTGAGTTGACGCCCGGCACGCTCCAGCTTCACTTCCAGGATTTCAGCGCGGAAGCGCTTGCCATCGCAATCCGGGCAGCGGAGGTAGACGTCCGACAGGAACTGCATCTCCACATGCTCGAAGCCCGAGCCGCCGCAGGTCGGACAACGGCCATCACCCGCATTGAAGCTGAACATGCCGGCGCCGTAGCTGCGCTCCTTGGACAGCGGCGCATCGGCAAAGCGCTTGCGGATTTCGTCGAACACCCCCACATAGCTGGCGGGGTTGGACCGCGCCGTCTTGCCGATGGGCGACTGATCCACAAACACCGCATCGGCCAGCCAGTCGGCGCCCAGCAGCCGGTCATGCGCGCCCGGCGTTTCGGTGGCCTGGCCGAACCAGCGCGCCAGGGCCGGATACAGCACGTCCTGCATCAGCGTGCTCTTGCCGGAGCCGGAGACGCCGGTCACCGTCACCATGCGCTGCAGCGGGAAGTCGACATCCACGTTGCGGAGGTTGTGCTCGCGTGCGCCTTCCAGAATCAGACGGGGTGTGTGCTCGTCCACCACCCGCTTCAGGCCCATGCCCACCTGCTTGCGAGCGCCCAGGTAGGCACCGGTCAAGGTGTCGGCCGAGCGGATTTCCTCGGGCGTCCCGTCGAAGACGATCTGCCCGCCCTGCTGGCCGGGGCCCGGGCCCATGTCGATCAGCCGGTCGGCGGCCAGCATCACCGCCGGGTCGTGTTCCACCACCACCAGCGTGTTGCCCGCGTCCCGCAGTCGGCCCATGGCTTCGACGATGCGGCTCATGTCGCGCGGATGCAGGCCGATGCTGGGCTCGTCCAGCACAAACAGCGTATTGACCAGCGAGGTGCCCAGGGCCGTGGTGAGGTTGATCCGCTGCACCTCTCCGCCGGAGAGCGTGCGGCTCTGGCGGTCCAGGGTCAGGTAACCGATGCCGACATCCACCAGGTATTTCAGGCGGTTGCGGATTTCATCCATCAGCAGCTTCAGGGCCTCGTCCAGCAGCGTGCCGGGCAGCTGCAGATGGTCCATGAAATGGCGCAGCCGGTGGATGGGCAGCAGCATCAGGTCATGCACCGACAGGCCGGGCAATTGCTGCAGTTGCTCCTGCGTCCAGCGCACGCCCTCTGGCATGAAGCGATGGTAGGTGGTGCCTCCTTCGGTCTCCGGCGACAGGGCCGCATCGGCCAGGGTCTTGGAGCCGATGCGCCAGAGCATGGCTTCGGTCTTGAGACGCGCACCTCGGCAGGTGGGGCATTCCGTGTAGCTGCGATATTTGCTCAGCAGCACACGGATGTGCATCTTGTAGGCCTTGCTCTCCAAATAGTCGAAGAAGCGGCGCACCCCGTACCACTGCTTGTTCCAGTTGCCGTTCCAGTTCGGGCTGCCTTCGATCACCCAGTCCCGCTGGGCCTGGGTCATCTGATTCCAGGCGGTGTCACGCGGAATGCCCGCTTCACCGGCGTACTTCAGCAGATCGTCCTGGCATTCCTTCCAGGCCGGTGTCTGCATCGGCTTGATGGCACCACCGCGCAGGGTCTTGCGCTCGTCTGGAATCACCAGGCCCAGGTCCACGCCGATCACGCGGCCAAAGCCACGGCAGCTGTCGCAGGCGCCCATGGCGGAATTGAAGGAGAACAGCGCCGGTTGCGGGTCCGCATAACGGATGTCGCTCTCCGGGCAGTGCAGGCCGGTGGAATAACGCCACAACACCGGCTCGGCGCCCTCTCCCGCTGGCAGCACATACACCGACAGGCGGCCGCTGCCCCGCTTCAGGCCCAGCTCGATGGCTTCCAGCGCCCGCGCCTGCTCCACGCCCTGGACGCGGAAACGGTCCGCGACCACATCCAGCACCTTGCGTCCGTCTTTCACGCGCTCCGCCTGCACCCGCGTGAAGCCGGAGGCCGACAGCCATTGCTGCACCTCTTCCGGGCTCACCGATTCCGGCAGCTCCACCGGGAAGGTCAGCACCAGGCGGGGGTCGTGGTCCCGGGTGCGGTCCAGCAGGTCGGCATAAATCGTCTGCGGCGTGTCGTGGCGCACCGGCAGCGCGGTGTCGCGGTCGAACAGTTCGGCGCCGCGCGCAAACAGGAGCTTGAGGTGGTCGTTCAGCTCCGTCATCGTCCCCACGGTCGACCGGCTGGTCCGCACCGGGTTGGTCTGGTCGATGGCAATGGCCGGCGGCACGCCTTCCACCTTGTCCACCGCCGGACGGTCCATCCGGTCCAGGAACTGCCGTGCATAGGCGGAGAACGTCTCCACATAACGCCGCTGCCCTTCGGCATACAAGGTATCGAACACCAGGCTGGATTTGCCCGAACCACTGGGCCCGGTCACCACCGTCAGTTCCCCCGTCCGGAGGTCCAGGTCAAGGTTCTTCAGGTTGTGCTGGCGGGCGCCGCGAATGCGGATGTCGGAATCAGACATGCTGTGGGCAGGCTCAATGAGGGCAGAGGCCAAACATTCTAGGGAGGGGTACTGACAGGAACTGACAGCAGCGGAATTGGCCTTGATCAAGTCGGTGCTTCGACCTGAGGATCGCCCGTTGGGGGGGCGCGAGCCGCCCTCCTTGGCGGGGCCTGTGGCGCCTTGGCGCATGATTTGGTAATCAATTGAAAACCTGCGGCTGATGCCCCATGGTCTGGTTACGGTTGTCAAGGCCCGACAAGCATGGGCCGTGACGGACTTGCTACTCTGGTGGGGCTGAGGCAACAATGAGACCCGGTCGCCGCAGTGCAGCAACTCGGCACCACTTACCAGGGATTACCCCAAGTCAACGATGACAGGGGCAACAACACATGGATAGACAAGACGGCCATCAGCTTCCCGAGACCACCCTGGTCTTGATGTCGTCTGACGCCTCCACTTCCCCCAGCTCGGTGCCAGGTCCTGCCACCGATGGCGCCACCTCCGGCCAGCGCCCCGAACCTGGCGAAAGCTTTGTGTTGCTTGTGGAAGACAACCCGATCAATCAGGTGGTGGCGCTGGAATTCCTGGCGCTGATGGGCCTGAAGACGCAATTGGCCCGAAATGGCCAGGAAGCCCTGGACCTGTGTGAACGGGACGCCCCCAGCCTGGTGCTGATGGACATCCAGATGCCGGGCATGGATGGTCTGGAATGTGCGCGCCGGTTGCGGGAACAGCAGGCGCAGGGGCGGCTGCCCCGGTTCCCCATCCTGGCCCTGACCGCCCATGCGCTGGACAGCGACGTGGCGGACAGCCTCAAGGCCGGCATGGATGAACATCTGACCAAGCCGCTGGATTTCCTGACGCTGCGTCGCCGCCTGGCACGCTGGCTGGACCTGCCTCAGCTCAACGACTGATTGCAGGCGGTCCTTCCGTCACTCCGTCCGTCTGCCCAGCTCCGGCCAGCGGGCCAGTTTTTCGTAGAGCGTCGCCCGGGAGATCGCCAGCAGTCGGGCGGCCGCTACGCGATTGCCTTTGGTGCGGCGAAGCGCATTGGCGATCGCTTCGCGCTCCAATTGCGCCTTGCGGGCCGACAGGGTCGGCAAAGGTAGGGGCTCGTCAGCACCCTCGGGCCGGGCCTCCGCGCCCGGCAGGGCTGCAGAAAATCCTGCCGCGAGGCCGGTGGGCCAGCCGTCGGGCCGCAGCGCTGAATCCCTGTGAGGCGCCCTTGAGAGCAGTTGCCCCCCGGGCTCCGCTGACGTCAGCGCACCGGCATGCCCTGCGCCCGGCGAAGTCCCAGCCGCAGGGTGCCCATGCGGCTGGACCTGCGCCTGAACCTGTGGCTGAGCCGATCCCCGAGCGGATGTCTCCGACCACGCAGTGGCCAGCAGCGGCGCCAGATCCGACGCCGTCAGCACCGGGTTGCTGCCCGCCAGGAAGGCCTGCTCCAGCACATCCCTCAATTCGCGGACATTCCCCGGCCAACGCCGCCGCTGCAAGGCCGCCAGGGCCGACGCGCCGAGCGACTTGGGCGGCAGCCCGCCCCGGCGTGACAGATCTTCCAGCAACACTTCCGCCACCGCCTCGATGTCTTCAATGCGGTCCCTCAGCGCCGGCACACGGATCGGCAGTACATGCAGCCCGTAATACAGGTCCGCCCGGAACTGCCCCCGCTGCACCATGCCCGCCAGATCCCGGCTGGTGGACGCCATCAGCCGCACATCCACCGGACGCGCCGCGCCCCCGCCCAGGGGCGGCACCTCCTGCGACTGCAGGACATGCAGCAATTTGGCCTGCAAGCCCATCGGCAGGTCTCCGATCTCCTCCAGAAACAAGGTGCCGCCATCGGCCAGGCCCAGACGCCCGGCGACCGGCTCGCCATCAGGGGCGATGACGCCGTGTGCCGTGCCGAAGAGTTCCGCTTCCAGCAAGGCCCGGGGCACGGCGGAGATGTCCAACGTGAGCAGCGGCCGGGCCGCGCGCCGGGAGGCGGCATGGATGGCTTGAGCCAACAGCGCCTTGCCGCTGCCGGGTTCCCCCATCAGCAGCACCGGGGCATCCGCCTGGGCCACCCGCCGCGCCTGGCGCTTGACCTCCTGCGCGGCGGGGCTGCCGCCCACAAAATCGATGATCCGGTGCTCCGGCCGTCGATGCCACTGTTGCGCCAGCGCGAGTTGACGTCGCGTTTCGTCCAGCTCGGCCTGCAAGCAGGCCAGGCGGTCCATCAAGGGTTGCGCGGTCAGGTCGCCCGCAGGCGTAGCCAGAGGCTGACGTGCCTTCACATCCCTGGGCATCTCGTTCATGGTGTCTCCTGGTGGGCTCAAGACCCGCCGCCTCGTCCCGGGCGGCTTTGCAATCCAATGTAGCAGTGCCAAGACCGAATGGACTGCGGGTTAGGGAGCAGCCACAAAGGCGTCAAATCGCTCTATAAACCGCGCCATGGTTGGATCCTGGACTTACTCCCGTGCCGCCCGTCAATGGCTGGTGGCTGCGCGCCAATTGCTGTCTGAGCGCGGCCAGGCCAACAGCCTGGGCCAGGCCGAGCTGACAACCCTGGCCGCTGCCTATCTGGTGGGTCAGACGCCCCTCAGCGGGGGCGACCCGGTAGCGCGCTTCCATCTGGACAACGGCGCGCGGCTGGAGTGCCTGAACATCGCCGGAGACCGATCGGCCAAGGGCATGAAGCAGTCCCACGGCCTGATGGTCAACTATCTTGACGACCTGGATCGCATCGAGTCCCATCATGAGGACTTCACCCGCGGGGAGATTGCCCACTCCCGCGCGGTGGGTGCCTGCCTCTGAGGGCAGCCCCTGCCCGATGCGCCGCACCGCGACACTTCCCACCACAACGGAGACATTGTCATGACTGAAGATCAATCCCGCTCACGCCGCCAGATGTTGCGTCAGGCCGCCGGCACCTCGTTGGGCCTGTTGGCCGGGTCGGCGGGTTGGCCGGGCCTGGCCCGTGCCGAGGCCGGCTGGCCCAACAAGCCGGTGACCTGGGTGGTGCCCTTTCCGGCCGGCGGCGGCACCGACACCTTTGCCCGCCCACTGTGCGCGCAACTGACCCGTCAGACCGGACGCCAGTTCATCATCGACAACAAGGGCGGTGCCGGCGGCACCGTGGGCGCCACACTGGCCTCCAAGGCCGCCCCGGACGGCTACACCTTCTTCATGGGCGCGGTGCATCACGCCATCGCCCCGGCCATGTACCCCAAGCTCGAATACAAGCTGGAAGAAGACTTCATCCCCGTGGGCCTGCTGTCCAGCGTGCCGCAGGTGATCGTGGTGAATCCGGGCAAGGTGCCGGTGAAGGATGTGGCCGGCCTGCTGGAGCTGCTGCGCAAGAACCCCGCCAAACTCAACTATGGCTCGGCCGGCAACGGCACGTCGCACCATCTGGCGGGTGAGCTGTTCAAGATCCAGACCAAGACCTTCATCACCCACATCCCCTATCGGGGTGCCGGCCCGGCGCTGCAGGACCTGATCGCCGGTCAGGTGGACCTGATGTTCGATGGACTCGCGTCGTCCGCCACCCACATCAAGAGCGGCCGCATCAAGGCCCTGGCGGTGGGCTCGGCCAAGCGTGCACCGGGCTTCCCGGAGATCCCGTCCGCCGTGGAAGCCGGCATCCCCAACTATCAGGTGGCCACCTGGTATGGGCTCTGGGCGCCCAAGGGGACGCCGAAGGACGTCATCACTGCCATGCAGGCCGAGCTGAAAAAGGCCTTTGCCGCCGAAGAACTGCGCAGCACCTGGAACGGCCTGGGCACGGAAACGCCCAATCTGTACGGGGATGCCTTCGGCAAGTTCGTCCGTGGGGAAATCGTGCGCTGGGCCGAAGTGGTGAAGACCAGCGGAGCCAAGCTGGACTGAGGACAATGCAGGTCATGACCAATCTGTTTGCGGCCCTGCGGGCCTCTTTCCCCAAGGATCTGGACCAATGGGCCATTGAATGCGCCGACGGCCCGGAGGCCGGCCAGCGCTACACCTGGCGCGACCTCGATCGGGCCACCGCCATGATGGCCAACCTGCTCGCCTCGCTGGACTTGCCCCCAGCCAGCCGCATTGCGGTGCAGGTGGACAAGAGCGTGGAAGCGCTGATGCTCTACCTGGCGGTGCTGCGCGCCGGCCATGTGTACCTGCCCCTCAACAGTGCCTATCAGGCCGCCGAGCTGGAGTACTTCATCGGCAATGCGGAACCGGCCGTGGTGGTGTGTGCGGGGAAGAATTTCGGCTGGGTAAGCAAGCTGGCATTCCAGTCTGGCGTGCCGTGGGTCTTCAGCCTGAATGACGACCGCACCGGCACCCTGCTGGACCGGGCGCTGCAGATGAGTGATGAGTTCGAGACCGTGGCGCGCCAGCCGGACGACCTGGCCGCCATCCTCTACACCAGCGGCACCACCGGGCGCAGCAAGGGCGCCATGCTCAGCCATGCCAACCTGCTGTCCAACGCGCAGGTGCTGCATCACCACTGGGGCTGGCGTGCGGAGGACGTGCTGATCCATGCGCTGCCGATCTTCCATGTGCATGGCCTGTTTGTGGCCTCGCACGGCGCGCTGCTGGCCGGTGCACGGATGCTCTGGTTCAACCGATTCGACCCGCCGGCGGTGGTCGCGCGCCTGCGCGGCGCCACGATGTTCATGGGCGTGCCGACGCTGTATGTCCGGCTGCTGGAGCAGCAGGGCCTGACCCGTGAAGCCTGTGCCGGCATGCGCCTGTTCATCAGCGGTTCCGCGCCGCTGCTGATCGACACCTTCCAGGCCTGGCAGGAGCGCACCGGCCACACCATCCTTGAACGCTACGGCATGAGCGAAACAGTGATGCTCACCTCCAACCCGTATCGTCCGGCGGAGGGCGACCGTGTCGGCGGCACGGTCGGGCGCCCATTGCCCGGCATCGGGCTGCGCATCCTCGATGACGCGGGCAGGGCCTGTGGCCCGGAGGAGATCGGCCATATCCAGGTGAAGGGCCTCAATGTCTTTGGGGGCTACTGGCGCATGCCGGAGAAGACCCGCGAGGAATTCACCGCCGACGGCTGGTTCAAGACCGGTGATGTCGGCCGTGCCGATGCCAAGGGCTACGTCACCATCGTCGGCCGCAGCAAGGACCTCATCATCTCCGGGGGCTACAACGTCTATCCGGCTGAGGTGGAAGGCTGGCTCAATGAGTTGCCGGGCGTGGCCGAATCCGCCGTGGTGGGCGTGCCACATCCGGATTTCGGTGAAGGGGTGATTGCCGTCGTGGTGCCGCGTCCGGGCGCTTCGCTGAAGGGTGAAGTGCTGATCGCTGCCCTGAAGGACAGGATTGCCGGCTTCAAGGTACCCAAGCATGTGTTCGTGCAGCAGGAGCTGCCTCGCAATGCCATGGGCAAGGTGCAGAAAAATGTGCTGAGGGACCATTGGGGAATGACCTTTGTCTGAAGCCAAGGCGGCCGCTACGGCCTCCACGGCCAGTAGCGCGAGTAGCGCCAGCGGCACTGCCGACATGACCGGCATTACCAGCACTACCAGCAACGGCGGCAGTACCGGCCTTGGTGGCACCAGCAGCATGGCCTGCCCGCGCTGCGGCGGCGGATTTCATTGTGGAGTGAATGACGGCCACTGCGCCTGCTTCGGACTGCGGCTGTCGGATGCGCTCAAGGCGCAATTGGCGGCGGACTATCCCGGGCAGTGCCTGTGCCTCGCCTGTCTGGCGGCGTTGTCCGGGTCTGCATCCGCGACTCCGACTCCGGTCGATGCTCCAAGCTTGGGGCGGACACCCGGAGTTTCTGATGGCGGTGGCTGACGGGGGCTTGTGAAGGGGGCTGGTGACGGGGGCTGGTGACGGCGCTGTTTGACCGCAGTCCTCTGCAGCTGCCTCTTCTATGGGTCTTTCTCGCCGCCCCATGAAGCGCCCGGACCGGGAGACGAACGCACGGACGGCAACGTCTTGTTTCAACGCAGATCGATACGACGAGAAAAAGTCCAGCCCCTGTCCCTTGATCGGCGGATGACGCCGTACGCCACACGAGGACAATCCAGGGCATGTCCTCCCTTGTCTTCAGCCGGTCATTTCACGCCGCTCTCCTGACGAAGAGCCTGCTGGTGCTGGGCCCGTTTTTGTCCTTGGGCCTGGTGCTGGTGGTGCTGTGGTCGCTGGTGGCCTGGTTTGCCGTGATTTATCCACGCTCGCTGATCCAGGAGGTGCAGGACGAGTTGCAGAACACCGCCGCCAACGCCGCCGGCGAGACCGGCGGCCTGCTGCACGAAGCCGAAGGCAGCCTGCGCACGCTGGACTTGCTGCTGCTGACGCGCCGCACCAAGGACCAGGGTCAGGACGCCACTGTGAGCCTGCTGACGGACACGCTGCGCGAAAGCTCGCGCGGCATGACCGACCTGATGCTGGCCAATACCGATGGTCGGCTCTGGCGAATTCCTTCCGGGAGCACGCCGTTTACGTCCCTGGGCCCGGACAGCTTCCTGCGGGAGCTTCGCGACAAGGGCGCGCCTCCGGTCATCGTGGGCGCGCCACTGAGCCTGCGCCCGGGCGGCCGGATGGTGCTGCCGCTCACCATCCGGTTGAGCGGCGACAACGGCATGTTCGAAGCGGCAGTGGCTTTCATTGATGTGGAAAGCCTGCTGCGCCTCTACCGTGCCCGCCAGCAGCGGCCCGGCATGGCCATCTTCCTGGAGCGGGCGGACGGCACGGCGCTGGCCCGCGTCCCCGAACTGCCCGACTTGTTGGGGCGCAAGGTGCTGGAAGATCGCCCCGAGCGCCGGTTGCCTGCCAGCGCACCGGCGGCCGGCCAGTTTGAAACCGGTGATGCCTCGCTGGACGGGCAGGACCGCATCGTCGCCTACCGGACCCTCAAGAACTATCCGCTGCGGGTGTTTGTCTCGCTGACCGAGGACCGTGTCCTGGGCGGTTATCTGGCGCAGCGACGTGCGGTGCTCGCGTTTTCTCTGCTGGTGAGCCTGACGGCGGTGGGGCTGATGGTCTGGCTCACCCGCGTGCAGCACCGGAACCAGTTGGCCGAAGCCGAACGCGAAGCAACGGCGGACGCTTCACCCATGGGCCTGTTCCGGGCCGCTTTGGACGGCCGCACTGTGTATGCCAACGAAACCTATCTCCAGCTGCTGGAGCTGGACCGGGCGCAACTGGCTTGGGGCTGGCTCGACCGCCTGCCGGAAGATCAACGCGACGCGGCGCGCCAAGACTGGATCACCAGCGTGCGCGACGGCCATGCCATGGACCGCCTGCGCCAGCTCACCCGGGCGGACGGCACCGAGATGGTGCTGGCGGTGCGGACCCGGCCAATGCGGTTGAACGGGCGCATCGTTGCCTACGCTGGCACCGTGCTGGACGTGACGGAGCCGGTCCGGCAGCAGGAGGCGGCGCGCATGCTGAGCGCCATCATCGACAGCTCCCCCGACTACATCGTTCAGACCTCGATCGACGGGCAGATCGTCTATCTCAACCCGGCAGTGCGGCAGCGCCTGGGCATGGCCGACGATGCACCGCTGAACGATCTGCATCAGTCGCAGTTTTTTGTGCAAGGCGGGCATGAGCGATACCACCGGGAGATCCTGCCCGCCGTGATGCGCGACGGCCACTGGCATGGCCGCTGGGCCGTGCGGACGCGCTCGGGGCCCCACCTGCCGGTGGACTGCACCCTGATCCTGCATCGCGACGAACACCAGACCGTCCGCAACTTTTCCTGGATGCTGCGTGACATCAGCGCCGAGCTGGCCGTGGAGCGGGAACGGGAACGCACCCAGGCAGTGATGAGCGCTGTGGCTCGCAGCGTCCCCGTCGAGATGTTGGCTGTAGACACCGACGAGCGGGTGCTTTTCTGCAACCGGACGCTGGAACAGCGGCTGGGGCTGCCGTCGCGTGCCTGGGAAGGTCGGGCCGCCGATCAGGTCCTGGGCAGCACGCTGTATGCGGTCGTCCAGCCGCTGATCCAGCGGGCTCTGGCAGGCGAATCCAGCGTGGTGGAATGGCGTGACGAAGAAACCCCGGACCGCGACGCCCCGCGATATCTGGAGCTCAGTTATGCCCCGCTGCTGGGAGAAAACGGCACGCCCATCGGCGCCTACGGCGTGGGCCGTGATGTAACCGACATCAAGGAGGAACAGATCCGATTGCTGAAGGCGTCCAACACCGACACGCTGACCGAGCTGCTCAACCGGGCCGGATTTGCCAGCCATGTGGAGACCGCTCTGCAGCGGGCCCGCGACCGGGGCGAGCTGGTCGCCCTGCTCTATCTGGACCTGGACCGGTTCAAGCCGGTGAATGACGAATACGGCCATCCGGTGGGCGACGCGCTGCTGAAGGCGGTGGCCGGCCGGCTGCGCCATGCCTTGCGGCCGCAGGATCTGGTGGCGCGCCTGGGCGGGGATGAATTCGCGGTGTTCCTGCACCATGTGGCCAAGCCGGACGATGCCCAGGTGGTGGCCGAAAAGCTGGTGCATGCCCTGAGCATGCCCTTCCGGATCGGCGCCCTGGAACTGCACATCGGCACCAGTGTGGGCTTCTGCGTGCAGTGGGCGCGGCAGGTGGAAATCAACGCACTGGTGACTCAGGCCGATGCCCAGCTTTATCACGCCAAACGGGCAGGCCGGGGGCAGGCCCGGGGCAGAGTCTGTTCCCTCAGCCCGGAGCCGAAGGCGCCGGCTGTTTGACCCGCATCAGCGTCATCTGCAGCAATTTAGCGTCGGCACTGGCGCGGTGGCGCCGCAGTTGCACCTCGTGGCGGATCTGCTGTTTCAGATCGCCGAATCGATGCGCCTCTTCTTCGCTGAGCAGGCTGCGCAGGTCGTCCAGCTTGAAGTGCTGGTGCATGCCGACGCTGTCATACAGCTTGGCCAGCCAGCTGTAATCAAATGCCCAGCTGTCGGTGTAGACCGTCTGACCCGCCAGGCGGCGGTTGATTTCCTCCGCGACCCAGCCGCGCGGCCGCCCATGGCGCAGCAGACACTCGCGTGAAATGCCGTGCAGCGCTTCGGCCTGCGTATCCCAGTGGTCCCAGTCGGGTGCGGGTTGGATCAGCGAGCAGAAGGGCAATCCGCGCCCTTCCACAAAACCGATCTCGATCGGGTAACTGCCTCGGCCGAAGCCGGACGCTTCCAGATCCAGGATGGTGGGCATGGACTGCATGCCCGCGAGTATGCAAGTGGCGGGCCAGGCTGGGCGGTGGGTGTCTCCTCGAAATGAGGGACGCCGACGGCCCACCGTCACCATCCTGGGCATTCGGGCAAGGATTTGCGGAGCAGCACCCCCACCCGAGGCGGGGTCACTTCAGTCGCGACGAGGATGCAGCGCTACCGCCGGGGCTGCCGTGGCAATCAAGCAAGCGATTCACTGGTCGGCGGCGTGGCCGCAGCGCGGCGCCGTTCCACCACCTCCCACGCGTCCAGGCCCCCTTCCAGGGCCAGCACCCGGGCATGCCCGCGGTCCAGCAACTGGCGGGCACCAGTCACTGCGGAGATTTCATTGGGGCAGTTGCAATACAACACCAGCAGCCGGTCCTTGGGCAACTGGTCGGATTGCTCCGTCAGCCGGGCCAGGGGGATGGGCAAGGCCCCGGGCAGCGTGCGCGGGTCGGCGGCGCGGCCGGTGTCACTGCGCACATCGATGAACACAGGGGTCATGTCCTGATCCATCAGCGCGGCGGCATCTTCCACACTGATGCGCTCCACCTCCCCCTGCATCCGGGCCATGGTGTGACGACGCCACCAACGCCACGCCACGGCCACCGCCAGCAGCACAACGATGGTGACCAAGGCCCATTTGCCGGCATTGGCCAGCGCGTCCAGCACTTCCTGGATCTGATTGCTGAACACCAGGCCAAGGCCGAGGAAGCACAGCGTCCAGACCAGGCCCGCCACGGCGTCGTAGGCCACAAACCGGCGCCAGCCCATGCCCAATGCACCGGCCATCGGCGCCGCCACTACGGAAATACCAGGCAGGAATTTGGCGGCCAGGAGCGAACTGCCGCCCCAGCGGGCAATCAGGCTCTCGCTCTGGCGGACGCACACATCCGGCGACAGGGACACGCGGCAGAGCAGCCGCAGCACCCGGTGTCCATGCATCCGCCCGGCCACGAACCAGACCGCATCACCCAGGACATTCGCCAGGACCGCCGCCACCACCAGGCTGAGGCCGGACAGCCGCCCTGCGGCCGCGAGGCCACCGGCCACCACCAGCAGAGGCGCGGCAGGGACCGGGGCTCCAATGCGCGCGGCCAAGGTCACCAGGAAGATGAGCAGGAAGTCATGCTGGATCAGCAATTCAATGAGCGCGCGCATGGGTGCATTGTCGCGGTAGATGAACGCACCCATGGCCGGTGGGGCGATCGTTTCGCGTTGCAGGGACGCGACCCTTTTGCGGTCCGTGCCCGGGTAGACGAGGATTGATCCGCCGTGCGCACGGGCCGCGCCCAACTTTGGGGCGTCGTGCCGGGGTGTCGTGCCGGGCCGAACGCCCCGATAGCGAAAGCCCGCGTGGCACACTGGCTGTTCCATGGATCAGCCTCTGTCCGACCGTGCCGCACCTGCATCCCCCGCCTCACTCGCCTCAAGCCTCCCAGGCTCCGGAAGCCCCACTTCACGCGGCCACCCCGCTGATTGAATCCCTGAGCCTCGGCGCCGGGCGCTCGCCTCGCATCCATCTCAAGATGGAAGCCTTGCAGGTGCCGGGCTCCTTCAAGATTCGTGGGGTGGGCCATGCCTGCCAGACCTATGCCCGGAGAGGCGCCCAGCGTTTCATCACGTCCAGTGGCGGCAATGCCGGGCTGGCGGTCGCCTACGCCGGTCAGCAGTTGGGTCTGCCGGTGCTGGTGGTGGTGCCCGAGACGACCAGCGAGCGGGCGAAGTCCCTGCTGGCGCTGTTTGGGGCGGACGTGCGCGTCCACGGAAAGACCTGGCAGGAAGCCAACGAACTCGCCATGCAGGTGCTGACGCCGGACGCCGCCTTTGTGCATCCGTTCGACGACCCGCTGCTGTGGGAAGGCCATGCTTCGATGATCGACGAGGTGGTGGCCGCCGGTCTGCGGCCGGATGCGGTGGTAGTGGCGGTGGGCGGCGGCGGGCTGTTGTCCGGCGTGGTGGCCGGGCTGGTGCGCCAGGGCTTGGGCCATATTCCGGTGATCGCTGCAGAGACCTCCGGTGCGGCATCGCTGCATGCAGCCATGGCGGCCGGTGCGCCGGTCACCCTGCCGTCCATCGACAGCATTGCCACCTCGCTGGGTGCCAAGCGGGTGGCGGAGCATGCCTGGGCCCTGACGCAGACCCATGACATCCGCAGCGCACGGGTGTCCGATGCGCAAGCGGTGACCGGCTGCCTGCGCTTCCTGGACGATCACCGTGTGCTGGTGGAGCCAGCCTGCGGCGCGGCCTTGGCGGTGGTGTACGACCAGCCGGAGCAGCTGACGGGTTTTGAGCATGTGCTGGTGATCGTCTGCGGCGGCGCCACAGCCACGCTGGCGCAACTGCAGCAGTGGGGGCAGGCCGGACGAGGCGCCTGAACAACGTCCTTGGGGGCAGCCACCCTGCCCTTGGCCCACCAGTTCGGGTAGGCTCGCGGCCGTGATCACCCCGACCGTTTCGAGCGCCGCCGCCATGGGCGAGTTGCAGCCGCCTCCACCAGCCACCGCCCAGCTGGAAGTGCTGCCTCCCTTCTTCGCCGTTTCGCGCAAGAAGCTGGTGGTGATGATGCTGTGCAGCTTCAACTTCTATGCGGTGTTCTGGTTCTACATGAACTGGCGACGCATTCGGGACCGGGAACCCGGCATCAACCCGGCCCTGCGCAGCCTGCTGGCTGCCATCTTCTGCTACCCGTGTTTTGCACGCATCCAGCGCCATGGTCGCGCGATGGGGCTCAGCCTTGGGCTGCACGCAGCGCCAGCGGCGATCCTCTGGGTCTTGCTGCAACTGATGGGGCAGTTCGAATCCCCGCTGTGGTGGGTGCCGCTGCTGGCGGTGTTGCCCATGGTGCCGATCCAGTCGCTGGCCAACGCCATCAATGCGCGGGAAGTGCCCGCGCATGAACGCAATGACCGTTTCAGCGGCTGGAACTGGCTGCTGCTGCTGGCCGGCGGCGGCACGCTGATGCTGGCCGTGCTCGGGGCGCTGATTCCGGGGACCTGAGCGCGCTGCTGCTGCAGAGTCTGGCAGCGGCTGTGGCGCTGCTGTGGCAGCCACTTCGGCTGCTGCTGGCTGTCACAACCCACTGCTGGGTGCTCATGGGTGCTCATGGGTGCTCATGGGTGCTCCTGGGTGAGTGGGATGGGGCATAGAAGGATGGCTGGCAAGTGGGCTTGTTTCACGCCAGCCCTTGACTGGCCAATCGGCCAAGCAGTTGAACAGCCGCCCGCCGCGTCTCGTCCAGGGCATGGGCCGTGGTCAGACGCAGGCAGGCATCAAGGGCAGTCCCTGCGGTGAACACAGCGCCCGGCACAAAACTGACACCATGCTGCCGGGCCGCCGTGAGCAGACCCACGGCGTTGAGACCCTGCGGCAGCGTCAACCACAACTGATGCCCGGCCGGCGCTGCTTGAACCACCGTGCCGGAGGGGAAGGCGGCCAGAACCGCCGCAGTCCAGTCCTGCATCCGGCGAAGCAACTGCCGCCGCAGGCGCCGCAGATGCCGATCCGCATCGGGGCCCGCCAGAAAATCCGCCATCACGGCATCGGTGAGCCCGGGCAGCAACTCGCCATGCACGGCACGAGCGGCGGTCAGCTGAAGACGATGACGGCCCGACGCCACCCACCCCACCGCCAGCCCGACCCCGGTGATACACGCCGTGCTGCCGCAATGCAGCACGCGATCCGCCGGGTCGAAGGCCTTGAGCGGCCGGGGGGCATCGGGGCGCAGGGGCAATTCACCAAACAGATCACATTCGATCAACGGAAGATCGTGGCGCGTACACAGGGAGACAAGCGCCCGGGCAGAGTCATCGTCCCAGCTGACCCCTGCGAGCGCCGAGCTGGTCATGTCCACGATGCACAGCACGGGAGGGTCCGCTGCGATCTGCTCGGCCAGTGCGCGCACAAGCCGCTGCGCATCGTGGACGCCCGACGGTGACCGATCAACGCGCTGTGAATCAACGAGAGGTGAATCAACGCCATCGGCGTCAACCCGGTCGGCGTCAACGCCATCGGAATCCACGCCACCATCGGAAAGCGCCCCGTCCGCAGACAGCTCCACGACCTGGAGGCGCCGGGAGTGCAACAACTCCAGCAGCCGCAGCGGCACCGGCCGGGTGACGGCCACGCGGTCACCCGGTTGGGTGAGCACTTCCAGGCACAGGCGCAGGGACTCTCCCTCGCCCTGTGTCACGACCACCTCCGACGCCACGACCTCACATCCCCGTCGATTCAACCGGTCCGCCAGCCGCTGTTTCAGCCGGGCGGACCCCGCCACCGTAGCCGTTGTGATCGCCGGCGCCCGCAGATGCCGATGGAAGAGGCGCCTGAAAGCCGCTTGCGGCAGGAGCTCATCCGGCAGGGCCAAGTGGCCCAGGGACAGGTATTCGTCCCGCGCAGCGGCCAGCGCCATCAGCCGTTCGCGCCGTGCATCGAGCGCCTCGGGCAGTCTGGGCGGTGTGGATGTCGTCGGCCCCGGTGGATCGGCAGAGGCCGGGCTGGCGAAGAAGCCTTGCCGCGGGCGCGCCTCGATCCACCCCGCATCCTCCAGGCGATGCAGCGCATGGGTGACGGTGGCAAGACTGGCCCCGTGCGTCTCACACAACTCACGCACCGAGGGCAGCCGAGAGCCCGGCGGAAACCGCCGGTCCCGCAGGGCTTGGGTGAGCTGGTCGGCGAGCCGTTGATAGCGAAAGGTCGACGATCCGGCAGGGGACCTGGGAGCGTCTGCGGGAGGGTCTCCGGAGGAACTCCTGGAGGAGTCTCCGGAGGAATCCCTGGCGGATTTCCGGGGAAAGGGCTTGGCAGATGAAGGCAAGGCACACACGACGGAGCGGAAACCGTCACGATACCGCGCGCAAGGCCAGATGGATCGATACAGAACCTGTGGCCGACGATGGATACAGCTGGGGCTACCCCACGTGAGCTGTGCATCGGAGCTGTGCATGGGGGCTGTATCCATCGGCGGCATGGTGGGCTGGGTCTGCCCAAGACGTCCTGCGCTGCCTAGAGTGCCGCCATGCGCCTCCGACTCCAATTTCCCTTCCGTGTCATCGACCTGCCGGGCTCCGCCCGCGCTCTGCTGCTGGTGGAACTGCTCAGCCTGTGTGCCGCCAGTGTCGGCCACGGCGCAGTCCTGTGGTGGATGGCAGAGGCGCTGGGTGCCGTGGCACTGACCACCTACAGCGCAGTGCTGGCCCTGGCCACACTGATCAGCGTGCCTGCCCTGTCTCCATTGGGAGACCGGCAAGCCAAGGGGCGCCTGATCGCTGGGGCTCAGGCCGTGCTGCTGATGGTCGCTGCCCTGTTGGCGGTGACGGCCTGGCACCAGCCCCTGAGCCTGGGGCTGCTGATGAGCTGCGGTGTCATCGCTGCCGTGGCACAGGCCGTGTCGCAACCGGCTCAGTCGGCGATGCTGGTGGAGGCCTTGCCCGCAGAACAGGTCACGGCGGCCATCCGCTGGCGGCGGGCCCTGCAGGCGGTGGGCAGCCTGTGCGGCCCGGCCTTGGTCGGGCTGGCATGGTCATGGGGCCAGATGTCGCTGGCCCTCGCGGTTCATGGCGTGCTGGCGGCAGCATCGGCAGCGGTGGCCATGACCCTCTGGCGCGTCCCCGCGACTGGCATGCCCCCCGGGCGCGAGCGTTGGATCACGTTGCTCAAGGCAGGCTGGAAAGCCAAGTGGCGGGTGCGTGTGGACCGATGGTGGACCCTGTCAGGCGCCCTGATGATGCTCTTTTATGCCCCGGCGGTGGGGCTGCTGCTCCCCTTGCGGCTCCAATCCATGGGCGCGTCGGCCCTGTGGATGGGTGCTTGCCAGGCTGCATTGGCGGTCGGCGTCCTGGTGGGTGTGTTCGGCGCGACGGACGTGCTGTTCCAGCGCCTGGGGCGATACCGGTCCATGATGATGGCGGTGAGCCTGTGCGGCCTGTGTGTCGCCGGGATGTCCGTGGGTCGCCATGCGCCGTTGCTGGCGCTCTTGATGGCAGTCATCGGGTTTTGCATCTCGGTCACCCAGTTGACCGGGCAGACGGTCCGGTCGCTGGCCGTGCCGGAAGATTTTCGGGCGCGCATGGCGGCGGCGCAGTTGACGGTGGCGTCCATGGCATCCACCGGTGCGCCCCTGCTGGCAGGAGGGCTGCTTCAGCACGGCGCCGTGGAAGACGCCTACCGGTGGGCGGGTATCGGTTTCCTGGCGTCAGGGCTGCTGCTGCTGGCGGTGCCCGGCCTGCGCCAGCTCCTGGCGCTCTCCCCGTCGGACGCACAGGGCTGGTATGAACGACACTACCCGCATGCATTCGTCCGCAGGGGCTTCGTGCCCCCTGGCAGGGACAGTTCCAACACACCCGTCACGACGCCGTCATTGGACCGTTCAATGATCGACCGTTGGACACAACAATAGAGGCAGGACCATGAGCGGGCGATCCAACGAGGGTGATGAGGAAGAACGCAAGACCGGCGCGGACATCGATGAGAAGGAACTCGTCGCGCGCATCCGCCGCGATCTGCTGGACGGTTATGACGAAGAGCTGGAACTCGAGATCGAGGACCGCGCCGTGGACGAGGCCCTGCTCTCCCTGAACGTCAACTGCGACGAACACAGCGAACGGCTCTCCTACTTCAAGCACTTGTTCCGCCTGCAGCGCGAATTGGTGAAGCTCCAGGACTGGGTGCAGCACACCGGCCAGAAGGTGGTCATTTTGTTTGAAGGGCGGGATGCCGCCGGCAAGGGCGGGGCGATCAAGCGCATCACCCAGCGGCTGAACCCGCGCGTCTGCCGGGTGGTGGCCCTGCCCGCCCCCAACGACCGCGAACGAACCCAGTGGTACTTTCAGCGTTATGTGCCGCATCTGCCTGCGGCTGGCGAGATCGTGCTGTTCGACCGCAGCTGGTACAACCGGGCCGGCGTGGAACGCGTGATGGACTTCTGCACCGAAGACGACGTGGAAGAGTTCTTCCGCTCCGTGCCCGAGTTCGAGCGGATGCTGGTGCGTTCCGGCATCCGGCTGATCAAGTACTGGTTCTCCATCAGTGATGAAGAGCAGCACCTGCGCTTCCTCGGCCGCATTCACGATCCGCTGAAGCAATGGAAGCTTTCGCCCATGGATCTGGAGTCCCGCCGCCGCTGGGAGGACTACACCCGGGCCAAGGAATTGATGCTGGAGCGCACCCACATCCAGGAAGCGCCCTGGTGGGTGGTGGCGGCGGACGACAAGAAGCGTGCACGCCTGAATTGCATCCAGCATCTGCTGGACCACTTCCCGTATCACGAGGTGGAGCGGCCTGAGGTGCATCTGCCGCAGCGCGAGCGGCATGCCGACTACATGCGGCAGCCCGTCCCCCGTGAGATGTTTGTGCCGGAGCGGTTCTGAGCAGTTAGTTCATGCCTGCGGCGCGGCCCGGCGGCAGGGGCTGAAACCTCAGGCCCGCGCCCCCAGGGCCATCTGGCGCTCCAGCACCGCCCCCAGCAGCCGGGCCGCACCCGCGCCATGGTCCAGGCCCGTGCGGGCGAAAGCAGCCTTGAGCTCATCCAGCAGGGATTGAGCCGGGCAATGCTGGATCAGCGCGAGTGCGCCATCGAAGTCGCCGTTCTCCACATGGGCGATGACTTGGGTACTCCAGGTGTCCATGATGTCCACTTTCAGTTGTTGGCCTGCCCTGCGACCCGATGGGCTGCAGGGGCGCGACAGGGCAAGTGGCGAGCCTCCAGGAGGCACTTCCTCTTGTCCTACGACACAACGCCCCATCGGCTGGCATCACAAGGGCGGGCGTCCCGGTACCGTGGCAGTGATTCGAACACGACACCACCACGACCAAGACGACATCATGAACGCTCCAGCCTTCGCCCATTCCGATCTTCCGTCTGCGACGTCCGCTTCCCCGTTGGTGGTTCACGCCGACGTCGAAGCGGCAGGCCGTGTGTTGATGTCCTTGGCCTTCCGCGCCGAGGACGTGCAGGCGTTTGGCCTGGCTCGCCGCTGGACCAACGCCGCCGTGGATCAGCTGCGAGACCTGGCACGCCTGACCGACCCGGTCGATGAGGCGCGGGCGGAAGCCGGCTTGCGACACGCGATTGCCGCGAACCCGTGTGACGCGGCGGCGTTCTCGGAACTGACCTCCCTGCTGAGCCGCCAGGGGCGTCATGACGAAGCGCTGGAGGTGGTGGACCAGGCGCTGGGATGGTGCAGCGATGTGGCGATGCTGCAGCTCCAGGCCGGGCGTGTGTTGTCCGCCGCAGGGAGAAAAGCCGAGGCAGTTGAAGCCCACCATCGTGCGCTGGCCTTGGACGGCGGCTTGGCCGACGCGCACTATGAGCTGGGCCTGCTGTATGAAGACCTGGGGGAGCCGCGCCTCTCCGCGCGTCACTTCCGTGCCTTCAGCCGTGTGCAGTCACAGCCGCAGTCGCAGCCGGCGGGCACTGCGCTGGTGAACTGACGGGGTCAGGCATCGGGCGGGTCCTGCCCATCTCGCTGGATGGGCTGCATGGGCCGGATTTTTCGTGGCGTGGTCGCTTCCGAGCTAAGCATGTTCTCCACCCGCCCCTGGGCCTGAGCAATCAGCGGTTCGATCAGGGCCGCTTCGGGCAGGTTGGCCCAGTAGCGCCGAGGCATTTCCTTCTCCATCATCTGCACCTTCAGTCGGGCTGGATTGAAGATGCTGCGGTAGTAGGTGAGCCATAACCCGGCGCCTGCATCCATCGGCGGCACGTCTTCCCGCCGTCCAGCCGGGCCCTGCTGGAGCGCCTGTCCATCCCATGACATCGAGCAGCGCGGCGTCAGGATCGCCCACCGCATGTTGGCGAAGCGCCGCGCAAAAAACGGCGTGGCCGCTTCTTCAATGAAATGATCGGGCTCAAACCAGGCCAGGTATTGCTCACCCTGCTGATCCTCGACCGGAAAGAAACGCACAAACGCATGCATCTTGTGGATGGCGCGCCGCACCTCACGCGCCATTTGCTCGGCCCGGCGGCGCTCGGGGTCCAGCGTGTCCTGCCAGAACGAGGGCATGGCCTTGAGCCGCCATAGCAGCCGGTACATCAAGGCGAATCGTTGAGGGTCGCGGTGGAGCAGTGTGGTGTCGCACAAGCGGACAAAGCTGGCAGGCACGGAGAGGCGGGGGGCGCTGGCCGGGCATGGCCCTTCCGCTGGAGGCTCGCGGTCATCGAGCGCATGGGGCTCCTGGCGCTCGTGACCCCCTGGGCCCTCATGGCCCTCATGGCCCTCATGGCCCTCATGGCTCTGAGGGTCGGATGAGGCCAGTTCTGCGGCGCCCCAGAGATCGTCCGGCGCTTCTCCGGTGGACCAGTTCACGTGGTCCGGGTGCGCCCCTGCGGCCAGCAACGCGCGGGCTGCACGGCGAAAGCCCGCAACATCCGCAGGCCCCTGAAGAACCACCCGCGTCATGCGAACAGGCCCAGTTGAACGGGAGAAACGAGCGGGGGGATGGAATGGGGAATGGAATCGGGGACAGGATGGGGCACGACGATGCTGGCTGCGTCGGACGTGTCGGACGCAGCCGACGCGTCCGAAGCTTCGGGTGCAGCGAGTGCGCCAACACCCGGGTTGATGAGCAGCATTCGCGAAGATCCGCTTGCTGCCCGGCGCGAAGCGGAGCCAGCGGCATCCGCCCATTGCTTCAGCAGATGCTCGCCCACCTCCGCCCGGGGCCGGTGCCCCTCCGCCACCACAAACGGCAGCACCTTGCGCAGCGGCACCTTCATCTGCCGCAGATCGTCCGCCCGTATGCGCCGCAGCCGTCGCGACTGCAGCACCTTGGCCACCGACTCCACGCCCAGGCCGGGCACGCGCAGCAGCAACTCCTTCGGCGCGGTGTTCAGGTCCACCGGGAAACGCTCGGGATGGGCCAGCGCCCAGGCCAGCTTGGGGTCGACATCCAGCCGCAACAGGCCGGTGCCGTCGTCCACGATTTCTTCATGGCCAAAACCATAAAAGCGCATCAGCCAATCGGCCTGGTAGAGCCGATGCTCACGCACCAGCGGCGGCGATTTCAGCGGCAAGGCCTGGGAGGCATCGGGAATCGGACTGAAAGCGGAGTAATAGACCCGCCGCATGCGGAAGCTGCTGTAGAGATGCGCACTGCTGCGCAGGATGCTGCGGTCATCGCTGCCATCGGCGCCGACGATCATCTGCGTACTCTGCCCGGCCGGCGCAAACCGGGGTGGCTTGGCTGGCCGGGTGGCAGCGCCGGGAATCATCCGGATGGGCGTGGCCGCCGCCGCCTTGCGCGCCTCCTTGGCATCGTCGATATGCAGCTTGAGCCGGCCCATGGAGCGCCGGATGGCCCCCCCATTCTTTTCCGGGGCCAGTTGCTGCAGGCCCTGCTCTGTGGGGAGTTCAACGTTGATGCTGAGGCGGTCGGCATAACGGCCGGCCCGGCGGAGCAGGTCCTCGCTGGCATCGGGAATGGTCTTCAGATGGATGTAGCCGCGGAAGTCATGTTCTTCCCGCAGCACACGGGCCACCTCCACCACCTGCTCCATGGTGAAGTCCGGGCTCTTGACGATGCCGCTGCTGAGAAACAGACCTTCGATGTAATTGCGCCGGTAAAAGTCCAGCGTGAGCGACACCACTTCATCCACCCGGAAGCGCGCCCGAGCCACATTGCTGGATGCACGGTTGACGCAGTAGAGGCAGTCGTACTGGCAGTGATTGGTCAGCAGGATCTTCAGCAGCGAGATGCAGCGGCCGTCGGGCGCATAGCTGTGGCAGATGCCCATGCCTTGCGTGGAGCCAATGCCTTGACCCTTGGTGCTGTCCCGCTTGTCCGTGCCGCTGGAGGCACAAGAGGCGTCGTATTTGGCGGCGTCGGCCAGGATGGCCAGCTTGCGGTTGATGTCCATGGTACTTCTGCGAAATTGCTGGATAAATATACAGCCTTTGCAGGCTCATGGATGTCAGCAGACAGTTGGTGTGGGTGGGCCCCGACCACCGATGATGGCGCCCCGCCCCCACGCCTGGCAGGCTTGGGACTTGCCTGGAGGCGGTATCCCTTCCTTGTCCAACCTTCCTTGTCCAACCTTCCTATACCCTCATGACCTCCACGCTTGCCCGAAATTACCAGTGCAGTTGCGGCAAGCCTGTGTTCTTCCGCAACTCTTCCTGCCTGTCCTGCGGTTCGGCCCTGGGCTATGTGGCGGATGAAGGGGCGCTGTATGCGCTGCGTTCGGCCGAGGCGCCGGACCGGTTCTATCTGGACGGGCGGCGTGGCATTCCTTACCGCCGCTGCCAGAACTTCTCCAGCGCGATCGGCTGCAACTGGTTGGTGCGGGACGACGGCGGTGCCACGGCGGCGCTGTGCCTGAGCTGCCGCCTCAGCCGGATCATTCCGGACCAGTCCTACCCGGGCAACGCCGAACTGTGGCGCCGAATGGAGTCGGCCAAACGCCGGATGGTGTCTCAACTGATCGGTTTGGGACTACCGGTGGTGCCGAAGGCGGACGATCCCGCCCGGGGCCTGGCCTTCGACTTTCTTCACTCCGAACCTGGCGCACCGGTGATGACGGGGCATGCCGGAGGTGTCATCACGATCAACATAGAAGAAGCCGATGATGCATTCCGGGAGCGGGCCCGCGTCCAGTTCGGTGAGCCCTACCGGACCTTGCTGGGGCACCTGCGGCATGAGGTGGGGCATTACTACTGGGATCGACTGGTGGTCCAGACGGCATGGTTGACACCCTTTCGGGAACTGTTCGGCGACGAGCGGCAGGACTATGCCGCCGCCCTGAAGCGCCACTACGACGCGGGCCCGCAAAAGGGCTGGAAGCAGCGCTTCATCTCGGCCTATGCCGGGGCCCATCCATGGGAGGACTGGGCGGAAACCTGGGCCCACTATCTGCATCTGCGCGACACCTTGGACACGGCTCAGAGTTTCGGCATGGTGGTGGGCGCCCAGACGCTGGACAGCCCGGACGGCAGGGGCCCGGGTGGCGCGCCCTTTCTGGCCAGGGACCTGTGGCGACAGGACCATCCCACCGGGCTTGAATTCCTGTCGCTGCTGCGGGACTGGGTGGCGGTGACCTGCGTCATGAATGAGATGTCCCGCGCCATGGGGCAGCCGGACTTCTATCCCTTTGTGCTGCCGGCGGCCGTGGTGGCCAAGCTGCATTTCATCCACTGCCTGATCGACGCGCATTCCGACGCCCCTTCGGCCAGCGCGCAGGATGGGATGTCCGGAGTGGCCACATGATCCGGATGAATCTGCATTTCGAACTGGACTATCTGGTGAACGACGGGCATGCGAGCCTGCTGTTGAATGTTCAGCCGTCCACCACCGCTCATCAGCAGGTCGGGGATGAACGTGTGGAGATGACCCCCGGCGCCACTTGGCACGAGCGTGGTGTGCCGGGCACGATGAACCGGCTGCTCAGCGTGAAGGCACCGGCGGGACGGTTTCATCTGACCTACCAGGCGGCGGTGACCGGCCGGCCTCTGATTGAATCAACAGCGCTGCTGATGGAGACGGAGGTGTCCAGTCTGCCGGAAGAGGTGCTTCCCTACCTGATGCCCAGCCGCTATTGCGAATCGGACCGGCTGCTCAACTTTGCCGAGGCGACCTTTGGCGCGCTTCCTGCGGGTTACGAGCGGGTGCTGGCCGTGCGGGACTGGGTTCGCAAGAAGCTGAGATATGGCAGCGCCGGCTCCACCACACGGACGTCCGCGGTGGAGACGCTGACCGACCGTGTGGGGGTGTGCCGGGACTTTGCACACGTGATGATTGCGCTGTGCCGTGCCTTGAGCATCCCGGCTCGGTATGTCACGGGAACGGACTACGCCAGCAAGCCGATGGACTTTCACGCTTATGTGGAGGTGTGGCTGGGCGAGCGCTGGTACATCTTCGACCCGTCCGGCCTGGGCATCCCGATGGGCTATTTGCGCATCGGCACCGGGCGCGATGCGGCGGATGTGGCCTTCGCCATGTTGTTTGGCGATGTCAGCTCGGAATTCGCGCCGCTGGTGCAGGTCACGCCGGTCCAAGGGCCGGGGTTGGTGCTGCCGCATCATGTGGAGGGGGCGTTGTCGACGGCGTGAGGCACTACCGTGTGTCCGCGCCGTCACAAACGACAATTGAATCCCTGTGCGGGCAGCTTCAACGACGCCGCCCGCGAACCCGACCGCATTCGGCTCGATACTTGCTACCTCGGTGCCGGTAAGCCAAGGGAGGTAGGACGGTGTTGACTGCGGGTGAAGTGAAGGGCTGGTGGCAACTGGGCTACCAGTTGTGGCAGCGCGAAGCCGTGTCCGGCAGCTTGCGGGCATTGCTGGCACTCGCCAGCCTGATGGCCGGTTGCTGGTGGGGTGGCCACATGTCCGCCGCACTGCCGCTGTTGCTGGGCGTGATCGCCAGCGCCCTGGCAGAAACCGACGACAGCTGGCGGGGGCGCCTGCGTGTCCAGTTGATCACCCTCGTCTGCTTCACCGCGATGGCGCTGGCCGTGCAGGCCAGTCTGGGGCACTCCGTTCTGCTAGGGGTGCTGCTGGCCGTTGCTGCCATCGTGCTCACGCTGCTCGGCGCCCTGGGTGAGCGTTATCGCACCATGGCATTTGCCACCTTGGTGCTGGCCATTTATGCCTCGCTGTCCTCCAAGCCCCATGCGGTGGAGGCCGTGGCCTTGCTGTTGCTGGGCGCCGCCTGGTATGGGGTGATCTCGGTGTCATGGGCCGCGCTTCTGCCCACGCCGCCGGTGCGGCAGCATCTCGCTACCTTGTACGAAAGCCTGGGCGAATACCTGCGCCTGAAGTCCGGCCTGCTGGAACCGGTGCGCGGCGCTGATCTGGAAGGCCGCCGCGTGGCGCTGGCGCTGCAGAACGGCCGTGTGGTGGAAGCCTTGAGCCGGTGCAAGGAGGCCCTCTTCAGCCGCAGTGGCACTGGCACACCGCCGGCCTGGTTGCGCGAGGCGATGCAGGCCTATCTGGTGGCGCAGGATGTGCACGAGCGCACTACGTCCTCGCATGAGCACTATGAAGTGCTGGCCCAGCACTTCTTTCACAGTGACGTGCTGTATCGCTGCCAACGCCTGCTGGCCCTGCTGGGTCGCGATTGCCGCAGCCTCGCGCGCCACATCCGCCGTCAGCCGCCCTGGAAGCGGCATGGCACCACGGCCCATGCGATCGAAGACCTGCAAGAAGCATTGCGCCACGTGGAGCAGGCCCCCGGGCCACGACATGAGGGACGGGACCGAGGGCTGGCGGCCTTGCGGGGTCTGGCCGCCAACCTCACCGCGCTGGACCTCGCCCTGTCTTCTGCCCTGCAACCGCCGGAACCGCTGGCCGACACCAGCCTGCTGGATCGAGACCCGCGCAGCCTGGCTGAAGCCTGGCAGCGTCTGCGTGCCCAGTTGAACTGGCGCGCGCCGTTGCTGCGCCATGCCTTGCGGCTGGCCGTGGCGCTGACGGCGGGTTATGGCGTGATGCTCAGCACGGGTGACAGCCACGGGTTCTGGATCTTGTTGACCATCGTCTTCGTCTGCCAGCCGCAATATGGCGCCACGCTGACGCGTCTGGCCCAGCGGATCAGCGGCACGGTGCTGGGGCTTGTGGTGGGCTGGGCACTGCTGCGCCTGTTCCCGGACCTGCTGCTTCAAGCCGGCTTCACCGTGGCGGCCGGTGTGGTGTTCTTCGCCTCGCGGCACACCCGCTACACCCTGGCCACGGCGGCCATCACCTCGCTGGTGCTGCTGTCGTTCAACCAGGCGGGTGACGGATTCGGGTTGATCCTGCCCCGCCTGCTGGACACGGTGGCCGGCAGCGTCATTGCTGGGCTGGCGGTGTGGCTGATCCTGCCGAGCTGGCAGTCCCATCAATTGCACCGCCTGGCGGGACAGGCGGCGCGCAGCCAGGCCCAATACCTGCGGGAGATCATGGCGCAGTACCAGACTGGCAAGCGGGACCATCTGGCCTATCGCCTGGCGCGACGCAATGCGCATATCGCCGACGCAGCGCTCTCCCGCGCGTTGGCGGCGATGCGTCAGGAGCCCCTGCATGTGCGTCATCTGGCGCCGCAAGGCATGCGGTTTCTGGTGCTCTCGCACACCTTGCTGAACTATCTGTCGGCGCTGGGGGCTCACCGCAATCAGCGACTGGCGCTGCCGGAGGATGGTGCGGCGGCTCGTGCGGTGCAGACGCTGCTGATCACGCTGGACGCGATCGCCAATGCGCTGGAGGCCCAACCGCCGCGCGTTGCGGCGGATCTGGTTCTGGCGCCGGAACTGGTCCCGGCCCTGACCTCCTCAGCGCCTGACTCGCTACGGCTCGTACAGGCACAACTGGCGCTGTGCCTGCGTTTGCTGCCGGACCTGCATGCGCAAGCCGTGGCACTGGTGGAACCGACCCAGGAGGCGCCTGCGGAAGTGTCGGCTGAATTGCGGTTGAGTCGGTTTCGTTGAGCGCTGAACGCAGCGCCTTGCCAAATCGAAAGAGTCACTGGGCAGGTGTACGGAGAAGACGTTCAGGGAGACGGGGTCCGTGATGCTGGCCGACTGCCTGCCGGCACTTACTTTTTTCAGGAAAGAGAAGCACCGTTTCTGAACAATCGGGCTTTCCAATCGAAAACAACTCCAACAGTTGAGCGCGACACGAATGGTGATGGTCGCTTCAATTTAGACGATCACCTTTTTTGATTTTCGTCCTGTGAAGCCGCCTGAAACCCGATCGCTGTGAACCCGCTGGGCATCGAGGTTCCACGCGGACCGTCTGTTTTGAGAGAACTTGCCGCGAATGCCCCTTTTATCCGAAAGGCACCCCTGAATCGAGAACCGCGTGTTAGAGTCGGCTCATAGATTCGCCCAAGACCTTTCCTCTGAGGTCTTTTTCTGCGGCCCCGCTGGTCTCCCCAAGACCTCTATTGCGAGCGGCTCGCTTCAGCATCATCCCCCCGCTGTCAGTTCTTGCGTGTGTCTACCCTGTGTGCTTCCGCACGCCGGGAACTTCCGTTCATCCCAAAGGAAACAACATGACAACCAAGACCGGCACCGTGAAGTGGTTCAACGACGACAAGGGCTTCGGCTTCATCAGCCCCGCTGATGGCTCCAAAGACCACTTCGCCCACCACAGTGAAATCCGCAGCGATGCGGGCCGTCGTAGCCTGGCTGAAGGCTCGCAAGTCGAATTCGAGTCGAAGAACGGTCTCAAGGGCCTGCAAGCGGCCAAAATTCGAGTGCTTTGATCCGAAGGGCCGCTGGTCGGCCCCTCCTCCCCACACAAAAAGAACATGCAAAACAAGAATATCGAGGTGGGACGCTACATCGTCTCGCCCATGAGTCACGCGGATACCGAAGGTCAATTCGTGGCCTCCGTCTCCATCCGCTCCGGCACCGGCGCTACCAGCACCGACCGGATCTGGCGCTTCATCCATCGCTTCCCGTCCTCTGCCTCCGCGCTGCGTTACGCCACCACCGAAGGGGCGAACTGGGCACGTCGCCATTGAGCACGGGACCCTTCACAGGGTCCATGGCTGAGACCGCTTCCGATCGGTAGCGGTTCGGAGCAGCGGTTCCGGTGAGCCACCCGAGGCAGTACCGGCAGCGCTGGCACTTACCCCGCGCTCGGCCCGTTCGGCTCCATCGCCTGGGGCATCTGCGCTGCAGAGGGCTGCTGCCTGGCGGCGGCCCGCCGACGGCGCCACCATAACCACAACCCCGTCCCCAGCAGCAATGCGGGCACCCCTCCAAACACGCTCCACAGCATTCGCGCGGCCCATCCAAAGGCTTCGGCGCTGTGCAGCGGGAACAACCAATTCAGCAGCACATTGCCCGCCGGCGCATGCAAGGGGTCATAGCGACTCAGCAACTTGCCGTGCGGGCTGAGCCGCACCCGTGTGTTGCCCGTGTCGGCACGGGGCTCCCCGGGCTGCAGCAACCGCACCTCCACCGGGCCGGTGCCCGTGGGTAGCGTCAAGCGGCTCCATTGCGCCTGCGGAAATTCCTGCTGGGCACGCATGACCCATTCATCTGGGGTCAATGCCTGAGTCTCGGCAGTGGCAGTGGCAGTGGCAGTGGAATTGGCTTTGGCCTCGGTCGTTGACGCCTGTTCGTCGGAGGACGCTTGAGTGGCGGCAGACGCTTTCATACGGGGCAAGCGAGCATCCGCTTGAGTCGGCAACAGGGCCCCCACCCATGTCCGTGTGGTGTCGCCAAACACCAGCGCGGCACCGGTCAGGCTCAGCAACAACAGCAAGGGCGCCAGCCACAGGCCCACCGTGCGGTGGACGTCATACCAGCGACGGGCCGGTGCTGAATCCCAGCGTATGGTCAGCACACGCTGCCAGGACGCCCAACGGCGGGCTTGCCTCGGCCACACCAGCACCAGGCCGCTCAGGCCCAGCCCGAACAGCACCAGTCCACCCGTGCCTGCCACTGTGGCGCCCGCTTCCCCACTCCAGAAGTAGCGATGCAGTTCATACACGGTGGGAACCAGGTGCGCAGCATCCCACTTCACCAGGCCTCGATCCCGAAAGCCCAGGTAACGTCCACAGACCGGATCAATGAAATGCTCACGGCGCACGCCCTTCCCATCGCGGCGCTCCCACACCTGATACGCCGCCCCCGGTTCGTGCGGCGCAACCACAATCGCGGCGCGACGACCAGGGGCATGCTGTTGCAGCAGCAAAAGGACCTGCGCGACGGTGGTCGGCGGCGCCACGGTGGGCTCGGTCTGCGCAGGAGGGGGTGTGGTCGGCCCTGTGTCACACACTGCCAGGGGCTTGAACCAGCCAGGATTGAGTGCTGCATCCAGCTCCGCCTGCCAGACCAGCAGGCTGCCACTCAGCCCCAGCACCACCAGCACCAGGCCGGCCACCAGAGACGCCCATCGATGAAGCCAGCTCAGGCCCTTGCGCCACATGCCGTTGACCGCCTTAGAAGCTGCGCCGCCAGCTCAACGTGAGTGATCGTCCCCGGCCAGCGTAGTAGTCGTCTGCGGTGCCGGAATAGTTGGCCTGCGCGTAATAGGTGAGATAGCTGCGATTGAAGAGGTTTTCCACGCCCACGCCCAACTGACCCCACGGCGAATCCCAGCTCACCGACGCGTCCGCCACGGTGTAGCCCTTGAAATGCTCTTCCAACGAGGTCTTGCCGGAGAACTTGCCCACATTCGCATCGCGCGAGAAATACACCGACTGCGTCCAGTTCGCCTGCCATCCCGGCGCCAGGCGCCATTGCGCCCCCAGCACCAGCTTGTCCGGCCCTTGCGAACGCGCGCCCAGGTCCAGATCCAGGCTTCCATCAGCGGTGCTGGCCGTGCGGCCTCGGGTCAATGCATAGCTGCCGTTGAACTGCCAATCCTTGGAGGGGCGCCATTCACCGCTGATCTCGAAGCCGCGCACGGTGATCGGCACACGTTGCACCGACCCGATGCCATTGCTGACCACCAATTGGCTGCCCAGATCCGAATGCGAGCGATACACCGACGCCGACACACTGCCCTCACTGCCGCGCCAGGCCACGCCGACTTCAACGTTGTCGGTCAGGATGGGCTGCAGGTCCACCAGGTTGGAGACAGAGCGGCCGGCGGAATTGACGGCCCGCAGGATCAGGCCCACATCCGGGGAGCCAAATCCTTCGTTGTAGGACACAAAGCTGGACCAGCCGCTGTTGCCGAAACGCCAGACCGCGCCGAGGTTCTTGACCAGCTTGCTGGCGCTGCGCTCGCCGCCTTCGACCGCGCGGCTCCCGTAATACGCCAGCGTGCTGTAGTCGTCCACACGCAGGCGGCTGTGTTCATCCCGCAAGCCGCCACGCACGGTCAGTGAGCCCCATTCGTATTCCAGCTGGCCAAACGGCGCGAGGCTGCGATAGGCCATCGGCGGCACCCACACCCGGTCGGTCTGGGTCAGGCGCTGTTGCGACTCGTCGTCCAGGTAGTCCGCGCCCAGGGTCAGCTCCAGTCCCGGCGTCCAGAAGTCCGGACGCACCCAGCTGGCGCGCACGCCCCATTTGTCGGCCTTGATTTCACTCTGGTCCACCAGCGTGCCCACCGGGGCAATGCTGGCGTCCTGGAAGGTGGCAATCACGCCGCCGCTGTAACGCGCGCGGAAGTCCTGCTTGAAAATCTGCAGCGACGCTGCGCCCTGCGCCAGATCGGCATGGGTCCATTCCAGGCTCGCCGAGCGCACCTCATTGCGAGGCGCGTCATACGCCAGAGTGCCGGGTGCCGACGTGGTCGGTTGCCCGGTGGCCCGGTCGCCGGGTACGTCCACCCGGTCATCAAAACCATCAGCACGGTACCGGTTGAGCATCAGCTGCAGCCGTTGCGGACCAAAATCCTTGCCGATCTTGATGAAACCATCGGCGGACTGATGCAGGGACTCCGTCGCCAACGGACGTCCGGCACCATCCACCCCGATGTCTTGCAGCCGCGTGCCGACGTAGGCCACCACATCGAAGTCACTCTTGTGCTCCACCATGTAGCCGGCCTTCCAGCTGGCGGTGTCCCCATGGAACTGCGTGCCGTATTTGAGTTCGACCGTCTGACGGGTGCCCTCTTCGGTGGGCCGTCGGGTGATGGTGTTGATGATGCCGCCGGTGGCGCCCATGCCTTGCGCGGCGGATGCGCCGGACACCACCTCCATGCGAGAGACGATCATCGGGTCCGCAAAATAACCTTCCCGACCGCCCAGGCGCAGCGGATTGGTCTGCGGGATGCCGTCCAGCAGCAACAATGCATTGCGGCCCCGTAAACCCTCTCCGAAGTTGCTCAGTTTCTGGCGCGAAGGCGCATAACCGGGAATTTGGAGCGCCAACAGCGCGCTGGGGTCTTCGCTGACCAAGCCCTGGGTATCGATCTCCTGCCGGCTGATGACGCTGACAGCCCCGGGAATCTTGTCCAAGGCCTTGGCGCCACGGGTGGCGGTGACCACCACCTGGCCCAGGGTCTGGACGCCGTTGGTGGATGCGGACTGCGCGGTGGCGTCAGCGTTGGCCTGAGCGTTGGCAGCGGCGGCGGTTGCGGTGCTGGAAGCGGCGCCCGCAGGTGCCGGTGCAGCGGCGGCCGATCCGGTGGCGGCTACGCCTTGGGCCAGGACCTGGGCCAGGACCTGGGACGACGGGACGCTAAAAAGACAAACGCTGGCCCAGGCCAGCGCATGGAAACGCAGATGCATGCAGGACTCTCGAAGAGCAGACTCAGAAGGGTGGACAGGGCCACCGGCTGGTCCGACACAACGGTTGGCTGAGCCCCTTGGCTGGGGATTCTAGCCGGTTGTTGAGAATTGCTCTTATTTGTAGAGGCCTGCGGTGTTGCAGTTCAGCGGCGGTTGATGCAGGTGCGGTTGTAGTTGTCCTGCATGTTCTGCAGCAGCTCCCGCTGACGGTCGTTCAGCGTGGAGAGACTGGCGCGCTTGTCGGCAATCACCGCGCGCATGTTGGCGCACTGGTTGTCCAGACGCTGGCCCTCTGCCTGTTGGGCCGCAGCCATCTGGCGCTGCTCGGTGCGCATACGGTCCTGCTCACGCTTGTCGGCATTCACCCGCTCCTGTGCTTCCCTCACCTGGTAATCGCATTTCGTGCGGTAGTCCTCATAGAGACTGCGCAAGGTCTGGCCCTGGATGCCCCGCACGGGCGCGGTACGGATGGCTTCTTCCATCTCCGCGCAGGGGCCCACCAGATATTTGGCGTGCTCCGGGGGTTTGGGGATGGTTGGCGTGTAACTGTAGGCACGAGCGCGGGGGTCCCCCTGCTCCACCGGCCCCGCGCCCCCCAGCTTGGTGCCGCCCGTCGCGGCGTCTGACGTGCCCCCGCAGGGGCGATCCGAGAAATACACCTGCCCGGTCGCCGAACTACAACGATAGGTGGCTGCCAATGCGTTCTGCGAGAACGACAGCCCAAACCAAGCCAGCAGCACCAGCATCCAGTAACGCACAGACATGAGATTTGTCAGATTTGTGAGGCAATGTGAACCGCGAATTCTGCTGGAGCTTGATGCCTGACCCGAGCGGGTGAACCCGGCTCCCCCCAAGAGGGCGAATGGGTGTTGCGAGGGGGCATCAATGAATGATGTCCATGGTGATGATTTCGCCGCCTTCATTCCATCGGCGTTGTCATGCGCTGTCCCGTTTTGTGACGCTGTTCCACCCCCTGCGTTTGGCGATGGCCGCTCTGGTGCCGGTTGCCGCGGGGGGCATCGCGTATGCAGGCAGCCCCGCAGGGGCATCGGTCCTGGTGCCGCCTGATGAGCAGGTTGGGGGCGTGTCGCCATCGGTGTGGTCTCAACGCTGGTGGGACTGGGCGCCTCCTTTCCGACTGAATGGAGCCTCGTCGCCGACAAGACCGGCGAGCTGTGCGCAGACAATCAAAGCGGCGAGGTGTGGGCCCCGGCCGGGACCTCCTCCTGCGGCGGCCCATGGTGACGACGCCGTGCTGAAGCCGCTGCCGCCCAGGCGGCACGTGGTGGAGTTTGGCGGCTCGTTGCTGTCGATGTCGCAGGCGGTGACGTACACGCTGATCGTGGACTGAGCAGGGACGCAGTGAACGGGCACGCAGAGCGCGGGACGTGAAGGGTCCTGCAGGCGCAGCGCTGATCGACTCGCGGCGCGCGCCAGCAGACAAAGGTCACATGACGGCGGAGGGCACCGCCGCTACCCTTGCTGGCTGAATGACGGGATCAATGGGCTCGCCGCTGTTTGACGCACGCTCTCCCGCCTGGAGCCCCAATGATTGCCCAAGCCGACTTTGCTGCCCTCTTCCGTGGACACCCTGTGCCGGAGGAACTCTCCCGCCTGCTCGCTTTCCAGAACGACCTGGGCACCCAATACACAGAAAGCCTCTATCTCACGCTGAGCGAGACCCATGGATTGGTCCACGGGTGGTCGTCCGAGCCCGCGTTCCTGGAACGTCTGGTTGCCTTTGCCGTGGCGAACGGGTCAGGGTCGTTTTATGCGCTGTGGAATCCCGAGGACGGTTCGCTACCGTCCCAGTGGCCCGTGGTTGTGTTTGGCGACGAAGGTGGGGAATGGGTGATTGCCAGCCATGTGCGCGACCTGCTGCAGCTCGCGGCGCTGGACGTTGAGCCCTACGTGGCGCACGACCGTGTCTTTTTCTACATCGACGAGGATGACGATGAAGAGGAAGACGACGAAGACAGCGAATTCGATGAGGGCATTGACGCCTACAGGGACTGGCTGAAGTCGACGCTCGGGCTGAAGGCCGTCGAAGACCCGGCGCCTGTTGTCGATACGGCTCAAGCCCGGTGGCAGGCGGCCTTTGACGATTGGAAGCGGCCGTTTCTGGAGGGCGCTGCCTCGGACTCGGACCTTGGCGATGGTGACGACAGTGGCGATGACCACGACCAGGCTGGCGCTACGAGTGAAGACGCGCGGAGTGAAAGCGAGGATGAACCGGGCACCGCTGCGACGACCCCGGCAAACGACACCCGCCCCGACTCCCCTGAGCGCCGATTGCTGCTGGATTTCATGACCAACGAAGCCGGTGCGCTCACACGCGGTGAGCAAGGCGATTTCTGGCCGAGCCACCATCACCAGATCACCCCGCTGATCGGACGGGCCGGCAAGTTTCTGAATGAGGGCGAGCAGACGGCATTCTTCTATCACCTTCTGCGTTTGGATCACGCTCCCTCGTTGAAATCCGAGGAGGACTTCAGGCTGCTGTACCGCGCCTATGAAGCCCTGCGCAGCATCGTGTGGCGCGGCTATCCGGTCTGCATGCTGCCCGTGCATGCGGCGCTGTTCCTGTTTGGGCACGACCAATTCGGGCGGCTGCCCTCTGAACCGACGCCCTCGCTGGCCTTGTACCGATCGTCCCTGGAATTTCTGCGCTATGCGAGGTCCTTCTCACATATGCCGGGGATCATGAGCAAGCGCGACAAATTCGTGGAACTGAGCGCAGACCGGGCGCTGGTAGCGCGGGTGCGCAAGACGCTTGTTTACGACGATGTGCAGACAGAACTCGGCCAGCTCTGGCTCTGGGCATTTGTGTTCCTCACGCTCCAGGTCGAAGACGAGGCTGCGGCAGTTGTTGAGCACCTGCGTGCGCAGGCCGCTGAAGCGGGTGACGACAAGCATCTGGAGACGTTGGCGCGATTCATGAAAGCAGCCCAGCTGCCGTCTTGAACCGACGCGAGCCGGTACTGAAGAGCTCAAGCGCAATTCCATGCTGATGCCGGCGTTGCGCCCGCGCAATACCTGCCGCCGGTCCACGCCTCCTACGCAAATGCGCTCGCGATGACGCCGCTGAGTGCCTGGCCGAGCCCTCACCCGCCCCGCATGCATATGGATCCGCAAACTTATCAGCACAAGTTGCAATTTACCTCATAAAATCAAGGAATTAGTGATCCAATGCGATCACGCAACGTGATGCGCAAATGTACAACCATCCGTCGCAGTTTGAACCGCTCTTGCCGAGAGATTCCCAAGCCGACCATGTGCTGGCAATGTCACATGATCTTCGGACCGAAGCCGCACGCCTGACCGGCGCTTGTCAGAACGGAGTCAGTCAAGAGTTGGCTCGACTGTTGCGATCGATGAACTCGTACTACTCGAACAAGATCGAGGGCGAGCACACCCGACCGTTGGAAATCGAGCAGGCCCTGCGACTGGACTTCTCCGCTGACGCGGAAAAAGCCCGACTTCAACGCCTTGCGGTGGCACATATTGCGACCGAACAATGGCTCTACGAACAGCCGGTCAGCCTGGTCGAGGCTTACTCTGCGGAGTTCCTGTGCAGGATCCACCGCCATCTGTTCGGGCAACTCAAGGACGCGGATCGGGTGGTCCGTCTCCATGATGCCAACGGTGCGGTCACAGAAGAGATGATTGTCTTGCCCGGCGAAATTCGCACGAGGGAGGTTCGAGTCAAAAACCACGTCGCGCCTGCCGCCGCAGCGCTGCCCGCCATGTTGGAGCGTTGGAGTAAGGTCTACGGAGGCGTGCGCCGAGGAGAACTGCAGATCGTTGCGGCCGCAGCGGCACACCATCGTCTGGTATGGATCCACCCATTCCTCGACGGCAATGGTCGAGCATCTCGCTTGCACAGCCTGGCTGTGCTGGGCGCTCTTGAGTTGACTGGTGGCCTATGGTCACCGCTACGTGGACTTGCTCGCCAGGCGGAACGCTATAGCGAGCGTTTAGGCAATGCCGACATGGCCCGAATGGGCGACCTGGACGGCCGAGGCCAACTCAGCGAACGGATGTTGTTGGAGTGGATCGAATTCTTCATTGGCGTCTGCCTGGACCAAGTGCGCTTCATGTCTCAGATGCTTAACCTGCGGGAGATGCAGAACCGCCTGGGAGCCTTGCTGGCGCACGAAGAGCACGTCGTCAAGCGTGGATTACGCATGGAAGCGTTGCGACCACTGCATTACCTCTTCGCGACTCAAGGCGAGATTTCGCGAGGCGACTTTGCGAGCATGACCGGCCTTGGCGAGCGCACGGCGACGACGTTGATCGGCAAGCTGCTGGACACGGGCTTGTTGCGCTCAGATTCACCGCGCGGCCAAGTGCGTTTCGGAATCCCGTTGGATGCCCTGCGATTCTTGTTTCCCAGCCTCTGGCCCGAGGCTGAGGCCGATGCGGCGGCAGCCCGATAAGGAGACCTCTCTGACTCACCCCCACATCAAGTCAGATCAAGTTCCTTCTCTCCACCTTCCACGCCAAAGCGAAGAGCCACAGCGGTCACAAAGGCTTCGTCGGCCACCTTCTTCATGTCGTTGAAGAGTTCCGTGCCCGAGAAACGAAACACCTGATAGCCTGCGCGTTGCAGGTTGCGGTCACGCTGACGATCGGCCGTGAAGGAGTCCTTGTTGCCGTGGAACTCGTAGCCGTCACATTCCACAATCATTTGGAGCTTGGGCTGCGCCGGGCACCAGATATACAGGTCCACCCGCGCGTCTCGCGAGCCGGCCCCCAACCCGGGGAAGACAGATTGCGGCGACAGGATGAAAGCGGACCAGGCCAGCCAGCCTGCTGACACGATCGGGTCGTTGACAATGGTGTCGTAATCGTCCGGCTTCAGCTTGCCTTTGGAGACGAGCTGCTTGCAGTAATCCTCGAAAGAGGCTTCGAGCGGATCCTCCGCCTTGAACTGCTGCTTGTGTTCATCGGCGACCTGTGCAAGGTCTTCGTTGTAGTTCTCCACGTGCCGGTCCCAAGCCAGCTCCAGCGCCCACCGCAATTCAATCGCTTTCGAAATACGTTCAGCGTCGGCCTTCGCGTTCTGAAGGGGCTGCGTCACCAGGGCGCCATGGGGGGAGTCAAACAGGAACCGGAGCAGCAGACCGCCCATGCACGCTTTCTCGATGGGCGACTCGGCGTGACGGATGGCTCGTTCCGTGCAGTCAGCGATCCACGTGGCCATAGAGTCCAACTCAAGCTTGGCACTCGGCTTCCTTTGCCTGATCTCCTCAATCACCGACTGCATGACTGCCACACAGTGTTCGGGACTTCCAGTAAAGACATCCGCCAAATCTCGATTCACGTGTGGTTCTTTCAAAGCCTTGGAACATCGCTGAGCAAACAGCCGAGCCCATCGTAACGCGCGACTTTCACCAATGCTGCATTGGCATCACGGCGGTGTGAACCCGGCAAGCGCAAGCGCTGAGTTTCACAATCGCAATTCCAGCGTAACACCGGCCATTGGCTCCGTCCGCTGACGGCTATCCACTCGGGCCTCTGCCCCACTGCCACTGTAGACATCGGACCGCTGCGTGACCGGCGACCACAGATTGTTCAGGGAGAAACGCCACTTCATCGCCGGATTCACGGTCCAGCTCGCCTGCATCGACACATCCTGTCTCCGCCCTTGATACAGCCGATGATCCACGGCACTTCTCCACCAGAGCCCGGGCGCCCAGTTCGCATCCGCTGACAGCTCCAGGGGCATGCTGCTCACCTTGTATCGCATGCCGACCTTGGCGGACCACGGTGTCTGACCGGCCATCCGGTGATCGGGACCGTGCAGATTCTCCAGCTCGGAGCTGGCCAATGTCGTGCCCAACCTCAGCTCCCATTGCGGGGCCGACGGCAGCCAGTCACGCAGATTGAGCCGTGCATCCACGCTGGCGCCCTGGATCCGCGCACGACCCAGATTGGTCGGTCGAACCACATAGCGGGGCACCGAAGCCCATGGCACCGATTCCAGCGCAACCGACTCCCCGATGGTGTCATTCAATCGACGCTGAAAGACATCCACATTCACCAGCGAATCCTTGCCGACGTAATGCTCGTAAGACAGCGTGATGCCCAAGGCACGTTCTGGCTTCAAGCCCGGATTGCCTGCTGTGTCGGCATAAGCCAGTGTGTTGGCACCACAACCCAGCGTGGGTGAACACGGCGCCAGTGGATGGATGGTGGGGCGTTGTATGTATTGGTCGAGTGAAGGCGAATTGAAGCTGCGCGCAATGGAGAAGCGCAACTTCCTGGTGCCATCATCATTCAGCTTGTGAGCGACGTGAAGCGAAGGCGACACCAGGCGGTAGCTGGCGCGGGCGCGCTCACTGCCCTCACGAATGGACAGTCGCCGCCCCTCCATGCTGATGCCGGCGTTAACCGCCCAATGCTTGGAGAGGGTCCACTCATCCTGAGCAAAAGCGCTTGCGGTGGGGCCGCTCAACACCTGCCCCTGGCCGAATGTAGCGAACGACGCGTCAGGCACACCGTTCACGGTGTTTTCCAGGGCCGTCATGTTCTGGTGCCAGCTGGCTCTGAAACCCAACTTCAGCGCATGATGTTCAGGACTCTTGGGGGCGAACTGGGCCCGCAGGGAATCGACGAACAAGCGCTCATTGCGGCGGCTCTGCCGAAGCGTGCTGCTCGAACCCCCTACGTCTTTATCGGTCCGGTCTGAATCTCGATCCACAAAGCTTCGAGAGGACTCCCACTGCAGTTCCAGACGGCCACCGTCGTCCGCGCGGTACCGCCAGCTCAGCGGCAGGGCTGCGCTCAACAGCGTTCCCCGGTTGCTGCCGCTTGCATTGCTGATGCGACCCGAGGGGTTCTGCCATTGGTGGGTCTCATCGGTGTCCACATCCGTCTGCCAGTACAGCAGCACTGGGGACGCGTCCATGTCGACCTCTTTCGACCATTGATAGGCATACGTGGAGCTTGCGCTGAACGTGGACAGCTGATCCACGCCACGGCTTTGTGATCGGTCCTGCAGCGTTGCCTCGCTCGGACTGCCGCTGTCATAGGTGTCGGTGTCCTTGTGAACATCGGTCTCCTTGTGCCGAATGGAGATCCGGTTGGACAGAGACCAGGGCTCATCCACTGGACGAATGCTGTTGGACCAGGCCTGGTTTGCGTCTGCGGCTGCCGGCCCAGCGGCGAGCCCCTTTCGGAGCGAAGTACTGGTCTTGCGTTCAACCCGGCGGGTGACGATGTTGATGGTTCCAGCGATACCGAAGGGGCCGAATTCGGCCATCGACCCCTTGATGATTTCGATGCGCTCGATATGCACCACATCCTGTTCGAGTGGATCGCGGCCAGGCAAAGGCGGCTTGCCATCCACCAGAATCTGCGTGTAACCCGGCAGACCCAACAAGCCAAGACGCCCATTGCTCCCCACGGTCACCGCAGGTTCCCGTTTGAGGACTTCAAAGACCGTCGTCTGGCCGCTGGCCTCAATGGCTTTGCGAGAAACCACGATCTTGCCGGCCACGAACTCCTGCCGCTGTTGCAGATCGCTGAGCGCCTCACCTTGAACTTCGACCTTGTCGAGCTGCTGAGGGGTCGGGGTGGCGGCGTAAGAAGAAAGAGCTGCGCCGGCACAGGCCAGCATGGCGAAGGCCGGGGCCTGATTGCACTTCATCAAAAATTTTAGGCGGGAGAGGGCTGCGCCTGACTCATGGGAATGGCGAGACAGCAGCCGATATAAAACTACTTCTTGGTTGGGTCACAGATGTAGTCACACTTCTCCCGGTCCTTCGTTCTCTCCAGGCAGCGCTCCATACACCGCTTGGGATCGAACTCGGCAGCAGCCTCTCCGAATGAGACCGCAAAGGTCGCGAATACCGAAATGAACACAAGGGTCTTGCGAAGGGTCGTGCTCACTGATGCCTCTTGGATGAATCAAGACTAAAGCCCTCGTCTTGCAGCATTGCAAGAAGGCGTGCTTCCTGAAAGCCAGTCAACCGATGGCCAGCAGTTAGAAATACGGGAAAGCTATCCTGACCAAGTGCCTTCCACTCTGAACGGGCGGACGAATTCTGGTCGATTCTCAAATCGTTGAAGCTGATGCCCTGCTCATTGAGAATGGCTCTTGCTCGCTGACATGCCGGGCAACTCTCTGTTCCGTAGACGGAAATCTTGAGATCTTTTCCAGAGAAGTAACTTGAGAAGTTACCTTGCACAGCTCTCTGCCTGAAGTCGTTCCAGGCATACGCGGTGAACTTTCCCGCAGGAATTGCGATTGCAACGATTAACAGGCACAACAACGCCTCAACAATGAGGCGGCTCGTCCTGGAGCCGGAACGGAACTGCATGAAACTCCCTGGCACCCCCTTTGCCGGAAAGGCGCCCGCATCTTCAACTGCGATGTGTAATGCGAGGAATCATTCCATACACGAACCGTGCTCTTTCATTGGTGATAACCCCGGTGTCTTTCGCACGTCAAAACGATGCGTTCTTTACAATGAAGAATAAATGAATGCCCGGTCTGTCATTCAAGCTGCGAATGAGATCTGCGTAGTTCAGCGCAGCCCGGTTGAAGGATGACGGCGCCAACAGCAGCGTCATCCGCGCAGTGTTCGTGCCCAAAGCCAGGCGGCGCACAAACCGTGCGTCTTCATCTCCGCCTGCCCTCACCCACACTGCCCCACAAACCCACAAGCCGTACAGAACTCACACCCATCCCGGTGGATCACGGTCAGGTTGCCGCACTCCGGGCACTTCTTGCCCGCCATGGCAGGAACACCAGCCGTTGTCGCCACCGTCCGGGCCGCCGAGGACGGTGCCTGCTGCAGCAGCCCCATATCCACCAGCGGGAAGCCCTGCTCGTCCAGCACACCCAACATCGCATAGCGGTGGATGATCAAGCGTGCCACATACGCCACGGTCGATGGCCACACCTGCTGGCGCCGCTCACCGGACAAGGTCGGCACCGGCGCCATAAAGTGGCCCAGCGGCTCCCCCACATTCAGCAGCTTGCGCAGCTTCATGCCGATCCAGCCCGGATCCAGCACCCGCATGTCCAGTGACAGCAGCCGCGCCAAGCCATCCAGCGCCTTCGGATAGTTGCCGGAGAAGCCCATCGCGCAGGGTCGCGTCACCGCGCCACCTTCGGGCGTCGGCAGGCTCACCTCCTTCAGCGTCAGCGTGAACACCTCCCCGGTGGCCGGGTTGTCCACGTCCACCGCCCAGGCCAGCGTACCCATCGTGCCGGTGCGCGGCTCCTCCCGCGAGAACATCGCATCCATCACCGGAGTCGGCCCGCCATCCTGCAGCGCCCCCAGTTGCTCACAGCGCCAGCGGATCACCGCCGCCGTCGCCGCCACCACGCCCGGGAACAGCCGCGGCTCTCCCAGCGGGGGCATCGGCATTTCAAAGGACCGTTCTTCCGCCACCGTGGCCAAGGCATCCAGCTTCAGCCGCAGCCAGGCCGTGTCGTTGGTGCGGAGGTCCATCGACAAGGTTTTGGCCAGCGCCGACAGCCCGCGCGGCTGCTCCGCCCCATTCACCCACACCTCGAAGGGCAGCGTGCGCCCGAACAGCCCCGCCTCCGGCCCTTCCGCCGGAAGCTCCCCCACAAACAGCGCAAAGTCGCCATGCGGGTGCCGGATCATGGTGGACCAAGCCGGGTTGCCCCCCGGCAGTTCGGGCCGGCTCGGCCAGCGCAGCGAGGCCAGCACCGGCTTGGGCAGACGGTCCACACGCAGGCGCTGGTTGGGCCCCACCTCGGGCTTCAGCGGTTCGGGCTGCGCCACCGGCTCCACACTCAGCACCGACCCCAGCACCTGATTGGGCCGATAGGTGGCCAGCCCCTTCAAGCCGCTCTTCCAGGCCAGGCGGTAAAGATCCTGGAAGTCCTGGTAGGGATAGTCCGCCGGCACGTTCACCGTCTTGGAGATGGAGGTGTCCACATAGGGCGCCACCGCCGCCACCATCGCTTCATGGTCGGCCGCCTTCAACTCCAGCGCGGTGACAAACGCTTCGGTCAGCGGCGCGTCCCCCCCATGCAGATGGCGGTAGAGCCGCCAGGCATGGTCTTCCACTGCATATTCCTTGAAGCTGTTGTCCGGCATCCGCTTCTTGCGGGTGTAGCTCCAGGAGAACGGCGGCTCGATGCCGTTGCTGGCGTTGTCCGCAAACGCCAGGCTGATGGTGCCGGTGGGCGCAATCGACAGCAGATGCGAATTGCGCAGCCCCTGGGCCCGGATCTTGTCCTTCAGCCATGGCGGCAGCCGAGAGGCGAAATTTCCACCTGACAAATACAGGTCGGCATTAAAAAGGGGAAAGGCCCCCCGCTCCACTGCCAGATCGGCACTGGCTTCATAGGCCGCATCCCGCATCACCTCGCTGATGCGGCGGGCCATCTGCCGCGCCGGCTCGCCGTCGTAGCGCAGCCCCAGCATGATCAGGGCATCCCCCAGTCCGGTAAAGCCCAACCCCACCCGTCGCTTGTTGGCGGCCTCGTGCGCCTGCTTGGGCAGCGGCCACGGTGTGACATCCAGCACGTTATCCAGCATGCGGGTCGCCACCCGGCACACGTCGGCAAAGCCCTCTTCGTCAAACCGCGCCTGCGGGCTGAAGGCGTCCACCACAAACAGGGTCAGGTTGACCGAGCCGAGGCAGCAGCACCCATACGGCGGCAGCGGCTGTTCGGCGCACGGGTTGGTGGCACTGATGGTTTCGCAGTAGTGAAGGTTGTTGTCCGCATTGATTCGATCCAGGAACAAAACACCCGGTTCGGCATGGTCGTAGGTGGACCGCATCACCTGGTCCCACAATTTGCGAGCCCTTACGCGTCGATACACCCACAGCCCATCGGCACGCTGGATCGCCCCGGCCGCCCGCAGTTTGGCGCTGGGCACGGCCTTGTGGACCAGCTCCACATCGGCGTCGGCCTCCACAGCTTCCATGAAGGCATCGGTCACACCGACCGAGATGTTGAAGTTGCGGAGGTCCCCCTGGTCCTTGGCGTGGATGAAGTCTTCAATGTCCGGATGGTCGCAACGCAACACCCCCATCTGCGCCCCACGGCGGGAGCCAGCGGATTCCACCGTCTCACAGCTGCGGTCAAACACCCGCATGTAGCTCACCGGCCCGGAAGCGCTGGACTGGGTGGACTTGACCCAGGCGCCTTTGGGCCGAATGCGAGAGAAGTCATAGCCCACCCCGCCACCGCGCCGCATGGTTTCCGCGGCTTCGGTCAATGCGGTGTAGATGCCGGGAATGCCGTCTTCCTCCTCGGCAATCGAGTCGCCGACGGGTTGCACAAAGCAATTGATCAGCGTGGCCGACAACTCGGTGCCCGCAGCCGATGCAATGCGCCCGGCCGGTACAAAACCGCGCCGTTGGGCATCCAGAAACCGGGCTTCCCAGTCCTGCCGGTGCTCGGCCGATTCCGCCTGGGCCAATGCACGGGCCACCCGCTGGCGCACGTCCTCCAACTCGCGTTCGGTGCCCTTGGCGTATTTTTCCAACAGCACCTCGGCGCTGATGTCCTGGGCGGGAAGGCTGTCTGCTGCAAACGCGCCAGACGAGTTCCCAACTTGTGTGGGCAGGGCTGGCACTGAGGGCAGAGAGGGCTGCGTCATTCGGATCTCCACAAGACGATCGAACGATATTAGTCCGGTCGGGGACTACCGGTCTGAGCTACATCAAGTCACAAAGCTGCAACTTTGGCGGCGTGAGCAGGCACTCCGCTGGGAAGCCCCAATGGGCCGATTCGCAACGGCGCACTATTCTTGAATCCCATGAACCCCGACAAGGTCTTGCGATCCAGCCCCGGCACCCTCGGTGAGCTGGAACATGAATGCGCTGAAGCCCGACGCCTGATCCAGGACGGGGCCTTCACCGCTGCCCGTGATCAGCTGCTGGCACTGCAGCGGGAGCATGGCGACGAGCATGCCCCCTTGCAGGAAGCCTTGAGTGCCCTGGCCGAGGCCGAGGAGGACTGGGCGGCGGCGCTGCGCTTCTACAAGCGTTTCCATACCCTCGCCCTGCAGGCCGGCACGTCGCCGCTGGCGTCGCGGGATCAACTGCTGGCACGGCTGACGGAGCATCAGCGCAGCTCGCCGGACCTGTCGTTCTGTCTGGTGGCGCTGGGCGCCAATCGCGCACCGGCCGGCGTGCTGCCGCAAATGCTGCGTCAGCAATGCCGCGCCCAGGATGTGCTGGCCCTGGGGAAGGGCGAAGCCATGCTGATGCTGCTGCACGATGTGGATCTGCCCACCGGCCGCAAGGTGTGCGAGCGCATCCGCACCGTCTGGTTCCAGAACCATACCAGCGCCGGCGCGCTCGCCATGGGCCTCACCGCCTGGCGCGGCCCGGGCGACACCGGCGGGGCCTTCCTGGCCCGCGCCGAGGGCGCCCTGGATCGCAGCCAGCGCGAGGGCGGCCCGCTGCGCACCGGCTGAGCCGAGGTCAGAACGGGTTGTAGGTTTTTTCCGGGCGGTAGTGGATGTAGCCCACGCTGGCGCCCGCGCGCAGGCCCACCCCCAGGCGGATCGGTGCCAGGGTGATGCCATCGGCTCGTTGATAGTTGACGCCGGCACCGCCCACGTAATAAAGGCTGCCATCCACCCCGGGGAAACGGCGGAAGATGGCGCCCGCCTTGGGCAGTTTGTAGACCAGGGTGAAGACCTTGGCTGCATTGGCGCCCAGATCAAAACCGACCGACGGGCCCGCCCAATACACGTGCGTACCGCCGCCTCGCTTCATCACCAGCGAGCCGTCCCCATAGCGCAGACCCACGGTGATGGCCGCCGCCGCTTCCTGCCCCTTGATGTAGGCATTGGGGCGCCCCTGCTCCTTAAAAGCCTTCTCGATGACCTTGGCCAAGCCCTCCGTGGTCTGGCCGAAGAAGTCGGCCGCGTCCTTGAGGACTGAATCCTGGTCGAAGGTGTCCTCCTCCTCCTGACCTTCAGCGGCCAGCGCCGGCCAGCTCAGGCCAGCCGCCGCCGGCAGGATCAGGCTTCCCGCCGCCGCGCGGCCCAGGCGTGCCAGCGCCAACCGGCGGGAGGGGTCTTGTTGGGAGGACAAGAGGGCTTCCGCGCTCGGGGTGGGGGACTCAAGGGGATTCATGCTCATCTCCGGGTTTTCCATGATGCCGGCGCACCAGATGGGTGCGGTTCTCCGGGCGGACACGTTTTGCAAGACGATGCTACGCCTGCTTGTGACAAACGGCGCGACAACCCGGCGTGCCGTTCTATACACTGCGCGAACGCCAACGCGGAGGGTCGCGGCAGGACAACAAGATTGGCATTCTTTGAGCCACCCCCAGCATCCCCATGGGCACCTTGCCACCCGGCAGCCCGACCCGACCCACCGCCGACAAAAGCGAAAAAGCATCAAGGAGGACCCCGTGAGTGACCTGCCCCGTCTGGCGAGAGCCCTGGAATACCTGGACATGGCCTCCGCGCTTTACATCGCTGGCGGCGCGGACCATTCCGCCCAGTTGCTGGCCGCTGCAGGCGAACGCCTGCTGGGCGACCTGGCGCGGCTGATCCAGTCGCCGGAACACGGGCCTGAGGTGCAGCAGTTGCTGTCGCGGGTGGCGCAGCACCATCCCGGTTATTCACTGCCTGAAGTGCCGGGGCATGCCCCCAACCGCCAACTGCAGCAGATGATGGACCGGCAGGATTCCCCGGAAGTGGCGGCCCTGCGGCAGGCCACGTCCGCGCTGCTGCGGGCGTCCTGGTATCTGCTGGAAACGATGGGCCTGGAATCCCTGGCCCCCTCGCGCCTGCATCAGGCGATCGAGAAATCCACCATCTACGCCGACCTCTGACCCCCCCCACCGCCGGCTTTGACGCCGGACGCGAGGCAGAGGATAGTCAGTCGAAACTGGGGAAGCCGTGATGTCCAACGATTCTGCCCATGAGCGGCGCCATTTCTCGCGCATTGCCTTTGCCAGCTCGGCCCATCTCGTGACCGTCGAGCATCGGGTGGCCGTGCAGGTGCTGGACCTGTCGCTCAAAGGCGCGCTGCTGCTGCTGCCGCCGGACGCGCCCGTGGAACCCGGCATGCTCGCCCTGCTGGATCTGCCGCTGCTGCCGCATGAGGGCCGGATCTCCATGGCGGTCCAGGTGGCCCACATCGACCGCCAGCGGGCCGGGCTGCTCAGTCTGGGCATCGACCTGGAAAGCATCACCCACCTGCGCCGGCTGATCGAACTCAACCTGGGTGACCCCTCGCTGGCCGAGCGTGACCTCCGGGCGCTGGCGGCCTCTCCCGCCTGAGACGGCGCCAGCGGCATCGGTCGCCCCCAAGCGCTTACGCCGCAATGAACCGGCGCAACACCTCAAAGGCCGCCACCGGATCATCCCGCCAAGCGCCGTGGCCCACACCCGGGAAGCGCGCCAGTTGCCGCCACTGGGCCGGCAGCGCCTCGTGGATCTCCAGGGCATCTTCCAAGGGGCAGACCGGGTCGTCTTCCCCCACCATCACCAGCACCGGGCACAAAGCGCCCGCCAGGCCCTGCAGCAGGCCGAGGTCCTGCTTCTCGCCGCCGACGAAGTGCAGCAGGATTTCAATATTGGCCAGGGTGCGGCTGCCCGCTTCCGGGTCTGCCGCCGGTTGGGTGTTGTAGAGGTGGCGCACTCCGCTCCAGTAGGCCTGGAAGGTGTCGTGGCTGGGCCGCGCCCAGAAGGCTTCCGCCAACGCACGGGCCTGCGGGCCGCCGCGGCGCTCGAACGCAGCCAGCTTGCGCTCCAGTCCCATGTGGTGCGACGTGCTGGAAAGAATCACCTTGCTGGCATGCGCCGGATGCCGGGCGATGTAGCGCTGGGCCACAAAACCGCCAAAGGACTGTCCCAGCACGATGGGCTTCTCGATGCCGAGGGCGTCACACAGCCGCACGATGTCATCCGCCCAGACATCCAGATTCCATTCGGACGACGGACGTGGATCGCTGCGGCCATGGCCGCGATGGTCGTAATAGATCACCTGCGCCAAGTCGGTCAACTGGCTGAACGCCGGTTTAAAGGCGCTGTGGTCGAAGCCCGGGCCACCATGCATGCAAATCAGCGTGGGCTTGTCCCGCATGCGCGGGCCGTCGGGCACCAGTCCCGCACCTTCCACATCCACATAAAGGCGAACGCCGCCACCGATGTCGATTTTCATGGGCAGCAGTATGCCGCGCTCCCTGTCGCGTACATGACGACCCAGGTATGCAGGCCGACTCACAATCGTCCGCACAAGACGAATGAACGGAGACAGCCATGGACCCGCAGACGCACTACCGCATCTGCCCCTTGTGCGAAGCCAGCTGCGGGCTGGAGATCCGCACGGCCACAGGCACGCAGGGCAGCTCCGCGCCCCAGGTCGTGAGCATCCGGGGCGACGAACACGATCCTTTCAGCCAGGGATATCTGTGCCCCAAGGGCGTGGCCCTCAAAGATCTGCATGAAGACCCCGACCGGCTGCGCCAGCCAATGCGGCGCGAGGCGGACGGGCAATTTGTGCCCATCAGCTGGGCCGAGGCCTTCGAAGAGATCGACCGCCGCCTGCCGGCCTTGCGCCAATCCTACGGTCCGGACTGTGTGGGCCTGAGCATCGGCAATCCGGCCTCGCACAAGATCGGCCTGTTCAGCTACTTCCCCGGTCTGGCGCGGGCGCTGGGCACCCGCAACATCTTCTCCGCCTCCACCCTGGACCAGATGCCCAAGCAGCTGGCCTGCGGCTGGATGTACGGGCACTGGCTGAGCGTGCCGGTGCCAGACCTGCCGCGCAGCGATCTGCTGATCATCCTGGGTGCCAATCCAGCGGTGAGCAACGGCAGCCTCTGGACGGTGCCCGACTTTCGCGGCAAGGCCAAGGCCATGCGCGCACGCGGCGGCCGCATCATCGTCATCGACCCGCGCCGCACCGAAACCGCCCAGGCGGCCGATGAGCACCATGCCATCCGCCCGGGCGGCGATGTCTTCCTGCTGCTGGGCATGCTGCACACGCTGTTTGCCGAGGACCTCGTCCGCCCCGGCCGGCTCACCGGGCATCTGAACGGGCTGGACGATCTGCGCGCGCTGGCCGCCGAGTTCACGCCCCAGCACTGCGCATCACATGCCGGCCTGCCCGAGGCCACCGTCCGCCAACTGGCGCGCGATCTGGCAGCGGCCCCCCGCGCGGCGCTGTATGGCCGCATCGGCACCTGCACCCAACGCTTCGGCACGATCAACAGTTGGTTGATCGACGTGCTCAACATCCTCACCGGCCATCTGGACAGCCCGGGGGGGCTCATGTTCCCGAAGGCAGCCGCCTTTGCCGCCAACACGCTGGGACGCCCCGGCCAGGGCAAGGGCGTGACCGTCGGACGTCGCCACAGCCGCGTCAGCCGTGCGCCGGAAATCATGGGCGAGTTGCCGATCAGTTGCCTCTCCGAAGAAATCGAGACGCCGGGAGACGGGCAGATCCATGCGCTGATCACCGTGGCCTGCAATCCGGTACTGTCGGCCCCCAATGGGGCGCGGCTGGCCCGCGCGCTGCAAGGGCTGGACTTCATGCTCAGCCTGGACCCCTACATCAATGAAACCACCCGCCATGCCCATCTGATCCTTCCGCCGCCGTCGCCGCTGGAGGACTGGCATTACGACCTGGTGTTTGCGCAGCTGTCCTGGCGCAACCATGCGCGGTGGTCGGGGCCGGTGCTGCCGCCCTCAGCAGCTGCCCCGGCGCCGCAGGCCGAATGGCAGACCCTGCTGCGCCTCACGGCCATCGTGAACGGCCTGGGCCCGCAGGCCGATCTGCAGGCCCTGGACGACCAGGCCCTGCAAGCCGAGTTGCAACGCAGCGCGGGCGACCGTGCCGCCGAATGCCTGGCGATGCTGGACGGCGGCGCCGGCCCCGCGCGCTGGCTGGACCTGGCCTTGCGCAGCGGCCCCTATGGAGACGCTTTTGGCGCACGGCCGGACGGCTTGAACCTGGCCAAGGTGCGCGCCGCCCCGCATGGCATCGACCTGGGTGAGCTGACACCCCGCATTCCCGAAGTCCTGCGCACGCCCTCCGGCCGCATCGAACTGGCCCCTGCGGCGCTGCTGGCCGAGGTGGCATCGGTGCGCACAGCGCTGCAGCGTCCGCTGGACCCTGAACTGCTGCTGATCGGCCGGCGGGAGACGCGCAGCAACAACAGCTGGATGCACAACCTGCCGGTGCTGGCCAAGGGCAAGGAACGCTGCACCTTGCTGATCCATCCGGACGATGCCGCACGCGCCGGCCTGGACACCGGCCAGACGGCCCGGCTCAGCAATGCCCGCGGCAGCGTGCTGGCGCAGGTGGAAGTGAGCGACGCCATGCGCCCCGGCGTGGTGAGCCTGCCGCACGGCTGGGGCCATGATCTGGCCGGCGCCCGGCTGCAAGTGGCCGCGCAGCATCCGGGTGTCAACATGAACCTGCTGCTGGACGAAGACGACCGCGACCCCGTCTCCGGCACCTCGGTGCTCAGCGGGGTGCCGGTGCGCCTGAGTGCGGCGGAAAGCGTCCCGACAGCAAACCACTGACCAGTTCCAGGTGGTGCATCAGCTGCCACTGTCGGGCAATCGCCTGGGTCGGTGGCACGCCTCGGATGTGGCACCCCACAAAGCGGCGCACCGCTTCGGTGGGGCCGAAGCAGGCGTCGCGGCGGTCCAGGGCCAGATGGAACAGCTGCAAGGCGCGGATGAAGCGGGCTTCGGCCAGGCGCTGCGGCGGGAACTGCCGCTCCGCCACAAAGAATTCCAGGCAGAGCGCCTGGTCCATCGGCCCGCCCATCTGGTGGAAGGCCAAATGGAAGCAGCCGGTGGGCCCACCGCCGGGGTAAGGCAGGGAGGGCAGGCTGGTGTAGTCCGAAAACCCGGCACCGCCCACGTCCTTGAAACGCGAGACGGCATCGGTGAAGAACCGCCGCTCCTGGAGGAATCCGCCCATGCCCACCCGCTTGAGTGCCTCCGGCATGTTGGCATCCAGCGGTTCCACCCACACCACCTGGGCCGGAGCCAGCGCCTCCCGCAGCGCCGACGAGCAGGGCCCGTGCTTGAGAAAGACCCGCGCCACCTGCACCCCCTGCAAGGCTTCATACAGATGCATGAGCGCCTGCGGCTCCTCCGCCATCACCACGCCCACCACCTGCCCGGCGTAACTCTGCGCAAACAGCCGCACCACATCCGGAGTGACACCGGCATGCAGCAACAAGGTCGGGCACAGATACCGGCGCGGTGAGGACACCGAGGCCAGCAGATGCCGTCCCCAGCTCAGCGCTGGTGCGGCACCCACACCGGCAAATTCCTGAAGCATCGGATTGACCACCATCCACGCCGTCAGCCCTTCGCTCTCACACGCCTGCAGCGTGTGCCGCAAGGAGGCGAGCACATGCCGCACCGGCTCAATCACCGGTTGAACACATGCCTCTGACGCCAAGAGCGTGATGGACTGGCGCAGCGCCAGCATCTCCTTTTGCATGCCGTGGAGATAGGGAAAGTACATGGGGATCGCCACAAGTAAACCTGGGGCGCCGATGATGCAGACAGCCTCTTCTTTCGTCAGGGCCCTCGCTTGCTAAGTTGAGTTGGATCAACCGATCAAATGCCACCTCAACAAGGGTAGGAACTCCACAAATATTTGTAGTGGCGAACCGATGCCCCCAATGAAAAACGGCATCGGCCGCTGAGCTGCGGACCGATGCCGTTGGGGCGAACCAGCGAAGGGTTCAGCCGGTCAGGACGGGGCCTTGGCGTTCTGCGCCGCCGGTGCCGGCTCGGTGCCGCCGCCCAGCACCTTGTACAGCTGCACCTGGTTCTGCAGCTGCGCCAGTCGCACCTGCAGTGCCGACTGCTGCGCCGCGAAGCTGGACCGCTGGGCGTCCAGCAGATCCAGGTTGGAAGCCGCGCCATTGCGATAGCTCAGCTCCACCAGTTGCAGGCGGGAGGCTTCAGCTTCGGCCTGGGCATCCTGGGCGCGCAGTTGCTCGTCCAGGGTCGCGCGGCCGGCCAGTGCATCGGACACTTCCTTGAAGGCGGTCTGCACCGCCTTCTCGTAGTTGGCCACGGCAATCTCACGGTTGGCCTTGGCGGCTTCCAGATTGTTCTGGTTCTTGCCAAAGTCAAACAGCGGCAGCAGGGCCGAGCCACTGATGCTCCAGGCACTGCGCTTGAACAGGTCGGACAGCGCATTGCTGGCGGTACCGCCACTGGTCGTCAGCGAGATGCTGGGGAAAAACGCCGCACGGGCCACACCGATGTTGGCTTCCGCCGCCACCAGTTGCTGTTCGGCCTGGCGCACGTCCGGACGCTGAATCAGCACTTCCGACGGCAGACCGGCCAGCACAGCGCCCATGGTCTGGCCGCTGAGCGGCTGGGCAGCGGCCAGGTTGTCCGGCAGCGTCTGGCCCACCAGCAGGGTCAGGCTGTTCATGTCCTGCATGCGGGTGCGCTGCAGTTGGGCCAGCGTTGCGCGAGCCGATTCGTAGGACGACTGAGCGGTGTTCAGGTCCAGCTTGGACGAGGCCCCGTTGTCGAACTTCAACTGCGTCAGCTTCAGGCTGTCCTGGCGGGTGGCCACGGTCTGCTCGGTCAGTTTCAGCAGCTCGTCATCCGCCTGCACCGCCAGATAGGCCGTGGCCACACTGGCAATCAGCGAGATGCGTGCCGTCCGCGCGGCTTCGGCCGTGGCGAGATAGGTCGCAAAACTCGACTCGCTGGTGTTTTTCAGCCGGCTGAACAGATCCAGCTCATAGGCATTGATCTGCAGACCCGCCTGATAGGTGCTGACGATCTGCACATCGCCGGAGCTGGTCGTCTCCGGCCCACGGGTTGCCGACACGCCCGCATTGATGGTGGGCCAGCGATTGGCCGCCGCCACACCTGCCTGGGCACGTGCCACTTCCACATTCAGCAGCGACACCCGCAGGTCGCGGTTGTTCTTCAGCGCCAGTGTGATCAGGTCGCGCAGGCGCGCGTCATGGAAGAACTGCTCCCATTGCAACTGGGCCGCAGCCTGGGCGCCGGGCGCTTCCGCCCCCGGCCCCTGCGGCCACTGCCCCGCCACCGGCGCCTCGGGGCGCTGATGCTCCGGCGCCAGGTTGATGCAGCCGGTCAGTACCAGGGCCGCAACGGCCGAGGCCAGGACGGTCAAACTGTTTTTGATCATTCGAATTCTCCGCACGGCCCCGGCTTGCGCCGGGGCTCGCAACGTTCATCACACGCCGTCGGCGTTCTTGGCATTGCTGCCTTCGAGTTCATGCGCATACATCTTGCGCTGGCGTTCGCTGCCCTTGAAGAATCGGCGCACCACCAGGAAGAAGACCGGCACGAAGATCACGGCCAGCAGCGTGGCGGTGATCATCCCGGACAGCACGCCGGTACCGATCGCCCGCTGGCTGGCCGAGCCGGCGCCCGACGCAAAGAACAAGGGCGTCACACCCAGGATGAAGGCCAGCGAGGTCATGATGATCGGGCGGAAGCGCAGGTGGGCGGCCTCAAGGATGGATTCCACCAAGCCCTTGCCTTGCGCCTGCAGGTCCTTCGCGAACTCGATGATCAGAATGGCGTTCTTCGCGGACAGGCCGATGATGGTGATCAGGCCGACCTTGAAGTACACGTCGTTGGGCATGCCCCGCAGCGTGGCACCGGCCAGCGCACCCAGCAGACCCAGCGGCACCACCAGCAGCACGGCCAGCGGAATCGACCAGCTCTCATACAGCGCGGCCAGGCACAGGAACACCGCCAGCAGCGAGAACGCCAGCAGGATGGTGGCCTGCGAGCCGGACAGCTGTTCCTCGCGGGACAAGCCGGTCCACTCGTAGCCGATGCCGGCCGGCAGCTTGGCAATCATGCCTTCCAGCTCGGCAATCGCCTGACCGGTGGAAGCGCCCGGGGCCGCATCACCTGCCAGCCGCATGGCCGGATAGCCGTTGTAGCGGGTGGCCTGCATCTGACCGGTGATCCAGCGGCTGGTGGCGAAGGCCGACATGGGCACGGCCTTGCCGCTGCCGTTGGTCACGTTCAGCGCCAGCACGTCTTCCGGCGTCATGCGCTTGGGCGCATCTGCCTGCACGACCACGCGCTGCATGCGGCCGGAGCTCGGGAAGTCGTTCACATAGGACGACCCCAGCTGCGTGCCCAGGGTGGCCGCAATGGTGCCGTAGTTGATGCCCAGGGCCTGCGCCTTGTCGCGGTCGATGTCGATCTGCAGCTGCGGTGCATCTTCCAGACCGTCCGGACGCATGCCGGTGATGATCTTGCTTTGCGCGGCCATGCCCATCAGCTGGTTGCGAGCGGCCAGCAGTGCCTCGTGGCCGAGGCCGCCGCGGTCCTGCAGGCGCAGTGCAAAGCCGGTGGCGTTGCCCAGTTCGGGAATCGGCGGGGGCGACAGCGGGAAGATGAAGGCGTCGCGGACGCCGCCCATCATCGCGCCGAACACCCGGCCCGCCACGGCGCTGGCGCTGTGCTCAGCCCCCTTGCGCTCATCCCAGGGTTTCAGCGGCACGAACACCAGTGCGGCGTTCTGGCCCTGGCCGGAGAAGGAGAAGCCGATCACACCGATGGTGTCCGCCACTTCCGGCTGCTTGTGCAGGAACTGCTCCACGGCGGCCACGGCGGCTTCCGTGCGGTTGGAGGTGGCACCCGGCGGCAACTGCACGTTGACGATCAGGTAACCCTGGTCTTCATTGGGCAAGAACGACGTCGGCATGCGCACATACAGCCAGCCGACCACCACGACGATGGCCACGAAGGCCACCATCATGCTGGGGCTGCGCTTGAGCAGGCGGGACACCCAGCCTTCATACCCCTTGGCGGTGCGCGAGAAACTGCGGTTGAACCAGCCGAAGAAGCCGCGCTTCTCGTGATGGTGACCGGCATCCACCGGCTTGAGCAGCGTAGCGCACAGGGCCGGCGTCAGGGACAGGGCCATCAGCGCGGACAGCGCCATCGAGGCCACCATCGCCAGCGAGAACTGGCGATAGATGTTGCCCACGGAACCAGCGAAGAAGGCCATCGGCACGAACACCGCAATCAGCACCGTGGTGATACCGATGATGGCGCCCGAAATCTGGCCCATCGCCTTCTTGGTGGCCTCACGGGGCGAGAGCCCCTCCTCGCTCATGATCCGTTCCACGTTCTCCACCACCACGATGGCATCGTCCACCAGGATACCGATGGCCAGCACCATGCCGAACAGCGTCAGCACGTTGATGGAGAAGCCCATGGCCAGCATGATGCCGAAGGTGCCCAGCAGGGCCACCGGCACCACCAGCGTCGGGATGAGCGTGTAGCGCCAGTCCTGCAGGAACAGGAACATCACCAGGAACACCAGGATGATGGCCTCGACCAGCGTCTCGACCACTTGCGAGATCGAGATCTTCACGAACTTGGACGAGTCGTACGGCACTTCATACAGCACGCCGTCCGGGAAGTACTTCTTCAGCTCTTCCATCCGGGCCTTGACCGCGTTGGCCGTGCCGAGCGCATTGCCGGTGGGCGACAGCTGGATACCGATACCGGTGGACGGCTGGCCGTTCAGGCGTGCGTAGGTGGAGTAGCTCTGGCCTCCGAGCTCGATGCGGGCCACGTCCTTGAGCTTGACGGTGGAACCATCGGCATTGGCGCGCAGCACGATGTTCTCGAACTGCGCCTTGTTTTCCAGTTGGCCCTTGACCACGATGGTCGCCGACATCGTCTGGCTGGTGGTGTTGGGGCGGTCGCCCAGCACACCGGCCGGCACCAGCGCATTCTGGGCCGAGATGGCGGAGTTGACTTCCGTCGGGGTCAGGTTGAACGACAGCATCTTGGCCGGATCCAGCCAGATGCGCATCGCGCGTTCGGAACCGAACAGCTGGGCCTGGCCGACGCCGGCCACCCGCTGGATTTCCGGGACGATGTTGCGCGCGGCGTAGTCACCGAGCGCAATCGGGTCCATCGAGCCGTCTTTCGACGACAAGGTGACAAACAGCAGGAAGTTGGAGCGGGACTTGTCCACCTTCACGCCCTGCTGCGTCACCGCCGACGGCAGTCGGGGTTCGGCGCGCGACAGCCGATTCTGGATTTCCACCTGGGCCAGGTCGATGTTGGTCCCGGACTCGAAGGTGACGGTGATGGTGCCGGTGCCGTTGGCCTGGCTCACCGATTCCATGTAGGCCAGGCCTGGCGCCCCGTTGAGCTCCTGCTCGATGACGGAGACCACCGCCTCGTCCAGGGTCTTGGCGGAAGCGCCCGGGTACACCACGCTCACCACCAGCGACGGCGGCGCGACGGTGGGGTACTGCGCCACCGGCAATTGGGTGACGGCCACTCCACCGAACACCAGGATGAACAGCGCGATCACCCAGGCAAAGATGGGGCGATCAATAAAAAAACGTGCCATGTCTTGGATCCTTCCTGAGCGTCAGGGCTCAGTGGCCGGCAGCCGAGGCGCCTGCCGGAGCACCGCTGGCGGCGCTGGCAGGCGTGAAGGGCACCGGATTGACCGGAGCCCCCGGCACCATCATCTTCTGGAAGCCATCGGCAATGACCTTCTCGCCGGCCTTCAGGCCGTCCGTCACCACCCATTGATTGCCCACGGCGTTGCCAATGCGCACCTTACGGGCTTGCGGCTTGTTGTCGGCACCGACCACCAGCACGGTGTCACCGTCGTTGCCGCGGGTGACCGCCTGCTGGGGCAGCAGGATGGCCGACGGCAGCTCCGCCTGGGCCAGGCGCACGCGCACATACTGGCCAGGCAGCAGGGTGTTGTCGGGGTTGGGCACTTCGGCGCGCAGGGTGACCTGGCCGGAGGTGGTGTCCACCGTCAGGTCGGTGAACAGCAGCTTGCCGGGGCGGCTGTAGACCGTGCCGTCATCCAGCACCACCTGCACCTGGGCCGCGCCGCTGCCGGCGCTGCGCAGCTGGCCGTTGGCCAGGGCGCGGCGCAGGTTCTGCACCTCGTTGGCCGACTGGGTGAAGTTCACATAGACGCTGCTGACCTGCTGGATCAGGGCCAGCTGGGTGGCCTCGCTGGAGCTCACCAGCGCACCTTCGGTCACCAGCGCACGGCCGATGCGCCCGGAGATGGGCGCAGTGACGCGGGCATAGTCCAGGTTCAGCCGGGCCTGCACGGCGGCGGCCTTGGCGGCCGCCACATCAGCTTCGGCCGACTTGGCGGTGGCCACCGAGGTGATGTAGTCCTGCTGGCTGATGGCCTTGGCATCCGCCAGCGGCTTGTTGCGCTCCGCCTGTGCCGACGCCTGGGCCAGATTGGCCTGCGCCTTGGCCACATTGGCATTGGCGCTGTCCAGGGCAGCCTGATAGGGGGCCGGGTCGATCTGGAACAGCGCTTGGCCGGCCTTCACTTCGGCGCCTTCCGTGAACAGGCGCTTGAGCACAATGCCGGTGGCGCGGGCGCGCACTTCCGCCGTGCGCAGCGATTCCACGCGGCCGGGCAGTTCCGTCTGCAGCGCCACCGCCTGGGTGCCCACCGTGACCACACCCACCTGGGCGGGCGGCATGCCCCCCCCTTTGCCGGCGGCTGCGGCCTTGTCATCCTTGCCGCAGGCGGTCAGGACAGTGGCCAGCGAGACCACCAGGGGCAGAAGATAGAGCAAACGAGCGCCGGCCTGCAGGCCCGGGCGCTCCGCCCCCGGTTGTTCTTTCGGCTGAGGGAAGGACATCACGATGGGGTTCCTCTTGTGAATCAGATGGTGGCTTGTTGGTGTTTTTACGTAGCTTTTCAGCGTCGGCACATCATCGGCATCGGCCCGTCCTTCCGCAATGTTCATCGGGGTTCCCCCACCTCAACAGGGCAGGGATGCGACCGGTGGAAATGCGAAAAAAGCGGTTTGACCAACGCGCAGGCGCAACTCGACTACACAACGCGTGCAGTATATACATACATTCACGCATGTATGTTTAGCCGCCTACAATGCCCCCATGGCCCGCCGAACCAAACAAGAAGCCCAGGAGACCCGCACCCGCCTGCTGGACGCAGCCGAACAGCTGTTCCATGAGAGGGGCGTATCCCGCACATCGCTGCAAGACATTGCGCAGGCGGCCGGCGTGACACGTGGGGCGGTCTACTGGCACTTCGAGGACAAGGTCCAGCTGTTCGACGCCATGATGCAGCGGGCCACCATGCCGCTGGAGGAAGGCATTGAAGCGGCCACCTCCGCATCGCCCGACCTGCCGCTGGAAGACCTGCGGCTGGGGCTGCTCAATGTGTTTCACTGCACCGTCAACAATGCACGCACCCGGCGGGCTTTTGAGATCGCCAATCTGCGGGTGGAGTTTGTTGGTGAAATGACCAGCATCCTGGCGCGCAAGGTGGTGGCGCACCGGGACTGGACCCTGCACAACCGCGGCACCTTCGAGCGCGCCATCGAGTTGGGCCAGCTCCCGCCCGGCCTGGATACCCAGCGAGCCGCCATCGGCCTGATGGCCCTGGTGGGCGGCTTGCTGCACCACTGGATGCTGGACCCGGAATCCTTCGATTTGATCGAGGTGGGGCAGGCCCAGCTGGAGCACTATCTGTCCAGCCTGGCGGTGCCGGTGCCCAACCGGTTCAGCCCGCTGACCGAGGCGGAACGCCATACGCTGGGCCGACAGGCGGTCTGTGAATCGGCCCAATCCCCCATGACGGCGGCCGACGCCCAGCCCGATTCCCGGTTGAAAGCCCCGGATTTGTGAGGTCTCCCCTGGGGTGAACCCGAGGGAACAGCGACAATACCCGGTTACCCCCGCCGAGCCGCCGCCGTGTCCGTCACCCTGCCCCCGACTTCCGCCCTGCCCGCTGACGAGCGTTCCACGCCCGCCGCTCCCTCCGTGGGGAAGGACGGCCGGAAGGCGTCCGCCAAGGACACTCGCCAGAAATCGTCCGAGCACGAAACGCGCCCGAAGGCCCTCACAGGCTACCGTCCGTTCTGGGCCAAGCGTTTTGGCCCGGCGCCGTTCCTGCCGATGTCACGCGAGGAAATGACGCAGCTCGGCTGGGACAGCTGCGACATCATCATCGTCAGCGGCGACGCCTATGTGGACCATCCCAGTTTCGGCATGGCGGTGATCGGCCGGACGCTGGAAGCACAAGGTTTCCGCGTGGGCATCATTGCCCAGCCCGACTGGAATTCCCCCGACCCGTTCCGGGCGCTGGGCAAGCCCAATCTGTTCTTCGGCGTGGCGGCCGGCAACATGGATTCGATGATCAACCACTACACGGCTGATCGCAAAATCCGCTCGGACGATGCCTACACCCCGGGCGGTGCCGCCGGAAAGCGGCCGGACCGGGCCACGCTGGTCTACACCCAGCGCTGCAAGGAAGCCTACAAGGACGTGCCGGTCATCATCGGCGGCATTGAAGCCTCGCTGCGCCGCATTGCCCATTACGACTACTGGCAGGACAAGGTCCGCCGCAGCATTCTGGTGGACGCCAAGGCCGACCTGCTGGTCTATGGCAATGCGGAGCGGGCCATCATCGAGATTGCGCACCGCCTGGCCCAGAAGAAACCGATTGAATCCATCACCGACGTGCGCGGCACGGCCTTCATGCGCCGTCCGGACGATGCATCCCTGGATGGCTGGTTCGAGATCGACTCCACCGAGGTGGACGCGCCAGGCAAGGTGGAGGCGCTGATCAACCCCTACATGACCACCGACGAGGTGGCCGCCGATCAAGGCACCGACTGCGCCAAGCAGCAGTCCCAGGCGACCACGCCTGCAATGGCCACTGCGGATGCGCAGGCCCCGGCAGGCGCTGCGGCCATCGCAGGCGTGACCGCAGGCATGCCCGAGGTCAAGCCGATCCGTATCGTGCGCCAGCCGCTGGCCCGCACCGGGCAGGACGGCCGTGCCCTCACCACGCCCCGTGACCGCACCGTGATCCGGCTTCCGGCTTATGAGCAGGTCAAGAGCGACCCGGTGTTGTATGCCCATGCCAACCGGGTGCTGCATCTGGAAACCAATCCGGGCAATGCGCGCGCGCTGGTGCAACGGCATTCGTCCAGCGGCGTGGACCGCGACGTCTGGCTGAACCCACCCCCCATCCCGCTGACCACGGCGGAGATGGACCATGTCTTCGACCTCCCTTATGCCCGCAGCCCGCATCCCCGCTATGCGGATGAAAACGGCAGCCATGACGCCGGCACCAAGATCCCGGCGTGGGAGATGATCCGGTTCTCGGTGAACATCATGCGTGGCTGCTTCGGCGGTTGCACCTTCTGCTCCATCACCGAGCACGAAGGGCGTGTGATCCAGAGCCGCAGCGAAGACTCGATCATTCGTGAGATTGAAGACATCCGCGACAAGGTCAAAGGCTTCACCGGCATCATTTCCGACCTGGGCGGCCCGACGGCCAACATGTGGCACATCGGCTGCAAGAGCCCCGAGATTGAAGCCGCCTGCCGCAAGCCCAGCTGCGTGTATCCCGGCATCTGCCCCAACCTGCACACCGACCACGGCCCGCTGATCAAGCTCTATCGCCGTGCGCGTGGTTTGCGTGGGGTCAAAAAGATCCTGATCGGCTCCGGTCTGCGATACGACCTGGCCATCGAGTCCCCGGAATACATCCAGGAACTGGTCACCCACCATGTGGGCGGCTATCTCAAGATTGCGCCGGAGCACACCGAGGGCGGCCCGCTTTCCAAGATGATGAAGCCGGGCATTGGCACCTACGACCGCTTCAAGCAGTTGTTTGAGCAGGCCAGTGCGGCTGCTGGCAAGAAGCAGTATCTGATCCCCTACTTCATTGCCGCCCACCCGGGCACGGCCGACGAGGACATGATGAACCTCGCGCTGTGGCTCAAGCGCAATGGCTTCCGGGCGGACCAGGTGCAGACCTTCTACCCCAGCCCCATGGCCACGGCCACGGCGATGTACCACTCGGGCAAGAATCCGCTGAAGAAGGTCACCCGCGACAGCGAGGCGGTGGACATCGTCAAGGGGGAGCGTCGGCGCCGCCTGCACAAGGCCTTCCTGCGTTATCACGACCCCAACAACTGGCCGCTGCTCCGTGAGGCGCTGAAGGACATGGGCCGCGCCGACCTGATCGGCAACGGCAAACATCACCTGATCCCGACCTTCCAGCCGGCCACCGACGGTGGTTATGAATCAGCGCGCCGCAAGAATTCAACGCAGGCCGGTCAAAAGACCGCGCCGAACAAACCGCGTGCGGGACAAATCCTGACCCAGCACACCGGGCTTCCGCCACGGGAAACCGGTGCGGCGCGCAAGCCGGTGGGTGCCCAGGCGCCGCGTACTGCGCAGACGACTCAGGGTGGTCGGCCAAAAACCGGGGGGCCGGTGCAGCGCTCGGGTGGCAGCAAGTCCAGCGTTACCGCCCCGCGTGGTGCGAGCCTCAAACGCGGTCGGCCCTGATCGGGGCTTTGCGGGGGGCGTTTGTTTGCGTGGGCGTCCGTGAAGGCGCCCGTAAGGGTGTTGATCGGGGCGTTGAGGGGTGCGGTGGGGGGCGTCTATGTGGGCGTTGATGGGGGCGTCTGCGACGACGCCACATCCGGCGCCACCGGGGGCTGAGGTGCAACCGCTGCCGCCGATGGCGACCGCGCTTCTGTCCGTGCTTCCGTCCGCGCTTCAGTCCTGGATTCAGCCCGCGATTCCGTCCCCGGATCCGCTCCGGACGGCGAAGGTGCCTGCGGCCGCACCCAGCGCCAGACCTTCAGCGCCAAGGTCAGCCAGGTCCACAGCCTCGCGAGCCGACCGGGCCTTCTGAACAGCCGAGTGAGCCCGAACAGGCCTCCCAGCCCGCCCAGGGCTCCCAACGCCTGCCAGGCTTTGGGCAGACTGCGAAGCAGCCGCCAGAGGCCGTGCGCCCGGTCCGCCCAGCGCAAAGGCTGCTCCAGGGCTCGAACGTCCTGCGCCAATTGCACCCGCAATTCGGCACTGCGCAATTGCAGATCGAGCTGACGCAGCTTCAGACGCTGCTGCATGTCTCGCCACATCAGCGGCTCTCCGTCTCACCGAGGGCGCGGGCATCCCGGGCCAGTTCGGCCAGGCTGGCGCCAAACGGATCCCCTTCGGCCAATTGGCGTTTGGCCCATTGCCAGCTCAGCACGGCGGCCAGCAACAGCACCAGCCCCAGGGCCAGGCCCAGAGGGGCCCGCCATGCGTCCGGCACCCACAACAGGGCGGCAAACACCAGCATCAGCAGGGAGGCGACCCCGAGCAGCAAGGCCAAGAGCAGGCCGGTCAGGGCGGCAAACAGACGCAGCAGCTGGGATTGAAGCTCCACGCCCAGCAGTTCCAGGCGCACTCGCGCAAGTGACAACGTGTGTGCCGCCATCCGGCGCAATCGGTCCGCCAGATTCAGCTCCTGCGACTCCATGTGACTTTCTCCTCGTCCTCGACCGTGTCACCCTACCACTGAATCGGGGGAAACGATGGCGTACAAGCCACATCTGCGGGGGAGGCTTCAGCTAAAGTCAAGGCAACGTCTCGTGCCGTCGCGCACGGGCGTCACGACAAGGTCTCTCAATGTCTGATCGTCAGCATTCGTCGAACTCTGCCGTCGTCGACGACGACGACGTGCTGCAGTTCCTGGACGACCAGGACGCCGCCCGCGAGACCACGGCCGTGTCCGAGCACCCGTGGCGGGTGCTGATCGTGGATGACGACTCGGACGTGCACAAGGCCACCGAGTTGGCCATGCAGGGCCTGTCCGTCGAGGGCCAGCCACTGAGCTTCCTGCACGCCAGATCAGCCGCCGAAGCTCGGCGCCTGCTGGGCCGCGAGCATGACATTGCCGTGGTGCTGCTGGATGTCGTGATGGAGTCGGATGATGCCGGTTTGCAACTGGTCCGCCATATCCGGGATGAGCTCAAGCTTGCCGCCTTGCGCATTGTGCTGCGGACCGGTCAGCCGGGATATGCCCCGGAGATCGAGACCATCCAGGCCTACGACATCAATGACTACAAGACCAAGTCAGAGCTGACTCGCACCCGTTTGTACACGGTGCTCACGGCGGCGATTCGTTCCTACCGTCAGATCCGGGCCCTGGAGGCCAGCCGTGAAGGCATGGAGATGATTGTGGAGGCGAGTGCCGAGCTGGGTCGGCTGCGTGGCATGCAGAGCTTTGCCGAAGGTGTCATTACGTTGCTGAGTGCCTTGCTGGGCACCCTGCCCGATGGTGTGGTGTGTCTGCAAAGCGAAAACGACCCGAGTGGTGAAGCGCGTGTGATTGCGGCGGCGGGCCAATACAGCTCGTTGGTGAGTCGCCCGCTGCGCCATGTTCCGGTGCAGCGCGTTCGGCAGTTGCTGAGCCGCAGCCTGGCGCTGGGTGATCATCTGCATGAAGACGGCTGCACCGTCATGTATTTTGGGCTTCCCAACGGCCGCGAGATGGCGGTGCTGGTGGAAGTGCCGCGGCCGATGGAAGACCTGGACCAGCAACTGCTGCGTGCGTTCAGCTCCAACATTGCGGCCGGCTTCGAGAATGTGGTGCTGTACAGCCAGCTGTCGGACCAGGCGTACAACGACCCCTTGCTGCAGCTGCCCAACCGCACGCGCTTCATTGAGGTGCTGGAGCAGAACCTCAAATCGCCGGACGGCATCACGCTGGCGCTGATCGACCTGGACGACTTTGCCGACATCAACGATGCCTTTGGCCATCGTTTTGGCGACCAGGTGCTGCAGGCGGTCACCCTGCGAATGGCGGGCCAACTGGGCCACAACACGGCCATGGCCCGCATCTCTTCCAACGCCTTTGGACTGTTGGGGCCGGAAGAGGTGGTGAATGGGGACCGGATTGCCGAGTTGTTCAACGACCCGTTCACTGTCTCTGGCGAGCGCTTGCAGCTCAGTGCCACCACCGGGCTGGTGCGTCTGGCCGAATCGCGGGCTTTGGGTTCGGAGCTTTTGCTGGATGCGCAGATTGCGCTCAAGCGTGCCAAGGCGCAGAACCGTGGCGCGTCGCAGTATTTCCATGCCGAAATGGGCATTGATGCGCGGGAGCGTTTCAAGCTGCTCAAGGGCCTGAGGGCGAGTTTTGAAGAGCGGCGGCTGTTTGTGGTGTATCAGCCGCAGGTGGAGCTGGCGACGCAACAGGTGATTGGAGCGGAGGCTTTGCTGCGCTGGCGCACGGCGGACGGCCAATTTGTGCCCCCGGACCAATTCATTCCGTTGGCGGAGCAATCGGGCCTCATTGTCCCGATCGGTGAATTTGTGCTGCGGACGGCCTGTTTCCAGATTGCTCAATTACGGCGCAACGGCTTTGATGATTTCCGGATTGCGGTGAATATTTCACTGGCGCAATTCCGTCACCACGGCTTCATTGATTCGATCCGTCGCGCGCTGATGGATGCCGAGATTCCCGGATCGGCGCTGGAGCTGGAGATCACGGAATCGATGGCCATGGAAGAGGTCTCGACGGTCTTACGGGTGCTGGCGGAGATTCGAAGCACGGGGGCCACGGTGGCCATTGATGACTTTGGCACGGGATTCTCGTCGCTGAGTCAGCTCCGTCGTCTGGACGTAGAGCGCCTGAAGATTGACCGTGCCTTTGTCCACGAGGCGCAGAGCAGTGCAGCTGGCGCCACCATTGCGCAACTGGTCGTCAATCTTGGCTGCAGCCTTGGCATGCGCGTTGTTGCCGAGGGCATTGAAACCGAAGAGCAACGCCAGCACCTACTGGCGCTGGGCTGCCACGAAGGCCAGGGCTGGCACTTTGCGCGTCCCATGCCCGCCGACCAGCTCGAAGACTGGCTCCGCGCCCACCGCCCCACCTAGCCCCCGACCCTCGGGGCCAAGAGCAAAGCGACTGGCGCCCGCCCCCAGGCCACAGCCGCGGAACTGGCTCTGCCAGGCCGCAGGCTGGCGCCCCTCGGGGGCAGGAGCGAAGCGACTGGGGGGCCTTACTTCCTACTGATGAGAAGCCCCAACAGCAAGCCGACGCCGGCGGCCACGCCGATCGACTCCCACGGATTGCTGTGCACGTAGTCATCCGTCGCCTTGCCAGCCGCCTTGGCGCGATCAATCGCGGCTGCCTGGAAATCCCCCAGGCTGCCCTTGGCACGGTCCAGCGTCGCCTGCACACGGGCACGCAGTTCCGAAGCGGTCGCGCTGGTCTGATCCGATGTGGCGCGCAGCAGGGATTCCGCGTCGGTCACCACCTGGTGCAGGTCCGCCAGCAGACGGTCGGAAGGATTCTTGGCCATGCTTTTCTCCAGTTCGTTGAGTTGCTGATGCAGAGATCCCATAAAGGAATCGGGGAAACCTCAGGTTTTACGTCCGTCCGGGCACCCGCAGCAAGTCGTTGAAGGTAACCGACCCTGCCGCACGGGCATCTCCCGAACGGTTATTGATTTTGGTCATCCAACCGGCAGATGTCTTGCACAAAAAAGTAGCCATCCCGCTGCTGGCCAGACACCCGCAACACCTGTCCCTCCAAGGCCTCCAGGACCGGGTCACGGATCGGATGCCCGCCCTGGCGGCGAAGCAGGACCTTTTCCCCGTCCTCGAGTTCCAGGCGCAGCGCCAGCCTTTCGCTTTTGCTGCCCCGGTCAATCACCTCACGGACCAGCCGCCCCTGCAAGCAGGTGCGACCGTCGTCTTCGGGAGAGAACTCAGCGGGCATGCATGCGCCTGACATGCAGGAGCAACCCGTCCTGCTCGGTCGCGACGAGCGCCAGCAGGCGCGCCGCGTTCCAACCCTTGTACACATGGACCCGCCGCTGCCCGGGTGTGCCTGCCACGTCGTAGCTGATCCGGCTGCAGGTGGCCGGCGACAGGCCGGACTCCTTCAGCATGGGCTCGATGGCGGACCGCACCGCTGCGGACGGCGGTTGATCGCTGGACTTGAGAGAGGGCAATGCGCGTGCCAGGTAACGGCCGTCCCGTTCCAGCTTCTCGCGACGAAGCCCGCGCACGCCCCGGTCCTGCACGGTCGCGAAGGCCTTGCGGAAGGCGCGGGTGCGGGTGAGTGCGTGGCTGACAAAGCTCACCGGCTGAAGCGAGGGGTCCCCCAGAAGGTAGAACTGACCGAGGGTCTTCAGGTCCATCGGATCCAGGTGGGTCCGCTCTCCGGCGAACTTCTGCCGGGCCTCCAGCAATGCACGGCCGGTGGAAGCTCCCGCGAGCACACGCTGCAGGAAATACTGGCACAGCAGGTCGGCCGACCCATTGCCTTCACTGGGACCGTAGGCGATGGTGGTGCTCCCCAGGAAGGCGGTGGCGCCGTCCCCCAAATAACGCAGGGCGATCGGCCATTGGCCCTCCGCCAGGGCGGGGTCGAACAGTTGGGCCCCATAACAGCATTCGGCGGCGATCACCGTGCCGGCGGTGATCCGGTCCCGGATCAGGGACGAGCGGTGCGACACCGGATACGCCTCCCCCTGCTGCCCGTAGTACTCCGGCATGTCCTTCTGGCCGTGGCAGTTGATGAAATGCATGCGCGGGGCCAGCTCGGCCTTGGTCCATGCCGGGCCTTCGGGCGGCGACAGATGCAGCGCGTCCGCATGGCCGAAGGTGTTGATCAGGCTCAGCCGGGTAGACGCCTGCCACACCTCGGCCGAGAGGCCAAAGCTTTCCAGATAGTCTTCCCTGGGCAGCGCCTTGTGGCGGGCAGCCGAGCGGATGAGTTGCAGCAGCAGGTCCGGCCGCTGGGCCCCGGGCAGATCCGGAATCCGGCCCACCACGCGAGTCGGGCCAAGGAACCGATTGGGATCGGTGCTGTAGGCGGTCTCGCAGGCGTAAGGCAGGTCGCTGGGCACGACCGGATCGCCGTCGCCCAGGTCGCCCCCATGGGCCGCATTGCGCAGGGGCACCATCGGCAGCACATCCGGGCCGCCCAGCAGCACCACATAGTGCGGGGTCCGTGCCTGCACCAGCGCATCCACCGCCTTCTTCAGGCTGCGGGCATCGGGCGGCCCCTGCACCGGTGCGGCACCGATGGCTTTCATCGGCCCGGTCATGTCGATGGGCAGCAGTTGCGTATCCACACCCCGGCGCTTGTCGGCCGCCACCAACTGCTTGAGCGCTGCCTCGATGCGGGCCAGCCCTTCGGTGCGGTATTTGGACCGCAGGGCCCCCCGGTGCATGACGATGAACTTGTCCATGAGTGTCCTCCCTGTTTTTGATGGGGTGGATTGTGGACAGGCTGGACCTGTGCCGCAATGCACGTCCCCCAGAACGGGTCATGGCGGTGTCATCAAGCCTCCATGGAGCATGCGCAACATCCGCCCCGCCATGCAAGCCCCTCGCAAAACCGAACTCGCTCGACAACTGCTCGCTCCCGGGCAGCGGCAACTGGCGCCGGCCCTGCGCGCGCTGCTCATCACCGTGGACGGGAAACGGGACGCATCGGAGCTGTGCCGCCTCGGCCGCGGCTTGGGGCTGGGCGAGAACAGCGTCCAGTTGCTGCAGGAAAAGGGGCTGATTGAGCTGCCGGCGCCGTTGGAAGCGCCGCGTTCACCGCAGCGGGCCCAGGAGATGGCCTTGGCGGCCCAGGCGGCGGAGCGGGCCCAGGCGGCCAAGCGGCTGGTCAATGCGCGCTTCTTTGCCCTGGACCTGGTGACCCGCATGCTGGCCGGCCGGGAAGCCGATCTGCGCAACCGCTCCCGGGAGGCAGACACCCACAGCCGGTTCATGGAATGGGTGGACCTCTGCTGCGAACGGATCGAGGAGCATTCAGACGCGAGCCGCGCTGCGATGTTCCGCGAACGGGTGGAAGCGGCGATGCGGGGGTGAGCCCTTCGTTCCGTCGCAACGACGCTGGACGGCGCGCCCAGAAAGTGGACAAGGCGGCCGAGGCCGCCTTGTTGCGTTGCGCTGCGCCCGTCGTCGCAGCGTGGGTATGCGCCCGTCGTCAGAGCGAGTTCAAGAAGGCCAGCAGCGCCTTGCGATCTGCGGTGCTCAGGTTGACAAAGCGCTGCCGGCTGGCGGCTGCTTCCCCCCCGTGCCACAGGATGGCTTCGGTCAGCGTCCCTGCACGGCTGTCATGCAGATACCCCACCTTCACGCCGGTGCCCGCCACGTACTCGGTATAACCGATGCCCCACAGCGGCGCGGTCCGCCACTGGTTGCCGGCCGCCTGGGATTCCACCAGGGTGTCGGCCAGCTCGCTGCCCATGTCGTGCAGCAGCAGATCGGTGTAGGGGCGGATGGTCTGGTTGCGGTTTTCCGCCAGCTCCGTGCCCAGGCCCGTCTTCATCTCGGCGATGTGGCAGGCCGTGCAGCGGATGGAGGCAAACAGCTTGGCACCTGCGGCCACCTGGGTCGGATTCACGTCCAGGTAGGGCAGCGGCGTCACCCCCTTGGGGAAGCCGCTGGTGAGGCTGCGCTGCGCCGGTACGCCCAGCAGACCCACATAACGGGTGATCAGCTGCAGATCGTCCTCGGACAAGCCCTTCTCCACCTTGTTGCGGTTGCACTGGGCCGGGCCGGCCAGGCAGTCGCGGTTCGGGTAGAGCGGCGACGTGACCGACATGTCCAGCAGCGCGGCATTGGCGGCCTGATGGCGCAGGCTGACCTTGGCGGCCTTCCAGCCGTAGCGGCCCACACGGACCGCGCCGGTTTCCGGGTCATAGACCAGGTTGGCCTGCCCCTTCACACCGTCTTCGTCGGGCGTGGTGCGCACACGCGCCAGGATGTCTGCGTCCGGAATCGCTTCCAGCAGGCCCATGCCGATCATCGGCTGCGCGGCACGCAGCGAAAACACCGACGGCGTCGGGCCATCAAAACTCACCCGCGGCTTGCTCAGCGTCACCACCGTGCCGTCCGCCAGCGTCACCGTCTTGGTGTCGAAGCCGGCCACCCGAACGGCCATGCCCCAGTCCTGCAGCGCACCGGTGGTCTGCGACCGGGCATTCATCTGCACAGCCAGCCCATAGGTCGGGTGCGGCACCTGCTTGCCATTGGCATCCAGGGTGGCCGTACGCACGGCCATGGTGTCCAGGCGCTGGTTCAGCACCTGGGGCGCCAGTCCTCGCCCGTTGTTGATGTGGCAGGCGAAACAGGTCGATTGGTTGAAACGCGGCCCTTGCAGACCCACGGCCGCCGTATTGCGGTCATTGCCGGCTTCATTGTGATCGCCCGTCCACATGTTGCTGTGGATCCAGCGGCGGCCTTCGGTGAAGCGCTGCATGTTCTGCATACCGATCTGTGTGCTCGGCTGCTGGAACATGAAGGTGGCGTTGTCGGCGTAGTCGTAAGAGATGGAGCCGGTGCCGCCCAGCAGCGTCTCGTCCGGCAGCGGCGCATTCATCAGGCGCGGCTGGACACCGTACCAGGGCCGCAGGCCGCTGCCCACCACATACGTCACCTCATTGGTGTAATAGCGGAAGTTGCCGCTATCACCAATGGCGTCCATGGCGGCGCGGCTGGAGAAGAACGAGCCGGTGAATTCAATGGCATCGCCCACCTTCAGGTTGCGCGATGCCACCGTGGTGGTGGGCACCAGCACGCCATTGGCGTCCGGGCCCACGTCGCGATGGCCGGGCACGTTGTCCAGCACCACGGAGCAGCCATCATTGGCGCCGATGACGCCGTTGTAGCCGGTATTGGGCTTGGCCAGCGCACCTTCAGGCGGCTTGGGAACCACGGGGCAAGAGGTCAGGTCATTGAAGCCGTCGGTGTAGGTGGTGTTGTCCAGCAAAGTGCCGGGCGACATCCATCCATAACCGGTGACACCCGGGTCATCGAAGCGACGGAAGAACGAATGACCGCCGCCGCGCTGGGCCTGCTGATAGTACTGGTTGATGATGATGCGGGGCTTGGTGACCCCGGCCACCCGGCTGTTGTCGATGAACTCGACACCCCAGGTGCGATTCTTGAAGTAGTTGGCAATGAAGTTCAGATAGGCGCCCGGCCCCTTGTCCCGAGGCTGGCCGTTGGCATCCACGGTGTCGTTGGTGCCATAGCCGATTTCTGCCCAGTCCTCACCACGTTCGCGGGCATGGCGGGAGCGGCCGACAAAGCCGAAGCGGGTCACCAGGGTGCCGTCGGGCAGGGTGAACTGCACTTGCTCCAGCGGGGCGGTGATGGCGGGTGAGGTGACCGAGCTGCCCAGCGGAGGCGTCGGCGTTGCCGAGCTCACCACCGAGGCCAGCGTGTTGTCGCTACCCGGCGATTTGAAGCTGACTTCAAACAGCGAATAGCCATACTGCGTGCCACGGGCCACGCCCTGGATCTTCACGTAGCGGACGTTGGCATTCAGATTGAAGAATTCTTCGGTGCCGCCCTTGCCGCCAGCCACATAGCGCAGTTGGTACCAGGTCTGACCGTCATCGGAGGCGAGGACGGCGTATTCCTTCCCATAGGCGTTTTCCCATGCAAGCTGCATGTAGCCGATGGGGGTCTTGGTGCCGAAGTCGAACTGGATCCAGGCGGTGTCTTCCGGCACGCTGGACCAGCGAGTGGTCATGCTGCCGTCGAAGGCTTTATCCGGGCCGTTGTTGTTGTTCTCGGTGGCGCTGGAGGTGGCGTTGGCGATCTTGAGGGCCGCGCCCGGCTTGCTCAGGTCCAGGCCCGACGGCAGTTGCAGGCCGGGCGGCAGGGCCGGCGCCGCAGTGCCGCCCCCGGTGGGCAGCGTGCCGGTGGACGGCGAAGGGGTGGTGGTGGGCGGCAGTTCCGGCTCGGGTGACGAAGCCGTTGGCGCGGGCGCCGGGATCGGTGCGGGCGCCGGGCTCCCGCTGCTGGGGGGCGTCCCGGCGGCGTCGCCAGAAGAGGATCCACCACCACAACCCGACAGCGCGCTGACGGCACTGAGCGCCAGCACAGCGCTGAACAATAGCCCGCGCGACAGGGCGGGGGGCGGGGGACAACCCAACTTTTGGTCGGTCTCTGATACGTTGTTGCGCATGTGCGCTCCTGCAAGTCCGAGGAAACGGGACACCAGGACGCGCGCGGTAACGGGCTCCAGGTGGTCTTCCCCGTATGTCTTGCAGTTAACGTGCCGGTTGCTATTGGTCACAAAGTGGTCTACACCCCTTGAAAGTCCGACCTTTGGCCTCCTCGGCCGTGTACCAAGGATGCGATTCGCCACGGGAAGCGGTGGGGGCTGGGGTCAGTTTTTGTCAGAACCGACAAATACTGTCAGTTCACCCACCGCAATTGGTCGGCGTCGTCGCGATTTGTTGATTGCGGGGCCCGACGAGGGCGTGGCGGGCATCGCGCGAAATTGGCGATAAACGCGCAGGGTGATACTTTGAATCAACCGTCGCGATGCAACACCCTGAAGGGATCGTTCAGCACACTGATGTGCCCACCGGCCTGTTGCGATAGATGTCAGATGGATACGCCTTCACCGGCTTGCAACCTCTAACATCCGGCTGAGATTCGCATCCCTCACGGCGTTCATGTCCAGCATCCCCGCATCTGCCCAGTCCTTCCACGCCCGGATGTATCCGATGTGGCGAAGCTGCCTTTGGTTTGTACTGGTGTATGGGGTGCTGAATCTCGCACTGGAGGCACTGGCGCAATACCAGTCCAGCCGGCTGCCTGACGGGGCGGGTTTCCTTGACGCCGTGGTGGATCCGCTGGTGCTCGGCGCGCTGCTGACGCTGGTGGATGGTCTGGTTGTGCTCGCCTACCCGGTCCGGGTGCAGCCGCAAGCGCTGCGATGCTTCAACGTCTGGGGTGTTTATCGGACTGTGAAATGGGGGGACATCCAGTCCGTGACACCCGCATCACTGATGGGGCTGCGCTACTTGAAGGTGGGGATTCCGGCCCATGCCAGCCCGCTGACCGTGCCTCTGTGGCTGCGGGATCTGCCGGGCTTCATCGCCGCCGTGGAGCAGCAGGCGGGCAGCACCCACCTGCTGACCCAGGCGCTGCATCAGGCCAACGCATCGCAGACACCGATGACCTGACCCTTATGCGGCACCCTTATGCGTGACCTTTACGGCTGACCTTTACGGCTGGCCTCTAAGCCTGCCGCTTCGCCAGCACCGCCCGCGCCACGCGCGAAGCGGGCGCGCGCCCGAGCACCCCGGAAATAAACGCTCCCGCATCCACCAGACGGTCCAGGTCAATGCCAGTCTCAATACCAAGCCCGTTGAGCATGAACACCACCTCTTCGGTCGCCACGTTGCCGGTCGCACCCTTGGCATAAGGGCAGCCCCCCAGCCCCGCAATGCTGGCATCAAAACTGTGTACGCCCATCTCCAGGCAGGCAAAGATGTTGGTGAGCGCCTGGCCATAGGTGTCGTGGAAATGCCCACTCACCTCCACCAGCGGGAAATGCCGCAGCGCGCGTTCCATGGCGGCCTGCACCTGGCGCGCTGTCCCCACACCTATCGTGTCGGCCACACCCAGATGGTCCACCCCCACCGATCTCAGCAGGCCCGCCACCCGATCGACCTCGTCCGGCGAGACGGCCCCCTGATACGGGCAGCCCACCGCACAGGACAACGCCCCGCGCACCTTCAACCCCGCCTCATGGGCGGCCGCCACCACCGGCGCAAAACGCTCGATGCTCTCGGCAATCGAGCAGTTGATGTTCTTCTGGGAGAAGGCCTCCGAGGCGGCGGCAAACACCACCACTTCATCCGGCTGTGTTGGCAGCGCCGCTTCCAGCCCCTTCATGTTGGGCACCAGCACGCTGTAGCGCACGCCGGGGCGCCGCTCCACCGCCGCCATCACCTCGGTGTTGTCCGCCATCTGCGGCACCCACTTCGGCGAGACGAAGCTGGTGACCTCGATCTCCTTGAGACCGGCGTCCTGCAGCAGGGAGACCAGCCGCGCCTTGTCCGCCGTGCCGACCTGCGCCTGCTCGTTCTGCAGGCCGTCACGCGGCCCGACATCCACCAGGGTGACCCGGGTTGGCCAATGACTCATGATGCGGATCCTTTCAGGCCTGGGCACGCAGGCGCAGCAGCTCGGCGCCATCGCCGACCTGGTCGCCCACTGCAAACAGCAATTCGTCCACCACGCCGTCACGCGGCGCGGTGATGGTGTGCTCCATCTTCATCGCCTCCATCACCGCCAGCGGCTGGCCCTTGCTGACCGGTTCCCCGGGCTGGGCCAGGAACGCGATGAGCTTGCCCGGCATCGGCGCACTCAGCCGCCCGCCTTCCGTTCCGCCTGTGCCCGCGTGGGCGATGACATCCACTTCGGTGACCAGCGCGGAACCTTCTGCCCCAAACACCGCCACCTGATCACCGACCTTGTAGGTGCGCACCTGCACCCGCTGCCCCGCCAGGAACAGCTCGTGCGATTCGGCTCCGTCCGAGCGAACCCTCAGTGGCATCTCCTGCCCTTGGACCGTCAGCGACAGTCCCCCCTCGTGATGGCGGGCCAGCAGCACGGTGTGATGCACGCCCTGCATCTCCAGCTCGAACCGACGCTGAGCCGCACCGAAAAGACGCCAGCCATCCCGACGGCTCCAGGGATCTGCCCCTTCGGTGAGGGCCTCTTCCGCCAATGTGTGGGCCACCACGGCCGCCGCCGACTGCGCCACCGCCAGCCCGGGCTGGTCAAACAGCACCGCGCGTTCGCGTTCAATCAGGGCGGTGTCGACGTCCCCGCTGGTGAAGGACGCGGTGGCGGCACAGCGCCGAAGGAATGCAAGGTTGGTGTGCAGCCCGACGATATGCGTGTCCCGCAGCGCGGCATCCAGGCGCGCCAAGGCCTGCTCGCGCGTGTCGCCATGCACAATCAGCTTGGCGATCATCGAGTCGTAGTAGGGGCTGATCTCGTCCCCCTCACCGACCCCGGAATCGATGCGCACCGCCGCTGGCCGAAAGGCGTCATGCGCCGGCCAGCGGGCCACGGCCAGACGGCCGGTCGCGGGCAGGAACCCACCATCCGGGTGTTCCGCGCAGATGCGGGCCTCAATGGCATGGCCGTGGATGCGCAGATCTTCCTGCCGCAGCGGCAGCGGCTCCCCAGCGGCCACGCGCAACTGCCACTCCACCAGGTCCAGCCCGGTGATGGCCTCGGTGACGGGATGCTCCACCTGCAGCCGGGTGTTCATCTCCATGAAGTAGAAGCGGCCATCCTGCTCGGCGATGAACTCCACCGTGCCTGCCCCTTGATACCCCACCGCACGGGCAGCGGCAACAGCGGCCGCTCCCATGTCGGCACGCCGCTCGGCCGTCATGCCAGGCGCCGGTGCTTCTTCCAGCACCTTCTGGTGACGGCGCTGCACCGAGCAATCCCGCTCAAACAGATAGACGCACTGGCCGTGGCCGTCCCCAAACACCTGAATCTCGATGTGGCGCGGGCGCTGGACATACCGCTCGATCAGCACGGCGTCGTCACCAAAGCTGCTGATCGCCTCGCGCTTGCAGGAGGCCAGGGCCGCATCAAAGTCTTCTTCGCGCTGCACCGCCCGCATGCCCTTGCCACCGCCCCCGGCGCTGGCCTTGATGAGCACCGGATATCCGATGCGCGCGGCCTCGCGGCGCAGCAGCGCCGGGTCCTGATCGGCACCGTGATACCCCGGCACCAAGGGCACCCCCGCCTGTTCCATCAGCCGCTTGGATTCGGCCTTGAGCCCCATGGCACGGATGGCGGACGGCGGCGGGCCGATGAACACCAGCCCGGCATCGGCGCAGGCCTGGGCAAATTCTTCGTTTTCACTCAGAAAGCCATAGCCCGGATGCACCGCCTCCGCGCCCGTCTGGCGCGCAGCGTCCAGGATGCGCTGCCATTGCAGGTAGCTGTCGCGCGGCGCGGAACCACCGACGTGCACAGCCTCGTCACAGGCCCGCACATGGCGCGCCTGCTCGTCGGCATCGCTATACACCGCCACGGTTTTGACGCCCAGGCGTCGTGCCGTGGCGGCCACGCGGCAGGCGATCTCGCCGCGGTTGGCAATCAGGATCTTCTTGAACAAGGTTGTCTCCTCAAGCCCCGGCTGCCGGTCACGCCGCCGCTTGTGGCTGCGGCTGCCGGCACGCTCCGGTGGTGGTGGTCGGGAATCAAGCCGCCCGACGCGGCTGGGGTCTGCGCCCTCGGGGGCGGGCCCTGCGCCCTTGGGGGCGGGCCGACTGCGGGCCCGTCATCCCTACAGGGCCGGACCGGTCAGTGGCAGTGGCCGCAGGCGCCCGCAGTGCTGGTGGTCGCTTCTGCGCTCACCGGCGCGTCCGCGCTCAGCTCGGCCTCAATGGCGCAATGCATGCCCAGGCGGTCGATCAGCTTGCGGTCCTTCTCGGCCTGAGGGTTGCTGGTGGTCAGCAGCTTGTCGCCGTAGAACATGCTGTTGGCACCGGCCAGGAAACAAAGCGCTTGCATGGTTTCGGGCATCTCTTCGCGGCCGGCCGACAGACGGACCATCGCGCGCGGCATGGTGATGCGCGCCACCGCGATCGTGCGGATGAATTCAAACGGGTCCAGGGCCTCGGTGCCAGCCAGCGGCGTGCCTTCCACCTGCACCAGGTTGTTGATGGGCACCGATTCCGGATAGGGCTCCAGATTGGCCAGTTGGGCGATCAGGCCGGCACGCTGACGACGGGTTTCACCCATGCCGACAATGCCGCCGGAGCAGACCTTCAGGCCCACGCCGCGCACACGGTCCAGCGTGTCCAGCCGGTCTTGATAGGTGCGGGTGGTGATGATCTGGCCGTAGAACTCGGGCGACGTGTCCAGGTTGTGGTTGTAGTAGTCCAGGCCCGCATCACGCAGCTGTTCAGCCTGCCCATCGGCCAGCATGCCGGCGGTCAGGCAGGTTTCCAGGCCCATGGCCTTCACCTCGGTGATCATCTCGCCGATGGCTTCCAGATGTCGTTCCTTGGGCGAGCGCCAGGCCGCGCCCATGCAGAAGCGGGTGGCTCCGCTGGCCTTGGCGGCACGAGCGGCTTCCAGCACTTCTTCCAGCGGGATCAGCTTTTCGGCCTTCAGGCCGGTGTCGAAGTGGGCCGACTGCGGGCAGTACTTGCAGTCCTCTTCGCAGCCGCCAGTCTTGATCGACAGCAGCGTGGACAGCTGCACCGCATTCGCATCGAAGTTCTCACGGTGGACTTGCTGCGCGCGGAAGAGCAGGTCGTTGAACGGCAGCTCGAACAGGGCTGCGATCTCATTCACCGTCCAGGGCTTGGCGTTACGGCGCTGCTCGTTGGTGGTGGGCGTCAGCGTCTGGATCTGGTTGACGGTCTGCTTCATCGTCATGCTTTCAAGGCGTTCAGCAGCAGGGGCTGCTGCAGGTACGCGGCCACGGCCGCAGGAGAGGGATGGGTCAATCGGGGCACATGGCCCCAGCACGGCCCGCCCGTGATCGGGTTCAGGCGCGCGCTTAATGCGGACAGATTGTCCGCCACATGGGGTTGATGCGGGTCGGCGGTGTTCGCCACCCAGCCGGCCAGCCGCAGGCCACGCGCCAGGATGGCTTCGGCCGTCAGCAAGGCATGGCTGATGCAGCCCAGGCGAAGGCCCACCACCAGCACCACCGGCAGGCCCAGATCGACGGCCAGGTCGGCGGTGTCCCAGGTGTCCGTGAGGGGCACGCGGAAACCACCCACGCCTTCCACCAAGGACAGGTCAGCCTTGGCGGCCGTCGTGGCAATGGCCGCCAGCAGGGCTTCGCGGTCGATGCTGCGGCCTTCCAGGCGGGCCGCAATGTGGGGCGCGCAGGGTTCACGAAACTGCAGCGGGCCCACCTCATCGGTGCTCAGGCCCAGGGTCTGCGCGGCATGCAGCTGGGCCACATCTTCGTTGACCCAGGCGCCCTGCGCATCCTGGCTCTGCCCGGCCGCCAGCGATTTGATCGGCGCCACACGGCGTCCAAGCTGCTGGAAGGCCTGCGTCAGGCCGGCCGTGATGCAGGTCTTGCCGATCTCGGTGTCGGTGCCGGTGATGAAGAACCCAGGGAACCTGGGGACTGCGGGGGATTGGGGAGCGCTCATGCGCAGGCCTCCAGGGCAGCGACCAGGCGGTCGACATCGTCATCGGTATGGGTGGCACACAAGGTGATGCGCAAGCGCGCTTCGCCCTTGGGCACGGTGGGCGGCCGGATGCCGGGCACGCGCAGGCCTTGCTGCTCCAGCGCGGCGGCCAGGGCCATGACCTCGGCATTGCCGCCGATGATCAGCGGCTGGATGGGGGTGCTGGAGGCGGCCAGGCGCCAGGGCAGTTGGGGATGCCGGTCCAGCAGCGCCTCGATGCCTCGGCGCAGGCGGGCCTGCAGGCCGATCAGGTGTTCGCGACGGGCGCGCCCTTCCGCACTGCGCATCAGCGCCAGGCTGGTCAGCAGCGCATGCTCCACCGCCGGGGGCGAAGCCGTCGAGAAGATGTAGTTGCGGGCCGCCTGCAGCAGGTAGTCGATGATCGTGGAATGAGCCACCACAAACGCCCCGGCCAGGCCGGCGGACTTGCCCAGTGTGCCCATGACGATCAGCCGCTCGCTACGCAGACCAAAGTGCTCCAGCGAGCCCGCGCCGCCCTCACCCAGCACGCCCAGGCCGTGGGCATCGTCCACGATCAGCCAGGCATCGAATTCTTCGGCCAGCGCCAGCAACCCGGGCAGCGGCGCGATGTCGCCATCCATGCTGAACACCGCATCGGTGACGATCAGCTTGATGCGGGCGGAACTGGCGGCGAGCTGCGTGCGCAGGTCCTGCAGATCCACATGGGCGTAGCGCGTGACCTTGGCCTTGGCCAGCCGGGTGCCGTCGATCAGCGAGGCATGGTTGAGCGTCTCGCTGAAAATTTCCGCCTGGGCATCGCCCAGTGTTGCCACCACCGCCAGATTGGCCATGTAGCCGGTGCAAAAGCCGATGGCCCGTGCCTGTGGGATCCAGGGCGAGAACCAGTCGGCCAATTGCGCTTCCACATCGTGATGCGCACGGGAATGCCCACTCACCAGCGGCGACGCGCCCGAACCGCCGCCATAGATGTCCGCGCCTTCCGCCAGTGCCCGCGCAATCGCCGGATGGGCCGCCAGGCCAAGGTAGTCATTGCTGCAGAACATCAGCAGCTCCCGCGCCTGCCCGTCCGCCCCACGGACGATCTGTCGCGGCGCGGTGCCGGTTTCGGCCACACGGGTGAAACGCGTCAGGCTCTGCGCCTTCAACGCGTCGAGTTTGGACTGCAGGTGGTCAAGCAGCATGCAGCACCTCCTGCAGCGAGTCCTGCACGGCGCAGGCCAGGAACTGGGCGCTGGCCTCATCCACGAGGTAGGGAGGCATCAGATAGACCGTCTGGCCGATGGGGCGGATCAGCAGTTCATGCTCACGCGCAGCCAGGTGGAAGCGCTCGGAGAAGCGTTCAATGGCGGGCTTCACATCGAACGCCAGGATGGTGCCGCGCTGACGCAGATGCGCCACCTGCGGATGCGCCGCCAAGGGTGCAAAGGCGGCGGTGAGATGCGCCGCCTGCTGCTGGTTGACCGCCAGTTGGCCGGCATCAAAACGATCCAGCACCGCATTGGCGGCGGCACAGGCCAGCGGGTTGCCCGTGTAGCTGTGGGAATGCAGGAAGCCGCGCGTGACGTCTTCCGACCAGAAGGCCTGATAGACCTCATCGGTCGTCAGCACCAGCGACAGCGGCAAGGTGCCGCCAGTGATGCCCTTGGACAGCAGCAGGAAGTCGGGCCAGTCAGCGCCCGTGGCCGGGGTCGCGGGGGTCGCGGGGGTCGCGGGGGTCTCATCCGAAGCCGCCGTACCGGGCAGCGGGCTGACCTGCTCCCACGCAAAGAAGGTCCCCGTACGGCCGCAGCCGACAGCGATCTCATCAGCGATCAGATGCACGTCGAACTCGCGGCAAAGCTGGCGCAGGCGGCGCAGATACGACGGTGCATGCATCACCATGCCGGCAGCGCCCTGCACCAGCGGCTCCACGATGACAGCCGCAATCTGCTGCGACCGCTCGCTCAGCAGTGCCCGCATGTCGTCCAGCGCGGCCTGCTCATTGCCCAGCCGCTGGTCCGGCGAGTTGACGATGTGGGCACGCATCAGCAAGGGGTCGTAGGCATCGCGGAAGATGGCCACATCGGTCACGGCCAGCGCACCGATGGTTTCCCCGTGATAGCCATTGCGAAGGCAGACGAATTCGCGCTTGGACCCACGCCCGCGGTTGCGCCAGCTGTGAAAGCTCTGCTTGAGTGCGATCTCCACCGCACTCGCCCCATCGCTGCCGAAGAACAGATGGCCCAGCGCCCCGCCGGTGCGGGCAGAGAGCCGCTCGGCCAGCCGCACGGCCGGCTCATGGGTGCAGCCGGCCAGCATCACGTGCGGCAGGGTGTCGAGCTGATGCTTGATGGCGTCGTTCAGCGCCGGATCGGCATGGCCGAAGAGGTTCACCCACCACGAACTGTTGGCATCGAAATATCGACGCCCCTGATGATCAAACAGCCACGGGCCCTGCCCGCGTGCAATGGGCAGCGGCGGCACGCGCTCGGCACGCGCCATCTGGGTGCAGGGATGCCACACCGCGCGGAGGCTGCGGCGTTGCCAGTCTTGTTGTACTGCTTCGGACATGGAAACGGAAATCGAAAACTCGGGTCGGAATCAGGCCAGCCAGCCAGGTCGGGACTTGGTGAGGAAACTCTGCACGCCGTCGCGTCCTTCCGCGCTGGCGCGGATGTCGGCGATACGACGGGCGGTGTCGTCGCGTTGTGCCTCGGTGAGCGGCGCATGCGCCACGTCCTGAACCAGCCGCTTGCAGGCCCGCACGGCCATCGGGCCATTGGCCACCAGCGCGGTGCACAGGCCCTGCACGGTCTCTTCCAGTGTGTCGGCGGTGACCAACTCATGCACGAGGCCCAGGCGGTGAGCCTCGGCCGCGGAGAACCGTTCAGCGGTGACGAAGTATCGCCGCGAAGACTGTTCTCCCATCGCCCGCACCACATACGGGGCGATGGTGGCCGGCAACAGGCCCAGCTTGGCCTCGGACAGGCAGAAGCCGGCAGTGTCCACCGCCACCACGATATCGCACACCGACACCAGGCCCACGCCGCCCGCATAGGCATCGCCCTGCACCTGCGCGATCACCGGCACCGGGCAGCGATACAGGGTCCAGAGCATGTGGGCCAGGCGTGCGGCATCCGCATGGTTGTCTTCCCAGCTGTACCCGGCCATGGCCTTCATCCAGTTGAGGTCCGCGCCGGCACAGAAGGCCTTGCCTTCAGCCGCCAGCACCACGGCACGCAGCGAAGGGTCCTGGGCCAGGGCCTCGAAGGTCTGGGTCAGTTCCTGAATGACGATGTCGTTGAAGGCATTGCGCACCTCCGGACGGGCCAGGGTGACGCGGGCCACGGCGCCGTCGCGGGTGAGTCGCAGCGTCGTGAGGGATGAGGGCAACGAGGGCAAGGGAATCAAGGGGGGCGGGGTCATGGTCTTGGCGGGCTCCAGACAACAGTGCGATTGACCGCGTACAGGTGGCAAGGGGTTTCCGCCTGCGCGCCCTCTTCGCACCTCGCCAAGGCGCGCGACGAGGCGTCGTCACCGGTGGCAAAGGCGGAGCGGGTCTGGCCATTCATGGCAAAGGCGCGAGGCAGCGGCGCTGCCAGAAAGGCGCGGTACAGGCGCTGCAGTTCCGGCGTGGAGGTGGGCAGCGCGGACAGGTCGCCCACATCGACCCAACCCCGGTCGTCCTCTGGCGGATACGGCAGTGCGCCGGGAATCTCGACCCCCAGCGGCCGCAGGAAGGCATCCACCACCGGCTGCCAGACGTCGTTGGCCTCGGTGAAGAGCCGGTGCCCGTCCTGGCCGACCGGCGGCAGCGAACGCCAGCTCATCCGCCCACCGGCTTCCTGATAGGCCTGCGCCCATTGGGTCGGCCAGTGCGCGCCGAAGAATCGATCGTTGTCGGCGTACAGCCACAGGGTGGGAACTGCTGCCTCGGGCTGCTGATGCTGCAGACGGCCCAGCCGCGCCAGCTCCTGCTTGAGCAGATCGGGACGGCAGGGGGATCCGGCACCGTCCGGGCGGCCCCCATGGCCGCCGGAGATGTTGATGACGGCCAGGATCGACGGCATGGGCACGTCGAATTCGGCCTGGGACGTCTGCAGTGGCTGCGACGATGGGGGATGCACCGGCGACTGCAATGCAGCCAGCGCCGCCAGCGATGCCATGCCGCCCACCGACTGCCCCACCAGCACCGTGCGGGAAGCTTCGATGTCCGGCTGTTTCACCATGAATCGCACCACACTGGCGATCTGCTGGCCCGCGGCGCCCAGGGCCTCCGCATAGCGCGGATGATCGCAACTGAGGGTGGATTCCGGGTCACCGGCTGCAGCCAGTTCCCCATAACCCAGGCGCAACGGCACCGCGACGGCATACCCCTTGCGGACAAAAAAGCGCGCCGCCGACTCATACCGCTGGCGCTGATAGTGGGCGCGCTGGCGCCAGTCGCGGCCATGACTGATGACGGCCAGCGGAAATGGCCCCGGTCCGGCGGGCCTGAACACCGTCACCGGCAGTTCACCCGCCACCATCCGCCCCTGCGCATCCACGACACGCACCGGCACAGGGTCGATCCGCTCCCGCAGATCGGGCGCCCAGGGACCGGCGGTGCGGACGGGTACCGAAGCGGGCACCGAGGCGGACGTCGATGCCGATAGGGGCCGCCCGGCCTGCCGCTCATCCACCGGGTGCTGTGGCCGGGGTCCGGCCCACGTGCCAAGAGCGGCCAACCCCAAGGTCATGCCGAGGACGAGCCCGCCCGCCCTCCTCAACCGCTGGTGGGTGGCAACCAGCGGCCTCATGCGGCATCCGTCTCCAGCGGGGACGGGGACGGGGACGGGGCAGAGGACAGCGGTTTGCGCATCAGCACGCTGCGATAGGTCTTGCCTTCCCACTGCACTTCCCCCACCGTTACATAGCCGCGGCGTTCATACCGCTGGCGCAGCGCGAGGGCCGGCATCGCCGTGTCCAGCGCCACGGCCTGATAACCCCGCTCGCGCGCCCAGGCTTCGGCGATATCCATCAGGCGCTCTCCCAGCCCTTGCCCCCGGCAGTCCGGATGCACGGCCAGTTGCGACAGGATGGCGTTGGCCGGGTCGGTAAAACAGGGCGTGTCCAGGCTCCAGGCGTCGACGCCTGGCCGGTAGGGACCACGCACCATCACCGTGCCCACCAGACGCCGCTGGCCTTGGGAATCCATCTCCTCTGCCAGAAAACATTGCCCCGACGCCACACGCTTGGCGGTGAGCGACACCGGCTGGTCCACGGCGGTGAAGTTCCACCCCTGCGCGGCCAGCGACGCATAGGCCTGGTGCAGCAACGCGGTGAGCGCTTCCAGCGAGTCGGAGGCGGTGAGGGGACGGATGTGGATGGCTGAGGTCATGAGCAAGCAGTTGGGCGAGTGACGGAGCCCTGATCTTCACATGCGGAACACGCCGAAACGGGTCTCCGCCACCGGCGCATTCAAGGCGGCGGACAGCCCCAGCGCCAGCACGCGGCGCGTGTCAGCCGGGTCGATCACACCGTCGTCCCAGAGGCGGGCGCTGGCGTAGTAAGGGTGGCCCTGCGACTCATACTGCGCGCGGATGGGTGATTTAAAGGCCTCTTCTTCGTCCGCGCTCCATTGCCCCCCCTTGGCTTCAATGCCATCCCGGCGCAGTGTGGCCAGCACCGAAGCAGCCTGCTCGCCGCCCATCACCGAAATCCGGGCGTTGGGCCACATCCACAGGAAGCGCGGGGAATAAGCCCGGCCGCACATGCCGTAATTGCCGGCACCGAAGCTGCCGCCGATGATGACGGTGAACTTGGGCACCTGGGCGCAGGCCACCGCCGTCACCATCTTGGCGCCCGCACGGGCGATGCCTTCGTTTTCATATTTGCGACCCACCATGAAGCCGGTGATGTTCTGCAGGAACACCAGCGGAATCTTGCGCTGGCAGCACAGTTCGATGAAGTGGGCGCCCTTGTTGGCGCTTTCGGCGAACAGGATGCCGTTGTTGGCCACGATGCCCACCGGCATGCCCTCGATGTGGGCGAAGCCGCAGACCAGCGTGTTGCCATAACGGGCCTTGAATTCATCGAATTCGCTGCCATCCACCACACGGCTGATGACCTCGCGCACATCAAAGGGCTTGCGGGTGTCGGTGGGGATGACGCCGTGCAACTCGGTGGCATCATGCAGCGGCGCCCGCGCGGGCTGCATCAGCAGCTCGCCCTGCTTGCGCCAGTTCAGGCGTGCAATCGACTGCCGGGCGATCGCCAGGGCATGGGTATCGTCCTCGGCGAGATGGTCCGCCACACCGGACAGACGGGTGTGGACATCGCCCCCGCCCAGGTCTTCCGCACTCACCACCTCGCCGGTGGCGGCTTTGACCAGCGGCGGGCCGCCCAGGAAGATGGTGCCTTGGTTGCGCACGATGACGGTCTCGTCGCTCATGGCCGGCACATAGGCACCGCCGGCCGTGCAGGAGCCCATCACCACGGCGATCTGCGGAATGCCCTTGGCGGACAGATTGGCCTGGTTGAAGAAGATGCGGCCGAAGTGATCCCGGTCGGGAAACACTTCGTCCTGGTTGGGCAGGTTGGCGCCGCCCGAATCCACCAGATAGACGCAGGGCAGCCGGTTCTGGTCGGCAATCTCCTGGGCCCGCAGGTGCTTCTTGACGGTGATCGGGTAGTAGGTGCCGCCCTTGACCGTGGCGTCGTTGCAGACGATCACGCATTCCACACCGGACACACGGCCGATGCCGGCAATCACCCCGCCCCCCGGCGCGGCGTTGTCATACAGGTCCAGGCCCGCCAGCGGAGCGATTTCGAGGAAAGGCGTGCCCGGGTCCAGCAGCTGTTCCACCCGGTCACGCGGCAGCAGCTTGCCGCGTGCCACATGCTTGGCCCGCGCCGCCTCACCGCCGCCCTGCGCAATGGCGGCCAGCTTGGCGTTCAGATCATTGATCAGGGCGCGCATGGCAGCGGCATTGGCCTTGAAGTCGGCCGAGCGGGCATTCAGCTGGGTGGACAGCACGGGCATGAAGTCTCCTGGGCGCCCGCCTCCTGCGGGTGCGGCGGCAAGGCTTTGTGAGTGTGGCTCAATTCGTCAGCGCCCGCCGGGTGGGCGAGCACCGCACCAAGCCACCAGGGTGTCAGCAGCCAGATGAGGCACGAAGCATAAGCGAGAAGCGCGGCCTCAACAACAATACTTGAGTCAAGCTCAATTACTCAGCACAATCGCGCACCATGCGTGCCAATGCCCCTTCCCGCACCTCCCGGACCTCCCGCACTTCCCAGACCTCCCAGGATCCGGTCGCCGCCGCCACGACCACCACGACCGCCACCCAGAGCCTGCCCTCGCAGCGGCGCTCGCCTGTCGGCGCCAAGGCCGGCCAACGGGTGCGGGACATCCTGCGCGAGAGCCGGGCGGTGTTTGCCGAGCGTGGGTACGAACGGACCACCACCACCGAGATTGCCCAACGGCTGGGGATTTCCGAGGCCACCGTTTTCACCTATTTCCGGGGTAAACGCGAGCTCTGCATGCGGGTGATCGGGGACTGGTATGACGAGATCATCGAGGCCATTGAAACCGGTCTGCCGCGAGAGCGGCCCATCCGGGACCAGCTGGAATTCGTGGTGCACACCCACCTGCGACTGTTCCTGATCCAGGGCACCGGCCTTTGTGAACTGGTGCTGTCGGAAGGCCGCAAGCGCGAAGCCACGCTCACCCTGAGCCAGGATGACGGACAGTCCTTCGGTGCGGCATTTGTGGAGTTGCAGCGGCGCTATACCGCCCCGCTGATGGATCTGCTGTCGCGCGGGCAGGCCTCGGGCGAGGTGCGCCAGGACATTCCGCTGCGCCTGCTGCGGTCCCTGGTCTTCGGGCCGATGGAGCACATGCTCTGGGAAGTGATCATCGCCGGGCGGGAAATCCAGGTGGACCGTGCGGCGCGCGATCTGGTGGCCCTGCTGTGGCCGGCCCTGCAGGCGCCGGACCATGAACTGCTGGCCTTGCGCCGGCTCAAGACGCAAGTGAGCGAGGCGCTGGCCGCGGCCCATGGCGGAGAAGGCTGACCACGCGAACACGCGCAGGCCACGCATCAAAAACCTGATCATTGCTGCCGGGCCTAGCATCGGGCCTTCAATGGGGCGCTACACCGAGACTGACGCTGGGCGTTGCACTGGACGCTTCCGCCCGGGCGTTGCCCGACTCCCGCCGCACCGGCCTGGCCTGCGGAGTTTGTTACCCTTGCCGCTTCTCCAAGGCACCTCATGCAGCAGTTTTCCCCCGTCAAAATCATCGCCGGCATCGTGGCCATCGGCTTGGCCGTGGCCGGTTTGTTCTTCGCCACCAAGCTTCGTGAGGGCGCGGCCACCATGTTCTCCGCCGCTCGCGCCAACACCGCCAAGCGGGCCCCCGCCCCACCTCCGGCGGACGACACCTACAAACCTTCCGGCCGCGGTGCCATTCCGATCGGCGTGGTCTCGACACCAGGCTCCGTACCGGCCTCTGGCACGGCGGCGGCTTCATCGCCCCGGCACTGACCGCCACGGTGTCCAAGGCCCCGGTTTTCGGGGCAGCAGGACTTAGGGCCGCAGTCCCCAACGCCCGCAACTTTGATCCTCCCGGCAAGGTCCCAAATGGGCCGCCCCAGCCCCGCGCAATCACGCAAGCCGCTCGGAGGATCAGGCAAGCACGCCCCGGCGTTTCGGGATACGCTTGCCCTCCTTCGCCCCGGCGCCGTCGCCCATCCGGGACCGGATCGGCCGAGGCATGCCCCCCGGAGGAGAGACATGACGATCAAGCTGACGGTCAATGGTACGCCGGTCGCGCTGGAAGCCGACCCGCAAATGCCCCTGCTGTGGGCCCTGCGTGAACAACTGCAACTCACCGGCACGAAATTCGGTTGCGGCATGGCCTTGTGCGGCGCCTGCACCGTGCATCTGGACGGCCAACCGGTCCGCTCCTGCCAGACCCCGCTGGAAGCAGCGGCCGGCAAGAAAATCACCACCATCGAAGGCGTTGGCGCCACGCCGGCCGGCAAAGCCGTGCAATACGCCTGGCTCAAGATTGACGTGCCGCAGTGCGGCTACTGCCAGAGCGGCCAGATCATGAGCGCCACCGCGCTGTTGGCCGGCAACCGCAAGCCCACCGACACCGACATCGACAACGCCATGAGCGGCAACCTCTGCCGCTGCGGCACCTACAACCAGATCCGCGCGGCCATTCATGATGCGTCCGCCCAACTGGGTCATGGAGGCAAGGCATGAGCACCGAGATCCTGAACCCGACCGGCGCCAGCCGCCGCTCGCTGCTCAAGAGCGGCGCGGCCCTGAGTCTGTCGTTCACCCTGCCGCTGGCCGGCGGCCGTCTGGCCCAGGCCGCCCCTACAGCCAACGCCTCCGCCACCAATACCTTCGCGCCCAATGCCTGGCTGCGCATCACGCCGGACAACCGTGTCACCGTGGTGTGCGGCTCCGCCGAAATGGGCCAGGGCGTGCTCACCGCCATTCCCATGATGGTGGCCGAGGAGCTGGATGCCGACTGGTCGCAGGTGAGCGTGGAACAGGCGCCTGTGGACCAGGCCTACAACAATCCGATGTTTGGCATGCAGGCCACCGGCGGCAGCACCACCGTGCGTGCCCACTGGACTCCCGTGCGCCAGGCCGGCGCCGCCGCTCGCCAGATGCTGGTGGCGGCAGCGGCTCAGCAATGGAAGGTGCCGGCCAGCGCGCTGCGCACCGAGCGCGGCCAGGTCATTGGCCCCGGCGGCAAGAAAGCCAGCTACGGCTCGCTGGTGAGCGTGGCCGCCACGCTGCCCGTCCCGGAAAAACCCACGCTGAAGGACCGCAAGGACTTCCGCATCATGGGCAAACCCACACGTCGCCTGGACAGCGCGGCCAAGATCAACGGCACCGCCAAGTTCGGCATCGATGCCCAGGTGGACGGCATGCTGATTGCGGTGATGGCCCGTGCGCCGATCGCCGGGGCCAAACCCAAAGCCTTTGACGAGACCAAGGCCAAGGCCATTCCGGGCGTGCGCAAGGTCATCACCCTGCCCTCTGGCGTGGCGGTGCTGGCGGACGGCTACTGGGCGGCCCGCCAGGGGCGGGATGCGCTGGCGGTGGAATGGGACCTGGGCCCACATGCCGACTTGTCGCAGGACAAGATCTCGGCCACGCTGGATCAGGCCCTGAAAGACGCCAAGGCCGTGGCGCGCGAGGAAGGTCAGATGCCCGACGCCGCTGCGGCGCGCATCGAAGCGCAATACGACGTGCCCTACCTGGCGCATGCCTGCATGGAGCCGCTGAACTGCCTGGCCTGGGTGCAGGGCGACTCGGTCACCATCTGGGCGGGCACACAAAGCCAGGGGCCGGCCCAGGGCATTCTGGGGCATGTGGCGCAGGTGACCCCGGCCAAGGTCAAGGTGAACACGCTGCTGCTGGGCGGAGGCTTTGGCCGCCGCTTTGCGCCCGACTTCACCATCGACGCCACCTTGCTGTCCAAGATCAGTGGCAGCCCGGTCAAGCTGATCTACGCGCGTGAAGACGACATGGCGGCTGGCTTCTATCGCCCCACCTCCCGCGTGCGTTTTGCGGCGGCATTGGATGACCGTGGCCGCCCTTCGCAGCTGAAGGCCGAAGTGGCCAGCCCGTCCATCATGGCGGCCTCCGGCTTCATGAAGATTCCGGACAGCGGCGTGGACAGCATGGCGGTTGAGGGTCTGGCGGACCATCCCTACAGCATCCCGAACCAGCGCATTCTCTATGGCCGCGCCGAGCCGGGGCCGCAGGTGTGGTTCTGGCGCTCGGTGGGCCATTCGCAAAATGCCTTCTTCATCGAAAGCTTCATCGATGAGCTGGCGCACGCGGCCAAGGCTGACCCGCTGCAATACCGCCTGGCCCTGCTGGACAAACAACCTCGGGCCAAGGGCGTGCTGGAACTGGCGGCGTCCAAGGCCGGCTGGAAGACGCCCGCACCAAAGGGGCATTTCCGGGGCGTGGCGGTGGCCGAGAGTTTCGGCACCTTTGTGGCGGAAGTCGCGGAGGTGTCGGTGGGCGACGATGGCGCCATCCGTGTGCACAAGGTGACGGCGGCGGTGGACTGCGGCCAGACGGTGAACCCGCAGACCATCGCCCGGCAGATCGAAGGTGCAGTGGTGTATGGGCTGACGGCGGCGCTGTATGGCCGCATCAGCTTCAAGGATGGCAAGGTGGAACAGAGCAACTTCCACGACTATCCGGTGCTGCGCATGAATGAGATGCCCAAGGTGGAGGTGCATATCGTCAACAGCAACGAAGCGCCGGGTGGCATCGGGGAGCCGGGAACGCCGCCGATTGCGCCGGCCGTGGCCAATGCCATCTTCGCCGCCACTGGCAAGCGGCTGCGGCAGTTGCCGTTTAACAGCGAGGCGCTGAAGAAGGCTTGAATGGAGGGGTGAATCCGGGTTGAGTCAACGCGGATTCACTTGGCTGGTCGGTTTCACGGGCGGCGGTTGGTGACGGCCGGCCGTCGCCAACCGCATGCTAGACATGCGAACCACCGGCGTGGTGGTACCTCTCGCTACCCGTTCGACGAAGCAACACGCACCAGGCCCGGTGTTTCGGTGTCAGTCGGATCGAGCCCGCGAGCCGCAGGAGCCCGCGTGACCACGATGGGGCGTGTCGATGGGTGGCACCTTGCGCTTGCGCACAGGGCGAGTTTGCAGATCCTCGAAGTCCTTGCACTGCCTCCCCGCGATGGGCCGAGATGCAACACGCCGCTCAGTGCTCAAGCGCTGCGCCGCGTTCGACGAAAAGCCCACGTCACGGGAATTGCGCCTGAGTTCCGTGCTCACGGGCGCCGGACTGCGATCCAAAACCGCAGCAATCTGCCGTTGACTCCGTCCTTGTTGGCGCAGCGCCGCCATGGTCACCCGATCTTCAGCCTATAGTTCCGTGTATCTCGTCGTCATCTTCACACCTTACCGGTTGGCAGGTGTTGTACTTCGGATTTTGAGAGTGCCCCTCTTAAGCTGAGCACGTGTATCCCGCCTCGCGCAACACAGCCATGAAAGTGGCATCCTTTTCGCGAGCACACACCTTCTCCCGAAAGAGCTGCACATTACTTTCTGGCACCTCAAACCGCGCGCTCTTCCGAATCAGAATAGAAGCGATCGCCGTACGCCCGTCACTCAGCGCGAAGTACAGCGGCGTCAGGACGCCACTGGGGAAATTCGGGTCGGCACCAGCCTCGAGCAGTAGCTGGACGGCCTCGTATTGATCCCCACTGATCGCACTGATCAACGGGGTCGAATCATCCAATCCATGCACGTTGAGCCGCGCCCCCGCTTCGATCAACGTATGCATCGAAGTCAGGTCTCCCCGCTTGGAGGCGTACATCAAATCGATTTCTCGCTGGGACGTGCAGCCGCTCCCGAAGAAGCACGACAGCAGCAACCCGACGATGACAACAGGACGGATACTCATTTTTTATCGAACCCACTCAAGAGCTTTTGCAGGGCCGGCGACATCGCGGCCCCTTGCGGCAATCGTATGACGACAGCATTGGGAATAGATCCTGCGGCCATTGATGCGGTACTCGGCAAAATCGGGACGCCGGCCTGCGCGATGAGGTTGTACTGATCCGTCCCGAGCACGCCGGCCGAATTCATCACGTTGACGGAATGAACCGCACAATTGTCCATCACGATGCTCTCGAACTTGCCGGGGGGCAGCTTCGAGTCACTGAACTGGGACACGTATTCGCGGGCGGATTGATCTTGCTCGGCAGTCGTAGGGATGTAAACAATGATCTGATCACGCACCTCTGACTGACCCCTCACATATTCGGTGACCGAGGCCCCCAGCGGCGTGTCATTCCCAAAGCTAAAAACACCGGAACCGGAGATCGCCGTAGCAGAGTGACCGAAGATGTTGGATGATCCTTCGCGGCGCAGACCATAGATGTGGAGCAGATGATTGAAGAGGTAGGCGTACGCAGCAGACCTGACGCCTTCGGCGAAGCTTCCGCCTCCCGCCAGCGACGCCAACCCACCGGTCACCGCATGAATCGCCGTATTCACCGCGATGTTGACCCCTTCGCTGCCCTTGTTGTACTCCAAATCCGCATAGTTGGACAACGCCGCCCCGGCCAATCCACCCCGGAAGCCTGAACTACAGGCCCCTCCATTGAGCTTGGCTTCCGCACACCCCCACACCCCGTGCGCCACGGTGTTATAGAAGGTCATGCTGCCCAACTTGAAGGTGTCGCCGATCTGCTTATTCACCGAGGCCGACACATACGCCATCACCCCGGTGCGGATCACATCCGATGCCGAATGCCCTGCCAACGCTGCCCAGCCCGCCTGCCCCAGGGCATTGCATTGCGCAACGGCCCCTTTGCAATACACCGCCGACATCACGCCGATGGCAATGCTGCCCAGTTGGTACCCCAATTTCGTACGCGCAATCATCCGCACCTGATACAGCGAAGACAGCAAGGTGCCCAGCCCGGGCGCAAAGAAGTCCAGCACCCCGCCGATCAGCGTCGAACCCACCCATTTGGACAGGAAGCTATAGCCCGTCGGGTCCGTACACGTCATCGGGTTGTTGAAGCAGTACCCGTAGCGGTTGTAGTTCTGCAGATCGTCCGCCGACTGGATCATGGGATCTGCCTGCAGGAACACCCCCACCGTCGGGTCGTAGATCCGCCCGTTCATGTGGATCAGGCCCACATCGTCCAGATGCTCGTGCCCTGTAAAACCACGGTCGGTGCCGTAGTTGGCGGCAGCCACCCAGTCCACCACCAGCACCCCAGCGGCGTCATACGTCCCATTGGCCTGGCGGCGCTTGCCAAACGGGTCGTAGCTGTAGCGCGCCGTCACGACTCCTCGGTGGTCCGTCGTGGCCATCAGGCTGCCCAGCGAGTCCTTGTGCCAGTACTCCACCCTCACCGCCGTCACCGTGCTCAGCACAACCGGTGCGGTCTGCCCAGCCACCAGCGTCGGCAGCACGTCGGCTGTGATGATCACGCCGATGCTGCTGCCGCCAGCGCTCAGGTAATGGCGGTTGCGCGTCGTCGTCGCGCCTGCGCCTACCATCGTCTCGGTTTCGAAGCTCAAGCCTCCCGCCGCGTCGGGATGCAGCATCCAGGTCGTGCGGGTGCCGCTGGCATCGCTGCGTACTTCCTTGAGCCGCTGATGGTTCTCGTCGTAATACCAGCCGTAAGCCGCGCCCCCCGGCGCCCCCTGCAAGGCCCCTGTCCCGTTGGCACCCTGACCGGCTGGCAGGTTGAAGCTGGTGTAGGTGAGCGCGCGGTACTTGCCCGCCGTGGCACTCACCAGATTGCCGCTGGCGTCATAGCCATAACTGGCGCTCTCGATGCCCGCCGTTGTGCTGGCCATGGCTGCCAGCGCGTGTGCATGTCCGGCCACGCCATAGCTGTAGATCCCCACGTCACTCTTGTAGAGCAACTGGCCACCGGCGTTGTAGCGCAACTCCACGGTGCGCGTCAGGTTGGGCATCTGCGGCGCACTGACGGTGTAGCTCTTGAGCCGCCCCAACTCGTCGTAGATCAGATCATCCGTGACCGCGCCGGTCCCGCCGCCCGCGCCGTTGGCATCGGTGCGAGTCCTGAGCCGGCCAAGGTTGTCCCATCCGTAGCTCTGGCTGAGCACCTCCGTGCCACCGCTCAATCCCGCCGCCAGCGTCGTGGGTCGCCCAGTCCAGCCGTCAAACCCGGACTGACTGACCACACCGTTACCGTAGCCGGACTGTTGAGCCTGACCGCGAGCGTTGTAGGTCTTGGCCGACCAGAGCACCGCGCCTGCGGCCAGAGTGGCCCCCGGGGCCACCACGCCTGAGGCATCGGCTTGCGGCGTGATCACCACCGCCGTGCCCAGATTCAAGCTCTGCACAAAGCCCAGATCACTGTAGCGGTAGACCACCTGCAGCCCCGTCGGATAGGTCTGGGTCGCCAGGCGGCCGCTGTCGTCGTAGCTCACCGCGCTCGCCGCCAAGGCCGATCCCCTCGTCACCGGGGGCAAGCCGCTTCTGTCCGTCACCGAGCATCAGGGCGCCAGGATCGTCAGCGTGGCACAAGCCATCGAGGTCATCAACGCAAGAAGCTGAACCTGACCAGACCTCCGTTCGGCTCAACGATCAAGGGATTCCAGTTCCCTCGGCGCGTCTGGACTTCCCTGCGCCGCCGCTTTCCTGTACCACCAAGCAGCCTTTGCGATATCGACAGGGACAGCTAGTCCTCCCGTGCGGTACGCGCGCGCAACCGCAAGCGAGTACGTGTGCCCGGCGTCCCGCTCGGCCGCAACCAATAGGTGCTCGAAGCTTCTGCGAGCCTTGAGGTCATAGTCGATGCCACCGAGGCCATCGGCATATGCGCCGTAAAGCTCCAAGTGCCCAATGATGTCTACCGGCTCAAGATGCCGATGAGCGAACTCCACGTGTTCATCGGCTTCCGCTCGGGATAGCCCAGCGGCCTCCCACATCCGGGCCAACATAACCCTTGCTGCGACGTCGCCATCCTCGGCCGCACGTCGAACAAGATCCACTGCTTCGCCATATCGCTTGGCGAACTTCAACTCCAAGACTTGATGACGCAGGTCGGCGTTCATGGCGACTACTCAGAGAGACCGCGAGCACGTGGCATGCCGCGCAGTTTTGGTTGAATCCCGCGGCTTTGCATCAGGTCCACAAACTCCTGTATCGACTTCCAGAAATTGCTGACCGCGGGAACTCTGCTCGCCTCGTTCATGAACTCGTAGTATTGCCGCTGGGTCATCGGTTGATCCTTCGAGATCCTCCCAGAAGCAATCCAATCGTCCATTTGCGTATCGAGGGCACGAATCGCAGCCTTGTGCGCATCGTTCCACGCGTGGGGATCACTAGGCAATCCGGTGTTTGTGTACCCCTGGCCGATTCGATCAGTCGCCGCAGCGTTGACGGCATCGGGCGACATGTAGTCGTCGTATTTGCGGGCCAGCGCCTCATCAAACTTGTGATGTCCAAGCAGTTCGCCTGCGTATTGGCCGCTCCTGAGGTCGTACAGCTCCTTGATGATCTTGTGCCCCAGGGCATTAAAGAGGTACGCATACGCCGCACTTTTCGCCCCTTCCGCAAACTTTCCCCCACCCGCCAGCGACGCCAACCCACCGGTCACCGCATGAATAGCCGTGTTTACCGCGATGTTGACCCCTTCGCTACCCTTCTTGTACTCCAAATCCGCATAGTTGGACAACGCCGCCCCGGCCAATCCACCCCGGAAGCCTGAACTGCAGGCCCCTCCATTGAGCTTGGCTTCCGCACACCCCCACACCCCGTGCGCCACGGTGTTATAGAAGGTCATGCTGCCTACCTTGAAGGTGTCGCCGATCTGCTTATTCACCGACGCCGACACATACGGGCACTTCTCATAACCCCGTTCTCGCCGCACCTGAAGGCGCGAGCATGTCCGCAGCCTCGGATTGAGGCCGCACAAGCCCGTTTCAGCCATCGAAGCTGGCCGCCAGGCCCCTCATCTCCCGCTTTGCGGGCTCAGCGGGCGCACCTCGCCCTTGGCGGCACTCAATGCGCCGGCTCATGGGCGGCCAGCCACACCAGCCGCTTGACGTTGTAGGCCACGCACTGGAGCGTGTTCGCCAGTTCATTGCGAGCCAGCGTCGTGGCCCGCACCACCTTGCCACCCAACTGCTGCAGGCCCGCGAACACGTGCTCGCCTCTGGCCCGGATGCGGTTGATGGCCGTGTTGCGTGCATCCAGCCGCTGACGCTTCTGCTGCCCAGGCCGGGCTCTTCTGCCGATGCCGTCTCGCAGTTGCTGCTCTCGCAGCAGGTCCCGGTTGGCCTGGCTGTCATAGCCCCGGTCGGCCAGCACGCGTTTGCCGGTGTTGCTGGGGTCCAGCACGTCCTTCAAGGTCTGGCCGTCGTCCACATTGGCCGGCGTGACCTTGATCTTGCGGATGAGCTTGTAGCGCGCGTCGCTGTTGGCATGCACCTTGTCGCCGTAGTGGCTCTTGCCGTGCTTCTTCGTCCAGCGGGCGGCGCGGTCGGTGTGTATGCGTCCGCCGAACACACCTTGACGGCTGCGGTTCGGAATATGGCGCGCATGCCCCGCCCCTGAAACCGTGGGTGGGAATCAGCGTCCAGCGGCGAAGAGGCTTCAGCTCGGTGACCAGCGGTGCGGCAGCAGCTCGTCGATCCGGCTTGCCGGGTGCGTCGGCAAGCGATCCAGCACGTCCTTGAAATAGGCGTACGGGTCGTGCCCGTTGATGCGGGCCGAGTGCAGCAGGCTCATGATGGCCGCCGCGCGCTTGCCCGCTCGCAGGCTGCCGGCGAAGAGCCAATTCGATCTGCCGATCGCGATCGGGCGGATCTGGTTCTCGACCCAATTGTTGGAGATCGGCACGTCGCCGTCGCCCACGAAGTGCGTGAGTTCCTTCCAGCGCTTCAGGCTGTAGTCGATGGCCTTGATGGTCGCGGAGCCGGGCGGCACCAGCTGCCGCTGTGCGAGCAACCATCGGTGGAACACGGCGAGGATCCGTCGTGACTTGCGCTGCCGGATCCTCTGCCGCTCCTCGCTGGTGAGGCTCTCGGCCTGGCGCTCGATGCGGAACAGGGCTTGGTAGAAGCGCAGCGCTTGCTCGCCGACCTTGCTGCCATGGTTGGCCCACAGCTCATGGAACTTGCGCCGGCTGTGCGCCATGCACTGTGCCGACGTCACGCCCTTGTCGACGCAGGCCGAGTAGCCGCTGAACCCATCGGTGACCAGCGTGCCCTTCCAGGCGTTGGGCGTCTCAAGCTGCAGAAAGTCGCGCACGTTCTCGCCGCTGCGGGTCTCGCTGAACTCGAACACCACCGCCTTGACGGGGTTAGTGCTCGGCGTGCAGTACGACCAGATGTAGGCCTTGTGAGTCTTGCCGTTGCCCGGCTTGAGCATGGCCACCGGCGTCTCGTCCGCATGCAGCACCAGGTGGCGCCGCAGTTCGTCGGCCAGGGCCTGCACCAGCGGCTGCAGCTGCGCGCCACAGGCGCCCACCCACTCCGCCAGCGTCGAGCGGGCGATCACGTGGCCGGCCCGCGCGAACACAGCTTCCTGCCGGTACAGGGGCAAGTGGTCCATGAACTTGGCCACCAGCACGTGGGCCAGCAGGCCGGTGGTCGGGATGCCCTTGTCGATCACGTGGGCCGGCACCGGTGCCTGCACGATGCGCTCGCAGCACTTGCAGACCCACTTGCCACGCACGTGGCGCTCAACGGTGAACACGCCGGGCTGGTAGTCCAGCTTCTCGGCCACGTCCTCGCCGATGCGCTGCATGGCCTGGCCGCAACCACAGGCCGTATCCGCCGGCTCGTGCGGCACGTCGCGGCGCGGCAGGTGGGCGGGAAGCTGGGCGCGCTTGGGCGCCTTCTTCTCGTCCTCGTCCTTCTTGTCGGCCTTCTTACGATGACGCTGCAGCTCGACGTCGAGCTCATGGATGTCGGTGTCCAGCGTCTCCTCCAGCAGGCTTCTCTGCTCGGGCGAGAGGGTGCTGGCGAAGCGCTCGCTCGTGGCGGCGAACTTCATCCGCTTGAGGATCGCCATCTCGTGCGTGAGCTTGTCGATGAGCGCCTGCTTGAAGGCGAGCTCGTGGTCACGCTGCTGGACCTGGGCGAGCAGCGACTGCACGGCCTGCCGCGTCTGCGGGTCCAAGGCTTCCAGTTGCTGCGCGCTGATCATGGAGAGTCATGGTGCCGAAGGCAGCGACTCAGCGCATCGGCATATCCCGCAATTGCCCGACCTCGGGCAGCTACGCTCATATCGTGCGGATGATGCCGGCCTCGCCCAGGCGTTGCCAGGGCAGGCCCAGCACCAGCGCGTCGAGCTGCACGCGCGTCAGGCTCAGCGTGCTCGCACCGTCCAGTGGCCACACGAACCTGCCGGCGTTGAGCCGCCTGGCCGCGAGCCACACGCCGATACCGTCGTGCACGAGGACCTTCATGCGGTTGGCGCGACGGTTGGCAAACAGGTAGGCGTGGTGAGGATGCGCGGCACCGAAGATGCCGACCACGCGGGCCAGTGCGGCCTCGGTGCCCAGCCGCATGTCCAAGGGCTGCACCGCCAACCAGACGGCATCGACGCGGATCAACCCAGGACCTCGCGCAGCCAGGCAGCGCTGCGCGCGTCCATCTGCAGCTCGGCCTGAACAGTGGTGTCGCCACGGCGGATCTCCACCGCAACGGTGCTCGGCGCTTGCGTCGACGCTAGTGGCAAGGTGGGCGGCGTCTCCTGCGGCATGGGTAGCTGCACAAACGCCGGCACCACCGCCACAGTGTCGTTGTGTCCACTGCTCGGGGCGCACTCATCGGCCTCTCGAACCCAGCGGCGCAGCATGTTGGCGTTGAGGCCGTTGGCCAGAGCCACCGCCGCCGTCGAGACGCCGGGCTGGCGCGCCAGCTCGATGACTCGCGTCTTGAACTCTTCCGAATGCCGGCGCCAGCTACGCCCAGTCGGTGTCCTCGGTTCCTCTGTGCTCAAGTCTGAAGTGCCCATATGTCCACGAATTTGGTCGTGGACACAAGCATCCAACTCCGGTCACCGGACTTCAAGGTGACTTCGGCGGACGCATACGTCGGTGTGGCGCAGCTTCTTGGAGGACCAGCCCTCAGGGGCCTGCCCTTCATTGAGCGCTTCGCGCTCCTCGCTCTTGGTGTGCGTGACCGGCGCCTGCACGATGCTGGCGTCCACGATCTGCCCGCCTCGCGGGATGTAGCCGTGAGCCTGCAGTTGCTGGCTCACGGCCTCGAAGATGGCCCTCCCGCCCAGGCCACCCTGGGCCAGTTGCTGCTTGAAGCGCCACAGCGTGCGTGCGTCCGGGATGTGCAGCTCGCCTGCAAGCCGGCAAAAGTGCTGGAAGCTCATGCGGTCCAGCACCTGGTACTCGCACTCCTCGTCGCTCAAGTTGTACAGCGACTGGATGAACACCAGCCGCACCATGATCTCGGTGGAGTACGGCGGGCGACCACCCTTGCTGCGGTCGGGCCGTGGGCAGGCTGCCTCCACCTGAGCTGCAACTGCTGCGAAGTCCACCAGTTCGTCCATCGCCGCGAGGTTGGCGATGAAGCTGCCCATCTTCTCCTGACGTCGGTCCTGAACGAATAGGTCAGATGAAGCCTGGCGGCGCCAGAAGGCCGAGGGCTTGATGCGGGGTGTGATCATGGGCTCTTTGCGCGTTAATTGATGATGGCTCATTCCATGAGCGACCTGATCGTCAAGATGGCTGCTCGCATCGCATGTTTTGCGGTGCTGGAGCCGAAGATGGACCCAAGAGAGTTGAAGCAGTGGCTGAGTTCGGTGGCCCGGCTGACGGCGCGGCAGAAGGCTGAATTGCTCAAGGCCTTGGGGGCTGACGTAGACGAAGTCCAGGTCCGCGCGCTGGTGGAGTCGCGCCTGGATGTGCACCCAGCCTGCCCGCACTGCGCTGCCACCCACATCGTGCGCAACGGCAACGCCAGTGGGCTGCAGCGCTACAAGTGCCGCGCCTGCCGACGCAGCTTCAATGCCCTGACTGCCACCCCGCTGGCCCGACTGCGTCTGAAGGCCAAGTGGCTCAAGCAGCAAGACGTGCTGTGTCAGGGCCTGAGCGTGCATCAGAGTGCTGACGCACTGGACGTGGCGCCCTCCACGGCGTTCCGCTGGCGGCATCGCTTCCTGCGCCTGGCCCAGCCGGTGAAGGCGGCAGCACTCACAGGCGTGGTGGAAGCCGATGAGACCTTTTTCCTGCGCTCCAGCAAGGGCCAGCGCCCGGGCCGCCCGGCGCGCAAGCGCGGCGGGCGGGTGTCGCGCGCGCAGCGCGGCGAAGACCTGATCCCTATCCTCGTAGCCCGAGACCGCTCGGGTGCGACGGCAGACTTCTTGCTGGACGCAGTGTCGAAGGACTGCCTGACGCAAGCACTCCGGCCGACCCTTCACCCAGACGCCATCCTGTGCACGGATGGCTCGGCGGCGATGGCGGCGGCCGCCATCGATCTGAAGCTTCAGCATGAGGCGCTCAACATGAGCGCCGGCGAGCGGGTGCGCGGGCCCTGGCACATTCAGAACGCCAACGGATATCACAGCCGCCTCAAGGGCTGGATTGCGCGATTCAAGGGCGTGGCCACGGACTACTTGCAGAGCTACCTCGGGTGGTTCCGTGCGTTGGATCGCGCCAGCAAAAACCCACGTAAGTCCGCGCCACTGTTGGCTTTGGCAATTGGGCTGGAGAGCATCACTAATTAACGATCAAAGAGCCTGATCATGGCCTGTATGGTGACCGATTCCGGTGTCAGGTGTGAGAGAGGTTTTGAGAAGTGCCCCAAGGCCTTGAGCAATTCAGCCTTCTGCCGCGCCGTCAGCCGGGCCACCGAACTCAGCCACTGTTTCAACTCTCTTGGGTCCATCTTCGGCTCCAGCACCGCAAAACATGCAATGCGAGCAGCCATCTTGACGATCAGGTCGCTCATGGAATGAGCCATCATCAATTAACGCGCAAAGAGCCCGAATTTGGCCCTTGGGGCCTGCCTGATGCCACATGATCCATCGGCCAAACATCAGGAGCGGATTCCAAGTACCACAGTCAACTGTCGAGCCCCTGGGCGAGTTAAGTTCTTTCGAATCACCGCATCGTCCGCCATCCGTGACTCAAAGCTCAACGTCTTGTAGATGCCGACATACTCCTTAAATAGCACCTCCGAGTCGGCCATAGCACCCACCAGCGCCCACCTCCGTGCATCAACAAAGTGCCCAGCGGCCTTCGCGTCACGATATAGCCGCTCTGTCGCGACCATATCCCCAGATGCAGCGCGTGCTACAAGAGACTCGTATTCCGCATATTCCCTGTCGACCAAGTCGCAGCAGTTAGTGGTGGGAAGACCTCGCCATCCCAAGTAGCCCACAAGAGGAAGGAGCAGCAAAACGAGTAGCACTCGGGCGGCACGATTCATGGCGCACTCCCCGTCTTCGATGGCGGGGTGGGTGTGAACCGCTTCCAAGAAGCTGGCCAGAGAGGCAAGGCTCTAGTTGAGGAGAATGCCCAGCTATACACGGGAACGGACGTGCCAGCCATGTCGAGCGTACGCACCGGCGATGCAATCACAGTGGTATTTAACCCGTTTGCCAACTGCTGCGCAAAACCGTTAGGTGAATTGCCCAACCAACACGCATCAACCCGTACTGTTTGCCCCGGCTGCCAGTTTGTATTAGCCCTCAGATACTCCGCCATTTGAGAACCCGTCATGCCCGACATGGTCTGCGCAATTTCATTTCCATGTCCAATAATAAGAAACTCGCCATCTTGCGGATTAGAACTCAAAGCAGTGGCGTAGTTCAGATCGTCGGCCTTCAGAAAGATTACGCGGTTCGAAACACTCGTAGGCGACCCACCTGCCTTGTCATCCCCAAGATAGCCGAAGCCAAAGTCGCCAGATGCTGCCCGACTAAAGAGATACGCATACGCCGCACTTTTCGCCCCTTCCGCAAACTTTCCCCCACCCGCCAGCGACGCCAACCCACCGGTCACCGCATGAATCGCCGTATTCACCGCGATGTTGACCCCTTCGCTGCCCTTGTTGTACTCCAAATTCGCATAGTTGGACAACGCCGCCCCGGCCAGTCCACCCCGGAAGCCTGAACTACAGGCTCCTCCATTGAGCTTGGCTTCCGCACACCCCCACACCCCGTGCGCCACGGTGTTATAGAAGGCCATGCTGCCTACCTTGAAGGTGTCGCCGATCTGCTTATTCACCGAGGCCGACACATACGCCATCACCCCGGTGCGGATCACATCCGATGCCGAATGCCCCGCCAACGCTGCCCAGCCCGCCTGCCCCAGGGCATTGCATTGCGCAACGGCCCCTTTGCAATACACCGCCGACATCACGCCGATGGCGATGCTGCCCAGTTGGTACCCCAACTTCGTACGCGCAATTAGCCGCGCCTGATACAGCGAAGACAGCAAGGTGCCCAGCCCGGGCGCAAAGAAGTCCAGCACCCCGCCGATCAGCGTCGAACCCACCCATTTGGACAGGAAGCTATAGCCCGTCGGGTCCGTACACGTCATCGGGTTGTTGAAGCAGTACCCGTAGCGGTTGTAGTTCTGCAGATCGTCTGCCGACTGGATCATGGGATCTGCCTGCAGGAACACCCCCAGCGTCGGGTCGTAAATCCGCCCGTTCATGTGGATCAGGCCCACATCGTCCAGATGCTCATGCCCTGTAAAACCACGGTCGGTGCCGTAGTTGGCGGCAGCCACCCAGTCCACCACCAGCACCCCAGCGGCGTCATACGTCCCATTGGCCTGGCGGCGCTTGCCAAACGGGTCGTAGCTGTAGCGCGCCGTCACGACTCCTCGGTGGTCCGTCGTGGCCATCAGGCTGCCCAGCGAGTCCTTGTGCCAGTACTCCACCCTCACCGCCGTCACCGTGCTCAGCACAACCGGTGCGGTCTGCCCAGCCACCAGCGTCGGCAGCACGTCGGCTGTGATGATCACGCCGATGCTGCTGCCGCCTGCGCTCAGGTAATGGCGGTTGCGCGTCGTCGTCGCGCCTGCGCCTACCATCGTCTCGGTTTCGAAGCTCAAGCCTCCCGCCGCGTCGGGATGCAGCATCCAGGTGGTGCGGGTGCCGCTGGCATCGCTGCGTACTTCCTTGAGCCGCTGATGGTTCTCGTCGTAATACCAGCCGTACGCCGCGCCCCCCGGCGCCCCCTGCAAGGCCCCTGTCCCGTTGGCACCCTGACCGGCTGGCAGGTTGAAGCTGGTGTAGGTGAGCGCGCGATACTTGCCCGCCGTGGCACTCACCAGATTGCCGCTGGCGTCATAGCCATAACTGGCGCTTTCGATACCCGCCGTTGTGCTGGCCACGGCTGCCAACGCGTGTGCATGTCCGACCACGCCATAGCTGTAGATCCCCACGTCACTCTTGTAGAGCAACTGGCCACCGGCGTTGTAGCGCAACTCCACGGTGCGCGTCAGGTTGGGCATCTGCGGCGCACTGACGGTGTAGCTCTTGAGCCGCCCCAACTCGTCGTAGATCAGATCATCCGTGACCGCGCCGGTCCCGCCGCCCGCGCCGTTGGCATCGGTGCGAGTCCTGAGCCGGCCAAGGTTGTCCCATCCGTAGCTCTGGCTGAGCACCTCCGTGCCACCGCTCAATCCCGCCGCCAGCGTCGTGGGTCGCCCAGTCCAGCCGTCAAACCCGGACTGACTGACCACACCGTTACCGTAGCCGGACTGTTGAGCCTGACCGCGAGCGTTGTAGGTCTTGGCCGACCAGAGCACCGCGCCTGCGGCCAGAGTGGCCCCCGGGGCCACCACGCCTGAGGCATCGGCTTGCGGCGTGATCACCACCGCCGTGCCCAGATTCAAGCTCTGCACAAAGCCCAGATCACTGTAGCGGTAGACCACCTGCAGCCCCGTCGGATAGGTCTGGGTCGCCAGGCGGCCGCTGTCGTCGTAGCTCACCGCGCTCGCCGCCAAGGCCGATCCCCTCGTCACCGGGGGCAAGCCGCTTCTGTCCGTCACCGAGCATCAGGGCGCCAGGATCGTCAGCGTGGCACAAGCCATCGAGGTCATCAACGCAAGAAGCTGAACCTGACCAGACCTCCGTTCGGCTCAACGATCAAGGGATTCCAGTTCCCTCGGCGCGTCTGGACTTCCCTGCGCCGCCGCTTTCCTGTACCACCAAGCAGCCTTTGCGATATCGACAGGGACAGCTAGTCCTCCCGTGCGGTACGCGCGCGCAACCGCAAGCGAGTACGTGTGCCCGGCGTCCCGCTCGGCCGCAACCAATAGGTGCTCGAAGCTTCTGCGAGCCTTGAGGTCATAGTCGATGTCACCGAGGCCATCGGCATATGCGCCGTAAAGCTCCAAGTGCCCAATGATGTCTACCGGCTCAAGATGCCGATGAGCGAACTCCACGTGTTCATCGGCTTCCGCTCGAGATAGCCCAGCGGCCTCCCACATCCGGGCCAACATAACCCTTGCTGCGACGTCGCCATCCTCGGCCGCACGTCGAACAAGATCCACTGCTTCGCCATATCGCTTGGCGAACTTCAACTCCAAGACTTGATGACGCAGGTCGGCGTTCATGGCGACTACTCAGAGAGACCGCGAGCACGTGGCATGCCGCGCAGTTTTGGTTGAATCCCGCAGCTTTGCATCAGGTCCACAAACTCCTGTATCGACTTCCAGAAATTGCTGACCGCGGGAACTCTGCTCGCCTCGTTCATGAACTCGTAGTATTGCCGCTGGGTCATCGGTTGATCCTTCGAGATCCTCCCAGAAGCAATCCAATCGTCCATTTGCGTATCGAGGGCACGAGTCGCAGCCTTGTGCGCATCGTTCCACGCGTGGGGATCACTAGGCAATCCGGTGTTTGTGTACCCCTGGCCGATTCGATCAGTCGCCGCAGCGTTGACGGCATCGGGCGACATGTAGTCGTCGTATTTGCGGGCCAGCGCCTCATCAAACTTGTGATGTCCACGCAGTTCGCCTGCGTATTGGCCGCTCCTGAGGTCGTACAGCTCCTTGATGATCTTGTGCCCCAGGGCATTAAAGAGGTACGCATACGCCGCACTTTTCGCCCCTTCCGCAAACTTTCCCCCACCCGCCAGCGACGCCAACCCACCGGTCACCGCATGAATAGCCGTGTTTACCGCGATGTTGACCCCTTCGCTACCCTTCTTGTACTCCAAATCCGCATAGTTGGACAACGCCGCCCCGGCCAATCCACCCCGGAAGCCTGAACTGCAGGCCCCTCCATTGAGCTTGGCTTCCGCACACCCCCACACCCCGTGCGCCACGGTGTTATAGAAGGTCATGCTGCCCAACTTGAAGGTGTCGCCGATCTGCTTATTCACCGAGGCCGACACATACGCCATCACCCCGGTGCGGATCACATCCGATGCCGAATGCCCTGCCAACGCTGCCCAGCCCGCCTGCCCCAGGGCATTGCATTGCGCAACGGCGGCATTAGAACTCGCGCGCGGTCGTCTCCAGAACTGCCTTAAGCCCGTTTAATCACACTGTGGTTAGGCGGACTAATGACCTTGTTACGGCGCCCTGATAACGGCAGTTATGAGCGTGTCAGTTTGCCCCGCCCGGGACGGCCTCGCGCACGTATCGGTCCACCCGAGTGGCAGTTCTAGCAACAGCATGAAGAAGGGCCGCAGCGCGCCCCTTCGATTGATCGTCATCGCAAGATTTCTTCTCGCACTTTGAGCACGTCCCTATGAGCCCTTGGGAACTAGCAAGGTCCGGTTCAGCTTTTCAAAATCAAGAGGCATTGGCACATCGATGACGCAATTTGGATTGCATTTGAAGTCGTTGTCGTTCAGCTGAAGCCAAGCCTTGACCGTGATGGCGTCCCGTTGCAGCACTTGTTCCATCTTGACAGCAACTTCCTGCCAGAGCTTGGGATCGCTGTTGTTTGAGCAGACGAATAACGAGGAGTCCTTGCTCTCTCGGTTCGCGTAGTAACTCACCTTTGCCCGATCAGACTCCCACCTGGCATAGGTATCACGCTGGACTTCGGGCTTCAGCTTCAAGCCTGCAGCTTCAATGACACTTTGAAGATCCGGTAGAACCTTGTTGGCCCTCTCAGCAGGCACGGATGCCCTGAAGTTCGCGCATGTTGGTGCCTCTTTGACCCTGAATCCCGTGTAGTAGAGCGCCACCGCGCCTGCAAAGATCAACAGGAGCACTGCGAAGAAGAGGATCACAGCCCAATTGAACAGCTTCCTTGGCAATTGCGAGGAGGTCATTGGAGCTTCATCCCTGCTTGTTCGTTCATTCGGAAGCGAACGTTGATCTGGTTGTTCACACGGCTTGACCCCGCAGCCTGCAAAATTAGGGCCCTGTAAACACCCGCTTGCACGATTTCTCGGTAAGACTGCCACCGCGATCAAAGGACAAGGTCAGGATTTCATCTTCCTGAATTTGGCCCTTGGGCGACGTACTGGATTTGACGAGCACATGAATAGGCGCTACTGCATAAACACCTGCGCTACGGATCGATTCGAGCGAGATGCGCAGATCGCCAGAAAAAATCATGTACTCAAACTTCGATGCATCCAGCTTGGCGACGACAGGTTCAAAAAGCGTCCCGAGCTTCAACGAGTACGAAAGCTGCTTAGTGACATCATGAGTGCAATTCATCACCATTCTCGAAGTTTCAGCACCTGCTGAGCACCCGACAAGACAGACCGCGAAGAAAACACCACGCATCAAAGAACGTCCGAGCCGCATCTCAGAATCCTTTTACTGGCAGCACTGTAGAACTATCGTGCGCCCTTGCTATAGGCACTGGCCTCGGGAGACGCAGTTGGCCGTGATGGAGCCCGTCTTGTTGCCGTAGTCATCGTAGACGTAGGTCGTGACGTCACAGCGTTGTGGGTCATTGGGTTCCACCGTCTCGGAGTGAAGCAAACCGGCGCGCGCAGCCGCATTGGCGTCGAACTCCCTCGCCAAGTTCGCATTCTTCTGAGCAAGCCGTTGTCCATTGGATTCGCCAAATCGACATTGGGTAAAGATGCTGACATGAAGGCGTTTTCGGCGAAGAACTGAACGCCTTCCGGCTCAGGCCGCCGGCGGATAACCGGCTTCGGTCAGCACCTCGGCCAACTGCCCGCGCTCCAGCCTGCTCTGAACCTTCACCGTCTTCTGTTCCAGGCTGACCTGCACATCGGCCTGGGCATCGGCCCCTTTGAGCGCTTCGGTCACGGCGGCCAGGCAGTGGCCACAACTCAGGTCCGGCAGCTTGAATTCATACATGGGTCACTCCTTCCAAATTTTCCAAACGCTTCCATCGCACGTGTCAACACGCGGGATGTCGCCACCCTACCGAAGCCGGATGACACTTCCACAAGCCTAAACCTTTCCACCGTGGCAAGGTCAAGCCCAGCATGGAGATCGCCCGCCACAGCCTCTCTCCCGACAGGGGCATGGCCTTGACCTTCCCATCATGGCAAGCTTGAGACTTCGCTCATGAACCCCTCCGCCTCCCTATCCCCCACCTCTGGCGCCGCCGATCCCTCTGCGGCCGCTGTGGAACTGCTGCTGCCCATTCAGGGCATGACCTGCGCCAGCTGCGTGCGCCGCGTTGAAAAACGCCTGCAAGCTGTCCCAGGCGTGCTTGGCGCGGAGGTGAACCTGGCGATGGAGCGGGCCTCCGTGCGCACCGAGCCAGGCCTGCCCTTGGACGCCCTGCGCGCGGCGGTGACCGGCGCCGGATTCCAGGTGCCGTCCCAATCCCTGCAGCTGGCGGTCAAGGGCATGTCCTGCGCCAGTTGTGTAGGACGGGTGGAACGGGCACTACAGAAGGTGCCCGGCGTTTTGAACGCCGAGGTCAACCTGGCCACGGAAACCGCGGCCGTCACCACCCTGGGCGGTGTCAGCCCCGCGCTGCTGGTGGCGGCCATCCACAAGGCCGGTTATGAAGGGAGCTTGCCTCTCGATGAGAACGAGACCGGCGCGCCCGCACCGGTACCCTGGGCCCACACGGGATGGCCGGTGGTGGTGGCAGCGCTACTCTCCGCCCCGCTGGTGCTGCCGATGGCCGGTCTGCTGATGGGCCGTCACTGGATGCTGGACGGCCTCTGGCAATGGCTGTTGGCCACGCCGGTGCAGTTCTGGCTGGGTGCGCGCTTCTACCGGGCCGGGTGGGCGGCACTCAAGGACCGCAGCGGCAACATGGACCTGCTGGTAGCCCTGGGCACCAGCGCCGCTTATGGGCTCAGCGTCTACGGGCTGCTGGCGGCAGGCCCCCATGCGCCGCTGTATTTCGAATCGTCAGCCGCCGTCATCACGCTGGTGCTGCTGGGCAAGTGGCTGGAGGCGCGGGCCCGGCGGCAGACGCTGGGCGCTCTGGCGGCCCTCAAGGCCCTGCGCCCGGACACGGCCCGTGTGCGCCGTGACGGTCAGGAGCTGGACCTCCCGCTGGCCCAGTTGCGGCTGGGGGATCTGCTGGTGGTCCGCCCCGGGGAACGGCTGCCTGCGGACGGGCGCATTTCCGAAGGCCAGAGCCTGGTCGATGAATCCATGATCAGCGGCGAGAGCCTGCCGATGGCACGTGGCCCGGGGGACCGTGTGGTGGGCGGGTCGGTCAACGGCGAAGGGCTGCTGCTGGTCTCGGTCTCGGCGCTGGGCGCGGAATCCACCCTCTCCCGCATCGTGCGGCTGGTGGAACAGGCGCAGGCCCGCAAGGCGCCGATCCAGCGTCTGGTGGATCAGGTCAGCGCCGTGTTTGTGCCCGTGGTGCTGGTGGTGGCGGTGCTCACCTGGCTAGCGTGGGGCGTTCTTCAGGGCGATTGGTCGCAGGCGCTGATCCATGCGGTGGCGGTTCTTGTGATTGCCTGCCCGTGTGCCCTGGGCCTGGCTACGCCTGCGGCGATCATGGTGGGCACCGGCGTGGCGGCCCGCCACGGCCTGCTCATCAAGGATGCAGAGGCACTGGAACAGGCCCGCGCTGTCACCACCGTGGTGTTCGACAAAACCGGCACCCTGACCGAGGGCCGGCCGCATCTGCAGACCCTACGGCCCTTCCACGGCATGGACGAGGCCCATGCCCTGCAACTCGCCGCAGCGCTGCAACAAGGCAGTGAACATCCGCTGGGCCGCGCGGTACGGGCGGCCGCAGAGGCCCGTGCGCTGCCGCCTCTGGCGGCGCAAGGCACCCGTGCGGTGGCGGGGCGCGGCATTGAGGCCCAGGTGGAAGGCCGTGACCTGATGCTGGGGAGTGCCCGCTGGCTGGTGGCCGAGGGCGTGGCGCCCGATTGGCTGGCCCCTCAAGCCGCCGGCGCCCACGCGGAAGGCATGACCGTGTCATGGCTGGCGCAGCGCCGCGCGGGCGAGGCCCCTCTGCCACTGGCCCTGCTGGCCTTCGGAGACCGCATCAAGCCAAGCGCTGTCGCCGCCGTTCAGCAATTGCGAGACATGGGGCTGCGCACCGTCATGCTCACTGGAGACAACCAGGCGGCAGCCACAACGGTGGCCCACTGGTTGGGACTGGACGACGTGCAGGCCGAGCTGATGCCGGAAGACAAGGCCCAGCGCGTGGCCGACCTGCGAGCCGGCGGGGCCCATGTGGCCATGGTGGGCGACGGAATCAACGATGCTCCGGCGCTGGCGGCCGCCGATGTGGGCATGGCCATGGGCAGCGGCACCGACGTGGCCATGGAAACCGCCGGCATCACCCTGATGCACGGGGACCCGCTGCTGGTGGCGCAGGCCATTGGCATCTCCCGGGCGACGGTGCGCAAGATCCGGCAAAACCTGTTCTGGGCCTTTGTCTACAACCTGCTGGGCATCCCGCTGGCCGCGCTGGGCCTGCTGAGCCCGGTGGTGGCAGGCGCGGCCATGGCCCTGTCCAGCGTGTCGGTGCTGGGCAATGCGCTGTTGCTCAAGCGCTGGAAACCTGTACCGCTTGCAGGCGCCACATCAGCAAACGCTCATCCGCAGGCGCCCCTCAGTGACCCTCACTCATGAGCGCGCACCGTGAACGCCCGCCCAAGACCCACCACCCCCAGCGCCGATGAATAAGCCCGCCACCTGGACCATCAAGGAAGCGGCGGAACGCTCTGGCGTCTCTGCCAAGATGCTGCGCCACTATGAGCAACTGGGGCTGCTGCCCCCCGTCGCCCGGACGGAAGCCGGCTATCGCCTCTACGGCGAGCGGGAAGTTCATCTGCTGCGGTTCATCCGCCGCGCACGCGACCTGGGCTTCTCCATCGCCGAGATCGCCGAGTTGCTGGCCTTGTGGCAAAACCGCCGACGGGCCAGCGCGCAGGTGAAGCGGATTGCCCAGGCGCACATCGCCGACCTGGACCGCCGCATGGCCGAGATGCAGGCGATGCGGCGCAGCCTCTCCGAACTGGCCGATTGTTGCCACGGCGACGACCGGCCCGACTGTCCTATTCTTGACGACCTTGCCCAAGGAGCCTCCCCATGAGCCTCGACCCCGATTTCGCGCCCGCCCGCTGGGAGCGTCTGCAGGCCCATCTGGGCGATGTGGGCGGCCTGACCATCCGCCGCGCCCTGCCCACGTCCAAGCACCGCATGGTGGGCGCCTGGTGCTTCCTGGACCATGCCGGACCGGCCGACCTGGCGCCGGACCTCCCAATGCGTGTGGGTCCCCATCCCCACACCGGCCTGCAGACCTTCAGCTGGTTGATCGAGGGGGAGATCCTGCATCGCGACAGCCTCGGCTCCGAGCAGGTACTGCGACCGGGCCAGGTCAATCTGATGACGGCGGGACGCGGCATCAGCCACTCTGAAGAGTCGCTGACGTCGCGGCTGCAACTCGCGCAGTTGTGGATTGCGTTGCCCGATGCGGTCCGCCACGGGCCCCCCGCGTTTGAGCATTTCCCGTCCCTGCCCCGTTTTGCCTCCGGCGGTTTTGACACCATGCTGCTGATGGGCGAATTCGGCGGCCATCGGTCCCCGGTACCCAGCCACACCCCGCTGCTAGGCATGGACCTCAGCGCCGACCAGGCCGCCGACACCGAGCTGCTGCTGCATCCGGACCATGAATACGGGCTGATGGTGCTGGAGGGCGACCTGGCCGTGAAGGTCAGCGATGAAGACACCGGCCTGAGCACGCCCGGCCAGTTGCTCTACATCGCCCCGGGCAGTCGCTCGCTGAAACTGCTCAGCGGCGGCGGTCGCAGCCGTGCCCTCCTGTTGGGTGGTCCTCCGTTCCCGGAGCCGGTGTTGCTCTGGTGGAACTTTGTCGGCCGCTCCCGGGAAGAGATGGACGGTTATGCGGCGGAATGGAACCAGCAGGAGGACGGGGGCGTGTTCGGCGCCGTCCGGGGTTACGACGGCCCTCGGCTGCTGGCCCCGCCCGTTCCTCCGCTCAAGACCCCAGCGGCGCCGGAGCGGCTGTCCTGATGCGGTGCCCGGGGCGTCAGCTCCGGCACGGCGTTGTTGTCGGAATCGGAGGAGGTGGGGGAGGAGGTGGTGGGGGAGGAGGAGCTGTCTCCCGGCGGCGCCAGCGTGGCCATGGCGTCCCCTTCAGGGGGTGAACGCCTGGGCGAGCCGGGTTGCGGCGTGCGCGGTGACGTCTGATGCGAGGAAGCATAGGCGGCCGCGAGTTCCGGCAAGGCCTCCCGGATTCTTTCCTGGACGTGGCTGGCATCGTCGAGATGCCAGAGCCGCGCCCCTGTGGGCAGGGCGGACTGCAGGTAGGAGGACAGGTTGAACCGCAAGGCCTGCTCCAAGGACGTCAGGACCGTCTTCACTTGCCCCTCCTCCACCGGCGACAGGACCGGCCCCAGGGGCGGCGATTGGTCAAAGATCGCGCTGTAGCTGGCGTTGAAGCGCTTGAGCAGCTGATGGGCACAGAGAAAAAGCATCGGCGCCTGTTGCCGCTCCAGCCACTCCGCAGCGGCATTCAGTTCCTCGACGTTCACTCGGGGCAACAGCTCGCGGCGCGGCCCGGCACCTGGGCCAAAGCCGAAGGCCGAGCGCATGGCCTGGATGCGCTGCGAATCGGCGGGGGTGTTGGCGCGTGGCTGGCCGCTTTGGGACGACAGGAACGCGGCCAGGGTGTATTCATGCAGTTGGTCCCGCAGACCCTTGACCTGCGCCCCCCCGGGCGCGCTGTCGCGCACATGGGTCAACGCCTCGCCAAAGGCCTTCGCCGCGCCAGCGTCGGGGCCATGAAGGTCCCTTGCCACTTGACGGCAGATCTGCCGACGGATGACGAGGTCCGGCGGGCTGGGCCCATGCAGCGCGCGCAGCAGCAGGGTCAGCCAGCGTTTGCCATGCCCCAGCATCTGGGTCTGCTGATCCGGCATACGCTGCAGCTGCGCCGGCAAATCAGCCAGCGCCTGCGCCAGGTCACCGTTCTCATCAACGTCCCGCAGGTCTTCACCCAGCACCCGTAGCGCGACGTGGAGCTCCTGGCGGGCCGTCTCCGCCAAAGGGGTGTGCTGGACGGTGGCGAAGCTCGTTCTGCCCTCCAGGCAGGCGCTGGGCAACAAGGCCTGCGACACAAGCTCCTGACTCACGCCGCTACGGGCGCCGGACACCGCAGGGCCCCCGACGGACCCGCCGTGGATCTGAGCCTCCTGCCCGGGCCCGCACGGTACACCCCGTGAGATGGGAAACGCCATGAGCCGCCCTCCTGAAGCACCAAAAGTCCTTCAGTCGGACGGCGCCCGAAGGAGTTCAGGCGAAGCGACCCGCCTGGAAATCCCGCACGGCCTGGAGCAGTTCCCCTTCGGTGTTCATCACAAACGGGCCGTACTGGGCAATCGGCTCGTTCAGCGGCTTGCCCGCGATGAGGATGAGACGGGCCCCTTCCTCACCCGCATCAAACCGCACGCCGTCGGCGCCCGCCGTGTTGGCCAGGATGGCCATGCGGCCGGCCGGCACCTTGCAGCCAGTCTCGAAGCGCACATCGCCGCGATAGACATACAGGAAGGCGTTGTGGCCCGCCGGAATCGCCTGCTCGATCGGCGTGCCGGGTTGCAGGTGGATGTCCAGATACAGCGGTTCGGTCGTGTCACGTTGCATCGCACCGTCCACGCCGTGGCTGCTGCCGGCAATCACCCGCACCGTGCCACCGGGCAAGGACACCTCCGGAATCTCGGCACTGGGAATGTCGCGATACCAGGGGTCGCGCATCTTGTCGCGGCCGGGCAGGTTGAGCCACAGCTGGAAGCCTTCCATGCGGCCTTCCTGCTGCTCCGGCAGTTCCGAGTGGATCACACCGCGGCCAGCCGTCATCCATTGCACGCCGCCACTGCCCAGCAGGCCTTCATTGCCGGCCGAATCGCGATGCCGCATCTGGCCTTCCAGCATGTAGGTCACGGTTTCGAAGCCGCGGTGTGGATGGTCGGGGAAGCCGGCGATGTAGTCGTCGGCGTTGTCCGTGCCAAACGCGTCCAGCATCAGGAAAGGATCCAGCCGCCGCTGCAGGTCATGGGTCAGCACACGGGTGAGCTTGACGCCCGCCCCATCGCTGGTGGCCATCCCCTGCACCAGGCGCTCGACCTGACGAGGTGTCGCAATGGTGGAGACCGGGGAAACAACGGCAGACATGAGAGTTCCTTTCGTTCAGCGTGGAGGGGTCAGGGTTCAGCCCAGTACGGCGGCAATGTCGGTACGGGCGGCTGCCAGGCCTTGGGCCGTGGCTTCCGGCCCCATGTTCAGGCCTTCGGCGTAGATGAAGTCCACATCGGTCATGCCCAGGAAGCCCAGCGTGACCTTCAGGTAGGGCACCACATTGTCGGTCGGCTGGCCGCGGTGCACACCGCCACGGGTGGTGACCACGATCACCTTCTTGCCGGTCACCAGGCCTTCGGGGCCATTGGCGCCGTAGCGGAAGGTGACACCAGCGCGGGCCACGGCGTCGATCCAGTTCTTCAGCTGCGAGCTCACGCCGAAGTTGATCATCGGGGCGGCCAGCACCACCACATCAGCGGCCTGCAGTTCGCCGATCAGGCTGTCGTTCAGCGCGACACGGGCCTGTTGGTCGGTGCTGCGTTGCTCGCCCGGGGTGAACAGGGCGCCGAGCGTGGCTTCGTCCATCGGGGGCAGCGGATTGGCCGCCAGGTCGTGCACGGTGGCCTTGGCACCAGGGTCGCGGGCCAGCAGGCCGGCCACCACTTCGTTGGCCAGCAGGGTGGACACGGAACCTTGGCCGTCATGCAGGCGGCGGGCGCTGGAATTGATTTGCAGAATGTTCATGGTGATCTCTCCGGTTGCATCAGGGTGTGAGGGAATGGCTTCACTGTATTGAGAACCCCGGAGCACCAGAAGCCTTCGGTTTGGATAAGATTGTTCCACTACACGAACAATCGGCCCCAGCGGCCCACCGACGCCATGAGTCTGGATGCTGACGACCTGCTGGTGTTTGCACGCGTGATGGAGGCTGGCAGCTTCAGCCGGGCGGCGGAGCGGCTGCATCTGCCCAAGTCCACGGTCTCCCGCCGGATCGCGGCCCTGGAGGAGCGCCTGGGCGAGAAGTTGCTGCAGCGAAGCACGCGTCGGCTGACGCTGACGGACTTCGGCCAGGGGGTGCTGGACCATGCCCGCGCCCTGGCCGGCGAGGTGGACGGCGCCCTGGCGCTTGCGCTGCACCGCCAGCAGCGGCCCACCGGGCGTCTGCGCGTGTCGATGCCTGCGGACTTTGCGCACCAGATGCTCAAGCCCATGCTCAGCCGGTTCGTGCGGGACTATCCGGAGGTGCAACTGGAGCTGGATCTTTCACCGCGGCGGGTGGACCTGATCGCCGAAGGCTTCGACATCGCGGTGCGCATGGGCGAGTTGCCTGCAGACAGCCAGCTCGCGGCCCGCCGCCTGGCGATGTTTGGCAGCGGCCTGTATGCCGCCCCCGCGTATCTGCAGCGTCATGGCGAGCCGCAAATGCCGGAAGGGCTGATCAGCATGCATGGGCTGATGATCCTCAGCCGCGGCGGTGACCCGCTGCCCTGGCGGCTGTTCGGCTTGCACGACGGGACGCCCGTTGAGCAGCGCAGCTGGGTCGGTGTGCCGGACCAGCGCACCCTGGCCAATGCACCCGACATGCTCCTGCAGATGGCCCGCGACGGCCTGGGGATCACCTGGGTGGGCAATCAGTACGCACAGACCTTTGTGGACCGCGGTGAACTGGTGCGCGTGCTGCCGCAATGGTGTGCAGAGCCCAGCACCTGCTGGGCCGTGTTTCCGCAGCGGCGCCTGATGCCGCTACGCACCCGGCTGTTTCTGGATGCAATGGCGGCGACGCTGTCGCCGCTGGATCAGTCCGAGATGTTCAAGCGCTGATGGCGGGATGCATCCAGGCGCACGCGTCGGTCACTCCATCTGGAAGCCGATTTCGACGCTGACCGCCCGAGGCTTGTTCACTGGCGCGAAACGCCATTGCTTCACCGCCGTCACGGCGGCTGCGCTGAGCTTGCGGTCCGGCGACTTGATCGCCTCCACCGCATCGACCGAGCCATCCGTCTGAACGACAAACTTCACCAACACCGCGCCATTGCGCTGCTGCGACAACAGCGCACGGGGGTATTCCGGATCCACCTTGCTGATCAGGCGCAAGGGTGTGTCTTCCTCCGGCAGCGGCGCGGGTTCCGGCTCCGGCTGCTGGGCCGGTGCGGCGGGCGTGCCAACCGTGGGCGCGGTGGCCGGGGCAGCCATGGCCACCACCTCGGGAATCCGTCCGGTGAAGGCGGGTGGGGTCGGCACCGATGGCGCGGCGGTGGTGGTGAGGGCGGTGTTGCGCGCGGACGCCGCATCCGCCGGGGCAGCACTCGCCACCGGGCGGCTGTCGCTGTCGGGCTCCACCTTCTTGCTCGGCACCGGTGCTGCCGCCTTGGCCAATTGCGGCTGCGGTTGCGGCTGAGGCCTGGACTCCGGCTTGCTCTCGTGCTTCTCGGGCTTGTCGGGCTTGTCGGGCTTCTCGACCTTCTTGGTCTCCCCCTTCTCGGCGTGGAACTTGATCCACTGGAAGACCTTGTCGGCATCGCGCTTGGCGCGCTCGACATCGCTCAAGGGCTGTGCCTTGGGATCGGCCGCCGCCGCGCCGGCCGCACCGGGCGCGCTGGCACCGGTCGACTGCGCATGCACGCTCCCACCCGCCAGCATCAAGCACACCGACAGACAGATGGGTCCGACGACCCTGCGAGAACGACTGAACATGATTCCCACCCTCTCGAAGCAATGCCGCTGTTATTTGTAAGCACATCCGCAGCCAGTAGCGACAAAGTGTAAGAAGTCACCCCTGAGACTCTTCCTCGGTATTTGCCCGAGGTTTGTGCCCTCTTTGCCGCAGTCGTAGGAAAAATCACGCCACCATCCGACGAACGGCAATCCCTAGGATTCAAGACGCGCAAGCAAGGTGCACCTCGCAACGGTTTGGGGCGACCGGCGACGGGCACGCGGCGGCGCGGAAGCCTTCTATACTGCAAGCCTGCTCCGGGGAGCCCTGGGCCGCATATCGCGGCACGGGCTGAGACATGGCGAAGAAGCCATGGACCCGCTGAACTTGATCCGGTTCGTACCGGCGTAAGAAGAGCCTGCCCCTCGCGCCCTTGTGGTGGCCATGCAGGGCCCCCTCCTTCCCAGGAGCGGGCGCCCGCCCATGCGCCCATGCGCTGCCGGGTCCTGTTCGATCGCGCCCGCGTCCCGCTTCAGGCCCAGCCTCCGGTGCCCTACCGGAGAAGCCTGATGTCGCACCCCCCGTCCTCGTCGTCCCTGGCCGCGCTGCACCCGCAGTCCGACCCCGCTCCACAACCGCCTGCAGAGCCGTCCCTGCCGGATGTCCACCAGCGCCTGGCCGCCAGCCGTGCGCCGCTGCCGGCGTCCAGCAAGACGTATGAGCCGGGTGTGCTGCATCCGCAACTGCGGGTGCCACTGCGTGACATTCAGTTGACCAACGGCGAGCGCATCGCGGTCTATGACACCTCGGGGCCCTACACCGACCCGGCCCAGGCCACCGACGTGCGCCAGGGCCTGCCGACGCCACGCACGGCCTGGATCGAGGCTCGGGCAGACACCGAGCCCTACACCGGCCGGCCCATCCAACTGTTTGATGACGGCCTGCGCGAAGCCGCGCAGCAGCACGCGTTGCGAGCGCAGACCGACGCGCTGACCCGCACGCCGCGGCGCGCTCGCAGCGGTGGCAACGTCACCCAGATGCACTATGCGCGGCGCGGCATCATCACCGCCGAGATGGAGTACGTGGCCCTCCGCGAAAACGGCCGCCGCGCCTGGATGAAGGAATACCGCGCCGACGCCGAGCGCGAAGACCGCCTGCGCGGTCAGGGCCTGGGTGCCAGCATCCCGGGCTTCATCACCCCGGAATTCGTGCGCGACGAAATTGCCCGGGGCCGCGCCATCCTGCCGGCCAACATCAACCATCCGGAGCTGGAGCCGATGATCATCGGCCGCAACTTCCTGGTGAAGGTCAATGCCAACATCGGCAACTCGGCCGTGAGCTCGGGCATTGAGGAAGAGGTCGAAAAACTGGTCTGGGCCACCCGCTGGGGTGCGGACACCGTCATGGACCTCTCCACCGGCCGCAACATCCACACCACCCGCGACTGGATCCTCCGCAACAGCCCCGTTCCCATCGGCACCGTGCCCATCTACCAGGCGCTGGAGAAGGTGGGCGGCGTCGCCGAGGACCTGACCTGGGAACTCTTCCGGGACACGCTGATCGAGCAGGCGGAGCAAGGGGTGGACTACTTCACCATCCATGCCGGCGTGCGGCTTCCGTTTGTGCCCATGACGGTGAAACGCCGCACCGGCATCGTCTCCCGGGGCGGCTCCATCCTGGCCAAGTGGTGCATTGCGCATCACCGCGAGAACTTCCTCTACACGCACTTCGAAGACATCTGCGAGATCATGAAGGCCTACGACGTCAGCTTCTCGCTGGGCGACGGCCTGCGTCCGGGCTCGCTCGCCGATGCCAATGACGAAGCCCAGTTTGCCGAGCTGCGCACCTTGGGCGAGCTGACCAAGATCGCCTGGAAGCACGATGTGCAGACCATGATCGAAGGCCCCGGCCATGTGCCGATGCACATGATCCAGGCCAACATGACCGAGCAGCTCAAGCACTGCGATGAAGCGCCGTTCTACACCCTGGGCCCGCTGACCACCGACATCGCCCCGGGCTACGACCACATCACCAGCGGCATCGGTGCGGCCATGATCGGCTGGTTCGGCTGCGCCATGCTCTGCTACGTGACCCCCAAGGAACACCTGGGCCTGCCCGACCGGGACGACGTCAAGCAGGGCCTCATGGCCTATCGCATCGCGGCCCATGCGGCGGACATTGCCAAGGGCCACCCGGCGGCACGCGCCCGCGATGACGCCTTGTCGAAAGCGCGGTTCGAGTTCCGTTGGGAAGACCAGTTCAACCTCGGACTCGACCCGGAAACCGCGCGGGAATTCCACGACGAGACGCTACCGAAGGACAGTGCCAAGGTGGCGCATTTCTGCTCGATGTGCGGGCCGAAGTTCTGCTCGATGAAGATCACCCAGGACGTCCGGGATTACAGCGCGCGTCTGGCGGCCGACGAACCGGGGCAGGGGGAACTGGCAGGCCACCTTGACCGGGGGCCCGCTGGCGCCGATGCTGCCAATGCATCCGATGCAACCGATGCAGCGGCTGCGGCCAGAGACGGCATGAAGGCCAAGAGCGCGGAATTCCGCGCCGCTGGCAGCGAGCTGTACATCCCCATCCAGCCGGCCTGAGCCATGGCCAGGATCGCGATCGCAGGGGCCGGCCTGGCCGGCCGCCTCTTCGCCTGGGCGCTGGCGCGTGCCGGTCATGCGGTGACGGTGGTGGACGCGGCCGCCGGGCCGTTCACCCGCTTTGACGCCACCGGGCCGGCGGCCTTCAGTGCGGCCGGCATGCTCAGCCCGCTGGCGGAGCAGGAACAGGGCGGCCCGCAGGTAGCCGCCTGGGGATGGCGCTCGCTGCAGCTGTGGCAGGGGATCGTCGCGGCGCTGGCGCCGGCTGCAGTACCCTTCCGGCGCGAAGGCAGCCTGCTGCTGGCACATCGGGGTGACCTGGGCACTGCGCAACGCGTGCTGGCGGTGGTTCCAGGGGCGCAACGGCTGGAGGAGGCGCGGTTGCAGGCGCTCGAACCGGCACTGGCGCCGGGCCTGCAGGGCTGGTTGCTGGCGGACGAGGGCCTGATTGCTCCGGTGGCGGCGATGGAGGCGCTGTATGAGGCGACGGTGAACGTGACGACGGCTCCCCTGTCGCAGCCCGTGGTGTGGTGCTGGAACAGCCCCGCTGCCGCCGTACGGCCTGGCGTGGTCGAGCTGGAAAACGGAGCCTGTCTGCATGCCGACTGGGCCATCGACACCCGCGGGCTGGGCGCCGCCCCTGCGCTGCCGGTGCGCGGTGTGCGGGGCGAAATCGTCACCCTGTCGCTACCGTCGCATGGGTTGGCGCGGCCCGTGCGCCTGCTGCATCCGCGCCATCGGGTCTACCTCGTGCCTCGCACGCCGGACGAGGTGGCGGTGGGCGCCAGCGAAATCGAGAGTGAAGATCGCAGCCCCGTGTCCTTGCGATCCGCCGTGGAGCTGATGGCTGCCGCACACAGCGTGCTGCCGGCGCTGGCGGAAGCCCGCATCGTGCGGCTGGACCGTCATCTGCGACCGGCCTTGCCGGACAACCTGCCACGCGCCGAATGCGAGCCGGGTCTGCTGCGACTCAATGGGCTGTATCGCCATGGGTGGCTGCTGGCGCCCGCGCTGGTGGAGCAATTGCTCGATGAGGCCGGATTGGCGCAGGTGGCGCAGGTGGCGCAGGTGGCGCACGGGGCGCAGGTGGCGCAGGTGGCGCACGGGGCGCAAGTGGCGAATACGGCGCACTTGGCGAATGCCGCGCCATTTGCTGGGCTTGCTGGGCTTGGGGGGATCACAGGCCTGGCCACTCTCATCAAGTCCACTGAGTCGTTGGGCAGCTCACCGTCATCGTCCCCTCTCTTTCCCGAACCCTCCCCATGACCTCTTCCACCATCACCATCCGCCTGGACGACCGGCCCTTGCAGTTGCCCGCAGGCAGCACCCTGTTTGATGTCCTCGCGCGGGAGGCCATGCCGCCGACCAGCGTGGCCACCGCACTCAACGGCCGCTTTGTGCCCCGCGCCGCGCGCGCCGACACACCGCTCTGCGACGGTGACCAGGTGCTGCTCTTTCAACCCATCGTGGGAGGCTGACATGTATCCATCCCGACCCGACCCGCTGGTGATCGGTGACACCACGCTGAACAGCCGCTTTTTTCTGGGCACGGCCGGCTACCCCAGCCCGCAGGTGCTGCGCGATGCGATCCAGGCTTCCGGGAGCGAGGTGATCACCGTCGGCCTCAAGCGCACACTGCAAGGCGACAACGGCGCCTTGGCGCACGCCCTGGCCGATGCCCGCGCACGCGGCGCACGGTTGCTGCCCAACACCGCTGGCTGCCGCAGTGCACGGGAAGCCGTGGCCCTGGCGCACATGGCCCGCGAGCTGTACGAGACACCATGGATCAAGCTGGAAGTGGTCGGTGATGACCACACGCTGCAGCCCGACCCCATTGAACTGCTGGTGGCTGCCCGCGAGCTGGTGCGGGACGGATTTGTCGTGTTTCCCTACTGCACCGAAGACCTGGTGATGGGCCGTCGGTTGCTGGATGCCGGCTGCCCGTTGTTGATGCCCTGGGGGGCGCCCATCGGTTCCGGCCAGGGCCTGCTGCATCTGGCAGGGCTGCGCACCTTGCGCGAGCGCCTGCCCGACACCGTGCTGGTGGTGGATGCCGGCATCGGCGCCCCGTCCCAGGCCGCCCAGGCCATGGAGCTGGGATATGACGCGGTGCTGCTCAACAGCGCGGTGGCACAGGCGCGGGAGCCGGTCGCCATGGCCGGCGCGTTCCGCGACGCTGTTCAGGCCGGCCGGAACGCCTGGTGTGCGGGTCTGATGGCGCCGCAATCCATGGCCGTGGCCAGCACACCGGTGAGTGGCCACGCCTTCCTGCTGGGGGAGGCCTGATGATCCGGGTGCCTCATCCCTGTCTGCCCTCCCCGTGGTCGCCCGCCGTGGACCCTTGGCAGGAGGTGTTGCCCGCCTGGACGGAGGCGGCCGAGCCACCGGTGATCTGGAGTGTGGCCGGCACCGATAGCGGCGGCGGCGCCGGGCTCGCCGCAGACACGCGCGCAGCCGCTGCGATGGGTGTGCATCTGTGCACGGTGGTGGCCGCCGTCACGGCGCAGAACTCGTTGGGGGTGCAGGGGGTGTATCCCGTGGAGGCCGCCACCTTGCGCGGCCAGTTGCAGGCCCTGCGCGCTGACCTGCCCGCCCGGGTGATCAAGACCGGCTTGCTCGCCAGCGCCACTGCGGTGGACGTGCTGCTGGCGCAGCGGGGCGATGCGCTGCTGGTGGTGGACCCGGTGCTGGGCGCCACGGCGGGTGGTGCCGCCTTTTGCGATGACGCCTTGCTGGCGGCCTATCGCCATCAAGTACTGCCACAAGCCACGCTGGTGACACCAAACCGACGGGAGGCAGAGCGACTGTTGGGCGTTCATCCCGGGCAATGCACCGTGCCGGAGCTGGCCTGCCGGCTGCGCCGCTTGGGCGCTCAGGCGGTCTGCATCACCGGCGGCGACGATCTGTCCGCCGGAACGGCGCTGGCCCTTGATTGGCTGGATTCGCCGTTGGCCACGGGCTGGATGGCACTGCCGCGTCTGGCGCCTGTGCCAGGGCATCCGCTGCATCACCACGGCTCCGGCTGTACCTTCGCGACGGCTGCTGCGGCTGCGCTGGCGCGGGGGTTCCCGCTGCCGGATGCCGTGGTGCTGGCCAAGATGCTCACCTGGACCGCCCTGCGCCATGGCCATGCCGCCGGGGCAGGTGCAGGCCCGCTGCGGCCTTGCGCGTCATTTGTGTCGGACGCGGCGGCGATGCCCGTCATGTCCCAGGCGGATGAAGCGGTGCTGACCGAAGCACTGCTGGCACAGTGGGCCCGGGCGTTGCGGCCAAACGCTGCAGAGGAAGCAACCGAGGACGCTGCAGCCGTCAGCTTCGCTCGCGGGCTGTATGCCATCACCGACGATCCCGGCCAGACCGCGGTCTATGCCCAATCCGGTGCATTTGCTCATGTGCAGCTGCGCATCAAACAGGTGCGCGTGGCCGGTGGCCGCAAGGGGCCAGGCGGTCTCTCCGATGCAGATGCAGATGCAGATGCAGACGTAGACGTAGACGTAGATGCAGACGCGGATGGAGATGCCAATGCCAATGCCAATGCCAATGCCAACGACAGAGACAGAGACAGAGACAGAGACGGCAGTACCAATGAGGCTCAGCTTCGCCAAAGCATCCGTCAGGCCATCAGCGCGGTCCATGGCACCTCGGCCACGCTGTGGATCAACGACCACTGGCGCCTGGCGCTGGAGGAAGGCGCCACCGCCTTGCACCTGGGCCAGGAGGATTGGGCAGCGCTCACATCGAGCGAACGTCTGCAACTGCTGACCGCTCTGCGCCATCACCAACTGAGGCTGGGCCTGTCCAGCCACAGTCTGTGGGAACTGTGCCGTGCCCGGGCGTTGCGCCCCAGCTACATCGCCTGTGGTCCGCTGTGGCCCACAACGACCAAGGACATGCCGTGGCAACCCCAGGGCCTGGCCCAGTTGGCCTGGTGGGCCCGCATGGCGGGCCGGCCGGTGGTGGGCATCGGCGGGCTTCTGGAGGAGGCGCAGGTGCAGGCCGCCTGGCGCGCCGGGGCATCTGCGGTCTGCCTGGTCCGTGCAGCGGCGCAATGGCTGCCACCCGCTGGCGGACACAGCCCATAGGCCAGCCGGGCCATCCCTCACCCTTCCTGGGGCTTGCAGGCGTGTCCGGCTTACGAATAATGGGCCCATCGCTTGCCCTGGTGCCGGCGCAAGTCCTGGCACTCCACACAGGGAGGATCCGTGCCCCCGTCACCTGCGCCCCCCTTCTCGGCTTCCGCTCAGCAGCAGCAGCAGCAGCAGCAGCAGCAGCAGCAGCCGCAGCCCTTGCCGGCTGCGCCACCGCTGCTCAAGCCGATTCCGGATTGGCAGGAGCATGAAAAACCCAGCATGCCGGGCTCGCCTTCCATGCCCTGGCATCCGCCGTGGCGTCGGGCCGCCTATGCGCTGGTGGCCGTGTTGGTGGGCATCACCGGTGCACTGGGCAGCGGCCTGGTCACCGCCAACCTGCCGCTGCTGCAGGGACAGTTGGGGCTGACCCCAAGCGAGGGCGCATGGCTGTCCGCCGCGTATGTGATGGTGAACGTGACGGCCAACCTGCTGGTCTTCAAATGTCGGCAGCAGTTCGGCATGCGCTGGTTCGCCGAGGTGGGGCTGGGCATCTACGCCATGCTGGCCCTGCTGCATCTGGCGGTGGGAGGGTTTGCCACCACTTTGATGGTGCGCGCCGCCAGCGGCCTGGCCGGAGCTGCCTGCAGCACCTTGTGCCTGCTCTACATGCTGCAAAGCATGCCACGCACCCACACCGGCAAGATGCTGGTGATCGGCGTCGGCATCGGGCAATTGGCAGCGCCGTTGGCCTGGGTGGTGTCGCCGGCCTTGCTGAACCAGGGGGCCGGCTCGTGGCACAACCTCTATCTCTTTGAAACCGGGCTGGCGCTGTGCAGCTTCGCAGCGGTGGTGATGCTCAAGTTGCCACCGGGTATGCAAACCCGGGTCTTCGAGAAACTCGACTTCCTCACCTTCGGCCTGATGGCCCCGGCCGTGGCCATGGTGGTGGCGGTGCTGGTGCAAGGTTATTTGCACTGGTGGCTGGACACGCCGTGGCTGGCCTGGTTGCTGGTGGCGGCTCTGGTGCTGGTGACGGTGGCGGTGCTGATCGAGCATCACCGATTGAATCCATTGATCCAGACCCGATGGTTCGCCAACGACGCCACGCTGCGTTTTGTGCTGGGCGCACTCATCCTGCGTTTTCTGACGACGGAACAATCGGTGGGCGCCGTGAACTTCCTGCGCGCACAGGGCATGGGGCCGGACCAGTTGCAACCGCTGTTTGCCGTGGTGCTGGCCGGCATGGTGATCGGCATGCTGGGCTGCTCCATCACCTTCACACCCAAGACGCTGCTCCCGCAGATCCTGGTGTCCATCGTGCTGTTTGCGGTGGCTGGGCTGATGGACCATCACCGCACCAGCCTGGACCGGCCGCAGGACTTCTATCTGAGCCAGTTCCTGCTGTCCGTGGGGGCCGGGATGTTCATGGGGCCGTTGATGCTGATTGGCATTGGCCAGGCGCTCAAGAATGGGCCGGCGTACATGGTGACCTTCTCGGTGATGTTCTCGGTCACCCAGACCCTGGGCGGGTTGATGGGGTCGGCGCTGCTGAACACCTATCAGCTGCATCGGGAACATGAATTCTCAGCCTCGCTGGTCGCCACGCTGGACCGCACAGACCCGCTGGTGTCACAACGCATCGCGGCCCAGGGAGCGGCGCTTTCCGGAGTGATAGGCGACCCGACGCTGCGCGCCGCGCAAGGCGCCGCACAGTTGGCCCAGGTGGCACGGCGGGAGTCGAATGTCCGCGCCTACAACGATGTGTTCATGTTCAGCGCAGTGACCGCCATTGCCTTCCTGTTGTGGCTGATGGCCTTGCTGGGCCGCACCGCCTGGGCCCAACGGCGCGAAGCCGCACGGACGGCCGCTGGCCGCGGGACCCGGCCGCCGCCGGGGCCGGTGGAGGTGCCTCCATCCTCCACCGCACCACCGTCTTCCGCCGTGACTGTCCAGAGCTGATCCGCATGAGCCCAACGCCACCGCCTTCCCCGCCCCGTCCGGACGAACAGGGGCCGCCTGCGCCAACGCCCGTACCAACACCCGCGCCAGCACTCGCGCCAACACCCGAGCGATTGGCGCAGGCGTCGTCCTCGACCGATACCGCCAATGCGGTGCTGCCCTTGCCCACGGACAGCGCGCCCCCTGCGTCTCCGGCGCCATCGCCACCATCGCCGCCACTGCCTCCGCCGGCGTCGTCCCCGCTCTCTTCCCCTGTCTCCATGCCCACTGCATACCCGCCCTCTACCGCTGCCCCTACCGATGCCGCAGCCTCTGCCGGTGCCGCTGCACCTGCACCTGCATCTCCGCCCCCGCCCGCTGCGCCGGGGCCCACTCCGCCACCGAAGTATCTGAAGGCCTCCACCACCGCCATCGTGCTGATGCTGGTGGTGATGGCCGTGGGCATCACACTCATCCTCCGGGCCTGGGAACTCGGGCCGTTCAACAGCAGCGTGGAAACCACCGACAACGCCTATGTGCGGGGCGCCGTGACCGTGCTGTCGCCGCAGGTGAACGGCTACGTGGTCGAGGTGCTGGTGAAGGACTTTGAAGAGGTGCGGGCCGGCCAGCCGCTGGTGCGCATCGACGACCGGCTGTACGTCGCCGCCGTGGACCTGGCCCAGGCCCAACGAGCCAATGCAGCGGCGCAGTTGGAAAACTTTGCACAGACCCAGGCGCAGAACCAGGCCACCCTGTCTGCTTCACGTGCCACGCTGACGTCCGCCCAGGGCGAGCTCGCACGGGCGGACGCAGAGCTGGCGCGGGTGGAAGATCTGGCGAAGCGGGGCTCCGTGTCACTCAACGAGCGCGACCGTGTGCGCAGCAGCCATCGGCTGGCACAAGCCAATGTGGAGAAGGCCCGCGCGGACATTCGCATTGGCGAGGAACGGGTCAAGGCAACGTCTGTGAGCCGCTCCAGTCTCAAGGCGCAAGTGGAAGCCGCCGACGCACAACTGGCGCAGGCCCGCATCAATCTGTCCAACACGGTGGTGCGGGCGCCAGCGACCGGGCAGGTCAGTGAGGTGTCGGTGCGCTTGGGGCAGTACGTCACGGCAGGGTCCCAGTTGTTGTTCCTCGTCCCTCGGCAGCTGTGGGTGGTGGCGAATTTCAAGGAGACCCAGACCGGAAGGATGGAAGTGGGGCAGCCGGTGCAGTTCCGCGCCGATGCCTTGAAGGGCGTTCGTTTCACCGGGCATGTCCAGCAGCTGGCCCCTGCGACCGGCTCGGAGTTCAGCGTGCTCAAGGCGGACAACGCGACGGGCAATTTCACGAAAGTGGTGCAGCGGCTGCCGGTGCGCATTGCCCTGGATCCGGGCCAGGCGATGGCCTCACGGCTGCGGCCGGGCATGTCGGTGGTGGTGAGTGTGGATACAGCTGCGAGTGGAGCGGCAAGTGGAGCGACGAGTGGAGCTTCGGTTGGAGCAGCCAGTGAGGCTGCGGGCGGAACAACAACGCCGGTGGGTCCCGCATCGGAGGTGTCGCGATGAGGCGGCGCGTGGCATCGCACCCGCGCGCGGCGATGCTGGCCCTCGTGGCGACGCCGTGGATATTCCTCACCGGTTGCGCGCCAGTGATCCCTCCGCATCCCGGTGCTGCACAGGTCGCGGTACCGCAGGCCTGGCGGAATGCGCCCGAGGTGGCGCCGAGTGCACCCCCCGAAGCCACTTCATCGGCAACTTCACCCCCCGCCGCTCTCTCAACACCTCGCGCGAGCGCGCCCGCAGCTTCACCAGGTCCATCCGCTTCATGGGTGGCTCCCTGGTGGAAATCCTTCCAGGACCCGGTGCTGGATGAGCTGGTGGATCGCGCGCTGGTTCACAACAGCGACCTGCTGCTCGCCAGCGCCCGCCTCGACGAGGCCCGGGCCACCTTGAATGCCAGCCGCGCCGCCGAAGGCCCGGCCGTGAATCTGCAAGTGCCCTTTCAAGGCAGCCGCACGCTGCAGTCGACCGGGATCTCCGAAAGCCATCTGGTGCAGCCCACGGTGGCGGCGAGCTGGGAGGTCGACCTCTGGGGCCGCAGCCGCGACCTGACGCGCTCGGCGCAACTGCGGCTGCAAGCCAGCGAGGCGGAACGTCAGGCGGCGGCCCTGAGCGTCTCGGCCACCACGGTGCAGTCCTATATTGCGCTGCTGGCGCTGGATGCGCAGTTGGCTTTGTCCCGCGCCACACTGGCCTCACGCCTGGAGGCGCTGCGACTGGCGCAGGACCAGGCACGGGTGGGCTACATCTCTCAGCTGCAGCTCACGCAGGCCCAGGCGGAATATGCCTCGGTGGCTCAGACCATTCCCCAGCAGGAGCTCGCCATTCGCCGGCAGGAACAGGCCCTGGCCCTGCTCGCCGGAGCAACCGCGCACGCCCAGCCCCGGGGCCTGGGTTTTGATCAGCTGACCTTGCCAGCGCCGCCCGCCAGCGTTCCGTCCGCGCTGCTGGAGCGTCGCCCGGACCTCATCCAGGCCGCACGGCAGCTCGCCGCCACCGATGCCACGCTGGCCGCACGCCGCAGTGCATTCCTGCCCCAGGTGACACTCAGCGCCTCGGCGGGCAAGCTCTACATCGACGCGCTGGACTATGACCCGATTCGGGTGTGGTCCATCGGGGCGAGTGCCCTGGCGCCGTTGTTCGATGCCGGCCGGCTGCAGGCGCAATTTGACGTGGCCACCGCCCAGCGGGATCAGGCAGCCTACAACTACCGTGCGCGTGTGCTGAATGCCTTGTCCGAGGTGGAGAACGCGCTGGCCGGTCTGGATCGGTTGGCCGAGCAGCGCCGCTACGCGATGGAGCGGCGCGACGTGCTGGCGCGCTCCCTGGCATATGCCCACGACCGTTATGAGGCGGGTTATGCGGGTTATCTGGAAGAGCTGGATGCGCAGCGCAACCTCTTTGCTCAGGACAATGAACTCATCCGCATCCGCCAGTCGGAGATTGAGAACCGGATTACGTTGATTCGAGCCCTGGGCGGTCCCGTGCCCTGAGCCCACCCAGACACCCGGAACGCCCAGAGGCCGCGCTCCGGATGGACCTGGGTTACCAGGCTTGTGCCGCTCAGCGGGCAGCCGGCGCCGCGCGTGCGGGGCGCTTGGCGCCGGTGGTGTCTGCGGGTGCGGTCGTGCCCTTCACGGCGGCCTGTGCCAGCTTGAAGAACACGTCCGTGTTGTCGATCACACCGGTGAAGGCCAGGGCGCCCGGGCCAAACGCGGACAGCGGAATGTCGGTCGCGGTGTGCACGGCGGATTCACCAGGCACCTGGCCGGTGACCAGGTACTCCCCAAAGGCGTCATCCCGCTCGCTCGGCACCGGGGGATACCACTTCAGCGGCTCGGCCTTGGCCATCGGCTGCTGCGGGTCGCGCAGCGGCGTGGCGTTGGTGCGCCAGTCTTCATAACGGTCTGCATTGGCACCGTAACCGACCAGCAGGCGGTAGTCGATGTCGGTGGCTTCCGGATAGCCGTCCGCCGCCAGGCGATAACGCGGGAAGCCGGCCTTTTCATACACACCCACCACCTTGTCGCGCAGATTGGCCACGCCCTTTTTCTGGATGGCCTCCTGCAACGCCTTGTCGCTCAGCATCGAGCCGCCAATGAGCGCCGCCCCCGAGCATTCGTGGTCGGCGGTGACGATCACCAGCGTGTCGCCGTTCTCACGGGCGAAGTCCTGTGCCACCTGCACGGCACGATCGAACTCGATCGTGTCCAGCATCCAGCGCTCGGTGTCCATGTTGTGCGCCTGCTTGTCGATCGACGCGCCTTCGATCATCAGCACAAAGCCCTTGGGCTGCTTCTTCAGCGTGTTCAGTGCGGCACGGGCCATTTCATCGAGCATCGGCTGGTCGGGGAAGCCGTAGTCGTCCACCACCGTGCCGGTGATGCCCTTCTTGGCACCACGCCGTCCGTCGATCTTGTCCAGCGCCACATTCATGTTGGAGAAGGAGAACAGGCCCAGCAGCTTGTCCGCGCCGTCCGCAGCCGCCAGCTCGGTGCGGGTGGGGGCATAGCGGTAGCCTGCCGACTGGAAGGCCTTGATCAGGTCACGATCCTTGTCCTTGGCACCCGGGGCCACACCCCAGCGCTTGACGATTTCTGCCGTGTGCGGATCGGTGCTGGAGAAGGCGTAGTCGTTGGATTCGGCGCGCTCCGAGCCGGGTGTGCCGGCCGGCAGGAACCACTTGCGGCCACCGCCCAGCAGCACCGTCAGGCCGGTGCGCTCACGGTCGTCAAAGAACTGGTCCACGATACCGGTGCCTGCGCCCCGGTTGCTGGTGTGGACGGCATTGCCGGCCGGCGTGGCGTCGAAGACATCGGCCGTGGTCACGATGCCCAGGGCCTTGCCTTCGGTGCGATGCAGGTATTCGGACAGGTATTCGATGCGCGGATTGTCGAAGGCATCGATGGTGTCGTCCGGGAACACACCTTCTTCATTGTTGTTGTTCTTGTTGCCCGACACGTAGGAGGTCATGCCCGGGGAGGAATCGGTGACCACCGAATTCAGCGAGGCCGTCTTGACCAGCGCCGTGGCCGGGAAACTGTCCATGGCCAAGGGCGTGATGACCTTGCCCTGGGCATAACCGCCCTTGACGATGCGAGCCGCTGTGCGCTGGGCGGCGCCCATGCCGTCCCCCAGCAGGATGATCACGTTCTTCACCTTCGGCCCCATGGCCGTGGCGAACGGCATCACATCGAAATTGCCTCGGGCTGTGGCGGCCTGGCCGTCCGCCTGGGTGGCCTCGATGCGAAGCTCATGGCGACCGGGCTTGTCCAGGCTGACCGCACGCACCGTGGCAATGGCGCTCTCCGCAGCGATCCCTTTCACACAGCCGCTGGCGCAATCACGCAGTGCCACCGTGGCGGTCACCGGCTTGCCGTCAATGAAGAAGCGGGCCGCCGTGATGCGCTGGCCAGCGTCCGGCTTGATGGTGGCTTGCAGGTCAAAGCGCTGGCCCGGCAGGAATCGGGCAATCACCGGCTCTGGCTGACCACTGGCAAACAACTCGCTCGGAGGGGTCAGCCGGGTGACCGTGGGGGCGGCCTGGGCCGCAGTGGCCCCCAGAAGGGCGCTGGCAGCGGCCAGCAGCGTGGGCAGGTGTTTGTTCATGGTGTGGGTGGCCTGGACGAGTGGGAGGAAAGGACGCTGTGCGAAACGACGGGGATGCGAAACGACCGGGGTGCGAAGGGTGAGGCAGCGCAGGGACCGAGGGACCGAGGAACCGGACTGGCGGTGCGCTCAGTGCGCGTGCGCGTGGGCCTGCGCCTGTTCCTGCGCCGGACGGGCCAGGCCCCCCGGCGCCGAGGCCAGTGCCTCCGGCGGCAACTCCAGCCGCACCCAGGACACGCGGCCGGACTCATCCTCGAAACGGCCCACGCGCAGGCGTCCGGTCAGCACCAGCAGTCCATCCTGGTGAGCCACCAGGCGGTCCTGTTGAGAGGGGGCGAGCTGCACCGTGACGGTGGAAGGCGGCAGGTCGTCCGCCTCGCCGTCGGCATGTTCACTCATGCGCACCGGCCGGGGAGTCAGCCAGAAGCGGCCCGGGCGGGCCTGTTCCTGGGCCACCATGTAGCCCACCAGACGCACCTCGCGACCCTCAGCGGCCAGCAGGGTGTCGGACAGGGCCAGGCCACGGTCGCCAATGGGCTGACGGAAAAACTGGGAGAACTTGAGTTCCAGAGGGGCTGCAGCGGGTGACTCGGCAGCCGGTGCAGCCGCTACGACCGATCCGGCATGGACCAAGCCCGTCAGCACCAGCACGGAGGCTGCCAGCGGCAGGCGGAGGGAGCGGGCAAGCGTCATGCCCAGAATGCGGTCGACATACATGGGCGGGGATTCTTGCGACCGGCTGTGACGAATCCGTGACAGGGGATGAGCGGCCCCCGGGAAATTCTGAAGAAGCATGCTCGGCAAAGGCACTTGACGGCAGGGGTGGGCACCGCGAAGCTAGGGTCTTACGGACAAAACCCTCGGGCACCGGGGCTGCGCGGTCACCCGCAGTCATGAAGCGCCACAAGCGCCAAGGTCACGTCATGAGTTTGTCGACGGAGCGACTGCAAGCGCTGTATACGCGCCGCGCATCGGTGTATGACTACGAACTGATGGCCGTTGCGCCATTGCGTCAGGAAGCGATCCGAGCCCTGTCCCTGCAACCGGGCCAGACGGTGCTGGATGTGGGTGCTGGAACCGGCCTCAGTCTGCCTGGCATGGTCGCGGGCGTAGGCGAAGCCGGCCGCGTCGTCGCCATTGAACCCTGCGCCGCCATGATGGCGCAGGCGCGTGGCCGGGCGGTCGCTGCGGGCTGGCACACCACGGTGGATTTTGTGGACAGCACCGTGGAAGACGCCCCGCTGGAGACGCTGCTTCGGCCCGCCAGTGCGGACGCGGCCCTGTTTTTCTTCACCCACGATGCCTTGCAGCAACCGCTGGGCCTGACGCGTGTGCTGCAGGCCCTCAAGCCGGGCGCCCGCGTCGTGGCCGCCGGGCTGGTGTGGGCCGCTCCCTGGTGGCCGCTGAGCAATCTGTTTGTGTGGGGCGCCGCGCTGCATTCCATCGTTAGCCCGGAGCGGCTGGATGTGCCCTGGCACGATCTGGCACCGCGCCTGGCCAGCGCCGAGGTGGAACGGCGCTGGCTGGAGTCGGCCTATCTGCTCCGGGGCGTTCGCTGAGTGGGGGCGCTCCCGGAGTCCAGGCCCGGGACTCACTCTTCAAGCGGCACAAAGATCCACAGCAGCAGGTACAGCAGGAATCCGCCCCCCGCACAGCCCACCAGCAACACAAACACGATGCGCCAGAACCAGGCCGCCAGTCCGCTCATGCGGGCAATGCCCCCGCATACGCCGCCCAGCCAGCGATCGTCGCGGCTGCGGTGGAACGCATTCAGGGACGACACGGCCGGCGCAGGGGCGGCGGCGCTCGCGGCGCCGCCGATGGATCCCAACACCCGCGACTTGGCCTGGGCAAACTCCTCGTCGCTCAGCACACCGCGCTGATGCAGGTCGGCAAGACGTTGGAGTTCTTCGCTGGCGGACATGATGTGTGCTCCTTCGGGTCTGTCGGCGAGCCCGGGATGGGCTGCGTTCCGTTCATTTCCGTTGATGCTTCGCAGCCTACCGACCGGCACGATTTCAGCCACCCCGTTGCGATCAACTGCAGCGCATCGCGACACAGTGCAACGGGGACCGACCGAAACGAATCGCCCGCCTCGCACTGGACTAGCATGGGCGCATTCATTCCCCTCTTCTCCACCGGACGCCTCTCATGCCGCTCGAAACCCTGGAACTCCAAACCCGAGAAACCCCTCTGTTCAGCGTGATCGTCCTGCACGGGCTGGGATCGTCCGGTGACGATCTGGCGCCGGTATGCCAGGCGATGGATCTCAGCCCGGTGCTGGCGCGCGGCGGCTTGCGCTTCGTATTGCCCAACGCGCCGGTCATCCCGGTGACGATCAACAGCGGCATGCGCATGCCGGCCTGGTATGACATCCGCCATGGCGACCTGCGTCAGCGGGAAGATGCGGACGGCTTGCGGCAGTCGCAGGCGCTGATCGAGGAGCTGATCGAGCGCGAAGAGCAGGAACACGGCATTCCGCCGCACCGGGTGGTGCTGATGGGCTTCTCGCAGGGCTGCGCCATGACGCTGCTCACCGGGCTGCGCTACTCACGCCGGCTGGCCGGGCTGGTGGGGCTGTCCGGATATCTGCCGCTGCTGGAGAGCACAGAGGCCGAGCGACATCCCGCCAACGCGTCCACGCCGATCTTCCTGGCCCATGGTGATGAGGACCCAGTGGTGCTGCCCGCGCGTGCCTTGGCCAGCCTGGCCGAACTGCAGCGGCTGAACTACCCGGTCCAGTGGCAGACCTACCCCATGGGCCACGAGGTGAGCCGCGAGGAGATCGACGCGTTGCAGCAATGGCTCAGCAAGCTGCTGCTTCAAACCGATTAACCGCACGGCCGGTTATCGATCTGCCCTATAGAGCGCACACCCGATTCGCCAATCGACCGAGGCTGCGGAAGACCCCGGGAATGTCTTTGTTCCGGGCGCGATGGCGGTTGATATAACGCCCCATCTTCGCCTCCGCCGGCCTTTGGGCCCTGCTCCCGGTTCATGACTTCAATGCCCCTTTTGCCGCGTTCGCTGCGTTCGCTGCGTTCTTCCCGTTCGCCCCTGCGCTCCGCCCTGCCACCCCTGCCGCCCCGGGCGTTCCCATGGACCCAGCTGCTGGCGGTCTCCCTGGCGTTCGGCAGCGTGCCCGCCGGGCTGCATGCCGCCACCCACACACCGGCGGCACCGCCCCAGGCCTTGAAACCCGTGGCCGCTGCGGTGTCTGCCGTGCCCACGTCAGCCGCCCGTCCGCTGACTTATGACGTCTATGCCCACTGGCGCAGCATCCAGGGCACGCAGCTCAGCCGCGATGGGCAATGGGTGGCGTATGCCCTGGTGGCCCAGGAGGCCGATGGGGAACTGGTGGTGCGCCATCTGACCGATGACCGCGAATGGCGCTCCCCACGCGGGACCGCTCCGGTGTTCAGCGCCGACGGTCGCTATGTGGCGTTTGCGGTGCAGCCGACTCGGGCGGCGCTGGATCAGGCCAAGAAGGACAAGAAGAAGGGCGATGAGGCGCCCAAGGCCGGCGCCGCCGTGATGGACCTCGCCACGGGCCAAGTGGAAGTGGTGGAGCGTGTCAAACGCTTCGCCTGGCCCAAGGACGGCAGCCAGGTGCTGGCGCTGCTGATGGAAGCAGCGCCCGCCAGGAAGGACGCGGCTGCCAAGGACCCGGAAGCCGCCCGGACGGACGACCAGGAAGCCTCAGGGGAGGCCGGCGCCGCCGCTGCCGCCAAGAAGACCCCCGGCACGGAACTCGTGCTGCTGGACGTGGTGACCCACCGTCGCCATGCCATCAAGGACGTGGCGGACTTTGCCTGGTCTGATGACGGACGGCGTCTGGCGTATGGGGTGTCGGTGAAGGACACGCCAGCAGCCAGGCACAAGGCGGGGGAGGCAACGGCCGCTCCGGCGTCTTCCGCCGCTTCCTCCACGGTGGTGCCGCTGCTGACCGATGCGACCGCTGTCGCCCCGGGCACCGACCGGGAAGGTGTCTATCTGCTGAATCCGGCCCAACCCCAGCAGGTCCAGGCCCTGGCCACGGGCGCCGGCAGCTACCGCCAGTTGAAGTTCGACGACAAAGGCGAACAACTGGCCTTCGTCAGCAACCGTGATGCCATCGCCGAACGCGCGGCAGCCAAGGCCGCCGAAGCGAAGGTGGCCCGGTCCGCCGCGTCTGGAGCCGCTTCCGGGGGCGCAGCTGACGCCACATCTGCCGCCACCGGCAAGGCTGCAGAAACCAAACCCGGTCCCACGCCCTACAAGCTGTACCTCTGGCGCAGTGGTCGGGCTGATGCTTCGGCCCTCTCAGCCGCAGCCCCGGCGGCGCCCGGCAGCACATCGTCCTCCCAGGCTGCTTCCGCTGATACGGCCACCCTGCTGGTCAGCGCCGACACCGCCGGCATGCCGGCAGGCTGGAGCCCCAGCGAACATGCGCCGCTGAGCTTCAGCAAGGATGGGCAGCGCCTGTTCCTGGGCACTGCCGAAACCCCCAAGGCCGATCCCGCCGACGCCCCCGAGCCGGTGAAGGTGGACCTGTGGCATTGGAAGGACCCGGAACTGCAGTCCGCGCAGAAGGCCAAGGCGGAGCGTGAGAAGCAGCGCAGCTACCGCGCGGTGGTGCACCTGGGGGCCACGCCGGACCAGAGCCGCTTTGTGCAGTTGGCTCGCAAGGACATGCCCACCATCCAGCTCAACGACAACGCGACCGTCGCCCTGGGCCTGAGCGACCTGCCCTACCGGCCATTGCGTTCCTGGGAAGGTGAATACACCGATGCCTATGCGGTGGACCTGCGCACCGGCGAGTCCCGACGGGTCGCACGCAAGTTGCGCCACATGCCGAGCCTGTCACCAGCGGGCCGCTACATCCTGGGATTTGATGCCCCCCATCGCCGCTGGGTGGCCTGGCGGACCGATACCGGCGCCGCCAGCGTGCTCACCGCCCGCATTGCCGCCCGCTTTGACAATGACGAGCGCGACGTTCCCGACCTGCCCGAACCCTACGGCGTGGCCGGCTGGACCGCCGATGACACCAGCGTGGTGCTCTATGACCGCTACGACCTCTGGCAGGTGAACCCCGCCACCGGCCAATCCGCCAACCTCACCCAGGGCTGGGGCCGCCGTCAGCATGTGCAACTGCGCGCCGTGGCGCTGGACCCGGAAGACGCCGACAAGCGGCCGCTGTCCACCGACGCCTGGATGCTGACCGGCACCAACGACCAGACGCGTGACAGTGGCTACTACCGCGTGGCGGCGACTGGCGGGCAACCCGAGGTGCTGATCCAGGACCAGAAGATGATCGGGGGGCTCATCAAGGCCAAGGCCGCCGACCGCATCGTCTTCACCCAGCAGACCTTCCGCGAGTTCCCGGACCTCTGGACCTCCCGCCTGGACCTGCGCCAGCCGGTGCGCATCAGCCAGGCCAATCCGCAGCAGTCCCAATTCGTATGGGGCACGCAGGAGCAGATTGAATACACCTCGGCCGATGGCCGCAAGCTCAAGGCGCTGCTGACCAAGCCCGACAACTTCGACCCGTCGAAGAAGTATCCGCTGATGGTCTACATCTACGAGAAGCTGTCGGACAACCGCTATCGTTATGTGCCGCCGGCGCCAAGCCAGAACATCAATGTGACGCGCTATGTGAGCAATGGCTACATGGTGCTGCGGCCTGACATCGTCTACACCACCGGCCATCCCGGCCAAAGTGCGATGAACACGGTGCTGCCGGCCATCCGTCAGGTGGTGGCCCAGGGCCATGTGGACCCCAGGCGCATCGGCATCCAGGGTCACAGCTGGGGCGCCTATCAGATCAACTACCTCATCACCCACACGACGATGTTCCGTGCGGCTGAAGCCGGCGCGTCCATGGCCAACATGATCAGTGGCTACGGCGGCATCCGCTGGGGCGCGGGCATCAGCCGGGCCTTCCAGTACGAGCACGGCCAGAGCCGTATCGGCGCCACGCCGTGGGAACGCCCCGACCTGTATGTGGAGAACTCCCCCATCTTCCGGGTCGACAAGGTGCAGACCCCGTATCTGACCATCCACAACGACGATGACGACGCAGTGCCCTGGTATCAAGGCATCGAGTTCTTCACCGCCCTGCGCCGCCTGGGCAAGGAAGCCTACTGGTTCAACTACAACGGCGAGAAACACGGCTTGAAGGACCGCGACCACATGAAGCACTACACGGTGCACATGGGCGAGTTCTTCGACCATTTCCTGCTCGGCGCGCCCCGCCCGGAATGGATGGACCAGCCGGTGCCTTATCTGGAGCGCGGCAAGCGCGATGTGATGGGCTTGTTCAAGCCGGTGGAGCCAGGCGCTGCAAAGGCCACGGCAGCGACCACCGCAGGCGCGGCGGCCAGCACCAAAGCCGATTGACGCATCAAGGCGGTGCCCCCGGGGGGGCCGGGGCGGCGGGGCGTCAGGCGAGTCCGAGCAGGCGCGCCATCCACCCGGCGCCCACGGTGCTGAGCCACAGCACCGCCACCATGAGCAGCAGCAGGCCGGTGACGACACCCGGCCAGCTGCCCATCATGCGCGAGGCCAGGCTCTGCGGGGCCAGGACCTTGGCCACTGCGCTGTCCGCGCTGAGCAGCACCGTGCCACCATCCGGCAGTTGCACAGGCACCGGGGTCCCGCGCCAGCGCTCGCCCACCTTCAGCAGCGCACGAGCATACCGGCGCGCCGAGCTTTCCAGCGGCACCAGTGGGTCGCGGAGGTCCGCCGAAGACTCTCCTGCGTCGGCGCCATCCGCAGCGAAGTAATGGGCAAATGCCTCGCTGGAATGGGGCACCAGTTCCAGATGCTGGCCATGGATGCGGACCAGGGCCATGCGCGGCCGACGGTCCTTGCCATTGAACCAGCGGGCGTTGGTGGAATAGATGTCGCCCATGCTTACCATCCCAGATCCAGGCCCAGGGCCGGGCCCGTGGCTCGGTTGCAGATCGCGGCGCGGGACCGGGCCGGCAGGTCGATGGCCGCGCGCAGGTCATCGGCCCGAGGCGTCAGCAGTTCCAGGCGCAGCCGCACCAGCCGTACTGCCAGGAAGGGCCAATACAGGCCCAGCGTCAGCAGCACCAGCCAACCCTGCGTGAGCAGCAGCTTGAGCATCGCCCGGGATGGCTGCGGCCCCAGCGGACCACCGACCATGGCCAGCGGCAGCCGTGAGGCGACGGCCTGACTGGCGCGGGCGCGCTGCCCAAAGCGCACCCCCCGCCAGCTCATGTGATGCAGACGGAAGCGCCGTGTCCGCATCATCAGGGCGGATGCCCCCAGGGCCATGACGCCCAGCATCGTGCAGGCCATCCAGACCGTCTGCAGCGTGGCCAGCCACACGCCCAGCAGCAGCACCAGTGCAAACAGGCGGTGCATCAGCATGCGGCGCGGGGCACCGTGGAAGTCGAACGGGTCACCGTCCAGCACGGTGTGACGCGCCCACCAGCGCAGCTGGCGCTGCTGGGCCCAGGCGGAATAAAGCCCCAGGGTCAGCACGATGAGCAGGGTGTGGATCACCCAGAGACGAAAGTATTCGCTGCCGGTGCCGGTGAAGTGCAGCCGCGGGCTGCTGCAGGGCGTCCATGCGGGAAAGGCGGGGAAGGCGGGGAACTGCGCGGTGTCGGGGCCGTTGTCATGCAGGCGGGAGGAGGGTCCCCTGGGAAGTGGCACGCGCCGCGCCGTGTCCTGGGCATGGGGCCACGCGTCGGCATGACCGGCCACGGGACGAACGCGCCACGAGGACAGCGTCGATGCGGGCGCCAGTGCAGGGGTGGGCGAAGGGGGCGGTGACGGGGTGGTTGGCGCCGAAAATGCAGTGGCGCGTGCAGCCTTGGATGAGGCTGCAGGTGCCGCTGTTGGTGCCGCCGTTGGAGCTGCTGTTGCTGCGGGCGGAAACAAGCCCGTCGACGACAGGAGGATATCGACGGGCACGTCATCGAACAGGTCCGAGGGCAGCGTGCTGACGAAGTCCTCCTCGTGGCCGGTGTCCTCCTGGGCCTGCTGGGCGAGGGACCCCTGTGTCCGGTCGGCGGGCCATAGGCCACGCTGCCGAGCGCGCGCTTCGGCCGCGCTCAACGCGGCGGACCACATGGCCCACGGTCGAGCGTTTGAGTCAGTGCCAGGTTTTGCGGTTCCGGATGACGGCACGTGCCGCGGCCCGGCCTCCCAGTGGCGGGTCTTGCTCTCTTTCACGTCACTCCCCTGTCCCGTCTGCGCGGGCAATGAGAAGCAGTCTAGGAGAGACCTCGCCAGCGTGTGCGAAGTCGAGGGTGGTGGAAACCCTGTTGGTAGCGGTACAGATGTGAAGGAAGCCGCCGAAATGTCGATTTCGACACGTTATCAACGATCGGCGGACGGGCGGGCTTGAGTCGGCGCGTGCGGCGTGCGGCGTGCAGCGGGCAGCGGGTGGTGGGCAGCGGGCACTGCGTAGGCGTCGCCGGCGCAGGATCCGCCTCGGGACCAGGCGCCGACGGTGTCAGTCGGGTCGGCGCCCGCGCTGCAGTTCCTGGCAGTCCGCCTGCTGCGGACGGAACAGGGCCACCAGGGCGCTCATCAGGGACCTCGCCTTCAACGAGTTGTCCGCGCCATAGTTGCAGACATAGACATCCAGCGTCACGGCGCCCAGTTCGGGCCAGGTGTGAAGGGCCACGTGGGATTCCGCCAGCAGCAGCATGCCGGTGAGCCCGCCCAGCTGGCCCTGCGGTCCGTCCGGAAAGCGGTGCCAGTGGTCTCCCACCACGGTGAGGCCGTTGGCTTCGGTGGCGGCGCGGCATTGCTGAGCAAGGCCGGAGGCATCCACCAGCAGCGCCAGGTCGGCGCAGCCACTGAGGTCGGCGGTGAGATGCAGTCCGTTCATGGTCGGGCAGTGTAGGCCGCAGATGAGACCGTGGGAGCGGTTCCAGCGGTTGCAGCCGATGCGGCCGATGCGGCCGATGAGGGTCGCAGGGCCTGCACGGCCGGTGTCCTTCCCTCAGCCGTCCAGGGCCGTTGGCCGCTCGGCCGGCTGACCGGCCTCGGCCAGCAAGGCCAGGCAGCGTTCTTCGTGCTGGCTGATTTCCGCCAAGGTCACTTCGATGTCGCTGAGCTGCTGACGCAGTTGGCGCCGATGCTGATCCAGCACGGACAAAAAGGCGCGCAACTGGGGCGCGGTATCGGACTGGCTGTCGTACATGTCCACAAGTTGTTTGACGTCTTGCAAGGAGAGGCCGAGCCGCTTGCCGCGCAGCGTCAGCTTGAGCCGGGTGCGGTCTCGCTGGGTGTAGACGCGGTTGCGACCCGCGCGGGCCGGCGTGAGCAGGCCCATGTCTTCATAAAAGCGGATGGCCCGGGGCGTGATGTCGAATTCCGCCGCCAGCTCGGTGATGGTGAACAGCGGGCCGGCGGCGACATTGGCCTCCGGCAGCGTGTCGTTGTCGGACATGGAGTTCGCACCCTCCAGAGGGTCTGCGGCAGGGGACGGGCGGGACTCGGTGCTCATGGCTACACTGCGGTGACGTTGACGTAAACGTAAACCTCAAGTCTATCGCCATGGCCAATCCCCGCGAATCAGAACTCTCCTACCCCCTGGGTGACCGTTTGCCCGCTCCCGGCGAAGTGCTGGAGGTGCTGCCCGGTGTGCGGTGGTTGCGGATGGGCCTGCCGTTTGCGCTGGACCACATCAACCTGTGGCTGCTGAAGGACGATGTGGACGGGCGCAGCGGCTGGACCATCGTGGACTGCGGCATCCACAACGAAGCCACGCAGGCCCACTGGGAACAGGTGTTTGCGGAGCATCTGGAAGGTCTGCCGGTGCTGCGGGTGGTGGTCACCCATTTCCATCCGGACCACATGGGCCTGGCCCACTGGCTGACGGAGCGTTGGAACTGCCGCCTGTGGATGAGCGCCACGGACTACCAACTGGCGCGGCTGGCCTCGTCCTCCACGGTGGGCATGGGTGGCGAAGCCGCTGCGGCCTTCTTCGGCAGCCATGGCCTGACGGACCCGGCATCGCTGGACAAGATCCGTGGCCGCGCGAGCTACTACCCGAACATGGTGCCGGCCGTACCGTCGGCCTTCCGTCGCCTGATGGATGGCCAGGTGCTGCGCATCGGGGAGCACGACTGGCGCTGCCTGGTCGGCCATGGCCATGCACCGGAGCACATGAGCCTGTTCTCGGCGTCCTTGGGCGTGATGATCGCGGGCGACATGGTGCTGCCGCGGATCTCGACGAACGTCTCGGTGGTGGATGTGGAGCCGGAAGCGGACCCGCTGCGGCTCTATCTGGACTCCCTGGAGCGGCTGCTGCCGCTGCCCGCCGACACGCTGGTGCTGCCGGCCCACGGCAAGCCGTTCAAGGGCCTGCATGAGCGGATCGACCAGTTGCAGGAACACCATGCCGAGCGGCTGGCCGAGGTGGTGGCGGCCTGCACCGCCCAACCCAGCCATGCGGCGGAGCTGCTGCCGATGATGTTCCGTCGGCCGCTGGATCTGCACCAGACGACGTTTGCGATGGGCGAAGCGGTGGCGCACCTGAACCACCTGTGGTTGGGTGGACAGCTGCGGCGCAGCCTGGATGAAGACGGGGTGTATCGGTTCTCGGCTTGAAACCAGTCGCCGCCGCCCCTTCCGGGGGCGGCGGCGCTGAGCCTTGTATGCATCAAGTCAGCGCGGATCGACCGAACACAGCGCAGGCTGCGGAATCCTGGCGCCGCCCGGAGCATCTTCCAAACAGATGCTCAGATGCGGTGATGACAGCGTTAACGAGTGTGCATCCCACCCTGAATGGGGGACAAGCCCCCCTAAGGGGGAAGCCCGTGCGGAAGTCGCGGTTCGAGGGGAGCCAGGACGGATCGAGGGACACCACCTGGGCGCCCAAGGCCTCAGGGGTCCATCAGCGGCAGCACGGCCTGCTTGAGCCGATCGCGCGCGAGTTCATAGTCCGGCATCACCGAACGAACGACGGCCCAGAAGCGCGGGCTGTGGTTCATCTCCAGCAGATGCGACAACTCGTGGGCCACCACGTAGTCGATCAAGGCGGGCGAGAAATGGATCAAGCGCCAGTTCAGGCGGATCACCCCATCGGCATTGGCACTGCCCCAACGTGTCTGCGCGGATGACAGGCGCAGGCCGGTCATGGTGACGCCCAGTTGCGCGGCGAAGTGCCGGCACCGCGGCTCGAACCAGGCCTTGGCCTGACGCTGCAGCCAGGCCTGGACGGTGTCGCGGATCTGGTCCGGCGTGGCGTGCTGCGGCAGACCAAGATACAGCATGCGGCGCGGCACGGTGGACAGCGTGCCCTGGGCATCGGTGCGGCCTTCATCCAGCCGGGCGCCGGTCTGGCTGGGATTCAGCACCACGATCAGCGGCTCACCGAGGAAGGGCAGGCTGCAGCCGTCGCCCCAATTCACGCGTGCAGCCTGTGTACGGCGAGCGCGTTCGCGCTGCTCCACCAGCTTGCGCAGGATCCATTCCGCCTTTTGCTGCAAGGCCTTGTCGATGTCGCCCAGCGCCACCCACTTGGGCGCGGACACCCGCAGGCCATCCTCGCTCACGGTGAAGCCGATGCTGCGGCGGCGCGCACGCTTGAGTTCGTAAGGGATGGGTTGGCCGTGCAGCAGCACCTGCCGGGTGGCCGCACCGTCAGCCCGGACCCGTGGTGACGGCGCCAGGCCCGGGTCCGGCGCTGGCATGGGCGGCGGCGCCGGTGGCATCAGGCCACGAGGCGACACACGTGACTCGGGCGACGCCACCGGTGCGGGCGACGTCTCGGAGGCAGGAGGTGGGGCGCTGTCAAACAGGGACAGCTGGGTGAACTTCAGCAGCTCGGCCAGGCCCCGCAGCTTGGAAGGCGGCATGGGCGACGAGTGTACTCAGGCCGATGCCGATGCGGGAGGGGCTGCCACGGGAGCCGGGGCGCTGGTCGGATAGGCTTCGGGGTCAATGCGGTGCATTTCCGCTTCAATCCAGCCCTGCACTTCCCTCATCAGCTCGGCCGGCGCGCGTCCGGTGCTGGGGATCTGAGGGCCCACCGAAATGTCCACCACGCCGGGACGCAGCAGGAAGCTCTTGCGCGGCCAGCAGCGCGCCGCGTTGACCGCGATTGGCACCACCGGCTGCCCGGTTTCGCAGGCCAGGCGCGTGCCGCCGGTCTTGTAGTCGCCCGCTTCGCCTCGTGGGATACGTGTGCCTTCCGGGAACATGATCACCCAGGTGCCCTGAGCGGCCAGGCGCTTGCCCTGGGCCGCCACCTTGGCCCAGGCCTGGCTGCGCTTGCTGCGGTCGATGTGGATCATGTCCAGCCGGGCCATGGCCCAGCCGAAGAACGGCACATAGATCAGTTCGCGCTTGAACACGTAGGCCAGCGGGCGCGGCATCAGCATCGGGTAGGCGAAGGTTTCCCAGGTCGATTGATGCTTGGACAGCAGAATCACCGATTCCTGAGGGCCGGTGGGCAGGTTCTCCATGCCGCGCACCTTCCAACGCACGCCACAGATCACCCGTGCGCCCCACATGGCGACGGTGAGCCAGCCGGCGCACATCCAATAGAGCCGGGTGCTGCTCAGGAAGGGAGACACCAGCACCACCGCCGTTCCCCAGGGGATGACAGTCACGGTGAGCCAAAGGACAAACAACAGGGAACGCAGGGCGACGAGCATCAGCTCAGTTCTCCAGGACGGGAATCGGGGACAGGCGTCTCGCCACGCGCATCCGCGCGGGCACGACGCTCTTCATGGATCAGTGCATCGGCAAAGGCGGAGAGGTCCGCATGCACCTTGACACCAGGCACCAGGGCCAGCTGCTCCTGCAACTGCTGCTCATCAACACCCGCCATGCGCTCGCTGCGCAGCAGGTGCGGGCGGCAGCCGGCCGCCATCGCCGTCTGCACATCCCGCATGGTGGCGCCCACCATGTGGACCTGGGGAAGGTCGACACCAAAGCGTTCGCCGATCTGCTCGATCAGGCCGGGCAGCGGCTTGCGGCAATTGCAGTTGTCTTCGGGGGCATGCGGGCAGAAGAAGGCGGCGTCCAGCCGCCCGCCCTTTTCCGCCAGCAGCTGGTTGAGCCGCAGGTGCACCGCATTCAGCGAGGCCATGTCCAGCAGGCCCCGGCCGATGCCAGGCTGATTGGTGGCCATCACCGTGTGCCAGCCGGCATGGTTGAGCCGGGCGACGGCTTCCAGCGCGCCGGGCAGCGGCTCCAGCTCTTCGGGCGCCTTCACATGGTCATCCCGATAGCGGTTGATGGTGCCATCCCGGCCCAGGATCACCAGCTTCATGCCATGCGGATGCTCGGACCGGTTGGGCATTTTGCAATCCTTGGTGGATCAGGCCGCCGCCAGGCGCGACAGGTCGGCCACGCGATTCATGGCGTCATGCAGACGTTTGAGCAGCGCCTGACGATTGGCACGCAGGGCCGCATCGTCCGCATTGACCATCACGCCGTCGAAGAACGCATCCACCGGCGCCTTCAGGGCCGCCAGGGCCTTGAGCGAACCGGCATAGTCGTGCTGCTCGAACAGCTGGTCGGCCTGCGGGCCCACCGTGGCGAGCGCGGCGGCCAGCGCCTGTTCGGCTGCTTCCTGCAGCAGTTCCGGCTTGACCTCGGTCGGCAGCGTGCCTTCGATCTTCTTGAGGATGTTGCCCACCCGCTTGTTGGCCGCCGCCAGCGAGGCGGATTCCGGCAGCGCGGCAAAGCTGCGCACCGCTTCCAGACGGCGCGGCACATCGCCCAGGCGTGCGGGCGACAGGGCCAGCACGGCATCCACTTCCTGGGCGCTGAAGCCCTGATCCCGCAGGCTGACCGCCAGGCGGTCCGCAAAGAAGCCCAGCAGCGCTTCGGTCGGGTTCTGGATGAGGTCGCCAAACACCGGCACGGCGGCTTCGATCAGCGCCGGCAGGTCCAGCGGCAGATTTTTTTCCACCAGGATGCGGATCACGCCCAGGGCGTGGCGGCGCAGGGCGAACGGGTCCTTGTCGCCCGTGGGCAGTTGGCCGATGCCAAACAGACCCACCAGGGTTTCGAGCTTGTCCGCCAGGGCCACCACCGTGCCGGTGTGGTTGCGCGGCAGGGCGTCGCCGGCAAAGCGGGGTTTGTAATGGTCCTCGATGGCAATGGCAACGCCGTCGCGCAGGCCTTCATGGCGGGCGTAATAGCCTCCCATGATGCCCTGCAGCTCGGGGAACTCGCCCACCATGTCCGTCAGCAGGTCGGCCTTGGCCAGCAGCGAGGCTTCTTTCACCTTGCTGTCCAGCACATCGAACTCGTCCTTGGCTTCCACCGTGTAGGGCAGCGTGGCCATGCGGAGCTGATTGACGATGCCGTGGGCAATGGCGCGCACGCGCTCGCTGCGCTCACCCTGGCTGCCCAGCTTGCCGTGATAAACCACCTTGGACAGGCCGTCCACCCGGTCCGCCAGCTTGCGCTTGCGGTCCTGGTCGAAGAAGAACTTGGCGTCGGCCAGGCGTGGACGCACCACACGCTCATTGCCTTCCACCACCGCGCTGGCGTCGGCCGGATGGATGTTGCTCACCACCAGGAAGTGGTGAGTCAGCTTGCCGTGGCTGTCCAGCAGCGGGAAGTACTTCTGGTTGGCCTTCATCGTCAGGATGAGGCATTCCTGCGGAACGGCGAGGAATTCGGCTTCGAACTGGCAGGCCAGCACGTTGGGCAGCTCCACCAGGGCACAGACCTCGTCCAGCAGCTCGGGCGCGTCGATCGGCGTCAGGCCCAGCGGGTCAGCCTTGGCTTGCAACTGGCGAACGATGTCGGCGCGGCGCTGGTCGAAGGACGCGATGACCGCGCCCTCTTCTCGCAGTTGCTGCTCATAGGTGTCTGCCTGGCGCAGCTGGATCTCCGCGCTGCGCGCCTCGAAGCGATGGCCGCGGGTGGTGCGGCCGGCCTGCAGGCCGAGCACCGACACCGGCACCAGGGCATCGCCATGCAAGGCCACCAGGCCGTGGGCGGGGCGCACGAACTTCACATCGCTCCAGCCGTCCGCCAACTGGTAGGTCATGACCTTGGGAATGGGCAGGCGGGACAGGGATTCGTCCAGCGCCTTCTGCAGGCCCTGGGCCAGCGTCACGCCCGGCACCACCGTGTCCAGGAACAGGGCTTCCGCCTTGCCGTCCGGGGCGCGCTTGAGCTGGGGCACCACCGACGCGTCGGCGCCAGCGGCGGCCAGCTTCTTCAGCAGGGCAGGCGTCGGCTGGCCGGAGGCGTCCAGGGCCACGCTCACCGGCATCAGCTTCTGCTGCACCGCGCGGTCCGCCGCCTTGGCGGCCACCTGGGTGATGTGTACCGCCAGACGGCGCGGGGTGGCAAAGGGGGTGACGGTGGCTTCGGCGCCAGTCAGACCCTGGGTCCGCAGGCTGTCGGCCAGCACCTGGGCGAAGGATTCGCCGAGCTTCTTCAGCGCCTTGGGCGGAAGTTCCTCGACAAAGAGTTCAACCAGAAGATTGGAGGTACTGATGTTGCTCATGTCGCTCATCGGGCTCAGGCCGCCTTCTTGTCGTTGTTCTTCTTCTCGATCTGGGCGAGCACGTCATCGGCCCAGTCCTTCGGTGCCATGGGGAATCCCAGGCGCGCGCGGCTGTCCACATAACTCTGCGCCACCGCCCGCGCCAGATTGCGGATACGGCCGATGTAGGCGGCCCGCTCGGTGACGCTGATGGCGCCGCGGGCGTCCAGCAGGTTGAAGGTGTGGCCCGCCTTGAGCAACTGCTCATAAGCCGGCAGGGCCAGTTGCTGTTCCATCAGGAACTTGGACTGCTTCTCGTAGGCGCCGAAGGCCTGCAGCAGGAAGTCCACGTCGCTGAACTCGAAGTTGTAGGTGGACTGTTCCACCTCGTTCTGGTGGAACACATCGCCGTAGGTCAGCACGCGGCCGGACGGCGAGGTGGCGTCGGAATAGACCAGGTCGTAGACCGATTCCTTGTTCTGCAGATACATCGCCAGCCGTTCCAGGCCGTAGGTGATCTCGCCGGTGATCGGCTTGCAGTCGATGCCGCCGACCTGCTGGAAGTAGGTGAACTGCGTCACTTCCATGCCATTGAGCCAGACCTCCCAGCCCAGGCCCCAGCAGCCGAGGGTGGGGTTCTCCCAGTCGTCCTCGACAAAACGGACATCGTTCTTCTTCAGATCGAAACCCAGGGCCTCGAGGGAGCCCAGGTAGAGCTCGAGGATGTTGTCCGGCGCCGGCTTGAGGACGACCTGGAACTGGTAATAGTGCTGCAGGCGGTTCGGGTTCTCGCCGTAGCGACCGTCCTTGGGGCGGCGGCTGGGCTGCACATAGGCGGCTTTCCAGGGCTCCGGACCGAGCGCGCGCAGGAAGGTGGCGGTGTGGCTGGTACCGGCACCGACTTCCATGTCGTAGGGTTGCAGCAAGGCACAGCCTTGCTTGGACCAGTATTCCTGCAGGCGAAGAATCAGTTGCTGGAAAGTCAGCATGGAGCATGGCCCCCTGGACAACGGGGCATATTGGAGAAAGAACCCATTCTAGGGAAGTTCTGGGCTTCTCCCCCGCCCATGCGCTTCGCGCTTTGGGCCAGACCCGCTCGGATCAGCCCGGATCCGGCCGGATGAGGCGCGATCCGGTCGACTCAGCGCGCCCGGCGGCGATGGATCAGCACGGGCACCAGCCCCAGCACCGCCAGCGCCCACAGCGGCCAGAGGCCAAAAGCCGCCAGCCAGCGGGCATACGGGGTCTCGCCGCGGCGTCCCTGCACCCGCACCTCCAGCACACCGGCCTGCTCGGCGGGCAGCCGGGACACCACCCGCCCCTCGTGGTCCACCAGGGCGGTCGCCCCCGTGTTGGTGGCCCGCACCAGCGGACGCTGGAACTCCAGGGCGCGCATCTGCGAGAACTGCAGATGCTGGTCCTGCACCATGCGGGGGCCGAACCAGGCCAGATTGCTGGCGTTGACCAGCACGGTGGCCGAAGCTTCGCCCTGGTCCAGCGCACTGGCCACCACATCCTCGCCAAACAGATCTTCATAACAGATCAGCGGGCGAAGACGCTGCCCGGCGAAGCTCAAGGCCCGTTGATGGGTGCCGTGAGCCTGGTCGTCCATGGGAATGCGCATGGCGCGCACGAACCAGTGGAAGCCGGGAGGGATGAATTCACCAAAGGGCAGCAGATGGCGCTTGCCGTAGTCGTACGGTGCCGGGGTACCCAGGGCGACCAGCGAGTTCACGTACCCCGCCTGCTCATTGCCCAGGAAGGTGCCCAGCAGCAGCGGACGCTGGGCGGCCGCGCGTTGCAGCCGTTCCGTCTGGACGGGATCCAGCCAGGCCAGCGGCAGCGGCAGCACCGATTCCGGCGTGATCACCAGTTGCCCCCGGGCGCTTTCGATCAGGGTGGACAGCTGGTTGAGGTTGTCTTCAAACCGGTCCCGATCGAATTTCTGGTCCTGCGGGATGTTGGGTTGCACCAGCGACACCGCCAGTTCGCCGGCAGGCTGGGTGAAGCCGGAGGGCAGTACCTGCCCCAGCGACACGATCAGCAGCATCACGCCCAACAGCCGCCAGGCGCGAGTGGCCAACGCCGATGCCGCGCAGGCGGACAAGGCGGTAATGCCGTACACCCCCACCCAGGGGGCAAACGTCGCCAACGGCCCCTGGGTATGGGCATACCCGCTGGCAATCCAGGGGAAGCCGGTGAACAGGGTGGCACGTGCCAGTTCGGCCGCCAGCCAGAGGGCGGCAAATGCCAGGGCCCGAGCCCATGGGGGGCCGGACCCGCGTGCAGCCAGCCCGACCGCCAAGGCGTAATACAGCGACAGAAAGGCCGCCAGCAGCACCACCGCCAGACCGGAGACCACCCCCGGCAGGTGGCCGAAATCATGCATGCTGATGTAGAGCCACCACAGGCCGGACGCCAGCCAGCCCACGCCGAACAACCCGCCCAGCAGGGCGGCCCGACGGGGACGGGCCCCAAGAGCCGCCCAGCACAGCCAGGCCAGAGCCAGCGGCTGCAGCCACCAGGCCGGGCTGGGCGCGAAGGAACCGGTGTGGACCGCGCCGGCCAGCAGCGCTACCCAGGGATGGCGAAATGCGGACAGCCAGGTGAGCCCGGAAGCCCTCGGGGGCGCATCGGAAGGAGCGCCCGACGGGGCCCCAGAGGGGGCGCCCGACGCAGCACCGTGCCTGCGGAAACGACCCAACACTGCCATCAACCGGTGTTGTCGTCCGCCTCGGACGTCGGCGCACGGGTGACCTTGAACCAGCGAACGGCGCCGCCACGGTTGATCATCACCGCAAAACGCAGGCCGCCCACTTCCACCGCCTCGCCGCGCCGGGGCACCCGGCCATGCTCTTGGGCGACCAGGCCACCGATGGTGTCGAAATCCTCGTCCGAGAACGTGAGGCCAAAGGCATCGTTCACGGCGGTGATCGTGGCATCGCCGGCCACCCGGTAGCTGCCATCGGCCAGGGTGTAGATGCCGGCGTCGCCGTCACCCACATCGAATTCGTCCTCGATTTCCCCGACGATTTCCTCCAGCACATCCTCGATGGTGATCAGCCCGGCGGTATTGCCGAACTCATCGATCACGATGGCGAGGTGGTTGCGGTTGGAACGGAAATCCCGCAGGAGTTCGTTCAGGCCCTTGCTCTCGGGCACGAAAACTGCCGGGCGCAGCAGCGCACGCAGGTTCAGCTCGGGTGCTCGTTGGAGCTTGAGCAGGTCCTTGGCGAGCAGAATGCCGATGATGTTGTCCCGCTGACCGTCATACACGGGGAAGCGGGAGTGGCCGGTGTCGATCACCGCGGCCAGCAGGTCATCCACCGTGGCGTGGATGTCCAGCAGGTCCATGCGGGGAGCGGCCACCATCACATCGCCGGCGCTCAGCTCGGCCATGCGCAGCACGCCTTCCAGCATCTGCCGGGACTCGGGTGCGATGAGTTCACGCTCTTCGGCCTCCGCCAGGGTCTCGATCAACTCGCTGGTGGAGTCCGGCCCGGGATGGAGGAATTCAAGGACGCGGTCCAGCAGACCGCGATGGTCGTTGCCACGCCCGCCATGTTTGGCGGGCCGACTAGGCTGAGGTTCAGACACTGCAGTGTGTGCCGTCGTTGATGAGGCGTCAGAATAACCGATTGACATTGACATTCGCTTGAACCACAGTCTTTCGCCCCCATTTGTCGGGCCCAAGCTTCCTACTTTTGCCGTACATCATGTCGACAGCCGCACCGAATGACACTCCAGGTGGAGCCCCCGGTTCCACCAGCCTGATCCCTGCCACCATCCTCACCGGCTTCCTGGGCTCGGGCAAAACGACGCTGCTCAAGCGCGTGCTGACCGAGGCGCATGGGCAAAAGATCGCCGTGATCGAAAACGAATTCGGCGAGGAAAACATTGACAACGACATCCTGGTGAGCGAGACGCAGGAGCAGATCATCCAGCTGAGCAACGGCTGCGTGTGCTGCACCATCCGCGAAGACCTGCGCACCACGCTGGCCGACCTGGCCCGCCGCCGCCGCACGGGCGAGCTGGATTTTGAGCGGGTGGTAATTGAAACCACGGGTCTGGCGGATCCGGGCCCGGTGGCGCAGACCTTTTTCATGGATGACGAAATTGCAGAAACGTTTCTGCTGGACTCCATCCTGACCTTGGTGGATGCCAAACACGCTGGTGAACAGCTGGACACCCGGCAGGAGGCACGCCGTCAGGTGGGTTTTGCCGACCAGATCTTCCTGAGCAAGACCGATCTGGTGGACAACGCGGCGGTGGAGGCCCTGGCGCACCGTCTCAAGCACATGAACCCGCGGGCGCCGCAGCGCCGGGTGCATTTTGGTGAAGTGCCCATTTCCGAGGTGTTTGACCTGCGCGGCTTCAATCTGAATGCCAAGCTGGAAATCGACCCGGAATTCCTGAATGTGGACGAACATGACCATGGTCATGACCACGACCATGCCCACCACGATCATGATCACGGCCACGATCACGCCCATGGGGAGCACTGCGACCATCCGCATCACCATCATCATGACGATGATGTGAAGTCGTTTGTCTTCCGTTCGGACCGGCCCTTCAACCCGGCAAAGCTGGAGGACTTCCTGGGCGCCATCGTCCAGGTCTACGGGCCGAAGATGCTGCGTTACAAGGGTGTCCTGAACATGAAGGGCACCGACAAGAAGGTCATTTTCCAGGGTGTCCACCAGCTGATGGGCTCGGACTTGGGCCCCAAGTGGGCGCCCAACGAGCCCCGGATCAGCAAATTGGTGTTCATTGGTATTGATTTGCCGAAAGACATCCTGCTCCAGGGGCTGGATGGCTGCCTGGCTTAGTGACACACTGATTGACCGGTCCGGGGTCTGTGGACGTGGCTACAATCGCCGCGCCCATGACCGGACTGGCACGTCCGCCCTGGCGGACCGGGAATTGTCCCGAACCCGGGCGGGTTTGGCGTCAGCGCGTCGCGTTGTCCCGCACCCACGAGCAGGTATAAAGAGCCGCTAGGAGAGTGAACGTGAGCAAGACCCCGGCCTCCAAGACCCTTGCGCCGAAGGCAGGCGCCAAGGTTGCCAAGCCTGTGGCGGCCAAGGCCGCCAGTGCCGCTGACGCCCCTGAAGCGGACGCTCCAGACAGTTCGGTCGCCACGCTGGACGCACCCGTCCATCGCGCGACTGCCTCTTCAACCTTGAATCAGAACCCCCGCCCCGCCGTGAAAGCCGATCCCAAACTCGCCAATGCCTGGAAATCCAAGCCCGGTGCTGAACTGACAGACGCTGAAGTGCTGGCCATGCCGGACAGCGAGTACATGAATGACAAGCAGGTGGAGTTCTTCCGCGCCAAGCTGACCCAGCTCAAGGAAGACATCCTGTCCAACGCCGGTGAAACCACCGAGCACCTGCGTGAAGACACCTCCATCGTTCCCGATCCGGCTGACCGGGCCACGATCGAGGAAGAACATGCCCTGGAACTGCGCACGCGTGACCGCGAGCGCAAGTTGCTGAAAAAGATCATGCAGTCGCTGACCCGTCTGGACAGCGGCGAGTATGGTTACTGTGATGAAACCGGCGAGCCCATTGGTCTGGGCCGGCTGATTGCGCGTCCGACGGCGACCCTGTCGCTGGAAGCGCAGCAGCGCCGTGAGCTCAAGCAGAAGATGTTTGGGGATTGATTCCCGGCGCTGCTGCCTGCCACTGACAGCCTGGACTGCTGACCTGTCCTGAGACTTTTCCGAGACTGCCCAGAGAGACGCCACCCAGCATGACCGATCCCACCACCAAAGACGGCGAGAGCTTCTTCCGCAAGGTGGCCCGTTTTGTCGCCAACCCGACGACGGACTGGGCGGAAATCAACTCGCGCCAGGACGATCCGGAAGCGGATGCGGCCAAGGCCGAACTGCGGGCGATGGTCGAGCGCAAGCGGCGCAATGACTTCGTCCGCAAGCGTGAGCTGGACATGCTGCGCCGCATCCGCCGCGAAGGCTTGACGCCGGAGCAACTGGCGGCGCTGGGCGGCCATGCCACCTCGGGCATCGACGAACTGGGCCGGATCAGCGAGATCAACGGCAGCCAGACCAGCATCAAGTCCAAGATCGACCAGATCGAGCAACAGATGGTGGGGGAGAGCTTTGCGCCGACGCAGGTGCAGGGCCAACACCCGCCCGCCTTCTTCGAGACCAGCACTCGTCCGGTCAACTTCAACCCGACCCTGCCGGACGACCAGATTTCGGCCCGTGTGGCGGACTTCACCTCACCGCCGGCCAGCGTTGACCGCCTGAACCTGTCGCCCGCCCCGGCGTCCGCCAACATGGGCAAGGGTTTGTCGCCGCAGAGTGCTGCAGGCGCCGCGCCGATCCCGGAACTCAAGACGGCCATCCCGACCCTGAATTTCCATGTGCCGGACCCGGCCGAGGTCGAGGTCAACGAAGTGGTGCATGACGCCGAGCTGGACGAGGCTGTGATTGCCTTTGCCAACGGCGACTATGAACACTGCGAACGCAGCCTGTCCGACCTGACGCGTGAAGGTGGCGCCCGCCACACCCATGCAGAGACGTGGCTGGTGCTCTTTGACCTCTACCGGGCCACCGGCCAGCAGGGCAAGTTCGAACACCTGGCCAACGACTACGCCCAACAATTCGGCCTCTCTTCTCCGCAATGGTTCTCCCTGCCCAAGCTGGTGGCGGAAGCGGTGCAGCAGGAGCGTGCGCCGCGGGGCCACACCAACACGGTGGCCTGGTCCGCGCCGGAATACCTGGACGTGGACGGTGTGCTGCAGATGCGCAGCCGCTGCGAAAACCTGCCGCTGCCTTGGGTGCTGGACTTCCAGAACCTGCGCCAGATCGACCCCGAAGCCTGCGCGCGCATGCGTGAAGTCTTCCGTGCCTGGGCTCCCCAGGCCCTGGACCTGCGCTGGCTGGCCGGAGACCACTTCTTCCAGGTGCTGAAGGATCAGGCGCCGGTGGGGGCACGGGATGCGGACCCGGTGTACTGGATGCTTCGCCTGGAGGCTCTGCGCCTGGCGAACCGCCCGGACCAGTTCGACGAAGTGGCCATCGACTACTGCGTCACCTACGAAGTGTCACCGCCCTCCTGGGAGAAGGCCGAGGCGCATGTGCGTGTCAGCGGTAACAGCCTCTCGACAGCGTCTCCCCAACCGTCGGTGCTGCCGGCGATGGACACTGGCATCAGCTTCCTCGAATCGACCATCACTGACGCGCTCAGTACTGCAGCCCAGATGGAACTATCGGGTCAGCTCAGTGGCGACATCAGTGAAACCTTGAAGCTCATGACCGACCAGCTCGGCCCGGCTTCCTTGGTCAACATTGCCTGCCCCAAGCTGATCCGTCTGGACTTCATGGCGGCGGGCGACCTGCTGAACTGGGTCCTGGCTCGCCGCAGCGAAAACCGCGCTGTGCAATTTACCGACGCGCACCGCCTTGTCGCACTGTTCTTTGGTGCCATGGGCATCAACGAGCATGCGCGGGTGAAAGTCCGGCACGTCTGACGCCGTCCCGCGCTTCTCTGCCCTGTGTGGCAGAGGAGCCGACGAACCGGGCTGCTGGGTCTTGATGAGGGAGGTGGTGAGCTGCCACTGCCAGGCGCCTCACGGACCCTCTGCCCCAACGCTCCCTCGACCGCCTTCTCAGTTCAGTTCAGCGCACCGCACCGCACCGCACCGCTGTCCCTTTCGCTCGTGGGATTCTGCTGAGCGCAAGTGGCCGTGCACGGCACTGCACTGCACGATGCTCCCAATGCGTGGGATGTGATGACCACGGTGATGAAAAGCGGGGCATGCCGATGCCTGCGGGGTGGGTGTGGGAGGAGCCGAGGAGCGGAGGGAGTCGGGGGGCGGGCGGAGCGCGCATCAATGACTAGCTAGAGGGACCGGCTGTTTGAGCGAAGCGAGCCGAAGGTGAGCGAAGCGAGTTGGGCCCGCCCCGACTCCTGAGCACCGCAGGGGAGTCTTGAGGGCGGGGGCCCTCAAGACCTCCGGACTCACCCGCCCCGCAGGCATCGGCATGCCCCGCCGCCTCGGTCTGGGCACTGGGCACTGGGCACTGGGCAAAAGGCAAAGGGCAGCATCCACACCTCGCACAAACCCCACCCCCAACCTGCCTTCCCTCTTGTGATTCCCACTTCAGCCCCACACTTGGGCCTGTGATGACCCCCAGCCAAGCCATGTCACAAGCATCTTCACCCTTGCCGCAGTACCACGGCACCACCATCGTCAGTGTCCGTCGCGGCAACCAGGTTGCTATCGGCGGGGACGGTCAGGTCACCCTCGGAACGATCGTTGTCAAATCCACGGCCCGCAAAGTCCGCAAGCTGTACCAGGGCCAGGTCCTCGCTGGTTTTGCTGGCGCCACGGCGGACGCTTTCACCTTGTTTGAGCGCTTTGAATCCAAGCTGGAGAAGTACCAGGGCAACCTCACGAAGGCGGCTGTGGAACTGACGCGGGACTGGCGGACGGACCGTGTCCTGCGGCGCCTGGAGGCCATGCTGGCGGTGGCGGACCGTTCCGCCTCGCTCATCATCACTGGCAACGGCGATGTGCTGGAGCCGGAGCAAGGCATTGTGGCCATCGGTTCTGGTGGTGCCTATGCCCAGGCGGCGGCCAAGGCGCTGCTCAACCACAGCGAGTTGAGCGCCGCCGACATCGTCAAGCAATCGCTCGTCATTGCGGGCGAGATCTGCATCTACACCAATGGCAACCACACGCTGGAGGTCCTTGAATGAGCTCTGGCATGACACCCCAGGAAATCGTCTCTGAGCTGGACCGCCACATCGTGGGCCAGGCGGATGCCAAGCGCGCGGTGGCGATTGCCCTGCGCAACCGCTGGCGTCGCCAGCAGGTCGATGACAAGCTGCGCTCTGAAATCACGCCCAAGAACATTTTGATGATTGGCCCCACGGGCGTCGGCAAGACCGAAATTGCGCGCCGCCTGGCCAAGCTGGCGGATGCGCCCTTCATCAAGGTGGAAGCCACCAAATTCACCGAAGTCGGTTATGTCGGCAAAGATGTTGACAGCATCGTCCGCGACCTGGTCGACATTGCGGTCAAACAAGAGCGCGAGCGCCAGATGCGCTTCCAGCGCACCCGCGCCGAAGATGCTGCGGAAGAGCGCATCCTGGATGTGCTGGTGCCACCGCCCCGCTCCTCCACCGGATTCGCCCCCAGCGACACCAGCGCCACCGCCTCCCCCAACGGAGAAGGCACCGCACGCCAGACCATGCGCAAGCGCCTGCGTGAAGGCTCGCTCGACGACAAGGAAATCGAACTCGAGCTGGCTGAACCGAAGCCCACCATGGAAATCATGGGGCCCCAGGGCATGGAAGAAATGGCCGAGCAGCTCAAGGGCTTGTTTTCCCAGATGGGCCAGGGTCGCCGCAAGACCCGCAAGGTACGCATCGGCGAAGCCATGAAGCTGCTGGTGGAAGAGGAAGCCGCCAAACTCGTGAATGAAGACGAGATCAAGGCCACCGCCCTGGCCAACGCCCAGGACAACGGCATCGTCTTCATCGATGAAATCGACAAGGTGGCCAGCCGGGCCGAGCACGGCGGTGCCGATGTCTCGCGCCAGGGCGTGCAGCGCGACCTGCTGCCGCTGGTCGAAGGCACCACGGTGAACACCAAATATGGCATGGTCAAGACCGACCATATTTTGTTCATCGCCTCCGGTGCCTTCCACCTCAGCAAACCCAGCGACCTCATCCCCGAACTGCAGGGCCGCTTCCCCATCCGGGTGGAGCTCAAGTCACTCTCGGTGGATGATTTTGAAGCCATCTTGTCCAGCACCCACGCCAGCCTGGTCAAACAGTATCAGGCGCTGCTGGCCACCGAAGGCCTCACCCTGGAACTCAGTGCCGACGGCATCCGCCGCCTGGCACAGATTGCCTACGAAGTGAACGAGCGCACCGAAAACATCGGCGCCCGACGCCTCTCCACCGTGCTGGAGCGCCTGCTCGACGACATCAGTTTCGACGCCCACAAGCATGCCGGCCAGACCGTCACGCTGGACGGCCGCTCCGTGGACGACAAACTGGGCGCCCTGGCGCAGAACGAAGATCTGAGCCGCTTCATCCTCTGAGCGACGACTGGCGTACACCGCCAGTCAGGACTTTCCACAGCTTCGTCGCAAAAACAAGACGCCAGGGTCTCCCCTGGCGTTTTTTCCATTGGCGGTACTTCGGAAATGCCTACAGTCCGCCGCCAGCGCCTCAGGCCGCATCCGGCCTTCCCCTGCACGGACAACCGCCGCGCGTCCTCATCCGTTTGAAGCATCATGATTGACGATTCCGCCCGACGAGAAGTCCAGGCCCGCTTGCGGCGCGCCGAAATTGAACATGAGGCCAAGGTGTTGCTGGCGGTGGAATCCGGGAGTCGCGCCTGGGGGTTCGCCTCGCCCAACAGCGACTACGACGCCCGCTTCATCTACGTGCATCGCCCCAAGCGCTATCTGTCCGTCGGCCTGGAAGAACAGCGCGATGTCATCGAATACCCCATCGTTGATGACATGGACATCAACGGCTGGGACCTGCGCAAGGCCCTGCGGCTGTTCTGGAAGTCCAATCCGGGCTTTGTGGAATGGGTCCAGTCGCCAATCGTCTACGAAAAGCATGGCAGCTTCCATCGCCGGGCGCTGGCCCTGCTGCCGACCGTCTATTCGGTGGAGCGCGGCATCTATCACTACCGCAGCATGGCCCAGACCAACTATCGGGGTCATCTGCTGAACGACCAGGTGCCGCTGAAGAAATACTTCTACGTCCTGCGCCCGCTGCTGTCGGTGCGCTGGCTGGAGCGCTACCAGCGGCCGGCACCGATCGAGTTCCAACGCCTGCTGGAAATGATCGACAAGGACAAGGCGCTGCTCTCGGCCATCCAGGACCTGCTGGCCTTGAAACAGGCCTCCCCGGAAATGGGGCTCTCCCCTCGTGTGGCCCCGATCCAGCACTTCATTGAACAGGAGCTCCAGCGGCTCGAAAGCCTTCGTCCCGACCCGCAACCACGCGCGGAAGTGGAGCCGCTGCTGTCAGAACTTTTCCGTACGGTGCTGCAGGAAACCTGGGGCTGAGTGGCCGCTCACAGGGCCAGGCGATGCGACTGCAACGCCAGCAGCCCGTCGAAGATCAGTGAATCGACCAGCTCGTGCGGAATGTCCAAGGCTGGCGACACCTTCCAACCGGCGCCCCCCGTCATCAAGGTGACGGGCACTTGCCCGCAGCGTCGGACCATGTGCCGATGCATGCGCTCGATGGCGCCAGTGATGGCGTAATTGCCACCGCTGGTCAGCGCATCCGACGTGTTGGTGGGGAACTCCCGCACCTCCCCGGTAGGAACCCGCAAACCTGCTGTGCCGCCCTCCAGGGCCCGCAACATGATGCCGTGGCCCGGAAGGATCAGGCCGCCCAGAAAACGGCCTTCCGCGTCCAACGCGTCCACCGTCACCGCCGTGCCCACCATCACCACCAGCACCGGCTGCGGCGCGCGGCCCTGAGAGCGTGACAGCACATGGTGGCGGGCACCGATCATCGCCACAAAGCGGTCCGTGCCCAGGCGGGTCGGATGGTCATACCCATTCACCACGCCCCCCGCCTGCGCGGACGACGCCACCCAGCGGGGTTCCAGGTCCCACAGCTCTTCCAGCTGCTCCTCCACCCGATGGCGCATGCCATCCCCCGCCACATTGCAGCCCAGCAGGCTGCCCGGCGGGGGCAGGCTGGCCCAGTCATGCTCGGCCAGCTTCTCGATGTTTTCCAGGAATTGGGCCCCATGCGCCAGCATCGGGCAGCCTGGCTGAGGCCCGGCATACAGCGCCCACTTGAGGCGGGTGTTACCGATGTCGATGGCCAAAAAGCTCATAAGTTCACGCGCTACGCTGCGACAGACCGGCAGGGTAGCAGCGTTTTTCCTCAAGACGGTGCACGCTGTCGTCGAAGAGACTGGGGTTGGAGAGCTGCCTCTCTTTTTTCCGGTTCTTGATGCACCATACCGGGGCAACGGGGCTTTGCAGCCCTTTCCCCGGCTTCTTCGAAAGCACCAACGATGAAGTTTTCGATTGCCACGCGCCTGTGGATGCCTGTGATCGTGATGGCGGTGATGACGGTTGTGATGTCCGTGGGGGCGGCGGTCCGTACCAAGGCCCTGCTGGCGGTTTCACAAACCACACAGGAACGGCAGCAGCAGCGGTTTGAACTGGCCCTGCGCTGGCGCGGCCTGACGGAGGCCAATGCCAGCCGTGTGCAGGGCGGCCTGGCGGCCAACGACTCGGCGGTGGCCGACGCGCTGAAGGCCGACATCGCCCGTACCACCGACATCATCAGCGGCATCCAGAAGGAGCTGGAAGCGCTGGTCGAAGATGAGGCCGACAAAACCGCCATGGCGACGGTGGCTGAGCGCCGCAAAGCCTACATCGCCGCGCGCAACGAGGCCGGCAAGCTCAAGAGCTCGGGTCAGGTCGAAGCCTCCCATGCAGCGCTCAAGCAGAAGGTGGTGCCGGCCATCGACCGATACCTGGAAGCCCAGCAGGCCTTCATCAAGCTCCAGCAGGCCAAGGCCACCGCCCTGCGCGAGGCCGGCGGCGCGGAACGCATGCGCACCGTTTGGGGCGTCTCGGCGGTGATGGGGCTCATCGTGCTGTTGCTGGCGGTGGCCACCGCGTATTTCGTGCGCACCATCTCCTGGCCGCTGAAGCAGCTGGTGGTGCAGGCCGGCCGTATCGGCGAGGGGGACCTCTCCGATCAACCGCAGGACTTGCGCAGCGACGAAATCGGTGAAGTCCAGCGCGCCCTGCAGCAGATGACCGCATCCCTGCGCACCGTGATCCAGGGCTTCCGCAGCAGCGTGGAAAGCATGCAGACCTCCAGCCAGGAAATTGCCAGCGGCAATGCCGACCTGAGCCATCGCACCGAACAGACCGCGTCCAACCTCCAGCAGGCCGCGTCGTCCCTGTCGCAGTTGACGGGCACGGTGCAGCAAAGCGCGGACAGTGCACGCACCGCCAATCAACTGGCGGGCAGCGCGGCGGAAGTGGCCCAGCGCGGCGGCGCGGTCGTCGGGCAGGTGGTGGGCACCATGGGGGACATCGATGCCAGCGCCAAGAAGATCAGCGACATCATCGGCGTCATCGACAGCATTGCCTTCCAGACCAACATCCTCGCGCTCAATGCGGCCGTGGAAGCCGCGCGGGCGGGTGAGCAGGGTCGAGGCTTTGCGGTGGTGGCCAGCGAGGTGCGTGCATTGGCGCAGCGCAGCGCCGGTGCGGCCAAGGAGATCAAGACCCTGATCGGGGACAGCGTCTCCAAGGTGGAAGCAGGGTCACAGCTGGTCCGCGAGGCGGGCACCACCATGCAGGAGATCGTGGCCAGCGTCCAGCGGGTGTCCGACATCATCAGCGAGATCAGCGCCAGCACGGTGGAGCAGAGCCAGGGCATCGGCAGTGTCAACGGCGCCGTGGCGCAACTGGACCAGATGACGCAACAGAACGCCGCGCTGGTGGAAGAGTCGGCGGCTGCAGCGGAATCAGTGAATGAGCAGGCGCGACGGCTGACGGCACTGGTGGCGCATTTTCGGATGACGGGCCGCTAAGCCCGTGCTGCGGGAGCAGCGTAAGCTCTGCGGAATGCCCTCTCATGACGCCATGCCCTCCAATGCCCGCCAGCCCTGGCAGGTCTCCATCGGCGGCATCACCGCCCTGATGCTCACAGTGGGCATCGCCCGCTTTGCCTACACCCCTCTGCTGCCCCTGATGCAGGCGCAGGCAGGCGTGGGCGATGCGCTAGGGGGTGGTCTGGCGGCCATCAACTATGCCGGCTACATGAGCGGTGCGCTCATCGCCTCGCTGGTGGAAGCCCCGCACTGGCGCTACCGGCTCTATCTGGCCGGGCTGCTGCTGGGCCTGATGTCCACCGCGCTGATGCCGCTGGGCACCTCGGTCGGGTTGTGGGCCCTGTCGCGCTATCTCGGTGGGCTCGCGGGCGCCGCCGCCATGTTGCTGGGCTCTGGCCTCGTGCTGGGATTTCTCATGCGCTCCGGTCGGCGCCCGGAGCTGGGTGTGCATTTCATGGGCTTGGGCTTGGGCATCGTGCTGTCCGCACTCGGGGCGATGGCCATGGACGCCCTGCGCTGGGACTGGGCGGCCCACTGGTGGGGGTTTGTCGGCATCGGGCTGGCCCTGCTGGCTGTGGCCTGGCATTGGCGCCCCCCGTTGCCGCCCCCCACCGCGCCAAGCGCCATGCCGCAAGGCGCACCCGGCAAGACCTGGATGCGCTTGATGCTGGCGGCCTATTTCTGTGCGGGCTGGGGCTTTGTCATCCATGCCACCTTCACCGTGGCCATCGTCGAGCGCCAGCCGCTGCTGCAGGGTCAGGGCCCATGGGCCTGGCTGCTCGTGGGTGTTGCGGCCACGCCGGCCGTCTTTGTCTGGGATCGGATCGCGCGGCGCTTCGGTGATCTGCAGGCACTGATCACCGCCTTTGCGCTGCAGACCGTGTCGGTGGTGCTACCGGCCCTGTCCAACAACCTTGCAGCGGCACTGACCGGCGCCTTGCTCTACGGGGCCACCTTCATCGGACTGGTCAGCCTCACCCTGGCGCTGGTGGGCCGACGCTCGCCCGGCAATCCCGGCAAGGCCATGGCACGGCTGACGCTGAGTTATGGTGCCGCGCAGGTCACGGCACCGGCGCTGGCGGGCGCCATGGCCCAGGCCAGCGGCAGCTATCGCGGTGCCTTATGGGTCACGGCGCTGGTGCTGGTCATCGGGCTGATGCTTGTGGTCGCTCTTCAACAGGTGGAAAAACGCCGGGAACGGCCCCGTTGAATCCACCCAGCCCCACTGCCGCCCGCCACCCCTCCGACAACGCCACCACCGTGCCAATCACCAGCAACGCCGGACTGGGCAAGCCGTGTCGCTCGATGTCCGCCGGCAGCTCGCCCAGCGTGGTGAAACACTCCCGCTGCCGAGGCGTATGGGCCGCGCTGACGATCACCGCAGGCGTCTCTGCGGCCAGCCCGCCTGCCTTCAACGCGTCGCAGATCACCGCCGCCCGCGTCAGACCCATGTAGACCACCAGCGTCAGGCGGCAGCGCGCCAGCACGGCCCAATCCGGCTGCGTGCCCTGCTCGCCGTTGTGTCCGGTCACAAAGGCCACGCCCGGCGTGCAGCGGCGATCCGTCACTGGCACGCCCACCGACGCTGGCGCTGCCAACCCGGCGGACAAGCCGTTGATCACCTCCACCTCCAGCCCCGCCTCGCGCAGCGCGTCCACTTCTTCTCCGCCGCGTCCGAACACAAACGGATCGCCGCCCTTGAGCCGCACCACCCGCGCTCCCGCTCGGGCCTCGCGAATCATCAGCTCGTGGATGAACCGCTGCTCGGTCGATACGCATCCACCACGCTTGCCCACCTTCAGCACACGCGCCTGCGGCGGCACGCATGCCAGCACCCGCGCGTCCACCAGGTCATCGGTGAGGACCACCTCGGCGCGCTGAAGGCATCGCAGGGCCTTGATCGTCAACAGTTCCGGATCCCCCGGGCCAGCCCCCACCAGAGACACCATCGGTGAGCGCCGCTGCAGGTCATGGCCGCCGCCATGGGGGTCGGGGCCAGTCCCCGGGTGGGCGCCCGTGCCCGCGTCAGTGCCGACGCCGCTGTTCCCGTGGGTGCAGCTGCGAGTGTGCCCATCGAGAGTCCTGCTCATGTCACGTCCTCGGTTGATTGCACCCAGCGCCGCAGCGTAGGCAGACAGGAGCCGCAGGAGGTGCCGCAACGCAGCGTCGCCTGCAAGGCGGCCAGACGCTCGGTCGGGCTGCCGGCGGGCTGGCGGGCCAGGCAGGCCTTGATGGCATCCTCCCGCACGTCGAAACAGTTGCAGACCTGCGGGCTGGCCGGCGGTGCCGGTTGATCCGCCTCCGGCGCCAGCAAGCGCCGGCTGAAAGGCGCCACTGGGACCCGATCCCGCCACAACGCATCCAGCCAACGGGCCTCCTGGCCGGTTCCAACCCGCAGCAGCGCCTGCAGCCGCGCCTCCTGGCCTTCACCCTCCAGACGCAGCATCCGGCTGCGTCCGCGTCGCCCGTCGGCATAACGCAGCACCCCGGCGCCGGTCAGTCCCAGCGCACGGGCCAGCGCCTGCACCACCGCATCGCTGGGGCGTTCGGCCAAGGCCATGTCCAGCAGCCAACCTTCCTGTGGGCCTGCACCGGCGGCCGGCAGGCAGCTCGCATAAGCGGCCTGATCCATCAGGGCGCGCAACTGGCTGCGCAGTGCCGCCCCTGCCCCCGGCTCGACCCAGGCTGCCCCCACCACCCGCCAGGGAAGATCCACCGCAGACACCGAGATGGCGGCGAACTTCAATTCCGGCTGACGCGCGTCCGGACAGAACGCGGGCTGTGTCAGCGCATTCACGCCCGCCTGGCCCTGCCCGCCGAGAAACTCCTGACCCCAATGCATGGGCAGCCAGGCGGTTTGGGGGGGCAAGCCCGCGTCCGCCCGCAACGGCACGATCAATTCACCCCGCCGGGACTGCACCCGGACCAGATCCCCGTCCACCAGACGGCGCCGCTCGATGTCGGCCGGATGCAGCCCCAGCGCTGGCGATCCATCATGCGCAAAGAGGCGCGCCACCGTCCCGCTGCGACTCATGCCGTGCCATTGGTCCCGCATCCGGCCTGTGCTGAGGGCCAACGGAAACCGGGCGTCCTGCCGATCCATCGGCATGACAAAGGGCCGCGACACGAAGCGGGCACGGCCATCGGGATGGGCGAATCGTCGGTCCTCATACAAGCGCGCCTGGGCCTGATCCGCGCCTTCCGGCCATGGCCACTGCCGAGGCGCAGCCTCCAGCATGGGATAACTCAGCCCAGTGATATCCAGATCCCGCCCGCGCGTGGCGGCACGATGTTCTTCCCAGAGCGCCTGCGGCTGCTCCCAGGCAAACAGGCTGGGCCTTTGCGGCCGCAACCGGGCTTCCATCCGCCGGGCCACATCCCGCACGATCTCCCAATCCGCACGAGACTCCCCCGCCGGTGCCAGCGCCGCACGCACCCGGCTGATTCGCCGCTCGCTGTTGGTGACCGTGCCTTCTTTCTCTGCCCACGTGGCGGCCGGCAACAGCACATCGGCATACCCGGCGGTCGCCGTGCCCTGAAACGCCTCCTGCAGGATGACCAGTTCACAGCGGGCCAGCGCCGCACGCACCAGCGCCTGATCCGGCATGGACTGGGCGGGATTGGTACACGCCATCCACAAGGCCTTGATCTCACCGCGCGCAGCGGCCTCAAACATCTCCACTGCGGTCTTGCCCGGGCGGTCGGGCAAGGGGTCACTGCCCCACAGCGCCGCCACTTCATCGCGATGCGCCGCCACCATCGGGTCGCGGTGGCCGGGCAGCAGCGTGGCCATGCCGCCCGTCTCCCGCCCGCCCATCGCATTGGGCTGGCCGGTCAAGGAAAAAGGCCCGGCTCCCGGGCGTCCGATCTGATGGGTGGCCAGATGCAGATGGATCAGCGCGGTGTTTTTGGCTGCGCCGCTGCTGCTCTGGTTCAGGCCCATGCAGTAGAGCGACAAGGTGGCCGGCGAGCGTGCAAACCACTGCGCTGCTTCCAGCACCTGCGCTTCCTTGAGCCCGGTCAGCCGCGCCGATTCGCTGGGTGTCATTACGCGCACCAGCGCCTTGAGTGCATCAAAGCCTTCCGTGTGCTGGTCGATGAACGCCCGATCAATCCAGCCTTCCCAGATGCACGCATGCAGCATGCCCTGGAACAGCGCCACATCGGTGCCAGGCCGCAACGCCAGATGCAGGTCGGCGAATTCCGCTGTCTCGGTGCGGCGCGGGTCCACCACGATGATCTTCACACCGGGCCGGGCCTGCCGGGCCGCTTCAATCCGCCTGAACAGCACCGGATGGGCCCATGCCGTGTTGGTACCGGCCAGAAACAGGCAATCGGCCTGATCCAGATCGTCATAACAGGCCGGTGGTGCATCCGCACCCAGCGTCTGCTTGTAGCCCACCACCGCCGCACTCATGCACAAACGCGAGTTGCTGTCGATGTTGTTGGTGCCTATCAGCCCCCGGGCCAGTTTGTTGAAGGCGTGATAGTCCTCGGTGAGCAGTTGGCCGGAAATGTAGAAGCCGATCGCATCGGGTCCATGTTGCGCCCGCACCGCGAGCAGCCGGTCGGCGAGCTGCTGCTGGACCGTCTCCCAGCCCAGCGGCTCGAAAGGTGCCCGGCGGTCGGTGCGCCAGGCCGGCTGCAGCAGCCGTTGATGCTGCCGCACCAGCGGTGTCGCCGTGAGGTGAAGCGTCGAGCCTTTGGTGCACAAGCGCCCGGCATTGGCCGGATGGTCCGGGTCGCCGCGCACGCCGGTGATGCGCTCGCCCTGGTCATCATGAACGGAATCGATCAGCACGCCGCAGCCGACGCCGCAGTACGGGCAGGTCGAACGGGTGGTGCGATTCATGCTTCGTTGCTCAGCAGGCCATGCGGGTGCAGGGGCCGGCCTGCACCGGCGCCAGGTCAATGCCGACGGTGTCCAGCTCCTCACGGTCCAGCATCACCTGCGTGCCCTCCACCCGCACCTGAAAGACCGGCGTCCGGCCTTCATCCGGCTCGCGGGCGCAGCCGCTGTCCAGCGCAATCGTCCAGTTGTGCAGCGGGCAGGCGACTGCAGCACCAAACACGAGGCCCTGACTGAGCGGTCCGGCCCGATGCGGACAACGGTCCAGCAACGCATGCACCTGATCGTCCGAGGTGCGGAACAGGGCCACGTCCGGACCTCGTGCCCGCGCCACGCGGCGCGCGCCCAGCACGGGGATGTCGGAGACGGTACAGATGGGGATCCAGGTCGGCATGGTGCTCGCTCAGCGGGTAGAAGACAGGGCCGGCAAGGCCTCGAACTGACGCAGGTCCACCTGCGCCTGGGTGAATTCGAACCACGGGTCCGGCTCACCATCGAGCGCGAACTGCAACTCGGCCCACAAAGCCTTGCGACCCGCGTGGTCCTCAAGGATGCGCTGCTTCACATGGTCCAGGCCCACTCGGCTGACGTAATGCACCGTGCGCTCCAGATACCAGCCCTCCTTGCGGTAGAGCTGCATGAAGGCGCCGGTGTACTCCAGCACTTCCTCGGCGGTTTTGAGTTTGGTGAAGAAATGGGCCACCTCGGTCTTGATGCCGCCGTTGCCGGCGATGTACATCTCCCACCCGGAATCCACGCCGATGATGCCGACATCCTTGATGCCCGCTTCGGCGCAGTTGCGCGGGCATCCGCTCACGGCGAACTTCACCTTGTGCGGCGCATACATCCGCCACATCGCCCGTTCCAGGTCCTTGCCCATCTGGGTGCTGTCCTGGGTGCCCATGCGGCACCATTCAGAGCCCACGCAGGTTTTCACCGTGCGCAGCGCCTTGGCATAGGCATGGCCGCTGGGCATGCCGATGTCCCGCCACACGTTCACCAGGTCTTCCTTGCGAACGCCCAACAGATCGATGCGCTGGCCGCCGGTGACCTTCACGGTGGGAATGCGGTATTTGTCCACCGCATCGGCAATGCGGCGCAGCTCGGCTGCGCTGGTCTCGCCGCCCCACATGCGCGGGATCACCGAATAGGTGCCGTCCTTCTGGATGTTGGCATGGCTGCGCTCGTTGATGAAGCGCGATTGCGGGTCATCAACCGCCTCCTTGGGCCAGGAGGAGATCAGGTAGTAGTTCAGCGCCGGCCGGCAGGTGGCGCAGCCGTTGGGGGTGGACCAGTGCAGGCGCGTGAACACATCGCCCATGCGCACCAGATGCTCGGCAACGATGGCCTCGCGCACGTCCTGATGGCTCATCTCGGTGCAAGCGCAGATTGCCTTCTTGCGCGGTGCGGCGGAATAGTCCCCACCGGCCGTCAACATCAGCAGCTGCTCAACCAGCCCGGTGCAGGACCCGCAGGACGCGCTGGCCTTGGTGTGTTTTCTCACCTCTTCCAGCGTGAACAGGCCCTTGTCCTTGATGGCCTTGCAGATGGCGCCCTTGCTGACGCCGTTGCAGCCGCAGACCTCGTCGCTGTCGGCCATCGCGGCAGCCTTGTTGTGGCCCTGATGGCCGACATCCCCGATATTGCTCTCGCCAAACATCAGCTTGTCGCGGATATCGCCGATCTTGCGGCCCTCGCGCAGCAGCCTGAAATACCAGCTGCCATCCACGGTGTCTCCATACAGGCAGGCGCCCACCAGCCGATCGTCCTTGATCACCAGCTTCTTGTAGACGCCGGCAAACGGGTCGCTCATGACGATCTCTTCGGTGCCCTCCCCGCCCATGAAGTCTCCGGCGGAGAACAGGTCGATGCCGGTGACCTTGAGCTTGGTGCTGGTCTGGCTGCCGAGGTATCGACCGATGCCGAACTGGGCCAGATGATTGGCGCAGACCTTGCCCTGCTCAAACAGCGGGGCCACCAGCCCATAAGCAATGCCACGATGGGCCGCACATTCGCCGACCGCGTAGATGCGGGGATCGGTCACCGTCTGCAGCGTGTCACTGACCACCACGCCGCGATGGCAGTGCAGGCCGGCGCGTTCCGCCAGCGCGGTGCTGGGGCGGATGCCGGCGGCCATCACCACCAGATCGGCCGGAATCTCCTGGCCATCCTTGAACCGCACCGCCATCACCCGACCGTCCGCGCCGCCGATGAGCGAATCGGTCTGTGCGCCCAGGAGGAAACGCAGGCCCCGGTCCTGCAGCGATTTGCGCAGCAGCTCACCGGCCTGATCGTCCAATTGACGCTCCATCAGCCAGGGATGAAGATGGACCACGGTGACCTGCATGCCTCGCAGCATCAAGCCATGGGCCGCCTCCAGGCCCAGCAGGCCCCCGCCGATGACCACGGCATGGCGGTACTTGCGGGCCGCCTCGATCATGGTGGTGGTGTCAGCAATGTCGCGGTAGGCGATGACGCCGGCCAGATCCTTGCCCGGCACCGGCAGGATGAACGGCGTCGAGCCGGTGGCCAGCAGCAGGCGGTCGTAATCGGCCACCGTGCCGTCTTCGGTCACCACCTGCCGGCGGACCCGGTCGATCCGGTCCACCCGCTGGCCCAGGTGCAGCGTGATGCCGTGCTCTTCATACCAGCTCAGCGGATTGAGGATGATCTCGTCCAGCGTCTGCTCCCCCGCCAGCACCGGGCTGAGCAGGATGCGGTTGTAGTTGGGATGCGGCTCGGCGCCGAACACGGTGATGTCGTAGAGATCCGGGGCGATCTTGAGCAGCTCTTCCAGCGTGCGCACACCAGCCATGCCGTTGCCCACCATCACCAGCTTCATCTTCTTCATGGGGGAATCTCCGGAGAAAACAGGGGCCCGTCGCGGCCTTGTCCGGGCAGCGTTGAACCGGCGAGTCGCGCAGGGCGCGGCCTCAGCTCAGGCCGCCGAGGGTTCGCCGTGGCGGTGGCGGGTGTAGAGGAAGTCGATGACCGCCTTGCGGGCCTGCATGTAGACCGGGTCTTCGGCCAGTGCCACCCGGTCGCGCGGACGCGGCAGCGCCACCGCATGGATCTCGCCGATGGTGGCCGACGGTCCGTTGGTCATCATCACGATGCGGTCCGACAGCAGCACGGCCTCATCCACATCGTGGGTGACCATCACCACTGTGCTCTGCGTGGCGGCCACGATCTTCAGCAACTCGTCCTGCAGATGGGCGCGGGTCAGGGCATCCAGCGCGCCAAAGGGCTCATCCATCAGCAGCACCTTGGGCTCCATGGCCAGGGCGCGCGCAATGCCCACCCGCTGCTTCATGCCGCCGGAAATCTCATGCGGCCGCTTGCTCATGGCGTGGCCCATGCCCACCAGTTGCAGCGCCGCCTCGGTGCGTTCGGCCAGGCGCGCCTTGCCTTCACGCGGTCCGAACACCGTTTCCACCGCCAGCATCACGTTGTCGAAGCAGCTCAGCCACGGCAGCAGCGAATGGTTCTGGAACACCACCGCGCGTTCGGGGCCGGGGCCGGCAATCTCGCGTCCATCACACAGCAGCCCGCCGGAGGTGGGGCGCAGCAGCCCCGCGATGAGGTTGAGCAGGGTCGATTTGCCGCAGCCGGAATGGCCGATCAGCGACACGAATTCCCCCCGTCCAATGTCCAGGTTGATGTCCCGAAGGGCCGGGAAGCGGCCCTGCGGGGTGATGAAGGTCATCTCGGCCTGCTGAACGCTCACAAAGGCTGGGTTCATGATCGGCTCCTCATTCAAAGCGGCGGGCCATCGACACCAGCGCCCATTCCAGCAACATGCCCACGATGCCAATCACAAAGATGGCGATGATGATGTGCTGTACGTTGAGGTTGTTCCACTCGTCCCAGACCCAGAAGCCGATACCCACCCCGCCGGTCAACATCTCGGCGGCGACGATCACCAGCCAGGCGGTGCCCACCGACAGGCGCACACCGGTCAGCAGATAAGGAAGCACTGCCGGCAGCAGGATGCGCGTCACCAGCTTCCATTCCGACAAGCGCAGCACCCGGGCCACATTGAGATAGTCCTGCGGCACCCGTTGCACACCGACCGCCGTGTTCACCACCATCGGCCAGATCGAGCAGATGAAGATGGTCCAGATGGCGGCCGGATTCGCGCTCTTGAACACCAGCAGGCCGATGGGCAGCCAGGCCAGCGGGGACACGGGCTTGAGCAGGCTGATCAGCGGGTTCAGCATGCGGCTGGCGAATTCAAAGCGGCCGATCAGAAAGCCCAGCGGAATGCCCACGGCAGCGGCCAGGCCAAACCCCACCCCCACCCGCTGAAGCGAGTTGAGGACATTCCAGCCGATGCCCTGGTCATTCGGGCCATTGCGATAAAACGGGTCGGCAAACAGCTTGACGGCCGCTTCCCAGGTGGACGCCGGCGTGGGAAACGCGCCGCCCTTGAGCGTGGCGATGTGCCACAGCAGCAGCAACAGCAGCAGGCCGGCCATCGGGGGCAGCACACGCATGCCGATGGCGCGCAGGGCCTGTGAGGCTCGCTGCCGCTGCGACGATGAATCGCCCTTGCCGCCTGCGGACGGACGGGCCGCTCCGGCCGGGGCCGGCGGTGGCGGCAGCACCGCCACCGTCACCGGGGCGGGGCTGCTGTCGCGGGGGGAATGGAACACTGCACTGACCATGTCGCTCTCCGGGTGGCCTGGAAGCCGCGAGGCTGGGCGGGGTACAAGCCCCGTCACACTTTGATCTTGAAGCTGTCGGCATAGCGGGCCGGGTCTTTCCCGTCCCACACCACACCGTCCATCAGCTTGCTGCTGCGCATGCTTTCCTTGGGCACATTGACGCCCAGGGCCGACGCTGCACTGCGGTAGAGATCAATCTGATTGATCTGACGGGCCACACCCAGATAGTCCGGATGCTCCTTGATCAGGCCCCAGCGCTTGTGCTGCGTCAGGAACCACATGCCGTCCGACAGATACGGGAAGTTCACCGCGCCGTCGTTGAAGAACTTCATGTAGTTGGGGTCATCCCAGGTCTTGCCCAGGCCATTCTGGTAGCGGCCCAGGATGCGCTGGTTGATGGCATCCACGCTGGTGTTCACATAGGCCTTGTCGGCAATCGTCTCGGCCATCTTCTGCTTGTTGGACAGGTTGGCATCGATCCAGCGGCTGGCCTCCAGCACGGCCATGATCACGGCCCGCGCGGTGTTGGGATACTTCTTGACGAAGTCCCCGGTGGTGCCCAGCACCTTCTCGGGATGGTCCTTCCAGATGTCCTGCGTGGTGACGGCCGTGATGCCGATGCCATCGATGATGGCGCGGTGCCCCCAGGGCTCCCCCACGCAGAAGCCGTCCATGTTGCCCACCCGCATGTTGGCCACCATCTGCGGCGGCGGCACGGTGATGACCTTGGCATCCTTCATCGGATGGATGCCGGCGCTGGCCAGCCAGTAATACAGCCACATCGCATGGGTGCCGGTGGGGAAGGTCTGGGCGAAGGTGTAGTCCCGCTTGTCCTTCTGCATCACCTTGGCCAGCGACGTGATGTCAGTGGCGCCTGCGTCCGCCAGCTTGCGCGACAAGGTGATGGCCTGGCCGTTGTTGTTGAGGGTCATCAGGATGGCCATGTCCTTCTTCGGACCGGCCACGCCCAGATGCACCCCGTAGATCAGCCCATACAGCACATGGGCCATGTCCAGCTCGCCATTGACCAGCTTGTCCCGCACGCCAGCCCAGGAGGCTTCCTTGGTCGGCACGATCTTGATGCCGTACTTCTTGTCGAAACCCAAGGTGGCGGCCATGACCACGGAGGCGCAGTCGGTCAGCGGGATGAAGCCGATACGGACTTCTTCCTTCTCCGGCTTGTCCGACCCTGCAGCCCAGGCCGCCGGCACCGCCGACAAGCCGGACAACGCGGCGCCCGTGGCGAGCAACTGGCGACGCTCAGCACTCATCAGACCCTCCCTGGATGTTCCGGAACCTTGGGAACCACTCGAACCTTGCTGCATGCGAAAGACCTCCGAAGCCGCGTGATCACTGCACGCGGAAGTCGACAGACAAAAACAAAAAAGGCGCCGATCACGTGCACGCCGCAAGTTGCGACGGGCACCGGATCAGACGCCTTTGTCCAATTTCGCCGATGGCTCGAGGCCCACGCCGTTGTGGGCCTCACCGCAGATATTGCATGAAGCATGCCAGCGCCGCGCAGCACTGGCGTTCAGAGAGAAGCCCTCACAGCGATGCCGGCCGCAGGGGCCTGGGGCGCACACTTTGGTGGCACAGCGCGCTGAGTTGGTGCGCGGGGCTGGTGCATCGCACGGAGTTCCCCGGACATCTCACCGCCGCACGCTCGCACAAGCCCGGTCGATCGACGTCCGCCCCCATCAACCCGGCCGCAACAGCTCATGCGCATCGATCACCCGCTGCGCCACCTGCACCAGCGTCTCGCCCCGGTCCATGGCCAGCTTGCGCAGGCGCTGATAGGCCTTGTCCTCATCCAGTCCCATCTCGCTCATGAAAATGCCCTTGGCCCGTTCGATGCGCTTGCGCGAGGCCAGTTGCTCCTGGGCCTTGTTCAGCTCCTCCCGCAGCGCCAGGTCCTGTTCGAAGCGGGCAATGGCCACCTGCAGCACCGGTGCCAGGCGTTGCGTCTGCAGCCCGGCCACCACATAAGCGCTCACACCCGCTTTGATGGCGCGGCGCATCGGCGTCTGGTCGGCATCTTCGGCAAACACCACCACCGGGCGCGGCATGCGCGCCGACAGCGTGGCCAGGTTCTCCAGCGTGTCACGCGTGGGCGATTCCGCATCCACGATCACCACGTCCGGCTGCAGCCGCAGCACACAGTCATGGATCAGCGTGGCCTGCTCAATCACGCCCACCACCTCGCAGCCCTGCCGGGCCAGTTCCTCGCTGAGCAGATGCACCCGATGGGCGCCGTCATCGATCAGCAGCACCCGCAGGCCCTGCGTCGCCGGTGGAGACGCTTCCGGGCCTTCGCCGGGGCCGGCCGGTGGAGAGGAGGGTGGACGGGGAGCATTCACGACCGGCGCGGCGCAAGTTTCATGCCGTCCCGCCCGGCAACATCTTCAAGCCCCTCGCTGCACCGGCCCCCGCGCTCGCCCTCTCTCTGTGTGATTCCATCGAGGGTATACCCTCGGATACCGTTTACGTTAACGTCAATCGGCGCCTAGAATCAAGCGCAACCGGAACACCCAGCGCCGCCACGAGCGGCACAGTCCGCAAGCATGACGGACGCGGGTGGCCGTGCTGGAGACTACCCATGACCGAGCTGTCCGCCGAGTACCAGGCCCTGGCCGAGTACCGCCCCACCCACAAGGTCCGCTTCGTGACCGCCGCCAGCCTGTTTGACGGGCACGATGCGGCGATCAACATCATGCGGCGCATTCTGCAGGGCATGGGCGCCGAGGTGATCCACCTGGGGCACAACCGCTCGGTGGATGAAGTGGTGACCGCTGCGCTCCAGGAAGATGCCCAGGGCATTGCCGTCAGCAGCTACCAGGGCGGCCATGTTGAATACTTCAAGTACATGGTCGAGCTGCTGAAGCAGCGCGGCGGTGAGGGCATCCAGGTGTTCGGTGGCGGCGGCGGTGTGATCGTGCCGGCCGAGATCCGCGACCTGAACCAACATGGCGTGCGCATCTACAGCCCCGAAGATGGGCAGCGCATGGGCCTGCAGGGCATGATCGGCGAGATGCTGATGCGCTGCGATCGGGCCCTGGCTGCACAGGCCCCCTATCGGCTGGAATCGCTGCAGGGCCATGATGAAGCCGCCTGGCGGGCCCTGGCCCGCACCATCACCGCCTTGGAGAACGAGCAGTCCGATCCGGACTTCCACACGTTCACCCAGGCCCTGCGCGATCACGCTGCGGGTGTGCGCGTGCCCGTGCTGGGCATCACGGGCACGGGTGGCGCTGGCAAATCCAGCCTGACCGACGAATTGATCCGTCGCCTGCGGCTGGATGAGGACGACCGGCTGCGTGTGGCCGTGATCTCCATCGACCCCTCCCGGCGCAAGAGCGGCGGCGCGCTGCTGGGTGACCGGATCCGCATGAATGCCATCAGTCCGTGGGCGGCAGGCCCGCGGGTGTACATGCGCTCCCTGGCCACGCGGGACTTCGGCTCGGAAATCTCCAAGGCACTGCCGGATGTGATCGCTGCGGCCAAGGTGGCTGGCTTTGATCTGGTGATTGTGGAGACATCCGGCATCGGCCAGGGTGACGCCGCCATCGTGCCGCATGTGGATGTTCCGATGTATGTGATGACGCCCGAATTCGGTGCGGCCAGCCAGCTCGAGAAGATCGACATGCTCGACTTTGCCGAGTTCGTGGCCATCAACAAGTTCGATCGCAAGGGCGCTGCCGATGCCTGGCGTGATGTCGCCAAGCAGGTGCAGCGCAACCGCGAAGCCTGGGGCCGCAAGCCCGAGGAGATGCCGGTGTTCGGCACCATGGCCAGCCGCTTCAACGATGACGGCGTGACCGCGCTGTATCAGGCCCTCAAGCCACGGCTGGCCGAGCTGGGGCTTTCGCTCACCGGTGGCCGTCTGCCCGTGGCCCCCACCCGGTTCAGCACCCATCAGACCCCCATCGTCCCACCGGCCCGTGCCCGTTATCTGGCCGAGATTGCCGATGCGGTGCGGGGCTACAAGCGGCGCGCACGTGCCCAGGCGCGGCTGGCCCGTGAAGTGCAGCAGCTCCAGGCCAGCGCCACCATGCTCACGCAGGCGCAGGCCGGGGCCGACGTCAGCGCCCTGCAGAGCCTGGCCGAAGAGCGCCAGGCCCGTCTGGATGCCGACGCCCGCCAGTTGCTGGCCCGCTGGCCCGACGTGCAGCAGGCCTATGCCGGTGACGAATTCGTGGTGAAGATCCGCGACCGTGAACAGCGCACGTCGCTGGTCTCCACCAGCCTTTCAGGCACGCGTGTGCGCAAGGTGGTGCTGCCGGGTTATGAAGACCATGGCGAACTGCTGAAGTGGCTGATGCTGGAGAACCTGCCGGGCTATTTCCCGTTCACCGCAGGTGTGTTCCCGTTCAAGCGGGAAGGGGAAGATCCCACGCGGATGTTTGCCGGTGAAGGGGATGCCTTCCGCACCAACCGCCGCTTCAAGCTTGTCTCGGAGGGCATGCCGGCCAAGCGCCTGTCCACCGCCTTTGATTCCGTCACGCTGTACGGCGCCGATCCCGCGCCCCGGCCGGACATCTACGGCAAGGTCGGCAACTCCGGCGTGAGCATCGCCACGCTGGACGATATGAAAGTGTTGTACGACGGCTTTGACCTGTGTGATCCGGCCACCTCCGTCTCCATGACCATCAATGGCCCGGCGCCCACCCTCCTGGCGATGTTCATGAACACGGCCATCGATCAGCGGCTGGACCGCTTCAAGGCCGAGCAGGGGCGCGCCCCCAGGCCCGACGAAGACGCTGCCCTCCGGGCCACCGTGTTGTCCCAGGTGCGAGGCACGGTGCAGGCCGACATCCTCAAGGAAGACCAGGGCCAGAACACCTGCATTTTCTCGACCGAGTTCTCGCTCAAGGTGATGGGCGACATCGCCGACTACTTTGTACGGCGCAACGTGCGCAACTTCTACTCGGTGTCGATCAGCGGCTACCACATTGCCGAAGCGGGCGCGAACCCGATCTCTCAGCTGGCCTTCACCCTCTCCAACGGCTTCACCTTTGTGGAGGCGTATCTGGCGCGAGGCATGCACATCGACGACTTCGCGCCCAACCTCAGCTTTTTCTTCAGCAATGGCATGGACCCGGAATACACCGTGCTTGGCCGTGTGGCCCGCCGCATCTGGGCCGTGGCCATGCGGGACCGTTATGGTGCCAACGAGCGCAGCCAGAAGCTGAAGTACCACGTGCAGACCTCCGGTCGCAGCCTGCATGCGCAGGAGATCGCGTTCAACGACATCCGCACCACGCTGCAGGCGCTGATTGCCATCTACGACAACTGCAACTCCCTGCACACCAACGCCTACGACGAAGCCATCACCACACCGACCGAAGAATCGGTGCGCCGCGCCATGGCCATCCAGTTGATCATCAATCGGGAATGGGGACTGGCCAAGAACGAGAATCCGAGCCAGGGTGCCTTCATCATCGAAGAGCTGACCGAACTGGTGGAAGAGGCGGTGCTGACAGAATTCGAACGCATTGCCGAGCGGGGGGGCGTGCTGGGTGCGATGGAGACCGGCTACCAGCGCGGCCGCATCCAGGAGGAATCGATGCACTACGAGATGCTCAAGCACACCGGCGAATACCCCATCATCGGTGTGAACACCTTCCGCAATCCGCAGGGTGATCCGGTGCCTGAACACATCGAGCTGGCGCGCTCCACCGAGCAGGAAAAAACCAGCCAGTTGCAGCGCCTGGCGGACTTCCAGACCCGCCACGCGGCCCACAGCCCGGCCCTGCTGCAGCGCCTGCAGCAGGCGGTGATCGACAACGGCAACGTGTTCGAGGTGCTGATGGACGCCGTGCGGGTGTGCTCGCTGGGCCAGATCACGGCGGCGCTTTTCGAGGTCGGCGGCCAGTACCGCCGCAGCATGTAAGCCCTCCGGTGGCGACCTGCAAGAGCGCCAGGTGGGTTCAAGCATCGATGAAACGGTCCGGCTGGGGGCGGCGCTCGGCGCCAACAGGCAGCGTTGATGGAGCAACCAACCAGCCTGGTGCGGGTGTTCAAGCGGGTCGCGTGTGCTGCCCCACGGCACTCGCGGCCCGATGACAACGTTTCCCCCGTAGATCGGGGAAAAGTCCGTGCCCAACGGTCACTGCCGCCGTGACAAGTGCCGCAGCCACGGGGGCGCCGCCGCTTGCAGCGCGGCAAACGCCACTCCCATAATCGATCGTACATAGATCAAACGACGTTGGGGGTCTCCATGCTGTTCCAAAGACTCAACCGGATGAAGATCACCACGCTGCTGCAGGTCGGCTTTGCGGCGGTGCTGGTGATGGCGGCGCTGATGACCGGCGTCGGGGTGTACAAACTGCGCGAGATGATGCGCCTCAGCGATGCCCTGCACGAACAAGAGCAACGGCGCACCCTGGCGTTCCAGTGGCGAGGCGCGACCGAGCTCAACCTCAACCGGGTGATGTCCATGGCCAAGTCCGGCGGCCAACAGCAGCTCAGCGACTATCTGGGCGGCCAGATGGCAAAGACCACCGAGCGCATCAACGAACTGCAGGCCACGCTGGAGCGCGGCATCGCTGATTCGGAGCAGAAGGCCCAGCTGGCCGTCATTGCTCAGGCGCGCAAGCGTTACGTGGACATCCGCAAGTCGGTCATGGAGGCCATCAAGGCCGATCCCTCCGCCGGCCAGCGCCAGGTGGATCAGACCCTCGCGCCCGTTGCGGCGGAGTACCTGTCCAGCGTGGACAAGCTGGCCTCGCTGATTGCGGAAGACACCGACGCCTTTGCCAAGCAGCAGGCGGTGCAGGCCCAGCAGGCCGCCACGCTGATGCTGGTCCTCACCGCCCTGGCCGTTGTGCTGGGCATCGTCATCGCATGGCGCATCACCCGTTCGGTGCGGGCCCCGATGGTGCATGCCGGCGCGGTGGCCGCGACGATTGCCAGCGGCGACCTGAGCCAGGACATCCACGTTGAACGCAGCGACGAAATCGGTGTGCTGCTGCGAGAACTCAGCCGCATGCAGGATTCGCTGCGCCTGATGGTGAGCCAGGTGCGCGAAGGCACGGAGACCATCAATGTGGCCACCCGCGAGATCGCCACCGGCAATCAGGACCTGTCAGCACGGACCGAATCCACCGCTTCCAATCTGCAAGAGACCGCATCGTCCCTGGAAGAGCTGACCGGCACCGTCGCGCACACCGCCAGTTCAGCCCGTCAGGCCAACGAACTGGTCAGCGAGGCCCGCAGCTCTGCCTCCAAGGGCGGCGCCGTGGTCGGCGAAGTGGTGCAGGTGATGCAGCAGATCGAAACCAGCTCGCGCAAGATCAGCGACATCATCGGCGTGATCGATGGCATTGCCTTCCAGACCAACATCCTGGCGCTGAACGCCGCCGTGGAGGCCGCGCGGGCCGGGGAGCAGGGGCGCGGATTTGCAGTGGTGGCCGGCGAGGTGCGGGCCCTGGCCCAACGCAGCGCCACGGCTGCCAAGGAGATCAAGATGCTGATCGGCGAGAGCGTGGACCGGGTGGCGTCGGGCACCCGGCTGGTGACGGATGCCGGCGAGGCCATGAGCGAGATCGTTCAGGGCGTGCGCCGCGTGGCGGAAATCGTCAACGAGATCGCCACCGCTGCCTCGGAGCAGAGCGGTGGTATCGGCCAGGTGAACGTGGCTGTGCAGCGCCTGGATGAAATGACGCAGCAGAATGCAGCGCTGGTCGAGGAATCAGCCGCCGCAGCCGGGTCCCTGCAGAACCAGGCGCAACAGCTCAATGAACTGGTGAGTGCCTTCCGTCTGGCGCGTCATTGATCAGGGAATCACCGCCAGGAACAGGAACACGGCAAACACCACCAGGTGGACGGCCCCCTGCAGCACGGTGGCCCGTCCCCCGCCCAGGGTCAGCCCGCCCACCAGAAAGGTGAGAAACAGCAGCACCATGCTCAAAGGCGACAGGCCCAGCACCAGCGAATGCGGGAACAGCGGCGAGAGCACCGCCACCGTCGGGATGGTGAGGCCGATGCTGGCCAGGCCCGATCCCAAGGCCAGGTTGAGGCTGGTCTGCAGCCGGTTGTGAAGCGCCGCCCGCACCGCCGCGAGGGTTTCCGGCAGCAGCACCAGCAGCGCCACGATCACGCCCACCAGCGACGGCGGCGCACCGATGCCGCTCACCGCCTGCTCAATGGTGGGGGCCAGCAGTTTCGCCAGCCCCACCACCCCCACCAGGCAGCCCATCAACAGGGCCAGGCTGACCAGCGCCACCTGGTTGCTGGGCGGCTCCGCATGTGCATGCTGGTCATCCGCGCCGGTCTCCGGCAGGAAGTAATCGCGGTGGCGGATGGCCTGCACAAACACGAAAGCCCCATACAGCACCAGGGACACCGCCCCGGCGAAGAAGAGCTGGGTACGGGTGAAGGTCGGCCCGGGGGAGCTGGTGGTGAAGGCCGGCAGCACCAGCGTCAGCACCGACAAGGCGGCCAGCACGGCCAGGGTGGGGCTGGTGCCGTCCACACGGAACTTCAGCACCTGATGCTTCCAGCCGCCCACCAAGATGCAAAGGCCCAGCACACCGTTGCACACGATCATGATGGCGGAAAACACCGTGTCCCGCGCCAGCGTGTTGGTGGATTCGCCGCCGGCCAGCATCAGCGACACGATCAACGCCACTTCGATGATGGTGACCGCCACGGCCAACACCAGCGAGCCATACGGCTCACCCACGCGGTGGGCCACCACCTCCGCATGGTGTACGGCAGCCAGCACCGCCGCGATCAGCAGCACGCTGACCAGCGACAGCACCATCCAGCTGCCGCTGTTGCCCAGCCCCAAAAGGCCCGCGACGGCAGCGACCGGAGACAGCAAGGTCCAGAGGGGAAGCGCCGCAGGCAGACGAGCCAGGAAGGAGGTGGAGGAGTGTGAGGTTCGGGCCATGGGCCAAGCATAGACGACGCTTGCTCAGGCCCTGGGTTCAAGCCGTTGCGGGATCCTGGGGATGCGCCCGGCTGGTCATGCCTTCTTGATAGACATGCACGCGATTGCGCCCTTCGCCCTTGGCGACATACAGCGCCTGATCGGCCCTCGTGAAGAGTTGCTCCGCGCCGAGTTGCTGCACGGGCTGGGCCACCGCGATGCCGGCGGAGACGGTCAGGCCAAAGGGCTCCCCACCGTCATGGCGGATCTGCAGCGCGGCCACGCCCTCGCGGATCTGCTCCACCAGGCGTGTGGCCCCCACCGTGTCGGTGCCGGGCAGTACGAGCACGAACTCCTCCCCGCCCCAGCGGCCCATCACATCGGAGGCCCGTAGCCGTTGCCGCACTTCGGTCACGAAGTACTGCAGGGCGGTGTCGCCCGCGCTGTGACCGTGGGTATCGTTGATCACCTTGAAGTGGTCGAGGTCCAGCAGCACCAAGGCGACCGGCTGGAATTCGCGGCGACCGCGCTCCAGTTCGTGCCGCAGCAGTGCGTCTGCCGTGCCGCGGTTGAGGCAGCCGGTCAGCGCATCGATGGAGGCCATGTCCTCCATGCGCCGCGCCACCCGTTCAAAATTGGCCAGCACAAATCCGAAGCCGGCGCCGATCAGGCAGATGAAGCTGAAGAGGAAGGTCAGGCCCTGGCCCAGACTGCTTTGCATGAGGTTCTGATAGTCCTCGGGATGGCGCCAGGCATGCACCGCCCGCAGCACCAGGCTGGCCGCCGCCATGACCAGCGTGATGCCCACGCTGCGCAGGGAATATTCCGAACGCCAGCCGACGCTCAGCAGCACCGCGATGCCCGGCAGCAGCAGGCTCGCAAAGACCAGCGAAATGGCGGCCGTGCGCAGGTACAGCGGCCAGGTCAGCATCCACGCAGTCAGCAACCAGGCCGCGCCGGGGCCGCACCACCACCACCAGCGCGGCATGGAACGCCCCAGCACATGCCGGTAGATGCCCTCGCAATACACCACGATGCCCAGGGCAATCAGCCCGTTCCCTGCCAGCGCCGAAATCCAGGTGGGCAGAAACACCCGCGACGCCAACATCGAAAAGCCCAGCAGCAGAATCCAGGAGCCCCAGGTCCAGACCCCCAGGTCCAGATAACGCAGCCGGCTGCGGCGCGCCATCCAAAGCTGAATCCCCAGCATCGCAAATCCGCTGAGCAGGGCCAGCATCAATGTGGGGATGTGAATCATCAAAACATCCTAACGCCGCCCCGCCGCTTTTGGCTGCCGCACCAGACGTGCGCACTCGGGCTTGCCGCCGGGCCGTGGCGGGCGGTCCACACCCTGGGTCAAGGTGCGAGACGGGGGACCGTCAGCGGCATCCGGGCATCCGGGCATCCGGGCATCAGGGCATCAGGGCATCAGGTCCTCATCGACATCAGCGCAGGCGGCTCAGGAGCGCCTGGGCCGCAGCCGGTGCGCGCTCCTTGGCTCCGCTGATAAAGAAGACATAGACATCACGCGGCTGCATCGGTGGCACATGGCTGGGGTCGATCAGGGCCAGGCCGGTGGGCTGATGTCCGGATTGCCAGGCACGTGTGCATCGGGCCAGCCCGTCCAGCACCGTGTCATCAATGCCGGTGACAAGCGCCGATCGGGTGCGCATGATGCGGGTGCAGACGATATCGCTGGTGAGGTCCGGCATCGGCGGATAGTCCTCCGACTCGGTGAACACCACCCCCACGTGGTGCTGTCGCAGCGACGCCAGGAAGGCCGGATCCCGGAAGCTGCCCGGATGGTGCCCATGCTTGTGCTCATGAATCCTCCAGCAGTCCATGCCGCCGCGTCTCGCCGCAGCGGGTGACCTTGAGTGCGCGGCGGCCTGGCGTAGGCGCCAGCGCTTGATCAGCGCAGAGCGGTGCCGGCTGAGTTCGATGCTCAACCGAATCATGACGGCAAGCCGGTGCCCGCAGGGGGCTCCGGCACCACACGGGCACCACACTGGCAGCTTGCAACGCTCGTGCTACAACGGCGCATTCGAGGAGTGCTCCGCATGTTTGATTCATCCCACGATCCGCGTTCTGACCGTACCCAGCTCCGCCGGCCCATCCAGGCCCGCGCTGCGGCTCTTCATCGAGGCGCTTCACCGGACGCGCCCGCTGCGCACCAGCACCGGCTCGTCCAACGGCTGGCCGCGTCTGGGCTGATGGCGGCCGCTGGCATCGCCTTGATCGCCTTGCTCGCTGCCGGGCCCGGCGCCGCCCATGCGGTCGAATCCGACGCCATCGGCGAGGTGGACACCGTCTTCAAGTGGATCGGGCCCGACCACAAGATCGTGGTGGACGCCTACGACGACCCCGGCGTGCAGGGCGTGACCTGTTATGTGTCGCGGGCCAAGACCGGCGGCGTCAAGGGCGCGCTAGGGCTGGCCGAAGACAAGTCCGAAGCATCGATTGCCTGTCGCGCGGTGGGCCCGGTGAGCTTCCCCAAGCCGCTGCCACGCAAGGAAGAAGTGTTTTCTGAACGCCGCTCGCTGGTCTTCAAACGGCTGCGGGTGGTCCGCATGGTGGACCCCAAGCGCAATACGCTGGTGTACCTGACCTATTCGGATCGGGTGATCGAGGGGTCGCCTCAGAACAGCGTCACGGCCGTGCCGGTGGACCGTGGCACGCCGATCCCGCTGAAGTGATCGCAGGGGAGGCTGCCCCCGCCGATCAGAGGGCGGCGTCCACCTGCAGGACAAAGCCCTCATCCACCCAGCCGGTGATGCCGCCAATCATGAGCTTGACCGGCCGTCCCAGGCGAGCCAGACGAGCCGCGCCCCGGTGGGCGCCATTGCAATGCGGCCCGGCGCAATACACCACAAACAGCGTGTCCGGCGGGTAATGGGCCAGCTTGCCCTCCGTGATCTTGCCATGCGGCAGGCTGAGCGCGCCCGGCACATGGCCGCGTGAAAACAGCTCATGGCTGCGCACATCCAGCAGCACATAGTCGGGCGCCCCGGAAGACATGGAGGCATGCACATCCCAGCAGTCGGTTTCGAAGCGAAGCGCTTGCTCGAAATGAGTCAAGGCCTCGGCACTGCTGGCGGCGGGGGGCGTGGAGACAAAAGACGGCATCAAGGGCTCCTGGGCAGACAAGGACGAAGGGTGGGGCACAACGGCGTCGCACCAGGGGGGCATGACGGCTGTGATGTCCGTCAGTGTCCCGGTCGCCGTCGCTGTTGGCCAGTGGCGCTTCTGACAGTGATCAGTAAGATCACGCCATGCCTCACCGTGTCGCGATCCTGGCGTATGACCGCCTCTGCATGTTCGAATTCGGCTGCGCCGTCGAGCTGTTTGCCCTGGAGCGTCCGGAGCTGGAGGTGGACTGGTATCAGCATTTGATCTGCGCGGTGGAGCCGGGTCCGCTGCGCGGTACCGGCGGCATCCAGGTCCAGGCCCCCCATGGGCTCAACGCCCTGCGCCGCGCCGACACCATCGTGGTGCCCGGCTGGCGCGACCCGGCGGAACGTGCCCCGGAACCGCTGCTGGCGGCCCTGCGCAAGGCGCATGCACGCGGCGCCCGGATCTGCAGCATCTGCTCGGGTGTCTTTGTGCTGGCCCATGCCGGGCTGCTGGAGGGCCGCCGCGCAACGACCCATTGGCGTTATGCGCAGCGGCTGGCCGACACCTTCCCCTCCATCCAGGTCGATTCCTCCTCCCTCTACATCGACGAGGGCCAGGTCATCACTTCGGCCGGATCGGCCGCCGGCCTGGACATGCTCATGCACCTGGTGCGCAAGGACCACGGCAGCCAGGTGGCCAATGCCGTCGCACAACGGCTGGTGATGGCGCCGCAGCGGGAAGGCGGTCAGGCCCAGTTCGTGCCGCGCCCCATGCCGTCCCGCGCCGACAGCCCGATGGCGCGCCTGCAGGCCCACCTGCGGGCCCATCCGCGCGACGACCATCGCGTGGAGAGCCTCGCGCGTCATGTCGGTATGAGCCCACGCTCCTTGCAGCGGCATTTCAAAGCCAGCACCGGCCTGGCGCTGATGGACTGGCTGGTGCGCGAGCGGGTGGGCCTGGCCAAGGAACTGCTGGAAACGCGTCCGCAGCTGGATGTGGAGGCCGTGGCCGACCTCTCCGGGCTGGGGTCGCCCGAATCCTTGCGTCGCCACTTCCGTCAGCTGGGGCTGCCGGCGCCGTCCCGCTACCGTCGCCAATTCGGATGACGTGCGTCAAGGCGCCGGGTGGCCCCCAGCGCCGCCCCGGTCGACCAGAGGTCACAATGGGTCAGCCCATTCCCGGCCGGCAGTTGCGCCCGGCCCCTTCGCGATGCGCTTCGATGTCCCGACCCTGTTCAGTCTGCTGTTGATCCTGTCACTGGCGCTGGCTGTGTTGCTGCCGCTGCAACTGGGCTGGCGCCACAGCCTCGGTGCCCGCCATGCGCAACTCAGTGCGGCGGCCCAGGCGGCGGGCTGGGCACTGCTGCTGCTGCCGCAAGAGATCCATCGGCCGACGGCCACCCTGGCCCTGGGGCTGCTCAGCGCCAGCCTCAGCCTGCTGTGGAGGGCCACCTACCACTGGCTGCCCGGCCGGTTGGGGCGCTGGCTGCACTGGGGCATGCCAGGGGTGGTGATGCTGGGATTCGGTCTGGGGTGGGAGAACCCGGGCTTCCGGCTGGCCTGGTCCAACGGCTGCCTGGGCTTGCAGATGCTGGCGCTGGCGGCCAGCCTGATGCAGCCGGTGAAGCGAGGGCCCGTGGGTCACCTGCGTTGGCGGCTGCTGTTGGCGGTGAGCCTGGGGCTGGCGGGTCTGCTCAACCTGGCTCGCGCCTGGCTGGCGGGCATGGACACGGGCGCCCTGCCCCGCTTCGATGCACCGCATCCGCTCAATGTGGTGTTTGCGCTCACCGCCAACGTGTGTGTGCTGACCGCAGCCATCGGTGTGCTGGTCGCCTGGCGTGGGGAGAGCGAAGCGGCGTTGCGGCAGCTCAGCCAGGTGGACACCAGCACCGGCCTGGCCAACCGGCGGGCGTTTCAGCAGCGGTCGGTGGACATGATTTCCATGGCGCGCCGCTACAACGAGCCGCTGATGCTGGTGGTGATCGACCTGGATGGGTTGAAGACGCTGAATGCCGACCTCGGGGAGGATCGTGGCGACGCGGCCATCCAATGGTTTGCCCGCTGCCTGGATGAGCAGAAACGGCTCGGGGACCTGGTGGCCCGGATTGATGGCCAGCGATTCGCAGTGCTGATGGCCCGGTCAGATCTGGTGGGACCACCGGCGCTGGACCGACGACTTCGCCAGGCCCTGCAGGAAGCCGCCCCCCAGGCCTTGGGCATTGCGCTGAACTTCTCTGCCGGCTGGGGCAAGCTCCGCCCCGGGGATCGCAATCTGGAGGACTTGTTGCGGCGCGCCGAAACCGCCCTGTATGCCGCCAAGCATCAGGGGCGCGGACGGCTGTGTGCGGAGCCGGGACTGGAAGCCGAACTCAGCGTGGCCGCATCCGCCTGACCCGGGCCATTTGCGCGATTGCCGCCCACACGTCGCGCCATCCGCTCGCGTGGACTGTGCGTTGGCACACGCCTTGCGTCAGGGTTTTCCAGGTCCCGTCCACAAGACGGTGAAGTCGTTCCGACCTGGAGTTGCCTGTTGATGTTTGCCCTCAGCCCCGTCACCGTGCCTGTCCGTGCGCCCCGCACGCCCACCACACTGGCCAGCGATGTCGTTGTTGCACCCGCCACGCAGCGCGCGCCGATGGAGATCGTCAAGCTGACTTCACGCGATCTTCAATGGCTGCCAGCGCTCACCAACTTGCTGATCGACAACGTTCATCAAGGCGCCACGCTGGGCTTTCTGGCGCCCTTGTCGCGTTATGCCGCACTCGACTACTGGCACGGTGTGTTCGCCCGCCTGGGCCAGCATCACAGCCTGTGGATCGCCTGCGAATCCGACGGGCCCGGCCGCTTGCTCGGTGCGGTGCAGCTGTCCCTGTGCCCGCTGGCCAATGCGCACCACCGTGGGGAGGTACAGCGGTTGATGGTGCATACGCATGAACGCGGACGTGGCGTGGCCAGCCAGTTGATGAGCCGGGTGGAATGCACCGCCGCCACCCAGGGGCGGTATCTGCTGCAACTCGAAACCTGCGCCGACTCCCAGGCCGAAGCGGTGTTCGCCCATCTGGGGTGGCAGCGGGCCGGCCAGATTCCGGATCACTGCCACGGCGCCGAAGGCCAACTGCAGAATGTGGCCATCTACTACAAGCGGCTGCCCCACCTGGTGTGACGGCCTGTTGTCCGACCGCCTTGCCGATCATCCACACCTAGAGTGTGCTGTCCCACAAACACGACTGAGCTCATGACCTTGATTCCGCTCACCCCGAAAGACCGGGAATGGATCCCCGCGCTCGGCGAAGTGTTCTTCCAGGTGGTGGATGGCGGCGCCTCGCTGGGCTTTCTGTCGGATGTGGATGAGCCGCAGATGCGCGAGTATTGGGAGGCGGTGTTCGACCAGCTCGGGCCGCGCCACCGCTTGTGGGTGCTGCAGGAACGCGGCCAGGTGCTCGGTACCGTGCAACTGGCTCTTTGTGGCAAGCCGAACGGGCGGCATCGCGCCGAGGTGCAGAAACTGATGGTGCATCCCGATGCGCGTCGGCGCGGCGTGGCAGCCCAGTTGATGGAAGCGGTGGAGGCCGCCGCCCGGGAGGCTGAGCTCAGCCTGCTGGTGCTGGACACCGAGGCCCAGTCACCGGCTGAAGACTTCTATCGGTCGCAGGGATGGCAGCGTACCGGCGAGATTCCGAACTTCGCCGCCAACCCGGATGGCAGCCTGCATGCGACGGCGCTGTATTGGAAGCTGCTGGCCTGAATCGCGTTTGGTCATTACGCCACCGCCAGAGCCTGCTGTGGTTCCTATGGTTCCAGAGTTCCGGCCGGTTCAACGGGCCAGCCGAAGCAGCTTGCCGCTGTCGGTGAGCATCAGCAGCGCCCCGTCCTGCGCCTGGATCACATCCCGGAAGCGTTCCCCCAGGCTGGCATAGAGCCGCTGGCGGGACACCACCTTGTCCCCATCCAGGGTCAGCCGCCACAGCGCCTGCCCGGCCAATGCACCGGAGAACAGCTTGCCCCGCCAGGCCGGGAACATGGCGCCGGTGTAGAAGGTCAGCCCGGCCGGCGCCATCGACAGCGGCACCCAGGTGATCAGCGGCTCCTCGAACTGCGGCGACTGCGTCCCACCACCGATGCGGCAGGCTTCGCCCACCGGTGAGCCGTAGGGGCAGCCGTAGCTCTTCACCGGCCAGCCGTAGTTGCGGCCAGCACGTGCGATGTTGAGTTCATCACCGCCTTGCGGCCCGTGTTCGGTGATCCACAACTCGCCGGTGACCGGATGCAGTGCGGCGCCCTGCACGTTGCGGTGGCCATAACTCCACACGCCGGGCAGCGCGGGTTTGCCAAAGTCCGGGTTCCCGGCCGGCACGGTCCCGTCGCGCTGGAGGCGGATGATCTTGCCCAGCGTCTGCATCAGGTCCTGAGACGGCTCGCCCTTCATGCGTTCGCCGGTGGTGATGAACAGGGTCTTGTCACGGCCGAACACCAGGCGGGAGCCGTAATGCCCGGCGCCCTCGACCTTGGGTTGCTGGCGGAAGATGACCTGGACATCGACCAACGCCTGCCCCACCAGGCGGCCACGTGCCACCGAGGTGCCGGCCAGACCGGATTCCTTGCCCGTGCCAGGTTCGGAATACGACAGATACACCCAGGGACTGCCCGCGCCGAAATCAGGGTCGATGGCGATGCCCAGCAGCCCCCCCTGGCCTCGGTCGTTCACGGCGGGTACGCCGGTGATGGGGGTCAGCGTCTTGCCGCTGGCGCTGAGCCGCAGCAGGACGCCGCCTTTCTGGGTGACCAGCAGATCGCCGCCAGGCAGTTGGGCCAGGCCCCAGGGGCGGTCCAGCTCGCTGTTGAGGGTCTGGAGCGGGATCTCGGCGTCGGGCTTTTCGGTGCCGACCTTGTCCTGCATCAGTGGTGCGGCGGCCTGCACGGGGGACGCACCGCCCAGGGCCGCCAGGGACAACACCAGGGCGGACAGCAGGGACGCAGGCGAGCGCGCGGGATGGCTTTGGCGTGTCACGGGCACGGGCATGGGCATGGGCATGGGCATGGGCATGGGCATGGGCATGGGCACGGGAAGGGTGGCCTGCGTGGGCAGCCGGGTCTGTGTCTCGCCACACACCGGACTCACACGACCCGCCTGCGAAGCCCCTGTCGTCTGCCGAGCCGTCCGCCATTCCGTCCGCCATTCCGTCCGCCATTCCGTCCGGCATTCCGTCCGGCATTCCCCACTGACCATCACCGTGTCTCCCTGTCGTTGTGTCCAAAGGAGGAGTCTATGTCGAGACCTGTGGACGCTGCGGCTCGCAGGCGAGTGTCCGTCTGTCCCCTCCTGCGCAACATCCGAGGGGAACGCCGCAGGACGACCCAGCCGTTCGCCCCGCACTTGCAGCCTTGTGCCCGCGTCGCGCTTCCTCTACGCTGGCCGTAGTCAGGCTCTTACGCAGTCCAACTCTTGAACGAGAGGAACGAGCCATGCCCACCACCCCATCCCCGTCCCTTGCGGGATCGGAGGGCCCCACAGCGGGCAGCCGATCCAGCGCCGCGAATGCCCCGGACTCGCGCCCGCATCCGGGCATCGCGGCGATCCGCACACTGGCACTGACCGGCCCCGCAGGCGCCGGCAAGACCACCCTGGCTGAAGCCTTGCTGCTCAAAGCGGGCGCCATCCAATCTGCCGGCTCGGTGGAAAAGGGCAACACCGTCAGCGATCACGACCCGCAGGAGCGACGGGCACAGCATTCCCTGCAGACGTCGCTGCTGCATGCGCAGCACGATGGCGTCCACCTGCGATGGCTGGACACGCCCGGCGCCCCCGATTTCATCGGACAGGCACTACCGGCCCTGGAGGCGGTGGAGACCGTCGCCGTGGTGCTCAATGCCCAGACCGGCATTGAGCTGATGGCGCAACGGATGATGGATGCCGCCGCCCAGCGGGGGCTCACGCGGCTGGTGATCATCAACAAGATCGATGCGCCCGGGGTGGATGCTGCAGGCCTGCTGGCCCAGGTGCAGCAGACCTTCGGCCGAGAATGCCTGCCCTTGAATCTGCCTGCCGACGGCGGTACCCGGGTGCAGGACTGCTTCTTCGGATGCAGCGGCGAGGCGGACTTCGGATCCGTGGAGGCCGCTCACCGGGCCCTGGTGGAGCAGGTGGTGGAGGTGGACCCGGCGTTCGTCGACCGCTACCTCAACGACGGTGACGTGCCCGCCACCGAGCTGCATGCCCCGCTGGAACAGGCCTTTCGCGAGGGCCATCTGATTCCGGTGTGCTTCACCTCCGCCCGCCAGGGCGTGGGCGTGCAGGAGTTGCTCGGCATCATCGAGAAGCTGCTGCCCAATCCCTATGAGGCCAATCCGCCCCAGTTCCTGCGCGGGGAAGGCCCGGAGGCTGAGCCGCTGCAGGTGGCCATGGACCCGGCGCAGCACGTGGTGGCCCACGTGTTCAAGATCCAGTCCGACCCCTACCTCGGCAAATTGGCCATGGTGCGCGTGCATCAGGGCACGCTGCGGCGCAATGCGCAGCTGTATGTGGGCCATGCACGCAAGCCGGTCCGGGTGGCTCATCTGCTGCGGCTGCAGGGCAAGGAGCATGTGGAGATCGACCATGCCCTGCCCGGCGACCTTTGCGCACTGGCCAAACTGGACGAGCTGCAGAACGATGCCGTGCTGCATGACGCACCGGAAGATGAGCATCTGCATCTGGCCCCGTTGAGCCTGCCGGCCCCCGTGCATGGTGTGTCCCTCCGCCCCACTCGCCATGGCGATGAGCAACGCTTGTGGGAGGTGCTGGGCCGCCTGGTGGAGGAAGACCCCTGCCTGCGGCTGGAGCGTGGCGGTGAGCACGACGGGGGCGGCTCGCCAAGCAGCGAGACGGTGGTGTATGGGCTGGGGGAACTGCATCTGCGCACCCTGCTGGAGCGGTTGAAAGATCAGTACAAGATGGAGGTGCACACCCAGCCGCCCCGGGTGGCCTATCGCGAGACGATCTCCATCCCGGCCCAGGGGCACCACCGGCACAAGAAGCAGACCGGCGGCGCCGGCCAGTTTGGCGAGGTGTGGCTGCGAGTCGAGCCGCTGGAACGCGGCGCGGGTTTTGAGTTCCGGGACGAGGTCAAGGGCGGGACTCTTCCGGGGCAGTTCATGCCAGCGGTGGAAAAAGGTGTGCGCCAGGCCTTGGCACAGGGCGTGGTGGCCGGTTACCCGCTCCAGGACCTGCGGGTCACGGTGCTGGAGGGCAAGCACCACTCGGTGGACTCCAAGGAGGTGGCCTTCATCACGGCGGCGCGCAAGGCTGTGGTGGCAGCGGTGCGCGAGGCCCGGCCCCTGGTGCTGGAGCCGATCGTGCAGGTGGAGATCACCGCACCGGAAGCGGCCACCGGCGACATCACCGGCGACCTCGCATCCCGCCGGGGGCAGGTCAGCGGCACCCGCAGTTCGGTGCCGGGTCAGATCGTGGTGCAGGGCTCGGCCCCGTTGGCGGAGCTGTTGGCCTATCAAAACCGGCTCAATGCGCTGACCAGCGGCCAGGGCCGCTACACGCTGGAGCTGTCCCATTACGAAGCGGTGCCGCCCACGGTGCAGGCGCAGTTGGCGTCTCAATACCAATGGAAGGATGAGGAGTAGCCTGGTTTCCTCAAGAAACCTACGGCTGTGGACGGGGGCGGCCGCAGCAAAGGTGAACGAAGCTTTATCATGGGGACATGTGTTCCGCCCCCCGCGACGTCGCGCAGATCCGACTGGACAACGCGATGCGCTTGTTCGACGAATTCGTTGCCGCCACCATCAAACATCCGGACGCCGCCGCCCTGCGCGGGCTGGAGCGGCGTTTTGCCGAGCGTTTGCAGATCCAACCCAGCTATTGGAGCCAGATCAAGAGCCGTTCGCGGCAGATCGGTGAGCGCCTGGCACGCCAGTTTGAACAGCTGAGCCACAAACCGATGGGGTGGATGGATCAGGAGCATGGGCCTGGGAACACTGCTGCGGCTGTTTCAGGTTCAGCAGGTTCAGCAGGCGCGCCGGGTTTGTCGGGTGGGGCCGAGCCCCCCTCCGGGCTGCCCCAGGACGATGATGAGCGTTTCATCGTCGGTCTGGTGCTGACGTATTACCGTCGGCACCCGCAGCGGGCACGCACCCGGCTGCTGGATCTGCTGGGCGAAGTATTGACCCCTGGCATGGCTGCATTGGCACCCGCACCTACACATGCACCAGCACCTCCCGCGCCGTCCGCAGGTCGTGCGGGTGCCACCGCCTCCGCTGCAGGCAAACCAGCGGCACCGGGCGGGAAGTCCGCCGCCGAGGTGGACGAGTGGCGGCGCCTGCAACAGAGCGTGGCGCCACTGAAAGCCAAAAAGCGCTGAATCGCCGCCAGATCCTCGCGGCGCATCGACCTGTCTTGGCGCCAGCTTTCATTGTCGCGAAGCCAACACCTCTCTCACCAAGGTGGTGAGGTCGCGAAACGTGTCTTCCTTTTCAAGCACCGCGCGAATGCCCGCTTCTGCGGCTCTCTCGCGCAGTTCATCCGTGATCAGCCCGGAGCTGATCACGATGGGCAACGCAGGCCGCAGGGAAGCCACCTCTCGGGCGACGTCGAGGCCGGTGCGGCCTGGCATGTTGTAGTCGGTCACGAACAAGTCCACCGTATCCGACGGGGAGGCAATGGCGGCGACCGCTGCAGCAGCCTCGGTAAAGCTGCTGCAGCGGTAGCCGGCGCGTTCCAGGAGACCAACGACCACCAGCGAAACGGTCTCATCATCGTCCAGGTAGACCACGTGCTCGCTGTTCCCTCGGATGGGCGCCTCTTGGCCGGGATGAACGTTCGTCGCTGGCGCGGGAGACGGGACGATGGGCAGGTAGAGATGGAAGGTGCTGCCCTGGCCAGGCCAGCTGTCCACGGCAATGCTGCCATGGTGCGCGGTGACAATGCCGTGAACGACTGACAGACCGAGGCCGGTCCCCTTGCCGGTGGGTTTGGTGGTGAAGAAGGGTTCAAAGATCCGTTTGCGCGTCGCGTCGTCCATGCCCATGCCGTTATCGCTGACCCACAAGTGCGCATGGGCCCCCGCTGCCAGGCCCGAAAGCGCCTTGACCGCAGCGGCGTCGAGATCCATCAGCTCAAGACCGATCACGATCTTGCCAGCCTCCCCAGGCAGCGCATGCCAGGCATTGGTGCTCAGGTTCATCAGCACTTGCTGGAGTTGCGTGGCGTCGCCGTTGACGTGCAGCGGCGACTCGCTCAGGAGCAATTCGAGGTCCACCACGGCAGGCAGCGTCACGCGCAGCAGGCCATAGGTCTCCTGGATGATGGTATGCAGGGCAATCTGGCGCAACTGCTGAGGCTCGCGGCGGCTGAAGGTCAGGATCTGGCGGACCATATCGCGGGCACGAAGACCGGACTTCTGGATCTCGCCGAGCAACACCAGCACCGGATGGTCAGGTCCGAGTTGGCCCCGGGCCAATTCGACGTTGCCAAGAATCGCACTCAGGATGTTGTTGAAGTCGTGGGCGATGCCACCCGCCAATGTCCCGAGCGACTCCATCTTTTGCGCTTCGGCCAGTTGCAGTTCAAAGCGTCTCAGTTCCGCTTCCGCCTCGCGATGGGCCGCACGGCGCGCGGACTGGACAAGCTCACGCTCCAGCACCGGCGCCAGCCGGCTCATGTTGTCTTTCATCACGTAGTCGCTCGCTCCGGCCTTCATCGCGGCGACTGCGGTCTCCTCGCCAATCGTGCCGGAGACAAAGATGAAGGGAATATCCAGGCCCGCGGCCCGGAACGTATGAAGGGCCTCCAGCCCGCTGAAGCCGGGCATGCTGAAGTCGGAGATCACCGCATCCCAGTCCATTTGGTCCAACGCCAAGCGCAGCGCGGCCAGATCCTCGACGCGATGACAGTCCGGATCAAAACCGGCCCGACGCAACAGGCGCATGGCCAGGCGGACATCGTTCTCCGAATCTTCGATGGCAAGAACCTTGATCGGCTGTACTTCATTCATGACGAGGACGGCCACGGCGGCATTTGATTGAGCGCGAGCCAATAGATGCCGAGCACCTTGACCGCTTCGACAAATTCAGAGAAGTCCACGGGTTTGCGCACATAGCTGTTGGCGCCGAGCTGATAACCCGACACGACGTCCTGCTCCTCCTTCGACGAGGTCAGGATGACCGTCGGCAACAGCGCCGTGCGAGGGTCGGCGCGAAGTGCCTTGAGTACGCCGAGCCCATCGAGCCGAGGGAGCTTCAAATCGAGAATGGCCAGCGTGGGCAGCGGTGACTGCGCACGATTGGCGTGGGCGCCACGTGCGAAGAGGAAATCAAGCGCCTCCACGCCATCGCGGGCCACAACCACCGGATTCATCAGATGGCTGCGCTTGAAGGCCCGCATCGTCAGCGCGACGTCGTCCGGGTTGTCTTCAACCAGCAGGATGACTTTGCTCTCGTCGTTCATCAGTGTTCTCCTGAATGCGGAAGAAGAAGGTGGCGCCGGTGCCGAGGGCCGCCTTCGCCCAGAGGGGCCAGCCATGACGGCGAAACACGCGATGCACGATCGCAAGGCCGACCCCGGTGCCCGGGAAATCGCTTTCGTGGTGAAGGCGCTGGAATGCCCCAAACAAGCGTTCGGCATAAGCCATGTCAAAACCGGCACCGTTGTCGGAGACAAAGCAGTTTCGATGGCCGTCTTCGTAGCGCTGCCCCACCTGGATCAGGGCGTCCGCCGTCTTGCCGGTGAATTTCCAGGCGTTGTCGAGCAGGTTCTGCAACGCGATGCGAATCAGCTCACGGTCCGCCTGGGCCCGGATGCCGTCCTCGATCTCCCAGCGCACGTGACGCTCCGGTTGGGTGCGGCTGAGGTCGGCGGCGATCTCCCGAGCCATCGCGCTGAGGTCCACCTCCTGGAGTCGCAGCTCCGCTCGGGTCACCCGGGCCAGGCCGAGAATCTCGTCGATCAAGCGTCCCATGCGCTGGCTGGCCCCCCGGATGCGTTGCAGGCTGTCGCGCGCTTCGTCGTCGAGCTTGTCGCCGTAGTCCTCCAGCAGCGCCAGCGAAAAACCATCCATGCTTCGCAGCGGACTGCGCAGATCATGCGACACCGAGTAGCTGAAGGATTCGAGCTCGCTATTCAGTGAGACAAGCTCGCGATTGCTGCGCTCGATCCGGGTGAAGGAATCCCGCAGCGCGCGTGTCATCGCATCAAAGCATCGTGCCATTTCACCGAGTTCATCGTTGGCGCTGGCATTCAGCTCGAAGGTCCAGTTGCCGGCGGCAATCTCACGGGTTGCCTGCTCCAGTTGCGAGATCGGCTTGAGCACGTCGCGCCGGAACAGCCAGACTGCGGAACCGGTGATCAGCGCCATCAAGGCCAGCCCCCACGCCGTCACGACGACCACGCGTCGTTGGGTGTCGTCAATCCGGGCGCCAGCGTCTTCGATGAGTTGGGCCGCGTCCACCAGGCCGCGCTGCTGAAGGATCAGCAGCCGGTTGGACAATTGCGTCTCGAAGCGACGTTGGATCTCGTCATTGGCCCCCCCGGAGGCCTGCATGGGATCAACTTCCAGGAACAAGTGGTGGCTGGCCTCGAGGTTGGCTCGCAGTTCGGCCAGCGTCCTCACTGTGGTGTCGTCTCCATCTGTGGGCTGGGAAAGCAAGGCCTCAAGGCGCCCCCAGACCGCCTTCTCCTGCAATCGCGCCCGTTCACGACGGTTGAGCAGGTATTCGAAGGACACCAGGCGCATGTCGTTAAGAGCGCTCGCAATCTCCCCGGTATGGCGACGCTGCTGGACCGCAATGCTCACCTGGGCGTTGGCCCAGCCAATGCTGGCGGCGATCAGCACCATGGCGCTGAACATCAATGCCAAGCCGATCCGAGCTTTGCTGCTGATCTTCATCTCACCACCGTCACCCGCCTCGGGCGCAATTCCTGCAGCGCATCGACACTGAGATGGGACAGGAAGTTCGGCATGGGCTGCGCGGGCACATAACCGCGGGCCATGGCCCACACCGCCACGTCCTCCAGCGTGATCAGTTGATCCTGTTGCTGGTCGACCTCCAGTTCCAAGGCTTGCCAGGCGGGCTCCAAGGCGTCGGGGCTCAGTGCCAGCCGAGTGGCAAGCAAGCTTCTCGCCTGTGAAGGAGAGGCCTCCACAAAGCGCTCTGCATCCAGCAGCCCCAGCATCAGCCGGCGCAAGGCCTCTCCACGGCTTGCGAGGAATGCGCTACGACCGACGAGCGCATAGTTCTGGGCATACGCATCCGGTGCGGTGAACGTGACGATGGCGCTGCCCAGGGCCCGTTCAGCATCGTGCCGGACAGGCTGCCAGGCGGCAATTGCATCCACACTGCCCTCTCGCAGGGCAGCGACCAGGCGATTCGGCGGCAGGTCCACCAGCACAAGCGACTGCGGCGCCAGGCGGTGGCGCACCATGAACGCCCATAGAAAATACTCAGCGCTGGTGCCTAAGGTCACGCCAACCCGATGCCGCGCCAGATCCCCTGGCGACGTGACCATGCGGTCACGTCGCGCGAGCACTGCCAGCTCATTGGAGGCACTGGCCACCGTTGTCACGATGCTCAGCGGCGCACCTTTGAGCACCTCAATCACGATGGGCACATCGGCTGCAGCGGCCAGATCGGCCCCGCCCTGAAGCACCTCTTCCAATGCGGCTTTGCCATGCGCCTGTGAGGATACCTTCACCGCGAGGCCGTGCGCCTGGAACAGCCCTTTGGCATCCGCAAGATGTATGAGCGCGGCGTGTGGTGCCTGCGGCAACGCGATGGTGAGCGTTTCAGTCGATGCCGGTGGAGCGGCTGAGCGCCGGCTCAGGCCGAACCACGCGGCGATGATGGCAAGCGCTGCAACGCCTGTCACTTGACGGCGTTTCAGGCCGCGGCCCGTGAGGGGTGACGCGCTCAATGGATCCTCCCCCACTCAACATGCCGAGGTTGCTCGACCCTCTGATTACGTGTTGAGTGTTTTGACTACATCCGTTCGATTGGATGGTACGGGGGGGCCTGCGGTCTTGCAAGGACCATCGTCCTGCTTCTGTGGGAAGCCAGCGCCGCTGCCGTCCTGTAGGGCGAACAGGGTGACTTGCAGCCTGTGGCATTGCGAAGAAATTGCCGTGCCAGCTATTGCCAGTTCGCATTAAACCGGCAATGCTCGATGCCCAGCAGCTTCCAGCCCGGAAGGCCGTGAAGCGCCAACATGCACAGCGCTCTTCAAGGAGGTCGCCGATGGACTTGAGCAGCTTTACCGATGAGTGGCAGATGCAGCGGCAGCAACTCTTCAAATCGGTGCCGCCCGAAGGCCGCAAGGTCAGTTATCTGGACAAAGAGTTCCTGGTCTTTCCCAACACCTTCTGGCCCTTTGCCGACAGCCTGCCGCTGATCAAGAACTTCCACGTCGCGCCGGGCGAACATGTGCTGGACGTGGGGACGGGCTCCGGCGTGATCGGCATCTTCGCCTGCTACCGGGGTGCCGGGCGCGTGGTGGGGGTGGACATCAACCCGGCAGCGGTCCGCAGCGCCACTCACAACGCCAGCATGCATGGTTTCTCTGACACCATGCAGGTGTTGCAGTCCGACTTGTTCACGGCCTTGGGGGACCAGCAGTTCGACGTCATCACGGCCAACCTGCCCTTCCGCAACAAGCCCGCCCAGGATGTGGTGGCCATGTCCCAATGGGACACGGAGTTCAAGACCAACACCCGCTTCTTTGAAGGGGTGGGGCGGCATCTGAAGCCCGCCGGACGCATCTATTTCGTGCAGTCCAATTTCGGGGAAATCGACACCATGCACCGGCTGGCTCAGGCCTCAGGATTGAAGGTGACGGAGCTGGCGCGCGAAGCCACTGATGAGGCCCGTCGCCAGGAGTTCTTCGTTTTTGAAATGACCCGGGTCTGACGCGCCGGCTGCCGTGGACAGCTTCCTCCTGGCCATCCAGTCGCGCCACGCCGTTCCGAGTACCGAGCTTGATTTGTTGGTTCGCCGGGTGGTGGTCATTCTGTCCAGTTCTCGCTGCGGGTCCACTCACTTCAAGCACGCACTGGCCCAGCATCCACGCATCGCTTCGCTGGACGGTGAGATTGACCCGCTGCTGACCTTGTCCGGCAATGGCTTTCACCAGAACTCCGACAGCGATGGCCTCGAGTGGGTGGCCAATGCCGGGGTACTGAGCAGCTACGTCATGGATGAGATCTCCCTCCCCTCATCCGAGCTGCTCGACACCGAACTGCTGCTCAGGAAGTGGAAGAACCGGCTGCTGCTGCAATTCCCCACGCACTTCCTGAGCGCGGGTGCTGAACATCGCCTGGAGCAGTCGCTGGAGGAGGCCTTGAGCCGGATTGATCGTCATGACCGCCGCAGCGAGGCGGAACTTCAGACACTCATCCTGGACACCGTGTTCCGCGACGAACCATGGCGCATCGGCTACTACGACGGCCATGCGGGCCCGGCGGCGGGGCGATATTTCGACGAGCGCTTGAAGATCGAGGAGCCGCCCTTTGTGGTGCCAACGCTCCGGCGTCGGCCCTTCCGCCTGGCCGACATTGCCGATTCGGTGCTGCTGTTCAAGTCGCCGTCGGATGCCTATCGGATCGGCATGTACGAGCAACTCTTTCCGAATGCGAAGGTGACGTATATCCACCTGACGCGGGGTTTCGCCCAGTCCGTCAACGGCCTGATGGACGGCTGGCTCTATCCACTGGGGTTCTTCTCTCACGACCTCAGCAAGGTGGGTTGTGAACTCGCCATCCGGGGCTATTCGGATCAGGTGCCATTCGGCCTCAAGTGGTGGAAGTTTGATCTGCCGCGCAATTGGCGAGCGTTTACGCGCGCCCGGTTGGACAACGTCTGTTTGAATCAGTGGTACTCCGCTCAGGACGCCATCCTGCAAAGCAATGTCTGCAGTCTGCGCGTGTCGTTCGAGAATTTCATCGCCAACCCTTCCGAAGTGCTCGGAGCGGTGACCGACCACCTGGGGCTACCGGCCATGTCCTTGCCCGGCGTCTTGCCGGTCAGGATGGCGACCGACGCACCGCGTGTCAGACGCTGGCACAAGCGGGGCGACCAGCTTCTGCAACTGGCGCAGCGGGCTGAGGTGCGCGAGATGATGGACAGGCTGAACTACAGCATGGAGCCGGACACATGGCTATGAATGCAAGGATTCTGCTGCCTTTCCTGATGGGCCAGCGCCGTGACGGTCTGCGCCGGGTGCTGGATATCGCCGCCCACCCGTGGGAGGTCATTGCACCGGAGCCCCTGCACGAGACGCGGATCGACGATGCCCAACTGCGGTTGCACCACATGGGCCATCTTTACGCCTCGCTGGCCACGCGCGTTTCAGCGCTGGCTCGCAGCGGCCACCGGCCCGTCAGCCTGGCCGGTGACTGCGTGTCCAGCCTGGGCATGCTGGCCGGACTGCAGCAGGCCGGGCGTTCGCCCGAACGCGTGCTGTGGCTCGATGCCCATGGCGACTTCCACACCTGGGCCACCAGCCAGACGCAATACATCGGTGGCATGCCGCTGGCGATGTTTGTCGGCCGGGTGGATGCCAGCCCGGACCCACGCAACCAGGCGGTGCGCGACTGCCTGGCCCAGATTGGCGTTCAGGCCTATCCAGAGGCGCAGATCGTGCTCGCTGACGCGCGTGACCTCGATCCCGGCGAGCGTGAGGCGCTGCTGGCCTCGGGGATCCAGCGCGTCTCGATGGACCAGGTGCTGGCGCGGTTGCAGGCACGCGAGCGACTCTACGTGCACTGGGATACGGATGTCATCGACGACCGCAGCCGCCTGCCGGCCCTGAAATACCACGTTCAGCAAGGGCCCAATGCGGCGGACATGCTGGCGCTCTTCAAACTGCTGGGGCACCACGACCTCGTTGCGGTCTCCGTCTCGGCCTGGCATGCGGAACAGGATGTCGACGACCGCACGGCCCGGAGCTGCCTGGAGCTTCTGGAGGCGCTCATTGGCGCCTGATGCAGGAAGCCGTTAACCGCCAACGGGTGCCGTGCGCGCCGCCAAGCACTTAACCGGCGTTCGCAACACCGATGGCCCCGACAACAGCCTCCTCAATGTCCCTCACGATGGGCGAATCGTCCGAAGGGGTCGAAGTTCCTTGCCGCAGCGCCGTGTGGAAAGGGCACCCAGCAAAGCGCGCGTCGCCACCGTAGAGGGCGGTGAAGTGGGCGGGGAATGCCTGGTCGAGTTTTTCGATGTCTTCCTTGAGCCCGCGACGCTGTTCGGCCCCCATCGACTCTCGCTGTTCCACATAGCTCAACGGAGGGTCGTCTTCATACATCTCGGCATGCCAGAACACCAAGCCCATGAGCTTGGGCAACACCTCGGCGGCCATGGGCAACGGGGGGTCGATCTGCATCGTATTCAAGGTTGAAGGCAGTGACAGGCTTCGAATCAGCTGATGCCCCAGCCAGTGCATTTCCGGGGGGAAGAAGCGCGACACGAACTGCTCGAAGATGGCAGACGTAATCAGGTTGCCGCGCTCGGGCTTCGGCCGTTCCTCTTGCTCCATCGCCTCGCAGAAGCGAATCAGACCGGCAAAGTCCTCGGGATAACCGTAAAGCGGCGTTTCATTCTCGGCGCGGAACAGTTTCAGCATTTCTCCCCAGAACTTGTGAGCAGCGATCTGCTCTTTCTCGGATAGTCCGGGCAGCCCCATGCGCAAGCGCAAGCGATGCATCGAGACTGCCGTAAACGCGCAGACGTAGACATAGTCTTCGTTGTACGCAAAGGCGCCGGGGTACTTCTTGGCCCAAAATGCATGCAGTCGATTGATGCCTTCCACCGACTTCTTCGTCTTCTCGTGGTGGGGCCCGTACCACCACCATAGGGCGTTTGCAGCCTGGGTCTGCTCCACGCGGGAGTTGGCCCGGCTCACGACCTTCCCGCCATCCTCTCGCCAGACCACTTCCGACCCCCACTCCGTCACCACGAAGTTCGGGAAGGTCAACGCGTAGATGAGGTTCTGGATGAATTCGTTAGCACCATAACAAGCGCCGAGTTGCCAGATCCGAACGTAGTCTTCATGGGGATCAAGCGTCTCAATCTCGGCTCGGATCCATTTCTTGGGTTGCGTCGTCATGATGTTCCCTAACGTCTCATGGGATGGAAGCGTCTTCCGCCACGGGTGGCCGAGCGTGCTCGAACAGGTCTGCGGCGACTGGATCAACAGTTGCACCTGCAACTGTTGACATCAAGCGTACGGGCTTGTCTTCCGCTTGTCTGGCATGAAGACGCCGGACTATTCCACGGGCGCCGTTCCCGCTGTCAGGACTTGCTGCGGCGGGCGAAACAGTCCCTATCAGTGCGCCGCACGGAACACCCGAGGGGTCAAGCCGAAGGTCTCACGGAACAAACGGCTGAAATGTGAGGAATTGGCGAATCCCCACGACATGGCAATGTCGGTGATGGAGCGGCCTGCGTTCTTGCTGTCCCGCAGGCTCACTGCACAACGCTCAACTCTCCGACGCCAGATGAACGCCGACACCGGGCCTTCGGGGTCATCGGCAAAGATTCGCTGGAGACTTCGCATCGACAGCCCGCAGCCGCGAGCGATGCTTTCCACTGAGAGATCAGCATCCGGCAATCTCTCCTCGATATACGCCTTCACGCGCGCCGACTGTGCATCCCGAAGGACCTGCGGCAAGGGGGACTGCATCTGCTCCTCCATCGCCTGCCAGGCGAGCGCCGACAAGGCCTCGGCCACTACACCGCGACGCTGATCGTCCATCCAGGCGACCTGGTTGATGGCCTCGTTGACCATCGTGCAGACGATGCGCGCAACACCGGACCGACCGTCGAACCGCCGGCCGACACCCTGCTCAATCTTGTGGTGCAAGTCGTGATCCGCCGCCAGCGACGGCAATAGAACCAGTTGCTCCGACTTGCCGGGGCTCCACCATTCGAAGGACACTCTGGTGTCCAACACACACCAGTCACCGGGATGGAGGGTTCCTCCGATGCCACTTTGACGGAAGTGACTGATGCCCTGCCTTTGCAGGCACAGCATCCAGGGGCGACTGGGGTCGTCCGTGCCACTTGGCGGTGTTCTTCTGAGGCGGTTCGGGCTCGACATCAGCCGGCTCAACACGGAGCCGCCCAAGCTGCTGGTTTCGATGAACCCACTGAAAGGTGCGGCGTCCAGCGACTCGCAGCCGATCCACTCCGATCGGCGCAGTGCAGGCGAAATACGGCCCACATGGGTGCTGATGGCCTCAGTCCAGTCGCTGATGACATCGAAGGACTTCGATATGGACGGACTGCATCGGCTCGGCATGGTGTGTCTCCTGTCATTTTTTTAGAACTTCTCTTGTGCAGCAGAGGGGCTGTCCAGGTCAAGCTGCTTTCTCAGGTTCTGAGAGTTTTCGTATGAAGTCGGCTGCGCCGGTGCTCAGGCATCGGTTCGGAGGGACGCCCCACCCGGCGCAGCCAGACAACTGCGGCGCCACCAGACAAGCCAGGGCCACGGAACACGCCTAAGCTGCCCAGCAGCATCCGGTGACAAGTCCGGTATGCCGGTCCAGCGACGGTCCTGAGAAGGGCCGTCCCCACCGCAGTTCATCCAAGGAAGATCATGACCAGCGCAGTGTCTACCCCCCACAAGGCGACAGATTTCTCGGGCCAGTACATCGATGGCATCTGGCGGGCAGGACGATCCGGTCGGTGCCAGGCCGACCGAAATCCCTACGACGGCAGCGTTCTGGCCGACATCACCCTCGCCAACCGACAGGATCTGGACGAGGCCTATCGAGCGGCCGAGGCGGCTCAGAGCGCCTGGGCCCGGACGCTTCCTTCCGAACGGAGCGAGGTCTTCTTGCGCGCGATTCAGGTTATGGATGCCCGCAAGGAAGAAATCGTGAGCTGGCTGATTCGAGAGTCTGGCAGTACACGGCTCAAGGCGTCCATGGAGTGGAGCGCGGTACGCGGCGGCATGTTCGAGGCATCCACACTGCCGCCCCGGGCCTGTGGACGCATTCAACCCATCGATATCGAGGGCAGGGAGAGCCGCACCTATCGGGTTCCACTGGGTGTCGTCGGGGTGATCAGCCCCTGGAACTGGCCGATGCATCTCTCCAATCGATCCATCGCACCGGCATTGGCGCTCGGTAATGCGGTGGTGGTGAAGCCATCGGATGAAACGCCGGTGTCTGGCGGGCTCCTGCTGGCCAGCATCTACGAAGAGGCCGGTTTGCCACCGGGCTTGCTGAATGTCGTGAATGGCGATGTGGCTGAGGTCGGGGACGAGTTCACGCTGCACCCCATCCCCAAATTCATCTCGTTCACCGGTTCAACCAAGGTGGGGCGCCGCATCGGTGAGCTGGCCATGCGGGCAACTGCACTCAAACGCGTCGGCCTGGAACTCGGCGGCAATGCACCACTGGTCGTGCTGGATGATGCGGATGTGGATCAAGCGGTGCGAGCGGCGGTCTTCGGGCGCTTCCTGCATCAGGGACAGATTTGCATGAGCACGAATCGCATCGTGGTCGATGCCAGCGTTTATGACGACTTCACCGAGCGCTTCATCGCCCACGTGAGAACGCTGAAGCATGGCGACCCGAATCTGCCGGAGACAGCCGTAGGGCCGATCATCAACCGTCGCCAACTGGACGGCATGCTGGCGCATATTGACGCCGCTCGATCCGCAGGGGCGCGCCATGTCGTCGGAGGGGATCCTGAAGGCTTGGTCCTGCCACCTCAGGTGTTCATTGATGTCGACAACCAATCAGCCCTGGCCCAATCGGAGCTGTTTGGTCCGATCGCATTGATCGTCAAAGCCAAAGACGAAGCCGATGCCTTGCGCATGGCCAATCAGACCGACGTCGGTCTTTCAAGTGCTGTCTTCACCCGAGACGAAGGGCGCGGTCTTCGCTTCTCCCTTCAGATTGAAGCTGGCATGACGCACATCAACGACATCACCGTGAACGACAGCCCCAACATCATGTTTGGTGGCGAGAAGAACAGCGGCATCGGTCGATTCAATGGGGACTGGATCGTCGCGGAGTTCACCCGAGAGCATCTGGTGACCCTACAGCGCACCCCTCGGCGTTATCCCTTCTGATCCGCTCTGAGAACGTTCTTCGTGCGCTTCCAGCCGACCTTGAATGCGCAGGGCGGCTCGGCGCACGAGGTCTGTCATGTTTGCTGACGCCTTTTCAGTGGCGGATCGAGCAAGGACGACACTCAGGCTGCCCAGCAAACGCCGACCATGGAAGATCGGTGCCCCCCAGGCGATCGCATCGCTATCGACCGCGCCCGCGGATTCCGCAACGCCCCGTGTGCGGATGGCCCTCAGGTGCTCAATCAGTGCGTCGACTTCTGTAGGGAGTCCTGCTGATGCGAGCGCCTCCTGGTCGCCTTCCGCCAACTCCCGAAGCCTGGCTTGCTCCAGGTGAGCCAATATCACCGTTGACGTCGCCCCTCGATACAACGGCATCGCCCTTCCCCGCTCATAGCTCACGGCCCCCGGTCCATTTCGCCCTCGCACCTGGGCCACACAGACCACCTTCAGACCGTGCAATCGAGCCAGGATGCAGGTTCCACCGGACCGCTCCGATAACGCGCTCATGACCTCACTGGCCGCCGCGATGAGGGGGTCATTGACTCGAATCTGACGATCAAGCTCCACGATGGCGGGCCCCAGCACATATCTGCCGCGGGACACACTCTCAATGAGCCCGGCCTGCTCCAACTCTGCAACATACCGATAGGCTGTCGCAGCGGAGATATCGAGCATGGAGGCGATCTCCTGCGGTCTCACGACGTGCTGGCGCTCTGAGAACAAGCGAAGCACCGCCAGCACGTTCGTTGTCTTGGCCATCGGCAGGCAAGCAGGTAGCAATGATGGGCCTCCATCTTCTCATTTATTGAGAACTTGCGTTGACGCGGCCCAAGCCTCCCACGAAGCTTCGATCCGGTCTATTTCAGAGCATCCCATCGGAGACAAAGCATGGAAATTGGCGCTTCACTCGCAGGCATCGAGCTTCTCGTGGGCAACCCAGAGGCTGCCGCATCGTTTTATCGCACGACGTTCGGACTGGTGCCCGAGAAAGAGGGGCACGCGCTGGCCTGCTCGGCCCCCGGCCGTGCGTTGCGGTTCTCCAAGGGCCCCTCGGGCCAGTTGCGACGCGCATCCTTCCGGTTCGCAAGCGACAAGAGCTTCTCAGCGCACCGAACAGCGGTCATCGAGCGCGAAGTGGCTTTGTTGGAAGACGAGCCGGGCGCATTCACGGTGATGGATCCGGAGGGTCGTCAGATTCAGTTTCTTGCACCGGCGCCGCCAGCCGCGCCCCGGTCTGACGCGCTCCCGCCCGCGCGATTGCAGCACTTTGGCGTGAGATCGCCGGCGGCCGTGGAACTGGTCGATTTCTATGTCGGGAAGCTCGGGTTCGTGCTCTCCGATCGGGTCATCGATAAGAACGGCGACCTGACAGCTGCGTTTCTTCGAACGGACGCGGAGCACCATTCCATGGCGATCTTCCGTGCGCCGCAGGTGAGGTTTGATCACTTCTCCTGTGAAACAGCGGGCTGGACCGAACTGCGCGAATGGGCGGACCACATGGCTTCGGTTGGCGTGGATCTGGCCTGGGGCGTCGGCCGCCACGGTCCGGGGAACGACACGTTCCTGATGGTCCAGGATCCAGAGGGGAACTTGGCGGAGGTGTCCTCTGATCTTGAGGTGTGCGGGCCGGAACGCCCCACCGGGGTCTGGGAGCATCGGCCTCAGACCTTGAATCAATGGGGCGTGGCCATCATGCGCAGTTGAGGGGTGCTGTCATGACCGCCCTCACATCCTGGGACGTCATCGTCGTTGGCGCAGGTCCGGTAGGCCTGACCCTGGCCAACCTGCTCGCCATGCGTGGCGTCCGTACGCTCGTCCTGGAGCGCAACACAAGCCTGGAGCCCGAACCACGCGCCGTCACGCTTGACGACGAGAGCATGCGCACCTTTCAAGGTGCAGGTCTGCTTGATGAAGTCATGAAGGACCTGGTTCAGGGTTACGGGGTCCAATACTTCGACTGGAGAAGCCGGCCGCTTGCCTCGATTTTGCCCACGCGGCAGGAATACGGATTCCCGAAGCGGAATGCGTTCCGTCAACCGCTGCTGGTCACAACCCTGTTAAAGGGGTTGCGGCGATTCGATGCGGTAGAGGTTCGATTCGGACACGAGTTGCTCTCGTTGGTACAGACGGACAACGAAGTCGCCTGCACAGTGAAAACAGCCAGCGGGACGACCGAGACCATCCGCGCCCACTGGCTGGTGGGCTGCGACGGCGGCCGCAGTACCGTGCGGACCTTATGTCAGGTCGCACTGGACGGCAGCACTTTTGCCGAGCGGTGGCTCATTGTCGATCTCGCGCAGCGCACGGTGCCTCTCAGGCACACCCAGACTTATTGCGATCCTCGTCGGCCCGCGATCAGACTGCCCGGACCGGGCGGCGCGGTGCGCTACGAATTCATGCTTCGGCCCGGGGACCACGATGACCAGGTCCTGGACGAGTCCACGTTCCGCCGCTGGATCGCCCACCGGGTGCCTGAGGACGCGTCACTGCCGCTGGTGCGCAAGGCCATCTATGGATTCCATGCTCGTGTTGCAACACGCTGGAAGATTGGACGGGTGCTACTGGCCGGTGATGCCGCCCACCTCACGCCACCGTTTGCGGGTCAAGGCCTCAACAGCGGCATCCGGGACGCCACCAATCTGGCCTGGAAACTGGCCGACGTGCTGCATCAGCGTGCAGACGCTTCATTGCTCGACACTTACGAAGTCGAGCGGCGGCCGCACGCGGCTGCGTTGATCCAGATGGCGCTCAAGATCGGCGCCTTCATGCAGCCCAAGTCGATCGCGGGGGCGGTGCTTGCTCAAACCGCCCTGCGTCTGGCCTGCCTCATTCCCACCTGCCGCAACTACATCCTCCAGTTGAAGTTCAAGCCGAAACCTCGGTATGCAGCGGGCTACTTCCTGGCCTCGGCGACCCACGCGGGCGCTGAACTACTGCCTCAACCGGAGGTGCAGCGCTCCGGCATTCATTCAGGCATCCGCCTGGACGAGCTGCTGGGGTCCGGTTTTGCGGTCATCGGTTTCGATAGCCCGACATTCCGGGCCGCCGCCCGACTTGCATTGCCGGCCGGACAAACGGGCGCTGTCATTGGCCTGATCCATCGCGACGACGACTTCCTGTCCCCCGCAATCGCAGCGGGTATGACGGTAGTGAGAGATGGCGGCGGGGAACTCGGCAGGTTCTTGACGGACAGCACCGCAGCGGCCGTTGTGGTTCGCCCGGATCGCTATACCTATCGCTTTCTCTCCGACGCCGACCTGCGCGAACTAGCCACTTCACAGGCCACTTCACAGGCTGACGTGATTCCCCAACCCCTTTTGCATCGAGCGCCGTCTGTTGAGGCGTCACACGAGGCTTCCTGAATTCAACACAGCAACAGGATCTCAAGATCATGAAATTCGTATCTTTCAGCCAGGCCGGGACTGACTCCTATGGCTTCATCCGGGGCGAAGGCATTGTTGACTTGGGCCAACGCGAACACGGGCATTCCACACTGAAGTCGCTCATCGCAGCGGGCAAGCTTCAGGAGGTGGCCCAGCGGTACGCCGCTACCCCTGCGGATGTTCCCCTGTCTGAGATCACTCTGCTTCCGGTCATCCCGGACCCTGGCACGATTGCATGCATTGGCCACAACTATGAAGAGCATCGGATCGAAACGCAGCGCGACCCGACGGAACATCCTTCGATCTTTTTCCGACATCCTGAGTCCCTGCGTGGTGCGGGCCAGTCGCTGATTCGGCCCATCGAATCCACCCAGTTGGACTACGAGGGAGAGCTGGCCGTCGTGATCGGCCGGTCGGGCCGACGCATCCCGGAAGCCCACGCCTGGGAGCATGTCGCTGGACTCGCGTGCTTCAATGATGGGAGTGTGCGCGACTGGCAGCATCATTCGCGCCAGTTCGGCCCCGGGAAGAACTTCGCGGGGACTGCTGGGTTCGGTCCCTGGCTGGTGACGATCGATGAGCTTCCTGACGATCGGGTCATGGCGCTGACAACGCGCCTGAATGGCAAGGTCGTTCAATACGCGAAGACCGATCAGATGATCTTCCCCATCCCGACACTGATCGCCTATTTGTCGACGTTCATGACGCTTCGTGCCGGCGATGTGATTGTCACTGGCACGCCGGGAGGGGTGGGCGTCAAGCGCAATCCTCCCCTCTGGTTGCAGCCGGGAGATAGCGTGGAGGTGGAGATCTCGTCCGTAGGGCTGCTCAAGAATTCCGTCATCCAAGAAGCCTGATCACCACGGCCACACTGCGCCACTGACGCAGACGCCCGAGCTCACTGAATCAAAGCGGCGTGGGTCATCAGCGGAAGCCACTGGGAAGTGCGCGACCGCTGTTCTATCCCCTGGAAGCTCATTGGCGAGCAACCCACCATCGTTGCCACAGACCGCCAGGTGCGGGTGCTGTGAACCCAGATGAAGCCGCCCCATCCCGTCCCGTCAGGCAGGGACAACACCAGATAAAAACCGCTTGCGCTTGATAATCGATTGTTTATCATTTGCGCAACTTTTGGACTCACCCGGGCAGCCAAGCGCTTCGCTGGCACCGTCCACCGCCCTCGTCCCTTCATCAACCGCTGTCATCACAGGAGGCTGTCATGGCCAAGTTCACCACCCCACGTCCTCAGCAACTGCTGACGATGCGCAAGCCACGCAATCCGCATGTGGCCCCCAGCCTGAAACGATCCGCAGGCCGCCACGGCCCATCGGCAGGCGCGCAACGCCAGCAGGCCCAACAGACGCTACAGCGCGAGCTGCGGCACATGCACGAACTCAGCCCATGAATTGCTGACCTCCAGGCGCCCGGTGTAGATCTCCGGGCTGCAGGGAGGCAGCCCAGGGAGATACCCCATGCCTTCGATCACATGGATGCCGGACCCCGAGTGGCGTCTGGCCAGCCCCCGCGGATGGCGGGAGCGTTTATCAAAAGTCTTGCTCACCGCTGGAGGCCGCCTGATCCGCTGGGCGTGGCATCTGGCACCGGCATCGCATCGGGAGCCGCCGGACTCCGCGCTGGAGTACTGCCCCATCGAAGGTCACTCCGGGCGCGATGGCGCGCTGTATGTCAATGGTCAACTGGTGGGCACCCTCGCGGGTGTTCGGCGGCTGTGATGGCGCCCGTCTGGATCGTGCTCGTCGCCGTGCTTGTGGGCATCAAGCTGGCGGATGCGGAGCCGATATACGATCAGAGCACTTCGTGCGTCACGGCCCCCAAGGCCCAGCCCCAACATGAGCGACCTGACTCCCGTCCCTGTGCCGGCTCCCCCGGCCCAGCCCATGCTGGAGCGGCCGCTTCGCGACCTGTCTGCGTGGACCGACCACCTTCGCCGTACGACTATTCCAGTCCTGGCGAGTACCAGCGAGCAGCTGGAGCTGTGGCGATCCAATGAAGACGCAGCCGATGCCCATCTGCTGGGGGAGATCCTCAACAAGGACCCCCTCATGACGCTGAAGCTGCTGGCGCACGCGGCGTCACAGCGGTCCAGCCGGCTGCTGACCGATGCAGAGACGGTCACAGCCGCGCTGGTGCTGCTGGGCATCACGCCCTTCTTCAAGGCCTTTGGGCCGCAGCCCACGGTGGAGGAGCGTCTGGCCGACCGGCCGGAAGCAATGGCCGGACTGCAGCGCGTGCTGCTGCGCGCCGAGCGTGCGGCTCGTTTTGCACTGGGCTTCGCGGCCCACCGGGCCGACCCGGACGCGGAAGTGATCCACAGCGCAGCACTACTGCATGATTTTTCGGAGATGCTGCTGTGGTGCGAGGCCCCTTCCCTGGCGCTGGAGATTCAGCGTGTGCAGACGGCCGACCCGACACTGCGCAGCAATGTGGCGCAGAAGCAGGTGTTGAATATCGAGCTGGGCGATCTGGAGCAGGCGTTGATGAAGGCTTGGCGTCTGCCGGAATTGCTGGCCCACATCACCAACGACAAGAAGGGGCGTGACCCGCAGGTGCGATGCGTGATGCTGGCCGTGCGCCTCGCCCGCCATACCGCGAACGGGTGGGACAACCCGGCCATTCCGGACGACCTCGCCGAGATCGGGGAGATGCTCACGCTGTCGCCTTCTCACACGCTCAAACTCCTGCACGAGGTGGACGGCACGCCAGTCTGAGCATCACACCGGGATGGCGGTGGTGTTTTTCAGGCGGTCCAGAACAAAACTCGTCTTGCAGTCCTGCACGCTGGGATGCTTGAGCAGGGTTTCGGTAATGAAGCGCGCGTAGTGCGCCATGTCTTCCACCAGCACCCGCAAGAGATAGTCCATGTCCCCCGTCAGGGCGGAACACTCCACCACTTCCGGCCAGGTCTGGACGGCCGCACGAAACAGGTCCATGGGGTTCCGTTTGTGGCTTTCAGTGTGCTTTTCAAGCCGCACATTGATGTAGGCCGTCAGCCCCAGCCCCACCCGCTCGGGATTGACCAGGGCCACATAACCCGCGATCACACCGGCCTCCTCCAGCCGACGCACCCGGCGCAGTACCGCCGAGGCCGACAGATTGGCCTCCGCTGCCAGGGCGTCGAAAGTGATGCGTCCGTCCGCCTGGAGGGCGTGGAGGATGCGTCGGTCGATCGCATCAAGCTCGATCTGCTTGTCCATGTTGGGATTCTTGCAGGAATCATGCGTTCACGTCGGGCTTTGCGCTTCAAATCGCATGAAAACTGCATCGGGCCACGCCTACAGTCTGACGAATATTGATTTTCGACAGACTGGAGACACGCATGGCCTTCACCCCTTGGGACAACCCGATGGGCACCGATGGATTCGAGTTCATCGAGTTCGCTGCCCCTGATCCTGCTGCCCTGGGTGAATTGTTCACCTCCATGGGGTTTGTGGCCGTTGCGCGCCACCGCCACAAGAATGTGACGCTGTATCGGCAGGGCGAGGTGAATTTCATCGTCAACGCCGAGACCGATGCATTCGCCCAGCGCTTTGCGCGCCTGCATGGCCCCTCCATCTGCGCCATCGCCTTCCGGGTGAAGGACGCCGCTTATGCGTATCGCCGCGCGTTGGAACTCGGCGCCTGGGGCTTTGACAACAAGGCCGGCCCGATGGAGCTGAATATTCCCGCCATCAAGGGCATTGGCGATTCGCTGATCTATTTTGTGGACCGGTGGCAGGGCAAAAACGGCGCGGCACCGGGGGAGATCGGCAACATCAGCATCTATGACGTGGATTTCGTGCCGCTGCTGGATGCGCAAGGCCAACCGGTCGAGTCCCGCCCCAAGGGCCATGGGCTGACCTATATCGATCACCTGACCCACAACGTGTTCCGGGGTCGGATGAAGGAGTGGGCGGAGTTCTATGAGCGCCTCTTCAACTTCCGTGAGGTGCGCTACTTCGATATTGAAGGCAAGTTGACCGGGCTGAAGTCCAAGGCCATGACCAGCCCCTGCGGCAAGATCCGCATCCCCATCAACGAGAGCAGCGACGACAAGAGTCAGATTGCGGAATACCTGGACCTGTATCACGGTGAAGGGATTCAGCACGTGGCGCTGGGCACGGACAACATTTACGCCACGGTGGAGGGTATGAAGTCCACCGGCGTGCAGTTCCAGGACACCATTGACACCTACTACGACTTGGTGATCAAGCGCTTGCCGGAGCACCAGGAACCGCTGGACGAGCTGCGCCGCCTATGCATCCTGATTGACGGCGCCGCGCATCAGGGTGCGCCTCATGAGTTGTTGCTGCAGATCTTCACCAAGGAAGTGATCGGCCCGATCTTCTTCGAGTTGATCCAGCGCAAGGGGAATGAAGGTTTTGGCGAAGGCAACTTCAAGGCGTTGTTTGAGAGTATCGAGCTGGATCAGATCCGGCGCGGTGTGCTGAAGGCAGAGGCCTGACCCCCGGCCCGGCCTCGACCGTGTGGATCAGCGAGATCGCGCGGTCGTAGGCCTCGGGTTCGAACACCAGCTGCAAGTGGCCGCGTGCCGCCAGGTGCACCACGCGCGCCCCGGGCAGCACGGCGGTTTCCGAGGGAAACACAATCTGGTCGCAGTGGCCATAGATGCATTCGAAGTGCCCGCCCAGGGTGTCGGGCTCTTCGCTGGCCAGTTGCAGCAACCAGGGTGAATCTCCCCGCATTTGTCGGGCGTTGACGGTGGTACCCAGGCGCGCCAGCGCAGTGCCATGGTGCGGTGTGCCCAAGCTCAGGATGCGATGGATGCGGTCCGGCGCGTGGCCGACGCTGCGCCACCAGGCGCGTGCGCTCAAGCCACCCATGCTATGGGCAACGATCAGCGGCGGGCGGCCGCAGAGCGTTTGAAGTTGCCGCATGGCGGCTTCAATGGTCGGCGCATAGCTGTCGATCGAGCCGAAGGCGGGTTCCAGGGTCACCGCGATGAAGGGGATGTCGTCCTCGCGCAGACGCTTCATCCAGTGATTCCACAAACCGCGGTTGCAGCTGTACCCATGCAGCAGGAGCACGCCACGAGGGGCCGTGGTGCCGGAGGGCAGGTGGTCCGGACAACGATGTTCGGCCCAAGGCTGGTCCCAACTGAATACCCGGGTGACCACCACCACTTCGCGCCACCAGGCGTGGAACAGGTCTGCCCAAGCGGCCACCGGAAGGCCGGGCGCCGGCGGAAAAAATCGCAGGGCCAGGAAGCTGGGAAGCATCACCAAGGCCGGCCCGGCCACAAACAGCGCCAGAACACCGACGCCCACGCCGAGCCCATAGCGATAGGTGGCCCAGGCCGTCAGCAGGCTACCGCCGAAGCAGCGAAACAGGGAGGTGAGGCGGTGGAGAAGGCCGTTCATGGGGAACAGGGTTGTCGGAGGGAGAGCGCGCAGTGTAGGCGGGCTGAGTGGCCGCCCGTCCTGGCGCAGAAGGTGGCCGGGGCCTTTGGGCGGCAGCACGTCGCAGACCCCCGTTGTCATCCAGGTGACGTCGCGCTTAGGGCAACTCCCCTAGGCCAACACAGGCGTCTGGCGCCAGCATGGACCCCAACACTGGCCGGTGGTGCATCCGCACCATGGCCGCACAACGAGCGACGGAGACATGACTGCTATCTACGCTGACAAGCCCTGGCTGGCGAGCTACCCACAAGGGGTGGCCCCCGACATTTCCCTGGACGCTTACCCGTCCCTCGTGGCACTGCTGGAAGAGGCCTTCAGGCTTCATGCGCGGCGGGACGCTGCGGTATGCATGGATCAGCGGCTGACTTTTGCGCAGGTGGATGAGTATTCAAAATCCCTGGGGGCCTGGCTGCAGCAACGTGGGCTGGCGCGTGGTGCGCGGGTGGCCATCATGATGCCGAACGTGCTGCAGTACATGGTGGCCATCGCGGCCATCCTGCGCGCGGGTTATGTCGTGGTGAATGTGAATCCGCTCTACACACCACGCGAGTTGGAACATCAGCTCAAGGATTCGGGCGCCGAAGCGATCATTGTTCTGGAGAACTTCGCGAAGACGTTGTCGGAGGTGATTGAACGGACGCAGGTGAAGCATGTCGTGGTCACCGGGCTGGGAGACATGCTGAGTTGGTGGAAAGGGCCGCTGATCAACTTCGCGGTTCGGCATCTCAAGAAGATGGTGCCCGAGTTCCGGCTGCCGTTGACCCAGGGGCGGACGGTCACACGTTATCGGACCGCGCTGGCACAGGGTGCCGACCTGCGGCTGCAGCCGGTGTCGTTGAACGCGGACGACCCGGCCTTCCTGCAATACACGGGTGGGACGACCGGCTTGTCCAAGGGAGCCACGCTGCTGCATCGCAATGTGGTGGCCAATATTTTGCAAAGCGAGGCTTGGTTCAAGCCCATGCTGAACAAGTTGGGTAATAAGCCAAGCACCATCGTGTGTGCCTTGCCTCTGTATCACATCTTTGCGCTGACGGCCTGCTACATGCTGGGCGCCCGCCTCGGAATGATGAACCTGCTGATTCCGAACCCTCGCGACATTCCCGGCTTTGTAGCCACCTTGCGCAACTACAAGGTCAACATGTTCCCGGCGGTGAATACGCTCTTCAATGCGTTGGCCAACGACCCGGGCTTCTCAAAGCTGGATTTCAGCGAACTGGTGATCTCCAATGGTGGCGGGATGGCAGTCCAGCAGGCCACCGCTGAGAAGTGGCAACGCCTGACCGGCTGCGCAGTGGTGGAAGGTTATGGCCTGTCGGAAACCGCGCCGGTGGCCACCATCAACCGGCTGGATATCGAGGGATTCAACGGATCCATCGGGCTTCCGGTCCCCAATACCGAGATCGCCATTCGCGACGATCAGGGGAACGATGTGCCGCTGGGAGAGCGCGGAGAAATCTGCATCCGTGGGCCACAGGTGATGGCGGGCTACTGGAATCGGCCTGAGGAGACGGCCCAGGCGATTGGCCCGGATGGATTCTTCAAGACCGGGGATATCGGCGTGATGGATGCGCAGGGCTTCACCCGCATCGTGGATCGGAAGAAGGACATGATTTTGGTCAGTGGGTTCAATGTCTATCCGACCGAGATCGAGCAAGTGGTGAACATGCATCCGGGCGTGCTGGAGTGCGCAGCCGTGGGCGTGCCCGATGTGCATTCGGGTGAGGCGGTGAAGCTGTTTGTGATCAAGAAGGACCCAGCGCTTGCCGAAGAAGACCTCAGCGCCTTCTGCCATGCGCAGTTCACGGGCTACAAGCGACCGAAGTACATCGAGTTCCGCGATGAGCTGCCCAAAACCAATGTGGGCAAGATCTTGCGGCGGGAGCTGCGGCAGCATTGAACGAAGCCGGGGCGGTGGCGGTGCAACTTCGAGCTGGTATCCGCGTGTTGGAACGAGGTTGGTTGTCGTCCAACAATGTGGTGCTGACTGCGGAGGGGGGCCACGCCGTGGCCAGCGCCTTCGCGGCCCTGGACCGACTTGTGCTGAAGCCGCTGCCGGCAGCCCGCATGCCCATCGCCCGCTTCAAGCGCGCACGCGTCAATATCGACTACCACGTCGAGCTCGATGGCCATGACTACAGCGTGCCGCACCGGCTGGTGCGCGAGCAGGTCGAGCTGCGCATCACCTCGACCACAGTGGAGATCCTCAGCAGTCAGCAACGCGTGGCCGTGCACGCCTACAGCCAGCGGCATGGCGCCCATACCACGGCACCGGAGCACATGCCGGCTTCGCACCGCGCCCACCGGGAATGGACGCCGGCCAAGCTCCTGGCCTGGGGGGCGCGCATCGGCGTGGCCACTGCCGCCGTGGTGCGCTGGCAGATGGAGCACCGGCCGCACCCCGAGCAGGGCTACCGATCCTGCCTCGGCCTGCAGCCCCCTTCGCTGCGGCCCTTTGATTACCAGTCCATTTCGGACGTGGTGCTGCATCTGCGCTACACCGCCCGAGCCAGCACTGGCGGGGCTTCTGGCCACCAGCATTGCAGGGGTGTCGTTCAGCAGTCCGCTGACGATCGGCATGGCGCAGCCCGGCAAGCTCAAGGAGTTGATCGTGGTGGTGAATTACGCCTTGACGGCCTGACTCGCCAGGGGCCCTGCCAAAGGGCTGCCCCTGGCGAAATGAGGTCCGTCAATCCGTGGGAGTCCTTGGTGGCGGAGCCAGGAACACCCTCTCGTGACACCCGGTTGACAGGCCCCGCTGATCTTCCTATTCTTCGCCCAGCAGTTGACGCCCACCCAGTGCGCGCCCGACTGCCTCAGCAGCATTGCTGACTCACATTCCGGCTATACAGCCCCTGAACCGCGCCTGTGCGCAGTCAGGGGCTTTTTGCTTTCTGGAGACTGGTTCACGATGTCCTCACCGCAGTTGCCGCCATTGCCTGTATCGCCGTCTTCCGCCCCTCAGGGCGATGGCGCGTCTGTCTTTCCGGACCTCAAGGTCGCCGCCGTCCAGATGGAACCGCGCATCGGCCAGGTCGCCGACAACGTGGCCCGCTCGGTGCGGTTCATTGAACAGGCCGCCGCGCAAGGCGCCTCGGTGGTCGTGCTGCCGGAACTGGCGAACACGGGCTATGTCTTCAGCAGCCGCGACGAGGCCTTTGCGCTGGGGGAATCCGCCACCGAAGGCCCCACCACCCGCGCCTGGCAGGCCGTGGCCGCGCGCCTGGGGCTTCATCTGGTCGCGGGCCTGACCGAGCGCGACGGGGACCGCCTCTACAACACCGCCGTGGTGATGGGTCCGCGGGGCCTCATCGGTCGTTATCGCAAGCTCCATCTGTGGGGCGACGAACATTTATTCTTCGAGCCGGGCAACCTCGGCTTGCCCGTCTTTCATACGGAGGTGGGCCGCCTCTCCGCCGTCATCTGCTATGACGGCTGGTTCCCCGAGGTCTACCGCCTGCTGGCCATGCAGGGCGCCGACCTCGTCTGCATGCCCACCAACTGGGTGCCCATGCCGCAGCAACCCGCCCACATGCCGGCCATGGCCAACACCCTGGCCATGGCCGCCGCCCACAGCAATGGCATGGCCGTCGTCTGTGCCAACCGGGTCGGCACCGAGCGCGGCCAGCCGTTCATCGGACAGAGTCTGATCGTGGGCGCGCAGGGATGGCCGCTGGCGGGTCCGGCCGCTGCCGAGGGCGAAGCGGTGCTGGTGGCCAGCGTCAACCTCAAGCACAGCCGCAGCGCCCGGCAACTCAACGCTTTCAACCATGTGCTGCGCGACCGACGCACCGACCTGTATGACCCGATGCTGGGCACGGGCTGGCCGCGGCCCGCCCTGTGAGCGCGCGGCGGCCCCAACCTTCAGGACGCCCGGTCAGGACGCTGTCTCAACACCTTTCCATCGATTCCATTCCATTCGATTCCATCCGACCGCCCTTCAACCTTCCTTCCACCTCCCCCACCAGGAAAGCCCCCACCATGACTCCCTTCCTGCGTTCCTCCCTCCAGGCCACCGGCCCTTCCCGTCCCGTCCGCGCTGCCGCTGCGCTGACCCTGGCCCTGGCCTGCCCGCTGCTGTGCCAGTCGGCCAGTGCTGCCGAGCCGATCAAGATCGGCGTGGCTGTTGGCCTGTCCGGCGCCAACAGCGTCATTGCGCCTGCCGTGGTGCAATCATCACAACGCGCCGTTGAAGAGATCAATGCCGCTGGCGGCATTCTGGGCCGGCCGATTCAGCTGGAGATCGTGGACGACGCCTCCGGCGCGGTTGGCGCCCAGAAGGCCTTCGACACGCTGGTGTTCCAGAAAAAGGTGCAGGCCATCATCGCCATGGAAACCAGTGCCGCCCGCAATGCCGCCCTGCCCATCATTTCGCGGGGCAAGGTGCCCTACATCTACACCTCGTTCTATGAAGGCCGCTCCTGCAACCCCTGGATGCATGTCAACGCCTGGGTGCCCGAGCAGCAGGTGGCGCCGGTGGTGGACTACTTCAGCAAAAGCCTGAATGCCCGTAATTTCTTCCTGGTAGGCAACGACTACGCCTTTGGTCGCGGCATGCTGGACTTCACCCGCAAGTACATCGAAAAGACCGGCGGCAAGGTGGTCGGCGAGGAATACCTGCCCATCGACGGCTCGGACTGGACACCGGTGCTGAGCAAGATCCGCGCGGCCAAGCCGGATGCGCTGATCAGCGCCACCGCCGGGGGTGCCCCCAACGTGTCGCTGGCCAAGCAACTGCAAGGCTCCGGCATGAAGCTGCCCTATGGCAACCTGGCCATTGACGAGGCCACCGCCCGCAACATGGGCGATGTTGCCAACGGCATGTACCTGTCGGCCTCCTATCTCACGACCATCGACATGCCCGAAAACCAGAAGTTCCTGGCGGCGATGAAGCAGCAGTTCGGCAACGACCTGAAGACGCCCAATGAGCTCTCGGTGCCGCAGTACGAGGCCTTCCACCTGTACAAGGCCGCCGTGGAGAAGGCCGGCAGCGTCGACCCGGAGAAGGTCATCAAGGCGCTGGGCGAAGTGGCCTATGTCGGCCCGCGCGGTCAGGTGCGGATGAACAAGCAGCGTCACACGCCGCTGTCCATGCGTCTGGGCCAGATCCAGAATGGGGGCCAGATCCGCATCCTGCAGACCTTTGAAGCGGTGGATCCCGGCGCGCAGTGCCCCAAGCTGAACTGAGGCGGACCCGCCTTCCCCGCGACAACAACAAGGAGACAAGATGATCCTGCTGCTGGACATCCTGACGACCGCGGCCGTGCTGTTCATCGTGACGGCCGGGCTGATGGTGGTCTTCGGGGTCATGAAGATCGTCAACTTCGCGCACGGAGCGCTGCTGACGGTCGGCGCCTATGCGAGCCTGGTGGTGACGCAGCTCAAGCTGAGCCCCTGGGTGGGCCTGCCGCTGGCCATCGTGGCCGGCGTGGTGGTGGGCATGGCCATCGAGCGCTGCATCGTGCGTCCGCTGTATCGGCGCCCGCTGGATGCCATCCTGGCCACCTGGGGCCTGGGCATTGTGATCGGGCAGCTCATCGTGGCCGCCTTTGGCCGCGAGGTGCAGTTCGTGGAGACGCCGGTTCAAGGCGCCTGGCGCATTGCCGGCGCCGAGTATTCCGCCTATCGGCTGCTGTTGGTCCCGGTGGCCCTGGGCCTGGGTGCCGGGCTCACCCTGCTGCTCAATGCCACCCGCTTTGGCGTCAACACCCGTGCGGTGATCATGAACGAGGATCTGGCCAGCGGGCTCGGCATCCCCGCCGACCGCATCCGCTTCATCACCTTCAGCCTGGGCGCTGCCCTGGGCACATTGGCCGGCACGCTCATCACCCCGCTGTCCAGCGTCGACCCGGGCATGGGCCTGCCGTGGCTGGTCAGCGCCTTCATGCTGGTGATGGTCTCCGGCCATTCCATGCCCAGCCTGATGCTGACCTGCCTGGTCTTCGGTGCCTGCCAGGTGCTGGTAAGCAGCTATTCCAGCGCCGTCCTGGGCGGCCTCACCATTCCGGTGCTGGCGGCCGTCACGCTGCGCCTGCGGCCCAAGGGGTTTGCCCGTGGATGAGACCCTGCGACCTCCCTCCCCTCATGCTTCTGCGCCCGACCCTGGCCTGCGTGCCGCGTCGGCTGCGCAGGCCCGTCCCCTGTCGTCTCAGGAAGGTGCTCACGCCATGAATCGCAGCCGCTCGCTGCAACGGCTGGTCGGCGTCAGCCTGGCCGGCGCCGCGCTGATCGCCCTCGGACCCTTTGTGTTCGACAGCTATCTGGTCAACATCCTGATCAAGGCCTTTTTCTTTGCCATCGTGGCCATCACGGTCGACGTGTTGTGGGGCTACACCGGCTACCTGACCTTCGGCCAGTCCGCCTTCTTCGGTCTCGGCGCCTATGCAGCCGGCCTGGTGTTCACCCATCAGGGTTTCTCCGGCGGCACGGTGGTGCTGGCCATCGCGGTGGCCGTGGTCGGGGCCATGGCGCTGGCCGGGCTGGTGGGGTGGCTGTCGTTCTATCGCGGGGCATCACCCTTCTTCGCCACCGTCATCTCGCTGGTCCTGCCGATCGTGGCCACGCAGCTGCTGCTGTCAGGCGGCGAATGGACCGGTTCCAGCTCGGGCCTGACCGGCTATACAAGCTTCGACTTCTCGCTGGAGACCTGGTTCTGGCTGGCCGGGGCGGCCCTGCTGGCCGTGGGCGTGCTCGCCTGGCTGCTGGTGCAAAGCGATTCAGGCCGCGTGCTGGCCGCCATCCGAGACAACGAATCCCGCTGCGCCTACCTGGGCCTGCGCGTGCCGCTGATCAAGATCCTGCTGCTGGTGGTCACGGCCGGGGTGGCGGGTTTTGCGGGCTTCGGCTATGGGGCCTTCAGTGGCGTGGTGGCCCCGGAGCTGACCGGTTTCGTGCTGGGCACGGAGCTGATCATCTGGGTGGCGCTGGGCGGCCGGGGCACCCTGTGGGGGCCCCTGATCGGCGCGCTGCTGATCAATGTGGCGACGGCCTACCTCAGTGCCAGCATGCCGTTTGCGTGGCAGTTGATCCTGGGCAGTGCCTTCGTGGCGGTCATCGTGCTGTTGCCACAAGGCCTGGTGCCGCTGCTCCTGAAGCCGCTGGGAGCGGGACGCCGTGCACCGGACGTGCCCGCACTGGTCGAGGAGCCGCTGGCGGCTCCCGGCGCTCCACCGCAGGAGCGGCCTGCGGGCCTGGAGCCCGCCCTGCTGGAGATGCGTGGCGTCACCCGGCAGTTCGGCTCGCTCAAGGTGCTGGAAGGCGTGGACCTGGAGGGCCGCGCCGGTGAGCTCATCGGCCTGATTGGCCCCAACGGCGCCGGCAAGACCACCCTGATGCGATGCATCAGCGACGGCGCCGAGCGCACCAGCGGCGACATCCGCATGGGTGGCGCGGACATCCGGCAGCGCCCCCCCGAAGATTGCGTCCGCCTGGGCCTGGGCCGCAAGTTCCAGAACGCCAACATCTTCGAGTCGCTCAGCGTCGCCGAATGCCTGCGAATGGCCACCGGGACCCGCCAGCGCCCCCGCCTGTTCAGCCGCGACACCACCCTCGCGCTACCGGCCTATGCGCTGGACGTGGTGAGAACCACCGGGCTGGACCGCCATCTCGGCACCATCGCCCGCGACCTGTCCCATGGGCAGCAGCAGGCGCTGGAGCTGGCCATGGTGCTCTCGCTGGCCCCACGCATCGTGCTGCTGGACGAGCCGACGGCGGGCCTGACCAAGACCGAGCGCTCGCAGATTGCAGGCGTACTGGCCTCGCTGGCCCATCGGCATCGGCTGTGCTGCCTGCTGGTGGAGCACGATCTGGACTTCGTCCAGGAGATCGCCACCCGCATCGTGGTGATGCATCAGGGCCGCATCGCGATGCAGGGAACGTTCAAGGACGTGACCGAGTCCGAGCTGGTCCGCACCATCTACGCGGGCAGCGCACAGGCGGCGCCGGCGGGTCCGTCGCCAGATCCGGTGTCAGCGGCGCGCCCAGCGCCCCGCCCAGGCTCCCACCCAGACTCCAATGGCAAGGAGGCAGCATGAGCGCCCTCCCTCACTCCACCGCCCCATCGGGCCCGGCCCGTCCCCTGCCGCCCGGCACGGCGACCCTGCAGATGCGCACCGTCACCAGCGGCTACAAAAACGCGGTGGTGCTGCGCGACGCCACGCTGGCCCTTCAACCCGGTGAAGCCGTGGCCCTGCTGGGCAAGAACGGCATGGGCAAGAGCACGCTGCTGAAAACCGTCATGGGCTACCTGCCCAAGCGCAACGGGTCGGTGCTGGTGAACGGCACGGACGTGACGCGGTGGGCACCGCATCGCATCGCGCGGCTGGGTGTGGCCTATGCGGCGCAGGAGCACGCCATCTTCTCCGAGCTCAGCATCCGCGACAACCTGCGGCTGGGTCTGCCGCATGACCGTGAGTTCGAAGACCGTTTCGCGCCGATCGCGCCCTTGTTTCCGGTGTTCCGGGACCGGTTGCGGCAGTATGCCGGCACCCTCTCCGGCGGGGAACAGAAGATGCTGCTGGTGGCCCGCGCGCTGATGATGCAGCCTGCGCTCATCCTGCTGGACGAAATCACCGAAGGCCTGCAACCGTCGGTGATCGACCGCATCGCTGAAGCCCTGCTGTGGGAGCGCGCACAGCGCGGCACCACACTGCTGCTGATCGAGCAGAACGTGGCCTTTGCACTCCAGGTGGCGGACCGCTACCTGGTCCTCAAGCAGGGGGAGATCGTGGATCAGGGCGATGCCCGGGACCCGCAGGCCATCGCCACCATCTTCAACCATCTGCGGGTCTGAACATGCGGCCGACGGTTCCCCTTTTTGCCACCGGCGGCACCATTGCCATGAAGCTGGACCCGCGCACCCATGCGCCCGTGCCGGCGCTCACCGGAGAAGCGCTGGTCGCCGCAGTGCCGGGTTTGAACGAGCTGGCTCAGCTGGAGGTCCATGAGGTGGCCAACGTGCCGTCCGACTACATGGATCCCCCGCGCTGGCTGGCGCTGCACGCGGCCATCAGCCGGGCCCTGGCGCGGGACGAAGTGGCGGGCGCCGTTGTGTCGCACGGCACCGACACGCTGGAGGAGACCGCCTGGTTCCTTGACCTCACGCTCGCCAGCACCAAGCCGGTCGTGATGGTCGGCGCCCAGCGCAACGCCTCGGAACCGGATTTCGACGGCCCCCGCAATCTGCGTCATGCGGTGCGCATCTGCCTGTGTCCCCAGGCGCATCACAAGGGCGTGCTGGTCGCGCTGAACGGGCAGATCAATGCCGCCCGGGAGGTGTCCAAGACCCATACCAGCGACGTTGGCGCCTTTCAGTCCGGCCCCTTTGGCCTGCTGGGCGTGGTGGAGGAAGACCGGGTGCAGTGGGCCCGCTCGCCCCTGCGGCGTCAGCACGTGGCCTTGACGGGGCAGCCACTGCCCCGCGTCGACATCGTGCCCATGTATGCCGGCGCGGACGGGGCCCTGCTGCGGGCCGCGCTGGCCGCCGGCGCCCGGGGCGTGGTGGTGCAGGCGCTGGGCTACGGCAACGTGAACCCTGAACTTCACGAGGCCGTGCGGGAGGCCCTCACGCGGGGCGTGGTGGTGGTCATTGCGTCGCGGTGTCCGCAGGGACGCACGCTGCCACTGTACGGTTTCGTGGGCGGCGGCCGCACCCTGCAAGGGGCGGGCGCTGTGTTTTCGGACGACCTCAGCCCCCAGAAGACGCGGATCCTGCTTATGCTTGCGCTGCAGGCGGGACACGGTCCGGACATCATTCAGGAGTTGTTTCTTCGATAGGGCAAATTGGCACCGGTCGCCGGGCGGGCCATGCCAACGCAACACCGCAACACCGCAACACCGCTATTGCACAGCACGATTGCAGCACCATGGCAACGCGCGCACAGAGCTTCAGGGAGTGAATCACCGCATGCAGTCGGACCCTCTACATTCCACGGCCACGCGTCCTGGCGCGGGCGGCCACTCGGGCGGCCACTCGGGCGGCCATCCGGGCGGCCCTGCCGACAATGGCTGGCGCATCGGCATCCTGTATTCCCGCTCCGGCGCCACCAGCGTCACCGAGTCGGAGCATTTTTTCGGCACCACACTGGCGGTGGAAGAAATCAATGCCCTGGGCGGTGTGCTGGACCGCCCGCTGGTACCGCAAGCCTACGACCCCAAGGGCGATTCGGACGAATACCGTCGGCTGGCCACCAAGCTGCTGATCGAGGATGAGATCAACGTCATCTTCGGCTGTTCGCGCTCCTCCAGCCGCAAGGCGGTGCTGCCGGTGGTGGAGCGCAACAATGCGCTGCTCTGGTATTGCTCCTTCTACGAAGGCTTCGAATACTCGCCCAACATCATCTACACCGGGGCGGTGCCCAACCAGAACAGCATGCAGCTGGCCGCCTACCTCCTTCAGCATCACGGCCCCCGCTTTTTCCTGGTCGGCAGCGACTACATCTACCCTCGCGAATCCAACCGGGTGGTGCGGGATGTGGTGGAGGAGCACGGCGGCGAGATCGTTGAAGAGGTCTACCTGCCCATTGAGGCCGGCCGGGCCGAGCTGGACGAGGTGCTGCGCGAGATCGCCGCCAGCCAGCCCAATGTCATCTTCTCCACGCTGGTCGGCCAATCAGCGCGGCAGTTCTACAGCCTCTATCGTGAGCACGGCCTGGACCCGCAGCGCATGCCGATCGCCAGCCTCTCGATGGCGGAAGAGGAAATCCGGCTCATCGGGCCGTCGCTGTGCGCGGGGCACATCACCGCCGCCACCTACTTCGGGTCGCTGAAGAATGAGAGCAACCTCCACTTCACCCGCCTGTGGCGTGAGCGTTTCGGGGACCGGCCGACCAGCACCTGGTCGGAAATGGCCTATACCCAGGTGCATCTGTTCGCTCGCGCGTTGGAGCGCACCGGCAGCCTGGACAGCCGTCGCCTGGTGGAGGCCGCCCATGGCCTGCATTTCGAATCCCCGGAGGGGCCCGTCAGCATCGATGCGGACAACAACCACTGCGTGCTCACGCCGCGGATCGGCATCTGCCGCAGCGACGGGCAGTTCAACGTGGTCTGGGAGAGTGCGGAGCCGGTCAAGCCGGACCCCTACCTCTCCAGCTTTGGTTTCTCAGAGTTCTGGCTGCGATGAGGGGAGGACCTGCGGTGAGTTCCAGCCTTCGTCGCCTCTATGAAGACCTGCGCAAGATCTGCGTGGCCGTGGTCTATCCGCCTGGGGAAGAACGCGATGTGGTGGTGCAGCAGCTGCAGCGCATCGGCTGCCGGCTGAAGGTGCTGTGGCCCTTCCCCTCGGAGCCGCCCAAGGACGCAGACGTGATCTTCTTCTGGGTGTCCCAGGAGCTGGAGGGCACCACCTGGACGGCCAGCGCGGTGAATGCCACGCTGGTGGCCCTGTCGGACTATGAAAGCCCCACCACGCTCAAGCTGCTGCTGGACACCCATGCGCATGGCGTCATCACCAAGCCGTTCCGCTCCTCCGGCATCCTGAGCACCCTGGTGCTGGCACGTTCTTCCTATGGCTTCCAGCAGCGCCAGCAAGGCAAGATCGACAAGCTGGAGGCCACGATCAAATCGCGCCGCCAGCTCGAGAAGGCCATCCGCACGCTGGTGGACCACCAGCACATGAGCGAAGCGCAGGCCTACGAGCACATCCGCGCGCGCGCCACCAGCCTGCGCATCACCGTGGCGGAGGTTGCCTCGATGCTGATCGAGGCCCAGGAGGCCATGGACAAGCTGGGCCTGGGCCGACCTGCGGCGCCGCCACGCTGACCCATTGGCGATCGGGTCAGCGGAGGTCCGTCGGTCGGCGGCCGTCCAGCGCCCTCCAGCGGCCGTCCAGCGATCAGCCCCGGTCGCCCTGACGCGGGGCGGCCCGGGCGGGTTCTCCAGTGACCGAGGTCGCGAAGAACTGATCCACCCCTGCGTCCACGGCTTGCGCGGCCCGGTCAATCAGCGCATTGCCGTGACGGAGCAAGCCACCGAGCCGTCCCTGCGCCAGGACCTGGTCCAGCACCGGAGCCAGCACCGCCAGCCCAAACTCCAGCGGCGTTTCGCAGCCCCAGCCAAAGATGGCCCGTCGATCGACAGTCGCCTGGGGATCCTCCAAGCCGGGTGACAGATGCTGGTTGCTGGGATATTCCGCCGAACGGGCCGATGCCGCCAGCAGACCCTGCGCGATCATCCACGCGCCCATCAGGGACAGCGGCGCCGTACCCGGCAGATTCACCAGCACCCGCGCAATGCCCAGCGGCAGTCGCAGGGCGGTCTTGGCGGTGCCTGCCAGGGTGGGCATCAGACTGCCCGCCACCGAGCCACCGGCCGTCTGCGTCAGCCACTTGTCCAGGGTCCTGGGGGACTGGAGCAGGAAGCGCTCGCTGAACGTCGGTTCATGGGCCCCGACACCCCGCATGCCGGGCAGCCCGTTCATGAGGCGCAGCTCCGTCATCAGCGCGGCAATATTGCGGGACCCTGCATCGGCCCAGACGGCTTGAGGATTGACCACGGCGGTATCCACCGGCTGGCCGATACGCCAGTCATTCAGCGCAATCCCCACCGGAACGGTTTGCCGTACAGCGTCGTGGACGGCGATCCAGGTGGCGGTGCGCAGCGTCCGCTCCAGCCCGTTGACGGGCTGCGTGAGCGACGGCGGCAATGAATCTTCGGACCCGGCGGCGAAGGCATGTCGCAGCATTTCCGCCGCCACCGTATTGGTCGCGACATTGGTCGTGACGGTGAGTCCGCCGGTGGTGGCACTTCGACGCGAGACCACGTCGGAGACCTGCGGCGCGTGCTTCAGCGCATAGGCGGGCAGACCGACGGTATAGCCCAGGTTGCCCAGGCCGGTCTTCAGGATGGTGAGCACCGTGTCATGGATCAACGCCTTGTGCAGCTCGTGCTCCAGGCCTTCCAGGGTCGTGACCCCATGCTTGGCGAAGATGGGCAGGTTCTCGCCGATGCGCGCCAGCACGTCGTGGGCGACGTACACGTCCTCCTCCACATCGCCCGCGCCGAGGACCTGGAGGAAGGCCTGTCGCGGTGCTGCGTCGGCCCGCAGCCCCGCCGGGGGCCGCCCCTCGCCGGAAGTCCGGATCTGCCCGGGCGGCTGGGGGGTGTCCTCATGGCCGATCGTGTCGGGGGCCTGCTGCTGGCCCTGTTCCTGCGCGTGCACGGCCTGGCGGCGGCGCACCGACACCGACACGGTGCTGCCGCGGGACGACGAACTCTGCGGCACCTCGTTCGGTGGATTGACCCGGCTGCGCTGGTTGGTGATGGGCTGCATCGAGATGGACGACGCGGATGACCGGATCCCTTCGCCGGAGGGCAAAGGCTGGCTGACGGCCAGTGGCTGGATCGTCAAGGAATGGACGGGGGTTGACGCATTGGGTTCCATGATGGGTCCTGATGAAGGCTGGGGGGAACGCCCCGGGGTCCGGCCCCGGGGCGCGATTCAGGCTCAGCTCATCGGATAGAGCCGTTCCTGATCCAGCGGCGAATTCGGCGCCAGTTCACCGTCATTGCGGACGATGAACTGCTGCACCCCATTGATCGCCGCGCTCACGGCACCACTGGCGAAGCCGCCTTCCGCCGTCATCATCTCGTTGACGAAGATGGCGCCGGTGGACGACCTGTCCAGCGTGCTCTCCCACATGCGCTGGGTGTTGCCCTGCTCCATCGGCCGGTCCATCTTGAAGGCGCCGCCGAAGTGCCGCTCCAGCGACCAGGGCTCGAAGGCCATGCGGTCCTTGCCCGCCTCCACCAGCTCCGCGAAACGCTCAAGCTTCTGGTAGGCCGGGTTGTCAGGCTGTGCCAGCGCCGTATTGCGCAGGATGCTGGTGAACAGCCGGAACTGTTCTTCGCCGCCCATGCTCGCCGTCTTCGTGGCGTTGTCGCCCAACTGATAGCTCAGGAAGATCACCCGTGAGGTGGCCGTTTTGCTGATGGCCGGCAGCACATAGACCTGCTGGAACGGATGGCTGGACTGGATGTTGCCAGGAATGCCGTAGTCCTTTTCATACTGGTCCAGCATCTCCCGGGGCACCTTGACGGCCAGCTTGGTGGCGCCCACGAGGTTGGCGTGACGCAGGGCCTTGCCCAGTTCCGGCGTCATCAGCGCGTCCGAGTCGGCCTGCGGCCCGGTCAGGCCCAGACGGATGGCCTCGCTCGGACCGGCCGCGAAGATCACCTCGGTGAACCGCTCCGTGCGCTTCGTCTCCACGCCGTTTTCCGTGTGCTGGACGGTGACCTCATAAAACGCCTCGCCGGTGTCCGGGTCGGTCTTCTTGAGGATCTGCTCCACGGCCGTGTTGAGCTCGATGGCCTGTTGCGCGTCCAGGGACGGCCTGCCGCTGGGAATGTTCTCGTCGCTGGCCACCGCCTCCAGGACCGAGTTGGCGCCGCCGGGCAGGAAAACATGGTTTTCCAGGCGCTTGTCCGCGAGGAACTTGAACTCCTCCAGGAAGCCCGTGCCGTAATAGCCCTCATAGCCGCCCACGCCGATGCCCACTGCGCCGTACAGCTCCCACTTCTCCGGGCTCCATTCGATGCCCTGGTCCTTCAACAGCGCGCGCAGGCCCACCTGGAAGTTCATCGGGTCGAAGCGCTCGATGGCGGCCTCGCACAGCTCCCGGAACTTCAGCGTGTCGCCGGCGGCCCGTGCTGCCCGGATCGGGCCCAGCAGCGGCTCCATGGCCTTCTCGTATTCGCGTGTCACTTCCGCCAGCAGCGGATGGTCGGGCTTCTCGCCCGGTCGCGTCTCGACCACCTCCTGGCCGATGACCAGCGACCCATGGACCCGTGAGGGGTTGGGGAACGGCGCATTGGGCAGCTGGTACAGCTGGATCAGGCGGTAGAAGCTGTTGCCCTCGAACGGCGCAAAGCGCATGCCGCCCATTTCCATCGGGGTCGGTGAAGGCGGACGGTCCGGCTCCACTGCCCTGCCCGACGGCGGCAGCCGCACGGTCTTGAGCCGCCCGCCAATCTGATCACCCTGCTCGAAGACATGCACCTTCACCCCCAGCCGGTTGAGCCCATCGGCGGCCATGATGCCAGCCGGTCCGGCGCCCACCACGCAGACGCGATGCCGCGCCGCCACCCCTTCGGGCAGTGTCCCGTAGACACGCTGGGTGGCCTCCATGAAGCCGCCATAGTCGAACATGTGATCCAGCGGTTGCGTCATGCTGAATTCGGCGAAATCCTTCTCCAGCAGGGCAACATTGCCGGCCTTGTCGAACAACCGGCTCAGGACCCCCTGGGTTTCCCCTCGGCACGCGGCCCGCATCGCCGCTGCGTTCGGCGCCGGCGTGGCCAGCAGCATGTGTTCCACCAGCCGCGTCACGCGGCCGTTGTCGGTCAACAGCCCGCGATGGCTCTCCACCAGGGTGTTGAAGAGCTCCACCTTCTCCGGCTCGCACAGGCAGTTGAAATGCAGGGCGATCTCCATGTGGAGCTGACGGGCCACCTGGTTGTCCGTGGTGCGGTCCAGTTCGCCCAGGTTGGTCACGATCCGGGAGACCAGGTCGGCCCGCAGGCCATCCCACTCGCCCACCACGCCGCTGATGTAGCGCCCCAGGGTCTGCGGGGTGATTCGGGGCAGCGCGCGCCCGTTGGTGTTGAGGTCCGACAGGGAACGAGGGCTGGTGAGCCGACGCAAGGTGCTGGACAGCGGCAGCTTCACATGGCCTTTCAGATTGATGGTCGCGGGAAACGACGATGCAGTGGGCGGCTTGCCCACCACGGGGAACTCGTGGACCTGCCCATCGGCGGACGGTGCCGACTCGTTGCCACGGCCCGAACCGATGAGGCCGCGAAACGGCGCGGCAAATCCGGATCCGCGTGAGCGCTGGGTCCCGGACGTGCTGGTAGGCCCGCCGGTGGGATGGATGCCGGGGCCCTGCCCGCTGCGGACATCCCCCGCAGTGTTGCGGGCCGGGAGGGGTTGAGCCTGTGAGGAGAGGCGCGATGCGCCCTCACCTGGGGTGATATTGGAAGGTAGCATGATGGGTCCTTATGAGTGGAACAACGGCACCGTGACGGCGCCGCGTCTGACGGACCCACCCTGGCAGGTGCTGGAGTCGGTCCGCCTGTTTCTGTGTCGGCGCTCTTTCGAGAGTTCCAGCGATTTGTGGTGGAACTCGCCGCCTTCTCGCGCCACCTAGCTGCACGAGGGCGCGCGTTCTTGTGCAGCCTTCCCCACGCCAGGAGTGCCCCTTGATCCACAAGCTGCCGGACGACCAGGTGCCTGGCGCCGCCGCTGGCGGTGTCGGCCGGGCTGCGCGTGCGGCCGAGCCCCTGTCCCCGGCCAGAGCGGCTGTGCAGATCCGCCCGTCGGTGGGCCCTTCCCTGCGCCCTGGCGCGCACGGGCCGGGGGCGCAGGTGCTGCCGGGCGGACCGCAGCAGCTGTCACGGGGGCCCGGTGACCAAGCCGGCAATGTCGGCCATGGTGGCGTTGGCGTTGGAGGCTCCGCGGTCCCGCCACGCTCGCCCCGTCGCGGAACCATCCACAGCAAGGGCCCGTCCGCCCACGCCTCCAGCGCCGACCGTGAACGGGCCAGGACCGGGCATGCCCTGCTCAGCGGGCGCATCGAGCTCGCCCATCTGAACCCGGAGCAGCAGCAGGACGTCCTGCGCTTGACGACCTCCTTGATCGGCAGCCGCTGCGCATGGCCGGACGTCCTTCAGTTCGTGGCCAGGATCGAAGCCGCCGGCATCCAGCCCAATGCGCACACCTACGGCGCACTGCTGACGCGCGCCATGCAGGAGCGTCGGCCGGAAGAGGCCCTGTCCCTCTTCGCGCGGGCCCGCCGGCAGCAGGTACCGCTCAATCCCATCCTCTGCATGCCGGCCGTCTCGGCGCTGGGGCAACTGGATCGCGCAGAGGAGGCGCTGGCGCTGCTGCGCGAGCTGGAAACCACGGCGCAACCCGACCTGCGGCTCTACGACGCGGTGATGGCAGTCTTCGCCCGCCGGGACACCCCCGAGGCGCTGGCCCAGGTCGAGCAACTGCATGCGGCGCTGCCCGCCCGCGGTCTCACCCCGGACGCCCGGATCACCGGCACGCGGGTGATGGCGCATGCGCGCGCGGGTCGGCTGGACCGCACCCTGGCCCTCTTCCAGCCGCTCCTGGCGGCCGCAGCACCGCCTCACCTGGCCGTGTGCAATGCGGTGCTCGGCGCCTGCGCGCGGGTGGGCAATGCCGCGGTGGCGCTGGACGTGTTCCGTGTCATGGCGGCGCAGGGCACGGAGCCGGACATCGTCAGCTTCGGCCACCTCATGGAGGCGTGCGCAGGTGATGCGGGCCGGGGCGCCGAGCACGCCCATCTGCAGGCCTCGGTCCCGCCCGCAATCCGCGCCGCCATCCAGGTCGGCGTGCTTCAGCCGTCGGTGGGCTACGACCCGGCGACCGGCGTGCTGAGCCTGGACGCCGAGCGCTTGCTGCAAAGCGGCGAGCCCTGGCGGCGGGCCGCCAGCAGCCTGCCGGCGGTTGGTCGCGCGGTCGCCACCTATCATCAGGCCGAGGGGCGGTGGATCAGCCCTGCCCGCCTGCAGGGTCCACCACCCGCCGTGCGGGCTGCGGAACGGGTGCTTGAGCGCACCCCCCAACGCTCGAGGCTTTAAAGCAGCGGTTGCACCGCCGTCATGACCTGCTCCAGGCCTTGAGCGGCTTCTTCTGGCGGCAGGCTGGCCATCGCCTCGAGGTCAGAATCTGGATCCACCGGGGACAGCGCCGTGCCCTCCTCCATCACCAGTTGACGGGCCATCTCTAGCGGCATCCCGCTGTTGGACGCATCCAGGGCCACGCAGGCTTGCGCCTGCAGCAGGTAGTAGACCCGGCGGGTCACTTGGCCGGCCAGGCGCTCGCGGTAGAGGTCGTCGACCCGGCAGATGAGGGGTCGCTCGGCATAGATGGTGCATCGCTGTGTCACCGCATCATGGTGACGGCAGACCCCATCGCCGCGGTTCAGGGCCGAGGCGGCGGGCAAGGCGCGGCAGCAGGCGCCGCAGCCGGTGCAAGGGAAGTTCATGCGGGTCAGCTGATGCGGGTGGTGATGATCTCCATGCCCCGGTGCGCCAGATCCACCACCTTCTGGCCCATGTCGAAGATCTTGGAGACGGCATCGTGCAGCATGGAGAAGATCTGCTGCCAGATGTTGGAGCGGGTGTACTGCTGATGGGGATCGGTGGCGTGCACCACCAGCGGCTCCGTCTCCCGATCCCGGGACGCTTCCGGCGCGGTCTCGGACTCGCCCAGGCCGACGCCGCTGGCGCTTCGTGACGGCCGTCGGCGCGAGAGGGTTCCCACGCGACCGGAGCGGCCCTCCGTATTACTGTTGATGGGCGTCCTGGACCCCTCCCGGGTGGAGATCACCGAGGGCGTGCCCGTCCGGCCTGTGCGCTCCGCAGTTGGGGAGGTCGGCGGTGAAAGCGGACGCTGCCGTTCCACGTTGGTGGTGTTGGTGGGACGATGTGCAGGCGATACAGGCAGCATGGCAGCTCCTTGACGTCAGCCGTCTGAGGGGGGCGCGGCGCCGGGGAAGGCGGCGGCCTGAGGGGATTCAAGCGCGTTTCGCAGATCGGTGAGGGTGCCTTCCACGTCCAGTTCCCAGCGTCCGTTTGCCGAGGCCAGGCGCAGGAAGCCGGCGCGCAGGTCAGCATCCACCTCCACCGGCCAGGGGACGCCTTCCAGGGCGGTGATGGCCGCCACGATCTCGGCATCCTCGGCACTCACATGCAGCACGCCCGCGTCGGGCCGCACGCCCTGCCGGGCCAGCTCACGCACGCAGGCCCGCACCCGGGCCTCATGCGGCTGCTCGGCCGTCAGCCGGGCGAGTGCATCACTCACCAGGAGGTGGGCCTGGTCCTCCAGGCGGCCCAGCGCCAGGTCCCAGTCCCGCGACACCGCCTCACTGAAGCGGGCCATGCGTTGCCACATCTCCGTGGCCAGCTGCGATTCCCGCCGCGCCAGCTCTGCCTGCCGGCTCTGCAGGAGTTCGTCGGCCACGCGGGTGCCCTCCTTTAGGCCAGCTTCGACCAGGGCCGCCGCCTCGCGTTCGGCGGCTTCCACCACCTCGCGGGCGGTGGACAGCGCCTGCAGCGTGGAGCCCTTGAGCACCGGCCCGTGCATGGCAGGCCGCTGGAGCAGCCGGCTGTCCAGCTGCCGAGGCGGCCAGCTGCGGCCGGGCTTCGACCCGGATTCAGCGGCCCCCACGACGTCAGGAGCGAAGTCGGCAGCCGGGCCTTCAGCGGGCGGAGCGCCAGCAAAGGTGTGGTCGGTAGAGGCGATTGAAGCGGATGCCGGTCCCGCCGCGTCGGACAGCCAGGCGCTCATGCCCGAACCTCCTCGGGCAGGATGACCGACAACGGAAGCTCCTGGCCAGCGGGCATGTGGCGCCGGCCTTGCCCCGGCACTGGCATTGCTGCAGGCCGTCCGGTGGCGGCCATCACCGTGGGTGTCTCCGTGAGCGACCGTTCCACCGTCAGCGGGGCCGTCCGGCTGGACACCGGCTCGTCACCTCCGGTCGCCGCGGATGCCGACGGCATCGGCAGGATCTCCTTGACGGCGGCACTCCACAGGCGGGACAGTTGGCCCAGCATGGCGCTGTCCAGCAACGCCTGGTCGCTGGACCGTCCGTCGTGCAGGGGCTGCGCCTCGATGACGGCACGGTCACATCGCAGCCGCAGCCGCGGCCACACCGGCGGCAGATCATCCTGCACAAAAAGCCGCAGCGCTGCGGCGGCCAGGCGCCGCACCCGTTCCTCCGTCGCTGCGGGCGCACCGGTCAAGCCGGCGGCGCTGTCTAGCCGATCGGGCACGGAGCGCGGCAGGAAGTGCGAGCGCGACAGTGCCCAGCGCAGGTCCTGGGCCGGGAGGCCGGGGCCCCCGCGCATCAGCCGACTGGTGGGCATCTGCGCGAACCGCAGCGTCCAGCCGACCAGGCGCAGCGCGCGCTCGAAGTCCGCGATGGAGAGGCTCGACAGGCGCCAGGCCACCGTGGGCGACAGGTCCGCCGGCGTGCGCTCCAGGCCATACAGGTTGCACCATGCGGGGTACTTTTGCCGCAGCCACGCCTCGGTGGCACCACTGGCCACCAGCCGGTCATGGCCCAGCTCTGCCCAGCTCGCATGCATCACCGACCAGGGGCGGTGCCAGTGGTGCCAGGCGCGCACCTGCCAGACCTGGTTGCGGGACAGGGTGTCCGTGGGGTCCATGACTCAAGCTCCCGACAGTTGGGTCGAAGGGGATGGGCCGTCGCCGGGCTGCGGCGATGGGGCCTCGCTGACGGGCGCGTCATCGACGTCGTCGTCGTTGCCCTCGTCCTCCAGGGCCGCGTCCCGGCGCCGCCGGGCTTCCCGCAGCACCAGGCCTGCGCCCACCAGCACCAGCAGCGCCATCAAGCCTCCCAGCGCGGTCCAGACCCAGCTCGTGGACGTAGGAGGGGGTAGCGGGCGTTTGGGCACGCCGTCGGAGACGACAAAGACGGCCGACACCCGGTCTACCGCCTGCGCGCCCATGCCGGGGATGCTGCGCGCCACCAGCTGCCGCACCCGCAGGCCAATCACATCCGGCTCCAGGCTGGGCAGATGCTTGATGAAGACGGCTGCGGTGGGAGGCTGCACCGGTTCGCCGGGCGCCACCTTCTCCGGCAGCACCACGTGCACGCGGGCCACCACCACGCCGTCGATCTCGGCGAGCGTGGCCTCCAGTTCCTGCGACAGTGCATAGACATAGCGGGCGCGCTCCTCCAGCGGGCTGCTGATCAGGCCCTCCTTCTTGAACACATCACCCATGCGTGCGGCGGCGCGGTGGGGCAGCCCTCGCGCCTGCAGCACGGCGGTCGCCCGCGCCAGATCGCTTTCGGGCACGCTCACCACCACGCCTTCCTTGGTGCTGCGCTTCTGGGCTGCGATGCCGTCGTCGCGCAGCGCGGTGACCACGCGGTTGGCTTCGCTGTCCGCCAGGCCACTGTGCAGGTCGACCTCGGTGCGGCACCCGGTCAGCAGCACCAGGGGCAGCACCATCAGCAGGGTCACCAGCCCCCGTGCGGACGGCAGCAGGTCCCGGATCCACAGCGTTTTCATTGCAGCCTCATCAGGCTCTCGGCGGCCTGCGCCGTCTTGGCGATGACCTTCACAGCCAGGCCGTGGTCCAGGTAGAGCTCGGAGAGGCGGCGCTGCACCGCCAGGCCCTCGACCGGGTCGCCGGTACGGGCGGCGCGCTCCAGCGTCTTGAAGTAGTCCTGCTCGCGCTGGTGCAGGATCTCGCCCACATGATGCAGTGCGCTGCTGAGCCCTCCCTCCAGGCCGGCACCTCGCGCCGTGGCGGTGGAAGGGCCGTGGGCCGCGCCGGCGGACCGGTCCACCGCAGAGGCCGGATCCGTCTGCAACCACTGCTGGAATTGCATCACGTCCTGGCTGGCGGGCGAGTGGGCATCGGCCAGCGCCTCGCCTTCTCCGTCCGAGCTCCACACCTTTGATGCGTAAGACACGTGGCTCATGCGCGCTTCCTTGTCTGGATGGAAGAATGCCGCGTGCACACGCAGGCGGCATTCCAGGGTGAAGAGGCGACAGCCCGCGGGAGCTGCGCGCCAGGGGGTTGGAACATTCCTTGTGTGGCGTTTCGCCGGGGGGCGTTCCCAGGAATGTCCGGCCGGACCGTCAGGGACGCTGGATCGGTGGCGGCGTGATGTGGCCGGGGATCTGGGCGACCATGTCGGCCTCCTTCAGGTCCACGTTCAGCCAGCCCTGATTCACCTGCGCGATGTTGCTGGTCGAGGTGGAGGCAGCGCCCGAAGCCGTGGAGAGCACTGTGGTGGTGATCATCGTCTTCATCAGCGGGTCAGCGACAACGGCGGGATTCATGTCTGGACTCCTACGCCGCGGGCACCGTCCTGGTAGACCCGGCAGCTGTTGACGCATCCTTGCACCACTTGCGAATCGATGGTGGCCTGGTACTTCAGTTTCGCGGACTGCAGCTCTTCGGAGTCGTCCTCGTTGAGCGTGAGCTTTTCCTCCATCTTGGGATCGGGAGGATTTCCGCTGGTGGGAGTGATGTTGCTCATGGTTCCGTCCTTTCTGCGGCGAAATGGCGGGGATGGGGGAATGGAACGAATGCCAGGGTTGGCAAGAACGGGCAGTGCCGCGACAGGCTCACTGCGTGGTCTGCACCTTGTCCGGCTTGTTGATCCAGTTGTTGGTGACCTTGGTGGCCCCATCAACGGCCTGGCCATGCATGGCCTGCTCGGTGTTGTACTTGTACATCTCGAAGGAGAACCGGCGGGCCTCCTCGGCAATGCCCTTGATCTCTGAAACGTAATCGGTGGATTCCGAAGCCATGGGGGATCCTTTCAATGCAGGTCAATGGACCGGTTGGGGGAACGGATTCGTGACCGCGCCAGCCGCTACGCCGTCGGAATGGATCCGGGCGCGGTGTTCAAGGAGCCGCCATAGTCGACGATGGCAGCCAGCAGGGTGTTCTCCTTCTGGTTCTTGATCGTCTCCTTGGTCTGCTTCTTCTGCTCCTCAGTGGCGTAGATGGTGGTACCAACGGTGGCCGCGGTCGAGGCCACCATGACACCGATCAAGAGTGGAATCATTCGATGCTCCTGGGCGGGTGGATGAAAGTCGGCGCGCCTCAGAACGAGAGGTCGATCGGCTTGGCGATGTGCTGCTCTTCCTCATCGTCCTGGTCTTCCCCGCGCCACGCCTCCTTGTCGTACTTGACGGCCTTGCTGTATTTGCTGGGGTCGCTGGCCATGTCCATGACCTGGTTCAACACCATTTCATTGAGCATGTCCCGCTCACTGCTGCCGAGTTCAACGTCTGCTGCCATTGCGGCTCCTTGGGAGGGTGGATGAATGCGGGGCGAACCCCAGCGGATGACTTGTATGGATTGGGTGGCGGGGGCGTGGCCTTTGTTCCATCTTTTTCACGCGGAGGGTCCGTGTTCCGGCGTGTCGTCATCGACGTGCAAATCCTCGTCCACGCGGCGCTCGCCCGCCTGGATCTGCGCCACCACCCGGTACACCGCCGCCACGGATTTCAAGGCGAGCCGCGGCACCGGCCGCCATTCCTTGCCGGTGCGATAGAGCAGCCGCGCCAGTGGGGGCGATCGCACAATCGGAATGCCATGGGCCTTGGCCACCCGCCGCATGTGCGCCGCCGCCTCGTCGCTGCCCCGCGCCACCACCACGGGCAGCGGGAAGCGCTTGGGGTCGTAGAGCAGCGCCACGGCGAAGTGGGTGGGGTTGGTGACCACCGCATTGGCCTTGCGGGTGTTTTCGGTCAGTTCGCCCGCCAGCACGTCCCGTCGGAACTCATTGCGCTGCGCGCGCACATGGCGGTCGCCGAACTGGTCTTTCTGCTCCCGCTCCACCTCTTCACGGGTCATCATCAGCGACTTGTTGTGGGCATGCCGACGCAGGGCCCAGTCCATCACCACGCAGATCACCAGCACGATGAGCGCCAGCCGCTCACACAGCAGCAGCATCGCCAGGACGACTTGAACACCCTGGATCAGGGTGCCGTCGGCCAGCCGCAACAGGCTGTCCATGGACATCAGCACCGCCAGCACCCCGCAGCCGAAAATGGCTGACACCTTGAGCACGTCCATCAGCAGCTTGCCCAGTTGCTCGGACGAGAACAGCTGCTGCGCGTGTTCCACGGGATTGAGGCGTTCAAACTTCAGAAAACTGTTGGTCGCAATCACGATGCCCGTCTGCGCGATGTTGCCGATCAGGCCCAGCAGGGCCGCCAGCAGCAGCACCATCAGCGCCGCACCCAGCCCCACGCCGGCCAGCGGCACCAGCAGGTCCTTCACCCCGATGGGCGCCATCGGCTGATGCTGGCCCACACGGCCCACATAGGAGCCGAGGATTTCGGCGGCCTGCTGCAGCCACAAGTGGCTGGTTCCCACGATCAGCTCGAAGCAGCCGACGGCCGCGAGGAAGTGGGGGATGGACGGCGTCTGGGCCACTTGCCCTTCTTCGCGCGACTCCTGCAGGCGTTTTCGGGTGGGCGGCTTGTTCTTTTCGGACATGGTCGGCTCCGGAGGGCGGTCGAGGGGGTCCGGATCACTCCTGCTGGCCGCTTTGCTGCTCCAGCAGGCGCGTCTCCTGATCCAGCGTCTGCAGCAGATACCGCTCTCCATGTCCCAGCAGCACGGTCAGGTAGAGCGCCAGCACCAGGATGGCGCACAGGCTCTTCATCGGGAACGCGGCAAAGTAGGTCTGGAGCTGGGGCGCAAAAACGCCCATCAATGCAAACACAAAGTCGATCAACAGGACGATGGTCAGCATCGGCGCGGCAAACAGCACCGCCTTCATCACGAACTCCCCAAAGCGTCGCAGGCTGTGATCGAGGCTGAACACGGTGAGATCCGGCAAGGGTTGCAGCACCGGCCAGGCTTCGAAGCTGAAGAGCAAAAAGCGATAGACCAGCGCAAAGGCCCCGCTGGCCGCCAGCACCACCACCATGGCCTGCAGCAACGCGGAGCCGATGACCGAGGCATCCGCCTGGGCGAAGGGCGTTACCTGCTGAGCGGCATTGGCGCCGCGCTGGTTGTCCGTCAAGGTGCCCACCGCTTCAATGGCCCACAGGGGCGCCGCCAGCATCAGCCCGAGCAGCAGCCCCAGCACACATTCCTTGGCCACCAGCGCGCCGATGTTCACCGCCTGCGCCTCCTGCATCTGCCAGTACACCCCCAGGCAGACCGGCGCGCCCAGGCCCATGGCCACCCCCACCTTGAGCAGCCGAGGAAACACGCTGGACGGGAACAGCGGCAGCAAGGCCATGCAGACGAACAATCGTGGCACGCCGAGCACAGCCGCCCTCAGGGCGGCATTGGCGAACTCCACCAGGCCGGTCTGCGTGATGTCGGTCATCCCTGGCCGCCGCTCACAGGTAGGAGTCCAGCAGGGCCCGCAACAGTTTGCCCCAGCCGTCCACAGCCACGAAGAGGAAGAGTTTGAGCGGCAGCGAAATCGTCATGGGGGAAACCATCTGCATGCCCAGGGCCAGCAGCAGGTTGGAGACGATCAGGTCAATGACCAGGAAAGGGATGTAGATGAGGAAGCCCATCTCGAAGCCCGCCTGGATCTCCGAGATCATGAATGCGGGGACCAGGATGAAGAAATCGTCGCTCTTGGCCTGCGCCGCCTGCTCGGGCGGCCACAGCTTGCGGGCCTTGTCCAGGAACTGCTCGCGGTCCTCCGGCTTGGCGTACTTGAGCATGAACTGGCGCAGCGGCTCCACCGTGCGGGACGCTGTCTGTTGCCACTGCTGCTGGGGTCGCTCCTGAAGGGCCTGGGTGATGGAGCCCGCCACCGTCTGCAGGGTTGGCGCCATGACGAAGGCGGTCATCATCATCGCGATGCCGTAGACCGCGATGCTGGGCGGCACCTGCTGCACGCCGATAGCGTTGCGGGTGATCATCAGCACGATGACGATCTTCAGAAAGGCGGTGGTCGACACGATCAGCAGCGGCAGCAGCGACAGCGCCGCCAGCAGGAGCGTGACGCTCAGGCCGTCCATTTGAGCGCTCAAGCCCGTGCTCCCAGGTGGGCGAGTTCCACGCCGAGGCGGCCATCCACCTCCACCAGCTCACCCGTGGCCACCAGACGCCCTTCACAGCGCACCTGCACCATCGCCGGCAGGCCCGCGGCCAGCGGCAGCACGGTGCCCGGGACCAGCGCCTGGATCTCGCCGAGGCGCAGCTCCAGCGTGCCAAGGTCAAAGCTCAGGCGCACGGGCAGATCGTCCAGCAGCGGCGCCGTGTTGGGGCTGTCCGCGGGCTCGACATCCTCCCGGGGCGAGGCGGGGGGGACGTCCTCGCCCCGCTGGGGCGACGGCTCATCGGCGTCCTGCTGGAGGTGATACGGTTTGAGGGCGTCTGCATCCATGGCGTGGGGGGGTGAAGGGTTGGAGACAAGACCCGGGGGCAGCGCGACCGGCGCCGCGGTCGGCCCGTCGTGTGACCCATACGCCCAGTTGGTGAACCGGCACTCGACCCGGTTCCCGAGGGAAAGCTCACAAAGTGCAACGCGTCGGCCCAACCGAAGCTGACCTTGTCCATGCCGGTCGAACAGGGGCTGCTCGATCAGCACCACGTCGCCGGGCGCCAGGTCGCGCAGGGCGACGGCAGTCACCAGGCTCTCTCCCAGCCGCAGCGGCACCTTGAGGCGCTGGTGGTGCGACAGCATCGGAGGGTCCACGGGCACGGCTGACCAGCCGGTTCGGGACAGGACCGCCAACAGGGCCGGCGTCGTGCCGCGCAGGGTCAGCGGCAGGCGCATGTGGCCGTCACTCAGCACCAGCGACAGCGTGAACATCCCGGGCTCATGCCCGCTGGCTTCCCGCCCGTGCGTGATCGACAGCACGGGGTCCCCAAAAAGGCTCATCCAGCCAGGTGGCAGGGTCTGGACCGCCAGGTCCAGCAGCAGGCGTTGCAGCGGCCCGCTTTCGGGGACGTCGATCTGGGTCAGCACGCGCAGCAGCGGCTGTGCCGGCGACACCACCAGCACACCCGACGCGGTCTGCATGCGCAGGCCGTCCACCTGTGCGTCCAGGCTGGCGGGCAGGCTGGGCGTCGACGGCGTCATGCCGGACAGCGTGAGCGAGAGACGGGTCTGCGCCAGCCGCAGCCATCCGCGTCGGCCCGCGCCGAGCAGGCTTGCCAGTCGGGCCGTTGCGGCGTCCACCGTGCGCGGTTGGTGTGGTTGGTGCAGCGGGAGCGGTTGGGTGGATGATTCGCCGCGTCGGGACGGCTGCCCACTCGCGCGTGCGCCGCCGCCCGCGTGGCCGCGCGTATCGGTCAGTGTGCCGGTGTTTGTCATGCCTGAATTCCTTGTCAGTTCTGGCCGGGGGCTCACAGCACCCACAGCTCCACATCACCTTCGGAGTGCCGCTGCACCAGTTGCCGCAATTGCGGGGCCTGCGCCCGCAGGGCCGCAGCCGTGGCGGGCCGGTGGGCCTGCAGCTCCAGCTCTGCGCGGCCCTTGCCGATCACCATCCGTCCGGTGAGCGGCCCCATGCCGGGAACGTCCACCGAGAACTCGAACTGCAGGCCCTGACCGGTGGGCGACGCCTGCAGACCCTGCAGCCAGCGGGCTTCTTCCATGGAGCTGTCCAGATGCCCGCCGATCTCGCCCGCCAGGTGTTGCAGCGGCATGTCGGCGCTCAGCGGCGACTCCAGCGCCGCGCGGAACTCGCGAACGGCGTCCCCCAGGTCGGCGGTGTCCTCAGGACACCAGCTGGAGGGCAATTGGACGTCGGGGGACAGGAGTGGAACCGCCTGGTCGAACGGATCCGAGGGGTCGAACGGCGGCCGCTCGTCGATCGCGTCTACTCGGGCCTGCGGGTCGGCCCGTTCGGCCCGGTCGACGGCGGGTTGGCGTTCATGGCGGTCGGCAGGCTCGGCGCGACCCGGGCCGCTGCCCTCGGCTTCCGCTGCCTGTGGGTCAGCATCCCTGCCTCGACCGTTTGGGCCCGGTGCATCATCCCGTGCCAGGCGAGTTCCGCCGTCGGCACGATCGGCACCTGTGCGATCCCTCGCCGGGAACGCCCTGCCAGGAAAGGCGCCGGGCGGCATGTTCGGCATGCCTCCGCCTGCTTCACGTCCCGCGAGGAACCGCCCACCATCAAGGCTCTCCACCATGTCACGTGTCTCCACCCGCCGCGGCGGGATCAGCTGCGGGTCAGTCCCGCGAGTCGTCCGGGGTCGCTTCGGTCAGCAGTCGCAGTCGCTCCACGTCAAAGCGGGTGCCGCGCCACCGCTGGCGGGCGTCCTCACACACACGCTGCTGTCGCGCCTGCGCCGCCACCGCGTCCTCCACCAGGGCATGGGCCTGCGCCACGTCCCGCCGCGCCTGCTGCCGGTCCAGTGCCCACTGCGTGATGCCGCTGCGGCCCCCAGTGGTGCGGCCCACCAGCGTCTCGTTGGCCTTGCGGGCGGCATCGCGTGCGTCGGTCTCCGTGCGGGCCAGGTCCTGCCGCCGCTGGGCCTGCTCGCTGCGCCGCTCTTCCAGCGCACGCTCTTCCCGCAGCAGATGGACTTCCGCCATGCGCATGCGCAGGTCGCGCACCTGCGACATCCGCTTCATCATGAGGGGGGACCAGGCCAAGCGGCGCTCCTCAGGCGGCGTAGCGCCGCGCGATGTCCGACAACTGCCGGACTGCCGCCTCGAACCCGCCCGGCGCCTTCAGGCGCTGTTGCTGGTAGGCCAGGATGTCGTCATGGGCGGCCACTGCCCGGTCGGTCTCCGGGTCGGCGCCGGGCTTGACTTCACCCAGCCGGATCAGCAGCTCCATGTCCTCATAGCGTGACATCAGCCGACGCACCTCCCGCGCCGCCTGCTGATGCTCCGCAGAAACGATGTCCGGCATCAGCCGGCTCAGGCTCTCCAGCACCTTCACGGCGGGGAAGATGCCTTTCTCCGCCAGCGCAGCGCTGAGGACGATGTGCCCATCCACCAAGGACCTCACTTCGTCCGCCACCGGATCGTCGCGCACGGCCCCTTCCGCCAGCACCATGTAGAGCGCGGAGATCGACCCCTGGCGCGTATTGCCTGCCCGCTCCACCAGCCTCGGCAGCTCCGCGTAGACCGATGCAGGCAGGCCGGTGCGGCCGGTAGGTTCACCCGCCGCGATGCTGGTCTCCCGTACCGCCCGCACATAGCGGGTCAACGAGTCCACCAGCAGCAGCACATTCTTGCCCTGGGCCCGGAAGCCCTCGGCAATGGCCGTGGCCGTGTAGGCGGCGCGCATGCGCTCGCCGGCGGAGCGGTCCGACGTGGCGCCGACGATGACCACGCGCTCCCGCAGGGCGGGGTCATGCAGCATGTCGGCCATTTCCGCCAGCTCGCGGCCGCGCTCGCCGATGAGGGCATACACCACCACATCGCACTGCACCGCCGCACCGATCGATTTCATCAGCGTGGTCTTGCCGCAGCCCGGTCCGGCAAACACGCCCATGCGCTGGCCGCGTCCCAGGGTCAACAGTCCGTCAATGACGCGCACGCCGGTGGGCAGCGGCTCGGTGACGGGCTGGCGCTCCAGCACGGCCGGTGCCGGCGCACGCACGGGCACCTCCACCGTATCAGGTCCGCTCACCAGCGCACCGGCGACCGGCTGCCCGAAACCGTCCAGCAGCTGGCCCAGCAGGTGCCGCCCCACCCTCAGCGCCTGCGGGCGCCCCAGGGGCTGCACGGGTGTCCCCGGTCCAACGCCGTCCGTGGCGCCGAACGGCGACAACAGCGCATGATGGTCCTGGAAGCCGATCACCTCGGCGGACAGACGTGCCCCGCTCTGCGGCAGCGGCCCGATGCTGCACATCTCGCCCATGCGCACGCTGGGCAGCGCCGCCTGGATGAGCGGCCCGCTGACCTTCAGCACATGCCCGCTGGCCCTGACCAGCGCCGCGCGGCCCACCGCCTGTCGTTGGCGCTCCAGCGCGGCGGCCAGGCCATCGGCAGAGCGCAGGGCGGGCGGCGTCGGCCACCCGGTCACAGCAGCACCTCGATGCGACGCTTGCCGCTGAAGACCGCCTTGCCGGGTTCCACCGTGGCCAGCTTGTAGCCCTCGACCGTATCACCCACCGACAGCCGGGCGCCACCGTCCGTCACGATCACCGCGTTCTTGCCGCTGACGATCTCCACCACCTTGAACGGCAGCAGCTCGGCCGGCGTGACCAGGGCCACGTCGATCGGGAAGGCGGGTTTCCGGTGCTCGGTGAAGCGCACCAGCAGGCGCTCGAAACGCCGCTGTTCCTCGGCGTCCAGGCTGCCGCGGATCTCCCAGCGGTCCGGCTTCAGGGTCAGGTCCAGCTTGTCGACCAGCTCGCGCTCGGCAAGCCCGTGCGTGAATTCCTCGGCCAGATCGGCGGCGGAGACGGAGGACGTCCCCTGCGTCCCTGCTGGCGTGGACGCGGCAAGGGCAGACAGCGCGGGTGCGCCCGCCGGCGGCAGCCCGGGCGCGCGCTGCTCTGCGCGTCCCCACGCGGAAGACACGAACCAGGCGGCAAACGGCAGCATCACCACGACCAGTGCACCGCTGGCAAGTGACGCCCGCATGCGGGGATAGGTGGCGGCGCCGGGGGCCCGCCCGTGAGTCTGGGCCGCAGCCGAGGCCGAGGCTGCTGCCGCCTCGCCGCCCAGCCCCAGGCTCCCCAGCAGGCCGCGACCGCCGCCCTTGCGGCCCTTCCCCACGCTGGCGTGCTGGCCAGGCGCCCCGCCCTTGCCCCGCGCATCGCCCCGGGCGCCTCCCGTGCGCTTGCCCATCGTGCGCGTCGGCGCCTCCATCCAGGCATCTTCCGCGGCCTGAAAAGCCATCCACACGTCTCCCAGCTGAAAGCAGTCCCCTTGCGCCAGGACCACCGGCCCCCGCAGCGCCTGACCGCGCGCATCCAGGACCTGACCATCCGCTGGCGCCAGGCTCCACTGCCGGTCCTGCAGCTGCAATCGGCAATGCAGGTCCGCCAGGCCGGCATCCGCCATGGGCGCATCGGCCATGGGCGACTGGCCCAGGGTCAGCGAGCCCGCTTCCTCGTCCAGATCCAGAACGGCCCCGCGGTGAAGGCCGGTAAGTACTCGGAGTTGCATGATGTTGCTCCCAGGGCGCGAAACTTCAGGTCGACGAAGCGCCGCCGACCTTCACCAGTCGGGGCGTGATGATGAACAGGCGCTGGCGGCTCTGGCTCTCCTTGCGGGTGCCGGAGAACAGCTTGCCGATCAGCGGAATCCTGGAGAGTCCGGGGACCGACGCGTCCTTGTTGCTGGTGCTGTCGGTGTTGTAGCCCCCGATCACCAGCGACTGGCGGTCCAGCAGCATCGCCTGCGTGCTGATGGTGCTGCGCTGCACCTCCGGCGTCTCTTCGCTGGAGGCAGCGGCCAGCACCTTGCCGTCCTCAATATCCACGGTGAGGCTGACCTGGGTGGACTTTCGGTCCTTCACCACGCGGGGCGTCACGCGCAGCAGCATGCCGGCCGTCACCGGCTCGATGCTCGCCACCCGTTCTCCAGTGGCACGGATGTAGACCGTCTGGCTCAGGTCCAGCACCGCCACCAGGTTTTCCAGGGTCAGCACGCTGGGCTTGGCCAGCACCTTGGCCTCTCCATCACGCTCCATCAGGCTGAGCCGCGAGAAGAACCGGTCGACGTTGGACACCACCAGCGAGCTGCCCCCGGTAAGCGGCGCCGCCAGCACGCCGGCCGGATCGATGATGGCGTGCACATGGTCGCCCTTGGCATCCAGCCCGAAGCCGAGCTCGGACACCCGGTCTCGGTTCACATCGATGATGTAGGCCTCGATCTCCACCAGGTGCTGGGGCACGTCGATGGCATCGATCAGCCGCTGGTAGTAGGGGCGGCGCTTGGCCATGTCGTAGATGACCACGGAATTGGTCCGCACGTCCCCTTCCAGCGAGACACTCCGGTTGCCGCCGGTGTTCGAGCGTGACCCGTTGGAGCGCTGCGGCAGGTTGGTGCCCACCGTGGCCGTGGACCCCGCATCGCCGCTGCTGCCCGTGGCCGTGAACATCGGCGGCATGCCGCCGGTGGACTTGGTGGCCATGTCGTTCATCAGGCCCGAGGCGCCGATGATGGACCGTCCCGTGCCGTTGCCGCCGCTGATCATGCTCTTGAGCAGCGATGCGGCGCCCGGTGTCACCACCGTCTGATTGCGGATGGTCACCGTGCGGTCATCCACGGCGGCGTTCTTGAGCCGGAAGACCATGGCTTCATAGTCGCTGGCGCGGTCCCGTTCCGCCAGCGCCTCACGCACCAGGCGCAGGTATTCATAAGGGCCGGAGACCATGACGGCGGAGCTCTCCGGCATCTCGCCCCAGCCGAAGCGTGCCTCGAACAGGCCGATGCCGGTCAGGGCCGTCTTGGCGTCCGACATCGCGTCCCGCGAGATCTCCAGCCGTTCACTGACCATGTCCGCCGCCGGGCTCACATACAGCACGCGGTTGTAGACGAACCACTGGAACCGCCAGGTGGCGGCCAGCCGGTCCAGGAAGTCGGTGGCGCTGGCCGCCTTGATGGAGCCGTTCACCGGTTCCATCAGGCCTGCAGAGGCCCGCAGCTCCACACCGTGACTGCGCGCAAAGTCGGACAGCACCTTGGCCAGCGGAACGCCCTGGGCGTTGTAGGCATAACCGCTGTCCTTCCAGGACGGCGGGGGGGCGGCCATGGCCAGCCCGGCCAGCAGCAGGGTCATCAGCCACATGCTGCGAACCAGCCAGGAGAGGCTCCACGCCAGCGCGGCTCGGACCGCCGACGGCCTGTGGCATGCGGGGCTGCGAAAGGAGGACAAAAGCGCGTTGGACATGGGGCTCCCCCTTAATGCGGCTGCTGGTCTTCAGAGGTTCTGTCGGGCTCGTCGTTGATCGACAGCGTCGATGCAGCGTCGACATCTGCATGGTCGCCGTCGTCATGGCCTTCCTCCCGATGCGTAGATCGGCTCCGGACGGAGGCCGGCCGCACGACTGACGAGCTGTCGCTCTCATCGTCGCGGTCATCCGCAGGAATGGGGTCGGGCCGCTCGTCGGTGTGATCCATCGAGTGCGTCGCCCGTACCCGGCGCTGCAGGACGTTCGGCGCGGAATCCCGGCCTGCGCGGAGGCCGCCGTCGTCATCGCCGTCGTCATCACCATCGCCGGAGCGGCGATTGGACCGGGCTTCGGGCGGCATCGGCCAATCTCTACGTCCATCCGTGGCCGGCCGCATCACGAGGATGTCCGACGGCGACGTCAGCGTACTCCGCCCCTCCCACCCTCCCACCGCGAACAGGCTGTAGATCAGGCCGTGATGCCGGTGGAATTGCTCCAGCACCTTCTCCTTGGGGCCGACCCCGGGTGGCAGCGGCTCATGGCCATTGGCGTGGTAGCCCTGCCAGGTGCCGTCGTCGTGACGCTCGAAGACGAACTCGGGGCCCCCATGAACGCCCAGCAGAATCACCGGCCCCTGGTGTTCGTGGATAGTGTCGTAGAGGTCGCGGCCCTTGTCCTTGGCGACGCGGCGCACGCTGCAGCCCTTTCCCGCGCCTTTTCCCGCGCCTTTTCCCGCGCCCTTGCCCGCGGCCTTGAGCGCGGCCTCCAGCGTCTTGCGCGGACTGAGCGTCCGGCCCAGCAGCAGCTCCATGGTGGATGAGGTGCGGCCCAACTCCCGCTGCAGCGTCTGGTTGAAGGCCCTCAGCGGCGCACTCATCCGCAAGGCATTGACCACCGGCGCCGTGCTTCGCTCGGTGTGCGGCCGCACCGGCTGCGGTGTCGGCTCCGGGTACGGGTGCTGGGGACCCATGCGCAACTCGGTGGTGACCGAGGGCATGCTGGAGACTACTGGATTGACCATGGTGACCTCTGCGTTGATCCGTCCCGCTCAGGCGCGCGGAGGGGCGCCTGATAGGTGAACTGAAACAGGTGCCGGTTCCATCGTGCTGACCGGCCATGTCATGAAGGGGCCGCGCCGCCGCATCAGCCCATGTCCTTGGGCCGCTCAACGGTGCCGCGCACCGTCACCGCCACCTCGGGGCTGAGTTCTCCCACCGACAGCACCACCACGTCCGGCAGGTCAGGCTCCAGCAGCGTGCGCAGGAAGCGCCGCACGTCCTGCGCGCAGGCAATGACCGGCGGGCTGTTGCGATCCTGGTGCTGGGCCAGCGTCTCACGGATGGCGTCGACAATGCGGCTGGACTCAAATGGGCTCAGCGCCAGGAAGCTGCCCGCCGCGCCCTGGCGGATGCTCTGCGTCAGCAGGTCTTCCAGCTCGGGGTCCAGCACGAAGACCGCGAGTTTCCCGCGCGGCGCCAGCTCGTGGCAGATCTGCTCACGCAGCGCATGCCGCACGAATTCCGCCAGCAGCGCTGGCTCGCGCTCTCGCTGGCCGACGTCCGACAGCGTCTCCATGATCAGCCGCATGTTGCGGATCGAGACCCCTTCCCGCAGCAGCCGCTGAGTGATGTCCGCGAGCTTGCCGGTGGTGAGGGATTTCTGCAGTTCCTTGGCCAGCTCCGGCATCCAGCCTTCCATCCAGGTCATGTACTTCTGCGCGGTCTGCACGCCGGTGAAACGAGGCCCGTAGCGCATCAGCTTGCGCTTGACCCGGTCGCGCAGGCAGTTGGACCAGCTCATGGCCACCTGCTGCAGGTCTTCACGGCCGGCCAGCTGCTCCGGTTCCAGCCAGACGATGGCGGTGCCGGCGGGCCCGGCGCCCTCCTCCACCTCCTGCGACAGCGGCGCCGCCTGCGGTGCGTGCCGCCCGGTGATGGCCACACGCGTGGGCTTCATGGGCATGCGCATCACCGGCACCTCGTAGACCCGGAGCTCCAGCGCTTCCTTCGCCATGGTCGGGTCATACTGGAACGCAAAGCCAGGCAGCGACATGCCGAGCCCGCGCACCAGCTCATTGCGGGCCTCGTTGATCTCCGCGCACAGCGCGCGCACCTGCGGCAGGTCCTGCACCCCGTCCGGCAACACGATCAGCAGCGGCTCCATCTGGGTGAATTCGTGGACGATGGCGGCATCGGCGACCTCGCCCTTGCCAACGTCAGCGGCCTTGCTGTCTGCCTCACGGCGGGCCTGGCGCTGGGTCATGAGGGCCAGGCCCGCAGCGCCGGCGGCCAGCAAGCCAAACACGAGGGGCGGCATGCCAGGGATCAGGGCGAACAGCAGCATCACCGCGCTCAACCCCCACAGCGCGCGCGGATACGCGCCCAGCTGACCGAGCAGGTCCCGGCCGAAGCTGCGCGCGGGCCCGTTCTTGTCGGACGGCTTGCCCACCGCATCCACCCGCGTGACCAGGATGGCCGCGGTCAGGCAGGTCAGCAGCGCAGGAATCTGGGCCACCAGCCCATCCCCCACCGACTGCACCGAATAATGCGCAATGGCCTCCTTCGCCGACAGGCCATGCACCAGAATGCCGGTGGCCAGGCCGCCCACCAGGTTGATGACGAAGATCACCATGCCGGCAATGGCATCGCCCTTGACGAACTTCATTGCACCGTCCATGGCGCCCAGCAGTTGGCTTTCCGTGTTGAGCAGGTTGCGCTGGCGCTTGGCCTCGGCCTGGTCGATGAGGTTGGAGCGCAGTTCGTTCTCGATGGCCAGCTGCTTGGCCGGCATCGCGTCCAGACAGAAACGCGCGGAGACTTCCGCGACCCGCTCCGCGCCCTTCGTGACGACCAGGAACTGCACCACCGTCACGATGGTGAAGATCACCAGACCGACGATGACGTCCCCGCGCACCACGAAATTCCCGAAGGTATCGACGATGGAGCCGGCATGCCCGTCGAGCAGGATCAGGCGCGTGGTCGCCACGCTGATGCCCAAGCGAAAGAGCGTGGACAGCAGCAGCACCACGGGAAAGGTGGAGAACGCCGTCAGGCTGCTCACATACAGCGCCAGCGAGATCAGCAGCGCCGAGATGAAAAGGTTGATGGCAATGAGCACGTCCATCACCGGTGCGGGCACCGGCAGCACCAGCAGGAAGATCACCCCCACCACTGCCAGCGCCAGGATCGCCTCCACCCGCGAGGGCACCTTCTGGAGCACGGCCATCATCAGGGCGCCCGCGCTCGGGCGAGCGGCCACGCTGGACGCCGAACGGGAAACGGCTGTCGGATTCATCACAGTCCTCCCACGCGTTGTTCCACACCCTTGAGCAGCGCCCGTGCCCGTGACAGGCGCGAGCGCACCGTGCCCACCGGAATCTGCAGCCGCACGGCCACCTGCTCATACGTCATGTGTTCATCCAGCACCAGTGTCAGCACGGACATGGACTCCACCGGCAGCCGCGCCACCGCACGCTCCAGGTGGTGGATGGTCTGCAGCCGCTCCACGGTTTCCAGCGGGGATGGGGCGGTGTCCAGCTCGCGGTCATCGTGGGTGATCTCGTCCTCCAGCAGCGGGCGATGGGCGGCGCGCTTGTAATGGGTGCGCACCAGATTCAGCGCAATGCCGAACAGCCAGGTCTCCGGACGGGACGCGCCTTCATAACGGCCCAGGCAGCGCAGTGCCTCCAGATAGGTGTCCTGCATCAGGTCCTCGACGTCGGCCGCGTTGGCCACACGACGCCTGATGAAGTTGCGCAGCCGGCGACCATGCACATGGACCAGCGCTTCCAGGTCCTGCACGGTCAGCATGGGATGGGCGCGTGGTCGATCGATGGGGGCGATCTCCAGGGACATGAGGAACTCCATGAACAACCTCGAAAGCGGTCGGATGGAGGGTCCATTCGCAACAGCCGTGCCAGCCCTTCGAATCGACGAGAGGTCCGATTTCATCGTGTATCCATGGCGTTCCATGCATCCTCTTGAACGACCTCACAAGGAATGGAATTCAAGTGCCGGGAATCTGCACGGAGACTTGGGATCCGTGCAGCGTGCACCCATGAACGCGCCGACACCGTCCACAAAAAAAGAGAGACCGGCGGCGCCATCGCGCGGCCGGTCCCTGGGAGCTTGCGGGACAGAGAACCGTGGTGCGGGAGCCCCGCCGGTCAGTGCTGCCCTTCGTTCTCGCGCGTGTATTTGTCGTCGACGGTGCTCAGATCCTTCGCCTTGAAGTAGGTCTTGCCGTTGATCGTCTCGGTATCGTTGTAGAGGTTCATGTGGACGTTGTCGAAGTAGTACTCCGAGGTCTTGCCGTCCTTGGTGACCTGCACGCCGATGTAGACCTTGTGGCCGGTATCGCGGTCAATGATGTAGATGGGCTTGCCCCATTTCTCGGCTCCGTTGCCGTACTCACCGGCCTTGTCGTCCTGCACAAAGCGGATCTCGGTGTTGCCGGTCTCCACCGCCTCGGGATGGGCAGGATCCGCCACCGGTGCGCGCATCGGCGAGCCGCTCATCACGAGCGCATTCGGTCCGCTGTTCTTGGTCTGGTATTCGCTGGTGTTGTACCAATAGAAGTGACCCTCTTCGGGCTGGCTTTCACCGACCGCGCAGTAGCGTCCGGCGGATTCGTCCCAGCGCCAGATGTAGGTCTTGCCGTCGTTGTTGGTGGCAAACGCAAACTGGTTGACATAGCCCTCATTGAACTGACTGGCGCTGGGGATGGAATCGTCCGGGGCGGTCGGGGGCCGGGTGGGCGTGGCAAGGCCTCCCTCCGTGGCCTTGGCGTTCACCGCCTCCATGGTGGCGCGACTCTGGAAGTAATGGCGCTCGCCATTGACGCGATAGCCCACGATGACGTCCTTCCCGCTTTCCGGGTCATAGCGGTAGATGAGCGATTGCGACCCTTCAGGCGGTACGAAATATTCCGGCTTCTGCGACGTGGCGGGAGGAATTCGCCCACCACCGCTCTGCTCCAGCTGCCCCTTGTTGGCTTCGCGGAATTCGGCCTCGGTATACATGTGCATCTCGCCGGAGCCGGTCTTCTCGCCCACCATCACGTAGCCCAGCTTTTCATGCCAGCGCAGCTTGACCGTCTTGTCGCCCATCTGGATCTCCAGATCCTTGTGCTCGGCGTTCTCGGTCGTGGGCAGGGTGAGCGTGGCATCGGTGCGGTCACGGACCACGCTGGCGTTCTCGGACGACACGACGCTGGTGTCGTCGTGGCTGGAGGAGAAGCTGGGGAAGTCCGGCATCTGGCTGCCCCCGAGGCTGGGGACGCTGGGAATGTTCAGCGCCTGCCTGTGCTCCGGGAACGCGCCGGGTTGCGGCGCCGGCCCGCTGGTGAAGCTGTAGGTCGGAAAGTCGGTGAGAGGCGGTGTTTCCATGGGAGGTCCTTGATCGGATGGAAGTCGAATGGACGGCAGGAAGGAACGGGTCGGTCGCGGCGGCGGGCTCCGCGCGTCAGCGCCGCTGCCCGAGCAACACGAACATGTGGTTGGTGAGCGAGAACAGCTCGGTGAGCATCCATTGGCCGGTGAGCAGCAGCACCACGACCAACGCCACCACCTTGATGGTGAAGGACAGGGCCTGGTCCTGCACCTGGAACAGCCCCTGCACCAGCGAGACCAGCACCCCGAGCACGGTGGTCACCACCAGGGCCGGCGCCGACAGCATCACCACCATCACCAGGGCTTCGCGGAAGAGCGTGATCGTTTCCATGATGGCCTTAGCGGACGGCGATGGCAGCACTGAGGCTGGGTGGCGTGACGGTGAACAGCGTCTCGCGCGCTTCGGGACTGCTCCAGATCTCCATGGGCAGGTGGCGCCGCAGGAACTTCGTCAGTTCGCTGCGCTGCCATGGGCTGACCTCGCCGCCCGGATAAGCCGTCGCGCACAACGCGCTGAACCGTCGCTCATTGGCGGCGAGCGTGGCGTAGTCCAGCACGTCGGAGACAAAGCCCATCACCTGCGCATCGGTGGGCTCGCGGCGATGGGCCGCGGCCAGGAAGCGATCGGCGTCGACAACCAGCGACCAGATCGTGCGGGTGCGCTCCAGGTCGCCCTGCTGCTGCACCAGTCGCGACCAATCGGCCTGCACCAGCGGCGAGGCCAGGTCCGCCACGATCGCCTGCCGCAGCGTGTCCACCGCGTCGCGCATGCGGTCGGGGCCGAAGCGTGACAGCAGGCTCTTGAAGGTAGCCGCCAGCCCGCCGCCCTGCAGCACCCAGTCGTAGTAGATCTCGCGGAAGTCGTCCCATTCCTGCCCTCTTTGTGCAAAGCGCGCCAGCGGCCTGGCTGTGTTGAACCCCGCCATGATGCGGCGCTGGTGCTGCTGCCAGAAGGACACCTGCGCCTGCTGCAGCCGCTCGCGCACGGCGGGGTCGGCCTGCGGATCGCGCTGGGCGAGTTCGTCCGCTTCCAGCAGATAGGCATAACGCTTGAAGGGGTCGACGCTTTGCAGGTCCGCCAGATGCTGGACGTTGCCGCCCTCCTTGGCCTTGGCCAGCAGTTCCTGCGCCATTGCGGGGGCCTGCGCGCCCCAGGGCGTGTCCTGGTAGGCGGCGTGCAGGCTCTTCAGGCGCGCAATGCGGTAGACCTGGCGCAGGGTGCGGGGGTCGCGGCCAAAGTTGGCCAGGTGGGTGCGGTCCGGTGTTCCCAGGCCGCGCAGCGCCATGCGCGAGGCGGCGCCGAACGTCAGTTCCTCTGCCGCATCATTCAGATTCACCTCACCGGAAGCGCCTGCGGTGGCCACCGCAGCTCCTGCGGCCAGACTGGCGGCCCCTGGCCCTGCCATCGGTCCATCGAGCATCTCCGTGGCCCGCGCGGACACCGGTGGCCGAAGGCCTTCCAGTGGGCGCAGCGCCTCCGGGCTGCTGAAGGGCATCAAGGCACTCATGGCGATTCTCCTGGGGCGGGCGGCAGCTGGATCGGTGGGGGCAGCGGGTGCTTTCGCTAGAAGCTCCGCCTGGCTTGGCGTGGCGCGTGGCTGGCGTCACGGGCTGGCGGCATCAGGGGCTGGAATTCAACGGATGGCGTCGATGCTCGACTTCATCAGGTCGTGCCGTGTCTTCACCTCCTGGCTGGCCGCCCACTGCGAGATCATCATCTCCATGTTCAAGGGCACCACGGCCTGGAGATCCTCCAACGACTGGGGATCCGCACCGCGCATGTGCTGCTCGTAGCGGTCGTAGGCCACGGCGAAATTCTGGGTCAGGTTGCGTTGAAGGTCGTTCATCTTTTCTCCAGGCGATGAGGTCTGTGGAGGAATCCGTAGCGCCGTCCAGGGAGGTTCCGGGAAGCATCTGCGCAAGCCTCTGTCAGGTGGGTGGCCCGAACCCCACGAGAGTTCGCACGATATGGGTGGCGGCCACGAAGTCCCCCGCGTTGCAGGGGCTCGCCGCGCAGACGACGCCAGCCGCGCCGACACCGCCGACACCGCCGACAAAACCCGGGAGGCCGACCGAAGGGGCCACGCCGACCGGACCAGCTCCGCGGTCTCGGTCAGGGGCGGACGAATGGCGTCTCCAGCTTCACGCGCAGCTCGCCATGGCGAAGCACCAGGCCGCGAGGTGTGATTTCATCGAGCCGCACGCCGCTGAGCAGCTCCTCCCCTTCCCGCACCGACTGCCCGTCCACCATCACGAGTCGGTGGCGGGCCAGCGGCACGTAGAGGTGGACCTGCACCCGCAAGCGCTGCACGGCGCGGCGGACCTCCTCGGGAAGGTCGGCCACGGTCTGGTAGACCGGCTCCACCTTGGGCGCGGGCGTGAACACCGGCATGGCGAATGGGGGGGCCGCCGTCGCGCTGCCAGGTGCCGGCGGGACGCCCCCGGACCACGCCGAGGTCGCCACGGTGGCCGACGGCCCCGGCAGCGGCGCAGCCAGGCTGGTGGGCGGACGGAACACCGGAGCCGACCTCTGTGCCGCGGGGACCTGTGCGGCTTGAGCGGCGGACGTTGTGGCGGTCGCGGACGTCGTGGTCGTCGCCTGCCTTGCCGGTGTCGTGCCTCCCACCCCTGCCGCCCCCCCGGCCATCGACCCGGCGGAGCCGCCCGGACGCGAGCCAACGGCCGACCCTGTCGAAGGCCGGGCTGGCAGCGACTGCAACATCGGAATGTCCGCCACCTCCGACGACACGGCTCCCACGGGCACAGAGGGCCGATCCCGACGCTGGGCCGCACGCCAGTCCCCGACGCTGTAGAGCAGCAACAGCAAGCCGCACATAGCGGCGGCGCCCACGGCGGTGCGGCGCTGCGGCTGTGTCAGCGGCAGCTGGAGCGGCAACGGCAATGGGGTCCGCCGGGCCAGATCGCCGTACAGGGAGACAAGGCGCGGCGCGCGCATGGCTTCGCGAAGGCGCACCGCCTGCAGGATGATGGACATGGTCTCAGGCTCCGCACTGTCGACTGTCGAGCGAGGGGGCCAGCGGCTCCGTCCGGCTGGCCAGATGCATCAGCGTGCGCAGGTCTGCCGCGCCGCTCACCGGCAGTCCCTCCTCCTGCTGGAAGTCCTGCAGCGCGCTGCGCAGCCGCCCCTCGAGCTTGAGCGGGAGCGTCTCGATCCGGTCTCCTTGCAAACGTGCCAGGCGCTCCCGCATCCAGGCCACCGGGGCACCTTCCGCGCCATCCGCCACCGTGCCCTTCAGGTCCGCCGGGGGGCGCCAGACCACGGTGTAGTGACGGGTCCACTGCGACTCCAGCACAGGGATGGAGACGGTGCGCAGGCTGCGGCCCACCTGCAGCACCGCCTGATGGCGCCGCAACTGCACCAGCGCCACATGCGTCTGCCGCCCCTGGCGGTCCACGAGCTGCAGCACGGCTGGCATGTCCAGGCGGCGCAATGCTTCGATCTCGTCCCGGCCCTGCACACACATCAGCCCGCGTTCCACCACCGCGCGGCAGGGCGCCACCGAAGGCCCGGGCGCGGGCAGATCCCAGCGCTTGAGCAGCGCCGCAAAGGCCAGCCGCTCACTGGCGGGGCCGGCCATGCCCTCAGGCCATTCGGAAGGGTTCTGCGGATCCAGTCCCGCGACGCTCGCATCGTCCGCCGCCGCCATGACCGGCAACAGCGGCGCCGCCGGCGCACCGGTCATGGGGGGCGCGGGCCGCGCCGCCACCGCCAGCACGGCGCCGGCCGCCAGCAATCCGCCCGCGCCAATGACCGCACCCGCGCGCCGCCACCACTGGCTGGCTGCCGGCTCACGGCCGGTCGCCTCCCCGCAGGCCTCCACCAGCAGGCGATGGCTGACGCGGCGGCGTCCCAGCACAAACGCCCCGAGCAGCGCCCGGTCGCAGATCAGATTGATGACCCGCGGAATGCCACCGCTCATGCGGTGCAACGGTCCGGCCAGGCGGCGCGGGATCAACTGCTCGCGGGCCCCCGCCACCTGCAGGCGGTGGGCCACGTAGGCGGCCACATCGTCCAGCCCCAGCGGCCCGAGGTGATAGCGCAGGGTGATGCATTGGTTGAACGCCGCACAGGTCGGCTGGGCCAGCAGCTCGTTGAGTTCCGGCTGACCGATGAGGACCAGCCGCAGGCTCTCGCGTTCATCCCAGGCGGCGGCGCGCAGACGGCGCAGCGTCTCCAGGACCTCTGGCTGCAACCCTTGCGCCTCGTCAATGATCAGCACGCAGGCCTTCTGGTCTCGCCGCCGCTCGGCCACGTGGGCCGCGATCAGGGCTTCGAGCGCCTCCGGGGCCAGGGCATCACTGGCGTTCTGGATCCCAAACTGGCGGCAGACACCGATCAGCAGGTCCAGCGGGCTCATGCGCGGGTTGAAGATCAGCGCCACCTGCACATGGGCCGGCAACTCATCCATCAAGCGGCGGCACACGGTCGTCTTGCCCGCCCCGACCTCGCCCGTCAGCAGCACGACGCCGGCATCGCCGTTGACCGCATGGCCCAGATGCACCCAGGCATCACGGTGCTGGTTGCTGAGGTAGAAGTAACCGGGGTCGGGTGCGATCGAGAACGGCATCCCGCGCAGCTGGAAATGGTCCTTGTACATGGCTCGCAAGACAGTGGTTGGGGCGTCGCCGCGCGACGCTCCCTGGTATGTAGTGCGAGACGACCAAGCGTTCCCGAATGCGTTGGCCGTGCCCCTTCATTCCGGCGTGAACTGGATGCCCAAGGTCTTGATGCGGTAGTAGAGCGTGTTCGGGGGCACCTGCAGTTCGGTGCTGGCCTTGGCCACCGAGCCACCATGCTGCTTCAGGGTGTGGACGATCAGCTCGCGCTCGAACAGCCGCATGCGGTCCCGCAGCGAGCCCGCGGCGGCGCCCTCCTCCGCGCCGGGAGGCGTGCCGTCGCCCTCGTGGGGCGGCAGGCCCGGAGACAGACCGGTCCCCATCGCGGGGCCGCCTGGCGGCGCGCCGCAAGACCCTGCACCGACACTGGCACCACCGCCAGACGCCGCCCCCGGGGAAAGCACGGCGCCGCCCACGCTGCCAGGGACGCTGGCTCCCATGATCGCCGCCATCTCTTCATCCACCAGCTCGAACCCCAGCACGTGGCGCTCCGCTGCATTACGAAGCTCCCGCACATTGCCCGGCCAGCTGTGTGTCAACAAATGCTGCCGGGTGGCCGGCACCATCGGCGGCACGGGCAGGCCGTGCCGCTCGGACGCTTCGCGCGCAAACGCCTCGAACAGCGCCTGCACGCGGTCCGGTGAGTCCCGCAGCGGCGTGAGCTGGAGCTTGACCACGTTGAGCCGGAAGTAAAGGTCCTGCCGGAAGCGCCCCTGCTTCACCAGCGTCGGCAAGGGTACCTTGGTCGAGGCGATCACGCGGAAGTCGGCCCGGTAGAAACGGCTGCCTCCCAAGCGCTCCGCCCCGCGCTCCTGCAAGGCCCGCAGCAACTTGGCCTGCGAGTCCAGCGGCATGCTGTCGATTTCATCCAGGTAGAGCGTGCCCTTGTCCGCGGCTTCCAGCTTGCCCTCGCGGGCCTTCACCGCGCCGGTGAAGGCCCCGGCCTCGTGACCGAACAGCTCACTTTCGGCCAGATGCTCGGGAATGGCCGCGCAGTTGATCGCGATGAACTTGCCGTGGCGGCCCGACCAGCGATGGATCTCCCGCGCCAGGGCATCCTTGCCCGCGCCAGTCTCGCCCTGCAGCAGGACGTCGACCGCCAGCGGGGCGACGCGGCGCGCGGCCGTCCAGGCGTCGGGGTGGGTCGGCGGCGGCGTCGTGGCCTCCGTCAGGCCGCTGCCGCCTCCTGCCCCTGCATGCGCCGCGCTGCGCGGGGAGACAGAAGCGATGGCTGCCGATGCAGGCGCCGACATGGGCCCAGACATAGGCGCCTCGCGTCCAAAGCGACCGTCCTGGCGCACCAGCGCCGGCGTCAGCAGCGGTGCCGGCGCCGGGTCATCCCCGGACGGGTCGCCCCGCGTCCCGTCCAGGCGGGACAGACGGAGCGGATCCATCATGCGGCTCATGACGGTCTCCCCGCGTTTGTGGCACGCTGCGGCCCGTCCGTCCCCGGGATCCACACTGCCACACACTTAACCCCCGGTGACACGGTCGTGCGGGACAAGCGGGGAACCGCCTCGGTTCGGCGGCCACACACCACCGACACCGCGCGGCGCGAGCCCGCCGATGCGGCCGCCGGGCTCCGGGCCCCATTCTGCCCGTCCACCAAGACACCAGAGGCCGCCATGCACGCCAGCTCCGACACCGCAGACACCGCCGCACGCGTGCGACCCGCCTCCCAGCCCCCCAGCGGCGGCTTCATGGCCGCATCGCCCCAGGACAGCTCGGGTGCGCCGCTGCTGCAGCGGCTTGAGGCGCTGGCCACCGAGGCCCATGCGGTCACCGACATCCACATCGAGCAGGATGAGCTGGCCATGATCAAGACGCCGCGCGGCTGGCGCCCGCTGCCCTGGGGCCCCATCCGTGAGGAGCAGTTGTATCCGCTGCTGGCCGCCATCGATGAGGACTGGAAAACCCGCATCCGGTCCGGCGCCATCGACCGGCCGCTGCTGTTGCCCAGCAGTCGCATGCGTTGCAATGTGTATGCAGTCCATGGCGGGCAACGCGTCGTGCTGTCGCTGCGACGGCTGCCGCTGCAACCCTTGCCGCTGGAGCAGACCGGGCTGCCGCTGTACGTGCGCTCGGCCTTGCTGGAAGCCAGCAAGGGGCTGATTCTGCTGACGGGGCCCACCGGCTCAGGCAAGACGACCACGGCAGCCTCCATGCTTCAGCACATCAATGCCAGCCGCAGCTCGCATATCGTCACCATCGAAGAACCCATCGAATACCAGTTCAACCGGCGGCAGGCGCTGATCTCCCAGCGCGAGGTGCCCAGCGACACGCCCAGCTTCGGCGCCGGCCTGCGCGAGGCGCTGCGGCAAAAGCCCGACGTGATCATGGTGGGCGAAGTCCGCGACCCCGACACTGCCGACACCGTGCTGCATGCCGGCGAGTCGGGCCACCTGGTGGTGGCGACCATGCACACCAGCAGCGCGATGGGCGCCATCTCCAAACTGCTGTCCTTCTTCCCGGCCGAACAGCGCGAACGCCGTGCCGCCACCCTGGGCACCGCGCTGCTGGGCGTGATCTGCCAGAGCCTGGTGCCGGCCGAGAACGGCGAGAGCTACGTGCTGGCCAGCGAGATGATCTTCAACAACCACCAGCAGGCGACCCCGTTCATCGAGGAGTCCGCCAAGTTCCACCTGCTGGCGGACTTCATGCGTCGCAAGGAGGACAACATGTCCCGGACGCTGAACGACAGCCTGGTGCAGCTGACCCAGGCGCGCAAAATCTCGGCCAAGGATGCGATGCGCGCGGCTTACGCCCGCGGCGAATTGCACGACCTGCTCAACCATCCCCGCTGAGCGCAGACGCGCACCCACCGCGGCCCGGGCACCATGTGCCGCGGCCATAGCCGCCACTGCCGTCCTAAGCCTGCCAAGCCTACCAAGCGGGCCAAGCCGCTGGCGCCCCCCGGCGAAGCCCGCCCGGCTCGACCCCTTCCCCGCGCTCACCATGACCCCAGCCCCGCCCGCAGTTCCTGCGGCAGGTTGTTGTACACGCGCCGGGCGTACTGAAGCCCGCGTTCCGGATTGGGGGTGTTGTAGGCCCCCACCGCAGCCCAGGTGTAGCCGTGGCTGCGGATGTTCTGCGCCAGGATCCAGGCGCCCACCTCGATGCTCACGCAGGGTTCGTACAGGTCTTTCTCGCGGATGCCATAACGGCCCAGCGTGGGCAACCAGCTGCTGTTGATCTGCATGAGCCCGACGTCATAGCTGCCGTTGCTGTTGGCGCGGTTGATCGCCTTGGCCTGCAGGCTCGATTCCGTCTTGGCAATCGCGTAGAGCAGCTGCGCGCTCACGCCGTACTTGGAGGCTGCCTGCTCCCAGCAGGCATGTGCGGAGCCCGCCGCCACCATGGCCAGTGCGCCCGCCAGGGCCATGAGGGGCTGGCGCGCGGCGCGGCGGCTGGGATGGGGCGCGCAGGAGCTGCCGGTGCCGTGCCCTTGTGGGGCCTGGCCGGACATTGCCTGTCCACCGCGGGTATTGCCTGACATCCATCGCATGATCTGTCCTCGTGCGTTGCTCGTTGAATCGTTCTTCGCCCGATGTGTTGCTGTGGCCTGTTGGGGTCGCAGGTCTTGCTTTGCTTCCGGTGTTCCTTGTGCATTCGGCGCCCCCTGGGGGACGCTCTTGTCTGGTGCGGGGGCCGCCTCAAGAAATCAGTAGGTCAGGTCGATGGACCAGTCCAGCGTCAGCGGGGTCTGCTCCACCACCTGGCCGGCCGCATTCAGATAATTGGCGCGGTTGTAAAAATTGCCTTCGTAGCTGCCGCGGTAGGTGGTCCACAGCGTCAGCATCTGCAGCACGTAGCCGTTGCGATTGCGGGGGACCGCCTTGGAGACGGTCACGGCCAGCCTGGCGATGTCATTGGTCAGACGCGGCGACATGGCCCGGTTGGCGGCAATCACATTGCCGGTATCGCGATCGATCACCTGGACCACCAGCGTCACCTGGCCGACGGCGGGCGGTCCGTCCACACTGCCGTTGTTCATCGACGCATTGACGTTGGTGATCACCAGGCCGTCCTTGACGGGCACCAGCTCACGCTCGACCGACGCCATCACCGTGTCGTTGGGGGCGTCATAGCTGAAGCCGCCGTTGTAGAACGAAGTGCCCGCCGGATACGCCATGTAGGCGGACCGCATCAGCACCGAGCCGCCGGTCTCGGTGTAGGCCAGCTCCTGCGTGGCCTGCGAACGCCAGCGGCCGTCCCGACAGGTGATGAGCAGGCCATCGACATCCCGGGAAATCAACCCGTCAACCGGGCAGGCCGCATCCACCGTCTCGGTGCTGGTGACCTGCAGATAACGCCCGGTGACCGTCCCGGGCACAACCAGATTGCCGTTCTCGTCCACGGCCAGGGCCTTCCACGCGCTGCCGGTCCAGGAGAAGGCGCGGGAGGTGTCCAGCGTCAGACGCACGTCACCCGGCTGGTTGTCGGTCGCCGGAAGCGCGGTAGCGGTGGCCACCGGGTCCTTCCAGAAGGCCGAGCCCTGCCGACGCCACACGCCGGACTGGCAACTCAGCAGCGCGCCGGTATTGCTGACGCCCATCCGCCCCTGGGACGCCGGGTCGCCCACACTGCAGCGCGGATCGGTGGCATCGTTTTCCACCACCACGGCGCTGCCCTGGAAGCCCAGCGGCACATTCATCGCATTGAGCTCGGGATGCCCGGGCACCTCCTGACGGTAGAGATAGTCGACCGCGCTGGAGGACGGACCATCGAAGAACAGCGCGGATGCGAGTCGGTTGGCCTGGCCCTCGTTGGCACTGGCCCCGCCGCAAGTCACCACCTGGTAGGGGGCCAGGTCCAGCTGCCAGGATCCAAAGACGCCTTGCGCCAGGCCCGGCTGCGCCGTGGCGATCTGGCCGCCCCCGGGGCCGGCATGAGCGGCTACGTAGGCCACGTCCTTGGCCGGAATCGACTCGCCGCCCTCGGCCACGATCAGGGCATTGAGTCGCCCCGCCGACAGCTGGACGATGCGCGCGCAGGGCGTCTGACCGTAGGCATTGGCCGGGCGGAAGCCAGCGGGCAGCAAATCGGTCAACACCGTGATCGGCACCGCCACCGGGCCGCTGGAGGTGGCGGTGAGGAGATCGGCGTAGTGCTCGCGGATGTAGCGCTCGGTCGCTTCCACCACCGTCGCCTGATGCCGCCCCGCATGCTGTCCACGGGTATCGTCCAGCCCGTTGCTCACCAGCACCGTGGCCCCCGCCGACAGGATGGCCAGCAGTGCCAGGGCGCCCAGCATCTCGACCAGCGTCACCCCGCGATCGCGGAGACCGCCACGATGGCTTCGACGGTCGACGAGCGCTCGACCGCCATGCGGACCGCCACAGGCACGGGGCGTCGCTGATGCGACCGGATGCAGCTGCGAGATCATCATGTTCCCCTCACGCCCAGCCACACGGGCGCCCCGTCCGGCACCTGGGCGGGCACCGGCAGGCCGGTGTCGCCCAGCAGCGGGGCGTACAAGGTGCCGCTGGCGCTGTGTGCCACCCCCACCAGCAGCGAGCCGGCGGACAGGCGCTGCATTTGCGCCAGCACATCCACCGGTGCCGGCCGGTTCAGGTAGACGGCCACCCACGGCCCCTGCACCACGGCACTGATGCCGGGATGACCGTTCCACCAGCTGGGCAGGCTCAGCAGGCCGTCGTCGACGCTTCCCTCGAATCCGGGCTGCGCGGTGGCATAGGCGACCACGGCCGCCCGGTACACCGCCATGCTCTCGGCCACGGTCCGGGCGCGTGCCGCATCGGTGACCGGCACCTCCAGTGCCGCATCCACCGCCCACCAGCCGGCCGCTGCCACCACGCCCACCACGACTGCCTGTGCCCACATGGCTGTTGCTCCGGGTTTAGCTGGTGGTCCAGACCACGGTGTTGGCATTGGCCTGGGTGCACTGGGCGGCTGCCTGCACCGGCGTGATGGGCGGCGTCATCGCACCGCTGCCATTCACCGCCACGCTGATCCACTGCCCGGAGGTGGCCACCAGGTCCACGCAGACCTGCTGCGGCACATTGGCATAGCTGATGTCAAACGTGGCGGCGCTGCCGTTGACGGTGACGGCCCCGTTCCAGGCATTGAAGACCGAGTTGCCCTCCACCGCCAGCGTGGACGGGAAGACCTTGGCCTGCACCAGCACCTCGTTCAGGCTGCCATTGCCGTAGGCCCCGGCCTGCGCCATGAACAGACGCTTCACCCCGGTGCTGATGGCAGCCACTTCTTCCTGCGACCGGTTGGAGCGCGCCCCGCTGAACGCGTTGGACAGCAGCGCCACCGCCCCCACGACGATGGTGGCCGCCACGCCGAGGAAGGCAATGGCTTCCAGCAGCGACGCACCGGCCTGCCGCCGGGCCGTCGGCACCCGCGAGCGACGGGAGGACTGGGGGGTCAAGAGCTTGGGTTGTTTCATGGAGTTCTCCTGGGGATGGATGGGAACGCTGAATGGCCTTTGGGACCTGACACCAATCAATGCGCGAGCCGGGCCGTGGACGCGACCTGCTCCTGGATGCTGAACATGCCGATGGCCAACCAGGCAATCAGCAGCGTCAGCACCGAAATCGCGGCGCCGTTGACCACCTTCATCTGCATGGAGATGCGGGCCACGCCCTCCTCCATCCACTCGTTGGCCAGCCGCTGCAGTACCTCGGGAAAGCCGCGGTATTCGGAATAGATGCACAGGTCGTCCACGATGTCCGGTGACGGAAAGCCATACCCCGCATGGCGCAGGGCCTGCCCGCAGTTCAGGCCGGACTTCACGCCCAGCAGCGCGCCCTCCAGCCGCTCGCGCAGCCACGGCCCGGCCGATTCACACAGGCGGTAGAGCGACTTCTCCACCGTAATGCCGGCCGACAGCAAGGCGCTGAAGGCCAGCAGGAAGCTGCTGCCGCTGAGCATGCGGTAGATGGAGAACGGCGGCAGCCGGTCCGCCACCAGCCGGGCATGACCGCGCCAGCGCGGCAGCGCCCACACCAGCAGTGCCAGCAGCGCGATCAGGCTCAGCACCGCCATCGGCATCCACTGCTGCACCCACAGCGACATCAGATGCAGGCCGCGGGCCGGGCCATGCCAGCGCGCAGGGTCGCTCAGACGGCCGAACTCAGGGACGACGCGAGTGCCGAACAGGTACACATAGCCGATGATGAAGATGAACACCAGCAGCGGATACGCAGCCCCACCGAGGATGGCGCCGCGGATCTTGCGCGTGGCCTGCACCACCTCGCTCACCGCCAGCAGGCTGGCCTCCAGACGGCCGGACTGCTCCCCGGCCTGCACCAGCAGTTGCTCCGCGCGCGGGGCCCAGTCCCGCATGCCTTCGGCCAGCGTGTGGCCGTTCTGCACCGAGCGCTTCCATTCGAACAGCGCAATGGCCAGCGGTTCGGACGGCTTGCGTCCGCGCGCCGAGGCCCGCTGGTACAGGTCATCCAGCACCCGCAGCAGCGGCAGGCCGTTGGCCAGCATGGTGGCAATCTGCCGGTAGACACGCATGCGCACCGGGGCGGTGAAGACCATGCGCGCCCAGGTCCGGTTGAAGTCAAACCGCATGGTGGGTCCTCCGCAGCCGTGGCTGCACCTGCAGCCAGCCGACCGCACGCTCAGCCATCAACGGATCGACCAGGCCGTCACGCACCTTGGCCAGGGCATGTTCGGTCATGGTGATGCCGCCCATCTCGCCCAGCCAGTAGCGGATGGCGCCCGGTTTGTCGCCCGCGCGCAGGAGCGCGCAGAAGTGCTCGTCCGGCGTGATGACCTCAGCCAGGACGGTGCGCCCCACCGTGCCCCGGCCATTGCAGTGCAGGCAGCCGTCGCCAGCGACACAGGCGCGCTCCAGCTGGTCCCCGAGCGCCGCACGCAGACGCGCCATCAGCGCCGGCGCCACCCGCTGGCGGCCCGCCTCTCCCAGCAGCGGCTGGCGGCAGTGCGGGCACAGCAGCTTCACCAGCCGCTGGCTGATCAGGCCGGTGATGATGGACGGGTCCGCCACCATGCGCAGCGGCAGCCCCATGTCTTCCAGCCGGTCCACGATGCCGATGGCATTGTTGGCATGCACCGTACTCCAGACCTGATGGCCGGTCATGGCCGCCCGCAGGGCACTCTGGGCCGACGCCCGGTCCCGGATCTCGCCGACCATGATGGTGTCCGGGTCCAGGCGCATGGCGTTGACGATGGCCAGGGAGAACAGGCGCGCGCGCTCGTCCTCCGACGATGCGTTGGTCACCGGCGTCTGCACCGCACCGGCAATCGGGTACTCCACCGGGTCTTCCACCGTGATCACATGCAGGCCGCCGTCGTTCTGGGCCAATTGCCCCAGCAGCACGCGCTGCAGCGTCGTGGACTTGCCTGAGCCGGCCGGACCACTGATCAGGTTCATGCCGGTGGGGTTCTCCTTCAAGGCCTGCAGGCTGGCCTCCTGCGCAGGGGAAAAGCCCAGACGAAGCAGGTCCAGCGTTTCACCCGCATCGTTGTAGAGCAGGCGCATGACCATCAGCGAGCCTTCGCTGGTGGGCGTGGTGGCAATGCGCACGCCGATCAGTTGCTCGGGCAGCTTGTCGCGGTCGGCGATGCTGGCGTCCTGACGCTCGGTCGGTTTGTAGGCGTTGTCCGAGACGCTGGTCATCGCGCCATACAGGGTGGCCAGCAGCCGCTCCCCGTATTCCCGCGTGTAGCCGCCGATGCGCTCCAGGTCGTTGTGGATGCGGAAGTAGACCTCGGTCCCGAGCTGCTTGACGCGGATGTGGATGTCCGACGCCTGCGCCGCGCAGGCCGCCGCCAGCAGCTCCTTGGCGCCATGCTGCATCTTGGTGTGGTCGGTGTCTCCCTGCGCGCGGTGCGCCGACTGGTAGTGGCGGCCGATGCTTTCGATGGGCACGGGCACCACGCGGCATTTGTGGCGCAGGTGGTCCAGCCGTGCACGGTAGGAAAGCACGAAGGGATTCATCGCCTGGCCCTGGGCCACCAGCAGTTGCCCATCCGACAGCAGGCAGACAAACTTGCGCTCTTCGTCGCTGGCCGCCAGACGCCCGGAGACGCTGAGCACGGTCACGATCGTGGTATCGGGTCGCGGGACCTCCCGCCCCACGGCCTGCAAGGGCACCCGGGCATTCATCGCGTCACACCCGAGGCGCCCGGCGCGCGCGGCGCGGGCAAGGCGGCCAGGGTGGTCGGTGCGGCGGCGGCTGCGCTGCCGGAGACTGCTGGCGCCGAGGTCCCCACGGGCGACATGGACAGCACGCCCGCGGGCGGCACGGCAGCAGGCGCCACGCGCTGGGCCGGCAGCGCGCTCATCGGCGCCGGCATCACACGTGCCATCTCGCTGGCGGGCTCCCCACCGGTGCGCAGCCGTACCCGCTTGCGGTCGCTGGTCTGCACCGTCACGCCCTGCGCGGCAATCGCCACCACGCGGGCGCCGCCGGGCAGCGGATCCCCGACGGCCACCTCGGTCACATAGCCGTTGTCCATGGCCAATGTGGCGCTCATGCGGGAGCCCATGCCGTCAATGCCCAGCACGGTGGGCAGGCCGTTGGGGGTGAACGGCGCCTGCCGGTCGATCTCCGCCTGGCGGGCGGCAATCAGCGCCCGGGTCTCCGCCAGGCGCAATCGAGCCTTCAGCACCACGTGTTCGGCCTCGATCTGGGCCAGTTCTTCGGCCGTGGTGCCGGCCTGCGCCGACGGCGCGGCCCAGCAGGCCAGGGCGACAGCGGCCGCCAGCAGCCAGAAACCGCCAATTCGGGGGTGTTGATCATTTCGCATAGGCCACTCCTTCCAGGAACCAATCGCCCTGGCGATACGCCAGCCGGTCCAGCCGGATACCCGGCTGGCTGAGCACCGACGCGATGTCGGTGAGGGGAACACCACCGGCCTGCAGCGTGAAGCTGTAGGCCTTCCAGTCCGGGAGCTGCGGGGCCTTCTGACGCAGGCCCGCCAGTGTGGACGGCGCCGCGGCCGGGACGGCCACGGGTTTGAGCGCGATGCGCAGCCCCAGTTGCTGAAAGCGCGAGATCAGCGGTTGCAGCAATTGCCGCGATGCCAGCAGTTCCTCATTCCAGCCGCCGGAGGACGGCAGCGGCTGCACCAGGCTGGCCCGCTCGCCGCTGAGCTCGACCGACGCCTGCGGCTGCTGCTCCAGCAGGTAACCAACGCTTGAATCCCCCCGCGCCCAGACATGGGTGGCCTGGGTGGCCGAGCAGGTGTATTCCTCCAGCCGCCAGCCGCCGGGAGACATCAGGTCGAGCTGCCCGGCGCAGGCCCGCACCAGCTCCCGCGGCACGGGCTGGCGCAGCCAGGGCGGCTCGGGCTTCTGGTTGGCCTCGGCCACCGCCTGCGCCTGCCGCTGCTGGGCGATGCGGCTGCGCTCAGCCGCCAGTTGCTGCTCGGCGGCCTGCTGGCGCTGCCAGTGCACCAGGCCGATCACGGCGGCACCTGCGGCCACCGCACCCGCGGCGACCACCATCCGGCGGCGTGAGCGCTCCACCGGCTTGAGCTCCCACGCCTGGGACAGCCACAGCCGCTGGCCCTTGGAGCGCGGCAGAAAATCGTCCAGCGTGACCGCTTCAAAATTGTGGAAGCCCTGATCCTCCAGGTCCGCATCGCCGATCACCGCATTCCAGCCCCCCAGGCCGTAGTCGGCATAGAGGCGGTCCAGCACCTCGGCGCGGGAACCGGCGTAGTCGCCGGACGGCAGGAAGCTGTCATCGCGCACGGCGAAATACGCCCAGCGCTCCTCATCCAGGCGAAGCGCGGCCAGCCAGCTGTTGGCCGGTTGGCGGCGACCGTTGTCCTTGAGGCCGCGCACCGACATGACGCTGGCCACCACCGCCCCCAGCGACAGCATGCCGGGCTGCGCCCCCTCGCGGGAACTGGCGTAACCGGCCTGCGCAATGCCCAGGTCCTTGCGCAACACCATCAGGTCGACGTTCATCTTGCGCGCCAGCTCGACCGCCTCACCCCGCAACTCGCGTGGATTGGACAGCGACTGCCACAGCAGGCCGCAGACGTAGCGGCGCTTGCGGATTTCGGTGACGACAACAGCCATTGGGAACCTCGCTCAGGCGCCGGGCATCGTGATCGGGGTGATCAGGATCACGATGACCTCCTTGTTGGACCGGGTCGCGACACCACCGCCGAAGAGCACGTTGGAGGGCACGACGGTGCCTTGCCGGTCGACATTGCCTTCCATCTGCTCGAAGCCGCTGACCACCAGCGTCTGGCCGGACTTCATCGCCACCCGCTGCAGGAAGTTGCGGGTGTCCACCTCCGGCGTCTGGATCTGGGTGCCGTTGCCGTTGCCCGTGCTGCTGATCAGGTTCAGGCGCCGCAGCGTGGAAATGTCCGTGGAGAACTGCAGCATCACGGTGCCGTTGTCCAGCAGGTTGGGCAGCACGGTCATGGTGAAGCCGGAGGTCACCACGCCCGGGGTGAGGCTGGTGGTGGAGCCGACATTGGCGGTGATGGTGGTCTGCGACGACTTGAGATAGGCCGTCTGCCGCGCCACCTGCACAGGCACGGGCTGGTGGTTGAGCGTGGCCACCGAGGCCGAGGTCTCCTTGCGGACCTTGCCCTGGGTGGAGAGCGCGTTGATCATCAGCGAGGAGCCCGCAAAGCGGCTGCCCGAGGTGTCCAGGATGCTGGCAGCAAATTCGGTGCTGGACTGTCCGGCACCGAAGGCACTGCGCACGCCGTAGCGACGGAACAGATCGCTGTAGACCAGGTTCCAGTTCAGGCCGTAGTTGTCTTCGTCCGACAGCGACACCGCCAGCACCGTCACGTTGATCATGACCTGCTTGGACAGAGTGCGGTTCTCGCGTTCCAGGAACTTCTCGACGCGTGCCAGGATGGCCGGCGTATCCGTCACTGTGAGCGTGCCGGTGGCGGTGGAGCTCACCACGGTGCCGTGCGGGGACAGCATCGCCGCGACGGATTTCTCCAGGCTGGAGAACACCGAGAGCTGCGAGCGCACCGCCGTGTTCTGGGCATTGCTGGTGGTGCTTCCGCCGCCACCGGTGCCACCGCCCGCGCTGGTGGATGTCAGCCCCCCGCTGCCACCATTGCCGCCCTCCCCGCCCGTGGTCGAGGTGTTGCCGACGTTGGCGCTGAGTGCCGAGTCGCCCGGCACCGCATTCACCTGGAAGGTGCGCGTGTCCACATGCAGGAATTCAATGAGGCCCTGCGTGTATTTCCACGACACGCCAAAGCGCGTGGCGGCCAGGTCGAGCAGGCCCTTGAGGTCGCCATTGCGGTAGACCAGGTAAGCCCCGAGGCCGTCCCCCATCGGCAGCATGGCGCCCGTACCGGCCCCGGGAAGCGACTGCTGCAGGCTGCTCGGCGGGGGGATGGCGGCACCCGAGGTGCTGGCCATCGGGGCGGCACCGGCGCGGGGCGCTGCGCGTCCGCCGCCCAGGGAAACCTCCAGTGCGTCGGGCGTGACCCGCGTGGGCACTCCGGCCAGCACCGCCACGCGTTCCGCGAACTCCGAGAGCGAGCGGACCCGGCGGTTGAAGGTGACGGGGGAGGAGAACACGGCCGGGAGCGTTTCGGCCTCCTGCATGCGGATGCTGGTCTTGCCAATCCAGATGCCGTCCCGGACCTGGACGCCATCCGAGCGCCCGCCTTCCACCGTCGTGCCAACGGCCTGGGCATGGCTGCTGGCGCGGCGGTTCAGCTCGTCGGTCTCGCGGTCCACGCGCTGCGTGAGACCGGTGCAGCCGGCCAGCAAGGCCAGCAGCGTAGCGGCCGCCAAGGCCACGGCTGCCGCACGGGAGACCACGGTGGGTCGTGTGGTGATCGCTGTCATTCTTTGCCCCTCGGAATCACACGCAGCACCTGATTGCCGCGATAGAAGATGGCTTTGGGCGGCACATCCGCCTGTTCCAGGCTGCGGACCACCATGGAGATGGCGTCCTCGAAATTTCCATTGATGCTGGCGGAAGCGGTGATCGGATAGTCCACGCCCATCTCCCAGAACAGCCGCCAGCCGGCTTGCTGTGCCCAGCGGTCCAGGGCCACGCGCAGGGTTCGGTCGTCTTCGCTCAGGGACCAGCGCTGGACCGCGGGCGGCTCCGTGCGACGACCGCTGACCGAGACCGTCTCCAGGACCGTCGGCCGCATGCCGGAGGACTGCGTGCCCGTGGCCGGGGTGTTGATGGATGACGCGCCGGAGGATTGCGGACCAGCAGATGACGTGCGCGGGGCCGCGCTGCCTTCAAACTTGGCCGGCATCAGCCGCGGACGTGGGGCCTCCTTCAGGGGCGTCGGCGCCGGCGTGGATGCTGCAGAGCCAGGGTCGGGCACTGGCGATGCGGCAGGAGCGGCAGGCAGGCTGGTGAGCGTCGGCGCCACGCGGGCGGTGGCAGGTGACGGGGATGCAGCGGTGGCGCTCCTGGTCGTCGCTGCTGGCGTCGCGGGCCCCTCCACCTTGCCCACCGTGGCCGGGGTAGGCGGCAGCGGGCGCAGGTCGTCGGAAACGGCGCGCACCAGGATCAAGCGCGAGCCCGTGGCCACATGCACCACGAGTCCCGGCACGGCTTTGACGGCTTCGCCGATGGCGTCGGGCCAGGTCTGGTTTGCTTGCCAGGTGACCGGCGCGTTCATGCGGGTGGCATCGACGCCCACCCAACGCACACCGTAGTCCATCGGCGCCAATTGTTCGAGGGCCTTGCGCAGGGGCACCGCCTGACCGTCATTGGCCAGCACGCCAAAGGCGCGGTCGGTGCCGGACATCAGCACCGCATCATGACCCTTTGGCGCTTGTGGCGCTGGCTCTGACGCTCGGGACGCACAGCCCTGCGTCAAGAGTTGCGTGGCAACGATGACTAGCATCGCGCTGGAGAACCTCTGAGTGTGTGGCCCCACGGTCTAACTCCTTGGATCACCGATCCCGGCAGATTGGAAAGTTGTCATTCGCAGCGGGCCATTAGTGGCACCGCTTTTGATCCAGTTCCGAATGAATCCAACAAGAATGAATCGCCGGATTCATTGAGGAACAGCGCATGAAACGCATACGAAAAAGTACGCACGCAATGCCGAGGTCACCCCTGCGCACCTCCCAGTGCGTCGGCGGTATGGCCCGCCGGGTGCCCTTATCGTGGAACCCGCACCGCGCTTCGTTGTCGCGGCATCGAGGTTCTCTCCATCACGCCCGATGAACAGCCCGGACGCCTCTCCCAGCCGGTGCTCTTTTTCTATGCGCACCGGCTGTTGATGTGGGGCTCACGCTAGGGAGATGCGCTTTCAGTCCTCTTACAAGTTACACCTCGCAACCACCTGCAATACATGACACAAGCGGATGAGGAAAAACACGCGGCAATGAATGTCTGAATCACCGTGAAGACGAGGGATGAAGCAGTCATTGCATTCGGAATGGCCATGTCGGACTCCAAAAACAAAAAGCCCCCGAATGCGTGTTCACGCAAATCGAGGGCTCATGCAGCCGGTATGTGATTCAGCAGTGTTGCTGGCGAGGACCCGCGCTTCCGCAGTCCGGGCGACTCGCAGCGCAGAATAGGCACTTCATGCGGCGACGTCAATCGAGTGAGACCAGCGGGAACTCCGCCCACCCACCGACCACCTACCGAGCACCACGACACAACAAGGCGATCGTCATCATGGAACTCACCAATCATCTGCTGCACCGCATTGAACGCGAAACCGCCGGCGCCCCGGCACCGCTGCTGCGACGGCACATCGAACAGATCCGGGCAGGCCGGGCGGCAGCGTCTTATGAAGTGCGCGTGCATGCCGCCGCCTTGCTGCTGAAGCTGGAGGGCCGGCTGCGCAGCGAGAGTGCCGAAGCCGTTCACCCTCCGACGCAGCCCGACTACCTTGCGCCCTGGATGGACCTGCCCAGTGTCGATGACCTGAGCCTTCGCAGTGACTTTCCGATCCCGCCTGCCGATGCCCACAGTGGCCGGATGGACGATTTCGGCATGCGGCGCTGAGCCTCTGAGGCGCGCAGGCGCTGCGCCCTTCCTCCATCTCCCGGACCCATCAACAAGAGACAAGCCATGACCGACTATGAACGTTTGATTCAGGATTTCTGCGCCATGGCGGGGCTGCCGGACGCAGCGTCGGTGGCCAGCGGCTCCCCCATCGAGGTCGACGGCATCACCTGTTCCATCACCGCCAGCCGGCAGCGTCCGATGGATGCGCTGGTGCTGTATACGGAATTCGGCAGCGTGCCGGCCGGCCGCGAGGTTGCGGTGTTTGAGGAGCTGCTATCGCAGAACTACATCGGCGCGCCGGACGCGGGGGTGAGCTTCGGCTACTCCGGCGTGGCCCGCCACGTCGTGTGCATGCAGCAATTGCGCACCGCCGATGTGAATGCGCAGCGCCTGGCGGACATGCTGCACCATATCGCCGAGAAGGCGCATGAGTGGCGTCGCACCTATTTCCTGAAGGCTGCAGAGCCGACACGCGCGGTGGCTTCGCATGCCGTCTCCGGAGGCACCCGCGCGCTGCTCAATGCCGCTCGGGGCAGCCTGGGCCGGCCGAACTGAGCCCTGCGCGCCCACGCCCCGCGCGCCGCGCCCATGAGCGTCTCAGGATTGCCGCCCGGCGGCAATGGCGGCCCCGGTTCTGCCCAGGGCGCGGATGCACCTGCCCGCAGTGGTGACCTGCAGCGGAGTGAGTCCTCCGGACGCGTGGGCGCGATGCCCGCGGTGCGTGCGCTTCCAGGGCCTGGCCTGGCGCCACCCGAGCCGGGTCCGAAGGCCAGGGTGCTGGTGCTGCACGCGCCGTTGATCCAGAAGCGCCATTGGCGCGTGGCGCAAGCGCCCGTCTCGATAGGCGGGCACAAGACCGGCGCGCTCATCGAGGAACTGGGGACGCATTGGTCCTCCGTGGGGCCCCGCCTGCTAGCGCAGAGCCAGGCACGCCAGGCCTCCAGGTCCGCATCCACCGGCGCATCGCACACGGATGGCAAGCCCGGCGCAGCGGCGCGCACCCAGACGGAGGTCGAGGCCTTGAGACCCCACGTGGCCTCTCTGGTGCTGGGCGCCCAGTTCGACACGGCACTGCGATCCATGCCAGTGACGCAGGCACGGTTCGTCCAGCTGATGAGGCTGTTCCGCGCCCTGCCCCCGGCAGCGCAGCAGAACCGCGTGGATGACCTGCTGCGCGAAGTGATGGTGGGCGCCGGCAGCTCCGATCCCGACGGGCTCTCCCTGATCCACCAGGCACGGGACACCTTGTGTCCATCGCCCGTCACCGCCACGCGATTCCTGCTGCGCAGCCTTGCCTTTGCCAGCAGCGAATCGCAGCTCACGCTGCTGCTGGGGGACCATGGCCAGCACCTGGAGGCGCTGTCGCCTCAGGAACGCGCGCGGGCGGCTCGGCAGGTGGCTGGTCGCTCGGAACTGCTGCGCCTGGCCAGGGCAGCGCAGGGGGCGGGCGTACGCTTTCAGCCGGGGCTTGGCAGTGACGCCACGCTGGCGCAGCTGGCGCAGTGGCTGCAATGTCAGGGGCATGGGCCGCTGGAGTCGCTGATCAAGGAGGCACCTGCGGCCCGCTGGAGTCGCCTGGAGGACTTTGCCAAAGATCCGTTGATCCAGCCCGAGGCGCCTGCCAGCACCGCCTGGTCGGCGCTCGACGTGGAGCAGCAGTTGATGGGCCGGCTCAAGCGCATCCAGTAGGCAAGGAACGCATCGGCCCGTGACGCCACATAAGCGCGACGCTCCGTGACATGACCCCGCCTGCCTTGGGGACGGCGGCAGCGCACCGAGGTGATCATGTCCTTTGCTCTGACCCACGGCCCCGACGAGCTGCCGTCGGCCCCTCCGCACAGTGGCGGCGCCAGCCTCGATCGACAGTTCCGGTTTCGCCGGGCGCCCTTCCCGTCCGCTGCGGAACCGGACGATCTGTTCATGAGCCGTCATCACAAGGAGGCGCTGGCCCACCTGATGTATGGCCTGCGCGCCGACGGCGGCATCCTGCTGCTCACGGGGGACATCGGCACGGGCAAGACCAGCATCTGCCGCTGCTTTCTGGAAGAGCTGCCGCCGGAGGTCAAGGCGGCCCACATCGCACGCCCCGCACCGGATGTCCACACGCTGATGGTGGCAGTCTGCCGGGGATTCGGCTTGCGGGTGGCCGACGGGACGCCGATGCGGCAACTGATCGATCTGCTCAATGCATTCCTGCTCGACCATCACGCGCGCGGCCGCAGGGCGATGCTGATGATCGATGACGCGCAGCGGCTGACCCCCGATGTGCTGGAACAGCTGCGGCTGCTGACCAACCTGGAGACCCACGCCAGCAAGCTGCTGCAGATCGTGCTGGTCGGCCAGACGGGGCTGCGGGACCTGCTGGACCGGCCCGAGTTGCGGCAGTTGTCGCAGCGCGTGGTGGCGCGTTATCACCTGGCGCCGCTGGGGCGGGACGAAGTGATGCCGTATGTGCACCATGCCCTGCGGGTGGCGGGCGGCTCGCCGATGCTGATGCCGCGCCGCCTGGCCTGGTCGCTGTATGGCTGGACGGCGGGGGTGCCGCGCAGCCTCAATCCCTTGTGCGAAAGGGCCCTGCAATTGGCGGCCAGCGAAGGAGGCAGCGTGGTGGAGCGACGGATGCTGACCCGCGCCGCCCACGACCTGGGTCTGGCGCCCGCTGCGACACCGTGGCCGTGGAACCCGTCGCTGGCCGGCGTCTCGCTGACGCTGGTGATGGCCTGTGCGGCGGCTGTGACCTGGGCGCCGCAGCGCGATGGCTCCGGGATGGACATCCCGTCTCCGGATGAGGTGCTCGCCACGCAAGGGTTGCCGCGGGTGGCGGATGGGCGGCTGGGCGCAGCGCCTGCGGGAGCCGCCCGTCTGGGCATGCCCACCGCCGGCGGCTCCGCGCCTGCGAGCACTGCTGCGCCTGCGGAGGCGGCGATGACGGCAGCGGCGGCGGCGACCACGGTCACGAAGGCAGACCATTCAAAAGTTGCGGGCGTCGACACGGCATCTCCCGGATCGCTCGCGCGTCTGGACGATGGCGGCGCAGGAGGGGCTGGCGCTGCGGGTGCATTAAACGCCGGCACCATCGCTGGCGCGAGCTCTGGCACCATCACTGCGACAAGCGGATGGCCCGCAGAGCCGACGACCGCTTTGGCACGTGCCACCTCGATGGCTGCCACCTGGAACGCGTTGCTGGAACGCTGGAAAGTCTCCAACACGCCCTGGCGCGGCTGCACATCGGTCCGCGCGGCAAGCCTTCAATGCCTGGAGGGGCGCGCCGGTCTTGCGGAGCTGCGCGCGCTGAATCTGCCCACGATGCTGCATCTGACCGACAGCCACGGCAAGCGGGCAGACGCCTTGCTGCATGCGATTGATCGTGAATCGGTGCTGCTGCGCATCGGCAGCGAAGACCGACGCGTCTCGCTGACGGAGCTGGCCGATCGCTGGCGCGGCGACTTCACCGTGCTGTGGCGTTCACCGCCTGCGTTTTCGCAGCCGCTCCAGCTGGGCGCCTCCGGCCCCGGTGTCGCCTGGCTGCGGGATCGGTTGGCCCAATTGCCATCCGGCGTGGTGCGTCCGCGTGCGCGACAGCCGTTTGACGCGCAATTGCAATCCCGCCTTCGTGAGTTCCAGCTGCGGGAGCATCTGGATCCGGACGGCATCGCAGGCATGAAGACGCTGGTGCGGCTGGCTCAACGCACAGACCCCGCACATCCCGCGCTCGACCAGCCGGGCGCCATCCAGTCCGGGGCCCGCTCGACGACGGAAGGCCGCGTCTAGGTCCCGTCCCCGCCTCCATGACAAAAGCCGCCTGATGGCGGCTTTGGCATTCAGACCCGGCCGCGTGCTCCTCGCGGTCCGGGTTGGGGACTTTCTTTCAGTTGGTGGCAACCATCTGGCGACCGCAATCGCGTCGGGCTTCCCGCCGAGCGTCTCGCCGGGGATCAGGATGGGTCTCGCCGCGTGTGGTCGGTGGGCAGGGTGACACGGCCAGTGAAGGCTCCGTTTCGATCCGGCGCTTCAGATGCGACCGCGCCCTCGAGATGCGCGACCGCACGGTCCCAATGGGAATGCTCAACTGCTGCGCCACCTCTTCATAGCTGAGATCGTCCACCACCACGAAATGCAGCAATTGACGGCTTTCTTCCGGCAGCTCCGGCAGCACGCGCGCCAGGCGCGACAGACGCTGGCGCTGGTCAGAAATCTCCAGCGGATTGTCGCCAGCGTCAGACGGCATTTCTTCGGTGTCGACATCCACGTAAATATCGCGCAGGCGGGCCCGCTTGTAGTAATTGCGGGTGAGGTTCAGCGCAATGCCAAAGAGCCAGGTCTCCGGGCGGGATTGGCCCTGGAACTGGTCCAGGCATCGAACGGCTTCGAGCAGCGTGTCCTGCACCAGGTCTTCCACATCCTGGGGGTTGCCCACTCGACGCCTGAGAAAGCTCGTGAGGCGGGCGGTATGGGTTCGAATCAACTGGTCCAGGTCGTGCATGGTCAGGCGCACGGCCTGGGGCTGGACGTCGGCATCGATGGTTGGAAACATGGGGAGCATCCTCTCGATCAGACAAGGGCCGGTGGCCTGTTCGAGCAGATGCTTTGCAACGCCTGTGCCACCGAATGGCACAGGCGCAAGTCTTTGATTTGAAAGGGATTTGATCTTTCGGGGGAGATGATTCGTGACGCAGTTCACGAAGTCTTGGACACAAGGCTTTGAATGCCTTCCAGGTTCTCGTGGAGCTGAACGGCTGCAGGCCCGCATGCCTGCTGGTGTACGTCTGGAGCTTGCCTATCAGCCGTATGGCGTCACGGATTGCCGCGTCCCCGGATGCGGCGTTATTGGGTGGCGCAAGGGAGCGGGGCCGACAGACGTACTCTGAGCGGTGGCCCTTCCAGGCACCGCCAACGCAGCGGCGGCCACGCCTGACACCCACGCAAGCTGCCGATCACCCCAGCACCGCCAGAATCTCTTCCCTCACCCACCGCTGCGCCACATGCCCATGGTTACGTTCATGCCAGACCATGGCCATCTCGAATCCATCGATCGCAACTGGGCAGTCCAGGACCTGGAGCCGCAAGGCACGCCCCTTCACCAACCGATCAGGCACCAGTGCAATCAGATCGGACTTCATCACGATGTCCGGCACAAACAGGAATGACGCGGCGTAAAGCACCACCTTGCGCGTCAATCCCCGCGCGGCCAGCGCATGGTTCACCGGGGATGAGAATGCACCTCCCGCTGGCGAGACGATCACCTGCTCCAGCTTGGCGAACTGCCGCGCAGTCAGTGGCCCATGGACGGCCGGATGGTCCCGCCGAGCAATGAGCACGTAGCGCTCATGAAACAGATGCCGCTGCCGCGCCGACGGCGGCGCCTCACTGGAGGGTCTGCCGAGATACGGGTCAGAATCCTACATAAGCGATTGACATCTAACCGTTGACCGTTCTATTCGCAATTTGAATATAGAGCGCCGACTGCCTCGGCTACGGCTCGGCTGAACGCCTAAGTGCCTGGCGACAAGGCCGCGAGCGGCGCGGTTCGATCGGCGGTGCGGCGCAAGACCGATACGACCTCTCTCACATCTTCAATGACGTCGGCCGCAGCTTCCGGCAACGACGCGCTGGTTGAGCTAGAAATCCCAGCCCCGTTGAGGATGGTGCAGGCCATGGCATGCAACTGAAGAAGTTGGTCCCTCACCCCACCCTCGCCAGACAACTGGCGGACCACCTCGTCAATCTCGTCGACGCTTTGCAGCAGCACGCCGGTGTCGAACGAGCTCTGAGCGGCCTTAAGAACGCCAGTATTTCAGCGCATGGCTGCGTCCCTACTCTCACCGGGTGGGGTGGCCAATCCGTTTGACCGGGAGAGCCGATGGGTGTCCTAGATGTTGGACGCCTTGATCGCTGCAGGAGCGCTGGTGGTGGCGAGCGAGGGAAGCGACCCCATGCTGCGGGGCCCCGCAGTGGGTGAGCGCCGCCAAGCCTGCATTGACGCTTGCGTGTTGCCACAGGCGACCTGCGCGACAGCTCGGCTGCCCAGTTCAATGGCCCACGGCGAGATCGTCGAGGAGGGGATCCGGCGGGTATTGGCATTCCCTGGATTGATTCCCCGGAATGGGAATTTCAAAACGCCGCAATATTCCAGCGGGGAGTTTCATTGGGGCATATTCATCGCCCTTAAATTCGTCGCCCCAAAAGCAAAACCCCTTGAACTACTGGAGTTCAAGGGGTTTGCAGGGTTATTAGCCTGACGATGACCTACTTTCACACGGGAATCCGCACTATCATCGGCGCTGAGTCGTTTCACGGTCCTGTTCGGGATGGGAAGGGGTGGGACCGACTCGCTATGGTCATCAGGCTTGACTGGTTGGCCAGCTGCGCCCCTGGGAAGGGTGGGCAGCTCGCCCAATTCGTAGAGTCTTTTGTGAATCAGCTTTGATTTGATTGCGTCCTCAGCTTGAGGAACGGCTTTGATCGATTAAATCGATCTGCGTGACCACTCGCTTCGACATGATTGTCAAAGTTATAGGGTCAAGCCTCACGGGCAATTAGTACTGGTTAGCTTAACGCATTACTGCGCTTCCACACCCAGCCTATCAACGTCCTGGTCTTGAACGACCCTTCAGGGGGCTCAAGGCCCCGGCAAGACTCATCTTGAGACGAGTTTCCCGCTTAGATGCTTTCAGCGGTTATCTCTTCCGCACTTAGCTACTCGGCGATGCCACTGGCGTGACAACCGATACACCAGAGGTGCGTCCACTCCGGTCCTCTCGTACTAGGAGCAGGCTCTCTCAATCTTGCAGCGCCCACGGAAGATAGGGACCAAACTGTCTCACGACGTTTTAAACCCAGCTCACGTACCTCTTTAAATGGCGAACAGCCATACCCTTGGGACCGGCTACAGCCCCAGGATGAGATGAGCCGACATCGAGGTGCCAAACACCGCCGTCGATATGAACTCTTGGGCGGTATCAGCCTGTTATCCCCAGAGTACCTTTTATCCGTTGAGCGATGGCCCTTCCATACAGAACCACCGGATCACTTAGTCCTACTTTCGTACCTGCTCGACTTGTCAGTCTCGCAGTCAAGCACGCTTATGCCTATGCACTATTAGCACGATTTCCGACCGTGCCTAGCGTACCTTCGAACTCCTCCGTTACACTTTGGGAGGAGACCGCCCCAGTCAAACTGCCCACCATACACTGTCCCCAACCCGGATCACGGGCCAAGGTTAGAACCTCAAACACACCAGGGTGGTATTTCAACGTTGGCTCCACCTGATCTAGCGACCAGGTTTCAAAGCCTCCCACCTATCCTACACAGATCTGTTCAAAGTCCAATGTAAAGCTACAGTAAAGGTTCATGGGGTCTTTCCGTCTTTCCGCGGGGAGATTGCATCATCACAAACATTTCAACTTCGCTGAGTCTCTGGAGGAGACAGTGTGGCCATCGTTACGCCATTCGTGCAGGTCGGAACTTACCCGACAAGGAATTTCGCTACCTTAGGACCGTTATAGTTACGGCCGCCGTTTACTGGGACTTCAGTCAAGAGCTTGCACCCCATCATTTAATCTTCCAGCACCGGGCAGGCGTCACACCCTATACGTCGACTTTCGTCTTTGCAGAGTGCTGTGTTTTTAATAAACAGTCGCAGCCACCGATTCTCTGCGGCCTCATTGGGCTCCCCTAGTAAATGGTTCACCTACTAAAGGCACACCTTCTTCCGAAGTTACGGTGTCAATTTGCCGAGTTCCTTCTCCAGAGTTCTCTCAAGCGCCTGAGAATACTCATCACGCGCACCAGTGTCGGTTTGCGGTACGGTCGTCTATAGCTGAAGCTTAGTGGCTTTTCCTGGAAGCAGGGTATCACTCACTTCGTCTGCAAGCAGACTCGTTATCACACCTCAGCTAAGCCCTCCGGATTTGCCTAGAGGGCACGCCTACATGCTTGAACCGGGACATCCAACACCCGGCTGAGCTAACCTTCTCCGTCCCCACATCGCACTATAGATCGGTACAGGAATATTGACCTGTTTCCCATCAGCTACGCATCTCTGCCTCGCCTTAGGGGCCGACTCACCCTACGCCGATGAACGTTGCGTAGGAAACCTTGCGCTTACGGCGAGGGGGCTTTTCACCCCCTTTAACGCTACTCATGTCAGCATTCGCACTTCTGATACCTCCAGCAGGCCTCACGACCCACCTTCACAGGCGTACAGAACGCTCTCCTACCACGCACAGTAAACTGTGCATCCGCAGCTTCGGTAACTGGCTTAGCCCCGTTACATCTTCCGCGCAGGACGACTCGATCAGTGAGCTATTACGCTTTCTTTAAATGATGGCTGCTTCTAAGCCAACATCCTGACTGTTTTAGCCTTCCCACTTCGTTTCCCACTTAGCCAATTTTAGGGACCTTAGCTGGCGGTCTGGGTTGTTTCCCTCTTGAGTCCGGACGTTAGCACCCGGTGCTCTGTCTCCCAAGCTGTACTCTTCGGTATTCGGAGTTTGCATAGGTTTGGTAAGTCGCCATGACCCCCTAGCCTAAACAGTGCTCTACCCCCGAAGGTAATACTTGAGGCACTACCTAAATAGTTTTCGGAGAGAACCAGCTATCTCCAGGTTTGTTTAGCCTTTCACCCCTATCCACAGCTCATCCGCTAGTTTTGCAACACTAGTCGGTTCGGACCTCCAGCACCTGTTACGGTACCTTCATCCTGGCCATGGATAGATCACCTGGTTTCGGGTCTACACCCAGCGACTATTTCGCCCTATTCGGACTCGATTTCTCTACGGCTACCCTATTCGGTTAACCTCGCCACTGAATGTAAGTCGCTGACCCATTATACAAAAGGTACGCAGTCACCCCTGAGGGCTCCTACTTTTTGTATGCATGCGGTTTCAGGATCTATTTCACTCCCCTCCCGGGGTTCTTTTCGCCTTTCCCTCACGGTACTTGTTCACTATCGGTCGATTACGAGTATTTAGCCTTGGAGGATGGTCCCCCCATGTTCAGACAGGATTTCACGTGTCCCGCCCTACTCTTTTCGTGCCTAGTTCCACAATCAACATTTTTCATACGGGGCTATCACCCGCTATGGCCGGACTTTCCATTCCGTTCTGATATGCCAACTGCTAAAACACGAGGGCTACTCCGATTTCGCTCGCCACTACTTTCGGAATCTCGGTTGATGTCTTTTCCTCGAGCTACTGAGATGTTTCAGTTCGCCCGGTTCGCCTTGCATGCCTATGTATTCAGCATGCAATACCTCTTGCGAGGTGGGTTTCCCCATTCGGAAATCTCCGGATCAAAGCTAATTTGCCAGCTCCCCGAAGCTTATCGCAGGCTATCACGTCCTTCGTCGCCTGTAATCGCCAAGGCATCCACCACATGCACTTAGTCACTTGACCCTATAACTTTGACATCACGCAGATGTCGTCAAGGACAGACGCTCAACAACTTGAGCGTTTTATTGAGTATCACGCGTTTTCGCCGTTCTTCAATTTCTTCTCTTACCTTGCGGTCAGAGTTGAAGTCTGGTGACGCAATCAAATGTCGCTGGCGGCACGGTGCCAGTCTGCCCCTTTACGAGCAGCCAGCTTTCCGCCAGCAACGCTGATTCGACTCTACGAATTGTTAAAGAACAACAGTACGGCCTCAAAGGCCAGACTGGCAAACCAGAACATCCAACAGCCTGCGCTGAAGGACACTGTGGTTTGCCAACCGTGAGAAGTGAACTGGTGGAGGATGACGGGATCGAACCGACGACCCCCTGCTTGCAAAGCAGGTGCTCTCCCAGCTGAGCTAATCCCCCAAGATCCCTGAATCTTCAGACTCCGAGTTCTTCGTGGTGGGTCTGGCTGGATTCGAACCAGCGACCCCCGCCTTATCAAGACGGTGCTCTAACCGACTGAGCTACAGACCCACGCGTTTGTTGCGTCGCCCATAGCTCTGTCGTTATCGCTCACCTGGCAGCAACTCCGTGCTTCAGGCCAGCTCGCCAGGCGCCGTGCGACTATGTTCACTCTACTGTTGTAGTTACAGCCAATAAGTGTGGGCGCGCTGAATGTCGGCGTTTGTGGACCTTGCTCATTCAACAACCGAAGTTGCTGAGTGGCTCGGCCATTCTCTAGAAAGGAGGTGATCCAGCCGCACCTTCCGATACGGCTACCTTGTTACGACTTCACCCCAGTCACGAACCCTGCCGTGGTAATCGCCCTCCTTGCGGTTAGGCTAACTACTTCTGGCAGAACCCGCTCCCATGGTGTGACGGGCGGTGTGTACAAGACCCGGGAACGTATTCACCGCGGCAAGCTGATCCGCGATTACTAGCGATTCCGACTTCACGCAGTCGAGTTGCAGACTGCGATCCGGACTACGACCGGGTTTCTGGGATTAGCTCCCCCTCGCGGGTTGGCAGCCCTCTGTCCCGGCCATTGTATGACGTGTGTAGCCCTACCCATAAGGGCCATGATGACCTGACGTCATCCCCACCTTCCTCCGGTTTGTCACCGGCAGTCTCATTAGAGTGCCCTTTCGTAGCAACTAATGACAAGGGTTGCGCTCGTTGCGGGACTTAACCCAACATCTCACGACACGAGCTGACGACGGCCATGCAGCACCTGTGTCCAGGTTCTCTTTCGAGCACTCTCACATCTCTGCAAGATTCCTGGCATGTCAAGGGTAGGTAAGGTTTTTCGCGTTGCATCGAATTAAACCACATCATCCACCGCTTGTGCGGGTCCCCGTCAATTCCTTTGAGTTTCAACCTTGCGGCCGTACTCCCCAGGCGGTCAACTTCACGCGTTAGCTACGTTACTGAGAAGAAACCCTCCCAACAACCAGTTGACATCGTTTAGGGCGTGGACTACCAGGGTATCTAATCCTGTTTGCTCCCCACGCTTTCGTGCATGAGCGTCAGTACAGGCCCAGGGGATTGCCTTCGCCATCGGTGTTCCTCCACATATCTACGCATTTCACTGCTACACGTGGAATTCCATCCCCCTCTGCCGTACTCTAGCTATGCAGTCACAAATGCAGTTCCCAGGTTGAGCCCGGGGATTTCACATCTGTCTTGCATAACCGCCTGCGCACGCTTTACGCCCAGTAATTCCGATTAACGCTTGCACCCTACGTATTACCGCGGCTGCTGGCACGTAGTTAGCCGGTGCTTATTCTTCAGGTACCGTCATCCCTCCGAGGTATTAGCTCAAAGGATTTCTTCCCTGACAAAAGCGGTTTACAACCCGAAGGCCTTCTTCCCGCACGCGGCATGGCTGGATCAGGGTTGCCCCCATTGTCCAAAATTCCCCACTGCTGCCTCCCGTAGGAGTCTGGGCCGTGTCTCAGTCCCAGTGTGGCTGGTCGTCCTCTCAGACCAGCTACAGATCGTAGGCTTGGTAGGCCTTTACCCCACCAACTACCTAATCTGATATCGGCCGCTCCAATTGCGCGAGGTCTTGCGATCCCCCGCTTTCACCCTCAGGTCGTATGCGGTATTAGCTGCTCTTTCGAGCAGTTATCCCCCACAACTGGGCACGTTCCGATACATTACTCACCCGTTCGCCACTCGTCGCCAGGTTGCCCCGCGTTACCGTTCGACTTGCATGTGTAAGGCATGCCGCCAGCGTTCAATCTGAGCCAGGATCAAACTCTACAGTTCGATCTTGAATAACTCAACGGAATCGAACAAAGACTACTTTCATAGCTTCATTCATTTCCGTGAGCGTCTAAAGATTTAACCTTCTCAGGTTGCCTCTATTCAGACGCCCACGCTTATTGGCTGTAAATTTTTAAAGATCATCGAAGCAGCTGAGCTGTCTTCGTTTGCTGCTGCTTTCTTACGTCGTTTTGTTGACGTCGTCAGCAGCGCAGAAGCGAGATTATGAACTAGCTTTTTCAAGCCGTCAAGCACTCTGTTTAAAAATCTTTGGCAAGTCGCTGAAGCAACCTGACCGCCGATCTTCAACCTTCAAAGATCAGCACTGACATCGGTCAACACTGATCTCTGCAGGCTGCAGGCAGAGATACAAACGCCCGGTCACACGACCGGGCGTCCGTAGATATTAGCCTGACGATGACCTACTTTCACACGGGAATCCGCACTATCATCGGCGCTGAGTCGTTTCACGGTCCTGTTCGGGATGGGAAGGGGTGGGACCGACTCGCTATGGTCATCAGGCTTGACTGGTTGGCCAGCTGCGTCCCTGGGAAGGGTGGGCAGCTCGCCCAATTCGTAGAGTCTTTTGTGAATCAGCTTTGATTTGATTGCGTCCTCAGCTTGAGGAACGGCTTTGATCGATTAAATCGATCTGCGTGACCACTCGCTTCGACATGATTGTCAAAGTTATAGGGTCAAGCCTCACGGGCAATTAGTACTGGTTAGCTTAACGCATTACTGCGCTTCCACACCCAGCCTATCAACGTCCTGGTCTTGAACGACCCTTCAGGGGGCTCAAGGCCCCGGCAAGACTCATCTTGAGACGAGTTTCCCGCTTAGATGCTTTCAGCGGTTATCTCTTCCGCACTTAGCTACTCGGCGATGCCACTGGCGTGACAACCGATACACCAGAGGTGCGTCCACTCCGGTCCTCTCGTACTAGGAGCAGGCTCTCTCAATCTTGCAGCGCCCACGGAAGATAGGGACCAAACTGTCTCACGACGTTTTAAACCCAGCTCACGTACCTCTTTAAATGGCGAACAGCCATACCCTTGGGACCGGCTACAGCCCCAGGATGAGATGAGCCGACATCGAGGTGCCAAACACCGCCGTCGATATGAACTCTTGGGCGGTATCAGCCTGTTATCCCCAGAGTACCTTTTATCCGTTGAGCGATGGCCCTTCCATACAGAACCACCGGATCACTTAGTCCTACTTTCGTACCTGCTCGACTTGTCAGTCTCGCAGTCAAGCACGCTTATGCCTATGCACTATTAGCACGATTTCCGACCGTGCCTAGCGTACCTTCGAACTCCTCCGTTACACTTTGGGAGGAGACCGCCCCAGTCAAACTGCCCACCATACACTGTCCCCAACCCGGATCACGGGCCAAGGTTAGAACCTCAAACACACCAGGGTGGTATTTCAACGTTGGCTCCACCTGATCTAGCGACCAGGTTTCAAAGCCTCCCACCTATCCTACACAGATCTGTTCAAAGTCCAATGTAAAGCTACAGTAAAGGTTCATGGGGTCTTTCCGTCTTTCCGCGGGAGATTGCATCATCACAAACATTTCAACTTCGCTGAGTCTCTGGAGGAGACAGTGTGGCCATCGTTACGCCATTCGTGCAGGTCGGAACTTACCCGACAAGGAATTTCGCTACCTTAGGACCGTTATAGTTACGGCCGCCGTTTACTGGGACTTCAGTCAAGAGCTTGCACCCCATCATTTAATCTTCCAGCACCGGGCAGGCGTCACACCCTATACGTCGACTTTCGTCTTTGCAGAGTGCTGTGTTTTTAATAAACAGTCGCAGCCACCGATTCTCTGCGGCCTCATTGGGCTCCCCAAGTAAATGGTTCACCTACTAAAGGCACACCTTCTTCCGAAGTTACGGTGTCAATTTGCCGAGTTCCTTCTCCAGAGTTCTCTCAAGCGCCTGAGAATACTCATCACGCGCACCAGTGTCGGTTTGCGGTACGGTCGTCTATAGCTGAAGCTTAGTGGCTTTTCCTGGAAGCAGGGTATCACTCACTTCGTCTGCAAGCAGACTCGTTATCACACCTCAGCTAAGCCCTCCGGATTTGCCTAGAGGGCACGCCTACATGCTTGAACCGGGACATCCAACACCCGGCTGAGCTAACCTTCTCCGTCCCCACATCGCACTATAGATCGGTACAGGAATATTGACCTGTTTCCCATCAGCTACGCATCTCTGCCTCGCCTTAGGGGCCGACTCACCCTACGCCGATGAACGTTGCGTAGGAAACCTTGCGCTTACGGCGAGGGGGCTTTTCACCCCCTTTAACGCTACTCATGTCAGCATTCGCACTTCTGATACCTCCAGCAGGCCTCACGACCCACCTTCACAGGCGTACAGAACGCTCTCCTACCACGCACAGTAAACTGTGCATCCGCAGCTTCGGTAACTGGCTTAGCCCCGTTACATCTTCCGCGCAGGACGACTCGATCAGTGAGCTATTACGCTTTCTTTAAATGATGGCTGCTTCTAAGCCAACATCCTGACTGTTTTAGCCTTCCCACTTCGTTTCCCACTTAGCCAATTTTAGGGACCTTAGCTGGCGGTCTGGGTTGTTTCCCTCTTGAGTCCGGACGTTAGCACCCGGTGCTCTGTCTCCCAAGCTGTACTCTTCGGTATTCGGAGTTTGCATAGGTTTGGTAAGTCGCCATGACCCCCTAGCCTAAACAGTGCTCTACCCCCGAAGGTAATACTTGAGGCACTACCTAAATAGTTTTCGGAGAGAACCAGCTATCTCCAGGTTTGTTTAGCCTTTCACCCCTATCCACAGCTCATCCGCTAGTTTTGCAACACTAGTCGGTTCGGACCTCCAGCACCTGTTACGGTACCTTCATCCTGGCCATGGATAGATCACCTGGTTTCGGGTCTACACCCAGCGACTATTTCGCCCTATTCGGACTCGATTTCTCTACGGCTACCCTATTCGGTTAACCTCGCCACTGAATGTAAGTCGCTGACCCATTATACAAAAGGTACGCAGTCACCCCTGAGGGCTCCTACTTTTTGTATGCATGCGGTTTCAGGATCTATTTCACTCCCCTCCCGGGGTTCTTTTCGCCTTTCCCTCACGGTACTTGTTCACTATCGGTCGATTACGAGTATTTAGCCTTGGAGGATGGTCCCCCCATGTTCAGACAGGATTTCACGTGTCCCGCCCTACTCTTTTCGTGCCTAGTTCCACAATCAACATTTTTCATACGGGGCTATCACCCGCTATGGCCGGACTTTCCATTCCGTTCTGATATGCCAACTGCTAAAACACGAGGGCTACTCCGATTTCGCTCGCCACTACTTTCGGAATCTCGGTTGATGTCTTTTCCTCGAGCTACTGAGATGTTTCAGTTCGCCCGGTTCGCCTTGCATGCCTATGTATTCAGCATGCAATACCTCTTGCGAGGTGGGTTTCCCCATTCGGAAATCTCCGGATCAAAGCTAATTTGCCAGCTCCCCGAAGCTTATCGCAGGCTATCACGTCCTTCGTCGCCTGTAATCGCCAAGGCATCCACCACATGCACTTAGTCACTTGACCCTATAACTTTGACATCACGCAGATGTCGTCAAGGACAGACGCTCAACAACTTGAGCGTTTTATTGAGTATCACGCGTTTTCGCCGTTCTTCAATTTCTTCTCTTACCTTGCGGTCAGAGTTGAAGTCTGGTGACGCAATCAAATGTCGCTGGCGGCACGGTGCCAGTCTGCCCCTTTACGAGCAGCCAGCTTTCCGCCAGCAACGCTGATTCGACTCTACGAATTGTTAAAGAACAACAGTGCGGCCTCAAAGGCCAGACTGGCAAACCAGAACATCATTATCGCTCAAATAAGCGACCTTGATACTGTGGTTTGCCAACCAACTGTCTTTCATCTACAGCCAATAAGTGTGGGCGCGCTGAATATCGGCGTTTGTGGACCTTGCTCATTCAACAACCGAAATTGCTGAGTGGCTCGGCCATTCTCTAGAAAGGAGGTGATCCAGCCGCACCTTCCGATACGGCTACCTTGTTACGACTTCACCCCAGTCACGAACCCTGCCGTGGTAATCGCCCTCCTTGCGGTTAGGCTAACTACTTCTGGCAGAACCCGCTCCCATGGTGTGACGGGCGGTGTGTACAAGACCCGGGAACGTATTCACCGCGGCAAGCTGATCCGCGATTACTAGCGATTCCGACTTCACGCAGTCGAGTTGCAGACTGCGATCCGGACTACGACCGGGTTTCTGGGATTAGCTCCCCCTCGCGGGTTGGCAGCCCTCTGTCCCGGCCATTGTATGACGTGTGTAGCCCTACCCATAAGGGCCATGATGACCTGACGTCATCCCCACCTTCCTCCGGTTTGTCACCGGCAGTCTCATTAGAGTGCCCTTTCGTAGCAACTAATGACAAGGGTTGCGCTCGTTGCGGGACTTAACCCAACATCTCACGACACGAGCTGACGACGGCCATGCAGCACCTGTGTCCAGGTTCTCTTTCGAGCACTCTCACATCTCTGCAAGATTCCTGGCATGTCAAGGGTAGGTAAGGTTTTTCGCGTTGCATCGAATTAAACCACATCATCCACCGCTTGTGCGGGTCCCCGTCAATTCCTTTGAGTTTCAACCTTGCGGCCGTACTCCCCAGGCGGTCAACTTCACGCGTTAGCTACGTTACTGAGAAGAAACCCTCCCAACAACCAGTTGACATCGTTTAGGGCGTGGACTACCAGGGTATCTAATCCTGTTTGCTCCCCACGCTTTCGTGCATGAGCGTCAGTACAGGCCCAGGGGATTGCCTTCGCCATCGGTGTTCCTCCACATATCTACGCATTTCACTGCTACACGTGGAATTCCATCCCCCTCTGCCGTACTCTAGCTATGCAGTCACAAATGCAGTTCCCAGGTTGAGCCCGGGGATTTCACATCTGTCTTGCATAACCGCCTGCGCACGCTTTACGCCCAGTAATTCCGATTAACGCTTGCACCCTACGTATTACCGCGGCTGCTGGCACGTAGTTAGCCGGTGCTTATTCTTCAGGTACCGTCATCCCTCCGAGGTATTAGCTCAAAGGATTTCTTCCCTGACAAAAGCGGTTTACAACCCGAAGGCCTTCTTCCCGCACGCGGCATGGCTGGATCAGGGTTGCCCCCATTGTCCAAAATTCCCCACTGCTGCCTCCCGTAGGAGTCTGGGCCGTGTCTCAGTCCCAGTGTGGCTGGTCGTCCTCTCAGACCAGCTACAGATCGTAGGCTTGGTAGGCCTTTACCCCACCAACTACCTAATCTGATATCGGCCGCTCCAATTGCGCGAGGTCTTGCGATCCCCCGCTTTCACCCTCAGGTCGTATGCGGTATTAGCTGCTCTTTCGAGCAGTTATCCCCCACAACTGGGCACGTTCCGATACATTACTCACCCGTTCGCCACTCGTCGCCAGGTTGCCCCGCGTTACCGTTCGACTTGCATGTGTAAGGCATGCCGCCAGCGTTCAATCTGAGCCAGGATCAAACTCTACAGTTCGATCTTGAATAACTCAACGGAATCGAACAAAGACTACTTTCATAGCTTCATTCATTTCCGTGAGCGTCTAAAGATTTAACCTTCTCAGGTTGCCTCCATTCAGACGCCCACGCTTATTGGCTGTAAATTTTTAAAGATCATCGAAGCAGCCAAGCCGTCTTCGTTTGCTGCTGCTTTCTTACGTCGTTTTGTTGACGTCGTCAGCAGCGCAGAAGCGAGATTATGAATCATTCTTTCTGATTTCGTCAAGCAGTCAGTGCAAATTATTTTTTACGCTGACTGCGAGATTCTTATCTAAAAGATTGCCCCTTTCGGAACCCTTTCGGAGATTCTCGCCGCCGTGAGGAGTCGAAGTATATATCAACTTTCACAGCTTGATTTGAATTTAATCTCGATTCTTTTCAGATTCGCACATCAATCTCAAATCAATCTCTTCTTAATCACTCGGTTGGCTTTCGCCCTGTTTGATGCCTTGCTTGAGTTTCCGACATCTGCTCTGGAATGAACCAGCACTTCAATCTACAACTCAAACCGGGCATCAAGCTCCCGGTGAAACTGCTCACAAACTTGTCGTAAGCAGCGAAGACCAAGAGTCTAGCACGCATTTTTTGGCCCGCACAAGTCCTGGCTGAAAATTTCACACGGAGGTCGTAAATCCGGCGGCAGGATGCACCGGCTTGCGAGCACACAGGCCAGCAACGATACGGCGACCGGCCCTCAGCGCTTACCGCCCTGCCCTCGCGGGTTGGGCCGGCCACTGCCCACGCAGCCGACGCAGCCCGTTAGTGCAAGCGCTGCGACGCCAGCGCATCCAGCGCGGTGCGCCCGGGCTCTTCGCTTTCCAGGATGCGGGGGATCGCCGCCGCCAGGCGTTGGGTATCCGCCCGGAGTACCCGCTGCTTCACAGACGGGATTTGAGAGGGGTGCATCGAGAAACAGTTCAACCCCATCCCCAGCAGCAGATCGGTGAACAAAGCGTCCCCGGCCATCTCCCCACACACACTGACCCCCTTCCCGGCCGCGCGAGCCTGGGAGATCGAAGACGCCAGCAGATGGAGCACCGCCGGATGCCATGGGTCATAAAGATGGGCCACGGCCTCATCCGCACGGTCGATGGCCAGCGTGTACTGGATCAGGTCATTGGTGCCGATGGAGATGAAATCCACATGGCGCAGCAGCATCGGCAGCATCAGCGCGGCCGCAGGCACCTCCACCATCACGCCCAATTCCACCAGCCCATAAGGCTGCCCGGCATCATCCAACTGCTGTTTCACGCGACGGATCGCCTCTTGCACCTGCTTGATCTCGCTCAGGTGGGCCACCATTGGGAGCAGCAGCTTCACATGGCCAAAAGCGCTTGCTCTATAAATAGCACGCAGTTGCTGGCGGAACATGCTCGGCTCGGCCAGGCTCCACCGAATGGCGCGCAGGCCCATGGACGGGTTCAGGACATGCTCATGGCGCAATTCATTCACGCTCATGCGGTCCAGGGGCTTATCCGCCCCCACATCCACGGTTCGGATGGTGACCGGCATACCCCGCATCGCCTCCACCGCCGCGCGGTAAGCGGCAAACTGCTCATCCTCGCTCGGCAGTTCGCCGTTGCGGTTCATGAATAGAAACTCGCTGCGGAACAACCCGACGCCCGTTGCGCCTGAGTCCAGCGCTGCGGCAGTATCTCCGGGCAGCTCGATATTGGCGTGCAGTTCAATGCGCTGCCCGTCCAGGGTGATGGCCGGGGTATGGCGCAGCCGCGCGAGCCGCGCACGTTCGAGTTCCGACTGGCGCTGGCGGAACCGATATTCCTCCAGCACGATGGGCGACGGATTCACGATCACCGTGCCGGCATCCCCATCAATGATGACCCAGTCGTCCTGCCGGATCAGGCGGGAGGCCTCCCGGGTGCCCACCACGGCGGGGATATCCATGCTGCGCGCGACGATGGCGGTATGCGAAGTTTTTCCGCCGATATCGGTGATGAATCCCTGGAAGACACTGCGCTTGAACTGGATCATGTCGGCCGGCGCAATATCCGCAGCCACCAGCAACAGGGGATCTTCCCCCGCAAAATCCCGCGCGACCACGGCCGCGGCGCCAGGCGCGCCCTTGTCCTGGGCATGGGCCAGCGCCGACAGCACCCGTTCCACCACCTGTTCGAGGTCGGCCTTGCGCTCACGGAGGTAATCGTCCTCCATCTCGTCAAACTGGCGGGCCAGCACTTCGAGCTGGGCCGACAGGGCCCATTCGGCGTTGTAGTGACGCTCCTGGATCCACTGCCGGGCCGCGTCCACCAGAGCCTCGTCATTCAGCAGCAGCAGATGCACGTCCAGCAACGCGTCCAGCTCGTGGGGGGCGTCCGGCGGGAGGTCCGCCTTCAGGGACTGCAATTCTTGTGACACCGCGTCACGTGCCTGCAGCAGGCGGTTGTATTCGGTCTCGACCTCGGTGGGGGAGACGAAGTAATGCGCAACGTCAACGCGGCTGGACGCAACCAGCACTGCGCGGCCGATGGCCACGCCACGCGACACGGAAATGCCGAAGACCTGGAAGCTCATGCGCTGACTGTAGCAGCGGCGCCGGAATCATTCAGGCGCATCTGGTCACTGATGGCACGGCGACGTGTCGTGATGTCACGATTCGTTCACGGGTCGGTCACCGACAAGTCACCCCACTCGCTCAGCATCACGTCATCCCATCCGAACGAGGCCCAGCCATGAGGGATCTGCCGCTGCCCACCCTGCCCTTCTCCGATCTGCGCCCGTCTGAGGCGTCCCGGAGGTCACTTCCAGTTGCATCGCAGGGGGACGCTGTCACGTCTGCGCGCGCTCGCTTCCACGTGGGCTGGGCGCGCTCCGAAGAAGAAGTCCGCCATGCCCAGCGCCTGAGGTATCGGGTCTTTGTGGAAGAGATGGGGGCCCGCCTGAGCGTCCCGGTCCATGCGCCCGTCGGCCACGATGTGGACATCTTCGACCCGTTCTGTGAGCACCTGCTGGTCCGCCTGCTGGATGCCAACGATCAGCCGGGTGAGGTGATCGGCACCTATCGGGTGCTCACCCCCGAAGCCGCCCGTCGCGCCGGCGGTCTCTATACAGAAACCGAGTTCGACCTGACCCGGCTGCGTTCCTTGCGTCCGCGCATGGTGGAACTGGGACGCTCCTGCGTGCACCCGGACCACCGCAACGGCGGCGCCATCATGGCCCTGTGGGGAGCGTTGACGGAATTCATGGTCCGCAACGACCTGGACACCATGATCGGCTGCGCCAGCATCAGCATGCGCGATGGGGGTCACTACGCCGCCAGCATCTGGAAGCAGCTGGAAGACCGCCATATGGCCGACATCGAATGGCAGGTGCGCCCGCGTCTGCCGCTACCGGTGGATGAACTGCGCCAGGACCTGGCGGTGGAACCTCCGCCGCTGATCAAGGGTTATCTGCGCTGCGGAGCGCGTGTGCTGGGTCGGCCCGCCTGGGATCCGGACTTCAACACCGCCGACCTGCCGATGATGATGCGCATCAACGATCTGCCGGCCCGCTACCGCCGACATTTCCTGGGCGGAGACGCCTGATCCGCCACGCCGGGGTCCTGCCCCGGCCTTGATGCCCTGAGCGGCAAGGCGGTCAGCGAAGGCTCACTGCCCTTCGCCGAACTTGTCGTTCACCAGCGCCGTGATGGCGTCGTGGGCCGCCTGCTCATCCTCACCCTCGGTCTCCAGCGCCACCTCGGCACCAATCCCGGCGGCCAGCATCATCACGCCCATGATGCTCTTGGCATTCACCCGCCGGCCGTTGCGGCTGAGGAAGACCTCGGACTTGAATCCACCTGCCAGCTTGGTCAATTTGGCCGAGGCGCGGGCATGCAGCCCCAGCTTGTTGCTGATGGTGAGCGTGGACTTGATCATGAGCAGGAACGTTCAGGCGGAAAGTTGGTCGGCTGTTCGTACACGATGCCCTGCATGCCGCCTTGGCTGGCGCGCTGCATCAGCGCTTCCAGCCCTTCGCCGGCATAACAGAGCGACCGCCAGAGCATAGGCACATTCACACCCGCCAACACCTTGACCTGTTCGCCCTGCAGACGCAGCGCCGCATTGGAAGGGGTCGCGCCGTAGACGTCCGTCAGCACCAGGGTCTGCAGATGTCCGGAAGCCTCGATCAGCGCACGGGCCTGGGCTTCCACTTCGTCCGCCCCCATGTCGGGCGTGACGTCCAGCACGCTGAGCTGCAGCGAGCAATGCGGGAAGGTGTGCTCGGCCACCTCTTTGAGGGCGGAGGCAAGCGGGGCGTGGGCGATCAGGAGCAAGCCGGACATGACTTCATTATCCCCATTCGTTTGCCTCACGGTGCGATGCCCGCCCGCTGGCGAGCCAACATAATGGGCAATGGCTTCCATCACTCGCACACGATTGGTGCTCACTGGGCTCACGGCGCTGACCGCCGGATGTTCGCCGTCGCTGAACTGGCGGGACATCACGCCGGAGGGGGCCGCTGCCCGGCTGATGTTCCCCTGCAAGCCGGAGCAGGAGACCCGCCCCCAACCCGGGCCGGACGGCCGCCCGATGAGCGTCCACAGCTACAGCTGCAAGGCACAGGGCGGTCAGTACTCGCTGACTTGGGTGAACCTGGGGACCCAACAGGAAGTCCCTGGGGCCCTGCGGCGGCTGCGGGAGCGGATGGCGGCCCTGGTGGTCCCCGGGGAGAGCGCGCCGCTCACCATCAAGGGCATGACCCCTGACCCTTCCGCCGGACAGCAGCGCTTTTCCGCACCCGCCGGTCAACCGGCCCAGTCGGTGCGGCAGGCTGTTTTTGCCAGGGGCCCTTATATCTACCAACTGCTGCAACAGGGCCCCACCCCCAATGACGAAGCCTGGGACGTGTTTGTCAGCTCGGTGGTGCTGACGGGGCCTTGACCCCGGCGCTGGCGCCACAATGCCTGCCATGAATCAAGCGACGACTCCCCCCGTCTCCCAGGCCATGGCCCTGCAGGGCGTCCGGGTGCTGGACCTTTCCCGCGTACTGGCAGGCCCCTGGTGCAGCCAGACCCTGGCCGATCTGGGCGCTGATGTGATCAAGGTGGAACGCCCCCCCGCCGCCGGGCACCCCGGCGGCGATGACACCCGTGGCTGGGGCCCGCCCTACCTGCGGGATGCCCAGGGCGACGACACCTCCGAGGCGGCCTACTACCTGGGTGCCAATCGCAACAAGCGCTCCATCGCCATCGACATTGCCAGCGCCGCCGGCCAGGCCCTGATCCGCGAGTTGGCGAGTCAGGCGGACATCCTGCTGGAAAACTACAAGGTGGGTGACCTCGCACGGTATGGCCTGGATGCGCCGGCCCTGCGCACGCTCAATCCCCGTCTCATCTTCTGCTCGGTGACCGGGTTCGGTCAGAACGGCCCCTACCGCGACCGGGCCGGTTATGACTATGCGGTGCAGGGGCTGGGGGGGCTGATGAGCGTCACCGGCGAACGGGACGCCTTGCCAGGTGGAGGCCCACAGAAGGTGGGCGTGGCCGTGGCCGACCTGTTCACCGGCATGTATGCCACCGTGGCCATCCTCGCCGCCCTGCGGCACCGGGATGCCACCGGACAGGGCCAGGAGATCGACATGGCCCTGCTGGACACGCAAGTCGCCATGCTGGCCAACCTGGGCGCCAACTATCTCTGCACCGGTCAGGCCCCGCGCCGCATGGGCAATGCACATCAGAACATCGTCCCCTACCAGACCTTCCAGGCCGCCGACGGCCATCTGATCGTGGCCGTGGGCAATGACCGCCAGTTCGCCAAGTTCTGCGAGATCCTGGGGCAGCCCGCCTGGGCCGAAGACCCCCGCTTTGCCACCAACGCCCAACGGGTGCGTCACCGAGACACGCTGGTGCCCCTGCTGGCCGAGTGCATGGCCCGCCAGCCGCGCCAGCACTGGCTGAGCGCGATGGAGGCCGCCAAGGTGCCGGGCGGCGCCATCAATGATCTGGCGGAAGTCTTCGAGGACCCCCAGGTGCAGTATCGCGAGATGGTGGTGCCAATGACGCATCCGCTGACCGACCGGCTCCGGCTGGTGGCCAGTCCGATGAAACTGTCCGCGACGCCGGTGGCCTACCGCTTGCCGCCGCCGCTGCTTGGACAACACACCAACGACATCCTCGCCGAACTCGGCCATGGCCCGGACGCCATCGCCGCCTGGCGCCAACAAGGAGTGATTGCATGACCCTGCCCTCTCTGCTGCCACCCCAACGCCGGGCGCCACACCCCGGGGCCGATCACCCCCATGCCGCCCCGCCTTGCCGACCGGCTGCCGCCGAGGAGCACCAGCCATGAGCGGCGCGGCCATCGTCCTGGTCCATGGCGCCTGGGGCGGCGCCTGGGTCTGGCAACGGGTGCTCGGCCCCCTGCGTGCCGCCGGCCACCGCGTGTTCACCGTCAGCCTGAGCGGCACCGGCGAGCGCGCCCATCAGCCTCATGCCCCCATCACCCTGCAGACGCATATCGAGGACGTCAAAGCCGTGATCGAGTGCGAGGAACTGACGCAGGTCCTGCTGGTGGGCCACAGCTACAGCGGCATGGTGATCACCGGCGTGGCGGACCAGATGCGCGACCGGATTGCGCAACTGGTCTATGTCGATGCGGTTGTGCCCCTGCCCGGGGAATCCTGGTCCAGCCGCCACTCCGAAGACACCCAGGCCCAGCGTCGGGCGGTCATCCAGGCCCACGGCCATCTGCCGCCGTCCCCGCCACAGGGCATGGGGCTGAATGCCGAGGACTTTGCCTGGGTCGAGCGGCGGCAGCGCCCGCATCCGGGTGGCGTGTATGACAGCCCGCTGCAGTTCGATGCCCAGGCCTGGGCGGCTCTGCCCCGCACTTTCATCGACTGTGACCGCCCCGCCCTGCTCACCATTGCCGAGGCTCGCAAGCGGGTCCGCCAGCAGCCCGGCTGGACCGTGCATGAGATCCCCACCGGCCATAACGTGATGATTTCTGCGGCTCCGGCGTTGCTGGACCTCCTGCTTGCGATGGCCGGCGCGCAGCCGTCCCCCCTGCCCACCCCCGCCAATTCGTGAGACATTTCACGGTGTAACAGGTGGTGTCAAACGTACCCTGACTCGGGGGATGGACGCTCCCCCCCCCCCTCGGAACCATGGCGGCCTTCCGACCGCGGCGTCCGATCGCGGCAAAAATCACAAAAACCACGAGAAGCCATGCCCAGCTCCCCCCCCACCGCTGCAGGGACAGCCGCCGCCAACGACATGGCGCCGCGCCTGAATGATGCCCAGTGGGGGGACATCGTCCAGCAGCTGGGCGCAGAGATCGCCGGGCCGCTGAGCCATGCGCTGGAACGCATCCAGGAGCTGATCGCCACCGGGCAGATCGACCGCCAGGGCCTGCGGGCGCTGCGGGAGTCGGTCGCCCAGGCCCGTGAGGCCGGCATGGTGACCCAGCAACTCTCCCGGCTGGCATCCGGCCGGTTGCGGCTCTCGCGGGAGCGTGTCCACCTGACGCAGGTGATGCGGGGCGTGCTGGCGCAGCGCAGCCGCGAAACCCAGGCACGCGGCATCCAGGTGCGGCAGATGCTGCAGCCGATCGAGATCATGGCCGACGGCTCGCTGCTGTTCTCGCTGCTGAATGCGGTGATGGACTGGGCACTTGCCAACACCCACTCCTCGCTCGAAATGCGGCTGGATCTGACCCCATGGCCGACCAAGGCTCGGCTGGTCTGCCGCTTTGCACATCGTTCATTGGATCTGGGCAGCGCGCCGACGGTGACCTTGTCGGACACGCCGGAATCGCTCAACTCGCTCACCTGGCGGCTGATCGAGCAGACAGCGCTCACCATGGGCGCCCTGCCCTTGCGGGAAGACGAAGCCGGCATCACGCTGCTGACGCTGGAGTTTCCGCACATCGTCAGCGAAGAGACTCGTGCGCCGGTGCCTGCGGGCGCGGCGTCACAGCAGGCGCCGGCGCCGCCGGTGCCACCGTCGTCCGCGCCCCCGATGGAACGGGACGATCAGCTGCCCGCTCACAATTCCAAGCCGCTGGCCGGCTGCCACCTGCTGATCGTCACCCCCCGCAAGGAGTTGCGACAGCAGATCCAGGATGCGGTGCGCCATATGGGCTTGATCATCGACAGCGTGGGGTCGATGAACGAGGCGCTGGCGTTCTGCGAAGAGGGCTTGCCGCACGGTATCGCCTTCGAGCAGTCCCTGCATGGCCCGGACTTCGATCGCCTGCACGCAGACGTCACCGCCGAGGTGCCCAGTTTCAGCTTCATTGAAGTGCGGGACGGGGAGCAGCAGACGCAGCTGTCCACCGCCACGCCCGACCGGCTGGCCCGCATCTCCCGGACCAACCTGGGCGATGCGCTGCCGTCGGTGCTGCTGTTCGAGCTGTCGAAGGCCATTTAGAGCGCATCGCCATCACCATCGCCGTCAGGTGATCGCCGACCCATTTCAATCCGCCCTCCCCTGCTAGAAACGACCGCCGACCACCGACACCCGGCGACGGCCCACTGGCTGATCGTGCGCCCAACGCCCGAATCTGAAGCCCGCAGCAGGACATTGACGCCGACTTGGTGGCCTGCGGGCGGCTGTCCTACACTCACCCGCATGAACAAGCTGCCTCGCTGGACTGGACTCGTGGTGCTGGTAGCCGCCCTCGGTATCGGCGGCGGGCTGGCCTATCAGACACTGAACGCGCGTGACACCGCGCCGCAGATCCGATACGTGCTGCTGGATGGCTCCACGCAGCAGTCGCAGCAGTCCTGGGCCGGCAAGGTGATGCTGGTGAATTTCTGGGCCACCTCCTGCACCACCTGTGTGAAGGAGATGCCGGAGGTCATCGCCACCCATCTCAAGTACAAGGACCAAGGCTTTGACACGCTGGCCGTCGCCATGAGCTACGACCCGCCGGCCTATGTCTCCAATTTCGCTGAAAGCCGCCAGCTCCCGTTCAAAGTGACGATGGACAGCACCGGGGAGATTGCTCACAGCTTCGGCAAGGTGCAGCTCACGCCCACCACCTTCCTCATCAACAAGCGCGGCGAAATCGTCAAGCGCTTTGTGGGCGAGCCGGACTTCAACGCCCTGCATGCCACCATCGAAAAGCTGCTGGCAGAAAGTTGACGTGCGGTCGCACGGCGGCATGGTCGTCCGGGCCCCGCTCGCCCTCCCCCCATCCTGCACCGCCGTCCTGCCTTCCCGTCCTGCCTTCCCTTCCATAACGCTCTTGCTCAGCCCCCTGCCGCGGCGCCCCCAAGGCCACTAGTCCACCGCCGCCGCCCTGCCTGATCGGCGTTGGCATTGCCGTGCCAACGTTGGTGGAAGCCCACCCCTTTGCGATTCTTTTCCTGAGGGACACCAGGGCGTCGCCACCCGATACTAGGGTGTACACAAGTGCCCAGCCGGCCCGTTTTCTCACGCAGACAACCGGGCGAGCCAGCGGCCCTCTCCCCATGCAGTACCCATTGACTGGCCCCGCCCTTGCCGGACGGGTTGCCGTGACCGTTTGCCCCAGGACCAATTGCCGGCCCGCATGAAAAACAATCCGACCCGCCTTCCGTCTTCCCCGATGACCACGATCCGCATCAGCGTCAGTGGCGCCAGTGCCGCCAGTGCCGCGCCCGCTGGGGCGCGCCGATCACCCGCTCCTCAGACCGGGCGCCGCTTGTCCCAGTCGGGCAAGGCCGCGCCTTGGATCCTGGCCGTGGTGCTGCTGGCCGCTGCGGCCGGTGGCTGGTGGTGGTGGAAGGGGCGCGACGCCCAAATGGGCGCGGAGGGTGTCCGCTCAGCCAGCGGCCCCGGTGTGGGCCTGGGTGGTGCCGGTGGCCCAGGTGGAGCCGCTGGACCGGGCGGCCCCGGCGCAGGCGGCGCCAACCGCCGTTTCGCCGCCAACCGGGTGCAGCCTGTCTCGGTCGCCCAGGCGCGCCAGCAGGACGTCCGCCAGACCGCCTCCGCCATCGGCACCATCACCGCGTCCAACACTGCAGTGGTCCGCGCCCAGGTCAGCGGTGTGCTGCAGGCGCTGCATTTCAAGGAAGGCCAGCAGGTGAAGGCCGGTCAGCCGCTGGCGCAGATCGACTCACGCGCCTTCCAGGCCAGCCTCGCCCAGGCCGAAGGTACTCTGGCCCGCGACAAGGCCACGTTGGACAACGCCCGCATCGACCTGACCCGCTACCGCGATCTGGTGGCCAAGGATGCGCTGGCCAAACAGACCCTGGACACGCAGGAGGCCACCGTGCGCCAGTTGGAAGGCACCGTGAAGGCCGACCAGGCCGCCGTGGACAGCGCCCGTCTGCAGGTCACCTACACCCGGGTGATTGCACCGATCAGCGGCCGCGTCGGCCTCAAGCAGGTGGACATCGGCAATGTGGTGCAGACCAGCGACACCAACGGCGTGGTCAGCATCACCCAGACCCGTCCGATCGCATTGACCTTTGCCGTGCCCTCGGGCCTGCTGCCGCAGATCAACACCCGCCTGAAGTCCGGCACGCCCATGACGGTGGAAGCGTGGAGCCGCGACGGCAAGACCCGCCTGGCCACCGGCAAGCTGGCAACGGCGGACAACGCCATTGACCTGAGCACCGACACCATCAAGCTGAAGGCGCTGTTCCCGAACGACGATGACGCGCTCTACCCCAACCAGTCGGTCAGCGTGCGCCTGCAACTGTCCACGCTGCAGAACCAGCTGACGGTGCCGTCCGCAGCGGTGCTGCGCGGCGCGCAGGGCTTTTATGTCTATGTGGTGGGCGAGGACAACAGCGTCTCCACGCGGGTGGTGCAGACCGGCGCGGTGGATGGCGACTGGATGGCCATCGAAGGCAAGGTCAAGCCGGGTGACCGGGTGGTGATCGACGGCGTGGACCGTCTGCGCGAGGGCGCCAAGGTGGAAGTGATTGCGGCCGATCCCCAGCAGCGAGCCGGCGCGAATGCCGCGCCGCGCCGCCAGCGGGGGGCCAGTGGAGCCGCCGGAGGCGGTCAGTGGTCCGGCGCGGGCGGGCCGGGCGCAGCAGGGGGAACCGCCAATGCCGCCTCCGGCGCGCGCCCCGGCACACCGGCTGACGGCGTGCGTCCTGCTTCGGGTGCCTCTGCGCCCTTGGCCCAAGCCGACGGCGAACGTCCGGCCTGGCTGGACCGCCTCCCGCCGGAAGTGGCCGAGAAGCTCATGAAGATGAGCCCCGCCGAGCGGGAAGCCTGGATCGCCGAACGCCGTGCGCGGCGCCAGGCTGGCCAAGGCGCCTCCGGTGCCAACGGTCAATGATTCGCGCAACCGACCGGAAGCTGCGGCGATGAACCCGTCACGTCCCTTTATCCAACGGCCGGTGGCCACGTCGCTGCTGATGCTGGCCATCCTGCTGGCGGGCCTGCTGGCCTATCGGCTGCTGCCGCTCTCGGCGCTGCCGGAGGTGGACTACCCCACCATCCAGGTCACCACGCTTTATCCGGGCGCCAGCCCGGACGTCATCTCCACCACGGTCACCGCGCCGCTGGAGCGCCAGTTCGGCCAGATGCCCGGCCTGAGCCAGATGACCTCCTCCAGCTCGGGTGGGGCGTCGGTGATCACCTTGCGCTTTTCGCTGGGCCTGTCGCTGGATGTGGCCGAGCAGGAAGTGCAGGCCGCCATCAATGCCGGCAGCAACCTGCTGCCCAGCGACCTCCCCATGCCGCCGGTCTACAGCAAGGTCAATCCGGCCGATGCGCCGGTGATGACGATCGCGATCACATCGCCATCGCTGCCGGTGATCAAGGTGCATGACCTGGTGGAAAACCGCCTGGCCCCCAAGCTGTCCCAGGTGGATGGTGTGGGTCTGGTCAGCATTGCCGGCGGACGGCGACCGGCCGTGCGCATCCAGGCCAATCCGCGTGCGCTGGCATCGCTGGGCCTGTCGCTGGATGACGTGCGCAGCGCCATTGCGGCGGCCAACGTCAACCAGGCCAAGGGCAGCTTTGACGGCTCTCAGCGGGCGTCCACCATCGATGCCAACGACCAGTTGCGCTCGGCGGCGGAATACCAGGACCTGATCGTGGCCTGGAAAAACGGTAGCCCGCTGCGACTGCGCGACGTGGCCGAGATCGTTGATGACGCCGAGAACCGGCGCCTGGCCGCCTGGGCCGACGTGCCCTGCGGAGCCTCCAATGATGCCGCCGCCGAGGACTGCAGCCGCGCTTCCAGCGGATCGACCCCCGCCGCAGGCCCCGCTCCGCGCACCCTGGCCCAGGGCGTGATCCTGAACGTGCAGCGTCAACCCGGCGCCAACGTCATCGAGACGGTGGACCGGGTCAAGGAACTGCTGCCCAAGCTGCAGGCCACCCTGCCGGCCTCGGTCGATGTGCAGGTGCTGGCCGACCGCACCACCACCATCCGCGCCTCGGTGGACGACACCCAGTTCGAGCTGCTGCTGGCGATTGCGCTGGTGGTGATGGTGATCTTCCTGTTCCTGCGCAGTGCCAGCGCCACGCTGATTCCGAGCGTGGCCGTGCCGCTGTCGCTGGTGGGCACCTTCGGCGTGATGTACATGGCCGGCTTCTCGATCAACAACCTCACCCTGATGGCGCTGACCATCTCCACCGGCTTTGTGGTGGACGACGCCATCGTGATGATCGAGAACATCGCCCGCTTCGTGGAGGAAGGCGATTCGCCGATGGAGGCCGCTTTCAAGGGGTCGAAGCAGATCGGCTTCACCATCATCTCGCTCACCGTGTCCCTGATCGCGGTGCTGATTCCGCTGCTGTTCATGGGGGATGTGGTGGGTCGGCTCTTCCATGAATTCGCCATCACGCTGGCCGTGGCCATCCTGATCTCCGCGTTTGTGTCGCTGACGCTCACGCCGATGATGAGCGCACGGCTGCTCAAGCCGGAAAGCCAGCACAAGCCCACCCGGCTCGGCGCCTGGACGGCGGACCGCTTTGACCGGTTGATCCAGGCCTACGGCCGGGGTCTGGATTGGGTGCTGGACCGCCCGGCCCTCACGCTGTTGGGTTTTGCCGCCACGCTGGCGCTGACGGCGCTGCTCTACGTGGTGGTGCCCAAGGGCTTCTTCCCCGTGCAGGACACCGGCCTGGTGCAGGTGATCACCGAAGCCACGCAGAGCACCTCGTTTGACGCCATGGGTGAGCGGCAGCGCCGCCTGGCGGAAGCCTTCCTGAAGGACCCGGATGTGGACCACATCACCTCCTTCATCGGTGTGGACGGCGCCAACACCTCGCTCAACACCGGGCGCATGCAGATCACGCTGAAGCCCTTCGCGCAGCGGCACAGCTCGGCCAACGAGGTGATCGCCCGGCTGAGCGAGGCCAACCAGAAGGTGCCCGGCATCACCGCCTACATGCAGCCGGTGCAGGACCTGACCATCGAGGACCGCGTCTCCAAAACGCAATACCAGTTCCTGATCAGTTCTCCGGATGCCAACGATCTGGCCCAGGCCAATGACGCCCTGCTGACCCGCCTGAAGGCCCTGCCCCAACTGGCGGATGTCGCCAGCGACCTGCAGAACCAGGGTCTGCAGGCGTGGGTGCAGATCGACCGGGAAGCGGCCGGGCGCCTGGGCGTGACGGTGTCGGCCATCGACACCGCGCTTTACAACGCCTTCGGCCAACGGCTGATTTCCACCATCTACACCCAGTCCAGCCAATACCGCGTGGTGCTGGAAGTCAGCTCGGAATTCCGAACCGGACCTCAGGCGCTGGAAGCCCTGTATGTGCCGGGCAGCAGCACCACCACCGTCAACGGCACGACCACCACCACCTCGGTGCAGGTGCCGCTCAGTTCGGTGGCACAGATCGTCGAGCGGCCGACGGCCCTGGCCATCAACCATGTGGCCCAGTTTCCGGCGGCCACCATCTCGTTCAACCTGCCACCGGGTGTGGCGCTGGGGGATGCGGTGAAGGCCATCAAGGCCGAGCAGGCGCAACTGGATCTGCCGGTGAGTGTCGAAACCAGTTTCCAGGGCGCTGCGGAAGCCTTCAGCAATTCGCTGTCCAGCACGCTGTTCCTGATCCTGGCGGCGGTGGTCACCATGTACATCGTGCTGGGGGTGCTTTATGAAAGCTACATCCACCCGTTGACCATCCTCTCCACCCTGCCCTCCGCCGGCGTGGGCGCCCTGCTGGCCCTGCTGCTGGGCGGGCTGGACCTGGGCATCATCGCCATCATCGGCATCGTGCTGCTGATCGGCATCGTGAAGAAGAACGCGATCATGATGATCGACTTCGCGCTGGAAGCCGAACGCGAGCAGGGGCTGGCCCCGCGTGAGGCGATTCACAAGGCCTCGCTGCTGCGCTTCCGTCCCATCCTGATGACCACCATGGCGGCCCTGCTGGGGGCACTGCCGCTGATGCTGGGCACCGGTGTCGGCCATGAGCTGCGTCATCCGCTGGGCGTGACCATGGTGGGCGGCCTGATCGTGAGCCAGTTGCTGACGCTGTTCACCACACCGGTGATCTACCTCGGCTTTGCCGGCCTGGCCCAGCGCTGGCGCGACCGACAGGCCCGCAAGGCGTTGCCGGCGGCTGATGACCAGGGGGCGCGATGAACATCTCCGCGCCCTTCATTGCCCGCCCAGTCGCGACCACGCTGATCACCATCGGCATCGCGCTGGCCGGCATTCTGGGCTTCCAGCTGCTGCCGATCGCGCCCCTGCCCCAGGTGGACTTTCCCACCATTTCGGTGTCGGCCTCCTTGCCTGGGGCCAGCCCGGACACCATGGCCGCCACCGTGGCCACACCACTGGAGCGGTCCCTGGGCAGCATTGCGGGGGTGACGGAAATCACCTCCCGGTCGTCCCAGGGGTCGGCCAACATCGTCCTGCAGTTCGACCTCAGCCGGGACATCAACGGCGCGGCGCGAGACGTGCAGGCCGCCATCAACGCCGCGCGGTCGCTGCTGCCCACCGGCATGCCCAGCAATCCCACCTACCGCAAGGTGAATCCGGCCGATGCGCCGATCATGATCATGGCCCTCACGTCGCAGACCTTGAGTCGGGGCCAGATGTATGACGCCGCCTCCACCGTGCTGGCCCAGCGCCTGGCGCAGGTGGAAGGGGTGGGCCAGGTGAACGTCGGTGGCGGTGCGCTGCCGGCGGTGCGGGTGGAACTGAACCCCGACAAGCTCGCCGCCAACGGCATTGCCCTGGACACGGTGCGCACGGCCATCGCCAACACCAATGCCAACCGGCCCAAGGGCGCGGTGGAAGCAGGGGGCCGCTACTGGCAGATCGGCGCCAACGACCAGGCCCGCACCGCAGCGGACTATGCCCCGGTGGTGCTGTCCTACCGCAATGGCGCGGCCCTGCGACTGCGGGATGTGGGCGAGGTGCAGGACTCGGTGCAGGACGTGCGCAATTACGCCGCCTCCAACAAGCAACCGGCCATCCTGATGTTCATCCAGAAGGAGCCGGGCGCCAACATCATCGAGACGGTGGCCCGCATCCGCGCCCTGCTGCCGCATCTGCAGGCATCGATTCCGCCGTCCATCGAGCTGAAGGTCATCAGCGACCGCACACCCACCATCCGCGCCTCGCTGGAGGAGGTGGAACGGGCCATGGCGGTGTCGGTGGGGCTGGTGATCCTGGTGGTGCTGCTGTTCCTGCGCAGTTGGCGTGCCACGCTGCTGCCGGCGGTAGCCGTACCTGTATCGCTGGCGGGTACGTTCGGTGTCATGTATTTGTGTGGCTACAGCCTGGACAACCTCTCCGCCATGGCGCTGACGGTGGCCACCGGCTTCGTGGTGGATGACGCCATCGTGGTGCTGGAGAACATCTCCCGCTATATCGAGCAGGGCGATTCGCCCCGGGAAGCGGCGCTCAAGGGGGCCAAGGAAATCGGCTTCACCGTCATCTCCATCAGCCTGTCGCTGGTGGCGGTGTTCATTCCCATCCTGCTGATGGGTGGTGTGGTGGGGCGCCTCTTCCGCGAGTTTGCGGTGGTGCTGTCGGCGGCCATTCTGGTGTCCATGGTGGTGTCGCTCACCACCACCCCCATGATGGCCTCCCGCGTGCTGCGGCCCCGGCGTGAGCGTGAGCCGGGGCCCTCACCCTCCACCACGTCAGGGACGATGGAGACAACGGCGGGTGGCCACGCCACGGACCGCCGACGCGCCGGGAACCGCCTGACGCGTTCTGTCGCGCGTTATGCCACGCGTTCTGCCGCGCGTTTTAATCGCGCCGTATCGCGAAGCTACCGCCGCAGCCTGATGTGGACACTGCGCCACCAACCGGTCGCCTTGGCCTCGCTGCTGGCGGTGGTGGCGATCAACGTCTACCTGTACGGGGTGATTCCCAAGACCTTCTTCCCGCAGCAGGACACCGGTGTGCTGATCGGTGGGGTGCAGGCCGACCAGGGCAGTTCCTTCGGCATGATGCGGGACCGGGTGGACCGCTTCATGGACATCATCCTCGCCGATCCTGCCGTGCAGAACGTCAACGGCAGCACCTCGGGCGGCAACTCGGCCAACTTCTACATCATCCTCAAGCCGCTGGCGGAGCGGAAGGTGTCGGCCGATGCCGTCATCAACCGGTTGCGGGACAAGATGGCTCATGAGCCGGGCGCCAATCTTTTCCTGGTGCCCGTGCAGGACATCCGCATCGGCGGCCGGCAGTCCAATTCTCAATACCAGTTCACCTTGCAGGCGGACGATCTGGAGGTGCTGCGCACCTGGGAACCGCGGGTGCGCAATGCCTTGTCGCAACTGCCGGAGCTCACCGACGTCAACACCGACCAGCAGGACAAGGGCATTCAGACCACGCTGGTCATCGACCGAGAGGCGGCAGCGCGCCTGGGCATCACGGTGAGCAACATCGACACCACGCTCAGCAACGGCTTCAGTCAGCGGCAGGTGGGCGTGATCTACAACCCGTTGAACCAGTATCGGGTGGTGATGGAACTGGCCCCGGAGTTCCTGAAGGGCCCGGAGACGCTGCGCAAGCTCTATGTGACCAGCAGCAGCGGCGCGCAGGTGCCACTCTCCGCCTTCACCCGGGTGGAGACCACCAACACGCCGTTGTCGGTCAACCACCAGGGCGGCACACCGGCGTCCACCATCAGTTTCAACCTGCCGCCGGGCGTGTCCCTGTCGCAGGCCACCGATGCCATCCACAACGCCATGGCCGAGCTGGGGGTGCCGGTGTCCTTGCGGGGCACCTTTGCCGGCACGGCCAATGCGTTCCAGGAGTCGCTCCAGTCGCAACCGCTGCTCATTGGTGCCGCCATCATCGCCATCTACCTGGTGCTGGGCATGCTGTATGAAAGCCTGGTGCATCCGGTGACCATCCTGTCCACGCTGCCCTCGGCAGGTGTGGGTGCGCTGCTGGCCCTGATGATGTTCAACACCGAGTTCTCCATCATTGCGTTGATCGGCGTGATCCTGCTGATTGGCATCGTGAAGAAGAACGCGATCATGATGATCGACTTCGCCATTGCCCGGCAGCGCACCACCGCGCACCTCACGGCGGGGGCGGCCATCTTCCGCGCGGCCAAGCTGCGGCTGCGGCCCATCCTCATGACCACCTTCGCGGCCATCTTTGGTGCGGTGCCGCTGGCGGTGGGCACCGGGGACGGCGCTGAACTGCGCCAGCCGCTGGGCATCGCCATCGTCGGCGGGCTGATCCTGAGCCAGTTGCTGACGCTCTACACCACACCGGTGGTTTTTGTGCTGATGGAGCGTCTGCGCCAGAAGTTGCAGCGCCTGCGCCGTCGGGCCCGGCCTGCTGGCCATGATGCCGGCCTGCCACCACCATCCGCACAGACTTCCGAGCCGCCTGCGGCTCCGTCCCTCCAGGGCTGAGAGATCCATGAAGATCCGATTTGATTCCACTCCCTTCCCGCGTTCCTCCGTGACCCTGCTGCTGGCTGTGATGCTGGCGGCCGGCCTCGGGGGGTGTGCCATCACCCGCCAGGACCCGCCGCCGCCGATGACGGCGCCGGCCGACTACAAGGAAACCGACCTGTGGCAACGTGCGCAGCCGGGCACGGCTGAAGCCGTGCCGGAGTCCTGGTGGACGCTGTTCCAGGACCCGGTGCTCAATGACCTGCAGGCCAGGCTCGTCATCGGCAATGAAAATCTGAAGGCGTCGATTGCCCAGGTGGCCAGTGCCCGCGCGTCGATGGATGCCAGCAGCTCCGCCCTGTTCCCGACGCTGTCGCTGGGCGCCACCGGCACCCGCAGTGCCAGCCCGGACGGCAGTGTCAGCGAGGGCTCGATCAGCCGCGGCCCCACCAACAGTGCGCAGTTGTCGCTGAGCACCAGTTGGGAGGCGGACCTCTGGGGTCGTCTGCGTCTGGCCAGCGAAGGTGCGCAAGCCACCTTGCAAGCCTCGGCGGATGATCTGGCGGCGGCGCGCCTGTCGGCGCAGACCACGCTGGCGCAGAACTATTTTTCGTTGCGTACGGCGGAGGCCCAGGAGGCCTTGTACGACCGGAGCGTGAAGGCCTATGAGCGTTATCTCACCCTGACGGAAGCGCGCTATCAAGGCGGCGTGGCGGCTCGCAGCGACGTGCTGCAGGCGCAGACGCAATTGCGCACCGCGCAGGCCCAGTTGCTGGAAACGCAGGCCACCCGGGCCCAGCAGGAACATGCGATTGCCGTGCTGCTGGGCCTGCCGCCCTCCGCGCTGAAGCTGGAGACCCACGCCGCCCTGCCGACGCCACCGGCGGTGCCGCGCATGGTGCCTTCGCAATTGCTGGAGCGCCGGCCTGACATCGCGGCCGCGCAGCGAAGGGTGGTGTCGGCCTATGCCCAGATCGGTGTGGCGGATGCGGCGTTTTATCCCACGCTGTCGCTGTCAGCCAGCGGGGGCTATCGCAGCAGCACGGTGTCCAACCTGGTGAGCGCGCCCAACCTGTTCTGGTCGCTGGGACCTTCGCTGGCCTTGTCGATCTTTGACAACGGGCAACACAAGATGGCGAGTGTCCAGGCCCGTGCCAGCGCGGATTCTGCGGTGGCTACGTATCGGCAGACGGTGCTGACGGCGATGCAGGAAGTGGAAGACAACCTGATCCTGGCGGACCGGTTGGAGCGCGAGGCGCAACTGCAGCAGGACGCGGTGGCATCGGCGCAGCGCAGCCTGAGCCTGGTGACCGATCAATACCGGGCTGGCACGGTGAGCTTCCTGGAGGTCACCACCGCGCAGAACAGCGCATTCAGCGCCGAGGCATCGCTGCTGTCGATCCGCAATCGCCAACTGGCGGCGGTCAACCTGCTGCTGAAGAACATCGCCGGGCGGTGGACTCCGGCGTGAGCGTGCTGTGACCGTGGGGGTGATCGGAAGTAAGGATCAGAAGACGCCCCCGCTGTTCATCAGGATCCCTGCTGAATCAAAGCACCGGCCTGCTGCTCCGCCTTTTCCAGCGCGGCATGGGCCTGCTGGTCGGCGTGGTAGCTGCTGCGCACCATGGCGCCGACGGCGGCATGGGTGAAACCCATCTGGTAGGCTTCTTCCTCGAACATCTTGAAGGTGTCCGGGTGCACATAGCGACGCACCGGCAGGTGGTGGCCGGACGGCGCCAGGTATTGGCCGATGGTCAGCATGTCGATGTTGTGGGCGCGCATGTCCCGCATCACCTGCAGGATTTCTTCGTCCGTTTCACCCAGACCCACCATGATGCCGCTCTTGGTCGGCACGTTGGGCACTTCTTCCTTGAAGCGCTTGAGCAGGTTCAGGCTGAACTGATAGTCCGACCCCGGACGCGCTTCCTTGTAGAGGCGGGGCGCAGTTTCCAGGTTGTGGTTCATCACGTCTGGCGGAGCCGCGCGCAGGATGTCCAGCGCACGGTCCATGCGGCCGCGGAAGTCCGGGACCAGCACTTCAATCTGCGTGCGTGGGCTCAGCGCCCGCACCTGCCGGATGCATTCCGCAAAGTGGCCGGCACCGCCGTCGCGCAGGTCGTCGCGGTCCACGCTGGTGATCACCACATAGTTCAGCTTCAGCGCGGCAATGGTCTTGGCCAGGTTCACCGGCTCGTCCACATCCAGCGGGTCGGGGCGGCCATGGCCCACGTCGCAGAACGGGCAACGGCGGGTGCACTTGTCGCCCATGATCATGAAGGTGGCGGTGCCCTTGCCGAAGCATTCACCAATATTCGGGCAGGACGCTTCCTCGCAGACCGTGTGCAGCTTGTGCTCGCGCAGAATCTGCTTGATCTCGTAGAAACGGGTGGTCGGCGACCCCGCCTTCACCCGGATCCAGTCCGGCTTCTTCAGCTGTTCGGCGGGCACGATCTTGATCGGGATCCGCGCCGTCTTGGCCTGGGCCTTCTGTTTGGCGGTCGCGTCATAGTCGGCCGCGCTTTTTGCTTCGTGCGTGATGTTCTCGGTTGCCATGGCAGGCGTGCTCCGTCGGAAGCTCAGGGGCTCAGCTGCGCTTGCAGGCGCTCACCGAACCGCCGGGCCACCGTGGCCCAGTCCGTGAAAACCCCCAGTGTAGCGAGGTCCACCGTTGCCAGCCCGGCGTAACCGCACGGGTTGATACCGTCAAAGGGCTTCAGGTCCATCGAAACATTGAGTGCCACCCCGTGATACGTGCAGTGGCGGCTCACCTTGATCCCCAGGGCAGCCACCTTGCCCAGCCCCTTGAAGGGGTCGGCCGGATCGGCCGGCAAGGACAGTGCGCCATGCGCCCCGGGATCATTCAGCCGCACATAAATCCCGGGGGCGCCGGCCACCCGGTGCCCGGTGATGCCCACGGATTCCAAGGTCTGGATCACGGCGGTCTCCAGCCGGAACACATATTCCTTGACGTAAATGCCCAGGCGTTTGAGGTCCACCAGCGGATAAGCCACCACCTGGCCGGGGCCGTGGTACGTGACCTGGCCGCCCCGGTTGGTCTGGATCACCGGGATGCCGCCGGGGGCCAGCACATGGTCCGCCTGGCCGGCGAGGCCCTGGGTGTAGACCGGATCGAACTCGCACAGCCAGAGCTCGTCGGGGGTGTCGGGGGTGCGGGCGTCGGTGAAGGCGCGCATCGCCTCCAGGGTGGCCGCATAGTCCACGCGGCCCAGGGTCTTGATCAACATGTCAGCATGCTAGCGGTGAAGTGCCCAGTGTGCTGCCCAGCAGGTCACTGCCAAAAATGAAACCGATGGATGTCCACAGCGATGCCCGTCGGCATCGCGAGGATTCGCAACGCAGCACGGGCGCGAAAGACGCGGTTTCATTGGTAGGAACTTGTGGGACAGCACACTAGGATGCGGCTTATCTGGACTTTCGGGGCGCATCATGAAGCTGGGATTCTCGAAATTCTCCAACCGCCGATGGGCAACGCGCGGGGATGCGAGCCCTGCCGCAGCGCAGTGGCGCGCCGCGCCGCAGGGCCTCCGGGCGCTGTTGTGCGCGGGCCTGGTGGCATGCGTTGCGGCTGCTCCTGCGGTCGCCACTGCAGCGCGGCCACTCATGTCTGGGCCGCCCTCTTCATCGGCTTCCGGCCCAGCCACCAGTGGCGCCACCGCGCCCCGCGCTGCGACGTCAATCACACTGGATACTGCCCTGGATGCTTATGCGCGCGGACGTATGCGACAGGCCGAGCGCCAATTCGGCGAACTGGCGGCCCGGGGGGAGGCCTTGGGGGATTACAACCTGGCCATGATGCATCTGCGTCGCGAAGCCGCCCGACCGGACCTGGCCCTCGCGCAGCAATTGCTCAAGCGTGCGTCCGAGCGCGGCCTGGTGCGGGCCGAACTGGCTCTCGGTCAGTTTTATGAAGAAGGTGTGCTGGGCACCCGAGACCTCGTCCAGGCCCAGTCCTGGTACCTCAAGGCGGCCGATCACGGCAGCGTGGACGCTCAGGTGGCGGTGGGGACGGCCTTCTATCTTGGCCGGGGCGCCGAGCGCGACATGGGTGAAGCGGCTCGCTGGTATCGCGAAGCGGCCAAGGGTGGGGATGTGGGCGCTCAGTACCTCATCGGCTCGATGTACGAAACCGGGCTGGGGGTGGACAAGGATCTGCGCCTGGCGAGCTACTGGTACGCAGCGGCGGCGGGCAACGGGGATGTGGCCGCCAAGGCCAAGGTCAAGGTGCTGGCGGATCAACTGTCGGCGGAGGCCTCATCGATCTGAGGCGGTGTCTCTGTCGAGGGGCCAGGCCGGTTCAGGCTGAGTCAGCCGGGACCGGAGGCCTCGGCACGGGTGCCGAGGCGATGCAGGAGGGATGCTTCAGCGGATCAGAACACCACCTTGACCATCGGATGCGTGGTCAGGGTGCGATACAGCTCGTCCAGTTGTTCCCGGCTGGTGGCGGTCACGGTGATGGTCACACCGAGGTAGTTGCCGCCCTTGCTGGGGCGGTGTTCCACGGTCGAGGCATCGAAGCTGGGATCGAACTGGCGCGCAATCGACACGATGGCCTCGGCAAAGCCTTCCACATGCGCGCCCATCACCTTGATGGGGAACTGGGACGGATACTCGATCAGGGACTGTTCGGGCGGGATCGGGGCATTAAAAGCGCTGGTCATGATGACATCCTACTTGGTGATGGTCAGACACTTTGCAAGAGCTTGGCCCGTTGGTAGGCCTCGTACAGCCGGGCATACACCGGGCCGGGCCGGCCTCGTAATGCGCCATGGCCCACCGGCTCATGGTCCAGACGGGTCACTGCCACCACTTCCTTCGTGGCCGAACTCAGCAGGATCTCGTCGGCCGTGGCCAATTCGGTTTCTGCAATCGGGCAGAGGTTGTAGGCCAGCCCCAGTTCCTCGCACAGCTCGGCCAGCAACCCCACCCGCACTCCCTCCAGCAGCAACTCCCCCGGCGGCGGCCCCAGCAGGGCGCCGTCACGGACGATCCACACATTGCTGGCGGACGCCTCAGTGAGATAGCCGTCGCGAATGAGCAATGTCTCATCCGCGCCCTGGTCGGCGGACATCTGGCGGGCCAGCACATTGCCCAGCAGCGAAATGCTCTTGATGTCGCCGCGCTGCCAGCGGAAGTCCCGTGCCGTGACCATCGACAGCCCCTGATGGCGCTGCTCGGGCGTCAAGGCGCGCTGCGGGGAGCTGTAGACCAGCACGGTGGGTTCCAGGTCCTTGGGCATCACATGGTCACGGGGCGCCACGCCCCGTGTCACCTGCAGATAAATCCACTGATCTTCGTGGTCGGGCAAATGCTGAATGAGGCTGCGGAACAGATCGATCCAGGCTTCCCGCTCATAGGGATCCTCGATGCGCAGGGCCTTCAGGCTTCGACCTAGTCGGCTCAGATGGTCCTGAACGCGAAACAGGCGCCCGCCATACACGGGAATCAGCTCATACACGCCGTCCCCGAAGAGGAATCCCCGGTCCATCACCGGCACGCGGGCTTCGCCCAGCCGGCCGAGATGGCCATTGAGATAGCAGGGCAGCTCGGTCCAAGGCGTGGTCATCAGCGGTTCTCCCGTGCAACGCGTGACTCATTATCAACTTGTGGCAATGGTCGGCAACCTTGGTGCGGTGGGCCGCATCCAGCGTTCGGCGGGATGGCGCGATGACGGGCGGTGGGTGGGTGAGAAAAGGCCCTGCGCTTTCCGGCGTGGTCCTCTGAGCGTCGGTCAACCGCCCCCAGCCGGCAGGCTCGCCCTTTTTCATACGCACAGCAAAACGCCACCCGCAGGTGGCGTTCTGAGCGTTCAACGCTGAAACAACGAGGACGCCCCGATCACTTGATCCACAAGCGAATGGCATCCCAGGCGCGGCCGAAGATCCCTGCCAGCGGCACTTCCTGCTGCACCACCAGCGGCACTTCCGCCACCGTGGCGCCTCCGGACGTGGTCACCTTCAGGGTCCCCACGCGTTGCCCGGCTGTCAGCGGGGCCACCAGTGGGTCGGTCCGTTGCACTTCCGTCTTCAGCTTGCCGCCTTCTCCGCGCGGCACTGCCACATACACCGCACCTGCGGCACCCAGCTTGGCTTCCGAGCTGGTGCCCTTCCACACCTGCGCGGTCGTGATGGCCTGGTTGGCGTCAAACAGTCGCACCGCATCAAAGGCTGCATAACCCCAGTTCAGCAGCTTCTGGCTCTCGGTGGCGCGCGCCTCCTTGGACGCCGTGCCCATCACCACGCTCAGCAGACGACGCTTGCCGTTGGGCACATCGCGCTGCGCGCTCGCGGCCAGGCAATAACCGGCGGCATCGGTAAAACCCGTCTTCCCGCCGTCCACGGTCGGATCGCGCGTCAGCAGCAGGTTCCGGTTGTACTGGCGGATCTTGTTGAAGGTGTATTCCTTCTTCGAGTAGTAGTCGGCGTAATACTGCGGAAAGTCCTGAATCACATGGGCGAAGACCACCGCGATGTCCCGCGCGCTGGTCTTGTGACCTGCTTCGGTGATGCCGGTCACGTTCTTGAAGCTGGTGTTCTTCAGCCCCCACGCCTGCGCCTGACGGTTCATCAGCGCCACGAACTGCTCCACCGACCCGGCCACGCCTTCCGCCAGGGCCACCGACGCGTCATTACCGGACTGGATGATCATCCCGCGCAGCAGTTCGTCCACCTTCGGTGTCATCGTTGTATCGATGAACATCAGCGACGGATCGCCCTTGCGCTCCTCCCACGCCCGCTTCGAAATCGGCAAGGTCTGATCCAGCGTCAGCCGCTTCGCCTTCAGCGCGTCAAACACCACATAGGCGGTCATCAGCTTGGTCAGCGACGCCGGATCCTGCGGGGCATCGGCATCGCGCTCGGCCAGCGTCTGATGCGTCGTCAGGTCGATCAGCACATAGTTGCGCGCCGCAATCTCAGGCGGCTGCACCTGTGCAGAGGCGGCCACGGCGGTCAACAGGCCCGTGGCCAATGCCATCAAGGGGGCAAGGAATCGTTTCATGCGGGAAAAGTCCTCAGGTGCGTGCTTCAGACGGGTGCAGTCCCGACGGGATGCCAGCTGCGCAGCACCAGGTTCTTGAGCAGCGGCAACTGCCCATGGAAGAAATGCCCGACGCCGGGCACCACGATCACCGGCAACGCCTGTGGGCGCGCCCAGTCCAGCACCGCAGTGAGCGGCACGACATCGTCTTGTTCGCCGTGGATCACCACGGTGGTGGCGGGAACGGTGGCCACGCCGAACCGGCTGGCCGCAGGGCCCACCAGCAGCAGGCGCTCCGCTGGCGTGTCCAGCCGCAAAGCCGCCTGGGACGCCACAAAGCCCCCGAAAGAAAATCCAGCCAAAGCCAAAGGCAGCGATGCATCGCGGAAGGCCGCCACCACGGCCAGCGCGTCGTCGACTTCACCCCGGCCTTCATCCCAGCCGCCTTGCGACTGCCCGATGCCCCGGAAATTGAAGCGCACCGCGCGATAGCCCAGCTGCAGGAACCCGCGCGCCACCGTCTGGACCACCTTGTTGTCCATCGTGCCGCCCTGGGTCGGGTTGGGATGGCAGATCACCACCACGCCGCGCAGCGACTGGCCCTCGGCCAGTACGGGTTCATCAATGGCGCATTCGATCTCGCCGGCCGGTCCGGCCACCTGCCGGCGCTGGGTCTGTGCATTCATGCAGCGGCTCCGCTCAACGGCCGACGTGATCCGGAAGAACCAGACGGTCCACCACTTCGCCGTTTTTCAGATGGCGTTCGACGATCTCGTCGATGTCGGTGTTGTCCACGAAGCTGTACCAGACCGCGTCCGGATACACCACCGCCACCGGCCCACCGGCACAGCGGTCCAGACACCCGGCCTTGTTCACCCGAACACCGCCTTTGCCGGCCAGGCCTTCGACCTTGACCCGCTTCTTGCAGTGATCAAACGCCTCCTGCGCGCCGTGCTGAGCACAGGCGTTTTCGCCTTCGCGCTGGTTCAGGCAGAAGAAGATGTGACGCTGGTAATAGCTCATGGCGCCATTGTAGGGTCGGGGTTTTCACCAGCCGCTGAAGTGTGCGATCTGTCACGCGCCGATACGTCCGCCGTGGGCAGGTCCAACCGCGACCGCAGCGGGGACGGCGACGAATCGCTCTGCGTCACCCCATACAGCAGCCACGCCAGCGCCGCGAACGGCCACAACCAGCCCACCCACTGCGCCAGCCCATACAGATTCACAAAGCGGCCCTGCTCCCAGGCTTGCAGGCTTTCCGCCAGATAGGGGTCGGCGGGGGCCTCCGACATCAGGGCGATCAGGGCGGTCAACACCACCAGCCCCCAGGCGGCATTGGCCCGACGCGACAGGAACGCCGCCAGCAGGGCGAGCACGGCGCCGGCCATCAAGCCCGGCCAGGTGGTGGTGGTGAACCAGGCCCAGGCATGGTCCGGCCCAAAATTCAGGACGGTGGAAAACGCGGTCGCCGCCAGACCCAGACAGCCCGCGCCCACCACCAGCAGCATCCGCCGCAGCCAGCCCGCACGGGCCACGGACAGGGCCAGCAGGCAGGGCGCCAGCAAGCCCATGGCAATCGCAATGGCTTCCAGCCCCGGCGGCAGCGGCAGGTCGATGACGGATTCGTCGGGCATCAGTTCCCAGGGGGTGCCGGCCAGCACCTGCTCCGCCAGTTCCCTCAGGCGCGGAAACAACTGTCCCAGGCCCAGCGGCACGGGCGCCGGATACAGCAGGCCCACCGGCCAGACGGCCAGCAAGGCCAGCGCGCCGGCACTGTGCGGCACGAACCAGCGTTCCCGCCAACCGTCCCAGCGCTCCAGCCCGCCAAAGCGATGCAAGGCCCAGGCGGTGGCCCCGCCCAACCAGGCGCCTGCGCTGTTCAAGAGAAAATCCGCCAGCGAAGGCACACGGCCCGGCAGGAAGTACTGCAGCGTCTCCATGGCAAACGACAGCAGCGGCAAGCCTACCCCCACCAGCAGCAGCGCCGGCCACAGGCCCTTGCCGCTGCGCAGCACGGCAGCAAAACACAACAGCCCCAGCGGCCAGTACCCCACCACATTGGTCCACAGATCAAACCGGATCCAATAGCGGGGCCAGGGCAGGCCCACGATGCCGGGCCAGGGCAGGCTGGGGGGGAGGCGCCAGGGCCAGAACGGATACAGGCTCGCGTAGATCACCAGCACCAAATAGCCCAGAGCGAGCCAGGTGGCGGAGCTTCGCCGGTGCACGATCCGCTTCCGGTCAGAACGGCTTGACCACCACGAGGATCACGATGGCCGCAAACAGCAGCACCGACACCTCGTTGAACACCCGATAGAAGCCATGGGTGCGCTTGTTCGCCAGATGTTCAAAACGACGTAGCATGGCGCGGCAGACGTGGTGGTAGCCGATGGCCCCCACCACCAGGGCCAGCTTGGCATGCATCCAGCCGTTGCCAGGGCCGCGCCCGATGCCGTAATACAGCCAGAGCGTGGCCCCGAAGGCCAGGGCCAGCACCATCAGGCCGCTGCTGAAGCGGTAGAGCTTGCGGCCCATCAGCAACAGGCGTTCGCGTTCCGCATGGCTATCCGCAGGAACCATGGCCAGGTTCACCAAAATGCGGGGAAGATAGAAGAGGCCGGCAAACCAGGCGGCCACGAAGATGATGTGCAGCGCTTTGATCCAGAGCATCTGTGCATTATCAACGCGGCGAAAAAAAACCCCGGCTTCACAGCCGGGGTTAGAAAGCCTTATCGCTGTCATCACGCTAAGGCTCCTGCTCAGGGAGGAAAAGCAGGGAATGACAACCGTGCGGCTATCATTCAGGAGCGACTTTAACAGATCTGTCGAATTTCCGTAGCTACGTCTTTCTACGTAAGTCCCCCCATACCGGTGGAATTTCTCGCAAATTTCACGACAAACATGCAATTGCCAGCCCCCTACCCCGCCAGTCGCCCGCGCCGTTTGCGTCGGGACGCCTTCACCCGCGCCCTGGTGCGGGAGCACCGCCTGCACGCCAGTGACTTCATCTACCCGGTGTTTGTCCACGAGGGCGAGAACCGGGTGGAGCCGATCAGCTCCATGCCGGGCGTCTCCCGGCTGAGCCTGGACCGTTTGCTGCCGGTGGCCGAGGAATGCGTCAAGCTGGGCATTCCGGTGCTGGCGCTGTTTCCCGCCATCGAGGCGCAGTTCAAGACGCCGGACGGCATCGAAGCCACCAATCCGGACGGGCTGGTCCCCCGGGTGGTGCGCGCGCTCAAGCAGCACTTCCCGGAACTGGGCGTGCTGACCGACGTGGCGCTGGACCCCTACACCAGCCACGGCCAGGACGGTGTGGTGGATGAGCAGGGTTACATCCTGAACGACCGCACGGTGGACCTGCTGACCCAGCAGGCGCTGGTCCAGGCCCAGGCGGGTGTGGACATCGTGGCGCCCAGTGACATGATGGACGGTCGCATTGGCGCCATCCGCAACGCGCTGGAAGGCGACCTGCATATCCACACGCGCATCATGGCCTACAGCGCCAAGTACGCCAGCGCCTTCTACGGGCCGTTCCGTGATGCCGTTGGTTCACGGTCCAACCTGGGCAAGGCGGACAAGAAGACCTACCAGATGGACCCGGGCAACAGTGACGAAGCGCTGCGCGAAGTCGGCCTGGATCTGGCGGAAGGCGCGGACATGGTCATGGTCAAGCCGGGCCTGCCGTATCTGGACATCGTGCGCCGTGTCAAGGATGAATTCCGCGTGCCTACCTTTGCCTATCAGGTCAGTGGTGAGTACGCCATGATCAAGGCGGCTGCGGCCAACGGCTGGCTGGACCATGATGCGGTGATGCTGGAAGCGCTGCTGGCCTTCAAGCGGGCGGGGGCTGACGGCATCCTCACCTACTTCGCCATGGACGCCGCCCGCCTCATTCGGGAAGCGTAAGACCGGTCGCGCATGCGCATCTTCCATCTCAGCGAGCACATCTACGAGGAGCTGTCCGAGCTGCCGCATGACCTGCCGGCGCAGGGCTTCCTCTGGATTGGGATGCCGCGCCGGGAGTTTGAGCTCCAGTTGCCCACCATGCAGCAGCGCCTGCAGCACTGGACCGGCGCGCAGCTGCTGGATCTGCACATCTCGGATCTGCTGAACCAGCAGTTGCCGTCCCACTTTGACTACACCAGTTGGTATGACCTGATGGTGTTCCGTCGTCTGGCGGCGCTGCCGGGGTCTTTGCCGGGTGGACCGGGTGGGGGCGGGGGCGGGGGCGGGAATGGTGGCGCGCCGACGGCGGACGAGGCCCCTCACACGGTGGCTTCGGCCGACCGGGCCTTCAAATCGATCGACACCAGCCCGGTGGGCTTTGCGGTGTTTGACCGGGTGCTGATCACGGTGCATCCGGGCGAGTGCTCGCTGCGGGACTATTTTGCGTCGAAGCTGGGCGCGCAGCAGGAAGGGCGGGATGTGCGAGGCAGCACCCGGCTGCCGACGAGTCCGGCGGAACTGATGCTGCGCATGGTGAACCACATGGTGGACAGCTATCTGGACCTGCGCCGGCTGCTGACCCGTGATTTGACGACCCTGCAGCAACTGCTGCTGGACCGCCGCAGTCATTTCCGGGACTGGAATGTGGTGCTGGTGGCGCGGGACACGCTCTCACGTCTGGAAGACATCTGTGAAGACCAGCGCAGTGCGGTGCAGGAATGGATTGATGCGCTGGGAGAGTGGCCGATGCGCAGCGAGCAGGAAGAACGCGAGCGGGAATTGCTGCGCGTGCGCTCGCGGGATGTGCTGGAGCATGTGGAGCGGGTGCTGACGCACGTTCGCCGGCTGGAGAGTTCGGCCGAGACGTCCGTCCAGATGCATTTCTCGCTGACGGGTGAGCGCACCAACAACATCATGCGGACGCTGACGGTGCTGACGGCCATTTTTCTGCCGCTGAACCTGATCACTGGCGTCTTTGGCATGAACTTCGACAACCTGCCCCTGATCCACCAGGCCACGGGCTTCTGGATAGCGGTCGCCCTCATGGCCGGCCTGGCCGTCGGCCTTGGCGCCTTCTTCTGGCGCAAACGCTACCTCGGCACCTCCAACTAACCCCGCACTGCCCACCACCACTCGCCCCGCGCCGGGGCTTACCTAGCCACACCCGCGGAACTGGCGCTGCCAGGCCGCCGGGTGGCGCCCCTTGGGGGCAGGAGCGCGAGCGACTGGGGGGCCAACAAACGACTGCGCCCCTCGGGGGCAGGAGCGAAGCGACTGGGGGGCTCAGCGATATGGATCAGCAAATCCGAGCGCCAGCATGATCTCCGTCTCGCGGGCCTCCATGCACTGGGCCTCGTCATCCTCTTCATGGTCGTAGCCCTGCGCATGCAAGGTGCCATGCACCAGCATGTGGGCGTAGTGCGCCGTCAGGTCCAGGCCCATCTCACGCGCCTCCCGCTCCACCACCTCGGCGCAGATCACCAGATCGGCGGCGACCACCGGTTCATGCGTGTAGTCAAACGTCAGCACATTGGTGGCGTAGTCCTTCTGCCGATATTCGAGGTTCAGGCTGCGGCCCTCCTCGGCATCCACGATCCGCACCGTCATCTCGCCGGGCAACTCCAGCGCTGCACGCATCCAACGCATCACCTTGTGACGCGGTAGCAGCGCCTTGTGGCGCGGGTCTGCAAACTGCAGGGACAGGCTCAGGTCCGGTTGACTCATCGCTTCCCGCCTCCCTTGCGGCTCGAAGTGCCTGCACGTGACCCGGCGGCCTTGGCTGGCGCCTGGACGGGTCTGGGCGTGGCGGCTGTTGCTCGGCCCTGGCCGGTGGATGTTGACGCAGGAGTCGCTCGCTTCTTGACTGCCCGGGTTGCTGCAGGGGCAATCACCCCTGCGTTCGTCTTCGCGGCGGGCTGGGACACCGTCTTAGCGGCTGTCTTAGCGGCTGGCTTGGTAGTCGTATTCGCTGCTGTCTTGGCGGCCGTCTTTCTGGTGGTCTGTGCAGCCGCCTTCGCAGGCGTCTTCGTAGCCGTCTTCGCAGGTGCCTTCGCAGCCCTCTTTGAAGCTGTCTTTGCAGCCGTCTTTGCAGCCCTCTTCGCAGCCGCTGGTTCTGCTGCTGCGGGTATGACTGTCTCCGTTTCTGCCGCCGTGGCTCGATGCGCCACCGCTGCCTGGGCCCCTGCTGCCCGAGCCGCTGCGGCCGCCTGGCCGCGAGCGTCCCGCGCCTCCTGGGCTTCCTGCAACTGCCGTGCGGACTGGCGTTCCTCATAAGCCTGGACGATGCGCGCCACCAACGGATGCCGCACCACATCGGCCCGTGTGAAGCGGGTCATGGCAATGCCTTCCACCCCCTCCAGCACCCGCTGCGCATCCACCAGCCCGCTGACCATGCCGCGCGGCAGGTCGATCTGGCTGGTGTCTCCAGTCACCACGCATTTGCTGCCGAAGCCAATGCGGGTGAGGAACATCTTCATCTGTTCCGGTGTGGTGTTCTGGGCCTCATCCAGAATGACAAAGGCATGGTTGAGCGTGCGTCCCCGCATGAAGGCCAGCGGCGCAATCTCCAGTTGCCCCTTCTCGAAGGCCTTGGTGACACGGTCAAAACCCATCAGGTCATACAGCGCGTCGTACAACGGCCGCAGATACGGGTCGACCTTTTGCGCCAGGTCACCGGGCAGGAACCCCAGCCGCTCCCCCGCCTCCACCGCCGGGCGGGTGAGGATGATGCGCTGGACTGACGAACGCTCCAGCGCATCCACCGCGCAGGCCACCGCCAGAAAAGTCTTGCCGGTACCGGCCGGGCCGAGGCCGAAACTGATGTCGTGCGAGAGGATCTGCCGCAGGTACTGATGTTGATTGGGCGTGCGGCCCGCCAGGTCGGCACGGCGCGTGCGCAGCACCACACCGCCATCCGCGCCACCGCCGCCCGCGCCGTTGGCATCCGCATTGGGGGCGCTGACGTCACCCGCCGCCTCCACAATCGCCAGCCGCAGGCTCTCCGGAGCGATGGGACGATCCGCTCGGGCATAGAGCGCTTCCAGCAGGCTCAGCGTGCGTTGTACAGCGGGCTTGTCGCCCTCGATCTGGAAGTGTTCAGCTCGATGGCTGATCCGCACATGCAGACCCACCTCGATGGCACGGAGGTGCTCATCCAGACTGCCGCACAGGTGCGAGAGCCGTTGGTTGTCTACAGGGGTGAAGGCGTGGCGCAGGTTCAAGACGGCCGAAGCTCCGTATTCAGGGGGGGTAAGCACGCTATTGTCGCCCGCGCGCGCCTTGGTGTGCGTTTCGACCTGCACAATCATCTTCATGCACCGCATCCCAGCAAACGACGGTCCTCGATTCCAGACATTCGTCGCCCCCGCCCCCTCCTCAGCCATGCCCCTCCCGACCCGCGCGATGACAGTGCTGCCCAGCGTCATTGGCGTCCTGGGTCTGTCCAGCGCCCCGGTCCAGGCGGCCCCCCTGCTCCCCCAGTCCTCGCCGCTGGTGATGGCCCATGCCCACCCGCTGGACTGGCTGATGGGCGGTCTCAATGCGATGGTGCTGAGCCTGGCTTTGGTCTTGGGGCTGCTGATCTGGCAGCGCCGTGCCCAACGCCACATCGGCTGGCTGGCCGGCCTGATGGTGGGCTGGGTGCTGCTGATCGGCGCGGCGCCGCACACGCCATGGCCGTCGGCCGTGGCCCTGGTGCTGGGGCCCTGGCTGGTCTGGATGGCGGTTCAATATCTCTTGCGTCGGGTGCGCCGACAGGACCGACGTCTGCGGCGCGTGCTGCTGCTGCAGGCCGTCATGCTGCCGCTGGCCCTGCTGCTGCCCATCCCCCCGGCCACGCTGGCCCTGCTGGCCAGTTGGTGGCTGGGCGGGCAATTGCTGGTGGCCATGGGTTGGCATGTCTGGCATCTGTGGCAGGACATGTTCTTGCCGACACTGGAAGAGCGATACCCGCGCACCGACTTCATCGTGACCTGCGCGCTGCTCGCCACTGGGGACCTGGCGGTGCTCGCCGCCTGGCTGCTGCCCGGGCGGGGGCTGACCAGCGTGCTGGCAGCGCTGTGCCTCATCGGCCTGGGGTTGCAGCGGGTCCGCGAGTTTTCACGCGCGCTGACCCAGGCAGAACTGCAGGTGCTACAGGGTGAACTGCGGATGCAGGAACGCATTGCGGAACTGGAGCGTCATTTCGACCAGGTCGCCGAGGCCAAGCTGGAGCAGGTCACCGAGCGCGAACGCAAACGGATCGCCGCCGACCTGCATGACGACCTGGGCGCCAAGCTGCTCACCATCGTGCACACCAGCGAATCGGACCGCATCTCCACCCTGGCCCGTGAGGCCCTGGAGGAAATGCGCCTGTCGGTGCGTGGGCTCACCGGCAAGCCGGTGCAACTGCTGGATGCCCTGGGCGATTGGCGGGCGGAAGTCGTCTCGCGATTGGCACAGGCCAACATCCTGGCGGAATGGAAATCGCCGGCCGAAGACATTGAACACACCTTCCCGGCCCGCGCTTATGTGCAGACCACCCGCATCCTGCGCGAAGCCGTGAGCAACATCATCAAACACAGTGGTGCCACCCATTGCGTGGTGGGATGTTCGGCCCAGGACGGTTATTTCTCGGTGGTGATTCAGGACAACGGCCAAGGCATTCCGCTGGAACTGGAAGGTCGCCTGGACAAGGGACACGGCATGGCCAGCATGAAGTCGCGTGCCAAGCAAATGCATGGTCAATGTCTGGTGGAATCCGGCCCGGGCTGGGGCACGGTGATTCGGTTGACCATTCCCTTGTGATCAATGGTGGCGCGGCCTCTCTTCCATTTCTCTCTCATTCCCCACCTTTGGGGGGGCCACCACCGTGACGCTTTACCCACGTCGGACGGCACGGGCGAGCGATTGGGGTAGGCATGCCGCCAAGAAAGCCGTAGTGTTGCATCGGGGCCCATTGCGTCTGCATCTGGGTTGTCCCTCCTGGAAATTGAGCAAGAATCGAGCGCCATGAATCACATCCTCCTGCTCGAAGACATTCCCGAAATCCGTGCCTGGTTGAAGGTCCTGATCAAACAGGTCTTTGCCAACGCGGTGGTCACCGAATGCTCCCGGGTGCAGGACGCCCTGCAGCAGGTCAACAGCCAGCGTTTCACTCTGGCGCTTCTCGATCTGGGCTTGCCGGATGGCTCCGGCGTCGAAGTGATTACCGCGCTGCGGGAAAAACAGCCCGAGGTGCAGTCGGTGATCGTCACCATCCATGATGACGACGAACATCTGTTCCCGGCTCTGCAGGCGGGTGCCTTTGGCTACCTGCTCAAGGAGCAATCGCGCGAACTGCTGGTGGAACAACTGCAGCGCATCAGCCAGGGTGAGCCGCCGCTGTCGCCCAGCATTGCCCGCAAGGTCATCGCCTACTTCACCTCCCAGCGCCGCCCGCAGGCCGCTGCCGTGCTGCATGAAGTCTCCCTGACCGACCGGGAAACCGAAGTGCTGCTGCGCGTGGCCAAAGGCTTCACCCTGCCGGAAATCGGCGTGCAGCTGGGCTTGTCGCGCCACACCATTGCCGACTACGTCAAGCAGATCTACCGCAAGCTCAATGTGAGCTCCCGCGCCGAAGCGGCGCTGGAAGCCCAGCGCCTGGGCCTGTTCGGCCGCAACTGACAAGGCACGCACGTCGGGCGCGGATAATGCCGACATGATCGGCAGACTGACCGGCGTCATCGCGGAAAAATCGCCCCCGCAGATCCTCATCGACGTCCAGGGCGTCGGGTATGAAGTCGACGTGCCCATGAGCACCTTCTTCAATCTCCCGGCCCTGGGAGAGCGGGCCAGCCTGCTCACCCATCTCTCCATCCGGGAAGATGCCCACGTCCTGTTTGGTTTCCTCACGGCCGAAGAACGCAACACCTTCCGCTTGCTGATCAAGATCAGCGGCGTCGGCCCGAAGATGGCGCTGTCGCTGTTGTCCGGCATGTCGGTGCCGGAGCTGGCGCAGGCGGTGTCCCGGCAGGAAGCCGGCCGGCTGGTCAAGGTGCCGGGCATTGGTAAAAAGACGGCCGAGCGGCTGCTGCTGGAACTCAAGGGCAAGCTGGGCCCGGACCTGGCCCTGCCGGTGACCGTAGCCAACGACAACCATGCGGACGTCCTGCAAGCGCTGGTGGCCCTGGGCTACAGCGAGAAGGAAGCCGGCGCCGCGCTCAAGAGCCTGCCGGCCGATGTGTCGGTCAGCGACGGCATCAAGCTGGCCATGAAACATCTCTCCTGACGGACTGAAGCGGCCATGAGCATCCAGACCGACGACTTCACCCCCGCCCCTCAGCAGGCGCGGCTCATCAGCGCCCATCCGGCGTCGCCCAACGAAGACGCCATCGAACGGGCCTTGCGTCCGAAGCTGCTGGACGAATATGTCGGCCAGGCGAAGGCCCGTGAACAGCTGGAAATCTTCATCGGCGCCGCCCGCAAGCGCGGCGAGGCGCTGGACCATGTGCTGCTGTTCGGCCCGCCGGGCTTGGGCAAAACCACGCTCAGCCACATCATCGCGGCGGAGCTGGGCGTGAACCTGCGCCAGACCAGCGGCCCGGTGCTGGAAAAACCCAAGGACCTGGCCGCCATCCTGACCAATCTCGAACGCAATGACGTGCTGTTCATTGACGAGATCCACCGGCTGTCGCCGGTTGTTGAAGAAATCCTCTACCCCGCACTGGAGGACTATCAGATCGACATCATGATCGGCGAAGGCCCGGCCGCCCGTTCGATCAAGCTGGATCTGCAACCGTTCACCCTGGTGGGGGCCACCACCCGGGCGGGCATGCTCACCAACCCGCTGCGGGACCGCTTTGGCATCGTCGCCCGGCTGGAGTTCTACACCGCTGAGGAGTTGCAGCGCATCGTCACCCGGTCGGCCGCCTTGCTGGGTGCGCCCATTGAAGCGGGCGGCGCACTGGAAGTGGCCCGCCGCTCTCGTGGCACACCGCGGATCGCCAACCGGTTGCTGCGCCGGGTGCGGGACTATGCCGATGTGAAGGGCGACGGCACCATCACCATCCCGATGGCCGAAAAAGCCCTGGCCATGCTGGATGTGGACCCCCAAGGTTTTGACCTGATGGACCGCAAGCTGCTGGAGGCGGTGGTGCATCGCTTTGACGGCGGCCCGGTGGGCCTGGACAACGTGGCGGCGGCCATCGGTGAAGAGCCGGGCACCATTGAAGACGTGATCGAGCCCTATCTCATCCAGCAGGGCTTTCTTCAGCGCACGCCCCGAGGACGCATCGCCACGCTGGCGGCCTACCGCCATCTGGGTGTGGCCCCACCGCGCCAGGCGGGTCAGCTGTTCGACGAATAGCCGAGCGCGATGAGCCGCTCACAGCGTTGAATGTTGTCAGGACGTACTCGGTGCCGCCCTGCAGACATCGCCATCATGTCCGTCTGTCCCGGCAAGTCAGACTCGCCGTAGATGACTAGATTCCTGGCGTGAGCGTCTGAGGTCGCATGAACAGCCATTGAACTTCCGTCGCGAAGTGACACCAGCCCCCGAAGCCACGCCTTCTCGATGCTGATGATCTGCTTCGAACACGCCTTTCCTTACTGAATCAGCGTCATGCCGGCAGTCTTCGCGGCGGCAGTGTCGAACGTCATCGTCTGCGCACAGCCTGCTGATGCGGCCATGCGCTCGATCAAGCAGTCCGCAAAATCCGCATTCCCCGCGCTGAAGGCGCGCAGCGCGCGAACAACATGCTCGGCCTGGTCCACGATGAGTTGTTTGGATCGGAGGATGACCGCCAGCGCCTGGGCAACCTGCGCCCGGCTCAAGTCATAGCTCGACGACAGCACCCACACCAGCTCGACAACCGACACAAGGGTGATGAAGCCTGGCGCTGTCGCAGACAGGCCCTCGACCAGCTTGGTGGCCTTTGCGGCCTGCTTGACGTCGTCCTGCATGATGTATCGGACCATCACGTTGGTATCCAGGCCGATCATCGTGCCGACGCTCCACGAGATGCAATGGCCAGGTTCATGTCCTCGATGGAGACGACCTTGGACGGCTTGCCGAACATGCCCTTCAACTCCGTCACCGAACGATTTGCAGCGACGAACAGGTACTGGCCGGGCTCGATCTGGACGAACTCCACCCGATCGCCAGCATCAACTGCCAGGGCATGCCGAACGTCGGCGGGGATCGTGATCTGGCCTTTGGATGAGATGGTTGCGGTGGTCATGCATTGAACTCCTGATGCGCCTTACTTTAATGTAAGGCGTCGAGATGCGCAAGCGCTTTTCAGGCTGCCAGCCGGTGTTCATAGTACGGCCGCTTGCGGTCATCCAGGACCGCGTAGAGGCTCGCCGGGTCAGCGCCGGCCGTGGTCAGCCAGGCGTCGATGTCCTCGGCTTTGATCGGCACGACGCAGCCGTCATGACCGGCGGCCGAGACCTCCGGCGGCGCCTCGTCTGTGATCGCCGCGAAGGACAGAAACTCTTCGCCATCAGCGCCGACCCAGCGCGACCACAAGCAGGCCACCAGCATAGGCACGCCGCCGGCGGGATCGAAGCGCAGCAACAGGTTCTCCGGCTGTTCGCCCTCGGCAGGTCCACCAGCCTGGCCAGGGCCTGCTCGATTTTGTTAGGTTCTTCGCCGAAGTTCGGGGAATAACGGGACGCGGAGGCGCCTGACCTGCTAAGTTGAAGCTGTCTATACTCTGCCCAATAGGGGGCAGCCATGGCCGCAACCCAGTGTATTGCTCGGCTCGAGCGCCTGGGAAGGCTACGAGATTGACCATGACGAGGAGGTCTGCCAAGCAGGCGTGACCTGGTGCGTGATCCATTTACGCCCGGCCAGGCGGACAGGACATCGCTGCAGCGCCTGCGGAGGGTGGTGCCAGTCAGTCCACGACCTGCAGACGCGCCGAGTCAGAGACCTGCCGCTGTTCGATGTTCCAGTCGAGCTTGTCGTGCCCAGGGTGCGTGTGCTGTGCCCACGATGTGGCCCTAAGCTGGAGCAGTTGTGCTGGCTGGAGCCGTATTCGAGGGTGACCGTGCGGCTGGCCCAGAGCGTGGCGCGGCTGTGCAAGGTGATGTCGATCCGTCACGCAGCCCAGTTCTTCGGGCTGTCATGGACCGCGGTCAAGAGAGGATCGACAAGCGGCATTTGCAGCGAGCCCTTGGACCCATCGATCTTGCTGGCGTGAGAGGGATCGCGATGGACGAGTTCGCCATCCACCAGGGGCACCGCTACGCCGAAGAGGTTCGCGCCCAATGCCCGCACGCCAAGATCGTGTACGAGCTGTTCCACGTCGTCGCCAAGTACGGTCGCCAAGTGATTGATCGGGTCCGTGTGGATCAGGCCAACAAGCTCAGGCACAACAAGGCTGCACGCAAGCTGATCAAGGGCTCACGCTGGCTGCTGGCGCGTAACCTTCAGAACGTGACCCGCCCGCAGGACTTGGTGCGGCTGAGGGACATGCTCAAGGCCAACAAGGCGCTCTTCACGGTCTATGTCATGAAGGACGACCTCAAGACGCTGTGGGACTACCGGCACAGCGGATACGCCGAGCGATTCTGGAAGCAGTGGTACGACAGGGCCATGCGAAGCCGGATTGAGCCGCTCAAGGCGTTCGCTCGCAACCTCAAGACTTATCTGCCTGGCATCCTGTCCCACTGCCGATGGCCCTTAGGAACCAACCTCGTCGAGGGCATTAACAACAAAATCAAGGTCATCAAACGTATGGCCTATGGCTACCGTGATGACGACTACTTCTTCCTCAAGATCCGGGCTGCGTTCCCCGGAGATCGGCGATGAACCAAAAAAAGGCGCCCCACACGGAGGCGCCTTTTTGCTGATCAGGCCCCGGACCCATCGTTCGGACGCTGTCCGAGCGTGCCAGGACCAGCGGGCGCTCAGCCCGCCGCATGATCAGAAGTTGTGGCGGATGCCGACGGCGAACGAGTTGAAGTCGTCAGCCTTGTTGGCGGTGGTGGCGTCCACAGCGGTGTAGAAGCCATACAGCTTGGTGCGCTTGCTCAGGTTGTAGTTGTAGCCCAGCGTGTATTGCTTGCCGCCGTTGCGACCACCATTGAAGGAGTAGCCACCGGCCTTGGTGCCGCCCACGTTCAGGTGGAATTCCGACTGGCCCACGGTATACATGCCGGACAGGCGACCGATGGTGCGGGTTTCCTTGGCGCCCAGGGACTGCGGCGTGCCGCTGTCTTCGCGCTGGACATAACCACCGAAGGTGAACGGGCCCAGTTCATACAGTGCGCGCACGGCGTACTGATTGGCGCTGCCTTGCTTGGTGTAGCCGGCACCCAGGTGCAGAGGGCCCTGGTCGTAGTTCAGCGCCACATCGTAGGCACGCTTGTCCACGCCTTCGCCAGCATGCAGGGATAGCTCGGCATTAAAGCCTTCCACGTTGGGCGTGAAGTAGGCGATCTTGTTGCTTTGGGGATTGCCGTTCGGGGTGAAGAAACCCACGCCGGAATACAGCGCATCGGACGAGGTGCCGGTGTCATGGTTGTGCATGGACACGTAGTCGGCGGTGGCGTAGTAGCTGCCGTTGGTCCAGCGGCCCAGGCGCACGGCACCGAAGTCACCTGCCAGTTGCACGCTGGCTTCGCGGTTCCAGAACTGCGAGCCACCGGTGGAGACACCGTTGTCCGAATTCAGGCCGTGCTCCAGGGCGAAGCTGGCCTTCAGGCCGCCACCCAGATCTTCGGTGCCCTTGAAGCCCAGACGCGAAGCGTTGTTCTGCAGCACCGAGACGCGATCGCCGTTGCCGGTCTTCTGGGACTCCATGGAGGTGTTGATACGCCCCCACAGCGTGACGGAGCTCTGGGCAAAAGCCGGGGCGGACAGTGCCGCAACGGCAGCAGCAATGGCAATCTTCTTCATATTCACCTTCATCTGTTGGAGAAAGTTGTCGCGAATGGCGCGAAGGGCGTACTGCAGAGTGTGCGGAGTATAGAAGTGCGTGGAACGCCCTCAGTGTGGCCGACGCGAAATTGCAACAGTTATCGGCTAGGGAATCGGTGAATGCATCAGGCCCCGTGCCATTAGGGCCTGACAGCCCAGAAGCCCCATCAATACGGCGATCCGGGCGATGGCCCCCGGCGGGTGGGCATGCCATAAAAAGAGGGCAGTGCCAGTCAATACGACAAAGAAGATTGGCGATCCAATGATTACGTGCGTTAGGGAAACCTCGGGGTCGAATAGCAATCGACTGTGGGGGTCATAGCCGTGCGCCATACGCGCACCGAACCCGGCACCCAATGCGCGGGCGCCCCCTCACAAACGCAAACGGTCTTGCCATCGCGGCAGTGACCGTGGATTTGTCAGCAGCTTGCCGTAGACCTGCCAATTGGCCACCAGGGGATTCCAGGGGGCCAGCACTTCGCAGATACCGTACACGCACGGCTCCTGCGGCAGTTCCTCCCCCATCACCGGGCTCAGCATGCGCTGGCCGGTGCTGCTGATGGCGTCATTGAGCCGTGCCGCTGTGTCTGCCGATCCAGCATTCCAGCCCGATCAGCAGCAGGAACATCGGGCTTGCCAGGTCAATGAATGACCTGGGCCTCGGCGGTCATGCTGAGGCTCAGGCTCAGGCGCGGGCCGGCTCGTTCCTGGGCATGAAGCCCGGCACTCCAGGATCATCCAGCGCGAGGCCCTGCAGATGATGGTCGTCGTTCCAGCCCACCAGGCTGAACCCTTGTGGCGTGTGCAGCAGCCGGTTGATGCTGGCATTGCCCAGCACCCAGCTGCGCGGCGCCTGCAGATCCACCCGTGTGGCCGCTCGGTAGAGGCAGTCCAGCACACCCCCATGGGCCACCAGCGCCACCGTCTGCCCGGCATGCGCTGCGGCAATCGCGGACGCGGCCTCGACGCAGCGGGCATAGAAAGTGGTGAGGCTTTCGCCGCCGGGCGGCTCGAAGGTCGGATCCCGCTGGCGCCAGCGCAGGGCGGACTCCGGCGCCTCGGCCTCGATGTCGGCCCACAAGCGCCCTTCAAAGCGGCCAAAGCTGCGCTCACGCAGGCGCGGGTCGGTGGTTACCACCAGCCCGTGCGGCTCGGCCACGGCGCGGGCGGTGGCGTGTGCACGGTCCAGGTCACTGGCGTAGACCGCATGGATCGTCTGGTCGGCCAGAGCCGCCCCCAGGCGCTGCGCCTGGGCCTGACCCAGGTCATTGAGCGGCAGGTTCAGATGGCCTTGCAGGCGCCCTTCGCGGTTCCAGGCGGTTTCTCCATGGCGTATGGCGAGGATCAGCGTCGGTTCCACTCAGACGCCCCAGACCACATCGGTATGGGCGGACGAGGCCGCCCGCATCAGCTCAAGCAGCGGCCACAGGCGCTGGCGCAACGCGACCTCCGGCGCGGGAGGCGGCTTGCGGCCCTCTGCCTGCGCCTCGGCCTTGGCCCGCTCATGGGCGTCCTGTTCCGCCTGAATGGCGGATTCGCCGGTCTGAATCAGGGCGGGCAGGTCTGCGGCCTGGAAGATGCCTTGTGGCGCCGGCTCACGACCCAGCGCCTGGAGGGCCTGGTCAAAGTGGGCCTGCAGCATGAGCACATCGGCCCCGGCCTTGGATTTGAATTTGTAGAGCACGCTTGTCTCCAGTCCGCCGAGTAGCGGCGGACATGCGTGCATTGTGCCCTCAGGCGCCGCGGACCAGCCGGACCGTCGGGCTGGCGCCGACCGCCTGCACGGCCGTGCCCGCCTTGACGGCAGCCACCGTCTTTGCGGGGATGGCCTCCGTGGGCTTGAACCGGTGTTCGAATGTGCGCGGGTCCAGGGCCGGTGCACACAGGAAGCCTTGATACTCATGGCAGCCGCAGCGCGCCAGGAAGTTCAGTTGCGCCTCGGTTTCCACCCCTTCGGCGATCACCTTCAGATTCAGCGCCCGGCCCATCTGCACAATGGCATTCACGATGCCTTCATCGCTGGCATCGCCGGGCAGTCCCTTCACGAAGCTGCGGTCCACCTTCAGGCGCTGGATGGGGAAGCGCTTGAGATACCCCAGGCTGGAATAGCCGGTACCGAAGTCATCGATGGCCAGCTGCAGACCCAGCTCGGAAAGCGCCTGCATGCGATGCAAGGCTTCGTCCGCATCACGCAGCAGCACCGATTCGGTCAGTTCCAGCTCCAGCAGCTCCGGCGGCAATTGCGCTGCGCGCAGCGCCTGGGCCACGGTGTCCACAAACTGCGGCTGCTGGAATTGCACGGCCGACACGTTCACCGCCACCGGCACCCGCAGGCCCTGGCGCAGCCAGTGCGCGGCCTGGTCCACCGCCTGCTGCAGCACCCATTGCCCGATGGCGACGATGAAGCCACTCTCCTCGGCCACCGGGATGAATTCGGATGGAGGCACATCGCCGCGATGCGGATCGCGCCAGCGGATCAGGGCCTCCGCACCGATCAACGCGCCGCTGCCCACCGCAATCTGGGGCTGGAAGTGCAGCCGGAACTCCTGCTCCTGCAGCGCCCGGCGCATGGCATGGTCCAGCCGCATGCGCGACAGCAGGTCCACATCCTTGCGGGGTTGATGGAAGCGGAAGGCGCTGCGCCCACTCTCCTTCACCCAGTGCATGGCGCGTTCGGCGCTGGCCAGCAGATCGTCGGCGCTGGCGCCGTCGCCGGGGAACAGGGCGATGCCGATGCTGCAGGTGACCGTGAAGCTCAGCGTGTCGAAACTGAACGGCCGGGACATGGCTTCCTGCACCCGCCGCGCGGCATGTTCCGCCCCGCGGGCATCCGCCTGATGGATCAGCAGCGCGAATTCATCCCCGTCCAGGCGGGCAACGGTATCCACCTCGCGCAGCGACTCCTTGAGCCGCAGGGCCACTTCCTTGATGACGCGGTCACCATAGGAATGCCCCAACGTGTCGTTGATTTGCTTGAAGCGGTCCAGGTCGACATTCAGCAGCGCAAACGGCGAGGTTTCACGGCGCGCCATGGCCTGCGCATAGTCCACCCGCTCCAGCAGCGCGCGGCGGTTGGGCAGGCCGGTGAGCATGTCGTTGTGGGACAGCTCCTCGATGCGCTGGCGGGCCGCCAGCTTTTCGCTGAGATCGCGGAAGGAATAGACCCGGCCGATCGGACGACCACGGCTCCATTGCGGCAGCGACACCCGCTCCAGCACCCGGCCGTCAATCAGCTTGATGTTGTCGCTGGTGTGCAGCAGCGGTGATTCCTGGATGGCGGTTAGCCGCACCGCATAGGCCTGGCCGTCCAGCACGCTGCGGCGCATCCAGGCCTGAACGGCCTCGTCATTCCGTTCGTTGAGCAGGTCTTCGGGAATGCCCCACAACGATGCCAGCCGCTGGTTGAAGCTGCGGATGCGCCCGGCCAGGTCGGTGACCAGAATGCCGTCGGCCGTGGATTCCAGCGTGGCACGCAATTCGGCCAGCAGGGTTTCGCGCTCTTCGTCGTGATGGCGCTGCTGGGTCTGGTCACGCATGGCCACCAGCCACAGGCCGTGGCCCTCCTGCTGCGGCACATGGCTGATGCGGCGCGACACCCACAGCATGCGGCCATCCGCATGGCGCATCATCGTGTCCGTGTGCAGCGGCTCGCGGCGGCCGATGGCGGCATCCATCCAGAACAGGGCGTCTTCCGGTGTGGAGGCCAGGGATTCGATGCTGCTGCCGATCAGGTCCCTGGCGTCCATGCCCAGCAGATGACGCGAGGCGGCGTTCACCGCCACCACCGCATGCGTGCGGGCACAGATCAGCCAGACGGCTTCCTGCAGACCATCGATCAAGCGCAGAAACGCCGGGTTGAGTGGCGCGGCCGGCATGGGGGGTGACGCCTCCGCCACCGGGCCCGGCACCAGCGTGGCGCCGCGAACAGGACGACGCGGACTCACGCCGCCAGCTCCCGGGGCTGCGCTGGCGTCGCAGGTTCGAAGAAATAGGCAATGCGGCCGCGAGGAGACAAATACTCCATCGATGCACGTGGTAGCTGTTGCGGCTTGAGGCTGCGGCGGATGCCGAGGTCGGGCAGTTCTTCCAGATTGAGGATCAGCGCCTCTTCACGCGGCACCTTGGCGTCGTGCACCATCACCCTGGGCTTGAGCGGGCGGGACGAATTCACCGCCACCACCAAGGCATAACGATCGTCGGTCAACTGCACCGCAGAGCCCGGCGGATACACCCCCATCATGCGGATAAAGGCATTGAGCATGGTGGCGTCAAAACGGCTGCGCCCCTGCGCGAACATCAGCGACAACGCTTCATGCGGCGTCATGGCCTTGGCCGCGATCAACGGATTGCACAGGCCGTCAAAACGGTTCACCAGGGCCACGATGCGGGCCAGGATGCTCATGCGGTCGGCATTCAGATGCTGCGGGAACCCGCTGCCATCGGCATGCTCATGATGCTGAGCAATGATGAGCAGCGGTGCGGCGCCCACGCCCATCTTCTGCGCCAGCACCACGCCCTTGGCCACGTGCTGCTGATAGGCCTGCACTTCGGCGCCGGTGAAGCTGTCGTCCCGATGGCGGAACCGCGGCGTCAGTTCCAGCTTGCCCACGTCATGCAGCAAGGCGCCCTGGCCGAGGTCCATCAGATCTTCATTGCCCAGGCCGAAGGCACGGCCCAGCAGCATCGAGATGATGGCCACATTCAGGGCGTGAGCCGAGGCGCGATCGCCCGCACCTTCGCTGAGCAGGCGAATGTTGATGTCGCCTTCCACCAGCATCTTGTCCAGCAGTGCGCGTGACAAAGCAGCGGATTGGTCGCGGGAGGTGACGGGATCGCGCGGGACCAGATCCATCAGGTCGCGCAGCGCGGCGGCAGCTTCCCCATACTGGCGCGCGCACAGCAGCAGCGCTTCCCGCTGCTGTGCCAACGCCAGACGGCGCTGTTCCTTTTCCGGGTCCACATCGGCGGCGGCGGCCACCGGTGCCTGCACCGCTGGTGCCGGCATCGGCGAGGCCTCCAGCGGCAATTCGCTGCGACTGGGGCTCCAGCGGACCTGCTTCAGGCCCAGCCGGCGAAGGATCAACAGCTGCTCGTCCGAGCTCAGCTTGAAGCTGCTCAGCGGAAACGGATGCGACATCCAGCCCAGATCCAGGTGGATGAACATCCCCACCTTGAGCTGGCTGACATCGATCAACGGATCGGCCACTTTTTCCTTCATTTTGAATCCACAGGGTCTTGCGCCCTCATCCTTGCTTCGGCTGGGCACGCTGTGAACTTAAGCCAATTTCGGGTCAGCAACACGAGCCGGCGGACGTTCCCACCACTTGCGTGCAACTTGTCACAGCTTTTTCGCCCTGCCCCCTATGATCGTTCCGGATCACCATTCTCATAAAGAAACCGGAGACTGTCATGTTCGCCTACATATGTGACGCACAACGAACGCCCTTTGGACGTTATGCGGGCGCTTTGTCGTCCGTTCGTGCGGATGATCTGGCTTCCATTCCCATCCGGGCGCTGATCGCCCGCCATGCGTCCCTGGACTGGTCCGCCGTGGACGATGTGCTCTACGGTTGCGCCAATCAGGCCGGAGAAGACAACCGCAATGTAGCGCGCATGGCAGCCCTGCTGGCCGGCCTGCCGGTCGAGGTGGGCGGTATGACGCTGAACCGTCTGTGTGGCTCCGGCATGGATGCGGTGGGAACGGCGGCGCGTGCATTGCGCAGCGGCGAGGCCCATCTGATGGTGGCCGGTGGGGTGGAAAGCATGAGCCGCGCCCCGTTTGTCATGCCCAAGGCGGAGAGCGCTTACTCGCGCAGCAGCGCGCTGTACGACACCACCATCGGCTGGCGCTTCATCAATCCGCTGATGAAGGCGCAATACGGTGTGGACGCCATGCCGGAGACGGCCGAAAACGTGGCGGCGGATTTCGGCATCGAGCGCGAAGCGCAAGACCGCCTGGCGCTGGCCAGCCAGACCAAGGCACTGGCCGCCCAGCGCAACGGCGTCCTGGCTGAAGAAATCTGCCCGGTCACGCTGCCGCAGAAAAAGGGCGACCCGATTGTGGTGAGCCAGGATGAGCATCCCCGCGAAACCAGTCTGGAAGCCCTGGCGCGTCTCAAGGGCGTGGTGCGCCCGGAGGGTACAGTGACAGCGGGCAATGCCTCGGGTGTCAACGACGGCAGCTGTGCCTTGCTGATGGCCAGTGAAGAGGGGGTGCGCCGCCACGGCCTGACACCCAAAGCGCGGTTGCTGGGCATGGCCACTGCCGGTGTGCCGCCCCGCATCATGGGCATCGGCCCTGCGCCGGCCAGCCGCAAGGTGCTGACTCAGGTGGGGCTGAAGCTGGAGCACATGGATGTCATCGAACTGAATGAGGCCTTTGCCGCCCAGGGCCTGGCCGTGCTGCGGGACCTGGGCCTGCAGGATGACGACCCGCGCGTGAATCCCAACGGCGGCGCGATTGCGCTGGGCCATCCCCTGGGGGCCAGTGGGGCCCGCCTGGTGGCCACGGCCGTGAACCAGTTGCAGCGCACCGGCGGACGTTATGCGCTGTGCACCATGTGCATTGGCGTCGGCCAAGGGATCGCGGTGGTCATCGAGCGGGTCTGACCCACCGCCCCCACCCCGGGGCGGCTTGCGCGCTGCCGTACGCGTAAGGCATGCATGAACAAAAGTCAGCGGAGGCTGAAAAATTGTCATGACATCGGTTCCATTGGCGCAAGCGGTAATCGCACATCGCGTGGGATACTGACGCCGTTAAGTGGCGCATACCGCTCATATATGAGTTGTATGACCTCTTGATATAAGGTCCGCCTCGTCATTTCCCGTTGCCAATCGCCCTTCGCCTCCCCTTTCATCAAGCAAATTTGCGATGGCCGCCCCCGACATCCTCAAAATGAAGGGTGGAGGGCGATCTACGTCGCAAATTCCCCGGATTGGTGCAAAAGTGTGCGAATAGCGTTGGAAACAATTGCCCTGGCAAAGATTCTTCACAGGGTTGTCCCTATAGTGACGGGCATCTCCTGCCCACGCCCAGCAGATTTGGGCGTTAAACGCACAGATGGTTTGCCATGTCCGCTGAACGCTCCCTTGACGACGAACTGACCGCTGCTGCGGTCATTCCTGAATCCCCCACGGAAGAAGTCCGTACCGGTCCGCTGAAGCGGGACCTGGTGGCCGGCCTGGAAAAAGGTCTGGCCGTGATTGAAGCTTTTGATCAGGAACGTCCGCGCCTGACCATCAGCGAAGTGGCTGGCCGCACCGGCCTGACCCGCGCCGCCGCGCGCCGCTACCTGCTCACCCTGACCCACCTGGGTTTTGTGTCGCAGGACCGCAAGATGTTTGCCCTGACCCCCAAGGTGCTGCGCCTGGGCCAGAGCTACATGCATTCCGCCCGCCTGCCGCGCATCATCGAGCCGGAACTGCACAAGCTGGCTTACGCCATGAAGGAAGCCAGCTCCGCAGGGGTGCTGGATGGCAATGATGTGATCTGCATCTCCGCGACCAGCGCCGGCCGTGTGGTGTCCCCCACCCTGCAACCCGGTACCCGCGTGCCGGCTTACTGCACCGCCAATGGCCGCGTGCTGCTGGCCGCCCAGTCGCAGGCGGATGTGGATGCCTTCATCGCCCGCCAGGAACTCAACGCCCTGACCCCGCACACCATCACCCATCCGGAACGTCTGCGTATCGAAATCGCCCGGGCACGTGCTCAGGGTTATGCGCTGATCGACCAGGAACTGGAACAGGGTCTGCGCTCGGTGAGCGTGCCGCTGAAGAACTACAAGGGCGACACCGTCGCTGCGATGGCCATCAGCGTGCACGCCTCGCGCATGAGCATGGAACAGATGGTGGAGCATTGCCTGCCCCCGCTGCTGCAAGCCCAGGCGCACCTGCGCATGCTGCTCTGAAGTCAGCCCCGCCCATCAAAAACGCCGCTGCGGACTCCCTCAGCGGCGTTTTTCTTTGGCGCATCAGGGTTGAGCGCGGTCGATGGCGGAGCACGGCCCATTCAGCGCGTCCAAGGGATCAGCGCCGCAGGTGGCTCAATCCGTCCAGCGCTGTTGCTGCAACAACGGGCTCACCCGGTACCGCTCGCTGCGATAGCTGGTGAACAAGGCGTCCAGCAGGTCGACCACCGGGCCGGCTCCCAAGCGGGCCAGCCACTCGAAAGGTCCGGCCGGGTAGTTCACGCCCAGTTTCATCGCGGTGTCCGCCGCCGAGGCGTCGCAGACCCCCTGCCAGACGGCATCCGCCGCCTCGTTGATCAGCATGGCGACGGTGCGAGCCACCAGCAGGCCGGGAAGGTCGCGAAGCTCCAGCGGTTCCCAGCCGAGATGACGCAGCAGGTCCCGGGCAGCCTGCTTCTGCGCGTCATCCACCTTGGGCGCAAAGGCCACGGCCAGGCCGTCTGCCCGGTCCGGTGCCAGCGGCCAGTCGATCACGGCCACCCCGGGATGGCGACGACGGTGGGCCACTTCGGCCGCGCAGCGTCCCTCGGTGAGATGCAATTGCAGCTTCCCACCGTCCAGCATCAGCCCCTGCCAATCCGTTTCCGGCGCGCGCGTGAAGACCAGTCCGCGATGCCCCAGCCAGTGGGCCAGTGACTCCACCAGCGGCCCCTGCCCGGCCAGCGTCACGGCGGGAGCCGGTGTGTCGGGCCGCTCGACGGGGGATGGTGCCGGCGGCACGCCGTCGTAAAAGCCCCTGCCCACCTTGCGTCCCAGCCGCCCCCCCTCCACCAGTGCGCGTTGCACCAGGGAGGGCTGGAAGCGCTTGTCGCCAAAGTTGGCCTCGAACACCGACTGCGTGACCAGCGCATTGGTGTCATGCCCGATCAGGTCCATTAGCTCACAGGGCCCCATGCGAAAGCCGGCCCCCCGCAACGCCCGGTCCACCACCGCCGCTGTCGCCCCCTGCTCCTGCAGCACCTGCAGGCTTTCGGCGTAATAAGGACGGGCGATCCGGTTCACGATGAAGCCCGGGGTGGAACGCGCATGCACAGGCGTCTTGTTCCAACGCCGTGCCAGTGTCTCGACGGCGGCTGCGGCGCCGGCCGCCGTCTCGGCGCCCCACACCACCTCCACCAGCTTCATCAGCGGCACCGGGTTGAAGAAGTGCATGCCCACCAGGCGCTGCGGCGTGGTCATGCCGTTGGCCAGGGCGGTGATGCTGATCGACGAGGTGTTGGAAGCGATCAGCGCATCCGGCGGCAGCAGCGCGTCGAGCTCCTTGAGCAGCGACCGCTTGGGCTCCAGCTGTTCGATGATCACTTCCACCACCAGCGCGGCGCCGGCCAGATCGGCCACCGACCGTGCCGGCCGCAGGCGCGAGAGAATGGCGTCGCGCTCCTCCGGCGGCATCCGGCCCTTGGTGACCAGGCCGTCCAACGCCTTGCCAATGCCGGTGATGGCGCCAGCGGCGGCCCCGTCCCGCACATCCATCAGTTGCACCGGATGCCCGGCCTGCGCGGCCACCTGGGCGATGCCCGCGCCCATCACACCGGCACCGATCACCGCCACCGGCGCCTGCGCTGGAGGCACCTCGGTCACTCGCCAAGGAGCGCCTGCGGGTGTTGCTGTGGTCATTAAAAGTCTCCGTCAGCGGCGCGCTGCGGCGCGGCCGTCTGTGCATCGATCAGTGAAAGGGGCGTGGTCAGGATAGGCCTCGCCATCGGCTCAGGCCGGCGGAATCCACGGCGCGGGCTGCTTGGCCAGGAAGGCGGCGAACCCTACGCGGGCTTCGTCCCCGGTTCGTATCCGTGCGATGGTCTGGGCGGTCAGTTCCAGCACCTGCGGCGTGATCGGTCCCACCGCCAGCTGCGCCATCAGCCGCTTGATCTCGGCTTGCGCCTGCGGCCCCCCGGCCAGCAGCTCCGTGATGCAGGTCTGCACGGCATCGTCCAGGCCCTCAGCGTCCACCACCTGCTGCACCAGGCCCAACTGCAGGGCTTCCGGTGCCTCGATGCGACTGGCGGTCAGCGCCAGACGGCGTGCCTGACGCGGCCCGACCGCATTGACCACATAGGGCCCGATGACCGCCGGCAGGATGCCGAAGCGGGCCTCGCTGACAGCGAACTGCGCCCCACGGGTGGCGATGGCGATGTCGCAGGCCAGGGTCAGGCCCACGCCGCCGCCCAGTGCCACGCCATGCACCTGGGCGAGCGTCGGTTTGGGGCAGCGCGCCAGCCCATCCAGCATGGTGGCAAAGCGCCGGGCGTCCTCGACGTTCCAGCCCTGCGAGGCCTCGGCGGCCCGCTTCATCCACTGGATATCCGCTCCGGCGCTGAAGGCCTTGCCGTTGCCGGACAGCACGATCACCCGCACGGCGGGGTCTTCGCCCAGTTGCCGGAAGGCCTCGGTGAGGTCGGCAATCATGGCCTCGTTGAAGGCGTTGAACACCTCCGGCCGGTTCATCCTCACGCGAGCCACGCCCCGCGCATCGGTTGATATCTGCAATGTCTCCACATGCACTCCTGACTCTGTCGGCGGTCCGCGCGGCCATCGCCCCGCAGGCCGCAGCGGTCCTTGGTCCTGTTTGGGCGGAGTATCGCAGTCCCGACGGCAGTCGCCCGGCGGCGGTCCCGACGGGTCGCCCCCTGCGCCTGCGGGACTCATGGCTTTTGGCAGCCCCTGTCTTTTGTCATAGGCTAGATGCTCCGTCGGGCTTGCCCGCACTCCTTTCATGCGCCTGTGATGAAAAAAGCCATCCGTCTGACCCTGCTGGCGACCGCGATGCAGTTCGCCGCCCTTGCCATGGCCGCTCCCCCGCAGTCGGGCCTGGACCTGTCCGGCGCGGACAAGACCGTCCGCCCGCAGGATGATCTGTTCCGTGCGGCCAACGGCCATTGGCTGACCCACACCGCCATCCCCAACGACAAGTCCTCCTTCGGCGCCTTCACCGTGCTGGCCGACATGACCGACAAGCGGGTGCGCACCATCGCCGAAGCGATTGCCGCCAAGAAAAGCAAGGCCGGCAACGACCAGAAGATCGGCGACTACTTCAACGCCTACCTGAACACCGCCGCCATCGACAAGGCCGGCCTGGCCGCCATGCGCCCGATGCTGGACAGCATCCAGGCCATCCAGACCCGTGAGCAGCTCGCCGCCTGGATGGGCAAGACCAACGGTGTGGTCGACACCGCCGTGGGGCTGGACATCGAGGCCGACTATGCCGAACCCGGCACCAACCGCCTGCAGGCCGGGCAGAGCGGCCTGGGTCTGCCCGATCGCGACTACTACCTCAAGAAGGACGACGAGCGTCTGGCCAAGGCCCTGGGCGCCTACCACCACTATCTGGAAACCCTGGCCCGCCATGCCGGCCTGAAGGACCCCGCCGATGCTGCACGCCGCGTGCTGGCCCTGGAGCGCAGCCTGGCCGAGGTGCAGTGGGACAAAGTGGACCTGCGCGAGCCGACCAAGGTCTACAACCCGATGACGCCGGAGGAGCTGGCCGCCAAAGCGCCTGGCTTCGACTGGAAGGCCTACTTCGCCGCCGCGTCGCTGCCCCAGCTGGACAAGCTGGTGGTGATGGAACCGAGCTACTTCGTCAGCGCCGCCAAGCTGCTGGCCAACGCCCCGCTGGAGGACTGGAAGCTCTACCTGACCCTGCATGCCCTGGATGCCCATGCCGACGTGCTGCCCAAGCCCTTCCGGGAGGCGCATTTCGCCTTCCACGGCCAGGCGCTGAGCGGCCTGAAGACCGACCAGCCGCGCTGGCAGAAGGCGGTGGACCATGTCAACGGCGCGCTGGGCGAAGCCGTGGGCCAGGAATACGTGAAGCGCTACTTCCCGGCGGCGGACAAGGCCCGCATGCTGGCGCTGGTGAACAATTTGCTGGCGGCCTACAAGACCTCCATCGACGGCCTGAGCTGGATGACGCCCGCCACCAAGGCGCAGGCGCAGGACAAGCTGTCCAAATACATGATCAAGATCGCGTATCCGGACACCTGGCGCGACTACGGCAAGCTGGAGGTCCGGGCTGGTGACGCCCTGGGCAATGCCCAGCGTGCCGCGCAGTTTGAATGGCAGCGCAAGGCGGCCATGGCCAGCAAGCCGGTCGACCGCCGCGACTGGCTGATGACACCGCAGACGGTGAATGCCTACTACAACCCCACGATGAACGAGATCGTGTTCCCGGCCGCCATCCTGCAACCGCCCTTCTACAACCCGAAGGCGGACGATGCGGTGAACTACGGTGCCATTGGCGCGGTCATCGGCCATGAAATCAGCCATGGCTTTGACGATCAGGGCAGCCAGTTCGACGGCAACGGCACCCTGCGCAACTGGTGGACCGATGAAGACCGCAAGGCCTTTGACGCCATCGGTGCCCGCCTGGTGGCCCAGTACGAAGGCTATGAGCCGATCCCGGGCAAGCACGTGAACGGCAAGCTGACCCTGGGGGAGAACATTGCGGACTTGTCCGGCCTGCAGATCGCCTACAAGGCATATCTGCGGTCGCTGGGCGGCAAGCCGGCCCCGGTGATTGACGGCTACACCGGCGAGCAGCGCTTCTTCATGGGCTGGGCACAGGCCTGGCGCCAGAAGACGCGTGAGGAGCGCGAGCTCACCTTGCTGACGGTGGACCCGCATTCGCCTCCGGCCTTCCGGGCCAATGGCGCGGTGGTCAACCACGACGGCTTCCACGAGGCCTTCAAGACCCGCCAGGGCGACAAGATGTACAAGGCGCCTGAAGACCGTATCCGCATCTGGTGATGAGGGCGGTCGGGGGCGCGCCCAGAGGAGCGCCCCCGGTTCTTACGGCTGCCGGAACTGCTCAATCACGTTGCGGTACCAGTGGGCACTGTCCTTGGCCAACCGCTGTTGACTGTCATAGTCCACATGGAACAGGCCAAAGCGCTTCAGGTAGCCGGAATTCCATTCGAAGTTGTCCAGCAGGCTCCAATAGAAGTAGCCCCGGACATCCGCGCCCAATGCCACCGCCTGCGCCAGCGCGGAGAGATGGCTGCGCAGATAGGCAATGCGGGCCTGATCGGGCACCGCACCGTTCACCACCGTATCCGCATTGGCCATGCCGTTTTCAGTGATGTACATGGGGGGCGGTGTGTATTCACGGGTGATGCGCAGCAGATGTTGCGTCAACGCCTGCGGATAGATCTCCCAGCCCATGTCGGTGAAGCCCAGTTCCCCCGGCGGTGTCAGGCCAGGCTGTTGGGTGCTGATGAAGCTGCGGGTGTAGAAGTTCACCCCGAGGAAGTCCAGCGGCTGATGGATCAGCGCCAGGTCGCCCGCCTGGATCTTCGGCGCGTCCGCCCCGAGGTAGTCGATGATGTCGGCGGGATACTGGCCCCGGAACACCGGGTCCATGTACCAGCGCGTGCTGAGGCCGTCATCAATGCGCGCGGCACGGCGGTCGGCCTCCAGCAGCGGTTCGGCCGGGAATGACGGGGTGAAGTTCAGCACAATGCCCAGCTCGGACTTCGGCCCCACGGCCCGCATGGCCTGGATGGCCGCGCCGTGGGCCATCAGCAGATGGTGGGACACCTGCGCCGCTTCGGCACGGCTGGTGTGACCGGGCGCAAACTGCGCGGTCTCGTAGCCCAGCGTCGCGGAGCACCACGGTTCATTCAGCGTGGCAATGCTGGCCAGACGATCACCCAAACGACGCGCCACCTCTGCGCCATAGTCGGCAAACAGCGGCACCACATCGCGGGAGAGCCAGCCGCCAATGCCGTCATCCAGCGCCTGCGGCAGGTCCCAGTGATAGAGCGTGGCATGCGGGCGGATGCCCGCTTCCAGCAGCTTGTCGACCAGCCGGTCGTAAAACGCAAAGCCGGCTTCATTCCAGGCGCCGCGGCCTTGTGGCTGCACGCGAGGCCAGGCAATGGAGAAGCGGTAGGCATCCAGGCCCAGCCACTTCATCAGCGCCACATCATCGCCATAGCGGTGGTAATGATCACAGGCCACATCGATGTTGGAGGCATCCTTGATGCGGCCGGGCTGGGCGCAGAAGCGGTCCCAGATGGATTCCCCCTTGCCGTCCTCGCGGGCTGCGCCCTCGATTTGTGCAGCACTGGTAGCAGAGCCCCATTGAAAGCCTGCAGGCAGGCTGGAAAATCAGATCGCGGATCAGGGCGGTATCGGTCGCGGGCGTGGCGTCGGAAGGCTGCATGGTCTTTCTGTTCATGGCGGAATCAAAGGCAGGGAGTGGCACGGCGGGCCATCGCCCTCGGGCAAGGCCGCGCAGTGCAGTCAAACGATGTCCAGCCGGGCACTCCCATCACCTGCCCGTCAGAAGTTGTAGCCCGCGTTCAGGCCGAAGGTGCGGGGCGCCGAGTACTGCGCCACCCAGATCGGATTGGCATAGGTACCGGCACTGCCTGCGCTGGTCTTGATCTTCTCGTCGCTGACATTGCGGACATAAAGATCGGCATACCAGTTGCGCTTGGAGGTGTAGCGCAGGCTGATGTCTGCGGTGGAATACGCCTTCTGGCGGTCCCCATCACCCAGGTTGAACACCGACAGCCAGTTGGCGGTCTGGTAGTGGAAGCTGATGCGCGGCGCAATGCCGTCTCCATTGGAGAGCGGGAAGTTGTGCTCGTACATCAGCTGCAAGGCGAACTTCGGCGCATGGGGCAGTTCATTGCCGGTGACGTCGACGCAGTTTCCGCCCAGGGCTGGGTCAAAGCAGGTGGGCAGCGCATAGTCGTTGGACGCCGCCACCAGTTGGCCCAGCTTGGTCTTGGTGTAGCTGGCGCTCAGTTGCAGCTTGTCGTCCGACGTGAGCATCACAGCGGTTTCCACTTCCAGGCCGGAGACCTTGGCGCCTTCCGCATTGCTGTAGGCGAACTGGCGGTTGCCGTTGACGATCACCGGCGCGCTGAACTGGAAGTCCTTGAACTTCATGTGATAGGCGCTGGCATTGAACGTCATGCGGCCATCCCACAGCGTGGTCTTGTAGCCCAGCTCGTAGTTGGTCAGGGTTTCGGGACCATAAGGCAAGCCACCGTCACCAGTGCCGCCGGACTTGTACCCGGTCGAGACGCTGGCATAGACCATCGCGGTCTTGCTCAGGTCGTAGGCGGCGCGGGCCAGCCAGGTCGTCTTGTTTCCGGTGTAGTGGGCATCGTTGATGTTGCCCGCCGTGTAGCCGTTGGCCGGATTCGTCGGGTCCACCGACGGGTTCAGCGGAATCTGCGGTGCCGAGGCATTGCCGGCCCAGACCCATCCGCGGCCGCCCTTGTTCTTGCGGTCATCATGCGTATAGCGCAGGCCACCCGTGACGTGGAAGGCCTCGGACAGGTTCCAGGTCGCCTGGCCAAAGGCGGCGGTGGAATCCACCGTTTCCTTGGGCTGGATGAACGACCCCTGCCAGCTGACGGTGCCCTGCTGGGTGCCGTTCATGATGGGGATATCGAAGCGGATGCCGTTGTCTTCAGCGGCGTAGTACAGACCCAGCACCCAGTCGATGGTCTGGCGCTCGTTGCTCTGCAGCGTCACTTCATGGCTGTGGCTGGTGTACTTGCTCCAGACGGTGTTGTCCGCTTGGTGAGGACCGCCCGTGGTGAAGCTGGTGGGCACATTGACACCGAAGTCCTGGTCATAGGTGCCGGAACCTTTGAAGTGGGTGTAGCCCGCCACGTAGGCCAGTGCCATGCCGCCGAGGTCATATTCCAGACGGCTGCGGATGGACGTGGAGTCGCGCTTGAGCGAGGGGGCGGTGTCGATCAGGGCCGACCAGAACTTCTCGCCTTCACGTGGGGTCTGCATCAGGCTCATGGACGGCGTACCACGATCCATGAAGTGTTCCAGTGACACGTCCCAACGCAGCTTGTCGCTGGGCTTGAGCAGGAAGCTCAGACGCGCGGCGGTCTGGTTCTGGGCGTTGTATTTGTCGCCGCTCTGAACAAACAGGCTGTTGTTGATCGGCTGAAAGCCCACCGCCGTGCCGCCACCGGCGACATAGGCGTTGTAGGCGGCCTGCTGCGAAGCCAGCGAAATCTCGGGCGGACGCTGGTAGGACACATAACCGTCGTGCTGCTCATGCGCAAAGGCAAGACGAGCGGCGGCGGTATCGCCCAGCGGAATGTTCACGGCGCCTTTGACGCCCATGCGGGCGTAGTTGCCCACACCGCCTTCGACATACCCGGAGCTGTCACGCAGCACCGGCTTGGCGGTCTTCATGTTGATGGTGCCAACGGTGGAGTTCCGGCCCCACAGGGTGCCCTGCGGTCCGCGCAGGACTTCGATGCCGTCCAGGTCGAACAGCATGGTGGCGGCACCCTCCGGACGCGGCGCAAACACGCCGTCCACGAAGAGGGCCACTTCCGGGTCCGCGTATTCGGTCTTGGCACTGTCATTGCCGATACCGCGCAGCGTGATGCTGACAATGCCGTGGTCGCCCTGACCGGTGCCCTGCATGCTGGGCACCAGGTTGAACACATCCAGCATGCTCTTCACATGCGCGTCCTCCAGCGTGGAGGCGTTGATGGCGGTCACCGACACCGGGGTCTTCTGCAGTGAAGTACTGCGCTTGGTGGCGGTCACCAGCACCTGCGGCAAGGCCTGCTTGCCGTCCTTGGTTTCGGCGGTGGCACCGGTGCTGCCCTGAGGGGCGGATTCCTGTTGAGGGGCGGGCTGAGGCGCGGGGGTGTCAGGGGCCTGCTGAGCGTGGACCGCGCCGGCCATCAAGGCTAGAACTGCCATCTGAACGGGGGTCACCAGCCCAATGGCTGGCCTGCGGGACGAAGCTGAAGTCATGTTGTCTCCTGGGTGGCTTTCGGGAAGCTCTTGAAAGGTTGCTCTTGTGATTTGATGGCGATCCTAGGCAATCGCTGACAACGTTGTCAACGAGAACATTGACACCGTTGTCATTTCGGGCACTATCATTTACCCGTAGTCGCTCTCCTGCCCTCTCGACGCGTCACAGGTCCCATGGGCAGGGCAATCCCGGACGACTGATGCCTTTGCACAACACAGCATAAACACGGAGACAACCGGCATGAAGGCGATTGAGGACATTCTCATTGTGGGTGGCGGTACGGCCGGCTGGCTGACGGCGGCGTTTCTGGCGCAGCACCTCGGCACGGCCCATGGTGGGGTTCGCATCACGCTGGTGGAGGCTAGCGACATTGGCATCATCGGCGTCGGTGAAGGCACCTTCCCCTCGATTCGGGGGACCCTGTCTGCCATCGGCATTTCGGAATCGCGATTTCTGCAGGCCTGCTCCGCGACCTTCAAACAGGGGGTGCAGTTCAATGACTGGGTGCGTCCGCCGGTGGCGGAACGAGGGCCGGAGCAGCGAGGCAGCGATCACTACTTCCATCCTTTCAGCCTGCCAAGCCAGCGCCCGGGCGCGCCGGAACTGCTGCCGTACTGGCTGATGGGCGACGCAGGTCCCGACCGGGCCTTTGCAGAAGCCGTGACCCTGCAGAAGGCGGTGGTGGATGCGCGTCATGGGCCCAAGCGGGCCGGCGATGGTGATTTCCAGGGCGCACTCAACTATGCCTATCACTTCGATGCGGGGCGCTTTGCGGTGTTGCTGGCCGAGCAGGCCCAGTCGCTGGGCGTGAAACGAGTGATTGCCACTGTCGATCAGGTGGCGCTGGATGAACAAGGTGCGATTGAGGCGGTGCACACGCGCGAAGCCGGTGTGCTGCGGGCCGGGCTGTATGTGGATTGCAGCGGCTTTCATGCCCGGTTGATCGGACAGGCGCTGGGCTCTGCCTTCAAGCCGTTGAAGGATGTCCTGTTTGTGGACCGCGCCTTGGCCATGCAGGTGCCGTATGAGCGGCCGGACGCGCCGATTGCCTCCTGCACGATGGCCACGGCCCAGCACCATGGGTGGATCTGGGATATCGGACTGCAGGAGCGTCGCGGCATCGGGCATGTCTACAGCAGCCGGCACACGGATGACGAGTCTGCGGAGCGGGAACTGCGTCACTACATCGGCCCGGCTGCGCAGTCACTGACACCGCGCAAGCTGACGCTCAATGTGGGTTATCGAGAAACGCAGTGGGTGAAGAACTGCGTGGCCGTGGGCCTGTCCGGCGGGTTCCTGGAACCGCTGGAATCCTCCGGCATCGGGCTGATTGAAACGGCCGCCTATCTGATTGCACAGCTGTTCCCGTTTGACGGCGATACCGAGCCGGTGGCCCGCCACTTCAATCGGTTCATGTCAGAGCGATATGCCCGCATCGTGGACTTCATCAAGATGCACTACGCGCTGACGCAGCGCCGGGACACCCGCTTCTGGCGCGACAACGCGGACCCCAGCAGCATGCCCGACAGCCTGCGCGACAAACTCGCCATGTGGCGCCATCGCCCGCCGCAGCGGCTGGACTTCATCACCGATGTGGAGATGTACCTGCCGGCCAGCTGGCAGTATGTGCTGTATGGGATGGAATACGAGACGCGCCTGGAAGGTGCCCGCGCGGGTTGGCGCCGCTCAGCAGAGGCACAGCAGGAGTTCCGCATGATTGCCCAGTTGGGTCAGCATGCCGTGCGGGACCTGCCGCGCCACCGGGAGCTGATCGAGCTGATGCTGAGCCGGGCCGGATTGAAGATGGCCGCTTGAGGCTTCAGGCGCCTTTGCGGGCGCGTGTGGGTTTGTGCAGCGAGGCGGCGGTGGAGTCACGCACGATCAGTTCGTGCTTGAGCACGCGGTGCTGCCCCGCCTGCGTGACGGCCTCCCCGGCGCCCTCCCCGGACCGTGGCGCGCCGACCAGCAGATCAACGGCCGCACGCGCCATTTCATCCATGGGCTGGCGCACGGTGGTCAGCGGAGGCCAGACGCGGGCTGCGGCGGGTGTGTCGTCAAAACCGGCGATCGACAGGTCCCCTGGCACTTCCAGGCCCAGGCGCTGCGCAGCCACCAGCACCCCCAGCGCCATTTCATCATTGCTGGCGAAGACGGCGGTGGGCCGCTGGCGGCGGCTCAGCAACTGATAAGCGGCGTCCACGCCGGTGGGGAAGGTGAAGTCCCCCTGGACCACCAGGTCCTTGTCCAGCGGGATGCCGTGGGCCTTCAGCGCGGCGGCATACCCTTGGTAGCGACGTTTCGACGCCACCTGGTCCTTGGCGCCCTTGATGATGGCGATGCGCTGGTGGCCCAGGCTGATCAGCAGGTTGGTGATTTCTTCCGCCGCATGCACGTCGTCCATCCGGACGCTGGGATGCTCGGGGTTGTCCGCCGCCGGGGAGATCAGTACACAGGGGGTCTGGCTGTCGCGCAGGGCCTGCAGCACCTGCGGGTTGTCGCACAGCGGGGGAGTGAGGATCATGCCGTCCGGGCGCAGGGCGGAGACCATGCGGTCCACCTGCTTCTGCAGGTCGGGGGCATCGTTGTGGAGAGATTCCACCACCAAATGGTAGCCGGCCTCGCGGCAGCGCAAGGTGGCCCCTTGCTGGACGCCGCCCACGAAGGCCGCGCTGGGGTCGTAATACAGCAGGCCGATGAGAAAGGACCGGCCACCGGCCAGGCTTCGGGCGGATTGCTTGGGGCGGTAGTTCAGCCGCGCCATCACCTGCTGCACCTGGTCCCGCGTTTCGGCGTGTACCCCGGCCTCCTGGTTCACAACGCGGGAGACGGTCTTGATCGATACCCCCGCCTCGCGGGCGACATCGATGATGGTGGCGGGTTTGGGCATGCGCCGATTTTGTCGCAATGTCCGGGGGAGCGGGGGGACGGACGTTCAGCGCGAAATGAGGGGCTGCATCAGGCGCTCACTGGCAGCGCTCACTGGGGCACTCACCGCGTGCAGTCACTGGGGCACTCCGTGCAGCGCAAATTGAGGCTTGCCGGGGGGGCGCACATGGGCGCGTACATGGGCGCGTACATGGCCGCGTACATGGCCGCGCAGGTTGCGGCACACATAGCGGCGCACGTTGAGGGGGCGTCGTGTGAGCGGCCGTGTGAGGGGAGGATGCAGCGTGCGCACTGGTGGCCCTGCCTCGGGCACGGCAGGCCGCATGCTCAACATGCCCAGCAGCGCGCAGAAATGCGAAAGGCCAGCGTGTGCTGGCCTTTCAGATTTGGTGCCCAGGAGAGGACTCGAACCTCCACGGAGTTACCCGCTAGTACCTGAAACTAGTGCGTCTACCAATTCCGCCACCTGGGCTTTCAGGATTTATTCACTGACCACTTCAGCTTTCAGCTCCCAAGCTGCTGCTTGTTTGCTGTTTTGCTGCACTGATCAGCGAAGAATTAGACTTTAGCACAGCTGGAGGGGTTGGCAAGCGTTTTATGCGCCCCATTGCGTTCCCCCCAAACGTGTGTGCGGATCAAAGAGCATTTGTACGCGGCCCGCCCAATCCAGCACCGCAGGCGAGACCTGACGCCAATGCGCCCGATACGCCTCCTGCAGTTGCGGTCCCACACCATGCTCCGCGCTGATGGAACCACCGTGCGCCGCCACCAGCCGATAGAGGCCCTCCCGCAGGGCCAGTTCTTGCGCCGGGTCCAAGGGTCCCGCCTCCTTGGGCCAGACCATGTTGAAGTGCAGGCCGCCGTCGCCCAGATGGCCAAAGTCGGCCAGCCGCAGTTGGGGGTGGTTGAGCGCCAGCCAGGCCGCGCCTTCTTCCCGGAAGACCATGAACGCACGCCGAGGCAGCGACAGGTCCAGCCCGATCACCTTGCCCTGCACCCGCAGCCCTTCGCTGATGCGATGCCGCAGGCCCCAGATGGCCTCGTCCGCATCCAGCACGGCGTCTGCCACCCGGCCGCTCTCAAACTCAGCTTCCAGCCAGCCCTGCAGCAGCCCCTGGAGATCGAGTTGGTCGGAGGGAAGCTCGCTGCTGAGTTCAATCAGCAAGGCATAGTCCGGCAGCTCGCCACTGAACCATCGGGACAGATCCTGCCCATGCAGCCCCGCTTCCAGCGCGGCCCGGCTGATGCCCTCAAAGGCCGACACCAGCACACCCCAGCGCTGCATCACCGTCTGATAGAGCGGAAACACCGGCGCGAGGCCACTGGGCGCCACCAGCGCCACGGCCCGCTGACGCGGCAGTGGGCTCAGCTTGAGCGTGGCCTCGGTGATGACACCCAGGCTGCCCGACGACCCGATGAACAGATGCCCCAGCGCCAGCGCCGAGTTGTCCTTCTGCAGGCCCTGGCCACACCGCAGCACCTGCCCCGCCGGTTCGGCCAACACCACTTCCAGCCCCAAGGTATTGGCCCGCACGTCTCCATAACGCAGCATGCGGGTACCGCCGGTGTTGTGGGCCAGCATGCCACCGATGCTGGGGTCGGCACTCAGGTCCACGGGGAACCACAAGCCGTGCTCGGCCAGCCGTTCATTCACTTCAGACAGCCGATAGCCCGCCGACAGCCGCAAGGTCCGGTCCAGCAGATCCAGCTCAAAGACCTGCTTGAGCCGTTCGGTGCTCAACAGCAGATCCCGCTGCGCGTCCGTCGGTGTGCCGGCGCGCACCAGCCCTGTGTGCGCGCCCTGGGCAATCACCCGCACCCCATGGTCGGCCGCAAGGGCCATCAGCGCGGAGACTTCCGCCACGCTGGAGGGGCGCACCATGCACGCCGCCTGCCCTGCGCCATACCGGGCCGGTTGCAAATAACGCGGCTCGATGCCGGCGCCCTCCTGCACATGAGCGTCCCCACACAGGCCGCGCGCCTGAGCCAGCAGCGCGGTCAGCATGTCGGAGCCTCGTCGGTGGTGGCACGTCCGGCGGTCATCTTGAAGATGCCGGTGGCATTGCCCGCGTCAAACGCCAGGTCCAGTGCCGTGGAGCCGGGCAAGGGCTCACGCTGGATGAACTCATGGAAGCTGCCAGGCACTTCCAGCATCACCCGCTGCCCACGGTCGTGAAACTCGCGCATCACCCGTGCTGCGCGGAAGGCGGTCTGGCGCACGCGGCCGGTGGCCGAGGTTTCCACACTGTCCTTCACTGGCCGGCCCAGCGCCCGCTGCGCCTCGGCCACTGCGGCGACGTCGGCCACACGGTCGGTGGCATGGTTAAAAGCCTGGCCCTCGGTGGCGATCCAGGCCATTTCTGCAGACTCGCTCAGCAGTTGCTGATAGTCGTCCGCTTCAAACAGCCCATGGTGGCGCGCAAAGCAGGCGATGAGATGCGGCAACAGGACCTCCGCCGCTGCAAAGGGCAACTGCCGGTCACGCGCGAGTTGCTCCAGCAAGGCGAGGTCGGCCGGCGACAGCGGATCTCGCGATGTGGACAACACCCGCGTCACCGTCGCCTGGAAGCCTTCGGAGAAACGCTCCGGATGCAGTTCGGAGACAAAGTACTGCGCCACGTCCTCCGGCAGGTCGGCATGACGCCAGGCCCGACCGGTCATCTTCAGCCGAGGCAGCGGATAGGTGGCCGCCATCTCGAATCCCAACGGCCGCAGCACACGTGTGATGGAGGCTTCGCCGGGCGGGAGCTGGCCACTCGGCCAGGCCACCGTGCGCAACGCGCCATGGTCAAACACGAGCCGCTCGCCGGCCCGCTGCAGGTCCGCCACATAGGCCGACGCCATCGGCACCCGCCGGGTGACGTCGAGGAACAGCGCCATGTTCAGGGCCTGCGCCAGTTCGGCGCGGCTCACCCACGCCTCCACCGGGCGCAGCAATGCAGGCACCACATGCAACTGCGCAAAGGCCTGGCGAGCCAGTACCTCCCCCAGCGCCACCGTCAGCAGCCGGAAGACACCCGTCTGCTCCACCGCCTGCCCCTGTGTTGCCGCAGCCGCCAGAGAGGCGGCCTGGGGAGCAGCGGAGGACGTTTGGATCGTTCCCAACTCAGACATCGAACTTCACACCCTGCGCCAGCGGCAACTCGCGCGAATAGTTGACGGTATTGGTGGTGCGGCGCATGTAGGCCTTCCAGGCATCAGAGCCGGACTCGCGGCCACCGCCGGTTTCCTTCTCCCCGCCAAAGGCCCCGCCGATCTCGGCGCCGGAGGTGCCGATGTTCACGTTGGCGATACCGCAGTCAGACCCGGTGGCGCTGACAAAGGTTTCGGCCTCACGGATGTCGTTGGTGAAGATGGCCGAAGACAAGCCCTGCGGCACATCGTTTTGCAGCGCAATGGCTTCGTCCAGCGTCTTGTATTGAAGGGTGTAGAGGATGGGGGCGAAGGTTTCCTGGCGCACCACCGCCGTCTGCGCCGGCATGCGCACCAGCGCGGGCACGGCATACCAGGCTTCCGGATAACGCGACGCCAGCGCACGCTCGCCACCGGTCACTTCCCCGCCCTGCGCCCGAGCGGCCGCCAGTGCTGCCTGCATGGCATCAAACGCGGCCTTGTCGATCAGCGGGCCGATGAGGTTGCCGGCTTCGATCGGGCTGCCGATCTTGAGTTGGGCGCGGGCGCGCTCCAGCCGCTGGACCAGCTCGTCATGGATGGATTCATGCGCAATCACACGACGCGTGGTGGTGCAGCGCTGGCCGGCCGTGCCGTAGGCACCGAACAAAATGCCGCGCACCGCCAGATCCAGGTCGGCGCTGGGGGTGACGATGATGGCGTTGTTGCCGCCCAGTTCCAGCAGGCAGCGGCCAAAACGCGCGGCCACGCGGGGCCCCACGGCGCGGCCCATGCGGGTGGACCCCGTGGCCGACACCAGGGCCACACGGGGGTTGTCCACCAGGGTCTCGCCCACAGCGGCACCGCCCACCACCACCTGCGACAGATGCGCAGGGGCGCCGGCATAACGGGCCACCGCCTTCTCAAACAGCGCCTGCGTGGCCAGGGCCGTCAACGGCGTCTTTTCGCTGGGCTTCCAGATGCAGGTGTCCCCACACACCAGGGCCAGCGCGGAGTTCCAGGCCCACACCGCCACCGGGAAATTAAAGGCGGAAATGATGCCCACCACCCCCAGGGGCAGGTACTGCTCCATCATGCGGTGGCCGGGGCGCTCGCTGGCAATGGTCAGCCCGTGCAACTGGCGGGAGAGGCCGACTGCGAAATCGCAGATGTCGATCATCTCCTGCACTTCGCCCTCGCCTTCGCTGGTCACCTTGCCGGCTTCCAGCGAGACCAGACGGGCCAGGTCTGCCTTGTGGGTGCGCAGTTCCTCGCCAAACAGGCGGACCAGTTCCCCACGCTTGGGGGCGGGCACCTGGCGCCAGGCCAGGAAGGCGGTGTGGGCACGGCCCACGGCCTCGCTCATGGCGGCGGCGGCGGCCTCCGGCACCGCGCCAATCACGGCGCCGTCGATGGGGCTGCGGACAGTCAGGGAGCCGCCGGTGAAGGCGGTGCTCGGCACGCCCAGGGCGGCCAGCAGATCGGTGCTTGCAATGCTCATGGGTCGATTCTCCTTCAGCCGATGGACTCCACCTGACGAGACTGCTGATAGGCCTGGCCGAAGCGGTTGGCCAGGAAATCAGGCAGGGCCACTTCTTCCTGCCGGATGAAGCCGCTTGGCGGCAGGCGGCCTTCGCGGAACAGGTCCACGGCGGCGCAGATGCCAGCGGCCGTGGTGATCTGGATGGCCGACAGCGGCTGATCACCTTCCCGCTGGGCAAAGATCTTCCGCGCGAAGACTTCCTGCATCAGCATGCCGTTCTTCATGCCGGACACGGTGACAAACACCAGCACCACGTCCTGCATGGTGGCCGGCATGCTGCGGCGCATGATGTCCTTGAGGGTCTGCTGGTCGTTTTTGAGCTGCAGGTCGTCCAGCAGCAACATCATCAGGTCACGGTGGCCGGGGTAGCGAACGGTCTTGTAGTCCAGGTTGCGCACCTGGCCGGCCCAGGTTTCGCAAAGCGTGCCGAGGCCGCCGGAGGTGTTGAACGCTTCATACTCGGTCCCGTCCAGCGAGAAATGCTCCAGCCCTTCCAGCGGCAGCGCCGAGATGGCCTGGCCGTCGTGGATGGCCTCGCAGGGATGGCAGTACTCATTGATCAGCCCATCCACGCTCCAGGTCAGGTTGTATTTGAGGGCGTTGGTGGGGAAGGCCGGCAGGGCACCGACCCGCATCTTCACGTCCTGCAGTTCATCGAAGCGCTTGGCCAGATGATGGGCCACGATGCCGATGAAGCCGGGCGCCAGGCCGCACTGCGGCATGAAGGCGGTCTTGGCGCCTTCGGCGATGCGCTTGATTTCCTGGGTGGCGGCAACGTCTTCGGTCAGGTCGAAATAGTGGCAGCCCGCCTCCAGCGCCATGTGGGCGGCTGGAATCGCCAGGTGGTAGGGCAACGCATTCACCACCGTCTGCTGCCCACGCAGCGCGGCGGCCAGGGCCGGCTGGTGCTCGGTGTCCACCTGCTGGGTGCCAATGCCTTCCCTGGCCAGCAGGGCCAGGGCCTGTGCATTGCGGTCCATCACGGTGACCTGGTAATCCCCGCTGCCGTGCAGCAGGCGCGCGATGGTCTGGCCGATGTGTCCGGCGCCCAGCAGTGCCACTTTCATGAGTCGACTCCTTGTTCCTGGTTTGAGATGCGAGCGAAGCGTTTTTGCAAAGCTGTCCGCAGTCTCCCCAGGGCTGGCGACGAAAGAAAGCACCAGATCGTCGAAAAAGCCTGCTAGCCTGACGTTTCGTCATCGTCCACATTCACTTCGTCAGAACCAAGGGTTTGTCATGAGCGACTCCACACCGCCTTCGCTGAGGGACCGTCTGGACCGTGACCTGATCACGCTGCTGCAGGCCAATGCCCGAGAGTCCACGGCCAACCTGGCACGGAAATTGGGCATTGCCCGCACCACGGTGGTGGCTCGGCTGGCGCGCTTGGAGGCGGACGGCTTGATTGCGGGCTACACGGTGCGCCTGGGCGGCGCAGCGGTGGAACGTGGCGTGCAGGCGTTTGTGGGCATCACCGTGGAACCGCGTGCGGGCCGGGAGGTGGTGAAGAAGCTGTCGCGATTGCCGGAATTGCGGCAGCTCGCGTCCGTGAGCGGCGCCTTTGACTACATGGCCACGCTCAGAGCAGAAAGCACGGCGCGGCTGGACGAATTGCTGGATGAGATCGGGGAGTTCGACGGGGTGTTGAAGACCCACACCTCCGTGCTGCTGGCGCTGCGGGTCGATCGCAACGCGTGAGTGTCTCAGCCGGGCCGCCTTGGCTCGTCAGCTGGCGGAAGCCGGCTGTGAACGTGAGTAACGCACGCGTAACGCACGGCAAGCAGGCGTTGCTCCCGTCAACGCAAAGGCCTGGCACGACGTTTGCACGGTACGTTGGCCAGCTCAAGGAGAGCACCATGTTGAAGACTGCTGCAGCCGCCAAGCGCGGACAACCTGTCCTGATCGGAGTCAAGGCTCTCGGCCTCATGGCCGTGGCCTGGGGCGCCGTGTACCCGGCCCTGCTCTGGGGCCTGGGGACTGTGCTGCCCTAAGGGCGGATCTCCCTCTGCTTCACCTCAAGGCATCGCCATGAAAGCCCCTTTGCACCTCCATGGTTCCGTGGCGGACGCAAGCTCGGAACGACGTCAGGCTGCCGCACGCCGACTCTTTCGACGACGGTTGATGCGCGCTGCCAGCATCCTGCTGGCGGTGGCGCTGCTGTGGGCGGCCATGGCGCTGCTGAATGAAGCCGAAGGGGATCTACGTCAGGTTCGTGCGCCGGACTGGACCACCTGCGGCCCTGCGCTGGCCTGAGCAGCGCCGCGTTTCAGCGGCGACACCCAATACCGGGCCGCCCTGGCCCATCACGGGCCCACCACGCATCATCACGCCACCCGACGGCGCTGCCACACCATCAGCCCGAAGCACGCGGCTGCCACCACCAGCCCGCCGAAGAATTGCGGGCTCAGCATGTGTTGAAGTGCGAGCAGCATGTCCTGCGGCGCCCAGGACGGGAAGCGATAGAGCGCGTCGTACAGCTCTTCCATCGGCAGGCTGGTGTTGCCTGCCGGGAAGGACGTCAGCCCCGGCGCGCCGCTGATGAGGGAGAGCTTGGCGCCCAGCACCTGGCGCCCCAGCACCTCCATCAGGGCCCGGCCGTCATAGAGCTTGATCAGTCCCCCCAGGCCGAACATCAGCAAGGGTGCGCCCCAGCGCTTGAGCCACGCACTGGCGGCCATCAGCGCCAGCAGGAACGGTGAGAGCCACAGCAGGGCAAGCACCAGCCCCAGCATCAGCCGGGCCAGCAGCCACACGCCAGCCACGCCCAACCCGGCCCACTGCATCTGCCGCAGTCCGTCCGGGCCCAGTTCCTTGAAGGCCATCGCCGCCCCCACCAGCGCGCCCCCGGCCGTGGCCAGCACCAGGGCGCTCAGGGGCAGCAGCAGGGCATGCGCCAGCAGAGGTGCAGCCAGACTCTGGCTGTCGGTGCCGGGCAGGGATTTCCAGAATTCGATCGAGCGATCCTGCTGATCGCGTCTCGGCAGGGCCATCAGTTGATAGAACGATGTGGCGAGGGTGATGGCCATCACCAGGCCCATGGTCAGCCCCGCGCTGATGAGGGCGATCGGTTCCGGCGCCATCGTTTCCACGCCGGCCACCTGACTGAAGGGCACCAGTGCCAGCAGCACGATCACCGGGATCAGCACGATGCCGGCCCAGCCCCAACGGTATTGAAGCCACTCGCGCAGCAGCAGGGTATTGAAGGTTCTCATGCTTGGGTATCTCCGCGCTTCAGGCCTCGCGGGCCTGGATTTCCGGCTTGCGTGTGAGGGCCATGAACAGGTCCACCAGGTTGGGCCGCAAGCGCTGGCCCAGTTGGCTGATGTCCTCCGGGGGCGGTCCATCGAACAGCGCGGCCGGGCGGCCTTGCACCCGGTAGCGCAGCAGCGGATGGCTGGCTTCGATGGCCGCTGCCGCCTCGGGGTCGTGGGAGAGCGCCACGAAACGGGCGTCGATCTCGGCCAGGCTGATGTTGAGCACCAGGCGGCCCTCGTCCAGCATGATCACATCCGACAGCAGGGTTTCCACTTCCTCCACCTGGTGGGTGGAGATCAGCACGCTGCGCTCGCCATCACACCACTCGTCGATCAGCATCTCGTAGAAGCTCTTGCGGGACATCACATCCAGCCCCAGGGTGGGTTCGTCCAGCACCATCAGGCGGGCATCGATGGCGGCCACCAGCGCCAGGTGAAGCTGGGTGACCATGCCTTTGGAGAGCTGCTTGACCCTGTCGCGCTCACCCACCGAGGTGCGGCGCAGCAGCGCCCGGGCGCGGTCGGCGGAGAACCGGGGCTGCAGGCCGGACATCAGGGTGATGAGGTCGGCCACGCGCGCCCAGCGGGGCAGCACGGCCACATCCGGGATGTAGCACAGAGCGTCGAGCAACTGGCTGCGATGGGCATGCGGGTCCAGGCCGAGCACCTTCAATTCGCCGCTGAAGGCCTTGATGCCGACCAGCGCCTTCATCAAGGAGGTCTTGCCGGCGCCGTTGTGGCCCAGCAGCCCGACCACCCGGCCGGGCGGGATGTTGAAGCTCACGTCCTGCAAGGCGACCTTGCGGCCGTACTGGAGGCTGAGGTTGCGAGCCTCGATCAGGTGGGTCATGGGTGCTCCCTATCGCGTGTGATCCGGATGTTCGACGGGTTGGTGCGGCAGGCCAGGAGGCTCATGCGTCCTCCCAGGAGAGGTCTTCCTGGCGCAGGCCCAGGCGACGCAGTTTCTCCCGCAGCCGGGGCCATTCCTGCTGCAGGAAGTGCTCGCGCTCCGTCTGCAGCAGGCGGGTGCGGGCGCCGCTGCGGACATACATGCCCATGCCGCGGCGGCTCTCCAGCAGGCCCTCGTCCACCAGCGACTGAAGGGCCCGACTGACGGTCAACGGGTTGATCACATAGCGGCTGGCCAGCACCCGGACCGAGGGCATGGCATCGCCTTCATGGGGATCACCGTCCAGCAATTGCGCGGCCAATTGGTCGGCAAGCTGCTGGTAGATCGGCGCATGGTCGTTCCAGCTGGGCATCGGGTGGGGCGCCAAGGCGCCGGTGTGTTGGTGAGGTAACACACCATAACGAGGGCCAGGGGGGCGCGCCAAGGGTGGGCGACGAAATGCAGGAAAGGGGGGATGAGATGCAGGGGGCGCTATTCCTTGAGCTGGCCGCTGAGTCTGACAATCAGAACCATGGCGGGCGCCTCGTGGGGCCTCAGACGCCCCCCCCTGCCGGCTCGGGCCCACCCGCTGAACCTTGCAGTTCTCCCCACCTGGTTGGAAGGACGTCCGTGATGAAGCTCCAAGACCTGATGGCCCGCTTTCTGTTGGTCTTTTGGGCGGCGCTGGCAACCGGTGGCACCAGTGCGGCGGCCGGCTCGGCTGTCCGTTCATCCGACCGCCCCGTGGATTGCGAAGTCGGCTACTACCGTCTCCCGGGGGGAGGTGGCGTGGATCTCGGCCCGGCGGCGGACGGCAAGCTGCGCTGGCGGCGCCCTGACGGCACCTCTGGACTCCTCACACCGTCGGGCGAACGGGGATGGACCAGCACGTTGGGCTGGACGGGCCGCCCAGATGGCGTACAGGTCGACACCCGCTCTTGTGCAAAAGGACACATCATTTTTAAAGGGCAGAGGGCGCAGCGGGAGCCCCTTGTTGTGGTCGAGAGCCGCTTTGCCAGCGGAGATGTCACGCTGGCGGGCCGGCTTGTCCTGCCGCCAGGAAGGGCGCGCGTGCCGGTGGTCGTGCTGGTGCACGGCTCCGAAGATTTCTCCGCGTTGCGCTTCTACGCCCTCCAGCGCCTGTTACCCGCTGTGGGGGTGGGCGCCTTTGTGTACGACAAGCGCGGCACGGGAGCTTCCTTCGGCACCTTTACCCACGACATCAGTCAATTGGCAGGCGACGCCGCAGCAGCACTCTCCGAAGTTCGGCGCTTGACTGGACCCCGTCTCGACCGGGTCGGCTTCTATGGCACCAGCCAGGGCGGGTGGACGGCCCCACGCGCGGCCACGCTCACCCGCGCCGATTTCGTGATGGTGGGCTACGGGCTTGCCATCAAGCCGATTGAGCAAGACCAGGAGGCCCTGGCGCTCGACATGACCCGGCACGGTTTCGGCCCCGAGGAAACCGCCAAGGCCCTTGAGATCGGGAAAGCCGCTGAGGCCATTCTCCGCAGCGGCTTTCAATCCGGTTACCAGGAACTGGCGGCCTTGCTGGCGTCCTATCGCAACGAGCCATGGTTCCCGTTCGTGCGAGGCAACCTCACCCGGCTGATGATGGAGATGCCGGAGGCGACCATTCGCCAGATCGGCCCGGTTGCATTCAACGGCGTCCAGCCGGACTACGACCCGATGCCAGTGCTGGAAACGCTGAAGGTGCCCCAACTGTGGATCCTGGGGGGCGAAGACATCGACGCACCGCACGGTGAAACCTTGAGGCGCTTGAAGAAACTGAAGCAGGAAGGCCACCCGATTTCAGTGGTGGTCTACCCGCATGTCGAGCATGGCCTCTTTGCGTTTGAAGAAGTTGACGGGAATCGACTGGCGACACGCCAGCCGGTTTCGCTCCTGGAACTGTTGAAGGACTTTGCGGCGACGGGACGCGTGAAGACGTCGTATCGGGAGCTGCCTGTCGATTGATGCAAGAGGGCCGACCATGACAGGGCATCGGCGCAACACACCCGCCCCGCTTCACAAGCCCCGTACATACCGTCCCTAGCATCCCTGGATCGAAACCCCTGCCGGTGCCTCCATGAGATCGCTCCCCCCTCTAGCGCTCGCTCTTGTTCTTGCTCTTGCGCTCACCCAGCCGCTGATGGTGGTGGCCGCCCAGGCTGGGCCGGTGACACCACCCACGCTGGCCCTGCTGGCCGCTGTCGGTGATCGCATCGAATTTGTGCGCCAGCTCAAGCGCTCGAGCAGCAAGACCGCGCCCTACAAGCGCCAGACGCTGCAGGTGTCCGGCCAGGCACTGAACTTCGCGGTGCTGCGTGGACTGGACCAAGCGCTGACGGAAGAAGAACCCGGCGCCCAGCATGTGCTCCTGCAATGGACCATGCCCGACGACGTGGCCTCCAGGCTGGCCAAGGCACGCGGCAATGAGCGTCAGGGCATTGTGCTGGCGGCGCTGACCGAGCACCTGAACGGCCTGGCGGAACGACAGACCTGGGACCGGATCGAAGTGATTGTCCCGGCGTACGCCGACCTGGAGATGAAGGGCATCGGCACCAAGCTCAGCGGCATCGGCGTGTACGTGCAGCCGGTGGAGCGCATGGACTTCGACCTCGACAGCATGAATGATGGCTCGGCCGCAGGCTCCCTCATCATGAGCCAGGGCGATGACGGTGACGAGAAGACGGTCAATCCGCGCACGGGCGAGACGGCGCACGCATCGACCTATGTCGCGCCCTACATGTACTTCGAACGGCTCACCTTCGACGCCAAGTCCATGGCGCTGATCAGGCGCGAACGCCATTTCGACAACACCAAGTACGCCGACCCGGACTCCACAGCACTGGACGTCGCCAGCCAGATGTCGAACGGTGAATTGATCGGCAAGCTGGTCAAGTCGGTGGAGCGCTCGGCCTACAAGGCCATCCATCAGACCTCGGGTGAGGTGACCGTGAGCGAACCGAAGGCCGTGGTCGCGCCCGGTGCGGCGCCCGGTGCGGTACCCAGAGCGGCGGCGGCCAGCGGCCCACGCTGAGCAGGCCTGCCGAACAGCAGCGGCCAGGCGCTCAACGCGCCGGACCACCGTCTGCTCCCACTACTTCAGCGTTTCATTGAGCACCTCGGCCAAGCGGCCGGCGGCGATGCGGATGCGTGCTTCAGCATAGGGCCGCTTGGCATCCAGATACCCGCCACCGATCTTGTGCTGCCATTGGCCGTCGTCATCCAGCGGATAGATGCCTTGCGTGTTGATGCCCTTGCAGGATTCAACGGCCCACTCGGCTGGCGTGCCCAGGGTCTCCGGTGTGGGCAAGGGAACGCCCGCCTGCCGCAGCTTCGCAGCGTAGTCGTCCGGGGGCAGCACCGCCGATTCGAGTTCGTAGTAGTCCCAGACCGCATGCAGGTTGGTGCCGAGGGGGCCGCCTGGCGCGCGTTGCTTGTCGTTGCGCGACTGCGGCGTGACCGCCGTGCGCAGGCTGATCTGGTACTTGTTGCCGCCCGCGTCCGTATGGCCTTCGGCATCCTGGCGTGAACCGGCGTGCAGCGGTTGATGCACATCTCCAATGAAGTGGACCAGGAACTTGAGTGCATCGCGGCGCACCTCGAGCGGCTGGGTGGTGTCGGAAAGGATCTTGCGTTGGACGTCGATCGCGTTGATCACGCAATCCCCGTCGGGACACATGCGCTGGGGCTCGTAGTCACAACGATTGGGGTCGAGATCGACGTAATGCCACTTGGCGGACTTCCTGGCGAGCTCTGAACCGGAGCTGCGCATCTCATCCGCCCAGGAGGCCACGCCGGCCAGCGTCGGGGTCGGCTCATCCTTCAGCAGGAGGGCCACCTGCTGACGTGCTGCGGGTGTGAGCTGGCCTTGGGCCAGGTCGCCCACCAGCCAATGGCCGAGATGGCTCCAGGCGAAGGCATTGGGCGCCGCGAACAAAGGGACCGCAGCGAGAGCGATCAAGGCGCGGCGCAGCCGCGGGCGGGAGAGGGTCTGCTGGGTCATGGTGGGTGCTGTGATGCGGGGTGACACGGCGTGGCACGGCCGCGCCGAAGTAAAAAAGCCCTGCCAAATGGAGGCAGGGCCGTGGTCTTCTTCAGGGCCAGAGGAACAACGCTGGCCTGAATCACCGGGGGCTCAGCGCGCGCCCAGGCCGGTGAAGGTGTCCTTCACGTAGACATCCCACTGCACGGTCGGATCCCAGGTTTCATCCAGGCTGGGTGTACCGCGACCGATGCCCGCCTTGCGACGCAGCGTATGGTCCACCGTCAACATCGTGCCGGAGGCGTCGGCTGCGCCCCAGCCGGAGGTGGGTCCGGTAGCGCCCGAGGCGAGGTCGGTGGTGGCGCCGATGGCGTCGATTACCGTCCCCGACTTCAGCAGGAACACCGTGTCATTGCCATTGAAGGAGGTCACCTGGTGGCCGTTGGTGGACGCGTAGGTGCCGTCCGCCTGGGTCTGCGTGCCACTGGCGGCAACGGCCGAGGTCAGCGTGGCCGACGACGAGGCGTTGTAGATCACCAGGGTCTTGCCCGGGGCCAGCGTACCCGTCAAGGTCAGCGTCTGGCTGGCCGTGGAGGCCACTGGCACACCTGAGGCGCTGCGCGACCACATCTGGACCGAGTAGAGGCTCAGGTCCACCGTGCTCGAGGTCGGGTTGTAGATTTCCAGCGCCTTGTTGCTGCTGGAACCTTCAACGTACTCGCTGAAGAACAGCTCGGGCGTGTTGATCGTGATGCTGCCGGTCTTCACGCTCGGCGTGCTGGTCGGAGGGCCGTCCAGGGTCAGGGTGATGGTGAAGGTGCCGGTCGCCGCATAGGTGTGGGTCAGGCTGGTGGCGCTGACATCCGCAACCTCGGTGGTGCCGTCCCCCCAATTCACGCTCAGCGCCGTGCCGTTGGAGGTGGTGATGCCCGTCACGCTCACGGCCGTGCCTGTCACACCGCTGGTGGGCAGCGTGGCGGCCAGCGCCGGATCCGCAGCGGAATTGATGGTGATGCTGCCCTTCTTCTCCGCCGAGCTGCCGTTCGCGCCGGTCAGCACCAGGTCGATGGTGTAGCTGCCTGCGGCGGCGTAGGTGTGCGTCAGGCTGGTGCTGCTGGTGGCCGGCGCTTCCTTCGTGCCGTCGCCCCAGTCCACCGACAGCGCGGTGCCATTGGCGGCTGCAATGTCCGAGACGGTAATCGCCGCGCCTGCCGTGCCGATGGTCGGCAGTGTGGCGGTCAGTGTGGGGGCCGGGCTGATCACCACGGTGCCCTTGACCTCAGCAGGCGTGCCCGAGCCGAGCGCCGCCAGGTCAATGCTGCACGACCCGGCCTTCACGCAGGTCGCCGTCGCGGCGTAGGTGTGGGTCAGGCTGGTCGGAATGGTCGCCGGGGCCTCTTGGGTGCCGTCGCCCCAATCCACGGTCAGGGCCGAGGTGTTGGTGGCGGTGATGCCGGAAATGGTCACCGCGACACCGGCGGTGGCCGTGGTCGGCAGCGTTGCGGACAGTGTGGGGGACACCTGGCTGCTGCTGTCGCCGCCGCCGCCGCACCCGGAGAGTGTGGCCAGCACGGCGAGCGCTGCACCGGCCATCCAGAAATTGAAGGTCTTCATGAGGGTTTCCTTGACTCGCCGACCGCTGTGCCGGCACATGAGGGGGCTGCGCCAGGCGTCTGCTCCGGCATGTGCCGTGCGCGACGCCAGAGGCGCTGCTGGACGATCCAGATCAGTTGAACGACGCGCTCAGCGTCACCATCACGGCGCGTGGGGCCTGCAGGTTGTAGGTGGAGGCGCTGGCGTAAAGGGCCTTGCCCGTGGTCGCGTCGATCAACTGGGTCGCACCCGCCGGGTTCTTGGACATGAAGTTGGTGGCGCTTGCGAACGTCACCGCCTTCTTGTCGGTCAGGTTGGTCACGTTGACCTTCAGCTTGACCTTGTGGGCCCAGGAGGCCACATCGCCGAAGTTCCAGCCGGTATTGAGGTTCACCGTGGTGAAGCCGGGCGCTTGCTCGGTGTTCATCCAGTCGGCCCAGAACGGCCCACGGTACTTGGCGTTCACGCCGATCCAGAACGCACCGATCCGATAGTTCGTGCCGAGCGCAAAGGTGTTCTTCGGGATGTCCACGAAGGACTTGCCGGTGGTGGGATAGGTGCCGTCGCCCAGCGCGAAGGTGTCGTCCATGATGGTGGACTTGGTGTGCGCGTAGGAGGCGTAGAAGCTCAGGTTGCGGGTCAGCTTGTAGGCGCCTTCGGCGTTGATGCCGCGCTGGTGCAGCATCGGCACCGCCAGGTAGATGGTCTGGCCGCTGGCGCTGTCGTAGCCGTTGACCTGCTTGTTTTTCAGGTTGGAGCCATAGACGTTGACGCTGCCTGCAAAGGCGCCTTGGTAGTAGCGCCAGCCGAGGTCGACCGTGTCGGCCGTTTCCGGCTGATTGGAGGCGAGCTTGTTCAGCGCGGCCTGCAATTGCTCCTGCGTGTAGCCGCTGTACGCGACTTCACTCGGGTTCTGCGCGTAGAAGGCGCTGACGGCATCGCTCTGAGTGACCACACCGTTCACGGGCGCGCGGAAACTGCGGCCATAACCGATGTAGAGCTGGTTGGACTTGTCGACCTGGAACTTCACACCCGCCGACGGGGTGAACTTGTTCCAGGTGTGGGAGCTGTAGCCGCCGTACTGGTTGAGGTAGGCCAGGCTGGCCGAGGCCGCGTGGGCACCGTAATGCTGGTAGCCGTAGCCCGCGCGCTCCACGCTGGTGTAGGCGCCCGCCAGGGTCACCGTCCACTGGTCATTCGGTGTCCACTCGTTGCTGGCAAAGGCGCGCTTGAGCGTGGTGGTGGTGCTGTCGAGATAGTTGTACTGCGGCCCGCCACCGTCCACATAGCTGATCAGGTTTTTCTCGCCCCAGATGTCCAGGGGGTTGCCATCGGCATCCACCTTGGAATAGTTCTGGCTCTGCTCCTGGCGGGGACGCTCGAACCAGATGCCGTAGGTCAGGGTGTCCTTGTCGCCGAAGTCCTGGATCAGCTTGGCCAGCACACCCGGACGCCAGGTTTGCGAGCCGCTGTAGGTGTAGGTCATCACCTTCTTGGCATTGGTGACAACGCCGTCACCGTCCAGGTCATAGTTGACGTAGCCGAAGCGGCCCACGTTGGCGGCCGTTGTGTTCTCGGTCATGGTGTAGCCGGAGCCGCTGCCGCCGGAGCCGTACTGGAAGTACGGGATCACGGTCAGGTGCAGGTTGGGCGTCAGCGTGAACTCGCCGTCCAGGCTCAGCATGTAATCCTTGAAGGGATTGGTGTGCAGCTTGTAGTAGTTGGTATTGGCGCCGGTGTAGGTGGTGTCGTAATTGGCGTAGTAGTTCGATGACGCAGTGGCCTGTGTCTCGTACTGATAGCCGCCGGTGCGGATCAGGTGGTTGTACTGCAGCGAGGCCGAGATCGAGTTGCCGCTGTTGATGGTCCACACCGACTTGCCGTCCACCTTCCAGACCTCGGCGTTGCCTTTGCCGCGCCAGATGTCCGTGCTGTTGTGGGAGTAGGACAGCCATGAGCGCACCGGGCCGATGTCCCCCGTCTGCACGCGCATGAATCCGCGCCGGTAGTGGTTGCTGCCGCCGGACAAGGTGGTGTCGAAGCTGAACTTGTGGGACGGGTCGATGGTGGACCAGGCGATGGAGCCTCCCGCCGCGCCGGCCACTGCCTGATCAACATCCGGGTAGCCGTGCAGCACGGTGATGTCGTTCATGTTCTCCGTGTCGCCGTATTCGGTCGGATAGACACGGTAGTTGCCGCTGTCGTTGACCGGTGCGCCGTTGACCGTGACGCCGATCTGATCGTTGGTGAAACCGCGGATCTGGTAGTTGCCGTCGAACAGGCCGCTCGGGTCGTCGGTGATGGCCACGACGCCGGGAATGGAGTCGATCAGTTGTGCATAGGTGGCACTGGGCGCACCTTCCTCAATGGCCGCGCGCGTGATGGTGGAGACGGCCTTGGGCGCGACTTGCACCGACATCAGGCCGCCTCCGATCTCCTGGCGACCGTTGACGGTCACCTTCTCCAGGGATTGGATGGTGGCCTTGGTGGAGTTGGTGTTCGTTGTGTTGGACGTGCTGGACGCCGTGGCGCGCTGCGGGGTCTGGTCCTTCGGGGCGTCAGCGGCCTTCTTGTCTGAGTCGGACGCCTTCTTTGCGGCGTCCGGTGCGGGCTTCGAGGTGTCCGTTGCCGGCTTCGGCGCGTCTGCAATCGTTTGCGCTTTAGCGCTGGTTGCAGCGACCAGGGTGGTTACGGCCAAGCCCAGTGCGGTAAGGGCAAAGCGATCAAATCTCTGGTGAATCATTCCCATCACTCCTGCTGCGCCCGCGGCGCCAAGTTTGGATATGCAAGCGGCGCCGAAGGAGGCGGCTCAATTTCCCTGCTGGTATCCAGAGGAAAGTTGCACGATGCTCAACGGGCGCGAATTTATCTGCCCAGGTCGCATATGTTTATTAAGGTTTGGGATGGGTGTTGTGGCCGGGTGACGGGTGAAGCCCGTGGAATGCACACAGAAGCGGCCTGTCGCACGACGTTGGGTGCGTGCGCTTCGCTGATCGGATCAGAGGAGGGAGGGCGATTTCAGGTATCAATTCTGAAATTCGGCAGCCTGTCATTTGAGAAACTCTGTTGCGATCAGCATTAAAACTTAACCCTCAAACATCACAAATACACGCCGACCATGTATGCGGGCCAAATTATTTTCGTGATGCCCCAACAATTTTCACAATGCCCCAATATGCATCACGCGACAGGAAATGCACCTTATTGGTGTTGATTGAATCCAGCGTTATTGCGGGTGATGGCGTCGGCTGACTCGGGTGCTGTCGGCGCCCATGCGCGAACCCGAAGCACGGGCTGCAGCCGTTCCCGGCCGGGCGCTCAAATGCGGCTCACAGATACGCGTTCGACTGGCGGGCGCCGGAGCGCGCTACGTGTATTGAGTCCGGCCATCACATCACCGAAGCCTTCGGTGAAAGCGGCCTTGGTGGGCCGCGTCGAATCGCAGACTGAGGAAAGTGCGAGACGCACTGTCACTTTCCGCGATGACAGCGCGAAGCGGGTGCGCGACGGCCGGCCTGGGTGTGTGCGGGATAGGCGCGCGCGCCTCGAATTGAACGAAGCTGTGACCTGGCCATCACGCCGCCTGGACGGTAGGGACTCACAGTGCAGGAGGTCACTCTGCGAGGCGACCAGCGTCCACGCGGCTGGCGCTTGATTGGAGGCCACACGTCTCGCCCCAGAAAGCGCCTTCCTGCGCTGCGGGCCCTCAGCGGCGCACCTCTCGCGCCATACCATGCTCAGCGGTCCCGGCACCCACGCTTGTGCGGCTCGGGCCGCACAATCAAGGTCGACTTAATATTCTCAAGCCACTCCATTGTCTGTGATTCAAGTTAAAGCAATACTGCTTTGATATCGGCGAGCAGTCGCTGACGATCAAACTTCCTGGGCATTGCGTAAACGGGCGATTCCAATTCGGCCAAGAGTTGGCCTTCCAAGAGCGCTGATAGTTCCGCCTGGGGCAAGCGCAGGACCGTCGCAGGATCGACCGGGATGGCGATCCCAACGAACTTGACCACCTGATGGGTCAATAGATCCTTGTATCTGCTGGCTCGATTGTTAGCGAGACAGTACCGCTTGTTTTCCAAAGGATCAGAGTCAACCGACACGAAGAACACCGCAAACTGCTGGATGCCACCGCCGTAGTCACACGGCTCAATGCGGGGACGCAGTCGATCTTCTAATGCGGTCGTTACGCCATTGATCAACTCGCCGAATTCAGAAGCCGTAATACTTGTTATTCGGAGTTTCATCTTGATTGGGCGGTCACTTCAAACTCAGCGCTCCTGCTGGCATTGCGCCATCAACAGATCGAGCAGACGAAGTACTCGACGCAGCAAGCGCGGCACTCAAAAGCTCTGCACAACATCCACCCAAAACTTGGTCGAGGACCTTGCGCCGACCTGGCTCGGGACCTTTCCCATGGGCGTTGCGAGCATCGTGCGCAACTGGCTCCCCTGACCGTTCGCCCACACCACTCCCACGCCACCGCCCTGCAGAGTGAAGCGATTGGCGGTGTCCGACCACGGGGATCTGTTCTGGATGACCCGTCCTGCGTCCCAGAACAGAACCCCCTGCACCGGAAGGTCCGGTTTCAACAGCCAACGGTGTCGATATTCCAGCGTGAATTGCACACCGCTATCACCGCTGGCCACCCCGGCATCAAATGCGCGAATCGAATTCGGACCACCGAAGCTGAGCTTCTGCGAGGTGTCCAGATTCTTGCTGGCCCACTGGCCGGAAGCCGCTCCATACACGCTCCCCGCCTGTCCGAGTCTCCATTGCTGAGTGAGCACAACGCTCCACTTGTCGAAGCTGCCCTGGGTCTGTGCGGTCGTCGCATCCGAACTCTGTGACAGCGAATCCTTCAGGCGCAAGTGACCATGGGCCCAAGCCACCTGCCAGGTCCCCATGCGCAGCGCGTCGGTGCTGCTGCGCAGGTCACCACTGAGGCTCAATGTGGCCGCTTGCACCGCGCGATCATTGTTGAGATCAGCTGCAACAATGCGCTCTCGCAGCTGCGTGGATTCCACCAACACCCGCAATTGCAGGTTGGACTCAACGCCACGTACCACCGGCTGATTCAACGACAACCCCGTGGTGCTGATGGTTCCACTGGCGCCGAGATGGGTGAGCAACCCATCCAGGCCGTAGCGCAGCACGGTCTGGCCAAGATTGACCCGCGTGCCCCACCCACCCAACGGCCGTTCGTAGGCAAGGCGTGCGTGATTGAGCCCGCTGCCGGCACTCAACGCGCCGAACTGCGCCTGGTCTCCGCTTCCCAGGGGGTTGTTCCAGACCAGGTCTCCGCCTACGCGATATCGCCCGGTCAACGGGCTACCGAAATTGTCCGCCGTGACATTGGCACCCCAGCGAGGCCCTGCGTCCGTCTGGATGGCGAGTGTCGCCCTGCCGACCTTCTCACCGGGGCTCAAGGTGCCGCGCACAACGACGCCGGGCAGGTCGGACATCAGCAACAGTGCCCGGTCCATCCGGCGCTGCAGCACGGGGCGTTCCGGCTGCAGTTCTGCGCTCAGGTCCCGCAGCAATTGATCGGGTACGGCGCTGCGGTTGTCGATCTGGACACGGCCATAACGCGCTTCGATGACGAGGATTGTCACGATGCCGTTGTTGATCACCTGCGCCGGCACGATTGCACGGGTGTAGACATGGCCCTGTTGGCGGTAGAAAGCAGTGATGCGCTCGGCAATGGCATGGAGCTGATCCAGGCTGAGCGAGCGCCCCTGCGCGTCTGCAATCAACGCCTGCAGCGTGGCGTTGTCCAACAGGGTGTTGCCTTCGATGCGGAATTGGATCACCGACAGTTGCGGCTCGGCACTCGCGCCAGGCAATGCGCGCGATGCTGCAGGCTCCAGAACCTTGATGTCGGGCGAGCGGGACGCTGAGGGAGAAGGTGCGGCGGGTGGTTGCCAGGGGGGCGAATCGATGGCCCCCTGGGCCGAGCCCCACAGCAGTGAAAGAGACGCCGACGACAACAGCCCGACGATCCGCGAGGAACGTCGATGCCGCAGCCTCATGAGCCCGAGCCGTCCGCACGTTGCGGACGTGATTGAACGGCCTTTTTGGCACCATCGGCACCGTAACGGACGCCCCCGTCGATGATCTGAAGCAGCGCATTGGCCCGGACAGAGCGCCGCGGCGCCGGTTCGGGCGGGTGCTCCAGCAGAGCAAGGTCCTGGGACTGCGATTCTTGCAGCACGATCAAGGTGGGCGCGGAAGAGACGTCATCGGCCACCTGAGGAGCGGTCGTCATGCCCGAGGCCAGCGGGATCGCCGAGGAGGACTGGGCAGCTACGCGAATGCTGGCGGACAGCCCCGAGGGGCCACTCAGTTCGTAATTGCCAGCGTCCGGCCCGGTCAGACGGTATCCGGTCACGGTGACGGGCTTGCCGATGCCTGGGTCTTTGTCACTGAAAGTCGCGGTGGCAGGGCCGGTGAGGCTCACGACATCTTGTGCAAAAGGGGACACGGTCGCCACACCCACCAGGGTCGCGACCCGACTGCCGTCGTAGATCTTGTCGGAAGCCTGCACACCAGTAATGGTAAGCGGTGCAGGCGTGATGTTGGCGGCAAGTGTGGGGGGCAGGATGAGGGTGTAGTTCGCGGCGTCGGCGCCAGTCAGTGTCAGGCCGCTGACCGTCACGGGCTTGCTGGTGCCGACGTTCTTGTCTGCAAAGCTGGCGCTTGCGGTTCCGCTCAAGGTGACTGCGTCACCAGTCTGAGCCGTGACACTGGCAGTGCCACTCAGGCTGGCGATCATGCTCGCGTCGTAAACCCTGCCCACCGCGCCAATTCCAGTCACTGCCAGCGAAGCAGGCGTGATGCTCGCGCTGAGGCTGGAAGGCATCACCAGCGTGTAGTTGCCTGCATCGGCACCAGCCAGCGTCAAACCGCTCACCGTCACCGGCTTGCTGGTGCCGACGTTCTTGTCCGCAAAGCTGGCACTCGCAGTTCCGCTCAAGCTGACCGCGTCACCAGCCAGAGCCGTGACACTGGCGGTGCCACTCAGGCTGGCGATCGTGCTCGCGTCGTAAACCTTGCCCACCGCGCCAAGCCCAGTCACTGCCAGCGAAGCAGGCGTGATGCTGGCGCTAAGGCTGGAAGGCAGCACCAGCGTGTAGTTGCCCGCATCGGCACCGGCCAGCTTCAAACCGCCCACCGTCACGGGTTTACTCGTACCAACGTTCTTGTCTGCAAAACTGCCGCTGGCAGTGCCGCTCAAGGTGACCGTGTCGCCAGCCAGAGCCGTGACACTGGCGGTGCCACTCAGGCTGGCGATCGTGCTCGCGTCGTAAACCTTGCCCACCGCGCCAAGCCCAGTCACTGCCAGCGAAGCAGGCGTGATGCTCGCGCTGAGGCTGGAAGGCAGCACCAGCGTGTAATTGCCTGCATCGGCACCAGCCAGCGTCAAACCGCTCACCGTCACGGGCTTGCTCGTCCCCACATTCTTGTTGGCAAAGCTCGCGCTCGCCGTACCGCTCACGTTCACCACATCGCTGCCCAGCGCGGCCACAGTTGCCGTACCGCTCAAGGTCGCTGCGCTGGAGGCGTCGTAGACCTTATCGACGGCCTGCAAGCCGCTGAGCGCGATGGCCGCCGGTGTAATGGTCATGACCCCCGACACATAAGCGATGTCATAGCCCTTCTGGTTCGAATACAGCCCACTGGCCGTCACTATGCGGCTGCCCACATCCTTGCTGCTCAAGGTGAGTAGCGCCGAACCCAGCAGATTGGCATTGGTGGAAGTTGAATAGCTCACGCCCAGACTGCCCGTGCTGGTGGTGGCGTCATACACCCGTGCCCCACTGTCCGCTGTGACGGTCAGCGGCGACAAAAAGCTTCTCAGCAAGGGCGCCGTCTGACCACTGTAGATTCGCCAGACCGACGAACTTCCGCCCGCCGTCGCCAGACTCCAACCCGAGAAGTTGGCCGAGTCTTTCATCTGCGTTGACGTCAGCCCCGTCATCCCGGTCGCGCTACCGGAGACCACCGCAGCGCTCTTGCCGGATGCCGTCTTGTCCCAATACGTGGCGGTGACCGTCGTGCTGGCCCCTCGCGTTCCGATCAAGCCGGCACCAGCGCCGCTGACCGCCGCAGCCGCATAGCTGTTCGTGATCGACGCGGTGCCGTTCAGACTGGTCACCAGTCCGCTCCCACCTCCCGCGACCGAACCTGCGGCATAACTGTTGCTGATGCTGGACGTGTCGTTGACGATCCCCACCAGACCACTGGCACCGCCGGACACGCTACCCGCCGAATAGCTATTGGCAATGGTCGAAGCCGTCTGCAGCACCCCCACCAGGCCGCCGCCGCTCGAAGCAGTCACCGTATTGGTGGAATAGCTGTTGCGCAGCGTCGTCCCCAACTGCGCCAGCCCCACCAGCCCAGCGGAGCCGGAACTGGTCATGCCCTCGGTATAAACATTGCTGATCAGCGTACCTTCGCTGATGCCGATCAAGCCGCCGGCATAACTGCCGCCGCTGGTGGACACGGAGCCACCAACCAAGCCCACATCCCGGATCTCCCCGCCCTGTGTCTTGCCAAACAGCCCTGCCGCATGGGTCTCCTTGACCGTCAGATTGGTGATCGTGTGCCCCAGGCCGCTGAAGGTGCCAATGAACTTGTCTTTGCTGAAGGTGTCGTGGCCGATGGCCGCGAACCCGGCCCCCGCATTCCAGCTGGCCGTCGATGTGGCATCGATATCGGCGCCCAGCACATAGTTGGCATTGGTGTTGTAGAGGTCGCCGTTGATGCCCTGCAGCGTTGTCTTGCTGACGTCCCCCGCCACACCCAGCGTCGTGATGACGGTATAGACCTTGGTCGTTCCACTGCTGCCCAGCTTGGTGGAGAAATTGCTTCCGGCCTGAAGATTGATCTTCACGCCTTTGGCAATCACATAGTCACTGCCCGTGCCGGCTGTGCTCGACTGCCCATATTGCAGCGCGAGTTTTCCTGTGGCGCCGCTGGCCGTCACGTCCGCATTGAAGTGGATGTTGTTCTGCGCGTTGAGCGTGAGCGTCGTGTTGGCGCTCCAGCTCACGGCTTGATTGATGTTGATGTCTCCCGCCGTGCCGCCCGTGGTGCCGGAGGTGCTTTGGAGAGTGACGTTGCCACTGGCGAGATTCGTCGAAAGCGTGGTGCCCGTGATGTCCCCGCCGGTGGCGGCCACGGTGAAGTCCACAGGGTCGATCAGCCAGGTGCCGTGCGCACCGGCCGCCGCGCTGGTGTGGATGCGGGCCCCATCAGCCACGTGGACCCGATGGGCGCTGGTCTCCACGAACCCCCCGTCGCCTCCCGCTGGCGCAGACGCATCCAGCGTGCCGCCGACCTCCGTGCGCCCCGCCGCCATGCCGCCCAGCAGGACGATGGTGCCGTTGCGGTTTTCAAGGGTGCGAGCCTGCACAACGCCAGTATTGTTCACCACACTGGGCAGCAGGCTGTCCCGGGCTCCCGCGCTGATCAGGACCTGCCCGCCGTCCGCCTGCAACCAGCCACCATTGGCGGCGCTGGCCGCCACGGCCTGGTCATCCACCTGCAGGCGTAGCAGCTGATGGTCCTGGAACCCGAGCGTGATGCGCTTGCCCGCGCCCAAGGCAACAGTGCCGCGCGGCGCATTGATTTGCCCCTCGTTGCTGACCTCTGCAGCCAACAGGGCGACATAGCCGCCATCCGCCGTCTGGATCTTGCCCTGGTTGATCACCCGGCCGGCCCCACTGCCGGCGAATGTGCGCTGGCTGCCGGCCAGACTGTCGTCGCTGAGGTGGAGCGTGCTGGCCACGAGGCCACCAACATTCACCTGCGCGGTCGCCCCAAACAGTACCCCATTGGGATTGATCAGGAACACCTGCCCATTGGCCTGGAGGCGACCGAAGAACCGGGTGCCGTTGACATCGGCAATGCGGTTCACGGCGATGGCATTCGCCGAAGGCTGCACGAAGTGGACCACCTCCTGGCTGCTGGTATTGAAGCTCTGCCAGTTCAGGGAGACCCGAGCGCTGGTCTGGGTGATGGTGGTGGTGGTGGTGGTGGTGGTCTGTGAAATGGTGGCATTTCCGGCGGTGACACGGGCCCCGGCCGGCCCGGCCTGAACCGCCCCGGCGGCAAGGCACAAGGTGACCAGCCACAAGGCCTGCGGAGCCCCTTCGCGCGCATGGCGACGCCCAGCCGTCCCGCCACAGGTGTGGCGACGACTGCTCCGCTGCGAAGCATTCCGCAAAGAACTCATCCCAAACCCCAACGACTGCTGTAGTTCGTGGCGGCCTGGTTGTCTGGAAATGCCCGGGATCCCCTGCATCCACCATCGCCATGGCGATGGGCAGGGCCCCGCCCGCCACACGAATTTGTGACGGGATTCTGACATCGGGCCCCGTCAAGCGGCATGCCCGACCAGGGCCTCTCCCCCATGGAATCTGGGGATGGCGGTGATTTCGCATGAACTCGTGAGGCCCGCCTGGATCGGGGGCTGCGCCCCCAGCCCCATCACTTCACGTCAATCGACGACCCCAATGCAAACGCGCCCAAGGTCGCATCCCATTTCTGGCCCGTAGCCGTGTCATCCGCATTGGCCACGCGCACCGCATACCGTGCGTCCGCCGCCAAGGCGCTTTCCCCGTCCGGCAAGGCCAGCCACAGCGCATAGCTGCCCACGGCCAGGTCCGACGGAATCGTGACCGACAGGCTGGCCGTCTGGTCCGCTCCTGGCACCCAGCTGCGCGGGTCCGCCCCCGTGGCGGTGAGTCGGCGCACGGCGCCCGAGGCATCCCGCAACAGCACCTGCACCCCGCGCGGATTGAACAGCCGCGCCCAGCCCGTGTTGCGCACGGTGAGCGTTAGCGCCAGGGGCTGACCACGCGTCGCCGCCGTGGCATGCGTCGCCGACACCAGTTGCAACCGGTAACCCATCTTGCGCTTTACTTCCGCCATGCAGCCGTTCTGGATCCACTTGGCATGGAACAGGTCGCGGTAATACTCGTCATTCAGATACGTCAGCCGGTAGGTGGCACCCTCCGCCAGGATGTCGGCGCAGGTGGTGCGCGGCACCGCATTCGCCTCGTCCGCCGGGTTGCAGGTCTCGCCACCAAACGGCGCCAGGTCTCCCAGGCGGGACACGTAGTCACGCTGCGAGGCCCGCACGCTGGCATCGTCGTCGTAGGTGCCGACGTCCGTGGTGCTGGCCAGGAAGCAGTCGTTGTGGACGCCCACCCGATAGCTGTTGGCGCTCAGCACGGACGAGAGGCTGGGCAGCGTGGGTGTCCACTCCATCACATACGGCGGATAGCGGAGCTGGATGAAGCGCGTGGCGGGCACGGCCGCCAGCAGCGCGTCTCGCACCGCCGTCCGGTTGGTCACCGTCGTCAACTGGTTGGAGGAGGTGTGCCATTCACCCCAGGCGCCAATGAATCCGGCCTGTACATAGGCAATCACATCGGCATTGGCCTGCAGCACCGGCTTGAGCTGATTGATATGGCCCTGCACACGCGCCAACGTCGCGTCCTGGGCATTCTGATATTCCGTCTCGGATTGCGGGTAGTTGTAGACCGCACGGATCACCAGCTTGATGCCTGACGCGCGCGCATTGGCAAAAGCCGTGGTGAGCTGGGTCAGCAGGCTGGCCGGCAGATCGGTGGTGCGCCAGGTGGCCAGGTTCAGGGGGGCATATACGAGGCGGTAGCCGTTGGTGTAGGCGTCCTGTGCATCCGCTGCGCTCAGGGCCTCCAGATTGGTCCAGGCCCAGCGGTAAAAGCCGCGCTCCGGATTCGGGATCTCGGCATCGGTGGCAGTGAAGCTCAGCGTGCGCTGCTGAGTGGTGGTGCCATCGCTAGAGCCAGTGCCGGTGCCCGATCCAGTCCCGGTGCCAGTCCCTGTGCCCGTTCCAGTCCCGCTCCCCGTCCCCGTGCTCGGCGAACTCGCCACCGGCGAAGACGGGTCGGCCCCCACCGGCGTCGACGCGTCACTCCCGCCGGAGCCGCCCCCACAAGCGGTCAACGCGCTCACCGCACACACGGCGGCAACACGGATCATCCACGGCCAGCGCCGGTTCCTGACTTCATTCGGGTGCATACAACAGCTCTTGCAAATCCAGTACGACCCTCGGGACGTGCTGCGACTGCAATCCGCTGGCAAGGGCCCCTTGATTGTCCGCAAGGAGCTTCACCTGCATGTAACCAATCCTTCACGGTCCGGACGAATCCGGCACCGCGGCGCCCCTCGCTGCCTACTGGCTCACACCCCACACCGCCATCGGAATGACATCGGCCAGGATGTGGGCGTACACCGACGGCCACAGGCGTCCGGTCCTCACATACACCAGCGTCACGGTCAGGCCAAAGGCCACAACGCCCAGCGCCCCCAGAGGCCCCTGGTAGGTGTGATACAGCAGGCGCAGCAGCATCGGCAGGCCGATCGCCAGGCCCAGCCCGAGCCCACGCAGGCCACGGGTTAGCACGCCCAGCAGAAACACCTCTTCGAACAAGCCGTTCACGACCGCGAAGCCGACCAGCGTGGCCACCGTCAGGCCCGTGAACGAGAACTCGATGACCGGCGGTGTCGGGGACGGCGGCACCACCGCCTGGTACACCGACTGGCACACCGTCTCCAGCAGCCACGCCGCCAAATAGGTCAGTGCGCCCAGCAAGGTGTCCCACCAGGTGGGCCGGGGCAGCAGGGACTTCACATCAAAACCACGCAGCCGCAGGAACAGCAGGGCCACACCGGCCAGCACCAGCTCCAGCAAGATCATCTGGATCACGGCGTCATTGGAATACCGCGCGGCCGGAAAACCCGCCAGCACAGCCTGGATCGACCACAGGCTGAACAGCCCGAAGCAAAGCGCCGACACCACCACCGCCTCGATCGAGGACAGCGTGGATTTCGCCGCGCCAGCAGAGGGCTTCATGTCGGGGCGGCCCGGCGTGCGCGCCATGCCGCGCCCCCCAGGCACATCACGGCCATCAGCGCCCCGCTGAGCGCTCCGGTGAGATGCGCCAGCGGCGCGATGGCGATGTTCCAGCCGTCCCAATGCCGCAGGGGCGGCTCGGCCAGTGGTTGCTCGCCGATCACCTTCACGATCAAGCCGATGGTGATCAACAACCCGATGACACGGGCCCGGCCATGCGCGCGAGGGGCCCGCAGCAGCGACACCGCCGCCACCGCCACACCCGCATGCAGCACGCCGGAGAGCCCACCAAAACGGGCCAGTTGCGGCTCCCAGAGCAGTCCGAACTGCGTCAGCGGCCAGGCCAGGGCCCAGGCCAGTGCCTCGGCGTGGCCCAATCGGGCAGTGACACCCAGCAGGCCAACCACCGCACAGCCGGCCAGATTCGCCACCAGGTGCTGTGGGCTCCAGTGGATCCAGGCTGACGTGAACGCTCGCCAGGGTTGGGCCCAGGCCACCTCAGGGCGCCAGACCAAGGCGTTTTGCCAGGCCTCCGGTTCCCCCCACACCAGCAGCGAGCACGCGGCCAATCCCAGCGCCATCAGCACCCAAGTTCGCCCCGGCATCCGCTGCTCCGCCGCCTGAACGGCTCAGCCGCCAAACACCGCGCGCCACAGCGCAAGCACCGCCTCGCGCTGGCTGTCCAGCGCCTGGGCGGCCTCGGCATCCAGCGCGGTGGACTGCTCATTCAGGCGCGCCCGGTGCTGCACCCGGCGCAGCTCACGGTAGGCATCAGCAGCCGCTCGGCCCACACCGGCCGGCAGCAGGCCCACCGCTTCCGCCCGTTGCAGCAAGGCGATGTTGCCAGCGTTGGCCAGCAATTCTTCATGGGCACCGGCATGCGCCAGGATCAGATACTGCAGCGCAAACTCCGCATCCACCATGCCGCCCGGGCTGTGCTTCACATCAAAGAAGCCGTCCCGCACCGGCCGGGCCGCGCGCAGCTTGTCGCGCATCGCCACCACTTCCTGGCGCAAGGCCTGCGGGTCGCGCGGCGAGGTGATCACCGCCCGGCGCGTGGCCTCGAAACGCTCCGCCAGCGACGCATCGCCCGCACAGAAGCGGGCCCGGGTGATCGCCTGATGCTCCCAGGTCCAGGCAGTATTGCTGCCCCGGCCGGTCTGGTAGCGGTCAAAGGACGCCAGCGAGGTCACCAGCAGCCCGGAGTTGCCGTTGGGCCGCAGGGCCGTGTCAATGTCAAACAGCTCCCCCGCAGCGGTGCGCAGGGTCAGCCAGGTGATCAGCTTGCGGACAAACGCACCGTAGATCTCGGGCGCGTTTTCGTCCTCGTCATCAAACAGGAAGACCAGGTCCAGATCGCTGCCGTAGCCCAGTTCCTTGCCGCCCAACTTGCCGTAGGCCACCACGGCCAGGCGCGGGGAGGGGCGATGCTTCTGCTTGAGTCGGTCCCAGGCCCAGTCGATCACGCATTGCAGCGTGGCATCGGCCAGCAGCGACAACTCGTCCGCCACCTGCTCCACGCTGATCTGGCCTTCCACATCCCGCACCAGCGTGCGGAACACTTCAGCATGGTGAGCCCGGCGCAGGCTGTCCAGCAACGCGTCTTCATTGGCCTCGCCGTGTTCGGCCCAGGCGTCGTGCCGGGCCTGCAGATCCTGGATGAACGCGGGGCCTTCAAAACGCTCATGCAGCAGCCGGGTGTCCGCCAGCTCATCGATCACGCCGGGATGCTGCATCAAATAACGCATCGGCCAGCGGGCCAGGCCGAGCAGCCGCAGCAAGCGGCCCTGCACCGCAGGCCGCTCCACCAGCAGCGCCAGATAACTCTCACGCCGCAGCAGCGGCTCCACCCAATCCACAAAACGCTGCGCCGCTTCCAGGGTGCATTCCCCCTGCTTCACCGCCAGGGATGCACGCCCCACCAGCTTGGCCAGCCGCAAGCGAGATTCTTCCCGCAGGTTCTGCACCCGAGGCTGCTGGGCCCAGCGGCGCACATTGGCGGCCAACTCGGGCTGCAGCTTGTCCAGAAAGTCCTCGCTGTCGATGGGCATCGGCGGGCCGCCGCACATGCCGTTGCGGCAGCCGCCGGAGGTGGGGGCCACGCCGTCATGCAGCAGAGCGTCGAATTCGGTGGCCACCAGTTCACGCACTTCCAGCAGTCGGTCCAGCAACTGGCAGGTGTCGTTGCGGCAGATCAAGCCCAGGCTTCGGGCAATCCAGCTCAGGTCTTCGTCGCCGCCGGGCAGGCAATGGGTCTGCTGGTCGTCCAGATATTGGATGCGGTGCTCCACCCGGCGCAAGAAGTCGTAGCCCTTGGCCAGGGCGGAGGCGGTGTCCGGCTTCATCAGTCCACGGGCGGCCAGCCGGTTCAGCGCCTTCAGCGTGGAGCGCGTGCGGATTTCCGGGAACTGCCCGCCCCGCACCACCTGCAGCAACTGCACGATGAATTCGATTTCCCGGATGCCGCCGCGGGACAACTTCACATCATTGGCCCGCTCGGGACGACCGGCGGCCCGTCGCTGGGCTTCATCGCGGATCTTGCGGTGCAGTTGCCGCAGGCCTTCAAACACGCCGTAATCCAGATAACGGCGGTAGACAAAGGGCTGCACGAGATGCCGCAGTTGCAGCGCCCGGCCGTTGGCCACGCTGGCGCGGGGAGCAATCACACGGCTCTTGAGCCAGGCAAACCGCTCCCATTCACGGCCCTGCACCAAAAAATACTCTTCCAGCATCGCCATGCTGACCGCTGGCGGGCCGGAATTGCCATTGGGCCGCAGGGCCAGGTCCACCCGGAACACCTGGCCGTCTTCGGTCACGTCCCCGATCAGCGTGGACAGCCGGCGAGACAAATGCGCGAAATACTCGTGGGCCGTGATGCGCTGGGCACCGTCGGTCTGGCCGTCATCCTCATACACATAGATCAGGTCGATGTCGGACGAGACATTCAGCTCCCGCCCGCCCAGCTTGCCCATGCCGACCACCCAGAAGTCGATCTCCTGGCCCTGGTCGTTGCGGGGTTTGCCGTGCATCGCATCCAGTTCAGCCCGGCAGTGGGCCAGGCCGATGTCCAGGCTCACCTCGGCCAGGTGGGTCATGGCCTGGGTCACGTCCGTCATCGGGACGGCCTGCTCCACATCCAGCACCGCCAGACGTTCCAGCACCAACTGGCGCATCACCCGCAGGGCTGCGGCCAGCGGGCGCCCGCCTTGCTCCAGGCGAGCCACCAACTCCCGCATGACAATGTCATCCGGCAGGCCGGGCGGCAGCAGAGACAATTCGGCACCGTAACGCCGCCGGATTCTTTGTACAAATCGGCTGTGGTCTGCGGTAACCGCTGAAGCAACTGAATCCATCGGTAAAGAAAACTCTCGTTGGCTCATGGCCCGGAATGGCTGTGCTAGATTCGGCGTCCGCCGTTCCCTCTTACATGTCTTCTCCCGCCGATTCCAGCACTGCCTCCGGGTCCCCGGTCGCGACGCGACGCTGGTGGACCCTTTGCGCGCTATGGATCGTCGGGCCGCTTGTGGGCTTGCTGGCCCTGCTCCTCGTGGCCTGGCTGGCGTTGCAGTGGGCGATTCTGCCCCACATCGACGACTGGCGCCCCAACCTGGAAAAGCAAGCCACCCAGGCATTGGGGATACAGGTTCGCATCGGCAGCATCAGCGCCAATTCCACCGGCTGGGTGCCCACCCTGGACCTGCGCGATGTTCGCATGACCGACCCTTCCGGGCGGGAATCCCTGCGACTGCCGCGCGTCAGCGCTTCCCTCTCGGCCCGCTCCCTGCTGGCCCTGGAACTGCGTTTTTCACAATTGTTGCTGGACAGCCCCGAGCTGCTGCTGCGCCGGGACGCCCAGGGCCGGGTGTATGTGGCCGGCCTGAGCGTGGACGAGAACTCCCAGAACGCGTCTGCTTCTGACGATGCCGCGGACTGGTTTTTCCAGCAGCATGAGTTCGTCATCCTGCATGGCCGCATCCGCTGGGTGGATGAACTGCGCCAGGCGCCCCCGCTGGAGCTTTTCGACCTGAACCTGGTGCTGCGCAACGGTCTGCGCCGTCACCAGCTCCGGTTGGACGCCACCCCTCCGGCAGGCTGGGGCCAGCGCTTCAGCCTGCGAGGCCAGTTCACCCAATCGCTGCTGGAGCGCCCGGGGGCGTTGCAGCATTGGAGCGGCCAGCTGTTTGCCGACCTGCCGCGCACCGACGTGCGGGAGCTGCGCCGTTATCTGGACCTGCCTTTTGAGCTGAATGAAGGCGACGGCGCGCTGCGCGCCTGGCTCGACATGGAGAAGGGCCAGGCCAGCAGCCTGACGCTGGACATGGGCCTGCGCGCGGTCAAGCTGCGGGTGGCCCCCAGCCTGCCGGAGCTGGACCTGGCTCGCATCGAGGGCCGGCTGGTGATGAAGCAGTCCGCCAGCCAATTCCTGCTGCAGGCCCGCCAATTGGGATTCAGCGCCGGGGATGGCCTGGAATGGCCGCGCTCCGACTGGTCGGTGGATCTGCAGCGCGACGCCCAGACCGGCCAGGTGACCGGCGGCGATTTCCAGGCCCAGCAACTGGACCTGACGCTGGGCGCCCAGATCCTCTCGCGGCTCCCGGTCGGGGACGCTCCAAGGACGCTGGTGGCGGACATGAAACCCGCAGGGCTGCTCAATGCGCTGCAGGTGCATTGGGATGGCCCGCTGGAGCGCCCGCGCAGCTACCGGGCCAAGGGCCAGCTTCAGGGGCTGCGTCTGGCGGCTGCGGAAGTGGCAACGCCCGCCGACCCGGCCTCGTCGCCCCCCACCGGCCGCCCGGGTGTCAGCAATGCCGACCTCAGCTTTGACGCCACCGACCAGGGCGGCACGGCCTCTCTGGTCATCAAGGACGGCGACATCACCCTGCCCGGGGTGTTCGCCGAGCCCACCCTGCCGCTGCGCCATGCGCAGGCCTCGCTCAGTTGGCGAGCCCAACGTCCGGGCGCTGCCAGTGCGCCGGTGGGCGGCCTGGCGGTGCTGGCGGCGGCCCAAAGAGCCTCGTCCTCCGCGTCCGCACCAGTCGCGGCGGCCCCGGTCTGGACCGTCCAGTTCAGCAAGGTCCGCCTGATCACTGACGATCTGCAGGCCGACATCGACGGCAGCTGGCAAAGCAGCGGCGCCGCCCGCCATGCCCACGACACCGGCCGCTTGGACCTCACCGCGCACATCGAGGAAGTCCGTGCCAATCGTGTGTTGCGGTACCTGCCCACCAGCATGGGCGCCGACGCCCGCCAGTATGTGCGGGACGCCATCCGGGACGGCACCGTCCAGAAGGTGGCCGTCCGCCTGCAGGGCGATCTGGCGGATTTCCCCTTCGATGCGCCGCGCAGCAAAGGCATCTTCAAGATCAGCAGCCAGGTCCGTGACCTGACGCTGGCCTACGTGCCCAGCCATCCCGCCGAGAACGGCCAGCCGGCGTTCAACTCCCCCTGGCCCGTCATGGAGCAACTCAGCGCTGAGCTGATCTTTGACCGCGCCAGCATGAGCATCCGCAACGGTCAGGCCAAGCTGTCCGGCGTGGAGCTGAGCAATGTGCAGGGGCTGATCCAGGACCTGTATCACCACAGCCCGGTGCTGGACATCTCCGGTGACGGCCGGGGCGCGCTGGCCGATGCCCTGCGTTATGTCCGCCACTCCCCGGTCAATGAACTGACCAGCCATGTGCTGGAGTCGTCCGTGGGCAGCGGGACGATGGCGTTGAAGCTGGCGCTGCGACTGCCGCTGGCGCATATCGACGACACCACCGTCAAGGGCCAGGTGACACTCCCCGGCAATGACCTGCGGCTGCGGCCAGATGTGCCCTTCTTCGGCCAGGCCCGCGCGCGCATCGATTTCGACCAGAAGGGCCTGCAGATCCGTGGCGGCCAGGCCCGGGTGCTGGGCGGCGACGCCAGCTTTGAAGGCGGCTCCCTGGCGGACGGCAACATGCGCTTCGTGGCCAACGGCACGGTCACTGCCGAGGCGCTGCGTAATGCGCCGGAGCTGGTCGCCGGCTCGCGCCTGGCCACGGTGATGACCGGCCAGACCCCGGTGCGTCTTGAACTGGGCATCGTCAAGGGCCAGACGGAAATCGCCCTCTCCAGCACGCTGCAGGGCATTGGCATCGACCTGCCCGCACCGCTGCACAAGGCTGCGGACGAGTCCTGGCCGATGCGGGTGAGTCTGCGCGCACTGAACGCACCGGCCGGCACCCAGCGGGACGAACTGCGGGTGGAGGCCGGCCCGGTGGCCGCGCTGTATCAGCGTGATGTGACCGGAGAGTCCGCCAAGGTGCTGCGCGGGGCGGTGTCCCTGGGCGATCGCCTGCCGGACCTGCCGACCCAGGGCGTGATTGCCCGCGTGGGCTTGAGCCAGTTCAGCGTGGATGCCTGGCAGTCGGCGGTGACCACGCTCATCGGCCCCACCACCACCGGCACGGCCAGCCCACCGGACCCGACGGCGGAGGGCGGCATCGACAGCCCCTACGTCCCCACGCAACTGGCCCTCAAAGTGCAGACCTTGCAGCTCAGCGGCCGTACGCTCAATCGTGTGGTGGCGGGCCTCACCCATGATGCGGCGGCCAACAGCTGGAGCGCCTCGATTGACGCCGAGCAGCTCAGCGGCTTCATCCAGGTGCGTCTGGCGCGCCCCAATCAACCGGGCCGCGTGTTTGCCCGTCTGGCGCGGCTCTCCGTCCCGAAAAGCGATGCCGACTCGGTGGAGCAGTTCCTGGACAACCAACCGCGCTCCATCCCCACGCTGGACATCGTGGTGGACAACTTCGAACTCAAGGGCAAGCGCCTCGGCCGGCTGGAGATCGAGGCCCAGCAACAGAGCGACGCTCGCGACTGGAAGCTCAACAAGCTGCTGCTCAAGAATGAAGACGCCACGCTGACGGCCACCGGCCAGTGGGCGCCAGAACCCGGCCGCAACGCGCGGCGCACCGACCTGAACTGGACCCTGGACGTGGAAGACGCCGGCAAGCTGGCCGAGCGCATGGGCCAGGGCCAGGTGCTGCGCCATGGCAAGGGCCAGCTCACCGGGCAACTGGCGTGGCTGGGCTCACCGATGTCGCCGGACTATCCGTCCATGACCGGCAAGATGAACATTGCGCTGGATGCCGGCCAGTTCCTCAAGGCCGAACCCGGCGTGGGCCGCCTGCTCGGCGTGCTGAGCCTGCAGTCGATTCCGCGTCGGCTGACCCTGGACTTCCGGGACATCTTCTCGGAGGGCTTCGCTTTCGACAATGTCGGCGGGGACATCCAGATCGCCAAGGGCGTGGCCCGCAGCGACAACCTGCGCATGAAGGGCTTGCAGGCCGCCGTGCTGATGGAAGGTTCGGCAGACCTGGCCGCCGAGACGCAGGACCTGCATGTGCTGGTGGTCCCCGAGATCAACGCTGGCGGCGCCGCGCTGGCCTATGCCGCCATCAACCCGGCCATCGGCCTGGGCACCTTCCTGGCCCAGTGGTTGTTGCGCAAGCCCATTGTCGCGGCCAGCACTGAAGAGTTCCGGGTGACGGGCAGCTGGACCGACCCCAAAATCGAGCAGATGCCGCGTCGCACCCTGCCGCAGGGCTCGTCCAGCGGCGCCATCAGCGGCGGCCCCAGCGGCAACAGCGCCGCGCGGAATGAAGGAGACAGCGCACCATGAAGATTGCAGCCATCCAGATGGTGTCCGGCACCCAGCTCCAGGCCAACCTGGACCGTGCCCGGCACTGGATCGAACAGGCCGCCGCCCAGGGTGCGCGCCTGGTCTCCCTGCCTGAATATTTCTGCCTGATGGGGCATCACGACGGCGACAAGCTGGCCTTTGCCGAGCGTGCGGGTGATCTGGAGGCCCCCATCCAGGGCATGCTCAGCCGCGCAGCGCGAGACACCGGCACCTGGGTGCTGGGCGGCACGCTGCCGATGGCGCTGGAAGGCCAGGCGGCCCCGGCCGAACGGGTGCGCAACACCACCTGCGTGTTTGCGCCGGACGGGACCCTGGCCGCCCGCTACGACAAGCTGCACCTGTTCCGCTACGACAACGGCCGGGAGCATTACGACGAGGGGCGTGTGCTGGAAGCCGGCGACACCCCGTCCACGGTCACCGTCCACATGGGCCGGGGCGATGCGGATCTGCGCATCGGCCTGTCGGTCTGTTATGACCTGCGCTTCCCGGAGCTGTACCGGGCCATGAGCTTCCAGCCCGGCCAGCCGCCGCTGGATCTGATCAGCGTGCCGGCCGCGTTCACCTACACCACCGGCCAGGCCCATTGGGAACTGCTGCTGCGCGCCCGCGCGGTGGAAAACCAGGCGTTTGTGATTGCCGCCGCCCAGGGCGGACAGCACGAAAACGGCCGCCGGACCTGGGGCCACAGCATGATCATCGACCCTTGGGGCGAAGTGCTGGCGCGCGTGCCGGAAGGGGAAGGCCTGGCGATCGCGGACATCGATCCGCTGCGGCTCAAGCAAGTGCGGACACAGTTGCCGGCGCTGAATCACCGGCGGCTGTGAACGGTTCGCTGTGATCGGGTTGTGACCGGGCTGTGATCGGCTGCGTTACCGCAGATCCAGCCTTGATCCAGGAATCCGCGCCGATCCCCGTTCAATTCCACCGATCAGCCCCAGCGCTTGCAGGCAAGATGCCGGCATGATCGACCATCGCACGGCCCCGTCGCAGCGCCTCCAGGCGCCGCGCCTCTTGTCCACCGGCCTGGCAGGACGGCGACCTGCACGTGCTGGCGCGCGTCGTCGCCTGTTGTCGCTGACGCTGTGCATGCCGCTGTTGATGCTGCCTCCCCTGTCGCTGGTCGGCTGCGGCGCCCCTGCGCGCCCATTGGAGCTGGCCATCACCGACATGGACTCGCTGCAGCTGCGGTCCTGGCTCAGCCCCCAACTGCGCCGCAATGTCGACCTGGAGCCGGTGCTGGGTGGCCAGGAGACCAATCGCCTGTGGGGCACCCGCATCAGCGACATGAGCCTGAACCAGGCCTATCAGGAGTCGCTGCGCCGGGTAGGGCTGATGCCGGACGTGCCGGACACCGGCCGCTATCAGCTGAAGGTGGAAGTGCTGGCCGTGGCCCAGCCGAATGTGCCGGTATCGCCGGAAGTGGCAGTGGCCGTGCGCTACACACTGACCGAACGAACCGCCCAGAAGCCGGTGTATCAGCGGACCTTGCGCACCACCCAGAAGGCGGGGCTGGACGACAGCCTCAGCCCGAATGAGCAGCTGCGCATCGCGACCGAAGGCGCTTTGCGCGCCAACATCGCCGAGCTTCTGAGGGAACTGGCCTCCCTGCCGCTGCCCGCCTGAACGGCCATCGCGGTGCGCGACTTTGAGGCTGGCTCGGGGCCCACGACGCGCCGCCGCCGCCGCAGAGCCGCCGCACACTCGTCGCACGCCCCCTCAGGAATTGCGGCTTCTTTATGCAAGAACTGAGGGGATTTCCCCACCATTCATATGCATATGCACAATTAGTTGTTGCCAAATTTCGGGTAATCCCTAACGATCACGGGTTTTCGCCCAGGTCCGGCACGCGCCGGTATCGGCCCGTTCGTGATCCAGCTTCAACAACTCCACAAGTCTTATACGGTCGACGGTCGGCAGGTGGCCGCCTTGAAGGGCGTGGACCTGCAGGTCCAGCCCGGTGAGGTGTTCGGTGTCATCGGCGCTTCCGGCGCCGGCAAGAGCACGCTGCTACGTGTCATCAATCTGCTGGAACGGCCGGACAGCGGCCGCGTGGTGGTGGCCGGCCAGGACCTGCAGTCGCTGGACGCCGCCGGCCTGCGCGCGGCGCGCCAGCGCATCGCGATGATCTTCCAGCATTTCAATCTGTTGAGCTCGCGCACCGTGGCGCAGAACGTCGCCTGGCCAATGCGCGTCGCCGGCTGGGATGCCGCCCGCATCAACGCCCGGGTGCAGGCGCTGCTGGCCCGGGTCGGCCTGAGCGAGCACACCGACAAATATCCGGCACAACTCTCCGGCGGACAGAAGCAGCGGGTGGGCATCGCCCGGGCGCTGGCGCTGGAGCCCCAGGTGCTGCTGTGTGATGAAGCCACCAGCGCGCTGGACCCCGAGACCACCCGCGCCATCCTGGACCTGCTGGCGGAAATCAATCAGGAGCTGAAGCTCAGCATCGTGCTGATCACCCATGAAATGGATGTGGTGCGCCGCATCTGCGACCGGGTGGCGGTGCTGGAGGGCGGACGCATCGTGGAGGAAGGGCCGGTGGCGCAGGTCTTCCTGCACCCGCAGTCACCCACCGCGCGGCGCTTTGTACTGGCCGCCGAGCAGGTGGATGAAGGCGAGCAGCAGGACGACCATGCCCATGTGCTGGGCCATCTGTGGCGCCTGACCTTCCTGGGTGAGCGCACCTATGAGCCGCTGTTGGGTGAAGTGGCCCGCCATGCGCAACTGGACTTCGGCATCCTCTCCGGCCGCATCGACCGCATCAAGCGTGTCCCCTACGGCCAGCTCACCATTGCGGTCACCGGCGGCGACCTGGCGGCGGCGCGGCAGCTGTTGTTGGCCCGGGGTGTCCAGGTGGAGGAGCTGCGCGCATGAGCACCGGTGTCCTCCAAGCCTTGAGCAGCATCGACTGGTCGGAGATCGCGCTGGCCGGTGGCGACACGCTACTGATGCTGGGCGGCTCGCTGCTGTTCACCACGGTGCTGGGGTTGCCCCTGGGCATCCTGCTGTTCCTGTTCGACCGCGGACAGTTGCTCTCGTCGCCGCGCCTGTATGGCCTGCTGTCGCTGCTGATCAACGTGCTGCGCTCGCTGCCTTTCGTGATTCTGCTGATCGTGCTCATCCCGTTCACGCTGCTGATCACCGGCACCTCGCTGGGGGTGGCCGGCGCCATTCCGCCGCTGGTGGTGGGCGCCACGCCCTTCCTGGCCAGGCTGGTGGAAACCGCGTTGCGTGGCGTGGACCGGGGCATTGTGGAAGCCGGTCTCTCCATGGGCGCCACCACCCGCCAGATCGTCTGGCAGGGGTTGCTGCCCGAGGCCCTGCCGGGTCTGGTCTCGGCCCTCACGGTCACGGCCATCACCCTGGTGTCCTACACCGCCATGTCCGGCGTGATCGGCGGGGGTGGGCTGGGTGACCTGGCGATCCGTTTCGGCTATCAGCGCTTCCAGACGGAAGTGATGGTGGTCACGGTCGTGTTGTTGTTGGTGCTGGTCCAGCTGCTGCAGATGCTGGGGGACTGGCTGGTCAAGCGGGTGTCACACCGCTGAGGTGTTCCGAGTTGCTTTTCTGAGCTGCTTTTGTGAGATGAGGAGTTTGAACATGAAGAAGATGCTTGTTGCCGCACTGGCGACCCTGTCCACCCTGGCCGCCGGGACGGCGCTGGCCGAAAAACTCACCGTGGCCGCCACGGCGGTACCGCATGCCGAGATCCTGAATCTCATCAAGCCGGAGCTGGCCAAACAGGGCGTGGAGCTGGAGGTGAAGGTGTTCACCGACTATGTGCAGCCCAACATCCAGGTGAGCGAGAAGCGCTTGGATGCCAACTTCTTCCAGCACAAGCCCTATCTGAATGAATTCAACAAGGGCAAGGGCACCAACCTCGTGCCGGTGGTGGCCGTGCATGTGGAACCCTTCGGCGCCTACTCCACCAAACACAAGGCCCTGGGCGACCTGCCCAAGGGCGGCACCGTGGCCCTGCCGAATGACCCGACCAACGGCGGCCGTGCGCTCATCCTTCTGGACAAGGCAGGCGTGATCCGTCTGAAGGACAAGACCAACATCCTCTCCACCGTGAAGGACATTGCGGACAACCCCAAGGGTCTGAAGTTCCGCGAGATCGAAGCCGCCACACTGCCGCGCATCCTGCCGCAGGTCGATCTGGCCCTGATCAACACCAACTACGCACTGGAAGCCAAGCTCAATCCGACCAAGGATGCGCTGGCCCTGGAAGGCGGTGATTCGCCCTATGCCAACTGGCTGGTCACCCGCGCCGACAACCAGCAGGCCCCGGCGGTGAAGAAGCTGGCCGCAGCCCTGCAAAGCGAGCAGGTGCGCCGCTTCATCCAGACGCAATACAAGGGCGCGGTGGTTCCGGCCTTCTGATCCGCAGGGCGCAGCCCAAGAGGGCAGCGGCGGGACCCGGCGGCCCCGGCGCTCAGGACATCGACTGACCGCCCTCGGGAAGCCCGGCTCAGCGCTTCAGCGCCGCATCGCTTTGGGCCAGCAGCGCATTCTGCTGATCCAGCCAGGCCTTCAACGGTGCGAAGTATTCGATCAGCGCGCTGCCGTCGAGCTGCTCCTCACCCGTCATCGCCTTGAGTGCTTCCGGCCAGGGCTTGCTGGCGCCCAGGCTGAGCATGGCCTGGTATTTCTCGCCGGCCTTCCTGTTGCCAAAGATCGAGCAGCTGTGCAGCGGGCCGGTGTAGCCGGCTTCGCGGCACAGGGCGCGCTGGAACTGGAACTGCAGCAAGTGGGCCACGAAGTAGCGCGCATAGGCCACATCGGCCGCCACATGGAACTTCGCGCCCGCGTCAAAGCCGTCCGCCTGCATCGGCGCCGGGCGTGAGATGCCCTGGTAGGTTTCACTCAGGGACCACCACGCCTTGTCGTACTCCTGCGGCTTCACCTGGCCGGCATACACCTGCCAGCGCCACGCATCCACCTTGTAGGCAAACGGCAGGAAGGCCACCTTGCGCAGGGCCTGCATCAGCAGGTTGTCGATGTCGTCGCCGGGACGGTCGTCCGCCTTCATCAGGCCCAGGCGCTTGAGATAGTCCGGCGTGATGGACAGGGCCACCGTGTCGCCAATGGCTTCATGGAATCCATCATTGGCGCCATTGCGGAACAGCGTGGGCTGACGGCGGTAGGCCAGGTCGTAATAGATGTGGCCCAGTTCGTGGTGAATGGTGATGAAGTCTTCTTCCGTCGGGCGGATGCACATCTTCACCCGCACATCCTGCTGCTGGTCGATGTCCCAGGCGGAGGCGTGGCAGACCACTTCACGGTCCTGCGGCTTGGTCAGCAGCGAACGCTCCCAGAAGGTCTCCGGCAGGGCCTCCATGCCCAGGGACGTGTAGAAGCCCTCGGCATACTTCACCATCTCCTTGGCGGAGGTGCCGCGCTGGGCCAGCACCTGGCTGAGGTCGTAATCCCCCGGGCGGGCGGCCGGTTTGACCAGCGGATAGATGTTTTCCCAGCTCTGGCTCCACATGTTGCCCAGCAGGTGGGCGGGAATCGGGCCGGTCGCTGGCACCACGTCCGGGCCATAGGTCTGGCGCAGCTTGAAACGCACGTAGGTGTGCAGCGATTCATACAGCGGCTGCACCTGGCGCCAGGAGCGCTCGATGTCGGCCGAGAACGCTGCCGGGCTCATGTCATAGCCGGAACGCCACAACGCGCCGGTATCGGCAAAACCCATCGCGCGCGAGCCCTTGTTGGACAAGGCGACGTAGCGAACGTAATCCTGCTTGTAGCTCTTGGACTGCGCATGCCAGCCCACCCAGGCGTCTTTCAGTTGGGCCGGATCGCGGCTCTCGGCCATGATCTTCTCCAGTTCATCCAACGGCAAGCAGGTGTCCTTGGACCCGTCCGCCTTCTGCGGGCAGTACCTGGCCATGCCGTAGGCGCTGGTCATGCTGGTGGCCAGCCGGGTGAATCGGGCCCGTTCCTGATCGTCCGGGATCATCAGCGTCAGCTGCATCAGCTTGAGCTTGCGGGCGGTGTCGGCCGGCAGCTTCAGGCCGTTGTAGCGGCGGGCGGCCAGCGCCAGCTCGCCATTGGCCTTGAGCAGTTCCTCATTGGCCTCGGCGGTGATCTGCTGCGTGTCGTCGGTGATGAAGTTTTCTGCCACCCATTCGGCGCGTTGCGACTTGATCAGCAGCGCTTCGAGACGGGATTCGGCCGTCTTCACAAAGCGCTCGGCTTCTTCAGCGGTCGGCGCCGATGCCTTGCGCGCGGGCGGCGATGCCGGCACCGCGCCGGTGGCAGCCACCGCACCCAGGGCGCCACCACAAAGGAAAGCCGCCGTGGCCAGGTGAGACCTGCGGAGGAAAGGACGGGAACGTGTCATGAAGGGCCTTGATCAGTTCTGAGGGGATGACCCTGCCAGCGGTCAATCCCTTTGAAATTGGAGGTGGCGGGACTATGCCGTAAACGTCGATCGGTGACTGGAAGTCAGCGCCACGGTCGGCATCAGGGTCTGCACCAAGAGCGGCAGCAGCTTCAGGGGCAGCTGCAGGGTTAGCTTCTGGGCCAGCGTCAGCGCCAGGTCGCTGCCAAATCGCTGCCAAGTCGGCGCCCCGTTGGGTGCCGACTGGGGTGACGACTTGAGCGCCAACTTGGGTGCCGAATCCAGTGCCCGGTTATGGCCCCTGTTGTGCCTGTCATGCTCGTCAACCCGAGGCGGCGCATGCGGGGGGCGGCGGCACGGGAATAATCCGCCCCCATGGTGCTCAATTTCATCTGGATCGGCTTTTTCCTGATCGGCTTTGCAGTCGCCCTGTGGCGCTTGTTTCAGGGGGACCTGACGCTCTTCAGCCAGATGCTGAACGGCATCTTCGACACCGCCAAGACCGGCTTTGACATCTCACTGGGCCTGGTGGGTGTGATGAGCCTGTGGCTGGGCATCATGAAGATCGGGGAACAGGCGGGTGTCATCCAGCTGTTTGCGCGCTGGATGGGCCCCTTCTTCGCCCGCATCTTCCCGGATGTGCCGCGTGGCCACCCGGCGGGCGGGTCGATGGTGATGAACTTCTCGGCCAACATGCTGGGGCTGGACAACGCCGCCACGCCGCTGGGCCTGAAGGCGATGCGCGAGCTGCAGGACCTCAACCCGCAGAAGGACACCGCCAGCAACGCGATGATCATGTTCCTGGTGCTCAACACGGCGGGCATCACCCTCATCCCGACCTCGGTCATCGCGATCCGTCAGGCCATCGCGCTGGACCAGCATCTGGTCAACTTCAACGCCGCCGACATCTTCCTGCCGACGCTGGTGGGCACCTTCATTTCCTTCATGGCCGGGCTGGTGGCGGTGGCGGTTTATCAGCGCATCAATCTGTTCACTGCACCGGTGCTGGCGCTGGTGGCGGGTTTCATCGGCCTGATGGCGGGTGTCTTCGGCTGGCTGCATCAATACCCGCCCGAGGAGATGTCGCGCATGATGGGGCTGCTGGGCAGCCTCGTCGTCATGAGCATCATCGTGCTGTTCATCGCCGTGGGCGCCTGGCGGCGTATCAACGTCTACGAGAGCTTCGTGGAAGGCGCCAAGGAAGGGTTTGGCGTGGCCGTGCAGATCATTCCCTACCTGATCGCCATCCTCGTGGCGATTTCGGTCTTCCGCACCACCGGCTGCATGGACTATGTGGTACGCGGCATTGCCGCAGCAGTGGCAGCCATGGGCCTGCCGACCGACTTCGTCCCGGCCCTGCCGGTCGGGTTGATGAAGACCTTGTCGGGCAGCGGTGCGCGCGGGCTGATGGTGGACGTGATGAAGACCTATGGCGTGGACAGCTTCCAGGGCAAGCTCGCTGCCATCATCCAGGGCTCCACCGAAACCACCTTCTATGTGCTGGCGGTGTACTTTGGCAGCGTCAACATCCGCAAGACCCGTTATGCGCTGACCTGCGGACTGATTGCCGATGGGGTGGGGCTGGTGGGCACCATCCTCGTGGGGTACTGGTTCTTCAAGTGAGTGCGTGACACGCGGCGACGTGCTGCAACGTGCGGCAACCCGCCCGGTGTCAGTCCGGCGTGTCGCCTTCACCGTCCGCCAGCCCCTGGGCATGACGCACCCGCTTGGCGGCATACATGGCGGCATCGCTACGGGCCAGCCAGGTCTGCAGGGTGTCTCCGTCCTGGCGCTGGGCCGCCCCAATGCTGATGCTCACCTCCAGCCCTTCGGTAATCGCCCCCCAGTCATGCTCCCGGACGGCCGAGGACAGGCGGAGGCAGGCCTGCTGGGCAATCTCTTCGGTGGCACCGCGCAGCAGCAGCACGAATTCGTCGCCCGCCAGACGGGCCGCCATGTCCTGCTCACGCACATGCAGCCGCATCAGCCGGGCGATCTGGCTGAGCACCTGGTCGCCGACCAGATGGGAGTGCTGGTCATTGACCTTCTTGAAGTGGTCCACGTCGATGAGCGCCACACTGACAACGCCCCCCGTGCGCAACAGCACATCGGCCTGGGCCTCGAAGCTGCGGCGGTTGGCCAGCCCGGTGAGGGGATCTTCCATCGACAGCTTTTCCAGCCGCTGGGCCTGATCGGCCAACTGCGCCCGGTCGCGTTCGCTGCGGCGCGCATCCAGTTGCCATTGCACCGCGTCGGTCCGGCTGTCCAGACTGGCAATGCGCACCCGCGCTTCGCGTTCCCGCAGCGCGCGCATGCGCTGCAGCGCCCGCTGGGGCTGGCCCTGTTGTTCCTCGATCTGGCTGGCGATCAACTCCCCCAGTTGGGCCAGCGGTTCATGCTGGACCGCATCGGCCTGCATCACCAGTTGCGATGCCGCCCGCCGGGCCTGCGGCCACAGGCGCCGCGACCAGGCCAGTTCCGCCTGCACCCAGGCGGCCAGGGCCGCCAGCCAGTGGCGATCGCCGCCCGGCAGCAGCGCCAGCGCTTGCTGAAACTCGGGTTGGGCCAGGCCGGAGGCACCCTTCCAGATCTGGGCCAGGGTCTGCATCAGCGTCCACCAGCACTGCGCCTCACCGGCCAGTTCGCCGGTGACGCCGCCCACGGCGCCTTCCAGGACTTCTCCCAGCAGATGCCGGGCATTGATCAGATGGGCCTCCAGTGCGCCGAGCGTGGGCAACTGGCCGCGTTGCTCGCGTTCCCCGGCCAGCCGCAACAACTCCGCTGTGGCCAGCCACAGACAGGCGGCCAGTGGCGTCTGGCGGGGCTTGCAGGCATTGGCGGCATCGGCCGCCTGACGCAGCACCTGCTGGGCACGCTCGAAACTGCGGGCCCAGACATAACAGGCCCCCAGGTCCTGCAGCGCAATCACCTGCGCCACGCCATCGGTATTGGATTGGGCCAGCCGCAGGCCCAGCAGCGCGGCCTCGATGGCTTCTTCGTGATGGCCGGCCAGCGAAGCGGTATGCGCCAGCACCGACAAGGCGCTGGCTTCACCGGCCGCCTCCCCCAGTTGGCGGAACAACCGGGCGGCCAGCTCGCTGCGCGGGCGCGCCTCTCGCGGGCGGTGCAGCGCGCGGTCGCAGCGGGCCAGGTGCAGCAGCGCCTGGGCCTGTTGGGCCGGGTCGCCCGCTTCCATGGCCAGCAGCAGCCATTCATCGCCGGGCGCCTGGGCGGCCAGGGCATCGCCGGCCTGCAGGGCGGCCTGAGCGAACTGGGAAGAAGTGAGCAGGTCCAAGAGGCTAGAGCGCAATGACGTGGGGCGCGCGGTGGTTTCAGTTCGCCACCGCGTCCCTGGAGGATAACGGGATCAGACGCGGTGCCATCAAGTCGGCCAGCCATTGCATGAAGACCTGCACACGGCGCGGCAGTTGGCGGCGGTGCGGATAGAGCAGATGCACCGGCATCGGCGCCGCCCGGTAATCCGGCAGCACCTCGCGCAGGCGGCCGCCGTGGACCTCGCCATCATTGCCCCGGCGTGGCACCTGCACAATGCCCAGGCCGGCCAGGCAGGCGCCCATGTAGGCCTCCGAATTGTTGACGGTCAAGCCGCCAGCCATCGGCACGAAGTGCTGCACGCCCTGCCCGTCCTGCCATTCAAACCCGGACGAGCGCTGCCCCAGCAGCGGGGTGTAGTGGATGAGCTGATGGCGGGCAAGATCATCCAGCGTCCTCGGCTCCCCGTGCTGCTGGAGGTAGCCCACGCTGGCCAGATTCACCATCTCCAGCGCGCCCAGCGGCCGGGCCACCAGGCTGGAATCGTTCAACGGCCCCACCCGCAACACGCAGTCGAAGCCCTCCCGCACCACATCCACCCGCCGGTCGGTGCTGCTCAGCTCCAGTTCCAACCCGGGGTGCGCCTGAAAGAAGGCCGGCAGGGCGGGCGTGACCAGGTCTCGGGCCAGGCGCAGAGGAATATCCACCCGCAGCCGGCCGTTCAAGCCGCTGGCCGAGGGTTGGAACATGGTCTGCATGTCGGTCAGCTCGGAGAGCAGATCCAGGCAGCGCTCCAGGCAGGCCTGGCCGTCCTGCGTCAGCTGAACCCGGCGCGTGGTCCGGTGGAACAGCCGGGTGCCCAGCGCCGCTTCCAGCCGCTGCACGGCGGTGGACACGCTGGCCTTGGGCACCCCCAGGCTGAGCGCCGCCTGGGTGAAGCTGGACAGCTCCGCCACCTTGACGAAAACCTGCAGGGTGTCCAGGGAAGGGATGGCATTCATTTGTTCATTATGGATGAACAGTCAAATCATTTTTAACACGTTTATCCGACTGAAGCGGATCAATACAGTTCATGGCATTCCTTTACCGCCTGTCCGCAGGACTTCTCAGGAGACCACCATGACCCCCGCGCCTTCTTCCGCTCCCATCGCCCTGATCACCGGCGGCAGCCGTGGCCTGGGCCGCAATGCCGCCCTGCATCTGGTGCAAAAACAGATGGATGTCATCCTCACCTATCGCAGCAGCCAGGACGAGGCCCTGGCCGTTGTGCAGCAGATCGAAGCCCAGGGCGGCCGTGCCGCAGCCCTGCAGCTGGACGTGAGCCAGACCGCCACCTTCCCGGCCTTTGTCGCGTCACTGCAGGCGCTGCTGGCCCGGCACTGGCAGCGGGCGCGCATCGACCACCTGGTCAACAACGGCGGTACCGGCCTTCACCTGCCACTGGCGCAGACCACCGAAGCCCAGTTCGACGCGTTGCTGAACGTCCACCTCAAGGGTCCGTTCTTCCTGACCCAGGCCCTGGCGCCGATGATTCAGGACGGCGGCAGCATCCTCAACATCTCGTCCGGCCTGACCCGCTTCGCCGTGCCGGGATACGGCGCCTACGCCACGATGAAGGGCGGCCTGGAGGTGCTGTCCCGTTATCTGGCGAAGGAACTGGGCAGCCGGGGCATCCGCGTCAATACGCTGGCCCCGGGCGCCATCGAGACCGACTTCAACGGCGGCGCCTTGCGCAGCAATGCGGAACTCAACCGCTTTGTGGCCAGCGTGACCGCGCTGGGGCGTGCCGGCCTGCCGGACGACATCGGGCCGGTGGTGGCCTCGCTGCTATCGGAGGACAGCCACTGGATCACCGCGCAGCGCATTGAAGCCAGCGGCGGGATGTTTGTGTAAACCTGCGGCTATCACCCCAGGCACCTGCCCCGGGATCAGCGGCCATGCTCTTCTTGCGCGATGTCAGAAACAGACCCGCAACGAAGCCGGCATGAGCCGCTTTTTCATCTTGGCTTGACGGTTCCCATCGATTGCGCCGCACAGCCCCCTGTCTCTCCGCATCATCCCGATAACAAACAGTTATCACGCGGCGCTCCCCAGCATCTGACGGTGAGCCCTGTCGATTTCTAGACTCCAGCGCATAAAGAGCAGGAGACAACGGTGCAGAGCAACCGAGATATCGACGTGAAGGCCTTCATTGATGAACGGCCGATTTCCACATTCCAGTGGCTGCTGGTGGCCTTGTGCTTCCTGGTGGTCACCGCTGACGGCGTGGACGTGGCCATCATGGGCTTCCTGGCGCCGGCCATCATTCAAGAGTGGGGCATTTCGCGCCCGGCCTTTGGCCTGGTGATGAGCGCAGCGCCTATCGGGCTGGTGATCGGCGCGCTGGTCGCCGGCCCGTCCGCCGACCGCTTTGGCCGCAGGAAGGTGCTGATCGCCTCGGTCTTCCTGTTCGGCATCTTCACCATCCTCACGGCCTACACCACCAGCCCGGCCTCGATGGCCTTGCTGCGGCTGCTGTCGGGCATCGGTCTGGGTGCGGCCATGCCCAACACCACGACGCTGCTCTCCGAATACGCCCCCACTCGCAAGCGCTCGCTGCTGATCACCGTGATGTTCACCGGCTTCAACCTCGGCTCGGCGCTGGTCGGTTTTGCGGCTGCGGCGCTGATCCCCACCCATGGCTGGCGCACGGTACTGCTGCTGGGCGGCGCGTTTCCGCTGGTGCTGGTGCCGGTGCTGGTGTGGCTGCTGCCGGAATCGGCCCGGTTGCTGACGGTGCAAGGCAAGTCCAGGCCACGCATTGCCGCGCTGCTGAACCGGGTGTGCGGCGCCCGGTTCACCGGCCAGGAGAACTTCGTCTCCAACGAGCCGCCGATGGCCTCCCGCACCCCCATCGGCATGTTGTTCTCGCAAGGCTTTGCCAAGGTCACGCTGGCCCTGTGGGTCACCTACTTCATGGGCCTGATGGTGATCTATCTGCTGACCGGCTGGCTGCCCACGCTGATGAAGGATGCGGGCCTGCCCATCTCCACAGCCGCGAACGTGACCGCCATGTTCCAGATCGGCGGCACCATCGGCGCCATTGCGGTGGGCTGGATCATGGACCGGACCCGGCCGGCCGGCGTGATCGGCGCGGCCTATCTGCTGGGCGGCGTGTGTGTGCTGGCCGTGGGCGAAGCCGGCGCGGTGTCACCGATGCTGGCCCTGCTGGTGTTCTCGGCCGGCTTCTTCATGAGCGGCGCCCAGACCGGCCTCAATGCCTTTGCACCCAGCTGCTATCCCACCGTCGCCCGCGCCACCGGCGTGAGCTGGATGCTGGGCATGGGCCGCTTCGGCAGCATTCTTGGCTCGGCCTTTGGGGGTGCGCTGCTGGGCATGGGCTGGGGCTTCGGCGGCATTCTGAGCATGCTGGCGGTACCGGCCGCACTCGCCGCCGTCGCCATCGTGACCACGCAATGGTGGAACCGGGCCGAGCGCCAACAGCGGCTGGAGGCCGCGCCCGGCACGGCCGATTGATCTGCACCGGAGCGTGCGCAACGGGCTGCGTCCGCGCGGCACCGTGAGCAGACGCAGGGGAGGAACGTTGCGACGTCCCCCCCTTTTTTGATGGTCAGTGCCCGCCGCCCAGGTAGGCCGCCTTGACCGCCGGGTCGGTGCGCAGCTTCTCGGCAGGGCCATGCAGCGAGATGCGGCCGTTTTCCAGCACATAGCCGTAATCCGCCACCGCCAGGGCCGCCGCCGCAAACTGCTCCACCAGCAGCATGGTGACGCCCTGGGACTTGAGCCGTTCGATGATGCGGAAGACCTCTTCCACCAGGATCGGGGCCAGGCCCATCGACGGCTCATCCAGCAGCACCACTTCCGGATTGAGCATGGTCGCTCGCGCCATCGCCAGCATCTGCTGCTCACCGCCGGACAAGGTGCCCGCCAGTTGCTGACGCCGCTCCTTGAGGCGCGGGAACAACTCCATCGCCCGTTGCAGGTCGGCGTCCACATCCCCCTTGGGGCGGGCGCCGGTGTAGCGCGGGAATGCGCCCAAGCGCAGGTTGTCGGTGACGGTCATGGTGGCAAACACCCGCCGCCCTTCCGGTGAATGGGCCAGGCCCAGCCGGGCGATGTGATATGACTCCAGGCCGTCAATGCGCTTGCCGTTCAGGGAGATCTGGCCGGCGCTGGGCGCGATCATGCCGGACACGGCACGCATGGTGGTGGTCTTGCCGGCGCCATTGCTGCCGATGAGCGTCACCACCCGCCCCTTGGGCACCTCGATGGAAATGCCGTGCAGCACTTCCACCTTGCCGTAGCCCGCATGCAGTTGATCGATTTTCAACATGGTTGTGAGTCCCCTCGCTGTCAGGCCGCCTGGCCGCCGAGGTAAGCCTCGATCACCTTGGGGTCCGCCTGCACGTCCGCAGGCCGCCCCTCGGCAATCTTCTGGCCGAAGTCCAGCACCGAGACCGTGTCGCAGATGCCCATCACCACGTCCATGTGGTGTTCGATCAGGATGACGGTGATGCCGTGGTCACGGATCTTCGCGATGATGCGCATCAGCTCCTTGATGTCTGGGGCGGTGAGGCCGGCTGCGGGTTCGTCCAGCAGCAGCAGTTGAGGGTCCAGCGCCAGCGCACGGGCAATCTCCAGCAAGCGCTGCTTGCCATAGGGCAGGTTGCGCGCTTCCTCGGTGGCCAGGGCTCCCAGCCCGACGAAGTCCAGCAGGCTCTGCGCCCGGGCCTGCGCACCCTGGTCCTCTTTCAAGTAGCGCGGCGTGTGCAGCGCCACATTCAGCAAATGGCTGCGGAAGCTGTGGTGCAGGCCCACCATCACGTTGTGCAGCGCGCTCATCTCGCCGAACAGCTGCACATTCTGGAAGGTGCGGGCCACGCCGGACAAGGCGATGTCGGCCGACGTCCGCCCCACCAGCGAACGGCCGCCAAACTGCAGGCTGCCGGCGGTGGGCACATAGATGCCGGTGAGCACATTCATCATGGTGCTCTTGCCCGAACCGTTGGGGCCAATCAAGCCGTGGATGGTGCCACGCCGCACCTGCAGGTCCACCTGGTTCAGCGCCTTGAGGCCCCCGAACTGCATCAGCACGCCCTTGGCGTCCAGCAGCACCTCGCCATGGCCGCTGGCGGCGTTGGCAATGGCGTCGGCCGAGCTGGTGGCCACGGGCACCGAATCGCCCAGCGGCTTGGCCTTGATCTTCAGCGCCTGCCGCACAAAGCCCACGATGCCGTCCTGCAGGTAATACACGACAAACAGCGTGATGAGACCAAAGACGGACAAGCGCCAGTCAGTCATGGTCTGCAGCACAAACGACAGCCCGGCCAGCGCGATGCTGCCCACCACCGGAATCGCCGCCTGCCCGACGGTCACCTTCTCTCGCTTGAGGGCCACGACGGTGGCGACAGCCACCACCACCGCAAACATCACCGACACCCAGCGGAACAGGGACAGGTCATCCAGCAGCTTGGGCAGCAGCACGATGATGGCGGCGCCCAGCAGCGCCCCGGTGCGGGTCTTGCGGCCGCCCATGATGATGGCCAGCAGGAAGAGCACCGTCAGTTCGAAGTTGTAGGTGTTGGGCGAGATGTATTGCTCGGAATAGGCATACAGCGCGCCGGCCAGGCCGGCGAGGCCGGCGCTGATCACAAAGGCATAGACCTTGTAGCGATAGACCGACACGCCCATGCAGTCGGACGCCACCGGGCTGCCCCGCAACGCCTCGAAGGCCCGGCCCAGATGCGAGCGCAGCACACGGTGCACAAACACCAGCGCCGCGATCAGCAGCACGGCCACCATCCAGTAATACTCCGTCTCGTCCAACGGATGGCCGAACAAGGACGGCTTGGTGAGCGTGATGCCCATGGGCCCGTTGGTCAGGAAATCCATTTCGTTGATCAGGATCTGGACGATGGTGCCAAAGGCCAGCGTGACCATCGCGAGATAGGGCCCGGTCACGCGGAGCGCTGGCAGCGCCAGCACCGCGCCAAACGCGGCGGTGACGGCGATGGCCGCGGGCAGCGTCAGCAGCACCGGTGCATCCAGCTTCATGATCAGCACACCGGCGGTATAAGCGCCGATGCCAAACAGACCCGCATGACCCAGGGAGACCTGTCCGGTATAGCCCACCACGATGTCCAGGCCGAACAGCACGATCGCGTAGATCATGATGGTCTCGACCAGGTGGATGTAATACGGGTTGCCCGAGGCGAGGGGAAAACCGAACAGCACGATCACGGCCACCAGGCCGGCGACAAGTTTCTTGGCGTTCATACTTTCTTGATCGCAGTCTTGCCGAAGAGGCCCGCTGGCTTGAGGGCCAGCACGATGAGCAGCAGCACCAGGCCGGGCACGTCCTTGTAGCCGGTGGAGAGGTAGAAGCCGGTGGTGGTCTCGGCGATGCCGAGAATGATGCCGCCGACGATGATGCCCATGCCGGAAGTCAGGCCGCCGATGATGGCCACCGCAAAGGCTTTTAAGCCCAGCACTGCGCCCATGGTGGCGCCAGTCAGGGTGAGCGGCGCGATCAACACGCCCGCAAAGGCGGCCGTGGCGGACGACATCGCGTAGGAGAAGGTGATGACCAGCCCGGTATTGATGCCCATCAGCTTGGCGGCATCCCGGTCGTTGAAGGTGGCCACCACGGCGCGGCCGTAGATGGAGCGGCGGTTGAAGACCTCCACCGCCAACATCATCAAGACCGCGCCGACCACCACCAGGATTTCCATCGGCAGCACATTGGCGCCCAGCATCTTCAGCGGGGCTTCGGGCAGCGGCGAGGGGAAGCGCAGGTCATCCCGGCCCCAGACGTTCTCGGCCACGTTCTTGAAGATGATGCCCAGCGCGATGGTGGACATGATCCAACCGAACTCGCTTTTGATCTTGATGGCGGGGCGCACGCCGATGCGCTCAACCAAGGCCCCTTGCAGCGCGCCGAACAGGCACACCAGCGGCAGCATCAGCCAATAGTTGAGGCCGAGTTGCGTGACCAGGGTCAGGCCCACCAGGGCGCCGAGCATCAGCGATTCGCCCTGGCCGAAGTTGAGGGTGTCGGAAGTGGAGAAGGTCAGCTGGTAGCCGAAGGCGATGACCGCATAGATCATGCCGAGCGCGATGCCGCTGAACACCAGTTGAGTCAGGATCTGCATACCGGGTCCGGGACTGCTGACGCAACGGCAGCGACCTCCAGGACGAAGGCGCGGCCGTCACGGGTGAACAACAAAACGGCCGCTGGAGGCGGCCGTACGGGGAGTCACTTCTTCTGGCTGAGGGCGCCCTTGGCGTTGACGTCCTTGACGCGCACCTCGGAGGCCTTCTTGAAGTCGGCCTCATAGGCGTAGACCACACGCTGGCCCTTCACCTCGCCAAACACCGGGATGTTGGCGGTGATGGCTTCGTGGTCGGCCTTGGAGAACGGCTTGTTGTAGGTGGTGACCACACCTTCCACCGGGGTTTTCAGGTCTTCCAGCGCGGCCCTGATCTTGGAGCCGTCGGTGCTGCCGGCCTGCTTGATGGCGGCGGCGAGCAGGTAGATGGAGTCGTAGCCCTGGGCCGCCGACACGGGGGAGTCGATGCGGCTGTTCTTCGGGTTGAACGTCTTCAGGTAGGCAACGATGAAGGACTGCCGCTTGGGCGTGGTGGGCTCCTGGATGAAGGTCTGCGGCATGCGGGCGCCTTCACCGCCGGGGCCGGCGTTGTCGATGTAATTGGCCATCGATAGGGTCCAGCTGCCGATCATCGGCACCTTCCAGCCCAGCTTGGTCATGCCGTTGGCGATCTGGGCCAGCTCAGGGCCGATGCCGTAGGTGAGGATGGCCTCCGCACCGGCTTCCTTGGCCTTGAGCAGTTGCGGGGTCATGTCCACATCCTTGATGTTGAACTTTTCCACCGCCACCGGTTTGATGCCCTTGAGGTCCAGCGCCTTCTCCAGATCCTGCCGGCCGAGCTGACCGTAGTTGGTGGAATCGGCGAGGATGGCCACCTTCTTGAAACCGCGGCGGGCCAATGCTTCTTCCACGATCATCGGCGCCTGGATGCTGTCATGCGCGGCATTGCGGAAGATGTAGTTGTCGGGCTGATTGGCGAATTGCTGGGTGATCACCGAGCCGGTGGCCACGTTGTTCATCACCGGGATCTTGGCTTCCTGGTAGAAGCGCTGGGCCGCCAGGGCGACGCCGGTATTGATGAAGCCGACGGTGGCGGCAACCTTTTCGCGGTTGATCAGCTCCTGGGCGATCTGGACGCCGCGCTCGTTCTTGGCTTCGTCATCCCGCTCCACCAGCTGAATCTGCCGGCCCAAGACCCCGCCAGCGGCGTTGATTTCCTGAGCGGCCAGCCGAACGCCGTCCCGCATGCTCACCCCCATGGAGGAAGAGCCACCGGTGAAGGGCCCGGACACCCCGATCTTGATGGGATCGGCTGCCTGTGCACCAAAACTGGTCAGGGCCAAGGGAATGGCCAGGGGAATAGCCAACAGGGGAACACCCATCCAACGCGCGCTGAACTTCATGTTTTGTCTCCGTCTTTGATCTCGTGAACATGAGGGCACCGAGGGCCGACTGTCGCGCCGTTGCACACCGAACGAACGCGCGCGGCGTGAGGATGCCGGCCATCTTGGAAGATGGTGCATCAATCCCGGCCAAATGCACACACATGAATACGTACTGGGAAACCCCAAGCGTGGGATTCAGCGTGGTGTCAGGGAGACGGGGCTACGGGTTCCAGGCTGCGGGGTGTCCTCAAAAAGGTTGATGGACGGATGTCTTCGGAAAGCCGATCGTTGCGGACATGCGAACCCTCCTCAATCCTCCTGACGATTGGATCGACAGCGTGGTGGGAAGCCCTGCCAAGTTCTGGTCGTTCTTTGTCTTTCAGTGTCTGGGCATCATCGCGCTGATCTACTTCACCGACACAAACGGATGGTCGTCGGTTGTACTGATGGCCTTGCTGATCTGCCTGCTGCAGTTGAGTGTGCTGGCGGCCTTGCGCCAAGTTCATCGTCGCCATCGACGCACTTGATCCAATCAGCGAGTGGCGCTGCCCGCCAGGTGCGTCACTGAGCGGGGCGCGAAGTTCTGCCCCGAAGCACCAGCGCAGCCCCAAACGCCGTGACCAGCAGCGTCACCACATACACCACCAGTGCCGGCCACCCCTGGTGGTCCCAGAACCAGCCGCCAAACGCGCCCAGCGTGCTGGACCCCACGTAGTAGGCCAACAGATACAGCGACGCCGCATGGCCCTTGCTGCGGCCACCCAGCGCACCCACCCAGGCGCTGCTGACCGAATGCGCAACGAAAAAACCGATGGTCAGCAATACGATGCCAACAATCACCACCGGCAGCCAGCTCGACAGGCCCAGCAACACCCCCGCCATCGCCAGACCGATGCCCGTCAGCAAGGCAGGCGCACGCCCCACCCGGTCTGACAGCCCACCTGCCGTGGTCGAAGCCACGATGCCAAACAGATAGGCGCAGAAGATCAGCCCGATGGCGCTCTGGCTAAGCGAAAACGGCGCCCGCATCAGACGGAAGCCCGCGTAGTTGTAGAACGCCACAAACGTTCCCATCATCAGGAAGCCCATGGCAAACAGAAAAGGCAAGGCCGGATGCGTCAGGTGCGCACGCCAGGCCGACACATGGTCCGACAGCTTCACACCCTGCCGACGCACAAAGTGCTTGGAGGGCGGCAGCAGCCACCAGAAACCCGCCGCCGCCAACAGCCCCACCCCGCTGACGATCAACAGTGCGGGCCTCCAGCCAAACGCATCACTCAAGACGCTCACACCCACACGGCCCATCATGCCGCCAAAGGCCGTGCCCCCCACATACTGCCCCATGGCGCGCCCCAGGCCGCCGGGATGAATTTCCTCCGCCAGATACGCCATGGCCACGGCAGGCACACCGCCCAGCACCAAGCCTTCCACCGCGCGGGCCAGCAGCAAACCATGCCAGCTGGGCAGCAGCGACGCCAGCAGGTTGAGCAGCGCAGCCAGCGTCATCGAGGCAAACATCAGCCGACGCCGGTCCATGCTCTCCGAGAGCGCGCCCGCGCACAGGATGGCAAAGGCCAGGCAGCCGGTGGCCAGCGAGAGCGACAAGGCGCTCGCTGCGGCCCCCACCTGAAACTCCTGCGCAAACAGCGGCAGCAGCGGCTGCACGCTGTAGAGCAGCGAGAACGTGGTGAAACCCGCGAGGAACAGGGCGACTGTGATACGGCGATAAGCCGGGGTGCCGGGCTGGGCCCAGTCACTGGAAGCAGCGGTCACCGGCGGCCAAACATCATCTGTTGTGCAAGCATCCGCTTGACGGGGGGCAGGGCTTGCAGCGCGGCCAGACCCATGCCTCGCGCAGCCGGCAGACCGGGCCACCGCCAGACAAAGCTGCGGGCCAGGGCATCGGTGGTGACGATGGTGGCCCAACGGTCCGGCGCACGTTGGAACTCCACCCGGCGCAGCGCCGCGTCCACCGACGCTTGCCGCCGCAAGGCCTCCACCAGCGAGAACGCATCCCGCAGACCCAGATTCAGCCCCTGCCCGGCCACCGGATGCAGGGTCTGCGCCGCATTGCCGATGCGCACGCAGCGGCCCTCCACCAGGGTCCGTTCCGCATTGAGGCCCAGCGGGAAACACTTCAGGGCGCTGATGTCCAGCAGTGGCCCCACGGCATCGGGCAATTGGTGCTGGATGACCATCAGGCGCTGGGCATCGCTGAGCGACGCGACCTCATCCTCGTCCTGCGGCTGGCACCACACCAGCGCAGCGCGACGGCGTCCGTCCTGATCAGGGAGCGGCAACAGCGCCAGTGGCCCCCGACGTGTGAAGCGCTCATAGGCGACACCCGCCGGTGTGCCCGGAGACAAGGTCACCGTGCCCACCCATGCGTTTTGCCGATAGTCGTGGCTGAGCGCCTTGCGCGCCTGCTCGGCAAACACCCCGCCTTCGGCCACGATGGCCAGATCAAAACGTTCAACAATGCCCGCGTCGATCTCCACCTCACCCGCCGTGTCCTGCTTCATGCCGGTCACCGGCTGACCAAAGCGGGTGAACAAGCGCGCCGGCTCCAAGGCCGCTGCGGCTTGCCAGGCGGCCTGGAGCGGGGCCACGAGTTGCCCATAACTCAGCACGGCGCCCAATTGATCGACGCCCTGCTCCGAGGCCGAGATCCGCACCTCGGGCTCTCCCGAAGCACCGAACCATGGGCTCCGCAGCGTGGGCGGGGCCTGGCTGACGTGGACTTCACGAATGGGCTGCGCATGCGCCGCCGGCCACACCTTCAATCGTTGCAGCAATTGGATGCTGCCCAGGGACAGGGCCAAGGTGCGCGGGTCTTTGGACACATCCCGCTCCAGCGGGCGTGCATCAAACAGGCTGATCTGCGCCAGCGGCAGATAACGTGCCGCCAGCAGCGCCAGGGCCAGACCGGCCGGCCCGGCCCCCACCACGGCCAGCCTCAGGGACGAGGACGCACCCGCAGTGGCCTGCGACGAGGCCTCAGCGCGGGACGCACTGGAAAAGCGAGAAGCACCAAAGGCGTGGCGGGCAGTGGACTCTGACATGGCGGTGGCCCCGTACGGCAGGTGCCGCCCGACGGCGGCGGCACGGTGCGGTCACTATAGCGCCGCCCCCGTGACCTGCCCCTCCAACGGCGCGGCTTTCGCCCTCCGCCCAACACCGATGCTGCGTTGGCGCAAGGTTGATGCAAGTCCGCTACGCTTGCTCGCTGTCTGCGGCCACCGTCCCACCTGGGCGGAGGAGCCGCAGCGATTCTTCACGAGAGAGGACACCACCATGCAATACCGCCGTTTGGGCCGCAGTGGCCTGCAAGTTTCCGAGTTGTCGTTGGGGTCATGGGTGACGTATCACAACCAGGTGGACATCAGCGCCGCCGTGGAAATGATGGCCGCTGCCCGCGACGCCGGGGTGAACTTCTTCGACAACGCCGAGGTCTATGCCCTGGGCAAGAGCGAAGAAATCATGGGCCAGGTGTTCCGCCAGTTGGGCTGGGCTCGCCACACCTATGTGGTGTCCACCAAGTTCTACTGGGGCCTGGAGCGCGAAGGCGTCACCGTCAACTTCCAGAACACACTCAACCGCAAATACCTGATGCAGGCCATTGATGGCTCGCTCAAGCGGATGCAGCTGGATTTCATCGACCTCGTGTATTGCCACCGCCCGGACCCGAACACGCCCATCGAAGAAACGGTGCGGGCCATGAGTGACATGATCACGCAGGGCAAGGCCTTGTATTGGGGAACCAGCGAATGGAGCGCTGCGGACATCCGCGCGGCCTATGAAATTGCGGAGCGCCATCACCTGCACAAGCCGGTGATGGAGCAACCTCAATACAACCTTTTCCACCGCCAGCGGGTGGAGCAGGAATATGCCCGCCTGTATGAAGACATCGGCCTGGGCCTGACCACCTGGAGCCCGTTGGCGTCGGGTCTGCTCACCGGCAAATATCGCAGCGGTATTCCGGACGGCAGCCGGGCGTCGCTGGACAACATGAGCTGGATGCGCGAGCAGTTGCAGGACAAGGCCAAGAATGAAGCAGTGACCCAGTTGGAAGTCATTGCGAAGGCGCTGGGTTGCACGCTGGCGCAACTGGCCATCGCCTGGATCAACCGCAACCCACGGGTATCGACCGTCATCCTTGGGGCCAGCCGGCTGTCCCAATTGCAGGACAACCTCGGCGCCTTGACCGTCACACCGAAGCTCACAACCGAACTGATCCAACGCATCGACGACATCACCCGGCCTCTGGCGGCGTGAGCATGGTCAACGTGCGCCACCGCACTTTCGCCGCTGAATCCTGACGGGGAATCAGCGCGGATCGCAGCCTAGAATGGCCGGCCGCTCACCAACCGAGGAGTACCTCCGTTTTGATGAACGACCTCGCGAACTTTCTTCAGTTCAGCACCTGGCCTCCGCGCCTGGACTGGCTGTTCTGGGCCTCGCTGATCATGGTGGCCGCCGGGCTGCTTGGCGAATTCGTCAACCGCCGTCTGGGGCTGCCCCGTGTGCTGGGCTACAGCGTGGTTGGCATGTTGCTGGCCGCGCTGGGGCATGGCTTCTTCTCCAATCCCGAGCTGTCGGCGCGCTTGCGGCTGGTCGTTGATCTGGCGCTGGCACTGCTGCTGTTCGAGATGGGCTCGCGCGTCCATCTGCGCTGGCTGCGCAACAACAAGGCGCTGCTGTGGTCCAGTGCGGCGGAAGCCGCCGCCACACTGATCGTGGTGGGTTATGGGCTGACCCTGCTGGGCGTGGCGCCGCTGATGGCGCTGAGCTGTGCGGTGCTCACGGTGGCGTCCTCCGCTGCCGTGATTGGCCGTGTCGGCTCGGAACTGCAGGCGGCCGGCCAGGTCAGCGAACGCATGGTGGCCCTGGCCGCGCTCAACACCATCTATGCGGTGCTTGCGCACAAGCTGATGATGGGCTGGATGCAACTGGACCAACGCGGCGACTGGCTGGAGGCGATCGCGCAACCGCTGTATGCCTTTGTCGGCTCCATCATTGTGGCCATCGTGCTGGCGCGGCTGACGGCCTGGCTGATGCGGCGGCTGGATCTACGCAATGAGAACTCGGTGCTGATGCTGCTGGGCCTGGTGCTGGTGGCGCTGAGCGTGGCGCGCGTCTTCAACCTTTCCACCCTGCTGGTGCCGCTGCTCGCCGGCATGGTGCTGCGCAACACCACCGAGCGGCCCTGGGTATGGCCGCGCCACTTCGGCACCGCCGGTGGGGTGCTGGTGCTGCTGCTGTTTGTGGTGGTGGGATCGGCCTGGAACCTGCAGGCGCTGGCCACCGGGGCGGTGCTGGCACTGGCCTTGCTGCTGCTGCGCCTGTTGGGCAAGGCGGTGGCGCTGGTGGGCCTGGCCCGGCTGAGCGGCATTGATGCGCGGCAGGGCATTGCGCTGGCGGTGTGTTTGAGCCCGCTTTCTGGAACCACGCTGGTGCTTTACAGCGAGGTCCAGGCCCGACATCCAGACATTGCTGCGGTGCTGGCGCCAGTCATTCTTTCCGCCATTGCGATGATGGAGCTGGTGGGGCCCATCGCGGTGCAATGGGCCCTGCGGCTGGCCGGTGAACATCAGCCGCACACCCCGCATTCGGAGCCCAAGCGATGAGTCTGGAAGCCTTTGCCACCTCGCGCCCGCTGACGATGGGCGTGGAGCTGGAACTGCAGATCGTCAATCGTCACGATTACGACCTGATGCCCGGGTCCAAGGACTTGTTGCGGGTGATGAAGGGCGTGGCGCTCCCGGGAGATGTGACGCCGGAAATCACCGACAGCATGATCGAGCTGTGCACCGGCGTGTGTGACAGCTATGAGCAGGTGCTGCAACAGCTCACCATCACCCGTGATGCACTGGTGCGCGCCGCCGACAAGCTCAACCTGGGCCTCTCGGGCGGGGGCACCCACCCCTATCAGCACTGGAGCAAGCAGCGCATCTTCGACAAGCCGCGCTTCCAGGAGATCTCCGGCCTGTATGGTTATCTGAGCAAGCAGTTCACCGTGTTTGGCCAGCATGTGCACATCGGCTGCGAAGGGCCGGACCAGGCCCTGCGGCTGCTGCATGGGCTCTCGCGGTTCATTCCGCATCTGATTGCGCTGTCGGCGTCTTCCCCTTATGTGCAGGGCAATGACACCGGCTTCCATTCGGCGCGGCTGAATTCGGTGTTTGCGTTTCCGCTGTCCGGTCGTGCGCCCTTTGTGCTCACCTGGGACGACTTCCTGGTGTTCTTCGAAAAGATGACCCGCACCGGCGTGGTCAAGAGCATGAAGGACTTTTATTGGGACATTCGCCCCAAGCCGGAGTATGGGACGATTGAAGTCCGGGTGTTGGACACCCCGCTGACGATTGAAAAGGCATCGGCGCTGGCCGCGCTCATTCAATGCCTGGCACGCTGGATCAGCCACGACCAGCCTTTTGCGCTGGCCGAAGACGACTATCTGCCCTACACCTTCAACCGCTTCCAGGCCTGTCGTTTTGGTCTGGACGGCACGTTTGTTGATCCCAAGACGGGTGAGCACCGCAGCCTGCGGGAAGATCTCAACGTCACGCTGCATGCGCTGGAGCCACATGCCGCCGCCCTGCGCGCGGAGCCGGCGCTGCGCTTCATCCGCGAGGAAATGCGCTGGCAGGGCAACGATGCCACCTGGGCCCGGGGCGTGGTGGAGCGCGAGCAATTGCTCAATGAGTTGGTGAGGCAGCAGTGTGAGCGCTGGGCGGGGCGGGCGTCGGGGCATTGAGTCGGGGCATTGATTGAGCGGGCGAAGCGCCCGCCCTCTACACTCCGTCGCAGTTCATTTTTGACCCTGGATTCACCTGATGCGAGCCATGATTCTCGCGGCCGGGCGCGGCGAGCGCATGCGGCCGTTGACTGACCACACGCCCAAGCCGCTGTTGATGGTGCGTGGCAAGCCGCTGATTGAGTGGCACATTGCGGCGTTTGTGGCGGCGGGCATCCGGGACATCGTCATCAACACCGCCTGGCTGGACGAGCAGTTCGAAGCGGTGCTGGGTGATGGCAGCCGTTGGGGCATCCATCTGCACTACAGCCATGAGGGGCAGCGGTTTGGTGGAGCGCTGGAGACGGGCGGCGGCATTGCCACGGCCCTGGACCTCTTGTGCGCCGACGGCGACGAGGCCTTCTGGGCCGTGTCCGCCGACATCTTCATTCCCGATTTCCGTTTCGACGCCGCCCGCGCCGCTGCCTTTGCCGCCAGCCCGTTGCTGGCCCACCTCTGGTTCGTGCCGAAGCAGCCGCTCCATCCCACCGGGGATTTCGGCATCGCCCGCGACGGTTACGCCACGCTGGACGGCGACCTGCAGGTGTACAGCAACATTGGCCTGTACCGCCGCGCCTTTTTTGACGGCGTCTCGCCTGGCCAGCACCAGCGCATCCGTTTCAGCCTGGACCGCGCCATCCAGGCACATGCGGTGACAGCCGAGCTCTATACCGGGCCGTGGGCGAATGTCGGCACGCCTGCGCAGATCGCCGCATTGAACAACCAGCCCTGAGCCGGCAGCGAACCCCACCCCAAGCTCCCCAAAACCGCGATTGACAACCCGGCTTTAGAATTCGGGGTTTTCGCCAACTGCCCCCCTTCCTGCCATGGCTGAGTCCTCCAGCGCTGTCGCCGTCACCCCCACCTCCACCCTGATGGCCAATGCCATCCGCGCCCTGGCCATGGATGCTGTCCAGCAGGCCAATTCCGGCCACCCCGGCGCGCCCATGGGCATGGCGGACATTGCCGTGGCACTGTGGAACCGCCACCTGCGCCACAACCCGGCCAACCCCCTGTGGGCGGACCGCGACCGCTTCGTGCTGTCCAACGGCCATGGCTCGATGCTGATCTATGCCCTGCTGCACCTGACCGGCTACGACCTGCCGATCGAGCAGCTCAAGGCCTTCCGCCAACTGCACAGCAAGACGCCAGGCCACCCGGAAGTGGGCATCACCCCGGGCGTGGAAACCACCACCGGCCCGCTCGGCCAGGGCATCACCAATGCCGTGGGCCTGGCCCTGGCTGAAAAGCTGCTGGCCAAGGAATTCAACCGCGACGGCCACAGCATCGTCGACCATCACACCTATGTGTTCCTGGGCGATGGCTGCCTGATGGAAGGCATCAGCCACGAAGCCTGCTCCCTGGCCGGCGCCTGGAAGCTCAACAAGCTCGTGGCCCTCTACGACGACAACGGCATCTCGATCGACGGCCAGGTCGCGCCCTGGTTTGCTGACGACACCGCCCGCCGCTTCGAAGCCTATGGCTGGCGCGTGGTGGGCCCGGTGGACGGCCATGACGTGGAGGCCGTGGACGCCGCCATCGGCCTGGCCAAGACCAGCACCGACAAGCCCACCCTGATCATCACCAAGACCCACATCGGCAAGGGCAGCCCCAACCGCGCCAACACCGCCAAGGCCCACGGCGAGCCGCTCGGGGCCGAAGAAATCAAGCTGACACGTGAAGCGCTGGGCTGGACCCACGAACCCTTCGTCCTGCCGGCCGAAGTCTATGCAGCCTGGGACGCCAAGGCTGCCGGCGAGGCCGCCGAAAAAGCCTGGGACGAGCGCTTCGACGCCTACGCCACCGCCTTCCCCGAACTGGCCGCCGAGTTCTCCCGCCGCATCGCGGGCGTACTGCCGGCCAACTTCGCCGATGTGGCGGCCCAGGCCGCCATCAGTGCGCACGACAAGGCGGAAACCGTCGCCACCCGCAAGGCCAGCCAGATCGCTCTGGAAGCCTTCACTGCGGCGCTGCCTGAACTGATCGGCGGCTCGGCCGACCTGACCGGTTCCAACCTCACCAACACCAAGAGCACGCCCGCCTTCCGCCTGGAAGAAGACGGCAGCAGCAATGGTGGCCGCCACATCAACTATGGTGTGCGTGAGTTCGGCATGGCAGCCATCATGAATGGCCTGGCGCTGCACGGCGGTTTCATCCCCTACGGCGGCACCTTCCTCACCTTCAGCGACTACAGCCGCAACGCCATCCGCATGGCCGCGCTGATGAAGCAACGGGTCATCCACGTGTTCACCCACGACTCCATCGGCCTGGGTGAAGACGGCCCGACCCACCAGTCGGTCGAGCATGTCTCCAGCCTTCGTCTGATCCCTGGCCTGGATGTCTGGCGTCCGGCCGACACGGCCGAAACCGCCGTGGCCTGGACCATGGCCATTGCCCACCACAACCGCCCCAGCGTGCTGGCCCTGAGCCGCCAGAACCTGCCGTACGCCGCCAAGACCGGCCAGGCAGTGGACGACATCACCAAGGGCGGTTATGTGCTGTCCGAGCCGTCCGCCGTCGGCCTGAAGAAGAAGGCGCAGGCCGTCATCATCGCCACCGGCTCTGAAGTGCAGCTGGCCCTGCAGGCCCAGCAGCAACTGGCGGTGGCCGGCATTGCGGTGCGTGTGGTGTCCATGCCCAGCACCAACGTGTTTGACCGCCAGGACGTCAAGTACAAGAAGTCCGTGCTGCCGGACGGCCTGCCCCGCGTGGCGGTGGAAGCCGGTGTCACCGACTTCTGGTGGAAGTACGGCGTCTCGGCGGTGGTGGGCCTGGACACCTACGGCGAGTCGGCCCCGGCCAACGTGCTGTTCAAGTACTTCGGCTTCACGGCCGAGAACGTCGCCGACACCGTCAAGGTGGCCATTGGCGAAGCGCGTCTGAAGTAAGGTCCAACGAAGGGGTGCGCAGGCACCCCTTCTGCATGGCGGGTGCTGCTGATCTGTTCAAATCGGCATCAGGCCGGCTCGCTGCCAGGCATCTGCATTTTTCACTTCATCACGGAGACTTTTCATGACGATCAAGATCGGTATCAACGGCTTTGGCCGCATCGGCCGCATGGTGTTCCGCGCCGCCGTGGCGAACTTCAAGGACGTCGAGATCGTGGGCATCAACGATCTGCTGGAGCCTGACTACCTCGCCTACATGCTCAAGTACGACAGCGTGCATGGCAAGTTCGACGGCGACATCTCCGTCGACGGCAACACACTGATCGTCAATGGCAAGCGCATCCGCCTGACGGCCGTGAAGGACCCGTCGGAGCTGAAGTGGGGTGAGGTGGGTGCAGACATCGTCGTGGAATCGACTGGCCTGTTCCTGACCAAGGACACCGCCGAGAAGCATCTGGCGGCTGGCGCCAAGAAGGTGATCCTGTCGGCCCCGTCGAAGGACGACACGCCCATGTTCGTGTTCGGCGTGAACGACAAGACCTACAACGGCCAGGCCATCATCTCCAACGCCAGCTGCACCACCAACTGCCTGGCCCCGCTGGCCAAGGTGCTGAACGACAAGTGGGGCATCAAGCGCGGCCTCATGACCACGGTGCACGCCACCACCGCCACCCAGAAGACGGTGGACGGCCCGTCCAACAAGGACTGGCGCGGTGGCCGTGGCATCCTGGAAAACATCATCCCCAGCAGCACGGGCGCAGCCAAGGCCGTGGGCGTGGTGATTCCCGAGTTGAACAAGAAGCTGACCGGCATGTCGTTCCGCGTGCCCACCTCCGACGTCTCGGTGGTGGACCTGACGGTGGAGCTGAACAACAACGCCACCTACGCTGAGATCTGCGCCGAAATGAAGGCCCAGAGCGAAGGTGCGCTGAAGGGCGTGCTGGGCTACACCGAAGACAAGGTGGTGGCGACCGACTTCCGCGGTGACGCTCGCACCTCGATCTTCGACGCCGATGCCGGCATTGCGCTGGATGGCACCTTCGTCAAGCTGATCTCCTGGTATGACAACGAATGGGGCTACAGCAACAAGGTGCTGGAGATGGTGCGCGTCATTGCTGCCAAATAAGCGCTGCCCAATCAGCGCCACCCAAAAAGACCTGTGCCAGGCCTTGCCTGGCCTTGTTCAGTCTGAACCCCGCCTTGTGCGGGGTTTTTCTTTTTTTGCGCCAACGCCTCTGGCAAGTGTGGCCCGCTTCCCAATTTCCCCACTACAGCGGTTTAATCCAGAAGCGTTCGGAGTGAGTTCCACGCGGCGCGGCCAACCATCGGTGGGTCGCGGACGTCGTGGCGCTCAGCCCCTTCCTCCCATGGAGCCGACATGTCCCTCAGGAGATCTCACCGGACCGACGCACCCGCGCCAAGGGCCCGCTCCGCTGCGTTGACCATGATGCTGGCGGGCGCAGCGCTCTGCGCCACCACCGTGGTGGTCTCCGCGCCCGCCTCCGACTCTTCCATCGGCAGCGGGCCCCAGGCGCGCCCGATGGGCGTCAACACGGCGGCCCGCGCCCAGGCGGCTCCGGACCAGCGCAGCGACTATGCCCGCGTCATCGTCCGCTTTCGATCGGAGGCAAGCTCCGTCCGTGCCCGGCCTCTGGCCGCCCGCTCCTCCGCCCTGGAAGCGCAGGACGTGAGCCAGGAACGCGCCACGGCCCTCGGCCTGCGCCTGGGCCAGCGCCTGACCGCCCGGCGCAGTCTGGACCGCCACACCCATGTGCTCACCGCCTCCGGACTCAGTTCCGCCGCCCTGGCCCGCCAGTTGGCCGGCGACAGCGAAGTGGAATCCGTGGAAGTGGACCGCTGGTGGCGTCCTTATGCCGTTCCCAACGACCCGCTCTATGCCTCCGCCGCCGCAGCCGGGGTGGACGCCGGGCAGTGGTACCTCAAGGCCCCGGACAGCACCCTGATCTCCCCCGTCCATGCACCTGCAGCCTGGGACGTGAGCACCGGCTCCGGCGTGGTGGTGGCAGTGATCGACACCGGCGTTCGTTTTGACCATCCGGACCTCAGCGGCCAGATCCTCCCTGGCTACGACCTGATTGGCTTCGCCAGCGCTGGCGCCACGGCCACCGCGACCGCCAATGACGGCGACGGCGCTGACAGTGACGCCAGTGATCCCGGTGACTGGGTGGATCAGTCCGACATCACCAGCGGCCGATTGGGCAGTTCCTGCACCAGCGACGACATTGGTGCCAGCTCCTGGCATGGCACACGGGTCAGCGGCCTGGTGGCGGCCAGCACCCACAACGGTCTGGGCATGGCCGGCCTGGCCTATGGCGCCAAGGTGCTGCCCGTCCGTGCCCTGGGCAAATGCGGCGGCTGGCAATCGGACATCGAAGCCGGCATGCGCTGGGCGGCTGGCCTTCTGGTGCCGGGGCTGCCCACCAATTCGAATCCGGCCCGGGTGATCAACCTCAGCCTGGGCAGTGATGGCAACTGCTCCGCCAGCTACCAATCCGCCGTCAACGCGGTGGTGGCCCAGGGGGCCGTGGTGGTGGCTGCCGCCGGCAATGGCAACGACAGCGGCGGCATCGCCGTCGGCGCACCCGCCAACTGCCGCAATGTGGTCGCCGTGAGCGCGGTGCGGCATTCCGGCACCAAGGTGGGCTTCTCCAATCTCGGGCCCGAAGTGACCCTCAGCGCCCCCGGCGGCAACTGCGTCAACGAGGTGGGCTGCCTCTATCCGATCCTGTCCACCTCCAACAGCGGCACCACCACGCCGGTGGCTGCGGACAACGCCTACAACTACACCGGCACCGGCACCAGCTTCTCCACTCCGCTGGTGAGTGCGACCGCAGCCCTGATGCTGGCGACCGACAGCAGCCTCACGCCGGCCCAGGTCAAGAGCCTGCTGATGAGCACCGCCCGGCCCTTCCCCACCACGGGTGCACGGACGGTCGGCGCCCTGCAATGCCGGGACCCGGCCAGCCTGGGCACCACCGCCCAACTGGAGTGCTACTGCACCATCAGCACCTGCGGTGCCGGCATGCTGGACGCCAACAGCGCGGTACGGGCCGTGTTGGCGTCCAAGACAAGCGGCACACCGCCCCCCACGCCACCCGCGACCGATTCCGGGGGGGGCGATGGTGGCGGTGGAGCCATGAGCGCTGGATGGCTGCTGGCCCTGGGGCTGGCGGCAGCCCTGCTGGCCGTGCGGGAGAGGCCGCTGCGCGACGCGCTGGCGCGCGGAGCCGTCTTCAGGGGTGGCGGGCCGGCCTACCGCGCCGGAAGCCGCGCCGCTGACCGCAGCGGACGCCGCCGAGGCCGGCGCGGCCACGGCCGCCGCCGTCACCTCACAGGTCTTGCGGTGCTCCCCCCAGGGCGGATTCGCCACAGCGTCCAGACGGGACAGCTGCAAGCCATCGAGGCGAGGCACCCGCACCACCGTCTGCTGGCTGGGAGCCTGCAGACGCAGCACACGGATCCCCTTGTAGTTGCGCTTGCTCATGGCCTCCAGCGCGGCCTGGGCGGCGGCTTCGCTGTCATGGCGGCTCAGGACCAGCGTCGGCTGTTCTTCCGGGAAGCCCTGCAGCGGCTCGAACGGAATCCGGGCGCTGCGATAGGTGTCTTCCTTGCGGGCCTGGAACTCCTTGTTGGGCATCTTGATGGTGGCCAACGCCCAGAGGCCGCCGGACGCGCTGGATTGGGCCTGCCAGGAGCCTGCCGTCAGCCCGACGCGGTTGAGCACGGCGGTGGTCTGGCGCAACGCCTCATCGCCTTCCAGCGGACCCAGCTCCACGCAGGCCAGCTGGTTCAGTTGGCTGGCGGCCTGCTGGCCCAGCAGCTTGAGCTGCTCCGGGCGGACCTGCTGCTCCAGCCGCGACGGCGCTGGGTTGCCGGTATTGATCCAGCCCTGGCGCCAGGCCAGGATCAGCAGATTGGCGAGAAGAAGGACAACAACCAGGGCGCGCAGCATCAGCACCTCATCCCTGGGGGGCCGCTGGGCCGCCCGATGTGGAGACGCCGCCCAGCCGCACGCTGACCTCGCCGCCCGTGACCGACTGCGTGCCCTGCGGGGTCTGCACCAGCAGTTCCCCGCGCTCGCTCACGCCCATGGCGGTGCCTTCCAGCAGACCCGCCGTCACCGGCTGACCCAGCAGCAGGTCGCGCCTCACAAAGCGTTCACGCCAGGCGCCAAAGCCATGGCTGGGGAAACCGGACAGTGCGCGCAGCAAGGTGGGCGCCAGCAGCGCCAGGGCCTTGGGCGGCGTGATGTCCGCATGCAGCTCCTGCAGCGCGGCAAAACCGGTGCTCAGCTGGGAATCGGCCACACGTGCGCGGTCCGAGATGTTCAGCCCCACGCCGATCACCGCCATGCGGGAACTGCCCGCCGGCACGGTCTCGATCAGAATGCCGCCCAGCTTGCGCTGGTCCAGCCAAAGGTCGTTGGGCCATTTCAGCTTGAGCCGCTGGCCTTGCGGGTCCAGGGCTTCCGCAATGGCCGTCCCCACCACCAGTGACAGACCCGACCAATCGGACACGTCCAGCGGCAGCGAAATGGAGAAGGTCAGCGAAGCGCCGGCCGTGCTGTGCCAGCTGCGGCCCTGACGGCCTCGGCCGTGTGTCTGGTGTTCAGCCACCAGCAGGCAGGGGTGCAGGTCATGCTGGCGACGTCCATAGGGACGGGGGTCGCCCGCACGGCTGTCCGGGCGCCCCTCGCCTCGACCTTCGCGCCCCTCCCAGCGGCCTTCCCCGCGCCCCTCGACTGTGCGAGCATCGCCCTGCTGAAGCGTCGGCGCTGCATTCTCCCGACGGACGCGGTCCACCAGGATGGCATTGGTCGACTCCACCCGGGCCAGCACCTCAATGCTCAGGCCGGGCAGCAGCGGCTCCAGGTCTTGCCACAGGGCTTCAACGCCCCACTGTTGATGTTCTTGCATCGCCTCGAGAAAGAATCTTGGTCGTCCCGGTGTTGCGGTACAGCGCCTGAATTCAGGTCCGCGTGGTTGAACAAAACGCTGAACGAAACACCGGTGCTTGAAGGGGAATTGAAAGGGAAGATCGCAGGGCGGGTGTCCGCCCCTCAACGCTTGGGCGACAGCATCGTGCCACGACAGCTCGGGCTGCCGCAACGGCACTCGAACCGCTTTTTCACTTTGGCCGTGTAGCGTTCGTCAATGATCAGACCATAGTCGTAAAAGAGTTCTTCGCCCGGTGAAATATCCGTCAGGGCATGGATGAAAACCCGCCCCTCGACTTCCCGGGCCTCGCAATTGGGGGCGCAGGCATGATTGATCCAGCGGGCACTGTTGCCATCCACCGCTGCATCAATCACACCGCCCGCGTCGAGATGGAAATAGAAGGTGTGGTCGGGCTGGCTGGGGTCGTGCGGATGGCGGCGCAAGGCTTCGTCCCAGTCGATCCGCTCGCCCTTGTATTCGATGATGCGCGCCCCGGCCTTGATGTCCGCCACGGCATACACCCCTCGGCCATGCACGCCCGAGGCGCGGACCTGGATGCGGGCCTGGCGGGCCGGCGCGGTCGAAGCCCGGTTACCCTTCCGGGAGATCTCGCCCGCCTTCGGGGTAGGGGGACGCGAATCGGGGCTTTGTTGCGGCATGGAGCGAGTCCGTTACATTGAAATCATGGGTGCGCGCGCGTGTACGCGCGAGGCCGGATTGTAGGCAGGCGTTTCGACCCTTCGGACGCAGCCTTCGACAGGAAAGAAGCAAAAGCAAATGAGCAAGGCATTGGTGATCGCGGAGAAGCCCTCGGTGGCGCAGGACATCGTCCGTGCCCTGACCCCGCAATCGGGCAAGTTCGAGAAACATGACGAGTACTTTGAGAACGATCAGTACATCGTCAGCTCGGCCGTGGGCCATCTGGTGGAGATCAAGGCACCGGAGGAATTTGACGTCAAGCGCGGCAAGTGGAGCTTTGCCCATCTGCCGGTCATCCCGCCCCACTTCGATCTCAACCCGATCGACAAGAGCAAGGGCCGGCTGAATGCGCTGGTGAAGTTGATCAAGCGCAAGGATGTGACTTCGCTGATCAATGCCTGTGACGCGGGCCGTGAAGGGGAGCTGATCTTCCGCCTCATCCTGCAATATGCCGGCTCGGCCAAGACGCCGATCCAGAAGCCGGTGTCGCGGCTGTGGCTGCAGTCGATGACGCCCCAGGCCATCCGCGATGGCTTCGACGCGCTGCGCTCGGACCAGCAGATGCTGCCCCTGGCCGACGCCGCCCGCTGTCGGTCCGAAGCCGACTGGCTGGTGGGCATCAATGGCACCCGCGCCATGACCGCCTTCAATTCACGCGACGGCGGCTTCTTTCTCACCACCGTGGGCCGGGTGCAGACGCCGACCCTGTCCATCGTGGTGGAGCGCGAGGAAAAGATCCGCAAGCACGTCTATCGCGACTATTGGGAAATCCGCGGCACCTTCGATGCCGTGGCTGGACAGTACGAAGGCAAGTGGTTCGACCCGGCCTGGAAAAAGAACGAGCAGGACCCTGAACAGCGGGCCGACCGCGTCTGGACCCAGGCCGAGGCCGATGCGATTGCCGCCGCCGTGCGCGGTCAGCCCGCGACGGTGACGGAAGAGTCCAAGCCCAGCACCCAGGCCAGCCCCGGCCTGTATGACCTGACCACGCTGCAGCGGGAGGCCAACTCGCGCTTCGGCTTCTCCGCCAAGACCACGCTGTCGCTGGCCCAGGCGCTGTATGAAAAGCACAAGGTCCTGACCTATCCCCGGACCGACTCGCGTTATCTGCCGGAGGACTATCTCAACGTCGCCCGCCAGACCGCCCAGATGATTGCCACGTCCGACATGCCCGGCCCGCTGCGCGCGCTGGCGCCGCATGCGCAGACAGCCCTGGCCAACGGCTACATCAAGCCCACCAAGAAGGTCTTTGACAACAGCAAGGTGTCGGACCACTTTGCCATCATCCCCACGCTGCAGGCGCCATCCAGCCTCACCGAAGCCGAAGCCAAGCTTTATGACATGGTGGTCAAGCGCTTCCTGGCGGTGTTCTTCCCGCCAGCGGAATTCCAGGTCACGACCCGTATCTCCACGGTGAAGGCGGCCGGCAAGTCGTTCAATTTCCAGACCAACGGCAAGGTGCTGGTCAAGCCGGGTTGGCAGGCCGTGTATGGGAAGGAAGCCACCGACGAAAACGCCGAACCCGGGACCAGCGGCGCGATGCTGGTGCCTGTGGCGCCTGGCGAGCAAGTGCGCACCGAAAGCGCCGACGTGAAGGCGCTGCAGACCAAGCCACCGGCCCGCTATACCGAAGCCACGCTGCTGTCCGCCATGGAAGGCGCCGGCAAGCTGGTGGACGACGATGAACTGCGCGAAGCCATGGCTGAAAAGGGCCTGGGCACTCCCGCCACGCGGGCGGCCATCATCGAAGGCCTGCTGGCGGAAAAGTACATGCTGCGCGAAGGTCGCGAGCTGATTCCCACCGCCAAGGCCTTCCAGCTGATGACGCTGCTGCGTGGCCTGGGCGTGGAGGAACTGACCAAACCCGAACTCACCGGCAACTGGGAATTCCAGCTCTCGGAAATGGAGAAGGGTCGCCTCAAGCGCGAAGCCTTCATGGCCGAGATTGCCGCCATGACCCAGCGGGTGGTGCAAAAGGCCAAGGAATACGACCGCGACACCATCCCCGGCGATTACGCCACCCTCAAGACACCCTGCCCCAAATGCGGCGGCGTGGTGAAGGAGAACTATCGCCGCTTCACCTGCGTCGGCAAGACCGGCCAGGGCGACGAATGTGGCTTCTCCATGCCCAAGATCCCAGGCGGCCGCAGCTTTGAGCTGCCGGAAGTCGAGGCCTTCCTGCGCGACAAGAAGGTGGGCCCGCTGGAGGGATTCCGCTCCAAGGCCGGTTGGCCATTCACCGCCGAACTGGCACTGGTGTACGACGACGAAATCAACAACTGGAAGCTGGAATTCGACTTCGGTGAGGACGCCCGCAAGGCGGAGGAATCCGGCGAGCCGGTGGATTTCAGCGGCCACACCGCCCTGGGCCATTGCCCCAAGTGCAATGGCCGCGTGTTCGACCACGGCTCCAACTATGTGTGCGAGCACGCCGTCGGCACCCCCATCACCTGCGACTTCAAGAGCGGCAAGATCATCCTGCAACAGCCGATCGAACCGAACCAGATGAGCAAGCTGCTGGAGAACGGCAAGACCGACCTGCTGGAGAACTTCGTCTCCAACAAGACGCGCCGCAAATTCAAGGCCTTCCTGACCTACGACCGCAAGGAAGGCAAGGTGGTCTTTGAATTCGAGCCGCGGCCCGCCAAGGGGGCACCAGCCAGGAAGACCGCGTCGGCGGTCAAGGCCTCGGCGGCGGAGAAGCCCGCGAAGGGGGCGGACGAGGCGCCCGAAGCAGCGGTCAAGGCACCGGCCAAGAAGACCGTCGTCCGCAAGGTCGCAGCCAAGAAGGCCGCCGCCAAGTCCTGACGGACTTTTCGGGGCGGCCGGGGATCTTCCACAGGACGTGTGGGTGGCCTTGACAGGTCATCGTCAGCAGGCCCGCATGTCCTGGGCGATCCAATCCGGGTCCGGAGCGGACTCACGGGCGTTGTCATCGTCACATCGTCCCATGAGCTTTTACCAACTCACCGCTTCCGTCCGCATGCCGGATCTGGACCCGCTCCAGTCCTCCGCCGCTTCGCAAGCGCACCCCCCATCGACGCCTTCTCGCAAAGTTTGCACGCATCAGCTCATCGAAGCCCTCTTTTCCCTCTCCCCACTGAAAGCTGCGCCCAACCTGCAACGGTGCCGGGAACTGCTCACACTTGCCAACGATGCCCACCTGCAGGTGGGCGCGGAAGCAGCCAGTCTTCAGCCCAGCCTCGGGCTTCCGCTTAACAAGCGACTGGAACGCAACGATTGCCTGAAGGCCGCCATAGAAAGCCTGCTGGAACAACCGGTGTTCGATGCAACATCCCGGGAAACGGCGCGGCAATCGCTTGAGATGCACCTCCTGGCCACGACGGCGCTGCATCGCTTGGTCGGGGAGTCCAATCCCAAGGCGCTTGGTCACGTCTTGAACCGATGGCTGACAATTCTGCAGCAGGGCAATCAGCTGTTCAGCAGCAACCGGTCCGAAACCGCGCAGCGGTATAACGAACAGTTCAATGATCTGCTGTGCCAGTTTGATCAGGCAGACACTGTGGAGGACTGCCACACCGAGTTGACTGAGCTCTATGGATGTGTGGCCGGAGCCGCCAAGGCGCTGAAGCAAGACAACTCGCCTTCCACGCCATCGGCCCTGTTGTCGTCAAAACCCGGTGCCAGCAGTGACAGGCCTGCGGTCCAGCAGCCGCACCTGGCCGCAAGGAAAAGGGTTCACGTCGAGCCTCCCGCTGGGCCATCACAGCCCAAGTCCCAGGCGATGGGCGCCACCGCACCGTTGGCCTCCACGTCGGCGCCAAAAACAACAGCGCCCCTTGCCGCCCTGCAGTCAACGCCCACCCAGCCCCTCGCGCGGTCGCCTGATCCGGTGCCGAGGCCACTGTAGGTCCGACGGCTGAATTCCAACGTTGCCCAGCAACTGCGCAGCCATTCACCCGAAGGACCGGGAACTACTGGGGCCAAATCCAAGGGGAGAAGCCGAGGGGCGGAATCCGATTGGGCAGCGGCCCAACTAAGGGCTTCCCCCTCACAGTCGACCCTTCAACATGAACCTTGCCTACGGCCCTGGTGCCCCAACGTTCTACGTGACCTCCGGCATCCCGCCGCACGACACCGAACCGCCCCGGCCTGCACGGCCCACACCTGGGGCCCCGGCGCCGGCTGCACCCGTGCAACCCGTCGCCAATCTGCTGAGGGTCAGCGATGCGGAATGGGCCGAACACTACGCCCAGACCCTGCAAGCTTTCTCCCACCTGCGTCAGACCGTAGAAGCGCTTCCGGCTGACAAGCGTTTGCTGGTGTCGCTGCGTCTCAGGACGCTGAATGAGCGCCAAAGCGAGATCGACGCGCTCATCAACACCCGACCGCGCAGCGCAGACGATATCCGGCGCCTCGGCATTTCGTTGATGGAGCAGTCGCATCAGGTCGGATCGTTGGACGCGTTGCTGTCCAATGGATGGTCGCCCGAACTGGCCACGCTGCTGCACCGTTCCGAGCGGCTGGCCACCACGCAACTGTTTTTGGAGCAGCTGTCCGACCCGCCCCCCATGGACGCCATCCGCCACCTCCCCGAGCTGTGTTCATCGGCCTATGAGGCTCGTTCGCTGGCGGTGCTCGATCAGCGGCTGCAGAGTTGGAGTGGCTTTCTGAATCGCATCCTGGGCCTTCTGGCGGCGTCCGGGGCGTGGCCGTCCCGGAGCCCGACCTCCGAATCCCCGGGTTCACCGGCCCCCGCTTCTGGTGTCGCCACCGCGGCCGCGCTGAGTGCCATCAGACGTCCTCACTCCTGAGGGTTTCGGCATCTGCGGAACCCCCGCATTTTTTGCGACACTCGCCCCCAGGCATAGGGAGAGTGCATGGGTCGATCGACGCTGAGCATCCAGACGCGGCTGGTGGCTGCGCTGAGCCTGAGCGCGACCATCCTGGTGGGCCTGATCGGCCTGTACTGGGTCAATCGCCATGAGCGCGAGCTGGATGCCGAGCTGCTGGAACGCCAGCGCCGCATGGCCCAACTGGTGGCGCGCGGTTTTGCGGAGCCCGTCTGGAACCTGGACAGTGCGGCACTGTCGGAACTGCTCGATGCCGTCATGGCCGACCCCGAGGTGCATGCCATCACGCTGACCGCCCCAGGTCTGGAGCCCCTGCGCCGGGAACGGCCCGACACGGCCGTGCGCCCTCAAACCATCGAATTTGAACTGAGCCATCGCTCCGGTGCCGACAACGGCGCCGCCGGGGCCCTGGGCCGCGCCAGCATCGTCTACACCCGCGCCTACATCGACCAGCGTGTGGGGGAGACGCGCCGGCTGGTAGCCAGCCTGCTGGCCACGGTGCTGTTGGCCATTGGCCTGACCAGCTATGTGCTGGTGCGTCGGCTGGTGGAGCGGCCGGTGTCCCGCCTGCGGGGCCTGGCCCAGCGGGTGGCGAGTGGTGAGTTGGGCGCGCAGATCACCCCCGAACATGCCGACGAAATTGGCGACCTGACCGAGCAGCTCAATGCCATGAGCACCAAGCTGCAGGACTTTGCCGAAGGCGTGCGCAACAGCGAGCAACGCTACCGCAGCCTGTTCGAGAATGCCGCCGAAGGCATCTTTCAGGCGGACGGCCATGGTCGGCTGCTGCGCATCAACAAGGCGCTGGCCCATATGCTGGGGCTGGCCCATCCGGAGCAGGCCCAGGGCCTGACCCTGCGCCGCGTGGTCCGCATCGAACCGGAGGAATACCGCCGTCTGGCGCGGGCCCTGGAGCGCCACCGGCTGCTGCAGCAGGTGCCGCTGCTGGTCACCACGCGGGACGGCCGGGACCTCTGGATGGAACTCAGCCTGCATCTGGTGCAGGACGGCGGCGCCCCTCGGGTGGAAGGCCTGGTGAGCGACATCACCCAGCGCCGCCTGGCGGAGCAGGAACTGACTCAGCACCGGGATCACCTGGAAGAACTGGTGACCGACCGCACGGTGGAACTCTCCCAGGCCAAGCAGCGGGCGGAAACCGCCAATCAGGCCAAGAGCCGCTTCCTGGCCACCATGAGCCACGAGTTCCGCACACCGCTCAATGCCATCCTTGGTTTTGCGCAGCTGCTGCAGATGGACAAATCGCTCACCAACAGCCAGCAGTCCAAGATCCGGCTGATGCGCGAATCGGGCGAACACCTGCTGGTGCTCATCACCGACCTGCTGGATGTGGCCAGCATCGAGGCCGGCAAGCTGACCCTGCAGCTCAACCCGCTGGACCTGCGGGCACTGCTGGAGATGTGCAGTGAATCGATGCGTCCGCGCGCGGCGGAGAAGGGCCTGGCGTTTGATGTCGAGCTGGACCCCGAGCTGCCTGCCCGGGTGCGGGCCGATGGCCAGCGGCTGCGTCAGGTGCTGCTCAACCTGCTCTCCAATGCGGTGAAGTTCACCGACAACGGCCGTGTGGGCCTGACGGTGGACCTGGTGGCGCGCGGCCCCAGCAGCATCGTGCTGCGTTTCACCGTCACCGACACCGGCATCGGCATGGAGCCGCAGCAGATGCGCCGGTTGTTCCAGCCCTTCGAGCAGGTGGCGGACCAGAACCGGCGGGCCGGCGGCACCGGCCTGGGCCTGGCCATCAGCCAGCAGTTGGTGAAGCTGATGGGCGGCATGATCGATGTGGAAACCGTGCCGAGCCGCGGCAGCCGGTTCAGTTTCGCGCTGGAATTGCCGCTGGCGTCCTGATCCCCCGGCGCGGCCTTGGGCGCACGCCGCCGGACGGGCTGTGCGGCGCCCGCACCAGGGCAGCAGGCAACCCGGCATACTTTCGCGAATGACGGCCATCTTGTTTTCCAAGCTGCTGGCGATCTTCATCGCCTCGGCGATGGGCTGGTTTGTCGGACACATGCGCTGGCTGGGCAAGGCTGGCGGCGACACCGATCCCGCCCGTGTGCTGTCCAACCTGGCCTTTTATCTGTTTGTCCCCGCGCTGATGTTCCGCACCACCGCGCGGGTGGACTTCAACACCCTGCCCTGGCTGACCATTGCCGCCTTTTTTGCGCCGGTGGTGGTGGCGTTGCTGGGGGTGTATGCCTGGCAGCGCTGGCGCCGTCCCGCCAACCCGGCCGTGCCTGCGGTGCGCAGCATCACCGCCTGCTTCGGCAACACGCTGCAGGTAGGGGTGCCGCTGGTGGCGGGGGTGTTTGGAGAAGATGGGTTGGCCGTACACATCACCATCGTCAGCCTGCATTCGCTGACACTGCTGACCCTGGCCACCGTGCTGGTCGAGTCCGATCTGGCCCGCCATCACGCCACCGGCGCCAGCCTCGCATCCACCCTGTTCATCACCGTGCGCAACACCATCATCCATCCGGTGGTGCTGCCCGTGCTGGCCGGTTTTGCGTGGAACCTCACCGGCATCGAACTGCCCCGGGTGTTGGACGAAGTGCTGCAGATGCTGGGGAGCGCGGTGGTGCCGCTATGCCTGGTGCTGATCGGCATGTCGCTGTCCTATTACGGCTGGCCGAAGGAATGGCGGGAGATGTTGGGCCTGATCGCCATCAAGCTGGTGCTGCTGCCCGCGCTGGTGCTGGTGGTGGCTCACTGGGTGTTCGGCCTGTCGGGCCTGGGGCTTGCGGTGATCGTGATGATGGCGGCCCTGCCGCCCGGTTCCAACGCCATGATGTTTTCGCAGCGCTACCGCACGCTGGAGGGTGAGGCCTCCGGCGCCGTGGTGGTGGCCACCCTGCTGTTTGCGCTCACGGCCCCGGTCTGGCTGGCCTTGCCGGTGGGGTTGGGGCGCTGAAAGGGGCTGAATGGCGCTGAATGGCGCTGAAGGGCGCTTTGCCGGTGGTCTGCGGATGGAGAAACCCACAGGATGAGAAGGATGTCCCCCATGCTCGCCAATCCCGCAACGGCTGAATCGGCCGAATTCGCTGCGTCACAGTTGCAGCGGGTGGCTGCCGATGCGTGTCCGGAGGCTGATCTGCATCAGGCCTTTCGCGCCGCATTCGCCGACTATCTGATCGGGCCGTTCGAAGTCCCGCGGGTCCAATGGCCGACCTTTCTGGCGCGACAAGGAGTGGACCTTTCGCTGTCCCGTGTGGCCTTGGGGGCACACGGACAGCCGCTGGCCTTTGCACTGGTCGCGGCACGGCCGACTCACCGGCGCTGGCGGCTGGCCACCATGGGCGCCCGGCCTGAGGCCCGCGGCACAGGTGCCGCCGCTGCGCTGCTGGACGACTTCATCCTCCGCGCGGGGCAGTCGGGCCAACAGGCGGTGGAGCTGGAGGTGTTTGCCCAGAATGAGCGGGCGCGGCGGCTGTACGAAAGCCGCGGATTTGAGACGGTGCATGTGCTGCACGGGTGGCAGGCGCCCCTGATGGCGCTTGGGCAGCCGACGGGTCCAGGCCCTCTGCCCGATCCGGCGGCACACGCTGGGGAGAACCAGCATCCTGGCCACCCGGCGCCTCATGCGGTGGATATGTCCACCGCCCTGAACTGGCTGGACGAGGCCGAACGCCGCTGGCCGGATCTTCCCCTGCAGGTGACACAGGCGTCCCTGCAGCCTCTGGCGGAGCCGCACGCGTGGCAGTGCGGCCAGGCCCAGGTGGTGTTCACATTGCCGGACGAGACGGTGATGGTGAACAGCTTCATCGCCCCCGATACACGGGACGCGGCCCGACTGGTCCAGGCCCTGGCCAAGGTCTACCCACAACGGCGGCTGCGAGTGCCCCAGTTGCAGCGGGACGACCTGGGCGGGCAGGCCCTGCGGCAACTGGGCGCCCAGCCGCTGCCGCTGCATCAGCTCTGGATGCTGCGTTCGACCTGACGCGGGCCCTGCCCCCCTGTGCCCCCTTGATCCCTTGATCCCTCTGTGCCCCCTCACTCCTCCTTACCGCCGCCCACCGCCCCCCCGAGGCCTTGCTTCCCGCACTTGTGGGCCGCCCTGACCCTGTGTAGGGTGCGTCCTTCAACTTTTTTTCCTCCTCCCACGGGACACCTGTCATGCGCATCAAGACTTTGACTCTGGCTGTCTGGGCCGCCCTGAACGTTGGCGGCCTGGGCGCGGCATCCGCCTGGGCGGCGCCCCCTGCCGCAGCGGGCAGCGCCATCTCGACCGACGGCGGCACGCTGCAGGTCAAGCTGGAGAAGGTCAAGCTGGCCAATGGCTTCGAGGTGATCCTGGTGGAAGACCACCGCCTGCCGCTGGTGGCTTTTAACCTGTGGGTGCATGCGGGGCCTCGCAACGAGGCCAAGGGCCAGACCGGCTTTGCCCACTTGTTTGAACACCTGATGTTTGCCGGCACCCGTCACATCCCGCGTGGCCAGGCGGACCAGATCATCGATGCAGCCGGGGGTACCGACTCCAACGGCTCCACCGATTTCGACCGCACCAACTACTTCTTCACCTTGCCGTCCAACCAGTTGGAACTGGGCCTGTGGCTGAAGTCGGACATGCTTGGCTACATGATCGACGAGGTCGACTCGGTCGCGCTGGCCAACCAGCAGGATGTGGTGCGCAACGAGCGCCGCCAGTCGGTGGAGAACCGGCCCTACGGCATCGTGGAAGAGGCGCTGTTCCATGCGCTTTATCCGGAAGACCATCCCTACTACGCATCGGTGATCGGCTCGCATGCGGACATCCAGTCCATCCAGCTGGCCGATGTGAAGGCCTTTGCACGGCGCTACTACCGTCCCAACAATGCCACCCTGGTGCTGGCAGGAGACTTCAATCCGACGCAAGCCCGCCAATTGGTGGAGAAGTATTTCGGTCCGCTCAAGGCCGGCGAGGCCGTGCCGCCCGTGGAAGTTGCGCAACCGAAGATCACTGAAGAAAAGCGCATTGCTGTCACCGACCGCATTGAGCTGTCGCGCCTGAACATGGCCTGGCAGACGCCGGCCGTCTTCCAGCCGGGTGATGCAGAAATGGATGTTGCTTCACATGTGCTGGGTGGAGGCAAGTCCAGCCGCCTGTACAAGACGCTGGTCTATGACAAGCAGTTGGCCCAGTCGGTATCGGTGCAGCAGTATTCGCTGTCGCTGGGCTCGGTGTTCAACATCGAGATCGTGGCTCGGCCGGGCAAATCGCTGGAAGAGATCGAGAAGCTGGTGGATGACGCCATTGCCGACCTCTCGCAGAACCCGCCCACACCGGAAGAAATGGCCCGTGCCCGCGCGGCCATTGAAACCGGCCTGCTGACCCACCTGGAGAAACTGCAGGGGCTGGCGGACCAGATCAACTACTACAACCAGCAAGCGGGCGACCCCAACTACATCGCCAAGGACCTGGGCCGCTACCAGGGCATGACTGGCGCGCAGGTGCGCGATGTGGTGGCTCAACAGCTCAAGAAGCAATCGCGGGTGGTGCTCTACGCCACGCCGGGAGACCAGAAGCTGGCAGCGGAAGTCCCGACGCCGCCGATGCCCACGAAGGCTGCCAAGGGTGAACGTGAATCCCTGAATGCGGATGCGGCCTGGCGTCGCCAGCAGCCCAAGGGGGGCAAGGCAAAGCCGCTGTCGCTGCCGGATGGCCATCGCTTCACGCTGTCCAACGGCATGACGGTCATCCATGTTGCCAACCCGGGGCTGCCGCTGGTCAGTGCCACCCTCGTCGTGCGGGCGGGGCAGACGGCCAATCCGCAGGACAAGCCGGGGCTGGCCAGTTTCACGGCGGCGATGCTGCAGCAGGGCACGCAATCGCGCAGTGCGCAGCAGATTGCGGACGAATCCGGCAGCCTGGGGGCCACCCTCACCAGCAGCTCCAGCCGCGACGAAGCGCGGGTGGAAGTGAGCAGTCTCAAGCGCAATTTTGCGCAGAGCCTGGCACTGCTGGCGGACGTGACCCAGAACCCGGCCTTTGCCGAAGGTGAGGTGGTGCGGCTCAAGGGTGAGCGTCTGGCGGCGCTGGCGCAGCAGCGCGAGCAGGCTCCGGCGGTGGCCTCGCTGGTGGGCAACCGCGTGGTGTATGGGGACGGGCATCCGCTTGCGGCCAACGGCCTGGGCACGGAAGCCTCGATCAACGGATGCGATCCGGTGGTGCTGAGGCAGTTCTGGCAAGCGCACTACCGGCCGGATGAGGCGGCGCTGGTGGTGGCGGGTGACCTGACGGAAGCCGAACTCAAGCCGCTGGTCGACAAGCTGTTTGGCGGCTGGGTGAAGCCGACTGCAGCGGCCCCGGTGGTGAATGCGGCGGCGCCGAAGCCGGTGGCGGCGCGGGTGGTGCTGGTGGACAAGCCGGGCTCGCCGCAGACGGCGCTGGCGGTGGTGTCGCCCGGGCCGAAGGTGGGGGTGCCGGCCTCGGCCGACATCAAGGTGATGAATGCAGCCATGGGCGGCCTGTTCACGTCCCGCATCAACACGCAATTGCGTGAGGTCAAGGGCTACACCTATGGGGTGTATTCCGGCTTCTCGCTCAACCGGGACAGTGGCACCTTTGGCATCCGGGGCAGTGTGCGCACGGACGTGACGGGGCCGGCGCTGAGCGACATGTTCAAGGAGATTGACGGCATGCGGGCCAAGCCCATGGGTTCAGCGGAGTTGAACCGTGTGCGCAATGCTCAGTTGCTGGCGCTGCCGGGGCTGTTTGACACCAACCGAGTGGTGGCCTCGAGTTATGCCAGCGAATGGGCGGTGGGCCAGCCGCTGGACAGCATCACGACCTTACCGCGCAAGTACAACGCCGTCACGGCGGCGAGCGCGTTGCAAGCGGCCCGGACCTATGTAGACCCCACCGGCCTCATCGTCGTGGCCGTGGGTGACAAGGCCAAAGTGCTGCCGCAACTGGAAAGCTGGGGCCGCAAGCCTCTCGAGATCCGCGACATCAACGGCGCCCTCCTGCCCCCGGCGGTCCCCGGCGCCCCGCAGCCCTGACCCCACGCCAGCGCCCCTCAACCGGGGCGCCCCGCCCCCCTCCCTTCACCGCTCCTACCGGCACCGAGTCGCATGAACGCGCGCAGCGCCGTTCAAGCGGGGCTCTCACTGAGTGCGAGGGGCTGCCGCCGGGCCGCTCCCAAGGCGGCCCCAAGCCCCCTCGGGGGGCGTGTTTGATGCGCCCTAGGCGCATCAAACCGGGGGCCCCATTAAACTATGTCGATGACCGACCTAGTTGCCTACATGAATGGCGTCGGCGGCGCCGCGCGTCGTGCTTCGACGCTCATGGCTGCCGCGCCCACTGCTGCGAAGAATCAAGCGCTCCTGGCGCTGGCCCGCCGCCTCCGCGAGAGCGGCCCAGCCCTGTCGTCCGCCAACGAGCGCGACCTCCAGGCCGCCCGCAGCGCCGGTCTTGACGCCCCTCTGGTCGACCGCCTCCGCCTGGATGCCAAGACCCTGGACACCGTCGCCCTGGGCTGCGAGCAGATCGCCGCCATGCCCGACCCCATCGGCGAAATCACCGGCGTCAAGCGCCGCCCCACCGGCATCAGCGTCGGCCAGATGCGCGTCCCGCTGGGGGTCTTCGGCATGATCTACGAGAGCCGTCCCAACGTCACCATCGAAGCAGCGTCGCTGGCCATCAAGAGCGGCAACGCCTGCATCCTCCGCGGCGGCTCCGAAGCGCTGCACAGCAACCTGGCCCTGGCGCAACTGGTGGCGCAAAGCCTGGAGGAAGCCGGCCTGCCCGCCGACGCGGTGCAACTGGTCAACACCACCGACCGCGCCGCCGTCGGTTTGCTCATCGCCATGCCCGAATTCGTGGACGTCATCATCCCGCGCGGTGGCAAGGGCCTGATTGAACGCATCAGCCGCGATGCACGTGTGCCGGTCATCAAGCATCTGGACGGCAACTGCCACTGCTATGTCGATGCCCAGGTGGACCTGGCGCAGGCGCTGGTGGTGGTCGAAAACGCCAAGACCCAGAAGTACAGCCCCTGCAACGCCACCGAATCGCTGCTGGTGCATGCCGACCAGGCCGCCGCCTTCCTGCCGCGCATCGGTCGCGTGTTTGCCGCCAAGGGCGTGGAAATGCGCGCCTGCGAACGTGCTTTCGCGGCGTTGCTGGAGGTGCAGGACGCCCGCCTGGTCGCCGCCACGGAAGACGACTGGAGCACCGAATACCTGGCGCCCATCATCAGCATCAAGGTCGTGGACAGCCTGGACGAAGCCATCGCCCACATCAACCGCTACGGCTCCCACCACACCGATGCGATTCTGACCACGCTGCACGTGAACGCCCTGCGCTTCCTGCGCGAGGTGGATTCGGCCAGCGTGATGGTCAATGCCAGCACCCGCTTTGCGGACGGCTTTGAATACGGCCTGGGTGCGGAGATTGGCATCTCTACCGACAAGTTCCATGCGCGTGGGCCGGTTGGCCTGGAAGGGCTCACGTCCATGAAGTGGGTGGTGCTGGGTCAGGGCGAAATTCGGCAGTGAGGTTGGCCGTAAGGTTGGCAGTAGCCGCCCGTTGAGCCACGTGTTGAGCCACGCGTTGAGCCGCCCGTGGGGCGGCGGTGGGTCGGCCCCCGGTCGGCGGAAGGCAGGTGGGCGATTGGCCCTGCACGGCAGGCGCCTCAGAGGGCAACCGCTAAAATCGGGGCTCCCGCCCTCGAGTTGCCTCCATGCCCGACGTTTCGTTGCCCCAGACTCTGCCGCCCGCCGTCACTGCCTCCAGCCGCAAGGCGCTGGTGCTGTTTTCTGGCGGCCAGGACTCCACGGCCTGCCTGGCCTGGGCGCTGGACCGGTTTGCCGAAGTCGAGACCCTGGGTTTTGATTACGGCCAGCGTCACCGCATCGAGCTGGACTGCCGCCAGACGGTCCGCCAGCAGATGGCCACCCAATTCCCGCACTGGGCCCCCAAGCTGGGCGAGGACCATCTGCTGGACCTGAGCCTGCTGGGCCAGATTTCCGACACCGCCCTCACCCAGGAGCGCGCCATCGAACTGCAGGCCAATGGGCTGCCCAACACCTTCGTGCCGGGCCGCAACCTGCTGTTCCTGACCTTTGCCGCCACCCTGGCCTATCGGCGAGGCGCCTCGGTGCTGGTGGGCGGCATGTGCGAGACCGATTTCTCCGGTTACCCCGACTGCCGCGACAACACCCTCAAGGCCCTGCAGGTGGCGCTCAGCCTGGGTCTGGACGCGCCCATGACGCTGGACACACCGCTGATGTTCCTCACCAAGGCCCAGACCTGGGCCCTGACCGAATCCCTCGGTGGTGCTGCGCTGAACGATCTGATCATCGAGCACACCCACACCTGCTACCTCGGCCAACGCGAAACCCGCCACGCCTGGGGTTGGGGCTGTGGCCACTGCCCGGCCTGCGAACTGCGCGCCAGGGGTTATCAAGAGTTCACGCAGGCCCGGGCCCGCGCCTGAGGACGCCATCGTGACCGTCATCTGGGAACGCAGCCTGTGGGTGATTGGTGCCATCGTGCTCTTCTGGGGCATTGGCGCCTACAACCGCGTCATGCTGCTGCGCAATGAGATTGGCAAGGCCTTTGCGCAGCTGGATGAGGCCCTGACCCGCCGCGCGACGCTGGGCGAATCGCTGCTGTTGCACCTGCGGGAGCGCTTGCCCAGTGAACAGGCCAGCATCGACGCACTGGCCGCTGCGCAGGCGGACGCGACGACAGCGGCCCAATGGGTGCGGGCCAAGCCACATGCGGCGGACCCCATCGCGCAACTGGCCATCACCTCGGCGGTGCATGGTGCCGCCCTCACCCGACTGATCTCCCTGGTGGAACATCATTCGGAACTGGTGTCGGATGCGGAGCTGTACGGCATTGTCGACGAGCTCAAGCTGGTGGACCGCCAACGCGCGTTTGCCCGGCAGGTCTTCAACCAGTCCGTCCAGAACTACAACGAGGCCGTGCGGCAGTTCCCCACCCGGGTGCTGGTGAGCTTCTTCGGATTCTCCGAATCCCGCAGCCTCTGACGCGCTGGCTTCGGCCGACGGGTTTTTCTACACTGGGGCGGCAGCGCCCGCGTCGTGGCCGCTGGGAGCGGTCATGGTGCGGCAAGCGGAACCTGGGCTGAAGCGGGGGCGATGGCAGAGGCCGCGGCCCATGGGCCTGATGACGCGTCACTTGACACGTCACTTGACACGACACTTTTGCGCGGCGCTCTCTCTGATGGCATCAGCGTCCGTGTGCTGGGGCCAGCCCTTGCCCGCCGCCCCGTCATCGCTGCCCGGCGCCACCGGGTCTGAGCGGTGGCAGGCTCGCTCGCTGGCGGCCACCTGCGCGGCGTGCCACGGCACGGACGGCCGCTCCACTGCCGACAACGCCATACCCGGGCTCGCCGGACGCCCCGCCAACGAACTGGCCGCGCTGCTGCGGGCATTCAAGTCCGGCGAGCGCCCCGGCACGGTCATGCCTCAGTTGATCAAAGGATACGACGTCGGGCAGATCGATCGCCTTGCCCGTTATTTCGCTGCCCAGCGCGCGACCCCACCATCGCCGGCAGCGTCGTCGCCATCGCCATCACATCCGCAGCGCGAGACGAAGCACACTCGTTCTCTCTCCGAGCGAGACCAAGGCTCGCGGCAGCCTTCGGAGAGCGTCTCCACGGGTCAAGTCGGCACAGCAGACGCAACCGTTCGCAGCACTGGCATCGCCGGCTCTCGCGGCGGCAGCAGCAGCGGCAGCGATTCTGACGGTAGCAGCGGAACCCAACCATGATGCGCCGCCGCGACTGGATCCTGGCCGGCGCTTCACTCACCGCCTGTGCGACAGTCCGCGCCCAGCCGAGCTGGCGACGCGCCCGTGTGGTGGTGGTGGGCGGCGGCATCGGTGGCGCCACCGCTGCGCGCTACCTGCGGCTGTGGTCCGACCACCAGCTGGAGGTGGTGCTCATCGACCCGCAGGCGACCTTTGTGTCCTGCCCGCTGTCCAACCTGGTGCTGGGTGGCTTCACCACGCTGGAGGCCCTCAGCCGCCCCATGGATGCACTGGATGCCCAAGGCGTTCACCGCATCCGGGACCACGTCACCCACATCGACACCGAGCGGCGTCTTGTGCTGCTGGCCGGTAGCGACCCGCTGCGTTACGACAAGCTGATCGTCTCCCCCGGCATTGATCTGGATTGGAGCAGCGTGCAGGGCCTGCGCGACGCCCATCAGTCCGGCCAGATCCTGCAAGCCTGGAAGGCCGGCCCGGAAACCCTCGCCCTGCGTCGGCAGTTGGAAGCCCTGCCGGATGGCGGCGTCTTTGCCCTGACGATTCCCGAAGCCCCTTACCGCTGCCCACCCGGCCCTTATGAACGCGCCAGCGTGGTGGCGGCGTGGATGAAGCAGGCTCGGCCGCGGTCAAAGCTGCTGGTGCTGGATGCCAATCCGGACATCACCTCCAAGGCCGCGCTGTTCAAGAAGGTGTGGGCGGAGCGTTATGCCGGCTTGATTGAATACCGGCCGCTGCACAAGGCGGTGGCGGTTGAAACCGGACGCAGCGCCGGTGGTGTGGTGCGATTTGAATTGCAATCGCCGGAACGCGCCGATGTTTTGAATGTGCTGCCCGCGATGCATGCGGGCCCGTTGGCGCGCACCACCGGCCTGGCCGGTTCAGGCCCTGCCCCAGGCCGCTGGTGCCCGGTGCACTATCAGACCTTTGCCTCCCCCCTGGCGGCGGACGTGCATGTGATTGGCGACGCGATTCAGGTGGCACCGGCCATGCCCAAGAGCGGGCATATGGCCAATGCCCATGCCAAGGTGGCGGCAGCGGCGGTGCTCAGCAGCCTGGCCGGCCTGCCGCCGGATGACCAGCCGATGCTGACCAACACCTGCTACAGCCATGTGGACGGTCAGCAGGTGATTCATGTGGCCAGCGTGCATCGCTACCTGGCGCAGGAGAAGACCTACCGCACCGTGCCGGGCTCTGGTGGCGTCTCAGACGGGCCGACGGCCCTGGAGGCCCGTTATGCCTGGCACTGGGCCCGCACGCTGTGGAGCGACATGCTGGGCTGAAACCGCCCGTCCGCTCAGCTGCATTCAATGGCGCCGGCCGCCACCAGTTCATCGAAGAGCTGGGTCAGCGCGGTACCCGTCATGCGGAACGGGTCCAGCTTCTGGGTTTCGCTGTACTTGAGCACCATGGCGGGATTGAGCCGGTGCAGATTCACCTGCCCCATCGACCAGCCCGAGAAACGCCGTTCCGCGATTTCTTCATAGGCCATCAGCGTGCATTGCACATGCCGCTCATCCGCCACGATGCGCTTGTAGCGGGTGTTCACCGACTCCCGTGACCCCTCCAGCACCTGGATGAAGATGCCTTCGGTGTAACAAAGCAGGCCGGTGATGCCCTCCTGCGTGTTGTGCTGACGGGAGCGGCGCACGATGTCCTGCAGGTCCTGCGGGCTCAGGTCGCGCGAGGCGCGGCTTGCATAAACGAGGCGAACAAGCATGGGGACTCCTGGAATCTTTCCGTGGACGATCAACTCTTGCTGCGCACCAGCGACAGGAATTCCCGCCGCAGATTCGGATCTTTCAGGAAGGCCCCACGCATCACGCTGTTGATCATGGTGGACTCCATGTCCTTGACACCACGCCAATGCATGCAGAAGTGGTCGGCATCCATCACGATGGCCAGGCCGTCCGGACGCACACGGTCCTGCAGCTCATTGGCCAGCATGGTGACCGCTTCTTCCTGGATCTGCGGACGGCTCATGATCCAGTCGGTCAGGCGCGCGTATTTGGACAGGCCGATGAGATTGGAATGCTCATTGGGCAGCAGGCCAATCCAGACTTTGCCGATGATCGGGCACAGATGGTGGGAGCAGGCGCTGCGCACGGTGATCGGGCCCACGATCATCAGCTCATTGAGCCGTTCCGCATTCGGGAATTCGGTGACGGCGGGCGCGGCGTTGTACCGGCCGGCAAACACCTCGCGCAGGAACATCTTCGCCACACGCTTGGCGGTCTCCTGCGTGTTGTGGTCGCTCTCGGTATCGATGACCAGCGACTGCAGCACCTCCTGCATCTTCACCTGCACCTCGGCCTGGAGCTGTTCCAGTTCTCCCGGTTCCAGGAAGTCGGCGATGTTGTCGTTGGCGTGATAGCGCTTGCGGGCATGGACCAGCCGGTAGCGAATGCGCTCGGATGCGGGCAGGGCCGCCAGGGCCTCGGCGCTCAAGGTGGGGGTGCCTGTCATGGAGGTTGGGGGCACGGCATACCGTGTCCCGAAGGTAAAAAACGGTCAAGGGAGACGGGGGAAGCCCCGCCGGTGCGAGAGTCTGCCTGGATATTCTCCCAGCGGGGGGAAGTCATTGTGAACCGTAGGGCGTACAGAGCGTACGTGGCCCCAACGACCACCCCTTAAACTCCGCCAGTGTCTACCCCCCATCCCTCCTCTCCCCCGCTGCATCGCCTGCTGAGCGCTGGTGCCGACGCCGTCCAGGCCGTTCGTGACGGGCATTCGCTGACCGAGTGGCTGACCCGCTGCCCGGCCGATGTGCGCCCAGGCGCCCAGGCCCTGAGCTTCACCGTGCTGCGGCGCCTGGGTGCCGTGCAGGCGCTGCGGGCCCGGCTGGCGCCCAAGGCCCCGCCACCTCGTGTGGATGCCTTGCTGGTGACGGCCCTGGCACTGCTGTGGCCGGGTGAAACCGCCTATACCGAACACACTCTGGTGGACCAGGCCGTGGAAGCGGCCCGCCGCCGCGCGCCCAAGAACGCGGGCTTCGTGAATGCCGTGCTGCGCCGCTTCCTGCGTGAACGGGAGGCCCTGGTGGCCGCCTTGCAGGACGATCCCATCGCCACCTGGAACCATCCCCGCTGGTGGCAGGAGCAACTGCAACGGGACTGGCCCGACCACTGGCAGGCCCTGCTTTCCGCCAATCAGCAACGCCCGCCGATGACCTTGCGCGTCAACCCGGCCCAGGGCAGCCCCTCGCACTACCTGGACCGCCTGACCGAAGCGGGTATTGCCGCCCATCCGGCAGGAGACCTCTGGCCCCAGGCCCTGGTGCTGGACGAACCCCGACCGGTCCAGGCCCTGCCCGGCTTCGCTGAGGGGGATGCCTCGGTGCAGGACGCCTCCGCCCAACTGGCCGCCCCGCTGCTGTTGGGAACGATGGCGCCGCAAGACCTGGCCCCGGGTGAGCATTGGCCGATGCTGGGCGCAGGCGCCCATGTGCTGGACGCCTGCTCCGCGCCTGGCGGCAAAACCGCGCATTTGCAGGAATTAGCGGGCAACCGCCTGGATCTTCTGGCGCTGGACACCGACGCCAAGCGGCTGGAACGGGTCCAGCAGAACCTGGAGCGGCTGCAACTGACGGCCCGGGTGACACCGGCCGACGCCCGCAACACCCAGGCGTGGTGGGACGGCCGCCCGTTCGACGGCATCTTGCTGGATGCCCCTTGCAGCGCCTCCGGTATCGTGCGCCGCCATCCGGACGTGCGGTGGCTGCGCCGCGCCACGGACATTCCGGCCCTCGCCCAGATCCAATCAGAATTGCTGGAGGCCCTGTGGCCGCTGCTGAAGCCCGGCGGACGGTTGCTCTACGCCACCTGCTCGGTCTTCAAAGCCGAAGGCCAGGATCAAATCGACGCGTTTTTGCAACGCCATGGTGATGCACGGTGGCGTCAGTTCACGCGTGGAGCCGGTCACCTCCTCCCGCTCGCTGACAATGCTTCGCAAGAACCACCGCGAGGCGCCGCCGTCACCGACGGCTTCTTCTACGCCTTGCTCCAGAAGTTGCCGTCCGCGTGAGCTTGTTCCGTCCGTTCGTTCTGCTGCGTTCCTGGTCGCGGCGCCTGACCCTGGTCGGCGCGCTGCTGGCCTTGCACGCCTGGGCAGTGGCCCAGGGGGTGACACTGCAGCAATTGCATGCGGAACGGGTGGAGGACGGACTGGCGCTGAGTTTCAGCAGTCGCTTCGAGTTGCCGAAACCGGCGGAAGACGCTCTGCTCAAGGGCGTTGCCATCTATTTCGTGGCGGAAGTGCAGGTGTTGCGCAACCGCTGGTATTGGAGGGATGCGCGCGTGGCCCAGGCCAGCCGCACCTGGCGCCTCACCTGGCAACCCCTGACCCGTCAGTACCGGGTGAGCACCGGGGGCCTGCATCAGAGCTTCGACAGCCTGGGTGAGGCGGTGGCTTCGCTGCGCGGCGTCTCCGGCTGGCGTGTGGCCGATGCCAAGGACATCGAGGACGATGGCAGCTACTACCTGGAGTTCAGCTACAAGCTGGACACCAGCCAGCTGCCGCGTCCGATGCAGATCGGCCTGGGCGCCGGCCAGGGCTGGGCCCTTTCGGTGGAGCGCTACATGCAGCTCAACCTGGACTTGCCCGCCACGCCGCCGCCCAACCGGCCGCAGCCCTGATCGGACCCGCCCCCTTGTCTCCTGTGTTCCGCTGCCCTGACCGTCTTCCCACCCCAGTGGACCTGACCCTGAAGGACTGCATCCTGTGACCAAAGCGGCACGCCTGGCCTGGCTGGTTTCGGTGACGGCCATCGCCGGCGCCAGCGGCATGCTGGCCTTCCTGCTGTCGATCAGCACCACCGCTCAGCGTGGCTTCCTGGAGCGCCATTACCTCTGGCTGTTCTGGGTCAACGTGGCCGTGGCCACCGCGCTGATCATCGTCATCGGGGTGGCCGGTGCGCGCTTGGCGCTGCGGGTCAAGCGGGGGCGTTTCGGCAGCCGGCTGCTGCTCAAGCTGGCCTGGATCTTCGCTTTTGTTGGTGTGGTGCCGGGGGTGCTGATCTACACCGTCTCCTACCAATTCGTGAACCGCAGCATCGAAAGCCTGTTTGACCAGCGGCTGGCGAGTGCGTTGGAAGCCGGGCTGGCACTGGGGCAGGACACGCTGGACAACGCCCGCAGCGAGCTCAGCGCCCGCACGCGCAGCGCCGCCGAGCGCTGGGAAGACGGGGCGCTCGCCCCTCTGGCGCTGGAGCGTCTGCGCGACCAGCTGTCGGCCCGCAGCGTGGCGCTGTTGGGCAGCAACGGCCAGGTGCTGCTCACCGCCGGCGCCGAGACGGACAACATCCCCGACCGCCCCACCTCCACCATGCTCAGTCAGGCGCGGGCCAACGGGGTGTCGTCGCGGCTGGAGGGCCTGGAAGATGAGCAGCAGGCGGCCCTGGGCGAGGCCCGCATCCGCGCCGTGGCGCTGCTGCCCAGCAGCGTCCTGCAGTTGAGCAACAGCGACCGCTACCTCATGGTGGTGCGAAACATCAGCGGCAAGGTGGTGAGCAATGCGCTGAACGTGCAGACGGCCAACCAGGAATACCTGCAACGGTCGCTGCTGCGGGACGGGCTGCGGCGCATGTATCTGGGCACGCTCACACTGGTGCTGATCCTGGCGGTGTTTGCTGCCTTGCTGCTGGCGGTGGCGCTGTCCAATCAACTGGTGCAGCCGCTGTTGCTGCTGGCCGAGGGCATGCGGGAAGTGGCCACCGGCGATCTGAAAGCCAAGCCGGTCTTCCGCTCCCGGGACGAACTGGGGGGGCTGACCCGCTCGTTTGCCGACATGACCGAACAGTTGGCCGATGCACGCGCGCAGGTGGACCTGAGCGTGACCCAGCTGGAAAGCGCCCGCACCCACCTGCAGACCATCCTGGACAACCTCACCGCCGGCGTGATGGTGTTTGGCGCGGACCGGCGCATCGAGTCGGTCAACCCGGGCGCCACCCGCATCATGCGGCTGCCGCTGTCGGCCTACGTGGGCCGACGGCTGGAAGAACTGGAGCCGCTGGAGGAGTTCGCCAGGTCCATCTGGCAGCGCTTTGAACTGCAGACCCCGGAGGCGGGAGAACGCGACCACTGGCAGGACTCCTTTGAGCTGCGCCTCACCGAGCAGATCACCTTGACGCTGCTGGTGCGGGGCGCGGCGCTGCCGCATGAGGCCCGTCTGGTGGTGTTCGACGACATCAGCGAGGTGGTCTCGGCCCAACGCTCGGCGGCCTGGAGCGAGGTGGCGCGGCGCCTGGCCCATGAAATCAAGAATCCGCTGACGCCGATCCAGCTGTCCGCTGAGCGGCTGCAGTTCAAACTGGAATCCAAGCTCGAAGGCACGGACCAGGCGATGCTGGTGCGCTCCGTGGGCACCATCGTCAACCAGGTGCAGGCGATGAAGCAGTTGGTGAATGAATTCCGGGACTATGCTCGGCTGCCTGCCGCCAAGCTGGCCCCCTTGGACGTGAATGCTTTGGTGGCCGAAGTGCTGACGCTCTATGCCGAAGCACAGGAAGCTGGGCGATTGGTGGCGGACTTGGCGCAGGAGCCACCCCTCATCCTGGGGGATGCGCCGCAACTGCGTCAGGTCATTCACAATCTGGTGCAAAACGCGCTGGATGCGGTCAGTGAGCGGCCGGATGGGCGCGTGGTGGTGCGCACCCAAAAGGCCAGCAACGAGCTGGGCGAATTGCGAGCCCTGCGGCTGGTCATCACGGATAACGGCCCCGGCTTTGCGGAGAAGGTGCTGAACCGGGCGTTCGAGCCATACGTCACGACCAAGACCAAAGGCACCGGCCTGGGGCTGGCCGTGGTGAAGAAAATTGCGGATGAGCACGGGGCCCGCATCCGTTTGATCAATCTTCAGCCGCCAGGCGACGGCGATCAGGCCCCGATAGGCGCGCAAGTTTCGTTATCATTTTCAAAACTCGCGACTGCACCGAGCCCTGCGCCAGACGCGCCTCGGCCCGCGTGAACAGTAGGCATACATGGCAACCATTCTTGTTGTTGACGACGAACTGGGCATTCGTGCCCTGCTGTCAGAAATCCTCTCGGACGAGGGGCACACGATCGAACTGGCTGAGAATGCGCAGCAGGCTCGCGCCGCGCGTGAGCGTTCTCGTCCGGATCTTGTGCTGTTGGACATCTGGATGCCGGATGTGGACGGCGTGACGCTGCTGAAGGAATGGGGCAGCACCGGGCAATTGACCATGCCGGTGATCATGATGAGCGGCCACGGCACCATCGACACGGCGGTGGAAGCCACCAAGTTCGGCGCCATGGCCTTCCTGGAGAAACCGATCACCTTGCAGAAACTGCTACGGGCGGTGGAACAGGCGTTGGTGAAGACCGCTCCGCGTCCGGCACCGCCAGCCCCTGTGGTGGGTCTGCCCAGCTATGTGCGGCCGGAAGCGCTGCCGGTGATGCCGGCGAATGTGTCGCTGTCGGGCGGGGTGCCCAGCCTGGTGACCCCGGCGCCGGTCCAGCACCAGGGAATGGCGTCGGAGCAGCTGTTTGAACTGGACCGCCCGCTGCGTGAAGCGCGTGATGCGTTCGAGAAGAGCTACTTCGAGTTCCACCTGGCCAAGGAAAATGGCTCGATGACCCGGGTGGCCGAGAAGACGGGGCTGGAACGCACCCATCTGTATCGGAAGCTGAAGCAATTGGGTGTTGATCTTTCGCGGAACAAGCGCGGAGGCGGAATTTAGTGTTATAGTCACGGTCTTCGGTGCTCAGCGCAGCTGGCAACGAAGATAAAGATGGCCAAGTAGCTCAGTTGGTAGAGCAGCGGATTGAAAATCCGCGTGTCGGTGGTTCGATTCCGCCCTTGGCCACCAAGACAGAAAGTTGTTGAAATTCAATGACTTTGCGAAAACGGCGACTACGAAAGTGGTCGCCGTTTTGCGTTGTGGCGTTGTGGCGTGCCGTTTCTGGCGCACATCGGGCCATCGCGTCAGGCGGCCACTTCCTCAAGCGCTCTCAGCGCGCACTTGATTGCGCATGACTGCGGTCTTGGTGCTCGCGCGATAGGCGCGGTCGAGGCATCTTTTGGGGTGTCTTTATCTTGGCCGCTTCGCCAGCCGCGTGGCCTCGCGTTTGAGCAGCCGCGACGGGCAGCCCCATGTGCCAGGCCAGGGACATGCAGAAGTGTTCGTTGACAACCAAATGGGGCGTTACCTGCCACGCGGGGTCGGGCCATGCCCAGACGGCCGATTTCTTGAATTCCGAAATTCATCAAATTCCGAAACAACTGACGGTCGTGCGTCACACCGGCCTGAGCGGGCGTCAACCGAAGAGCCGCGAGCACGACGTCCGAAGCTCGGGTCGCCGCTTGCGACACCCTGTCCGTCGCGACATTGGCGGGCGCAGGGTTCTGGCACTCCTCTGGCACTCCTCTGGAAAACGCGACAGGTATCGAGCGCCAATGGCTGCGGTTGATTGCGGTTGATTGCGGTTGATTTCACCGTAAGTGATTGATTTGGTTGATTATTGCGCGTGGAGAATGTAACGCTTCGCGCGCAGATGCCCTTTGAAAATCCGCGTATTGGTGGATCGATTCCGCCCTTGGCCACCAACATTCAGAGCCCCTGAGGCATGAACAGTTTGCGGTGAGTTGTCACTGAGTTTTCACCTCGGCATGTGCCGACGAGGAGCTTCGACATGTTTGTGTCCCCAAGTTCAAACGCTTCCGCCAGCCAGGACGTTCATCCCAATCCCGCCGCAGATTCCCTATCCCCCGCAGCCAGCCGCCGCATCAGCGTGGGCGAGCTCGAGCGCGCACAAGCCCAGGCCCGGGCCACGCTGGAGAGCTCCGGCCGTGCGGACCTGGCGATGCGAGCGGCCTTCCTCTCTCTGAATGCCGGCACGGAAGCGCCCGTGTCCCATCACACCGCCAGTGAAGCCCTTGACGACTCTGGCTACCGGACCGTCAAGCTGATGAACTCCGAGGCCCAAGGCATCGCCCGCCCGCACGGATGGGCCCAATCGCAGCAACGCTTCATCCAAAGCGCGATCATGCCGCTGCAGAACGCCTTCGAGCCCAATCAGACGGCCCTCCTGAGCACGCCGGCTGGCGACGCCATGGTGATCGGTCAGGACCACCACGGGCGGCCGTTCGGTCTGACGACCGACCCGTGGGCGACGGGGGCGGCAGATCACAGGCTCGTCCTGGTTCAGGATGCTGATTGCACCACCTCCCTGCAGCGAATGGCCTTCCAGTCTTCGGCGCTCCACGGAGCGGCCTGGACGCTTGTCACGCCCACCGACGTCCAACTGCCCGACGGTGTCCTACGAGCCGTCTACGACGAACCGGCGCCGTTGACGGCTGAACCTCAGAGCACCGCGTTGGCCGCCGCCACCCCACAAGCCAAGCCTCGGACGCAGGCCACGACCACCGCCACCGGGGCGGGCCCGCTCACAGCAGAGCGGCTCACCCAAGCCAGCAGGATGTTTGGCGTCCTGCGCCAGTTGCACTGCGAAAGCCCGGGAGGCCCGGATGTGATCGACGCGCTGGTCATCATGTTTGACTACCTGTCCACCGGGTCGGAGCATAGTTTCAACGAGGCCCTTCGCGCCGCTGCGCCCAGCCAGCCGACGCAGTCACCCGCCAGTTCGGCACGCCCTGACCACCGACCAGCGGCTTCCTCCCAGACATTCGGCCCGGGCAGCTCTTTGCCCGAGAAATTCCTGCGTTTGCAAGACGCGGGCGCCTACGCCAAGCTGGTGGTGGCAATGAAGAAGGACGTCTTTGATGGTTTGGCCGGCCAGAACAATCGTGGCCATGAACGCCTACCGCCGGGTTCGTTCGAACAGGTTCCGATCACCGATTCCCGCGCCGCCAAGGACCAGGCTTTCAAGGACCATATCTACCCCACGCTGGCTCACCTGGCACCCAATCAGGTCGCCGTGTTCCTCCTCCCGAATTCCCACCCCTCCCTGGTCGGAAAGGACGCCAATGGCGAACTCTTCACCTTGAGTTCAAACCGATGGGACCCGCATTTCAACAACGTGCGCCATAGCTACATTCAGCACGGAGTCCAAGCGCTTGACACCGCGATTCATTCCTCCAAGGTCATGCCATGGGCCCGCAGCAGTCCTTGGGCCATCATTCAACCCATCCACGCCTCCGTGAGCGAGGCGATCACTCGCAAAGATCTCCAAGCGCCAGGTCTCCAAGCTCCCGCCGGGCCGTTAGCGAAGGCCGCCGCCAAGGATTCCGAACCGGCGCTACAGGCTGCTGCGACCGCCAGCCAGCAGCACAGGCCTTCGTCATCCGCCACATCGTCGGTCACATCGCCGACAACATCGACCACCACTTCAGCCCTTACGCCGACCAGCGCCGCTTCGACGGACACCGATTGGCCGGGCGTGACAGACGTGGCACTGATACATGCCAACAGCATGTTCAGTACCCTGCGAGAGTTGAAGTGCCCTGGCGCAGACGCTTTGATGGTCATGTTGGATCTCCTGAGCACCGGGCGTCGAGACCTCTATCAAGAAGCCTTGCTCCGTTATGCCCCCAGCACAAGGCCGGACCACACCTCATCGCAACTGGCGCAACTGGCGCAGTCGCAGCACTCCTGGCCCGAACGAGTACTGCAGCTCAAGGCGGGCGGTGCGCACGTCACCTTGCAGTTGGGGTTGCAGGAACACCTCCTTCAAGAGGCAGACGCCAGCAATCGAGGAAAGGACAAACTCGCCCCTGGGGGGGTGGATCTCGTTCCCTTCTCCGGAAAGTCGTTCACCAAGGAGTGGTTGTTCGGCCAGCATGTGGACCCGGTCATCAATAGCCTGAAGCCCGATCAGCTCGCCCTGTTCATTCTTCCCGGCACCGAGGGCGCCTTGGTGGGCCGCGACCAGAAGGGAGAGCTGTTCGCCATGACCCTGGAGCGGTGGGGCCAGCAATTCAACAACACAGGTCGCAACTATGTGTTGAGAGGAAACGACGCCATGGCCGCCATCGAGGCGTCCCGCAACGAGAAGTCGTCTGGCGCATCGACATGGGCCATCATCAAGCCGCGCGCCCCCGCTCAGCAGTGACGGCTCACCGTGTGACGACATCCCTATACATCGGTGCCAGCAAGGCCAGCAAACGGTTCTGCGCCGCAAACGGAACACCCTGAGCGTCCATGGCCAGTTGGAGATCTTCCACCAACGCATTGAAGTGGGCCTTGTTGATGCCAAGTTTGGCGTGGGAGTTCTTCATGGTCTCCCCGTCGTACTTGCAAGGCCCTCCGGACAATTCACAAAACTGCTTGCGCAGTTGCTCCGTGAGAAAGCGCGGATTCGTCTCCTGGAACAGGTGCTTGATGCGTTCATCCGCATAAGCACGCTCCACCAGCCCGGCACTGATTCGGGCAACCCCCTCGTCACCACCCAGCGCCTGGAACAGCGAATCGTCGGCGGCGCGGGCTGGCGCGATAACCAGCATAGCCCCCATCAGAAGGATGACCCCAGGGCTGCGCAGTACCCGGAAGAGGCGCCTCAGACTCTTCGGCCTCTTCAGGTTCATCAAGCTCATCAGCTTCATCAGGCGGACGAGCGGAACAACACGGGAAGGTCGGGCCATGGAAGTCTCCTCATGCGGTCGGCCGGTCTTCGACAGGGCCACCGTGCAGCGGGTCACCAGCTCAACAGGTCTGCCGGGCAATTGCCTCAATAGGCCAACTGAATCGATCCATACACCCCGCGCTGCCGGCGCGGCTGGATCCCTGGCACCACCTGGCCCAGGTCCACATAAGCTGCCGTCAGCGAGATGTTCTTGTTCGGGGCCCAGGCCACGAACACATCCTTCCAGTCCTGCTCTTTTAAGGCATCGCCCAGCACCGACGGATTGAGCTTGTCCGGCTTCATGCGGTATTCCACGCCGACCGCCCAGTGACGATTGAGCAGATAGGCCACCGACATTTCAGGCAGCAATGAATAACGGCGGCTCGCCGCCCCTCCAAAACCCAGCAGGCCATTCTGATTGGCCCGGCTGGCGCGCAGCGTGAGATTCACCAGCGTGCTTTGGGCCAGGAAAAGCTTGGTGGCGCTGAGGTACACATCCACGCCGTGGCGCTTGGCCCCGAGGGCGGACAGGGTTGGATTCAGCCCTTCCGCATCCACCCACTTGTATTCCAGCCCCAGCGCCAGTTGCGGCATCCAGGTGTCGGCATCCAGGACCGCATCGCCGCCCAGCCGCAGCTTGGTGCCCAGGAGGGTCTGTTTGAGATGCAGGCCCGGCAGGCCCAGTGCAGCGCCCGTGCCGCCGGCGGAAAAGTCCTGCCGTGCAATCGAGAGTTCGGCTCGCTCGCCAAAGGCCACCAGGGCGCCATAGCCGCTCAGTCCGTAGTCCTGGGTCGGCAGGCGGGTGTAATACGCCGTGGCCCCGATTTGGCCTTCGGTGGCATAGCTGCCGGTCAACGCCCAGGGCGTGAGCCCACCACCGGCCGCGCCGTCGATGCTGCTGACACCACCAGTGAGCAACAGCTTGCCTTTGGGTGGCGGGAAGGAGGAAGTGGTGGCTGAGGTTGTTGCGGCCCCAGCTGTAGTCGTGGCGGTGGCACTGCGGGTGCTCGTGGCGGAAGACGCGGCGGAAGATGACATCGAAGGCTCGCCTGCAACCCCGGACGACTGAGCCGCCGCGACCTGCCAACAGCCCAAGCTCATCATCACCGTCGCCAGCGTGGCCGTCGCTGTCGCGAGCGGCTGCCGGATGACCCCAGGACAAAACGCCAGCAGCCCTGCGGGCACAAGAGGCAACGGCGGGTTGGGTTGACGCGTGCCCTGCATGGGTTCGGTGTGGTGGCTGGCGCCATGGCCTGCACTCGGATCAGCGCAATGCATCGAGTGGGCAGACGCACAGCGCAAGACGTGGAAGTCGGCCCCCTGCGCCGCCAGATTCGCCACGTTCAGCGCTGCATTCGTCAGTGCCACCTTGGGCGTCGCATTCCGTGCCGGGTTCGGTGTCACATTCGGTGTCACATTCGGCGCTGCATTCAGTGCGCCCTTCAGTGCTGCGTTCAGCGCCGCCCCGGCATCAACGCTACGCACCATGTCCTGCAGCATCACGCCCTCCTCGTCGCACCTGATGTCTGCGAGCACACTCGCAACTGAATGATGTTGGGGGATCAGGGCCCGATGCATCACCTGACCAGCGGAAGAATCACGTGTCCTCACACGTGTCCTCACGCCCCAGGCAAAGCCTGCGACCTTGCCCGGCCCCTGGGGCCACCTCAGCTCACCACGCGCCGGTGTTGGGCATGGAGATCCAGGGCTCTGACGGGGGCAAAGCCGGACCGTCCTGCAGCAGTTCCACCGAGATGTTGTCAGGCGAGCGGACAAACGCCATGCGCCCGTCCCGAGGCGGGCGGTTGATCAGCACGCCGTGATCCATCAGACGCTGGCAGGCCGCATAGATGTCGGGCACCGCATAGGCCACATGGCCGAAATTGCGGCCGCCGGTGTATGGCTCCGGATCCCAGTTGTAGGTGAGTTCGATCTGCGCGTCCTCGTCGCCGGGCGCCGCCAGGTAGACCAGCGTGAAGCGCCCGGCTTCATGCTCGGAACGGCGCACGACTTGCAGGCCCAGCGCGTCGCGGTAGAACTTCAGGGAGGCTTCGATGTCGGTCACGCGGACCATCGTGTGCAGGTATTTCATGAGGATTGACCAAAGAGGTGGGAAGACGGGGCGTCAAGGCGGGTGGTCCCGGAGACCACCCCTCGACTGGAATCGTTCAGTGCATTGTGGCTGCGCCTCGGTCTGCCTGCACGTGTCGGGGCTTGTGCGCATGCCGCTGCGGGGTGGTGTCGGTGCTGTGCGGCCGAACTGACATCACTCGTCACCCATTACCCAAAACCCATGTAGCCATGTAGCCATGTAGCCATGTAGCCATGTAGCCACCAATACAAAAGCCCGCCGAAGCGGGCTTTCTGATTGACTCCAGCGTGCAGGTTTCAGTGGCCCTGCGGGGACAGGTCGCTCCCGCCCGGTTGCTGTGCTGCTGCAGCCACCCGCTGGGTGATTTCCTTGCGGTAGCGGTTGAGTTCCTGAACGCTGGCGAAGCTGCGCTCCATCAGCAGGCTCATGTTGTGGAGGATGCGATCCACCACCTTGTTTTCCCAGACGCTGTCGAACTGGATCTGCTTGTCCAGCCAGCGCTCCAGCCATTCCGGATCCGGCAGGCGGCTCTGGATGGTGTCACGCGGGAACAGCTTGGCATTCACATGCAGGTTGGTCGGATGCAGCGCCTGGGCCGTGCGGCGCGCGCTGGCCATCAGCACGCCGACCTTGGCAAAGGCGGCCTTGGCCTCATCACCGAACTTGGCCATGGCTCGCTTCATGTAGCGCAGATAGGCACCGCCGTGGCGGGCTTCATCGCGCGACAGCGTTTCGTAGATGGCCTTGATCACCGGCTCGGTGTGCCATTCAGCCGCACGGCGGTACCAGTGGTTCAGGCGGATCTCGCCGCAGAAGTGCAGCATCAGTGTTTCCAGCGCAGGCGCGGGGTCGAATTCAAAGCGCACTTCATGCAGCTCCGCTTCGGTGGGCACCATGTCCGGACGGAAGCGACGCAGGTACTCCATCAGCACCAGCGAATGCTTCTGCTCTTCGAAAAACCACACGCTCATGAAGGCAGAGAAGTCGCTGTCGTCCTTGTTGTCACGCAGGAACATCTCGGTGGCCGGCAGTGCCGACCATTCCGTGATGGCATTCATCTTGATGGTGCGTGCCTGATCGTCGGTCAACTTGGCGGCATCGAACTTGTCCCAAGGGATATCGGTGTCCATGTTCCAGCGCACGGCTTCGAGTTGCTTGAAGAGTTCGGGGTAAAGCATGGTGACGTTCCTTGGATAACTCAGTGCATTTTATCGGTCTGAAGATGACAAACCCTTACGCGGCTCGCTTCTGGCCTAATTGACGTTGTCACATCTCACGGCATCCACCGATGCCGCCCAGGAGCGTTCCATGAGTCTGCCTTCCTTTTCCACCCTGTTCCGGCGCCTCACGCTGGTGCTGGTAGTGGCCTGTGCGCCCTTGGCTGCCCACGCCGCCAGCGCCACCGCAGCAGCCCCCACCAGCACAGCAGCAAACTGCCCGGACCTGCTCCAACGGCAGTTTCCGCGCCTGCAAGATGAAAAGCCCCAAGCTTTGTGTCAGTACGCCGGCAAGGTGGTGCTGGTGGTCAACACCGCAAGCTTCTGCGGCTTTACGCCGCAATACAAGGCATTGGAAGCCCTTTCGATCAAGTACAAGGAGCTGGTCGTCCTGGGTTTCCCTTCGGGCGACTTCGGAAATCAGGAATACGGCAGCAACAAGGAGATCGCTGAGTTCTGCGAGAACACCTTCAACGTGAAGTTCCCGATGTTCAGCAAAAGCAGTGTGTCAGCCGGCAAGTCTGACCTGAACCCGCTGTTCGCCGACCTGGCCAAGCGTACCGGTCAGTCCCCCAAGTGGAACTTCCACAAATACCTGATCTCTCGTGATGGGCAAGAGGTGCTCAGCTTCGGCTCCAAGGTAGACCCCGAAGGCCCAGAATTCACCAAGGCGCTGGAGAAGTTGCTGAAGCAGAACTGACGAGGTTGAAGCGCCGGTGTGACCGGTGTTTCGAGTGCTGCACTGGCCCGCAGGGACCCCGTCACCGGCAATTGGCGGACCCACTTTGGGCCTGCCAAAAGCTGTCCCGGCTAGCCGGTACAGCAGTGACAGTTGCTCACTTTTTCCCACGGAATCGGGATGACAACGGGTCGCTTGCATTGCACTATAGACATCAGTGCAGCGCTTCGCGATCGGTCGCCAGCCGCTCTGCCACCGCTCATTGATCTGCAGTCGATGGCCGGTGTGTGGCCCGTGTGCAGTCAGTTTGGGCCTCGCCAGTTCGGAAGGCTCAATTCGCTGGTGTGGTGTGCAAGGGGTGGTGCGCAAGGAGTGGTGTGCAATGTGTGGTGCGCAAGGTTTGGTGTGCAAGGTTTGGTGTGCAAGGTGTGGCACGGCTTGATTGGCAAGACTTGCAGGGCGCACCAGGCACGCAGCTTGCCACCACGGTGGATGGTGACCGGCAAGGTTGCCAGTTAGTGTCTAAACACCGAGATCCAACGAGGGCTTTTAGGGTTTCTACCAACCCGGAAGCTGATGGGAGTAAAGTTCACAGCACTCGTTCACGCTTTCAGCCGCAAGACCTGCTTGTTCGCAAGCTGCAATCCCGAGGCCTTTCTCCTCCTCCTCCCTCCCTCCCTCGTTGGCCACGGGGCGTCTTGAGGCTACTTTTCTGCCCTAGGGCTTCCGCATTGGCGGAAGCCCTTTTTGCTTGGCGGTCGAGAACGGCGCGGAGGCCGGGCGTGCGGGGCGGCACACAGACAGAACAAGGGCCGCTCGGCGGCGGCCCTTGGTGTCTACCGACGGCTCAGGGTGGAGGCGTCAGGTTCTGATCTGCACGTTGTAGGGAGGTGGCCCACTCTTCGGCCACCCGTGCCAGCGCGTCATGCCAACCAGCCCTTGCGCCGGAAATACACAAACGGCGCCACCACCGAGGCCAGCATCAGCCCCAGCGCAAACGGGTAGCCGTATTCCCAGTGCAATTCCGGCATGGCCTGGAAATTCATGCCGTAGACGCTGGCAATCAAGGTGGGCGGCAGCAACGCCACGCTTGCCACCGAGAAGATCTTGATGATCTTGTTCTGGTTGATGTTGATGAAGCCGACGGTCGCATCCATCAGGAAGTTGATCTTGTCGAACAGGAAGGCGGTGTGGCTGTCCAGCGAGTCGATGTCCCGCAGGATCTGGCGGGACTCTTCGAACTGCTCCGCATTGAGCATCCGGCTGCGCATCATGAAGCTGACCGCACGGCGGGTGTCCATCACATTGCGGCGAATGCGCCCGTTCAAGTCTTCCTCACGTGCGATGGCCGCCAGCACTTCCCCGGCCTCGGTGTCGTTCACATCCTTCTTCAGCACCCGCTCGCTGACCTTCTCCAGGTTGTCGTAGATGCCCTCCAGCACGTCCGCGGAATATTCCGCATCGGCGTCATAGAGCTTGAGCAGCACATCCTTGGCATCTTCAATCAGCGCCGGGATGCGCCGCGCCCGCAGGCGCAACAGCCGGAACACCGGCAGGTCCTCGTTGTGGACCGAGAACAGCACGTTGTTGAAAAGGATGAAGGCCACCCGCACGTTGCGCGGGGCTTCCATGTCGTCGATGAGGAAGTCGGAGCGGATATGCAGCTCGCCGTTGTCCTCCTCGTAGAACCGGGCCGATTCCTCCAGATCCTCGTCCACGATGTCTTCGGGGATCACCAGGCCAAAGCGTTCCCGGATCCAGTCCTTTTCTTCCGCGCTCGGGGATTCGAGGTCCACCCAGATCGGTTGACGCTCGGAGCCGGTGACCGCGCTCAGTTCGGCAGCGGTGGAGATCTCTTCCTGAACCATCCCGCCCTTGAGGCGGCCATTGTCCAGAGTGAACACATTCAGCATGCAGGTCCTTCGTCTGCGTCGGCGCGCTTCAAGGCGAACGCTCGAGCAGGATGGCGCGTTGACGAGGCAGGAGGGTCAGGCGCGGGGTCGCTGGGGAACGGCCTCTTTGATGACGCGAGGAAGCGCGTCCGGAAGGGGCTCAATGGGGGCGGATCAGGGCGGGTTCAGGGCGGATAGGGCCCGTCTCACTCCGGACAAGCGGCACAGCGGCGGCTGGACACCTCTGACGAGCCTCACTGGCACGGCACTGGCGACTGGCGACCTTCAGCTGCGGCGGTTTGACGCTGGAGTGGACGGCCACCGAGGGTGGTCGCTGTCCAAGTGGGACTCCAGTGATGGGGACGCTGAATTATCACACTGTGGGAATGTGGCCAGCAAGGCTGCGGCGGCAGCGACAACACCCAGCATTCCAGCACGGTCCCTGCCGATGCGCAAGGCGGAAAGATTCACCCCCAAACCTTGCTTTTGATCACTTGTCTTCGCCATCGAACGCGCGCAGACTGGGCTCGTCCAGGCCACACGAAGAGTCTTACCGCAGACACATTCCCAAGCCCTCCAACGCCACTCCTTCAGCCGCGCGCCCCTGCGGCGCCGCCTTGTGCGGCCCGCCCGGATGCCCGCTCCCGGACTGCAGCTACCGCAGGCCTTCCACATCCGAATCGCTCCAGTGTTTTTTCTGAGTCGTTTTGCACACTGGCGCCGGCTGGTTTTGGTTCCGCCGCTTCAAATCCGCTACTTTTGATAGACCGCCAAGATCGCCCCCATCGGGCCTACCGATTTCTCCACCCCTGACCCCCTCATCAAGACCCAGCGATTCCATCCATCTTCAGCGTTCCCGATTTCTCACGGCGCCCAAGGGCGCAGTTTCCGACCAGCCCTGTGAAAGGAGGCTTTATGAACCTGACCATCAGCGGCCACCATCTCGAAGTCACCCCCGCGTTGCGCGAGTACGTGCTGACCAAGCTCAGCCGGGTACTGCGACACTTTGACCAGGTCGTGGACGTCAACGTCCTGCTCACCGTGGAAAAGCAAAAGGAGAAGGACCGCAGGCAGCGTGCCGAAGTGACGCTGCACGTGAAGGGCCGCGAAATCTTCGTGGAAAACTCCAGCGAAGACCTCTATGCGGCCATTGACGAATTGATGGACAAGCTGGATCGGCAGGTGTGCCGCCACAAGGACCGCGTGCAGGATCATCACCATGCCTCTGCCAAGCGCATGGACATTCCGGCACAAGGTGGCTGATCTCAATCACTGATTTCGGCGGCTGACTTCGGTCAGCGCGATGGCTGCCCCAGGGTTTTCCCTTAACGCAGCCAAGGGAGGCGGCCCGATGGCCGCCTTTGCTTTTCCGAGTTCGCCGCATAATGTTGCGATGCAACACCAATACCGTTGTTTTCAACGAGGCGTCGCATTGCCCTACCCCCTGATCCCATCGGGGTTCTTATAATCCCGGTCGTCTCTGACCTACTGGCGCATTTGCCCGATGAACCGTCTCGCCGCCATCCTTCCCGCCAGCAATGTGCTGGTCGATGTGGACGCATCCAGCAAGAAGCGCGTGTTCGAACAAGCCGGGCTGCTCTTCGAGAATAACCATGCCATCGCCAGGGCTGCGGTCACGGACAATCTGTTCGCCCGTGAACGGCTGGGCTCCACCGGTCTGGGTCATGGCGTGGCCATCCCCCACGGCCGGATCAAGGGCCTGAAGAATCCGCTGGCGGCGGTGCTGCGTGTGCAGCAGCCCATCGGCTTCGACGCCCCGGACGACGAACCGGTCAATCTGCTCATCTTTCTGTTGGTGCCGGAGGCGGCCACCCAGCGCCACCTGGAAATCCTCTCCGAAATTGCGGAGATGCTCTCGGACCGTGAACTGCGTGAACGGCTCAAGACCGAAACCGATGCCAGCGTCGTCCATCGGCTCATCGCCGACTGGGAACCGCTGAAGTCGGTGGCCTGAGCGCCTCGGTTTCGTGAAACCCACCTCCATCAGCGCGGACCGGCTCTTTGAAGAGCACCGCGAAGCCCTCCGCTGGGAATGGATCGCCGGGCACGCGCATCCGGAACGCCGCTTTGATGAAGCCGCGCTGCTGGATGCCCAGTCCGCCGCCGATCTGGTCGGCTACCTCAACTACATCCATCCCTACCGCGTCCAGATCGTCGGCACGCGGGAAGTGGCCTATCTGAGCCAGGCTTCCGGCGATGTGCTGGACCGACGCATCTCCCGCATCGTGACGCTGGAGCCGCCGGTCATCATCGTGGCGGACGGACAAACCGCGCCGGACCGCCTCATCGCCATGTGCGACCGGGCCGAGATCCCGCTGTTCACCACCGCCGAATCAGCCGGTCACGTCATTGACCTGGTGCGCGCCTACCTGGCCCATGTCTGCGCCAATCGCACGACGCGCCATGGGGTCTTCATGGACATCCTGGGCCTGGGTGTCCTGCTCACCGGCGAATCCGGCCTGGGCAAAAGCGAACTGGGGCTGGAACTGATCTCACGCGGCCATGGGCTGGTGGCGGATGACGCGGTGGATTTCTTCCGCATCGCGCAGACTGCCATCGAGGGCCGCTGCCCCGAGCTGCTGATGAACCTGCTGGAAGTGCGGGGCATCGGCTTGCTGGACATCAAGGCGATCTTTGGGGAGACGGCGGTGCGCCGCAAGATGCGGCTGAAGCTGATCGTGCATCTGGTTCGCAAGGAAACCATGGAGCGCGATTTCGAGCGCCTGCCCTACGAGCCGCTGTATGAGGACGTGCTGGGCATGCCGGTGCGCAAGGTGGTCATTGCCGTGGATGCCGGCCGTAACCTGGCGGTGCTGGTCGAGGCGGCGGTGCGCAACACCATCCTGCAACTGCGCGGCATTGATACCTACCGCGAGTTCGTTGAGCGCCACCAGCGCGCCATCGAAGAAGGCCTCAACGATTCAGCCGCCGGCTGAGCCCCGCCCGCGCTTCAACGGTTGTTCTTGTGCGGGCAATCCGTCTTCACGCAAGACGCGTACAAGGCCAGGGAGTGCTCCTGCAGCGCAAAACCCCGCTCTTCGGCAATGGCACGTTGACGTTCTTCAATCTGTGGGTCGTAGAACTCTTCCACCCGGCCGCAAGTCAGGCAGACGAGGTGGTCATGGTGATGCCCCTCGTTGAGTTCGAAGACCGACTTGCCGGATTCGAAATGGTTGCGTGACAGCAGCCCGGCCTGCTCAAACTGGGTGAGCACGCGATAGACCGTGGCCAGGCCAATGTCCGCCCGCTCATCGAGCAAAGCTTTGTAAACATCCTCCGCCGTCATGTGGCGCTGCTGCGCCTTCTGAAAGATCTCGAGGATCTTGATGCGGGGAAGCGTGGCCTTGAGCCCGCTGTTCTTGATTTCGTCTGACCTGTTCATGGGGTTTGCGCCTGCGGAACGGTGAAAGCCTCCCGCTAGAATTCCCGCCATCATAGCCCTAGCACTTCTGCGAAGCCCTGCCATGTCATTGAATTCCCAAATCGCCTTGATCGCGCGATGCACGGCCGCTGCGGCCAGCCTCGCGGCACTGGGCGCTTGCTCGCAGATGCCGAAGATGGACGTCTTCTCCGTGAGCGGAGACAAGGTGCTCGGCCTGGTCCAGCCCTACCGCGTCGAGATCGTCCAGGGCAACGTCGTCACCAAGGAGCAGATGCAGCTGGTAAAAACCGGCATGACCCGCGCCCAGGTGCGTGATGCCATCGGCTCGCCCCTCTTGACGGACGTGTTCCACGACGCCCGCTGGGACTACGTCTTCACCATCCGCCGCCAGGGCGCGGCGCCTCAGAACCGCCGCATCCTGCTGACCTTCGACGGTGACCAGCTGGCCAAGATCGATGCGCCGGAAGACCTTCCCTCCGAGAAGGAATTCATCGCCGCCATCGACACCACCAAGGTCAAGAGTGCGGCACCGAAGCTCGAGATGACCGAGGAAGAGCGCAAGGCGCTGCCGCCGCCGGTCAAGCAGGCCGCCGTGACGCCGGAGCCGATCGGCCCGGTGCGCGACTACCCGCCGCTGGAGGCTCGTCGATGAGCAGCCCAGCCGCCGCCCCGCTGCGCATTGCCATCACCGGCGCGTCCGGCCGCATGGGCCGCATGCTGATCGAGACGGTGCTGAACGCTCCCGATTGCCAGCTGTCCGCCGCCCTCGACCGGGACGGCAGTTCCAGCCTCGGCCAGGATGCCGGCGCTTTCCTGGGCCGCCAGACCGGCGTGGCCATCACCAGTGACGTCCGGGAAGGCCTGTCCCGCTCCGATGTCCTGATCGACTTCACCCGCCCGGAAGGCACGCTGGCGCATCTGGCGCTGTGTGCCGAACTCGGGGTGCGCACCGTCATCGGCACCACCGGCTTCACGGACGCGCAAAAGGCCGACATCGCGGCCCTCGCCGAGCGGGCCGCCATCGTCATGGCCCCCAACATGAGCGTGGGGGTGAACCTGGTGCTGAAGCTGCTGGAAAGCGCCGCCAAGGCGCTGGCCGAAGGGTATGACATCGAGATCGTCGAGGCGCACCATCGCCACAAGGTGGACGCGCCCAGCGGCACCGCGCTCAAGATGGGCGAAGTGATCGCCGATGCGCTCGGCCGCGACCTGAAGGCCTGCGCGGTGTATGGCCGCGAAGGCGTGACCGGCGAACGTGATCCGTCCACCATCGGTTTTGCCACCGTGCGCGGCGGCGACATCATCGGCGACCACACCGTGCTGTTTGCCGGCATTGGTGAACGCATCGAGATCAGCCACAAGGCTTCCAGCCGCGCCACCTTCGCCCAGGGCAGCCTGCGCGCGGCGCGTTTCCTGGCCCACCACCGCACCGGCCTGTTCGACATGAACGCCGTGCTCGGCCTGGCCTGACCCGACCCGACCCGATGCAGTCGCTTTCGGCCCTGGGGCTGCACTGGCAGGCAGCGGATGGCGTGGCCCGCCTGGTGGCCCTGCTGCTGCTGGTGATGTCCATCAGCAGCTGGGTCCTGATCCTCTGGCGCGCCTGGATGCTCACCCGGGCCCGTCGGGATCTGCAACGTGGCCTGCCGCTGTTCTGGGCGGCGGCCGACATCACCGCCGGCCGCCAGCAACTGCTGCATCTGGACCGTGAGGGGCTGATGGTGCCGCTGGTCGATGCCGCCTTGAGCGACAGCGCGCCGGGCAGCCTGGGTGCCGCCGGTCGCCCCCATGCCCAGCTCACCCGCCGCCTGCGGGACGCCCTGCATCTGGTGCTGGCCGCGCTCAATCGCGGCCAGGTGGTGTTGGCCACGGTGGGCAGCACGGCCCCCTTCATCGGCCTGTTCGGCACCGTCTGGGGCATCTATCACGCCCTGCAGAGCATGGCCGGCGCGGGCGACTTCAGCCTGGACAAAGTGGCCGGCCCGGTCGGCGAAGCGCTGATCATGACCGCCGCCGGCCTGGCCGTCGCCATTCCGGCCGTGCTGGCCTACAACCTCTTTGGCAAGTGGGTCGCAGCCTGCGAAGCGGAACTGGAAGGTTTCGCCCACGATCTGCGCGAGCTGCGCTCCGCGCCCTGAGGCGCGTCCGGCCAGACGCCCCGCCTTCACCAGGACCGCCCCCATGAGCTTCGGCCGCCTCGAACGCCGGGAAGCCGCCCCACCGATGAGCGACATCAACATGACGCCGCTCATCGACGTCATGCTGGTGCTGCTGGTCATCTTCATCATCGCCGCCCCGCTGATGGCCAGCGCGCTCAAGCTGCAGCTGCCCAAGGCCGAGATGGCGACGCCGGGCACCGCCAGCCAGCAGGTCGTGGCCATCAGCATCGATGCCGAGGGCCGGTATTTCCTGGGTGACGAACCGATGGAGCCGACCGAACTCAAAGCCCGGCTGCAATCGCTGGCCGCCCAGCGGCCGGACGCTGAACTCCGCCTCAGTGCGGACCGCAACGTCCCCTACGGCCAGGTGGCCGCCTTGATCGACTGGGCCCAGGCGGCACATCTGAACCGCATTGCTTTTGTCTCGGACAAGGACAACAGCCCCCGCTGACCCCACGGCCAGCCCGACCGGCCCGCCCCCACAGCCTTCTACAATGGGCCGATTCGCCCATCGAGCATCTATGAACGAGAAATACGCCCCCAGCGAGGTCGAACAGGCCGCCCGAGATCACTGGAATGCCGCGGACGCCTATCGCGTCACCGAGGACGCGAGCAAGCCGAAGTTCTATGCCTGCTCCATGCTGCCCTACCCCAGCGGCAAGCTGCACATGGGCCATGTGCGCAACTACACGATCAACGACATGCTGACCCGTCAGCTGCGCATGAAGGGCTACAACGTCCTGATGCCGATGGGCTGGGATGCCTTCGGCCTGCCGGCGGAAAACGCGGCGATGAAGAACAAGGTCCCGCCTGCGGCCTGGACCTACGACAACATCGCCTACATGAAGAAGCAGATGCAGTCGATGGGCTTGGCCATCGACTGGTCGCGCGAAATCGCCACCTGCAAGCCGGACTACTACCGCTGGAACCAGTGGCTCTTCCTGAAGATGCTGGACAAGGGCATTGCGGTGCGCCGCACCCAGGTGGTCAACTGGGACCCGGTCGACCAGACGGTGCTGGCCAATGAGCAGGTGATCGACGGCCGGGGCTGGCGCTCCGGCGCGGTGGTGGAAAAGCGCGAGATCCCGGGCTACTACCTGAAGATCACCGATTACGCCGACGAACTGCTGGCCGCCGTGGCGGACCCTGCCGACAAAAACTACCTCTCCGGCTGGCCGGAGCGGGTGCGGCTGATGCAGGAGAACTGGATCGGCAAGAGTGAAGGCGTGCGTTTTGCCTTCCCGCACGAGATCAAGGGCGCCGACGGCCAGCTCATCCAGGACGGCAAGCTGTATGTCTTCACCACCCGTGCCGACACCATCATGGGGGTGACCTTCTGCGCCGTGGCGCCGGAGCATCCGCTGGCCACGCATGCCGCTTCGCTGAAGCCGGAGCTGGCCGCGTTCATCGAGGAATGCAAGCAAGGCGGCAGCACCGAGGCCGAACTGGCCACGCAGGACAAGAAGGGCGTGCCCACCGGCCTGTTCGTGACGCATCCGCTCACCGGCGCGCAGGTGGAGGTCTGGATCGGCAACTACGTGCTGATGAGCTATGGGGACGGCGCCGTCATGGGCGTGCCCGCGCATGACGAGCGCGACTTCGCCTTTGCGCGCAAATACGGTCTGCGCATCCAGCAGGTCGTGGCCGTGGAAGGTGAAACCTATTCCGACCAGGCCTGGGCCGAGTGGTACGGTGACAAGCAGCGCGGCGTGACGATCCACTCCGGCGCGCTGGACGGCCTGACCTACAAGGCCGCCGTGGACGAGGTCGCCCGCCTGCTGGCCGAGAAGGGCCTGGGCGAGAAAAAAACCACCTGGCGCCTGCGCGACTGGGGCGTGAGCCGCCAGCGCTACTGGGGCACGCCGATCCCCATCATCCACTGCGACAGCTGCGGCCCGGTGCCGGTCCCGGAAAAGGACCTGCCCGTGGTGCTGCCGGAAGACTGCATCCCGGATGGCAGCGGCAATCCGTTGAACAAGCGCGCCGACTTCCTGAACTGCACCTGCCCCAGCTGCGGCAAACCGGCCCAGCGCGAGACGGACACGATGGACACCTTCGTGGACAGCTCGTGGTACTTCATGCGCTATTGCGACGCCAGCAATGACAAGGCCATGGTGGGCGCGGGCAGCGACTACTGGATGCCGATGGATCAATACATCGGTGGCATCGAGCACGCCATCCTGCACCTGCTGTATGCGCGCTTCTGGACCAAGGTGATGCGCGACCTGGGCCTGGTGAAGTTCGATGAACCCTTCACCAACCTGCTGACGCAGGGCATGGTGCTCAAGGGCGCCTACTTCCGCAAGCCGCCCGAAGCCGGCAAGAACTACTACTGGGAACACGACGTCGACGTGCTGCGCAACGAGCATGGCCAGCCGGTGGGCGGCACGCTCAAGGCGGATGGTTTGCCGCTCGAGTACGAGATGACGACCATGTCGAAGTCGAAGAACAACGGCGTGGACCCGCAGTCCCTGATCGACCAGTATGGTGCCGACACCGCCCGCCTGTTCGTGATGTTCGCCGCGCCGCCCGAGCAGACGCTGGAATGGAACGATGCGGCCGTGGAAGGCGCCCACCGCTTCCTGAAGCGGGTGTGGGGCTTCGGCGTGAAGCAGGCCGACGCCATCAAGGCGGCCGGCAAGGACTTCTCCGCCCTGGGCGACGACGCCAAGGCGCTGCGCCGCGAAGTGCATCTGGTGCTCAAGCAGGTCAGCTATGACTACGAGCGCATGCAGTACAACACCGTCGTGTCCGGTGCGATGAAGCTGCTTAATGCGCTGGAAGGCTTCAAGGGCACCACGCCGGGCGACCATGCGGTCATCCGCGAGGGCTTCTCGGTGCTGCTGCGCGTGATCTACCCGGCCTGCCCGCACATCACCCATGCCCTGTGGGTGGAACTGGGCCTGGCCGCCGAGCTGGGCGACCTGCTCGATGCGGCCTGGCCGGCGGTGGACGAAAGCGCCCTGGTGCAGGACCAGATCGAGCTGATGCTGCAGGTCAATGGCAAGCTGCGCGGCGCCATCAAGGTGGCCGCCAGCGCCGACAAGGCCGCCATCGAAGCGATCGCCCTGGCCAGCCCGGACTTCGAGAAATTCTCGGAGGGCAAGCAGCCCAAGAAGGTCATCATCGTGCCCGGCCGTCTCGTCAACCTGGTGGTCTGATCCCATGAATCGCCGTCATCTGCTCAAGGCCTGTGCTGTGGGTGCCGCTGGCGGCACCGCAGCGCTGCTGTCCGGTTGCGGTTTCGAGCTCCGCAAGGAGCCCGAATACCATTTCAAGACGCTGGCGCTGAAGGGGTTCATTCCCCATTCCCCGCTGAGCCAGGAACTCACCCGGCAGGTGCAGCGCAGCACGCTGAAGCTGCTGGAAGACGCCAACCGCGCGGATGTGATCCTGGAAGTGGAGCGTGAAGTGCGCGACAAGACCTCGGTGGCCACCACCACCGCCGGTCAGATCACCGAATGGCAGTTGCGCCTGCAACTGGACTATTCGCTGCGCACGGCCGGTGGCGAAGTGCTGCTGGCCCGCACCGAACTGCGCCTGACCCGCGACATGAACTACAGCGAAAGCGCCGCCCTGGCCAAGGAGCAGGAGGAAGCCTCGCTGCAGAAGGCCATGCAGGTGGAAGCGGTGGGCCTGTTGCTACGCCGCCTGGCGGCCGTGCGCCTGCCCGCCTGAGCGATGCAGATCAAAGCGGAGGCACTGCCGGGCCATCTGACCAAAGGCCTGAAGCCGATCTACACCGTCCATGGCGACGAGCCCTTGCTCGCCCAGGAGGCGGCGGACCTGTTGCGCGCGGAAGCGCGCCGGCAGGGCTATGGCGAGCGCCAGGTGTTCATCGTCACCGGCGCCTACTTCGACTGGGGGCCGGTGATTGCCGCCTCACAGGCCATGAGCCTGTTTGCCGAGCGGCAGCTGATCGAAATCCGCATTCCCAACGGCAAGCCCGGCAAGGAAGGCTCGGACGCGCTGCAACGGTATTGCGAAGGCGCGCCCCCGGATGTGCTGACGCTGGTCACCCTGCCCCGCCTGGACAAGACCCAGCTCTCCAGCGCCTGGTTCACCGCCCTGGACACCACCGGTGTCACCGTGCGGGTGGACCCGGTGGAACGCCGCGAACTGCCCGCCTGGATCGCGCGGCGCCTGCAGCAACAAGGGCAGTCGGTCTCGGCCGGCCCGGACGGGCAGCAGGCGCTGGAGTTCTTTGCTGACCGGGTGGAAGGCAATCTGCTGGCGGCGCATCAGGAACTGCAGAAGCTGGCGCTGCTGCATCCCCCGGGGGAACTGAGCCTGCAACAGATCGAAGCGGCCGTGCTGGACGTGGCCCGGTTCGATGTCTTCAAGCTGAGCGAGGCCCTGCTCAGCGGCAAGGTCGCCCGGGTGCTGCGCATGCTGGAAGGCCTGAAAGCCGAAGGCGAAGCCGCCGTGCTGGTCCACTGGACCATGTCCGAGGACATTCGCGCCCTCAAGCGGGTGCATGACGCCGTGGCCAGCGGCAAGCCCTTGCCGATGGCCCTGCGGGAAGCCCGGGTCTGGGGCCCGAAGGAACGGTTGTTTGAGCGCCTGGTCCCGCAACTTGGCGGCGCCGCCCTGTCGCGCCTGCTGGTGGCCGCCCAGGTGTGTGACGGCATCGTCAAGGGCCTGAAACATCCGGACTGGCCGGCCGACCCCTGGGACGCCCTGGGCCGGCTGGCCCTGATGCTGGAACAGGCCCTCCGCCCCGCCCCCCCATCCGCCCCCAAAACCCGCTATGGTTGACGCCTGACGAGACCACCAGGCCCACACCGATGCGCTCCCGCCGCCCGTCTGCAGCCCTTCTTCTTGCTGCTTCGGCAGCCACCGCTCTTCTCAGCCCACTTGCCGCCTCCGCGGCGCCCTGGACACTCCAGGTCAAGGACGCTGCCGGCGCCCCGCTGGCCGGTGCCGTGGTGGCGGTGGAGCTCAAGGGGCAACCCAGCCAGGCGGCGCCCGGCACCGTCGCCCAGATGGCTCAGCGGGACCGCCAATTCCAGCCCGGCACCTTGGTGGTGCAGACTGGCACGGCGGTCAGCTTCCCGAATTTCGACACGGTTCGACACCATGTGTATTCGTTCTCGCCAATCCGTCGATTCGAACTGAAGCTGTACGCCGGTACGCCCGCAGAGCCGGTAGTCTTCGACAAGCCGGGCGTTGCACAGCTCGGATGCAACATTCACGACAAGATGACCGCCCGCATCATCGTGGTGGACACCCCGCTTTTCGCCACCACAGACGCCCAAGGACAAGCCAAGCTGGACCTGCCGCCCGGTCAACACCAGGTGGCGCTCTGGCACGCCCGGCTGGGCAATGATGCGCCGCGTCAACAGTCGCTGGTCGTGCCTGCCGGCCCGCCCGGCGGTCTGGCCCTGGAGCTGCGTGACTGATGCGCTGGCCGGACTTCCTCAACCTTCGGCGGTTGGAAGGGCGCATCGTTGCGCTGTTCCTCGCGCTGTTGCTGGGAGTCCAATGCATCAGCCTGTTGCTGCTCAATCAAGGCATTGATCGCAATGCCCGTGCCTCGGTGCGGGAAGAACTGGCCTCCGGCGAACGGGTGTTCGACCAGCTGCTGCGGCAGGATGCTGAACAGCGTGGCCTGGTGGCCGATCTGCTGCAGTCGGATTTCGGCTTGCGCCGGGCCCTGGCCGAAGGGGTGAGCGGTGATGAGCTCACGGCCACGCTGAAGGATGTCTTCACCAATCTGAGCGAACGCGGCGAGGCCAGCTTCATCGGTTATGCCGACGACCGCTACCGCTTTGTCACCGCCACCGCCCCGCTGGCCCGACAGGTCGCCCCGATGCTGCCCGGCATCACACAGGAGGGCCGGGGCCACAGCCAGAACCAACTGGTGCTGCTGGACGGCAAGGCCTATCAAGTGGTCGTGGCGCCGATGCGTGCAGCCGGCCTGGGCGGCTGGGTGTTCATGGGATTTGAGCTGCGCCAGGAGCAGTTGCGCGAGCTGGAGCGCATTGCCCATATCCAGGGCGTGCTGCTGGCACGCACCGGCGGCCGTTGGCAGCTGCTGTCCAGCGTGCTGGAGGCATCGGTCCATCCCACCCTGCTGGCGGCGCTGCCAGACGGTCTGGGGGAGGCCCCGATCACCTTCCACCTTCAATTGGGCGGCGAGCAATACCAGGCGCGTCTGCAAAGGCTGGAGCACGGCGGTGACCCTAGCCAGACCATGGCCTCCCTGCTGCTGCGGTCGGTGGATGAGGCCCGTGCGCCCTACCGGCAACTGCAATGGTCCCTGCTGGGCTTGAGTCTGGCCGGCGTGGCGGTCTTTGCGCTGGGAGCGGTGCTCACGGCACGACGCATCAGCGGCCCGGTGAAGTGGTTGGCGCATGAAGCGCAGCGCCTCGGCCGCGGCGACTATGCGCAGCCGGTCGCCCGGCCCTCGCGTGATGAAATCGGCGATCTGGCCGAGGCCTTCGAGGCCATGCGGGTCGGCATTCGCGAGCGCCAGGAGCAGGTACACCGCCTGGCCTTCTGGGACCCGCTCACCGACCTGCCCAACCGGGAGCAATTCAGCCAGACCCTCAGCCGTCGCATGACGGAGAGCGAGGACCGCTTTGCACTGATCATGCTCAACCTGGACCGCTTCAAGCATGTGAATGATGTGCTGGGCCGAGCCTTTGGGGACCGGCTGCTGCGGGCCCTGGCCGAGCGGCTGCAGGCGCTGCTGAAGGACCATGCCCGGCTGATCGCCCGGCTGAGCGGCGATGAATTTGTGCTGCTGGTGGAAGGGGCCGGCGCGCAGCGGGCCGAGGCGGTCTGCCACCGGATCCAGCGGGATTTCGAACGTGCGCTGACCATCGACGACCAGACGGTGGACCTGTCCGCCGGCCTGGGCATCGCCTTGTATCCGCAGCATGGGCGCGACATGAGCGAGCTGATGGGGCATGCCGAGCTGGCCATGCATGCGGCCAAGCGCAGCCAGTCGGGCTTCCAGATTTATTCGCCCAGCATGGATGCGGCCAGCCAGGAATCGCTGTCGCTGATCAGCGAATTGCGGCAGGCCATCGACGGCAATGAGCTGCGGCTGTATTTGCAGCCCAAGGTGGATCTGGCCACACAACGCATTGGTGGGGCCGAAGCGCTGGTGCGCTGGCAGCACCCCGTGCGGGGTCTGGTGCCACCGATGGACTTCATTCCGTTTGCGGAGCAGACCGGCTTCATCCGCCAGCTCACCAGCTGGATGCTGCGGGCCTCTGCACAGGCCTGGCTGGACCTGCAACGCCAGGGGCTGGCCGTCCCCATCAGCGTCAACCTGTCGACACGTGACCTGATGGACCAGGACCTGCCCATCAAGATTGCCGACCTGGCGGCCGGCGTGCCGCCGTCGGCGCTGTGCCTGGAGATCACCGAAAGCGCCATCATGGACGACCCGCAGCGGGCGCTGCAGACGCTGGAGCAGTTGCATGCGCTCGGCTTCAAGCTGTCCATTGATGACTTCGGCACCGGCTATTCGTCGCTGGCCTACCTGAAGCAGTTGTCGGTGGATGAACTCAAGATCGACCGTAGCTTCGTGATGGGCATGGAGCGGGACCTGGACGATGCCAAGATCGTCCGCTCCACCATTGAGCTGGCCCATAACCTGGGCCTGCGGGTGGTGGCCGAAGGCCTGGAGACGGGCAAGGCCTGGACCCTGCTGGAGACCCTGGGCTGCGATCAGGCCCAGGGCTACTTCCTGGCCCGGCCGATGCCGGGCGACCAGTTCGCGCAATGGCTGCGCGGCTGGGAGCCGCCGGACCTGGGGGATGCGGTGGCCAATACGGTGCTGGCCGGGCTCTGAGCCTGGGGCCGGCGGTTCAACGCCGAGGGGATGGGGGCTCCGCAGTCAGCAGCCAACAGTCAGCTATCACGATCCTCGAGAGCGTCGCAAAGCGCCTGCAGGCCCACACGCACAGTCTGGGTACGGACCGCATGCCGATCCCCGCTGAACAGCTCTTTCCAGACCCGAACCGGCGTGCGGCCATGCAACAGCGCCAGCCACACCGTGCCCACCGGCTTGGCCTCACTGCCGCCACCGGGGCCGGCCACGCCAGTGACCGCCAGCGCCCAGTCCACCGGCGAATGCGCCACCAGCCCGCGGGCCATCTGCTCGGCCACTTCGCCGCTGACGGCGCCATGCAGGCTGATCATCGCGGCCGGCACCCCCAGCAACTCGGTCTTGGACTGGTTGCTGTAGCTGACCACGCCGCGCTCGAACCATTCGCTGGAGCCCGCCAGGCTGGTGCACGCCGCTGCGATCAGGCCGCCCGTGCAGGACTCCGCCGTCCCCATGCGCTCGCGCCGCTGGATCAGGGCCAGGGCAATGCGTTGGATCAGCTCGGATTCTTCAGCTAGCACCATGTCGATCTCCTGGGTCAATGCAGCAGATGGCGCGCCACCGCCAACACCAGCAGCGTACATCCGGCCGCGACCAGATCGTCAAAAAGGATGCCGAAGCCCTGGCGCGCACCCACGGGGGCGCCCGGCGGTGACTTGAAAAGGCTGTCGGCCCAGCGCACCGGGCCGGGCTTGACCGCGTCGAAGTAGCGGAACACGCCAAAGGCAGCGGCCTGCCACCAAAGACTGGCCGGCATCAGCAGCCACAGGATGATCCACATGGCGAGGATCTCGTCCCAGACCACCGAACCCGGATCGCAGACGCCCAGGTGACGCGCCGTCACCGTGCAGGCCCACCAGCCGACCAGCAACCCCACCACCAGCACACCCGCCCACTGCAGGGGCGTCACCCAGGGGTTGATCAGCAGGAAGCCCGCCCAGCCCCACAGACTGCCGACGGTGCCTGGGGCCTTGGGTGCAAGACCACTGCCGAAGCCCAATGCCAGCCAGCGGGCCGGGTGGCGCACCATGAAGGCGAGGGTGGCGCGGCGTGGCGCGGTCGGAGCAGCGGGCGTTCCCTCGGAAGCATCGGTAGACGGATGGCTCATGACTTGAAGTGATCAAAACCTTGCAGCGCGAGATCCAGCTCGCGACCCTCCCCATCCACCAGCCGCAAGCCGGGCTGCGGCTCAATGCGGCCAATGCGGTAGACCGGGGTGGCCGACTGGCGGCCCGCCTCCAGCACGCGGTCCCGGGCCTCGGCCGGGGCGGTGAAGACCAGCTCGTAATCGTCGCCCCCGGTCAGCAGGCACAGCCGCTGGAGGTCCTCCGGCATGGCGCCGAGAACAGCGGAGCGTGGCAGGTCGGCCAGATGCAGACGGGCCCCCACGGCCGAACGATGCAGGATGTGACCCAGGTCACCGGCCAGGCCATCGGAAACGTCGATGGCGCTGCTGGCCAGACCGCGGAGCGCACGGCCCAGGGCGACACGTGGCTGCGGCAGCTCCATCGCCAGGCGCACCGAGTCGAACTGATCGCCCGGCAGCGACACATGGCCGCGGAAGACCTCCAGCGCCAGTCTGGCATCCCCCAAGGTGCCACTGACCCAGAGGTCGTCCCCCGCCCGGGCACCGGAACGCAGAAGGGCCTGCCCCTGGGGCACTTCACCCATGATGGTGATGTTGATGTTCAGGGGGCCGGCCGTGGTGTCCCCGCCCGCCAGCACCAGTCCATGAGCATCGGCCAAGGCGAACAAGCCCTCTGAGAAACCGGCCAGAAAAGCCTCGTCCAGCCGCGGCAGCGCCAGCGACAGGAAACAGGCGCGGGGCGTGCCGCCGCTGGCCGCCAGATCGCTCAGGTTGACCGCCAGGGCCTTGTGGCCCAGGCGCTGCGGCTGCACGGTCGACAGGAAATGCCGCCCTTCCACCAGCATGTCGGTAGACACCAGCCATTGGTGGCCCGGTGTTGGTGTCAGCACTGCACAGTCGTCCCCCACCCCCAGGGCCACCGTGTGGCCGGGCGCAGGTGCCGGACGCGTGAAATAACGTGCGATCAGATCAAATTCACCCATGGGTCGCATTGTCGCCGCCTCGGGATGCCACAAGGGTGAGGGGCGCCTGACTCCCCTTTGTGCAAGGGGCGCTGACCGTGCAGGTCTCGGTGATTGTCGGCCGTTGGGCCGTGAGAAGAATCGAGCGCCTTTCCATCTCACGACGGCAATGCCGCCGAAGGCCGGTCTCCTTGCCCACACCTTTCCTCCGCTCCTGTATCGCCGGGTTCCGGCGACAGCGGCAAGCTTCCGCCCCGTATCCGCGCCAGCTGCAGATGACGCTGATGGCCGGCTTGTTGACGGCCCTGCTGCTCTGGCGCTGCTGGGTGGCCGCCACCCTGCCCATCACCGGCGACGAAGCCTATTTCATCGGCTGGGGCCGGCATCCGGACTGGGGCTTCTACGACCATCCACCGATGGTCGGCTGGTGGCTCGCCGCGCAGCTGACGCTGGGCGACCATCCCCTGTGGCTGCGACTGAGCGCGGTGCTGCTGCCGTTTGTGCTGAGCCTGATGCTGCTGGTGGCGGGCCGACGGGCGGACGCCTCGTCGGTGGGGCGCTCGTCGGCGGATGCCGCTGGCGGCACTTGCTACCAGGCGGCAGCCCTGCTCGTCCCCCTGCTTCCCAGCAATGTCTGGAATGTGCTCATCACCACCGACACACCGCTCATCTACTTCAGCGTGCTGTCCGGCCTTGCCTGGTTGCGTGTGCGCGCAGGGGGGGGCCACCTGTCGCTGGCCCTGGCGGCGGTCGGCCTGGCCGGTGCCGTGCTCTCGAAGTATTTCGCTGCGCTGCTGTGGCTGGCCTATGTGGTGGACACGCTCACCACGCAGGGCCGCAAGCCGTGGCGCGCGCTGGCAGCGGTCAGCCTGGCCTGCGTGCCGCCGCTTCTGCTCATGGGCTGGTGGAACAGCCAGCATTGCTGGCCCAACCTGATGTTCAACTTCATCAACCGCAATGCGGACATCGGCCCCGGCTGGCAACATCCCGTCGCCTATGTCGGCGTGCTGCTCTACAGCCTCACCCCGCTGGCCGTGGCCCCGCTACTGCCCCGCGTGGCGCCGCGTCCAGGCCCGCAGGCACCTCGGACCTTGCAAGTGCTGGCGGTGGTGCCCCTGGCCGCCTTCGGGCTGCTGTCGCTGGTGAAGCCCGTGGGGCTGCATTGGGTGCTGGCCTTTCTTCCCCTCGCACTGCTGGCACTGCTGCAGCACGGGCGGCCGGCATTTCGGACCTGGCGCTTCTTTCTGGCCGGCCTGGCGATGGCCCATGGGGTGGTGGTGAGCCTGGTGCTGCTCATGCCCATGAGCGCCTGGCGGGAACTGGCGCAGTTTCCGTCCCTGGCGCTGTATCTGGACACCCCACCCTTGGCCCAGGCGCTTTCCCGCCTGGGACCGACGGCCACCCTGGCCACACTGAGTTATGCCCAGTCGGCCACGCTGGCCTATCACACGCATCGCCCGGTGATCGTGTTCGGCACCGGCTCTTTCCATGCGCGCCAGGATGATCTGGACACCGACTTCCGCCGCCTGGCCGGCCAGGACCTCCTGATCCTCTCCAAGCCCGGACGTCCCCAGGATCTCGCCCCGCTCTCCCCGTATTTCGACAACATCCACATGGAATCGATCACCCACCAGGGTCTGCAATATCCGGTGCTGCGCGGGCAGGGCTTCCGATACGAGCGTTATCGGCAAGAGGTGCTGAGCCAGGTGTTGACGCGCTTCTATCAATTGCCCGGCCTGCTGCGTCACGGTGTCTGCCCGGTCTCGGAACGCTACGCACGATGAGCATCACTGCCCATCCGGTGGTTCGACCTGGCGTGATGCGTGCGCTATGGAGCCTGGCGCGCCCCCGTCAGTGGATCAAGAACCTGTTGGTGATGATGCCGGTGCTGTTCTCCGGGCGCTGGAAACACTGGGACGACCTGCTCACTGTCGGCATTGCCACAACGCTGTTCTGCGTGGCGGCGTCGCTCTGCTATGTCATCAACGATCTGCATGACATCGAGAACGACCGACGGCACCCGGACAAGCGCCTGAAGCGCCCCCTCGCCGCCGGTCACCTCACCGTGCCGCAGGCCGTGGGGCTGGGCCTGGTGCTGCTGAGCGTGTTGATCGCGGCATCCGCGTGGCAGTGGAGGGTCACGGCGGGGCTCGGGGCCTATCTGGTGCTGAGCCTGGCCTACTCACGTTGGCTCAAGCGGGTCGCGGTGGTGGATCTCTTTGCACTCTCAAGCGGGTTTGTGCTGCGCACGTGGGTGGGAAGCGCGGCCTTGGGGCTGACGCTGTCCGCCTGGATGGGGATTTCGGTGCTGAGCCTGGCGCTGTTTCTCTGCAGCCTCAAGCGGCTGCGGGAGTTGCGCCGCTACGGTTCATTGGCCAGAGAGGTGCTCAGCGGCTACAGCGATGCGCTGCTGGTGCGTTATGCCGAACTGAGCGCCGCCAGCGCCCTGACCTGTTATGCCCTCTACATCCTGACGCAACGGCCCGCACTGGCGGTGAGTTTCCCATTCGCCCTGTTCGGACTCTTCCGTTATTGGCAGCTGGTGGAAATCCAGGAGCAGGGCGAGTCGCCCGGCGACGCGCTGCTGAGCGACCCGGTGCAGGCCGCCGTGGCGGTGGGCTGGCTGATCAGTTGCCTGTGGGCTGGGCGATGAAGGCGCCCGTCGCGTCAGGCCGCCCCATCGCCTCGCAGCAGGTTGGACAGCTCCACCGCCGACTTCACATCCATCTTCTCGAACACCCGCGCCCGATGGACTTCTACCGTTCGGACGCTGATGTTGAGCTGGTCCGCAATCAGCTTGTTGGGCAGGCCCTGCACCACCAGCTGCATGACCTCCCGCTCGCGTTCGGTGAGTTCCCCCACCCGATGCCCCAGTGCCGCCTTGACCCCGCGTGCGTCGATGGCCTCAGCGCTGCGGGCCAGCGCCTGCTCCACCCGGTCCACCAGCGCGTTGTCGGAAAACGGTTTCTCCACGAAGTCGTAGGCGCCCTGCTTCACCGCCGCCACCGCCGTGGGCACATCCCCATGACCGGTCAGGAAGATCACCGGCAGCGTGCGCAGCAGCCCGCGCTCCACCAAGCGCTCAAACAGGGCCAGGCCGCTCATGCCTGGCATGCGCACATCCAGCAGCAGGCAACTGGGCGCGTTCGGCCAGTCCACCCCCTGGCGGGGCAAAGCGTCCAGCATGGATTCAAAGGCCTCGGCGCTGCCAAAACCTTCCGACAGCAGACGACGTGAGCGCAGCAGCCAGGACAGCGCGTCGCGCACCACATCCTCGTCATCCACGAGATAGACCATCGGCAGGGACTGCGGCTTCATGCGGATGTTTCTCCTTTGAGCGTGGACCGATGTCCACCGGCCGTATCCTCGCACGGCAGACTGAAGCGGAACTCGGTGCCGGTGGGGGTGTCGGGCGCTACGCGGCTGTCGAAGTCCATCGCGCCCCCATGTTGTTCCACCACGGTGCGGCACAGGCTCAGACCCAGGCCCATGCCTTCGGTACGGGTGGTGAAGAAGGGCGTGAACAGTTGCCGAGCCACCTCGGGCGGAATGCCCGGCCCACGATCGATCACCGACATGCTCAGCCAGCGCGGCTGCAGGGGGCGCACCCGGATCACCAGCAAGCGCTCGGCCAGCGGCGTGGGTCCGTCCATGGCCTGGATGGCATTGCGGGTGAGGTTGAGCAGCACCTGTTCCACCATCGTGCGGTCACAACGCACCCGCGGCACCGAGTCCGGCAGGTCCAGCTCGATGCGCGCACCGCTCTTGCGCGCCTGCAGCCGCACCAGCGGCAACACGGCATCCATCAGCTGCGCCACCTTCACCCACTCGCGGGACTGCTCGCGGCGGCGCACGAAGTCATGCACGCTCTTGATCACCCGGCCGGCACGCTCGGCCTGCTCGGCAATCCGGGTGACGGCCTGGCGCACCATGTCGGGCGTCTGCGGATCGTCGGCTTCGCGCACCATCAGGTTGAGCGACGCGGTGGCATAGCTGGCAATGGCCGACAGCGGCTGGTTCAGCTCATGGCTCAACAGCGAAGCCATCTCGCCGACCGTGGCCAGACGTGCCGTGGCCTGCAGCCGCTCCTGCTGCTGGCGCGACAGCTCCTCCACCTTGCGCTGAGCGCTCAGGTCCAGCACCGCGCTCATCCAACCGGTCTGCTGGCCTTCCGCATTCAGCAGCGGGGCCTCGTAGATCATCACCGGGAAACGTTCCCCCGTGCTGCGGGCAAAGACGGTCTCGAACCCCTCTCGCGGCGGCAGGCCCGCTTCCCATCGGGCTTCGCGGTCATGATGGCGACGCCAGTATTCTTCGGTGAACTCGGGCGGCCAGTAGGGCGGCGCCTCCGGCGGTCGGCCGGTACCGACCAATTCCTCGGCGGCATAACCGACCATGGCGCAGAAAGCGGGATTCACATAGCTGATGTTGCCGTCCAGATCCCGCGCCCGAAGGCCGGTGATCAGTGAGTTCTCCATCGCCTGCCGGAAGGCCAGGGCTTCCGCCAGCGCATGCTCTGCCTGCGCACGGCGGCGGCCATCCCGAGCCAGGATCAGCACCAGCGCCAGCAACGCCAGCGACAGACCCAGCACCAGGGCCGTGGCCAGGTTGGGGATCAGCTTGGGTTTGCCGGAGCCGCTGTCCACCCGCAGTTGCAGGCTCATGCCCTGCAGATCCAGCAGACGCTCGGCCATGTAGAAGCCGCTGCCCCGGATCAGGCCGGTGCGGGCCAGTCGGGTGCCGTCCCCCTCCACAAAGGACATTTCGAACTGCCGGACCTGCTCCTGGGAGGTGGACTCTTCCAGCAGCGCGCGCAGTCCGACCGTGGCCACCACGTAGGACGGCGGCTCCCCGGCACGCACCCGCGGCAGGCAGAGGTCGGTCACTTCCAGCCCTTCCCCACCGGGCAGCGGCACAAAGTACGACCGTGAGAACAGGGGCGTCCCCTGGCGCAGGGCGCCCGCGCAGGCCAGTTCAGTCTCCAGTTGCAGTTGCTCGCGGCCCAGGCGCGCAAACAGCGGCGGCAGGTAGGGGGACTCCGCCACGCGTTCGATGCGGCGCTGCGCATCGCGCGACTCGATGCGCAGAATCACCCGGGTCTGCCGCAGCAGCTCGGCCGCATTGCCGCGCCACTCGGTTTCATGGGCCCACATCAGACCCTGCAAGCCCTGCAGATCCCGGCTGAGCAACTGCTTGCCTCGCGCCGCCACCTCCGCTGCCGCCTGCTCGGTTGCCTCCTGGGCACGGGAGGCTTCGTGGCTCAGGGTCAACGCCAGCAGCAAGGACTGTGCGATCAGCAGCAATGCAACCAGCGCTCCCCACAGCAAAGCGCGGCGCCGGCGACGCGGCCGGGACACCGGCGGCGACAGACTGGTGGGGGACAAGGTGGACGGCATGAACGGCAGGAAGTGGCCAGGAAGCGTCAGGAACGGGCAGGAAGGGGCACGATCCGCTCGGATGGGCGCAAAAAGCCGCTTCCTCCCCGAGGCCTGCCTGAGGAAGGCAGGCAGTATGCGCCCGCTGCAGCCCTGGCGGATGCGCGGTTTCGCGTATCTGCTGCTTGCACGCTTGCATGCAGGATATGCATAGTACGTCGTGAACGTGCGCGGGCGGGCTCCTACAATCGCCCACCCAACCCATTGCTGAATCAGCTACGGCCGGGCTTTTCGAGATGTATCGAGACCTGGCGTCGAGGCCCCAACCAGACCGAGTCCTTCATGTCCACGTCCGAAGAAAAACGCGCTGAACTGCGCAAGGCCGCTCTTGAGTATCACGAGTTTCCGACGCCCGGCAAAGTGGCCATTGCGGCCACCAAGCAGCTGATCAACCAGCGTGACCTGGCCCTGGCCTACTCGCCGGGTGTGGCTGCCGCCTGCGAGGAAATCGTGGCCGACCCGGCCAATGCCTTCCGCTACACCTCCCGGGGCAACCTGGTGGCCGTGATCTCCAACGGCACCGCCGTGCTGGGCCTGGGCGACATCGGCCCGCTGGCGTCCAAGCCGGTGATGGAAGGCAAGGGGGTGCTGTTCAAGAAGTTCGCCGGCATCGACGTGTTCGACCTGGAGATCGACGAGAAGCACGACCTGGACAAGCTGGTCGATGTGATTGCCGCGCTGGAGCCCACCTTCGGCGGCATCAACCTGGAAGACATCAAGGCGCCGGACTGCTTCTACGTGGAGCGCAAGCTGCGCGAGCGGATGAAGATCCCTGTGTTCCACGACGACCAGCACGGCACCGCCATCGTGGTGGGCGCTGCGCTCATCAATGGTCTGAAGGTGCAGGGCAAGGACATTAAGAAGGTCAAGCTGGTGACCTCCGGTGCGGGTGCGGCAGCGCTGGCCTGCCTGAACCTGCTGGTGAAGCTGGGCCTGCCCCGCGAAAACATCTGGGTGACCGACCTGGCCGGCGTGGTGTACCAGGGCCGTGCGGAGCTGATGGATCCGGACAAGGCCGCATACGCCCAGCCGACCGACGCCCGCAGCCTGCGCGACGTCATCAAGGACGCCGACATCTTCCTGGGCCTGTCCGCCGGTGGTGTGCTGAAGCAGGACATGGTCGGCTCGATGGCGCCCAACCCGATCATCTTCGCACTGGCCAATCCGACACCGGAAATCCTGCCGGAAGAGGTCAAGCAGGTGCGGGATGACGCCATCATGGCCACGGGCCGGACGGACTACCCCAACCAGGTCAACAACGTCCTGTGCTTCCCCTACATCTTCCGCGGAGCCCTGGACTGCGGCGCGACGACCATCAATGACGAGATGGAAATCGCCGCCGTCTATGCCATTGCCGAGCTGGCACAGGCGGAACAGAGCGAGGTGGTGGCTGCGGCCTATGCCGGGGCCAACCTGAGTTTCGGCCCGGAATACCTGATTCCCAAGCCGTTCGACCCGCGCCTGATGATGAAGATCGCGCCGGCCGTGGCCAAGGCTGCGGAGGCCTCGGGCGTGGCCCAGCGTCCCATCCAGGACATGACGGCTTATCTGGAGAAGCTCCAGAGCTTTGTGTATGCCTCCGGCACGACCATGAAGCCGATCTTCCAGATCGCCAAGAAAGCGATGCACAAGCGTGTCGCTTATGCGGAAGGCGAGGAAGAACGGGTGCTGCGTGCGGTGCAGGTGGTGGTGGACGAGAACCTGGCACGGCCGACCCTGATCGGCCGTCCGGAAGTGATTGCCCAGCGCTGCGAGCGCTTTGGCCTGCGCCTGCAGGAAGGCCGCGACTACGACGTGGTGAACACCGAGTTTGACCATCGTTATCGCGACTACTGGCAGACCTATCTCGAGATGACACAGCGCAAGGGTGTGACCCAGCAACTGGCCAAGATCGAGATGCGCCGCCGTCTGACCCTGATCGGCTCGATGCTGCTGCACAAGGGGGAAGTGGACGGCATGCTCTGCGGCACCTGGAGCAACACGGCGATGCACCTGCAGTACATCGATCAGGTGATCGGCAAGCGCCCCGGGGTGAAGAACTTTGCCTGCATGAACGGGCTGATTCTTCCCGGCCGCCAGGTGATGCTGGTGGATACGCATGTGAACTACGACCCCACCGCCGAGCAAATCGCCGAAATCACCATCATGGCCGCCGAGGAAATGATGCGATTTGGTCTGAAGCCGAAGGCGGCGCTGCTCTCGCACAGCAATTTTGGATCGAGCAACTGCCCGTCGGCGGTGAAGATGCGGGAGGCACTGGCGCTGATCCAGGAGACGGCTCCGTGGCTGGAAGTGGATGGGGAAATGCATGGCGATGCCGCGCTGGACCCGAACTACCGCCAGCAGTTGATGCCCAGCAGCACGCTGAGCGGAGAAGCCAATCTGCTGGTGATGCCCAACATCGATGCGGCCAACATCAGCTACAACCTGCTGAAGACGGCTGCGGGTGGCGGCATTGCGATCGGACCGGTGCTGCTGGGCGCCGCCAAGCCGGTGCATGTGCTGACGCCGAGCGCCACGGTGCGTCGGATCGTGAACATGACCGCGATGGTGGTGGCGGACGCGAACGCGGCACGGTGAGAGTGCCCCCGGTTTGATGCGCCTAGGGCGCATCAAACACGCCCCCCGAGGGGGCAAGGGCCGCCTTGGGAGCGGCCCGGCGGCGGCCCCCGCGCTCAGTGAGACCCCCGCTTGAACGGCGCTGCGCGCGTTCATGCGACTAGGTGCGCCCCCGGTTTGATGCGCCTAGGGCGCATCAAACACGCCCCCCGAGGGGGCAATGGGCCGACTTGGGGCGGCCCGGCGTTCGGCCCACGCGCTCACCAGCAGCCCCGCTTGAACGGCGCTGCGCGCGTTCATGCGACTAGGTGCCGCCAGGAGCCGTGAAGGGGATCAGGTGTGGGCCCCCGGTTTGATGCGCCTAAGGCGCATCAAATACGCCCCCCCGACGGGGCAATGGGCCGACTTGGGGCGGCCCGGCGTTCGGCCCCCCCGCGCTCACCAGCAGCCCCGCTTGAACGGCGCTGCGCGGGTTCGTGCGACTGCGTGCCGCAAGGTGCGGTGAGCGAGGCCGCGCGCGCGGCGGGAGCCCGGGATGGGCATGGGAATGCCCTTTTAAGGGTATTACGGGGAAATCGGGGATCGCCCTTCAGAAAAAGTTTGTAGAGGCTCACCACCAGATAACAAGCCAATGAAACTGAGGCTGGCTAATGATCTTGTTGGATGTGAGCACGTGCCAACAATGCCGCTTTTTCAGGCATTGCGGCAGACCCTGGCTTGAGCATTGATGGCCCTTTCTGTACCATTTCGGCTTCAGGATTCAGGGTAAACCCGTGTTTTCGCACAATCAAAGGCGCAGTGGAGCGCCTGGCGCGGTGGTCGGGCAGTCGGTGAGTGAGCCTTCCGGGCAAACGCCCGCACCTCGCTCCACACGCGTCCAAGGGCTCCGCCGAGGATGGCATTCCGTCTGGTCAGCCATGGCAGCTACCGCCACGCTGACAGCGGCACTCTTGGGTGCCAATGCCGCCTTCGCCCGCGACAACGCTTCCACCACCCGCGAACGGTGGGGAGACACGGTGGCCTTGCAGGCGCTTCCGGCCGAAGCCCAGACGACCTATCAGCGTGTGCTGTCAGGTGGCCCCTTCCCCTACGAGAAGGACGGCACCGTCTTCGGGAATCGGGAGCGGCAACTGCCCGCCAAGGCTCGCGGCTATTACCGCGAATACACCGTCCAGAAGCCCAAGGCCCGCAATCGCGGTGCCAGGCGCCTGGTTTGTGGTGGTGAGCCCCCCACGAAACCTGATGTTTGTTATTACACCGACGACCACTACGTGAGCTTCTCGAAGATCACGCCGTGACCCGGCGGAACCGCAATCTGTGACCATCTAGGAGGAACGCGACCATGCAATTGCAGACAGTCCGTCCCAACATCGTGCAGGCGATCAGAGCCTACCGGGTAGAGGACTTGATGCAGGCTGCTCAGGATGCCGGCCAGCATTTCCTGTACGCCAGCCTGGCGGCAGCGGACACCAAGCAGGACGTGCTGGAAATGATCGCCAGCGCCTTCCTGTTCCCGGCGCATTTCGGCAAGAACCTCGATGCGCTCTACGACTGCATGACGGACCTGGTCCACAAATCAGGCAGCCAGCCCGGTTTCGTGGTGGTGCTGGATCAGCTGCCGGACCACGCCCGGTTCGACCGCGAAGCCCGCGAACAATTGCTCGACGTCTTCCGCGAAGCGGCTGACTTCTGGGGAGAACGCAAAATCCCCTTCCGGTGTTTTTATTCTTTTCAGTAGCCCGCTCCCAAGAAATCGGGTCATGGGAGCGGGCGACTGAGGTGGCCCCCGCAGAGAAGCCGGTGCTCAAGAGCACCAAGACCAATCCAAACCCCAACTTCGGCATGAACATGCCGATGATGTGTAGCGCCTTCGACACGTCCATGTGGCTCAACGCCGCGTGACCCACGAAGCCTGACGCTGCACAGGGCGTGACCATCACAGCCCTTTAAAAAACCAAAGGCCTTCCGGAAACGGAAGGCCTTTTTTATGGGTTCCCGGCCATCACGGCCATCCAACGCTCAGAGCGACTGCGCCAGCGCCACAAACTCCGCCACCGGTACTTCTTCGGCGCGGCGGTGCAGATCGAAATCACCGGTGTAGCCCCTCGCTTCCAACCAGCGGCCCAGGCTGTGACGCAGCAGCTTGCGGCGCTGCGAAAACGCCGACTGCACCAGCTCACTCAGCAGCTGTTCATCCAGCGCCGCCGGTGTGGCCCAGGGGGTCATGCGGACAATGGCCGAATCCACCCGCGGCGGCGGGTCGAAGGCTTCCGGCGGGACATCAAACAAGGCCTCGACGTCATACCGCCACTGCAGCATCACACTCAGGCGCCCATAGTCCTTGCCGCCCGGGCCGGCCGCCATGCGGTCCACCACTTCCTTCTGCAGCATGAAGACCTGATCCACCACCTGGTCCACATACTGCAGCAGGTGAAAGAGGATGGGCGACGAGATGTTGTAGGGCAGGTTGCCCACCACCCGGATCCGCTGGCCCCGTGCCTGCGCGAGCGCACCAAAGTCCACCTTCAGCACGTCGGACTCCACCACCGTCAGGTCGCCCCGCTTGCGCAGGCGGGCGGCGAGATCGCGGTCCAGCTCCACCACCGTCAGCGGCTGGCTGCTGGCCGGGAGCCGCTGCAGCAGCGGCAGCGTCATGGCGCCCAGGCCGGGGCCGATCTCCACCATCGCCTGGTCTTCACCAGGGGCGATGGCATCGATGATGGCGTCAATGACAGCCTTGTCGGTCAGGAAGTGCTGACCGAAGCGCTTCCGCGCAATGTGTGCCATGTCAGCCGATCAATCCAGCCATTCGCGGGTCTCGATGAAGGCGCGTGCGCGCAGTTCCTTCATCCAGTCCGAATAGGCTTCTTCATACTTGCGCTCCCGCAGGGCCATGCGGGCCTGGTCACGCAATTGCTTGCTGTCCAGCACCACGTCGCGGCGCTCCAGCACCTGGATCAGGTGGATACCGAAACGGGAGGCGATCGGGTTGGAAATACCGTTGAGCGGCAGTTGGTCCATCGCCTCTTCAAATTCCGGCACGAAGCTGCCGGGGCCGACCCAGCCGAGGTCGCCGCCGTCCTGCGCGCTGCCGTCTTCCGAGTTGGCACGGGCCAGTTGCTCGAAGGTGGCGCGGCCGGCTTCGATGGCACGCTTGAATTCCGACAGGCGACGCGCCGCCTGGTCCGGCGTCAGTTGCTCGGACGGCCGCAGCAGGATGTGCCGCGCATGGGTCTGCACAATGGTGTTGATGGAGGCCTTGCCCGCCTGGCGCTCCACCAGCTTGAGCACATGGAAACCGGCGGGCGAACGCAGCAGCGTCGGGCGCAGGTCACCGGACTTCAGGTCCCGCACCGCATCCACAAACACATCCGGCAGCTTGTCGGCCGACCGCAGACCGATCTCACCGCCCTTGGACTTGTTGGCGTCCTCGGACACCTCACGAGCCACCTTGCCGAACTCTTCACCGTTCTTGATGCGTTGCAGCGCCGCCTCGGCGCGGGCGCGGCGTTCTTCCACCACCGCCGCCGGCGCGTTCTCGGGCACGGGCACCAGCACCTGGGCGATGTTGAGCTGGGCACGATCCTGCAGAGCAGCCTGGCGCTCGTCCAGATATTTGTCGATCTCGCCGTCAGTCACGCGGATGCGCCCCTGCACCTCACGTTCACGCACCCGCTCGCTCAGCATCTGGTCGCGCAGGTTCTCGCGGAAGCGCTTGAAATCAATGCCTTCGGTCGCCAGCCGCTTGCGCAGCTCTTCCATCGTCAGCTTGTTCTGCGTGGCCACGTTGGCCACCACCCGGTCCAGTTCCGGTTCATCCACGCGCGGGCCATTTTCGCGAGCGTAGGTGGTGACCACCCGCTCGTCGATCAGGCTGTCCAGCGCCTGCTTGTGGATCAGTTCGCTGGTGGGCGTTTCGTTGCGGCGACGGGCCTCTTCCTTCATGCGCTCCTGACGCTGAACCACCTCAGACGCCGCCACGATGTCGGAGTTGACCACCGCCGCGATGTAGTCGCCGGGCTTGAGCGTACGCTGTTCAACAGGAGGACGCGCGGCTGCCTGCTGGACGGCAGAGGCCGGTGCCGCCGGTTCCGACGCGGCAGCGGCAGGCGCCGAGGCAGCCGCCCCGCGAGCCGCCGCCTTGGCTGCGGCGGATTCGCCACTCTGCGCATAGGCGATGGATCCGGCGGTGGCCGCAAGACAGAGGAGAGTGGCAGCGGCCAAAGGCTTCAGTTTTCGCATCGAACGCAGTTCAGTCATAAGTGCCAAAGGCCGAGCGTTCCGAGCTCAGCGAACGGTAACCAGGGATATTGTCTCTCAACACCTTCAGCGCATTGGAGCCCAGCGGCGACAGGCCAACGAGCTCCAACTGCAGGATCAGGCGGGTGTTGGTTTCGGCACGGCCGGTGGCTTCACGTTCCACCCCCATGCGCAAAATCCAGCAACCGGAGTCGTATTCCGCGCCCACCACGGAATCAGTGAAGCGCTTGTCACGCATGGAATATTGCAGACGGCCGGCGCCATACCAGGCGCCCTGGCAGCCCGGCCCGCCGCTGACCGCCTTGCGGTCCGGACCAAACAGCGGCCATTGCCAGGCCAGCTCCAGCTGCTCACTCTGCCCACGCGCCAGGCGATACGAGGCGCTCAGGGTGCGGAACGGGCCGGGGGAATAACGCAGGCGCAGCACGGTCCGTTCGACCTTGCCGTCAGAAGAATTCAGCTGCAGCGTGCTGTCGGTCCACCAGGCCTGGTTCAGGTGGGCGGAGCCCAGCAGCACCACGTCGGAAAGGCGGTGGGTCTGCGGCGTGCCGTCCGGGGTGATTTTCTGGTCGCGCAGCAGATAACGCTGCACCATGCCCAGGCGCAGTTGCTCCTCGCCGCGCTCGTCTTCGATCCAGCGGGTGGTGGCCCCGAAGGCCACCATGTGCGAATCGCTGACGCGGTCCACACCGGAGAACTGGTTCTCGGCAAACACCGAATCGAAGTTGTAGTCCTTGGGCGCCGAATCAAAATTCGGCACGTTGGACTGGTCACGATACGGTGTGTTGACGTAGAGCAGGCGCGGCTCCAGCGTCTGGCGCGCATTCTGGCCAAACAGCGTGGTGTCACGCTCCAGGATCCAGCCGTGGTCGATGCTGAAGGTCGGGATGGTGCGGCTGATCGACCGCTCACCATTGAGCAGCGGCTGGTCGGTGCGGTAGCTGGCCGCATTGAGCGAGACCTTCGGGATCAGCCACCAGGCCGCACCACTGAAGGGCAGGCTCACGTGGCCGAGCATGTGTACCCGTTCACCGGTCTGGGTCTGGGTGGACAAGGAGCCGGTGGGCAGATCGAAGCGGTTGTATTCCACCTCCACCCCACCTTCCAGACGCGCACGGCGGCCGGTGGGCAGATAACCCGCGAGCACCGAATCATCCGCACCGGTCTGCAACCGCATGCCGATCTGTGGCGAGCGCTGATAGGGGGAACTGAACTGATCGTCCGCTTCCGGGACTTGCAATGCCTGCCAGTGCTGCACACGGGCATAGGTCTGCACGTCGCCCCAGCCGAAGGTGTAGTCCTTCTGCGTCTTGAAGTCTTGTTGCAGCAGACGCGGCGTCTGGGTGCTCATGCGACGCCGGAAGTCCTTCCAGTAGTCCTCATCGGACACCCGCTCCGCATTGATCTCATAACGCCAGGTGTCGGTGAGATCGCCCTGGTTGAGCAGGCGCAGGTCCCAGCGCGAGCGACCGGCCACCTGGTCCTTGGGCAGCCAGGCGAAGCTCATCGAACCGCGATGCTCTGACTCCAGGTAGCGGAACTCGCTGTCGATGCCGGCCCCGCGCTTGGTCATCACGTAGGGGGTGAAGGTGGCGTCGCGGTTGGGCGCGATGCTCCAGTAATACGGTTGACCGAATTCGAAGCCGCTGCGGTTGTCGATGTTGACATTGGACGGCAGCAAACCGGACTTCGGCTGATCCCCCAGCGGGAAGCTCAGCGAGGGGGCCGCCAGAATCGGCACGCCCAGGAACTGCACCGTGGCGCCGGTCGCCACGCCTTCACCGGCCTCGAAGTCCAGCTTCAGGCTCTTGGTGATCAGCACCCAATCCCGCTTGCGCTCACCGTCCTCCGATACCGGGCAGGTGCTGTAGGTGGCCTCATCGGCCTGCATGCGCTGTTCGCCGATGAAGCGCAGCACCTTGGCACTGCCGCTGCCGCCGGTGGTGGAGAAGAAATAGTTCGGGCTGTCCATCTGACCTTCAAACCGGTCAACGAACAGGCTCAGGGACGGGCCACGCAGCAAGGCGCCGTTCTGGCTCAGCTCCACATTGCCTTCGGCGGTGGCCAGATCCTGCTCATGGTCATAGCGCAGGGTGCGGCTTTTGAGCAGGATGCCGCCGTAACGCAGCTGCACATCGCCTTCGGCGGTGGAGAGCTGGTCCACTTCGGACGTGATGCGATCCGCCTGCAACGCCATCGCCGGACGCACATCCTTGCGGCGGGTCTGGTTCAGCTGTTTGGACGGCTTCAGCGCCAGCGGTTCGCCGGCGGATTCTTGCGCAAAGGCACTGGGCGCTGCGGGCAGGGCCACAGCCAGCAGGGCTGCCAGGGGCAAGGGGCGGAGTCGAAAAACCGTTGAGCGCATCAAGCAGGGCGGCGTCTTGCGAAAGTCAGGCAGCCACGCGGAACGCGAGGCGCTGCCCAGGGTTTGTAGAATCATTATCCACGAGGCTGGCGGCCGCGCCGGCACGGGACTACGCTGGTATCGGTGGCAGCGCCCTCCCTCACGCTTGAACTTTTCCTCGATGACACATTCCGCCCCACCGGAAATCTGGCCAGACCCGCAGCGCGCCACCCTCTTTGAGCAGTGGTTGGCCCCGCTGGTGGGCCCGCACGGCCTGTTGCCGCAGACCTTGGCCTGCGCCAGCAGCGACGCCAGCAGCCGCCGTTATCTGCGCATCCAGGCGCAGGCCGGCCACAGTTTCATCATCATGGATGCGCCTGCCACCCCCAATCAGGTGGCGCCGTTTGTGGCGGTCGGTCTCCAGATGGCGGCTTGTGGTCTGCATGTGCCCACCATTCACGCCCATGACGAGGCACTGGGTTTTGCCCTGCTCGAAGACCTGGGCAGCACCAGTTATTTGCAGGCCTTGCGCCAGGCCCAGCAAGCGCAGGACTTGCCCGCCGCCCAGGCCCTGATGCGCGATGCCACCACCGCCCTGCTGCGCTGGCAGTCCTGCGGCCAGGCGGGGAACGCCCCGGACCTGCCGCGCTTCGATGAGGCGTTTGTCCGCCGCGAACTGCAGATTTTTGTGGACTGGTGCGTAGTCACCCACCACGGCAAGCAGTGGACACCCCAACAACAAGGCTACTGGGACCGCACCGTCACCGCGCTGGCCGCCAACATCGCCACGCAGCCGGTGGTGCCCATGCACCGGGACTACATGGCGCGCAACCTGATGGTCTGCGATGCGACCCAGGGCAACCCCGGGGTGCTGGACTTCCAGGATGCGGTGCTGGGCCCCATCACCTACGACATCGGATCGCTGCTGCGGGATGCCTTCCTCTCCTGGGAGGAGGCTGAAGAGCTCGACTGGGCGGTGCGGTATTGGGAGGGGGCGCGTCGCGCCGGCCTGTTTGGCATGGATGCCAACGGCGAAGACCCGCACGACATGGCCCTGGACTTCGGACTGTTCTGGCGCGCGCTGGAATGGACCGTGCTGCAGCGCCATCTCAAGATCCTGGGCATCTTCTGCCGCCTGAAGCATCGGGACGGCAAGCCGCACTATGCGGAAGATCTGCCCCGCTTCTATGCCTACGTGGTGAAGACGGCCACCCGTTATGTGGAGCTGTCGCCGCTGCTGCGCTTGATGGAAGACCTGCAACCGCAGTTGCTGCAGACGGGGTTCAGCCTGCGCTGAACGGCTTCTACGGGCTGCGGTGAGGGCAGCGGTGGCGGTGGGGGCTCAATCGCCGCTCGGCACGGCTGCCGCAGCATCCGCCTCCGGCGCCGCCGGGCGCGAGGTGGGGCAACCGGCTGCGGCCAGCCAGGGGTCTTCATCCTTGCCGCCAAAGATCTCCAGCAGAAAGTCCATGAACGCCCGCGTGCGGGCCGGCATGAACTTGCGACTGGGCATGGCGGCCCACAAGGTGAAGCTGTAGAGCCGCCATTGGGGCAGCACCCGTTCCAGCGCGTGTTCCACCAGTGCGTCACCGGCCACGAAGGACGGCAGCCCGGCAATGCCCAGCCCATGCAGGGCGCAGGCATATTTGGTGTCGGTCGAGGCTGTGGCCACCACCGGCCGGGAGGGCATGGTGAAGTAGCTCTCCAGCGGCTGACCGTCCAGGCCGCAGCGCTCGAAGGTCACCCCCCGGGACATCTCATGGATGGGCGGCAGCATCAGCGCATGCTGCTTGAGCTCGGAGGGATGCTCCGGCCGTCCATGCCGTGCCAGGTATTCCGGCGCAGCACAAAGAATCACCTCGGTACGGGCCAGCCGCCGCGCGATGAAGTCTCCCTGCAGCTCGGCCCGGGTGCTGATGACGGTGAGGTCGAAGCTTTCGTCCAGGGCGCTCACTGGGCCCGGCACGGCCAGTTCCAGGCTCACATGCGGATACCGCGCATGAAAGCGCTGCATGTGGCGCGCCAGTTGGTGCACCGCAATGGCGGGTGGCATCAGCACACGCAGGTTGCCACGCGGCTCATTCACCGCCGCCGAGGCCAGGGCCTCGGCTTCTTCGATGTCGGTGAGGATGCGACGGCAGCGCTCCAGATAGGACTCGCCCACGTCGGTGAGCGAGAGGCGGCGAGTGGTGCGGTTGAGCAGCCGTGCGCCCAGATGCTCTTCCAGGTCGGCGATCAGACGGGTGACCACGGCTGGGGCCAGGTCCAGGGCACGGGCGGCGCCGGCAAGGCTGCCCTCATCGATGACGCGGGTGAACACCCGCATGGCTCTGACCTGGTCCATGCCGTTCCTCTCACCATGCACTGCGCCGCCCCGACCGCCGGTGCGGGCCCACTGCCGGGCCGGCGACGACCTTACGGGTGGGCCGCGATCACCTGGGCCACTGCGGCGGTCAGGCGCTTGCCATAGGGGACGTGCAGGAACTCGTTCGGGCCATGTGCATTGCTCTTGGGGCCCAGCACGCCGCACACCATCATCTGTGCCGACGGGAAGCTCTTCTGCAGCATGCCCATCAGCGGAATGGTGCCACCCTGACCAATGTAGCCCACCGGCGCATGGAAGTGGGCCTGGCTGGCCTCCTCCAGCACCTGGCTGAGCCAGGGCGACAGTTCCGGCGTGTTCCAGCCGGTGGCGCCATACGCGCCGGCACGGCCGTCCGGCACGAAGCTGACCTTGGCGTTGTAGGGAGCGTTGTCCTCCAGCAGCGTCTTCAGCCGCAGGGCCGCCTCATTGCCATCCACCAGCGGTGGCAGACGCAGCGACAGCTTGAAGGCGGTGTAGGGCCGCATCACATTGCCGGCATTCTTCAGCTCGGGGAAGCCTTCCGCCCCCACCACCGACAGCGTCGGCCGCCAGGTGCGGTTCAGCAGCACTTCCACCGGGTCGGCACTCACCGGCAGCACCGGGCCACCGTCGGCACCGCAAGCCCACGGCATGCGCTTGTAGACCTCTTCCTTGAGGATGGCGGCGGTGGCGCGGGCCTGTTCCAGGCGCACACCAGGGATCTCGCAGTGGAAACTCTCCGGCAGCAGGCGACCGGTGCCGGAGTCTTCCAGGCGGTCCAGCAGATGCCGCAGGATGCGGAACGAGGACGGCACGGCACCGGACGAATCGCCGGAGTGGATGCCTTCGGTCAGCACTTCCACCTTCAGCACGCCGGACACCATGCCGCGCAGCGAGGTGGTCATCCACAGGCGGTCATAGTCGCCCGCGCCGGAGTCCAGGCAGACCACCAGGGAGACATTGCCCAGGCGGTCCTTGAGCACATCCACATAGGCGGGGAGGTCGAAGGACCCGGATTCCTCGCAGGTTTCGATCAAGCCCACGCAGCGGGGACGGGGCACGCCCTGGCGGTCCAGCGCCATCAGCGCGGTGAGCGAGGCGTAGATGGCATAGCCATCGTCAGCGCCGCCGCGGCCGTAGAGCTTGCCGTCCTCGTACTTGGGCGTCCAGGGGCCCAGGTCGTTGCGCCAGCCGTTGAATTCCGGCTGTTTGTCCAAGTGGCCGTAGAGCAAGACGGTGTCGGTGCTGCCCGACTTGGTGGCCGGCAGTTCAAAGAAGATCACCGGCGTGCGGCCGGCCAGCCGGATCACTTCCAGCTTCAGACCGGGGACCTTCTTGCTTTCCACCCAGGTGGCGGCATCCCGCACGACGCGATCGATGTAGCCGTTGGCCTCCCAGTTGGCATCGAACATCGGGCTTTTGGCCGGGATGGCGATGTAGTCGGTCAGGGCGGGAACGATTTCCTCGTCCCAGACCTGTTCGGCAAAGGCGCCCAGGGCGCTCACTTCATCGGCTTGCAGCGGCAACGACGGATCACGTGCGTTCATGAGAGGCTCCTGCGCGGCCGGTGCGGCCGCCTTGGTGAGGGTGTCGATTTTAGAAGCGGGCGGCCAGCCAGGAGTTCAGGCGGGCAAAGACCTGGTCCTGCTCGGGCTCGTTGAAGATTTCATGGAACAGGCCCTCGAACAGTTCGGCTTCGACGCCGGACCCGTCCCCGGTCTTGCGGGCGGCAGCGGCGAAGTTCGCACTGCCGGACGGGGCCACACAGCGGTCCGCACCGGCCCACATCAGCAGGGTGGGCACCGGCCAGCGGGCGGCATGCGGCATCAGCGCCGGGCCGGTGTCCGCCAACATCCTGGCCAGCATGGGCGTGATGCGGTTATGCACCAGCGGGTCGTCCTTGTAGGCCGCCACCACCGCCGGGTCCCGGGATATCCAGGCCGGGTTCAGCCCGTTGCCCACTGCCACATGCGGCACCAGCGGCAGCGTGGTGGCCAGCAGGCCGCGCTGCACCAGGGACATGCCCACATCCAGCGCCGGGGAACTGAGCACCAGGCCATCCACCAGCCGGGACCATTCGGTCGGCACCAGGGCGCCGGCCACGAAACTGGCCGCCACGGCCCCGCCCATGCTGTGGCCCAGCAGTACCAGCGGGCCCTGGTTCATGCGGGCATCGCTGCGCACGGCATCAATCGCGCAGGACAGGTCTCGCTGCAGGCTGTCGGATTCGGGAATGTCTCCACGCGCACCGCCGGATGCGCCGTGACCGCGCTGGTCATATCCCACCACCTGCCAACCCCAGGCATTGAGGCGCCGGGCGACGTGGTCATAACGGCCGATGTGCTCGCCGAGGCCGTGAACGATCAGAAGGGTGCCCTGCGAACGTTGGGCGGGGTCTGCGCCCCATTCACGCCAATGCAGGGGCAGGCCGTCATGGCCGGTCAGTGTTCTCATAGGTGGAAGTGTAGGATCCCTCGCCATGGGTCCGTCACCTCCTGACCGTTCTGTTGCTGCTGTTTCGCCCAGTGATTCCCCGGATGGGCAATTGCTGCATCCTGCCCTGGCCGCAGAGGGTGAACCGCCTCCGGTGGCGCTGGTACCCCCGGACCTGCGCCGATGGCGGGACGGAGGCACGGGGGTGGACCACGTCCACTTGCGCGATTCCGGCCAGCCCGGGCCCACGGTGATGCTGCAGGCCCTGACCCATGGCAATGAGCTGTGTGGCGCCCTGGCGCTGGACTGGCTGCTGCGCCACGACGTCCGGCCGCTGCGGGGGCAGCTGGTGATGGCCTTTGCGAATGTGCAGGCCTTCCAGCAGTTCGACGCGGCCCAGCCGTTTGTATCGCGGTATGTGGATGAAGACATGAACCGCGTCTGGGATGACAGCGTGCTGCTGGGTCCCCGGACCTCGGTGGAATTGCGCCGGGCCCGTGAACTGCGCCCCTTCATCGACGGCGCCGACCTGCTCCTGGACCTGCATTCGATGCAGGAGCCCGGCGCCCCTGCCCTGACCATCTGCGGCATGACCGATAAAAGCGTGCCGCTGGCCCGGGCGCTGGGGCAGCCGGCCACGCTGCTGGTGGACACCGGCCATGCCGCCGGGCTGCGCCTGATCGACCGCGGTGGGTTCGCGGACCCTCTCAGCCCCCGCCAGGCGGTGCTGGTGGAATGCGGTGCCCATTGGGAGACGACCTCCGCCGACATGGCCCTGGACGTTTGCCTGCGTTTCCTGCGCCACGCCGGTCTGGTGGAGGGGGCCTGGGCGACACAGCACCTGCGCTGCGCGCCGCCGCAGCGGCAGCGGCTGGTGCGGGTGGGCCAGGGCATCACGGCTCGCACGGCGGCTTTCCGTTTCACCCAGCCGGTGCACCATCTGCTGGAGATTCCGAGGGCCGGCACCCTGCTCGCGGAAGACGACGGTCAGCAGTGGCGTACACCGCACGACGACTGCGTACTGATCATGCCGATGATGCGGCCTGGCCGGGGCGGCCAGACCATGGTGCGACTCGGCCGATACGAAGACTGACCACGGCCTGTGATGGGACTCACGGCGGCCCTGCGGAACCCGGTCCTGCGCCAGCCCTTGGCCGGCCCTTCACTGCCGATCGAACTTGAACACGGCCATGCTGGCCCGCAGGTTCGGCAGCGTGCGGACCGCACGGCCGGACTGCACGCCGAAGCTGTCCAGCACCCGCAGCCCGCACTTGCGTGCCAGCACTTCGAAGTCGGCATAGGTGCCCACGCGGATGTTGGGCGTGTCGTACCACTGGTAAGGCAGGACGCGCGTCACTGGCATGCGCCCGGTGAGCACCTGCAGCCGGTTGGGCCAATGGGCAAAGTTGGGGAAGCTGACGATGCCGATGCGGCCCACCCGAGCGGTCTCCCGCAGCATGGCCTCGGTATTGCGCAGGTTCTGGAGGGTTTCCAGCTGCAGCACCACATCGAAGCTCTGGTCCTCGAAGATGGCCAGGCCTTCTTCCAGGTTGAGCTGGATCACATTGACGCCACGCTGGGCGCAGGCCAGCACATTGCTGTCGTTCAGCTCCACCCCATAACCGGTACAGCCCTTGGTGGACTGCAGATGGGCCAGCAGCTCGCCGGTGCCGCAGCCCAGGTCCAGCACACGAGAGCCGGCCGGCACCAGGTCCGCGATCATCTGCATCACAGCGCGGTCGCTCATGCCCGGCCTCCCTGGAGCTCGTTGGCAATACGGTCGAAATAGGCTTTCAGCACGCCGTGATAGCGCGGGTCATCCAGCAGGAACGCATCGTGGCCGTGCGGCGCGTCGATCTCGGCGTAGGAGACGTCGCGGCGGTTGTCCAGCAGCGCCTTGACGATCTCGCGCGAGCGCGCGGGTGAGAAGCGCCAGTCGGTGGTGAAGCTCACCACCAGATAGTTGCACAAGGCGCTGGCGAAGGTGCGGCTCAGGTCGCCCCCGTGGGCACGGGCGGGATCGAAGTAATCCAGTGCGCGGGTGATCAGCAGATAGGTATTGGCATCGAAATACTCGCTGAACTTATCGCCCTGGTAGCGCAGGTAGCTTTCGATCTGGAATTCGATGTCGTGGGTGGAGTAGCCCAACTCGGCGGCGCGCATCTGGCGGCCGAATTTCTGCTCCATCACATCGTCGCTGAGGTAGGTGATGTGGCCGATCATCCGGGCCACCCGCAGGCCGCGACGGGGCACCACGCTGTGCTCGTAGAAGAAGCCGTCGTGGAATTCCGGGTCGGTGATGATGGCGCGGCGGGCCACTTCGTTGAAGGCGATGTTCTGGGCGGAAAGGCTGGGGGCGGTGGCCACGGCGATGCAGTGGCGCATGCGTTGGGGATACCGCAGCGACCAGTCCAGCGCCTGCATGCCGCCCAGGGAGCCGCCGAGCACGGCCGCGAGCTGCTGGATGCCGAAGCGGTCCAGCACGCGGGCCTGGGCATCGACCCAGTCATGCACGGTGACGACCGGGAAATCGGCGCCGTAGACGCGACCCGTGGCGGGATTCAGGTGCATCGGGCCGGTGGACCCGAAGCAGGAGCCGAGGTTATTGATGCCGATGACAAAAAACTTGTCGGTATCCAGCGGTTTGCCGGGCCCGACGAGGTTGTCCCACCAGCCTTCGCTCTTGTCCATGCCGGCGTAGGTGCCCGCGACATGGTGGCTGGCATTCAGCGCGTGGCACACCAGCACGGCGTTGGACCGGTCCTGGTTGAGCTTGCCATAGGTTTCGACCATCAGCTCGTAGTCAGCGATGCTGGCGCCACTGCGCAGGGGCAGGGGCTGGTCAAACAGGAGTCGCTGCGGTGTGACGTCACCGACTGAACCCATAAAACACCTCGTCCAACGAAAAAACCCGGCGCCGCTGCTTGAAGCGGAACACCGGGCTAGACGCAGTTCGGATGTCCCCCTTTAGCTGTATTTTTTGTGCGCCCGCAAGCCGGACAAATCGGCGCAAAACCAGTATACCCCCACCGCCCCTTCACCGCTCCTGGTGGCACTCAGTCGCGCCGGACGCGCACAGCGCCGTCCCAGCGGGGCTATCCGTCAGCGAGGGGGCCGCCGCCGGGCCGTCCCAAGGCGACCACACCTGATCCCCAGCCCCTCTTCACCGCTCCTGGTGGCACTCAGTCGCGCCGGACGCGCGCAGCGCCGTCCCAGCGGGGCTATCCGTCAGCGCGGGGGGCCGGCGCCGGGCCGCCCCAAGGCGGCCCCTAGCCCCCTCGGGGGGCGTGTTTCCTGCGCCTTAGGCGCAGGAAACCGGGGGCCCCTAAAACCCCCCACACAAGCAATGAGCGATCGCCTTCACCGGTGCGCGGGTGGCACCGGCCTTGGTGCTGGGCTGGGCTTGTTCAGCCAGCCAGGTCATGTCGGTCTGCGCCTCCTGCAGCGGCGCCGGCAGTTGCGGGATACCGCCCAGCGCCTTCAGCACCTCGCTCCGCACCGACGGCATGGCCGCATCGGTCAGCCCGGAAATCAGACGCTCCAGACGGCCACGTTCCGTTTCCACATACGTCACCGTCGGGTCATCGCCCAGGTTGGCACGCTTGGCCGCACTGGCGATCGCATCACCCAGCAGACCCATCTTGTCCACCAGCCCTCGCTCCAGGGCCTGCGAACCCGTCCACACCCGGCCTTGACCCACCGCATCAATCTGCGCCGCCGTCTTCTTGCGAGCAGTGGCCGCACGGCCGGTGAATTCCGCATAGGTGTGCTCGATGGACGACTGCACCACCGCCGCCATGCGGGGATCCAGCGGGCGACGCGGGTCATAGCCGTTGGCCAACCAGGTCGTGGTGTAGCCCCCGGTGTGGATGGACAGCTTGTCCATCAGCTTCTCGCCAGTGGGCAGCATACTCACCACACCGATCGAACCGGTGATGGTGGACGGGTCCGCAATCACTTCGTCCGACGACATGGAGATCCAGTAGCCGCCCGAAGCGGCCACACCGCCCATCGACACCACCACCGGCTTGCCGACCGCGCGTGTCAGCTCCAGCTCGCGGCGCACCAGTTCCGACGCAAATGCGCTGCCACCCGGCGAGTTCACACGCAGCACCACAGCCTTGATCTTGTCGTCCTGACGCGCCTGACGAATCAGCGCCGAGGTGGACTCCCCACCAATCCGGCCGGGGGAGGCCTGACCATCCACGATCTCGCCCTCGGCCACGATGATGCCGACCTGGCCTTCCGGTTTTGGCAGCTTCGGCGTCAACTGGGCCACATAAGCCCCCATCGGAATGGCGCGCAGTTGCTTGTCGTCCTTGGCCCCGCGCTGTTCCAGCAACAGGTCCACCTGGTCACGGGTCTTCAGACCATCCACCAGCTTTTCCTGCAGCGCCAGCTTGCCGCTGTCACCGCCCACGGCCGCCAGGCGCTGCGGCAGTTCCTCGATGGCTTTGGCAATCGATCCCTTTTCCAGCTTGCGGGCCTTTTCGACCTCCAGCTGGTAACGCGCCCACAGTTCATCGTAGAGATAGCTCTCCGCCTCGATGGAGGCTTGCGACGGTGCGTTGGCGAAATAAGGTTCGGCGAAATTCTTGTACGTGCCGACCCGCATCACATTGGCGGAGATCCCCAGGCGGTCCAGCGCGTCCTTGTAGTAGTTGCGGTAGCGCCCATACCCCTCGATCTGCACGTTACCCATCGGGTGCACATACACCTCGTTGGCCTGAGCCGCGAGGTAGTAGCTGCGCTGGTCGTAGTTGTTGGCAAAAGCCACCACCGGCTTCTTGCTTTCCTTGAAGCGGGTCAGCGCCGCCTGCAATTCATGCAAGGTGGCCGGCGAGGCGCTGCCCATGTGGTCCAGGTCCAGAAAGACCTGCACGATCTTGTCGTCCTTGGCGGCGGCATCCAGCACCGCAAGCAGGTCACGCAAACGGGTCTGCGAGCGGCTCTCACCCTTGAGCTGGGCCATGGCCTGGTCGCGCGCCGAGCCGGAGAACTGCTCCACCACATCGCCCTGGATGTCCAGCACCAGCGTGGTCTGGGACTGCAAACCCTTGCCGCGAGAGAAGATGGACCACAGCAGCGCAATGATCAGAATCAGAAACAACAGGTTGAGCACCACTCGGCGCGTCCCGTCCACCAACCACCAGACGCCGCGAAAGAAGCGGCCCACCGGTGAAAACACGGCTTTCAATCCCATTCAATCCTCCCTGGAAGGTCAGGCGCCTGGTGAGTGGGCGCAATGCGTTGATTGTGAACCCAGAATGCATCAAGCTCTTGGCTGCTGCCACTGGTCATGGTCGACACCAGGGCCACTGCCGCTCGGTGTGCCGGGCGCCAAGCGCCGGGAGCGGCGCACGGGGCGCACGGGGCGAACGGGGGGGGGGTGGATGGGTTCGGATGGGTGCGAAAAGAGGCAGCGTACGAGGGGTGCGCGATTGTGCGCGGCGCGACCAGAGTGCTCGAACGGGGCGTGCTGAGGAAGGGCGCAAGGCACTCACGGTGCTCACGGTGCTCACCGCACTCAAGGCGCGATGAGCGGAATGAGCGCCATGAGCGCGATTGGCGCCATGGGCGCACCGGACAGCAGCGACTCAGGCCGCTGCTGGCGGCGTCGAGTCCTGGAAGCTGCTGCGGGTCATCAGCTTGTCGAAGTGGCGCGCCAGGTTGGGATGGCTGGACCGCCAGTCGATGGCGGGAAAGCGGAAATCCAGGTAACCGAGGGCACAGCCCAGCGAAATGTCCGCCAGGGTGAAATGGTTGCCGGAGCACCAGTTCTTTTCGCCCAAGCCGTGCGCCATGGCCTGCAACGACGCATACACCTTGGACATTTGCCGCTGCACCCAGGCAGCGCTGCGCTCGGCATCGGTACGGCCGCTCCAGGTTTCTTCCATGCGGGCAGCCAGACAGGCGTCCAGCAGGCCGTCCGCCAGCGCTTCCCACGTGCGCACCTCGCAGCGCTCGCGCCCACGCTCGGGAATCAGCTTGCCCACGGGGGACAGCGTGTCCACATATTCCACGATCACACGCGAGTCGAACACCGCGCCGGTGATCGAGTCCTGACCTTCCATGACCAGACAGGGCACCTTGCCCAGCGGGTTGATCTTGAGGATGTTGTCGCTGCCCCAGACATCCTCCAGCTCGAATTGATAGTCGAGCTTCTTTTCCGCCATGACGATGCGGACCTTGCGGACATAGGGACTGGTGAGTGAACCGATGAGTTTCATTCGTATCCGGACCAACAACCTCGGGATGCCTGGACCGATTCTAGCGAGTCGCCCCTCGGGACTGAGGCCTTGAAACAACGTCTGTCATTCACCCATTTAGGTGGCTTGTCGCTCCATCCGGGGGGACGCACACTCCTGCGCCAGCCGCGGGAGCTGCCTAAACTCGGCGCATGAACACGCCCGCTGCAAGCCCCCCGCCCTCTGCCTCCGCCCCGGCCCCAGGCGCTTCTGCGCCGGCATATGTGCTCTATGGCACGAAAGGATCAGGGTCGGCCATCGTCGAGATCGCGATGGCATGGTGCGGCCAGCACTGCCGGCTGGTGCATGCCTCGTCCTGGGAACCGGAGTCAGCGCGCGAACAATTAAAGCAGGTGAATCCGCTGATGCAGATTCCCACGCTGCAGACGCCGTCCGGCCAGGTGCTCACTGAAAGCGCGGCCATCCTGATGCATCTGGGGCTGCGGTTCCCGGCGTCCGGACTGCTGAGCCAGGACGACGACCAGCGGGATCAAATCCTGCGCGGGCTGGTGTTCATCGCTGCCAACTGCTACAGCCAGATCACCATCATCGATTTCCCGGAACGCTTCACCACCAGCGAGGCGCCGGCAGCCCGTGAGGCCATCAAGCAGGGGGCGATGCAACGGCTGCATTTGCACTGGGAGATGTTCGCCGACCAGTTCCCAGGGAGGCCCTGGCTCAGCGGCGAACGCCCAGGGGCCCTGGACGCCATGGCGGTGATCGTGTCGAAGTGGTCCGGCACGCGGCCCCATCTGGAGCAGCACCGGCCCGCGTTCTTCGCATTGCTCAAGCGCATCGAGGCCCTGCCGGAGGTGGCGGCGGTGTTTGCGAAACACTGGCCCTGAGCCCATGCACCTGGACAGACGGACCGGTCCGGCTGGCGGTGAGACACGGGCCTTGAACAACGGGCCGGGGCGCAGGCGACGCCGGCCCCGGTGATCTGCCGGACTTCAGCGCATCTGCGGCTGCAACTGCGGCAGCAGCCGAACGTGGGTGTAGAGCGACGGTCGGCTCATCGATGCCGAATCAGCAGCAATGGCGGTAAATCCGCAGCGGGACCAGAACGCTGCCGACTGCGAACTTTCGCAATTCACATGCAGACGGCTGAAATGTCCCTGGGCACTGGCCAGCACCGCGGCCACCAGCCGCCGTGCCAGACCATGGCCGCGCCAGCCCGGATGCACATAAAAGCGGCGCATGCGGCCGGTGCCTGGCCGGCCCGGGGCGGGTTCCACATTCAGGCCGCCGACGGCGATGACAAAACCTCGTGCGTCCAGCCAGGCCCATAGCGACTCGCCGGGCTGGTCGTAGCGATTGGCACCGCTGCGCCATTCGTCCATCAACCGGCTGAGCATGCGCCAGCCTTCCGCCTCACTGGCGGCAAGCAAGGGGGCCCAGGCGAGGGGCTCGATCTGATGCACTCGTGTCAGGCGCGGTGCGACGCCATCGGAAGCCAGGGAGGCCATGGAACGGACGTGAAAACCAGCGTTTGAAACAGGGAAGAGCGGATTAAGCAGCAGGCAGACGTCCCTCACATCCGGGACAACCCTGGCGCCGTCGCACGAAGCGACGGCGTTTCATCCGGACTTCACAGGTCTGCGGGCTTCATCCCGGTCCCTCAGCGCGGCGGCTGCGGCCGATGGGCGGCATCGGGCTGAGCCAGCCAGGCCTTGAGCTCCGCCACCCGAGGATGCGTGGGCGACAACTCGATGAAGCTGGCATAGGCCGCTTGCGCGTCCTTGTCCTCTCCCGCCAGCAGCAAGGCATCCCCCAGGTTCAGATGCGCCAGCGCACGGCTGCCATCCATCTCGATGGCCTTGCGATACCAACGTGCCGCTTCCACCGGCTTATTGCGCTTGAAGTAGATGAACCCAAGGTTGTTGGCCGCCAGCGCGAATTTCGGCTGCAGCTTCAGCGCCTCGGTGAAGGCCGCTTCCGCCTCTTCGTATCGGCGCTCCTTGTAGAGCTGCAGGCCACGGTCGTTGGCACGTTGCGCCGCCACACGCGCGCTCATCGGCGCAGCAGTGGCGCTGGTCGCAATCGCCGTGTCCTTGCCGTCCAGGCCCTTCACCGTCACCTGCACCGCGGCCGCACTGGCGGTCGCCATCGGTCCGGCGGGTCCGGTGGGACCGGACGTCGTGCCCGTTCCTCCCGCCACCGCGCTGGCCGCGGCCAAGGGCTGCAACTGCGCATTGCGGGCTTCATCCGCACGCTTGGCCAGCGCACTGGCCTGCACATCCAGCTGTGCGCTGGTGGTGCTCAGGGCCTGCTCCGGCGCAGAGGCCAGTTCGAAGATGAACTCACCGCCTTCAGAGCCCGGCAGGCTGCCGAAGGCCGGTGTCTGATGCGCAATGGCCGACACCGCCGGCGCCACATAAGCGGCCAGTTCGGTGGCCGTGATCAGCCCATCTCCATTGAGATCCGCCTTGCCGGACAAGGCCTGCAGCAAGGTCCAGGTGAAGACCGAATGCCCGCCCGGGCCGTCGTCTGCCACCTGCTGATCCGCCCCGCCGGCCGTCATCATCTGGCGGCCCAGCCGACGGGCGTTGTCCCGCACGAAGTTGTTGCTCGCGGGGGCCCCGCCCCGCGTCAGGCCCAGGCCAGAATAGCAGGCATCAATCACAAAGAATGCATGCTTGGCGGGCAGCGCTTCGCTCAGCTCCTGCAGCTGCGGCATGGCGATCGCATCGGTCTGGAGGTCATCCGTGCCGGCATCCACCGGAATGATGTAGCCCACATCGCGGCCGCTCGGCAGGCGGCGTGTGCTGCCGTGGCCGGCAAAGAAAACAAACACCCGGTCGTCCCGCTTCAAGCGCGGCTGGCCGGCCTTGTCACGGGCCAGTCCGTTGAGGGCGCGCAGGATGTTGGCCCGCGTGGCATCGCCGTCCGTGAGGGTGGTGATGTTGTCCGCACGAAAGCCGAACTGCGTCTGCAGCGTGTCGCGCAACGCCTGGGCATCGCGCACCGCGTGCTGCAGGCGCGGCCAGCGCTGGTATTGGTCGATGCCGATCACCAGGGCATAACTGTCGCGATAAAGATTGGCCCCGGTCAGATCCGGCGCCTGAGGTTCGGTGGTGGCCGCCAGCGGTTCGATGCGGCCATCTTTCCATGTGGCAAAGCGATAGCCCTCGGCCTTGAGCTGATCCAGCACCAGCGGCAAGGCCTCAACGGTGCGGGCATGGATGTCGTGGAACAGCACAATGCCGCGCTGCTGCTTGGACAGCTCGTTCATCACCCGCGCCGCAATGGATTTGGGGATGGGGTCGGACCAGTCCAGCGAGTCCACGTTCCACATCATCGACCGGAGCTTCAGCCCCTCGATCACACCCAGCGCGGTGTCATTGCGCGCGCCATAGGGAAATCGAAACAAGGGCTGACCGGCGCGCCCGGCTGCATCCAGCAGGGCTTCCGTCTGGCTGGCCTCCTGCTTGACCTGCTCCAGCTGGAACTTGGACATCACACCATGGGTGAAGCTGTGATTGGCAATCGGATGCCCGGCCGCCAGCACGCGCTTTGCGACCTGCACACCGGGACCGGGCTTGATCTGGCCCTTGGCGTCCACCGTGCCGAGGTTGCGGCCCAGTTCGAAGAACACGGCCGGGGCCTGGTAGCGCTTGAGGATCTCCAGGATTTCGTCGGTGTAGCGCGGATGGGGGCCGTCATCGAAGGTCAACAGCACCGTCTTGGGCGGCAGTTGCCGGCCAAACAGCTCGCGCTCTTCCTTGGTCGCCCCCCGGGTGGCGCCACCGGTGCCCGCAGCGCTGGCAGCAGCCGCCTCCGTGAACGCGCTGCCACTGGCGGGTGAATCCGACGGACGCGCCTGCAGCGCCGGCAGGATGGTGGCGTAGTCCTTCAGGATGCCGTCACGGGTGTAGACCGTCTTGAGCTTGGTCACATAGTCGGTCCACTTCTCCCGCTTGAGCGTGATCCCACGCTGGGCAAAGCGGCCGAAGGTGTCGCGCAGCTCCTGTTCGTAGGCCTGCTCCACCTCGGCCAGCACCGCCAGATCTTCATGGGCGCGCTTGGCAAGTTTCAGGCCAGTGATGCTTTGGGATGTGGAAAAACCCTGTTCCAACTGGGTCAGGAATTCCTTGAATGCCAGCCGGTCGGCATCGAACCAGGTGGGTTCCGTCTCGATACGGTCGAGCAATTGGCCCAGCGCCGCCAGGCCCGCCGGGTCCTGGCCTTGAGCGGTCGCGGTGGCCACAAGCGCCTGAAGGCTGTCCTGCATGTCATGGAACAGCAGCAGGCCCACCGCATGGACGGCCTCCCGTTCCGACGCCTTGAGACTGGCCTCGCCATCCATCAGCACGATCATCTGCCGGTAACGGGCCAGCAGCTGGTCCGACTGGCTGAGCAGCGTCGCGCTGGCCGTCGGGCTGGCGGAGGCGGCCACGGCGGGCGCCGGGCTGGCGGCGGCGGAGTCGGCGGGCTTCTGGCAGGCCGTCAGCAAGGCAGCGGTGGCCAGGACCACCACGCAGCCCTGGGCGCCGCGCATCCAGAGCGGCATGCCCCGCAGCTTGGTGTGGGGGCCGCTCGGTTCGGATGTCTTCACGTTCACTGCCGGCGCAGCGCCGGACCTCGGGTTCAACCTCATCCCATCCCTCATGCAAGATTGTCTGGACTGCGAGGCTATTGTCGCGGCTCACTCGCCCCCGGCCCGCGCGGGCGCACCAGGAACGTGCCAGAAACCACAGGACAAGGCCGCGAGCCGCCTCTGTAGAATCTACGGGTTTGCCCCAGCCGCGGCCCCGAGCCCAACTGCCATGAATCTCTCCGCCCTTACCGCCTTGTCGCCCCTGGATGGCCGCTACGCCTCGCGCATGGGGTCGCTCCGCCCGCTGCTGTCCGAATTCGGGCTGATGCACCGCCGGGTGCAGGTGGAAATCGAGTGGTTCATCGCTTTGTCCGATGCGGGCCTGGCCGAGTTCAAGCCGCTGTCCGACGCCTCGCGCAGCTTCCTGCGCGGTCTGGTGAGCCAGTTCAGCGACACCGATGCGCAGGCGATCAAGGACATCGAAAAGACCACCAACCATGACGTGAAGGCGGTCGAGTACTGGATCAAGCAGCAGTTCGCTGGCAAGGACGAACTGCAAGCCGCTGGCGAGTTCGTGCACTTTGCCTGCACCAGCGAAGACATCAACAACACCAGCCACGGCCTGATGCTGAAGGCCGCCCGCGAGCAGGTGATCCTGCCGGCGCTGGACCGCGTCATCAGCAAGCTCACCGAAATGGCCCAGGCCATGGCGGCCGCGCCGATGCTCAGCCGCACCCATGGCCAGACCGCCAGCCCCACGACCGTCGGCAAGGAAATCGCCAACGTGGTGGCACGCCTGCGTCGCACCCGCACCGTCATCGCCGAGGTGAAGCTGCTGGCCAAGATGAATGGCGCCGTCGGCAACTACAACGCCCATCTGTCGGCGTATCCCGACACCGATTGGGAAGCCTTCAGCCAGCGTGTCATCGAGCAGCAACTGGGCCTGAGCTTCAATGCCTACACGATCCAGATCGAGCCGCACGACTACATGGCCGAGCTGTTCGACGCGGTCACCCGGGCCAACACCATCCTGATCGACTGGTCTCGCGACGTGTGGGGTTATGTGTCGCTGGGCTACTTCAAGCAGCGGACCAAGGCCGGCGAAATCGGTTCGTCCACCATGCCGCACAAGGTCAACCCGATCGACTTCGAAAATGCCGAGGGTAATTTCGGCCTGGCCAATGCGGTGCTGACGCACCTGAGCCAGAAGCTGCCGATCAGCCGCTGGCAGCGCGACCTGACCGACTCCACCGTGCTGCGCAACATGGGCGTGGCGCTGGGGTATGCCCTGCTGGGTTATGACTCGCTCAGCAAGGGTCTGGACAAGCTGGAACTGAACCCGGCCGCGCTGGAAGCCGACCTGGATGCCGCCTGGGAAGTGCTGGCCGAGCCCATCCAGACGGTGATGCGCCGCTACGCGCTGCCCAACCCGTATGAACGCCTGAAGGAACTTACGCGCGGCAAGGCCATCACGGCCGAAGCCATCCGCGAATTCGTGCAGGGCCTGGAACTGCCGGAAGCGGAAAAGCAGCGTCTGCTGGCCATGAGCCCGGCCACCTACACGGGCAAGGCCGAGACGCTGGCACGTCGTATTTGAAGATTCGCTGACCACACGGAAGCCGCTGCGGCGGTTTTCCGCGCTCCAATCAAAAAAGGGCGGTGCCTGGGAAGGCACCGCCCATCACCGTCCGGCATTGGGGGAGGGAGAGGAACGTCGCTCAGGAGCGTGTCCGGACGGCGCTGATGCCTGGTCAGAGCATCAGAACTGCTTGATCACTGCAGGTTCATCAGAACTGGTAGGCCAGACCCATTCCCAGGCGGTCCACCTTCTTGTTGAACCCGTTGGCATCCGGCATGTTGTTGAAGCGGGTGGCTTCGGCACGCAGCGAGACATTCTTCGTCAGCGCGTAGTCCACGCCCACACCCAGCTTCAGGCCGGTCTTGTGATCGTCGCCCAGGCCGGCCGAGTAGTCACGCTGCGCGTAAGCGACACCCACCTTGCCGTACAGGCCGAAGTTGTTGCCCAGCGGTGCGCGGGCAATACCGTCCAGCGAGTAGACCTTGTTCTTGGTGCTCACGCCGCCGAAGTCGATCTTGCCGAGGTCGGTATAGGCCGCTTCCACAGCGAAGTTCTCATTCAGCTTGTAGCCACCAAAGATGCTGTAGCTGTCGCTGGAACGCTTCTGGGCGTTGCCGTCGACACGCTGGCTGGCCTTGCCGACGTCACCACCGATGTAATAAGGGGTGTCAGCCGCCATGGCCAGGCCCGAGCCCAGGGTCAGTGCCACTGCAGCGGTAGCCAGCAGGCCGGCCTTCTTGCCATTCGAAACGACAGTGTTGTTGTTGCGGTTCATCTGGACTCTCCTTCAGAGCTATGCGTCTGCTGCTGATCGATGTGATCCGCGTTGGGACGCCGGGGTTTCCTGTCGTCTTGCGCCACCGGAGACCTGGTGGAGTTCGCTTTCGACATGGGCTCATTCTGGGAGTCAGGGTCTTCCCTGTCTGTGGCGCCTCTTGAGGGGCTTTGTGACGGTTGATGACAGCGTGCGCCAGCGCGCTTTGCAATGCTTGACGAAAGACCTGGCACCGGCGGTGAGGCCTTCGCGCCGGCCGACTGTCAAGGGCCGCCGACCGGCCAATGCAGCAGCAGCCGCGCGCCGCCCAGCCGGGGCGCTTCCCCGAGCCGGGCCTGGCCGCCGTGGGCCTGGGCCACATGCCGCACGATGGACAAGCCCAGGCCAAACCCCCGGGTGCCCGTGCGCGGGTTCTTCTCCAGGCGCTTGAACGGCTCGAAGGCGGCTTCGCGCAGCGCGGGCGGCACGCCCTCGCCATCATCATCAATGGCCATCCACAACTGGCCAGCCTCCACCCAGGCGGAGAGATGCACCCGCGAGCGCGCATGCCGCGCGGCGTTGCGCAGGCCGTTGCGCAACGCATAGGGCACCAGGCGGGGATCGAAGGACACCGGCGCCTCCAGGCGTACATCCAGCTCCAGCAGCTTGCCGTCCATCAGTGGCTCCAGCGACCGGGCCTCCTGCGTCAGCAGCTCCCCCAGGTCCCCGCGAATCAGCTCGGGCTGCATCGCGCCCATGTCCATGCGGGCGGCCGTCAGGCTGACGTCGATCAGCCCATCCAGCTCATCGATGTCGCGTTCACAGGCTTGTACTGCCTGCTCGCGCGCCGATCGGTCGTCCTCATCCACCAGCGCATCGATCGCGAAGCGCAAGCGCGCCAACGGCGTGCGCAGTTCATGCGAGATCGCCCCCGTCATTTCGCGTTGAGTCGCCAGGGCCGTCGCCAGACGCTCCAGCATCGCCCGGCTGGCCACCACCACCGGCGCAAACAGCCGGCTCTGCAGCACCGGCAGTTCCGTGTCCAGCCGACCTGCGCTCAAGCGTTCAGCGGCCCGCTGCAGGCCACGCAGATCGCGCCACAAGGGCCGCAGCTGCCACCAGGCCAGCACGGCGACGGCCAGGGCCAGCACCACCGCCACCGCCAGTTGGGACGCCAGCTCCTTGGGCAGCTCTCCGCCCCGCCGGGAATCCAGCGGCCCCAGCAGCAGCAATTGATCCGGCTCGCCGGGAAGGGCTGCGTAGATGCGACGATTGAAACCGGTGACGATGACCTCCCCGCGCGCCACGCGTGCCCGCTGATCCGCGGACAGCCGGGCCACTTCCACCGGAATCAGCCGCACCGGGTAGTCGAACTGCGCGTCCAGCGCCTTCACACGTTCACGCCGGGCGGACGGATCCAGCGGTGCCAGGTCTCGCACCAGCAGGTCCACCGTGCCGCGCATGAAGCTGCGCACGTAGTTGTCGGTGACTTCGGAGGCCCCCACCAGCACCAGGCCCTCCACCAGCAAGGCCAGCGCCAGCACGGCGAGCCCCAGACCCAGCGCAATCCTCAGCAGCGAGGTCCGTAGTGACAGCGCGGCCATCAATCGATGGCGAACAGATAACCCTGCCCGCGGACCGTCTTGATGCGTGAGGGCGAATGTGCGTCGTCACCGATCTTCTTGCGCAGGCGCGAGATGCGCGCGTCGATGGCGCGATCCAGCCCGTCAAATTCCAGGCCCCGCAGGTTTTGCATGATGTCATCCCGACTCACCACCTGGCCGGCGCGTTGCGCCAGGAAGTGCAGCAGCTCGTATTCCGCCGTGGTCAGGGGGACCGGCTCTCCGTTCAGCCGCAGTTCGCGGGATTGCGGCAGCAGCGTCAACGGACCGAAATGCAGCGCTTCACCGACCGGCTGGGCCGCAGGGACCACATCGCGGCGCAGCAGGGCCTTGATGCGCGCCAACAGCACACGCGGCGCCACCGGCTTGGTGATGTAGTCGTCCGCGCCGCCCTCCAGCCCAAGCACCTGGTCGATGTCGTCGTCGCGGGCGGTCAGCATCACGATGCGGCCGGTGAAATCACGGCGCAGATCCCGCAGCACATCAAAACCGTCCTTGCCGGGCAGATGGCCGTCCAGCAGGACCAGGTCAAACATTTCCTGCCGGGCCAGCGCCTCCCCGGCCACGCCATCGCCGCTGATCGCGACCGCATAACCGGCCTTGCGCAGCGCGTCGGCCACCAGTTGGGCCAGTCGTTCATCATCCTCAATCAGCAAAATTCGGGCTACAGCATCCATGGCCGCAAGCATAGGCGAGGTGGCAAATTCTTGCCCTCGCCATGGCTTGCCCCTGGCACCTCACTCCAACGGGAGATCCAGCCGCCATCCCAAGGGCGTGGGCACGGCGCGCAGCCCGGTGTCCTCGGCCTCTCCGGCATGCTGCCGCGCCAGCGCATGGTAGGCCTGGGGGGAGAAGTCCTCCCGGCCGGCCATCCACCGCGCCACCACCTCCGGTGTGACGCAGGCGCTCAAGGTGGGCAGGCCGTCCTCGGTGGTCAGCGCAGCGCGCCAACGCTGGCGCAGGGCGGCGATGTCTTCCTGGTCGTTGCGAGGGCGGCTGTTGGTCCAGAGGAACACCCGCGACAGGCCCTCATGCGCCTGGGTCTGCTGCACCCCCTGGTCTTCCAGGCCGATGGCGAGCAGCACCCGGCCGGAGGCGAGATTCTCCGGGCCGGTGGTGCCCAGGATCTGGTGCATGCCCAGCACGTCCCGGCAGTAGCGGAAGGTGGCTGCTGCGGCTTCGCGTGCATAACCCTGGCCCCAGTGGCGGGACAGGAAGCCATAACCGATGTCGGGATGGTCCAGCCCGTCGCGCTTGATCACGCCGCACAGGCCCAGAAACTGGCCGTCTTCCAGCCGGTCCACGGCCCAGAAGCCATAACCGAGGGTCCAATAGCGAGCCATCAAGCGTGCCTTGAGCCATTCCAGGGCCTGCTCGTCGGTGCGGACTTCGGAGTCATAAATGTTCTGGATCCAGGCCGGCTCGTTCAGCAACTCCCGCATGTGCGGGGCATCCGCTTCCTCGAACCATCGCAGGCGCAAGCGCGCCGTCCTCAACACCTCCATGCAGCCTCCCCTGGTGGATGAGCCCCCATCATCCCCGAAAAGCGCCCCGACCCGGCACCGCCGCGCATGCCGCAGCCCTGGATCGGCCGCCGCAGAGGCACAATATCGCCCATGAACTTCCTGGAACAACTGCGCGCGGCTGAGCGCCTGAACGATTCGCTGCTGTGTGTCGGGCTGGACCCCGATCCAGCCAAGTTTCCGACGCACTGGAAGGGCGATGCCGGCCGCATCTACGACTTCTGCGCCGCCATCGTGGACGCCACCAAAGACCTGGTGAGCGCCTTCAAGCCGCAGATCGCCTACTTCGCCGCCCATCGCGCCGAGGACCAGCTGGAACAGCTGATGGCCCACATCAAGCGCACGGCACCGCACGTGCCGGTCATCCTGGATGCCAAGCGTGGCGACATCGGCGCCACAGCCGAGCAATATGCGCGTGAAGCCTTCGAGCGTTACCAGGCCGATGCGGTGACCTTGTCCCCCTTCATGGGCCGCGACAGCATCGAACCCTATCTGCGCTACCCGGACAAGGGCGCTTTCCTGCTGTGCCGCACCTCCAACCCGGGCGGAGACGACTGGCAGATGCAGCGCCTGGCGGACCAACCGGGCCAACCGCGCCTGTTTGAACACCTGGCCCGCCTGGCCCAGGGCGAGTGGAACCTCAACGGGCAGTTGGGCCTGGTGGTCGGCGCCACCTACCCGCAGGAAATCGAACGCGTGCGTGAGTTGGCGCCCACGCTGCCGCTGCTGGTGCCCGGCGTTGGCGCCCAGGGGGGCGACGCCCAGGCCACGGTGGCCGCCGGCTGGCGCGGCGCCCAAGGAGGGGGCACGGTGATCGTGAATTCATCACGCGCCGTGTTGTATGCCTCCTCCGGCGAAGACTTCGCCGCCGCTGCCCGCCGTGCGGCCCAGGCCACGCGGGAGGCGCTCCGCCCCGTCTCCGGCGCGAAACCGGGCGCCAACTAATTGGCAGAAATCCTCGCCACGCACATCTGAGCGTGGTTTTCGGGGTGCTGCCCCGATCCAGTTTCACCGCCGCTCGCCGAGACTTCGTTACCGGGCGTCACAAGTCCGGACCTACAACGTTGGGCTTCGAGTGTGAGCAAGGATTCTCAGGATGATCTGAGCAGCCTGGTCGGGCAGGAGTTGTCGCAAAGCGATCGCCTGCCCCCAGGGCTGCAATGGCGCGCCGCGCGGCTGTTCATTGCCGCGGGGGTGCTGCTGTCGGCCATGGCCGGGCTGCTGCTGGCCTTCAGCATTCAGTCGATCGAACCCTGGTCCGGCGTGCTGCCGCCTTCGGTCGCCTTCTTCACCACCTTCACCGGGCTGTTGCTGCTGTGGCGGCTGCCCACGCTGCGCGTCCAGGGCGCCATGCTGACCATGCTGTCGCTGGCGCTGACACTGGCCTTGTCGGTGGCGGTGTCGCGCCATCAAGGGCTGGCGGCGCCGTCGTTGGGGGTCATGGGCCTGATGGTGGCCTTGGCCACGGCCACGGTGGGCCTGGGCGCGGGGTTCACCATCTTCGGCCTCGCCGTCTCCATTCTGGGCGGTCTCGCCACCGCCGAGCTCAGTGGGTGGCTGCTGGCGACTCCGCCCATCGCCAGCCTGGAAACGCGGCTGCTGACGCAGGGCATCCTGCTGCTGACCGGCCTGGTGGTGGGATTGGGCACCTCCAAGCTCATCCGCCGAGCGCTGCTGGAGGTCAATGAGCGCCATGCCCGCTTCCGCCATTTGCTCAACATGGCGGCCGATTGGTATTGGGAGATGGACCGCCAGTTCCGCTTCACCCATCTGGCCGAACATCAGCCGGGCAGTTCCGGCCTGTCGCTGGGTAAACGCCTGGCCCGCACGCCGTGGGAGATCGACACCCTGGGCCTGTCCGACGAGGACATGGATGCCCACCGGGCGGACCTGGAATCGCATCGCCCCTTCCGGGCACTGGTGATGCGCCGCACTGCCGAGGACGGCACGCTGCGTTATGTGTCAGTGAGCGGCGAACCCCGCTTTGATGCGAAGGGCAACTTCCGCGGCTATTGGGGTGTGGGCCGCGATGTGACCGATGAGGTGCAGACCGAGCAGGCCATGCTCGCCACCGAAACCCGCTACCGCGAACTCTTCCGTCGTTCCCCCTCCCCGCTGGTGCTGCACCGCTGGGGCCGCGTGCTGGACGCAAACCCGGCGGCCATGGCGATGTTCGGCTACACCCAGCGTTCCAGCATGATCGGGCAGGACCTGTTCTCGCATTACGAACCGGGCGATGAAGAACGCGGTCGTCAGCGTGCCACCAAGATCGAGACGATGCCGGTCGGGGCCATGCTGCCGATGATGGAATTCCGGCTGCGCACCTTGTCGCGACGGCGCCGTCTGGTGCAGGCCACCAGCGTGCGGGTGGATGCAGCCACGGGTCCGGCCACCCTCTCCTTTTTCATCGATCAGACAGAAGCCTCCCGCGCCCAGGAAGCCCTGCGGCGGTCGGAGGCGCTGCTGTCGCATCTGTTTGCCACCAGCCCTGACGTGGTGACGCTGACGGAATCGGCCACCGGTCGCTATGTGATGGTCAACAAGACCTTCGAGCGGCTGACCGGCTACACCAGCGATGAGGTACTGGGGCGCAGCACTGAAGAGGTCGGCATCTGGCAGGACCCGCTGGACCGCGCCCGGCTGGTGGAGATGCTGGAGTTGCATGGCCGGGTGAGCGATATGCCCGCCAGCTTCGTCACCCGCAGCGGTCAGGTGGTGCCGATGCTGATGTCGGCCGCGCCGTTTGTGATGGACGGCGTGTCCTACTTTGTTGTGAGCTCGCGGGATGTGTCGGAATCGGAGCGCACGCGGCTGGTCCATGCGGCCATTCTGGAGAATGCGTCCATCGGCATTGCGCTGACCCGTGAGCATTGTTTTGTGCAGGCCAACCGGTTGGTGGAAGACATGTTCGGCTGGCCGGCCGACACGCTGGTGGGCCAGCCGGACAGCGTGGTCTGGCCGAGTGCGGAGGATGGCGAAGCCTTTGTCCGTGAGTTGGCGCCTCGCCTGGCGGCGGGGGAGCAGGTGGAAGTGGAGCGGCTGATGCGTCGCCGCGATGGCAGCCGCTTCCTGTGCCGGATCCTGGCGCGGGCGGTGGACCCCAGCCATCCGAGCCGCGGCGGCACCATCTGGATCATGGAAGACGTGACCGAGCGTCGCCGCGTGGAAGCGGCCCTGGCTCAGGCCAAGGATGAAGCGCAGGCAGCCAGCCGGGCCAAGAGTGCCTTCCTGGCCAACATCAGCCATGAGATCCGCACACCGCTGAACGGCCTGGTGGGGCTGGCGCGGCTGTTGCAGCAGTCCGACCTGAACCAGGACACCCGCAGCCACTACCTCGACCAGATGCTGGACAGCGCGGAGAGTCTGTCCGGGCTGATGTCGGACATCCTGGACATTTCCAAGATCGAAGCCGGGCGACTGACGCTGGAGACGGTTCCATTTGCACTGCGGGACATGCTGTCCACCATGCGCATGGGCTACCTGACGCTGGCGCAGGCGCGCGGCTTGGCCTTCAGTGTGTCGGTGGACGAAGCGGTGCCCGCGTGGGTGTTTGGCGACCCTGTGCGGACCCGCCAGATCCTTGGCAACTACCTTACCAATGCGCTGAAGTTCACCGACCAGGGCAGCGTCAGGGTGCGTGTGCGAAGCCTGGATGAGCAGCGGATTCGCATCGAGGTGAGCGACACGGGGCCAGGCATTGACGCCTCCATGCAGGAGCGTCTGTTCCAGCCGTTTACGCAGGCTGACGAATCCACCACGCGGCGTTACGGCGGCACGGGTCTGGGCCTGTCGATCTGCCGGGAGTTGGCGGTGCTGATGGGTGGCTCCGTGGGGGTGGAAAGCCATGTCGGCCAGGGCGCCACCTTCTGGGCGGAACTGCCGCTACCGGCAGCACCGGCGCCGGCACCGGTGGGGCTTCAGAACCGGGAGGCCAGCCAGGAGCGGGCGTTGAAGGGGCGGCGCATCCTGATGGTGGAAGACAACCCGGTCAACATGATGATTGCGGTGGCCTTGCTGGAGCAGTGGGGCGCCGAAGTCTCGCAGGCCAGTGATGGCCGCCAGGCGGTGGAAGCGGCGCATGCGGCGGCCAGCATGGGCAAGCCGTTTGATGCAGTGCTGATGGATGTGCAGATGCCGGTGATGAGCGGCCATGAAGCCACCCGGCAATTGCGGGATCGCTTTACCGCGAAGCAATTGCCGATCATCGCGTTGACGGCGGCCGCGCTGACCCAGGAGCGGGATGAAGCCCTGGCCGCCGGAATGAACGAGTTCCTCACCAAGCCCATTGATGCGCAGCGCTTGCGGCAGGTGCTGGTGAAGCTGACGGCGCATTGAGCGCCCTTCGACGGAAGGGCGAGGGTAAAGGCGAGTGGATGGGCGAGTGGATGGGCGAGTGGAAGGCTCAGTCCGCCCCTGGGACCAACCCCAAAGTTTGCAGGGCGGCTTTCAGATCAGCGACGGAACTCCAGGGAAGGATTCTGGAGTTTTCCCGCTCATCTGGCGGGTTCGCAGGCAGTTCATCGGACCAGCCGCCATGACCCACCAGCGGAAGTAGCGGGCGCTTGTGCAACCAGGCCAAGTGAACCTCGGACTTGGTGCCGGCCCGACCGCCGATCACGATACAGGCGTCACCAGCAAGCGCCATCAAGAGATTGCGCGCATCTCCCATGCCGCAAGGAACAACGACCGTGGCCGGCCAGTCGGGCGGCGGCATCTGATCCGGTGGCACGATGCTAAGCACCAGGCCATTGGCCTGGATGGCACGCTCCGCAGCGACCCTGGTGGCTGGGCTCCCGCAGCCGCTCACCAGGGTGATACCGAGCTTGGCAAGTGCTTCGCCGGCTTGGCCCGCGAGGTCGTAAGCGGGCGAACCGGGCTCGGCGCTGCCGAGTACGCAGACTTGGGGTTTGCGGTGCGAGGGGAGCATGGGTGGAGCTGGGTGTGGCCTGGAGGTTGTGGGGAGAGCCTGCCGCCGGAATGGCGCCTGCCTCGAGAGGTGCAGCATAGACTGACAGTGGAGAGGACGCCAAGCGTGACCGCTGCCTCGCAGCGGCTCTGACCTGCAAGGCCGCTCTCGGATACCGAGAGCGCGGGAGCGTAGGACAGCTCAGGGTCGATTGCGGTCAGCCACGAGGGGCTGCTTTGCGCCGATTCACTGCCCGCTCGTCACGAGACTTCGGCGGCGTACTTGCCTTCGATGGCGGCGTTGATGCGTTGTTCTCGGCGGCGATACCGTTGCGCGCCAGTTCGATGAAGGCCTTCAGGTAGTCGATGTGCAGTTCGCTGTCGCGGGCGCCCAGGTGGATCTGCTTGGCAACACCCTTCTTGCCCAGCTGCACCGGCACGACGTCCAGTCGTTCGGCATATTCCTCGACGAGCCAGCGCGGCAGGGCCGCCACGCCACGGCCGCTGGCGACCATCTGCAGCATGATGTCCGTGGTCTCGATGCACTTGTGGCGGCGCGGTGAGATGCCGGCGGGCATCAGAAACTCGGTGTAGATGTCGAGCCGCTCGATGTCCACCGGGTAGGTGATCAGCGTTTCGGTGGTTAGATGCTGTGGCTGGGCATAGGCGGCGTCGGCCAGGGCATGCTGGCTGTTCACCACCAGCACCTGCTCGTAATCGAACACCGGCTCGAAGTGCAGGCCTGGCTTGAACAGCGGGTCCGGCGTCACCAGCAGGTCGATCTCGTAGCCGAACAGCGCGCCAATGCCGCCGAACTGGAACTTCTGCTTCACGTCCACATCGACGTCGGGCCAGCCGGCGAGGTAGGGGGAGACGATCTTCAGCAGCCACTGGTAGCAAGGATGGCACTCCATGCCGATCCGCAGTGTTCCGCGCTCGCCCGCCGCGAACTGGCGCACACGCGCCTCGGCCAGCTCCAGCTGCGGCAGGATCCTGTTGGCCACCGCCAGCAGGTATTCGCCGGCCTGCGACAGCCGCAAGGTCCGCCCTTCGCGCAGCCAGATCTGCGTGCCCAGGTTGTCTTCGAGCTTCTTCATCGCATGGCTCAGCGCGGACTGGGTGACGCAGAGCACATCGGCAGCGGCGGTCAGCGTGCCGTGGCGCTCCACCGCCTGGATCACGGCGAGGTGCGAGCGTTCAATCATGAATGATATCGATGGAATACTGAGAAAAAGCCATTTTACGTCATGGATTGGGCTGCTTAGGATGCCGTCATTGACCGGTCCTCGGAAGCCATCACGCCATGTCCACCACGAACCCACCGCTTGCATTCGCCATCAAGCGCATTTGCTTCGACGAGCACTACCGCCCGTCGGCAACCAGCCGCATCACCACCAATTTCGCCAACCTGGCCCGCGGGCAGAGGCGCCAGGAGAATCTCCGCCATGCCCTGCAGATGATCAACAACCGGTTCAATGCCTTGGCGTACTGGGACAACCCTCAAGGCGATCGCTACGCCGTTGATCTCGAAATCATTTCCGTTGAAATGAAGATCGGTGCCAACAACGAGGGTGACTCGGTCCCCGCGATTGAAATTCTGAAGACCCACATCATCGACAAGCGGACCGGCAAGCGCACCGAGGGCATCGTCGGAAACAACTTCTCCTCCTATGTGCGGGACTACGACTTCAGTGTCCTGCTGCTGCAACACAACAAGAACCAGGCGACGTTCAGCATTCCCGACGACTTTGGCGACCTGCATGGCAAGCTCTTCCAGCACTTCGTCCGTTCGGATGCCTACAAGCAGAGTTTCACCAAGCCGCCGGTCATCTGCCTAAGCGTCTCTGACTCCAAGACCTACCACAGGGCGGGCAACCAGCATCCCGTGCTGGGCCTTGAATACCTGGCCAACGAGTCATCCCTGACCGAGCGCTACTTCGAGAAGATGGGCTTGCAGGTCCGCTTCTTCATGCCACCCAACAGCGTGGCACCCCTGGCGTTCTACTTTGTCGGCGATCTGCTCAACGACTACACCAACCTTGAGCTCATCAGCACCATCAGCACGATGGAGACGTTTCAGAAGATCTATCGGCCCGAGATTTACAACGCCAATTCCGTCGCAGGCGCCTGCTACCGGCCCAACCTGAGAAACCCCGACCATTCGGTCACTCAGATCGTTTACGACCGTGAGGAGCGCAGCCGCCTGGCGGTGGAGCAGGGCAAGTTTGCCGAAGAGCATTTCATCAAGCCCTACCGGGCGGTGTTGGAGCAACTGGCGGTTGACCAGGTGCACTGACTGACTCATCCGTCCATCAGAAACACAAACGCGTTGAAGACGATGAAAAAACTCTTGCCAACCTCGACCGTCGGCAGCCTGCCCAAGCCCACCTGGCTCGCCGAGCCCGAGAAGCTCTGGTCCCCCTGGAAGTTGCAAGGCGATGAACTGGCCGATGGCCAGCGTGATGCGTTGCGCCTGTCGCTGCAGGAGCAGCAATCCGCAGGCATCGATATCCTCAGCGACGGCGAACAGTCGCGCCAGCACTTTGTCACGACCTTTATCGAGCACCTCGACGGCGTCGACTTCGAGAAGCGCGAGACCGTCAGGATCCGTGATCGCTACGAAGCGAGCGTGCCGACGGTGGTGGGCGCGGTGTCTCGATCGAAGCCCGTCTTCGTCGAGGATGCCCAGTTCTTGCGTCAGCAGACCCGGCAGCCCATCAAATGGGCGCTGCCCGGCCCCATGACGATGGTCGACACGCTCTACGACGCGCACTACAAGAGCCGCGAGAAGCTGGCCTGGGAATTTGCCAAGATCCTCAACCAGGAAGCCCGAGAACTCGAGGCGGCTGGCGTTGACATCATCCAATTCGACGAACCGGCCTTCAACGTGTTCTTCGACGAGGTCAACGATTGGGGCATCGCTACGCTGGAGCGCGCCATTGAAGGGCTGCAGTGCGAAACCGCCGTGCACATCTGCTACGGCTACGGCATCAAGGCCAACACGGACTGGAAGAAGACGCTGGGATCGGAGTGGCGGCAGTACGAGCGCATTTTCCCCATGCTGCAGGCCTCCCGCATCGGCATGGTGTCGCTGGAATGCCAGAACTCCCGCGTGCCCATGGAGCTGATCGAACTGCTGCGCGGCAAGCAGGTCATGGTCGGCGCCATCGACGTGGCGAGCGAAACGGTCGAGACGCCGGAGGAAGTGGCCGCCACGCTGCGCAAGGCGCTGCAGTTCGTTGATGCCGACAAGCTGTGCCCTTGCACCAACTGCGGCATGGCGCCACTCTCGCGCACGCTGGCGCGGGCCAAGCTGGAAGCCTTGAGCGCCGGGGCGGCCATCGTCCGCAACGAGCTCTCGAAGTGAACTGAGCAGTCCGAATGCGAACGCTGGGACCAACGGCCGGTTCCGGGGGCGAAGCCGCCGGCCAAGGCGTTCCAGGGACTTCAACCGCTTCAGGCAACAGCGGTCACGGGGCGCACCATCGTCGAACGACCGAGATCAGCTTTTAACGAGCAGCACCCTGCAAAGGACTGCTTCGCAGCGAGGCTGTGTGAAAACCCTCCTTGGAACGCACGCGCGGCTGCCTAGATTGTGGTGACACCACTCTCGGGCTGGGACATGAAGCGATTCATCGAGGGAGAAGATCGGCACCAGGTCACGCTGCTGCCGGAGTGCCTGGACGTCTTCATCGACGAGTTGGATCTCGAAGCGCTGGGCTTCGATGGAGCGAGTCCTGCTGCGACAGGCCGCCCCTCATATCACCCGTCGGTGCTCCTGAAGCTGTATTTGTACGGCTATCTCAATCGCATCCAGTCCAGCCGGCGCCTTGAGCGCGAATGCCAGCGTAATGTGGAGCTGATGTGGCTGACGGGCAGGCTGGCTCCCGACTTCAAGACCATCGCTGACTTCCGCCGCGACAACGGCAAAGGCATTCGCAACGTCTGTCGCCGCTTTGTGATGCTGTGCCGGGAACTGAAGCTATTCACCGAGGCTGCCGTGGCCGTCGACGGCAGCAAGTTCAAGGCGGTCAATAACCGCGAGCGCAACTACACGCCAGGCAAGATCGAGCGTCGCGAACGTGAACTGGAAGAGAGCATCCAGCGATACCTCGATGCGTTGGAGACGGCCGACCGGACGCAGCCGATGGAGATGCAGGCCGAGACAGCGCGCCTGCAAGGCAAGATCCAGAAGATGCGGCAGCGCATGCAAGAGCTTCAAGCCGTTAAGGCACAGCTTCAGGCGCTACCCGATCAACAGCTCTCACAGACCGATCCCGATGCGCGCGCGATGACCACGTACAGCGCCAAGGGCACGGCGATGGTGGGCTACAACGTGCAGACGGCTGTCGACACCAAGAGTCACCTGATCGTTGCGCATGAAGTGACCAACACCGGCAGCGATCGAGCCCAGCTCTGCGCTATCGCCGTAGCCGCGCGAGAAGCTATGGGCAAGCGTCGACTGACAGCCATCGCCGATCGCGGGTACTACAGCAGTCAAGTCCTCAAGGACTGCGAAGACGCAGGCGTCGCCGCGGTGGTCCCCAAGCCGATGACGTCCAACGCAAGGGCAGAAGGACGATTCGACAAGACAGACTTCCTCTACATCGCTCGGGAAGACCAGTACCAATGCCCAGCAGGGCAGCGAGCGATACACCGCTTCAGTCGAGAAGAGGATGGCCTGCCGATCCGCATTTACTGGTCCAGCGCCTGCCCATCGTGCCCCATGAAAGCGCAGTGCACGACCAGCGAGTACCGCCGCATCAGGCGTTGGGAGCATGAAGAGGTCGCTGAACGGGTGCAGCAGCGACTGGACCGCATGCCGGAGGCCATGACGGTACGCAAACGCACCATTGAGCATGTGTTCGGCACCCTCAAGCATTGGATGGGCTGGACCCACTTCCTGATGCGCGGCATCGAGAACGTCGGCACCGAGATGAGCTTGAGCGTGCTGGCCTACAACTTCAAGCGCGTGCTGGGCATCCTGGGCTTTGCAAAAGCCAGAAGGGCAATGAGACTGCTCGGGGCGTGAGGCCCTTCTCCATTGCCGCTGCGCGTCTTACACGCGCCTTCAAACGGTCTCTTGCGCTCCGACTGCATTAGGAACCCCCAAAATGTGATTGCGCCCGCCCAACTGGACACACGGCGCCTCAGTTGACGATCAATGAAGCCGCCGCAGCGTTATCACACAGCCTCCAGCGGAAGCCGACGTACCATCTCGGCCATGCCCATCGAGCACTTTCACCCTGACCTCCGCGTCCGCATTGACCTGCTCGCCGCCTCGAAAGGAGGCAGGTCTACGCCGCTTCGTGGCGGCGAATTCAGAACTGTGTTCGGCATTGAGGGAGCGCACTGGTCCTGCCGCCTCGCTTTGCCTGATGCTGGACTCGACGCGACGATGTCGCAGGTCATCGAGGTTCAGTTTCTTGCCGAAGATGCCCGACAGCATTTCCCTCTCGGCGCGTCGTTCTCCGTCTGGGAGGGACGTGATATCGGCAGCGGCCTTGTGCTGGAAGTCCTCTAGGACCGCTATCAGCCTGGAGCCGCAGCCTGGCTGCGAACCGACCACCAGACAGAGTCCTTGTCCGGTGGCGGCCACCGGAAAGACAGCGCCCATCAGCATAATCCCGCCCCGTCGCTCGCAATCTCATCGCGGCGGTACTTTCGCGGCTCGCGGGTGACCTTCCGAAAAGCTGCAGGAGGGCGGCCGAGCAGGCGCTGGAACGATCTCCGCATGCGCTCTGCATTGCCAAAGCCGCAAGTCTCCGCAATTCTCTGAACGGATGGCATCCCGCCCTCGAGCGCTGACCGAGCCGCGTCGACACGCAGCCGTTCGACGACATGAGCGGGCGTAGCACCAGTCTCCGCGAGAAAGGAACGTGCGAAGTGTCGCGGACTCATGCAGACGCGCGCCGCCAGGGCTTCGACACGGTGATCGACTGCGAGATGGTTTCTGATGTAGTTCATCAGGTCGCCGAACCGCCCCTCGGGACGCTGCAGATCAAGCAAAGGCGAGAATTGAGATTGCCCGCCGGGGCGTCGACGCTCCACCACCAATTGTCGAGCCGCTTCGCGGGCCACCTCCTCACCACAATCGTGCGCAACCAGCGCCAAACACAGGTCAATTCCTGCGGTCATTCCCGCGCTGGTCCACAGCTCGGGACGCCGTTGCGAACGTCCTCTGACCGCCGGCTCTCGCACAAAAATTCGATCCGGCTGCAGGCGAACCGCAGGAAAGTCTGTGGCGAACTGCCGACTTCGAGACCAGTGCGTTGTGGCGGTGCGGTCGTCAAGCAAGCCAGCGGCGGCCAGGATCAAGCTGCCGCTGCAAATGCTCGCGATGCGGGCGCCGCTTTGGCTGGCCCGATAGAGCCAACGGACCAAACTCGGATCACGGCATGCGGCGTCGACGCCATCGCCTCCAATCACCATCACCAGGTCAGCGTCGCTACAGCTTCGAGGCAGCGCCTGAACGGGCCAGGGGACGCCCGCAGAGCTCCGTACCTGACCCGCGGCGCTAGCGGCCAAACGCCATGTGTAGCGCCCTGGCTGCTGCAGTTCCGCCACTTCGAAAACTGCCATAGGACCGGCGAGATCCAGCTGCTGGAAGCCCGGGAATAAAACAAAAACGATGCGGCAACTCATGGCCAATTCTGACACTCCTGCTCCAACAACTTTTGGCAGAAAAGGTGGGAACTGTGTCATGGCAGTCATCCCAAAACCTGCAGACACTGCGGACCATCGTTTGAACCGCTCGGCCTGGAGGGCACTTAGATGCAGGTGGGAATCTTGATATTCGACAACGTGGAATTGTTGGACATGGCAGGCCCGTATGAGGTGTTCACGACCGCGTCGCGCGTGCATGCACGGAGTCAACCAGCGGACACGCCCCCTCTCTTCGAGGTCATCACACTGGCCCGCAAGGCTGGGTCTGTATGCGCCCGGGCCGGCCTACGACTCCTGCCAGACTGCCTGCTTGGCGACCACCCCCACCTGGACTGCACCGTCGTGCCTGGCGGCGTGGTCAATGATGAGCTCGGTCAAGACGACTTGATGCGCTGGATCGCCTCCCAGTCTTGCACTGCGCAAATCCTTGCTTCGGTGTGCACAGGCGCCCTGCTGCTGGCCAACGCCGGTGTCCTGGATGGTCTTGAGGTGACCACACATTGGGAGGACATCAACGAATTGCGGACGCTGCGGCCCGGCCTGCATGTGACCCATGGCCCACGCTGGATCGACCAGGGTTCCATCGTCACCTCGGCAGGAATTTCCGCAGGTATCGACATGAGCCTCCACCTCGTCGAGCGGCTTCACAGCAGGGAGTTGGCCCTGCGCACCGCTCGCCAAATGGACTTTGAGTGGACGGAGGCGGCATGAGCGATCTCGATCAGGCGCTCATCAGCATCACCAGCCGCCCAGACATCGTCTTCTCTCAGGGGAAGGGATCATGGCTAGTCGACGAAGAAGGCAAGCGCTATCTGGATCTCGTACAGGGTTGGGCCGTGAACAGCCTCGGACATAGCCCAGCGGTGGTGGCTCAAGTGCTTGCCAATCAGTCAACCCAACTGTTGAACCCCAGCCCAGCGTTCTACAACCGGCCAATGCTGGAATTGGCAAAACGGCTGGTCGAACTGAGCTGCTTTGATCGCGTATTCTTCGCGAGCACTGGCGCCGAGGCCAACGAGGCGGCGGTCAAGCTGGCCCGCCGTTGGGGCCAGAAGGAACGGGGAGGTGCCTACGAGATCATCAGTTTCGAAAACAGTTTCCATGGTCGCTCCCTCGCCATGATGAGCGCCTCGGGAAAGCCAGGATGGGATCGCATCTTCGCCCCCATGCCGAATGGCTTTCCAAAGGCCAGGCTGAACGACCTGAACTCCGTCGAACGGGTCGCTACACCGGAAACGGTGGCGGTGATGGTCGAGCTTGTTCAAGGCGAGGCCGGCGTGATCCCGGCAGATCCCGGCTTCGTCCGCGAACTCCGAGCGCTGTGCACCGAGCGACAGTGGCTGCTCATCGCGGATGAGGTGCAAACCGGGATCGGGCGCTGCGGTCGAGCATTCGCCTATGAGCACTATGGCGTGGAGCCCGATCTGATGACACTGGCGAAAGGCATCGGTGGTGGCATCCCTCTTTCCGCCCTGCTCTGCAAGGAGCGCTTCAATTGCTTCGATCCCGGTGATCAAGGCGGCACCTATTGCGGGAACCCGTTGACTGCGGCCGTAGGCCTGGCTGTGCTGAACGAAGTGTGCGACGAGGGCTTTCTCGAGACTGTGCGTCACCGCGGTCAGTATCTTGCAGCCGGACTGCAGAAGATTTCCTCGGATCACGGCCTTCTGGGCGAGCGGGGCGTCGGGCTGCTGCGTGCGCTGGCTCTGCCTACTCATCGGGCGGAACAAGTCGTGTCAGCCGCGCGGGCTCTGGAGCCTGTCGGACTGCTTCTGAATGCACCGCGTCCCAATCTGCTTCGTTTCATGCCGGCCTTGACGATCACGGAGAACGAAATTGACGAGGCGCTCGGCATGCTGGATCAGCTTTTTGCGGCGCCCTGAAAAAGGGCTATCAGCAAATCGACCAATGACGCGAAATCTTCTGGTCCTGAGGTCCCCATGGTGGCAGGCCCTTGGAGTTGCCGGACCGCCGATGCCGCGTTGATGTGAGCCTGATTCGTCATACCTTCGTCGGCTCCCGCTGGTGGTGGAATTTCTAGGCAAGCGGACGCTCGCGACCGCCATCTTCTGGGCGACTGCAATCCTTCGGCTCGTTGAATCTGAACTCCGGAGGCAGTCGTTCCGTGTACGGTGTCGGGGGGTGAGCGTCTTGAAGGATGAGCGCGCCCATAGGTCGCTCAGTCAGCCACTCCGTAGGCCCAGCTCACTTCTACAAGGCGGTCGTGACTGAAGTTGAAGAAGACTTCATGGATCGCCTCTCCTCCGATTTCGAACAGAAGGGAATTCTTGCTCATCGCGGTAGGGGGGCCGAGCGCTTTCAGCACCTGGCGCTGGGACTGCCCCATCCTGATTCCGGAAGGCAGCTTGAATGAGGCTGAGCGTGTGACCAGCCACTGCAGCACTCGCTCTTCACCGGCGACGAGATAGTAGCCAGCCTCGAACGTGGCGAATTTACCCTGATGGATGAAGCTGGGTGGCCGACCGTCATCCCACGACTCTTCCTGCACTGTCACCTTGAGCGGCATTACGTCCGCATAGCGACTGAACTGCTGTGCCGCAAACTTGAACAATCTCGCGGCTGTCTCCCGTGAGCGCGCTTCCTCCCGAGGAGAGGTCACGAAGAGCGCGTCGTCCTGCTGCTTGGAGGTAGCTGCCTGCGCAAACGCCATCGCTGCCATCAACCAAACGCCGACGACCACCCGCTGCCAGTGCGGAGCCTGCAAAGTGCTGCCATCTCGATGGAAGGGGTGGGCGCTCCTTTCGCGCAGAAAGTCATGCATGAAAACGGCAACCTTGTTTTTCACCTAGTCGTCGGCACGGTGCGGAGTGCGTTGGATTATCTGCCTGACGCCGTACCGCCTCAAGGCGGCCGTTGGTGCATTTCTGGAGTCAACCGGAAGTGGGTCATGGCTGTGCAGCGGTGGCGGTCTGTGGCTTCGTTGAAGTCGACGCCTGAGGGCCGCCGTTCAACGTCCAAGATCAGCAGGCTCCGTAGCCGTCCGCTGCAGCGCCGGTTTAGCCAGGTGCTTCATCTGACCGACAACTCCTGGAACAATCCGACGGCGAAGAAGGCAATCTTCAGCCCAAGGAAGACGAAAAAGCCAAAGCGAAGCGCTTGCCAGCGAGACTTAAATGAGCCGCCGTTGGCAGCGAACTTCGCCAGTGTTCCGCCGAGCACACGGCACGCAATGACCCACCAGAGAATCGTCTGAGGCAGGTAAGGAATCCACTGCGAAATCGGATCAGGCGGAAAGCTCAGTATGCAGTAGATCCACAGCAGCAGGCAGGGGGCGAACCAAGCTGCCGCCTTGGGGACGAGGTCCTTGCGTCCAAGCGCGATCAGGTCGCGGTAGATCAGATAAGAAATCGCCAGAGGGCCGCCAAAGAGCCCGGCCAACCCGAGTCCTCCTGTGGAATGGACTCGGACGAGCGATTCGCTCGGAGACAAGTCGGTGCCTGGGTGCGTGGAATCTGTACTTTTATACAAAACTAAATTTCCGGCAAAAGCGGCACCCGTTTACAAACCTTCGGTGAGGGTTCGGTGACCGCCAGGGAGGGCTCATGATGCCACCCCTGCCGCGTAGACCAAATCGAGAACCGCTTCCTTTTCGTCTGATATGCACCCGCTCGACAACCTACCGGCATCCCGAATCGGAACATGGCTGTATGCCGATGAGATTCCGCTGCGCGTCCGAATCGTTTGTAGTTTGGTCCGCTACGGCACTGGTGACTACGAAGACCCGGCCGAGCTTTCGGAAGACCACCCCGAGAACACCTACTACGTGCTCTACCAAGTCCCAGGTAGTGACGGCACCTGGGCCGACGGCCCCTCTGCTCCGAGCCTGGACGAAGCTGCAAGATTGGCGGAAGTTGCCTTGGGACCAACACTCAAATGGAGTGCTGCGTAGCACCGCTTCCAGCCTAGCCTGACAGCCAACAGCTCCCCAGCGATAGCGATCCATCAACAGCTTCCAAACCAGCCACATGCTGTGGTCACGCGGCTCTCGGTAGTCACCGGCACCGTGAATCGGACAAACTCGTACTGACACCTCGATACAGGAACGGCAGTTCTCGGCCCCCTTCGAGGTCTGACCGCACCGGCACCGGCATGTGGACGGAGCCGGGCCTGCGGCAAGCCCAATCACCGTCTGAACCCCCTCATCGCAGACTCAAAGTCCCGGCCTTCCAGTCCGCCGCCTGCCAGCGCTGGAAAGCCCCCAGCATTGAGGCATCCCCCGCCTGACGCCGGGTTTCCAGGGAGTCCAGGTCCACCAACTCATAGCTGCGGCGGTAACGCCCTTCCGCACGAGACTCCCGCGCCACCAGCATTTCCTTGCCGCCAGGCACGAAGCCCGCCAGCTCCGCATATCCAATGCCCGGCTGTGCGGCCGCCGGGGGTAGCACGGTCAGCCGCCACCCCTGCGCGGTCTTGCGCAGCAGCCAGAGTTCGCGCCAGCCATCGGTCGGCACAGAAGCAAGTGCCACCGCCGTCCCTTCCCGATTGACCCGCGCTGAGGAGGCCGACACCAGGCCCCAGCCGCAATGCCGCAGCAGCTTGTCTTTCGACGTTGCCGCGCTGAGTGTCACGCAGGTCTCACCGGGCTCACCCGGCTGAACCGTCAGGCGCAAGCCCGCCAACATCTGCTCGGACGACGCCGCCATCGTGGCCAGCCAGCGGGCCGCGTTACCGCGCATCACGGCGTCGTTATAGGTGGACTGATCATCGTCGGCCAGGTCCGTCGGACTGATGCTGGCAAACGCGCTCAATGCCTTGGCAGCTGCTTGCTGGGCGGCCTGCTGCGAGGGGGCGACCGTCGCAGCCACCGCCATCGCATCCCGCCGCGCCTTCACATCCGCCAGACTGCTCCACACCGCCACTTGCCGCATCAGCACCCGGTTGCGCCAGTAGGTGGGCAGCGCCTGGATGTCCACCTTGTCCAGCACATCCGCCCGCCACTGCTCCAGCGGTTCACGCTGCGCGGGGGTGGTGGCCGGCGCCAGGCAGTCGGCACGGGTCAGCGACAAGGCCGCCCGGGCCTGCTGCTCAGCACTCGCCGCCGGCATCACCAGCACACGCCGAAAGGCTTCCCCGTCATAACAGAGCTGCACCGTGCCCGACTCCCGCTCCAGCGTCCGGAATCGGATGCCATAACGCGCGGCAACGTCCAGCTGCGCCGCCACCTGCACATCCGCCGGTGACGGCGTCCCATCCGCGCGCGGCTGGTTGCGGGACGCACGATCGGCCAGTCGTTCGGAGAGGCTGCCCATCGCATCCAGAACCTCCACGCCCGCCGCGCCATTCATCTGCTCGGCGGTGGCGGCCTGCACATAGGCGGCGGCCAGGCCCAGCCCCAGCGACTCCGCGCCCGGCTGCTGCCGCACCAGCCGCAGCGTGGCCAGCAATGCCGACGGTTCCCCAGCCCCTCCCTCCAGCGTCATGACCTGGCTCTTGCGCACAAAGCCGCCACGCTCGCGGCGGTAGTCGTAGACCTGGAAGTGGTCAAAACGCTCACCACGGATCTCCAAGGCCTCCCCACGCGCCAATTGCGCCTGCACCGGTGCCGAGTCCTTGGCCGCCGCGCGCAGGGCGACGTTGTCCTGCACCACCAGCGCGGTGGCCGCTTCTGCGGGCGTGATCACGATCAGCACCACCGCCGCCACCACCGCTGTAGCAGCCGTCCCCAGCATCGAACGCATGGCTTACTCCTGCTCCTGATGAGCGGTCCCCGTCGTACCGGTGTCGTTGCCGCCGGCCACAGGGGCCTGGCCGTCCCGCGTGCCCAGCAGCGTCTTGCCGATGAAGCCACCGTCCGACGGCGGCGGCGCGATGATCACCTGCACCTTGTCGGAGAGCTTGTCCGCCATCGCCTTCTGGATCAGCAGCGGATGGCGGCTCAACAGCGCACCTTCGGCCGCCATCTGGTCCACCGCCACCTTGCCGATGCGGGTCTGGCGATAGGCCTCCGCATCTGCCAGCTTTTCGCGGGCCTTGGCTTCGCCTTCCGCTTCGATGCTGCGGGCTTGTGCAGCACCTTCCGCCGTCCGGATGCGGGCCACCCGGTCGGCTTCGGCCTCCAGCTGGCGTTGCTCCACCTGACGTTGCTTGAAGGGCAGCACGTGCTTCATGGCCTCTTCCTGGCTGCGGGCGGCAATCACCTGCTCACGCGCGGCCGCCTCGGCCGCAGTCTCCCGGCGCACCTTGTCCGCCGCCGCTTCCAGCTCGGTCTGGCGCACCTTCTTTTCCTGCAACTCCAGCGTGTAGCGCATCTTTTCGCTGGCCAGACCTTCGGACAGCAGGGTTTCCAGGCCCGCACGGTATTCCTGCGGCAGATCCACATTGCCGATGTCCACACCACGCAGCACGATGCCGTCCACCGCCAGCTTGCGGCGCAATTCAGTCTCCAGCGCCTGCTGGATCGGGCCGCGCTGGGTGGAGAAAATCTCGCGCACCGTGTGGGTGGCAATCTGGCGGTAAAGGATGCCCTGCAGGGCCGGTGCAATCACCTCGCCTTCAATGTCGTCGGGCAGACTGGCGGCCAGCGTGGCCAGGCGGCTGGTATCCACCGCCCAGCGCACGGTCAGGTCCAGGCCCAGCGACAGCCCTTCCAGCGATTGCAAAGGCGCTTCGCCGTTGGCCCGGGCAAAGCGGGTGGGATGGAAGCTGCGGTCCCGCAGCGGCAGGTCCCGCACGGTGTGCAGGCCTGGCACCACCAGCACCGTGCCACTGCGAGCCTCCAGCACACCACCGGTCAGCAGGTTCTGACGCACGCTGACATCACCACGTGGCACCTCATGGGCCGGAGGGTGCGCCATCAGCAGTCCAATCGCGCCAGCGACAGCGGTGATGCCCACCATCCAGGGCAGGCAACGCACCACCCCGCGGCCGGTGCGGCGCAGGCCGTCGCCGGTGGGCAGACGGGTCGCCGCCCGGCCGCCGGCCTGGGAGAACACCCGGGCCACTGCCTGGCCGAGACGCTGGAGGCGCTTGGAAGCGGCCTGGGACGGCTTGGGCGACGGGGAAGCGTGCGCTGCGTTGCGAGATTCAGGGGATTCTGGCGAGTCGGGCATCGGGGTCTGGGTCATGACGGTCCTCCGGTTCCGCCCTCACATCGGAGGGCTGTGGTTGATGTCCGTCATGGTCCGGAGAACGCCCGGAAGGCTCAATGCGACCACCGGCACATGTGTTCACACCCCGGAAGAAACCTTCACGCCCCCGGGGCGTCCACCTCCCGATAATCCGACCCATGGCACATCCCAAGAACCGGGTGGCGGTGATTGAAGACGACCGCCCCACCAGCGAGCAACTGACCGGCTGGATCCGGGCCGCCCGACCCGAACTCCAGGTCGACCAATGGTTCGACCGTGACACTGCCGAGGCCGCACTGGCGCGGGAGGCTTACGACATGGTGGTGCTGGACATCGAGCTGGGCCGTGAACGGCATGCCGGGGTCGCGCTGATTAATGCCATCAACAAGCTCAACGCGGGCACACCGGTGCTGGTGGTGTCGGCCATGCCGGCGGCCATCTACCGGGGCATCATGAAAGCGCTGGACGCCTGGGACTATCTGCAAAAGACCAGCTTCGACGAGGCCGAGTTCACCGACACCTTTCTGGACATCCTGCGTGCGGCGCGGGCCCGTCAGGGCAGCGAGCCGGTGACCCACGCGCCGGAAGCGCTGCAATTGGATCCGTTGTGGCAGCGCAGCCCGTTGTGGCGCGGCCAGCGCATCAACCTGCCGCTCACGGCGCAGCGCATCCTGGCCACGCTGCATCAGCGGGCACCCCAGGTGGTGTCTTATGAAGAGCTGTATGACGTGGTGAAGAGCGGCCGCACCCGGGACAACGTGCGCAAGCATGTGTCCACGCTGAGAGAGGCCCTGCGGGAAGTGGACCCCAGCTTCGACGCCATCGAGAACGTGCCGATGCGGGGCTTCCGCTGGGCGGGGCCGCGATGAGGGGTGGCACTGGAGGTGCTTGCGCTGCGGGTGTGCATGCAGCGGGTGTGCTCGCAGCGGATGCGCACGCAGCGGGTGATGGCGCCATGAGCAAGGCTTTCCAGGCCGGGATGCCGTCATGAAGCTGGGGCCGGTCGAACTCCCGGCGCTGGCCGTCCCGCGCCTCGGCCTGGCGGCTTTCCGGCGCCGGCTGGTGGTGCACCTGGCCTTTGTGCTGCTCGCGGTGGCCACGGTGGGCCTGGTGCTGACGGTGCTCACGGACCAGAAACAGCGCAGCTACCAGCGTTATGCGCAGGGGTTCCGGCAATCGCTGTCGGAGATCGTGTTGCAACTGCGGCATCCCAGCGGCCAGTTGGCGCTGCTCAATCCGGAGATGGGTCCCGGCGACACTGCGGGCCAGGCGCCGGTGATGCTGCCTTTTGCAGCGATCGATTTCGACGACCAGAACAAGGCCCAGCGCGCGGTGGAAATGGCAGGTTGCGGCCTGCGCTGGCCGGACGGGGCCAGCCTGTGCGTGGCCATCGGCTCCAATGCCTTTGCCGGCAGCTTCGTCTACATCGTCGGCGGGCTGGACCTGCCGCCCCTTCAGGGCCGGGAACGTGGCGCGCTGGACATTCAGCAGGTGCACCGTGCCCGGGTCACACTGGTGGTGCCGGGCAGTTCCCAGACCTGGATCGCCCCTTATGAATCAACGGCCGTGAGCGGCAATGGCAGCCAGCGCGGGCGTCTGGCGGGTTTTGTGGAAACCGGCCCGATGCTGGAGCGGCAGTCGCGCCCGGTGCGGGAATTCCGCGGCTGGTTGTGGCGTGAAGGGGCCTGCAGCGAATCGGCACCGGTGGAGCGGTCCGCCTCGGAGCCGCAAGCCCAGCAGGTCCTGGCACCACGCACGCAGCCCCAGCAACAACCCAGCGCCGATTGCCCGCGCCGCGCCTTCTACGCCATCCGGTTGCCGGTGGATGCCTGGCGGGAATCGTTGTTCCAGCATGCTCAGCCCGTGTGGCCACCGGCTGACCTGGCGCGCACACGAGTGCGGGTGGAATGGCTGGGACCGGCCGGCGACGCGGGCCTGCCCTCGCCTGTGCTGTTCGACAGCGCCAGGCCTGGCGGCTCGCTGGCCCTCTCCCTGGACCGGCTGGGTGCCGGCCTCCAGCCGGGCGAAACGCTGCGCATCGATCGCCTGCCCACCGCCACGCTGAAGGTGCCCCAGACCCTCGCCGAGCGGCGTGGCCCGGACTTGCCCGAAGCGGCGGTGCCCTGGCTGATCCACCTGATCCGCCGCCTGCCGGTGGAGGGTGTGGACGCGGACAGCGGACGCTGGCTGCGCGCCACTGATGAGGTCACCACACCGAGCGGGCGCTATCAGCTGACCCTTCGCGGCGACCTGCGCAGCCTGGACCGTCAGCTCGCCTTGGAAGCACGCCCTCTGGCCTGGCTGGCTGCGGCGATGCTGGCGGCGATTGCCATGGCCTGGCTGCTGGTGGAACTGGGCCTGATCCGGCGCATCGCCGTGCTCACTCGGCGTGCGGCGGCTGTCAGCTACAACATGCAGGACGCACGGGCTGAGCAGCGCATCGGCGAGCTGGATGTGGCGGACCTGCGTGGCAGTGACGAACTGGGCATCCTGGCCGGCAGCCTGGCCGACCTGCTGCAGCGCGTGAAGGACGGCCTGCGCCGCGAGCAACTGCGGGCCGAGCGGGAACGCGACATGTGGCATGCGGTCGGCCACGAGATCATGTCGCCGCTGCAGTCGCTGATGCTGCTGCATGGCGCGCCGGACGATCCCAGCCATCGATATGTGCAGCGCATGCAGCAGGCGGTGAAGGTGCTGTATGGGAGTGCGCCACCGAGCGAGGCCCTGGCCAGTGCCGACCTGCACACGGACGCCCTGGACCTGGTGGCCTTCTGCGCCGAGGTGGCTGCCAATGCGCATTACGCCGGTATCAACGACGTGCAATTCGAGACCGATCTGCCGGGCCCGTTATGGGTCGGGGCGGAGGCCTATGCGCTGGAGGATGCGGTGACGCACATCTTGCGCAATGCTCAGCGGTATCGGGTGGACGGCACATCCATTGCCCTCCATCTACAGGCGGGCGAAGCCGGCACTGTGGTGTTGTCCATTCGGAATCAGGGGCCGCAGATCGATCCGGCGCTGCTGGACAAGATCTTTGAATACGGCGTGTCGGATGTCGAACCCCAGGCCAACGGGGAACGCCGGGGCCAGGGGCTGTTTGTCGCCAAGACCTATCTGGCCAAGATGGATGGCACCATCCTGGCGCGCAATCTGCCAGATGGCGTGGTGTTCGAGCTGGGCCTGCGGACGGTCGCTGCGCCGGGCTGACACATCGTCAAGGAGACGCCAAATGCCGATGAATCCTCACTACGCTCTCACCGAACCGCTGCGTGAAGCGGTGGACAGCCTGTCTCAGGAAGGCCCCTTGCTACTGGAGTTTGGCGCCCCGTGGTGCCCGCACTGCATCGGGGTTCAGCCGCTGCTGGAAGCCGCCTTCGAGGGCGACCATCCCAAGGTCCGTCACATCAAGGTGGAGGACGGCAAGGGTCAGGCGCTGGGCCGTTCGTTCAAGGTCAGGCTGTGGCCGACGCTGATCTTCATGAAGGACGGCCGTGAGGTGGAACGTCTGGTCCGTCCGACGCGGGAGGACGACATTCGTGAGGCGCTGCAGTTGATTGATGCTGCGCAAACCTCCTCCAGCAACACCGGCCCCTCGCCCCTCTGAGGCATTCAGCCCCCCGCCAAGGATGTGGGCAAGCACCAGCGCCGCAGCGCGAACCGATCGATCGCGCGACAATTGCGCCATGACTCAGACTGCCCATGTCCTGGTGCCCCAGGACGGCCCTCCCGAACTGCTATTTGTGCTGCTGCACGGCGCTGGCGCCAATGGCGAACAGATGCGCCCGCTGGCCGAGGCCCTGCACCGCCAATATCCGCGCGCCGCACTGGTGATGCCAGATGGCTTCGAGCCTTTTGACGGCATCCCCGGCGGTGGTGCGGGCTTCCAGTGGTTCTCGGAGCACGGGGACGAAACGCTGCAAGCCTTGCAGCTCTCCGCTGCCGTGCCGTCGCTGGTGGCGCTGGTGCGGCAGTGGGCGGACCAGTTCGGTCTCACCTGGGACCGTGTGGCGCTGGGCGGTTTTTCGCAAGGCGCCATGCTGGCGCTCGAAGCCCTCCAGCAGGAAGAAGCCCTGGCCGGCCGTGTGCTGGCCTTTGCCGGCAGTTATGCCTACTGGCCGCAACATGCACCGCAGGAAGTCTGCATCCACCTGCTGCACGGCAAGGACGACACCGAACTGCCCTACGCGCCCCTGCTGAGCGCCGCCCAGGAACTGGTGTCCCTGGGTGCCGACATCACGGCGGACGTGCTGCCGCATGTGGGCCACGAACTGCATCCCAAGCTCATTGAACGGGCCATGGAACAGCTTCGCACCTTCATCCCCGCTCGCCTGTGGCGAGAAGCCGTGCTGACGGCCGCCGAGCAGGACAAGACCGAACCGCGGCACTGATCCACAGCGTCGCGTTCAATCCAGCGTCACGTCGGTCCTCACCGTGCCTGCGCGGTCCGCCGTGGCGGACAGATGCAGCCGCGTGCCCTGCGGCGCACGCACCACCCATTCGCCCACGGCGCGGTCGCCCGTGATGTCGTCCTCCGGCAGGAAGGACAGTTGCGACTGGCGGGGCGCATGCCCTTCCAGATGCGGCCCCTCCATGCGCGGCTTGCCAGTGACAAGGCTGATGTCCGGATCCTGCGGGAGATGGATCTCGAAGATCACGCCACGCACCTGCTTGCGGGCCAACGCCTGCTTGGTGACATAGGCGGGCAGCCAGCCGCTGTTGGCCACCGCCAGCCGCACTCGCCAGGTGTCCTGGCCCAGGGCCCGCACCTCCGTGCGCAGCAGCTCCAGCCGGGGCAGGCTCAAGGCGATCTGCGTCATCCAGGCCGGGAAGCGCGCCGCCTCGCGTTCGCGCAGATGCGGCGGCGGGTTGCGCCAGTAGTTCATCTTGTCCCAGCCGCCAATCTCGATCGCGCCCAGCTGCGGGTGCAGGAAGGGCTTCCAGTCCACATGGGCCTGGCCGCCGCAGGCCTCATCACTCCACTTCAGCAGCTTCAGGTCGTCCTCCACCGGATGGTCGCGGAACCAGTCGATCCACTTGTAGCCGGTCACACCGGCCTCCTTGTTGGGCGACCACAGCTCCACCACCCAGAACAACGCACCCAGGTGCTCATACACCCAGTCCTGCGTACCGGTGACGACCTCCTTGGGGTGGTACTTGAACTCATGCCAGATGCTCACCACCGGATAGCCGGTGTGTTTCTCACCCAGGGCGGAGAAGCGCTGGAAGGTCCAGAGGTCTTCGGGCGGCATGTCGTCGTCCGAGCGAGTGCCGCAAGGGCGCAGGATGACGCCGCTGTAGGTGTGGAAGCTGATGGCCGCGCCAATGTTGGGATGGCTGACCAGGAAGTCCACCATGGCCCGCACTTCGGGCTCACTGGCCGGATAGGGGCCGGCGCCCGGCTGCTCGAACTCCTGCCGCCAGCCGGCGGGGAAGTTGCGGTTGAGGTCCAGGCCCTCCACGTCCTTGTTGACCTTGATGGTGAGCCCGTCGTGGTTGAGCAGCACGCCTTCCGGCATGAGCCGGTAATACTCGCCGCCGAACTCCCCGGGCTCGCGCGGCACCATCAAACGCGGCTCGTCCGGATGCTTCTTGAAGCCACCATGGGGATCTCGCACCCGCATGGTCAGGATGCGGCCATCGCCATCGATGTCCTCGATGGTGAGACCATCCACCGGCTCTTCATCGTAGGGATAAGGCCGGGTGGACGAACGAATGTGGCGCGGCCGGTCCGCCAGCGCCAGCTCGGCCCCGTCCGGATTGAGCCGTGGCACGAGGTAGAGGGTGCGGGTGTCCAGCAGCCGCGTCACCTGTGCATCCTCACCGTACCGGCTCACCACGTGGTGCAGGTAATAGAGACAGGTGGTGCAGGCAGCCAGCTCGGACGCGTGGATGTTGCCATCCATCCAGAAGGCGGGCTTGTCCACGTCCGCACCTGTGGCGGTGTTGGTCACGATGACGGCCCAGATGTCGCGCCCCTCGTGGCTCTTGCCGATGGAGCGCACCGACACCAGATTGGGACAGGCCTCCACATAGGCCATCAGCAGCTCCGTCAGCGCCTCGTAACGGGGAAACTCATCGAAGCGGGGCGTGGGCAGTGCGGTCATGGACATCCCTGTCAATCAAAGTGACCGGATGATTGTGCCGACGGTGGGCACGAGCTGCAGTCGGTCTAAACGCTAGGACTCGGCGGCTTGACCTGCATGGCGTGCGGCTTGCGCCCGGGTTGGCTGATTCGCGCCCCACTGCGCTATTGCCCCTTGAACAGCCCCTGGAACTGGCGCGATACCGGCAGCTTCTCCGCACTGCCCTTGAGACTGAGCTGCATGGTGTTTTCGTCCAGGCGGGTGGCGCTGGCAATGAAGCGGCTGTTGACCACCACCGACCGGTGCACTTGCCAGAACAGATGCGGGTCCAGATCCGCCAGCAGCTCCTTGAGCGCCGTGCGGATCCAGGCCTCTCCCTCGCGGTGCACGACCCGGGTGTAGCGGCTGTCACTCTGAAAGAACAGCACATCCTCCGGTGCGATCAAGTGCACCTCGCGGCCCTGGCTGGCCTGGATGGGCCGCATCACCGGACGCTGCACGGGCAGCAACTGGCGCAGCAGCTCCAGCGTGCCTGGGGCCAGGCCGGCAGCAACGCCGGGCAGGCTGGTGGCCGGGTCCCGCGCGGCCATCCACCGAGCCTGCAAGCGCTGCAGGCATTGCTCCAGGCGATGGTCCTCCACCGGCTTGAGCAGGTAGTCCACGGCGCCCGCATCGAAGGCGGACAAGGCGTGGTCCCCGTAAGCGGTGACAAACACCACCTGCGGCGGCTCGGCCAGTTGAGCCAGGCGCTGCGCCACTTCCAGACCGGACAGGCCCGGCATGCGGATGTCCAGGAAACACAGCTGCGGCTCCAGCACCAGGCAGTCATCCCAGGCATCCACACCATTGGGGCTTTGCGCGACGACCTTCAGCTCCGGGGCCAGACGCGAGAGCGCGGCACGCAACTGTTCGCGTGGGCCCTCCTCGTCATCCGCAATCAAGGTGGTGATGCTCATGGCTGGGACGCCTCCGGGTCGGTCGAGGGCGCGGTGGACAAGGAGGAGCTCCCCAGCGGCCATTCGATCCAGGCCAGGCACCCCGGCCGGGCCGCTTCCAAGCCCATTTGCGCGGCCCCCTCGGACTGCACGGCCAGCCGCTCCCGGGTGTTGCTCAGGCCGACGCCATCACAGGCGCCCTCCGAGGGGCCCGGGCCGTTGTCCTGCACCTCCAGCCGCAGCCAGTGCCCCTCCTGCGCCAGATGAATCCGCACGGCCACATGGCCGCCCCGCAGGCTCGGTTCGATGCCGTGGGTGATGGCGTTTTCCGCCAGCGTCAGCAAAGTGCCGGGCGGCAGAAGGGTCTGGCTCAGGACCGATTCCGGCACGCCGTCGTCCTCGACCGACCAGGTGAGCCGTGTGCCGAGCCGCGCCTGCATGATGTCCAGATAGCTGCGCACGATCTGCAGCTCTTGCGCCACCGGCAGCCGCTCGTGTTCAAACATGGGCAGCGTGGCCCGCAGGTAGCGGGTGAGCGAACGCAGCAGCGGGCCGCCCCGCGCATCCTGCGTGTCGACCCAATGCTGCAGCGACGCCAGGGTGTTGAACAGGAAATGCGGTTGGATCTGAGCCGCCGCCAGCCGCTGGGCCAGGGCCACGCGTTCCCGCTGCTCTTCGATTTCGCGCAGGCGGCTCTCCAGTTGCTGGGAGCGATACAGCGTCAGAAACCACCAGGACGACAGCATCAACGCCAGGCCGCCGGCCAGCAGCGGCATCGTGTCATGCATGAGATCCCGATGCCCGGCCCGGACGACCGCCAGCGGCACCAGCGCGGTCACCACACCCGCCCCGAGCGAGGCGACGTTAAAGCGGGTGCGGCTGGGATTGCGCCATAACCAGCGGGCCACCCACAGCCCGAAGAAGGCCGCCACCACACCAGCGATGCCCACCACGGTGATCAGCGCTGGTGGCAGGAACTTGTAGAACAGCAGCACCAGCACCAGGACGTTGCTGTAGACATAAAGATCAATGCAGGCGGACCATCCACCGCCTGCGGCCCGGGCCAGCTCGGCAGCGGAAAACACCCGCCGGGGACCGGGGAAGATCCACTGTGACCAATCAATGCGCGGAACGTCAGGCATGGTGGGCAGGCTGTTGTGCATGGCCCGCAGTCTATGCAGGCCGGTCCCGCGTGCACCCGGCCAGCGGCGAATGGCGGCTGGACGGGACGAGCGGCGGATACCGATGTTCAGCAGATGGCTTCGCCGCCCTGGAAGACCTTCAGCTCCCCCGGGGCAATCGCACACCAGGGCTCATCACGGGTCAAGGGTTCCGTGGCGACGATGGCAATGCGGTCGTTGTCGGTGGTCTTGGCCGCCAGATCGATGCTCAGATCCTCATCCTGCAGCGTCACCGACCCGAAGGGCGGGCGACGCAGCAGGTAATGCAGCCGGGTGGAGCCATGGGCCCACAGGGCCTGACCATTGGACAGCAGCATGTTGAAGGTGCCGTGCCGGTTGAGCTGGGGCAGCAGCTCACGCAGCGTGTGGTTGAGCTCGTCGATGGCCGGCATGTCCGCATGGGCCTTGGCCAGCTCCTGCATCAGCCAGCAGAAGGCGCGTTCGCTGTCGGTCTGCCCGACCGGCCGGAAGGCGGCATGCAGCCGGGGCTGAAAGGACTTGAGATCGCCGTTGTGGGCAAACACCCAATAACGACCCCACAGCTCGCGCATGAACGGGTGGGTGTTCTCCAGCGACACCACGCCCTGCGTGGCTTTGCGGATGTGGGCAATGACCACATCGCTCTGGATGGGATAGTGCTTCACCAGCTCCGCCAGCGGCGAGACGCGGGCGCTGTGATGGTCCACAAAATGACGCAGGCCGCAGCCCTCGAAGAAGGCAATGCCGAAGCCGTCCTTGTGCTCGTCGGCCCGCGTGGCCAGGCCGGCAAAGCTGAACATCACATCGGTGGGTCGGCGGGCATTCATGCCCATCAGCTGGCACATCGCGGAACTCCGGAATCAGACGCCCGGCCCGGGCCGGGACGAGACACATTGCTTATTCAAAGAACAGCCGGGTGAGGCCCTTCAGGCTCACCAGATTGCCTGGATTGCTGGTTTCGTTCAGCACACCGCTCATGCGGTGCCGCAGGCGCGGGCTCTTCTGGGCACGCCAGATGAGCAGGTCGGCCAGCCAGGGGAAGGCATTGACCCGGTTGCCGCGCTCATAGAGGTCGTATTTGGGCTGCAGGGCCCGCAGGCCCTCTTCATACGTGGCGCGGACGGCGGCATCTTCCAAGCGATGGGCCAGGATGGCCTCGGCCGCCAGCAGGCCGGTTTCCATGGCCTTGCCGATGCCTTCGCCAGTGAAGGAGTAGGTGGAACCGGCCGCCTCGCCCACCACCAGCAGGCCCGGACGGGTCCAGCGGGCCCCCCTGAGCGTGCAACGCAGCGGCGCGCCCTTGAGATCACCCACCAGCTGGCCCTCGGCCATCAGCCGCTTGGCGATGGGGTGGTAGGCAATGAAGGCATCAAAGATGGCCCGCAGGTTGACGTCCTTCTTCTGGCCCTTGCCGGCCATGTCGCGGTGGCTGTCGGTGACGCCGACGCCGATGTTGAAGTGGCCGTCCGGCGCCGGGAAGATCCACCCATACCCGGGCTGCACCGGCTTGCACCAGACCACCTCCAGTGCCTTGATCTCGTTGACCAGCGACGGCGCATGCACATACCCGCGCAGGGCCACGCCACTGGGAGTGTGGCGCTCGCACATGCCGGCGGCCGTCAGGGCCTTGGGCACTGCCCCGGTGGCCAGCAGCACCCAGTCCGCTTCGATGTCATGCGGGGCGCCGTTGATGAGCAGCCGGGCGCCGCGCACCCGGCCCTGGGCATCTTCCAGCGGCGCTTCGAAGCGCGCGGGTGACAGGAAACGGGCCCCCGACTCCTGCGCGGCCAGGTTGAGGATTTCATCCAGCTGCTTGCGGGGCAGCACGGCCAGATGGCCCGGAACGTCGATGCTGCCGCCACGCGGGCCGACACAGCGCACATGGCTGGAGCGCTGGGCCTTGGCCATGACGCGGTCCAGCAGGCCCAGTCGGTCCAGGGCCTGGTGGGCATCGGGAATCAGGCCGTCGCCACAGATCTTGTCGCGACCCAGCGGATGCTGGTCGGCCATCACCACGTCCAGGCCGGCGCGGGCCAGCCAGCGGGCGGCAGCGGCGCCTGCCGGGCCGGCGCCGATGATGAGCACCTGGGTGCGGGTGGGGAGTTCGGAACGGGCGTCGATCATGGGGGTGATTCTCGCCGAGCGGGCCGAAAAAAAAGGGCCCCCGAAGGGGCCCCTTGTGGTCGTTCAACGTCTGAGGGATCAGAAGTCGTACGAACCGCGCAGATAGAACGTGCGACCGGTCGGGTCGGAGAAGCGCGGGTCGTAGCCCGCCTGGAACACGGCCTGTTGGTACGACAGCGGAGGATCGCGGTCGAACAGGTTGCGCACGCCTGCGGTGAGCGACACGGTCTTGATCGGCTTGTAGCTACCGAACAGGTCCCAAGTCGTGTACGAAGCGACGGTGTTGGTCTTGCCAGCGGCGATGCTCGGGTCATCCTTGTAGGACGACTTGTAGTGACCGGTCAGGCCCACGGTGTACTTGTTGGCATAGCTCCAGATGGCGTTGACGTTGTGCTGCCAACGGAAGACCGGGCCTGCACCGCTGTACTTGCCAACGTTCTGCACCCAGGGGCCGTCCTGGAACTCCTGGTACTCGTACTTGGTCACGTAGGTGCTGTTCACACCGAAGGTGACATTGCCGTAGGCAGTCCGGAGGCGATAGTTGCCGTTCAGGTCGAAACCATTGGTGTTGTTGCCACCCAGGTTTTGCTGACGGGTGTCGACATAGCCGCAGCTCACGCCCGGGCACTGGTTGGTGGCCTGCGACAGCTGACCCGCCGCATTGCGGTGGAAGTACTGGCTGAATTGGGCGTAGTTTTCCGGCGCGTACAGGGAGGCATCGCCGATCACGCCGATCAGGTTCTTGATACGGATCCACCACAGATCCACACCGAAGGACAGGTCCGAGGTCGGTGCGAACTGGAAGCCCAGGGTGCCGCTCTTGCTCTTTTCAGGCTTGAGTTCGGCATTGCCACCGTTCATGGCGGTGAACTGGGTCTCGCAGTTGATGTTGGTGGCGCCGGCCGGGCACAACACAGGGTCACTCACCGTACTGGTGTTGGTGAAGGTGTTGGCGGCGTGCAGCTCATACAGCGACGGCGCGCGGAAACCGGTCGACAGCGAGCCGCGGATCAGGATTTCCTTGTTCGGCTGGAAGCGGAAGCTGACCTTGGGGTTGGTCGTGTTGCCGAAGTCGTTGTACTTGTCGTAGCGGACGGCGGCGGTGACATCCAGCATCTTGTGCAGGGGCACATTCAGCTCGGAATACACGGCATAGACCTTGCGCTTGCCGACCGAGCTGGTGTTGGGGTCCACGCCGGTCGAGTCAAACACCAGGGTGGCGTAGTCCGTGTTGGCCTTCTGGGAGAACTTCTCCTGACGGTACTCGGTGCCGATGGCGATGGCGGCCGCGCGGCCGGCATTCAGCCAGTCGCCCAGCTCACGGCTGGCGTGCGCATCGAAGTTGTAGGTCTCACCCTTGCCGTACATCAGCGTGCCCAGGGCGGCCGCATCGCGGACGTACTGGATGGCAGCATCGGACTGGTCGCCAAACGGGTTGATGATGCCATCGTCCACGCCAGCAGCGATCTTGGAACCGTCGGCATAACCATGGGTCAGCTTCTCGGTGACGCGGTTCTGGTTGTAGCTCACGCCGGTGGAGTAATCCCAGCCGGACACGGTGCCGTCCAGCGTCAGCAGGTAGCGCTGCTGCTGGTTGATGTTCTTGTCCTGACGCGGGCCGCTGACGGTGTCACGCCACTTCACGACCAGCGGCTGCGTCGGGTCGAGGTCAGGATTGGTCGGGTAGAACACGTTGCCCGGCTGCATGCTCAGGGAGCCGTACGGCACCGGCGCAATGGTCGTCTGCACGACGCTGCGGGTGATGAAGTATTCAGCGCCCAGCTGGTGGTCGCTGTTCAGCTTCAGCGTGCCCTTGAGCATGCCGGAGGCGCGCTCGCTCTTGGGCACGTAATCCACGTACGACGACGTGGTCATGCGGCAGAAGGTGCCGGCCTTGACCAGGTTGGTGCCGTTGGTGCAGTCAGGAGCGGCGGGGTTGTACACCACATCGCCGTCGCCCTGGTAGTAGTTGGCGGGGTCGGTGTTGGTGGAGATGCCGCCCGCGTAGCGCGTGTTGAACGGACGCTGGCTGCCGGCGATGTTGTCCTGCTTCTGGAAGTCCACGAAGCCGAAGACGTTGAAGCCTTGCTTGTCCAGGTCGCCGTAGCCGTAGCCGACGTTGAAGTTGGCCGACTTGCCACCCGAATGCTGGGGAGAGTCGTAGCCGATGTTCAGGGTGCCGCCAGCGTAGTCCTTCTTCGTGATGAAGTTGATCACGCCGCCGATGGCGTCGGTGCCGTACAGCGACGAAGCGCCGTCACGCAGCACTTCGATGCGTTCGATGGCAGCCAGCGGGATCATGTTCAGATCCGGTGCCGAGCCGTCGAAGGCGTTGTTGGCGATGCGACGGCCGTTCAGCAGCACCAGGGTCTTGTTGGCACCCACGCCGCGCATGTCGGCAAAGGAGGCGCCACCGGTGGACGAGCCCACGGACTGACTGGTGCCCAGCGAGGACTGGCTGGCCGTCAGGGTGCTCAGGATCTGTTCAACGGTCGTGAGGCCGGCCTCACGGATCTCGTTCATCTTGAAAGTGGTCACCGGGACCGAGCTCTCAGCGTCCAGGCGCTTGATGGCGGAACCTGTCACGACCACGCGTTCAAGCGTGGTCTGTTCGGTTTCCTGGGCCAGCGCCGGGAAGGACGCAGCCGCAACAATGGTGGCTACTGCCAGGCTCACCGCACTCAGCTTGTGCATCTACAACTCCAAAAATTACAACCCCGCATGGTTCCTGTGCATCTGCCAGTACCACGTACCAAAAAGCGAACCCCGGGGGCAGCCGGGGTGTGTCTGAAGTTTGCAGGCTTTTCAGAAAGGTTTCGGGTTTGAGTGCGGATGTCGCGCGATTGGGTGCGTTCTGACGTCAAACGGACATGAAATTCCGGGTAAACACTGATCCAAATGTGTGCATGCGGTCGCAACAGCGCAACATCTCTGACGCTTTACCTTGGCTTTACCGCCTCATGCAAGTCGGCTATTCATGCGCCTTACGCCCAAACGGTTTGAATTTTCGATAGCAATACGCCGTACACCCCGAGTTTTCCTAGTGGCGAGTCGGTCCCGGATGCAGAAGCTGCATTGATGCCGACGTTGACGTCATGGCCGTCGACGCCGCTTGCTCTTCCGTTCAGGCGTAAAAAAGGGGCCTCCGAAGAGGCCCCTGGGGGGTGAGAACCGATGAAACGGTAACGTTAACGATCAGAAGTCGTACGAGCCGCGCACGTAGAAGGTGCGGCCGGTCGGATCGGTGTAACGCGGGTCGTAGCCGGCCTGGAAGACCGCCTGCTGGTAGGACAGGGGCGGATCCCGGTCGAACAGATTGCGCACACCCGCCGTCAGCGACAACTGCTTGGAGGCCTTGTAGTTGCCGAAGAGATCGAAGGTTGTGTAGGAGGCCACGGTGTTGGCGGCGCCTTCTTCGGTGGACGGGTCATCCTTGTACGACGACTTGTAGTGGCCGGTCAGACCCAGCGAGTAGGTCGTGTTGTAGGCCCACACCGCCGTCAGCGTGTGCTGCCAGCGGAAGATCGGGCCGCTGCCGGCATACACACCCACCCCATGCACCCAGGGACCGTCCTTGTATTCCTGGTAGTTGTACTTGCTGACGTAGGTGCTGTTCAGGCCGAAGGTGAAGTTGCCCACCGCCGTACGCAAGCGGTAGTTGCCGTTCAGGTCGAAGCCGGCGGTGTTGGTGCCCCCCAGGTTCTGCTGACGCACGTCCACATAACCGCAATCGCTGCCGGGGCAGTCATTGCCGCTCTGGGAGAGCTGGCCCGACGAATTGCGGTGGTAGTACTGGCTGAACAGTGCGTAGTTGTCGCTGTCAAACAGCGAGGCGTCACCCACCGTGCCGATCTGGTTCTTGATGCCGATCCACCAGAGGTCGATGCCGAAGGCCAGGTCCGTCGTGGGCGAGAACTGCATCCCGAACGTCAGGCTCTTGCTCTTCTCGGGCTGCAGCTCGGTGTTGCCACCGTTGCGCACGATGAACTGCGTCTTGCAGTTGATGGTGCCGCCCGTACCGCCCGGGCACAGCAGCGGGTCGCTCACGGTGCTGGAGTTGGTGTAGGTGTTGGTCGCGTACAGCTCATACAGCGAAGGCGCACGGAAACCGGTCGAGACCGACCCACGGAACAGGATTTCCTTGATCGGCTGGAAGCGGAAGCTCAGCTTGGGGTTGGTGGTGCTGCCGAAGTCGCTGTATTTGTCGTAGCGAATGGCGCCGGTGATGTCGAGCTGCTTGGTGATCGGCAGGTTCAGCTCCGAGTACACCGCATACACGCTGCGGCTGCCCACGCTGTTGGTGTTGGGGTCCACGCCGGTGGAGTCCTGCACCAGGGTGGCGAAGGCGGTGTTGGCCTTCTGAGAGAACTTCTCATGGCGCAATTCGGTGCCGACGGCCAGGGCGGCCGGACGGCCAGCGCCCAGCCAGTCGCCCAGTTCACGGCTGGCGCGTGCGTCGAAGTTGTAGGTCTCACCCTTGCCATACATCAGGGTGCCGGCCACGCCGGCGCTCTGGATGTAGGCAATCGATTCGGCGCTCTGGTCGCCGAACGGGTTGATGATGCCGTCGGCCACGCCGGAGGCAATCTTGTCACCGTCGGCATAACCGTGGGTGAGCTTTTCGGTCACCCGGTTCTGGTTGTAGCTCAGGCCGGTGGAGTAGTCCCAGCCCGCAATGGCACCGTCCAGGGTGGCCAGGAAGCGTTGCTGCTGGTTGATGTTCTTGTCCTGGCGCGGGCCGCTGACGGTGTCACGCCACTTCACGGTGATCGGCTGGCTCTTGTCCAGCTCGGCGTTGTCCGGCCAGTACTGGCTGTCCGACGTCATGCTCAGACCGGCATACGGCACCGGGGCAATCTGGGTCTGCACCACGCTGCGGGTGACGAAATATTCCAGGCCCAACTGATGGTCGTTGTTCAGCTTCACCGTGCCCTTGAGCATGCCTGAGGCACGCTCGCTCTTGGGCACGTAGTCCACGTAGGACGACGTGGTCATGCGGCAATAGGTGCCCGCCTTGATCAGGTTGGTGCCATTGGTGCAGTCCGGGGCGGCCGGGTTGTACACCTTGTCGCCCGAGCCCTGATAGTAGTTGGCCGGGTCGGTGTTGGTGGACAGACCACCGGCATAGCGCGTGTTGTAGTCGCGCTGGCTGCCGCTGATGCTGTCCTGTTTCTGGTAGTCCACGAAACCGAAGACGTTGAAGCCGTCCCTGTCCAGGTCGCCGTAGCCATAACCGAGGTTCACGTTGCCGGACTTGCCGCCCGACTTCTGCGGTGAGTCGAAACCGACGTTGATGGTGCCGCCGGTGTAGTCCTTCTTCGTGATGAAGTTGATCACGCCGCCGATGGCGTCGGTGCCGTACAGCGACGAGGCGCCGTCACGCAGCACTTCGATCCGCTCAATGGCCGCGATCGGGATCATGTTCAGGTCCGGCGCGGAACCGTCGAAGGCGTTGTTGGCAATCCGACGCCCGTTCAGCAGCACCAGCGTCTTGTTGGCACCGATGCCGCGCATATCCGCAAACGAAGCGCCGCCCGTGGACGAGCCCACCGACTGGCTGGTGCCCATGCTGGACTGGCTGGCAGTGAGCGTGCTGAGGATCTGCTCCACCGTGGTGAGGCCCTGCTGACGCAGCTCGTTCATTTTGAAGGTGGTCACGGGAACCGAGGTTTCCGCATCCAGGCGCTTGATGGCCGAGCCGGTCACAACCACGCGTTCCAGGGTTTGGTCCGCTTCCTGGGCAAGCGCCGGGTAAGACGCTGCCGCCAAGATGGTGGCCACTGCCAGGCTCACCGAAGTCAGTTTGTGCATGTACACACTCCTACAGGGGTGGGGTCCTCCGTTGCCGTGCGGGTTCGGGCGGACCACCGAAATAAAAAGGCCCCGCGGGCAGGCGGGGCGTAGGAGGAGTTTGCAGAGTTTTCGGATATTCGGGCGGCACCTGTGCGCCGGTCGCCCGAAAGGTATTCAAATTGACTTTATAGCGTCACAAACCAGGGTTTTCTCTGACTCATTTGGTCGTGAAGTCGCGACAGTTTCAACCTTTACCAACTCATTACTTGAGTTTCTTCGCAGGTTTTTATTTGTCCAGATTGAACAAATTAATAAATAAATATCTACACGCCAGAAATCTGTTGATATTCAATGATTTATCGCATCGTTTTTACATTACAACGCAAACCAGATGCGGTCTGACACCCGTGATTTCACCGATCCATCCAGGAGCGCGGAGACCGTCGGTGAGCGCTCTGAACATTTGATATTCAACAGACTGGACCGCGATGATTGCCACCTCATATACACCGCTGAAATAACTGCACTGGTGGCGGAAACAAATGACTCACCCCCGCGTAGGGTCAGACATAGGTCCGGTTTGCACATCCGCTCGATCCAATAAAAAAGCCTGCGAGTCACCTCACAGGCTTTTTTGTTGCTGCGGAGCCTTCACACCCCCGCAGTGGCGGCGGCGTATCGCCCCTTCAGCGCCGGTGCATCACTGCATCGTGTAGCGCAAGGTCAGGCGCCATTGGCGGCCACGCACGTCATAGAGGCTGAAGTCATACAGCGAGGTGGTGCTGAAGCCAGGATCGTACGGAGGCATACGATCGAATACGTTCAACACACCCAGGCTGGCCTGCAACTGCTTGCTCACGTTGTAGCGACCGAACAGATCCAGGGTGGTTTGCGACCGCACACGCTGCGGCAGCACACCGTTCTGGTAGTTCGACTCCCACGACTGGAAGTAGGTGTCGGGTGCGGCCAGTTGGCGGATGTGGTGGGTGTAGTTCACCGTGGCCGTCAGCGCCCAGGGGCCCGAGTCGTAGTCCACCGACGCATTGCCGCGGATACGCGGGATGGTGTTGCTGCCACCGTTAGTCCCCACATACTCTTCACCGTCTTCCTTGAAGGAATCGATGTAGTTCACGTTGCCACGCAGCGTGAACTTGCCGATGCTGGTCGGAATTCGCCAGGTGCCGTCGATGTCCCAGCCGTTGGTGGTGCGCTGAGCCAGGTTCTCGTAGTTGGACAGAATCGTCGTGACGACGTTGGTGTCCGGGTCACGAATGATGGTCGAAGAGGCCGGGCAGCCCGGGCCGCCATCCGGGCAGGACTCATCCAGAATGTCCTGGAAGGACTTGGACGACACCACATTGCGCCAGTTGATGTAGTACATGTCGATGCCCAAGTTGAAATTCTTGTTGGGCTCGAACACCACACCAAAGGTCCGGCTGGTCGATTTCTCGGCCTTCAGGTTCGGGTTGCCGGCAAACAGGCCCGACACCGTGCGTGCCTGTCCGTCCTCCGGGTCGGTCACGCCCTGGAAGAAGGTGGCCACCGACGGCGAAATTTCCGGCAGGGTCGGGGCGCGGAAGCCCTTGCCCCAGTTGCCGCGCAACAGCACGCCATCCATCGGCTTGAACTTCAAGCCCAGCTTCGGCGTGGTGGAGCTGCCGTAGTCGCTGTAGTGGTCATACCGCAGGGCGGCCTGAGCCTCCACCGACTTCAGGACCGGCAACGACAGTTCGGAGAACACCGACATATTGTTGCGGCTGCCGTTGGTCGAGGTAATGCCCTGACCCAGAATGCCACCGGACGAGGCCAGGTCGGTGGGCTGGTCCTTCAACTTCTCACGACGATATTCGGCACCCACGGCCAGGCCGATTTCGCCCCCCGGCAGCTGGCCGAAGGTGGTGTTGGCCTTGGTGTCGACGAAGGTCATGTCCGAGGTGGAACGACGCTTGTTGGTCAGGCGCATGGAGTCGCGCACGGCCTGGCTGTTGGTCGTCCAGCGGTCCAGGTTGTATTGGCTGGAGGTAGACAGCGGAATCGGTGGCTGCGGTGCGGTGCTGATGTTGAAGGCGGCGGCGGTTCCTTCCAGCGGCATCAGGTTGTAGTTGGTCTGATCCGTCTTGGTCCGCGAAAAGCCCACAGCGCTGTCGAAGTCCCACTTGCCCACGGTGTAGCTGGCACCGCCCAGCAGGCGAGTGGAGTCGGAACGGATGTCGGCGTCCCGGGTGCCCAGGTCGTTCATCACGCCGGTGTAGCGGGCATTGGTCGCGAACGGGTTGCCCGCCACGCCCGGGGCGAAGTTGATGTTGTAGGTGTAGGGCGTCAGCGAATTGTTGGCGCCAGGGGTCAGACCGGTGGTGCCGGAGAAGAACGGCGCCTGGAAGGTCTGGAAGGTGTCCACCCGGCTCAGGCCCACCTCGAAATAGGCGGTGGCATCCGGCGACAGCTGCTTGGTGCCCCGCGAGATCAGGCCATAACGCTCCGTGCCCGGCATGGCGGTGAACTGGTCGTTGTAATCGCGTGTGCAGAACGAGTTGGTGGCGACGGACTGCGCGGCGGCGGTGGCCAGGGTGACGTTGATCAGACCGGCCTGACGGGCTTGCGGCCCCGTCATGACGGTGCCGGTGCAGTCGGTGATCGCGCGGTAGTTCTGGGTCAGGCCGTTGGTGGCCGTCAGCTGGCGCCAGGTGCCGCCGGTGGTCAGCGCCTGGAAGTTGCGGCCGCCCGCATACTTGCGGAAGTCGCGCGACTTCAGATATTCAGTGTCCTTTTGCAGCAGCAGGTCGCGCTTGTAGTAATCCAGCGCCACGAAGACGTTGTAGCCGTCGGCGGCCAGATCCCCGAAGCCGCCGGCACCGGTCAGGCGATAGTCGTTCTTGCCTTCAAAGTAGCCGCTGGAAGCGGTCAGGTCGAAGCCCTTGAAGTCCTTGCGCAGGATGATGTTGACCACCCCGGCAATGGCGTCGGAACCATAAATGGCCGAGGCGCCGTCCAGCAGCACGTCCACCCGCTCGACGGCGCTGCTGGGGATGGAGTTCAGGTCCACGAAGGTGTCCTGCAGGTTCTGGGCAAAACCATAGCCGGCCACCCGGCGGCCGTTCAGCAGCACCAGGGTGGTCTTTTGGCCCAGGCCACGCAGGGAAATGCCAGCGGCACCGGGCGCGAAGCTGTTGCTGAAGCTTTCACCAAAGCTGCCGGAGTTGGACGGCAGGTTGCGCAGCACTTCGGCCACCGTGGCCTGCCCGCTGCGCTCGATCTGGTCACGCGTGATCACCTGGACCGGCGAAACGGTTTCGGCATCGATGCGCTTGATGTTGGAACCGGTGACCTCGACACGCTGGAGCTGAGTGGTGCCCGGTGCCGCGGTTTGCGTGTCGCCCTGGGTCTGGGCGAGCACTTGCGAACCGTAAAGGCTCGCTGCCAACGCGGTCAGCGTCAACCCGAGCTTGGATGAAGTTTTCATATGCTTCCTGAGAGAGTTGGGCCGTAGACCGCACGAGTGTGTCAACCTCGACAGCAAGGACGGACTCGCAGCAACACCACTTGACAAGGCTTCACCTCCACAAATGTTGATGTGCGCTGGCCAGCGTTTGTGTGCGCTCAACAATTCACTGGCCTTCACCTCGCGTTCAAATGGGCGAATTACAGAGATGCGCACCCGTCTGGGGCGCCGCTGAGCACGACGCCCTGGCTCACTCTCCAAACAGCCCCAGCGAGCGGGACGGGTCTTTTCAGCGCGTTGCCTTTTGGCGACGAATGCGACACGTTCATGAGCGTTGTGTTGCAGGGCGGTAACAACTGGTCGATTCGCGATCAGGGTTCACCCCTGCAACGGGGGGCGCTGTGTCAGGCCTCAGCGAACACAGGGCGAAAAAAAACGCGGCACCGGGGACACCGGTGCCGCGTTGAGGGGGGTTGAATGCCAACCGGGCGAGGCCCGGCGGCAGCCCACCGTCTCAGCTCATCAGAAGTTGTAGCTGCCGTTCACGTAGACGGTACGGCCCAGCGGGCTGGCGTAACGCGGGTCGTAACCGACCTGGTGACCGGACGAGTTGCGCAGGGTCAGCGGGGGCGCTTCGTTGGTCAGGTTGGTGATGCCCAGGCGCAGTTCCAGGGCCTTGCTCCAGCGGTACGTACCTTGGTAGTCGAAGGTGATGTACTCAGGCACGTCCAGCTGGACGGTCGTGTTCTTGCCGGTGCTGAGGTCACGCACGGTTTGTGTGATGTCCTTGTAGCCCGAACGATAGTTGGCACGCAGCATGTTGGTGACCTTGCCGGTATCCAGGGCAAAGCTGGCCTTCAGCACATTGCGGAACACCACCGTAGCGTCCACGCCATACTTGCCCAGGCTGCTGGTGAACACATCGTCGGTACCCGGCATGGTGTACTCCGACTTGATCATGTAGGTGCCATTGATCGTGGTCGTGAGCTTGCCCAGACCTTCCACCGGCAGGCGGCCTTCGATTTGCCAGTCCAGGCCCTTGTAGACGGCCTGACCGATGTTGGTCGAGAGCGCCATGAAGGCGTAGTACTTGTTCGTCTCAGCCGGCAGCTGATAGGTGGTGAACAGCGAGGCGTACTTTTCCGGATCGGCAAAGGCCTGGTCGGCGGACACGGCGCTGACGGCGTCGGTCAGCTTGACCTTCCAGTAGTCGACGCTGGCGCCGAAGTTCTTGGTCGGGTCAAAGCGGATACCCAAGGTCTGCTGCTTGGACTTCTCCGGCTTCAGTTTCTCGTTGCCACCAGACAACTGGGTGTACTGGCTCTTGCCGGCCTTGCAGGGGGCGGAGCCGCTGCCGTCGCCCGGGAACGGGCAGTCGTAGGAGGCGGCGGTCACACCGTTGGTCACCAGCGGCTGGGCGATGTCCAGCATGTCCGGCGCCTTGAAACCCGTGCCGTAGGAGCCGCGAACCAGCACGGCGTTGTTGACCTTATAGCGGGCCGACAGCTTGTAGGTGGTGGCCGATTCGTCGCTGCCGAAGTTGCGGGCGTTCAGCGCGTCCTTGATCTTGCTGATCGTGTCGTAGCGCAGGGCGGCGTTGACTTCCAGGTCCTTGATGACCGGGATGACCAGCTCGCCGAACACGCCGTAGTTGTCACGCTCCAGGTCGTAGGCAGGGTTCGCGGAGAAGGCGTAGATGACGCCGTTGACCGCATCCGCCGACGGCGTCTGCTTGTAGTGGTAGTTGCGGAAGTCCGCGCCGGTACCCAGCTTCACTTCACCTGCAGGCAGGTTGAAGATGGTGCCCGAAGCGCCCACGTTCACACCCTTGAGGGTGGTGGAGGCCTTGCGGATGGAGCCGTTGTAGATGCTGTCGTCAATCAGCTTCTGCGTGGCAGCGCTCTGATTGCCAGACGGCACGAACGGGTCCAGTTGGCCGCTGTTGATCAGATTGTTGAACTCGGTGGCCTTGAAGTAGCCGCCGATGTACTTCTCGTTCAGCGAGTTCTGCGACCAGGTCAACGAAGCATTCACGTCCCAATCACCGATCGAGCCTTCGGTGCCGACCGCGATGTGCTTGCCATCCGTGATGGTTTCCGAATCACGCGTGCCGAAGTCGTTGGCACGGTAGTTGGCGGTCACGGTGTCCACGTGGGCCTGCTGAGCGGCCGTCAGGTACGGCGCCACATACTTGGTGTACAGCGGTGAGGTGGTCGAGATCGCGATGGGCACCGGGTTGGCCGCAATCCGGGCGATCAGGTCCGTCCGCGTGAAGATCACATCGGAGAAGACCTTGAAGTTGTCATTGATCTTGGCTTCACCGGACACGAAGAAGGAGTCACGGGTGGACTCGGGGTACACGTCGATGCTGCTGACAAAGTCGTAAGCGCAGTTCGCGGTACCGGTCTTGCTGGTCGAGCCGGCCGCAATGGTGTTGCTCAGGCTGTAGACGTTGTTCGGGGCGCACGTGCCGTTGGCCTGCAGGTAGGGGTTGAACGAGTAGGCCCCGAGGGTCGTCGTTTCACCGGCCAGGCGCTTGAAGGTCACCGAGGCGTTGGCCGGGTCGGCCGAGGTGCTGGTGCGGTCGTAAACGTAGTTCTTGCCGTTGTAGCTGAACGGCACATAAGCCGTGCGCGAGAAGGCGCGGTCGCCCGAGCGCATGCGCTGCTGGTCGTCGCGGCGATAGGTGGCCACAACGCTGTAGCCGTCCTGGTCCAGGTTGCCCAGGCCGTAGGTGATGCTGGCGTTGGCGGAAGTCGCGCCGTTGCCGATCGGGTTGCTGTAGTTGACGGTGACGTTGCCGCCTTGCTGGTTGCGCTTCAGCACGAAGTTCACCACGCCGGCGATGGCGTCCGAGCCGTACAGCGCGGAGGCGCCGTCGGTCAGCACTTCCACGCGCTCGATGGCGCTCATCGGGATCGAGTTCAGGTTGATGCGCGAACCCGAGCCGGTGGGGGCAATGCGGCGGCCGTTCACCAGCACCAGGGTGTAGCTTTCGCCAATCCCGTGCAGCGAGGCGGTCACGATGCCACCGGAGTTGGAGCCGATGGAGATGTCACCGATGGTGAAGCCCTGCATCGCCGGCAGGCGTTGCACCAGGTCAGCCACGTTGGTGGCGCCGGAGGCCTTGATGTCCTCTTGCGACACGATCTGGACGGGCAGCGAGCCTTCGTTGGCAAAGCGCTTGATGCTCGAACCCGTGATCTCGATGCGCTCCAGTTGCTGGGTTTGCTCCTGAGCGTGGGCGGCCATCGAGACCGCCAGAATCGCTGCTGCCGCGCTGATGGCGCGGATGTGCGGCTTGTTCGCCATGTTCAATATCCCGAAAGTTTGTAGGACACCCCCGGCTTCACTCTCAATCCAAGTGAGACACCGAATGTGAACAAAACTTTACGGGTAGGCACCCGGTTTGCTATCTCCGGGTGGACCCTTATTGCACAGGCAAGTCAAACGCACATAGGCGCCGTTAGCTTCCCCATCCGCGAAGGTTTATGACTTTCCTCACGGATTGTTTGCACCAACTCGGTGCTCACTGTCCGGCTTTTGCGCGCTGACGCCAGGCGTGCAACAGCGGCTCTGTATAGCCAGACGGCTGTTCCTTGCCAAGGAAGACCAAGTCCAGCGCCGCCTGAAAGGCGAAGCTCGTCGGGGGGTTGTCCGACATCTTTCGGTAGTGCGGATCCCCCACGTTTTGTTGATCCACCACCACCGACATGCGGGTAAACGTGTCCCGCACTTGTTGTTCAGTGACGACGCCGTGCAGCAGCCAGTTGGCGATGTGCTGACTGGAGATGCGCAATGTTGCACGGTCTTCCATCAGTCCTATCCCATTGATGTCGGGCACTTTGGAGCAGCCCACGCCCTGGTCGATCCAGCGGACCACGTAGCCCAGGATGCCCTGCACGTTGTTGTCCAGTTCCTGCTGCTTCTCGGTGTGGGTCCACCGGGGGTCTGCCGCCACCGGGATGGTGAGGATGCGCTCCAGCAGCGCGTTGAAGTCTTCCTGCCCGGCGGCGGCTTCCAGCTCCCGCTGCACCTGCGCCACGCTCACCTGGTGGTAGTGCAGCGCATGCAGGGTGGCGGCGGTGGGGCTGGGCACCCAGGCGGTGTTGGCGCCCGCGCGGGGATGGGCGATCTTCTGCTCCAGCATGGCAGCCATCAGATCCGGCATGGCCCACATGCCCTTGCCGATCTGGGCACGGCCACGGAGACCGGCCGCCAGCCCCACCAGCACGTTGTTGCGCTCATAGGCCTGGATCCAGGTGGAGCTCTTCATGTCTCCCTTGCGCAGCATGGGCCCGGCCCGCATGGCGGTGTGCATTTCGTCGCCGGTGCGGTCGAGGAAGCCGGTGTTGATGAAGGCCACGCGGCTGGGCGCGGCGGCAATGCAGGCCGCCAGGTTGACGCTGGTACGGCGCTCTTCATCCATGATGCCCAGCTTCACGGTGGACGCAGGCAGGCCCAGCAACTGCTCAACGCGGCCGAACAGTTCATTGGCAAAGGCCACCTCGGCCGGGCCGTGCATCTTCGGTTTGACGATGTAGATGGAGCCTTGCCGGGAGTTGCGCAGCCCGCTGCCGGACAACTGCTTCAAGTCATGCAGCGCAATCAGGGTGGTGATCACCGCATCCATGATGCCTTCCGGGATCTCCCGTCCGCCGTCCAGCAGGATGGCCGGGTTGGTCATCAGGTGGCCGACATTGCGCACGAACAGCAGTGAACGCCCCGGCAACACCACCTCGCCGCCCTGGGGCGACAGGTAGTGCCGGTCCGGATTCAGCCGGCGGGTGATGGTCTTGCCACCCTTGCTGACCTCTTCAGTCAAGGTGCCGCGCAGAATGCCCAGCCAGTTGCGGTAGGCCAGCAGTTTGTCCTCGGCATCCACCGCCGCGATGGAGTCTTCCAGATCCAGGATGGTGGACAGAGCGGCTTCCATCAGCAGATCGGACACACCCGCCGGGTCGGTGCGCCCGATCGGGGAACTGCGGTCGATCTGGATCTCGATGTGCAGGCCGTTGTGGCGCAGCAGGACGGCCGTGGGCGCAGTCGGTTCGCCCAGGAACCCGATCAGCGCTGAGGGATCGGCCAGGCCCGCCGTGCCGCCATGGCGCAGTGCCACCACCAGCGCGCCGGCTTCAATGCGATAGGCGACTGCGTCGGCATGCGAGGCGCTCACCAGCGGTGCCGCCTGGTCCAGCACGCTGCGGGCAAAGGCAATCACCTTGTTGCCGCGCACCGGGTTGTAGGCACCGGCCCGGGTGGCGCCGTCGGTCTCCGGAATTGCATCGGTGCCGTACAGCGCGTCGTAGAGCGAACCCCAGCGGGCGTTGGCCGCATTCAGGGCGTAACGGGCATTGAGAATGGGCACCACCAGCTGCGGGCCGGCCTGGAGGGCCAGTTCCGCATCCACGTTCGCCGTCGTGGCCTTGGCGCCCACCGGCGGCGGCACGAGATAGCCGATGCGGGTGAGGAAATCCTTGTAGGCGGCCATGTCCTGGATGGGTCCCGGATGGCTGCGGTGCCATGCGTCCATCTCGGTCTGCAGCCGGTCACGTTCCTTCAGCAGCTCGGCATTCTTCGGTGCCAGGTCATGCACCAGGGCGTCGAAGCCGGACCAGAATGCCGCCGGCGTCAAGCCGGTGCCAGCCAGGGCTTCGGTGTCGATGAATCGGGCCAGGTCGGCATCGATCTGGAGGCGGTGGTGTTGAACACGAAGGGTCATGGTGTCTCCCCGGCTGGGCGGAAGGTCGATGAGTCGATGGTGAAAAACGATAGACGGCTGTTGTTCTTGCGGCTGCCCCAGGGGGGGGGCGCTTCCAGTGACTGTAGGACAGGACCCGCTTCTGATTGCTGACGGCAGCAACAAGAGATCCCTGACTTTTTTGCACAAATAACAACGCCCAAGCCTCGGATTCACTACAAGGAACGGCGCAACGACCACAATCAGCGCTCATGGACCGCCTCAAACAGATGGAGTCTTTTGTGTTGGTCGCCACCAAGGGCAGCCTGACCGCCGCCGCCCAGGCCGAGGGGGTGGCGCCGGCCGTGATGGGCCGTCGCCTGGACGCGCTGGAGTCCCGGCTGGGGGTGAAGCTGCTGCTGCGCACCACCCGGCGGCTCAGCCTCACCCATGAGGGCAGCGCTTTCCTGGAAGACTGCCAGCGCCTGCTGACGGAATTTGACAATGCCGAAGCCAGCGTCACCGCCGGCGGCGTCAAGGCCAGCGGGCACCTGCGCGTGACCGCGCCGGCCGGATTCGGGCGCCGCCATGTGGCCCCGCTGGTGCCGGACTTCCTGGCCCGCCATCCGGATGTGAGTGTCTCCCTGAACCTGAGCGACCGGGTGGTGGACATCGTGAATGAGGGGTTCGACTGCGCTGTGCGTGTGGGGGACCTGAGCGACTCCAGCCTGATCAGCATGCGCCTGGCCGACAACCGCCGGCTGTGTGTCGCCGCACCCGCTTATCTGCAGCGGGCCGGTGTGCCCCGCCACCCGTCGGATCTGGCGCGTCATGAATGCCTGACCCTGAGCTCCGACGCCAGCCAGACGCGTGGCTGGGCTTTCCGCGTGGAGGGGCAGGTTCAGCACCTGCGCCCCAGCGGCCGTCTGGACTGCAGCGACGGCCAGGTGCTGCACGACTGGTGCCGGCGCGGCCTGGGCCTGGCCTGGCGAAGCACCTGGGAGGTGGCGGAAGAGATCCGCAGCGGCCAGTTGATCAGTGTGCTGGACGAGTTTGCCGCGCCCCCCAATGGCATCTTTGCGCTGGTGTCACAACGCAAGCATCTCCCCTTGCGAGTGAGACTCTGGATTGATTTTCTAAAAGAGCATTACGCCCATCCCAGTTATTGGGAAGGACCGGCCACGACCCACCCACCTTTGGAGAACGCATGAATCTCGAAACACTGCTGGCAGGCCTGCATATCCTGGCCATCTTGAGCCTGGTGGTATTTTTGAGCAGCCAGGCCGCCCTGTGCCGGTCCGAATGGATGAATGCCGCCGTGGTGACGCGGCTGACCCGGGTGGACATGATCTACGGCATCACCGCCGTGGCGGTGCTGGCCTCCGGCCTGTTCCGCACCTGGTGGGGCATCAAGGGCGGCGGCTGGTATTGGCACCAGCCGCTGCTGCATTTCAAGGTGGGCCTGTTCATCGTGATTGGGCTGCTGTCGATCAAGCCCACGCTGACCTATCGGCGCTGGGCCAACACCCTCAGGGAGACCGGCAGCCTGCCCGATGAGGACGAGGTGAAATCGACCCGGCGCCTGGTGATGCTGCAGGCCCACCTGCTGCTGCTGCTCCCGATTGCGGCCGTGATGCTGGCGCGGGGCGTCGGGACACGAGGGTGAGCCGCAGGAAACAGATCGCTGCAGCGCACGGGGGGCTGCAGCGCACGGGGGGCTGCAGTACGTGGTGCCGTGCTCGGTGAGCTGCCGACCTACCGATGGACCACTCACCGATGGACTACTCACGGATGGACTGCTCACCGATGAACTGATCGACCGACGGGCTGCCCACCGATCGATTGACGGATCGGCTCGGTGTACGGGTCAATGCGCCGTGAGGCATTCCTTCATGAATGCCTTGCGCGCATCACCGGTCTTTTTCTGGTCCGCCGCGTCCTTGTTGCAGGCCGCCATCTTCTCCTGCTGGGGCGTCATCTTCTTGTCCGGCTCGGACTTGCCAGACAGGCAGTCCTTCATGAACGCCTTGCGGTCGTCGCCGGTCTTGCCCTTCTCCTTGGCCTCCTTGCTGCAGGTGCCCATGCGTTGCTGCTGGGGCGTCAGTTCCTTCTTCTTTTCATCCTGCGCATGGGCCGGCGCCAGGACGGACAGGGACAGCAGCACGCCGGCAGTCAGGGTCAACAAAGCTTTCATTTCTTGCACTCCTACGGGGTTGGGGGAAGGACCTGGGGGCAGTGAACCACAGCAACGGTCCGCCCTCAAGGCGGGTTGACCTGCGTCATGTCCGCGACTGCCTCACATGATTCGGCGTGGATGAGCCAGTGCCTCATGCGCCAGATGCAGTCGCCGCACCAGCACCTGGATAAAAGCCCGGTCAAAGCGGTGCTGACACTCGGGGCTCAGTTGGCCGAGTGATTCAGGCGTGAAGGACACCGTGGTGCACAGATCGGTCACCCGGATGTCGGTGCTGTGACGGCGCAGTTCAGGATTGGGGGCCAGATAGGCCATCTCACCGACCGAGGTGCCGGCGCCCAGGGTGGCCACCAACGCACCGTCGCGCCAGACCTCCACCTCCCCCTGCGTGATGATGTGAAAGGTGTTGCCCTCCTGGCCCCGCTTGAACAGCGGGTAGTCCAGCGGATAGCGCCGCCAGCGCGCCCGGCGCACCACTTCCCACAATTCCACATCGCCGAAATTGGCGAAGAACTCCAGGCTCCGCAGCAGGTTGAAACGCTCGGAGTCCTTGACTTCATTGAGTCGCGCCAGCGGCACCAACTGGCGGGCGACCAGCTCGGACAGCGCCTGGCCAAAGGCTTCCCAGTCGGCGTAGCGCTCATGCGGGTGCTTGGCCAGCGCCCGCTGGATCACCGCGTCCAGGGCTTCGGTCACCCCCCCGCGCTGGCCCAGCATCGGCTGCGGCGCCTGGTGATAGATCTGATGCATCAACGCCATCTGGTTGGGCGCGTCGAAGGGCGGTCGCCCACAGATCATGTGATAGAGCACGGCCCCCAGCGAATAGATGTCCGCCTGGCAGCCCACGTCACCACCTTCGATCTGCTCGGGGGGCATGTAGGCCAGCGAGCCCACCCGATGCACCTGGGTCATGTCGGCATGGAGGTTGAGGGCGCTGCCGAAGTCGCTCACCTTCACATCGGTCACCTGCCCGGCGCTGTCCAGCACGGCCAACAAGTTGGCGGGTTTGATGTCCCGGTGCACCACGCCCTGGCGGAACACATAGGCCAGGGCCATGGCGCACTTGAAGCCCAGTTCCACGATCTGGTCCAGCGGCAGCAGCCGGTCGGTGCGGCAGAAATGCTTGAGCGTGACGCCATGGACATATTCCATGACCAGGTAGGGCGCACTGCCGTCCTGCACCGCATCCAGGATCTGAACGACGTTGGGATGCTGCAGCCGACCGGCCAGTGCCGCCTCGGAGGCAAAGAACCGGTTGCTGAGGGAGTCTTCCTCGGCGCCCTGCCCGGCCCAGCTGCGCATACGCTTGATGGCCACTTCCTGGTGGCGGAAGTCATCCACCGCCAGGTAGACATCGCTGGTGGCACCCTCGCCCAGACGGCGCAGCACACGGTATTTGCCGATCTGCTCCGGCAGATCGGTCATGAGGGAGGCGCCAGCCTCCACCGGGCAACCAAGGCTGGTGGACAGAGGGTCGGGAGCAGTCATCGTTACAAGCATCCTGCCGCACAGGGTGTCGAGCGGCAAGTGGCTTGACGGTCTATTACAGGACGTGCCCCCTAAAATGCGACACATGATTCAAGCCAAGCAGGAATTGCTCGACGCCCTGGGGACCGTGCTCCAGGCCTTGAGCCAGGACGCCGTCGCCAGCGGCGCGATCGCCGCCGCCCCGGCGGCCGCCTTTGAAACGCCGAAGCAGGCCAGCCATGGCGATTTCGCCTGTACGGCGGCCATGCAGCTGTCCAAGGCCTTGCGAAAGAACCCGCGCGAGCTGGCCCAGACGCTCATCGCACAACTGCAGGAACAGCCGGCGGTGCAACGCTGGGTGGACGCCCTGGAAATCGCCGGCCCGGGTTTCATCAACCTGAAGCTCAAACCCGCCGCCCGCCAGGCCGTGATCGGCGAGGTGCTGACGGCCGCCGAGCGCTTCGGCCAGCAACCGGCCCATCCGGACTCGGTGCTGGTGGAATTCGTCTCGGCCAACCCGACCGGGCCCTTGCACGTGGGCCACGCCCGCCAGGCCGCCCTGGGCGACTCGCTCTGCCATCTGTTCAGCACCCAGGGCTGGACCGTCCGCCGGGAGTTCTATTACAACGACGCCGGTGTGCAGATCGCCACCCTGGCCCACTCCACCCAGGCGCGCCTGAAGGGGCTGAAGCCGGGCGACGCGGGCTGGCCGGAATCCGCCTACAACGGCGATTACATCCAGGACATCGCGGAAGCCTTCCTGAGCAAAGCGACCGTCAAGGCCGACGACCGGGAATTCACCGCCTCCGGTGACATCAACGACCTGGACAGCATCCGCCAGTTCGCCGTGGCCTATCTGCGTCACGAGCAGGACCTGGACCTGCAAGCCTTCGGTCTGCGCTTCGACAACTACTTCCTGGAGTCCAGCCTCTACACCGGCGGGCAGGTGGAAGATGCGGTGTCGCGCATGATGGCCAACGGCAAGACGTATGAAGACGGCGGCGCCCTGTGGCTGCGCTCGACCGACTACGGTGACGACAAGGACCGCGTCATGCGCAAGTCCGACGGCACCTACACCTACTTCGTGCCGGACGTGGCCTATCACGTCAACAAGTTCAAGCGCGGCTTCAGCAAGTGCATCAACATCCAGGGCACCGACCACCACGGCACGATTGCCCGGGTGCGCGGCGGGCTGCAAGCCACCGGCGTGGGCATCCCGCAGGGCTTCCCGGACTACGTCCTGCACAAGATGGTGACCGTGATGAAGGGCGGCGAGGAGGTGAAGATCTCCAAGCGGGCCGGCTCCTACGTCACCCTGCGCGACCTGATCGACTGGACCAGCCGCGACGCGGTGCGTTTCTTCCTGATCAGCCGCAAAGCCGACACCGAGTTCGTCTTCGACGTGGACCTGGCGCTCAAGGCCAATGACGAGAACCCGGTGTTCTACGTGCAGTACGCCCATGCGCGGATCTGCTCGGTGCTGCGCAACTGGGCGGAGCAGGGCGGTGACATGGCGGCACTGGGCCTGGCCGATCTGAGCCTGCTGACGGCGCCCACGGAATACGCACTGATGCAGAAGCTGGCCGACTATCCCCGCATGCTGACCAGCGCCGCAGAGGACCTGGCCCCCCATGACGTCGCCTTCTATCTGCGCGATCTGGCCGGTGCCTTCCACAGCTACTATGCGGCCGAGCGTTTCCTGGTCGATGACGCTGCGCTGACCCGGTCTCGCATGGCCTTGCTGACGGCCACCCGCCAGGTGGTGCGCAATGCCCTGGCGGTGCTGGGCGTGTCTGCCCCGGAAACGATGGCTCGAGACAACCAGGAGCTTCAATGAGCAAGGAGAAACAGCGCGGCGGCTTCGCCATGGGCCTGATCGTGGGCCTGTTGCTGGGGCTGGGCATCGCGCTGGGGGTGGCGTTGTACGTCACCAAGGCCCCCGTGCCGTTCATCAACAAGCTGCCGCAGCGCACCGCTGAACAGGACGCGCAGGAAGCGGAACGCAACCGCAACTGGGACCCGAATGCGCCGCTGGCCGGCCGCGCGGGCGCCAAGGCGGCGTCCGGCGTGGTCACGCCCGGCCCGGCACCGGCGGTGGTGCCGCCAGCGGCCACGACCGCACCGGCGCAGTCCGGCACCGGCACGGCCGCCGCCAACGGCAACGCCCCGCTGAGCGCCCCGGCCGTGGAAGGCCGCCCGACGGCACGGGTGGACACCAAGCCAACGGACAAACCCGCCGACAAGCCCAGCGACAAACCCACCGATAGAGCGGCTGACACCGCCCGCGCCAGCAACGGCTATTTTGTCCAGGCGGGCGCCTTCACCCGGATGGAAGACGCCGAGCAGCAGCGCGCCAAGCTGGCCATCCAGGGGTTTTCGGCCAAGGTGATGGAGCGGGAGCAGTCCGGCCGTACCGTCTACCGCGTGCGTCTGGGTCCGTTCGACAGCCGCGATGAGGCCGAAAGCCAGCAGAAGAAGCTGGAAACGGCCGGCATCGAGGCCAATCTGGTCGCGGTTCAGCGTTGATGCCGGTCTTGATGCCTGATTGATTCCCGCATTAATGTCGGCCTAAGTTTGACTCCCTAGCATCGCGGCGCCGGCATCGACCGGTGATCCGCAAAGGAACCTAAAGATGAAGCGTCGCGAATTCACTCAGTTGTCCGCCGCCTCGGCCCTGGCGGCCGGTACTGCGGGTGGCCTGCTGGTCCAGCCGGCACAGGCACAGGGAGGCCCGGTGGAAGGACGCCAATATCAGCGTCTGGCCACCAAGGTGCCGGGCGGCGCGCCGGGCAAGATCGAGGTGATCGAGTTCTTCTGGTACGGATGCCCGCATTGCTATGTGTTCGAGCCGACGATTGAAGCCTGGGCCAAGCAACTGCCGGCGGATGTGGTCTACCGCAAGGTGCATGTGGCCTTCCGCGAGAACGTGAAGATCCACCAGCGTCTGTTCTTCACGCTGGAAGCCATGGGCAAGGAAGCCCAGGTGCGTCCGGCCATCTTCAATGCGATCCATCGCGGTGGGCAGAGCCTGACCGATCCGAAGGCCATGGCCACCTTCCTGGCGCCGCTGGGTGTGGATCAGGCCAAGTTCCTGGAGCTTTACAACTCGTTTGGCGTGCAGAACAAGTGCCTGCAGGCCGGCAAGTTGCAGGACAGCTACAACATCGATGGCGTGCCGACGGTCGCCATCGGTGGGCGCTTCCTGACCTCGCCGGCCATGGCCGGGTTCGGGCTGCGGGCCAGCGAGGAGGAACTCGGCCAGCGCGCGATCGCGGTCGCGAACTTTCTCATCGAGCAATCGAGGAAGAGTTAAGCCCCCCAGTCGCTTCGCTCCTGCCCCCGGGGGGCGCCGCTGGATTTTGGGCCCCCCAGTCGCTTCGCTCCTGCCCCCAAGGGGCGCCGCCCAGCGGCCTGGCAAAGCCAGTTCCGCGGGCGTGGCTGGATAGGGCCCCCCAGTCGCTTCGCTCCTGCCCCCGGGGGGCGCCGCCCAGCGGCCTGGCAGAGCCAGTTCCGCGGGCGTGGCTGGAGGAGGGGCCCCCCAGTCGCTTCGCTCCTGCCCCCGGGGGGCGCCGCCCAGCGGCCTGGCAGAGCCAGTTCCGCGGGCGTGGCTGGATAGGGACCCGGGGCGTCGAATGGGGTGGGCGTGGACTTGGGCGGTGGGCTCTCGCGTTGGCTTCGGAAGGAGTGAGCGGAGAGCCCATTTGTTTTTGGGGGACGGCTAGAATGGTCTGCAAGTTTTGTGCCGCCAGGATCCCACCATGCCCTTTCGCCGTCCCCTGCTGTTGTCCGGAGCACTCGCCCTGGCGTTGGCCACGCCCTGGGTGCATGCCGCCAAGGACGACCGCCAGAAGCCGCTGAACCTGGTGTTCGACAAGGAAGGCGAAGTCGATAAGGTCAAGCAGCGCGCCGAGTTCAACGGCAATGTGATCCTGACCAAGGGCTCCCTGATGCTCCGCGCCGAACGCATGGACGTGCAGGAAACCAAGGACGGCTTCTACCTGGCCTATGCCAACGGCGCCACCAGCCGCCAGGTGCAGTTCCGCCAGGACCGCGATACCCCCGGAGAACGCATCGAAGGCCGCGCCGACCAGATCGAGTACGACACCCGCAGCGAAACCATCCGCCTGATCGGCAACGCCGAAGCCAAGGTGATGCGCGGCGACCAGCTGATGCAAACCATGGCCGGCGCCACCCTGAACTACGACAACCGCACCGAGCGGCTCGTGGTGGAAACCGGCGCGTCCTCCCCACACCCCAACGGCCGCGGACGCGTGGTGCTGATGCCCAAGAACATCCCGGCCGAGCCGGCCTCCGCCGCCAGCACCCCCTTGGGTCTGCGCCCCAGCCTCAACCTGAATTCGCGCCAGCCCCAATGAGTGAAGCCCGTGCCTCCACCCCCAGGAGCCGTCTGCAGGCCTGGGGGCTGCAAAAGACCTATGGCGTGCGCAAGGTGGTCAAGGACGTTCACCTGGACCTGCACAGCGGCGAAGTGATCGGCCTGCTCGGCCCCAACGGCGCCGGCAAAACCACCAGCTTCTACATGATCGTGGGCCTGGTCCGCGCCGATGCCGGCGAAATCCAGATCGACGGTCAACCCGTCCAGCGCCTGCCCATCCATCAGCGGTCCCGCCTCGGCCTGAGCTATCTGCCCCAGGAAGCCTCCATCTTCCGCAAGCTCAATGTGGAAGAAAACATCCGCGCAGTGCTGGAGTTGCAGCGCGACGACCAGGGCAAAGCCTGGCCCACCGCCCGCATCAATGCCGAGCTGGACAAGCTGCTGCAGGAACTCTCCATCGAGAAACTGCGCGACACGCCCGCGCCCGCCCTGTCCGGCGGTGAACGGCGGCGCGTGGAAATCGCCCGCGCCCTGGCCACCCAACCCCGCTTCATCCTGCTGGACGAACCCTTCGCCGGCGTGGACCCCATCGCCGTGCTGGAAATCCAGCGGATCATCCGCTTCCTGAAGCAGCGCGGCATCGGCGTGCTGATCACCGACCACAACGTCCGTGAGACCCTGGGCATCTGCGACCGCGCCTACATCATCAGCGAGGGCGCCGTGCTGGCCGAAGGAACACCACAACACATCGTCGAACACCAGGACGTGCGCCGGGTCTACCTCGGCGAGCACTTCCGGATGTAACTCACGGGAATGACGATGAGGCCGACGCTACAGGTTCGCCTGTCCCAGCATCTTGCGCTGACGCCTCAGCTGCAGCAGTCCATCCGTCTGTTGCAACTTTCCACGCTGGAGCTCCACCAGGAGGTGGAGCAGATGCTGGCCACCAATCCCCTGCTGGAACCCGACGAGGAGCACGACGCCGCCAGTACGGCCCCCGGCTCCAGCCCCGCCGAACGTGTGGCCGACGACCACCGCCCCGGCGAGCGAGAGGAACGCACGTCGGACACCCCAGAGGCCGACGGCAATGCCGACACGGGCGGCACCGAGGAAATCCGCGCCGAGGATTTCGGCACCACCGAGCGGGACGACTGGGAAAACGGCACCGAACAGGACGACTTCGACGGCATCCGGGAGCAACCCTCCAGCAGCGCGAGCGGATCGGGCGACGATGACGAGCGTCCCGAGACGGAAGCCCCCGACGCCTCCCTGCAGGATGTGCTGCGGGCGCAGATGGCCGGCATGCACCTGGGTGAAGTGGATCGGGCCGCCCTGCTGGCACTGATCGAATCGCTCAATGACGACGGCTACCTGGAAGACCCGCTGGAAGAGCTGGTGCTGGCCCTGCTGGGCGAAGAAGCCGATGAAGAACAGCGCGAACAGCTGCTGGACACCTTCAAGTGCGCTCTGAAGTGGCTGCAGTCGATGGAGCCGGCCGGCGTGGGCGCCCGTGACCTGGGGGAATGCCTGGAGCTGCAACTGCGCACCCAGCCCCGGTCGCCGGAACAGGCGCTGGCCATCGTCATCTGCCGCCGCCATCTCGAACTGCTGGCCAAGCGCGACTGGCGCCGCCTGATGTCCCTGACCGGCGCCGACGACGAACTGCTGCGCGGCGCCCAGGCCATGATCGCCACGCTGGAACCCAAGCCAGGCCGCCGCTTTGCTCGCAGCGACAACCGGCCGGTGGTGCCGGATGTGATCGTGCAGAAGTCCGGCCGCGGGTTCCGGGTGATGATCAATCCGGATGTGCTGCCCAAGCTGCGCATCAACGAGCTGTATGCCCAGGCCCTGCGCGCCACCCGTGGCGGCGTCAGCAACTCGCCACTGGGCGGCCAATTGCAGGAGGCGCGCTGGTTCATCAAGAACATCCAGCAGCGCTTTGACACCATCCTGCGGGTGAGCGAGGCCATCGTGGAACGCCAGCGCGGCTTTTTCACGCATGGCGAGCTGGCCATGAAGCCGCTGGTGCTGCGCGAGATCGCCGACGAGCTGGGCCTGCACGAATCGACCATCTCCCGGGTGACAACGGCCAAATACATGTCCACGCCCTGGGGTACCTTCGAACTGAAGTATTTCTTCGGGTCCAGCCTGTCCACCGAAGCGGGCGGCAATGCCTCGTCCACCGCCGTGCGGGCGCTGATCAAGCAGTTCATTGCCGCCGAGGACACCGCCAACCCCCTGTCGGACAGCCAGCTCTCCACCATGCTGGGGGAGCAGGGCATCACCGTGGCCCGACGCACCGTGGCGAAGTACCGCGAAGCCCTGAAGCTAGCGCCCGCCAACTTGCGCAAGGCACGCTGAACGGCTTGTTGCCCACCTCGGTGGGACAATCACCCGATCCCAGGGCCTCGCCCGGCGCCTTGCCGGTGCCCACCTCCGACCACTACCGAGCTTCCATGTCCGCCCCCCCCTCCTTCCATCTGTTCCTGCCCTGCCCCGCCGGTGTTGAAGCCTGGCTGGAGACGGAAGTCCGCGAGATCTTGTCCAACGGCGAATGCCTGGAAGGTCCGAAGGCTTTCCGGGGCGGCGTGGGCCTGTTGGGCACGCTCGAAGCGGTGATGCGGCTGAATCTGCACAGCCGTCTGGCACAGCGGGTGCTGGTGGAAGTGGCCTTTGGCGAGTACTACCAGGAAGACGACATCTATTCGCTGGCCAATCGCATCGACTGGAGCGAGTGGATCACCCCCCGCCAGACCCTGCGCGTGGACACCACGGCCCAGCATTCCCCCTTGCACAGCCTGAACTTTGCAACGCTGCGGGTGAAGGATGCCGTGTGCGACGTGATGCGTGAGGTCACCGGCGAGCGCCCCAGCGTGGACACGCGCTGGCCGGACCTGCCGCTGCAACTGCACCTGACCGAGCAGCACGCCACGCTGTATGTGGACAGCTCCGGCGAACCGCTGTTCAAGCGCGGCTGGCGCGAGGACAAGGGCGATGCGCCCCTGAAGGAAACCCTGGCGGCCGCGATGCTGGCGGCTGCGGGCTGGAAGGGCACGCCGGAAGAAGGCGGCGCCCTGCATGACCCCTGCTGTGGCTCCGGCACCATCGTGGTGGAAGCGGCCACCATTGCCTGCGGCATTGCGCCCGGCATTCAGCGCCGTTTTGCCTTCGAGAAACTCAAACCCTTCCAGCCGCTGCTGCCGGCGTGGCGCCAGATGAAGGAAGAAGCCCGGGCGGCAGAGCATCCGCCGGCCGTGCCGCTGTTTGCCAGTGATGTGGCCTTCCGGATGGTGGACTTCGCCCGGCGCAATGCCCAGCGGGCCGGGGTGGAGGCCTACATCCAGTTCAATGGCGGTGACGCGCTGGAACGCCCGGCACCGAAGCTGCCAGAGGACATGCCGGGCACCCTGATGCTCAACCCGCCCTACGGTGAGCGGATCGAGGTGCGCGGCAAGGCCGGCAACCGGGCCGGTCTGGAAGGGCTGTCCGAGGAACGGGATGCGGGGGATGACTTCTTCCCCCGTCTGTCGGCCCACTGGAAGCGGGCCTACACCCAGCATCCGGCCGGCTGGACGGCCTGGCTGCTGTGCCCGGAGATGAAGCTGCCCAGCAAGATGCGCCTCAAGGAGTCGCGCCGCGTCCCGATGTGGAACGGCCCGATTGAGTGCCGTCTGTTCAAGTTTGACCTGATCGCAGGGTCCGCACGAAAGCCTTCGGTGGGGTCAGACGGCTGACGCTCCGTCGGTCCCGCCCAGCGCCACCCATCCCAGCACCGCCAGCGGCGCCGTATCGGCACGCAGGATGCGCGGTCCGAGTTGCACGGCAAAAAAGCCCCGTGCGCGGGCGGCCTGCTCTTCGTCCGCGCTGAGCCCGCCTTCCGGGCCGCTCAGCACCACCACAGGCCCGTGCCCCTCGCGGCTGCGGGTGGACAGCGGTTCCGCCGCCACCGGGCTCAACAACCAGCGGCGCTCGCCGCCGGCCGCCGGCTGGCTCTGCGGCTGCGCCGGCAGACCGGCCAGCCACGCCGACAAGGTCTGCACCGGCGCCACCCACAACGGCCGTGTCCGTCCGCACTGCTCGGCCGCAGCAATCGCCACGCCCTGCCAGTGCGCCTGCTTCTTCTGCGCCCGGTCGCCCGTCAACCGCAGCACCGAACGCTCGCTCATCAACGGCTGGATGGCCGTGGCGCCCAGTTCACAGGCCTTTTCGACAATGCCGTCCATGCGGTCATTGGCCGGCATCACCACCGCCAATGTCACCGATGGACGCAATTCGCGGTCCACGCTGTGGCGCTCGCGCAGCACCACACGCACCTCGCTGCGGCCCATGGCGGTGACTTCCGCCGTCCACTCATCGCCACTGCCGTCAAACAGCACGACCTGGCCACCAGGCTGGAGCCGAAGCACCTGCACATGCCGGGCCGCCCCTGCGGGCAGGGCGAAATCCTCTTCCGGTGCAGCCGCGCCGAGCGGCTGCTCCACAAACAGACGCGCAGCCAAGCTCACCCCTTCTGACGGCCGATCCAGTCCGCGAAGGTCGCCAGGAACTTGCCCATGTAGGCTTGTGTGTCCGGCTTGGCGAACCCACCCTCGTCCGTGAACATGTCGGCGGCACCGCCGATGTACATCTCCGGCGTGGGCAAGGTGGCCACATTCAGGCACACCAGCACCTGGCGCAGGTGCTGGTGGGCCCCGAACCCGCCCAGTGCGCCCGGCGACAAGGTAATCACACCGCCCGCTTTGCCATTGAAGGCATTGTGGCCATAGGGACGCGAGCCCACATCCAACGCGTTTTTCAGCACGGCAGGAATCGAACGGTTGTATTCCGGGCTGAGAAACAGCACCGCATCAGCAGCCTTGATGCTGGCGCGGAACTCCGTATAACCGGCGGGGGGCGACGCGGCCTCGTCCTCGTTGTAGAAGGGCAGGTGGCCGATCTCGACCACCTCCAGCTGGAGCGACGCGGGCGCGATCTTCTGCAGCGCCAGGGCCAGTTTGCGGTTGTAGGAGCCTTGCCGCAGGCTGCCAATCAGCACCGCGACGCGATAAGCTTGGGACATGGGCGCCCTCCTGGGACCAATTCAATTGAATCCCAGTGTCTCACGCAGTTCGTGTGCTGCAGCGTCTCCCTTGGTCGCCCGGACGCGGTCCACCACATCCAGCGCCAGGGTCTGCAACTGCTCGAAGTCCTGGCACTGCTCCACTTCCAGCGCAAGCCGGTAGCCCTTGAGCAGCCCCTGCTGTTTCGCAAACACCGTCAGCGCGGTGTAGAGATGCTGGAAGTCCAGGGACGACACCGGTGCCCCCATCGGGCGCGTGGAACTTGCCGGCACCGGACGCGAGGCTGGCGCCAGGCTGCCGGGGGCGGCGACCGAAGACGGTGATGCCACCGAGGCCACCGAGGCCGCTGGGGAAGACGCTGTGGACGGCCCAGCGGTGGAGGCCGCCGAAGCCACTGAAGCGCCCGCAGGCGCCCGTGCCACTCCCGCAGCGGGCGCAATCAACCGATGCTGCAACAGCAGCTCCAGATCGGCCGGTGTGGCGCCCTGCACCACACCCACCCATTGGCCCCCCGTCTTGCTGGGGTCGATGACCAGCAACAGATTGCGGGCAACCCGGCCCTGGACCAGGGCTCTCGTTTTGATCTCTGCCCGCCCGGCCTCGGACTTTTCGTAGCGTTCTTCCAACACGGCCTCGCCTCCTCAGGAGCGCGAAGCTTAGGCCGTTGTGGCCGCGCCGAAGGCAGGGAAACTGCTACTTTTTGTCGCGCAGTTCACGCCGCAACACCTTGCCGACCGGTGTTTTCGGCAACTCCGTACGGAACTCGATAATGCGCGGGCGCTTGTAACCGGTCAGGTTGGCCTCGCAAAACGCCTTCACGTCGGCCTCGGTCAGCGCCGGATTCTTGCGCACGATGACCACCTTGACGGCTTCGCCGGCCTTTTCGTCCGGGACGCCAACGGCCGCGCATTCCAGCACGCCCGGCATCAGCGTCAGCACGTCCTCGACCTCATTCGGGTAAACGTTGAAGCCGCTGACCAGGATCATGTCCTTCTTGCGGTCCACGATGCGGAAGTAACCACGATCGTCCACCGTCCCGATGTCACCGGTCCGGAAATAGCCGTCCGCCGTCATGACCTTGGCGGTTTCATCCGGGCGCTGCCAGTAGCCGGCCATCACCTGCGGGCCGCGGATGGCGACTTCGCCGGAACTGCCCAGCGGCACCTCACGGCCGTTGTCGTCCAGCAAGGTCACGTCGGTGCCGGGCAGCGGCAGGCCGATGGAGCCGGTGTAGGCGGTGCTGTCCGTGGGGTTGCAGCAGGCCACCGGCGACGTTTCCGACAGGCCGTAACCTTCCACAATGGGGCAGCCGGTCTTTTCCAGCCACTGCTTGGCCGTCGCCTGCTGCACCGCCATACCGCCACCCACCGAAATCACCAGGCCGCTCCAGTCCACCGTGCCGAAGGACGGATGGTTGGCCATGGCCATGAACAAGGTGTTCACCGCCGGCAGGCTGTGGAAACGGTGCTGGCTCAGTTCCTTGAACACGGCCGGCAGATCACGCGGATTGGGGATCAGCACATTGCACCCACCCACCCGCATCGACAGCATCAGGTTGGTTGTGAAACCGAAGATGTGATACAGGGGGAGCGCGCAGATGCTGACCAGCTGCTCTTCCTTGGGGATCTTGCGCAGCGCCGGCTGGTACCAGGCTTCACATTGCAGGGTGTTGGCCACCAGGTTGCGATGCAGCAGCACGGCGCCCTTGGAGACCCCGGTGGTGCCGCCGGTGTACTGCAGCACGGCGATGTCGTTGGGGCCGACGGCCGGGCGCTTGTAGCTCTGCCCGCGGCCCTTGGACAGGGCATCGTTGAAGCGCACAGCGGTGGGCAGCTCAAAGGCCGGCACCAGCTTCTTGACCTTGCGCACCACATAGTTGACGACGGCCCCCTTGACGAAGCCGAGCATGTCACCCATGGAGGCCAGCACCACATGCTTGGTGGGCACATGGGCCATCACCTGCTGCAGCGTGGCCGCAAAGTTCTCGATGATGACAATGGCCTTGGCCCCGGCGTCCTTGAGCTGATGCTCCAGCTCACGCGGGGTGTAGAGGGGGTTGACGTTCACCACCACAAAACCCGCCCGCAGGATGGCCGCCACGGCCACCGGATATTGCGGCACGTTGGGCATCATGATGGCCACGCGGTCGCCCTTCTCCAGGCCCAGGCCCTGGAGATAGGCCGCCAATGCCTGCGAGGCCTCGTCGATCTGCGCAAAGCTGACCGAGCGTCCCAGGATCTTGTAGGCCGGCCGCTGCGGAAACTGCTTGAACGCTGTCTCCATCAGCTCGACCAGCGAGGGATAGACATCCGCATTGATCTCGGCGGGCATGCCCTCCGGATAGTGCTTCAGCCAGGTTTTCTCCATTGTTATGTCTCCAAGGTACGGCGCGGATTCTCGCCGATCCCCGGGCAGCCCCCATCAGGGGATTCGATAGACCGCACAAGGGCAAGCCGGCAGCAACAAATGCGGGGAAGAAGCGATGAGATCGACACCATACGATGCGTACAGTTGAAGAGCACCCCCTAGGGTGGGTTCACTAATCCATTGATCCATTGGCAGCTGCGCTTCTTGCGCGGCGGCATCTCATGCGGGATCAGCGCAGTGGCAGCCACACCACCAGTTCGGTGCCTTGGGTCTCGGGGCTGTCGGTGGGCGCCCGCCATTCGATGCGGGCGGAGATACGCGCCGCACGACGACGCATGCCGCGCAAGCCATGACCCTCGCGGCGGTGCTCGGAGAGCCCGCAGCCGTCGTCGGTGATCAGCAGTGACACGCCGCCGCCATCGTCGTCCAGTCGCGTCGCAAAACGGATGCGGGTGGCACGGGCATGGTGAATGACATTGCTCAAACATTCCTGCACGATGCGGATCAGCTCGCGGCCACCGGTCCCGCGCAGCACCGGCACCAGCGGCACATCGGCCAGTTGCCAGTCCAGCGTGAGGCCGGCCGCCGACAGGCGTGGGCCCATGCGATGGCGCAGATTGGCCAGCAGCAAGGTCAGATCGCCATCGGTGACGGCCAGTGCGTCCACCGTGAGGCGCATCTCGCGAATGCATTCATCCAGCACTTCCACCAGCGTTTCCGAGGGCACCCCCCGCTCGGCACTGAGACGAGCGGTGACGAGTTGCGAGCCCAGGCCGTCATGCATCTCCTGCAGCAGGCGTTCGCGCTCTTCGGCGGCGGTGCGCTGCCGTTCGCTGTCCTGCAGCTCCTGCCAGCGGGCCTGCAATTCACGGCTGCGATCTTCCAGCGCACGCTCCAGCACCGTACGGGCCAGCGCCTGGTCCCGCAGCGACCGCACAAAGCGGCGTTGCAGCGCCACGCCAGCCATGGCAATCAGGACGGCATGCCCGATCACGTTGATGTCCACCACGTTGAGCTGCTGTGATGCCACCAGCGCAAAGTAGCTCACATACAACCACACCCAGCCGGACAAGGCCACCACCAGCGCACCGACCAGCGGTGCGGCCTCGTCGCTGTCCAACGCGGCGCGGGCGGCAATCACGGCTGCGGCCAGCAGCACCAGCGAGCGGCTGCCCAAGGCCCACCACGGCCACAAGGTGTTGAAGTCGGTCCAGCTCCAGCCCAGGACCGCCGCCGTACCGTCGATCAGGATGCCCAGCGCCAAATACGCGCCCACCGCCCTCAGCAGCCAACGCGCCTCGTTGCCGGTCAATCGCGCCACCAGAAACAGCAGCAGGCCCTTGGCCACGACGTCCGTCACGTCCAGCGCCACCCGCCACCAGGGCGCCGGCAACAAGGCGCCATTCAACAGATAGGGAGACAGCAGCACCGCCAGGCAGAGACAGAACAGTCCCGTGACGCCATAGAGCCATTCCTGTCGCAGCGCCAGCCAGACCAGCACCATGAACACCCCAATGGCCGCGCCGCCCAAGGCTGTCGTCACACGGACCCCCTGCCACAGCCGCCGCCCTTCCTGCAGCGCCCGCATCTGTGGCGCCGGCCCCAGCAAGGGCGCGGAAAGGCCCGCACCTTCAAAGCCGGGGCGCACCAGCCGCACGCTCAGCCGGTGCGGGCCAGCGCCCAGCAGGGCGGGAGGAATGCTCACCTGCATGCGCCGACCGGCCAGCAACAGGCCCCGTTGGGCGAAGTCGTCCTCATCTTCTGCGGTGAAGCCTCGCCCCATGCTGGAGTGCGCCAGCAGTTGACCATCCAGATAGATGCTGGCCGTCGGCCGATGCTGGATCACCAGCCAATAGGGTTGATCGGCCGCCTGGGGCATCTGGAAGTCCATGGCGAACCACAAGGGCCCCGGAGCTGCGGATTCATGGATCTGGAGGGGCAGCCGGTAGTGATGGTGATCGCGGGGATCGGTGCTGTGGTCGCCAGTGATCGGCCCCACCGCGCCCTGCACCTGTGTGGGATCCACGGCGCTGCCGGGCAGCAACTGCGCATCGGTCAGCCGCACCACCTGCGATGGCAGGGCGGTTCCAAATTGCTGGGACAGCACATGCACCAGCCACAACAAGGCCACTGGCACCACCACCAGCAGCAGCAGCCGGCGCGCACGGGCCGCCGACACCGCGCCTCACTCCACGGCCTTGACCATGTCTTCAACGACCTTCTTCGCGTCGCCGAACACCATCATGGTCTTGTCCATGTAGAACAGCTCGTTGTCCAGGCCCGCATAACCCGCCGCCATCGAGCGCTTGTTCACAATCACCGTACGGGCCTTGTAGGCCTCCAGGATCGGCATGCCGTAGATGGACGACCCCTTCTGCAGCGCGGCGGGGTTCACCACATCGTTGGCGCCGAGGATGATGGCGACATCGGTCTGGCCAAACTCCGGATTGATGTCTTCCATCTCATGCACCTGGTCGTAGGGCACTTCCGCCTCGGCCAGCAGCACGTTCATATGGCCCGGCATGCGGCCCGCCACCGGATGGATGGCATAACGCACCTGCACGCCTTTGGCAGTGAGCTTCTGGGCCAACTCCTTCACCGCATGCTGCGCGCGCGCCACCGCCAGTCCGTAGCCCGGCACGATGATGACGCTTTCTGCATTGCCGAGGATGAAGGCCGCATCGTCGGCGCTGCCGCTGCGCACATTGCGCTGCACGGCGGCGGCCGCGCCGGCTCCTGCCTCGGCGCCGAAGCCGCCCAGAATCACATTGAAGAAGGACCGATTCATGGCCTTGCACATGATGTAGCTCAGGATGGCCCCCGAGCTGCCCACCAGCGACCCGGCAATGATCAGCATGCTGTTGTTGAGTGAGAACCCAATACCCGCCGCCGCCCAGCCCGAGTAGCTGTTGAGCATGGACACCACCACCGGCATGTCCGCGCCGCCGATGGGGATGATCAGCAGCACCCCCAACGCCAGGCCCAGTGCCGCCACCAGCAGGAAGTCCATCCAGCTCTGCGAGTGCCAGAAGCCCGCGATGAAGAACAGCGCTGCCAGACCCAGCACCAGGTTCAGCGCATGCTGCCCCCGGAAGACCACCGGGGCCCCCTGGAACAACCGGAACTTGTATTTACCGCTGAGCTTTCCGAATGCGATGACCGAGCCGGAGAAAGTCACCGCGCCGATGAAGCAGCCCAGCGCCAGCTCGATCCGATTGCCGCCGGGCAACGGTTGGCCGGGCTGCGCGATGCCCAGGGCATGCGGCTCGGCCACCGCCGCCACCGCAATGCACACGGCGGCCAGGCCGATCATGCTGTGCATAAAAGCGACCAGCTCCGGCATCTTGGTCATTTCCACCCGCTGGGCCATGACCGCGCCAATGCCGCCGCCGATCACCAGCCCGGCCAGCACCAGGCCGAAGCCCCCGGCATGGCCACCGGCCAGCTTGACGATGAGCGCGGCCGTGGTGAGCACGGCGATGGTCATGCCGGCCATGCCGAACAGGTTGCCGCGGATGGACGTGGTGGGATGCGACAGGCCCTTGAGCGCCTGGATGAAACAGACGCTGGCCACCAGGTACAGCAGCGTGACGAGGTTCATGGACATTCGAGCGCTCCGGATCGCGGGAATCAATGCCAACAGCCGTCTTGGGCCCTACTTCTTCTCTTTTTTCTTGAACATTTCCAGCATGCGGCGCGTGACCAGGAAGCCGCCAAACACATTCACCGCCGCCAGCGCCACGGCGGCCGTGCCCATCACCTGGCCCAGCGTGGTCTCGGTGAGCGCGGCCGCGAGCATGGCCCCGACGATCACGATGGCCGAAATCGCATTGGTCACTGCCATGAGCGGCGTGTGCAGGGCCGGTGTCACGGTCCACACCACGTGATAGCCCACATAGATGGCCAGCACGAAGATGGTGAGATTGATCAAGGTGGGAGATACAACATCCATCGGACCCTCCGCAAAGTTTGGTTATGGGCGCAACAACCGGCCTTCATGGGCCACCAGGCAAGCCATGACGATGTCGTCATCCGGCGGCAGCACCACACCAGCCGGCCCAGGCAGCACCAGCTTCAGGAAATCCAGCAGATTGCGGGCATACAACGCCGACGCATCGGCCGCCACCAGCGCCGGCAGGTTGGTTTCACCCACCAGTGTCACGCCATGGCGGACCACCGTCTGGCCGGGCTCGGTCAACGGACAGTTGCCGCCAGCCGGTGCGGCAATGTCCACAATCACCGATCCGGGCTTCATGGCGCGGACCATCTCTTCAGTCACCAGCACCGGTGCCGCGCGGCCAGGAATCAACGCGGTGGTGATGACCACATCCGCCTGCGCCACGCGCTTGGCCACTTCAAGTTGCTGGCGGGCCAGCCAACTCGCCGGCATGGGCCGCGCATAACCGCCCACGCCTTCAGCCGCCTCGCGCTCCTCGGCGGTTTCATAAGGCACGTCGATGAACTTCGCACCCAGCGATTCCACCTGCTCTTTCACCGATGGACGGACATCGGAGGCCTCGATCACGGCGCCCAGCCGCTTGGCCGTGGCAATCGCCTGCAGTCCCGCCACCCCCACGCCCAGCACCACCACCCGCGCCGCCTTGATGGTGCCCGCCGCCGTCATCAGCATCGGGAACAGGCGCTGATAGTGAAAGGCGGCCAGCATCACCGCCTTGTAGCCGGCGATGTTGGCCTGGCTGGACAACACATCCATGCTCTGTGCCCGGGAGGTCCGTGGCGCAGCTTCCAGCGCAAAGGCCGTGAGCCCGGCATCGGCCAGGCGCTGAAGGCCGTCACGATCAAACGGATTGAGCATGCCCACCAGCGTCACCCCACGCCGGAACGCGGCAACTTCTTCCACTGCAGGCGCCCGCACCTTGAGCACCAGGTCCGCGCCGAGCGCCGGTGCCGTGCTGACGATCTCCGCACCGGCTGCGGCATACGCCTCGTCGGTGGCGCTGGCCCGCAGGCCGGCCGATGTTTCCACCAGCAGGCGATGCCCCTGGGCCACCAGCTTCTTCACCGTCTCCGGTGTGGCGGCCACTCGCGTTTCTCCCGCTGCCGTCTCGCGCGGCACACCGATCAGCATCTGGAATCCCTCCAACTCTGCATTCGGAGACAGAAACCCCTTGGGCCAAGCTTACCCGCCGCATTCGTGCGAAATACGCACCTGCGTGGCAGGGATTTCACTAAGACCGGACGGAAGCTGCGAGGCTGGAGGGCGGTTTGCCAGCGACACACAAGCGCAAACCTGTACCGAGTTGTGTGCGGCGGTCCACCAAATGCAAGGCCCGGCGTTATTTCGATGTAGAAAGGAGCCACCATGCTCAAGAACATTCTGTTGGCCTCTGCGGTGGCCATGACCGCCCTGGCGGCACCCGGTCTCTCTCACGCTGCCGACGTCGGTGTTTCCGTGACCATCGGCCAGCCCGGCTTCTTTGGTCAGATCGACATTGGCAACACCCGTCCGCAAGTGGTGTATGCCCAGCCCATGATCATTGAACGGGTGCCGACACCGCCGCCCCCGATCTACCTGCGTGTGCCCCCGGGCCACCAGAAGAACTGGCGCCGTTATTGCGGCCAATACGGCGCATGCGGCCGGCCGGTCTACTTCGTGCAGGAGAACTGGTACAACAACGTCTACGCGCCGCAGTACCGCCGTGAACATCCGCATGGCCCGGGCCCGCGTGGACCGGAATGGCGGGATGATCAACCGGGGCATGGCCACGGGCGTGGACCGGATCGCGCCGATGCCCGTCGGGACGACCGCAGGGATGACCGTAGGGATGAGCGACGCGATGACCGTCGGGACGATAGGCGCGATGATCGCCGTGACGACCGACATGACGACCGCCGCGGCCCGGATCGCGACCATCGCTGATTGAAGCGACCGCGCCCATCCCCCGCACCACACCCACACAACACGCACAGCGGCCCTTCGGGGCCGTTGCTGTTTCCTGGGTCAAGGCCCCGAGGGCCGCGTCCCTCCTTATGGGTCCAACCGCTCATGACGACCGCGTCATGAAGAACAAGCACAATGACGGCCCACAGACATTCCATCCCGTGGAGCCGCCTGGCTGCGTGGCCCATCCCCCGCAGACCGGGCCTGGCATCCCGGGTCAGGTGAGGAGATCCATGACTGAACGCTTCAAGCCCAGCGTCACCGTGGCCGCCGTGATTGAACGCGACGGCCGTTACCTGCTGGTGGAGGAACTCACCTCCGAAGGCCTGCTGCTCAACAACCCTGCCGGCCATCTGGAGCAGGGCGAGTCGCCGGAGGAAGGGGTGATCCGCGAAGTGCTGGAAGAAACCGCACGCCACTTTCAGCCCACCGCCTGGCTGGGCCTGTACATGTCCCGCTTCCTCCGACCCAGCCGCGGTCAGGACGTCACCTATGTGCGGGTGGCCTTTGTGGGCGACGTGGGCGAGCAGATTCCCGGGCAGGCCTTCGACGCGCCGGTGCAGCGCACCCTGTGGATGACGCTGGAGGAGATCCGCGCCTGCCGGGAGCGGCATCGCAGCCCGCTGGTGCTGCAGTGCATCGAGGACCATGCCGCCGGGCGCCGTCTGCCGATGGAGGCCCTTTTTACGCATCCGTCGCTGTACGAGCCGCCGGAGCACCACTGAGCGTCAGGCCACGGCCGTTGGCGGTGATGCTGGGCGCTGGTGCGCTGTTGGTGTCGTGCCGAGTGAGGCCTTGAGGCCAGGCCCCAGGACCACGCGCACTCACAAGGTCATCGCGGCGCTGATCGCCTGAGCCGGCGGGGCCGAGTGCCGGCGCGTGGATTCCAGCTCATTGATGGCGCAGCGGGACAAGGTCAACAACGCTTCCCGCTGCCGCTCGCGCAGGCGGCGCGGCAGGCGGTCCAGCACGCAGAGGCTGCCCACCACCTCGCCGCCGGACAAGGCCAGCGGCACGGCCGCATAAAACCGCACATACGGCGCGCCTTGCACCAAAGGATGGTCGGCAAAGCGTGTGTCGTGCCAGGTGTCCGGCACTTCGACCAGCGGCCCCTGATGCAGGATCTGCGCGCACAAGCTACGGGAGCGGGGCATCTGCCCAAACGCCAGCCCGGACATGCCGATGAAGCGCTGCGTGTCCGCATTGATCAGGCTGATGGTGGCCATGCCGCTGCCGCTGATGTCGCAGGCCAGGTCTGCCAGCTCATCAAAGGCCGAGAACGCCAGGGATCGGGACTCCAGTTGCTCCACCACCGCCACCCGTTGGGGTTCGTCGACCATCAAGGGCGGCAACCACCGGCGCAGCATTTCCAGCGCCTCGTCCACCTGGGTGCTTTTGTCGAAGAACCCTGAGATTCGATATTCCGAGCATGCCCGCAGCATCTCTTCATAGAAGCTGTTGCTCAGCACCACCACCCGGGCGCCGCAGCCCAATTGGCGGATGGCGCGCAGCACCCGCAGGCCGCTGCCGGGTTGCAGGGCCAGGTCCATCAGCACGGCATCCGGCTGGGTCTGGGCAATCAGCTGGATCGCCATCTGTTCGTCCGCCGCTTCGCCCACGACGTGGATGCGCTGTTCTCGGGCCAGCAAGGCCACGAGTTGAGCGCGAAGGGTGCTGGAACTTTCGACAATGACGACATTCATGATGCGACTCCCTTGCCACAAGTGTGCGGGCCGGCGGGCATGGGCGGGAGTCAGCGATTCCTGCCCAAGCTGTGGGCGCAGGCGCAAAGCGATGTCGGTGGATTGCCTACAGGTGGGGGATGCGTGGGGGATAGAGGGGGGATGGATGGGGGATAGTGCAGCGGATGGGGGATATCCAGGTGTGAGAAATCCCACGAAAGAGCGCCCCCAAGGCCCCTGGCGACCGTTGGCCGGCAGCTTGGCGGACAATTGCGGGCATGAATTCCAAGAAGCAACGCATCGTCGTCGGCTTGTCCGGCGGCGTTGATTCCGCCGTTTCCGCCTGGCTCCTCAAGCAGGCGGGGCATGAGGTCGTCGGCATCTTCATGAAGAACTGGGAAGATGACGACGACAGCGAATACTGCTCGTCCAACATCGACTTCGTGGACGCAGCGGCGGTGGCGGACGTCATCGGCATCGAGATCGAGCATGTGAACTTCGCGGCCGAATACAAAGACCGCGTCTTTGCCGAATTCCTGCGGGAATATCAGGCTGGCCGCACGCCCAACCCGGACGTGCTGTGCAATGCCGAGATCAAGTTCAAAGCCTTCCTGGACCACGCCATGCGCCTGGGTGCCGAGAAGATCGCCACCGGCCATTACGCCCGGGTGCGAGAGCAGGACGGCCAGGTGCAACTGCTGAAGGGGCTGGATCCGCTCAAGGACCAGAGCTACTTCCTGCACCGGCTCCACCAGGCCCAGCTGCGCAAAACCATGTTCCCGGTGGGTGAGCTGCCCAAGACCGAGGTGCGCCGTCTGGCCGAGGAGATCGGTCTGCCCAACGCCAAGAAGAAGGACTCCACCGGCATCTGCTTCATCGGCGAGCGGCCCTTCCGGGAGTTTCTCAACCGCTATCTCTCGCACCAACCCGGCCCCATCAAGGACGACCGGGGCCGCAAGCTGGGTGAGCATGTGGGCTTGTCGTTCTACACCCTGGGCCAGCGGCAAGGGCTGGGCATTGGTGGTGTGAAGGACAAGGGCGCCCCCCGTGGAGGCGGTGAGCACGAACCCTGGTTTGTCGCCCGCAAGGACCTGGACACCAACACCCTGGTGGTGGTGCAGGGCCATGACCACCCCCTGCTGCAGAGCCACAGCCTGATTGCCAACGACCTGAGCTGGACCGGTGACGCACCGGCGTTTGGCGGCTATGGCGCCAAGACGCGGTACCGTCAGGCCGATTCGGCTTGTGCGCTCATCCCGGGCGAGGGGGAGATCCGTCTGGACTTCCCGCTGGCGCAATGGGCGGTGACCCCCGGACAAAGCGCCGTGCTGTATGACGGCGAGGTCTGCCTGGGTGGCGGCGTGATCGTCAGCACCCCGCCCCCGGGCTGAAGACGAGCGCGCCACCCTGACCTGTCGCACGTCCTGAATGCCGGACTTTGTGGCAGGCTAGCGGTCTGCCCGAGCCCTGCTCCCGTCCCGCATCCGTCCCGCATCCGTCCTCTTTCGGCCCCTTCCACCTTGGACCGCCTCCTCGCCCGCATCGCCCAGCCCGCCTTCGTGCTGCGCATCGCTGCCCTCGCGATCTGCCTGCTGGAGCTGGCGTCCGCCGCCTGGGGGCTGATGGGCCATCCCACCGAGCCCTATGACGGGGTGCTGGCCAGCCTGTATCGCCGCCTCGGCGGCGACACCCACGACGCACCGTTTGTGCTCACCTGCCTGGGGCTGGTGAGCGCCTTTGCCTGGCATTTCTGGCGGATCGCCCGCCAGCAGCATCTGGACCATCCCCCCCGGCACGCGTTGCGCCATGTGGTGGTGCTGGATGCGCTGGCACTGCTGGTCACGCCGGGCCTGCCCTTCCTGGTGACGGTGCTGGGGGCGTTGATCCTGAATGTGCGCCGCGCCTTCGGTTTTGCGCTGGCGCAGGTGGTCATCAATGTGACGCTCTACTGGCTCTTCCCGAGCGAGGCCCAGCGCACCGAACAGCTCACCGCCGGCATCCCCTGGTGGCTCAACAGCCTGGGCCTGGCCATCTCCATGGTGGCCCTGCACGGCATGGCCTTCGGGCTGGGGCGTCTGGCCGCCACGGAAGCCGAGCGGCGCCGCTGGTTCCAGGCCATGCTGGCGGAAAAGGACAGCGGCGAACGCCTGCAGGTGGAACAGCTGCGCTATGCCGAGCGGCTGAGCATGGCACGGGAACTGCATGACGTCATGGGCCATCACCTCACGGCGCTCAACCTGCATCTGCAACTCAGCGATGCGCTGCTCAAGCGGCATGACGACACCGGTGCGGCGCAGGCGGTGGAGAAGGCGCGGCTTGGTGCGGCCGGTCTGCTGGCCGAGGTGCGGGCGGCGGTATCACGCGAGCGGGAAAGCCAGCGCATCAACCTGGAGGCCGCGTTACGGACGCTGGCCGAAGGCATCGCCAGCACCCACATCGAGCTGACCCTGGACCCGGTCGCCCAGGATTTGTCGCCGCGTTGCGCCCACGCGCTGCTGCGCTGCGTGCAGGAGTCGGTCACCAATGCGGTGCGGCATGCGGGTGCGACGCAGGTGCGGGTCTGCCTGACCGTGATTGGTGAGGGTGACGCCATGCAGGTGCGGGTGCAGGTTGACGACAATGGGCGGGGCACACGCAAGCTGCGTGAAGGCAACGGGCTGAAGGGCATGCAGGAGCGCATGGCCGAGCTGGGGGGCGCGATGCGGGTCGTGCGCCATCACCCCGGCTTCCTGATCGAACTGGATTGCCCGAGGTTCGCCTGAGGTGGGCTTGAGGAGATGCGGAAATGAGCGAGACGATCAAACTGCTGCTGGTGGAAGACCAGCAACTGGTGCGCGAAGGCCTCAAGGGGCTGCTCGCCTTGCACGAGGACATCCGCCTGGTGGGCGAAGCCTCGGACGGTGCGGAGGCGTTGGAGCTGCTGGCGGGCGAACAACCGGACGTGATCCTGTCGGACATGCGCATGCCGCGCCTGGACGGCATCGGGCTTATCCGTGCGCTGGCAGCGCGTGCGCTCAAGATTCCGGTGGTGTTGCTCACCACCTTTGACGACGCCCAGGCCTTTGACGAAGCGGTGCGTGCCGGCGCGCGAGGATTTCTGCTGAAGGCCATCAGCCCCGACACACTGGTTCAGGCCCTGCGCGATGTGGTGGAGGGCGGCACGGCGCTACGGCCCCTGCTGACCGAGCGCATGGAACGGGCCCCGGTGGAACGCGCCTTCAGCGCCACACCGGAGCCGGAGCCGCTCAGCCCGAAGGAGCTTCAGGTGCTGCGGCTGGTTGCCAGCGGGCGCAGCAACACCGAGATTGCGGCCTTGCTGGGCAACAGCGAAGGCGTGATCAAGAACCACTGCTCATCGGTGTTTGCCAAGATGGGCGTCCGCGACCGCACACAAGCCGTGCTGCGGGCGATTGACCTGGGCTGGATCTGAGCTCAGCGCACCGACGGGCCGTCGGTGGGCAACAGCCCTTCCGGCACCCCGCGCACAGTGGCATTGGCCTGAACCGGGCGGAGGGTCTGCGGACGACCCAGTTCCATCACCCAGTAGGGTTGAGCGCTGTAGGACTCACGCATGTCGCAGGCAATGCCCACTTCGGTGAAATCCGGGCCCATCAGATTCTCGCAATGGCCCGGGCTCTTGAGCCACAGGCCGACCACTTCTTCCAGTGAATCCGGACCGGAGGCGAGGTTTTCAGCCGCCAGGCGCATCGGATAACGGGCCGCTTCCAGCCGTTGTGGCAGGGTGGCCCCAGACAAGCTGGTGTGGCTGAGCTTGTTGCGGCTGGACAGCTCGGCGGCATAACGGCTGGCGGCATCTGCCAGGGTGGGCTGCCAGCGCAGCGGTGCAGCGGGCGCCATGGCCTGGCCGCCGCACACCCGGCCCTGCGCCCGCAGCTCGTTCAGATGCTTGAGCACCTGCTCCACGGGCAGCTTCAGGTCGCACGGCGCGGCGGCTACGGGCGGCGTCAAAAGGACGGCTGCGCTCAGCAACGCAGCCACGATGGCGGCTTTCATGCGGGCAGTGTCGTGCGGCGAATTGGGGCCAGGGGAAAGCGGACGTAACGGAGAGGCAGGTGTGCGACATAGTTCACACCCTGCAGCCTGCATCGCTGAACTTGCAGCCCCGCAACGCCTGCGGGCGTTGAAGCTCCTACCCAGCAACAGCGGCGTGGTCATACCGCCTCGCCCCCCCCGTGTTGGGGCCCTACTGCTGGGGCCCAGGCAGACGCCGGAATGGCCGCAACATGGCGTACCGGCCCAGGACAAAGGCCAGGTAGAGGGCCACCAGCGCGGTCAGCCCGAAGGCCTTGGAAGACACCACCACGCCGATGGTGGCGAGGTGAGGGCGAAGCAGGAACAGCGCCCCGGCGGCACCGACCACAACGGCCAGGGACACCAGTGACGCCAGGAGCAAACGGCGAGACTTCATCAATTCAATTCAGGGCCCTGCTGCCGCCCAGGTCATCGAGCCGTCTCTGCCTTCCAGGGGATGCGCAGACGGCCGACCTGAGCTGCAGGTGCAGGCCGCAGTATCGGGACGGCGGACTCTAACAAAAGTTCAGGGGCCCGCCCCAGCGGGATACCCCGGGCCCCGCACCTTGCTCAGAGCGTCTGCGCGTTCCAGCGCAGCAGCAGTTCTTCCGTCCAGAACTGGAAGGGAAGAATCAGGATGGCCGGTGTGGACGGATGGGTGAGGATGGGCAGCAGGCCGTGAGCGATCAAGCCGTTCGGCAGGTGCTTGCGGAACACCAGGGTGGAGTTGTCGAACAGCGGCCGACGGGAAAACAGCCCTGGGACCACTTCTTCCCCCATCGACCGGCTGTGTTCGTCGCTGACCCGCCTTGCGGCTTCCCGCAACATGGGATCGGCCGGCTCCGTGTCCTTGAGCTGGAAAAAGGCCTGCCCGATGCGGCGCAGTTCCTGGGGATGATCGTCAAAGTACGAATCGGATGACCGCAGGACCATGGCGGCGCTGTCTCCCTCCCCGGGAGACAACAGCAGTCGATTGGCCTGGACCAGCGCGCCCCAGATCACCTGGCCTTGCGTCAGCAGCAACTCCTGCTGCACGAAGACCTGCATGTAGGCGTCGCTCTCCACCAGCCATGGCGGCTTGGGCCCCAGCAGCGCGGTGAGAGCCTCGGGGCTCATCTGCCGAACACGTTCCGCATGCAAGGCCCGTGTTTCTTGGAGCACTCGGGCTTGATCGGGCTGAGAGGGTCCGGGCACCACCAAGGGTTCACGCGTCCATTGGAAGACGGCCGTTTCCGCTTCGGCGGACGGTTTGCCGTACACCGGATTGAACCAGCGACTCACGGTCGCCAACAGTTGCTGCACCACGCCGGCCTGAGGGCTGGACGGCGTGTTCTTGGTTTCTGCTTCCCTGGGATTCATCGCGCTGAGCATACTTCGCGGTCGGGCCTTCCGGGCCGGCGCAGGAGCAGGTGGCAATGTGCACGGACGGTGGGCCCGTGCGGGTGCGGACTACTTCATCGCGTCAACAAAACCTGACCCCCGCTTGTGGATGCCGACAAAGATCGCTTTGATTGCCACACAAAGCCCCTCATCCGATTCGAGCCAGGAGTTGTTCGATCACGTCGCAGACCTGTCGCTGTCGAAGCGCCTTCACCTCACGCTGCGCCGCTTCATCGCCTTCGCCAAACTCGAACTTGGCGACCGACACGGGGCCGTCCTTGCGATAACCCTCGACGCCGTCATCGCTTGCGAAGCGGCTGCGAAGGATCGCCAAAGAGGCCGCGACGACGGCGCCGTGCTTGCCTTCTAGCTCTTTGCGAAACGCTGCCACGCTCGCGTCCATGCCGTCGGGTGCGTGCTCGATGCAATAGATCAAGTCATGCGCATCCTTGCGTTCGAAGCGCTGATCGAACGCGAAGGACTTCAGGCACGTGAAGCTCACGAGGTTGGCATGCTTGATCTTCTCCATGGCAACGCCGTTGCCCCCGAGCAGTTCGGCCTGGATTTCCGTGACCTGGTGCAGATCGAAGACGATGGACGAATGCGGGATGTTCAGCGCCGAGATGGTTCCCTCGGTGGGCAACGGCTGCACCTTGCCACCGGCGATGTCAGGCGCGTCGGCCAGCAGTTCCAGCACCATCAACGCGCCGTGCTCCGTGCGGGTGTTCCAACGCCAGGACAGCTTTTGCTGCTTGTCGTTCTCCGCCCGCTCGAAACCCATCTTCTTGAGGTTGTCCTCCAGCGTGTGATAGGCGTCAGTGTCGGCCAGGATTTGTAAGTCGATCACGATGTCGACATCCAACGTGCCGGCGTGAGCGGGCACCACAGGCGGTCGCGCGGCGACGAGGTATCTTGGCGTGAGTCCCCCGACCAGGTAGACAGAGTCCTTCCAGGGCCCGAGCCCACGAAGGAGGGTCACAAGCACCCGTTCGCAGTCAAGGGTGTACTGGTCGCTGTACCCGTCCAATGTTGCCGGTTTGGCCATCAGAAGCCGATCCTTTCCTTCCGAAAGTGCTCTGCCATCTCCTTGGCGCGGCCCTCGCCGCGCAATAGGTCAAGGTAGATCTGGATGGGGCTGGCCAGCCACAGGTCTCCGCGCTGCTCGCGAAACAGCAATTCGCCGAGTGACTTGGCTTCGATGACGCTGAAGTTGGCGCCTTCGCTGACTTGCCGCGCGTTCAGCTCGCCAATGGCCGCGTCGGCATTCGCACCGCCCAACACTCGCGCGCGCACCTGGGACACATGGGATAGGAACGGGGTGTAGCGCTGTGCCGCAGCCTCGTGGCTAATCGCATAGGCAACATCGTGCGCGCCGAAGACCTGACCGATCCGCACCTCCAAGGCATCAGACTTCGTGCCCGGCACGAAGTACCGGCGCACCGTCGGTGGCCGAATGGTGGCGAGCTGTTTGGCCCACGCATCGAGCAAGGCCGACGGCTCTCGCAGATGGCGCTCCTTTGCCGGCCCCTGCCCTCGTGCCGTCAGCCAGTCGAAGCGCTCCAGTTCGGAGAGAACCTGCGATGCGGTTGCAGGTGACACCATCGCCTCCTGCGCGATGCCGGTGACACCGAACCAGTCGTCGTGCCGAGCCAGCAGTGCGTGCAGGACCTGCGCACGCCGTCCGGAGAACATCGATCGCATCGATTTTGCCAAGGTCTTAGGCGGTGGCTTGTCGATGTACAGATAGGCACCTCGGGCCGGTAGGTAGAGACTGCCGCCACTGTCGTAGTAGCCGACACGCTCACTTCTGAGCATTTCCTTGGCGCCCGGTGAGATCGATTCGGCGACCAGGAGCGCGAAAGGCTCCGCCTCCTGTTTTGAAGAACGTCTGAGGCTGGCTTCGCGAAACTGCCAGAGCACCTGACGAACGTCACGCGGGAAGACAGCTTTCTTGGCTTCAATCAACAGCACATAGGACTTGCCGGCGACGTGTAGATTGACCTTCGCGTCGTATCCGCGGTCAACCGACCTGGCGGGCTCCCATTGGTTGAGGTCCGCCTCGACCTCGGGAAGCTCCCGCAGGGCGTCCACGAAGTTGGAGATGAGTTGGCGCTCCGTCGAGCTAGACACAGACATGACGGCCCTTATTCACTGCGCAGTAAATATGTGGATTCTAGAGAATTTCCTCTGAGAAAGTAATTTTTACTGCGCACCAAATAATTGCATTTTGCCGAAAATAGCCCAATGAGCAGCCCTCCGATTTCGTTTACCCGCTCGTCGCTGCACCTACCTCCGCACCGTCGCGCGCAATCCCCGGATTCCGTCCGCTTGCTTCGCGTTCGGCCTGCTTTCAGCAGCTTCTGCGTCATCAACAGGCATCAACAGGCATCAAGATCGATCGTCCTACGCTCGGTCTGACTCGTTCAGCCCTTCGGTCCGTGCTGGCACCTACGATGGCTTCGACTGACTTCTGAGCTCGCATCGCGTCGCCTCTCGACGCCGGTAGCCCGTTCGGGCACACGCTCAAATCTCGCCGGGTATTGCGCACCCACCTTCACGCTGATGCCGGTCGGATCTACAACGCACCGCTCTGAGCAAGTACCGGCTTCAGGGATCTTGGCCACCTCACCCGCAGTGCATCGCCTCGTATCCGCTTCCTGTTCGTCAGGCCACCGCTTTGCCCTCCGGCTTGCTTCAGACGCGCAGTCGCCCACGGCACCTTTGCCTTTGGCTAACCATTCCCCTTGCCGGGCTGGTCGAGGACGCTCACCTCCAAGTAGGTGCGCCCTGCCGGGCGCACCAAGAAAAAAGCCCCAAGTGACAAGCACTTAGGGCCCTTCTGTTTACCAGTTAGGTCAAGGAGGTCTTAGAACGGAATATCGTCATCCATATCATCAAACCCGGTCGCCGGCTTGGCCGCCGGTGCGGGCGCCGGACGGGGGGCGCTGCGCGGTGCCGGAGCACGGGGGCTGTCGAAATCTCCCGCGTCGCGGCCGCTGCCGCCACCAGCACTTTCACGGCTGCCGCCGGAGCTGCGCTCACGGTTGTAACTGCCGCCGCCACCGCCACCCATGTCGTCACCACCACCATCACGGCCGCCCAGCAGTTGCATGCTCTCAGCGATGATTTCGGTGGTGTAGTTGTCCTTGCCGTCCTTGTCCTGCCACTTGCGGGTCTTCAGGCGGCCTTCCACATAGACCGGACGACCCTTTTTCAGGTACTCACCCGCAATCTCGGCCAGACGGTCATAAAACACCACGCGGTGCCATTCGGTTTCTTCCTGGCGCTCGCCGCCTTCGCGGCTCTTCCAGTTGCGAGTGGTGGCGATGCTCACATTGCACACCGCGCTGCCGCTGGGGGTGTAGCGCAGTTCAGGGTCACGGCCGAGGTTGCCGAGGATGATGACTTTGTTGACCGAGGCCATGGTTGCCGTCCGCTTGCGTATGGTTAAAAAATTGTCGCCGCCCGGCACTCCCAGGGGGGCCAGGGAGTGGCGTGGCGGCAATAACCGCAATTATGCCGTCTGCCCCGGGGCGCCAGTCCTGCTGAAAATTCCAGCGTGGCTCCCATGCTCGGGTGGGCGCACCCACCTGTCGAAGGTGGTGCCCGAAAGACGCTCAAGCCGCCCGCCGTCGCAGCTGCTTATGCTCATCCATGGCCGCATCCGCCTGAGCCAGCAGTTCTTCCAGCTCCAACGGCTGCCCGGCTCCCATCGCCGCGCTCCCCACGCTGAATTCCAGCGCATAGCCCCGCTGCGCCCGTAGCGTCAGCGCCTTGAGCTGGGTGTCCAGCCGCTCCAGCGCACGATCTTTCTCCGCAATCGCGGTGCCGCTTAGCAAGGCCACGAATTCGTCCCCGCCGGTGCGCGCCACCACGTCCGATGCCCGCAGGCAGAAACGCAGCAGGTCGGCAAACGCCTTCAGGGCCCAGTCACCTTCCGCATGCCCGTAGTGCTCGTTCACCTGCTTGAAGCGGTCCAGATCAAAGAACAGCAAGGTGGCCGGCCAGTCATTGCGCTGGCACAGGGCCAGCACGTGCCCCGCCTGCGATTCAAAGCCACGCCGGTTGGCCAGCCCGGTCAGCTCGTCCACCATCGCCGCATACAGCGACGCAAACTGCTGTTCCACCATGTGCGCCATGTCGCGCAGCGTGGCCTGATCGTCCGCATCAAAACCTCGCGGCATGGGGTCGATGAGGCACAAGGTACCCAAACGATGTCCGGAGGGCGAACGAACCGGACAACCCGCGTAGAAACGAACGTGCGGGGGGCCGGTCACGATCGGGTTGTCGGCAAAACGCGGGTCCAGCAGGGCATCCGGGATCAGCAGGATGTCATCCGCCAGGATGGCGTGGCCGCAAAAGGAAGTGTCTCGCGGCGCCTCGCGGAGGTCCAGGCCCTGCGAGGATTTGAACCAGAGACGGTCCGCATCCACCAGGCTGACCAGCGCAATCGGCACCTGAAAGATGCGCCGCGCCATCCGGGTGATGCGATCGAATCGCTCATCCGGGTCGGTGTCCAGAATCTGGAGCACCCGCAAGGTGGCCACACGGGCGTCCTCATTGGTGGGCAAGGGGGGAGCAATCATGGGATGGGGTCTCCGAGACCCGCCAAATGGGGTGGGCGGGCGTCCTTTGACCGGTCCGACACCATCGTCCGGACCCAGTCCTGCTTTCTCCTGGACAATCGCGGGCTCCATGAGTCCGCCGAAGCATCATCCCGCCCCGATCCACATCCTGCAAGAGGTGTTCGGCTACAACGCGTTCCGCGGCCAGCAGGCCGCGATCGTGGAGCACGTGACCGACGGCGGCGACGCGCTGGTGCTGATGCCCACCGGCGGTGGCAAAAGCCTCTGCTATCAGGTGCCGGCCATCGTCCGCCAGCGGGCCGGCCATGGCGTCACCGTGGTGGTCAGTCCGCTGATCGCCCTGATGCACGACCAGGTGGGCGCGCTGGAAGAAGCCGGCGTCCATGCCGCCTTCCTGAATTCCAGCCAGTCTCTGGAAGAGGCCCAGGCCATCGAACGGGAAATGCTGGCCGGGCGGCTGTCACTGCTGTACGCCGCGCCGGAACGGCTCAACACCCCGCGTTTCCTGGCGCAGCTGACGTCGCTGCATGAGCGCGGGCTGCTCAGCCTGTTTGCCATCGACGAGGCCCACTGCGTGAGCCAATGGGGCCATGACTTCCGCAGCGAATATCTGTCGCTGAGCCTGCTGCATGAGCGTTTCCCGGACGTGCCGCGCATCGCGCTCACGGCCACGGCAGACGACATCACCCGTGCCGACATCATCGAGCGGCTGCAGCTGCAGGACGCCCGCGTCTTCATCGCCAGTTTCGACCGGCCCAACATCCGCTATCTGATCGTCGAGAAGGACAAGCCGAAGGAGCAGTTGCTCCGCTTCATCCAGGACGATCACGACGGCGAGGCCGGTGTGGTTTACTGCCAGAGCCGCAAGAAGGTGGAGGACACCGCCGAGTGGCTGCGCGCCGAGGGGGTGTCCGCCCTGCCCTATCACGCAGGCATGGACAGCGACATCCGCAAGCGCCACCAGGACCGTTTCCTGCGCGAGGACGGCATTGTGATGGTCGCCACCGTCGCCTTTGGCATGGGCATCGACAAACCCGACGTGCGCTTCGTGGCCCATCTGGATTTGCCGAAGAACATCGAAGGGTATTACCAGGAGACGGGCCGCGCAGGCCGCGATGGCGCCCCGGCGCAGGCCTGGATGGCTTATGGGCTGGCGGACGTGGTCAACCAGCGGCGCATGATCGACGAGAGCCCCTCCACCGAGGAGTTCAAGCAGGTGCAGCGCGGCAAACTGGATGCGCTGCTGGCCCTGGCGGAAGCCACCGATTGCCGGCGACAGCGGCTGCTGTCGTATTTCGGGGAGCAGAGCGAGCCTTGCGGCAACTGCGACAACTGCCTGAATCCGCCCGCCACCTGGGATGCAACCGAAGCGGCGCGGATGGCGTTGTCCTGCATCTATCGCTTCCGCCAGAACGGCGGGCAGCGTTTCGGCGCCGGGCATCTGATTGATGTGCTGCGCGGCAAGGACACGGACAAAGTGCGGCAGTACGGCCATCAGCATCTGTCCACCTGGGCCATCGGCGCCCAGTTGAGCGAGCAGCAGTGGCGGGCGGTGCTGCGCCAGCTGATTGCGCTGGGGCATGTGGTCAGCGAGGGCGAGTTTCACACGCTGTCGCTCAACGAATCCGCCCGGGCGGTGTTGAAGGGGGAGGTGGAGCTGCTGCTGCGCCAGCCGACCGCTCCGGCCCGCAAGGGCAAGACCAGCCGCAGTGGCACTGGCGGAAGGCGGGCGGTACTGGCGGACCCGGACCTGTCGCCGGATGCCCAGCATCGCTTCGATTCGCTCAAGGCCTGGCGCGCGGAAGTGGCGCGGGAGCATGGCCTGCCCGCCTATGTGATCTTCCAGAACGTCACACTGGCCGAAATGGCCCGGCAGCATCCGCGCTCGCTGGACGAGCTGGCGGGCATCAGCGGCGTCGGCGCCAAGAAACTCGAAGCCTATGGCGAGGACCTGCTGCGGGTGCTGGACACGCGTTGACCTTGCGCTTGGGCAGCAGGCCCCCCAATGACAAACGCCCGGCAATGCCGGGCGTTTGTCCTCACGACTGATACAGCGTCGGCTGATCTCAGAGCTGGTGCGTGGGGATGGCCGCTTCCGCCAGGGCCACTTGCGTGTCTTCGACCGTGGTGGCGCGGCGGCCGGTGATGTAGACGGTGGGCAGGGTCTGGACGTCCGCCCGGGCCACCATGCGCGTGCCGGTGATGTAGACCGTGTCCAGCTTGACGACGCTGGCGGCGCGTTCGCGCTGGGCCTCGGCGTGGCAGATGCCGACCGTCAGGGTGGCGGTGGCGACCACACCGAAGGCCAGGGCCTTGAAGCTGGTGGCGGTGCTGGTGCGGAAGGTGCGACGGGTGGGAAGGGTGCTCATGTTGATCTCCTTGGGGCTGCATCAGTGGTGAGTCAGTGATTGCAGTGTCGTCATCGACGGCGAAGATCTCCAGGCACTCGCGACGAAGCGGCAGGGAGACGGCGTGAGATGCAGCCAGTCCGGATGAAAGTGAACGGGATGTCGTCCCGTCCTGCGCGGTCCCCGGGGTACTCCTGGGGTGCTCCGGGGCTGCTCCGAGGATCAGGGGCCCCTCCTTGCCGATGGCGGCTCAGCTTGCCGGGTCAGGCGCCTCCTGAGCCGGCACCGACGTTTGACCCGCCAGCAGGCCGGCCAGGCGCAGGCGGTTGAGCACATCAAACAGCAGGTCGCTTTTCACGCCATAAGCCGCGCGCGGGGAATCCACAAATCCGCTGGCATTCAGAACCAGCTGGGTGCCGGCGGCATCAATGCCATCCATCTGCACATTGGGCGCCGGTGAGCTCAGCACACTGGGATGCGCCCGGAAGGCTTCCAGAATGAGCGCCCGCGCTCGCGTGGTGTCGGTCGCCAGCGGCATCGGCAGCTTGAACTGCACCATGCCCAGCGACTCCCCATAAGTGACGTTGCGGACAATCTTGGTGATGAATTCCGAATTCGGGACGATGACGGTGGAGCGGTCACCCATCTGGATTTCGGTGGCCCGCACATTGATGCGGCGGATGTCTCCCTCCACGCCGGACAGCGCCACCCAATCCCCCACCTTGACCGGCCGCTCTGCCAGCAAAATCAAGCCGGACACAAAGTTCTGCACCACCGCCTGCAGGCCAAAACCGATGCCGACCGACAGCGCACTCGCCACCCAGGCCACCCGTTCCAGCCCCACCCCCACCGCCGACATGGCGGCTGCAATCACCGCCACCATGCCCACATAACCGAAGAGGGTGGTGACCGACATCCGCATGCCACCGTCCATGCGGGTGGTGGGCATGTAGCGGTCGGACAACCACTGCTTGAGCAGCCGCACCGCCAGCAGGCCCAGCACCAGCACCAGCAGGCCTTGCAACAGGGCCATCGGCCTGAGGCTCAACTCGCCGATGGACAGGCCTTCCTGCACCCGGCCGGCACGGGCAAACAGCTCCAGTGGGCCCTCGCCGAAGGGCGCCAGCAGCAGCACCAGGGCAAACAGCCCCACCAGCACGCGGGTGACCCCGGACAGCAGCACGGCGGCCTGGGCCCGGGTGCGGGCGGCGGTGGTGGTCACGGATGCGGCGGCGGAGGCGGGCGCCGATCCGCCTGAAGCTGGCGCGGTCGAGTCGTGGCCGGATGCGCCGGCTTCCGCCGCCCACAGGCTGCGCTTGAGCAGCCACATGCAGAGATCGTCAACGACGGCGGCGATCAGGTAGGCAGCGCTGAGCACGATCAAGCCCCACACCAGCTGATTCACCACAAAACTGCCCAGGCCAACAAAACCGATCAGCAGCGCCACCAGCGCACCGGCCAACACCACCCAGAGGGCGGAGCGCAACAGCGACAGCCACAGCGGCAAACTCGGCGGTGGCTCGGAGGGCGAGTAGGAGGCCCCCTCCTTGCCGCGCTGCTCCCGGGCTTCCTCCCTGGTTTCCTCCCTGGTTTCCTCCCGGGCCTCGGCCGCGTCCACGCCCTTGCGCTGCGCCCGCCAGAGCGCCGCCGACAGCACCAGGATGAACAGCAGGGCGGAACCTGCGCTCACCGTCCCCAGCATGACGTCACTGGCCTGCAGGGCTGTCGCCAGGCGGATGGAGATCCAGCTCAAAACCACCGACAGGGCAAAGGTGGACGGAAACCAAGCCAGCCGCGCGGTGGTGGTGTCCGGAATCGGGGGCAGCCGCCAGGACGGCTTGCGTGGCATCAGCAGTGCAACGGCCAGCCCATACACAAAGGCGCCGAACCAGACGATGGCCTCGGCATGGTGCAGCCAGCTGTCCAGCCGTGCGGTGGAGGTGTCCTCCAGGCTTAGGACCAGCACCGCCGCGTGGCCGATCAGCCCCGGCGTCAGCGTGCGGGTCAGCAGCACCCCGCAGGCATAGAGGGAGCGCCTCAGCCGCCCCGGCGCCACACGGTGGGAGCTCAGATAGGCCACCCCGCGCTGCAATCCCACATGCAACAGCAGCAACACCACCACCGCAGCGGCCAGGCCCCACCATTGGCCGGGGGACACGCCTCGTAGCCGCTGCGCCATCTCGCCGCCGAATTCCTGGAGACGACGCAGATCCTGGGGGCCATCACGCGCCAGGGTGCGCCAGAAATGCACCCCGGCCAGGGCATCGACCCGCTCGCCCAGGCGGGCCCCCAGTTGCGACCGGCGGTTGTCCAGCGCGGTGGCAGCAGCCTGCTCCGCCTCCACCGCCATGAGCCGCGCCAGCTTGATCTGCGAATCCAGCTTGGACACGGCGGCCATCAGCTCGGCCCGTTGCTTGGCCACGTCGGCGGATTCCTTGACCCCATCCGCCGGCTTGCCAAGCTGGGCCAGGCGGGCCTGCACGTCCTCCAGTTCAGGGGTCAGCGCCGCAGCGGCCTCCTGCGCCTGGGTCTGGGCCGACAGCGCCCGCTTGCGGAGCTGCAGCGTGCCGGCTTCATCCAGGTTGTCGTCCTGGGTGGCACGTACCGCGTCCATGTCCTTGCGGGCGGCTTCAAGCAGCTGGGCGGGGTCCGGTGGTGCGTTGTCGGGTGTCTGGGCCTGCAGGCGGGGCGTTGCTCCCAGCAGGGTGGCCAGGAGCGTCAGCAGCAGCAGGGTACGTAGCGGCGCCAGCAAGCGGCTGCAGCGGCGGGTGGCAGAAGGCATCATGGGCCGATTGTGGCGTCCGGGCGATGGGATGTCGGTGCGGACCCAGACGGACATCACTCGTGAAGACGAGGCCCAAAAAGCAGAACGCCCGGCGCAGGCCAGGCGTTCTTGCAAGCGCCGAAGCGCTTCTGAGGCAGCCAACCGCTGAAGTTCAGCAGAGCTGCGTGGAGCAGGCCACCGGGTTGGCGGCCAGGGTGGCCTCGCGGCTGGGCTGGCTGGCCCGGCTGCCGGTGATGTAGACGGTGGGCAGTTGCTTCACGTCCATGCGGTCAGCGCGCTTGCCGGTGATGTAGACCGGCTCCAGCTTGATGACCGAGGCCAGACGGGCCTGCTCGTTCTGATGGTGATGGATGCTCAGCGTGAGGGCCAGTGTGGCGCCGAGACCGAATGCAAAAGCCTTGAAACTGGTGGTGCTCATGATGTTCTCCGTTGGGTGGGCTGCGTCAGTGATCACAGTGTCGGCAACGCCCGCCGGTCTTTCCAGGCGCTCGCGATGAATGCGCAGACTTGCGGCGTGAATTGCATTCGGCAGCGACGAACGTCGGTGGATGGAAGCGTCGCGGAACGGCGGCTGAGCGGAGGCCTGCGGACGAAAAAAAGCCCGCTGGAAGCGGGCGTTCTGGAGCGGGCATTCGGAGGCGGACAGCGGGAACGGACAGCGGGCCCCGGCTCGGGTGCCCGAGGGAGCGCCTGGGGCCTCAGCCGCGCGGTTTGCTCGCCTGCTCGGCCTGCGGTCCGGGCACCGTCTGGCTGGCCCACTGGGCGGGCACCGGCATGCGGTGCAGGGAGTCCGTCTTGTCCGCCAGCCAGATTGCAATGACGGCGGCGCTGGCCACGGCGGCCAGGGCGGTGAAAAAAGTCTTGGTGATGTCGCTCATGGTGGCTCTCCCTGCTGTGATGTTGGATTCGCCGACCGCCCTCAGGCAATGCGTCATGCGCAATGCCGGAGGCGCCAGCGAATGGAGTGATCGGTGCTGTCGGTATCGATCTGGGGGCCCATGTGGAAGCTCCCAGTCGCCGCAGACCCTCCCAGACATGTCAGGGGGCAACGGCGTCATCTGGACTGTGCGCGCCCGGGCGGGGGATCTCCATACCCAAGCGATGAACTGCGGACCGGACGCGATGAGCTGCCGATCCGCCGCCTGACTGAAGATTAGAGGCTCAGGCGCCTCACCACCCTCCCCCTTTGTGGGGGCCGCGGCGTGCCATTGGAGAGACCTGGGTGGCGCCCGCAGTGGCGCAGGCCGTGACCCGCCATGGGCGCGGGAGCAGTCCTGGGCCTATCATGGCGAGTTCGCCTACTGCAGTGTCCAGGCCCATGTCCACCAATGTTTCGCCCACCCCCACCGTGACGTCCGATGTTGCCGATGCCCTGGAGCAACGGGGACCGACGCTGCCCGGGCCTGCGGCGACGGACCCCCGGGGGAGTGGTGTCCACGCGAGCCGCACTGCCACCCCGGTGGCCGACATCCCGATGATCCGGGTGCGCGGCGCCCGCACCCACAATCTCAAGAACATCGACGTTGACCTGCCCCGCAACAAGCTGGTGGTGATCACCGGCCTGTCCGGTTCCGGCAAATCGAGCCTGGCGTTTGACACGCTGTATGCCGAAGGTCAGCGTCGGTATGTGGAAAGCCTGTCGGCCTACGCGCGGCAGTTCCTGCAATTGATGGACAAGCCGGAGGTGGATGTCATCGAGGGGCTCTCCCCCGCCATCTCCATCGAGCAGAAAGCCACCAGCCACAACCCGCGGTCCACCGTGGGCACGGTGACCGAGATCCACGATTACCTGCGGCTGCTGTATGCCCGCGCCGGCACGCCGTTCTGCCCCGACCATCACCTGCCGCTGGAGGCCCAAAGCGTGGGCCAGATGGTGGATGCCGTGCTGGCCATGCCGGATGAATCTCGCCTGATGCTGCTGGCGCCAGTGGTGCGTGACCGCAAGGGCGAATTTGTCGAACTGTTCCAGGACCTGCAGGCGCAGGGGTATGTGCGCTTCCGCGTGGACGGTCAGACCGTGGAAGTGCCGGACCTGCCGGCGCTGAAGAAAGCGGAAAAGCACGACATCGACGTGGTGGTCGACCGCATCAAGCTGCGCCACGACAGCGCCGACAGCCTGCGCCAGCGCCTGGCGGAAAGCTTCGAAGCGGCCCTGCGGCTGGCCGATGGCCGTGCGCTGGTGCTCAACATGGACACCGAGGCCGAGGCCATCTATTCCAGCAAGTTCGCATGCCCGATCTGCAGCTATTCGCTGCCGGAACTGGAGCCGCGACTGTTCTCCTTCAACTCGCCGGTGGGCGCCTGCCCGTCCTGCGAAGGCCTGGGCCAGGTCACCGTCTTCGACCCGGAGCGCGTGGTGGCCTTCCCGTCGTTGAGCATGGCCAGCGGCGCGGTGAAAGGCTGGGACCGCCGCAATGCCTACACCTTCTCCATGCTGGAATCGGTGGCCAAGCATTACGACTTCGACATCGAGCAGCCGTTCGAAGAACTCCCCGCGCTCGCGCAGCAGGTGCTGCTGCAGGGGTCGGGCGAAGACGAGATCACCTTTGTCTATCAGGCAGAGGGTGCCAATGGACGCAAACGAAGCGTCAAGCGGGCGCATCCGTTCGAGGGCATCCTGCCGACCCTGCAACGGCGTTTCAAGGAAACCGATTCCGCCACGGTGCGCGAGGAGCTGGCCCGCTACCAGAGCGCCAAACCCTGCCCGCATTGCGAAGGCTCCCGCCTGCGGCGCGAAGCGCGCAACGTGCTGCTGCAGCCCGCCGATGCCCCTGACGGCGTGCGCGGAAAACCGATCTACGAGGTGGAACACGCCACCCTGCGGGAAGCGCTGGCGTATTTTGAGCAGTTGCGGCTCAAAGGTGCCAAGGCCGAAATCGCCGACAAGGTGATCCGGGAAATCGCCTCCCGCCTGCGCTTCCTCAACGACGTTGGCTTGAACTATCTGAGCCTGGACCGCAGCGCCGACACCTTGTCCGGCGGGGAAGCCCAGCGCATCCGGCTGGCGTCGCAGATCGGCTCAGGGCTGACCGGTGTGATGTACGTGCTGGATGAGCCCAGCATCGGTCTGCATCAGCGCGACAACGACCGGTTGATCGCCACCCTGCGCCGCCTGCGCGACCTGGGCAACAGCGTGCTGGTGGTGGAGCACGATGAAGACGCCATCCGTGCGGCGGACCATGTGCTGGACCTGGGGCCGGGTGCCGGTGTGCATGGCGGCCGCATCATGGCCCAGGGCACCCCGGAGGAGGTGGCGGCCAATGCAGCCTCTTCGACCGGTCGTTACCTGAGCGGCCTGGAGCGCATCGAGGTGCCGCGCAAGCGCCACACCCTGGCGGACATGCCGGAAGCCCGCACCCTGAAGATCGTGAATGCCACCGGCAACAACCTCAAGGGCGTGTCGGTGGAGATTCCGGTGGGCCTGCTGACCTGCGTCACCGGCGTGTCGGGGTCGGGCAAGAGCACGCTGGTGAACGATACGCTGTATGCCGCCGTCTCCCGCAAGCTCTACCAAAGCCATCAGGAGCCGGCCCCGCATGACGAGATCGAGGGTATGGATGCTTTCGACAAGGTCATCAATGTGGACCAGTCCCCGATCGGACGCACACCACGCTCCAACCCGGCCACCTACACCGGCCTGTTCACACCGATCCGCGAACTGTTCGCCGAGATGCCCACCGCCCGTGAGCGGGGTTATGGCGCCGGGCGCTTCAGCTTCAACGTGGCAGGCGGGCGCTGCGAGTCCTGCCAGGGTGACGGCGTGCTGAAGGTGGAAATGCATTTCCTGCCCGATGTCTACGTGCCCTGCGACACCTGCGGCGGCAAGCGCTACAACCGGGAAACGCTGGAAGTGCTCTACAAGGGCAAGAACATCTCGGAAGTGCTGGGGCTGACGGTGGAAGATGCGCTGGCGTTCTTCAACGCGGTACCGACACTGGCGCGCAAGCTGCAGACGCTGATGGACGTGGGCCTGGGTTATGTGAAGCTGGGCCAGAGCGCCACCACGCTCAGCGGCGGTGAAGCACAGCGGGTGAAGCTGGCGCTGGAGCTGTCCAAGCGAGACACCGGCCGCACGCTCTACATCCTGGATGAGCCCACGACCGGGCTGCATTTCGCCGACATCGCACTGCTGCTCAAGGTGCTGCATCAGCTGCGGGATGCGGGCAACACCATCGTCATCATCGAGCACAACCTGGACGTCATCAAGACGGCGGATTGGCTGATCGACATGGGACCCGAGGGCGGTTCAGGGGGGGGCCTGATGCTGGTGGCCGGCACGCCGGAAGCGGTGGCGGCCTGTGAGGGCAGCCACACCGGCCGTTATCTGAAGCCGCTGCTGGCGCGCGGCTGAGACCCTCAGCGCGGGCGCTGTTGCTGCAGCCGGCCCCGCTGGCCGATGACCAGGGCCAGCAGACCCAGCGCCCACAGCGCCCAGGTGCTGGGCTCCGGCACCGCCGGGATGGGGGCCGGGTCCACCTCGGACGTTGAGGTGTTGGGCGGCAGGATGACCAGGCCGGGGCCTGGGGACGGCGGACTGATGCTGCCCCCCCCCACCGGGACGCTGGTCGCCGAGGCTGTCGGCAGCGAGGAAGCCCGGGCGAAGCTGCCCGCGTCGCCATTGCCGGCCCCACCGCCTTCCACTTGCGGGACACCGGCGGCCGGCGGATCGAACATCAGCGGGGTGGTGTCTTCTTCGGTGGTCGGGCCCGGCGCCCCTGCGGCCTTGAGCGCGCCCCGCGTGATGCGGCTGACATTGCGGCAGACGGTCGGCACCAGCACGCATTGGCCATCCTCACAATAGACAAGGCCCCGCTCCAGCGTCGTGTCCTTCCACTTCGCCCGCGACACGGTCTGGCAGACCTGGCCGGTGCCGAAGTGCATGTCGCGGATCTGCGCACCGTAGTCATAACGTCCGACGATTTCATCGCGCCGGATATCCACGATCTCGTCGTAACGGCGCTCCTGCATGCGCGCCTTGAGCTTGGCGCGGGTGGCCGCCGGAATATCCTTGTAGCGATCCACGGCCGCCACCAGGTCTCCCATGAAGGGATTCGCGCCCGGGCGGTCCCAGGAACATTGCGGCAACGTCAGGCTCGACGCAGCCAAGGCGATGGTGGCTACCAGCGACATGGATCTTCTTGTGAGGCGGCTCGATCAGGGTCAGACCTTGCCCGGACGCACCGTATCAAGTTGTTTCGGTGCGCTGTTGCAGTGTATGAAGACGCTCTGTTGCTGTGCGTTGGCGAACCCCTCATGCAAGGGTGTTCAAGTCGGGGAATTCGTCACACTTGCATCACCTATCGCACCAGTGGTAGTGGAGCGAAGGTCGCCCGGTGTGTCCCATCATCCGCACAGGCGCGTTTGCGCACATCCAGTCCTGGCGTTGTCGTGAGGGACAACACGGACTGGGGCGGGATTTCACTGGTATCGTGATGCCGAGATGTTTCCCGCTGCCATGTCCGACGCACCTGCCACCCGCCACGTCCTGTATGTTGAGGACGACCGCATCAACATCGTGCTGATGGAGGAGGTGTTCCGCCTGATGCCTGGATGGACCCTTCACGTCGCAGAGACGGGGGGCCAGGCGATGGAGATGCTGCCGGCCATCATGCCGACGCTGGTGCTGATGGACATGAATCTGCCGGACATGAACGGCCTGCAGTTGATCGGTCTGCTGAAGGCAGACGCCCGACTGGCCGGCCTGCGTTGCGTGGCCCTCTCGGCCGACGTGATGGACGACCAGCGCCAGCGGGCACGTGCAGCCGGCTTCCAGGACTACTGGCTCAAGCCCATTGATGTGCGCCAGCTGCGACTGGCGCTGGAGCGGATGTAGGCGGCCCGCAGCCAAGACGTGCGCCCTGCCGGGCGCACCATTAAAAAAGCCCGCTGACGCGGGCTTTGTTCTAAATACAGCAAAGGCCCCCATGGCGGGAGCCTCCAGGCTTCAGTCCTTGAGATGACTGTTGATCAGCTTGGTCATCTCGAACATGTCGGCCTTCGCTTTGCCAAAGACTTCCTTCAGCTTCGCATCCGCATTGATGACGCGCTTCTGTGCTTCGTCCTGCAGCTTGTTCTTCTTGATGTATTCCCAGACCTTCTTGATCACGTCGGTCCGCGGCAGCGGCTTGTCTCCGACGATCCCGGCCAGCGCGGGGCTGGGGGTCAGGGCCTTCATGAAGGCTGCATTGGGCGTGCGCTTCTTCGCGGGTGCGGCTGCCTTCTTTGCAGGAGCGGCGGCCTTCTTTGCAGGGGCCGCCTTCTTGGCGGGGGCTGCTGCCTTCTTGGCGGGCGCAGCCTTCTTCGCAGGAGCGGCCGCCTTCTTTGCAGGTGCCGCCTTCTTGGCCGGTGCTGCCTTCTTGGCGGGCGCGGCCTTCTTCGCAGTTGCCATTTCGATTCTCTCCATCAAGGGTTGTTGATGTGCCGGGCCCTGGTGAAGGTCTGACGCCTTCGGTACTCGTTAGCACCCTGCGCGGGCAATGGTACTGCGGGCCTATCTCATTGAGAAGGCTTTACTGGAGAGAAAACGGCCTCGAAGTCAACGCCAGACCCCCTGTTTGTCGCGGTCTCGCATCATTTGGTGGCTGCGCATCGCCCTTGGAGGTCGATCAGCAGCGATCAATAGACGTCGCGCCGATAACGTCCCTGCTGGATGAGGGCATCCATCTGAGGGTCTCCGAGCGCGTCGCGCAGCACCGCATCAACCGCGCCGGCCATGCCTTGAAGACTGCCGCAGACATAGAGCGCAGCCCCGTCCGCCACCCAGCTCCGCAGGCGCTGCGGCTGCTGGGCCAGCAAGTGCTGGACGTGGATGCGCTCGGGCTGGTCGCGTGAAAACGCCAGGTCCACATGCTGCAGCACACCGGTCTGCAACCAGGCCTGGATCTCCTCGCGGTAGTGGGCATCGTGCGCGGACTGACGTTCCCCGAACAGCAGCCAGGCGCCTGCGGACGGCCGGCGTTCCGCACGCGCCTGAAGATGCGCGCGCAGGCCGGCCAGGCCGGTGCCATTGCCGATGAGGATGAGCGGGCGGTCGTGGTTGTCGCCGATGCGAAAGCTCGGATGCGGGCGCAGCCGCAGCGACACGTGGCCGCCGATGGGCAAGTGGTCCGTCAGCAATCCGGAGGCCCGGCCCAGGCGGCCATCGTCGCGACGTGTCTGGCGCACCATCAGTTCGACCCGTCCGCTGCGGGACAGGGAAGCGATGGTGTATTCCCGGGGGCGGGTGCGGTCGGTGTCGGCGGGGTCGTCACCCTCGTCATCGCCGACGTCGGGATTCTCGGCTCCAGTACCCGGCCGTGGCGAGGCGTGCGCGGGGTCTTCGGACGCCGTGAGTGAATGGACGAGTGGGGGGACGAGTGAAGGAACCACGGGCAGCACCTGCACCAGATCACCCGCCTCCCAGGACGGCAGCGGCACCCCCTCGGGGGGCAGCAGGGACAGATGGAACACCGGTCCCCCCTGGCTGCCAGGATTGAGATGCCGACGCTCCACCAGCCGCCAGGTCTGGAAAACGGGCCCGGCCGCCTCCGAAAAATCCGGCAGGTCGGCCGTACCCGCGACATGGCTCAGCCGTTGCTGCCACAAGGCAATGGCGGCGGGATCCTCGCGATCCACTTCGATGCGCTCGAACAGCGGCTGTGCGCCGCAACTCATCAGCCAGGCCGCCACGGCGCGGCCAAAACCGCAGTAATGCGCGTAGGTCCGGTCGCCCAGGGCCATCACCCCCACCTGCAGATGTTGCAGGTCCAACGGCGTCTCGGCAGCCATCAGATCCCGTGCAAACGGTGCCGCACTGTCGGGAGCATCACCTTCGCCATAGGTGCTGGCAATCACCAGCGCGTGCCGCGCATCCAGCAGGTCCTGTCGGCTGACCTGGCCCAGCGCACACACCCGTACGGGCATGCCGGCCAGATGCAGGAACTTCCCGGTCTGCCAGGCGAGTGCTTCGGCCTGGCCGGTCTGGCTGGCGTGCAGCACCAGCACCGGAGGGCCCGCTTCTGCCGCCGGCAGCAACGCCGCTGCTTCCGCCTCGGCGGCCCGTTGCAGCCGCCGGTGCCGCCACCACACCGCCGCACAGAGGATCAGATAAAGAAGGACAAACAGCAGCGCAAGCGCCGGGCGGGACCACATCACGGCAAAACCATCAGATCAGGAGCGCTTGCAGCGCAGAGGACAAGTGCTCGTCGAACCCGCCGGACGGGCAGCGCGCCACCAGCCGGGCGGCCAGCCCGTGTTGCTCGGCCAGCTTCAGGCCTTCGTCCGGGCCCAGCACCATCAATGCGGTGGACCAGCCGTCGGCCCACATCGCGCTGGTGTGGATCACCGTCACCGACGCCAGGCCATGCTCAATCGGACGGCGCTGACGTGGATCCACGGTGTGAGAACGGTGTTGCCCCGCGCCGTCAACGTACGCCTTGCGGTAGTCGCCGGAGGTGGCCACGGACAAGCCATGCAGGGCCACCCGCATCGGCGCAAGCCCGAAATCGGACTGGGGGGGCTCCAGGTCCACCCACCAGGGCTGGCCATCCGGCTTCAGACCGGCGCCGCGCAACTCACCGCCCACCTCCACCAGATGATGCGGCAGGCCGATCGACGTCAGCAGTTGGCTGATGCGGTCCACCGCATCCCCCTTGGCAATGGCGGACAGATCCAGCGTGGCGGCCCCAGGTTGGGTCAGGACACGCTGGGCCGCATCCCATTCAAGCGCCTGCCAGCCGCAATGCGCGCGGGCGCACTCGTCACCGGATGGCGTACGGAAGTTCGGATCTTCATGGCGCGGCCATCGCGCGGCACCACCGGCCGACACCGGCAAGCCGCTGGCGCCGAATCCCCACATCGCCACCAGTTCCCCGGCGGTCGGGTCGTAAGCGCCACCGCTGTGCACGGCGATCTGAAGGGCCGCCTCCAGCACCCGAGCGAAACCCTCGGGCAGGACATGCCGGGACCGGGGCTGGGCGCCGTTGAACCGGCTGAGCAGCGAGTCCGGCGTCCATTGGCTCATCTCGCCAATAACCTCGTTGCAGACCCGCACGATGGCAGCGTCAATGGTGGGCAGCCGCAATCCGCTCGGCCCGACGAATGCCGCCGACCAGATGGTGCCCATGGTGGCGCCGGACAAGCGGTGCACCACTTGCCCCAGCGCCGGCGGTTCGCCCTCGATGTGCAGCGGCACCGCCACCCGAGATTCCCGGATGGCGGGCACACGTCGCGGCCCCGACGGGCCGGTCAGCATCGAAGGGGCCGCAGCGCTCACCACAAGCCTTTATTTGGGCAGCACTTCAAAGGTGGCGCTGACGCTGGCGCGTTGCAGCGGCGCCTCGCGCGTTCCCCCTCCGGCTCCACCGGCGCCCGGTCCACCCGGCCCGCCCGGGCCGCCCATCCCGCCAGGCCCGCCCGGTCCACCCTGGGCACCCGTGCTAGCGCCGACCCAGTAACGGCCCGGCTCGCGCCATTCCACCGTGAATTCGCCCTGGGCATCGGTCTTCAGCGACACCTCGCCCAGCTTGTAGCGATAGCGGTTGCCGTCGCGCAGCACCTTCACCGTCACATCAGCGGCCGGCTTGCCATCCAGCAGCAGGCGGAACTTCGTCTTGTCGCCATGGCTGAGGTCGGTGGCCTGACTCAGCGGCAGCAGCTCCAGGCCCTTGCCCTCCGGCGCGAACTGCACCTTGCCGGGTTCGTCCCTGCTGACGAAGGTCTGCTGGCGGTTGGTCATCAGCGTCAGCGAGGTGATCTCGGCATCGGCCGGCACATCCTTGGCCAGGGAGGCCGGCGAGCTGCGGAACCGCTTGGTTTCGCCACCGAGCTTGTAGCTGCCCATCAACGCCTGGCTGACGTTGCTGATGCGATAGGTGCCCTCTTCCGGCAGCTTGACGTCAAAGCTCTCGCGGTGACGGGCGCTGCTGCGGTTTTCCGCCTCCAGCGTCTGGCCGCTCGGGCCGGTGATGCGCAGCGTGTCCAGCTTGAGCGCACGCTCGAAATTGAACAGGTCTTCCGACACGGCCGCATCCACCGACACCACGCCGTCCCGGCCGGTGACGTTGGCGGTGTTGGGCAGCAGCCAGACCATGTGGGCGCTGGCCGAGAGCGGCAGCAGCAGGGCGGTGGCCAGGGCCAGCGGCGACAGGCGGGCCAGAACGGTGGAAGCGGATGTCTTGTTCATGGAAAAGATCCTCATGCAGCTTCAGGGCTTGGCAGTGAATTCGATGGCGCCGAGCTCATGCTCGCCTTGCGCGCTCGCCTTCTGGGCGGACTTGATCGGCCAGCTCAGCGGGAGACGCTGCACTTCACGGCCGCCCGCCTCGCGGCTGGACTCCACAACGATCTCGTACTGACCGGCCGGCAGATTGGCCAGGCTGGGATGGTTGTCCAGGCTGATCACCTGCTCGCCGGGCGCGCGGGTGGCGCCGCTGATGCCGTCGGCCGGCACGGTCAGGCTGCGGCCGCCCTGGCGCCACCACTGGCGCATGTCGCGCAGCCACTTGGTGCCGCCGTTATTGGGCTTCTTGAGGTCATACCAGACCGCCAGTTGCGCGACGGCCGGACCGGATTCACCGGCTTTCTCCAGCCACACGGCCACGTAGGGGCGGTGATATTCCGCGACGTTCAGACGGGGCAGTTCCAGCTTGAGTTGGGCGGTGGCTGCCCAGGCGGACGATCCGGCAGCCAGGGTGCCGAGGACGCCGAGCGCAACGAGGGAGCGACTGGTGGAGGGGTTCATGGTCATCGTTCGTGGTGCTTGATTCAGAAGAGATCTAGGGGCTCTTGCAGGAGGCCTGGCGATGGCTCGGCGGGAACTCGTATTTGTCGTGGATCGGTGTTGCTGGTGTGTGTGTCCGTGTCGCGATCGTGGCGACTTCAATGCATGAACAGCAGGGCCAGCAGCGCAGGAAGGAGGAAGCCCAGCCCGACGATGGGCCAAGTGCTGGGGCGGCTGACCGCATGGAACTTCAGGATCAGCAAGCCGGTGATGGAGAACAGCAGGCAGGCCACCGCGAAGAGGTCGATGAACCAGCTCCAGGCGACGCCGGCATGGCGACCTTTGTGCAGGTCATTGAAGTAGGAGATCCAGCCGCGATCGGTGTCTTCAAATTCCACTTCGCCCGTGGCGCGGTCGATACGGACCCAGGCATCACCGCCGGGGCGGGGCATGGAGAGATAGATCTCGTCGCGGGACCATTCGGCTTCGCGGTCGTCCACCGCCCGGCCCAGGGTCTGGGTCAGCCAGTCGCGCAGGGGCGTCGGCAGGGTGGTTTTGTGGTCCTGAGGTTGGGCCTTGGTGGCGACGGGGGTTGCAGCCCCTTGACTCGCAGCAGCGGCCGGTGTGACCGGCTCGGCCGGAGGGGCTGGCTCCGGCACACGCACCAGGTCCATCAACGCGTCCGGCACCTGCGCCTGCCGGTTCACCACCGTGGGCTTGGACTCGATGCTCGAGGCATGGTTGAGCGTGATGCCAGTGGCCGCGAACAGCAGCATGCCGATCAGGCACAGCGCCGAGCTGATCCAGTGCCATTGATGGAGCGTCTTCAGCCAGGCGGACCGAGCCCCCGAGGCTTTGGCGGACGAAGGCCTGACAACGCTGGTGACGGGCGGCGCAATGGGTGTCGCCGCAGTTGCTGGCGGCACAGTGGGCGGCGGCGGCGATTGCGATGGCGCCGCAGGGGGCGAGGGGGCGGTTTCGGAGAGGACCGCCGGGCCGCCGGCATCGGAAGAAGGCACGTCTTGCGACATCAGGTCTCGGCCCAGAGGCGCAGCAGGTTGTGATAGTGAGCGGTCAGTGTCGTCGTTTCGGCGTTGTCGCCCAGCGTCGCCCGCAGGCGCTGGATGGTCTGGTCCAGCTCGAACAGCATGTGGCGCTGCCAGTCCTGGCGGATCATGCTCTGCGTCCAGAAGAAGGAGCAGACCCGCGCGCCGCGCGTCACCGGCATCACACGATGCAGGCTGGTGCTGGCGTAGACGATCATGTCACCGGCCGGCAGCTTCACTTCGTGCGTGCCATAGGTATCCACCACCTCCAGCTCGCCGCCTTCGTATTCGTCCGGCTCGCAGAGGAAGAGCGTGGTGGAGACGTCGCTGCGCAGCGGCTGCGCCGTGCCCTGCTGGCGCATGATGGCGCCGTCCACATGAAAGCCGTAATGCTCGCCGCCTTCATAGCGGTTGAACAGCGGGGCCAGCGTGCGCAGCGGCAGCGCGGCCGAGATGAACAGCGGGTGCCGGGCCAGCACCTGCTGGATGTGCTCCCCGATCTGGCGCGCCACCGGATGGTCCACCGGCATCTGCCGGTTCTGCTTGACCTTGGCACCCTGCTCGCCCACGGTGGCCCGGCCATCGGTCCAGTCGGCGTCGTCCAGCAGACGGCGCATCTCGCGGACGTCCTGTTTGCTGAGCACTTCGGGGATGTGAAGAAGCATGTCGTTCTCGGGTCTTGAATGGGGCGCAGGCCCGTTCGCCCACACGGGGCAGAACGGGCCTGCATACCCTACACCATGAAGCTTAGAAGCCGACGTTGGCAGTCAGGCTCACGGCGCGCGGGGCTCCCAGGGTCAGGCGGCCGCCGCCATTGTTCAGCGAGGACATGTATTCCTTGTCGAACAGGTTGGTGACGTTCAGCTGCAGGCTGAAATTCTTGTTGATGCGGTAGGCCGCCATGGCGTTGGCAACGGTGTAGGCGGGCAATTCGGGCAGACCGGTGCTGGCTGCTGCCGCCACGGTGATCACACGCTTTTGCTCAGCGGTGTGGCTGACACCTCCGCCCAGCGTGAAGTCACCCCACTGGTAGGACGTCCACAGCGTGGCCGACCATTTCGGGGACCAGCGCACACCGTCCGTCTGAGTCTGAACGCCGGTGGTGCTGTTGACGCTGCGCTGGTTGATCTGCTTGGTGTTCATCGTCTGGAAGCCAGCCGTCACCTGCCAGAAGTTGGTCAGTTGACCCACGGCTGCCAGCTCGATCCCCTGCACGCGGGTCTTGCCGCCCTGCGTTGCAACGTTGGTCACCGAGTCCACACTCACCTGGCCGTCGTTGTCGCTGCGGTAGAGCGCGGCCGTCAGGTTCAGGCGCTTGTGCAGCAGATCCCATTTGGTGCCCAGTTCGTAATTCTGAGCTTCCTGCGGGTCGGAGGCTGTGGCGTTCTGGCCGGTAGCCGCCAGCTGGAAGTTGCTGCCGCCCGGGGGCAGGATCGAGTTGGCTGCGGCAGCATAGACCGTGCCGTTCTCTGCCAGCTTGTACAGCAGCGCGGTGTTCCAGCTGGTCACCCACTTCGAGGTGTTGTAGGCCGCCGTCGCAGTGGCGTACTTGGTGGTGTAGTGGTCGGTGCGCAGGCCCAAAGTGAGCTTCAGGGCCTCGGTCAGAGACACCGTGTCCAGCGCATAAATGGCCTCTGTGGTGGTGCTGCCGGAGGTGTCACCCGCGACGTTGCGGACGGAACCGCCCAGGTCGACATTCGGGTTGGGGTTGTAGAGGTTGGCCGCAGGCGCCGCTGTTGCGGTGAAGGACTTGTTGTCCTGGCTTTCGTAGGTCAGTTCCACCCCGGTGGCCAGATCATGTTTCAGGCCGGCGGTGGAGAAGCTGGTGCTCAGGCTGGTCTGGTTGGTCAGGATCTCGTTGGTCTGATTGACGCGCTGACGAGAGCGGCTGATGGTCCAGGTGCTGCGGTCGGCCGGGTTCACGGCGGTGATGTTGATCACGCCGGTGACCATGCGGTCCATGAAGGTGCGGCCATAACGGGCGATGTTGCGCACGGTGGTGCCGTTGCCCAGGTCCATCTCCAGCTTGGTGGTGACCATGTCGGCCTTCACGTCCTCATAGTCATGGACGCTGCCGTAGTAGTTGCTGCTGTCCACCTTGGGTGCGGCCAGCAGGGCCTCGCGGGCGGCACCCGTGACGGAGGCGGCCAGCGTGTAGCCCGGCCAGCCGATGGAGGGGATGCCACCATCCGGCGTGTTGTTCTGGCGGACGTGCTGCGAATAGAGATAGAAGCGCGTGGGCGTGCCCAGGCCAAAGGCCACCGACGGTGCGAGGCCATAGGTCTTCTTCTTGACGACATCACGCCCCGGAACGCCGAAGTCCTGCCACACACCGTTCAGGCGCACAGCCGTGTTGTCACCCAGTTTCTGGTTGACGTCGAAGGTGGCGCGCTTGCGGTCGGCATCACCAATGGTGGCCGTGCCCTCGATGAAAGAGTCCACCTGCGGCAGCTTGCTGATCAGGTTGATGTAGCCAGCGCTCGCCGCGCGGCCGGTGTCGGCGCCGGCCGGGCCCTTCACCACTTCGATCTGATCGGTGTTGAACACGTCGCGGGTGACGGCACCAAGGTCACGAATGCCATCCACAAAGGTGGACGTGTTGGCCGAGAAGCCGCGCATCTGGAAGGTGTCACCCGCCGACGTGTTGCCGTTCTCACCCAGCTGCATGGTGATGCCGGGGGTGTTCTGCAGCGCGTCCATCAGCGACACGGCGCCCTGTTCGCGCAGCACTTCCTTGCGGATCACCTGGATGGTCTTGGGCGTTTCCAGCAGCGGCTGGGTCAGCTTGGAAGAGGCGCTCTTCTCCACCTTGTAGTCCGATGTCGCAGAGCCATCCACGCGGACGGTGGGCAGGAAGGTGCTGCTGCTGTTGGACGGCGCGGTGTCGGCGGCCGCCGGCGCGGTGGCCGGATCGGCCTGGGCCACCAACGGCAGGGCAAAAGAAGCCGCCAGGGCAGCCAGCGGGGCCACCGCATGCTTGCGGCTCTTGATGTACGTAGCCATGAGAAGAGTGCTCCGAAATCTTGTCGAAATTTGTCGATCGGCTCTGCTGGCTGCGTGTGGTGGCCCGGCCTCGGCGCTCTACAGCGCGCCTGAAGCGAAGGCCCCTCCCTGTGCACGACTGGCTGGCGGCAACTCGATTCCGTCTCCGGAACCGAAGCCGCAGATGCTAATTATTCGCATTTGGGTGTGTCAAAGGCTTCATGCGTTGAAAGGGTCGGGTTCGTGGTGGTGACACCACGAAATCGATAGAAAACAATCAAGAAAATAAAACGGGCACCACTGGGGTGCCCGTTCTGGGAAGTTGAGAGTTGCCGAGGCGGGATGGGGTCCAGGCTGAAATCAGGCCGGGGTACGGGTCCGCATCCAGGTCCGAATACGAGTCCAGATCCAGATCCAGATCCCCATCCCGGCCCTAACCCCGTCTTGGATACAGACCGGGATGCCGCCTATGGAGCAGGTGCCCTGCGGCTGGAGAGCGGCAGCGTCAGCTCAATTGGCTCGGTTCTTCCCGCGCCGGCAGCTTGGGCGCAGTACGCACACTCATGATCATCGTGATGGCCAGGATGCCGATCACGACGCCGAGGGAGAGCAGTACCGGGATCTTGATCACGTCGATCAACATCATCTTCCCGCCGATGAACACCAGCACCACCGCCAGGCCGTAGCTGAGCAGATGGAACTTGGACGCCATGGCCGCCAGCAGGAAGTACATGGCACGCAGGCCCAGGATGGCGAAGATGTTGGAGCTCAGCACGATGAACGGATCCGAGGTGATGGCGAAGATCGCCGGGATGGAGTCCACCGCAAAGATCACATCCGTCATGCCCACCAGGGCAATCACCAGCAGCATGGGCGTCGCGATGCGCTTGCCGTTTTCGATGGTGAAGAACTTTTCTCCGTCGAATTGCTTGCTGACCGGCATCAGCTTGCGCAGCAGTTTGAGCGCCGGGTTGCTTTCCAGGTCCGGTTCCTGACCGGCGGCCCACCACATCTTGATGCCGGTGATCAGCAGGAACGCACCGAACAGATACAGCACCCAGTGGAACTGCGCGATCAACCATCCGCCCACCAGGATCATCACCGTACGCAGCACGATGGCACCGATGATGCCGATCATCAACACCCGCTTCTGATAGGCGCTTGGCACCGAGAAGTAGGTGAAGATCATCAGGAAGACAAAGATGTTGTCGACCGCCAGTGATTTCTCGATGAGATACCCAGTGATGAACTCCAGCGCCTTGGTGTTGGCGAGCTCGGTACTGCCGCTGCCATCCTTGACGGCCCACCACAGCAGGCCCATGAAGGCGACGCTCAGCGCCACCCAGACGATCGACCAGTTGATCGCTTCCTTGACGGAGACATCATGGGCGCCCTGCTTGCGCAGCACCACGAAATCCAGGATGAGCGCCAGCACAACAATGCCAACGAACACCGCCCACAACCAGCTTGGCACCAGGGTGCTCATAAAGACTCCTTGCAAGTAGACGCCCCGCGGGTGAACGGATGGTGCGCCTGAACCGAGACTCATGCCTGCCCCAGAACCTGGTTCCAGGGCAGACGCCAACGGCCGAAAGGTCTTGCAAGGCTGGTCGGCGGATGCGGGCATCCAGCTGCCAGGTGCAGCGTCCGGCTGTCCGAAGACAACGTACTGACGAATCGCTGCCGCGGCAAGGCCGCGTGGCTACTCCCCTTTCGGAAGGTTCGGATTATGCGGATTGATCAAATGATTTCAATTCGGTTTTTTCTACGTTCCGCTCCCGGTATGCTGCGCGTATGAAGACCTTGATCCGTTGGTTGCTGCTGGCTGGCGCCCTGCTGCTGGTGGCTCATCTCTACCCCGGTGTGCAGGTGACCAGTTTCACCACCGCGCTGATTGCAGCGCTGGTGTTGGGGTTGTTCAACACGCTGTTGCGTCCGGTACTGGTGCTGCTGACGCTGCCAGTGACCCTGCTGACGCTAGGCCTGTTCCTGTTCGTGATCAATGCCCTGCTGTTCTGGGCCACGGCCTCGGTGCTGGACGGGTTCACGGTGACCGGATTCCCGGCGGCGCTGATCGGCTCGCTGATCTACAGCCTTTGCGGCATGGCCATTGATGTGCTGATGGAGCGGCTGTTCCCGGATAGCGAATAAAGCTGTTCAGTCTGATCGCGTCTGGTCTGGTCTGGTCGGGTCGGGTCGGGTCGGGTCGGGTCTGGTCTGGTCGGGTCCGCTCAGATCAGTTTTCGTCTGGTTGGGTCATATCAGGTTCGGTCCCGGGCCCGGTCGGGACTGCTGGCGCTGCTGCTGGTTCTGCTGCTGCTGCTGCTGCTGGTTCTGCTGCTGCTGGTTCTGCTGCTGCAGGTGCAGGTGCAGGCGAAGGCGAACGTGCCGGTGCCGGTGCCGGTGCCGGTGGTGGTGGTGGTGGTGGTGCTGTGGCCGTGGCTGTGGCCGTGGCTGTGGCCGTGGCCGTGGCCGTGGCCGTGGCCGTGGCCGTGGCGTCAGAAGCATCACATTCGGCGCCACTTGCCGAGGCAAGTGCTTCAGCCCCCCCTCACAAACGGTGGATGGCACGCGCAACAAGGGCCTGCAGCAGCAATGCTGACAGGCCCTTTGTACTGAATATCTCGGCGGGAAGTCAGTGGAGCGCGGTGGTCACGGCTCAGCGCCGGCCGGCACCCCGCGCGGATACATCTCCGCCAGTATCTGACGGCGCTCATACAGCAAGGTGCGCAGGCGAGCGTCAATCACCGACGCCTCGATCTGATCAGAATCCCGACCGCGCGACTGCCGGTTGGCCGAGCGCAACCGGTCGATGGCACCAACGATGTCCCCGATGGCCGCGCGTGCCTCCCCTTGCGCACGCACCGACCGCAAGGGTTGGTCAAGCTGCTGCCACAGCGGCGCAATCTCCTGCCAACCCAGCGCATCGTTGTTGTTCAGGCTCAGGTAGGTCTGCAAGGAATCCGCCACTTCCCGCTTGATCTCAGGACGGGCGTCGGCCTTGGCCAGTTCGGCCTTCAACATCAACAGGGGGCGGGACCGTTCATCCTTCAATGCGTCCAGGGCCGCGAAGCCGGCTGCCGGTTTACCGCGGGCGAGCTCGAACTCCGCATGCAGATACACCATCATCCGCTTGGCCCCAGGATCGGCACCCAGCATGCCGGCAATGGCGTCGGCGGTTTTCAAGGTGGCCTCGGCCCGTGAAAACTCCCGCAGCTTGATCGACGCCAGCGCGCTGGCGTAACGCGCCGCCAGCTGATCCATCGGTGCGCCCTGACGCGACCCCGCGTCCAACCCCTGCAACTGGCGCCAGGCCTCCGCGCGCTGATCCATCAGCACCTTGGAGCGCGCCGCCATCAGCGCGTGCTCGGTCGTGCCGACCATGCGGGTCTCGCCGGCGGTGCCCAGGCGGGCGCGGGCCTCGCCGATACGCTCACTGGTCAGCGGGTGGCTGCGCAGGTAGGGATAAGCGCCGGAATCCATCAGGTGGTAGGCCTGCTCCATCCGTTCGAACATGCTGGCCATGCCGGCCGGTGCATAGCCGGCCTTCGTCATCACCTGAAAACCGACCCGGTCGGCTTCACGTTCCATGTCGCGGGAGAAGTTCAGTGAGGCCTGCGCCGCAGCGGCCTGGCTGCCCAGCACCGCTGCCTGCACCCCGTCGGTGCTGCGGCTTCGGGCGGCGGCCAGGATGCCCAGGATCATGCCGGCCGTGGCCAGCATGGAATTGCGGGAATCGCCAATGATGCTGCGAGCGATGTGGCGCTGCGTGATGTGCGACAGCTCATGCCCCAGCACCGACGCCAGTTCGTCCCGCGCGCCGGTCATGGCGATCAGGCCCAGATGCACCCCGATGTAGCCACCTGGCAGCGCAAAGGCGTTGACCGACTTGTCGCGCACCAGGAAGACTTCCCAGGCGAAGCGGTCGGCCGTGTCGTCGCTGATATTGCCCAGCTTCTTTGCCGCTGCTACCAGCGGATTGAAGGTGCCCTGCACGTATTCGAGCAGCAGCGGATCGTCGAGGTAGTCCGGGTCCGGGCGGATCTGGCGCATGACCTGATCGCCCAGCTTTTTTTCCGCGCCGATGCTGACGTCGGCCGAGACCGAATCCCCCAGCGCGGGCAGGTTGACCTGGGCCGAGACGGTCTGGCCGAGCAGCGTGACGCTGAGCAAGGCGGCCAGACAACGCCGCGCCGGGCGCACCCATGCGGCCGGGCTGTGCGTGCCTGCCACGCCCGTTCTAGGGACTGCGGCGCCACCGTTGGAGGGGGAACCGATGGAATTCACTCGCTTCAAGGCTTCTCCAAGACCACGATCTATCATGGTGCCATTCTGGTTTCGCGATTGTTGCCCTGCTTCACCTGTTTGCTGTCGATGAACGACAGGGCAAGCCGGGCACCCAGCACTCATGAGTTCACCTCTTACCCATTTTGACGCCGAAGGCCAAGCCCACATGGTGGACGTCGGCGGCAAAGAAGTCACCCACCGGGTGGCCCGAGCGGCGGGCCGTATCCGTATGCTGCCAGAGACCCTGGCCCTCATCGTGAAGGGCGAGGCAAAAAAAGGCGATGTTCTTGGCGTCGCCCGGATCGCGGCCATCCAGGCCGCGAAGCGAACGTCGGAGTTGATCCCTTTGTGCCATCCGCTGCCCATCACGCGAGTGGCGATTGAGTTTGAGGTAGATCAGGCCGCTGTTGCGGTGGTGTGCACCGCGCAGGTCGAAACACTGGGACGCACCGGCGTGGAGATGGAAGCACTGACCGCCGTGCAGGTGGGCCTGCTCACCATCTACGACATGTGCAAGGCGGCTGACCGCGGCATGGTGATGGAGCAGATCCGGGTGCTGGAGAAGCACGGTGGGAAGTCCGGGGACTGGGTGGCGCAGGTCTGACAAGGTCCTGGAAGAGGCCATGAGGGGCCATGAGGGGCCCGGAGACGACCGGAGACGACCGGAGATTCCAGAGGCACTGGGAGGTGCTGAAACGTGCTGTGGAACCCAGAGATCTCCGGGAACGCGCAAAGGCGCGTCCCTTCAGCGCATCTCCCTGAACCCGTAGTCCCGCGACGGCGGGTCGCACTGGAACGGACGCGGCTTCAGTTGAACCGTGTCGGCGACCTTGCATTCTTCGAAGAATTCATCACCGACCGGGTTGCGGAACTCCTTGAGCCGTTGTGCAAGATACCGCGCCTTGTCGGTCTCACCCACCGCCGCCAGGGACCGGGCCCAGGCCACCATCAGGCGCGTGTCGATGAGGTGATGGCCGGTGCGTTCCGCCGAGATCAAGGCCTCGGCGCCCGGCGGCAGGACGGTGGCAACGGCATAGTCCGCCTGCAGGTCAAACAGCGGCGAACGCTGGCCGATGGCCATGCGCTCCTCCAGCGATGCAGCATTGGCCGGCGGGGCATAGATGTGGACGATGCGCAGATAGTCCCAGACGGTCAATGGGACCAGCAGCACGGCAACAGCACCCAGGGCCACCATATCCCAGCGGCGTGTGCCCGGATGAGCCCGCTCGTGGGCTGTGGCGGTCTTGGCACGGGCGTCTTGATCGAGCTGCGCCTCGTGGTGCGCATTCGAAGGGGTCACCATCGCGTCAGGCACCGGGGCGCTTGGATCCAGCCCCGCCTGTGGCTGACCACCGTGACGGCGCAGGCACAGCCCATAGGCAAAGGCCGTCGGCAACAGGAAGTAGGCGTACCACAGGGGGTATTCGGACATGCTGTGCAGCCCGATCATCAGCACCACCATGAATGCGCAGAATCCGGCGCCGTTCCGGTCGGCATGACTGCGCCATCCGGCCACAACAAAGCCAACCGTCAGCAGCAGCACCACCAGCAGACCCACCGGCCAGCCCAGCTCCACCAGCAACTGCAGGACGATGTTGTGGCAGTGGTCGAAAAACGCCACCGGGCGATCCGGGAAAGGCGTCATGGTCCACGCGAAGTTGAAATCGCCCCAGCCGGTGCCGGTCCACGGGTTCTGCTGGAGCAGCGACCATGTATTGCGGAGGATGGCCAGCCGGGACGGTGACCCGGCGCCTTCGTCGCTGAGCCGGGTCTCGGCGCCAAAGGCATGGCCGCTGGCATGCGTCCAGCCGCGCACCAGCAGCCAGCTGATGGCGAACATCACGGGCGTAAGCGACAAAGCGACGCGAGGGCCCATGCGCAAACGGGTGGCGGCCGGCTTGATACGGCCCAGCAGCAGCTCCACCAGGCCCCAAACCGCCAGAAGGCCCACGCCGATGAAGCCGGTGCGGGAGGCGCTGAACAGCACGCAGAGCACGAACAGAAACAGCAGCACCCCAAGCGCCGCGGCGGCGCGCAGCGCCGTGCCCAGACGACGCTCCAGCCAGCCGCCTTGCCCGAGCCAGACAGCCGCCACGCAGCTCCACAGCAGAAGGCTGGCCAGGTGGTTGGGCTGACGCATGTTGCCCACGGCGCGGCCAGCCAGACCCGTGCGGGCAATGAAGGTGCCGTCCGCCCAGGAAGGAACGAGGAACTGGACAAAGCTGACCACGACGCTGAGCAGGCCTGCACCCACCAGCGTCAGGCAGAACAGGGTGAGGAGGGCGTCACGCTGATCAGCGCGCACGGCCTGTGCGCCCTGGATCAGCACCAGAGCACCCAGCAGCATGGCGCCGCCGGAGAGGGCGATGGACCAGGGCAAGCCGTTGAGCAGCGGCGCAGTGAAGGCCGCTGCGAGCATCACCAGAATCGCGCCACTGACCAGATCCAGCCGCCAGCCGCGCTGCAGCAAACCACCAGCGCCGAGACCGATGAGGGTCAGGCCGAAGCCGAAGAAGGCCAGCAGCTGGTTGTAGAGGGTGGCAGAGGGCGTCTGGTTGAATGCGAAGAGAGGGGCGAGGGTGACGCCGATGAGTAGGCCCAGCGTCGGAAGAATCCCGGGGCCCGCTGACGGGCGATTGATGCGGAATTCGAGATCGGGCGGAGTGTCGGCAGCGGTAGGAGTGACAGAGACAGGCGTCGTCGCAGCGATCGGCATAAAGGGTCCGGGGCGGACAAGACAGGCCGCAACTCTAAACCGTTCTGAGGTGTTGAAGGATGTTGCTCAGCAAGCAGCGAGGCTACGTATCAATGGGAGCAAAACCCACCAGATCACCGGTTGACTTGTCTACTAGCACTGACCAATCGATGCGGTGAGCAAGCATGGGAAGGAACAGCAGTTGTTCCACCGGGCGGCCGGACCGAGCTGCTGCTTCGCGGACCTTGGCCTCCTGGTCAGGATGCTGCTTCAACCAGTCGACCAACGGGCGGCCGTTTTTCAGCGTTAGAGAACGTGCGTGCTCATCCCAAGGGCGCCAAAAGCTGGGGCGTGCGCCCAGGTCTACCCCATTCAGTCCAAGGATGATGGCGTCAAACCTCTGGGCCTCAGATGGCATGGCCGTGTTCACCAATACCGGCCCCGTCATCGAGAGGCTCCGGTATTCCGGCAGGGCCTCCGGCAGCTCTGTCGTCACCACGTCGTTGGCCGTCGTCACGCGGAAGCGATCCACTTCCAGGGCGATGACGGCGGGACGAGCGAGGTACACCGTGTGCATGCCATACCCCAAGGCCAGCAATTGCAGCACCACGATGATGGCCAAGTCCCGGCGCAGTTCCTTTTTCGGCTTCTTGAGATTGAAGACTGCCAGGGTCAGTAGCGGGCCGATGATGATGTCAACGGTGAGGAGAATAAAAAGCAGTTCCTGCCCCCCCGCCACAACGCGATAAGGCCACGGGTACCAGACCAGCAGCACTACGGATGCAGCAGCAAGTGCGACCAGCAATGAGCCCAAAAGATGAAGCCCCGATGCACGGAGCCTGAGACGCCAATTCATAGGATTAAAACCAGCCAACTGTCCAGAATCTTGGGTTTGCATTGTCCATGTCGGCTCGCATGCCAACAGCGCCCGGCGTGTCTAGGCGAGGAGTGGGTGTGTGCCTGGCGACATAGGCCGATTGCAATGCAAGAAATATGAGGGCGAGCGAAAAAACGACCCGGGCGGCACTCGCCACACCCCGCAGATATCGCGGCCTGTTTGGCGGGGCCACGGCCAGGACGGGCGTCGGTCCAACCGACAAACGGTGAAAAGCGATGCACAGAGCAACCAGCACTGCAATCCAGAGCTGCGAGATGGGCATGACAAAGTTTCCTGAAAGGCCGCCATCCACCAGGACGCCGACAAGCGATCCTGCCAATCCGATCGCCAGATTCGTCTGCGAGGGCGCCGCTACACGGATGGCGTGAAAGATGGTCGCTGTCCAGCGCAGCGCGCCCCCAATGATCAGCGCGGCGCCAATCAGGCCGTATTCACACAGGATCTGACTGTAAATGTTGTGAGGGTGCGCGGCTTCACCGTTATACCAATGAGCGAAGTGCATGGGCCCGACCCCGATCCAGGGTGATGTTTTCCAGAGGTCAAACGCCTTGGCAAACAAATAGCCGCGGAAGTGGCTCTGCGTGAGTTGCTGCACATCGATCCGATGGCCGGCGGGTTGCAACCAAAGGAGGTATACCAACCACATCAGCAACATGCCCAGGAGGGTGTAGCCTGCGGCGCGGCATGCGTAGGGCCCAGCAGCCTGACGAAACAGCGAAAGACCTACCAGAAGGCCCACCAACAGCGCCAACATGGTGGCCCGGCCTAGGGAGATGAACAGCACCATTCCGCTCAGAAGCAGCGTGGCAGCTGCCAATCTGCGCCAGAAAGTTTTGGGGTCTTGTACTGAGACGACTGCTACAAGCGGAAGTAGCGCCGTCTGAGCATGATTAAGAAAGCGCGGGTTGTCGAATCCGATGAATGCTTCCCAAGGGTAAACCACCTCGGTGATCGGAATGGAGCCCAGCAGGAACGCCTGCATGATCAGCGCATGCGCAAAGGTTCCTGCAACGACGGTGCGGAGAACTGGCGTGAAGTCTGAGGACGTGGTGATGCAGCGGCTCAGGGCCACTGAGAGGCTCAATAACCCACCAAACACCAGAAGTTCACGCAGTGCGATCGATGGATAAGTCGCGTGGAGAGCGGACGCGGTCAGAAGCCCTGCAAGTGCAATCCCGAACGCACTTGGAGCAGGCGACATAGATCCATGCCGCTGTTGCTTGCACAGACTGAGAACCAAAGCTATTACCGCGAGCAGGCCGAGCTGACACAGGCGAGCAAAGTCGTGCGCGGTGAGCGCGGGGGCGAGTAAGGAGCAGCTCAAAGGAATGAACCATATGACTCCGCATACGCTGATGATCAGCGGGAGCCTTGATGGCTGGTGGCCGTCCAAAGTGTCTACTCCAATGAAAAAGGGGAGCATAACGCTCCCCTTTCTTCAGACGATCAGTGATCAGCTGTGCTTGCAGGCAGCGCTGAGGTACTTATTCTCGATGGTAGCGTCGGTGCCACAGGTCCACACCAGGGCCATGGTTTCGTAGTTCACCGCGCCGACCAGGGTCAGCGTCTTGTCATCCACACCAGTTCCGACGTTTTGCGCAGTGGCAGTCATCTTTGCGGTGGTGCCTGCGGCCGTGATTGCGCTGGTGCTGGACGGGGTGTAGGAGAGGTCCTTGACGTAACCACCGGTCGGAGCCTTGACATCCAGTTCATCAGTAGTCGGCAGGCGGTTCTGTGTGGTCGTGAATTCCTGGATCGGCTGCTTGTAGGCCGACAGGGCCAGCACCAACTCGCTGACCTTCGACTTCTTCATGTAGTCGGAGTAGGCCGGCAGGGCCACTGCGGCCAGGATGCCGATGATCGCCACGACGATCATCAGTTCGATCAGGGTGAAACCCTTTTGCATAGTGCGCTTCATAAAAGTTCCTTAAGCAAGGTGAGAGGTGAGACGCTTTTCTCATTGCAGAGCTCGTGCCACACCTCTTGGGCTCAAAAACGTGAACTGAATCACGAAAATAAGCCCCCCAGGCTCCCTGATGTGACGTTTCACGTCAGCTGCAGGTGGACCAAAAATGAAAAGTGGGCCCAAAAAGGGCCCACTTGTATCCGAATGTCGAAGGGTTTAGCTATGCTTGCAGGCGGCGCTCAGGTACTTGTTCTCGATGGTTGCGCTGGTTCCGCAGGTCCACACCAGGGCCATGGTTTCGTAGTTCACTGCGCCGACAAGGGTCAGCGTCTTGTCATCCACACCGGTTCCGATGTTTTGCGCAGTGGCAGTCATCGTGGCGGTGGTGCCAGCAGCCGTGATTGCGCTGGTGCTGGAGGGGGTGTAAGCCAGAGACTTGACGTAGCCGCCCGTCGGTGCCTTGACGTCCAGTTCGGTGGTGCTCGGAAGGCGGTTTTGCGTCGTGGTGAATTCTTGGATCGGCTGTTTGTAGGCCGACAGGGCCAGCACCAGTTCGCTGACCTTCGACTTCTTCATGTAGTCAGAATAAGCCGGCAGGGCCACAGCAGCCAGGATGCCGATGATCGCCACAACGATCATCAGTTCGATGAGGGTGAAACCTTTTTGGACAGTGCGCTTCATATGAACTCCAGGAGAGGAAGGGAGGGGTCGAATGACCCTTCCTTATCCGCAGAGCTCGTGCCAGCAGGACTTGCATGGCCCTGCGTGCGATAGCGCACAGAATGGCGATTTCCGCCCAATTCCAAGTGACGATTCCTGTCACGCTGATAACAATGTTCGTTCGACGACCTTTATTTGACAGAAAGTGTCAAAGCTAGCGATCTCATTTCGAACAATTTAGCTCCTTGTGGACCTGTCTCCGCAGCCCTTGAGCGGGTGGCCCCACTCAACTTGTGGAACGGCAGGCCACTGTGAGGAATTTGTCAGGAACGGACCCGGCGCATTTCCAGACCACGGACGCATTGCTCAGGCCCGCCTCACCGGGTTGGCCCGTGAGCACCAGTTGCGTGCCGTCCAGTTCCGGACCGATGGATCCGGACCGGATCGACGCCGTGATCGTGACCTCGGTATCGCTGGTCTTGCTGTAGACCACCCGCTCCACATACGCGCTCGACTGCGAGCTGAGGTTGAGTTGCTCCGGGGTGGGAAAGCGCGCCGCCGTATTGACGTACTCGAGCACCTGAGCCTTCGGTGGGGTCAAGGCCAACATGACCTCCGTGACCCTGGCCTTCTTGGCGTAGTCGGAATAGGAAGGAAGTGCGATGGCGGCGAGGATGCCGACAACGGCCACCACGATCATCAATTCGAGAAGGGTGAAGCCATGTTGGGAACGGGACATGATGCAGGCTGAGCGTGGCAATATCCCGACAGTTGCAGGGGTCATGCCAGCCTTGACGCGGAGCCTCTCCCGATGCCTTTCCCAGGGCGCGCACGCAGGCACAGACAAGAATGTGACAAATTGCGCTACAACGTGCTGCCGCAGTTGGTCATTTTCCTCAAGACCTGGCGTAAAGCGTCGCCAACCCCGCCACCGCCGGGCCGTTACGCAGCAGGCGTTACTTCAACTCAAATTCCTGAAAATGCTCCAACGCCGTCACGCGATGGTCAGTCTGCAAGGCTCCCACGGCGGCCATCACGGCCGCCCGCTCGCCGGGCTTGATGTGGGTGATGTGCACCCGCATCGGGGTCGTCAGCTTTTTCAGCTCCTCCCCCAGCGTGCACGGGCAATGGTGCTGACTGATTTCGGCCAGCTCACATTCATCGTTGGCAAATGCGCATTCGATCACCAGGTCCGACAGCTTCAACTCCGCCAGGCGTTCCCAGAGCGCCGGGTTCGGCCCTGTATCCCCGGTGAACACCCAATGGGCGCCGGACCCAGGATTCACCGCAAACCCCACCGCCGGTACCGTATGGGCAGCCGTCAGGACTTCGATCTCACGCCCGCCACCGATGTCCAGACGGTCGCCAACGGCAAACGGGTGGAAACTCAAGGCCGGACGTTCCGGGCTGGGCAACCGGGTGAAATCCGGCCAGATGACGCCGTTGAAGATGTGCGCCTTCAGCGCCTCCAGCGTGGCCGCCAGGGCATGCACCTGCACCGCCGGCAGGCCTAGCTGCGCGCGGCGCCGCTGCACGGTGTCGGCCAGCAACCCAATGGACAGCACATGGTCCAGGTGGGAATGGCTGACGAAGATGTGGTTGACCTTCGCCATGGCCTCCGCGGACAGCTCGCCCACGCCACTGCCGGCGTCGATGAGCACATCGTCGTCCAGCAGGAAAGAAGTGGTTTTGTGGCCGGCCGCCATGGCACCGGCGCACCCGAGCACGCGAATCTTCATGCGGCCACTGTAGGGCCACCCATCCCGCTTGCTAAGCGCTGATTTGGGCAATCCCCGTCTTTTTGCCTCAGGTTACGACTGCCCAAGGCAATGCCGTGAAAACCTCCACGTGTAGGCAATTGCCCTACAGCGTCCGGCATGCCACCGACAGCGTTATCTACGGCTTCAAGCGGCCCACGGAGAGCTGGTCAAATGAACCACAGCCCGCCGCAGCGGACCTGCATCAACCCTGCATGAACTGCATTTGGGTGCCAGCCAGCTCGATGACGTCACCGTTCTTGAGCGGGACCGACTCGGCCGCCAGCGGCGAGCCATTCACCACCGGACGGGAAGCACCTTCCACGTGCGCGAACACATAGCCGCTGGGACGTTTGGTGATGGACGCCACTTGCACGCCCGGTTTGCCCACGGTGGTCACCACCTTGGACAGCGCCACCTCACGGCCAGCGGCCGGGCCGTTCAGCACTTTGATGGCCGCCGGCGCCGCCGTGGCGGCTGGGGCACCACTGAGGCCACCGAATGACGAAGGCAGGCCAAAACCGCTGCTGGGCGCCGTCTGGCCAGGCCGCAGGATCATGGTCTTTTCGTAGTCGGCGTTGTCTTCGACCAGATACTTGATCTTGTACTTGCCCACTTCGATGACGTCACCGTGCGACAGCAGCTGTTTCTTGACGGCTTTGCCATTGATGTAGGTGCCGTTGGTGGAGTTCAGGTCTTCAATGAAGACGTCCGAACCCACCATCTGCATCACGGCATGCTCGCCACTGACGGCAAGATTGTCGATCACGATGTCGTTGTAGGGGCGCCGACCCAGTGTGGTCTTGTCTTTGGTGACCTGCACCTCTTTGATCACCACACCGTCGAGCGAAACCACCAGTTTGCCCATCTTTGACCTCGTGTCCTGTCTATAGTTGTGATGGCGCGCTCAGCGACGCCCGTGGTTACGACTGAAGGGCCACCACGCCCACGGCTTGGTACGACTTTCCGCGCGAACCAGAACGATCGCAATATTATCCTTGCCGCCCATGTCATTGGCGGCGTCTACCAGCGCCTGCGCTGCTTCAGGAAGGTCCGAGTGACTTTGCAGAATTTGCGCCACGGAGGCGTCATCCACCATATCAGACAGGCCGTCACTGCACAGCAGAATCTCGTCGCCGGGTTGCAGTTCATGTTGGTGGATTTCCAGCATGACGGTGTCTTCCACCCCCACAGCCCGTGTCACCAGATTCTTGTTGCTGGAAAACACCGCTTCCTCAGGCGTAAGCAGACCAGCATCGATCTGCTCTTGCAGTAACGAATGGTCTCTGGTCATCTGGACCAGTTGGCCGTCCCGAAGCCGGTAAGCCCGGGAGTCACCCACATGGCCCAGCAGCACACTTTGCTCCCGGAATACCGCCACCACCAGTGTGGTCCCCATGCCGGCATAGCGCGGGTTGGTGTTCGCCGCGTTGAAAATGGCCCGGTTGGCGTTGTCCACGCAAATGTCCATCGCGCGGCGCACATCCGCGTCCGACGCGAGCTGGCCGGCTTCCGCCAGCCAGCGGCCCAGTTCGGCCTTGATGAAGGACGTCAGCATCTGGCTGGCCACCTCCCCGGCGTTGTAGCCGCCCATGCCGTCCGCCAACACTGCCAAGCCGACGCCGGGGTCCAGGGCGATCGAGTCTTCATTGTTGTCGCGCACGCGGCCGGTGTCGGTGGCGCTGAAGAACTCCAGGGTCATGTCTTGCTGGCGGGATCGTCTGGGGGAGGATGATTGTGCACCGCCGCGCCACTGCGGAGGCGTAAAGTTTCCTCGAAAGCCCGCCCCGCTGTCGGGGGGGTTGTGGTGGGAGTGCCTTCAGTGGTGCGTTTGGCGTTCCCACTTCCGGGCGATGCGGCTGCATTGCCGGTGCTATTGGCCAGCGCCACCGGGAGTTCAGCCAGGACGGCCTCCAGGTCCTGCGCCAGTTGCTCGCCGGTCTGATAGCGCAATTCCGGGCGCTTTTCGAGCGCCAGGGCCTGCACCATCGCGAGCGATTCCGGCAACTCCGGGCGGAACTGCCGCACGTCCGGCGGTGGCTGGTTCGCGATCTGATGCATCAAAGCGGCCATGGACTCCGACTGATGGGGCAAATGCCCGGTCAAAAGCTGAAACAACATGACGCCTAAAGAATACAGGTCACTGCGCCCATCCACCTTCAGGCCAGCCAACTGTTCCGGGGACATATAGGAAGGAGTACCCAAAACCAGCCCGGTGCGGGTGCGGCTGCCGTCCGCGACCCGGGCAATGCCAAAGTCCATGATCTTCACGCTGCCGGTGGGCCGGTCCAGCATGACGTTGGCGGGTTTGATGTCGCGGTGCACCACGCCGTGGCTGTGGGCATAGTGCAGGGCCCGCGCCAGGCGGGCCACCAGCAGAAGCACCTCCCGGAGCGGAAGCCGCTGTGATGCACGCGTATGGTGGCTCAGGTCGTGGCCGACCACCAACTCCATGGCAATCCAGGTGTCGCCGTCGCTTTCGCCAGCGTCCAGCACCCGCAGGATGTCGGGATGTTCGAGATGCAAGGCGGCGCTGGCTTCGCGGATGAAGCGCTCACGCACATCCAGCAGGTCTTCCGGCGCGAATTCGCGCTGGAGGGACAGGCGCTTGATGGCCACCGGCCCGCCGCTACGGCGGTCCACCGCCTGATGCACCTTGGCCATGGCGCCGCGGCCGATTTCCTGGCCCAGCTCATAGTTGTCCAGCCGCGAACCCGCCCATCGGGGCATGGGTTGGGTGCTCTGCAGCACGCTGGGAAGGTCCTCCGGCCCGGGAGGCGGGAGGGACCGCCCCAGCAGTCGCTTGAAGAAGCTGGCGGCGGTCATGGCATGGCGGTACTTTCGTCAGGCTTCGTACGGGCGGCGATTGGCCAGCAACTTGCCAAGGCCCAGCACCAGCAGGGCGCCCGCAACCCCGGACCCATACTGCAGCCAGGGCACCACCACCGTCGTGCCCGGCTTGCTGCCAGGCTGATTGGGGACCCAGCCCCCCAGGGCCGGGTCGGTCACCAGCATGGTACCCGCAATCCATCCCAGCAACATGGCGCCCAGGGTGATCACGGCGGGGTATCGATCCATCAGTTTGATGACCAGTTGGCTGCCCCAGACGATGATGGGAATGGACACCACCAGGCCGAAGATCACCAGGGTCAGTTGATGGCCGTGGCCCGCACCCTCGGCGGCACCGGCGATGGCGATGACGTTGTCCAGCGACATGACGAAGTCAGCCACGATGACGGTCTTGACGGCCGCCCAGAGCTTGTCGCTGGCCTGGATGTTGGCGTGGTCGTCGTCTTCTTCCGGCAGGAGCAGCTTGACGCCGATCCAGAACAGCAGCAGGCCGCCCACCAATTTCAGGAAGGGCAATTGCAGCAGTTGCAGCGCAAAGAAGATCAGCACCACACGCAAGATGATGGCGCCTGCGGTGCCCCACAGGATGCCCTGGGTGCGGAGCTTGGGCGGCAGCTTGCGGCAGGCAAGGGCGATGACCACGGCATTGTCGCCACCCAGCAGGATGTCGATCGCGATGATCTGGAGAACCGCCAGCCAGAACGGGGCGTGGAGAAGCATGTCCATGTGCAAAGACCTGCTGGGCGCGTCGCAAGGCGGGCACCCAGTGTAAAGCGGTTGGGGGATCAAACGGCAAGAGGGGCCTCGCGGCCCCTCCTGGTTTGTCGGCGGAAGCTAGCGCATTGTCCGCGCCACCCCCCCGGGCCTCCGATGCGTGGAATTACGCATCAGAGACGTCGACAGGTTTTTCCTGTTGCTTACAGCAGACCCTTGAGCAGCTTGCCCATTTCCGACGGGTTGCGGGTCACCTTGAAGCCGCACTCTTCCATGATGGCGAGCTTGGCATCGGCAGTGTCAGCGCCACCGGAGATCAGCGCGCCGGCGTGGCCCATGCGCTTTCCGGGAGGGGCGGTGACACCCGCGATGAAGCCGACCACCGGCTTCTTCATGTTGGCCTTGCACCAACGGGCGGCTTCGGCTTCGTCCGGACCACCGATTTCGCCGATCATGATCACCGCATCGGTGTCCGGATCGTCGTTGAAGGCCTTCATCACGTCGATGTGCTTCAGACCGTTGATCGGGTCACCACCGATACCGACGGCCGAGGACTGGCCCAGGCCCAGATCGGTCAGCTGAGCCACCGCTTCATAGGTCAGGGTGCCGGAACGCGACACCACGCCGATACGGCCCTTGCGGTGGATGTGACCGGGCATGATGCCGATCTTGATCTCTTCCGGGGTGATCAGGCCGGGGCAGTTCGGGCCCAGCAGCAGCGTCTTCTTGCCGCCGGCCGCTTCCTTGGCCTTCATCTTGTTGCGCACTTCCAGCATGTCACGGACAGGAATGCCTTCAGTGATGCAGATCGCCAGGTCCAGGTCGGCTTCCACGGCTTCCCAGATGGCAGCAGCGGCGCCGGCGGGCGGCACGTAGATCACGGACACGGTGGCGCCGGTCTGGGCGGCAGCTTCCTTGACGGTCCCGTAAATGGGGATCTCGGAGAACTTTTCACCGGCCTTCTTCGGGTTCACGCCGGCAACAAATGCGTTCTTGCCGTTGGCATAGGCCTGGCAGCCCAGAGTATGGAACTGACCGGTCTTGCCCGTGATGCCCTGGGTGATGACCTTGGTGTCCTTGTTGATGTAGATGCTCATGTCGTATTCCTTGGCTGGGTCTGCGGCTTACTTGACGGCGGCGACGATCTTGGTCGCGGCTTCGGCCATGGTGTCGGCGGAGATGATGGGCAGGCCCGACTCGGCCAGCATCTTCTTGCCCAGCTCTTCGTTGGTGCCCTTCATGCGCACGACCAGCGGCACAGACAGGTTGACGGCCTTGCAAGCCGTGATCACGCCTTCAGCGATGGTGTCGCACTTCATGATGCCGCCGAAGATGTTGACGAGAATGCCCTTCACGTCGGGGTTCTTCAGCATGATCTTGAAGGCTTCGGTAACCTTCTCGGCAGTGGCGCCGCCGCCCACGTCCAGGAAGTTGGCCGGCTCGCCGCCGAACAGCTTGATGGTGTCCATGGTGGCCATGGCCAGACCAGCACCGTTCACCAGGCAGCCGATGTTGCCGTCCAGCGAGATGTAGGCCAGGTCGAACTTCGAAGCTTCGATTTCAGCCGGATCTTCTTCGTCCAGGTCGCGGTAGGCGACGATTTCCGGATGGCGGAACAGGGCGTTGGCGTCGAAGTTGAACTTCGCGTCCAGGGCGATCAGGTTGCCCTTGGAGTCGCAGTTCAGCGGGTTGATTTCCACCAGCGACGCGTCGGTGTCCATGTAGCACTTGTACAGCTTGGCGAACAGGTCCACGGCCTGGTCCACCGAAGCGCCGGTCAGGCCGATGGCCGCAGCGATCTTCTTGGACTGTTCGGTCGTGATGCCGGTCAGCGGGTCGATGTACTCGGTGATGATCTTCTCAGGGGTGGAGTGCGCCACCTCTTCGATGTCCATGCCGCCTTCGCTGGAAGCGATGAAGGCCACCTTCTGGGTGCCACGGTCGGTCACCAGGGACACGTACAGCTCATTCTTGATGTCCGCGCCTTCTTCGATGTACAGGCGGCGGACCTTCTGGCCGGCCGGGCCGGTCTGGTGCGTGACCAGCTGCATGCCGAGGATCTGCTCGGAGAGCGCCTTCACGTCGTCCAGGCTCTTGCCCAGCTTCACGCCGCCGCCCTTGCCGCGGCCACCGGCGTGGATCTGTGCCTTGACCACCCACACCGGGCCGCCCAGCTTTTGCGCGGCTTCAACCGCCTCTTGCACCGTGAACGCGGGAATACCGCGCGGCACCGGCACGCCAAACTGGCGCAGGATTTCCTTGCCCTGGTACTCGTGAATCTTCATAGGGACGTCTCGCTTGATGAATGATCAGGATGAGAAAGCCGAGGCCACGGCGCCACCGTGACACTGGCTCGGGTGTTGAGTTTGCATGGACACGGCGATGTTCATGGCCATAGGCGCGGGGTCCTGTTCCTGACGATGGTCCGCCGCGCAGGCGGACCCAGCGGATCCAGTGGAGCCGGCTGGCCAATAGACAAAACCGTCGGCAATGCGACGACCCAGCCAGTGGCGTGCGGAGGAGGCGATGGAAGACATAGACCCGATGCAAACACGCAAAAACAGGCCCGCGGCCAAAGGCGAGCGGGCAGCTTGCGAAGCCGCCAATGTAGCATGCTGCATAGCATCAAGGCTTTCACGGGGATGACACGCGCCCAGGGATGCTGGATTTAGGGACTTGTTTCCTGCCCCATTTCGGTCCATGTGGGCGCCTAGCGGATCGTTTGACCTGAAGGGGCGCCACGAATCAGCGGCGGCGGCCCGGATGGGCGCCGGGCTTGCCCAGGGCGCCAAGGTCATCAGCGGAATCAGCGGAATCAGCGGAATCAGCGGCGTCAGCAGAATCCGCAGCGCCGAGGTCGCGGTGGACCCGGATCGCGCGGCGAGCCAGGTCAGACTGAAAGCCCCGCCCCAGCAGGAAGCGCATTTGGCGGGCTTCCAGGGCAGCTTTGGCGGCATGAGCTTTTTTGGCAGCATTGGCGGAGTTCGGAGAGTCCGCAAGGTCGTCGCTGTTCGAGTCGTCTCTGTGCCGGTCGTCGCTGTGTCGGTTGTCGTTGTGCCGGTTGTCGTTGTGCCGGTCGTCGCTCTCCGAGCCCCCGCTATCCGGGCCGCCTCTATGCCTGCGGTCTACGCTGGCGGATCCATCAGCAGTATCGAGCTTGGCGCCAGTGATGGCGTCAGTGGCGGCCTCAGTGGTGGCACCACTGGCGCGCCCCACCAAACCAGACACCCACCGTGCCGGGCTCGCAGCAAATTTACGACGCAGCAGCTCGCAGGCACGGCCCAGTTCGGTGTCCGCCAGGGCGGCACGTTGATCAGCGTCCAGGCTGAGCCCATGCTGGGCGAGTTCCTGCTCGATGCGCCGCTGCCCCCAACGCGAAGACCGCGCATGCAGCCTGGATTCCACAAAGCGGGATTCATCCAGATAGGACTGTTGGCGCAGCCAGACCAGCACCTCTTCCACCTGCTGCTCGATGTCGGCCGCATCCGCCTCGGCGTCGCGGTGGTCATCACCACCACCCTCGCCGACGACGAAGGCCTGCATGCGCCTGGCGCGAGAAGCGTCCGCGCCTGCGTCCCAGTCAGCATCCGCATGGCGAGCGGCTTCGCGCGCCTGTTCCGCCTGCCGAGCCTCTCTGGCAATGCGGCCCAGCTTGCGCCGCAGCTCCAGTTCGCTGTGGTCTCGCTGGGCCAGCAGGGTGACCGCCCGCGCCCTCAGGGAGAGCGGCTGACGTGCCATCGGACGACCTTACTCAGCCGAATCCGGCACCGCACCCAGCAGGGGGATGCCCAGCGATTCGCGGATCTTGTTTTCAATCTCGACAGCCAGGTCCGCGTTTTCACGCAGGAATTCGCGGGCGTTGTCCTTGCCTTGGCCGATTTTCTCGCCACTGTAGGCGTACCAGGCACCGGCCTTGTCCACGATCTTGGCGGCCACACCCATGTCGATGATTTCACCCTCGCGGCTGATCCCTTCGCCATACAGGATGTCGAATTCCGCCGTCTTGAACGGGGGCGCCACCTTGTTCTTCACCACCTTGACCTTGGTTTCGGAACCGATGACTTCTTCACCCTTCTTGATGGAACCAATACGGCGGATGTCCAGGCGCACCGAAGCGTAGAACTTCAGCGCATTGCCACCGGTGGTGGTTTCAGGCGAGCCGAACATCACACCGATCTTCATGCGGATCTGGTTGATGAAGATAACGGTGCAGTTGGTTTTCTTGATGGTGGCGGTGAGCTTGCGCAGGGCCTGGCTCATCAGACGGGCCTGCAGGCCGGGCAGGGCATCACCCATTTCGCCTTCCAGCTCGGCCTTGGGTGTCAGGGCGGCCACCGAGTCCACGATGATCAGGTCCACCGAACCGGAACGCACCAGTGCGTCCACAATTTCCAGGGCTTGTTCGCCGGTGTCGGGCTGGCTGATCAGCAGCTCTTGCAGGTTCACCCCGAGCTTCTGGGCATATTGAGCGTCCAGCGCATGCTCGGCGTCGATGAAGGCACACACGCCCTGCAGCTTCTGCATCTGGGCGATGACCTGCAGTGTGAGCGTGGTCTTGCCCGAGGATTCCGGGCCGTAGATTTCAATCACACGGCCGCGCGGCAGGCCGCCAACGCCCAGGGCGATGTCCAGGCCCAGCGAACCGGTGGAGACCACCTGGATGTCTTCAATCTTCTCGCCTTCACCCAGGCGCATGATGGAGCCCTTGCCGAACTGCTTTTCGATCTGGGCAAGAGCGGCCTGCAGGGCCTTGGCTTTTTCGGGGTTGGCGTTTTTGACGGGGGCGTCCATGAAAGCATCTCCAAGTGGCTGCGCCGGATTATGGCCCAATCTGTATATCTGTACAGTGGTTCTGTGGCCACGCCGCAGCGGTTGCAATGAAGCCATCCTAGGCGCTCAGTGGCTCATGGCGTGAGCCACCCCGCCACGATCGTCCGAAAGCGGGCCCGCCTCCATCCGTGGAGGGGCGCCTCCCCCACCGACCGTGCAGGATGCGCCCCTTACCGCGCTGGCCTCGCAAACGCCTACTGCCACCGAGGGGGCCCATCCCTAGAATGGGTCATTCAAGAAGAACGGGGGACAGACATGCGCATCCTGATTGCAGAAGACGACCAGGTGTTGGCCGACGGCCTGCTGCGCTCGCTGCGGGCTTCGGGCTGTGCCGTGGACCAGGTGGGCAGCGGCACCGAAGCGGATGCGGCCCTTGCCTCCCATGAATTCGACCTGCTGATCCTGGACTTGGGCCTGCCCAAGATGCATGGGCTGGAAGTGCTTCGCCGGCTGCGGGCGCGTGGCTCGGCCGTGCCGGTGCTGATCCTGACAGCGGCGGACAGCATCGAGGAGCGGGTCAAGGGGCTGGATCTGGGCGCCGACGACTACATGGCGAAACCCTTTTCGTTGCAGGAACTGGAAGCCCGTGTGCGAGCGCTCACCCGGCGCGGCCTGGGCACGGCCTCCAGTGTGATCAAGCATGGCCCGCTGAGCTTTGATGCCACCGGCCGGGTGGCCTACATCAATGAGCAGATGGTGGAGCTGTCGGCCCGTGAGCTGTCGCTGCTGGAAGTGCTGCTGCAGCGCGCCGGCCGGCTGGTCAGCAAGGATCAATTGGTGGAGCGCCTGTGCGAATGGGGCGAAGAGGTGAGCAACAACGCCATCGAGGTCTACATCCACCGCCTGCGCAAGAAGATCGAGCAAGGACCGATCCGCATCGCCACCGTCCGAGGGCTGGGTTATTGCCTTGAAAAGATCCCCGGCTGAGTGGCGCTGCTGGCCGTGGGCGACGCACCAGCCTCAAGGCCGCGCCCAGGGAGGGCATGAATGAGCAGCGCCAGTGGACACCGCTCGCTGTTCGGCGAGATCCTGGACTGGATGCTCGCGCCTCTGCTGGTGATCTGGCCGATCAGCGTGGCGCTGACCTGGCTGGTGGCCCAGGGCATTGCCAACAAGCCCTACGACCGGGAACTGGGCGAAATGGCCCGCACCCTGGGTCTGCAGGTGGCCACCGAACCCGCGCCGGGCGAACTGCCCAAGGGCCGCTCCCGCTATGCGCTCGCGCCGGAAGCCGCCGCCCTGCTGCGAGCGGATGAATCCGACACCATCTTCTACCAGGTGCTGGGACTGCGGGGGGAACTGCTCAGCGGGGACCGCCATCTCGCCGTACCGGAGGCCGAGCCCCCGGTGGTGCCCTGGGAGCTGCACTACCGTGATGACGAGGTGAACAACGAATCGGTGCGGGTGGCCTTCCTCTGGGTGGCGCCCGAAGGCACCGCCGGCAGCGACCGCATGATGCTGGTGCAGGTGGCCGAGACGCTGGGCAAGCGTTCACGTCTGACCAACGAGATCATCAAAGGCGTGATCCTTCCGCAGTTCGTGATCCTGCCGCTGGCAGTGCTGCTGGTGTGGCTGGCCCTGGCCCGCGGTATTGCGCCGCTCAACGAGTTGCAACGGCGCATCCGGTCGCGCGACAGCTCCGACCTCAGCCCCATCGACGAACAGCGCATTCCGGATGAAGTGGCGCCGCTGGTGCAGGCCATCAACGACCTGCTGGAGCGGCTGGACCAATCCATCCGCGCGCAAAAGCACTTCCTGGCCGACGCGGCCCATCAGCTCAAGACGCCCCTGGCCGGGCTGCGCACCCAGGCCGAACTGGCGCAGCGCGAGATCGACGAAGGGCGCAGCTCACCGGCCGAGCTGCGGCGCTCGCTGCAGCAGATTGCGCTGTCCAGCCAGCGAGCGGCGCACATGGTGAACCAGCTGCTGGCGATGGCGCGGGCGGAGGACCAGGAACACGCCTCCCGCCGCAGCGAGGTCAATCTGCCGGTGCTGGCCATGGAAACGGTGCGGGACTTCGTGCCCCGCGCCATGGAAAAGCGCCTGGACCTGGGCTACGAAGGCCCGGAACCGGACCGCGCCGGCCTGCGTCTGCACGGCCATCCGCTGCTCATCCGCGAGTTGATCCGCAACCTGGTGGACAACGCCTTGCTCTACACACCCGCCGGCGGCACCATCACCGTACGGGTGGTGGAGGACCCCTTTGGTCAGGTCTGCGTGCTGCAGGTGGAGGACTCGGGCCCGGGGATTGCGGAATTGGAGCGGGAAAAAGTGTTCCAACCCTTCTACCGCGCGCTGGGGACGAATGTGGACGGATCAGGCCTGGGCCTGGCCATCGTCCGGGAGATCGTCCAGCAGCATGATGCGGACATCAGCGTGGACGACACCCGCCCGCGCCGCCAGGCGGAGGCCGATGGCCAGGGGCCGGGCGCGCGATTCACCATCCGCTTTGCGGCCCATCCCCATCCAGCGTGAGCCGCGGTGCATCCGGTGCGACGTGTGGGGGATCAGACCCGCAGCGCGGAGCGCCTCAGCGCTGCATCGCCCCTCGGCTGCGGGCAATCGACATCAGCATGCCCAGCGCCAACCCCAGCGTCACCATGGCCGTGCCGCCATAGGAAATGAAGGGCAAGGGCACCCCCACCACCGGCAGGATGCCGGTCACCATGCCCATGTTCACAAACACGTAGGTGAAGAAGCTCAGCGTGATGGCGCCCGCCAGCAGCCGCGAGAACAGCGTCGGCGCCTCATGCGCAATCGCCAGCCCCCGCAGGATCAGCGCGGTGAAACCCAGCAGCAGCCCCAGCGCGCCCACCAGCCCGAATTCCTCGCCATAGGCGGCAAAGATGAAGTCCGTGGTGCGTTCGGGAATGAATTCCAGATGGGTCTGCGTGCCCTTCATGAACCCCTTGCCGGTCACGCCCCCGGAGCCGATGGCGATCTCGCCCTGGATGATGTGGAAGCCTTTGCCCAGCGGGTCCTTGGTCGGGTCCAGCAGGGTGCAGACCCGGTCCTTCTGATAGTCCTTGAGCACCGGCCATTTCACATCCGGCTGGCAGATCTGGTCCTCACTCAACACCAGCGTGGTGATGCCCGCACCCGCCAGCACCAGGGCGGGCAGGATGAGCTTCCAGGACAAACCGGCAAAGAAGATCACATAGAGCCCGGCCGCCAGCACCAGGATGGCGGTGCCCAGGTCCGGCTGCTTCGCAATCAGACCCACCGGTACCGTCAGCAGCACAAAGGCGGCAATGAAGTCCGGCAATCGCAACTGCCCTTCCCGCTTCTGGAACCACCAGGCCAGCATCAGCGGCATGGCGATCTTGAGCATCTCCGACGGCTGGAATTCCACACCCAGGCGTATCCATCGGGTGGAGCCCTTCTTGGTGATACCGAAGAGCGCCACGGCGATCAGCAGCATCACCCCCAGTGTGTAGAGCGGCACGGCCGCCTGCATCAGCCGCTGCGGCGGCACCTGGGACACCACAAACATGACGATCAGGGCCAGCACGCCGTTGCGCAGATGGTCCACGAAGCGGGTGCCGTGGTCGTAACCGGCGGAGTACATGCACATCAGGCCCAGGCCCATGATCCAGAACAGGGCCAGCAGCAGCGGCACGTCGAATCCGGCGAACCAGGGCTTGAGCCGTTGCAGCCAACTGGGTTTGCTGAAGACAGCGCTCATCGTGAAGCTCCCGGACTGGGTCGAGACGCCCCGCGCTGGGCGGGCGGCGGCGCGGCCGGTGGGACAGAGAGGGCGGCCGGTGGTGCCCCTGGCGTGGGCGTCGGGCGGGCTTGTGCGGGACGGGGCGCTGCGGCGGCACCGGCGGAGGCAGCGCTGGCGGGTGTGCCTGCCGTCCGAACCGGCGCGGGTGCAGCCGAGGCAGCCGACGCGGCCGATGCCGCAGAAGCAGCAGAAGCAGCAGAGGCCGCCGAGACCGGCACCGGCAGTTGCCCCGGCAACGGCACATCCACCACTCGGCGTGGGCTACCGATGGGGGCGGTGGTCTGGCCGAGTTGCGTCTTGGCGATGTCTTCCTCGCTGGGATAGACCCCCTCCAGCACATAGTCGAACACCCGGCGCGCAATCGGGGCCGCCGAGGTGGACCCAAAGCCGGCGTTCTCCACAATCAGCGCCAGCGCGATCCGGGGGGCCTCATACGGGGCGAAGGCGATGTAGAGCGAATGGTCGCGCTTGCGTTCATCCGCCTTGATGCTGCTGTAGGTCTGGCCGGCACGCAAGCCGATGGCCTGGGCCGTCCCGGTCTTTCCGGCGCTCGGGTAGGCCGCCCCGGCAAACACCGCACGCGATGTGCCCTCCAGCGTCACATCGTGCATGGCGTTGCGGATCACATCCACATCCGCCCGGCGCAAGGCCAGCGGCTCCAGCGCATCACTGGCGGTCCGGTGCTCGGTGTGCTTGACCACATCCTCGATGTCCCGCACCAGCCGCGGCCGATACCGCTGCCCGCCGGTGGACAGCGTGGACACGGCCGTGGCCAATTGCAGCATGGTGAAGTTGTTGTAGCCCTGGCCGATGCCCAGCGAGATGGTCTCGCCGGCAAACCACTTCTGCTGCTCCGGACGGCGGAATTTCTTCTTCTTCCATTCGGTGGAGGGAAGATCTCCGGTGACCTCGCCCAGCAGGTCGATTTCCGTCTTGCGGCCGAAACCAAACGGCTCAAGCTGGTCGTGGATCAGGTCCACGCCCATTTCATTGGCCAGGGAATAGAAATAGACGTTGGAGGAGGTGACGATGGCCAGCCGCATGTCCTTCGGACCCGCCCGGTCGCCTTCCGCGCTGCCGAACGTGCGGCCGCCGAAGCTGTAGGTGAGGTTGTCCTGGATCACCACGCTGGGCGAACGCTTGCCGGTGTTCAAGGCCGCCATGGCCATGTAGGGCTTGAAGGTGGAGCCCGGCGGATAGGTGCCGCGCAGGGCGCGGTTCAGCAGCGGCTTGTCGATGTTCTCGTTCAGCTCCCGCCAACTGTCCGCATCAATGCCATCCACGAACAGATTGGGATCGAAGGACGGTTTGGACACAAACGCCAGCACCTCGCCATTGCGCGGATCGATGGCCACGAGGGCGCCTCGGCGGTCGCCATACAGCTTCTCCACCAGCGCCTGCAGCTTGATGTCGATGGAGAGGTGCAGGGTGTTGCCCGGGGTGGGCGGTCGGTTACGCAGGCGGCGGATGGCGCGTCCCCCGGCGCTGGTTTCCATTTCCTCGAAGCCGGTCTGCCCGTGCAGCTCGCGTTCATAGGCCTGCTCCAGCCCCAGCTTGCCGATGTATTCGGTGCCGCGATAGTTGGAGACATCCTCTTCCGGCCAGTCATCCATGGCCTTCTTTTCTGCCTGGTTGATGCGGCCGATGTAGCCCAGCATGTGGCTGCCGACCTCGCCCATGGGATAGCTGCGGAACAGCCGCGCCTTAATGTCCACACCGGGGAAGCGGAAGCGCTGGGCCGCGAACTTGGCGACTTCGGTGTCGGTCAGCTTGGTGCGGATCGGCAGCGACTCGAAGTTCTTGCTTTCTTCCATCAGCCGTTTGAAGCGGCGACGGTCGCGCGGCTGGATGTCGATGACCGTGGCCAGCTGGTCGATGGTCTCGTCCAGGTCGGTCACCTTGGACGGGGTGATTTCCAGCGTGTAGGCCGAATAGTTGCTGGCCAGCACCACGCCGTTGCGGTCCACGATCAGGCCCCGGTTGGGCACGATGGGCACCACCGAGATGCGGTTGGATTCAGCCCGCTCCAGCAGGGTGTCGTGCTGGGCCACCTGCAGGAACAGCAGGCGGGCCACCAGCAGGCTGAAGCAGAACAGCACAAACAGGGCGGCCGCCACCAGCCGCAGCCGGAAGCGTGCCAACTCCTGATGCAGGTTCTTCAGAACCGTCATGCCGACCGACCCCTCAACTCACAGCGGGCGGTGCGCATCGGGGTCCGGCGCACGACGTTGCGGCGCCAGCAGCAGCAGGGTGGCCAGAGGCCACAACATGGACTCCAGCACCGGCGCCAGGAACAGGCTCCAGCCGGGCCACATGCCGCCCACCATCAGGCGCACCGACACCGCAATCATCTGCGCCAGCAGGAACAAGGGCAGCACATGCAGGGCTTGAGCGCCGAGCGTGAACCACAGCAGGCGACGATGCAGCGCCACCGCACCGAAGGCCAGCAGGCTGTAGGCCAGCGCATGCTGACCCAGTAGCGCGCCGTGATGCACGTCGATCATCAGCCCGAAGAAGAAGGCCCAGCCCACACCCACACGGCGCGGCTGGTGCACGTTCCAGAAGACCAGCGTCAGCGCCAGCACATCCGGCATCCAGGGCTGGCGGCCCAGCGGCACCATGTCGACCAGCAAGGCCACGACCAGGCTGAAAGCAATAAAAAGAGGGTTGGCCGGCAGCAAAAGCTGGCTGGTGCCACGCGGCATGATCATCGCGATGCTCCTCGGCTGGCGGCGGCAGCGCCTTCGGCCCCGGCCGCAGTACTGCCGGCCGCAGTCGTGGCTCCGGCGTCCGCAGGCGGTGGTGCGCTGCGGCTGCCACGGCCGCCCTTGCCTTTGCCCTTGGTGCCGTCGGTCGCGGCCGCCGCACTGGCAGCCTCGGCTTCCGCCTCAGCGCGGGCCTCTTCATGCCCGGCCAGCGGTTCCAGCACCAGCACATGGCGGGCGCTGTCCGGCTGCGCCACAGGCGCCAGGCCGACGCGCGCAAAACTGGTGTCGCCGCGTCGCTCCACCTCGCCCACCTTGGCGACGGGGAGTCCGGGCGGATACACCCCGTCCAGGCCCGAGGTGACCAGATCGTCCCCGGCCTTGATGTCCGCATTGGCCGCCATGAAGCGCAGCTCCATCACGCCCCGTTCGCCGCCATAGGCCACGCCACGCTGCTGCGTGCGGGCATTCAGCACCGGAATGGTCGCTTCGCGGTCGGTCAGCAACGTGACCTCGGCCGACAGCGGATAGACCCGTGTCACCTGCCCCAGCACGCCGGCATCATTAACCACCGGCGCGCCCAGACGCACGCCGCGATGGCCGCCCCGGTCGATGACGATGCGCCGGGAGAACGGGTCCGCCGCCTCATACAGCACCTCTGCGGCCAGCCCCTTCACCGGCAACGCCTCGCGCAGCGCCAGCAGGGACCGCAGGCGCTGGTTCTCGGCCTGCAGCTGATTGGCACGGCTGAGGATCACTGCCTGCTCGGCCAGTTGCCGACGGGCCTGGTTCTCGGCCTCGGTGGCCCGCTCCATGCCACGGGAATAGTCGCCGGCCTGCTCCCAGGCATCCACCGGCACCAGCAGCACCCGCTGCAGCGGATGCAGGGCCAGGGCCAAGCCGGCACGCGCCGGAGCCGTGACGTTGAAGCGGGAATCCGCCACCATGAGAAACACCGCCAGTGCCGCACAAAAGGCCAGCTTCGTCAGCGCGGACGGCCCTTCGCGGAACAGTGGCGGTGGATTGCGATCCAGAGTGCCGAGTGGCATGACGATCTCAACGAATGAGAGCCAACAAACAAACGGTGTTGCCCTTGCGGGCGCCACCAGCGGAAGCCGGGCCGGCACGCCACAGCGGCCCGGGCCGGCGTCCGCGCATCAGGCTCACTCCGAAGTGAAGATCGAGCCCAGGCGCTCCATGCGCTCCAGGGCCATGCCGCAGCCACGGACCACGCAGGTCAGCGGGTCTTCGGCCACCAGCACCGGCAGGCCGGTTTCCTCGGCCAGCAGACGGTCCAGGTCGCGCAGCAGGGCGCCACCGCCGGTCAGCATCATGCCGCGTTCGGCAATGTCGGCGCCCAGTTCGGGCGGCGTCTGCTCCAGGGCGTTCTTCACCGCCGACACGATCTGGTTCAGCGGATCGGTCAGCGCTTCCAGGATTTCGTTGGACGAGATGGTGAAGCTGCGCGGCACGCCCTCGCTGAGGTTGCGGCCCTTGACTTCCATCTCCTTCACTTCGGAGCCGGGGAAGGCCGAGCCGATGTTCTTCTTGATGGATTCCGCCGTGGGTTCACCAATCAGCATGCCGTAGTTGCGGCGGATGTAGTTGATGATGGCTTCGTCGAACTTGTCGCCGCCCACCCGGACGCTGCCCTTGTACACCATGCCGCCCAGCGAGATCACGCCGACTTCGGTGGTACCGCCGCCGATGTCGATGACCATCGAGCCGGAGGCTTCGGAGACGGGCAGGCCCGCGCCGATGGCGGCGGCCATGGGTTCCTCGATCAGGTAGACCTCGGAGGCGCCCGCGCCAAGGGCGGCGTCACGGATGGCGCGCTTTTCCACCTGGGTGGAGCCGCAGGGCACACAGATGATGATGCGGGGGGACGGACGCAGCAGTTTGGTGTCGTGCACCATCTTGATGAACTGCTTGATCATCTGCTCGGTGACCACGAAGTCGGCAATCACGCCGTCCTTCATCGGGCGGATCGCCTCGATATTGCCGGGCACCTTGCCCAGCATGGCCTTGGCTTCGTGGCCCACGGCCTGGATGGTCTTCTTACCGTTGGGACCGCCTTCGTGGCGGATGGCAACCACAGAGGGTTCATCCAGCACCACACCTTTGCCGCGGACATAAATCAGCGTATTGGCGGTACCCAGGTCAATGGCGAGATCGGTGGAGATATAGCGGCGCAGTGAGGCGAACATATTGGATGGCACTTGCCGGACCGTTCTGGCTCATCTGCCTGCACCCACTGACCGAAGTGCCACCGAACACCACCGGAGCTCCGAAAGGACCTTTTCGGAGGTACTGGCGGCATCGGAGGTCTTCAAGGGCCATTGAAGGCCATTGGGGACATCAGGCGGTTTCGTCTGTGTTCGGTCCGTGCGGCTGCAATGTCGGGGAGGACGATTCGGGGCGGTTCGTCGGTCACCACGTGGCCCTGGAAGGCCACGCGAACGGGGTATTCCTGACCATAAGCAGCGAGGCTGCCATGGCAGCCCCGACTTATGGAGATAAGCGGGGATAATAACTGATCGACCCCTGGTTTGGCCTGCCGGCAAGCCCCAAACAAGCGATTGGCGTTTGTTTGGTGAATGTTTTGCTGGCCCGACCGGACTCCCTTCCCACGAGCCCACCCATTTCCATGGCCCTGACCCAAGACGACGTCAGCCGGATCGCAAACCTGGCACGGCTGGAACTCTCCAGCGACGAGCAGGCCGCCCTGCTGCCCCAGCTCAACGGTTTCTTCTCCATCGTGGAGCAGATGCGTGCGGTTGACACCAGCGGTGTCGCCCCCCTCTACACCCCCCTGTCGGCGGTGCAGGAAGTGGCCCTGCGCCTGCGGGAAGACCGTGTCACCGAAACCGACCAGCGCGCGCTGAACCAGCGCAGCGCTCCCGCCGTGGAAGACGGCCTGTTCCTGGTTCCCAAGGTCATCGAATGACGACGCCGCTTCACCTCATGGGCGTGGCCGAACTGAGCCGCGCACTCCGTCAGAAACAGGTCAGCAGCCTGGAAGTCACGCAACATCTGCTTGCGCGTGTTGCCTCCGCAAACGAATTGGGCGCCTTCCTTCATGTGGCCGAAGAGGGCGCACTGGCCCGTGCCCGCGCGGCCGACGCCCGCCTGGCGCAGGGCGACGGTGAACAGCCCGGCGGCGCGCTGATTGGCGTTCCGCTGGCGCACAAGGACATCTTTGTCACGCAGGACATGCCCACCACGGCGGGTTCGCTGATGCTCAAGGGCTACATGAGCCCGTTCGACGCCACGGTGGTGGACCGGCTCAATGCCGCCGGCACCGTGTCGCTGGGCAAGCTGAACTGCGATGAATTCGCCATGGGCTCGGCCAACGAAAACAGCGCCTATGGCCCATCGCTGAATCCCTGGGACCCCCAACGGGTACCGGGTGGTTCGTCCGGTGGTTCGGCCGCTGCCGTGGCCGCCCGGCTGGTGCCCGCCACCACCGGCACCGACACTGGCGGATCGATCCGCCAGCCGGCCAGCTTCACCGGCATCACCGGCATCAAGCCGACCTACGGCGTCTGCTCCCGCTACGGCATGATCGCCTTCGCGTCCAGCCTGGACCAGGCCGGCGTGATGGCCCGCTCGGCTGAAGATTGCGCGCTGCTGCTGTCGGCCATGAGCGGCTTTGACGAACGCGATGCCACCAGCGTCCAGCAACCGCCGCAGGACTTCACCGCCCGTCTGCACGACCAGCGCCCAGACGCCACCACCAGCCAGCCGCTCAAGGGTCTGCGCATCGGCCTGCCGCGCGAGTTCTTCCCTGCCGCCCTGAGCGCCGATGTCAATCAGGCGGTCCGGGCGGGTCTGGCCGAGCTGGAAAAGCTGGGCGCCACCCTGGTGGACGTCAGCCTGCCGCGCACCGAACTGGCCATCCCGGTGTACTACATCATTGCCCCGGCCGAAGCCAGTTCCAACCTCTCCCGCTTTGACGGCGTGAAGTTCGGTCACCGTGCCGCGAAGTTCGACAACCTGTTGGACATGTACAAGAAGACCCGCGCCGAAGGCTTTGGTGCCGAGGTCAAGCGCCGGATCATGATCGGCAGCTATGTGCTGTCCCACGGCTACTACGACGCCTACTACCTGCAGGCCCAGAAGCTGCGCCGCATGATTGCGGACGACTTCCAGCAGGCCTTCCAGCACTGCGACGTGATCGCCGGCCCGGTGGCCCCCACCGTGGCCTGGAAGCGCGGCGAAGGTTCGGACGACCCGGTCAAGGCCTACCTGGCCGACATCTTCACCCTGCCGGGCTCCCTGGCCGGCCTGCCCGGCATGAGCGTACCGGTGGGCTTTGGTGAAGGCGGTCTGCCGGTCGGCCTGCAACTGCTGGGCAACTATTTCAAGGAAGGTCTGCTGCTGCATGCGGCCCATGCGCTGCAGCAGGCCACCGACTGGCACCGTCAGGCGCCGGTGGGGGTGTGAACGTCATGAGCAAGAACAGCAAACTGGTGCGTGGGTATGAGGTCGTGATCGGCCTGGAAAACCACGTGCAACTCTCCACCGCCTCCAAGATCTTCAGCGGCTCTTCCACCGCCTTTGGCGCGGCGCCCAACACCCAGGCCAGCGCGGTGGACCTGGCGCTGCCCGGCACGCTGCCGGTGCTCAACCGCGGTGCGGTGGAGCGGGCCATCCGCTTCGGCCTGGCCGTGGGCGCCAAGGTCGCGCCCTTGTCCATCTTCGCGCGCAAGAACTACTTCTACCCCGACCTGCCCAAGGGCTACCAGATCAGCCAGTACGAGATCCCGGTGGTGCAGGGCGGCAAGATCGAGTTCATGGTGGAAGGCGAGCGCAAGCTCATCAACCTCACCCGGGCCCACCTGGAAGAGGACGCTGGCAAGAGCCTGCATGAGGACTATCACGGTCAGTCGGGCATCGACCTGAACCGCGCCGGTACACCGCTGCTGGAAATCGTCTCGGAGCCGGAGATCCGCTCCGCTGTCGAGGCTGCGGAATATGCCAAGACGCTGCATGCGCTGGTGATGTGGCTGGGCATCTGCGACGGCAACATGCAGGAAGGCTCCTTCCGCTGCGACGTCAACGTCTCGGTGCGCAAGCCGGGCGAGCCCTTCGGCACCCGCCGTGAAATCAAGAACCTCAACAGCTTCCGTTATCTGGTGGATGCGGTGAACTACGAGGTGAACTGGCAGATCGACCGGATCGAGGACGGCCTGAGCATCCAGCAGGCCACCGTGCTCTACAACCCGGACACCGGCGAGACCCGCGCGATGCGCACCAAGGAAGATGCGGCCGACTACCGCTACTTCCCCGACCCCGACCTGCCGCCGCTGATGATTGCGCCGGACTGGGTTGAGCGGGTGCGCCACGACATGCCCGAGCTGCCCTCGGTCATGGCCAGCCGCTTCCAGGACACCGACGGCCTGCCCGCCTACGACGCGCTGATGATGACCCAGAGCCTGGCCACCGCCCGGTTCTATGAGGCGGCGCGGGATGTCTGCGGCGCGCCCAAGCTGGTGGCGAACTGGCTGATGGGTGAAGTGTCGCGGCGGCTCAATGCCGAGGAACGCGGCGTGGAAGCCGCTCCGATCACACCGACCCTGCTGGGTCAGTTGATCCAGCGCATCCAGGACGGCACCATCTCCAACAACTCGGCCAAGCAGGTGTTTGAAGCCCTGTGGACCGGCGAGGGGTCGGACGTGGATGCCATCATTGCGGCCAAGGACCTGAAGCAGTCCAACGACACCGGAGAGCTGGAACGCATTCTGGACGAGGTGCTGGCGGCCAATGCCAAGTCGGTGGAAGAGTTCCGTGCCGGCAAGGACAAGGCCTTCAACGCGCTGGTCGGTCAGGCCATGAAGGCCACCAAGGGCAAGGCCAACCCGGCGGCGGTGAATGAGCTGTTGAAGAAGAAACTGGGCGCCTGATCTGGCGACGGTTCCCGCCGTCCTTCGCGGACGGCGGTACTGTCGCTGTCGCTGGCACTGTGGCACGGGTGCTGGCGCCAGCACCGCCACAGGCTTGACCCTGGCCGAGCCAGCCTGCTGGGCCCGGGGCTCGATGGATGCGACTCAGCGGGGCTCAGCACCGTCGCGGGAGGACAGATGCGCGGTCCACCCCAAAGCTCCCCGAGCGCGCACAGGCGCAGGCGGAGATTCCCGGCTTGGCCTCAGCGGCTGGTGGCCCCGGATGCGGGGTTGGTCGTGGTGCCTGCCGGCGGTTTGTCCGGCAGACCCGGCGCCGCCCCCGCCCACATGCGCCGCAGGCGATTCAGCTCGTCATCGAAGATCCGGTTCAGACGGACCATCTCCGCACGCTGGTTTTCAATGGACTGGCGCTGGGCGTCGGCCGCAGCTTCATTGGTGTCCAGCTGGTGCTGGAGCTTCAACGGCAGGCGCTTGCCCTTGTAGAACTCGGTCTCGTCCAGCAGCGGCTTGCGCTCACTGGCCAGGTCCTTGAGCCGCTGCTCGGAGAGCTGCATGGCCTTGCGGATGTCATCCAGCGCCGCTTCACGCGCCCGCTGATGCGAGGCCTCGTCCTTGTAGCGCTGCAACAGATTGCGGTCACGCCGCACGGCGTCCTGCTGGGCCGCCTTTTCATTGTCGAGCTGGCGCTTGCGTGCCTCGGCGGCCGCCTGCTCTTCCGGTGACATGGACGGAGGCACCATCCGGCGGGTGGAGCCATCCGAATTCAGCAGGCGCTGCTCACGGGTGGCGCATTCCGGAATGGGGCGGTCGGAGGTGAGCTTGCGACCATCCGAGGTGACACAGCTGTAGATGCCACTGGCGCTCGGGGCATTGGATTGCGCCCCGGCCGGCCCCGCCATCCAGACGCTGCACGTCAGAACCGCAGCACCCGTGCGCCAGAAAGCCAGGCCGGCAGGACGCCGACGGGCGGTCATTGCGAAGCGGCGGGACAGCACCGGGGGAAGCAGCCAGAACAGCGGCAAGGACAGGGGCGGGCGCATCAGACTCCGTAGCGATCTCTATAAGCGTGGACGGCGGCGGCATGGGCAGACACGGCCGCGCTGCTGGTCGATCCGAGATACTGAAGCAAGTCAGCGAGGCCGGCAATCGCGATCACCGGCAGTTTCAATTGTTCGCGGACATACTGTACGGCCGACCAGGGCAGCTCCTGGCCGTTCTCGGCCGCCTTTTCCTGGCGGTCCAGGGCGATCGACACCCCACAGGGCGTTGCACCGGCTGCCTGGATCATGGCAATGGATTCGCGTACCGACGTGCCAGCGGAAATCACGTCGTCAATGATCAGGACCCGGCCCTTCACCGGCGCGCCCACCAGGGTGCCGCCTTCGCCGTGGTCCTTGGCTTCCTTGCGGTTATAGGCAAACGGCTTGTTGTGGCCCAGCCGGGCCAGCTCGATGGAGACCGCCGCCGCCAGGGTGATGCCCTTGTAGGCGGGGCCGAAGATCATGTCGAAGTCCAGACCCGACGCCACCAGGCGCTGGGCGTAGAACTGGGCCAGGCGTCCCATCTTCAGTCCGTCGTCAAACAGGCCCGCATTAAAGAAGTAGGGGCTCAGGCGACCCGCCTTGGTCTTGAATTCCCCGAAGCGCAGCACCCCTGCCTCCACGGCAAAAGCAACAAAGTCCTGGGCGAGCGCATCAAGTGCGGGGGCCGAGGCGGTACCGGAGGTGGCGGTCATGGCGGATTCAGGGGAGTCTTGCTGGCGCGCGATTGTAGGTGCCACCGGCATAAAAAAGCCCGCCCCCCCAGGGGGGGACGGGCGATGGGAGTTCACAGGGCGAGCTGCGCGCCCGCCCCGGCATCGGTCATCAGAAGATGGCCTTGAACTGGACGCCGTAAGTGCGCGGATCGTTGATGAAGCCGGTGCGGTTGTTGAAGTCGATCACGCCGGTCACACGGATCTGGTTGGTGATGTTGCGGACAAACAGGGCCGCTTCATACTTGCCGTTGTTCCACACATACCCGCCCCGCAGGCCGCCTTCCGTGAGGGCCTTGCCGGTGAATTCGGCCGACTCATACAGGAGGAAGTTGACCTTCGAACGGTAGGCCCAGTCGGTGTAGATGTAGAACTCGTTGCCGGCTGCGGTCGGGATGGAATAACGTGCGGTCAGGTTGTACACCCACTTCGGCGCCTGCGGCAGCTGATTGCCGTTGATCAGATAGCCGCCATTGGGGCCGACCGGGTCCAGCACCGTGCAGACGGCGCTGCTGCAACCCGCCACTTCCAGCTTGTTGTCACGGATGGTGGCCTTGTTGTAGCTGCCGCCCATGGTGATGAACAGGCTGTCGATCGGCAGCAGTTCCAGGTTGAATTCAACACCCTCGCCGATCACCTTGCGGGCGGTCTTCACCGAGTTGCTGTTGCCACCCGCGCCCCCCACTTCGGTCAGCTGCAGGTTCTTGGTTTCATAACGGAACACGTCGGCGGACAGGCGGGCACGGCGCTCCCAAAAGTCGCTCTTCACACCCACTTCGAAGGAGGTGGTGTCTTCCGGATTGGTCCGGCTGAGCGGCGCGAACTCCGAGGGCGGCAGCATGGCCGAAGCACGGAAGCCGGTGGCCAGACGGGCGTAGACGTTGGTGTCCTTGGTCAGCGAGTAGGTGCCGGCCAGGTCCCAGGTCCACTTGGTGTCCTTGGTGCTGGCGCCCAGGCCGAACGTGGTGTCCAGGGTCTGGTCTGCGGATTCGGTACGGAGCGACTTGCTGTCGCGTGTCAGGCGCAGGCCGCCGCGCAGCTTGAAGTCCTGCGTAACGTCGTAATTGACCGAGCCGAAGATGGCATACGCATGGTTCTTCTGATGGCTGCGGGCCGAGTTCTGATAGGCGCCGTCGTTGAGCGTGTCGTAGTTGACGCTCTCGATTTCGTACTTCTCATTGAAGTAGAACAGGCCGGCCTGATAACGCAGCGGGCCCGCCGGGTTGTATTCGGCGCGGAACTCCTGGGTCACCTGGCGGTGGCCATGCAGCGCGTCCGAGGTTTCGCTCTGGTAGGGGATGTTGGGGTTGGACGTGGTGCTGCCGTCCACATCGCCGCGCGAGAACGGCTGCACGGTTTCGATGGCGGTGATCGAGTGCAGCACGATGTCGTCGAACGACCATTGCAGGCGGGCATTGGCACCGGTGGCGTGCAGCGTCTGCTCATTGCGGCCGTTGATCGACACCTTCTTCGGGTCGAAACCATCCACCAGATCGTTGCTGCCCTTCTTGATGATGTCGCCACGGAACAGGCGCGGGCTGCCATCCAGCTCGCGGTTGTGGATGTTGAACAGGGCCGAGAACTGCTTGTGCGGCTGGAACAGCACCTGGGCGCGCACGGCGCGGTCGTTGTAGCCTTCGGTCTTCTCGGTGGGGCCTTCGCCACTGGTGTTGTCCACCCAGTCACCACGGTGCTGCACCTGCGCCGAAATGCGGGCCGCCCAATCACCGGTCAGCGGCAGATTGACGGCGCCTTCGGCATTCACCGTGTTGAAACGGCCGTACGACAGGTTCAGGTAGCCTTCCTGCTTCTGCGAGGGCTTGACCGACTCGAACTTCACCACGCCGGCCGGGGTATTGCGGCCATACAGTGAGCCCTGCGGGCCAGCGGCCACTTCCACGGCACGCAGGTCGAAGGCCGGGAAGCCCTTCAGGATCGGGTTCTCCTGCACCACGTCGTCATAGATCAGCGACACGGGCTGGGAGGCATTCAGGCGGAAATCGGTATTGCCGTAGCCGCGGATATAGAAACGCGGGAAGGCGCGGCCGAAGGACGATTCGATGTTCAGGCTGGGCACGCGGCCCGACAGGAAGCGGATGTCCTGACCGCCGGAGTTCAGCACGTCCAGCTTTTCGCCGGAGATGGAGCTCACCGAATTTGGCACGTCCTTGATGTTTTCGACGCGACGTTCGGCGGTGATGGTCACCGTTTCGAGCTGGCTCTTTTCAGCCTTGGGAGCGGCCTCCTGGGCGAAGGCGGGCCATGCCAGCACGGCCAGCGACACGGCGGCGGCGGCTTCCCGCAGAACGGGGCGGGCCAGGCGGCGCTGGGGGGCGATTCGACTCATCGGTGAACTCCGGGGAAACAAAAAATTGGGAAAGAATGGCGAAAACTTGCTTGGCAGACGGCACACACAAGGGCGACCGGCGGCTCAGATGCGGCGAATCTAGCAAGTTCGTCATCAAACCGACACCACTAGCACCACACCAGTGCATGGACTGTTGCCGAAACACTGCACTCGGGCGACGGCACGGGTGTTTATCCCCAGGTCGGCGCGGTGGGCGTACGCATCTGGGGCGATGCGGCGATAGGCGCCCCGGGGCCTGCTGCCGGTGCTGCTGACAAGTCGCGACGCCAGCGTTTGCGATACTTCAGACCTCAGGGGGCCCCTATGTCAGGCCCTTTCCAGGTCCGTTCCAGGCCCTTCCCGACCTTTCTCATCGACCCATGCGCTTCATCACCCTTAATCTCAACGGCATCCGATCAGCCGCCACCAAGGGCCTGTTTGACTGGCTTCCCCCTCAAGAAGCGGATGTGGTGGGGGTGCAGGAGCTCAAGGCCCAGGCCGACATCGTCGAAACCCAATACGCCGGCTACGACAAGCTCACCGGCCACTTCCACTACGCGCAGAAGAAGGGGTATTCCGGTGTGGGGCTTTACACGCGGGAGACGCCCAGCGACGTGATCGTGGGCTTTGGCAGTGAAGAGTTCGACAACGAAGGCCGCTGGATCGAAAAGCGGTTCGACAAACCCGGGCGCAAGCTCAGCCTGATCAGTTGCTACTTCCCCAGCGGTTCCAGCGGCGAAGACCGGCAGGCGGCGAAGTTCCGCTTCCTGGAGGCGATGTACCCCTATCTGATGGCCTTGCGGGCCGAGCGCGAGTTCATTCTGGTGGCGGATGTGAACATCGCGCACAAGGAAATCGACCTGCGTAACTGGAAGAGCAACCAGAAAAACAGCGGCTTCCTGCCGGAAGAGCGTGCCTGGATGACCCGCCTGCTGGAAGTGGACACCGGGCTGGTGGACGTCTTCCGGCTGCTCAACAACAAGCCCGATCAGTACACCTGGTGGAGCAACCGCGGACAGGCCTGGGCCAAGAACGTGGGCTGGCGTCTGGACTATCACCTGGCCACGCCCGGCCTGGCCCAGCTGGCCAAGCGGGAAGCTATCTACCTGGACCAGCGCTTCAGCGACCATGCGCCGCTGACCATTGATTACGATCTGACGATCTGACGGCGATCCAGGTGCGGGGGGCGCTCAGTCCTTTGGTGCCAACAGCTCCAGACCCATGGACACCGCCCATTCCTCCCCGGGCAGCAGCGCACTGTCCGGGCCCTGGGCTGTCAGCGCGGTGAGCGTCATCCAGGGCCGCTCGGGATGCCGCTGCAGCGTGAAGTCGGGCAGGGCGCCAGCCAGCCGCAGCCGGATCTGATGGCCATCCGCCATGGCCAGCGTGGCGGTGCCGCGCCAGTCATCCAGGTGGATGCCGGTGCCCCGGGCGGGACGCGGCATACCCACCATCGACGGGTCCAGCGTGACATGGCTGCTGAAACCGTCGGGCACCTGCAGCCGCAGGCCCATGCGTAAATGCAGCGGCTGGCGCCCGAGGTTGCGCACGGCCACCGCGATTTCCAGGCGACCCGCGCCGAGGCGGAACACCTGATGCGCCTGATAACCGGCGCGCAGACCGCTGGGGTCCCGGTAGCCGTGAATCAGGGTGAGGCAACGCGGAGACAACTCGGTCAGTTGCCATGGGGCATCCAGCGCAGCCAGACGCGGGTCATCGCGGCCGCCGTCGTTGGTGGCCGGCGCCACCAACCAAAGCCCGGCACCACCCACCAGCACGTCGGCATGCCGTTCCGCATGTTTGACCCAGTTGAAGCGGCGCCCCGCCTCCAGCGAAGTCAGAGAACGCAGCCGGCCGCCCTCCTCGGGCGCTACCAGCGCACGCCAGCCATCCACCTGCAATTCAATGTCGCGTTCCAACTCGCACGCCCTTCCGTTCCAGGACCGGAAGTATTTGCGCTTTTATTAAATCGGCCTTTGACGAGAACGGGGGAAAGAGGTCGAAAACCAGCAAAAAACGGGGCGGCGACGCGTGGAGGCCACGGGCGCCTGGCGCGGCGGATCAGCGGCAATCAGCGGCAGATCGGCGATCTGTCAGCGCTGCATCAACGGTAGACCCGAGACAATCGCCGGGTTCAGACGCCGGTGATCAGCGACGCCACACGCTCATCCGACAACCGAATGGGTGCCGCATGGGCCGGTAGCAAGGCCACCACGGCATGCTCGTCGCGGCTGCTGTCGCGCATCACGGGGGACTGGCGGGGCTCACCCGCCGCATTGGTGAGGGCCGACACCATCGGTCGGTGGGCCTTGTCGCCATTGCGGATCACCAGGCCCACTTCCCCGCTGGCCAGCCGCACCAGGCTGCCGGGCGGGAAGATGCCAAAGGCCTTGATCAGCGCGGCGGCCAAAGGGCTTTGCGCGCCCATCTGATGCAGCTCACGGCCGGCCTGCTGGGCGCTCATGGCCGGGCGGCTGGCGCGGCTGCTGAGTCGGGCGGTGTAGATGTCGGCATAGCGCAGCATGGTGGCCAGCTCGCCCACCTCCGCCAGCCCATGCGGATATCCCGAGCCGTCCGGCACTTCATGGTGATGCAGCACGGCATCCAGCCAGTCGCCGTCCATCACCCCGGCCGCTTCCAGCATTTCCACGCTGCGGATGGGATGTTCGTGAATGGCATCACGCTGCATCGGCGTGAGCGGAGACACCTGGCTGGAGAGCCGGGCCTGCAGGTCCAGCATGCCCAGGTTCATCGTCAGCGCGGCCTGGAAGGCTCGTTTCTGCTCGTCCGGCGACCAGCCCAGGTAACGGGCTGCGGCCTGGCAAGCGGTAGCCGCATGCATGGAATGGTTGATGCCGTAGTGGCCATGGCCAGTGTCGGGCTGGCGCACGATGTGGGCCAGGGCCATGTCCGGCGAGCAATGGATCAGGGAGAGCATCAGCTCGGTGGCGCCGTCCAGGGCCTCCACCAGGCGTTCCGGCGGCGCCGACAGCGCCTTGCGGACATCCTGCATGCCCCGGTCCCATTCCGCCGGCAGCCGGGCCAGCCGCTCCGCCTGGCTCTCGTGCCGGGCCGGTTTCATGGCTTCCGTCAGCTCGCTCACATCCACCAGGGCGCCGCGCTGGAACAGCGCATGGAGCTGGGCCGCGTCCGCAATGATCTGCCCGCGGGCCAGCAACAGCATGCGCTCCGCATCCCGCACGCTGAATGGCAGCGGCTGGCCCAGAACAATGCGGTTTTTGACCGAGGAGAGAGAGCAGAAACGCATGGGGAGCGTTGAGGATGGAATGGCGCACGGCCCGCGAACAGGGTGCGGCCCAGGACTCTACATCGGCAGGATCACGGTCCATCTGTACCTCCAACGTTCGCACACCGCGCACAACGAGCGTCCGAGGAGGACGTCACGGATAGAGGCGCGCCCCTATGGAGAACCCCAATGCGCCCCAGGAACATCGGGAGCGTCGAACCGCTGACCTTGCACCCGGGACCGACCAGAGCTCAAGAAGGTCTTCGACGCGCTGCGCGAACTCATGACGCCGCCCGATCCGTCCAAGAGGCCCATCGGGTTCATCAACCCCGAGGACAAGGGAAAGAATACGCCGGCGTCAAGACTCAATACCTGACCTCGGCGCCTCGCTTGGTAGCAGCAGGCGATCACTGCAGGTTGCCTACCTTTGCTGCCGAGGCGTAATCCCGCAGAAGTGGCGGCATGGATTCGGAGTGTCGTTCGATAACACTCCGAACTTCGTCGGGTAGACCAACCTGCCAATGCGCCAGACCGTGCAAGGCCGCTTCTTTGCATGCAACATGGTCCAGTTCCAGCACGCCGCCCATGATCTCAACAATCATGCGATCGGTCTGAGCGAGGTGGGGCACTGCTGGTACGCCGTGCCTTGGAAGCAGTTCCCACCACATGACTTCGCGTCAAGGCCAAGCCCTTCGGGTGGCCGTTGGCCAGCCTGGACTCGGCGGCTTGCCAACTCAGCTCATTACCCGAGCTTGGCAAGCAAGTCGCGCTTCGTCACTTGGCCGACACCGTGGATGTATGTGCCTTCCGAGTCACCAAGGCGCTTGAGCACGTCCAGCGCCTCTGCCTTACGGCCCTTTCCAACAAGCAGGAAGGCCAGGTTGATGGCCGACACGCTCAAGTAAGACACATCCCCTCGGCTGTCGGAGGTTGCAATCTCTCGCTGCAAGTTGTCGATTGCCGGCGCAGAGTGCCCAAGGCTTATCTGCGTTGAGGCAAGCATGTAGCAGTCCCCGATGCCCACATCAGCGCGGGCACAGATGCTCTCCCACGTCTGCTCGGCTTCGCTCTCGCGGCCACAGTACGAGTGGACCAGGGCCAACGTCCTCAAGTCGTCTGTCGAGAGCAACTCCCGTTCAACCTGGGCGACCATCGCCTGCGCTTCGTCGAACGAGCCGTTCTTCGCCAGCTTGAGCGCAGACCGCAATGCCTTCGTTTCAGGGGATGACTTCGTATTGCTCATAGATACCTCTTGCGGCGCGGCTTCGGAGGCTGCTCCACCTTCGTCCCTCCGCACGCTTGCGACACCTGGCCGCTCATGCAAATGGCCATGTTTCCGCCAGTGAGTTCGAGCAGGATGCGTCTGCGGCGAGCAGAGATGCCAGGCCGCCCCAGTTCGTTCATCCACTCGAAGCACACGTTCCTGGCTCTCAACCACTCGGCATCGCATTCCTGCTGCGTCGGCGTATCAGAGGCCGTGCACCACTCGATGGCGCTGGCAATCATCGGCTGCGCCCAAGGATTGACGTATCGGTCAGTCAGCCAATAGCTAGCGACACCAACCGCGCCAACCACTGCGGCAGCACAGGCAGTGCCGCCTGTTGCCGCGCAGACACTCCCGACAGCCGGCAATGCCACCCCCACGTCGTTCCCCGTGATGGCCTGCAACCCATTGGGGTCGGCATAGCTCAGCGGGTTGCCCTCGACGTAGGCATAGGTGTTGATGCCTCCCACAAGGCCTATCGGGTCACTTTGGACGTACCTCCCACTCGTCCCATCGTAATCCCGGAAGTAGTTGTAGTTGAGCCCGGTTTCGGCGTCAAAGTACTGCCCCGGGAAGCGCAAGGGGAATGCCACTGCAGCCAGCCCTGACGGCGCAGGGTCCGCTGCCGTGGCCCCAAACGGCTCGGCGCCCCACCGCCAGCGCTCCGCCCCTGTTCTGTCCACCAGGATTCTGGGCGCCCCGAGGTGATCCGCATAGCTGAAGAACACATCGTTGCTGCTGGTTTGCCCAAGCACGATCAGCGGCTGGCCGACATCGAGCGCGGCTTCAAGGTGCTGAAGTCCGAGATCGAGATCGCCCCGGTCTTCCACCGCCTGCCCGAGCGCATCATGGCCCACGCCAGCATTTGCTTCATGGCGCTGATCCTGTACCGCGTGATGCGCCAGCGCCTGAAGCTGGCCGGCAGCGAGCTGTCGCCCGAAGCCGCGCTGGCCGAGCTGCGGCGCATCCAGCGCCACACCGTCAGCATTGACAACGAAGCGCCCATCCACGGCGTGTCCACCGTTCAACCCCGCCAAGCCCAAGCGCTGGCCGCACTGCGCATCAAGAAACCGACTATCGACACCCAACTGACGTTGCTGTAGTGGCAATTCCGAAGGGCCGACCTATACGGATCAAGCACTTACCGCGGTTGGTGTCGAACTCGGGCGAACTGGTGCTATCCGGCGACTAGGGCCGCACGCACCTTCTACGGGCTGGACGCCCTTCGTCACCCGTCATGGGCGCCGCTGCGCCGCGCTTCGATGGCTCCGGCTCCCACGGCGCTGCGTCGGCCCGCTGGGGCGGGCGCTCCTTCGCGGCAGCACCGGCGCCTGCCGGTGCTGCCCGCCGTCCTGCGGCGGCGGCTCCTTGCCCATCCCCCCGCCCCTTCCCAGGGAAGGGAGCGAGTCGCCCTCTGCCGTCAGCGGTGCCCGCCAGGGACCCCGGCAGACACCGCACATGGCAAGCGTCGAACAGCAAGCCTACGCGTCAAGTCCGAGCCCTTCGGGTGGCCTGGACTCGGAGCCTTACCCGTCGGACGCGACGGCCCCGGCGGAGCCTATTTCTCCAGCTCCGGGAAGCGGTGATACAGCGGCACGTTGACGTGCATCTCAATCGCTCCGATTGCAAGGCCAATTCCCTTCGAGAGCTTCGCCAGTTCATCGGTGGACGTTTGCTCTCTTGCAATCGCTAAGGCAGCAGTCAGTTCCTCGACTGCGGCAAGCGCTTTGGCCATGATTTGCTCGGCTGTGTTCTTTTCCATTACGTAGTTTCTCAGGGTGGAGGAAGGCCACCGTGCCCCTTATCGAACATGCAACGGCGGAAGCAACGGCGGTAATCAGACGCTTGCAAGTCCTTGCCTGGTCCGCATGCCTCGAGATGGCCCTTGCACTGCTCGTAGCAAGCGTCCGCATCCTTTTCGTATTTGTCCCGAGGCGACTCCCCTGGCTCGGGCTGTGTTGGCCAACTCGGGCCAATCTTGTGAGTAGCCCACCAAGTGATGCCGCCAGCGATGGCCAAATCGCCAAGGGCCGTCGCCGCGCTGTGTCCGAGGAGAGGCACCAGGAAGAAGAAGCGCCCATCGGGGTCTACGCGACTCAGCGGATTTCCACCCACATATGCGTAGGTGTTGATGCCGCCTTTCAATCCGATGGGGTCACTTTGAACATACCTCCCACTCGTCCCATCGTAATCCCGGAAGTAGTTGTAGTTGAGCCCCGTCTCCCCATCAAGGTACTGCCCCGGGAAGCGCAAGGGGAATGCCACTGCAGCCAGCCCTGACGGCGCCGGGTCCGCCGCCGTGGACCCAAACGGCTCCGCGATCCACCGCCACCGCTCCGCCCCTGTTCTGTCCACCAGGATTCTGGGCGCCCCGAGGTGATCCGCATAGCTGAAGAACACATCGTTGCTGGTGACCGGGCCCAGCACAATCAGCGGCTGCCCATCGAACCACACCACCTCCTGCACCGCTGTGCCGTCTGCTGCGTATTCCCCCAGCAGCTCCGGGCTGGAGTCGTACACAAACACCTGTGCTTGATCCGGCGCGGCCGCATTGGACTTGCTCACCCGCTGCCCGCCTGCGTCATAGCTGTAGGACGTGGTCTGACCCGCCTTGGTGATCGCTGTCAGCCGGTTGTCCAGGCTGTACACCGCGCTGTTGTACATCGCGGTGTCGGCAATGGTGTTGCCCGCCGCGTCGTAGCTCATGCTGCGCACCGGGTTGCTGATCTGCTCGAGCCGGTTGCTGGTGGCTGACGTCGTGTAGGCGCGGCTGCTCCCCTTCAGGGTCACCTGCGTGCGGTTGCCGTTGGCGTCATACCCGATGGTCCAGCTCTGGGCCGGTGTGCTGATGGTGGTCAGGCGGCCCAGTTCGTCATACCCGAAGTTCTGCTCCAGCGCCTGCGTGGCGGCCGTGGCCTGCCCCGTGGTCGCATCCAGATGGGTGTAGCTGATGATCCGGTTGGCGGCGTCATACCGCAGGTCCCGCACCACGCCGTTCAAGGGGTAGCGCACCAGGCGGCCATAGGTGTCAAACACCCGCTCATAGGCTTGCGTGCCACTGGCCATGTGCATCAGCCAACTGCGCGCCGGCCCGAAGGCTTGCCACTGGATCTGGCTGATCAGCGGTTGGCCCGGGGAGACGGTGTCAGTGGCAAGGTTGATGCCCTTGAGCTGCCCCGCCTCGTAGCTGAAAGTCACCACCCGCCCCGAGGGATAGGTGAGGCGGGTGACGTGGTTGGCTGCATCGTAGGCATAGCGGGTGGTGAGAGCCACCGTGCCCACCGTCTGGATGCGGGTGATCACCCGGCCATGGGCGTCATAGCCGTATTGCGTGCTGCCCGTGGGGAAGGTGGCGGTGGTCAGGCGGCCGACGCCGTAGCCATACACCCCACCGGACTGGTCGTAGGTCGTCGACCCTGAAAAACTCCGCCAACCCGCATGAATGCTGGGGTTTCGGGGTGAATGCCGATGGTGTGATTTGCAGGATTCAGGTCGAATCGATATCAATTCCTTGCAAACTGCATTGAGGTGTTGATGGGTCCCAAGCCTGCCGACGAACGCGCCGATCACGATTTGTTCCGCACAGAGCTGCTGAACCTGATCAACCAGCGTCACGAACTGGTTCGCTTGGCGGCGCTGATTGACTGGCAGGCGTTTGAAGCTGAGTGGAGCCCGCAATTTGTCTCCACCACCGGCCGCCCTGCGTTGCCCACGCGGCTGATGGCCGCCTTGCTGTACCTCAAGCACGTGTACGCGCTCAGCGACGATGACGTGTGTGAGGGCTGGCGCGAGAACCCGTACTGGCAGCACTTCAGCGGCGAGCGGTACTTCCAGCATGAGCTGCCCTGCGATCCTTCCAGCTTGGTGCGCTGGCGCCAGCGCATCGGCGAGGCCGGCTGCGAATGGCTACTGGCCCACTCCATTGAAGCTGCACGCAAGGGCGGCGTGATCAAGCGCCAGAGCCTGGACCACGTGGTGCTGGACACCACGGTGCAACCCAAGGCGATTGCGCATCCCACCGACAGCCGACTGCTCAACCGGGCGCGGGAACAGCTCGTGGCCGCTGCGCAAGGCGCGGGGATCGAATTGCGCCAGAGCTACGCCCGAGTCGGCCAGGCTGCCGAGCACCAAGCCGGCCGTTACGCCCATGCCAAGCAATACCGGCGCATGCAGCGCGAGATCAGGAAGCTGAGAACGTGGCTGGGCCGGGTCATCCGCGACGTGCAACGCAAGGCTGGTGAGATCGGGCCCGAGCTGAAGGCCAAACTCGACATTGCGACCCGACTGCACGCCCAAAAGCGTGGCGACAAGAACAAGCTGTATGCGCTGCACGCGCCCGAGGCGGAGTGCATCGCCAAGGGCAAGGCCAGAACGCCCTACGAGTTCGGCGTGAAAGTGTCCATCGCAGTGACGGCCCAAGAAGGGCTCGTCGTGGGCATGCGATCGATGCCGGGCAATCCGTATGACGGACACACGGTGGGCAGCCAGTTGGAGCAGGTGGGCATCCTCACGGGGCAAGCACCCAAGATCGTGTTGGCGGATCGGGGCTACCGCGGCGTGGAGCCGCCCGAGGGCACGCGGCTGCTGATCAGCCACACGCGCAGACTGCCCAAGCGTTTGAAGAAGTTGCTCAAGCGCAGACAAGTCGTGGAGCCCATGATCGGGCACATGAAGTCCGACGGGCTGCTGGCCAAGAACTGGCTCAAGGGCGCGAGTGGCGATGCGCTGCACGCGATCCTGTGTGGCGCTGGGCACAACCTGAGGATGATCCTGGCGCACCTGCGGGTGCTTTATTGCGCCCTGTTGGGGCTGATCGCGACGGTGGCCACGCTGGCCCTGCGTAAGGCCGCCCCAATATCAGCACCCAAAGCCTTCATCGCACGGCGCGCCGTGCTGGCTCAGGGCTGAAAACGAGTTGTTCAGGGCCGACTAGGTCCAGCCGTAGGTCACCGGGTATGCGGTCAATTACCCACGCCCTTGCCTCACGCGAAGCCAACAGATAAGCGTGGTTCAGGGCTTGCTGAGGTCGATGGACCACGGCAGCAGCGCGGCATAGTCGTCAACGGTCTGGGCGACGGGTAGCGCTGCGAACAAGGCTCGCAGGTAGCGGTAGCCGTCGATGCCGTTGACCTGGCAGGTTTGCAGCAGCGAGTACAGGTTGGCGCTGGCGTTGGCGCCATGCACGGTGTCGGCGAACAGCCAGTTGCGGCGGCCCACACAGAAGGGCCGGATGGCGTTCTCCTGCGCGTTGTTATCGATGCTGTAGCGGCCGTCCTCGACGTAGCGCTTGAGCTTGCTCCACTGCGAAGCGAGGTAGTGCAGCGCCTGCCCCAACAGGCTCTTGGGCAGCACACCGTGCAGGTTGGCCAGCAGCAGCGTCTCGATCTTGTCCAACACGGGGACGCTGTCCCGCTGACGCCGGCGCTTGAGCTCATCCGTGTCGGCGCCGTCGCGCTTGGCCTGTGCCTCGACGTGGTACAGCTCGCCGATGAGCGCGATGAAGCGTGCCGCGAGCTGATCGGGCCCTCGCTGGGCCTTTGGCAAGGCCTGCAGCGCTTCGATGAAGTACCTTCGGCAGTGCGTCCAGCACGCCAGGTGCACGAGCCGGTGCGTCTGGGCCACGGTGTCGTAGACCTCGTAGCCGTCCGTCATCAGCACGGCGCCCGGGCCAATGCCTGCATACAGCTCCATCGCCGTCTTCGTCGAGCGACTCGGGGAGTAAGCGAACAGCCGGATCGGTGGCCCAGTGCCGTCCCGGCCGCTGCCATTGGTCATCTGCGCCCAGATATAGCTCTTGGCCTGCGCACTGCGGCCAGGTTCCTTGAGCACCTGCAGCTCAGTCTCGTCGCCGAACACCAGCGGGGCGTCCAACAGCTGGTCGCGCAGCAGGTTGATCACCGGCTGTACGCCGATGCCGGCGCGCACCATGCTGCCGGCCACGGTGTTGCGCGCGATGTCGGTGCCGCCGAAGCGCCCCAGTAGTGCCGCCTGGCGGTACAGCGGCAGGCCGTCCAGGTACTTGGAGGTGGCGATCCAGGCCAGTGCACTCTCGGTGAAGATGCCCCGCGGGATGATCTGCGCGGGGCGCGGCGCCAGCCGCATGCCGCCGTCGCAGCACGGGCAGGCGTACTTGACGCGCTCGTGCCGGATGACGCGCACCTGCTGCGGAATGATGTCCAGCTGCTCGCTGGCCTCGACACCGATCTCGCTCAAGCGCGTGCCGTCGTGCGGGCACACGCGCTGGTCCTCGGGCAGCTCATGGCGGATCACCTCGCGCGGCAGCGCCGGGTCCAGCGGTTTGCGCCCACGCTTGGTCCGCTTGTGGCCGGGCACGTCGATCTTGTCGTTGTCGCTGCTCTCTTCAATCGCCGGCTCGGCCTGCGCGCCGAGGTCTTCGGCCTCGTTGAAGAACATGTCCTTCTGCAGGGCGGCAACCTCGCTGCTGGCGGCGAAGAGCTGGCGCGTGAACTTGCTGAGCTTCTCCTTGAGGAGGTCGCGCTCGGCGCGCGTCACTCGGAGCTCGCCGGCCAGCGACTCGTTGCGCTTGAGCGCTTCGGCCAGCGCCTGCTGCAATGTGATGACTTCGTCGGGTGTGGGCATATGGACCATCTGCAGCCAGTGTCCTCGCCACAGCCCCAGGACACCATGCGGATATGCCGCAATGGCGCACGCCGGCGCTGCTGTTCTCAGCCGACGTGCTGGTACATGCGGTGGGGATGGCGATGCACGACGCCGATGTCGATGCCCTCCAGCAGCCAATGCAGTTGCTCCACCGTCAGTGTCGGTGCCGCCGTCTCGCTGGGCCAGATGAAGCGGTCTTCCTCCAACCGCTTGAGCAGCAGCCAGAAGCCGTTGCGGTCCCAGCCGAGGATCTTCACGCGGTCGCGACGCCGGTTGCTGAACACGTACACGCAGGCGGCGAACGGATCCAGGCCGAGGGCCTGCTGTACCAGCGTGGCCAGGCCGTTGATGTTGAGGCGAAAGTCCACGGGCGCGCGGTGCAGGTAGACCTTCAGATGCTCGTCGAGACGGAACACGTCAACCTCCCCAGCATCTGCAGCACATCGGCGAGTTGGCGCTGTCCGACGCCTCGAAGTTCGACCGCCACGCCGTTAGGCAGCGTCGCCTGCAAACTCACATCGCAACGATCGTCAAGGTCATGCACGAAGCGCTCGGCAGCGACTGGGACCACCGGCACCGCGACGAAGGGCGAGGCCCGCGCCGCAGAGCGTTCGACAGGTGCGCGCTTGCGCAGCTGGCCGTGATCACGAATCCACCGTGCGACCTGGTTGGCATTGATGCCGAACTCGCGTGCCAGACGGGCCACCGACACGCCCGGCTGCAGGCACACCTGCACAAACTCGGCCTTGGCCGCCTTGTCGTACACACAACGCCCACCCGGCTTGTGACGCAACACAAGGCGCCGCTTCAGGGCTTCCAGATCCACCGACATACGTCCCCACTTCACTTGTTAGTCGCCCCTGAACAACTCGTTTTCAGTCCCGAGCGAGCAGGACGCGGCGCGCCATCAAGGATGGGAGCGCTGACGTTTGCGCCTTCATTGGCCATTCCAGCGAGGCGGCCAGGGCCATCAGTCCCCACACGGCGCAATAAAGCACCCTCAGGTGCGCCAGGATCATCCTCAGGTTGTGTCCTGCGCCGCACAGAATCGCGTGCAACGCATCTCCGGTCGCGCCCTTGAGCCAGTTCTTGGCCAGCAACCCGTCTGATTTCATGTGCCCGATCATGGGTTCCACGACCTGTCTGCGCTTGAGCAGCTTCTTGAGCCGATTGGGCAGCCGCCGCGTGTGGCTGATCAGCAGCTGCGTGCCTTCTGGGGTTTGTGCGCCGCGATAGCCCCGGTCCGCCAGCACGATCTTGGGCACCTGCCCCGTGAGGATTGCCACCTGTTCCAACTGACTGCCCACGGTGTGCCCGTCATACGGATTGCCCGGCATGGATCGCATGCCCACGACGAGCCCTTCTTGGGCCGTCACAGCGATGGACACCTTCACACCGAACTCGTAGGGCGTTCTGGCCTTGCCTTTGGCAATGCACTCCGCCTCGGGCGCATGCAGCGCATACAGCTTGTTTTTGTCGCCACGCTTTTGCGCGTGAAGCCGAGTGGCGATGTCCAACTTGGCTTTGAGTTCGGGCCCGACCCCGTTGGCCTTGCGCTGCACGTCTCGGATGACCCGGCCCAGCCAGGTTCTGAGCTTCCTGATCTCGCGATGCATTCGCCGGTATTGCTTGGCATGGGCGTATCGACCCGCCTGATGCTCGGCAGCCTGGCCGACTCGGGCGTAGCTCTGGCGCAATTCGATCCCCTCGCGTTGCGCAGCATCCACAAGCTGTTCCCGCGCCCGGTTGAGCAGCCGGCTGTCGGTTGGATGCGCAATGGCCTTGGGCTGTACCGTGGTGTCCAGCACCACATGATCCAGGCTTTGGCGCTTGATCAAACCGCCCTTGCGCGCAGCTTCGATGGAATGCGCCAGCAACCACTCGCAGCCGGCTTCCCCGATGCGCTGGCGCCAGCGCACCAAGCTGGACGGATCGCACGGCAACTCATGCTGGAAGTACCGCTCGCCGCTGAAGTGCTGCCAATACGGGTTCTCGCGCCAGCCCTCACACACGTCCTCGTCGCTGAGCGCATACACGTGCTTGAGGTACAGCAGCGCTGCCATCAGCCGCGTGGGAAGAGCAGGCCGCCCCGTGGTTGAAGCGAATTGGGGGCTCCACTCGGCTTCGAAGGCCTGCCAGTCGATCAGGACGGCCAAGCGAACCAGCTCGTGACGCTGATTGATCAGGTTCAACAGCTCAGTGCGGAACAAATCGTGATCGGCGCGTTCGTCGGCAGGCTTGGGACCCATCAACACCTCAATGCAGTTTGCAAGGAATTGATATCGATTCGACCTGAATCCTGCAAATCACACCATCGGCATTCACCCCGAAACCCCAGCATTCATGCGGGTTGGCGAAGTTTTTCAGGGCCGACTTGTTAAGTGGGGACGAAGACTGTCAGCTCGGCCGGGTCGGCTCAAGGACGTCGTTTATTGACCGCTTACGTCACCGGGGCTTGCCCGGCCTTGGTGAAGCTCACCGAGGTGGGGCGGTTCAGGGCGTCATAGGTGTAGGTGGCCAGCACGCCGCGGCTGTCGGTGCGGGTGAGCAGGTTGCCGGCCGCGTCGTAGGTGCTGTTGGCCACGCCCGTGTCCGGGCTGCTGAGCAGGGTCAGGTCCCCCAGGCCATTGCGCTGGTATTGGGTGACCAGGCTGCGAGGGTCGGTCACCTGGCTCACCTGGTCCTGACCATCGTGGCTGAGCGCCGTGACGCCGTTCCTGGCATCGGTGCTGGTCTTGAGCCGGTCCAGGGCCTCGGGGGCAAAAGGCAAGACATGACCTCAAGGCATCCAACGCGCCCCGAAGGGCCACGGTGGGCGGTAGGCAGTCGGACAAACCGGCTGCAATGTCTTTGCGGGGATGATTCTCGCCGCAGCTCGATCGGCCACGCAAGTGGCCGGGCAGCGTTGCGGGACGGCTTTACGTCGGCAGGGTGACCACGGCCGTGGTCAACCAAGAACTACCTCCGAAGCGGCTTGAGGCACTCATGCTCCTGCTGGCCGTTGACGACGTGCCGTCCACCGTCGCCACAAGCAGGGAACGAGAACGAACCATTGCAGATAGCCAACCGCGAAGAGCATCAACCACGTAACCAACATCGACACGTAGCTGGTAGTGAACACATAGCCCGTGGATTCAAAGAGAACTCGAGCGAGGACACCTAGAACGGTCGTTATGCCCATGCCCAGCGGGAATGCCAAGACCATCATCCCGTAGCCAAGTAGGAGTTCCGCGTCGCTGTTCGGTTTGCCGTCGTAAAGCAGCAGGCAGGAAACCAAGACGGCTACCGCAGCCAAGACCCAGATTGACTTCAACCAGCGTCCCATCACTTCCCCTTCTTGGCAGAACACTGCTTCTGGCATTGCTTCAGGACTTCGTCAGACCACTCCTGGCAATCCGTTCCAAGCGGGCCTATTGCGTACCAGGGGCGCTTCGGATCACCGACAGCCTTGATCACGCACTGATCAACGCAATCGCGATCATCTTCCGGCTTGCACGATCCGTTGCCGTCCGTTGGCCATGAATCTTCGCTGGGCTTGCCCGGACTCCCAGGGACGAAGGCGCTACCAGCCCGATCTTGCCCCCCGCAAGTAACCTTCCCTGACGCATCCTTCACGCAGAGGAATTGGTGATAGGCGGGTGAAGGATTCCAACGGCTTTCGGGGTACATGCGAGGCCCCCATGTTTCTCCGAGTCCGTGCAGCGGCTTGGTGCACATGAAAGTCTTGAGCCCAAGCGGGTCGGTAAAGCTCAGCGGATTCCCGCCCACATAGGTGTAGGTGTTGATACCGCCTTGGAGCCCGATGGGATCGGACTGGGTGTACCTCCCACTCGTCCCATCGTAATCCCGGAAGTAGTTGTAGTTGAGCCCCGTCTCCCCATCAAGGTACTGCCCCGGGAAGCGCAAGGGGAATGCCACTGCAGCCAGCCCTGACGGCGCCGGGTCCGCCGCCGTGGACCCAAACGGCTCCGCGATCCACCGCCACCGCTCCGCCCCTGTTCTGTCCACCAGGATTCTGGGCGCCCCGAGGTGATCCGCGTAGCTGAAGAACACATCGTTGCTGTTGACCGGGCCCAGCACGATCAGAGGCTGCCCATCGAACCACACCACTTCCTGCACCGCTGTGCCGTCGGCTGCGTATTCCCCCAGCAGCTCCGGACTGGAGTCGTACACAAACACCCGTGCTTGATCCGGCGCAGCCGCATTGGACTTGCTCACCCGCTGCCCGCCTGCGTCATAGCTGTAGGACGTGGTCTGCCCCGCCTTGGTGATCGCTGTCAGCCGGTTGTCCAGGCTGTACACCGCGCTGTTGTACATCGCGGTGTCGGCAATGGTGTTGCCCGCCGCGTCGTGGCTCATGCTGCGCACCGGGTTGCTGATCTGCTCCAGCCGGTTGCTGGTGGCTGAGGTCGTGTAGGCGCGGCTGCTCCCGTTCAGGGTCACCTGCGTGCGGTTGCCGTTGGCGTCATACCCAATGGTCCAGCTCTGGGCGGGTGTGCTGATGGTGGTCAGCCGGCCCAGCTCGTCATACCCGAAGTTCTGCTCCAGCGCCTGCGTGGCGGCCGTGGCCTGCCCCGTGCTCGCATCCAGATGGGTGTAGCTGATGATCCGGTTGGCGGCGTCATACCGCAGGTCCCGCACCACGCCGTTCAAGGGGTAGCGCACCAGGCGGCCGTAGGTGTCAAACACCCGCTCATAGGCCTGCGTGCCACTGACCATGTGCATCAGCCAGCTGCGCGCCGGCCCGAAGGCTTGCCACTGGATCTGGCTGATCAGCGGTTGGCCCGGGGAGACGGTGTCGCTGGCAAGGCTGATGCCCTTGAGCTGCCCCGCCTCGTAGCTGAAAGTCACCACCCGCCCCGAGGGATAGGTGAGGCGGGTGACGTGGTTGGCTGCATCGTAGGCATAGCGGGTGGTGAGAGCCACCGTGCCCACCGTCTGGATGCGGGTGATCACCCGGCCATGGGCGTCATAGCCGTATTGCGTGCTGCCCGTGGGGAAGGTGGTAGTGGTCAGGCGGCCGACGCCGTAGCCATACACCCCACCCGACTGGTCGTAGGTCCAGCCGTAGGTCACCGAGGCTTGCCCGGCCTTGGTGAAGCTCACCGAGGTGGGGCGGTTCAGGGCGTCATAGGTGTAGGTGGCCAGCACGCCGCGGCTGTCGGTGCGGGTGAGCAGGTTGCCGGCCGCGTCGTAGGTGCTGTTGGCCACGCCCGTGTCCGGGCTGCTGAGCTGGGTCAGGTCCCCCAGGCCGTTGCGCTGGTATTGGGTGACCAGGCTGCGAGGGTCGGTCACCTGACTCACCTGGTCCTGACCATCGTGGCTGAGCGCCGTGACGCCGTTCCTGGCATCGGTGCTGGTCTTGAGCCGGTCCAGGGCGTCGTAGGCGTTCTGGGTGGTGAAGCCGAAGCCGGATGCGCCCTTGGCCTTGACCACCTTGGTCAGGTTGCCCTTGGCGTCGTATTCATAGTCCGTCACCGGGGCGGGCGAGACGGGTGGGGGTGGCAGCGTGGCGGCATGGGCCATGCCCGCTGTGCCCGCCAGGGTGGCAGTGATGGCCGCCATCACCGCCACTGTGGCGTGGGCGACCCGTGCGGTCCGCGCGGTCCAGGCCAGGGCTGGTTGATGTGTCGGGTGCACCGCGTGCATCGGGTGCCCTGGGTGCGCGTACTGCGCCGGGCGCGCGTGTCCTTGGGGAACTTGGCCCCTGTTCTTCTCCCTCATCATCCTCACTCCGCGCCTGTGGTTTGCTGTGTGCGGCTGAGCGCGTCAAACACACGGCCCAGGTTGCGCTGAAGGGCCCCGCTGGGGTCTTGCACCGCCTCATTGACCCGGTTGCCCCGCTGGTCCAGCGTGTACTGGATGCGGTTGCCCAGGTTGTCGGCCACGGCCACCAGACGGTGAGCGTCGTCGTAGTCATAGCTCACCGTGCTGCCGTCGGGCTGCGTGACTTGCTTGAGCAAGCCGGTAGGCCAGTAGGCATAACTCGTGGTCTGGTCCGCCTGGGTCACCGAGGTGAGGCGGGAGCGGACGTCGTAGGTGTAGACCGTGCTGATGCCGTTGGCATCGACCATCTCCAGCAGCTTGCCCAGGGCGTTGTAGCGCAGGTAGTTGGTGACGTGGCCGGCAGCGTTGGTGCTGCTCTTGAGGTCACCGATCCAGTGGTCAGCCGTGGTGTCGGCGTAGTACTCGTTGGTGGTGGTCTTGCCCAGCGGGTCGGTCTCGCTCAGGACATGGCCGGTGGCATCGTAGGTCCAGGTCCAGACGCGGGCAGGGACGCCGGTTTGGGCCACTGCGCTGAAGCCCAGGGCTCCCGTGGCATCCGTAGTAACCTGCTCCACGCGCTTGCACAGTACAACGATCAGGCTGTTGTCGGGCAACTTCGCTGTCGAAGGAGCACAGCTAGCGACTGCGTTTCCATTGGTTGGATCCGGCTGGCCGTTGTATACGAGCGTGGTGACTCGATTAGGCTCGGCAATGCGGACCTGTTTGCGCCAGACCGGGTGCCACAAAGAACTGACCTTGCGAGCACCAGCAGGCAATGCCGCATTGGCGACCAGCACCGTGCTGCAAGTCGCACCACTGGGCAGCCCCTCCACGCGGGAAGACTCAGCTTTTCGTCCACTCACGAATGAATGGCAGGACTGAAGGCCGTTGGCCTCCACATTACGAACGATGTTTCCTTCAGCGTCGCGCTCGTACTGAACAGTGGCGGCCGGCGATCCTGCGCCCGCAGGCTGGACACGGCTCCCCACCAACGTGACGCCATCGACCTGCGTGCTCGACAGCGTCTCTTCATAGCCATCCGGCCCATGAAGCTGTGCCACCGACGGCTGAGGGAAGGACAAGGTGCGATACACAAATGTCCCGTCATAGGTGCTCGCCGCTCTGACCGCGGGCGCCTGCGACCACTCAATTGACCATTGCGGGCCCGTTTCCCCCGTCCGCGTAGAAATCGCTCGCCCCTCACTGTCGTAGCCATATCGCCCGTACGCGGAGCCCGCCTCATCGATCAGGGCCGTCATCAGCCAGGGCTTGCCGTCCACTTCGTACTTGTATTGTCGGCTGGTCTGATCGGGGTAATGGATGGAGGCCAGTTGGCCTTTCGAGCCATAAGTGAAGCCGTAGACAGAGCCAGCAGGATCGGTCATGGAAAGCACACGCATTGCCCCATTAATCGCCGGGTCCCTCTCATACGACAGACTCACCTGGCGCCCGGACTCATCCGTGATGGTCTGAAGCACATAGACCGCGCCGCTACCTAGAGGCACGTTTCCGAAGCCATAGGTCAACTTGCGCCCGTCGATATAGGACACCGACGTCCCATAGTTGCGCTGGGACATAACGGACTGATAGTTCTCTATGGCCTCTTCGCTGGCGTCGTAATACCAGTAGCCCGAGGCTCCGTTGAATTTCGGCTGGGGATCTGCCTCGACCGCGCTGTAGGTCCAGCCGGGGGAGGTGTAGAAGGTCTTCCAAGTCCCAGAAGGCCGACGGTAGACGTACGCCCCACCGTTTTGATCCTGGGACTGGACACTCGACTTGTGATGGTTGCTGGACCAAATCGGGCCAAAGCCCGACTGGGCCTGTCGGTTCAGGGGCTGGCCGACGCTCTCCCTCAGATAGTTGTAGCTCACCGTAACAGCCTGACCACGGCCCCATCGCAGGAGCTCTTCCGTCTGATGCTTAAGACCATCGAGCGGCGTCACCGGGTTGCCTACAGATGGATTACCCATCTTCCCATTGCATCCGCAGTCCGCTTTCTCCAGATTCTTGACATACGCGCATTTGTTGAGAGAGGCAATGTAGGTCGAACCTTCGGCCTCTCCACAGGTCATCGCAACTCCGAACCAGCCCTGCGTCGGCGCAAATACCAATGGGTGATCGTCCGCGCCGTAGGAATGTTGCGTGAAATATCGCGTGACGGTGCAGCGGAGGATCGGCGGGGGACCCGGCCACTTCAACTCGCAGCCATCCAGCGTGGCGCGATTTTCCCCCCAGTACGTCGTATTGAAGTATTCGTTGGCATTGAGGACCGGAGAAAGCACCGCCCAATACGCTTGAATAACCTCACCAGACGTGGGATAGCAGGTTGGAAGAGACTGATTGAAGCTGGTGTTATTGATGCACCAGCGGTCCATGTAGGTCTCTGCCGAGGCGTTCGATGAAAGCCCAGCCATCAACCCCAAGATGAGCATCAATTTTACAAGCCAACGCATCTATCACTCCCCAGATTCCTTCGCGAAGCCGAAGTGGAGACACGGCTAACGCCATATCTTTCATTAGGGGAGATGTGCTCCAGACAGCACACGATATCCCGCGCCAAACGCCTCACGGCGCCGCACGAACTCTCGTCACCGTCACACGTCATTTCGCGTGCGATCTGGCGACCTCCCTTTGCTGCGAGTGTTGCAGAAGTGGCTACGGCTCGCCTCTCCAGCTTGCATACGCCGAGCGATATTCGCCCACCATGTGTCACCGCGTTTGGCTTTGTGAAGCACAACCTACCCTTGTCCAAATTGGCCGACACCCCTCACCTCACAGTCACATCCAGACGTCATCTGCATCGCGCCCACCACAAGCGAGTCTGCGCGGCAGAATCTTGCGCATCACCTTGCTGGGCATGCCAAGCCGTGTTGGCTCACCAGGAGCACAAACACGGGTGGTTGCCCGTTCAACAAGGTCGTCTGTAGCGGCCGGTACGGCCTGTGTGAGTCGGCAACGCAGCCTGTGTCACGACTTGGACGGGGCCTTTACCCTGCCATTGCTGCCAATCGCCGCAGGTTCAGCGCCATGCACACGAGCTTCCACTCGGCGCGCACCCGATGCAGCCCTCACAGACTGAACTGACGGAATCCCAGGACGTTCTTGATTCAGCCGTTGTGTGGCTCGGCAATCCATTTGCGCTTGCGATACGCTGCTTTGCCTTCGTCGGTCTGCAGCTTGGCCGCCATTGCTGCGGTGTACGGATACCGCTGGGCGTCGACTTCGGCGTGCGCCTTGTCCTCAGGCACGGCGAACTCGCACTTGTGGGGCCGCCCCCCTGGGCTTGCCATCCGGTCCGCGGGGGAGGCGGTCGTCGTCGTTGCTGCGGCCACGGTCGAGGTCCGCTTCACGCTGGCGCTGCTCCAGGCGCTCGCAGGCCTGGCGAATAGCTGCCAGCCGCGCCTCGCGTCGCTCGATCTAGGCTGGCAAGTCCAGCTCTGGCTCGTTCGCCTCAGCCTCTTCGGTGGCCTTGGCGCGCGCCAGCAATGCGTCGATCTGCGCCTTGAGGTCGGCCTCGGCCTGCTTCATGCGTTCGTAGCTCATAGCCTTGTTGCGGCTGGCGTTGGCCTTCACCCTGGTGCCGTCGATGGCTACCGTGCCCAGCTGGACCAGACCCATCTCGCGGGCGAGCTTGACCACCTGCACGAATAGCTCCGACAGCTCTTTGAGGTGAAAGGCCCTGAAGTCGCAGATCGTGCGGCGGCGAGGGGAATTCCCCGCGCCAGCATCCGAAACGCCAGATCCTTATGCAGCCGACGCTCAATCTTGCGCGAGCTGAACACTCCGGTAGCGTATGCGTACAGCAGCACCTTGACCATCATGGCCGGATGAAACGGCTGGTTGCGCGAGCCGCCGCCCTCGTGCCTGGCGTAGAACGCCTTGAGGTCCAGCGCGTCGACCGTGTCGTGAATGAAGTAGGCCAGATGTCCTGCCGGCAACCAGTCTTGCGGCGCCGCAGGCAGCAGCATCACCTGGTCGCGTTCGTAGGGTCTATAGCTTCCAGCCATGCCCTATCAATGCATACGCCGAGCCTTGTGGCTTGTGGCATCTGGAACTACCCGGTTCTGCCGCGCAGACCCCTAGTCCAGCGAATCAGTGACATCGGCGGTGCGCAGCGGGTGGGCCGGGCCGGCGGCCGATCGCTGCGGGTGCTCATGATGCGGCTCCTGCGAGGCGGCATGGCAGGCGCAGGCCTCACCGTGGGCGGCGGCCACCAGCTCTTCCAGCACCCGGCAGGGATGGGTGTTGTGGTCGGCGTCGCAGCGGTTCTGCAGGGCGACCAGCTGGGCCTCCAGCGCCTGCATGCTCTTGAGGCGCGCCCGCACCTTCCCCAGCTGGGCCGCCACCAGGCCGTCCACCTGGGCCAGTTCGGCCGGATCCCGGCTTTGCAGGCTGCTCAGCAGCACCGACACATCGGCCAGCGACATGTCCAGCGCACGGCAGTGACGGATGAAGGCGAGCCGCTCCAGATGGTTGTGGCTGTAGTCGCGATAGCCGTTGTCGCTGCGGGCCGGCGGCGGCAGCAGGCCGCTTTTTTCGTAAAAGCGGATGGTGTCGATGTCCACGCCCGTGGCGCGGCTGAGTTCCCCGATGCGCATGCCGCAAGCATAGCCGCTTGACCCTGGAGTGGCTCCAGAGTGTGCAATAGCCCTCATGGCATCACATGACCACGATCAGGCCCTGAGCGGGCTGCGGAATCCTGCGGGGGCGAACGGCCGGGAGACGGAATCCGCTGCGTGTTCGGACGGTTGCAGTCACGCGCACGGGCATGGGCGGGAGCACGAGCACGAGCACGAGCACGAGCACGAGCACGAGCATGCGCACGGGCACGGGCACGGTCAAGAACATGAACATGCGCATCGCCACCCACCTTCGCCGACCACCGCCAACACCAACACCGCCTCCTGCGGCGGAGCGGCCTGTTGCCCCGCCCCGGTCGTGTCCGACCTGTCTCCCCCGCCCGCACCTGAAGTCACCGACCAGGATCTGGCCGGCACCACGCGTCACCGCTACTACATCGCCGGCATGGACTGCCCGACGGAGGAAGCGCTGCTGCGCCGCCGTCTGCATCAGCAGACCGGTGTCGTGGCCCTGCAATTCGACCTGATCAACCGCATCCTGGATGTCCACCACCGGCTTCCGGACGACACCGCCCTGCGCGCCGCGATTGCCGACACCGGCATGAGCGCCCAGCCGCTGGCTGCCACCGCGCCTCCGCCCGCACCGATGCCGGCCGTCAGCCGCTCCCTGCGCTGGCGCATGGCCCTGTCCGGTTTGGCCGCCATCACCGCCGAAGTACTGGCCTTTGCCGGTTGGCACGAAGCCGGCCTGCCGGTCGTGGCGCTGGCCCTGGCCGCCATGCTGCTGGGCGGTCTGCCCACCCTGCGCAAAGGCTGGATTGCATTGCGCAGCGTCACCCTCAATATCCACCTGCTGATGAGCCTGGCGGTCCTCGGTGCCGTCGCCCTGGGCCAATGGCCGGAGGCGGCCATGGTGGTGTGGCTGTTCGGCCTCTCGGAGATGATCGAAAGCCTGAGCCTCGCCCGCGCCCGGGATGCCATCCGCGCCCTGTCCCAGCTGGCGCCGGAGACCGCCTGGCTGCAAGGCAGCGATGGCCAGTTCACGCGGCTGCCGGTGGAACAGGTCCACCCCGACGCCGTGCTGCGGGTGCCGCCCGGCGAGCGCGTGCCGCTGGATGGCCGTGTGCTCCAGGGCCGCTCCAGCCTCAACGAAGCCGCCCTCACCGGGGAGGCGATGCCCGTGGACAAGGCACCCGGAGATGCGCTTCTGGCCGGCAGCGTCAATGGCGACGGCCTGCTGCTGATGCAGGTCACCTCCACCAAGGGCCACACCTTGCTGGACCGCATGGCCCAGGCTGTGCAGCAGGCGCAGTCCCAACGCGCCCCCAGCCAGGCGTTCATCGACCGCTTCGCCCGCGTCTACACCCCCGCCGTGGTGCTGCTGGCCGCGGCGCTGGCGGTGCTGCCGCCCCTGCTGGGCTTCGGCGGCTGGCACGACTGGCTCTACAAGGGCCTGGTGCTGCTCGTCATCGCCTGCCCCTGCGCACTGGTGATCTCCACGCCGGTCACCATCGTCAGCGGCCTGGCCGCTGCGGCGCGTCGCGGCATCCTGATCAAGGGCGGCCTGTATCTGGAGCGGGTGCGGCAGTTGCGCACCCTGGCGCTGGACAAGACCGGCACCCTGACCGAGGGGCGACCGGCGCTGGTGGCGGTGCAGTGTGTCGACCCATCGCTCAGCGAGGACAACGCCCTGCACCTGGCCGCCCGTCTGGATGCCGGCAGCGCCCATCCGCTGGCCCAGGCCATCGTGGCGGCCCACGCCCGACGCCAGGGCCTTCCGCTGGCTCCCGTGGCCGAGCTCCAGAACCAGCCGGGCCTGGGCATCACCGGCGAGATGGAGGGCCACCGCTATGCGCTGGGCAACGAACGCCTGGCCCGTCAGCAAGGCACGGTCACCCCAGCCACCGAAGCTGCCGCCGCCGCGCTGCAAGCCCAGGGCCACACCCTGGCCTGGCTGCTGCGTGACGGCGCGGTGCTGGCGCTGCTGGCATTGGCGGACACCCCTCGCCCGGCTGCGGCGGCCACACTGGCCGCCTTGCGCCAGCAGGGGCTGGCGCTGGTAATGCTCAGCGGCGACCACCGCGCCAGCGCCCAGGCCATGGCCGCCCGGCTGGGCCTGCCGGCCGAGTCGGTGCAGGCGCCCTTGCTGCCCCAGGACAAACTGGACGCCGTGGCCGCTCTGGCTGCGACGGGCCCGGTGGGCATGGTGGGTGACGGCGTGAATGACGCGCCCGCCATGGCACGTGCCGACATTGCCATTGCGATGGGGGCCGCCGGCAGTGCCACCTCGCTGGAGACCGCTGACATCGCCCTGATGGGAGACGACCTCACCCAGTTGCCGGCGCTGATCACCTTGTCGCGCCGTACCGCACAGGTGCTCACCCAGAACATCGTCCTGGCCCTGGGGCTGAAAGTGGTGGTGGCCGGCCTGACCCTGGCCGGACTGGGTTCACTCTGGCTGGCCGTGCTGGCGGATGCTGGTGCCAGCCTGCTGGTGGTGCTCAACGGCTTGCGGCTGCTGCGCGATCAGCGCCCAAACGGTGCGAGCGCTGGCTGAGTAACATCTGAAGGTCGGACGATCGGGTCGTGTCGGCAGTCGCACCCTGACCTTTTGCACCTAGGGCCACTCCTAATATGGGTGGACCGGTTCCCGGCGGCCTTTCGCGGAGAATAGCGGGCCTGCCGCTGGCGACCCCCAGACGATCCAATCGGTCGCCCGATCCATTGTCCCGAGGTCCCAGCGGCACCGTTCTTCTGATCCTTCACGGAGCGACGTTTGAACAAAATTCAAACCCCCGGAGTGCCGCACACCATCCTCGGCCAACCCGACAGCCTGTTCGTCTTGTTCTTCACAGAAATGTGGGAACGGTTCTCTTACTACGGCATGCGCGCGCTGCTGGTGCTGTACCTCATTTCCGAGGCCACCAAAGGCGGCTGGGGCTGGACCCGCGAAGAGGCGACCAGCCTCTACGGCTGGTACACCATGGCCGTTTACCTGACGCCCATCCTGGGCGGCTATCTGGCGGACCGGGTGCTGGGCACCCGCCGCTCGGTGGTGCTGGGCGGTTTCATCATTGCGGCTGGCCATATCGCGCTGTTCTTTGACACCCGCTTCAGCTTCTTCCTGGGCCTGGGCCTGGTGATTCTGGGCACCGGCCTGTTCAAGCCCAACATCTCGGCCATCGTCGGCCAGCTCTACGGCAAGGACAACGAAGGCGCACGGGACGGCGGCTACACGCTGTTCTACATGGGTGTGAATGCCGGCGCCTTCTTCGGCATCTCGCTGTGCGGCTACATCGGCGAGAAGATCTCCTGGCACTTCGGCTTCGGCCTCGCTGCGGTCTTCATGATCCTGGGCGCGCTGCAGTTCTACCTGGGCCAGGGCATCTTTGGTGACATTGGTGGCGTGCCGGACCGCAAAGCCAAGGCTGCGGAAGCCGTCGCCACGACGGGCGCTGCCGACGACACGCCCTCGCATGTGGTGCGTGACCGCCTGATCGCCATCTGCGTGTTCTCGTTCTTCACCATCTTCTTCTGGTTCGCCTTCGAGCAGGCCGGCGGTTCGATGACCATCTTTGCAGCGGACTACACCGACCGCACGCTGGTGGGCACCAGCGGCACGATCTTCAAGATCGCGAACTCGCTGATGACGCTGATCCCGGTGGCCATCCTGAGCGCGCTGCTGATCCAGTTGATGCGAGGTACCGGCAAGCGCTACCTCAGCTCCAACCTGCTCTTGGTGCTGGCCCTCGGCCTGATCTGGGCGCTGGCGCTGTGGATGCTGGGCCGCGAATTCGGCTTCGACCAGTCGGAAATTCCGGCCACCTGGTTTGGCGTGCTGAACTCCTTCTTCCTGGTGATCCTGGCGCCGCTGTTCTCCAAGATGTGGGCGCGCTACTGGAACCCCAGCGGTCCGGTGAAGTTCGGCCTCGGCCTGGTGCTGCTGGGCCTGGGCTTCGCCGCGCTGTCGTATGGCGCGTCGGGCATTCCGCAAGGCGCCAAGACCGCGCAGATCAGCATGTTCTACCTGACGCTGGCCTACCTGCTGCACACCATGGGCGAGCTGTGCCTGTCGCCGGTGGGTTTGTCCTACATCTCCAAGCTGGCGCCGGCGCGCCTGCTGGGCCTGATGTTCGGCGTGTGGTTCGTGAATGCCGCCATTGCCAACTGGCTGGCCGGCTTCAGCGGCGCCTACATCGACAAGATCTCCGAGACCTACTCGATGTCGATCTTCTTCCTGATCTTCACCCTGATTCCGATCTGCGCCGGCGTGCTGCTGATGTTGCTGAATCCGTGGATGAAGAAGCTGATGCACGGCGTGCGCTGATCAGCGCCCGACCTCTGCACCGTCCAAACCCGGCCCCGGCCGGGTTTTTTTTTCGTCAGCCCGCGAGCCGAAAGCGCCCGACCACTTCGGCCAGGCGTGCCGCCTGATCCTTGAGCGATTCGGCGGCCGCAGCGGATTGCTCCACCAATGCGGCGTTCTGCTGCGTCATGCCATCGAGCTGGGTGACCGCAGCGTTCACTTCAGACAGACTTTGCGTCTGGTTGCCCACCGTGCCGGCGATCTCGCTGATCAGCTGGCTCACCCGGTCCACCGCCTGCACCAGCTGAGACATGGTCTGGCCGGTATGGCCCACGATGCGGCTGCCACTTTCCACCTGCTCCACCGAGGTGGTGATCAGCGATTTGATTTCCCGGGCCGCCTGCGCGCTGCGCTGGGCCAAGGTGCGGACTTCGCCGGCCACCACCGCAAAGCCCCGCCCCTGCTCGCCGGCCCGCGCGGCTTCCACCGCCGCATTCAGCGCCAGGATGTTGGTCTGGAAGGCAATCCCGTCGATCACGCCGATGATGTCGGCAATGCGGCGGGAGGACTGCTGGATGCCATCCATCGTCTGCACCACCTGGCCCACCATCTGCCCGCCCTGCTGGGCCACGCTGGCCGCTTCATGGGCCAGGCTGCGGGCCTCCTGGGCGGAGGAGGCGCTCTGCCGGGCCGAATCGGTGAGCTGATGCATGGCCGCCGAGGTTTCCTCCAGGTTGGAGGCTGTCTGCTCGGTGCGCGCGGACAGGTCAGTGCTGCCCACCGCCACCTCCCGGCTGGCCTCGGCGATCTGGTCGGCACTGTCCCGCACGGCCGACACCGACTGATGCAAGGCCTCCCGCATACGGCCCAGGGCCCGCAGCAGATCGCCCAGTTCGTCGTGGCGAGTGGCCAGCGCCACACGGGTGAGGTCCCCATTGGCAATCCGGTCGGCGGTCTGGGAAGCCTCCCGCAAAGGATGCGTCAGGGACCGGGTCAGCACCCAGCCAATCGCGGCCCCCAGCCCGATCGCCACCGCCACCATGATCCAGATGGCCCACAGCACCGATCGATAGCTGCTCAGGGCCAGCTGATGGGCGTCTTCGGCGCCATCACCATTGATCTTCACCAGCTTGTTGAGCGATTCCGTGGTGCTGCGAAAGGCAGTCCGGGAGTCGCTGCGCTGCAACACCATGGCCTGCTCCCGTTCGCCCGCCGTCAACAGGCTAACCAGCCGGTTCTGCACCTCGCGATACTGCGCGATCTGCTTCTGCAAGCCGTCGAACACGGCACGCTCTTCCGGGCTGCTGACCCGGGCGTCATAACGCTTAATCAGATCGGGCATCTTGCCCCACTGGGTGTCCATCCGCGCGGACTCGTCCTTCAAAGCCTTGGCATCGCCGCCCAGCAGCATCTGCAGTTCCGCGCGGCGCACCTGGTTCAGCGCCTCGTTGATGGCGCCCAGCTGCTGGGTGCTCGGCAACCAGTTGGTCGCCAGGTCTTCGACCTTCTCATGGACATCTCCAACACGAGTCACCGAAAAGATGCCCATGCCCAGCATGAGCAAGAGAAGCAAGGTAAACCCCAGCCCCAATCGAACCCCTACGCGCAGATCGGACAGCAGACGCATGTCAGCACTCCCCGGAGTTGGAGTGCCCAAGCTACCACAGGCCTGGCCGGACGGCATCCTCAACCAGACTCACCAAGCCGCGACAATGCGGGGCAAGGAGGCAGGACTGCTTCTCCGGTGCTGGGTCGCCAGTGCCTTCAAAAACCACCGGCCCGCGCCGGACACAAGTACCCCCTTGACGGCAGGTGTACGCTGATAAGAGTTAAATTGCTGGGTTTTCCGGCATTGATCTGCCGGGCCGCTGTGACGATGGAATTGGGTTAGGACGATGGCTGTTGTGAATCACTGTGAAAAAATCCCCTTGGGCTCCCAGGGAGCGCAGGAGTGGGAAGTGGTGCAGTTGCCGTCCCCGATGGGCGATTTCCAGGCCCGTGCCTTCCGCAGCCCCACCACCGGGTCGGAGCACCTGGTGTTGTCGGCCGGCCCGCTCAAGGCCCGTGGCGGTCTGCTTCGCCTGCACAGTGAATGCCTCACCGGTGATGTCTTCCAGTCCCTGCGCTGCGACTGCGGCCCGCAACTGCATGCCGCGCTGGAGCTCATCTCCAAGGAAGAAGGCGGCGTGGTCATCTACATGCGCGGCCATGAGGGCCGGGGCATCGGCCTGGTGGAAAAGCTGCGCGCCTACGCCCTGCAGGAAGCCGGTGTGGACACCATCGATGCCAACCTGCAGCTGGGCCACGCCGAAGATGCCCGCGACTATGCCGATGCCATCGACATCCTCTGCATGTTGGGCATCAGCAGCGTGCGCCTGATCACCAACAATCCACAGAAAGTGGATGCCCTGGTGAAGGGCGGCATCGAGGTCGAGGCGCTGGTGCCCATCCGCATTGCGCCCAATCCCCACAACGAGCGCTACCTGGAAACCAAGCGCAAGCGCATGGGCCATTACCTGGAATGAGGCTGGAATGAGGCCGGCGTAAGCCTCGCCTTGGGGGGCTGCGGTGGCGCCCGCGCCACATCGGTCCGGCCACGGCCTCGCTATCATCGCGCCCGTTGGTGCTCGCGCCCGGCTGTCCGGCCGGCGCAGTTCAACGGGAATCAGGAAGGGCTCCAGGCCGCACCCGCGCCAGCCCCAACCTGAGCTGCCCCCGCAACGGTAAGCAGACCGCGCGCCCCTGGTGGTCGCGCCGCCGTCGTCCCTGGCCACTGGAGTCATGCTCTGGGAAGGCCGCGATGGTGAGGCGTCTGCCAGCCCGGATACCGGCCAACAGGAGGCCCTGACGCATCCGGTGCATCCGGTGCGCGGGGCCATGTTCGCATCCGGCCGCGGGGAAGCGGCCACCGTGCGCCCTGCTGTACTCCTTCGCTGCATGACACATCCCTCCCTGCGCGCGCTCCCTCGCGCCCTGTCCCTGGCGCTGCCTCGCGTCATGGCCCTGTCCCTGCTCGTCCCGGCCGCTTCGGCACCGCTGTTCGCACAGACCTCCGCGCCCGCCGCATCCGGCACATCCCCCCTGCAACCCGTCATCGTGGTGGGCACCCGCGAGGCCCAGCCGCTGAAGGACAGCGTGGCCGATGTGGTGCTGATTGGCGCCGACACGCTGCGCGACAGCGGCGCCGCTTCGGTGGAAGACGCCCTGCGCCGTTACGCCGGCCTGCAGATCACCCGTACCGGCGGCCCCGGCCAGAGTTCCGGCTACCTGCTGCGCGGCACCACCACCAGCAGCACCGTGGTGATGATTGACGGCGTGCGGGTCGGTTCCGCCACCCTGGGCCAGGCCGCCTTTGAATCGATGAGCCTGAGCGAGATCGACCACATCGAGGTGCTGCGAGGTCCCGCCTCCGGCCTGTATGGGGCGGACGCCGTCGGCGGCGTGATCCAGATCTTCACCAAAAAGGGACGCGGCCCCCTGAACCTCACCGCCCACGTGGCCGTGGGGGACTACCGCTCGCGCGAGAGCGACATCGCCATCAGCGGCGCCCAGGGCGGTTTCGACTATGCCGCCAGCCTGGCCCATGACAGTTCCCGCGGGGTGTCTGCCGTGCGCCCCAACGACGCCTACGGCAACTACAACCCCGACGACGACGGGTTCCGCCGCACCGTGGCCAGCGCCCGCCTGGGCTTCACGCCGCTGGAGGGCCATCGCATCGGCATCAGTGCCACCCAGAGCCGGCTGAACAACCAGTACGACAGCAGCGAATACCTGGCCCCGGACTACCTGCCGGACAACACGCCGGATTTCCGCAATCACCTGGAAACGCGCCAGGTGGCGGCCGACTATCGTGGTGTGATCAACCCGATGTGGACCACCTCGCTGCAACTGGCCCGCAACACCGACGACTCGCGCAGCGGCGGCACGGTGCTGGCCCGCTACGAAACCGACCGCAATCAGTTCACCTGGCAAAACGCACTGCAACTGGCCCCCGGCCAGCAGGTGGTGCTCGGTTATGAGCGGGTGGCAGAAAAGGTGATGGGGGACGTGTATGCCGATGCCCCGGAGCGCACCAACAACGGCTACTTCGCCGGCTATACCGGCGGTTTCGGCCCCGCGTCGGTGGAAGCCAGCCTGCGCAGCGACGACAACTCGGCCTACGGTACCCACACCACGGGCGGCCTGGGCGCCAGTTATGCGCTGAGCTCGACGCTGAAGTTGCGGGCCCTGGCCGGCACCAGCTTCCGCGCGCCCACCTTCAACGACCTCTACTACCCCGGTTACGGCGTCAGCACCCTCAAGCCGGAGCAGGGCCGCAGCGTGGAACTGGGGCTGAATTGGGTGTCTGGCAGCAGCACGGCCTCGGCCACGGTCTATCGCAACAAGGTGCGCAACCTGATCGGCTACGACAGCGACAGCACCGGCACCTCCTGCCCGGATGGCTACTTCGGCTGCGCCAACAATGTTTCGCGGGCGTTGATCAAGGGCGTGAGCCTGCTGGGCGGGCACCGCATCGGCGACCTGAGCCTGCAGGCCACGGTGGACTTCCTGGATGCCCGCGATCGCCTCACCGGGGACCGGCTGCCACGCCGGGCCGCCCATCAGGAAAGCCTGTCGGCGGACTACACGCCCGGCGTGTGGAGCGTGGGGGCCACGCTGACCGAGGTCGGCGCCCGTCCGGACCTCGTCGAACCGCTGGGCGCCTATGCGCTGCTGGACCTGCGGGCCAGCTGGCGCTTCCTGCCCCAGTGGCGCCTGGAAACCAAGCTGCTGAATGCCACCGACCGGGATGTCCAGCCGGTGCGTGACTATCAGGGCCTGGGCCGGCAGTTCTGGGTGGGCCTGCGTTACGACATGAAGGGCTTCTGACGCCCCGGCCCGACCAGGGACGGCATGGGCGCGGCGTTTGGTGGAGACGCCACCGAAGGGGCACCGGCCAAGCGCCTCGCTCCGCGCCAGTCACACAGCCGACGGGCAGGCCGCTGCTTACTCATGCAGCGGAATCTCCCGCCAGTTGATCACCTTCTTGTTCCCGCTGGACGAGCTGCCCACCGTGCTGGCGGTGTCGCCGTCCTGGGTGGTGCTGGCGCTGGTGGTGGTGGCCGGCTTGCCGGACACCACCCGCTTCACCACCCCATCGGTCTCCACATAACGGGTGGACGTCACGACGAAGTTGTATTGCGTCTGTGTGGCCGTCCCGGTGGACAGGTCGATGTCGAAGGTGGTGGAGACGCCGGACGAACTGCAGGCGTTGGTCGAGCTCGGACGGATGGCGGAATAGCTCATGTAGTTGGAGTAGCCGTCCCCCGGATACACCACCCGATAACCGGCCGTGCCGGTGGCTGTGTAGAGGTCGATCACATAGCCCACCTTGCCGGTGGCCAAGGCGCCGGTGGTGGTGCTGATGTCCTGCAGATCCGACCGTGTGCCGTTTTGCAGGAAGGGCCAGCTCACGCCGGACGGCAGGTCCGCCGTGGTGGCATAACGGGTTTCATAACCATCCCGCACCACCACGATGCGATTGAGCGTGGTGGTGGTGAGGTCCGACGTGCTGAGCAACTGGCCGGTCCCCACGCCGATCCAGCGGCGGCCGCTGGCATCGATATTGGGCGTCGGCTCCGAGGTGATGGGCAGCGCCACGCCCGAGGAATTCGTCAGCTTGGCAATCTTCACCGGGGACGGATAAGTGCCGCTGGCGGCGGTCAGGTCCAGACGCCAGAGGTTGCCGTTCATGTCGCCCGCATAGACCGATTCAATGGTGCCGTCGGTCGTGTCGCGGTAGTACGTGGACAAATAGGCCAGATTGGCCGGGCTGGCGGTGGTGCCGTTGTCGATCGCGTCGGTGCCACCGGTGGTGGGCAGGGCCACCTTCTGCAGCAGCGCCCCCGTGCGCGCGTTCAGGATGTAGAACGCGCCCTTGCCGGAGCTGTTGTTCATGCCGGACCCAACGATCACCACCCAGCCGTACTGGTTGGTCTTGGTGATGACCGGCGTGCCGAAGCTGAAGCCCATGTCCGAATCGGTGTACTCCCACAGCACTCGCGTGGCTGCACTGGCCTCGGACGCCACGCCGTTGGCAGTGGTGAGGTCCAGCGCATAGATGCTGCGCCCGCCCTTGCCCAGCCCGCCCACGGCGATGCTGTGCCAGTCGTTGCTGGTGAGCGAGGAGCCGGCGGTCTTCTTGAAGTCCACCTCCCCCACGGCCGGTTTGGCATCCACCATGTAGTGATGGGTGTAGTCCGGATTGCCGACGGAGGCGAGGCCATCCACGCTGGGTGTGTTGTTGGGGCCGGCAAACAGCGCGTTGGGGATGAAGGCAAACAGCTCACGACCTGCGCTGGTGCCGCTCAGCGCGCCGTTGATGACATGCACCAGACCGTTGTTGTCCCCGGTCACCAGGAGGTTGGGGCGGCTCTTGTAGGTGTTGTAGTGGGCGGTGTAGCCCGGGTTGGCTGCTTCCGTCAGATAGCTGCCAGGCGCCCCCGGCGGCCCCAGCACCGCCACGCCGCTGTTGACGATATCGCCCACCAGCGCCGTGCTGGTGCGGGTGCGGTAGGCCCGGGTGCTGTTGGAAGCGGTGGCGTTCTGCTCCTGGCTTTGATCCCCCCGCAGCCAATTGAGATAGGCACTGGCATCGCTGCTGGTGGTCCAGGTGGGGTCCAGGTTGCTCAGCTGCGTGCTGGTCAGGCTGCCGGTGCGGAAGGGCACACCCGCCCCGCTGCTGGGGTTCCAGGTGACGATGTAGCGCGCCGTATCCCAGCCGGTCCCGGCGCTGCCCATCTGCGCCGCCAACTGGGCGCTGAACTTCCACGCCTGGGTGTAGGTCACGGGCGTGGCCACACTGTTGATGGTGTAGGCGGTCACATCGCCGGTCCAGCCACTGGAGTCGTAGGAGCTGGCGTAGGACGCACTGCCGCTATCCACCGTGTCGGACGCCGTGTCAAACGACGAGGTGTAGGCGGCGATGTCGGTGGCAATGCTGGCAAAGGCGCTGGAGAGGCTGCTCACCATCGTGTCCGCCTTGGAGGCGATGTAGTAGGTGTCCGGCCGCAGCTGGGTGCCCACCACGTCGGTGCTGGCCCCGGAATGCCAGGAGCTCTGGGGAATGTCGGTGGTGGTGCCCAGGGCGTCCCAGCCGCTCGGCACGGTGAAGCCGCCGTACTTGGTGGCCAGGTAGAACTGGTTGTTGCTCTTGTAGGTCTGGTACTCCATCACATCCAGCCAGTAGGTCTTGATGGTCTGGGTACCGTCCAGATCGCTGCGCAGGTCCTGGGTGTTGGCGTAGTAAGCCATGCCCGCCATCAGCGCGCCGTTGTAGTTGCAGCAGCTGTTGTAGGGTGAGGTGGTGCCCAGGGACGACCCGAGACCATGCAGCACACCGACCTTGTTGGTCCACTTCACCGCATCCAGGGCGGTGTCGGCCTTCACTGCCGAGGGCTGGCTCGGTTCGGCACTGCCAGTGGCGCCAGGCACATTGCGGTCCGCATGGGTGTTGACGTCGCCGATGCCCAGAATGAAGTTCTTCTGGCAGGAGTAGAGGATGGGGTCACCCCAGCTGGTGATCACCGGGAAGCCGTCGGCATAGGTGGTCTTGCTGGCGGTGCTCGCCGAACCGGCACTGGACCATTCCGTCACATTGCCCAGGTTGCGGTAGTAGCGCAGCGCCGCGTAGTACAGCTCGCCCACCGGGTCGTAGCTCTTGTAGCTGCCCGGGGTGATCTCGCCAAACTTGTTGACGTAGTTTATCACCCCGCTGTTGCTGATGGTGATGCCGTAGGCCGATGCGGTGGTGCTGGCATCGGTACTGTCCGGGTTGGTCACCATCACACCGGTGGTGCCGCTCCATTCGGCGGCCGTGTTGGTGATGGCATCGGAGCCGGGCACCGGCTGCTGCGGCCCCACATATTTCATGCGGGCGCGCAACACGCCGCCGTCCCGGGTGAGCGTCGCGTCATTGAGATAACCGAAGGCGGCAAAGCGGATCTTCTGCGAGTACTTCTGGATCAGGCCTTCCGGCTTGTAGTAGCCGGAGTCGTACTTGACGCAGTTGCTTTCCAGATCACCCGCGCCGGAGGTGGTGTCACACACCTTCACCCGCACGCTGACCTCATAAACCGTCTTGGCACTCACCGTGGTCGTGGAGCCGTAGGCGGTGGCGGTCGTGCTGCTGCTGTTGTTGTCCCCGGTGCTCGTGAAGCGCAGGCGGTTGCCCAATCCCTGGATGCGCAGCTTCAGCGCGCTCCAGGAGAACGGCGTGGCTCCGCTGATGGTGGAGGCGACCGACAGCGTGCGGTCCGGAAACTCGCTGGTGGTGCCCTGGCCGGTGGCGTAGGCCTTCTCGATGATGGTGGTGGTGCTGGTGTCGGTCGTCCGATAGCCGCCGGTCAGGGCCCAGCGGTAGGGGTCGATGGTCTGCATCGTCGCCCAGTTCAGGAAGTTGCCGCTCCATTTGCCGCTGCAGACATGGCTGCTGGCATTGCCCGCCGGCTGGAAGTAGCGGCTCGTCTCCGTGCTGCTGTAGGTGTAGGTGTAGCACTTGGCCGGATCGAAGTAGCCGATGTAGGTGGACGACGGTGTGTAGGTCGTGTCGATATGGGCATTGCTCACGGCGGTGGGATATTCCACCGACAGCGTCAGCGCCACATTGCCGGGTACCGCCACCGATGAGAACACCGGCTGGTTGCCCAGCGTGGTCTGGGCTGCGGCGGCACCGGCCAGCAGCAGGGCGCCGGCCACCATCATCAGCGGTCGGGACACGAGGTGAAGATTGCTGTGCATGGGAAGGCGCCTCAATTGCTGAAAGTGGCCTGGTAGAACGACTGGGAATCCCGCGGGCCATCCACCCGCACGGTGACCCGATAGACCGGCTTCGGTTCTTCGGTCAGCCCACCGACTTTCTTCCCGCCCTGGGTCAGGGACGACGACGTGAGGCAGGTGTCCGACGACATGGCCCCGGCGCTCTGGCAGAGCCGGTCCACCACGTAATAGAGCTTCATGTTGAGCGGCACGGTGGTGCTGCTGCTGCTCGCAGACGTGAGGTCGATGACATTGCCGGCCACGCCATAACCGCCCACGGTGGACGGTGAGCTGCCCAGCAGCACGGTCGGGATGGACTCCACCGAGGTGGACAGCATGGCCGCGCTGTAGTTGAGGGACGTCTGGCTGGCGGTGAGATCGGCCGACGACGAATTCAGCGCCGTCATGGCGGCACGGATGGCGCGTTCGGCCTGATTGGCCATGTCGCGTTTGAAGCCGATGTTGCCGGCCATGCTGAGCGAGGCCGACATCGACCGCAGGGCGGCCACGGCACCGATCATCATGATGGCCAGCGTGATCAGCGCAATCACCATGATCACGCCGCGTTCGCGTTGGGGCAGCTGGGAAGGCATGGGAGGAAGGGGGTCAGATCGGGGTGGAGCGGCCGCTGTTGGCGAGCGCATTGCGGATGGGCACGGTGATCTCCACCACCACATGGCGGCGGTAGCGATCGGTGACGGTGTAGGTGGCCTGCAGGCTGGAGGACAGCCCCGCAAACAGCGTGAGCGTGGGCGGCGCCACGGTGTCCTTCTCGATGGTGTCGGCGCGCAGCACCAGGTCGATCTTCACGGCCAGCACGCGAATCAGCTGCGCCTGGGAGGTGGCGGTGTTGAGCGTGCTGACGTTGTAGTTGGTGTCGCTGGGCGTGACCCAGGTGTCCACCGTGCCGTCCGGCGTGGCACTGGTGTCCACCCCATAACGCACCTTCATGTCCATCACGCCTTCGGCGATGGGCACGCCCTGGTCGAGGCTGCTGCCGAGGTTGCCGACGCGCAGCAGGTCATACCGCACCAGCTGGTTGCTGGCGTTCAGCCCCAGCAGGAAGAAGCGGGGGCGATTGCCATTGCTGGCATTGCCCATGCTCATGGCATGCGCATAGGCGCCGGTGGAGCGGTCATTCAGTGCCTGACCATTGATGACCGACGCATAGAAGCTGCCGGCCAGATCCACCTGCTGGTTGTTGGCCACATAGGCAGAGCTCACCTGCTCCAGCATGCAGGGGCGAGACGACTCGCTGATCAGCAGCAGGTCATTGGCCTGCAGGCCGGTGGCGGCGGTCACACGCAGCGTGTTGGTCTGCACACTGTTCACCCGCACCTGGGTGGCCACCTCGCCGATCCCGGCGGTGCCCGCCATCAACTGCAGCACATCCGACTTGGCGGTGTTGGGGCCGATGCCGGGAAACACCATCAACGGCACCATGCGCAAGGTGGTGGGCACACTGGCAAACGGCGCCTGGAAGGCCTGGAGCGACGGCAGGATCTGCGCGCCGTCCCTGGACACCGTCAACTCGCAGCCAAACACCTCCGAATACGCAGTGCTGAAGCCGGAGCCGGCATTGCGGATCTGGCGATCCAGGTCATAGCTGAGATAGGCGGCGGTGGAGGACAGGTCCGAGGACGACGCGCCTTCGCGTTTGGCCGATTCGAACTTGCCCATCACCACGCCCATGGTGACGATCATCCCCAACGCGATCACGATGGAGACCATCAGCTCGATGAGCGAGAAGCCGCGCTGCTCATGCAGAGCGAGGCGCGGGCGGTGCGTACAGCAGCGAGGCAGCATCATGGTCAGTTGTTGAGGCGCACGTCGGTGAAGTACTGGCGCGAGGTGAGGGAGTTGGCGGGCGTCGGGCCTGGCGGTGTCCAGGTGATGGTGATGCGGGCCACCTGGTTGGCATCCACGGTCACCGTGCCTGCGCCCTTGGGCAGCCCCATGCCGGTGGCGTCGCCCACACGGGTGTTCCAGGCGGCCACGGTGGCACTGGGCAATGAAACCGTGCCCTGCAGCCACATCTCGGTGGCCAGCTCATTGGCCAGCGAGGCGGCGCGCTGGGCGTCGTCGGTGGCGAGCGTGGCCTGTGAGGCCCGGGCCATCAGCGTCATCAGGCCGAGCAGGCCGGAGGTCATCACCAGGATGGCGCAGAGCACCTCGATCAGGGTCATGCCGCGGCCCTGGCGGCACGAGGCGGAGGGGGCGATGCGGCGACTCATTGCGTGGAGGCCAGATTGGCGGTGGGGCACCCGTCCGGCACGGTGTCGGACAGGGCGCGGGTGGATTCACAGGTCCTCACCGAGCCACCGAGCGTCACCCAGACCTGCAGCTTCTTCAGGTCGGCCGTGTTGGTGGTGGAGGAGAAGGCATAGATGACCTGGGAGCCGTTGCCGGTGGTGCAGGCCACCCCGACGCCGGTGGTGGTGGCATCCAGCGCCGTGGGACGCCCCTGACCGTTGAAGCACAGGGCGGTGGGGCCCGCGACGGCAATGGTGGGCGCGTTGTCGGTCAAGCTGCCGCAGTAGGGGGCGGAAGCGGTGTCGGTGGACACGCGTGGCAGCAGCTTGATGACCCAACGGGTACCGCTGGCCGATGCCGCTTCGCTGCCGGTGCAGGTGGTGGCGGTGGTGCGGAAGAACACCACCTGCCGGAAGGTACGCACCGCCTCGCCCTGGGCCTGACGAATGGCCACTTGCAGGCTGGTGGCGGTACTGCGCAACTGCGCATTGGCGGACCACGCCCGCAGTCCCGGCATGGCCAGTGCCATGGCCATCGCGATGATGGCCACCACGACCATCAGTTCCAACAGCGTGAGGCCATGCGCGGATCGGCGCAGGGTCAGCATGTGTCCCCCTTGCGCGTGATCCACTTGGTGGAACAGCTGGTCCAGCCGGTGCTCGTCAGGCTGGTGGGAAAGGTGGTGGACTTGGCGTCTGCCTGGGTCACCGTGTAGATGACATTGGTGACCGGCGACCCCGAGGTTCCTGTGGCGGTCAGCACATAGGTGGTGGCTGCCGTGGTGCAGGTGATGGAGAACTTGCCCACGGTGGTGCCGCTGGACGAGCACGGCGGCGAGGCCGTGGTGCCCACCGCCTGATAGGTGCGGAAGTCCTGGAAGTAGCGCTCCATGTCGGCCCGGGTGTTGGTCAGGCCGGTGATGGCATCGGTCAGGGCGCCGCGCACGACATAGTCCTTGTAGGCGGGCAGGGCCACGGCCAGCAGGACGCCGATGATGGCCACGACCACCATCAGCTCGATCAGGGTGAAACCATTTGTTTTGTTTCTGATCGGATAGAAATGGGCGCTGTCAGGAAGGGGATGTGGGCGTCGTTGCATGAATAACTCCAGTCACCAAAATTCTGGAGCGAGTATTCATGAGGTGTTGTCCGTTCATCCAGGTCATCCGTCGGATGTGAGATTCATCACAAGGATTTGGGGACGGATATTGGTAAACAAGATGGGAGAAATATTGCTGCCTGGTATTTCGTTGCGAGCGGGTGAATTCGTGTGTCGATCCAGACGCGATGGCGCCTGAGTGTTGCTGACCCGTTCCGGGTGTGAAGATGTCCGTCGCGATGCTATTGCGTCCTACAGGCTGCGCAGGGTTTGCTGGCTCGTCGGATGACTTTGCTGAATGTTTATCTGGCCTGTCAATCGCCCGATTTATTCTGGATGGACACGATATCTCTTGGTGGCTTCGTGAGATATTGATACATATTCTGCACCCTGATTGGCGGGAGATATGCCAGGAGATAGGCCAGGAGATTGGAGCCCCGCACTGAATTCCACGCCACCAAGCCTTCAAGCTTGATCCGGAGGGCATTAAAAAAGGGGCCGAAGGCCCCTTTCAGATTCGGTCAGTGAAAACCGCTGCGCTTACCGCTCCTTGACCAGCGAGGCCGACACGGTGGAGGCACTGGTGCCATCCCCCAGCAGGAAGACGGTGTAGACGCCCTGCGCCAGGATGTCGGTATCCGTCTGGCTGAACAGCGGGGTGGACGAGGCCGTGGAGTTGACCGTCACCAGCGAATCGGTGGTGGCCGTCATCTGCACCGGCGTGGAGGCATACCCTTGCGCCACACCGCTGGCCTTGGCCGAGTAGTCCACATACAGCGTCATCTCCGCCGTGTTGGTGCTCAGGCCATTGAGCAGCCGGATCTTGGCGTAGGTGGAGCTGGTGGGCAGCTTGTTGTCATCGGTCAACAGGGTGGCGGTCGGGGCAGCAGCGTCCCCATACACCAGCAGTGTGTAGTCATACCCCGCCACCAGCGTGGGGGCGCTCACCGTGACGGAGGCGCCGTTGACTGTCATGCTGACTGCGGTCGTGCCGGCCGTCACCTTGGTGTAGGCGCCGATGGCCGGCGAGGTGGACGAGGACAGCAGCTGGGTGCTGCCCAGCGACGTGCTGATCGAGCCACTGGACAGGCCGGACACCACACGCACCCGTGCATAGCTGTTGGGCAGATTGGTCAGCGAACCCTTCTGGACCAATTGCATGCCATTCACCAGCAGGCCGCCGTTGGAGCCGGTGAGGATCAGGGTGGAGACGCCCTTGTCCGGCAGCGTGATGGAGGCGATCTCCAGGCGCACGTCGGAGGTTTCACCGGCAGCGGTGATCACCAGACGGTAGGTGCCTGACTTGATCGACAAATAGCCGGAGCCCGAACCGCTGGAAATGCTGCTGGCCAGGGTGGCGGCATCCGCCAGGGTGGTGTCGGTGGTGGCCGTCTCATACACGTCCAGCGAGCCGGCGTCCGGAGCCAGGTTCAGGATCTGGAGCTTGGACTTGCCGCTGTCGGGGGTGTCTTCCGTCTCGGTGATGAGCGCGCTCTTCACCGAGCCGCTGACGCCGTAGGCGATCAGTGTGTATTTGTCGCTGGTCGAGAGCGTGGGCGTGGTGGAGACCAGGGTTGCACCGCTGGTCGAATTCTGGATCTCCAGCAGGGAATCACTCGGGTCGACATTTTCATAGTCGCCCACCGTGGCGTAAGCCAACCCGCTGGTGACGACGGTCTCATCGTCACCCACGGCCAGATCCAATGAGGTGCTGCCAATGCTCGCATTGAGCAGGCGCACCTTCGCCTTGTCGTCACTGCCACCACAACCGGCCACCAGCGCCAGGGTGGCCACCAGGCTCAGGCCCATCGCCAAACTCTTCAATCGCATGTTCCAACTCCATGAAAGGACTGGAAGATTGGAGAGCGGCGGTGTTTCCCGCTTTCGTGCCGGGCATGGCGTGCGTGTCACGCCGGTGTCGGCTTCGAAATTTTATTGAGCACGGATGGCCGGACGCTGACATTTCCACTATTCTTTAAATATGGAAGAAAACGATGCTGTCCGGGCGCTGGGCGCCCTGGCCCAACCGCTGCGCCTGCAGGTATTTCGGGCCCTGGTGGTGGTGGGAGAAGCGGGCCTGACCCCGGGGGCTATCCAGGAGGCGCTGGGCGTGGCGCCGGCCACGCTGTCCTTTCACCTGAAGGAACTGCTGGCCTCCGGCCTGGTGACGCAGGAGCGGGCCAGCCGCCATCTCATTTACCGCGCGGCCTACGGGCGGATGAACGCGCTGATTGGATATCTCACCGAGAACTGTTGTCAGGGAACTGCGTGTTCGGTGGCTTCTGATACCTCCCGTTGCGATTGCTGAGCTCATGAAAACGACCCGCACGACCGCCCAAGCCCGCTCCACCCGCGCCGCCGATCCCGCCAGGTCCGGGATGTCCGGCCCATCCGCCCCCCCTGGCATCGGCTTCTTCGAACGCTATCTCTCCCTCTGGGTCGCGCTGTGCATTGCCGTGGGCGTGGCCCTGGGCCAGGCGTTCCCGGGCGCTTTCCAGGCGATTGCCCGTTGGGAAGTGGCCCAGGTCAACCTGCCGGTGGGCCTGCTGATCTGGGTGATGATCATCCCGATGCTGCTGAAGATCGACTTCGCGGCACTCGGGCAGGTCAAGGCCCATGCCCGGGGCATTGGCGTCACGCTGTTCATCAACTGGGCGGTGAAACCCTTCTCGATGGCGCTGCTGGGCTGGTTGTTCATTCGCCATGTCTTTGCGGGCTGGCTGCCGGCGGACCAGTTGGACAGCTATGTGGCCGGGCTGATCCTGCTGGCCGCAGCCCCCTGTACCGCGATGGTGTTTGTCTGGAGCCAACTGTGCAAGGGTGACCCGTATTTCACCTTGTCGCAGGTGGCGCTCAATGACGCGATCATGGTGGTGGCGTTTGCGCCCATCGTGGCGTTGCTGCTGGGGCTTTCCTCCATCCACGTGCCATGGGAGACGCTGCTGAGCTCGGTGGGGCTCTATATCGTGGTGCCGGTGATCTTGTCGCAGCTGTGGCGTCGCCGTCTGCTGCGGCGCGGTACGGATCACTTTCAGGCGGTGGTGGCACGGCTGGGCCCGTTCTCCATTCTGGCGCTGCTGCTCACGCTGGTGCTGCTGTTTGCCTTCCAGGGGGAGCGCATTGTGGAGCAGCCCATCGTCATCGCGCTGCTGGCCGTGCCCATCCTGCTTCAGGTGGTGCTGAATTCAGGGCTGGCCTATGTGCTCAACCGCCGCATGGGCGTGCAGCACTGCGTGGCCGGGCCGTCGGCACTGATTGGCGCCAGCAACTTCTTTGAACTGGCGGTGGCCACGGCCATCAGCCTCTTCGGCTTTCAGTCCGGCGCTGCGCTGGCCACGGTGGTGGGGGTGCTGATCGAGGTGCCGGTGATGCTGGCCGTGGTGGCGGTGGTGAACCGGTCCCAGGCCTGGTACGAACAAGGAGCGCGGCGTGCAGGAGCTTGACATGACCTTTCCGGCGCTGCAGCCGGACCTCTTTCATGTGCCGGATCCGGCGCGCCTCGTGGTGCCCGCGCCCGCGCGGCACCGTCCGCGCATCCTGATGCTGTATGGGTCGCTGCGCGCCCGGTCCTACAGCCGGCTGCTGACCTTCGAAGCGGCGCGTCTGCTGCAGGCCATGGGCGCGGAGGTGAAGATCTTCCATCCCTCCGGCCTGCCGCTGCCCGACGATGCGGAGGACTCCCATGCCAAGGTGCAGGAGCTTCGCCAGCTCGCCGCCTGGTCCGAGGGCATGGTGTGGTGCTCCCCGGAGCGGCACGGTGCGATGACGGGAGTGATGAAGGCGCAGATAGACTGGATTCCGCTCAATGCCGGTGCGGTGCGCCCGACCCAGGGCAAGACACTGGCGGTCATGCAGGTGTCCGGGGGGTCGCAAAGCTTCAATGCGGTGAACCAGATGCGGGTGCTGGGGCGCTGGATGCGGATGCTGACCATCCCGAACCAGTCGTCCGTCGCCAAGGCGTTTGCGGAGTTCACCGAAGAGGGGCGAATGAAGCCGTCGTCCTACTACGACCGTGTGGTGGACGTGATGGAAGAACTGATGAAGTTCACGCTGCTCACCCGCGACCTGGGCGACTACCTGGTAGACCGCTACAGTGAACGCAAGGAAAGCGCTGAGACCTTGTCCCAGCGGGTGAATCAGCGGTCTCTCTGACACCCACCTCTCCTTCGAAACCGACGATGACCAGGACCCCGATCCCACCGCTGTGTACTGTCCCTCCGCCTGACCGCCGCAGGGGGGCCACATGAGCTACAGGGTCCGGTTCGCTTCGCTGCTGGCGCTGGCCCTGACGCTGGCCGTGGTGATGGGTGGCTGCGCCACATCGGTGGTGCCCGTCAAACCGCCAGCCCATGCCAGCTTTGACGAGTATCGGCAGGAGGCGCTGCAGACGCTTCGGGCCGGGCGCGCCTACCGGGGCGACCGCGCCGAGGAAGAAGCCCGCCTGAATGCGCCGCAGGAATGGCGCCCTGAAGGAACGATCCGGGGCGGCGTGCTGCTGGTTCACGGCCTGGGTGACTCGCCATGGTCCTTCCACGATGTCGGCGAGGCCCTGGCGCGCCAGGGCTTTCTGGCCCGCACGGTGCTGCTGCCCGGCCACGGCACCCAGCCCGGCGACATGCTCCATGTGAGCATGCAAGCCTGGCGCGATGTGGTGGAGGAGCAGGCCGCGCTGCTGCGCCGGGATGCGGGCGTTCTCTATCTGGGGGGCTTTTCGACCGGCGCGAACCTGGTGCTGGATTACGCCTATCGCCAGCCCGACGTCGCCGGCTTGCTGCTCTTTTCACCGGCCTTCCGCTCGTCCGTCCCGCTGGCCTGGCTGGCCCCGGTGCTGAGCCATGTCCGACCCTGGCTGATTGATCCATCGCCAGCGGCCGATGCGCTGCCGGTGCGTTATTCCATGGTGCCGACCAATGGATTTGCCCAGTTCTACCGCACCAGCCAGTTGGCGCAAGAGCATCTGGACACACGCCGCTTTGACCGGCCGGTGTTGATGGTGCTGGCGGCCAGTGATTCGGTGGTGGATGTCTCGCATGCAGCGCAGGCCTTCCACCAGCGCTTCACCCATCCTGCCAGCCGGCTGATCTGGTACGGTCGGCAGCCGCCGCCCACGCAGGGCGACACCCGGGTGATCACCCGGCCGGATGCCTTGCCGCAATGGCGTATCAGCCAGTTCTCCCACATGGGCGTGCTGTTTTCCCCGGACAACCCGCTGTATGGGCGCGAGGGTTCGCTCAAGCTGTGTCGCAACAGCCGCGACGGTGCGGCCATCCAGGCCTGCCTGCAAGGGGCCGAAGTCTGGTATTCCGACTGGGGCTACACCGAGCCCGGCAAGGTGCATGCGCGGCTGACGTTCAACCCGTATTTCGAGCTGCAGACGCAGGTGATGGCCGAGGTGATGGCAGCAGGCGCCCGGGACGCCGCACTGATGAAGGGCACCTCCGCTGCATTGAAGGCGGCACCAGGGTCGGGTCTCACCAGTGCCGACTCCGCAATTCGGAAGCCAGAAATCAGTTCCCGTCGGATGGCAACGGACAGCAGCACTCCGTAGATTGGTGTGCATGTCACGTTCCCCGCTTCGCAAGGCACTTCAACGCCGCCAGCATCACCAGGACCATCCGACCAGCACCGAGCGGGGCGCATCGCGCGGCATGCCAGGCTCAACCGCACAGCAGGTGGTGCAATCGATGGCCGATCACAGTGGGCAAACGCGGCTGATCCAGCGCCTGCAATCACTGGCGGACCAGGCTCGGCCGCCGGTCGCGCACGCTACGCAGGACACCGCCCCCGTCCAGCGCATGCGCGTCTCGGACACCAGCACCTTCGAAGGCGAACCTCGGGACCCCACCAACTTCCCGGTGCACTATGCGCAGGCCGTGCTTAGCCATCTCGCGGAGCATCCCATCACCATTCATGGCACGGACACCGCCAAGCTGTGGCTGTCGATTCCTTACAGCGCCACAAAAACCTCCAAGTGGATCGAGGTCAGCAACGAAGACATCGAGATCATGCAGAGCATGGTGCAATCCCTCAGCCCTAACGCCCGCAAAGAGGCCGCCACGGACGCGCTGTACCGGGGGGACGACACCGGCGATGTCAATCCATCCGCCTATGCGGGCAATTGCGGTTACTGTGTACTGGCCCGACTGCTGGGCGCGGAGAGTGCGGATCAGGTGTGCAAGGCCATGGCCCAGGCCAACCTGGGCAGCGGGATGGACAACGCCGGCACGACACCAGAGCAACTGCGCCTTGCCTTGCACAAAGCCAACCGGGTCGTCGGTGACCTTTTTGTCAACCTCAGCAAGCAAGCGCTGAAAGAGGGCATCTTGAAGACACCGGACCATCAACACATGACGTTTGTGGTCCGGTTCCCGGCCCACTTTGTGCTGGCCACGGTGGTCCATGACGGCATCCTGATCGAGGACCCGCAGACGAAGGACCATTTCGACTTCGACGCTCTGCCCGACACTGACTTCATGGTCTTCCTGGTCAGGGATCCGTGATCGCACACCGGAGTCGGCAAGGACGCCGGAGACCGGCTCAATCGCTGCACACCAGTCCGACCAGATAAAACAGTTGCCACAGCCAGAAGAGCAGCAGTGCCGCCCGTAGAAAGATCTCCAGCGTCACCACCATCCAGTCCCGCCAGAAGGCCAGCGAACGGCGAAGTTTCTCTTGCATGGCACACGCTGCTGGCACAGGATCAGTGGGGAACCTCCCGATGCTACGTTCGCAGTCGGTTCACCACTGTTCATCAATGTTAGGCTGGGTAAATCAACGCTGCGGCAAGGCCAACCGGAAACAAAGCCCCCCGCCTTCGCGAAGCTCGGCGCTGATGGTTCCGCCATGCAGGCTGATGGCACGCCGCGCAATGGCCAGGCCCAGCCCCACCCCATGCACGCCTTCCGACCCGGCCACGCGCGCAAACGGCTCGAAGATCGTCTCCAGCATGGAGGCCGGGACACCCGGGCCGCGGTCCTCCACGATGCACACCCATGCATCCGCGTTCAGGTGGGCGGAAATGCCGACCTCGGTCCCGGCAGCGGTGAACTTCACTGCATTGCGCACCACGTTTTCCAGCGCCCGGTACAGCAGCTCCGCATGCACGTCGGTCACGAAGGCGCCGGGGGCCTCGATCACCACCGACTTGCCAATCGCCGCAGCCTCAAACTGGGCGTCTTCGGCAATCGCGTGCAGCAGTTCCACCATGTCCACCCGCGTGGTCGGCGGCATGGACGCGCCAGCTTCCAGGCGGTGCCAGGTCATCAACTCGTCGATCAGTCCGTCCAGGCGCCCCACTTCGCGCTCAATGCGGCCCAGCATCGACTCCCGCTGCGAGGGCTCCTGACGCAGCAAGCCCACGGCCACCTGCAGCCGGGCCAGCGGCGAACGCAGTTCATGGGAAACGTCGTGAATCAGCATGACGCGGGACTTCGTCAGTTCCTGCAGACGCAGTGCCATGCGGTCGAACTCCGCCGCCACATCCACCACCTCATCGCGCCGTGACCCCATGCGTTCCACCACACGGGTCTCCAGATGGCCATCGGCCACCCGGCGCAGGGCCCAACTCAGCTCCCGCAGCGGCCGCGACAAATACCAGGCCAGCCCGGCACTGCTGACAAACATGGTGAGCAATGCGCTGCCCAGCGGCACGATGGGAATCACCCCGAACAGCAGCGGATCTTCGGGATGATGCGGACTGACCCCGGCCAGGCGGAAGTAGGTGGAGATGCAGACGACCGTGAGCCCGGTGGCCAGCCATTGGGCCAGGAAGAATTTCCAGAAGAGCCGGCCAAGTCCTCGCGCCGTCGCCATGGTCAGTCCTCCAGCAACTGGTAGCCCCGCCCCCGGACACTTTCAATCCAGGACTGGCCGTCCTCACGCGCACCCAGCTTCTGGCGAATGCTGCTGATGTGGACATCGATCCGCCGATCAAAGCGACCCAATGGCTTGCCAAAGGCCTGCAGCGAGATGTCCTGTTTGCTGATGAGCTGACCGGCATGGCGCGCCAGCACCTCCAGCAGAGAAAACTCAGTGCCGGTCAACTCCAGCGCCTCACCGCGCCAGAGGGCTTTGCGGCTGCCCGGCATCAGCGTCAGCCCACCGGCCTGCAGGGCCTTGGAGGCACTGGACCGGGCACCGTGGGTGGACGCCGGCGCCGCCGCAGCAGGGTCGCGGCTCTCCACCCGGCGCAGGATGGCGCGAATGCGGGCCACCAGCTCGCCGGGCGTGAACGGTTTGGACACATAGTCGTCCGCCCCCATGTCCAGGCCGACGATCCGGTCGATGTTGTCACCGCGCGCGGTGAGCATCATCACCGGCACGTTGGAGCTGGCGCGAATGCGCCGCAGCGCCTCGATGCCCGACAGCTTGGGCATCATGATGTCCATCACGATGATGCTGTAGTCGCTGGCCAAGGCTTGGGCCACACCGGCCTCGCCATCGTGCACCGCGCTGACCTGAAACCCTTCACGAATCAGGAACTGCGAGAGCATGGCCGTCAGGTCGATGTCATCGTCGATCAGTAATACCTGGCTCATCCCTGAATGTCTCACCGCTGAGAGGCGCGAGTATCAGCCGGAATACCGCCGCTGCGGAACTTCTGCACACCACCTGCAGCTCTTTTGAAATGTTTTACCCAGCTTAACGCTTCGGGCTACCGCTTAACGACAGGCTTCCCTAGCATCACGCCAATAGGTGGAATCCATGTTCAGTATTCAATCAATCGGTCGGAGACAACGGCTGGTGCCCGTCGCCCTTGCGTGCCTGTCGAGCCTGCTGGCCCTGGCGGTCACCGGCTGCGCTGTTGGCCCCACATATCAGGCGCCGGCCCCGCAGACGGCGGTGCAGTGGCAGGCCCCGCTGCCGCATCGTGGCAGCAGCGATGCATTGCGCGACTGGTGGAGCCAGTTCGACGACCCGTCCATGACACGGCTCATCGGCTGGGCCGAGGCGCGCAGCACATCGCTGGTGCAGGCCTGGGCCAGCATCGAGAAGGCGCGTGCCACGCTCACCACGGATCAGGCGGCAGGCCTGCCGTCCCTGACCGGTTCTGCCAGCAGCACCCGCAGCCGCAGCCAGTTGGGCGGCAGCGCCACGTCCCTCTCCACCACCAGCAGCGTGGGGCTGGATGCCTCCTGGGAGCTGGATCTTTTTGGCAAGCTGCGCCGCAACAATGAAGCGGCCGCCGCCCGCATCGATGCCCGCATTGCCGACTGGCATGACGCCCGCGTGTCGCTGGCCGCTGAAGTGGCGGACACCTACGTCCAATACCGGTCCTGTGTGCTGCTGGCCGAAGCCTATGAGCGGGAACTCGTCTCACAGACCGCGACCGAGAAGGCCACGGCCGACATGGTGCGTGCCGGGCTCAGCGCGTCGGCCGACGGTGCGCTGGCTCGCGCCAGCCTGGCCAGCGCCCGAGCCTCTGCCATCAACCAGCGGGCCTCCTGTGCGCTGCTGGTGAAGTCCCTGGTCTCCCTCACGGGGCATGACGAACCGGAAGTGATGACGGTGCTGTCGGCCGCCCACCGTGGCATTCCCGCCCCGACCGGCCTGCGGGTGACCGAGGTGCCGGCGGATGCTTTGCGCCAGCGCCCGGACCTGGCTTCCCTGGAGCGCGAACTGGCCGCCAGCAGCGCGGAGATCGGCGCGGCGCAGGCAGATCTGTATCCCAGCATCTCCTTGTCCGGGTCCATCGGCCGTGCCCACACCTCCGGCGCCAGCAGCTATTCGACCTGGTCCTTCGGCCCGTCGCTGTCGCTGCCGATCTTTGATGCCGGCAAGCGCCGCGCCGCCGTCACCAGCGCACAGGCCAGCTACAACAGCGCCTGGGCTGGCTACCAGGCCGGCGTGCGCACAGCCGTGAAGGAAGTGGAGCAGGCGCTGGTCAACCTGGACAGCGCCGTGCAGCGCGCCGACGAGACGCATCAGGCCGCCGAGGCCTATCGCGAGTACTTCAACGCGACCGAAGCCAACTGGCGTGCCGGCACCGTCAGCCTGCTGAGCCTGGAAGAAGCGCGGCGATCCGCCCTCACCGCCGAGATCAACGATGTCACGCTGCAGCAGAACCGGGTGAGTTACTGGATCGCCCTGTACAAGGCCCTGGGGGGCGGTTGGACGCCCGACCTGCCCGCCACCGACAACACCGCCTCCGCGCTGATGCCCAGCGCCGCAACGACGCGCCAAGACAAGACCTCCCAATGACCCGTGCTCTCCGCTCCCCCCGCTCCTTCCATCCACTCGCCGCCGCATCGATCTCTGCGGCCCTCTTGCTGGCGCTGACCGCTTGCGGCAAGCCGGGCGGCGACGCTGCCAAGGGAGGCACCACCCAGCCACCGAGCGTGCTGTCGGTGGAAGCGGTCTCGCTCACGTCCCAGCAATGGCCTCAGACCGTGCAGGCCAACGGTGCCTTGGCCGCCTGGCAGGAGGTGATCGTCGCCCCTGAAACCGGCGGACTGCGTGTGGCCGAACTGCTGGTGGATGTCGGCGCCCGCGTGAAGCGCGGCCAACTGATGGCCCGACTGGCCGACGACAGCCTGATGAACGACCTGCACAAGCAGCAGGCCACCGTGGCGCAAGCCCAGGCGACGCTGGAACAGGCCGTGTCCAACGTCCGCCGCGCGAAGATGGTGGAAGGCACCGGCGGTCTGTCGGCTCAGAGCATCGACGATTACCGCATCACCGAAGCGACCGCCCGCGCCAGCCTGGCTTCCGCCAAGGCTGACCTGGCGTCGACCGAACTCAAGCTGCGCCAGACCCGCATCGTGGCGCCGGACGACGGCATGGTCTCGACCCGCACCGGCATTCTTGGCAATGTGGTCAGCGCCGGCACGGAGATGTTCCGCCTGGTGCGCCAGAGCCGCGTGGAATGGCAGGCCGAGGTGGATGCCCAGCAGCTCGCGCAGTTGCACGAGGGCCAACGGGCCTCGGTGACCTTGCCGGACGGGCGCGCCGTGCAGGGCAAGGTGAGGCTGGTGGGGCCGGTGCTGAGCACGAGCACCGGACGCGGGCTCGTGTATGTGAGCCTGCCCACGGACAGCCCCGCCAAGGTGGGCATGTTCGGCAAGGGCGCGCTGGAGCTGCCGGATCGGCCCGCACGGACGCTTCCGCAGACCGCGCTGGTCCAGCGCGATGGCCGCAACTACGTCTACCAGATTGGCCAGGACAACAAGGTGAAGAGCCTGCCGGTGACCATCGGCCGCCGTCTCAAGGACCGGGTGGAAGTGCTGGACGGGGTGGCACCGGAGGCGCGCCTGGTGGCCAGTGGCGGTGCCTTCCTGTCGGATGGCGCTACCGTGACGGTGGTGTCGGCGGCCCCGGCCCGCTCGGGCGCCTCGGCACCCGCGGCCTCAACCGCTACCGCTCGCTGAGGACCCATTCATGAATGTCTCCGCCTGGTCCATCCGGAATCCGGTTCCCTCGGTTCTGCTGTTCATCCTCCTGTCCGTCATCGGCCTGATCGGCTTCGGCAAGCTCAAGGTCCAGGATTTCCCGGACATGGATCTGCCGACCATCCAGGTCTCCGCCTCGCTGGAAGGCGCCGCGCCGTCGCAGCTGGAGACCGAAGTCGCCCGCAAGATCGAGGACAAGCTCGCTTCCCTCACCAAGCTCGACCACATCACCACCACCATCACCGATGGCTCGGTGAGCATCAGCGTCAGCTTTGACATCGACAAGAACACCGAGGAGGCCCTTAACGAGGTCCGCAATGCGGTGGACAGTGCCAAGGCGGACCTGCCCGCCAGCATGGCCTCGCCAACCGTCTCCAAGGTCACCACGGCCTCGTCCGCGCTGCTCACCTACACGCTGGACTCCGACCGAATGGACGAACAGGACCTCTCCTGGTTCGTCGACAACGACATCACCAAGGCGATGCTGGGGGTGAAGGGCGTGGCCTCGGTGTCACGTGTGGGCGGTGTGGACCGCGAGGTGCATGTGGACCTGCAACCCACGCTGATGGCCGGCCTGGGCGTAACACCGTCCGACGTCTCCAACCAGCTCAAGGCCGTGCAGAAGGACAGTTCCGGCGGGCAAGGGGAGCTGGGGGGCATGCGTCAGTCGGTGCGCACCATCGGCACCGTGGCCACGCCGGCAGACATTGCCGCCATCACCCTGCCGCTGTCCGATGGACGTTATGTGCGGCTGGATCAGGTCGCGCGCATCAGTGACAGTTATGCGGACCGCTCCTCCATTGCGCTGCGTGACGGTCAGCGGGTGGTGGCCTTCCAGGTCACGCGCTCGCGGGGTTTCTCCGACGTGGATGTGGCCAAGGGCATCCGCCAGGCCATCCAGAAGTTCTCCGGCCAGCATCCGGACGTGAAGATCCAGGAGGTGTCCAACACGGTGACACCCATCGAGGAGAACTACGAAGGCTCGATGCATCTGCTGCTGGAAGGCGCGGCGCTGGCGGTGGTGGTGGTGTGGTTGTTCCTGCGCGACTGGCGGGCCACGTTGGTGTCCGCCGCTGCCTTGCCGCTGTCCATCCTGCCGGCCTTCCTGGCCATGTGGCTGCTGGACTATTCGCTCAACACCATCACCCTGCTGGCGCTGTCCCTGGTGGTGGGGGTGCTGGTGGACGACGCCATCGTCGAGATCGAGAACATCGAGCGCCACCTGCTGATGGGCAAGACGCCCTATCAGGCGGCGATGGAAGCGGCGGATGAAATCGGCATGGCGGTGATTGCCACCACCTTCACGCTGGTGGCCGTGTTCCTGCCCACCGCCTTCATGGGCGGCATTCCGGGCAAGTTCTTCCGCCAGTTCGGCATCACGGCTTCTGTGGCGGTGCTGGCCTCTCTGCTGGTGGCGCGCCTGCTGACGCCGATGATGGCGGCCTACCTGCTCAAGCCCAAGACGGCCGCACATCACGAGGCGTCCACCGACGGCCCGACGATGCGTCACTACCTGGGCTGGGTGCGGGGCGGGCTGACACATCGCAAGTCGATGGTCGCTGCAGTGATGGTGTTCTTTGGCCTGGCAGTCGCTGTGATTCCGCATATCCCCACGGGGTTCATGCCAGCGCAGGACCGGGCGCAAAGCAGCATCTCGATCAAGATGCAGCCCGGTGCCACGCTCGAAACCACCACCCACACGGCGCAACGCGCCGCCACGCTGATCCAGCAGTTGCCTGAAGTGCAGAGCGTGTTTGTCTCTTCCGGAACGGCCACAACCGGGGGCGGCATGGGCGCCACCTCCTCCACCGACCTCACCAGCGCCACGCTCACCGTGGACCTGGTGCCGCGTGGGGATCGGCAGCTCAAGCAGTCCCAGGTGGAAGCGAAGATCCGCGCGTTGCTTCGGGAACTGCCGGGCGCGCGTATTTCGGTGAGCGGTGGCAACAGCGGGGAGTCGCTGGAGTTGACCCTGGCCAGTGACGACCCGACGGCGCTGCAACGCGCTGCCGAGGCGGCAGAGGCGCAATTGCGCACGCTCAAGGGCATTGGCAACGTGACCTCCAGCGCGGCGCTGCAGCGGCCGGAAATCCAGCTTCGGCCGGACTTCGCCAAGGCGGCTGCGCTCGGCGTGACGTCGGAGGCCTTGGCCGATGCGGTGCGGCTCGCCACCTATGGGGACTATTCCACCGCCCTGCCAAAGCTCAACCTGCCCCAGCGCCAGATCGCGCTGCGGGTGCGGCTGGATCCGGATGTGCGCCAGGACCTGGACGCCATTGCCCAACTGCGTGTGTCTGGCGCCAAGGGCACGGTCACGCTCGGCTCGGTGGCAGACGTCGCCATGGGCAGCGGCCCGTCCCAGATCGACCGGATCGATCGATCACGCAATGTGACGCTGACGGTGGAACTGAATGGGCGCACACTCGGTGAGGTCCAGCGCGAGGCCATGGTATTGCCCGCACTGAGTGCCTTGCCCGCGGGTGTGCATTTTGTGGATCAGGGTGAACTGCAACGGATGTCCGAGCTGTTCACAAGCTTCGGCACAGCAATGGCGATTGGTGTGTTCTGCATCTATGCGGTGCTGGTGCTGCTGTTCCATGACTTCATGCAACCCGCCACCATCCTTTGTGCATTGCCCTTGGCCATGGGCGGCGCGCTGTTTGCGCTGTGGATGACCCATCAGGCGTTTTCAATGCCGGTGGTGATCGGCGTGTTGATGCTGATGGGCATCGTCACAAAGAACTCGATCTTGCTGGTCGAATACGCGATCGTCGCCCGGCGAGAAGGCATGCACCGGCTGGAGGCCATCATCGATGCCTGCCACAAGCGGGCCCGCCCGATCGTCATGACGACCATCGCCATGGGCGCCGGCATGATGCCCAACGCGTTGGGGCTGGGCGCGGAGCCCAGCTTCCGCCAGCCCATGGCGATTGTGGTGATCGGTGGCCTGCTGACCTCCACCGTCCTGAGCCTGCTGGTGGTGCCGGTGGTGTTCACCTATGTGGATGACCTGCTGCAGTGGGGTACGCGGTGCTTCTCTTCGAAACCGCGGCACAGCCAGGCAAGCGACGCTGACGCGGGTTCCGGCCAGCCGCAGGCGTAAAGCTGTGGAACACATCCACCGGCGTATTCAAGCGTTTGTGGCTTCATTTTTCACGATCTTTTAATCCCATTTTTATTACTTTCGCCTTTTGGGCGTGAATGCGTTGCACAGTTCGGGTATGCCGGCGGCGAAGGAAGCCAACGACCTTCAGCAGTCATTCCACCGCAACTTCACGAGCACCACAGCCATGCAAACCGCTCTTCAACAGCTCCCGGCCTCTCACGCGTCGGACGCGCTGGTCGCCCATTCCACCGTGCCCTCGCGTGCGGCGGAACGGGCGCCGGTCGCAATGCCGCGTGAATTCCTCAGCTTCCGTCTGGGTGCCGAGGAATACGGCATCAACATCCTGACGGTTCAGGAGATTCGCAGCTATGAAGCGCCCACCCGCATCGCCAACGCGCCGGCGTTTGTGTTGGGTGTGGTGAATCTGCGGGGCGTGATCGTGCCGATCATCGACCTGCGCCTCAAACTGGGCTGCAGCAGCGCTGAATTCAATGACTTCACCGTCGTGATTGTGTTGTCGGTGCTGGACCGCGTCATCGGCGTGGTGGTCGATTCCGTGTCCGACGTGCTGGAGATCCAGCCCAAGGACATCAAGCCGGCCCCCGCGATGGCCAGCGCCGTGGATGCCAGTCACATCATGGGCATGGGCTGCCTGCGCAACGGCGATGAGCAACGCCTGTTGATCCTGACGGACATTCAGGCCTTGATGCAGAGCCCGGAGATGGGTCTGTTCAATGCTCCGCCCACGCTTCTGTCTTGAGCGCTCGCCCAGCGAATCAGTGAAATCGGCGGTGCGTGCCCCCTGGCCGCACGCAATCAGGGACGCAAGACGATGCGCTCACGCGAATCGTTCATGGCCCATGCCTGCGTGACCTCCGCCAATGGCACGTTCCGCGTGGCGATCTGAAGCCGCGCCGTGGGGGCAGAGGCCAGCACGTTCTTGATGGCTGCGAGCAGCCGCGGCATCGGCACGCTCCCAATGCCACTTCCCATCAGTTGCAGGGGAGATGAACGCAGTGCGGCGCCTGGAAGCTCGATGCTGGCACCGCTTGCTGCGCCGATCTGTACCAACCGGACCGGGACGCCGGCCGGGCCCGACTGAACTGCGGCCGAGATCAGCGCCTGCACACTCGGGCCCCAGAGGTAGTCCAGCACCACGTCCACCCCTTGTTCAAATGCCTGCCTGAGCGCCGCTTGCAGGGGCGCTTCCTCCTGCGCCAGTGACACCACCACGTCAGCGCCCAGAGACTTCAATGTGTTCAAAGTGGCTGGGTGGCGCCCAGTGGCGATGACCTTGCCAGCACCCAGGTGTTTGGCAATCTGAACCGCCAGTTGGCCGGAGATGCCGGTGGCTCCATTGATGAGCACCGTTTCTCCTGCACGCAACTGGGCGCGCTCCCTCAGGGCGGCCCAGGAAGACATGCCCGGGATTGCCATGGCGGCGGCGGCGCCGTCCTCCAGCTCATCCGGCAGCTCAATGCATTGCTCCGCCCTGACAACGCAATACTCCGCCATGGCGCCATAGGGTGGGGCGGGCATCAGGAAATACACGCGCCGCCCATCCTCACGCACACCCACGCCGTCAACGCCAGCCACCAAAGGAAGGGGCGCCTTCGCGCTGTAGTGCGTGCCTGAAGCCCGACTTCTTGTGATTTGGCTGATGGACGCAGCGCTCACCCGGATGAGGTGCTGGCCCTCCGCCGGAGTGGGGTCAGGGAATTCCGCGTAAACGGGAGGGAGGGGGCCGAACTGGGTGACGACGGCAGCTTTCATGGTGAACCTTCCAAAGGTCTTGAGACGCTTCATTCTTGAAGCACACCCAAAAACTGCGGTAATGTCGTTACGCCAACAAATGTTGAATTTGAGCCATGGGAAAACCATCAGCGTTCTCGTTCACTGCTGCGGCACCGGAGCTGCCGAATGCGGAGCTTCAGGCGCTGAGCAACTCCAAGGGGCCCTCGGTCGTTGCTGTCTGGCGAGAGACTCGGCCGGGCGCCCGCTTTCCGCTCGGCCCACGTGAAACCGACTGGCACAGCCATCTGCGCGGGCAGTTGTTTTGCGTCGTCAGCGGCTTGATTCACGTGCGCACGCGCCACGGTTCATGGATGCTGCCGCCGAATCGGGCAGGCTGGATACCACCGGGGGAACCGCATTCGGCCAGCATCGCCGGAGCGATGAGTGGCTGGATGGTCTTCGTCGCCCCGAAGGCCAGCCACCAGCTCCCGGACAGGCCCTGTGTCATCAGCGTGAATGCGCTGACGTCGCAGCTGGTCCAGCGGGTGGCGATGGGGACGGAACAGAGGTCTCAACAGCCGCAGCATCGCCGGATCGCGGCGGTGCTGCTGGATGAACTGTGCCGATCACCGCAAGAACCGCTGCACTTGCCGATGCCCAGGGATCGACGCTTGTTGCGCATTGCGCGTGCGTTCATCAGCGAACCTGGCGACCGGCGCACCCTGGTGCAGTGGGCCGAATGGGCCGGCATGTCTTCTCGCACGCTGAGCCGTCTCTTCATGGCGGATCTGCAGGTGAGCTTTGCGCAGTGGTGCCAACAGGCCCGGCTGGTCCATGCACTGGAGCGGCTGGCCGAAGGTGAGGCGGTCGCCAGCGTCTCGGATGCGCTGGGCTACGCCACCCCCAGCAACTTCATCTCGATGTTCCGCCGTAGTCTGGGGCAGTCCCCCCGACGCTATGTCGCCGCCTTGCGGACGCTGGAGCATTGAAGGCGGCGAGGATGCGCTTGCTACACAAGGGTCAGCATTTCGGGCGATTTTTGATGGGGGCAACCGGGGGGCATGACGGTCAGCGGGTGACATGGGCAACTGGATGGCTGAGCCACTGGCGACCGAACGCGGCTGCCTCGTCGTTTAGCCGGCGCTCGTGGAAGGCTCCCTCGCCAGTAAGAACGGACTTCGGTCGAACAGCCGGAATCTGCGGTTGCCGAGGCTCCCTTTGTGACACTGGCGAATCACTACCACCTTTGGCTGATGCTCCTCATCAATATCGATGACTTCAACAGCGATAGGTTTGTGACTATTCACACTCGTTCGTAGCGTTATTCCGCCGTCATAGCGGTTTCCATGTCGTTGATGCTTGCTGAGGCCAGCAAATACGAAGGTTGACACGTAACACAAAGGGCGTAACCTCCCTGGAAAGCGGGAGGGCCCCCTTTCATGCAGGCACATGTCGTTTGTCGACGGACCGGCTGCTTGGCTGCGGTACTCAAGGAATGGGTGCGCTGCGGCGTGGTTGTTCCGGTGAGCGGCCCTCAAGGCTCGGGAAACCATGCGGTCTACGACGATGCCAACCTCATCGCGGTAGGCGTGGCTTGTCACTTCAGGGAGCTGGGTGTGCCCCTGACCCGATTCGCGGGTCAATTCCAGAAGATGCATGCCATGCTTCGAGGATGTTCTTCACTTGAATGGCGCGGCCAATACATCGTTTTTTCTGTCGACGGGCCTGCGCTCGTACGCTTCGACGCATTAGGCCAAATACCCGACGCGGCAATCGTGTTGAATCTGGATGAGCTTGCAGTGCGGCTTGTTCCGGTGGACTCTGATCCACAGATCCCTCTGAAGTTCGGTGTGTCCTCCGTAACCTGGTGAGAGGTGCTACCCATGCCCACATTCCTGAGACGGCTGCTCAGTGCGGAACTGTTCATCGGCTTGGCACTGGCTGCCCTTCTGCCGTTTGTGGACTCTGGGATGTGGCAGGTCTTGTCTCCCTTGGCGGCTCTCATCCCCGTTGCCTTGTGCGCCGCGTTCTGGATGCGAGCCCCGTTGGCAGACGTTGCGCTGGGCGCGTACTGCGCAGTAGCCGCTCTGCTTGGGATCGCGTTTGTGAGCGCTCAACTGCTCACGATCCATTCCGTGATCCTCAACGTCACCAGCATATTGGCCATTTCGGAGTCGCTGGTGGCCGGTGCTCTGTTCTTTGCGCTGCGGTCGCGCCAGGCGAGACGTTGGTTCGTGGGGTAGCTCGCTATCCCACTTTGCCTCACACTCCTGAGGCTTAACTCAAGAAGAAGATTCAAGGGGAGGGAAACTTGAAAGAACAGCGCATCTACGCGGGGACAATGACCGTCGTCCTGGATGGACCCGCACTTCACCGGTTGAGCGCGTCGGAAGAGATGCGCATTGCTAGCGAATTTGTCGAGGTGGTTCGTCAGAAGGCTGCCGAGTACACCCAAAAGCGCAACCTTCCACTCGGACTTGATTTCGAGGTGGTCTCCACGCGGGCCGGTTGCGTCTCGGTTCGCCTCAAGGTGTTCATTACCGTGGTTACCACTATCGGCGGAGCCATTGCGGGACTCGTTTCGCTTGCGTCCGTATGGCCAGAGTTGCGTCAAGCGCTGCCGTATATCTTCATGGACGCCGGAAACGCATATCACTGCTTCATAGATAAAAGCGAGACGCACTGTGAGATTTTGCGGGTCACTTTCACGCAGGTGACCAAAGAGCTCTACGAGGTCAAGCAAGGCGACACGCTCACGAAGATCGTTCGAGATGTGTGGAAAGTTGAGCCGAAGCTGCTGAATCAGGTAATGCGCGCTGTTGTGAAGCAAAACCCTTCCGCGTTCGTGAACGGGGACATGAACGTTCTCAAAGCAGGATCAAAGCTCGTCAAGCCGACCGACGAGATGCTCAGAGGGGTCTCTGGCGGGAAGGGTTGAGTCATCGCCGTCCATACATCAAGAGGCTTGATAGTCGGGTTGGGCTGAGCATCAATCGTTAAGGCTGTCAGCAAGGCGAGGTGGACGTGCAGCCGCGAAGAACAGCACGGTCTTTCAGAGACCTCGGAGCGAAATCGCCTGGGCGCGAAGTTTTAGTCTTTATGCTTGTGGTGGAGTCTTTCATCACGAAGTCCAGTCCCATGCCCCTCCACTACCAAGCCGTCCCCGTCACCCCCTTCCAGCAGAACTGTTCCATCGTCTGGTGCGACGCCACCATGGACGCTGCGGTGATTGACCCGGGCGGTGAGGTCGAACGGCTCAAGGCGGCTGCGCAAGCGCTGGGTGTGACGGTCAAGGCCATCTGGCTGACCCACGCGCACATCGACCACGCCGGTGGTGCCGGCCAATGGGCGCGGGAAGACGGCCTTCCCATCATCGGCCCGCATCAGGGCGATCAGTTCTGGATCACCGGCTTGCCGCAGCAATCCGCCATGTTCGGTTTCCCGCCTGCCGAGACCTTCACGCCCACCCGATGGCTGGAGGATGGCGACGAAGTGACGGTCGGCCAGCAGACCCTCACCGTGCGGCACTGCCCGGGCCATACCCCCGGCCATGTGGTATTCCATTCAGCGGCCGCCCAGCGGTGCTTTGTCGGCGACGTCCTGTTCGCCGGCAGCATCGGCCGCACCGACTTCCCGGGCGGCCATCATGAGACGCTCATCCGCTCCATCACCGAGCGGCTGTGGCCGATGGGCGATGACACCGTGTTCATCCCTGGCCACGGACCAGAAAGTACTTTCGGCGAAGAAAAGCGCACCAACCCATTTGTCGGCGGCCGATACGGGTGAGCTGACCGCGCAGCGCCCCGCTACTTGTTGGGCGGTGTCTGCGCCGGTGGCGAGAAACGCTGCGCCGGCTTCTCCGCCCGCGCATACAGGCCTTCCACCTTGGGGAGCGTGCGGCGCATGTCTTCAATCCGCGTCGGGCCTGAGGGGTGGGTGGACATGAACTGGGGTGGCGCGCCCTTGGACGCCTGCGCCATCTTTTCCCACAGCGAAATGCCAGCCGCCGGGTTATAGCCCGCACGGGCCGCCAGCTCCATGCCGACCAAGTCGGCCTCGGATTCATCTTCCCGGCTGAACCGCAGTTTCAGCAACTGCCCGCCGATGCCCACCACGGTGCGGCCCAGATCCCCCAGGCCGAAGAAGGACGACACCAGATCCGCGCCCAGATTGGTGGCGGCGGATTTACCCATCCGCTCACGCGCATGCTCCCGCAGGGCATGGGCGATTTCGTGGCCCATCACCATCGCCACTTCGTCATCGGTGAGCTGCAGCTTGCGCAGGATGCCGTCATAAAAGGCGATCTTCCCGCCGGGCATGCAGAACGCATTGATGTCGGCCGAGATCAACAGGTTCACTTCCCAGCGCCACTGCTCGGCACGGCGGTTCCAGTTGCCGGTGAGCGGAATGATGCGTTGGCCGATGAAACGCAAGCGCTGCACTTGCGGGTCATTGGCAGGGGCCAGCACGCGCTTTTGCTGCGCCTCCTTCATCATGGTGGCGTACTGCTGCTGGCCAGCGGCTTCCACCTGCTCGGCCGACACGAAACGCGTGGCCCAGCTCTCCTTGCCCACGTCCACACCCTCACGGGCCCAGGCCGGCGCCAGCGCCAGGCCGCCAGCGGCACCCAGCAGCCGGGTGAACAGGCGGCGGGACGTTGGAGCCGCGCCAACAGTGGAAGCCCCGGAAACGCGCCGGTCACCGCAGGCGCAGTGACCAAAACCGTGGGACGGTGCGCAAGCGAGGGACGGGTGGCCGTCCGGGCCGAAATCAACATCATCCATGACGACATTCTAGGGAAGCTATGCATCGCTCCGCTGAGCCGAAGGGACCCGCAAACCTTCGCCATCGAGGCCACCTTGGCACGGCGTTGCAGCGCAGCTGGCCACCCGAAGCAGGAGGACGCTGGCCGCAAGCCCTTCTCCCAGCTGATCTGAAGACAAAAATGACGGGTTGGCTGCCACCGCCTGGCCCACATGTGCAGGGGCTTTATCGGGAGGCGACAATACCGCTCATGTCCTTGCCGCCCGCTCCCTCCCCCATCCTGGTCGCCAATGGCCCTGTTGTGGCCCCCTCGTCCCCGCTGGATGCCCAGCAGTTTCGGGCGGCGCTTGGCATGTTTGCCACTGGCGTCACCATCGTGACCGCCCGGGGCGAAGACGGAACCTTGGTCGGGCTGACCGCCAATTCGTTCAACTCCGTGTCTCTCAGCCCGCCGCTGGTGCTGTGGAGTTTGGCCAAACGCGCGGGCTCGATGCCGGTGTTCAGCCGCGGCTCGCATTACGCCATCAACATCCTCGCCGCCGACCAGAAGGACCTGGCCCAACGTTTCGCCACGCGCGACATCGACCGCTTTGCCGGCGTGCGCTGGCGCGAGGGTTGCGGCGGTGCGCCCGTGCTGGAGGGCTGCGCGGCGGTGTTTGAATGTGCCAACCGCAGCCAGTATGAAGAGGGCGACCACGTCATCTTTGTGGGCGAGGTGGAAGCCTGCACACGCATGGAACAGGCGCAGCCGCTGATCTTCCACGGCGGGCGTTATTACACCGAGCTGCCGATCTGAGGCGCCTGACGCCTCGGGCTGGCCTGCCCAGAACCTTGCCGGCAAGGCGGGGGATGACTAGAACTAGTGTCTTGTCCCACTGATACGTGAGCAAAGTCGATGGAGCTTGTCGAGGATGGAGTCTGCCGTAGCGCTCCACTTGAACGGCTGACAGTTCGTGTTGTGTGCGGCGACAAAGTGGTCGATGCGCTGCACGAGTTGCTTGACGCTGGTGAATGAGCCGCAGCGGATGGCCTTGTCGGTGATCAACGCGAAGAAGCGCTCGGCCTGGTTCAGCCAGGAGCTGTAGGTGGGGATGACGTGCATGGGCCAGCACGGCCGGGAGGCCGGGCGGCAGTGGTGATGAGCATGGTGCAGTCGGCGCGCATGTGCGGTCATGAGCCATGGGCCTACCGGCGCGATGTGCTTCAGCGGCTGCCTAAGCCGCTCACCCATGCGATGTGACCAAGGTCAAACGACCGGGCGTTCGGTGGTGGCTACACTGGCACCGCCATAAGCCATCACCACAGCGACCACGGGCAATATGGGGCGCTCCGTCATTCCTGGCCCACTCGGGACAGACACCCGTCAGACAACTTTTTGCGCCGTCCGGGATGCAACCTGGCATTGCGGTGCTGGCCGCGCCAGATGAATGGGATCAGTCCATGTATCTGCATCAGCGCGTGGAGCCTATCGCTTTGGGCGGATTGCCCGATGTGCTGCCAGCAGTGCCACGGCTGGTCTTGCCCACCAGGACTGAGCCGGGCGGCAAGCGCCGCATCACGGCAGGCGAAATCGCCATGTGCGAGCTGATGTTCAAGAACTCGGTGGATTACTCCAAAGTGTGGATTCACAACGAAGAGTTTCTGCCATTCGGGCTCCAACCCGACGATGGCGCGATGACGCCTAATGGGGAGATGTACTTCAACCCGAAGTATGCGTCCGCCGAACACACCTTGACGGCTGCGGTTCGGAATATGGCGCGCATGCCCCGCCCCTGAAACCGTGGGTGGGAATCAGCGTCCAGCGGCGAAGAGGCTTCAGCTCGGTGACCAGCGGTGCGGCAGCAGCTCGTCGATCCGGCTTGCCGGGTGCGTCGGCAAGCGATCCAGCACGTCCTTGAAATAGGCGTACGGGTCGTGCCCGTTGATGCGGGCCGAGTGCAGCAGGCTCATGATGGCCGCCGCGCGCTTGCCCGCTCGCAGGCTGCCGGCGAAGAGCCAATTCGATCTGCCGATCGCGATCGGGCGGATCTGGTTCTCGACCCAATTGTTGGAGATCGGCACGTCGCCGTCGCCCACGAAGTGCGTGAGTTCCTTCCAGCGCTTCAGGCTGTAGTCGATGGCCTTGATGGTCGCGGAGCCGGGCGGCACCAGCTGCCGCTGTGCGAGCAACCATCGGTGGAACACGGCGAGGATCCGTCGTGACTTGCGCTGCCGGATCCTCTGCCGCTCCTCGCTGGTGAGGCTCTCGGCCTGGCGCTCGATGCGGAACAGGGCTTGGTAGAAGCGCAGCGCTTGCTCGCCGACCTTGCTGCCATGGTTGGCCCACAGCTCATGGAACTTGCGCCGGCTGTGCGCCATGCACTGTGCCGACGTCACGCCCTTGTCGACGCAGGCCGAGTAGCCGCTGAACCCATCGGTGACCAGCGTGCCCTTCCAGGCGTTGGGCGTCTCAAGCTGCAGAAAGTCGCGCACGTTCTCGCCGCTGCGGGTCTCGCTGAACTCGAACACCACCGCCTTGACGGGGTTAGTGCTCGGCGTGCAGTACGACCAGATGTAGGCCTTGTGAGTCTTGCCGTTGCCCGGCTTGAGCATGGCCACCGGCGTCTCGTCCGCATGCAGCACCAGGTGGCGCCGCAGTTCGTCGGCCAGGGCCTGCACCAGCGGCTGCAGCTGCGCGCCACAGGCGCCCACCCACTCCGCCAGCGTCGAGCGGGCGATCACGTGGCCGGCCCGCGCGAACACAGCTTCCTGCCGGTACAGGGGCAAGTGGTCCATGAACTTGGCCACCAGCACGTGGGCCAGCAGGCCGGTGGTCGGGATGCCCTTGTCGATCACGTGGGCCGGCACCGGTGCCTGCACGATGCGCTCGCAGCACTTGCAGACCCACTTGCCACGCACGTGGCGCTCAACGGTGAACACGCCGGGCTGGTAGTCCAGCTTCTCGGCCACGTCCTCGCCGATGCGCTGCATGGCCTGGCCGCAACCACAGGCCGTATCCGCCGGCTCGTGCGGCACGTCGCGGCGCGGCAGGTGGGCGGGAAGCTGGGCGCGCTTGGGCGCCTTCTTCTCGTCCTCGTCCTTCTTGTCGGCCTTCTTACGATGACGCTGCAGCTCGACGTCGAGCTCATGGATGTCGGTGTCCAGCGTCTCCTCCAGCAGGCTTCTCTGCTCGGGCGAGAGGGTGCTGGCGAAGCGCTCGCTCGTGGCGGCGAACTTCATCCGCTTGAGGATCGCCATCTCGTGCGTGAGCTTGTCGATGAGCGCCTGCTTGAAGGCGAGCTCGTGGTCACGCTGCTGGACCTGGGCGAGCAGCGACTGCACGGCCTGCCGCGTCTGCGGGTCCAAGGCTTCCAGTTGCTGCGCGCTGATCATGGAGAGTCATGGTGCCGAAGGCAGCGACTCAGCGCATCGGCATATCCCGCAATTGCCCGACCTCGGGCAGCTACGCTCATATCGTGCGGATGATGCCGGCCTCGCCCAGGCGTTGCCAGGGCAGGCCCAGCACCAGCGCGTCGAGCTGCACGCGCGTCAGGCTCAGCGTGCTCGCACCGTCCAGTGGCCACACGAACCTGCCGGCGTTGAGCCGCCTGGCCGCGAGCCACACGCCGATACCGTCGTGCACGAGGACCTTCATGCGGTTGGCGCGACGGTTGGCAAACAGGTAGGCGTGGTGAGGATGCGCGGCACCGAAGATGCCGACCACGCGGGCCAGTGCGGCCTCGGTGCCCAGCCGCATGTCCAAGGGCTGCACCGCCAACCAGACGGCATCGACGCGGATCAACCCAGGACCTCGCGCAGCCAGGCAGCGCTGCGCGCGTCCATCTGCAGCTCGGCCTGAACAGTGGTGTCGCCACGGCGGATCTCCACCGCAACGGTGCTCGGCGCTTGCGTCGACGCTAGTGGCAAGGTGGGCGGCGTCTCCTGCGGCATGGGTAGCTGCACAAACGCCGGCACCACCGCCACAGTGTCGTTGTGTCCACTGCTCGGGGCGCACTCATCGGCCTCTCGAACCCAGCGGCGCAGCATGTTGGCGTTGAGGCCGTTGGCCAGAGCCACCGCCGCCGTCGAGACGCCGGGCTGGCGCGCCAGCTCGATGACTCGCGTCTTGAACTCTTCCGAATGCCGGCGCCAGCTACGCCCAGTCGGTGTCCTCGGTTCCTCTGTGCTCAAGTCTGAAGTGCCCATATGTCCACGAATTTGGTCGTGGACACAAGCATCCAACTCCGGTCACCGGACTTCAAGGTGACTTCGGCGGACGCATACAACCCGAAGCCTTCCTGGAAGACTTTTCGGTGGACAAGCCGGATGACCAGCGATGGTGGTTCATGCACGAAATGGTGCATGTGTGGCAGTACCAGCTTGGATATTGGGTCATGTTGCGTGGGGCGATCCGTATCGGGATTCCCTACGAGTACGAGCTCCAAAAGGGACGCAAGCTCGGCGACTACAACATGGAAGCCCAGGGCAATTTGCTGGCGGACCATTTTGTGCTGAAGCATTTGAACTCGCCAAATCGGGTGATTCAACGTCAGCACGTCCAAGACCTGGCTCTTTATGAAGAGGTGCTCAGTGAATTCCTCAAGAATCCCTCGGACCGCGCGAAACTGCCTTGAGGCCGTCGCCGGCCTGGGGTTGTGCTTGTCGCTGGGCGCATCCTGGGCCAGCTCTCGCATGGGGACGGCAGAGGTGTTGCTGCAGGACGGTCAGGCCTGCTTCAACGTTCCCCCGAAGGATGCCAGGCGTGACCCGGCCGCACGCTTGCAAGTCATTGTCGTGTCGGATGCGTCTAAGAGTAGTCAGGGGATGGATTGGTCAATGAACTTTGATCGGGTCAAAGGGCGAGCGATCTCCTCGGTGAGATGCTTCCCGTATGGCCATGTGCCGGAGGATGCGATGTCGGGACGTGTTCCTCCTCTGGTGGACGGGAAGGCCTATAACGTCTATTTGAATGTCCGAGCGTCGGATCCGTCCGACCCGACGATGGGGTACTCCGCCAACTTCTGCGTGGTGGGGCAGGGGTCGGATCGACGAATCAAATATCTCGTCGTAAACCCGGCCACCGGAGACCCGGGGCGCTGTGAAGGAGCCGCTGGCGCGCCGCGCGTGTCAAGGCATCGACATTGCGATTCAGCCGTACGCGTCCGCCCAAGTCACCTTGAAGTGCTGCAGCCAGGCTTGGATGCTGGTCTCCACGACAACATGAACTGACCCCCAAATGCCGTGGTGATTGGATTGATCTGGCCAGACCATGTCCACAACGGTCATGGCGGCCGTGGATTCGAGCGTGTGGGGCAAGCGGATGGACACGATATTCGCCGATCACAGTTGCGGGGGCGGCCACACTTTTCCGTCCTCCTGCAAGGACGACGGAGACCCGCAGGGTTTTGGGATGAGCGAGCGCGCCCCAAGGCGCCCGAGTCATCCGTTCAGTTCGAGAGTTCGTTGCGGACGATGGCCGCCCCGGCGCTCAAGGCTTCCAGCTTCGCCCGAGCCAGCGTGCGCGAGAGCGGTGCCATGCCGCAGTTGGTGCAAGGGCACAGCTTGTCGGCATCGACGAACTTCAGCGCCTTGCGCAGCGTGGCGGCCACTTCCTCCGGCGTCTCGACCGTTTCGCTCGCCACGTCGATGGCGCCGACCATGACCCGTTTGCCGCGCAGCAGTTCGATCAGGTCCATGGGCACGCGCGAGTTCTGGCATTCCAGCGACACCATGCCAATGCGGGAGGCCTGCAGCCTCGGGAAGATGCGCTCGTACTGCCGCCACTCCGATCCAAGCGTCTTCTTCCAGTCCGTGTTGGCCTTGATGCCGTAGCCGTAGCAGATGTGCACGGCGGTTTCGCACCGCAGCCCTTCAATGGCGCGCTCCAGCGTGGCGATGCCCCAATCGTTGACCTCGTCGAAGAACACGTTGAAGGCCGGTTCGTCGAATTGGATGACGTCAACGCCAGCCGCCTCGAGTTCTCGGGCTTCCTGGTTGAGGATCTTGGCGAATTCCCAGGCCAGCTTCTCGCGGCTTTTGTAGTGCGCGTCGTAGAGCGTGTCGACCATCGTCATGGGGCCGGGCAGTGCCCATTTGATCGGCTGCCGGGTCTGCTTGCGCAAGAACTTGGCATCCTCGACGAAGACGGGCTTCGATCGAGACACCGCGCCCACCACCGTCGGCACACTCGCGTCGTAGCGATCACGGATCCTGACGGTCTCGCGCTTCTCGAAGTCGACGCCGTCGAGGTGCTCGATGAAGGTCGTGACAAAGTGCTGGCGCGACTGCTCGCCGTCGCTGACGATGTCGATGCCCGCCGATTGCTGCTCCTGCAGCGACAGGCGCAACGCATCACGCTGGCCTTCGGCCAGTTCATCGCCTTGCAATTTCCAGGGGGACCAGAGCTTCTCGGGCTCAGCGAGCCAGGAGGGCTTGGGCAGGCTGCCGGCGGTCGAGGTTGGCAAGAGTTTTTTCATCGTCTTCAACGCGTTTGTGTTTCTGATGGACGGATGAGTCAGTCAGTGCACCTGGTCAGCTGCCAGCTGCTCCAGCACCGTCCGGTAGGGCTTGATAAATTGCTCCTCGGCAAACTTGGCCTGCTCCAGCGCCAGGCGGCTGCGCTCCTCACGGTCGTAAACGATCTGGGTTACCGAATGGTCGGGGTTCCTCAGGTTGGGCCGGTAGCAGGCGCCCGCGACGGAATTGGCGTTGTAGATCTCGGGCCGATAGATCTTCTGGAACGTCTCCATCGTGCTAATGGTGCTGATGAGCTCAAGGTTGGTGTAGTCGTTGAGCAGATCGCCGACAAAGTAGAACGCCAGGGGTGCCACGCTGTTGGGTGGCATGAAGAAGCGGACCTGCAAGCCCATCTTCTCGAAGTAGCGCTCGGTCAGGGATGACTCGTTGGCCAGGTATTCAAGGCCCAGCACGGGATGCTCGTTGCCCGCGCGGTGGTAGGTCTTGGAGTCAGACACGCTTAGGCAGATGACCGGCGGCTTGGTGAAACTCTGCTTGTAGGCCTCCGAACGGACGAAGTGCTGGAAGAGCTTTCCGTGCAGGTCGCCAAAGTCGTCGGGAATGCTGAACGCCGCCTGGTTCTTGTTGTGTTGCAGCAGCAGGACACTGAAGTCGTAGTCCCGCACATAGGAGGAGAAGTTGTTTCCGACGATGCCCTCGGTGCGCTTGCCGGTCCGCTTGTCGATGATGTGGGTCTTCAGAATTTCAATCGCGGGGACCGAGTCACCCTCGTTGTTGGCACCGATCTTCATTTCAACGGAAATGATTTCGAGATCAACGGCGTAGCGATCGCCTTGAGGGTTGTCCCAGTACGCCAAGGCATTGAACCGGTTGTTGATCATCTGCAGGGCATGGCGGAGATTCTCCTGGCGCCTCTGCCCGCGGGCCAGGTTGGCGAAATTGGTGGTGATGCGGCTGGTTGCCGACGGGCGGTAGTGCTCGTCGAAGCAAATGCGCTTGATGGCGAATGCAAGCGGTGGGTTCGTGGCGGACATGGCGTGATGGCTTCCGAGGACCGGTCAATGACGGCATCCTAAGCAGCCCAATCCATGACGTAAAATGGCTTTTTCTCAGTATTCCATCGATATCATTCATGATTGAACGCTCGCACCTCGCCGTGATCCAGGCGGTGGAGCGCCACGGCACGCTGACCGCCGCTGCCGATGTGCTCTGCGTCACCCAGTCCGCGCTGAGCCATGCGATGAAGAAGCTCGAAGACAACCTGGGCACGCAGATCTGGCTGCGCGAAGGGCGGACCTTGCGGCTGTCGCAGGCCGGCGAATACCTGCTGGCGGTGGCCAACAGGATCCTGCCGCAGCTGGAGCTGGCCGAGGCGCGTGTGCGCCAGTTCGCGGCGGGCGAGCGCGGAACACTGCGGATCGGCATGGAGTGCCATCCTTGCTACCAGTGGCTGCTGAAGATCGTCTCCCCCTACCTCGCCGGCTGGCCCGACGTCGATGTGGACGTGAAGCAGAAGTTCCAGTTCGGCGGCATTGGCGCGCTGTTCGGCTACGAGATCGACCTGCTGGTGACGCCGGACCCGCTGTTCAAGCCAGGCCTGCACTTCGAGCCGGTGTTCGATTACGAGCAGGTGCTGGTGGTGAACAGCCAGCATGCCCTGGCCGACGCCGCCTATGCCCAGCCACAGCATCTGACCACCGAAACGCTGATCACCTACCCGGTGGACATCGAGCGGCTCGACATCTACACCGAGTTTCTGATGCCCGCCGGCATCTCACCGCGCCGCCACAAGTGCATCGAGACCACGGACATCATGCTGCAGATGGTCGCCAGCGGCCGTGGCGTGGCGGCCCTGCCGCGCTGGCTCGTCGAGGAATATGCCGAACGACTGGACGTCGTGCCGGTGCAGCTGGGCAAGAAGGGTGTTGCCAAGCAGATCCACCTGGGCGCCCGCGACAGCGAATTGCACATCGACTACCTGAAGGCCTTCATCGAACTGGCGCGCAACGGTATCGCCGCTGAGAACAGCGCAACAGCGCCGCCATCGATGGCAAGTGCCCCACCGAAGCCTCGTGACGAGCGGCCAGTGAATCGGCGCAAAGCAGCCCCTCGTGGCTGACCGTTACTCGTGTGCCGCCATTGGAGGCTCTGATCGCAGTTGGCCGCTCCCGCTGCAAAGGCGTTTGAGTCGCCCCGTCGAGGTGTGATCGTGCTCAAGGCCGGGCTTCGGCGCAATGGGACCTGAGGGCCTTGGGGCCTTGGGGCCTTGGGGCCTTGGGGCCTTGGGGCCTTGAGTCCTTCACGCCCGACTAATGCGCCAAGGGAAACGAGGCAGCGTCCGCTGGCATGTCGAACGTGCCGTCCGGCATACGGGTGCCCACGCTGATCTGCACGGCCTGTTCTATCGTCACCAGGCCTAACATGCTCGTGGCTTGCATGCCGGGTAGTGGGGTGGATGCTGAGCGGAGGTGGTCCGGCATCATGCGAATGGCCACCAGCGGCCGTCCCGTTCCCTTATGTACCGGCGATGGCAGCAAGGTGCATTCGTTCGGCGTCGGCAGTACCACGGCACCCAACTTCACTTTGGGTGTCCACTTGCATTGCGAACTGGTCCCTGGCACGGAGACCGGCTCGCCTCCTTGTGTTGGCGGCGCTCCAGGGGCAGCACATACGTTTTTCAAGATTTCCCGCTGGCCCGTCTTGGCGGCCACGTCATATTGCACACGGAATACGTTGCAGTTGCCGTCGTCAACCTCGACCGACTTAAAACGCACCGCCACCGGCTTGCAACTACCACCGCGGATGGGCTCCATCCTGGACACATCCATCCGGGCACCGCTCACGACTTTGGCATATCGCTTCCCCTCGAAATACTCGGCGGTTCGTTCAGTGTCCAGCTGGAAAATTTCGGTGTCGCTGAGCCGCTCGGAAGCTGGGTCATAGGTCCACCCCTGCGCTTGGGCCACAACGGCCTTGGCCTCAAAGCAACGAGACTGAATCTCTTTGACAGCAGCCAGAAATTGGTCTGGGTGCTCGTGCCGTTTCTCGCGCACGATAATGATCCCGTCCCCGCCGGCCTGAGCTCCGATGGGTGACGACTCCGCCTCGGGCGCGCATGCCGCCATGCACAGCACCACGGCGGTGGCTGCAACGGCGCCACCGATGCGCAAAGCATGTGCTACGTGGCGTGTAGTTCTGGAGGGTGATGTCATCGGTCTGCGTGGGCTCGATGCGCCGTTGTGACGCTGCGCCCAATGGGTGTGGGTGCCGCAGCGGCTGATTGCGGTGCTGCCTACTTCAGCTTGACGAGCTCAACTCGGCGGTTCTTTGCCCTGCCTTCTTCGTTTCGGTTATCTGCAATAGGTGCCTCACCGCCCCACCCTTTGGCTTGCAGCCGGCTGCTGTCCACCTTCGCCTCGATCAGCGCTTTGACGACACTCGCCGCGCGATCCTGGGAGAGCTTCTTGTTGGCGGAAGCGCTGCCCACATTGTCAGTATGCCCTTCGACGGACAGGCGCAAGGACTTGTCCGTTGCCAACAGGGCGACAATTTCGTTGATGGCAGGCTTGGCATCCGGCTGAATGGCCGCACTGTTGTTGGGAAAAACGATATACAGCGTCGCGTACCCTTGTTGCCGAATGGCGTTGGCCATTTGGTTGGCGGTGACCACCTGCTGCATTGGCTTTTCTTCTATGTAGGTCAGACGATAGTTGGACTTGAAGTAGTTCTCAAGAACCACCCAAGTGCGCCGTGCGTCTTTTTCTATCAGAAATATCTGTGTGCCCTCGTGCCCCTCACTCCAGGTCACCTTGCGTCCGCCGATGGACCGGATAGCGGCTTCATAACTTCTGGCAACAGGCAAGGTCCCTCCCGCGCCTTGGGTTTCATACCGAATGACCGTGACTTCACCTTCGGCAATCAGCTTCCCCTCTGCACTAAAGCCGGGATTGGTAGCGTCGCACTTTTTCGATGGCGCGCAATACATGAGACCGGCGTCGGGCAGGGTGCCGAAGTCGATGTGCTTGCGGCTCTCAATGGTGTAACCGGGCATTCCCGACAGCAATGGGTGGTCCTGTGCCGCCGCCGCTGCCGCTACACCGCATGGTGTGACAACCATCCAAGCCAGCAGTGCGTTGCCAAGAAGTCGGTTTGCTTTGTGAAGAAGTTGCGTCATGTTTGACTTTCGCAGCGACGGGTATGAGCGGTCGGCGGGTCGGTGTTGAGGGTGCCCTCTGAATGCTGAACGTCGGCAACCCCGAACAGCAGTACCCAGCCTCTGGGAAACCGCCAGCGTGGAAAACAGCACCTCTTCAAATCCTGGACAGTCGGTGCTGCAGACCTTGGCAGACAGCATTTGTCGACCCTGTTTTCAAACGCCTCGGGGTGCCCTGCCTTTGGCGGCAAATCTTATCGTGGCTCGGCCCGCAACCACTTCGGAAGGCAGTTCTGGTCGCTTGATTGATGGAAATTTGTTGGTAAGACCTGGTACTGTTTGTCACCCTCATCGCTTCGCAACACCCTGCAACACCCTGCCATGCCTCCACTCAGGGCGGAGGCGAAGTGCGTAGTTGAGGGGAGGTGGCAGGCATGGACCAAGATCAGGCTTGGCCTGCACTCGTAGTCCAAGGAGCTCCGTCAGGAGATCTTCCTTGGCGCAATGATTCTGATGGTGACCGGGGCTCGAGCTCTACCGCAGCTCTGCAGCCGCCAACGGCCGCGCCCTGGAAACTGAGCGCTGGAGCGCATCGGGCATCGGCGATCGCCTTGGTCGGGAAGGCCCCACGTTCTCCGGACGGGCACGTTACCGGTTCGACTCCGTCACGTTCACCTCGGCCTCGTGTGCTGCCCCGCACGTTCATGGCAACGAAACCGCGTCTTTCGCGCCCGTGCTGCGTTGCGACTCCTCGCGATGCCGACGGGCATCGCTGTGGTTCGTGCCTTGCTCTGACGCGGTCGCCAGGAAGTGACTTTGGTCAGCCGCGAAGGCTTGGGCGCCAGCGTAATCTCACCGCAACACCAAGAAGTGATCTTCAGGAAGAGGCCTTTGACCCGTCTCTGGAGTCGGCTGAATTCAGTTCACGGGCGCCCGCATGCCGTCGTTTCACCCGCTCACAAGCACTGCTTCCAAGCTCGTCGACCATCACCTCGACGGGTTGGGGTACGGGTGGCGCCGCCGCTGCGATCGATTCAGTCATCCAGACTTCGACGTCGCCGACCTCGTCGCTTACGACGACAGAATGCTGGCGTCGCAGGAGGCGCTCGGCGCATTGCACCAAGCGGGGAATGACGTCACCGACCATGCGCATCGCCTGCTGAAGCAGCCGTTGCGGCTGGCTGAGTTATTTGCCCTGACCGTGCATGCGGTGGTCTCCAATGAGACGTGGCTGCTGAATACCTGCCACGACCTCAGTGTTGGACTCCCAGAACATGCGGAAGCCTTTGATGCGGCGCTTGCCTGGGCTCCCGCATCGGACGCCTTGGCCCATGCGATCAAAGCCTTGCCGCCGCAGCGTCGGCTTGCACTCGAAGCCCGTCGACGCCTCGACATGCCCGAGTTGGTGAACGCCACACTGCTTGAGTTGGCCGCAGCTCCGTGGGATGAGCAACTGCTTCCTGCAGCAATCGCTTTTGCCTGCGCTATCGGACGCCGCGATCTCTCTGGCCGTTTAGCACCGCTGCTTGAGCATTCGAACCCCGCAGTACGCATGGAGACAGCGCACTACCTAGTCATGCTCGCGCCTCGGGACAACAAAGCTCTCGCCGCACAAGTCAGCGCGACGCTGCAAGCACTGACCTTTGCATCCAGCGCAAATGGAATCCAGCACTCGAGTCGTGCGGCCCAGGCCCTCGTTCTTCACCAGCCAGAAGCGGCACACGAACTCCTGTCCGATCTGTTCACAAGAGCGCCTCGACTGGCCGTTCAGTTGTTGGGTTGGTTGGGCGAACCTGCGGGCGTTCCGACGCTGATCCACGCCATGCGCCACCAAGAATTGGCACGCGTCGCAGGTGCGTCTGCCAGCCTGATCACAGGATCCCATCCCGGTCGTGACGGCTGGGCGGGGCAGCGGCCGGACCGGCGCCCACGTGATTCAACCCCCGATGCGATTCCCGCCATCGAGGCTGATGACGATCTGCCTTGGCCAGATGCTGATGCTTTCTCGGCCTGGTGGCAGGTTCACGTCGACGCCTTCGGCACACATCAGCGATTCGCCGGCCTGCCGGCGGAGCCACCCGGGTGGCGCGAGGTGTTGCGCCGTGGCCCCTTGCGATGGCGACCGATGGCAGCCGAGAGGCTCCAACACCACCATCAAGGGCCCGCATTTCCAACCGACGCACCCGCTTTTCGCCAATTCACCTGGATGGCTGGCGGACCCGCTTGACCTGTCCACCGCAGAAGGATCGCACTGTGACCGTTTCCGTTGACCTTTCGACTGCCAAGCCTGAGACGCCAGCCGGCACCGCCACGCTCGCCCACACGCCCACCCACACGCCCGACACCACCGAGCCCGCGCTGATGCCGCAGGAACTGATCTTCGAGGCGAGTCAGCAAGTCACCATCCGCTGCGGCAAATCCAGCATCACCTTGTATCCGAACGGCAAGATCGCCCTGCGCGGCGAGTACATCGTGAGCGATGCCGAGGGGGTCAACCGCATCGTCGGTGGACAAATCGAATTGAACTGAGCGTTCGCCATGTGGCAGGTCGACAACCGCACGCGCTATGTCGCCGATGGCGCCTGGCATCGAGATTCAGAAGGGAGCGAGGTCTGGGTGGTTGCCGTCAAGGCGACCTATGACGTGCTCTCTTCCGGAACCCTTCGCCTCGCGCCTGTTCAAGAGCCGCTTCGTTCGGGGCCGGAGCCCTTCCCTGGGCTGGAGAGTCCTCGCTGGGAGACCGACTTTGGGCCGCGAAAGGCAGCGACCGACGTTGTGCTGACCGGACATGCCCACGCCCCTGCTGGCGCGGACGGGCAGCCACGTCCGGTGGATCAGCTTGTGGCCGGTTTCAGCGTCGGACCCGTGCATCGGCGCCTGCGCGTCTGGGGAGACCGCCACTGGCAGTCCAACACAACAAACGCCTCAGCATCAACACCCACGCCGTTCCTACGCATGCCGCTGGTTTTCGAGCGCGCGTTTGGTGGTCCCGGCGACATGAACAGCCAGATGGCTGCGAACCCTGTCGGCCAGGGATGGCCGGGCTCGATCGGATCTGGCCGGAGGTCGCTGCCCAACCTGGAGGTCGAAGGTCATCCGATCCTTGGTCCCGGCGATCAGCCTGAAACCGCTGGTGTCGGCGTGGTTGCCAGCCATTGGCCCATGCGAAGCCGTCATGCGGGCACGCACGATGACGCGTGGATGCGTGATCGCTATCCCTTACCTCCGGTCGACCAAGACCCCAGGTTCTTCCAGATCTCTCCGCCCGCACAACAGGTGCCGGGATATCTGAGGGGCGGCGAGCCTGTCTCCTTGTTCAACCTCACCCCGCCAGGCTTCGCACGGGACGGCCATATCGACTTCCGGCTGCTCCGGCTGAGCCTCGCTTTCACGACGCAGTTCACTCAGGGGCCCAAGGAGCGCAGCCGATCGGTCCTCCACACGGTGATCCTCGATACCGATGCACCCCGGCTGATCGTCGTCCATCACATGGCACTGCCTTGCCACGCACGGGTGAACGAGCTGCGCAAGACCGTCGTCGAGGAGCTGGCTCGGCCGCTCGACCGCGATGCTTGGGTGGCCGCTCACGAGGAACCGACATGAGCACCGATGTGCCTCTGTGGTTGCTGGCGGCCTCCTGCTGCTTTCCGTCGGGGCCCACCATGGCGCTGGCGGACGCCGCGTTGCGTGCCCAGTTGAGCCTGATGCGCCGTCATCCAAGTTACCGGGACCGTGCGGGCGTCCCCGTCCGCGTGAGTAGCTTCCCAGATCCGGAAGATGGGATCGAAGGCAGTCCGGATGCCCACCGCTGGGGCTGGCTGGCGCGCCACGCGCTCGCACAGCTGACAACGGCGCTTGCGCCGCATTGGGAGTCTCTGTTGGATCGCCCGCGCTGGCTGTGGCTGGTGCTGCCCGACGAGCACCGTCCGGGCGTGCCGGCGGACCTCCCCGCCGCCATGCGGCAGGCAATGACACAGGACCTTTGGCCATGGTCGAAGGTGCATGTGGTCCGCGGCGGCCATGCTGCCGGGCTGCTTGCGCTCGAACAGGCGCGGAACGCGCTCCGAGAGGCGTCGACGAGGTCGGGGGAGGTCCAACCCCTTGCCGTCGTGCTGGCCACGGATGCGGCGACCGACGCTGAATCCCTTGCATGGCTGGACGCCCAGAATCTGCTGCATGGCGCCCACGTGCATCGTCCCGCGGGCCCTCGTGCGCTCGCGCATGGGCGCGTCCCGGGAGAAGGCGCTGCCGCCCTGGCCTTGGTGACAGCGCCTGAGCCATCCAGCTTTAGTGCACCGCCCTGGGCTCGGCTACTGGGCTGTGCGACGGAGCTTGAGCCCACGGATCGCCACGGGGAGCGTCCCTGTGTCGGCGCAGGGCTTTCAGGTGCTGCGCGGAATGCGATGGCTCAGGCCGGTAGCAGCCGTCCGCCGATCGGGCTGCTCTTCTCCGACCTGAACGGCGAACCCTATCGGGCCGACGAGTTCGGCTTCACGGCGCTGCGTCTCGGCCCCGATCTGCGTGACGGGTGGCAGCGGCAAACGCCTGCGCTTGTGAGCGGCGACCTGCATGGCGCCAGCGGCGTGGCGAACCTCGCGATGGCGGCGTATCAGCTCTCGAAACTAGCGACCGAGCAGGGATGCCTGGTGCTGTCGAGCTCGGACGATCCCCTTCGAGGGGCGGCCCTGCTCGCCAGCGCTGGGACCGGAAACAATCTGCCTTTGGAGGTGCAGGCATGGCGGTAAGCATCAACATCAACGGGCTGACGCTCTGCCACAAGGGCAGCGGTGGCGTGACCCTCAACACCTTGCCGGACGTTTGCAAGACGCCCGACAAGGGCCTGCCGCTGCCGTATCGCAACGAGGCTTACTCCCGCGATCTGGTCAAAGGCACGACCAGTGTTTTCGCCGATGGCCACATGAGCATCGCGAAGTACGGCAGTCAGTTTCACAAAAGCGTCTACGACGAGGCCGGCAGCATGGGTGGCGTTGCCTCCGGCACCCACAAGGCCGAGGCCGAGTGGATCACCCACAGCTTCGACGTCTTCTTCGAAGGGAAGGCGGCCTGTCGCCTGACCGACAAGATGTTCATGAATCACCGCAACACGGTGAACATGGCCGGGCTCAAACAGCGCGATCTGCCGCAGTCGGATCAGGACTTCTATGACGAGCTCTGCCGCATGGCGTGCCAGTGTCTGTCGCAGAAGGGGTCGATGACCCAGGGGCAGACGTTCCAGGACTGTGTGCGCAAGAAGATCGACGAGGCGCATTACAACGGACGCTATCCGAAGCCAGACGCCAAGATGTGGCGGGAAGTGCCCTATGACCGGGGTTCCGGGTGGGACATGATTGGAAGCAAGTCAAATCCGGGGTTGCCGACGTCTAACTTCATTCGGCCCGACTCGCGACGGCTGGACGTGGTGCAGCTTGGTCAGGATGGGAAACCGACCAAGATCATCGATATGAAGTTTGGGGATGACCCACTTTCACGAGATGCGGGTCGGGACTACCGCGATATTGCAGACAGGCATACCGGGTCACGCGATGGCTTTGAGGAGTTTCGCGTGGAGGACAAGTGCGACTGCGACGATGACAACAATCCGCCAAAACAACCGTCCCCTGTGATGGCTCCGGTCGAGAAAAAAGAGGGCATGCTGGATAAGTTCGGCCAGGCGCTGGAGCAGTCCACCGGTATCAAGCTCGCTGGGGGAGCACTTGTAGCGTTCTTCTTCGTTTCTGAAGTATCACGACTCTTCCCTCCCCGTAACCTCGTTCCTGTTCCCTGATTACCCGCACACCTTTAACTACCGACATGACAACCCAAGACACCATTGCCCAATTGGTTGAGGCGAACGGCGGCGCGACTGTTCTGGACCGCATTCATCTGCCCTACGCAGATCCAAAGGCCGGGCCTGCAGCCAAGTTCGGGCTAGGCGCGGAGCTTTATCTGCCTAACGTAGATCGATCGGTGTTACGAGGGTACGCCGCAGATTTCCTGCAGGACTTCTGGTCGATGTTTCCCGATCAGGTCAACGAGTTCCTGCCACGCGATACGAAGCGAACAAAGCGATTCAAAGGTGATCCGCGTTCCATGATTGAATCAGACATGGAGCGCCATCCACCGGAGTCGGGCTGCTCAGGCGCATTGTTCGGTCGCGTCGACATCGGGCTGCCGAACGACGACGTCCCTCATTACCAAGCGAATCTGTTGATGAGCCGCGTCGGAGATCAGCGCCCGTCTGCCTTTGATGCAAGCATGCCGCTGGCCTCGAGAACGGGAGAGCTCCACACCTCAATCCTGCGCGAGCATTTCCTGAACTGGTGCCAACGCTTCCAACCGCTTCACGGCTCTGCGGGTTTTGCCATCATCGTCTGCCCAGGCATGGAGCAGAACAGCGTCTACGCCCTGCAACTCATGACACGATTCCCGGGCTTCGATTTTCCGAGCACGATCGAATTCACGGCGGAAGTAAGAGAGGTACACAACCGGATCAAGTCCGTCAACTGGCTGACGGCATTGGGCGACGACCTCGTGGCACAACTGGGTGGTCTAGCAACGATGCGACAGGCCCTGGAGCCTGCATGCACGCTGCACTCATACGACGGCGGCGTCGTGATCCAGGCCGGGCCGACGCCGCGCCTGGGGGATACGCATGCCAACGACATTCCCGCGGAATACCGACTCGCGGCACGTTTCACCCGACCTGTCCGATTCGAGGATTACGACGAAGGACTGTTCCGCGTCCCGAAGGACCTCAACAAACGAGAAGAGACCCTCAAATGGATCAGGCGCTTTGACTGATGAAGTTGCCGTCTGTGTGGGCGGTAGAGATGAACCCTTCCCAAGATGAGCTCGCGATTTCGCAGCGCCTGAGCTCGCGATTTCGCAGCGCCTCGGTAGCGCCGACAACCGTGATCACACGGGTCTCATCCCGGTTCCCTGAGCACACGCAGCCGACTTGATCCTCTACATGGCGACCACAGACACCATTGCCGAATTGGTGGCGGCGAACGGCGGCGCGGCTGTTCTAGACCGCATTCATCTGCCCTACGCAAATCCCAACGGCGGTCCGGCGGCCAAGTTCGGACTAGGCGCGGAACTCTATCTGCCGGACATCGATCGGAAGCTGTTGCGGGAGCAAGCAGCGGAGTTCCTGCATGACTTCTGGTCAACGTTTCCCCAGCAGGTCAATGAGTTCCTGCGGCGCGACACCAAGCGAGCGAAGCGATTCAAAGGCGACCCACGTACTGCGATCGAAGAGGACATCGCCCGTCAAGCACCGGAGACTGGGTACTCAGGCGGACTTTTTGGTGATGTAGATATCGGGCTTCAGAACGACGACGTGCCTCCTTATCAGGCAAAACTGCTGGTCAGTCGGAGTGGGGATGCACGGCCTTCGTTTGTCCAGGCGTACATGCCATTGGCTTCGCCTATAGAAGACTTGCATATTTCGGTACTTCGTGAGCGATTCTTGGTCTGGTGCCAGCGCTTTAGGCCACTCCATGGCTCCGCGGGTTTCTCGCTGATTGTCTGCCCTGGCATGGAGCAGAACAGTGTCTATGCCTTACAGCTCATGACCCGATTTCCGGGCTTCGATTTTCCGAGCACAGTCGGTTTTACGCGGGAAGTCGGGGACGTGCATGACCGAATCAAGTCGGTCAGTTGGCTGACCGCATTGGGCGACGACCTCGTGGCGCAGTTGGGTGGTCTAGCAACGATGCGACAGGCCCTGGAGCCTGCATGCACGCTGCACTCATACGACGGCGGCGTCGTGATCCAGGCCGGGCCGACGCCGCGCCTGGGGGATACGCATGCCAACGACATTCCCGCGGAATACCGACTCGCGGCACGTTTCACCCGACCTGTCCGATTCGAGGATTACGACGAAGGACTGTTCCGCGTCCCGAAGGACCTCAACAAACGAGAAGAGACCCTCAGCTGGGTCAGACGCTTTGACTGATGGTCCTGCCGTACGAACTGCCGAGAACAATGGCCCTCGACGACAACCCATCCGCCAAGCCGAAGAACTCGTGGGCATTGCCACAAGCCTTGAATCCTGGGCCCAGCACAGCCGGATGGGTGAGGCCCCTGCAGAACTCCTACGCGCGGGAGGCCTCTTTGCAGCCACTGCTGCCTGTCGGAGTCCTGTGGTCACAGAGCCACTTCCCGCCCGGTAGCGGCCGTTCGGACGAGAGAGGGGCAGAACCGGACCGGATGAAGCGGGTGGTGGCCGGCAAAAGCTCATCACTCATCGCCTTCACCGAAGCAGTGGGGCGAGTGCCAGAGTCAGCTGCTCGTGGGCCTGCACTTCGACAACCGCGTCGTGCGCCAAGCTGATGCGCCGGATGGGCCAGTTCAGGATGTCCCGCGCGCTGGCGGCCGCCGCCTCGGCGTCACGCACCATGGCACGGACATGCAGTGGCACTCCCATGCGGCTCCGCACACGCGTCAGCCGCGCCCAAAGTGCTGCCTGCCAGGGCAATGCATCGCCCCTCCACCACTGGCACACATCCGTGAGGATGAGTGTTCCGCTGCGGGCGTGGAACCAGACCGTCTCGTTGATCAGCGGCATGCCGCGCCACAAGTGGTAGGTCAGATCAGGCTGCCAGATGCCGGGCTCGTCGGGCAGGGAATGACCCAGCAAGTCGGGCCGCTTGCGCGCCAGTCCAGGTGCCAGGTACAAGCTGGCTTGCGGAAAGGCCTCCATGAAAGAGCCTGCAAACAGATGGTGGGCACAATTGGGTGCCACCACCGCCACCACCGGACCCAGTTGCCGCAACTGTGCAATCAGATCGGCGCAAAGGGCCACCGGTGAGTGCACCCAGAGCTGGCCGCTCGCCAACCGGACCACGGTCATCCGCGTGCGCGCCGGCACACCATTGACCACAAGCGCCTGCCGCACCTGCCAGATGTCTTCACAAACGGGGATCAGAATCGAGGAAGTCATGACCGGGATGCTGCCCGCCCGCACTGATCCGGGATAGAACGCAACCGACACCCCCGATAGGGCCCAGGCTCGGCATAACATCCGCCAATATGCAGATCAGCCCCACCACTCTTCCTCTCAGCGATGGCCAGCTGTGGCTGCCCACCTATGAACTCTCTGGCTGCGTGGTGGCGGCGATGTCCAGGCGCAGCGATGCGACGCAACTGGCGGCTGAGGCCGATTTCTACAACCACTACCCGGCATCGCCCTACTGCACGGTTTCATGGTGGATGCAAGGACGAGGCGAGTGGTGCGATGTCGGCGGCGAACGGGCCTCCGCACATCGCAGGCGCGCGCTTCCCCGCATCACTTTTAACGGCCCCCAACGACGCCCGGTGACCACCTGGTGCTCACCGCCGTCTCACGGCCTGATGCTGAACTTCAGGCCTGAGGCATTACGGCGCCTGACTGGCGTGGACGCCGGCCAGTGGCTGGATCAGTGGGTGGATGCTCATGAGGTGCTGCCACCTTCGTGGCACGACTTTCTGCAGCGGGTGCTGCAGGCGCCAGATGACCCCACCCGGATGACGCTCATCGAGCAATTCATCAGTCCCCTGTGGCGCGTAGAGCAAACCCAGTCAGTGACTCGGCTAGAACGCATCCACGACTGGTGCGAGGACCTCGCCCGCCGTGCAGCGTTGAGCGGCAAAGGGCGCAGCGCCCGCCAGTTTGAGCGTCGCTTCAAGCAGTGGCTGGGACTGCCCCACCGAGAGCTCTTCGCAATGGGACGCGCCGAGCGTGCCTTCTTCGAAGCCTTGGCCCAGGACGGTGGCCAAGAAGACATCGATTGGCCCGACGTCGCCGCAGCAGCCGGCTACGCCGACCAGTCTCACATGATTCGCCATGCGCGCAGGATCACAGGTTTCACGCCAGCGGCGCTATTCAAACGCGTGAAGGCCGAGCCATCATTCTGGACATACCGGCTCTGGGGCATTGGCGCAGTATGACCTCCCCCCTCCGCTATCTCACCATCGACGTCACCGACAGCTCGGACGACGTTCTCACCGTCGAAGCCATGGCCTCCACGCGCGAGTCTCAGCATACTGCCGTGATGGCCGAGGTGGACCAGATCCTGGCCTGGGCCCGGCGGGAGTTCGCGGGCCGGCAGGGGCCTGTCGAGGACGGCTATGCCTGGGACGATGAATTGCTGATCCAGCGCGAGGGCGAGGGATGGATCACCGTCACGCTAACCCTCAGCGCCTCCCCGGAATTCGTCGAGGCGTTCATGCCGATCTTTGGCGACCACGAGGAGTAAAGCGGCCGCGCTCCGCCCCCATCGCCCGTTCTGCATATACTCCGCACGCTGCTTCCCAGCAGCCGTAAGCGTTTACGTCAACCAACGCACTTTCGAACCACGCCCGTTTTGCGGCGAGAGGTCGAGGTGCGTTGTTGGATTCTCCGCACCCCCACTTCCCTGATGCAGGCGGCGCGTGGCTCCATGACTCCACTGGAATCACCATGCAGACGCTTTCGCATACCCTGAAGTTCAATCACGTCAGCTTTCCCTCCCGGGACGTTGCCGCCACGGCTGGCTTCTTCGAACGTCATCTCGAATGGCAATCGACGCCCATGGGCCGCAGCCGCGTGCTGAAGGGCCACGGTTTCGACGTGGTCATCGAAGACGCCACGGATCGGCCGGTGCAATGGCCGGGCAACTTCCACATCGGCTTCGAGCTTCCGTCACTGAGCGCCCTGGAGTCCCTCTACCACCGCTTCAAGGCGGCAGGCGTTGAGCTGGTCACCGGCCTCATCTCGCATGAGCGAGGCTCCCGCTTCTTCTGCCGCGCACCCGGTGGCGTGATGGTGGAGATCAACACCCGCGAAGACGCCGCAGCACCTTTCCGCGCCGGTTTCGGCCGCGACTGACAAGACGGAGACGCGCACCGGCGAGGGCGTGGACAAGCGCCGCCCCTCGCCGGCCCGGCGGGTGCTGCTCAGGGTCGCGGGCCCTGCTGGTTCTCGGTCAACTGCTTTCCCCCTTCTTCACGTTCCGGCCGGCAACTCGACACCTTGGCCTCGCCTCTGCGCCAGCAGGGGGACGCCACGAGCGGCCGCGGATGCGGCACACCATCGCGGTCGATATGGCCGCTGACCACCTGCAGGCGCGTCACCCCTTCGTGGTCCAGCTGAAGGTCGAGCAGCCAGGCGGTGTTGTTGTCGTCATCACTGAAGCCGTCGAACAGGAAATTGCCGAGGCTGTAGACAATCGGGCGGCCTCGGTAGATCTCCAGGTCCTGGGTCACATGCGGGTGTCCGCCAACGACAGCATCCGCCCCTGCGTCGATCATCAGATGCGCCAGCGCCCGCTGGCGGGCATTGGCCAGGTGTTCATGCTCCTGGCCCCAATGCATCATTGGAATCACCAGATCGGCCTGCTGGCGGGCACGCTGGATATCCAGCCACACCTGCTCGTCCTCGCTCCAGGCAATTCCGGGGCGATCCACATCTGCCTCGAAGCGGCGAGGCATGAACTCGTTATAGCCCAGCAGGGCAATGCGCAGCCCGTTGCGCTCGATGATGAGCGGCGTGTGGGCCTGCGCCAGGTTGTTGCCGCCGCCGAAATAAGCCACACCTTGCCGCTGCAGCAGGCCCAGCATTTCACTGAAGGCCGCAGGCCCGAAGTCCCCGGAGTGATTGTTGGCCAGGGCCACGACGTCCATATGCCGGGCCAGCACCGGCAGCACCCGGGGGTGAGCCCGGAAGGTGAAGGGTTTGAACGGCTCCTTCTGACCGCCGCGCGCCACCACGCACTCCAGATTCCCCACCCGCACGTCAGCCTGCGCAAGCCAGGGGGCAAACGGCGCAAACGGATCCTTCCCACGGCGGATGACGCGACCGGGTCCGTCATCCAGTTGCATGTCGCCGACGAAGGCAAAACGCACCGGGCCAGCTCCTGCCGGTGCCGACCGTGGTGCTGACGCTTGCTGGAATGAGCAGCGATAGCTCAGTTCCTGGCCCAGGCCCGGTGCATACACCCGCTGCCACCCGGTGGTGGGTTCCGCCGTCGCGGAATCCGGCACTGCCAGAGCGTCCTGTCGGATCAGATCGGCTCCCACATAGGTGCTGAGACGGACGTACGGCGGCTGTGTGCCGTCGTCCACCCATAGAGGCTTGAAGAAGAATCGGCCCATTGGCACACGGGGCACCCCATAGGGGTCGGTCACCGGCCGCACCTGCAGCTGAAGCTGACTGCTCCCCTGCACCAGCTCACATTGCAGCAGGGGAGACGCCTGCACTGAGACCTGCAGCGCCAGCACCGCCGCCCCCACCCACCATCGAATCATCCCGCGCATACCTTGCGCCTCCCTCTTTGGATCCATCTCACCGCGCCCAGTCCCACCCATAGCAGCCAGGCTCCCACCGCCCACTCCCGGCCTTGCGTCCAGACGTGGGGGCAGATCGTAGCTGTAGCAGGTGGAGCCCGCTCCCTTTGAATGAGCTGCCGGACGTTCAGCGCCCGGGCGACTGATCCGAAGCCGGCTGGCGTCTGGGCGAGCACGGCCCGGGTTGGGACGTCCCGGACACCAACGACTGATCCCTTCTCGTTACATGGATTCAGCCGGACATTCCGCTGCATGGTCCCTGTGCGTGCGGCTGTATTCAAAGCAGGCTTGCAGGAAATCAATGTTGGAGCCAAACCCCAGCAGCGGACGTTGGCCGACGCCGCGCCAGTGGGTGGCAATGGCGTCACGGATGGGCCGCACCGTCTTCATGTATTCGTCAGGAAAGGGAATGACCTCAAACACCAGCGGGAAGTCGATATAGCCCAGCTTCACCAGCGCGCCGAGTTGCTCGTAATGATGGTGGACCGTGGCGTATTCCTTCATCGCGGCGCTGAGGTAGAAGTCTTCCCCTGAGCCAGCATCGCGGATCAGGTCCATCATGCGGGGTTTGATCTGCGCAGCACTCTCATGCATGAAGTGACGTGCGTTGGAGCGCACCTCTTCATCCTCCCGAAGGATGCTCTGGATCTGCTGCAGCGCCTGCAGCCGATTGCTGGTGCTGGCGCGCTTGCTGTCTTCCGCCAGTGCGGCGAGATGACTCACCGACATGGCCACACCTGCAATCACGCTCAGGCCGGTGGCAATGCCCACCACCTTCTGCCAGTAGGCCACCATGGCGCTGCCGGCACGGAAACTGATGGAGTCCTCGGTGTCGTCCCTGCGCATGATGCTCCCCCCCAAAAACCGACGGCCCGTGTTGAAGGCCTCGACTATCGCCAGCCTGGGCGCAGGAGCCCATCGGTGCGCTGCCCTGGCTGGGGCCTCCGGAATGCTGAGACAGGCGTCCGACCCACAGGTTGTTGAGTCGACCGGGCTCCGACATCACTGCGTGTTGGCGCCCCACCACCGTCTAGGATCAGCGCGCTTGCTGGCCGGCCATCGGCACCGGTAAGTGACGCTTGCCCTGCTTGAGCCGGTCTGAGCCGGTCTGACCTGGACTGCCCCGCGCCTCGCCTGTCGTCGCCATGCTGAATCCTGCCTCGGTGGCCACCCACCGCCTGCGGCCACTTGCCGCCTCCGTTCTGTTGGGTCTGCTGCGCACCACCATCGTCGTGGCGGCCTACGAAAGCCATCGTGTGTTTCAGGTCCTGGTGCTGGCGCTTGGTCCCCTGCTGTGGCTGCGGTTGCCCCTGCAGTCACCCACACTGCGCCGGATTCGCTTCCTGGACGGTGGAGCCGGGCGCGGTGGTGGTGGCGTGGTGGTGCCGGCATGGTGGTAGCGGCGTGGTCGTTGCCGCAGGGCGCCAGGCATTCGGTCAGGCAAGCGGCAACAATGACAGAACCGGCGCTCTCTCCGTGGGCATCGGGCTTGCCCGTTGCTTGCATCGCAACCCTGCACATCCGCAAGGAGTTCCCTCATGCCCACGCAAGCCACAACAGCCAGCCGCAAAACCTCCACGCGCCGCACGGCTGCCACCCCACGCCGTGCCACCGCCGTGAAGAAGGCCCCGGATGCCATCACTCTGCTGCGCGCCGATCACAAGAAGGTGAACGAGCTGTTCGAGCAATTCAAGAAGACCCGCTCTGCGGCCAAGAAGAAGCAGATCGTGTCGCAGATCTGCCTGGAGCTGACAGTACACGCCCAGATCGAGGAAGAGATCCTCTACCCCGAAGTGCAGGCCGCCCTCAAGGACAAGGAAATGGTGCCCGAGGCCCGTGTGGAACACCAGAGCGTGAAGGACCTGATCACCGCCGTGGAAGGCGTGGAGCCGGATGGCGAGGATTACGAGGCCAAGATCACCGTGATGGGTGAATGGGTGAAGCACCACGTCAAGGAAGAACAGAACGAGATGTTCCCCAAGGTGAAGAAGTCCCGCCTGGACCTGGTGGAGATGGGTGAACGTCTGCAGCAGCGCAAGGAAGCGCTGTTGGCCGAAAAGATGGCAGAGATGGCAGACAAGGGCCTGCGCCACTGACCCACCCAGTCTCCAGGAAGCCTGCGCGGGTCCGTCGGGGGGCAGTCGGGGGTCCGTCGGGGCTCAGCACAATCCCGCACGCCAACCCGGGGTCGGCTCGCTACAGTCAGTGTTGTCCCGCTGCTCGGCGGGCGCCTGCGGGCATCCCGCCGCATTCCTGGAGACGTCATGGCTCAGTTGCAAGTGAACGGAAAAACGGTGCAGGTGGACGCCGACGGCGACACCCCCCTGCTGTGGGCGCTGCGTGAGCAGCTGGGCCTGACCGGCACCAAATACGGCTGCGGCCTGGCCCAATGCGGAGCGTGCACCGTCCATCTCAATGGCGAGGCCGTGCGCAGTTGTGTGCGCCCGCTCTCCAGCGTGGCGCCGACCGACCGCATCACCACCATTGAAGGCCTGTCCAGCAATGCCAGCCATCCGGTCCAGAAAGCCTGGGCCGCGTTGGATGTCCCGCAGTGCGGCTTCTGCCAGAGCGGCATGATCATGGCCGCTGCGGCCCTGCTCAAGGACAAGCCCAAACCCTCCGACGCCGACATCGACAGCGCCATCACCAACATCTGTCGATGTGGCACCTACAACCGGGTGCGTGCGGCCATTCACCTGGCGGCCGGCCAGGTGAATCGCAAGTCCATTGCCATCCGCCTGCTGGACCCCAACGGGAGCGAAGCATGAGCGCCCCCTTGGACACCGGCCGCCGGCTCTTTCTGCAATCGTCGGCCGTGGCCGGTGGCTTCATGCTGGGCTTTCACGTGCCCGGTCTGGCCGCTGATGCCGCCACAACTACCGCACCAGGGGGCTCCGCTTCCGGCGCCACGCCAGAGCTCAATGCCTGGGTGGTCATTCAACCGGATGAGACGGTGATCGTCCGCATTGCCCGCTCCGAAATGGGCCAGGGCACCCTGACCGGCCTGGCGCAATTGGTTGCCGAGGAACTGGATTGCGACTGGACCCGGGTCAAGACCGAATACCCCACCCCCGGCCAGAACCTGGCCCGCAACCGGGCCTGGGGCAGTTTCTCCACCGGGGGCAGCCGCGGCGTGCGCGAGTCCCACGACTACATGCGCAAAGGCGGCGCCAGCGCACGCTGGATGCTGCTGCAGGCGGCCGCCGAGGACTGGAAGGTGCCGGTGGGCGAACTGACGAGCAACCAAGGCCAGGTGCGCCATGCCGCCACTGGCCGGGTCAGCAGCTATGGCCAGTTGGCCGCCAAGGCCGTGTCGCAAAAGCCGCCGGCCGAGATCACGCTGAAGGACCCCAAGGATTGGAAGATCGCCGGCAAGCCCTTCAAGCGCCTGGACACCCGCAGCAAGCTGGATGGCAGCCAGATCTACGGCATGGACCTGAAGCTGCCCGGCATGCTCAATGCGGCCATCAAGGACTGCCCGGTGTTTGGCGGCAAGCTCAAGCGCTTTGATGCGGCAGCCATTGCAGCCCGGCCCGGCGTTCGCAAGGTGGTGCCGGTGGGCGATTCCGCCGTTGCGGTGGTGGCCGACACCTGGTGGCAGGCCAAGACAGCGCTTGATGTGCTCCCAGTGGTGTGGGACGAAGGCCCCAATGCCAAGCTGGACAGCGAACAGATGGCCGCCATGCTCAAGGCCGGGCTGGACGCTCCGGAAGCGGCGCTCGGCCAGCGCCAGGGCGATGTGGGGGCAGCGCTGGCGGGCGCCGCGCGCAAGATTGAAGCGGTCTACAGCTATCCGCATCAGAACCACGCCACCATGGAGACGATGAACGCCACTGCGCGCTGGACGCCGGAGCGTTGCGAGGTCTGGACGCCCACCCAGAACGGGGAAGCCGCGCTGGCTGCGGCTTCCGAAGCGGCGGGTCTGCCGCCGGCCCAGTGCGAGGTCTACAAGATCCATCTCGGCGGCGGCTTTGGTCGGCGCGGCGCGGTGCATGACTGGGTGCGCCAGGCCGTCGCCATCGCACGGGCCCTGCCCGGCACGCCGGTGAAGCTGATCTGGAGCCGTGAAGAGGACATGATGCATGGCCGCTATCACCCGATCACGCAGTGCAAGCTCACCGCCGGCCTGGACGCCAAGGGCCAGTTGCAGGCGCTGCACATGCGGATCTCCGGTCAGTCCATCGTGGCCGCTCTGTTCCCGCAGAACATCAAGAACGGGGTGGACCCGGTCGTGTTCCAGGGTCTGAATCAGGGCGGCACCGAGGGCGCCTTCGGGTATGCGGTCCCGCACCTGCTCATCGACCACGCCATGCGCAATCCCCCGGTGCCACCGGGTTTCTGGCGCGGTGTGAACCTCAACCAGAACGCCATCTACGTGGAGAGCTTCATCGACGAGGTGGCCCACGCCACTGGCAAGGACCCCCTGGCCCTGCGTCGGGAACTGCTGGCACAGTCGCCCAAGCATCTGGCGGTGCTGAATGCGGTGGCCGACAAGGCCGGGTGGGGCAAGCCCGCGCCGAAGGGGCATTACCGCGGGCTGGCGCAGATCATGGGCTTTGGCAGCTATGTCGCCGCTTGTGCGGAAGTGTCCGTCGCCAAGGGCGGCACGCTGAAGATCCACAAGATCATCGCCGCCACCGACCCCGGCCATGCGGTGAACCCGCAGCAGATCCAGGCACAGGTGGAGGGCAGCTTCGTGTATGGCCTCTCAGCAGCGCTGTTTGGTGAGATCACACTCAAGGACGGACGGGTGCAGCAGGACAACTTCCACACCTATCCGGTGGTGAAGATGGAGCACATGCCGCAGGTGGAGGCCATCGTGATGCCGTCCGGTGGTTTCTGGGGCGGGGTCGGTGAACCGACGATTGCCGTGGCGGCGCCGGCAGTGCTCAACGCCATCTTCGCGGCCACCGGCCAGCGGATCCGCGAATTGCCCTTGTCCAAGCACACGCTCAAGCCAAAAGTGGCCTGAGCGCCGATACCTGCCGGGGTGAGGTGCCTGTGCCATGGTGCTGTTTGACCTGCTGCTCGCCACCAGTGCGGTGTTGCCGTTCCAGGTGCAGGGCGACGCCATTACGCAAGCTCTGGGCGGCCTGACCGGTGATGCCACTCGCGGCCGGGCGCTGGTGGCCAGCCGGCCACAGGGCCTGTGCCTGTTGTGCCATGCAGCGCCCATCCCGGAGGAGCGGCAGCAGGGCAACCTGGGGCCGGACCTGGCGGGCGTGGGCCAGCGGCTGAGCGCCGGACAGTTGCGCCTGCGGCTCGTGGCACCGCAGGTGCTGAACCCGCAGACCGTGATGCCCGCCTACTACCGCGCCGGTCCCGACGCCGGCCTCCAGCGCGTGGCCAAGGAGTTCGATGGCAAGCCCGTGCTGGACGCGCAGCAGATCGAAGACATCGTCGCCTATCTGCGGACCTTGCAGTGATGTGCTCCCGGAGAATCGTGCTTCAGGCTTTGTCCCTCGCGGCCTTGCTGCCGAAGCCGGCCTGGGCCAGCCGCGCCGAGCTGGAGCTGGCCATCCTCGGCGTCACCCAGGGCCAGACGCCGCGTGTGGGTGAGGTGCGGCTGGAGATGGCCCCGCTGATCGAGAACGGCAATGCGGTGCCCATCACGCTTTCCATCGCCCGGCCTGTTCAGGGGCTGGCGCTCTTGAATGAACTCAACCCGCAGCGGGAAGTGCTCAAGGCCCGGCTGCCGCCCGTGCCCGGCGGCGCCCGCCTGGCCACTCGCATCCGGCTCGCCACCAGCCAGCAACTGGTGGCACTGGCCCAGACCCCGGACGGGCAGTGGTGGTCCCACCGCGTGGACGTCATCGTGACGCTGGCCGCCTGCATCGAGGGAGGTTGAGCCCATGGCCGTCACCCGCATCACCGTGCCGGACAAGGTTCAACCCGGTCAGATCCTCGAGGTGCAATGGCTCATCGCCCATCCTATGGAAACGGGCCACCGCAGCAATGACCAGGGCCAAGTGGTGCCTCGGGACATCATCAGCCGGTTTGAATGCCGCTATCTGGGCCAGACCGTGATCAGCCTGGAGCTGTTCCCGGCAATTGCGGCCAATCCCTACTTCGCTTTCACGATGGTGGCGGAGCGCAGCGGCGATCTGGAATTTGTCTGGACCGGGGACCACGGGTTCGAGCAACGCGAGCTGCGGCGCCTGGAGGTGCAGACGTGAGCCTTCTGCGGGCGCTGGCGCGATGGTTCGCCTGGCCATGGGTGCCCGCACTGCTCGGGGCCTCGGCCGCCGCATCGGCCAACGCGTCATCGGCCGAGCGCTCCGGCTTCGACTTCATGTCGCCGGCCCTGCAGGCCATGCAGCGCAGTGACGCGCAGAACCCGGCCATGTTGTGGGTGGCGCAGGGCGCCGATCTCTGGAAGGCCACACCTGCCCAGGGCCAACCCGCCTGTGCCAGCTGCCATAACGCCGGCCTGGCGGGGGTCGCCCGCCGCTACCCCGCATTTTCTGAAACCTTGAAGCGGCCCGTCACCTTGTTGCAGCAGATCAATCACTGCCGCAGCACTCGTCAGGCACAACCCGCTTGGACCACCAGCAGCGAAGCACTGCTGTCCCTGGCCGCCTATATCGGGCAGCAGTCCCGCGGGCTTGCCATCCAGCCCCCCAAGGACAACCGCCTCACCCCATGGCAACAGGCGGGAGAGACGCTCTACCGCGCCCGCATCGGCCAGTTGAACCTGTCCTGCGCGCAATGCCATGAAGAACGGGCCGGCTCGCGGCTGGCGGGTGCCGTCATCCCGTCAGGCCTGGCAACCGGTTATCCGATCTATCGGCTGGAATGGCAGGGCATGGGGTCGTTGCCGCGTCGGCTGCTCAACTGCACCACAGGGGTTCGTGCTGCACCGTTGACGGAACAGGAGCTGACCCAACTGGAGCTCTACCTGATGCAGCGCGCCCGCGGCCTGCCCTTGGAAACCCCCGCCGTTCGGCCCTGACCTCCCAAAAGAAACGCGGGCCGGGGCCACACATCAGGTGGACACCACGGCCCGCGCCGGAGCAAGGGCTTGTTGTTCTGTCAGTTCAACATCGGTCGCCGATCAAGCCGCCTTGAGCTGGCTCAGGCGCAGCAAGTGGCTGGGTTCACTCAGGAAGCGCATCCGCTCATTGGCGGCCAGGGTGTGCAGGGCACCCGGCAGCATCGCAATGCGCGACAGATGCAGGTCCCGCACATGCGCCCGCAGCCCACGGCCGGTGTCACGCCGGCCCATCGCCTGGCAGGCCAGGGCCAGCAGATGACGGTTCTTCAGCATGTCGGTCCAGCCCGGCAAATGACGGCTCTGCTGACCATAGGCCCAGGCATGACGCAGCACCGTGGGCGTGCGGCTCTCCTCGGGGATCAGCAGCAGGCCCAGTTGGCGCACACGAGCCCCGAGGCGAGCACGGCTGGTCCACACGATGATCGGTGCGGCCAACATCAGCGGCAGCGCGATCGGCGCGATCCACAGCACAGTGGAAGGACGAAGCACCGCCAGGACCGCAGCCACCGCCAGGGCCATCAGGCCAGGACGACCGAAGGCCGCCAGAGCTTCCTTCCAGGACACGTCCTGCGCTGCCCGCGGGGGCGACTTCCACTCCAGCGAGATGCCGGTGACGGCCACCAGACAGAAGATGCTGTGCGCGACCATGCGCAGGGGCGCCTGCAGCAGCGCCATCAGCGCTTCCACCGCGCTGCTGCCCAGCAGCTTGAGCACACCGCCATACTGTCCATGCTCACGGCGTAGCAGCACCGCACCCACCGACAGCAGACGCGGCAGCGTCAACATGCCGATGGTGCCCAGCCACAGGGCCAGCACACCTGGTGCCAGCTTGCCTTCCGGTGTGAACGGATGGAAAGCGTCATTGCCACCCACGTTCCACAGCAGCGCCCCCAGGCACACATACAGCAGCCACAGGGGCGCGGCGAAGTAGGACAGGGCGCCGGTCACCAACATGGCACGGTGCACCGAATGCAGGCCGGGTTCGGCCACCAGACGCAGGTTCTGCAGGTTGCCCTGGCACCAGCGGCGGTCACGTTGCAGCTCGGCCAGCAGATGCGGCGGCTGCTGCTCGTAGCTGCCCACCAGGTCGTGTACCAGCCACACCTGATAACCGGCACGGCGCATCAGGGCCGCCTCGACAAAGTCGTGGGACATGATGTCCTTGCCATGCAGCGGCGCCAGGGCGCAATGCTTCATGAACGGCTCGACGCGGATGATGGCGTTGTGGCCCCAATAGTGGGCCTCACCCAGCTGCCAGTACTGCATGCCGGCGGCAAACAGACGGCCGGTGACACGGCTGGCGAACTGCTGCGCACGGGCATGCAGCGTCTCGTGACCGCAGACCTGATTGGCCGCTTGCAGAATGCCGGCGCGCGGGTTGCCTTCCATCAGGCGCACCAGGGTCAGCAGGCAGTCGCCGCTCATCACGCTGTCGGCATCCAGCACCACCATGTAGCGGTAGTTGCGGCCCCAGCGGCGGCAGAAGTCGGCCACGTTGCCGGCCTTCTTCTTCACCCGGCGCTGACGCCAGCGATAGTGAATGCGCCCTTGGCCGGCAAACTGCTCGCGCAGCTCAGCCCAGGCGGCCAGCTCGGCCGTGCGGCATTCCGGGTCACTGCTGTCGGAGAGGATGTAGACGTCGAACAGACGCAGGGCCCCTGCCGACGCCAGCGACTCGCAGCTGGCCCGCAGGCCGGCGAAGACGGTGGTGACATCTTCATTGCAGATCGGCATCACCAGGGCGGTACGGGCGTCCGCGCTGATCGGCCCGTGGCCGGCCTGATCGGCTGACAGGGCATGACGATCACCGCGCAACTGGACCCAGAAGCCCATGACGGCGGTCACGCAGCCGGCACTGACCCAGGCAAACAGCAACACAAACAGACTCAGATGCAGACACTGCAGCAGCAGCGGAAGACCTGGGGTGGCCCATCCGCCTTGCGTGTGCAGCAGCACCCCGGTGGCCAGCGTCGTGGCGGCACCGATGGACAACATCAAGGCCTGGCGCCGACGGTGGGCGGCGCGTTCCCAGGGGGCCAGTTGCGGCGCCGCAGGCAGTGCCCCTTCAACAGGAGCAGGGCTGAACCACGGACGCGGCACCATGGCACCACGGTTGACCGGCGGAGCGCTTGCGCCCGCCGGGCCGGCGTGGCCGGCGCTCATTGGGGAGGTAATACGAGGCTCCATGTTTCAGTCAGAACGTTGTGGTCGTGTTGCAGGAAGCCGCGCAGCTCAAGAGGCTGCCCGGGGCGGAGTTGCTTGGCGCGAACCGTCATCCGCCAGCCACCGGTGGCCGGGTTCGGATAGGCGTTGGCTTCGCTGATCTGGCCGTTGGCGTTGGTGCTCAGCTGGGCCTTGACCTCGGCGTTGGCCGGCAGGGCCTTGAGGGACGGGCCCTCGAAATCAACGATGTACTGAACCTCGTTGGCGGCCAGCTTGGCGTAGCTGTAGCCGGTACGGGTCTGCACCGCCCAGGCCCCCGGCGGACGCTGCTGCGGGTCATCGCCCTGCTGGTGCAGCTTGTAGGCAAAGTCCAGCGGCTGGCCCGGCGCCGGCTGCTGGGCAGGCACCCAGTAGGCAACGATGTTGTCGTGGGTTTCATCCGGTGTGTGCAGTTGCATCAGCTCCACACGGCCCGGACCCCAGTCCCCCACCGGTTCGATCCAGGTGGAAGGCCGCTTCTCATAACGGGCTTCCACGTCTTCGTAGCTGGCGAACCGGCGGTCCCGCTGCATCAGGCCAAAACCACGGACGCCCGGCAGGCCAAAGGACGTGGTGAAGATGCCCTTCGGATTCATCAGCGGGCGCCAGATCCATTCACCGGTGCTGCTGTGGACCATCAGGCCGTCGGAGTCATGCACTTCCGGACGGAAGTCGCCGACCTGGGGTTGGTTCTCGCCGAAGAGAAACATGCTGGTGAGCGGGGCCAGGCCCAGCGTGGCCACCGGCGAGCGCAGGAAGATGCGGGCCTTCACGTCCACCACCGTCTCGGCGCCCGGCTGCACCAGAAAGCGGTAGGCCCCGCTCACGCTCTTGCTGTCCAGCAGCGCATAGATGGTGAGGGCCTTGGCATCGGCCGCAGGGCGCTCGATCCAGAACTCGGTGAAACGGGGGAATTCCTCGCCCTTGCCGCCGACGGTGTCGATGGCCAGGCCACGGGCCGACAGCCCATAGTGCTGGCCGGCACCCAGCACACGGAAATAAGAGGCGCCCTGGAAAACGACCAGCTCGTCCTTGTAGCCGTTGTTGTTCAGCGGGTAGTGGACACGGAAGCCGGCATAACCCAGGTCGCCCCACTTCTGGGGAGACAGCTTGTTCTTGCCGTAGTCGAAGTCGTCCTTGCGGAATGGCAGCGGACGGGCAACCGTGTTGTTGATCTCATTGATGCGGACCGCCTCGGTCTGATAGTGACCCAGGTGGAAGAACATCACCTCGAAGGGCAGCTTGTCTTCACGCCAGAGCGCGCGGGCCGGCTTAAAGCGGATGTCACGCGCGCCGTCATAGTCCAGGTTCTTCAGCTCTGCAGGCAGGCTTTGGGTGGACGGCTGATAAGGCTTGGCGGCCAACGCCTGTGCACGCTCGGCCACATCATCGAAGCCGAATGCCTGTGCTGCAGCGCAGCGAAGCAGCAGCGCCGCGCCCATGAGCAGGCCGGCGTATCGGGAGGTGAGGGTGGGGGCAGATGTACGCATGTACCGGGGTTAAAGCAACCCCCGTGCCACGCAACTTAACGCTTATAAATCAACGACTTACAAAAGATGTAGGCAATTTTGCCGGTTCATGTGTCGCCGCTCAGCGACGGATCTGCGGCCGATTGTTCCAAGCCGTTGATTTCATTGAATTTTTCCGTGTCGCTATTCGGCGACAGGCGGATCGGCCCGGAAAAGCCCCGGGTTCAGGCCATTGCGCTGCAGCAAACGGTAGAACTCTGTGCGGTTGCGCTCCGCCAGGCGTGCCGCATCCGCCACATTGCCGTCCGTGAGCTTCAGCAGCCCCACCAGGTACTCGCGTTCAAAGCGCTCCCGCGCCTGCGCATAACTCAGCACCTCCATGCTGGGCACCCGCAGCGCCCGCTGCACCAGCGACAGCGGAATCAGCGGTGAGGTGGCCAGCGCCGACACCTGCTCCACCACGTTGTGCAACTGGCGGACGTTGCCCGGCCAGGTGGCCATGCTCAACGCCTTCAGCGCTTCCGGCGCAAAGCCGTTGAGGCGCTTGTTGTATTTGGTGGCCAGGCGCGTGAGCAGGTGCTGGGCCAGCAGCGGAATGTCTTCGCGGCGCTCGCTCAGGCTGGGCACTGTGAGGCTGACCACATTGAGCCGGTAATAGAGATCTTCACGGAACAGGCCTTCGGCCATGGCCACATCCAGATCCCGATGCGTGGCGGACAGGATTCGGACGTCGATCGGTACCGACTCGCTGGACCCCACTGGCCGCACCTGCTGCTCCTGCAGCACCCGCAGCAATTTCACCTGCAACGGCAGCGGCATGTCGCCGATTTCGTCCAGCAGCAGCGTGCCGCCGTCTGCGGCCTGGAACAGGCCTCGGTGGTGGCTCACCGCCCCGGTGAAGGCGCCCTTCACATGGCCAAACAGCTCGGACTCCAGCAGCGCCTCCGGAATGGCGCCGCAGTTCACCGCCACAAAGGGTTTACCGGCCCGGGGGCTGGCGGCGTGGATGGCGCGGGCCAGCAGTTCCTTGCCCGTGCCGCTTTCACCACGAATCAGCACGCTGGCCTGTGAGGCCGCCACCAGCTTCGCTTCGGCGAGCACCTCGGCCATGATGTTGGAGCGGCTGACGATGCCTTCGCGCCAGGCCGTGTCGCCATGGTCCTGCGCATCACCTTGTGGCGCCGTCAGCGCCAGCGCCTGGGCGATGGTGTCCAGCAGGGCCCGTCCGTCGAAGGGTTTGGTGAGGTAGGTGTAGACCCCGCGGGCGGTGGCCTGGACCGCATCCGGAATGGTGCCGTGGGCGGTGAGCAGGATCACCGGCAGGGCGGGATGCCGTTCGCGGATGGCGTCGAACAGGGCCAGCCCGTCCATGCCGGGCAATTGCACGTCGCTCAGCACCAAGGCTGGCCGCTGCACCGCCAGATGGGTCAGCGCCGCCTCGGCGGAGGTCACGGCGGTGACGTCATACCCGGCCGCGTCCAGCCGCATCGACAGCAGCTTGAGCAGGTCGGCATCGTCATCGACCAGCAGCAGGCGTGCACCGGTCATTTCGAAGCCCCGCTGGCCGGCGCGCTGGCGGCCGGTGACGGCGCCCCAGGGCGTGGGGCCACCAGGCTGCGTTCAATCGCCTTCAGGGCCTCCAGCTTCTGATTGGCCTGGTCCAGGCGCTGCTGCAGGCTGGCCCGCTGCTGGTTGAGCTTGTCGGCCTGATCTTCCAGGCGGCGTTGTTCCACCAGCCGGTCCAGCAGCAGTTGCGCCAGCGGCTTCCAGTCGCCGGTGTCGGGTTGGCGCAGCACCTGCTCCAGCAGGTTTTGCGCGCGCGCCAGCTCACCCGGGGCGTGGTTGGTCATCAACGCCAGCGCGAGCGGTACGGCGGTGGCGGCTGGCAGATTGGCATCGTCACGCGGCAGCAGTTCCTGCGCCAGCTCGGCCGTGCCCATCTGGCGGATGCGATCGTGATAGGCCAGCAAATGGCGAGCGGCGGCGTCCGCCGGGCTCACCGTGGGCACCTGCACCGGCACCTCCACGCGCACTTCCCGGACCACGGTCTTGGGCGGCAGGGGCGCGCAGCCCGCCATCAGCAGGAACAGGCTGGCCGCGACCGGGGTCAGGGTCAGGCGTGGGCGGGAGGAAGATGCGTGTGGCTGCATGGCAGGCTGATTCTGAAATGGGCACCCCGCTCGGAAGGCAGCAGTTCGATCTGCCCGCCGTGCGCGGCGATGTACTCCTTGACGATGGACAAGCCGATGCCGGTGCCGCGCAGGGCGTCCTCCGGCTGGCGTTCGCCTCGGTAGAAGGGTTCGAAGATCCGGGCGTGATCGGCCGGCGCGACACCGGGACCGTCGTCGCTCAGGTCGATCAGCAAATGGCCGTCCCGCCGCGACAGTTCAAAGCGGATTCCACCCCCCGGCGGGGCGAAGCGTATCGCGTTCGAGAGCAGATTGCCGAATGCGGCGCCCAGCTTGTCCGGATCGACCTCGATCTCCTGCGGACCGCCCTCGACGGTAATGCGCAGGTCGCGGGCCTGCCATTGCAGGCGCTGTGCCTGGATGGTGCCCTGGATCAGCGAGGCCAGCTCGGTGGGCTGGCGTTGCAGGCGGCGGGCTTCGAAGGCGGCGGCGTTGAAGCGCAGCAGGTCTTCGATCTGCCGCTGCAGCACGGCGGTGTTGTCCCGCAGGATGCGGGCCACCTCGCGCTGCTTGTCGTTGAGGGCGCCGGCCACTTCGTCTTCCAGCAGTGACACGCCTTCCCGCAGGGCCGCCAGCGGCGTTTTCAGCTCATGCGAGATGTGTCGCAGGAAGCGCGCCTTGTCAGCATCCAGCTCGCCCAGGCGCAGGCGCAGCCAGTCCAGACGCTGACCGAGCGACTGCAAGTCGGCCGGGCCGCGGAAGTCGATCGGCTCTTCCAGCCGGTTTTCGCCCAATCGGACGATGGCCTGCTCCAGGCGACGCAGCGGACGGGTGAGCCAGAAGCCGAAGGCCAGGGCCAGCAACACCGACAGCCCGATGGCACCCAGCACCTGCTGGCCAAGCTTCACCCGCCCGCTCTCCAATTGGTCCTGCAGCGAGCCGTTGCTCTGTTGTGTGTGCTGCCGCACCATGTCACCCAACTGGGCGGTGAGGGCGCTGAGCTCGCGGAACTTGGCGGTGAGGTCGGCTTCCTTGCGGCGGGCGGGGCCGGGTTTGACGGCGATATCCAGCAGGTTGCGGATCTCGGCGAGCTTGGCGGCCCAGGCGTCGAGGGATTCGGGATGGAGGGCCTGGGCGCGCAGTTGCTGCAGCAGCCGCTCGGCGTCTTCGGCATCGTCTTCAAAGCGTTGCCGCAGGCTGCGGTCTTCCAGCACCAGGTATTGGCGAGCCGCACGCTCCAGGCTCACGCTGCGCTCGGCCAGTTGTTGCACCTCGTTGCCCATGCGCGCGGCGCGCAGCACGGCCTCGCGGCCCTGCACCGTCAGCCGTTCCAGCGTGAGCAGCGCACCAAGCGATGCGGCCGACAACAGCCCGGCAATCAGCAGAAAGCCGATCAGCAGGACCTGGCGGAAGGAAATGCGAAAGAAGCCAAACATCAGGCCACAGCGCGGCAGCGCACACGCAAAGGCCTGAGGCGCGGGCACAAGCGTCGGCATGGCGACGTCTGCAGCCCCGCGAGGAGCAGCGGCGTTGCGAAGGAGGTGGACATGGCGGGCAGTGTAGCCCTGGCGGGGAGCAGAAGTGGGAGCGTGGGGATGGTTCGGGGACGGGCGCGATGCCGCGCCGTGCGCTCAGGGCGGACCGTTTCCCCTGCCTGCGCAGAGCCGGTCAGAACCTCGGCTGCTGCTCCGTATCGATGTCGACGTATTGCCAGAACATCTGATTGAAGAAGGGCCGCCGGTAGCCGATCAGCCAGGACTGGCTGATGTCGATCACCATGCGATGCACGCGGTACTTCTGCGGCATGTAGGCCGTGAGCAGCCGCTGGGCTTCACGCAGCAGCGCCAGCCGCTCCGGCCCATCCGGCAGCACCAGCATCTGGCGATAGATCTCATCAAAACGCTCGAGCTTGAAACGCCCCAGGTTCTGACCGCCGGAAGCTGGCCCGTACACCAGCTCCAGACTCAACTGCGCATCCGGCGTGGAGTTGTTGAAGCCCAGTTGCCAGATCTGCAATTGCCCCGCACGCGCCGCCTTGAGGTTCTCCGGCCAGCGCGCCATCTGGATCTTCAGACGGATGCCCAGCCGGTCCATGTTGCGCTTCCACAGCTCGTCGTAAGGCTTGGTCTTGGAATCCGGCGTCGAGGCCAGCTCCAGCACCAGCGGGCTGCCGTCCGGCATGTCGCGCCAGCCGTCACGGTCCTTGTCCACATAGCCATAGGTGTCCAGCAAGGACTTGGCACGCGCCAGGTCCGTCTCACCGTTTTCCGACCGGTACTGCTCGTCGTAACCCCAGGTCATCGGGCTGACGATCGACTGCGCGCGGATCGCCTGATGCCGCCGCACCAGGTTGATCTCCGTCTCGACATCCGTAGCCAGACCAATCGCCCGGCGCAGGGCCACCTTCTCAGGGGTGTACCCGCCCACCACCGGATCTTCCATGTTGAAGTAGTACAAGTGCCGGTCGCTGGCCAGCACCCGATGCAGATGCATGCCGCGTTTGGCGAGGTTGGGCGCCAGCTTGCCGTGCGGCAGCGCAATGTCCGCATATTCCTCCGGCAGCGTGTAGATGAGGTCGAATTCCCGGTTCAGGAAAGACAGCCAGCGCGGCTGGAGTTCCTCGATGATGCTGATCTCCACCGCATCCACCATCGGCAGGCGGCGTCCCTTCAAACGCGCCAGCAGCGCCTGGCCCTCGGCATCATCCGCATTGGGTTCGGCGTCATAACGCACATCCCGAAAGCCCGGGTTGCGCACCAGCCGGAGGAAGGAACTGCGCCGCCATTTCTCCAGCTGGAAAGGCCCCGTCCCCACCGGATGCTCACCGATGCTGGCCCCGTAGTGTTCCACCACCTCGCGCGCCACGGCGCCGTAGGTGTCGCCCCCGGCCAGGTTGTAGAGAAAGCGCGGCCGCGGCGCTTCCAGGTTGAACTGCAGCGTGTAGCGGTCCAGCGCCTTCACGCCCTCCACCGGCCGGTCATAGTTGAAAGGCTTCTTACTTTTCAGGGCCTCGTCGCGCATGGCCTGCAGGCCCTTGATGCCCTCCTGCCGGAAACTCGAATACATCGGTGACTTCACCGCCGGGTCAAAGAAGCGCTTGAGGCTGTAGACATAGTCCTCGGCCGTCAATTCCCGGCGTTTGCCCTTGAAGGCCGGATCGTCCGCGAAATAGAGGCCCGGCCGCAGCCGGATGGTCCAGGTGCGGAAGTTGTCCGTCACCTCCGGCATGGCCATCGCCGTGTTGGGCTTGATCTTGTAGGGGCGGGCCAGGTAGTCGTAGTTGTAGAGCGACTCGAAGATATGGGCCGTGACGGCGCGCGAATAGAGGTCGCTGATCTGAGCCGGGTCCAGGGTGCTTTCCGCCACCAGGAAGGCATAACGCAGCACCTTCTCGCGGGGGTGGTGGGGCGTGGTGTTGCCGGGTGCCGTGGTCCCGGGCGCCATGGTCCCGGGCGTCATGGTGGCGGAGGTCGTGGCCCCGGCGGTCGCAGGGCCTGGGACACTCGTGGCCTCGCTTGCACTGGCCCGCGCGGCCGGCGATGGCGCCATCAGCATCAAGCCCAGCATCACCAGTGCAACGGCCCCCAAGCAAAGACCGCCAAGGCGCGCGGTGGGGCGGACGATCGATGGCAGCAGCTTCGGGCGAGGCATCATGCAAGTGCGGGGCTAATGGGTCTGGGCCGTGGGGGACATCGTCGGGGCGGCTCCGGCATTGGGCGCTGCGCCTGCAACTTGGGGGGTGTCGATGTCGACATACTCCCACCAGTTCTGCCAGAACGGCGCCCGACGGTAACCGATGACCTCCGGCCGGGTAATGTCTGTGATGTAGCGATGGGCGCGATATTTGTAGGGCATGTAGGCCGCTGCCAGCCGCTTGGTTTCCAGGAACACCGCGTCACGCTCGGGTCCATCGGGCAGATGGCTGGCCTGGTCGTAGAGCTTGTCCATGGCGGGCAGAGCGAAGCGGGCAAAGTTCTGCCCGTTGATCTGGCCCGAGTACAGGCGCGCCAGGGAGTCCTGCCCATCGGGCTTGGAACCGGAGCTGGCCAGCGACCAGATGGCATAACGCCCGGCCCGCATGGCCTTGAGGTTTTCCGGCCACTTGCCGGTCTTGAACACCAGCCGCAGGCCCACCGCCGCCAGGTTCTTCTGGTAGATCTCGTCGATCTGGCGCTGGAAGGCTTCCGGTGTGGTGAGGCTCTCCAGCACCAGCGGCCGACCGTCAGGCAGGTCGCGCCAGCCGTCGCCATCCTTGTCGACATAGCCGAACAGGTCCAGCAGCGCCTTGGCCCGGGCCGGATCAAACTCCCCGTTCTCACTCTTGAAGGACGCTTCAAAGCCGGTGGTGTTGGGCAGATAGAGGGACTGCGCCACATACGCCTGCCCGCGCCGAGCCACCCGCAGTTCCCGGCCCACATCCATGGCCAGGCCAATGGCCCGCCGCAGCGCCACCTTCTCCGGCGTGTAGCCGCCGACCACCGGGTCTTCCATGTTGAAGGCGGTGAACAGCACATCGGTGGCCGTCACGCGGTAGGCCTTCATGCCCTGCTTGGCCAGGTTGGGGGCCAGCTTGCCGTTGGGCAGGGCCTGGTTGATGAAGTCCTCCGGCACCCGCTCGATGAAGTTGAACTCCCCGGCCAGGAAGGACAACCAGCGCGGCTGGTTCTCCTCAATCACGCTGAGCTCCACCCGATCCACCATCGGCAGCCGGCGGCCCTTGAAGCGCGCCACTAGCGCCTTCCCTTCGGCATCATCGGCGGCCGGTTGAACTTCCTGGTCGTAGAAGCGAGGCCTGTAGTCGGGATTGCGCTCCAGCACCATCAGCGAGCTGCGCCGCCACTGGGTCAGCACAAACGGCCCGGTGCCCACCGGATGCGCGGCCGACTGGCCGGGATAGGCCTCCATCACTTCGCGCGCCACGGCCCCATACAGATCGCTCTGCGCAAAGTTCTCCATCAGGCGCGGCCGGGTCTCGGCCACCTTGAACTGCAAGGTGTAGCGGTCCAGCGCCCGCAGGCCTGCAATCGGTTTGTCGTAGTCGAAGGGGATGCCGCGCTTGCGGACTTCATTGCGGTACTCCGCCAGGCCCAGCAGGCCCATTTCCTCCACCTCGCTCCAGCTGGGCGAGAGCACCGCCGGGTCGGCAAAGCGCTTGATGGCGTAGACGTAGTCCTCGGCCACCAGCTCACGGCGACGGCCCTTGAAGGCCGGGTCATCGGCAAAGTAGATGCCGGGCCGCAGGCGCACGGTCCAGGTGCGGTAGTCGTCGCTGACCTCCGGCAAGGCAGCGGCCGTCAGCGGCTTCATGCGGGCCGGGCGAGCCAGATGGTCGTAGGTGTAGAGCCCCTCGAAGATGTGGGGCGTGATCATGCGGGAATAGAGGTCGCTGATCTTGGCCGGATCAAAGCCCGTCTCGGCCACCCGCAAGGCAAAGCGCAGCACCTTGGGGCGGGACCCGTCTGGCGAGCCGGCCTGTGCCTGTGCCTGTGCCTGTGCCTGTGCCTGTGCCGGGGCCTGTGCCGGGGCGAGGCCCGCCAGGGCGGCCCCCGTCCACACCGCCCACATCAGCGCGGTGGCCCACCACCTAGCCCTCGGGGGGTGTGAGGCGCATGAGGCATGGGACGCGGGTGGGGTGCGGCCCGGCCCACCGGCAGCGGCTGCATCAATGCCGCTGGGACTTCTGCAATACATCGGTATCGATATCGACATAGGCCCAGTAGTCGCGTTGATAGAGGTTCTTGTCGTAGCCGATCACCCAGGGGTGGGCGAGGTCGGTGAACACCTGATGGGTCTCTGCCTTGAACGGCATGTAGGCCACCGCCATGCGCTGCATCTTCTGCATCAGCGCCAGCCGTTCCGGACCATCCGGCATGGAATGCTGCTGCTCAAACAGGCGGTTGTATTCCGGCAGATCAAAGCGCGACTTGTTGGACTGGCCTTTGCTGGGGCCATACGCCAGGCCCAGGAAGTTCTCACCGTCCGGAATGTCCGCGCCCCAGCTCAGGCCCCACATCTGCAAGCGGCCCGCATTGGCCGCCTTCAGGTTTTCCGGCCACTTGCCGATCTTGAACCGCATGCGCACGCCGATGGCGGTCATGTTCTTCTGCCACAACTCGGCCAGCTGGCGCTTTCTCGCGTCGGGCTCGGTCGTGTATTCCAGCGTGAGCGGGCTGCCGTCCGGCAGGTCGCGCCAGCCGTCGCCGTCCTTGTCCACATAGCCATAGAGATCGAGCAGGGCCTTGGCGCGGGCACGGTCAAACTCGCCCATCTCGGACTTCAGCTGCTTGTCATAGCCGAACACGCCCGGAGAGATGATGCCCTGCGCCGGCACGGCCTGTCCGCGACGCGGCAGACGGATCTGCTCATCCTGATTCACCGCCAGTGCAATGGCACGGCGCAGCGCGATCTTGTCCGGGGTGTAGCCGCCCACCACCGGGTCTTCCATGTTGAAGTAGCTCATGGTCACGTCCGCCCGCTCGTAGCGGATGGCGCGCTGGCCCTGCTTGGCCAGGTTGGGCGCGAGCTTGTTCTGCGGGATGGCGACCGGTGCGAATTCATTGGGCAGGTCGTCCAGCAGGTCGAACTCCTTGCGCAGGTAGGAGAGCCAGCGCGGCTGGCTTTCTTCGATCACCGAGATCTCCACACGGTCGACCATCGGCAGACGCCGCCCCTGCAGACGCTTGACCTGCTCGGCCAGTACCGGCCGCTCCGTCGGCACAGGCTCGTGGTAGTACACCTCGCGGAAGTTGGGATTGCGCGTGAAGACGATCTGCGACGACCGCCGCCACTGCGACAACACCCAGGCGTTGGTGCCCACCGGATGCTCGCCCACCCGGTCCCCGTAGGTCTCCACCACCTCGCGGGCCATCAGGCTCAGCATCGGGTCGGCAAAGTGGTAGATGAACCGCGGGTCGCTGTTGCGCACACGGATGTCGACGGTGTAGCGATCCACCAGGCGCAGGCCCTCCACCGCCTGGTCGTAGTTGAACGGCTTGCCGCCCTTCAAGGCAGCATTGCGCACCTCATCCAGACCCAGAATGCCGGCGCCCTGCAGCCGATACAGATGCCCGCTCTTGACGACCGGGTCATAGTGCCGCTTGAGCGTATAGATGAGGTCGGCGCCGGTCAGCTCGCGTTTCTTGCCCTTGAAGGCGGGGTCGTCTGAAAAGTAGATGCCCGGCTTGATGCGGAAGATGAACCGCGTGGCGTTGTCCAGCACCTCGGGCATGCCGTCGGTGACGGACGGCTCCAGTTGATAGGGTCGCTGGAGATAGCTGTAGCGCAGCGGGGCATCAAACATGTTGGCCACCAGGTTGCGCGAATACAGGTCGGTGACATAGGCCGGGTCGAACCCTGTCTCGGCCACCCGCATGGCCACGCGCAGCACCTTCTCCGGACCCGCCACCGCAACCGGCGCGCCGCTCACGGACGAAGCGGCCCCCATAGGCTCCACTTGCGCCACTGGCACCACTGGCGGCACCTGCGCGAAGGTGGACGAAAAACCGAAGATCAGGGCCGTGGCCAGGCCTCGGGTCGAGGCCGTCATGCGTTGCATCGAAAAACCATCCTCAAAAACAGGCACAAATGACCGTGCGCGGGAAAACGCGCAGTCTAGGGGCGGCTACCGGCCTTGACCATGCCAACAACCCTCAACGACCGCAGGCCTGCCCAAGCCCTTGTCAGGATTGGGCGCATGGCGACCACCTCGCACAGGAACAACCGAAGTGCGATATCAGTTTTCTCCGATGCTTTCAGGGCAAATGCCGGTACGGCCCTTGCATGCGCTGTCATAGACTCCCGCGTGATTTGCATGGTTCCCGAAGGGCCCTGGCCGTCCCAAGCGTCCGGGGTTTTGCTTTTTCTGTCGCCCGCGTGGCGTCGCTTGAATGGAGTCCCCCAGCAATGGCGGCTTACCTGATCAGGCGCCTGTGGCAAATGATCCCCACCCTGCTGGGGGTCGTGCTGCTGGTGTTCTTCCTCTTCAAATGGTTTGGCGGGGATCCCGCTGAAGTGCTGGGCGGCCTCAACGCCAGCGCCGATCAGATCCAGGCCATCCGCGATCAGCTCGGCTTGAACAAGCCGCTGTGGGAACAGCTGCTGATCTTCCTTCAGCAGATCGTGACCTTCGATTGGGGCAAGAGCTGGGCGACCAATGAATCGGTGGCCCACCTCTTTGCCACACGGCTGCCCGCCACGCTGACGGTGATGATCCCCATCCTGCTGCTGGAAGTGCTGCTGCCGGTGCCGTTTGCACTGATCGTGGCCTACCTGCGTGGCCGTGCGGTGGACCGTGCGGTGATGATGGGCACCACCATCGCCGTGTCGATCTCGTTGCTGGTCTATGTCATCGTGTTCCAGTACGTGTTCGCCTTCCAACTGGGCTGGTTCCCGGTGCAGGGCTGGAGCGACAGCGTCTGGACCAATCTCACCACCTACGCGCCGCTGCCGGTGTTTGTGGCGGTTGCGGTGGCCTTGTCACCCTACACCCGGCTCTACCGCACCTTCTTCCTGGACGAGATCGGCCATGAATACGTGCGCACCGCGCGGGCCAAGGGCCTGACCGAGAAGACCATCCTGCTCAAGCATGTGCTGCGCAACGCGATGATCCCCATCCTCACCAACATTTCGGTGGCACTGCCCAGCCTCTTCGTGGGCTCGTTCCTGCTGGAGGTGTTCTTCTCGATTCCGGGGCTGGGCCGCGAGATTCTGCTGGCGGTGAACCGCAGCGACTATCCGGTGATCCAGGCCTTTGCCATCTACATCGCCGCCATCACGATGGTGGTGAACCTGGTGACCGACCTGCTCTACAGGCTGGTCGACCCACGGGTGGTGTTGAAGTGACGGCGGGACGGACGGAGATTCCAGCATGAGCAGCGTGATGACAGCCTCCGGCGCGACCCGCCCGAAGGCGCAGAAGTCCCAAGGTGTGTGGGCCGCCTCCTGGCGGCGCCTGCGGGCGGACAAGGTGGGCATGGCGGCCCTGACGGTGGTGGCGTTGTCGCTGCTGCTGGTGGTGCTCGCCGGCCTGGGCCTGGTGGCCGGCGACTGGCAGAAGGAGACCGGCGTGCCGAACGCGCCGCCCACCTTCATGGGGCCGGGTGCGGTCGAGACAGCCGCCGCCGTCGAGGTGGACAAGCGGACCAAGGTGGACCTGAGCGACATCGACCCACTGGCGCCCAAATACGGTGAATGGGCGGAACGCGCCAAGCACTACAAAACGGATGAAACACCGCGTGCGCAGACCTTGCCCTTCGGCGCGGACCGGCTCGGCCGCGACGTGCTGGCCAAGGCCATCAAGGGCGCCGAGATCTCCATCATGGTGGGCGTGCTCGCGGCCGTGGTGGCCACACTGATCGGTACGGTGCTGGGCGCCCTCTCCGGCTTTTATGGCGGCAAGGTGGGCGACTTCCTGGAGTGGGTCTACAACGTCTTCACCGCCATGCCCAACATCCTGCTGATCTTCGCCTTTGCAGTGGTGTTCGGCCGGGGTGTGCTGCCGGTGGTGATGATCCTGGGGCTGGCCGGCTGGACGGGCATCTACCGGTTGGTGCGGGCCGAGTTCATGAAGCACTCGGGCCGCGAATATGTGCGTTCCGCCGAAGCCATCGGCGCCAGCCGCACCTCGCGCATGTTCAAGCACATCCTGCCCAACGTGTCGCATGTGGCGCTGGTGCAGCTGTCGCTGCATGTGGTGTCGTTCATCAAGAGCGAAGTGATCCTCTCCTACCTGGGGCTGGGCGTGAGCGTGGACCAGGTGTCCTGGGGCACGATGCTGTCGGAGGCCCAGAACGAGCTGATCCTGGGCTATTGGTGGCAATTGGCGGTGGTGACGCTCTTCATGGCGGTGTTTGTCACGGCCTTCTCGTTGTTCACCGATGCCTTGCGTGATGCGCTCGACCCCAAGCTGCGCTGAAGCCCCCAGGAGAAAACAATGTTGCTGAGTATTCAGGACCTGAAGGTGGCCTTCCGCGTCGGCAAGGTCCATGGCGAGGTGCAGCGCGCACTGGCGGTGAAGGGCGTGAGCTTTGACATCCCCGAAAACAGCACGGTGGCCCTGGTGGGCGAATCCGGCTCGGGCAAGAGCGTCACCGCCATGTCCATCCTCAATCTGCTGCCGGAGAACGCCGAGCGCAGCGGACAGATCCTGTTCCAGGGTCGCGACCTGCTCAAGACCAGCCTGAGCCAGTTGCAGGCGGTGCGCGGTCGTGAGATTGCCTGCGTGTTCCAGGACCCGATGAGTTCGCTCAACCCGGTGTTCACCGTCGCGGACCAGATCATGGAGCCGCTGATCAAACATCTGGGCATGTCGCGCCGCCAGGCGCTGGTGCGGGCCGAGGAGCTGCTGAATGAGGTGGGCATCCCCGACCCCAAGCGGCGCCTGAAGAGCTATCCGCACGAGATGTCCGGTGGCCAGCAGCAGCGCGTGATGATTGCTGTGGCCCTCACCTGCAATCCGAAGCTGCTGATTGCCGACGAACCCACCACCGCCCTGGATGTGACCATCCAGCGCCAGGTGATGGAACTGCTGGCCCGGCTGAAGGAGAAGCACCGCATGAGCATGCTGTTCATCTCCCATGACCTGGGCGTGGTGGGCGAGATTGCGGACCGGGTGGTGGTGATGCGCCATGGCGAAATCCGCGAGCAGGCGCCCGTGGCCGAGATCTTCCATGCGCCGCAGGATGCCTATACCAAGGCCCTGCTGGCCTGCCGCCCGTCGCTGACCGAGAACCCGGCCCGGCTGATGGTGATCGACGACCACATTGCCGGCCGTGAGGCCCAGGGCGGTGGCAAGCTCAAGGACCCCAACGCCCCGGTCATCCTGGAGGCCCGCGGCCTGCGCAAGAGCTTCTTCTTCAAGTCCGGCCTGTTCGGCAAGCAGGAGTTCAAGGCGGTGAAGGGCGTGGATTTCCAGCTGCGCAAGGGCCATACCCTGGGCGTGGTGGGCGAATCCGGCTCGGGCAAGACCACCATGGGGCTGACGCTGCTGCGCCTGCATGAACCCACGGGCGGCGAGGTGCTGTTCGAAGGCAAGGACCTGCTCAAAATGTCGGGCAGCGACTGGCAGAAGATGCGTCGCCGCATCCAGGTGGTGTTCCAGAATCCCTATGCCTCGCTGAATCCCCGCTTCACCATTGCGCAGACGCTGGTGGAGCCGATGGAAATCCACCACATCGGCGGCTCCCATGAAGAGCGGCTGGCAACGGCCAGTGCCTTGCTCAAGCGGGTGGGGCTGGATGACAGCGCCCTCTACAAGTACCCGCACGAGTTCTCCGGCGGCCAGCGGCAGCGCATTGCGATTGCCCGCTGCCTGACGCTCAAGCCGGAGGTGCTGGTGCTGGACGAGGCGGTGTCGGCGCTGGACGTGTCGGTGCAGGCGCAGGTGCTCAACCTGCTCAAGGACCTGCAAGACGAATTCGGGCTGAGTTACATCTTCATCAGCCACGACCTGGCGGTGGTGAAGTTCATTTCGGATGAAGTGCTGGTGATGCAGCATGGCGAGGTGGTGGAGCAGGCGGATGCCCGCGAGCTGCTGGCCGCCCCGAAGAAGAAGTACACCCAAGACCTGCTGGGCGCCGTGCCCCGCGGCTATACCGGCCAGGCGGCGGCGGCAGCAGCGGCGGCTTGAGCCCTGCCCCCCGCCCCGGTCATCGTGACCAAGGCAGGGGAAAGGCCCAGGGGCCTGCCATCGCCCGGCATCACTACACTCGGTGACTCATTCACTGAGGTAGATACCATGGGTTGGTTGATGCGCTGGCGCCCTGTGGCGGCCGGCCCCGAGACGGCGGTCGCTCCTGACGAGCGACTGTCCTGGCCACAAACGGCAGCGCTGGGTCTCCAGCATGTGATCGCGATGTTCGGCGCCACCGTGCTGGCCCCGTTGCTGATGGGCTTTGATCCCAATGTGGCGGTGCTGATGAGTGGTGTCGGCACCTTGATCTTCTTTGTCATCACGGGCGGCAAGGTGCCGAGCTATCTGGGCTCCAGCTTTGCCTTCATCGGTGTGGTGATTGCCGCCACCGGTTACGGCGGCAGCGGCCCCAATGCCAACCTGCCGGCGGCCCTGGGCGGCATCGTGGTGTGCGGCGTGGTGTACAGCGTCATCGGCCTGGTGGTGGCCGCCATCGGCGGCGGCTGGGTGGAAAAGCTGATGCCGCCGGTGGTGACCGGGGCCGTGGTGGCCGTCATCGGCCTGAATCTGGCCGCCGTGCCCATCAAGAACATGGCACCCACACCCTTCGATGCCTGGATGCAGGGCCTGACCTTCGTCTGCGTGGCGCTGGTGGCGGTGCATGGGCGCGGCATGGTGCGACGGTTGCTGATCCTGGCCGGCCTGATCGCCGCCAGCCTGCTGTACGCACTGCTGACCAATGGCCTGGGCCTGGGCAAGCCGATCGACCTGAGCGGAGTCCAGGCAGCCGCCTGGCTGGGCCTGCCCACCTTCACCGCCCCGCGCTTTGAATCGCAGGCGCTGCTGATGATCGTGCCGGTGGCGCTGATCCTGGTGGCGGAAAACCTGGGCCACCTGAAGGCGGTGAGCGCCATGACCGGCAAGGACATGTCCCCCCACCTCGGCCGCGCCTTCATCGGCGACGGCGTGGCCACCATCGTCAGCGGCGCCTCCGGTGGCACCGGCGTGACCACCTATGCCGAAAACATCGGCGTGATGGCCGCCACGCGCATCTATTCCACTGCCGTGTTCGTGATTGCAGCCTTGATGGCCCTGCTGCTGGGCTTTTCGCCCAAGTTCGGCGCCTTGATCCAGGCCATTCCGCTGGCGGTGATGGGCGGCGTGAGCATCGTGGTCTTCGGGCTGATCGCCGTCGCCGGCGCCCGCATCTGGGTGGAACAGCAGGTGGATTTCAAGGACCCACGCAACCTGATGGTGGCCGCAATCACGCTGGTGATCGGCACCGGGGATTACACGCTGCACCTGGGCGGCCTCTCCCTGGGCGGCATCGGCACCGCCACCTTCGGCGCCATCCTGCTTCATGCGATGCTGCGGCCACGCGGGCGGTAAGCGCCCAGGCGTCTTATCCTGCACCGACGCGCAGTCGTGCACGATTGCCCGGCGAGGCTGGCCGGGACCACCCGTAACAACACGTACAAACGCCGCCTTAGACAGTACGACAGACATGGTTGGGAGTCCAAGAGCCACAGACGCAGAGGCCACCGAGCCGGGCGCAACCGCCTCACGGCGGGGTGCGCACGGCCGCCGTTGGCGGTCGGCCGCCTTGCTGAGCACTTGGCTCGGCATGGCCATGCTGCTGACGGGATGCCCGGCGCAGCAGGCGGCGCCCCGGGCGGGCGACACGTCGGTGCAGGACCGGGCCACGGTGTCGGAGCTGGAGCAGCAGGAGCGGATCGGTCTGGCCCAGCCGCAGGAGCATGTGCGGCAACTGCTGGACCTGGAAGCCCGCATGCCCGCCGACAGCCCGCAGCGGATGGAAGCGATCAGCCAGCGCGCGGCCTTGCTGGCGCAGGTCCGGGACCGCAGCGGGCATGAGGCGGCCGTCGAAGCGCTCAAGACCTGGCCCGCCAACTCCCCGGCCCGGGCCCAGGTGCCGCTGGCGCTGATGCTGGCCAAGGCCCAATGGCTCAAGAGCAACGGGCAGTTGGGGGCCGGCATCCGCGTGCTGGGCGGTCTGGCGGACGTCGATCAGGCCCACGCGGAACCCCGCATGCTGTTCAGGACGCTGCTGCTGCTGGGCTATCTGCAGAGCGACTACGGCGAGGTGGATGCCTCGGTGGAGAGCGTGCTCAAGGCCATCGAGCTGGCGCGCAGCATGGGCTCGGGCTGGCGGGCCGCGAGTGCGCAGATCACGCTGGCCTTCTCGTATTTCCGGGCTCAGCAGGGCGACCACGCGCGGCAGATCATGGTCGAGGCCCAGGCCGCAGCGAAGCTCGATCCGGACCCGGTGCTGATGTACAACGTCTCCACCATGACCGGCATCGTGCATTCGCAGGACGCCGACCCCACCATCACCCAGCAGGCCCGCGAACAGGCGCTCCGGTATGCGCGGGAGGCCCAGTCCCGCTACCTGCAGGCGCTGGCGCTGGGCAATCTGGCCGACTTCGAATTGCGCCAGGAGAATTTCTCGCGGGCACTGGACTTGTCGCAGCGCGCCAATGTGCTGTCCCAGGAGATCCGGGCCATCCAGACCGAGATCCTGGCCCGGCACAACATGGGCATTGCCAAGATCGGCATGCGGCGGCTGGAAGAAGGCAAACGCGATGTGCTGCAGGCCATCACCATGGATGCGCAGCGCGAGGCGAGCAGCTACACCGCCGACGCCTGGCTGGAACTCGGCAGCTATCTGGAGAAGGCTGACGACATTGCCGGTGCGGTTGATGCCTACCACCGCTCCCGCCAGTTGTTTGATGCGGTGCTGCGGGACGAAACCCGCAAGGCCATGCTGGAAGCGCAGGCGCGCTTCGAAGACCAGCAGCGCGAGCGCGAGATCCAGCTGCTGAACCAGGACAACAGCCTCAAGGCCGAACAGATCCGCAGCCGCGACCTGCAGCTCAAGCTATGGGCCGAAGTCGGCGTGGGCGTGCTGCTGTCGGGCGCCTTGCTGGCGGTGGCCTATCGCCGGGTGCGGCGCACCAATGCGGCCCTGGCCCAGACCAATGAATCGCTGCGCGTGCAGAGCGAGCGGGACCCGCTCACCGGCTTGGCCAACCGGCGCCATTTCCAGAAGGATGTGGGCGCCCGTTGTGATGATCACCAGGGTCTGCGCGGCAGCATGTTCCTGGTTGATATCGACCACTTCAAGCGGATCAACGACCAGTGGGGCCACGCGGCGGGTGATTCGGTGCTGATCGAAGTGGCCCGGCGTCTGCGCAGCGTGCTGCGCGAACAGGACATGGTGGTGCGTTGGGGCGGCGAGGAATTTTTGATCCTGGTCCGCTCCGAAAACACCGACGACGCACGGTTGCTGGCGCAGCGCCTGCTGGACCAGATCGGCGGCGTTCCGGTGGACCATGGGCCGCTGTCCATTCCGATCAGCGCCTCCATTGGCTTCGCCAGCTTCCCCATGGCGCCCGCCGGCCTCACGCTGGCGTGGGAGCGTGCGGTGGACATCGTCGATACCGTCATGTACATGAGCAAGGCCCACGGCCGCAACAAGGCCTATGGCGTGGCCGCCGTGAAGGCCCAGACCCGCGAGGAACTGCTGGCGCTGGCAGGACGGATGGAGTCGGCCTGGCACCAGGGGCAGGTGGACCTGATCAGCCTGCTGGGGCTGCAGATGGAGGAGCGTGCATGATCCGTCATGCCCTGCACGCCTGCCCGACGGTCATGCGGATGGTGACAGGGCTGAGTCTCCTCTGCGTGACCGGTGCCTTTGCGGCCGACCCCTCCGACCGCCAGCTCGACGCTGAATTGGCGCAGTGGGTCCGCATCGGCTACAACGAGCCGAAGGAGGCGCTCAAGGCACTGCAAACCCTGCGCGCGAGCCGCCACGAAGCGGCCCGACCCGCCCATGCCCTGCGGATCGACTACACCATCGGCTGGGTCCAGGCCCTGGCGGGCGATATGAACGAAGCCCATCGGATCGCGGACGAACTGGACCACCGACCGGGGGGCCTCCCGATGGCGCTGCTGCTGCGCGCGGACGTGCAGGACCGCATCGGCCAGCCGGTAAAGGCGGGTGAACTGGCCCAGCAGGCGCTGACCGAGCTGCTGCCGGGATGCCCGGAAGAGCCCCCCGTCCAGATCTCCCCCGCCTGCGACTGGCGCGGCACCTACGCCGCGTTGCGCCTCGTCGCCCGCGCCCAGTCGGCCCGCGGGGAACCGGCCTCCGCACAAACGCGGCTGCATCATGCCCTGGCATTGGCCCAGGCCGCTGGCGACACCTTTGCCACGGTCAGCGTCATGGGCCAACTGGCCACCAATGCTCAGGACATGGATCAGCCGGCCATCGCGCAGCAATGGCTGACGCAGGCCCTGCAACTCGCGCAGGGCGATGTGCTGGCGATGGTGCGGATGCGCATCGTGGAGTCCGGCATGGCGGCGCATCGCAACGACACCCGGACCCAACTCGCGGTGCTGGAAGAAGGGCTTCAACTGGCCAAGCACACGAACGCCCGGCGTGAGGTGGCCACGCTCCAGGCCAGCCTGGCCGATGCGTACATGCATACCCACCAGCCGGCACGCGCCGCCCAGCTGGCCCGCCAGGCCCTGCCGGTGGTGCAGGAGTTCGGCGATCAGCGGCTGGAGCGGACCTTGCGGCACAACCTGTCGGTGTCGCTGGTGCTGCTGCGCCAGTTCGACGCCGCACGGCGCGAGGTGAACCGCGTCATCGAACTGGCGCGCGGGGACAACGATGCGGTGCGCCGCATCCTGCAACTGCGCGAACTCGGCGAGGCCTATGCCGCCGTCAATCAACCCCGCGAAGCCTTGCGGCTCTATCACGAGGAACGCAGCCTCAGTGCGGAGACGGCGCAACGCAAACGCGAATCCGCGCTGCGGCAGCTCAGCTACAAATACGACAGCGAAGCCCGCCAGCGCGATCTGGAACTGGCCCGGCGTCAGCAGGCGCTGCAAAGCCAGGAACTCACCAACCGCCGGCTGGCCCAATATGTGGGAGTGGGATTGGCGCTGCTGCTGGGCCTGTCCGTGGTGCTGATGGGCGTGATGCTGGCCCGGGTGCGGGACACCAACAAGCGGCTCAAGGCCAAGCAAAGCCTGCTGCGCGCTCAAAGCGAACGCGATCCACTGACCAACCTGGCCAACCGCCGGTATCTGCTGTCGGTGATGGAGCGGGAAGCCGGCCAGGCATTTCACGGCGGCCTCTTGATGATCGACATCGACCACTTCAAACAGGTCAACGACCGCCATGGCCATGCCGCCGGCGATGCGGTGATCCGCGAGATCGGCCACCGCATCGGCCAGGCCGTGCGCGCGGAGGACGTGGTGGTGCGTTGGGGCGGCGAGGAATTCCTCGTCTACGCGCGCACCGTGGCACTGGAAGCCCTTCAGCATCTGGCCGAACGCATCCTGATGGGCGTGGCCGAACAGCCGGTGTCGACCGCCAATGGCCCACTGCGAGTGACCGCGTCCATCGGATATGCCCATTTCCCGCTGGCCCCGACGCAGTTGCCCCAGCACTGGGAACAGGCGGTCAACTGGGCGGACATGGCCCTCTACACCGCCAAGTCGCAGGGGCGCAATCGGGCCCACGGCATTGCGACGGTGCAGGCGGCGGACGTGCAGGCCCTGATGCGCATGGAAGCGGATTTCGAAGCCGCCTGCCGCGCGGGGCAGGTGCGGCTGCAGACCCTGCTGGGGCCGGAGGCCTCGGCGGGCTGACCGAGAGCGCCGCCCCCGCCCCCTATACTGCCGCGCGCCCCCTTCTGATGCCTGTTGTGCCGCTGCCATGCCTCTGACTGCCTTTTGGCACCCCCTGCGCGTCCAGGTACGCGACTACCTCCAGGCCTGCCTGAAAGACGACCTGGCGGCGGCGCTGGTGGTCAGCGTGCTGCTGATCCCGCAGAGCCTGGCCTATGCCATGCTGGCCGGCTTGCCGCCGCAGGTGGGGCTATATGCCAGCCTGCTGCCGCCGCTGATGTATGCGCTGCTGGGTTCCAGCCCCTTCCTGAACGTGGGGCCGGTGGCAGTGCTGGCGCTGATGATTCTGCAGACGCTGCAACTGGCGCCCGCTGGTGTGAGCCCGAGCGAAGCGGCGCTGGTGCTGGCGGCCGAGGTCGGCCTGCTGCTGGGTGCGGCGGCGTTGCTGCGGCTGGATGCGCTGGCGGCCTTGCTGTCGGTCCCGGTGCTGCATGGATTCGAGACCGGTGCCACCATCGCCATTGCCGCCAGCCAGTTGCCGGTGCTGCTGGGCGCGCAGGCTTCCGGGGCCAACTTGCCGGAGCTGTGGTCATCCGCCCGCAGCCATGGCTTCGAGGCACAAGGCATTGCCAGCCTGTTCGGCATCGTCGCCCTGCTGGCGCTCCTGGCTGTGCGGCGCCTGCCCAAGGGCCTGCCAGCGCGCATGGCGCCGCTGGGGGTGCTGCTGATCGGGATACTGGCCGCCTGGGCCCTGGACCCGCAGGGGCTGGCGCGCGTCGGTACCTTGCCGCCCCTGGCCCTGCACCTGACCGTTCCGCGCCTGAACACGCACCTGTGGATGACGATGCTGCCGGGCGCCGCCCTGATCGCGCTGCTGGGATATGTCTCCAGCCTGGCCGTGGCGGAGTCGCTGGCCCGACGGGTGGGCCAGCGGGTGTTTCCGCGCCGGGAGCTGATGGGCCTGGCAGGGGCCAACCTTGCTGCCGCGCTGACCGGTGGGATGCCGGCCGCCGCCAGCTTCTCGCGCAGCGTGCTGATGAGCGACGCCGGCAGCCGCACCCGCATGACCGGGGTGTTTGTCGCGGGTCTGATGGGCTTGGCCCTGGTGACGCTGTCCCCCCTGCTGGCCTGGTGTCCCAAACCGGTACTGGCGGCCAGCATCATGGCGGCGGTGCTGGCGGGGGTGTCGCTGCAGCCCTATCGCGACGCCTGGCGCTACGACCGGGCGGAAGCGCTGCTGATGACGGTCGTGACCTTGCTGGTGCTGGGCGTGAGCATCACGGCGGCCCTGGGGCTGGGCGTGCTGGGCGCGATTGCCCTGCTGCTCAAGCGCAGCGCCCGGCCCCATGTGGCCCTGATCGGACGCATTCCGGGCACCGAGCACTACCGCAACGTGGAGCGTTATCAGGTGGAGTTGGACCCAGAGGTGATGGGCCTGCGGATTGATGAAAGCCTGCTGTTCCTCAACGGACGCAGCCTGGCGGACGTGGTCCAGGCCCATCTGGACACCCGCCCCGGGACGCGGCGCGTGCTGCTGCAGATGTCCCCGGTCAACAGCATCGACTTCAGCGGGCTGAGCGCGCTGAAGGACCTGCATGAGGCCCTGGCCCGCCAGGGACGCCGGCTGGACCTCAGCGAGGTCAAGGGGCCGGTGCTGGACCGGCTCAAGGCCGGCGGCTGGGATGACTGGTTCTGCGGACGGCTGTTCATGAGCCACCACCAGGGCATGCGCGACGAGCACTGAGCACCGGCGCGGGGACGGATGTGCGGTCTGGGGCTGGAGCCAGAGCCGCAGCCGCAGCCGCAGCCGCAGCCGCAGCCGCGAAGGGTCACGGCTCCCCGCCGAACGGCTCCGCTCAGTGCTCTTCGTTCAAATAACCGGTCTTGCGCAGGTCCGGCATGAGCCAGCACACCAGGAAGGCAAAGCCGCACATCACCGAGACGTAGATGTAGAACAGGCTCTCGTGATTGATGCTCTTGAGGTAGAGCGCGGTGTACTCCGCCGATCCGCCAAAGGCCGCATTGCCGATGGCGTAGGAGAGGCCGACGCCCAGGGCGCGGATCTGCGGCGGGAACATCTCTGCCTTGATCAAGCCGCCGATGGAGGTGTAGAGGCTCACGATGGCCATGGCCAGGATGATCAGGCCAAAAGCGGCATAGGGGCTGGTGATGGTCTTGAGCGCGGAGAGGATGGGCCAGGTGCCCAACATGCCCAGCAGCCCGAACAGCAGCATCGAGGTGCGGCGTCCGATGCGATCCGACAGCGCACCGAACAGCGGCTGCATGCACATGTAGACGAACAGTGCCGTCAGCATCACCGTACTGGCCACCTTCTTGTCCATGCCGGCGCTCAGCACCAGGTATTTCTGCATGTAGGTGGTGTAGGTGTAGAAGGCCAAGGAGCCCCCTGCGGTGAAGCCCAGCACGATCAGGAAAGCCTTCCAGTGATGCTTGAACAGCTCACCCATGGTGCCGGCCGTCTTGCTTTGCAACTGCTCGGCCTTGGCGGTCTCGTTGAGCGAGCGGCGCAGGTAGAAGGCCACCACGGCCGTCACGGCGCCGGCCGCAAAGGGGATGCGCCAGCCCCAGTCGTGCAACTGCGCATCGGTGAGGGTCTGCTCCAGAATGGCCACGACCAGCACGGCCAGCAACTGCCCGCCAATCAGGGTGACGTACTGGAACGAGGCATAAAAGCCGCGCTGGCCACGCAGGGCCACTTCGCTCATGTAGGTGGCGCTGGTGCCGTATTCACCGCCCACCGACAGGCCTTGGAACAGGCGCGCCAGGAGCAGCAGGGCGGGGGCCATCACCCCGAGTGTCTCGTAGGTGGGCATCACTGCGATGGCGAGCGAGCCGCCACACATCATCAGCACCGAAATCATCATGGCCGTCTTGCGGCCCTTCTTGTCGGCGATGCGGCCGAACAGCCAGCCGCCGATGGGGCGCATCAGGAAGCCCAGCGCGAACACGCCGGCACTGCTGAGCTGCTGCACCACCGGATCGCCCTTGGGGAAGAAGGCGTGTGCGAAATAGATGGAGGTGAAGGCGTAGACGTAGAAGTCGAACCATTCCACGAGGTTGCCGGACGACGCACCGACGATCGCCATGATGCGGTCGCGTTTCTCGTGCGGCGTGTAATGGCCGGGGATTCTGCCGGACGCCACGGCGGCTGAGGGTTGAGGACTGTTCATGGCGGCAAGCCTACTCTCACGATCTGAAGGCTGCAGACGCTCGCCAGAGGGTCATGAACGCTGGGCGCACTGACTGGCGCTCAGCGGGCCTCGGCCCACGCCAATCGCACACTGAAAGTCAAAACCGGGCGCCCCGGGGAAAGCACATCTGTGCGGTTCCGACGGATCGGTCGGATGCCGGACAGGGTGGGGGAGCTTGGGCGAAGGCCGATTGGATTGTTCCAAATCATTCAACGGTGTGTTGCGGCGAGATGGATTTAAGGGTGAACCCTAATCCTCTATCGTTACGCCATCGACACATCAATTTCGAGCTGTCGAAACCGCTCAAGCCCCTTCGCAAAATGCCCTGAGGCTGAATTTGAAAGGAATCATCATGAGCACCAAGAACATCATCGCTGCTGTCGTTTTTGCTTCTGTGGCCGCTGTGGCCGGAAATGCAATGGCCAATGACAACCCGCATCTCCAGCCGGTGAATACGCCGAGCCAGGTGAGCCGTGCGGAGGTGCTGGCCGACCTGCAGATTTATCGTGAATCCGGCCTGGCGGCTGTGGAGCAATCGGAGTCTTACGGCTACGACGTGGCCCGCCGTGAGCAGGCGCAAGCCAAGTACACGCAACTGCGCCAGTCGCCCTACTACGCCACCCTGGTGAAGCGTTTCGGCGGCCAAGCCCCCGCGACGACCGTGGCGCGGAGGTGATTCGCCCCCCAGTCACTACCGCTCCTGCCCCCAGGGGGCGCTGCCCAGCGGCCTGGCAGAGCCAGTTCCGCGGGCGTGGCTGGATAAGGCCCTTCCGTCGCTGACGCTCCTGTCGGGCTATGGGGTGGCGGGGCCAGGTCTGCGGGGGGCTGGGTAACGCCCTGGTGGGCGTTGAATGAATATGTTTTGGTCGGCGGCGGTGAATCTCCGCACTCCTCCTCGCACCGCCGCCGGCCCCCTCCATACCCTTTGGGAGATTTTCGGATCTGCCAAAGGGTTATGTTTTTGGGGCACCACAAGAATACCCGTGCACCCACTATTGATACGAGAATCGCCCAAACTGCGTTCTGTCATTCAGACGGACACATAACCAGTTTCACGCGCCAGGCTCCAACGCCGCAGCCCACCAAGCCACACCCGCAACCCTGGATCTCCAGCGGCTCGGGCAGGCGCGACACGACTGGGGCCCGCCGTCCCGGTCGATGTGGTGTATTCGCCCCACCGCTACGTCTCTGCCCGGATGCGGGTGTCTGTTGCCTGGGTCGCCGACACCCTCCAGCAGCGAGGTCTGGGCGTGCCATGACGGCAGCATGACCGGGCCCATGCGGCAGTCAGCACGTGGATGCAGCCCTGTGACCGCGTCAGCCGGACCGGAACCACCAGACCATCAGCAGCACCACCAGCAACACCCACAGCACCACAACGGCCGCCGCCATCCGGAGATGGCGCGGCAGACGCGCCCGCTGCAACGCCGCGCGCTCCCTCGCCCGGGCAATCACCGGCGCCGGCATCATGCGCAGCACCAGCCAGAAGCCCAGCGGCACCAGTAGCAGGTCATCCAGCCAGCCGATGACTGGAATGAAGTCCGGGATCAGGTCGATGGGGCTGAGCGCATAGGCCGCCACAGCCAGCGCCAGCAATCGGGCCGGCCAGGGTGCCTCACGGTCCCGGGCGGCATAGAACACGGTGAGCAGCTCGCCCTTGAGCAGGGCCGCCCAGCGCTTGAGAGAACCTCGTTTCATGCCGCCCATCATGCGGCAGACGGGCTCAATCGGCCAGCAAGACCTTGCGGCGCTGTGCGACCCACCCCTCCAGCTTCGGCCCAAACACCTCTTCCACCCGAGGGCGGCGCACCTTGAAGGTGGGCGTTACCAATCCGTTGTCCACCGTCCAGGGTGTGGTCATCACCGCCAGCAGATCCAGCTGCTCATGCGGATCGAGCTTGGCATTCACGGCCGCCAGATGCGTGGCCAGGCCGGCCAGCAGCGCTTCGCGTCCGCCCGCCGTGGCCACCTGGTTGACCGCCTCTGCCGACAGCATGGCAATGCCCACCGGCTGGGACAGCCCCGCACCCGCCACCACCACCGCCTCCAGCAGCGGATGCGCGCCCAGGCGATCTTCAATCGGTGCGGGCGACACGTATTTGCCCTTGCTGGTCTTGAACAGATCCTTCACCCGGCCGGTGATACGCACGCAGCCCGACACCGAACCCTTGGTCAGGATGTCGGCCTTGTCACCGGTGTGCAGCCAGCCGTCCGGCGTGATGGTTTCGGCAGTCAGCTCAGGCTGCCTGTAGTAGCCCAGCATCAGCGCGGGGCTCTTCATCTGCAGCTCGCCGGTGATCGGGTCCAGGCGGGTCTGCACGCCGTCATACGCGGGGCCGACCGTGCCGGTCTGGTCCTCGCCGGGCGTGGTGATATGGGAGACCGCCAGGTTCTCCGTCATGCCGTAGCCCTCGTTGATCGGCAGGCCGAGCGCGCGATACCAGCGCAGCAGCGCCACCGGCATGGGCGCCGCGCCACCAGCCGCCAGGCGGCACTGGTCCAGGCCCAGGGCGGTCAGCACCTTGCGACGCACCAGATTGCCGATGAACGGCAGCTTCAGCAGCAGTTCCAGCTTGCCCTGCGGCAAGCGCGCCCATACACCCTGCTGGAACTTGGTCCACAGACGGGGGACGGAGAAAAACACGGTGGGCCGGGCGCGCCGGAGATCGGCCGCAAAGGTGTCCAGGCTCTCGGCGAAATAAAGCGTAAGGCCCGTGCGCAGCCAGCCGTGTTCCACCAGCACCCGCTCCACCACGTGGGCCAGCGGCAGGTAGGACAACATGCGGTCCTCGGCATTCAGATTCACCCGGCGCAGGCCGGAATGAATGGCCCAGGCAAAACCGGCGAAGCTGTGCATCACGCCCTTGGGCGCGCCTGTGGTGCCGGAGGTGTAGATGATGGTGCAGAGCTCGTCCGGGCTGCGGGTGGGGCGGCCGCGCAGCGGGTCGGTGTCCCAGCAGATGGCGTCCCAGGTGTCGTAGTCATCCTGGGCCTGCTCCGGCGAAACCGGATAGCTGACACAGCGCACGCCGGCCGGTACACCCGCTTTCATCGACTCCCAACCGTCGAGCTTGCCCACAAACAGCAGGCGCGCCTCGCTGTGCGTCAGGACATGGTGGACCGTGTCCGGCGACAGGGTGGGATACAGCGGCACCGAGACATAACCCGCCATCCAGATGGCCAGATCGCTCATCAGCCACCAGGCGCAGTTCTTGGAGAGGATGGCGATGCGGCTGCCCGGGGCCCAGCCCTGCTCCAGACCCAGCGTCTTGAGATAGGCAGCCATGCGGCGCGTCTGGTCGGCCACTTCCCGCCAGGTGAAGTCCTTGATTTCGCCGTCGCCCATGGGTTGGCGCAGCGTGAGACGGTCCGGCGCTTCATCCTCCCAGTGATAGAGGCGCTGAAGGGCCAGGGCATCGGACGACAAGCGAGGAACGGACATCAAAGTTTCTGTTGGCCCCTCAGTCGTTGCGCTCCGGCCCGCCAAGGGCGCGTCCCCGGGTCTCGAAGCGGCCCTCCAACCGGGACCGGCTTGGGAGCGGGCGGGTCGCTGATGCGACGGCCCGAACCGGCGGCAGGTCGGTCGTGAGGCAGCCTCCAGGGGCGCTCAGAGCGGGGAACGCTCTGGGCATCGGAGCAATACGACGACTGAAAAGCGGGTTGAAAAAGGAAAACCGGCGAGACCCTCTGCAACACGTCCGCCACAGCCGGACCCATCGCGGGATCGAGCTTTACTTGCAACTACCGGGCGCTGCGAGGGGTGGGCGCCGCCCACATCCACCGCATCACACTCCGATGACTGTGGAGGAAGATGGCAGAGGTTCTCCAACGCCAGCGGCGTCTTGCATACAAGACTACGTGGCCTGCGGTCTTCCGACCAGACCGAGAACGCCTTGAGTGTGAAGAAGTGGACCGAGAACGCCGATCGCACAACTGCGACACCCCAGCGGCGGGTGGGGCAGACCCTGAAAGCAGCGCGGGCGGGGTGTCGGTCGTGTGGTTCGAGCTTGCGACCTGACGCTGATCAGGCTTTGTGGGCAGCGGCCTGCTGTTCTGCGGTGACCAGCGCTTCCAGCGCGGCGGCCAGCGTCGCCTCATCGGCCTCGCGCACCACTGGTGCGTCCGCCAGGGCGGCCTGGCCTTCACGCTTGAGGCGGGCGACCCACTGGCCAGCGTCCTTGCCCTGGGCCAGGCCGAGGCTCTGGAGCAGCAGGGTGCCGTCGGCGGCCAGCAGCTTGAAGTAGAACTGGCCATCGGCTTCGCGGTATTGCTTGAAGCTGGGCACCTGCGCCTTGGCCTTCACGGCGGTGGTCACCGGGGCGGCACGCACCTGGAAGCGACGCAGGCCCACCGCTTCGCGGCAGCGCTGCAGCAGCGGGCCGGCGATGGCGCGGGCTTTGGCGGCGCCTTCCATCAGGATGTCTTCGATGCGTTCGGGGTGCGCCATCAATTCGTCGTACCGGGCGCGCATCGGGCCGATTTCGGCGTCGATCACATCGAACAGTTGCTGCTTGGCCTCACCCCAGGACAGGCCGCCGTGAAGGGCTGAGCGGAAGGTCTGGCGCTGAGCGGGGGTGGCGAAGGCGTCGTAGATCTGCACGAGGTGGGAGCCTTCGGTCTCCTTGGGTTCACCGGGCAGGCGGGAGTCGGTGACGACGCGGGCGATGGCCTCGCGCAGCGCCTTGGCGCCGCCTTCGAAGAGCGGAATGACGTTGTCGTAGCTCTTGGACATCTTTCGACCGTCCAGGCCGGGCAGCAGTTCCATCTCCTGGTCGATGCTGGCCTCGGGCAGCACGAAGAATTCCTCGCCCTTGCCGAAAGTGTGATTGAAGCGTTGGGCCACGTCGCGGGCCATCTCGATGTGTTGTGCCTGATCCTTGCCGACGGGCACGCGGTGCGCGTTGAACATCAGGATGTCGGCGGCCATCAGGATGGGATAGCTGTAGAGGCCCATGGTGATGCCGGCGTCCGGGTCTTCACCGGCGGCCACATTGGCATCGACGGAGGCCTTGTAGGCGTGGGCGCGGTTCATCTGGCCCTTGGACGTAACGCAGGTCAACAGCCAGGTCAGTTCCGGGATTTCTGGGATATCGCTTTGGCGATAGAAGGTGACGCGGCTGGTATCCAGGCCGGCGGCCAGCCAGGTGGCGGCGATCTGAAGCCGGGAGGCCTCGATGCGGTCGGGCTCATCGCACTTGATCAGTGCATGGTAGTCCGCCATGAAAAAGAAGCTTTCGGCACCGGGTTCCCGGCTGGCCGCGATGGCCCGGCGCACGGCGCCGACGTAGTTGCCGAGATGCAGGGTACCGGTGGTGGTGATGCCGGTCAGGACACGCACAGTCATGGAGGCCTTCGCTCGCAGAATCGCTCAACAAACCCTGATTCTCCCCCAATCCCAGCGCCCCAGCACCCAACGACAGAGGTGCAGCCCCACCAGCCACTGCCCCTCATGGGGCCAGCAGCGCAGCGACTGGGGGGCCATCCAGCCACGCCCGCGGAACTGGCTCCGCCAGGCCGCTGGGCGGCGCCCCTCGGGGGCAGGAGCGCAGCGACTGGGGGGCCCATCATCCAGCCACGCCCGCGGAACTGGCTCCGCCAGGCCGCTGGGCGGCGCCCCTTGGGGGCAGGAGCGCAGCGACTGGGGGGCCCATCGATTCCCCAAGCCTGACAGCACCGCCCGGAGCCCATTCCGGGTTGAACGTCACCGCCTGCTCCTTGGGAAACAGCATCACCACCGTCGAGCCCAGCAGGAAGCGACCCATCTCGTCCCCCTGGGCATAGCTGAAGCGTTCGTCATCGTAGTGCCAGGTCCGGATCCGCCCCGGCCGCGGCGGATTCACCACCCCGTGCCACACCGTCGCCATCGAACCCACGATGGTGGCGCCCACCAGCACCATGATCCAGGGCCCATGCGGACCCTCGAACAGACACACCACCCGCTCATTGCGGGCAAACAGCCCCGGCACCCCTCGCGCAGTGGTCGGGTTCACCGAGAACAGGTCCCCCGGCACATGGATCATCCGCACCAGCCGGCCATCACAGGGCATGTGGATGCGGTGATAGTCCCGCGGGCTGAGGTAAATGGTGGCGAAATGGCCGTCGCGGAATCGCGCCGCCAGTGGCTGGTCACCACCGACCAGCGCCGTCACCGTGTAGCTGTGGCCTTTGGCCTGGACGATCTGCTCGGCCTGCACCGGACCGAACTGGCTGATGGCGCCATCCACGGGACAGATCAGCGGGGCTTGCGCCAGGGGGCGGGCGCCGGGCTTCAGGGCCCGGGTGAAGAATTCATTGAAGCTGGGATAAGCGGCCGGATCGGACTCGGCCGCTTCGCTCATGTTGACGCCGTAGCGGTCGATGAAGCGACGGATGGTCCAGGTGGTGAAGCCCCCCAGCTCGGCACTGGCGAGCCGTCCGGCCATGCGAGTGAGCAGCAGTTTGGGCATCAGGTACTGCGGCAGGACGGCAAGGCGGTCGGACACCATGGGTTCTCGTTTATCCAAAACGCAAGATTCTAGGCCCCCCAGTCGCTTCGCTCCTGCCCCCAAGGGGCGCCGCCCAGCGGCCTGGCGGAGCCAGTTCCGCGGGCGTGGCTGGAGGAGGGGCCCCCGGTCGCTTCGCTCCTGGGCCCCGGGGCGCGGGGCGGGGATTTGGGATCGGGGGCGGGCAGGGCTCGGGGAGCCGGTACGATTCGATCTGCTTGGGCTGCAGCGCCAAAGGGTGCGTGGCCGGCCTTAGGAGCGCAATTGCGAGATCTACCAGGTCCTTGGCTTGGGCTGGGGCACCCGCATCCGGATCCGCAGGGCGCGGCACTTCGTTTTTCTTTGTGATGTCCATGTCCGACACCCCCCATCCCGGCTCCACCCATTCTCCGATCTCCGACTCTGAAGCTCCGCAGCAGGGAGGTGGGAGCAGCGACGCTGCGGGCGGAATGGCGGCCGGTTCGGTCGAGTATCAGCACAGCTCGTTCTATAAGTTCGTGCCCATGGACGAGACCGCCGCGCTGGCCCAGCAGCTGCGCGATGTCCATGTGCAGTTGGGGCGGTCGGTCGGGGGCAACATCCTGCTCGCACCGGAAGGCATCACCGGCGCCATCGCCGGGCCGGTGGTCGCGCTGACCCTGTTCGAGGCGGCGTTGCGACGTCATCCGCCGTTGGCCTCGCTGCATTTCAAGCGCAGCTTCTGCACCACCCGTCCATTTACGCTGCTCAAGGTCCATGAAAAGCCGGAACTGGTGGCGTTCGGGTTGCCCAACGTGTCCGGGCTGTCCGACCGGCCCGATACCCATGTGTCCCCGCAGGACTGGCGGGAACTGATCCGGCGCGAGGACGTGGTGGTGCTGGACAACCGCAATCACTTCGAGTTTGAACTGGGCCATTTCGCCGGCGCCATCGACCCCCAGGTGCGCCATTTCCGCGATTTCCCCGCCTATGTCCAGGCCCACGCCGACACCTGGAAACGCGAAGGAAAAACGGTCGCCATGTACTGCACCGGCGGCATCCGCTGTGAGAAGCTCTCCGGCTGGATGCTGGACCAGGGCCTGCAGGTCCGCCAGCTTGAGGGCGGCATCGTGAACTACTTCGAGCAGATGCCAGACGCCGAGGCCGACTGGCTCGGCGAGTGCTTTGTGTTTGACAAGCGCATCGCCATCGATACCCAGCGCCGCGAAACGGCCACCACCGCCGAAGACGTCTATGGCGACGATCCGGCCGAGGCCTGGCGCCTGGCACGCGCGCGTCGGCTTGATCCCGGCAGCAGTTCGTGAATTTCGGTGAATGGATGACCGCCAAGCCTGGGCGGTCTTCGGCGCTGCGTCGATAATCGTGGCCTGATTGCTCCTAACGGTTCGCGCGGCCCATGTCCAACCTCATCGTCCACGGCGGCTCCCCCCTGAAGGGCCGCATCGTTCCCTCGGCCAACAAGAATGCCGTGTTGCCCATCCTGTGCGCGACGCTGCTGACGCGGGAACCCGTGCGGCTGCATGGCGTGCCCGAGATCACCGACGTCAAGAAGATCCTGGAAGTCTTCCGCCAACTCGGCAGCAGCGTGTCGGTGGACTTCACCTCCGGCATTCTGGACCTGCATCACAAGGACACCCATTTCGACCCCGCCAAGGACCACCTGCCGGAAGAAATGCGCAGCTCCATCATGCTGGTGCCCGGCCTGATGGCCCGCTTCGGCGCCGCCCGCATTGAGGACGATGTCAAGGGCTGCACCCTGGGCGCCCGCGAGATCGACCCTCATGTGGAAGTGTTCGAGCGCTTCGGCGCCTCGGTGGACCGCGCCTCCGACGGCCTGCTGCTGAAAGTGGACGGCAAGCTGCGCCACAACGACCACTGGACCGACTACGCCTCGGTCACCACCACCGAAAACTTCGTGCTGTGCGCCGCTCTGGCCGACGGTACGTCCACGCTGATGAACGCCGCCAGCGAACCGCATGTGCAGGAGTTCTGCCAGTTCATGCAGATGCTCGGCGCCAAGCTGGAAGGCCTGGGCACCTCGCGCCTGACCATCCACGGCGTGACCACCCTGGGCGGCGGCGAATTCACCTTTGCCGAAGACTTCCACGAGATCGTCACCTTCCTGGCCCTGGGCGCCATCACCGGCGGCGACGTGCGTGTCAAGAATTCCCACCCCGAGCAGTTCCCGCTGATCGACCGCACGTTTGCCAAGTTCGGCGTGCAGATCCTCCATGAGGACGGCTGGTCCCGCGCGGTGGTGAACGGCAAGCTCAAGGTCAAGGAACCCTTCACCCGCAACATCCTGCAGAAGGTGGAAGCCGCGCCCTGGCCCTACCTCCCGGTGGACCTGCTGCCCATCTTCGTGGCCCTGGGCGTGAAGGCCGAAGGCAGCGTGATGTTCTGGAACAAGGTCTATGACGGCGCCATGGGCTGGACCACCGAGTTGTCCAAGTTCGGCGCACACGCCTTCCTGTCGGACCCGCACCGCATGGTGACCTTCGGCGGCAAGCCGCTCACGCCGGCGGAAGTCGAAAGCCCCTACATCATCCGCGTGGCCATCGCCCTGCTGATGGTGGCTGCCAGCATCCCCGGCAAGTCGGTCATCCACAACGCCACCCCGGTGCGCCGGGCGCATCCGCAATTTGCGGAGAACATCACCCGCCTGGGCGCCAAGGTCGAGTGGGTCGAGGGCGATTGAGACCAGGCCGCCAACGGACGGCTTGTCGGTCATCCTTGCGAACCGGCTGTGCAGGGCTGCGGCTGGACCACAGTCTGGTCGCGGCTCAGTAGCGGCGTAGCACCGGCGCAGTAGTCAGCGCAGTAGTCAGCGCAGTAGTCGGCACATTCGTCGGCACAACATCAGCAATCGATGCCATGGCACGTCCCCCCAAGCTGACGCTCCCGCTGCGTGATGGTGTCGCCGCCTCCGCGCTGGCCTGCACGCCAGGCCCCTGGCCGCTGGTGCTGGACTTCCTCGCGCATCGGCTGCCGCTGGTGACGCGGGACGATTGGTCGGAGCGGATGGCGCGCGGCGAGGTGCTGGACGATCACGGCCAGCCGCTGGCCCCTGACACCGCCTTCACCCGCTGCCAGGGCCAGCGCCTGTATTACTGGCGCTGGCTGGCCAACGAGCCGCAGGTGCCCGGCGAGGTCCGCATCCTTCATCAGGACGATGACCTGCTGGTGGCGGACAAACCGCATTTCCTCCCCGTGACGCCCAAAGGTCGGTATGTCCAGCAAACGCTGCTCACCCGCCTGCGGCGCATGACCGGCATTGCCGACCTCAGCCCGCTGCATCGCCTGGACCGCGAGACCGCCGGGCTGGTGCTGTTCTCGGTGCAGGCCAGCCATCGCGATGCGTATCAGCGGCTGTTCCGGGACCGTCAGGTGGACAAGGTCTATGAGGCCATCGCGCCCGCGTCCGACACGCTGGCGTTTCCGATGGATCTGGCCACCCGGCTCCAGGAGCATCCGGCGGATTTCATGCAGATGCAGACGGTGGAAGGCGAACCCAATGCCTTCACCCAGGTGCGCCTGATGGAGCACCTGCCCGGCGGTCGGGCCCGTTATGAGCTGCGGCCCAGCACCGGCGCCAAGCATCAACTGCGAGCGCAGATGTGCGCGCTGGGCCTGCCCTTGATGGGCGACCGCATCTATCCGGTGCTGCAGCCCGTGGAAGAGGTGCCCGACTTCTCTCATCCCCTGCAACTGCTTGCGCGTCAAATTGGCTTCACGGACCCGCTCACGGGGCGCCTGCGGCAGTTCACCAGCACGCTGACCTTGCAGGCATAAGTCAGCCGCGTGTGGGCATCCTCAGAAGAGAGTATGCGTCGTGCCCCCCTCGAAGGGGGCTAGCGTGCGCGTTTCCCCGGAGAGGATGCAGGGTCTGGAAATGCACAATGTTTCTAGATCGTTGCTGCAGAACCCCATGACCCCAAAGGCCATTCGCGTCTCGGTCGGTGCACGCACGCTGCTGGCGTTGTTCGTGGTGGGCTTGCTGTTTGCAGCCGCTTCCACAGGCTGGGATCTGCGCGAAGACCTGCGCCGCCGCGCGCAGCAGCTGGATCGTGATCTCCATGCCATCCCACTGCTCTACACCGCGCCGCTGGTGCAAAGCCTGGGGCAACCGCCGGAAGCGATTCGCGCCCTGCTGGAGCACATCGTCCGGCAGCATGGCTTGCGCAGCATCGAGCTGATGACCCGCACTGGCGAGCAGATCCGCGCAGAGGCTGATGACGGTGGGGACCCCGGCCCGAGCGCTGAATTCCCGCTGGGCGCGAGTGGCGGTGCGGTGAAGGTCCAGGCCCAGGGCGTGTCCTTGCTGCAGACCTTGCAACACGATGCGCTGTTGCGCAGCGCCTTGATCCATCTGTTGCTGGTGCTGCTGCTGGGGCTCGCGGCCGCCGTGCTGCTGGACCGCTGGCTGCTGCGCCAGTTGCGCAGGCTGTCCGAGGAAGCGAATCGCTTCGAGGCAACGATGCCGCCGCAGTCGCTCTCGTGGCTGGAGCCCGACGACCACGGGCCGCATGAGGTCCTGCAACTGGAGCGCGCGTTTGCGCATGTGCACAGCACCCTGGGGGGCGAACTGCAGCGGGAGCAGACACGCGGGCGGCAATTGCGGGACGAGATCCTGCGCCAGCATCACCGGCTGGCGGAGGTGGAACGATCGCTGGAGGCCAAACGCCGTGAACTGGCGGCCCTGGAGCGACACGACCCCTTGACCGGGGCTTCGAACCGCCGGGAATTTGAGTTGGCCCTGCGGCGTGAATTCAAGCGTGTGCAGCGGGAGCAGGGACGGCTGGCACTGGCGGTGCTGGATGTGGACAACCTGAAGCCCTACAACGAGCGCCACGGCCGGGACGCTGGCGACGAGCTGCTACGGCGCCTTGCTCATCTGCTGGCGGAGCAGTTCCAGCGCGACACCGACGTGGTGGCCCGCCTGGGCGGTGAAGAGTTTGTGGTGCTGATGCCGGGGCTGGATGTGCGCTCGGCCCAGGACCGCCTGGAGACGGTGCGGGACGCCTTGCGTGCGCTGGCCCTCCCGCATGGAGCGCGTCCTGCCGCCCAGCGCAACGGGACACACGAGGACTGGGTGACGGTGAGCATCGGGCTGGCCGCGTACCAGCCCGGCCGCCCCTACCTGAGCAGCCAGGCGCTGCTGCAGGCGGCGGATGAGGCGCTGTATCTGGCCAAGCACACCGGCAGGGATCGGATCTGCCTGGCGCCGTGAGGCCCGTGGTGTCGCTGGCCTTCAGCGGCCTTCAGCGGCCCTGGGCTTCCGCCTGCTGCAACTGCTCTTCCACCTTGCGCGCTGCACGCAGCACCAAGGTTTCGTCCAGTTGGGCCTGCGGCGCGATGAACATGATGTTCTCGTCGAGCTGCGTCGGGTCGTTCATCAAGGTCCAGGCCACCAGCGAGATGGCGCCGACACCGCGGCGCTGCATGGTGTCGGGCATGCGCAGGTCCCGTTGAATTTCCACATGGTGGCTGACGCTGCTCACCGCTGCGGGCGCCAGGCCCCAGCTCTCACACAGGGCTGCCCCCAGCTTGTCATGGCTCACGCCGAAGGCGGTGCTTTCCAGCTGTGCCAGTTCCACATCGGTGCCCGCAGCCCGCAACATGGCCGGATAGTGGCCCGGCGCATGACGGTACAGCACCGCCTTGCCGCATTCTTCAAACAGGCCGGCCGAGTGCGCCGCCCAGGGGTCCACCCCCAGCATCTGGCCCATGCGGCCCATCAGCAGGCCGCGCTTGGCAGCGCGTGACCAGATCGGTTCGAGTTCAGCAGCCGGCGGGAAGGCGGCACGCAGGCCCATCTCAAAAGTGATGGCCGCGACTTCGCGCATGCCCAGATAGGTGAGCGCCTGATGCACGGTCTGCACCCGGCCCCGCAGGCCGTACAGCGAGGAGTTGACCGCCTTCATCACGGCGGCGGCCAGGGCCATGTCGGTCTCCACCAGGGAGGAAACGGCTTGGAGGTCGATGTCCTCCTCTGCCATGAGCAAAGAGAGCTTCACCAGCACTTCCGGCTGGGTGGGAATCTCGATGTCCAACGAACGCAGTTGTGGATCGACGGGCATGGTAAGGATGGGTTGTTTGTCCAATGGTATAGCGAGAGACGCCTGTCCCGTCATCCCGCCTTTGGCGGAAAGTGACCGGAGCAGTTCAGCGCAAGAACGCGTCGTAGCCGGTCTTGAGAATCAGCACAGACACGACGGCCACGAACATGCCTCGCACGAATCCTGCGCCACGGGCCAGCGCCATGCGCGTGCCCACCAGGCTGCCCGCCACATTGGCCACCGCCATGACGGCGGCGATGTGCCACCAGACATGGCCCTTGCTGGCAAACAGCACCAGCGCGGCGGCATTGGTGGCCGTGTTGAGCAGCTTGGCGGTGGCCGAGGCGTGGAGGAAGTCAAACCCCAGCAGGCGGACGAACAGGAAAACAAAGAAGCTGCCGGTGCCCGGACCGAAGAATCCGTCATAAAACCCGATGACCACGCCGATCACGGCGGCGATCAGCGTCTGAACGCCCACGGTGTGGCGCGGCGCATGGTGGCGACCCAGGTCTTTTTTCGCCAGCGTGTAGAGCAGGACGGCCAGCAGAATCACTGGCAGAGCCTTGCGCAGGCCCGACGGATCGACCTGCGTCACCGCCCAGGCGCCGCAGAAGCTGCCGCCCAGCGCCGCCAGGGCCGCTGGGATCAGCGCGAGCCACGGCAGCGAGACGCGTTTGGCGTATTGGTGGGTGGCCCAGGCGGTCCCCCAGACGGAGGCGCCCTTGTTGGTGCCGAACAGGGTGGCGGGGGCTGCGGTGGGATAGGTGCTGAACAGGGCGGGCACAAGCACCAGCCCCCCGCCACCCACCACAGCATCCACAAAGCCGGCCAGCAAAGAGGCCAGCGCCACGGTCAAAAGCTCGTACATGAGAAGCGGACTCGCAGGAGCGGGCCGCAAACCAGGAAAAGTCGGGCCACAAAAACAAAGCGGGCACCTGATTCAGGTGCCCGCGAATTGTGACAGTGTCACCGCGATTCGTTGGTCTTGGTTCTGATTTGTTTGTCTCCTCAGCCCCCGTAGGCAACCACCATTCGCACAGCAGTTGCGTCGAGTGATGGGGATCGTAGGACTGTGTATCCATGCACGCACTTGGGGTTTTCACTTGGGGAATGCACCAGAATGGGATGGTGTGCCCGCGCTCACTTGCATGAATATCCCCTTCATACATGGTTCTGCGCACATCGCCCACTGCACGCTTTCGGATCTTGGGCGATTTGCGAACGGCGTTACATCGTGTCGTCATACCCCTGAAATGAAGGGTCGTTGCGGCCTTTCCGTCCGAAAGCTGCCACAGATGGCGTCTGGAGAAAATGTAAGAGCGCCGCCAGGTGGGCGGCGGCAGTTGGTAAACGGGGCCTCCCGGGTGAGCTCGGCGCGCCAATGGCGCGGAAGGCCGATCCACGCGCCTCGGCCGGCCTTGCCAGAACCCTGACAATCCCAGGCGATGTCCGGTCCCCGTCCCCACCTCCTCCTGCGCACCTTCTCCCGAGGCGATGGCCTGCTGGGCATGCGTCCGCACGGCAAGCTCGGACCCCGTGGTGATCGGGTGACCCTGATCCAGCTGCTGTGCGCCCCTGAGCGGCCGGAGCACTTGCTGCAGTGGTCGCAGCTGCCGCTCCAGCCGGTGGACCCGGAGCTGCTGCAATGGCGGGAGACCGGTGTCGGCCTGGCCTTGTCGCCCTGCTGGACGCTGGAGCGGGAGGACCTGTTTGCCGACTTCGTCGTGGAACAGCTTCCCGCGCTGCGCGAGGCGGGTTGGGAGGTGGCGCTGGCGCCCGGCTTTGCACACCACAGCCAGGCCATTGATGGCTGGGAACTGGAGGCGGTCGCGGAGGCTGAGGCGCTGGGGGCCGAGGGCAGCCATCGGTCCGACGGGACCCAGGGCGCGGACCGCATTCCCGGGCTGGGTCTCTCGCGCCGCAAAGGCGCCTGGCTGATCAGCCTGGGGGTGGTGGTGCAGGGCGAGCGGATGGATCTGGCGCCGCTGATCTGGGACCTGATCCGCCGGGACAAACGATGGATCTCCGCCGAGTCGCTCAGCCTGATGGACGACGACGCCGTGGTCAGCCTGCGAGCGCCGGGCGGACGTCGCCTGCACAGCACCGCCGGCCCGCTCAAGCGCCTGATGCTGACGCTGCTGGAGGTGCTGCTGGCCCAGCGCTCACGACGGGCACCGCTGAAGCTGACCTCCTGGGAAGCCGCCCGTCTCTCGCTGCTGGAGGGTGAGGACAGCCGGTGGCAGTTGCACGGCGTCCAGGACTTGCGGGATCTTTGGATCCGGCTGCAACGTGCCGGTCCGCCGGTGCCAGTGGCCGCGCCGGAGGGGCTGGGCATCACGCTGCGGCCCTATCAACTGCAGGGCCTGACCTGGCTGCAATACCTGGCGGCGCACGGGCTGGGTGGCATCCTGGCGGACGACATGGGCCTCGGCAAGACGGCCCAGGCGCTCGCCCATCTCTGGATACAGAAACAGACTGGTCGGCTGAGCGCTCCCGCCTTGGTGGTGGCCCCCACCTCGCTCATCTTCAACTGGGCCCAGGAGGCACAACACGTGGCGCCGGGGCTGCGAGTGGCCAGCCTGTCCCAACCGAGCGACCGATCCGATGTCCTGGCCCGTCTGGCCGACACCGACCTGCTGCTGTGCAGCTACGGTCTGGTCTGGCGCGAGCTGCGGGCCCTGACCCGCCATCGTTTCAGCCTGCTGCTGGTGGACGAGGCCCAGGCGGTGAAGAATCCCCGCTCCCGGGCGGCCCGGGCCCTGCGCCGCCTGCATGCCGACCAGCGCCTCGTGCTCACCGGCACGCCGCTGGAAAACCATCTGGGCGAACTGTGGACCCAGTTTGATTTCCTGTTGCCGGGTTATCTCGGCGACAGCCGGGCTTTCACCCGCCATTGGCGCAAGCCCATCGAGCAGAACGGCAGTGCCGCGCGGGCCCGGCAATTGGCCCAACTGGTCCGTCCGTTCATTCTGCGTCGGTTGAAGAATGAGGTCGCACCGGAACTGCCGCCGCTGACCGTCGTCACCCAACGCATTCCGCTGCAGGGCGGTCAGCGCCAACTGTATGAAAGTGTCCGCATCGGTGCCGACCATCTGGTGCGCCGGGTGCTGGCCCAGCAGAAGCTCTTTGGCGACGGCCTGATGTCGGTGCTGGATGCCATGCTCAAGCTGCGCCAGGTCTGCTGCGATCCGCGCCTGGTGCCCGGCCTGGACATCCCGGACACCATGGACGCGGCCAAGCTGGACTGGCTGCGGTCACGCATCCCGGCCTTGGTGGCCGAAGGCCGGCGCTTGCTCGTGTTTTCCCAGTTCACCGGCATGCTGGCCTTGATCCGTGATGCCCTGACGACGGCCGGCATCCCCTTACTCAGCCTGACCGGCGACACCCCGGCCGGCCAGCGCGGGGAGCTGGTGCGGCGCTTCCAGGCCGAAGAGGTGCCGGTGATGCTGGTGAGCCTCAAGGCCGGCGGCGTGGGGCTGACCCTCACGGCCGCCGACACCGTCATCCAGGTGGACCCCTGGTGGAACCCGGCCGTGGACGCCCAGGCCATGGCTCGCGCCCACCGGCTGGGTCAGACCCGGCCGGTGTTTGTGCATCAGTTGGTGATTGAGGGCAGCATCGAGGAACGGATGCTGGAGCTTCAGGCGCGCAAGCAGGCCCTGGCAGACGGGCTGCTGGGGCGCGATGGCGGTGAAGTTCTGGAGAAATTCAGTCCCGCAGACATCGAGCGCCTGTTGGCGCCCTTGATGGATGACGGGGACGAGATGGGATGAAACCGCAGCGGCCGGGAGGCTCAAGGGCCCCCCTGGCTCCGGAGGCCCGGGCGGCGCTGGATCAGCGCTTGCGGTCGAAGCGCAGGGCGCGGGCAACGCTGCGACGGTCGCAGCCGAGGCTCGCCACCTCAAAGGCTTCATGTTTGCGGCCCTTGTCGTTCTGCCACTCGGGCAGCGGGGCGCGACGGGTTTGAGATTCAGTGCGGGAATGGGACTTCATCATGGTCTTGGACCTTCTGGCTTCCAAGCGGGCAATGACCGCTTTGGGCACACAACGCGTGGGTCGCATGCCCCGTTGACAGGCACTTCACATTTCCAGACGTCTGACATGCACCGAAACCTTGCATCCGCTTGATTAAGTTCATTAAAAGAACTTCGAAGACGATTCAACCCACCCCCGTCGCAGCCCCGCCACGGGACTTTGGGCGGCCCCCACGCCGTGCCGCCCGGTTTATGGCTAAGCTGCCGCCCATGTCCGCGCAAGCCCCCGCTCCCCGTTCTGCGTTTGATGACGCCCCTGATAACAGCGCACCGCTGGTGTCCCCTGCTGCCGCTTCTACCCGCCTTCCTCCGGCGGCTCGTGCTGCCGAGCCCGCCGCGCCCGCCAGCGGCGCTCTGCTGGTGGCCTGCCTGTGTGCCGCCTGGTGCCGGGTCTGCGACGGCTACCGCGAAGATTTCGCCCAACTGCGACAACAATTCCCGGACGCCCGATTCGTCTGGGTCGATATCGAAGACGACGCGGAATTGGTGGACGACCTGGAAGTGGAGACCTTTCCGACCCTGTTGATCGGTCAGCAGGAGCGGCTCTGCTTCATCGGTCCGGTACTGCCCCAAGCTGGTGCAGCGTTGCGGCTGGTCCAGGCCGCGATCGAGAATCCCGCCATGGCCGCCGGCAGTGCCACCGCGCCGGCCGGCACCACGGCTGCGGCCCAGGCCCTGCTGGCCCGGTTGCGCCAGTCCTGCTGATCCGCCAGCCGCCCGGACGTCAACGCCCCCGTCCACCAATCGCTCATCGGAACCGTTGTCCCTCGCACCAGCCGCAGGTCACTTGTGTCCAGGGGGTCCCTCCGGGGGAGAATTCCGCTCTTCACGGCCCGACCCGGGCTGCCTTCTTTTAGCCCAACGGCAAGTCGATGAACGTCCAATTCAAGAGTTCGGTGGCTCGCGCCACGCCCATCCTGGCGCTGGACCGCGCCGCCTATCAGGCGCTGGCCCCGCAGCTCCCCAAGCGCACCCAGCAATGGCTCGCCACGCTGGGCTTCAGTGCCGCCCCGGACACCTTCGCCCTGGTGCCGGGTGAGGACGGCAAGCTGGCCCAGGTCTTTGCCGGTGTGGCCCATGCGGCGCATCCGTATGCGCTGTCCGCGCTGCCGATGGCCCTGCCGGAAGGGGACTACACACTGTCGCCGGAAGGCCTGAAGCTGCAGGACGAAGCGGCCGCCCTCTCCTGGGAACTGGGCTGCTACCAGTTCGACCTGTACAAGCCGCGCAAGCGCGCACCGGCCCAGTTGCTGGTCAAGACCAGCCCGGACGGCCAGCGCGGCCTGGCCCTGGCCACCGCCATCAGCGCTGTCCGTGACCTGGTGAACACACCGGCCGAGCACATGGGCCCGGAAGAACTGTCCCGTGCGGCGGCAGTGGTCGGCAAACAGCATGGTGCCAAGTTCAAGGACGTGGTGGGTGACGACCTGCTCAAGAAGAACTTCCCCGCCATCCACGCGGTCGGCCGCGCCAGCACCCGGGCACCGCGCCTGATCGAGCTGAACTGGGGCAGCGACAAGCACCCCCGTCTCACGCTGGTGGGCAAGGGGGTGTGTTTTGACACCGGTGGCCTGGACATCAAGCCGGCCGACGGCATGCGCCAGATGAAGAAGGACATGGGGGGCGCCGCCAACGTGCTGGGCCTGGCCACGCTGATCATGGCGCTGAAGCTGCCGGTGCGCCTGCAGGTGCTGATTCCGGCCGTGGAGAACGCGATCGCCGGCAATGCCTACCGTCCGGGCGACGTGATCAAGACCCGCGCCGGCCTGCACATCGAAATCGGCAACACCGACGCCGAAGGCCGCGTGATCCTGTGCGACGCGCTGGCGTATGCCGCCGAGTTCAAGCCCGAGCTGATCATCGACATGGCCACGCTGACCGGCGCTGCCCGCATCGCTCTCGGCGCCCAGCTGCCGGCCCTGTTCGCGCGCCACACCGATACCGCCCGCGATCTGATGGACCTGGGCTTCAAGATGGACGACCCGATGTGGCACATGCCGCTGTGGGCGCCCTACAAGGAAGGCATTGCCTCCAGCATTGGCGACATCGTCAACACCGGCCGCAGTGCGCTGGCGGGTGCCATCAACGCCGCGCTGTTCCTCGACGCCTTTGTACCGGACGGCCAGGACTGGCTGCACCTGGACCTGTTTGCCTGGAATGACGTGTCCCGCCCCGGCCGCCCGGTGGGTGGCGAGGCCCAGACCATCCGCACGCTGCTGGCCTACCTGGAAGAGCGCTTCGGCGGCTGACCCGCACGCTGGGCCCGGGAGGGCTCAGTCCCCGAGCCGCAGCCAGGCTGCGGCGCGCTCGGCAATCATCAGCGTGGGCGAATTGGTGTTCCCGCTGGTGATGGTGGGCATCACGCTGGCGTCAATCACCCGCAAGCCCGAGACGCCGCGCACCCGCAACCGGCTGTCGACCACCGCCTCGGGGTCGTCCGCCCGGCCCATGCGGCAGGTGCCCACGGGATGGAAGATGGTGGTGGCAATGTCCCCGGCGAGCCGGGCCAGTTCCTCATCCGTCTGATATTGCAGGCCCGGCTTGTATTCCTCCGGCTGATAGCGGGCCAGTGCCGGCTGCGCCACGATGCGGCGGGTCAACCGCAGGCTGTCGGCCGCCACCTGGCGATCGGTCTCGGTGCTCAGGTAGTTGGGCGCAATCAGCGGAGCATCGGATGCCTGCGGGCTGCGCAGCTGCACGGTGCCACGGCTGGTGGGGTTGAGATTGCAGACGCTGGCGGTGAACGCATTGAAGCCATGCAGCGGCTCCCCGAAGGCCTCCAGCGACAGCGGCTGCACGTGATATTGAAGGTCTGGCCAATCCCTGGCGGCTGAGCTGCGGGCAAAGGCGCCCAGTTGGGATGGCGCCATGCTCATCGGCCCGGTCCTGCGCAAGGCATATTCCAGGCCGATGCGGGCCTTGCCAAGCCAGCTGCTGGCCAGCGTGTTGAGCGTGCTCACCCCATTCACGCGGAAGACCGCACGAATCTGCAGATGGTCCTGCAGGTTGGCCCCCACGCCCGGCAGGTCGCGTTGCACCGCAATGCCGTGGCGCTGCAGCAGTTCACCGGGCCCCAGCCCGGACAACTGCAGCAGTTGCGGCGACCCGATGGCACCGGCCGCCAGCAACACCTGGCCCCCGGGCATGAGCCCCGCTTGCTCCAGTCCCTGGGGAGTCCGGACCTCCACGCCCTCACAGCGGGTCTGGCCGTCGGCACCACCGTCGGACAACAACAGGCGCTGCGCCTGCGCCCCGGTCCACATCTCGAAATTGGGCCGCGCCAGGCAAGTGGGTCGCAGGAAGGCCTTGGCCGTGTTCCAGCGCCAGCCGCCACGCTGGTTGACCTCAAAGTAGCCCACCCCTTCGTTGTTGCCGGTGTTGAAGTCGCAAGTGGATGGAATGCCAGCCTCCTGCGCCGCCGCCGCAAATGCATCCAGCACGGCCCAACGCAGGCGCTGCTTTTCCACCCGCCATTCCCCGCCATGACCGTGCCGGCTGGCATCAAAACCGGCGGGGCGTTCGGCCCCGTCATCCAGCCGCCAGTGATCTTCATGCTGCTTGAAGAAGGGCAGCACCTCCTGCCAGCGCCAGGCATCGTCGCCGGTGAGCGCGGCCCAGCCGTCGTAGTCCCGCGATTGGCCCCGCATGTAGATCATGCCGTTGATGCTGGAGCAGCCCCCCAGGACCTTGCCCCGGGGATAGCGCAGGCTGCGCCCGTTCAGGCCCGGGTCCGGCTCCGTCTTGAACAGCCAGTCGGTGCGAGGGTTGCCGATGCAGTAGAGATAACCGACGGGGATGTGGATCCAGTGATAGTCGTCCCGCCCACCGGCTTCCAGCAGCAGCACCCGCTTGGAGGCCTCCGCGCTCAGCCGGTTGGCCAGCAAACAGCCAGCCGTGCCGGCGCCAATGATGATGTAGTCAAACCGCTGGTCTCCAAGGTTGTCTCGCATGGTGCTGTCGGCCGGGGCCCGTTTCTTATGGACCCCATGCTGGCGCATGCGGTGCCGGGCGGCAATGGCGTTCTTCCGGAGGGCGTTCCTCCGAAAGGTGTCCACCAGCCTCAGACCCGGAACTCTCAGGCGCGGTCCTGCTCCCCCGGCCGGGCCGTGGGCGGGCCCGGGTCGCGCGCCGCGTCCTGACCGCCCTGCAAGGCGTACCAGTCGATGCGCCGCGTGACCACCATCACCACCACCAGCACGCCAAACAGCAGCAGCGCCCCAATCAGCAGGGCCGCCTGCTCCTGGATGAGCACCACATACAACGCCCCATACAAGAGGGCGATCAGCGCACCAAAGCCGATGCCGCGCCCCACCCGGCCCAACATGGCCGCGCCATAAAACCCCAGCAAGCCCACCACGGCCGCCGCCGCTGCGCCATAGGAAGCCGCAAAGCTGAGATGCTCCGACAGGCTCAACAGCAGCAGGAAGAACATGCTGATGGCCATGCCGACCAGCAGGTACTGCACCGGGTGTACGCGTCGGCCCGCCATCAGTTCCAGCATGCCAACGCAGACAAACGTCAGCACGATGAACAGCACGCCATATTTGATGGCCCGGTCGCTCATGACGTAGGGGTTGATCGGGTCCACCATGGAGAAGTCCAGCGTGTCGACATCTTTCTGGCCCTTGAGCACATCCGACACGGCATCGGTGGCCAGCTCGGAAATGGTCCATTGCGCCGAGAAGCCGTTGGCATCCACCTTGCGGGTGGCCGGCGAGGGCAGGAAGCGACCGCCGAAGCTGGGATGCGGCCAGTCCGAACGCAGGTGCACCTCGGTGGCGGAAGCCGCCGGAACGACCGAGAAACGGGTGGTGCCAGTAAGTTGGAGCGTGACCAACAGATCCAGCGGCTGGTCCGTGGCCAGATTGCGCAGCGCGGTATGGAACCCGCGCGGGAACGTGCTGTGGCCCGTGCCGGAGACCACCGGCAGGGCATCGGCCCCGCGCCGGACCTCCACCGCCTGCAGTCCGCGCGGGTCGGACATCGACACCGCCATCTGCGGGTCGGCACAGGTGAGTTGCCCGTCCTTGTGCTCGGCCACCGGCACCAGCGCGGCCAGATCGGCAAAGTGCGCCTTCAGCGTGGTCCGCCCGGCATACCCCCGCACCTTGAACAGGCCGCGGTAGCGGGTCTCCTGATTGAGCTGCCCGTCCACGGACAGGTGGGTGGGCAACTGCATCAGGGTGAATTCGCGCCGCTGACGCTCCACCCGGAGGTCCTTGCCGGTGCCGGTGGTGTCTACCCAGCTTTCCACACACCAGCGCGTCACCATCGGGCCCAGCAGCATCTGCTCGCCCGCCTGGGAAGCCGCCACACCCTGGGTGGCTTCACGCTGGCGCTCCTGGCGGTCATCCACCAGCCAGCCGATGCGGGACAGCACCATCAGCAACACCAGGGTCACCGCCATCAGGATGGCCAGCTTCAGCCACACCGCCTTTGTTTTCATTCGTCTTGCTCCATTCAAGGGAAGACGGCAGTGTGAAAACCGCGTGTGAGCTCAGGGCGAAGTTTGTGAGCTCTGTGTGAAGTGCCCCTGCACATCCAGTTGCACCCGCAGGCCCGGTTGTGCGGGCGCAAAGCGCAGCGCCCATCCATGCAGGCCGGCGATCTGACGGACGATGGCCAGCCCCAGGCCCGAGCCCTTGCGCAGGCTGCCCGGGCGGGCGGTGGAGAAAAAGCGCTGGCCGAGCTGATCAAAGGCGGCGGCGGGGACGCCGGGCCCATGGTCGCGGAGTTCAAAGCCGGTGTCGCGGCTCACGCTGACTTCCAGCACGCCGCCAGGTGGGCTGAAGTCCACCGCATTGCTCAACAGGTTGCTCAGCGCCAGCGCCAGCAATTCCGGATCGGCCTGCAGCGTCAGCGCCTCGCGGCGCCCCCAGTGCACCTGCATGCCGCGCTGCTGGAGCCGATCGTTCAATGCGGCCAGCGCCTGCTCCACCGCCTGGTCCAGCCGCACGGCGCGGGGATGTTCAGGCCCGCGACGCAACTCCAGCGCGGACAGCGCCAGCAGCCGCTCCACCAGTTCGGTCATGCGTTCGCTCTGCGCCACCACCTGGGCGGCAAATCGCTGGCGGTCTTGAGGCGCCAGATCGTCCTGCAGCAGCTCACCGGCCCCACGCAGGGCGGCCAGCGGGCTTTTCAGTTCATGGGTGAGCGCCCGGGCCAGATGCTCCATGCGCTCGCGCCCGTCCAGCCGCTCCCGCATGGCGTCCATGGCCAGCGCCAATTCCCCCAACTCACCAGGCACCTTGGGGGGCGCCTGGCGCTGGCCCATCTGCACCTCCTGGGCATACCGCCGCAGCCGCCGCACATGGCCCACCACCCACCAGGTGACGGCCACCCCGATGCCCAGAGACACCGCCAGCAGGCCCAGGCCCGCTGCCCAGATGCGTCGTTCGGCCCGGTCGATGAAGCGCTGCACCGTGGCCACCGGCTTGGCCACCGTCACCACACCCAGCAGCTCGCCCTGGGCCGAACGCACCGGAGCGGCCACATACATCACCGGACTGACGTCGCCGCCGTAGCCGTCCTGGGTGGAGCGGGCGCCATACGTGCCGCGCAGCGTGCGGGCCACATCATTCCAGCGGGAATAGTCCTGGCCCACCGCCGAGCCGGGCCCCTGGACGGTATCGAAGATCACCCGGCCCCGGGGATCGGTCACATAGATGCGGAAGTCCAGCGTCTGCTTGCGCAGGCCCCAGATGTGGACATCCACCGGCCGGTTGGCATAGTCACGCACGCGTCGGGCAAAGGCCGTGTCGTCCAGCGGCGCCCCGGGTGGCAGGGCCGCCAGGTCATCGGTTGCCAGTTCCGCCAGCAGGTTGGCGGTGTCAACCATGATGTCCTCCATCACCTCGCGCACGCTGGGCTTGACCTCCCCCAGCACCACCCGCAACAAAATGACGGAACTCAGCCCGGCAATCAGGAAGAAGCCAAAGAACACCCGCAGGCCCAGGCGCATCGCGCGTCACTCCAGCGAGTAGCCCATGCCGCGATGGGTGCGGATGGGGTCCAGGTCCGGCCGGACCTGACGCAGCTTGGCGCGCAGGGTCTTGATGTGGGTGTCCACCGTGCGGTCCCCGCTGTCAGCCTCCAGGCCCCAGACCGCATCCAGCAGCACCTCCCGGGAATGGATGCGCTGCTGCGCCTGCTCAAGGCGCCGCAACGCATCCAGCAGCACCTCCCGGGAATGGATGCGTTGCGGCGCCTTGAGCAGGCGCAGCAGCAGGCCCAGTTCGCGGCGCGTCAAGGGCAGCAGCTCCCCATGGAAGCGCACCCGTGAGCCTTCCGCCTCCACCACAAAGCCGCCCTGCGAGGGCCCCGCCGCCTCCACTGGCGATGACGCGCGCCGTAGCAGCGCCCGCACCCGCGCCACCAGCTCCCGCGGGCTGAAGGGTTTGGCCAGGTAGTCGTCTGCGCCCAGTTCCAGGCCGAGCACCTTGTCGGCTTCTTCACTGCGGGCGCTCAGCATCAGGATCGGCAGGCGGGCCAAGGGGCCAAGGCGGATCTCCCGGCACAGGTCCAACCCATTGCCGTCCGGCAGGCCCACATCCAGGATGGCGAGGTCCAGGTCACCACGGGCCAGGGCCGTGCGTGCTTCATGCAGCCAGCCGCAGTAGCAGATCTGGAAACCCTCGCGGCCGAGCGCAAATTCCACGGTCTGGGCGATCGCCGGATCATCTTCCAGCAGCAACAGGCGTGCGGCATTCGCGCTCATGACAGGGCCAAGCCTCGCAGGTAGTCCAGGCCATCCGCCGCACGCGGCCCGTACCAGCTGAGCAATTCGCCGTCGACCAGGCGCACCCGCGCGTGCGGGCTCAAGGCCTGGGCCAGATCCAGATGCTGCGGGCCAAAACGATAGGGTTCGGAACTCAAGAGCAATTCATCCATGTCTTTCAGCCAGGGCTCATCTCCCGCCAATGCCGGGTATCGGGCGGCGCCGGCCTCACCCCCGTCCACCGGCGGCCAGGTCCACCAGCCGACCTCTGCCAGCATGCGTGAAATGTAGGTGTCCCGCGCCACCGTCATCCAGGGGTCGCGCCAGATGAGGTAGAGCACCCGCCGCGTTGGCCATGCCCTGGAACGACATTCGCCCAGTGCCTCATGCAGCCGCCGCAACAGGTGGGCGGCCTGTGTTCGCACCGCAGGCACCTCCTGCGCAAAATGCTCCATCATTTGCTGCAGCAACTGCAGGTTGTCCTCCGGTGCGCACGGATGGGTGACGATCACCTCGGCCCCCATCTGTCGCAGCGCGGCGACGTCCTCCAGACGATTTTCATCAACATTGACGACAACATGGCTGGGGCCCAACTGCCGGATCTTCTGCAGATTCAGGTCTTTGGTGCCCCCCACCTTTGGAATTCCATCCACCCCTTTAGGGGGATGAATACAAAAGCCGGTGCGCCCCACCACCCACGGTCCCAGCCCCAGTGAAAACAGCAGTTCGGTGACCGATGGGACCAAAGAAATGATGCGAATCACGGCTGCTGCCCCTCCAAACGGTGACAAATCGTGTTGAAACCGACGTACTGTGGAAACTTGGTTGCAAAAACCGGCCAATCGGGAACCCCGCTTGCCGTGTTAAAACTTCGTCAAAGAGAAGGTTGGGTGTTCTTGGCGCCTGCTCGGGGTTTGTTCGCAGAAGCCGAAAAACAACATCACGGTTGACGCGTTGCGAATCGCCAATCCTGTCACACATAATCAGACGGCCTGAATGCAGCGCCTTCGTATGAGTGGTTCACGATGGGTTGAAGCAGCACATTGGGTTATTTGGTTTTTGAAAGGGCTTCCCCATGGGAAACAAGCTATACGTGGGCAACCTCGCTTACAGCGTGCGAGATGAGACGCTCCAGGAGGCATTCTCGCAATTTGGTACCGTCACGTCTGCGAAGGTCATGATGGACCGCGAGACCGGTCGTTCCAAGGGCTTCGGCTTTGTGGAAATGGCCTCTGATGCCGAGGCGCAAACCGCCATCAACGGCATGAACGGTCAAGCCATCGACGGCCGCGCCGTGGTGGTGAATGTGGCTCGTCCGCGCGAAGAGCGTCCGGGCGGCTTCGGCGGCGGCGGCGGCGGCAGCCGTGGCGGCTTCGGTGGCGGCGGCGGCGGTAGCCGTGGCGGCTTCGGCGGCGGCGGCGGTGGCGGCGGCTACGGTGGTGGTGGCGGCGGTGGCCGCGGCGGCTACGGTGGTGGCGGCGGCAGCGGTGGCCGTGGCAGCTACGGCGGTGGCGGCGGCTACGGCGGTGGCGGCGGCGGCGGTAGCCGTGGCGGCTACGGTGGCGGCAGCGGCGGCTACTGATCCACAGGATCCGGAAGGGCTTCGGCCCTCCAGCAAAAAGGCACTCCTCGGAGTGCCTTTTTTACTGTCTCGCCGGGACGGGTGTCCAGGCCTTATTCGCTCTCTCGGTGCTTGCGCGGACGGCCGGCGAGCAGGCGGTCCAACACGGCCCCCGGCAGCACATGCATCACACGGGCGACCACGCCCATCTGCCAGGGAATGAAGCGCACCCGCGCACCGCGCTGGATGGCATCAAAAGCCCGCTGTGCAAAGGCTTCGGGCTGCATCAGGAAAGGCATGCGGTAGCGGTTCTTGCGGGTCAGCGGCGTGTCGATATAACCCGGCGCGATGGTGACGACCTGCACCCCGTCCGGCCGGCACTCCCCCCGCAGGCTTTCGCAGTAGGCAAACACCGCCGCCTTGCTGGAGCAATAGGCGCCATGCCCGGGCAGGCCCCGCACCCCCGCGACGCTGGCAATGCCCACCAGGGTCCCGCTACGCCGCTGACGCATCGGCGTGAGGAAGGGCTGGAAGGTGGCCGCCATGCCGATGTTGTTGGTGGCATAGATGCGCTGCATCACCGCCAGATCCGCTTCGATGGCGGTGTCCACACCGATGCTGATGCCGGCGTTGGCAATCACGACGTCGGGCAGGCCCTGCTCGGCGATGCAACGGTGGCCGGTGGCGGTGATGTCGGCGATGTCGCTCACATCCGCGCGGTACACCCGCCAACGGGCAGGATCCAGCTGCTGGGCCTGCGCCCAGGCGGTCAGTTCCTCCACGCGGCGCGCCACCAGGGCCAGTGACCATCCCTGTTGGTAGTACTGCAGCGCAAGCGCCTGGCCGATGCCGCTGGAAGCACCGGTGATGTAGACAAGACGTGGCATGTGAATCCCTGAGCTCAGGGCCGGAAGGTCAGCGACGGGTTTTGACGGCAGCCGAGGGGCTGGAAGCCGCTGCGCCACTGGAAGCTGGAGTCGAGGCGGGGGGGGCTGCGGGCGCGGCAGGGGCACCGGCCGGTTGTGCGCTGAACTGCGCCTTGCCTCCGCCACTGAAGGTCAGCAAGCCGCTGAGATTGCTGTATTCAAAGCTGCGCACCTGCATCTCACCGCCCAGGCCCACCACCCGCGCGGGCAGGTGGGAACGCATCTTCTGCTCCGGCACGAAGACATGCAGGAACTCCCCATACAGCTCCAGATCGGTCACCGCAGCGGGGTCGCCGGAGGGATATCGGTGCAGTTTCACATCGCCCAGCAACTGCACTTCACTGCCGTCGCCGTTGGACAGGCCCCGCTTGGCCTGGGCAATCAGCAGCTCACCCTTGTCACCATAGGCGCGCAGTTCGGGCTGGTCGATTTCGATGGTGTCGTTGTCCGGATAGTGGCGCAACTCATGCCCGAGGATGCGGGCCAGCAGCCGGCCATCGCTGCTGAAGCGCTCCAGCTCAAAGCCCTGCATGCGGTAGTCCGGCACATGCCGGGGTGCGGCCTTCTCGCGCGGGGCTTCCAGCTGCGGCGTGCTCTTGATCAGCCACCAGGTGAAGCCCGCCAGGGCGGCCATCAGCAGCAGTGGCACATAGCTGGCCAGGAAGGATTGCAGACGCCACAGCAGGGGTTGCACCCGGCGACGGGGTCCCACGGGCGGCGGAGCCAGAGCCGCCATCAGTGTGCGCCCCCGTCCAGGGTGTCCAGATGGCCGTGCAGCAACCGGGCGTACTGGCCAGCCGCCATCAGCAGCAGGTCACAGAACTCGCGGGCGGCGCCATGGCCGCCTTGCGCCTGGGTCACGTAATGGGCTGCCGCCTTGGTTTCGGCGTGGGCCTGGGCGGGTGCGCAGGCAAAGCCGGCCCGCACCATCAGCGGCAGGTCGGGCCAGTCATCACCGATGACCGCCACTTCGTCCCAGCGCACGCCCAGCGAGTCCAGCACGGGTTGGGCGGCGGCCAGCTTGTCCTTGGCACCGTAGACCGCATGTGTCAGCCCCAGATCCGCCACCCGGCGCCGCACCGCCGGGGAATCCCGGCCGGTCACCACGATCGGCAGAATGCCGCCCTGCGCCAGCAGCTTCAGGCCGTGGCCGTCCAGCGTGGAGAAGGCCTTGAAATCCTCGCCGCGTTCACTGATGTAGATGCGGCCATCGGTAAGCACCCCGTCCACATCAAAAATGGCGGCCTTGAGGCCGGTGGCCGGGCCCTGCGCCTGCAGCAGCAGCTCGGGCGCAAACTGGAGCGCGGGCCGGAGTTCTCGCACCACCGTCATCAGATCACCTTCGCGCGCATCAGATCATTGATGCTGATGGCGCCCAGCAGGCGCTGGTCGTCGTCGACCGCCAGCACCAGGGTGATGCGGGCGGACTCCATCAGGTCGGCCGCTTCCACCGCCAGCGCATCGGCCGACACGGTGCGGGGGCTGTTGTGCATCACTTCACGGGCCGTCAGGCCCCGCAGGTCCGCGCCGCGTTCGATCAGGCGGCGCAGGTCGCCGTCGGTGAAGATGCCGGCCGCCCGGTCCTGGTCGTCCACCAGGATGGCGCAGCCCAGGCCCTTGGCCGACATCACCCGCATCATCTCCAGCAGGCTCAGGTCGGCCTTGACCCGGGGCAGGGCGTCGCCACTGCGCATCAGGTCGCGGACATGGGTCAGCAGCTTGCGGCCCAGGGCGCCGCCGGGATGGGAACGGGCAAAGTCTTCTGCGCGGAAGCCGCGAGCGTCCAGCAGGGCCACTGCCAGCGCATCACCCAGGGCGATCTGCGCGGTGGTGCTGGCCGTGGGGGCCAGGTTCAGCGGGCAGGCTTCCTGGTCCACCCGGGAATCCAGCACATGGTCCGCATGCCGGGCCAGGGAGGACTCCGGGCGGCCCGTCATGGCAATCAGCTTGACGCCCTGGCGCTTGAGCGTCGGGATGATGGCGTTGAGCTCATCGCTCTCGCCGGAATTGGACAGGGCCAGCACGATGTCCGCCGGCGTGACCATGCCGAGGTCGCCATGACTGGCTTCGGCCGGATGCACAAAAAGGGAAGGGGTGCCGGTGGACGACAGGGTGGCGGCGATCTTGCGCCCCACATGGCCGCTCTTGCCCATGCCCATCACCGCCACCCGGCCGCTGCTGGACAGGATGAGCTGCACCACCTGTTCAAACGATTCTCCCAGGCGAGGGCCCAGCGCCAGCAGCGCATCGGATTCGACCTTGAGAGCCTGGCGCGCCACTTCAAGGGCGCGGGAATGGGTGAGAACAGCTTGCGTCGTCATACAGGCGGCAGTGTAGCTGCGGCGGGATGGGGAGGGATCGGGGCGACGGCGGCCAGGGGCCCCGGGCTACGGGCTACGGGGGCGGGGGCCCCAGGCGCAGGGCCACGGCAAATCCCTGGGCCACCGGCAGCAGGCGCAGATCACCGCCATGGGCGCGGGCGACCAGATCCGCCATCATCAGGCCCAGGCCCATGCGGCCTTCGTATTGCTGGCGCTCCAGCGCGTCATTGAGATCTTCGCGGCGCCACTCGGGCACGCCACTGCCGTTGTCCTCCAGCTCGATCACCGTGCCGCCACCGGGCACCTCCCGCAACCGCAACTGCAGACGGGTGGCGCGGTGGCGCCAGGCGTTGTCCAGCAGATTGATCAGGGCGGCCGCCAGCAGATCCGGGTCTCCCTGCACCCAGGGTTCGGCCGGCAGATCCAGTTCCAGTTGCTGGGGCAGCGGCAGGTGGTCCATCAGCGCGGCCAGATCCAGCGCCTGCCACTGCAGGCTCATGCCGCTGCGGAACAAGGTCAGCAGCGCCGTCACCACCCGGCGCAGACGGTCGGCCGCCTCGCGGGTGCGCTGCAGGCGCTCACGCTGGGCTTCCGGCGCTTCCCGCAGGGCCATGGCCAGCTGGGTGTCCATGCCGGCCAGCGGCGTGCGCAAGGCATGCGCCGCATGCGCGCTGAAGGCCCGTTCATTGGCCACCCGCTGGGCCAGGCGCTGGCCCAGGTCCAGCACGGCGGAGCGGATGTCGCCCAGCTCCCGCCGGGACTGCTCCGGCAGGCTCTGGCGGCTGTCCAGCGGGTCGTACTGCCCCAGGGCCTCGCTCAGGCGGGCCAACGGCTCCAGCTCCTGACGGGCGCGCCGGTTCAGCCAGATCATGCACAGGCTGCCCACCAGCAGGGCAGACAAGGCGCTGGCCATGCCGACGCGGGAGCGCACCTCGCGCCGCTCCGCCGTGGTCTGGGCCACCATCAGCCAGGCCGAGCCAGCGGCGGATTTGAGGGGGCGGACATGCACACGCCAGTCATCCCCATCACTGCCGTCGTCCTTCCAGTCGCTGAAACCGGGGGGCAACTGCCAGGCCTTGGTGGGGGCCAGTGGCGAGCGATGCAGCAGTTCACCCTCGGCGGACACAAGCTGCCAGGCGAAGTGGGTACTCAGGTCATCAGAGTCGGCCACCTCCGAAGTCAGCAGCGCATTGCTCTGGCGCAGCAACTGGCCCAGCACCTGGGACGAGGCCTGCAGCGTTTCGTCCAGCAGCTCGTCCACCTCCTCCTGCACCACCACCCAGACCGACACCCCGGCCACCAGCGCCCAGAAGACGGAAATCAGCAGCAGCTGGCGCGCCAGACGGCCGGCGATCGACGGTTTGCGGGCCGGCGCGGTGCTCATGCGCCCAACCGGTAGCCCATGCCGCGTACCGTTTCGATCAGGTTGCGGCCCAGCTTGCGACGCAGGCTGGACACATGCACTTCCAGGGCATTGCTCTGCACTTCCGCGTCGTTGCCGAGCACGCGCAGTTCCAGCTCATGTTTGGGGTAGAGCCGCCCGGCCCGCTGGGCCAGGGCTTCCAGTACGGCCCATTCGCGGGCGGTGAGTTCCACCGGCAGGCCGTCGCGCCGTGCCCGCTTGGCGGCCAGGTCCAGCCAGACGTCACCATATTGGCGCTGGGAACTGCTGGCCCCCATGTGGCGGCGGCTGACCGCCCGCAAGCGGGCCGCCAGTTCCTCCGGCGCAAAGGGCTTGACCAGATAGTCATCGGCGCCGCTGTCCAGGCCCTGCAGCCGGTCGGCGAGCAGGTCCCGGGCCGTGAGCATCAGGGCCGGGGTGGCGACGCCGCGCTGGCGAAGCGACCGCAACCAGTCCAGGCCCGAGCCGTCCGGCAGTTGCCAGTCCACCAAGAGCGCCTCCGCATCCTCGTACTGACGGGGCAGCAGGTCCGAGAGCCGGGTGGCCCAGGTGACCTCATGGCCTTCGGAGACCAGGAAATCACGCAGGCCACTGCCCAGCAGTTCGTCATCTTCGAGCAGGAGCAGTCGCATCGTGGCAGGTATGGGCGCGGGCGGATCGGATTCGGTCGGTTCGGGTGAAACGATAACAGGCTGGCGCCACCGTCCTGTCCGACCGGCGAATCGGCCCCATGCGGATGTCACGGCAATGGCCGCTTCCCCCGGAACGGGGGCCAGCTTCAGCAAGACTTCAGGTTCACTTCAGGAACGCTTCAGCGGGGACGCGCCCACTCATGTCGCCATGAAGCCGATCCTCCTGACCGAATTGTCGGACCCAACCGCGACCTCCCCCTCCCTGCATGCGGCCACCACCACGCTGGCGGGCCCCCGGTGGCTCCCGCGACTCTCGGGCGGCACCTGGACGGTGCTGCTGGGGCTGCTGGCGGTGCTGGCCTGGGACGGGCTGGGGCTGGACCTGGCGGTGGTGCGATGGTTTGGAGATGCCCAGGGCTTTACCTGGCGCAACCATTGGTTGACGTCCGGCGTGATGCACCAGGGCGGCCGGTGGCTGGCCACCGGGCTGGTGGTGATGCTGCTGGTCAATGCGGTGCGTCCGCTGTGGCCGGGGCTGAGCCGCCGGGAGCGGTGGCTCGCGGTTGCCACCACGGCGGTCTGCCTCATCCTCATTCCCTTGATCAAGCAGGGCAGCACCACCAGTTGCCCCTGGGACCTGGCCGAATTCGGCGGCACGGCCCGCTACATCTCCCACTGGCGGCTGGGCGTTGCGGACGGCGGCCCGGGGCACTGCTTCCCGTCGGGCCATGCCAGCTCGGCCTTTGCCTTCTTCAGCCTGTTCTTCATGCTGCGCCGGGCCTATCCGCGCCAGGCGGGCATGGCGCTGATGGGGGTGCTGATCCTGGGCTTCTGCTATGGGATGGCCCAGATGGCGCGCGGCGCGCACTACCCCAGCCACACCCTGTGGACGGCCTGGATCTGCTGGGCGGTGACGGTGGGGTTGGCGAACGGTGGATGGGTCGGCCTGGGCCGCCGGGCCTGGTCGATAAGCGTGCAGCGGCAGCAAGCGGATCGGACCTTCACGGCCCCGACATCGCCGGACCCGACGTAACCCGCTACTACCCACCGTGGTCGCTTGCTTCCCAGAATCGGACTTCCCTTTCGATTCTGGAGACATCCCATGGGCAAGAAGCTTCTATTGCTGGCTGGCGACTATGTCGAGGACTACGAGATCATGGTGCCGTTCCAGGCCTTGCTGGCGGTCGGCCACCAGGTGCATGCGGTGTGCCCTGGCAAAAAGGCTGGGGACCATGTCCTGACGGCGATCCACGACTTCGAGGGTGCGCAGACCTACTCGGAAAAGCCGGGGCACCGATTCACTCTGAATGCCACCTTTGACGACGTCGATGCCAAGAGCTACGACGGTCTGGTGATTCCCGGGGGCCGTGCGCCGGAATACCTGCGGACGCTGCCGGGCGTGCTGCCCCTGGTGCAGCACTTCTCGCAGGCGGGCAAGCCGATCGCAGCCATCTGCCACGGTGCCCAGCTGCTGGCGGCGGCGGGTGTGATCCGCGGCAAGCGGGTGTCGGCCTATCCGGCCTGTGCGGCGGAGGTGGAACTGGCCGGTGCCAGTTACGCCGACATTCCGGTGGACCAGGCGGTCACGGACGGCACGCTGGTGACGGCACCCGCCTGGCCGGCGCACCCGGCCTGGATCGCCCAGTTCCTGGTGGTGCTGGGCACCCGCATCTCGACCTGATTCCGGGTGGCGCGCACAATGGCTGCAGCGGCAGCTGGGCCGCCATGCAGCCACGGGGGTTCCCATGTGTCAGGTCTTCATCAGCGCGGATCCGCAGAGTTACGAATCCCGCACCCGTTCTGTTCGTCTGCATGGTGTGGTCACCAGCATCCGTCTTGAGAACCTTCATTGGGAGGTGCTGGAAGAGATTGCGGCCCGTGATGGTCTGTCGGTCACGCAGCTCATCACGCGGCTGTACGACGAACTGGTGCAAGCGCGGGGCGCGGTCGGCAACTTCTCATCATTTTTGCGTGTCTCCGCCCTTCGCTACATGGCCCTGATGGCGCAAAACCGCATCCCTGCCGACCCAACCGTTCCCCTGCGCAGCCTCGACCCTGCCAAGGTCCTCGACGGCCTGCCCGCCACCTGGACCCGTCCCCCCCACCCCATCCACCTCTCATAAATCAAAAAGGGCTCCCCAAGGAAGCCCTTCTTTCTCATCCACCCAGGCCCCAGCCAGCCCGCCCCACGGGCCGGGCCCCTCCAGCGGAGCCCATGGATCCGGCTCCGCCGGTCCATCGGGCTCGCCCCCCGGTGGGGGGGCCGCCGTCAGGCGGTAGGGGGGAGAGTCAAGGATACAGTCCCCGCTCTTCGCGGGCTTGCAGCACGCGTGTGCAGGCCACCGTGAAGGCGGCCGTCCGCAGCGGGATCTTGTGCTGTTCGGACGTCTCCCAGATGCCCTTGAAGGCACCGATCAGGATCTTGTCCAGACGCACATTGATCTCGTCTTCCGTCCAGAAGAAGGACGAGAAGTCCTGCACCCATTCGAAGTAGGACACCGTCACGCCACCGGCATTGGCAATCACGTCCGGCACCACGATGATGCCGCGGTCCGCCAGCACGGCGTCGCCATCCGGCGTCGTCGGGCCGTTGGCGCCTTCCAGCACCACACGGGTCTGGACGCGCTTGGCGCGCTCGGCGGTGATCTGACCTTCCAGCGCAGCCGGAATCAGCACGTCGGACTTCACATCCCAGAACTGCTCGTTCTCGATACGGTCCGCGCCCTTGAAGCCGCCCACGCCGCCGGTCTGGGCCACGTGGTCCAGCAGGCTGGTCATGTCCAGGCCCTGCTCGTTCAGGATGGTGCCCGTGTGGTCTTGCACGGCCACGACCTTGGCGCCATTGGCGGCAAACATCTTGGCGGCCACCGAGCCCACATTGCCGAAGCCCTGCACGGCCACGCGGGCGCCGTCCATCTCCACGCCCAGGCGGCGCATGGCTTCACGCCCCACCACGAACACGCCGCGGCCGGTCGCGGCCACGCGGCCCAACGAACCGCCCAGCGGGATCGGCTTGCCGGTGACCACGCCGGTCGCGGTGGCGCCGACGTTCATCGAATACGTGTCCATCATCCAGGCCATGATCTGGCCGTTGGTGTTCACGTCAGGGGCCGGGATGTCCTGCGTCGGGCCGATGATGATGCCGATCTCGCTGGTGTAGCGGCGGGTCACCTTCTCCAGTTCCTTGAGCGACAGCAGCTTGGGATCCAGGCGAATACCGCCCTTGGCGCCGCCATAGGGCAGGTTCACCGCAGCGTTCTTGACCGTCATCCAGGCCGACAGGGCCATCACTTCTTCCAGCGTGACATCCGGGTGGTAACGCACGCCGCCCTTGCCGGGACCGCGGGTGAGGCTGTGCTGCACACGGTAGCCCTCGAAGTGGGTGATGGTGCCGTTGTCCAGTTCGATGGGGATGTCCACGATCAGCGCGCGCTTGGGGCGACGCAGCGTTTCCACCCAGCGGGCCAGCTTGCCCAGGTAGGGCTCGACGGCGTCGATCTGGGACAGATACGTACCCCAGGGACTGTTGCGCGTGGGAGAAACGAAAGACAGATTGGGCATGAAATGCTCCGTAACTTTTCGGTGGCGCGAACGGTACCCTGAAGCCTCACCGGTTCGCCACGTCCGGCAAAGCCGCTTGCACATGCGGGCATGCGCCCGATGCATAAGCCCACAAGTTTGCCGCTGCGACGTGACGAACGCCAGTCTCCAGCGGGGGGTGAACCAGGCATCCGGAAGGGGGGACGCGCAGGCAGAACCTCCGTCATGGTGTCGGCTGGAGGCGACGTGCGCCACACCCGCGCGCCCACAGAGGGCGATCCAGCGTGAAACCTTGCCGATTTGCGGACGAGCTTGCCAAGGCGCCCAGTACCATCGGGTGCATGTTCACCGCCCTGGATCTGACCCTCGTCTACCTCATCGCCGCTGTCCTGGGCGTGGTGGTCTGCCGTTCGCTCAAGCTGCCCCCCATCCTCGGTTATCTCGTGGTGGGGGTGGTGATCGGCCCCAATGCGCTGTCGCTGGCCAGTGATGTGACTGGCGTGCAGCACCTGGCCGAGTTCGGCGTGGTCTTCCTGATGTTTGCCATCGGGCTGGAATTCAACCTGCCCAAGCTGCACAGCATGCGCTCGCTGGTGTTCGGGCTGGGCTTGCTGCAGGTGGTCATCACCGTGGGCGGCACCATGCTGGGTCACTGGTTCCTGGTCTGGGCCTTCGCTGTGGCGGGCCACCACTGGGACCTGAGCTGGCAGGGCGCGCTGGTGCTGGGGGCCGCCATGGCCATGAGTTCCACCGCCATTGTGGTGAAGCTGATGGCGGAACGGCTGGAACTGGAAAGTGAACATGGGCGACGCGTGATCGGCGTGCTGCTCTTCCAGGACCTGGCGGTCGTGCCGCTGCTGGTGCTGATCCCGGCCCTGGGCGGCAGCGGCACCGCCATGGCCCAGTCACTCGGCTGGGCGGGCCTCAAGGCGGTGGCCCTGCTGGCCCTGTTGCTCACGGGCGGGCAGCATGTGATGCGGCGCTGGCTCACCCTGGTGGCGCGGCGCAAGAGCCAGGAGCTCTTCATGCTCAACCTGCTGCTCGTCACGCTGGGCCTGGCCTGGCTGACCGAGCGTGCCGGCCTGTCGCTGGCGCTGGGCGCGTTTGTGGCGGGCATGCTGATCGCGGAAACCGAATACCGCCATCAGGTGGAAACCGACATACGCCCCTTCCACGATGTGCTGCTGGGCCTGTTCTTCATCACCATCGGCATGCGGCTGGACTGGCAGACGCTGGTCTATCAATGGCCGCTGGTGATCGTGCTGACGCTGGTGCCCACCTTGGCCAAATTCGTGCTGGTGGCCGGCCTGGCCAAGCTGTTCCGCGCCCCCACCGGCGCCGCGCTGCGCACCGGCTTGTATCTGGCGCAGGCGGGTGAATTCGGCTTTGTGCTGCTGACGCTGGGCGCCCAGCACAACCTGATTGCCGCGCAGTGGGTCAGCCCGGTGCTGGCGGCCATGGTGATGTCCATGCTGATGACGCCGCTGCTGATCGAATACAGCGACCGTATCGTCATGAAGCTGTCGGCCAGCGACTGGCTGCTGCAGTCGGTGCAACTGACCAGCATTGCCAAAAAAGCCATCAAGACCGACGCCCACGTCATCATCTGCGGCTACGGGCGCAGCGGCCAGAACCTGGCCCGATTGCTGGAAGCTGAAAACATTCCCTACATGGCGCTGGACCTGGACCCGGACCGGGTGCGGCAGGCCGCCGCCGCGGGTCAGAGCGTGGTGTTCGGCGATGCGGCGCGCTTGCCCAGCCTCATCGCGGCCGGCCTCTCGCGGGCCAGCGCGTTGGTCATCAGCTATCACGACACCCCGTCCGCCTTGAAGGTGCTGCATGAAGTGCGCAGCCATGCGCCGCAGGTACCGGTGGTGGTACGCACCATCGACGACACCGACCTGGAAAAGCTGCGCGCCGCCGGAGCCACCGAGGTGGTGCCGGAGGCGATTGAAGGCTCGCTGATGCTGGCCAGCCATGCGCTGGCGCTGGTGGGCGTGCCGATGCGGCGGGTGCTGCGCATTGCCCGCGACGCACGGGACCGACGCTATGGCCTGCTGCGCGGCTACTTCCACGGGCTGGACGACGACACGGGCGAAGACCGGGACCAGGCCCGGCTGCAGTCCATCTCGCTGCCCTCCGCCAGTGCGCTGCATGGGCGTCCGCTGGGCGAGATTGCCACGGCGGGCTGGGGCGTGACCGTCATTTCAGTGAAACGCAGCAATGGCTCGGTGCTCAATGCCGACAACAACCTGGTGCTGCGCAGCGGGGACACTCTGGTGATCTCCGGGACGCCCGAAGCCCTCGCCCGCGCGGAACACGGGCTGCTGGTGGGCTGAGCGGCGTTCGGCACTTGGGCGTCTGTCACGCAGGCGTCACTGCCCACGGTGGCGCGGCGCGGCAGCACCGTGCGTCCGTGACGTGTCCCACGGCGGAATCCCCGTTCAGCGCTCCGGGTTGCCGCCTGCGCGACAGAAACGGGCCCGGCAATGCGCCACACTGCCCCAACTATGTTGGACATGTTGCCCCGCAGCCCGAACCGCCGCCGCATCTACCTGATGCGCCACGGGGCGGTCACGTATTTCGATGGCGCCACCGGACGCCCGGTCCTGCCGGAACAGGTGCAGCTCAATGCCGAAGGTGTGGCGCAGGCGTGTGCGGCCGGGCAGGCCTTTGCTTCGGCCAATGTCCGTTTTGATCGCGTCATCGTGTCCGGCCTGCCCCGCACGGTCCAGACGGCGGACCTGGTGCTGAAGCACGCCGGTCTTTCCCAACTTCAAGCCCAGGTCTGGCCGGAATGGCAGGAGATCCGCGGCGGGCGCCTGGGTGAGATTGCCGATGCCGACCTGATCGCGGCCTTCACCGGCCTGCAACGCAGCCCGGTGGCCGAGCAGCAGCGTTTTCTCAACGGCGAAAGCGTCGGCGAACTGCTGGACCGGGTGCTGGGTGGGGTCGCCCGCCTGCGCGCCGATCCGGATTGGGACTGTGCGCTGCTGGTGCTGCATGGCGTGGTGAATGCCGCGCTGCTCTCTCATGCCGTCAGCGGCGGCCAGCGGTTGATGCTGGGCAGTTGGGTGCAGTCACCCGCCTGCATCAATGTCCTGGACATGGGCGAAGGCCCGGCGGACTGGCTGCTGCGTGTCAGCAATTTCGCTCCGTTGCATCCGCTGCATGCGGATGAGCGGTCCACCACCATGGAAGCGCTGTTTGCCCAGTACCTGCGCTACCGTCAACAGCGCGCCTGAGCGCCCTGCCTTCGGGAGGATCCATGAATTTCGACTACAGCCCCAAAGTTGAGCAGTTGCGGGAACGCCTGCTGGCGTTTTTTGACCAGCACATCTACCCGAGCGAAAAGCGTTATCACGAGGAAGTGGACACCAACCGCCGGGCCGGCAATGCCTGGGTGCCCACCCGCGTGATCGAGGAACTCAAACCCAAGGCCCGCGCGGCCGGCTTGTGGAACCTGTTCCTGCCCCGGTCGGCCCGGGCCCCGGAGGGCCTGTCCAACCTGGAATATGCGCCGCTGTGCGAGATCATGGGGCGGGTGTATTGGGCGCCGGAGGTGTTCAACTGCTCGGCGCCGGACACCGGCAACATGGAAACCCTGGAGCGTTACGCGACCGAAGGGCTGAAGGACCGCTGGCTGGAACCGCTGCTGCGGGGCGAGATCCGTTCCGCCTTCCTGATGACGGAGCCGGACGTGGCCTCGTCCGACGCCACCAACATCCAGTGCCGCATCGACCGCGATGGGGACCACTACGTCATCAATGGCACCAAGTGGTGGTCGTCCGGAGCGGGTGATCCGCGCTGTGCGCTCTACATCGTCATGGGCAAGACCAACCCGGAAGCGGGTCGGCATGAACAGCAGTCGATGGTGCTGGTGCCGGCAGACACCCCGGGGATCACGGTGAAGCGCCATCTGAGCGTGTTCGGTTATGACGATGCGCCGCATGGGCACATGGAGATCGAACTTCGGAATGTGCGTGTCCCGGTGGACAACATCCTGTTGGGCGAAGGCCGAGGTTTCGAGATCGCGCAGGGCCGCCTGGGGCCGGGCCGCATCCACCACTGCATGCGGTCCATTGGCGCAGCCGAGCGGGCGCTGGAGCTGATGTGCCAGCGGGCGATTGCGCGCACCGCCTTCGGCAAGACCATCGCCCAGCAGACGGTCACCCAGGAGCGCATCGCCGAGGCCCGCTGCAGCATCGAGCAGGCCCGCCTGCTGACGCTCAAGGCGGCCTACATGATGGACACGGTGGGCAACAAGGTGGCCAAGGCCGAGATTGCGATGATCAAGATCGTCGCCCCCAGCATGGCGCTGAAGGTCATCGACTGGGCCATGCAGGTCTACGGCGGCATGGGTGTCAGCCAGGACACGCCGCTGGCCTACATGTGGGCCGGCCAACGGACGCTGCGCTTCGCCGATGGCCCGGATGAGGTGCACCGCAATTCGCTGGCCAAACTGGAACTGGCGCGCCACATGAAGCTGCCCAGCAGCGGCGTGGACATGCCGATCACACGAGGTAGCTGAACGAGACGTCCGCTGAATCGGGGACGCTGGTGGGGGTGATGCAACACCCCGTTGCAGAAGTCCCCCGTCGGGGGCGTATCGGCCTGTTCGCGGGGTGGATAGGATGCCCGCACCCTTCCGCCGCCCCCAGCTCGTGATGACCCGACTCGCTGAAGCCCGCCTCTGGCCCCTGCTCGCATTTGCGCTGCTGGTGGGGCTGCAGGCGGCGATTCTCATGGTGTCACTGGGCGGGCTGCCGGACTCGCCGGGCTGGGCTCCTGTGGTGCCGTGGCTGGGCTTTGCCGCGCTGGCCTTCACTGTGCTGCTGGCGGTGAGCGTGATGGGGGGGCTGTCCCGGGCGCAGGCGCGGGCGCGCAAGGCCCAGCGCACGCTGGAAGAGGCCATCGACGCCCTGCCCGCCAGCGTGGAGATCTTTGATCAGGACGACCGGCTGGTCGCCTACAACCGCCGTCTGGTGGAAATCTACCCGCACATGCTGCGGGCCTTCCAGCGCAAGGCGAGCTTCGAAGACCTGGTGCGGGAATCGCTGGAGCGCGGGGGCATCCCGGAGGCCCGGGGCCGGGAAGACGAGTGGCTGCAAGAGCGCAAGGACGCACGCGGCCGCCAGACCGCACCGTTGCTGCAAAGGGTGCATGACGACATGTGGCTGCGCATCTTCGAATGCCGCACTCCGTCGGGCGGGATCGTCGGTGTGCGCATGGAAGTCACCGACCTGATCCATGAACAGCAAAGCCTGGCGGCCAGCCGTGCCCAGCTCAAGGCCACCATCGAGGCGGCCGGCAACGGCATCCTCACACTGGACTCTGGCGGCCATGTGCTGGAGGTCAACCCCAGCACCGAGCAGCTGTTCGGCTTCAGCGCTTCCGAGCTGCAGGGGGTGCACATCGGCATGCTGTTTGGCAGCACGGGAGATCTGATGCATCCGCAGGATCTGCTGGGCACGCCGCGGGAATTCAGCGCGCGTCACCGCAGCGGTGAACGGCTGGCGCTGCAGCTCACCGTGGCGGAAGTGCGTACCGACACCATCCACCTCTATGTCTGCATCGTCACCGACTTCACTGAGCGCCATCGCCAGGAGGAGCGCCTCAAACGCGCCAATGAGTTGCTGGCGAGGCAATCCACCACCGATGGCCTGACCGGCGTGGGCAATCGCCGGCTCTTTGACCAGTTGCTGCAGCAGGAATGGCAGCGGGGCACCCGGTCCGGCCGGCCGCTCGCTCTGGTGATGGTGGACATTGACCACTTCAAGCAATACAACGACCGCTATGGTCACGTGACCGGGGATGACTGCCTGCGCCGGGTGGCCACGCTGCTGCGCAGCTGTGTCGGGCGGGGCAGCGAGGCGGTGTGCCGCTATGGCGGGGAAGAATTTGCGATGCTGCTGGTGGACACCGACCTGGCGGGCGCGCAGGTGGTGGCCCAGCGGTGCCTGGACAGCGTGCGGCTTGCCGCCATCGAGCATGAGGGCTCACCGGTGCGGCGCTCGGTCAGCCTGTCGATCGGCGTGGCCGCCTGTGTGCCCGACACCGGCACGCCGCCGCAGCGGCTGATCGAAGCCGCAGACCGTGCGCTGTATGACGCCAAGCAGGGCGGTCGTGCGCGGTTGATCTGCCAGCAGTTGGCCTAGGCGCGACAATCCCGCCATGCAAGACGCCATCGCCTTCCTCAAGCAGCAGATCCGAACCGTGCCTGACTGGCCGGAACCAGGGGTGCAGTTTCGGGACATCACCCCGCTGCTCGCCAACCCACGTGCGTTCCGCGTGTTGATCGACCAGTTCGTACACCGCTACTTCGACAGTCGTCCCGACGTCGTCGCCGGCCTGGATGCGCGCGGGTTCATCATTGGCTCGGTGCTGGCCTATGAACTCAACATCGGTTTTGTGCCAATCCGCAAAAAAGGCAAGCTGCCGTTCACCACCGTGCAGGAAACCTACGAGCTGGAATATGGCAGCGCGACGGTGGAGATGCACACCGATGCGGTGAAGCCCGGGGACCGGGTGCTGCTCATTGACGACCTGATCGCCACCGGCGGCACGATGCTCGCCGGCAAGCGCTTGCTGGAGCGGCTCGGCGCCACGGTGATCGAAGGGGCGGTGATTGTGGACCTGCCGGAGCTGGGGGGCTCGGCAAAGATCCGCGAGCAGGGCCTGCCGGTGTTTGCGCTGGTCGATTTTCAGGGTCACTGAGTCGTCTGCGGCGGTGCCAGTCCGCCGTGAAATTCCGTCAATACTTCGACGAAGGTCCTGACCTTGGCAGGGCGAAAGCGCGCGGTCGGGAACACGGCGTGAATGCCACCGGAAGGCAGATGCCATTCGGGCAACACCGGGATCAGCCGCCCCTCGGCGAGATCAGACCGGACCGCGTAATCCGGCAGGACCGACAAGCCTGCGCCCATGCAGACGGCCTCGCGCACAGCCAGGGTCGCGTTCAGGAAGATGGACGGGTGGACCGTCACTTCGTCTGGTTGAAGGTCCCGCCCGCTGCCACTGCGGGAGAAGCGCCAGTGCAAGGGGTCACGCAAGGCTGCATTGGCGACGAAGGGCAAGGCGCCGATCTCCGCCGGACGCTTCAATGCGCGGACCTGCCGTGCCCAGCCCGGTGCGGCCACCAACAGCTGCCTGAACGTTCCGATCTGGCGAGCCTGAAGATGTTGCTCCGTCAACCATCCAACGCGGATGGCCAGCTCCACCTGACCTGAGAGCAAGTCCATGGATTGATCACTCAGCGCGGCGTCCACCTTGCACTGGGGGAATCGCTTGCTGAACTCGACCACGGCCGGAACCACCGCGCTCAGCCCGTAATCCAGCGGCGCCGTCAGGCGAAGCGTGCCCGCTGGCTCGGCCGCGACCTCTCCCAACTCATCAAAGGCTTCACCGGCCTCCTTCAGGATCAGCGCGCAGCGCTGGTAGAAGGCTTTGCCCGCGTCCGTAGGCACGACCCGGCGGGTGGTCCGCGTCAGCAGGGTGGTGTGGAAGTCTTTCTCCAGCCGTGCGACCTGCTGGCTCACCACCGCTTTGGTGATGCCCAGGCGCTCTGCAGCCGCCGTGAACGTGCCGGTTTCCACCACCGCCGCAAAGTAGGCCAAGCGCTTCAGATTGGCCAGGTTGTGCAGGCTGGCGTCATCGAGACTGTTTGCTTTTTGCATACAGCGTGTCTATTTCATCGTCATTTATCTGTCAATCACATCTTCCTACGATGAGCGTTCCCTACCCAACAGGCAACACCTCGTCATGATCAAGCGACGCGACTTCCTTCAAACTGCAGCGGTCACTGCTGCAGCTTCCGCCGTGACTCTTCCGGCGCTCAGCACCACGGCTGTCGCCGCCGCCCCGTTGCAATGGCGGCACTTCCCGGCCGGTGACAACGGCTTCTTCCGGGCTCCGGTGCTGCTCTCAGGCGCGAAGGACGCCATCCTCATCGACGGCGGTTTCTCGCTGCCGGATGGACGCGCGGTGGCCGAGGCGATCAAGGCCTCGGGCAAGACGCTGACCACGATCTATGTGAGCCAGAGCGACCCGGACTACTACTTCAGTCTGGGTCCGATCAAAGCGGCATTCCCCTCGGCCAAGGTCATCGCCGCGTCGGCCACGATCGCGGCGATCAAGGGCAATGTCGAGAAGAAGCTGGCGGTCTGGGGGCCGCAGCTCAAGGAGAACGGCCCTCAGACCCTGGCGGATGTGGTGCTGCCAGAGGCGTTCGACGGGCCATCGTTGACTCTGGAGGGACACACGATCGAGATCGTCAGCGCGCAGGGGCTGGAGAACCGCCGGTATCTGTGGGTGCCCACACTGCAAGCGGTGTTTGGTGGCGTGCTGGTGTTCTCGGGCCTGCACGTCTGGACCGCAGACACGCCGACGGCGGCGGCTCGCGCGGCGTGGGTCAAGACGCTGGAAGCCATCGCGGCGCGCAAGCCGAAGGTCGTGGTGCCGGGGCACATGGCCGCCACGGGCAGCCTGGATGTGGCTGCGGTGAACGAGACCCGCAACTACCTGCTGGCCTTCGAGGAAGAACAGGCCAAGGCTGCCAACAGCGCTGCACTCATTGCCGCCATGACGCGCCGCTATCCGACGGCCGGGTTGGGGGCCGCGCTGCAGATCGGCGCCAAAGTGGTGAAGGGGGAGATGAAGTGGGGATGATGGCCCGGACGCCTTGGACCCGGCCTACTTCCCGATACAGAACCGGCTGAAGATCTCCCCCAGCAGATCGTCGGCCGTGAAGGCGCCCGTGATCTCGCCCAGCGCATCATGCGCCAGCCGGAGCTCTTCGGCCATCAGGTCCAGGGCGGCCGCCGGCACCTGGGCGGCCTGCTGCAGGGCCAGGTCCACATGCTCACGCGTGCGGCGCAGGGCCTGCACATGACGCTCGCGGGCAATGAACAGGCCCTCCGGCACCGCATGCCAGCCCACCTGCTGCAACAGTCGCTGCCGCAGCGCATCCAGGCCCGCGCCAGTCTTGGCGGACAGGCGCAACGCGCCTTCCGCCGCCACGGTGCCTTCACCCTCAGGGGCATCGGCCTTGTTGTAGATCTGCAGAATCCGCGCGGGGTCCACGGCCGACAGACGGCTGCGGATCTCGGCATCCTCGCTTTCATAGCCCGGCTGACCGACACGGGTCAGGTCATGCAGGAACAGCACCACATCCGCATCATGGATGGCGTCCCAGCTGCGGGCCACGCCGATGCGTTCCACCTCATCGTCGGTATCGCGCAGGCCGGCGGTGTCACTGATGTGCAGCGGCACCCCTTCGATCTGGATGGTCTGGCTGAGCTTGTCGCGTGTCGTCCCCGAGATCGGCGTGACGATGGCCAGTTCCGCGCCTGCCAGCGCATTCAGCAGCGAACTCTTGCCCACATTCGGCTGACCCGCCAGCACCACCTTGATGCCCTCGCGAAGGATGGCGCCCTGGCGGCTGCGCTCCAGCAGCGCATCCAGCCTCGCCAGCAGGCGTTCGAGTTTGCCCAGGGCATCCGCCTGCTGCAGGAAATCGATCTCCTCTTCCGGGAAGTCCAGCGTGGCTTCCACCAGCATGCGTAACTGGATTAGCGCGTCCCGCAACTGGCCCACCTCGCCACTGAGGGCACCGGCCAGGGCACGTCCGGCACTGCGAGCAGCGGCCTCCGTGCTGGCATCGATGAGGTCGGCCACCGCTTCGGCCTGGGCCAGGTCCAGCTTGCCGTTCAGGAAGGCGCGCCGTGTGAATTCACCTGGTTCGGCCAGGCGGATGCGCAGGCTCGGATCGGCCTCCAGGCAACGCGCGAGCAGCAGTTGCAACACCACCGGGCCGCCGTGCGCCTGCAACTCCAGCACATGTTCGCCGGTGTAGCTGTGCGGCGCCGGGAACAGCAGCGCCAGGCCATGGTCGATGGCCTCGCCCTGGGCACTGCGAAACGGGAGATAGGTGGCCTCGCGCGGCTTGAGCGCACGGCCGCAGATCGCGGTGACCAGGCCGGTGAGGTCCTGCGGCGAGGACACACGAACGATGCCCACAGCGCCGCGTCCGGGTGCGGTGGCGATGGCGGCGATGGGATCCTGGTGACGGGACAGCATGCGCGGATTGTCTCGCACGGGTGGCTTTTGCGGCGCACCGAGGCGCATGACCCGACCCCACTGCAGCGTCAGTGGCGCGGGGTAGGGCGGGTGATGGCGCTCGTGCCCCATCACCACGCACCTCCGGTTCCCTGGATACCCGACCGAGGGAAGCGAACCCCGCAGAACAATTAAGCACCCGCGCGCGGACGAAAAAAAGCCCCCGTCATGCGGAGGCTTCGTTGTGGGTCGCGATTGGCGTTAATTCGTCACGCCGTGCTGCTTGTTGATCATCCACTGCTGGGCGATGGACAGCAGGTTGTTGACGAAGTAGTAGAGCGTCAGACCGGCCGGGAAGAAGAAGAACATCACGCTGAAGGCCAGCGGCATGATCCACATCATCTTGGCCTGCACCGGGTCGGTGGGCTGTGGGTTCAGCCACACCTGCAGCAGGCTGGTGGCCGTCATCAGCAGCGGCAGCGGGCCCAGCGGCACGTGCATCCAGCCCAGCCAGGTCGGCCAAAGCTCCGTGAAAAAGGCATCCGGGCGGGACAGGTCGTGCACCCAAAGGACCCACGGCGCACCGCGCATTTCCACGCTGGACAGCAGCACCCAGTACAGCGCCAGGAAGACCGGCATCTGCAGCAGGATGGGCAGGCAGGAGCCCAGCGGGTTGATCTTCTCTTCGCGATACAGCCGCATCATTTCCTGCTGCTGCTGTTGCGGCTTGTCCTTGTAACGCTCGCGCAGTTCCTGGATGCGGGGGTTGATGGCCTTCATCTTGGCCATGCTGCGGTAGGCCTTGGCGTTCAGGCCGTAGAAGGCAATCTTCAGCAGGACCACCACGCCCACAATCGCCCAGCCCCAGTTGCCCAGGATTTTGTGCAGCAGATCCATCAGCCAGAACAGCGGCTTGGCCAGGATGGTGAACATCCCGTAGTCCTTGACGCGTTCAAGGCCGGGGGCCAGTTGCTCCAGGCGCTTTTCTTCCTGCGGACCGACGTAGAGCAGGTTCTCGAGCTTGCCTGTCGCGCCCGGGGCGATGGTCGGGAAGGCGGTGACCATGGACAGTGTCACCAGCTTGCTGGGGGACTCGCTCACGTCAAAGGCCCGGGCACCCGGTTCATTGCGCAGCCACGCACTCACGAAATAGTGCTGGACCATGGCGATCCAGCCATCATCCGCACGACGCTCGTAGTCGGCCTTGTTGTCCTTGAGTTTGTCGAAGGGCACCTTCTGCATCTTGCCCTGATCGGTGTAGACCGTTGGGCCGGTGAAGGAGCTGGGGGCCATCGACGGGCCGGTGTGATCCACATGGTCGTCACGCACCAGCCACACCGACAGCTCCGGCACCAGCGGGGCCGTGCCGACGTTGGTCACCTCATGCTTCACGTCGATGGCGTAGTCGCCCCGCTTGAAGGTGTAGACCTTTGCCAGCTTCACGCCCCCCATGGGCGGCGACTCCAGGCGCACCGTCAGGGTGTCGGCACCGTCCTTGAGTTCACGCGGCCCGTCCACCAGGGTCAGGACCGTCTGATGGGTGGGCGCCCCCGGCACATTGCGCAGGGCCGTCTGGGCGCTGTAACTCCGCAACGGGTCCAGCACCACCACGTGGCCGCTCGGGTCCTTGTCGTCGGCATGCTTGAGCAGTTCCACCCGCACCAGCGCACCGCCACGGGTGTCCAGCGTGGCCTTGACCACATCGGTGGTGACGGTCACGAGCTCACTCTTCACCGGTGCCGGTGCTGAAGCGGCATCTGCCGCGGCCACAGCGGCCGGGGCCGAAGCGCCGGAAGCCGGCAGGGTCGCGCCAGGAACGGCGGACGCGGGGGTGCCCGGGGCGCTGGCCGTCTTGGCCGGCGCGGGACCGAACATCGAAGGATGGCCGTTGTGCCGTTGCCAGCCGTCCCACAGAAGGACCAGCGACATGGTGAACACCACCCACAAGATGGTGCGGCGTATATCAGTCATGGGGAAGCTTTTGAATTGGCGGTTGAAGAGGCTCGACCCGCCTTGCGCCGAGCAAGGTAGGTGAAGAGACGGGGCGGATTGTCAGGCACGGGATCATGCCCGCCCGGACAGAACGGATTGCAGCGCAGGATACGCGCTGCGGCGAGATAGGTGCCGGCGGCAGCCCCATGCTGGCGCAGTGCCTGCATACCGTAGTTGGAACAGCTGGGCGAATACCGGCATCCGGCACGCAGCCAGGGGCTGAACAGCAGCTGGTAAGCACGCACCAGCCCCATGAGCACACGGGTCGGCAGACTGGGTCGTGTTGTCATGGGTGGGTCCGTGCATCAGCCGGCACGCGCCTGGGCCGCCGAGATTTTGCGGATCAGCTCCAGCAATTCGGCCCGCGCTGCGCTGCGCAGGGCGTCGGAAGAGGCGCTGGGAAACTGCTTGCGGTCAAACGGCAGGCGCAAGCGCACCACCCAAAGGCCCGGAGGCAGGGTGGGAAGGGTGCCGAAGACCTGACGGATTTGCCGCTTCAGCAGGGTGCGGGTCACGGCCCTGCGCGCATGGCGTTTGGGCACGACATACCCCAGCCAGGCGGCTGCGGGTCGGTCGGGAACCGCGTCATCCACAAGCTGTGGATGAATCTGCGCATCACCTGTGGACAAGTCCGCCATTCCTGTGGATGAACCTGTGGAAGGATCTTTGGGAAGGCGGCGTGCCGGCAGCGATGGGCTGGCGGCCAGGTGATGAACGGCGAAGTGAGGGCTGCGGGCGCGGCTGGGGGTCCCCAGCACGCGCTCGAAATCGGCCGATCGAACGATGCGGCCGGTCACGGCTTGGTCGGACTGAAGAAGACGCGACGTGTCGAGACGATCAGGCGGTGCCCGACCAGCCTCAGACGGCCAGGCGCTTACGGCCCTTGGCGCGACGTGCGGCGATGACGGCGCGGCCACCGCGGGTCTTCATGCGAACCAGGAAGCCGTGGGTACGGGCGCGACGGGTCTTGGAGCCTTGGTAGGTGCGTTTCATGGTGAACCTCTAACGAAATGTCGGAAATGTCGGACTAGACGGTGGGTACTGTCGGACACCGACAGTGGTATCAGGCACTTCAGGCAGCGCAGTTCATGTAGAACACTTCATGCAGGTCAGACCCATGGGTCAGAACTATTGGCCAGCCACATTGGCCAGACACAACGACCGATGTGATCACTGTGCCCAGTGTGCCCAGTGTGTCAGGGGGACCCGCCGCCGTGCTTCGAGCGACCCCTGACCAGCACCTGACCACAATCTAGCCACAACCTGGCCGCAAGAATGCATGCCTGAAAGCTCATTCTGGAGGCCCACGGACATACGTCCAGGCGTCCGGAAAACCCGCGATTACAGCAAAGAATCGGAGCACGGTCAATCTGCGGGTATGCGCGTGCGGGGGATTACCTGATCTTGACCCTGCCAAAAATTCTGTGGATAACCCAGACTTCGCGGCCCCTCATCGGTACAATCTGGCCGCTCGAAGAATAAGTTTTCCACAATGAGCGCAGACGTGTCTGAGGTGACTTTGTGGCAGCGCGTCTGTGAACGCCTTGCCACCGAGTTGCCTGAACAGCAATTCAATACCTGGATCCGGCCGCTGCCCGCCGCCGAAGTGATCCACCTCCAGGAAGGGAATGGCGAGGACGCCGTTCTGGTGTCTCTGCGCGTGCCCAACCGCTTCAAGCTGGACTGGATTCGCAGCCAGTACGCCAACCGCATCGAGATCATCCTGGGCGAGCTGGCCGGCAAGCCGGCCCGGCTGGAGCTGTCGCTGGCACCGCGCGAGACCATCGCCCCGCTGCCGCGCAACAGTGCGCCGGTGGCATCCATGGGCCAGGTGCTGCAGCAGCACGGCCTTCGGGGTGCATCTGGTGCTACGGGCGACACGCCGGCCGCATCGGGCGCTTCCGCCACACCCGCCGCCCGTGCGGCCGCTGCTTCTGCCGCAGCCTCCAAGGCGGCCCAACCGGTCACCGCCGCCAGCCTGATCGCCAATGCGCCGCCGCCCGGAGCGGCCCAGACGCTGCCGCCCAGCGCCACCCGCCACCGCATCAACACCAGCCTCACGTTTGACACGCTGGTGCCAGGCCGTGCGAACCAGATGGCCCGCACTGCCGCCCTGCATGTGGCCGGCGCGCCGGGCCAGATGTACAACCCGCTGTTCATCTACGGCGGCGTGGGCCTGGGCAAAACTCACCTGATCCATGCCGTGGGCAATGCCCTGCTCAAGGACCGTCCGGATGCCCGCGTGCTGTACCTGCATGCCGAGCAGTTCATCTCGGACGTGGTGAAGAACTACCAGCGCAAGACCTTCGACGAGCTGAAAGCCAAGTACCACTCGCTGGACCTGCTGCTCATCGACGATGTGCAGTTCTTTGCCGGCAAGGACCGCACGCAGGAAGAGTTCTTCAACGCCTTCGAGGCCCTGCTGGCCAAGCGCGCCCACATCATCATGACCAGCGACACCTATCCCAAGGGTCTGGTGGACATCGATGAGCGCCTCACCAGCCGCTTTGACGCCGGCCTGACGGTGGCCATCGAGCCGCCGGAGCTGGAAATGCGGGTGGCCATCCTGATCAAGAAGGCGGAGGCTGAAAGTGCCCCCATGCCGGAGGATGTGGCCTTCTTCATCGCCAAGAATGTGCGCGCCAACGTGCGGGAGCTCGAAGGGGCGCTGCGGAAAGTGCTGGCTTACAGCCGCTTTTCGCACAAGGAGATCAACATTCAGCTGGCCCGCGAGGCACTGAAAGACCTGCTCTCCATCCAGAACCGCCAGATTTCGGTGGAAAACATCCAGAAAACCGTGGCCGACTTCTACAAGATCAAGGTCGCGGACATGTATTCCAAGAAACGGCCGGCCAGCATCGCCCGCCCCCGGCAGATCGCGATGTATCTGGCCAAGGAACTCACCCAGAAGAGCCTGCCGGAGATCGGTGAGCTCTTTGGCGGGCGGGACCACACCACTGTCCTGCACGCCGTTCGCAAGATCGGCGGCGAGCGGCAGAAGAACACCGAGTTGAACCAGCAGTTGCATGTGCTGGAGCAGACGCTCAAGGGATGACGAAAAAACACTCCGTCATCAGCGAAAATAGCGCGTTTGCCAGAGTGGCGGCGGGCCAGAGTTGGACCCCCTGGAATGTCGGGAACGCCTGAAAAGCGAACAGCCAACAGTGGAGAGAGGTTGACATGATCGTGTTGAAAGCCAGCCAGGACAAAGTGCTTGCCGCGTTGCAGGCGGTGTCCGGCATCGTGGAGCGGCGCCATACCTTGCCCATCCTGGCCAATGTGCTGCTTCGCAAGCAGGGCTCACAGGTGGAGCTGACCACTAGCGACCTGGAAATCCAGGTGCGCACCACGGTTGAATTCGATGGGGACGAAGGTGATTTCACCTCCACCATCGGGGCTCGCAAGCTGATCGACATCCTGCGGTCGATGCCGTCGGAGCAGACGGTCAGCCTGACCTCCAACCAGAACAAGATGACGCTGCAGGGCGGCAAGAGCCGCTTCACGCTGCAGACCCTGCCGGCGGAAGATTTCCCGCTGGTGCAGGAAGCGGCGGACTTTGGCCCGGCGTTCAGCGTTCCCCAGAAGACCTTGAAGGGCCTGATCAATCAGGTGCACTTCGCCATGGCGGTGCATGACATCCGCTACTACCTCAACGGCATCCTGTTCGTGGCCGAAGGCAAGACCCTGACGCTGGTGGCCACCGACGGTCACCGCCTGGCGCTGGCGCAGGCTGAGCTGGACACCGAAATGCCCAAGCAGGAGGTGATCTTGCCCCGCAAGACGGTGCTGGAACTGATGCGTCTGCTGAAGGACGGCGGCAAGGGCGAGGAAGAAGAGCAGCCGATTGAAATGCGCTTTGCCGGCAACCAGGCCAAGTTCAGCTTCAGCGGCATGGAGTTCGTGACCAAGCTGGTGGAAGGCAAGTTCCCGGACTACAACCGCGTCATCCCCAAGAACCACCGCTTCCACGTGATCCTGGGCCGTCAGCAGCTGCTGGCGGCGCTGCAGCGTGCGGCCATCCTGACCAGCGAGAAGTTCAAGGCGGTGCGCCTGGCCTTCGATCCGGGCCTGCTCTCCATCGCGTCCAGCAATGCCGAGCAGGAAGAGGCGAAGGAAGAAATCGAGATCGACTACGGCGGCGACCAGATCGAAACCGGCTTCAACGTCACCTACCTCATGGATGTGCTGGCCAACATGAGCCAGGACATGGTGCGGGTGGACCTGAACGACAGCTCGTCGAGCGCGCTGATCAGCATTCCTGACCAGACCGGCTTCAAGTATGTCGTGATGCCGATGAGGATCTAAACACCGCTGCGCGGCCTCCGCTTTGATCTTGAGCGGAGGTTGCGCGCCCTCAGCTCCCGCGCGGCGGGGGCTCTAGCTAGATAGACAAACGGCCGCCACGGCGGCCTGGAACACTCTCTGATGAGCGATAACACCTCCCCTGAGAACACTCCGGACTCTGCCAGCAACAACGGCGGCTACGGCGCGGATTCGATCCAGATCCTGGAAGGCCTGGAGGCGGTTCGCAAGCGCCCCGGCATGTACATCGGGGACACCTCCGACGGCACCGGCCTGCATCACCTGGTCTTTGAAGTGGTGGACAACTCCATCGACGAAGCCCTGGCGGGTTATTGCGACGACATCGTCGTCACCATCCACACCGACAACTCCATGTCGGTCATCGACAACGGCCGCGGCATCCCCACCGGCGTGAAGATGGATGACAAGCATGAGCCCAAGCGCAGTGCGGCCGAAATCGCCCTGACCGAGCTGCATGCGGGTGGCAAGTTCAACCAGAACAGCTACAAGGTCTCGGGCGGTCTGCACGGGGTGGGGGTGTCGTGCGTGAACGCGCTGTCCAAGTGGCTGCGCCTGACGGTGCGCCGTGAAGGCAAGGTGCACCAGCTGGAGTTCCGCAAAGGTGTGCCGCAGGACCGCGTGATTGAAGTGCGGGATGGTTTTGAGACCAGCCCGATGAAGATCGTCGGCGAGACCGACAAGCGCGGCACCGAAGTGCACTTCCTGCCGGACACCGAGATCTTCACGCAGAACCACGAGTTCCATTACGACATCCTGGCCAAGCGGCTGCGTGAGCTCTCGTTCCTGAACAACGGCGTGAAGATCCGCCTGGCGGATGAGCGCAACAACAAGGAAGACAACTTCGCCTACTCGGGCGGCGTGCGGGGCTTTGTTGAGTTCATCAACAAGGGCAAGACGACCCTGCACCCCAACATCTTCCATGCCCAGGGTGACAAGCTGTCGGACCAGGGCACCAACATCGGCGTGGAAGTGTCGATGCAGTGGAACGACGGCTTTAATGAAAACGTCCTCTGCTTCACCAACAACATTCCGCAGCGTGACGGCGGCACCCACTTGACGGGTCTGCGTGCAGCGATGACGCGCGTGATCAACAAGTACATCGAAGACAACGAACTGGCCAAGAAGGCCAAGGTTGACGTCAGCGGTGACGACATGCGTGAAGGTCTGGCCTGCGTGGTGAGCGTGAAGGTGCCGGAGCCCAAGTTCAGCTCGCAGACCAAGGACAAGTTGGTGTCCAGCGAAGTGCGCGGCCCGGTGGAAGAAATCGTGGCGGCCAAGCTGAACGACTGGCTGCTGGAGAACCCGATCGACGCCAAGATCATCTGCGGCAAGATCGTGGATGCCGCACGTGCGCGTGAAGCGGCCCGCAAGGCCCGTGAAATGACGCGGCGCAAGGGCGTGCTGGACGGTCTGGGCCTGCCGGGCAAGCTGGCCGACTGCCAGGAAAAGGATCCTGCCCTGTGCGAGATCTACATCGTGGAGGGTGACTCCGCCGGTGGCTCCGCCAAGCAGGGCCGTGACCGCAAGTTCCAGGCGATTCTGCCGCTGCGCGGCAAGATCCTGAACGTGGAGAAGGCGCGCTACGAGAAGCTGCTGACCAGCAACGAAATCCTGACGCTGATCACGGCGCTGGGTACCGGCATCGGGCGGGGTGCGGGCGGTGATGACTTCAATCCGGACAAGCTGCGCTACCACCGCATCATCATCATGACCGACGCGGACGTGGACGGTGCGCACATCCGTACGCTGCTGCTGACCTTCTTCTACCGTCAGATGCCGGAGCTGGTGGAGCGTGGCCACATCTACATTGCGCAGCCGCCGCTGTACAAGGTGAAGGTGGGCAAGCACGAGCAGTATCTGAAGGACGGCCACGAGCTGGACGGCTTCCTGCTGCGCGTGGCGCTGCAGGATGCGGAGTTGCACCTGCAGGGTGTGGGTGGGCCGTCGATCAAGGGTGAAGAGCTGGAGCAGAAGGCGCGGCAATACATTGCTGCGCAGAACGTGATCCAGCGTCTGTCGGCCTGGATGGACGGCGAGGCGCTGCATCTGCTGGCCTCCGGCCTGGCGGTGAACCTGGACACCAAGGAAGCCGCAGACATCGCTGCGACGGCGCTGCAAACCCAACTGCATGATGCGGTGGTGACGGCGGAAACCGACCCGCGCACCGACAAGCTGCTGCTGCGCATCAGCCGTCGCCATCACGGCAATGTGCGCTCCAGCATCATCAGCGCGGACTTCGTGCATGGGGCTGACTATGAAGTGCTGGCCGAAGCCGGCAAGACCTTCAAGGGCCTGGTGAGCGAGGATGCGGTGATCAAGAAGGGTGAGGGCGAGAAGGCCAAGGAATCCAAGGTGGGTGACTTCCGTGCTGCCATGGCCTGGCTGATGACGCAGGCGGAATCCAGCGTCGGGCGCCAGCGCTATAAGGGTCTGGGGGAGATGAACCCCGAGCAGCTGTGGGAGACCACGATGGACCCGACGGTGCGCCGCCTGCTGCGCGTGCAGATCGAGGACGCGATTGAAGCCGACCGCGTGTTCACCATGCTGATGGGCGACGAGGTGGAGCCGCGTCGGGAGTTCATTGAGGCGAATGCGTTGAGGGCGGCGAATATTGATGTGTGATGGGGGGGTAGGCGCGAGCAAAGTTTTGCTGTTGTGAACGCAACGCTCTGCCGATAGTCGTGGCGATCTGAGGCTCGTGCCGAGCGTTCAGCCATCGACAAACATGTCGCTTCAAGAGCCCGGCATTGCCGGGCTATTTTTTGCCCGGTCCGTACGATACGTGCCGCCGGGTTCATTGAAGTAGCAGTGGTCGTAGCAGTGGGTCCCGTTGAACACAGTCGCATGGCCTGCCGCGTCCGACCAACCAGTGACCTCGAAGAGGATCACGCCCTTTTTCCCCCTGAGAGGGCCACCACCAGACGGCGGGAAAGTGACAATTTCAGGTCTGCCCCAATGCTGCTGCAGGAAGGCAATGAGATCCCTAACCCGGAAAAAATACTGCCGCTTGTCGCCACCGGTCACAGTCTTGCCCGGCATGCGCGGGATGTGGACGCCTGACTCGCTGAGGAGGTAGCTCATGCGTACCGCACAGGTGTTGGACCAGCGCTGCTTGGGGGTCCGCACAGATAGTGAAAGGCTCCGACATGTTCGGGACATGGAAACGCCCGGTTCGCCCGGGCGTTTTTGCTGGCGAGGGGAGTCTGCTATCGGGCCAGGTGTTCGTCTTCATCGGTCGCCGCCGCAGGCCAGCGCCGTCATTTGACCTCTGCGTGAGCTGGGCTGGGGGCGTCGGGCATTCGCGAACCACCGTTCGCCATTCGCAATTCGCAATTCTCCGCCCCCCCTCCCGGCCCGCGCTGCAATCATGCAGGCCATGCAACTGCTGGCCGCTTCCGTCGATCGCGCAAGTCTTCCCAACGCCCCCGAGGTCCTCAGGGATCTGCTGGTGCAGTCCTTCCACGCCCAGCAGGCACAGGTCCACCAGCAGATGGCCTCGCGGTCCGCGCGACTGGCGGAGTTCAAGCGCCGGGTCTTTGGCGGGCGCAGCGAAGTCCTCACGGTGCTGCAACTCGAGCTCTGGCAAGACCGTGTCCAGATCCCGGTGCCGCCCGAACAACGCCACGAGGTCAAGAGCCACCACCGCCGCCGGGCCGCCCGGCCATTGACCCCAGCTTGCCGCGCCGACGTATCGAGCACGACCTCAGCGACGAGGACAAGGCCAGCTTTACAAGGGTCGTTCGCATCAGCGAGGAACTCAGCGAGATGCTGGAGTACACCCCGGCCCGGCTGGAGGTGCTGCAGCATGCACGCCTGAAGTACCGCTGCAAGGACGAAGCCGGACGCTCCACCATCCGCAACGCCTGGGCCCAACCATCCCCCCTGGCACGAAGCAACGCCGGCCCCGTCCAGCTCTCCCACGTGATGGCGGCCTGCCTTCGCGACGTTCTGCAGCGCATCAATTACCATCGCCAGGATCGCCAGGATCGCCTGGAAGAACTGCTCCCCATGAACTGGAAGCCGGCATGAATACCCGAACGCCGCCAATGCAAGATACGGCGCTGATTGACGCCCTGAACCAAGCGACGACGCTGGATCTCTACCAGCTCAGCGCGCTGCTTGAACGGCTGATGAGCGACCCGCGTCGCATCGTCGCCATCCGCAAGGACCTGCACCTGGGTCAGGTGGTGAAGTTCTACGACCAACGGCGAGACATCATGCGCGAGGGGCGCATCGTTGAAATGCGCGATGCGCAACTGACGCTGCATGACACCCAGCAGCTGGTGCAATGGAAACTGCCCTACGCCGCCATTGAACCGCCCATACCCGGAGCGCCCCCTCAGCCTCAAACCCACGCGTCACCGCCACCTGCGGCTCCCCCCAAGCCCACACGTGACGACTTCGCGCGCGGCGAGAAAGTCTCCTTTACCGACCGCCACCTGCGGACCCACATCGGGGTCATCACACGCTGCAACCCCAAAACCGCCAGCGTCGACACCGGCGAGGCGGCCTGGAGCGTGCCCTATGGCCAACTCCGGCATGTGCTGGACCTGTGAGCGTTCCGGCACGGCTGGTCAAGAGACGGGGTAGACCGGACCGACACCTTGAGTTCGCCGTCTACGCTGCTCAGAACGATGCGTGCCCGCGTGCTCAATGCAGCGGGCAGCCGATCGTCAGCGCGACGGCACTGCGCGTGGCGTGGTGTAGCTGGATGTGCAGGACGCACCGGGCGTCGCGTTGCGTAAGAGCCTGATGCACAGGCCGCTGCCGCCAGGCCCGGGCTATCTGTGGATTGCAGGTGAGTCAGGCGCCGTCCGCACACTGCCCTCGCATGGCTTGCAGGAGCGCGAGCTGGAGCAGCATCGCGTGAGCGCCACGGGCTATTGGAAGGCTGGCGAAGCGGATTACCGAGACAGCTGACCCATAGGGGCAACCAGGTCCAAGAGTGGTTTGTTTGACCGCAGCCGCTCGCTCAGGTGATCGACGATCTGCTCCGGACCAACCTCGCTGAGGCCCAGTGTCGATTCAACCGCCGCTTCCATCGGCGCTCCATCTTGCCTCGCCTGCTACCCGCTGCTTTCCTTTCAACTCCGGCACCGGCGCACATCATTCGTGGGGTTGAGGTTGGTCGCAAATCAAGTCGGTTGATGTGCAGGTGCCGTCTGGTCTTATGCGCGTCAAGCACTTATCGGTTGCCTCGGCGCCGCTGGCCGTCAGGCACCGGGAACACCTGGGCGCACAGAAAATCGACCAAGGCCCGGACCTTCGGAGAGGGGTGCTTGCTTGCGGGCCAAAGTACGTGAAATACACCCGTCCGCTCCACGTGGTCGGCCAACACTTGGAGCAGTCGCCCATCGGCCAGCGGCTGCCTGATCGAGAAATCAGGCAAATAGGCGATGCCCAAGCCCTGCAAGGCAAAGCACACGCGCGTCTCGATGTTGTTGCAGATCATCGACGGGGGCAACTGAAGTTCGGTTTCGCCCGCAGGTCGGCGCAAGGCCCACGTCTCCAACTTGCCGCTGTTGGGAAACCGGTAGTGCAAGCAGGTGTGGCTCAGCAGATCGGTCGGCGCTTTCGGCGTCCCTCTTTTCGCGAGGTAGTCCGGCGACGCGACCAGCATCGAACGAAAGGTGCCGAGACGCCTGGCCGAGAGGCGCGAATCGCTCGGCTCTCCGGTCCGCACCACGGCATCGAAGCCTTCCTCGATCACATCGACCATCCGGTCGGTGAAGTCCAGGTCCAGTTCGATCTCCGGGTATTGCCGCATGAAGTCTCCGAGCACCGGCAGCACCAGCGAACTGACCAGCGGCAGGCTCACCCGAAGGCGGCCACGCGGCGAAGCGCTCGCCTCCGACAGTTCCAGCTCTGCCGCCTCGATCTCGGCCAGGATGCGCCGGCTGCGCTCCAGGAACAGCGTGCCTTCGGCCGTCAGCGTGACGCTGCGCGTGCTGCGGTGGAACAGGCGCACGCCCAATTTCTCTTCCAGCCGCACCACGCTCTTGCCGACCGCGGAGGCCGACACACCCAGCAGCCGACCAGCGGCCACGAAGCTGCGGGTTTCAGCGACCTGCACGAACACCACAAAACCGTTCAGGCTGTCCATATCTTGAAACTTCATTGCGGACATTCAGTTCCACACAACAAGGAACTGCACCCCACTTTATCTTTAATCGCAGGATTTCTATCGTGATGGCCATGCCCATTGACCGAAGGAAATTCCTCATGGCCCTCACCATCTCTCCGGCGTGTGCCACGCTCGCGCCTGCCCCTCTTCCCGATCGCGTGCTCACCCGCGTCCAGGCTGCTGTTCAAGCGGCTCTGGACGCGCAGCGCTTGGTGGGCGCGGTGGTACTGGTGGCCCGCGACGGCGAACTGATCCACAGCCAGGCCGCCGGTCTGGCGGACCGGGAAATCGCGAGGCCGATGAAACTCGACACGGTCTTCCGTCTGGCGTCAGTCAGCAAACCCATCGTCTCCAGCGCGGCCCTGGTGCTGGTGGCGCAGGGACGGCTCGACCTGGACGAGGACATCGAGCGCTGGTTGCCCGAGTTCCAGCCGCGCTTGCCCGATGGACGGCCTGCGCGGATCACGGCGCGGCAACTGCTCAGCCATACCGCTGGGTTGGGCTACCGCTTCTTCGAAGCGGACACGGATGGCGCCTATGCACGGGCCGGCGTGTCGGACGGTATGGATGCGTCCGGCATCAGCCTGGAGGAGAACCTTCGGCGCATCGCCAGCGTTCCGCTGTTGTACGAGCCGGGCACGGCCTGGGGGTACTCGCTGGCGACAGACGTGCTGGGCGCCCTGATCCAGCGAGTGCAGGGCGCGCCGTTGAGCGACGTGGTGCGCCAATTGGTGACCGGCCCGCTGGGCATGGCAGACACCGATTTCTTCGCCCGCAATCCGCAGCGCGTCGCCACCGCCTATGTGAACGACATGCCGCTGCCGCACCGCTTAGCCGAAGGCGAAACCGTCTCGGCCTTCGAGGGCGCGATCGGCATCGCCTACAGCCCGGCCCGCATCTTCGATCCAGAGGCTTTTCCATCGGGTGGCGCGGGCATGGCGGGCACGGCCGAGGACTTCCTGCGCCTGCTGGAATCCTTGCGCAGAGGGGGCAGCGCGCTGCTTCCCAGTGACCTGATCGCAGAGATGGGGCGGGACCAGACGGGCGGCGACGAACTCCCCAATGCGCCGGGCTTCGGCTTCGGGCTGGGGTTCTCGGTCTTGCGTGACCCAGGACTTGCCGCGACGCCTGAGTCGGAAGGCACCTGGCGTTGGGGCGGTGCCTACGGGCACGCCTGGTTCGTGGATCGGGCGCAAGGGCTCAGCGTCGTTGCCCTCACCAACACGCTGTACGAAGGCATGTCCGGCCGCTTCGTCACGGAGCTGCGCGATGCGGTGTACGGCTCGTTGGGCGCGCGGTGATGACAACAACACCTCCACGCTTGCCTCCAAGCGGAGCATGTTGAGAGGCATAAAATCGGCGCGCACAGAGAGACTGCAAGAGGGCGATGTCGCACCTTATTCCCGGGTCAACAAGGGGGTATAGCTTTCTCCGCCCCCCCTTGCTCCTGACCTGCGGTGGCCTCCTTGACAACCCGGACAACGTCTTGCGTTGTCGTTAGGGCAACCGACGATGACACTCTTTGCCGCCAGTTGGATTGCAAGAGACCTGTGCACACTGACTAAATTCTGCGATGACACGACCTTGGCTCCGGCCTTAAGATACTGTCCATTCGTACAGTCATTTAATCGTGCGGGTTCGTAAGTTCTTCTGACATCCCTAACCTGATCCACAAAAGCTTAGTCGCCCCACGTGTTTATGACGAACTCCGTTTCCCCGCACCAAGGGTCCTTGCAATCACTCGAGCTATTCGCGGGCGCAGGAGGATTGGCTCTTGGCATGACCAAGGCCGGCATTCAGCATCACGGCGTTATCGAGTGGAACACCGACGCTTGCGAAACGATTCGTCAAAATCGGACTGCAGGGCACAGCCTCGTACAACATTGGCCGGAGCCAACCGAGGCTGACGTGCGCGGTGTTGATTTTTCGCCGTTTCAGGGCATCGACATCCTCAGTGGTGGCCCACCATGCCAACCATTCTCGGCAGGTGGCAAGCATCAAGCCTTCCTGGATACGCGCGATATGTTCCCGCAGGCGATTCGAGCTGTCAGGGACATCCGTCCCCGCGCCTTCATGTTTGAGAACGTCAGGGGATTAACACGTCCATCCTTCGCGAACTATTTTGCGTACATCCTTCTTCAGCTTGAATACCCTAACTTGATTGCAAAGCCGTCTGAACAATGGTCAGAACATCTTTCGCGGCTTGAGCGACATAAAACAAGGGGTGCAAAGCCAGAGTATCGGGTCATCTTCCGGGTTCTCGATGCGGCCGATTTTGGTGTACCTCAGAGACGCCATAGGGTCGTTTTCGTCGGTATTCGCGAGGATCTCAAGAAAGAGTTCTCCTTCCCGTGGCCCACCCATACTCAAGAGGCGTTGTTGTTTGATCAGTACGTTTCAGGAGACTACTGGGAGAGACATAAAGTGGCCAAGAAGGCCAGACCCAACCCGCCTCCGAGTCTGCAGAAACGAATTCTTCACCTACGAGATGCGTTGAGACCGACGATGGGCCAACCATGGCAGACTGTCCGTGACGCCATCTGCGATCTTCCCGATCCGGAAAAGTATCCGAACAACAAAATTCAGGCGCATCGTTTTCAGCCCGGTGCACGTTCTTACCCGGGCCACACAGGCAGCCCCTTAGATGAACCTTCCAAGGCGCTAAAAGCGGGCGACCATGGCGTGCCTGGCGGGGAAAATATGATGCGGCAGTTAGATGGGACTGTGCGCTATTTCACTGTACGCGAGAGTGCCCGCATCCAGACCTTTCCGGATGATTACCATTTTTCGGGCTCATGGGGAGAGGTAATGCGGCAACTCGGGAATGCAGTCCCCGTTGATCTGGGCCGGGCAGTTGCCTCACGTTTGGTCGAAGTTCTGGTTTAAAAAACCTTTAAACCGTCACAAACCTGCGTCGATGATCCCGACACCATGAGCCGGTGTCGCTTAGTCGTCGTTCTCCTCGTCTACATCTTCCTTCGTGGCCTCTGGATTTCCGACATCACCCAGATCGTAATTAGGCCCCCCGCTCACTGGGGAACACGCTATCAGTCGCCATAAAGGGCTTTTGTAAGGACGCTCATCGTTCACATACAAAACGACTTTACCTCGCAGAACTGTCAAAATCCACCCCTCTGGAAGGGCCTGATGAATTTTAAGTAGCAGGTCTTTCAATCTCGCAGATTGGGTCATCTGAGGAAAAGACACTTGGACTTTCTCCAGCTTCGAAGCGCCCGGAATGTTGCGTTTCTGGATCCGGAAAGTGAACTTCAGCTGCTTCTTTAACCAATCCAGATATTTTGCTAGCGATAGGGTATCTTCGAGATCTATATCCGGCAGGTCTATGATCGCATCAAGATCCAAGGGATACTTTTGATCAAAAATTGAAACGCGCTGAGTATCGCGTTCAACACCGGGATCGTTCGAACCGAACCCTGATTGATTCCATTCAGGCCGGGTGCTGGATCCTTCGATCTCGCCCATCTTCTGGAAAAGCTGAAGCAATAGTGACTCGGTATCAAGGGCAGCCAATGACGCAACTTTGACGGCCTTGAATTTCATTTCTGACCAGTCAATACCCTTCCTTCGCTTAAGTGTCTTGTAGTGACGTAACAGTCGCTGCTGCAATCCAGCCTTGGCATCCGATTTACCAATATAGACAATACGATCGCCCAGCAGAAGATAATAGGCTCCCCTCGCCTTTGCTTCGACCGCCGATTCGATATTCTCGGGCGTCAACTCCAGCGGGGCAAGCAAATCAAAATACGGCCCGAGCTGCCTCATCAAGGCGTGCTCGAAATCTAGCTCGAATTCCGCGAACCCCTTGGCGGTAGGGTCAGGACCTTCCCACGCCGTATCGATTGCCATGAAAACGCGGTGCCACCGCTCCATTGGATGACTCGCCATCTTGATCCCTTCAAATGGAAGAGTCAGTGTATTCAATATGGCATTCCGTACTTTTGCTTTTCGCGCCTTCTTGCTATTCAATGCAGCCTCCCTGACTTATAGTTGCGATCAACTATTTGTTTATAGCAGACTTGAGCCACGGCAGTCTCAAGTCTGAAGTGCAACACCCGCGAGTTATTGCCTGATCAGTGGACGGTAGCCTGATGCGATTCGGCGATACCCCGCATAAGTTCTGCAAAGACCTGAATGGGGCTCCGCCAGTTCAAGGTTTGACGAGGCCGGTTGTTGAGTAAATCAGCCATGGCATCGAGCGCATTTTGGTCGTGCACGGACAAGTCGGTGCCCTTGGGCAGCATTTGGCGCAACAGTCCGTTGGTGTTCTCACAGGACCCTCGCTGCCAAGGACTGTGGGGGTCGCAGAAGTACATGCGGATGTTGGTGGCGCGGGCCAGTTCGCGGTGCCGAGCCATCTCCCGGCCTTGGTCGTAGGTCAGCGTCTGGCGCAACGGCTGAGCGTGGCGGTAAAGGCTGCGAGCGCAGATTCGGCCGTGGCATCGGGCATCTTGGCCAGCAGCACCAAGCGCGTGCTGCGCTCGACCAACACGCCCACGGCTGAGCGGTTGTTGGCTCCCTTGATCAGGTCGCCCTCCCAGTGCCCAGGCATGACCCGGTCGTCCACCTCAGGGGGGCGCACATGGATGCTAACCATCTCCGGGATCTGGCCCCACCAGTCCTCGCCCGCAGAGCGAGGGCGGCGCGTGCTCTTGCTCTTGCTCTTGCTCTTCAGTACTGCGGCGGTCTGGTTCAGCAGCGCGGTTCCCGCCAGGCGGCCAACGCGCTGCGGCAGGGGCGGCTGCTCCTTGTCGGACTGCGCCGCACCGCCGCCGCGCTCCTGACGGTGGTGGCAGGCTGCGCCGTCTTCGCCGACGCTGCCCACGCGTCTGGCGGCCCGCCCGCGCCGACGAGCTGTCGCCTTTCCGCCTTCGTCGAAGAGACCGATCCGGCGGGGCTCAATGTGCGTGCGGCCCCTTCGAGCGCGGCGCCCGTGCTGGTCGCACGCGTCCGTCGAAGGACGCGGCCGCATCCGTCAGATTCAAGGATGAGCTGCTCTTCGACAGTGACGGTGCCATCGACGCCGGTCGTCCTGTGGACTGCCGCGGTGCCTGGGTGCAGGTCGATGGCGACGAGGCACGCTTCCCCGCGGACCTCCGGCAGCTATTGCAGGTCTCGCCCTCCGCTCGAAACGCCCTGACGAGGCCCCATATCGAGCGCCTGCTCCCGGAGGCCCCAAGGTGAGCCTTTGGCGGCTGTGCGCTTCTTACGCTCGGATCGCCCCCTTCCCTCCACCCCTGTGCTTTATGAGCCAGGGATCGTGATCGTGTGCCAGGGCCGCAAGCGCGGTTATTGGGCCGACAAGGTGTACCTCTACGACGCGCAGCACTATTTGGCCGTGTCAGTCCCCGTCCCGTTCACGATGGAGACGGACGCCAGCGCGGACGAGCCCTTGCTGGCCATCTACCTGACCATCGACCTGGCTGTCCTGGCAAAGCTCGCGCTCGACCTCGACGCGTTGACCTCCCCAGCGCAGGCCGAGCCGGCCGGCATGATCTCGACACCGATGGATGAAGCGATGTCCGAGACGGTGCTGCGCTTGCTTCAGGCCATGGCCCACCCCGTGGAGGCTCGGCTTCTTGCACCGGCCATCGTGCGCGAGATTTACTACCGCGTCTTGAGTGGCGCACAGGGCGCATCGATGCGCAGCACGCTCTCCAGACAGGGGCAATTCGCCAAGATCACCAAGGCAATCCAGCGTATCCACAAGAACTTCCGCGATCGGCTGACCGTGGAGCGTCTCGCGGCGGAAGCAGGCATGAGCGTCCCGACCTTCCATGCCCACTTCCGCCTGGTGACGCACTCGTCGCCGATTCAATACCTGAAGTCGGTTCGCCTTCACCAGGCACGCCTGATCATGCTGCGCGAAGGCACAACCGCAGCTGCGGCATGCCTCGAGGTGGGATACGAAAGCGCGTCGCAGTTCAGCCGGGAGTTCAAGCGCCTCTTTGGGCGCAGCCCCGGGGAGGAGGTGGCTCACCTCAAATCGAGCTTCACGATGCCTCGTCCACCAGGCAGGCAGGTCTGGGTTGCATCCCATTGAGAATGTTGGGCCCTTCGCTGCCTGAGACCGCTGTCAGAGACCGCTGCCAGAAGCCGCAGCGAGGATGCAGAGGATGGCCCATTTCACCGCCCCCCCGGCACACCAGCAAGCCAGCGCAGCCCAATCCGGCCCATGGTGAGCGTCATTGGCGCCTGAGCCCCTTCAGGGACGGGGAGGGCGGCTCCAGGGTCACCCACCACTGTCCGTTTGTCGCGCCTGGATGCATTTCGCGCCACCGCGCAGCGGATTGGTCGCGACGGCGTGGCGGCACCCGCCGCAGACGCAGACACTGCATTCCATCGACACACCAACACCCCCACCCAAGGAGAAATCACCATGAACACCACCAGCATCAAGGCCCTTGTTTTCGGCTTCCTGGCCACCGCCGCTCTGGCTGCCGGCGTCGTGCATGCAGAAGTTCAGCGCGATCGTGCCGCGTCGGTCATCACCCTGGAGACCGTCTATGTCACCGGCAAGCGCGTCGTCGCCCAGCAGGACGTGCAGACGCTGCCGACCGTCTACGTGACCGGCCGCCGCAACAACAGCGAGGCCAACACCCTCCAGGTGGCCGCCCTGTGAGCCGCCGCCAGCCTGCGGCGGGGCCGCCGCTGCCCATCACTTGCCCCCTCCAACGCCCGACCGCAAGGTTCGGGCGTTTTTCATGATGGCGTGCGCTTGCTCGCCGCTTGCGCGATGATGGTCCCACTCTTGGAGATATCCACTTCCACCTGAGATCGGTCCCCATGCACAAAGACCCCGCCACCCTCGCCGGTACCGTCCATCGCCTGACCCTCGACAGCCAGGTCCTGGCTGGCAACCTCGTGCAGGCCCCCACCCGGCGCATCATTGATGTCTACATCCCTCACGGCCACGACGGCCGGGACCTGCCGCTGCTGGTGGACATCGTGGGCTTCACCGCCGGTGGCCCGGCACACACCAACTGGAAGAGCTTTGGCGAGAACCTGCCCGAGCGGCTGGACCGCCTGATTGCCTCCGGCGCCATGCCTCCGGTGGTGGTCGCCTTCCCGGACTGCTTCACCAAACTCGGCGGCAACCAATACGTCAACTCGGTAGCCATGGGGCGCTGGGACGATTTCCTTCGTGATGAGGTGGTGCCCTTCGTGGAAGACCGCTTCAGCTGCGGCGGCAGCGGCCGGCGCGGCCTGTTCGGGAAGTCCAGCGGCGGCTACGGCGCCATGGTCCACGCCCTGCTGCATCCGGACTTCTGGAGCGCGGCCGCCGTGCATTCCGGCGACATGGGCTTTGAACTGCTCTACCGCCACGAGTTTGTCCCCGTGCTGCGGGCGCTGGCCAAGCAGCCCGACATCGGCCAATGGGTGGACGCCTTCTGGGCGGCCCGCAAGCCCAAGGACAGCGATATCCACATCATCATGATGCTGGCCCAGGCCGCGAGCTTCGACCCCGACCCTTCCGCCCCCTACGGCGTCCGCCTGCCAGTCACCCTGGACACCTGCGAGCTCATTCCGGACCGCTGGGCTCACTGGCTGGCCTGGGACCCGCTGACGCTGGTCGAATCGCACGGACCAGGGCTCAAAGCGCTCAAGGCGCTGTACATCGACTGCGGGGATGTGGATCAGTACAACCTGGTCTATGGTGCGCGCCGCATGCACCAGCGTTTGAACGCATTGGGCATTCGTCACACCTACGAAGAGTTCGACGACGACCACACCGCCGTCGACTACCGCATGGACATCAGCCTGCCGATTCTGGCCAAGGCATTGAGCTGAGAGATCTACCGCCTGGCCCGTCCGTAGTGGTGCCAGCGCAGCGGGCGCCGGAACAACGCCGGACGGGCGCGGGCCGTCCGGCAAGAGTGACCGAGATACCGCTCAGAAGCAGTGTTCCCTGCCCCAGAGCCGAAGGCTCGAGATTCAATCCGGCTTGATCTTCGCCGCAGTGATCAGCTTGGCGTAGCGCTCACGCTCGGCATGCAGGAAGCTTGCAAATGCAGCCGCATTGCCGGGCGTGGCCTCGCCGCCCGCAGCCGCCAGCCGCTCCTTCACCTCCGGCGATCCGGCGGCCTTGAGCGCTGCCGCCCCCAGCTTGTCCAGCACCGGCTTGGGCGTGCCGGCGGGGGCCATCAACCCATACCAGACGGAAGCCTCGAAGCCGGGGTAGCCGGACTCCGCAATCGTCGGCACGTCCGGCAGCAGGTTCGAGCGCTTGGCGCTCAGCACGGCCAGCGGGCGCAGCTTGCCGCTCTTCACATGCGGCAGCACCTCCAGCGCATTCAGGGCCACCACCGGCACCTGGCCGCCAATCACGTCCGTCAGCGCCTGGGAGCCGCCCTTGTAGGGCACATGCATGAGGTTGATGCCGGCCTTGCTGGCAAACAGCTCCACAGCAAGGTGAGGGGTGGAGCCATTGCCCGGTGTGGCGTAGGGCACGTCATCCGGCTTGGCCTTGGCGGCGGCGATCAGCTGCGCGAGTGTCTTGTAAGGGGAATCCGCGCTGACGCCGATGACCACCGGCACCCGCCCGATCAGCACCAGTGGGACCAGATCCTTCTCGACGTCATAGGGCGCTGGTTGATACAGCGCCATGTTGGCGGCCACCGCATTGGCGGCCATCAGCAGCGTGTAGCCGTCGGCCGGCGAGGTGATGACCGACTTGGCAGCGATGTTGCTGCCACCGCCCGGCCTGTTGTCGACGATGACCGGTTGGCCCAGCTCGGCCTGCAGCTTCTGGCTCACGGCCCGTGCCACCACATCCACGGCGCCACCGGCCGAGTACCCCACCACCACCTTGACCGGTCCGGTCGGGAAACTTTGCGCATGCGCCAGAGTGGCGCCGAGGGTCAGTGCCGCGCCGGCGAGCAGGAAGAATCGCTTGTGCATTGAAGCTTTCGGTCGTTGAATCCGTCAGGGAAGGCGAAAGCCAGGATCGGCTTCCGGCAAGCAACAGCGGCTGACCCCAAGGTCAGCCCGCGCTCGCGGCGATTCTGCGCAGCGTGGTTCGCCCCACCAAGCTCAGAATGGCGCTAGCTGATATGCGAGTTCGGCATGGTCAGAACGCCGACCAGCGTCACGCCCGTAACGACGGATCACCCCAGCCCGGCGCAGGCGCCCGGCACAATCCGACGCCTTTGAGCCTCGGACCTCTGATGAATCGCCTCCCTGGTCTTGACCTGCTGCGCGCCCTGGCCGTCACCTGGGTGATGCTGTTTCATTCCTTCCTCGTCGGCGGGCTGGGCGATGATTTCGCGTGGTTGTCGCGCTTCGGCTGGGCCGGGGTGGACATGTTCTTTGTGCTCAGCGGTTTTCTGATCGGCACGCAATGGCTCAAGCCTTTGGCTGCGGGCGAAGCGCCCCGTTTCCGCGCCTTCTACGCTCGCCGGGCATGGCGGGTGCTGCCGGCGTTTCTGGTGGTGCTGGCGGTGTATGTCGCGTTTCCCGCCTGGCGCGAGGCGCCCGGCCTGCAGCCCTGGTGGCAGTTCGCCACCTTCACCGTGAACCTGCTCATCGACTACGCCAGGCATCCCGCCTTCTCGCACGCCTGGTCGCTGTGCGTCGAGGAACATTTCTATCTGCTGTTCCCGCTGCTGGCATGGGGGCTCGCCCGGCGGCGCTCCGTGGTGCTGACGGTCAGCCTCTGTGCGGGGCTGGCCATGGCCGGTGTGGCCTTGCGCACCGGCATCTGGCTGCATGACGATGCCACCTCACCCGACCGCGCCTGGTATGTGGAGGATTTGTATTACCCCACCTGGACCCGACTGGACGGACTGCTGGCCGGGGTGGTTCTGGCGCTGATCAAGGTCTATCGGCCCCAGCACTGGGCACGTCTGATGGCCAGGCCCGCTGCGGCGTTGCTGCTGGGCGTGACCTTGATTACCGCTGCACTCTGGCTTTTCCGGGACCGCACCGGCTTGCCCGCCAATGCCGTCGGGTGGCCGCTGTTGTCGGCCGGCATGGCCGGTCTGCTGGTGGCGGCTGCCAGCCCTCGCAGCGGGATCGGACGCTGGTCGTTGCCTAGCGTGGGCTGGGTGGCCACCCTCTCGTACAGCCTCTACCTCAGCCACAAGCTGGTGATGCATGCGGTGGACCAGGCGCTGCCAACGTCCGTGAACGGTGGCTGGCGCTTCGTGGCCCATGGGGTGGCCATCCTGGCGGGCGGTGCGGCCCTTCACTATCTGGTGGAACGCCCGGGGCTGAAATACCGTGACCGCACCTCAGCGGCGACTGCGACTGCGACTGCGACTGCGAGTGCGGGTGCCACTGCCCGCTCAGCACGCAGCGCCGCCTGACTACTCGCGAATCGCCGCCCAGGACAGGCCAAACTTCATCAGGTACTTGCGCAAGCGATCCGCGTCATTCACGACCGTGCGCTGCGTGCGGGAGCGGTCGAACAGCCGGCGCCCCGCCTCCGACAAGGTGCCGGACTCTCGGCACACCCGCACCACCGCCTCGAGCTGCACCCGGTCGAACAGATCCAGGCCGTCCCACACATCGGGCGCGAGCAGGGTGCTCAGCGCCAGTGTGTCGGCCGTGGCCTCGCCAGCCGGCTGCCACAACCAACGCAGACGCTGGATCTCTGCATCCACCAGCGCGGTGGAGATGCGCCCGCCGTCGGCCAGCGTCGCCATGCGGGTCACGCTGGAGAGCAAATCACGGAAATTGCCGCTCCACAGGGCTTCGGCGGAACGGGCAAATTGCAGGTATTTCGTCTTGGCTTCCGCGCTGAACCGCACCGCCCGTCCAGCTTCGGCCCCGAATCGGGCCAGCAACTGGTCCATGTTGGGTTCGATGTCTTCGGTGCGCTGCGCGAGCCCGGGCAGGGTGTAGGCCCAGAGGTTGATCCGGGCAAACAGGTCCTCGCGGAAGCGCCCCTGGGCCACGTCCAGCCGCAGGTCCCGGTTGGTGCCCGCAATCAGCTGGAAGTCGCTGCTGACCTCGCGGTCACTGCCCATCGGGAAGAAGCGCTTTTCTTCCACCGCCTTCAGCAGCATGGCCTGCTCGTCCAGACCCAGTTCACCGATCTCGTCGAGGAAAAGCACGCCTTGATGCGCCGTGCGCAACAGCCCGGCCCGGTCCGCTGCCGCGCCGGTAAAGGCGCCCTTCTTGTGACCAAACAGCGTGGACGCCGCACTGTCGCCACGCAGCGTGGCGCAGTTCACCTCCACAAAGTCCCCTTCCACCTGGTGCCGGGAGCGCTTCAGCTCGAACATCCGTCTTGCCAGGTGCGACTTGCCCGCGCCGGTGGGGCCAGTGAGCAACACGGGGGCCTGGGAGCGAACGGCCACCCGCTCGATCTCTTCAATCAGCGCATTGAAGCGCTTGTTGCGGGTGGCCACGCCGCTTTTCAGGAAGTCCAGCGCCTCGTCATGGGCCTGGCTGAAGCGCTGCGCCAGCACGTCATAACGGGAAAGGTCCAGGTCGATCAGCGTATAGCTGCCGGGGTCGCCAGGACGCTGTTTGCGCGGGGGCGAGGTTTGCAGCAGCACGCCCGGAATGAACCGCGACTCCACCATCAGAAACATGCAGATCTGGGCGACATGGGTGCCGGTGGTGATGTGCGCCCAGTACTGCTCATGCGCCGGATCAAAGCGATAGGCGCGGGCCCAGTCATACAGCGCCGCATACATCTCCCCGAAGTCCCAGGGGTTGGAGACCGTCATGGGCACCAGGTTCACCACGGTGTCGGGAGACACATTGGCCAGGTCGTTCACCAGTTGCCGCGCCAGTTCCACATGCTTTTTGTCGTGCAGCAGCTCAATGCGGTCGACCACCGTGTCTTCATATTGACCCAGTGACACCGTGGGGCGCCACTTGGACCAGCGGCCGGCGCCCATCCCGGAATCGAGCTGGGAGCCGAGAAATCCAATCACGACCGTTTTCTTGGACATAGCACTTTGGCGATTGAGCTAGCCAGAAGTCTAGCTTTTCCCAGCCACGGCCGGGCTCCTGAATGCCACCAATCGAATTTAAACCGGAAATATCCCAATCAATTCAATGACTTAACAACAAACACCTGCCAAGCTGGCAAGACCTGGCACACCTGTTGCGATAAGAAGGGCACAAACAAGACGTTGAATGAAACAGGGAGCCACCTCATGGTCAACACGCAACTCTTCCACACCAGCAAGGGCGCCTTGCTGCCCGCCGCGACGGCCCGCAATGCCTCCCAGGCGCCGGCCTATGCGCTGAGCCCTCGCCATCAGCTGGCCCAGTTGGCCGCAACCGGTTGCCTGAGCCAGACCTTCCACGCGAATCCGCAAGATCAGCTCGACCGTGTGCTGAGCCTGGCGCAAGGCCTGGCACCCGCCGAAGTGGCCAAGACGGCCGTGTATGCTCGCCAGAAGGGCTACATGAAGGACATGCCGGCATTGCTGGCCGCCAGCCTGGCGGTGAGCGACGTGGCCCTGCTGAGCCAGGTGTTCTCCCGCGTGGTGGACAACGGCAAGATGCTGCGCAACTTTGTGCAGATCCTGCGTAGCGGTGCGGTCGGCCGGAAGTCGCTGGGTACTCGTCCCAAGAAGCTGGTGCAGCAATGGCTGCTGAATGCCTCGGAGAAGCAGTTGCTGAATGCGGCCGTGGGCACGGCGCCGTCACTGGCCGATGTGGTCAAGATGGTGCACCCCAAGCCTGCCGAAGCCTGGCGTGCCGCGTGGTTGGCCTGGTTGATCGGTCGCCCGTTTGACGAGGCCGCGCTGCCACCCATCACCCAGGCCTTTGAGCGCTTCAAGCGTGCGGCGGCGGAGGGTGCGGAAGCCGAAGTGCCGGATGTGCCCTTCCAGATGCTGACGGCCTTGCCCTTGACCGCCGCCCAGTGGGCGCAGGTGGCCCGCCAGGGTTCGTGGCAGATGGTGCGTCAGAACCTGAACACCTTTGCCCGGCACGGCGTGTTTGAACAACCCGGCATGACGCAGGCGATTGCCGATCAGCTGCGCGATCCGCAGGCCGTGGCCCGTGCCCGAGTGATGCCGTTTCAGCTGATGGCCGCTTTCAAGGCCGCCAGCGGCGCCATTCCCCACGAAGTGCGGGAGGCGCTGCAGGACGCCATGGAAGTGTCACTGGCTCAGGTGCCCACGCTGGCGGGTCGGGTGGTGGTGTGTCCGGACGTGTCGGGTTCGATGCGTTCTCCGGTGACCGGCTACAAGGGTTCGGCCACAACGAGTGTCCGCTGCATCGACGTGGCAGCGCTGGTGGCAGCCGCCGTGCTGCGCCAGAACCCGCAGGCTCGCGTGATGCCCTTCGAGCAATGCGTGGTGCCGCTGCGCTTGAATCCACGGGATTCGGTGATGACCAATGCGCAGGCATTGGCCGCCATCGGCGGCGGTGGCACCAATTGCAGTGCGCCGTTGGCCTTGTTGAATCGCGAGGGGGCCCAGGTGGATGTGGTGATCATGGTCTCGGACAACGAGTCCTGGATGGACGCCCGTCGTCAGGGGGCGACGCAGACCCTGCGTGAATGGGAAGCGCTGAAGCAGCGCAACCCCCAGGCGCGCCTGGTGTGTATCGACCTGCAGCCCGGTGCCACCACACAGGCGGCGGAGCGGCAAGACATCCTGAATGTCGGCGGCTTCTCGGATGCGGTCTTCACCATGGTGGCCAACTTCGCCGCCGGGGAGATGAACGCCGATCACTGGATGGGTGAGATCGACAAGGTGGCACTGGTGGCGCAATAACGGCGGCCCGATGCTGCGCCACAGGCGCCGCCTTTTTTCATTGCATATCGTCGCGTGGCGAATGCAGGTGGGACTCCATGTCAATGTGTCTCACCGACTGTTGGTCGCCACGCGGGGAGGGTCGTTTTTTTTGTTGCACGAATGCAGGCAGGACTACATCGGTGGGCCGGGAGGTTCGAACCCTCCGCTGGGAAACCAGTCAGGCAAATGTCCTGCCGATCTTGTCGTGCACTTTTTTTGAGTTGAGATGCCCTGCTGCGAATGCAGGTGAAACTACAGCCTTCCACGCTCGTGGTCGCGGGTTCGAATCCCGTCGGTTCCAAATCAGGGGGACCGTAGCTCAGCGGTAGAGCACGATTGTTTCACCCCACCTTGTCGCAGCAGGGCATCGCTCATCGCCAATCCGGCCAAAGAGCCATGGCCGCACCAGCCATCGCGAGCCAGCCACCGATGTGTCCATCATGACCCGCGTGGGCATGGAGGAGATCGGGGCGGACACCACGGGCGGGTCTGGGGGACCGCAGGGGGTGCGGCGGTGCGGTCTACTGGCTGAATCACCAGTAGGTGCCAGCTACAATCGGTCGCCGCACACAGGGCCGCCGGGCGCTCCGCGTCCACCGCAGTGTGGACCTTCCCCCAACATGGATTGCCTGGATGGGCCGCAGTGAAAGCGCAGTGAAAGATCAGACCGCCTGGACACCTCCGGAGGCGCCGGAGCGCCAGCCGGTGGCCACCACCCAGACGCTGCTCGGCCTGGCCAAGGCGCTGATCGGCGAAGCCCCGGTCAGCGAAGCGGAACAGCAACTCCTGCAGACCGTCCCTGCCTGCGCTGACGCGGCCCTCGTCCAGGCCACCCTCACCGACATCCGCGCCGGCGAAGATCCGCTGGGCGCGCTGTTCTGCACGCTGTTCCATGCCACGACCCGTCGTCCGGAAGGCCAGACCTTCACGCCGGAGCCGGTGGTGCAGGGCATGGTGGGCTGGGCGCACCGCCAGGGCCGGCCCGTTGCCCGGCTGGTGGACCCGGGGGCGGGCTCCGGCCGCTACACCCTGGCGGGGCTGCGTGCATTCCCGGACGCCGAAGCCGTGGCCGTCGAGAAAGACCCGCTGGTGGCCCTGCTGCTGCGCGCCAACCTGGCCGCCGCCGGGCTCACCCATCGGGCCACCGTGCTGGTGGGCGACTACCGGGAACTGTCACTCGCGCCGGTGGACGGGCCGACGCTCTTCATCGGCAACCCGCCGTATGTGCGGCATCACGACATCAGCCCCGGCTGGAAGACCTGGTACTCCTACTGTCTGGCCCATGCCGGCCTCAAGGGCAGCCAACTGGCCGGTCTGCACCTGCACTTCTTCCTCAAGACCCGCCAGTTGGCGGTGCCCGGCGACTTCGGCGTGTTTGTCACCGCCGCCGAATGGATGGATGTGAACTACGGCCAGGCGCTGCGGGACATGCTGGCCGATGGCCTGGGCGGCACCGATGTGTTTGTGGTGGCGCCCGAGTTGCAAGTGTTTGAAGACGCCATGGTGTCGGCGGCGATCACCTGCTTTGAACCCGGCCATGCCCAGGCGCACCTGCGCTTTCGCTCCATCCAGAACCCCGACCAGTTGAGGGCCCTGCCGGCCGGCCGCGACGTTGCGCGCGACACGGCACGGCACGAAAGCAAATGGTCCATTCTGGTCCGTGGGGGGCGCCCGCCACGTCGGGCCGATCAGATCGAGCTGGGGGACCTGTTCCAGGTGTCGCGCGGGCAGGTCACCGGGCTGAACCGGGTGTGGGTGCATTCGGACAAGGCGCCCCCTCTCCCGGAGTTCTGCCTCATCCCGGCCATCACCGACGCCGCCGACATTTCCTCCGCGCCCGGCCAGGAGATTCGGACGCTGGAGCGCTTGCGCCGCGTGGTCAGCCTGCCTCGAGACCTCTCCGGCCTGCCGGCCGCACAGCGCCGGGCCATCGACACCTTCCTCGAATGGGCGCGCCAGCAAGGCGCGCATGAGGGCTATATCGCCCGGCATCGCAAGCCGTGGTGGCACGTGCACCTGCGCGACCCCGCGCCCATCGTCATGACCTACATGGGGCGCCGCCCGCCGGCTTTTGCCCTCAATGCCGGCGGCGCCCGCCTGATCAATGTGGCCCACGGGCTCTACCCCCGTCGGCCGCTGACCGACACCCAGCTGCGCCGGCTGGTGCAATGGCTCAATGTGAATGTGAGCACTGAAGCGGGACGGGTGTATGCCGGTGGGCTGACCAAGTTCGAGCCCTCCGAGGCGATGCGCATTCTGCTGCCGCGTGACCTGCTGGACTGAGCAACGATGGCTACGCATCCCCCCCTGTCACGCGCGCTGCCGGTACTGGCGCCACTGGAGCAGATCCAGGACGACTGCCGGCAGGCCCGCGCCGAATTCCGCAGCCGCCGTCTGCTGGACCCGCTCAAGGATTACAACAGCGTCTATCCCGAAGCCATCGAAGCGGCGACGCTGGTCATCGATGCGCTGGACCGGTTGCTCGTCATACCGGCCGGGCCGGGCGCGGATGCCGAGCTGCTGTCGGGCATCGTCGGCCACAAGCTGCAGTTCCAGGCGCTACGGGCGCTGGCGGCCCCGCCCATCTCGGAAGACGATCTGGACACCTTGCTGGACGCCAGCGTCAACAAGACGGCGGTTCGCAAGCAGCCGCTCCTGGCGGACGACATCGGCCGGCTGCTGCTGGCCGCGCTGGACCCGCATCGATTCCCCTGGGTGCTGGACGGCCGAGCACCAACCGATTTCGAGCGGCATACCGCCATCACGTCCACCGCCGTGCTGATCAGCATGAACACGGTCTACACCCGGCGCCGCAGTGATGAGCGGGACCAGTTGGAGGGCCGGCTGGAGCAATTGCTGATCAACAAGGGCTACAGCCGGGCGCCCGCGCCTCGTGGTGGCATTGCCGACGTGGGCATGCTGCCGCCGCGCGGCGTGTTCATGCGCCAGTGCAAGCTTGGCAAGCACAACGCCGACCTGGTGGTGATGCTGTGGGATGGCCGCCTGCTGGCGATTGAATGCAAGGCGTCCAACAGCACGGTCAACGGCGAGAAGCGGCTGAACAAGGAAGTGGTGGCCGATGCCGGTGACTGGTATGCCCAGTTCGGGCGGTCCAACCTGGTGGCCGCCGCCCTGCGCGGGGTGTTCAAGCCGGGCAAGGTGCGGGAAGCCCAGGAGCAGGGCGTGTATCTGTTCTGGTGGCACCGGATCGACGCGCTGGCGGCGTTCCTGGATCGGGCGCGTTAAGGAGAGCGCGTTAAGGAGAGCGCGTCAGGGGGAGCGCGCCAGGGAGGGTGCGTCAGGGAGTCTGCGTGAGGTAGGGCACATCCACCTGGGCACATCCGCAGGGTGCATCCGGCTGGGCGCTTCGGGCGGAACGCGCCAGGGTGGAACATGGCAGTCAGCGCCCGCCCGCCAGCCAGGCAGGTGCGTCTGGAGGCAGGCTCAGCTACGGCTCCTCCCGCCCGGCCGTGACGCCAGAACAATGCCTGCCAGCACCAGCACGCTGCCCATCACGAAGGTCGGCGCCAAGGATTCCCCCAGCAGCCAGATGCCCAGCACCACGCCCAGCAGCGGTGTGAGGAATGAGAACACGCCCAGGCGCGACGCCAGATAGCGGCGCATCAGCCAGAACCAGGTCAGAAAGCTGACAAAGGACACCACCACGCTGTGGAAGCCCAGATGCACCCACACCCGCGGCGTCGGTTCAAACTGCCATTGGCCGGTGAGCCCGACCACCGGCAGCAGCCAGACGACCGCGCCCACCAATTGATAGAGAAGGGTTTCGGTCGCAGGCGCTTGCGTCAGCCGCGTGGTGCGAATGGTGATGGTGGTGGCGCCCCATGCCATACCGGCCAACAGGGCCAGGGCATCTCCCAGCCAGGCCGCGCTTGCGGGGGTCTGCCCTGCAGGCGCCCCCTGGCCCTCGTGGACCATCTGCCCCTCGTGCCCACCCAGAAAGGCCAGTGCCGTACCACCGAAGGCAAGCGCCACTCCGATCCACTGCCTTCGGGCCAGCCGCTCCTCCGGCCGCAGCAGATGCAGCCCCAGCACCGCAAACAAGGGCGCCGTATAGAGAAACACCACCACATGGGCCGCTGCCGTCAGCCGCAGCGCTTCCGCCACCAGCAGGAATTCCAATGCAAACAGGCTGCCAACGGCCGCCCCTGCACCCCACCGGCTCCGATCCAGCCGCTCCCGTCGCCACGCCATCAGCCCACCCAGCAGCACCGCGGCAACCAGGGAGCGCAGCGCCACCATCAGCATCGGGCTGATCTGGTCTGACACAGCCTTGAGCGAGATCTGTTGCAGGGCCCAGGTGAAGCACAACAGGGTCATCACCACGATGGCCCGCACATCCAGGGCGCCGGGCAGGGCACTTGTCTGCCACTGCGTCGAATGCAGCTCTTGCGACGTGTTCGTGGTGTTTGTGGTGTTGGGGGTGTTGGGGGTGTGCCCACAGGATGCAGCAGGTGCGGTCGACACAGGCGGAGCCGCCGCCAGTGCGGATGGAACGGCCGGAGTGGGCATCTGAGAACTCATGGTGAGGCGGACTGTGCGGCAGTCCCATCGCTGTGACAAGCGCATAATTCATCGCGTTCCCATTCGATCCTCGAATGCATGAAAGACCTGCAGACCGATTGGCTCAAATGCTTTGTGGCGGTGGTGGACGCCGGCTCCCTGACCGCCGCCGGCGCTGAGGTCCATCGGTCCCAATCTGCGGTGAGCATGCAGCTCAAGAAGCTGGAGGCGGCCGTGGGCTGCCGGCTGCTGGAGCGCGACGCCCGCCAGCTGCAGCTGACTGACGAGGGCCGGACCCTGCTCGGATACGCCCGCCGCCTGCTGGACCTGCAGGCGGAGGCCCAGGCCGCCTTGCAAGGGGAGCCGCTTTCCGGCCTGGTGCGCCTGGGTGTGCCGGACGACTATGCCAGCCGCTACATGACCCCGGTGCTCAAGCGTTTTGCGCCACGCCATGGCGGTGTGGAAATCCAGCTGGACTGCGAACAGTCCACCTCACTCATCCCTCGCGTGGCCAGCGGGGACCTGGACCTGGCGTTGATCTCCCGGGACCACGCGCGGCGCGGCACGCTGCTGTTCCATGAGCCGATGGTGTGGGTGGGCTCGCCACAGTTCGACGTATGGAAGCGCACGCCGCTGCCGATTGCGGTCTACGAAGCCGAAAGCCTGGGGCGACGCAGCGCGCTGCAGTCGCTGGCGGTGCAGGGTCGCCCGTACAAGGTGGTCTACAACAGCTCCAGCCTGGCCGGGCAGATTGCTGCGGTGGAAAGCGGCCTGGCGGTCGCGGTGCTGACGCAATGCAGCGCACCCGCCCATCTGCAGGTGCTCGGCGCCGAGCATGGGCTGGGGCCACTGGCGCCGATGGAGGTGGCGGTCTATCGGAGCGCGACGTCCAAACAGTCCAAGGCGGTGGACCATCTGCACCGGATGCTGGTGCAGACCCTGCGGCAGGCGGGATGAACGGGGCAAACAGCGGGGTGAGCGGCCGAGCGAACGGCGGAGTGGACGTCCGGGTGAACGGCGGGGTGAGCAGCGGGGTGGTCGGCGGGGTGAGAACCAGGAAAGAGCCGCGTGCGGGCACTGAGGGTCAAGCCACGCGGGCACGGGTCCGTGCGGCCACATCCACCAGCCAGGGCGACTGCTGCGCCTGCCGCGCCGCAAAGGCCTGGATGTCGGCCGCATAGGTCAGCGACAAGCCGATCACGTCCAGGCCCTCCATCAGCATGCGGCGATGGCGGGCCGACAGCTCAAACGGCCACACCTGCGCACCCGCACGCAGCTCACAGGTGTCCAGCGCGATGGAGATGTCCAGGGTGGGATCGGTGTCCACCGCCGCCATCAACGTGGCCACCACGTCGGCGGGCAGCATCAGCGCCAGCAGTCCGTTGTTCATCGCGTTGGAATAGAAGATCTCGCCAAAGCTGGGCGCAATCACCGCACGAATGCCATATTGCTGGAGCCCCCAGACCGCATGCTCCCGGCTGGAGCCGCAGCCGAAATTGGCGCCGCCCAACAGCAGGCTGACGCCCTGAGCGGCCGGTTGATTGAGCACGAACCCGGGCCGGGGCAGGCCTTGCGCGTCAAAGCGCAGGTCATACAGCAGGCCCTGCGCCAGGCCGGCCTTGTTGATGCCGCGCAGGAACTGCTTGGGCATGATCTGATCGGTGTCCAGGTTTTCGATGCGCAGCGCCGCCGCGCGGCCCTGAATGGCGGTCCGCTGGGTCAGGTGGGTCTGGTGGGTCTGTTCAGCCATTCAGCATCTCCAGGCGTCGGACATCGGTGAGGGTGCCGGTGACCGCTGCAGCAGCGGCCATCGCCGGACTCATCAGGTGAGTGATGGCGCCCCGCCCCTGTCGACCCTCGAAGTTGCGGTTGGTGGTGGAGGCGCAGCGCTGGCCGGCGGCCAGCACATCGTCATTCATGGCCAGGCACATCGAGCAGCCGGGCTGGCGCCACTCAAAACCGGCGTCCTGCAGCAGCGCAGCAATGCCTTCGGCTTCCGCCTGGCGCTTCACCGCGCCTGAACCGGGCACCACCATCGCCCGGACACCCGCCGCCACACGCCGACCCTTCACCACGGCGGCCACCGCACGCAGGTCTTCGATACGCCCATTGGTGCAGGAGCCGATGAACACATGCTGCACCGGCGTGCCCTCCAGCGTCGCGCCGGCCGGCAAGGCGGTATAGCGCAGGGCCTGCTCGGTGCTGCGGCGCTCCGGCCCTTCCGGTTGCAGCTCCGGCACCGGAATGCGCTCGTGGATGGCCATGACCTGGTCCGGGCTGGTGCCCCAGGTGACCTGGGGGGCCACGTTCGACGCATCAAAACCATGCTCGACGTCGAAGGCGGCGGCGGCATCCGAGTGGAGGCCGGCCCACTGCGCCAGCGCCTGCACCTGTTGATCGGCATCGATATCGGTGGCGCGGGCCAGCACATAGCGGATGGCCTTGTCATCCGGGGCAATCAGGGCGCCGCGGGCGCCGGCTTCCACCGCCATGTTGCACAGGGTGAAGCGCGCTTCAATCGACAGCGCATCGATGGCGCTGCCACAGAACTCCACCACAAAACCCCGCGCTCCCTGGGCACCGATGCGCCCGATGATGTGCAGGATCAGGTCCTTGGCGGAGATGCCCGGCGGCAGCACGCCATCAACCCGCACCCGCATGTCCCGCGCCAGCCGGTAGACCAGCGTCTGGGTGGCCAGCACATGCTCCACCTCCGACGTGCCGATGCCAAATCCCAGCGCACCAAGCGCGCCGTAGGTGGTGGTGTGGCTGTCGCCGCAGATCACCACCATGCCGGGGCGGATCATGCCGTGCTCGGGCGCCACCACATGTTCGATGCCCTGGAGCCGGTCCTGGGTGTCAAACAGCGCGATCTGATGGCGGGCGCAGTTGCGGGCCAGATGGCTGGCCTGCAAGGCGGAGGGCGGGTCGTTGATGACACGCGGCAGGGCTGGATGGGTGGGGATGATGTGGCTCACCACCGCCACATGCCGGCCCGGCATCGGCACACCTCGCCCTTTCTCATGCAGGCCGGCAAAAGCCTGGGGGCTGGTGTATTCATTCATCAGGTGCAGGTCGCAGAACAGCAGCACATGCTGCTCATCCAACACCGTGACGGTGTGGGCGTCGACCAGCTTGCGGTAGAGGGTCCGGGCGGTCATTGCAGGTCCTCCAGCAGGAACGGCAGGGCACGCTGCAGCAGGGCCTGCGGTGCCTCTTCGGCGATGTAATGCCCACAGGGCAGCGCTTCGCCCCGCACATCCGTTGCCACGCGGCGCCATTCGGCCAGCGGATCGAAGCAGCGGTGCACCACGCCCTGTTCCCCCCAGAGCGCCAGCAGGGGTGTGGCCAGCCGATGCCCCCGGTCGCGGTCTTCACGGTCATGCACCAGGTCGATGCCGGCGGCGGCGCGATAGTCCTCACACACCCCGTGCGCAGTCTCCGGCTGACGCGCACATCGGATGTATTCGGCCAGGGCGCGGGGGTCAAACGGCGCCAGGCCGGCATTGCGGCGGCCCATCACCTCACGGACATAGGCTTCCGGGTCGGCCAGGAGGAATCGCTCCGGCAGCGGTGCGGGCTGGATCAGGAAGAACCAGTGCCAGTACGCACGGGCAAAGGCCTCGCTGGTCTGCTCATACATCGCCAGGGTGGGCGCAATGTCCAGCAGCACCAGGCGCTGCACGGCATCGCCATGGTCGGCCGCCAGCCGGTGGGCCACCCGGGCGCCGCGGTCGTGCGCCATCACCCGGAAGCGGCCATGACCCAGCGACTGCATCACTCGCAGCATGTCACGGGCCATCACCCGTTTGCTGTAGTTCTCATGGTCGGGCAGGCCGGTCGGCTTGGAGGAATCCCCATAACCCCGCAGGTCGGCCAGCACCACGGTGAAATGCCGAGCCAGCGCTGGCGTGACCTTGTGCCAGAGCGCATGGGTCTGCGGATGGCCATGCAGCAGCAGCAAGGGCGGGCCACTGCCGCCCACCCGGGTCTGGATATGGACGCCCTCGTCGGTGTCGACGGTCTGGGCGGCGAAGCCGGGAAACAGCTCGGACATGGTGGGGTTCTCCGGGGCCTGAGGGGGTGGCAATCGATGCCGGTGAGCCGATCCTAATCCCGCGATCAAGCGACACAATGTCACCTCATGAACATCTTTAGTGCGCCAGATTCACGAATGGGCGGCTTCTCCGACCTGAGCTTCTTTGTGCTGCTGGTGCGGCGAGGCAGCCTGGCAGCGGCCGCCCAGGAACTCGGGATCACGCCTTCCACGGCCAGCAAACGGCTGGCGGCGCTGGAGCAGCGCTTGGGCGTGCGGCTGCTGCATCGCACCACGCGGCGCATCAACCTGACTCCGGAAGGTGAGACCTATCTGGTGGAGGGCACGCGGGTGCTGGAAGACCTGGCCGCACTGGAGGAGACCGTCGCGGGCCGGGGTGCCCGCCCGCAGGGCCTGCTGCGGGTGAGCGCCTCGCTGGGCTTCGGACGGCAGCAGGTGGCACCGCTGCTGGGCCGGTTTGCGGACGCCTACCCGGAGGTGGAAGTGCAGTTGCATCTGAGTGACCGCCCGGGCCATCCGGTGGACGAAGCCTTTGACCTGCAGGTGCGAGTGGGAGAACTGCCGGACGCTCGCCTGACCGCTCGCAAGCTGGCCCACAACCGGCGCGTCCTGTGCGCGGCCCCGGCCTACCTCGCCCGCGCCGGCGTGCGCGGTCTCCCCGGGACCTGGCCCGGCATGCCTGCCTGTTCCTGCGCGAAGGGGATGAGGTTTTTGGCACCTGGCACCTCACACAGGGCGGACAGCAGGAAGCGGTAAAGGTGCGGGGGCCCCTCAGCACCAATGACGGCGCTTCGGCCATGGCCTGGGCGCTGGAGGGTCGGGGCATCGTGATGCGGTCGCAGTGGGACGCCGCCGAGGCGCTTCGGCAGGGGCGGCTGCTTCCCGTGCTGCCGGAGTGGAGCCTGCCACCGGCCGACATCTGGCTGGTGTTTCCCACCCGGCACCATCTGGCGGCCAAGACCCGGGCGCTGGTGGAGTTCCTGGTGGACGCCATGGCGCAGCGGCGGTCACCCGGCGATGCGATCTGCGGGCCATGGTGAGCCTCTGCCCAATTGGTCAATGTGGTCACAACTTCTACACGCCGCATACACGCCGCACACCTGCTGCACCACTACCGTACACATCACTCTGTTTTAATCATGCCGTCCGCCACTGTGCCTGTTGATGCCATGCGTTTAAGCCTGACCACCCTGTCCGCCGCTGCCACCCTGGCACTGGCCTCCCTCGCCGCCCATGCCGAGAGTTTTGTCTCCTCAGCCTCCAGCGCGGGTTCTGAATCCTCTGGCAGTGTGTCCAATTCCATCGGCTCCTCCAGCAACAGCTCCAAAAAGGACGACCGCAAGGTGGGCCAGGGCCGTTACCGGGTGGTGGATGTGGCGGAGGCCAAGGACCGCCCGGGTGTGATGCAGGTGGCCCTGCAGGCGGACGAGGGCGTCTCGCCGGAAGCGCTGCAATCGTTCAATCTTTACGTGCCCGGCAAGACGCTGGAACAGCAGCCGTTGGCCAAGGGCCAGCGGGTGCAGGTCAAGGAGCGGACCTACGGTCTGGAGTTTTCCGATGACGCGTCGCAGCGGCCCTTCTTCCTGGTGCTGGACGACGGGTGGCGCCAGCAGATGAGCGCGAAGGTGGTGAAGATCTGACCAGCGGCCCTGTTGGTTCTGTTCGCTCTGTTCGCCCCCATTCGCCTCGATGACCCGTTCGGAGGCGACACACCGTTACCCCCTCGACGCTCCCTGAGCGGGAGGGGGGTCGCTGCGCTGCTGCTCAGCGTCCCGCTGGCCGCACAAGCTCAATCTCTGGGACTGTGCGAGCGTTCGCACGCGGTTTCGGCAGGTGACCAGGATCTGATCCTGCGTTTCACCGCCACCGTGATGCGGGAATTGGCCCGCGACGGCGCCAACATCGCCCTTGTGTCCCGTGCCGGCACCGACCTGCGTCGGTTCGGCATCCGCTATTCACACGCCGGGCTGGCGCTCAAGGACAACCCGGAAGGGCCTTGGTCCGTGCGCCAGCTCTATTACGTCTGCGACGAGTCGCGCCCCCGGTTGTTTGATCAAGGACTGGCCGCATTCCTCCTGGCTGGGAAGGCCACCGGCCCGATCTTTGTCTCCATTGTCACGTGGCCAGCAGACGCAGACGCAGACGCAGGCGGTGGGGTGGCCAGTGGCTCGGGCAGGTGGCAGTCGGGCGAAGCACTGCACGATCGCGCCCTGGACAAAGCCACCGCCTTGCGGCTGCTGAGCGACCGCTACAGTGCCAACGCCTATGCCTATGGCCTGCGCTACCAGAACTGCAATCAGTGGGTGGCGGAGATGCTGGCTGCGGCTTGGGACCCTCACAGCCAGCCGCAGGTGAAGACGCAGGCGCCAGGAACAGGAACACGTCAAGGGCAAGGGCAAGGGCAAGGGCAAGGGCAAGGGCCAGTCCCCGTGCCTGTGTCCACGCCTCGCTACGACCGCGCCCAAGCCCAGGCGTGGCTCCGGTCCCAGGACTATCAGCCAACGGATGTGCAGGTGAGGTCCCACGGGTTGATGTTCATCGGCCAGTGGGTGCCGCTGCTGCACATGGACGACCATCCACTGGACGATCTCTACGCACTTCGAATGCGCGTCAGCCTGCCGGACTCGCTGGAGCGGTTCGTGCGTCAGCAGGCGCCCGGTGCACAGCGGGTGGAGTTGTGCCTGAATGAGCGCCGGGTGGTGGTTCACCGGGGATGGACGCCGCTGGGCGACGACTGCCAACCGGTACATCCGGATGATGAAGTGCAGACACTGGACTGAGTTCAACCGGTCAGCAGTCAGCAGTCAACATTCATCAGTCAACATTCATCAGTCAACATTCATCAGTCAACGGTGGCTGCTGGCTGGCCGTTGGTCGCCGCTTGTTGCCGCTTATCGACCGGCTCCAGCCACCGCTGCCACCCCATGGCGGATAAGGGCTAGGCGATAGCCGTTCAGTCCCCGTGCCCACCGACCACCACGCCATGGGCCGATGTCCTCATCCCCGAAGCGGTTTCAGTGGGTTGCACATGCTCCCGGAACAGCACCGCCAGTCGTGCCGCTTCCTGGTCGACATCATGGCTGGCCATGACCCGCAGGCGGGCGGCCTCCCCCATGCGCTGCAGCGTGGGGTCGTCACACGCCAGGCAAGCCGCCATGGCGCGTGCCAGGGCCTTGGGATCGCCCGCAGGCACCAGCCAGCCGTTCTCCTTGGGCACGACCAGCTCCGGAATGCCTGCAATCGCCGTACTGATGACCGGCCGACGCAGCGCCATCGCTTCCATGGCCACCACCGGCAGCCCTTCGGCAAAGCTGGACACCACCAGCGCCCGGGCCGCCAGCATCTCCTCGCGCACCTGATCGCTGCCGATCCAACCGGTGATGCGCACATGGCGCTGTAGCTTCAGCTCGGCGATCCGCTTTTCAATGGGCCCGCGCAGTTCACCGTCCCCCGCCAGCACCAGCTCAAAATCCACGCCGTCCGCCGCCAGCCGGGCCGCCGCTTCCAGCAGCAGCAGATGCCCCTTCTGTTCGCACAGCCGGCCAACCGCCACCAGCCGGCGCCCGGCGGCCGGCACCGGCTGAAAGGTGTGGAACGCGGGATCCACCCCGCAGCGCACCACCTCGATCTTGGGCCAGTGGGCATGGTCCACCCAGCGGTAGACCTGGCTGCGGCAGAAGGAGGTGATGGCCACCACAAATCGCGCACGGCGGATCTTTTCGCCCAGATGCAGCGATTCGGGTTTGTCGAACTCTTCCGAGCCATGGCAGGTGAAGCTGTAGCCCAGCCCGCCCAAGGCTTCAATCAGCAAGGCCACCTCGGTGGAATTGGTGCCGAAATGCGCGTGGACATGGCTGATGTCGTGTTGACGCAGCAGCCGGAGGGCCATGCAGGCTTCGGCCAGGTAGATCAGGTGCAGCGGCATCGGTCGGTCCGCCCGGTGACCCAGGCGCAGCGCCAGGGCCAGCGCCTTGAAAAGGCGCGCGGGTGACGCCAGCGCCTCCGATACGGTCGCCCCCAGCAGCGGCAACAGCCCGCCGCGCAGTAGGTAATGGGTGCGGGTCTTTTCCTGCTGGTCCTGAGGGTCCGGCGCGGCGTCATCCCAACCGCGCACGGCCACCCGTAGCACCTCCATCCCTTGCCGTTCCAGCGCGATGATCTCGCGCCGGATAAAGGTGTGGCTCACCTTGGGATAGTGATTGATCAGGTAGGCGATTTTCATCCTGAAGTCTCCATGCCCCCACCCGCCCCGCCTTGGCGCAGCGTTGAGGTGTCAGATGTCAATTTGGTGAGTGCCTGGCGGCTTGGAGACCGCTTTTCTGCGTCTTTTGCCCCACTGTGGTGCCCCTATGCACCATGGTTGCTGGGACGCTTCGCTGCAATCCCCTAAAGAGGGCACACGGCTCTCCCGAGCCTGCCGATGCGTGCCGGCATCGCAGCGCGAGCCCATACGCTAAATGAGCTAGCCATCTTTCTCGTTTTGAATATTCGCAGCCGGTTGCGTGTTCCAACCACTTCCGCCGAAGATTCAAATATTCTTTGCAAATCAAGAACTTAGAATTCTTTCGCGACAACGCCCAGCTGTTGGCACAGGCCTTGCGCTAAGCAGGACACCTGATCAAAAGAGAAAAACATGAACTACAAGACGCAAGAAGTCCCTGGCGGTGTGCCGGTGAAGATGTGGACCCAGGGCGTTCCGGTGGAGCCGGAAGCCATGCAGCAGCTCTCCAATGCCGCCCGCCTGCCGGTGGTGTTCAAGCATGTGGCGGCCATGCCGGATGTGCACTTGGGGATCGGCGCTACCGTCGGCTCGGTGATTCCCACCATCAAGGCCATCATTCCGGCGGCCGTGGGCGTGGATATCGGCTGCGGGATGATGGCCGCCAAGACCACGCTGCGCGCCGAAGACCTGCCCGACAACCTGGGCCCGCTACGCTCGGCGATCGAACGCGCCGTTCCACACGGCTCGTCGCCTCGCCACCGCGGCCGCGACCAGGGCGCCTGGGAAAACCCGCCGGCGCTGGTGGACCAGATGTGGAGCACGCTGGTGGAGGAATTCGACGCATTGTGCGAATTGCACCCGCGCCTGAAGAACACCAACAACCGCAAACACCTGGGCACGCTGGGAACCGGGAATCACTTCATTGAGATCTGCCTGGATGAAGCCGGCTTTGTCTGGTTCATGCTGCACTCCGGTTCTCGCGGTGTCGGTAATGCCATCGGCACTCACTTCATCGAACTGGCCAAGAAGGATGCAGAACGCAACCAGCGCAATCTGCCGGACAAGGACCTGGCCTATTTCGAGGAAGGCGCCCAGTACTTCGGTGACTATGTCCGCGGGGTGTCATGGGCCCAGAAATTCGCGATGCGCAACCGTGAAGTGATGATGGCCAACCTGATGGCCACGGTGCGTAAGCTCATTCCCAAGCCCTTCGAATCCCATGTGGAAGCGGTGAACTGCCACCACAACTATGTGCAGAAGGAGACCCACTTCGGGGAAGAAGTCTTTGTGACCCGCAAGGGCGCGGTGAGCGCCAAGCGCGGCCAGCTGGGCATCATTCCCGGAAGCATGGGGGCACGCAGCTACATCGTGCGTGGCCTGGGGAATCCGGAGAGTTTCGAGAGCTGCAGCCACGGCGCCGGCCGCGTGATGAGCCGTACCAAGGCGAAGAAGATGTTCACCGTGGACGATCAGATCAAGGCGACCGAAGGCGTGGAATGCCGTAAGGACGCCGACGTGATCGATGAGATTCCGATGGCCTACAAGGACATTGATGCGGTGATGGACGCGCAGAAGGATCTGGTGGAGGTGGTGCACACCTTGAAGCAGGTGGTCTGCGTGAAAGGATGACAGGCTCACCCGCTGATCGGCTCACCGGCTGATCGGCTGAAGGAGGCTGCGCCAGACAACGGAAAGAAGAAGATGATCAAAATCGATGGAGCCGCCGGGGAGGGCGGCGGGCAGATCCTGCGCACGTCGCTGGCACTGGCCATGTGTACGGGCCAGGCGGTGACACTGGATCGAATCCGCGCTGGCCGCGCCAAGCCGGGTCTGATGCGGCAGCATCTGGCCTGTGTGCGGGCGGCGGCCGAGATCAGCGGCGCGGAGGTGGAAGGCGACACGCTGCAATCCACTCAGTTGCGCTTTGCCCCGGGCCCGGTGCGGTCCGGCGACTACCGTTTCCAGGTGGGCACGGCCGGTAGCTGCCTGCTGGTGCTGCAAACGGTGTGGCCGGCCCTGATGCTGGCCGATGGACCGTCCACCCTGCATCTGTCGGGCGGGACGCACAACCCGATGGCGCCGTCCTTCCAGTTCCTGCAGCGCAGTTATGCGCCGCTGCTGCGCCGCTTGGGCTCCGACGCCGATCTGCATCTGCGCCGCGCCGGCTTCTACCCGGCCGGCGGGGGAGAGGTGCAGGTGGCACTGGCCTCAGCGGCCGAACGTCTTCAGCCCTTTGACCTGATGGCGCGCGGCCCGCTGCTGTCCGGCCAGGCCGAGTGCATGGCCCCGGGCCTGCCGCGCCACGTGCCGCAGCGGGAGCTGGAGCAACTGACGTCGGCGCTGGGTTGGACATTTGATCCTCGCCAGATCCTCCCGGTTCGGCAGAACGAGGGGCCGGGGAACGCGCTGATGGCCACGCTCACCCATGAGCAGGTCACCGAGGTCTTCACGCAGCTGGGTGAGAAGGGGGTGACAGCGGAAGCGGTTTCGCAGCGGCTGGTCAAGGAATTGACTGACTATCAGCGCCTGCCTGGCGCGCTGGGCCCGCATCTGACGGACCAGTGGGTGCTGCCGCTGGCACTGGCGGTATGGAAACGCGGGAGGGCGGCGTCCTACACCGCCACGGAATTGACGCAACACGCCACCACCAATTTCGACACCATCCAGCGCTTCCTGCCGGTGGGCATCACCACCGAGCAGACCGACGCGGGATGGAAGGTGACGGTCAGCCCGTCGTGAGAAGGCCGGGGGGCTTTGGCAGAATCACCGCATGATTGCGCCGGAATCCCCCAGCCCGCTCCCCGACGGCCGCCCTGTCGACGCGGACCCGATGCCCGTCCCGCCGCCGCAGCCGGATTTCGACGCCTGCTGCGGCAATGGCTGCGACCCCTGCATTTTTGATCTCCACGACCTGGAGATGGATCGTTACCGGCAAGCCCTGCGCGCCTGGCGGGAGCGGCACCCGGACCTTGAGCCATCAGGCTTCAGCCCGATGTCTCCGTGAGGCTGCCCGCTCAGGGGAACGAAGCAGCCGCGTCAGATGCAGCCGCAATGCCGCCAGATGTTGCGCCACCTGGGAGCAGGCGGTGTCGGTGTCCGAGCGGCTGATCGCATCACACAGCAGATGCAAGCGCTCCGCCCACCGAGGGGGATCAACAGGCGCCAGCGGCGGCCTGGAGCGCCGAAAAGCTTCCAGCAGACAGTTGCGAGGTTCCAGTACCCCCGCTGCATGGGCATTGCCGCCGGTCTCATACAGGCGGCTGGTGAATTGGCGCTCGGCAGCAAACATCGACTCCCAGTCCTGCTCCTCCACGGCCTTGGCCAGCGTGCGCTGATGCCGCCCCAGCAAGGCGAGCTGTTCCACACGATGCCGCTCACAGGCATTGCGAGTGAGCATGGCTTCCAGGGCATCGCGAACGGACAGGAAATCCCGCAGCCATGATTCATCCACCACGGTGACCGTCGCGCCCAGGTTCATTCGCATCTCCACCAGGCCGTCCCCCTGCAATTGCAGCAGCGCTTCGCGCACTGGCACATTGCTCACTCGGTAATGCGCACCAAGACCTCGCAGGGTCAGGTGGCTGCCGAGCGCCCACTGACCGCTCATGATGTCCTCGCGGATCTGGATCCTCAATCGCAAATAGGTCGGCGTATTGATCGGCGGAGCTTGAACCATGGGGCAACGGGAAAACGGTCGGGCTGGCTACTGTAAACAGGCCCTTCCCACGACGGCAGGTCGCCGCGACGCTCCGGTGCGGAAGCTTGTTGTTCATCAATCCGATGTCATGTCCCCATGGCCACTCTGGGTGTTTATGGAGCGATGAATGCCATCAATTCATATCGGTCCAACTCCACCTGAATGAGCGCCTCACGCTGCGCCGCCGCTGAATCGCCAGCCTTGAGCGCGGTGATGAGCGATTGCATCACCTCCCGGCGCCGCTCCGGCCAGAGGGTTGGCGGCCGGCCGCCACAGCACTCGATGAAAGCGGCATCGCCTTGCGCCAGCAGGTCGGCCGCCAAACCATTGCCCATCAACCCGAGACGCTCGAACAGCGCCTGACGCAGTGTCCATTCCTGCTCGGCAATGCCATGGCGACTGGCGTGCGTGAGGCTGCCGCAAAAGACGAGCCAACCCGCTTCCAGTGCTTCGGTCCAGGCCATGGTCAGAGGCATTCGAAGGGCCTCCCACAACTGCGACACCAACACTGCCCTGACCTCCAAAATCTGCTGTGCAGTGGCAGCCCCACCTGGAATGCGGATTCGTGATTCCGGCGCGCCCTGGCTCTCCGGCTCGGTCATGTGTTCCTCCTCGACACCTCACGGAAGAGCCATTCTCGATTTGATAACAAGCATGAAGCGATGATTTCAGGCTGATTTCGCGGATGTTGAGATGCCAAGTATTCATGCATTGACTTAGCACAAGCGACAACGCGATTCCACTTGCAATCTCAAACGCGCTAAAGTCCCGCCTGGGAGGCAAATGCGACATAGAGCCTGAGGCCCGTCGCGTGATCCGGAGTAGATCAATGCCCAAATCGTTGAAGCAAGTGCTCAGTCAAATCGAAAAACTCCAGAAGGAAGCTGAATCGCTTCGGACGAAGGAGATTTCTGGTGTGGTGGCCCGCATTCGTGAAGCCATCGACCATTACGGGCTGACCCCCGAGGAGCTGTTTGGCGCCAGCGTGAAGACGTCGGGCCGCCGAGGCCGTGCCGCCAAGGCCGGCATTGCCGGCAAGCCCGGCCGCAAGGCGGCTGGCCAGCGTGGCGTCGCCGGCCGCGCATCCATGGGCAGCCCCAAGTATCACGACGGCGCAGGCCGTACCTGGACCGGTGTGGGCAAGCGTCCCAATTGGTTCAAGGACGCACTGGCCGCTGGCAAGAAGGCCGAAGACCTGCTGATCCGCTGACAGGGCGTCGGCAGCCGCGACGCCGGTGGCTGCCGGGCAGAACGGACACTCGGCCCCTGTCTCCCCACGGGAGAGGGGGCCGGTGCCCTTTCCTCATCGAATCCGACTGGGGTCGTTCCCCACCTTGTAGAGCGCGTTCAAGGCCATCAAGGTCATGTTCATGCCCTGCGCGTGCCTTGCAGCCTGTTCAGCTGCTTGAGTTGTGAGGAAGGGTCCGGCTTCGATCCGCCGGAGATCCTCGGCCATCGACTGGATAGCACCAGACAGTTCCTTTCGCTGCTGGCTGCGACGAAGCCAGGTGTTCTTTTGAGCAGGATCACCCAGTTCTTCGAAGCACTTGTTCAGTTCACTGAACATTGCTCGTTCGAGCAGTGCAATCGATGCCTCCAGGTCTTCATCAGTTTTTGCCTGAGACAAGGACTGATCAATCGCTTCGGCAAGTGCCAATCGATTGCCGCCCGTCACAGCCAGGCTTTTGACCGACTCAATCGCCTTACCCACGCCGTAGGTTTCCTTGTTGGCAAAGAGACCCAGGGGGCCGCGCCTGGCTTCCTGGACGAACTGGGTGGCGACATGCTGGAGATAGCTCGTCAGCTCGCCACTGGACGGATGAGTTCGAGACAACCATGCGGCTCCAGGCAGGCTGGATCGATCCGACTTGGGCGAGTCCGCAGGGGCGGTGTCAGCGCGCCTCAGGGAGATGCCGGTGTGATGAATGGAGCGACGTAGTTGAGCGGTGCTCGCCTTGAACCTGGGCTCCTCCGCAGCGGCCACCGAATAGAGTCCTTCGGTGGGTATCACTGCCGGTGACGCGTTTCGCAACGCAGCGGCAGCCCCGGCCCCGGCGGCTGGCAGTTCAGAAGCGGCGCCGTACAAGTTGCGGGAGTGGTCCTTGAGAGGGGTCTGATTCAAACGGGCGTAGGAATGCAATGTCTGCCCTTCCACCTGCACGGGCACCCACTGGGGTGCGGTGGTCGAATCGTCGGACATCACCGACAGTGCGTCATTCACGGTCGAGTAGAGGGAATCGGAACCGTCCGACACGGAACCCGTATCGTCGAGCTCGCGCTGTACGGTCGCGGCGTTGTGGGTCCCGGCTGATTGGGGCTTCCCTCCCGTCACCGCGTTGTGAAGATGTCCGGGCGGATGCACCGCGCCCATCGGTTTTTTGGGGGGCTTCAGTGCACCCTGGAGGCGAAGCGCCTGGCCTCGGTGGGCGGCGATCGCCTCGGTCGTTGAAGGGGTTGAAGCGTTTGAAGCGACCCCAGCCGTTGCAGCGGTGTGAGTCCGAGCCGCAGTTTGCGCCGGCTTGGGGTGTGTTGGCGGGGGCACCAAGCCCGGTTTGAACTCACCACGTTGGCGGAATTCCTGCTCCAGCAGCTCGGCGTGCTCCTGGAGGAGGGTGGGGGAGCACTTCGCCGCGAATTGGTCACTACGCACCCTTTTGCAGAGCTGGGTCCAGCGAGTGCTCGCACTCACCAGCTCGCTCGCCTTGGGCGCCTCACCGTCCTTGAACACGGCCTCGGCCGTCAGACGCTGGGCATAAAGGATCGCCAGGATGCCCGACTCGGTGTTGCCACCACGGCACCCAAAGGCCACCATCTCCCTGCCTGCGGCCTCATGCAGGTTCTTGATGGTGGTGTGCAGGGTTTCGGCCGTCGCCCCCTCCAACCGGACCGGCCACAGGCCGATCTCATCCGTCCGTTCCGTTTCTCCGGTGGGCAGTGTGACCGAGAGCGCCAGCGCTTCCGGCGCACCCGACATGGAGGGCGCGACCTTCTGCACATCCACCGTCAACGGACCTCGGTCTGCCGGAAGCGTGACGGATCTGTCCGACGCGAAGGTGTCGACGTGCAGGACCTTCGGTTTGATCGCAAAGACGATCTGCCCCACCCGTTGATCCGCCAGACCACAACACAATTTCGCCATTCGAAGCTTGGCGTCTGCCGTGGTGGATTCGCCAGGGCTCCCGAACACCATCATGCATTTCCTTCCCTCCACGGCCGGGAGCAAAGTGGCGTTGGCCACCGTGGCGTGTGTCACGCCCAATTGCGCCAGTTCATGAACAGGGGGAAGCCCGAAACGCGACGGAATCTCCAGCAGCCGATCCGGCACGAGCGTGGAGCAGGTGTCATGACCTTTCCAGGTGATCAAATCAGGATCGGTGAGCTTCTGCGGGGGACTTGGCAGGGCGACCTCCGCATACGCAAGCTCCTGCGGCACAGCTTCGGAGGGGGCGCCCGTGCTGTGCAGCTGCACGGGGCCTGGGGTGGGGGAATGGGCGCGAAACATCTGGTACTCCTATTCAGCCGGGCCCCGGAGATAGACGGGGCGGTGCGGATGAGTTGTGGCACCGGGTGGCTCCAGTTCCTGGCCTCTGTGTGCATGGAAAAAGCCCCGAGGCTGTCCAGGACCGGCATCGGGGCTGGTGGAGGGCCGCTCAGGGTGCGGAGCTCAACGTGCGGCGCTCACGGTTCGGCGCAAAACGCGGCCACCGTGGAGGGCCTCAACCGCTCACTGCGGTCCTCACTCGCACGGGATGAGCTGGGTCAGCTGTTGACCTTGATGCGGTTGTTGACCGATTGAACGCCCTTGGCAGCCAGCGCCATGGAGCCGGCCCGGTCGCGGGCGGCCAGATCCGGTGCCGTGCCATCCAGCGTGACATGGCCGTTGTTCGTCTCCACCTTCACGTCCAGCGCGCTCAGCTTGGGATCACCCGCCAGCGCAGCCTTGATGGAGGTCGTGATGGAGGCATCCGAGGCTTCTGCGCCCATCTTGTCGGCCGCACGGTCTACCTTCTGGCCCATGGCATCCATGGCCTCACGGGTATCCTGGCGCGCCTGATCGGATTTCTGCTCCATCTTGGCGATGCCGTCATCCAGACGCTGGCCGGCCGTCCGGTCATCGTCCTCGCGGCCGCAGGCAGCCAGCGCCACGGCAGCCACCAGGGCCGGCAGCACCATCAACATCGGGCGGTGTTCTTGCGTTTGCTTCATATCGGGCTCCTTGAAGGAATGAAGGATCCGATGGCCGCGGGAAGGCCTCGGCCCTGGTGTGGAGAGGGCCTTGCATCGGTCCTGCGTGGGAAGTCAATGCGGCCGGGCAGCTCACCCGGGCCATGGCTTGACTGTAGGCAGGCGCTCAGTCGCGTGGGGTCGGTCGCAGCCACGATCCGGGGTCACCCGGCGTGCCGGCCGGTTGTAGGAACAGGCCTACGTCCACCGTGGGCGTGTCCACGGTCGGCACCGACAGCGGCAGCCAGGCGCGGACCTCGCAGCCCTGCCCGGGGGCACTTCGCAACTGAAGTTGCCCGCGCTCGGCTTCCACCCGGAAGCGCATGCCCAGCAGCCCATGCGAGCCCAGCGTCATGCGGGCAGGGTCAAAACCGCAGCCGTTGTCCACCACGCTGACCATGGCCTGCGCATATTCCTGCTTCAAAGTCACCTTGGCCTGCGTGGCCTGCGCATATTTGGCCATGTTGGTCAGGGCTTCCTGCACCAGGCGGAAGGTGGTGAGCTGCGCGCTGCGCGGCAACTGCACCTGTTCTTCCAGCTCGACCTCGATGGGCACGCCCAGCCGCTCCGACGTTTCCCGGCAGAGGATTTCCAGCGCGGGCACCAGGCCCAGTTGATCCAAGGTGGAGGGCCTCAGGTCTTCAATGATGCGACGCTTCAGCGCAATGCCGCTGTTCAGGGTTTCGGTGAGGTGGGTGAGCCGCTGCATGAGTTCCGGGGCTCCCGCCTGGAGCTTGGGCCGCAAGCGGGCCACATCCAGCTTCGCGGCGGTGAGCAGGGCGCCCAGCTCGTCATGCAGGTCGCGGGCCAGGCGGGCCCGTTCATCCTCCCGGGCCGTTTGCAGATGGCGGGCCAGCTGGGTGAGTTCGGCAGTGCGGCGGCCCACCTCGATCTCCAGCCGGTCCCGTTCCGCCCGGATGTCCTGCTGCTGTTGCTCGCGCTGGCTGTCCATGGCCTTGCTCTTGCGCAGGAACAGCACAAACACCACGATGCTGATCAGCGTCATGGCGGCCACACCGATGCGGTTGAGCATGAGGGTGTCATAGACCTGGGCAGTTCCCAGGGCGATGCGCTGGTTCTCGTCCGCCAGCAATTCCGCCGACTTGCGGCGGATCTGCTCCATCTGGTCGCGCCCGATGTCCGTCATCATCAAGGTCTGGGCCGCCTGTGTGCGTCCGTCCTGCGAAAGCTTGAGCACCTCCTGCAGCTCGCTGAGCTTGGCGCTGACGGCGGTGGCAATCTCCTTGCTGCGCCGCTGTGCATCCTCGGCCCCCACCTGTCCGTACATGCGCTGCAGGGAGTCCAGGCCCTTGGAGGCATCCTCGGCGGCAAACCGGTAAGGGTCCAGATATTCCGGCCGTCCGGTGATCAGGTATCCCCGTTGCCCTGATTCCGCGTCCGTCACCCGCGCCAGCAGCCTGACAAGCTCCAGCCGGGCCCGGCCCAGGGTCACCAGTCGGTCCATCTGGGAGACGGCTCCGAAGTAGGCCAACTCGCTGATCAACACCATCAGCAAGGCCACGAAGAGCCCGAGCGGCAAGGCCCAGGCCTTGCTCCCCAGGTTGGCCACGGTGTCTTTGAAACTCATCCTCTACACTCCCCAGGGCATGACGCCCCACTGACCAGAGCCACCATGATCCGAATCGCCATCGTTGATGACCATGCGATTGTCCGCGCCGGATTGCGGCAATTTCTGTCCGAACAGGTCGACCTGCGTGTGACCGGTGAAGCCAGCTCCGGCCGCGAAGCGCTGGACCTGGTCCGCGCTGGCGACGTCGACGTCATGCTGATGGACCTGTCGCTGCCCGACCAGAGCGGCGTGGAAACACTGGCGGCCATCAAGGCCCGCAAGCCGGAACTTCCGGTACTCATCCTGAGTGGCTTTCCGGAGGCCCACTACGCCACCACGCTGCTGCGCCAGGGGGCCAGCGGTTATCTGAACAAGGAATGCGACCCCGAAGAAATCGCCACGGCAGTGCGAACCGTCTTTCGGGGACGCAAATACATCACGCCCGCCGTGGCCGAACTGCTGGCCGACGGCCTGGGTGCCGCCCAGGACCAGGCGCCGCATGACACGCTGTCCGAGCGTGAGCTGCAGGTCTTCCTGAGACTGGCGCGAGGGGAAACGGTGGGTCATATTGCGGACGGCATGTCGCTCAGCGTCAAGACCGTGAGCACCTATCGTTCCCGGGTGCTGGAAAAGCTGGCGCTCAACACCAACAGCGAGTTGACCTATTACGCGCTCAAGAATGGGCTGATTGAGTAAGAGGGGCCGATCAAGCCATCGACAGCGCCAACACGGGCCCCACCACCACCACTGGCGAATGCCATGGCGCTGCGCCGGGCGTCGCTCAATACGGCCCGGCATTGCCATCCGCCGCATCAGGCTCCTGGCGCTCGGCCAGGCACTGGCAGTAGGCCAGCAGATCTTCCAGCTCGGCCGATTTGTCGAACACCCGGTGCGCACCCAGCGCCATGCAGCGTTGTCGCATGTCCGGGGTGGCGTAGTTGCTCAGGATCACACGGCGTGCCGACGGCATCCGGGCGCTGGCGGCCTGCAACACATTCAGGCCGGTGCCCTGGCTCAGGAAGATGTCGATGATCAGCAGGTCGCAGGGTCGGTTGTCCTGCGTCAGCCAGGTCAAGGCGCCCTCCTCATCCACGGCATGGCCCAGCACCCTCAGATCCACCATCTCTTCCAGGGTGGCGACCAGGTTCTCGCGGATGACGGGGTTGTCCTCCACCAGAAAGCAGGTCAGTGTGGACGGGGAAACGTGGGAGTCCATGGCAGGCGCTGGAACGGGGCGGTGGACGGGGAACAACGGCGCGCGGACGGTCAACATGCTCCGGCATGCGGACCGTCCGCGCAAATCCTGACAGAAGGCAGCCGCCACCCGGGCCTCCGTCCTGGCGGACCGAGGTGGCGGTCTCCCGCCATCAGTTACGGATGGCGATTTCGTTCTTGACGCGCTTCACGCCCTTGACCTGGCGGGCAATCGCTTCCGCATTGGTCTTTTCGGTGGCGTTCTTGGCGAAACCGGACAGCATCACTTCACCCTGCAGCGTTTCCACACTGATGGACGAAGCATCCACCGTCCTGGCTTCCACGAACTTGGCCTTCACCGCCGTGGTGATGGAGGCGTCGTCCACATATTCGCCAACGGAAGACTGACCGCGGGTCACGGCGCAGCCCGGCAGGATCGTGAGGGCGCCCACAGCAGTGGCCAGGGCGAGAACGGTGGCTCGAATCATCATGTAGATCTCCTTGTCGATGACAGACACTGGCTCACGCGGCGTGGCGGGGATTCGACACGACGGCAGGGGCCGGCTCGGCAAACGTCGCGGGGGCGTGGTCCGTGAGGTAGGGCAGTGCCGCTTCCAAACCCAGCAACGATTCCATGTCGGACACCGACGCCCAGTGAATCTGGGCACCGCTGTCATCGGCATGAAGGTGAAAGGTCTGGAAGTGGTCGGCTTGTCCCATCTCTGGCTCCTTGGCGCCCCGTGGCGTGCTGAGATGAACTCTACGTATGCCGAACATGGCGGCCTGTCGTCCACGTCCGCGACTCTTTGTAGGACAAGCGGCCATCAGGGGTTTGTCACGCGTTGGACGCACGACGACGGCATGCTGTCCTACAACGGGTCGCGCCTGCACCCGACAGGTGCGGCGAGACAGTCTCTTTAGGATTTCGGCCATGGACAAGAACACATTGCGCGCTCGATGGGGAAGCGCCAGGAATGCCCCCCTCCCGACCCCACTCGCCGACTCGGCCGCCATGCGCTTTGCGCCAGCCCCGGCGTCGCCAGCATTCAAACCCTCGCATTGCGTGAATGCCGAACTGTTGCTGTCGACCCCGCTGACGGTGGTGGTCCGGGCGCGCCTGGACTATTTCGATGCGCAGGGGCATGAAATGCAGGATGAGGTGGCGCTGGTGATTTCGCGCAATCGCTGCGAAGGGGATCATCCCTACTGGCCCGCGCTGCTGTCCGCCGCGCAGGAACATTGGCACCGCTGCAGCGGCCATGCCTGCCGGATGAGCGCTTGCGTGGACGGTGAATGGCAGACGCTGCTGGCGGCGCAGATCCAGCACTGACATCGTTCTTTACAGATTTGCAGCATATCCGTCAGGCTCTCGAAGGGCGGGGCGGACGGGGTTGGCGATAATGTCGTGAGTGGCCGCAGGGGCCCGACGACGATGACACAGCGCTTATTCAGTACGCCTCGAAGCAATGGTTTCACAAGCCGCAAGGCAAAACCTCTGGTGACTGGCCGGCTTGCAGCCGCCATCGCGCTGGGCCTGAGCGTTGGCCTGGCTGGCTGCGCCACTTTTGGCAACGACAACGCCGCTGGTGGGCGCAAAGGTTCGGTCTACCAGAACGAACGTTTCCAGGCCGATGAAACCTTCTCCCGGCTCTTCGACGCCAGCGTCGAGGACACCTGCGAAGCTGCGCGGCGCGCCCTGCTGAGCCAGGGCTATGTGATCAACCTCGCCCAGAGCGGCTCCATCAGCGGCAGCAAGCGCTTCCAGCCGGAAGGCGAGGTCCATGTGGAGATCAGCTTCAACATCGTCTGCGTGCCCGAGGGCGGCGCAGGCAAGCTCTCCACCGCCTATGTCTCCGCGCTGCAGGACCGCTACACCGTCAAGCGCAGCACCAATTCCACCAGTCTGGGCGTCAGCGCCATTGGCTCCATCTCCGTCCCGCTGTCCTCCACCTCCGAATCGCTGGTGAAGGTGGCCTCGGAAACCATCCCGGCCGGTCAGTTCTACGACCGCTTCTTTTCGCTGATGCAGAAGATGCTGAAGGAGCAGGCGCAGGTGGTGTCTGGCGGGGAGGCGGCGCCGGCGCCTTGAAGCAGCTCCGTGCCCGGTGCTCCCGGCGCGGATGTGCAGATGTGCAGATGTGCTGAGCTGCTGAGCTGCTGAGCTGCTGAGCTGCTGAGCTGCTGAGGTCGATGAAAACAAAATGGGCGCCCTGCGGCGCCCATTTTTCATGCTCCGCTGCGTTTATTTGCCAGCGGCCGCCTTGGGCTTGTCGATCACCAGGCCACGACGCTCCAGCAGCGGTGCGATGTCGGGTTCATGGCCGACCACGCTGCGGAACAGGGTCAGTGCGTCCTGGCTACCGCCCTGCGACAGCAAGCGCTCACGGAACATGTCGCCCAGCTCGCGCTTCAGGCCGCCATTGGTCTTGAACCATTCCACCGTGTCTGCATCCAGCACCTCCGACCAGATATAGGCGTAGTAGCCGGCGGCATAACCGCCCATGATGTGGCTGAAGTAGGGCGTGCGATAACGCGGCGGTACGGCCGCATAGTCATACCCCTCTTCCTTCAGCACCTTCGCTTCAAAATCCATCACGCCCGCAGCGGACGGCACCTGGTCCAGCGGCAGCTGATGCCAGCGTTGGTCCAGCATGGCAGCGCTCAGGTATTCGGTGGTGGCAAAGCCCTGATTGAACTTGCTGGCGGCCTGCACCTTGTCCAGCAGCTCACGCGGCATGGGCTCGCCGGTCTTGTAGTGCTTGGCATAGTTGGCCAGCACGCTCGGCCAGGTGGCCCACATCTCGTTGACCTGCGACGGATATTCGACGAAGTCTCGCGGCACCCGGGTGCCGGCCATGCTCGGGTACTTCACGTTCGAGAACATGCCGTGCAGGGCGTGGCCGAACTCGTGGAACATGGTGTTGACCTCGTCCCAGGTCAGCAGCGTGGGCTTGCCGTCGGCCGGCTTGGGAATGTTGAGGTGGTTGGCAATGACGGGCTTCTGGTTGAACAGGCCGTTCTGGTCCACATAGGCATTCATCCAGGCGCCCCCGCGCTTGGAAGGACGGGCATACATGTCGGCAATGAAGATGGCCAGTTGCGAGCCATCGGCATTCAACACGTCATAGACCATCACGTCCTTGTGATAGACGGGCAGGTCTTTGCGTTCCTTGAAGCTCAAGCCGTAGAGCTGAGCTGCAGCGTAGAACACACCGTTTTCCAGCACATTGCGCAGCTCCAGATAGGGCTTGAGCTGGGATTGGTCGAAACCGTACTTCGCGGCCCGCACCTTCTCGGTGTAGTAGCTCCAGTCCCACGCCGCCAGCTTGAAGCTGGGCTGATGACGGGCGGCCTGTTCGCGGTCGATCATGGCCTGCAGGTCGTCGCCTTCGCGGCGGGCAGCAGCCACAGCGGCCGGGGCCAGTTGGCGCAGCATGGCATTCACCGCCTGCGGCTTGCGGGCGGTCTCGTCGCTCAGGACAAAGTCCGCATGGGTGGCAAAGCCGAGCAAACGGGCCCGTTCGGCACGCAGCGTGGCCACGCGGGACACCAGCGCGGTGTTGTCGAATTCATTGCCACGGCTGCCACGGGCCACCGAAGCCTTGTAGATGCGCTCGCGCAGCGCGCGGTTTTCCAGCTGGGACAGCACCGGCTGGCCGGTGGTGTTGAGCAGGACAATCACATACTTGCCTTCCAGGCCACGGGCCTTGGCGGCCGCTGCGGCGCTGGTGATCTGCTCATCGCTCAAGCCGGCCAGTTCGTCGGCCTTCTCCACCACCACGGCGGAGTCATTCACTTCGGCCAACACGTTCTGGTTGAAGCGGGCCCCCAGGGTGGCCAGCTCGGCATTGATGGCCTTCATACGGGCCTTGCCCGCTTCATCCAGCTTGGCGCCGGCTCGCACCAGGCTGGTGTAGCGGCGCTCGATCAGGCGCTGCTCCTGCGCACCCAGGCCCAGCTCGGTGCGACGCTGCCAGAGCGATTCCACCCGGGCGAAGAGCTGCGGATTCAGTGCGATGGCATCGCGATGAGCGGCCAGCCGCGCGGCAAAGTCGCCCTGCAGCTTCAGTCGCGCCGGGTTGGCATCGGCGCCCAGCAGGCTGGACAGCAGGGTGTTGGCGCGTGCCAGCGTGCGGCCGGCCCGCTCCAGCGCGACGATGGTGTTGTCAAACGTGGCAGGCTGCGGATTGGCGGCAATCGCCTTCACTTCCTGCAGCTGCTCGGCCATGCCCTGTTCAAGCGCGGGGCCGATGTCTTCGTCCCGGATCTTGTCAAACGGCGGATATTGCAGCGGCAGCGGGCTCGGCGCGATCAGCGCATTGGCCGTTGCAGCGGAAGCGGCCTGGGCAGGCACGGTCTGCGCCAGCACCGGCGCGGCAATGGCCAGGGAGGCGGCCAGGACAAATGGAATCCTCATGAGGGGGAGCTCGCTGTTCGATGGCAATCGGGCAAAGGCGCAAGCCTAGCCCATGGGGGGAGTTCAGCCGAAGGGCATGGGTCCGGTCGGGCGGCTTCCGCCCATCCACCGGCGCGTGAACTCGTGTGCTGTCCCGCAAGTCACTGCCAATGAAACCGCGTCTTTCGCGCCTTGTTCTGGCGACAGGAAACGTCTCAGGTCAATCCATCGGTTGCATTTTTGGTCGTGACTTGCGGGACAGCACACTAGCATCCGCCTACCTGCCCCTCTTGCGCGGCTTCGCCGCCCACCAGCATGACTTCCACTTTCCAATGGGCGCTCATCGGGCCCGGTGCGATCGCCCATGTGTTCGCGGACGCCGTCCGGCACCTGGACGGCTGCCGCCTGCATGCCGTCTGCGGCCGCGACAGCCATCGGGCCGAGCAGTTTGCACAGCGCTGGTCGGAGCCGGGGGAGCCGGCCCTGCGCGTGACCACGGACCCCGCCGCGCTGCTGGCCGACCCCGAGGTGGATGGGGTGTATATCGCCACGCCGCATGGTCAGCATTTCGACTATGCAAGGGCGGCGCTGAAAGCGGGCAAGGCCGTGTTGTGCGAGAAGTCGCTGGTACCGACCGAAGCCATGGCCCGGACCTTGGTGGAGACCGCCCAGGCGCAGGGCGTGTTCTTGATGGAAGCGGTGTGGACACGCTTCCTGCCGGTCTATCAGGAGATCGCCCGCTGGCTGCAACAAGGTCGCATCGGTCAGCTGCGCGCCTTGCAGTCCAGCTTCTGCTTCCCTGCCCCTTACAACCCGGACAGCCGTCTCTTCAGCCCCGCGCTGGCGGGGGGCGCCTTGCTCGACGTGGGGGTTTACAACCTGAACGCCACCCGCTTTGTGCTGCGGCATGCGCTGGGAGAAGTGCCCGAGTTGCGTGCGCTGGAAGCCCACGGCGTGCTGGCGCCGACAGGCGTGGATGCACGGGTGTCGGCCAGCCTGGACTTCGGTGATGGATTGGTGGCCCAGTTCGTCTGCGGCATCGACACGTTTGCCCCCAACACCTTGCAGGTGATGGGGGACGCGGGCGCCATCGTGCTGCCGGAAACCTTCTGGCAGGCGACCCGTGCCCAATGGCTGCGGCCCAGCAACCCGGCAGAAACGGTGGACTTGCCGTTCAAGACCAACGGCTTTGAATATCAGATTGCCGAGGCCATGCGGTGCATCCGCGCTGGTGAGATCGAAAGCCCGGGCATGCCGCATTCGGAAACGCTGGCGGTACTGGGTTGGATCGACCGCATCCGCGACAAGGTGGGGGCGCGTCTGCCCTTCGACGCGCCCTCCGAAGCGCTCTGAAGCCGCGCTTCGGGACAGCCCGCATAAAAAAAGCCGTCCCCGCAAAGGGACGACCTCGAAGCTGGGACGCTTGCGCCCGACCCACCCGGGGCCGGGCTCAGCGCTGTCTGCACTCAGTCGTCGCTGCTGCCAGCAAAGCCGAAAATGCTCAGCAGGCTGGTGAACAGGTTGAAGATCGACACAAACAGGCTGACGGTGGCCATCACATAGTTGCGCTCGCCGCCATGGACGATGTTGCTGGTCTCATACAGGATCAGACCGATGGAAGCCAGCGCCACCACACCGGAGATCACCAGACCCAGCACCGGCATCTGCAGCCAGATGTTGGCGACGGCGGCCAGCAGGGCGACGATCATGCCGGCGAACAGGAAGCCGCCCATGAAGCTGAAGTCCTTCTTGGTGGCCAGCACATAGGCCGACAGCGCCAGGAAGGTGGCACCGGTGGTGCCCAGCGCCAGCGCGATGGTGTTGGCCCCGCCCGGCAGGCTCAGGACGGCATTCAGCATCGGGCCCAGCGACCAGCCCATGAAGCCGGTGAGCGCAAACACCAGCGGAATGGCCATGCCGCTGTTGCGAGCACGGTGGATACCGAACAGCAGGCCGAAATAGCCCAGCAGCGTCAGCAGCATGCCGGGGGCGGGCCACTGGTAGCTGACCGTGGCGGTGGCAATGGCACCGCTGAACAGCAGCGTCATCGACAGCAACGCGTAGGTGTTGCGCAACACACGCGTCACGTCGGCGCCCTGGCTGAAGACCGAGCCGCCGGCCGGGGTGGGCGTCCAGGTCGTGGGGGACGCCGGGGAACGTTGGAAGTCACTCATGACTGAACTCCTTGGGGTGGGAAAAGACGCCCGGCCCCTGACTGGAAACCGCGCGCGCGTAAGCACACCTTAGGGCAATCTCGACTTCCGAAAAACCATCTATTTGCTCATTCTTCTGAAGGAAAATCGGAATCATTGCCCGCCGTGGAAACACCCCCGTCCGCACGGCCAGGGCGGCGAGACGCCGCCAGCAGCTTGGCCACCAGCGGATGGTTCTGCCCGCGGCGCGAATAGATGCCATGGACGTCTTCCATCACCTCGGTCTGCCCCAACAGATGCAGGCCACTCATGAGCGCCAAGTCATCGGCCCCCAGCCGGCTGACCGGGAACACGCCCAGGCCGCGCGCGGCAAACACGCTCATCAGGGCGCTGTCCTCGAACTCACCCACCACCTGCGGACGGATGTGATGCTGCTCGAACCAACGCTCCAGACCGGCCCGCAGGGAGGCGTGGCGGGTGGGCAGCAGCACCGGCAGATCTTCCAACCCATGCGGGAAGGGCCGGCTGGGTGAGCGCTGCGCGCGAGCCACCAGTTCCGCCGGCCCCCACCAGTCCACCGAGGTGCTGGCCAGCAACTGGCTGGTGATGCGAAGTGTCGGATTGACGGGGGCTGGCTGGTCAGTCAGTACTAAGTCCAGATGATGCAAGGCCAGCTCGCCCAGGAGTTGGTCGACCTCGCCTTCATGGCACACCAGGCGCAGGTTGGGGGTGTCCAGTACCGGGGCCAGCAGCGCATGGGCGGCCAGTTTGGACAACCCGTCCGACAGGCCCACCGACAGCCGCTGTACCCGCTGGGTGGCCGCCTCATGGACCTCATGCGGCACCAGTTGGCCGATCTGGAAGATCTCTTCTGCCCGGCTGAAGGCCGCCTGGCCGGCTTCTGTCAGCACCAGGCCCCGGCCCTCCGGCTTGAGCAACTGGTGCCCCAGCGAACGTTCCAGCTCGCGCACCTGAGCGCTGATGGTTTGCACCGCCATGCCCAGACGGTCGGCCGCTCGGGCAAAGCCGCCTTCCTTGGCGACCACCCAGAAGTAATGCAGGTGACGGTAATTCAGCGAACTCATCTAACTCTCCGAAAAGACGAAGCCAGATCATACATAACTTCGGATAAACGGGATCTAAAAACTTCATCCCTATGGGATTTCCGAGTCAACCCTGGAACGGCGGTGAGCGTGCTTCGGACATCCCGACGGGTCGCGCGGCGATTATGGAAGGTTGGCCTCTGAACGGTTGAACAGGCGCCGAAGGGACCGAGCGCCGCAGCACCAGTCGCTCCGGAAGACGGCCTGGCCTTGGCCGCCGTCGGTTCGTCGCATCCCCCGGGACGGTGCCGCCCCCCCTCCTAAAGTGACACGACCGCCGACCTCCCGGTCGGCGAGCATGGAAGACGGAGCCCGAGATGCTGAGCCTGCTGCTGTGGATGTTTCTTTTCGTGCTGTGCTGGCCGCTGGCCGTGCTGGCACTGGTGCTGTGGCCGCTGGTGTGGCTGGTGCTGTTGCCGTTCCGGCTGATCGGCATCAGCGTGGACGCCATCTTCGCCCTGCTGAAGGCGATCCTGTTCCTGCCGGCCCGGCTGCTGGGAGGGCGACCCTGAGCCCTGCGCCGCCCTCCGGCTGCCCCCCCTCCCAGCCTGCGTCGTCAGATCGAATCCAGGCCCGCCTGGAGATCCGCCTTCAGGTCTTCCACGTCCTCGATGCCGGCCGAAATCCGGACCAGGGAATCGGTGATGCCCAACTGGGCCCGCTTGTCCGCCGGGATGGAGGCATGGGTCATCAGCGCGGGCAACGAGATCAGGCTCTCCACCCCGCCCAGGCTTTCCGCCAGCGAGAAGATGCGCACCCGCTCCAGGAAGCGACGGGCGCCGGCCAGATCAGTGTCCAGCTGCACGCTGATCATGCCGCCGCCGCCGCGCATCTGCCGCTGGGCCAGCGCATGCTGCGGATGGCTTTCCAGCCCCGGGTAAAAGACCTTGCGCACCTTCGGCTGCGCTTCCAGCCAACGCGCCAGCGTCAGCGCGCTGTCGTTGTGTCGGGCCATGCGCAGGGCCAGCGTCTTCAAGCCGCGCAGGGCGAGAAAGCTGTCGAACGGACCGGACACCGATCCGATGGCGTTGTGCAGGAACTCCAACTGCTCGCGCAGCGCCGCCTGGCGCGGCGCGCCACCGACCACCACCACACCGGAAATCACGTCGCTGTGCCCGTTGAGGTATTTGGTGGCGGAATGGAGCACCAGATCAAAGCCCAGCGAAAGCGGCCGCTGGCCCCAGGGGCTGGCAAAGGTGTTGTCCGCCACGGTCAGTGCGCCGTGCTCACGCGCAATGGCAGCCACCGCCGACAGGTCCGTCAGCTTCAGGATCGGATTGCTGGGTGTCTCGATCCAGATGAGTTTGGTGTCGGGCCGCAAGGCCGCGCGCACCTGCTCGGGATCGGTGCTGTCGACATAGGTCACCTGCAGGCCGGCGCTTTTGCGACGCACCCGCTCGAACAGACGGTAGCTGCCGCCGTACAGGTCATCCCCGGCGACGATATGGGACCCGGCCTCCAGCGTGTCCAGCACCGTGGCCATGGCCGCCAGCCCGGACGAGAAGGCAAACCCCTGCGCCCCGCCTTCCAGGCTGGCCACGGCACGCTCGTAGGCCTGCCGGGTGGGGTTGTGGGTGCGGCCGTATTCATAGCCCTGGTGCACCCCCGGGCTCTGCTGCCGATAGGTGGAGGTGGCATAAATCGGCGGCATCACCGCGCCGGTCAGGGGGTCCGGATGCTGGCCGCCGTGGATGGCCAGCGTGTCAAAGCGCAGCGGCGCGCCGTGGGAATCCTGATGGTCCTGGCTCATGACAAGCCCTTTCGCAGATGGTTCAGCAGATCGAATCGGGTGACCAGGCCATAAAAGCGCTGGTCGTCGGCAATCACCGCCACCAGGCCGCGGCGCAGCTGTTCAATCAGCGAGGCCAGCGGCGCACCGGGCGGCAGGGTGTGTACATCATGGCTCATGGCGCTCTCCACCGGGTCCTTGAAGTGACGGGCGTCCATGTGCATCTGGGCCAGCAGGTCGGATTCGTCCAGCAGGCCCACCAGCCGGCCCTGGCGCAGGACCGGCAATTGGGAGACATCGGCCTGGCGCATGCGCGAGAAGGCCGTTGCCAGCGTGTCCTCCGGCGACACGCTCACCACCGCGCCGTCCTCGGCCCGGCGGGAGACCAGGTCCCGCAGGTCACCTTGATGGGCGCGCTGCAGCAGGCCCTGGTCGAACATCCAGTGATCGTTGTAGACCTTGGAGAGATACCGGGTGCCGGTATCGCAGACAAAGGTCACCACCCGGCGCGGCGTGGTCTGGGCCCGGCAGTAACGCAGGGCGGCCGCCAGCAGCGTGCCGCTGGAGGAGCCGGCCAGGATGCCTTCGGCGCGGTAGAGCTCGCGGGCGGTGGCAAAGCTCTCGGTGTCGCTCACTGCATAGGCGTGGCGCACACCGCTGAGGTCGGCAATCGGCGGAATGAAGTCTTCGCCGATGCCCTCGACCGCCCAGGCCCCGGCTTCACCGTAGTGGCCGGTTTCCACATAGTCCTTCAGCACCGACCCCTCCGGGTCGGCCAGCACCAGGTCCAGGCCCGGCCGGACCTTGGCAAAGAAGCGCGACAGGCCCGTCAGCGTGCCGCCGGAGCCCACCCCGCACACCAGCGCATCGATACGGTGGCCGGTCTGCTGCCAGATCTCGGGGCCGGTGGTGGTTTCATGGGCCAGGGGATTGGCCGGGTTGTTGAACTGGTCCGCATACCAGGCGCCGGGGATGTCCTGCACCAGGCGGGCGGCGCGGTCCTGGTAGTAGTCCGGGTGCCCCTTGCCCACATCGGAACGGGTCATGTGGACCTCGGCACCCAGCGCCTTGAGCTGCAACACCTTTTCCGCCGACATCTTGTCGGGCACCACCAGCACCACCCGGTAGCCCTTGGCCCGCGCCACCAGAGCCAGGCCCAGGCCGGTGTTGCCGGCAGTGGCCTCCACCACGGTGCCGCCGGGCGGCAGCAGGCCATCGCGCTCGGCGGCTTCGATCATGGACAGGCCGATGCGGTCCTTGATGGAGCCGCCCGGATTCTGGGATTCCAGCTTCAGGAAGAGTTCGCAGGGGCCGGTGTCCAGCCGGCGCACCGGCACCAGCGGCGTGTTGCCGATCAGGTCCAGCACGGCAGGGCGCGGGGCGTCTGCGGCTGAGCGGCGGGACGAAGAGGGATCTGCGGGACGGTCCGCCGTGGCCGAGGTCGAAGCGGGGGCAGAGGGGATGGCGGTCATGCAAGCTCCTTGAATCCTGGTGGGATCTGGGGGACAACGCCCTCGTCGCAGCCGCACGGGTAGCGCGGCACGCGGGCAAAACCGTGCAGCCTAACCAGATCCGGTCATGACGACCAAACACGGTTTTCGCAGCAGCTTATACCGTGAGCGCATGAGGGGCAGCACGGTCCCAGGTGCCGCGCCGGGCAATCGACTCTCCCTGGCTGGCCGTGGCGCTGCTTGGCATCACTTGGCATCACTCGGGAGCTTGGGTGCAAACGGAAAGCTCACTTGCATATGAACAAGCATTCGTTCGTTGTCGCCGAGGCGGTTCTTAAGCTGCAGCCATGTCGATTCACCGTTTCACGCCGGCCCGCCACGCCTTCACCGAGCGTGCGCAGCTCATCATTGCCACCACTGCCGCCATGCTGGGTCTGCCTGCACGGTCGCGGAGTCAGGCGGGCACGCCACCGGCCGCGCTCGGTGTATCTGCTGTTCGAGTGCAACGATGGAGGACTGAGACGACCCAGATGAACTGATCACCTTGTCATCCGATGCGAGCGCGCCCCGGCTTCGGCCGGGGCGTTTCTTTTTGATCAGCGCTGCATGCCCCAACGACGCACCGTCCAGCGCTCCACCGTGCTGAACACCAGCCGCTCCACCAGCCAGCCGATCAAAATGACCAGTGCCAGGCCGGCAAAGACATGGTCGGTCATCAGTTCGTTGCGGTTCTGGAAGATGTACCAGCCCAGCCCGCCCTGGCCCGACGAAGCGCCAAAGAACAGCTCGGCGGCGATCAGGGTGCGCCAGGCAAAGGCCCAGCCGACACGCAGGCCGGACAGCACCGAGGGCAGCGCAGCGGGCAACAGGATCTGCAGGACATAACGCGGGCCGGTGAGACCGTAGTTGCGGCCGGCCATGCGCAAGGTCTCCGGCACGGCCGAGACACCGCCACTGGCCGCCAGAGCCAGGGGCCACAGCACCGCATGGATCAGCACAAAGATCAAGCTGCGGGCGCCCAGGCCAAACCAGAGCAGGGCCAGCGGCAGCAGGGCAATGGCGGGCAGCGGATTGAACATCGCCGTGAGGCTGGCCAGCAGGTCGCGGCCCCAGCGTGAGGCGGTGGCCAGGGCGGTGAGGCCCAGCGCCAGCACCACGCCCAAGGCATAGCCCTGCAGCAGCAGTTGCAGCGACACGCCCGCACGCATCAGCAGTTCCCCACTGACCAGCCCCTGCCACAGTGCCTGGGCGGCCGCGCTGAAGGTCGGCAGCAGCAGGTCGTTGCCGGCCCAACGGGCGGCGATTTCCCACAGACCGGCCAGCAGCAGCAGCAGGCTGGCCTGGCGCCATCCGCCTGAATCCACCAGGCGGTGCCACAGCGCAGGGGCGCGCTGCGGCGTCGGCACGTAGGAGACGGGGTCGATCAGCCGGTCGGGCCGGGGTGACGGCGTGTGCCGGACGCTGCCCGGCCGTCCTGCGCCACCGGCCACCGCTGCGGGCAGGCCGCCCGCCACCGTGACGGGCATGTCGCCCCCACAGGCATCACAGCCGCTTCGCGCGGAGGGATCGAGACCGGCCGGACCGGGCATGCTGGGCAACGAGGTGACGCTCATGATTCAAACAGCAGTGCTTCAATGCGCTGGCCGAGCGCATCCCGCTGAGCCGGTGTCAGGCCCTGCGCATTGAATTCGGCCCGCACCCGACCGGGATGCGGCGACAGCACGAGGATGCGATGGCCCACATGCAGGGCCTCCTCGATGGAATGGGTGACAAACAACAGCGTGAACCGCTCCTGCTCCCACAGCGCCAGCAGTTCTTCCAGCATGCGACGGCGGGTGAGCGCATCCAGCGCCGCAAAGGGTTCATCCATCAGCAGCATGCGCGGCGCCATGGCCAGGGCGCGGGCAATGGCCACACGCTGCTTCATGCCGCCGGAGAGCTGATGCGGGAAGGCATCACCGAAGGCGGCCAGGCCCACCCGCGCCAGCCAGTCACGGGCATGCTGGCGGGCAGCCGTCTTGTCCCTCTGGCGGGAAGCCGTCAGCGGGAAAGCGACGTTGTCCAGCACCGTCTTCCAGGGTGGCAGCTGATCAAACTCCTGGAACACCACCATCCGGTCGGGGCCGGGGCCCCGGATGGCTTGGCCGTCCAGCAGAATGCGTCCTTCGGCGGGAGGCAGGAAACCGCCCACCGCCTTGAGCAGGGAAGACTTGCCGCAGCCCGAGGCCCCCAGCAACACAAAGCGTTCTCCCGGCATGACGCTGAAGTCCACCTGATGGGTGGCGCGGATCACGCGGGTGTCGACCCGGTAGTCGAGGCTGAGGCCGTCCACCTGCAGTCGGGGGATGTCTGGCGCGGCGGCGCTTGCTCGATCCGGCGCCGCCGCCGGTCGCAGGCCAAGCGCTGGGGTCCTGGCGCCGGCTTCCAGCGAGGCACGTGCAGCTTTCAGCGCGGCATCCGCAGGGTCGATCAGGTGAGGCAGGGCACTCATGCGGAGGGCTCCGTCAGCTGCCGGAGGCGTTATGCGGATCGTCGAAGAAGTAATCCTTCACCGAGGTCGGCTTGTTCTTGATCGCGCCCACGCGGTGCATGAATTCGGCCAGGGCAAAGGTGTTCTGCGGCGCGATCTTGAATTGCACTTCCGGGTTGCGGATCACCTTCAGCAGCAACTCGCGCGGTACTTTGGAACCCTCGTTGCGCTGGTAGATGTCGGCCGCCTGTTCCGGGTGGCGGGTGATGAAATCCGCCGCCTCCGACAGTGCCGCCACAAAGGCCTTGTAGGTCTTCGGGTTCTCCTTGCGGAATTTCTCGGTGGTGTAGAGCACCGTGGCGGAGGCCGGGCCGCCCAACACGTCATAACTCTTGAGCACCACATGCACGCCCGGATTGCCGGCCAGCCCCTGCTCCTGGAACGGCGGGTTGCCGAAGTGCGCGTTGATCTCGGTACCGCCCTTGATCAACGCGGCCGTGGCCTCGGGATGCGGCAGGGCCACCTGCAGGCGGTCCAGCCGGTTGAACTGGCTGTCACCCCACTGCCGCGCCGAGGCCAGCTGCAGCAGCCGCGCCTGGACGGACACGCCCACGGCGGGTAGGGCGATGCGGTCCTTGTCACTGAAGTCGGCAATGGTCTTGACCGCCGGATTGCTGCTGGTGAGGTAATACGGGAAGTTGCCCAGCGAGGCAATGCCGCGCACGTTCTGCTTGCCGTAGGTCTTGTCCCAGAGGGTCAGCAGCGGACCGACCCCGGCGCCAGCCACATCGATGCTGCCGGAGAGCAGCGCTTCATTGATGGCAGGCCCGCCGGACAGCTGCACCGTCTGCACCCGAATGTCGATGCCTTCGGCCTTGCCATGTTTTTCGATCAGTTTCTGATCCTGCGCCACATTGAGCAGCAAATAGACGATGCCGAACTGCTCGGCAATGCGGAGTTGGCCTTCGGCCCGGGCGGGAAGGGCATTCAGGCCCAGGGCGGCGACAAGCGCCGTGGCAATCCATCGTTTCATGAGAGGCCTTTGAGACGGGGCGGGTGGGGCAGCGCCGGGCAGGCGCTCAGAAGGTTGGGGACCGCAGCTTCGGCGCTCAGCCGAGAACCGCATCCCCTTCCACGGTGGTGCGGTGCAAGTGCCGCCGCAGCTCAGGCGGACAACCGGTGGCCAGGTGCATCACCGAGCGGTTGTCCCAGAACACGAGGTCGTGCGGCTGCCACTGGTGGCGGTAGACCAGTTCGGGCCGGGTGCTGAGCGCAAACAGCTGGGCCAGCAGGTCCAGGCTTTCATCCTGCGGCACACCCACGATGCGGGTGGTGAAGTGCTCACTCACAAACAAGGCGGGATGGCCGGTTTCTGGATGGCGGCGGACCACCGGATGCACCGTGGGCCGCACCTCGGCCAGTTGGGCGTCGGTGAGCTTGGGGCGCCAGGGATTGCGAGCCCGCAGCTCTTCATAACGGGCGAGATAACTGTGCTCGGCCTTCAGACCCTGGATGGCCTGCTTGAGCGCCTGGGGCAACTGCTCATAAGCGAGATGCTGGTCGGCGAACAAGGTGTCGCCGCCTTCGGCCGGCAGTTCCTGCGCATGCAGCAAGGAGCCCAGGCTGGGCTTTTCTTTGTAGGAGAGGTCGGAATGCCAGAAGACACCGGCATCGCCCAGCCCCAGCGGCTGGCCGGACTCGTCCCGCAGGTTGGACACCTGCAGGATTTCGGGATGGCCGGGTAGCTGGAAATTGCGCAGCACATGCACTTCCAGCGGACCCCAGCGGCGGCTGAAGGCGACGTGGGCGGCGGGGGTGATGCGCTGGCCGCGGAAGACCAGAACATGGTGCGCCAGATGGGCACGATGCAGACGGGCGAAACCGGCGTCGCTCAGGGGTTGACCCAGATCCAGACCCAGGACTTCGGCGCCCAGTGGGCCGCCGAATGGGCGAATCTCGAAGGTTTCAGAACGGCCACCAGCGGCGGACTGGCTGAGCGGCGCTTCCTGCGTCCGGTCGGGTGGCCGGACAGTGGCACGTGGCCGCCCCGACGCTGGATCGGCGGGATCGGCGGGATCGGCAGGATGAGGGGTGAGGAGGCGGGAGGCGGCGGCAGTCATGGCGCCCGACTCTAAAAAGCCTGATCTCCTACGGGAACGAATAAGGCCGCATGAGTTAGCGCGTTTTTCGAGAATAGTCAGCTTCTGCTATGGTGTCGCCCTTCGCCCGCAGCCGCGGGTTATTGCGGATCCATTTCACCAATCTTTACTCGCTGAGGATGTGGGCGACAAGCCGGATCCCTAGAGTTCGAAAGTTTGATCGTGGCGGTGATCCGTCCTGAGAGAGGTTGTGAATGAAACAAGTCATCTGCGTGAAGTGGGGCACAGCCTACGGGGCGGACTATGTGAACCGGCTCTACGGCATGCTGCGCCGTCACATCACCGGTGACTTCCGGTTGGTGTGCCTGACCGACAACAAGGACGGCATTCGCCCCGAAGTGGATGCTTACGACCTGCCGGAACTGGGTTGCGAATGGCCCAAGAAGTCGATGGGCAAGTGGCGCAAGCTGGTGATGTGGGGCTCGGACCTGGGCCCGACCACGGGTCTGTCGGGCCCGGTGCTGTTCATCGACCTGGATTCGGTGATTGTGGACAACATCGACGGCTACTTCACCCACGGTGCTCCGGACGATGTGGTGCTGGCCCGCAACTGGGCCAAGCCGATGCAGAAATTGGGCCAGACGTCGGTGTTCCGCTTCCCGGTGGGCAAATATCCGCACATCCTGGCGCAGTTCCGGGCCGACCCGCAGGGCGTGGCGGACCGTCACGGTTTCGAGCAGCATTTCGTGACCGCGTCAGTGCCGGGCGGCATCAAGTTCTGGCCGCATCTGTGGACGCGCCACTTCCGGCTGCATTGCCTGCCGCCGTTCCCGCTGCGCTACTTCAAGTCAGCGAAGCTGCCCAATGGCGCGAAGATCGTGACCTTCCCGGGCGGGCCCAATCCCAGCGACGTGCTGGTGGGACGCTGGACGCAGCAGGAACCGGCGCATGAAAGCCCGTGGGATCACTTCCGCAAAACGTTCGACAAGGGCATGAAGAACCGCTGGAAGCACCTGACCCGCTACGTGCGCCCGACGCCGTGGCTGGCTGAGTACTGGACAGAGTGAGGGGGCCCCCCCTCGATATGCGATTTTTTTGCTTGCATAGGCCGATTGGTGATTGGCGGCCCGCGCGAGCATCGCCCACACTGCCTGCACGGATCACCTTTCCATGGAAGGCCCAGCCGGCGTCATGCGTCGGAGTTGCATGGTGAAAACCCAGGACGTGACGTGGGGCCCTCGGGGTCTGGGGGAGGCGCTTCGGGCTTCCGCGTCACGCTCCTGCGGCGTTCACCCCCCACTTCAGGATCGCTTATTGCTTATTCGGGATAAGCAAATACTTAAACAATCGTTCCGCGAATAAGGACTTATTGGCAAGCTACGTAGCCCGACCCACTGTCGATTGTTACGTCTCTCAGCCATGCCCATCCACAAGTCCCGCGCAGTCAGTTCCATTTCGACCTCCCGCCGCCAGATCCTGATGCTGGCCGCCGCTGCGCTGCCGCTGGTGGGCGTCCAGGCTGTCCACCCGGTCCACGCCCAGGCCGCCGCGCCGCACACGCTGTTGAACGTGTCCTACGACGTGGCCCGTGAGCTGTACAAGCAGGTCAACCCAGCCTTTGTGAACCACTGGAAGGCCAAGACCGGGCAGACAGTGACGATCAATCAGTCCCACGGCGGCTCGTCCAAGCAGATCGGTTCGGTGATCGGCGGGCTGGAGGCCGACGTGGTGACCATGAACCAGGCCACCGACGTGGACACGCTCGCCGACAAGGGCCTGACCGGCGCCGACTGGCGCCAGCGGTTCCCGAACGGCGCCGCGCCCTACAGCTCCACCATGCTGTTCCTGGTGCGCAAGGGCAATCCGAAGCAGATCAAGGACTGGAACGATCTGGCTCGCCCCGGTGTGCAGGTGATCATTCCCAACCCGAAGGTGACCGGCAACGGCCGTTATGGCTACCTGGCCGCCTGGGGCAGCGTGATCGCCAAAGGCGGCACCGACGCCCAGGCCAAGGACCTGCTGACCCACATCCTGAGCAATGTGCCGGTGCTGGACGGCGGCGGCCGTGGCGCCACCACCACCTTCACCCAGCGCGGCATTGGTGATGTGCTGCTGACCTTCGAATCCGAAGCCGAGCTGATTGAAAACGAATTCGGCAAGGGCCAGTTCGAGGTGGTCTACCCCAGCATTTCCATCGAGGCCGATGCGCCGGTGGCCGTGGTCGACAAGGTGGCCGCCAGGAAGGGCTCCACCGCCCTGGCCAAGGCTTATCTCGATTTCCTGTGGACGCCGGAGGCCCAGGAGATCATCGCCCAGAACAATTTCCGCCCGCGTGACCCCAACGTGTTCAAGAAGCACGCCCAACGCTTTGCACCGATCAAGCTGTTTGGCGTCGACCAGACGCTGGGCGGCTGGAGCAAGGTCTACAAGACGCACTTTGTGGACGGCGGCCAATACGATCAGATCATGGCGTCCCTGAAGCGTTGAGCACCTTCCGATGAATACAGCCGTCCTCTCCACGGCGTCGGCACCGCCGGCGCCGCGCCGCAAGCGCCGACGCGTGCTGCCGGGCTTCGCCCCGACGCTGGGCTTCACGCTGTTCTACCTGTCGCTGCTGGTGCTGATCCCGCTGTGTGCAGTGTTTCTCAAGTCCGCCGGCCATGGCGCGGAAGCCTTCTGGGCGGCCGCAACATCGCCGCGGGTGCTGGCCTCCTATCGCCTGAGCTTTGGCGCTGCGCTGCTGGCGGCCGGCATCAATGTGGTGTTTGGTTTCATCCTCGCCTGGTCCCTGGTGCGGTATGACTTCTTCGGCAAGAAGCTGGTCGACGCCCTGATCGACCTGCCCTTTGCCCTGCCGACCGCCGTGGCCGGCATTGCCCTGACGGCGCTGTATGCACCCAACGGCTGGCTGGGCAGCCATCTGGAGCCGCTGGGCATCAAGGTGGCCTTCACCCCGCTGGGCGTGCTGGTGGCGCTGATCTTCATCGGGCTGCCCTTTGTGGTGCGCACGGTGCAGCCGGTCCTGGAAGACCTGGATACCGAATTGGAAGAGGCCGCCGCCTCGCTCGGCGCGCACCGCTGGCAGGCCTTCCGCCTGGTGGTGCTGCCCATGCTCACCCCGGCCCTGCTGACCGGATTTGCATTGGCCTTTGCCCGTGCCGTTGGCGAATATGGGTCGGTGATCTTCATCGCCGGCAACATGCCGATGGTCAGCGAGATCACCCCGCTGATGATCATCACCAAACTGGAACAGTACGACTACGTCGGCGCCACCGCGATTGCCGTGGTGATGCTGGTGTTCTCGTTCACCTTGTTGCTGGCCATCAATGGACTGCAGGCCTGGAGCCTGCGTCGCAACGGCCTGGACGGAAGGCGCTGAGATGGCTGGATCCGCCGCAAACCTGGGCCGCGCTCGCAGCGCCGGCTATTACCAGCACAACCCCGCCACCCGCGAAGCCCCTTGGGTGCGCTACGCACTGCTCACGCTGGGCCTGGGCTTCTTCGCCCTGTTCCTGCTGATGCCGCTGGCCGCCGTGTTCACCGAAGCCCTGCGCAAGGGCTGGGACGCTTATCTGGCGTCGCTGATCGAGCCGGATGCCATCTCCGCCATCAAACTGACGCTGCTGGCTGCCGTGATCTCGGTGCCGCTGAACCTGGTGTTTGGCGTTTGCGCCGCCTGGGCCATTACCAAGCATGACTTTCGCGGCAAGCAGCTGCTGATCACGCTGATCGACCTGCCCTTCTCGGTGTCTCCGGTGGTCGCCGGCCTGATCTATGTGCTGATCTTCGGCGCGCAGGGCTGGTTCGGCCCGTGGCTGCAGGCCCATGACATCCGCATCATCTTCGCCGTGCCCGGCATTGTGCTGGCCACCGTGTTCGTGACCTTCCCCTTCGTGGCCCGCGAGCTGATCCCGCTGATGCAGGCACAAGGGCGAGATGAGGAAGAAGCGGCCACCGTGCTGGGGGCCTCCGGCTGGCGCACCTTCTGGCATGTCACCCTGCCCAACATCAAATGGGGCCTGCTGTATGGGGTGATCCTCTGCAATGCGCGAGCCTTTGGTGAATTCGGCGCGGTGTCGGTGGTGTCGGGCCATGTGCGCGGCCAGACCAACACGCTGCCGCTGCAGGTGGAAATTCTCTATAACGAGTACCAGTTCGCCGCCGCCTTTGCGGTGGCCTCGCTGCTGGCGCTGCTGGCCGTGGCCACGCTGGTGCTCAAGCAGGTTGTTGAATGGCGCGCCTCGCGCGCCGTGGTCGTTGATTGAGCGGAACGCCGAAGAAAGACCCCCATGAGCATCCAAGTCCGCAACATCCACAAGTCGTTTGGCAGCTTCACCGCGCTGGGCGATGTCAGTCTGGATTTCCCCGCCGGCGAGCTGACCGCACTGCTGGGCCCTTCCGGCTGCGGCAAGACCACCCTGCTGCGCATCATCGCCGGCCTGGAAACGGCCGACCGAGGCCAGGTGCTGCTGGACGGCAACGACGCCTCCGACACGCATGTGCGTGAGCGTGAAGTCGGTTTTGTCTTCCAGCATTACGCGCTGTTCCGCCACATGACGGTGTTCGACAACGTTGCCTTCGGCCTGCGTGTGAAGCCGCGCAAGCAGCGCCCGCCGGAATCCGAGATCAAGCGCAAGGTGCATGAGCTGCTGCAGCTGGTGCAACTGGATTGGCTGGCCGACCGCTATCCGCCGCAACTCTCCGGCGGTCAACGCCAGCGGATTGCACTGGCGCGCGCGCTGGCGGTGGAGCCCCGCGTGCTGCTCCTGGACGAACCCTTTGGGGCCCTGGATGCCAAGGTGCGCAAGGAACTGCGCCGCTGGCTGCGCCGCCTGCATGATGAGCTGCACATCACCAGCATCTTCGTGACGCACGATCAGGAAGAAGCCCTGGAAGTGGCCGACCGCGTGGTCTTGATGGACCATGGCCGCGTGGAACAGGTGGGCTCGCCGGTCGAGGTGTACGAGCGCCCCGCCACGCCCTTTGTCTACGGCTTCCTCGGTGCGGTGAACCGATTTGAAGGGCGCTCCGAAGGCGGCGTGCTGAAGGTGGGTGACCAGTTGCTGGCGCAGGGGCTGGTGCATGACGACGCGCAGCCGCAAGGGCTGGTGCAGGCCTATGCCCGTCCGCATGAGCTGCAGATCATTCCGCAGGCCGATGCGCCGGGCCTGCCGGCCACCGTGGAGCGGGTGCTGAGCTTTGGCGCCGCCGCACGGGTGGAACTGCGTGGACCCCAAGGGGAGCATCTGGAAGCCGAACTGAGCCGCGAGCAGGCCGAAGCCCTGGCGCTGAGCCACGGCCAGCAGGTGCGCCTGCAGGCCTCGCGCCTGAGCGTGTTCGGCCTGACCGAGGCAGCCTGACCCTGCCATGAACCTCCAGCAGTTGCGCATCGTCCGCGAGGCGGTGCAGCAGAACTTCAACCTGACCGAGGTGGCGGCGGCGCTGTTCACCTCGCAGTCGGGGGTCAGCAAACACATCAAGGACCTGGAGGATGAGCTGGGGGTGGAGCTGTTCCAGCGCCGGGGAAAGCGCCTGCTGGGGCTCACCGAACCCGGCAAGGAAGTGGCACAGGTGGTCGACCGCATGCTGCAGGATGTACGCAACATCAAGCGGCTGGCCCAGCAGTTCTCCAGCGCCGACCAGGGGCAACTGACCATTGCCACCACCCATACCCAGGCGCGATATGCACTGCCGCAGGTGGTGGCGCGGTTCAAGGCCGCCTATCCCCGCGTGCATCTGGTGCTGCATCAAGGCAGCCCGGCGGAGATCGTCTCGCTGCTGCAAAGCGGTGAGGCCGATGTCGGCATTGCCACCGAAGCACTGGGCCGGGATGAGGCCTTTGTGACCTTCCCGTTCTATGAATGGCGGCACGCGGTGGTGGTGCCGGAAGGCCATCCGCTGACGCAGCAGCCGCTCACGCTGGAGGCGCTGTCCGAGCAAGCGCTCATCACCTATCACGAGGGCTATACCGGCCGCGCCCGCATTGATGCGAGTTTTGCGCAGGCCGGCCTGGCGCCGGACATCGTCATGTCCGCACTCGATGCGGATGTCATCAAGACCTATGTGCAGGTGGGCCTGGGGGTGGGCATCATCGCGGCCATGGCGTTCGAGCCCAACCGGGATGCGGGATTGCAGCGGCTGGATGCCAGCCATCTGTTCCCGGCCAACACCACTCGCATTGCGCTCAAACGCGGCCACTATCTGCGGGGCTTTGCCTATCGATTCCTGCAGGAATGTGTGGCCGATCTCACCGAGGAGCGGGTGCGGGCGGCGATGGAGATCGAGGGCTGACACGATCCTTGCCGGCGGGCGCACTGGCAGCGGAAGCCGCCGCGCCCGGGGCCGGACGGTTGTAGAAAGCATCGATGCGCGCACCATATCGCGCCCGTGCATTCGCACTCAGTCCGTTGAGCAATTCGTCTTTCAATAAACGACGCGCCTGAGGCGACGACAACACTTCATTGGCCCGAGTGGCCACACGTTGTCCCCAGTCATTCTTCGGGCAGGCCACGCCTGAAAGAATGGGCTCGGCATGGCCCTCGATGGGGAGACTCACCAGATCCACGCCGCCGCCGCGCGCAGCCAGATGGTCCGTCAGAAAGAAGTCGTATTCGAGCGTGTAGTCCGCACGGCCGACTGCGATCATCGACAGCAGATTACCGCCGACATCGGGTGTCACATAGGCACTCATCGTGTCCGCTGGTCGGCGTCGAATCACTTCATCCAATTCCGGTCCGTAACTCCGGCCCTGGACAAAAGCACCGCTCAGCTTTCGTTCATCCCAGACACGTTGCAGGCTCACCTCACCGGCCGCATTACGCGGCACCTGGGCCAGTGCGGAGACGCGTACTACAAATTGATGAGGGGGCGTGAGATGTGTGTCTGCAAACCACAGCTGCGCGTCCCGATCAGGCGTGTGGAGCATGCCCAGCATGCAGGCCGGTTCTCCGGTTTGCAGCATGCGCAGGCTGCGCTTGATGTTGGCCATCATCAGCTCATGCTGCGTGCGTCCACCCCAATTCGAAATGAGGTAGTCCGCCGTGGTCTGTGTCAGCACGCGCCTCGGTGCATTGCCCGCATTGCCGGAAGCCGGTGAGGCGTCAATCTGCGGCATCAGCCAGACGATACGCTCATTCCCCGGTGTCGGTGACGACGCTCTGCCAGGGCCAGGGCCTGGGCTTGGCCCTGGGCTCGTCGGCACGGTCACTGGGTCGGATCCTGCATGGCTGACTGCTTCCGCTGCCGCATGCACAGCGCCACACACCGCAACAAGCAGTGCAGCTCGGTGTATCCACGTCATGGCGTGAGATCTCATGTCTGTCCCCTGAGACAGCAGCATAAGCGCATCACCACATCCGAGAAAAGCTTATCGATATTTGTTGGAGGACAGATTAGGGGTGGATTCGAATAATGAAACCGAATAAGCCAATGAAATGATCGAAGATGAATTTCCAGCAACTGCGTTCGGTTCGCGAGGCACAACGCCGCGGATTCAATCTCACTGAAGTGGCCCAGGCCCTGCACACTTCCCAGCCGGGTGTGAGCCGTCAGATCCGTGAACTTGAGGATGAATTGGGCATCGACATCTTCATTCGGGCAGGAAAACGCCTCACCGGCCTGACCGAACCGGGCCGCAATGTGATGCCGATCGTGGAACGATTGCTGCGGGAAGCAGAGAACCTGCGCCGGGCGGGTGAGGACTTCGCCCGCGCCGACAGCGGCCATCTGCGCATTGCCGCGACGCACAGCCAGGCACGTTATGCGCTGCCGCCAGCGGTGCGGGACTTCCGCAACACCCATCCAGAAGTGAGCCTGCAATTCCAGCAAGGCACACCGCAGCAGGTGGCCCGGCTGTTGATGGACGGTGAAGCGGATATCGGCATTGCCACCGAAGCGCTGGCGCAGCATCCGGAACTGCTGACGCTGCCCTGCTATCGATGGACCCACACGGTGCTGGTGCCTCACGACCATCCATTGGCCCTTGAAACGGCGGAGGGGAAGCCGCTGACGCTGGCGCAACTGGGCCGCCATCCCATCATCACCTACGAAAGCGGCTACACCGGCCGGGGCCATATCGACGAAGCATTTTCAGCCGCTGGCATCGATCTGAATGTGGTGCTGGTGGCCATGGACGCCGACGTGATCAAGACCTATGTGGAACTGGGCCTGGGTGTCGGCATCGTCGCGGCGATTGCTTATGACGAGGAACGGGACCGCCAACTCCGCGCCATTGATGCCCGCCATCTTTTTGCTGACAACCTCACCCGGCTGGCCGTGCGGCGGGATGCCTATCTGCGGGACTATGTCTACGCCTTCATCGAGACCTTTGCACCGCCCTTGAATCGATCAGTGGTGCAACAGGCCCGTGCCAGCCACGCCCTGGCCGATTGATCCTGTTGGTCCCGTTGGTCCCGCTGAAACTGCAAAGCAAAGCAGAACTTATTGGTTCCCTTTTTTCGTATGCCTGCCTACAGTGGGCACTCCCCACCATCAACCGACCACCTCCTGTGAACGCTCTTCGCCGCTCCATATCGCTGCTTGCCGCCGTCACCCTGCTAGGGGGTGCCGCGCTGGCTCAGGCCCAGACAACCCTGTTGAATGTGTCCTATGACCCAACACGGGAGCTCTACCAGGCTTTTAATGCTTCTTTTGCCAAGTACTGGAAGACCAAGACCGGCGAAACGGTGACCATCAAGAATTCCCACGGCGGTTCGGGCAAGCAGGCCCGGTCGGTGATTGACGGCCTGGATGCCGATGTGGTGACGCTGGCGCTGGCCTACGACATCGACGCCCTGTACGACCACGGCAAGCTGTTGCCCGCCGACTGGCAGAAGCGTCTGCCCAACAATGCCGCCCCCTACACCTCGACCATTGTGTTCCTGGTGCGCAAGGGCAACCCCAAACACATCAATGACTGGCCGGATCTGGCACGCAGCGGTGTGGACGTGATCACGCCCAATCCGAAGACCTCCGGCGGTGCCCGCTGGAACTATCTGGCGGCCTGGGCCTATGCCCTGAAGCAGCCGGGGGGCAATGCCGAATCGGCCAAGGCCTTTGTGAAGCGCATCTACGGCAACACCAAAGTGCTGGATTCCGGCGCACGGGGTGCCACCACCACCTTTGTGGAGCGCGGCATTGGTGACGTGCTGATTGCCTGGGAAAACGAAGCCTACCTGGCGGTGAAGGAACTGGGGCCTGAGAAGTTCCAGATCGTGACCCCCAGCCTCTCCATCCTGGCCGAACCGCCGGTGTCGGTGGTGGACAAGAATGTCGACAAGAAGGGCACCCGCAAGGTGGCCGAGGCCTATCTGCAATACCTCTACTCGCCGGAAGGCCAGGAGATTGCGGCCAAGAACTACTACCGTCCCCGTGACCCGAAGGTCGCTCAGAAGTACGACAAGCAATTTGCACCGGTGAAACTGGTGACGATTGATGAGGTCTTCGGCGGCTGGCGCAATGCCCAGAAGACGCACTTCGATGACGGCGGCGTCTTCGACCAGATCAACCTCGCCCGCTGACTGCTGGCGTCTCCTACCGAACCGTTTGTCTCCTCGGTCGGTCGAGGCCTTGTTACCGCACGGCTGACACCATCCAGACCGTTTGCTCCAAGAGCAGCCCCGCCCTGGCGTTAGCACGCTGGCGGGGCCTTTTTTGTTTCTGGCCTGTCTCTCATGGCTTACAGTGAGCCAGGACCAACGCCCCCCGTTGGTGGGCATTCCACCGATGATGAGGGTGGGGCTCTCCCGTTATGCTGTTGGCCGTGGATAACGTTGTCATTTTTCTCGCGACGCGGATGAAGCCGCTGATGTTCAAGGCTTGCCCCAGTAGCTGGACGCCCGGCCAGCGGTCCAGCGGCGTGCCTGTCACAGCCGTCCATGCGGCTGGCCCCACGACACGGCGTTCGCCACTTGGGTGGGCAGCTCTCCCGTCATTTGTGACGCTTGCCGCCCCGGCCGCGCTTGTGGCCCATGGCGCCCTTCAGGCCCTAGTGGCCCTTATAGCGCTGCTGCCCTTGCCGACCCAGGCCCAGCCCCTGCCGGCCTCCGCGTCCCCGCCCACGACGCCCACCCCTGCACCGAAGCTGGCCCCCGCGCCGGTCGCGATCGACCGCATCGTGTGGCTGACGTCAGACAACACCGCCGCCGCTCAACCAGGCGCTCACGGGGTGACCAACGGCCTGGTGACTTACTTCAAGGTCTGGTGGCCCGGGGTGCAGCATGACATCCTGATTGCCAACACCAAACGAAGCTGGCAAATGATGGAAGACGGCCAGCAGGTGTGCCGGGCCAATGTCGTGAGGACGCCAGACCGCGAGAAGATGGCCTACTTCACCAACACCCAGCTCACGCCGCCTCCGCAACTGGTGGTCCGGCGGGACCGCCTGAACCGTCTGCCGCGCATGCCCTCCGGTGAGGTGCTGCTGCCCCGGCTGCTGGCCGACGAGACCCTGCGTGGCGCGCTGGTCGACGGCCGCAGCTATGGCACCGCCATTGACGACATGCTGGCGCATCGTCCGGCGAACAGCAATGTCGCGCTCTATTCGCCCCGCGATTTCGGCGGGCGCCTGCTGCAGATGATCAGCCTGGATCGCGCGGACTACTCCATTGACTCGGACATGGCCCTGATGATGATGGGAGACCCCAAGGATCTGGTCACCGTGCCCATCGTCGGGGCCAGCGACCTGGTCATGGCCGGCATCGCCTGCCCTCGCACCGCCTGGGGCTGGTCCGCCATCCGAGGGTTGGACCGGGCGCTGGGCCGGCCGGAAGGGGCCGCGACCCTGCGCAAGGGGTTGATGCGATGGCTGACGCCGGAGACGCAGGTCCATTACGCCACCCAGTTCGACCAGTTCTACCGGGAGCGAGCGCGGCCATCACGGCTGGTGCCGTGATGCCGACGGCGGCTCAGGCCGCGCGCTCCACCCGATTGCGCCCAGCCGCCTTGGCGCGATAGAGCGCCTCATCCGCACGGCCCAACAAATCGTCGATGCTGGTGTCGTCCGGACGCATGCCGGTCACACCAAAACTGGCCGTCAACACCACGGCGGTCATGCCATGGTGGCCGTCATCCATCCGGCTGCTGGCAATGCGTTCCCGCAGACGTTCGACCAGATGGTGAGCCTCCTCCAGCGAGGTCTGCGGCAACAGCAACGCAAATTCTTCACCCCCCACCCGACCCAGCACATCCTGCTTGCGCACGAGCTGGGCACACACCTGCACCACCCGGCACAACGCGTCGTCCCCACGCGCATGACCCAGCGTGTCGTTGATCCGCTTGAAGTGGTCGACGTCCATCATCACCAACGACAACGCGGCCCCATAACGCCGACTGCGGGCGAGTTCCGCCTCGGCCCGCTCCATGAAGCAGCGTCGATTGAACGCCCCGGTCAGCGCGTCGGTGGTGGCCAGGCGCTGAAGTTCAATCTCCAGCCGCTTGCGCTCGGTGAAATCCACCAAGGTGCTGAGCACCGAGGGCTCACCGTCATACCTCACCGGCACCATCGACAGCAGCATCCACCGCTCACTGCCGTCGGCGGCCAACAGACAGACCTCCTCCGATTGCAGCCGACCCTGTTCCCGGAAGCGTTGCTGGATGCGGTCACGGTCGACCGGGTCGCGGTAGAAGGAGAAGGCGGGTTTGCCCACCAGGCCTTCCAGCGAATGACCGCCAATCGCCACGGATGGGCCGTTCCCATAAACGATCAGACCATCCCTGAGACGGGTGACGACCATCGGCATCGGCGCGTTGTCCAGGACGGCGCGCAGGCGCTCCTCACTGTCCACCAGTTCCTGGGTCCGCTGGGCGACTCGCTGTTCCAGGCTGGTGTTGAGGTCCCGGAGTTCCGCCACCAGCCGCGCGTTATCGACCGCGCTGACCACGTTGGCGCACAGCAGCTCCAGAAAACTCACGCGCGCCTCGGTGAACACGCCGGCCACGGCGCGGTTCTCCAGATACAGCGCACCAACGGTCTGGCCCTGCTTGAGCAGCGGCAGGATCAGCACCGAACGTGCAGGCGAGACACCTCGCCGGAACCAGGGGTGCTGGTCCGGAGTGCTCGCGTCCGGCAACCACAGGCGCTGTCCGGTCCGCAGCACTTCGCGCATGAGTGCGGTGGGCAGTTGATGATCGGCGGCGTCCAGCGCGAGTTGTTCCTGCAAATGAACCGGCACCGGGCCCTCCATGCAAACTTCGCCCTGCAGCACCCATGGCGGCCAGATCGCTTTTGCAGGCGTCATGGCTGAGCTCCCGGCGGCGATCCCGGTGGATGCACCGGCGGCCGTCGATGCGGAGGCGCCAGAGGTGCCGCTGGCCAGCACCACAGCGGCACGCTGCGCCCCGGCGTTCTCGGCCACCACCTCCAGCAGCCGCCGCAGCAGGGCCGCAAGGTCGGGCTGGCTGCTGATGGCCTGCACGGCCTTGATCAGGCTGCTCAGGTCGGCGGCATCACCCAGATGAGGATCGCTGGAGGCGTGCGACACAAGCCCCTCGGTGAGGGACGGTGGAGGGGCGGAAGGAAGGGAGACGGCTGGCACCACCGCGACCGTCATGCCCCAGTCCTGCCAGGCCTGCTGCAGGTCCTGGCGTGCCTGTGCCGCTCGATCGGGGTGGCGATGCGCCCAGGCGTCTGCTTGCGCGCGCAACACGGCGGCGCGGTCCATGGCGGGCTGCCCGGGCGCTTGGGCGGCGATGAGGGCCTGGGCCAGCAGCGCATCGACCTGCGCATCCCCCTCGCACGCCTGGGCTTTCAACAACAGCAACCGGGCCGATAGATGCCCCGGCCGGGCGTCATTCCAGCGCGTCAGCGCCGTCAACGCCTGCTCAACCAGGACCGGGTCCCGAGGCGCCTCGCCTTGGAGGGCCAACTGCTGGTTCGCCCAGGCCGCGATGAACAGGAACAGCGACTGCGCATGCATGCCGCGCCCGGCCGCAAACAGCTCGCGCGACTGAATGGCATGCCGCCACGCGGTCGCCGGGTCATTGCCCACCCAGGCGATCACCGCCTGCCAGCCGTGCAGGAACATCAGACCGGTTAGATCCTGCCGCTCCTGGTAGGTGCGTGTGATGGTGGCGAGACCTGGCAGTTCAGCGGGCTTGAACGGTGACTGGCGCAAGGCACGGACCAGCGCCAGCAGGGCCTGGGTGTAGTCCTGCGCCACCGGTTGCCGCATAGCCTGCAGCCGCTGCACATGCTCGTCCAGCATGGTCTCCATGTGCGGCAGGGGCTGGCCGCTGAGGAAGGCGTGCACGTCATGCACATACAGCCCCAGCCCGGCATGTCGGAAGTTGCCGAATTCCAGGCCATTGCGATGCGTCTGCATCAAGCCGTCCATGCTGGACGCGAGTCCGTCGACCCAGTGACTCAGGAAGGAATGGAACGAGAAGCCGGCATGGGCAAACGCCTGCACCCAGCCATGCCGCTCCACCAGCAACAAGGTCATGCGTCCGATCGCATGCGAGAAGTGGTAGTCCGCCAGGAACTCCGCACACATCAGGCCCAGCACCGAATAGGCCGATAGCGCCTGCGGCACGTGGCCATGGTCCACCATCAGACGGACCTGGAAGACCGTCAGCAAGGGCAGCAGCGCCGGACGCACGATGTAGGCGGCGGCCGTCATCTTGGCGGCGATGGAGATCTGCAGCAGCCAGCCTTCGTCCTGCATCGGCGCTTGTGCGGCCAGGGTGTCGATGCCCAGCGTCTCGATGTCCTCGCGCAGTTGTCGCAGCATGCGCGCGAGGTCGGCTTGCGGCTGGCCGGGATCGAGTTGCGGCAGCGCGGCACCGAGGAGCTCGAACAGCTCCAGGCCCAGGCTGACGGTATCGGCCAGCCGGCCCTGGGCATAAAACGCCTCCATCCGCACCTCCAGCAGGCGCGCGCGTTCGGCCGGCGTGGCGGCCGCTGCCAGGGCTTCGGTCAGCAGCGATTCCATCCGCTCCGGCCGGCCGGCGAGATAAGCAGCGCGGGCAGCATGGTGGCGCCAGGTGGTCACAGCGGGGCCCTCCGGGGCCAGCTCCAGTGCCACATCCGCATAGTCGGCCGCTGGCTCGAAGGCGGCCGCTTCCAGCGCCCGGCGGGACGCCGCGCGGTTCGCCTCGGCCAGCGCCGAACGCTCCTCGTCGTCGACACCAGGACGCAGGAGCATGCGGGCCGCATTGAGATGGTTCAGCACCGCATACGGCAGCGGCTGTTGGGGTGATTGCGTCTGGTGACGCTGGCGCAGCAGCCTTCCGATGCGCAGATGCAGCCCCGTGCGACTGGCCGCAGCCATGCGCTGCAGCGCGGCTTCCTGCACCCGGTCATGCGCAAAGGCATAACGAACATCGTCACTGGCTTGGCCCTGCAATTGCGGCCCATAGCGGTACAGCGCACTGGCCGGCACCAACAGCTGCGCCTGCAGGGCCGGCAGCAGCGCTTGCGCCAACTGCGTCGGGTCGGCCGACATGGCCGTCGACAGGCTCTCCAGATCCACGGTGGCGCCCAACAGCGCCGCCACACTCAGCGCTTCGCAGGTCGCTTCGGGCAACTGCTCCAATTGCTCCAGCATCAGCGCCACCACGTTGTCGGCCATGCGCGTGGCGGCGATCCGCTCCAGCAGGAAGGTCCAGCGCTGCCGGGCCGCATCGAAATGGAACAGGCCGCGCCGCCAGAGGTCTTCCATCAGGCGGCGCATGAAAAACGGATTGCCCCCCGTGCGAGCCTGGCAGAGGCTGGCCAATTCCAACAGCGCAGCATCGTCGGGTTCCCCGGCACGGTGCAGGCTGTCCGCCAGCAACTGGCGGCTGTCGTCCAGCCCCAGCGGGCCCAGGCGCAGCGGCGTGAAACGCTCTCCCAGTTGCTGCCGCAGTTCCTGAAGTTCCTGCGCAATCGGATGACCGGGGCGGACTTCGTTGTCCCGGTAGGCCAGGATGAACAGACTGTGCGTCAGCGAGGCATCGCCCAGACATTCACGCAGCAGGCGGCGTGAGGCTCGATCGGCCCATTGCCAGTCATCGAGGAAGAAGGTCTGCGGCTCGCCGTCTCGGGCCAGGGCGGCAAAGCCCTGGCTGACGGTGCGCAGGAATCGGTTCTCGGATTCGGTGGGGCCAACCGGCACCAGTGCCTGCACCGGCTGCAGCAGCGGCAGCAGTTCGGGCACGGCCCCGGCCAGCACGGCGGCATTCGGGCCGGGCAATGCCTGCAGCCGCTCACGCCAGGGTGCCTGCAAGGCCTCGGGCAGCGCCAGCACCTGGGCGGCCCGCTGGGCCAGCAAATGCAAAAGCGCACCATACGGGCGGTCCTGGCCATACTGGTTGAACTTGGCAGCGGCAAAGTGGCCCTGCTGCGCCAGCAGGCTGCGCTGCGAGGCCAGCACCAGCGCCGTCTTGCCAATGCCCGAAAAGCCGGCGATGGCCACCAGCCCGGCGCCGCGAACCTGCCCATGGGCGGCCTGCTCAAAGGCCTGGGCCAGTTGCTGCAGCGCGGCTTCGCGTCCGTAGAGCCGCCCACTGGCCTGGAAGCGCAGGGCGATGTCACCCCGGGCCGGCGTGAAGCCCGGCAATGCACGTCCCTGTTCCAGGGCGGCCAGACAGAGCTGGAGATCCTGACGCAGCGCCTGATGGCTTTGATAACGTGCCTCGGGTTCCTTGTTCAGGCAATGTGCCACCACCGCAGCCAGCGGCGCGAACACGCGGGGGTTGCGCCGAGTGGCCAGTGGGGCCGGCAGTGCCAGATGGGCATGGACGGCGCTGGCCGGGTCGTTGACGGGGAAGGGCGGCGCGCCGGTCAGTGCCTCCAGCAGGGAGGCCCCGAAGCTGTAGAGGTCGGCGCGGTAGTCCACGTCACGACTCATCCGCCCGGTCAACTCCGGCGCCAGCGTGGCCAGCGATGCTTCGATCAGTTCAGCCTTCTGGACCAGGGGACGTTCACGATCAATCTCGGCCGCCAGGCCCAGGTCGGCCACGCGCACACGGCCGGGAATGCTGCCCGCCCCCTCCAGCAGAACCACCTGGCCCAGCCCCAGGTCGCGATGGATGAGGCCCTGGGCATGCAGGTGCTGAAGCGCGTCGACCAGGTCCAGGGCGATGCGCAGCAGCGCTTGGGGGTCCAGTGGGCCTTGGCGCAGTCGTTGCCGAAGGGTTTGCGCGCCGGCGAGCTCCGGCGCATCGAACAGCAGACCGGCGCGACCGGCGTGCTCGGTCAGGGCGGTCGGGCGCAGGATGAAGCGGGGGTCCAGGCGTTGCGGGAGTTCGAATTCCCGACGCAGCCGGGCCATGTCGGCCACGGACGGCTGCGGGGTGCGCAGCAGTTTGAGCAGCGCGCTTCGCCCTTCAGCCACACGCACACCGATCACTTCCGTCCGTCGCCCCAGGTGCACCGGAGGTTCCAGCACACCCTCAGCGAACGGACGTTTTCCCAACGCCTGCCGTTCTTCCGTCATCGCACTGCCCGATTTCTTTTGTACGGACTTTAGCGGTTGAATCATTGCCACCCGTTGACGGGGGGCACCGCGAATGAGGGAGCGCTCCCTAGAGCAGCAGGCGGGTCGATCCGAAGGATAGGAAGCGCAGGCGCCGCAGGCTTCAGCTCGCGTACTTGATCGAACAGCCGTAGGGACGGGTGTTGGCCTGCGAGACCTTCTTGCCCGCCGTCAGTTCGGTCAGCGCAGTCTTGACATAGGGCTCGGCCTTGGCGATGTCTTCCGTCTTGGCGGTGGCAATGCTGTCGATACCACCTTTGTAAACCAGCACGCCCTGCGGGTTGATGATGAACAGGTGCGGGGAGGTCTGCGCACCGTAGGCCTTGCCGATCTGGCCGCTGGGATCCAGCAGCGTGTTGGCCGGCGTGGCGCCGCGCTGCTCGTTGAGCTTGATGGCGGTCGGACCATCCACATGGCCCTGCTGGCCCGGTGCGGACGAGATGACCTGCAGCCAGACCACCCCCTTGACGGCGGCCTCCTTCTGCAGCGCCGGGATGTTGCCGCTGCCATAGTGCTTTTTCACGTAGGGGCAATCATGGTTGGTCCACTCCAGCACCACCGTTTTGCCACGCAGGCTGTCTAGCGACAGCGTCTTGCCATCCGCCGTGGTGGCGCTGAATGCCGGAGCCGCCTGGTCGATTTGAGCCTGTGCGTGTACCGGCCCGATCACGGCGACCAGCGCAGCGCCGATCAGCAGGCCGCGCCGTGTGGCCGAATGCAGGCCGTGGCCCAAAAACTTCGGGGCATTCGTCGAGAAGGTCAGCTTCATGGATCGATCTCCAGAGAGCGCGCCGGGGGCGCGAGGTGGAACACAGGGAACTGCCGGGTCGGTGTCTTCCACCACCAGGCTTGAAACACCTTCGCTGGCATCCGCCACAGGGCGGGGCTGGCTTCAGGCAAGCACACGACTCAGGTGGCACTGCCGCGCAACGCCGTGGTGACGATGCCCGGCGTGAGGATCTGGGGCAGCACCTGTGCCTCGTCACCCGTGCCAGCCGGATAGAACAGATAGAGCGGGACGCCGCTGCGGCCATGCCGAGCCAGCAGTTCAGTGATGCGGGCATCCTGACGGGTCCAGTCGCCCTTGAGGTAGGTGATGCCGCCTGTCTGGAAGGCCTGCTTCACTTCGGGGGTGGACAAGGCCACCCGCTCGTTGACCAGGCAGGTGATGCACCACGAGGCGGTCAGATTCACAAACACCGGTTGGCCCTGGGCACGAAGTTCGGCCAGGCGTTCCGGCGTATAGGCTTCCTCATGGGCAGCCGCGCTGGGCGCCGAGCCCGGCTGGCTGGCATTGGCCTCCTGCTGAAGCATCGGCAGCAGCGCGGCCGCAGCCGCCACCGAAGCCAATGCAGCAACACCGCCGGTCCATCGGCCGACCCGCGCGCTGCCACGGCTGATGCCATGGGCCCAGATGCCCAGCGCCAGCAGCCCCATGCCGGAGAGCGCCAGCAGCACACCCTGCGGCCCTGCCTGCTGTGCCAGCACCCACACCAGCCAGATCGCGGCGCCAAACATGGGGAAGGCCAGACCTTGCTTGAGCACCTCCATCCAGCGCCCGGGGCGCGGCATGCGCCGCTGCAAGGCCGGCCAGAACGCCAGCGCCAGGTAAGGCAGGGCCAGACCGATGCCGAGGGCCATGAACACCAGGAACAGCTGCAGCGGCGGCTGCGCCAGTGCATAGGCCATGGCAGCGCCCATGAACGGTGCGGTGCAGGGGGTGGCCACGATGGTGGCCAGCACGCCGGTAAAGAAGCTGCCCACCAGACCTCCACGGCTGGCAAGGCCCTGGCCGATGCCGGCAAGGCCTGCCCCCACCTGCAGAAGACCGGCCAGCGACAGGCCCAGCACAAACATCAGCCAGGCCAACAGAAGGACAAACACCGGCGAATGGAACTGGAAGCCCCAACCGACGCTGGATCCGGCACTGCGCAGGGCCAGCAGCACGGCAGCCAGCCCCCCGAAGGCCACCAGCACGCCCCCGGTGTAGGCCAGGCCCTGGCGACGATGTTCACCCGCGTCGCCGTGCAGGAAGCTCAGCGCCTTGATCGCCAGCACCGGGAATACGCAGGGCATGAGGTTGAGGATGAGCCCGCCCAGCACGGCAAGGCCCAGGGCAGCCCAGAGGCTCAGGGCGTCCGGGGCGGCGGTGGCGGTGAGGGGAGTCCTTGCATCGGTGGGGGCGCTGGTGGTTGACGGGGCGGTTGTGGCGCTGCCTGCAAGGCCGTCGACCCTTGTTTTGACGGCCCAGGCCTTCCCTGGCAGCAGCAGCAGCCCTTCCATCGTCTGGCCAGCCTGGGCAGGTTGCTCCCCAACGGGCATGCGCAACCGCCACTGGCCGTCGACCCGTTCGATCTGAGGCTTGGCCGCATGCTGGATACGGCCCCAATCCTGCGGAAGGAACAGGGTCTTGTCCGCACTGACCTCCTGCTCATGGAGAGCAGCATCCGCCGGCCAACTGACCACCAGTTGCTGCCCCTGCACCGCTGCATGGACGGTGAACGGTGCAGCCTTGGGCAGCGCGGCCTGGGTGTCCAGCAAGGCCTTGGCGTCGGCCGACGCTACCGCCTGCGCGGTCACCGGCAGCTTGAGCACCAAGGTGGCTTGCTGCGGAATGCATTCATCCCGACAGACCAGCCAGGTGGCTTCGGCTTGCAGTTGCACAGTGGAACCGGTCTGAAGCGTCGACGGCAGCTTGATTTCGGTGAGCAGAACCGTCTGGTTCTCATAACCGTAATTGGTAATGGGCCCCACATCAAAACGTTGCGGCGCCGGCCACAGGATCTCACCCGCCTGCGCACCTGTCGGCAAGGTCCACTGGATGCTGGTGGGCTGTCCAGAATCGCCAGGGTTGCGCCAATAGGTGTGCCAGTGCGCAGCGATGCGCTGCTCCAGCCCCACCAGCAAGGTCTGCCCCGGTTGAACGGAACGGGCCGCCGACATCAGGCGGACGCTGACTTCATCGGTGGACGAACGATCCGACGTCCCCACAGCGGACGGAGAGGGCGATGAAGGTCCGGCCGCCAACGCCGATGGGGCCGCCCCCCAGAGGGGTGCCAACAGGGCCAGAACAACAGGAATCAGAGAGGCACGCATGGCCGCGATGCTAAGGGGCAGATCGGTCTGTTCACAACCGCTTCAGGAATAGCCCGACAACGCGCTTCCCTGATGAACCAAAGGTGGCCTCTGCATAACGTCTCCTTGTTTCCTTACTTCCTTCTGTCCTGGAAATACGCGGGTTGGAATCGCGGAGATTCCGTTCTTCGGAGAGTGCGACAGGTCGGATGTCCTTGAACCCGGGGAATCTGGACAGTGCGTGGTGGTGAAGGGGGCCGGCGCTGGTGCGGTGGGGTGGAGGGCGGGAGGGACCGCGCGAACCCTCTGCAGAACGCCCCAAAACCGACGAAATGGGCTCGAAAAAACGTCGACACCCCAAAACGATGCCCTGCGGTCGATTCAAGCCCTCAGGAAAAAACGACAAGGTCAAGGCGTGGGTCGCAGGTCGACGGCGCTTCAGCGCTCCAAAAATGCCCAGACCCTGACAGCCCCTGACATCCCGTGACATCGGCAACGCCCTGGACCGATACCGTCCGACCTGGGTCAGGCGTTCGGAATGTCGGGTTCCACCAGCAAGGTCAGCAGTTGCAAAGACTCCTGCCAGCCGAGGAAACAGGCTTCGGGTGGGATCACCTCCGGAATCCCTTCCTGGGTGATGTCGAGGTCCGTTCCGCAAAACACAGCCTTGAACACCACCGTGGTGGTCATCTGCCCCGGCAGCTTGGCGTCATCAAACCGGCTGGTGTAGCGCAGCCGCGCACCGGGTTTGACGTCCAGATATTCGCCACCGAAGCTATGGACGGCCTGACCCGCGAAGTTCGTGAAGGACATGCGCCAGCGCCCCTCCACGCGGACATCCATGTCGTGAACCTGCCCGACGAATCCATGGGGCGGCAGCCATTTGTTCATCGCCGCCGGATCGGTAAAAGCCCGGTACAGCCGCTCAGGCGGCGCCTTGATGACACGGTGCAGGTGGATGGTGTGCGGCATGCTGTCTCCAATCAAGTGTGGGTCACGTTTGCAGCATGTGCGACACCCGTCGGCATGCCGGCACCCCTGGGGGGCCATCGGCCCACCATATCCCCTTGTGTGGGCCAGGAGAAGACGGGGCGGCCCCGCCTCCCCCCTGGACACCCCCTTGGTGCTCACTGTGATGGCGTCAACGGCTGGGTTGACCGACCCACACCCGCATCACACGGTAGGGGGGTTTGCCTTGATCCGCACCGCCGGTGAAGGCCGGCGTTTTGTAGAGCTGGTTCACCGACACATACAACCAACCGCCCTCGAAGTGATGGACGCTGTCCGGCCAGTCCAGCCGAGGGTCCCGCACCAGCGGCTTCAGTTGGCCTTTGCTGTCCAGCACATCAATGCCGGAGGCATTCAGATTGGTGAAGAAATGGCGTCCGTCCGGGGTGGTGGCGGCGCCATCGGAGACCGGCTTGGCGCCCACCTGCCGAATGCCGGCAGCGGTCTGTTCATCGCTCACGCCCGGCCGCAGCAGATGGGCTGGCACGGCATACCAGCGTTGGCCGTTCATGGCCCCGTAGAACACCGTCTTGCGGTCGGCCGACAAGGTGATCGGATTCACCCCCACCTGGGCGGGTGCGCCCTGGAACTGGATCTCCTGCCCGCCAATCACCATGCGGGCCTTCGGGTCGGCCTGCACGGAAGCATGGCCGCCGAACCGGCGGCTTTCACCCGTCGCGATGTTGATGGTGATCAGGCCAGGATTGGCAATATCGGCCAAATACACCCATCCGCCCACCTCATCCACGGCCAGATCCTGGATGAAACTGCCCTTGGGCGCGAGGTCTGCCGGCAGCTCGATGCGGTGCAGCACCTGGCCGCTACGGATGTCAAAGCTCCACAGCCGGGTCTTGCCCAACTGCAGGCCCATGTCGATGACCCACAGCCGGCCGCGATGGTCCACCAGAAGGCCCAGCGGCGAGTCGATCCGATCGTCCGCCGAGGCCCCGGTGCCGCGCTGCAGCACCTCACTGGGCCAGGCGCGATAACTGTTGGCCCCGGTGATCTCGATCAGTTGCGCGGCGGCTGGCGCCCCGAGGGGGTGCACCGTGGCAAACACGCGGCCACCTGCGGCCGGTGCGACGTTGCCGGGGCGGATGGGCAGTTCGGCGACCACTTCGAGGTCGCCGATCCGGTGGGTCGGTGAGACGTCTTCGGGGTGAGGCGCTGGCCGGGTTTGTGCATGGGCCGTGGACAGCACCAGCGCGGTCCCCAGCGCCGCAAATCGGAGGGCCTGACGAAGGCCGTCGATGAAGCGGTCATGTGTCGACTGCGCCGGATGGCTCCGGCTTCTGGTCCTGACAACTCGACGGGAGGGCGTCCGATGGAAAGGCATGATGCGTGTGCTGAAAGTGGAAAGGGCCGCAGTCTGCGGCCCTTGGCTTTTTCAATGAACTACGCTCAGCTTGAACCTCTTTCAATCCGAGGTTGAAGATCAACGCATTAGCCGGCGGATCGGCGCGGCAGCGTCGTGTAGCGCAGATAGGGGCGCACGGCCTCCCAGCCCTGCGGGAACTTCTGCTTCAGCACCTCCGGGTCTTGCAGCGACGGCACGATCACGACGTCGTCGCCGTCCTTCCAGTTCGCGGGCGTGGCCACGCTGTTGTACTCGGTCAGCTGCAGCGAATCGATCACCCGCAGCAGTTCATCGAAGTTGCGTCCGGTGGAGGCCGGGTAGGTGATGATCAGACGGATCTTCTTGTGAGGGTCGATCACGAATACCGAACGCACGGTGGCCGTGGTGCTGGCCTGGGGATGGATCAGGTCATACAGCTCGGACACCTTGCGGTCCGCATCCGCAATGATCGGGAAATTCACCTCGGTGTTCTGCGTGTCATTGATGTCCGCAATCCAGCGCTGGTGCGACTCCAGCGGATCCACCGAGAGCGCAATCACCTTGGTGTTGCGGCGCGCAAAGTCGTCCTTGAGCTTGGCCGTGGTGCCCAGCTCAGTCGTGCAGACCGGTGTGAAATCCGCCGGGTGCGAGAACAGCACGCCCCAGTGGTCCCCCAGCCAGTCATGGAAACGGATGGTGCCTTCGGTGGAGGCTTGTTCGAAGTCGGGGGCGATATCGCCCAGGCGCAAAGTCGCCATGTCGGTTCTCCGTGAGGAAAGGTGAAAGGAAGAAGGCCCGCAATCCGGTGGCTGTGTGGGCGGCGAAGGGGACAGGTGCGGGCGGAAGGGGAGGGCCGTCAGATGGAGAACGACCACTCCAGAATGCTGGCTCGCTCCGGACGGCGATCCCGGGCAGCTCGTGAGCGGGCGGCTTCCACCCATCGCTTGGCCAGTGGGAAGGGGCCAAAACCCGATTCCGCGTTGATGTGGCCCACCAGGCCGAGGTTGCTGTAGCTGCTGCCCCAGCGGGTGGCCCAGCGCAGGGCGCTGGCGGCGCTCATCCAGGGGTCGTTCTGGCTGGCGATCAAGGCCGTCGGGCGGCCCAGGCGCTGATGGGGCAGGCGCTCGGCCAGGCCGAACTTGTCGGGTTCCGCCGGTGCCACCAGCAGGGCTTCCCGGATGGGCGCGTCCGGATGCTGCTGCAGGAAATGCGCCAGTGCCAGGCAGCCAAAGCTGTGTGCCACGGCGATCCATTCCCCGCCGCCCGCATTCTCCAGACGGCTTTGAATACGCTCCGACCAACGCTCCAGATCAGGCTGGCTGAAGTCCCGCTGCCGTACCCGATGCGCATCCCGGCACTGCTGCTCCAGCCAGGTCTGCCAGTGGGCAGCACCGCTGTCATGCAGGCCGGGAATGATCAACAGACGGGGCGCGTCGGTCCGGGTCTTTCCAGACCAACGACCCGTTCCCGTCAGGTCCGTGGCATCGAGTTTCGGCGTCAGAACTGCAGCCATGTCGATCTCCTTACAGCGTAGCCAGGGACACCTCGGTCGACTTCACCAGCGCCACCACTTCGCGACCCACGGTCAGGTTGAGTTCCTTGACCGAGCGCGTGGTGATGACCGAGGTGACGACCAGGCCGCCGACAGTCTGCACGTCGACCTCGGACACCACCGGGCCTTCGATGATTTCCTTGATGGTGCCGCGAAACTGGTTGCGGACGTTGATGGCGCTGATGCTCATGAAGGGCTCCAAAAAGATGGGCTCAGCTTATGCACAGCGCCTTCACCGCCGAACGAAGGCTTGCGTGCAAGTTCATGCGGTGAGCGCATAAGACCAGCAACCAAGCGCCTTTGCCCAGCCGCACGGGAGTTGTTAACAAGTCCATCAACATCGTCACCCACACATGCTCCACAGGGTCAATCACAGGCTTATCCACAGGCCCGCCAGGCGCTGCGGTAAAGCACTGGTAAAGCGAGCTTGCGTGAGATGTCGGGCGGAAGGACTGTCACAACGGGCCGGGCACAATCGGCCGTGCCGAGGCCCTGCTTGTGGGGCCGAAACCGTTTGCCGTCCGTCAACGATCCACGCTCATGTTCACTTCACTGTCCCGCGGCGCTGCCGCTCTCACCTTGCTGGCCGCCTGTTGCGGCCAGGCCTTCGGTTATGGCGCCGTCGGCCACAACACAGTTGGCGACATCGCCAGCCAGCTGATCCAGGGCCACCGGGCAGCAGCGGAGGTCAAACGCATCCTGGGGGACATCTCGCTGCGCGACATCGCGGTGTGGGATGACTGCGTCAAGGGCATCGACCCCTCCAAGGACTTCCAATACACCTCCACCGGCCGCTTCCCCGAATGCGCTGTCTTCGAGAAGCCGGACGAAGAAGCCCGCATGCGGCAGTACGTCCAGCGCAACCTGGAGCAGTGCAAGCCCAAGGCCGGTGACGAGAGTTGCCACAAGCAGTATCACTATTCGAATGTGGCCATCCAGCGGGGGCGATATCAGCCCGGCGCCGTCGGCACTTCCGATCACGACCTGGTGCCGGCCCTCAAGGCTGCCATCCTCGTGTTGCGTGGCGGCCCGGAAACCCCGCCGATGGATCTGAACGAACGCGAAGCCTTGGCCCTGGTGGCCCATACCCTGGGCGATCTGCACCAACCGCTGCACATGGGCTCGATCTACCTGGATGCCAACGGCAAGGTGTATGACCCGGACAAGCAGGGCGCCGATGCGCAGACCCACACGGTGGGTGGCAATGCCATCACGCTGCCGAAGCCCGACGGCACACCGGGCGGCAATCTGCACAGCTATTGGGACGGGCTGCCGAACCGCCTGAGCCCGGCACAGCTGGCAGCGATGCCGGCGCAGGCCAAACTGGTCACCCCGACCGGAGGGTCGCCGGACCGCTGGGTCGACGAATGGGCCAGCGAATCGCTGCTGCAAGCCCAACTGGCGTTTGACGGCATGCGCTTTGGTCCGCGTCAGCAAACCCCGCGTGGCTCTCGCTGGGCCGCCACGCCGCCGGCCGACTATGACACCCGCAGCACCGAGCAAGTCCGCCTGGAATTGATCAAGGGCGGCGCACGCCTGGCGCAGCTGCTGATGTCCATCTGGCCGGACAAGCCCTGAATCGCCTCACAAGCTCACCTCAAAAGCCCCGCAGTGCGGGGCTTTTTTTCATCCGCTTCCGGCCAAGGCTGTCGGTCGACGGCTCATCCGTGAGCCGTCGACCGCTTCAATGTCCGGGCGATTGGCGACACAAATCGTCCGCATCGACCGGTGCATGAAGCTGTGGAGCGTTCTCGCACAACTGCCTATTTATCCACAGGCACGTCGCTTCTGCGGAAGTTGTTGCCTGCGACTCCCCGCGTCGTCCCCCCTCCCGCCCACACACTTTGAGGTTGATCAACTCCATGATTTAAAAGATTTTTTCGTCGTTATCCACAATTTCGACCGCGCTCTATTACTGCAACTAAGGAGATATACAAGACAAGGAATAAGAAAAAGCGGGCATGTCACACTCTCGGAATGTCTGCTTCACCCTCCTCCTTGTTCACGGCGTCGGCAACTTTTGAATCCGCCTGTCATATCGACGCCCTGCCTGAAAGCCATCGCAGCCGCAGGCTGCACGGCCATAGCTATCTGGCCACCGTACGTGCGCAGTTGCCACCCGGCTGGGCCCCCTTCCCTGGCGGTGAAGTGCATGCGCTGCGGGAATGCCTGGAACGCTGCGTCGCACCGCTGGACCATGCACTGCTGAACGACCGGATCGCCCAGCCCACCGACGAAAACATTGCCCGTTGGATCCGTCACCGCCTGGTGACCGAGTTCGGTGTGCCCGGGATCAGCCAGGTCGGCATTCAGAGCACCACCCACTGCGGCGTCGACCTGGATGCGGAAGGCCAGGCCCATGTCTGGCGCCGTTATCGGTTCCAGGCCGCCCACCAGCTGCCCAACGTGCCGATGGGCCACAAGTGTGGACGTATGCACGGACACGGCTTCGAGCTGATCCTGCATGCCAACCAGGACCTCGGCGAGCGCGACCTGAGCATCGACTACGACCGACTCGATGAGATCTGGGCACCGTTCCATGTGCTGCTCAACTACCAATGCCTCAACGAGATCGAAGGCCTGTCCAACCCGACCAGCGAGATCATTTCCTCCTGGTTGTGGGCGCGCATCAAGCCGCAGCTGCCGGAGCTGAGCTGGGTGACGGTTTACGAGACGGGCTCCAGCGGCGCCAACTTCGACGGCGAGCGCTATCGCATCTGGAAGGAGTTCACCCTGGACAGCGCGGTGAAGCTGCGCCGGGCGCCAGGTGACCATCCGCTGGCGGGCATCCACGGTCACACCTTCACGCTTCGCTTGCACCTGAGCGCCCTGCTGGACGAGGTCTACGGCTGGGCCATGGATTTCGGCGATGTGAAGCGGCTGTTTGATCCGATCTTCAAGTCGCTGGACCACCACCCGCTGCACGAAATCCCCGGCCTGGCCGATACCGACACGGCCACACTGGCCGCCTGGATCCTGGCGCAGTCGCGGGCACAGTTGCCGCCGCTGGAACGGGTCGACCTCTACGAGACCCGCGGGAGCGGTGCCATCGTGAGCCTGGTGCCCTTCGAGGAGCTGATTCCGGTATGACCTACGCCGTCAAGGAAATGTTCTACACCCTGCAAGGGGAGGGCGCGCAGGCCGGGCGGGCCGCCGTGTTCTGCCGCTTTGCGGGCTGCAACCTGTGGTCAGGACGGGAGCAGGACCGTACCGACGCCGTCTGCACCTTCTGCGATACCGACTTCGTCGGCACGGACGGTCAAGGCGGCGGCAAGTTCGCCACCCCGGCTGCGTTGGCGGATGCCATCCTGGCCAAATGGCCGGCCGGCACTGCGGGCCAGCCGTATGTGGTCTGTACCGGCGGTGAGCCGCTGCTGCAGCTGGACACGCCGCTGATCGACGCCCTGCACCAGCGGGGCTTTGAGGTGGCCGTGGAAACCAACGGCACACAGCCGGCGCCGGAAGGCCTGGACTGGATCTGCGTCAGCCCCAAGGCCGATGCCGAACTGGTGCTGACCCGCGGCCATGAGCTGAAGCTGGTGTATCCCCAGCCCCTGGCGCCCCCTGAACGCTTCGCCGGCCTGGCCTTTGACCACTTCTTCCTGCAGCCCATGGATTCGGTGCTGCAGAAGCAGAACACGCGGGCCGCCGTGGCCTATTGCATGGACCATCCACAGTGGCGGCTGTCCATCCAGATGCACAAAGTGGTGGGCATAGACTGAAAGCGGTCGACCTGTAAAGCCAACAAGGCTGTGGAAAAGTTTCTGGCAACTGCCTGCTTGTCCACAGCCCACACGGTTTCAGCGCAACTGTTGTCTGTTCATGCAGCTGCAAACAGGCCCTCCGCACACAGCGTTTATCCTCCGGTAAGTTGTTGAATGTCTTGGAGTTTTGAGGGTTATCCACAAAAAGTGGTGCCCTCTACTAAGACGACCAGAGAGATATATAAAACCTTGATGTTGAAAAGAGAGGCGAGAACTTTCTGTGCGACGTTGCTGCAACGCCCCTGTCGACCGCTTGGCGCTTGTTGCCCACCCTCGGGCCTTGCACACTGCGAAGCCATGGACATCGTCGACCTGCAACAGCGCCTGAGGGCTTTTGCCCAAGCCCGAGACTGGGAGCCTTACCTTACGCCCAAGAACCTGGCCATGGCGCTGGTGGTGGAAGCGGCCGAGCTGGTGGAAATCTTCCAGTGGAAGACGGCGGAGGAGTCGATGTCGCTGGATGCCGCCACGCAGGAACATCTCGGTGAGGAAATCTCCGACGTGTTGATGTACCTGCTGCAGATTGCCGACCGCAGCGGGGTCGACGTGGCCCGTGCCGTGGAACGAAAGCTTGGACTCAATGCGGTGAAGTACCCCGCACCGCCCGCCGCTTCACCCGCTTCGGCGCCATCTGCCTGACGACGTCGACCCTTCACACCCCGCATGAACAGGACCATTGCCGTCATCGACTTCGAAACCACCGGGCACTCGCCGCAAGGAGGTGGTCGGGCCACTGAAGTCGCGGCTGTGCTGCTGAAGGACGGCGAGATCGTGGGGCACTACCAGAGCCTGATGCAGACAGGCGCATGGATCCCGCCGATGATTGAACGCCTCACCGGCATCAGCAACGAGATGCTGGAGCAGGCGCCCGACGCAGCGGTGGTGATGCGCGAAGTGGCGGAGTTCACCCGGGGCTGCGGTTTCGTGGCGCACAACGCGTCATTCGACCGAGGGTTCTGGATGGCAGAGCTGGCGCGTGCGCATGAAGCCGTCGACCCGATGGCTGCGAAGTTTGCGCCCGAGTTTGTGTGTACCGTGAAGATGGCGCGGCGCCTTTATCCGGAGTCGCCCAACTGCAAGCTGGGCACACTGGCGCAGTACCACCAGCTCCCCAACAACGGCCGTGCTCACCGCGCACTCGCCGATGCCATGACCACCGCTCAACTGGTGCAGCGCATGCAGCGCGACATCGCGGCGGAACTCTCCGAGGCGCTTGAGGAACTGAACGTGAGCCATGAGCTGATGCTGAGGCTACAGGCGGTGGCTCGCCCGTTGTGGCCTAAGGCAGTGACGGGTTATGTGCGGGATGTGCGTCGGCATCAGCAGGAGTCGCTGGTGTGAAGTCGCTGGTGTGAAATTGCTGCACGTGCCCGGGCCGCTTGGCCAGGGCCTCAGTTTTGCCCCGTACCTGTAGCGTGAGTGTTGCGTCACCGTTGCGGTACTGAATGTCGCTGATGTGCGCGCTGGTCTGCTGATGAACTCCTGCCAAGGAAGCTCTCAAAAGCAGGTCAGCAAATCATTTGCTGTCAAGATGCCTGTTTGGCCTCATAGGCTGGGAGAATCTTGCGCTTTCCCCGATTTGCGTTTGTTCTCAGGTATGTCGAGTATTCAGGTTCGCCCGGCCACGTTGCGTGATGCCAAGGCCATCGCCCAGATCCAGGTTGCCTCTGCGCAGGACGCTTACAAGGACTTCTGGCCAGATGCTGCCTTGAATGGTTTGTCCGTTGCCCAGCGGCAAGCGTATTGGCGCGAAGCCATCAACATGTGCGAGCCACAAGTGTTGGTTGCGCATTTGGACAATGAAGTGATGGGTTTTGTCGGTTTCGATCGCTCTCGTGACAAGGGTACCCCTTCCACGACCGGCGAGATCTGGGCCATGTACGCCGCACCTGCCCACTGGGACAAGGGTGTGGGTCAGGCCCTGGTGGAAGCCGCCCAGGAAGGTCTGCAGGAAGAGGGATGCACCCGCGTCACTTTGTGGACCTACAGGAACAACACCCGCGCGATGCGTTTCTTCGAGATCGCCGGCTTCCGCCAGGAGGCCGACAGCGTCAAGGCGGTCGACGTCGAAGGCAAGCCGCTGGAGCAGATGCGTCTGCATCGTTCGCTCATCTGAGCCGACGCCTCTTCGTTGTCTGATCTCATGGCGAGCCCATGCTGGACCCCGTTGGGGTGCAGACAGGCTCGCCTTCAACTTTGGTAGTTGCCGTGCTGGCCAAGCTCACTTCCAAGAATCAATTGACGCTGCCCAAGAGCGTCACAGACAGCCTCGGCCCGGTGCAGTACTTTGAAGTTCAGGTTCAGTCCGGCCAGGTGGTGTTGACCCCAGTGCGCATCCAGCGCGGTGACGCGGTGCGCGCCAAGCTGGCGGAACTGGATCTGGGGGACGAGTTGTTCGCACAGGCGCTGGCCTGGGCGGTCGACGGTCCCTCCAGGTCCGGGGCGACGCTGGCTCGGACGGGTGGACGCAAGAAACGCGTCGACGCGAAGAGTGCGACGGCGGCAAAGGCTTCAAAGATGGCGAAGGTGGGCGCGTCGACCGGGACGGGTGAGTCAACCCAGAAGGGCATGGTCAGCAAGGCCAACAAGGCCAGCAAGCCCGCCAAACCGACCCTGGCCGCCAAAGGCAGCAAGCCGACGCCGGCCACCCGGACGGCTGTTGCGACCGCCGCTGGCAAGCGCAGCAGGGGGACCTCGGCGCAGAAGCCTCAAGGGCCCGTGGAGGCCTCGGCTGGCGCCCCGGCGCAGGCAGAAGGAACGACCCGTCGACGTCGCGCCGCATGACCCGTTCGCGATCTTCTCTGGCGGCGCGGGTGGTGCTGGACCCGTCGCTGGTGCTGCAGGCCTTGCTGTGTTCGGATGATTCGTCACGCCTGCTGCGCCGGGCCTGGCAGCAAGGCGTGCTGTGTCCGCTGGTGAGTGCGGAGAGCGCCGCCCAACTGGTGCGAGCCTTGGCTTATCCCCCACTGAAGTTGTCCACCGACGAACGCGAAGAGCTGTTGGCGGACTATTTGCCCTACGTCGACGCCGTGAAGCTGGAGTCTGCAGTTCGCCCTGTCGCGACAGCACTGGAGAAATCTCAGGCGCTGCTGCTGCAATTGGGGCTTCAGGGCAACGCGCGTTGGATCATCACCGGGTGCCAGGACTTGCTCGATTGGTCGAGCCGTCCGGGGCGCGCACAGCGCGCGCTGCGCGAGCAGTGCACGGTTGTCGATGTTTCATCGTGGTACCGGGTGTTGACCCCAGGCCAGCGCGATCAACTGCTTTGTTAAATTGCGCGCTCGTTTATGAGCAGCAGCTTTCAAAATCGCAGTCCGACCAACATGTGGCGCGTGGTGTTCTATGAACGCCGCGGCAACCGTGTTCATGTCGACCGCACAGGCCCCTGGTTGCCAGAAAAACATCTGGCAACCAACTGGGCCCATTGGTTCTGCGAGCGTGGTTATCACGTTGCGCTGCAGGACCAGACCGGTTCGCTGGAGAAGATCAACCCCGGTCTGCCCAGCTGAGCTGCATCAGGCTGCATCCCGATAACCCTGGCGTTCCAAGGCCCACCCGTCGGTGGCGGCGGCGCCATGGCTTTGTACCCGCACCGTGCTCAGGCGCTTGTGCGCTGCGCGTTGCACCAGGTGTTCCGCCTGCTGCGGCGTGAGGCGTTGGGCAAAGCGGGTCCAGCGCTTTTGAAGCAGCGGGTCGCGCCAGGCATCTTCCAGGGCCCAGCGGATGGCCATGGGGTCGCTCAGCGACTGTGAGGGCAGCACACGGGGCACCAGGGCCATGACAAAGCGGGCGAAGTCGGCACGGGCTTCATCGCTGAGCAGCGCTTCCAGGCGGGTGAGGCGCTGGCTCCAGCCCGGTGTGGCCAGTTGGCGGGTGACCAGCGCCTGCAAAGCCTGGATGGGATTGAACAGACGCAGGCGGTTGGGCGGCAGCACCAGCATCGGCAGTTGAGCGGCCAGGTCGTGCGGCACTTCCGAGACATAGCTGCTCATCAGCGCCATGCGCTCCCAGGCGGCGGCATCCACACCGCCAGCCAGGGTCATGGGGCCTTGGCGCAGACTTTGGGCCATCGCCCAGGCTTGTTGCCAGCTGCGGTCCGCCTTGGCGGCATTGGCGGCGCGGCTGATCACGGCCAGGTTGCCTGCGGCATATCCGCCATCGTTCCGTACCCGGTCGACGCTGCGTTGTTGCGGATCCAGCGCCAGGTCATTCAGCGGCAGGCGATTGATGGGGCAGTGGGTGGTGTCCAGCTGCTGCAGATAGTTGGGTGTGACCAGCAGCGTTTCAAACTGGCGGCCGCGTTGCCAGGCATGCAGGCGCAGGGACAGCCACAGTTGGGTGTGGCGATGGGTGCGCAGCGTGCGGCCACCAAAGGTGGCACGGCCGAGCTGCCAGCCCTGCTGCAGCGGCGACTGGCGGAACAGCTGTTCCACCGGCGGAGTCAGGCCGTGATGGGCATAGTCCCAGCCCAGCTCGAAACCCAGCCGCTCGTGGCTGGACATGGCTGGCGGTGTGCCCATGGCGTCGGTAGCCATGGGCAACGGCAGCTGCTGGACGGAAATGTCATGCGGGGATCGTTGAACAGTGGCAACCATGGGACGCTCCTTGAAAGGCAAGTGGTTCAGGCTTGGGCTCCAGTGTGAGCGTCAGGTAGCTCATAGAATGAGCCACCTATGGCAGGGCCTCAACTTTCTGAAAAAAAAAGTTGAGGTGGGCCCTTCGGCCAGGCTGTGGGCATCTCGAAGGCGACAAGGGGTGGGCTGTGGATCGAACCGAGCGCTTCTACAAGATCGAAATGATGATCCGCAGCCTTGGCTGCGTGAGCTTCGCCGAGCTGCGGGAGGCGCTGGAGGTGTCCCCGGCCACCTTGAAGCGGGATCTCCAATATCTGCGGGAGCGGATGGATGCCCCGATCGAATACGACGCCGCCGAGAACGGCTACCGCTTTGGCGAGCAGTGGCGGGGGCAGCGGCATGAGCTGCCGGGCGTGTGGTTCAGCGAAAAGGAGCTGCATGCGCTGCTGACCATGCATCAGCTGATGGCCAGCCTGGATGAAAACGGTCTGCTGAATCGGCATCTGCAGCCCATGCTGGACAAGCTGATTGGCATGTTGGGCGGGGAGGGCCAGCAGGCGCAGGAGATGACGCGCCGGATCAAGTTGATTTCAACCGCTCGGCGTCGGGTGGCGTCGGAGTTTTTCGAGACGGTGGGCAGCGCGGTGGTGAAACGGCAGCGCTTGCGGATCCGGTACCGAAAGCGCGGCCAGGGGGGCGGGGCGGTGAGCGAGCGCGAGGTGTCGCCGCAGCGGCTGGTTCACTACCGCAACACCTGGTACCTCGATGCCTGGTGCCATGGCAGCCAGGGCATGCGTCGTTTTGCGCTGGATGCGATGGAAGCGGCCGAGCCGGTGGACGGAGCGCCGCTGCACAGCCTGTCCCTGCGGCAGCTGGAGGATGAGCTGGACCAGGGTTATGGCATCTTTGCCGGGGGAGATCCGCAGTGGGCCACGCTGATCTTCAGCGACAGCGCCGCGCCATGGGTGGCCAGCGAGGAGTGGCATCCGTCGCAGCGCAGCGAGTGGCTGCCGGATGGCCGCTGGCGGCTGGAAATCCCGTTTGTGGATGCCACCGAGCTGCTGATGGACCTGCTGCGGCATGCAGGCCAGGTGGAAGTGGTGTCGCCGCCAGGGCTGAAGGACGCCTATGCCCAGCGCTTGCGGAGCGCGGTGGCGTTGTTGGACAAAGGCTGAGTCGGGCTTGGCCCCCGACAGAGACCATTCGCATCAGCGCAATCAGCGCAATCAGTGCCCATCAGCGGAGTCGGACTGCTCGGAGGGAGCCCCGGCTTCCGACGAACCCTCCGCCGCATACCGCGCCATCCGTTCACTCTTCCAATAGACGTCATCCCCGCCCTGGCCGTCCAGGTTGGCCCGATTGAGCACTCGTGCCAGCACAAACAAGAGGTCGGACAACCGGTTCAGATAGTGCCGAGGCGCTGAATTCAGGGTTTCATGATGCGCCAGTGTCACCACGGCCCGTTCGGCGCGGCGTGCCACCGTCCGGCAGACATGGGCGATGGCGGCACTGCGAGTGCCTGCCGGCAGGATGAACTCGGCGAGTCGGGGCAGGGTGGCGTTGTAGTCCGCAAGGGCCTGGTCCAGGTGCAGCACGGCTGCATCCTTCAGCAGGCTGTAGCCCGGCATGCAGAGTTCGCCCCCCAGGTTGAACAGTTCATGCTGGATGGTCACCAGCAGGTCACGGACATCCTCGGGCAGCGGTTCAGCCAGCAGCACGCCGATCTGGGAGTTGAGTTCGTCCACGTCGCCCATGGCCTGGACGCGCAGGTGGTCCTTGGGAACCCGGGTGCCGTCGCCCAGCCCGGTGGTGCCGTCGTCGCCGGTGCGGGTGGCGATCTGAGAAAGTCGATTGGCCATGAATGCGTCTGCGTCAGAGGCTGGAAAACCCGGCATCTTGCCGCAGATCGCTTCCCCTCACTCAATGTCGGCGACCGCTCCGATGGAACAGCGTGCGTTGCACCCCAGCATGAGGTGTCAGGGCATGGGGCCCGCTACGGTCGTGGCGCTCGGTGCGATCGGCCCGGTGGGCGGGAGCTCGGGCGGGGTGGACGGTGCGGCTGGGGAGTCCGTTGGCGGGGTGTGTTGCACGGGCGGCGTGGGCCCAGTGCGCGTCGCGTGGATGGGGGGCGCTGGCTGCGGGCGGCTGCGAGGCCGGGTGGGTTCAGGCAGGGCGAAGGAGGCGCTCAGATCGTCTTCGGCGGCCTGGGCGCCGGTCATGCGCCTGAGCTGGTCCTGCCACCAGATCTTGAGCCAGTCATATCGCAGGGAGACCAGCAGCGACATGCCGAGCAGCAGCAGGAATACCGTCCAGACCAGATCGGGCGACATCCAGAAAGCTGGCAGCGAGGCACTGGCCTGCGCGGACGAGTGTGTAACTGCAAGGGAGGAGGACATGTGGACTCCTTTCCAACTCTTTGCGAAGCTTGCCAAGGGCCTGCCACCAACAGGATCGGTGGACGTCCCGTCAGGCTGATACTGGCACTGCGACTGCCGACTTGCAAGCCTGCGGTCTGATGCAGGTCAAAGGCCCATCCAGGAGCTGACGGAGGGCGGGCTTCCTACAATGTCCCGTTCGGCCTCCAGGCCGCAGGAGATCCGGATGAATGCGCCACGAGAGCCTTGGGGAGCACTGGCTCCTCGCCCAGTGCCTGCCGCCATGCTGGAGGCCTTGCTGGAGCGCTTTGGCAGCCGATGCAGTACGGCCATTGCCATCCGCGAGCAACATGGCCGGGACGAATCCCCCTTTGATGTGGCACCGCCCGAGGTGGTGGTTTTTGCCGAGACTTCGGACGAGGTGGCCGCCGTGCTGGCGCTGGCGGATGAGCACCGTGTGCCGGTGATTCCCTATGGCGCCGGTACGTCGTTGGAGGGCCATCTGCTGGCGGTACAGGGGGGCGTGAGCCTGGATCTTTCCCGGATGAACCGCATTCTGCAGATCCATGCCGACGACCTGACGGTCACCGTCGAGGCGGGGGTGACCCGGAATCAGCTGAATGCAGCCTTGCGTCACCTGGGTCTGTTTTTCCCCATCGATCCAGGGGCGGATGCTTCGCTGGGCGGCATGTGCGCCACCCGGGCCAGCGGCACCAACGCGGTTCGCTACGGCACCATGCGGGAGAACGTCCTGGGGCTGACGGTGGCCACTGCGCATGGGCGGCTCATCCGCACCGGCTCACGGGCCCGCAAAAGCAGCGCGGGGTATGACCTCACCCGGCTGTATGTGGGCAGTGAAGGCACGCTGGGGGTGATTTGTGACGTCACGCTGCGCCTGTATCCGCTGCCAGAAGCAGTCTCTGCGGCGGTGTGTTCCTTCCCCAGCATCGATGCCGCCGTCCGGACCACCATCGCCATCATCCAGATGGGTGTGCCCATTGCCCGCTGCGAACTGCTGGATGCCCATGCGGTGCGGGCGGTGAATCGCCATGACAAGCTGAACCTGCCCGAAGCCCCGATGCTGCTGATGGAGTTCCATGGCTCAGCGGCCAGTGTGGAAGAACAGGCCGCGACGGTGCAGGCGTTGGCCCGCGACATGGCAGGGACCGACTTTGAATGGGCCACCACACCAGAAGCGCGCACCCGCCTGTGGACCGCGCGCCATCACGCCTATCTCTCGGCCTTGCAGATGCGGCCCGGCTGCCGCTGCGTGACCACAGACACCTGCGTGCCGATTTCGCGTCTGGCGGAGTCGATCAATGCGTCGGTGGCCGAGGTCGAGGCCAGCGGGTTGCCATATTTTGTCGTGGGGCATGTGGGCGACGGCAACTTCCACATGGGCTATCTCATCGATCCGGATCAGCCTCAGGAGCGGGAGCTTGCCGAACACCTGAGCGCCCAGATGGTGACGCGCGCCTTGCAACTGGAAGGGACCTGCACCGGGGAGCATGGCATTGGCTTGCACAAGCAGGGCTTCCTGCTGGAAGAAGCCGGGTCGGGGGCAGTGGATCAGATGCGAGCGCTGAAGTCGGCGCTCGACCCTCATAACATCATGAATCCGGGAAAGATCTTTCCCTTCCGTTGAGTCAATGCTGCGGTGCCGGCACGCTCCAGCGCCGGGTGACATCCCCGCGGCCGTTGACGCTCTCCAACTGCACGCCAAAGCCCCACAGCCGTGCCACATGCTTGAGCACCTCCTGCGCCTCGTCATGCAACGGGCGGTCCAGATGCTGGGTATGGCGCAGCGTCAGTGACCGGTCGCCGCGCAGGTTCACATTCCAGACCTGGATGTTGGGCTCGCGGGTGGAAAGGTCGTACTGGCGTGACAAGGCCTGCCGCACGTACTGGTAACCCGCGTCATCGTGGATGGCCGAGATCTCATACTCCGACTGCTTTTCATCGTCCAGGATGGAGAAGAAGCGGAAGTCCCGCATCAGCTTGGGGCTGAGGTATTGGGCGACGAAGCTCTCATCCTTGAAGTTGCGCATGGCGTGGTCCAGCGTCGGTAACCAGTCGGTGCCGGCGATGCTGGGGAACCATTCCCGATCTTCGGGTGTGGGCTGCTCGCAGATGCGCTTGAGGTCGGTATACATCGCGAAGCCCAGCGCGTAGGGATTGATCTGGGACATCGGCGGCTGCGCCACCACATTGGTGTGGGACTTCAGCCATTCGATCATCATGCCGTCCGACAGATACCCGTCGTCATACATGGTGTTGAGCAGGCGGTGGTGCCAGAAGGTGGCCCATCCTTCATTCATCACCTGGGTCTGACGCTGTGGATAGAAGTACTGCGCGATCTTGCGCACGATCCGCACGATCTCCCGCTGCCACGGTTCCAGCAGCGGGGCATTCTTCTCGATGAAGTACAGCAGGTTTTCCTGTGGCTCATCGGGGAAGCGCCGCTTTTCTTCCGCCTTGGCCTCGTCTTCCTGCCGGCGGGGCAGGGTGCGCCACAGATCGTTGATCTGGCGCTGGGCATAGGCCTCGCGGTCCTTGCGCATGGCCTGTTCCTGCGCCAGCGACAGCTTGGCCGGCCGTCGATAGCGGTCGACGCCGTGGTTCATCAGCGCATGGCAGGAATCGAGGGTGGCCTCCACGGCGTCCAGCCCATGGCGCTGCTCGCAGTCCGCCACATAGTTCTTGGCATACACCAGGTAGTCGATGATGGAGGACGCATCTGTCCACATCCGGAACAGATAGTTGTTCTTGAAGAAGCTGTTGTGTCCGTAGCAGGCATGGGCAATCACCAGCGCCTGCATGGCCAGCGTGTTTTCCTCCATCAGGTAGGCGATGCAGGGATCGGAGTTGATGACGATTTCATAGGCCAGGCCCATCTGGCCGCGCTTGTAGTGGCGCTCGGTGGCGATGAACTCCTTGCCGTAACTCCAGTGACGGTAGTTCACCGGCATGCCGACCGACGCATAGGCATCCATCATCTGCTCGGCGGTGATCACCTCCAGCTGGTTGGCATAGGTGTCGAGCCCATATCGTTCCGCGGTCTGGCGGATGACGTCGTGGTATTGCTCGATCAGCTCGAAGGTCCAATCGCTGGGGGAGGGCAGCGGTTGGTCCGGACGTCGTGCCAACGGTTTCATCTTTGTCAGAGGCGCCTTGGTCCGGCGCCCTCCATATTCGGCTTCATTGAGACCTGCGCTGACCATACGGCGATTCTCTAGACTGCTCATGGTTCACCCTCCAAGGCCTGTCATGCACTGACGCCTTCCTTCTTGAACAGATCACGGAAGACGGGGTAGATCTGTGCCACCTCCACCGCCTTGCGCATGGCGAAGTGGGGCACCTCCTCGGCCAGCCGGGCGTATTCCTCCCAGAGGTTCTGCTCGGCTTCGGCCACCTGCACATAGGCGTAATAACGGCACAGGGGCAGGATCTTGTCTGCCAGCAACTCCCTGCAGCGGCCACTGTCGTGATGCCAGTTGTCGCCGTCGCTGGCCTGGGCGCCGTAGATGTTCCATTCGTTGGCGGGGTAACGGGCGCGGATGATCTCTTCCATCATGACCAGGGCTGAGGACACCACGGTGCCGCCCGTTTCGGTGGCATGGAAGAAGTTTTGCTCGTCGACCTCCTGGGCCTGGGTGTGGTGACGGATGAACACCACATCGATCTTTTCGTAGTGCCGGGTGAGGAACAGGTAGAGCAGGATGAAAAAGCGCTTGGCCAGGTCTTTGCGGCTTTCATCCATGGAGCCCGACACATCCATCAGGCAGAACATCACCGCCCGGGTGGTGGGCTGAGGCACCTTGACGCGATTGCGAAAACGCAGGTCGATGGGGTCGAGGAAGGGGATGGCGGCGATTCGCTGGCGCAGCAACACGATGCGCGCCTCGGTGTCGGCCAGCAGGGCTTTCACGTCGGGTTTGGTCGCGTCCTCGTGCTGCAGCATTTCCAGCCGGGCTTCCAGCTCGTGCAGCTCGCGGCGCTTGTCCATGCCCAGGGCGATCCGGCGGCCGAGGGCGCCGCGCATCGACCGCACCACATGCAAGTTGGTGGGGGTGCCGTCGGTGACATACCCGGCGCGCACGGTCTTGTATTCCGGGGTTTCGGCGAGGGTGGTGCGGGCGAGATTCGGAAGCGCCAGATCTTCAAAGAAGACCTGCATGAACTCTTCCTTGCTCAAGTGGAAGACAAAATCGTCGTCTCCTTCTCCGGAGTCGCTGGCCTGGGCCCCGCCCTGACCTTGTCCACCGCCTTGCGGCTTCGGCACGCGATCACCCTTGATGTGTTCACTGTTGCCGGGCCGCACCACCTCACGGGTGCCACCGTCGCCATGACTGAACACAGGCTCCTTGAGATCGCGCTTGGGGATGTGGACATCTTCCCCCCGCTCCATATCCCGAATGCCGCGCTGATCCACTGCGCGCCGCACCGCATCGCGAATCTGATCGCGATACCGGCGCAGGAAGCGCTCCCGATTCCCAATCGATTTGTTCTTCCCCGAAAGCCGTCGATCAATGATCTGTTGCAGCGTCATAAAACAACCTCAGGTGAGCCTCAGATCCCCCGCCCACCAGTTCTGCATTGACCCAGCGGTGCACGCGGATCTGGCTCCGCCAGTCCGCCGTGCGCGCCCCCCTGGGGGGGCTCGCGAAGCGAGTAGGGGGGGGGCCTATTCAACTTGATTTGCGCACCCGCAAGTACCACTCGCAAAGCAGTCGCACCTGCTTGGGCGTGTAGCCCTTGTCCACCATGCGTTGCACAAAGTTCTCGTGCTTCTTGGCTTCGTCCGCACTGGCCTTGGCATTGAAGCTGATGACCGGCAGCAGCTCCTCGGTGTTGGAGAACATCTTCTTCTCGATCACCGTGCGCAGCTTTTCATAGCTGGTCCATGCCGGGTTCTTGCCGGCATGGTTGGCGCGCGCCCGCAGCACGAAGTTCACGATCTCGTTGCGGAAATCCTTGGGATTGCTGATGCCTGCGGGCTTCTCGATCTTCTCAAGCTCCGCATTCAGGGCCGAGCGGTCAAACACCTCGCCGGTGTCGGTGTCCCGATATTCCTGGTCCTGGATCCAGTAATCCGCGTAGGTCACATAGCGGTCAAAGATGTTCTGGCCGTATTCGCTGTAGCTCTCCAGATAAGCGGTCTGGATTTCCTTGCCGATGAACTCGGCATAACGCGGTGCCAGCACTTCCTTGATGAAGCCGATGAACTTCTGCTCGGCGTCCTGCGTGAATTGCTCGCGCTCGATCTGCTGCTCCAGCACATACATCAGATGCACGGGGTTGGCCGCAACTTCGGTGGAATCGAAGTTGAAGACCTTGGAGAGGATCTTGTAGGCGAAGCGGGTGGAGATGCCGGACATGCCTTCATCCACACCGGCATAGTCGCGATATTCCTGCAACGACTTGGCCTTCGGGTCGGTGTCCTTGAGGTTGTCACCGTCGTAGATCTGCATCTTGCTGAAGATGCTGGAGTTCTCCGGCTCCTTCAGGCGGGTGAGCACCGCGAACTGGGCCATCATCTTCAGCGTGCCGGGGGCACATTTGGCCTCGGCCAGTGACGAGTTGCGGATCAGCTTCTCGTAGATCTTCACCTCCTCGCTCACACGCAGGCAGTAGGGCACCTTGACGATGTAGATGCGGTCGAGGAAGGCCTCGTTGTTCTTGTTGTTGCGGAAGCTCTTCCATTCGCTCTCGTTGCTGTGCGCCAGCACGATGCCGTCGAAGGGAATGGCCCCGAAGCCTTCGGTGCCTTTGAAGTTGCCCTCCTGCGTGGCGGTCAGCAGCGGATGCAGCACCTTGATGGGCGCCTTGAACATTTCCACGAATTCCAGCAGCCCCTGGTTGGCCAGGCACAGGCCGCCGGAATAGCTGTAGGCATCGGGATCGTCCTGCGCATAGGTCTCCAGCTTGCGGATGTCGACCTTGCCGACCAGGGAGCTGATGTCCTGGTTGTTTTCATCACCCGGCTCGGTCTTGGCCACACCAATCTGCTTGAGCACGCTAGGGTGACGCTTCACCACCTTGAACTTGCGGATATCACCGCCGAATTCATCCAGGCGTTTGACCGCCCACGGGCTGAGGATCCGGTTCAGGTAGCGGCGGGGAATCCCATACTCGCGCTCCAGCAATGGGCCATCTTCCACCGGGTCGAACAGGCCCAATGGGGATTCATTGACCGGGGAATCCTTCAGTGCGTAGAAGGGCACATGCTCCATCAGCTGCTTGAGCCGTTCCGCAATGGAGCTCTTGCCACCGCCCACAGGGCCCAGCAGATAGAGGATTTGCTTCTTTTCTTCCAGGCCTTGCGCCGCATGGCGGAAATAACTCACCACCTGCTCGATGGCGTCTTCCATGCCGAAGAACTCGGCGAAGGCGGGGTAGATCTTGATGACCTTGTTCTGGAAGATGCGGGACAGACGGTGGTCGTTGCGCGTATCCAGCATCTGCGGCTCACCGATGGCCTTGAGCATGCGCTCGGCGGCGGTGGCGTAGGCGAGGGTGTTGCGCTTGCATTCCTGGAGGTATTCCTCCAGCGTGAGCTCCTCGACCTTGCTTCGTTCGTACCGTGCCGCGAAATGGCTGATCACATCCATGCTGACCTCCAACAGTTAGTCGTTTGGGAGGCGAGGCGTGGCCCGACGAGGGCCCGCATCGTCCAGGAAGTTCTGGCGACGTCCATGACTCAAGGCGTCATCAGAGCTTTCCGAGCTCAGCGCGTACTCAACGTGTACTCAACGTGTACTCAACGAACGAAACTTAGGAGGAACTCAACACCAATCTCAAGCTCAACTTCAACCCAAGGTGGGCATGGATGCAAGCATCCATTGCGCTTCAACATGTGGTCAATGCCACCCACCCGCCGGTGATCTACATCGTGACCTACATGGTGAGCCACACAGTGACCCACATTCAACAGCGTCCCACGGTCCAGTTCATGCCGGCCGCTGCTGAGGTGAACACTACCTGAAAGCTGGATTCGAGCCCAGCAGGATTTCAGTGGGGGTTCTACGGTACTAGCAAACGAACGGCCTATGCTGAACCAAAGCCGCATAACCTGCAGCGCAAAGCGGATGATGCCAGTGCTGCCGTCGAGGCTTTGTTGGTCCATGCTACGCCCATCGGAACCGATGCGCGATAGCAAGACGTGACCCTTCTATAACGGCGTGGATTACTGCGCGTTGACGGCTTCTTCCTGGGGTAAATCCCCGTCCGGGGTTCAGCTGTCGGCGGTGTCGCCCCGCAGCTTTTGCAGCAAGCCGTTCAACTCGTCGAGTGAACCGAAGCTGATGGCCACCTCGCCTTGTTCTCCGCGCTTGGTCTTTTTCTTGACGCGGATTTCCACTTGCGCGGTGAGCAGGTCCGACAGTTCCTCCTCAAGGCGGAGGACGTCCCGGCTCTTGTCACTCTTCACCCGCAGCAGCGGCGCCTGACGTCCGGCGGACGCCTGCTGGCGCTGCACCAGCTTCTCAGCCTCGCGCACGCTCAGCTTCTTGGCCGCGATTTCGGTGGCGCTGGTGATCTGGTGGGCTCCATCCAGCGACAGCAGGGCGCGGGCATGGCCCATGTCCAGGTCGCCGGCCATGAGCATGTTCTGTACGGGGTCGGCCAGGTTGAGCAGTCGCAGCAGGTTGCTGGCCGCGCTCCGGGAGCGTCCCACCGCCTGGGCGGCCTGCTCGTGGGTGAGCCCAAACTCTTCCACCAGGCGGCGCAAGCCCTGGGCTTCTTCCAGCGGGTTGAGGTCTTCGCGCTGGATGTTTTCGATCAGCGCCATGGCAGCGGCGGACTCATCCGGCACCGCCTTGACCAACACCGGCACCTCGGCGAGGCCGGCCAGTTTGGCGGCCCGGAAGCGGCGTTCACCGGCGATGATTTCGTAGCGGACCGCCCCGCTGGGCGTGATCGGCCGCACCAGGATGGGCTGCATGATGCCCTGGGCCTTGATGCTCTCAGCCAGCTCGTACAAGGAGCCCTCATCCATGCGGGTGCGCGGCTGATACTTGCCGGCTTGCATCTGCGTCAGAGGCAGCACGCCGGGTTCGCCCTCGCGCAGGGCGGGGGCATCGCTGACTTTGGGCCCGAGCAGGGCCTCGAGGCCCATACCGAGGCCCTTGGGTTTCTTGGTCACCATGGGGCGCGATTGTCCGCGATCCTATGGAGCAGCGAGCGGCCTTGCGGCCACTCGCCCAGTCCGCTGGCCGCATTCATGTGACCCAGGGCCCCGGCCATCACCATCTGGGCCCCCCAATCGGCCGCCATGCCGCTGGCGCGCTCCAGGCTGCAGTAGGGGTCGTCGGAGGACACCACCACCAGCGTGGGGAAGGGCAGGCGGCTGCGCCGGATGGGCTTCCAGTTGTGCAGTTGGGGGGGCATGTCGTCCCGCTCGGTGTCTGGAGGGGCCACCAGCAGCGCAGCGGCCACCCGTGCGGTGTGCTGCGAATGGTCGGCCCAGGAGGCTACCAACTGGCAACCCAGGCTGTGGGCCACCAACAGGGCTGGCTGCTGGTCCAGGCGTGGGTCTTGCTGCAGCACCTCATCCAGCCGGGCCATCCAGTCGCCCCGGCGGGGCCATTGCCAGTCGGCCTGCTCCACCCGGACATCGCCCCAGCGACGTTCCCACTGGCTCTGCCAATGGTCCGGGTCGGAATTGAGCCAGCCGGGCAGCAGGTAGACCGGCGCACTTCCCCCCGGCCGTTCTGCGGCCCTGTCGGGTGTTGCTTCGGTGTGGAGATCGGGCGCACGCGGGGTGGCGGTCATCTATTGGCCTTATGCTTCGCGTTTTCTGAACAAGCAGCGGATTTTGCAGGAGCGGCGGCGATGAAGTACGCGGTGTATGTGGATGGACAGGAAGGCACAACGGGCCTGCGCATCAATGAATATCTGGCACGCCGGAATGACGTTGAGCTGCTGCGCATCGATGCGGACAAGCGCAAGGACCCCGCCGAGCGGGCACGCCTGCTGAATGCCGCCGATGTGGCCTTCTTGTGCCTGCCGGATTCGGCCTCGCGGGAGGCGGCCGCCATGGTCACCAATCCCAAGACCTGCCTGATCGATGCCAGCACGGCGCATCGCACAGCGCCTGGCTGGGTGTTTGGTCTGCCAGAGCTGGCTCGCGGCCAGCGTGACGCCATCCGCCAGGCCAAGCGCATTGCCAACCCCGGCTGCCATGCCACGGCCTTCATCCTGGCGGTGCGTCCGCTGGTGGATGCCGGCCTGCTGCCGAAGCATGCGCACGTCACCGCCACCTCCATCACCGGTTATTCCGGTGGCGGCAAGAGCATGATTGCGGAGTACGAGGCCGGCGGCAATGCCAAGCTGACGTCGCCCCGGCCATACGCGCTGGGCCTGGCCCACAAGCACATCCCGGAAATGATGGCGCATACCGGGCTGGCGGTGGCGCCGGTGTTCATGCCCATCGTGGGCAACTTCTACAAGGGCCTGGCGGTGACCGTGCCGCTGCATCTCAGCGACCTGCGCGCCGGCACCACGCCGCAGCAGGTGCGTGATGCCCTGGCGGCTCATTACGAAGGTGAGCGCTTTGTTCGGGTGAGGCCGCTGCGTGATCCGGACACCCTGGCGCACGGCTTTTTTGATGTCCAGGCCAACAACGACACCAATGATGTCGACCTCTTCGTGTTTGGCCATGACCAACAGATTCTGGTCATGGCTCGTCTGGACAACCTCGGCAAGGGCGCCAGTGGTGCCGCTGTTCAGTCGATGAACGTTCACCTGGGTGTGGACGAAGCCACTGCATTGGTGTGACGGTGGAGCGGCATTGGCGCCGGGATGAGGACGTCCCGGCCGCCGTCCTGGAGGACATCCGGCACGGTGTGTTGCTGCATGGACGTCAGCAGGCGCAGGGCAGTGATGCCCGGGACATCGCGGTGGCGCTGTTCCAGGACGGCGAGTTGCTGGCGGGCGGTTGGGGCCGCACCGAGTTCCAGCGGCTGTATGTGAGCTATCTCTGGGTCCGGGAGGACCTTCGAGGGCAGGGGCTGGGCGGCGACTGTCTGCGCCAGCTGGAAGCACAAGCCTTGCGCCGGGGCTGTGTCGACGCTCTGGTGGAAACGCTGCTGGATGATGTGTCCGAGCTGCTGGAGCACCTGGGTTATGTCTGCATGGCCCATGTCCATGACTATGTGCCGGGCTTCACCCGCCACATCATGCTGAAGGTCTGGACGCCGCGCGATTGAATGCGTGCGCCCGGTTCAGGGCCACGCGCGCGGATCGTCGCTGCGGTAGTGATAACGGTAGGCATGCTGGAAGCCCAGCCGCGCGTACAGGGACTGAGCCGGGGTGTTGTCGGCCGCCACCTGCAGATAGGCTTCGCTTGCACCCTGCTGGCGGGCGGTCCTCAGCAGCGCCGCGCAGAGCCGATACCCATGGCCCTGACCGCGATGCTCGGGCGAAGTCATGATGTCGAAGAGACCCACGATGGACCCGTCGACGGCGATCTGCCCATAGGCCAGCGGGCTGCCATCGTCTGCCTGCAGGCAGAAGGCCTGATGAGGCACCGGCGCTGTCCGCAGGCGTTCGGCATGGCCGTGGATCTCTTCCGGCGTCGACCCGCGCAGCCGTCCCACCTGGTCCGCATAGGCTTCCCTCGTCAGGGCCATCAGCGGCGACGCTTCCTGGCCGTCGGAAGTGTCCAACAGCTCCAGGCTGGGCATCACCTTCACGTCGGAAGGATCAAATGCCTTCCACCCTCGCGATGCCAGCCACGCGTCCAGCTCGGGGGGCTGGCTGAAGGGCGTCATACGCATCAGGACGGGCAAGCCGGCTTGCTCAAAGCTGCGGCGGCTTCGCGCCAGCAATTCATCGATGGGGAGTTGGCCGGTGGTCCCCAGGGCGTTGATGCAACGGGAGCGGCGTGCCTTGCCGGGGGACAGGCGCAGCAACCATCCTTCGATCAATGTTTCACGTGGAGAAGCGGCGGCATTAAGCCCAGCTTGTTCCGCACGCCATGCGAGGTCACGCAGCGCTGCGGCGGGGGCGGAGAGATCGAGACCCGGGGGCGTGGCTACCGTGGGATTCACCGCATCGACCCCACACGCTGCACCATTTCCTTGGCGAAGTCGATGAAGGCCTGCGCCCCCTTGGATGCCCCATCGAACACCACACCGGGCATGCCATAACTTGGGGCTTCAGCCAGCCGCACATTGCGCGGAATGACGGTGTCGAACACCTTCTCGCCAAAGTGGGCCTTCAGCTGTTCGCTGACCTGCTGCTGCAGGGTGATGCGCGGGTCAAACATCACGCGGAGCAGCCCGATGATTTGCAGATCAGCATTCAGGTTCGCGTGGATCTGCTTGATGGTGTTCACCAGGTCGGTCAGGCCTTCCAGTGCAAAGTACTCGCACTGCATTGGCACCACCACGCCGTGGGCTGAGCACAGCCCGTTGAGGGTCAGCATGGAGAGGGAGGGGGGGCAGTCGATCAGGATGAAGTCGTAATCCTTGTCGACGGCGGCCAAGGCAGTCTTCAAGCGCTGCTCGCGGCGCTCCAACTCCACCAGCTCCACTTCGGCGCCGGCCAGTTCCCGGTTGGCCCCCAGCACGTCATAGCCCGAAGCTTCCGCACGTTGACGCGCTTCTGCGACGGTCGTGGACTCCAGCAGCACGTCGTAGACGCTCGCCGTGAGCGCCCGCTTGTCGATGCCGGAACCCATGGTGGCATTGCCTTGGGGGTCCAGGTCCACCACCAGCACGCGCTGGCCGATCTTCGCCAGGCCAGCGGCCAGGTTCACGGTCGTGGTGGTCTTGCCGACACCACCCTTTTGATTTGCAACGCAGAAAATCTTGGCCATGGACACGATCGGTCTGGGAAAAGGCAGGGCGGGAAGCTTAACCGCTAAGACCCGCTCTGTTCAGAGAAGAAGCCTGGGCCCTGCGCGCTGTGCAGCGTTCTGTGTCGCTGAAACGTCGTTTGTTCATGCGACGGCGGCGGGGGAGGGACGGATCCAGAGCAGGCAGCGTTGTGCGTCGAGTCCGGGAACCGCGAGTTGTTCCACGTGAAACACCTCCCGGTTCGGCGCCCGTTGCTGGAGTTCGGCGAGTTCCTCGGCGGGGTGTTGGCCCTTCATCGCCGCCCACACCCCCTCCGGTTTCAGATGCATGGCGCTCCAGTCGGTGAAGTCAGCCAGCGATGCGAAGGCGCGGGAGGTGATGACATCAAAGGGGGGCGCCTTCAGTTGCTCAACGCGAGCATGTTCACCGTGGAGGTTGGGCAGGCCCAATTCCGCAGCGACTTGTGCAATGAAAAACGCCTTCTTGCCGACCGCATCCACGCAGGTCACATCGATGCTGGGGTCGACGATCGCAATGACCACACCGGGCAATCCACCACCACTGCCGACATCCATCAGCCGCAGCGGGCGACCGGCTGCATGCCGTTGCAGGGCCGGGAGCAGGCTCAGGCTGTCAATCAGATGCTGGGTCAGCATCGCGGCAGGGTCGCGAACAGCAGTGAGGTTGTAGACCTTGTTCCACTTGGACAGCAGTGCCAGATAAGCCAGAAGCTGGTCGAGCTGAGCATCCGTGAGCGTCAGCGGGAGCGCTTGGGAGGCATCGGCCAGGCGGGATCGGAGATCGAGGTCGGTCATGGAGATTGACGTGGGGCGAGAGCCCCAAGAGGTTCGATGCTCCCACCCAGGGTCGGGGCAGGAGCTTGTGTGATGCCCTGGCGCTGGGTCACGCGGCTTGGGTCGCGGTGTCCTGGTCGCGGGTGTCGTTGTCGGTGAATCCCTTGAAGCGACCTTTCCGAAGGTGGATCAGCAGCAATGAGATGGCCGCCGGTGTGATGCCGGAGAGACGCGATGCTTGGCCCAGGGTCTCCGGGCGATGCTTATTCAGCTTCTGCCTTGCCTCGAAGGAAAGAGCGGTGACGAGGCCATAGTCCAGATCTTCCGGCAGGCGCAGATGTTCATAGGCCGAGGCTCGGGCCACATCGTCCTGCTGCTTGCTGATGTAGCCGGCGTACTTGACGCTGATCTCCACCTGTTCCACCACCGCATCGGCCAGCGTATGCCCCAACTCCTCAGACAGCGCTGTGCGCGAGACACCCGCCTGGGGGCGGGCAATGCCAGCCACTTCCACCAAGGTGTCGAAGGTGACGCCAGGCCGGCGCAGCAGATCGACCAGTGTGTATTCCCGCTCCAGCGCCTTGCCGACCAAACGCTCCGCATCAGCCGCGGGCAGGATGTTGGGATTCACCCAGGTCGACTTCAGCCGCTCTGTTTCACGTGAAACAGCATCCCGCTTCCGGTTGAAGGCCGCCCAACGTTCGTCATCCACCAGGCCCAATTCACGGCCCATTTCCGTCAGTCGGAGGTCGGCGTTGTCTTCCCGAAGCTGCAGGCGGAACTCGGCGCGGCTGGTGAACATGCGGTAGGGCTCGGTCACGCCCTTGGTGATCAAGTCATCCACCAGCACGCCCAGATAGGCCTGGTCGCGGGTGGGCACCCAGCCGTCCTTGCCTTGAACCTGAAGCGCGGCATTCAGACCCGCAAAAAGACCCTGCGCTGCGGCTTCCTCATAACCCGTTGTGCCATTGATCTGTCCGGCAAAGAACAGCCCGTGGATGGCGCGGGTTTCGAAGGTGGACTTCAGCTCACGCGGATCGAAGTAGTCATATTCGATGGCGTAGCCGGGGCGCAGGATGTGCGCGTTTTCCAGTCCGGGAATGGACTGGACCGCCGCCAGCTGGATGTCGAAGGGCAGGGAGGTGGAGATGCCATTCGGATAGAACTCGTGGGTGGTCAGACCTTCCGGCTCCAGGAAGATCTGGTGGGAGTTCTTGTCGGCAAAGCGATTGATCTTGTCTTCGATGGACGGGCAGTAGCGCGGCCCCACGCCTTCGATCACACCCGTGAACATCGGGCTGCGGTCAAAGCCGGAGCGGATGATCTCGTGGGTGCGTTCGTTGGTGTGGGTGATCCAGCAAGGCAACTGCTGCGGATGCTGGCCGGCATGACCCATGAAGCTGAACACCGGCACCGGGTCCAGGTCACCAGGCTGCTCGGTGCATTGGGAGAAGTCGATGGTGCGACCGTCCAGGCGAGGTGGGGTGCCCGTCTTCAGACGGCCCTGCGGCAGCTTGAGTTCCTTCAAGCGACCGGACAGCGACACGGCCGGTGGATCACCTGCCCGGCCTGCGGAGTAGTTCTCCATCCCGATGTGAATACGACCGTCCAGGAAGGTTCCGGCCGTCAGTACCACGGCGCGGGCCCGGAAACGCAAGCCCGATTGGGTGACCGCGCCCACCACACGATCTCCCTCCACCATCAGGTCGTCCACCGCCTGCTGGAACAGCATCAGCTGGGGCTGGTTCTCCAGCCGGCGACGGATGGCGGCCTTGTAGAGGATGCGATCGGCCTGAGCGCGGGTGGCGCGAACCGCCGGGCCCTTGGAGCCATTCAGAATGCGGAACTGAATGCCGCCTTCGTCGGTGGCTGCCGCCATGGCACCGCCCAGGGCGTCGACCTCTTTCACGAGATGGCCTTTGCCAATGCCGCCAATGGACGGGTTGCAGCTCATCTGGCCCAGCGTCTCGATGTTGTGGGTCAGCAGCAGCGTGCTGACGCCCATGCGGGCAGCGGCCAGGGCGGCCTCGGTGCCGGCATGGCCGCCACCAACGACGATCACATCGAACTCTTTGGGATAAAGCATGGCGCAGGCCCTGGTGACATCGACCGGGTGCCGTTTCGCACCCATCGGCACCAGGTGAAGTGGGCTGGAGGGAAGGGCGCCGATTTTACGCGGGGCTGTGGATAAGTCACAGCGGAAAGGGCATCACCGGGGGCCCGGACGGCGACAATTGCCGCCATGGAATGTCGTCCTCTTTGTGCCGCCTGCTGCATCGCGCCGTCGATCAGCAGCGCTATCCCCGGCATGCCGCACGGCAAGCCGGCCGGGGTGCCGTGCGTGCAGCTGGACGAGTTGAACCGCTGCCGCATCTTCGGTCATCCCGACCGTCCCGAGGTCTGCGGTTCCCTGATGCCCAGCCCGGACATGTGCGGCAACAGCCGAGAACAGGCCATGCGCTGGTTGGGCTGGATGGAAGAAGAAACTGCTCCAGCGTCCGTCGTGCCAACGCTTGGCCGGATCCGACCCATCAGGCGGGATTGACCCGCGCCATCGTCTCCGCCGCCTCCTGGCGAGCACGACCGGACCGACGTTCAGCCCACCATTGCTTCAGGGATGGGTGGCCCCAGTACTTGTCGAAGAAGTGATGCATGACCGTGTTGACCAGCGGCTCAATGAAAGTCACCGCACCCGCAACCGCGAGGTTGCCGGTCAGCGCAAAGGTCACGCCGAAGGAGGTCCCGAGGTGAAGCACACCAAAGGTCGCGGTTTTGGCCATTAAGTTCCCCTAAGTATCTTTGTTCCCAATAGGGAGATACTAAATTTCTGGGGGCCAGGTGGGCCAATTGGCAGTGCACATGACGATCATAGGGAGAGGGGGTGAGCGCGTAGGGGACGTCGACACCGCGCCCGCCGCAGCCCAGATCAGGCCTGATGCACGCTGCGCAGATCCTGCACCACACGCCCGCCCTGCAGGCTGACCACCCGCTGCGCCGCCGCAATCGTCTCCGGACGGTGTGCAATCACGATCCGCGTCAGCGACAGGGACCGCAGGCTCGCATTCACCTGCCGCTCGCGCTCCACATCCAGCGCACTGGTGGCCTCATCCAGAAACAGGAACTGCGGCCGCTTGTAGAGCGCTCGCGCCAGCAGCAAACGCTGCCGCTGCCCGCCGGACAGGCTCGACCCCATGTCCCCGATCAGGGTCTGCAGGCCCATCGGCATGGCCTCGATATCCTCCAGGACACAGGCCAGCCGGGCGCATTCACGGATCCAGTCGGGGTCCGCCTGCTGATCGAAAAAGCTGATGTTGTCGGCGATGCTGCCGGCAAATAGCTGGTCATCCTGCATGACCGTGCCGATGCGGCTGCGCCACGCATGCGCGCCCAGTTGCGACAAGGCCACCCCACCAATGCGGATCTCTCCCTGCTGCGGTGCATGGATGCCCAGCATCAGCTTCATCAGCGTGGTCTTGCCGCAGCCCGACGGCCCCACGATGGCCACCGATTCGCCAGGTCCGATGGTGAGCGTGCAGCCGGCAATCACCTCGGGTTCGCCATCGGCATACCGGAAGCGCAAGCCATCCAGCTCCAGCGCGGCCTGCGCCGGCACCCCCTTGCCAGGCGCCTCCAGCTCAGCCTCTGGTGCGGTCAGCACGATGTCGCCCAGCCGCTCGCCTTGCAAGCGCAGCATCTTGAGGGCCACCGCCTTGTCGATCAGGGCACCGATGCGTTGGCTGAACTGGTCCTTGTAGGCCAGGAACGCGAACAACATGCCGACCGAGAGCTCCTTGTCCAACACCAGCATGGCGCCCAGGGCCACGATGACCACCCGCTCCAGGCCGAACAGCAGCCGGTTGGCCTGGGTCATGCCCAGTTCCAGCTTGCGGCCGGTGAGGCTGGCATTCATCTGCTCCACCACCAGGTTGGCAAAGCGGGCGCTGCGGTCCGACTGGGCATTAAAGAGCTTGATCGCCTGCGCACCTCGCAGGGACTCCAGGAAGTGACCGTTCTGCCGCGCCTCGTGGGTCAGCGCCTCTTCATGCGCCTCCCGCAGTGGCCGGTAGAAGGCCCAGCGCAGGGCGGCATACCCCAGCACCGCCACCAGCGCGATGGCGCTGAGCCGAGGGCTGTAGAGCGCCATCATGGCCAGCGTCAGCAGCACCATCACACCATCCAGCATCGCTTCAATGAAGCTGCCGGTCAGTGTCTTCTGGATGTCCTGCACGCTGGAGAAGCGCGACCAGATATCTCCCAGATGGCGTTTCTCAAACCACGCCAGCGGCAGCCGCAGCAGGTGGCCAAACACATTGGACAGCCATTGCAGGTTCAACGATGCCGACAGGATCATCACCGCCCAGGACCGCAGGAAGCCGACCGCCACCTGCAGCACCACCAGCAGCCCGAATCCCACCCCCAGCGTCACCAGCAGATCACGATCGGCGGAGACGACCACGCCGTCGACCGTCCATTGCAGCAGGAAGGGCGACAGCAAGCCCAGCAGTTCCAAGCCCAGCGCCAGCAGCAGCACCTGGGCCAGCGACCGCTTCAGCCCGGTGACATGCCCCAGCAGTTGCGACCAGCGCGGTGCCGGAGCGGCTTGCTTGCGCGCGAACGCCATGCCTGGCCGCAACTCCAGCGCCACACCGGTGAAATGCCGTGAGAGTTCGGTCAGCGACACCCGCCGCTCGCCCAGGGCCGGATCCAGGATGACGGCAATATCGCCCACCACCTTGTCCAGCACCACGAAGTGATTGAAATCCCAATGGAGGATGCAGGGCGTCTGCAGGCGATGGAGCTGCTGGGGTTCGGCCCGCAAGGCCCGGGCGGTGAGCCCCAGCTGTGCGCTCATGCGCACCAGCTCCGCCATCGTCACGCCCTTGAGCGACACCATGAAGCGCTGCCGCAGCTCCGCCAGCGTCCAGCGCTGCCCATGCGCGGAGGCCACCATGGCCAGGCAGGCCAGGCCACATTCGGCCGCTTCCGTCTGCAGGATGATGTGGCGCTGGCGCCGCCAGCCCAGGTTCAGGCGCTGCAGGATCTGCGAAGCCATCGACTCAGACACGGCGGGCCAGGCTCAACAGGGGTTCGAAGATCCATTCGATCAAGCGCCGCCGCTCCAGCAGCACGTCGGCTTCCAGCAGCATGCCCGGGCTGAGTGCCTGGTCCTGCCCGTAGGCTTCCACCGACTGGCGTTGCAACTGCACGGTGATGCGGTACATGGGTTCCCCCTGCGCCATGGCGGCAGGCAAGCCCAGCTGGGCCAGCTCGGCGGCCGGCAGCGGGGTGCGCGACACCTGCAGCACCTCGCCCTCCTGCTGGCCGAATTTCTGGTAGGGGAAGGCCTGGTAGCGCAGGCGGACCGCCTGATGCGGCCGCAAGAACCCCACGGCACTGGATGGCGCATACAAATGCGCCTGCATGGGGGTATGGGCCGGCAACAGTGCAGCGAGCTGCGCGCCCGCTTGCACCATCTGCCCCGGCGCCGCGAGCACCGTGCTGACCTGCCCGTCGCTCGGTGCTCGAATGACCAGACGTCTTCGCGCCTCGGTCTCCATCCCTTGCGCCTTGAGCGCCGCCAGGTCCCGGGTCAGTTCACCCTGTTGGACCTCGGTTTTCAAGGGCAGGGACAGCAACTCGGCTTGCAGGCCCAACGCCTCCCGGTGCAGATTCTCACGCTCGCGCGCCAGAGACTGCCGTTGGGCCTGCAAACCAAGCAACTCCTCCCTTTTCGCCTGAACCTGAGCGCTGGATACAAACTGGTCTTTTGCCAGCGATTCCAAACGCCCCAGGCTCAGCTGTGACAGCGATTCGCGTTGTAGATGCAGCTGCAGCTCGGCATCCGCCTGCTGCAATGTCTTTTTCAATGTCTCCAGACGGTCCCTGAGGGAAGCGGCCTGGCGTTGCGCCAGCTCCCGCTGCTGTGCCTGTGCGGCACCCAACGAGCGCTCACGCTCCCGCAAGGTCTGTGACAGTCCGTCGCCGGTGGGGTCCGCGCTGTCCAATGACAGGACAAACAGCACCTCCCCCTCCCGGACCTGCTGCCCGTCCTGGACGGGTCGGGCCAGCACCGTGGCACTTTGTGGAACGCTCAGGCGCACCACACCACGCTCTGGCACCAGCAGACCGTTGACACGGGCCTTGCGGGTGTATTCAGTGGTGAACAGGAAGGCACCGACGGCGATCACGCCTCCCAGTGCCAGCACGCTCAACCAGCGGAGGGTGACGGGGCGATGCAACTGAACGGAACCGAGCCAGGCCTGCTGTTGGGCGGCCTGGGCCTCGGCGCGGAACAGCGCCACCACGACACTACCTCCGGGTCGCGAATCCGAGGATTCGCGAAGGGCTTACCAGGTGCCTTTGGGGGTGGGGTTGGTGTCGACCGACTCGATCGAGGCGGTCAGCGACTCTTCGCTCCAAGTACCCTTGGGCGTACCGCCGCCGACGTGGACCAGGGTCTCCAGGTCCAGCTCGACCAGCGCTTGTTCTTCGGTGTTGGCAATGACAGAAGGTTGTTGGGCTTGCATGAGAGGCTCCAGATTCGGTGGGGTGCATCATTTCCTGATGTGCACGGGACCTATTGAAGCAGTCAGCACGCGCCGGCATAACTGTCAGCTCTTACAGTGTTTATGGGCTATGGGACAAGGCAGGATCAACGGATCAGGCCCAGCCGCAGGGCTTTTAAGACCGCCTGATGTTTATTGGTACAACCCAGCTTGTGCATGGCATTGTTGATGTGCAGCACAGCGGTTCTCTCCGTGATGGAGAGGATGGTGCCCACCTCCCACGCCGTCTTGCCTTCCATCGTCCAGTGCAGGCATTGCAGCTCGCGCGGGGTCAGCCGCGGCGCATCTGCCTCGACGGCACTGTGGGTGTGGGGCAGCAGCACCCGGAGGGCAGCGTCCACGGCATGCACGGCGAACAGCTGCAGATCGGCCACCATGCGGGTCAGGGTGACCGGATTGTTCGGAAGCGTTTGCTCCCGGTTCACTCCCAGCACAAAGTGCCGGCCTTCGGGCAGATGCAGGGCCAGTGAAATGCCGACCTTGTAGCCAAACGGGGCCTGGGCCTCCCACAGCTCCGGCGCGTCGTGCTTCTGGTAGGTTTGCTGATTCCAGACGATGGGCACGCTCTGCCGCTTGCAGTGCTGCATGACCGGGTCTTTTTTGCCCAGTCGGGGATCGTTGAAGATGTTGCTGAAGCCCGCAGGCGCGTTCTCCACGGCAATGAAGTCTGAACTTCCCATGGCCCGGTCCACGACCAGGATGGCCGAAAAACGTTCGAAGTCCAGATCATTCGCGAACCGCGTGATCTCGCTCCGGAATTCATCCCGTGAGCGTGCCTCGAGCACTGACTGGTATCCGCCTTGCAGCATCGATCGCCCCGGCCTTCACGGCCGTTCCTTGTATCTGGCCTGCAGTGTGCCTGACGCGGTGTGTCGCATGCACGCCCTGCTAGGGTTTACAGCTGGCGGTGGGGGCGCTTCATGCCCACACTGCTGGTCAGGGAGCACCAACCCGCCAATTCAACTCAACACTTCCAACTCAACAATTCTGACAATGACTCCAGCCTGGATTGTGTACGCATGGCCGCGAATATTGTGTGATGTCCAGCGGCTTCCTCGCTTGCAGTTCGCGCATTTGAGCACGCGCGTGTTGGTCGTGGGAGACGAGGAACAACCAGCCATGGGGCAAACCCTGTGGTCCGGCGAATCGGAGTTGGGGGCTGCAGGCGTGGCCTGGGACTGGGTTTGCATGCCGTACGGCATGGTCAGCATGGTTGATCCCATGGCGCTGGTCACCAACCTGCAGTTCCTGAACCGTGCCGGCGAAGTGCTGGCCCCGCTGGAATCCGCGATTCAACTCAATGGCATTGTGCACACGCTGCCGTGGCAGCAACATGTCCAGGAAGCCTTGGCCATGCGGCATTGAGGGATGACTCACCTGGCGACAGCAGCGCGCATCGAGCGCGTCACAAAGGCCAGGCCCGCCACCGTGAGCAGCGCGCCGACCACCACGCTGGGCAAGACCTTGACCAGCGTCAAGGGCTCACCCTTGAGCACGGTCATCATCAACGCGTTCTGCGCCAACCCGGGAATCCACAGGTGCCAGTTGGCTTCGGCGCCGGGATTCATGATGGACACCATCGGGGTGAGCGACACCGCCGTCATCACCAGGGTGGCACTGGCCTGCGCCTCCTTGAAAGTCTTGGTGCGGATGGCCAGCGCCATCAGCACCGCCGACAGCCCCGCCCCCAGCGGCACCTGCAGCAACAGGAACAGGGTGGCCTCATGCCAGCCGAACTGAAACATCGCTTGCAGGCTGTCGCTGCGCATGAGCTGCTGCGCCGGCAGGAAACTGATGTTGGATAACAACGCCACCGTCATACCCATCATCACCACGGCCCCCCATTTGCCAGCCACGATGGCCCCGTGCGGTGCCGGATTGACCAGCAACGGCTCCAGCGAACCGCGCTCGCGCTCACCGGCCGTACTGTCCAGCGCCGCCGTCAGGGCCCCATACAGGACGGCCATCATGATGAACATCGGCAGCATGGCGGTAATGCGGGTGGCACGGGCCTGGGCACTGGCCAGGTCGCGCTCTTCCACCTTCACCGGCTGCAGTTGCTCGGTGCCCACACCGCGCAAGGCCAGCGTCAGGACGGCGCGCTCCTGCCCGAAGGCCTGCAGCAGCCGGTTCATCGTGCCCACACCCGCGGATGCCCGCTGATTGGCGCTGTCACTGACCACCTCCACGGTCACCGGCCGTCCTCCGGCCAGCATCACTTCGAAGTTCTCCGGAATGACCAGCACCGGATCGCCCAGGCGCGCGGCCCGCAATTGAGCCTCGTAATCCCCGGGCGCCGTCTTGATGGTGTAGGTCTGCCGTTCGAGGAAGTTGCGCAGCGTCGGGGCATGTTCAATCCCCACGACCTGGATCTCGCGCTTCTCGGCCCGCTCTTCAAATGAGGCCACCAGCCCCGACATCATCATCAGCATCAGCGGCCCCATGAGCAGGGCCGGAATCATCAACCGCAGCAGGGTGCGGCGGTCCCGCAGGGCATCAATCACCTCCTTGCGAAAGACCGTGAGAAAGGCGCGGAAGGTAGCGCTGTTCATGCGGGGATCTCCTGGCTGGTGTTGGGGCCGACGGCCGATACGGCCTCGGGAAAGGCCAGCGACACAAAGGCATCTTCAAAGCGATCGGTCCCGGTGCGGGCCTTGAGTTCCGGCACCGTTCCGGTGGCGACCGAGCGCCCCTGGGACATCACCACCACCTGGTCGCACAACTGCTCCACCTCCTGCATGATGTGGCTCGAGAAGACGATGCACTTGGACCCGCCCTGCGGCGACCGCAGATGGCGCAGCACCTCTCGCAAGGCGCGGGTCGCCACCACGTCCAGACCGTTGGTGGGCTCGTCCAGCACGATGTTGGCGGGGTCGTGCACCAGCGCGCGGGCCAGCGCCGTTTTCATGCGCTCCCCCTGGCTGAAGCCATCGGCGCGGCGTTCCAGGATGCTGCGCATGTCCAGCAGGTCGGCCAGTGCTTCAGCCCGGGCCTGGGCCTGCTCCAGCGCCATGCCCTGCAGACGGGCGTAATACACGATGTTCTCCCGCGCGCTCAGGCGAGGGTAGAGGCCGTGGGCATCCCCCAGCACGCCCATGCGGGCCAGGGCCTGGCGGGGATGCGTCAGCACGTCGACCTCATCCACCTGGATGCTGCCCTGGTCCGGCTTGAACAGCCCCGCCAGCATGCGCAGCGAGGTGGTCTTGCCGGCGCCGTTGGGGCCCAGCAACCCGGTGATGACGCCATCCGGCGCCTCCAGGTCCAGATGATCAACGGCCACCACGGTGCGTTTGCCACCGCGCTTGAACAGCCCGCCGCCGGTGCGGGCCTCGAATGCCTTGTGCAGGCCATGGATGCGGATCATCGGGCGGTCTCCGGCGACTGGGACGACTGGGACGACTGGGACGACTGGGACAGGGCACGCTGCACGCGCAGGCGGTCAGCCTGCCGGGCGGCGGAAGCTGCTGCCGCCGCCGTCTCGGGCGTGGGCGGCAGGAAGGCACGCGGACGAGGAATACGCTCGGCGCAGGTGGCGTCGACCTTGAGGGCATCGGCATCGTCGCGCGCGTCCACGAAGCGGAACAGCACGTCCCGCATGCAGCTGAGGGTGAGCACCACGCCGTGGCCGGCCTGCGGCACTACCACATGGCGTGCCATCGGCCCGAGGGCCTTGGCCACCCGCTCGCCATGCCGCGGAGGCGTCGCCGGGTCCGCGCCGCCGCTCAGCAGCAGCACCGGCTGGCGGGCGGTGGGAATGCTGTAGAACGCCTCCGGCACGTTGCCACGGGGCCAGTTTTTGCACACCCGCGTGTAGAGGTCGCGGTCGATGGTGCCGAAGTCTTCCCCCGAGGTTTCCGTGGCCGCAGCGATGCGTGGCGCGTCCTCGGCGCAGACCACCGAGAAATGCATGCCCGTGAACAAGCGCGTGGGGCCGTCTCCACTGCCGGACATGCCCGCCAGGGCACCCAGACCGTTGAACTGGCCCCTGCTGGCGTCGTGGATAGCCGCTGGCAGCGCCGCCGCCAGGGTGGGCACATACAGCGGCGGCCGCACCGCTGACATCAGCGCTTCCCTCGTCATCGTCACTTCTTCCGTCTGCTGCGTCACCGAGTGCTGCAGGCTCACCTTGCGCGGCAGGCTGCGCAACAGCGCTTGCCAGTCGGCCCGGAGGGTGGGGTAACGGGCCTGGCAGGCGGCGTCGTTGGCACAGTTGCTGAAAACGGCCTCCAGCGCGGCCTGTCCATCCTGCGAGAAGGAGACCGGCAGCACCATGTCCGGCGGCGCCACACCATCGATCACGCTGCGGCGCACGCGGTCCGGGAATTGCCGCTGGTATTCCAGCGCGGCCCGGGTGCCATAGGAGGCGCCCAGCAGATTCCATCGCTCCACCCCCAGCGCCTGGCGCACGGCATCAAAGTCCTGCATCGCCAGCGTGGTGGTGAACTGGCGCAGATCGCCGTAGGGCAGGGTCTGGAGCTGCTGACGGCACGTGTCCAGCAACTGTTCCCGGCGGTCCCGCTCAAAGGTTTCCTTGAGACTGGTGCTGCCGTCATCCCGGCAGTCCAACGGTGCCGATCGGCCGGTACCGCGCTGGTCGATGAACACCAGGTCGCGGCGGTAATTGAGCCGGGACAGGCGCGGCAGCACCGCGCCCACCAGTGCGATGGCACTCTGGCCGGGGCCACCCGCCAGCATCACCACCGGGTCGGGTTGCTTGTTGCGCGCCTGGGCGGGCACCACCACCACATGGATGTCGATGCGGCGGCCTTGCGGCTGGGTCGGGTCCAAGGGCCGGCTGATGCGGCCGCATTGCACTTCGGTGGATACCCCTTCAATGCGGCAGGGCTTGAGCAGCGGACCATCGGCTGCCGGGCTGGAGGCCTGTGCCGCAGCCCAGACGGGCGCCAGGGCTGCTGCCATCAGCACCGTCAGGCGCCTGAGCGCCGGTCCCGCAGAGGTCGTCCCCCTGCCACTGTGCGGGGCCGGACCTGCGGCCGCCCCGGCTTGTTGAAGACTCACCATCAAAGCGTTCCTCCCTCCAGAATGCGCGCCGATTATGGCCATGTGTGGCCACTGGACAGCCCGGGGCTTGTGCCGGGATTGTGGTGGGGCGCCGACGTGCCGGACGCCAGTCACCCCCAAGCTTGCGCGTGAACCGCCCGGCGGGGATGACCGGCATTGCAGAGGGGGCTGTGCCCGCGTAACGTCCCGGCTTTGCCCGCGCTCCCCGACTGAGCCGGTGTGCCCCCCCCCAACACCTCAGGAGACCTCATGAAGCTTTATTACAGCCCCGGCGCCTGCTCGCTATCGCCCCACATCGTTGCGCGTGAAGCGGGCCTGGACATTGAACTGGTGCTGGCCAGCACCAAGACCCACCAACTGCAGGACGGCACGGACTTCTACGGCATCAATGCCAAGGGGTATGTGCCGCTGCTGGAGCTGGATGACGGCCAGCGGCTCAGCGAAGGTCCGGCCATCGTGCAATACCTGGCCGACCAGGCGCCGGACCGTCAGCTTGCGCCCGCCAATGGCACGATGGCGCGCTATCGCCTGCAGGAGTGGCTCAACTTCCTGACGAGCGAACTGCACAAGGGTTTCAGCCCGCTGTTCCACCCCGCCATGCCGGAGGAGGCCAAGGCGCTGGCCCGCACCAAGCTGCATGAACGCCTGAAGTGGGTGGATGCCCAGCTGGAGGGGCGCCAGTACCTGATGGGTGACGGCTTCACCGTGGCCGACGCCTATCTGTTCACCGTCACCAACTGGGGCCGACTGGTGGGGGTGGATGTGAGTGTCTATCCGCATCTGGTGGCTTATCGCGAGCGTGTGTCCCAGCGTCCGGCCGTGCAGGCGGCCATGAAGGCTGAAGGGCTGCTCAAGTAGTCCTGGCTTCCTCAGAGGCCCGACGCATGTGCTAACACGGCCAGCGCATAACGGCCAAAGTCCGGTCGGGCCACAATGGAGGCTCCCCATGTTCCCCTTGCCCGCGGATCCGTCCGATCCGCCTGCTGCCATGACCCTCAAGCTTTCGATGCACCGCGCGCTGCGCGCGACTTTGCTGGCCACCGCAGTGGCGACCCTGGGCGCCGCGCCCGGGCTGTTGCCGGCCGCCATGGCCGCTTCGGCACCGTCCACCGCCGCCATCGCCTGGCAGGAAGCCTCGGGGGACGCGGACATCGAGCGCGCTTTCCAGCAGGCCACGTCCGAGAAGAAGCCGGTGCTGCTGTATTGGGGGGCCAAATGGTGCCCCCCCTGCAATCAGCTCAAGGCCACACTCTTCAATCGGGCCGATTTCATCGAGCAGTCCCGCGCGTTTGTGGCGGTACACATCGACGGCGACAACCCGGGTGCGCAGCGCCTGGGGGCCCGCTTCAAGGTGCGGGGTTATCCCACCATGATCCTCTTCAGCAACCAGGGCCAGGAACTGACCCGGCTGCCGGGCGAAGCGGACGCCGCTCAGGTATTGCAGGTGCTGCAGCTTGGGCTGGCAGGCGGCCGCCCGGTGAAGTCGGTGCTGGCCGATGCCCAGGCCGGCCGCAAGCTGTCGGCCAGCGAATGGAAATTGCTGGGGTTCTACGGCTGGGAGATTGACGAGCAGCAACTGGTTCCGGCCAACCAGCGTCCCGCCCTCTTGGCGCGCCTGGCGCAAGCCAGCCAGGGGGTGGACGAAGACACCAGCACCCGGCTGTGGCTGAAGGCGCTCGCTTCGTCCGGGGAAAGCGGCAAGCCGCAGAAGCCACAAAATGCCGACGCCGCCCTGCGGGCCCGCGTCGACAAGGTGCTGGCGGATCCGGCGGCGTCACGTGTCCAGGTCGACGTGCTGGCCAATTCGGCGGACGACATCGCCCTGGCGCTGGCGCCCACCGCTGGCCCGGATCGCCAGGCCCTGGTGGCGCGTCTGGATACGGCACTCAAGCGCTACCAGGCCGACACCACGCTGTCGCGGGCCGACCGCCTGCAGGCCCTGCTGGCCCGGGTGGAGCTGGCTCGTCTGGACCAGCCGAAGATGGAATTGCAGCCGAAGCTGGACGCGGCGCTGCTGGCCGAGGTGAAGGCTGCAGCCGCCAAGGTGGATCAGGAGGTCACCGATGGTTATGAGCGCCAGGCGGTGATCACCTCGGCGGCCCATGTGCTGGGCCGCGCCGGTCTCTGGTCCGACAGCGACGCACTGCTCAAGGCCAGCCTGGCCAAGAGCCACTCCCCGTACTACCTGATGAGCTATCTCGGCGGCAATGCGCGCAAGCAAGGCCGCAACGAAGAAGCGCTGCGCTGGTATGAAGAAGCCTTCAACCGCAGCGAAGGCCCGGCGACCCGTCTGCAGTGGGGCTCCAACTATCTGAGCGCTCTGGTCGAACTGGCGCCGCAGGACAGTGCCCGTATCGAAAAGGCAGCCTCCCAGCTGCTGGCCGAGGCGGACAAGGACAAGGGCGCGTTCTATGAACGCAGCGCGCGCTCCCTGCAGAAGGTGGGCAGTCAACTGACGGCCTGGAATGCCAAGGGTCAGCATGCGGACAGCATCAAGCGGCTGCGCGCCCAGCTCGACGGCGTCTGCGCCAAGCAATCGGAGCGGGCGGACAAGGCCGTCTGCGAAGGCTTGCTCAAGAAGGGCTGATGGACAAGGGCTGATCCGGAGCGTCAGCGCAAGGCCCGGGAGGGCCTGCGCCGCCCTTGTGGCGGGTCAGAAGCAGTCCTGCCCGTCGTCCAGCGGGGGTTCCAGGGGCGTGGCCTTTGCCAGCGCCATCCAGGTGCCGAAGTCGGGCTTCATGGCCCGCCGTGGCGCCGGGCGCGCCAGCTCGACACGCAGGGGAGCGTCGCTGGCGGCGCTGTCATGCGCCAGCAGCACCCCAAACGCTTCCGGGATCTCCTGCGGCTGCGCAATGCCGGCCTTCAGCACATACCAGCACTGGCTGCTCAGGGCCAGATAGGCCTGCGCCTTGGCCGGTCGGCGCAGCTCGCCCAGCAGGTCCGCACGGCTGACCTTGATCTCATGCACGGCCGGCTCCAGGTAGTCCTCGACGGTGGTGTTCCGGACGGAAAACAGGTCGGGCATGGCATTGACCCAGCGCATGCGTTCCGGATCGTCCTCCCGGGGCAGCCCCGCGCGCAGACTCAGCCCGCGCCAAACCATCCGCCCGGCCCGCTGCAGTTCCACCCCCATGCGCTCGACCAGCGTCTCATGCCGGTCCCGCAGGGCACGGTTCTTCTGGTAGCCCGCATGCAGCACGGTGATGCCGCGATCGGTCAGCCGCAGCGTCTCCCGCCCGTGCCCGTCCCGCTGCCGTTCCAGCCAGCCGGCGGCCAGCAGTTCCAGCTCCAGCATGTCCTGGCACGGCCAGCCGGCCGACCGCCACAACTGGCGCAGACGGCGCAGTTGCAAGGCGGTCGGAAGCGGCAGCGGTGGCGCGGGCGGCAGCGGGCTCGGATCCATCCCGCCATCTTGCCCGCAAAAAAATGGCCACGCCTCTTTCGAGGACGTGGCCAACAGGGAGGATCTTTTTAAGGGTTCAGCGATCAGCGCTCGCGGCGCAGCGATGCCGAGACCTGGCCGGAACCGTCACCCAGCACAAACACCGTGTAGACGTTGTTGGCGATGATGTCGGTGTCCGTCTGCGTGAACAGCGTCGTGGACGTGGTCGTCACGGTCAGCAGGGCGTCGGTGACCGCAGCAATCTGCTGGGCGGTCGAGGAGGCGCCGGCGGTCACGTTCGAGGCGTAGGCCGCATAGTTGATGTTCAGGTTCAGACCTGCGGTGCTGTTGCTCAGACCGTTGATCAGGCGCACCTTCGCATAGGTCGAGGTGGTGGGCAGCTTGTTGTCGTCAGACAGCATGGTCACCGTCGGGGCGCTGGTGGAACCGTACACCAGCATGGTGTAGTCGTAACCGGCCTGGATGGTGGCGTTGTTGCTGGCGATGGCAGTACCGTTCACCGACAAGGCCACGGCTTGCGAGCCCGAAGCCACCTTGACGTACGAACCGATCGCGGGCGAGCTGGCGTTGCTCAGCAGCGCGTTGCTACCCACGGAGCCGGTGATGGCGTTGCCAGTGGGCAGACCCGACACCAGACGCACACGGGCGGTGCTGTTGGCGTAGTTGGTCACAGCACCCTTCTGGATCAGCTGCATGCCGTTCACCAGCACGCCGCCGTTGGAACCGGTCAGGATCAGGGCGGACACGCCGGCATCCGGCAGTGTCAGAGACGGGATTTCCAGACGAATGTCGGTCTTGTCGCCAGCGGCGGTCACCACGAAGCGGTAGGTGCCCGACTTCAGCGAGGCATAGCCGCTGCCGGAGCCCGCGGCGATGTTGCTGGCCACGGTGGCCGCATCGCTCAGCGTGGTTTCCGACGTGGAGGTTTCGTAGATGTCCAGTGCGCCGGCGTCAGGCGCCAGGTTCAGGATCAGGAACTTGGACTTGCCGGAATCGGGGTCGTCCTGGTTTTCCTGCAGCAGGGTTGTCTTGACGGCGCCAGTGGTGCCGTAGGCGATCATCGTGTACTTCGTGCCGGACGACAGCGAAGGCGTCGTGGAATACAGGGTGCTGCCGACGGTCGAGTTCTGGATGTAGGTGCCAGCGTCGTCGGTCTTCACACTCGCATACGAGCCCACGTTCGCGTAGGTGATGGCGCTGTTGACGACGGTCTCGTCCTCGCCCACCGCCATGTCCAGCGATGAGTAGCTGATGCTGGCGTTGAGCAGACGGACGTCGGCGCTGCTGCTGCCGCCGCCGCCGCAAGCGGTCAGCAGGGCCATCGAGGCCACGCTCAGGCCCCAGGCCCAGGTCTTGATTCGCATCGTCCTACTCCAAATCCGGTTCGGAGCATTGGACGACGGGGATGTTGCTAAGGCTTGTTGCGTCATGACAGGTGTGTGAAGTTCGAGATCAATCTGGACACAGACCGCGAGTGTATGCATGAAGCTGCGTCGGAACCGGTAAAGGTCGGGTTTCTGCTCAGAAAAGGGGCCAGCTTTGCATTCCAGTAGGCGGGCGTTAATCGCACATTCCACGACGTACGCAGTCCAATTAGCAGAATTGGCAGCGGAACCGATCTGTTGCAGGACATAAGAAAACGTAAAACGTGTAATCGTGCCGGGGACTGGCATCGGCGTTCGTCGGCGCGTTCCAGAGCACGCGTTGCGCCGACCATACTTCGGCATCGTGTGAGAAGAGGGAGGGGCCGCTACCCGCGAGCCCAGCGGGCGACGGCGCCGTGGCTGCGTCTCCCGCTCATAAAACATGGGTGAACCATGGGTATTCGCCTGAAGCGTTAGGGAAGCAGGTCCGTGTCCATTCCGGTACCAGTCTTGAGCATGTTGCTGCCATGGGCGGCCAGTCCGGCCATGGCCGCGCCCCTGTCGTCGGTGCAGGCCGCGCTGGCCTCCGAGGGGGCCGTATTCTGGCTGGGTGCCACCTGCGTGGTCGGAGGCGTGGCCCTGGGTTGGATGGTCAGCCTCTTCTTCCAGCAGCGACAGCGGCTTCAACGCCGCCGCGACGAACTGCGTCGGGTGCGGCGCGAAAGGGCCCGGCTGGGCGCGCTGCTCAATGCCATCCCCGACCCTCTCTATTTCAAGGATGCCGACGGCGCCTACGAAGGATGCAACCCGGCCTTTGAGCGCCTGGTCGGCATGACCGAGGGTGAATTGCTCGGTCGGCGCGATGAAGAATTGCGCCGCCCGCCGCAGTGGCAGAGCCATCGTGATGCGGGGCGCATCCTCCACTGGCGTGTCGACGAACAGGGGCATACGCGCTGCCTGGATGTGCTGAGCGCCGAGGTACGGGACGAGGAGCAGACGCTGGGCCAGATCGGCATCGCCCGCGATGTGACCGAGCTGCAGCTGGCCACCGAGGCTGCCCGCCGTGCCGCCACCGTCTACGAACACTGCGGCGAGGGCATCATGATGCTGGATGCCGAGCTGCGCATCTGCGACGTGAACCCCGCCCTGTGCGCCATCACCGGGCAGACCCGTGAGGCACTGCTGGGCCGGCGCCCACTGATGCTGCGCGAGGGCGAGCAGGACCCGGACAAGCTGCGAGAGCTGTGGGCCCAGGTGCAGCAGCACGGCAAGTGGAGTGGCGAGGTCACCGAACGGCACAGCAATGGCGACAGCATCCCGATGTGGGCGACCTTCGTGAAGGTGCCGGGGGATGCGGCCGGGCCTGGACAGGCTTCGCAGTTCAGCTACCTCAGTGTGCTGACCGATATCTCGCGGATCAAGATGACCGAGGCGGAGCTGCTGCACCAGTCGCTGCATGACAGCCTTACCGGGCTGCCGAATGCGGCGCTGCTGCGAGACCGCATTGCCCGCCAGATCGGCACCGCGCAGCGCGATCAGACTTGCGTGGCGGTGCTCTACATCGACCTGGACGGCTTCCGGGACGTGAACGACATCGCCGGCCATGCCGCTGGCGACCAGGTGTTGCTGACCGCAGCGGCCCGCTTTGTGAACGTGGTGCGTGTGACCGACTCGGTCGCCCGCGTGGGGGCCGACGAATTTGTGGTGGTGCTGTCCGGGCTGGTGGATGAAGAAACCGCCATGCGCCTGGGGGACCGCCTGATCCAGGCGATGGATGAACCCATCCTCATCGACCACCATCGCTTCAACGTGGGTGCCAGCGTCGGCCTGGCGCTGTTCCCGGCGGACGGCATCCAGGTGGACGAACTGCTGCGCAATGCGGAAGTGGCGATGTGCCGGGCCAAGTTGCAGGCACGTGGATCGGTGCAGTCCTACCGGCCCGAATTGACGCAGGCCGTTCAGCAACGCTTTGAACTGACCCATGCCCTGCGCCAGGCCAATGAAGCGGCGCAATTCCGCCTGGAGTACCAGCCGCAGGTGAGGCTGTCGGATGGCTCGCTGATCGGGGCGGAGGCGCTGCTGCGCTGGCGGCATCCGACCCGTGGGCCGATTTCTCCGGCCGACTTCATCCCGCTGGCCGAAGAAACCGGCTTGATCGTGCCGATTGGCCGCTGGGTCCTGGAGCAGGCCTGCGCGCAGGTGGCGCGTTGGCAGGGCCAGGAAGGCAAACCGCAACAGGTGGCGGTGAATGTGTCCGCCCGCCAGCTGCGCCAGCCGGATTTCATCGACACCCTGGACTTCATCCTCTCCGACACCGGCTGCCCGCCTCAGGCGCTGGAGCTGGAGGTGACCGAAAGCCTGCTGCTGGAAGATGCGGAACAGGCCATCAGCCTGCTGAGCCGCTTGTCCCGCCGTGGTGTGCGGGTGGCCATCGATGACTTCGGCACCGGCTATTCCTCGCTGGCGTACCTGAAGCGCATGCCGGTGAGCACCCTCAAGATCGACCGCAGCTTCGTGAACGAGCTGGGCAGCGACCCCAACGTGGCGGCGATTGCCCGCACCGTCATTGTGCTGGCGCGCAGCCTGCAGATGGACGTGCTGGCCGAAGGCGTGGAGACTGAAGAGCAGGCCGAATGGTTGCGCCGGGAGGGTTGCGACTGGGCCCAGGGCTGGCTGTATGGCCGCCCGATGCCTTCGGAGAGTTTTGTGCCGACCCTGCCGCCGGAAGCGCTGCGCCGTCCGCCGGTGAAACGGCTGCAATTGGCCTGATTGGCCTGATTGGCAGCGTGCGGAATCAGGTGGGAGGCACCTGCCGCCACGCGCTAAGCTGCGCCTTCCGTAGACGGGAGGCGCCAGCCCCCGGTCTTGTCTGACTGCTTTCAGGTGTTGCCGCTTCATGGTGTTGGCGAGCTCTTCGAATCTTGTGTTCTGGCATGGGCTCACGCGCCTGGGTGAGGCCCAGTTGCTGCTACCGCTGGCGGCGGTCGCCGTGGCGGGTCTCTGGGCCTGCCGGCGCCAGCGGGTGGTGGTGAAGCGGTGGGTCATCGGCTTTGGGCTGGTGTTCGGCCTGACGCTGTTATCCAAGATCGCATTCATGGGGTGGGAACTGGGCATTGCGGCCTGGGACTTCACCGGTTTTTCCGGGCACGCCGTCTGTGCCTCGGCGGTGTTTCCGCTGCTGGCCTGGTTGGGCCTGCAGGCCGTGCGATCGGCACGCTGGCGGGCGCTGGGCTTATGCCTGGCGCTGGGGCTGGCGGCGCTGATCGCCTATTCCCGGCTTCCGGTGGGCGCCCATTCCGCCTCCGAGGCCTTGCTGGGCTTTGACCTGGGGGCTGCGGTGGCCTTGTTTGCACTCTGGGAGGCGCGGCCGGGCACCGACGGAGAAACCTCGGTGCGTGTGTTGCGTCGCAGCGCCCGCCTGTCGCTCCTGATGGTGGCCCTGCTGTTTGCGGCCCCGTGGTTCACGCCACCGGCGCGCACCCACCAATGGGTCACGGCGCTCAGCCTGGCTTTGTCGGGCCGGGAGCATCCCTACACGCGTCAGGAGATGCACCGCCGGGCGGTGTCTCCGGTGGCGGACTGGCGCGAAGCAGCGTCAGCCACTCGCGTGCTGTGATCTCACGCACCTCCAGGCCCCGCTGGAGCAGGTAGCTGGAGTCCAGCCAGCCATGGCTGCCGGATTCGCCGTCCGATGGGGCCGGGGCTTCGGAGCGGATGGAAGCGGCCGGGGGCGAACCCGGTACGGGGGCCGTGCTGCGGGCTGGCGTGGGGGCCGACGTGGGGGCGGGGTCCGGGTGACGGGAACGCGCCGGGACGGCGGGTCGTCGCGGACTGGGAGCAGAGAAGCGGGACGGCATGACGTGGACAGGCGCAAGAGGCGCCGGACAGTGGCTGAGGTCCACAACTGTCTGCTTCCTGGCTCCGCGCAGGCAGCCCTCGCTGGGGTGGGCTGAAGAGGGACTCCGGGTCCCCCATGTGAACAGCGCGATTGAAGTCCACACGGAGGTCTTGTGTTTGCAGCCCGATTTGCCCCAAGTCGGTCATGGCACAACAATCCCCGCCATGCTTCAGCCAAATGGAATTGCCCACGTCGGGCTTCGTGTTGCAGACCTCACCCGCGTCTCCAACTTTTATGAGCGACAGGTCGGTCTCCAGGCACTCGAGAAGCACGAGGGGTGTCACATCTTCAGCATTGGCGGCGGAGCGCTCCTCGAGATCTGGTCCGGCGGCTCTGCCTCCACCACAAAGAAGACGCCCGCGCAGCAATCCAGCAGTTTTTCCTTCGCCGTGGACCGACTGGAGCCCGCCATGGCGGCGCTTCTTCAGCAGGGCGTTCAGCCCTGCGGCGAAATCGGGGACTATCTGGGCACCCGCTGGGTCCATTACCTGGACCCGGAAGGGAACCAATTCGGTGTGGTCGACAGAAACGGCACCAGATAGCGGCCCAAGACGCCCATGGCAGCTGAGGTGGGTGTCCTGGGCGCGCACTCCATGCGAAACGGCGTCCGGTCAAATGGTGCGACGAATGGCCCGAACACCTCCACCGCCTTCGTCTTCATGGCCTTGAGCGTCATGAGAAGCTCGATGAGCTTGCTACCCTAAGGCGGCAGCCTCATCTGTAGAGCGCCAAGCCCAGGCGGAGCTGCGAGCGCCCAACAACTGCCAGCAAGACCAGCGCCACGGCCATCAACAAGCTTGCAGGGAACACCGCGTACATCTCCGTTGCTGAGCGTGAAGCTCGGCAAATTTGAGTCTCAAGCTTGGACAGACCAAGACTTGAGATATATCGTAGATGTATCTCAACGAGCCTGAATGCCATGATGTTCAGCAAGCATTTTTCTCTTGGTCTCCCCGGGCGCCACCGTGGCGCGATGGATGCTGGCCACGGGCAAGTCCCGACCCGGCATGGTCTGCCCGGTGGCCGTCCGGGGGGGCGGGGTCATCACGCGGGCGGCGGGGGTCGGCCGCCATGGCGGCGGGCCGGGCGACGGCTCGGGCCGTGGCGGGCGAATGTTCGAGCACGGGGCCATCAAGCTCCTGGCGCTGGGCCTGGTGGCCGAGCGCCCCTGCTATGGCTATGAATTGATCAAGCACATCGAGGCGCTGGTGGGGGGGGACTACAGCCCAAGCCCGGGCGTGATCTACCCCACGCTGACCTACCTCGTCGACATGGGCTGGGCCACCATTCAGGACGGGGAGGGCGGTCGCAAGCAGTACACGATCACGTCGGCGGGCTTGGCTCAACTGGCCCAGCAGGGCGAGGAACTGCAGGGTCTAAAGGAGCGGTTGCAGCAGGGCCGGGAACGCATGGTCGCGCGCCGCTCGCCGGACATTGAGCGCGCCATGGGCAACCTCAAAGCCGTCTTGCACCAACGGTTCGCCGACGGCCAGGTCAGCCCGGAGCTGACCCGCCGCATCGCGGCCCTCATTGACGATGCCGCCTCGACCATTCAGCAACTGGAGGCTAAAGCATGAAGCAGCATCGCTACCGCATCACGGCGGAGCATCTGACCCTGCCAGACGGTACGTCACCCGGCCGGAGCGAAGTCATGCTGCAACACTGCGGCCATCCGCTGTTTGCCGACTTCGCCCCGCATTTCAAAACCTTCATGCAACAACTCAAGCTGGGCCCGAGCGCCCGGGAGAACACCTGATGAATCGTCGTGATTTCAACCTCAGCCTGCTGGCCGGCGTGGCCGTCAGCGCGGCACCTACCGCCCATGCCGCGAGCACGACGCAAGATGCCCTGCGCCCAGACTTGACGCGCTACACCACCCAGGAGGTCAAGGTGGGTGAGCACACCATCCGGGTGCGTGCCTACGAGGGTCTGCCGACGGTGGCCAAGGCTGTTGAGCCTGACTATCAGGCGCTGAATCTCTACATTCCGGAGGCCTACTTCCAGGGCGGCAGTGTGGGCGGCTTCACGGCCCGCACCGCGCCGATCTTCCTGCCCAACGGCGTGGGTGGCTACATGCCCGCCAAGCCGGGCGGCTTGATCAACCGCATGCCTGGGCCACCGGGCCAGACGCCAGCACCGAGCGCCAGTGCCGTGGCCTTGACGCGCGGCTTCGTGGTGGCCGCGCCGGGCGCGCGAGGTCGCACCCTGCAGGCGGCCGATGGCCGCTGGACCGGCAAGGCGCCGGCAGCCATCGTGGACCTGAAGGCGGCGGTGCGCTGGCTGCGGCACAACGCCGACCGTCTGCCCGGCAACACCGATCGCATCGTCTCTAATGGCACCAGCGCCGGGGGCGCGTTGTCGGCCCTGCTGGGCGCCAGCGGCAACCACCCGGATTACGAGGCGGACCTGCGCGCGCTCGGCGCGGCGCCCACCCGGGATGACATCTTTGCCGTTTCCGCCTTCTGCCCCATCACCAACCTCGCCCATGCGGACGAGGCTTACGAGTGGCAGTTCGAGGGCTTGCGAGAGTTCCGCAACATCGCCATCTCCATGCTGGATTTCAGGGTCCAGCGCAAAGAGGTGGTTGGCCAGCTGAGCGATGCCCAGGTGGCCCTCTCCGGCGAGATGCGCCAGGCTTTTGTGGCTTATGTCAACGCTCTGGGCCTGAAGGCACCGGATGGCAGCCCGCTCACGCTGGAGACCAATGGCCAGGGGCGCTTGCGCGAGCACATTGCCGGGCTGTTGCAGGCCTCCGCCCAGCAGGTCCTGGATGGCGGCCGGGACTTGTCCGACGTCTCCTGGCTCCAGGTTCAGGGCGGGCGTGTGCGGTCGGTGGACTTCAGTGCTTACGCCCGGACAGTGGGCCGCATGAAGGCCCAACCCGCCTTTGACGGCTTCTCTCTGGAGACGGGCGAGAACCAGCTCTTTGGCGATGCGAGCATCGACAAGCGCCACTTCACGGACTACTCGCTGCGCCACTCCACGGTCAGCGGCGCCGCGCGGGCGGATGCCGGCACGGTGAAGTCCATGGACGCGATGCAGCAACTGCTGGATGCGCGGGCCAAGGTCTCATCGCACTGGCGTATCCGCCATGGCAGCGTGGACCGCGACACCTCGCTCGCGGTGCCGACCTTGCTGGCCGCCGCCGCCCGGCAACGCGGTGCCGCTGTCGACCTGGCCCTGCCCTGGGGGCGGCCCCACAGTGGCGATTACGACCTGGAAGCCTTGTTTGACTGGGCCGAAGCAGCCGTTCGCCAGTCCGCATGAAACCGATGTCCAGCGCGATGAAATCACCGGATCAACAGAACACCCACACCTCGTCAGCCTCAGCGTCGGGCACCCGGAGATGGCTCGCAGGGGCTGCCATGGCGTGCGTGGCTGCAGGGCTGTCCTCGACCAGCTTGGCTGCTTCCAGCATGCCAGACAGTGCAGGTGGCACGCTGCTGCGCGCGGTGGTGCTCAATATGGGCCAGGAAGCCGCACGCATCACGGATGGCCGCTACGACCGCTACTTCAAGCAAGGCTCGGCATCGGCGGGCGTTGCCGCGGTGATCGCGGCCGGCAGATTCAGCATCAATGGTCTGCCGATTCCGGCCTCTGAAGCCGACTTCCGGCAGCGCACCCCCGACGGCTACCAGGTGAACCAGATCAACTGGCTGAGCCATGACCCTGCAACGGGGCATTGGAAGGCCGGCTTTCGAGCGCAGAAGACGGCCGCCAGCTATGACGCTGCCGCCTTGGAGGTCGCCACGGGCATCGTGGCCGGCCTGGAGGTCCGCCTGTACGACACCGATGGCGACCGGTTTGCCGACACCATCGAGGCCGATTACAAGGAGGGCGTCCAGGTGCAGGACATCATCCGGCACGCGGACGGTGCGGTGTGCGTTCTGCGCGGTGAGGTCGACACCGCCCGGCGCATGGCCGAAGAGGGGCGTGTTTTTGACGGTCAGCGCTTTACGGCTACGTCGGGCGAGCGCATTGCCACGACCAACTTCGATCCGCAAATCAAGCCAGGGGATGTGGCCTTGTTCTGGTGGGGGCCGTCAGGATGGGTGATGCAGCGGGCCCGTGAGGTGCACGGTGTGTTTGTGGATGGCAGCGACCACCAGTCCTACACCATCGATCGCACGGCCTATCAGGACGCGATGCGCTTCTCTCGGGACAACCTGTTCATCTCCAACCGCCCGGGCGAGTTCGTGAATGCGCAGAAGTTCTTCGGCCTGAATGGCAACACCGAGGGTCTGAAGGTCAGCCTGTGGCTGGTGCCCACCACCGACCCGATGTCATCGGGTGCGCCGGTGGGCATGACCAGCGGGCCCAATGCCCGGCGCTTCCTGTCGCAGGCCCTGGTGCAGGCTCGGCGGTGGCTGTCGGAGGTCTCTCCCAGCACCGACGGGACGGATGTGTCCACCACGCAGCGTTGGGTGGCACCGACCCTTCATGCGCAACTACGTCAAGCCATCGCGCGGGCGCAGGCGACCATGGACGCGGAGGTCAGCACGAACAGCCAGTTGGATTACCAGGTCTACCTGCTGTATCTGACGCTCCACGGCAGTGCGGACGACATCGGCGCGAAGTTCGGCGGCTATCGCCAGCCCGGATTCATTCCGGCAGCGAGCGCAGGACTGCTGCGCGCTGCGGGCTCCTGACAGCGCGTTCGGATGGCGGGGGGCCTCGCGGCCACCGCCCATCGGGGCGAGTCCTATGGCGACCCCAGTCAAAAAGCCAGTTGTCGTTTGGAGGCTGGGCGCGGTGTCGACACAGCTCGGCCCAGCTCTGTCATCTCAAATGTGCTGGACGAACTTCCTCATATCAATTTGATTGATGTGCAGGATAAGGCGTCGCGATTGGATTTATTTTTGGCTCGAGCCGACCATCTCGGTTGTGCTGTTGCGAATGACCCGCGTCAGATCGGCGCTTGCTCCCGCCGATGGGAGCGCGTGCATCCGTCCGCCACAGCGAACCAAGGAGTCTGTCCATGACCATGAACGCCATCATCTGGCCCGAGGGCTATGTCCCCGGCTTTACCGAGAATTTCGCTTCCAACGAAATCATCGTCGCTGGCCTGAGCGCCGCTGACGTGTGGCCGCTACTGGCCCAGCCGGCCCACTGGCCGACCTACTACGCCAACTCGGCCAACGTGCGCTTCCACGACGGCAAGGGCCCGCAGCTCGCCGACGGCGACCGCTTCTACTTCGAGACCTTCGGCTTCCCCGTCGAGGCGCTGTGCAATGAATACGTCGCGCCGGCTGCCGGCCAGCCCGGCCGTCTGGCCTGGCATGGCTGGGCGGGCGAAGTCGGCACTGCCGAGCGCCTGGACGTGCATCACGCCTGGCTGGTGGAAGACCTGGACGGTGGCCGGGTGCGCGTCCTGACCCAGGAAACCCAAAAGGGTGAGCCGGCCGCCGCGCTGCATGCCGCCAAGCCCAATCCCATGATCAACGGCCACCAGGACTGGCTGGACGGCCTGGTCGCTGCCGCCCGTGCTGCCAAGAAGGGTGCGCAATGAAGGCGATGGTGGTGCGTGCGCCGGGCGGCCTGGATCGCCTGGAATTGCGTGAGCTGGCCGATCCGGGTCAGCCGGGGCCGGGCCAGATTCGGGTGGCGGTGCATGCCACCTCGCTCAATTTCCATGACCTGCTGGTGGCCAATGGCAGCATCCCGGCCGACGATGGCCGCGTGCTGATGTCGGACGCTGCTGGCGTGGTCGAGGCCGTGGGTGCCGACGTGACCGAGTTCCAGGTCGGTGACTCGGTGGTGTCCTGCTTCTTCCCGCAGTGGCTGGACGGTCTGCCCTTCCATGACGTGGGCCATTTCCGTCGCACGCCGGGGGACGGTGTGGACGGGTTTGCCACCGAGGTGGCGGTGCGCCCGGCGACCGACTTCACCAAGGCGCCGCGTGGCTGGAGCCATGCGGAAGCCGCCACCCTCACCACCGCCGGGCTGACCGCCTGGCGTGCGCTGGTGGTGGACGGTGGGCTCAAGGCTGGCTCAACCGTGCTGGTGCTGGGCACTGGTGGTGTCTCCATCGCTGCGCTACAGATTGCCAAAGCCATGGGCGCCCGTGTCATCCTGACCTCGTCGTCCGACGAGAAGCTGGCGCGTGCCCGTGCGCTGGGTGCGGATGAAGTCATCAACTACCGCAGCGAGCCGGCCTGGGGCCAGCGGGTGCTGGAGCTGACCGGCGGTGTTGGTGTGGACCATGTGGTGGAAATCGGCGGCCCCGGCACGCTGGCGCAATCCATCCAGGCCGTGCGGGTGGGCGGACACATCGCGCTGATCGGCGTGCTGACCGGCCGCCAGGGTGAGGTGCCGACCTCGGTGCTGATGGCCAAGCAGGCCCGCCTGCAAGGCCTCATCGTGGGCAGCCGCCGTGACCAGCAGGACTATGTCGCTGCGCTGGAGCAGGGCGATATCCGTCCGGTCATTGATCGCAGCTTCCCGTTGGAGCAACTGGCTCAGGCCTTCCGCTTCCAGGAGAGCGCCGGGCACTTTGGCAAATTGGTCGTCGAATGGTGAATCACCCCATGAAACACGCTACAAAACTCATCTCCGGCCTGTTGGCAGGTTTGACCGCACTGCTGCTGACCGCCTGTGTGGCCCCTCACCCTGCGCAGCCGAACACGACCAAGGACCTGCAAAGCGCCATCCTGTGGCCCGAAGGCTATGTGCCTGGCACGACGGACAACTTCGTGACCAACGAGGTGATCGTGGCCGGCCTCAGCGCTGCAGATGTCTGGCCGCTGCTGGCGGATGCAACTCGCTGGCCCAGCTACTACGCCAACTCGGCCGATGTGCGTTTCTATGATGGCAAGGGTCCGGTGCTGGCGCAGGGCGACCGCTTCTTCTTCAAGACCTTTGGCTTCCCGGTGGAGGCGCAGGTCACCGAGTACGTGCCACCGGGCAAGGGCCGACCGGGACGGGTGGCGTGGCACGGCTGGGCCGGCGAGCCCGGCACACCACAGCGGCTGGACGTGATCCACGCCTGGCTGGTGGAGGATTTGCCAGGTGGCCGGGTACGCATCCTGACGCAGGAGAGTCAAAAAGGTGAGCCGGCCAAGGCCCTGGCCAGCAGCAAGCCCAACATCATGATCAATGGCCACCAAGACTGGCTGACCGGGCTGGTGGCTGCAGCGCGCAAAGCTGGGCCCCGATCCACGGCATCCCGCCCTCTTCAATGAGCTGCTGATCTGAACGCAGGGACCTCTCGAGGTCCCTGTTTCATATCCATGCTCCCACCTGCGTTTCCATCACATCACGCGCTGCGCCGGACCCACGGGCCATGCACGCCCCTACAACGGCAACGCCGTCGTATGTTTCACCTCCTCCATCACCGCATAGGTGCGGGTCTCCCGCACCCCCGGAAGGGTCCAGATCGACGTGCCGATGAACTCGCGGTAGGCCGCCATGTCGGACACCCGCGTCTTGAGCAGATAGTCAAACCCACCCGCTACCAGATGGCATTCCAGGATCTCCGGGCGTGACTGCACCGCCGCCCGGAAGTTGTCCATCACGTCATGCACCGTCCGGTCCAGCAGGATCTCGATGAACACCAGCATCGACGCCCCCAGCTTGGCCGGATTCAGCCGCGCCTCATAGCCCAGGATGTAGCCCTCCCGGGTCAGGCGCTTCACCCGTTCCAGCACCGCCGTCGCCGACAGATGCACCTCCTCGGCCAGCTTCAGGTTGCTGATGCGGCCATCCTGCTGCAGGACGCGCAGAATGCGCAGGTCAATCTTGTCCAGGTCGTTGGGCGGGTTCATGGTGGATAAATGTCGGGGAAGCGGGCGTGGAACCGAATTTAATCCAGTCCGAGCCTGCCTACAGTAGCGCCACTCACTAATCTGCCCGAGTCTCGCTCCCGAGAGGACCTCTCATGACCGCCTTTGCCCTGCCGCCGGAAGTCTCACGCCTGCCGGACCCTTACCGCGATGAACTGCCGCTGGTCCACGCCCTGGCCGCCGAGTTGCAGCAGCTTCCGTGGTCCTCGGTGATCGATCAGGCGCGCCCCTGGGTGCATCAGGTTCGCAACAACCCGGCTCCGTTCTGGGCGATGGAGTCGCTGCTGCGTGAATATCCCATCACCAGCGCCGAGGGCCTGGCCCTGATGCGTCTGGCCGAAGCGCTGCTGCGGGTGCCGGACGCCGAGACCGCCATCGCGCTCACCGCCGACCAGCTTGGCCGGGCGGACTTCGACGGCAGCTCCGAAGGTCCTCACAAGATGCTGGCCGGTCTGGCGGCCAGCGCCATCTCGCTGTCCAAGAAGTTCCTGCCGGATGCCGAATCCGATCGCGGGCTGTTCAAGCGTCTCGGCGCCCAGACGGTGGTGGCCGCCACCGTGCGCGCCATCCAGCTGCTGGGTCGCCAGTTCGTGCTGGGCCGCAACATCCAGGAGGCCATGGCGGAAGCCGACGCCGCCCGCAAGGTGCAGCGCCAACTGCGCTTCTCCTACGACATGCTGGGTGAAGGCGCCCGCACCGAACGGGATGCCGAGCGCTATCAGGCGTCCTATCTGGCGGCCATTGCCGCCATCGCCAGTGGCCGCCGTGCCGAGTCGCCGGAAGGCAGCGACGGCATCTCCATCAAGCTCTCGGCCCTGTTCTCCCGTTATGAAGTGCTGCAACGCGAGCGGGTCTACGCCGAGCTGCTGCCGCGGGTCTGGCAACTGGTGGAAAAGGCCGCCCAGGCCAATATCAACCTGACCATCGATGCTGAAGAGGTCGACCGGCTGGAACTGTCGCTGGAACTGCTGGACGCCCTGGCCGCCCGCATCGCCAGCCATTTCCCCGATTGGCGCGGCTTCGGCCTGGCCGTCCAGGCCTACCAGACCCGCGCCCGTGCCGTGGTCGACGAGGTCGCCGCCATCGCTCGCAAGCACGGGCTGCGCTTCATGGTCCGTCTGGTCAAGGGCGCCTATTGGGACGGCGAGATCAAGCGGGCGCAGGAGCAGGGCCTGCCCACTTACCCGGTCTTCACCCACAAACCGCACACCGATGTCTCCTACCTGGCCTGCGCCCACGCGCTGCTGGCGCATCACGACGTCATCTATCCCCAATTCGCCAGCCACAACGCCGGCACCATTGCCGCCATCCTCCAGATGGCCCGTGCCCTCGGCGCGAAATTCGAGATGCAGCGCCTGCACGGCATGGGCGAGGGTGTGTACCGTGAGGTCCTGAAGGACGGCAGCATCCCGTGCCGCGTGTATGCCCCGGTGGGTGAGCATCGCGACCTGCTGGCCTATCTGGTGCGTCGTCTGCTGGAAAACGGCGCCAACTCCTCGTTTGTGCATCAGCTGGCCGACCCGCAGGTGGCCCCGGAAGATCTGCTGGCCTCGCCGCTCACCCTGATCCAACCGCGTTCCAGCCTGCCCCGGCCGCTTGACCTGTACCGGGACGATACCGGCCGTGGCCGCGAGAATTCCTCCGGTCTGGACCTGGCCGTTCCTCAGCATCGCCAGCCGCTGCTGGATGCGCTGGCGGGCTGCGAAGTGCCTGCCATGGCGGAGGCCACCGAAGCCGACGTGGATGCGGCCATGGAACGCCTGAAGGGCGGGTTCCCCGCCTGGAATGCCACGCCGGTGTCCCAGCGCGCGGCTGTGTTGCGCCGGGCGGCCGACGCCCTGCAAGCCGCCTTGCCGGCCTATTGCGCGCTGCTGGTCAAGGAGGCGCACAAGAGTTTTGGGGATGCCATCTCCGAAGTGCGCGAAGCCATCGACTTCATGCGCTACTACGCCGATGAAGCCGAGCGCCTTGTGGCTGAGGGTGTGGCGCTTAACGGACGTGGGGTCTTTGTCTGCATCTCTCCGTGGAACTTCCCGCTGGCCATCTTCGCTGGCCAGGTGGTGGCCGCGCTGGCCGCAGGCAACGCGGTGGCGGCCAAGCCGGCTGAACAGACACCGGTGGTGGCCCGTGAATGCGTGGCGCTGCTGCATGCCGCCGGGGTGCCGGCCGATGCGCTGGCGCTGTTGCACGGCCAGGGCGAGACGGTGGGCGCGCGTCTGGTCGCTTCAGCAACAACGGCGGGTGTCTGTTTCACCGGCTCGACCCAGGTAGCGCAGATCATTAACCGCCAACTGGCGTCCAAGCCCGGGGCCGGCACTGTCCCGCTGATCGCGGAAACCGGAGGCCTGAACGCGATGATCGTCGACTCCACCGCGCTGCCGGAGCAGGTGATCGACGCCGTGGTGCAGTCCGCCTTCCGCAGTGCCGGCCAGCGCTGCTCCGCCTTGCGACTGCTGGCGGTGCATGAAGCGGTGGCCGACGGTGTGATTGAGATGCTGCGTGGTGCCGTGCGGGAACTGCGGGTGGGGCACAGTGCCAATCTGGCCACCGATGTCGGCCCTCTGATCGACCAGGACGCCTTCCAGGCGATTTCCAGCGATGTGCAGCGCCTCAAGCGCGAGGCCCGCGTGATCGCTGAAGCCTCGGTGGCCGACGGCGGTGCCCGCCTGCTGCCGCCAATCGCCGTGGAACTGGGGGGCATCCAGGAACTGAAGAAGGAAATCTTCGGTCCGGTGCTGCATGTGGTGCGTTGGAGCGGCGATGTGGAGGGCGTGGTCCGCCAGATCAATGCGCTGGGGTATGGGCTCACGCTGGGCATCCAGACGCGCATCGACAGCCGTGCCCTGCGCCTGGCCTCGGAGGCGCGCATCGGCAACGTCTATGTGAACCGCAACATCATCGGTGCAGTGGTGGGCGTGCAGCCGTTTGGCGGCGAAGGCATGTCGGGCACCGGTCCCAAGGCCGGTGGCCCGCACTACCTGATGCGTTTCACCGCGCCGGTGGTGGCCTCGCCGGTGGTGGAGGATGCGCCAGCACTGGCCACCCCCTCGGCCGGAGCGGATCTGGAAGCACTGTTCCAGGCGCATGACAGCTGGGCGGCGCGCCCGCTGGAGCAGCGTGTGGCGGCGCTTGAGCGCGCCGCAGCAGGCCAGGGGCCGGAAGTGGCCAATGCCTGGCGCGACATCGCCCGCCATGCGCGCACAGCGCTGGCCAACCAGACGCTGCCCGGCCCAACCGGCGAAAGCAATGAACTGCGCCTGCATGGCGCGGCGTGTTGGCGGTCGTGGCCCAGGGCCAGTCGCCGGTGGAGCTGGCCCGCTCGCTGGCAGCGGCACTGGTGGCCGGCAATGCGGTGGCCGTGGTGGGCGAGGGTGATGTTGCCCGCGAAGTCCGCGACGCGCTGCTGCGCGGCGGTGTGGCCGCAGGCACGGTGGTGCTGATGCCGGCGGATCAGTTGGGGGCCGTGCTGCATGCGGCCCGCCTGGCCGGTGTGGTGGCGCCTGCGACCCTGCTGGCGCCGGTGCAGCGGGCGCTGGCGGGCCGTGATGGGGCGATCCTGCCGGTGATCCCGGCGGCCGAAGCCGGTCAGCCGCGGCAGCTCTATCGCTTTGCCGCCGAGCAGACCTTGACCATCAATACCGCAGCGGCGGGCGGCAATGCGGCCCTGCTGGCAGGCGTGCACTGAGCGCGCATCGGCCCGGGCCCGCCGTAAGGCGCAGCCAGCCCGGGCGTGCCGCCACCCAGACCTGGCCGCGCTGAAGCGTCCAGGTCTGGCGCCAGGCCAGGGGTCCCCCCGCTGCGGCGATTCCGTCAGCAGCGCCTGGCCGTGATGCAGGTGCAGCACCGCCCCTTGTGGCAACCAGAGCAGCTGGTCCTGGGCGGGTAGCAAGCGCAGGCACTGCACCGAGGGCAGTGATGTTGGCGCCATGGGGCGGCCGACGCCGGTATGGAACCAATGGCGCCACCAGGTGAAGGGTTGCAGCAGCAGGGCGGTGGCTCGCATTCGAAATCTCGGTGTCGTTGAAAGATGCGAGCCAGTGTCGGCACCGGCCCCAACACCGAACAGGCACAGCGTCGCCTGTTGTTGTTGATAACAGCGCCATCGGCTGCGCTGTTCTGCATCGATTCAGCCGGGCCTGTTACGGCCGCCGGTCACGCGGTCGACGCAGAATGTCCGCATGAACCTCGGCACCGCTCCCAAGCTCCCCGGCGAGATCAGCGGCTCCACCTCTGCGCCGCCCTTGTATGCGCAAGTGGCGTCGCACGACCGCCATGCCATCCAGAGCGGCACGATGGTGCCGGGCAGCCGCATGCCGTCGGTGCGCGCGCTGATGGGGCTGCACCGGGTGAGCCTCACCACGGCGCTGCAGGCGCGGCCAATGTCCCGGACGATGGACCGAGCCTCCTGACGGCTACACTGCCGGCCATGAGTTCCTGCATCGCATTCATCGGTGGTGGCAACATGGCCAGCGCCATTCTGGGCGGCCTGCGCCGCGCGGGTCATCCGGCCGAGGATCTGCTGGTGGTGGAGCCCATGGCCGCCCAGCGGGACCGCCTCCGTGCCGAGTTCGGTGTCTCCGCCCTGCCGGTGGCCGATGCCTCGTTGGCACGCGCCCGCACCGTGGTCTGGGCGGTCAAGCCGCAGCTCTTCCAGGAAGCCGCCTCGCCGGTCGCGCCCCATGTGGCAGGGGCCTTGCAGCTGTCCATCATGGCGGGGCTGCGCAGCGATGCAATTGCCGCCGCCACCGCAGGGGCGCGTGTGGTGCGCGGCATGCCCAACACACCCGCCCTGATCGGCGCGGGCATCACCGGCCTGTTTGCCGGGCCCGGCGTGTCCGAAGCGGACCGTGCCGTGGTGGACGAGCTGCTGCGGCCCACGGGCCGCACCGTGTGGGTCGGGAAGGAATCCGACCTGGACACCGTCACCGCGCTGTCGGGCTCCGGTCCGGCCTATTTCTTTTATCTCGTGGAACACATGGTGGCGGCTGCTCAGTCGCTGGGCCTGGACGAGGCCCAGGCGCGTGAGCTGGCCTTGTCCACCTGTGCAGGCGCTGCGGCGCTGGCCCTGCAGGCCGGTGAACCGCCAGCACAGTTGCGGGAGAAGGTGACGTCCAAGGGCGGCACCACCCATGCGGCCATCTCCTTGCTGGAGGCGGAGGGCGTGGGCGAGTCGGTGCGGCGCGCCGTCCTGGCGGCCCATCGTCGAGCCCAGGAGCTGGGGGACGAATTCGGTCGCGCCTCGGGAACCGCTTGACGTTCGCTCAGGATGGGGCTGGCTGACCGTTGGGGCCTGCGCGCGTGGCTGCGCGCACCGGGCTCCCTGAGTAAGCGTCTGGCCGCCACCGGCATCCGGTTTGAGGTGCAGGTGCTGCGTCAGTGCGTGGCACCGCTGCGGCCGCAGGAGCGGGCCGCACTCGGCCTGCCCCGGCGCGGCTGCACGGTGGTGCGTGAGGTGCTGTTGCGGGTGGATGGCCTGCCGCTGGTGTGGGCCCGGTCGGCGGTGCATGCGGCGGCGCTGGCAGGCCCCTGGAAAGCGGTGAAGGGCCTGGGCAGCCGTCCGTTGGGGCATCTGCTGTATGAAGATCCCCGCATCCACCGCAGTGAACTCCAGCCGCGTCGTGTCACGCGTCACGGTCCTACACGGCGACAGATGCAGCGACAGTGGCTGGCGGCGGTCGGGGAACCGGCCCCAGCGCAGATGCAGTGGTCGCGCAATTCGGTGTTCACCCGTCATGGCATGCAGCTGCGGGTGATGGAGCTGTTTGTGCCGGAGGTGGCGAAGCGCTCGCCAGGGCCGCTACGGCTCAAGCGTCGGCGCTGAACCATGGGCGCTGAACCCTTGGCGCTGAATGCTGGCGTGGAGCCATCCGTCACCCAGCCACGGTCAGACGCCCCAGGACTTTGGTCTGACCCCGCTCACCAGGCGCCAGTACCAGGCCTTCGCCGGACGACACATTCCCGTCCGCCAGCGCTCCCAGCACAAACATGTGGGTCACCCAGACCTCGAACTGTCCGGGCCGCTGCGCCGCCTCGGCCAGCGCCTGCTGCAGCTGGGCGAGTGAGGCGGCATTGGTGGCCTCGGTGCCAATGACAGGTGAGCCCAGGGCGGCCCAGGGTTCGGCGCTGCCAAAGGCCAGCTCGGCGGTATCCACGCAGCGGCACCAGGGGCTGGTACGCACCCGGGAAGGACGCAGTTGCCGGGCCCGCAGGTGCTCGCCCAGCCGCCGCGCTTGCGAACGGCCCTCCTCGTTGAGATTGCGTTGGGTGCTGCAATCTCCCAGCCGGAAGTTCGGTGGGTCGTAGGTGCCGGGAGCGCGTGCATGGCGAAGCGCCAGCACGACGCCGCCGCGTCGCAGCAGGGCCAGGACCTCTTGATCCCCGCTGGCCTCAGCGGCCCGGACGGAGCGGAAGGTCAGCGGAAGGGCCAATAGTCCCAGACAGGTGGATCGACGGTCCATGGAGGGCTCCGTTGGGTCGGTGGCGGGATGATGCCGCTTCCGCATCAGCCGTGTGGGCGCCTGCCCAGTCACCCCACCCTGCGCTGGGGAGACGCGCCGGGAGATCGTGCTGACGCCGCCGGAGCGGGCGGCCCCGCTGGCACGGGCAGATGGGCTGTAACGCTCACATCGGCGTGCGCTCTTCGTCCGCCGGCATGCCTACACTGCGGGCGTGCCGGTCCACCACCGGCCCCGAGTTCTCGTTGTGCTGACCATGACTTTGCGGCCCCTGGCCGACGATCCCGATGGACATCGATCCCGAAGAGCTGATTGAAAACGCCCGGCAGGTGAATGACCTGCCCCTGGAGCCGGAGAAACCACGATCTCGGCTGAATGCCACGGTGGCCGTGACGGTGGCGATCCTGGCCACCTTCATGGGCATCTGCAAGGTGAAGGACGACAACATCGTTCAGGCCATGCAGCAGGCCGAGGCGGACCGCATCGACCACTGGGCCTTCTACCAGGCCCGCAACATGCGGGAAGAAGTGGCCCGCTCGACGCTGGTGCAGCTGGAACTGCAGGCGTTGTCGGCGCCTGCGCCGGCGGCCGAGGGTTACCAGAAAGCCATCGACCATTACCGGGCGCTGGCGGAGGAGCAGAAAGTCAAGAAGGAAGAGCTTCGCCAGCAGGCCCAGGCGGACCAGCAGACCTATGACGCGCTCAACTACCGGGATGACCAGTTCGACCTGTCGGACGCGCTGCTGGCGATTGCCATCGCCATGCTGGCCATCACCGCCCTGACGCAGCTGTGGCTGCTGTATGCGGCGGCGCTGGTGCCCACGGCCTTGGGCGTGATGATGGGTGTGGCGGGGTTGGCCGGGTGGGGGCTGCACCCGGACGCCATCGTCCGGTTACTGTCCTGACGCCATCGTCCGGTTATTGTCCTGACGCCACCGCCACCGCCACCGCCACTGCCATCGACCGCAGCTGCCCTGCCACCGGTCCGGCCGCCAGGCGCAATGGCAGGCCGCCGCTCATTCAGGCTCAGCGCAGGCTCAGATCAAGCACGGTGCCGACGAAGATCGCCAGTCCGACCCAGTGGTTCTCGCGGAAGGCGCGGAAGCAACCCTCGCGGCTGCGGTCCTTGATGAGCCGGTAATGCCAGACCACCTGGGCGGCGGCGACGGCCAGGCCGGCGAGGTACCAATGGCCCATGCCCAGCTGCAGCCCCAGGGCCGCCCACAAGGCCAGGAAGACCCCATAGAAGCCCATCACGCCGATCACATCGAAGCGGCCCAAGGTGAGGGCGGAGGTCTGGATGCCGATGCGGATGTCATCGTCCCGGTCCACCATGGCGTATTCCGTGTCGTAGGCCAGCACCCAGAAGAGATTGCCCAGCAGCAGTCCCCAGGCGGCCAGTGGCACGGATGCCTGCACGGCTTCCAGCGACCATTCACGCCCGCCCAGCACGGCGGAAAACGCCATCGGGATGCCGAACGAAAACGCCACGCCCAGGACCGCCTGTGGCATCGACACCCAGCGCTTGGTGAACGGATAGAGGATGGTGACGGCCAGCGCGGCGAAGGACAACAGGATGGTCGGCGCATTGGTGGTGAGCACCAGCCCGAACGCCACGAGCGACAGGACTCCCGCCAGCGTCAGCGCCTGCTTGACCGTGATCAACCCTGTGGTGACGGGGCGCTGGGCGGTGCGTTTGACATGCTTGTCGAAGTCGCGGTCGGCCACGTCGTTCACAGCGCAGCCGGCGCTGCGCATGAGGAAGGTTCCGAGCACAAAGACCGCCAGCAGATGCCACCCCGGCCATCCATCGGCCGCCATCCACAGGGCGGCCAAGGTGGGCCATAGCAGCAGATAGGTGCCCGCCGGCCGGTCCCAGCGGATCAGGTTGAGATAGAGCGACAGCCGCGAGGGCAGGGCCGGGGAAGGAGCGGGGGCATTCATGGCGCCATTGTCGTTGTTGCGCTGCCGCTCTGCTGAGGCCAGCTTGCGACGGAGCTCCGAGGTGGAGACGTCGTAGAGCGGACAGAGGTGCCAGCCTCCCATGCTCGCGTCCCGGAGACAGCCGTGATGGCGCAAGTGATCGTCGTCATTGCTGACGGAGATGTTGTCGCGGTTCCCTAGGAGAAAGACTCGGGGTTTTGCAGAGCTTTCCTGGGAGATTCGTCCGCCTCATCTCCGATGCGTGCTGATGGCGCAGGGTCAACAGCGTTCCTACGCTGATGGACATCAGCTCCTCCCATCGGGCGTCCATGCTCCTGCGGATCGGTCAACTGCTTGCAGGCGATGGGCCGGTGGGGTCAGGCGTCAGGAGCTGAAATCAGCGCATCGGAAAGCAGCTTCCCTGAGGACAGACATGAGCATTCAAGCGCCAGCCCCGAAGCAGCATGAGCCTTCGCCCCTGTCTCACGAGCACGAGCCAGCGCTGGGAATCGCGTCCCAAGGGGTGCTCCGCCTTGGGGCGTTGCAAGACTTGGTGGACCGGTCTCCGCGCATGCTCGCGCAGCGGCAGGTGGTTCAGGGTGTCCACCAGCGTCGCATCGACTATGTGGGCGCCAGTCTGGAGAGCCGGCCTCGCCACGCGGATGTGAAGCCAAGGGTGCGAGCGGCGTTTCAGCGTATCAAGACCCGTCTTGCCAAGGAAGATCAGCAAGCGTTTGAGTCTGCGTTTGGAGAGGACCCCGACAACCTGTCGCTGGGGCACCGGCTGATTGAACTGGCGCACGACGCCACAGAGCATGGCGAGGTGGACCTGGACAATGACCAGCACGTGATGGCCTTGTTCCATGAAGTGATGGCGCTGGAGCGGCACAGCCTGGATGCGTACGACTTCAGTACTGAACTGGCCAAGGAATTCGGCCGCCTTGGCAGTGTTGCCTTGTCGGCGCCGGATTTGAGCCCCCCGGTGAACCCGGGCGAACACACGCAGTTGGTCAAGGCGGTGGGTGGTGCCTTCAATGAGATGTGGGTGCGCGACGCCGTGCGGTCCGTGGGTTTGCGGCCCCAAGGCAAGAGCGAGACGGCGCGGGGTGGGGACACACCGGTCGCGCTGGACAATCTGGAACACCTGAAGAAGGTCTACACGGCGCTGGTGAGAAAGCAGCGGGAGTCGTCAACCAAGGACGGGCCGGGCGCCTCAGCCACCTGGCGCGAGCGCATCTGGGACACGGTCTATCTGGGCGCGGGGCCGGCAGTGGCCTACCACATGGTGGCCAACCGGCTGGGAAGCGACCCGCTGCAGACCCTGGTGATCGGGCGTGTTCAGCCCTGGGAACCGGGCTCCAGGAATGATCGCGCCTTCAAGTCGGTGAACCACCCATTGGGTTGGATCAGCCCCAAGCGGGGCCGGGCGGACGACCCGGAAAGCTTCGCCGACACCGGAGACTTTTCTGTAGAGGTGGCCCAGGTGTTGAAGGCCCATAGCGTGCTGCAGATCGATACGGACATCCGCAGTGGCGGCGTCCGCAAGGCCGAAGCGGGCCAGGCATATTACGAGGTCGAGACCGGCCGGGGGACTTTCCGGGCGCGGCACCTGGTCTCTGCCTTGGGGATTGGCAAGCACAAGCCGCCGCTCGACGCGGCTGACTTCGAGAGTCGGCAGGCCAGCGGAGGCAACGTCCGCGTGCTGGACATGGACGAGTTCCACCGTCAACTGGGCAAGCCGGACTCCGAATTGAACAGGGTCAGGAGCCAACGCGGGGCCGATTTCAGCATCGTTCTGGCAGGGCCCAACGCCGGGGTGGATGTGGCCTACAGCGCCACGAAGGCAGACATCAAGGTGACCTGGTTCGCGGCAAGCCAACCTGCCTGGGTCGAGGGCTTCGCGAACTTCAAGATCAGGACCAGCAACTTGACTGTGGTGCTGGCCTACTTTGGTGATTACCAACGTCGGACGGGCGTGGGGGTGACTGAGGGGGTGACGGTGACCGCTGGAAAAGACCGGTACACCGAGAAGGTGGCCGATATCCTGACGCAAGCCGGCGTGCAGCGTGTGCTCAAGGCTTCCGACGCACCCGACTCAACGTTTGACTACCTCGTGTACGCCGTCGGCCCCGATGAATCGGCGTCGGGGGCGCTGGATGCTGGGCTGAAGGCGGCGCTGGAAAACAAGGATGCTGACATTCCGGATGCGGACCATCGATTTACGCAGCCAGCGTCCATTGGGGGCACTGAGGAGCAGCAGAGAACACGGGAAGAGGTGCAACTCGCTGCAGGGCCCGTGAAGGAAAAGCTTGAAGCTGCACTGGAGCGCTGGTATGGCAGGGAACGGATCGAACGCGAGCCCGAGGTGGTCGCCAAGGCAATTGAGGCCATTGCGGTGGCGCTTGACGGGCTGGAGCCTTTGGCGGCACTGCAGCCGTCCGCCACCCTGAATCTGAGACTACGAGGGGACGACGGTACCAGCCTGGAAGTGATTGGCGCGCAGGCCGCCCGTGTGACCGGCAAGGAGAAGGCGATGGCGCCTGTCATATCGTCACTGGGCCCCACCGTCGTGGGCAACGATCAATTGACACCGAGCCGCAGCCGTGCCGAAGCTTCCGCAGGGGTGCTGCCGGCCTACCTGGGCAAGGCGACTGGTGGTGTTGATCTGGCGACCGATGATCAGGTGGCCATTGCCGCCTTTGTCGCCATGGCGTTCGATCTTCCTCCGCTGCTCGCCGACTATGTGACGCGCCGCATCATTGAGGATCGTGTGGGCACGGCGCCCAAGGCGACCCTGGGCGACTCGACAGGACTGCGTCCCAAAGATGGCGATCCGGCATCGTTCGGCCGCGCGTTCCGGGAAAAATGGATAGCCCTGCTGAAGCAGCTGGAAGCGCTGACGCAATAGAGCGAAGGAAGGTCTGCATCACTCCGGGCCCATCCCATAGTGATCTCGGCGCCGAGTTCGACCAAGAACATGGAGGGCGAGCGCGACCCGGAGATGAAGCAGTCCAAGAAGGGCAACAACGATGACTTCGGCCTGAAGGCGCATATCGGCGTGGATATGACCTCGGGGCTGGTGCACACGGTGGTGGCGACGTCGGGCAATGTCGCCGATATCCACGTGGCCGCAGCGCTGCTGCACGGCGATGAAGAGCTTGCGTTCGGCGACGCGGGCGACCAAGGCATTCCCAAGCGCCCCGAAACAGCAGGCCCGACGTGGCATGTGGCCATGCGTCCAGGCAAGCGACGGCAGCTCAACCCGTTCATCGAGCCGGACTTCATCGCCGAGCGGGCCGAGAAGATGAAGGCCAGCATCCGGGCCACGGTGGAACATCCCTGCCGGGTACCCAAGCGACAGTTCGGCTTCACCAAAGTGCGATACCGCCGGCTGTTCAAGAACCCCTGTCAGATCGTCACGCTGTTCGCGCTGTCCAATGTGTGGACGGCGCGAAGGCCGCTGATGGAAATGCGGGGATGAGTGCGCCGGAAGAAGGGTTGAGAGCGTCCAGCAGGTTGATCGACGGATCCGTTGATCGCGCCCGAGCTCACGGCGTGCTCAGCGCAAGCTGCCGAACGGGTTATGCAGAGCTTCCTGCATGATCGAATTAACGTACCTCTGCAGCGGACCGACGCCAACGCTCCCACAGCGCACCGGCTTCGCCCACCAGCCCCCGGCGGAAGGCCAGTACGCAGACGATGAAGATCAGCCCGGTCACCAGGCTGACCGATTCCCCCAGCCCGGCAAACCATTGGATGCCGGTGACCTCGGCCAGCCATTGGCCCAGGTCGCCGATCTTGTTTTCCAGGGCAATGATCAGCAGCGCGCCGATGATCGGCCCCACCATCGTGCCCATGCCACCCACCAGCGTCATCAGAATGACCATGCCCGAGGTCGTCCACAGCGCATCGGTGAGCGTGGCAAATCCGAGCACCAGGGTCTTGGTAGCGCCTGCCAACCCGGCCAGCGCCGCCGACAGCACAAAGGCCAGCAGCTTGAACCGGTCGGTGTCATAACCCAGCGAGATCGCCCGCGCTTCGTTCTCACGGATCGACGTCAGCACCTGGCCAAAGGGCGAGTGCACCGTCCGGTAGATCAGCCAGAAGGCCAGCGCAAAGATGGCCAGGACCAGATAGAACAGCGTGGTGTCATTCTCCAGCGGCAGCCCCAGCAGGGAGCCGCGCGGCACCGATTGCAGACCGTCTTCCCCCCCGGTGAACGAGGCCTGCAGAAAGAAGAAGAACAGCATCTGCGCCAGGGCCAGCGTGATCATTGAAAAGTAGATGCCCGAGCGTCGGATCGCCAGCAGCCCGAACACCAGCCCCGCCACCGCCGCCATCGCCGTGCCGAACGCAATGCCCAGCAGCGGTGGAAAGCCCCACACTTTCAGCGCGTGTCCGGCCGCATAGGCCGCCGTTCCCAAAAAAGCCGCATGGCCGAAGCTCAGCAGCCCGGTGAAGCCAATCAGCAGATTGAAGGCGCAGGCGAAAAGCGCGTAACACATCACCTTCATCGCGAAGATGGGATACACGCCCAGCCAGGGCAGCAACGCCACCGCCGCCACCAACGCCACATAGCCCGAAGTCTTTTTATCCATGGCCCGCCGTGTCCTGGTTGGGGTTTACTTCTCTTTGCCGAACAGGCCTGCCGGTCGCACCAGCAGCACCAGCGCCATCACCACGAACACCACCGTGTTGGAGGCCTCCGGATAAAACACCTTGGTCAGGCCTTCCACGATGCCCAGGCCCAGGCCGGTGAGGATGGACCCCAGGATGGACCCCATGCCGCCAATCACCACCACCGCAAACACCACGATGATGAGGTTGGACCCCATCAGCGAATTCACCTGCAGGATGGGCGCAGCCAGCACGCCGGCAAAGGCGGCCAGCGCCACCCCGCCGGCATAGGTGAGCGTGACCATGCGGGGCACGTTGACCCCGAAGGCCTGCACCAGCCGCGGGTTCTCGGTGCCCGCCCGGAGCGTCGCGCCCAGCGATGTCTTCTCGATGAGCGCCCACACCCCCAGGCAGACCACCAGCGAGGCCACCACCACCCACGCGCGGTAGTTGGGCAGGATCATGAAGCCCAGATTGGTGGCACCGGCCAGGGCATCCGGCACCGCATAGGGCTGGCCGGACACACCGTAGAACGACCGGAACACACCCTCGATGACCAGCGTGATGCCGAAGGTCAGCAGCAGGCCGTAGAGATGGTCCAGCTTGTACAGCCACTTCAGCAGCAGCCGCTCGATCACCAGCCCGAACACCCCCACCACCAAGGGCGACAGCACCAGCATCACCCAATAGTTGATGCCCAGATACTCCAGCCCCATCCACGCCAGGAACGCCCCCATCATGTAGAGCGCGCCGTGCGCGAAGTTGATGATGTTGAGCATGCCGAAGATCACGGCCAGCCCCAGCGACAACATCGCATAGAACGAGCCATTCACAAGCCCGAGCAGCAACTGGCCCAGCAAGGCGGGCAGGGGAACGCCAAAGATGTCAGTCATTGCACGGACCTGTGAGCTGCGACCTTATTTCTTCACCAGCGGGCACTTCGAATCGGCCAGCTTGGTGAAGGCCTCTTCGCCAGGAATGCGGGTGACCACCTTGAAATAGTCCCAAGGTTCGGTGGACTCCTTGGCGGACTTCACCTGCAGCAGGAACATGTCGTGCACGCCGCGGCCGTCCTCCTTGCGGATGCTGCCCTTGGTGTAGAAGTCATTGATGGGCGTGGCCTTCATCTGGGCCACCACCTTGTCGCCGTCATCCGTCTTGGCCGCTTCCACCGCCTTGAGGTAGTGCATGGTGGCGGAATAGTCCGCCGCCTGCAGCGACGAGGGCATGCGCTTCATCTTCTCGAAGAAACGACGGCTCCAGGCGCGGGCCTCGGGGCTCTGGTTCCAATACCAGCTGTCGGTGAGGTACATGCCTTCGGTGGTCTTGAGCCCCAGCGAATGCACATCGTTGATGAACATCAGCAGGCCGGCCAGCTTCATCGTCTTGGTGATGCCGAACTCGTTGGCCGCCTTCACCGCATTGATGGTGTCGCCGCCCGCATTGGCCAAGCCCAGGATCTGGGCCTTGGAGCTCTGCGCCTGCAGCAGGAACGAGGAGAAGTCGCTGGCATTGAGCGGATGCTTGACGCTGCCCAGCACCTGGCCGCCGGACTTGGCCACCACGGCGGAGGTGTCGGCCTGCAGCGAGGTGCCGAACGCGTAGTCGGCCGTCAGGAAGTACCAGGTCTTGCCGCCGGATTTCGTGACCGCAGCCCCGGTGCCGTTGGCCAGCGCCACCGTGTCGTAGGCATAGTGGATGGTGAAGGGCGTGCATTCCTCATTGGTCAGGCGCGAGGTCCCGGCACCGATGGAAATGAAGGGCTTCTTCTTCTCCGCGGCCACCTTGGCCATGGCCAGGCTGGTGCCGGAGTTGGTGCCCCCGATCAGCAGGTCCAGCCCCTGGGTGTCGAACCATTCGCGGGCCTTGGAGGCAGCCACATCGGCCTTGTTCTGGTGGTCAGCGAAGACGAATTCGATCTTCTTGCCGGCCACCATGCCCTTTGCATCGGCGATGGCCATCTTCACCGCTTCGACGCCCCCGGCCCCATCGATGTCGGCATACACGCTGGACATGTCGGTGATGATGCCGATCTTGACGACATCCCCCGAGATCTGGGCCTGCGCGCCGCCGACGGCACCCGCCAGCAGCAGTGCCGCCGCCAGCGGTTGGAGGGAGGCTTGTTTCCGGACTTCCATGCTTGTCTCCTGGTTCTCGGCCTTGTGGGAGGTGGCCTGTTGGGGATGGGAATCACACACTCAGCAACTGGTCGAGCAGGGCCCGCTTGGCCTCCAGCTCGGCCGCCGGGAAGGACTCAACGACCTGCCCGTGCTCCATCACGACAAAGTGGTCCGCCAGCGGTGCAGCGAACCTGAAGTTCTGTTCCACCATGACGATGGTGAAGCCCTGGGCCTTCAGGGCGCGGATCATGCGCGCCAGGGCCTGGACGATGACGGGGGCCAGGCCCTCGGAGATTTCGTCCAGCAGCAGGATGTCGGCGCCGGTGCGCAGGATGCGGGCCACCGCCAGCATCTGCTGCTCGCCGCCGGACAGCCGGGTGCCGGGGCTGTGCCGCCGTTCCGCCAGGTTGGGGAACATGGCGTAGATCTCCTGCTCGGACATCTGCTTGCCGCGCCCGCCCTTGAGCGGTGGCGGCAGTCGCAGGTTTTCCTCGGTGCTGAGCGAGGCAAAGATGCCGCGCTCTTCCGGGCAGTAGCCCAGGCCGAGCCGCGCCACCCGGTGGGTGGGCAGATGCACGCATTCCTGCCCATGCACCTTGATGGAGCCGCTGCGGCGGTCGGTCAGGCCCATGATGGCCCGCAGGGTGGTGGTGCGGCCGGCGCCATTGCGGCCCAGCAGCGTCAAGACCTGGCCCTGCGGAACGGCGAGGTTCACCCCGTGAAGGATGTGGCTCTCCCCATACCAGGCCTGCAGCCCCTGGATCTCCAGCGCCGGGGCGGTCATCCGTGGGCTCCCTGCAGCTCGGTGCTGTCGGTGCCCATATAGGCCTCCAGCACGGCCGGATGGCGGGAGACGGTGGCGTAGTCGCCTTCGGCCAGCACGGCGCCGCGGGCCAGCACGGTGATGCGGTCCGCGATGCTGCTGATCACCTTCATGTTGTGCTCCACCATCAGCACGGTGCGGCCTTCGGCCACCCGCTTGATCAGCGCGGTGACACGGTCCACATCCTCGTGGCCCATGCCCTGGGTGGGTTCGTCCAGCAGCATCAGCTCGGGCTCCATGGCCATGGTGGTGGCAATCTCCAGCGCGCGCTTGCGGCCGTAGGGCAGGTCGGCGGCGCGCAGGCCGGCGGCATCGCGCAGATCCACCAGTTCCAGGAGCGCCAGCGCGCGGTCATCCAGGGCGCGCAGGGCGGTCATGCCGCGCCAGAAGTGGTAGCTCTTGCCGGTGAATCGTTGCAACCCGATGCGCACGTTCTCCAGCACGGTGAGGTGGGGGAAGACGGCCGAGATCTGGAAGGACCGGATGACCCCGCGGCGCGCGATCTGAGCGGGCTTCTCGCGGGTGATGTCGGTGCCGTTGAAGAGGATGGCGCCCCGGGTGGGGGTGAGGAACTTGGTGAGCAGATTGAAGCAGGTGGTCTTGCCAGCCCCATTGGGGCCGATGAGGGCATGGATATGCCCCCGCTGTACCTGCAGGTCCACGGAGTCCACGGCGGTGAAGCCTTTGAACTCCTTGGTCAGTTTGCGTGTCTCCAGGATGAGTGTGCTCATCGGCGCAAGGGCGGGCACCGGTGTCCGGTGCCTCTGTAGTGGAGTGGGGAATTTAGGGTGCGGCCCGCCGCAGCGGCGAGCGTAAAACCCTTTACGTAGCATTGCGCAAGGGCTAACCCTTGGATGGAACTCACCGCCAAAGGAGAGGCACTTGAGTGCACCAGAAGGCATAGCGCGCCGCATGTGGCTATGCTCCGCGCCCATCCCTCGCAACATCCCGATCAGGAGCGTCGCCATGATTCGTTTGACCCCCCGTTTTGCACCCATCGCCCTCGCTTTCGCCCTGGCGGCGGCTGGCGTGCAAGCCGCCGCGCCGCAGATCAAGACCCAGGCTCCCGGCTACTACCGCATGATGCTCGGTGACTTCGAAATCACCGCGCTGAACGACGGGACGCTGGACCTGCCGGTGGACCAGCTGATGGACAAGGCCAAACCTGGCACGGTGGTGAAGGCCCTGGAAAAGAGCTATTTGAAGCCGCCGGTGGAAACCTCGGTCAACGGCTACCTGATCAACACCGGCACCAAGCTGGTGCTCGTTGACACCGGCGCCGCTGGCTTGTTCGGCCCCACGGCCGGCCGTCTGCTGGCCAACCTGAAGGCGGCGGGCTACCAGCCGGAGCAGGTGGATGAGATCTACATCACCCACTTGCATCCGGACCATGCCGGTGGCCTCACCCAGGATGGCAAGCCGGTGTTCCCCAACGCCGTGGTGCGCATGGACCAGCATGACGCGGACCATTGGCTCAACGCCGCCAATGCCACCAAGGAACCGGAAGGCCATCGCGGGTTCTTCCCGGGCGTGATCGCCGCCCTCAAGCCGTACCAGGACGCCGGCCGCGTCAAGCCCTTTGGTGGAGCGACCGACCTGCTGCCGGGCATCCGCGCCGTGCCCGCACCTGGCCATACGCCGGGCCACACCCTCTACATGGTGGAGAGCAAGGGGCAGCAACTGGCCCTGTGGGGCGACCTGATGCATGTGGCGGCTGTCCAGTTCCCCACGCCGTCGGTGGCCATCAACTTCGATAGCGACTCAAAGCAGGCGGTGCCGCAGCGTGAGAAGGTGTTTGCCGATGCGGCGAAGAAGGGCTACTACGTGGCTGCCGCCCACCTGTCTTTCCCCGGCATCGGACACCTGCGGGCCGAGGGCAAGGGCTACGTGTGGGTGCCGATCAACTACAGCATCAAGCCCTGACCCTTTGACGTCGCTGCTGCACCCGCCCGCCCCGGCGGCACCCTGGCCGATGCTCAGGGTCTTTCCTGCCAACGGGGGGGCGCGTGGTGTCACCGCGACGGGAGATCGTTATGCTGCACCACCGCCTGAGAGGGGCGGATATCCACCACGGAAGGGAGCAGCATGAGACTTTTTTTGACCACCAAGGCGTCTGCACTGGTGCTGATGGCGGCTGTGGCTGCCTGTGGCGCGGCGCGCGCGGATGAGCCGGCCCCCACCCTGAGCCCAGGGCTGTATGGTCAGTTCGTGGTGGGCGCTGCCCACGGTGGCAACCCCAACTACGACAATAGCAGCACCTTGTCGGTGGGATGGGCGCTGGGCTACCGTTTCACCCCGAACCTGGGGGCGGAAGTCTTTCTTCGCGGGTTGAATTTCGACCTCAACCTGTTTGCGCCGGATCGTGAGTACGCCTATCCGGACCGCCACGCAGGCGTGGCCCTGACGGGCTCGCTGCCCATCAGCAGCCTGTTCAACGTGACCGGACGGGTTGGCGTTGGCCAGACCACGCTGAAGCGCGACAACGGCCCCAGTTCCAGCCGTACCAATGTGTCGGCCGGTGTCGGCCTGGCGCTTCAACTGGGCAGCCACATGGCACTGACCACCGGGTATGAACGCTACACCGGGGTCCATGTGGACGTGTGGAATCTGGGGTGGGAGTTGCGGTACTGACTCCACGCTGACCCACCGCCAGGCGCTCCCGCGCTCGGCGGAGTCGGAAGCAAGGAATCAAGCGTCCATCTGCTTCTGGAACACAAGCCCCGCATGTTCCCGCAGGGCGTGGAACTTGATCTTGGGCCAGTTCTCCTGCATGGCCCGAAGCTCGCCGGCATATTCCAGCAGCACGGTCGGCGCGTTCACCGCGTCCCACGCCACCCGGTGGGCGTTGTGGTCGATGAAGCGGCGCAGTTCCTTCTCGCCACCGTCGGCCTCGTCGCAGGTCACCCAGCGCGCCACGTTGTAGCGCGCCGCTGTGATGCGGGCCTTGACGTTGTATTCGTGCTCCAGGCGGTGCGCCACCACTTCAAACTGCAGTTGGCCCACCGCGCCCAGCAGCAGCACACTGCCCGCCTCCGGACGGAACACCTGGATCGCGCCTTCTTCCCCCAACTGGCGCAGGCCCTCACGCAGTTGCTTGGTCTTGAGCGGATCCGCCACTTCCACCGACCGGAACATTTCCGGCGCAAAGAAGGGCAGGCCGGTGTATTGCAGCGCTTCGCCCTCGGTGATGGTGTCGCCCAGCTGCAGCACGCCGTGGTTGGGAATGCCGATGATGTCGCCGGCAAACGCTTCGTCCAGCAGCTCGCGCCGCTGGCTCAGGAAGCTCACCACCGTGTTGGGCCGCAGCTCCTTGCCGGACCGCACCACCTTCAGCCGCATGCCGCGCTCGAAATGGCCGGACGCCACCCGCAGGAAGGCAATGCGGTCCCGGTGCGCCGGGTCCATGTTGGCCTGGATCTTGAACACCACACCCGTGAACTTGGGCTCTTCCGGCTGCACCACACGCTGCATGGCCGCACGTTCCGCCGGGGCCGGCGCCAGCTCCACCAGCGCGTCCAGCACTTCCTGCACGCCGAAGTTGTTGACGGCCGAGCCGAAGAACATCGGCGTCTGGCGGCCATCGAGGAATTCGTCCAGCTTGAACGTGGGCGCCGCCTCGTTCACCAGTTCGATTTCACCCTGGGCGTTCTCATATTGCATGCCAAAGCGCTCGGCATAGGCCGGATTGTCCAGGCCATCCAGCACCTCTTCGGTGCCTGCCACCCGGTCCTCACCCGGCGCAAACACCCGCATGCGCTTCTGGCGCAGGTCCATCACACCGTGGAAATGCTTGCCCATGCCCACCGGCCAGGTGAAAGGCACCACCGTCATGCCCAATTCCCGCTCGATTTCGTCCATCAGCGCCAGGGGCTCCTGAACCTCCCGGTCCATCTTGTTGACGAAGGTCAGGATCGGCGTGTTGCGTGCCCGGCAGACCTGCAGCAGGCGACGGGTCTGCGGTTCCACACCGTTGGCGGCATCGATCACCATCAGGGCCGCATCCACCGCCGTCAGCACGCGGTAGGTGTCTTCGGAAAAGTCCTGGTGGCCGGGGGTGTCGAGCAGGTTGATGACGCAGTCGCGGTATTCCATCTGCATCACCGAGGACGCCACGGAAATGCCCCGCTGCTTTTCGATTTCCATCCAGTCGGAAGTGGCATGGCGGGAGGCCTTGCGGGCCTTCACCGAGCCGGCGATCTGGATGGCGCCCGAGAACAGCAGCAGCTTCTCGGTGAGGGTGGTTTTACCCGCGTCAGGGTGGGAAATGATGGCGAAGGTGCGACGACGGCGCACTTCGGACTGGATTCGGCTGGGTTGGTCGGTGGACATGGCGCGAATGAGAACTCGCACCTAGGGCCGGGAGTGTCCCGGTCAGGCGCGCTGGACAGGCCATCAATGGCCGAAGGGGTGCCGAAGCGGCGAACCCGCGATTATCGACGATGGCCGCAGGTCAAGGCGGACTGGTGGGCGGACTGGGGGGCGGACTGGTGGGCGGCCCCGAAGCTGTGAGCGTTGCCATGAAGGGTCGAACCTGTGCCAGCAGGCTGTCGATGTACTCGGTTTTCTGCCCCACCGGGGCGGCATGCCCCAGGACGTCCCGGGCGGTCGGTTCCCCCGCACGGTTCCAGATCATCCAGGCCATCAGATACAGCGACGCCAGCCCGCCACCGGCGGTCGCCACCGGTCCGCGGGCATAAAACGGCTCGCTGAGCACCCGCACTCCGGCTTCCACCAGCCACGGCCGGGCGGCCCCGTCGGTGCAGGCCGGGACCTCCCCCAGCAGGCCAAGCCGGGCCAGCAGCAATGCGCCGGCGCCGTGGGCGGCAAACCGCTGGCGGGTGGGGTCCAGCTGGAGACGGTCCAGCAGGGCAGAGTTTTCGGCAATGGCACGGGTGTAAAGACCGGAGCCAAACCACACCGCATCCGCTTCATTGGCCCATTCCAGCGGGCGTTGCAACTGGACGTTGACGCCATTCATGGACGTCACCATGCCGCCCGGGCCGCACAGTTCGGCGGACCAGCCCATCGGCTTGAGACGGTTCAGCAGGCCGAGCGGCACGAAGCAGTCAAGCTCATTGAACCCATCGAAGGAGAGGATGGCGATATGCATGGCGTCTGCGGCAAATGTAGCGCTGCCCGGCTCCGGGCCCAAGCAAAACCAGCAAAACCCAGCCAGAAATCCCGCCAAAAAACCAGCCGAGCCGCCGGCTCAACCGTCCGCTCAGCCCCTCGCCCAACTGCCCGCCAAAGCCCTTGCCATGGGTCGCTCGCCCCCAGCGCCCGCAGCGCGGTCAGTCCCGACCCGCCAGCGCCCGATAGGTATGGCGAGCCATCATCAGCTCCTCATCGGTGGGGATCACCCAAGCCTCGCAGCGGCTGCTGCTGGCGCTGATCCGACGCTCGCCCTGGGGGCCAGACGAGGCGAGACGATTGGCCGCGTCATCCGGCACCAGGCCCAGCCAGGCGCAGCGCTCCATGACACGTTGCCGGATCAGCGGCGCATGCTCGCCGATGCCAGCGGTAAACACCAATCCGTCCAAGCCGCCCAGGTCGGCGGCCAGCGCGCCGATTTCCCGGGCAATGCGGTGAACGAATACGTCGATGGCCAGTTGCGCCTTCGGGGCCTCGCTGGCAAGCAGGGTTCGCATGTCGCTGGAGACGCCAGACAGCCCCAGCAATCCCGACTGCTGATACAGCAGCCGCTCCAGCGCCCGGGTGCCCATGCCGCGCTCGTCCATCAGATACAGCAGCACCCCGGGATCCACCGAGCCGCTGCGGGTCCCCATCGGAAGACCTTCAACGGCGGTGAACCCCATGCTGCTGGCGACGCTGCGCCCCGCCCGCAACGCGCAGGCGCTGACGCCATTGCCCAGATGCAGGGCCACCACCCGCCCGTCGGCCAGGGCGGGCGACACGTGGGGCAGCCGCGAGGCGATGTATTCATAGCTGAGGCCATGAAAGCCATATCGCCGTACGCCAGCGTCATACAGCTCGTAGGGGAGCGCGTAGGTCTGTGCCACCACCGACTGTGACTGGTGGAAGGCGGTGTCGAAGCAGGCCACCTGCGGCAGGCCGGGCAAGCCCTCCAGCGCCCGACGGATCGGAGCCAGGTTGTGCGGCTGATGCAGCGGGGCCAGGGGCACCAGCGCCTCCAGTTGTTCCAGCAGGGCGGGTGTGACCACCACCGGCTGGTGGAATCCCGTGCCCCCATGCACCACCCGGTGGCCGATGCCCAGCATCTCGATCTGCGGGTACTCGTGCTGGATGAACGCCGCCAGATGGTCGATGGCCCGTTCATGGGTGATTGGCTCCCTCGGCCAGTCCCGCGTGCCTGCCGGGCTGCGGTCGGCATGGCGGGCCTCGAAGTGCGGTGTGGTGCCCGGCCCACCCAGGCCTTCCACCTGCGCATGCAGCTCCAGTCGCAAGGGCGGCGTGCCCGCCGGCGCCCCACCCGCATGCAGCGAGAACATCGACAGCTTCACACTGGACGACCCCGCATTCACCACCGCAATGAATTCACCTTCCAGTCTTGGATCCATGTCTTCCTTCTTGCGCTTGCTCATCTGCTGGAGCTGCGCCCACCTGTAGGATGCCTGGGTCCAGCCAGGGAGTCGATCCATGTTGTCCGCGCACCCCCACTACGACCGCCTGATTGATGCGGTTCGTCAATGTCCGCCCCTGCGGGTGGCGGTGGTGCACCCCTGCAGCGATGTGGCGATCCACGCGGCTGTGGAAGCCGCCGCGCTGGGCCTGATGCAGCCGGTGCTGGTCGGGCCGGCGGCCAAGGTGGCCGAAGCGGCAGCCCAGGCCGGGGTGGACATCTCCCCCTTTGAACAGCATGACGTGCCCCACAGCCATGCCGCCGCCGACCTGGCGGTTCAGCTGGCGCTGCGTGGGCAGGTGGATGCGCTGATGAAGGGCAGCCTGCACACCGATGAGCTGATGGGCGCGGTGGTGCGCCGCGAAGGCGGCCTGCGCACAGCCCGGCGCATCAGCCACTGTTTCGTGATGGATGTGCCCGGTCATCCGCAGCCGCTGATCATCTCGGATGCGGCCATCAACATCGTGCCCACCCTGGAAGAGAAGGTCGACATCGTCCAGAACGCCATCGATCTGGCCCATGCGCTGCGCCTGCCGGAGGTGCGGGTGGCGCTGCTGTCGTCGATGGAGACGGTCAACCCCAAGGTCCCGTCCACCCTGGAGGCAGCGGCGCTGTGCAAGATGGCGGACCGCGGCCAGATTACCGGTGCGGTGCTGGACGGGCCGCTGGCCATGGACAACGCCATCGATGCCGAGGCGGCCCGCATCAAGGGCATCGTGTCCCCGGTGGCGGGGCGGGCCAATGTGCTGATCGTGCCGGACCTGGACGCCGGCAACATGCTGGCCAAAAGCCTGAGCTTCCTGGCCAAGGCCTATGCGGCCGGTGTGGTGCTGGGCGCCAAGGTGCCCATCATCCTCACCAGCCGGGCCGATTCGCAGGCCGCCCGGCTGGCGTCCTGCGCACTGGCCACGATGCTGGTGCAGGCGCGCCGCTCCGGGCGCATCAAGGCCGTGGCTTGATCAGCGGTTGATCAACGGCTGATCAACAGAAGATCAGCAGAGGATCAACGATCTTCCAACAGGCTGCGCAGCATCCAGGCGGTCTGCTCATGCACCGTCAGGCGCTGGGTCAGCAGGTCGGCGCTGGGCTCGTCACTGGCCTTGTCCAGCAGCGGGAATAGCGAGCGGGCGGTGCGGGCGGCGCCTTCATGGCCTTCCACCAGGATGCGCACCATGTCCAGCGCCTTCGGCGGGGTGCTGGGGGCATCCGGCAGCGAGCTGAGCGCGGCGAACTGGGCGTAGGAGCCCGGGGCCGCATGGCCCAGCGAACGGATGCGCTCGGCAATCGGGTCCACCGCATTCCACAGCTCGGTGTATTGGGTCATGAACATCGCATGCAGCGAATTGAACATCGGCCCGGTCACGTTCCAGTGGAAATTATGGGTGGTCAGGTACAGCGTGTAGGTGTCCGCCAGCAGCTTGGACAGGCCCTGGGCGATCGCGGCGCGGTCCTTGTCGCTGATGCCGATGTTGATGGAGGGCTGGCCCTTGGACCCCTTGGTGGAGGTGGGGGCCACGGGGGTGACGGGTGCGACGGGGGACTTCTTGGCCATCTGCGGACTCCTGGAGTGTCGGTAAAGCGATGAGGCAATGAAATAGATGGGCGCTGGCGGCGCCCTTGCAATAGCGCAAGCCTAACTGATTCGGGTGTCAGTGGCATGGGGGAGGTCAGTGGACGCGCCAAGCAGAAAGGGCCAGGCGTTGCCTGGCCCCGCCTGCGCAAGGGATGGAACCGGATGGCGCTCAGGCAGTGCCGTGGCGCATCCAGTCCACCAAGGTCTGGGCATTGAGTGCGGCCCCCGCGGCGACGAGGACCAGTCCCAGCAGTCGTTGGCCTGTTCTGAGCGTCATGGTGTGTTCTCCTGTTGTGAGGGGGGCCACAAGTGCCCCGTGAGGATGTCCGAAGGCTGTCGCCTCAGGCCGTGAACTCGATGTCCAGCTCGCGCAGGGCGGTGCGCACCACGCGGCCGTAGTCGGGATCTGCCTTGTCGAAGTGGCCCAGCTGGCGGTCGATGATGAACGCCGGCACGCCCTTCATCGACGCGGCAATATTGCGTCCCAGTCGTTCCTGCTGGTCCGCACCGAGGATGCGGAACAACGCGCCGGGCTGGCTGTAGTCGTCATTGCCGTCCCGATGGTTGTAGCGGTCGGCGTCGCCTTGCAGACGCAGCGGCGGTTCGGCCACGGACGGGTCCTGCGTGGCGCCGCCAAAGCTGTTGGGCTCGTAGTAGGCGTTGGCATTGCCGGTCGGCGTGCGGAAGAACTTCATCGAGCCGTCCTTGTGATAGTGATGCACCGGGCACTTGGGCGCATTCACCGGCAGGGCTTCGTAATGGGTGCCCAGGCGGTAACGGTGGGCGTCGGCATAGCTGAAGATGCGAGCCTGCAGCACGCGGTCCGGGCTGAAACCGATGCCCGGCACGATGTTGCTGGGCGAGAATGCGGCCTGCTCGATCTCTTCGAAGTAGTTGTCCGCGTTGCGGTTGAGCTCCAGTACGCCCACTTCAATCAGCGGGTAGTCCTGATGCGGCCACACCTTGGTCAGGTCGAAGGGGTTGTAGGGCGTCTTGTCGGCGTCCAGCTCCGGCATCACCTGCACGAACATCGTCCAGCGCGGATAGTCGCCCTGGTCGATCGAGCCAAACAGGTCTTCCTGATAGCTTTCGCGGGTCTCGCCGATCACCTTGGCGGCATCGGCATTGCTCATGGTGCGGTGGCCTTGCCGCGTCTTGAAGTGGAACTTCACCCAGAAGCGCTCACCGTTGTTGTTCCAGAAGCTGTAGGTGTGGGAGCCGTACCCGTTCATGAAACGCGGGCTCACCGGGATGCCGCGGTCGCTCATCAGGATGGTGACCTGATGCAGGCTTTCCGGCGACAGGCTCCAGAAGTCCCAGGCGGCGGTGGCCGACCGCAGATGGCTCACCGGATGGCGCTTCTGGGTGCGGATGAAGTCCGGGAACTTCAGCGGGTCGCGGATGAAGAACACCGGCGTGTTGTTGCCCACCAGGTCCCAGTTGCCTTCTTCGGTATAGAACTTCAGCGCAAAACCGCGCACGTCCCGCTCCGCGTCCGCCGCACCCAGTTCGCCGGCCACGGTGGAGAAACGGGCCAGCATCGGGGTGCTCTTGCCCACTTCGCCAAACAGCTTGGCGCGGGTGAAACGGCTGATGTCGTGGGTGACGGTCAGCGTGCCGAAGGCGCCCCAGCCCTTGGCATGCACCACGCGCTCAGGAATGCGCTCGCGGTTTTGATGGGCCAGCTTTTCGATCAGCTGGTAATCCTGCATCAGCACCGGGCCACGGGGGCCGGCGGTGAGGGAATTCTGGTTGTCGGCAATGGGGGCACCAGCCGTGGTCGTCATGACCGGGCACTGGGCGGGGTGGGCAGGTTTCGCACTCATGGGATCAACTCCTCGGGGGAACATTCAAAACCGGGCCAGGCCCGGGGCGGCGCTGGCGCTTGGTCTTTGTCGTTTCGCGACGTGGAGGAGACTGTAAAAACCGCCAGCCAATAGATCAACGCAAATAGCTTAAGCGCGGCGATAGAAAAAAACGATTCCCCAAACGGAATAGCGGGTGGGTGCCGAATGGAGGGCCCAAGGGGCGGTACTTCGGGGGATGCCGGCAGCCGCGCTGATCCGCAGTCCCCGCTGCCAGCGCACCGGTGAGCCTGGTGGAAGTGCTGCCGGGGCTGCCGTGCGGCCGTGCCGCTGAACCGACGGGCCGCCTCAGGACAGCAGCGTCACCCGGTCCAGCTTGCAGGCGTAGACCGCATTGCGCAGGGCCGCCACCGCTTCATAGCGGGTGAAGGTCCGGCGCCAGGCCAGCACCACCCGACGGGTGGGTGCGGGGGCTTCGAAGGGGATGTAGCGCAGATGGTCCGGCACCTGGGCCGGCACGCTCAAGGCGGGCACCACGGTGACGCCCATGCCGGAGGCCACCATGTGCTTGATGGTCTCCAGCGAACTGCCTTCGAAGCTCTTGCGGATGCCTTCGGCGTCGGTCGAAAACCGGGCGAACTCCGGACACACTTCCAGCACGTGGTCCCGGAAGCAGTGACCGTTGCCCAGCAGCAACATGGTTTCGGCCTTCAGCTCCTCGGCCGAGATCCGCTCCCGCTTGGCCAGCGCATGGCTGGCGGGCACCGCCACCACAAACGGCTCGTCGTAGAGCGGGGCGACCGCCAGGCCGGCATCGGGGAAGGGCTCGGCCATGATGGCGCAGTCCAGTTCCCCGGTGCGCAGCATGTCCAGCAGCTTGGTGGTGAAGTTTTCCTGCAGCATCAGGGGCATCCGCGGATACAGCTCAATGCAGTGCTTCACCAGCTCCGGCAGCAGGTAGGGTCCGATGGTGTAGATGATGCCCAGGCGCAGCGGGCCGTCCAGCGGGTCCTTCCCGCGCTTGGCAATGTCCTTGATGGCACTCGCCTGTTCGATCACCGACTGGGCCTGGCGGACGATGTCTTCGCCCAGCGGCGTCATGGTGACTTCGTTGGCACCACGTTCGAAGATCTTGACGTCCAGCTCCTCCTCCAGCTTCTTGATCGCCACCGACAAGGTGGGCTGGGAGACGAAGCAGGCCTCGGCGGCGCGGCCGAAGTGGCGTTCGCGGGCCACGGCAACGATGTAGCGCAGTTCGGTCAGGGTCATGGCGCCATTGTCCTCAGAAAGCAGGCATCCTGGCAGCGCCCGGTACACTGCCGCCCCACCCGTGGGACATCACCAGGGGAGACGCATGACGACTGACAGAAAACCCATGACCCTTCAGCGGCTGCTGGATATGCATGCCGCCGGCGAGAAAATCGCCATGCTTACCTGCTATGACGCAGCCTTCGCCCATCTGCTGGACACGGCCGGTGTGGACGCGCTGCTGATCGGCGATTCGCTGGGCAATGTGCTGCAGGGGCAGGAGACCACCGTGCCGGTGCGCCTGGAAGAAATGGTCTATCACACCCGCTGTGTGGCCCGCGCGCGGCGCCATGCCTGGATCGTGGCCGACCTGCCGTTTGGCACCTATCACACCTCGCCCCAGGACGCCTGGCACAACGCCATGCAGCTGGCCCAGGCCGGCGCCCATATGGTGAAGCTGGAAGGCGGGGGCTGGACCAACGAGACGGTGCGCTTTCTCACCGAACGCGGCATTCCGGTCTGCGCCCACCTGGGGCTGACGCCGCAGACGGTGACCGCTCTGAGCGGCTTCAAGGTGCAGGGCCGCGACGAGCAGGGGGCTGCCCAGCTCAAGGCGCATGCCCGCGAACTGGTCGATGCCGGTGCACAAATGCTGGTGCTGGAGATGGTGCCGGCCGCGCTGGCCGCCGAGCTCACCCGGAGCCTGGGCATTCCGGTGATCGGGATCGGCGCCGGGGCGGATTGCTCCGGCCAGGTGCTGGTGCTGCACGACATGCTGGATGTGACCCCGGGCCGCCGTCCGCGCTTCGTCCGCAACTTCATGCAGGGCTCAGCGTCCATCCAGGAGGCTGTGGGCCGTTATGTGGCCGATGTGAAGTCCGGCGCCTTCCCGGCCCCTGAACACACCTATTGAGCATCATGCAGATCCATCACAACATCGCCGGCCTGCGCGCCGCCCTCCAGGGGGACGCACCGGTGGCTTTTGTGCCCACCATGGGCAATCTGCATGACGGCCATCTGGCCCTGGTCACCCAGGCGCGCGAAGCGGTGGGCCCGACCGGGCGCATCGTCGCGTCGGTCTTTGTCAACCGGCTGCAGTTCGCGCCGCATGAAGACTTCGACCGCTATCCGCGCACCCTGCAGCGTGATGCGGAGCTGCTGGCCGGTGTCGGCTGCGACCTGGTGTTTGCGCCGGATGAGGCGACGATGTACCCCGAGCCGCAAGGCTACAAGGTGCATCCGCCGGTCGAGCTGGCGGACATCCTGGAAGGGCACTTCCGTCCCGGCTTCTTCATCGGTGTCTGCACCGTGGTGGCCAAGCTGTTCAACATCGTGCAGCCGGATGTGGCGGTCTTTGGCAAGAAGGACTATCAGCAGCTGATGGTGATCCGCCGGATGGTGGATCAGATGGCCTTGCCCATCCGCATCCTGGCCGGTGAAACCCGTCGCAGCGACACCGGCCTCGCCCTGTCCAGCCGCAACGGCTATCTCAGCGACGCTGAAAAACAGCGTGCCCTGCTGCTGTCCCAGACCCTGCGCGGCCTGATCCAGGCGTGGCAGGGCGGGGCGCGTGACATCGAGCGCCTGGAAGCCGCTGCGATGTTGACCCTGCGCGACGCCGGCTGGCTGCCGGACTACATGACGTTGCGCCGCCAGCACGACCTGGGCACCCCGCGTGACGGGGAACCGCTGGTGGCCCTGGGCGCGGCCAAGCTGGGCCAGACGCGCTTGATCGACAACCTGGAAGCCTGATGGCGGCCCACCGTCTCTCACCGGACTGGCCGGTGGGGACGGGCCTGGACCGGCAAGGCCCAGGCCTCGGCGGTCATGCCTTGAAGGTCAGGCCTTGAGGTATTCCGTCTTGTGCCCCAGCCAGCGCTCCACCTGGCGCTCGGCCGCCTGCGGATATTGATCCAGCAGGCGCGGCGCCAGGGACCGGGCAGCGCTGAGCAACGGCGCATCCTCCTGCAGGTCTGCAAACCGAAGCAGCTGCGCGCCGCTTTGGCGGGCGCCCATGAATTCGCCGGGACCGCGGATGTCCAGATCGCGGCGCGCGATCTCGAAGCCATCCGTGGTCTCCGCCATCGCCCGCAGCCGGGACTTGCCGGTGTCCGACAGCGGCCCGGTGTAGAGCAACACACAGACGCTGGCCACCGACCCCCGGCCCACCCGACCCCGCAGCTGGTGCAGCTGCGAGAGGCCGAAGCGCTCGGCATGCTCGATCACCATCAGGCTGGCGTTGGGCACGTCCACACCCACTTCAATCACGGTGGTGGCCACCAGCACACTCATCTCGCCACTGCTGAAGAGGGACATCACCGCCGCCTTTTCCGCCGGGGGCATGCGCCCGTGCAGCAGGCCGACCCTGCGGCCGGGCAGGGCGGCACTCAGTTCCTCATGGGTCTCGGTGGCGTTTTTCAGGTCCAGAGCCTCGGATTCCTCGATCAGCGGGCAGACCCAATAGACCTGCCGGCCGTCCTGCACGGCACTGGCAATCTTCTCGATCACATCGTCTCGCCGCCCGTCGGCGAACACGCGGGTCACGATGGGGCTGCGCCCCGGAGGCAGCTCGTCGATGGTGGAAACGGCCAGGTCCGCAAAGTAGGTCATGGCCAGCGTGCGGGGAATGGGCGTGGCGCTCATCATCAGCAGATGCGGCTCCATGGGCACCGCGCCGGGGGACTCGTCCACGAGGCTGTCCGCCAGCTTCTTGCGCAAGGCCAGCCGCTGGGCGACACCGAAGCGATGCTGCTCATCGATGATCGCCAGCCCCAGGCGGGAAAACTTCACCTTGTCCTCGATCACCGCATGCGTGCCCACCACCAGGCGGGCCTCGCCCGAAGCAGCCGCATCCAGCATCTTCTGGCGGGCCTTGCCCTTGACGCTGCCGGTGATCCAGGCCACCTGAACCCCCAGCGGTTCCAGCCAACCGATCAGCTTGCGGAAATGCTGCTCGGCCAGGATTTCAGTCGGCGCCATCAGCGCGCACTGCCAGCCGGCATCCATGGCCACGGCTGCGGCAAGGGCCGCCACCACCGTCTTGCCGGAGCCCACATCGCCCTGCAGCAGGCGGTGCATCGGCTGGGGCAATGCCAGGTCGGCGGCGATCTCTTCGGTCACGCGTTGCTGCGCGCCGGTGAGGGCAAAGGGCAGGGCGCCCAGCAGCCGCTCATGCAGGCCGCCTTTGGCGCCGCGCAGCACCGGGGCGCGCAGATGGGCTCGCTCCCGCTGCGCGCGCTGCTGACTGAGCTGCTGGGCCAGCAGCTCTTCAAACTTCAATCGCTGCCAGGCGGGATGGGTGTGGTCTTCCAGTGTCGAGTGGCCGGCCGACGGGGGCGGATGGTGCAGGAAATTCAGCGTCTCGCGCAGGCTGGGCAGGCCTGCAGGCAGCAGCGCAGCAGGCAGCACCTCCTCCAGCGGCGCCCGCTTGAGGGCCGATGCAATCGCCTTGCGCAGATAGGCCTGCGGCAACTGGGCGCTGGTGGGATAGACCGGCGTCAGCGAGGTGGCCAGCGGGGTGTCGCCGTCCACCTTGCGAAAGTTGGGATGCACCATCTCGCGGCCGAAAAACCCCACCCGGATCTCGCCCCGGGCGCGCACCCGGGCGCCGACGGCCAGGGTCTTCTGATGGGCCGGGTAGAAGTGCAGGAAGCGCAGTTGCACCTGCCCACCGTGGTCGTCGCGCAGCTTCACCAGCAACTGCCGCCGGCCGCGAATCTCGATGCGGCTTTCGATCACCTCGCCTTCGCACTGGATGGTGTCGCCATCACGCGCGGCTTCCAGCGGCGTGAGCCGGGTTTCGTCCTCATAACGCAGCGGCAGGTGCAGGGCCAGGTCGATGTCCCGGGTCAGGCCCATCCGTTCCATGGCCTTTTGCGGTGCGGACTTGGGCGGCGCACCCGTGGCCGTCGCGCCCGTGGAGGAGCCGCCGCTGGAGGAAGCGGCCGCCCCCGCCGTTCCTTTCCTGGCGGCGGCCTTGCGCGCTGGTTTGGACGCAGGCGGGGTCGCAGGTGGGGGGGCGGACGGCACGGGCGGGACCTCGGACATGGGTCGGAATTCTGCCTCCGTTCCGGGTGGGAGAATTCAGACCTTCCTCATTCTGATCGGCACGGGTCTGTCCGGCCCTCGTTTCCCATGTCCCGACTCTTTTCCGTGAGCGACTTCGACTTCGCTCTGCCTGACGAACTGATCGCCCAGCATCCCGCCGCTGAACGCAGTGCCTCCCGCCTGCTGGACGGCCGCGCGGTGGAACCGGTGGACCGTGTGTTCCGTGAACTGCCCGAGCTGCTGGATCCCAAAGACCTGCTGGTGTTCAACAACACCCGGGTGATCAAGGCGCGGCTGTATGGCGCCAAGGCCAGCGGCGGGGCCGTGGAGGCCCTGGTGGAGCGGGTGCTGCCCGGCACACAGGAGGTCTGGGCGCACATGCGGGCCAGCAAGAGTCCCAAGCCGGGGGCGATGGTGCGCTTTGCCGATGCATTTGATGCCGAGGTGCTGGGCCGCTGCGGGCCGGACAACGGCCTGTTCCATCTGCGCTTGTCCGGAGAGCCGTTTGACCTGCTGGAGCGGCACGGCCATGTGCCGCTGCCGCCCTACATCGCCCACGACGATTCGGCCGATGACGTCCGGCGCTACCAGACCGTCTTTGCCCGCGAGCCGGGTGCGGTGGCGGCGCCGACGGCGGCGCTGCATTTCGATGAAGCGCTGCTGGAACGCCTGGCGGCCCGTGGTGTGCAGACCGCGCATGTCACCCTGCATGTCGGCGCCGGCACCTTCCAGCCGGTACGGGTGGAAACGCTGGCCGAGCACAAGATGCACAGCGAGTGGTTCCAGGTGCCGGAAGAGACCGTGGCCGCCATCGAGCGCTGCCGTGCAGCCGGTGGGCGGGTGACGGCCGTGGGCACCACCACCTTGCGCGCATTGGAATCGGCGGCGCTGGGGGGGGCGTTGCAGGCCGGGGCCCGCGAGACGGACATCTTCATCACCCCGGGCTTCCAGTTTCAGGTGGTGGACCGGCTGATCACCAACTTCCATCTGCCCAAGAGCACCTTGATGATGCTGGTGTCGGCCCTGGCGGGGTATGAGCACATCATGGCGCTGTACCGGCATGCCATCGAGCAGCGGTACCGCTTTTTCAGCTATGGGGATGCGATGTTGCTGGATCGGCGCGCCTGAGCGGCGCAACGGGGCCACCCATCTCCGACCGAACGGGCCGCCCTGCGCGTTGATCGTGGGCAGGCCGCGCCGGTGGCGGTCGCAGGCGTCTTGCATGCTCGCTTCCCGGGCGGAAGCGGCGGACCTTGCCGCCGAAGGCGGGTGACGTTGGGCTGGCGTGGACCAGCCCCCCGCGCGGCATGCCGACGCCTATCCCCCGCATCGTGAGGGGCTGCACCTGTTGTGTGCGAACGCCAACCTATTGGTGCGATGGTCGCCCGAATTGAGGGGGCCGCTACGGTCGTTACCCCAGCGTTACCAAAGAACAGACCTGACCCCCACGGCCACGGGGGGCAATAAGTCACGCATTTTGGAACAATGGACTGCAGAACAACGGGCCAGGCGCTTGCCAGGTTTCGCACATCCATCCATTCGGGAACTTCATGAAGCTGCTTGCACTTACCCCCTTCGCGCTGGCCGCCACCCTGATGGGCGGTGTGGCGATGGCCGACACGATTGAAGGCCTGGTCAATACCGGCAGCGGCTTGAGCTCTGGCGCGACGGACAAGAACTACGCCTACACCGTGTCGGGCGGCGACTATTCCGGTCAGACCGGTTATGGGGTGGTGAGCAGCGGCTCGACCGATCCGTTCCCGCACTGGATTGCCAACACCGAATCGTCGTCCTGGCTGATTCTGGGGGGTGACCAGCAGACCAACTACAGCTCCAGCTCGGACAGTGTCGTCACCTGGTCGCTCAGTTTTGACCTGACCGGCTACGACATCTCCAGCGCTTCCATCACCGGTCGCTGGGCGTCGGACAACAGCGGTGTGCTGCTGCTCAATGGCCAGGCCATCTCGACGATTGAAGGCAATGGCTACACCGGCTGGACCGACTTCAGCAGCATCACCAGCTACTTCACCACCGGCGTGAACACGCTGAGCTTTGTGGTGACGGACGATGCGAACTCGGTCTACAACTACACCGGTGTGCGCGTGGAATTTGCCAGCGCCGTGGCCAACGCGCTGCCCAGCACGACGCCGCTGACCAGCCCTGTGCCGGAACCGCAGACCTATGCGCTGATGATCGCCGGCATCGCGGCCCTGGGCTTCCTGGCTCGTCGCCGGAGCTGATCTCACCACTGGCGTGTAGTTGCCAACAAAAAGGCCGCTGAAACGATTCAGCGGCCTTTTTTGCGGGGTGGGCCGCCCTGCGGCCCACGACCCGAGGTGCCCTTATTCCTTCGGCGGCATCAGCAGCCCGATGCTGCCGGCGCTTTGTCCGCCCAGCAGGCCGGTGTTGCTGTAGACCTGCAGCTTGGACCGCGTATCCGCGATGTCCAGGTTGCGCATCGTCAGCTGGCCGATCCGGTCGGCCGGGGTGAAGGCGGCGTCTTCCACCTTCTCCATCGACAGACGCTCCGGCGCATACGTCAGGTTGGCACTCACCGTGTCCAGCAGCGTGTAATCGTTGCCCCGGCGCAGTTCCAGGGTCACTTCACCCGTGATGGCGCTTGCCACCCAGCGCTGGGCGGTTTCGCGCAGCATCAGGCATTGCGGGTCGAACCAGCGGCCCTGATACAGCAGCCGGCCCAGCTTCATGCCGTTCATCCGGTACTGCTCAATGGTGTCCTCGTTATGGATGCCGGTCACCAGACGCTCGTACACGATGTGCAGCAGCGCCATCCCCGGCGCCTCGTAGATGCCGCGGCTCTTGGCCTCAATGATGCGGTTCTCGATCTGGTCGCACATGCCCAGCCCGTGGCGGCCGCCGATCTTGTTGGCTTCCATGAACAGATCCACCAGGTTGGTGTAGATCTGCCCGTTGATGGCCACCGGAACGCCTTCCTCGAAGCGCACCGACACCGTCTCCGGCTTGATCACGACGTCTTCCTTCCAGAAGGCCACGCCCATGATCGGGTTGACGATGTTCATGCCCTTGTTCAGGAACTCCAGGTCCTTCGCCTCATGCGTCGCACCCAGCATGTTGGAGTCGGTCGAATAGGCCTTCTCCACGCTCATCTTGTAGTCGAAGCCATTGGCGATGAGGTATTCGCTCATCTCCTTGCGGCCGCCCAACTCGTCGATGAAGGTCTGGTCCAGCCAGGGCTTGTAGATCTTGAGCGACGGGTTGGCCAGCAGGCCGTAGCGGTAGAAGCGCTCGATGTCGTTACCCTTGAAGGTCGAGCCGTCGCCCCAGATGTTCACGCCGTCTTCACGCATGGCGGCCACCAGCGCCGTGCCGGTCACGGCCCGGCCCAGCGGCGTGGTGTTGAAGTAGGTGGCGCCGCCGCTCTTGATGTGGAAGGCACCACACTGGATGGCGGCAATGCCTTCGGCCACCAGCTGTGCGCGGCAGTCCACCAGCCGGGCGATCTCCGCCCCGTAGGCCTTGGCCTTGCGGGGAATGTCTTCGTAGTCGCTTTCGTCCGGCTGGCCCAGGTTGGCGGTGTACGCGCAGGGGATGGCACCCTTGCCGCGCATCCAGTGGACCGCGGCGCTGGTGTCCAGGCCGCCGGAGAAGGCGATGCCGACGCGCTCGCCGGCGGGAATCTTTTGGAGGATGGTTGCGGCCACGGGGACGTCTCGCGCAGTTAAGGGGGAAAAGATGCCGCCCCAACCGACCGGAACCGAAAGGGCTCCGGCGATGAGGCAATCGCCAATTCTAGGCCGCCAGGCTCCCGGCTCAGTTGCCGGATTCGCCGGGGCTGCCTTCGTCGGGCGTCAACCAACCGATCCGGCCCTGGCCGGCCTCGTTGAGCCGGTGCATGAAATCGGCCGCGACCACGTCCGGCAGGCGCAAGGTGACGTCCACCAGCGCGCCATGCACCACCTCGCCCAGCACCGCCCCAAAGCGTTCCGCTTCCCGGCGCAACAGGCCTTCCTGGGCGTAGGGCAGGGTGCAGCGCAGCCGGCGCAGGCGCACCATTGGCACCTTGTCGGCGGTCAGCAGGGCCTGGGCCACGGCGTCCGTGTAGGCCCGCACCAGGCCGCCAGCGCCCAGCTTGACGCCGCCAAAGTAGCGCACCACCGTGGCCAGGACGCCTTCCAGGTCCTGATGGCGCAGCACTTCCAGCATCGGCCGGCCGGCGGTGCCGCCCGGCTCCCCGTCGTCATTGGCCGCCGACTGCCCGCCGGCCATCAGCGCCCAGCAGACATGGGCCGCCCCGGGATGCGCGGCCCGCAGTTGCTCCACCCGGGCCAGCGCGGCCGGCCGATCGGGTACCGCCTCGACGCAGGCGATGAATCGGCTTTTCTTGATGATCAGTTCTGCGTGGACCGGCGCGGCGAGACTCGAGGGCATGGCGGGATTATTGCGGCTGGTTCGGCGGCCCGAACCGTGAAGTGGCCGGGCCTGCGACAATCCGCGCCATGTTGAAGTTCGAATTGCTCAAGACCGAAGGTCGGGCCCGTCGTGGCCGGATGACGCTCAACCATGGCGTGGTGCAGACGCCCATCTTCATGCCGGTGGGCACTTACGGCACGGTCAAGGGGGTCATGCCGCGCTCGCTGGAAGAGATGGGCGCACAGATCATTCTGGGCAATACCTTCCATCTGTGGATGCGTCCTGGCCTGGACATCATGAAGCAGTTCGGCGGCTTGCACCGCTTTGAAAGCTGGAACAAGCCGATCCTCACCGACAGCGGCGGCTTCCAGGTCTGGTCCCTGGGCGAGATGCGAAAGATCAGCGAAGAGGGGGTGAAGTTCGCCTCTCCGGTGAACGGGGACAAGCTCTTCCTCACCCCCGAGATCTCGATGCAGATCCAGACCGTGCTCAACAGCGACATCGTCATGCAGTTTGACGAATGCACGCCCTATGAGACCAAGGGCCACATCACCACGGAAAAGGAAGCACGGCTGTCCATGGAGATGAGCCTGCGCTGGGCCAAACGCTGCCAGGACGAATTCGCCCGGCTGGACAACCCCAATGCGCTGTTCGGGATTGTGCAGGGCGGCATGTTCGAGCACCTGCGGGACGAATCGCTGCAGGGGCTGAAGGATCTGGATCTGCCGGGTTACGCCATCGGCGGGCTGTCGGTGGGAGAGCCCAAAGCTGACATGCTGCGCGTGCTGGATCACATCGCCCACCAACTGCCAGACCAGAAGCCGCGTTACCTGATGGGCGTCGGCACACCGGAAGACCTGGTGGAAGGTGTTCGCCAGGGTGTGGACATGTTCGATTGCGTCATGCCCACCCGCAATGCCCGCAACGGCCACCTCTTCACCCGCTTTGGCGACCTGCGGCTGCGCAATGCCCGCTACAAGTCGGATGAGCGGCCGGTGGACGAGACCTGCAGCTGCTACTGCTGCCAGAACTTCAGCCGCGCTTATTTGCATCACCTGGACCGTTGCGGCGAAATGCTGGGCCCGATGCTCACCAGCGTGCACAACCTGCATTACTACCTCAACCTGATGAAGGAAGTGAGGGAGTCGCTGGATGCCGGGGACTTCGAAGGCTTCCGTCAGCGCTTTCAGGCGGACCGGGCGCGCGGGGTCTGACGTTTCGTCGTCGGAATCGTGGCGAACCGCCGTCAACCGTCGTCAACCCTCTGATTGGGCCATTCAAAAAGGGAGCGCCAAGGCGCTCCCTTTTTTGCATCCCGCTCCCGCACGCCGTGCGGATTGGCGGGCTGTCTGGCGGGCCGATTGCCGGACCGACGGACGGATTGCCCGGCTGATTGCCGGACTTATTGCTGGATGAAGGCCAACAGGTCCGCATTCAGGCGGTCCTTGTGGGTATCGGTCAGGCCGTGTGGGGCGCCTTCATACACCTTCAGCTGCGCACCCTTGATCAGGCGGGCGGAAGCGCGGCCGGAGATGTCCAGCGGCACGATCTGGTCGTCGTCGCCATGGATCACCAGCGTGGGTTTGTCCAACTTCTTCAGGTCGGCGGTGAAGTCGGTTTCCGAGAACGCCTTGATCGAGTCATAGGTGTTCTTGTGGCCGCCCAGCATGCCTTGCTGCCACCAGTTGTCGATCAGGCCCTGGGACACCTTGGCGCCCGGCCGGTTGAAGCCGTAGAACGGGCCGGAGGCGATGTCCTTGTAGAGCTGGGCGCGATTGGCCAGTTGGCCGGCCCGCAGGCCGTCAAAGACTTCCTTGGGTACGCCACCCGGGTTCTGTTCCGACTTCACCATGATCGGCGGAACCGCCGACACCAGCACGGCCTTGGCCACTCGCGAGGTGCCATGGCGGCCGATGTAGCGCGCCACTTCACCGCCCCCGGTGGAGAAGCCCACCAGCACCGCGTTCTTCAGGTTCAACGTCTCGATGACGGTGGCCAGGTCGTCGGCATAGTGGTCCATGTCGTTGCCTTCCCAGGGCTGGCTGGAACGGCCGTGACCCCGGCGGTCATGGGCGATCACGCGGTAGCCGTGGTCGGCCAGGAAGATCATCTGCGATTCCCAGCTGTCCGAATCGAGCGGCCAGCCGTGGCTGAAGACGATGGGCTGACCGTTGCGGGGACCCCAGTCCTTGTAATAGAGCTGAACGCCGTCCTTCGTGGTGATGTAGCTGCCCGAGGGCTGGGCGGCGGACACGCGGGCCGCAGCAGGCTTGGCGGCATCAGCGGCCAGGGCCGGTGTCGCGATGGCGCTGGCGGCGGCAATGGCCAGTGTGGAGATGGCCAGCAGTTGACGACGCGAGGAACGAGCGAGGGTCGAGAGTGTGGACATGAGTGGCTCCTTGGTGGTGGGTGAGAAAGGGCAGGGTGGGTGAACGACCAATGAAAAGAACAGCTTGTTGGAAGTGGTTTGATTAGCTTGCTAGTACTTCGTGTGCGAGGTATTTGGCGTGTGGCATGGGGGCAAAAATCGTTCAGTCAATGGGGATGGGATCGGATGGGATGGGTCAGTTCCGGTCGTGCCGGGCTCAGCCGGCGTGACGCGCCATCCGGCCACGCAGGGCCAGCAACCGGTCCCGCAGGTCGATGATCTCGGCCATGTCGGTGTCCGCCGCCTCCGCAATACATTGCGGCACATGCGAGGCACGCTGCTGCAAACCGCGCCCTTCATCGGTCAAGGTGATCAGCACCTGCCGCTCATCCTGCGCCGAACGCGTACGGATGAGCAGGCCGGCCGCTTCCAGCCGCTTGAGCAGGGGGGTGAGGGTGGGCGAATCCAGGAACACACGCTCACTGATCTCGCCGACCGTCAGGCCATCTCGCTCCCACAGCACCAGCAGCACCAGGTACTGCGGGTAGGTGATGCCCAGCTCTTTCAGAAGATCGCGGTAGATCTTGTTCAGCCCCAGCATCGTCGAATAGACGGCGAAGCAGAGCTGCTGGTCGATATCCAGAGCCACACACGCCGACGCATCAGCGGTGCCGCCAGTGGGCTTCGCAGGGGTGGGAGTGTTGTTGTGTGCCATGGACGAGAATTTAACTCGCACGCGAACTAATTGCAAGCAAAATAAGTGACGAGCACGAAGCTTGAGCCAAAAGTTCGTAAATTTCGAACCAGTTCCGCCTCAGCATCAGTTTGCACATGCTGGTTTGAGGGGAGATGATCGCTGCCATGCTCAAGCTGTTGCTATCGCCGCTGCGATGGACCCTTCGATTTGTCCTGGCGCTGGTCATCCTCTTCGAAGAATGGGGATGGGAGCCGTTGCAGCGGGTGATGGCCCGCCTCGGGCGCTTGCCGGTCATCAGGCATCTGGAAGCTGCGGTCCGCCGCCTCCCGCCCTATCTGGCCCTGCTGGTGCTGCTGGTGCCCAGCCTGTTCCTGCTGCCGGTGAAGTTGCTGGCGCTGTGGTTGATCGGCCAAGGCCATGCAGCGATGGGGCTGGGGGTGATCCTTTCGGCGAAGCTGGTGGGCACGGCGGTGGTGGCCCATTTGTTTGCATTGACCCAGCCGGCACTCCTGCGTCTGGACTGGTTCCGGCGCCTGTATGCGCGATGGGTGGAATGGAAGGCGGGCCTGCTGGCCTGGGTGCGCAGCAGCGGCGTGTGGCGCACGGCCCGCGCCCTGAAGCTGCGCCTGCGGCGTTTGAGCCGGGTGTGGCGCCGCAGCGAAGCGCGACGCGCGCAGTGAGGTGGCCCACAAAGGCCAGTGACCAAGGTCAATGGGATAAGCGACCTGGATCCACCAGCACCCCCGTTGTGGAACTGGTGAAGCAAATGGCCAATGCATCTGCAGATGCGGGGCGGGCCGCTACCCACGTGCAGTCGACGTATGTGTCTGGCCCCCCACCGGCGCTGCGCCAATCAGCCCCTGAACCTTCGCCCGAAGCTCTTCGATGCTCACCTCTGGGGGCAGCGCCGCCCCCACCTGAACATCCAGCCGACGCCCCGGACGCAGGCTGACCAGGCGGCCACCAACGCTCTTGCCATTTCGCGCAAAGGCCGTCTCCCACAAGCCACTGAGGCCCACAGGGATGACCGGCACGGGATTGGCATCCAGCATGCGACGAATGCCAGGCTTGAACTCGGCCAACTGACCATCGCGCGTGAGCGCACCCTCAGGAAAGACACACACCAACTCGCCATTGCGCAACGCAGTGTCGATCGCCGCGAGTGCTTTCTCCAAGGTTGCGGGCTCCTTCTTCGCCGATGCAATGGGAATGGCGTTGACCTGCCGGAACAACCACGACAACACCGGCACCCGGAAAATGCTGGCGTCCATCACGAAACGAATGGGCCGCGGGCACAGTGCGCTGAGCACCAGCGCATCAACGTATGAAACGTGATTGGGGGTGATCAGCGCGGGGCCTTCCTCCGGCAGGTGCTCCTGGCCCGTGGCGCGGAGTCGGTAAATGGCGTGAACCACGAACCAGCTCAGGAAGCGCCACAAGAATTCCGGCACGGTCCGGTAGATGTAGATCGCGACCAAGGCATTCAATCCAGCACAGACCAGAATGAGCCCCGTCACGGAGAGGCCATACGCCAGCAGACCTGCGGACATGCCAGCAGCGATGACCATTGCCACCGCGTTCAGGATGTTGTTGGCGCTGATGATGCGAGACTGACGTTCCGGGGCCGTGCGCAACTGGACAAAGGCATACAGCGGCACGATGAAGATGCCGCCAAACAGACCCAGCAGCGCCACGTCAGCCAGCACACGAACGCTGCCGCTCATCGCCAGGAACTGTGACCAGGCCAAGGGCGCGGACGAGGACTGGACGGTGGCGGCGAAGGCATCACAAGCCCATGCCAGGTCTGCCGTGAACAGTGACAGGCCGATAGAGCCGATGGGGACCAGCCCGATTTCCACCCGATGTCCGGACAGGCGCTCGCACAACAGGGAGCCCGCCGCGATGCCGATGGAGAAGGTTGCCAGCAGGACCGTCACCACCGTGGTGTCGCCGTGCAGCACATCTTTCCCCAGCGCCGGGATCTGAGACAGCACCACCGCGCCAACGAACCAGAACCAGGAGATCGCCAGAAGGCTGTTCCAAACGCCTTCACCTTCGCGCTTCCCCATTTTCACCGTGGCAACGGTTTCGGACACCACGCTGAAGTGCAGCTTCAGGTCGGGTGCCGCCTCACCGGTGGCCGGAATGAACAGACTGGAGATCAGCCCCAAGGTCGCGAACCCGAGGAGTGCCAGGGACAGCCAGAGGGGATGGGTCGTCACGGCAGCCAGCACGCCCGCCACGAGCGTGCCCAGGAGGATGCTGAGGAAAGTGCCCATTTCCAGCAGGCCATTGCCGCCGGTCAGCTCGTCTTTCATCAACACCCTGGGCAGCAGCGAATACTTGACCGGGCCGAAGAAGGCCGAGTGACAGCCCATGGTGAAGATCGACGCCAGCAGCACCGGCAGACTCTTCATGTAAAAGCCCGCACTGGCGACGACCATGATGGCCACTTCGGCAGCCTTGATCGCCCGGATGACCCGGGCCTTGTCAAAGCGGTCCGCCAGTTGACCCGCGTAGGCAGAAAACAGCACGAAGGGCAGGATGAAGAGACCTGCCGCCAGGTTGGCCACCAAACCGGCCGACAGGGTCGTGTACTCGGTCGCATGGAAGGTGACCAACAGGATCACCAACTGCTTGAGGAACGAGTCGTTAAAGGCTCCGGCCAACTGCGTGACGAAGAAGGGCGCAAATCGGCGCTGGCCCAACAGGGCAAACTGGCTGGAATGTTGGGTTTCGCTCATACGGCTTCGTGTGGGTGGGGATCGGGACGTCCAAACCGGAGTGTCGGTGAGAGACCGTCCTGCGCAAGGAGTGATTAGAGCGGTGAAGGGCCTGTCTGTGGCGTCTTCCCCGCGGACCTACGGGATAACCCAGAGCCATGGGGCCTGGACGGCACCGCGCTCAGCGCACGGCCCGCCCTCGCAAGGTGACACGTTCGTTGTGCATCAGGGAAGCCCCGACCTCGTTGGGGATGAAGGCAATGGCCTCACCAGCAGCCGACAGCAACACGCCGGTGCCCACCACGACCACTGACACCGCCGTGCCCACGGCCACCGAGGCGCCCACCGCCACTTTGCCGGCAAAACGCACGCTGACCTTCACGCCATCCGAAACGCGCTTGAGCACCCAGACCGTCCCGGACGCCGTCACCTCGACCGCGACCACCACCAGCGAGGCCCCGGCCGAGAGCACCGCCACGGGCGCAGCGACCGACACCGCCACCGGCAGCAGTGACAACGCAGCGCTGGCCTCGCTGCCGCCATCACCGTGGGCGGCGGCCGTGAGCGGCGTCATTAAGGTGCAGGTGGCCGCCAGGGCGGCGGTGAGCAACAGGTGTTGCGGCCGACGGATGAAAGACATCAGCAGGGAGTGCGTCATGATGAAAACCGTTGTCGAGACAATCAATGGGTAAATGGGCCGCGCATCCACGAAAGCGAAGGAACAGCGGCCCGGGTGAAGTTCAGGCGTGTTGCGCCATCAAGCCGCCTGGTCCAAGGGCTGCACCGCGCCGCGGGCAGCCTCCCGACGGCCTTGCAGGCGGGCGTCGAGCACGTCGGCGTCATGGGCATCACGCAGCATCTTGGCCAGCGTGAAGACGTTGGAGATCACGTACAGCCAGCACACCAGCAGATACGCCTTCCACACCGGCTGGATGTCCATGCGCCACAGGCCCCAGGCGGTCAAGCCCATGGCCAGGCCGAAGCCGCTCCAGACCACCAGGCCCCACATCGGGGTGTCGCGGCGCTCCGTCTGGTTGTCGCGGATGAACTTGGACAACGCGAAGGCCGTGGTCAGGCAGAACACGTAACCCATCACCATGAAGGCGCGGTCCAGATCGGCACCGGGCAGGTAGGCCAGGCCGGTGGCGCACAAGGCCACGCTGATGCCGAAGGAGGCCCACACCTGGTAGCGCCAGGCCTTGGTGTCACGTTGGATGCGGTTCATGTCAGTTCCTTTGCTCACAGTCGAAGCGCCCGGGTGTTTGCCTCTCTGAGGCTTTGTGGGTGTCGCCGTTCCCAGGCGGGAGGCGATAGGCGAATTTTCTGAGCGGAGGGCCCGGCGACCCTTCCATCTTTCGGGGGGTATCACGCCGTGACGGGGCGGGTATCGCGGTGTGATACCGACCCGTGGGGGGCCCAATGGCGGGCCGTGGCAAACACCCCCGTGGAGAGTCGTGCGCCACCGGAGCGGACGCTGCGCTTGAGGGCCAGGTCGAACATCAGCGGGTGATGCCGGCGCAGCGCCTCCAGCGCCGGCAGGTCCGCCGGATCGAGCACCCCAGCCCGGACCAGCCCAGGCAGGCGCACCAGCGGCATCACGCCGGGGAGTGGATAGTCGGAACCGTGCAGCAGCCGGTCCTGCCAGTCCTGCCGCCGCAGCACCGTGTGCCAGACCTCCGGGCGGCGATTGAACTGGAACACGGCGGAGATGTCGCCGAGCAGCAGCGACGCCCAGGCGGGCTCATCCATGAGCCGGGCAAACAGCTCGAAGGCGGGGACCTGGCGGGGGCGAGGCAGGTCGGTGTCCAGGGCCATGCCCAGGGAGGCACAGTGGGCGGCAATCACCCGCACGCCGTGGCTGAGCGGGGTGCGCAGGTGCAGCGGGTTGCCGAGCCCCTGCTGCCCGGCGCCGGGCACCGCATGTTCTTCTCCCACGTGAACAATCAACGGCAAGCGGGCGGCCGCCAGGCGTTGATAGAAGGGCGTGAGGCGCGGGTCGCGCAGGTCGATCGCCATGGCGCTGGGCAGCCATTTGAGCGCGAGTGCGCCGCCTTGAAGCGCCCGCTCCAGCCGTTCCAGCGCGTCTTCCCGCCCCGGGTGGATCGAGGCCACCCAGCCAAAACGGTCGGGCCGTTGGGCCGCGACCTGCTGGGCATAAGCGTCCGGCACGTGGAAGGTGGTCCAGTCGGGGCGCCGGGCGCCGGTGGCATCCCGAGCCTCGTCAAAGGCAAACAGCAGCCAGCGGGCGCCCACGGGAAATGCATCCGCCAGTTGCGTGAGGCGAGAGACATAGGCCTGGTCGACCGTGAGGCTATCCGGCGACACACAGGCCCCGTTGAGGATCATGCGCTTGCGCAGATGCTCCACGGGATGCCACCACTGGGACAGATGCGGATTCACCCAACAACCAGAATCGCTGTCGCCCGTGCCCAGCAGATGGGCATGGACATCCCAGAGCTGTGGGGGATCCAGCCCGTCCCAGATGGCATCCAGCCAGTCCTGTGGGACACCCTCCGGGCTGGAACTTCGGACGGACGCATGCGCCAAGCCTCCCGCCGACCCCGGCGCAAGGGGGGGACAGGGATTCAGCACAGGTCCGGCCTCGTGGGCGGCGAGGGCACTGAACAGCCCCACGCCCGCCAGGCCACCGCAACACAGCCAATGACGTCGTCGCACGATGTGGGGGCCGATGGCGTTGCCGCTGCGGCCCGGTGATGAAGACGGCGTGATGCTCGGCGTGGTGGCGCTTGAAGTGGCGAAGCCGCTGAGGCGGTAGCGCCGGACGACCCGACCGGTCTCAAACTGCGCTACCGTTGTGGCATGGCCAGCACCCAGACTCTCATCGACCTCATCAAGGCGGAGCTCAAGACCGCCGGCATCAGTTATGCCCAGCTCGCCCGCGAGCTGGGCCTGTCGGAATCCAGCGTGAAGCGGATGTTTGCCGCCGGCGGCGAAATGCCCTTGTCACGCATTGATGAACTCTGCCGGGTCCTGAAGACGGATTTTGCGGAGCTGTCCCAGCGGCTCTCGCAAAGCCAGCCGCTGCGGCTGGAGCTCTCCCTGCAGCAGGAGCGGGAGGTGGTGGCCGACGAGAAACTGCTGCTGATGGCGATCTGTTGCCTGAGCCAATGGAGTTATGAGCAGATCGTGGCCACCTACCGGCTGTCCGAGGCCGACGCCACCCGCGCGATGGCGCATCTGGACCGCCTGGGCATCATCGCACTGCGGCCCCTGAACCGTTACCGCCTCCAGGTGGCCAAGACCTTCCGCTGGCGGCCGCACGGGCCGGTGATGCAGTTCTTCCGGGACAGCGTCATGCAGGACTTCTTCAACGGCGGCTTCGATGGTGACGGTGAGTTGATGATGCTCGTGCATGGCCAATTGAGCCCGGGCATGGCGCGCGAGCTGCGGGACCGGCTCCAGCGTGTGGCTGAAGATTTCGCCCGCCAGCATCTGCTGGACCAGAAGCTGCCCGATGCCGAAAAACGCCAGTTCACCCTGGTGATGGGGATGCGCTGCTGGCTGTTCGAGCGATTCGCTCATCTGCAACGCCCAGCCACGGTGACACGTGCGATGACGGCGGAGCGCAGTTACCAGAACTCCCAGTGACCGGACCCCAGCACCCAGATCCCCAACACCCCATTGGTCACCGCATGCGCAATCACGGCGCAACCGAGCTTGCCGGTGCGTTGGTACAGCAACCCATACACGAGACCGGCCACGATGGCCGCCAGCCACAACGTGTGTGCGAGCATGAAGAGGAAGGTGGAGAGGATCAGCGCCTTGAGGCCGGACTCGCGCGGGTCCACCCCTTCGAACCGGGGGCTGGTTATCCAGCGCATCAGGAAGCTGCGCCAGAACAGTTCTTCCATCACCGGGACCAGCAAGGCCGCCCCCAGCCAGCGCACCACGATCAAGGGCCAGTCCAGACCGCCGTCCGGCCGTGTCGGGACAAACGACGCGGTGGGTGTCCCCAGCTGCATCCATGGGGCGTCCAGCGCGATCCACAGGCCAAACACCGCCAGACCCAGCACCACACTGAGCCCGACCTCCCGCGCTGTCGGCAGGTTCTGGCGCGAGAACTCGCCGTACTGCTTCCAGAACCAGACCAGTGCGCCACCCACCACCACCAGGTTCAGCGCATACAGCCAACGTGGGTCCCAGCCCCAGGCGTTGTCAGCAGGAACAGCTCCTCGCAGCGCAAGGAGACCCATGAAAAGGGCAAACGGAACAATCCGTGCCCACGCGGCGGCATTCAGCATGGCGGGATTGTGGCGTCATTCGCGCCCGTCATTGGCTGAAGGCCTGACGCAGCGCATCGATGGCATGGCGCACCTTGGCCGGTTGCGCATCCCGCTGCGGGGTCAGGGCATGCACGGGCAGCGACGGTAGCTGCCAGTCGCTCAGCAGCGGCAACAACCGGCCCTGCGCCACCGATTCATCCACATCATCCGTGCCCAGCATCGCCAGTCCCAGCCCGGCCTCGCACAACTGCTGCAGGCTGAGCTGGTTGTTGCTGCTGGCCCGCGGCGTCACCCGCAGCCATTGCTCCTCCCCCTGAGGACTGCGCAGCGGCAAGGTCTGGAAGGGGGAGGTGTCGGGCCGCAGCGCGAGCCAGTCATGCCGGCCAAGATCCGTCGCCGTTGCGGGCACGCCCCGTCGCGCGAGATAAGCCGGCGCGCCATACAACGCCATGCTCTTGGCGCCGATCCGCTGGGCGACCCAGGCGCTGTCCGGCAGACGCCCGAAGCGCACGGCCAGATCGATGCGTTTGGCCACCAGGTCGGTGAAGCCATCGTCCACCTCCAGATGCAGATGCAAGCCGGGATGCGCATGCATCAGCGGCGCCAGTGCCGGCCCCAGTTGCCGCGCAAAGCCCACCGGGGCGCTGATGCGCAGTTCCCCCTCCGGCGCATCCCGCAGCCGGTGCAACTGCACCTGAGCGTCCTGCGCGGCGGCCAGCATGGCCTTGCAGCCCTCCACAAAGCGCTCGCCCGCTGGGGTCAGGCTGATGCGACGGGTGGAGCGATGCAACAAGGTCACCCCCATGTCCCGCTCCAGGGCCCGCAACTGCTGGCTCACGGCGGAGGTGGTGGTTTGCAACTGGCGTGCCGCAGCGACCAGGCTGCCCTGGTCTACCACGGTGGCCAACACGGCCATGCGGCGGAGTTGATCCAACATTGTGAAGAATTTCTAAAGAATGAAAGCTTCAATGGATGACTTCACGGCGGATTATGAAGTTTCTAAAGTTCATCCACCCCGGCATCCCCCCGGGCACCCTTGAAAGGATCTCCATGAAAGTCGCCTTGATCGGCCCCACCGGATTTGTGGGCAGTGAAGTGTTGAAGGAACTGCTGTCGCGTGGTCATGAAGTCGTGGCGCTGGCCCGCACGCCCGCCAAGCTGGAAGCCCAGTCCGGGCTGACGGTGGTCCAGGCCGATGTGCAGGACGCCGCTCAGGTGGCCGGCGCGGTCCAAGGCACTGATGCCGTGGTGAATGCCTACAACCCGGGCTGGGGCGTGCCGGACCTCTACGACCAGTTCCTGGCGGGCACCCGCGCCATCTATGCCGGTACCCGTCAGGCGGGCGTGAAGCGCCTGCTGGTGGTGGGCGGTGCCGGCAGCCTGTATGCCGCACCGGGCGTGCAACTGGTGGACACGCCGGAATTCCCGCAGGCGTGGAAGTCCGGCGCGCTGGCCGCACGTGAAGCGCTCAACCTGATCCGCGAAGAAACCTCGCTGGACTGGACCTTCCTGTCTCCCGCCGTGCATCTGGAGCCGGGCGAACGCCGGGGCAGCTACCGCGTCAGCCTGGATACACCGGTGATGGATGCCAACGGCCCCGCCCATGTCTCCACCGCCGACCTGGCGGTGGCCATCGTGGACGAACTGGAGCGGCCGCAGCACATTCGCCGCCGTTTCACGGTCGGCTATTGATCACGGGGACGATCACGGGGACGCCGCTGCGGCGGCTGGGACGCGTCAGACCGTCTGCTGTTCCAGCAGATAGTTCGCGCCGTCGTACTGTCCCAGTACGTCCACCAGCATCGGCAGGCATGCCGCCAGCCGGTCGTGCAGCACGTACGGCGGGTTGATGACAAACATGCCGCTGCCCATCATGCCGAAGCCGCGTTCATCCGGCTGCGCCACGGTCAGTCGCACATGCAGCCAGCCCTTCTTGGCCGTGGATTCGCCCACGGCCTTCAGCCGCTGCAGCAATTGGGCCGATTCCAGCAGCTGCAGCTGCGGGTACCAGATCGCGACGGTGCCGTCCGGAAAGCGTTGCAGAGCCTCCCGAAGCGCGCCGATGACCTTGGCATAGTCGGTCTTGATTTCATAGGGCGGGTCGATCAGCACCACGCCCCGGCGGGACGGCGGCGGCAGTTCCGCCTTCAGCCCGGCAAAGCCGTCCGAGTTCTGGACCTGCGAGTTGGGCCGGTCCGACAGGTAACTCTCCAGAATGCGCTGATCGGTGGGATGCAGCTCATAGCAGCGCAGACGGTCCTGCTCCCGCATCAGCAGGCGGGCAATGGCCGGAGAGCCCGGGTATTGCTCCAGCGGGCCGCCGGCATTGAAGTCGCGCACCAATTGCACATAGTGCTGCAGCGGCTCGGGCAGGTCCTTGCGCTGGTAAAGCGCCGCAATGCCACCCAGGTGCTCGGCGTTCTTCTGGGCATACCGTCCATCCAGCGCATAGCCGCCGGCGCCGGCATGGGTGTCCACCACGGTGTAAGCCTTGTCTTTTTCTCCCATGTAGCGGAGAACTTCGGCCAGAACCAGGTGTTTGAGCACGTCGGCATGGTTGCCGGCGTGGAAAGCGTGTCGATAAGCGAGCATGTCGGCACTGTACCTGCGATCACGCCTGCCCAGGCATGCCACCCGCCCGCCAACGCAGTGCCGGAAGGCCCGAGTTCACGGCGGCGGCTCAGATCTGCAGGGCGCCCGGGCTGTAGAGGCCGTCCACCGGCACCGGGGCGGTGTCACAGGGGTGGCGGTACTGCGCCACCGGCCGCAGCGGCTGCCCGTCCACCACGCCGGGCTCCACCGCCCGGCCCAGCAGTGGCGAACCCGGCCGCAGGGCGAAGTCATACCGCTCCGGCGCCACCAGGGCGCCAGGATCAACAAAGTAGTTGTGGTGCTGCTCCCAGCCCGGGCCCGGTGGCAGCTCCCGCTTGCCGCACAGCAGGTTGTTGATCAAACGCACCTTCTGCACACCCGCCGCCATGCGCAGGTAGACCCCGCCGGCAGGCCGCAGATCCACCAGCGTGTTGTTGATCAGATGCAGTTCATGCCGTGGCCCCACCAGCCCTTCGCTGCCGTAGGCGACCAGGTGGTAGTTTTCCGTCGCTGCGCTCTGCTGGATGAGATTGCCCACCACCAGCGCCAGGCCACCGTTGGGAAACTCCAGCTCGAAACTGGCGCGCCCGGTCTCGTCGGTCAGGCGGTTGTAGAACAGGTGGTTCACCGCCGCCCGCGTCTTGAGCAGGTGGCCGGTGTGGCCGTGATGGAAGTAGCTGCCCACCACCCGCAATCGGCCGATGCTGCCCACATAGCAGTTGTGGGTGCGCCCCTCCCCCGGAGCGATCGCGCCGAATTCGCAGCGTTCGATGTCCAGGGAGATGGCGGGGTCGTTGGCGGACAGGAGGCCGTTTTCGTTGTCCTCGAAACGGCATTCCCGCAGCGTGAGTGAACCCCGTTCCAGCCGGATGCCGGCACCATTGCGGTCCGGCACCCGGGCGCCAATGAAATCGAAGCCGGTGATGGACATGCGCTGGCCGGCGCACACAAAGATGCCTTTGCCTTGCGCATGGGCGCCGTTGGCCAGCAAACGCACGCGGCCACCCACGGCGCGCAGGGTCAGGTCGTCTTGTGTCCAGGTGGCGACGTCGGCGCGATAGTCCCCCGCCAGCACCTCGATGGTGCAACCCGGCCGGGCCTCGGCGGCCGCAGCCGCCAGCGTGCGCAGGCGCAGGCCGGGCCCCACCCGCAGGACCTGCCGATCCGTCGCTGTGATGGCCGCTGCCGGCGGCTGGGGCTGCGCCAGGCTGGTGTCGGCCATCCACGAGCTGCCCGTCGGCACCCCGGCCAGCATGCCGGCCTGCAGCAGGCGACGGCGGCTGAGGGGCCCCGCAAACGAGCGGTCGTCACGTGCAGGGGAATCCGATGGACGGCTGTTGAACGGCGCGCGGTCGGGAGGGGATGGGCGCATGGTGAGTCAGGCGGGTCGCGGGTCACCGACGCTATCAGACGATCTCGGACGACACCAACAGCGGCCGATCGGCGCCCAGGGACGCAGACCTCTGCGGACGAACAACAGCGCACCATGACGAACAAGAGCCATCAGCCGCGCCGTGATTCACTGGCGATGCCGGCTCAGGACTGCTGAGGGCGGCTCATGCCCGACCATGCATCCGACCGCGCACCCGACCGGACACCCGCCAGGGCCCGCGAGTGTAGCCAAGCGGCGCCGGCCTTGCAGACGACGGCGCAAGCCCCCAGGCCCAGTCCGGGCTGTCGCCTAAGTTCAGCAAGCGTCCTTGCCCGCCGCTAAGCTTCAGACATCCCCAATCCGTCGCGGTTCCGATCGGGCGAGGCCGGCACTTCGCAGTGTGGCTCGGCCCCGATGGGAGCGGCTTTGATTCCCAATTTTTGAGTGACCAACCATGCCGAGTTTGTTTGACCCGCTGCAACTGGGTGCTGTTTCCCTGGCCAACCGTATCGTGATGGCTCCGCTGACCCGCAACCGTTCGCAAGGCTTGCTGCCCGGCCCGCTGGCCGTCGACTACTACCGCCAGCGCGCCACGGCCGGTCTGATCATCAGTGAAGGTGCGCAGATCGCGCCGGAAGGCCAGGGGTATCTGGACACCCCGGGGATTTATTCGCCGGAGCAGGTCGACGCCTGGAAGCGGGTGACGGACGCAGTCCATGAAGCCGGCGGCAAGATCGCGGTGCAGCTGTGGCATGTGGGCCGGATTTCCCACGCCGATTTCCAGCCGGACGGTGCCAAGCCGCTGTCTTCCACCGACCGTGCCGCCCAGAGCAAGACCTTCACCAAGGAAGGTTTTGTGGACGTGGCCGCGCCGCGCGCGTTGAAGACCGAAGAGCTGCCGGGCCTCGTGCAGTCGTATGTGCATGCCGCACGCTCGGCGATGGAAGCCGGCTTTGATGCGGTGGAAGTGCATGGCGCCAACGGCTATCTGCTGGACCAGTTCCTGCGCGACAGCATCAATGACCGCACCGACGCCTATGGCGGTTCCATCGAGAACCGCGCCCGTCTGTTGCTGGAGGTGATGCGCGCCATCGCTGACGCCATCGGTGCCGACCGCACCGGCCTGCGCCTGTCCCCGGTCACCCCGGTGAACGATGCGGGCCAGGACAGCAACGCGCAGGCGCTGTTCAACTACGTGGTGGAGCAACTGGCACCGCTGAAGCTGGCCTTCCTGCATGTGATCGAAGGCCAGACGGGCGGCCCGCGCGATGTTGCCCCGTTCGACTACGCGGCGCTGCGTGAGCGCTTCAAGGGCCCCTACATCGCCAACAACGGCTACACCCGTGAGATGGCGCTGGCGGCGGTGGCGGACGGTCAGGCCGATGCCGTGGCCTTTGGCCGCAGCTTCATCTCCAACCCGGATCTGGTGCGCCGCCTGCGCCTGAATGCTCCGCTGCAGAAGGCCAATTCGGCCACCATGTACGGAGGTGGTGCGCAAGGTTATACCGACTATCCGGCGCTGGCCGACTGAGCCCAGGTCTTCGTGCCCGGCTCTGCGCCGGGCACGGGCTTGCCGCCACGCTGACGGCATCGGCGTTGATTCAGCGTTGAAGCGGCTTTGATTCAGCCCCGGGACATTTTCGTGCGGAACACCTCGGCAATCGAGACTTCCCGGGGCCCGGGGCGGATCTCGAAGTGCTGCCCCGCCGCAATCGTGCCGGGCTGTCGCACCGCCAGATAAAAGCCGCACCAGCCGCTTTGCACCATCATCTTGGCGGCTTTGTTGAAGCCCATCACCGCATTGAACTTGCTGCACGGCTCACGGGGTTCGCTGACTGCCAGCGCGCAGTCCGGAAACACCAGCACATCGCCGATCCAGGCGTCGCTTTCCAGCAAGCCTTCGATGCTCAGGTTCTCGCCCATGCTGCCAAAGGGCAGCGGCTCATTCCACTGCGCCACCTGCGCCTGCGCACGCACTGTCTGCCAGAACGCATAGTGTTCGGCGGGGTAAGCGTACACGGCCTTGGACTGGCCGCCGTGGTAGCGCGGGTCCGCCTGCTCGTCGCCGGCCAGGCCCAGGGCCTCGACCGCCACGGCCCCGTCCACCGGACGCTTGCGGATGGCGCTGAGCACCTGTTTGCCACCCACCATCAGCGGGGCGGTGCGGGCCACATTAAGACTGAGGATCTGCATGCACCGATTCTCCCGGACTTTGCTCGCTGCCGGCCTCCGCCTTCCTGATCTCTTTCGTAACGATGTCCAGGGCTTCGGGGATGGTCGTGCTGCCGTCCATGTCCACGCTGCAGCCGATCATGCAGTCCTGCCCGTGATAACGCACCCGTCGGGCATAGACGTAGGACGACAGCACCCGGCCATCACGTGTGGAGGCCTGCACGGGAAAGCCCACCACGTCCTTGTGATCTTTCAGCAGCTCGTAGTAGCGCTTGCGATAGGCCGGCAGCATGCCCACCCCCAGATCCATCAAGCGCCGGCCGATGACCTCGTCGTGACTGATGCCGTAGCGGCGGCACATCGCGTCGTTGATGACCAGCACGGCGCCATCGGGCAGCCGCGTCAGCACCATATGGATGGGCATGGCCTGGATCAGGTTGCGCAACTCCTCACTGGCTTCCCGTGCATGCAGCAGGGCCTGTGCGCGTTCGCGTTCGCGGGTGAGGTTGTCGAGCGCAAAGGACAGGTCGTTGGTGATCTCGTCAAACAGCCGGGTGACGGTGTCGTCAAAAAAGTCCTGCTCGTCGGCCCGGATGCTCAGCGCGCCCACCACCTGACCGTTGCGACGCAGCGGAAACGCCGCCAGCGCTTCCACCCCGGGCGGAATGACCGGTGCGCCCGGGCCGCCAACGCTGGGGTCCTGCAGCGGGCGGTTGCTGATCTGATGCGTGCCGGACAGGATGGCCCGTGTGCTCATGGAGCTTTGGCCGAAGCTGGAGTCATGGGTCCAGCGCGGAGGGGCGCCGGGCATCCAGCGCTCGATGTCCCCGGCCGTCGCAGCCCGCACGTAACTGCCGCCCTCGTGGAGCACCACCGTAGCCACTCGAGCGTGGCCGGTTTCCACACAGATGCGGCACAGGCCGTCAAACAGCGTCAGCTCCGACGTCGGCCCCAGCTCCAACACGGCCTCGCGCTGGACGATCAATTGATTGGTGCGGGACAAAGCCTGGTACATCCGGTGCAGCCGTTCGCGGCCGTCGTCCCCGGCGCGGCGTTCCTCGTCATAGCGGTGCCAGATGGTCCAGATCATCAGCCCGGAGAGCAGGGCGGTGATGGACACCAGCAGCACGCCCAACTGGGCGGCCTCCCCGGTGGCTTCCCGGGTCCGTTCCGTATCCAGCTGTGCCTGGCTCAGCTGGAAGCCGGCCAGGTCGTCAATCTGCCGCATCACGGCCAAGCGCTGCTGGTTGAGGGCACGCACCTGCTCGGGCGAGGCCTGACTGGCGGAGGGCACCGCCTGGAGCAGGGTGTCGAGTTGCGGCTGAAGACGCTGGGCCAGCGCCTCTTCGGTCGTGTCCAGCCGCGTACCGAGATAAGCCTGCCATTGGCGACGCAGGCCGTCGGCCAGCCGTTGGGCATCGCGGTCGGACCCCTGGGTGCGCAGGCCCGCCACTGGGTTGAGCACGCCGCCCAGACCCTGCGGTCCCAGGTCCCGCGCCATTTCGCGCAGCAGGCTCAGGGGCACCAGCCGTTCGGCGTATAGCGACTCGGCGGTGTCGGCCAGGCGCTGGGTCTGCCACAGGCCCAGCAGCGCCGAAGCCGCGACCAGCACCAGCGACAACGCCAGCGTGAGTAACAGGCGATGGCGCATGGACAGGCCGGTCAAGGCGGAGGGCATCAGTCTTACCTTCGACAAGGGGAGCGTGGGGAGCCCGAGATTGTCCTCGCGCCGTGGAGGACGCATGGGCAAGGAAGGCCCCCAGATCAGGGGCTTCTGGGCATGTTTCACGCCCCAGGCGCGGGAATATCGGCAGCTGTGCCAACTTTGCCGCAACGACGGGCAGCGGGGAACGTCGGCGGGACATTTCCGACACCCGGGGCTAAAATTCCGCCACGGAGATGGCATTCCTCCGCGAACCGCCTTACGACGCTGTGTCGTGACGCTGATGATGCCTACATCGTCCTGGGAGACCAGGGCCGTGTGGGTGTTCGCCCTGGCCTTCGTCAACCAGTCGTTATTGCACCTCGAGAGCCGCCGCTACGGCACCCCTCTTGAAACTGCTGGGTCACTGATGAACCGCCTGCGCCAATTCGAACTTTTCCACCTCATCCCCTCGCTGCTCCGCTGGCTGGTGCTCGCCAGTCTGGTGGCCGTCCTGGCCGGCAGCGCTTCCGCCTTGTTCCTTCTGGCCCTGGACTGGGCCACCCGGACCCGCGAAGCCCATCGCTGGCTGCTGTGGGGCCTGCCCCTGGCTGGCTTTGCGGTGGGCTGGGTCTACCTCAAGCTGGGCCGGGACGTGGAAGCCGGCAACAACCTGCTGATCGATGAAATTCACGACCCCAAAAAGGTGGTTCCGCTTCGCATGGCGCCGCTGATTCTGGGTAGTACCGTGCTGTCCCACCTGTTTGGCGCATCCGTAGGGCGGGAAGGCACCGCCGTGCAGATGGGCGGCGCCCTGGCCGATCAACTGACCCATCGTTTCAAGCTCGACGACCAGGACCGGCGCGTGATGCTGATGGCGGGCATCAGCGCGGGATTTGCGTCGGTCTTCGGTACACCGCTGGCGGGTGCGGTCTTTGGCATGGAAGTGCTGGTGATCGGCAGCCTGCGTTATGACGCACTGTGGCCGTGCCTCGTGGCGGCGGTGGTGGCGGACCAGGTCACCACGGCCTGGGGCGCGCATCACACCCACTATGCGGTGGGTCTGCTGCCGGCGCTCTCCTGGTGGCCGCTGGTGGCGGTGGTGCTGGCAGGCATGCTGTTCGGGCTGGTGGCGATGGTGTTTGCCACGGTCACCCATGCCGGCCAGGCGTTCATGAAGCGCCGGATTGCCTATGCACCGGCCCGGCCGCTGGTCGGCGGGGTGGTGATTGCGTTGGTCATCTGGGGCCTGGACGCGTGGCGCTTCGCCGGGCTGGGCATTCCGGTGATCCAGCAGGCTTTTCTGCAGCCGCTGTCGGCCGGTGATTTCGCCGCCAAGCTGGCGCTGACGGCGGGCTCCCTGGCCAGCGGGTTCAAGGGCGGCGAGGTGACGCCGCTGTTTTTCATCGGCGCCACCCTGGGCAATGCACTGGCGCCCCTGCTGGATCTGCCGTTCCCCATGCTGGCCGGGCTGGGCTTTGTGGCGGTGTTTGCCGGAGCGTCCAACACACCCATGGCCTGCACGCTGATGGCCATTGAACTGTTTGGCGCCGAGATGGGCGTGTATGCCGCAGTGGCGTGTGGTGTGAGCTATCTGTGCTCGGGCCACACCGGCATCTACAAGTCGCAGCGGGTAGGGCAGGCGAAGCACCCGCTGGTGCCGTCCGGGCTGACGCTGGGCGAGGTGCCGGCCTTCCGGCAGCAGGCGGCGGAGCGAGGCGCGGTGACGAGGTCCGATCCTGCTTCCGCTTCCGCTCGCGCGGCGCATGACACCGACCCTCGCGGTGGGCTGGAATGATCGTCTTGTATTGACGCCGGCCAGCGGCGGCCGCAGGGCTGCACAGGTGTTGTCACAGACGGGGGCAGGCGAGCGGCAGGGCGGGCCAGCGGTGTCAAACGGGATGCCCGTTTGGGATAGTCCTGTCACCCGAATCCATCGCGTTGGCCGCTGGAATCATGGCCGATGCGTCACCTAATCTCTCCGGGCCGATCGGCACGCCGGGGCATTGCTCGGCCACGGCGCATCAAGGGAGAGACAACATGACTATCAGCACAGTGATGGCCTTCCTCGCGACACGGCTGCGCCATCTGGCGGCCGGCATGCTGGGGCTTGGCATGCTCATCAGCAGTTCTCCCGCCAGGGCGGACTGGTATCAATACACCTTCATGTCGGATGTGTTCAACATCCATTCGATCTCGTTCCGCGCCCCGGGCGACAACGAATGGGATGTGCCGGGTCAGCTGCGGATCGAGTTCTACACCTGGACGCCGCTGACCGGCCCCGCCACGGCAGACGACATCATTTCCTACAAGATGACGATATGGGGCGGTGGGCCGGCGAATCTGCTTGGCCTGTCGACACCGCTGCCGTCCGGATGCTCGATCCCCGGGGGCTGCTACACCTCCAGCAGTGGTTTCACCGTGGGCTCGCTCGATGCCAATGGCTTGCCGACCACCTGGAACATCTGGCTGGATCGGCAGTTCGAGGTGACCGGCTTCACCGAGTCCTTCCACCTCGCCTCCAGCCAGCAGGGCAGCAGCCTTGAACGCTTTGCCAATTCCTACTACAGCAACGCCGGTGCCACGTCGGTGGCGCCGGGTGAGCTGGGCGGCGTGTGGACCGTTGCGCTCGTGCCGGAGCCAGGAAGCTATGCGTTGATGCTGGTGGGGCTGGTGGCGGTGGTAGCGGCCTGGCGGGTGAGCCGCTCACGCGGCGGGGTGAGCGGTGCTGCCGTCTGAGCCCAGGGACGGAGGGCTGCCCAGCATCCTCTGGAGCACCCGGTTGACATAGCGCTGGCCTTCGATCTCGTAGAAGGTGTCGCCCCGGTCGGCGTAACCGCGTCGGGCGTAGAAGGCCAGTGCGCGGTGATTGCCTTCCCAGGCCGTCAGCCAGAGCGAGGGCAGCCGAGCGCTCTGTGCCATTTGCTCGGCCGCTGCGATCAGTTGCGTGCCAACGCCGGAGCGCTGAAACGCGGGTTGCACGTACAGCCGCACCAGCTCTGCGCCCAGGGTGTCCGTGCCCGGCGCAGGGGTCGGCGCCAATTGCACTTCAGCAAAACCGATCAGCCCGCGACCCACCTCGGCCAGCACCACCCGCCGCTGGGGTTGGCTCAGCCTGTCCAGCCATTCCGCGCTGCTGAATTCTTGCAGCGCCTCCCGAGCGAGGTCTGGGCGGATGCCGTCCGTGGCGTAGGTGTCCAAGAAGACCTGAATCCCCAATGCGGAGAGGGTGTCGGCGTCGTGCGCGGCGGCTTGGCGGAGAGTGGCAGGCATGCAGGTGATCGGCGACCCAGGGAGTATGGGAGCCGATTAGATCAGCCGGCGTGGCGCAGCGGTGGCCGCATCACCGCTGTTGGGTGTCCCGGTCGGCTCAATGAGCAAGATGGTGCGTCGGTATGCGGAACCAGCGCCCACCACCCGTGACGTTCTATGGGCCGGCGAGCGCCGCATGACGCAGGCGCGTGACTATCTGGCTGCCAACTTCCATCGCGATGTGGCGATTGAGGAGCTTGCCGACGTCACCCAGTTGTCCCGAGCGCACCTCACCCGCGCCTTTACGCGCCAGTGCGGGGTCCCACCGCCCGTCTGGCTAAATGCAGTGCGGCTGTCGCAGGCGCGACGGATGTTGCTGGCGGGGGAACGTGCGTCCGAGGTGGCTGTCGCTTGTGGATTCGCCGACCCGAGCCACTTCAGCCGTCGCTTCAAAGGCGCGATGGGGGTACCGCCGGGGGCATGGTGAGGCCCCGCCCCAGGTCATCGGCTGTTGTGAGCCCGATCGGCAGCCGTGGCCTGCTGGCTCTGCGCTTCTCGCTCATTCCCTCAAGCCCAGCGCACGTAACCACGCGTCCACCTGACCGAAGGCATCCTGTTGCCACTGTTCCGGCGTTCGACCGTCCAGCACCTGCGATTCTTCGACAAATCGGCGCACGCATGTAGGCCCGAAACCGACCAGCGAATCGAATTTCCCGGCGATATACGTGTATCCCTCCAATCCGCCTCTGTGTGCCATCAGGGGCCGGCATGCTTCGGCCAAGCCGTCGATGCCTTCAGGATAGTTACGGATGCAGTAGTAGATGTCGTAGGCATCCTTTTGTTTGTAGCGGTTCTCGATGGCGTGTCCCTTCATGGCGAGCAACGCAGGTATCGAACACACGGAGATCTCGACGCGATTCCTACCGCCCCGGGGCATTGCGCCTGTGATCGCGATGAGTTCGTTGTACTGAATGGCGAGCTCGGCGCCGCTCGCTCGTTGGACGGCGAACGCGTCCACCAACGGCGGCTTGTTCTTCTCGATGACGGCATCCTTGGGCATGAGGAAGTCGACGATCACGTCGATCGAAGGGCCTCCGTCGTCCATCGCAATCTGCCGAACCAATTGAAACCGTCGGAGGTTCTCGCGTTGCTGGTAGCCATGTTCCATGAGGGAGCTCACCAGACTGGCGTACTCGCCGTCGCCAAGCGCTTCTGCGTCCAAGCCCAGGTCTACGTCCGTGGTGCCCACGTGCCGCATTTCGCTGTCTGGATCCAGCAGCAACCACGGGACGGCACCACCCACAACGGTGTACTTCCCCTTGTAGCTACCCAGGATCTGCCCGATCTCAAGGAGCACCGACTTCACGGCTGCGGTTGTGCGGCTGTCATAGTCGTCCGCCCGCTGCGGCTCATTCGGGGGCATCATGACCATTGCAGCGTCTCCCGGCGAAGGTGTTCGGCGGCCTCTCGTCCTCGTTCTCCAGAAACGTAGAGGTCAAGATAAGTCTGGACGGGACTAGTGCAATGAATGCCGGGGGCCGGTTCGATCGAGTCACGTAACAGCGCCAGGTCGTCAACGACAGTGACAGCCACGTTCTCGCCGCGGGCGGTAGGGGCCAGGCCAAGGATCTCGCACAGATGCTCGAGGCCCTCTTCATCGGCGTAGAAAATGTGCGTTCCGGTGCGGGCGAAGGGGGCAATCCAGTTGGCGGCCGAGAAGGACGCAAAGGTGACGATGCCGTGCTGGAGCAGGCCGTCCCACTGGTCGCGAAGGGTCTCGATCAGCCTGGATCCATGTTGCGTCGTGTAGAAGGAACGTCGTTCCCCGGCAGGAGGTGAGTACTCATCTCGCCAAGTGTCAAGGAGCGAATTCGGCTTAGACAGAAAGACGCCGCCGTCGGCGATCTCGGCCCACCCGCGCTCGACCAAACTGTTTCGCACGTTGCTGACGTGTCCAACGCTGACCATGGCAGCTTTTGCGAGGTCCGCGACGCGCCATGGAGTGGTTGGCTCTCTGAGCAGGGTCCTCAGTACCGACGCGGACTTCGGCTTGAAAAGCGACTTCAAGTCGCGACGTTCTGCAGTCGGCTTTCCAGCCATCGTGCATGAGACAAAGAAGCCCGGGAATGCAATGTGTGCATTGCCGTAGCCGTCGAGATAACCCACCCCACTTTCGATACACAGCGCCCGGGCGTCTTCAGAGAGGTAGGGGGCGATGAAAATGGGAATGCCGTCGCGCTGCGCAACGTAACGCTTCAGTTGAAAGATCGCTTCTCGAACGTGACGCGGCTGACCTGTGGTCTTTACTTCGCATACGAGCTCGTGCTGGCGTTCTAGTACGGAGATGCTGCAGACGATGTCGATCCCCGTGTCGGGAAGATCGAGCGATGTGCGCAGCGCTTGTACTTTCAGCCCTGGAGCTTTCGCCAGCACACCTCGCAGAAGCGATTCAGCCTCGGCTTCAAAGTTCAACAATTTACGGGTGTTCAGCATTTGCTGAACATAGCACATCTACTGAAAATCGATCGAATTTCAGCAGAACCGCCATTTTCAACGCGCGCTGAAAAGGCTGCTTTCAGTGAAATTCCGTGATCCACAGGACTGACCCCGCCGCATCCCCCCCAACCCCGCCGGACGTCTCCCGCCGAACGCGCACTTTCCGCATCAATCTATGCGTTCTGCACATAACCTCCCCATTCGAGTTACGGCGTGATTACATTGGCTGCGTAGCCATTCCTACGCCTCTCCATGGTGCGCGGCATTGGGTCAGCGTCGCGGGTTCTCCTCTGAAAACCGGTCTCCAGCCAGGTTGACGAGGGGTGCCCCAGGCGCTGACCCAATCCCGCTTTTCATATCCTCAGATCGGAAACACCATGAACCAACCCGTGATGGAAGGGCTGCGCCTGAACGTGCCCGCTTATGTGAAACACCAGCGTCTGATCGCCTGGGTGGCAGAGATCGCTGCCCTGACGGAAGCCAAGGACGTGTATTGGTGCGACGGCAGCCAGGCCGAGTACGACCGTCTCTGCCAGCAACTGGTGGACGCCGGCACGTTCCAGAGGCTGAACCCGGCCAAGCGCCCCAACAGCTACCTCGCCTGGAGCGACCCTAGCGACGTCGCCCGTGTGGAAGACCGCACCTTCATCTGCAGCGACCGCAAGGAAGACGCCGGGCCCACCAACAACTGGATGGCACCGCAGGAGATGCGGCAGTTGCTGCAGACCGGCGAACAGGCCCTGTTCAAGGGCGCCATGCGCGGTCGCACGCTTTATGTGGTGCCCTTCAGCATGGGCCCGATCGGTTCCCCCATCGCCCACATCGGTGTGGAACTGTCGGACAGCCCCTATGTGGCGGTGAACATGCGCATCATGACCCGCATGGGCCGTGCCGTGCTGGACGTGCTGGGCGACAACGGCGACTTTGTGCCCTGCGTACACACCGTCGGCGCTCCGCTGGAATCCGGCCAGACCGATGTGAAGTGGCCTTGCAACAAGACCAAATACATCGTTCATTACCCCGCCACCCGCGAAATCTGGTCCTACGGATCGGGCTACGGCGGCAACGCGCTGCTGGGCAAGAAGTGCTTCGCCCTGCGCATTGCTTCCACCATGGGCCGCGACCAGGGCTGGCTGGCCGAACACATGCTGATCCTGGGCGTCACCTCGCCCGAAGGCAAGAAGCATCACGTCGCTGCTGCGTTCCCCAGCGCCTGCGGCAAGACCAATTTCGCGATGCTGATCCCGCCCCAGGGGTTCGAGGGCTGGAAGGTCACCACCATCGGTGATGACATCGCCTGGATCAAGCCCGGCAAGGATGGCCGCCTCTACGCCATCAACCCCGAAGCCGGATATTTCGGCGTGGCGCCCGGCACCAATGTGCAGACCAACCCCAACTGCATGGCCAGCCTGGACAAGGACGTGATCTTCACCAACGTCGCCCTGACCGATGACGGCGATGTCTGGTGGGAAGGCATGACCGACACCCCGCCCGCCCATCTGGTGGACTGGCAAGGCAAGGACTGGACTCCCGAGATCGCCAAGAGCACGGGTGCCAAGGCGGCCCATCCGAACGCGCGTTTCACCGTGTCGGCCATCAACAACCCGGCGCTGGATGCGGAATGGGACAACCCGGCCGGCGTGCCGATCGACGCCTTCATCTTTGGCGGCCGCCGCTCGACCACCGTGCCGCTGGTGACCGAAGCGCGTGATTGGGTGGAAGGGGTTTATATGGCCGCGACCATGGGCTCCGAAACCACCGCCGCCGCTGCGGGTCAACAAGGTGTGGTGCGCCGTGACCCCTTCGCCATGCTGCCCTTCATGGGCTACAACATGAGCGACTATTTCCAGCACTGGCTGAGCCTGGGCGCCAAGCTGGCCCAGTCCGGCGCCACCCTGCCCAAGATCTTCTGCGTGAACTGGTTCCGCAAGGGCGCGGACGGCAAGTTTGTTTGGCCGGGTTATGGCGAAAACATGCGCGTGCTGAAGTGGATGCTGGAACGGGTGGAAGGTCAGGGGCAGGGCGAAGAGCACGCTTTCGGCACCAGCCCGCGGTATGAAGACCTGAACTGGAAGGGCCTGGCCTTCACGCCGGAGCAGTTCCACACCGTGACCCACATCTCGGACAGCGATTGGGCCGCCGAACTGAAGCTGCACGACGACCTGTTCACGCAGTTGGCCCACCACCTGCCGGCCGAACTGCCCGCCACCAAGGCGCGCATCGAGACCCGCCTGGCTGCGAAGCAATAAGCCGCCTGCCCGGCGAGGCAGGAGAAGAGCGCCGGGCGAGTTGCTGCTTGCATGGAGGGGCCAACCGAGGCAAACGGGAGGCGGCAGAGGGGCCTTCCGCCGTAGCCCAGAAAAACAAAGCCCGCCGTGCATGCGCATGGCGGGCTTTTTCAATTTGGCGGATACCAGCTAGCAGCGGAGGCAACGACCGGCACAAGAGCCGGTGCTCACATCACAACACCGTTGTCCCGCTGCGGACCGGTATCCAGGCTGGGTTCAGCCGTTGTTGCGGCGGGCGTAGGCGGCGCGCAGTTCAGCAGCGAAGGAGGGCATGCTCTCTTCGTATTGGGCGGCCAGGGACAGCAGCTCGCGCTCCGAACGGGCGATGCGGGCGGCTTCCAGGCGGGCCTTGATGTTGCTGATGCTGCGGGCCCAGACACGGGCACCGATGGTGGCAAACGTGCCGCCGCGACGCACCGTGCGGCTCACAGGCAGACCGAAGGTTTGAGTAGCGACGCTCATGGCGATTCCTTTTTTGAGTGGTGATGGCTCTGTAGAACCAACGGACCGAAGTTTAGGGTTAACCCTAGACGACCCGCCAATGAAAGGGGGGAATCGGCTCCATAAGCCGCGTGAATATCACGTGAACTTGTACCGGCAGGCGTCCGGCTGGCGGCGGGGGCGGCTGCGGCCAGCATTCGCAGCGACAATCACGCCATGAGCATTGCCCACGACCTTTCCGACGCCGAGTTCAACGAACTCGACGACCTTCTTGCCCAGACTCCCGCGCCCCTGCAGGCGCTGGACACGTCCATGCTGGACGGCTATTTGTGCGGCGTGTTGGTGCAACCGCGCCTGATTCCGATCGAAGAATGGCTGCCGCCGATTTTCGACTTCGAAGGCCAGACACTGCCGGACACGGTGGACCCCGCCTGGTTGGCTCGGGTGCGCTCGCTGGTGGAGCGCCGTTATGCGTCGCTGAACCAGAGCATGCTGGAACAGGGCTGGTTCTATCCGGTGGTGCTGGACCTGGAGGCGGAAGCTGAGGCTGAAGCTGAGGCCGCAGCAGACCATGGCCAAGCCGCTGAAACCGACACCGCCACGGCCACCGCCGATGGCGCGGCGGCCGACGCCACCGAGGCGGGGGCGACTGACGAGCCGGCCATCGACATGCCCACCGATCCGATCACCCGCACGCTGATGCCGTGGGTAGGCGGTTTCGAGTATGCGGCCTTGAGCTTCCGCGACCTGCTTGAGCAGGCGGACGACAACATCTCCATGCTGTTGGCTCGCCTCTTCCGCCATTTGCCGGCAGAGACGCCGCAAGATCAGGAAATTGTCGAGACGCTGAACCGCGAGCATCCCCTGAAAGACCTGGACGATGCGATTGAAGACCTGGTGTTGACCGTCGTGGATCTGCAGGCCGCGACCGAAACTCAGCGCTTCCATGTGGAGCAGGTGCGCCGCGACACACCCAAGCTGGGCCGCAACGACCCTTGCCATTGCGGGTCCGGCAAGAAGTTCAAGCAGTGCCACGGGGCCGCCTGACACGCTGAACGCGCCCGGGCTGGAGACGGTCAGATCTCGATCACCAGCCCCGGCCTGTAATCTTCTTGCTCGCCGTTGCGAGCATATCCCAGCGGATTGGCCACCACACGGCAACGATGAACGCCGTTGGCGACCGGCGTTTCCACCACATAGTCGTTCATGCAGTGCAGATGCCCATGCATCCACAGATCGGCCAAGGGGAAAAGGTCGTCCAGCGCATTGCAGAACCCGGCGGTGCCGGGCACCAGCCCGTAGCGCGGGTCGGCGCTGCGCAGGCTGGGTGCGAAATGGGTGACAACCGCCGTCTTGCCTTCAAACGGCAGGGCCAGTTGCTCCCGCAGCCAGGCCTGGCACTGCAGCGCCATCTCCCGGAGGTCTTCCGCCAGCAGAGGATGTCCGTCCCGCAGGGTGGAGTATTTGCGCAGGTAGTAGTTGGCCGCGCGGAACGCCTTGCCGCGCGCCGCCAACTGCTGGGTGGGGGTGGTCAGTGTCGCGGCGATGGCATCAAAGTCGCTCCACAGCGTGGTGCCCAGGAACCGGACGCCGTTGATCACCAGCGCCTGCTGGTCCAGCCAGTCGATACCCAGCACTTCGCAGGTGCGCCGCAGCCGCTCGTAGGTGGGCTCGTACTCCAGGCCGTCAAACTCATGATTGCCCGGCACATACAGCACCCGTTTCCATCCCGCCCCCGCCCGCAGCGGGGAGAACCGCCCCAGGCCGAAGTCATCCGTCGCCAATTCGGAGCCGGTCTGGTAGGAGCCCACGTCACCCGCCAGGATCAGCAGGTCAACGTCTGGCAAGGGAACCGAAACGAAATCGCTCTGCCGTTCCAGGTGGAGGTCAGAAATCAGTTGAAGGCGCACGGCAGAGACACTTCTTCAGGGTCAAGGGGGTCAGCAGGGGATCGGGAAGCGAGAGCAGGCAGCCTGCCCGCGGCTCGGATTCTCACCGCACACCGCGCTGCGTTGCGGCATGAGGGCGGTGAATGACCGAAAGCGCAGGTCAGCCGCCAAATTTGCGTGATGTCAGCCGCAATGTCAGCTGCAAGAGTTTTGCGCCACAGCCCCAGGTTTTTGCGACCCGCCGCTGTGTCACACTTACCTGGCGCCATTCAAAGGCGTTCAAGGAGGGTTCCGCATGAAGATCCTGGTCGCTGTGGACGGCAGCATTTACAGCAAGCGAATGCTCGCCTACCTGGCCGCTCACGATGAGTGGCTGGGTAGCGCACATGACTTCACCGTCGTCCATGTGGTCCCCGCTGTCCCGCCGCGCGCTGCAGCCGTGCTGGACAAGGCCACCCTCACCGAGTACTACGACGACGAGGCCGCCAAGGTGCTCAAGCCGATCCGCACCTTCATGGACAAGCGCGGCATCAACGTCAAGTACGTCGTCAAGACCGGGCATGCGGCAGAAGTCATCTCCACCATCGCGGCCAAAAACAAGTTTGACCTGCTGATGATGGGCTCACATGGCCACTCCACCCTGGGCAACCTGGTGCTGGGCTCGGTAGCGACCAAGGTGATGGCCACCTGTGATGTGCCGGTCCTGTTGATTCGCTGATCGGAGGCGCCGTCGTCACCGATGGCGCCTCCCAAGAGCTGCCCTCGGAATCAGCGAGTCAGCTTCGCCGCGCGGTCATCCAGGACAAGGGCGATTCGATGGCTGCGGGTGGCGTGGTCTGGGACTCCAGCCCGTAATCACTGCGTCGGAAGTCCTCGTACTCGCTGGCATCGCCGAAACTCGCTTCCATGCCAAAAGCCGTGCCCATATCCGCCGGTTCAGGCTCATGGGTGCCGGTGGTGTGGCGGCGGAACAGGCGCAGTGCGGAGGCGATTCGCATGTTGGACCTCGTCGAAAAGCACGGGGTGGAAGCCCGACGTCTGATCTCGGAGACGCCGTTGCTATGCCACAGTGTGGGGGATGTTGTCCTCAGGCAAATCCCCAAATTGGGTGGCGTCGACAAAGACGTTCACAAATCCACACAAAATGGCTCACTTCTGCGACAGCGTGCAGCGAAATAACCACTTATCCCACTTAGGTAGGAGCCCCCCACCTCCGGGGTTCACTATGCTTCGGCACTTGTGTCCGTCGTGCACTTGTGCCTTAACTCATGTCCCCGTTGATTCATCGCTCGCTGACCTGGACCATCGTCGGCACCGTCGTGTCGATGTCCACCTGGCTGGCGGGCAGTGTGCAAATCGCGCATGAGCGTCAAGGACCTCGCTTTGGCGCCCCCTCGGCCAGCCCGGTGACCCTCAAGCCTGCCCTGCCGGCGCCCCGCGCCGTTGTGGTGTCCACCGCGCCTGAACCGACCGCTCAGGTCGTGCTGCCCTCTCGCCGTTGATCGGTGTGAGCAGACCGGTCAACGGTCTGACGGCGTCGCCGCCTGCGACTGCCAAGCGCCGGAGTCCTGCAGCGCGTTTTTCGCCCCGAGTGCCAGCGCCTCCCCGATCTGATCCAGCAACGAAGGCGGCGCCGCATGTGCCGCTTCCGTCTCCGCACCCAGCTTCCATTGGTGCCAATACAACGCCACCTCCACATGGAGGTCGGGCCGGATCACCACCAATTCATCCCGTTCCAGTAAGGGCCGTATCTGTAGCTCAGGCGCCACGCCGATGCCCCAGCCCTTGCGAACCGCCTGCACATAGGCCTCGCTGGACGGCACATAACGGGCATTCAGACGAGCCGAACGCAAGCCCAGCGCCTGTCTCACCCATTGCTGCTGGGTGTCGTCCTTGCGGTTGAACACCAGGAAGGGCACCTGGGCCACCGCTGCAGCGCCCAGCCCTTGAGGCAGCTCGCGTTGCATGAACTCGGGACTGGCCACCGCCACATAGCGCATCACGCCCAGCGGTTGCGCCACGCAACCCCTCAGCGCCTGCTTGACGGTGGTGACACACCCAAGCACCTCGCCCTGGCGCAGCCAGTCGTGGGTGAAGTCCTGGTCGTCCACCACCAGTTCCAGTCCAAAACCCTCCCGCAATCCGCGCTGAACCAGCGGGTCCAGGGCCGGCAAGACCCAGGTGGCCAGGCTGTCCGCGTTGACGGCAATCGGTAGGCGCTCCGGCGTGGCCGCGCGTACGCCCAACTCCCGCACCACGTCCGAGCGCAGGGCATGCAACTGGCGGGCGTAGCGCAACAGCCGCTTGCCGGGTTCGGTCAGTCGCAGCGGGCGGGACCGCACCACCAGCAGTTGCCCCACCTGCGCCTCCAGGCTGCGCAGCCGCTGGGACACCGCGCTCTGGGTGATGGACAGGGTCTCCGCCGCCCGTTCAAAGCTGCGCTCATCCGCCAGTGCGGCCAGGCAGTCCAGGCCGGCGGCGTCCAGGTCTTTCATAAGCTGTCCTAATGATCTCGCTGAGATATTAATCCCGCTTCATGAACGCCGGAGCGCCCACCACAATCCGCCACTCGACCTGTCTTCTGGCCGCCGGCCGAACTCGCCCCTCCATCCCTGCGACCCATGTCCACGGTTTCCACTGCGCTCCTCCAAGGCTGGCTCACCGGCGGTGGCCTGATCGTGGCCATTGGTGCCCAGAATGCGCTGGTGCTGCGGCAGGGACTGATGCGCCAGCATGTCGGCCCGGTGGTGGCGGTGTGTGCGCTGTCGGATGTGCTGCTGATCGCCGTCGGTGTCTTTGGTTTGGGCAGCCTGATGGCCTCCAGCCCCCTGCTGATGACGGTGTTCCGGTATGGCGGGGCGGCGTTTTTGCTGGCCTATGCGTTCGCGGCTGCGCGACGCGCGCTGTCGCCCAAGGCCGGGCTGCAGGCCCAGGTGGGGACTGCCAGCCTGGGCGCGGTGCTGAGCAGCACGCTGACCATGACCTACCTGAATCCTCACGTGTATCTGGACACGGTCGTGCTGCTGGGCACCGTGGGCGCCCAGCAGTCGGCGGAAGGCCGCATGCCGTTCGCGGCGGGTGCGGGCTTGGCATCGGTCATGTGGTTTTCGCTGCTGGGCTTCGGCGCGGCGGCGGTGGCGGCGCCGTTGCGCCGCGCGGCGGTCTGGCGCAGCATCGACGCTGTGATCGCCCTGGTGATGGCCTGGCTGGGCCTGCAATTGCTGTTGCGCCCGCTGGGCTGAACAAGGAGTTCCGCATGAAAGTCATCGTCCTGGGTGCCGGCATCATCGGCGTGCATACCGCCTGGTATCTGCTGGAGCAGGGCCACGATGTGGTGGTGGTGGATCGGCAACCGGATGCGGCGCTGGAAACCAGCTTCGCCAACGGCGCCCAGATCTCGGTGTGCTTCTGCGAACCCTGGGCCAATGCCGGCGCCCCGTTCAAAGTGGCGAAGTGGCTGCTGAGGGACGACGCGCCGCTGCTGTTCCGCCCCCGTCTGGATCCGGCCCAGTGGCGCTGGGGGCTGTCCTTCCTGGGCCAATGCACCACCGCCGCCTTCGAGCGCAATGTGGAGCAACTGGTCCATCTGGGCCGCTACAGCCACGAATCCCTGAAGTCGCTGGTGGCGCAGACCGGCATTGAATACAACCGCCTCGAACGCGGCATCCTGCACTTCTTCGGCAGCCAGGCCGACTTTGAAGCCGGCGCGCAGGGCGCGGAGATCATGCGTCGCCATGGCGTGGACCGTCGGGTGCTGTCTCGCGACGAAGTGCTGGCCATCGAACCGGCCCTGCGAAACGCCTCCCAGTATGTGCATGGCGGCACCTACACCCCCAGCGATGAATCGGGCGATGCACGTGTCTTCACCCAGGCGCTGGCGCGGCTGGCTGCGCGTCGCGGTGCCCAGTTCCTGTGGAATCACGACATCAACCTGCTGCAACCGCAAGCTGGCGCTCATGGCCAGGAAGTGGGCGGCGTGAAGGTGACCTCCCGCGAAACCGGCGAGTCCCAGTGGCTCAAGGGCGATGCTTACGTCATGGCCCTGGCCTCCTACGCGCCCGGCCTGATGAAACCGCTGGGCGAAACGCTCAACATCTATCCGGCCAAGGGCTATTCCGCCACCCTGCGGCTGCTCAAGCCGGAGCAGGCCAGCACCATCTCGCTGCTGGACGATGCCCGCAAGATCGCGATTTCCCGTCTGGGCGACCACGTCCGTATTGCCGGCACCGCTGAGCTGGTGGGCCTGGACACCAGTCTGGACAGCCCGACGTCCAAGGTGCGCTGTGAATCCCTGGTGCGGCGGTATGAAGAGCTGTTCCCGGGTGTGGCGGATACCTCGGAACCGAATTTCTGGACCGGACTGCGCCCCAGCACCCCGACCAACGTGCCGTACATCGGTCGCAGCGAGAAGGCGTCCAATCTGTGGATCAATGCCGGCCACGGCACGCTGGGGTGGACCCATGGCGCAGGCTCCGGCCGCGCGCTGGCGGAGCTGATGAGCGGTTTGCGTCCGGAACTGAACTTTGGTTTTTACGGAGACGTGCTGCCCGCCGCCAGGCCGAGGACGGTGGTTACGGCCTGAGGTTTCGCGCTTGAGCGGCGGAGCCGCTCAAGCGCCGGGGGCAGTCAGCGTTCGAGCCTGGGCACGTGCCTTGCTTCCGTCCACAGCTAGAATCCGCGGCCCTTCTGACCCTTCAATGCGCCGCCACCGCACCTGCGGACGGCGGCCGCAACGGCTTGCACCATGGCTTCCTCCCCCAGCGCTCTGCCGCGTGACATCTGTGCGATCGACTTCGGCACCTCCAACTCGGCCGTGGCCGTGCCGGCCGCCGGTGATGGTGGTGGCATGCGGCTGGTGCCGCTGGAGGGACAGCACACCACCATGCCCACGGCGGTGTTTTATTTCGCCGAAGGCCGCCATGACGCGGACGGCCCGCCCCGTGCCTTCGGCCGCGCCGCCATGGCCGCTTATGAAGAAGGGGTGGATGGCCGGCTGATGCGCTCGATGAAGAGCATCCTCGGCTCCAGCCTGATTGATCAGGTCACGGATGTCGGTGGCGGACGCGGCGTGAAATACGCCGACATGCTGGCCGGTTACCTCAAGCACCTGCGCCGGCAGGCCATCCAGAACGGCGTGGAACCTCGCCGCGTGGTGCTGGGCCGCCCGGTGTATTTTGTGGATGAAGACCCCGCCCGGGATGCGGCCGCGCAGCAGTCACTGGCGGACGCCGCCCGTGCGGTCGGGTTTGAAGACGTCCAGTTCCAGTTCGAGCCGATTGCCGCCGCTTTCGACTACGAACAGCAGGCCACGCGCGAGCAGCGTGTGCTGGTGGCCGACATCGGCGGCGGTACGTCCGACTTCTCGCTGGTGCGCGTGGGGCCGGAGCGGGTGAAGCGGCTGGACCGCCGTGACGACATCCTGGCCAATCACGGCGTTCATATCGCCGGGACCGACTTTGACCGCCACATCGAGCTGGCCGGCATCCTGCGTGAATTCGGCTACCGCGCCCTGGGCCCCGCCCGGGCCGGGCAGCCGCCTCGCGAAGTGCCCAGCGGTGTCTATTTCGACCTGGCCACCTGGCACCTGATCAACACCTGCTACAGCCCGCAGCGTGTGATGGAGCTGCGCAACATGAAGCCCTTCTACGGGGATGTGCGTCATCACCAGCGCCTGATGACGGTGCTGGAGGAGCGTCTGGGCCATGAGCTGGCCCACCGCGCGGAAGATGCCAAGATTGCCGTCTCCGGTGGGGGCGGCTGCCAGATCGACCTGGGGCTGATCGAGTCCGGGCTCTTGGTGGATCTGCATGAAGAGACCGCCGTGGGCGCCTTGCAGTCCGACATCGAACGCATTGCTGCCGCCGGCCGAGAGACCGTGGCCATGGCCGGCCTGACCCCTGCGGATGTGGATGCGCTGTATTTCACCGGCGGTTCCACCGGCATGCGGCTGCTGGCGGAGCGGATCGCTTCCGACTATCCCGATGCGCAGAAGGTGCGCGGCGACCGGTTTGCCTCGGTGGCGACCGGTCTGGGCCTGCACGCCGCGCGGCTGTTTGCCCGCTGAGCGGGGCGACGCCCCGCGTTCTCAGCGCCGGCCGTGCGGCGGGCCGCCTCGACGCGGCCCCCCGGCCGGGTCCCCGAGCGGGCGCCGCCGCGCGACTCCACGCGGGGCCGGGACACATCGGCCAGCAGCAGCGTGGCCCGCACCAGGCTTTCCACGGCCTCGTCCAGTTCCTCGGGCGGCTCCAGGCTTTCGATCTCTTCCAGCAGCGCGTCGGCGTCTTCCAGATCCTCAGGGTCCAGATGCATGTAGAGCTGGGCCAATGGCTCGGTCAGCTCGCTCTCGTCCAGGCTCATCAGGCCCGGGAAGAGATCGGCCGCGAGGGCAAAGCCGGCCACCCAGGGCAGCACGGTGTCTGAGGGCGAGGCCTCTTCATCCAGCTCGAACACCCACGGGTCGAACCACTGCCGGTCGGTGATGGCCTGGCGAAGTTCCCCATAACGGCGTTGGACCTGGGCCAGCAGCGCCTGGACCTCCACGCCGTCCGGCGACTGGCCTCCTTCGCTGTCCAGCACCCAGGGCCACCAGTCGGACAAGGCCACCGGCTTGGGTTGCAGCAGCACGCCCACCAGAAACCCGTCCAGCATGGAGACGTCCAGCGGCTCGGAATGCTCGGCGACCTCGTCCAGCAGACTCTGCAGGGCCTCAAGATCCTCGTCGTTCCAAGGTTCCGGGGGGGCGGGAGGGCGTTGTTGGGCGACGGAGGGCGGTGGACGACGCTCAACCCGCTGCTGTCCCCGAGGGCCGCTCTGCGGCTCAGCCCGATGCGCTCCCCGAAAATCTCCTCGAGGCTCACCCCGTGGTTCCCCGCGCTCGTCCGCCCGCTGCGCCGGACGGTGCTCCGTGTGCGGCGCGGAACGCGTGTCAGCCTTGCGCCCAGCAGAGGGCCGTTGTCCTCCCGCCCCCGGGCGAGACGATGCGCTGCCGGTTTTGGGGGTGGCGGGCTTGCCGCTTGGACGGGACGCCGGTTTTTTGGACGATGGCTTGGAGGCACTCATCGCCGCATTATCCGGGACGGCTTCCATCCCCCGCCGTTTTCCGCATGGCGAAGTGCCGCTTACAGATGCTGACCAATTGTCACAGCCCTCCTACCTACTGGGGATGTGCGCCGCTCAGGGTTCGCCCTAGAGTCACAGACAAGCACTCCCTTCTGGGGTGCACCCGTCCCAACGACGTCCTTTCTAGGACTTGCAACGCCCGGTCAGCTCCGCTGGTCGGGCGTCCTTTTTTCTGCGGACCGGGGCGCCAGCAAGCATCCACTGCGGGCGTGGAGGGGGCTGGCAGCGGCTCAGGCTTCGAAGCCGCCGCTCATCGCCGCCCGCAGGTGCTCCACCAGCAGCCGCACCCCTTGCGGGGTATGGCTGCTCCATGGGTGGATGGCATAGATCGAATCCCCGAAGAAGCCCACCACCCGCCATTGCGGCAGCACCTCCACCAGTGCACCGCGCTGCAGGGCTTCGCGTGCGCTGAAGTCCGGCAGCAACGCCAAGCCCAGGCCCGACAGGGCGGCATCCCGCAGCACCTCACTGTTACCCGCCCGGAAGAGGCCTTGCACCGGTACCCGCAGACGGTCCTCCGGCCGGTCGCGCCGTTCAAAGAACCATTGCGCCGGCCCGGGGCGCAGATAGGGGAGGCAGCGGTGTGCGGCCAATTCCGCCGGATGGCCGGGCGTGCCAAAACGCTGCAGGTAGGCGGGGCTGGCCAGCAGCAAGGCCCGCGAGGCACAAAGCCGGAAGGCCACATGGGTGTCGGGCGGCTGGCTGGTGTGGCGGATGGCCAGATCGAAACCTTCCTGCGCCAGTGGCACCAGCCGATCGGAGAGATCCAGCTCGATGCGCAGCGCCGGATACCGCTCAAAGAACGCCACCAAGGCGGGGGCCACGTGCTGGCGCCCCAGGGCCACCGGCGCGGTCACCCGCAGGACGCCCCGTGGCTGGCCTGCGGCATCGCGGGCTTCGCTCAGGCTGCGGTTGAGCAGGGCCAGGCCAGGCTCGGCCTGTTCCATCAGGCGCTGGCCGGCGTCGGTCAGCCGCGCCGAGCGGGTGGTGCGCTGCACCAGCTGCTGATCCAGATGGCGTTCCAGGTCGCTCACCCGCTGGCTGACCGCCGCCTTGGACAGGCCCAGCCGGTGTGCCGCCTTGGTGAAGCTGCCGAGACGGCCGATGGCCACCAGGGCCTGCACCTGGGACCACAGCAGTTCGTCGCGAGTTTCTGCTCGCAGCTCGTTGCGGGGCTCGGGCCTGGGGGGGCTGCGCTCAGGCGCGTTGTCCGAAACCACAACCTGAGCGCTACCTGAACCGCTCCCAGAAGCCCTAACCCAACCCCCATCTGCACCGTGGTCGGACGCGCCATCTGACCGGCGCTGTAAAGCGGCGGCTGGCGGTGGCGGCGTGGTGTGACGGCTCATGATTGTTCAGTGTACCGAACAGTGTGGCCGCCATGGCGACCTAGGCAGACCGCTGTCCGGTGCCTAGACTTGTCCTATCGCTGACACAAGCGTCCCAGCATTCGAAGACCTCCCGGAGACCGCCATGACCCAGCCCACCCCCTACACCGACGCGGCCGACATCCCCCATTTCATCGCCGGCCAGCGTCGCCCCGCCACCTCCGGCCGCAGCCAGGCGGTGTATCACCCGGCCAGCGGCGCCGTGGCCCGGCAGGTGCAACTGGGCAGCGTGGATGATGTGCAAGCCGCTGTGGCCGCCGGGGTCGCCGCATTCCCCGCATGGGCGGACGCACCGCCCCTGCGCCGGGCGCGGGTGATGTTCAAGTTCCTGGAGCTGCTGAACCAGCACCGGGATGCACTGGCCGCCATGATCACGGCCGAACACGGCAAGGTGTTCACCGATGCCCAGGGGGAAGTCACCCGCGGCATCGACATCGTTGAATTCGCCTGCGGCGTCCCCCAACTGCTCAAGGGCGACTACACCGAGCAGGTCTCCACCGGCATTGACAACTGGACGATGCGCCAGCCCCTGGGGGTCGTGGCCGGCATCACACCGTTCAACTTCCCGTTCATGGTGCCGATGTGGATGGCCCCGCTGGCCATCGCCACCGGCAATGCCTTCATCCTCAAGCCCAGCGAGCGCGACCCGTCGCCCAGCCTGCTGATGGCCGACCTGTTCAAGCAGGCCGGCCTGCCGGACGGCATCTTCAATGTGCTGCAGGGGGACAAGCAGGTGGTGGATGCGTTGCTCACCCATCCGGATGTGAAGGCCCTGAGCTTTGTCGGCTCCACGCCCATCGCCCAATACATCTACGAAACTGGCGCCCACCACGGCAAGCGGGTGCAGGCGCTGGGTGGCGCCAAGAACCACATGGTGGTGATGCCGGACGCGGATGTGGATCAGGCCGTGGATGCTCTGATTGGTGCGGCCTACGGCTCCGCCGGGGAGCGCTGCATGGCGATTTCCGTGGCGGTGCTGGTGGGTGACGTGGCGGACAGGATCATCCCGCGCCTGGCCGAACGGGCCCGCACCTTGAAGGTCAAGGACGGCATCCATCTGGACGCCGAAATGGGCCCCATCGTCACCCGCGAGGCCCGGGACCGCATTGAAGGCTACATCGGCCTGGGGGTGGAAGAGGGGGCTTCCCTGGTGGTGGATGGGCGTGGCCTGAAAGTGCCCGGCCAGGAGAGCGGCTTTTTCACCGGGGCCACGCTCTTTGACCATGTGCAGCCGCACATGCGCATCTACAAGGAAGAGATCTTCGGCCCGGTGCTGGCCTGCGTGCGGGTGGAGGGGTTCACCGAGGCGCTGTCCCTGGTCAATGCCCATGAATTCGGCAATGGCGTGGCCTGCTTCACCAGCGACGGCCATGTGGCCCGCGAGTTCGCGCGTCGGGTGCAGGTCGGCATGGTCGGCATCAACGTGCCCATCCCGGTGCCGATGGCCTGGCAGGGCTTTGGCGGATGGAAGAAGAGCCTGTTTGGCGACATGCATGCCTACGGCGAAGAGGGCGTGCGCTTCTACACCAAGCAAAAGAGCGTGATGCAGCGATGGCCGGCCACGATCGCCAAGGGCCCGGAGTTCGCCATGCCGGTCAGCCGCTGACGTCGGTGTGTCTGTGACGGGGTGTATCCTCCCTCCCCATGCCGGACCACTCTCATGAGCTGTTGGACCACGCGCCATTGAGCGAATGGCTGGAGCGTGCGCGCCTGGCGCAGCGCGAGTCTCACCTGCAGGAAGGCCTCTCGCTGGCGGACCGGATCTGGGCCCGGGCCGATGCCGAAGGCTTTGTCAGCGAGCAGGCCGAAGCCGGCAAGCTGCGCAGCTATTTCCTGCTGCGCCTGGGCGACCTGGCCGGCATGCTGGCGGCGGGCCAACCGGCCCTGCAGCTGCTGCGCCCGCTGGGGCCCTCGACCTCCCTCTGCGAGCTCCTGCGCTGGATGAGCCTGGCGGCCTGTGAGCTGGGTGACTATGAGCAGGGCCTGGCTTGCGCCCATGAAGGCCTGCAGCAGGCCATCGAATTGGGAGATGCACGGCTGCGGGCCGTCGCCCTGAACGGGCTGGGCGCCTGCTTTGAACGCATGGGCGACCCCTGGCAGGCCGAACGGTTGATGGGCGAAGCCGCCGGCATGCTGAGGGAGTCCGCCACGCCCTATGAACGGGTGGTCACCCTCACCAACCTCTGCACCGTGGCGCTCGGCGCCTATCACCTGCAGCAGGAAGGCGCCCGCCCCGAACAGGCCCGCAAAACCCTGGAACGGGCGCTGGAGCTGGCGCGTCAGGCACGGCCGTTTTCACTGCAATTGGGCGACCCCTACGCCATCGCACTGACGGCCAGCAATTTCGGCGAGGTGCTGTTGCTGATGGGGCGCCTGGACGAAGCAGAACCGCTGCTGCAAGAGGCGCTGAATCACTGCACGCAGGTCGGTTTTCATCTTCTGGAGTGGCGGCTGCGCTGCACCCTGGCCCAATTGGCGCTGGCGCACGGCCAGGCGCAATCGGCCTGGGAGGGTCTGCAGGCACTGATGGCGTTGTTGTCGAGGCCGGCGGCAGGGGTTTCTTGCCCACCGGCGCTGGACCACCTGCCCCCCTTCATCCACCTCCGACTGCATCAAACATGCTACAGCGCTGCGAAGGCGCTGGGCCTGCTGGAACCGGCGCTGTGGCACCTGGAGCGCGCCCGCGCCGTGGAACGGCGTCGCAGTATGCAGCAGCTGATGGCGCAGTCGCAGTACTTCGTCTCGCGCCTGGAGGCCGAGATCCATGTGGACGGCGGCGCGTGTGCCGACCGCGACCCGGCCACCTTCCGCGACCCGCTCACCGGCCTGGGCAACCGCCGTTGCCTGGAAACCCGTCTGCCGCCGCTGCTGCGCAACGCCGAGCAGGAGGACCGCCCGCTCACCGTGGCCCTCATCGATGCCGATGGGCTGGAACTGATCAACGAGCGGCATGGGCGGGATGTGGGTGACCGTGTGCTGCAGGAGCTGGCGCAGTTGCTGCGCGAGAACACCCGCACCAGTGACCTGGCCCTGCGCTGGAGCGGCGAGGAATTCCTGATCGTCTTCCCGGACACCATCGCCGACCGCGGGTTCGAGGTCTGTGAGCGCATTCGCGCCAGCGTCTCGGTGCATCCCTGGCAACGCCTGTCCCCGGGCCTGGACGTGACCCTCAGCATGGGTCTGGCCAGCGCGCCGCCTTACGCCACCGACCAACTGATCGCCCGTGCCACGCAGGCCGTGCAGCGGGCCAAGCACCTAGGGCGCAACCGGGTGGCCCTGGCCTGAATCCTCGGCCGGGCGCGCCGGCCGGTCTGCCGCTTCTACCGCCTGCACCACATTGCGCCCCTGCGACTTCGCTCTGTACAGCGCTTCGTCCGCGCGGCGCAGTACGTCGGTCGGGTCGGTGTCTGTGAGGGCCGCTTCGGTGATGCCGAAACTCGCGCTCAGCGGCCATGGCTCGTCATTCCAGGTGAAGTCCGACTGCTCCAGCAGATGCCGCATCCGCTCCGCCACCAGCAGCGCCCCGCCGGCATCGGTATAGGGCAGCAGCACGCAGAACTCCTCCCCGCCCAGCCGGCCCAGCAGATCGACCTCCCGCAGGCACGGCTGCAGCAGGCCGACCAGGGCCTTCAGCGCCGCATCCCCAGCGGCATGGCCCAGGGTGTCATTGAGCTGCTTGAAGCGGTCCATGTCCAGCAGCACCAGTGCGTACGGATGTCCCCGCCGCATCCGGTGATGCTCCTGCGCCATCGCCTCGGCCATGGCGCGGCGGTTCAGGGCATCGGTCAGCGGATCCCGTAGCGTCAGGCGGCGGATCTGCAGCACCAGCTTCATCAGGAGCAGGAACGCCAGCGTCCCGTTGAGCACCAGCGTGAGCACCAGGGCGGTCCACAGCCAGGCAATGCCGAAACTGCTGTGCAGGTCCACGTCCCGCGGGCCCCCTGGCGACATCACCGCCACCAGCGGCCGGACCAGCAGCAGCAGCCCCAGCAACAGAAAGGGCAAGCCGAAGAGGGCGGAGAGTCCGGGCTTGAGGTCTCTTGCGCGCAGCAGGCGATAGGTGTCCCGTGCGGACACCATGCACAGCACGCCCAAGGTGCCATCGAGCACCAGCAGATGCACCACCGGCTGGCTCTGTGCCGGCAATTGTGTGAGCAGTGCGGTGGCAATCACCACCGTTGCGACCACCGGTGGCCATCGCGCCGGTTGCTCCGCCACCATGGGCACCGCCGAATGAATCAGGCCGAAGCCGCTGAGCAGCAGCAGGTCGGCGGCCACGTCCTGCCAGAGCAGTTGCGGCTCTGCCAGCCACAGGATCAACAGGGCGCCCGCCTGCAGTGCATTGGCTCCGGCCAGGCACAGGGCGGCGGATCGGCATTCCCTCAGGCCGACCGCGATCAGCAGCCAGATCACCATCGCCACGCCCATTACCGCCACCAGCGCGGCGACCATGCTCAGTGGGTCGGTGGCCGGCATCATGCCGCCACTCCCTGCGCGGACGCCCGCTGCACCCGGTTGCGGCCTCGCGCCTTGGCGGCGTACATGGCGGCATCCGCCCGGGCCAGCGCATCCTGGCCGCGGGCGTCGCCCAAGCGCATGGCCGCCACGCCCACGCTGGCACTGATCGGCCAGATCTTGTCGCCCCAGGTGAGCGGGCGTTCCTGCAGCAGTCGCCGCAAGCGTTCGGCCACCAGCACCGCGCCGGTTTCATCGGTGTCGGGCATCAACACCGCAAACTCCTCGCCGCCCAGACGGCCGAAGCAGTCGGTGGTGCGCAAGGCATCGGTCAGCACTTCGGCCAGATGCCGCAGGGCCGCGTCGCCGCCGGCATGGCCCAGTTCGTCGTTGATCCGCTTGAAATGATCCACGTCCAGCACCAGCAAGGCGTGGCTGTGGCCACGCTCCACCTGAGCCTGCAGGCGCTGCAGGTGCTCCTCCAGGGCCCGGCGGTTGAGCAGCCCCGTGAGCGGGTCGCGGCGGGTGAGATGCCGCACCCGCGCAATCAGCCGCTGCATCACCAGGGCCACCAGGCCGGTGGTGATGGCCAGGTTCACCACCAGGCGCAGCAGTGCCAGCGGCGCGTTGGCGGCCAATCCGCTCAGGCCCAGGCCGAGGGGCAGCCACTGCAACAAGCCGCCTGTCCGCCACAGGCCTGCGCCGGCCAGCACCAGATACGGCAGCACCAGCAAGGCGGTGACCAAGCGGCGAAAACCGGTGCCGCGCAGGATGTCGACGGCCGCGATCAGCGCCAGCGCGGCGGCAAAAAGATTGGAGATGGCGCGGGCTGCGGTGAGGTCGGGATACACAACGGCGTGGGCCGCGAGGCCGATCAGGACCATCGCCACCACGTCGATCAGCTGATGCCGCAGGCGCATCAGCCCACGGACCCCGGCGGTCAGCAGCCCGGCGCAGATCAATGAAAGGGGAAGGCTGACCAGCGGTTCGACTCCGGCGGGCAGCGTGGGCCACCAGGCCAGCACCAGCAGGCCGTGATGCAGCGCAATGCGGCGCGCGGCGCGTGGAGCGATGCGCAGCACCTCGCCCAGCAGCAGCCACACCACACAGGCGAACCCGTCGACCACGGTAATCACCATCAGAAGGGTGGCTGCGTCCAGGGCTGGCATTCGCGGCATCATCGCAAAGCGCCTGCGTACACACAATCAGCCCCCCTGAGCACCGGGGGGCAGCATCGTCCGGCAAAACAAGGACAAGGCCCGCGCGGGCTGCGTCTGCCTCTGAAGGCGCGGGGCAGCCAGGTGGGTCTGGCGCGTAGACCAGCGTTCTTGGACGGGTGCTGGAGGTCGCTGGCGGCTCTATTGGACGCCGTCCGGCAGGGCGGGGGAGATCAGCGCCGTTCGACCAGCACCGGGGTCAGTGCCATGGCGGTACGGACCTTTTCCGCAGCGGCGCGCGCATCTTCCCGGGTGCTGAAAGGGCCCGCCTGCAGGCGGTGCAGCTGTTTGTCCTTGAAGATGGTCAGCATCGGCGCCATCCAGTCCAGGCTCTTGTTGAACTGCTCCCGAAGCGTCTCCGCGCCTTCCAGGCGGGAAAAGGCACCGAGCTGCAGCCAGTACCCGGCGGCGGCCGCGACCTTCATCGCGGGCAGTGGGGCGTCCGGCGTCGGTGTGGCGGCACTGGTGGCCGTGCCGGAGGCTTGGCTGGCCGTGGCGGGCATCGTCGGAACATCCCTGGGGCTGTCGAGATCCGTGCCCGGCGGCAGCGCGACCACCGGGATCGGCACCATGCCGGCGCTTGCGCCCACCGCGTTGCCGGCGGCACTGGTGCTCACCGGCGGGCTGGACGGGTTGCTGGACGTCGCCGGGCGCGGCGCCGGGGTCGATGGCGTGGCCGCCTGCGTGCCCCGCATCTGCACCGTTGTGGTCACTTCCGGCGCCCCGGTGGGTGAAGCCGCCGCATACACCGGCGCTTCCGGCACCGCCCGGTCGCCGGGCTGGCTGGGCATCTCCTTGCCACGCAGCCAGGCGCCGGTGCGGATGTCCTCATAGGTGATCCGCTCCACCTCCACCTCCGAGACGCCACGCAGCAGGTCCAGCTTGAGGGCGGCGGTGTAGCTGAGGTCGATGATGCGTTCGCTGTGGAACGGCCCGCGGTCGTTGATACGGACGATCACCTCCCGCCCGTTCTTCGGGTTGCGCACCCGCGCATAACTCGGGATGGGCATGGTGGGATGCGCGGCTGTCATCGCATACATGTTGTAGACCTCGCCGCTGGCCGTCGGTCGGCCGTGGAACTTGCGCCCATACCAGGAAGCCAGGCCGCGTTGCACCAGCTTGTCATCGTCCGTCAGCGGCTGATAACGCTGCCCGGCCACCGCATACGGCTTGTTGGGCCCGCCCTTGCGGATGGATTCAAAGCGGGGCAGGGCGTCCGGGATCTTGTCCAGGTCGGCCGGCACCACCGCCTCCGGGCCATCCTTGGCCGGCCACTGCGTCACCTTGGGGCTGGCGGGGGCGGGACCGGGGGGGCGGCTGGGGGCAGGACCACGGCTGGCGCAGGCGGCCAGGAACAGGGCACTCGTCAGGACGGCCAGACGCTGGCCGGCGGGGCGGGCTTCAAACATGGCCGCAACCCTAGCAACGCAGGCCGGTTTTGCCAAGGTTATGCTGCACGGGTTCGTGCATTCGAACGATTGGTTTCCACACCACACACATCGCCCAGCCATGAGCTCCTACGTCTTTCCCCCCGCCCCGCAAGCCTCTGTGGCCGTGCGCGGCACCGATGCCCGTTACGCCGTCAGCCGCATCTTCTGCGTGGGCCGCAATTACGCTGCACACGCCCGGGAGATGGGGAGCGACCCCGACCGCGAGCCGCCGTTCTACTTCACCAAGCCTGCCAGCGCGCTGGCGCCGTCCGGCGGCACCATCCCCTACGCACCCGGCACCCAGAACCTCCACTATGAAATGGAGCTGGTGGTGGCCATCGGCAAGCCGGTGTTCCGTGCCTCGCCGGAACAGGCCGCTGACGCCGTCTGGGGTTATGCCGCGGGCCTGGACATGACCCGCCGCGACCTGCAGAACGAAGCCAAGGCCATCGGCCGCCCCTGGGACCTGGGCAAGGGCTTCGAGCATTCGGCCGTCATCACGCCGCTGGTGCCCCGCAGCGAGCTGGGCGAGCTGAAGTCCGGCGCGATCACGCTGAGCGTGAACGGCACCGAGAAACAACGCGGTGACCTGTCCGACATGATCTGGAGCATTCCCGAGCTGGTGGCCAACCTGTCGCAGTTCTATCACCTCGAACCGGGCGACCTGATCTACACCGGCACGCCCGAAGGCGTGGGCCCGGTGAAGCCCGGGGACACCATCGAAGGCGTGATCGAAGGCTTCGGGACGCTCACCATCCAGATCGGCGACGCGGAATAACTGCGCCCCCCGGCTGAAGACCTGCCATGTTTGATCACAACGAGAGCCTGGCCGAGGCCTGCCAGCGCAACATCCGTGATGCCCTGTTCGAGGACATCGGCGTGGCCGACTGGACGGCCCGGCTGGTCCCTGCCGGGCGACCGGTGAAAGCCCATGTGCGGGTGCGTGAGGCCGCCGTGCTGTGCGGCCGCGACTGGTTCGAAGGGGTGTTCCGGCAGTTGGACGCGAGCAGCCGCATCACCTGGCTGTACGACGAAGGTGCCGACATGAGCGCCGATACGGTGGTCTGCCGCATCGAGGCGGACGGTCGCTCGCTGCTGTCGGCCGAGCGGCCGGCGCTGAACTTCCTGCAGCTGCTCTCCGGCACCGCCACCATCACCCGGACCCACGCCCGTGCCATCGAAGGCGCCAGCCCCAACCCCAAGGGCTGCGTGGTGCTGGACACCCGCAAAACCCTGCCCGGCCTGCGGTTGGCGCAGAAATATGCGGTGCGGGTGGGCGGTGGTGCCAACCAGCGGTTGGCCTTGTATGACGGCATCCTGATCAAGGAAAACCACATCGCTGCCGCCGGTGGCGTCACCCAGGCGCTGCAGCAGGCGCAGGCCCTGCAGGCGGGGGTGACCATCCAGGTCGAGGTGGAAACGCTGGACCAGCTCCGTGAGGCGCTGGCGGCGGGCGCCGTCAGTGTGCTGCTGGACAACTTCAGCGAGGCCATGATGCGGGAGGCCGTGGCCGTCACGGCCGGGCGCGCCCTGCTGGAGGTGTCCGGTGGGGTGGCGCTGGATCAGCTCCGCTGGATTGCCGCCACCGGCGTGGACCGGATCTCGGTGGGCCGCCTGACCAAGGATGTGAAGGCGGTGGATTATTCGATGCGGGTCGACCCGTGAGCGGGTGCCTGGCCCGCGCCTGAGGGCGTCGGACTGGCATGGCCCTCCAAGGGCCCTCTGCAGATCAGCCGGTGTGTTTCCGTCCAGGAAGCCACCGGCTTTTTTCATGCCGGCCGTGTGTCCAGGCGTGGGCTGAGGCACCGACCTAGTGCATCCGAGCGCCCCGCCATGGGCCTGCGGCGCGCTCCACCCGGCCCGGCGCACACCAAGCCTGTGCGCAGCGCTTGCATACAAGACAGATGAACGTGTTGGCACGGAAGCTGCAAAGCCCAAGGCATGGGCACCACCGCCACCGACATCAGCCAGCGCATCATCGAAGCCGTGCTGGCGCAGAAGCTGCCACCCGCCACCCGGCTGGGTGAGCAGCAACTGGCGCTGTTGTTCGACTGCAGTCGCACCATCGTCCGTGAGGCGCTCACCCGGCTGGCCGCCCGTGGCATCGTGACCGTCAGCGCCCGTCGCGGCTGGTATCTGATTGCGCCCAGCCAGGAAGAAGCCCGCGAAGCGTTTGATGCCCGACGGGTGATCGAGTTGGGACTCATCCGGGGCCGGCAGGGGCAACACAAGCTGGACAAGCCGGTGCTCAGTCGTTTGCGTCGGCATCTGCAGCAGGAGCGCGCGGCCCTGCGAGGCGACGATGTGAGTGCCCGCAGCTTCCTGCTGGGCGACTTCCACGTGTGCCTGGCGGAATGCCTGGGCAACCAGTTGCTGGCGGACACACTGCGCGATTTCACCGCGCGCACCACGCTGATTGCGATGCTGTACCAGTCGTCCCATGACGCGGACCAGTCCTGCCAGGAGCATGTGGCCATCGTGGACGCGCTGGAGCAAGGCGACATGGCCGCTGCCGAGGCCTTGATGGCAGCCCATCTCACCCACGTGCAGGACGGGCTGCGACTGCCGACCAACAGTGACCCGCTGCATGTCCTGCGGCAGGCGCTCGCACCGGTGCCGGTGCCCGTGGCGGTGCGTACGGACCTTGCCCCGCGTGCCACGCCCGGGCCGGCGCCAGCACCCTCACCCGCTTCGGCCGCTGCGCCCAAGTCCCGTTCCGCTTCATCGTCCAAGGCACGCCGCCAGGCGCCACCGGACGACACCTCCGATCCCCCCGCCGCCTATCTAGGAGCCTTGTTATGAGCCTTGCCGCCTCCCGCTTCCCCCGGTTCTGCGCTTCCCTCACCCGTCGTCTGCTGCTGGCCGCCGGCCTCGGCCTGGCCGTGGCCGGTGTGCAGGCCCAGACGGCGCTGGACACCATCACCAAGTCCAAGACCATCCGCATCGCCATTCCGACCGACTACCCGCCGTATGGCTTCGTGGGCCCGGATATGAAGCCACAGGGCCTGGATGTGGCCATGGCCGAGTTGATTGCCGCCAAGCTGGGTGTGAAGGTGGAACTGCTGCCCGTCACCAGCGCCAACCGCATCCCGTATTTGCAGACCAAGAAGGCGGACCTGGTGATCTCGTCGCTGGGCAAGAACCCGGAGCGTGAGAAGGTCATCAGCTTCAGCGCCGCGTATGCGCCGTTCTACCAGGCGGTGTTTGCGCCCAAGAGCATGAGCATCAAGTCCTTTGCCGATCTGGCCGGCAAGACGGTGGCCGTGACACGCGGGGCCATGGAGGACCAGGAGCTGGGCAAGGTGGCGCCCGCTACGCTGGAGTTCAAGCGCTTTGAGGACAACAACGCCACCATCGCCGCCTTCTCGGCTGGGCAGACCCAGGTGTTGGCCACCAGCGCCGCCGTGGCCGCCAACCTGATGCAGCGCAACCCGGGCCTGAACATCGAATACAAGCTGCTGCTCAAGGACAGCCCCTGCTATGTGGGTGTCGCCAAGGGCGAAGACGCGCTGCTGGCCAAGGTCAACGCCATCATTGCCGCCGCCAAGCAGGCTGGTGAGCTGGAGGCGCTGTCCAAGAAGTGGCTGGGCCGCGGCACCGGCGAGCTGCCGCTGTAATCGCAGGCGCCAAGGAGGCCGCCATGGAGTTCGATTTCGGCGCCGTGCTGGCGGAATGGCCTTTGCTGCTGCGCGGCCTGGGCTGGACCGTTGGCCTCACGGCGGTGGCCGTCCCGCTCGGGCTGCTGGCCGCCACCCTGGGGGCCTGGGCACGCGCCTGCGGCCCTGTCTGGCTGCGCCGCACGGTGGGGGTGTATGTGGAGCTCCTGCGCAACACCCCCTTCATCGTGCAGCTGTTTTTCATCTTCTTCGGCCTGCCGTCGCTGGGGGTGAAGCTGTCGCCCGAGCTGGCCTCGGTGATTGCGATGACGCTCAACCTCGGCGCCTATGGCACCGAGATCCTGCGCGCTGGCATTCAGGCCACTCCCAAGGGGCAGTGGGAAGCCGCCTACAGCCTGGCCATGGGGCCGGTGCAGACCTTTGTGCGGGTGGTGCTGCCGCCGTCCTTCAAGCGCGTGTGGCCAGCCATGACCAGCCAGATCATCATCGTGATGCTGGGCACGGCGGTGTGCGGCCAGATCTCCACCGAAGAACTGAGCTATGCCACCAACCTCATCCACAGCCGCAACTTCCGCGCCTTTGAAGCCACCTTCGTGGCCGTCGGCTTGTATCTTGTGCTGAGCATGCTGGTGCGTCGCCTGCTGTTGTGGGTGGGCGCCCGGTTCCTGTTTGGCAGCGCACCGGCCGCCGCCGCCCGTGCGCCGCTGATGCGCCGCTGGCTGGGAGCCCGCCATGGTTGAGTTCACCCTCTGGGACATTCTTCGCAACCTGCTGCTGGCCTTGCGCTGGACGGTGGTGCTGTCGCTGATCGCCTTCATCGGCGGGGGCGTGGTGGGCGGGCTGCTGCTGTGCCTGCGGCTGGGTCTGGGACGCTACACCGCGCGCCTGATCGGGCTGTATGTGCAGGTCTTTCAAGGAACACCGCTGCTGATGCAGCTGTTCCTGGCCTACTTCGGCATGTCGCTGCTGGGTGTGGAAGTCTCGGCCTGGACGGCCGCCAGTGTGGCGCTGACGCTCTACACCAGCGCCTATCTGGTGGAGATCTGGCGCGGCTGCGTGGAGGCCGTGCCCAAAGGCCAGTGGGAAGCCGCGCGCAGCCTGGCGATGAGCTTTGGCGAGCAATTGCGCCATGTGGTGCTGCCCCAGGCGATGCGCCTGGCGATTGCGCCCACGGTCGGTTTTCTGGTGCAGGTCATCAAGGGCACGGCCTTGGCGTCGGTCATCGGTTTTGCCGAGCTGACCAAGACCGGCAGCATGATCGCCAACGCCAGCTTCAAGCCCTTCCTGGTGTTCGGCTGCGTGGCCCTGATGTATTTCGTCCTGTGTTTCCCGGTGAGCCTGTTCGCCCAATATCTGGAAAGGAAGAGCCATGGCCGCCCAGCCTGAAGCCCTGCTGACCCCCACCCAGGCGCCGCGTGTGCCCATCGTGCGCATCACTGCGCTGCGCAAGTCCTACGGAAGCAACGAGGTGCTCAAGGGCATCGACCTGGATGTGCTGCGGGGTGAAGTGATTGCGCTGATCGGCAAGAGCGGATCGGGCAAGAGCACGCTGCTGCGCTGCATCAATGGCCTGGAGCAGTTCCAGGACGGATCGCTGACGGTGGCGGGCAAGCCGCTGCTGCATGAGAGCGCCATGGCCATGCGGGCGCTGCGCCAGCAGGTGGGCATGATCTTCCAGAGCTTCAACCTCTTTCCCCACCTCACCGTGGGCCGCAATGTGATGCTGGCCCCGACGCTGGTGAAGCAGCGCAGCCAGCGGGAAGCCGCCGAGCAGGCGCGCGCGCTGCTGGCGCGGGTGGGCCTGGCCGAGAAATTCGATGCGATGCCGGAGCAGCTGTCCGGCGGTCAGCAGCAGCGGGTGGCGATTGCCCGTGCCCTGGCGATGGAGCCGCAGGTGCTGCTGTGCGACGAAATCACCTCGGCGCTGGACCCGGAACTGGTGGGCGAGGTGCTGCGTGTGGTGGAGTCACTGGCCCGTGACGGGATGACGCTGCTGATGGTGACGCATGAGATGAACTTCGCCCGCAAGGTGGCGGACCGGGTGATCTTCATGCATCAGGGCCGCGTGCATGAAATCGGCCCGCCGTCCGACATCTTCGGGGCGCCCAAGACGCCGGAACTTCAGCAGTTCCTGGCCTCGCTGCACGACTGAAGCGGGGCCTCAGAGGCCTCCCAGGGCCTCGGAGGGCCTGCCAGACGGGTCAGCGGCCCAGTTGCTCCGGGGAGAACCACTCGTCATCGGGCAGTTGTTCAAACACCCGCTTCAAGCCACCTCCCCAGCCCTGCCGCAGTCTGGCGAAGTAGGGGTCTTCCTGCGTGATGCGGTGCGGATGCACGGGGGCGAAGCTGTCGGTGCGGTAGAGCAGCATGTCCAGCGGCAGGCCCACCGACAGATTGCTGCGGATGGTCGAGTCAAACGAGATCAGTGCGCACTTGGTGGCCTCGGTGAGGCTGCTGTTGAAGTCGATCACCCGGTCGATGATCGGCTTGCCGTATTTGGATTCGCCGATCTGCAGATAGGGCGTGTCCTCGGTGGCTTCGATGAAGTTGCCTTGCGGGTAGACATGGAAGATCCGCGGCGCCTCGCCGCGGATCTGGCCGCCGACGATGAAGTTGGCACCAAAATCCACGCCCTGGCTGAGCTGGCCGCCGCCGTCGCTGTCGCGTGCCACCACTTCCTTCACCGTGCGGCCCACCAACTCGGCGATGTCATACATCGAGCCGAGGTTGAGCAGGTGCCGCCCCTCCCCGTTGGCCCGTTGGCGCAGCAGGCTGACCACGCTCTGGGTGGTGGCCAGATTGCCGGCATTCAGCAGCGTGACCAGCCGTTCACCGGGCACCTCGAACAGATTCATCTTGCGGAAGGTGGCGATGTGGTCCACCCCCGCATTGGTGCGTGAGTCCGAGGCAAACAGCAGGCCGGCGCGCAGCCGCATGGCAACACAGTACGTCATGGCGCGGGAGGTTAGCGCATCCTCGGGGTTCGTGGCAGGGGCAGCAGCCCGATCATTGCTGGTCCGGCGTGGCGGGTTTCACGAGGACCTGCGCCCGCATCGTCTCGGTGCCCCCGCCCAGCCGCACACCGCGCACCGGGCAGGCGTCCAGATAGTCCGCCCCGATGGCCAGCTTCACATGGCGGCTGTCCGCCAGGCACTGGTTGCTGATGTCGTAGCCCAGCCAGCCGCCGGCCGTTGCTTCCGGGAAGGTGGCGCCGCCGTCCGGCAAGCGGACTTCCGTCCAGGCATGGCTGGCCACATGTTCGGCGTCTGTGGCCAGATAACCGGAAACGTAACGCGCCGGCAGCCCCAGCAGCCGGGCGCAGCAGGCAAACACCTGGGCATGGTCCTGGCAGACCCCGCGGCCCGATGCAAAGGCCTCGGCCGCCGGGGTGGCGGCATCGGTGAAGCCCCGGATGTAGGGCATGCGCTCCCCCACGGCCGCCATCATCGCCAGCATGGCCGCATGGGCGTCCCGCCGGACCGCCTCGGCAAAGCCGCTGGCGAAGGCGCGCAGGGCGGCGTCTGCGTGGGTCAGGGGGCTCTCGCGCAGGAAGACCTCCGGCGGGAATTCATCCTTGGGATCCGGCCGGGGGGGCGTGTCGTCGGTCACCACCTCGCCGATGGCCTGCAGATGAATGTCCGCCTGCGGGCCGTCCAGGCTGAGCACATGCATGATGTTGCCAAAAGCGTCCTTGCAGACGCTGGCCTCCGCCGGCAGCCGCAACCCCCAGTGCAGCACGTGCAGGCCCGGGGACGGGCGGGGCGTGAGCCGCAGGTATTGGGTGCTCCGGCTCAGCGGCGTCTGGTAGCTGTACACGGTGTCATGCGAGATATGCAGGTGCATGGCGTGTTCCGTTGTGTGCCCGTGATGGCGCGGGAGGAAGGCTCATTGGGGGAGGGCTCATGGGAGGGCGGGGTGCCGTCACTGCGCCTCGAAATACGCCCGCTGAATGGCCAGGCCCAGCCGCGCGGAGTCGTCCAGGAAATTCGTCAGCCACGGATGCAGGCCGGCGTCCAGAATTTCATCCACCGTCCCGTATTCCAGATGCAGGGCCAGCTCCCCGGCCAGCTGCTTCACCTTGCGGCCGGCATCGGACGCGCCTTCGCGGGAGTCGATCTGCGGCAGGATGGACCGGATTTCATCGCAGCAGGCGCGCAGCGAGCGGGGCACGTCCGGCCGCAGGATCAGCAGCTCGGTCACACGGCGGCCATTGAGGCTGTCGCGGTAGGCCGCGTGATAGGCCTCAAAGGCCGACAGCGACCGCAACAACGCATTCCAGGCATAGAAGTCCGGGGCGCTTTCGCTGGGTACATCCACCGGGGCGAGCGTGTCCACCGCCGGCGCAATCAGCTGCGACTTCACATCCAGCAGGCGCGCGGTGTTGTCCGCCCGCTCGACGAAGGTGCCCAGACGGATGAAGCAGTAGGCGTCGTTGCGCTGCAGCGTGCCGTAGGTGGCTCCGCGGAACAGATGGGACCGCTCTTTCACCCAATCGAAGAACGACGACGGTTCGGCCACGCCTTTGCGCGCCAGTTCACGCGCTTCCAGCCAGCTGGTGTTGATGGCTTCCCACATCTCGGCCGTGATCTGGCCCCGCACCGCATGGGCGTTCTCCCGGGCCTGGCGGATGCAGGACAGCACCGAGGCCGGATTCTCCAGGTCGATGCCCATGAAGCGGAACAGCTCCTCCGCGCTCAGACGGGCATGACGGGCCTGGTAGGCCTCCAGCGTGCCGGTCACGGCCAGCGGCGCGGCCAGTTCGGTGGCGGCTCCGCGGCTTTGCGGCAGCAGCGACAGCGAGTGCGTGACATCCAGCATGCGCACCAGATTCTCGGCACGCTCCAGATAGCGGCTCATCCAGTACAGCTGGGCGGCGGTACGGCTCAGCATGAGGGGCTCCTCTCCAGAATCCAGGTGTCCTTGGTGCCACCGCCTTGCGACGAATTCACCACCAGCGAGCCCGCCTTCAGCGCCACCCGCGTCAGCCCGCCGGCCACCATGTTGACCTCGCGTCCCGACAGCACAAAGGGCCGCAGATCGATGTGGCGCGGTGCAATGCCGCGCTCGACGAAGGTCGGGCAGCTGGACAGGCACAGCGTGGGCTGGGCAATGTAGTTGGACGGGTTGGCTTTCACCCGCTCCCGGAATTCCGCCACCTCGGCCGCCGTGGCGGCCGGGCCCACCAGCATGCCGTAGCCGCCAGCGCCGTGCACCTCCTTCACCACCAGGTCCGCCATGTGGTTGAGCACATGGTCCAGGTCCTGCGGCTTGCGGCACTGCCAGGTGGGCACGTTGTGCAGGATGGGCTCCTCGCCGAGGTAGAAACGGATCATGTCCGGCACGTAGGGGTAGATGGACTTGTCGTCCGCCACGCCGGTGCCGATGGCATTGGCCAGCACCACATGGCCCTGCTTGTACACCGACAGCAGGCCGGGCACTCCGAGCATCGAGTCGGCACGGAAGGCGAGCGGGTCCAGGAAGGCATCATCAATGCGGCGGTAGATCACATCGACCCGCTTCGGCCCCACCGTCGTGCGCATGAAGACAAAACCATCCTTGACGAACAGGTCCTGGCCTTCCACCAGCTCCACGCCCATCTGCTGCGCCAGGAAGGCATGTTCGAAGTAGGCGGAGTTGAACGGGCCAGGCGTCAGCACCACCACTGTCGGGTTGTCGGCCGGGCTGGCCTGGCGCAGGGTGGTGAGCAGCAGCGCAGGATAGTGGGCCACCGGCGCCACCGAATAACGGGCGAACAGCTCCGGGAAGAGCCGCATCATCATCTTGCGGTTCTCCAGCATGTAGCTCACGCCGGAGGGCACTCGCAGGTTGTCCTCCAGCACGTAGTAGCCGCCGTCGGAATGCCGGATCAGATCAACGCCGGTGATGTGGGCATACACCCCCAGCGGCAGGTCCAGCCCCTGCATGGCCGGTTGATATTGGGCGTTGGCAAACACCTGCTCGGCCGGGATCAGGCCCGCCTTGACGATCTCATGGTCGTGATAGATGTCCCAGAGAAAGCGGTTGAGTGCATTGACCCGCTGGCGCAGGCCCTGCTCCAGCATGCGCCATTCATCGGCGGGCACGATGCGGGGCACGGTATCGAAGGGAATCAGCCGCTCCGCGCCGGCTTCGTCGCCATACACCGCAAAGGTGATGCCCACCTTGTGGAACAGCAGGTCGGCCTCGGCCCGCTTCTTGGCCAGGGCTTCCGGCGTCTGGGCATGCAGCCAGTCCGCAAAAGCCTGGTAGCTGGGCCGGATGGCACCACTTTGCAGCAACATTTCATCGTAATGGCCGGAGGCCGGCAGGGTCAGCGCATGCATGAAGGCTCCAAATACGGGCCGTCGGGGCGGTCCGGTCGGAGGGATTGCAAGGGGCGTGCCCAGTGCCTGGGCATGCCCACCGTTGCAGATCCCGGAGGCGTCCACCCACATGACCGCATTTGGTGCGGTTGGCGATCCGGGGCGGTGCTTGACGTTACACCGTCCCCGTTGTGGTGCACCAACACGATCCCGCGTTGCGCCAAGGCGGGGCAACTCGTCACAATGCCGCCATGCAGATCGCGACGCCGGACGAGACCTCTCCCCACTCCGCAGACGCTCTTGGGGCTGCGTCCGGCGCCATGCCGCCCGCCAGTCCGCCTGCCGGGTTGACGGCGCCCCCACGGGATGCTGCCGCAGAGACGGCGTTTGTCCCCCAACGTGGCTCCCGGGCCTCGATGGGGCGTTGGCTGACCGCCGTGGTGCTCTCTGCAGTCGCGATGGCGCTGCTCAGTTCTGTGGTGCTCATCGAAAATTTCGCCCGCGCCCATGCGGAGCGCCGGGCGGTGCAGTCCTTGCGTCAGGTCGGCATTGACTTCCGGGATGCCCTGGACCGAGGCATGGCCCAGCAGTTCAAGGAAGTGCGGGTGCTGGCCCAGCTCGACACCTTCCGGGGCCTGGATGCCGCCGAGATGCGCCGCGCGCTGGACCAGATCCAGATCGGCTTTGATCACTTCGCCTGGCTGGGGGTGGCGGACACCAACGGCAAGGTTCTGGCGGCGGCCGGCGGCTTGCTGGAAGGGGTGGATGTGTCGCAGCGGCCCTGGTTCCAGGGCGCCCAGCGCGGGCCCTTTGTCGGGGATATCCACGCCGCCGTATTGCTGGAGCGGTTGCTGCCGCGCCAGAGCGACCCGTGGCGGTTTGTTGATTTCGCGATCCCGCTGCTGGACAACAACGGCCGGCTGCGTGGTGTGTTTGGTGCCCACCTGAGCTGGAGCTGGGCGCGGCAGATCAAGTCCGAGCTGATCGATGCCACCATGGCCAGCCACCAGGCGGACGCCTTGATCCTCTCCAAGGCCGGCTTGGTGATCCTGGGCGCGGCCAACATGGAAGGCAAGAAGCTGGCCTTGCCGCCCGATGCAGCGGCGGGTTTGCGCCGTCAACGCTTTGAGGGCGTGGACTACTTCGCCATCAGTGTGCCCACGCAGGGGTACGGCCCCTACCCGGGCCTGGGCTGGACGGTGATGGTGCGCCAGCCGGTGAGCGTGGCCCTGCAGGACTACGACCAGCTGCGCAAGCAGATTGTCTTGAGCGCCCTGATTCTGCTGGCGCTGGCGGTGCCCCTGTGCTGGTGGCAAGCCCGTCGGCTGGCACGGCCGTTGAACCAGCTGTCCCGCGCCATCACCAACCGCCAGCATCTCGGTGATGCGGCGCTGCCGGAGGTTGGCGGCTACCGTGAAGCCGCAGTGCTCTCGCATGCGCTGACCGAGCTGGCGCGACGCCAGGCGCAGCAGGATGCGTCGCTGGCCCAGCTCAATGCCTCGCTGGAGGAACGAGTGCGTTCGCGCACGCTGGCGCTGGAGGATGCGATGCAGCGCCAGGAAGCCAGCGAGCGGCGGCTACGGACCATCACCGACAACCTGCCCGTGCTGATCGCCTACATCGATGCTGAGCAGCGCCTGCGCTTCCTGAACGCCACCTTCCGCACCTGGCTGGGCACCGAGCCGGAGGCGGCGCTGGGCAGAACGCTGCTGGAAACCATCGGCCCGGTGCTGTATGAGCAGCGCCAGCCCGCGCTGAAGGGCGCTCTGGCCGGTGTGCGGCAGCGTTTTGAGGCCCGCTCTGAATCCAACGGCGTGGTGCGGGACCTGCTGACCGAATATGTGCCGGACCTGCGGCCGGACGGCACGGTGGCGGGTGTCTACACCCTCAGCACCGATGTGACGGCCTTCAAGCAGGTGGAACGTGAACTGGACCAGCTCAGCCGGGTGGACCCGCTGACCACCCTGCCCAACCGCCGTCAGTTTGACCAGCGCTTGTCCGAGGCCCTGGCGCGTGCCCGCCGCAGTGGCAAGATCCTGGCCTTGATGTTCATGGACCTCGACCGCTTCAAGCAGGTGAACGACAGCCTGGGCCACGCGGCCGGCGACGTGGTGCTGCAGACCTTTGCCGAGCGGGTGCGGGGCGCCGTGCGTGAAACCGATGTGCTGTGCCGCCTGGCGGGAGATGAGTTCGTGCTGATTGTGGAGAACCTGATCGGGCCGGCAGATGTCGGCCCGATGGCGCAAAAGCTGCTGGATGTGGTCAGCGCGCCGCTGATGGTGATGGGGTCGCCGGTCGCGATGACCACCAGCATTGGCATCGCCTGCACCAGTGCGGAATCCGAGAGCGAGGTGGCCTTCCTGGCCCGCGCCGATGACGCGCTGTATGCCGCCAAAGCGGCGGGCCGGGCCTGCTGGCGCTTGGCGCCCGGACCGGTGTCGGGCTCCACCGAAACCCCCTGGGGCTGAGGCGCATCGTGTCGGAATTCAAACTGCGCATGCGGGTCACGCAAGGCGATCTGATCGCCGTCGGGCCGGGAAAGATCGCCCTGCTGGAGGCGTTGGATGAGGCCGGGTCGATCACGGCGGCGGCCAAGTCGCTGGGCATGTCCTACCGGCGCGCCTGGCTGCTGATCGATGAATTGAATCAGTCGCTGCGGGAGCCTGCGGTGGCCACGGCCGCCGGGGGCGCGCAAGGCGGGGGCAGCGAGCTGACCCGAAGCGGACGCGCCTTGGTGACGCTGTACCGCCGGATCGAGGCCGATGCGATGGCGCATTGCGCGGGGGACATCCGCAAGCTGATGAAGATGCTGGCGGACGGCGCCTGAGCGTCGGCTCGGCAGTGGGGGCCGTTGCCGTTGCCGCTGCCACTGCCATGTGATGGACCGGGTGGACGGCCGACCGATCGCGGTCACCGCCTCGGGGTTCAGCGCGCGTCGGGAGGCACCGGCTGCGGCGCGGCAGGCTTGCGTTGTTCCAGCCAGTCAAACAGCTTCATCCCCGCCAGCATCGCCCCCACAAACACCACAGCCTTGCCTTCACCCATGCCCAGCGCCACCAGCGCAGGGCCCGGGCAGAAGCCCGCCAGACCCCAACCGATGCCAAACAGCAGGCTGCCGCCGATCAGGCGCCGGTCGATGCGGCGGTTGCCGGGGAGTTGCATGGGCAGGTCCAGCAGTGAGCGGGTGCGTTGTTGCGCCGCCGTGAAGCTGATCAGGCCAACCGCGATGGCGCCCAGCATCACCAGGGCCAGGGACGGGTCCCAGGCGCCGGCAAGGTCCAGAAAACCCAGCACCTTGGCGGGGGACGCCATGCCGGAGAGGATCAGGCCGAGTCCGAAGATCAGTCCGGCAAGCAGCGATGTGAAGGCGGTCATGGGGGTTCTTTCAGCTCCCCAGCAGATGCCGGGCGACGAACACAGTCAGAAATCCGGCGCCCATGAAGGCGATGGTGGCAGCGAGGGAGCGCGGCGAGCGCCGAGAGAGTCCGCACACGCCGTGGCCGCTGGTGCAGCCCGCGCCGTATCGGGTACCGACGCCCACCAGCAACCCGGCCACGACCAGCAACGGCATGCCGGCGTCGACCTGCACCGGCGGCAGCGTCGTCACCAGCGCATAGACCCCTGGGGCGGCGATCAGGCCCAGCACAAAGGCCAGGCGCCAGCGCGTTTCGCCGGGGCGGGGTGTCAGCAGCCCGCCCAGAATGCCGCTGATGCCGGCAATGCGGCCGTTGAACCAGGCCAGCCAGGCCGCAGCCACGCCGATGAGCAGCCCTCCGGCCAGGGAGGCCCAGGGGGTGAAGGCATTCCAGTCCAGGGTCATGACTCAGTCCTTGGGGCAATAGAGCGCGTGCAGCAGCTGCAGCACCTGCAACAAACGGGGATCGGCCAGGCTGTAGCAGATGCGTTTGCCTTCCCGGCGGGTATTCACCACGCCTTCGTTGCGAAGCACCCCCAATTGCTGGGACAAGGTGGGCTGATGAATGTCCAACGTCGCCTCCAGCTCGCCGACACTCATCTCCGCCTGCGACAACTGGCACAGCAGCAGCAGCCGGTCCTCATTGGCCATCACCTTGAGCGCCGCCACCGCCTGGGCGGCGGCCAGGCGCAATGCTTCCACCTCCAGTACCTGGGGAGGAACATCGGAGAGATCGGTCTCGACTGAGGCTGCCGGCACCGATGCTGGCATGGAGGCCGATACTGAAGCGGACATGGAGAACTCCTTGAACTTGACTTCAATATATCAATCAATAAACTATCAATCAATAGATTGAAGAAAGACCTGTCATGTCTGCACGCGCCACCGTTCAAGCCTTCTTTGATGACAAAACCTGGACCGTGTCCTACGTGGTCTCGGACAACGCCACCCACGAAGCCGCCGTGCTGGACCCGGTGCTGGACTTCGACATGAAATCCGGCCGCACGTCCACCGAGCAGGCGGACCGGCTGATCGACTACATCCGCGCCAACGATCTGACGGTGCAGTGGATTCTGGAAACCCACGCCCATGCGGATCATCTCTCGGGCGCCCGCCATGTGCAGCAGCAGGTGGGCGGGCGCATCGCCATCGGCGAGCAGATCACGCAGGTTCAGCGCACTTTCAAGAAGCTCTACCACCTGGAGCGGGACTTCCTCCCGGACGGCGCCCAGTTCGACCATCTGTTCAAGGACGGCGAGATTTTCACCATCGGTCAGATGGAAGCGCAGGCGGTGCTGGTGCCGGGCCACACACCCGCCGACATGGCCTACCTGATGGACGACGCGGCCTTTGTCGGCGACACCTTGTTCATGCCGGATGTGGGCACGGCGCGGACGGATTTTCCGGGTGGGGATGCAAGAACGCTCTTTCGCTCGGTACGCCGCCTGCTGGCCCTGCCGGAACGCACCCGGGTCTTTGTCTGCCACGACTATCCGCCCGCCGGGCGCGGACCGGCCTGGGAAACCACGGTGGCAGCCCAGCGCGCCCACAACATCCATGTGCACGACGGCGTGAGTGAAGACGACTTCGTGCAGATGCGCACGGCGCGAGACGCCACGCTGGACGTGCCCACGCTCATCCTGCCGTCGCTGCAGGTCAACATCCGTGCGGGGCAGCTGCCACCGGCAGAGGCCGATGGGGTCAGCTACCTGAAGATCCCGCTGAATGTGCTGGGCCGAGGGGGCGCGCCGACCTGACACGCTGGGCGCGAAACCCCTGGCGGCACCCACCGCCATATCCTGCGATATATTGCGCTCCGGCATTGCCGCGTCGGGTGGCGGTGCCCGCAGGAGCGCACATGAGCCATCAAGAACATTCGGGATCGGTCGCCAGGTTGGACCACAGCAGCGGCCGCCGTGGCTGGATACGCGGCATCGGGCAGACCTTGGTGGCCGGCGCCGGCCTGGGGCTGAGCCTGCTGTCCATGGCCGCCCAGGCTGCTGACGTGACGGTGTCCGCCGCCGCCAGCCTCACCAATGCGTTCAAGGCGTTGGCGCCCGCCTTTGAAGCGCGTCATCCAGGCACCAGGGTTCAACTGAACTTCGCGGCATCCGATGCACTGCTGGCCCAGATGGCCAAGGGCGCCCCGGTGGATGTCTTCGCATCGGCCGACCAGGACACCATGGACCGTGCGCAACAGCAGCAACTCCTGGCCCCGGGCACACGACGCGATTTCGTCAGCAACACCCTGGTCATGATCACCCCGGTGGAAGGGGGGCTGCCGCTGCGGTCATTGGCGGACCTGCAGCAGCCCACGGTGCGCCGTGTGGCCCTCGGCAAGCCCGAAGGTGTGCCCGCTGGTCGTTATGCCAAGGGCGCGCTGGAAACGGCGCGGCTGTGGCCGGTCGTTGAGCCCAAGGCGGTGTACGCGCAGAACGTGCGGCAGGCCCTGGACTATGTGGCCCGGGGCGAAGCCGAAGCCGGTTTTGTGTATGGCACCGATGCGCTGGTGCAAAAGGACAAAGTCCGCATCGTGCTGACCGTGCCCACCGACACGCCCATCCGCTATCCGCTGGCAGCGTTGCAGCAGGCGCCCAATGTCAGCGGCGCCAAGGCGTTCATCGACTACGTGATGTCGCCCGACGGCCAGGCGGTGCTGGCCCGATACGGCTTCTCCAAGCCCTGACGCCGGCTCGATGGAAGCCGCCTGGATCGCCCTGGCCCTGTCCCTGAAGGTGGCGGGGTGGGCCACGCTCATCAACCTGGTGCTGGGCGTGGCTGCCGGCTTTGCCTTGGCCCGTTGCCGGTTCCCGGGACGGGAAGTCCTGGATGCGGTGCTGACCCTGCCGATGGTGCTGCCCCCTACGGTGCTGGGGTATTACCTGCTGGTGGTGATCGGCCGGCGTGGCTGGCTGGGTGGCTGGTTGTACGAGCACTTCGGCATCCAGCTGATCTTCACCTGGCAGGGGGCGGTGCTGGCTGCGGCCCTCGTGTCCTTTCCGCTGGTGGCCAAGTCGGCCCGCGCTGCATTCGAGGCCGTGGACCCGCAACTGGAGCGGGCCGCCCGGGTGCTGGGGCTGGGCGAGTGGGCGCTGTTTTTCCGAGTGAGCCTGCCGATGGCCTGGCGCGGTGTGCTGGCCGGTGTGCTGCTGGCATTTGCGCGCGCACTGGGTGAATTTGGCGCCACGCTGATGGTGGCGGGCAGCATCCCCGGCAAGACGCAGACACTGTCGATTGCTGTTTATGAAGCCGTCCAGGCCGGCCAGGACGACACGGCCAATCTGCTGGTGCTGGTGATCTCGGTCACCTGCGTGGTGGTGTTGTTGAGCGCCGGACGGCTGGCTCGACCCAAGGGGCTGGCATGAGTGTGATCCGTGCGCAGCCTGTGGGCTTGCCGGGGCCTGGCACGACAGCAGGCGCCCCAAGGAGGGAGGCCCGATGAGCTTTGATGTGGACATCCGCCTGCGCGTGGGTGCACCTGGGCGTCATTTCGAACTGGATGTGCGGTTTCAGACGCAAGCGCGTCGCACGGTGATCTTTGGCCCGTCTGGCGCTGGCAAGAGCCTGACCTTGCAGGCCATCGCCGGACTGCTGCGGCCGGATGACGGACGCATCCGGGTGGATGGCGAGGCGCTGTTTGATTGCGCCCGGCGCATCGACGTGCCGGCCCGAGCACGCCGTCTGGGCTATCTGTTTCAGGACTATGCGCTGTTCCCCCACCTGACGGTGCGCCAGAACATCGCCTTTGGCCTGCATCGAGGCTGGTTCAATCCCGGACGTGCCGATCGCTCGGCACCGGTGCAGCGATGGCTGCGGGCGCTGGCCCTGGAGCGGGTGGCGGACCAATGGCCGCATCAGCTCTCCGGTGGGCAGCGCCAGCGCACGGCCTTGGCGCGTGCGCTGGTGAACGAACCCCGAGCGCTGCTGCTGGATGAGCCGTTTTCCGCGCTGGACCCTTCGCTGCGGGAGCAGACACGCACGGAACTGCAGGGCCTGCTGGATGACATCGGCATCCCGATGCTGATGATCACCCACGATCCGCAGGACCTGGACCGCTTTGGCGAGCAGGCGCTGCACCTGGCGGACGGAAGCATCACGGCGTGAGAGGCGCCGGATCGAGTGCAGGCCTGCGTTGAAGGAGCGTGGGCCCAACCGCTGCCGTGGGTCGAATCCCGAGCGGGGCCGTTTCCCTGCCGTCCGGGCCCATCACCATCACCACCGCGTCGGCTTCGGATTACGAGACTCAAACCCCTTCTGATGCCAATACGGATACACCGGCTCCTTGCGGCTGGCGTCATCCAAACGGCCGATCTCCTCGCTGGAGAGTTCCCACCCCAGCGCCCCAAGGTTCTGCTGCAGTTGCTCCTCATTGCGGGCGCCGATGACCACATTGGCGACCGAGGGCCGGCGTAGCACCCAATTCAGCGCCACCTGTGCCACGGTCTTGCCACGCTGCCGGGCGATCTCGTCCAGCACATCCACCACCCGGAACAGCAATTCGTCCTCCACCGGCGGACCGCCCACCGCGCCGCCAGCAGCGATGCGACCCTGGGACGTGTCCTGACCACGACGGATCTTGCCAGTGAGCCGGCCCCAACCCAGCGGGCTCCACACCATGGTGCCCACGCCTTGGTCCAATGCCAGCGGCATCAGCTCCCATTCATAGTCCCGGCCGATCAGCGAGTAATAGCCCTGGTAGGCCACATAGCGGCCCAGGCCATATTTCTCCGAAGTGGCCAGCGCCTTCATCAGATGCCAGCCGGAGAAATTGGATGCGCCGATGTAGCCGATCTTGCCGCTGGAGATCAGGTCATCCAGCGCGCGCAAGGTTTCATCAACCGGCGTGAGCGCGTCGAAGCCATGCATGAAGTAGAGGTCAATGTGGTCCGTCTCCAGCCTGCGCAAGCTGGCTTCCACCGCACGTGTGAGGTGATAGCGAGAGGAGCCCACGTCATTGGGCCCGCTGCCCATGGTGAAGGTGCCTTTGCTCGAAATCAGCGCCTGGTCGCGTCGGCCCTTCAGCGCCTGCCCCAGCACCTCCTCCGAGCGGCCCGCCGAGTAGACATCGGCGGTGTCAAAGAAGTTCAGACCGTGCTCCAGGCAGATGTCCACCATCCGGCGTGCTTCATCCCCCTGGGTGCTGCCCCAGCGTTCGAAGAAGTCCCCGCTGCCGCCAAACGTGCCGGTGCCCAGGCTGAGCGCGGGCACCTTGAGGCCGGAGCGGCCGAGTTGTCGATATTCCATGGCTGTGTTCCAGAAGGTGATGTGGGTGATGTGGGCGTGGGAGAAGAAGGCAAGGCCACACGCTAAGTGAAGCAGCAATGGCCCGGCGAGCCAAGGGTTTTTGCGGGGGAGTGCGCCGGAAAAAAGAAGGCCTCCCGTTGGGGGAGGCCTGTGCAGGGAGCCATCGCAACCACCACGAGGTGGGGCCCATCAGATCTTCATGGCGGCCACCAGGCTGTCATATGCAGCCTTGTTCATGCGGATGTCGAATGGCAGGAAGGTATAGCGCGTGGCCACCGTGGTGCCGTTGATGTTGGACAGGTAATAGCTGCCACCCAGCACGGTGCCGTCCTTGATCAGCGAACCGGTGTAGACATTCCCGTTGAGTTCGAAGTAAGTGCGGAACTCTTCGGTGTAGCTGTAGTTGGCGGACTTCGGACGCGGCTTGTTGGCCACCCAGATCTGCACGCCGCCCATCGTGCGGATGGTGCCGTCCGCCAGGTAGTACGTGGTTCCGTCGCTGTTGGAGCGCTGGCCGGCTGCCAGCACGGTGGTCAGGGTGGCATTGGTGCGGCAGGGCGAAATGTCGGCTGTGGTGGTGGTGGCGCCGCAGTCGCCGGCGTTATAGCGGTCACCGAGGTTGGTCTTGGTGAACTTTATGTACTTCGCCCCTGCGGCGTACGTGGCGGTCGCCTCCAGCACCGCCGGGTTGGAGAACATGGAATCGTGGAAGTGGGCAAAGTCCGCCGGCGTGGCGGCGAGGGTGCCGGTTAGCGCCACCGTCTCATAGTTGGAGCGGATGGCCGAGTAGGCCACTGTGGTGTTGTCCGACGCCAGCGCATCCACACGGACGTTGTCGCCCACGTAAGACACCTGGTTCGTGAGGGTAAACGGCAGCACCAGGATGACGCCGTCCTTCAGCACCCGCGTCGGGCCGGGGATGGTCACGCCCAACGTCTTGGTCATGTTGACCGCCGCACCTTGAGGGGCGAACTGCGGCCCGTTGGTCAGCGGAGAAGCGGGAAGGGTGCCGATGTCTGCAAACGCAAAGTTGATGCCCTTGTACTGCGCGCCGGAGACATTGAGGTTCCAGTGCAGCAGATAGCTGCCCTCGGAAGGCCGCAGCAGAAACTCTTCAAACGACGCCTGATTGGCGCTGAGCGTCGGCGTGTCCGTGCTGGTGGCCACGGCACTGGCCTTGGCGGTGGGGGCGCTGTTGTCGGCGCCGCCGCCGCAACCTGCCAGCAATGCGGTGACAGCGGCAGCCATGGCGGTGGCAGACGCCACGGTGAACTGGCGTTGGAATGTAGTCATGAAGTCCTCCCTGATGGATCGCCCGCCTGGCTTCTGTCGACTGACTGGCCAGGTCCTTTGGCGCGGCGAGTATAGGAGTGCGAAATGACCGCATGCCCACCGGACGCCTCCTCCCCAATGGGGGTGGCCCGAGGGCTGTGCATTCCTGCTGGGGACTGGGCGCGTGCAACTGCGCTGCCCATCCCCCAGGTCGATTACGCCGACAGGCTCTTCATCACGCTGTAGAGGTCTGACTTGCCTTCAAAGCCGATGCCGGGGAGGTCCGGCATGGTGATGTAGCTGTTCTCGACCGTCACGCCGTCGGGGAAGCCACCGAACGGCTGGAACAGATCCGGGTAGGACTCGTTGCCGCCCAGACCCAGGCCGGCGGCGATGTTCAGAGACATCTGATGGCCGCCATGCGGGATGCAGCGGCGCGCCGACCAGCCATGCTCCTTCAGCATCTCCAGCGTGCGCAAGTACTCCACCAGACCATAACTCAGCGCGCAGTCGAACTGCAGGTAGTCGCGGTCTGGGCGCATGCCGCCATAACGGATCAGGTTGCGGGCGTCTTGCATGGAAAACAGGTCTTCCCCTGTGGCCATCGGGTTCTTGTAGTAATTGCGCAGAGTGGCCTGCAGCTCGAAGTCCAGCGGGTCGCCCGGCTCTTCATACCAGAACAGATCGTATTGGGAGAGGGCCTTGGCATATTGAATGGCGGTGTCCAGATCGAAGCGCCCGTTGGCATCGACGCACAGCTTCTGGCCGTCGCCCAGCACGCTCAGGATGGAGTCGATGCGGCGCAGGTCTTCGTCCAGCGAGGCGCCGCCGATCTTCTTTTTGACCACGGTGTAGCCGCGATCGATGTAGCTGCGCATTTCATCCTTGAGCTTGCCGTGGTCCTGTCCCGGGTAGTAATAGCCCCCGGCAGCGTAGACAAAGATCTTGCGGTCAGGTTGGCCATTGCCGTAGCGGTCGGCCAGCAACTGGAACAGCGGTTTGCCCTCAATCTTGGCCACGGCATCCCAGATGGCCATGTCGATGGTGCCAATGGCAACAGAACGTTCGCCGTGGCCGCCGGGCTTTTCGTTCTTGAACAGGGTATCCCACACCTTGTGTGGGTCCAGGTTGCTGCCGGTGGCGTCGAGCAACGAGTCGGGGTTGGCGTCGAGGATGCGAGGGATGAAGCGCTCGCGCATCAACGTGCCCTGTCCGTAGCGGCCGTTCGAATTGAAGCCATAGCCCACCACCGGCTTGCCATCGCGGATGACGTCGGTGATGACGGCCACCAGGCTCAAGGTCATCTTGCTAAAGTCGATGTAGGCGTTCCGGATGGGGCTGCTGATGGGGAACGTCTTTTCACGGATCTCAACGATTTTCACGGGATGTCTCCACGTCTGTCTGGGGATGGCGGGCATCTTGCGCCCGAGCACATCGACTCGGCCAATACTGTTTTTTTAGTCTTTGATGCTTTGAAAGCACCGCCGCGATGACGCTGAATTTGAGCTGGATTGATGACTTCATGGCCTTGGCCGAATCGGGCAATTTCTCGCGGGCGGCGGCCGAGCGGCACATGACTCAACCCGCCTTCAGCCGACGCATTCGTGCCTTGGAGGAATGGCTGGGCGTCGACCTCTTTGATCGCAGTTCGCAGCCCGCGCGGCTGACCGCAGCGGGCGAATGGTTCCGGCGCGCGTCGCAAGAATTGCAGGCCCATGTGGCGCGTGTGCCGGTGGAGGCGAGAGCGGTCGCGGCGGCCAGCGAGCGAACGCTGCGCATTGCGGCCACGCATGCGTTGTCGTTCAGCTTCCTGCCGGGCTGGCTTCGGGGCGTCGAAGATGCGGGCCATCTCGGTCCGATCCAGCTGGACTCGGACGGTATGCAAAAGTGCGAGACGCTGCTGCTCACCGGCAAGGTGGAGCTGGCCCTGATCCATGGGCATCCGCAGGTGAAGAGCTCGCTGGATGAGTTGGGTTATGAGTATGCGGTGGTGGGACGGGACCGATTGGTGCCGGTGAGTGTGCCTGGCGGGGACGGCCAGCCGAAGCATCGACTGGAGGCCGATGGCACGGTGGTGGGTGAGGGTCTGACCTATGGGGAGGATTCCGGGCTGGGCCGGCTGCTGCGCGAGCTCAAGGGGCGCGACTACCTGAAGGTGGTCTCGCAATCGGTGCTGACCGCGCAACTCGCCTCGGTGCTGCGCACGATGGCGCTGGATGGGCGGGGCATGGCCTGGCTGCCGGAGATTCTGGTGAGAGATGACATGCAGGCGGGACGCCTGGTGGCTGCTGCGTCGGAGGACTGGGCGCTGGCGCTGGAGGTGCGGCTGTATCGGGGGCGGGCGCCGCTTGGGGCGTCAGGGCAGCTGTTGTGGACGGGAGCGATTGGCGCCAGCCCGCTTCGAGGGCCGGGTTCTCAATCTCGGTGGCTGAACCAGGGCTGAATCGGGGCTGAACCGGGGCTGAAGCTCTGCAGCGTGTCAACAACGAGGTGAAGTGCCCCGAAGTCTTCAACGAGGCGGTCGAATGCGGCCGAGAATGCTGATTCGCCTGCTTGGGTGGCATCGTCCGGTGGGCTGATGTGCGCAGTGCTGGCCCCGTGGTGCCGCGTCTTGAATCAGGACCGACCGGGCGCGGTTCAATATCCGGTAGGCTGACGGCATGCCCACCGAAGATCTGAAAACCTTTCTGTACCGCCAACCGGCCACCACGCTGGCCGACCTCCTGCTGGAACTGGCGGAAGACTTTCCGGATGTGCAAAAGCGCCTGGAGCGGCTACAGGTCGCAGACAACCCCAGCAAGCTTGCGACGGCGTTCAGGAAGACCCTGGCCGGGTGGCGCCGCTCACAGAAGTACTACGACTACAAAACCGTGGGCGCCTTTGCTTCCAAGCTGGAGCTCTGGCTGGATCAGGTCGCTCGGGAACTGGCACCGAAAGATCCTGCGGCGGCTCTGGAATTGTTGCAAGCGTTCATTGAGGCCGATCAAATCTTCTTCGAGAGCGCTGACGACTCGGGCGCACACATCGGCGACGCCGTCCGCAAGGCATGCAGGTACTGGTTGAAGACCGCTGCGCAGTGTGAAACACCAGAGGCCGTATTGGCGCAGCGCCTGATGACGCTGGCCACCGCAGATGCGTACGGCGCACGCGAGGGCTTGTTTCGAGAGGCGCATCTACTGCTTTCCGAGCCGGCGATGCGGACGCTGGTGGCCGACCTGGAGCGGACCATGGCCGCGCTGGTGGCCCAACACGCAGGCGCCCCCCACATGCCTTACGAGGTCATCAAGGTGTCTTCCGGCATGTCGCTGATCGGTGAGGCACTGAAGGATCCGGACGTCAGGGTCCGCGCGATCTTGGGTTATCGATCGGACCCCAATCCGTTGCAGAAGGAATCGATGGTCCAGGCGTACCTCGAGGCCGAACGCCCGAAAGATGCCATGAAGTGGCTGGAGGGGAACTGGGGCCATCTGGACGACCGCCGCCAGCGCCTGTTGGCGCAAGCTCACGCACAGCTCGGCCAGCCCGAACTCAGTCATCCCCTGCTTCAGGAACTCTTCGAGCGATCCCCTTCGGTCGAGGCCTTGCGCCAATGGCTGGACGGACTGACGCCGCAGCAGCAGGTGGCCGCCATGGAACGGGCGGGACAGGGGGCCCTGGCCATGTCAGATCCAGGCCGGGCCGCACACCTTCTGGTGGAGCTGCATCGCGAGAGCGATGCGGAGGCGGTGTTGGTCGAGAAGGCCGCTGCCATCGATGGAATGGACTACTACAGGCTGCCGATGCTGGCAAAGACGCTGGTCGATGGCGGGCGGCTCAAAGGCGCGACGGCCGTCTATCGGGCCTTGCTGATCAACATCCTGGAGCGCGCGAATACGCGGGCGTATGGTCACGCGGCGCGCTACCTGGAGTCGCTGACCTTGATGTCGAGGGAGGATCTTGCACCGCTGGCAACGCACGAGGAGTTTGTGGCGCTGCTTCGGGAAAAGCATGGACGCAAGGCGTCGTTCTGGTCGCTGGTCGCCGGTGGTTGACCTTGCTGCACGGTGTTGGGTGGGGGCCCGAGGGCGCGCCCCGTTTCACCGCTGCGGTTACTGAGGTTCGTGTGAAGCGCAAAGCAAAACGGGACCCTGGTGGGTCCCGTTGGTGCGGATCTTGCGGATCGGGCGGATCTTGCGCATCGGCCTGAAAGTGCTGGGCAGCTATCCATGCTTGGAAAGCCAGCACTACCGCCTCGGCTGAATTCTGGTGCGACCGGCAAGAATCGAACTTGCGACTAGGCCTTCGGAGGGCCCAATGATATCCACTTCACCACGGTCGCGGAAAGCACGCATTCTAGCCAGTTTCTGAGCCTCCCCGCGCATTCCTTGAAACAAGCGTGTTCGAACCCGCTTCCCCGCATTGTCCTGCGTACGCGCTTCACCCGCCTCAGCGTGATGAGCTTCGGCTTCCACACTCGCTTCCACACTCTCTCCCAGTCCTCGATGCCGGGCGCCTCCCCGGCCTCAGACAACACCAGACCCCGGCCCCCCGACCCTGTCCCACCAGTGTCACCCGTGCGTATGCCAACGCACCAACATCGCTCGTTCTTGACGAAAGCCCCAGGGTGCCAAAGAGGTGCGCTGGCTATACTTTGTTCGGTTTTGCGCCCGGTTCTTTTCTCCGGGCACGCTGTGTCGGGGCCAGCCCGGCCGGCCGGCTCCCTTCTCGATACCAGCCCATCGCAACGAGGACTCCATGAGCGGAACCCACGATCAAGCCCCTGCCACGCACGCCGCCGCCGAGGCGCATGACGCGCATGAAGGGCCGATCAAGACGCCCAAGCAGCTCATCGCCGCTGTCTTCTTCGCCTTTGTCATCCCCATCGCGGTGCTGGTGCTGGCCGCCAACTATGTCTCCAGCGATGTGAAACCCGCCGCCGGCAGCGACATCACCGACGCCGAAGCCGTCGCCGCCCGCATCCAGCGGGTCGGCGCCATCGAGCTGAAGGACCTCAGCAGCCCTGCGGCCTTCCGCTCCGGTGAAGAGATCTTCAAGGCCCAATGCGCGGCCTGCCATGCCACCGGCACCCTCGGCGCGCCGAAGTTCGGAGACGCAGACGCCTGGGGCCCCCGCGTGAAGACCGGCTTCGAGGCCCTGCTGCATTCGGCGCTGAAGGGAAAAGGCGCCATGCCGCCGCAAGAGGGGGGGGACGCCAGCGACTTCGAACTCGCCCGCGCCGTGGTCTACATGGCCAACAACGGCGGCGCCAAGTTTGACGAACCCAAGGCGCCGGTCGCCGCATCGGCAGCGTCGCAATAAGCGACAGGGTCACAGCGCAAGGCCGTCGGCGGGTCGTCCAGCAGGTCGTCCGGCACATCATCCGGTGCGTCCCCCCGGCACGATCGATGGCACATCCTCCGATCGACGCGCCGAATCAAGGTCCTCAGCCAGCCGGTGTTGGTCCCTTTGTAGCTGCCGAACCCGCCACCGAACCCGATCCCGCTGCAGGGCCTGGCGCCCCCATCATCGGTTGCGGCTCCAACGCCACCGCGCAACGCGACAGCAATGCCCGGTGCGTGGTCGGCTCGACGGTCCACTGACCGGCCTCGATGGCATCGGCCGCCGGACCCATGTCCTGCGTATGCACCAGCCCCAGGCCAAGGTCTGCCACCAGGAACAACCGGTCCTGCTCATCCAGCCAGGCGGACTCGATCTGCGCCTCCTGGCCCGTGTGGCTCAGCACCCGCCCGTCCGGCTGCAGACGCCAGATCCAGGGGGCAGCCTCCAGCTGCACATACACCCGCTGCGGCCCGTTCTGGAAAAACCAGCAGCCTTGCGCATCCGACGCATAGTTGCGGTGGATGAATCCGATCAGCTTGTCATGGGTGATCCGGCTGCCTTTGACCTGCGGGAAGGGGCCAGCCGCCTGGATACGCTCATCCCGCATATACCAGTCGCCACGGGCATCCAGCGCCAGCCAGCCGTAGCAGTGCGGCACGTTGGGCCATTTCTTCAGTGCGGCTTCAACAATCGGGTCCATGGGCGTCGAGCCTCCGGGTGGGTGTTACAGCGCGCATGCCAGCCAGTCGCAGACCTTGTTGGGCATGGTGCGAACATGGCCGGGCGGCTTGCCCGAAGGAAAACCGACATGGCCGCCGTCATGGGGCTGCCAGAGAGTGACATAGGCGCCGACATGACTCTGCTCCGGCAAGCTGCGCGCCGGCACAAATGGGTCGTTGCGTGCATTCAGCACCAGCGCCGGTACACGGATGCGTGCCAGATGCGGTTTGGCCGACGCGCGCAGCCAATAGTCGTCCACGTCCTGGAAGCCATGCAGGGGCGCGGTGAAGATGTTGTCGAACTCGTACAGATTGCGGGCCCGCCGCAGCCGTTCTTCGTCAAACAGGCCGGGATGCTGCCGCAGCTTGCGCAGGGCCTTGGGCCGCATGGTCTTGAGGAACATGCGGGTGTAGACCCAGTAGTTGAAACCCTTGCCGATGGCATGGCCGGCCGCCGTCAGGTCCAGCGGCGAGCAGATGGAGCAGACCGCCTTGACGGTCTGCCGGGCGGCATCCCCGGACTCCTGGGCCCAACGCAGCAGGGCGTTGCCGCCCAGGGAGACTCCGGCGGCAATCATCGGTCCGCGATGCGCCGCACGCAGTTGCCCCAGCATCCAGCCGATTTCTTCGAAGTCCCCGGAGTGATAGGCCCGCGGGGCCAGATTCAGCTCGCCGGAACATCCTCGGAAGTAGGGCATCGCAAACGCCCAGCCGCGCTCGGCCGCCACGGCTGCAAACGCCTGCACATACTGGCTGTCCACGCTGCCCTCCAGCCCGTGGAACAGCACCAGCAAAGGGCGTTCTGAACCAATGTTGGCCGCAGCGGCCGTTGGTGCGGCGGCAGGCTGCCCGGGCCATGCGCCCGGAGGCACCACCACCACCGGCGAGCCATCCCGTGCCGTGTCCGTGGCCGGGCCGGTCTCCAGCAGTCGTTCCACATCCACGAAGTCGCCGTCCGGGGTCGTCCAGCGTTCGCGTCTGAATTGCGGTGCCGGGCCCGTGAAGCGTTTCGAGAACAGCACGGGCCAGATGGTCTGGGCATGGCCGCCCGGCAACCAGGGCGGCGCTTGATACTGCATGGCGCCTTTCAATGCAGCGTCGTGGGCGATCCCGTGGAGACGATCGACGGTTCCTGCTTCACGTCCTGCGTCGTGCCCGGGCTGGCATGGTGCGACACCAGGCGCCAGCCCAGAGCGGTTTTGAGGTAGACATTGGTCGCCACCACCCAGGCACTTTCCGTGCCTGCTTCGCTGGTGATTTCCACCCGCTCCAGCACGTGATGGATGGCGGTGTCACCCACCATCAACCGGCGCTGGCATTCCGCATGCACCGGAATTGCGCCGCGGCCAAAGATGGCTTCAAAGCTGGCGCGGATGGCCGCCTGGCCCACGACGCGAGGGCCACCGGGATGCACGCAGGAGACTTCGTCTTCCTCGCCCCAAAGGGCCATCAGCCGTTCCAGGTCAGCGGTTTGCAGCGCCTCGTAGAACTGGGCTTCGGTGTCTTCCGGCGTGGCCAGCAGAAGGGCGGACTGGGCCTTGCGCACCATGGGGCCCACCTGGGGTCAGTGGCCGGCCGGCAGCACTTCACCGGCCTTGAGCCGATAGACGGTGCCACAGTAGGCACACTGCCCCTGGCCACCATGGCTCAGGTCGATGAACACGCGCGGGTGGTTGCTCCACAGCGGCATCTTCGGATTCGGACAGAACACGACACCCGGGCCCTGCAGGTCTTGGGCGGTGACTTCAACGACGGATTTCGGTTGGCTCATGATGTAGTTCTCAAGGCTGGCGCCGCGCAGGCTGCGGGCTGAAAAGAGGCTGAGACGGCAGGGCGCCGACGCCGAGCAGGCGCACCCCGGCACGCCGGGGTCTGGCTCACACCAGCGTCAGCCAATGTGCGTATTTGGGGTTGCGGCCGTTGACGATATCAAAGAACGCAGACTGGATTTTCTCGGTGATCGGGCCCCGGCTGCCGATGCCGATCTCGATGCGGTCCAGCTCGCGGATGGGCGTGACTTCCGCCGCCGTGCCGGTGAAGAAGGCTTCGTCGGCGATATAGACCTCGTCGCGGGTGATGCGCTTTTCCACCAGCTTCAGGCCCAGGTCCTGACAGATGTGGAAGATGGTGTTGCGGGTGATGCCGTTGAGCGCTCCGGCCGACAGGTCCGGTGTGTAGACCACGCCGTTCTTGATGACAAACAGGTTCTCGCCGGCCCCTTCGGAAACGAAGCCGGACGCGTCCAGCAGCAGCGCTTCGTCGTAGCCGTCATCCGTGGCTTCCATGTTGGCCAGGATGGAGTTGGTGTAGTTGCTCACCGTCTTGGCCTGCGTCATGGTGATGTTGACGTGGTGACGGGTGTAGCTGCTGGTCTTGACGCGGATGCCACGCTTGAGACCTTCTTCGCCAAGGTAGGCCCCCCAGGCCCAGGCCGCCACCATCAGATGGATCTTGTTGCCCTTGGGGCTGACGCCCAGCTTTTCGCTACCGATCCAGGTGAGCGGGCGCAGATAGCAGCTGGCCAGTTGGTTGTCCCGCACCACCTGCTTTTGCGCTTCTTCCACCTGCTCGATGGTGAAGGGCAGCTTCATGCGCAGGATCTTGGCGCTGTTGAACAGCCGCTCGGTGTGTTCGCGCAGGCGGAAGATGGCGGTGCCGCGATCCGTCTGGTAGGCCCGCACGCCTTCAAAAGCGCCGCAGCCGTAGTGCAGGGTGTGGGTCAGCACATGGATCTTGGCGTCGCGCCAGTCCACCAGCTCGCCGTCCATCCAGATCTTGCCGTCGCGGTCGTCCAAAGACATGGGAATTCCTTGTGCGTCAAAGAAGGGGATTTTATGCATCCGCCGCCGGAGCGTTGTCCGATGTATCGCCCTCCGAGTGGGGCTGATCGGCCCGGATCAGGGTCCAGCGCGTCACCTTGCCGCCTTCCAGCACCACCTCCACCGCGTCGCCGCCGGTGTCGGCCCAGCGATAGGTGTCCGGGCCGACCTTGACACCAAGCGAACGGCACAACTTGATCAGTTGCACCAGGGTCATGCCGGGATGCAGGCGGGATTGCAGCATCAGTGCGCTGCTGACATGGCCCAGGGGCGACTCATTGGCGGTGCGCATGACCCGCATCAGCTGGCTGAATTGCAGCAGCAGCCAGAACACAATGACCGACAAGGCCAGGATGGCGCCCTTCCAGCCGAACAGCTGCACGCCGATGACCAGGGCTGCAACGGCCAGGCCGATACCGAACCAGCGATTCATGCCTGGCCTCCATGGCTGGCCGCCTCCAGCGGTGCGGCCATCGGATCCGCCGTGCCTTGGGTGGCTCCGTAGCCGTCATCCGGTAATGAAGGTGTGCGCTGGCTTCTGAAGATCACGGCGTAATAAGGGGGTTGGAAGGGAAAGTCGGGGCGCATGGCGGGGACTTGCCTGTCAGGAAAGAAACAACGGAACCGCCGGGCGGGCGGGTGCAACAACCGGGAGTGTCACATGCAGGCTGGAGTGTCACATGCGACCCGGCGTGTCACATGCCGCGCAGGATCTCGATGGCGTCCTCGATGCGGGCCACGGCATGTACGGTCAGGCCGGGAATCGGCTTCTTCGGGGCGTTGGCCTGGGGCACCACAGCCACCGAGAACCCCAGCTTGGCCGCTTCCTTCAGGCGCTCCTGACCGCGGGGTGCCGGCCGCACTTCGCCCGCCAGGCCCACCTCGCCAAAAGCGAAGAAGCCTTTGGGCAAGGCTTTGCCGCGCAAGGAGCTTTGAATGGCCAGCAGCACCGCCAGATCGGCGGCCGGTTCGGAAATCCGCACACCGCCCACTGCATTCACAAACACGTCCTGGTCCATGGTGGCCACACCGGCATGCCGGTGCAGCACCGCCAGCAGCATGGCCAGCCGGTCCCGGTCCAGGCCGACCGACAGCCGGCGCGGGCTGGGCCCACCGCTGTCCACCAGGGCCTGCAGCTCCACCAGCAGTGGCCGGGTGCCTTCCAGCGTGACCAGCACGCAGGAGCCCGGCACCGGTTCGCCATGGGTGGAGAGGAAGATGGCGCTGGGGTTGGTCACCCCTTTGAGCCCTTTCTCCGTCATGGCAAACACACCAATCTCATTGACCGCGCCAAAACGGTTCTTGATGGCGCGCACCAGGCGGTAGCTGCTGTGGGTGTCGCCCTCAAAGTACAGCACCGTGTCCACGATGTGCTCCAGCACCCGCGGGCCGGCCAGGGCGCCTTCCTTGGTGACATGGCCCACCAGCACCATGGCACAGCCGGTGGACTTGGCGGTGCGGGTGAGCTGGGCCGCGCACTCCCGCACCTGCGCCACCGAGCCCGGTGCGGAGGACAGCTGCTCGGAATACATCGTCTGGATGGAGTCGATGACGCAGAAGTCCGGCGCCTCGGCCTCGATGGTGGCCAGGATCTTTTCCAGCCCGATTTCGGCCAGCACCCGCACCTGGCTGCCGTCCAGCCCCAGCCGGCGCGAACGCATCGCCACCTGGGCGCCCGACTCCTCGCCGGTGACGTAAAGCACCTTCATCTGCCGCGACAACGCATCCACCGCCTGCAGCAGCAGTGTGGACTTGCCAATGCCCGGGTCCCCGCCGATGAGCACCACGCCGCCGTTGACGATGCCGCCCCCCAACACCCGGTCCAGTTCTTCCAGCGACGTGGGGGTGCGGTCGAAATCCTTGGCCTCGATCTCCGACAGCGTGGCCACTGGCTGGCTGCGCGCCAGGGATTGGTAACGGTTCTTGCCGGCACCGGGGCTGTCTGCCACGGTCTCGACCAGGGTGTTCCAGGCACTGCAGGATGGGCAGCGGCCGAGCCACTTGGCGCTGGTGGCGCCGCATTCGGAGCAGACGTATTGGGTCTTGGGGGAAGCCATCCGGCGATTGTCGCTGTTGCGTCACGGTCGGCGACGGGAGCGGCCGCCCACCCCACAATTCGTTAAGCCTGACCTTCGTCAGCGGTGGGTTGGCGTGCTAAAACTCAGGCTCCTTGAGGAGTCCAACATGGAGTTGTCAGTCTGGCTGGGGTTTTTCGCGGCCTCGTGGGCCATCAGCCTGTCCCCGGGCGCGGGCGCCATTGCCGCCATGAGCTCCGGACTGAATCACGGCTTCAAGCGCGGCTACTTCACCACGCTGGGGCTGATCCTGGGCATCCTGACGCAGATCGTGCTGGTCGGTGCCGGTCTGGGTGCGCTGATCGCTGCCTCGGAGCAGGCATTCACCCTGGTCAAGTGGGCCGGTGTGGCCTATCTCGTGTACTTGGGGGTGCAGCAGTGGCGCGCACCGGGCAAGCCGCTGGTGGCGCAAAGCAGTGAAGGCAAGCCGGTCACGCGGCGCCAACTGGTGATGCGTGGCTGGGGCATCAATGCCGTCAACCCCAAGGGCACCGTCTTCCTGCTGGCGGTGGTGCCGCAGTTCCTCGACCTGAATCAGCATCTGGCCCCCCAATATGGCGTGATTGCCGCCACCCTGTCCTTCACCGATGCGGTGGTGATGGCCGGTTACACCGCGCTGGCGTCGCGGGTGCTGTCGGCGCTGCGCGCCGAATCCCACCTCAAGGCGATGAACCGGGTGTTTGGTTCCCTCTTTGTGGCCGCTGGTGCGCTGCTGGCCACCATCAAGCGGAGCTGATCGGCCGCCACCTCCCCTTCCTGGATGCAAGGGCCGCCCACCCAGGCGGCCTCTTTCATTCCTGAGGGCGAATCCCTGCATTGACCTCCCGCGCCGGCGGTGATTCTGACGGCGCCCCTCTAGAGACTCTATCCACGGCCCCGCGACCCGGCGCCGTGCCATGGCGATGTCCAAACTGTCTGATCGTTGGTTGTTCTGGGGCCCCACGCTGATCTGGGCCAGCACCTGGCATGTGATCCTCTATCAGCTGGCGTCCGGTGTGCCGGTGCTGAATTCGGTGGCCTGGCGGTTCGGCATCGCCGCGCTGATTCTGGTGGGCTTGAGCCGGTGGCAGGGACTGTCGCTGCGGATGCCCAGGTCCGCCCATGTGTTGATGCTGGCCACCGGTATCGTGCAATACAGCGGCAACTACTACTCGGTGTATGAGGCCGAGCGCTACATCCCGTCCGGCCTGGTCGCGGTGCTGTTCTGCCTGATGGTGTTTGGCAATGCCTTGTCCGGCCGGGTGTTTTTCGGGCAGCGCGTGTCCCTGCGTTTTCTCACCGCCTCGGTCGGTGGCGTGCTGGGCGTGGTGATGATCTTCTGGCCGGAGATCGCCTCCACCGGCGCCCGGCCTCACGCGGCCTACGGCTTGCTGCTCGGCCTGGGCGCCGTGCTGGTGGCCTGCATCGGCAATGTGCTGACGCTCACCCTCACCCGCCGCGGCTTGCCCTTGATGCCGGTCCTGGCCTGGAGCATGGGGTACGGAGCCGTGTTCCTGGCGCTGATGTCGGTGGTCACCGGCCAGGGGCTGCAGTTCTCCTGGCACTTCTCCTATGTGGCGTCCCTGCTGTACCTGGCGGTGTTCGGGTCGGTGGTGGCCTTTGTGCTGTATTTCAAGCTGGCCCAGCGCCAGGGCACGGCCCGCGCAGCGCTGACGGGCGTGGTGATTCCGGTCATCGCGCTGGCGTTGTCAGCAGTGCTGGAAGGGTGGCAGCCCACCGTGCTGTCGGTCGCCGGCATGGCGCTGTGCCTGGGCAGCATCTATGCGGCCACGCGCCAGCGCTGAAGCCGGCCTCAGGGCTTGATCCAGTTGATCTCTTCGGCTGTCTTGCGGCCCATCACGGTCTGCGCCAGCGTGGCGGGCATGCGCGCTTCGTTTGGACGCACCGGAATCCGGCCGGCCATCAGCTCGGCCTGATCCTGTGGCAGTGTGGGCTGCTGGTCCGGTGCGGCATAACCTTCCGGGTACAGCGGCATCAGGGTGGAGAGGTCGTATTTGTCTGTGGCGCCAAAGGTGTGCAGCGCCTCATGGGCAATCACCACCTGGTTGGGCCCTTGCTGCGCCCGGCTGGCAAACAGATGCACCAGCCCCATGCGGCCCTTCTCCAGCCCGGTGGAGTGGGGCAGCGGGCCATTGAAGTCACCCGGGTGGTAGAGCAGGTAGAGCCGCACGTCGGGCACCGGAGAGCTGGGCGGCGTCTTGCGCCAGGCCCACCAGCGCATCTTCAGGCTCCAGCTGATGGCGGACAGCGGGCCGGCCTCACGGGGGACAGGCGGTGGCAACTCCCGCACGCGTCGCCCCAGCACCACCCGCACGGGCGGGTTCAGCGCCAGCCCGTAGCGCCGGGCTTCGGCCTGGAAATAGGGCTCGATGTCCGCAAACGCTCCTTCACCGAGCTGGTCGAGATAGGCCTCGGTGCTCGGGTTGCCATCCATGTTGATGGGGTAGAGCGTGATGACCTGGGGGCGCCGCCAGGACTGCGCCTGCCAGCGTTGCATCAAGGCCGTGGCCCCCACCACCAGCAGGATGACCAGCAATACAAAGATGCGAAATGCCTTGAACATGTCAGTCCCAATGAATCTTGCCGCGGCCGGATTTCACCTCGCCCCGCTGGGCCTTGCCGGCCAGCCGGCGCTGCTGGGACCCGTAGGTCGGCCGGGTGGCTCGCCGGGCCTTGGGTGTGTGGGCGACGCTTTGCACCAGCGCCACCAGCCGGGCGATCGCATCGGCGCGGTTCTGCTCCTGGCTGCGTGACTCCTGCGCCTTGATGACCACCACCCCGTCGGCGGTGATGCGCTGGTCGGACAGCGCCAGCAGGCGCTCCTTGATCACCGGGGGCAGGGTGGAGCGACGGATGTCAAAACGCAGGTGAACCGCGCTGGAGACCTTGTTGACGTTCTGTCCCCCGGGTCCGCTGGCGCGGATGGCGGACACCTCCAGCTCCCAGTCCGCAGGCGTCCACGCCAGGTGCATGGCTGAGGCCGGTTCAGGTCAGCGGGTCCAGGTGCACCGGCACCCGGCGGGCCAGCGCGCACATCAGCTCGTAGCCAATGGTGCCGGCCGCACGCGCCACCTCATCAATCGGCAGGACCTTGCCGTTCGGGCCTTGGCCCCAGAGGGTGACTTCGCTGCCGATGCCGTCTTGCGGCAGGTCGGTCAGGTCCACCGCCAACATGTCCATGGACACCCGGCCCACCGTGGTGGTGCGGCGGCCGCCCACCAACACTGGGGTGCCGTGCACCGCATGGCGGGGGTAACCGTCGGCATAACCGCAGGCCACCGTGCCGATGCGCATCGGCCGCTCGGCGATGAAGGTGCTGCCGTAACCCACGCTGTCTCCCGGCTGCAGATGCTGCACCGCCAGGACGCGGCTGCGCAGCGTCATCGTCGGGCGCAGGTTCCAGTGGGTGATGTCGTGCTGCGGGAAGTCCGGGGCGCTGCCGTAGGTCATGATGCCGGCGCGCACCCAGTCGGCACGGACACCGGCCCGCTCACTGTGCCGCAGCACGGCGGCACTGTTGCTAAGCGAGCGCTCACCTGGCAGGTCGGCCGTGGCTTCCTGGAACACGGCCCACTGGCGATCAATGCCAATCGGGCCGTCCGCATCCGAGAAATGCGTCATCAGCGAGATTTCGTCCACCTGGGGCAGGGCATTCAGGCGGGTCCAGGCGGCCCGGAAGCCGCTGGGCGTGAAGCCCAGCCGGTTCATGCCGCTGTTCAGTTTCAGGAAGATGCGGTGTGGCTCATGCGTTTTGTGCATGGCCAACCAGTCGATCTGCTGCTCGCAGTGGACGGTGTGCCACAGGCGCAGCCGGGAGCAGAGTTCCAGGTCGCGTGCATCAAAACAGCCTTCCAGCAGCAGGATCGGGCCGCGCCACCCCAGGTCGCGGATGCGCTGGGCTTCGTCCAGATCTAGCAAGGCGAAGCCATCCGCCCCCCGGAAAGCGTCAAAGACACGGTCAATTCCATGGCCGTAGGCATTGGCCTTGACGACGGCAAACACCTGGGCATCGGGGGCGCAATCGCGGGCCCGGTGCAGGTTATGGGCCAACGCGGGCTGATGGATGAGGGCTTCAATAGGGCGCGGCATGCCCGACATTGTGCCTTCCCGGTCCGCTCCGACGGCGGGGGCCCCCGGATTGGTGGGCGACAACTAACACACAGACGGGGTGGCTTGAACGACGGTTACGAAAACAAGCGCATGCTATAAACCCGCCGCAGCGCTGATTGACCTCCGTGGACCAGCGTTATCCGCCGCAAAGTCGACGCCAGCCGCAGTTCCAGGTAGCCCGGGTCCATGAAAAAAGGTTTTTACACCATCATGTCAGCGCAGTTTTTCAGCTCGCTGGCTGATAACGCGCTGTTTGTGGCTGCGGTCGAGATGTTGCGCACCAACGGGTCTGCCGAATGGCAGCGTGCGGCCCTGGTTCCCATGTTTGCGCTCTTCTACGTCGTACTGGCGCCTTTTGTGGGTGCTTTTGCCGATGCGGTTCCCAAAGGCAAGGTCATGTTCATTTCCAACACCATCAAGGTGGTGGGATGTCTGAGCATGCTGGTGGGGGTGCATCCGCTGGTGGCGTACGCCATCGTGGGTCTGGGGGCGGCGGCCTATTCGCCGGCCAAATACGGCATCCTCACCGAACTCCTGCCTCCCTCCCAACTGGTGAAAGCCAATGGCTGGATCGAAGGCTTGACCATCGCTTCCATCATTCTGGGGGCGGTGTTCGGCGGGCAACTGCTGGGTGCTCGGGCGTCGTCGGTGCTGCTGAGCTTCGACATGCCCTTCATCGATACCGGCATCGACACGGCACCAGAAGCGGCCATCGCCTTCATGGTGGTGCTGTACGGCATTGCCGCACTGTTCAACCTTCGCATTCCGCGTACCGAGGCGCCGCTGCAGCCGCTGGCGCATGGCACCACCGGCCTGGTGCGCGAGTTCGCCGCCTGCAACTCCCGCCTGTGGCAGGACAAGCTGGGTCAGATTTCGCTGGGCATGACCACGCTCTTCTGGGGTGTGTCCGGCAATATGCGCTACATCGTGTTTGCCTGGGCGGCTGCGGCGCTGGGCTACGGTACGACACAGGCGTCAGCCCTGGCCGGCGTGGTGGCCATCGGCACGGCCGTGGGCGCCGTGGTGGCGTCCGCGACGATCCGCCTGGACAAGGCCACCCGCGTGATTCCGCTGGGGATTGCCATGGGCCTGCTGATGCTGGTGCTGAACTTCATCGACCGCCTGTGGCTGGCCGTGCCGTTCCTGATCCTGCTGGGCGGTGTCGGCGGTTATCTGGTGGTGCCGATGAATGCGCTGCTGCAGCATCGCGGCCACAACCTGATGGGTGCGGGGCGCTCCATCGCGGTCCAGAACTTCAACGAGCAGGCCTGCATCCTGGGCCTGGGCGCGCTGTACACCATCCTCACCCGCTTCGGTGTGTCGGCCTTCGGCTCGATCACCGTCTTTGGCCTGACCGTGGCCTTCATCATGTGGCTGGTGGGCCGCTGGCACAGCAACAACCTGCGCCGTTATCCGGAAGAGATGGACCGGCTGCTGGCGATTGCGCGCTGCGACAAGCACTGAAACCAGCTGATCTTCTACACTTTCGCGATGCAAAGCGAACGTGTGCCCTCGACGGACGATGGTGAGTGGGAAGGTCAGGACGCCGCTGTCAGTGACGGATGGGGCGAGTATCCGCTGGATGCCGTTTTTGTCAGAACCGAGACGCGTACCGTGTCGGAGGTGGTCAGGCGGATCAAACTTGGACGGTTTGTCCTGGATCCCGAATTTCAGCGCGAGTTCGTCTGGCCTCCGGAGAAGCAGTCGAAGCTGATTGAAAGCTGCGTCATGCGCATTCCGCTACCGGTGTTCTATGTGGCGGAGGCGCGGGACGGACGGATCATCGTGGTCGATGGGCTTCAGCGCCTGACCACCTTTGAACATTTTCTGAACGATCAACTGCGGCTGGTCGGACTGGCATCCACACAGGCATCCAAGAGCGGCCAGATTCTGGAGAACAGAACCTTCAGTGAACTGCCGATCCCATTGCAGGAGCGAATCCAGGACACGCAACTGACGCTGTACATCCTGGATGCCAAGGCGCCCGAGCGTGCCCGACTGGACATCTTCGAGCGGGTGAACAGCGGCGAGCCGCTCACGCGGCAGCAGATGAGAAATGCCCTTTACAGCGGTCCTGCGACCCGGTGGCTGAAGTGTGCAGCGCAAAGCACGGAGTTCCAGCACGCGACGGGACATGGGCTGAACGACAAAACGATGCGAGACCGTGAGGCCATCAATCGTTTCTGTGCCTTCAAGCTGCTGGGGGAGGCCGCCTACACGTCCAGTGACATGGATCGGTGGCTGGGGGAGGCGCTGACGCAACTCAATCAGATGGAGCCCGCTGAAGCGGACGACCTGCTGCAAACCTTTCGCGACACCATGCGCCTGCATCTCCAGCTGTTTGGTGAGCATGCGTTCCGCAAGTCACTGGCGTCGGATCGGGCGAGCCCGCGAAGCGTGATCAACATTTCATTGTTTGAAGTGGCGTCCGTGCTGACGTCTGACCGTTTGGTACTGCAAGCAGCGCCCCATCGGTTAGAAATGGTGCGATCTGCAGTCATCGATCTGGTGCGAGATCCCGCCTTTGAGAAGGCGATCACCTACTCCACCAACAGCACTGCAGCGGTTCGCCTGCGTTTTGAACGCATGAGGGCGGTGTTGAAGGACGCACTGAGCAGGGCCCCGTGACCATGATTTCGGACCTACGGATCGAAAACTTCAAATGTTTCACGTCTCTCAGGCTCTCGCTGGGGGCACTCACTTTGCTGACTGGCTTCAATGCAGCCGGTAAATCCAGTGCGCTGCAGCCGCTATTGCTGCTGGCACAGGCCGCAAAGCTGAACCTTCGGCATGAGCCCTACAGCCTGAACGGCGCGCTGGTTCGGCTTGGAAGTGTGGGCGACGTTCTTCCGACGGGCACCCAGCGCGCAGATTTCCGCGTTGGCCTGACGACGGAGGCCGGGACCTTGACCTGGACAATGCAGTGCCGGGCGGGAGACCGGCAGGTGCAGCTGCGCGAACTGCTGTTGGAGACGCCGGACGGCTCGAGCGCGCCAGCACCTTCATCCGTGGAAGAACAGCTGTTCCACACACTGTCCGGTGTCAGCTTTGTGGGTGCCGTTCGAGGCATGTTGGCGGACGCGTACCCCATTCCTGACGCCGACCATCAAGGGTGGGCAGATGTAGGCGTCGATGGACGGTTTGCCGCCTTTTGGTATGCCCGCCGTGCTGATGACGAATTGGTGGCCGCACGCCGTTGTCCCGGCGAGGCCACTGCGACCTCGCTGCGTCAGCATGCGAATGCATGGTTTGCCACGCTGTTTCCCGGCGCACAGATTCATGCGCGGCTTGATCCCGACTTTGCCGGGGTCCATCTTCAATTCCGCACGAGTGACACCGGCGAATGGCGTCGTCCGAGCAATGTAGGTTATGGACTTTCCTACGCCTTTCCCGTACTGGTGGCGCTCTTGACCGCAGCGCCTGGCCAGTTGGTGGTCGTCGACAGCCCTGAAGCGCATCTTCATCCCAAAGCCCAGTCCGCCATGGGGCACATGCTGGCTGCCTTTGCGGCGGCGGGCGTCCAGATTGTGGTGGAGACACATAGCGACCATCTGCTGAACGGCATTCGGCTGGCCGTGAAGGAAGGTGTGCTGGCGCCCCCTGACAGACTGACGACCCACTTCTTCACAGGAGCGACCGCCCAAGGCCATGGCGTGATCTCGCCGGTGATCGACCGAAAAGGCAACCTGAGCGACTGGCCGACCGGCTTTTTTGACCAAGCCGAGCGTGATCTCGCCACCCTGGCAGGTTGGGAGTGAGCCATGCGGTGGTACGTCAACGATGCCTCGCTCCAGGGGCAGTTCGGCAGCACTGCCGAATTTGTTGAAATCCTGAAGGAGTTGCTGGCGCTCCGGCGTCAGTATGAGCACCTTCGGCAACGCTTTTACGTCACCAGCTCGCTGTCAAGCCGTGAAGTGCGGACCGGGTTGTCAGTGGCCCAGTTGTTTCAGCAACCGGATCTTGCGGCTCAAAAGCGCCTGGTGCTGAGCTGGCTGAACAGTGCTGGCCCTTTTGTGGAAGAAGACCGCACACCCGAACCGGACGATTATTTCGAGTGTCTGGGACACGATGTGACCGAGGGAGGCCTGGGCGAGGGTGCCCGACGGGTGAAGTCAGCCCAAAAGGCTTCGACTTTCAGCTTTGTGGGGAGCACGCCTTCATTTGCTGCTTCTCCCCTGACGGTCCTTCACGGCATTCCGGACGACCGGCGTGGCAGCTATGACCTCGTTAACCACTGGACGATCCCTAGCTTTCGTCTGGCTGTCCAGAATGCGCAACCTCAGCCCATCAATTGGCGCCAGTTGGTCGAGGGGGCCCGGCAGCGCTTTCCCCACCTTTGTTTGCCTGACAGTCTCTATACCGATGATCGGCTGGCACGTGAAGCGTTTGATTCGATCATCTCAGACAGCACCCTCATGCTGCTCGAGTGTCTCAACACCTATATGGAGAAGAGACACCCGGATGGCTCCGAAAGCCCGGATTGCCAAGAGATCATCCAGCAGTTCTTCACAGGCGACCGCGCTCGCTTCAGTGGGGAATCGGAGACCAACCGGGTGCAACACCGCAGAGCACTGACGTTCCCAGACCCCGAGAATCCCGCGTGCGAGTTACTGGCACATTGGCACGGAAAAATCAGCCACCGTTTCTTTCGGCTGCATTTCGAATGGCCCGTCCCCGCCCCCTCGAGGCAGCTAAAGGTGCTGTATCTGGGGCCGAAGCTGACCAAGGCTTAGGTTCATCAGCGCCGGCTCTGGCGGCCCCTGCCTCCCGGGTTGTCTTGCACCAACCCACCCGTTGTCAGCACCCGCTCAATATGCTCCGACCACGCGCGGCCGATCTTGAAGCAGCCGCTGTGGTTGAGGTGGATCTCGTTGTGCCAATCCCCGCTGATGCCACTGGCACCTGCGGCCGCCGGGGCCAGTGGCACGGCGGTGGAATCGAAGACAAACAGCCCGGGGAAGGCCGCCTTGTCCGCCATCAGCTGCTTCAGGAATTGGGCCAGATGCATCAGCATCAGGCGGCTCACCGCCGCCCAATCCGCAGCCGGAATGGCATAGGCCTTGAGCGCGGGGTAGAGCCAGGGGCCGTGGCCGGCGTCTTCTGCGCCCGCTGGCCGGGGCACCGGCACCGCATAGCAGTGGATGAACACCGGCTTTCCGAAGGACGGGCCCTGGTCGCGCAGTGACAGCAGATGCTGCAGGTTGGCCTTCAGGTAGGCGGCATAGGTGGCCCACCCCGGCTCCGAGAAATACCGCCCAACCCCGGCGGACGGCGGGCCCCATTCGGTCTGGCGGCGCAGCAGCCGCAGCTCCAGCGGCACTTCCTCGCCATTCATCTGGCTGGGGGTTTGGGCGGCCTGGATGAGGTCATTGCCCCCCACCGACAGGAGAATGCCGTCCCACACCGGCGCCTGCGGGCCGGTCAACAGGTTCACAAATTCTGGCACCGCCGCCAGCTCCACCAGTTTGCCCAGGCTTTCCCGCTGGCCGGCGCAATTCACCGCAGCGGTTGGTTTGGACAGCACCAGTTCCTGCAGCAGATTGGCATGCGCGCTCAGCTTGGCCTGGGCGGTGGAGAACCAGGAATCTCCCTGCGCCAACAGACGCCAGTGGAAGCCTTGCAGATCGGGCGCCTGCGCGGCGGTCAGGTCTTCCGGGGCAAAACAGGCCAGATGGTCCAAGAGGCAGTCTCCCTATGTCTCGAGTGGTGATTCTCGTCTCGGCGGTCCACCCACGCCTGTCCCCAGAGGGTAAGCCCCCCGGATGACAGACGCGAGGCGCCCCGGTTGTAGGCCAGGGTCAGGGCTTGCGCCATGCTATAAACCCTGGGCATTGTTGGCTGGCTTCGCGCAGGTTCCAACCCCTTTCGCGCCATATCCCGACAAACAGCGACGTCCGTGTGCCGTTCAGCGCCCGGAGGCGCTCGCTTGTCTCCGGAGTGCCCCTGCAGGGGCGTGCGCCCGCTCCCTCCCTTCCGCAGGTCCTTCCTTGTCCGTCACCGTTTCTGCCCCATCATCCTCCAGCCGCGCGCCGCTGTCTCTCCCCATCCTGGCATTGATGTTCAACGCCACCGTGTGGGGCCTGTCCTGGTGGCCGTTCCGCCAGTTCGAGGCGGCTGGCATGCACCCGCTGTGGACCACCGTCATCATGTATGCCCTCTCCTGGGGGGTGGTGCTGGTCACCCAGCGTGGCGCTGCGGCCGAGCTGCTGCGTTCCCCCGCCCTGTGGCTGGTGCTGCTGGCCGCTGGCACCACCAACACCGCCTTCAACTGGGGCGTGGCCACTGGCGATGTGGTGCGGGTGGTCCTGCTCTTTTATCTGATGCCGCTCTGGGCGGTGCTGCTGGCGCGGGTGGTACTCAAGGAGCCGCTGACCTGGATGGCCGGGGCGCGAATCGCGCTGGCACTGGGCGGCGCGCTGGTGGTGCTGGCGCCAGAGGGGGCGGCCTGCCGGTGCCCCGCAGCCTGGCCGACGGGCTGGGCCTGCTGGGTGGGCTGGCCTTTGCCTTGAACAACGTGATGCTGCGCCGCCAGGCGGCCAGCAGCCCGGGGGCCCGCGCGCTGGCGATGTTCAGCGGCGGGGTCATCGTGGCCGGCGTGGCCGCCTTTGTGATGGCCGGCCGCGGGTGGGTGGCCTGGCCGGGGCTGCCGTCCTGGCTGTGGTGCCTGCCCCTGGCCGGCATGGCTTTGCTGTTTTTTGCGTCCAACATGTCACTGCAGTTGGGCGCCAGCCGGCTGCCGGCCAATGTCACCGCTGTAGTGATGCTCACCGAAGTGCCGGTGGCGGCGCTGTCCGCCCTGTGGCTGGGCGGTGGATCGCTGAATCTGCCGACTGCGTTGGGTGGGTTGGCCATCCTGTTGGCAGCGATGCTGGCGGCCTGGGAGCGACGTGCCGGCTGACGCTTGACAATCCTGTGACCACACGGAGACCGGCCCCGCGCTACGATCCGTTCATCCAGTTGGGAGAGGATTCTTATGAGCCAGACAGCTTTTGATTTCGACGCGGTCAGCATCACCGGTGAGCCGGTATCACTGTCTCAATATCGCGGCCGGGTCATGCTGGTGGTCAATACCGCCAGCGAATGCGGCTTCACACCCCAGTTCAAGGGTCTGGAAGAGCTGTGGCGGGAATTCCAGGCGCGCGGCCTGGTGATCGTCGGTTTCCCCAGCAATGAATTCGGTGGCCAGGACCCCGGCAGCAATGAGGACATCGCCTCGTTCTGCCAGCTCAACTATGGGGTGAGCTTCCCGATGATGGGCAAGATCAAGGTCAACGGCGGTGAAGCTCATCCGCTGTGGCAATGGTTGAAGGGCGAAAAGCCCGGCATCCTGGGCACACAAGTCATCAAATGGAACTTCACCAAGTTCCTGGTGGGCCGGGATGGCCAGGTGATCAAGCGTTTTGCACCCAATGACTCGCCCGCCAGCCTGCGGGGTGACATCGAGGCTGCATTGGCGCAATAAAGCCCCGCCAGAGGCGCGTGTCCTCAGGTCGGCGACGCCCAGACCGCCAGCACCACAAACGCGGCAACCGCCAGCGTGGTGACCAGCGCGGTGGCGGCGGTCGGCTTGAAAGGGGTGGCAAGCGTGAGTCGCATGGTGGAACCCATAAGCTGAAGGGCACATCGGGCGGCGACAGGTTTCCGTCTGGAAGCTCGCGCAGCCCACCACTGGCGTCCAGCTTGACGCATGCAGCGCCGGGCTGCCACCCCTAAGGTGTGTTGACCCTGACGTTGGGGGGGCCTTGGCGCACACGGGCGCGTCCGCTTCAGGCGATGTGCTGAAGCCGGATCACCCGCAAAGGCTCGGCCAGCCAGGGCTCCAGCCGCGCGGCAAAGGCCTGGAAATGCGCGGTTTCCCGGTGGGCCTCCAGGGCGAGTTCGTCCATGAAGGATTCCCGCATGTAGAAGGTGCCCGGTTCATCGGTCAGCTCAAACAGTTGATAGTCCAGGCAACCGGGTTCCTGCCGAGTGGGCAAAACAAGCGCACGCAGGGCGTCGCACAGGGCCTCACGGGCCTCCGGACGGGCCTTGAGCACAGCAATGAAGCTCAGGGGCTGCTGCGACGCCACGCCACGTGCGCCAGGTGCGCCCGTGGCGCCCGTGGCGCCCGTTGCGCCAGAAGGCAGGGAGAAATCGGTGGGGTTCATGGGGATCGCCAGCCGGCAGCCGGAGCGCCGGACGACCAAAGTGCAGGAGCTGCGATGCTATGCAGTGGACGCGGCGTGCGACAGCCTTTTGTCGACAACACACTTTCAACCGGAGGTTTGAAGTGCAGACCGGGGCCCTCGGCCTGTCCCCTCGATCAGCGACCTTTCCACCGGTGGCTACGGGAAAGCGCTGCTGCCGTCTTCGCACACGCTGACCGTGTCTTGACGCCACCGCAGTGCAGGCTCACCTAGCATCGCTCCATCCTCTGACTGCCAGGTGCCTGTTGATGAGTCAATCCGCGCGCTTCCCTTCCTCCCACCCGGCCCACGCACGCCGTCCGCAGTTCACCCGCCGGATGTCGGCCCTTGTTTCCGGCCTGCTCCTGGCCGTCGCCGCCACCGGTGTGTCCGCCCAGACCCGGCCCCCCGCCGTCGCTCTGGCGGAACTGCAGGCCCTGGCCGCTCGCGAGCAGCCGGCGCTGCTCAAGACGCTGCAGCAACTGGTGGAAATCGAATCCGGCAGCTCCGACCGGGAGGGCCTGGACCGCATTGCCGCTGTGGTGGCGCAACGACTGAAGGACCTGGGCGGTGAGGTCAGCGTCCTGGAGCCCGGCACGGACGTCTACCGCATGTTCGACACGCCCGAGAAGGTCGGCCCCATGGTGCAGGCTCGTTTCAAGGGCGGCGGGGGCCGAAGCAAGGTGCTGCTGATTGCCCACATGGACACCGTCTACCCGCGCGGCATGCTGGCCCAGCAGCCGTTCCGCATCGAAGGCCAGCGGGCCTACGGCCTGGGGATTGCGGACGACAAGCAGGGCGTGGCCACCATCCTGCATGTGCTGGCCATGCTGAAGGCGGTCGGCTGGAAAGATTGCGGCGAGATCACCGTGTTGATCAACGGTGACGAAGAGATCAGCTCACCGGCCTCCCGCCATCGCATCACCCGGTTGGGCAGCGAGCATGACGCCGTCTTGTCCTTCGAGGGCGGCGGCGGACCCGACGGCCCCGATACCCTGCGGCTGGCCACCAGCGGCATCGGCGCTGCCACGGTGTCGGTCAAGGGGCGAGCGTCCCATGCGGGGGCTGCGCCGGAGCGAGGGGTCAATGCCCTGTATGAGTTGTCTCACCAGGTGCTGCAGGCGCGTGACTTGTCCGACCCCAAGGTCGGCCGTCAGGTGCATTGGACGGTGTCCAAATCCGGCGTGGTGCGCAACATGATTCCGCCCAGTGCCGAAGCCGCCGCCGACGTGCGGGTGGAGCGCGTGGAGGACTTTGACCTGATCGAAGCCGAACTGCGCAAGCGCATCCAGAACAAGCTGTTGCCGGAGTCCGAGGTGTCGCTGAGTTTTGAACGGCGTCGCCCGCCGATGCATGCCACGCCGGCGTCGCGGGGGCTGGGCGACACGCTCAAGTCACTGGCAGAGCAGCAAGGCCTGCCGCTGGTGGTGCGGGATGTGCCCACCGGCGGGGGCACCGATGCAGCGTTTGCCGCAGCGGCCACCCGCGCACCTGTGGTGGAAGGCCTGGGCGTGCGCGGATTCGGCGCCCACAGCAATCAGGCCGAGTTCGTGCAGTTGGACAGCATCGCTCCGAAGATGGTGCTGGTCACCCGCGCCTTGATGAGCCTGGGCAATCCACCCTGAGCCCTACGCGACGCCTCTAGGCCCCGTTCGGGCCCAGTTCAGCACCGCGCTTGGCTCCGTTGGGTCCCTATCGTGCCGTGGCCCCGCCATGGTCGGGGGAGGGGGCGTCAGGCTGCGTGCCCTCAACCCTTGGGATACAGCAGCATCTGGGTGCAGCGGAACAGCGCAATGGTCTTGCCGTTGTGCGTCACCACGGCGTCCCACACCTGCGTGGTGCGACCCATGTGAACGGCGGTGGCGCGGCATTCGATCACGCCTTCACGCGCGGTGCCCAGGTGGTTGGACTTCAGCTCCACCGTGGTGAAACTCTGCGCGCCTTCGGGCAGGCTGGCCACGCAGCCATAGCCACAGCAGGTGTCGGCCAGTGTCACGACGCTGCCGGCATGCAGGTAGCCGTTGGGGGCCATCACGGCCTCGCGGACCGGCAAGCGGGCGCTGACTTCGCCGGGGCGGACATCAAGAATCTCGATGCCGAGGTGGCCGGGCAGGCAGGCGGCACCGCGCTCATTCAATGCGTTCTGATCAATCATGGGTCTCCTCGAAATGAGGCGCTGCGGACGGGTGCTCCTTGTTGTACCGCCGTGGGGCTGTGAGGCCGCCATCGGTGGACGCGAAACGCCTCCGTGCGTGCTTCTGAGAGCGCTTCAGTGAAGGCCTCGTGGAGCGAGTCAGGGGGCGTTTCAGGGAGTGAGCCAGGGAGCGAGTCCGGCAGCGCCGATGGCGCGCATTGTCGATGCAGATCGGACCCAGGCCGGACCTGGGGATAATGGAGGACGCTTTTAGTCCGCTCTGTGGAGACCAGCATGTTCCAGCACGTCGACGCCTATCCCGGCGATCCCATCCTCAGCCTCAACGAGGCCTTCCAGAAGGATCCCCGCACGGCCAAGATCAACCTGTCGATCGGCATCTATTTCGATGACGACGGTCGCATCCCGATGCTGGATTCGGTGCGCCGCGCCGAGCTGGCGGTGGTGGAGCAGGCCGGGGCACGGCCTTATCTGCCGATGGAAGGCGCGGCGAACTTCCGCACCGAGGTCGGCAAGCTGCTGTTCGGTGCCGATAGCGCCGTGTTGCGCGAGCAGCGGGTGGCCACCATCCAGGGCGTGGGCTCGTCCGGCGGCCTGAAGGTGGGCGCGGACTTCCTCAAGCGCTACTTCCCCGACAGCGCCATCTATCTGTCCGATCCCACCTGGGACAACCACCGCGCCGTGTTCGAAGGCTCCGGCATTGAATGCCGCACCTATCCCTACTACGACCCCGAGACCGGCGGCCTGCGTTTTGACGACATGCTGCAGGCGCTGTCCGAGGCCCCGGCCCGCAGCATCGTGCTGCTGCATGCCTGCTGCCACAACCCCACCGGCGTGGACCTGACGCAACTGCAGTGGGACGCGCTGATTCCGGTGCTCCAGGAACGCGAGCTGATCGCCTTCCTGGACCTGGCCTATCAGGGTTATGGCGATGGCCTGGAAGCGGATACCTTCGCCGTCCGGGCGCTGGCCGAAGCCGGCCTGAGCTTCCTGGTGGCCAACAGCTTCTCCAAGAACATGAGCCTGTACGGCGAGCGCTGCGGTGCGCTGTCGGTCGTCTGCCCGGACGCCGCCCAGGCGGTCAATGTGTTGGGCCAGCTCAAGTTCACCATCCGCCGCAACTACTCCAACCCGCCGCAGCATGGCGGCCAGGTGGTGGCCAAGGTGCTGTCGGACCCGCAACTGCGCAGCCTGTGGGAGGGCGAGGTCGAAGAAATGCGCGAGCGCATTCTGGCCATGCGCAATGCCCTGTTCGACGTGTTGTCGGCCAAGGTGCGGGGCCGCAATTTCGACTACTTCCTCACCCAGCGCGGCATGTTCAGCTACACCGGCCTGAGTCCGGCGCAGGTGGACCGTCTCCGGGAGGAATTCGGCGTGTACATCCTGCGCTCCGGCCGCATGTGCGTGGCGGGCCTGAACACCCGCAATGTCGAGGCCACGGCTCATGCCATCAGCGCGGTGATCTGAACCGGACAGGCCGCATAGGCCTCAGTTATGGGTAGCGCCTCGGCTTTCATTGGTCGGCGCTCCCACAACTCCTTACCCTGCCAGGCAGTCCAGACATGTCCGCAGGGGATGAAACAAGTCGTTGTGATCGGTGGTGGGGTCGTGGGGGTGACCACGGCGTGGGCGCTGGTGCAGGCGGGCCACCGGGTGACCCTGGTGGAGCGCGCGGCCGGGCTTGCCGAAGGGGCCAGCCGGGCCAACGGCGGCCAGCTCAGCTACCGCTATGTGTCGCCGCTGGCTGATGCCGGTGTGCCGCTCAAGGCATTGGGCTGGCTGCTGGACCCGGACGGCCCCCTGCGTTTCCGGCCCGATGGCAGCCTGGCGCAGTGGCGCTGGCTGGCGGCCTTTCTCGCGCGCTGCCGCGCGGACATCAACCGCCGCACCACCGAGCGCCTGCTCGCCCTGGGCGCGTTCAGCCAGCAGAGCTTCATGGAGCTGCAGCGCGAGGCGGCTTTGAATGCCATCGAGCTGCGCACCCCCGGCAAGCTGGTGGTCTATCGCAAGCCGGCCAGTTTCTTGCGCGCTGCCGCGGCCGCCGATCCCAAGGGGCCGGAGCGGGCGCTGTCCCGGGAGGAATGCCTGGCCCTGGAGCCGTCTCTGGGCGATTGCGACCAGCCCTGGGTGGCCGGCGGCATCTTCACTGCGGGCGAAGCGGTGGCCGATTGCCATGCCTTGTGCCTGCAACTGGGCCGACGGCTGGAGCGACATCCGAATTTCCAGGGCGTGGTGCAGGCGCAGGCGCTCGGTTTCTTGACGGAGCGGGGCCGTGTGGTGGCGTTGCGCAGCACCGTGGGCGAACTGGGTGCGGATGACTTCGTACTGGCGGCCGGCTTGCAGAGCGCTGCGCTGGCGGCTCCGCTGGGCCTGCGTCTGCCGTTGTATCCGCTCAAGGGCTACAGCCTGTCCGCACCGATTGCCGGCCACCACCGCCCGCCCACGGTCAGCGTCACCGATTTCGAACGCAAGACGCTGTATGCCCGCATCGGCCAGCAACTGCGGGTGGCGGCCATGGTGGACCTGGTGGGCGAGGATGCCCGTGTGGACCCGGACCGCTTGGCTGCCTTGCACCGCACGGTGCGGGCCAGTTTTCCGAAGGCGGCGGACTATGCCCTGGCGGTGCCGTGGGCCGGTCTTCGGCCCGCCACCCCCAGCGGGGCCCCCATGCTGGGGCCGACGCCGCTGGCGGGCTTGTGGCTCAATGTGGGTCATGGCGCGCTCGGTTTCACTTTCTCCTTCGGCTCCGCCCGCATCGTGGCGGACCTGGTCTCGGGCCGTCCCAGCCCGCTGGACCTGGACGGACTCGGCTTGCGGACGGCCTGAATGTCACGGAGACGGTTCATGAGCGGCGGCTGGATCGTGCCGCCGCTGGACCCGGGGGCCTGCCTGGGTGTGATCGCTCCCGCCGGTCCTCCCCGGCCCGGTACGCTGGCGCAGGTGGTCCCGATGATGGAGCGCCTGGGCTGGCGGGCCAAGATCTTCCCGGGCTGCCATGGGCCGGCCCGGTTGGACCATCTGGCCGCCTCTGATGCACAACGGCGGCAGGATCTGCAGGACGCGTTCACCGACCCGGAGGTGCATGCCGTGATCGGCCTTCGTGGCGGATACGGTTGCATGCGTCTGCTGGATCGGTTGGACCCCGCGTTGCTGCAGGCCCATCCCAAGCCCTTGATCGGCTACAGCGACCTGACGGCCCTGCATGCGCTGCGGCAGACCTGGGGGCAGGTGGGCTGGCATGCGCCGATGCCCGCCTCGGACTGGCACCGCGGTGAAGAAGGCTGGGCGGATGCCGTGGCGCTGTCCAATGGGCTGCGCCAGGGGCTGCGGGTGGGTGATGTACTGAGCCCTGCTCCCGTGCCCCATCCGCTCAACCGCGTTGGCCCGGTGGGACAGGGCCGCCTCTCCGGTGGCAATCTGGCCGTGCTGGTGGCGTTGATGGGCACCCCCTTCATGCCGGACCTTCATGGCGCGGTGCTCTTCCTGGAAGACGTGGGCGAAGACCCCTACAAGATCGACCGCCTGCTGTGCCAGTTGCGCCTGGGTGGGCATCTGTCCGATCTGGCGGGTGTGGTGCTGGGCAGTTTCAGTGAGGCCGAGGCGCCTGATGAGGTGCTGGCCGACTACTTTCACCCCCTCGGCTGCCCAGTGCTTGCCGGCTGGCCGGCCGGGCACGCCACGCCGAATCTACCCTTGCCGCTGGGGGCCTGGGTGGCGCTGGATGCAGCAGCCCGCACGCTTCGTGTGATGGACAGGGACTGAACCATCACCTGGACCGTGCGGCATGACGGATGTTCAGTGTCTCGCTCTGGGTGCATCCGGCGAAGAAGGATGAAGAGCCGCAGGGATGAGGCTTTGTAGAGCAGTTGCATCGGAGCAGCACAGCAGGATGCCCGAGTACGTTTGGCCCAATATTGCGATGGGCTTGCGAAGCGATAGCTGCAGGTTGGGTGGCACCAGCCGAGACACTTTGAGCGATCCATGCCACTGTTGGAGGTCACTGGCCACTGGTGAGCGCCGCGATGAACAACACGTCGCCCATGCGGATGAGCGACAGCCGCTTCATCCCCATATCCCTCCATTCACTTGAAGTCGTACTTCACCGATACCGCGAGAGTCCGGCCAAACGGGTCGGCCACTCGGGGATCCCAGCCAGCACCGGCCACATCATCCACGTCGTGGTGGGTGAATGGCGGGTCGCGATCGAACAGGTTGCGGATGCCGACCGTCAGCGTGGTGTTCTTGAAGCCGCTGTAGGTGCCGAACAGGTCAAACGTGGTGTAGCTGGACACTCGGGTGTTGGCCGTGGCCGGCAGCACGCCCTTGGCGCTCATGTCCTGGTCCGCATAGCCCGACTTGTAGACCGTGCTGAAGGTGGCGCTCCAGGCATCCCGGGACCAGGTGATGTCGGCATTGAACTTGTCCCGCAGGTACAGCGTGCGGGTGTTGAATTTGCCGACCTGGTCCACCAGCGGTTGACCGTAGAAGGTGCGTTCCTTGGCCTGCAGCATGTGGGTGCCATTGATGTTGGCCAGCCACGTCCCCGTGGGATGCTTGAACTGATAACTCATGCCCCAGTCGATGCCTCGTGTGGTGCTGTCGGCCGCATTGATCCAGCCCGCCTGCACCAGCGTGGCATTGCCGTTGGCATCCCGCACGATGCGGCTGGAGAACAGGTCATAGTTGTTCAGCACGTCGGCCACCGTCAGCTTGCGGATGCGCTGGTCCAGGTCCACACGCCAGTAGTCCGCATAAGCATTGAAGTCGGCGAATGGCGACACCACCAGCCCCAGCGTGCCCTGCTTGGACTTCTCCGGCTTGAGGTTGGGATTGCCGCTGTCGGTGTAGTCCAGACCGATGATGGCGCACTGGGTGGGGTCCGAGGGGCAGCGCACCGGGTCGCTCCAGGTGCCGGTGTAGTCGCGCGGGGCGACGTTGGGACTGAGCTGCTGGAAGCTGGGCGCCTTGAAGCCGGTGTTGTAGGAGCCACGGAACATCACCATCTGCGCCGGCTGCCAGCGGAAGCCCACCTTCGGATTGGTGGTACCGCCGATCTTGCTGTATTGATCGTGGCGCAGGGCCAGTTGCAGATCCAGCCCCTTGATGACTGGCACCGCCAGTTCCCCATACACCGCCCCGATGTTGCGCGACTCCTTGGGCACGGCCGTGTTGCCCGGGCACAGCAGCACGTCCCGCGCACCGGTGGACAGGCTGGAGACGCAGTTGAAGCCGTTGGCATCGGGCGCGAACTCGTAGGTCTCGCGGCGCAGGTCCACGCCGGTGGCGAACTGCACCATACCGGCGGGCAATTTGAACAGGTCGCCACTGATGGAGCCATCCAGCTGCTGCAGCGTCGTCTCTCCGCCTTGCAGGCGGCCGCGGGCCTTCATGGATTCGATCAGCGCCTGGGCCTCCTTGCTCTGGCTCTGGCCCGGTGCCACCCACGGATTGATCAGGCCCTGGCGCAACGCGTCCACCAGCGGCGCGGTGTAGACATAGCCGTCGATCAGGTTGGAATACCCCTTGGCCCCGGCGATCGAGGCCCCCAGCTTGTAGCTGTAGGCGCCAATGTCTCCTTCCATGCCGGCCAGCAGCCGGGAGTTCTCATCCACGTTCTCGATGACGCGGTTGCCAAAGTCCTGCGCGCGCCAGCGGTAGGCAATCGGCTTGGTCGGATCGAAGTCGGTGACGCCGTAGTCTTTCAGATTGAGGTAGTACGGGCCATTGACCGGGTAGGCGGTACCCGTCGCAATCGAGGTGCTGAACTGCGCCGGGGTCAGCTCGGCCTTGACCCGGTTGCGGGATGCCGTGAGTTCCACGAAGGCTTCGGTGGAGTCGCTGATCTTGAACGTGCTGCGGGCGACCAGGTTCTCGGCCTTTTTGGGCGCGGCCAGCATGAACTGGCTGCCGTAGTCGGTGTTGCAGAGGTAGCGGCCGCTGGCGTAGTTGGCAGCCTTGGTGGCGGCGGTGGCCGAAGCGGGGGTCCAGAGGCTGGGTTGGAACTGAACGCCATTGGTCACCTGGTCGCAGGCGCCTTGCAGGCTCAGCAGGTTGATGCGGGTGTACTTCACCGCATCGCCGCTGCCGGCCACAGCCGAGCCACTGCCCAGGGCCGTGCCGGTGCCGGAGATGATGTTGGCAAACGGGCTGCTGGAGGAGTTGGGCGACAGCCCCAGCGCCGGATTGAAACCGGTGGCCCAGTCGCGGTCCGCACCGCGCAGGATGCTGTTGTTGGTCAGGCTCAGGCTGACCATCATGTTGTAGCCGTCCCGCTCCAGTGAGCCCCAGCCGCCGGTGATGGACGCCTTGCGCTGCTGGCCACCGCCCGATTCGAAGGGCGAGGCCACGTCCATGCTGACGCTGGCACCCTGGTAGTCCCGCTTGAGGATGAAGTTGATGACGCCGCCGATGGCGTCCGTGCCGTAGATGGCCGAGGCGCCGTCCTTGAGAATTTCCACGCGCTGGATGGCCGCCATCGGGATGGCGTTCAGGTCCACCGCTCCGCCGCTCATGCCGGAGGTGGAGACGCGCCGCCCGTTCAGCAGCACCAGGGTGCTCCCGGGCCCGAGGCCGCGCAGGTTGGCATTGGCCGTGCCGCCGGTCAGGCGGTCGGTGTCGGCGCCGAACACATTGTTGTTGGAAACGGCGCTGTCCGCACCGGTACCGTTCACGCCCAGTTGGCGCAGCATCTGCTCCGCGCTGGTGATGCCCTTGCGGGCCAGGTCCTTGTCGGTGATGACCTGCACCGGCAGGGCGCCTTCGTCCTTGAGGCGCTTGATGCTGGAGCCGGTGATCTCCACGCGCTCGATTTTTTGAGCCTCCTGCGACCAGGCGGCGGCATGCGCCCCCAGACCCATGACAACAAGGCAACGAGCGAGTGGTTTGAGTTTCACGACATTCTCCTGGTCAACGAATCCGGCGCCGGTGGTCCCCCGGACCCCTGGGCGCTCCCCAACGACATGACGGGACGGCCGGCCCTGGCCGCCCGCCGTCTGGCTTGCGAGCTGGAACCGATGATCAAGCACAGGGCGGTTGGGCTGTCATAGGAGCGTCACGAGTTTGTTGTGTTCCCCACGATGAATGCTTGTCGTCTGTGTATAACCGGACGGAATGTGAAGGCCGCGTGCCGATACAGTCCGGTCCATGCAAGCCGTTCGACCGTCCCCCACCTCCTGGCGCGCCCTGCTGCTGGGCAGCCAGGCCCTGACGCTCACTGTGGCCCTGGCCGGCTGCGCCAGCCTGCCCCATGAGTTGCCCGCACCGGTGGCCGAGGTTCATGCCCGCTCCGGGGTGCCGCTGTCATCGCTGGCTGTGGTGGCGTTTCCGCTGGACCACCCCTCGCGCGGGCTGCGGCTGAATGCCGACCAGCCGATGCAGGGCGCTTCAACGATGAAGCTGATCACCGCCGCTGCGGCGCTGGATCAGCTTGGCCCCAACAGCCGCGGGCGCACCGAGCTGCTGGTGGAGGGGGACCCGACGGCCCCGGCGACCACGCCGGCCCCGGAGGGGCGTCTGAGCACCCCGCTCTACCTCAAGGGCGGCGCCGATGCGGACCTGGACTGGCCCGCCCTCTGGTTCATGCTGCGCGAGCTGCGTGAACGCCAGGGCGTCAAGGACCTGGACGGTGGTGTGGTGGTGGACCGGACGATGTTCCGGCCGGACCGGCCCGAACTGGGCGCCCCCGACTTCGACGAACAGCCGGAGTTCCCCTACAACGTCATTCCGGACGCGCTGAACCTGAACGGCAGCCTGCTCAGCTTCGACCTGCGCGCCGACCGGCAAGGCTTGGAGATGCGGCCGTTTCCGATGTTCGGCGGTCTGCAGATGGACGCCCAGGGCATGCGCCTGGTGGAGCAGCCCTGCAAGGACTGGGATGATCATTGGCGTTTGCCGCAGGTGCAGATGCAACCGCAACCGCAACCGCAACCGCAAGCCCAGGCCCAACCACAGCCACAACCAGTGCTGCCGTCCCACATCGGTCCGCCCCGCCCCCCGGTGGCACCTCCAGCGATGGCCACGCCGCCGACTGCCCATGTGCAGCTCCGGGGTGCGTTCCCGGTGGACTGCCAGGTCCGTCAATCGCTCAATCTGGTGGATCGCCAGTGGCTCACCGCTCAGGCGCTTCGGCAGCTCTGGACGTCGCTCGGTGGCACGCTGAACGGCGAGATTCGCGAAGGTCAGACACCCGCCCAGGCCCGCGTGCTGGTGCGCCACCAGGACCGTCCGCTGGCCGAGCTGCTGCGTCCGGTGCTCAAGGCTTCCGACAACGCCACCACCCGGCTGATCTTCCAACGCCTGGGCGCCGCCGCCGCGCAACCCGGCGAGGACACGCTGATGGCCGCGCAGCGCTCGGTGAAGTCCTGGCTTTCGACGCAAGGCATCGACCCATCGGATGTGGTGCTGGAAAACGGTGCCGGCCTGTCGCGCGTCGAGCGCATCAGCGCCGCCAAGATGGCCGCCTTGCTGCAGGTGGTGCAGCGCGGCGCGCATGGGCCGGAGCTGCTGGCCACCTTGCCGGTGGCGGGCGTGGACGGTACCTTGGCCCGCCGCTTCAAGGGCGGCGCCGCCGAAGGCCGGGCCCGCATGAAGACCGGCACGCTGCGCGATGTGGTGGCGCTGGCCGGTTATGTGCCGGACGCGTCCGGCCACCTGTGGGTGGTGGTGGCGGTGATCAACGATGCCCGGGCATCATCGGCACGTGGCACCCTGGACGCGTTGGTGAACTGGGTGGCGACCCAATAAGCGGCCCCGGGGGCAGGCTGTCGCAAGGGATCCGCCGGCTCCCACCCTCAGGCTGCGGATGATGCCTACACGCCTGAATCCTCCAGCGAACGCCCTGGGAAACCCGCCGGGAAGCTGTCGCTGGCCCCGCACCGCCACAGCAACGCACGGTAGGCCGGCTCGTCCATGCGGCGCAGTTGCCACTCCCCGATCCCGTGCAAGACCTTGGGCTCCAGCCAGCGCACCAGCCAGCTTCCCAGCGTGATGGCGCCCAGGCCGTAGATCCAGTTGGCCAGGCTCTGCAGCACTTTCTGATCCTGCGTTGAGCAAAGGAACCAGAACAACCACAGATTCAGCCCCAGCAGCGCAACGGCAGCCCACACCCAGCGTTGCAGCCAGCCGCGCCAGCCCTCGCGTCCGGGGCCTTCCACCTGTTCCGGCACCGCGTCCTTCGTACGGTCCTCCGCGCCGGGGTGCAAGTCCGCCATGGGTTCCTGGATGAGGATCACGCCGGTGGCGCCGCGACCCATCCGGCGTTGCGCCAGGCCTGCGGGCAACGGGTGACGGTCCATGCGCGCCTTCAGACGCAGCACCACCGGACGCAACAGTCGCAGCACGCCGAAGATCATGCCGATGGCCACGAGGGCCAACGCACCGGCTGTGCCGTGGGTGGCGCCATCGGCACTGGTGTTGCTGCGTGACAGGTCGGCCTTGGCCAGCCCTCCCAGCGACCACTTCAGGCGATAGCCCGACCACTCATCGGCTTCCTGCAGATGTTTCAGATAGTCCGTCATCTGGGCCGGGTCCACATGGTCGTCCAGGCTGGCGTACTGCTGTACCAGCGTCAACGTGCGCTCCTGCAAATGGTAGGTGCGGCGGAAGCTGAAGTGGTCGTCCTTGACCTTGAATTCGCCATTCTCCGGAAGCAGGGTGCGCCAGGACATCGGGAATTGGGCACGCACCGTCATGTCCAGCTGCTGCGGGTGCGACCGGCCCAACGGATGCTGGCGTTGTGACATGTCAGGCCGCTGCAGCAACTGATCCATCTGGGGCGTGGCCAGCACGGCATCAATGGGCCGTCCCTGGGCGTCGGTGTTCCACAGCTTCCCGATCCGGTAGGACTCGGTCACGGTGACCACATTGGCCTGGTCGTCGTCCTGCCATTGCAAGGGCGCGGCGGTCTGGATGTCGTTGAACGACCGGGCGTAGTAGCCCAGGCGGTACTTTTGCAGACGTTCCAGCCGGTTGTCGCCGGTGCCGTATTCATTGCGCATCGTTTCGGCTGCCGCGCCGAAATAGCGGGTCGTGACCTTGAACTCCGCCGGTGATGTCGGCCCTGCCCTGAGATCGAAGTCCATCGTGATTTCGCGGCGCTCGATCGCGGAAGGCGCGGTGGCGATGGTCATCAGTTCCGTCGTGGAGGTATCGATCACCAGCGCCTGGCCAAAATTGGCCTGCACCAGATGGTCCAGCGTTCCGCTCTGCGGGGCGCGTGTCGGGTCCAGCCAGTAGTCCTTGCCCTCCCAGCGGGCCAGCACGATGGCATGGTCAAACGCGCCGGGGGACGCCTGTTCGTCTCCCAGATGGTTCCGCACGTCGGTATTGACCAACGCCACCCAGGCCTCCACACCGAGGCCACGCAGCAGGGCGACGGTCAGCAGCGACTTGTCCTTGCAGTCGCCGAAGCGCTGCGCCAGCACCTGCTCGGGCCGGCGCGGCGCATGCGAGCCGGCGCCGATCGACACCGACAGATATCGCACCCGCTCCTGCACCAGCCGCAACGCACCCGCGATGCGCTCTTCCTGCGTGGCATAACGCTGCTCCAAGGCGTCCAGCTCCTTCTGCACGGCCGCCGGGGATGTGGGGGAGGGCTGATACATCGGGCTCGCCCACCGGGCCACGGCGCCCCAATCGGGAAATTCGGACCAGGCCGTGCGCGCGTAGGGGTAGAACCAGGAGGGCGTGCCGCTGTCCATGCGCAGCGGCTGGGTGTCCGAGAGATCCCAGAGCCATTCCTGTTCGCCGCTGGGCAGGGTGCGCCGCGCCATCGTCACACCCGGCGAGTTCCGTACGGTCGGCTCGCGGCCGGCCGGCATGAGCAGCCGCGAATGTTGGCGAGCGACGGCCACCGAATATTGCAGGTCGTAGCCGCCGAAGTGGCGGCCGCCAAACACCGGGTTGCTGCCACGGACGGTGTAGGCGTACTCCAGCACATCGCCCACCCGCAGGTCATCCAGCGTCAGCAGCAGGGTGCGGTTGCCGTCGTAGATGCCCTGTTCCAGCTGTGTCTCCCGGTCCAGCCAGCGGGCGCGGGCGCGCTGCTGCCAGGGCAGCACCTGGCCGTCCCGATGAATGCGCAGCTGATGGAACTGGAGGGACTGGTAGGCCGGGTTGAAACTCACCTCCAGCTGGCCGGTGCCGTCCAGGCCGCGTTCGGTGCGGATGCGGTCCGCGCGGTGCCGGAAATTGAAGCGATCGGTGGCGGTGACCCGCGTCTGGTTGTCCACCAGCAGGTAGTCCACACCCTGGGCGTCGGCGGGCAGCTTCCGGTCCAGCTCCGGTGTGATCCGCGTCACCCAGGCAGGGATGGCGGTCATGGCCGGCATCGGTACGCTGCGGGCATTGGCATCGCCCTTGAGCGGAAGCGCCGCCGCAGGGGCCTCGATGGCTGGCCTGGATGCGGGGGCGGCGGGGGCCGTGTGGGCCAGCGGCGCCATCATCAAAGCCATCACGGGCGCGATCACCCGTGTCAGTACCCGTGTCATCACCTTTGCCATGACCGGCGCGATCACCCTCGCCTTCACCGTCGACTTCATCGGCGCCATCACTGGTGGGATGAGGGTCTCAGCCATCTGCGACGTCGCCGCAGCGACAGCCGGGCCATCGCTCGTGGCCTGAATGCTGGTGTGCAGCGTCCCGCTGCCGGGCGGGTTGGTTCGGCCCGTCCTGTTCTTGTGATTGGTCATTCACTCTCTCCCGGAGGAGAGATGCTAGTGGATGCCGATGGGAGTGGCGCCGCGACCGAAGCGGCAGGGGCCGGATGCAGCGGCAAAAAGCCGCAGAATCATCCGCCCGGACCCGCCGGTCGGCAGCGCACCTTGTGGGCCATCCCCCGAATGGCGGAGCGCTTCCGAGGGCGGAGCGCTTACTAGCGGGTGCGGATCAACTCACTGCCGACGACAACAGCCGCACCGTCCCCGCTTGCGCGTCCATGTCCGCCATCTGCCCCACCGGCACGGTGAACTTGCGGCGGATGTGACCGATCATCGCGCCCCGGAAGACCGGCACGTTCAGAGGCAGGAAGTAGTCGTCGAACACTTCGTCCAGCGTCAGCGTGCCGTAGGCGCCATCGCCGGGGCCGCAGCGGGTGAACTGGCCCAGCACCACCCCCGCGAGAGCGTCCAGTGCGCCCGCCAGGCGCAGTGTGGACAGGCAGCGGTCCAGCCGGTAGATGTATTCGTTCACGTCCTCCAGGAATAGCAGCGCGCCTCGGCAGTCCGGAAAGTAGGGCGAGCCGGCCAGGGAGGCCAGCACCGTGAGATTGCCCCCCACCAGCCGACCCCGCGCGACGCCGGGCCGCACGGTGGTGATGCGGTCCGTGGCCTGCACCAGCGAGTCACCCTTGTCATTCGGATTGACCAGCAGGTCCGGCACCGCATCCATCACCACCGCCTTGAAATGCTGCAGCGAGAACTCGTTCCATTCCGAGCTGGCCACCGGACTGTGGAAGGTGATCAGGCCGGTCTGCCGGTGGATGGCATTCAGCAGGCTGGTGAGATCGGAGAAGCCGCCGAAGAACTTCGGTTTGCGGCGGATCAGGGCGTAGTTGAGCTTGTCGACGATGCGGTTGCAGCCCGACCCGCCTGTCAGCGCCAGGATGCCGGCCACCTCGTCTTCGGCGAAGAAGTCGTTGATGTCGCCGGCTCGCTGCGCATCGGTGCCTGCAAACTGGCCGTAACGGGCCTGCACATGGCGGCCCAGCTTCACCTTGAATCCAATGGCCTGCAGGGCCTCGACCGCCAAGGTCAGCGGCTCACGTTCGTAGGTGGCATTGGCCGGGCTGACCAGACCGATGGTGTCCCCCGGTTGCAGCCGGCGTGGCCGCAGGGCTGGGAGTGGCTCGGGAGCCAGGGGCAGGCGCCCGGGGGCCATGGCACCCTGGGGCGCCATGGCGGCGGCGGATGCGGCCTGAGCGCCCCATGTGGCACCAGCGGTGGCCATGGCGGTGCGCAGCCACTGACGGCGGGAGGAAGTCATGAAGTCTCCTGATGGGGTCAGATCACCAGCGGCAGCGTGCGGCGTACCAGGTCCCGATCGCCAAAATCGAAGTGCCACCACTCCGTGTTGATGGTCTGGAAACCGGCAAAACGCATGGCGGCGCGCAGCCAGCCGCGGTGGGTCAGTTGGGATGCCGTCAGACCGCCCTGCGCCAGTTGCTCGGCTTCGAATTCGGGATGGGAGGCGGCCGTCATTTCGTCAAAACCGGTGCCCATGTCCAGCTCATGGCCCTGGGCGTCCATCAGCGTGGCATCCACCGCCATGCCGAAGGAATGGATGGACCGGCGTGCGGGGTGGGCCAGGTATTGCGTCAGCGGCGTCCCTGCCAGCTCCGCCCATAGCGCCTCCTGCACCCGCTGCGGCCGCAGGGCATCCAGCACCACCAGCTGCACATCCGGTTGATGGCGGGACAACCAGGCGGCCGCTTGCTGCAAGGCATCCGCCGCTTCGCGTCGCAGGTAGGCGCAGTCCAGGCCGCCGTAGACATTGCGGCCCACGAAGTTGTCCGGCGTGGCGTAACGCAGGTCCACCACGATGCCGGGAATGGCCAGCAGCGGCTGGAACTCCGGATGGGCGGCGATCTCTTCGCAGGCGATGGTGCGTTCGGTCTGGCTCATGGCGGTGAGGCTGTGTGGGGGCGGGTGTGTGGGGAGGTCGGTCTGGGGCGGTCAGTTTGCAGGAAATGTGTTCTTGGCGAAGGGGCTTCAGCCCAGGCTGTCGAGATTGCTCCGGGCGGCATCGCGCAAATAACCCACCAGCCGCCGGGCGGCCTGGGCCAGCGGCGCACTGGCCGAGGTGAGCAGATACAGCTGCACCGACATGGTCGGCATCAGCGCTCGCACCCGCACCCGGCTGCGGTCGGCGGACGCTGCAGTGAACGGGTCCACCACCGTCATGCCCACGCCCGCTTCCACCAATGAGCGCGCCAGTTGATAGGTCTGCACCGTGATGCGGCTGTCCAGATGCTGCCCCAGGGATTCGCCTGCGTGATGGAGCATCTGGCCGAGCGGATCGTCTTCCGCCATGGCAATCAGCTCCGACTGGATTTCAGCCAGCGGCAGTGGGCCGTCACCCTGGGCCTCCGGGCTGTTGAGCGGGCACAGGGCCATCAGCTCGCCAGCGGCCAACACCTCGGCCTTGATGCCGGGATGGCGCGGGTCATGCAGGCTCAGGGCCAGGTCGGCTTCTCCCAGCAGCAGGGCGGAGACGATCTCGCGGGTGTGATGGGTGCTGAGCTGACAGCGGCTCCGCGGGAAGGCCCGGGCCCAGTGCGTCATGGCGGCAGGGATGACGGTCACGCCCAGCGTGGGTGTGGCCATCAGCCGCAGGGATTCGGATTCCCCGGCGCGCAGATTGGCCGCCAGGCGGCGGATGGAGACCAGGTCGCGATTGAGCTTGTCGATCTCCACAAACAGCCGCTGCGCTTCCGGCGTGGGATAGAGCTTGCCGCGCACCCGGTCGAACAGCGGCATGCCCAGCTGCAGCTCGCAATGCTGCAGCACCTTGGTCACCGCCGGTTGGGAGATGTGCAGCAACTGCGCCGCACCGCTGATGGTGCCGGCCTGCATGATGGCGTGGAAGACCTCGATATGGCGCAGCCGCATGGTGGCTTACTCTCGGTAGACGTTCTCGAACATCACCCCGCCATTGGGCTGCATGCGGAAGCCCCGCAGGTCCAGGCTGGTGGGGATGTACACCGTGGAATGGGCCATGGTGATCCAGGGCCGTTCCCGCTTGAAGATCTCCTGCGCCTGCTCATACAGTGCGACTCGGCGAGCCGGGTCCGGTGTGGCCCGGGCGGTATCGATCAGGCGCTCAAACTCCGCATTGCAGAACTTCACGCCGGTCTTGTTGGTGGCGCAGCTGAGGTTGGGGCTGAGGAAGTCGTCGGCATCGCCGCTTTCGCCGGCCCATCCGCTCATGTAGACCGAATGCTCACCGGCATTGGCGCGCTTGAGATATTCGCCCCATTCATAGGTGCGGATCTGCGTCCGCACGCCGATGCGCGCCCAGTCCTGCTGAATCAGTTGGGCCATCAACTGGCCGTTGGGATTGGTCGGCCGGGTGACGGGCAGCGCCCACAGGTCGATGTCCAGACCGTCCGGGTAGCCGGCCTGCTTCAACAGCTCGCGCGCCCGGGCCGGGTTGTATTCATTACGCAGCCGGGTGTTGTAGCCGGGAATGGCGGGCGGGAAGGGATTCACCGCCTGCATGGCATCCCCCCGCGGGAACAGCGCACGGAAGATCGCATCGCGGTCCACCGCGATGTCCAGGGCCTCACGCACCAGCCGGTTGTTGGTGGGCGGCTTGCGCAGGTTGAAGGACAGGTACGAGACATTCAGCGCCTGGATCTTCAGCAACTGGATGCGGTTGGCATGGCGGTCCAGCGCGGCCACGTCGATGTCACGCAGGGGCGAGGTGATCTGGCATTCCCCCGCCAGCAGTTTCTGCACCCGCACCGGTGCTTCGCGGCTGATGCTGAAAATCAGCCGGCGGGTCTTTTGCAGCTCGCCCCAATAGTCCGGGTTGGCCTCCATGCGGACCACATCGTCCTTGGCATAACTGCGAAAGCGGTAGGGGCCGGTGCCCACCGGCAGGCGGTTGATCTGGCTGGCCTGACCCTGCTGCAGCAACCGGGCCCCGTATTCCGCCGACTGGATGCCGGCGAAGGCCATCGCGAAATAGCTGAGGAAGGTGACGTTGGGCTGGTGCAGGGTGAAGCGCACCGTCAGGGGGTCGAGCTTCTCCATCGAGGCCACCGCCTTGGCCAGACCGAGGTTCTGCGGATAGATGAAGGTGGCGGGGAAGGCCTTGTTGAAGGGGTGCGAGGCCTCCAGGAAGCGGCCGAAGGTGAACAGCACGTCATCCGCATTGAAGTCGCGCGTTGGGGTGAACCAGGGCCGCTGGTGGAAATGCACCCCGGGCCGCAGATGGAAAGTGAAGACACGGGCGTCCGGGCTGATCTCCCAGCGGGTGGCCAGCGCGGGTTGCAGGGCCGTGCCCCCCCGTTCAAAGCGGACCAGACCCTGGAAGATCTGGTTGTTGACATTGTTGGTGCTGGCCGAATCCCATAACCCCGGATCAAAGCCTTCCGGGCTGGCGTCGGTGCAGTAGACCAGCGGCTTGTCGGTGGGGGCGGCTGCCTCCGCCTCCCGCCACGGACCGGCCCACGCGCCCCAGAGCAGGGTTGCGGCCATCAGGGCTTGGGGGGGAAGGGAAGGGCAGGCGCATTGGAGAGGGCGGGCGGCGGCCCATTGTCGAAACGGGCGGAAGCGGGTCACAACTGAAATGGCACGCCCAGACCATAACACCGGGTTATGCGCGGCGGGGGGAGGCATGGCGGAGAGCGCACGGCCTTGATGTCGGTGCTGGACACGTCCGTGAAGGCGCGCTGTTTCACTGGCCCTTCAGAGCAGGTCGCAGGCGACCCGGCGCCCATCGATCTCCCGCAGCTCCGGCCGCACTTCAGCGCAGCGCGCCACCGCCATCGGGCAGCGCTGATGGAAGGCGCAGCCACTGGGCGGCCGCAGCGGCGACGGCAGTTCACCCCGGATGGCGATCCGCACGCGGCGGTCCGAGGCCCGCAGCGACGGCGTCGCGCTGATCAGCGCCTGGGTGTAGGGGTGCAGGGGCTGTGCAAAGAGCCGCTGCCGGCTGCCTTGCTCCACCACCCGCCCCAGGTACATCACCATCACCTCATCCGCCACATGCTCCACCACCGACAGGTTGTGGGAGATGAAGACATAAGCCGTGCCATGCGCCTGCTGCAGGTCCATGAACAGGTTGAGGATCTGGGCCTGGATGGAGAGATCCAACGCGGAAGTGGGTTCGTCGGCCACCACGATGCCGGGCTGCAGCACCATGGCCCGCGCAATGGCAATGCGCTGCCGCTGACCGCCGCTGAACATGTGGGGATACCGGCGCAGATGTTCCGGCCGCAGGCCGACCTGCGCCGCCAACGCCTCCACCCGCTCGCGGCGCTCGGCGGCCGTCAGCCGGGTGTTGATCACCAGCGGCTCGGCCAGTGTGGCGGCGATGGTCTTGCGGGGGTTGAGGGCGGCGTAGGGATTCTGGAACACCATCTGCACCTCGCGGCGCAGTGCTTTCTGCTGTGCGTGGGTATGCGGGCCGGCCACATCCTGGTCGCGGATGAACAGTCGTCCGGCCGTGGGTGTTTCGATGAGGGTGAGCGCGCGCGCCAGGGTGGATTTGCCGCAACCGGATTCGCCCACCACGGCCAGTGTGCAGCCCGCCTCCAGCTGGAAGCTCACCCCCTCCAGCGCCCGCACGGTCGCCTTGGGGGAGAACCAGCCTCGGCTGACCGTGTAGTGCCGGGTCAGACCTTCGGCGCGCAGCAGCGGCACAGCCGGGGGCGCTTCAGGAGGACGTGTGTCGGTCATGGCGCGCCTTCCTGCCCGTGGTCCGGTTGGGGTGGGTCCTCGCGTTGGGGCTGCGGTGGCGTGATCGGGAAGAAGCACCGCACCCCCTGGGTCAGCGCCGGACGCTCCGCGCTGCAGCGCGCCTGCACCTGCGGGCAGCGCGGCGCAAACAGGCAGCCCGTTGGCCGATCCGACGCGCCGGGCACCATGCCGGGCAGCGCCTGCAAGCGGCGCGCGCCCCGGCTATGTTCCGGAATGGCCGCCAGCAGCGCCGCAGTGTAGGGATGCCGGGCCTGCTCAAAGACGTCTGGCAGCGGTCCGGTCTCCACCACCTGGCCGGCATACATCACCGCCACCCGCTGGGCCATCTCCGCCACCACGGCGAGGTCATGGGTGATCATCACCAGGGCCATGCCGCGCTCGCGCTGCAGCCGCAGCAGCAGGTCCATCACCTGGGCCTGGATGGTCACGTCCAGCGCCGTGGTCGGCTCGTCGGCAATGAGCAGGCGCGGTGAACAGGCAATGGCCAGGGCAATCATCACCCGCTGGTTCATGCCGCCCGACAGCTCATGCGGATAGGCCTCCAGCCGACGCGCCGCATCGGGAATCTCCACCTGCTGCAGCAGTTCCAGCGCGCGCTGGCGCGCGGCGCGGCCGCGCAGCCCCAGGTGGTGACGCAGCACTTCTTCAATCTGGAAACCGACGGTATAGCTGGGGTTCAGGCTGGCCAGGGCGTCCTGGAACACCATGGCGATATCCCGGCCCACGAGCTGCCGACGTCGTGCGGGCGGCAGGTGCAGAAGGTCCTGCCCTTCGAAGCGCAAGGTGACCGCGCTGACCTGGCCTGGCGGATCCACCAGCCCCATCAGCGCCATCATCGCCACCGACTTGCCGGACCCCGACTCCCCCACGATGCCCAGCACCTCGCCGGCAGCCACCTGCAGGTCCACACCATCGACGGCCGTGAAGCGGCCGAAGTTCACCTGGAGTTGCGAGATCTCCAGCATCAGGCCACCCGCTTGAGCCGTGGGTCCAGCGCATCCCGCAGGCCGTCGCCGATCAGGTTGACGCTCAGCACCGAGGCCAGGATGGCCAGGCCTGGCAAGGTCACCACCCAGGGCGCCCGCACGATGTAGTCCCGCGCGGAGGACAGCATCGTGCCCCACTCCGGCGTGGGGGCCTGTACGCCCAGGCCCAGGAAGCCCAGGCCGGCCGCTTCCAGAATGGCACTGGAGAAGCCCAGCGACGCCTGCACGATCAACGGCGCCAGGCAGTTGGGCAATACCGCCGACCACATCAGCCGCGTGGTGGACGCGCCCGCCAGCCGTGTGGCGGTGACGTAGTCGCGGCCCAGTTCGGTGAGGGCGGCGGCGCGTGTGAGACGCACGTATTCGGGCAGGCTGCCGATGGCAATCGCAATCACCGTGTTGAACAGGCCCGGCCCCAGCACGGTGATGACGCAGATGGCCAGCAGCAGCCCGGGCAGCGCCAGCATCACGTCCATCACGCGCATCACGGCCGGCGACAGCCAGCGCTGGTGAAAGGCCGCCAGCAGGCCGAGCAACACCCCCGGCAGCAGCGACAGCACCACCGACGCCAGCCCGATGCCCAGCGACACGCGGCCGCCATGCAGCAGCCGGCTCAGCAGGTCGCGGCCCAGCTCGTCGGTGCCCAGCAAAAACGGCCGCTGTCCGCCGTCCATCCAGGCGGGGGGCAGCAGCATCTGCATCCGGTATTGATGCACCGGGTCATGCGGCGAGATCCACGGGGCCAGCAGGCAGGCCAGGGCCAGCAGCACAAAAACGATGAAGGCCACCAGCGCGCCCCGGTTGGCCATGAAGCCCTCGGCGGCTTCGCGCCACGGACCCGGCATCGGAGCGGCCATGGCGCCGCCAGCGGGGGAGGCCGGGGGACTCGTCTGCAGGCTCATCGTGCCCCCCGGATGCGTGGATTCACCACGCCATACAGCACATCCACCACCAGGTTGATGAAGATGAAGCAGCAGGCGGAAATCAGGATGCCGGCCTGCACCACCGGATAGTCGCGCCGCGCGATGGCATCGATCAGCCACTTGCCGATGCCCGGCCAGGAGAAGATGGTTTCGGTGAGCACCGCGCCGGCCAGCAGGCTGCCCACCTTCAGGCCGATCACGGTGATGACTGGGATCAGCGCATTGCGCAGCCCATGCACCAGCACCACACGGGCCGGTGTCAGACCGCGGGCGCGGGCGCTGCGCATGTAGTCCTCCCGCAGCACTTCCAGCAGGCTGGACCGGGTCATGCGGGCGATGACGGCCGCATTGGAGGTGGCCAGCACGGCGGCGGGCAGCAGCAGATGCCGCAGGGCGGACCACCAGGCGCCCGGCTCGGGATGCAGGGCGGCATCGATCAGCATGAAGCCGGTGATCCGCTGGATGTCATATTCCACCGCCACCCGGCCGGACACCGGGGTCCAGCCCAGGCCCACCGAGAAGGTCATGATGAGGATCAGGCCCCACCAGAACACCGGCATCGAATAACCGACCGTGGCCAGGCCCATCACCCCCTGGTCCAGCCAGGTGCCCCGACGCAGTGCGGCCGCCATGCCCAGGGCCAGGCCGGTGAAGATGGCAATCACCAGGGCCACCAGCGCCAGTTCGGCGGTGGCGGGAAATAGTGCCAGGAACTCCCGTGACACCGGCTCATGGGAGACCAGCGACTGCCCGAGGTCCCCCTGCAGCAGGCCGCCGACATAGTCGAGATACTGCCGCCACAGGGGTTGATCCAGACCCAGCTCATGCATCATGCGGGCATGCGTGTCGCCATCCAGCGCGCGCTCGCCCATCATGATGGCGACCGGATCCCCCGGCACCAGGCGGATCAGTCCGAATGCCACCAGCGTCACCCCGATCAGGGTGGGCACCAGGGTGGCCAGGCGCTTGAGAAGGAAGTGGAACAAGGGCGTCGGGGTCCCGTTGGGCGTTCAGTCGGGTCAGTCGGGTCAATACGGCGACCGATTGTCCGTGCTGGCCGGGGAGGCCCGCAGCGTCACCATGCCTCCCGGTGTCGTCACCACATCCAGCAGGGCGGCGGTGTCGGCATCCATGTCACCCGCACAGTTGGAGGGCCGGTATTTCATCTGGAAGGTGGCCAGCACTTCGCGGGTGGCGGTGTCCATCACGCCGGTCTGCGGCGTCTGGTAGCCCACCAGCGCCAGCTTCTGCTGGAACCAGGCCACATCCGGCAGCGGCACCACCTGGAACACCGCACGGCGCACGTCCAGCAACGCTGCGTCGGGCCAGGGGATCAGGCCGGCATCGGCCAGCTGTTTCCAGGGGAAGGCGGGGCCCGGGTCCTGCTTGCGACCGGGGGCAATGTCGTTGTGGCCCAGGATGCGGTCCGGGCGGATGCGATGCCGCTCGACAATCTGGCGCACCAGATGGATGACCTCATCCACCTGCTGCTGCGGATAACCGGCATACACACGGCCGGCCGGCGTGTCGGTGAAGCCCGGGTTCACGATCTCGATGCCGATCGACGCGGAATTCAGATTGGTGGCGCCGGCCCAATAGCTCACACCGGCATGCCAGGAGCGCCGGTTTTCATCCACCAGCTGGTAGGTCTTCACCGGGTTGTCGTTCACCAGATAGTGGGCCGACACCTTGCCGCCGGTCGTCAGCACCTTGAGCGACTTGTCGAAGTCGATGGCGGTGTAGTGCAGGATGAGGAACTGCACCCGGCTGTCCTGGTTCTCCGAGACATGGGTGCGGTCGATCTGGTGGGTGGGGGTGGCACAGGCCGCCAGGAAAACGGCGGCAGTGAGGGTCAGCAGGCGGGTGCGAATGTTCATGGGGCGTTCGGTGAGGCAGACCGTGTGCTGCGCAATGTAGCGGAGTGTGCGGCACGCTGGGCGGCAGCCAGGGCGGTGTCCGGTTGGGCCAGGGTGAGGGGCAGGTCGGTGGGCAAGCTTGCGCGCAGGCCTGCGGCAATGGCAGGGTGCAATTGCAGCACACGGCCGGCCGCCGTGATGGGGCGCGGGCCCAACCGGTGGCACAGGGCCAGCGCCAGGCGCGCCAGTTCAGCGCCCGCGCGGTGCAGCAGCGCCAGCGCATCGGGGTCCTGGGCGTGTGCCGCCTGGCCCACGGCCACGGCCAGTTGCCCGATGCTGCCCCGGCGGGAGGCGGCATCCCCCGCGTAGAGAAACTGGCGGCTGATGGCCCAGTCCGCGCCGCCCAGATGCTCAAAAGCATCCGCGCCAACCGGGAGCCCTGCCAGGCCCCCGGGCGTTCATCTTCCCGTCGCCACACCAGGGCCAGCGCTTCGCGGGCGATCCATTGACCCCCCCCTTCGTCCCCGATCAGCGGTCCGCGACCTCCGGCCCGGTGCAGCATGCCGCCGGCATCGATGTGCGCCGCGATGGCGCCGGTGCCGGCGTAGACCAGATAGCCCTCGCCGGGCTGGAAGACGGCATGCCAGGCGGCAGCGATGTCGCTGTTGCAGCGGATGCCGTCCGGGGCAAGGCCGAGGTGCTGGGCCAGCAAGGCGGTCAACTGCCGGCCTGCGGGGCCATCCGGTTCGCCCAGCCCGGTGATGCCAGCCTCCAGCGCGCGCACCCGGCCGGGGCCGGCAGCGGCCCAGACGTCGGCCGCCAACGACTGAAGCGTCTGCGCCAGCGTGACCCGGCCCGCATTGCTGTCCAGCAGCAAGGCGGTGAGGCCGTCCACCGCGCCACGGGCGATGCAGGTGCCGTCGGCGGTGGCCAGGCACCAACGGGTCTGGGTGCCCCCGGCATCGAGGCCCAGGCCAAGGGAAGCAGTGAGGGGCGGGGTGGGACGCATGGCTTTCCGATCGGACGCCAGATTAGGCGGCCCGGCGCCCGCCCGCCACTGTCAATGCAGATCGAAGCTATGAGCTTGAGTCATGGGTGACCGCTGCGCAGGGACGAAAAAAAACCGCGTCGGTGGAACCGGCGCGGTGGGTAGGGAGGCGCAGCCACCAAAGCGGCTGCGCGCTCGCCGAGGATCCTGCAGAGGATCCGGCGGATGCTTAGAAATCGGCGCTGACGCTGATCGAGGTGAAGCGCGGGGCGCCCAGGTAGTAGTAGACCGTGCTGGTGCGCGAACCGTTGTAGGACAGCGCATTGGTCTGCGAACCGCTCGGGTTGCGATAACGCGTGTTGCCGATGTTGCTCACGTTCAGGCGAACCATCACGTTGCTGGCCCAGTTGCCCACGTCGCCGATCTTGTAACCAGCGTCGAAGTCGCCCACGGTGTAGGCCGGCACTTCTTCGTCGTTGGTCATGGTGGCGTACTGGTGGCCGGTGCGCTTGACCTTCAGACGGCCGTAGAACGGACCGTATTCATACTGCACCGACAGGCCCACCATGGTGTGCGGGGTCAGCACGTAGGTCTTGCCAGAGGTCGGCAGCACCACACCGGTGGTGGACGACGTGGCCGCCTTGCCCACCGTCAGATCGTCCTTCATCTCACTGTGTTGCACGGTCAGCGATCCGTAGGCCGAGAAGCCCTTGAACACGCCGGTGCCGGCTTCAAACTCCATGCCGTGCACGTTCACGCGGCCAGCGTTGATGTTGGCCGAGAAGTTCGTGTTCGGGTCGAAGGCGGTGGCCTGACGGTTCTTGAAGTCGGAGTTGAAGTAGGTGGCCGACAGCGAGAGGGCCTTGCTCTGATAGCGGTAGCCGATGTCCGTCATGATGGACGTTTCAGGCTTCAGCTCGGTGATCAGGCTGACATTGCCGGACGCATCGGCCTGCACGTTGATCGACGACGTGGAGTTGGCGAAAGCGTAGTTCGGCGGTGCGCGGAAGTTCTTCGACACGTTCACGAAGACTTGCTGGTTCTTGTCCAGGTTGAAGCGCAGGCCGGCTTGCGGCAGCACGTCGTCGTAGTCGCGCTTCAGCTTGTAGTTGTAGGCGAAGCTTTCGTTGGCGTTGCCGGTGAAGTCGCGGGTGACGTGAGGCGTCCGCAAGCCCAGGGTCAGCATGCCGCGGTCTTCCATGAAGGACCAGTTGTCCATCACGTAGGCCTGATAGGCGGTGCTGACGGTGTACCAGTCGCGGCCTTGGTAGAGGCTGCCGTCGGCGCGGGTGATGTTGCCCGAATCCAGCCACACGCTGGCCAGGTTGCCGTTGTTGTCCACCGTCACGGCGGGCTGGGTCTGACCGTGGCGAGCACGCTCATACCAGAGGCCCAGGCGCAGGTTGTGGTTGCCCAGCTGGGTGTTCACTTCGGTGGTCACACCAGGACGGAAGGTCTTGGTGACGCTGGCGCGGCCGACCAGGACGGTGTCCAGGGTGTCGCCGTCGCCGTTCAGGTCCTTCACGCCGTTGACCTTGCCGGTCGTGGCGTCATAGAAGGCGTTTTCCTTCAGCGTCGTCTGCTGGGTGCCGCCGTTGCCGTAGCCGTACCAGAGGTAGGGCTGGATCTTCAGGTAGGTGTCCGTGGCCAGCTTGAACGAGCCAGACAGCGAAACGATGGCGTTTTCGAAGGGGTTGTTGGCCAGCTTGTAATAGGCCGGCGACGGGGATGAATCCACGTCAGCCTTGCCATTGGTCGGGGTGGTGTGGCCCGGGAACGTCGTCGAGAAATCGCCGTAGTAGCCGTAGGTCTTCAGCTGGGCCAGGCTCAGGCTGTTGATGTTGCTGTTGATGGCGCGGTTGTAGAGCACCGAACCCAGCACCTTGTTGTCTTCGTTGATGTCCCAGCGGAAGGCGGCATCCAAGTGGTCCTTCTTGGCGGAGCCTTCGCCCTTCCATTTGTCAGCTTCGGTGTGCGAGTAGCTCACGAACACCTTGGCGCTGTTGTTGAAGAAGCGGCCGGTGTCGTAGCGCAGGAAGGTGCGGGTGAGGCTGAGCTGGCCCAGAGTCTGGCTGACGCGCACGCGGCGCTTGTCTTCCGGGTCGCAGCTGGTGATGGTCACGTTGCCACCGGTGGCGCCAGCGGCGGGAGAGTCGGAATCCGGGCTGCCCTGGTTCAGCGACTGGGTGCAAAGGTTTTCCTGGTCCGCATATTCCTGCGGATACACAGCGAAGTTACCGGAGTCGTTGACCGGCACGCCGTTGATGGTGAAGCCCAGCTGGTCCGAGTTGAAGCCACGGACGGTCAGGCCGCCGCCGTACAGGCCGGTGGCGTCATAGCTGAAGGTGTTCACACCCGGCAGCAGGGCCAGCGCCTGGTAGGGGTTGCCGGTGGAGCGGTCCTTTTCAGTCGCGGCACGGGTGACGGTGCTGCGCGACTTGGCGGCGTCTTCGTTCAGCATCTGGCCGGTGCCCAGCTTGCCACCCTCGCCGGTGATGACGATGGTGCCCAGACGGACGGCATCTTCCTTGGCGCGAGGCGCGCCGTCGTCTTCCGACTGCTCAGCCTTCTTCTTGCCTTCGTCGGCAGCCATGGCCGGCATCATCACCGCCATGGCAGCGGCGGCGGCCAACGCCGTTTTGCTGAAACCCAACCAATTCTTCTGACTCATTCTTGCGCTCCTGTGCGACGAACCGATTTTTTAGAAAAGAGAAACCACCGAATCCGCGGCTGCATGGAAGGCATCCCTCGCCCCTTCCGGACCTTTTTCGGCAAATCGAAGGGAGGCACCACACCTCGCAAACGTTTTGCATCTCTTGTTGCGGCCCGAAAATCGCGACCGCCGGCCTCTATCAACCAGCCACCCTCTACCTTTGTGAGAAGTCGAAATGCCGACCTCTGCTTGATCTCAAGCAAAAAGCCTACCAGTCGAGTCACAGCCCAGCAATGCGACCAACACCATCGCACTAGGGTTTGCTCCTGTCCTGCTCACTTTGTGCCAGCAGCAGTTTTCCGGCGTGCCGGAACCCGCCTCGGCGATTCACGGACGCGAGTCTCCCGGCCGGATGTTGAAGGTTTGTGACAAGAAATAACAGGCGCCAGCAGACTGACGACACGCAGCAACACTGCGTCAGCGTGCCACCCGTCATTGGCGCCGGTGGCCGCGCAAACCGCCATTCAAGAGGGTTTCCTCGGGGGTTGAGAATCGCCCCTAGAGTCCGTCAGACGTTGCGCGGAATCGACAGTTTGTGTCTGAGCCCAGGCGGGTCAGACGATGAACGTGGCGGCAGGGCCTTCTGAATTCAGCGCGTTGATGGCGCGGACCACCAGGGTTTCGCCGGCCTCGGGCGCAGGCACCCGTCCGTCCGGGGCGATCAGCGCCAGGCGCCACGCCGCCTCGCCGCGGTGCGCGGCGCGTCGCCACAGGGCGAACAAGCGTGCGGGTGCGCCATCCTGGGTCACGAGTTGCAGATCACCGGTGCGCTGGCGCAGCAATTGGACGGGGCCGCAGGGCGGAGCGGACAGCCACTGCGTGGTCGGCGGCAGGGCAGGCTCGGCATAGACACCCTGATGCAGCAAGGTGGTCAGTCCGCGGCGGTTCTGGGCCAGTGGCACCATGCTGAAGTGCAGATGACCGCCGGCGGCAGGGCTGGCCCGGCATATCTCGATCTGCGCCGGGATTTCGTCCGGGGCCCAACCGGCCGCATCGGTCACCGCCTTGCTGGTGAACAGGCCGGGCCAGACATGCCGCTGCTTCCCATTCAAACCCTGCCAGGCGCGCAGCAGCGGCTCAAACGCCTGCGGTTTCTGCGCCCGTGGCCAGTACAGCTGAGGCGCCAGGTAATCCAGCCAGCCCTCGGACAACCAGCGTTCTACGTCCGCATAGAGCTTGTCATATTGGGAGAAGCCTTCAATGCCCGCTGGCCGGAGGGCCGGACGCGGCAATCCGAAGGGGCTGATGCCCAGGCGTGCGGCCGGCCGCAGCTCGCGGACCAGCGCATGCAGACGCTCCACCAGCCGATCGACGTTGTCGCGGCGCCAGTCGGCGCGGCTCAGGCTGCCGCCTTGCGACAGATATCGCTGCCAACTGGGCTCATCCGGAAAGTCGACCTCCTGCTTGGCGGCGTCCTGCACCGGGTAGGGGTAGAAATAGTCGTCGATGTGCAGGCCATCCAACGCGTACCGGGTGAGCAGGTCCCGGCAGACGGCCAGGGTGTGTTCGGCCGCTTCCGGCTCGCCCGGGTCGATCCAGAGTTGATCGCCATAGGTCTTCACCCAATCCGGACGCCTGCGGCTGACATGCTGGGCGGCGGGCGCGGAGCGGCCACCGCTCTGCCGGGCGCGATACGGGTTGATCCAGGCATGCAGCTCCAACCCCCGGGCGTGGGCCTCCGCCAACCACACGGCCAAGGGGTCGTAGCCCGGTGACTGGCCTTGCACGCCGGTGAGATATTCACTCCAGGGTTCCAGCGAAGAGGCATACAGCGCGTCCGCACTGGTGCGCACTTGCAGCACGATGGCATTCAGGCGCAGGTCCCGGGCGGTGTCGAGCAACTGCCGGATTTCGGTGATCTGCTGCTCGGCGGGCAGCCCGCGGCGGCTCGGCCAGTCGATGTTGGCCACCGTGGCCACCCACACGCCCCGAAACTCCCGGGGGACGGCCGGCGGCCCGCTGGCCGGCTCGGTGGTGGGTGGAACCGGCCGGGCGGCCGAGGCGCAACCGGTGAGGACATGGGCGCCCATGCCCAGCGCGGGCCATCCCAGAGCTGCGTGGATCAGACGTCGCCGTTGCATGGGGTCAGGGTTCCTCAAGTGGGGAGTACTGTCAGAGACTGACGGGTGCCGGACGATACCCCGGGTGGCGGCAGGTCCAGCCGTATCAGGCCTCAGCTTGCTTCTTGCCAAACCCTTCCGGTACCCGGATCTGGGCCGTCATGATCAGAGCCGGCACGGCCGCCACCAGCACCCACCCAAAGAAGTGCAGGTACCCCAGCTGATCCTGCAGCCAGCCGCTCCACATGCCGGGCACCATCATGCCCAGGGCCATGAACCCGGTACACAGCGCATAGTGCGCCGTCTTGTGCGGGCCCTCGGCCACCAGGATCATGAACATCAGGTAGGCGGTGAAGCCGAGGCCATAACCGAACTGTTCCACCGCCAGCGCGGCGCAGATGATCCACAACGAGCCCGGATGGCTCCAGGCCATCGCCAGGAACACGACATTGGGCAGATGCATGGCCAGCACCAGGGGCCACAACGCCCGCTTCAGGCCGACCTTGGAAATGATCCAGCCGCCCAGCAGCCCACCCAGGGTCAGTGCCACAAGGCCCACGGTGCCGTAGGCCAGGCCCACGGCCTTGTTGTCCAGCCCGAGCCCGCCGACGCTGACCGGATCCAACAAAAAGGGGGTGGCGAGTTTCAGCAGCTGCGCTTCCGGAAATCGGTAGAGCAGCAGAAAGCCGATGATCACCGCCAGCCCGGGCTTGCGGAAGAACTCGGCAAAGATGGCAAAGAAATGCCGCCACTGGCGGTCGGCGCGGGGCGCGGGGGTGTCCGGGGCCGGCCGGGGCAGGCGCCAGGCGTGGAAGACCGCCAGGCCGATCAACACCGCTGCCACCAGCGCCAGCACGGTTTGCCAGGCGTGAGCCCAATCCTGCCCTTCTTCATGCAGCTCGCCCGCCAGCCACACCATGCCACCGTTGCAGGCGATATTGGCCAGCCGGTAGAAGGTGGACCGCACCCCCACAAAGGCTGCCTGCTGATGCTGTGGAAGCGCCAGCATGTAAAAGCCATCGGCGGCAATGTCATGGGAGGCCGATGCAAAGGCCATCAACCAGAACATCGCCAGCGAGAGTTGGAAGAAGTGGTTCATCGGCAGCGTCAGCGCCACGGCCGCCAATGCGGCGCCCATGCCCAGCTGCAGCAGCGTGGTCCACAAGCGCTTGGTGCCAAACATTTCCACCAGGGGCGACCACAGCGGCTTGATCACCCACGGCAGGTAAAGCCCGCTGGTGTAGAGGGCCAGGTCGGTGTTGGACACCGACATGTTCTTGTAGATGACGGTAGAGAGCGACATCACCACCACATAGGGAATGCCCTGCACAAAATAGAGCGAGGGCACCCATCCCCAGGGGGCGCGGGCGGGGGCGGTGCTGGACACGGTGGAGGGCGGCTGGGGAGTGGGGAGGGGGGAAGAAGCGGGCGGGGAGGATGGGGGCGGGGAAGATGGGGGCTGGGAAGATGGGGGCTGGGAAGGTGTGGATTCGGCCTGCATGGACGAAGTGTCTCACCGCCCATGCCGTGGGCGCTGAAGGACGATCACTGCCGGGCCAAGGCCCGGCGCACGTTGCCGGCGTGGTGGTCCAGCAGCGCAGCCGCCTGCTCGGCGGGCAACTGCTTGAGCAGCATCACGACCGCCGTTTTCACACTGAAGTTGCAGTGTTCCAGGGCCTGGCGGGCGCTGGGCTCATCCACACCGGCGGCCCGCATCGTCAGGGCCACCGCGCGGCGCACCAGCTTGGCATTGGTGGCCTTCATGTCCACCATCAGGTTGCCGTAGACCTTGTGCAGCCGGACCATCAGGGCGCTGGAGAAGCTGTTGAGGGCGATCTTCTGCGCCGTGCCCGCTTTGAGCCGGGTGCTGCCGGAGATGATCTCGGCGCCGGTGTCCAGCAGGATGGGATGGTCGCTCGCCGCCAGCACGGCAGCGCCGGCGTTGTTGGCCAGGCCCACCGTCAGGCACCCCGCCTGGCGGGCAGCGGCCAAGGCGCCCAGCACGTAGGGGGTCTGGCCGGAAGCGGCAATGGCCAGCAGCACATCATTCGGGCCGGGTTGGACGGCCTCGAGGTCCTTCTGGCCTTGCAGCGTGTTGTCCTCCGCCCCTTCCACCGCCATGAACATCGCAGATTCACCGCCAGCGATCAGCGCCACCGCGCGCTCGGCCGGCCAGGAAAAGGTGGGGGTGAGTTCCACGCTGTCCAGCACACCCAGCCGCCCGGAGGTGCCGGCGCCGGCATACAGCAACCGGCCCCCCGCCGCCATGCGCGGCACCGCAGCTTCGACGGCAGCGGCCAGCGCGGGGCCTGCGGCACGCACGGCGTCCAGCGCGGTTTGCTGGTCGTCCACCAAGGCCTCCACCAACCGGACACTGTCGTAGAGGTCCAGGTCCGGATGCCGCTGGCTGGGGGTCTCGGTATTGAGGATGTTGAGCATGGCGCCGCCACTCTAGTCTGCGCGGCGGGTGTCGGCCAATACAAGGGGCCGCTGTCGCCATAACCGGTGGTAATCCGGGCATGAGGGGCGGGCACTCACCGACTCACAGCCTGCTTTCCGCCTGCACCACCGCGTCGATCACCTCCGCCAGGCTCACCGGCCGAGGGGCGGCGTCCAGCTCCACCAGCACCAGGTAACCCCGGTCACGCCCCTGGTTGGTAAACGCCTGCAGCAGCGCCAGCTGGTCGCTATGCACCATGGTGCCGGCCGCATCCCAATATTCCATGGCGACCATGCAGCCGTCCGAGGGCGTGCCCGGGAAGTAGCTGCTGCCCTGGTAATAACGCGGGTCGATGGTGCTGCCATGCATCAGCATCTCGTCACGGCCAGCCAGCCCGGCCAGCCAGGCTTCCTGCAGCGGCGGGTAGGCCTGCCAGCTGGCGGGGAGCAGGGCGCGGTAACGGTCCAGGGACCAGCCCGGTTCCGCCGCACCGGCCTGGCGTTGTTCAAAGTCCGCCACGCTCGCCTCGACCGGCACCTTGGAATGGAGATAGGGCGTGGGGCCGATCCACACATTGGTGGCCGCCCGGCCCGCGCCCTGAATGGCAAACAGGCCTTGGGGGGTGTTGCCCAGGGTGATGGTGCCAGGCAAACCGCTGCTGGAGAGCGCCAGTTGAGCGATATGGAAAACACCACCATCACTGCGCCGCACGAACCGCCCATCCGCTTGCCGGACCAAGGCCAGGCCCATCTGCTGGCGGCCCGGACGCTGGAAGCTGAACACCACCGGGAAGCCGGGCCGCAGCGCCAGCAGATCGGCCAGCGGCGGACGGGCCGGCTGTGCATGGCCTTCAGCCACGGACAGGGCCTGCGCCAACGCCTGCAGCCGGGGTTCGGCCGTGTCCCGCTGCACCAGCTGGGAGCGCACCAGCGCCTGATCGGCGGGCTGCCGGCTGCGCAGCAGCGTGTAGGCGGCGATGGCGAATTCGCGCGGCGTTGAGAGTTTGGGGAGCAGGTCTCGCAGCAGCGGCGCCGCGTCCTGCGGATAGAGCGTGTAGGCCGCCGTCAGCAGTGGGCGTTGGACGTCCGGTGGCTGGCGGTCCAGGGTGGGCAGGGCGGCCAGCAGGGCCGGGCGGGCGGTGTCCAGCTCGAAGTTGTAGTGGGCGGCCAGACGCAGGCCTTCGGCCAGTTCGCGCAAGGCGGCCGTGTCCTGCGGATTGGCACGGGCCACGGCCACCGCGCCGCGCAGGCGGGCCCGGTCCAGCTCCATGCGGTCCCGTGCCTGCGCGGCCGAGCCCACGGTGGAACGGAACTGGGCGGGGCGCAGCGCTTGCAACGCGGCGGGGCTGAAGTCGTTGGCGGCTGCGCCAGGGCGGCCGGTGGGGGGCACCGGTGCGGGCGTTTGGGTGGCACAAGCGGCCAGCAATGCGGCAGCTACAAGCAGCGTCCAGCGCGACGGGAGGCTGTACGGGGAGGGGCCTTGGGGGGGGCCGAGAGGCTGGGCGGTGGTCATGGGCGCGGCGTGGATGGAGAGGGGCGCTGGAGGGCAGGGGCTCCAGCAGGAGTCGGCTTGGGAAGGGTTGCCATCTGGCGCTCTGACGTTGCAGGCGAAGTCGGCATGATTTCATGAGCCAGCGCGGCAGAGAGTGTTGGTGCGGATGGCGTTCCCGAACCTGAACCCGTCGGTGCCTCCGTCGGCATCCGCACTGTTTCCACGCGATGGATCAGCAGAGCATTCGCCAAGGGACGAAGCATCGGTTCATTGAAGGGCCGGCTGGTGACCAGCCGCCCCGTCAGCAGCAAGGCGGTGCTGCCGCCTCCATCCAGATTCAGCGCTTGCAGCACACCCTGTGCGCGCATGCGCTGAGCCAGGTCGCTCAGGGTCAGCCCTTCGGCTTCCACCCGCCGGCCCTCCACCAGAACCAGGGTCAGCAGGTGCCCGCTGCTGTCCAGCCCCAGCGCTGTCCGGGGATGTCGGGCCGCGCAGAACCCGCAACCCGCATCGTCAGTGGGCTGCCTCGCAATGCCATCCCGCACCAGCCAGGGCGTGCCGGACACGGCCAGCCAGCTGTCCTGCGGGGCAGACACCGGGCGGGTGAGGGCGAGTTGGCATTGATCGCTGCGGTCGCAACTGAGCATCGGGCTGTCGGCTGCGGCAATCACGGGCGCCCACGCCTGGCCCGACGACACCGTCCACCCACGCGGCTCGAAGCGCTTGGTGAAGAACGAGGCGTTGAGCGCCGCCAGGGCCTGGGTGGCGCCGTTGAACCGGTCCAGCGTCCTGCCCTTCTGTTCCGGGCCGGTGAGGGAGAGCGACAGGGTCGGATCCTGCAGATCCAGCCGCAGCCAATGCAAGACCTGGCCCGGGCTGCCGGTGTCCCGGGCGTACAGCAGACCGGCGGCACCCTCCACGGGAATCCAGGCGAGGGGCGACGGCGGCGAAACCGCTGGGGGCGCTGAAGGTGATGCACAACCGGCCAGCAGGGCCACCGACACAAAGACGCCGGCCACCACCCCATGCTGCCGTTGCAGCCACCCCCGGAACTGCCGTAACGCTCGGGTGTGGCACACGCGCTGGGACCATCGTGCGGTCGGCACATCAACAGGGGGCGGGGTGTGGCAAGGGGCCATGGGCGGCATTCTAGGGAGCCTTCACGGACCGCCAACGGGCCGGGTCGGCTGGGACCTCCCCCCTCCCCCGGGCATTCCATTTGCCATGAGGCGCGGCCTTGATGGGAGTCTTCAGTGAAAATCTTGTGTCAGCCCGGCCTTGGTGCCGTGATCGCGATGGTCAGCCTGATGGGTGCGGCAGGTCTGCTGCCCAGCCATGCCCAGGGCGTGACGCCGCCAGCGTCGGCAGCGTTCTCTGCGCTGGGGACCGCACCAGCGCCCGCACCACCGCCCGCACCCGCACCCGCACCAGCGCCACAGGCCCCCGCGCCGACGCTGGCCGCCTCCGGCCCACCGCTGTCCGCCGAAGCCTGCACCCGCATTCCGGACGCCAAAGACCGGCTGACCTGTTATGACCGTGCGCATGGACGGCTGTTGCCGGAGCCGGTCACCGCGCCGCCGACCCTGGGCGGTGTGGCCACCAACGGCATTGCGCTGGTCCCTGTGGCGACGCCCAATCTGCCCGCCGCCAATGACCCCACCGACCCCTGCGCCCGCCCGAAGGCCACGGGCAGCGCGCGTGAATATCTGGGCTCCACGCTCTCGGAGCGTTGGGAGCTCTCCTGCAGTGACCAGTTGCCGGCCTTCCTGCCGCGCCCCTACAAGCCGGTCTATCTGCTGCCGGTGTCATGGACTTCCCGCGCCAATCAGGCGCCGCGCAATTCAGAGTCGCCGGACAACGGTGTGGTGCAGGCGCTCAACCTGGACAAAAACGAAGCCAAGTTCCAGGTCAGTCTCAAGTCCAAGCTCTGGAGCCTGAACGACCACGGCACCCTGGCGGTCTGGGGCGGCTACACCCAGTCGTCGCGCTGGCAGGTCTACAACGGACGGATCTCCCGGCCCTTTCGTGAAACCAATTACGAGCCGGAGATCCTCCTCACCCACGGCATGGGTGTCGGCCTGCCGTTTGGCTGGACGGCTCGCATGGCCAGCCTGAGCCTGAACCACCAGTCCAACGGGCGCAGCCAACCCTATTCCAGAAGCTGGAATCGGTTGATTGGTGAACTGAGCCTGGAACGCAATGACACGGTTGTGGCCCTGCGGCCGTGGTTGCGATTCAAGGAATCGGCCAGCTCCGACGACAACCCTGGCATTGAGGACTATGTGGGCCGCGGTGAAGCGCTGATCACCCAAAAGTGGGGGCGCCATGTATTGGCCCTGCAGTTGCGGCATTCATTGCGATCCGGTGACCGGTCGCGCGGCTCGGCGCAGTTCGAATGGGCCTTCCCGATCGGCGGCGGCTTGCACGGCTATGCCCAGCTGTTCAGCGGGTATGGAGAAAGCCTGATCGACTACAACTTCCGGGAAACACGGCTGGGCCTCGGGATTTCGGTGGTGGAGTGGAAGTGAGGGGGGCAATCCGCAGTCCGCAGTCCGCAGTCCGCAATGCCCATCGCTCATGGCGCACCGGCCACAACGCATCGTCCCTGGCTGCCGTCCGCTTGAGTGACCTGCAGTTGCGTGTGCGGGATTGCATGAATCGGACGGCTTCCGCTGGCTCTCACCAATGGCGCTCAAGCCCTGGCCGGGATAGGCTGGCTCGATGGCTCACGTCTTGGATGGCTGCGTGCTCTGGGTGGTGGACTACCGCCTGGACGGACGGCCCTGCCGCTGGATACGCGCCCTTCGGGTCGTGTCGCCGCCGCATGCCTTCATTCAGGAAGAACTGGACGAGCTGTATGGGCCACGCGCCGAACTCCTTGAATTGAGGCAGGCCACCGACGAGGAACGGATCGCCTTCATCCGTGGCGAACCTCCGCCCGTTCGGGCCCCGGCGGCCCCGTCGGCCCCGTCCAATGGCTCGTCCTGACTCAGGCTTGCCACCCCGGTGTGCGATGTTCAGCCCCGGATGAGGTCCTGGATGTGGACCGGGATGAGGTCCCGGATGAGGCATCCTCACAACGAAAACCTCCCGCGCTGACGCCCCGGCGCAACTGCCTCACGTTGGTCACCCGACCGATGCACCGTGCAGCGCCCCTGAGCGCCACAATGCCGCTGCGTTGACGAACGGCGGACCGCCGGTGCCGTCGTGTCCCCGCCCTGCCGCTGTTGCCCATGTCGTCTTCGTCCCCGCGCCTGTTTGCCCTGGCCTGGCCCCTGTTCCTGGAGTTGTGCCTGAACATTGCCGTCGGGCTGATCGGCACCATGCTGGCCGCGCGGGTGTCCGATGCCGCCGGGGCCGCTTTCGCCCTGGCCAACCAGGTGGCCGCCACCCTGTTCATCCTGTTCCGGATCATCGGCGCCGGCATCAGCGTGGTGATCACCCAGGCCCTGGGCAGCGGTCGGCGTCCGGTGGCCGATGCCACGGCCCGCGCCGCCCTTGGCGCCAGCAGCTGGCTGGGCGGCTCCACCGGGGTGCTGGCGCTGCTGTTTGCCGGCCCGCTGCTGCAATTGATGAATGCACCGCCTTCGGTGCTGCCGCTGGCCCACCCCTTCTTGATGGCCCTGGCCCCGGCCATGATGCTGGACGCCTGGAATGCGTCGATGGCCAGCGTCATGCGCGCCCACCTGCGCAGCCGGGACACGCTGATGGTGCTGATCGCCATGCAGGTGGCGCAACTGCTGCTGTCGGTGACGCTGATGCCCATCTTTGGCCTGCCCGGCTTTGCCTTGTCGCTCTGCCTCAGCCGCGGCCTCGGCCTGGGGCTGCATGTCTGGCTCTGGCGCGAACGTCTCTCCCTGCGCCCCTCCTGGTCGGACTGGTGGCGGCTGCCTCGTCCGGAACTGGCCGCCGTGCTGCATATCGGCCTGCCCGGCGCCGCCGAAAACATTGCCTATCGCCTGGCCTACATGGTGAGCATTGCGGTCGCCGGCCACCTGGGCGCGTCGGCGCTGGCCGCGCACAGTTATGCCTCGCAGTTGATGTACTTCGTGCTGCTGCCCGGCCTGGCCACAGGGTTTGCGGCCGAGATTGTGGTGGGGCACCTGATCGGCGCCGGTCAACTGCATGAAGCCCACCGGCTGGTGCGCCGCGCCCTGGCCCGCGGGCTGGCCATCAGTGTGGTGGTGGCCTCCGCCATGGCGCTGGCGTCCCCCTGGCTGCTGCACCTGTTCACGCAGGATGAAGACATCGTCCACACGGCCGTCATCCTGATGGGCTTGACCATCCTCCTGGAGCCCGGTCGCACCTTCAATCTGGTGGTGATCAATGCGCTGCGTGCTGCGGGCGATGCGCGGTATCCGGTGATGGTCGGTGCTGGTTCCATGCTGGTGGTGCTGGCTGGCGGCAGCTGGCTGCTGGGGGAAGTGCTGGGCCTGGGGCTGGTGGGGCTGTGGATCGCCTACGCGGCCGATGAATGGATTCGCGGGCTGCTGATGTGGCGGCGCTGGGCGCGCCTGGGCTGGGTGCCCAAGGCGAGGGCGGTACACCGTCGGCTGCACCGGGCACATGCGTGATCAGCGGCGGCCGCCGGCCACTGGTGGCCAGCCGCTGCCCCCCGTGCCGGGGCGGCATGCGCCAGCCCTTTATGATCCGCCCCGCTATGGTGTACCTGACCAAGCGCCTGGGCTTGCTGCTGATCACGCTGCTGGCCGCCTCGGCGCTGATTTTTGTGGCCCTGGACTGGCTGCCCGGCAATGCCGCCCAACTGGCGCTTGGACCCGACGCCACCCCTGAAGCGGTGGCCGAACGGGAACGCCAACTGGGCCTGGATCAGCCGGGCTGGGTGCGTTATGCCGGTTGGCTCCACGGCCTTGCCCGGGGTGACATGGGGGTGTCGTCCGCCTATGACGGCGCGCCGGTCAACCAACTGCTGATGGAACGGCTGGCCGTCACGCTGCCCTTGTCGGTGCTGGCCATGGCCCTGACCGTGGTGCTGGCGCTGGCCGCCGGCTGGTGGGCCGCCAGCCAGCACGGCCGCTGGGGCGACCAGCTCGTGATGGGCCTCACCCAGTTGGGCCTGGCGGTGCCGAGTTTCTGGTTGGGCATGCTGCTGGTGCTGCTGTTTGCGGTGAAGTGGCAATGGGTCTCCGCCGGTGGCTTCCCCGGATGGAGCGCCGAGCTGGGGGGGGGCCTGGGTGGGGGGCTGTGGCCAGGTTTGCAGGCGCTGCTGCTGCCAGCGGTGTCACTCGCCCTTGTGCAGGCAGCGATCCTGGCGCGCATTGCCCGATCGGCGCTGCTGGATGTCGCCCGCGAAGACTTCATGCGCAGCGCCCGTGCCAAAGGCCTGAGCCGCCGGGCCGCACTGTGGCGCCACGGTCTGCGACATGCCGCCATTCCGCTGCTCACCCTGGGCGGCTTGCAGTTTGCCAATCTGCTGGCCGGCGCCATCGTCATCGAAAACGTCTTCACCTTGCCCGGCCTGGGTCAGTTGCTGGCCAAGGCGATTGCCAACCGCGACCTGGTGGTCGTGCGCAATGGCGTCATGCTGCTCACCACCCTGGTGCTGCTGCTCAACCTGGCGGTGGACGTGCTCCATGGCTGGATCGATCCGCGTCTGCGCACGAGGCCTGACGCATGAGCCGGGTCCGCCTGAGTGCCGGCCTTCTGATCACCGCCGTGATGCTGGTGGTGGCGCTGCTGTCGCTGGTCTGGACACCCTTCCCGCCGGATGCGATCGACATGAACCAGCGTCTGGCCAGCCCCAGTGCCACCCATTGGCTGGGCTGCGACCAACTGGGTCGAGACGTGCTCAGCCGCCTGATGGTGGGCGCCCGCAGCGCCTGGCTGGTGGGGGTGGTGGCGGTGGGCCTGGGCTTGATCGGGGGCACGGCCTTTGGCCTGCTGGCCGCCGCTCGCCGGGGCTGGGTGGAAAACGTCATCCTGCGTGCCTGCGACCTGGGATTTGCCTTCCCGGCGCTGCTGCTGGCCATTGTGCTGGCGGCGGCGCTGGGGCCGGGACTGGTGATCGCCATGGTGGCGATCGGGCTGCATGCGGTGCCGAGCTTTGCGCGGCTGGTGAATGGCAGCGCCAAGAGCTGGTGGTCCCGGGACTTCGTCCAGGCGGCCCGGGTGGCCGGCCTGGGGCCCTGGGCCATCACCTGGACCCATGTACTGCCGCAACTGCTGCCCCTGTTGATCGTGCAGGGCACCACGCAGTTCGCGTTGGCGATCCTGGCCGAGGCGGGCCTCTCGTATCTGGGCCTGGGGGCCCAGCCACCGCAGGCGAGTTGGGGCCGTCTGCTGGCCGAGGCCCAGACGCTGATGTTCGAGGCGCCTCAACTCGCGCTGGCACCTGGGGTGGCCATCACCCTGGCGGTGCTGGGCTTGAACCTGCTGGGCGACGGGCTGCGGGATCGGCTTGATCCGAAGGGGCTGCCGCGATGACCCACCGCCCGCTGCACCCCACGGGGTCCTCCGTTCCGCTGCTGCAGGTGCGCGACCTGAGCGTGTCGCTGCCCGGCCCGCGAGGTTCGCGGCTCCAGGCCTTGCGGGGCCTGGACCTCACGCTGGATCGGGGGGAAAGCCTGGCCCTGATCGGTGAATCCGGCAGCGGCAAGACCCTGACGGCGCTGGCCCTGATGGGATTGCTGCCGGAAGGCGCCCAGGTGGCGGGGGAGATCGAGCTGGACGGCCAGCCGCTGCTGCCCTTGGACGAACCCGCCTGGTGTGCCCTGCGTGGGCGACGTCTGGCGATGGTCTTCCAGGAGCCATTAACAGCCCTGAATCCCCTGCAGACCGTGCTGGCCCAGGTGATGGAGCCCCTGCGGCTGCACCGCCTGAGGCCGGACCGGACAAGCGCCCGCCACCGCGCGCTTGAATCGCTGGTGAGGGTGGGCCTGGACGATCACCAGGCCCACGCCTATCCCCACCAGCTCTCCGGCGGCCAGCGGCAACGGGCGCTCATTGCCATGGCACTGGCCGGTGAGCCGGACCTGCTGATCGCCGACGAGCCCACCACCGCCCTGGATGCGGTGCTGCGGGTGCAGGTGCTGGAACTGCTTGAATCGCTGGTAGCCGAACGCGGCATGGGCCTGCTGCTGATTTCCCACGACCTGGCCCTGACCGCACGCCGCGTGCAGCGGCTGGCAGTGCTGTATGGGGGACGGCTGATGGAGCAGGGGGACGCTGCTGAATTGCTGGCCCGCCCCCTGCACCCCTACACCCAAGCCCTCTGGGCCGCGCGCCCTCGGCTGGGAGCCGGGCGCGACCAGCCGCTGCATCCGCTGCCCGGCGCGGTGCCGGGCCTGGCCCAGCTCGGGCCGGGGTGCCCTTTCCATCCACGATGCCCGCTGGCGCAGCCGCGCTGCGCCCGGGAAGCGCCGGCCTGGGACGGGCGCCTGGCCTGCTGGGAGGTGTCGCCATGACACGGCCCCCGGCTGGCACAGCGCTCGTGCCGACCCTTATGCCGACTCTCGTGCTGCCCGCCACGCCCATGCCGCTGCCAAGCTCCGCGCCAGTCCCCCTGCCGACACCCGCACCAACGCCACCCCGCACGGCGCTGAAAACGCCGCCGCCCCCAGCCGCTCCACTGCTGGAAGCCCGGCAACTGGGCCAGCGCTACGGCGGCAAGGACGTGCTGCGCGACGTGAATTTTCGTCTGGCGCCCGGTGAATCGCTGGGCGTCATCGGCGAATCCGGCGCCGGCAAGAGCACCCTGGCCCGTCTGCTGACGGCGCTGGAGCGGCCGGCCACAGGCCAGGTGTGCTGGTCCGGCGAGGAGATCCACGCCCTGCCGCCCGACCAGCGCCGCGCACGCCGGGTGCGGGTGCAGATGGTGTTCCAGGACCCCTACAGCTCGCTGGATCCCCGCTGGCGGGTCGGCCGCAGCATCATGGAGCCCCTGCATCTGCTGCCCCTGACCGCCGATCAACGTGAGCAGCGCCTGATCGAGGTGCTGGCGGCGGTACAACTGGACCCGGACGCGGCTCAACGCTTTCCGCATCAGTTCTCCGGCGGGCAGCGCCAGCGGCTGGCCATTGCCCGCGCACTGGCCACCCGTCCGTCGCTGATCGTGGCGGATGAGCCGCTCTCGGCGCTGGACGTGTCGGTGCAGGCGCAGATCCTGTCGCTGCTGCGGGACCTGCAGCGCCGTGACGGTATCAGCCTCGTGCTGGTCAGCCACGACCTGCCCGCCGTCGAGGTGCTGTGCGACCAGGCCCTGGTGCTGCGCCACGGCCAGGTGGTGGAGCAGGGCGCCACCGGCGCATTGCTGGGCGATCCCCAGCACCCCTACACCCGCTCCCTGCTGGCCGCTTTGGCATGATGCGGCTCATGGACCGACGTCGATTCACCCTGGGGGCCGCCGGTGTGGCCAGTGCCGCCCTGAGCCCTGCGCTGCTCACCCCGCCCGCCTGGGCACAGACCCCGCCCGCAGGCCGGGCGGTGGTGCTGGGCATGACCCTGGAGCCGACCAGCCTGGACCCCACCACCGGCGCGGCCTCGGCGATTGCCGAGGTGGTGCTCTACAACGTGCTGGAACCGCTGACCAAGGTGGCCGACGACGGCAGTGCGCTGCCGCTGCTGGCCACGGCCTGGAAAGCATCACCGGACCAGAAGACCTGGACCTTCCAGCTACGCCCCAAGGTCCGCTTCCACAATGGCGAAGCCTTCGATGCCGGCACGGTGCGCTTCAGCTTCGAGCGCGCCGCAGCCGACAACAGCCTCAACAAGGACCGCCGTGTCTTTGCCAACATCGCCAGCATCCAGACGCCCGATCCGCTGACGGTGGTGCTGTCGCTGCGCCAGCCCGAACCGGACCTGCCCGCGCTGCTGGCCCAGTCCACGGCCGTCATCGTCGAACCCCGCAGCGCCGCCGGCAACGCCCAGACGCCGGTCGGCACCGGCCCCTATCGGCTGGAGCGCTGGCAGCGGGGCAGCAGCCTCACGCTGACCGCCTGGCCCGACTATCGCGACGCCGCCGCCATCCGCGTGCCTCGGGCGGTGTTCCGTTTCATCGGCGAGCCGGCCGCCCAGGTGGCCTCGCTGCTGGCCGGGGATGTGGACTGCTTCCCCCGTGTGGCCGCAGCCCGCGCGATGTCCCAATTCAAGGCCCAGCCGCAGCGCTTTCAGGTGCTCACCTCCTCGTCCCGGGCCAAGACGATCCTGGCGATCAACCATCAGCGCGCGCCCCTGGGCGACGTCCGGGTGCGTCGCGCCATTGCCATGGCCCTGGACCGCAAGGCCCTCATCCAGGCCAGTGCGGATGGCTACGGGGTGCCCATCGGCAGCTTCGTGACGCCGGACACCCCGGGTTATGTGGATTGCACCGGCATCAATGCCTACAACCCGGCCGGCGCCCGCCAACTGCTGGAAGAGGCACGGGCCGTGGGCCTGTCGCTCACGCTGAAGCTGCCGCCCGTGCCGTACGCGCGTCAGGCGGGTGAGCTGATCGTGGCCCAGTTGGCCCAGGTGGGGCTGAAGGTCCGCATCGAGCAGGTGGAGTGGGCGCAATGGCTGTCCGGGGTGTACACCAACAAGGCCTATGACCTGACGGTGATCTCCCATGTCGAACCCTACGATTTCGGCAACCTGGCCCGAGCCGGTTATTACTGGGGCTATCAGAGCCCACAGTTCAATGCCCTCTACCAAAGGATGCAGTCCAGCCCGGACCCGGCCGAGCGCCTGAAGCTGTTTGGCGAGGCCCAGCGCCTGGTGGCGCAGGACGCGGTGGCCGCTTTCCTCTACCAGCCGCAGTGGATCACCGTGGCCAGGACCCAGCTCAAAGGCGTCTGGAAGCGTTCGCCGCTGTTTGCCAACGACCTGTCCCGGCTGAGTTGGTGACCACCATGCCGACCGCCGCTTTCACACTGCGAACTGCCCGTTGCAGTTGGATGCAGTCCGATGCGGGCGAGCCACAGTGGCGCCCCTCGAATGCGGGGCTCCTGGTCAACTCATCGGCTGTCAGGCGCCGGTCATCGTCCCACGGGGCTTTTCCCCTACAGTGGCGCCCCTGGCCGGTGCTAGCCTGCCGGGTTCGGAGTGGAGAGCCGCATGCCGTTTGAATTGCCCGAATATCTGCAGCCGTTCCTGCTGCCCTTGCTGATTGCCGTGCCTCTGGCGGTGCTGATCTGGATCATCACCGTGCGCCGGGGCGACCATCGTGACCTGGGGGTGCCCCCGCCGCCGGCCCGTCCGCACCCGGACGCCCACCGGCCGCCGGTGGCTGAGCCCAGCCCCGCCGTGCCCACCCGCGTGGGGCCGGTGGCGGTGGCGTCGTCGGCGCGCCTGCCCCTGCTGCTGGTGGACGATTCCGCCGTGGTGCGGGCCAAGCTGCTGAAGCTGTTCAAGGAAGCCGGTTATGAAGCCCAGACCGCCAAGGACGGGACCGAAGCCCTGGAGTTGATGGCCAAGACCCGTTTTGGTGTGCTGCTGACCGATCTGGAAATGCCCAACATGGACGGCTTCGAGCTGATCAAGTCGGTGCAGGGCTCGATGGAAACCGAAGATCTGCCCATCATTGCCATCACCGGCCATGAGGAACTGCATGCACGCCTGCATCAGATCCAGGGCCTGTACGGGATGTTCCACAAGCCCTGGAATGACCGCGAGCTGCTCAAGCGTGTCGAAGCCCTGGCCTCGATGAGGCGGGCCCTGGCATGACCCTTCGGACCTGGCTGCGCCGTGGCGCGGTCTCGCTGGCTGTGGTGCTGGTGCTGGGGGCAGGAGGCGCCGCCTGGCATGTGCATGGCAAGCTGCCGGTCCGCAGTGGCGAGATTCAGCTGCAAGGGCTGACGGCGCCGGTCCAGGTTCAATACGACAACTGGGGTGTGCCTCACATCGAGGCGCGCAACGAAGACGATCTCTACCGCGCCCTGGGGTATCTGCATGCCCAGGACCGGCTCTTCCAGATGGAAATGCTGCGTCGCCTGTCCCGCGGTGAGCTGGCCGAGGTGCTCGGGCCGAAGCTGGTGGAGACGGATCGGCTGTTTCGCACCCTTGGCATCCGCGAGCGGGCCGACCGCGCCGCCGCCCAGGTCACCGCCGGGGCGCTGGCCCAGCCGGGTGCGATGCGCGCGCTCAAGGCGTATCTGGAGGGGGTCAATCACTACCAGGCCACCCGTCCCGCGCCGCTGGAGTTCGAGGTGCTGGGCATTCCCAAGCGGCCCTTTACCGTGGCGGACACCATGAGCGTGGCCGGTTACCTGGCCTACAGCTTTGCGGCGGCCTTTCGCACCGAACCGGCGCTGACGGCCATCCGCGACCAGCTGGGCCCGGACTACCTCCGCATCTTCGACCTCGACTGGAAAACCGGCGGCGCGTTGCGGGCCGAGCATCCGGTGGCGCATGCCGGGCAGGACCCGTCCTGGATGTCCACCATGACGCAACTCGCGGCGGTGAGCGACCGCGCCGCCACGTTGGCCGGCCTTCCCCAGTTTGAGGGCAGCAATGCCTGGGTGGTGGCCGGCAGCCGGACCGCCAGCGGCAAGCCCCTGCTGGCGGGCGACCCGCACATTGCCTACTCCGCGCCCGCCGTCTGGTGGGAGGCGCATCTCAAGACACCGCAGTTCGAGTTGTATGGGCACCATCTGGCGCTGACGCCGATGGCGCTGCTCGGGCACAACCAGCATTTCGGCTGGAGCCTGACCATGTTCCAGAACGACGACGTCGACTTCGTGGCGGAGAAGGTCAATCCGGCCAATGCCAATGAGGTCTGGGCCGGTGGCCGATGGGTGGCCATGAGCTCGCGCCAGGAGGTCATCAAGGTCAAAGGCCAGCCGGACCAGGTGATCACGCTGCGACGCTCGCCGCATGGTCCGATCGTCAACGATGCGATTCCCGGCGACAAAGGCACCCGCCCCATCGCCATGTGGTGGGCGTTCCTGGAAACCGACAATCCGGTGCTGGATGCGTTCTACCTGATGGACCGTGCGGACACGCTGGAGAAAGCCCGTGCGGCGGCTTCGCTGATCCATGCGCCGGGGCTGAACATCGTCTGGGCCAACACGGCCGGTGACATCGGCTGGTGGGCGGCAGCCAGGCTGCCGATCCGGCCCGACGGCGTGAACCCGAGCTTCATCCTGGATGGCGGGACGGGCGAGGCCGACAAGCTCGGTTTTTATCCCTTCGAAGACAACCCGCACGAGGAAAACCCGTCGCGCGGCTACATCGTTTCAGCCAACTTCCAGCCGGACGGCGTGCGGCCGGTGCCGGGCTACTACAACCTGGAAGAACGCGGCCGGCGGCTGGATGGGCTGCTGAACCAGGGCAAGCGCTGGGACCTGGTCAACAGCCAGGCCCTGCAGCAGGATGTGCAGACCGATTACGGCCCCAAGGTGCTGCGTCCGCTTGTGCCGCTGCTGCGGGCGGCAGCCTCCGGCGAAGAGCAGCCGCTGGTGGAAGCGCTGGTGAGATGGAATGGTTCGTACAGGTCGGACGGGCTGGCGCCGGTGCTGTTTGTGCAGTTGGTCAATGAGCTGCTGAAGGCAACGCTGAAGGACGAATTGGGCGAGGTCCAGTTCGAGAACCTGCGCCGCACCCGCGCCCTGGACCATGCACTGCCCCGCCTGGTGGAGGACGCGTCCTCGCCCTGGTGGGACAACCGGGCCACGCCGCAGCGCGAAACCCAGGCCGACATCGTCCGTCAGGCGTGGAAAGCAGCACTGGCGCATCTGCGCCAGACGCTCGGCCCGGAAAGCGAGTCCTGGCGCTGGGGCCAGGTGCATACGCTGACGCATGAACATCCGCTGGGCAAGCAGAAACCGCTGGACCGGCTGTTCAACGTGGGTCCGCTGCAGGTGCCGGGAGGGCATGAGGTGCCCAACAACTTCGCGCAGCGCGGCGGGGATGCGCCCTGGTCGGTGGTCTACGGACCGTCCACCCGGCGCCTGATCGACTTCGCGCGGCCCCTGGAGGCGCTGGGCGTGAACCCGGTCGGCCAGAGCGGTGTGTGGCCCGATGCGCACTATGCCGACCAGGCCGAGCTGCTCGCCCTGGGCCAGTACCGCCGCGAATGGATGTCGCCGGCCGATGTGCAGGCCCATGCCGAGGGGCGGCTGGTGTTCAAGCCCTGACCGGCCTGGGGCGGTGACGGGCAGCGTCCGGCGGTGATTAACCGCAGGCCACCGCGCTACCGCCTCACCACCGCCGCACCGACGCACCACGGCACCACGGCACCACGGCACCACGGCACCAGCGCGGCGCATGATGGCCCCGCCCCGCGCTCCCTCGTGCTCCCCCGCGCTAACCAGCGCTCAGTAGCGGTAGCTCAGCCGCAGCGACCATGCCCGCGGCTCCCCGTAGTAGGCCTGCCCCCACTTGAGGCTGTTGAGGTAGGTCTTGTCCAGCAGGTTGGTCACGCCCAGGTGGGTGCTCCAGTGGCGGTTGAACTCATACGCCGCGCCCACATCCAGCAGCGTGTACTGCTTCTGCACCACCGTGTTCTGGTCGTCGTCCGAGGTCTTGGCCTGCCAGCGCACCGCTCCGTTGAGCTTGATCTGCGGCGTCAGCGTGTAGGCCGTGCCCAGCCGCAGGGTCTTGCGGGGCACCCAGGTGCGCACGTTGTAGCCCGTCCCTTCACTCACCGAGCTGACACCGTCGGCATCGGTCTCGATCCGGTTGCCCTTCAGGCGGAACTGCGTCCAGCCCCCCATCACCGTCCACCCGGGCGCGAGTTCGCCGCTGATCTCCAGCTCATAACCGGTGCTGGTCGCTTCGATGGGCAGGTAATAGGTGCTGAAGTCGGCTCTGTAGCCGGCGGATTCAGCGATACCCGTCTGGCGTGTGCGGAACAGGGCTGCACTGGTGGTGAGCCGCTTGTTGAGCCACTGAGACTTCACGCCTGCTTCCAGGTTGCTGCCTTCGGCCGGCTTGAGCACCTGGTAGGCCTGGGTGGTCTCGATCTGCGGATTGAACATCTCCGCATAACTGACATACACATTGGTGTTGGGCGTGAGGTCATAGAGCACGCCGGCATAAGGCTTCACCGCCGAGCGCGAGTATTGCTGCTCGACCGCGTAGCTGATGCCCTTGCTGGTGACCTTGGAGACGGTGAGCCCGCCCACCAGTTGCAGCTGCGCCGTCGGGGACAGATGCACGGCGGCGTAAGCAGTGTGCCGGCGCCGCACCACGTCGGAGCCGTCGCTGCTGGCATCAAAGCTGGGCTTGGGTGTGTCGCCATTCCAACCATGCAGGTCGGGCAGCACCACGGCGGTGTCCGACGGATAACCGGAGTACTCCTCCATCGTCTGACGTGCAGTGCTGGCGCCCACCACCACCTGCTGCTCCCGTCCCCACAGCGAGAACCGGCCGGTGGCCGCCACATCGGCCATCTGGTCCCGGTAGGTGCCCTGGAAGGCGGACGGATAGCCGTAATAACCACTCGGGCTGGCCGTGGTGTCGGCATTGGGCGTGCCGTAGACATAAAACAGCTCGCTGTCGGACTTGACCCGTCGGTCGGACACCGTCGCTTTCACCTGCCAGCCGTTGCCCAGGTCGTGGTTCAGCTCGGCAAAGGCCTGCTCGTCGGTGTTGTTCCACCAGGACCAGTCCGCCGCGCTGCTGGCCGAGCGGTCGTAGTGGATGGCCTGGCCGTTGCTGTCCACCATCGGCAGGGCGCCCCACATGACGCCGTTGCTGCGGGTGCGCTGCTGGGTGTAGCCCAGGCTCAGCTGCGTATCACGGCTGAGGTCCCAGCTCAGCGCGCTGTGAACCAGGGTGGTGTGCTTGCTGTAGCGGTCCAGATAGCTGTCGCTGTTGTCGTCGGCCACCACCAGACGGCCGCGCAGGCTGCCGTCGGCATTCAGCGGGGTGGAGACGTCGGCATCCACCCGGCGACGGTTCCAGGCGCCGACGGTGAGGTCCGCGCTGGCTTCGAAGCTGCGGCTCTCGGCCCGCTTGCGGACGAAGTTCACCGTGGCGGAGGGATTGCCGGTCGGTGCCATCAGGCCGGTGGCGCCGCGCAGGATGTCCACCCGCTCATAAGCGGCGGTGTCCAGCGTGCCCCACAAAGCGCCATTGGCAAAGGGCTGCCCCAGGCCGTCCATCATGAAGTTGGTGATGTCGAAGCCACGGGCGGAGTAGTAGGTGCGGTCGGTTTCCACGCGCTCCACGTTCACACCCGGCACCAGATCCAGCAGGCGATTGATGTCGGTCAGCCCGAAATCGCGTATCTGCTCCTGGCTGATGACGGTGAGGGATTGCGGTGTGTCCTTGACCGACAGGTCCAGCCGGGCGGCGGAGCCGGTGCGTTGGCGCTTGTCGGATTCCCCCTTGATGACCACCGAGGGCAGGGCGGTGGTGTCCGCCGAGGATGAAGCGGGTGCGGATGCGGGCGCGGGCGCCGTCGACAGGCCGTTGTCGGCGGTTTGTGCCCAGGCCGCAGCGGCGCAGGCCAGCGGCGTGAGAAGCAGGGCGCGGGCCACGGCAGCACGGGCCCGGCGTTCGGAGAGGGAAGAAGCGATGTGCGTCATGCGGAGCATAGGTGTCTGACCGACAGGTCAGTCCGGCATGGACGCCTGAGAGCCCCTGGCCCGACCTTCCCAAAACCCCAAGGGCAGGAAACATCAAGGGCCCTGGAGGGGCGAAGAAGGCGGTCGCGAGCCGGTGGAACGAATCCCTTCAGGGGGTCCCGCAACAGAGGCGGGCTGATCGGGCGCGGCATCCTCCTGGGAAGGATGTGGCATGGCTGGCGATAAGCTGGCTAGGTCTCGAACTTTAGCCTAGATGAGAGTCATTCTTATTTGCTGGGCTGACACAAAAGCGGGCTGTCGACCGGATGCGACGCGGACCGTGGCAGGAAGTGGGCCCTTGGGATGCGGCCCCGGCGCGGGCAGACGTGAAACTCAGTACCAGGGCTGCGGCAGCGCCTCGGTCTCCAGGGCACGGACGACGGCCGGGCGGTGGGCCATCCGGTCCAGGAAGGCGCCCAGGGCCGGGCGGGCACGGGCCGGGTGGTCAAAGCCGCGCGTCCAGCGGCACAGCATGAACGCGAGCGGGTCCAGCAGGGTGTAGCGGTCGCCCAGCAGCCAGGGGCCGCCATGGCGCTCAAATTCGGCCGCCAGCAGATCCAGCAGGGCGCCGATGCGAGCTTCCGCCTGGGCCTTCACCTCGGCGGTGCCGGCGGTGTTGCCCTCCGCCACCCAGCGCTCCGGGTAGTAATAGGCGATCAACGCCGGCTGCAGCGTGTTGGTCATCCACATCAGCCATTTGTAGGTCATGGCCCGTTCCGCACCACCCACGGCCGGCACCAGGCCGGCTTGCGGATGTGTATCCGCCAGATGCAGCAGGATGGCGGCGGTTTCATGCATCACCAGGTCGCCATCACACAGCACCGGCAGCAGGCCATTCGGATTGAGCTTCAGGAACTCCGGCGACTTGTGCTCGTTGCGGTTGCGGTCCACCAGGCGGAGCTGGAAGTCGATGCCCATCTCCTGCAGCAGGATGTGGGGCGCCATGCTGGCATTGCTGGGGAAGTAATGCAGTTCGATCATGGTGGCGGGAGTGGGCAGGTGAACAGCGACCCGCGCATCATCGCATTGGCCCGCAGGGGGGGGCGGCTCGCCGAGCAATGGATCTTTACCGGCCGGTAACCGCCCCCCGTAGACGCGGGGGCCCGGGCTGGCGTTGAATACTCACCTGAAACTGTTGGGCCGCTCACGGCACTGCAATCATGAGCACATTTCGCTGGTTGATTCCCGTCACGCTTGTTCTGGCTTCTGGTCTGGCCGGGGCGCAGGATCGGTGGCACGGCCCTGGCGGTCCTGGCGGCCATGGTGGAGGCCCGCGCACGAGCGTCAACATCGGGCTGAACTTCGACTCCCGCTATCACCATGACCACTACTACCCGGCGCCGGGTTTTGTCGCGCCGGGGCTGCCCCCCGGTGCCGCCTTTGTGGGCGGGCGCTTTTGGTATGGGGGCGGCGTCTGGTATGAGCCCTGGGGCCCGCGTTATCGCGTGGTCGTGCCGCCGGTGGGGCTGGTGGTGTCGGTGCTGCCATCGGCTTACGTGACGCTGCGCATCGGTGGTCTGCCCTACTACTACGCCAACGGCATCTACTACAGCGCCGCTCCCGAGGGCTATGTGGTGGTGGCGCCTCCGCCCGGGGCGGATGTGGTGCCGCAGGCGCAGGTGGCGGTGACGCCGCCGCCGCGTCCGGACCCGATCATCTATCCGCGCCACGGGCAGAGCACCGCGCAGACCGAGGCGGACCGGCAGGAATGCAACCGCTGGGCCACGACACAACCCGCAGCGATGAATGATGCCAACGTGTTCAACCGGGCGGTGGAAGCCTGCATGGATGGACGCGGCTACAGCATGAAGTGAAGTCGCCCAGGGGCGCGGCGCGGGTCGTGAGGCCCGCGAGCGCTTCCTGTGCACTCACAACGCGCAGTCAGATCGTGCAGCCGAGCTGCTCGCCAGCGGCGGTCGTGGAGACCGCGCTCACCTGCACCCCATAACGCTCCGCCGTCATGTGGGCCAGGATGGACAACGCGATCTCCGGGGGGGTCCGCGCGCCGATGTGCAGGCCCACCGGGCCGTGCAGCCGGGCCAGCGCCGCATCATCCAGGTCGAAATGCTCCTTCAACCGGGCGCGCCGCTTCGCCTGATTGACGCGTGAGCCGATGGCGCCCACATAAAACGCCGGGCTGCGCAGCGCCTCCATCAAGGCCAGATCGTCCAGCTTGGGGTCATGGGTGAGCGCCACCACGGCGGTGTGTCCGTCCGGCTTCAAGGCCTGCACCACATCGTCCGGCATGTCCCGGGTCAGGGGCACGCCGGCCAGTTCCCACGGATAGTCGTCGCGCGGGTCGCAGACCTTCACTTGATAGTCCAGCGCCAGCGCCATGCGCGCCAGATAGTCACTCAACTGGCCGGCGCCAATGATCAGCAAGCGCCATTGCGGCCCGTGATGCGTGATGAGCTCCTGCTCGTTGAGCACCAGCCGGTCCGCACCGTCGCCCCCATGCTCGGTGGGTGACAACAGCCGCACCTCGCCGGTGGACAGGTCCAGGCGACGCACCACCCGCTCGCCCCGGCCCAGCCGTTCCAGCAGCACAGGGATGGCCGACTGCGGCCCCAGGGGCTCCAGCATCAGCTCCAGCGTGCCGCCACAGGGCAACCCGAAACGCTGGGCGGCTTCCGCGCCGACGCCATACCGCACCAGCTCCGGCCGCTCCAGACGCAAGGCACCCTCGCGGATGCGGTCGATCAGGTCATCCTCAATGCAGCCGCCGGACACCGATCCGGCAATCACCCCATCCTGGCGCACCGCCACCACCGCGCCCACCGGCCGGGGCGCCGAGCCCCAGGTCCGGGTGATGGTGCCCAGCACCACACGCTGATCCGTCTCCAGCCATTGCTGTACCTGGCGCAGCACCTGCAAGTCCATGTTGTCCATATGCGGAACATATCCAATAACGCGGCTTCCCGCTTGAAACGGCCTTCACGGACCGACGGCAGTCGGGGCTCTCCTGTGCCCCTTCGGCCGCCAAGACGGTGCCTTGTTGGGCAGCACCACCACGGAAGCCGCCACCCGGCGACAATCGCCTCATGCCCACCCTGACGCTTCACGACGAACTGACCGTGCCGGTATCCCGCGCCGTGGCCTGGGCGTCGCTGCATGACCTGCCGCTGCTGGACCTCGCTGTGAAGTCCGCCCACGGCGACAGCGCCGCGCTGACCCGTGGCCCTCTCGCGCTGAGCTACCGCCTGGTGCTCCCCAGCTTTGAAGGGACAGTGCAGATCGAGGATGTGGAGCGGCCTGCCCGGCTGCGCATCAGCTTCCTGGGGCGCAGCCCGGCATCCGGCGTGGTGCAGGGGCAAGCCCAGTGCCGCCTCGAACTGATGGGCGATGAGCGCACATTGCTGCATTGGTCGGTGGTCCTGCAGACCGAGCAACAGCCGTCCGGCCTGAAGTTGCGCAGCATTGCAGCACTCAAGGCGCAGTTGCAGGCCCTGGAGACGGCAGTGCGGCAGCACCATGCCAGCCATCTGCCACTGCCCACACCCCCCGTCCGCAAGCCCTGGCCCCAGCGCTTGATCGACTGGTATCTGGGCTGGTTCGCCGGAATCTTCAACGGCACGCTCTACCCGTTGCCCAAGCCGAAGCCGCCAAGCGAGCCGCCGCCGAAGTGACTCGGGGGCATGGCCTGTGCTGACCCTTGCGGCCCCTTGCTGAACCTTGCTGAACCTAGCCATGGCCGTTGCCAGCGGGCCCCGGTGATCCCGCCGCCTTGCGCGATGACTTCGAATCGGCGCCGCTGATCGGCCCGGCCTCCCCAATGGCTGCGGTGATGTGGGCGAACAGCGCCACCCGGCCAGGGCCATCCCGCGCATCCCCTTTAAAATCGCGCTCCGTCTGACGGCCACCCTGCCTGGCTGTCGTCTTTCCTGATCGTTCTTTGCCATGGCCGCCGCCCGTCTTTTTCCGCTGGACGCCCTTCGGGCCGTCGCAGCGCAGCTGATCGTTCTGCACCATCTGTCCGCCTACGGACCGATCGCCGAAGCGATGCATTCGCTCTTTCCGCTGCTGACGGGCTGGCTGTTCGACTATGGCCGCATGGCGGTGCAGGTCTTCCTGGTGCTGGGTGGTTATCTGAGTGCCCGCGCCCTGTCCGCGCAGGAATCGCAACTGCATCAGTCCGCGCCGGCCCTGCTGGCCCAGCGCTATTGGCGCCTGGTGCCGCCCTTCATGGCCGCCGTTGTCCTGACGCTGCTGGCCTCCTGGCTGGTGAAGCCGCTGCTGCCCGAACTGGTGCCGGCCCAGGTGGAGCTGGTGCAGGTGATGGCGCATGCGCTGTTGCTGCATGACCTGCTGGGTGTGGATGCACTCACCGTGGGCGCCTGGTATGTGGCCATCGACTTCCAGCTGTTTGCCCTGCTGCTGCTGGTGATGTGGGGCCTGCGCCGCCTGCCGCTGCCCCGTGCCACCCGCCAGCATCTGCTGACCGCCGTGGTGGGCGCGCTGTGTGCCGCTTCGCTGCTGCAGTTCAACCGCATGGCGTCGCTGGACGCCTACGCCATCTATTTCTTTGGTGCCTACGGCCTGGGAGCGCTGCTGTTCTGGTGCCAGACCTGGCCGACGCCCTGGCGCCGTGCCGCGCTGGCGGCCCTGGCGGTGTTGATGGTCTGCGCACTGGCCCTGCAGTTCCGCGAGCGACTGGTGGTTGCCGGTCTCACGGCCGCCGTGGTTGCCCTGTGGCGTCAGGGGCAGGGACCGGTCTGGCTGCAGGCGCGGGTGCAGGGGTTCGCCCGTCATGCCTATGCGCTGTTCCTGATCCACTTCCCCATCAGCCTGCTGGTGAACGCGCTGTATGAGCATCGGGCCGAAAGCCCGGCGCCGATGCTGGACGCCCTGGCCCCGTTGGCCCTGCTGGCGGCCTGGGCCCTCAGCAATGTGGCGGCCCTGCCGTTCTATCACTGGGTGGAAGCGCCGTTGCTGCGCTGGCGGCCCCGGGCAGCGGCCCTGCCGCGCGGGGCGGCGGCCCGCTGAGGCGCAGGCCCGGGCCGACCCTCAGGCCCAGTTCTCTCGGGCGTTGTCCTGCCGCTGCAGGTCCGCCAGCGTCTTGCCGGGCTCGTCCCGGAACCGGTCCTCCAGCACCTCCAGCTGCTGCACCCGGTCCACCCGGAAGCTGCGGAAGTCCTGGCGCAGCTCGCACCAGGCCGAGAACGTCCACACCGGCCCCCAGAAGAAGCAAGCCAGCGGCCGCACCACCCGGGTGGTCGTCTGCTCGTTCAGGTCCAGATACGAGAGCCGCAGCTTGTTGCGGGATTCGGTCGCCTGCCGCAGCCGGGTCAGCCGGGCGCGGGTGGCCTCGTCCAAGCCTCGTTGCAGAGCGTAGACCGTGAGGCTTTCCGCCGCCGCACGCGCAGTGCCCGGCAGCACCGCCAGGATCTTGCTCAGCGCCTCTTCGGCCCGCTGCTCCAGCACGGCATCCAACTGCGGCTGGGCCAGCCGCACCGCCGCCACCAGCGACTGCGCCTCCTCCGCGCTGAACATCAGCGGCGGCAATTCAAACCCCACCCGCATGCGGTAGCCCACCCCGGCTTCACCGTCGATGGGCACCCCTTGCTGCTGCAAGGCCGCCACATCCCGATAGACGGTGCGGATGGACACCTCCAGACGTTGGGCCAGGAATTCAGCGGTGGTCAGGCGGCGTCCGCGGATGAGTTGGACGATCTGAAACAGTCGGTCGGCGCGGCGCATAGCGGCATTGTCAGCGAACGCATTGACTGAAGCCGGTCGTCATCCCGTTAGTATCTGTGGCATGAATGCCGAATTACCTCATGTCGTGATCGTTGGGTGCGGCTTCGGTGGCCTGGAAGCCACCAAGGTGCTGGAGGGCGCGCCGGTGCGGGTGACCCTCGTTGACCGCAGCAACCATCATCTGTTTCAGCCGCTGCTCTACCAGGTGGCCACCGCAGGCTTGTCCGCGCCCTCGATTGCCTCGCCGATCCGCCATATGCGGCGGCACCAGCGCAATCTGACCGTGCTGATGGCCGAGGTCACGGCCATCGACAAAACGCAGCGTCGGGTGCATTTGGGGGATGGGCAGGAACTGGTCTATGACCACCTGATCGTGGCGGCCGGCGCCACACACAGCTACTTCGGCAATGACCAGTGGCAGACGCATGCGCCGGGCCTCAAGACCCTGGCCGATGCGTTCAAGCTGCGGGCGCGGCTGCTGAGCGGTTTTGAAAAGGCCGAGACGCTGGCGGACCAGCCGGCGCAACGGGAAAGCTGGCTCACCTTTGTGGTGATCGGCGGTGGCCCGACCGGTGTGGAAATGGCCGGCACGCTGGCGGAAATCGCCCGGCACACCCTGCGCGATGAGTTCCGGCGCATCGACCCCAGCAAGGCGAAAGTCCTGCTGGTGGAAGGCTCGGACCGTGTGCTGGCGACCTTCAAGCCGGCCCAGTCGGCCCTGGCGCAGGCCCAGCTGGAGCGGCTGGGTGTGACGGTGCGGACGAACTGCCGCGTCGTGGGCATTGATGAGACCGGCGTGGATCTGCAACTGCCCGATGGCAGCCACGAGCGCATCGCCTCACACACCAAGGTGTGGGCGGCGGGTGTGGCGGCCTCGCCGCTGGCGCGCACGCTGGAGGTTCCGCTGGACCGGGCCGGGCGCGTCATCGTGGACGAGCACATGAACATTCCGGGGCATCCGGAGGTGTATGTGGTGGGCGACATGGCGGCAGCGCTCAGCTACGAGAAGGACGGCAGCCGCAAGCCGGTGCCGGGCGTGAGCCCCGGGGCCAAGCAGGCGGGCCGTCATGCCGCGCTCCAGATCCTGGCGCGGATGCAAGGCCGCTCCGAAGGCGCCTTCCGTTATCGGGACTACGGTTCCCTGGCCACCATCGGCCGCAAGGCGGCGGTGGCGGACCTGGGCAGCATCCAGTTCAGCGGCTTCTCGGCCTGGCTGTTCTGGCTGTTTGTACACGTGTACTTCCTGATCGGGTTCCGCAACCGCCTGCGTGTGTTTGCCGATTGGGCCTGGGCGTATTTCACCTTCCAGCGGCATGCGCGGATTGTGGTGGAGCCGCAGCAGCGGGGGGATCCGGACGAGGCCTGAGCACCCTCGGTGCGGCGGTTCTGGCCCGCCGCACCGCACGCCCCCTCACATCGGCGTGCACAGCTCCACCAGCGTCCCATCCGGGCACCGGACATACGCCACCACCTGCCCCCAGGGCTTCGTGACCGGCGGGGTCAGGCCCTGTGCACCGGCCTCCACCGCCTGGGCATAGGCAGCGGGCACATCCTGGGTGGCCAGCCCCACCTCCATCCCCAGCGGCGCCCCATCGGAAGCGCGACGGTAGTCATGGCCGAGATTGCCCCTGGCAATGTCATGCCGGGCGAAGGCCAGCGTGGTGCTGCCGGTCTCGAGTTCGCCGTAGGCGCCGGACTCGTGCAGGAAGCGCTGCGGCACCCCGAAAGCGCGTCCAAAGAAGGCCAGGGACTCGGCGACATCCGAGACATAGACGATGGTGTAGGCCATTTGCATGTGGTGACTCCTGTTTCAATGATCGGACGGGATGGCCACCAGCAGCCGACATCGCCGGTACTGACGGTGCCGACGGTGCCGTGGTGGGAGGGGGCGGGGAGAGGCGGTTCACGGCTGTCCCCGAGCTCTGGGGCGCAGCCGTGGTGCGGATCATGACGGCAGGCTGCTGACACCGGATTGGCAGCTATGCTGGGCCTATGTCCAGTCCGAGTCTTGAGCCCCAGCGTCTGCCGACCAGCCCCTCGGGCGTTTCCTCGGCCGCTCAACAGTCCCCTCAGCCGAACACTGTGGCGAACAGTTCAGCGAACATGTTGGCGAACATGTTGGGAAATGGCCTGCTCTGGGTCGCCCGTCCTGCGCCCGGTCCGCATGTTGCCGTGCGGGTGGTCTATCGCGTGGGCGCCAAGGACGACCCGACCGGGCGCTCCGGCCTCACCCATCTGACCCTGCGCCTGGTGGCCGCAGCCAGCCGTTATCTCGAGGCCGGGCAGTTCCACCGCCTGGTGGCCCAGGCCGGTGGCACCACCAGCCTGGAACTGGATGAGGACTTCGCCGCGCTCCAGACCGTCGTGCCTGCTCACCAGTTGGAGCGCATCCTCTGGGCCGAAGCCGAACGCATGAGCAACCCGCGCCTGGAACCTGACAACCTGGACCGCGCGCGCGCCCAGGTGCAGCAGGCCGTGCGGCAGCCCTTGATGCGCCCGTACGGCCGCCTGGAACCGGCGATGGCCCGCAACGCTTATCTCAGCCACCCCTACCAGCGCGGAGCCCTGGGCGATCCCGATCAGCTCAAGGATCTGGACCTCGAAGCCGTTCGTGCCTTTCACGCTGCCGGGTTCCGCTGCGACCGCGCGCTGCTGGTGATCACCGGCCCGTATGACGAGGCCACGCTGGCGCGCTGGGTGCAGCATCACTTCGGTTCCATCCGCCCCCCGCTGGCCGCGCCGGTGGAGTTCCGGGAGGTCAAGGAACCGCGTCGCTCGCAGAGCCAGACGGTGAAGCTGTCGCTGCCGCAGGCGCCGCTGCCGGCGGCAGCCTTGGTCTGGCAGGTGCCGCGCGCGGACGATGCCAGCACCCCCATCTGGCAGCTGGCGCATGCGCTGCTGGCCCGGGGCCGCTCCGGCCGCCTGACCGACACCCTGGTGGACGAACTGGCAGTGGCCCATCGTCTCCATCTGTGGCTGAGCCAGCGCCAGCAGGCGGGCCTGCTGATGGCACAGGGCCTGGCCGCCCATGGGCAGACCGCCGCGCCTTTGGCGCAGGCGCTGCAGAATGAAGTCGTCCGCCTGGCCGATGAACCGGTGAGCGACGAAGAGCTGGACAAGGCCAAGGCCTTGCTCAAGCGTGATTGGCAGGCGCTGGAATGGAGCGCCGACCCCCTGGCCCGCAGCCTCGGCACGGCGTGGGCCGTCCGGGGTGACCTGCAGGCAGCGGCCAAGGACGCCGCCGCCTGGACCCGGCTGGAAGCCAGGGATGTGCAGCAGCTCTGGCGCAGCCAGATCGTGCGCGCGCCGGTCCTGACCTTGCTGGCCGATGTCGGAGCCGCCGCAGCATCAGGCGCCTCGGGAGTGGTGGTATGAGCCTGAAACGACGTGACCTGATGCTGGGCGCCAGCCTGGCCACCGCCTTGCCGATGCTGCCAGTGCAGGCTCGCTCACAAGGCGCTGTGCCGCCGCCGCCCTCCGGATTTGAAAGCCCGCCTGAAGCGCCGCCGGCCCCCGCCGTGGCGTCTTTGAACCTGCAACAGGCCCGTCTGCCCAACGGCCTGCGCCTGCTGGTGCTGCCTCGCCCCGGGGCCGTGCGGACCTCTTTGCGGCTGATCGGTGCGGGTGGCTGGCTCAAGGATCCCGCCGGCCGCGAAGGCCTGGCGGAAGTGGCGCTGACCCTGCTCGCCCAGGGAGCGTCCCGCGGCGACGAAACCATGGATTCCGCCGACATCGCCTATGCCTCCGACCTGCTGGGCCGGCCATTGCGGCTGGATCTTTCACCGGCGTCGGCGGAGATTGCGCTGGAGGCTTTGCCGGACCAATGTGACGACGCGGTCAGCCTGATGGCGGATCTGGTCGGTGCGCCCACGCTGACCTTCGAAGCGTTGGAGCATGTGCGCGGTCGTGCGCAGGATGCCCTGCTGCTGCGCCGGGCGGATGCGGAGCAACTGGCGCCCTGGGCCGGCCGACGGCTGTTCTGGGGGGGCGCCTATCCGCTGGCGAGTGCCGGCACGCTCAAGCGTCTCAAGCGCGACGAGGTGCAGGCCTTCCATCGCCTCTACTGGCGGCCGGACCACACCCAGCTGCTGCTCTGCGGCGACCTCTCCATGGACACGGCCCGCGACCTGGCGCAGGACCTGTTCGAGGATTGGCGCGCCCCCAAGCCAGCGCCGGCCACGCTGACCACGCGGATTGCCGAAGCTGCTGTGGCTGCAGCGGCCCAGCCGCCCGCCGTGGCGCGCATGATCCCGCTGCCGCGTGCCACCGGTTGTTGTGTGGTGTTGCAGACCGCCGTACCGCGCAGCACGCCAGCAGCGCTGCGTGCACTGGCCCGCCACCTGATGCAGGAGCGGCTGCTGGACAGCCTGCCCTGGGCCTGGCGCAGCGACATGGAAGCGCCCGGCGGCCCCGCGTGCTGGCGCCTGTCCTTGAGCCTGCCGCCGGAAGCCGTGCCCGAACTGCTGGCTCAGGCTCGGGAACACCTGCCACGGCTGGCGGCCGAAGCCGTCACCCCGGACGACCTGGCCCTGGCTCAGGCCCTGGCACTGGGGGAATGGCAAAGCCGTCTGGTGTCCGCCCCGGATGCGCTACTGGCCGACGCCATTGGCCAGGGCGACCTGGACGACACGCTGCAGTGGCCGCAACGGTTGCGCGCCGTGAGCGCGCCGGTGCTGCAACTCCTGATGGGCAGCTGCTGGCGTGAATCCGGCACGCAGGTGCTGCTGGTGGGCGAGGCGGGCGCGCCGGAGCCCCTGCAACGCGCCTGGCCGGGCCTGGCTGTGGTTAGAATGAGCGCTGTCATTGGGGAGTAGCCGCTGCACCCCGCACCTCCCCGAGGTGCCCATTCAGCAGACCCGCGTCAACAGACTTGAGCCTCTGGAACTCTTTTGAGTGTCCGCCCAGCTCATGGCGCGAGGTAGCCAGGAACCTCCCGGTTCCCAGCCTGGCGAGACCTTTGACCATGCCCCCCGGGTTGCGGCCGGGGGTGGGCATGGTCATAGGTTCAACACGGCCGCTGAGTGTTCCATGGAAGCTTTTCTCATCTCTACAGGCCTGGTGGCCCTCGCCGAAATTGGCGACAAGACCCAGCTGCTGGCCTTCATCCTCGCGGCACGTTTCCGCCGCCCCATTCCCATCATCCTCGGCATCCTCATCGCCACCCTGGTGAACCATGCCTGCGCGGGCGCCATCGGGGCCTGGATCACGTCTCAGGTGTCGCCGCAGATCCTGCGCTGGGTGCTGGGCGTTGGCTTCATCGCCATGGCCATCTGGACCTTGATTCCGGACAAGATCGAGGAGGAAGAAACCGGCGGCCGCTTCAAGCTGGGCGTGCTCGGCACCACCATCGTGGCCTTCTTCCTGGCCGAGATGGGCGACAAGACGCAGATCGCCACCGTGGCCCTGGCGGCGCGCTTCAACGACCTGTGGCCGGTGGTGGCGGGCACTACCCTCGGCATGATGCTGGCCAACGTGCCGGCGGTGCTGATTGGTGACAAGCTGGCGCACAAGCTGCCGGTCCGCCTGGTGCATGGCATTGCCGCCGTGATCTTTGCGGTGCTGGGGGTGGCGACCCTGCTGGGCGCGGGCGAAGCGCTCGGCGTCTGATCGCCGGCCGGGGCACCATCGGGGGCAGCAGGCGCCCCGGCGCCCTGCGGCCCTCCTGGCCGTGTCCGGTTTCAGCGGGTGCAGGCCTGCCGCACCGCCCGTTCCCAGTCGGTCATGAGCTGCCCGGCACGGTCGCGGGACATGGTGGGCAGGAAGGTGCGTTCGGTCTGCCAGTTCTTGCCGATGTCCGATGTGCCGCCATACACACCGGCGGTCAGGCCTGCCAGATAGGCGGCACCCAGCGCCGTGGTCTCAATGACCTTGGGCCGGACCACCGGAATGCCTAGCAGGTCCGCCTGGAACTGCATCAGCAGGTTGTTCACGCAGGCGCCGCCGTCCACCCGCAGCTCGCTCACCGGCGCACCGCCGGCGGCCACCGCATCGCGGCTCATGGCCTGCAGCAGCGCGGCGCTCTGGAAGGCGATGCTCTCCAGCGCTGCGCGCGCAATGTGCGCCACGGTGGAGCCGCGCGTCAGGCCCACGATGGCACCCCGTGCTTCGGCATCCCAATACGGCGCACCCAGCCCGGTGAAGGCCGGCACAAACATCACGCCGCCGGCATCCGGCACGCTTTCCGCCAGCCCCTGCACCTCGCCGCTGGCCTTGATGGCATTCAAGCCGTCCCGCAACCACTGCACCACCGCGCCCCCGATGAACACGCTGCCCTCCAGCGCGAACTGCGGCGTGGTGGTCGGCTGGGCGGCGCTGGTGGTGATCAGCCCGTTGCCGCTGGTCTGGAAGCGGCCGCCGGTGTGCATCAGCATGAAGCAGCCGGTGCCGTAGGTGTTCTTGGCCATGCCGGCCTCGAAGCAGGCCTGGCCGAAGAGGGCGCTCTGCTGGTCCCCTGCGATGCCGCCGATGAGCACGGGGGCACCCAGGTGGTCCGCCGACGCCACGCCGAATTCATGAGCGGAAGGATGGACCTCGGGCAGCACCGAACGCGGAATGCGCAGCAGGGTCAGCAGTTCGTCATCCCAGCGGTTTTCATGCACATTAAACAGCATGGTCCGTGCGGCATTGCTGACATCGGTGACATGCACCTCCCCATGCGTCAGCTGCCAGATCAGCCAGCTGTCGATGGTGCCGAAGGCCAGTTCCCCTCGCTCCGCCTGCTCACGGGCCTGCGGCACATGCTCCAGAATCCACTGCAGCTTGGTGCCGGAGAAATACGCGTCGATCACCAGCCCCGTCTTGCGCTGCACCATGGCCGTGTGGCCCTGCTCGCGCAAGGCCGCGCACTGCGGCTCCGCCCGGCGGTCCTGCCAGACGATGGCGTGATAGACCGGCTGGCCGGTCTTGCGGTTCCACACCAGCGTGGTCTCACGCTGGTTGGTGATGCCCAGGCCTTTTAGGTCCGCTGCCGACAAGTTGGCCTTGGCCAGCACCTCCCGTGCGGTGGCCAGCTGGGTGTCCCAGATTTCCTGGGCATCGTGTTCCACCCATCCGGGCTGCGGATAGATCTGGCGGAACTCCCGCTGGGCCATCGCCACAATGCGCCCTTGCGCATCAAACACGATGGAGCGTGAACTTGAGGTGCCCTGGTCCAGGGCCAGCAGATAGGTCATGACTTGTCTCGCGATGTCGTTGTTCTGAAGCGGTCTGTGCCGCTGCGGCCTGGCCGTGCCTTCTCAGTCTGCCACCACCAGCTCCACGCCGGCATCGGCCATCAGGCCGGCGAAGGGCTCGGGCGGGCGTGCATCGGTGAAGAGCGCGTCAATCTGCGGCAGGCGGGCCACTTCGGCCATCGCCGGGCGGTTGAACTTGGTGGAATCGGCCGCCACCCACACCTCGCGCGAGTGTTCCACGATGGCCCGGGCCACCATCACTTCGCGGTAATCAAAGTCGCGCAGGCTGCCGTCGGATTCAATCCCGGAAATGCCGATGAGGCCGATGTCCACCTTGAACTGGCGGATGAAGTCGACCGCCGCTTCACCCACCACACCACGGTCCCGGTGCCGCACCGAGCCGCCCACCATCACCAGCTCGCAGTCCGGGTTGTCGCTCAGGATCGTGGCCACGTTCAGGTTGTTGGTGATGACGCGCAGGCCCTTGTGGTTGAGCAGCGCATGGGCCACCGCCTCGGTGGTGGTGCCCAGGTTCAGGATCAGCGAGCAGCCCGCCGGAATGCGCGCTGCAATCGCGCGGGCAATGCGCGCCTTGCCATCGGCCTGCAGGGCCTGGCGCTGGCGGTAGGCGATGTTTTCAGTGGTGGAGGAGGGCACACGCACACCGCCGTGGAAACGCGCCACCAGCCCGGCTTCGGCCAGGCGCTGCACATCGCGTCGCACGGTCTGCAGGGTGACGCCAAAGCGCTCGGCCAGCGCCTCCACACTCACCGAGCCGCGGGCTCTTACCTCTTGCAGCAGGTCGTTCTGGCGGGGATTCGGATTCATGGCGCGCAGACTAAAGCGAACCAAAACGAACAGAACACCGGGTTATCCCTGGTCTTAAACGCGGCAAAGCGCGCTAAAAAGAAAAAAGAAGAACACAAGCGCGTGCCTTGAACGGGTGCGCCAGGAGACGCTGTGACCGCTAGCCCTGCTGCTTTTGAAGGCACCGCCCTGCCCGCGTCGTGTGACGTGCTGGTGGTGGGCGGGGGGATCAATGGCGCCGGCATTGCGCGGGATCTGGCCGGGCGCGGCTGGTCCGTGGTGCTGGCCGAGGCCTCGGATTTCGCCGCCCACACCTCGTCGGCATCCACCAAGCTGATCCACGGGGGGTTGCGCTATCTGGAGTACTACGAGTTCTCGCTGGTCCGCAAGGCGCTGCAGGAGCGCGAGGTGCTGCTGCGCAGCGCGCCGCACATCATGTGGCCGCTGCGCTTTGTGATGCCGCACGACGCGGCCATGCGGCCCGCGTGGATGATCCGTATCGGCCTGTTCCTCTACGACCATCTCGCGCGCCGCGAAGTGCTGCCCGGCTCCACCGGGGTGAACCTGCGCCAGTCGCCCCTGGGACGGCCGCTGAAGTCGCAATACACCCGCGGCTTTGTGTACTCCGACGGCTGGGTGGATGATGCCCGGTTGGTGCTGCTCAATGCACTGGATGCACGGGACAAGGGCGCCAGCCTGCACACCCGCACCACCGTCGTGGCCGCCCGCCGCCATGCCGACCACTGGGTGGCGACCCTGCGCGGTCCTCAGGGGGAGTTCCAGGTTCGGGCCCGGGCGCTGGTCAATGCCGCTGGCCCCTGGGCGGAAAGCTTCCTGCGTGAGCATGCCCAGTCGGCGGGCGCCGAAACCTTGGCCACCAAGAGCCTGCGGCTGGTCAAGGGCAGCCACATCGTCGTGCGCCGGGCCTTTGAGCACGACCACGCCTACATCTTCCAGAACCCCGACAAGCGCATCATCTTTGCCATCCCCTACGAAAACGAGTTCACGCTGATCGGCACCACCGACGTGGAACTACCGGCCGATGCGCTTGCCGGGTTCGGCAAGGCCCGCAGCGATCCGCAGGAGGTGGCCTATCTCTGCGAGCAGGCCAGCCGTTATTTCGACAAGCCATTGACCCCGGCGGACGTGGTGTGGACCTATGCGGGCGTGCGTCCGCTGCTGGACGATGCCTCGGGCGATCCGTCCGCCGTCACGCGCGACTACCTGCTGGAAACGCATGCCGAAGGCGGCGCGCCCCTGCTGAGCGTGTGGGGCGGCAAGATCACCACCTTCCGCAAGCTGGCCGAAGATGCCACCGACCTGGTGGGCCAGATGCTGGGCGACCGCCGCGCCGCGTGGACCGAACAGGCCCATCTGCCGGGCGGCGACCTGAAGGAATGGATCGGCGCGCCCCAGCGGCCCGACACCGACTTCCAGCGCCTGCTCACCGCCCTCGGCCAGCGCCATGCCTGGCTGCCGCCGGCGCTGGCGCATCGCCTGGCCCGCGCCTATGGCGGGCGCATTGGCCGTGTGCTGGGCGCTGCCGACAGCCTGCAGGACCTCGGACCGGAAATTGCCCCAGGCCTGCACGAAGCCGAACTGCGCTATCTGGTCCGCGAAGAGTGGGCGCAGTCGGCCGACGATGTGCTGTGGCGCCGCTCCAAGCTGGGCTTGCATTACACCGAAGCGCAACGCGCTGCGGTGGATGACTGGTTCCGCCAGCAGTCCCTCCCTTCCCTCCCCGACAACAACCACCACATGCAAAGAGACAGGTCATGGAACTGAGTCTTCACGGTGTCAGCCACCGTGTGGGGGCTCAGCCGTTTCTTTATCCGCTGGACCTGCGTCCCACCCCGGGTGCGGTCACCGTGCTGCTGGGCGCCACGCAGGCCGGCAAGACCACGCTGATGCGCTTGATGGCGGGCCTGGATCGGCCGACGGAAGGCCGCATCGAGGTCGATGGCACCGACGTCACCGGCTGGCCGGTCCGCCAGCGCGATGTCGCCATGGTCTATCAGCAGTTCATCAACTATCCGTCGATGACGGTGCGCGACAACATTGCCTCACCGCTCAAGCTGCGCGGCACCCTGGACCGCGCCGGCATCCGCGACCGGGTGGACCAGCTCGCCCGCAAGCTCCACATCGAGATGCATCTGGACAAGCTGCCGGCGCAGCTCTCCGGCGGCCAGCAGCAGCGTGTGGCGCTGGCCCGCGCGCTGGCCAAGCAGGCCCCGCTGATGTTGCTGGACGAGCCGCTGGTGAACCTGGACTACAAGCTGCGCGAGGAACTCCGCGACGAGTTGACCCAGCTGTTTGCCACCGGCGATGCCACCGTCATCTATGCCACCACCGAGCCGGCGGAAGCGCTGATGCTGGGCGGCTACACGGCGGTGATGGATGCCGGCGAACTGCTGCAGTACGGGCCGACGGCAGAGGTGTTTCACCGTCCGGCCTCGTTGCGGGTGGCCCGCGCCTTCAGCGATCCGCCGATGAACCTGCTGCTGGCGCAGGGCCTGGGGGATCGTCTCCAGCTCAAGCCGGGCCTGGACCTGCTGCTGCCGGGCCAGGGGGCCGTGACCGTTGGCGTGCGCGCCAATGCACTGCGGGTGCAGGCGCAGCCCGGTGATGTGGCGCTCCAGGGCCAGGTGGAGCTGGCGGAGATCTCCGGCAGCGACACCTTTGTGCATGTGCGCAGCGAGGTGGGTGACCTGGTGGCCCAGCTCACCGGGGTGCATGACTTCGGCCTGGGCGAACCCCTGACGCTTTACCTGCAGGCCTCGCAGGTCCATGTTTTTGATGCCGCCGGGTTGCTGACACGCGCCCCCGAGCGACGCGGAGGCCGCTGATGGCACGCATCGACCTTGATCTGGCGCATGCCTATCGCGCCGACCCGCGCAGTGACGACGACTACGCGCTGCTGCCGCTGCGCATGAGCTTTGAGGATGGTGGCGCCTATGCGCTGCTGGGGCCTTCGGGCTGCGGCAAGACCACCCTGCTCAACATCGTTTCCGGTCTGCTCAAGCCCTCGCAGGGCACGGTCAGTTTTGACGGCAACGACGTGACCCGCCTGACGCCGCAAGAGCGCAACATCGCCCAGGTGTTCCAGTTCCCGGTCATCTACGACACGATGACCGTGGCGGACAACCTGGCCTTTCCGCTGCGCAACCGCGGCGTGGCGCCGGACAAGATCCGCGCCCGGGTCGGCCGCATTGCGGAGATGCTGGAGCTGAACGGCCAGCTGAACCAGCGGGCCGCAGGCCTGTCGGCCGATGCCAAGCAGAAGATCTCGCTGGGCCGCGGCCTGGTGCGGGAGGATGTGTCGGCCGTGCTGTTCGACGAGCCGCTCACCGTCATCGACCCGCATCTCAAATGGCAACTGCGTCGCAAGCTCAAGCAGATCCATCATGAGCTCCAGCTCACCCTGATCTACGTGACCCACGACCAGGTGGAGGCGCTGACCTTTGCCGACCAGATCGTGGTGATGACACGCGGCCGTGCCGTCCAGGTGGGCAGTGCGGCGGCGCTGTTCGAGCGTCCGCAGCATCGATTCGTGGGGCACTTCATCGGCTCCCCCGGCATGAATTTCCTGCCGGGCCGGTTCCATCCGGAAGGGCTGCTGGAAGTGGCGGGGCAGTCGATGCGGATGCCATCGGGCATGGGGCATGAAGCCCTGGCCCAGGTGCGCGATTTCACACTGGGGGTCCGGCCGGAATACCTGCCGCTGGCCGAGCCCGGCGCGGAGGGCGTGCTGGACGCGACCGTCACTCAAGTGCAGGACCTGGGCACCTACTGGCTGCTCACCGCCTCCCTGGGGGACACCGTCATCAAGACCCGGCTGGCGGCCCATGCCCAGCCGCCCAACGTGGGCGCGCACATCGGACTGCGGGTATTGAACCCGCACACCTGCTTCTACGGCGCGGACGATCAACTGATGTCCGCCGCCACGTCCCCGCTCAAGGAGACCACACCATGAAGCCAGTCAACCAGAAGGCCTGGTTCCTGGTGCTGCCGGTCATCATCTGCGTGGCCATCTCGGCCATCCTGCCGCTGATGACGGTGGTGAATTACTCGGTGCAGGACATCATCTCGCCGGAACGCCGCGTGTTTGTCGGCGTGGAATGGTTCACCGCCGTCATGCGGGACGAAGAGCTGCATGGTGCGCTGCTGCGCCAGCTCGGCTTCTCGCTGGCGGTGCTGCTGGTGGAAATTCCGCTGGGCATTGCACTGGCGCTGTCGATGCCGGCGCAGGGCTGGAAGGCGTCGGCCGTGCTGGTGCTGGTGGCCTTGTCGCTGCTCATCCCCTGGAACGTGGTGGGCACCATCTGGCAGATCTATGGCCGCGCGGACATTGGCCTGCTGGGCGCCGGCTTGCAGGCGCTGGGCATTGACTACAGCTACACCGGCAATGCCACCGACGCCTGGCTGACGGTGCTGGTGATGGATGTGTGGCACTGGACACCGCTGGTGGCGCTGTTGTGTTTTGCCGGCCTGCGCTCGATCCCGGACGCCTACTACCAGGCGGCGCGGATTGACGGCGCCAGCAAGCTGGCGGTGTTCCGCTACATCCAGCTGCCCAAGATGCGGGGCGTGTTGATGATTGCGGTGCTGCTGCGCTTCATGGACAGCTTCATGATCTACACCGAGCCCTTTGTGCTCACCGGCGGCGGCCCCGGCAATGCCACCACCTTCCTCAGCCAGTACCTGACGCAAAAGGCGGTTGGCCAGTTTGACCTGGGCCCGGCGGCGGCGTTCTCGCTGATCTATTTCCTCATCATCCTGCTGCTGTGCTTCATCCTCTACAACTGGATGCAGGCGCTGGGGCAGGGCGAACAGACGGAGGCCGCCCATGGATGAGCGCCGCTTCAAGAAGAGAAGTCTCTTCCTCATTCTCTACCTGCTGTTTGCGCTGTTGCCCATCTACTGGATGGTCAACATGAGCTTCCGCACCAATGAAGAGATTCTTTCCAGCTTCAGCCTGTGGCCCAAGGAATTCACCCTGCACAGCTACCGGACCATATTCACCGATCCGGCCTGGTACAGCGGCTACATCAACAGCCTGATCTACGTGGCCATCAACACGGTGATCTCGGTCAGCGTGGCGTTGCCGGCGGCCTACGCCTTCAGCCGCTACAGCTTCCTGGGTGACAAGCATGTGTTCTTCTGGCTGCTCACCAACCGGATGACGCCGCCGGCGGTGTTTCTGTTGCCCTTCTTCCAGCTCTACACGACCCTGGGCCTGATGGACACCCATCTGGCGGTGGCGCTGGCGCACCTGCTGTTCAACGTGCCGCTGGCGGTGTGGATTCTTGAGGGCTTCATGAGCGGCATCCCGCGGGAGATTGACGAGACGGCCTATATCGACGGCTACAGCTTCCCACGTTTCTTCCTCACCATCTTCCTGCCGCTGATCAAGGCGGGCGTGGGGGTGGCGGCCTTCTTCTGCTTCATGTTCTCGTGGGTGGAACTGCTGCTGGCGCGCACGCTCACCAGCGTGAATGCCAAGCCGATCGTGGCCACGATGACCCGTACCGTCAGCGCATCCGGCATGGACTGGGCCACGCTGGCGGCCGCCGGCACCCTGACCATCGTGCCGGGTGCCATCGTGATCTGGTTTGTGCGTCACTACATCGCCAAAGGCTTCGCCATGGGTCGCGTCTGACGGCCAGGGGCAGGGATCTGCCGGGCTTTCCGAAGACGTGAGACGAAAGGATGATCGATGTTTGATTGGATGGTGTGGACCGTGCCCGTGGCCGTGTTCTTCGGCTGTGTGGTGCTGATGCTGGTGGGCATGACGATCTGGGAGATCAAGTCGCCGACGACCTTGCGCAAGGGCTGGCTGCCGTTGCGCACCACGCGCGGCGACCGCCTGTTCATCGGGCTGCTGGTGGCGGCCTACCTGAACCTGGCCTTTGTGGGCCTGGGCGAAAAGATGATGGGCTGGTTCCAGCTGGAAGCCGAGCCCAGTGTGTGGATCAGTTTTGTGGTGTCGATGCTGGTGCTGGCGCTCATCCTGCGCAAGGGGTGAGGCCGAGCCTGGCGCTGTTGTTTCGGGATTCGGCTCCTGCTCCCCCGGAGCCGCGAATCAATCCTCATCGGGGGATGCTCAAAGAGAAAGAGGAGACAAGCGTGCACAAGAGCAAGTATTCCGCGCTGACCCTGGCAGCGATGCTGGCGTTGGGGGTCCATAGCGCCTGGGCCGGTGAGGCTGAAGCCAAGAAGTGGGTGGACAGCGAATTCCAGCCGTCCACCTTGTCCAAGGACAAGCAACTGGCGGAGATGAAGTGGTTCATCGAGGCCGCCAAGAAGCTGCAGGCCAAGGGCGTGAAGGAGATCTCGGTGGTGTCCGAGACCATCACGACCCATGAATACGAAAGCAAGGTGCTGGCCAAGGCCTTCACCGAGATCACCGGCATCACGGTCAAGCACGACATCATCCAGGAAGGGGATGTGGTCGAGAAGCTGCAGACCTCGATGCAGTCCGGCAAGAGCATCTACGACGGCTGGATCTCGGATTCGGACCTGATCGGTACGCACTACCGCTACGGCAAGATCATGAACCTGACCGACTACATGGCCGGTGCGGGCAAGGAATTCACCAACCCCGATCTCGACCTGAAGGACTTCATCGGGACCAGCTTCACCACCGCGCCGGACGGCAAGCTCTATCAACTGCCGGACCAGCAGTTCGCCAATCTCTACTGGTTCCGTGCCGACCTGTTTGCCCGCAAGGACCTGCAGGACAAGTTCAAGGCCAAATACGGCTATGAGCTGGGTGTGCCGCTCAACTGGAGCGCGTATGAGGACATCGCCGAATTCTTCACCAACGATGTGAAGACCATTGATGGCAAGCCGATCTACGGCCACATGGACTACGGCAAGAAGGACCCGTCGCTGGGCTGGCGTTTCACCGATGCCTGGTTGTCGATGGCCGGTGCGGCGGACAAGGGCATTCCCAACGGCATGCCGGTGGACGAATGGGGCATCCGTGTGGCGGACGACAAGTGCACACCGGTGGGGGCATCGGTCTCGCGTGGTGGTGCCACCAACTCGCCAGCGGCGGTGTATGCACTGACGAAGTATGTGGACTGGATGAAGAAGTACGCGCCGAAGGAAGCCACAGGCATGACCTTCGGGGAATCCGGCCCGGTGCCGGCCCAGGGCCAGATTGCCCAGCAGATCTTCTGGTACACCGCCTTCACTGCGGACATGACCAAGCCGGGCCTGCCGGTGGTCAATGCGGACGGGACGCCGAAGTGGCGCATGGCCCCTGGCCCGAATGGCCCGTACTGGAAGCCGGGCATGCAAAACGGCTATCAGGACGTGGGTAGCTGGACCTTCTTTGCCAACCACGACCCCAACCGCACAGCGGCGGCATGGCTGTATGCGCAGTTTGTGACGGCCAAGACGGTGAGCCTGAAGAAGAGCGTGCAGGGCCTGACCTTCATTCGCGACAGCGACATCCGCAGCGACTACTTCACCAAGAATGCGGCGAAATATGGCGGCCTGATCGAGTTCTACCGCAGCCCGGCCCGGGTGGCCTGGACGCCGACGGGCAACAACGTGCCGGACTATCCGAAGCTGGCGCAGCTGTGGTGGAAGAACGTTGCGCAGGCGGTGACGGGCGAGAAGACACCGCAGGCGGCGATGGACACGCTGGCGGACGAAATGGATTCGGTGATGGCGCGGCTGGAGCGTGCTGGCATGGCCAAGTGCGCACCGAAGCTCAACAAGAAGGAAGACCCGAAGAAGTGGCTGTCCGACAAGGGCGCTCCGTGGGCCAAGCTGGCCAACGAGAAGCCCAAGGGCGAGACGATCGCTTATGACAAGCTGATCAGCGCCTGGAAGGAAGGCCGCGTGCGCTGATCCCGCAACGCTGCCATCGGCAAAGCCGCGTGAGCCTTGAGGCCACGCGGCTTTTTTTCGGGGTGAATGGGGGATAGTGTCTGGCCTCTGGATGGCCCGGCCGGCGGCAACCAACCGGCGCTCTAGCTCCAGCCAACGGCAGATGCGGCTGGGCGCAAGTGTCGATGCTGGCGGCACGACTTGCGGCACGGGGAGTGGCCAGCTTCAGGATCTCGTTGGCACGACGCTGGCTCGACGGACTGCGAACCTGTGGGCTCGCTGGTGGCGCCGGGAGTGGTCCCGCGCGTGATCACCGGAATCAGGCCGCGTCGGCGGCTGCCGGCGCGCCGGTGGGGCCAGGGAACGGATATTTGTGCGGCACGATGGACGCCAGCGCTGCCTCGGTGGCCGGCGTCACCGAAGCCACCAAGCCGACCCGCTGATTTGCTCGGCGCAGGATGGAGGGCTCGATCAATCGGAAGCCACGGTCATCCTTCGATTGGTAGTACCGGAAGATCCAGTACGCGACTAGGTCTGCCATCTGAATGAGGCGCGACGCCTTTGAGTCCAAGAAGAGCGGGACCTCCGCGAAGTTGCGCAGGCGGCCCAACGCGTGGCCCTGGTGTTTGAACAAGGACGAAAGCGCTTGCAGCTTCTGCTCGTACGAAGCCTTGTCGCAGACGACCAGTCCGCGCTGCGCATCGCCGCGCCGGGCCCACATGTCCGCTAGGTACTGGTCGAACTGATGCGCGACGGCTTCGAATGAGCGCTCGAGGATCTGATCCTCCGGCATCGTGGACTTTTCGATGACAGAGGCGAATACACGAAGCTGCAGTTGTCGGTTGCTGAGCAAGCTCAGGACATCGACCAGGGCCTGAACACGATCGGCTGGAGCGATGCCCGCCCAGTCGTCCTTGGCCGAATACATCGGCGAGCCATGGAACTCAATCGCGGAGGGGTCCTGCGGTCTGAACCGCGCGGCGACCGGGTTGATCCTGGACTCCAACCAGTGCGTGGAACGTTCGAACACAGCAAAGCCTGCCAGGACGAAGAACTGGGTGCTCGGGTCCTGTGGATGGCCCGACTCGTCGAGGTACAGGAGATGCACTGGCTGCCTCGCAAATGAAAACGGGCCGCGATAACGCGACCCGTCAAGATGGGGGAGCCAGGTGGAACAATCGTCCAGCGCACCGTGATCGACAGCGCTCCCGACTCGGTGGCTATTCTAGCGCAGGGCATCCGAGGCCGCAATGCAGGCCGTCCTGGCGCGCATCCACGCGCACCCCATCCACCGCCTGGAAAAACTGCTGCCGCACGAGTTGAGAGACAGATCATGTCTCCCTCTGAGCGCTATTCCGTGAGTGTCTAGCCGCCCCACCTTGACCGCAGGCGACTGGATGTCATTAGGCTGCCAGCGGTGCGGTAGCAGTGCTTCGATCCTGCTGTTGAGTTGCGTATGCAAGCGCTGAAGCACGTCGCGCAGGTAGGCCCATGGCTCATGGCCGCACATGTGCGCCGAATGAACCAGGCTCATCACCACGGCCGCCCGCTGTTCGGCCAGCGCGCTGCCCACGGTGAAGAGGCTTGTGCCACCATCTCCCCATGCTGAAAACCCTCAAAGACCTCTTCGACAGCCTGCTGTCCCCTGAGTCCATGGCCGGTGTGCAGGGCTGCGGGGATGACCACGCGGTGCAACTGGCGGCAGCAGTACTGCTGGTGGAAGTGATGCGCGCTGACGATGGGCTCGCCGTGGCGGAGCGCACCGCCGTCCGCAAGGCGCTGGTCGAGAAATTCGTGTTGACGCCGGATGAGGCCGATCGCCTGGCCGACGTGGCTGAAGGCACGGCCCGTCAGGCCACCGACCTGTTTGCGTTCACCTCACGCGTGGACGCGTGGGACATGCCCCGCAAGCTGAGGATGATCGAGTTGATGTGGGGCGTGGCCTATGCCGACGGCCGGCTCACAGACCATGAGCGCCACGTGATGTGGCGCATTGCCGACCTGCTGCACATCCCGCAAGGCGCCTACGTGCATGCGCGCATGCGTGCCCGGGAAGCCGCCGGGCTCGCACCGGAAAGCGGCGCGACGCCGGACACACGCTGACCGGCGAGCCGCCCGCATCTCAGCGGGTCTGGAACACCACCCGCTCCGCCAGTTCGCGGGGCGCGACCTTCAGGCGCTGAATTTGGTCCAGCAACTGCGCTGCACGGTCGCAGCTCACCACCGAGGCGGGGTCGCCGCTGGCATCGTCCGACCACAGGTGCGACAGCAACCCCGGCGCCTGCGGGCCCAGCGTGCGGTGCACCACCTCCAGCTCCAGCCGCGAGGCCTCGCCGGCCCGGGTGCGGGAAGGCGGGTCTTCCTGCGCAGCGTTGGCCAGCCAGCTGGTCTCCCAGGCCATCACGTCGGCGGGCATCAGACGCCGGGTGGCCGGAGAACCGGCCAACCATGCCTGGCAGGTGTCCGCACCCAGGGCCTGCATCGCCCGCATCTGCCCCCGCACCACTTGCAGATACCGACGGCGCGATTCCGCCGAGCCGGACAGCACCAGCTGCCGCACCTCCGCCGTTATGGCCATCTGTGCGGCCATCTGGGCGCCGTCAGACTCCTGCTCGGTGCCGGCCAAGGCCAGCCGTGCCGTGCGCATCTGGGTGGCCGCGCGGTTCAGCAGACCCGGGAAGCGTTCGTTCAGTTGATACCAGACCGGGTTGGACTTGAAGGCCGCCAGATATTCGGAGAGCGACGCCGGCTCACCCGGCTTGGGACCGTCGGGCAGGGCCACATCCAAGGTCTTGGGCGGCTCCTGGATCAGTTGATGCCGCACCAGATCCTCCGGGGTGGGGTACCACATGCTGCGGGACGAGGTCTTCAGCGTGCGCTGGATGAAGTCCTCCGGCAGCTCCATCTTGCGATAGGTCTCGGCCAGATGCTGGTTGGCGATCTCGTCAAACGCTGGATTGAAGGTGCCGGTGGAGGCGCGATGGAAGCCCAGTTGTGCGCCCGGCATCAATTGGCGCTGGGCGCCGGCCAGGAAGAGCAGGGTGCAGGCGCTTTGGCAGTCACCCACCGCGCGGGTGGTGGCCCCGCGCTTGCGCATCAGCACCACCATGTCTTCCGCCTCGGCCAGACGGCCGCCCGGCGAGGCCAGCTCAAACGACTTCACGTTGGGTGCCGTCTCCAGCAGCTTGCCCATGCGGCGCGCGTCGCCCATGCCGATGGGGCCCTGGAAATGCAGGGTGTGACCATCCTCGCTGACCTTCATTTCGGCCTGACCGATCGGGTCGATGCCCCGCGCCATCTTCCAGAATTCAGGCAGTTGCGGAATGAAACCGATGCCCAGCGAGGCCAGGATCTGCAGCGCCCCCAGGAACATGATCAAGCGGGCCATCGCGGCCCACAACAGGGATCCGTTGGCGTCCAGATACCCGCGAACGGCGCGCCAGGCACCCACCACGCACCAGGTGTCGATGGCCAGCATCAGCGGCCAGCCGATCAGCATGGCGATGCTGCCCGCCTGCAGCGCATCCCCCTTCATCTGGATCCAGCTCATGAGGCCGGTGAGGGCCGCCATCAACGGGAAGGTCAGCAGGACGTTGTTGATCCAGAAACTCTGCGCCAGGCTTTGTTCACCGCGCCAGTGAGTGACCACGTAGTCCGCCAGCAGGCCGCGTCCGCTGGCCGGCAGCGGCCGGCTGCGTTCCACAGCGGTGCGGGAGAGGCGGTCATGCCAGGTGCGGCCTTCGGCATCCAGCTTGGCCCACCAGAAACCGGCGAACAGCGGCAGGGCGGAGATCAGGTAGCCGAACCAGCGGATCACGGCCTGCACGGGCGAGGGGCGTCGGCCGCTGAGGGCATCCACCACCTTCACGCCGGCGATCAACTTGCCGGGCGTGGCGCCCTGCCAGGACCAGAACAACACGCACATGGCCAGCGGCAGCAGCCAGTTGATGGCCAAAGTGCCGGGGCGAAGGTCATCCCAGCGGCTGACCGGGTCACCATAAAACACCCACATCAGCACGGCGCTGCCTGTTGCCCACAGCAGGCCGTCTATGACCATGGCCAATGCCCGCGTGGACGGTGCCGCCGAATGATTCCGCATGTTGTCTCTTCCCCCTCGAACAAGGGGGAAGTGTAGTGAACCGTGTGCGACCTTCGATCCTGCCTCCGGGGGATGGACGCTCAATCCGTCACAGGTGGTGGGGGAGCGCAAGCCGCACGGCAGGGGCGGCGGGGCTCAGTCCCAGAGGAATCGTTTGTCGGGATAAACGACGCTGTAGCTGGTGCGCAGCACGACGCCTTCCTTGAAATGAACATTAAAACGCAGCAGATAGCCGTTCATCTCCGGCGGCACGTTCCAGTCCCAGACGTCTTCCTGGCTGTTGCTGAAAAACACGCGGCTGCGCTCCCGGCCGAGCAGCCGGGTGACCTGGTCGGGCGTCATGCCGGGTTGCACGCGCTCGCGCTGGGCGGGGGCCAGGGCGTCGATGGCGCTGACAAAGTGGTCTTGGGCATCCAGCCGCACCATGTAACAGGTCTGGCCGAAGGGCTGGGTGGCGTATTCCAGGGTGCGCCCGCCATCGGTTTCCGGCCAGATACGGCTGGGCTGGCCGTAATACTGGACCATGTCGGCGCCGGTGCTCACACCCGGGCGCAGGCGTTCGTCCTTGAGTGGGGTGGCGCAGCCGCCCAGGCCTGCGGCCAGGAAGGCTGCAAGCAGGGCGCTGCTCATGACTGCTTTGAGCTGTCGCATCAGGGGCTCCGTCTTTCCACGTGAGGGGATGGACGGATTGTGCGACCCTGGGCAAGTCCCGCATCGGTCATGGGGCGGCCGGCGCAGTGTGCGTCAGTTGTTTTTGGCCAAGCCGAGCACCGGCGAGAACAGATATTCCACAACGCTGCGCTGCTCCAGCACCAGGTCCGCCTGTAGTGTCATGCCGGCGCGCAGCACGTCCTGGCGCCCCTCCAGGCCGGGAACACCCTCATCCAGACTCACCAGCACGCGGTAGACCGGCCCTGAGGCGGATTGACCCATCGGCAGTTCGCGGGGATCCACGGCGGAACGTGACACGCTGATCACTCGTCCGCGACCAATGCCGAACTTTTGATAGGGGAAGGCATCAAAGCGCAAGCGGACCTCGTCACCTGCCTTCACGAACCCGACGGCGCGGCTGGGGGCAAACAACTCCACACGGAGGCTGCCTTCAACAGGCAACAGGTCCGCCACCAGGGCACCGGCGCGCACCGACGCGCCCCGCTCCACGCGGACATTGCCCACCCTTGCGGCGATTGGCGCCACCAGTTGGACCCGTCCGCGCCGTGCGGCCTCGGCATCGCGCTGCTCCAGCGCGGCCAACTTCTCACCGACCTCCGCCAACGCGGCATCCCGCTCGCTGCCGACACCAGAGAGCTCGTGCCGGGTGTTGCGCAGGGTGGTGTCCCGCGCCAGCATGTCCTGCCGGACGGATTCCCGACTCTCGGTGATGGACAGAACGGCGTCCTCCAGCTTGTCCGCATCGCGGCGAGACAAATAGCCCTGCTTGGCGAGGTCGGCCTGGTCCTGCACCTGCCGTTGGGCGAGCGCTGCGCGGCGGTCCAGATTTTCGATCTGCCGTCGGTACTGCACCAACTCGGCCTCCAGGCTGCGGATTTCCTCGCGAAGCCGGGCCTCGCGCTGCTGATAGCGCGCGCGAATGGCCTCGCGCTGCTGCGCCAACTGCTGCCGCTCACGGCCCAGTTCCGCCAGCAGCCGCGTCGAAAGACTCTGACCCTGGCTCAACTCGCCATCCAGCCGCAGCGACGCAATGGGGGCCCCACGGCTCACCAAATCACCCTCGGCCGTCTGAAGCTGTTCCACCACACCATCCACCTGGGCCTCGACGCGAATGACGCCGCCTTCCGGCCGTAGCCAACCGGTCACGGTCTCGCGACGGGCATAGGTGCCGAAGAAGAGAAACACCAGCACCAGCACAAACACCAGCACCACCATGGCGGTGACCCAGCGGGCGCCCGCAGGCACCTGCAGGATGACCTCGCCCAGCAGGCGCTGCCCGCGATGCTCGATCGCCTCCTTGCGGAACAGGGACTTGGTGCTCATATCAGGCGTGCTGCTCGGAGGTGGCAGGGGGGCTCAGGGCGGACGGGGCCTCCGGTGACCGTCGTTCGATCAAGCGCCCGCGGCTGAGTTCAAACACGCGGGTGGCCCGGTCCACCAGCTCCGGCCGATGGGCCACGACGATGCGGGTGATGGGCATGTCCTGCACCAGATCGGCGATGCGACGCTCGGCCTGCGGGTCCAGGTTGGCCGTCCCTTCATCAAGAAACAGCACCGCCGGTTTGCGATAGAGCGCACGGGCCAGCAGCACCCGCTGGCGTTGACCGCCGGAGAGGGTGCTGCCCATATCACCCACCATGCTCAGGTAGCCCATCGGCATGGCCTGGATCTCGTCATGCACGGCGGCCGCCTTGGCGCTTTCCACCACGCGGTTCATATCCACCTGCGGGTCGAAGAACGCAATGTTGTCGGCGATGGTGCCCATCAGCAGGCCGTCATCCTGCTGCACCACGCCGATGGCGCGGCGCCAGGCCTGAATGCCGAAGGACTGCAGCGGCATGCCGTCCACCAGAATTTCGCCCTGTGTGGGCGGCAGCAGGCTGAGCATCAGCTTGAGCAGCGTAGTCTTGCCGCCGCCGGAGCTGCCGACGATGGCGACGTAATCGCCGGGAGCGATGTCCAGCGAAATGTCCTGCAACAGCAGCGGTTCATTCTGCGCATAGCGGAAGGCCACATTGCGCAGACTGAGGGCGCCCTTCACCTCCCGCTCCGGCAGGGAAGCGGCCGCATCGAGGCCCGCCTCGCGGGGTGTGGTGACGATGTCCGCCAAACGCTCCATATGCAGACGCAACAGCCGGAACTGCACCAGTTGCCGGATCAGGGCTTCCGCCCGGTCGCCGAATTGATTGCGATACAGCAGGATGGCGAACAGCATGCCAGCGCTGAGTTCATTGGACATGACGCGCTGGGCGCCCAGATAGACGATGACCACCAATTGCAGGTTGAACAGCAGGCTGCGCGCGAATGAGGTGGCCACTTCCACCTTGCCACTGCCCATGGTGGCGTTGACCACCTGCGCGAAGTAGTTGCGCCAGACCATTTCACGCTGGGCCTCGCGCCCATACAGCTTGACCGTCTTGGATGCGCGAATGGATTCGATCAGATAGGTTTGCGCCTCGGCCTGCGCGACCAGCTGCTCTTCCTCCCGCTGGCGGCGCAGTGGATAGACACAGAGCACCGCTATTGCATACAGCAGCATCGACCCCAGCACCACGCCACCGAGGGCGGGGCTGTAGATGAGTAACAGGGCCGCGGTGGCCAGCGTCATGACGCCGTCAATGGACGCGGTGACGACGGATTGCGTCAAAGCTTCCTGAATGGGGCGGATCGCACCCATGCGGGAGAGGATGTCGCCGACGATGCGTTTCTCGAAGAACTCTGCCGGCAGGCGAAGCAGATGGCGAAGCACATTGCCGGTGAGCTGGAAGCTCATGGCCTGGCCGAGCTGCAGCACGGTGAGGCTGCGCAGAGCCTCAGTGAGCGCTTGCAGCGCATACATCACGCCGAACCCGACGGCGAGGATGAGCAGGAAATGCTGGTCCATGCGGGAAACGGCGTCGTCCATGGCGAGCTGCAGGAAGGCCGGCGCCGCCATGGCAAAGAGCTGCAGCATGATGGAGAGCACCAGCGTCTGCAGCAGGGGCCCTTGCCAGCCTCGGACGCGGGTCCACAGGTCACGCAGGCGTGCGCGTATGCGGACCTCCACCGGCTTGAAATGGCTGGTGGGGGTGAGCTCCAGGGCGACGCCGCTGAAGCTCTTGGACATCTGGCGGGGAGAGATTTCGCGAATGCCCAGAGCGGGGTCGTGAATCACGGCCGTGTCGCCGCGGAGTTCGCGGAGGACGACAAAGTGATTCATGTCCCAATGCAGGATGCAGGGCAACTGCAATTGATTGAGGTGCTCTGGCTCCAGACGCAGGGGGCGGCAGGCGAAGTCCAGGCTGTCGGCCATCTTGACGATGTCAGCCAGGGTCGCGCCTTTGAGGGAGAGGGCGTAGCGCTGGCGAAGTCCGTTGAGGTCCACCTGGTGGCCGTGATAGGCCGCGATCATGGCAAACGACGCGAGGCCACATTCGGCGACCTCGGACTGGTGAAACATCGGCAGCGCGCGCTTGCCACGCATCCAATCGAAGGGATTCAACGGGGGGGCTCTTTGGGTGGGCGGGGAAGGGATGCGGAGGGGGCGGAAAAGGAAAAGGGTCGCGAGAACGCGACCCTAGGGCCGGGGCATCATGAAAGCCAAAACGGAAAAAGGCGAGAGAAACGCCCCCCTAAAGAGCACGTCGCTGCTTCTGGCTTTCCTGACGATCGTGCCTACAGAATGGAAGCAGTGACGCGAAGCTCAGCTGGGCGGTATCACATCGTCATTTTGTATCTGGGGGCCACCGGACACACCAAGCAGTTCTTCGGACGTCAGTTCCTGAATCCCGATCGTTGCGCCGTCGTTGATGATCTGAGGCCCTCCGGAAACCGCAATGAGCTTGTCCTTATGAAGTGCGCGCAGCCCAGCTTCTCTGGCAATCGGCAAAGCACTTTGTGATTGAGGGGGAACGTTACTGTTTTCCATGGCGTGGGTACGGTTTGGAGGTGGCGACCTCTGTGCGCTAGGTTGGGCTTACCTCATTGAGGTAAGCCGATAGCCTTCAATTTCATGTCCGCTCAGCTTGAGTACAGAAGGGCCCATCTACGAGGCATGCTGTATCCAAGCAAGAGCGGGAAACCTTCAGGCAAAGTTCGCAACTGCCGGTGGTGGAGGCAACAGGCCATCGTTGATGATCTGGGGGCCGCCAGCAATTTCCGCTAGTTCGGTCTGGGAGAGTTCCGTCACGATGTACTTCGGTGCCGGAGCGGGCTCCATCTCAGGGACTTTGGATGCTTCGTCGTCCATGCTGTCCTCCATTGAATAGGTCTGTAAGTCAGGGAGAGGGGGCAAGGCCAAATCACAAGCCAGCGTTGGTTCTGCCAGCTCAACTGCGGCCCGATGAAGACACAGTCTCAGGCACCTTTTGCGGATTTAAGGGCATCCCCGTACGCCCAGAAGGAGCGAAAGGTGGGTCAGGCTGCGCTGGACCGGGCAGGTTCATGGAGGCGGCGTGACGCCGTCGTTCGTGATTTGAGGACCACCAGCTACGCCGAGGATCTCGCTGGCGGTAAGTTCTCTGAAGTTCATGGTGCCACCATCGTTGATGATCTGTGGCCCTCCGGAGACGCTGAGGACTTCTTGAAATGTGAGTTCTTGAATGAACTCATTTCCCGAAGGTGCTCCGACTTGGAACGAGTCGCTGACTGTTAGCCAGTGCGGATCTTTCTGGTTCATCTTCTCTCCCGAAAATTGTCCCCAAGTATCAGCACTCATATGTCACCGCGTCAACCTTGGAGACGAGATTCGGCCTTGGTGTTAACACTGGCATGGCAAGTTTTGCGAGCAGCGTTCCTCGTAAGCATACGAAGGTGACGGGAGTGCGGTCTTCATATTTTTAACTGCTGCAGAAAAGGAATTGACACAACTGAAAAGTTGATACGGTCCGTATACCATGCCGAGATTCAGGCTTTGCAGGGAGCGCCCTGAAAGCGGCCACATCGAGTGAAGATCCGCGGCGCAAAAGCCGCGGCTCGCCGGGCAGTTGACGAGGCGGGGAATCAACGGGGGGCTCTTTGGGTGGGCGGAGAAGGGATGCGAGGGGGGCGCGGAAAAGGAAAAGGGTCGCGAGAACGCGACCCTAGGGCCGGGGCATCATGAAAGCCAAAACGGAAAGAGGCGAGAGGAACACCCCCTGAAGAGTACGTCGCTGCTTCTGGCCTTTTAGGTGATCGTGCCTACAGAATGGAAGCAGTGACGCGAAGCTCAGCCGAGCGGCACCACGTCGTCATTTTGTACCTGCGGTCCACCGGACACACCAAGCAGTTCTTCAGACGTCAGTTCCTGAATCCCGATCGTTGCGCCGTCGTTGATGATCTGTGGCCCTCCGGAAACCGAAATGAGCTCGTCCGCATGAAGTGCCCGAAGCCCAGCTTCCATGGCAATCGGCAAAGCACGTATTGTTTGGGGGGGAGAGGTCTTTTTTTGCATGGTGTAGTTCCGATTAGGCGGTGGCGGCGACGGGACTTTCAGTCACCACTGATATCCAGGGTGGGCGGGTAGAGACCGTCGTTGATGATCTGTGGGCCACCGGAGATACAAAGCACTTCTTTCGGCGTTAGTTCTCGGATGAGGTCAGCTCCCGCGCGAGCTTGATTCTCTAGCGTGGGATCGGCTTCCTGATGCGGAAGATCTTTAGGGCTCATTTTTCCTCCTTGGACTCGAGCCGAAGTATCTACACTGAGCGTTCGTAACGTCAACATGGCTGAGTCCAATTGACGTTGGTGTTAACACTGTCATGATTCGCATACGGAATGATGTTTCTCCCACTCGAGACCGGTGCATTAATCTTTTGACAGTACAGGCAATCAATTCGCCGCTGCTCAATCAAGAGCGCAAGCGTACATCCTATAAGTGGGATGACGTAGGGCCGCCCACGCCTGCGGCCAGGACGGCCGCAAGCAGGGGGCTGCTAATGACTGCTTTGCGCTGTTCAATCAAGGGCTCCATCTTTCCACGTGACGGGATGGACAGGTCTCGCGAGGTAGATGGGAGCCGACCGGCAAGCGAAAAGTGGCTCAGCTCAGGTTGGGACCAGCTTGTTGGTGACCCGCTCAGCTGGCGGTGGGCGCTGCGGAGGTGATCATGCCACCATCATTAATGATCTGAGGATCACTGCTCGGATACAGGTTGTCCACCACTTCGCGATCAGAGAAAAGCAGCACGACTCCCTTGGTGGCTACATAGGTGGTCGGCATTGTGACCGCGACACCACCGCTGGTATCAGCCGCCTTAAAGTTACTTGAATTGAGACTTGGGTTGCTGCCAAGAGTACTGAACGTTGCGCCGATCAGGAGCAGTGGCGAGTCAAAAGTGGAAGCGAACGTGCACTGTCCTGCGTCCTTTGGAATGCTGAAGGTGGATCCAATGATTTTTCCGGTGCCGTCCTGATTTTGATAGTAGGTGCAATCTGCGAAGTTGCCATCTGTGCTAACGGTGGCAGATACATAGAAGGTTGAGGTCATAGTTTTCCTTTCTCTCGTGGCTTGTCTGGGGTGAGAACAGAGGAGGACGCAGCTCTCTGCTGCGTCAACCAGGCAGCTTCACGCTGGACATCTTCCCGGCCTCCTCTCCCCAGACAGGATTGGGCCTGAACCCAAGAGGAAGTGATAAGCAGATGAACCCCAATCAAAGGCCGCATCTTCTCAATTCTGTCAACTAAGTCCCCACAAATCTGCACTCGTCGCTGAGCAAGAAGTTCCCCATTCATGCGGGCATCGAGTTTGAACACTTGGTCGGCGGCTTCCGCAAGAGCGCCAAGGAGATGAGTGTCGTTGGGTGTGCTGTCGAGAGCTGTGCGCAATAAGCCGAGAACCTCAAGAAGCAAAGCAACGCTAGCTGCCGTCTCATTTGAGTTCGCAAGCGCATTGGCGAGGCCAACGTAGACCAAAAATTGATGCTCCAGTCGCTGCCTGCGGGTCGCTGGTCCAAACCGCTTGTCCAATTCGTCCCACCGATCCTTCAATGCCTTCCATTGTGGCAAGTGGTTCCTCGCCTCAACTTCTTGATCCGCATTCCGCAACTGAAGTGACTCCGTAAGTAGGAGGTTGATACCCCAACTCAGATTGCTCGGATCTTCCGCACTTAGTGCGCGAAGGATAGTCAGTGATTGTGCAAATTGTTGGTCAGCAATTTGCGTCCTCCCTAAATATGAATTCGCGCCTCCAAGCCACCTGCGTAACACAGCCTCTCGATAGGCCCATGTTCCATTGCCGGGAGCGGTCTTGCGGACATCCACAACTTCTGCGATCGCTTGTTCAAAGGCTTCGGCCGCCTTTGCGAGTTTTCCCTCCCAGTAAAGCGTTGTTCCGAGCCAGCTTAGGCTGTCAGCCAAGTTCAGTCGAAGGGAAGGATCAGGAGGGCTATCCGCGTTTGCGATTGCGCGTTTCTTTAGTTGTATGGAGGATTCGAAGCTGGAAATGGCACCGGGGAAGTCAGCCATGTCAAGGCTAACTGATCCTACGCTGTTCTCCGCATAGGAAAGTTCGGCGAGTGCGTCCTTGCTGTTCGGAATGGCGGTGAGCCATTCTTTGCATATCAGCCGGTATCGCTTCATGGCTTCCGACGCCTTTGCAAAGTTCCTCTGCGAAAAGTAGCTGTGTCCCTCCCAGAACGCTGCAGCTCCTTTGGACTTGTACCAGTCTTCTAACAGAGTCGGGTCAGCAGGCGGAGGTCCCTCCAGCAACTTCAGTGCTGCGGCCAAGGGAATCAGTGCGCCGTCCAGATCCCGCTTCGATACCCGGACTTCACCTAGCACAGTGAGAGCTTTGGCGCGCTGTAGCCGCTCCTGTAGGGTGGTCGCATCGTCCCTAGCAAGATAGGACAACGCTTTGGTGCCGACACTGTCCAGCAACTCCAAGCGCCCTATGGGGCGCAGCTTGTCCGCGAACTCACCCAGCATGAAGCTCAGCAAGTCATCCGCTTGATGCCGACGCTGTTGTGCCTGACGCTCCGCCAACTCTGCCCGATGTGCTTGCACCACGCTGAGGGTTGTCATCCCCACCAGAGCCAATACGGCGAGGCTGCTGGCGCCCACTGCCAGCCGGTGCCTTCTGACAAAACGGCCCAGCACGTAAAAGCGGGTGTCGGGTCTGGCCGCGATAGGTTCGTGAGCTAGCCAGCGATAAAGGTCCGCAGAGAACTGCTCCGCATTGGTATAACGCTCCGCCGCTGACTTCTTCAGCGCCTTGGCCACAATCGTGTCCAGGTCCCCTTTCAACAGCTTGGCCTGACGCGCAATCACCGGGTCCAATTGACCGGACGCCACTTCAGACAGCCGCTTCGGCACCAACTCCACCACGGCCTTCAATCGATCCAGATGCGTCTGCGTGTCATCCGCCGTCGGATGCCGCCCCCCCAGCAACTGATACAACAGCACGCCGAGTGCATACACATCGGTCGCTGTCGTCACATCCCCCTGCTGGATCTGCTCCGGTGCCGCGTATTGCGGTGTAAACGCACTGCCCGCTCTTTGCGTCAATTCAGTGGCCGCCGCCGGCTGCGTTGCGTCATCCATCAGCTTGGCAATGCCGAAGTCCAGCAGTTTCACCTGCCCATCGGCCGTCACCAGAATATTGCTGGGCTTCAGGTCGCGATGCAGGATCAGCCGCTGATGCGCATGGGCCACTGCCGCCAGCACATCCAGGAACAGCCGGATGCGCGCTTCGATGTCCAGCCCATGCACATGGCAATAGCGGTCAATCGGCAATCCATCCACATACTCCAGCACCAGATAGGGCTGATGCCCTTGATGCACACCCGCATCCAGCAGCCGCGCAATGTGCGGGTGAGACAGGCGCCCCAGGATTTGGCCTTCACGGGCAAATCGTCCGTTGTCCCCTTGGCCAAACAATCCGGCCTTCAGGAACTTGATGGCCACCTCGCCCTGGAACCGCCCGTCCGCCCGGTGGGCCAGCCAGACGGCGCCCATGCCCCCTTGGCCGACTTCTCGTTCCAACTGATAGGGGCCGATCGATTGCCCCGACAGATCCGGCGCGGCCGTTCCCTGCGCTGGCGCCGCATCCGGCAGGCTCCCAATCTGCTCGGCCGCCGGCCGGCCCAGGAAGTTCTGCTCATGCAGCGCTTTGTCCTTTGCCAGCAAAGCTTCCAATTCATCCGCTGTCGCAGCGTCATGCGCGCGCAATTGCGCCAGCCATCGCTGCCGGTCCTCCTCGTCTTGGTCCAGCAATTGATCCAGCAGCGGGCTCAATGCAATCCAGCGTTCTTTATCCAGGGCTTCCATGGGCGTTGTTGTGGCTTCTCTCGGGGGCGCAAACAACAGGCGCCCATCGCTGTGCAGGACTCTTTCGGGCCTGTGTACTTCTTGTGATTCCGGGAGACCTCTGCACAACTGCCCCACAGAGGTCGGGGTGAGAACGTCTAGTGTGCCGGGCTTAATCTTTCAGGCTGATGGAGAGAAACAGCCTTGCCTTCTGCCAATCCCGTTGCACCGTGCGTTCTGTCACGCCAAGCGCTTCAGCAATTTCTTGCTCCAGCAATCCGCCAAAGTAGCGCATCTCCACCACTTGAGCCAATCGGGGTTCCACGCCTGCGAGTTCATCCAGCGCTTCATGAATGCGCAGAATGTTGTCGTCCGATTGCGGACCCATCTCCACGACCGCCGTGTTGAGCGTCAGCTCCGGTTGGTCGCCACCGCGGCGCTCAGCTCGTCGCGCACGCACGACGTCAATCACCACGTTGCGCATCACCCGTGCGGCGTATGCCAGGAAGTGACGCCGGTCCGGAAAGGTCTTGGCTTGCGCACCCGCCAACCTCAACCAGGCCTCGTGCACCAGCGCCGTGGTGTCCAGCAGCGTCACCCCTCCGGACATCCGCATGCGCTGCCTCGCCAGCCGCTGCAACTCCCCATACAGCTGTGACACCACCTGGTCGGCGGCCTGGCGGTCGCCTTGGCCAGCAGCTTGCAGCAGTTGGGTGATGTCAGTCATAGGTCCGCACTCTAACGGGCACCGTATGAAACTGTTACATCTAGATCATGATGAGGGCCCCCAAAGCGCACGGATTGACATCAATCAAGGGTTTTCACTTAGAAGATTGTTGTCATTGGATGTCGGGTCCGGCCGCCGATCTCCGTTTTTCTTGATGAGGGCACGACTTTGAGATGTGGCAAGGGAGGCCGGAATGACACGGGCTGCTGTAGGCAGGTTGTGCCCTCACCGTGTGCGCAGCGTAGAGGGCGCTGCGCGCATGGGAATGAGGTACCCGGTCCGGAGTCGATCACGATGAGTTCGTTCAGTTCCCCCGTCATGGCCGGTCCGGCGCAGGCGGGCGCGTCAGACACCCAGGTGGCCAAGCCACCGCGCCAGGCTCCACAACTGAGCATCCCGCGGGTGGATTCCGTGGGCGAATTCGGGCTGATGATCACTCGCCAGTTGTCACAGTGCCGGCGGTATGGCGCCAAGCTGGCGGTGATGTGGCTGGAGGCGCAGGCCGTGGAGGCGGTGGACCCGGCCTCTCCCTACGACCTGCAAGCGAGCCTGATGACGGCCGTGGGGCGCCGCCTGCGCAGCCGCGTACGTGGCACGGATACGGTACTGCAGGTGGGGGAGGGCAGCTTTGGTGTGCTGTTGATCGATGCCGGCGCGCCCGAGGCGGAACTGGTGAGGGTGCGCCTGCACCATGCTCTGGCGGGCTCGTATGGCGTGGGAGAGGGCCAGGTCATGCATGTGCGCCTGCAGATTGGCGCCTCCGCCTCACCCGAAGGTGGTACCCGTGCAGCTGAATTGGCGCAGTTGGCCCGCGCAGATTTGCAGGCCAGAGCGGGGTGACCAGCAGAGCGTCCGCGACCTGGTCAAGCAATGAGGGATGAGCGATGGACGCCTATTTCATCACCCGCATCACCTCCGCCCACGGCACCAGCTTGAAGTTCTGCCGCCCAGACGGCCACCGCTTGTGGCCGTCTTGCACCACCAGCAGGCCCTCGCCGTAGACCCCGCCGAGGTTGGCCGTGGTGACATCCAGCCCGTCGGTTTCCGACACAGCGTCAATGCCGCGCTCGGCATTCACCCCCACCCGGAACCGGCCCTTCACCGCGTGCGGCGCGTCCGCCCCCAGCACCACGAAACTGTCGCTGCCCTGGGCGGACACCACCAGCCAGGCGCCCTTGGCGCTGCGGTGTACGGCCATGCCTTCCACGTCCGCCGTCAGCCAGTCGCCCACCGGGAGCACCATGCGGGCCGGCCCCATGCGGCCGTCCGCTTCCAGCGCCACCCGCCAGATGCCCCGCTTCTCCTCGCCGATGAAGAGTTGCCGGCCCGCTTCGTCCACCACGCAGCCTTCCGGTTGGGTCTCCAGCTTGAACTGCGCCACGGATTCGCCGCGCCACGCTTGGGCCTCCCGCGTCACCCGCAGTTGCTGCACCCGCCCGTCCTTGTCATTCACGAACACATCCAGCCCGCCCGCAGGGTTGCGGCCGCTGCAGATGCCATAGACCTCTTCCAGCCCGGTCGGCAATTCCGCCACCGGCTTGACCTGACCCTGACGATTGATCTCGAACAGCACCACGGTGCGACGATCCCGCTGGGACGCCACGGCCAGATCCCAGCGCTGGCCGCCGTACTGCAGGCCCTGGCGCAGGTCGACATTGTTCACACGGCCCACGGGCAGGAACTGAGTCTCTCGTCCCTGCAGGTCATACACCGCCAGGCCCAGTTTTTTGTCGGTGCCCAGGATGCGGCTGGCGGATGGCTGCGGACCATTCACCCAGATCGCCGGATCATCCGCCGCATCGCCGCTACCGCGCACCGGCGTCGTCTGGGCGCTGGGCACCACCACCGGGATGCTGGGCGCCGGTTCGGCCGCATGGGCCGAGAGCCACAAGCCCAGGTCCGCAGGCGCCAGCCCGGGCGCGACCAGGCGCCGCTCATGCCGCTCCGCATCAGCGCTCTGCGCCCACAGGCCCACCCCGGCCTCGGCCACATACAGGCGGCTTTCTTCATCCCGTACCGTGCAGCCCTTGGCGTCCGGCACGCTGGCCAGCCGACGCATCACCGGTGAGGGAGACGTGGACACCGCCGAGTCATCCACCAGCCACTGCTCCCCGATGCCGTCATCCCCCAGCACAAAGGCTTGAAGCAGCGGCTGGGCCGGCGGCCGATACAGGCACAAGGCCTCCACGTTGAACGACGGGCCTTCCCAGCGACGGCGCTCGGTCAACTGCCCCTGCTGCGCCTCGATCAGGCGCAGCGCCCCGCTGTCGGCGTCCTGCACCAGCGCGACGGTGCGGCCGTCAGGCAGGCGGCGTTGATCCCATCGCTTGGCCCGCATCGGCATCTCCGCCTTCACCTGCCCCTGGCCGTCCAGCAGCCGCAACCCGGACTTGGCGAGTTCCAGTGTCTGTGCCCCTCCGGCGGAGGGCAGCGCCAACGCGACTGCCGTCACCGTTGTTGCCAGGATCCATGGGCCACGCGGGGCGCTCCTTCTGTTCATGATGCTGCTCTTGATGTCGCTCATGCAGTTGCTCATGTTGTTGCTCTTGCTCAAGCCGAACCCCTTAGAACATCGCCAGCTTCACGCTGACCTTGTAAGCCCGGCCGTAGCGCTCGTACTGCACGTTGTGCGCCTTGTCGCCCTGGTAGACGTAGTAACGCTCATTGCTCAGATTGAGGGCTTCCAGATGCAGGTCCAAGCCCTTGGCCAGGCGGATGCGCATCGAGGCATCCAATTGGTTCTGGGTGTCCACGCGCCGGTCCTGCGACGCGTCCAGCACATCGCCCACCTCCAGCAGATACGGCGACTTGTGATTGAGTGCCAGGCGGGCGGCAAATGCCGGCGATTCCCAGCCGAGGCTGAGGTTGATGCTGCGGTCCGACTGGCTGGGCAAGGCGATGCGGCGCTCGGTATACACACCGCTGTCGTAACCGCCGATGGTGGCGCGTGAGCGAACAAAGCTGCCATTGGCCCCCACCACCAGCCCGTTCCACGGCGCCGGCAGGGTGCTCAGCGCCTGGCTCCAGGACAGTTCCAGCCCGCGCACGGTGGCATTGCCGCCATTGGCAAAGGTCTCCACATGGCTGAAGCCTTCCCAACCCGCCGTGCCCGCCAGATCCGTCTGGAATGCGAAATTGCGGATCTGCTTGTGGAAGACATAGGCCGACACCGCACCATCACGGCCCAGCCGCCGCTCCACGCCCAGGTCCAGGTTGCGTGAGCGCAGCGGCTTGAGCTGCGGGTTGCCCAGGGTGGCCTCATCGCCGTCGATGGTCACGCCAGGGCTGAGCTGGTCAAACGACGGCCGCACCATGCTGTGAGTGATGGCTGCCCGCAGCACCGTGTCCGCGCTCATCTGCTGGCGCAGCAGCAGGGCGGGCAGCCAGCGATGGGTGCTGTTGCTGGTGTGGGTGGGCGTCAAGGTGTCATCGGCGGAGGACATGCCGTCCGCTTCGAAGCGCACCCGTTCACCCCGCACGCCCGCAATCCACTGCGTGCCGCCTTGCTCGATCTTCGCCTGCAGATAACCAGCGTCAGTGCGCTCGCGCATGCGGTAGTCGTTGACTTCGGAATCAACGTCATCGCGGAAGTCCTGCAGCGAACCGGCATACAGTGCGCGCAGCTTGCCCGCATCGATGGCCGGCCCGAAGGAGGTCCAGGGGTAGTCCACCGAGCCGCCAGTGAGGAAGTTGCCCAGCTTGAGTTGCGACGAGGTCAGGCTGTAGGGCGCCTTCTTCAGTGCCTTGGCGGTGGGGGCAAACACCTCCTGCTCATTGTCCTTGTCACGCCGGGTGGCCTTCAGGCCGGCCTTGAGATCGACGTCCCAGCCGGCAATCTCCAGCTCCCGCTGCAGATCCACCTTGGCATGCCGCACCTCGTCGGTGGCGTGGCTCTGCTCCATCTTGGCCTTGTTGAAGCTGTAGTTGGCGGCGTCGTTGAGGCCCGCCACCGAGGTGGGCATCGTGCGTACGGTGCTGGTGTAACCCAACCCGGAAAAATCCGCCGTGAAGGACGACGAACTGAGCGTGTCCGGCTTGTCTTCGCTGGCGCGGCCAGCACCCACTTCACCCCAGGCTTTCCACACGCCGCGTGTCAGCTCGGTCCCCAGCACCACGGCCGACGACTTGTTGACCTCCCGACGTTGCTTGAGGCCACGGCTGACGGTGCCGTCGCCGGTCTCCCCGGGCGCTTGCGCCTCGTCGAATTCCACTTTCATCGACTGGCGGTTTTCCTGATCGGTGAAGCGGCTGCTGAAGCTGCGCAGGTAGAAGAGGTTGGACGCGTCCGGACGATAGTCCAGGTTCAGCGCAGCGCCCACGCGCTCACGGGTGATCTCGTAACGACGCAGCTCAAAGCTGTTGAGCTTGCCGCCGTCCCAGTCGCCGCCGGTCTCGACGTTGTCGCTGGCGAAGCGGCGCTGGTCGGCGGAGACGGCCACGGCCAGGCCCAGCGTGCCACCGGCGAAGCGGTCGGCAAAAGCCACCGATCCACGGGGACGGGTCTTGCCGGCATTGGCGTCGTAGTTGCCTCCAGCCTCCAGGGTGAAGAGGCGGCCCGGTTGGTCAAATGCGCTCAGCGTGCGGACCGTGACGGTGCCGCCCAGTGAGTTGGCGTCCTGCTCCGGCATCAGCGTCTTGTCGACCTCCAGCGAGCGGATCAGGCCAGCGGGTACCAGGTCCAGCCCGGGTGCGCGCTTGTCCGATTGCGAGGCCGGTGCCACGGCACCGTTGATGGTGACCATGTTGTAGTCGGGCCCCAGGCCGCGCACCCGGATGAATCGGCCTTCGCCCTGATCACGTTCCACCGACACGCCCGGCAGACGGGCCAGCGCTTCGGCGGCATTGTTGTCCGGCAGTTGGCCGATGCCGTCGGCATGCACGACGTTGACGATGCCGCTGGCGGACGCCTGCTTGTCCACCGCCGAGCGCAGGGCGGCAGCCTGGCCGACGGTCACGACCGTTTCGAGTTTCTGCGGATTGTGGGTGCCGGCCGCACCGGACGCGGCTGTGGAGGGGGCGGCAGCCGCTGACACCGAAGTGGAAGCCGAAGTGGAAGCCGCAGTGGATGCCGGAGTTCTCGAACCGGCAGCCGAAGCGGAACTTCCAGTGGCAGCCGCAGACGCTGCCGTGGCCGGCGCAGCCGCAGCCGGGCCGGACTGTTGGGCCAGGGCCGGTGGCAGCCACAGGCTGGAGAGGCACAGGGCGAGCAGGGTAGGGCGAGGCGGGGTGCGCATGGTCAGGGGTGGGTGAGTCAGCAATGGGAGCGGATGATCAAAACCCTGCATGGCGCTTGCGTGACAGTGCGGCATCCGCGCCATGCCGGCTGCCGTACAGCGCATTCCGCCCCGCGCCGTGAGCTGTTTGCACCCCCTGGGGCGCAGCCCCCATGAACTGTCACAAAGCCTTCATAGCATGGTGCGCCATGAAACTCGTGCTGCCGCGTCCGCCGCTCGTGCTCGCCCCGGTGGCGGGATCGCGCCATTTTGGTCACGCGCTGATGCTGGTGATGTGCGGCATCACCTGGCTGTTTGCACATTGGGCGGTTGCCAAGCCGGTGGCGATCTGGCGGTGGATCGACATTCTCAGCGAAGGGCTGGTGGTGGCGCTGTTGTCGCTCTGGCTGGTGCAGTTGCGGGCCAGCCGGCCGGCGGGCCGGGTCACCACCTGGCTGTGTCTGGGGCTGGCCGGCATGCTGATGGGCGGCTGGGCCGACCTGATGGATGAGTTCTGGAAGCTGCCGCGTGATTACACGCTGCTGCTGGGCATGGAATCCAGCTTCCACCTGGTGGGCATGATCGCCCTGACCTGGGGCCTGCATCTGTGGCGTCAGGAGCAACTGGCGCTCAATGCCATGCGTAGCGGCCGGGAGCGGGCCTACCGGGAGCATGACCAGATCGACCGCCTCACCCAGCTCGGTGATGGCGCCTATCTGCTGGACCAGCTGCGCCGGCAGCAGCACAGCGGGGAGCCTGCCACGCTGGTGATGCTGGGGTGGGCGGATCTGCCCGCACTCTCCCGTCAACACGGATTGGCCGAGGCGGACCGGCTGCTGCAGGCCACCGGCCCACTGCTGTTGCTGCAACTGCGGCCGGGGGACCTGCTGTGCCGCTACGCCGCCGACCGCTTTGTGGCGCTGCTGCCCGCTGCCGACCGCACCATGGCGGACGATCTGCTGGCCGCTCTGTCCGCCCATGTGCACCCCTGCGCCGATGGGCGGACCCGGGTACGGCTTGAGTCGTGCATGGCCCACGCGCCACTGGGCCGCTCGGAAGATGCCGAAGTTCAGCTTCTGCGCCTGGTGGAGCAACTGCGGTGAGCGAGGCCCTGGCGCTGCTGCGCAGCAGCTTGCCCGCCGGGACGCCGCCGCATTACGGCGCGGACACCGCCTTTATCCCGTGGGCCTACCAGGGGGCGCTGCTGGCTGAATTGGCCCACAGCCGCGGGTTGGCGGTGCAGGAGTGGCTGACCCCGCTGGGCCTGTCTCCCGGGCAGATGCTCTCGCCGCGCCAGTTGCTGAGCATGTTGGCCGCGTTGCAGGGGCACGCGCGTGATGTCGGTTTTGTGCTGGGCCAGCTCAGCTTGCCGGGTCACTATGGGCTGGCCAGCCAGGCCCTTCAGCAGGCCACCGATCTGCGTCATGCCCTGCGGGTGCTGTGTGCCTATGCGGCCCGCCTGTCGCCGCTGTTGACGCCCCGTCTGCTGGAAACCGGCGATGAGCTGCTGCTGGTCTGGACCGAAGCCTGCGGCGCACCACCGGCGCTGCAACCGTTGCTGGTGGACATGCAGATGACCGCTGTTGTTGCACTGGCGCATTGGCTGGGTGGGCAGCCGCTGCGCTGGCGTTTCAGTTTCAACCGCACGCGGCCGCGGGAGCTGTCGCAGCATGCGGCCTATCTCGGCACCGACCTGCAGTTTGGCTGCCAGGTGGACGCCATGCGGCTGCCGCTGGCGGAGGCGCTGCAAGCGTGGCCGGCTGCGGCGAGGCCGTCGGCCATGGCGGCCAATGCGCTGGCGCAGGGGGCGGACCCACAGGCCCTGTGGCGGGGCCAACTGGCGGCCCTGGATGACCATCTGCTGTTGTCGCTGGGCGAGGTGCCCACCTTGGACGCTTGCGCACGCCGTTTCAACATCAGCCCCGCCACGCTGAAGCGCCAACTGGCCCTGTCGGGCACGCACTACCAGGCGCAACTGGATCAGGTCCGTGCCCAGGCCGCGCTCTACCTGATGGCCCTGCACGGGCAGCGAGGCGAGGCCGTCGCCCGCTCGTTGGGATTCCATGACAAGAGCAACTTCCGCCGCTCGTTCCGGCGCTGGACGGGAATGACACCGGGGATGCTCTAGTTGCGGGACACCACACGAGCGCACTGCCGAGCCCGCCTAGACTACGGCCATGCCGCCCTCATTCGAGCATGCCGAAGACCAGGCCGAGTACCGCCGCCCTGCCCACCGCGAGGGGGTGGAGCTCTACCATGCCCACATCCTTCGCCACAGTTTCGACCCCCACACCCATGAAGCCTACGGGCTGGGTGCCATCACCGAGGGTGTCGGGCGCTTTCGCTGGCGCGGCGGTGAGCATCTCGCGCCCAGCGCGACGCTGATGCTGATGAATCCGGAGGACATCCACACCGGGGAGGCCGCCACACCGCAGGCCTGGGGCTACCGCATGGTCTATCTGGATGAAGCGCTGCTCAGCCGCTTGTATGGCGGCCCTGCCTGGCGATTTGATGCCGCCGTGGCGTTTGACGCCGCCGCAGCCACCCGGGCGGCCGCACTGATCGCCACGCTGTGGCAGGCCCGCGAGCCGCTGGCCTTCGACAGTGCCCTGCTGGAACTGGTGCAGAGCCTGAGCCGCCACGCGCGTCGTGCGCCGGTGCATCGGGACGGCGCCACGCCGCGTTTCCAGGGCGTGATCGACTACATGCGGGCCCATCTCGATCAGAGCCTGGATACCGGCACCCTGGCCGCCGTGGCCGGCCTCAGCCCGTTTCATTTCCTGCGCAGCTTCAAGGCCCATCACCACGCCACGCCGCAGCAGGCCTTGATGGCGCTTCGGCTCAATGAAGCCAAGCGGCTGCTGGCGCGTGGGGAGGCCCCCGCTGGGGTGGCCGCCGCCGTCGGCCTGACCGACCAGGCCCATCTCACCCGCAACTTTGCCTGCCGCTACGGCGTCACTCCCGCCCGCTATCAGCAGCAATTGGGTACAAGACCGCGCCGCTGAAGCCCGGGCACACTGCCAGGCATGTGGATCGGATGTCTGTTTGCGCTGGCGGCTGGGCTGATGTGGGGCCTGGTGTTTGTGGCGCCCCTGCTGTTGCCGGATTACCCGGCGGCCCTGCTCACGGCCGGGCGCTACCTGGCGTTTGGTTTGATCGCCGTGCCGCTGGCCCTGTTGGACCGGTGCGAACTTGCCCGGCTCAGCCGGGCTGACTGGTGGTCCGCCTGCCGCCTCAGCGCCGTCGGAAACTTTCTCTACTACCTGACGCTGTCCGCCGCCATCCAGCGCGCTGGGGGCCCGTTGCCGACGATGCTGATCGGCACCTTGCCGGTGGTGATTGCGCTGTGTTCAAACCGGCGCAACGCCGTTCGGGATGGCCACTACCGCTGGCGGCAACTGGCACCCGCGTTGCTGCTGATCGCCGCAGGCATCGCCTGTGTGAATCAGGTGGAGCAGGCGGCGGTGGCCGTGGGCGACCGCGCCCGATATCTGCAAGGGGCCTTGTTGGCCGTGGTGGCCGTGGCCTGCTGGACCTGGTACCCCATCCGCAATGCGGACTGGTTGCGCACCCACACGGACCGCAGCCCCCGCGCCTGGGCCACGGCACAGGGCCTGGTGACACTGCCGATGGCGCTGCTGGCCTTCCTGGCGATCGGGGTGTTGCAAGGAGCCGGCGTGGCGGTGTTGCCTGTGGACTTTGCGATGCCGGCCGGGCCCCGGCCCTGGGCTTACATCGGGCTGATGCTGGCAGTCGGGCTGCTGGCCTCCTGGCTGGGCACCCTGTGCTGGAATGAGGCCAGCCAGCGCCTGCCGACCGCCCTGGTCGGGCAGTTGATCGTGTTTGAAACGCTGTCGGCGCTGGCTTATGCGCAAGTGCTGCGGGGCGAGTGGTCCAGCCCGTTGTCGGTGGCGGGGGTGCTGCTGCTGGTGGGTGGGGTCTGCTGGGCGCTGAGGCTGAAGACGGTGCGGCCCGAGCGGGCGGCGCCAGGGGCGTAAGCCTGCGCTGCACGGCGGTCAAGCGCCAAAGCGCTCAAGCGGTGGCGTGGTGTTTGGTGTTTGGCGTGCAGTGGTGCGGTGGTGCGGGAAGCCGGTAAAGGCTTGGTAAGTCGCTGGTGATCACCGCGTAAATTCCCGCAGCAGCACAGACAAGATCTGCACAATAAGCCATGCAGATGATTCGCCGCCGCTTCCTCAGCATCACAGCCCTGCCGCTTCTCGCGGCCGGCCTGCCCACCGGCGCCTGGTCCAAGGCCGAAGCCAGCCAGGGTGGCACGGAGTCGGGCTCCGTCACGGAAGGTCTTTGGCGGGACGCCGCTCGTCAGCGGGATGTGCCCTGGCGCCTCCGCATGCCCGGCACGGCTGCGGGTTCGACCGGTCGCTCGGCGGTTGGTGCATCTTTGGGCTCATCCCATCCTGCATCTAGCGGTGCGTCCGCCGGCGCAACCGGCAGCGCAACCCGCAGCGCATCCAGCAACCCAGCTTTGGTCCCGCTGATCATCTTCTCGCACGGCCTGGGTGGCAGCCTTGAAAGCGGCACGGAATGGGCCCGCGCCTGGGCCGACGCCGGCATGGCGACACTGCACATCCAGCATCCCGGGAGCGACCGGGCGATCTGGTCCGGTGGGCTTCGCGCCGTCAAGGCGGCGGCCACGGTGGAGCAACTGGTCGCGCGCTGCCGTGATGTGCGTTTTGCCGTGGCCCAGCTGCTGCAACTGCAGCAATCTGGCGCGCCCGGCTGGGCACGCATTCGGCCGGACGCCCTGGGCATGTCCGGCCATTCATTCGGCGCCCACACCACTCTGGCCGTGGCCGGGCGCGCCTTTCCCGCTCGCCTGGGGGACGAGCTGGCCGAGCCCCGGTTCAAGGCGTTTGCCGCCTTCAGTCCGGCGGCGGGCACCCATCCGGACGGGCTGCGCACCATCACCCGCCCGATGCTTTGCATGACCGGTAGCCTGGACGGCGACCCACTCGGGGAAGAACGCTCCGGCGAATACCGACGCGCCGTCTACGATCATCTGCCAGCCGGCGCCAAGGCACAGCTCTGGCTGGAGGGGGCGGACCACAAGACCTTCGGCGGCAGCGGGGATCCTGGCGCAGGCCGTGCCCAGCGTCTGATGGGGCGCGGTCGGCCTGCCGAGGCGCAGACCCTGGCCGACCATCACTCAGCCGTGATCAAAAGTGTCACCACCGACTGGTGGCGCGCCTGGCTGCTGGAGGACGTCGCAGCGGCGGAACGGCTCAAGAAGCCGCAAGGTCTGGCGCGCGGCGATAGCTGGCAGCAGGGGTAGGTCGGCACGCGCGGGCCGGGACGGGACGGGACGACGCAGGCGCAGGCTTGCAGCCTCACCCGCTTTTAAGCCCACGAGGGTCAGGTCTGGATCACCCGGTCCGTCTGGCCGAAGGATCTCCCGCTACAGCCCGGCGCCAGCCTGGACCTCACGCCGCAGTTCCACCGGCTGCGTCTGCGCCGTCTGCGGCTGATCGCCAGCGGTGTGGGCGATCTGCAGATCACCCTAAAGTTGGAACCAATTGTTTAAGTCGTTGTCTGGCCTCGATTTGGGGCTATAAATCGCGCTCGAAGTATTTCAAGTTGGTTAACGGATGTGGGCAAGTCGATAAAAAGCGGGCTTCACATCCCTAGGGAGGAAAGCTCGATGACGATGCCCGCAACTCTGCGGCGCGCGCGCCTGGCCGTGGCCAGCGCCGTAGCGATTCTGGTTCTGCAAGCCTGTGGCGGTGGGGGTGGTTCCGATGGCGACAGCGGCGGCTCCGCGCCGCCGACGGGTAGCAGCAGCTACGCCCAGCAATGCGCCGCCAACAACGTGGAAGCAGCGTCCAGCCTGCGCACTGCCAGCCTGACGACTGAGAAGAACTGGGTGCGCGCCTACATGAATGAAGCGTACCTCTGGCGCGATGAAGTCCCGAGCGTCAACGCCAGCGCTTCCGAATACAGTGGCAGCGATGTGGGGGCCGCCCTGAATGCCTACTTCACCGCGCTCCTGACGCCCGCCATCACCAGCAGTGGCAAGCACAAGGACCAGTTCAGCTTTGTGATGTCCACCCGCGAGTGGAATGCGCTGTCGGATTCCGGCGTGGTGCTGGGGTACGGCATGGAATGGCATCTGGCCTCGGCCACGCCGCCGCGCAAGATCCGTGTCGCCTATGTGGAGCCCAACAGCCCGGCCGCCGCCGCAGGCGTGCAGCGGGGTGACACGCTGGTCACTGCCGACGGCACGGGGGCCGATGACAGCACCGCCGCAGGTGTGGACGTGCTGAATGAAGCGCTGTTCCCGTCGCGTGCGACCATCAGCCACCGTTTTGTGCTGACGCCCAACGGCGGGGGCACACGTGATGTCACTCTGGTGGCCAGCAATGTGACCAAGACGCCGGTGCTCAAGCGCCAGGTGATCACCGCCGGGGACGGAGCGAAGGTGGGCTACATGGTCTTCAACGACCACGTGGCCACGTCCGAAGCGCAGTTGATTGCTGCGGTGGAGGACTTCAAGAGCCAGAACGTGTCGGACCTGGTGCTGGACATTCGCTACAACGGCGGCGGTTATCTGTTCATCGCCAGCGAACTGGCCTACATGATTGCCGGCGCCACCCCGACCAGCGGCAAGGTGTTTGAGCAACTGCGCTACAACAGCCAGCGCAATGCCGACACCAACAGCAGCGACTCTCGCACGCCGTTCTATGACACGTCCTGCATCCTCTCCAACGGCAAGTGCACCAACGAGAAGCCGCTGCCCACGCTGAATCTGCGCCGCGTATTTGTGCTGGCTCAGGAAGGGACGTGCTCGGCCAGCGAAGCCATCATCAACGGCCTGCGCGGCGTGGATGTGCAGGTGGTGCTGATTGGCGGCACGACCTGCGGCAAGCCCTATGGCTTCACCGGCAAGGACAATTGCGGCTACAGCTACTTCCCGATCGAGTTTGTCGGCACCAACAACAAGGGCTTCGGCGACTATGCCGATGGCTTTGTGGCGGCTGGCAGCGGTGCGACGGGCGTGCCGGGGTGCTCGATGACGGACGATCTGTCGCGTCAACTGGGTGATACCTCGGAAAGCATGCTGGCTGCGGCACTGCAATACCGCAGCAATGGCACCTGCCCGGCCAAGCCGGTCGGCGCCAGCGGGCGTGTATCGGCACTGTCGGCCGCGTCGTCGTCAGATGCCGTGGCCATCAGCCTTCAGCGCCTGGCGGCTCGTAGCAACCGCATTGCGGGGGGCCGTCCGTAATCGGTTGAGGGTTCGAATCCCTCCCCCAAGGGCGCTCTGAATGAATGGCACCCCGGAAGTCGGACACCCGTCCAAGCTCTGGAGGGGCCTTCAGAAGGGGCGCCCTTTGTTGTACCAGGCCGAGCAACGCAATGGGCTTCGGGTCCTCAAGCCATGCGTTGCGCCGACCATCGCCCCTCCAGCGGTCGGCTCATGTACCGGACCCAACCGATCCGGCCTTGAACTCGCTGGCCAAGGTCCACAAAGCCTGCAGCCGCATAGGCCTTGATGCCAGCGACGTTGTCTTCGTCCACAGACAAGGTGATCGAGCTACACGCTGGCCAGTGCTTGCACAGCCATGCCGGCAGTGCCAGAAGGGCCGTGCGGCCCAGCCCTTTGCCTTGATGCGCCGCCCCGAGTCGCATGCCGCTGATGACGGCAGCCTCTGGCTCCGCCCAATCCGGCGCTTCGCTGCCGCGTTTGAGGACAAGAAAGCCCACGGCTTCGTCACCATGAACGATGGCCAGCCCCACCAGGTTGTTGCCCGATGCCGTCTCGACCCTTCGAATCTGCGCGTCCCCCGAGCCCGCGTACTCGATCTGCTGCGGCGAGATGACGAGAGATCGCACCTCGCTGCGCAGTCGTTCGGAAAGGTCGGACCAGGGCTGCAGTTCCACAAGGTGCTGGGGCATGGCGCCGTACTCAGAACTTGGGAATCCGAATCCGGCTGATCATCAGCGAGCCCGACACCGCAAACATCAGCACCAGCGGATGCAGCACGAAGCCCGCCAGCTTCCATTCCCCAAACCACAGCGCATCGCCGGTGGCGCCCTGCGCGGCGGCCACCCACATCACGATCACCAGCAGCAGTGACGTGGGAATCGGTGTGCCCTCGAAGTACGTCACCTTGCCGGTATCGGCGCTGAGCGTTTCTGCCGTGATGTTATAGCGGGCCAGCCGCGACACACCCGCAGCCACAAAAAAGCCCAGGATGATGCGGTCCCACAGACCCTGCATGCCACAACCGTAGGCAATCATCGCCGGCGCCACGCCGAACGAGATCACGTCGGCCAGCGAATCCAGCTCCCGGCCCATGGCCGAGCTTTTCTGACGCCAGCGCGCGATGCGCCCGTCCAGCACGTCAAACACCAGGGCCGCCGGAATCAGTCCGCAGGCGTAGAAGAGGTGCAGCAGCTCGCGGTTCTGGAGATAGGTCATCACCGAGAACAGGGCGCCGACGCCGCAGAAAGCATTTCCCAGCGTAAACCAGTCGGCGAGATGGAACTCGCGGATCATCGAAAAAGGCTTGGGTCTGTTCATGATGCGAGCATAAGCGAAGGTCTTGCCCCCTCGCGGCAAAGTCCGCGCCCGCCGCACTGGCACCGGTCTCGGGCGGCTCACACCGACAGACAGCAGCCTCACTCGCCCTGGCTGGATGCGTCGAACCCTTATATTGCATCGCCACGTGAACCCGGCACCTCCCCGCAGCGACTAGTCCGCATCGACCTCAAGACGATGAAGGAGACTTCCCATGCGCCCATGGAAGCGAACGCACGCCGCGTGGCTCGCCGGCCTGACGGTGGTGGCCCTGACCGGTTGTGGTGAGGGTGGGCAGGCCTCCGACCCGGCGGCGACTGCAACCTTGTCCCTGCCCAGCGCCGCCTATGCCAATCAATGCGCCCCGGACAATCCGGATGCCGACCCGTCGCAACGCAGCGGCAGCCGCCGTACCGAAATGGCCTGGCTGCGGGCCATGCTGCAGGAGCGCTATCTCTGGAACGAAGACCTGCCGTCGCTCAACATGAGCGCACCGGTCTACCAGGGGGCACCCGGCCAACCGGTGGACCATGTCACGGCGCTCAACCGCTGGCTGGACGATCTGGTGCGCCCGCATGGCGACACCAGCCGGGATCGTTTCAGCTACCGGATCAACACGGCGGAAAAAGACGCGGCTGACACGGGAACGGTGGCCGGGTGGGGCGTGCAGTTGGCCGCCGTGACGGAGCACCCACGGCGCATCGCGATCACCTGGATCGATCCGCTTGGTCCGGCCGCTCAGGCAGGCATGCAGCGAGGGGACGAAGTCGTCTCCCTGGATGGCGTGGCCGTCTCCGTGGAGGATGCCGCGCAGCGTGCGCAACTGGACGACCGGCTGCTGTCGGCGCCCTCCGGCACCTCCGCACGCTGGGTCTGGCGGCGCGGGGGCACCACAGAGTTCAGCCAGACCGTGGTGGCCCAGGCCTTCCAGTCGCTGGCCGTGCCCCAGGTGAAGGTGCTGCCCACCGCCGACGGTGCGCCCGGGCCGGTGGGATATCTGCTCTTCAATGAGTTCACTCAGCCCGCCCAGCAGGCGCTGAAAGTCGCCTTCACCCAGTTGGCGGCCGCTCAAGTGCGGGACCTTGTTCTCGACCTGCGCTACAACGGCGGTGGGCAGGGGTTCATCGCCAGCCAGCTGGCCTACATGGTGGCCGGGCAGGCCACACCGAACCGGGTGTTCAACCGGGTACGGATGAACGCGCGTCGAACCGCTGCAGGGCAAGCCAGCGACATGCCCTTCATCGCCACGACCTGCCTGGACGGCGACGACCGCTGCCAACCCGGCGAGCCCCTGCCAACGCTGAACCTTCGGCGGGTCTTTGTCCTCACCGGCCCCAACACCTGTTCCGCCAGCGAGCTGCTGATCAATGGTCTGCGTGGCGTCGACATCGAAGTGATCCAGGTGGGCAGCGGCACCTGTGGCAAGCCCTACGGGTATGAAGGGGCCAGTAACTGCGGTGTCACCACCTTCGCCATCGAGATGCAGGCCACCAATGCCAAGGGCTTTGGGGATTACGTCGATGGCTTCCAGCCCGGCGGCACCGGGCCGACGGGGCTGCCCGGGTGCAACGCACAGGACGACCTCACCCATGCGCTCGGCGATCCGGAGGAACAGATGCTGGCCACAGCGCTGTCGTTCCGATCCTCCGGCCAATGTCCGATAGCGACCGCGCAGGCGGGTGGTGCGCGCTCCGGTGCGACCCAGACCCTGCGTCCGCTCACGACTCGGACGGCGCCGCTGGATCTGAGCACCGGGCGCTCGCGTGTGCAGTGAGGCTCAGGCGCCGTCGCCCGGGCGTGGACCGTCGTTGACGGTCTGCGGGGCGGCGGTGAGGCGACCCCAGGCCTTGCGCACCAGGTGCCGGGCCAGCAGCGGCGCGGGCATGCGCAGCCAGTGGGCTCGGACATACAGCGCCAGTTCAGCCAGCGCCTGCCCCGGAAGTCGGCAGCTGTCATGCGGTGGCCGTAGCGCCCGGCGGTAGGCGGCGTCCAGCAGCGGCTGATGCCAGCCCCGCACCTGATCCGCCAGCGCTGCAGTGGCCTCCACCGGCACCGGTGTGTCCAGCCAGCGCTGGGCGTAGCGCAGCGCCAGGGCCAGCGGATGCTGCAGCCCGATGTGGGCTGCACGCCCCAGCAAGCGCGGCCAGAAGCCCTCCATGACGCTGAACTCGCGGATCAGGGCATCCAGGTCGAACAGATCCCGCAAGCCATTGGGCAACTCGCCTTCATGGAACAGGTGAGCCGCGCTGTGCAGCAGCATGTCCTCCGGCGGCAGCACCGACAGGCCCGGATGGCCGGGCAGGGCACGCGGATGGTCGAACAATGCAGTGGTGTTCAACGGGGTTCGCGCGGTCGGCGGCAGCAGGCTGTGATGCACATCCAGTGAGGTCCCGCGGCGGCGGTGATGCAGCGGCGGCAGTTCATGCATCCACTCGCGGTAGTAGCGCTGGTCGTAATCGTCCAGGGGATCGAAGTCCCACCCATGCACCATCAAGGCGATCTCGGCACGGGGCAGTTGGTCGGCGCGCAGCAGCAGGTCGATGTCGGTGAACATCCGCCCCGGGGCCGGCGCATGGCCGCCCAGCGCATAGGCCGCACCCTTGAGCAGAATCACCGGCCCGGCCAGCTCGGCCAGGGCCTGCGCCAGAAAACGAGCCTCCCGGGCCAGCATCTGCGCCTGTCGTTCAGACAGCAGCAGCGCTGAGCGCAGGTGAGCTTGCACGGGGGCGGGCAGCTCGTCCAGCCAGCCGCCTGACTGCGCCAGATGCGCAAGCTTGCCGGCCAGGTTGGCCCGGCGGGCCTGCCGCAGCAGCAGATCCCATTCGGTCAGTGACAAGCCTGGCCCCAGCGCTGGTGCCAGCAGCACCCGCACCAGCAAAGGTCGGTCGGGCGCCGGGGAGTGTTGCGGTGCGGGCAGAGCGCCGGCCTGCAGGCGTGCGCTCATTCCGCCCCCTCCGCCAGCGAGTCGAAATGCCGGATGGCCTCGTCCAGCGCACTGTATTCAAAGCGGTAGCACTCGCATCGGTCCACCAACTGGCCCAGTGCATGGAAGCCGATCTGGCCATGCAGGTCGTAGTTGAAGCTTTGTTCCGCCAGGGTCATGAAGGCCCGGGCCCGCTCAATCGGCTCCAGCCGTGCGCTGCTCTGGGGCACCCAGGCGGGCAGCACCACCCAGGCCGGTAGGGCCGGAACCTGGCGGCGGGCGATGGCCTCCTCGGGGGCGCGCACCAGGGCCACCGTGCCCTTGCTGGTGTTGGGCATGGAGGCGCTGAAGCGAGCATGGGGCGCAAAGTCCTTGAGCAGGTGGATGGAGGCGTTCTTGAGGTTGATCGGCCGGGCCATGCCGTGCAGTTGACCGGTGCGCAGGTCCAGCAAGCCGAGCTCGTCCGAGAGCAGCCGCCAGCCGCGGTGCGCCAGGGCCGCACACAAGGTACTTTTGCCGGAGCCGGGGGGGGCTGGCATCACCAGGGCACGGCCGCCCCGTTCAAGCACCGCCGCATGGATCAGCAGGTATTGATGGGCATGGGCGGCAATGCACCAGTTGATGCCCCACTCCAGCATGGCAAGCGCCTGGGCGCCGGGCAGCGGGGTGAAGGACCGCTGGCCGTCGAACCAGAATTCGGCGCGGCCCATCAGCCGGGAGCGCCAGTGCGGGCTGCGCAGCACGGCCACATGGAAGTCGATGAAGTCCTGCGGTGGTACCAGCTCGAAGCGGTCGTACATCTGCGCGAGGTCGTCGGCCAGATGCGGCAGGTCCGAACGCACCTTCACCGTGAAGGGCGCCAGGCGCAGGGCCAGGCCGTCACCCCGCAGATGCCGGCGAAGATCGTCCCGTGACAGCTCGGCGAGTTTCACGCCGCAGGCTCCTCCAGCAGCAGCTCGATGTCGACCAGACGGCGCAGATGCAGGTCCAGCAGGTCGGCCAGGGCATCCGGGTCCGGTTGTTCGTCCCAATCCACCTCATGGGTCAGTCGATGCAGCAACTGTGTGCGGGTCAACGGGGCCGCGCTGAGCCACTCGGCGAGTTGGGCACCGAGGGCAGCCACCAGGTGGGTGTCCCCGCTGGCGGGGTTGAAAAACACCGCATGCTGCTCGCCCTCCCAGGCGCGCAGCACCTCATTCAATCGATGTGCGCAGCGCCACGTCGCCGTGAGCGCCATCAGCTCACAAGGTAATTGCTGTAGAGGTAGCTGCGGAAGTCGCTTTCCGTCCAGGCCGCCGTGCTGCCGGCGTTGTTCGGCTTGAAGCTGTTCGGGCCGACCGACGCCATCTTCACCAGCATGTCTTCGCCGGTGGAGGAGACCACGCACTGCGCGACGTTATGGCCGGCAAACAGCGTGTTCAGGCGCGCCACCAGCATCATGGTGGCGTAGCTGCCAGCATTGGCGGCAAACAGGTCGGCCACCTTGGCGGAGGACGACACGTTTTTCAGGCCGCCCGGGTAGACCTTGGCGACCGTCAGGTTGCTCTTGCAGTAGCTGACCGAGCGGCCGGAGTACCAATACGCCGCAATGAAGCTCCACGGGGGCGAGGTCGACACCGCCGAGCGCGCGGTGTTGTTCACCCAGTTGCTGATGGTCCAGCATTCCGTGTTGGTGAGCACCGCTGCTGCAGCACGGGCCTGGACGCTGGCGCCGCCATTGCGCAGCACCGCCGAGCCCCAGGCCGAGGTGGTGTTGCAATGCCAGGCCATGACAGGGCGGCTGGCCAGGGTCAGGCCCACAGGCACACCCGCCTGCAAAAAGCGGCGGCGGCGCGACGACACCACGGGGCCCGCGTTCGGAGCCGGGGCCGATGGCTGTTGTGAGTCGCTGTGGTGATCCATAAGCTAAGCTTTCGTGTGCATGTGCCCAAAAATTGGGCGGATGCTCATGCCGCCCGGCAAGGACCGGGCTGCAATGGAAGTGTTTCATACAAGGCACGCCATCGCCAAGCCGATGGACCCCTTGAACGGGTGGCATCCCCTGTCCTTGATTGTGAGGATAAGTTTGCACTTGCTCACCGGCTATTGGCCTGCGGTTCGTAGGCGAGCTGTTGAAGCATCCAGGTCCGTGCGGCGTCGAGCGTCTCGAATGCACCAAAACGACGGCCCTGCCGCAGGTACAGCGCCTCGAACAGGGGCATCATGAAATCGCGCCCCTCCACCTCAAGCCCCGCCACATAGGCCACGGCGACGGGCGGGAGGTGCCGGGTTCCCATCTGTTCCAGGAAGCGCTCCAGCTCCTCCATGGATTCAGGCGAGGTGACCATGCTCACGCTCAGTTCGAGAATGTCGCCGAAGCGCTCTGGCGGCGGGTCGGCGGCCAGAAGGTCGCTCATGGCCCGGCCCAGCGCCAGCACCGCCTCACGGTTGAAGGGGCCCTGGGCGCGCAAGCGCACCACCGGACCTTCGCGCCACATCTCGATCTGCCCGTGCGCCTGAAATGGACCTTGCACAAAGGCGTGAATATCGAGTTTCACCGGATCTTGTCCCCACGATGTCCGCGCTTGATCTTCAGCGGACCCTCGCCGACCGGCATCCGTGTGAACGCGTAGGGGCCGGCGTCAGTCTGCGGCGTCCTCCACACAATCCTGATCCGCGCTGGGGGTGGCGCGGGCCACTGCAGGGTCGCCCCCCGCCTGCACGCTGTCCTGCAGCCCGTCCTCCACCAGGAAACCGCCGCTCTGATGAGCCCAGAGCTTGGCATACAGGCCGCCGGCCGCCAGCAGGCTGGCATGGTCGCCCTGCTCGACGATCCGGCCCTGGTCCATCACGATCAGGCGGTCCATGGCGGCAATGGTGGAGAGGCGGTGGGCAATGGCCACCACCGTCTTGCCCTCCATCAGCCGGTAGAGGCTGCGCTGGATGGCGGCTTCCACCTCCGAATCCAGGGCGCTGGTGGCTTCGTCCAGTAGCAGGATGGGCGCGTCCTTGAGCATCACCCGGGCAATCGCCACCCGCTGGCGCTGGCCGCCGGAGAGTTTCACGCCACGCTCGCCCACATGCGCGTCATAGCCCTTGCGGCCCTTGGGGTCGGTCAACCCGTCGATGAAGTGCTCGGCTTCAGCCCGGGCGGCCGCAGCACGCATGGCGTCGTCGGTGGCGTCCGGCCGTCCATACAGCAGGTTGTCCCGCACCGAGCGGTGCAGCAGGCTGGTGTCCTGGGTGACCATGCCCACCTGGGCCCGCAGGCTGTCCTGGGTGACGTGGGCGATGTCCTGCCCGTCGATCAGCACACGGCCTCGGTCCACGTCATAAAACCGCAGCAGCAGGTTCAGCAGCGTCGATTTGCCGGCACCGGAACGCCCGACCACCCCGATCTTCTCGCCGGGGCGGATGTGCAGCGTCAAGGCCTGCAGCACCGGCTTCTTGCCACCGTAGCTGAAGTCCACCCGATCAAACACCACCTCGCCCTGGCTCACCTGCAGCGGACGGGCCTCCGTGGCATCGGTGATGGCAATCGGGCGGGAGAGGGTGGTGATGCCGTCCTGCACCGTGCCGATGTTCTCGAACAGGCTGGCCATCTCCCACATGATCCAGTGGGAGATGCCATTGAGCCGCAGCGCCATGGCAGTGGCGGCGGCCACGGCCCCCACACCCACCTGGCCCTGGGTCCACAGCCACAGGGTCATGCCGGCGGTGGCGGCAATCAGGCCCATGGAGAGGGCGTGATTCACCACCTCGAAGCCACTGATCAGGCGCATCTGCCGGTAGGCGGTGCTCAGGAAATCCAGCATCGCACTGCGGGCAAAGCCGGCTTCGCGCTGGCTGTGGGAGAACAGCTTGACGGTGCTGATGTTGGTGTAGGCGTCGGTGACGCGCCCGGTCATCAGGCTGCGGGCATCGGCCTGGGCTGCCGCCGCCTTCCCCAGACGTGGCACAAAGTAGATGAGCGCCAGCACATAACAGGCCAGCCAGCCCAGGAACGGCGCCAGCAGCAGCAGGTCGAAGCCACCCACCACGCTGAGCATGGTGACGAAGTAGATGCTGATGAAGACCAGGATGTCGGTCACGATCATCACGCACTCGCGCACTGCCAGCGCCGTCTGCATCAGCTTGGCCGACACCCGGCCGGCGAATTCATCCTGGTAGAAGCTCATGCTCTGGGCCAGGAGGTGGCGGTGGAAGTTCCAGCGCAAGCGCATCGGGAAGTTGCTGGCAATGCCTTGGTATTTCACCAATGCCTGCAAGGCGATCAGCACCGGGCTGGCCAGCAGAATGCCGCCCAGCAGCAGCAGGTGATGCCGCTGGGTGGCCCACCATTGCGCGGGTGCCACCTGGCTGAGCCAGTCCACCACCGAACCCAGCATCGAGAACAGCAGCGCCTCAAAGGCGCCGATGCCGGCGGTGAGCAGGATCAGGATCAGCAGCAGGCCGCGGATGCCCGCCGTCGCCGCCCAGACGAAGGGAAAGAAGCCCTTCGGCGGCTGCGGCGCCGGGCTGCTGGGGAAAGGGTCTACAAGTTTTTCGAACCAGCCCATCACGGCCGTCTCCCGGATCAGATGCAGAAATGCCAGCGGATCGGCGGCGCGGACGACGCCGATCGGCACAGTGTTGGCAAAGACTGGCAAGCCTACAGGAGCTCGGTGACGCCTGGGCATCTCCCTGCGATCAGTGGCCGTGGGCGTGTCTGGATGGCGGATGGGGACGGTGGATGGGGACGGTGGATGGGGACGGTGGATGGGCGCAAACCGATCAGCTCGCCCCTGGGGGGGCGAAGTCGCGATGGTCGGCCAGCCAGCGGGCTGCGGCCTGGTCGGCGGTGAGACCCTCCCGGTTGATGGCGTGATCCAATTGCGCCACCACCGCGTTGGACAGCCGCACCCGCTCCAGCGCCCGGACCGTGTCGGCCGGCAGCGTCTTCAGCCGATCGTCACGCGCCAGCAGCACGGCATGGTCCACGCCACCAAGCAACTGCTTGGGGTCTTGAAGATCGCGGATGCGGTGCCGGGCATGCAGAAACTGCGGATGCCACAGCGGCACCACCACCCACTGCTGCCGGGCGACGGCGGTTTCGAATGCATTGAAGCAGTCGTCCGGGGTGCCGGTCTGGAAGTGGTAACCGGCTTCGGTGAGGCCGTAGGCCTCCATCATGCGGATGGAGAAACGGGTGATGCCGGCCCCGGGGCCGATGCCCTGGATCAGCGGGTTCATACGCGCCCGGACTTCCGGACGCAGCAGATCCGGCACGCTGGCCACGGCCGAGGCCGGCACATAGTCCGGCACGCCCCAGAGCGCGTAAGGGGTGTAGTGCAGCCCCAGGGCGGTGGTGGAGACCACCTCCTCCACGCGAGCCCGGTACACCCCATGGCTCGAATGCAGCCAGGCCGAGGCGACCATGTCGACTTCCCCCTGCCGCAAGTGCTCGAAGCATGCTTCGTGAAGCGCAAAAGTGCGCTCGACGGGGTGCCCCAACCGCTGCAGCAGGGCGGCGACCACGGCGGCGGTGGCATGGTGAAAGCTCAGGTCAATCACGCCCAGCCGGATGCTGCGCCGCGGCGTCTGAGCCAGGGCCGACTTGCTGGCGATCAGGGCGGGGGCGGCTCCCCATCCCGCGCCCAATCCCGCAAATCCTGCGAAGCCAGCCAACCTGTTGAGCCAGGTGCGGCGGTCATGAACGGTCATGCAAACATCTCCAGACACCGTGCCATCACGGCGTACCCGGTGATCATTCCCGGCGAGGCCCTTCTGATGAAGGGGGCCGGTGGAGAAACAGTCTGCGCCCGCGCTTGAAACTCCAAGCGCAACGGTTGTGTTGGACGTTGGCCAGTTCCTGACCTTATTGCGGGGCGGCTTTGACCGGCAGTGGCAGCCATTGACCCTGCGACTGCGCAGGCGTCGCAATGCCCAGCAGGCGCGAGAGCGTCGGCGCCACGTCCACCATCTCCACGCGGGCCTTCACTTCGCCCTGGCCCACCCAGGTCGGGCCCCAGGTCAGCAGGGGCACATGGCTATCGTATTCATACGGCGAGCCGTGGGTGGTGCCGGTGGGACGGCTGGAGAACATGTAGCCCTGTCTGGGCACCAGTTGCAGCGGCGCCGCCACGTCCGGATGCCAGGAGCGGCGCATCTGCGCCAGATAGGGCGTGGCGGTGTCGTCTCCTGCCAGCTGGGCGCGGGTGAAGGCCGCCTGGATGCCGGGAATCTGCTCGGCCAGGGCCTTGGCGGCGGCATACACGTCGTCGCTCTTCAGGCCCTTGGACTGGATCAGCTTCTCGTCAAACAGCAGCCCGGTGGCAGAGAAGTGGGTGACCCAGCGGCCATCGCCAAAACGTTCCGACAAGCCCCTGTTGAGGGTTGCGATCACCTGCGCAGGCGCCACGCGGCCCGCGTCGCGGCCCTGGCGCCGGGCCCATTCGGGCGTGTCCATGAAGCCATGGTCGGCGGTGAGCATCAGCACATAGTTGTCACGGCCGACGCGGGCGTCCAGATACTGGAAGAAGCTCTGCAGATAGCGGTCCAGATGCAGCAAATGGTCCTGCGACAGCCGCGATTCCGGTCCGAAGGCATGGTTCACATAGTCATGGCTGGAGAGGCTGACCGTCAGGATGTCGGTCTGGTCGTCCGCGCCCAGTTGTTCACCTTCGATGGCGGCACGGGCAAATGCCAGTGTCAGCTCATCGCCGAATGGCGACGGCAGCAGCCCGGCATAGTATTTGGGGCCGGGCTTGTCCAGCTTCTCCCCCATCACGGCGGGCAGGCGATTGCCGTTGCCCGCATCGCTCTGCCAGGGTTGGCCGTCCGGCGCGCTGCGGGCATAAGCGGCTTCCGGCAGCAGCAAGGACCACGACTTGTGGAAGAACTGATCGGCGGGACGCGCCTGGTTGAAGGCCTGCACCCACGCCGGATGGCTGCTCATGTAATAGGTGGTGGAGGCGAATTGGCCATCGCTGCTCATGTACATGTAGGCCGTGCCCTTGTGGCCGGCCGGCAGGATGGCGCCGCGGTCCTTGCCGGAGATGCCAATCACCTTGGACGCCGGTTGCGCCGTTCTCAGCACATCACCCACCGTCTCCGCCTTGTAGTTGCTGGGGCTGGTGCCGGCATGCGGGTCGGTGGCGTGGTCGATGTAGTGATAGCGCGTGTCTTCGGTGTTGTAGACCACCTCGCCGGTCTTCGGGTTACGCCACTCGTTGCCGATGATGCCGCTGCGCTGCGGATAGGCTCCGCTGAGCATGATGGAGTGGCCCGCCGCCGTCACGGTGTAGCCGTGGCCGTAATAGGCGTTTGAGAACCAGGCGCCCTGGTCCAGAAACCGCCGGAAGCCGTCCGGCTGGAGCTGGTCCCGGTAGCCCAGCACCTGACGCAGGGGCAGGCCGTCCACCGCCATGAACACCACCAGTCTGGGCGGCCGGGGGCTACCGGCAGAGGGGCGTGTGCTGGCGCTGTTGCTGGCCGACGAGGGCGTGGCAGCGGCTGCGCGGGAGGTGTCCGGGGCAGACGGGCCGCTGCAGGCGGCCAGGGTGGCCAGGGCGGCCAGCAGGGGCCGCAGCAGCCAGGTTCGGCGGGTGTGAGTCATGGCCGAAGTATGGCCCGATCGGGCCCCGGTGCCGCGCCCCCGCCCGTTCGGACGGGCGCTGCTTGAACCGCCAGCCCGGAAAGGAAAAGGGCCGGTCCCCATATAGGGTGACCGGCCCGTTCCGTTTTCTGATTGGATCGCTTGCGCGCTCCCCTCCTGTTATTAACCAAGATTGTGCGGGCGCCGGGCAAGGGCTATGCCCGGGTTTGCCCGCAGGTCCGCATGCGGCTTGCGACTTCTTTCTCGAATTGACGTGGATTGCGGTCGAGATGCGGCGAGAAAGCGACGAATGATGCTGGTTCCGCAGCTCCCGGGGGGCGCGCTCAGGGTATCAACGCATCATCCAACACCTCGATCCAGTGGCGGACCGGGGTGTCAGTGCCCGACTGCAGATGCTGGATGCAGCCGACGTTGCTGGAGACGATGGTGTCCGCCGCCAAGGGGGCCAGGGCTTGCAGCTTGCGCTCCCGCAATTGCTTGGACAGCAGGGGTTGCAGCACGGAATAGGTGCCCGCCGAGCCGCAGCACAGGTGGCTGTCCATCGGCGCCACGGAAATCTCGAAACCCAGCTCTCGCAGCAGACTCTCCACACTGCCGCGTATCTGCTGCCCGTGTTGCAGCGTGCAGGGCGGGTGGTAGGCCAGCCGGGGCCGCTTGCCACCCGGGCGCAGACGCCGGGCGATCGCCGGGGCCAGCGAAGGCAGCAGCTCGCACAGGTCCCGGGTCATGGCGGACACCTTGGCGGCACGCTCCGCATAGGCCGCGTCATGGGCCAGCAGTCGCCCGTAGTCCTTCACCTGAACGCCGCAGCCGGAGGCGTTCATCACAATCGCCTCCACCGGCTGGTTGTGCCCCTCCACCATCGGCCACCAGGCGTCGATGTTGCGGCGCGCGTCGTCGAGCCCGCCGTGATGGTCATCCAGGTGCGCGCGCAAGGCGCCGCAACAGCCGGCTTCGTCGGCCACCAGCGTCTGGATGCCCGCCGCATCCAGCACCCGGGCGGTTGCGGCATTGATATTGGGATGCATGGCCGGCTGCACGCAGCCCAGCAGCATCAGCACCTTGCGCGGATGGCTGCGTTGCGGCCAGTGATGCGCACGGGCGGGGGCGCGGGCCGGCACCTTGTCCCGCAGGGACGCCGGCACAAACGGCCGGAAGGCCTGGCCCAAGCGCAACGCTGGCTTGAACAGCGAGGAGGTCAGCCCTTCCTTCAGCAGCCAGCGCCGCAGCCGCTCCTGGCGGGGGCGCCCCACCTTGGCATCCACCACCCGTCGGCCGATCTCCACCAGCTGGCCGTATTGGACGCCGGAGGGGCAGGTGCTTTCGCAGTTTCGGCAGGTCAGGCAGCGGTCCAGATGCTGCTGGGTGGTCACCGTGGGAGTGCCGCCTTCCAGGACCTGCTTGATCAGGTAGATGCGGCCGCGCGGGCCGTCCAGCTCATCGCCCAGCAGTTGGTAAGTGGGGCAGGTGGCGGTGCAAAAACCGCAGTGCACGCACCGCCGCAGGATGGCCTCGGCGGCCTGCCCTTCCGGGGTGTCCTGGAATTCGGGGGCGAGATGAGTCTGCATCGACGAAGGGTCCGAGGTCTAAGTGCTGGAGCTCAGGGCGAGGTCTCAGGGAGGGGGAGGGGCCAGGGACACGGCTCAGAAATCCGGATAAAGCCGCCCCGGGTTGAAGCACCCGTGGGGATCGAACTCGGCTTTCAGCTGCCGATGAATGCGCGCCAGCGGCGCCGACAGCGGGGTCAATGCGCCGACGGATTTGTCCCGCGCGCGGAACAGCACCGCATGGCCACCCACCGCTGCAATCGTCTCCCGGAGCTGGGAGGGCGCCATTGGCGTGACCACCCAGCGCTGCGCACCCCCCCATTCGATCAGCTGCTCCCCATGCAGCGCCATGGCCGGGGCCGTTGCAGGCACGCTGATGCGCCACAAAGCCGCACCGCCCTGCACCGCACGTCGGGCGCCGATGAAGAACTCGTCGTCATGGTCCCGCAGGCCGCGCCAGAACGGCTCGGCCATGGCGGGCGGGATCACATCGCCGCCCAGCCGCTGCATGGCGGCACGTACGGCCGCTTCCGCACCCGACAGCCGCACCACCAGGGCGCCATCCCACCAGGCGGTGGCGCTGATCGGCAGGGGTTGCCCGCCCCAGCGGTTCATTTGCAGCAGCGCCTGGTCCTGCGGCAATTCAAAGCGCAGCGTGGCGCTGGCCACCGGCACGGGCAGCACTTTCAGCGTCACCTGGGCGATGAGGCCCAGCACGCCCAGCGCGCCGGCCATCAGGCGAGACACGTCGTAACCGGCCACATTCTTCATGACGGTGCCGCCGAAGTGCAGCAGCTCGCCGCGCCCGTTGATCAGCGTCAGCCCCAGGACATGGTCCCGCACGGCACCTGCGCTGCTGCGCGCCGGGCCGGAGAGACCGGCCGCGACCATGCCACCCACGGTGCCAGTCCCCAGGCCCCCATCCGAGAAGCGCGGCGGTTCAAAGGCCAGATGCTGGCCTTGCGCCGCCAGGCGGGCTTCCAGATCCGTCAGTGGGGTGCCGGCGGCTGCCGTCACATACAGCTCGCTGGGCTCGTAGGCCAGCACACCGTTGAGCGCCCGGGTGGACAGCACGTCGCCGCGCAATTCCCCGCCATAAAAATGCTTGCTGCCATGGCCTTCGATGCGCAGCGGCCCGCCCTGGCGGATGCGGGCCTGCAGCGCCTGCACGGCCTCGGTCAGCACGGCGGGTGTGGGGGCGGCAGTGGCGGGAAGGTCCAGGTCCACGGATGCGCTCATCAAAATCGCTCCAGCTCGGGGAAGGACAGCAAACCCCGCTTCACATGCATGCGGCCATATTCGGCACAGCGCTGCAGCGTGGGAATCACCTTGCCAGGGTTGAGCAAGCCCTGGGGGTCAAAGGCCCGTTTGAGGGCCAGCATCTGTTCACGCTCCTCCGGGGAGAACTGCACGCACATGCTGTTGAGTTTTTCCACGCCCACGCCGTGCTCGCCCGTCACCGTGCCCCCCATGGCCACGCTGGTTTCCAGGATGTCGGCGCCGAACTGCTCACAGCGGGCGAGCTGGTCCGGGTCGTTGGCATCAAACAGGATCAGCGGGTGCAGATTGCCGTCGCCCGCATGAAAGACGTTGGCGCAGCGCAGCCCGTATTTCTGCTCCATCGCCTGGATGGCCAGCAGCACATCGGCCAGGCGCTTGCGTGGAATGGTGGAGTCCATGCACATGTAGTCAGGGCTGATGCGCCCGGACGCCGGGAATGCATTCTTGCGCCCGCTCCAGAAGCGCAGCCGCTGGGCTTCGGTCTCGCTGACTTCAATGCCAGTCGCGCCACTCGCGCGCAGCACGGCGATCATCCGGTCGATCTCTTCGGCCACCTCTTCCGGCGTGCCGTCGCTTTCACACAGCAGGATGGCCTCGGCCTGAAGGTCATAACCGGCATGGACAAAGTCCTCGACCGCAGCGGTCATCGGCTTGTCCATCATCTCCAGCCCCGCCGGGATGATGCCGCCGGCGATCAGGGCCGCCACGGCATCTCCGGCGCGGCGCAGGTCGTCAAAGCTGGCCATGATGCAGCGGGCCAGTTGCGGCTTTGGCGTGAGGCGCACGGTGACCTCGGTCACCACCGCCAACATGCCTTCACTGCCCACCAGCACGGCCAGCAGGTCCAGGCCGGGCACGTCGAGCGCCTCGGAGCCAAAGGCCACAGGCTCGCCCTCCACGGTGAAGCCACGCACGTGCAGCACGTTGTGGAGCGTGAGCCCGTATTTGAGGCAGTGCACACCGCCCGAGTTCTCGGCCACATTGCCGCCAATGGTGCAGGCGATCTGGCTGCTGGGGTCCGGTGCGTAATAAAGGCCGTGGGGCGCGGCCGCCTCGGAGATCGCCAGATTGCGCACACCACACTGCACGCGCGCGGTCCGCGCCAGCGGGTCCACCGCCAGGATGCGGTTGAAGCGGGCCAGGCCCAGTGTGATGCCCAGCGGATGCGGCATGGCACCGCCCGACAGGCCGGTACCGGCTCCCCGGGCCACCACTGGCACCTTCAGCGCATGGCACACGCGCAGGACCGCCGCCACCTGAACCTCGTCTTCCGGCAGGGCCACCACCAGCGGTCGCTCCCGGTAGGCGGTGAGGCCGTCGCATTCATACGGCTGGGTCTGTTCGTCGTTCCACAGCAGGGCATGGGCGGGCAGCACGGCCGACAACGCCCGCACCACCTCGGCCTGGCGTGCGGCGCGCTCGGCAATGGTCACAGGCAAAGGCGCATTCATGGGTGGAACTGTACCGGGCGGCGCACCGCCCGGGTGCAAGGAAAACGCGGTGAGGCGTCGGCTTGCGCCAACCACGCTGCCGACGCCTCAGCCATCCAGAAATACCGTCAGCACTCCGGTGTAGCCATGCAGACGCGCATGGGCGATCTCACCGTTGGCAAAGCAGCCCACCAGCGGGACGTCCCCCAGCGCATGCTGCACCCATTGCAGCTCGGCCGATGGCGCCCCGAAATGGGGACCGCCCCGACCGGTGCAGCTGATGTAGAGCGCGCCGGCCATGCCGGCGCCCATTTCCTCGGCATCCGCGCGGATTTCGGTGCAGATGCGCACCAGATCCCGCCGGGCGGCTTCCGGATTGCGTTCGCAAAAGCTCAGCAGTTCGCCTTCCCGCAGCTGTTCGGCCACCGCGACACCCCGGCGTGCCGGGTCCAGGCCGATCAGATGGCGCACCCGCACCTCCGGGCCGTAGTCCTTGCGGGCCCCGGGCGCATCGCTCAGCCCCACCAGGGTGCGGCGGAACAATGGCATGGCCTGGCGAAGGGGGGTGGTCTCGCCGGTGAAGGCGGGCAGTTTCAGGTCTTCCAGCAGGGCATCCAGGGCCGGGCGGCCGTCCAGCTCGGTGGCCAGGGTGCCGTCGCTGCCGGTCACCCGGCGCTCGCGCCCCAGTGGCTGGCAACCCTGGCTGACCCGGGAAATCCAGCGCACGCCGGAGCGCAGGGCCAGGCCGGACAGCCCCCCCTCCACGACGCCGTCGGCGATCTGGAGGGCCTGCCGGCGCGCACTCACCACGCCGCCAAACACATAACCGCTGCTACATCGCTCGGCGAGTTCGGCAATCAGCTCCTGCAGGTCCGGGGTGTTGCTGTCGGCATGCAGCAATAGGCTGCGGGCCTTGCAGTCCTGCGGCAGGGGGTGGCGGCCAGAGAAGATCTGCCACTGGTCCGGCGGCAGGTCGCACATCATCAGCGCCAGGGCGGGTTCGGCGAAATATTCGGCACCGCCCGCGCAGACGGCCAGGGCGGAGGCACCGACCCATCCGCACCCGGGCCAGCGCTGACGGGCATCCTCCAGCAGCGCTTCGGCCTGGGGGAGATAGTCCTCGGTGAAATAGAGAAAACCGAGCGTTGGCGTCAGGTCGCCGCGCTGCCCGTCGATCTGGGCGGCGGCAAGCGCCATGGCCATGTGCGCGTCGGGGTGGGTGGCATGGGCCTGGAAAAAACGAGGCATGTACGGCCCTCGGGGTAGGCGGTCTACAACTGTACGCCGAGCACGGTCAGGGGCTGCGGCGTCCGGTCCCGGGTGACCGGGCTGCGGCAGGGGTCTTGGTGGGCGATGTGACGGGTGCTTTGGTGGGGGCTTTGGCAGATGCTTTTGCGGGTGCTTTTGCAGGTGCTTGTGCAGGTGCTTTTGTGGAGGCTGTGGTTGAAGCGATGGCAGGCGCTCTGGTGGAGGCTGCAGCGGGCGCATTGGCAGGTGCCTTCGCATTTGCTTTGGCAGATGCGGTGGTGGGCGTTTGGGCCGGAGGATTGGCGGGAGCCTTGGCGCCTGACGCTCGAACGCCGACCGGCCCCGCGCTGGACTGGCGGGCGGACGTTGCGGACCCTGGCGCACGGGGTCGGGCGCCGGAAGCCAGGGGGCCGGGCAGCGCCTTGGCTTTGGCGGTGGTCTTGCTGCCTGGCACGCCAGAGGGTTGGGACTGCTGGGATGACTTGGACCGCTTGGACTGCTTGGACGACTCGGATGAGTTGGATGACTTGGATGACCCGGACGGTGCAGATGGCGCAGATGGCGCTCGGCCCGAGGCGGTTCGGCCCCGGGATGTAGTTGAAGCGGGGGCGTCCTGACCGGCGTGAGCACCCTGCTTGCCGCCCTGGTCACGGCCCTTCAAAGCCCGGGGGGACCTTGTTCCAGCAACTGCACCCGCCCCGCCGCCTTGGGTAGCGGCCGACGGCCTCGACCCGGCCAAGCCCTTGCCCGCCTTCCCCGTCTGGCCTACCGTGGCAGCAGCGGCGGCCGTGGCGGCCTTCGCCACCGTGGCCGCCTGGCTCATCATTTCTCCCGGCATGGCGGCGGCCTTGCGCAGGCTTTCACCCGCCGCATCCAGCCCCTGTTTGACCAGGTGGGTGTCCTTCATCGCCTGGGTGGCGATTTGGGTGAATTGCTGTGTGAGCGCATTCCACCACTGCATCGGGTCCACGCCCAAGGGGGCCGCCTTGGGCGCCTTGCCGGTGGAAGGATCGCTGCCACCGGGGCCCTTGGCGGTGTCTTGGCCCTGACCGTCTCCGTCCAGCTCAGCAGTGTCCAATGCCTCGCTGTCAGCGGCGTCCATCGGGTCGTCGGCGTCCTGCGGGTCAGGGGCATCCCTTGGGTCATCGGCATCCTGCGGGTCGCCGTCGTCGGACTGCCCTCCGGAGACGCGATGCGCGGCGGACGAGTCCGGTGGCGGTGTCGCGCTGCGGCTGGTGTTGAAGGGAAAGTTGACAGGCCACGAGGCACCCGCCGATGAAGAGGAGGGGGATGCCGACCCCGCCGACCCCGATGGCCCAGGTGCCGCCGACCACGCCGATGAGGACGCCGCTGATGATCCGGCCGAACGGCCCGCCGACGCCGAGAACGTTGCGCCTGGTGATGTTCCTGCGCCTGTGTCGGTGCCGCTCCCGCTGGCCCCGCCAGTGCCGGCGGCGGCCTGGCGCATGGCATTCATGGCGGCGCCGAAGTCCGGCATCGGCGGCATCTTCAGCGCCTGTTTGAGGTCAGCCATCGGCACATTCATGGCGCTCAGGGTGGAGAGCGTCATCTTCTGGACCTCCAGCGCCTGCACGGTGGTGGCCAGCATGCGGGCGTTCTGTTCCAGCCAGAACTGCACCGCCCGCAGCTCCTGGATGCGTTTCTCCAGTTCCTGCGGATTCAGTGTGGGGGCCACCCATTGGTTGAAGCCTGGGATGGCGGCGCCGGCGTTCTTGACCAGGCCCTGGAGAAAGTCGAAACCGGGCACAAAGGCCCCGAAGCTGCTGTCAGACATGCTTGACCTCGTTCTGCTGGTGCGTGGCCCATCCTACGTCCTCCCGGAGGTGGGGCTGGGGACGGCGCGCCGCCGCCGCCCATCAGACCGCCATGCGGTTCAGGTCGGCCCAGCCGGTCCAGAGAATCTGGATGCCGATGCACAGCAGCACGAAGGCCATCAGCCGCATCATCACCGTGGTGCCCACTTCGCCCAGGCGCATCAGCAGACGCCCGCCGTTGCGGAAGGTCAGGTAGATGATGGCGGCGGTGATGGCCGCGCCAATGGCGGCGATGCCGGCGCCCATCACATAGGGCAGCGGCTGGCGGGGGAACTGCGCGCCCAGGGCAATCGCGGCGGCGATGCAACCGGGCCCGGTGGTCAGCGGAAAGGTGATGGGGAAGAAGCTGCGGCGCACGATTTCCGCTTCCGACAGGTCCGCACTGGCATCTTCGGCAATGGCGGTGTGCACCTCGTCGGCCTCTTCATGCCGGGTGAGCATCACCCAGGCGCTGTAGGCCACCAGCATGCCGCCGGCCACCCGCACCACCGGCAGGGAGATGCCGAACAGGTCCAGCACATAGGTGCCCACCAGCATGGACGCCATGATCACCACCCAGCCGTTGATGGCCACCTGGCGGGACAGGCGCTTGAGTACCCGGTCGTCGCCACCTGCGGCGTCGATGACGATGGGCGCCACGCCCACCGGGTTGATGATGGGCAACAGGGTCAGCGGCACCAGAAAAAGGGCCTGAAGAATCGAGGGCAGGGAGGCCAAGCGGAGCTCCGGAATCAGAAAAGATCAATGAAGGCAGACAGCCAGCCAGTGTGCCGCAAGTCGTTCACTTGGCGGCTCCGGGATGGACCTGGGTCACCTCGAATCCCTTCTCCCGCAACAAAGTTGGCAGGGCCTGGGGCCCGGTCATGTGCAAGGCGCCCACCGCCACCAGCAAGGACTGACCCCGTTGATGCAGTTCCGAAATGCGGTCGGCCAGGTTGGGATTGCGGCCATCGTTCTCGCGGGCGAGGGCCTCGCGGTCACGGGCGTCGCGGATGCAGTCACACCAATCCTCGTAGCGGGCCAGGCGGCGCAGGTCGCCGCGTTCCCAGGTGCCGACCAGGTCCTTGAGCATGCGCTGCAGGGCGGCTGGCCGCTCCAGCTGCTGCAGGCCGGAGCGCAGCTCATGCCGGGCCTGGTCGGCGTCCTCGGGCAGCAGCGCGGACAGCTGCCCCTGCAGCGTTTCCAGCGCAATCACCGGCAGATGCCGGTCTCGTGCCCATCGGCTGAGCAGCATCTCCTGCCCATACCGCACATCGAGGCCCAGCCCGCGCGCCTGCATCAAGGTGATGGTGCTGAGCTGCAGCAGCGGATGCATGGCGGCCACGGCCTGGGCCGGCAGGCAGACGCTGCGGGCCTGGGCGGCCAGCCGTTTCTGGAGCGCCGGGTCGATGGTGAGTTCAGGGATGGTCGGCATCACCCAGGAGGCGGCGTCCAGCGGGTCCAGCTCCAGGGCAACCGCGTCCACCTGGTTGAGGGCCTGCCTCAGCTTCGGACCGGGGGCGGTCCACGCAGGACGGCCCAGGTGCAGGCTGGCGTGCAGGTAGGAGGTGTGGCCGTCGCGGGTCAGGGTCCAGAGGATGCCGCGATCCTTGGCTTGGGCCTCGGCCTGATCCTGCGGTATGGGGGCCGGTTCGGTCGGGCAGGCGGCGGGGGCTGTGGCCGACGCTGCCGCCTGGGCCGTGGCGGCTGATGTGGCGGGCGGCTTTGCGGGCGTCTTTCCCGACGCTGCTGCGGGCGCCATTGCTGGACCGGCTGCTGGCCCCGCTGCGGGCGCTTGATCGGGCGTGGATCGAGTGGCAGACGCGGAGGTGGTGGCCTGGGCAGATGTGGCTGGTGTCGTCAGCGTGGTGGGCGCGGCGGACGGGGAGGATGGGGAGAACGGGGCGGCGGCCCACGTCGTGGCGGCCATCAGGCTGCTCAGCAGCACGGGCACTATTCGGGCGAATCCGGCGATTCTGGCGACTCCTGAACTTCGCCACGGTGAGGGATGTGGGAGAGCGGGGCGAACAGCCGAGCACAGGAGCCGCCTGCGCTGGCGCACGGGCTGGCGCAGAAGGGGCGGATCGGCAAGGGTGGTTGGGAGTTTCGCGAGCGGCATGGGCCTGGACGATGCCACAGAATCTGCGCCCGTTCAGCCTGAATCCAATCGGCTACAAACCGCCTGCCGCCTGCCGCCTGCCGCCTGCCGCCTGCCGCCTGCCGCTTGCCGCAGCCCGTCGCCCGCGGCCTGGGCCAACCACCAACCACCTGCAAGGCTTGGCCCCTCTCTCCAAGCCTCAATCTACCTCGCCGCGCCTCAGCCCTGCGCCGACCGGAACCCCATCGCGCGGCGCTGCCGCACATCCGGTTTGACCCGGTGCTCCGCCTCCAGCAGTTGCAGCAGCTCATCGGGCAGCAGCGGCGTGCCCAGAATCTCGGCCTGCTGCCGGACCGCTGCAAAGTCGCCCAGTGTCAGTTGATCCAACGCGGCCAGCCGCTCCCGCTGATCGGCCTGCGCCGTGTGCCCGGCCTCCAGCTCGAACAGCCGCAGGCGCTGCTCCGGCCGCAGTGGCAGGAACCGGATCTTGAAGCTGAACCGGCGCAAGGCCGCTTCGTCCAGGTCATCAAACGCATTGGTCGTGCAGATGAAGATGCCGGCATGGCGCTCCATGCCCGCCAGCATTTCATTCACTTCGCTCACCTCATAGTGACGCTCGGCGCGGCGCCGGCTGCGCAGAAAGCTGTCGGCCTCATCCAGCAGCAGCACCGCATTCTCCTGGGCGGCGGCTTCAAACATGCGGGCCATGTTCTGCTCGGTCTCGCCCACGTATTTGCTCATCAGGTCACTGGCCAGGCGCACCATCAGCGGCCGCTGCAATTCAGCGGCCAGATGCTCGGCCAGGGCCGTTTTGCCACTGCCCGGCGGGCCGAAGAAGCACAGACTGCCCATGCCACGACGTCGCAGCGCTTCCACCAGACGTTGCAGCTCGAAACGGGCTTCATAGTGGATCAGGTCCAGCGCGTAATGGGCCGGGCGCGGGCGTTGCAGATGCGACGGCTCACCATGGCCCAGCGCCTTGTCCGCATGGGCCAGCTGGCGCTGGATGAGCGCCTCGTTGCGGTCGGCCGACGTCCCGCTGCCCGCCAGCCGCGCAAAGCGGACGGCGGTACGCACCTGCGCCGGGGTCAGCCCGTTGCGTTCGGACAGCCGCTCGGCAAAGCCCTCCGACACCGGCAGTTCGGCCAGCGCCTTGCGCACCAGGCCCAGCCGCGCGCCGGGCGGTGGGCTCTTGAGTTCCAGGTGATATTGAAAACGACGACGAAAGGCGGGGTCGATGTGTTCGATGCGGTTGGTGATCCAGAGCACCGGTACCGGGTTGCTCTCCAGGATCTGGTTCACCCAAGCCTTGCCATTCACTGCCATCGGCGGCGGCGTGTCCAGCGCGGCATCCAGCCGTGCCATCAGGTGGGCGGTGTCGCCGCTGAGGTGCGGAAAGACGTCCTCCACTTCGTCGAACAGCAGGGCCACATCGCTGCTGGCCTTGAGGAAGACCTGGCTGATCTGCAATGAGCGGTAGCGGTCTCTCCCGCCCAGCGCATTGCCGTCGCGGTCGGCGTATTCCACCTCATACAGGCTCAGGCCGGCCTCACGCGCGGCCACCTTGGCCAGTTCGGTTTTGCCGGTGCCTGGCGGGCCGTAGATCAGGATGTTCACGCCCGCCTGCCGCTGGGCCACCGCATTGCGCAGCAGGGTGCCCAACACCTCCAGCTCTTCCGCGATGAAATCGAAATCGTGCCGCTGCAAGGGGCTGTGGGTCACCGGCCGGGTGAAAACGGCCATCAGGTCCTGCGGGTCGCGGTATTCGCGCATCAACACCGGCGGCAATTGATCGCTGACCTTCATCAGGTCGGAAAGGTCGGTGATGTTGTGCTCGGCGATCAGGTTCTCCACCATGCCCACCCGTTCCAGGCGCGATCCCACCCGCAAGGCCTCGGCCACTTCGCGCGCATCCACACCGGCGACATCGGCAATGGCGGAGAACGCCTCCTGCGCGGTGTTGACCTTGAACTCCACCAAGGCGCCGCGCAGTTCGCGTTGATATCTTGCGAGCGTGCCATACAGCAGCAGCGCCCGCTCGGCCGCGTTGAGCTGCAGCAGATGCCCCAGCGCGGCGATGTTCCGCTGCACCAGCGTGGATTCGCTGCGCAACTGCTGCTCCAGTGCGTCGCAGGTGCAGGCCAGGAGCGTCAGCAGGTCTTTGGGGGCGTCCTTGATGTATTCATCGAGGTAGAAAAACAGCGTGGCTTCAGCAAACGGACCTCGCCAGACACCATGCCGAGCCAGGAAGGCGGTGTCCGCCAGCGCTTCATGCCCCGCCCAGGGCGCATGCCCCTGGCATCGACGCGCCAGGTAGGCGCGCAGCCGCGCCAGGACCGGGGGAGGCCACGCCAGATGACGGGCGGTGAGCGAGAACAGGCCGGAGAGGTCCCGCCGCGCATTGAAGCGGCTGGCATGGCGGACGGTGAGCGTGAGCACCAGATGGGCGCACATGCGGTCCAGCACCGGGCTGCTGTGAAAGCCAGGCGAGACCAGCGGTGTTGACGCGCGCTTACCCATCAGCAGCAGACCAGACGGCCCCTTTGAACTGCCCCGTGACCCGGGCGCCGCTGGATATTGGCCCAGGCCGGACACAGAGGCAAGCCCCGCGCGGGAGGGGCTCCGCAGGGGCGCAGGCCCCACGTCCCCCTGTTGGAGGACGCGGAACCGAGGGGGCGGTCAGTGCCTCAGTGCAGGGTCAATGCATGACCACCGGCTGCTGACCCAGGTTGGCATATTGGGAAATGAAGGCGTCGAGGTCGTCCACATCGGGACCTTGCTCGATCAGGGCTTCCACGCCCTCCTGGAATTGTTGCGCCAGCGCACCCTCAATGAAGATTTCCTTGCGGGTGAACTTGTCGACGATCTCGAAGCCGTCGCGCTGCAGCGGCGGGTGATCGGGATGCGGCTTGTCGCTCAGCGACAGCGAGACCGGTACATCGAACTGAACCACGATGTAGCTGGGTGAGTCGTAGAGCATGTGCATAAGTACTCCTTCGTTGTAGGAGTTATGGCCCGACGCGCCGGTTTCAAGACCCCGTCGCTCCCAACCAGGCCATGACCCATGGTCGCAGAACTTCTGCTTCCCATCCCAAGCATTTGTGATGCCAACCGTACATCAAGGGGGAAAGTTCACGCTTCATCCGTGGAATGGGTGATCTCAGTGCTGCTAGCAAGCGGAGCGCCCACAAGGAGAGTGTTTCCGGTTGTTGCATTGCGGGGAAACAGGGGCAAGCGCGGAAAGCGGGGGGCAGCCCCGACGGTGGCGCGTGGGCAGTGCGTGGGCAGCGTGTGGGCAGTCCAGGCAGCAGCGCACGCAGCGGCGCGTGCCAAGGCCGAAGGCGGCCATGATCCCGGGTGACAATGCCCGGTGGATTGCGACTGCACAACAACTCCCTCCCGATGAAACTCGCCACCTACCGCGATGGGTCGAGAGATGGCCAACTGGTGGTCGTCTCGCGTGATCTGAGCCACGCCTGCTTCGCCACCGGCATTGCCACCCGGCTGCAGCAGGTGCTGGACGACTGGAATTTCATGGCGCCTCAGCTGGAAGCGCTGTATCAATCCCTCAACCAAGGGCGGGCGCGCCATGCCTTTGCGTTTGACAGCAAGCAGTGCCTGGCGCCCTTGCCACGGCCGACGGCCTGGCTGGCGGGAGAGGCCTATCTGGCCCATGGGGCGGCGCTGCGGGAGCGCGGGCTTCACTGGCCGGAGCGGCTGAGTGGTCCGCTGATCCGCGTGGGCGGTGCCGAGGCGCTGCTGGGGCCGCATGAAACCCCGGCCCTCCGTGGCGCTGCGGGGCTGGAGCCCGAGCCGCAACTGGCGGTGGTGGTCGGTGATCTGGGGGCTGACGCCGTGCCGTCGCAGGCCCTGGAAGCGGTGCGCCTGCTGATGGTGGTCAACGCCTGGGTGCTGCGGCCCGTTCAGCAGGAGGAACTGGCGCAGGGCTGGCCGCCGTTGCACAGCCGGCCGGCCTTGCAGTTTGCGCCGGTGGCCATCACGCCGGACGAACTGCCCGGTACCTGGTACCTCGGCCGCGCGGCCTTGCAACTGCTGATGCAGCGCAATGGCCGCAAGCAGCCGCTGCTGGATGCGAAGGAAGGCATGACCTGGAGTTTTGGGGATCTGGTGTCGGAAGCCGCTCGGCGCCGCCCGCTGCGGGCTGGCACCGTGGTGGGGGCCGGCATGCCCGGGGGGGGTGCGGTGCTGGCCCTGAAGGAGGGAGACAGCCTGCGCATCGACTTCAAGCTGGCCGATGGCGGCAGCCCGTTCGGCCCGATCGACATGGACCTGGCAGAACCCCAATCCGCGCCGATCAACACCGATGACGAGGAGCGGACCGAACCCACGGACCCCGCCCCCACCGAAGGCCCCTCAACCCGCAGTGACCCGGCCGCCCCGGAAGCCGCTTCCGACGCCGATGAAGGAGACCCTGATGCAACGACGTGAACTGTGTGCCTGGCTGGGCACCGGCGTGCTGGCCCCGCTGACGGCGGCCCTGTCCACCCCCGCCTGGGCCTTCAACCTGACTGAAGGGGATGCGGCCTCCGGTGTACGGGCGGCGCTGGAACGTGGCGCGCAGGCGGCCCTGACCAATCTGGGCCGTACCGACGGCTTTCTGGGCAACCCGCAAGTCCGCATCGAGCTGCCCGGCAACCTGAAAGATGCCGCCCGGCTGCTCCGCAGCACGGGCCAAGGCAAGCGCCTGGACGACCTGGTGACCGCCATGAACCGCGCGGCCGAGCAGGCCATGCCGGAGGCCCGCCAGCTGCTGGTGAGCACCGTGCGCAATATCTCGGTGGAAGATGCCGTGCGCATCGTGCGTGGGGGCGACAACGCCGTCACCAGCTTCTTCGAAGAGAAGACCCGAAATCCCCTGATGGACCGCTTCCTGCCCATCGTCACCAAGGCAACCGAACGCCAGTCGCTGGCCGACAAGTACAACGCCGTGGCAGGCAAGGCGGCGGCTTTCGGCCTGGTCCGCAAGGAAGACGCCAATCTGCAGTCCTATGTCACCGACAAGGCGCTGGATGGTCTTTATTACATGATCGGCCAGGAAGAGAAAAAGATCCGCCAGGACCCGATCGGCACCGGCAGTGCCATTCTCAAGAAGGTGTTCGGCTGAGCTGAACCTGACGAAGGCTGGCCCGGGTGCTGGCGAAGGCCGCGCAAGCCCCGTCACTGCCCAGGACGTGCCGGCCTTTCTACAATAGGCCCATGACTGCCCCTTCCGTTTGCTACACCCGCGGCGCGGCCTTGCCCGCCATCCTCCAACAGCGCATTGCCGTGCTGGATGGCGCCATGGGCACGATGATCCAGCGCTACAAGCTGACGGAAGCCGACTTCCGGGGCACCCGGCTGGTGGACCATCCCAAGGACCTCAAGGGCAACAACGACCTGCTGGTGCTCACCAAGCCCGAGGTCATCTCCGAGATCCACCGGCAATATCTGGAGGCCGGTGCCGACATCATCGAGACCAATACCTTCGGCACCACCTCGGTGGCGCAGGAAGACTACGGCCTGGAGCATCTGGCCTACGAGATGAACGTGGCCGCCGCCCGATTGGCGCGTGAAGCCTGTGATGCCTTCAGCACGCCGGACAAACCCCGCTTCGCCGCAGGGGCCCTGGGCCCCACGCCGCGCACCGCGTCCATCAGCCCGGACGTGAATGATCCCGGCGCCCGCAACGTCAACTTCGACACCCTGCGTGCCGCCTACTATGAGCAGGCCAAGGGCTTGCTGGAGGGCGGCGTGGACCTGTTCCTGGTCGAAACCATCTTCGACACGCTCAATGCCAAGGCCGCCATCTTCGCGCTGGACGAGCTGATGGAAGACACCGGCGAACGTCTGCCGGTGATCATCTCCGGCACGGTGACGGATGCCTCGGGCCGCATCCTCTCCGGCCAGACGGTGACGGCGTTCTGGCACTCGGTGCGGCATGCCCGCCCCCTGGCGATCGGGCTGAACTGCGCGCTGGGCGCCGCGCTGATGCGGCCTTACATCGAAGAGCTGTCCAAGGCTGCGAACGACACGCCGATCTCCTGCTACCCCAACGCCGGCCTGCCCAATCCGATGAGCGACACCGGCTTCGACGAAACGCCGGAGGTCACCGGCCGGCTGGTGGGGGAATTTGCCAGCGCGGGCTTCCTGAACATCGCAGGAGGGTGCTGCGGCACCACGCCGGACCACATCCGGGCGATTGCGCAGAAGGTGTCGGCCTATCAGCCGCGCCCCTGGGGTTCCAAGCTGTTCACCGATCTGGGCACCGATCTGGTCAACGAGGAATGAGCGGCCCACGCCGCCCTCGTCAGTAAAGCTTTTGCAGCGCGTCCATGTTGACGCGCAAGCGCATCTCATGCGGCGCCAGACTGGCGCTGATCGCGTTGGCCGGCAACCGGGTGTCCCGGATCACGGGTGACGTCAGCGGCGAACCGCTGCGGCCCACCAGGGCGGCGACGGTCGGCTCATTGGCGGAGTGGCCGCGCTTGAGCACCATCGCCTCTTCACCACTGGCCAGCCGCACCAGCGACCCGGGCGGATAGAGGCCGATGGCCTTGATCAGGGCTGCGCCGGCCTCGTCGGGCGCCTGGTGCTCGTCCAGATAAACCGCCCGAGCCGCCTGCGCCGCCGACAGCGGACGGCGGCTGCGGCGCGGGCTGATGCGGGCGCCGTAGACATCGATGCGGCGCAGCAGCCGCGCCATCAGCTCACCGTCCGACCGGCCTGACAGCGGGCCTGGACCGGCATCATGATGCAGCCGCACCGCCGCCAGCCAGGCGTCATCATCCACACCCATGGCCTGCAGCAGCGCGGCGGACTGGTCCCCATGACCCGCCAGGGCCTCCCGCTCGCTGGTGGCCAGCACGCTGGTCCGCAGCGCCCATTGGTCCTGGTCCCGGCTGATGCTCAGGTTCATGGTCAAGGCGGCCAGCGTCAGCACACGGCGGCGGGCTTCGCCCCAGCCGAGTTGCCGGGCGGTCATCTCGGCCATCACCAGGGTCAGCAGGGCATGGCGGGCGCTGTAATCCAGCGGCTCCTGCCCGGCGTCATGGATCAGCAGGGCCAGCGACGGGTCGGGCTGCGGATGCAGCCGGGCCAGCACCCGGTCCAGCAATTGAGACAGGCGCACCAGGAAGTCCGCGCGTTCCGGGTCGCGCAGCAACTGCTGCGTCTGGGACTGGAGGTCGCTCCAGGCCGCAGTCTCGCTGACCGGGCCGGTGCGGGCCGGCCGCTCCGGCCGCAGGTCGGCATGGAAATCGGTCTGGGCCTTGGCCAGGGCGGCAATCGGCGCCCCCTGCAGCATCATCGTGTCCAGCTTGTGAGCCAGGGCTCGCTGATATTCACGGGTCTCATGCGCCTGCACAAACGGGCCGCGCGCGATCAGATCCCGCACCTGCGGCGTGTCAGGCAACGGTTGGCCGGCGGCAAAGAGCAACTGGCCGGACGCGTCTCGCAAGGAGAAGGACAGCATCTGCCCCACTCGCAAGCTGTGAGGAGGTAGTTGGATGAGTTCCAAGGCGGTGCGGGCACATGCCGGTGACGCTCCGTCGGGCTCCCTCTGCCCGGAGGTGTCACCTTCGTGCCAAAGTTGTCGTTATGGTGAAGTTGTCGGCCAGCATACGCCGACCCTGAAGCCCGGGAAGGCCCCAACCCCCCTGAAACAGGCCCCGGACCGGTAGAATGCACGCCGTTCCGAGGAGCGTTGCGATGGGCCCAGACCCGAGGGGCTCACCAGGCTCGGACGGGCGGCCCGGCTTCACTCCCGGCCGTGCAACAACGACGCTCACCGACCCATGTCTTTCCAGGGGTGGCGGTGAGTTGCGCGGCCCCAGGTGTTGTCCTAGTTTTCTGAGGCCGCCATGTCTGCCACCACCCCATCGTCTGCGTCTCCTTCCCTCCCGGCGGCTTCCAACGCCCCGGTGGCTTCCAAGGTCCCGGTGGTGCCGATGAAACTCTCCGGTCTGGAACCCGTGCAGATCGGCGCCGGCACGCTGTTTGTCAACATCGGCGAACGCACCAACGTCACCGGCTCCAAGGCCTTCGCCCGCATGATCCTCAACGGCCAGTTCGAAGAGGCCTTGAGTGTGGCGCGCCAGCAGGTGGAAAACGGCGCCCAGATCATCGACATCAACATGGACGAGGCCATGCTGGACAGCAAGGCCGCCATGGTGCGCTTCCTCAACCTGATCGCTTCCGAGCCGGAAATCGCGCGGGTGCCGATCATGATCGACTCTTCCAAGTGGGAGGTGATCGAGGCCGGGCTCAAGTGCATCCAGGGCAAGGGCATCGTCAATTCCATCTCGCTCAAGGAAGGCGAAGCCGAATTCCGCCGCCAGGCCCGGCTGATCCGCCGGTATGGCGCCGCCGCCGTGGTGATGGCCTTTGACGAGACCGGCCAGGCCGACACCTTCGCCCGCAAGACTGACATCTGCGCGCGCGCCTACCGCATCCTGGTGGACGAGATCGGCTTCCCGCCCGAAGACATCATCTTCGACCCCAACATCTTCGCCATTGCCACCGGCATCGAAGAGCACAACAACTACGCGGTCGACTTCATCAACGCCACGCGCTGGATCAAGCAGCACCTGCCTGGCGCCAAGGTGAGCGGCGGGGTGTCCAACGTCTCCTTCAGCTTCCGTGGCAATGAGCCGGTGCGCGAAGCCATCCACACCGTGTTTCTCTACCACGCCATCCAGGCGGGCATGGACATGGGCATCGTCAACGCCGGCATGGTCGGTGTGTATGACGAGATCCCCGCCGACTTGCGCGAGCGCGTCGAGGATGTGGTGCTGAACCGCCGGGACGACTCGACCGAGCGGCTGCTGGAGGTGGCCGAGTCGGTCAAGGGCGCGGCCAAGGACGACAGCGCCAAGCTGGCCTGGCGTTCCGGTGATGTGGATGCGCGGCTCTCGCATGCCTTGATCCATGGCATTACCGATTTCATCGTGGAAGACACGGAAGAGGCCTGGCAGGCCATCCGCGCACGCGGTGGCCGTCCGCTGCATGTGATCGAAGGCCCGCTGATGGCCGGCATGAATGTCGTGGGCGACCTCTTCGGTGCCGGCAAGATGTTCCTGCCGCAGGTGGTGAAAAGCGCGCGGGTGATGAAGTCCGCCGTGGCCCATCTGGTGCCCTACATCGAAGAAGAAAAACGCCAGCTGGCTGCCGCCGGGGGCGACGTGAAGCCGCGCGGCAAGATCGTCATTGCCACGGTGAAGGGCGATGTGCACGACATCGGCAAGAACATCGTCACCGTGGTGCTGCAATGCAACAACTTCGAGGTGGTCAACATGGGGGTGATGGTCCCCTGCCAGGACATCCTCGCCAAGGCCAAGGTGGAAGGTGCGGACATCATCGGCCTGTCCGGCCTGATCACGCCCAGCCTGGAAGAGATGCAGCATGTGGCCGCAGAAATGCAGCGCGACGACTACTTCCGCGTGAAGAAGATCCCGTTGCTGATCGGCGGGGCCACCACCAGCCGGGTGCATACGGCGGTGAAGATCTCTCCGCATTACGAAGGTCCGGTGGTGTATGTGCCGGATGCCTCGCGCTCGGTGGGCGTCTGCTCGGACCTGCTCTCCGACGAGCGGGCCACCCGCTTCATCGATGAGCTCAAGGCTGACTACGACAAGGTCCGCAACCTGCATGCCAACAAGAAGCAGGCCCCGCTGGTGACGCTGGCGCAGGCGCGTGCCAACAAGCTCAAGCTGGATTTCGACAGCTATCGTCCGCCCGTGCCACGCTTCATCGGCAAGCGGCATTTCCGCAATTACGACCTCGCCGACCTGGCGCAATGCATCGACTGGGCGCCGTTCTTCCAGACCTGGGACCTGGCGGGATCGTTCCCGGCCATCCTGAAGGACGAGATCGTTGGCAGTGAAGCCCAGCGGGTGTTCAGCGACGGCAAGCGCATGCTGCAACGGATCATCGAAGGCCGCTGGCTGACCGCCAATGGCGTCATGGGCCTGTACCCGGCGGCGCAGGTGAATGACGACGACATCGAGATCTACACCGATGAATCCCGCAGCGAGGTGCTGATGACCTGGCGCGGGCTGCGCATGCAGTCCGAGCGGCCGGTGGTGGACGGTGAGCGCCGGCCCAACCGGGCGCTGGCGGATTACATCGCTGCCAAGGGCACGGTGCCGGATTACATCGGGCTGTTTGCCGTCACCGCCGGCCTGGGCGTGGACAAGAAGGAAGCGCAGTTCCTGGCCGACCTGGACGACTATTCCGCCATCATGCTCAAGGCCCTGGCCGACCGTCTGGCGGAAGCCTTCGCCGAACGCCTGCACCAGCGGGTGCGCCAGGAGTTCTGGGCCTATGCCCCGGACGAGGCGCTGAGCAACGAGGCCATGATCCAGGAGAACTATCGCGGCATCCGGCCGGCGCCGGGATACCCCGCCTGCCCGGACCACCTGGTCAAGCGCGATGTGTTCCGCGTGCTGCAGCCCGAAGACATCGGTATGGGCCTGACCGACGCCATGGCCATGACCCCGGCGGCCAGCGTGAGCGGCTTTTATTTCTCGCATCCGCAGGCCAGCTATTTCAACGTCGGCCGCATCGGCGAGGACCAACTGGAGGATTGGGCCGCGCGCATGGCGCTGGACCATCAGGACGCGCAACGCGCCCTGGCGCCACTGCTGGGCTGAACGCCGCCTCCATCGGACGGGTGGCGCGGGGTGCGCCAGTCGCTCCAGCTTGCAAGCGTTGTTTCAGGGCGTGACGGCCGTCCACCGGGCGGTGGCCTGTCACGTTTCCTGTTTGTGAAAGATGCCAGTCGCAAGCCGGGAGCGAAAGTTGCCGGGGGGTCCGCAGCGGAGGCGTCCGGAGCGGTTTCAGGCCTTTACAAAGCCGCCGATCTGGAATCAGCCCCATCTGTAACAGCGTGGCATCCTTCGCACATACCCAAAAACGGAAGCGAGCGCTTCCCGGGCAACAACCATAAGAGGTAATCATGGCGATGAGTAGCAACATGAAGATGATCGCCGGCGCTGCCGGTGCCGCAGTGCTGGTGGCCGCCGCCTACGTGGCCGGCAGCCATCGGGCCGCCGCCCCGCAGCAACCGGACACGCCCGCCGTGACCTCCGGTGCCAACGCTGCCGATGAGGCTCGTGCCGCGAAGACGGCGGCCAATGAGACCGTGGCCCCCAAGAACAACCAGCGCTCCAACAGCGGGGACAACGGCGGCTACGCTGGCAATGGCAACAACAATGCCGTCGCCCAGGAACAGCCCCGCCTGTGCTCGGAATGCGCCACCGTGCTGTCGGTGCGTTCAGAAAACCGTGAAGGCAAGGGCACCGGCATCGGCGCCGTGGGGGGTGCCGTGGTCGGCGGCCTGCTGGGCAACCAGCTGGGCGGCGGTACCGGCAAGAAGGTGGCCACGGTGGGTGGCGCTGTGGCCGGTGGTTTTGCGGGTAACGAAATCGAGAAGCGCACCCGCGCCTCGACCGTGTGGGTGGTGAAGATGCGCAATGCGGATCAGACCGTCCGCACCATGGAATTCAGCCACGATCCGGCCGTGCAGAACGGCGACGTGGTGAAGGTCAGCAACGGCCAGCTGGTTCGCCAGTAAGCCCGCACGCGGGTCTGCTTATGGGGCGTCCGTGATGTGGATGTCCCGCAAGGGCTCGCCGCTGCTGCGCAGCCGGTGAGCTTCCCCAAACGCCCGTTCCAGGTGGCGGGTGAAGCGGGGCGAGTCAAACAGCGGCATCGTCAGCCGTTTCGCCTCCAGTTGCTGGCGTAGCGCGGCCAGGGCGGACGGCTCCAGGGCCAGACGCACGGCGGTGTCCACATAGGTCTGGGCATCACCGGCAATCAGTTCTGGCAGCCCGGCGGCGGTGAGCAAGCTGGCAGCCATGCGGCTGCAGAACGACTGCCCCTTCTGGGTCAGCACTGGCAGCCCCATCCACAAGGCATCGCTGGCGGTGGTGCCGGCGTTGTAGGGCAGGGTGTCCAGGAAAAGGTCGGCCATCTGCAGGCGCTCCAGATAGCGCTCCCGGGCCACACGGCCTGCAAACACCAGTCGATGCGCGCCAATGCCGCAGGCATCCGCCTGGCGGCGCAGGTGGGCCGCAGCGTCGGGATCTTCCTCCAGCAGCCACAGCACCGCCCCCGGCACCCGCGCCAGGATGCCGGCCCACCGCTGGAACATGGCCGGGGTGATCTTGCTGGGGTTGTTGAAGCAGCAGAAGACAAAGGCATCGTCCGGCAGACCCAGCTGGGAACGGCTGGTGTGCAGGGGCGGGCGCGGGCGTTGGCGGTCGTTGGCCTGGTAGGACGGCAGCACCATCAGGTGCTCATCGTGATGGGCTCGGGTGTCCGGCGTCACCAGTACCGGGTCGGCCAGCAGGTAGTCATACAGGGTGGTGCCGGAGGTGCCGATATAGCCCAGGTACAGCACCTGTACCGGCGCTGCACGTTGGGCAAAGATGCCGCTGCGGGCGCCATCGGTGAAGCCGGTCAGATCCACCGCCACATCCACGCGCAGTTCGCGGCAGGCGTCGGCAATCTGCGCGTCGGAGAGATGGGCGACATCCACGAAACCATCCACCGCCGCACGCAGCCGCTGCTGCATCGGGTCGTCGCGCGACGGGCCGTAGTTGATGGCGAGAATCTCGAAACGCTCCCGGTCATGAAGCTCCAGCACCTCGGCGATCAGGAAGGCCACCGGATGGGTCCGGAAGTCGCGGGAGATGTAGGCCACGCGCAGTTTGTGGCCGCCGTGGCCTGGGCCTTGATGGGCGGTGATCAGCGGTAGAGGCGCGGACGGTGTTGGCACCGAGGCCTGCATCCACAGCCGCGCGGCCTGCTGGTGAGCGGCGGGGTCGTCCACCAGGTTTTGCAGGATCAGCGGCTGCACCACCTTCTGCTGTTGCGCCAGGCCTTGCAGCAGCGCCGCCAGGCGTTGATCGAAGTGGCGCCAGTCGTAGAGATGCATCGCCGTGTAGAGATGGAGGCCGGGTAGCCAGTCCAGATCCGGCTTGAGGGTGGCGAGTCGGTCAAAGTCCGCCAGGGCGGCCGAGAAGTGCCGGGCCAGCAGTTGCAGGTTGGCCCGGTTGTGCAGGGGTTCAACGGCCTGCGGTTGCTTTTGCAGGGCGGTGTTGAAGGCGGCCAGCGCTTCGTCAGGCCGGCCGGATTGCTTCAAGGCGATGCCGCGCAGGTTGTGGATTTCCGCTTCTTTGGGAAAACGTGTGGCCAGGGCGGTCGTGGCCTCCAGCACTTCAGGCAGACGGCCCAGTGCGAGCAGCAAACGGGCGTGCTCGATGGGGGCGCGAGGTTCGGTGGGGGCGGTGTCCATGGCGCAGCTGAAGGCCATCAGGGCGGCATCCGCAGCGCCGCTGGCGCGGTAGGCCAGGCCCAACGCCACATAGGCGGCGGTGTAGGTCGCGTCCGCAGTGATGGCGCGTTCGAACGCTGCAATGGCTTCCGCCGGGCGGCCGAGTTCCTGCAGGGAGACACCCCAGTTGTAGGCCGCCTTCGCATCCTGCGGCGCCAACTGGCTGGCCGCCTGGAAACAACTGCTGGCACCGGCCCAGTTGCCAGCCCCCGCCACCAGGTTGCCCAGCCGCAGATAAAGCGTCGCGTCCTGCGGGAAGCGCTGGGTGGCGGACAGCAACAGGTCGGCCGCCTGCTGGGGCTGGCCGGATCGCTCCAGCGCAGACGCCAGCAAGGGGTAGGCCTCGGCATAGTTCGGATCGGACCGCAACACCTCCTGGAACCCCTGGACGGCGGCCGCCCATTGCTGGCGCTGGAAGGCACTGGACGCTTTTTTCAGCGCCGCCTGGGCGCGACTGGAGGTGGGCAGGGTCATGGTGGGTCAGGGCGTCGCGACAGGCCCATGGTAACCACCGCTGGCCACGCTGCGGGCCTGGCGCCCATCGCGGCCGGGCGGCATTCGCTACCATCAGGACAGCGACCACCCCCGGCCCCAGGAGTTCCCATGCAAGTTCCCGCGCTTTTTCATCTGGCCTATCACGTCCATGATCTGGACGCCGCACGGGCGTTCTACGCGGGTGTGCTGGGGTGCGCCGAAGGCCGCAGCACCGACACCTGGGTGGACTTCGACTTCTTTGGCCACCAGATCTCGCTGCATCTGGGCGAACCGTTCAAGACCACCAACACCGGCAAGGTGGGTGACCACCTGGTGCCCATGCCTCATTTGGGCCTCGTGCTGCCGATGCCGGCCTGGCGCACCCTGGCCGACCGGCTGGAATCGCAGGGGCAGGCCTTTGTGCTGAAACCGCAGATCCGCTTTGCCGGACAACCCGGCGAGCAGGCGACCATGTTCTTCCTCGATCCGTCGGGCAACCCCATCGAGGTGAAGGGATTCGCCGCGATGGCGGGGGTCTTCGAGACTTGATTGCGGCGTTGAGCGATTGTTGCCGGCTTGTTCCTCGGTCGTTGGTAAGTCGTTGGTAAGACGGCGGCGACGAACATTTGACCTCCTTTGACTCCGAGCCCCCCACCGTGACTGCACCCCTCCTCACGACCCACCACCAGACTGGCCCCACGGCCAGCGCTCAAGCAGCATCGGGGCCCGCCCATGGGGCGCCGCCGCATTCCCTGCGCGCGCACCGCCGCGCCCCCCTTCCTGCGACCCTGGCCACCGTGGCTGGCGCTCTGGCGGCCGGCGTGCTGGCGGTGGCAGCGCCTTCTGCCTGGGCCCAGGCCCAGTCGGCGACGGCATCCGCCGCACAGGAAGGACAGGGCAGCGCCTCGTCCTCCTCGTCCCAATGGGGTCTGGGGGTCGGTGTCGGCGTCAGCGAGCGGGCCTATCTCGGCGCGGACCGCAAAGTCAGTGGCTTGCCACTGATCTTCTATGAGAACACCTGGGTCCGTGTGGCCGGCACCACCGCAGAAGCCAAGCTGCTGAATCATGCGTTCACCTCCAACCAGCGTGTCACCGGCGGGCTGCTGCTGAAATACGTGGGGGACGGCTACAAAGCGAGTGATTCGTCGGCCCTCGCCGGCATGGCCGAGCGCAAGGGCGGGCTGATGGGCGGTGCTGGGCTGACCTGGCACAACCCGATTGCGAAGCTCAGCATGGAATGGACCACCGACCTGTCCGACCACAGCAAGGGCCAGCGACTGCAGGTGCAGGCGGACCGCCGTTTCCAATTCGGTGTTGCCAGCATCACGCCGCGCCTGGGGGCGCAATGGATGGACCGCAAATGGGTGGACTACTACTACGGCGTCCGTGCTTCAGAAGCGACCGTCAACCGTGCGGCCTATCAGGCTGACGCGGGGGTGGCCCTGGAAGCGGGTGTCCGTGTGGATTACGCCATCCAGAAGCAGCATGTGATCTTTCTGGATCTGGGCGTGACCCATCTGCCCAAGGAAGCCACCAACAGCCCCATCGTGGATCGCAGCAATCTGCCGCGCGCGGCGGTGGGTTACCTCTACCGCTTCTGAGACTGAGGGCATGAACCGTATCGCTCTTGTCGAAGACCATGCCCGCCTGGCGGATCTGGTGCGACAGGCGCTGCAGGCCGCTGGCATCCCCACCGACGTGTTTCCGTCGCTGGAGGCTGCCTGGCGGGGCGTGCAGTCGATCGACTACGGTGCCCTGGTGGTGGACCGGGGCTTGCCGGATGGTGACGGCCTGACCCTGGTCAAGCGCCTGCGGGCGGCGGGCACGGCCACGCCTTGCCTCATGCTCACTGCCCGGGATGCCTTGCATGACCGGGTGGAGGGCCTTGAATCGGGGGCCGACGACTATCTGACCAAGCCTTTCCCGATGGAAGAGCTGGTGGCGCGAGTGCGGGCGCTGCTGCGTCGGCCGGCCACATTGCGGTCGGCCCTGCCGGCCTTTGGCGACATCCATCTGCTGATGGAAGAAGGGCGGCTGGGGTGTGGGGACGAGTCCATCACGCTCTCGCCCAGCGAGCAGCAGATTCTGTTGTCCCTGGTGCGGCAGGAGGGACGCACCGTGCGCCGTGGCACGCTGGAGGCGGCGGCCTGGGGCTTGTCCGAAGCCGTGACGCCCAATGCGCTGGATGTGGCGCTGCATCGCCTGCGGCGCAAGCTGCTGGGTGTGGGGTCACGCCTGCAGATCGTGAACATCAGGAACCAGGGATATGCGCTCCGAGAAGATGGTCCGACCCTGTAGCTTGAGGGCCCGGCTGATGGCCATGTTTGCCGGCGGCATGCTGGTCAGCGTGGCTCTGTTGGCGCTGGTGATGGCGCTGTTGGCCCGGCCGTTCAGCCAGCATCTGCTGAATGCAGGCATTCAGCACTGGGCCTCGGAGATCACCGAGCATGTGAAGCTGGATGCGCAGGGCCGTCCGGTCGGCATGGACGACCAGCACATCGAACCGTGGCTTTTCAGAAGCCTCTCGGAGGAAGCGACGCTGCGCATTGTGGACGGGCAGGGCCAGGTCGTTTTCAGTTCGGAGCCCGGGGTGGGCAATCAGGCGCTGGTGCCGGAGGGCGCGGCCTTTGATCCATCGCGCAAGGTGTTCACCTTCGTGCGGGACGGCGTTGCCATGCATGGCGCCACCACCAAGGTGGAGCATGCAAGCGGCGATTGGTGGTTTCAGCTGGGGATCAGCGACCGCATCGTGCTGCGCATGCGCTCCACCTTTGGCATGCCGGCCCTGATGAAGGGGGTGATGGGCACTTGCGCCGCGTTCCTGCTGCTGTTCTTCGTGACGGTGCAACTGACCTTGCGCAAAGCCTTGGAGCCGTTGCGGGAAGCGTCCGCCGAAGCGCGGCGCATCACACCGAGGACACTGGATCAACGCTTGTCGGCGGATACGCACCCTCGGGAGATCCAACCGCTGGTGCAGGCGTTTAACCAGACGCTGGACCGTTTGCAGAACGGGTTCCGCACGCAACAGGAATTTCTCTCCAGTGCGGCGCATGAGCTGAAGACGCCCCTGGCGCTGATCCGTGCGCAGGTGGAGCTGGGGCCGGACGATGAACGGCGACGGTTCCTGCTGGAAGATGTGGACCGCATGGCGCGACAGGTGCAGCAACTGCTGATGCTGGCGGAGGTGAGTGAACCGCAGAACTACCGGATCGAATCGATCGACCCGCGGGGAACGGTGCAGGAAGTCTTTGACTACATGGGGCGCGTGGCGGAACGGCATGGTGTGCTGCTGGGCCTGCGGATGGCGGACGATCTGCGGCAATGGCAAGCCGACCGTGGGGCCTTGTTCACGCTGCTGAAGAACCTGCTGGAGAACGCCATCCAGCACAGCCCGGCAGGGGCGGTGGTGGTGCTGGCGGTGCAGCCGGGCGGGCTGGTGGTGCGGGACCAGGGGCCGGGTGTGCCGGACGAGCACCTGCCGCGCTTGTTCGATCGGTTCTGGCGGGGGCCGGACCGGCGTGAAGACGGCGCGGGGCTGGGCTTGTCCATTTGCAGCGAGATTGCGACGGCGCACCGTTGGCGGCTGACTCCGCGCAATACCGGGCACGGGCTGGAGATGGCGCTGGAGGTGTCCCCGGTGGATGGGCCGATCGGGGTGGGGCAAGAAGTGCCGCGCCAGATGCCGCCGATTTCCGTGCAGTCCAGGTCGCCTGGGAAGGCGATGCTGAATGCGTTGTTCTGAAACGACCCATGCGTGCGGCCATTGAGCTGCAGCTTCAATTGCTTCCCGGCAACGCTCTGCACCATTGAATGGATTCCGACACATGCAGCGGAAGGATCTCGTGGCTGCCAGCCAGATCCGCGACGGTTCTGGCAATGCGGAGCACCCGGTGATAACTGCGTCCCGACCAAGATAGGCGTGTTGCGGCCTTGTGCAGCAATCCATCGGCCTCGGCCGTCAGGCTCAAATGCGCTTCCAGTTGCGTGGAAGGCAGTAGCGCATTGATGCAACCCTGCCGCGCCCGCGCACGCTGCCGTGCCACCGCCACGCGCCGGGCGATGTCACGGCTGGGCTCGCCCTCTGCGGCTGCAGCCAACACCCGTGGGGGCAGCATCGGCACCTCCACCATCAGATCGATGCGGTCCAGCAGCGGACCGGAGATGCGCCCCTGATAACGGGCCACTTGTTCCGGTGTGCATCGGCAGACTTTGGTGGGATGGCCCAGGTGGCCACAGGGGCAGGGATTCATGGCGGCAATCAACTGGAACTGCGCGGGAAACTCCGCCTGATGGCAGGACCGGGCGATGTGAACACGGCCGGTCTCCAAGGGCTCGCGCAGGGCTTCCAGTGCTGGGCGGCTGAATTCCGGCAATTCATCGAGGAAAAGAACGCCATGATGCGCGAGTGTGATTTCGCCGGGGCGTGGGGGGGAGCCGCCGCCAATCAGCGCGGCTGCGGATGCGCTGTGGTGAGGGGAGCGAAACGGTCGCTGGCCCCAATGCTCTGGCTTGAATTGCCCATTGACGCTGAGCAGTGAAGCAGACGCTAGCGCCTCGGCCTCTTGCAACGGCGGGAGCAGACTGGGGAGACGACGGGCCAGCATGGATTTGCCGGTGCCGGGTGGGCCGACCAACAGCAGACCCAGGCCGCCAGCGGCTGCCACTTCCAATGCACGTTTGGGGCCGGTCTGGCCTTTGACGTCGCGAAGGTCATGGGGCTCTTCGGGACTCTTGGGGGGCATGCCTTGCACGCGCACCAAGGGTGAGTCGCCATGAGCTTGCAGGGCCTGGACGATGTCCAGCAGGTGGCCGGCCTCGCGCACGACAAGGCCCTGCATCAAAGCAGCTTCGGCGGCACTGCCGCGAGGCAGCAGCAACTCGCGCGCCAGCCCGCTGGCGCGTAAGGCCAGTGCCATGGCGAGGGCGCCACGCACCGGGCGAAGTTCGCCGGAGAGGGCCAGTTCTCCCGCACATTCGATCCCTGGCAGGCGCTGGGCATCCACCTGGCCACTGGCGGCGAGAAGACCCAGTGCAATCGGCAGATCGAATCGAGCGCCTTCCTTGGGGAGATCCGCAGGCGAGAGATTGACGGTGATGCGCTTGTTGGAGGGGAACTCGAGCCCACTGCTGTGCAGCGCGGCGCGGACGCGTTCGCGGGATTCCTTCACTTCCGTGTCGGCAAGGCCAACCAGGGTGAAGCTGGGAAGGCCGTTGGCGAGATGGACTTCAACGTCCACCGCAGCGGCCGTAAGGCCGGTGAGGGAGCGGCTGTGGGTGACGGAGAGGGACATGGGGAGCACCGAGGCCTTGTGAGGTGGGTGCTCAGTCTGTGGGAACGGCGGCGTTGAGGCGATCCCGATGAGGGGGTGGCACCAGTGGGGGCACCCACCTCCGCCAACACGGTCCGCGTCCTTTGGTGGCTCGGTGGGGGTGACGCTCGGAGGGGGAAGTGGTGAGCGCCGTTCGGATCGTCGACCGACCGCGCGGGCGTCACGCCATCTCTCGAAACTCGCTACTTCTCTTGCGTCACCGTCGCGCCGCCGACGTTTTCCTGCTTTCGAGATCGATAGACATCACAGTCTGCCGTCGGAGCGCTCTGCTGCATGATGTCACGGAGCAACTGGACCCGCCGCTGCCCTTCTGCGCTGAAGAGGAGGCGGCGCTCTTCGATGTCCACAAAGTATGCAAGCGTGGCGCAGGCCCGCTGGTGCACGGATCGCCTGCCGCGATCAAGTCCCTTGTTCAGCAGTCGCCTTCGGTGCCTACGATTTCGGTTCCAACGTAGGTCGAACCAGATTCGCATTCGCTGCCAGCGGAGCATGCGCTCCAGTTGATCCACGTCGTTTCGGTGATGGCGTAGCACGCCCCAGTCCCGCTTTCTGAGCCGGTGGTGTCGATCTCGGAGGCCTCGGCATAGGAGTCGCTGTTCTTGTAGGGGCCTCCCGTGTCCGTAGTGGGGCCACCAGTAACGTAATGCTGACCGCTGGCGTTATAGGTTAAGAGCAGACACAGGCTTCCATCGCAGATGGAGACGGTGTCGGCGGGCTTCCACTGTTTGACCTTCGAGTTCACCTCCGATTTGAGGAAGCTATAGACATCGGCTATCTGGCTGGCCAGCGTTTTATCGGTGGTGTTCTTGTAGATCGTGCAGTCGTCGCACTTCCACTTTCCGTAGCTAACCGCTACGGCGACTGCTGTTGATATTGCCAACAGTGCTCCTATCGCGAGCTTGCCTTTCTTGCTAAAGATTTTCTTTGACATCATCGGTTACTCCCTTTTCCTTTCAGATAATCTGCGTAGCTATATGCTTGGTTCATCTGCTCCTGATTTAACCTTTTACTCAGAGCGTTCAACTCCTTTAAGGACGCAGCGCTGAGCTTGGTTTCGCCGGATGCGAGTAATTTTTCGCGCGCGACCACCAAAGCGCCGAAGGCTTTTGGGATATCGACATCAACCAAAGCACCGTCCCGGTATTGGTCGTTGAGGGCCTGTAAAGCCTGGAGGTCCCCAGCTTTGGCATCTCCTTCAAGGAGGGAAATGACCTGTTGCTTCCATTCCTCCACCAGGGGATCGTGGAACCTAGTGTCCAGATTGGTCAAATCTCCGAATGGGCCTGCGCTGAGGAACGCATGAGCTGCGCCGGGCACTTTGGCGTCGATGGCTGCCTGAAGCCAATGCATGTATTGGCTGCCGTAAATGCCCGCTAGCTCGACGCATTCCTGATCGGCCGCCTGCCCGGAGAACCGGCGAGCGATATAGATTTTTCTGGCGCAATTGGCGACGATGTTGTGAGCATCGAGCTTGGAGGTCGGTGTACCTTCCTTCAGGAGCGCCTCAACGCGATCCTTGAGCAAAGGCGTTGGTGCACTCGTGGAAGTAATGGCTTCGCGCGGTTCGGACGCCACTTGTTGCACCGGTCCAAATGAGGACTTGCCCGAGGCACTCGCAACGGAGACCTCGCTTGGCGCTCTTTCCCAAATTAAATAGGCGCCAGCGACGGCAAGGGTAATGCCGATCAATGCAAAGGCAGAATTCTTTTTCACGAACGTCGGATTGCTTTCAGCTCTGTGACGGTCATTATGTTGCCGTGTATCTTCTGCAAGTTTTCTTTTTATTCGGCACGCAATTTCGGAATTTCCGAAGTGCTAATAATATGTCCGAAAGCGAAGGGCAACTGTTAAGCCTTACATGTTCTTGTCTCGCTCTTATTACTGTGTCTTGTTCAATTCTGACCTTGGTCATTTGGTCATCAATGTGACGGAGTTGATGCCAATTGAGTAACCAACGCCCCGATTAGAGACGTGCGATAGTCGGCCTCGTCGGGTTGAACCGCCCCGGATTTTGAGGAGGCCCAACACTCTGAGAGGATTGAGCCATGAGCAAATCGAAAAAGTTCTCGCCCGAGGTGCGTGAGCGCGCGGTGAGGATGGTGCAGGAGCACCGAGGGGAGTATCCGTCGCTGTGGGCGGCCATCGAGTCCATCGCGCCCAAGATCGGCTGCGTGCCGCAGACGCTGAACGAATGGGTTAAGCGCGCAGAGGTCGATACCGGCGTGCGCGAGGGCGTGACGACCAGCGAGGCCCAGCGCGTGAAGGAACTCGAACGCGAGGTGCGCGAGCTGCGCAAGGCCAACGAGATCCTGAAGCTGGCCAGCGCGTTTTTCGCCCAGGCGGAGCTCGACCGCCGCTTCAAGTCCTGAAGGACTTCGCCGACCAGCATCGCCAGCAGTTCGGGGTCGAGTCGCTCTGCCGCGTCTTGCAGATCGCCCCGTCGGCGTATTGGCGGCATGCTGCTCGCCAGCGCAACCCGGCGCTGTGCTCGCGTCGCGCGAAGCGCGATGCCAGCCTGGTGCCCCAGGTCCAACGCGTGTGGCAAGCCAACCTCCAGGTCTATGGCGCCGACAAGGTCTGGCGTCAGCTCAACCGCGAAGGCGTGGTGGTGGCGCGCTGCACCGTCGAGCGGTTGATGCGCCAGGAGGGGCTGCAGGGCGTGCGCCGAGGCAAGGCGGTGCGCACCACGGTCCCTGGACCCCAAGGCGCCGTGCCCGCTGGACCGGGTCAACCGGCAGTTCCGCGCTGAGGGGCCCAACCAGCTGTGGGTCTCGGACTTCACGTACGTCTCGACCTGGCAGGGGTGGGTCTACGTGGCGTTCGTCGTGGACGTGTTCAGCCGGCGCATCGTGGGCTGGCGCCAGAGCAGTTCGATGCACACCGAGTTCGTGCTCGATGCGCTGGAGCAGGCCCTGTATGACCGCAAACCATCTGACGATGGTAGCCTGACCCACCACTCCGACAGGGGTTCGCAATACCTGTCCATTCGCTACAGCGAGCGGCTGGCCGAGGCGGGCATCGAGCCGTCCGTGGGCTCCAAGGGCGACAGCTATGACAATGCCCTGGCCGAGACCATTAACGGGCTCTACAAGGCCGAGGTGATCCACCGGCGCGGGCCTTGGAAGACCAAGCAGGCAGTGGAACTGGCGACACTGGAATGGGTGGCTTGGTTCAATCACCACCGATTGATGGAGCCACTGGGTTACCTAGTCGCCCCTGAACAACTCGTTTTCAGTCCCGAGCGAGCAGGACGCGGCGCGCCATCAAGGATGGGAGCGCTGACGTTTGCGCCTTCATTGGCCATTCCAGCGAGGCGGCCAGGGCCATCAGTCCCCACACGGCGCAATAAAGCACCCTCAGGTGCGCCAGGATCATCCTCAGGTTGTGTCCTGCGCCGCACAGAATCGCGTGCAACGCATCTCCGGTCGCGCCCTTGAGCCAGTTCTTGGCCAGCAACCCGTCTGATTTCATGTGCCCGATCATGGGTTCCACGACCTGTCTGCGCTTGAGCAGCTTCTTGAGCCGATTGGGCAGCCGCCGCGTGTGGCTGATCAGCAGCCGCGTGCCTTCTGGGGTTTGTGCGCCGCGATAGCCCCGGTCCGCCAGCACGATCTTGGGCACCTGCCCCGTGAGGATTGCCACCTGTTCCAACTGACTGCCCACGGTGTGCCCGTCATACGGATTGCCCGGCATGGATCGCATGCCAACGACCAGGCCTTCCTTGGCCGTCACAGCGATGGACACCTTCACACCGAACTCGTAGGGCGTTCTGGCCTTGCCTTTGGCAATGCACTCCGCCTCGGGCGCATGCAGCGCATACAGCTTGTTTTTGTCGCCACGCTTTTGCGCGTGAAGCCGAGTGGCGATGTCCAACTTGGCTTTGAGTTCGGGCCCGACCCCGTTGGCCTTGCGCTGCACGTCTCGGATGACCCGGCCCAGCCAGGTTCTGAGCTTCCTGATCTCGCGATGCATTCGCCGGTATTGCTTGGCATGGGCGTATCGACCCGCCTGATGCTCGGCAGCCTGGCCGACTCGGGCGTAGCTCTGGCGCAATTCGATCCCCTCGCGTTGCGCAGCATCCACAAGCTGTTCCCGCGCCCGGTTGAGCAGCCGGCTGTCGGTTGGATGCGCAATGGCCTTGGGCTGTACCGTGGTGTCCAGCACCACATGATCCAGGCTTTGGCGCTTGATCAAACCGCCCTTGCGCGCAGCTTCGATGGAATGCGCCAGCAACCACTCGCAGCCGGCTTCCCCGATGCGCTGGCGCCAGCGCACCAAGCTGGACGGATCGCACGGCAACTCATGCTGGAAGTACCGCTCGCCGCTGAAGTGCTGCCAATACGGGTTCTCGCGCCAGCCCTCACACACGTCCTCGTCGCTGAGCGCATACACGTGCTTGAGGTACAGCAGCGCTGCCATCAGCCGCGTGGGAAGAGCAGGCCGCCCCGTGGTTGAAGCGAATTGGGGGCTCCACTCGGCTTCGAAGGCCTGCCAGTCGATCAGGCCGGCCAAGCGAACCAGCTCGTGACGCTGATTGATCAGGTTCAACAGCTCAGTGCGGAACAAATCGTGATCGGCGCGTTCGTCGGCAGGCTTGGGACCCATCAACACCTCAATGCAGTTTGCAAGGAATTGATATCGATTCGACCTGAATCCTGCAAATCACACCATCGGCATTCACCCCGAAACCCCAGCATTCATGCGGGTTGGCGAAGTTTTTCAGGGCCGACTACCTACCACCGGCCGAATTCGAGGCCAACTATCATCGACAACGCGCTGGTCGGGCCGCGACCGCCTGACTTAAACCAAATGGCCTCCGCGGAAGCCGGGGCGGTTCAGGTACCAAGAGAACACGGGCACGCTCGACCAGCCACTTGTGCCACACTTTCGGCCAAAGGGGCCGAAGCCACAGAGGGGGACGCGATGACCTTGCCTGTACACACAGCATTGGGGTCACGGCTTGCTCACCTAGAGAGCTGCCAGCAGTCGTTTCAAGACATGAGTCTTGCCACAGAGCTTGACCAGCTTGTGCCGGATGTCTCACAACTTTCTGAGAGCGAGAAGCTTGGTTGCTTTGCCGAAGTAGTTGCGTGGCGCTTCGTGCCAATACGAGCGAATCGGCGAGACCCGTGGGACATCTATTTCGGGCCAATCTTTTCGGGCACGACCGCTGATGGCCAGCAGTTTCACAACCCGGATGCAGAAGCTATCCCAAAGTCTGTCATTGAGCACTGGACGGCTAGAGCTCTAGACAGTAAACACCCTTTGATAAAGGCCCGCTTCAGCGACCTAGCCCGGATCTTTCACGAGTAGCGTACTGGATGGGTTCGCGGCGCTGATTTGCTTGTCCGAACGACGATTTGAGGCGCGTCGTGGCCGTTTGCTGCGTTGAGCTTGGTTGATGACACACACCCAGGCGCGATTACCCCTTCCCCGGCTTGGGTTGCGGGCCGGTTTGGTGTCAACGCGCGGGCCAGGCACTGGATGAGTTGCTAGGGGCTGAGGGCGCCAGCAGCGGCCAGGAAGACATGCTTCATCGGGTGAGCCGATGCCAGCAGGACCCGCACGCGGCGGGTGTTGCGCAGCACGGCCGCGCCAATCTTCAGCAGCCTGGTGCGGATGGTGGCGGTGCAGGCCTGGGCCAGCTCGGTGCCTTGCAGCGCCAGTCGGCGCAGGTTGATCATCAAGGTGTACGCCAGCGCCGCCAGCAGCAGCCGCAGCTGGTTGGCCCGGAAGCGGTGGCAACTCGCACGCCGGCCAAACAGATCGAGTTGCGCTTCCTTGATGCGGTTCTCGGCTTCGCCACGGGCGCAGTACCGGCGCTCGTACAGAGCCTTGGGCGATCCCGGCAGGTCGGTGACGATGAAGCGTGGGTTGACACCTTGCTCGCCATGCTCCAGCCGCGCGATGACGCGACGCTCCTTGTCCCAGGTGTGGGCCGCGTACTGGAACTCGCCGAACATCCGTTGCTTGCTGCGCCTGGCAGAGAACTGCTCGGCCAGCGCCAGTTCTGCCAGTGCTACCTGATCGTTCAGACGCGAGTTCTTCTGCAGCCCGATGATGTAGCTCACGCGCCAGCGCTCCAGGCGCTGCAGCACGCGCGGGCGGCAAAACCCCGAGTCCGCCCGCACGATGATCTTGGTCTTCGGCCACGCGCGGCGCAGCGGCACCAGCAAGCGCTTGATCAGCGCACTGACAACGCTGGCCGGGTCCCGGTCGCTGGGGCGCAGCACGCAGGCCAGCAGGTCCTGCCCGGCGAAGACGTACAGCGGCAAGTAGCAGTAGTTGTCGTAGTAGGCGTGGAAGTGGCCGCGCTCTTGCTGGCCGTGCAGCGGCACATGGGTGGCATCGACATCGAGCACCAGCTCCTTGGGCGCCTTGGCGTGGCTGGCGATGAACTGCTGCATCAGCACGTCGTGCAGCACCGCCGCATGTTCGGCCGTGGCCGCCGTCTCCAGGCGGCTGAGCGTGGGCGCGCTGGCCAGCGGCTCGGCACGACCCACGGCCGTTTGCATCACCAGATCGCTGCGCAACACGTTGTGGTCGCACACGTCCGACCAGCCCAGACACAGACCGTAGATGCGCTGCGCCAGCAGGCTGCGCAGGTCGTGCTGGACACTGGCGAGGCGACGCCCGTCGCCCAGCGCCAGGGCAGCCGCGCGGGTCAGACCAAGGCGCTCATCGACCCGCTTGAGCAACAGCACGCCGCCGTCACTGACGATGTCACCACCATCGAAGGCGGCCTGGACTACACGCCTTCCAACCCGTCCGAATTCAACGGTCGCATCGGTACACTTTGGCATCGGCAGTCCTCGGTTTCCATAGGGGGTGAGATACCTATGAAAACGCGCCTCGGCACGAGGCTGCCGACCTGATGCTCATGAAATATCCGGGCTAGCGCTGGAGATTGGCAACCTTTGGAACAAGAAGCACCCGAACGAACGAATTCCCCGATCAAAAGCCCTGGTTGAGCAGGCCGTCGATGCCTACATCTCTTCGGTTGAGTTGGGTCTGTGCGCCGATGATCACCATGCATGGCGGCAACTTGATCGTGCCCTTGAACTTGCCATCCTCGTCAAAGATTCCACGCGAATTGCGACCGCACTTGAAGCAGCCTTTGTCTTCGCCCGCAAAGAAGCAAGGCTGCCCAAGGCCAGTCACTGGTGGAACCTTCATGGAATGGTGTGGGGGGTTAAGGGGTTGAGCCTCTCGCAAGCGCAAACCGATGAACTCCTTGGGTGGCTAAACGAAGCCCTCAGGCGGCATTCCGACGAAGCCAATCCACGCGAATACGACCCGCACTGGGCAACCGACGCGGCAGAGATGCTGAGGCTCTGGCATCTAAAGCTAGGGCAACCGGAACTTGCCCTTCTAGCTGTAAAGAATGCTGCCGTCGCCTTTGAAAAGATGGCCGCGAAAGCAGATGGCGTTACAGCAATTGCGTGGCTAGCAACCCCGCTCGATTCGGTTCGAACCCTGCAGAGCACGTTACAGGCGAAAGCCAAGAGCGAAGCAGCTGCAAAGTTCTACAGCCTGTGGGACAAGGTGTGCCGGGAAGATGTCTTGCACGAGGCGTACCGGAGGTGCCGCGCCAATCGCGGTGCGCCGGGCGTGGATGGCGAGAGCTTCTCGATCATCGAAGACCGAGGGCTGAAAGACTGGCTGCAAAGACTGAGGCAGGAGCTGCGCACCAAGCAGTACCGGTGCGCGCCCCTGCTGCGTGTATGGATCCCCAAGGCAAATGGTGGGCAACGCCCCCTGGGCATTCCAACCATCCGCGACCGGGTCGCGCAAATGGCGGTGCTGTTGGTTCTTGGACCGATCTTCAACGAAGATTTGTTCCCCTGGCAGTACGGCTTCCGCGAAGGCCTGGATGCCAAGATGGCGCTTCGCCGCATTCACTTCGGCATTGCCGATCGTGGGGCGCGCGAGGTGGTAGACGCCGATCTGGCTGACTACTTCAACACAATTCCGCATGGAGACCTGCTGCGCTGCGCCGCACGTCGGGTCTCAGATGGGACGGTGCTGGCGACGATACGCCAGTGGCTTGACGCGCCGGTGGTTGAGCGCGTGGCCGGCGGCGGCGAAATCCGCACGACGGTCGCGCGCGACACAAACCGTGGCACGCCCCAAGGGGGAGTGATCTCGCCGTTGCTGGCCAACCTGTACTTCCGTCGCTTCATGCTGGCGTGGTATCACGGTGGGTACGCGCGGCGGCTGCAAGCCGAGGTGGTCAACTATGCCGACGACTTCGTCATCCTGTGTCGTGACGGCATGGGGGAGGAGGCGATGGCAACGATGCGGCGACTGATGTCCAAGCTCGGCCTGACGGTCAACGAAACGAAGACTCGACTGGTCAAGCTGCCCGACGAGCGATTCGACTTCCTGGGCTACACCGTGGGCAAGTTCTACGGGTTCCGGGGCCGACCCTACTGGGGCACGGCGCCGTCGAAGAAATCGATCAAGCGCCTGCGGGGACGCATACACGACGAGACGACCAACCGGTGGAACGCCACGACGCCGGCGGACCGGGTTGAAGAACTCAACCCCATCTTGCGCGGCTGGGCGAACTACTTCGATCAAGGGCCTGTTAAAGATATTTACAAGTCCGTTGACGACTACACCGCGAGGCGTCTGAGGATCTGGCTGCGAAGACGAAGCGGCAAGCGGGGGACGGGGTACCGCCAATACTCCGACCAGTACCTCTACCAAAAGTTGGGGCTGATATGCCTGCTGCCGATTAAGCGCGGCCGCTCGAACGCGAAGGCTTGATGCGTCGGAAGAGAGCCGGATGCGGGAAATCCGCACGTCCGGTTCGACGAGGGGGATGTGGAGACGGAGTTACGGTCGGGCTCATAGGGCACCGCCAACCGAAAGGGGCGGAAACAGCGATGCCTTGACCTACTGCCACCGCGCCACATCTCTACTCTACCGATGGGCAGAGCCGGGTCGTCCAGGTAGCGCGTGAGCGCTGCCCAGCGGTGGAGGCTGTAGTCGATGGCCTTGGCCGTGGCGCCGCCATCGGCAACGAGGCGCCGCTCCAGACTCAGCCAATGATGTAGCTCCTCCCACAGCGGCTTGGCCAGTCGTTGCCGCTGAGCTCTTCGTTGTTCGTCATCGAGGCCCTTGAGTTCACCCTCGACTTCGTAGATGCGAGCGAAGCGCCGCAGCGCATCCAGCCCGACGGGACTGGTGCCGACCTTGGTCAGTTCTTCGAAGTTGCGGCGTGCATGCGCCGCGCAGGCAGCGCTGATGCGACCGGGGTAACGCTGCGGGTCGACCACGGTGTCGTAGGCGCCGTAGCGGTCGGTGAGCAGTGTCCCGGTCCATCGTCGCAAGCCGAGCCTGTCGTCGCCGCCCAGGAATGCCACGGGGTACTGCGCCCCGCGGCCTCGGCAGAATTCGTAGACGACACCCGGCATCGCGTCGTGCCAACTTCGCGCGTAGGCCCACATGTAGGCCTTGCGGGTCTTGCCCGCTCCGGGGTCCAGCAGGGCCACCGACGTCTCGTCCGCATGCAGCACCGGGCAGTCCAGGACGAAGTGCTTGTGCAGCTCGTACAACGGTTCCAGCGCTGCGCCGACCTGGCCCGCGCCGGCCGCCAAGGTCGAGCGCGGGGTGTGCACGCGTGAACGGGCGTTGATGCTCTCCTGCCGGTAGTACGGCAGGTGGTCCACGAAGCGGCTGATGGCGGTGTGCGCGAGGAACCCGCTGGCGGCGATGCCGCCCTCGACGATCTCCGGCACGCTGGGCGCCTGCTTGAGCACCTGGCAGTGCCGGCATGCCCACTTGCCGTAGATGTGGCGATGCACGAAGAACTCCGCCGGCACGATGTCCAGCCGCTCGGTGACGTCTTCGCCGATGCGCTTCATGGCGCGTCCGCAGCCAGGCTCCTGGCAGTCGGTGCTGTCGGGCTCATGGCGATGCTCCACGCGGCGCAGGTGCTCGGGCAAGGCGTTGCGACGGGGCTTGCGCGGCGCCGCCTTGGGCTTGGTGCCGGCGGCCGCTGCGGCTGCCTCGGCTTCGCGGCGCAGCCGCTCCAGCTGAGCCTGCAGCGCGGCCTCGTCCTCGGCCAGCGTCTCCTCGAACAGGCGCCGCTGGTCGGCGTTCATGGCCTCGGACTTGGACCCGTACGTCCAGCGCTTCAGGCGCGCGAGCTCGAAGTTGATCTTCTCGATCTTGGCCTCGCGCAAGGCGATCTCGCGGTCCTTGCGCTGCAGCTGCGCGTCGCGCTCGGCCAGCGCTTGGTCACGCTGGGCGAGCTGCTGCGTCTGCTCCTGCACCTGTTGGCGCAGTTGGGCGATCAGCGCAGCGACCTCGGGCGAGAGGCCCTGTGGTTCAACGGGGGGAAGACCAGGTATGCCAAGCATGCGTGGCATCGTGCCAGGGCTGGCCCATGAGGCCTATCGGCAGATGCACTGTCAACCGATTCACGGGACGCGCCCGCCACGCTCAAGCCCGCGTGATGCTGCTGTGCTCGGGCAGGCGCTGCCACGGCAGGCCCAACACCAGCGCGTCGAACTGCGCAGCGGTGAGCGCCAGGGATGGCGTGGAGCCCGCCGCCCAGACAAAGCGCCCGACGTTCAGCCGTCGGGCGGCGCACCACACGCCGAAGCCGTCGTGCACGAGCAACTTGATGCGCGTGCCACGCGCGTTGGCGAAGAGGTAGCCGTGGTGGGCCTGGGCGACGCCGAACACCTGGACCACGCGAGCGAGCAGCCGCTCGGTGCCTGCACGCATGTCGATGGGCTCGGCCGATAGCCACATGGCATCAATGCGGATCATCGAAGCAGCTCGCGCATCCAGGTCGCGCACTCAGCCGCCGCACTGACCGGCCACGTCACCGTGACGGCCGCCGCGCCGCGCTGCAGCTCAATGCGGATGTCGACTTGCGCAGTGGGAGCGGCGGGCGGCGGCAGGTTCACCGGCACGAACAGAGTCTCGCGCCGAGTCGCCTGCACCGGTTGTTCAGCAACCTGGGCGAGGTCGCGCGCCGGCGGCTTCATCTCGGCCTCGCGCACCCAGCGACGCAGCAGATTGGCGTTGACGCCGTGCGCCATCGCCACGGCCGCCACCGACATGCCGGGTTGCATGCAACTGGCCACCGCGCGCGCCTTGAATTCGTCGCTATGCACACGCCGCCGCCGGCGTGGACCGGCCTGATTGTTAAGAATAGTAGTCACGTGTCCACCAAGAGTTATGGTGGACACGAGGCTCCTAGGCTTCGGCCCGGGGTTCAAGATGGGGTGGCTGGACGCTCACACTTCTACGTCGGAGACGACGATGATGACGAAGACCAGGACGACGGCAGCGACGCTCTCCATGTCTATCGGAAATGGCTGCACACCACGTTTGGACTGGAGGCCGTCAAGGATCCGGATCTGGTGGTGAAGGCCGCACAGGAGCGGTGGCAAGCCCCGTTTGATGCCTGGAAAGACAACTTCTTGGGCTGAGTGCGGGGGCGGACCCCGGCGTGAATCTCAGCGGGAGGGTCGAGCCGCTGAGGCTGATGGCGGGCCGGAGTCCGGCCATGTCAGGGGCTCGCACCGACTGCGCTCCAGTTGATCGACCAACTGGCGGGCGGGCAGGGTCTGCAGGACCGAGCCTGCAAACACGGACACGGTGGCATCCGGTGCCAAGCCGGCCTCACGCAAGGCGCTCGAATACTGCGAAGGGTGCAGGCGCCGGATGATGCACAGGATGTAGAGCTTGCCTTCGGCATTGGCCTGCGGAAGGGCCTGGACGAGTTGCTGGGCGGGCCAGGCCTTTGCCAGTTTGCGTGCTGCGCGTTCTTCGGGTGATTGCTCGGCGGGGGTGCCCACCCAGCCCCAGGCGTAGAAGCGAGCGTGCAGCAGGGGCTCAGGCAGAGAGGGCGCTTGCGGGAGCGCTGCCGCGATTGCTGGAACAACGGCAGCACTTAAAACGGAAATGGCCAACTGGCGCAGCCATCTGCGAATGGGAGGGAAGTTGGCCATCGATGCTCCTTAGTTTCTAAACCGTGGGTTGTCGCAGGAACCAGGAATTCCGCTTCCTGGATTGATATACACGTCAAATGGAGTGCATGAGCGCATATCAACCAAGTTCTCGCTGAGGCGCGACCCTTCGATTTTTAGTCCGCCGCAAACGAGTTCACATTGCTCAACAGTCAATTCGGTCATGCTTTCTGCATCATGGGTCACTTAGTTCCTCCTGTTTTAAAAACGGAAGCGACCAGGCCTTTTCGCTGGAGTCAATGTAGAACCGAACTTGATGGCATGTCTTGTGGGATATGTCCTTAGCTGATTTAAGCTAGCTTACGCCGAACCCATCTATCGTGGAAATGCACGCTTAGATTGTGTTCAAGTGAGGCGAGAGGATGCGGACGTCGGTTGGCGCTGCCACTTAGGCGTCGGTCACTGGCGTCTGGAAGCTGTAGACGTCCGAGCATCCCTCACGATCGAAGTTTGCGAAGACGGCGTGCTGCGGGAGGTCCCAGCGAGCCAGCGCCAATTCCTCGTCAAAGAAGGCTGGCTGTCCGAATACGGATGACAGCTGCTTCAATGTCAAGCCAAATTCAAGCGCATGCGGCAATGGCCCGTCAAATCGCGAAAAATCTGAGTCCTTTGCACCATAGAAGCTGATGCACTCAAACACAAGTGCGCCTTCCGGATACTCTCGCATGGGCTGATCCAAATAGCGCTCGCCGGTGAAGATGATTTCGATCCCAAGATCGTGCCGCAGCAAGTGTGCGTTGGTTGAGTCTCTTGGCAGCCGGGGCTTTCCATGGAACCCCAACGCATCCAAAAACTGCTTTAGTTGCGTTTCAGGATAAAAGGTGCCCAGGAGTTCCGTAACGTTCGAAAAGTTCATGCTATCGCGTTCCAACCATCACTTGAAAATTGGGAGATCACTGATCTGCTCCAGCCATCCCTTTCACGCGCTGTGAGCCGGGTCAGTCCTCGGTTCAGGGAAGAGGGAGCTCGCTCGGCGCTGAGGGCTCGCCTCTTTCGTACAACCTGCTGGAATGGGCGCCTGATAGCCAGCGGTGGATTGCGTCGTTCTACGAGAGCGTGAACGGCGGCGCGTTCCGCGAAGTCGTCGCGTCCGTTTCGCCGGAGAACGCGAACAGACGTTGACGCTGACGATGAGCCTTAGAGACCCGTGGGCTCGTAGACCGCACCATGTTCCGCGGCCGAGGCTGCGATGAAGTCGCTCAGCCCAGTTGTCGGGATAGCTTGGTCGGGCAAGGATTCAGCCCACCTTGCCCTTGTTTCCCGCACTAGCTTGGTCCTGGGGCTGCAGCGCGGCGCAGCGGGATCGCGGCTTGATGGGCATCCTGTAATCGACAGGCCCGAGGATGCGTAACGCGCGCAGGCCCAACTCGTCTAGCTTATAGAGCACGGTCGTCTGCGACCACGGGTAGTACAGCGTCAAGGTACGCAAACCGCGCTCTTTGCGAGGCGGCGGCGGAAGCAGTTCAAATTGATAACTCATGGGGCTGATTCAATCCTTGCCGCAGAGGCTTCACCACACATAGCGCGACCTGATTAGTAATGTGCCTCAGACCCGCCTCTGATAGCCAGGATAGGGCGAGCCGGACAGCGAGCGACGTCCACGATCAGCCGTGCGAGCAAGTCGCGCAGATCGAAACGGTGATTGAAGCGATAGGCGAATGCGGCGAGATGGCTGTCGGCGTGCTGGGGCCAGCTCAACGAGTGGAATGCGCCGTGCAGCGTGGTTTTAAGGTTGCCCAGGATCGTGTTGACCCACTGGAACTGCGGCAGGTCGCGCGGCTTGCGGTCGCCCACGACGACGGGCTTGTGCGTGCAACCCGCCGTCGTCACTGCCGCGAAGCAGCCCAGCCCGTCGCTGACGATCAGCGAGCCTGGCGCCAGGCCTTGATCGCCTCGGCCGTGAAGCCGCTGATGCGGTTGAGCTTGAGGAATTGCGGACGCCCCTTGTCGTTGAGCGACACGGCCGCCACGAACGGCGATTTGTTCTCCGAGCCACGCCCGGGCTTGCCCGGCAGCAAGGCCTGCTACCGCGCGAAGTGCTGTTGTTCACTCCAAAGATCTTCATTGGTCGGCCCTGCAGAACCCCGCCAACCCTCATGAACACTAGGTTTTTGGGGTGAATGTCGATGGTCAGAACTCCTAGGAAGCTATTCAATCCGCAGCGATTGCTGGGAGTTTTGGGAGGCGAGTTGATGGCCACGGACGACTTCTTCAGGGCGCGACTGGACGGCACCGTCCCGTGGACTTCGACTCGCTCCCCTCGCGGTATCTCTCGGTTCTGTCCAGGCCGACGCGCTAGGGGGGCGCAACTACGGAGGCAAGCGCCCACCCGTGGCAAACGTGCTCTTGCGGATACCTCTCCTTGCCTCGTGCCACTGCACAATCCACCCGATGCGACCACTCCCCATGCACCGCCGATTCATGCTCCAGCTCACTGCGGCCTGGACGCTGGGTCCCACAAGCAGTCTCGCGGGCCCCGCAGCGGCTCTGGCGACGCGCCCGCCAGCGGGGTTCACGGATCTGATGCCAGCATTCTGGAAGCCTTATGACCAAGGCCGGGCGTTCGACCCGCTCCGGCGTGTCGAACGACTGATGGCCGAGTTTTTCGAGCCCAACGCTGCCGCATACCGGCTGGCAGGCCTCACTGTGACCTCGCCGCGGGTGCGGGCCTGGCTTCCCAAGTTCGACGGCATGGCCGACGCCGCCCGACGCTTGCATCGTGCCTTTGCGGCCATGTACGAAACCCAGCAGGCCCATTTCACACAGGCCTTGCCTGACTTTCAAGTCAAGGTCTCCCCGGTCTGGCTGATGCCGTCTCTGTTCACGTTCGACGCGCATCTGGAGCCCCAGGGCCCCGGTCAACCCTTGCCGCTGTTCTTCGCCCCGGATGGCATCCTGCGCTTTCACGGTGTTGATGCGGACCCTGCCGTGTTGTTTGCCCACGAGTGGTTCCACTGCTATCACGCGCAGCGCGCACCGCTGATCAGCCTGGATCCGGCGCCGCGTGTGCACGAGGCTTTGTGGGTCGAGGGCTTGGCCACCTACGCAAGCCAGCAACTCCATCCAAATGCCACCCTGACGCAGGTGCTGCTGGACGACGCGGCACTAACCGCCACACCTCCTGCCGTGTTGCAACGGGCCGCGCGGGCCATGCTCGATGTGTGGGAGAGCCAGGACCCGGCGGCATCGATACCTTTTCTGGACACGGGTTATCGCGGCGCCTGGCCCCCTCGCGTTGGCTACTACGTCGGCCTACTGGCCGCGCAGCAACTGGGCCAACGGACGCCCCTGCAAGAGATGGCGGGATGGGACCGTGGGCACCTCTCCCAGCGCTTGCGCCCCGTTGTGGAATCGCTCAGCAAGGGCTGAGCATGGCGTGATCCCCCCGATCCGGACGTCCCCTGCGGCGTCTCCACCCCGTCGGCTCCGTTAACATCCGCGCCCTTAACAAAACGAAATATTGCCGACACGCCGGACTGTTTTCGAGAACAGCCCGGTGTGCCCGGCGAATATCCTCCATCGGGAGCGGAGCTTGACCGACCACCACCGCGCCGCCGCGATTGGCGCGCTCATTGCAAGCTTGAGCCTGAGCGCGCAAGCACAACAACTCGATCTGAATGTTTCAGCGACCCTGACGGGGACCACCAACACGGTGAGTTGCCTGTGGGAGGCGCCGGGGTGTGTGCCTTCCACCTCCACCGTGGCTTTGACGCCGCAGCAATGGGGCCAGTCTCTGTCCGTGGACCTTGGCGTCGGAGGGAGCCCGGACCTCTTCGCATTCGACTTCAGCGGTGCCGACCAGTCGCGTTACCAGGGGACGCTGCAGACCATGGCCTCGCAGCCGCTGAGCCACCCTGCCGATCTCACGAAGGCCATGGGCATGCTTCAGCCGTTCGGAATCACGGTACCTGTGGATGCTGCGGTCAGCGGGTCCGTCGGCGCCACCGTGGATCGGGGCATTTGGTGGTCGGCCCCAGACAGCCAGGGCCAAGGCTACCGCCAGCTCTCGATTCAGCAGAGCCTGAGCTGGGTGGAAGGCGGCTCACAGTATTGGGCATCGCTCCTCATCTCCCGCTCGGAACAGGTGGCGGCAAACACTCTCGATCAGAACCCACTCATGTCCGCCCAGTCGTTTACCGCCTTGCTGAGGGACGACTTTTGGTGTGCCGCCTGCACGAATACGGTCAGCCTGCAGTGGGTGACCAGCACGGGTGCCGTCTCGCACTCCGTCGACTACTCAGGTGTCATCACCCAGTTCTCGGCCAGTGTTGTACCGGAACCCGCCTCCTACGCCATGATGGCCTCCGGCCTGGGTCTTCTGGGCTTGTGCATCCGTCGCCGGCGTCCGTCCCAAAAGGTGATGGCCGGCCACTGATCCGCACAGCCGCCGTCATTCCCCGGCGGGCCCCAAAACACCGAAGCCATCCCCGCAGCCCCTGATCGGAGCTGCTTGGGGATGGCTTTCTTCCGGTTGCCACATCAGCCGCCAGCGTTCAGCCGGCGGCTTGCGCGCTCAGCCGCCGCGCATCAACGCGCCTGCTCCACACGCTGCGCATTCAGGCCGTCCGACACCACCAGCTCGAACTTCCCGCCGGCCGGCAGGGCGCTCGTGTCCAGCGTCGCCTGACCATTCTTCAGGTCCTGCGCCAGGTTCAGCCGGCGGGTGCCGTCTGTCCAGGTCACGCTCAGGAAAGGCGTGGCTTCGGCATCCCAGCGGAACACCGCCTGGCCACGGGTCTCCTGCACCTGCACCAGCGCCTTGCTGGTGCCTGCCGCCAGAGAGCGCTGACGGGCATTGGTGGCGCGGGCCGCCACTTGCGTGAGCGTGCTGCCATCACGCAGCACACTGATGCTGGCGATGTTGTCCAGCTTCGGCACCAGCACGCGGAAGTGCAGCAGTTCACCCTCATGGTCCAGCGCTTGCGGCGTGAAGGCGTAATCCACGATCTGGCCGGCCGAGGTCTGCAGGCGCAGCACATACGGGCCGCTGCTGGTTTCAGGCTTGGACACCAGCGTCTTCACCGGATTGATCTCGATCTGCTTGCCGCGGATGCTGCCGCTGATCAGCAGCACGTCCTGGTCCGGCGCTGCATTCACCGAGGCCGCCTTGGTGGTGGGGCCGTCGGCCGGCGTCAGGAAGGTCTGCATCAGGCGGTAGTTGTAGTCCGAGAAGACCACACCACCGCAGTAGCTCATGATGTCGTGACGGTCCGTCGGGCGCGGGTCATAGAAGGTGTTGGTGTCGGACAGGAAGCTCCAGATGTAGCGTCCCGGCTTGCCCAGGTTGGCGTCCGGGTACGGATAGTTGGGGTCCGGTTCACCAGCGCCGCCGCAGGCCGCATGCGGCAGCGAGAAGTTGTGGCCCAGCTCGTGCGCCACCACGTCGCGCACCGTGTCCGGCGCACTCGGCATGTCAAAACTCACCGCCGAGTTGCCCGGCATGTAGCCCAGGCCGGCCAGGCCCCAGGTGCGTTTGGGGATGAAGCCGAAGTAGTAGTCCTGGCGGGCTGCGCGTTCCAGCGCATGCAGGTCGGAGAGTTCACCCAGGATCTTGCCGAAGGCGTCGCTCCATTGGTCGTCCGTGGTCGGCAGGGTCGTCACACGGGTGGACACATAGGTCGGATGCGTCTGCGCCGTGACCGTTGATACCGGGAACAGCGCGCGCAGGTGAGCGCTCTGGTCCGCCGGGAGTTGGCCGGTGGTGCTGGCGATCTTCACCGCGATCGGGATGAAGCGCATGGCGGTGCCGCCGCCCACACGCGGCGTGAAACTTTGCGCCGCCACACCGGCCACATTCACCGTCACCTTCAGGCCGGCCTTGACCAGCTCGGCCGGCACCGTCACGGTGTAGGCATCGTCAAAGGACGGAACGGCCGAGACGGTCGTTGGCAGACCCCGGCGCGGGGCGGCCAGCGTCAGGTCGCGGCTGGTGCCGTCCACGGTGTTCTCCACCTTCACCGTGGCGGTGGGCATGGTGGCGGGCGATGCCGGCGTCGTCACATTCACCTTCAGCAGCGCCGGTTTGCCGGCCACCAGGACCAGCTGGTCGTCATTGCTGCCATACAGCATGGACTGGGCAAACTGCACCGAGGCCAGCGTCAGGTTGCTGGGGGTCGGGGCAGGCGCAGGGGCCGGAGAAGGAGCGGGGGCCGGGGCAGGCGCCGGAGCGGGCGGGGGCGCGGTCGGTGCGGTGATGCGGACCGACGACACCACATCGTTGAAACGAGACGGCACCAGCGACGGCGTATTCGCCGTCACGGTCAGCACCCGGCCGCCATAGTTGATGTCGGAGAACAGCTCCACCTTGTAGCCCGTCGGCACCTTCAGCGAGGACGCCCGGTCATTCCAGGTGCGGCCGATCCAGCTGGAGCTGCTGGTCAGGCAGAGGCTGGCGCCCACATAGTTCACGTGCTCGAACAGGCAGACCTGCGATGCCGTGGCCGAGGCGGTGCTGCCGGAAGCACCCAGGCGGGCTTCCTGCGCATTCGGTTCACTGCCGCCGCCGCAACCGACCAGCAGGCCGGCAACCGCCAGGGACAGAGAGAGAGGATGCAGCCGCAGCGTGCTGGTCGCGCCGGAGGCGCGCGTGGAAGACACAGTCATGGAAAGTCCTTGCAATGTTGTGTCGCCCCAGAGGCGTGGGCGAGGCCGTGTCCGAACACAAGGGGCGGCAGCCGCCATGGCCGGGCGAGGCGCGATTATTCGGAGCGGACGCCCAAGAACGGTGCAACACGACTTGCAGATTCGTAAGCGCAGGAAAGCGGTTTCATCCCCTTGAACAGCGGTGATCCGCTGGTGGTTCAGGGCGCTGAAGGCCCCGCGCTCCAGGGAGGCGTGGGCGGCGCAGCCGACTAGAGATGAATCGGCGGGGGCGCCGTGCCTCCAGCGCGGGTGCGACACGCTGTTAACGGTGTGTTGCTTCTTGATTGCTGCGGGTGTCAGCCACGACAAACAGCTTGCATCCGGGCTGTCGCGGCTTCCTGGGACCCGCGATGCGAGAGCCGCCATGAAAAAAGGGGAGCGTTGCTCCCCTTCAGTCGCTCAACCGTGGATCACGGCCGCCACACGGGCGCCGTTTTCGGATTCACGTCGGTGGAGAGCCCTACGGTGGAGGTCGCGTCCACAAAGCCGGACCGATAACCACTGCTCAGGTTCAAGCCCACGCCGCGGTATTCCACATCCCCGTGCAGGTTGAGCGTGCCGGACGCTCCCTGGCTGGCCTCGAAGAAGCCCAGCGGGTAGAAGGTGGTGCGCACCTGCGCGGACCCGCTCACGTTGAAGGTGTTGTTCCCCCAGGGGCTGCCGCTCATGCCCACGATGCTCAGGCCGCCCACGACGGCGCTGTCCGAGACCGTTCCGTTCACCACGATGGCCTGGTCTTCGATGCGGGCGTTGCCGTTGGCGCGTCCGTTCGGCAGGATGGTGGCGTAAGGGCCGACATACACCGTGGTCGGTGTGGTGGTCGGTGCGCAGCCACCGCCGTTGCTGTGGCGGACGGTGCCGGTGGGGCAGAGATCCCGTTGACCGCCCTGGAAGCCTTGCGGCCAGGCGCCGGCCAGTTCCACCATGTAGCGGTAACGGTTGATCGACCCATAGGCCTGGTCCCAGGTGATGCTCTTGAAGACTGTCGGCGTCGCCGTCACCACGAGGAACAGGGGCTCGCCCGTGTTCACCTTGAAGGTCAGCTCACCGTCCAGCCCCTTCTGCAAGCCGCTGTAACGCGACGAGGTGAACTGCGAGTTGGTGGCCACCAGGCCCCAGCGGAAGTCGGCATTGGCACCGGTCTGGTCGATGCCGCGGAACTTCACCGTCACGGTGGTGGCACCGGCTTCCGGATACAGCCGCACCACGTTGTAGCCGAAGCGCTGCGGCGAGCCGTAGTAGGGCGACACAAAGCGGCGGTTGGCGGCCCAACTGGTGTCCAGCGCTTCCAGCGGCATCAGGCGGCGCATCCGCTCGGCCTTGTCGGTCAGCGCGATGTTGCCGTAGCTGTTGCGGAAGGCATCCGGCGTGGCCTTGTAGTCCCAGGTCACGTTGTGCATGGCCCATTCGCCGAAGAAGTCATTCAGCTGCGACACCGTCCAGCCCCGCGCCTTCTGGATGTTGGTGAACGGATCCGCCCCGGAGGTGGTCCAGATCTGCGTCACCGCCTCGGGCCCATAACGGTCCTTGAGGTATTCCATGAACTGCCAGTTGCAATAGCGGTCGCGGGTGGACCCCAGGTAGAGATGCGGCGCGTTGGGCAGCATCTCGGAGCAATGCACGTCGCTCTTGTATTCCGGCAATTGATGCGGGGTGAAGTTGGCATGGCTTTCGAAGACCCAGCCGCAGGTATTGGACGCGTTGCAGACGAGGCCGCCGTTGTTCGCCGCCCACGATTGCCATCCGTGAGTGAACTCATGCGTCAGACCCCAGTGGTCGCGAAGGGCATCTGGCGCAATCCACATGCCCATGTGCAGATTGCGAGCGCTGTCCACCCAGGCGCCACCGGTCAGGCCCCAGCCGGAATGGATGTGAATCGCCGGCTTGATCTTGTCGGCCTTGTTGTAGAAGGGCTCCGGCATGTACAGCCCCGACCCGAACAGCGAACTCCACACCGTGGTTTCCAGTGTGTTGACGGCCAGGGTCAGGTCGGCGTCGGAAATGGCTTCGTCCGAATAGAACGCAAAGTGCGCGCTTTCCTTCACCAGCTTGAAAGCGGCTTGTTCCGGATTGGGGCCACCCGCGCGCCAGGTGCCGGGCGTGACGGTGGGGGCCGTTGGTGTGCCGGTGTACCAGTTGGTCAGGGTGGTGCCGGCGTCCACGACGGGCGCTGCAGGGGCGGGCGCCGGTGCAGGCGTCGGCGCAGGTGCAGGGGCGGGCGCCGGTGCAGGCGTCGGCGCAGGTGCAGGGGTGGGCGCCGGTGCCGGAGCTGGAGAAGGAGCGGGTGCCGGAGAGGGCGCCGGCGCCGCAGCCGTGGTGGTCGCGCAGAAGCGCACCGTTTCGTTCTTGCCCAGCGGCGCCAGGATGCGATTCCAGGCAATGCCCTGCAGCGTCAGCAGGTTGCCGCTGGCCTTCCATTCGGCATTCCAGACATTGCTGACCGAGCCCTCGATCCGCAGCGTGCCGCTCCAGGTCATCGAGGTGGTGTTGGGATTGGTCACTTTCACGGTGGCGCAGTAGCCGCCGCTCCACCGGTTGTTGACCGCGTAACTCAGGGTGGCCGGCAATGCCGCATGGGCAGCACTGGCACACAGGCCGGCCAGCCCCAGGCAGGCGACCAGGGATTTCTTTTTGAACATGCGTCCTCCGCTGTTGAACACGACTCTTCGGTCGCTCGCGCCCCGGTGCATAAGCGCCGCCCGGATGCGCCGCCCGCACGTCAGGTGCGGTGGGGCGATCGAGGTCAGCGGTCGCTTCGCCTGGCTTCCCGTCGGGGGCGATGGCGTTGTTCTGGTGAGGGAGCGCGGGCGTTGAGAGCCGGCTGCATGTTCGTTGACGCGGCAGCGTCAGCGTCCACGGTTTCGTGAAAAACCGTAATGAGGACTAGCGTCTGGGCCCTCTCAGTCCCTGGGCTCAACCCAGGGATCGCAGGGGGCCGCTGCAATTGGTCCTAAAGTGGATTTCTTCACCGTTGGACACAATCAAGACGAAAAGGTGTCGGCTGGCTTTAATTCACCGTGAAGGTCAGGTTGGCCGATACATAGCTGATGGGAATGAAGGTCCCCCCACCGACATACTGAAGCTGCAGCGCGTCGTCCTGCCCGCCCGAGATGTAGCCGGTGACGCCGAGCGTGGTGTAGGAACGCCGCACCCCGCCATAAAGATCGACATTGACTTTCCCTGCCAGCAGGGTCAGCCCGTCACTGCTGCTGGCCACGGTGGTCCAGGCGCCTGCGTCGGCCGTGGGTTGCCAACTGCTGCCGAAGTCCGTGGATTGATAGATGAGGCTGCCATCCGTCACCGCCACGACATAACGGCCGTCCTGGGAGGTGGTGATGCCTCGCCAGTTGCGGGTGCTGTCTTGGCGTTCCCAGGTGGTGCCGTAGTCGGTCGAGGTCCAGATATAGCCGGTGTCGACGCTTGCATAGAGGCGGGTGCCATCCGCCGAAGACGTCACGCCCCACCAATACTCATTGGTGGCCCGGGCGGTCCAGGTGACGCCGTAGTCGGTGGAGACGTAGAGCTGGTCGCCATTGGTACCGGCCACCAGCACCCGACCGTCGGAGGACGAGCTGACCGCGCGGAAGGGGCGGCTACTCTCGCGCAGTGTCCAGCTGGCGCCGCTGTCCGAGGAGGTATAGATGCCGTCCAGATACGCAGCGGCGACCAGCCGCGTGCCATCGGCCGAACTCGCAATGGCGGCCCAGGCCCTGGCGCTGCCGTCATCCACCCAGTTCACGCCGCCGTCCGTCGAGAGGTAGATGGGGCCGCCGTTGGAACAGGCCGCAAGCTTCAGGCCGTCGGAGGAACTGGCCACGGCCGACAGGGCCGGTCCGGTCTTTCGCAGTATCCAGCTGCCCCCGGAGTCGGTGGACACATACACGTTGCCGGCCGAGGATACAGCCACTTGCCGGGTCGCATCGCTGGACATGGCCACGCCGGACCAACTGCCCGGAAGAGATTCGGATGCCCAGGTCAGCGCCATGCCACCGGGCAGGCCCCGGGTGCTGATGCGCTGGCCCGCGTTCTGCGCCACCGTCCAGCCACCCGTGCCGACGCCGGTGATCTTGATCCAGTCGCCAATGGCGGGCGAGGCGGGCAGGGTGATGGTGACCAATGTGCTGGCGTTGGCCAGGTAGCCGGTGTTGGAGGCGGCCTGCACACTGCCGCCAGTCACGTTGACCCATTGCGTATCGGCCGGGGCGGCGCTACAGAGGTAGGTGGTGGTGGTGACTTCGCCGCTGTCCAGAACGCCATTGCGGTTGGTGTCCAGCCCGGACTGCACACGCTGCCCACCGTAAGTGCAATTGGCCCCCGCCGCTTCGGTGGTGAGCAGCACCAGGCTGTTGTAGCCATCGCTACCGGCGCTGCCCGTGCTGCCGGTAGGGCCCGTGGCGCCGGTAGCTCCGCTGCAAACGTAGCTGGTGCTGGTGACCTCGCTGTTGTCCAGCACGCCATTGGCATTGGTATCCAGTCCGGCCAGCACGGCCGAGCCGCCCTGCGCGCAGTTGCTGCCCACCGCTTCGGCCTGCACACGCACCAGGGTCGACAAGCCATTGCTGCCCGAGCTGCCATCGGCGCCGGTGGACCCCGTGGATCCCTGCGTACCATTGCAGACATATTGCGTCGAAGTGACTTCACTGTCGGCCAGCACGCCATTCGAATCGAGGTCCATGCCTGATTCAATTCGCGCGCCACCTGCCGTGCAATGACTGCCCACCGCCTCGGCGGCCACACGCACCAGCGTGGCATACGTGACGGTCACGCCACTGTCAGTGCTGGAGTCGCTGTCACCGCCGCAGGCGCTTAACAATGTGGAAGCTGCGGCCAGCACGCCCGCAAGGACGCTGCCAGAACGATGTTTGAACCGAGGGGCCTGACCAACAGCGGTCGAGGCCACAGCAGGAGAAGCGGCGAGGGGATTCTGATATCGCATGGCTGTCCGATAGAGAAGGGGGGCGCTCCGGCGCGGGGCCCGATTCATGTCGCTGTCGAGGACGACTGCCCGAAGTATCGGCAAGTGGCCTTTGATCAGCGAGGCCCTCCACGTTGACGAGGGGCATTCAAGCAACACTTCCCCACAGCCGGAAGCCCGAATGCATCGAAGCGATCGGGGTTCGAGACGCTTCCCCCGTGAATCGGGGGTCGCCTCCATGCAGTGTCTCGCGAACGAACGGGACGTGGCATGTGACTTTGGACGTTTCGTGGCCGTCATCGAATGTGGCTAGACTGCCGACCATCAAAAATCCAATCGGGAGCGGGCCAGCATGTCGCTGACCATGGAGGGCGTCCTGGCGCTGGCGCCGGACGATGCATCGGCGAAGGCGGCCAGGGGCCTGACCTCACCCGCCAAATGGCCGCTGCTGGGGGCCAATGAATCGGCGCTCTGGGGTGAATGCCAAGGCAGCGGCTCCAAGCCGTATCAAACCCAGGTGGACCTGAGTGGGCCCGCCTTCAAATGCTCCTGTCCCAGCCGCAAGTTTCCCTGCAAGCATGGCCTGGCCCTGCTGTTGATGCGGGTGCAGACCGCCGCCAGCTTGAGCGCCACCGAGCCGCCGGCCTGGGTGGCCGAATGGCTGTTGTCCCGCCATGAACGTGCGGAGAAAAAGGAAGAACGCGACCGCGACACCACCCACCGCGCCGAGGCGCGTGCGGCCCAGCGCGAGACCGGCGACGCGGATGGAGCGACGGACGATGCCTCGCTGAAGCGGGAGGCCCAGCGCTGGCAGCGCATCGAGGCCGCCGCCCAGGAACTCCAGCGCTGGCTGGGCGACCAGATCGCCCGTGGCCTGGGTGCCTTGGATGCGGCATCGATCCAGGGCTGGCGCACCATGGCTGCCCGCATGGTGGATGCGCAGGCACCGGGCCTGGGCCAACGGCTGCAGGCCGCCGCCGACGTATGGCGCCAGGGCGCGGACTGGCCGGAGCGCATGATCGTCCAGCTGGGCCTGTTGCAACTGGCGACGGAGGCGTTGACCCGTCGGGAGCAGTTGCCAGCGCCGGTCCAGGCGGACTTGCGTACGCTGTGCGGCTGGCCGGTGGACCAGGCCGACGTACTGGCCAGCGGCGAACGGGTGGACGACCGCTGGGCGGTGCTGGCTGCCGTGATCGAAGAACGTGAAGGCCGTCTGATGGAGCGACGGGTGTGGCTGCAGGGCGAGCAGACCGGGCGCCGGGCGTGGCTGCTGGAACATGCCCATGGCGGCAAGGGATTCAACGGCCTATGGGTGCCGGGCACCGCCGTCGCGGCCACGCTGGCCACGTTTCCGGGGGCCAGCCCGATGCGAGCGCTGGTCGTGCAGCGGCAGGAGGAGGGGGATGCCTTGAACCTGCAGCCCATGACGGTGGCGCCCCCGCAACTGTCGGCCCACCTTCCGACCCGCGTGCCTGCACCTGCCGGCAAGGCTGTGGGCGTCGCAACGCCCATCAACAGCAACACCCGCCGCGAATCCACGAGTGATAAGGGCCGTGATTCCGCAAGCGGTATCAGCCTCGCCTCCACCAGCGATCCCACCACTGACCTCAACACCGATCTCACCATTGACCTCCCCACCGATCCCTGGGCCGCCGAATGGCAACGTGTGGCCGAACGTATCGCCGCCCACCCTTTCGTGCTGCTGCATCCGATGGTGCTCACCGATGCCGTGGCGGTGGTGACCGAAGCCGGCGCGCAGCTTCAGGCCGGGGGCCAGTCCTTGCCGCTGTCCATGGGCGAGCAGGAACGCTGGCTGTTGATGGCCGCCTCGGGCGGGCATCCGATGACCGTGGCCGGTGAATGGGACGGCGAGCGCCTGTTGCCGTTGACGGCCTGGTCGGGTGCCGACCCCCGGCCGATCTGGATCAGGAGCCAGGCATGAGTGCATGGACTCCTTTGCTGCCCACGCTGATGGTGGGCACCGAGCGCCAGAGTGGGCCGCTGCCGGCATGGCCCGGCGAGATGGGTGAGCTGATCGCTCAGACCGGCGCGGCAACGCGCAGTCCGGCGGACGCTGTGCTTCGCGCGGCCGCCGTCCTGGCCCCTTGCCAGTTGGCCGGCGCCCGCCCCACCGCCGCCATGGTTCCTCCCCCCGCGCCTGCTGCAGCCGACCATCGCCCCTGCGCACCCGCACCCCTGCAGCCGCTGCTGCAATGGGCCTTGCAGGACGGGCCGGCCCGACTGCATTCGTTTGTCTTCAGCACCTTGGGCGATGCCGGTTATCGCCTGCCCGCGCACCTGCTGCCGCAAGCCTTGGAACTCGGCCGACGCGCCACCGCGCTGCGTCCGGACCTGCTGCCCGTGCTGGGCGAGCGCGGCCTGTGGCTGGCGGCTCAACGTGATGAATGGCGGTATGCCGCCGGTGTGAGCGGTGAAGCGCCGCAGGACAGCCACTGGACCGAAGGCACGCTGGAACAACGGCGCGCCTTTCTCCAGCACGAACGTCGGGCGGCGCCGGCAGCCGCCCGCGAGCGGCTGGCCCAGGCCCTGCCTGGCCTGCCGGCCAAAGAGCGGCTGGAGTTGTTGCCCGTGCTGGAGATCGGCATCGGGCCGGACGATGAACCCCTGCTGGAGCGCTGCCGCACCGACCGTAGCCGCGAGGTGCGCGATCTTTCCGTGCGTCTGCTGATGCAGATTGCGGGGGCAGCCCATACCCGCCGTGCCCAAGCGCGTCTGGCGGCCTTGCTCCACGCGCCGAAGGGCCTGTGGGGCCGAGCCTGGACGTTGGAGCCTCCCACGGCGGTGGCCCCGGACTGGGAAGCAGACCAGATCATCCCGACCCGCCCTCAGCAGGAAACCCTCGGCGAGCGGGCGTGGTGGCTGTACCAACTGGTGCGCCAGGTCCCGGTGGCCTGGTGGAAGGCCCATACCGGCCAGACGCCGGAGCAACTCATTGCATGGGCGGCCCGGACCGACTGGGCCGAAGCCCTGACACGTGGCTGGCTGGATGCGCTGGCGGCCACCCGGGAACCGGACTGGTGCGAGGCGCTCCTGATCCAGCCCCAGTCCCTGCGCTCGGCGCAACTGCTGCAGTGGTTGCCGCAGGACCGACGTGAACGCCACTGGCAGCGCCACGTCGAGGAGGCGCGGTTGCCGCTGGTGGTGCTGCTGTCCGCCTGTCTGGACGGTCATACGCTGGGCCTGCCACTCTCGCAAGCCGTCACCCGTCTGGTGCTGGCCCATGCGCGCGACGGCAAGCTCAAGGACGACTATGGCGTCCGCCCCTTGCTGGCCGAGTGCTGCGCCGTCCTGCATGCGGACTGCCTGGATGCATTCGAGGGCCTGACCCAGTTCCATCGGGACGGCGAGACGGCTTCCCATGCCGACGCCATGACCGCCGTGACCCAGGTGGTGGCCCTGCGTCGCGCGTTTCTTCATCTGCCCCGGTTGACATCGAGGACCCCATGACGACTTCCAACGCCCACGTGCTGCGCCGACATGCCGAGCAGCAGTTCGCCGAAGAGCTGCACGAGCTGCAGCGCCAGGACCAGCGCCCACGCCCGGAGAACTGGCTGCTGTCGCCCTGGGCGGTGCTGTGTTACCTGATGGGGGGCACCCTGGACAACGGTTTCCAGATCAGCCCCAAATACATCGGCAACGAACGGCTGATGGAGATTGCTGTGGCCACGCTGGCCACGGATCGGGCGCTGCTGCTGTATGGGGTGCCGGGCACGGCCAAGTCCTGGGTGTCCGAGCATCTGGCTGCGGCGGTGAGCGGCGATTCCACCTTGCTGATCCAGGGGACGGCGGGTACCGGCGAGGAGCAGCTGCGTTATGGCTGGAACTATGCGCAACTGCTGGCCAACGGCCCGTCCGAGGCGGCGCTGGTGTCCAGCCCGCTGATGAAGGCCATGCGCGCCGGCAAGATCGCGCGGGTGGAGGAACTGACCCGTATCCCGGCGGATGTGCAGGACAGCCTGATCACCGTCCTGTCCGAGAAGACGCTGCCGGTGCCGGAGCTGGGCAGCGAAGTGCAGGCGGTGCGCGGCTTCAGCGTGATCGCCACGGCCAACAATCGGGACAAGGGCGTGAATGAGCTGTCCGCCGCGCTGAAGCGGCGCTTCAACACGGTGGTGCTGCCGGTGCCCGCCACCGAGGACGAGGAAGTGTCGATCGTGATGAAGCGGGTCACCGAGATGGGCGCGGCGCTGCAACTGCCGGCCGAGCCGCCCGCGTTGAAGGAAGTCCGCCGTGTGGTGCAGATCTTCCGGGAACTGCGTCAGGGCCGTACCGAAGACGGCAAGACCCAGGTGAAGTCGCCCAGTGGCACCTTGTCCACCGCCGAGGCGATTTCGGTCATCAACAGTGGCATGGCGTTGGCGGGCCACTTTGGCGACGGGGTGCTGAGCCCTCGTGACATGGCTGCGGGTCTGCTGGGTGCGGTCGTGAAGGACCCGGTGCAGGATCAGGTGGTCTGGACCGAATATCTGGAGACCGTGGTCAAGGAGCGGGCCGACTGGAAGGATTTGTATCGGGCTTGCCGCGAACAGGTGTGATGGTGGTGAGCAGCATGCAGAGCAACGTGCAGAGCGACCAACCCGAAGATCCTGAGGCACTGCAGGACACGACCGGGGCGGTTGTGAGCGCTGGCGCGGCTGCCTCCCTGCGCCGCCGGCCGGCCCAGGAATCGGCCTTGCATTTCTTTGGCGTCCGACACCATGGTCCGGGCTGCGCCCGCAGCCTGCTGCAGGCGCTGGGCCGTCTGCAGCCGGACTGTGTGCTGATTGAGGGGCCGCCCGAGGCCGATGGTCTCGTGGCCGATGTGCAGGCCGAGGACATGCGGCCGCCAGTGGCGCTTCTGACCCATGGCGTCGATGAACCTGGGCGGGCGGTGTACCACCCGTTTGCCGAGTTCTCGCCGGAATGGCAAGCGCTGCGCTGGGCGGTGGCGGCCGGCGCCGTTGTGCGGTTCATCGATCTGCCGGTGTCGCATGGCCTGGCCTTGCAGACCGAGGTGGACACGAACCCCGAGGCGCCCCCCCATGCCTCCGACGCTCAACGCCGCGGCGACCCGCTGGACTGGCTGGCACGCGCTGCCGGGTATGCCGACGGCGAAGCCTGGTGGAACCACATGGTGGAAGAACGCGGCGATGGCGAGCAGCTGTTTGCCGCCATCGAGGAAGCGATGCTTGCGGTGCGAGCCGACGCACCCCAGGACGACCCGGCACCCACCGCGCGCCAGCGGCTGGAGGCCCTGCGCGAGGCCTGGATGCGCCAGTGCATCCGAGCGGCCCGCAAGCAAGGTTTCCAGCGTGTGGCCGTGATCTGCGGCGCCTGGCACCTGGGCGGCCTGAAGGCGCCGGTGACCGCCAAGGCGGATGCCACCCTGCTCAAGGGCCTGCCCAAACTCAAGGTGGCCAGCACCTGGGTGCCCTGGACCTATCGCCACCTCGCCTTCCAGAGCGGCTACGGCGCAGGCATCCACTCCCCCGGCTGGTACGAACATCTGTGGCGCAGCAGTGGTGGTGCGGCAGGGCAGCCCCCGCAATCGCGCGCAGTGGGCTGGTTGGCCCGTGTGGCCCGGCTGATGCGCGCACGTGACCTGGACTGCTCCAGCGCCCATTTGATCGAAGCCGCCCGCCTCGCTGACACCCTTGCGGCATTGCGGCAGCGTCCCGCCCCGGGGCTGGAAGAACTGCACGAAGCCACCCGCACCGTCATGACCCTGGGTGATGAGTCGGTGCTGGGTTTCATCCGCGAGGAACTCATCATCGGCGACCGCCTCGGCCAGGTGCCGTCCAGCGTGCCCAAGGTGCCCTTGCAGCGCGATCTGGAACAGCTTCAGAAATCGCTGCGGCTGAAACCGGAAGCGACCCAGAAGACGCTGGACCTGGATCTTCGCCAGCCCAACGACCTGGCCCGCAGCCATCTGCTGCACCGCCTCGCACTGCTGGCGGTGAGCTGGGGTTCGCTGGCCCGTGTGGGGCGCTCGTCGCGCGGCACCTTCCATGAAGTGTGGACGCTGCAATGGCAGCCGGAATTCGCGGTGCGCCTGATCGAGGCCAGCCGCTTCGGCCATTCGGTGGTGGCGGCGGCCACGGCACGGGTGGCCGAACAATGCGCCGCCGCGACGGACCTGGCCTCGTTGGCGTCGCTGGTGGACCAGGTGCTGCTGGCGGACCTGCCGGAGGCGGTGGCGGTGGCCTCGCGGGCCTTGCAGGACCACGCGGCCCACACCGGCGATGCCGATCAGTTGATGGCCGCCTTGCCGCCGCTGGCCAATGTGTTCCGTTACGGCAATGTCCGCCAGACCGATGCGTCGCTGGTGGCGCAGGTGTTTGATGGCCTGGTGATCCGGGCCGCCATCGGCCTGCCGCTGGTGGGCAGCGCCATCGACGATGCGGCGGCGGAGCAGATGCGTGAGCACCTGTTGGCCGCTCATGCCGCCGTCAAGCTGCGCGACCCCGGGGGCCAGGGGGAGCCGGCCCAGCAGTGGCGGCGCGCCATCCGTCTGCTGGCCGATCGATCCACGGCCCATGAGTTGCTGCAAGGCCTGTGTGCGCGGCTGATGCTGGATGAAGGCGAGCTGACGGCGGACGACGCAGGCACCGCCCTGTCGCTGCACCTGAGCAGCGGCGCGGAGCCGCTGAAAGCGGCGGCCTGGTTGGACGGCTTCCTCAACCGCAATGCGGTGGTGCTGCTGCATCACGATGGCGTCTGGCCGCTGGTTGATCAGTGGCTGGCGGGCCTGGCGGAGGAGCATTTTGTGCGGGTGCTGCCGCTGGTGCGTCGCACCTTTGCCGCGTTTGAACAGGGCGAGCGACGCGACCTCGGTGCGCGCGCGGCCCGCCAGGGACCCGTGGGGGCCGCCACGGCGGCGCCCGCCTGGGATGAATCACGCGCCAGGCTGCCGTTGCCCCTGTTGCGCCAGTTGTTGGGAGTGCAGGCATGACCGCACCTGTGGAAGAGGCCGACCGCCTGCGCCGCTGGCGTCTGGTGCTGGGGGGCGAAGCCGAGGACAGCTGTGGCGGCTTGAGCGGCGAAGCGCAGGAGATGGATCAGGCCCTGAGCGCCTTGTATGACGAACAAGGCCAGGGCCTCTCTGGCGAACGGCGAGGCGGGCGGGGCGGTTCGGCCCCGCGCGTGGCCCGTTGGCTGGGAGATATCCGCAAGTACTTCCCCAGCAGCGTGGTGCAGGTGCTGCAAAAGGATGCGCTGGAGCGCCTGAACCTGCGGGACATGCTGCTGCAGCCGGAGATGCTGCAGAACGTCCAGCCGAACGTGCATCTGGTGGCCAGCCTGATGGCCTTGTCCGGTGTCATTCCGGCGGGCACCAAGGAGACGGCCCGCCAGGTGGTGCGGCAGGTGGTGGAGGCCTTGATGCAACGGCTGGACGAGCCGATGCGCAGTGCCGTCACCGGCGCCCTGGACCGCAGCCAGCGCAACCGCCGGCCACGGCTGGCGGAGATCGACTGGCACCGCACCATCCGCGCCAACCTGCGGCACTGGCAGCCCAGCCACCGCACGGTGATCCCGGAGACCCTGCACGGCTTCGGCCGCAAGGCACGGCGGCCCCAGCGGGAGGTGGTGCTGTGCATCGACCAGAGCGGGTCCATGGCCAACTCGGTGGTCTATGCCAGCATCTTCGGGGCAGTGATGGCGTCGCTGCCGTCGGTCAGTACCCGGCTGGTGGTGTTTGACACGGCCGTGGTGGACATGACCGAGCAGCTCAATGACCCGGTGGACCTGCTGTTTGGCGTGCAGCTGGGCGGAGGTACCGACATCAATGGGGCTGTGGCTTATTGCCAGTCTCAGATCCGCGAGCCGCGCAACACCATCTTTGTGCTGATCTCCGATCTGTATGAAGGGGGCGTGGAGCAGCAGTTGCTGCGCCGGGCGTCCGAGTTGGTGGACAGTGGGGTGCAGTTCGTGACCTTGCTGGCGCTCAGTGACGAAGGCGCCCCGTCGTATGACCATGCGCTGGCGGCCAAGCTGGCCGCATTGGGCGTGCCGTCATTTGCCTGCACACCGGACGCGTTCCCCGGGCTGATGGCGGCCGCCATCCGGCGGGATGACCTCAATGCCTGGGCGGCCGGGCAGGGGATCGTGACGGCGGCCAAGACGGGGTCACCGTGAGCGCATCAAGAACGCGCGGAATCGACCTGAAACGAGCCGAAAACACTCAAAAACGGTCGCTCTGCGGCTTTGCAGCCCGTTTTGGGGACGTTTTGTTGCAGTTGGGGTGGCGAAGGTGCGCCAGTTCAGCCCTGAAAGTGCTACACAGTCGCTTTTTCCCCGCCCGGGCCGCAGGCCCGATAATCGCGACCCCCGGATCACCCGGATCCGGGTCTGTTTTGAGAGTCTGATGAACAAAAGCGAACTGATCGAAGGCATCGCCACCAAGGCTGGTGTCACCCGCGTTGTGGCCACGTCCCTGCTGGACGCCACCCTGGAGACCATCACCGAAGCCCTCGCCAAGGGTGACACCATCGCTCTGGTGGGCTTTGGCACCTTCAAGGTGGGTGACCGTGCGGCCCGTACCGGCAAGAACCCCGCCACTGGCGAAGCGCTGGAGATCCCGGCCGCCAAGGTGGCCAAGTTCACGCCGGGCAAGGCCCTGAAGGACGCCGTGAACAAGTAATCAAGCCTGGCTTGATCCAACGCCCGCCTTGAGCGGGCGTTTTTATTTGCAGCCCGTCCTGCGCGGGCGTTTTGTGTGCAGCCCGCCCTGAGCGGGCGTTTTTGATGGGCGGTCACATTCATGGGCGGCCCCCGCCACGGCCCTCTGACACATTGGGCACCCCCTTGGGGCGGCACAAGGGTTAACCACAAGCCACAAAACGCACTGGATTGGTGCGAAATGGCGCATGTCGGGGCAGCTTTTGAAACGCCTCGTGGCGTGATGAGCCGGAATGGGGCTGGCACAAAAGCTGCAAAGCCTGCTACGGATTCGGAGACCGTCCCCTCACAAGTATCAGGAGCCCGCATGAAGCCCATTCTCGCCGTCATCGCCGCCGCCGCCCTTACTGCCACCGCCCTGCCGGTGTTGGCCGATGACCTCTCCTACAACCTCAGCGTCACGTCCGACTACCGCTATCGCGGTCTTTCCCAGACCCGCCTGAAGCCCGCCCTGCAAGGCGGCATCGATTACGCCCACGCCAGCGGCTTCTACATCGGTGCCTGGGCCTCGACCATCAAGTGGGTCAAGGATTCCGGCGGCGACGGCGATATCGAAATCGATACCTACCTGGGCTACAAGACCGAAGTGGCCAAGGACGTGACCATCGATGTGGGCTTCCTCCGCTACAACTACCCCAGCAACAAGCTGGCCACCAGCGCCAACACCAACGAGCTGTATGGCGCCGTGACCTTCGGCCCGGCCACGCTGAAGTATTCGCACTCGGTGTCCAACCTCTTCGGTTTTGCCGACTCCAAGCAGAGCGGCTACCTGGACCTGAGCGCCACCTTTGATGTCGGCGGCGGCTTCTCCCTGGTGCCGCATGTGGGCCACCAGAAGGTCAAGAACAGCGGCGACTTTTCCTACACCGACTATTCGCTGACGGTGAACAAGGATTGGCAAGGCTTCACCTGGGGCGCCGCTGTTGTGGCCACCAGCACCGATGCCTACATCGGCGGCAAAGGCAAGGACCTGGGTAAGAACGGCCTGGTGGTCTCCGTCAAAAAGGTGTTCTGAACACCACCGCCAGCGTCTGATTTCGAGGAGAGAGAGCCATGAAACTGATTACCGCCGTCATCAAGCCGTTCAAGCTGGATGAAGTGCGCGAAGCGCTGAGTGCCATTGGGGTGCAGGGGCTGACCGTGACCGAAGTCAAAGGCTTCGGCCGCCAGAAGGGCCACACCGAGCTCTATCGTGGCGCCGAGTACGTGGTGGACTTCCTGCCCAAGGTGAAGATCGAAGCCGCCGTGTCGGAAGGCGTGGTGGAGCAGGTCATCGAAGCCATCGAGAACGCCGCTCGTACCGGCAAGATCGGTGATGGAAAGATCTTCGTGTCGCCGCTCGACCAGGTCATCCGCATCCGCACCGGCGAGACCGGCCAGGACGCCCTCTGAGCCCCCGTTTTACATCCCCTCACGTCCCACGACAGCGCTGAAGGCGCCGTCACGAGTCCCTCCACATTGAGAGAGTCCGACATGAAGAAACTGCTTGCCTGCCTGGCCCTGGCCACGGCAGCCCTGACCAGCCTGGCGCCTGCGGCCATGGCGCAGGACGCGGCCTCCGCGCCTGCGGCCACCGCTTCTGCAGAAGCCGCTGCCCCCGCAGCCGCTCCGGCTGCAGCCGCCGTGGCACCGGCCGCTTCCGCGCCTGCTGATGCAGCCTCCGCCGCTGCCGCGCCCGCGCCGGTGCCCAACAAGGGCGACACCACCTGGATGATGGTGTCCACCCTGCTGGTGATCCTGATGACCGTCCCCGGTCTGGCCTTGTTCTACGGTGGCCTGGTCCGCAGCAAGAACATGCTGTCGGTGCTGATGCAGGTCATGGTGACCTTCTCGCTGATCATCGTGCTGTGGGCCCTGTACGGCTACAGCATTGCATTCACCGAGGGCAACAAGTTCATCGGTGGTTTTGACCGGATTCTCATGAAGGGCATCTGGGACAACGCCGCCGGCACCTTCGCCAACGCTGCCACCTTCAGCAAGGGCGTGGTGATCCCGGAAATCGTGTTTGCCGCCTTCCAGGCCACTTTCGCCGGCATCACCTGCTGCCTGATCGTGGGTGCCTTCGCCGAACGCATCAAGTTCAGCGCCGTGCTGGCCTTCATGGTCCTGTGGTTCACCTTCAGCTATGCGCCGATTGCGCACATGGTCTGGTTCTGGATGGGCCCGGATGCCTACACCTCGGCGGCTGTGGTCGATGAAATGAACAGCAAGGCCGGCATGTTGTGGCAGTGGGGCGCGCTGGACTTCGCTGGCGGTACCGTCGTGCACATCAACGCCGCCGTTGCGGGCCTGGTGGGTGCCTACATGGTGGGCAAGCGCATCGGCTACGGCAAGGAAGCCTTCACCCCGCACAGCCTGACGCTGACCATGGTGGGTGCTTCGCTGCTGTGGGTGGGCTGGTTCGGTTTCAACGCAGGTTCTGCCCTGGAAGCCAACGGCTTCGCGGCGCTGGCCTTCATCAACACGCTGGTGGCCACGGCCGCCGCCGTGCTGGCCTGGAGCCTGGGTGAAGCGATGTTCAAGGGCAAGGCCTCGATGCTGGGCGCAGCCTCCGGTGCGGTGGCGGGTCTGGTGGCCATCACCCCGGCCGCTGGCAACGTGGGTGTGGGCGGTGCCCTGATCATCGGTTTCATCGCTGGTTTCGTCTGCCTGTGGGGCGTGTCCGGCCTGAAGAAGCTGCTGGGCGCGGATGACTCGCTGGATGTGTTCGGCGTGCACGGCGTGGGCGGTATCGTCGGTGCCCTGCTGACCGGTGTCTTCAATTCGCCCAACCTGGGGGGCCCGAGCGCCGTCGGCGACTGGGTGACCGTCTCCATGGTGACCGGGGACGCCTATTCCATCGCCGCACAGGTGTGGACCCAAGCCAAGGCCGTGGGTGTGACCGTGATCTGGTCGGGTGTGGTGTCGGTGGTGGCCTTCAAGCTGGTGGACCTGGTGATCGGCCTGCGTGTCTCGGAAGAAGACGAACGCGAAGGTCTGGACATCACCTCGCATGGTGAGACCGCCTATCACAAGTGATCCATCCGTGATCCCGTACAGAGTTCCTGCAATGAACGGTTGAGCCTGCGGGTTGCCCCCGTGCTTGACGACCAGCCGCCCCTCGGGGCGGCTTTTTTTTGCCCCTCCGCGCCACTGGGCTCGCGGCTGGCGCCGTGGGCGATTGCCGCCCCTGGTCTCGCTGGGGCCAGCGGGACCGCCCCTTGCCTTTGGGGGAGCCACCCCCACCTGTCGTAGCCCGGGGAGGGGTCTGCGGCCCGTCAAAGCTTCCCTAGAATCACATCACCACCGGCTGTCCAGCGTCCCGCCCATCATGGTCCCTCACCTCATCACCGCCCTGACCGGTCCCATCAACGAGCTGGAACAGCGCGTGCTCGAGTCCATGCCGGCCATCGAGCGCTGGTTCCGGCTCGAGTGGATGGAGCACACCCCTCCCTTCTACAGTTCGGTGGACCTGCGCAATGCCGGCTTCAAGCTGGCGCCGGTGGACACCAACCTGTTCCCTGGCGGTTTCAACAATCTCACGCCGGAGATGCTGCCGCTGGCGGTGCAGGCCGCCATGGCCGCCATCGAGAAGATCTGCCCGGAAGCCAAGAACCTGCTGCTGATTCCGGAGAAGCACACCCGCAACAGCTTCTACCTGACCAATGTGCAGACGCTGATCCGCATCTTCAGCATGGCCGGGCTGAATGTGCGCCTGGGCACGCTGGACGACAGCATCAAGGAGCCCACCGCGCTGCCGCTGCCGGACGGCACCAGCCTCACGCTGGAGCCGCTGATCCGCCAGCGCTCGCGTCTGGGCCTGAAGGACTTCGACCCCTGCACCATCCTGCTGAACAATGACTTGTCGGCGGGCATCCCGGACGTGCTCACCCATCTGCATGAGCAATACCTGCTGCCACCGCTGCATGCGGGCTGGGCCTTGCGGCGCAAGAGCCAGCACTTCCGCGCTTATGAGGAAGTGGCCAAGAAATTCGCCAAGTTGCTGGGCATGGACCCGTGGTTGATCTATCCGCAGTCGGTGGCGGTGGGTGATCTGGACTTCAGCACCGGCCAGGGCCTGGATGCGCTGCAGGCGCAGGTGGACAACGTGCTCACCAAGACCCGCCGCAAGTACAAGGAATACGGCATCCAGGAAAAGCCTTTTGTGGTGGTGAAGCCCGATGCCGGCACCTACGGCATGGGCATCATGACCGTGCGTGACGCGAAGGACCTGGACGACCTGGGCCGCCGCGCCCGCAACAAGATGAGCGTCATCAAGGACGGTCAGGCGGTGTCGCAGGTGCTGGTGCAGGAAGGCGTGGTCACCCACGAACGCATGCATGACGCCGTGGCCGAGCCTGTGGTCTACATGATGGACCGCTATGTGGTGGGCGGCTTCTACCGGGTGCATGCCGACCGCGGCGAGGATGAGAACCTCAACGCGCCGGGCTCCAGCTATGTGCCGCTCGCCTTTGCGCACTCGTCGCATCTTCCGGCCCCGGGCGAGAAGCCCGGGGTCAGCGCCCCCAATCGCTTCTACATGTATGGCGTCATTGCCCGCCTGGCCATGCTGGCGGCGAGCTATGAGCTGGAAGCGACGGATCCGGAAGCGGAGGATTACGTCTGACTGGTGGTCACCGCGTGGTCCTTGAACTGCACGCGGGGGCGAAGGCTCTGCACGCTCCCTGACGGGGACTCGCAGGCCGCCAGCACGGCACTCAGGTGTTTCTCGTTGCCCAGGTAGGACGGAAGGCGCCGATGAAGCTCGGCAGCGGCGCGGGCCAGCGGCTGTTCTTGCCGATCCGGCGTCCGGCGCTGCCCGGGCGCTGAGCCGGCGTCCAGCTCCCGCCGCAGGCTCATCGTCAGGGCGAGTTGGCCCGTCATGATCAGCAGCGGGTTGGCAGCGCCGCTGTTTCGACGTCCCTCATCCTCAGGAAACTCGCGCGCGACGATGGCCAGCGGCTCGCCGCGCGAGATCGTCTTCTGGCTCCAGTCGCAAATCTGCTTCAGGTCATCCGGGCTCAGCAATCCCGCTTCGGTAGGCTCGACTTCCACGAGGGTCAGCAGATGACGCGATGGTCCCTTCGGCCCGTTGGCCTCCAAGCCTGCCGCCCCTCGCTGACCCTCGCTGTCCACACGAAGTGAAAGCGTGCGGGTCTGAAGACCGTCCTGCCACTGTGGCATGGACGTGGTGAGCACCATCTGTTGCCCGTTCACGTCGTAGCTGCTGGAGGTGGGCCGGACATAGTCATCGGGCTTCAGCGCCGCCGTGGAGATCTTGCCCAGCACCAGGAGATGATGGACGTCTCGATCCTTCAGCAGATGGACCAGCTCGGCGAGCCGGGCCAGGTGGTTCTCCGGGGAGCTCAGCGCCAGCAACTGGGGGCCGACCGGCACCGGTTCTCCATTGGCGTTCAGCTCAGGACGCAGGCACAACGAATCCTTCAACACCTGGCTGTTGCGGCCTGGAGCTTGCGCCCCTTCCATGGAGAACTGCGACGCGAGCCTGGACTGCACCGGCAGTTGCGGGGCCTGTCTCAGGATCTGCCGCGCCGCTTTCTGGTGAGTGGTCTGCCATTCGGGCTGCGGCGGGCGGTGATCTGCGCTGGACGTGCAGCGGGCAAAGGGATTCAGGTGTCGGAGGGACAGACCATGCATCATGGGTGATCATTTCTGCGAGCACGGGACGACCCCGCGCTGGTCAGTCGTGGGCGCGATGGGCGGGGTTCAGGCTTCGCTGGTCGTCGCGCCGGACGCGGACATGGGCGGCCTGGGCAAGCAGTGACGGGAGCGCGTGATGTCGGAGAGGTCCGTGTGCGCGGCCAACACGGCACTGAGGTGGCGCTCCGTGCCCAGATACCCGGGGTTCAACCCATGCAGTTCAGTGGCTGCTTCGGTCAACAGCTGCTGCTGCCGCGCGGCCCAGTTCCCCGTGTCGCCAGTTGACGCCTCCTGCTGACGCAGAAGGCTGAACACCAGCGCCAGCTGTCCTGTCATGGCCAGCAGCGGTTGCGTGCGGCCATCCCGTGCCTGATCGCGTGGCGGCGTGTCTCGCGCGATGATGGCCAAGGGCGCCCCATCTTTCATCCGGGCGCGGGCCCAGGTGACGGTCGTGCGCAACTCTTCGGGGGTCAGAAGCGCCGGTTCTTCCAGCGGCACCCGCAACATCTGGAGCACATGCGACTGGCGCGGCAGTATCGCATTGGGCGTTGGCGGTTCGTTCGACTGGCCCGTGATGAGGGTCAGCTCGCTAGCCAGGCACTGGCCCATAGGCTGGGCCGTCGAAGTCCTGAGCAGGATGGGGATGTCGTTGACGGCGGTGAGGTGACTGAGAGGCTGGTTCCCCCGGTCCACCCGCATCGCATCATTCGACACGCGCCCCAACACCAGCAGATGGCCGACACCGCGTTTCATCAGTAGATTGACCAGTTCGGCCAGGGGTCGGTCCTTGTGTTCCGGGGATGCCAGGGCCAGGAGTTGGGGCCCGCGCGGGACCTCCAGGCCGTGATGCGTGAAATCGGGGGCGAGGGACAGGACACCTTTCAGCACGCTGGAATGGGCGCCCGGCATCGCGATGTCACTGTCGCTGTCACCTTCACCGGTACAGAACTGGGCGGATTGCCAGCTTCGCACCGTCCCCTGCCGCGCATCACGAAGCATCCGCCGCAGGAACACCTGATGGGCGGTTTCCCAGCTCTGCTGTTGGGCCGGAGCGTCTTCTGCAGACACGCAGCAGGACAAGGGGTTCAAGGGGCCGAGACACAAGGCTCGCATCATGGGCAATCTCCAACTGCAGCGCGGGACAGCCCCGCGCAGGTCAGTCGTGGACACCCGAGGCAGGGTTCAGGCTGCGCTGCGACCTTCGGCCGTCGGCAGCTGCACCTCAATGGCGGCCTCCAGCAGCAGCAACTTGAAGCGGTCCAGCGATTCGCTGGGGGCATCCGGCAGATGCCAGACCGACAGGGCGCCCAGGCCCAAGTCAACGTCGTGCGGCAGCAACTTCACGATGCCCTGGCGCTCGGCATCCACGGCCACGTCATGGGGCATCACCGCCAGCAGCGGCATTTCGCGCATCATGTTGAGCGACAGCATCAGGTCGCCGTTTTCGATCAGGTCGCTGGGCAGCGGCAGCCCCTTGGCCTGCCAGAGCCGGTCCACCAGCATGCGGGTCCGGGTGGCGGGCATGTGCCAGATCCAGCGCTGTCGGCTGAGGGTTTCCCAACTGAGCGAGGCCTGCCCGGCCAGCGGATGGTGGGCACTGATGGCCAGCCGCTCCGGCTGCTGCAGCAGCGCCATTCGTTGCAGGCCCAGCGGTTCGTCCTGCGGCATCACCCGCGCGATGACCAGATCCAGCTGGCCTGCCAGCAGGTCTTCAAACAGGGAGCGCAAGGCATGTGTGCGCACGCTCACAGTGACTTGCGGCGATTCCCGCTTGAGGGCCGACACCGCCCGGGGCAGCAGCCGCGCCAGGGCTGCATTGGTGGCCCCGATGCGCAGTTCACCGGTGGCACCTCGCACCATGGACGCCACTTCACCGGCGGCCCGGTGCAGGTCCGCCTCAATCTTGCGGGCCAGGGTCAGCAGGCGCCGGCCGACCGGCGTGATGTACATATGCCGACCCTTGCGCAAGAACAACATCTGGCCCAGCCCCTGCTCCAGCTCCGCCAGCGTCTTGCTGACGGCCGGCTGGGTGACATGCAGCACTTCGGCCGCATGGCTGGCGTTGCCGGTGTCATGCAGTGCAATCAGCACCCGTGCATGCCGCAGGCTCATGCGGCGCACGATGAATTGCTCGGCGGCCTCGGGCGTAGGGGGCTGGTCGATCATGGCGGTCTGTAAAGGGTGCGCAAGCGTACCCGCAAAGCGGTTCAACGGGTTTTACGGTGTGTGATCCGCTGACCGCCCACGCCAAATCTGCCTCACTTCCCCAGGGGTCTCTGTGCGACAACCCTGCCCCCAAGGGGAGGGGGCTGTGGCTTGTCAAGTCAGTGGGGGTGTTGCGCTGCACAAATAGAAGCACACAATACGCACTTTCGACTTTTCGCGACCCTTGAAAACGGTCGCGAGCGACTTTGTGAGTTCACACCAAGTGGCCCGCTCGCCATCCGCCCTGGCAGGCCTGACCATCGGCGCTTTGGGGGTTGTGTACGGGGACATCGGCACCAGCCCGCTGTATGCCCTGAAGGAAGTGTTCCACGGCGGCCACGTGCCCCTGACGCACGACAACATCCTGGGCGTCCTGTCGCTGCTCTTCTGGACGATGACCATCGTCGTGTCCCTGAAGTATGTGCTGCTGATCCTGCGCGCCGACAACAACGGCGAGGGCGGTCTGATTGCCATGCTGGCGTTGGCCACCACCGCCGTGCGGGAGAAGCCCAATCTGCGACGCGGCCTGATGCTGGTGGGGCTGTTCGGCACTGCCATCTTCTTCGGAGACGCGGTCATCACCCCGGCCATGACCGTGCTGGGTGCGGTGGAAGGCATCGACGTCTATTTCCCTGAGTACGACAACGCCATCGTGCCCGTCACCCTGGTGGTGCTGGCGGGCTTGTTCTCGGTGCAGCGCTTTGGCACCAGCGGCGTCGGCAAGGCCTTCGGCCCGGTGATGCTGGTCTGGTTCACCGCACTGGCGGCCCTGGGCATTCCGCAGATCTACAGCAACCCGCATGTGCTGACGGCCATCAATCCGCTGTATGCGCTGGAGTTCTGCCTGCACTATGGATGGGTGGCATTTGTGGCCCTGGGCGCGGTGGTGCTGGTGGTGACCGGTGGCGAAGCGCTGTATGCCGACCTGGGCCATTTCGGCAAGAGACCGATCCGCATCGCCTGGTATGGCTTTGTCATGCCGGCCCTGGTGCTGAACTATTTCGGCCAGGGCGCGCTGCTGCTGGACCGGCCGGAAGCCATCAAGAACCCGTTCTATCTGATTGCGCCCTCCTGGGCCGAGATTCCGCTGTTTGCGCTGGCCACGCTGGCGGCCATCGTGGCCTCCCAGGCGCTGATCACTGCCGCCTTCTCGGTGACCAAGCAGGCCGTGCAACTGGGCCTGCTGCCGCGCATGCGCATCCTGCACACCTCGGTGCGGGACATCGGTCAGATCTACGTGCCCTTCGTGAACTGGGGTCTGTTTGCGTTTGTGGTGGTGGCGGTGGCTTTCTTCGGCTCGTCCAGCAAGCTGGCCGGGGCCTATGGCGTGGCGGTGACCATCGACATGACCATCACCACGGTGATGACCTTCTTTGTCATCCGTTATGGCTGGGGTTATCCGCTGGCGCTGTGCATCAGCGCCACCGGCGTGTTCTTTGTCATCGATGCCACCTTCCTGGCCTCCAACCTGCTCAAGGTGGCCCATGGGGGGTGGTTCCCGCTGCTGATTGGCGTGGGCATGTTCACGCTGATGCTCACCTGGAAGCAGGGGCGTCGTCTGCTGTCGGACAAATTGCGTGAAGACGCCATCGACCTCAAGAGCTTCCTGGAAGCCGTGTTCATCAACCCACCGACCCGCGTGGTGGGCACGGCGGTGTTCCTGTCGGCCGAGCAGGGCACCACGCCGAATGCGTTGCTGCACAACCTCAAGCACAACAAGGTGCTGCACGAGCAAAACCTGTTTGTGAGCGTGCGCCATCACGAGGTGCCGTGGATCGGCTTCGAGAAGCGTGTGGAGGTTGAAAGCCTGGAGAACGACTGCTGGCAGGTGACGCTGCACTTCGGTTTCAAGAATGAACCGGACGTGCCGGAAGCGCTGCGCCTGCTGGAGGAGCGTGGTGTCCATCTGGACGAGATGGAAACGAGCTACTTCCTGTCGCGGGACATCGTCATCCCGACCATCGGCTCCGGCATGGCTCTGTGGCGCGAGAAGCTGTTTGCCAGCATGCACCGCAACGCGGCGGCAGCGGCGGACTTCCTCCACCTGCCCACCAACCGGATCGTCGAGTTGGGGTCCAAGGTCGAAATCTGACGGCGCGGCTCGCACAAGCACTTGAACTCGCACGGCGCTTCGGCGCCGGGCCCACCACCCTGGTTATGCTTGGGGCACCATGATGCGTGCCTTGAAAGACCTGTCCCTCTCCGCCACCGTGGCCGGTTTTGTAGCCGTGCTGGTGGGCTTCACCAGTTCGGTGGCGATCATCTTCCAGGCCACCCAGCAACTGGGGGCCACGGCGGCCCAGACCAGCTCCTGGATCTGGGCCCTGGGCCTGGGCATGGGGCTGACCAGCCTGGGCCTGTCACTCTGGACCCGCCAGCCGGTGCTCACCGCCTGGTCCACCCCCGGCGCGGCGCTGCTGGCGGCCACGTCCGGCGTGAAGATGGACGAAGCCATCGGCGCTTTCATCGTCTGCGGCGTGCTGATCACCGTGGCCGGCGCCACCCGGTGGTTCGAGCGCATCATGGACCGCATTCCCATCGCCATTGCTTCTGCGCTGCTGGCCGGCGTGCTGGCCCGCTTCGGCCTGGATGCCGTGTTGGCCACCCGCACAGCGCCGCTGCTGGTGGTGGCCATGGCCGTGGCCTATCTGATCGGGCGGCGCTGGTGGCCGCGTTATGCCACCCCCACGGTGCTGCTGGCGGGCGTGGTGGTGGCCGCTCTGCAGGGCCGCCTGCACCTCCAGGCCGTGGTGTGGGACTGGGCCGTGCCGGTCTGGACGACGCCCCGTTTCACGGTGACCACGCTGATCGGGGTGGCATTGCCGCTGTTCCTGGTGACCATGGCCTCGCAGAACCTGCCTGGTGTGGCGGCCCAACGGGCCTCCGGCTACCAGACGCCGGTGTCGGCCAGCGTGGCTGCCACCGGTGTGGCAACCATGGTTTTCGCGCCGTTTGGCGGCTATGCCTTCAACCTCGCGGCCATCACTGCGGCCATCTGCATGGGCCGGGAGGCCCATGAAGACCCGGCGCGGCGTTATATGGCGTCGGTGATGGCCGGCGTGTTCTACATCCTCATCGGCCTGGCCGGTGGGGCGGTGGTCGGCCTGCTGCAGGCCTTCCCACGCGAGCTGGTGAGTGCGGTGGCCGGGCTGGCCCTGCTGGGCACCATCGCGGGCGGGCTCTCCGCCGCGCTGAAGGAAGAGAAGCATCGCGATGCAGCCATGCTCACCTTCCTCGTCACCCTCTCCGGGCTCAGCCTGCTGGGCATCGGGTCGGCGTTCTGGGGGGTAGTGGCCGGTGCGGTCTCTCTGATGGTGCAACACTTCAGGCAACGCTGATTTTTCCGGAACTCCCCATGAAGATTCTGTTTGTCGCCGATCCGCTGTCGACCTTCAACACCTACAAGGACTCGACCTTCGCCATGATGCGCGAGGCCGCGCGCCGCGGCCATGAGGTCTGGGCCTGCGAAGTGCCGGACCTGCTGTGGGTCAGCGGCGGCCGGGTTACCGCGCAGCGGGCGCGCCGTCTGGCGCTCACGCCCGAGGCCATCAGCAGCCAGGCCGGTACCCGGCTGGACGTCTGGCATGCCATCGCGGAGGAGCGCCCCCTGGCGCTGGCCGATGTGGAGGCAGTGCTGATGCGCAAGGACCCGCCTTTCGACTCGGAATTCTTCTACGCCACCCATTTGCTGGAACAGGCCGAGCGGGAAGGCGCCCAGGTCTTCAACCAACCTTCGGCCCTGCGGGACCATCCCGAAAAGCTGGCGATTCTGGAGTTCCCCCAGTTCATCTCGCCCACGCTGGTGACCCGTTCGGATGCGGCCATCCGCGCCTTTCATGCCGAGCATCAGGACATCATCCTCAAGCCGCTGGACGGCATGGGCGGCATGGGCATCTATCGCGTGAAGGCCGATGGCTTGAACCTGGGCAGCATTATCGAGACGCTCAACAAGCACGGCGCCCAGACGGTGATGGTGCAGCGTTTTGTGCCGGAGATCGCGCAGGGCGACAAGCGCATTCTGCTGATTGGTGGCCAGCCGGTGCCGTATTGCCTGGCCCGCATTCCGCAGGGCAGCGAAGTCCGCGGCAACCTGGCCGCAGGCGGCAAAGGCGTGGCCCAGCCGCTGAGCGACAGTGACCGCCGCATTGCCGAAGCCCTGGCGCCGGTGCTGGCCCAGCGCGGCCTGCTGCTGGTGGGCCTGGATGTGATCGGGGACAAGATGACCGAGATCAACGTCACCAGCCCCACCTGCTTCCAGGAAATCATGGAGCAGACCGGTTTTGATGTGGGCGCCACCTTCCTGGATGCCCTGGAGCGTGGCGTGGCAGCGGCCGCCCGCGTGTGAACCCAACGGAATCTCTCCCATGAATGCAGAACTGTTGAGCGAGCATGGCGCCTTCGGCGGCGTGCAGCGGTTTCATCGCCACCTGTCGCGGGAGATCGGCCTGCCGATGCGCTACGCGCTGTTTGTGCCACCGAGCGGAGCCAAAGGCCTGCTGGTGTTTCTGGCGGGGCTGACCTGCACCGAAGAAACCTTCACCATGAAGGCCGGGGCCCAGCGGCGCGCGGCGGAACTCGGCCTGGCCCTGCTGATGCCGGACACCAGCCCGCGCGGTGATGCGGTGACCGCCTTGCCGGGGGCCACCGACGCCTGGGACTTCGGTGTGGGCGCCGGTTTTTATCTGGATGCGACACAGGCCCCGTGGGCCCAGCACTTCCGCATGGAGAGCTACCTGATGAAGGAGCTGATTCCGCAGGTGCAGGCCGAGCTGGGGCTGGACGCTGCCCACACGGGGATCAGCGGCCATTCCATGGGCGGCCATGGCGCACTGACACTGGCGCTGCGTCACCCCGGCGCGTTTGTGTCCCTGTCAGCGATTGCACCGATTGCCGCGCCCAGCCGCTGCCCCTGGGGGGTGAAGGCCTTCACCGGGTATCTGGGCGCCGACCGCGATGCCTGGCCGGCCCACGACGCCAGCGCGCTGATGGCCCGTCAGGCCAGCGCCCCTTATCCCGGCGGCGTGCTGGTGGACCAGGGGCTGGCGGACAAGTTCCTGGTGGAGCAGCTGTATCCCGAAGCGCTGGAATCCGCCTGCGCCATGGTCGGTCAGGACCTGTTCCTGCGCCGGCATGACGGCTACGACCATGGCTACTACTTCATCGCCACGGTGATTGACGACCATCTCACGCACCACGCGCGGGAGATGGGGCTGCAGGGGCGCTGACGCCGGCCCGGGGGGCTGTCGTGCCTCCGGAGGGTCATGGCTTCAGGAGGCCCGCCGGGGGCCGTCCGCCGCCAGGCCCTCCCGAGTCTGCTGCTGATGCTGCTGATGCCCGGCCGCCGCCTTGTAGCGGCGCACAAAGGCGTCCACCTCGACGGGGTCGATCACGTCCTCCAGACGCTCGAAGCCGTCCGGCGCGCGTTCCTCGACCATGTCCAGGATGTAGTCCAGACCTTCCTGGCGGTTCATCTCGACGATGCGGGCACACAGGGGACGACGCTCGTCTTCATAGGCGGCGAGGGCGGTTTCAAGGCGGGCATCGAGATCGCTTCTGCTGGCGGGGGTGATGCCGGTGCCGTTGCTGTTGTCGCCGCCCCGCGTTTCGTGCAGCCCTTGCGCCCGCAGCGCCCGCGCAATCGCCTGGGCATCCATGATGGCCTGGGTCGCGCCATTCGAGCCGATGGGATACATCGGATGCGCGGCATCGCCCAGCAGCGTGATGCGGCCCTGCCGCCAGCGCGGAAGGGGATCGCGGTCCACCATCGGCCATTCCAGCAACTGCTGAGCGCCCTGGATCACGCCCGGCACGTCCAGCCAGTCGAAGCGCCAGCTGCCAAAGGTGGGCAGCAGATCTTCCACCCGGCCCGGCTTGCTCCAGTCCTCCCGGCCCGGGGCGGTCAGCCCGCCGCCCAGGCCGTCTTCGCGCAGACGGCGATCACAGATCCAGTTGATGAGCTGCAACCCGTCCGGACGCGGTGCCGCAATGGGGTACACCACGAACTTGGCCCGGCGATGGCCCGCCTGCACCATGGTGCGTCCGTCCAGGAACGGGGCCGCCAGCGTGGTACCGCGCCACATCATCATGCCGTTCCAGCGGGGAGGGCCTTCGTCGGGATGGAACTGGCGGCGCACGGCGGAGTGGATGCCATCGGCGGCAATCAGCAGATCGGCCCGCCGTTCGCTGCGTTGGCCGTCGGCGCTTTCGATCTCTGCAATCACCTGGCCCTTGTCCTGCCGCGCACCGGTGATGCGCTCCCCGCAGTGCAGCCAGTCCGCGCCGAGCCGGGCTTCGGCGGTGCGCCACAGGGCCATCTGGAACTCGCCGCGATGGATGCTGAATTGGGGATGGCTGTAGCCACCGGCCAGGCCACGCGCGTCCCGGTACAAGGCCTGACCGTGACGGTTGGCAAAGACCAGCGCCGACGTCGGCACCGCCATGGACTGCAGCAAGGGCATGAGCCCCAGCTTGTCCAGCACGCCCACCGCATGCGGCAGCAGGTTGATGCCGACGCCGAGCGGCTTGAGCGTTGCGGCGGATTCGCAGACCCGTACCCGATGGCCGTCCTGCTGCAGCGCCAGCGCCGCGCTCAGGCCACCGATGCCGCCGCCAGCGATCAGGATGTCCATGTTTGTCTCCGTGGTTCTTTGCGGCTCAGGGTAAGCGACATAGTTGCAGTACGCAACAGTATCTAAGCTGAGCCCATGGACTCCTCCGCTCGCCCGCGCTCCCCGGGTCGCACCCGGGGGCCGGCCTCTGCGCCGGCGCCCGCACATGCACATCCGCCAGCGCCCGCGCCAACCTCCGCGTCTGTACACGAAGCCCCGGAAGCGCCCCTGGTACGGGTGCCGGGGCTGGATTACGGCCTGCTGGACGACCTGCTCGGTTATGCGCTGCGCCGCGCCCAGAATGCCCTTTATCTGGACTTCCACCGCGCCACCGCCGGTGCCGACGTCAGCCCGCAGCGTTTTGCCGCACTGGTGCTGGTGGGCCGCAACCCCGGCATGCGCCAGGGCGTGTTGGCCGAAGCCATGGGGCTGCACCGCAGCGGCGCCTTGCGCCTGACCGACTGGCTGACCGGGCGGGGATGGGTGGAGCGCCGCGACGACCCCACCGATGCCCGCCGCTGGGGTCTGCACATCACCAGCCCGGGCCGACGCATGCTGGCCACGCTGGAGCGTCAGGTGCAGGCCCATGACCAGGCGCTGCTGGCAGCGCTGGCCAAGGGAGGGGCCCCGCTCAAACAGGCCCTGGAACGATTGGCGGAGGTGGCCGACCTGAGCCGTCAGGCCAGACTCCCGACGAGCGGCAGGAGCGGCACGCGCCCCACGCGCCCCACGCGCCCAAGTAGCCGCCCGCCTCGCCCGCCCCGCACGACATAGATTCCCAACACAGCGCCGGTCACAGGCGCACGACAGGAGACAAGGCGATGAAGGACTCTCTCAACCGGCGAGAGGCCGGTCACCATGCTGGACGATGGCTGGGGGCACTCGGTGCCGCACTGGCGGGGCTCAGCGGCCCCTTCGGCACATTGCGAGCGCAGACAGCCATGCCGCGCATCCTGGTCGGTTTTCCGGCCGGCGGCTCGGTGGACGTCAGTGCGCGCCGCGTGGCCGAGGCCTGGCGCGGCCGGCTGTCCGAGACGGTGCTGGTGGAACAGCGGGTCGGTGCCGGTGGCCGGCTGGCGGTGGTGGCGCTCAAGGATGCCCCGGCCGATGGCGGCACTCTGCTGATGAGCCCGTCGTCGATGTTCACCATCTACCCCCATGTCTACCGCAAGCTGGCCTACAAGCCGGAGAGTGATGTGATTCCGGTGTCGCCGATTGCCAATGCCACCTGCGGCTTCGGGGTCGGGCCGATGGTGCCCGCATCGGTGAAGACACTGGGCGACTTTGTGACCTGGGCCAAGGCCCGTCCGGAGCAAGCCGCCTATGCCTCACCGGCCGCCGGGGCCATGCCGCATTTCCTGGGTGACCAGTTCCAGCGTGCCGCCGGCATGAAGCTCACCCATGTGCCGTACCGGGGCGCTGCGCCCGGCCTGCAGGACCTGATGGGCGGCCAGATCGCCTCCGGCTGCTTCATCCTGGGCGACTTCCTGCCGCACCTGGCCAGCGGCCGCATCCGCATCCTCGGCGTGACCGATCGGCAGCGCTCCCGCTTTGTGCCGGAGGTGCCCACCTTCGGAGAGCAGGGCTTTGCCGGCATCCTCGGCGTGGAGACTTATGGCCTGTTCCTGCCGCCCCGCACACCGGCTGCGGTGGTGGACAAGGTGTTTGACCTGGCGCGGGTGGCGCTGCGCGAAAAACAGGTGGTGGAGGGGCTGGCCAAGCTGGGCTTCGAACCGCTGACGATGGCGCCGGCGGACTATGCACGGCGGCTGGCCACCGAGCGCGCCACCTGGGGGCCCATCGTGCAGGCCTCCGGCTTTTCTTCGGACGACTGACGCCCGCGCGCCGGGGGGAGCGGCGCGATCAGGGACAATCGCGCCATGGCTGTCCTCTCCCTCACCAATGCCCACCTGGCCTTTGGCCACGTCCCTCTGCTGGACGGGGCGAACTTCGCGCTGGAAACCGGCGAACGCGTCGGCCTCATTGGCCGCAACGGCACCGGCAAGTCCTCGATGCTCAAGGTCCTGGCCGGCATCGAGAAGCTGGACGACGGCCTGCTGCAACTGCAGCAAGGCCTGACCAGCGTCTATGTGCCGCAGGAACCCGAGCTGCGGCCGGAAGCCAGCATCTTTGATGTGGTGAGCGAGGGCGTGGCGGAGGCCAAGAGCCTGCGCGCCCGGTATGAGGCCCATGATGAGAACGACGATCTGGGATGGGTGCAGGAACGCATCGAGCAGATCGGCGCCTGGAACTGGGAACAGCGGGTGGAAGAAACGCTCCACCGCCTGGGCCTGGACGCCCAGCGTCGGGTGGGGGAGCTGTCCGGCGGGCTGAAGAAGCGGGTGGCCCTGGCCCGTGCACTGGTGGCCCAGCCGGATGTGCTGCTGCTGGACGAACCCACCAACCACCTGGATCTGGACGCCATCCGCTGGCTGGAAGAGCTGCTGACCAGCTTCAAAGGCTCGTTGCTGTTGATCACCCACGACCGCGCCTTCCTGGACAACGTCGCCAACCGCATCGTGGAGCTGGACCGTGGCCAACTGCGCGGCTACCCCGGCAACTTCGCCGCCTTCCAGGCCGCCAAGGCCTATGAGCTGGAGAACGAGGCCTTGGTCAACGCCCGCTTCGACAAGCTGCTGGCGCAGGAAGAGGTGTGGATCCGCAAGGGCGTGGAAGCCCGCCGGACCCGCAGCGTGGCCCGTGTGCAGCGGCTGCAGCAGATGCGCCAGGACCGTCAGGCCCGGCGTGACGTGCAGGGCAAGGTGCGGCTGGATGTGGCCACTGGCGAATCCAGCGGCAAGATCGTGGCGGAGCTGGAAAAGGTCAGCAAGCGTTATGGAGACCGGGACATCGTCCGCGAGTTCTCCGCCACCATCCTGCGCGGCGACAAGATCGGCCTGGTCGGCCCCAACGGCGCCGGCAAGACCACGCTGCTGAAGATGATCCTGGGCGAACTGGCCCCGGATGGCGGCACGGTGCGCATGGGCAGCCGGCTGACGGTGGCGTATTTCGACCAGATGCGGGATGCGTTGAACCTGCAGGCCACCCTGGCCGACACCATCAGCCCGGGCAGCGAATGGATCGAGATCGGCTCGCAGCGCAAGCATGTGAAGAGCTATCTCAGCGACTTCCTCTTCTCGCCCGCACGCGCCGAGTCACCCGTGTCCAGCCTGTCCGGCGGCGAGCGCAACCGGCTGTTGCTGGCGCGCCTGTTTGCCCGCCCCGCCAACGTGCTGGTGCTGGACGAACCGACCAACGACCTGGACATCGAAACCCTGGAGCTGCTGGAAGAGCTGTTGGCCGACTATGACGGCACCGTCTTCCTGGTGAGCCATGACCGCCGCTTCCTGGACAACGTGGTGACCTCCACCATCGTGAGCGAAGGCGATGGCTTCTGGCGTGAATACGAAGGCGGCATCGAGGATTGGCTGACCCAGTCCCGCCGCGCGGCCGAACTGCGTGCGCGTCAGGCCCCGGCCACCGCTGCACCTGTGCCCGCGCCGGCACCCGCGCCGGCCCCGGTGGTCGCGACCAAGCGCAAGCTCAGCTACAAAGAGCAGCGCGAGCTGGAAGAACTGCCTGGGCGCATTGCCGCGCTGGAAACGGAGCAGGCCCATCTGCATGCGCTGCTCAATGGCACCGACCTGTATGCGCAGGGCGCGGCCCGCATCAACGAAGTGACCCAGCGGGTGGCCGAGATTGATGACGAGCTGCTGGCGCTGATGGAGCGCTGGGAAGTGCTGGAAGCGAAGTGAGCTGAGCCGGGCAGAGAAGGGGCAGGGCGGGCGCTCGAAGGAGCCTCCCGCCTGCGCGGGTTCAGTTGCGGACGGTGAGGCTGCCCAGGCCGTCGTAGCGCGCGGTCACCGTGGTGCCGGGCGGCAGATCCAGGGCGACGCGCCAGGCCCCCGTGGTCACCACACTGCCAGCCGACAGCGTCTGCCCGCCGCGGGTGGCCACCTTCAGCCAGTGCGCCACCGTCCAGCCCGGGTCGTCCAGGCCGTGCCCGCCGATGCCGGCCAGCGGGGCTGCATCACCCACCTGCAGCTCGCAGGGTTGCTGGCGCCAGTCGCGGGTCGGGTCCCAGCGCTGCCACGGGCCCAGGGCCAGGGCGCCGTGGGACTGTGCGTCGGCCAAGCGCAGCAGCGGGTCCGCCTTCATGGCGCCGGCCCACCGCGAGTTCAACCATTCCACCGCCACACACATCGCATCGATGAGGTCGCCGGTCTCGCCGGGGGCCAGTGCCGCCGCCATCTCTGGCGTGACATCCCGACCCAGGCGCAGTGCAATCTCCGCTTCGGCGCCGAACAGACGCAGGTCGCTGAAATCGCCGCCGTTGCGCAGCCCGCGCACTTCGCGCACACCGTGGGGGGCCAGCGGCGACTGGCCCAGCGGCGCGGTGCGAGACCCGCCGCCGCATTTCCAGAACTGTGGGCGACCACGTGCGGTCCAGTCCAGGGTGCGGGCCAGAACCTCCTGTGCCGCATATGCAGCGGCTTCGTCGGGCAGCGACCAGTCGCGCTCGTTGAGGGCCTGGCTGCGGGTCCAGGCGTCTGCCAGGGCCTGGCCCAGGGCGGCGGCGTGTGAGGGAGCGTCAGCGTTCATGGGCCGATCTTAGGGGCACGCGCAGCGATTCGAGGGGACGCCATATCGCTGATCGCTTATCGCTTATCGCCTCAGCCGTTCCACCGTGGCCACAAGCGCCTGCCAGAAGCGCGCATCCTGCGAGGTGGCGAAGTTGATGCGCATCAGCGTGCCCGGTTGACGGGTCGGGCTGAAGAGAATGCCGGGCGCAATCAGCCAGCCCTGGTCCATCATCGGCTGAGCCAGGCGCTCGGTATCCACGCCCACGTCCACCCAGCCAAACAGGCCGGCCGGCGGTGCGGTGAAGCGCAGCCCCGCTTCTTCCACCAACCGGGCGCAACGCTGGCGGGCCGTCTCCAGCCGGACCGAGACCCGTTCGGCATGCCGCCGCAGCAGGCCTTGCTCCAGGCACAGAGCCACCGCCCGGTCCATCAGCGGGCTGGTGGTGAGCGAGGCCAGCAGCTTCAGTTCGGTGAGCTGTGCGATCCGGTCCGGACTGGCCGCCACAAAGCCCACCCGCCAGGACGGCGACAGCATCTTCGAGAACCCGGACACATACAGCGTGCGCTGCAGTTGATCCAGCGCCGCAAGCCGGGGCGCATGGTTGGGGGCAAAAAAGGCGTAGGTGTCGTCTTCCACGATCAGCAGATCGGCTTCATGCGCGATCCGCAGGATCTGATGGGCGCTGGACAGGCTCAATGTGGCGCCCGTCGGGTTGTGCAGCACCGACACGGTCACATACATGCGGGGCCGATGCTCCGCCACCAGCCGTCGCATCACCGCCAGGTCCGGCCCCAGGTCGCCACGCGGCACCGGCAGCAAGCGCATACCGGCCTGCGACAGCCGCGCATATTCGATGGCCCATCCCGGATCGTCCACCAGCACCGCATCCCCGGGCTTGAGGAAGGCCCGGGTGATCAGATCCAGCCCATGGGTGGCGCCCACCGTGCTCATGATCTGCGAGGGTGCGGCCTGCACCGACAGGTCCAGCAGCCGCAGCGAGAGTGCCTCACGCAGGCGCAGGTCTCCCAGCGGGTCCCCATAGCCGGAGAGCAGCGCATCGTCCGCCTGGCTGGCCAGGCGGCGCAAGGTGGCTTGCAGCAGCGGCAGGTCCAGCCATTCGGCCGGCAGGGTGCCCAGCCCCGGCGAGCGCCGGGCGTCCGCCTGGAACATGCCGCGGATGAGCGCACTCGCATCCACCGGCTGGGGCAGGGGGGATCCGGACGGCGCCGGACTGGCCGACGGCAGCCGCGCCGGCTGTGGCCGGGTTTCGCGAACGAAAAACCCACGCTTCTTGCGCGCTTCCAGCAGGCCCTGCGCCAGCAACTGGTCGTAGGCCGCCACCACCGTGTACGGGCTCACGCCGTGGTGCCGCGCACAGTCTCGCACCGACGGCAGCCGGGCCCCGGGCAGCAGCAAGCGCTGATGGATACGGGCCGCAAAGCGCTGCGCCAGTTGCTGGGCCAGCGGTTCGCTGGCGTTGCGGGACAAGACCGGCGGCGCCGGGAGGGCGGGCGGTGAGGCTGTGCTGGTATCCATGCCAATACAGATGAAGCACTGATGTGGACAAGTGTATTGGTTCTGTGCTGGTCCGGGCCACTAGACTTGGTGTTCGCGGCGCCCATGGCGCCAGCTTTGACGTCGGAGACATTCCATGAACCGCAGCCCCTGGACGCAGGCCCGCCGTGCCGCCCGCATGAACCCGTCCATCATCCGTGAGATCCTCAAGGTCACTGAAAAGCCGGGCGTGTTGTCCATGGCCGGTGGTCTGCCCTCTGCGGACACCTTCCCCGTCGAAGCCATCCGTGCTGCATGTGACCGGGTGCTGACCCATCAATCCAAGGAAGCCCTGCAATACGCCGCCAGCGAAGGGTATGCACCGCTGCGCGAATGGGTGGCCCAACGGGTGGGCGCACTTGGCCTGCGCGCCACACCGGACCAGGTGCTGATCACCAGCGGGTCCCAGCAGGGCCTGGATCTGGTGGGCAAGCTGCTGTGTGATGCTGGTGCCCCGGTGGCGGTGGAAACGCCCACCTACCTCGGCGCCCTGCAGGCGTTCACGCCCTACGAGCCGCTGTTCGCCAGCCTGGACAGTGACGAACAAGGCCCGCTGCCCTCGGCCATCGAGGCGCTGCCGCATGATGCGCCGGGCACGCGTTTCAGCTATTTGCTGCCCAACTATCAAAACCCCACCGGCCGGGTGATGAGCCAGGCCCGCCGCGAGGCGGTGATGGAAGCCTCCCGCCGCGCCGGTGTGCCGGTGGTGGAAGACAACCCTTATGGCGACCTCTGGTTCGACCAGCCGCCGCCCCAGTCCCTGAGCGCCCTGTGGCCGGAAGGCAGCCTCTATCTGGGTTCCTTCTCCAAGGTGCTGACGCCGGGCTTCCGTCTGGGCTACATCGTGGCGCCATCGGAGCTTTATCCCAAGCTGCTGCAGGCCAAGCAGGCCGCCGACCTGCACACGCCGGGCTTCAACCAGCGCGTGGTGCATGAGGTCATCAAGGATGGCTTCCTGGACACCCACGTGCCCCGCATCCGTGCGCTCTACAAGGCCAATCGCGACGCGATGGCCGACGCGCTGCGCCAGCATCTGCCGGAAGGCTGCGAATGGCGCAGCCCCGAAGGGGGCATGTTCTTCTGGATCCGCCTGCCCGAGGGGCTGGATGCCATGGCCCTGCTGCCGCGCGCGGTGGACGCCGGGGTGGCGTATGTGCCGGGAGCGGCGTTCTATGCCCACCAGCCGGACCCACGCACGCTGCGTCTGTCCTTCGTCACGCTCACACCCGCGCTGATCCGCGAAGGCGTGGAGAAGCTGGCCCGGGTGCTGCACGAGGCATTGGCCCTGGCCGATGCGCCCACGCCTTGAGCGACGCGGCGCGGCCGGTCAGCGCGCAGAGCCAGGCCGGCGCGGTGAACATGAAGCCGCTCACCGTGCCTTTTGCCCCGGTGCTGGATGAGGCCTGGACCGAGCAGGACCTGCTCGCGGTCCATGGCGAAATCAGCCGCAGCTACTGGGCGGAAGGCATTCCGCTCGACCTGATGCGCCGTGCCATGGAAGGCTCGCTCAATCTGATTGCCCGTCATCCGGACGGCAGCGTGGCCGCTTATGCACGGGTGATCTCGGACCGGGCCACCTTCGCTTATTTGTGCGACGTGTTTGTGCTGCCGTCCTGGCGGGGCCAGGGGCTGGGCGACTGGCTCATCGGCCGGGTGATGGCCCACCGCGCTTTGCAGGGCCTGCGCAGGTTTGCGCTGTTCACACGCGACGCGCATGCGCTGTATCTTCGCCATGGCTTCCAGCCCTTGGCCGCACCGGAGCGCGGCATGGAGATCGTGCGGCCGGGGCTCTATCAAACCCAGAGGTGAACCCTTGAGTGAATTGCGCCGATTTGTCCAGGTGGACGTATTCACCCGCGAGCCCCTGAAAGGCAACCCGCTGGCAGTGGTGGTGGATGGCGCCGGCCTTGGCGAGTCGCAGATGGCGGCTTTTGCGCGCTGGACCAATCTCTCCGAAACCACCTTCCTGCTGCCGCCCACCGATCCGGCGGCGGACTACCGGGTCCGTATCTTCACCCCCGGTGGCGAACTGCCTTTTGCGGGCCATCCCACGCTGGGTTCGGCCCATGCCTGGCTGGCCAGTGGTGGTGACCCGAAACAGCCGGGCGAGGTGGTGCAGGAGTGCGGCATCGGGCTGGTGCGGGTGCGACGGGAGAACGGCCGCCTGGCCTTTGCCGCCCCGCCCCTGCGCCGCTCCGGGCCGGTGCAGGAACCGGCCCTGCGGGAACAGGTGATGCAATCCCTGCATCTGGAGGCGGACGCCTTGCTGGACCTCGTCTGGGTGGACAACGGCCCCGGATGGATGGCCGCCCGGTTGGCGTCAGCGGACGCTGTACTGCAACTGAACCCCGACTTCAATGTGATGCGGGGGCTGAAGTTGGGCGTCGTTGGCGCTTATCCTCCAGGTTCGCCGCAACAATTCGAGGTCAGGGCTTTTGTGCCGACGCTGGGGGTGCCGGAAGACCCGGTCACCGGCAGCCTCAACGCAGGTCTGGCACTATGGCTTCAAGGCGCCGGTCTGGCGCCTGACTGCTATGTGGCCGCCCAGGGCGCCGCCCTGGGGCGTGCCGGTCGAATCCATGTGGCGAGGGAGGGTGCGCATTGCTGGATAGGCGGTGATGTGACGCCATTGGTCCACGGTCAGGTGAGGTTGTGAAACCATGAGCATGGAAGTCGATCATCTTGTCATTGCCGCGAGCACCCTGGAGGAGGGGCGCCTGTGGTGCGAACAGGTCCTGGGCGTCTCGCCTCAACCGGGCGGTCAGCACGCCTGGATGGGGACGCACAATCTGCTGTTGAACATCAGCGCCCCGAACTACCCGCGCTGCTATCTCGAGATCATTGCCATCGACCCGTCGGCACCCAAGCCGGCACGGGCCCGCTGGTTCGATCTGGACCAGCCCGCCGTGCAGGCGAAGCTGAAGGAAGGCCCGGGGCTGCTGCACTGGGTGGCCCGGGTGCCCAACCTGGAGGCCGCACTGGCGTATTGGCAAGGCGAAGGGGTGGACGCCGGCCAGCCGGTGGAAGGCTCGCGCGGCGACATGCGCTGGCGCCTGGCGCTGCGGGAAGACGGCCGCCGCCTGCGCAAGGAGGGGCTGCCGACGCCGATTGAATGGAGCGGCACCGGCCATCCCACCGACAAGCTGCCCGACAGCGGTGTGCAGTTGCAGACCTTTGAGGCGCGTGACGGCCTGAGTGCGACGCTCTCCACCCCCAAGGGCGAGGTGGCCTTGAGCGCCATCGAAGCCACGCTCGACTGAGGGCCGCATGGCACGTGAGCTTCCGATTTGCGTGCTGGGACGCGCTGGCTCCATCAACGTCCGCAAGGTGCTGTGGACCGGCGTGGAGCTGGACCTGCCGCTCAAGCGCGAGGATGTGGATGTGAGCAGCGACGCGTTTCGCCAGCTCAACCCGAATCAGATGATGCCGGTGCTGGTGGAAGGCGGGGGCCCGGGCCCGGCCTCGGCTTTCTCCATGTGGGAAAGCAATGCCATCTGCCGCTATCTCGCGATGCGGGAACATCGGACCGATCTGCTGCCGGCCGACCCGCAACGCCGCGCACAGGTGGAGATGTGGATGGACTGGCAGGCCGGTGAGCTGAACAACAGCTGGCGTTATGCCTTCATGGGGCTGGTCCGCCAGAGCCCCGCGCACCAGGATGCGGCTCAGCAGGCGGCGGGCGTGGCCAGCTGGAATCGCCACATGGGGATTCTGGAAGGCCAGTTGCAGCGCAGTGGCGGGCCCTGGGTGCTGGGGGCGGACTTCACCCTGGCCGATGTGGTGCTGGGCCTGGCCACCCACCGCTGGCGGGCGGCGCCCATCGAGCATGCCGACTTGCCTGCGGTGGAGGCGTATTACCAGCGCCTGTGCGACCGGACCGGTTTTGTCCAGCATGGGCGCGACGCCGGGCCCTGAGGCAGCAGCGGCCATCCGCTGTGATCGCGGCGCATCTGTCGCCTAGAGAGGTCAATCATGCCGCGATCGCCCAGGCCTGGATAAACTAAAGCCGTGGACACTCCTGAGATCGCCATCCTCTGTCCGGACTCTCCTGCAATGTGGGAGCAGGCCCGGCAGATCCTTCACGAGTACGGCCAGAGCCTCAACATCGATCTGGACTTCCAGCACTTCGATGAGGAACTGCGCTCGCTGCCTGGTGAGTATGCCGAGCCGCAAGGCACGCTGCTGCTGGCCCTGGTCGACGGCCAGGTGGCTGGTTGCGGCGGCTTTCGTCCGCTGGCGGACAGCGACTATGCCAACGCCTGTGAAATGAAGCGGCTGTATGTGCGGCCCGCCTTCAGGCGCTTTGGCCTGGGCCGCACACTGGCCCATGCGCTGATCGACCGCGCCACCTCGGCGGGCTACTCCAACATGCTGCTGGACACGCTGGATGACATGGAGGCGGCTCGCGACCTCTATGAAAGCCTCGGTTTCACCGAGATTCCCCCGTACTACTACAACCCGATTGCCGGCGCGCACTACCTGAAGGTGGAGCTGGACTGAGCCCGGTGACCTCCGGATCTGGGACCGCGCAGTGATTTCGTGCGCGCGCGCCGGTTTCGCGCGGTTTCCGCCTTAGCATCGCGGCATGGTCACCTCCCACGCATCCTCCTCGTTGCCCGCCTCGGGCGCTGTCCAGATTGAACCGGCTTCGCTGACGCCGGCGCTGCTGGGGGAGTCGCCGTTCTGGCATCCGCGTGAGCAGCGGCTGTATTACCTGGACATTCCAGGGCATGCGCTGTTCCGCTGGTCGGAAGGTGATGCGGCGCCGCAACGCTGGGACCTGAACAGCGAGCCGGGCTGCATCGCGCCGCTGGAGTCCGGCGGGCTGCTGATTGCGCAACGCAACGGCCTGTGGCGCTTCGACCCGGACGGCGGCGCGTATATGCAGTTGGCCGATGCTCCGTATGACGCCACCCAACGCCGCTTCAATGACGGCAAGGCCGACGCGCAAGGCCGGCTCTGGGTGGGCACCATCGACGATGCCCGGCAGCCGCATTCCGCGCTGTACTGCTGGCGCAATGGCCGCTTCGAAGTGATGCAGGACGGCATCACCTCGTCCAATGGACTCGCCTGGAGTCCGGACGGCGGCACGATGTATTGGGCCGACACCAAGGCCCATGAGGTTTATCAGTTCGACTTCGATCAAAAAACCGGCAGCCTGGGCGAACGTCGCCCTTTTCTGAGTTTCCCGGTGCGGGCCGAAGGCCAGCCGCTCTCGACTTACGGCGGCCGGCCCGACGGTGCCGCTGTGGATGTGGAGGGCTGCTATTGGATCGCCATGATGGAAGGGCAGCAGTTGTTGCGCTTTTCTCCTTCGGGCGAGCGGCTGCAGACCATCGAGCTGCCAGTGCGTTGCGCCACCATGCCGACCTTTGGCGGTGCAGACCTGCGCACAATCTTTGTGACCACTGCACGAGAAAAGCGCAGCACCGAGGAGTTGGCCGCTCAGCCCTGGGCGGGCTGTGTGCTGAAGCTGCGTGTACCGGTGGCGGGCCTGCCGGTGCACTTCGCGCGGCTGGACTGAAGGCTGCCGAGGGCGGCCCTGCGCCCCTGGGCAGCATCACCCCGCATCACCCAGCATCACCCAGCACCCCTAGTCGCGGATCGCACGCCCTGTCAAGTTGGTGCGCGATGACGCATGGCTTGCTCTGTTAAGGGGCCGTAAGGACAAACCACATATAATCTCGCGGATTTGCCGGATGCGCCGAGTCAGTTGCTGGCCGTCGGACGCGATTCATTCGAGTGGCTCGTACAGGTGGTTCGTACAGGTGGCTCGTACAAGTCGTTCGTGCAAGTGGTGCGTTCGAATGGTGCGTTCGAGTGGTTCGTACAAGTTGCGTTCAAATGACGCGTTCAAATGACGCGTTCAAATGCTTAGCGAATGTGTACTGAACGTGGATCGAACGGATAGCGGATGAGAAGCGGTGTGGGCAGCAGTGGAAGTCGGCGGGGTAGCGATCTGCCCCCAGGCTTCCAAGCTGATGAAGATGCGGACGGCGAACAGGCTTTCAAGCCCCTCTCTGCGGAAGAAGCGGCGGCCCTTCGGGCGCGGCTTCCCGTCTTGTCGCCCTGGGTGATCCTGGGCTGGCAGGTGGTGGCGGGCCTGGTGGCGGTGGCTTTGTGGGGGTTGTTGACCCAGCAAGGCAGCAAGGCCTGGTCGGCACTTTGGGGTGCCGCCTCGGTCGTGGTGCCCAGCGCCTTGATGGCGTGGGGAACCACACGGCGTCCTGCCATGAATCCGGGCACTGCGGTGCTTTCGTTCATGGTGTGGGAGCTGATCAAAATGTTGTTGGCGGTCGCCATGTTGGTGGCGGTCGTCTTGCGGTACCCCGCCTTGAGCTGGCCAGCCCTGCTGACAGCCCTGGTGGTGTGCCTGAAGGCAAATTGGCTGGCCTTGCTTCGGCAGGGTCGAATCAGAAAATAGCGACGGAAAAGCAACCATGGCAGCAGAAGGACACGCGCCGACTTCGGGTGAATACATCACCCACCACTTGCAGCACTGGCAAAAGAACTTCTCGTTCGAAAACGCGAAGCAGGTGGGCCCGGTCGATTTCAGCGTCTTCAATTTCGATTCGCTTCTCTTCACCTCGGTCCTTGGCCTCGCGGCGTTGTTCCTCCTGTGGTTGGCCGCACGCAAGGCCCATGCCGGGGTGCCGGGCCGCTTCCAGGCTGCGGTCGAAATCCTGGTCGAGATGGTCGACAACCAGGCCAAGTCCCTCATCCACAACGAAAAGAGCCGTGCCTTCATCGGCCCGCTGGCGCTGACCGTGTTCGTTTGGATCTTCTTCATGAATGCCATGGACATGCTGCCGGTGGACGCGCTGCCGTCCGCCTGGACCGGTTATGTCGCCTCCACCGGCCATGATGCGCACCATGCCTACCTGCGGGTGGTGCCGACCGCCGACCTGTCCACCACGCTGGGCATGTCCACCTTGATCCTGCTGCTGTGCTTCTTCTACAGCATCAAGATCAAGGGCCTGGGTGGCTGGGGCCATGAGCTGATCGCCGCCCCGTTCGGTGATCACTGGGCCCTCTACCCCTTCAACTTCGCCATGCAGATCATCGAGTTCATCGCCAAGACGGTGTCTCATGGCATGCGACTGTTCGGCAACATGTTTGCCGGCGAACTCGTGTTCATGCTGATCGCCCTGATGGGCGGCGGTTGGGCCCTGACCGGCACCGGCATCGGACTGGCCATCGGCCACGTTCTCGCTGGCACGGTCTGGACGCTGTTCCACATCCTCGTGATCACGCTGCAGGCCTTCATTTTCATGATGCTGACGCTGATCTACCTGGGTCAGGCGCACGACGCGCACTGATCCGGCGGACCCGGCAGCTCATTTCGAAGTTCTCTCAGTTCCCTTTCCTTTTTCTTTCAAACTAACTCTCTCAGGAGCAAAACATGGAAAACATCCTCGGTCTGGTCGCTCTGGCTTGCGGCATCATCGTTGGTCTGGGCGCGATCGGCGCTTCCATCGGCATCGCGCTGATGGGCGGCAAGTTCCTGGAGTCGTCGGCTCGTCAACCCGAGCTGATGAACGAACTGCAAACCAAGATGTTCATTCTGGCCGGCCTGATCGACGCCGCCTTCCTGATCGGCGTTGCTATCGCTCTGCTGTTCGCCTTCGCCAATCCGTTCGTTCTGCGCTAATTCCCCTCGAACCTTTCACGACTGAAAGGATCGTGCCGTGAATATCAACGCTAGCCTGTTCATTCAGTGGATCCCGTTCTTCATCCTCGTGTTCGTCACGATGCGGTTCATTTGGCCGCCGATCGTGAAGGCCTTGGACGAGCGTGCGGACAAGATCCGCGCCGGCCTCGCTGCCGCAGACCAGGCCAAGGCCGAACTGGCCTCGGCCAACAAGAAGGTCGACGAGCAACTGGCCCAGACTCGCACCGAAACCACCAAGCTGCTGTCCGACGCTGAAAAGCGCGGCGCCAGCATCGTGGAAGAGGCGAAGAAGCGCGCGGAAGACGAAGCTGCCAAGATCATCGCTGCTGCCAAGGCGGAAGCCGAACAGCAGTCGGTGCGTGCCCGTGAGGCCCTGCGCGAGCAGGTGGCTGCACTGGCCGTCAAGGGTGCTGAACAGATCCTGCAGCGCGAGGTCAATGCCAGCGTGCATGCCGAATTGCTGAACCGTCTGAAGACGGAGCTGTAATCATGGCTGAACTCGCAACCATTGCCCGTCCCTACGCCGAGGCGCTGTACCAGGTGGCCTCTCAACAGGACACCAAGGCTTGGCAGGAGCAACTCTCCGCGCTGGCCCTGGTCGCCCAGGACGGCGCCCTGCGCCAGTTCGCCGAGGACCCCAAGGTCAGTCCCGACCAGGTCTACCAGGTGATGGCTTCGGCCGCGAAGCTGACACTGCTCCCGGGCGTGCAGAACTTCGTGCGCGAAGTCATCGCCAACGGCCGTCTGGCGGCGCTGCCGGCGATGGTCCAGCAGTTCCACGAACTGGCCAACGCGGCTGCCGGCGTGGCCGATGCGCACATCTACAGCGCCTACCCCATCGAACCAGCGCAGCTGGCCGATGTGGTGGGGATGCTGGAGAAGCGTTTCGGTCGCAAGCTGCAAGCCCACGTTGAGCTGGAGCCTGGCCTGATCGGCGGTATCCGAGTGGTGGTCGGCGACGAGGTGCTGGACACCTCGGTGAAGGCCCGTCTGGAACGCATGAAAGTGGCGCTGACCGCCTGAGGCTCCGGCCTCAGACGGACAGCCCGACTGCCAAGATCCCCCCGATTCACCCTGGTGTCCTGCTTCGGCAGGATGCCGATGGGAGCAAGCAATGCAACTGAATCCTGCTGAAATTTCCGAACTCATCAAGAGCCGCATCGAAGGCCTGGGCGCTTCGACCGACGTCCGCAACCAGGGCACCGTGGTGTCCGTGTCGGACGGCATCGTGCGCGTGCACGGCCTGTCCGACGTGATGCAAGGCGAAATGCTGGAGTTCCCGGCTGCCGCTGACGGCAGCCAGACCTTCGGCCTGGCGCTGAACCTTGAGCGCGACTCCGTGGGTGCCGTGATTCTGGGTGCCTACGAGCACATCAGTGAAGGCGACACCGTGAAGTGCACGGGCCGCATTCTCGAAGTGCCGGTCGGCCCCGAACTGATTGGCCGTGTGGTGAACGCCCTGGGCCAGCCGATCGACGGCAAGGGCCCGATCAACGCCAAGATGACGGACGTGATCGAAAAGGTCGCTCCGGGCGTGATCGCCCGTCAGTCCGTGGACCAGCCGGTGCAGACCGGTCTGAAGTCCATCGACTCGATGGTGCCCGTCGGCCGTGGCCAGCGCGAGCTGATCATCGGCGACCGCCAGACCGGCAAGACCGCCGTGGCCATCGACGCGATCATCAACCAGAAGGGTCAGAACATGACCTGCGTCTACGTTGCGATCGGCCAGAAGGCTTCGTCGATCAAGAACGTGGTGCGCGCTCTGGAACAAGCTGGCGCGATGGAATACACCATCGTGGTGGCCGCTTCGGCTTCGGAATCCGCCGCCATGCAATACGTGTCGGCCTACTCCGGCTGCACGATGGGCGAATACTTCCGTGACCGTGGCCAGGACGCCCTGATCGTTTATGACGATCTGTCCAAGCAGGCCGTGGCTTATCGCCAGGTGTCGCTGCTGCTGCGTCGTCCTCCGGGCCGCGAAGCCTTCCCCGGCGACGTGTTCTATCTCCACAGCCGCCTGCTGGAACGCGCAGCCCGCGTGAACGCCGACTACGTGGAAGCCTTCACCAAGGGTGAGGTCAAGGGCAAGACGGGTTCGCTGACGGCACTGCCGATCATTGAAACCCAGGCGGGTGACGTGTCCGCTTTTGTGCCGACCAACGTGATCTCGATCACCGACGGCCAGATCTTCCTGGAAACCAACCTGTTCAACGCGGGTATCCGCCCCGCGATTAACGCCGGTATTTCGGTGTCGCGCGTCGGTGGCGCTGCCCAGACCAAGCTGATCAAGTCGCTGTCCGGCGGTATCCGTACCGACCTGGCCCAGTACCGTGAACTGGCCGCTTTTGCCCAGTTCGCGTCGGACCTGGACGCCGCGACCCGCAAGCAGCTGGACCGTGGTGCCCGCGTGACCGAACTGCTGAAGCAGGCCCAGTACTCGCCGCTGTCCATCAGCCTGATGGGCGCGTCGCTGTACGCCGCCAACAAGGGCTTCATGGACGACATCGAAGTCAAGAAGGTCCTGGCGTTCGAACACGGTCTGCACCAGTTCCTGAAGACCTCTCATGCCGCCCTGCTGCAGAAGCTGGAAGACACGAAGGCCATGGACAAGGACGCGGAAGCCGAACTGAACGCAGCGATCACTTCCTTCAAGAAGTCTTTCGCCTGAACATGACCCACCCCCGACGCGCTTCGCACCTCCCCTGCCAGGGGGTGTCCCTCCGGGCCTGGCCTCGCCAGCCCCAGGGGCACCGTCTCAAGGGGAGCGCTGGGCGCTCCAGCCGTAGCAATGCGGCCTTGTCGGGGAACTGAAAGGAGAAATCATGGCAGCAGGCAAGGAAATTCGCGGCAAGATCAAGTCGGTCGAAAACACCAAGAAGATCACCAAGGCCATGGAAATGGTCGCCGCTTCGAAAATGCGCAAGGCGCAGGACCGGATGCGTGCGGCCCGTCCGTATGCCGAGAAGGTCGGCAATATTGCGGCCAACCTGTCCAAGGCCAATCCGGAGTACCGTCACCCGTTCATGGTGGCGAACCCGGACGCCAAGACGGCGGGCTTCGTGGTGGTCACGACTGACAAGGGCCTGTGCGGCGGTCTCAACACCAACCTGCTTCGCGCCACCACCAACAAGCTGAAGGAGCTTGAGGCGGCTGGCCAGAAGTCAGAAGTGGTCGCGATCGGCAACAAGGGTCTTGGTTTCATGAACCGCATCGGCGCCAAGGTCGTTGCGCATGCCACGCAGCTGGGCGACGCCCCGCAGCTGGAGCGCCTCGTCGGCCCGGTGAAGACGCTGCTGGACGCTTACGCGGAAGGCAAGCTGTCGGCGGTCTATCTCTGCTACACGCGCTTCGTCAACACGATGAAGCAGGAGCCGGTGGTGCTGCAGTTGCTGCCCCTGAGCCCCGAGTCGCTGGAGACGGATGCCGCCGGTCACGCATGGGACTACCTCTACGAGCCGGACGCCCCGACGGTCATCAACGAGCTGCTGGTGCGCTACACCGAAGCCCTGGTCTATCAGGCCGTGGCCGAGAACATGGCGTCCGAGCAATCGGCCCGCATGGTGGCCATGAAGGCCGCTACCGACAATGCCGGCACCCTGATTGGTGAGCTGAAGCTGGTCTACAACAAGACCCGCCAGGCCGCGATCACGAAGGAACTGTCGGAAATCGTCAGCGGCGCCGCCGCCATCAGCGGTTGACCGGCGCAAGCGCGCAGGCAACGCATAGATTTGAATTGAAGGAACGAAGAAATGGCTAACACTCAATCGGTGGGCAAGATCGTTCAGTGCATCGGCGCCGTGGTGGACGTGGAGTTCCCGCGTGACCAGATGCCGAAGGTGTTCGACGCCCTCAAGATGGAAGGCTCGGCCCTGACGCTGGAAGTGCAGCAGCAGCTGGGCGACGGCGTGGTCCGTACCATTGCCCTGGGTTCTTCCGACGGCCTGCGCCGCGGAACCGAGGTCTACAACACCGGCGACATGATCAAGGTCCCGGTGGGCCAGGCCACCCTGGGCCGCATCATGGACGTGCTGGGCAACCCGATCGACGAGCGCGGCGATGTGTCCAACGCTCAGACGGCGGCCATCCACCGCAAGGCCCCGGCCTACGACGAGCTGAGCCCGTCGCAAGAGCTGCTGGAAACCGGCATCAAGGTGATCGACCTGATCTGCCCGTTCGCCAAGGGCGGCAAGGTGGGTCTGTTCGGTGGCGCCGGCGTGGGCAAGACCGTGAACATGATGGAGCTGATCAACAACATCGCCAAGGCTCACTCGGGTCTGTCGGTGTTTGCTGGTGTGGGCGAGCGTACCCGCGAGGGCAACGACTTCTATCATGAAATGTCGGACGCTGGCGTGGTGAACCAGGAGGACCTGAGCAAGTCGAAGGTCGCCATGGTGTACGGCCAGATGAACGAGCCTCCAGGCAACCGTCTGCGCGTGGCACTGACCGGTCTGACCATGGCCGAAGCCTTCCGTGACGAAGGCCGTGACGTGCTGTTCTTCGTGGACAACATCTACCGCTACACCCTGGCCGGTACTGAAGTGTCCGCACTGCTGGGCCGTATGCCTTCCGCCGTGGGCTATCAGCCGACGCTGGCAGAAGAAATGGGCCGTCTGCAAGAGCGGATCACGTCCACCAAGGTCGGTTCGATCACCTCCATCCAGGCCGTGTACGTGCCTGCCGATGACTTGACCGACCCGTCGCCTGCCACGACCTTCGCCCACTTGGACGCCACCGTCGTGCTGTCGCGTGACATCGCTTCGCTGGGGATCTACCCCGCTGTGGACCCGCTGGACTCGACCTCGCGTCAGATCGACCCGAACGTGATCGGCGAAGAGCACTACAGCACCACCCGTGCCGTGCAGTCCGTGCTGCAGCGCTACAAGGAACTGCGCGACATCATCGCCATCCTGGGCATGGACGAACTGTCGCCGGAAGACAAGCTGGCCGTGGCTCGCGCCCGGAAGATCCAGCGCTTCCTGTCGCAGCCGTTCCACGTGGCCGAAGTGTTCACCGGCGCACCCGGCAAGTACGTGCCCCTGAAGGAAACCATCCGCGGCTTCAAGATGATCGTCAACGGCGAGTGCGATCACCTGCCGGAGCAGGCGTTCTACATGGTCGGGACCATCGACGAAGCCTTCGAAAAAGCGAAAAAGATCCAGTAAGCGGCGCATACGGCGCGAGGGCGTCGTTGCTGTGCTCGCCGGACACCAGTCCGGCTCCGCGCAGCGCCTAACCCTCGCACCGTCTGCTTGCTTTCTGAATCTTTTTCCCTCGGTGGGCACGCTCTGGGACTCGGCTGCGCCGACGTTTGGGGGCGCACCGGGGACTTATAGATTGGAAACCTTATGGCAAGCCAAGCAACGATCCACGTGAATGTGGTCTCGGCAGAAGAGCAGATCTTCTCGGGCGAGGCCAAGTTCGTGGCGCTCCCGGGCGAGGGCGGTGAGCTGGGCATCCTGCCCAAGCACACCCCGCTGATCACCCGCATCAAGCCGGGCGCCGTGCGCATCCAGCGCGCCGATACCAACGAAGAAGAATTCGTCTTCGTGGCCGGCGGCCTGCTGGAAGTGCAGCCCGACATGGTCACCGTGCTGGCCGATACCGCCATCCGCGGTAAAGACCTGGACGAGGCCCGCGCCGAAGCCGCCAAGAAGGCCGCCGAGGACGCCATGAAAGACGCCAAGAGCGATATCGACTTCGCCAAGGCACAAAGCGAATTCGCGGCCATGGCCGCGCAAATCGCCGCGCTGCGGAAATTCCGCGGCAAGCGCTGAGCCGTCACCGGCTCCCGGCGCCACTGTGGTGACGACCACGGTCGGCCGCACCTCCAACGGCAGGTGCCACGTCTTGCGTGGCCCTGCCGTTTTTCATGCACTGGTTCACATGTAGCCGGTCAATGAATTTACCGGCCGCGCGATAGAGTTCGTGGCGCAACGGTACAGTTCCCACGCGGGGCGTCAGCCAGCATCCTTGATGCATGCTGAAGCTGCTGCGCCGCCCGCCTCCATCCTGGAGGTCATTGCCGTATTTGAGGGAGTTTCATGTTGAAGACCATCTGGACGCGTCGCGCCACCCTTGCCCTGGCCGTTGCCGCACTGTCTGCCTGTGCCACCGAACAATCGCGCACCATCGACGTGCCGCGACCCACGTCCGCACCGGCCGCTTATCAAGGCCCCCGCGCCCCCATCGCTGTGGGCAAGTTCGACAACCGCTCCAGCTACATGCGCGGCATGTTCGCGGACGCAGTGGACCGCCTGGGCAGCCAGTCCAAGTCGATCCTGGTGGCGCATCTGCAGCAGACCAACCGCTTTAATGTCCTGGACCGCGACAACCTCGAAGAAGCCCAGCAGGAAGCCAAGTTCAAGGCCGGCGCACTGAACATCAAGGGTGCTGATTTCCTGGTGACCGGCGCGGTGACTGAATTTGGCCGCAAAGAAGTTGGTGACCAGCAGCTCTTCGGCGTGCTGGGCCGCGGCAAGACCCAGGTGGCTTATGCCAAGGTCACGCTGAACGTGGTCAACAGCCAGACCTCCGAGGTGGTGTATTCAGTGCAAGGCGCTGGTGAGTACACGCTCTCCACCCGTGAAGTCGTCGGCTTTGGGGGTACCGCCAGCTATGACGCCACGCTCAACGGCAAGGTGCTGGACCTGGCCATCCGTGAAGCCGTGAACAACCTGGTGCAAGGCGTGGACAGCGGCGCCTGGAAGCCGCAGGCTCGCTAAGGACCCCGCAATGACATCAGCATTCACCGGCCAGGCGACTGGCCGTCGCGGAGCCATGTTTGTGGTGGCCGCCCTGTGTGGACTTTTCACCGCCTGCGCCCAGCCGCCCAAGCCGCTCTATCAGTGGAACGGCTACCAGTCCAATCTGTACGAGTACTTCAAGGCCTCGGGCGCCAACGCTGGCGAACAGATCAACAAGCTGGAAGCCCAACTGGTGAAAAACAAGGCGGCCAACGAGGCCTCGCCTCCGGGCCTGCACGGCCATCTGGCGCTGCTGTATGCCAAGGTTGGCAATGACAACGCCGCCCGTGCGCATCTGGAAGCCGAGCGTGCGCTGTTCCCCGAGTCGGCGGCGTATGTGGATCTGCTGCTGAAGAAGCGCAGTGCCGCCACCCAGCCTGGCGCGGCAGCCTCCGCCACTGCCCCCCCCCCTGCAGCCACCGTTACCGCTCCTGCGGCCGGTGCCCGATGAGCCCGGCGCATCAGGAGCCCCCCGCCATGACCCTGACCCAACGTTTCCTGTCTCCCGCACTCCGCCGTGGGCTGCGCCTGGGTGGCGCGGCCGCCGTGCTGGCTGCACTCACCGCCTGCGCCCACCATGAGGCCACGCCCTACGACTACACCGCCTTCAAGGCCGCCAAGCCGGCGTCGGTGCTGATCCTCCCTCCGGTGAATGACACACCGGACGTGGGCGCGTCGTATGCGGTGCTGTCCACGCTGACCCTGCCGCTGGCGGAATCCGGCTATTACGTGCTGCCGGTTTCACTGGTGGATGAGACGCTGCGCACCAACGGCATCGACAACGCCGTGGACGCACAGTCGATTGACCGGGCCAAGCTGCGCGACATCTTCGGCGCGGATGCGGGGCTCTACGTCACCGTCAAGCGTTACGGCTCCACCTACAAAGTGGTGAGCGCCGAGGCGGTGGTGGAGATCGAAGCCCGTCTGGTGGACCTGCGCACCGGCACGCAGCTCTGGGACGGCCGGGCCAGCGCGTCCACGGCTGAGGAGAACAACAACAACAACTCAGGTGTCTTGGCGCTGCTGGTGAAGGCGCTGGTCGAACAGATCGCCAACAGCCTGAACGACCGTAGCTATCAGGTGGCCGGCATTGCCAGCGAGCGTCTGCTGAGCGACCGGGCGACCAATGGTGTGCTGCCGGGTCCCCGCAAGCCGGTGACTGAACGAAAATAAGCCCTCAACCGGCCGCAAACCCACCGGGCTCCGGTGGGTTTTTTATTTGTGAAGTTGCCAGAAGTCGCCATGAGCTCCATTCCCGTCACCCGCTCCCACGGTCTCGAAGCCCTTGAACTCGTTGCGCCCGATGGTGCCCGTGCCACGCTGCTGCTGCATGGTGCGCACCTGGTGTCCTGGGTGCCCGCCGGTGGAGAGGAGCAGCTGTATCTCTCCCCCACCAGCGCCTTCGCCACCGGACAGGCCATCCGGGGCGGCGTGCCGGTGATCTTTCCGCAATTCAATGCGCGAGGCCCCCTGCAAAAGCATGGTTTTGCCCGCAACAAGCCCTGGCAGCTGGTCAGTGCCGAATCGGGCAAGGACGACGCCCTGGCCGTGCTCCGCCTGAGCGACGACGGCGCCACCCGCATGGTCTGGCCGCATCAGTTCGAGGCGGAGATCAGCATCCGCATCAGCGGCCGTGCGCTGGAAATGGAGCTGGCCTGTGAAAACCGGGGGGAGGCGCCGTTGTCCTTTGCCGCCGCGCTGCACACCTATCTGCGCCTGCAAAGCGCCTTGAGCGCATCGCTGCAAGGTTTGTCCGGTCTCGCGTATTGGGACTCGGCCGAGAACCGCGCCAGCACCCAACACGAAGATCTGCTGCGCCTGGATGGCAGCGAGCTGGACCGCATCTACCAGGACCTGAAGGACGACCTGATCCTGCGCGATACCGACCGCCGCGTGCGCATCAGCCAGCAAGGCTTCTCGGATGTGGTGGTGTGGAACCCAGGAGAGGTGAAGGGCACGGCTTTCAGCGACATGCCGGCCGACGGCTACCGCCAGATGCTGTGCGTGGAAGCCGCGCAAGTGCTGCAACCCGTGACGCTGGCGCCGGGGGAGAGCTGGGCCGCGATGCAGGTGCTGGAACTGGAGTAAGCCAGGGCGCGGCCGTCCTGAATCCGTTAGTCTGTGCCCATCACCTCCAGGAGATGGACCGCATGGGCAAGGACAAGAAGGACCCTAAGCAGGACAGTCAGCAGGACGGTCAACCCGACGATCGCCGTCGCGCTGGCAAACCCATCGATACCCAGGACCGGGTCAACGCGCGGGCGAAGTCCAACGGCAGAGCCGGCCCCGAAGGCAAAGCCAATGGCAGCCGCAAAGCCAAGGGCAACGGCGACCGCGACGGCGACGGCAAAGCCGAACCCACCGACAACAAGCTCGCCAAGTCCGACTACCTGGACCTGCTGGAGTCGCTGCAGGTCGAGCTCAACAACATGGCGCGCTGGCTACAGCGGACCGGCCGTCGTGTCCTGGTGATCGTGGAAGGGCGCGACACGGCCGGGAAGGGCGGCGTCATCAACGCCATCTCTGAAACCCTGAACCCCCGCCAATGCCGCACCGTGGCGCTGCCCAAACCCAGCGAACGGGAGCAGGGGCAGTGGTACTTCCAGCGTTACGTCGCCCACCTCCCCACCGCCGGTGAACTCGTGCTCTTCGACCGCAGTTGGTACAACCGCGCGGGTGTGGAAACGGTGATGGGCTTCTGCAGCCCGGAGCAGACCAAGGCCTTCCTGGCGCAGGTGCCCATCTTCGAGCGCCTGCTGGTGGACGACGGCGTGCTGCTGTTCAAGTACTGGCTGACGGTGGATCAGGCGCATCAGGAGCAACGCTTTGCCGAGCGGGCGGAAGATCCGCTCAAGCAGTGGAAGCTGTCTCCCATCGATCTGCAGGCGCGCGAACATTACGAGGACTACGGCCGGGCACGGGACCGCATGCTCAAGGCGACCCACAACCAACATACGCCGTGGACGCTGGTGGATTTCAATGATCAACGGCGTGGTCGGCTCACCCTGATCCGCCATCTGCTGGACCACCTGCCCGATGTCTCGGTGCCGGATCAACAGTTTGAGTTCCCGCTGCTCGGACACGAGCCGCAGCGGGAGCGCTTCAAGGCGAAGCCCAAACCGCTGCCCCCGTTCCCGCCCATGGCGTGAGCCTGGGCTTCCCGCAGGGCCCGTGACTCCTGCTGCTCAGAGTGCTGCCCTAAAGCACCACCACCGCGTTCGGCAACTCATTGCGCGGAGGCGCGCCGTTGGTGGGGAACTGGTGTGCCAGCAGTTGTTCCACCTGGCCGATGGCTGCCACCAGTCCATCTTCGAACCGGCCCGCCTGCAGCGCTTCGCGCAGACTGCCGATGACCGTGTGCCACTGTTCCGCGCTCACTCGCTGATTGAGCCCGCGGTCCGCCACGATCTCGATGGCATGTTCCGCCAGCAGCAGATAAATCAGCACGCCATTGTTCTGCTCGGTGTCCCACACCCGCAGCTTGCCGAACAAGGTGACGGCCCGTTCCCGGGCCGATGCGCGCCGCCACAAATAACTCAGCGGCAGACTGGCTTCCACACAGACGCGGATCTCACCGCCATGGCGCTGTTCACTCTCGGCCACACGCGCGGCCAGCCGCCGCAAGGCTTCGGCGGGCAAAGCACGATGCGCATCCGCTTCGTCCCAAAGCCGATGACGGCACAGCCGCACAAGGCGATTGGAGAGATGTGCCTGGCCCATCACCAATCTCCCGAGGCGCCACCGCCGCCGAAGTCACCGCCGCCGCCGGACGAAAACCCGCCGCCGTCGCCGCCGCCCCCCAGCTGCCACCACCCCCGCCGCCGCTCCCCCAGATCACCGGGGGAATGAACACACCGGGGGTGCTTCCCCTGATGCCTTGGGCGCTGCTGCGTCGGCGGGTGGCACCAATGCCCAGCAAACCGACCAGCACCAGCGAAGCCAGCCCGGCGCCGATCCCCAGCAGCACGCTGCCACTGGCCAACCAGCCCAGCGCCCCGGCGCCACCGCCGGTGGCCAGGCTGCCAAGCTTGCGCCCGAAGATCGCGGTGAGAAGCGCACCCGCCACCGGTACACCGATGAAGAAAAGCATGGCCGCGCCACCCAAACCGAAGCCGCCGCTTCCACTGCCCCCACTGTGCGCCGCCGAACGTTCACGCGGCGCCGGTGTCGGCAGGTGTTCCCCCCGGATGCGCGCCTGCAGCGAGTCCACCGCACGGTTCAGCCCGCCCGCATAGTCACCGGCGCGGAAGGCCGGAGTGATGTCGCGTTCAATGATCTGGCGGGCGGCGAGGTCCGGCACGGCCCCTTCCAGCGCTTTGGCCGTCTGGATGTTGATGCGCCGGTCCTGTTTGGCCACCACGATCAGCAGGCCGTCACCGACCTCACGCCGACCGATCTTCCACTGGTCACCCACCCGCTGTGCATACGCGGCGATGTCTTCCGGCGCGGTCGTGGGCACCATCAACACCACGATCTGCGGCCCGGCCTCCTGCTCAAACGCCGCCAGTTTGCGGTCCAGTGCCTGCCGCTGGGGCTCGGTCAGTGTGGAGGTCTGGTCCATGACCCGACCCGACAGTGCCGGGACCGGCAACACGTCCTGGGCCCGCACCGTGAAGGTGGACCCCAGGCCCAGCATCAGCACCACGGCCGCCAGCCACAGCGAGAACCACGGCACTTGCCCATCAGACACGGGAAGCAGGCGCTGCCGCATGCCGCTGGCCTTAGCGCGAGGCCGGAGCGGCGCCCGGGGCCGGCAGGCTCAGGGGGGAGGAGGCGGGTGTCGCCGGAGTGGCGGCCGGAGCAGCGGTGGACCCCGCATTCGGTGCGGTCGTCGCGGGCTTGTCGAAGTTGACGGTCGGCGGGGCCGAGATCGCCGCTTCGTTCTGCACCGTGAAGTTGGGCTTCACTTCATAACCAAACACCTTGGCGGTGAAGTTGGTCGGGAAGCGTCGTGTCAGCCCGTTGTACTCCTGCACCGACTTGATGTAGCGATTGCGGGCCACGGTAATGCGGTTTTCCGTGCCTTCCAGCTGCACCCGCAGGTCGCGGAAGCCCTGGTTGGACTGCAGCGTTGGATACGCCTCGCTCACCGCCAGCAGGCGGCTGAGCGCGCCGGAGAGTTCGCCTTGCGCCGCCTGGAAGCGCTTGAGCGCTTCTGGGTCTTTGGCCAGCTCCGGGGTGACCTGGATGCTGGTGGCCTTGGCGCGGGCTTCCACCACGCGGGTGAGCGTTTCCTGCTCGAAGTTGGCCTCGCCCTTGACGGTGTTGACGATGTTGGGGATGAGGTCGCTGCGGCGCTGATATTGGCTCAGCACCTCCGACCAACTGGCATTCACCTGTTCATCCAGGTTCTGGAATTCGTTGTAGCCGCAGCCGCTGAGCAGCAGCGGGGCGCTGAGCACCAAAGCCCCTGCAACGCCGCGGGCGAGCCCGCTGGCAACACCCCGCGTACGGGTGGTGCGGCCCGAGGCTGCGGGGGTGGAACGGCTGCCGTCCGCCGTGGACGATGCAGCGGCCACGGAATCAGACACAGACGTGGACAACGGGGTCATGGATGAATCCTCCTGGTGCTGCCGCATATCGAGGGCTCTTGGCGAATTTCAAGACACTTCCATCAATCGACAGGCTTGTGACCTGTCGCAAATCAGTATCCCACGGGGGCGTTGGATAATCAGTTCATGAGCGCCCCCCTTCAGAACGACACCTTCCTGCGCGCATGCCTGCGCCAGCCCACGGACTACACGCCGGTCTGGCTGATGCGCCAGGCGGGCCGCTACCTGCCGGAGTACCGCGCCACCCGCGAAAAGGCTGGCAGCTTCATGGGCTTGGCCACCAACAAGGACTACGCCACCGAAGTCACCTTGCAGCCGCTGGAGCGTTATCCGCTGGATGCCGCCATTCTGTTCAGCGACATCCTCACCGTGCCGGACGCGATGGGCCTGGGCCTGAGCTTTGCGGCCGGGGAGGGCCCCAAGTTCGCCAAACAGGTGCGGGACGAAGCCGCTGTGGCCGAACTCGCGGTGCCGGACATGAACCGCTTGCGGTACGTGTTTGATGCGGTGAGCTCCATCCGCCAGGCCCTGAACGGCCGTGTCCCCCTCATCGGTTTCTCGGGCAGCCCGTGGACACTGGCCTGCTACATGGTGGAGGGCGGCGGTTCGGACGACTACCGCCATGTGAAGAGCCTGATGTATGCGCGCCCGGATCTGATGCACCGCATCCTGTCCATCAATGCGGATGCTGTCTCGGCTTATCTGAATGCGCAAATCGAGGCCGGTGCCCAGGCGGTGATGGTGTTTGATTCCTGGGGCGGGGTGCTGGCCGATGGCGCCTTCCAGCGCTTCAGCCTGGACTACTCACGCCGTGTCCTGGCGCAGCTCAAGACGGAACATGAAGGCCGCCAGGTGCCGCGCCTGCTGTTCACCAAGGGCGGTGGACTGTGGCTGGATGAGATCGGCAACGCTGGCGCCGATGTGGTGGGCCTGGACTGGACGGTGAATCTGGGCCAGGCTCGGCAGCGCCTGCACGACCGCGTGGCCTTCCAGGGCAACCTGGATCCGAATGTGCTGTTTGCGCCGCCGGACGTGGTGCGTGCAGAAGCCCGTGCGGTGCTGGACAGCTTCGGCCGCCCGCAGCGCACTGACGGGGGGTGGGGTGGGCACATCTTCAACCTGGGCCACGGGATCAGCCAGTTCACACCGCCGGACCATGTGGCCGAGCTGGTGGACGAAGTGCATCGTCACTCCCGGTTGCTGCGTCAGCCGGTTTGAGGCTCCACTGAAGGCCCCTCCGGGGGCCCTGCGGGGCCATCTGGATCGGGGGCGGCGGGCGTGGTGATCCTCTCCGACCGGGCCAGATTGACCGGACCTTGGACAACAGTTATCCCCAAATCCGTGCATGTCACTGAAATGCAGCACACCGGTCATCCTGCAGCTAGGATTTTCCCGGATGGGCACGCAAGTGATTGATTTAAAACAGATATTGGAGTTTGCCCGAAAAACGGGTGTTTCCCCGCTGTCGCGGGCTCGCCCACGGTTGTGGAAAGAAGCCAGCGCTTTTCCCACAAAGTTATCCACAGCATGGCAATCCTCTGTGGGCACGCTTGGAAATCATGGACTTGGCGCGTTTTTCTCAGGAACTTCTGCATGACGGCCGGGTGGGTGCGGGGCGGAGCGGCTGATGGCTGAGCCTGACACCTCGGGCTGGGGCCGGGTGAGCGTGGCCGTGGACGCGCCGCAGCACAGCGGCCTGACGGGGCCGCTGGACTACCTGGGTCCGCAAGACCTGACGCCGGGCACGCTGGTGCAGGTGGGCCTGGGTCGACGCAACACCTTGGGCATTGTCTGGGACCCACCCAAGGCTCAGGATGTGCCGGAAGACGCGCTGCCCGAAGACCAACTGCGTCCGGTGGGGGAGGCTCTCGACGCGTTGCCGGCTCTGTCGGCACCCTGGCGCCGATTACTGGACTTTGCCGCGGCTTACTACCAGCGCAGCGTGGGCGAACTGGCGCTGGCCGTGCTTCCGCCCCAACTGCGTGAGCTGGACGCCAAACAACTGGCCGCCCGCCTGAAGAAACTGGACAAGGCCGAAGCCGCTGCACAAACCGTCCCTCATCCTGATGATGGCGCGCCCGTCCGCCCGGACCTCACGGCCCAACAGCAGGCGGCGCTGGACGCGGTGCGCGCGCTGGCGGCCGAAGCCACGCCGCCGCCAGCCCTGCTGTGGGGGCTCACCGGTAGCGGCAAGACCGAGATCTATCTGCGCGCCGCCGAAGACGCGTTGGCCCAGGGCCGGCAGGTGCTGGTGCTGGTGCCGGAGATCAACCTCACGCCACAGCTCGAAGCCCGTTTTGCCGCGCGCTTCGCTGGGCACAGCATCGTTTCGCTGCATAGCGCGCTCACACCGGCCCAGCGCCTGCGCCACTGGCTGAGTGCCCACCTGGGCCGGGCGCAGCTGGTGCTGGGCACCCGGCTGGCCGTGTTTGCTTCCCTGCCGCGCCTGGGGCTGGTGGTGGTCGATGAAGAACATGACCCCTCCTACAAACAGCAGGACGGTGCCCGTTATTCCGCCCGGGATCTCGCCGTGTACCGAGGTCATCTGGAACGCATCCCGGTGCTGCTGGGCTCGGCCACACCGTCACTGGAGAGCTGGCAGCATGCGCTGGCGGGGCGCTATCGGCGTATCGACCTGACCGAACGTATCGGCGGCGGCGAACTGCCCAAGGTCCGCCTGTTCGACATGAACCGGCTGGAGCGCAAGAAGGGCGTGACCACGGCTTTGTCAGTGCCGCTGCTGGATGCGTTGCGCAAGCGGCTGGCGCGTGGCGAGCAGAGCCTGGTGTTCCTGAATCGGCGCGGTTATGCCCCGGTGCTGCATTGCGACCAATGCAACTGGAAAAGTGACTGCCCCCATTGCAGTGCCCATCAGGTGTTCCACCGCGAAGACCGCACGCTGCGCTGCCACCATTGCGGTGTCTCGCAGCGGGTGCCGCGCGCCTGCCCCTCCTGCGGCAACCCGGACATTGCCCCGCTGGGCCGTGGCACGGAGCGGCTGGAGGAGCAATTGGCGGAGGCGCTACCGGGCGCCCGTATCGCCCGCATTGATGCGGACACCACGCGGCTCAAAGGCAGCCTGGAAGCCCAGCTCAGTGCCGTGCATGACGGCGATGTGGATGTGCTGGTGGGCACCCAGATGGTGGCCAAGGGGCATGACTTCCGCCGCATCACGCTGGTGGCGGCAGTGAATCCGGACGGTGCTCTGTTCAGCAATGACTTCCGGGCGCCGGAGCGCTTGTTCTCGTTGCTGATGCAGGTGGGGGGACGCGCCGGGCGGGATGCGGCTCAGGCGTCCACCAGCGAGCTGTGGGTGCAGACCTGGTATCCAGACCATGCGCTTTATCAGTCGCTGCAGCGGCACGACTATGAAGCCTTTGCGAGCAGCCAATTGGGCGAGCGCATGTCCGCCGGCCTGCCGCCGTTTGCGCATCTGGCGCTGGTGCGGGCGGAGGGGCGCACGGTGGAGGTGGCACGGGAGTTTCTGGAGGCGGCGCAGGCGAGGGCGCAGGAGTCGCCCTTGGCCATGGGGTTGCTGCTATATCCACCGGTGCCGATGGCGGTGGCGCGTGTGGCCAATGTGGAACGGTTTCAGATGCTGATTGAGGCCGGGCACCGAGGGCAGTTGCAGCGCTTCCTGAGGGAATGGCTGCCTTGCTTGCATGGGCTGCGGAAACAGCACAAGGGGCTGCTGCGTTGGGCGGTGGATATTGATCCGATGGTGATTTGACGCAGGGCCGGTGCACCGCAGGAGAGATTGTTCAGCGGCACACCGCCGGAAATATATGAATCGGCTCATTTGCATTCGATGCGGGGACTCGATCCACCGCGATACGGCAGCTAAAAATGCTGGCCTTTGCCTGCCCTGCGTTCGCGGCAATCAGCTGTCTATCGAGCAGAGAACAGAGAAGCGAAAACAGGAACGCGAAGCGGAGCGTGCTTGGCGGGCGTCCCCAGAGTGGACATATTGGATGTCGCTCGTTGATCGCGTCTACAAGCAGGACGGAGGTTTTGATGCGCTCCCAAGAGGCGACCAGCTGTACTACCTCGTGAACGTTCTGAGCGGAGAGGTCCACAACGGCGGCTTTGATCAGTTCTTTTCCAACTCAAGTGGCGAGCGATATCTTGAAACCGTTGCCGCGCTCAATGAACTCGGTGCCTCTTCCGTCGAAGGCTTGCTTCAAGAAGCCAAGCACGTTCTGTTTGGAGAGTCCGACGTGCCCGCAGGCCAAATGGAGCGCTATCACTTGATGGCCACGTCATCCACGGAGCGGCCTGACTACGCAGCGGTTGTGGCAAGGCTTGACCAGCTCGACAAGGAGTTTTACGACATGGCCAATGACGTCGGCGCGCTTCTGTCGCGCATTGCAGAGGTGCATGGCCTTTACCCACCGAGCGACGCGCAACGCTCACATTGAGTGCCAGCTTTTGTCGATCTGCTCACCCTTCAGTCTGACGCGTAAGATCATTGCCGATGCAATGGCGTCTGCATTCAGCGGCACCGCATAGCGTCCGCCGGGATGAAAGCTTAGCCCCCACGGTGGACGTGCTCGGCAAGCTCCTGCGCCCTCGCGACCGTGATGCCGTGCATTTGGTCCAACACGAGTGGATGGTCATCGGCCTTGCTGTGATGTAGACGCAGCTTTGGGCGCTCATTGCCAAGCTGCACTTGGACGTCCGCTGCAAGGGGGATCGTGTCGGGATAGCCTGGCAGGTTATTGCAAAGGTAGCCGAAGAATACGTCTCTGCGTATTTCAGCCCATCGCGGCCACCCATTTCAGCGGAACGCGGACAGCGTTTCAATCTGATCCCGGACACCCCGGGCGCGCGCAAGTGACCTGAGCCGTTGGCATGCTGACCGATTTTTCGGTCCTCATGCCCACCCCCAGGATTCACATGCGCCAACTACGTCAAACCCTTCGACTGCACCTGGAATCGGGCCTGAGCATGCGCGAGTGCTCGCGCGTTCTGGGCATCGCCAAGACGACCGTCAACAGCATCGTCATGAAGGCCCGCGCCGCCAGAGTGGATTGGGCCATCGCTCAGACCTTGGACGATGCTGCCCTGGAAGCCCGCCTGTACGGCCCGCCCGTGCCGCGTGCGAGCACCCAGCTCGAACCCGACTTCGCCCTCGTCCACCAGGAACTCAAGCGCCCCGGCGTCACCCTGCAACTGCTCTGGGAGGAGTACCAGCGCAGCCTGGCCGACGCCGGCTCGCAAGCCTACAAGTACACCAGCTTCTGCGTGAAGTACCGTACCTGGGTGACCGGCCTCAAGCGCTCGATGCGCCAGGTCCACCCAGCCGGCGAGCGTCTGTTCATCGACTACGCCGGCCAGACCGTGCCGCTGATCGACGCTGCCACCGGCGAGATCAGTGCCGCCCAGATCTTCGTGGCCGTGCTCGGCGCCTCGAACTACACCTTTGCCTGTGCCACCCCGACGCAGACTGCCGCCGACTGGGTCGGTGCCATCATGGACGCACTGGAGTTCATGGGTGGCGTGCCCCGGCTGATCGTGCCGGACCAGGCTCGGGCCCTGATTGCCCGGCCGGACCGGTACGAAACCACGCCCGGCCGCCTGGTCGAGGAGTTCTGCGACCACTATGACGTGGCGATGCTGCCGGCTCGGCCCGCTCACCCCCGCGACAAGCCCAAGGTGGAGGTTGGCGTGCAGATCGTCGAGCGCTGGATTCTGGCGCGGCTGCGGCATCGACGCTTCTTCACCCTGGCCGAGCTCAACGCCGCCATCCGGGTCTTGCTGGTCGATCTGAACCAACGCCCGTTCAAGAAGCTGCCCGGCTGCCGGGCCAGCGCCTTCGCGGCCCTGGACCGACCTGTGCTCAAGCCGCTGCCGGCGGCCCGCATGCCCATCGCCCGCTTCAAACGCGCCCGCGTCAATATCGACTACCACGTCGAGCTCGATGGCCATTACTACAGCGTGCCGCACCGGCTGGTGCGCGAGCAGGTCGAGTTGCGCGTCACCTCGACCACGGTGGAGATCCTCAGCCGTCAGCAACGCGTGGCCGTGCACGCCTACAGCGAGCGGCGTGGCGCCCACACGACGGCACCGGAGCACATGCCCGCTTCGCACCGCGCCCACCGGGAATGGACGCCGGCCAAGCTCCTGGCCTGGGGGGAGCGCATCGGCGAGGCCACTGCCGCCGTGGTGCGCTGGCAGATGGAGCACCGGCCGCACCCCGAGCAGGGCTACCGATCCTGCCTCGGCCTGCAGAGCTTGGCGCGGCGATTCGGCCATGAGCGGCTGGAAGCGGCCTGCGTTCGCGCCATGGCGATCCGCTCACCGACCTATCAGAGCATCAAGTCGATCCTCACCACCGGGCTGGACCGGCAAGCCGCGTCGGCTCCAGCCACACAAGCCGCCCTGCCGCTGCACGACAACGTGCGCGGCCCCGATTACTACCATTGAAGAAGGAGAAGCTCTTGCTCAACGAACATACCCTGGATCAACTGCGCGGCCTGCGCCTGGACGGCATGGTGAACGCGCTGGCCGATGACGCCATACGCACGGCGGCGGCCGAGTTGTCCTTCGAGGAGCGGCTGGCCATGTTGGTGCAGCGCGAGGTTGACTGGCGCGACGGCAAACGCCTGGCCCGGCTGCTCAAGGCCGCCAAACTCAAGGTCAGCAGCGCCTGCATCGAGGACATCAACTGGCGCGGCTCGCGCGGCCTGGATCGCAGCCTCATCACCCAACTGGCGGGCTGCGACTGGCTGCGCCACGGCCACAACGTGCTGCTCACCGGGGCCACCGGTTGCGGCAAGACCTGGCTGGCATGCGCACTGGCTCAGCAGGCGGCTCGCCAGGGATTCGCCGTGCTGTACACACGGGCGCCTCGCTTGCTGGAGGAACTCCGGGTCGCGCACGGCGATGGTTCCTTCAGCCGGCGCCTGGCGCAACTGGCGCGCATCGACTTGTTGGTCATTGATGACTTCGCCATTGCGCCGATCACGGCGGCCGACCGCAACGACCTGCTGGAGCTGCTCGACGACCGGGTCGGCAGCCGCTCGACTCTCATCACCAGCCAGTTGCCGGTCTCCAGCTGGCACGAGTGGCTGGACGATCCGACCCTGGCTGACGCCATCCTCGACCGCATCGTTCACTCGGCCCACAAGATCGCGCTCAAAGGCGAGTCGCTGCGCAAGAAACAGGACCCGGCATGAGCATCAAACCGACCAACCCAAGGCCGTCCACGCCAGCCCGGTTCAGGCTGATCGCGGACACCTGAGCTACCATCAACCCAGGCACTTGCGCGCGCCCAAACTGTCCGCGATCAGTTTGAAACGCTGTCCGCCATCACGCTGAAATGACTGTCCGGGATCGCTGAAATCCGCACGTCTCCGTTGACCGGCTCGTTGTACGTCTCGACGTAGCGCCGAAAACTCTTCTCACTCAGCGATGACCACACGCCCCAAATAAATGGATCGTCGACGCCGTGGATCGGAATCTCCAGGACGCACCGGACGAAGTAGTCGGTCTGGTCGCCGGAGGAAATCCTGCATAAGTCGCTGTCGATCTTTGCCAGAGAAGTCTTCTCGTCATCGGTCAATTGCGAGTAATGCCACGGACTGGAGTAAGCGACGCTCGGCGAGCCTTCGTGGAGCCTGCCGCAGCATGTGCAGGTGAAAGCGAAGATGGCCATGTTCCGTTTTGCGGGCTAACGTTTTAATTCAGCGGGCGCCGAATGCGTCCACTGCAATGAATGGTTATGCCTAGGCATCGTAGGCGCCCTCGTCAATTTGAGGGTCTTCGCTTGCGAAGACGCTCAGGCAGCGGTTTCCGGTCACCACGAGCCATTCGCGACGCCGAACTTCGTGGCCCTGCCTCAGATTCTCCTCGGCACTCCACCCCCCGATTTAACGAGCAGCACATGATGACCTCGCACAAAACCAGGGGCTGCCCAGTATTGTGCGGAAGCCCTGGACTGCTTGGAACGCTATCCGAAGGCCCCGAGACCGACCACCCGAAAGTTGTTCGCGAGCAACCACTATGGAGAGGCTCTGGCCGTCGAACCGCAAGGTAGCGATTTCCGATCCACTTGGGACAACCAGCGCGGGTGCAATGGCGACAGTACTAAGAGGCATAACGTTGAAGCTGAGCCGCGAGCGGCGGCTTACCGACGCGAATCGGCTCGAGCGCCTAGTTCGCCATCATTTTTGCAGCTCCGCCCATACGGCCTCGATGATGATCATTGACGCATCATCCGGATGACACGGCTTCCCGCAGGCAGATTGGATGAGTTTCTGATTGCCGCGCCAAAGGCCGTAGTAATTTCGAATGCCCGTACCCCAGCCATGATGGAACAGGATCAAATCCTCCTTCTTCGTGTCCTTAACCGTAGCCTTGGATTCAGCCGACATTCGAGTTAAGAGGTCTTTCACAGTCGCGGACACGGTCAACGGCCACTTCTCAGGCGGCAACTCCTGTTCTTCTGCTCCTGCGCTTCCGGAGAAGCAAAGTGCAGAAATGAGTAATGCGAGCACAGGGGCGATAAAGCGCGACATAATCTTCGAAGGCTAACATTCGCGCTCAGCGGGCGGCGGAGCCGTCCGCTGAAGCGAAAGGTTATGCCGATTCGCGCATTGAGCGGACCGACTCACTGAACTCGCCCCTCGCGCCGTTGTGGCAAGACCACCAATGGCGCCCAAGCACGCACCGCGATGCAAGCGACAAAAAACCCCAGGGCGAATAGCGCTACGACCCACGCGCTTGACGAAGCGGCGGAGGCCATCAAGCCGAACGGAAAGAATGCAATCTCGGCGAACAGAGCGCCCCGTACTGGCGCCGGACAGAAGCTTGTTCGGCAAATGCGGCACCTTGCTGGCCAGAGCGACCCAGAAAGCAGGACCAGAAGCTCGGAAATGCCGTGAGATGCGTGGCAGTTCGGGCAGACGTTCATGGCGGCGCAACCTTCCTCCAAGCGGAAAAACGTGAAGGTAACCGGCCGCCGAAGCGCGCAGCGCGTAGGGAACCCAACAGCGCAGTTGTTGGGCGGTCCGTGTTGACCGTAGGGTTAGCCGCTGGCTTCAGGAAAGCCAAAGAATCGCTCCGTCGCCGCGCGCTGCCGCTTCCGAGTAGAACACGACCAGTTGTCGATAATTTTCTAGAACGTAATCAAGTGCCTCTTGGCCGTCGCGAACCCAGATTACATCGGGGTAAATTCCGGCTGCTTCCATTTCCTGGGGCGCGAACCTGCTTCGAAAACCGTCCTCGCTTAGAGCGGCTAACGCAGCCGCAACTGCTTTTACTTGCTGAGGCGTGAGAAGGCGGACAGGACCATAACCCATATCCTCTCCGACCTCCTCTCCGCCAAGAACCGCCCACGAAAGCGGCTCTTCTCCGCCGTCGGCGGAACCAGTCAACATGAAATGAATGCCGTGCCACGCTTTGTCGACGTCGAGGTAGTTCGGCGGTTCGTCTTCGCCATCGTTCGGGTAGATATAGCTCTCGATTTCATCCGGGTTGTCTTTGAGCTCGCCCAAACTTTCTGGACTTACGGCGGCGAAACAACCAACCATTCCCATCGCAGTGACTCCCTTGTGTGTGATAAGTGGCTAACGTGTTGTAGACCGCCGGGCGGTGCGGCCTATCACGGCAGGCCACGCAGTAACGGGTCGCCCCGCTCGCGATCCAAGTGCTTGTCGAGACTGGACTTTCATCCCATTTGACTGTCCGTCGTGCGTCCAGCCATCCCTCGTGCGGCTTTGCGCCCGACCACCCCTGTCAATTTACCGCCGTTGCGTGCCGTTAGGCTGCTCGACCAGTTGCATGAACCCGTTCGGATGTTGCACTACAGCCGGCGGACCGAGCAGGCGTACTTGTACTGATTTCGAGCCTTCATCCGGTTCCACGGCCTGCGCCATCCGGCGCAGATGGGAGGCTCCGAGGTCGAGGCCTTCCTGACCTATCTGGCATCCGACCGAGGGCTGTCTCCGTCTAGCCATCGCCGAGCCTTGTCTGCACTCCTGTTCCTTTACGGCAAGGTGCTGGGGCTGCAGTTGCCCTGGATGCAGGAGATCGGCTGCCCGGGGCCCAAGCGGCGCTTCCCGGTCGTGCTCAGCGTCGAAGAGGTGTTGGCGGTGCTTGCCAGACTGCAGGGCGAGCATCAATTGCTGGCGCGACTGCTGTACGGCACGGGGTTGCGCATCACCGAGGCCTTGTGCCTGCGGGTCAAGGACATCGACTTCGCGCGACGCGCGATCTACGTGCGTCAGGGCAAGGGAGGCAAGGATCGGGTGGTGTGATGCTGCCCCAATCCTTGGTATTGCCGTTGCGAGAGCAATTGGGCCGGGTTCGCCAGGTTTGGGCGGCCGATGTGGAGTCAGGGCATGCGGGGGTGGAGTTGCCGCATGCTCTTGAGCGCAAATACCCGCAGGCCGGTGCCAGCTGGGATGGTTCTGGGTCTTCCCTCAAGACCATCATTCCGCCGATCCCCGCAGCGGCGTCGTTCGCCGGCACCATCTCGACGACGAGACCTTTTAGCGGGCGTTTAAGCGCGCGGTTCAGGCCGCAGGCATCGACAAGCCCGCCACGCCTCACACGCTGCGGCACTGTTTTGCGACCCATCTGCTTCAGGCGGGTTGCGACACCCGCACCGTGCAGGAGTTGCTCGGGCACGCCGATGTGGCGACGAGCATGATCTACACCCATGTGCTCAGGATGGGCAGCAGTGCCGTGCGCAGCCCCCTGGACTCGCTCCCTGGAGCTGAGGAGCCGCAAAGCAGTCGTTGGTGAGCGACAGCAATCAGCCTGAAGCGGACCTCGCAAGACAGACTTGCCCTGTTCAGCCAAGTCGCTTGAATACCAGCGTGTGGCACAGCGTCCCAGTGCTGTGAAGCGCTACCTCGTCCCAAGGGTCTGCGCGGCAGTCCGGCGCCCAAACGCGTTGCGAAGAAGTCATGAGACAGCGGGCAAAATGCGGGCAAAGATGGCTCCGCCTCCGAGAACCGATTCGCCCAGGGAGGGCATTCCATTGAAAACGACCACTGCCTTCGTGGCCGGCCTTTGGCTGAGTCTGCCCGTCTTGGCATCCGCCAACGTCTACCGATGCGCCAATGCCCAGGGCGCGGTGGCCTACCAGTCGCAACCTTGCGCCGACACGGATGCGAGCCGCAAGCTGGAGATTGATTCGCACCATGGATCCGCAGCTTCGCCTGCGGCGCCTCGTCTGATCTCGCCGGAGCTGGGAAGCGCGCCGGCGCCCTCCGGCTTGAAGACACGAAGCGCGCCGTCCGACAACAGGACGATCGATTCGAAGCCGGTGATGTCAGCGCCTGCGCTCAAACCGCAGGGATCGTCGCAATCGGCGGCTTCCGCCAGCGGGCCGACCGACATGTCGCAATGGGGCGCTCAAGCGGACACACTGGTCGTCTCGGCCTACGAGTTCACCGCCAGAGCCACGCAGGTGGTTGTCGACCATCCGGCACGTCCCGTGCTGTTGGTCCTTAGCAGCTACAACGGGACCCATTGGCAGGTGCAGGTTCAGCCGGGGACCCGACTGCTGGGGATCGTCGTGGGCTCGTATGAAGATCAAAGTGTCGTGAGCGGGCCGCCGCAGGTGCCTGTGGTCACGGATCAGGTGCCCTATGCCTATGAAGCCGACAACATCAAGTTCCGGAGCTTGATGCGCCGGCTGAACGTCCGCTATGGGGTGACGCAGGTGACGGCTTTGAGAGGTAGCTATCGCATGCCGGGAACGATCACGCTGCGCGGACCGTTCGTGCTTGATCCTTCGCTGACCCTGGTCGGCACCAAGCCTCAGCCGACCACGCTGAAGATGAACTTCGCGCTCCTGAGCGTGGACGGGCGTCGGCTGCCCTGGACCAACACTGGCCCAGGTGAGGGCAAGCGATTCACGGGCATCGTGCGTGGCGGCGGCGTCTGGGCGCGGAGCAAGGGCGCACCGGCAGCTGTGCGCGACGATGGCGCCGAGGCGTACGAGCTGGACGGCAACGGAGGCGATCTGGTGTGGCTCCCCAAGGGTTTCTCCGGGCCGAAGCAGAAGGTGGAGGTCCCCAAGTCGCTGCCGCCGCTGTCCTGGGGCTCCGCAATGGCCTGGGATCAGACAAAGGGGGTGCTGAGCCTGGTGTCATTCGGCGGCGAAGGCTATTTCTATCGCTACGACACGCGCCGCCGCGAATGGCTGGGGGCCACCTCCCTGAGAAATCGGGACTTGACGGGGCTCGCCCACGATTCGCGTACGGGCCGTTACGTCGGCATTTCGAACGCGGCGGAACTGCTCGTCTTCAATGAGCGAGGGGAGGTGGACGAGGTGCTTGCGCTGCGCGATCAGCTCACAGACCTCGGCAGCGTCTATGACCGCGGAAACGAGCGGTTGGACAGCCTCTCCGTGGCCATTCAGGGAACGATCGTCAGCATCATCAACATCCGCGACAACACGGTCACCCACATCTGGACGTACGACCTGAGCACCCGCAAGGCGCGGCTGACTTATAAGGCCACGGAAGCTTGATCAAGAGCGGGCGGCTGAGGCTGCCCTTGAAAGCAACGCCCGGCGTGAGCCAGGCGTCTTGTTGGGGCATGGATCCTTTGGCATCAGCCGATGGACATCCCCATCGATGCAGCGCAACCGTCGGGGATCACAGCGCCGAGGCGACTTGGACGCCGTCGGCCGACGTGTCGCGCTTACCGGTGATGTAGACGGTCGGCAGTTGCTGGCGCTTCACGGTGATCACCACCGGGTCCAGCGTCACGATCTGAGCGCGTGCTTCGCGTTGGCCTTCAACTTGCGCGATACCCAGCCCCATCACCACCGCGGTGACTGCGCCGAAAGCAACCGCCTTGATGGTGCGGCTCGTGGCGGATTCGAGGTGGAAGCGGTGGGTCATGTCGATCTCCTCATGGGGTTGGTCGCGTCGATGGATGTAGTTTCGTCATCGACGACCAGCCCCTCCAGCGCCAGGAGACGAAGCCGCAGCGCAGCGGCGTGGAATGCATCCGAGACGGATGAATGGGAGTCGCAAGGACGGCCTTGCAGCGGAAGCGGACGTACCATGATGGGCAGGGCCTATATCCACGGCCGCAGTCAGCACTCGCACGGTCATTGCCATCACACACATGCTCTATCGCCTCTACTGCTCCAGCGGAAACACCGTGGGAATCGATGAGTTCCTCTGTTATTCGGAGATTGAGGCTGACGGTCATTGGCTCCGCTATGTCGAGGTCCGGGCAGACGGAACTGCATTGCGATACGACCGTGAGCATGCCGCAGACACATTTGGTGTGTTACCTGAAGGACAGTGGGATGAGTTGGAGGCGTCGCAGGTGGAATTCGGCACTGTGAGCGCCATCTCCGCCGGGCTGTTCGAAGCCATTTGGCGCACGACGCGTTGCGTCAACGTCAGCTAACAGCCTGAAGCGGTCCTGCGGCGCCAGCTTCCTGTACAGATTAAGCCTCGACCTACAGAGATAAGCATCGCCATTGGGACGCGTCATGCGTGAGCTGATCCGAGCACTGCTGAAGCTCAACTTGGTCGGTGGCGCCATCCTCGTGGGATACGCTCACCAGAGTGTTTTACAAGCAAGGGTCGCAGGTATGAGCAAGGTAACCGTTGAGCTGCTGGAGTGGGAGGCTAGGCTGGTGCCACTGGCGATGGCCGAGCTGAAAGAGAAGTGGCGGACCATCTGCAACACGACCACCGACGAAGACATCCAGGCCGACTATGGGAACGATCTCGTTGAGCTCGGCATGGCGATGGACTCGATTAAAGAGAAGTCAGTCGCCGAGTTCGGCGAGCAGATCCTCGTCTTCGACCGAACTCCTCTCTGACTTCGGCTCGGTAGCGTCGGTCTTGAATCCGACCCGAGCCTTTACGCTCCATGCTCTTCCCTCCCTGAGCATGCAGCACGTCAAACCGCGATGAGATGTTGAGGCCTCGGCAATGCCGGGGCCACTTTTTCAGCGGGCGCCGAATGCGTCCACTGCAATGAATGGTTATGCCTCGGCATCGTAGGCGCCCTCGTCAATTTGAGCGTCTTCGCTTGCGAAGACGCTCAGGCAGTGGTTTCCGGTCACCACGAGCCATTCGCGACGCCGAACTTCGTGGCCCTGCCTCAGATTCTCCTCGGCACTCCACCCCCCCGATTTAACGAGCAGCACATGATGACCTCGCACAAAACCAGGGGCTGCCCAGTATTGTGCAAGGTCCACTTCATCGAGAAGGCGGAAGCCCTGGACTGCTTGGAACGCTATCCGAAGGCCCCGAAACCGATCACCCGAAAGTTGTTCGCGAGCAACCACTATGGAGAGGCTCTAGCCGTCGAACCGCAAGGTAGCGATGTCCGATTCACTTGGGACAACCAGCGCGGGTGCAATGGCGACAGTACTAAGAGGCATAACGTGAAAGCTCAGCGGGGGGCGAAGCCGTCCGCTGTAGCGACAGGTTGGGCAGAGGCGTCACCACAGCTTCCACCATGGCTCAGATTCGGTCATCCCATCGCCTGGGTACTGAACTCGCTCGGACTGGGGGTCATATAGCGCCAGACGGTGCTTCGCCGCTAACGACCTGAGCAACGCGCTGACGTAGTCCGCCTTCGACCAAACGCAGCACATGATGATGTGGCCGCCCGAGCGATCAAAGGCGATGCTCCATGGGCAAAGGTCTTGGTCATCCACTTGATCGTCGGCGATGTCGTCGATTTCCGGATGCTTGGCGACAAGCTCCACATAGAACGCGTCGACGGCAGGGTGATCACGGACTCCAGAGGTATCACCTTCGCAGAGTGCCAAATGAAGCGCTCCTGCCTCAGCATTCGACAGGCGCTTGTGGGGAAACCAGACGGAGTGATCGCAGCTCATGCCATTCCTTCTGCTCAACGTGTTGTAGACCGCCGGGCGGCGCGGCCTATCACGGCAGGCCACGCAGTAACGGGTCGCCCCGCTCGCGATCCAAGTGCTTGTCGAGACTGGACTTTCATCCCATTTGACTGTTCATTCATACAGCACTGAATTTCAGACCACAAGCCGCATCCGTTACAAACTTGCTTGGCCGGTTCGCGGCACCGCCAAGTGGAGGCTGCCATGCTGCCTGCCGTCGTACGCCCAGCCATCCCTCGCGCGGCTTTGCGCCCGACCACCCCTGTCAATTTACCGCCGTTGCGTGCCGTTAGGCTGCTCGACCAGTTGCATGAGCGCGTTCGGATGTTGCACTACAGCCGACGGACCGAGCAGGCGTACTTGTACTGGTTTCGAGGCTTCAACCGGTTCCACGGCCTGCGCCATCCGGCGCAGATGGGAGGCTCCGAGGTCGAGGCCTTCCTGACCTATCTGGCATCCGACCGAGGGCTGTCTCCGTCTAGCCATCGCCGAGCCTTGTCTGCACTCCTGTTCCTTTACGGCAAGGTGCTGGGGCTGCAGTTGCCCTGGATGCAGGAGATCGGCCGCCCGGTGCCCAAGCGGCGCCTGCCGGTGGTGCTCAGCGTCGAAGCTCAGCGTCGAAGAGATGTTGGCGGTGCTTGCCAGCCTGCGGGGCGAGCATCAATTGCTGGCGCGACTGCTGTACGGCACGGGGTTGCGCGTCGCCGAGGCCTTGTGCCTGTGGGTCAAGGACATCGACTTCGCGCAACGCGCGATCTGCGTGCGTCAGGGCAAGGGCGGCAAGGATCGGGTGGTGATGCTGCCCCAATCCTTGGTATTGCCGTTGCGAGAGCAATTGGGCCGGGTTCGCCAGGTTTGGGCGGCCGATGTGGAGTCAGGGCATGCGGGGGTGGAGTTGCCGCATGCTCTTGAGCGTAAATACCCGCAGGCCGGTGCCAGCTGGGGATGGTTCTGGGTCTTCCCTCAAGACCATCATTCCGCCGATCCCCGCAGCGGCGTCGTTCGCCGGCACCATCTCGACGACGAGACCTTTCAGCGGGCGTTTAAGCGCGCGGTTCAGGCCGCAGGCATCGACAAGCCCGCCACGCCTCACACGCTGCGGCACTGTTTTGCGACCCATCTGCTTCAGGCGGGTTGCGACACCCGCACCGTGCAGGAGTTGCTCGGGCACGCCGATGTGGCGACGAGCATGATCTACACCCATGTGCTCATGGATGGGCGGCAGTCCGTGCGCAGCCCCCTGGACTCGCTGCCTGGAGCTGAGGAGCCGCAAAGCAGTCGTTGGTGAGCGACCGCTCTCAGCCTGAAGCTGCGGAATCTGTGCGTCAGCAAGGCAGCGTAGGCGGCAATCGGCACAGTGCTCACAATGCTCGCTGTCGGCGACTATCGGAAGGATGTGGGCGAGGGATTTCGGGTAGGCTACCGGCGAACTCAATCGATGGTCTGCGCGGATTGCACGTATGGGACGGCAACGGAACACACACATACAGGTTGGAGACCGGCGTGGCGAAATCGTAGCCATCGCACGCTCGTTCGCGACGCAGCCAGAACGGTTCGAGTGGCTGCGAGCGCTGCTCGCCAGTCGCGGCTTGGGTGCCCGAGATGGAATCCTGATTGAACTTCGCTCCGTTCCCGACCAAGGTTGCTGGGTTCACTATGGCACGTGGCTAACAGCCTCGGGAAGTTTCCTGAAGTTTGTGGCAGACGAGGCCTTTGGCGAGCGGCTCCTCCAAGGCTCTGGAATCCTGCAAGACTCAAACGTCACGGATGTCACGGAGCAAACGGTCGTCGCGAAGCACGTTCCGGGAACCGGTGCATCGCTTGGATGGTTGGCCAAGGAAGTTTTGGCGCAGTTCCGCGAGACCAATCCGAGCTAGTTCGCGTTGCCCGCTTCCAGCCTGAAGCGGCCACCCGCCATGGAGGGCCGCTTTGCAGCGGGTGCAGACGGTCGAGCTTCCAACCCGGAGCGGCGGCCGTCGGCCATGAAGAGACATTCGGTGGCGCGACCACGATGCAGCCTCCCAATGTCGCAGGTGACCCGGTACTGCCCCCGACTTCGTCGCGAGCAGACGCTCATCGAACCGAAGCAGCACGGAGCCGATCGACGCAATACGCAAGAGTGCCTTGATCCCGGCACTCCCGCGTTTTCAGCAAGGTCGGCAGTGCATCGACCATGTTCAATTGAAGCTCGCGTCGTGCGCAAGTGCCACTGCATCGAGCACCAGCACGGGTTCCGCGCGTTCCCGATAGTCCGCCTCGATATGAGCGAATATCACGCGGCCTTCGCGGTCGATGACGTAGGTCGCGGGAACCGGCAACACCCAGCGGCCATTGCCGTTGAGCACTGGCAGGTCGTTGCCCACGCGGTTGTACAGCTCGATCAGCTGTGGGGGCAACTCGAAGGCCACGCCAAAAGCCTCGGATGCTCGCAACTCGGAATCGCTTAGAACCGTGTAGGCCAGTTCGTTCTTCTGTGACGTCGACAACGAATTGTCGGGAGTCTGTGGGGACACTGCCACGAGTTGTGCTCCCATGTGCTTCAGCGATGGCAGATGCTCGTTCCACGCACGAAGTTCCAGATTGCAGTACGGGCACCAGCCGCCCCTGTAGAAGATCAGCACCAGAGGACCGCGGCGCCACAGATCGGAGAGTCGGACCGGGTGGTTCATGGCGTCTGGCAGCGTCAGGTCTGGCACGCGGGCCCCCACCTGCAGCGCGCGGGCCTGGATACCGCTGGCACGCAGGTCCGCGGTTGCGGCCTCCATCATCGCCACGCGTTCTGGCGCCACGCGCTGCTTGAAACCGGCCTTGTAATCGGCCAGTTGATCGGCCAATGTCTTGTGATTTTCCATAGAAACGCTCCGCGAAGATCGACCGATCTGGCCGCGATGCAGGCCTTCGTGCGGGTGGTCGAAAGCTGCAGCTTCTTGGCGGTCGCCCGCGAGACCCAAGCGACGCAGAGTGCCGTGAGCAAGCAGATTGCTGGGCTGAAGCGCAGGCTGGGCGCGCTTGCTCAATCGAACGACGCGAGCTGCCCTTTATGCCAGGCGCTGCAACACCCAGTCCACAAGCCCGGTGGCGCTACGAAATTCGTCCGCCGACCGTGCGGGAATATCGGGGTAGCGATCACGCCACATCGTGGTCAACGTGCTCCCTGCACCCACTTCAAGCACGCAGCGCACGCCTCGCTCGGCGAGGCTGTCGAGACAATCGTCCCAGCGGACCGTGGCGGCGATCTGGCCTGAGAGGGCGGATGTCAGCACCGGCAGTTGCCTGCTGGGCATGCCGGTGAGGTTGCTGATCAGCGCAACCGTCGGTGGCTTGAGCGCCAGCGTGGCGAGGTGTCCGGCGAAAGCGTGCGCTGCATCCGTCATCCATGGCGTATGCGAAGCCACTGCAATCGGCAACTGTTTGCAGCGCAAGCCAGCGGCTGTCCAGCGCGCGGCAGCGCTGTGCAGCTCGGAAGTCGGACCACCGACGATCACGTGTTCCGTGCTGATACGGATGGCCAGCTTCAGCTCGGCGTCAGCGGCCGCGAGTGTTTCCGCAGAAGGTCCCTGCACCGACAGTAGTCCGCCATGATGGCCCTGCGCAGCGGCATTCATGGCTTCGGCGCGCCGAGCCGCCAGGTCCAGCGCGGTGTCCAGGTCGTACACCCCAGCCGCCGAGAACGCTGCGATTTCACCGACGCTATAGCCTGCTATCGCGACCGGTGTTGGCAAATGTCCAGCCACCGCCTGCCACGCGGCCAGACTCACACCCGTCAACAGCGGCTGCGCAATCGAATTGGCATGAAGCCATTGCGGATCAGCGGCACGCGCTCGCCAGTCAGGGCCTATTTGCTTCAACAGTGACGCCAGCGCGGGTGCCGCCGCTGTTGTGTCCTCCAGCCACGACAGCATCTGGGCGTGTTGTGCGCCCTGGCCGGGAAAGAGAAGGCCGAGGCTCATTCAACCCATGCGCTGTAGCCAGCAGGCGGCCGCCAGTGTGTCGGCAGACCCGCCCGGCGAGAGACGTCGGCGCATGAACTCCCCGCCAATCGCAGCGGCTGCTGCTGGCCCATCAGGGCGTCCTGCACCGCCTGCTGCGAGAAATTCGCGCGCCGCTTCCTGCGCATGACGCAATCCCGCCAGACCGCCGCGATGCGCCAGGTTGCTGTCATCCAGAACCGCCATGGTGGTGAATAGCGTGTTCAATTGAGCCTGTGTACGGCTGAGCCCACGAGCCAGCCCGTCGCGCAACGAAGGCGCAGCAGTCTCGAACAGCGTTGGAAAGCCGAGCGCCGCCTCGGCAGAGGCGCTGCGCAACTGGTACCGTTGCGCGGCCATGCCGCCCGGCAGCAAGGAAGGCCGCTCTGCCCGCTTGGATAGGGCGTCACCCCAACGCATGCGGAGCGTGGCACGCAACTCCGCAGGCGACACACGTCGCCCGACGGCACCCGCTGCCGCGCATAGCAAGCCGAGCATGAAGATGGCGCCGCGGTGCGTGTTGACGCCGCCGGTCGCGACGAGCATGCGGGCCTCGGCGGCGATGCCGCAGCGCTCCAGCGCATCGAAGGGGGCGCCAACGGCACCCAGCGCCGCGATGCTCACGAAATAGCTGCGCAGCGCAAGAATGCTGCGCATGAACGTCTTCGCATCCATATCGTCGTGGCTGCCGCGACAGGTCAGCGTGACCAGCCCCGGCTTGGGCGACAGCGCCAGCTCTTCATAGAGCGACAGCACGGCAGCGCGTCCGATGTCTTGCGCTGTCAGTGCTTCGGGAGCAAGGGCTGCCTGCGCCTTCATGCGTCCTCCGGCTGACGGTCAAAGGCATTCATGGTCTGCACGGTGGCGACCCCATGCAGGCGCTTGACGAGCAAGCCACGGGTGCGCCCTTCACGCCACGCCTGCCATTCGCGCCAGGCGACAGCGCCTTCACCGGGAAAGACAAGCTCTCCGTCGAGCCTTACAGAGCCGCTCCACCCCGCCAGACAGGTGACTGCCGCGTCGGCCTCGGCCGTCCCGCTCACGTTCATCCACAGATCCAGATCCGATCCGGCGCGTGCGTAAGCCAGCCCAGTCATCGCCTGCCAGCCGAAGCTGCCGTAGGCGCGGGTGGTGATGCCCTCACGCGCCAAGGCCTCCGCCAGGGCGATGGCGCTGGCACGCGCCGTTCCGGGGAGTTGCGGAGCGATCCGATCCAGCAACGGGAATTCGTCGAAGTAGGCGACTTCCGACCTCGGCACCTGCAGCATGAGTCGTCGCCGCGACCAGCGAGCCGGCGCGCTCAGGCCCAAAGCCAGGCAGCCCTCACTCAGATACTCGGGCTGTCGCGTCACGACCAAGGGCAGCCTGCGCTTGGCCCAGTGCTCCACGCACTCCTGGGCATCACCCTCCCAGCATCGTCCCAGCACCCGTCGCCAGCCGTCGTCGGACAGCCACGCGATCTGGTGTCGGTGCAGCGGAACCATTATTCAGCCCGCCTGCAGGACAAGCTCGATCACCGCAGCGGCGTGACGCCGGCCGCCACGCGCCGCACCGTCGGCGGCGCGCTGGTCCACTGTCGGGGCATGGGCGAGCGCCTCGCGCAAGGCTGCCTGGAAGTCGCCTTCCCACAAGCGGCGCACGCCGCCCATCGCGACATAGTTGCCCACACCTGGTGCGAACACCGGGTTGGCCTCGGATAGCTCGGCCAGCAGTGACTCCGGCAGCTTCGTGACACGCGCCATCGCCGGTAACCGCATGACGCGGATCTCGGCCTCCGGCAAGGCGTCGCACGCATCCGCGATGAGGCCCGACGTGATGAAGCCGCCTGAGAGCGCCTGGTCGTACACAAGACCAAGGACGCGGTGTCCGCGACGGCGAGCCAGGTCCAGGCACATGCCCAGATGAGCCATCGCGCGGTTGATGCCGAGCAGCTCGTCACGGCGGCGCAGCTGCTGGCCTTGGGTGTCGATCAGCAGCAGGATGGATCGGCCGGGGTGGCGCGCGAGGGTGTCCAGCACCACGCGAGCCTGCGCCAGCGCTAGCTGCACGCCGATGGGGGCATGCTCGGTCGTGCCGAGGACGGTGATCGGTTCGCCGTCGAACGTCACGTCGCCGTGCAGGAAGTCGCCGTCGCGGCGAATGCCATGGTCAGCACCGAAGAGCTGAGTGGCCAGGTTCTGCCAGTCCATCAGCGGGCTCCCAGGGCGGTCACGTCCGCCACGTCAAGGTCGGGGATGCGGGCGGCGCCGGGCAGGCCGAGGGAGGCCCAGAGGTCCAGCGCCTCGGCGCCGTCAAAGCCCAGCCGTGCGGCGAGCAGGGCGTGTTCGGCCTCCAGCCGTTCCAGCGTCACAGGCCGGCTGAGGTCAAGTGCCGCGATGGCAGCATCGCGGAAGGCAGCCACATCGTCCTCCACCAGCACGTCGCAATCGCCAGTGAGCCAGCGGTGCTTGCCGCCGGTGGTGCGCCACACCAGCGCGCGGTCGCGGCTGTCGAACTCCTCCACGCCATGCGAGGCCTCAATGACCTCGGGGCCCGACATGGCCAGCCGGCCGATGTCGCTCATGACGATGTGGTCCGCACAGCGCGCCACGATGCCCATGCCGCCGAAGCAGCCGCCCGTGCCGCCGATGAGCACCACGACCGGGATGCCTGCTGCGCGCACGTCTAGCAGCGCGCGCATCACCTCCGACACGGCAATCAGCCCGGCATTGGCCTCGTGCAGCCGCACGCCACCGGACTCGGCCAGCATCAACACCGCATCGGGCCGGTCGCGCAGCGCGCGCTGCAGCAGCCCGACGAGTTTGGCGCCGTGGACCTCGCCCACGCCGCCGCCCATGAACTGCCCTTCCTGCGCGGCCACGAAAACCGGCCGGCCCGCCAGCGTGGCGCGCCCGATGGCCACGCCGTCGTCGAACGAGGACGGCACGCCCAACTGGGCCAGGTGCGGGCTGGTGAGCTTGAGTGCCGGGGGCAACCACTCGTGGAAGCTGTGCGCGTCCAGCAGCAGGGCCAGGCGCTCGCGCGCACTGCATTCGGCAAAAGAGATCATGGCTGGAGCTCCTCTACGGCCTGATCAAGCCGCAGGCTGACGACTGCGGGCGTGGCGCCCATGTCGTGGATGGACACCTGCACACCGGCCAGCGCATGGCGGGCGTGGAAGTCGCGCACGACCGCGGCCCAGATCGCGCCGAAGCCGCGCGCCGAGGTCTCGACGTGAATGCGGCAGTCGTTGCCGGCCACAGGTTCCAGCAGCACCTCCAGGTTGCCGGATCCGACCACGCCCACCAGCACGGGCACAAAGCTGCCGGCCGGGCGAGTGCCGGGGAAGGTGTAGTCCAGGGTTTCGAGACCGGGTTGCATGGCGCGGGTCCTCACCAGTTGCGAAAGCGCTTCGGGGGCGCGTACAGGCCGCCGGAGGCACGCACGAGGTCGCGCATGCTGCGGGCGGCGAGCAGATTGCGGTTCGCATCGCGCGGGTCGATGCCGAGGTCGGCCGGGCGGCGGATGACGCCGCGGTCACGCAGGTTCTCCACCATGCGGGCGTCCCGCGCCAGGCCCACGGCCGTGTAGCCCGACACGCCGCGAATGGCCTGCTCCCGCTCTTCGTCGGTGCGGCACAGCAGCAGATTGGCAATGCCTTCCTCGGTGAGCACGTGGCTCACGTCCTCGCCGTAGATCATGATCGGCGGCAGCGCCATGCCGGCCTGCTCCTGCAGCGTCCACGCATCCAGTCGTTCAACGAAGGCAGGCTGCATGTGCTCACGGAAGGTTTCGACCATCTGCACAACAAGCTTTTGGCCGCGGGGCGTGCCAGCCGCACCCCCCCGGCCTGCGCGAGCCTCGCCGCCCGCCTTGAGCCAGGCGGGGCTGGCGTGGCGGCGGCCGCGGGCGTCGGCGCCCATGTTGGGCGCACCGCCGAAGCCGGTGATGCGGCCCAGTGTGGCGGTGGAGCTGTTGCCCTGCAGGTCCATCTGCAGCGTGGATCCGATGAACAGGTCGCAGGCGTAGTGGCCTGCGGCCTGGCAGAAGGCGCGGTTGCTGCGCAGGCTGCCGTCGGCGCCGGTGAAGAACACGTCGGAGCGGGCACGGATGTAGTCCTCCATGCCAAGCTCCGAACCGAAGGAATGCACGGACTGCACCCAACCCGCCTCGATGGCCGGGATGAGCGCAGGATGCGGGTTCAGCGCCCAGTGCTGGCAGATGCGGCCCTTCAGGCCGAGCGACTCGCCGTAGGTGGGCAGCAGCAGCTCAATGGCGGCCGTGTCGAAACCGATGCCGTGGTTCAGGCGCTGCACGCCGTACTCGGCGTAGATGCCCTTGATGGCCATCATGGCCATCAGCACCTGGATCTCGCTGATCTGCGCCGGGTCGCGGGTGAAGAGAGGCTCGATCAGGTTGGGGCGCGGCGCCGGCACGACGAAGTCCACCCAGTCGGCGGGGATGTCGATGCGGGGCAGGGTGTCTAACACCTCGTTCACCTGGGCGATGACGATGCCGCCCGAGAAGGCCGTGGCCTCGACGATGGCGGGTGTGTCTTCGGTGTTGGGCCCGGTGTAGAGGTTGCCGTGGCGGTCAGCCGCCTGGGCGGCCACGAGTGCGACCTTGGGCGTGAGGTCAACGAAGTAGCGGGCGAACAGCTCCAGGTAGGTGTGGATGGCGCCGATCTCGATGCCGCCACTGCTGACCAGCCGCGCCAGCCGGGCGCCCTGCGGGCCGGAGAAGGAGAAGTCCAGCCGCCGGGCGATGCCGCTCTCGAACACGTCCAGGTGGGCCGGCAGCGCCAGCACTGATTGCACCATGTGCAGGTCGTGTACGCGCTGCACGTCCAGCTGCGTCAGCGTGTCGGCAAGGAAGTCGGCCTGCTTCTGGTTGTTGCCCTCGAGGCAGACGCGGTCGCCGGGTTGCAGTACCGCTTCGAGCAGGGCGACGGCGGCGTCGGTGGCCACATGTCGGCCGCGCAGGCGGGCGCCGAGCGCGGTGGCGGCGCGGGCGAGGCGCTCGCGCCGTTCGCGGTCGCGCAGGTTCCAGGCGGGGGCGTTCATTGGCGGCTCCTCAATGCGCGGCTGCCAGCGCACCCATGACGGCGTTCGGCAGGCCGGTGGCGATGCCAGGGAAGATGCAGATCAAGAGCACTGCAAGCAGCATCAGCACGACGAACGGTAGCACGCCCCAGATGATGTCGCGCAACTCGATGTCGGGCGCGATGTTCTTGATGACGAAGATGTTCAGGCCGACCGGCGGGTGGATGAGGCCTGTCTCCATCACGATCGTCATCAGGATGCCGAACCAGATCAGATCGAACCCCGCAGCCTTGAGCGGCGGCAGGATGATGGGCGCGGTCATCAGGATGATGCTGACCGGCGGCAGGAAGAAGCCGAGCAGGATGACCATCAACAGCACCGCAGCCAGCAGCACCCACTTGGACAGATGCATGCCCACGATCCACTCGGCGGCCGCCTGGCTGATGTGCAGATAACTCATCACGTAGGAGAACAGCAGCGACATGCCGATGATGAACATCAGCATCGTCGACTCCTTCAGCGTGGAGGTGAGGATGGGCGCCACGTCGCGGGGCCGCCAGACGCCGTAGATGGTGGCGATCAGCAGCAGCGCCAGCAGGGCGCCCAGGCCCGCCGTCTCGGAGGGCGTGGCGAAGCCGCCATACAGCGCCACCATCACGCCGATCAGCAGCAGCACAAAAGGCACCACGCGCGGCAGCATCTCGAACTTCTGGCGGCTGGTGAAGGTCTCCTGGGCGAGCAGCGCGGAGGCTGCCCCGCTGCGCTGGTATTCCGCTTCAGCCAGCGCATGCTCCTTGCGGTAACGCAGCGCGGCGTACACCGCAAACAGCACCACCAGCAGCACGCCGGGCATGATGCCCGCGAGGAACAACCGCCCGAGCGACTGCTCAGCCGCCACTGCGTACAGGATCATCGTGATGGACGGCGGCAGCAGGATGCCCAGGGTGCCGCCCGCAGCGATGATGCCGGCCGCAAATCCCGGCGAGTAGCCGCGCTTGCGCATCTCCGGGATACCGGCGCTGCCGATGGCCGAGCAGGTGGCCGGGCTGGAGCCGGCCATGGCCGCGAAGAGGGCGCAGGCGAACACGTTGGCAATGCCCAGGCCACCGGGGATGCGGCCCATCCACACATGCATGGCGGCGTACAGGTCCTGGCCGGCACGCGACTTGCCAATGGCCGCCCCCTTCAGGATGAACAGGGGAATGGACAGCAGCGTGATACTGGCCATTTCCTCATAGACGTTCTGCGTGACCGTGTCCAGCGCGGAGGCAGGCATGAAGAAGGCCATGAAGAGGGTGGCGACGCTGCCGAGCGCGAAGGCGATCGGCGCGCCGGAGAACATGAACAACAACGTGACGATGCCGAACAGCGTTCCGAGGACGAGCATGCTCATCGTGCGCCTCCTTGCGGTTTGAAGAGCCCGTTCAGTCGGGCGGTCAGCTGCACGAGCAGCTGCAGCGTGAGCAGTGTCATGCCAGCGGCCATCAGGCCGTAGGGAATCCACAGCGGCGGCGCCCAGGAGGAGGAGGTCGTCTGCCCTTCGGCCCAGGCCTCGTGGAAGAGCGTCCAGGACTTCCATGCAAAGAAGCCGCAGAAGGCGGTGCACAGCAGGTCGACCAGCATCAGGCGCAGCTGGTTCACGGCGCGCGGCATCAGGCTGGCGACCGCCTCGATGCCCACGTGGCCCCGTAACTGCTGCACGAAGGCGCCGCACATGAAGGTGGCACCGACCAGGCAGAACACCGCAGCCTCGTCCTGCCAGTCGGTGGAGGCCTTCATGACGTAGCGCGAGACCACGCTGTAGGTCAGGACGCAGGAGGCGATCAGCAAGGCCAGCATGCCCAGCACCACCATCGCGTGATTGACCCAGTGCAGCAGGCGGGCCACCGGCATCAGCACGGCGGGTGTGTGGGGGTCGATGCCGGCCACTGCCGGCTTGAGTTCAAAACCGTGGCTCATCGCGGCCTCAGAGCAGTTTTTGGGCGGCCTTGAGGATGGCGGCGCAGGAGTCGTTCTTCTCGCCGAAATCCTTCCACGCGGTGTCGCGCGCGATGGCCTGCCACTTCTTGAGCGTGGGTTCGTCCATGTCGTAGACCTTGGCGCCTGCCTTGGCGTAGATGGTGGCGGCCGCCTGGTCGTCCGCCTTGGCGGCGTCCCGTGCGAAGACCTCCATCTCGGCCCCGACGGCCATGATGATGTCCTGCTGGGCCTTCGGCAGCTTGCTGAAAACCTCCTTGGAGATCATCAGCGGCTCCAACATGAACCAATAGGTACGCTGGCGACCGGAGGTCAGGTGCTTGGCGATCTCCTCCAGCTTGAAGGACATGAAGCTCGTGGAGGACGTCATGGCGGCGTCCATGGCGCCGGTCTGCATGGCGGCGTAGATTTCGTTGGATGGCAGCGTGATGACGGAGGCGCCCGCAGTCTTGAGCATCATGTCCATCTCGCGGCTGCCGCCGCGGACCTTCAGTCCCTTCGCGTCGTCGGGCGTGACGAGCGGCCGGGCGCGGCTGGCGACGCCGCCGGCCTGCCAGACCCAGCTGACGATGATGACGCCCTTGTCATCCAGTACCTTGGACAGCAGCTTGCCCACTTCAGCGGTCTTCCAGGCTGCGCCCTGCTCATAACTGGGTACCAAGGCGGGCATCAGGCCGGCATTGGTCTCGGCGACTTCGCCCCCCGCGTAGGAGAGCGGCACGAGGCTCATGTCCAGCGCGCCCTTGCGCATCGCGGAGAACTGGGCGTTGGTCTTCATCAGAGAAGAGCCTGGGTAGACCGAAGCCTTCAAGGCGCCGCTGGTGCGCTTCTCCACCTCGGCGGCGAACCGGCGGCAGAGGCGGTCGCGGAAGTCGCCCTCGGTGAGCGATCCGCTCGGGAACTGGTGCGAGATCTTGAGCGAGCCGGCCTGGGCCTGGGCGGCGGGCAGGCAACTGGCGGCAGCGGTGGCGGCCAGCCACTGGCGGCGGGTGAGGTTCATGGCTTGTCTCCGGGGTCCGCCTTGTGGTGGCGGTATGCGGCGCAGTGTCAAAGCGCCGTCCGGGACGATCAATCAACCTCCATCGGCGACCATTACGCTGGCCGCAAAGATCGTGGGTTAACCCTGAGCCGCTGTGTGTTCAGCCGAGTAGCTCCGGCAGGCGGCCAGCAGCGACAGCAGGTTGGGGTCGCGCTCGCGGGTGCGCAGAAAACTGACGCTGATCTTCTGCCGCATCTGGAACTCGGGCAGGAGCGGCACGAGACACACGCTGCGCGGCAGCACGCTGCGGGTCCGGCCCGGCAACAGGGTGCAGCCGATGCGGCCGCCGACCAGGTTCATCAGCGAAAAGATGTCATTGGTCGTCATCACCACGTTGGGCTCGAAGCCAGCGACGCGGAAGGCGTCCCGGAAGCGGTCATAGGTGACGTAACCTTCGTTGAGCGACACGAATCGTTCGTCGCTGCACTGCGCCAGGTCGATCTGGGACTGCGCCGCGTACGACGAATCCACAGGTGCAGCAAAGAAGATCTCGTCCTCAAACAACAATTGCGACTCAATGTCTGCGGCACCCTCGGGCTGCCCCATGACCGCCGCGTCCAATTCACCTTCGCGCAGCTTGCGCAACAACTCATGGTTGGAACCCAGCACCAGCTCGGTTTGAATGTCGGGCTTGCGCAGGCGGAGCGCCATGATCAGAGCCGGGACGGTACCGCTGGTGAGTGAGTAAAGCGATCCGATGCGGATGCGGTCAGCCGCATAACCTGCGATCTCCCGCGTGGATCGGATGCCTTGCGCCATCGTCTGCAGCACCTCGCGGGCGACGTCGGCCAGGGCATGTGCGGCATCGTTGGGCTGAAGATTGCGTCCTTCCAGACGGAACAAACTGCAGCGCGTGCCTGTTTCAAGAGAATGGAGGGCGCGGTGGACGCTGACTGCGCTGACGCCCAATGCTTCCGCCGCTCGAGCCAGACTGCCAGCCTCCAAGAAAGCCAGCAGGATCTCCAGTTTGCGGAAGGTAATCTCTTCGTCGATGCGGGCGACCATAAGGGGGGATCTTAGCGTTGGCGGATGAGGCGGCCGGGCGCTAATTCCGTTGCGAGCGACCCCGCCCGGAGGGCGGTGAATCGCTCTCTGCACCAGCAGTCCTGACCCTTTCATAGACGAAGTGTCGCGTCAGTCTGAATCGGTCAGTAGCGCGCATGAGACCGCATTGACACGACTGCGGTCCCTGACTTCCTTGAACTCGACGCCGGAAGGCCGACCTTCAACGTTGGCGCGCCGATTGAGCGAAGGGTTCGGCCACGCCTGAGGTTACTTGGAGCACACCTTCTCTGTAGCAGGCTGCCCGGTTCCGTCTTCCTGGATCCAGACGCAGGAGCGCTCCTTCTTCAACTCTCCCGTGACAATGTAGTTCTTGCCCTCAACAGGCTTGAAGTCCACGATTCCATCCACGCTGAAGAAGGTTCCCGCCGCTCTGCCGACCATCTCCTGGATGGGGGCTGCGGTCTGATGCGTGCCGATCAGCTTGACCTTCAGCGCCGTGGCTGGGACATTGCGGGTCGTAAACCGCGAGGTGAGCGCGAGGCCTTTGCCAGAACTGGCCACCCGAGTCTCATGCAGCGAGTTTTCGATGGAGCGGCCGTCGATCTCAGTCAAGACGAAGAACTGCCCCTTGGTTCCGTCCTCCTGCCTCCCAGTGTCTGCGACCGACGCGACAGGACCTTTGTACGTGTCTGGGATAGATGGCGAGAAACTTGCGCAGCCGGTCAGCGCAAGGAGTGCGAGCAGAGAAAGCTTTGAATTCATCTTCGAAAGGTTGGAGTGGGTGGGAAAGTGTGAATGCTTGGTCTGACTTTGAATTCACCGGCGGAAGAAGGTCATCCAGTGGAATGAAAGCTTGGGCGTCACTCCACGTCGTAGTCGCATTTCGCACCCGCAGACTTTCCGGTCAAGCACCCGGCAGGCTGGGTGGGCATCAGTAGCGATTCCACGGGCGGGCAGACGTCTGGACTTCCCCGCTGAAGTTGGCGATTCATGTATCGGCATTGAAGAACCGCTTGCATTTCGCTACTGGCAGACCACAAGCGGATCGGCTCACCGCGAGACACTTCCACGACCCAAGCGAAGCGGGTGCCCTGGCTCCGACCGGTAACAAACACCGTCTGACAACCGGAGTACTTGGGGCCGATGTCGCCGGTTCGCGGAAAGACGAGAAGGACAAAGCCGTGCCCGCCTTCCTCCCCAGACTCTGCGGGTGGCTGCGCGAGGTCGCAATTGGCGCCGGTTGGCCGCGTCTCAGCAGCGCTTGCCAAGTTCCAAGCCAGGGTGGCTAGAAAGGCTGCAAGGATGCGCTTCACTGTGATGCCTAACGGGTGCATTCAGCGAACCAGCCAGCGTTGCTGGCGCAGGTCCGATCAATGAAATGGTGGGCGGCAGTTTCCATTAGCAGTTCTGCTCCCAGTGATCAGCAGCATTGGTGACCACCTCGCAATCGCAATGACCGCCATGGGCCGCGAGCCACTCAAGAATTGGTTGCTCGGGCTGCTCATGCTCACTGATCCATTGCGTCGTGAAGCGCAGCGAGTGATCGCAGCCGTGGACATCCACATTTGATTCGACGGAGTCAAATAGTGATTCGAGGAGTTGATCGGCAACGGGAAAAGCCGCGCGCGCAAGTTGGCGCTGCTGCAACTTCCAGTTCTTCTTCAAATCGCGGTCGCTCGATTCCATTTGACTTTTCCTCTGACCGCTCAACGTGTCAAAGGGCGACAGAAGCTGCCGCATAACATCGGAGCTGTCTCCCTCACATCGCAGGGCGGTAGACCTTCAAGTGCTTGTGCAGCCCCCGCTTTTTGGCGGTTCGTCTTTATATTTGTACGGCATTATTTCCAGGTCGTTTCTGGACTCTGTTTCATGTCGCTTTGGTGGCCGTATTGGTCCCTGGTAGGTCGTATGCTGCCATTGCTTTCTGGCCTCTTGCCACCCCGCAAAACCCTGCGTCCGCCGTTGGTCGTGCGATTGCCGTCTTTGCAGGCTACCAAGCTGTTCGAACAGGGCGGTTAGCGCATTCGATATCTGCATTACAGCCCCGCATACCGGCCGTGCCCTTGTTGACTGGACTCGGTCGTTCATCCGAAGCTGCCGCGACGTACGCCGCGAATGCCTCCTCAGGAATTCGTTCTTTCCAGGGCAACGAGTCTGCCTCAGCACAAAACGCGGCAAGGGGCCTTGCCCCTGCCAGCATCAGCTCCAGCTCTCGTCCAGTGTGGCTCTGAGAGTTGCTCCCAGATGTGTGGGACCTAATGCCCAACACCATCGGCCCCGCCTGCAGAGAAAGTATTCGGCACCTCATAGCCGGCCAAGCGAGCTGCCGCCTGAACGTGAGCGGGAACATGCACCAGGAACATATCGACCGCTGCTTGAAGCTCCGCCGACGTGAACCGTTCGGGAAACAGCATGAGCGCGACCAGAAACGCGGCGTCGGTCTCCCAGTCAACCAGATGAAACGCGACCTCATCCGCCACTAGCGGGTCCAGTTCGTCCGCCAGCGCAACGCCAAGTTTGTCGTTGGCGGCGCGGGCTGGAATTCCGCCTCTGAACAGCGCAGCCCGCTCTCCAAAGGCTTCTATGAATATCTGCGCTACTTTCGCGCGGACTGAATCGTGGTCGTCCATTCGCCGATTCTTGCCTAGAACCTGAAGGCGCGCCGCCCAGTTGGACTGGTGGAATTCCCTGCGATGGGCGACGACCGCTCCCAGCCTTTAGCCGAACTTCGCCTTCGCAGCGACGCAGACATACTGGGCCACGCTCACGGTGCGGCCCAGCCCGATCCAACTTTGGCTCGCCAGGATGGAAAATCCCGCCGTATGAGCATCACTCAACAGACCGCAGACGCGACCTTGTCCGCCCATTTGCGCGGTATGGAGCAGGCGATGGACCAGCTAGGGGCTGCACTCCCGGAGAATAGGGATCGCCCGCCCCATCAGCTTGTGGTGCTCAAGGTGGAAGAGCACGACTTTGGCTGGGTTTATTTTTACAACTCCAAGGAGTTCGCAGAGACCGGCGACTTCCTTTGCTCGCTAGCGGGAAATTCACCTTTGATCGTGGATCGGCACGAAGGCAAGCTTTATGGCACTGGCTCCGCCATGCCGATCGAGCACTACCTCAGTGAATATCGTGCCGGTGTTCGCCGTCCGCTGTAGGTCGCTGCTCCCAGCCTGAAACCGTCATCCAATCCAGCCCCTGATCGGCGTTCTCGAGCCAATGCCCGCTCAACCTCTCGCCCCATCAGCCTCCCGCTAACGGGCGACTCCCCCCGAGCTCCGCGAACTTAAATCAACCGACTCAACTCCGCCTCCAGCCGAAGCCACCGGTCCTGAATGGCGGCTGTGCTGTCCACATCCTGCCGTTCCCCAGCCTGCTGCGCCAAGTCTTCCAATTCCCGCGCCAGCGCTGCCGCATCCGGATACCCCAGCGTCTGCAGCACGCTCTTCAGGCTGTGCGCCAGATGCCTCAGGGGTTGATGCTGGCCCAATCGCGCGGCGTCACGCCCTCGCGCAATGTCCTGCGGGAACTGCGCGCGGCACCGCGCCAAAAATGCCTGATAAAGCCCGGCATTGCCGCCAAAGAATTCTTCCACGGCCGTTTGATGCACCGACGCGGTCGCGCGTGCGCTGTCCTCTGCCGGTGCCACCGGGCTGGCGGTATCCCTCAGCGTCCGCGCATCCTGCACACAGGCCCGCAGATCTGCCAAGGAGCAGGGCTTCACCAGAAAGCGGCTCACGCCCAAACCTTCCAGTTGCTGCCTCACCTGCCCATTCAACCCCGCGCTGAACACAGCCAGCATCGCCTGCCCGCGAAGTTCCGGGCGCTCACTCAGCGTCGCCAGCAGTTCATTGCCATGCCGCCCGGGCAGCATCAGGTCGGAGATCACCAGATCAAACGCCTGCGTCGCCAGCGAAAGCAGCGCTTCATCCACCGAAGTGCAGCCCTGCAGCCGAACGTCTTCGTCTTCCAGGGCCATGGCCACAAAACGCTGGAGCGAGGGGTCATCCTCCACCAACAGGACCCGCAAGCGCCCGCCCATCGTCAGGCTGGATTGGCGGCGGAGCCCAGTCGCTGCAACGAGGCTGCCAGCAGCGGTGGCAACTCGGCCACCAGTCGGGGCTTGTGGATCACCGGCAGGTTGGCCAGTGCAAACGCATAAGGCTCGCGCTGCTGGTCATCCAGGGCGGTGATAAAGATGAGTTCACAATGGGCAAACAGCGGCTGCGAGCGCAGGCTGGTCACCAGTGCCGCGCCATCGATGCCGGGCAGCAGAATGTCCACCAGCAGCACGTCCGGCTGCAATTGCCCATACATCACCAGGCCACCGATGCCGTCGTTCGCCGTGTGCAGTTCCAGCTCCGGAAACTCCTGCGCAATCAGCAAGGCCACAAGATTTTGATAGTGGACCGAGTCCTCAATCAGCAGCACCCGCAGCTTGCGCTGTGCCTCGGCCGGCGTGGGCGTCTCGCCGCCCTTGGTCGGGGCCAGCCCCCGGCCCGTCAGCCAGGCATCCAGGGAACTGCGCAGAATTCGGCGGTGGCCGCCCGGCGTGCGCCAGGCCTGCAATTCGCCGCGGTCCACCATTAACTGGACTGACCGCACGGCCATGCCCAATCGCTGAGCCACTTCACGGGTGCTGAAGTCCTCTTGCAAATCTTCCGGGGGGCGTGCAATAGCAATCATGAGCCGATTTTGCCGAATCTTCTCCCTAGGTAGAGAGGTACAGTTCCGATTTATAAGCGCTAAAAATGATATTTGGACGGGAACAGTTCGATAGGCGATCTTCTTGGGCGATACAGTCAAGGGCCACCGGAACTTTGGAATGACCCAGCCGGCCCCTGCCGTCCGATCGCTGCAACGCCTCCGCACCGCCACGCTGGTGGCCGGGGCGGTGCTGGCCGTTGCTTCGGTGGTGGCCGTGGCGGTGCCGGTGCTGGGGCATCGGCAGGCGGCGCTGGAGGAGGCCACTTCGCGCGGGGTGTTGCTGGCACAGGTGCTGGAGGCGGATGCCTCCCGTACCGTGGCCAGTGTGTCCGTCACGCTGCATGCCCTGGGTGACGCGCTGGCGGCCGACCCGCGTCACCCTCGTGAAGCCGAGGCGTTCTGGGTGGCGCAGATGAATCACGTGCTGGTCGGTCTGCCCTTTTTGCGCAGCATCGCCGTGCTGGATGCGCGCGGGCGGGTGCTGGTGAGTACCAATGCGGAGGAGGTGGGCCTGGTGGTGCCCATGCAGCGCCTGGACCGGCAGCCCCCGCCCGGGCAGGATCGGCTGCAGGCGCTCCAGCCCGGCCGCACGCTGGCGGATCTGGTTCACGGCGGTACCGTCCGCCCGGCGTCGGTGAACATGCTGCCCTTGCTGCTGCGCATGCCTGCATCACTGCCCGGCGGGAAGGCGTCTCCGGCGCCGCACCCATCCGAGCCCCAGGCGCCCGGCTGGGTGCTGGCGTTGATCAATCCGGAAGCGCTGGCCCAGATCCAGCAACAGGCGCTACCGCTGAGCAACAGCGCGGTCTGGCTGGCCTCGCGTTCCGGCCAGTTGCTCGCGGGCCTGGACACCTTGCCGCAGATGCCGGGGCAGTCGATGGCAGGCCATCCGGTGTTTGCGCGGCTGCAGGCGGGGGCTGACAACGGCAGCTATGCCGGCTTCGGCGCCTTGCCCGGTGATCTGCTGGTGAGCTACCGCACCTCGCCCCGGCGCGGCTTGGTGGTGGCGGTGGAGCAGTCGCAGGCGGAGGTGCTGGGGCCTTGGCGGGCCGGGCTGTGGGGGCCGGTGATGACCGGTGTGCTGGCCCTGTGTCTCATCACTGCCTCCACCATCATCGTGCGGCGCAGCCTGCAGGCGCGGGCGGATGCCTTGGACGCGCTGCAGCAGGCGCATGCCCAGTTGGCCGAGCGGGAGCGGGACCTTCGGGTGCTGCTGCGCAGTGTGCAGGAACTGATCTTCCGCACCGACCGGGACGGCCGCATCACCTTCGTGAATGCCCGCTGGACCACGCTGCATCGCGGCCAGGTGAACGATGCGCTGGGCCGCTGTCTGTCCGAACTGGCGGAGCCCGGCGACCGTGCCGCCATCGATGCGTTGTTCCAGCCGGCCGAGGACGGCCCCCGCAGCGTCGAAGCCACCTTGCGCAACGGCGACGGTGAACCGCGCCGTTATCTGATTGCCATCGTGCCCTTGCAGCGGGACAGTGGCCAGGACGGCTATGCGGGCAGCGCGGTGGATGTCACCGAACATGCCCGTGCCGAACGGTTGGCACGAGAGGCCCGCGATGCGGCGCAGGAAGCCTCACGGCTGAAAACCGAATTCCTGGCCAACATCGGCCATGAGCTGCGCACGCCGCTGCAGTCGATTCTCGGGTTCTCCGAACTTGGCATGGGCCGCAGCCGCGAGACGGCCCGGCTGCAGGCGATGTTCGAAGACATTCATGCATCCGGGCAGCGCATGCTGTCCATGGTCAACAACCTGCTGGACGTGTCCAAGCTGGAGAGTTCGCTCGGCGCTTTTGAGCTGGTACCGGCGGACCTGCGGGAATTGGTCCGCGATGTGGCGCATGAACTGGAGCCGCTGTGGGTGAATCGCTATTTGGAGCTGGCGCAGCAGATGCCGCAGCCGCTGCCGGTCCGGGTGGACCCGGTGCGCCTGCAGCAGACCTTGCGCAACCTGTTGGCCAACGCCATCAAGTTCTCGCCGCCGGGCTCCACCATCGACATCACCGGCTGGGTGGACGCCTCCTCGCAGGATCTGCATCTCTGCGTCGCCGACCGAGGACCGGGCATTCCAGCCGATGAGCTGGACCGGATCTTCGACCCGTTTGTGCAGTCCAGCGCCACCAAGGACGGCTCGGGCGGCACCGGGCTGGGCCTGGCCATCAGCCGCCGCATCGTGGATCTGCATGGCGGACGCCTCTATGCGGCCAACCGCCCGGGGGGCGGTGCGGAATTCCATCTGGTGTTGCCGCCGCCGGGGGCCGGTCACGCCACAATCGCGTGACCGTTGTCAGGCACGATCGCTGCCCTGGCCGCGGCGGATGAATCAATGTGCCGGCCCTTCGGCCCGGTCCAGGAGTGCACGATGAAGTGGGAAGGACAGCGCGAAAGCGACAACGTTGAAGACATGCGCGGCAGTGACGGCGGCGGCGGGGGCGGGGGCGGGGGCGGTTTCTCCATCGGCGGCGGGCTCAGCCTGGGCGGCGTGGTGATTGCGCTGGTGGCGGGCTGGATCTTCGGCATCAATCCGATGACCCTGCTGGGGCTGACCAGCGGTGGCCATGGGTCGCCGGCGCCGCAGCACAGCCGCACCCACCCGGCCAACCCTGCAGGGACGACAGGACCGGCCGCCCACCCGCAGGACGCGGGCGCCAAGTTCGTCTCCATCGTGCTGGCCGATACCGAGGACGTCTGGAGCCGGCTGTTCCAGGCGGCGGGTCAGGCCTATCAGCCGCCTCGACTGGTGCTGTTCCCCGGCCGCATCCAGACGGCGTGCGGCCGAGGGGCGTCGTCCATGGGGCCCTTCTACTGCCCTGGCGACAGCAAGGTCTACATCGACCTGAGCTTCTATCGCACCCTGCGGGAACGGCTGGGCGCCCCCGGCGACTTTGCGCAGGCGTATGTGATCGCCCACGAGGTGGGCCACCATGTGCAGCACCTGCTGGGTGTGACCGACAAGGTGGATGCGCTGCGTCGCCGCCAGTCCGAGCGCGAAGCCAATGCCACCAGCGTGCGGGTGGAACTGCAGGCGGACTGCCTGGCGGGGGTGTGGGCCTATCACTCACAGCAGTCCAAGGGCTGGCTGGAGGCGGGCGACATCGACGAAGCACTGAATGCGGCGTCGCAGATCGGCGACGACACGCTGCAACGCCGGTCCGGTGGTGATGTGGTGCCGGAGAGCTTCACCCATGGCACCAGTGAGCAGCGTCAGCGCTGGTTCAAGCGGGGGCTGGCGCAGGGCAGCATCCGCGACTGCGACACCTTCCAGACGCGGTCGCTCTGACGGGGAGAAGCCAGACCTCAGCGCGTACCGCCCTTGGCCACCGACGCCCGGTCTTCTGCCTGCACTGCAACGCTGCCGGCCACGCCGGGCCTGGGGTCGCCCACGCAGCCCTTGAGCCACTGGCTCATCTCCCACTGCACCTGCCCGGCGGATTCCCGCGCCGCATAGCCGTGGGCCTCATACGGCAGCAGCACATACCGCACCGTGCCGCCCAGGCCGGCCATGGCCTGGTACAGCCGCTCGCTCTGCGCCGGGAAGGTGCCGGAATTGTTGTCCGCCTCGCCGTGGATCAGCAGCAGCGGCTCCTTGATCTGCTGCGCAAACAGCAGCGGTGAAAGCTTGAGATAGACGTCCTTGGCGTCCCACAGGGACCGGCGCTCGCTCTGGAAACCAAAGGGCGTCAGCGTGCGGTTGTAGGCCCCGCTGCGGGCAATGCCGCAGCGGAAGAGCCGCGTATGCGCCAGCAGGTTGGCCGTCATGAAGGCGCCGTAGCTGTGGCCGCCGATGGCCACCCGGCGCGGGTCCACCGCGCCCAACTCTTCTGCCTTGTCCAGGACGGCCCGCGCATTCATGGTCATTTGCTCGATGAAGTTGTCATTCATCGTGCGGGCATCTCCCACCACCGGCATGGTGGCGTCCATCAGCACCACATACCCATCCATCAGCAGGTTGAGCGGGCTGATGGAGGAAAAGCTCATGTACCGGCCCGGGGACCCGCTGAGCTGGCTGGCCAGGGCGGCGTCGTTGAATTCCAGTGGGTAAGCCCACACCAGGGCCGGGCGCTTTTCACCCTCCTTCAGGTCGGGCGGCAGGTACATCCAGAACGACAGCTCCACGCCGTCGCTGCGCTTGAAGGTCACCAGTTCGCGGCGCACGGCCTTCAGCTGCGGTGTGGGGTCCTTCAGTCGCGTCAGGGCCACCACGCGATTGCCACCCCCCGTGCTGTTGCCGGCCTCCCGCAGCAGCAGGTTTGGCGGCTCATGCTCGGCCTCGCGCTGGGTCAGCAGGCGCTTGTCGTCCAGCACGGCCAGCGGCAGCTCATACACCCCGTCGGCGGATTGGAACAAACGCTGCACGCTCAGGTCGCGCAGGGAGATCTTGTCCAGGAAGGGGCGATCCCCGCGCGGGCTGGCGCCCTGGCCCACCAGCAGCAGGTCGCCGCCCAGGGTCTGCACCGCCTGCTGTCCGTTGGGCAGCGTGCGCATCAGCGGCACGCCCGGATGCCGGTAGCGCTCCCGCACCGAATGCTCAAAAAGCGGCCGGCTCTGGGTGCCGCGCAAGGGCAGCAGGTAGGTGCGGGTCCAGCCCCGGCTGCGGTCCTCTTCGGTCAGCAAGGCATGCTGTCCGTCGTCCAGGAAGCGCAGCCGGGTAAAGCGGTAGGGCATGCGCTGCACCTCAAACGGCTCGCCGGTGTAGGGCGGGTCCAGCCGCATCACCCGGTCCCGGAAGGCGGCCTTGGCGGCCGGATTGCCGCCATCCAGCGCTTCCACCCAGTAGACCGCTGCATCTTTGGTGGGGGAGGCATAAAACACCCGCGGACCAGGCAGCGCACCGTCGATGGCCACGCCCTGCTTCAGCGGCATGCGGGCCAGTTCGCGGATGAGCTTGCCGTCGCGCTGGCGGATCTCCACCACGGTCGGGAAGTCATCGAAGGTCAGGCTGTAGCTGAAGGGGCGGCTCACCCGTTCGGTCAGCAGCGCCTGGCCGTTGCCCACCGCCGAAATACTGGTGAACAGCCCGGGCTTGTCCAGGTCGCGGCTCTGCCCGGTGGAGATGTCGACCAGCGTCAGCTGGGAGCGGGCGTAGTACTCGAAGGTGTCTTCATCGGCGGGGTTGCGCAGCAGGTCCGGATAGGTCCGCTCGGGTGATGCCTTGCCGTGGTTTTCCTGGATCACCGGCCCGGTCTGCTGGCGGGAGGGCGGGGTGCCGCGCTGGTCCGGCACCGTCAGCACCACCACTTCGCGGGCGCTCAGCCAGGCCAGATCGTCCGGGTCGATCGAATTGTTCAGCCGCACGTTGTAGATGCGCCAGAGCTGGCCGTTGCTCGTGGCACCGGCCCACAACTCGTCGCCGGTCTCGGTGCGGCGCGCCAGCACAAAGCGCTGGCCGTCCGGGGCCCAGGCAAAACTGTGCCACAAGCCCCCGGCCGGCAGCTCCACCACCCGTTCCACCGCATCCGGTTCCAGCAAGGGGCGCAGCTTCAGATGCAGGATGCCCACGATGTTCTGCGGCGTGGCGCTGCGTGGGTCGAAGCGGGCACCGGCCAGGCGCATCACCGGGCGCGCCAGTTCCTCCAGCGGCGTGTAGCGGCGTTGCTCGATCAGCGCTACCGACTGCCGGTCCGGTGAGGGCAGCAAGCGGGGGGGCAGCGGTGCATCCAGCAGCTCCCGGATGGCTGGCGATGGCTGTTTGTAGGTGGAGGGCGCCGCCTGTGCAGCGGCGGGGCCGATGCTGAGGGCCAGCAGTGCAGAGAGCGTCGATAGCCTCTTCAGGGCCGACACCACCAGACGCCTCGGCCAGCCGGGCAGGGGCCATCGGAGCAGGCGGGCACCGTCCTTCGGGGCGGGAGAGGGGGCGCGAAGATGCAGGCAAGGCAACGGCAGCATGACCAGACGATAGCGATGGCAGTCGGCGCCAGCCCGCAAGGGCGGCGGCAGGCCCCGAAACGGGGGCATGCCCTCAAGTATCGCTGCGCTAGGATCCCTGCCCATGACCGACCCCACCCCACATTCCCGGGCTGTGCCGCCGGACCCCGCCTCGCGCATGGCTGCGGCCCTGCCGGCCGTGGGCGAACGCCTGGGCGTCTGGCGGGTGACGGCGCCGCTGTTTGAGGTCGGTTCCGGCCACTGGTTCCGGGTGGAACATGCCCTGGCGGCGGGGGAAGCGGGCCTGGCCCTTGTTTACCGCAGCGAGGCGGATGCCCAGGCGGTGCTCATGCGATTCGCCGAGGATTCAGATGCCCTGGCCCGGCTGACAGTTCCCGGCTGGGGGGCGCCGATGGATTGCGGGCTGAGCCCGTCGGGCAGCCCCTATCTGGTGGTGCCCGCCATGGAAGGCGCCCCGCTGATGCGCGTGGCGATGGCCTTGCCGCTGCGACGACGCATGGAGCTGCTGCTGGAGCTGGTGACCCTGCTGGATGCGGCGCAGGCGCACGGGCTGGTGCTGCATGAACTGGACCCCGGCATGTTGTGGCTCAGCCCCACCCAGCAACTGTGCTGGCTGGGCCAGGGCCTGGCGCCCAGGGGGTCCGAAGCACCCGCCACGCTGGTGCGCGCGGCCGAGCCGCTGGCGGACCCGCGCCAGCGCCAGGGGGCCCGCCCGGATGCACGCAGCGAGGCCCATGCCCTGGGCCGACTGCTCGGCCTGCTGATCAACGGACGCCTGCCTCGCAAGGACGGCCTGCCCGACGGGCGGGTGGACAGCGTGGCCATCGAGGCGGCGGCCACGCCGGTGGCGTCGCTGCAGTCGTGGCTGTCGCTGTCGGCGGCGCATCGCGAAAGCCTGGACCGGTTGCTCGACCGGGCCATGACCGACGGCCACACCTTCCCGGACCGGGCCGCGCTGGCCCGCGCTGTCAGCGACTGGCTGGCCGACACGGCGTCGCCGCATCCCGGAGGAATGAGCCGCATCGTTGTGCCGCTGCCAGGCTCGGGCGCCCGCCCCTCATCCTCCATGCCGCTGGCCCCGGAACCGCCCCCCGCGCTCAAGCCACCCGGCACGTCCTGGGCCGAGCGCATCGCCGGCCTGGTTGCTGTGCTGGCGGTGGCGGTGCTGCTGGTCTGGTTGCTGATGCGAACCCACTGATTCGCCGCCGCAGGGGCTCTTTCGGACCCCTGTTGAACCCTCTAAGTTGTCGTGAGACACCTTGTCGGATTGGTGTTGACTGCCTTATTCCTGCTAGTGCTGACAGGCAGTCGATCCACCTCTTGTAGCGAATTGCGCGAGGTGCATCCCTGAACCTACGATTTTCCTGATGGATCGAGGCCTGTCATGGGCCCGGTCTCCAGCGATCAAGGTGGCCGGGCTGATGGATCAGACCCCCGGCCGCGACGAAGGAAAATCCATGGTGTTCAAAATCAAACCGATGTCCGGCCGGGACTGGGCTCGCTGTGACCGGGACGCGCGGCAGGACGATCGCTGCGCCCCCTGGGTGGCGCAGGCGCTGTCGCACTGTGCCGAGGCGGCCCGGGAAGGTCGGCCGCTGCCGCGCTTCTGGGCGCAGGACCGACGGGCCGGCCACTACCTGATGCGACTGCCCGCGCTGATGGGCCAGGAACTGGCCGACCGCTACTGCATGCGGGTCAAGCCGCGGCTGTATGGGCTGCGGTCGCAGGCCATCGGGGACCGTCGGGTGTTTCTGGTGGGGGCGGATGTCAGCGGTGCGGAGTTGCTGCAGGTGCAGCAAGTGCTGGGGGCGGCCTTTGCGGTGCATGGGGCCACCGGCATCCCCTGGCCGGGCGACGCCTTGCGTGACGCTCTGCTCGTTCCGGCCCCGGATGCGGCATTGCTGTGAGCGATACGGCGCCCCTATCATCCGCTCACATGCTGCGCCGCCGCCACCTCCTTCCGCTCACTGCCGTCCCGGCATTGGCATGGTCGGCGGTGGACGGATGGGCGCAGGAGGCCAAAAGCGCGTCGCGCACCGTGCTCGTGGCCGGTACCCGCTTCGCCCGCCTCTTCGAGCCCGCATCCAGCACGTCCTCTGGCCATTCGTCCGGCACCACGTCCGGAACCACGCCCGGCACCGATGCACGGCCCACAGGGCTCGCAGTAGACATCCTCGACGCCATCCTCCCACCGGCCGGTTTTACGCCGTCTTATGAGTTCTATCCCTGGCTGCGGGCCCAGGCCATGATCGAGCATGGGCCGGCGCAGATCCTGGTGGGTCCCTACCGCACTCGCGAGCGCGAACTTCGCATGCGGTTCTCACGCCAGCCGTTTTACGAAGATGCCTTGGTGTTTTATGCCCGGCAGCGTGAGCGGGAACTCTGGCGGGACGACTTCGCTGCCGTGCGCAACCTGCAGATCGGGGCGGTGCAGGGCTGGGTCTACGGGGACCGCTTTGAGGAAGCGCGACGACTGCTCAATGTCACGGTGGTGCGGGATCTCTCCACCGCCCTGCGCATGCTGCAACTGGGGCGGCTGGATCTGATTGCTGCCAACCAGCGCAATTCAGACCCGGTGATTCAGGAACTGGGCCTCGCCGATGCCGTGCAGCTTTGCCACCCACCGTTTGCGCGGATGCGCGGTCATTTTGCGTTCAGCAATGATGCCGCCGGTGCTGGATGGCAGGTGGTGGTGGACGCAGGCATGCAGCGCCTGCGGGCCAGCGGCGAACTGGCCCGCATGGCCGCAAGACGCGGAGTGGCGCTACCGGATTAAGCGGCAATGGCCCTGCAGCGGTCGGCCAGAGCCCACCGCCTGCACTTCAACCTCAACCCGCCAGCGTGCTGCCCAGCCCGAACAACAGCAGACCCACCGCCGCCGGCAGGGCCTGGATGAAGAGGATCTTGCGGCTGGCGGTGGCGGCCCCATACAAGCCGGCGACCAGCACGCAGCCCAGGAAGAACAGCTTGACCGGCAAGCCGGACGCCCCCAGCAGCAGACCCCAGATCAGCCCCGCTGCCAGGAAGCCGTTGTAGAGCCCCTGGTTGGCGGCCAGCACCTTCGACGCCTGAGCGAATTCCGGCGTCAGCCCAAAGGCCTTGCGCCCCTTGGGCGTGGTCCAGAGAAACATCTCCAGCACCAGGATGTAGACATGGATCAAAGCCACCAGACCGGTGACGACATTGGCAAGAAGGATGGTCACGTTCATGCTCCGCACTTTACCCCCCGCTATCATCCCTGGCCCGCTGAAGTTCCTTCCCCCTGAATTCCACCATGTCCGAGTTCCTGCTCAACCCTGCCCAGCTGGCTGCCGTGCACCATCTGGCCGGCCCTTGCCTGGTGATTGCCGGAGCGGGCTCGGGCAAGACGCGGGTGATCACCCAGAAGATTGCCAAGCTGCTGTCGGAGGGCTACCGGCCGAAGAACATTGCTGCCATCACCTTCACCAACAAGGCCTCGCAGGAAATGCGGGAGCGTGCGCGGCACATGGTGGGCAACAAGGCGGGGCAGGAGCTGGTGATTTCCACGTTCCACTCGCTGGGCGTGCGCATCCTGCGGGAAGACGGCCGGCACCTGGGGCTGAAGGAACAGTTCTCCATCCTGGACTCGGATGATGTGCTGTCGGTGCTGCGGGATGCGGGCGGCACCACGGATGCGGCCACGGCCAAGAGCTGGCAATGGACCATCTCCTTGTGGAAGAACCAGAACCTCAGCCCGCAGCAGGCGCTGGCCTATGCCAAGGACGACATGGAGCGTGCGGCGGCGGTGGTGATGCAGCGCTATCAGGAACGGTTGACGGCTTACCAGGCCGTGGATTTCGACGACCTTATCGGCCTGCCGCTCAAGCTGCTGCAGACCAACGAAGAAGCCCGCGGCAAGTGGCAGGAGACGCTGCGCTATGTGCTGGTGGACGAATACCAGGACACCAATGCCGTGCAGTACGAACTGCTCAAGTGCCTGGTGGGCGAACGCGCCATGTTCACGGCGGTGGGGGACGATGACCAGAGCATCTACGGCTGGCGTGGCGCCACCATCGAGAACCTGAAGAAGCTGCCGGTGGACTTTCCCCAGCTCAAGGTCATTCCGCTGGAGCAGAACTACCGCTCCACCAGCGCCATCCTGCGGGCGGCCAACAATGTGATCGGGAGCAACCCCAAGCTCTTCCCCAAGACCTTGTGGAGTGAGTTTGGCGAGGGGGACCCGATCGTGCTGGTCGAGGCCGACGGCGAGGAACATGAAGCGGAGCGGGCTGTCGCGCGGATCCAGTCCTTGCGTGCGCAGCATCCCACGGCCCAGTTCTCGGACTTCGCCATCCTCTACCGGGCCAACCATCAAGCGCGGGTGTTTGAACAGGCGCTGCGGCGTGCCGAGATCCCTTACAAGGTCTCCGGCGGGCAGAGCTTCTTCGACAAATCCGAGATCAAGGACCTCTGTGCCTGGCTGCGGCTGCTGGTGAACCAGGACGACGACCCGGCCTTCCTGCGCGCGGTCACCACCCCCAAGCGCGGCATCGGCCACCAGACGCTGGGCCATCTGAGCGACTTCTCCGCCAAGTGGAAGCTCTCGATGTTCGAGTCGCTGTTTGCTGAATCCCTCAAGGCCACGCTCTCCAGCAAGGCGCTGCATGGCCTGCACGAATTCGGCCGCTACATCGTCGACCTGGAATACCGCGCACGGCACACCATCGGCGCGGAAGAGGGCAAGGCGCTGATGCTGGAATGGCTCAAGGACATCGGCTACGAGCAGCACCTGCTGGACAACGAAGAGAACGAGAAGGTGGCGGCGGCCCGCTGGGGCAATGTGCTGGACTTTGTGGACTGGGTGGCCAAGCGCTGCGGCGGCGAGATTTCCACGGAGGGCGGCATCACCACGGAAAGCCCGCGCCAATCCCTGCTGGAAGTGGCGCAGACCATCAGCGTCATCCTGTCACTGGCCGAGCGCAAGGAAGAGCAGGACCAGGTGGTGCTCACCACCCTGCATGCCTCCAAGGGCCTGGAATGGCCGCATGTCATCCTGGCCGGTGTGAATGAAGGGCTGCTGCCCTTCAAGTCGGAAGATGAAGACATGACGCCCGCGCGTGTGGAAGAAGAGCGCCGCCTCATGTATGTGGGCATCACCCGCGCCCGGCGCACCCTGGCCGTCAGCACCCTGCGCCGGCGCAAGAAGAACCGCGAGACGGTGATTGGTGTGCCCAGCCGCTTCATCGCCGAGATGAAACTGCACGAAAGCGGCATCAAGGAAGACCCGCGCGAAAAGCTCAAACGCATGCGCGAGCAACTGGCCGCCAAGGCAGCGGCGTCGGCGGCGGCTGCGGCGAACGCCAAGGATTGAGGGCACGGCCCCTGCAGCCATCGACGGTGGGGCCGCGCGTTTCGCAGGTGCCTGAGCGCCACACGCCGGTGGCGATTTTCCAACAGAGCGGGCGGGTTGGTCTGCCCGCGACACTTCGGGGCGAAGTGGGTTGAATCAGCCCAAAACGGCACCAGGGAGGCCGTCCGACCGCCCGGCTGTGGGGGTCAGGCGTTTCCCCGGCCGCTCCCTCGGCCGTTCCCCGGCGTTTCGTCAGCGTTTCACGAGAGTCCGGATCAATCTGTAATAGCTGACAGAGTCCAGGAATGTCACCAAGGTGATTGTGAAGGACCGACGGCAAAATGTTCACATGACAGCCGCCGTCCAACGGACTTCCCTCAGTCTTCCCTTACTGACCCTGGTCAGTGCCGCTCTGGCCATCCTGGCCCTCTCCCAGCCGCCGCAGGTGCCGGCTGGCTGGGGCTTCGTCTTCAAGCCGCTCACCACGGCGCTGATCGTCTGGCACGCCTGGCGTCGTGGCGCGGCGCAGCCAGCCCTGGCGCGCTGGTTGCGGGCTGGCCTGCTGTGCTCGCTGGCAGGCGATGTGGCGCTGCTCTGGCCCGAGTCGGGCTTTCTGCCCGGGCTGCTGAGCTTCCTCGCGGCCCATGTCTGTTATGTCGTCGGCTTTTGCAGCCGGGCGCGGCTGGGCGCCGTCCGCTGGCCGTTCCTGCTGTTTGGAACCGTGGCGGCGGTGGTGCTGGGCCGTCTGTGGGCCTTTGTGCCTGCGGCGCTGCAGATGCCGGTGGTGGTCTATGTGGCCGCTTTGGCCATCATGGCCTCGCAAGCCTGGGCCTGGTGGCGCCACAGCGTGCGCCATCCCGAGGAACTCCGCGCCCGTTGGGCCGCCTGGGGCGGGACCCTGTTTGTGTTTTCTGACGCCATGCTGGCCATCGACAGGTTTGCCGGTCCGGTGGATCAGGCCAGCCTGTGGGTGCTGGCCAGCTATTGGCCGGCACAATGGTGCATGGCCCAAAGCCTGGGTAGTCCAGCCGAATCGAGCGCCGCATGAACTTCATGATTCCCTTGCGGCCTTCCGCAATCCTGGCGCTGTTCGCCTCTCTGGGCTGCGGCGCGCTGGGCGTGACCCTGGTCCGCCACTATCCGATCGAGCCGCAGTGGATGCTCACGCTCTGGTCCATGGTGGCCGCATTGGGCTTCCTGGGCTGGCAAGTCCTGCCCATGCTGCTGCCGGCCCTGGTGCCGCTGATCGGCCTGGCCCCGTGGACGGGCTGGATCAGCTTTGAAGAACTCGACCTGCTGGTCCTGGCCATTGCCACCGGCGGTTACATGGCCCTGGCCATCACCGAACCCACACGCCGGCCCGTGCCGTGGCGCTACCGCACCTTGCGCTGGCGCTCGGCCGTGGGTGTGCTGCTGGCGGTGTTCACGCTGTCGATGCTGATTTCGATCTGGCGCGGGGTGGACCATGCGGGAGGGCTGCAGTTCGGCTATTACCAGGGGTATCAGGAATCGATGAACAGCCTGCGCCTGGGCAAGAGCCTGGGCCTGGTACTGCTGCTGTTGCCGTTGTGGCAGCGGGCGGCAGACCTGCGGCCGGCGGCCGTGCAGCGGTTGAGCCGCGGCGCCTGGGTGCTGGTGTTGATCTTTGCTGCAGCCGGTGCGGTGTGGGAGCGCTGGGTCTATACCGGGCTGCTGGACTTCTCCACCGACTACCGCACCACCTCCTGGTTCTGGGAGATGCATGTGGGCGGCGCGGCCCTGGATGGCTGCCTCGCCTTGAGCATGCCGATGGCGCTGCTGTGGATGCTGCGGGAGCGCAGGCCCTGGCGTTTCGGCGCTGCACTGCTGGTGCTGCTGCTGGGCTTTTATGCCTGCCTGACCACCTTCTCCCGGGGCGTTTATCTGGCGGTCCCATTCGGCCTGGCGCTGTGTGCGTTGTTGTGGTCGGTACAGCGCCGCCAGGGTCAACCGGACGAGACATCGGCCACCGCTGGCTGGCTGCCAGGTGATGCCGCCTTGCCGCTGCGTTCCACCCTGGTGGTGCTGGCGGGCGTGGCGGTGGCGGCCTGGGTTCTATTTGCGGCTGGCGGCTACCGCGCGCTGATGGCGCTGCTGGCCAGTGTCGGCGTCTGGGTGGCCATGCCGCCTCGCCGGGCCTCGTGGCCGGTGGCCCAGCAGCGCACGCTCCTGGGACTGGCCTTGCTGGCGGCGCTGGTCCTGGCTGCCGTGGGCGCATTCGCGATTGACCTGATCCCCAAGCTCTCCTACGGTCTCGATCTGCTGGTGCTGCTGCCGACCCTGACCATGTGCTGGATCTGGCGCCGAGGGGTCTCCCGTCCCGGGCAGGCCCTGCTGGTGAAGACGGGCTGGCTGTGCTCGGTCGCGGCCACCTGGCTGGTGGCGGCCCAATGGAGCGGCGGCAAGAAGGACCTGTTGGGCACCGGCGCGGTGCTGCTGTTGCTGTCGGTGGCCTGGCTGGCGATGCAATGGCCGGTGCGCCCCGCAGACACGGTGCGTGAGGCCGGCTGGCGCGTGCGCGGCATGCTGTGGACGGCCTGCCTGCTGGTGTGTGGCGTGGTGGCCTCGCTGGGCGGTGGCGGCTACATCGGGCAGCGGCTCTCGACCGGACAGCAGGACCTGGAAGGCCGCCTGGACCATTGGGCGATGAGCCTGGGGCTGCTCAAAGGCATGGATGCCTGGCTGCTGGGGCAGGGGACCGGGCGGTTCCCCGCCAGTTTCGCCAACCATGGGCCCTTTGAAGCACGTGTGGGGGACCACCGCTGGAACGCACCGGCCACCGACCTGGTGCCGGGGGCGCTCGACAGCGCGGGTTTTGCGGCAGTGCCGTATCCCACGGTGACGCTCACCAGCGGCCTGCACACCATGGGCACGGGCGAGATGTATCGCCTGAGCCAGCGGGTGGCGGCGGTCGGCGGTGATGTGGCGGCTGCCGTGGTGCTGCGCACCCGCCAGCACACGCAGGTGCGGGTGGAGGTGTGCGAGAAGCACCTGCTCTACCCGCTGCGCTGTGTGGACCGTCAGGTGGAGGTCGAGCCGCAGGGCGGCGCCTGGCAGGTGGTGCGTCTGCCCCTGGGCAAGGCACCGGACGACTTCGGCGGCAGCCGCTGGGCCCCCCGGCAACTCACGGCGGCGGTGGCCTTGAACTGGCGCGGGTCCCTGGTGGAACTGCGCTCCGTCGACATCAGCGACAGCCAGCATGGCCCGCTGCTGCGCAATGGCGACTTCAGCCAGGGCATGGCCCGCTGGTTCTTCTCCAGCGATCGCATCCACATGCCCTTCCATGAAAAGAGCCTGCCCTTGCATGTGCTGTTCGAGCAGGGCGTGCTCGGCCTGGCGCTGTGGTGCGGGCTGCTGGCCAGTGCCCTGTGGCGTTGCACGCTGGGCGCGGCTCGCCGGCATCCGCTGGCGCCGGCTGCGGCCGGCGCGCTGGCGGGGTTTGTGATCGTGGGCCTGTTTGACAGCCTCATTGATGCGCCCCGCATCGGCTTCCTGTTCTACGCGATGCTGGCCTTGGCCCTGGGCTTGCGTACGCCGTCGAGGAAGCTGAAGAAGGGCGAGGAGCCGGATGAGGAGGAAGCGCTGGAAACCCGCTTCGCCGGTGATGACCATGAGCACGACGACCGCCGGCCCACCCCGCCGCGCCGGTCGTATCTGCCGTCCCGGTTCGGGACAGCACACCAGGACCTTTGAGCACTACGACAAGGGGTCGCGTCGTGCTCACAGGCCCTAGACCGGCAGCGTCCCGCCGCACCCCGCAGCGTTACATGCCCTTGAACAGGTGGGTGTAGCTGCGGCTGACTTCCAGCTTCTCGTCCAGCCCGCGCACCCCCACCAACTGGCGGCCACGGAAATCGCGGGTGATGCCGTTGATGGCCTTCACATTCACCAGCGTGGACCGGTGAATCTGCCAGAACACGGCCGGGTCCAGTTCGTCCACCAGTTCCTTGATCGGCTTGCGGATCAGCGCCTCCACCGTGGGCGTCTGCACCCGGGTGTATTTCTCGTCGCTGATGAAGAACAGCACCTCTTCCACCGGAATCATCTGGATGGTCTGGCCGACCGAGGCCTGGATCCACTGCAGATAACGCGGAGCCGACTGCGGATTGATGCGGGCGGAGAGCTTGTGCAGCAGCTGCTGCAGCGTGCCCGGGGACGGGCCCTCCGGCTCCGCCTCGCCACTGCGCTGGGCCAGCCGCTTGCGGATGCGTTCCACCGTCACCGCCAGGCGGTCCCGTTCGGCCGGCTTCAGCACGTAGTCGCAGGCGCCCTGCTCAAAGGCCTCCACCGCATATTGGTCGTAAGCGGTGATGAAGACGATTTCAGGCATCACCCATTCATCGTCGTCGGGGAGCTGGGCGATCTGCCGGGCGGCTTCCACGCCGGTCAGGCCCGGCATGCGGATATCCAGAAACACCAGGTCGGGCTTGAGTTCCCGGGTCAGCTCCACGGCCTCCAGGCCGTTCTTGGCTTCGCCGACGATCTGCAGCTCCGGCCAGACTTCGGCAATCCGGCTGCGCAATTGCTCGCGCATCAGCCGTTCATCGTCGGCCAGGACGGCGCGGGGGGCGGTGATAGTGCTCATGGCGGGAATGTTAGGGCAGGTCTGTGGGGGCCGACAGCGGGGCACTACCAGCCTGGGCGGCTCAGCAGGCCGATCAGGCCGGCAGAGTCGGCTCGGGCGACGGGCTGTGGCCCGCATGGCGCGCCTGCCGGCGGGCTCGCGGCGAGCGATCCCGCACCAGCAGCCAGACGATCAGCACAATCAGCAGCATGGGCGAGCCCAGCACCGCGCCCGCACCCAGCACGGCGGCCAGACCGATCACCAGCAGGCCGGCAAAGATCAGCAGCGGCAGCCCGATGCCCAGCAAGAGCAGCAGCGGCACCACCACACACAGCACCAGCCCGCAGACCACCAGGGCCAGGAAGGCGCCCAACAGATCACCGGCGCCCATGGACGCGGCGCTCCAGTCGTCCCCATTGATCTGGATATGCACGCCCGGCGCATCGCTCAGCGCGCCGAAGGCCACCAGGCTGATCGCCATCGAGGCCAGCACCATGAGCAGTCCGAGGACCAGCATCGTCTTGAAGAAGGTCTTCATGCATGCACTCCTTGTTCCTGATGAGAATGAGCGGTCTTGTAGGGGACCGTGATGGTGACGACGGTGCCGCTGGGCTGGTTCTCGGCCACGGTGACGCTGGCCGCCTTCCCATACAGCAGCGACAGCCGCTCGCGGATGTTGGCCAGGCCCACACCGGTGCCGGAGGTCGCGGCGCGGCCAAAGCCCAGGCCCGTGTCGGCCACGGTGACGGACAGCTTGCCGTGCACCACCTCGGCCTTGATCTTCAGGCTGCCGCCTTCGGCCTTGGGTTCCAGGCCATGCTTGATGGCGTTTTCCACCAGGCCCTGGATCATCATCGGGGGGAACTCGGCCGACAGCAGGCCGTCCGGCACCTGGATCTCGGGCTGCAGCCGTTCTTCCATGCGCATCTGCAGGATGTCGAGATAGGGGCGGATCACCGCCATCTCGCGGCCCAGTTCACGCACACCGCCGTTGGCATTGGCCTCCCGCATGGTGGGCATGGAGGCACGCAGCAGGGCGATGAGGTTGCGCTGCATCTGCGAGGCCCGGGGCGGGTCGGTTTCAATCAGATGGTCGATGGAGGCCAGCGTGTTGAACAGGAAGTGCGGCTCCACCTGGGCCTGCATGGCGGCCATGCGGGCCTCCACCACCTGGCGGCGCAGCGATTCCGCCTCGGCGGTTTCGGTGGCCTGGGCAGCCTTGGCTTCGGCCTGGATGCGGCCCTTGTAGGTGGCCTTGATCAGGGCGGAGGCCAGCACAATGATCACCGCCAGCTTGTCCAGAAAATCGCCCAGATGCACACGGCGGTAACGGACCTTGGGCTCCATGGCCTCCTGGACGGCCTCGCTGGCGTTTTCCCTGGCCTGCTCCAGTTCGCGGCGGGCTTCTTCCGCATCGGCCTGGGCCTGCCGGGCGTCTTCGGCGGCTTCCTGCAGGGCCCTGCGGGCGTCCTCCACGGCTTCCCGCACGGCTTCGCGCTGTTCCTTGTTGGGAATGCGGATGTCTACCGACGGAAGATCATTCGGGTTGTCGATGGCGGCGCTGCTGCTGGCCGCCGCCGAGGCGCTGGAAGCCGCCGCCGATGGGCTGCTGCGCGGCATGATGCGCACGCCGCGGCTGTCGATCTGGATCTCATAGCGCAGCCCCTCTTCGCCCTTGGTGTCGCGGCTGTCGTCATGGCTGCTGGAGGGGGCGCTTCCCGCACCGCTGGCCGGTGAGGCGGAATCGGACCCAGACCTGGGGTGCGCGGTGCTGCTGTCGTCGCTGGTGCTGGGCTTTTCCTGCTTGGCGGGCTTTTCGGGCTTTGCAGGCTTGGCGGGTTTGGCGATCCGGCGGGGGCTGTCATCGCTGGCGTCCTCGGCCACCCGCCAGCTGAAGGAGAAGGGCGGGATGCCCTGCAGCACATTGGCGCCCAGGACCAGCAGCACCGACAACACCACAAACCGCCTCCAGGTGATGGAAACCAGCCAGCTGGCGTAGGCATGGAAGCCCTGCTCGGCATTACGCGAGAACTGCTGCCACCGTTGGGTGGCTGTGAGGGAGGCGGGCATCGGGGCGTTCATGGGAGGACCTGTCTGATGCTTCGCACTGTACGCAAGTCCTAGGGGCCCCGGCCTGCAGCAGCGACATACGGTGAGGCCGACGGCATGAACTGCAGAGATCCGCGACAAAGCGGCCACCACCGGGACCTGGCCGGCCACAAACGCCGACGCCCCGGGGAGACCGGGGCGTCGGAAGGGGGCAGCCTGAGCCGCATGAACCGCCGCAGCGGCGGGTGCTGTTCAAGCGGCCGGGGTCAGGCCAACCGGACCCGCCGGTCAGCCCTGCGTCTTACTGCTTGACGGCTTCGACCTGGATGATGATCTTGACTTCCTTGGAGAAGCCGTAGGCCAGGCCGTAGTCGATGCCCCATTGCGTGCGGTCGATCACGGTTTCGAAGTCGCCACCGCAGACTTCACGCTTGAGCATGGGGTTCTGGTAGCAGTTGAAGTTGGTGGCCTTCAGGGTCACCGGAGCGGTCTTGCCCTTCAGGGTCAGCGTGCCGCCCACGGTGGTGACCTTGTCGCCGTTGAAGCTGAACTTGTCGCCGACGAACTTGGCGCTCGGGAAGCTGGCCACGTCGAAGAAGTCCTTGCCCGACAGGTGCTTGTCGAAGGCGGTGGAACCGCTGCTGATGCCGGTCATGTCAAAGGTGATGTCCACCTTGCCGGTCTTGCCCGCGCGGTCGAACTGCACGGTGCCTTCCTTCTTCTCAAAACGGGCACGGTTGGTCGAGGTGCCGAAGTGCAGGATTTCGAAGGTGGCGTAGGTGTGGGTCGGGTCGATCTGGTAGGTGGCGGTTTCTGCGTGAGCAGCAGCGCCCAGGGCCAGCAGGGAAGCGAGGATCAGTGCTTTTTTCATGATGCGTCGTTGTTGAACGGGTTGGTGGGGAAATGAAATCGGGGGGAGGGGACCGTTGAGGCCTCAGCGCAGGGGCTGCGGACTCAGAGCGGTGCCACGCCGGTGAAGGCCAGCTTGAACTTCACCTGCACGTCGTTGGCGACCATGGAGGTGTCCTTCCATTCGCCGTCGCCGATGTTGTAGTCCAGCCGCTTGATGGCGACCACGCCGGTGGCGGTGGTGGTGCCGCCGGCCTGGGCCAGCGTCACCGGCACCACGACATCACGGACCTGGCCCTTGATGCTCAGCTTGCCAGCGGCTTCGAACTTGCCGCCGCCCAGCGCCTTGATGGAGGTGGACTGGAAGGTGGCCTGCGGCACCTTCTTGGTGTTGAACCATTCCGGCTTCAACAGTTCGGCGTCAAAGGCCGGATCTCCCAGCGTGGCGGCCGACAGGTCGATGGCCAGCGACACCTTGCCGGTTTCCGGCTTCTTCGGGTCAAAGGCCAACTGGGCATCAAAGCGCTTGAAGTGGCCGTCCACCGGCACACCCATCTGCTTGAAGGTGAAGGTGATGTCGCTGCCGGTCGGCACCAGCTTGGCGGCGGCCGGTGCAGTGGCCGGAGCCGTGCTGGGCGCTGCGGCGCTGGCAGCGGCCTTGGCGGCCGGCTTGGACTGGGCCATCACCGGGGCGGCGGACAACATCAGGGCGGCGCTGACCAGCGACAGGGCCGTGACGGACAGGGAAGTGGTCAGGCGGGACGCCACACGGGCGGACAGACCCGAATTCAGTTGTGCATTCATGAAAGACCTCTTGGGAATGTTGGGGTGTCTTGGGAGAAGGCTGGGGGACGTGGCTGGGAAGCTGGCTGGGAACTTGGCCGGACGGGGTCAGCCACGGCCTGGCAACATGCGCTTGAGCAGGCCGTCGCGGTCCAGCACCACATGCTTGACCACCGCGCCCAGGTGGGCCAGCACCAGGGCCGCCAGGCCATAGGCCAGCAGTTCATGGACTTCCTTGAGCGTGTGGGCCAGCGCCTTGTCCGCTTCCACCAGATTGGGCAGCGGCAACACACCGAACCACACCACCGGGAAGCCGGCGGCCGAGCTGTAGGCCCAGCCGCTCAGCGGCACGGCGAAGAAAGCCACATACAGGAGGCCGTGCACCAGATGGGCCGCACGGGCCTGCCAGGCCGGCATCGGCAGGTCGGCCGGCGGGCGGTTGATCAGGCGCCACAGCAGGCGCAGGGCGGACAGCGCCAGAATGGTCACCCCGGCCCACTTGTGCCAGTTGTACAGCTTGAGCCGGGTGGGCGAGAACGGTAGATCGGTCATGTACAACCCGACGCTGAAGGCACCGATGATGGCCACGGCCAGCACCCAGTGCAGCAGCATGGCAAAGCCGTCATAGCGGAGCTTGGCGGGCCGGTAGGAAGGGCGGGCGGTGGTCATGGCTGGATGTCTTGAAGTGAAGTGCGAGGGTGGGGCTGAGGCTGGATGCAATGTTGATGGTCGTCATTGACATCGGGCTGCCCTCCTGGGTGCATGACCCGCAGTGTCCTGCCTGGGCGGGCCGCTTCGGTTCATCGGAACTGAGGCCATTGTTCAGTGGATTTGAATGCCACGGGCTCGGCTGCTTCAGAGGGCCGACATGAAGGGGACGGACGGAGACGGTTGAAGCCATGAAAGTGCGCGCAGCAATCCTTGCCTTCCGAGGGCCGGACACATTGGCGCGAAGCATAGCGCTGTCCCGATTGACTTGCAGCGGGAGGTCTTGGGGACCTTCTGCGGCCGGCCGGAGGGGCCGGGCTGCATCGGGGTGGAGCCTGACGGGCTTGGACGGTGGCCAGGGCGACGGGTGTCCAGGCACGGCCTGACCCCAGCCGCCGGGCAGCTTTGTCCGGGGTGATGCTTCCCGCCGGTTCAATCCTTGCGCGCTCCCCGGTGCCTTCCATGCCCTGATTCGCCGCTCACGCGACCCCGTATGGATTCACTCGCACCACACTCACACCACACTTGCACCAATGGCGGGTGACCGCCGCAAAGGCCATTTCATTTCATTCCCCCTTGAGGGGGATGGTTCGTCTCGAATTGGCTGCGCATACTGAATTCCGATCGCGCGCTGCCTGGACCTCAGCGTTGTGATCAAGGGGAGGAGTGCTATGCCGACCTGCCGGAGCCCGTTGGGGCCGAGGGGGTCGGCATAGTTTTATCTACATTGCCGATTCGGTCTTATCGCTTCTATCAGCTGCCTCGGGAGACGCGGCTGACGATGCCGAGCCGGCCCCGGTCCCCTCTCACCCTGTATTCATCCCGTGTTCATCTTCGGCGGCCCGTCGGGAATTCCGCTGCTTTCTGTCGTTGATTCAAGCGATGACAGGGGAGTCTGCGGCTTGTATAACGGGCCAGCCATCCCAGCCTTTCTGGTGGGCCCGGCACCAGTGAAGCTTCCGTCACTGTCATGAAGTGGATGGCATTGCAATTCCAATGCAATGAGTGGCACTGGATGATGGATTCAAGAGCCATTGCAAAGCAGCCCTGCATTGCAGATGATGCTGAGAATCGATGGATTCGAGAAGACAGGCTCACCGGCCGGCGCATCGCTGGCCAGCCAGGGAGGTCCGATGTCTGGCCATGCAAGTTCGGTCACCCTGACCGCCGTGTCCGCGTTGTCGGCCATCCAGGAGCTGGAACAGGACAACGCGTCGCGCTTGCGGCAGGTGTTGGACAACCTGTTTGTGTTTGTCGGGGTGCTGCTGCCGGATGGCCGTGTCATCGAAACCAACCGTGCACCGCTGGAGGCCGGGGGCCTCAGCAAGGACGATGTCATCGGCCGCCCCTTCTGGCAGACCGCCTGGTGGACTCACGATCCCTTGCTGGTCCACTGGATGGAGGACGCGGTCCTGCGCGTGGCCAGCGGGGACACCGTGCGGCGCGACGTCGTGGCCCGCATGGCTGGCGACAGCCGCATGGATGTGGACTTCATGCTCGCGCCGCTGGTGGACGACCAGGGCCTGGTCACCCATCTCATCGCCTCGGGCATGGACATCAGCGCGCGGCGCAATAGCGAGCGGGCGCTGGCCCGCAGTGAAGACCGCTTCCGCCGCGCCTTTGAAGGCGCCACCGTGGGCATGGGCCTGATCGATGCCGATGGGCGTATTGCCCTGGCCAATGAAAGCATGGCCCGCATGTTCGGCTACACCAAGGACGAACTGACCGGGCTGTCCGTGCATGAACTGGTGCCGCAGCGGCAGCGCACCGGCCATCACGGGCTGGTGCGCAGCTTCATGCGGCAGCCGTCGCTGCGCTACATGGCCGAGCGCCAGGAGCTGTATGCCCTGCGCCGCGACGGTAGCGAGTTCTCGGTGGAGATCGGCCTGAATCCCCTGCCGGATTCGGACGGCCAGCAGGTGCTGGTCACCATCAACGATGTGACCGAACGGCGAGCCACCCAGGACCAGATCGAACGGGCCCTGACAGAAAAAACCGCGCTGCTCAATGAGGTCCACCACCGCGTCAAGAACAACCTCCAGGTCATTTCCAGCCTGCTGAACCTGCAGGCCCGACATGCCGACGAGCAGGTGAAGGACGCCTTGCGGGACAGCCAGAGCCGCGTGCATTCCATGGCGCTGATGCACCAACTGCTGTACGAGCGCTCGGATTTCAATGCGCTCGACATGGGACCTTACCTGCGGCAGCTGGTGCACCTGCTGCGCCACACCTTCCTGGGGGCCAGCGAGCAGATCCAACTGGCGGTGGAGGTGCCGGCCGGGCATCCCTGGCGCATGGACCTCTCCCACGCCATTCCCTGCGGCCTGGTGGTGACCGAGCTGGTGACCAATGCCATCAAGCATGCGTTTCCGGACGGGCGCAACGGCTCCATCAGCGTGCGGCTGGGCGGTCGTACCGAAGGCCTGTTGGATGGCGGCACCACCGGCCCGCGTGAGCCGCTGCCCTGGTTGGAGGTGGCCGATGACGGTGTGGGGCTGCCGGACGGCATCGATGTCTCCGCAGCCCGCAGCCTGGGGTTCCAGCTGCTGCCGCTGTTGGCGGGTCAATGTGGCGCGCGGTTTTCGATCGAGCGGTGTGGCGGCACCTGTGCCCGCCTGAGCTGGCCCCGGGACGGGCTGGACGACGGCACGGGAGACCCTCATGCATGAATCAGCGATCAAGGCTGAACGATCGGTGCGTATCCAGATCGTGGAAGACGAACGAATCGTGGCCCTGGACCTGCGAGCCGGGTTGGAAGAACTGGGTTATGAGGTGGTGGGCATCGCCTCCAACGAGCCGGACGCGCTGAGGCTGGCGCGGCATACCGAGCCGGACCTGGTGCTGATGGACATTCACCTGGACCGTGGCAGCGACGGCATCAGTGCCGCGCGCAAGCTGCGGGAGATGCTGGCAGTCCCTGTCATCTTCCTCAGCGCCTATGGCGAGCCGGAAACCCTGAAACGAGCCGCTGAGGCGGCCCCCTACGGCTATTTGCTCAAACCCTACGAACTGCGCGAACTCAACGCCACCGTCCGGATGGCGATGGTGCGGCGGGCGGTGGAACGCAAGACGGAGGAGGGCGAGCGGCGCCTGCGCCTCGCGCTGGAATCGGCCCGGCTGGCCGTGCTGGAGCTGCGGGCGGATCAGTCCGGCCACCACCTGCGCTGGGTGGGCCAGGAAGCGGTGCCGGAACTGCTGTCGCTCACCCGCGCCGCAAGCCTGATGGAGTTGAGCCTCGGGCTGGATGCCCGGGGCCAGGCCGCGCTGCAGGCGCTGCTGCAGGTGGGCACACCGGTGGACATCACCTGCGCCTGGACCTCCGACGGCGAGCCCGCCCGGTGGCTGGAGATCCATGCCCGGCATTTCGAACCGGAGGGCCTGGTCATCGGCATGGTGCGGGATGTCAGTGAGCGGGTGGAGCGAGAAAACCGCCTGCGCCAGGCGTCGGTGGCTTTTGATGCCACCGACGAGGCCATTCTTTTCCTGGACGGGGACCAGCGGGTGCTGAGCTGCAACAGCGCTTTTGCCCAGCTCACCGGCTGGAGCGTGCAGGAGGTCATCGGCCATCAACCCGACGAGTTCCTGTTTGCCCGCCGCCAGGGCGATGCGGTGCGGGAAGCTGACACACGCCAATGGCACGGTGAAGTCACCTGCCGCCGCCGCGATGGCAGCTATTTTCCGGCCTTGCAGCATTTTGCGGCGGTGGTGGATGAGGACGGGCGGGCCAGCCATCACGTGCTGAGCTTTGCCGACATCAGCGAGATCCGCCAGGCGCAGCATGCGCTGCATCACCAGGCCATGCATGACGCGCTGACCGGCCTGGGCAACCGGGCGCTTCTTCAGCAGGCCTTGCAGGGGATCGACGGGCCGGTGGCGCTGTTCTTCATGGACCTGGACGGCTTCAAAACGATCAACGACACGCTGGGCCATGATGCGGGTGACGATCTGCTCAAGCAGGTGTCCACCCGCGTCCGCAGCCTGCTGCGCAAGGACGACGTGGCGGTGCGGCTGGGCGGCGACGAATTCGTGGTGCTGTTGCGGCAGACGGCCCGGGAGGACATCGCCCTGCAGATCGCAGGGAAGCTGCTGGCGGCCGTCGCCCGGCCGGTCACGCTGGAACTGAGCGGGCCCCAAGGTCCGATCCTTCAATCGGTGTTGATCACCGCCAGCATGGGGGTGGCGCTGTATCCGCTCCATGTAGACAACCCTCACACCCTGCTGCGGGCGGCGGATGCGGCCATGTACCAGGCCAAGGCGCGTGGCCGCTGCCGTGCGGTGGTGTTTGAATCGGCCATGGCGGATGTGGCCAGCCATCGGCTGAAGCTGGAGCAGGGCCTGCGGGTGGCGCTGGAGCAGAAGCAGTTCTGCCTGGCCTGGCAGCCGGTGGTGGACCTGCGCAGCGGACGCATGGTCGGGGCCGAGGTGCTGCTGCGCTGGATCCATCCGGAGATGGGAGACGTGCCGCCGTCGCGTTTTATTCCGGTGGCTGAGGACACGGGCCTGATCACGGCCATTGGCGCATGGGTCCTGGACGAGGCGGTGGCCCAGGCGGCGGCCTGGCGGGCCCAGGGGCTGGAGGAGCTGCGGGTGGCGGTGAATGTGTCGGTCCGCCAGTTCGATCAGGACGACATGCCCAACCGCGTGGCGCAGACACTCATGCGCCATCGATTCCCGGCCGGGCTGCTGGAACTGGAGCTGACCGAATCCCTGATCGCGCAGGAAGTGTCCACCGAACAGGCGCTGCACCGGCTGCGGGCGCTGGGCGTGCGCCTGTCACTGGATGACTTCGGCACGGGTTTTTCCTCCCTGGCCCAGCTGATTGCCTTGCCGATGGACCGGCTGAAAATCGACCGCAGCTTCATCAATGGCCAGGCGCCGGAAGGGTCGGCCCAGGCGGTGGTGCGCAGCATCGTGGCCCTGGCCAGCGGTCTGAACCTGGGCATCACGGCCGAGGGGGTGGAAACCCTTGATCAGCAGCAATGGTTGTTGTCCCTGGCCGACATGGATGCCCAGGGGTATTTCTTCCACCAGCCCATGTCCGCCGACGCATTCGCCGTGCTCCTGTCACGCTCCGGTGCGCCGCCGTGAGGCCGGCAACGTAGATTGGTCGGGAATGTCCTTGGGTCCAACTCAAGCACACGATATATTGCCGGCCCTAGACAAGCATTACCAAAAATTGCAGTCGGTATGAAAATTTATGTGAGGCAGTGGCCAGGAACTGCCCATCTCCACCATGCCGGCCGAACGTAGCGGCGCGCAGTCCAGCGTCGACCTGGAACTGCTGCGGCTGATCGCCAAGCAGGGGCGCCGGGTGCCCTACCCGGTGGGTCTGGCCGCGCTGGCGCTGGCGGCGATGAGCACCTCGGTGGTGCCCGCCGGGCTGGCCTTTGGCTGGCTGGCGGCGGTGTATGCGGTGCTGGCGCTGCGCTGGTGGATGCTCGGCCGTTTGCCGGACATGCATGAGGAGCCGCTGCAGCACCGGCTGAACTGGGCGGTGGGCCTGAGCCTGCTCAACGGGACGGTGTTTGCCACGTCCCTGGGTGTGGCCCCCTGGCTGACCGACTTCCAGCGCACCGTGCAGACCATCGTGCTGCTGGGCCTGTGTGCCGGCGCCGTGGCCACCACGGCCGGTCACCGGTTGGTGTTCCAGGCTTTCCTCTGGCCGGTGACGGTCGCCAATGCGCTGGCCTGGGGGCTGGGCGGCGTGGCGGCCGAGGACCGCTGGCTGAATGTGCTGCTGGCCGCGCTGATCGTCTTTTACGCCGTCATCCTGATCAGTCTGGCCAAGGACACCTACCGCGTCTTTGCGGAATCGGTGCTCATCCGTCAGCAGCAGATCAAGAACAACCAGCAGTTGCGTCAGGCGCTTTCGCAGGCCGAATCGGCCATGGCGGCCAAGACCCGCTTCCTCGCATCTGCCAGCCATGACCTGCGCCAGCCGATGCACACCCTGTCGCTTTTCGGCGCGGCGCTGGCCAAACGGCCGCTGGATGACGAGGGGACGGTCATCGTCACGCAGATGAATCTGGCGCTGCAGTCGCTGTCCTCCCAGATGGATGCGCTGCTGGACATCTCCAAGCTGGATGCCCAGGTGGTGCCGGTGAACAACCAGGTGTTTGCCCTGCAGCCCTGGCTGTCCCGCCTGCAGCGCGAATTCCAGCCGGCCGCTCAGCGCAAGCACCTGATGCTGCGCCTGGACTGCCCGCCGGATGCCTGCGTCGAAAGCGACCCGGTGTTGCTGGAACGGGTGGTGCGCAACCTGATCGACAACGCCATCAAATACACCCAGCGTGGCGAAGTGTCGGTGGAGGTGAGCCGGGGCCAGGACGAAGGGCTGTGGCGCCTGTCGGTGCGTGACACCGGCATGGGCATTCCGGATCACGAGCAGTCGCGCATCTTTGAAGAGTTCTACCAGGTCGGCAACCCCGAACGGGACCGCGCCAAGGGACTGGGCCTGGGCTTGTCCATCGTCACCCGTCTGGTGGACCTGCTGGACCTGCATCTGGCGCTGCGCTCCGTGCCCGGCCAAGGGTCCAGCTTCATGCTGAATGTGACGGCGGCCGACCCGGCCGAGATCCAGCCGGGCCAGGAAGCCCGCAAGGGCGGGTCGCTGCCGCCGATCCGGGTGCTGGTCATCGACGACGAAGAACCGGTGCGGGTGGCCATGCATGCGCTGCTGATGGCCCATGGCTGCCAGGTGCTGGTGGCCGGCTCCACCCGGGAAGGCCTGCTGAAGAGCATGGGCCATCCGCCCGACCTGTTGTTGACGGATTTCCGTTTAAGGGGTGGCGAAGACGGCATCTCCGCCGTACGCTCGCTGCGCAGCGCGTTCCCCGGGCTGCCCGCCCTGCTGGTGAGCGGCGACACCGCGCCGGAGCGGTTGCGGGAAGCGCATGAGGCCGGGCTGACCCTGTTGCACAAGCCTGTGAGCGAAGAACAATTGATCAGCGCAATGCAGGCCGCACTGGCCGGGCAGCGCAGGGAGGTAGCAGATGGCCACACTGTCCGGGGAGGCACCGCCAACCCAGTCTGAAGATCATTCCCACACGCCGGCCGGCCGCCCCTTGGGCACCCGCTGGCTGTCCCGTCCGCTGGAGGACTGGGTCACTTCGGGAGAGGCGGGGACGGTTCCGACGGTGGACGTGCTGGTCGTCGGCAGTGGTTATGGCGGCGCGGCAGCCGCTCATGCGCTGGCCGGTCGATGTGATGCCCGGGGGCGTCGGCTGTCGGTGGTCGTGCTGGAGCGGGGGCGTGAATATCTGCCCGGTGCCTTCCCCAGCCGTTTTGCCGACCTGGCGGGCCATGTGCGCATGGCCACGGCCGGTGCCAGCGAACCCACCGGACGACGTGAGGGCCTGTTTGATCTGCGCCTGGGGCCGGATGTCTGTGTGGCCCTCGCCAACGGACTGGGTGGCGGCTCCCTCATCAATGCGGGCGTCATGGAACGTCCGGACGCCAGCCGCTTCCGTGAGCCGGGCTGGCCGCGCCCTTTCCTGGAGGAAGACCTGAGCCCCTGGTTCGACCGGGCCGAGCGGCTGCTGGGCGTGCGGGATGGCGCCGGGGACAACACCATCCTCCGTCTGCACGGCCACCAGCCCCGTCGGCTGCAGACGCTTCAGGCGCTGGGCGGTGCGGCCACCCGGCCCGCTCGTCTGCAGGTGGCCATGGATGAGCGCCCGCAGGGCGCCGCCCACTGGCAACACCGCGCCTGCGTGGCCTGCGGAGACTGCGCCACCGGCTGCAACCATGAAGCCAAGCAGTCGCTGGACACCAGCCTGCTGCTGCAGGCCTGGCGCGCGGGCGCCGAGATGGTCTGTGGCGCCAGCGTCGAGCATCTGGAGCAGGTGCCCGGCGACGGCTGGCAGGTGTTTGTGCAGCACACCGACGAGCTGCTGCGCCGTCGTCAGGGCGACCCGTTTGTGGTGCGGGCCCGGCGCGTGATTCTGGCCGCTGGCAGCCTGGGGTCCACCGAAATCCTGATGCGCTCCCAGCGCCGCGGCCTGCGCTTGTCGCGGCTGCTGGGGCAACGCTTCTCCGGCAATGGGGATGTGATTGCGGTCGGTCAGGGCCTGTCCACTCCGGTGCATGCCGTCGCCGATGAGCAGCAGCCCCATGCGGCCCGCCAGGTGGGGCCCACCATCACCGCCGTCATGCAAGGCGAGCCGGACTTTGTGGTGGAAGACCTGGCGGTGCCCGGGGCTCTGCGCACGCTCTTTGAAGAGAGTTTTGCCTTGGCGGCCACGCTGGATGCGCTGGGTCGGGCCCATCCGGGTGACCATGAAGAACGCGCCGATTTTGATGACCCGTTTGCGGTGCGTCCGACGGTGACCGAGCGGTATCTCCCGCTGGCGATCATTGGCAAGGACAGCGGCACCGGCACGCTGCAACTGCCGGCCCACAGTCAGGAGCCCGGTGTGCTGGGCGTGGTGTGGCCCGGCCTGAAGTCCGAGCCCGACATTGCCCGGCGCCACGAATGGGTGGAGCGGCGGCTGCAGCGCGACCAGGCACGCCTGCTGCGCAATCCGCTGTGGCAATTGCTGCCGCCGGAAATGGCCTTTCTGCTCAACGATGCGCGTGGCCCCATGATCAGCGTCCATCCGCTGGGCGGCTGCGCCATGGGGGACCGGGGCACGGACGGCGTCGTGAACCACCTGGGGCAGGTGTTTCATGGCCATGGCGAGGGCGTGTTCGAGGATCTGGTGGTGCTGGATGGCGCCATCGTGCCCGGCTCGCTGGCCATCAATCCGGCGCTCACCATCACCGCCCTGGCAGTGCGCGCGCTGGACCGCTTGATCGGCCTGTGGGGCCTGGATGCGGATGCCGGCCCGTGCCGGCAGGAACCCCTCCGGCCCCGGTTCCGCGCGGTGCCGTCGCCATCACCGCAGACCGAAACACCCACCGTGGTGGAGGTGCGCGAACGGCTGGGCGGTTTCGTGCAATGGCCGGGGGCGCCGGGCTCGGCGGTGAAATACCTGGAGCTGGGCTTCATCTACCAGCCCAAGGTGCTGACGGAACTGCTGCGCCCGGGGCCGCAGCGTCAGCTGGTGGCCGCACCTGGCAGCTTCCTGCGCCTGTATGAAGCCCGCGAAACCTCACCGGGCCACTATGAAGTGGTCGGCCCGAGCGACGGCGACGGCCGGTTGTGGTGGCACCAGGAACGAGGCGAGCGCGCCGCCATTCTGTCCATGCCACTGGCCGAAGCCACCCTCGTTCCCTTCCAGCGCGAGGCCTCCAGCTCGCTGCGTCGCCATGCCCGCGGCCTCGCGGCCTGGTTCATGAACCGGGGTTTTCGGGATGCGGTGCAGGGCGGCTTGGACTGGATGTCCTCTCGCAGTGCCCCCAAGAAACCCGGCGATCCCAAGGCCGGGTTGTGGGCCCGCATCGTCAACGCCTGGCACCTGTCCGGCCATGCGGGCGAGGTGCGCTTGATGCGGTATGACGTGCAGGTGGCGGATGATCTCCCGCTCCCGGACTGGGCGGCCCGTCTGGCCGGTGCAAGACTGCGCGGCCGCAAGCGCATCAGCTACACGCGGCGCGGCAACCCCTGGACGCAACTGAGCCGCCTGGTGATGGAGCCGGTGGCGGGGCTGCTGCCCCCGCCCGGGCAGTCGCAGATCGTGCTGTCGCTGGACCTGCACTACCTGGCGCGCGAACGCATGCCGCTGCTTCGCATCCGCCAGGCGCAGGACTCCCCCAGCGCCATTCGAGATGTGGGTGCCTTGATGGCCTACATCGCGCGCATGACCATCGGCCTGCATGCCTGGACCTTCCGCAAGCCGGATGTGGCGCCGGACCGGCACATCGACCGCCTGCCTGGGGCGGTGCCAGGCTTGCCCACCCCGGCCGTGCTGGAGATGACCACCGGCCGCTGGGCCGATGCCGGCCGCCAGCGGGAGGACCTGCGGCATCGGCCGGGGCCGGACGATGACCGGCCGGTGCTGGTGCGCCTGACCCGATATGCCCGGCCCGGTGGCATGCCGATCCTGATGCTGCATGGCTACAGTGCCAGCGGCAACACCTTTGCCCACCACGCGGTGCAGCCGGGCCCGGCGAAGATCCTGTGGGATGCGGGGTATGACGTGTGGATCGCGGACATGCGCACCAGCGCCGGCATGGCCACCGCGCGTCTGCCCTGGACCTTCGAGGAGGCCGCGTTCAACGACATCCCCCTGGCGGTCGACCGGGTGCTGCGTGAGACCGGGCGGGAGCAGCTCTGCCTCTTTGCGCACTGCATGGGCTCGGTCATGCTGCACATGGCCTTGCTGGAAGAGCGGGAGCAGCCGTGGGAGCACTTCTACGGGCTGCGTCGGCAACTGGTGTCGCGCATCAGCAAGCTGGTGATCTCCCAGGTGACCCCGTTGATGGTGATGTCCCCCACCAACAGCCTGCGGGGCGTCCTGATGCAGTACCTGAGGCCCTATCTGCCGCTGCAGGAGTTTGCCTTCCGTCCCGAAGGGCCGCCCACGCTGATGGATCAGGTGATGGACCGGCTGCTGGCCAGCCTGCCCTATCCCGACGCGGAATTTGATCTTGAGAATCCGCCGCCGCCCAGCATCCGCCGCACGCCCTGGACGGCCACGCGCCACCGGATGGACCTGCTCTACGGGCGGGACTTCGCGCTGGCCAATGTGGGGCAGCCGGTGCTGGATTTCATCGATGACCACTTCGGCCCGCTCAACATGGACACAGTGGCGCAGGCGGTGCATTTCGCCCGCTGCCATGAGATTACCGACTGGCAGGGCGCCAGCCTCTATCTCGACAGCCTGGCCAAGAGCCTGGCCCTGCTGAGCGCCTTCCCCGTGCTGTCGCTGCATGGCGAGGACAACGGTCTGTGCAGCGCCGAAAGTGCCGAGCTGCTCAAGGACTATTACGACCAGGCCATGCCTGGGCGCTATCACTACCGCATCATCGCCGGCCATGGCCATCAGGACTGCCTGATTGGCCGGGACATCGAGACCCGTGTGTTTCCGGCGGTGCTGGAGTTTCTGGCCCAACCGACGTCGCCCGCCGTGCATCCGGCCCAGGCCGCTGCAGTGAGCCATCCGATGTCCGAGGAGACCGCATGAGCCAGGATGTTTGCGCGCCCCCATCAAAAGCCGGCCCTGGCCTGCCGACGACCCAACTGCTGATCAGCGCCGAGGCCCCGTGGCACCGGGTGGAGCAGGGCGTTCCGCAGGCCGGCCGGGTACCGCTGCTCACGGCCTTCCGTCCGGACCTGGGATGGCCGCATTGGTTGCTGCGGGTGCCGATGGCCTGGCATGGCGGGGATGTCTATGAGCGCTTGCCGGGCGCCTTGCAGGTGGAGCCCTGGGTGCCGCCGGGCCGGGGCCGGCCGGGTGATCCCTGGCGGACCAGTGTGGCGCTGGACCAGTTCCCGGTGGCCACGCACAACGCTGATCCTGCGCTGCCAGCGCCCTGGCCGGGCCTGCTGCTGCTGGCCGTGTACCTGGAGCCCCGAGTGGTGGCCCTCGAAGGCTTCCATCAAGGCTGTATGCACGCCCTGATCGGCGACGAGCTGATGGCACAGCTGGAAGGCGCGCTGCTGCAGCTGCTGGACCTGCCGTACCAGCGATGGCGGCAGGCCTTCGTGGCCAGCCCCCGGCCCGCTGCCCATCAGAACCTGACACTGGCCCTGGCCGCCTGCCAATACCCACCCGGCCTGCTGGATGTGAGCCCTGGCTGCGACATCGACCCTTCACAGGCCGCCCCGGCCCTGGCGTCCATGGCCCGTCTGCATCGCTGGGCCCGTCACCATCCGGACGGGCGGGAGCTCTCCCTGCTGCTGCTGGCGGGGGACCAGATCTACGCCGATGCCAGCGGCGGCATCGCCGATTCCCGCAGTGGTGTTGAACGGTATGCCGGTGCCTATGGCGAGTTCAAGGCCGGGCCGGTGAAGCACTTGCCCCCTTCGGTCGGGCGTGTGGTGCACAGCGTGGATGACCACGAGATTGTCGACAACTGGGAGCCGGACCGTGACGGGGTGGGGCCCTGGTTCGAAGCTGCCCGGCAGGCGGCCTGGGACCACCGATGGGAGGCCGGCCCCCGGACCGGCGGACCGCGCTGCCTCTGGCATGAGTTCGAGTGGTTGGGCGGCGCCTTCTTTGTGGCGGATGCTCGTTGCGAACGGCAGGCCCGGCGTGCGGCCAACTGGTCTCAGGCCCGTTTGTGGAGTGAGGCGCAACGGGATGCGTTTGCCGAATGGCTGGACCGCAGCCGGGGCCGTCCGCGCTTCATGCTGTGTGGCTCGCTGCCGCTGCCGCGCCGCCGCACCACGGCCGAGCATGCGGCGAGCTGCCTGCGCTCCGACGCGTGGGACGGATATCCGCACAGCCTGCATGAACTGCTCGGTGCGATCTGGGCGCAGCGGGCGGATGGACTGGTCTTTCTGTCTGGTGATGAGCACCGTTCCGGCTGGATCAGCGCACGGATCTCACCCGTGGACAGCGACGGCGGCCGTGGTGACCCCTCGGGCCGGCACGGCGAGCAGAACGACGTGGTGGAGGTGCATTCCATCCACAGCTCGGCGCTGTATGCACCCTGGCCGTTTGCCGTGACGGCGATGGAAGAGCTGGCCGCGCCCGAGGTGTTCGAGTTCAACGGCCCCCAAGGGCGCCGCTTGCGCTGTGAAGTCAGCGCCTGGCAGGACCATCCGGGGGATGGCACCGCCGTGATGTCGGTGGTGGGTGGCGAGCTGCATCTCTGGTTTGATCGGGCGCATCACCCTCTCCATGAAGCGGGGGCCGGGGCGGACCGGCCAAGCCCGTGCGCGCGGCTGCGGCTGGGGCTCGCCAAAGACCTCCAGAGCGGCCATGCGACACTGCCGTCGCCATGAAAGAAATCGAACTCCGCTTCCAGATCCCTCCGTCGCAATGGGCCGCCGTGCACCGCTGGGTGAACGGGGAGGAGGACGCCCCGGGTGCTGGGGCTCACCGCGAGCGGCTGCGCGCCAGTTATTTCGACACCCCCACCCGCGACCTGGCCCGCGCTGGCTTTGCGCTGCGGCTGCGTCTGGAAGGCGACACCTGGGTGCAAACGCTCAAGGGGGCGGCGCCGGACGGCATGACCCGCCTGGAGCACAACGTGCCGGTGGCGGGGGATGCGCCGGTGCTGGATCTGGGCCGCCATGCCGACCATCCGGCCGGCCAGGCGTTGCAGGTTTTGCTGGACCGGCTCGGATCCCCCACCTTGCAGGCGCTGTTCCGCACCGACATCGAACGGCTCAGCCGCGCGTTCTCCACCCCGTTTGGCGACGTGGAACTGGCGCTGGACCAGGGGGCGCTGCTGGCGGGGGAATTTCCGGAAGAACGGCGCACCCCGGTGTCGGAACTGGAGATCGAGCTGAAGCAGGGCGATCCCCGGGCCGTGCTGGAAGTGGCCCGCGAATGGGCCTTGCATCGGTTCGGTCTCACGCTGGAACTGCGTACCAAGGCGCTGCGCGGTGATCTGCTGGCCCGTGGTGAGGCCGCAGCCCCGGCGCAGGCCAGTGGCCCGGCGTCCTGGCGTGCCGGTCAGACCCAGGCGCAGGCCCTGACCACGCTGCTGCAGTCGGTGGTGGAGCCGCTGCTGGGCAATGCCTCGCAGATCATCACCGGCATCCATCAGCCCGAGCACCTGCATCAACTGCGGGTGGCGCTTCGCCGGCTGCGCGTCGGTGCGGACCTGCTGGTGGCGGCCGTGCAGACGGACCGTGGCGGGGCCGCTCCCCACGGTGAACCGGATCACGCCGTCGTGGGCGGGCCCGGTGCGGAGGTGGAGGCGGTTGCGGTGACGGTGACGGACGAGGACCTCCTGGCCCTGCGCAGCCTCGGTGAAGGCGCACGGCAGCTGGGCCGTCTGCTCACTGCCGCGCGTGATGCCGATGCCCAGGCACTGGCCGGCTGGCGAAGGGATCTGGAGCGGGCCTGGCAGCAGGCGCCGATGCCAACGCGGCCCGACGCCACACCGGTCCTCCCCGCTGCCGTCGACGGCCCCACCCCGGGGCAACTGCTGGCCGAGCCGCTCTGGCAGGACTGGATGCTCTCCATCGTCGCCTGGCTGGTGCGCGGCTGGCCGTCGCAGGCGCCCGCTGAAGCGGTGCTGAGCGTGGTGGAACAGATGGGCGACAAGGCCTTGCATCTTGCCCGCCGTTTCGACAAGCTGGATGTGGAAGGGCGCCACCACCTGCGGCGCCGTTTGCGTCGCTGGAAGATGGCGCTGGAGATGACGGCCCAGTTGCAGGGCGGAGGCCGTGAGAGCGAGGCGCGGTCAGCGGCTCCCCACAGCGGCAAGGGCCACAAGAGCAGCAAGGCCCAGGCTGCGCGGGTGGAGCTTCCCCGACGGGTGGCCAGGCAATTGGCCCGGGTGCAGGAGGTGCAGAAACCGCTCGGGGAACTGAATGACCTGGAAGTGGGCCTGGCGCAGGCCCGCGCCTCGCTGGTGCGCGCCGTGGCGGCCGGGGCCGCCGGTGAAGCGGCCCGCGCCGCGTTCGAGCTGGGCTGGCTCACCCCCTTGCGCAATGAGGCGCTGACGCGGATGCGTCGGCGCGTGAAGCGCCTGAAGCGCTGAGATCCACCACCCACAGGCCGATGCACGGCCTGTGCGCCTCGGGCCTCAAACGCTCAGGCGCCTGACTTGTCGCGCCGGAAGAACTTCAGGATGGCGGCGCCAAAACCCACCGCAGCCAGGATGAACAGCTTGGCGAACTTGACAACAAAGGCGCCGATGATCGCCAGCAGGCCCAGCTTCTTCGCGCCTGCGCCCAGCACCAGCGCTGCCAGGCCGTATTCCGCCACATGGTCGGTCGAGGCGTTGAAGTCCTGGTAGCGCTTGCCCTCGTCGAATTCCAGGGCCGACAGCATGTTCTGTGCCTCGACCTTGTCCTTGGGCAGATCCTTCAGACCCGTCACCAGATTCAGGCTGACATACCCTTCACGGCCCAGCGCGTAGGTGTTGTAGTTGACACCTTGCGGCTGGTCGGCGGGGGCGCCCTTGTCGCGGGTGCTCATGGCCCAGACCAGTTGATGCTTGCTGGCGGTGTAGTGCGGCTGCTCGGCCCAGCCGACGATTTCAATCGGCGTCACACCCATCTTGCTGCGCTCCTGGTTGGCCTCTTCGGTGCCCTCGCGGTAGCTCTTGAGCAGGTCGTCAGCGTTCCAGTTCTTGGCGTCGTCGTCCTTGATGTAGCCGGACTTCTCGTACCGCACGATGGCCATCCAGTTTTCATCGCCACGCGGCATCACCAGACCTTGCAGGTCGGCATAGTCGCCGGGGTTGCCCATGACCCGCAGCAACCGTGCCGCCTGCTGCTGGGGAATGAACACCTTGCCTTCGGACAGATGCAGGGTGGCCTGGTTGGCCAGCTTCACATCATGCGGACCGTTGACCGCTGCCTTGCCGGCCTCTTCCCAAGCGGTCTTGGCCTCTGTCTGGGCGGGCGACTCCGGCGTTTGGGCCCGGACCTGGGCCGACGTGCCGAGCAGGCAGGCGCCGAGCAGGGCAGCCGAAGCGATGCGGCCGGCATGGAGGCCAAGGTGCTGGCCCAGGCCCATGTGCTGCTGAAGCGCGCGGGTGATGCCGCGCCAGATGTGGTGACTCATGAATCCCTCCCGAAAACCGGCCTCTCTAGCGGGCCGAAGGGCGAGAGTCTAGTGAGTGCAGCCTGAAGTTCTCTGAGGAACTTCCGCACCGCCCCCCTTGAGAGGGATGCGCAGGTGGGGGCAATCGCACAGGTGCAGCGGCGGCGCCACGGTCCAGGGTGGAGCCGAAGCTCCAGTGGAAGGGTGATGCCGGCGCTGGGGCCTGTGGAGCGATCCGGGCTTGGGGCTTACTGAGCCCTCCACTGCGCGCTGAGCTGCGCCCAGCGGGTGCGCACGGCGGCCAGGTGGCGGTCCTTGACGTGGCCATACCCGCGGATGTCTTCCGGCAGCCGGGCAATGTCCACCGCCAGCGGCAGGCGTTCTGCAGTCAGCCCCTTGGCCAGGATGGCCTCGATGCTGGCGCGGTAGTCCTGGATCAACTGGCGCTCGGTGCGGCGCTCTTCGGTGCGGCCAAACGGATCGAAGGCGGTGCCCCGCAGGCCCTTCAACCGGGCCAGCACCCGCATGGCGGGGCGGACCCAGCCGCCAAATGCGGACTTCACCGGCTGGCCCTGTGCGTCCTTCTTGGCGAACAGGGGCGGGGCCAGGTGATGCACCACCTTGTAATCACCTTCGAACTGGGCCTGGATCTTTTGCAGGAATTTCGGGTCGGTGTGCAGACGGGCGACCTCGTATTCGTCCTTGTAGGCCATCAGTTTGAAAAGGTAGCGCGCCACCGCTTCGGTCAGCCGGGTGCTGCCCAGCGGTGCTTCCACCGCGCGCACCCGCTCGACGAAGGCGCGATAGTCCGCAGCATAAGCGGCGTTCTGATAGTCCGTCAGGAACTCCACCCGGCGGTTCAGCAGCTCTTCCACGCCCTGACGCTTGACGATCTGGATGACCTGCTGCGTGGCATAGAGCGAACGCACGGCGGCCAGGTCATGCGCGCAGCGACGGCCCCATTCAAACGCGGCCTTGTTGTTGTCGATCTGCACGCCGTTCAGCTCGATGGCACGCATCAGTGCGGCATGGCTCAGCGGCACACGGCCCTTCTGCCAGGCATAGCCCAGCATCAGCGGGTTGGTGTAGAGCGAATCGCCCAGCAGCTTCACGGCCACTTCTTCGGCGTCGAACATGCCCAGATGCTCCTGGCCAACCGCCTTGGCGATTGCGGCTTCGCAGGCGCCGCCGGGGAAGCTCCAGTCCGGGTTGTTGACCAGGGTGGCGGTGGGCGAGCCGTGGGTGTTGAGCGCCACGTAGCTGCGGCCTTCGCGCATCACCGCCAGCGTGCTCTTGTTGGCTGCGACGATGGAGTCGCAGGCGATCACCAGGTCCGCTTCGGCCGTGCCGACCTTGGTGCAGTAGATGGCCGACGGGCTGTTGGCGATCTGGATGTGGCTCCAGGTGGCACCGCCCTTCTGCGCCAGGCCGGCCGCATCCTGCGTGATGACGCCCTTGCCTTCCAGATGCGCCGCCATGCCCAGCAACTGGCCGATGGTGATCACACCGGTGCCCCCCACCCCGGCCACCACAATGCCCCAGGCCTTCTCGGCATTGGGCACCAGCGGCTGCGGCACCGGCGGCAGGCTGGCGTCGAACGGGTTCAGGCGCTTGTCCTTCTTCGGCTTCTTCAGTTCACCGCCTTCAATGGTGACGAAGCTGGGGCAGAAGCCCTTCACGCAGGAGAAGTCCTTGTTGCAGGTGTTCTGGTTGATCTGGCGCTTGCGACCGAATTCGGTCTCCAGCGGCTCGACCGACAGGCAGTTGGACTGCACCGAGCAGTCGCCGCAGCCTTCGCACACCGCTTCATTGATCACCGTGCGCTTGGCCGGGTCCACCAGCTTGCCGCGCTTGCGGCGGCGGCGCTTTTCGGTGGCGCAGGTCTGGTCGTAGATGATGACGGTGGTGCCGGTGATCTCGCGGAACTGGCGCTGCAGCGCGTCCAGCTCGTCGCGGTGATGCACGGTCACGCCGGGGGCCAGTGCCTTGCCTTCGTACTTCTGTGGTTCATCGGTGACGATCACCAGTTTGGCCACGCCTTCGGAGATCAGGCTGTTCATGATCTGGAAGACGCTGTGGCCTTCCGGACGTTCGCCCACCTGCTGGCCGCCGGTCATGGCCACCGCATCGTTGTAGAGCACCTTGTAGGTGATGTTCACCCCGGCCGCGATGCTCTGGCGGATGGCCAGAATGCCGCTGTGGAAGTAGGTGCCGTCACCCAGGTTGCTGAAGATGTGCTTCTCGTCGGTGAACGGGGCCTGCCCGACCCACGGCACGCCTTCACCGCCCATCTGGGTGAAGGTGGCGGTGTTGCGGCCCGGCATCCAGGTCACCATGTAGTGGCAGCCGATGCCCCCCACTGCGCGGGAGCCTTCCGGCACGCGGGTGCTGGTGTTGTGCGGGCAGCCGGAGCAGAACCACGGCGTGCGGTCGGCGCCGCCGGCGGTCTTTTCTTCGCTCTTGAGCGACTGCTCCTTGGCGTCGATCAGGGCCACGCGGGCACGCAGGCGCTCGGCCGTGTCGGCATCCACGCCCAGCTTGAGCAGGCGCTTGGAGATGGCGCGGGCAATGATGGCCGGGGTCAGGTCGGCCTGCGGGCGCAGCAGCCAGTGGCTGCTCGGGTTGGGGCGGCTCCATTCACCGCCGCTGAGGTCGTCCTCGGTTTCGTCGAACTTGCCCAGCACATTGGGGCGCACATCGGGACGCCAGTTGTACAGCTCTTCCTTGAGCTGATATTCGATCATCTGGCGCTTCTCTTCCACCACCAGGATCTCCTGCAGGCCTTGGGCGAAGTCGCGGGTGATGGTGGCTTCCAGCGGCCACACCACATTGACCTTGTGCAGGCGGATGCCCAGGCGGCGGCAGGCGTCGTCATCCAGGCCGAGGTCATGCAGGGCCTGGCGCGTGTCGTTCCAGGCCTTGCCGCTGGCGATGATGCCGAAGCGGTCGTTCGGCGTGGACACGACGTTGTGGTTGAGGCGGTTGGCCCGTACATAGGCCAGCGCCGCGTACCACTTGTGGTCCATCATGCGGGCTTCCTGGTCCAGCGGCGGGTCCGGCCAGCGGATATGCAGGCCACCGGCCGGCATCGGGAAGTCCTCGGGCAGCAGGATCTGCACCCGGTCCGGGTCCACGCTGACGCTGCTGGACGATTCCACGATCTCCTGGATGGTCTTCAGCCCGGACCACAGGCCGGAGAAGCGGCTCATGGCGAAGGCATGCAGGCCCATGTCCAGGATGTCCTGCACGCTGGACGGGAAGAACACCGGGAAGCCCACCGCCTTGAAGACGTGGTCGCTCTGGTGCGCGGCGGTGGAGCTTTTGGCGATGTGGTCGTCACCGGCAATCGCAATCACCCCGCCATGTTGGGAGGTGCCCGCCATGTTGGCGTGTTTGAACACGTCGATGCAGCGGTCCACGCCGGGACCTTTTCCGTACCACATGCCGAACACGCCATCGAACTTCTTCTTGTCGGGGAAGAGGGCCAGCTGCTGTGTGCCCCAGACGGCCGTGGCGCCCAGTTCCTCGTTCACGCCCGGCTGGAAAACGATGTGCTGCTTGGCCAGATGCTTGCGCGCGGCCATCAGCGCCTGGTCGTAGCCGCCCAGCGGCGAGCCGCGATAGCCGGAGATGAAACCGGCGGTGTTCAGGCCGGCCATGGCGTCGCGGGTGCGTTGCAGCATCGGCAGGCGCACCAGCGCCTGGATGCCGCTCATGAAGGCGCGGCCCTCGTCCAACGCGTATTTGTCGTCCAGGCTGACTGTTTCCAGTGCACGCAGGATGTGTTCGGGCAAGGGGGCATTCATGAGGGGTGTCTCCTGTTGGTGGCCGGCACCGTCGGGTCCCGCTTGTGGCGGGCCTGCGAGGCCGTGCTGCCAGATACCGCTGAATGTCTTCAGCGCCATGTTGTCATGCTGGTGGAATCCCCGCCGCTGGCTGGGGCAAGTGATGACTTGCCGGCCAAGGGGCAGGGGGCGGACCAGCACCTCAGTGTAGGAAATACCCCGCGGCGAGTGCTTGCTCTTTATGCCCTGTACAAGCCAACTTGAGCAAGAATCTTGCTGGAGACAACGCCGGAGCTATCCATTGGCATCGCGAAATCAACGTCAAGGGAAAACCCTGACGCCGCCGGCACCGCTGGCGACCTCGACATCGGGCCCTTCCGTGGCCCCGTCTCGGCCCAATTCTTTGGCCGCTTCATCGACCGCTTCATCTGCCGCTTCATCGCTCGATCTTTCGTGCGGCTCATCCGGAGACCCGTCTGGTGACCCAGACGATGGCGGCAGCGGCACCACCGTCAGTGGCCTGGATCGCTATCACGTGGCCATCCTGGCGGCGCTTCAGCGGGAAGCGCGCCTGTCGAACGCGGAACTGGCGGCGCGGATCGGGCTGTCCGCCGCGCCAACGTGGCGACGGGTGCGGTGGCTGGAGGAGCACGGGTTCATCACCGGCTACCGGGCCGAGATCGACCGACGCAAGCTGGGGTTGGGGGTGCTGGCCTTTGTGCGGGTGGATGCCGACCGCAACAACGGTGCGGCCACACGGGAGCTGGAGCAGGCCATCCGGGCGCTGCCGGAGGTGATTGCCTGCCACTACATCAGCGGGGCGGGCACCTTTGAACTGCAGGTCATGGCCACCGACCTGGATGCGTTCAGCCGCTTTTCCATCGACACCCTGCTGAACCTGCCGAATGTGAAGGACATCCACACCAGCTTCTCGCTGGGGGAGGTGAAGGCCGGCGGCGCCTTGCCCCTGGGGCATCTGAAGCCGTGAGGCAGGGCCGCCGGTCGGCGGCGGGCGGGGTCAGTGCTTGTCCCGCAGGGACTTGCGGAAGTTCTCCATCGTGTCGTGGATCACCACATCTTCATTGCTGATGAGGTTGTCCCGACCCTGGCCGGTTGCGAACAGGGGTTCCAGCGTCTCATAGTCATAAGCCGCGACGATGAAGACGCGGAAGCGCCACCAGATGTCCCAGTGGCTGGTGTAGAACAGCTTCACCAGCACTTTGTCGTTGCGGTTGCCGTCGGCCTCCACAATCCCCGCCTGCACCTTGGCCACGGCCTTGGCAGCGGTGTCCAGGGGGGAGACACGGTCGAACACCAGGGCCTTGGCACCCTCAGCATCGGCGTCCTGCAGGAACTTGATCGCGGGCTCGTCCTTGACTGCGAAGTTCACGTTCTGGGGCAGGGCGCCGCCAGTGGCCTGGGCCACGGCGCCTGGGTTCAGGGTCTGGCGGACGATGCCGAGCACCTGGCCGTTTGCGTCCAGCAGCGGGCCGCCGCTGTTGCCGGGCTGGATTTCGGCGGACACCTGCAGTTCATTGGCGTCGTCGCGCAGGCCGCTGGTGGCGGAGAGCAGGCCTTTGGTCATGCGGGCGTTGTTGCCCAGCAGGCGACTGAGCGGGTAGCCGATGGTGAAGACATCCTCGCCCATGGCCGCCGGCCGGGCCTGCCGGAAGGCCAGCACCGGCGTGTCCTTGGGCAGCGGTTCACGCAGCTTGAGCAAGGCCAGATCGACCTTGGTGTCGGCCTTGACCACGTCGGCCAGCAAGCGCTGACCGTTGAGGGTGATGGTGGCTTCCTTCTCGTCCTTCAGCACATGGGCGCAGGTCAGCATCCAGCCGTCGGGGCTGATGACGAAGGCCGTGCCCTGTGGCGGCTCGATCGGCTTGTTGGGGTCCAGGCTGGTGACCTTCAGGCCCAGGCTTTCGATTTCCTTGACGACACGTGGCACGACCTGGCGCGGGTCCTCCTTGGGGGGAACGAACAGCACTTCCTTGTAGGAACTGAAGCTCTTCGCCTTGACCTCGTCCGAGGCCTTGGTGTTGGTGATGGTCTGCGTGGACGATGCACAGCCCCCGAGCAATGCGGCGGCCAGCAGGGCCGCTGCGGTTGTGGTTTTCATGACGCCTCCCTCGGCGCTGGTGACAGATACACCGCGTGTTGTATGTCGCCGATGGCGGGGCCGCAATCCGGCCATGCGGCGATTGCCACAGCGAGCGTGATCATGTAGCGCGGGTCATGGCGGTGAGGGTGGTGTGCTTCTCTATCCATGCGCTGACACCGCTGTGGGAGGGGTGAGATGCCGCAAGCCCACGCGCAGTAAGGTCCCTCGGTATGCTGCCTACCGTGTCCTCATCAAACGCATCTTGGACATCTTGGACATCTTGGATATCTTGGATATCTTGGATATGGAGACCGTCAGCCATGCCACAGCCCCCCCTGCATTTCAGCGGAACAGGCCCCGGCCCGCAGGCGCCGGATGGCTGCTCGGTGGAGCTGTATCGACGCTCGGTGCATGCCGGGGAGATCGAGCATCTGAGGCCTTGGTTGCCGGCAGGCACCACCGTGCTGGAACTCGGCTGCGGGACCGGCCGGCTCACCCACCGGCTGGTGGAGTGGGGCTGCGTGGTGACCGGCGTCGACAACTCACCCGACATGCTGCGGTACGTCTGCGATGCCGTTCATCGCGTGCAGGCGGACATTGAATCCCTGCAACTGCCTCAACGCTTTGACGTCGTGCTGCTGCCCAGCGGCATGATCAACCATGCAGACGCCGCCGTGCGACGCGCTTTCGTCGCCGCTGCCGCCCGTCATGTCGCACCGGACGGCCGGTTGATCCTCAAGCGTCAGCCCCCGGGTTGGCTGACCACCGCCGCCGTGGGCGACGCCAGCAGCACCGGTACGGCATCCATGGAGGTTCTCTCCGTCTCGAGAAGCCCGGACCGGGATGGCGTGCAAGTCCGCATGACCCTGCGTTATCAGCTCGGAGACGACACCTGGACCCATGCCTTCAGCGTCATCGCGCTGGAAGAGCCACCGATCGTGCTTTTGCTGCACGCGCAAGGCTTTGCCACACCGGAAGCGTTGGATGCACAGCGCCTGTGGTTCTCCGCACGGCTGCGTGATGAAGCCGCCGGTGATGTGTCCCATGATGCGTCCGATGATGCAGCCGGTGATGCGCGGCCGCTCAAATAGCCAGTGACTGGGCCCGTGAGGTGGCCCGTGACGTATCTGCGATGTTGTCCGCGCTCACCCCAGCGCCTAACCGCCTAACCGCCTACCGCCTACCGCCTACCGCCTACCGCCTACCGCCTACCGCCTGAGCACCCGGGCACCTGAGCACCTGAATGCCCCCACCGCTCAGGACATTGCCTCTTCATGCCGGAGGAGTCCGGTCAGCGTCAGCCACCAGTCGCTCTCCGGTGCGGGCTTCAGCAGCCGCGGCGGCCCGCCGCGCCGCACCGTGTGCCACTGGCTGCAGAGCAGCAGCGCCAGCCCCGGCTGGCGATGCCACTGGGCCAGCCAGGTGGGCATGTCCTCCGTCAGCTCCGGCTCCGCCACCAGCAGGCGCACCGCTTGCTCGCGCAGCAGCGCATCCGCTTCCTGCGGCGTCCTGGCCTCCAGGCATTCGAATCCAGCCAGCACCAGCCGCTCCCGCAGGGAGTCGCGCACGGTGTCGCAGCGGTCCAGCAGCAAGGCCACCTGACCCTCGCCCATCGGCTGCGCCAGCCATGGCCGGGCGGGAGGCCACAACACTTCCTGCTCCTGCGCCGTCATCCAGGGCAGACGCACTTCAAATCGCGCCCCATGCCCCGGCCGGCTGTGAACCGCAATCTCGCCCTCCATGGCTTGTACCAACTGCTGCACGATGCTCAGCCCCAACCCGATTCCCGGCCGGAACCCTTCCGAGGCGCCCCGCACAAACGGCTCGAACACCCGGCCCAGATCCGCCTCGGCAATGCCTGGGCCGTTGTCCTTCACCGCCAGCGCCAACTGACCTTCGGCCGAGAGACCGGCCTGCAGCACGATGCGCCCTCCGCGCGTGAATTTGGCGGCATTGGCCAGCAGATTCACCAGCACCTGCCGCAGACGCCGCGCGTCCAGTTGCACCACGGCCGGCAGTTCGTGGTGGATCACCAGCGTCAGCGTGTTGCCACCCGCGCGTGCCAGGGCCTGGCTCTGCGTCACGATCTCCTGCAGCAGACCGTGCAGATACAGCGGCGCCGGCAGGATCACCAGCCGCGCCTCCGATTCCGGCGCCCGCGAGAAATGCTGCATCTCGTCGATCATCTCCAGCGCCAGCAGGCTGCTGTGCTCGATGGCGTGGCGGCTGGCTTCGAAGTCCGCATCGGGCTTGAGCTGCCGGGCCACCTGCACCATGGAAGCCAGCGGCGCACGCAGGTCATGGCCCAGATAGCCCAGCAGCCGGCCCTTGGCCTGGTCGCTGCGCTCTGCCCGCTGACGGGCTTCGTCCAGGGCCAGGGTCCGTTCACGCACGGCCAGTTCCAGGCGCAGTTCCTGCCGCGCCTTCTGTCGCTGCATCCGCCGCAGCAGGCCGCCCAGCACCAGCAGCGTTCCCAGCAGGCTGGCGATCGGCGGTGCGTAGTCGCTCAGCGCGCTGTAAGGCAGCAGCCCCAGCAACTCCGCATATCGGGGAGCCATGCCCATCATGCCGGCCACCAGCATGCCCATCCAGGGCTTGGCCAGCGGATGACGCGCCTGCCACGCCCGCCAGGTCGCCACCAGCATGGTCAGCAGGATCACCGTGTTGAATTGGGCGGTGATGAAGGTGCCCAGCGGATAGTTGCCCCACAGGCAGACCGAGATGCCCAGCACATTGGCCAGCGCCAGGATGCGCAGGGTGCGCTGCAGACGCGGCTGGGTGGTGGAGAGCTTCAGCATGCGCGACAACGCCAGCACCTGCAGCAAGGTGGAGAGGATGGCAAAGGTGGACAGCGAACGCAGCGCCCAGTCGGTGGCGTTGGGCCACAGCAGCATGAAGCTGGTGCCTCGCATGCCACATTCATAGAGCATGTAGCTCAGCACATAGAGCGCGGTGTAGACGTAGGCCCGCTCCCGCAGGAGTGCACCCAGGGCGAGTGCCAGCAGCAGCAACAGGCACATCATGCCAAGCATCAGGCCGTCAGCCAGCAGTTCCCGCTGCTGACGCAGTGCCAGTGCTGCAGGCTCCCACAACTGCGGCCGCAGGTTGATGGAGCTTCGGCTGGCCACGCGCAGCAGCAGTTCCACATGCTCGCCGGGCTCCAGTTCCACCGTGAAGGTGCTCACCCGGTGGGGCAGGTCGCGCTGGGAAAATGGCACGGCCGTGCCTGCATCGGAGCGGCGCCAGCCCATGCCCTCGGCATGCGTGAACAAGGTGATCTGCTCCAGCCGCGCCGGCGGCACCCGCAGTTCACGCCGCAGCGGCTCCGGGGACCGGTTGTGCAGCCGGATCCGCAGCCAGTAGGCCGACGGGCTGTAGCTGGGCTGCAGGTCCTTGCGCTTGGCGGCTTTGAAATCCTGGGCGGTCAGCACCGCCCCCAGGCCCTGGTCTCCCTGCGGGTCCACATGCAGGGCCACGTAGGGGGTCAGGTCGATCTGCGGTTGATGCGGGTCCAGCTCCAGGATGGCCTGGGCGCGCGTGGGCAACGCCAGCAGCAGGAAGAAAGCGCCTGCAAGAGTGCCTGGCAGGACGCCCAGCCGCATGCTCCACGGCGAGCGAATCCCTGAGCCAAACAGCGAGTGAAGCAGCCAGTGAAGCAGCGAGTGAAAGAGCAAGCCAAACATCGCCTCAAACCGGGCCTCCCATGGGCCCCGCTCGACCACCGCACCGGGCCGCCCCTTGGCGGTGAGGCGGCCCTCACCCCGCGTCACTGCAGGGTGCCTTCGCGCGCCGACATGCGGTAGGCCACCGGGCTCTGTCCGAAGCGGGTGCGAAAGGCCGTGGCGAAGTTGCCGGGGTTGTTGAAGCCGACGGCCAGCGCCACGTCCTGCACGGTCATGGCCGTCTCGGCGAGCAGCCGCGCGCCGTGGCGCATGCGTTCTTCGCTGACAAAACCGGAGACGGTCTGCCCCAGATGATCCCGGAACAGCGCCAGCAGGCGTTTTTCATGCAGCCCCACCCGGCGTGCCAGTTCCGGCACCGGGGGCAGTTCGGCCAGATGCGCGCGGATGTAGCGCACCGCTTCCTGCACCAGCAGCCCGTCCGGATTGCGGGCGCCACCCTCCGGGCTGCCGCTGCCGCTGTCGGTGGAGGCCTCCGGGTCGTCCTTGCCGTTCAACTGGGCCGACAGTGCCAGATGCACCCGCACACGGGCCAGTACTTCCTCCGGCCAGAAGGGCTTGCTGATGAAGTCGACGGCGCCCAGGCCCAGCCCGTTCACCCGGTCATCCGGCTGGTTGTGAGCACTGAGAAAAAGTACCGGCGTGGCTGCAGTGAGCGGGTCGCTCTTGAGCAGCCGGCACAGCGCAAATCCATCCATGTCCGGCAAGCCCACGTCCAGCAGGATGAGTTGCGGACGCAAGGCTTGCGCCCGCTGCAGGCCCTGGTGGCCGTTGTGGGCGAAGGCCATGCGGTATTCCTTGCGCAGCAGTTCGTTCAGCCAGCGCAGATCCTCGGGCACGTCGTCGATCAGCAGTATCAGTGGCGCCGCGGCCCCAGGGGGGACGGCGGTATCGGTCTCCGTCATAGGGATCGATTGTCCGGTGCCCCTCCTTCCTTGTGCGGGTCGCGCCCGCTGAGACGTCGCGCAGCGCGCACAACTGCCACGTAAAAATTTCACATCGTTGCACTCAATGTGTGCCTCGATTCCTTTTGGCAAAGAGTGCAGGCGTTTTCGCAAAACCCCCCCGGTCCAGGCGCGTGGATAAACGCGACCCACGCACACAAGACCAAGGGAACCCAGGTGCAAGACATCAAGAATTTGCGCATGGCGGCTGCTCTGCTGAGCATGTCGCCTTTGTTAACAATCGCCGCCACGCCCGATGCCGGGCAACTGTTGAACGAACGACAGCGGGTGGAAGCACCGGTCGGGCGACCCAGCACCGAACCCAAGGCCGACACCGCGCTGGGTGCTGCGGTCTCCAGCCACGGCCTGACTGCGTTGGTGGAGCGGGTGCGCTTCACCGGTGCCGATGGATTGGCCACCGAGGCCGAACTCCAGACCTGGGTCACCGACGGTGTGGGCCAGCGCCTGAACCACAGCCAGATGCAGGCCCTGGCGGCCCGCGTGACGGCGCGGCTGCAGGCCAAGGGTTTCCTGCTGGCACGTGCCTATCTGCCGCGTCAGGACCTCAGCGGTGGGGAGCTTCAGATCGCCGTGGTGCCGGGCCGTCTGCAGGACGGCGCCGGCCGCCTCGGTTTGACCGGTGGCAACGCTGCACTGCAGGCCCGCCTGCGCGCCATCGCCGATGCCAACCTGCCGCAAGGCCCGGCCCGTGCCGAGGACCTGGAGCGCGCGCTGCTGCTGATGCGCGACGTGCCCGGCGTCACCGTCCGTTCCGCGCTGGAGAAGGGCGACCAGCCCGGCACCAGCCGCATCGAAGCCAAGGTGGAAGAGCAGCCGTCGTGGGGCGCCTCCGCCTCGCTGGACAACTTTGCCAACCGCTACACCGGTGAGGCGCGCGCCACGGTGCGCGGTGTGCTGAACCGCCCGCTGGAGCGTGAAGACCAGGCGTTTGTTTCGCTGAGCAAGACCCGCGACACCAGCCAGGCGGCGGTGTCCTACGCCTGGGCCCTGTCGCCCAAGGGGCTGCGCGCCAACCTGAATGCCTCCTACCTGCGCTACAGCGTGGGCCTGGACCTGGCGCCGCTGGAACTGCGTGGCACCGCCCGCAGCCTGGGTGGCGGCCTGAGTTTCCCGTTGCAGCGTGCGCGGGAGCGCAACGTCTGGCTGACGCTGGATGCTGAAGAGCGCCGTCTGGACGACGACTCGCTGGGCGTGTCCCTGCATCGGCGCCGGGTGGACCGCATGAGCGTGGGCGTTTCGGCCAATGCCTGGGACGACATGCTGGGCGGCGGCCAGACCGATTGGGGCGCTGGTGTGGCCAGCGGCCAGGTGTCTCTGGGCCGCAACCCGGATGATGCCCGCGCCGATGCCGCCGGTGCATCCACCCAGGGCAGCTTCACCAAGGTGAACTGGCATGTGGCCCGCAACCAGAGCCTGCCGGGCCTGGGCAGCTGGACGCTGTTCGTCTCGGCCAACGGCCAGCTCGCCACCGACAACCTGGACTCTTCCGAGAAGTTCATGCTGGGCGGACCGGCCGGCGTGCGCGCTTATGCCGTGGGCGAGGCCTCTGGCGACAGCGGCTGGCTGACCAGCATGGAACTGCGTCGCGACTTCCGCTTCTACGGATTGCGGGCCCAGGGGCTGGGCTTTGTGGACGTGGGCGGCATCACCCAGCACCAGAACCCGTGGACGGGCGCGCTGGCGGACCCCTCCACCAATCACTACCGCCTGGCCGGCGCCGGCCTGGGCTTCAACGTGTCGGGAGAGCGCTGGAGCGTTCGCACCGCCTGGGCACACGCCATCGGCCACAACGCCGGCCGCAGTGCCGCCGGCCTGGATGCCGATGGTCGTGATGACCGCCAGCGCGCCTGGGTGCAGCTGAACGTCGCCTATTGAGCCCCCCCACACCAAGCAGAACACGCACGATATGAAGAACTCTCTGAATCACGCCTACCGCCTGGTCTGGAACGAGGCCACCGGCGCCTACGTGGCCGTCGCCGAAACCACCCGGGCGCGCGGCAAGCGCGCCTCCGGCGCCGTCCGCTGCGCCGCCGCCGCCCTGGTGCTGGGCCTGGCAGGCCAAGCCGCGTCGGCCCTCGATGCGGGGACCTTGCCCACCGGCGCCACCGTGGCCGCCGGTGCAGCGACGATGTCGCAGAACGGCAGCGCGTTGAATGTCCAGCAGCAAAGCCAGAAGCTGGTCATCAACTGGAACAGCTTTGACATCGGCTCCGGCGCCGGTGTCACCTTCAGCCAGCCCAACAGCGCCTCCATTGCCCTCAACCGCGTCAACAGCGGCGTGCCCAGCCAGATCCAGGGATCGCTGACGGCCAATGGCAATGTCTGGATTCTCAACAGCGCCGGGGTGATCTTTGGCAAGACCGCACAGGTCAATGTGGGCGGCCTGGTGGCCAGCTCGCTGAATGTGTCGGACAACGACTTCCTGTCGGGCAACTACACCTTCTCCAGCAACGGCTCTGCCGGTGCCGTCACCAACGCCGGCAACATCCAGGCGACGGGTGGTGTGGTGGCCCTGATCGCCCCGGTGGTGCGCAACAGCGGCAGCATCCAGGCGTCCACCGTGGCCCTGGCGGCCGGTGACCAGGTCACCCTGGACTTCGGCGGGGACGGCCTGCTGAGCTTCACCGTGGATCGCGCCACCTTGGACGGCCTGGTGGAAAACACCGGCAGCATCCAGGGCGACAACGTCACCCTGAGCGCCCGCAGCGCCAGCACCGCGATGACCACGGTGGTGAACAACGAAGGCGTGATCGAGGCGACCGGTTTGTCTGACAACGGCGGCCGCATCGTGCTGGATGGCGGCAGCAACGGTGCCGTGCATGTCTCCGGTTCGCTGGACGCCAGCTCGTCGGGCGCCCAGGGCGGCCGCATCACCGTCACCGGCCAGCAGATCAGCTTGGATGGCGGGGCCACCCTCAATGCCAACGGCGCAACCGGCGGCGGCACCATCCAGGTGGGCGGCGGCTATCAAGGCGCGGACAGCAGCGTGATGAATGCCACCACCGTGACCGCCGACAGCACGGTCAAGGCCACCGCCAGCGCCACCGACAACGGGAACGGCGGCCAGGTGGTGTTCTGGTCCGACGACACCACCCGCTTCGCCGGCCGCATTGAAGTGCGCGGCGGTGCCAATGGCGGCGACGGCGGTCAGGCGGAAGTGTCAGGCAAGCAATCGCTGAGCTACAGCGGCGTCACCGATGCACGTGCTGACAAGGGCAACACCGGTGAACTGCTGCTGGACCCCGACACGGTCACCATCAGCGGTGGCAGTGGCTCCGGCGACATCTCCGGGAGCACCGTCTATGTGAATGATCTGGAAGCTCAGCAGGCCAACGTCACGTTGCAGGCCACGGGCAACATCACGATCTCCGACTTGAACCTGAACGGCGGCGATGGTCGGCTGACGATGCTCAACAACGTCAGTCTGCGGCTGGAAGCCGGCACTACGGGCTCGGGCTCCATCTCCTTTGCCAACGCCAGCAACACGGTGGAAGTGTTTGGCACCGGCAGCATCTACATGCAGGCCGGCTCCACCGGCACCGGCTACCTGACCAACATTGGCAACCTGATCGCCTGGGGCTCCGGCACCAATCCGACCACCTTGCCGACGCACTCGGTCAGCTCCGTGGGCAGCGGCACGCCGGGCGCCGGCTCGGTCACGCTGTATGGCGCCGACGGTGTCACCGTGGGCGGTTCGGTGACCACGAATGGCGGCTACGTGCGCATCTGGGCCGATTCGGACAACGCCAGCGGCGGTGGTCTGACCCTGTCCGCGCCGGTCACCACCAACGGCGGCAATCTCTACATCTCCGCCGGTACCGGTGAGATCTATCTGAACTCCAGCATGACGCTGGGCAGCGGCCGTCTCTACTTCAAGGCCGACGGCAGCTACACCACCGGCACCCGCTATCTCGGGGGTGTGCTCAGTGCCAGCGGTGATGTGGACATTGACACACCCTTCACCATGAACGCCGGCGCCAGCATCCTGACGGATGGCGTCATCACCTTCTCCAGCACGGTCAACCTCAACACCGGCAGCGGTGTGCTGACCTTGCGTGGCAGCGCCATCGATTTCACCGGCGCCACACTGAACAACCTGAGCACCGCCTCGATCCGACTGGAGCCTGCGGATGTCACCACCAGCATGGTGCTGGGCGACAGCACCGGCTTTGCGTCGGTGTCCCAGCTCTCGATGCTGCAAGGCATCAAGAACCTGACCATCGGCCGGGAAGACGGCACGGGCACCATCACGCTGGCCAACAACTTCAGTTTCAGCGCCACCGGCACATTGGAACTGGTCAACAAAAACATCGACATCAGCGCCGGTACGCTGACCAACACCACCGGCAACGTCACGCTGAGCGGTGACAACATCAACGTGGCACAGACCGTCACCGCCAATGGCGGTAGCGGCACCGTGACATTGCGTCAGGAAGGCGCTGGGACGGATCTGCACCTGGGCTCCACCTTGTCGAGCAGTTCCACCTCGGCCGTGAACGCAGCCACGCTGGTGGTCGGCCGTTCGGACGGCGGCGACGTGGTGTTTGATGGCGACATCAGCACCAATGCCTCCACTGTTCACATCATCAGCGGCGGCCATGTAGAAGGGGTGAACGGCGGCGTGTCGGCCGCCAATCTGGCGGTGACGGCCACTGACGGCGCCACGCTGACCAGCAGCACCTTCGACTTCACCCATCTGGCGCTGAATGTCGGCGGCGACACGCTGGTGCAGACCGGCAACACCAGCGGTTGGGGCCTGGGCACCGTCGACGGCGTGAATGGCCTGACCATCTCCACCACGACGCCCACCACGGTGACCCTGGTGTCCCAGGCGAGCCTGGGCCTGAACGCCGGCATCCAGCTCGGCGGCGGCGATGCCACCTTGAACCTGAAGGCCCTCAGCTTCGACGCCAGCGGCGCCACCGTGAGCGGCCAGAGCCTGGCCACGGTGAGCTTCGACACGGTCGATCAGAGCCAGGTGCTGACCGTGGGCGGTTCCAGCAGCGCGCTGACCCAGACCTCGCTGAGCAAGTTCAACGGCTCGCAGGACATCGTGATCGGCAGTGCCGGTACGACCCTGGAAGCGCAAGGCGCCGTGACCACCACCGTCGGCCATGAGCTGACCCTGGTGGGCGACTCGATGACGCTGCCCTATGCCATCACCGCCAACACCGGCAGCCTGCGCCTGCATGTGCTGACCGATGACCTGACCTTGAATGCACCGCTGACGGCCGGCAACACCGTCATCCTGCAGACCGCCGGCGGCGACATCACCGGCAGCACGGTGGTCACCGCCTCGAAGCTGGCGATCGAAGCCGGCAGCGGCGATGTAGCCCTGAGCGGCACCCAGCAAGTCAGCACCGTGGCCGCCCAGGCCGGTTCGCTGACGCTGACCAACGGCAAGAGCCTGACCGTGGGCACGGTGGACGGCGTGAGCGGCATCACCGTGGACAAGACGGTGGACCTGCGCCTGACCGGCAGCACCTCGGATCTGACGCTGGATCAGGCGGTGCACGCCACCAACAGCGGCGGCGCGACCACCGGCATCCTGCTGGCGTCCGGCCGCAACTTCATCAACAACGCGGGCGCCACCGCGCTTCAGTCGGATGCCGGCCGCTGGCTGGTGTACTCCACCTCGCCGTTGAACGACGTGCGGGGCGGGCTGAGCCCCGACTTCAAGCAATACCAGGCCACCACAGCCTCGACGGTGCTGGGCACCGGCAACGGCCTGCTCTACACCGTGGCACCCACGGTGACGGTGAGCCTGACGGGTTCCACCAGCAAGGTCTACGACGGCACCACGTCGGCCAGCCTGAGCGCTGGCAACTACACCAGCAGCGGCACCATCGACGGTGACGTGGTCACCTACAGCGTGACCGGCAGCGCGGAGTACGGCGACAAGAACGTGGCCACCGGCAAGCTGGTGAGCGTGGACGGGGTGTCGCTGACGGGTGCCAGCAATGGCGGTGTGGTGGTTTATGGCTACACCCTGACCAGCACCACGGCCAGCGGCAACATCGGCACGATCACGCCCAAGGCCATCGGTGCGGCCACCGGCAGCGTGCAGGACAAGGTGTATGACGGCACCACCACCGCCACGCTGGGCACGGTGAGCCTGAGCGGTGTGGTGGCGGGCGACGCCGTGGGTGTCAGCGGCTCGGGCAGCGCCAGCTTCTCCGACAAGAACGCCGGCACCAACAAGGCGGTGACCATCAGCGGCCTGACGCTGAGCGGCGCGGATGCTGCGAACTACACCTTCGACACCTCGGCGACGGCCAGCATCACGCCCAAGGCCATTGGTGCCGCCAGCGGCAGCGTGCAGGACAAGGTGTATGACGGCACCACCTCCGCCACACTCGGTACGGTGAGCCTGAGCGGTGTGGTGGCGGGTGATACCGTCAGCATCGGCGGCACGGGCAGCGCGAGCTTCACGGACAAGAACGCTGGCAGCACCAAGGCAGCGACCATCAGCGGCATGAGCCTGAGCGGCGCCGACGCGGCCAACTATGTGTTCGACGGCTCGGCCACTGCGGCCATCACGCCCAAGAGCGTTAGTGCGGCTGCCGGCAGCGTGCAGGACAAGGTGTATGACGGCACCACCACGGCCACCGTCGGCACCGTCAGCCTGAGCGGTGTGCTCGCGGGTGACAGCGTGTCCGTGGGGGCGGTGGGGAGCGCCAGCTTCTCCGACAAGAACGTCGGCAGCGGCAAGTCGGTCACCATCAATGGCGTGACGCTCAGCGGCACCGATGCGGCCAACTACGCGTTTGACACATCGGCGACGGCCAGCATCACGCCGCGCACGGTGGTGGTGAGCGCGGACGTGGCCACCAAGGTCTACGACGGCAACACCTCGGCCACGCTGAACTCGGTGAGCCTGAGCAACGTGGTGGAGGGCGATGATGTGGCTGCCAACGGTTCGGCCGCCTTTGCCAACAAGAATGCGGGCACGGGCAAGACGGTGAACCTGGACCTGCAGCTCAGCGGTGGGGATGCCGGCAACTACACCTTCCAGTCGAGCGCGTTGACCAGCACCGGAACGGTGACGGCCAAGGTGATCTCCGCCGGTGACGTGACCGTCACGACCAAGCTCTATGACGGCAGCACGGTGGCGCAGGTCAGTGGCGGCGCGCTGTCCGGCGTGGTGGCGGGTGACACGGTGAACACGACCCTGTCCGGCAGCTATGACAACGCGGCCGTGGGTGTGTCGAAGACGGTGACGGTGGACCTGGGCCTGAGCGGCACGGACGCGGCCAACTATCAGCTGGACAAGAGCCAGGTGACGACCAGCGGTGCCATCAACGCGAACCCGGCGACGGGCGCGCTGGACAGCCTGGTGGCCAAGGTCGATACGAGCAACGGGACCAAGGGCTCCGAGACCGGCGGTTCCAGCGGCGGTGGCCAGGGCGGCACCGGTTCGACCCTGCTGCCGGGCGCGGCGGGCACGACGGAACTGTTTGGTGACAGCGGCAATGGCGGCACGGGGGGCAACAGCAGCTCCGGCAGCAACGGCAGCGGCAGCGGCAGCAGTGGCAGCAGTGGCAGCAGTGGCAGCAGTGGCAACGGCGCGTCCGGCAACGGGAACGGCAGCGGTAGCGGTAGCGGTAGCGGCACTGACGGCGGTGGCTCTGCGGGATCCGGTAATGGCTCGGGCAATGGCTCGGGTTCCGGGTCTGGCACGGACACCGGCACGGGCACTGGCACCGGCACTGGAACTGGAACTGGAACTGGAACTGGAACTGGAACTGGAACTGGAACTGGAACTGGAACTGGAACTGGAACTGGAACTGGAACTGGCGGTGACGCTGGTTCCAGCAACGGCAACGGCAACGGTTCCAGCAACGGCAACGGTTCCGGCAACGGCAACGGTTCCGGCAACGGCAGTGGCAACGGATCCGGTGCTGGCGACGCCAACGGCAACGCCAACAGCAACGGCAACAGCAACGCCAACAGCACCAGCAACGGTGACGGCTCTGGTTCCGGTTCGGGTTCTGGGAACGGCAGCGGTGCAGGCTCCAACGCCGGCTCCAGCGCTGGTTCTGCAGCGGGCACCGGGTCGACGAGCAACTCGGGATCGCAAGGCCAGGCGGACGGCGGTGCTCAAGGCACCACTGCTTCTGCAACGACCGTCCAACTCACCACCGAAGGTGAATTCCGCACCGCCGATGGCGTCAGCGTGAGTACCGTCGGCGGCAGCGGCAGCGGCAGCGGCAGCGGCAGCAATGCCTCGACGGGTGCCAGCGGCACCGGAGCCGGCAATGACGCCGGGTCTGCGGGTGCTTCCGCTTCCACCGGTTCCACCGGCTCTGCCGATGGCAGCGCTTCGTCCGGTAACGGCAGCAACGGCGCATCGAGCGGCAGCAAGGGCAGCGGCAATGGCGCGTCCACGGTGACCGAAACCGTGATGCCGATCTTCGTGGCCGAGACCGACACTGCCCTCAGCTTCCAAGGCCAATATCGTGTGGTCGATCAAGGCACCAGCCTGTCGCTGCAGCGACAGGACGGCCAGCAGGGCAGCCAGCCGCAACTGACCGGCTCGGTGAGCGTCCGCACCCAGGCGGTCCTGCCGCTGGAAGGTGGCGACCGCGCTGTCATGCAGCTCACGCTGCTGGAAGACGGCACGCTGGTGGCCCTGGTGCCGGATACGCTGGCCTCCATGAGCCGCGACACACTGAGCGCTTATGCGCTGAGCGCGCTCAAGGCCGCGACGGGTGCCAGCGTCAACAAGGTGCGGGCTGTGGTGCTGCGCTTCACCGCCGCCAAGTAAGCGCGCCGACCCCGCCGGTGGCAACGCCTCAAAGGCGCCGCCACCGGCGATCAGGGGCCGAGGGGCATGGAACGGGGACACGTCAGCCAGCGTCCTCGGATTCCAACCAGACGCAGAGGGTTACCACAGCGTCCAGGGAGAGCAGGGGTCACCCCCTGCTCTCTTTTTTTTCGTCTGCGCCCGCCTGTTCGCTTGGCAAGCGCATCCACGCTGTACTGGCGGGTTTGCCGCCGATCTGTACCGGGCCGCGTCAGGGGGTTGCTGGCATAGTGGGCGTTCAGCCCCCAACGCCTTGGCGCGCCATGACGCTTCCGTTTCGCCATTTCCTGCTTGCCCTTGCCGTTGTCGCCATCTGGGGCAGCAATTTCGTGGTGATTCGCTGGGGGCTGAATGCGTTTCCCCCGCTGCTGTTTGCCGCCCTTCGCTTCACCCTGGCGACGCTCCCTGCCATCTTTTTGCTGCCGCGCCCCCAGGTCAGCTGGCGCAACCTGGCGGCGTACGGTTCGCTGGTGGGGGTCGCCCAGTTCAGTCTGCTGTATCTGGCCATGGGCTCACAGATCTCCCCGGGGCTGGCCTCTCTGGTCATCCAGACCCAGGTGTTTTTCACGCTGATGCTGGCCATGCGCACCAGCGGCGAGCGGGTGCAGCCCTTCCAGTGGCTGGCGCTGCTGATGGCGGCTTGCGGCATTGGCATCATCGCTTCCCATACCGACGGCTCCACCACGGTGCTGGGGCTGGCCATGGTGCTGCTGGCAGCGTTTTCATGGGCCAGCGGCAATGTGGTGGGAAAGAGGGCGGTGGGCGTCAACATGCTGGCCTACGTGGTGTGGAGCAGTGCCTTTGCCGCGCCGGCCCTGTTGGTGCTGTCTTTGGCCATGGAGGGCCCTCAACGCATCGCCACGGCTTTCAGCCATGCCGGCCTGGGCGCCTGGGGCGCGGTGATCTGGCAGGCGGCCGCCAACACGCTGTTTGGTTATGGAGCGTGGAGCTGGCTGCTCTCCCGCCATCCGGCGGCTACGGTGGTGCCGATGGCGCTGCTGGTGCCGATCTTTGGCATGAGCTGTTCCGCGCTGTTGCTGGGCGAGGGACTGCCGCCCTGGAAGTTGATCGCCGCCGCGCTGGTGATGAGCGGTTTGGCCATCAACCTGCTGTGGCCCCGCATGCGCCAGGCGTGGCGGCTGCGCTCTGCATGATGAAAGCCTTGCTCACGGTGCTGGTCATGGGGCTGTGCAGCCCTTTGGCGGGCTGGGCGCAGCGGCCGTCGCCGTCTCCGTCTACGGCAGGCGCTGCAGCCTCGGCGGTGCCTGGGGCCGCCGCCTCGGCCGCGCCCTCGGTGCGGGACCAGGAAATCGCTTCCTGCCGGCCCGGTGAATGGAGTACGTGGGGTGACGGTCGGGACCGCAGTGCGGTGTCTCGCCCCTTGCGCTTTGTGTACCGGCATGAGGCCGCACCGGAATGGATGACGGCCGCTCAGGTGCTGGCACTGGCGCAGCGGGCGGTGCAGGCGTGGTTGGCCTGCGGCGTGCCCGCCACCGTGCAGGCACTGCCCAAAGGCCGGGCGCCGGCCGATGAGGACATCCAGATTGTCTGGACCGACCTGGGCAGCCAGGGCCAGTTCGGCGTGGCCAATGTGAAGGCGCGTACGCTGTCACTGGGCCCCAGCCCGTTTCGCCTGCTGCGGCAGCGCAATCCACGGTATCCGTCCGATCAGACCTTGCAGATGGTGCTTTCGCATGAAATGGGCCATTTCTATGGAATGGCCGCGCACTCGCGGCGTTGTGTGGATGTGATGTCCTATTACGACGACGGCAAAGGCCACCGCTGCACCCTGCGCGACCCCTCCACCTGGGGCAGTGTCATTGAGTACCGCTCGATGCTGCCAACCGCCTGTGACATTGAACGGTGCCGGGCGCTGAATGGCACAAGCGCCTCAGTGGGGTCGGAATCTCGTATCCTTTCCCCATGAACACACACCGCCGATGGATGCTGCGCCGGATCGGCGCCCCGATGCTTGCGGCTGTTTGCCTGACCGCAGCTCCGGCCTGGGCCGAACTCCCCCGACAGAACCTGTGGGTGGAACTGCGCTGGGTGGATCAGGCGCTGAGCGGTGCGGCCGCCGCCGGCGTGCGGGATGGCAGTGTGGTGGTCAGCACCGGAGGATCGGTGTCCCCCCGAGGCGGCGTGACCCTCAGCACCGAGCGGCGCAGCCAGCGCGAGCAGTCGCTGCCCCGGTTGATGGTGCTGAATGGTCAGCAGGCCTCGGTGACACTCAATGAGGTGACCCCGCTGCAGTGGGTGGATATCGGGCTGGACCGGCAGCAAGGCCGCCAGGACCGCTACTACGTCGCCCCGCGCCAAGGGGTGGCGGAACGCTCCCGGGGCGTGACCGTCAAACCCTCCTGGTCGGGCGGGCGGTCACCGGTCACGGTTGAAATCCGGACCCAGGAGCAGACCGTCCGGCCCAGTGGTGCGGTCGACCCGAGCGGCCAGCCGCCGTCGGAAGATGCCAGCGTGCTCAGCACGGTGCAGGTGCCCCTGGGCCAATGGGTGACCATCGCGCGCTCGGGGAGCTATTACGCCGGCAGTTCGGCGAATCAATACAGCACACGGGATGCCGAAGTGCAGCGCATGAAGGAGCTGCAGGTGCGGGTGGATCTGGCGCCTTGAGCCTGGATGGCGCGTTGATACCACCGCGTTGCTGGGACGCAATGCAGCAAGTATCGTGCTGCATACCAGTCGTGGACTTGTGGTTAATTGGTATTTGACTGGTAGTTTTGATGCGATAGGCTCAGGCACTGTCCGTCCCGGAGTCTGATCGCATGTTCTGCCGCCGCCTTGCTGTTGATCCTTTTGTTCTGGCGTCCGGGCTATCGGCTCGCGTGTCCGTCACCGTGCGTGTGCTGGCTGTGGCGGTGGGAACTGCGCTCCCGCTTGCATCATGGGCCGCCAGCCCTGCACCCATCACAGCACCCGCCACTGCAGTGGCTGCGGGCCCTGAAGCGTCCGCCGCCGCCATCGCCACCGCCGTCTCTTCCTCCCCCGCCGCCGCCCCCGCCCCCGCCCCTTCCATTCTCTTCACCGGGAAGCCCCACCCATTCCCGGCCCTCCCGTCCGGAGTCGTTGGCGTCTACGTGCCGAACTGGATGCCGGAATCGCTCATCGACCCGGTGCCTCCCGGCAACCTCACCCACATCCTCTACGCCTTCCTGCGCCTCTGCGGTCCCGGCCAACTGGCCAAGGACGCGGCCCACTGCCACGGGCGGCCAGACTTCGAGCTGGCGGTCAGCCGCCTGGAAACCCGCTTCAACGAGGTGTTCACACGCTACAAACAGCGAGCGCCCCAGGTGAAAGTGCTGGCATCGGTGGGGGGCTGGGGCGGCTCCGACCCGTTCTTCCATCTGGCCAATGACCCGGCCCGGCGCGCCGTGTTCGTCGCCTCCGCCCAGCGTTTCCTGCGCGAGCATCCCGCCTTTGACGGCATCGACATCGACTGGGAGCATCCCGGAGACAACGGTTCCGCCCATGGTGTCCCGCTGGGCAGCCCGCAGGATGGTCAGGCCTATGCCGATCTGCTGACGGACCTGCGGCACGCCCTGGATGCCCTCGGCCAGGAGACGGGGCGCCGTTATCTGGTGACGATGGCGGTCAATACGACACAAGCCATCGTGCAGCGCATCAACTTCCGTCAGGCCGCGCCCGCACTCGATCTGGTCTTCATGATGACCTACGACTTCTACGGCGGCTGGTCGCCGGTCGCCGGGCATCACAGCACCCTGGCCAGTTCCGCCCCTGATGCGGACGACAGCCTGCTGCGCTCCATCCGCAATCTGCGCGAGGCGGGGGTGCCATCCGCCAAGATGGTGGCCGGTGTGGCGATGTACGGACGCGGTTTCACCGGCGTTCAACAGCCCCGCGCTGGCGCGGCCAAGACCGGTGTGTTTCCGGACGGGGAGGGCGCTACGCCGTATCGGGAGATTGCCGGCCGTCTGCTGGACCGGCAGGGGCGGGGCCGACGCGGCTACAAGGCGGTGTGGGACCCGGTCACGCAGGCCTGGTCGCTTTTCCATGCCGGCAATCACCAATGGCTGGGCTATGACGACCCCCGCGCGGTCTGGGCCAAGGCGCGGGCAGCGCGCGCCGAAGGTCTGGCCGGTGTGTTCGCCTGGGAATTGAGCCAGGACAACGGCGACCTGCTCAACGCCATGAATCTGGGGATGCGGGCACAGGGTGCCCAGAAAGAACCTGATCAGTAACCCGCCCGGCCCGTTCGCGCCCTACCATCACGGCATGACTGCATCTGCTTCCTTCCCAACTGCTGCCGCCAGCACCGCCCTTGAATCCGGCACCGCCGACATGCAGGACGTGGCCGGCCGTCGCCTGCGCATCGCCTTGATTGCCCACGATGGAAAAAAGGACGAGATGGTGGTGCTGGCCACCGAATTCGCCGGACTGCTCAAGCAGTGCGAGCTGGTCGCCACCGGCACCACCGGCTCGCGCCTGCAGGCGGAGGTGGGCCTGGAGGTTGAACGCATGCTGTCCGGGCCACATGGGGGCGACCTTCAGATTGGTGCCCGCCTGGCCGTGGGCGGTATCGATGCCGTGGTGTTCCTGCGTGACCCGATGACGCCCCAGCCGCATGAACCCGACATCAATGCGCTGGTGCGCGCCTGTGACGTGCATGACGTCCCGTGCGCCACCAACGTGTCCAGCGCGCGGCTGTTGCTGCGCGGGTTGATGGTTTGAGTTGAAGCGGGCCCCGCTGCGCCATGCCTGTGGCGGGCGGGATGCATCCCGTGATGAAGGGCAGACTCAGCGCGCCAGCGGCAACGGATAACTCGCCAGGCTGGCATGGCCCGACTTGGACAGGGCCTGCACACCGAAAATCAGGTTGTCCTTGGAGAGCGGGAGGGTGACCCGGGTCGCCATGCCCACATCCTTGGCGCCTTCCCACTGCTGGATGCCGCTGCGCCGCCACACCACCCGATAACCCGCCAGTTCCGGATCCTGGCTGGCGGCCCATTGCAGGGTGGTGTCGTTGGTCAGCTCGCGCGCATCAATGCGGGCGTCCTTCACCGGCGCCGGAGCCCAGGCCAGCGTGGCCAGCCCGGCCAGATTGACCCGGGCCACATCGGCCACATAAGCAAAGTCAACGAACTCCGGCAGGTCCCCATACACCACGCCCTTGTCGGAGCGCAGGTCCTGGTGCTGATGGCGGAAGTCCTCAAACGGCTCGCTGAAGCGCACGGCGGCATAACCGCGCTCCAGGAAGGGCAGGTGGTCCCCGCCGCGCAGATAGCGGTCACGGCGCTCGATCAGATCGACACTGAAGCCCGGCAGATAGCGCTCGCCCTGCGCCTTCAAATGGCGGGCGAACTGCTGCGTGGGCAGGTCGTCTCCCCCGCCGGCCACCGCCAGCGGCTGCAACTGCGCGCGGATGGCGGCGTTGGTGTTGGTCTCGTCATCACTTGGCGTGCGGTTGCTGCCGGTGTTCACCAACTGTCGCAGCACCGGGTCAAACCCGTCGGCAAACAGCCGCAGGCGCTTGGCGTCGTGTTGCCCACCGTCGCCATGGGAGCTGCCGATGATGTCGTTGGTGATCATCCCCTCCACATTCAGGTTGCGCGCCCTTGCCCGCCGCGCCCATTCCTGCGCCCCCAGCAGACCTTGCTCTTCCCCCGGCACGGCCATGAACACCAAGGTGGCATCGAACTTCTGCCGCGCCATCGCGCAGGCCATTTCCATCACGGCTGCCGTGCCGGAGGCGTCGTCATTGGCGCCCGGCGCCTCGCCCTTGGCATCCATCACATCGCTGTTGCGGGAGTCGTAATGGCCACTCACCACCAGCACCCGTTCACGCGGCGTGCCGGCGGAAGCGCCGGGCAGCGTGGCCACCACGTTCACCAGTTCGGTCGGCTGGCTCAGACGACGGCCGGCCGGCTCGATGAAGGCTTCCATCGTGACCTGCAATCGGCCCCCGGTGCGGGCGCTGCAGTCCCGCAATTGCCGCTCGATCCAGCGGCGGGCGGCGCCGATGCCGCGTGTGTCGCTCTGGGTCTCGGAGGCCGTGTGGCGCGTGCCAAAGGCGGCCAGCGTGCGGATGGTCTGCTCAATGCGGCTGGCGGATACCTCCGCCAGCATCGGTGCCACTCGCGGGTCCAGAGGATCCTTGCCGTTGGGATTGAAGCCCTTGGCGTTCTGGGCCAAGGCCCCGCCGGACAGGAGGACAAGGGTCAGGGCAGCGGCATGAGCCAGGGCATTTGTACGCATGGGCGGTTGAGGCGAAGCAAAGGTGGCGGAAGGGGAGAGCCGTCATGCCTGGCGAGCAGACGGTGCGCGCGGACGATGGCGCGCGGACGGCTGCTGCCAGGCGGGGTCAAGCTCAGGCGAGATGCTGCTTCAGGAACGCCAGCGAGCGGTCCCAGGCCAGTTGCGCGGCCTTGGCGTCGTACACGTCCGGCCGGGTGACATTGGAGAAGGCGTGGTCGGCTTCATACCGATGGATCTGCGGATGCAGGCCCGCGCCGGTCATGCGCGTTTCCAGTTCCTGCACCTTCTCCGGCGTGCACCAGTCGTCCCGGGTGGCGAAGTGGCCCAGGAAGGGCGGCTTGATCTTCGCCGGATCGGCGAACTCCGCCGGCGGAATGCCGTAATAACAGACCGCAGCGGCCACCTGCGGCACATGCACCGCCGCCGCGATGGTCAGCGCGCCACCCATGCAGTAGCCCATCACGCCGACCTTGGCGCTGCCGAGCTGATTCAGATGGTTCACCGCGCCCTGCAGGTCCTGCCGGGTGGCGTCGCCAAAGTCCAGGTCATTCATCAGATGGCTGGCTTCATCCGCACTGGAGGCCAGACGCCCGCGATAGAGATCCGGGGCCAGTGTGGTGATGCCGGCTTCGGCCAGGCGGTCGGCGATGTTCTTGATGTGCGGCGCCAGGCCCCACCATTCCTGGATCAGCACCAGGCCCGGTGCACCGGCACCGGCCGAGGCCAGCCAGCCGGCGCTTTTGCCGCCGTCCGGGCGGCTGAATTCGATCATTTGTCCCATGGGGTTCTCCATCGATCAGTTGCATCACCGGCGTCCCGGATGAAGGCGCCGGTCCGTATCATCAAGGTCCACAAGACGACCGCGATCAGCGGACGAATCCTGAGGAGGAATCAGTGAGTCTGCACGAGCAGTTGTACCAATGGACGGCCCAAGGTGGCCTCGATGCGATCAGCGCACGCCGCTTATGGCAGCTCAGCGGCGCCGGGCAGCCCCCCGCAGGCCTGTGGACCTGGCTGCGGCGCGGTACGGGCGTATTGGCCACCGGGCTGATCGGATTTGGGGTGATCCTCTGGGTCGCAGCCAATTGGGACACGCTGGGGCGTGCGGCGCGCTTTGGCCTGCTGGAGGGGTTGCTGGTGGTGAGCCTGCTGGGCGCGGCTGTGCGACCGGGATGGCGCGGGCCGCTGGGGCTGCTGGCCTTTCTCACCCTCGGCGGCCTGCTGGCCTATTTTGGTCAGACCTATCAGACCGGGGCCGATGCCTGGACGCTGTTTGCGCTATGGGCCGGTCTGGCCTTCCCCTTGGCGCTGGCGGTGGGGTCCGACCTGATCTGGACCCCCTGGGTGGTGGTGACCAGTCTGGCCATCCGCCTGTGGGTCGAGACCTTCGGCGGGCATGGCTGGCATTTCGAGGCCAGCACGCTGCCTGTTCATGGCGCCGGCTTGGGCGCCAGCCTGTTGCTGAGCCTGGTGATGGCCTGGCGGGAGGTGCGCACAGGACAACCGTGGGCGTGGCGCATGTCCGTGTTGACCGGCAGTGTGCTGGTGGTGACCTTGGCCCTGGGCAGTGTGTTCCACAAGGAGCTTGCACCGCAATTCTGGTGGAGTCTTGGCACCCTGATCGTGGCGCTTAGCCTGGCCTGGTGGCACCGTGAGGTGTACGCCATGAGCTTGCTGGCGCTGTCCCTCAACATCGTGCTGGTGGCCTGGCAGTTCCACGGCAGGCGCCTGGATTCGGTGGTTGATCTGCTGGTGTTGGGCGGCACTGCAGCGGTGTTGCTGGCGGGGAGCGTGCAGCTCATTGTGCGGCGCGTCCGCAGCACGGGGGTGCAAGGGTGAGCGCCCCATGGATGCATGAGGCCCAAGCGCAGGGCCTGATTGCGGGGGGTGCCAGTGCGGTGTCGCCTCGGCCCTGGCCCGTTGTGGCGTTGACCGGTCTGGCGGCCTGGATCGCCGTGGTGCCGCTGGTGGGCGCATTGGCCCTGTTGTTTGGCGCCAGTTGGGCGCAGGGCCCGAACGACTATTTTGTGGGGCTGCTGATGACGGGGCTGGGAGTGACGCTGTTGCGGGGGCAACAACGCTCCCTGTTCCTGGAGCAACTCGGCGTGCCCTTGCTGCTGACAGGGCTGGTGAGTCTGCTCCATGCCCTGGATCGCAGCCTGAGCGATCCGCAACTGGAAGCGGCGGGGCTGCTGATGTCGGTGGTGCTCATCAAAGCTCTGCCGCTGTCGTGGATGCGGCAACTGCTTGGCGCGGCGGCTGCCGTGCTGGTGATGATGCTGCTCTGGCATGTCACCGCCTTTGAGGGCGGCGCGCTGGAAGGCTGGGCGCAGGTACACGCAGCCATAGGGATCGGCCTGGGCTTGATGGCGGCTCAGCATCGGATCGGAGGCCACGCGCGTGGGGCTCGGTGGGCGGCCGTGATGGAACCGGCCCTGAGCGGATGGTGGGTGGTGCTGCTGCTGATGCTGATGTGGTTGGCCGGCGCCGCCTTTTTGGTGAGCGGCTCCCTGTCCATTCATTCGTGGGCGCAGACGGAAGGGGCTCGCACGGCGGGGGGCATCGATTGGGCGCGTGCCACCAGGGGCGGCGTGTCGGCGGCTCTGGTGCTGGCCGGGGCGGGCGGTCTGGTGCGCGCCTGGAGACCGGCCCAGGCCTGGCGGCTGCTGCCGCCCGTGGCAGTGATCGCCGCCGTGGCCACCCAGATGCCGGTGCTGGGCGGCTCGGTGGTGGTGCTGGCACTGATGCTGGCCACTCGCCGCTGGACCCTGGCCTTGCTCGCGGCCGTGGCGGCGCTGTGGGTCCTGGGCAGCTTCTATTACAGCTGGCAACTGCCGCTACAGGACAAGGCCTGGGTGATGGTGGGCGCTGGTGCCTTGCTGGCTGCCTGGGCGCGATGGATGGCGGTCGCGGCGCCCGCGCTTGCGGCGGTGGGCCTCGTGGGCGCGCTTCAAGCGCAGGCCGCTCATGGCACATCGGGCGCGTCGGGTGCACAGTGCGCTGAGGGCGTACAGAGCGCGCCGGGTGTACCCAGCGCAACGTGTGGATCTAGCCCCGCTGGCATACCGGCTCCGCTGTCACCTGCGCCTCGCCGATGGGCCCTGGCGGCCATCGGCGCTTTTGGCCTGCTGGTGCTGATCACGGTCAATCTCTTGATCCTGCAAAAGGAACAACTGATCGACGAGGGCCAGCCGGTGTTTGTGCGGCTCGCGCCGGTGGACCCCCGCTCGCTGATGCAGGGCGATTACATGCGGCTGAGTTACGCCCTGCCCGGCCTCAGCAGTTGGCGTGCCAACCGCCTGCTGTGGGGCCAGCGTCCCCGTGTGGCGGCGACCCTGGATGCGCGAGGCATTGTGCAAACCCCGCGCCTGCTGCAGCCGGGCGAGGCCGTGCCGGCCGGCATGGTGCTGTTGGAGCTCTCCCCCTCCGGCAGTGGCTGGACCTTCGTCACCGATGCCTGGTACTTCCGCCAGGGGGAGGAGCAGCGATGGTCCGCCGCGCGATATGGGGAATTCCGGCTGCTGCCGGACGGTCGGGCCCTGCTGGTGAACCTGGTGGGGGAAGATCTGCGGCCGCTCTGATCAAGGCGTGATCCAGCGGCCGAGGCGCCATGGGCGGACCGGCTCACCCTGGATGGACCCGGTCAATCCTCCTGCAAACCTTCGGGCTCACCCCCATCGATCAACAGGTCGATGATTTCACGGGCGAAGGCGAGGGCTTCTTCAGCGGTGGCAAAGTAGTAGTCCCCACCCAAGTCGGCGACATCGCCCTCCGGCCCGACATGCACCACCGACCAGCCCTCGGCCCCACCGCCGATGGCACACACGCCGAAGCTGCCCGCTGCAAGATCGCGGGCGGACCCGGAGGTGATGAAGATGTCTTTGCCCCGATGGGCGTAATAACGTTTAAGCACGAGGAGCTTTGATGAAGGCAATCTGGAACGGCGAAGTGATCGCCGAGAGCAATGACACCGTGGTGGTGGAAGGCAATCACTACTTCCCCGCCGCGTCCCTGAAGCGTGAATTCACCACCTTCAGCAATCACCGCACCTCCTGCCCCTGGAAGGGCCAGGCGCACTACTTTAGCCTGCTGGTCAACGGTGACATGAACCCGGATGCCGTCTGGTACTACCCGGAGCCCAGCGAAGCTGCGGCCGCCATCAAGGACCGGGTGGCCTTCTGGAAGGGCGTGCAAGTCGTCGATTGAGGTGGATTGAGGTGGATTGAGCTTGGGGCGGCTCAGCTGTCCCGGGGCCACAGCACCCAGAGACGCAAGGGCTGCTTCATGCGGCCGGCATTGGCTTCGGCCTGCTCGCCCCAGCCCCAGAAGAAGTCCGCCCGCACGGCGCCCACAATGGCGGCGCCGGTGTCCTGCGCCATCACCAGACGGCGCAAGGGGGTGGTGGAGAGCGGTTCGGTGGTGTCCAGCCAGACCGGTGTGCCGTAGGGGATGCTGGCCTTGTCCACCGCAATCGAGCGGCCAGGTGTCAGCGGCACGCCCTGGCCGCCCTTGGGCCCGACGGCCGGGTCCAGCAGCGGCTCTTCCCGGAAAAACACATAACGCGGGTTGGCCCACAAGGCATCCTTGAGCCGCTGCGGATTGCGCCGCGCCCAGTCCTTGATCAGCGGCCAGGACGCCTCCCCGGGCCGCAGTTCCCCCTGCGCCACCAACCACTGACCGACCGACCGGTAGGGCTGTTCGTTGTGGGCCGCAAAGGACAGTCGCACCCAGCGGCTGCTGCCATCCGGCTCCAGCAGCCGCAGGCGGCCACTGCCCTGGATCTGCATCACCAGCGCATCCAGCGGGTCCTGCACCCAGGCCAGGCTGAAGCGGTTCAGGCGGTTGCTGGTTTCGATCTGCTGGCGGGTGTCGTAGGGTTTGCGGGTGGACAGGTCCTGGGGCGGCGCCAGCAGGGGCACCCGGAACTCCCCGGCAGTCTGACGGCGCGCCTCCAGCTGCGGTTCGTAATAACCGGTGGCCAGGCCCTTGGCTTCGCCGTCCAGCGATTCCACCTGGTAGGGCTGCAGCCGTTTCATCAACCAGGTGGTGACCACCCAGTCGTCCGATGGGCGCAGGCGCAGCGCTTCGGCGCAGAACGACTGCCAGCCTGGCATCGGCCGCTCGCAGCCGCGCAGCAGGGCCGGCCACCATTCAAGCGCACGGTCCTGCCCCCAGCCGGGCAGTTCATTCCATTGCGCTTCCACCCAGCGGGCGCGGTCCCGCATCAGGCTGCGGCGCGGCGTGGTGTCCATGTCCCCATTGAGCAGCCGGGCTGGGTCCACAGGCACGCGGGCTGCCGGAGACGCTGGCACCGACGCGGGCGGCGCCATTGGGGCCCCGGGCGAGGCAGGCCGGCTCGCACCGGAGCCCTGCGTGGCCGGCCCGGCACTCCCGGGTTCCCGCACCACCGGCGGTGCAGCGCAGGCGGCCAGCAGGCCTAGAATCGTCAGCACCGCCGTGGGGCGGCAGGCACGAATCGGCCTGAGCAGGACGTTTCGATGGACCCCAGAGCCCGGGCGAAGGAGACCGCAATACATCATGAGCGTGATTCTGATGGAGGCCTTAGGCGCCTTGGCGCTGCTCGTTTTTATTGTCTGGTGGACCATGTTCTCCGGCCGCAAAGGCGGCGAACGCCCGGACGACCACGAGCGCTGATCATTCCTTGGGCGGCAGGAAGAAGCTGAGCGGCCGATTGCGGATGCGGCCCCAGATGGCTGCGCGCACGCGGCGGCGGTCCGCCAGCTTGATGCCACGAGACCGCAGCGCCACCCGGAAGGCCAGGGTGAAGCTCACGCCCACATTCAACAGGCCGGTGCCCAGGATGCCGATGACGCACAACCAGAAGGGCCAGTGCTTCACCACGTCCAGCCCCAGCGCGCCCGCAGCCGCCGCCAACTGTCCGGTGGAGAGCGTCACATGGCGCGCCTCCAGCGGCAGCCCGAAAAAGCCCAGCAGGGCCGGCACCAGGCCCAGCATCAGGCCCAGGCTGATGTTGGCTGTGAGCCCGGAGATGTTCTCGCGCCACCACTGCGACCAGCGGCGGGCGCGGTTGCTGCCCAGCACCGCAACGATGCGGGGATTCCAGGCAATGGCGCTGTCCAGCCGGAAGAAGACAAACCAGTTCTCCACCCAGCCGGCAATCAGGCTGGAGAGAAACAGCAGCACGCCGGTACAGGCCGCAAACAACAGCGTCGGGCCCAGCACGGTGAGGCTGTGCAGCACATATTCCGCCTCCTTCGCCCCCACCAGCGGCCGACCGAACACCAGCCCCGCCAGCAACTGCACCCCCAGCACCACCGGTGCGGCCAGGGCGAGGTTGCCGATGATGCCGGCGGTCTGGGAACGGAAGAGGTGGGCCACCTCATCCACAAAACTCTGCAGCCCCGATTCGCTGTCGATGTGGCGCAGCTTTTCTGCCAGCGCGGGTGCCGTCATGGCCGGCTGCTTGGTGGCCACCGTCCAGTGCAGCAGGTGGATGATCACAAAGCTGATCGCATAGTTGGCGCCGGCCCAGAAGCCCCCCCAGAAGGCGGACAGGCCCACCGCCATGATGGCGAACTTGGCAAAGGTGGTGCCGGCAATCACCACACCGCCGCCAGCGGCCCGGCGCAGCATGTCGCCATATTCCTCGCGGTTGCGGGTGATGTAGTGCTCGCCGGTTTCCGCGCTGCGCTCGGCCACCTTGCGGGCCAGCAGCGAATAGTGCCGGCCGAACAAGGTGCGGATGCTGCGGCGTTCATGCACCACCTGGACCAGGTTGCCCACCAGGCGCAGCAACTCCCGGCGCGGATGGGCCGCGAGCAGGCAGTCCAGCAGTTCCTCGATGCGGCGCAGACGGGCCTGCATCTGTTCCACACCAAACATCAGGTCCACCGAGACGCCGTGTTCTTCCAGATGGTCCGGCACCGACCCGACCGCCGTGCGGCATTCATCCAGCAGGGCGCGCAGGTATTGCAGCTGGGCGGGGAGATGGGTCCGGTCCTCGTCCTCCAGCGAATGTTCCACCCGCTCCCAGGCGGTTGCCAGATTGCGGAAGGGGCGGCTGACCAGGCGCCTGGAATCCATGCGCACCCGCAGCGCCCCGGAGAGACCTGCCGAGCGGACCGAACTCACCAGCACGGTGATGGCCGCGCGCATTTCGTCACGCCAGTCTCCTTCGGGCGCACCGGCAAACAGCAGGCTCAGACGTTCCAGCAGTTCATCGTCGATGGCGCGGATCCAGTCCGGATCGTTTTCGTCATGGAACAGCAACTCGAACAGTTCCGCCAGGTCGCGGGTGTCGGCCGTCATCGGCAGCAGGCGTCGGCGCAGGCGGCCCAGAAACTCGCCCCACAGGGCCATGCGAGGCGCAAAGCCAACCTCTGCAAACAAGCTGATCGCGTCGGTTTCCGCCCAGACGCTGGCCATCACACCCGCGAAGGCTTGGGCATGCTCCGGGTGGCGTTCCAGCAGGGTCAGCAGATGCTTGAGCCGCCGCACCGGCAGGGGGGTGTAGTCGGCGGCGGGGACGGCGTGGGCCGTCGCGGTGGGGGCGGCCCTGCCAGCTGTCGTGGGGTCGGCTGCCGGCGGCGCGGCACGAACGTCCTTCAACGGGGCCCGCCGCAGCCAGTCCACCAGGCGGACCAGCCAGAGATTGCGCTCCGCAAGCGGCGCCTGTGGATGCGCCGCGTTGAGCAGCGCGGTGAGATCCCAGCCGCGTTGCTTCAGCATCAGTGCAGCGAGCCGGCCTCGGCCAGCAGGAATTCCGGGACGTCGGCGTAGAACACCTGCGCCGCGTCGGTGACGCACAGGTAGCGGCCGCTCATGCTGCCCTGCTTGGTCGCGATCTGGGCCCAGGAGCTGTACTGAAAACGCTCACCCGGCTGCAGCAGCGGCTGATGGCCCACCACCGCCAGACCCTGCACCTCCTGGGTGTGGCCATTGGCATCGGTGATGGTCCAGTGCCGGCCGATGAGCTGGGCGGCCACGTCGCCCTGGTTTTCGATGGTGATGGTGTAGCTGAACGCATACTGGCCCCGCTCGGGGACGGTATGTTCGGCCAGGGGTTCCACGACCACGGTGCAGTGAAAGTGCGGATGTGCCATTGCGTCGATTCTAGGGTGGGCTTGGTTTATGCTGACCATCACACATTTGCAGAACCCATGGAGACACCCGAGCGCTCGGCTGATGCGACGCCCGCACACCGCTTGTCGCGGCGCGGTTGTGTGCTCCGTTTTTGCACCGGCGCGCTGGCCGGGGCGTCGGCCACCCTCTGGGCAGAGGCCGCCGGGGCCGCATCGGCGAGCCTGTCCCTGGCCGCCAGTCCTCCCGGGCCCTCCCGGGTGTTGCCGCCTCCGCCCCTGGGGGCGACCACCGTGTCGCCGGCCCCACTGACGCTGCGCAGCGCCGCCCAGAGCGGCTCGCTGCTCAAGTACGCCCCAGGCGACCGGGATCACCCCGGCCTGTGTACCGAGATCGCCGTGGCCCTGCAGCGGCTCGACCCTCATCTGCATCTGGAGGGCCTGGACCGGACGGTGCCGCTGCGGCGGCTGGAGCTGATGCTGGCCTCGGATGAACTGGATGTGTTTTTGTGCCTGCTGCCGTCGGAACGGCGGCGGGAGATGATGCGTTTTCTGCCGATTCCGCTGTATCGCGTTCGGCATGTGCTGATGGTGCGGGCGGGCACCCCGACGCCGCAAAGCTGGACGGCGCTGCGGGCGTTTGCCAGGCGCAGGCCCTTGCTGCTGGTGCAGGGCAGCCAGCTGGCGGTGACGCTGAAGCAGGCCGATGTGGCGCATGTGGAGGCGGCCCGCTCCGAAGTGGACGCGGTGCAGATGCTGCTGCGCGGCCGGGCCGATGCGGTGTATGGGCAGGATGTGGCACTGCGGCATGCGGTGCGGCTGTCCGGTGTCCAGGGCGCCCTGATCGAATTCGGCCCCCATGCGTTTGACGAGCAGCCCCAACTGGCCGCCGTCTCCCGCCGCCTGCCCGAACCGGCGGTGGAGCGGCTGACGGAGCGGCTGCGTCAGCTGCAGGCCAGCGGTGAACTGGGCCGTATCGTGGATCGTTACCGCTGAGCGCCTCCACCATCGCCCGCATCCCGACGCCAATCCCACCGGCCTTTCTACAATCACGGTCTTTCCGGTTCCAACCCGCCCCTGCGGCCTTCCGCCATGACCTCCGCCACGCCCTCCGCCACGCCCCCCACCCATCGCATCGCTCCCAGCATCCTGTCCGCCGACTTCGCCAACCTGGGTGCCGAAGTCCGCCAGGTGCTGGCCGCCGGCGCGGACTGGATTCATTTCGACGTGATGGACAACCATTACGTGCCCAACCTGACCTTCGGGCCGATGGTCTGCGAAGCGCTCAAGAAACATGCGGTCAAGCCGGACGGCACACCGGCCCCCATCGATGTGCATCTGATGGTGCAGCCGGTGGACGCGCTGGCCCAGGCCTTCTGCCGCGCCGGGGCCGATCTGGTGAGCTTCCATCCGGAAGCCAGCCAGCATGTGGACCGCACGCTGCAACTGATCAAGGGTGAAGGCGCCAAGGCCGGCCTGGTGTTCAACCCCGGCACGCCGCTGGATGTGCTGGAGTGGGTGATCGACAAGGTCGATCTGGTGCTGATCATGAGCGTGAACCCGGGTTTCGGCGGCCAGAGCTTCATTCCCTCGGCGCTGAAGAAGCTGCAACAGGCCAAGGCCATGATTCTGGCCAGCGGCCGCGACATCCGCCTGGAAATCGACGGCGGGGTGAAGGTGGACAACATCCGCGAGATTGCTGATGCGGGGGCCGACACCTTCGTGGCCGGCTCGGCCATCTTTGGCAAGCCCGACTACAAGGCCGTGATCGACGCCATGCGCGCCGAGCTGGCCCGCTGAACTTGACCCGCCTGCTGCTGGTCTGTGCGGCCAATCTGTGCCGCTCTCCCATGGCCGAGGCTGTGTTGCGGTCCCGTGCCGCCAGCCTGGGCCTGAGCGAGGTGGCTTCAGCAGGCGTTTTTGCGGCGTCCAAGCGGCAGGAGGCGGATCGGCGTGCCGTGCAGGCCTTGGCCCAGCGGGGCTACAGCCTGGACCGACGCTGGCGGTCGCGCCGGGTGCGTCCGGATGATTTTGATCAGCATGACCTGATCCTGGCCATGGACCGCGAGGTCTTGCGCGGGCTGCTGGCGCAGCGGCCGGCCCGGTCGCTGGCCCGGGTGGGTCTGTTTCTGCATGGCATGACCGGCCTGGGGCGGGACGAGGTCCCGGACCCGTATTTCGGCACCACCGAAGGCTTCGAGCGGGTAATGGACCTGATCGAAGCCCGGGTGCTGGCCTGGCCGCGGCCGGCCGATCTGGACCGGCACTTCCTCGACGTCTGAGCAAGCGCCGGCCCCATGCCGGGCCTGCTGCTGTGCGGTTCGAGGGTCAGTCCGCCTGTCCCGGGACGGGTTGCGGGTGGGGCTGGGGATGCGGGTGTTCGGTCAAGCGCGTTGGTGCCACTTCACGCGTGTCGGGGCCGGTGCCGCTGAAGCGGTCCAGCGCCAGATAGATCACGGGCGTGATGTAGAGCGTCACGGCCTGCGACAGGATCAGGCCGCCCACCACCGCCAGGCCCAGCGGCTGGCGCAATTCCGCACCGGCCCCCAGCCCCAATGCGATCGGCAGGGCCCCCATCAGCGCTGCCAGCGTCGTCATCATGATCGGCCGGAACCGCAGGATGCAGGCCTCGCGGATGGCGTCGGCCGGCGACATGCCCCCATTGCGCTGCGCATCCAGCGCGAAGTCGATCATCATGATCGCGTTCTTCTTCACGATGCCCACCAGCATCAGGATGCCGATGGTGGCGATCACCGTCAGTTCCATGCCGGCCCACTGCAGCGTGATCAGCGCCCCCACGGCGGCTGAAGGCAGCCCGGCCAGGATGGTGATGGGATGGATGTAGCTCTCATAGAGCACGCCCAGCAGCACATAGATCACCGCCACGGCCAGCACGATCAGCATCAGCTGGCCGCCCTGCGAGTCCTTGAACACCGCCGCATCGCCGCCGTAGCTGGTGATGATGGTGGGCGGCAGGCCGATCTCCTGGGTGTAGGCATCCACGCGGCCGGTGGCCTGGCCCAGCGGCACGTCGGGCGCGAGGTTGAAGCTCAGCGTCACGGCCTGCAGCTGCCCCTGGTGGTTCACGGCGGTGGGGCCGAGTTCCCGCTTGACGCTGGCAAAGGCGGTCAGCGGCACCAAGGTGTCGTTTTTCCCGCGCAGGTAGATCTTGCTGAAGGCGTCTTCGCTCAGTCGGTCCCCATCGGTCGCCTCCATGATCACCTGGTAGGTGTTGCTCTCCGCATAGATGCTGGAGACTTGCCGCTCACCAAAGGCGCTGTAGAGGGCATTGCGCAGGTCTTGCATCTGCACACCCAGCAGGGTGGCGCGTTCGCGGTCGATGACCAGGTTGGCCTGCAGGCCGCGCAGTTGGGAGTCGCTGGTGACGTCGCGGAAGAGGGTGTCGTTGCGCAGCTTCTCCTGCAGTTTCTCCGCCCAACTGTTCAGCTCGCCCGCGCTGACCGACTGCAGCGTGAACTGGTAGCGGCTTTTGGATTGGCGCCCGCCCAGCTGCAGGTTCTGCACCGGCCGCAGGTAGACCGCAATGCCGGGCACCGTGCGCAGGTCCTTGCGCAGCGATTCCAGCACCTGCGGCATGGCCGACCGCTCACCGCGCGGCTTCAGGTTGATGAAGAGCCGGCCGGTGTTGACCTGGCCCCCACCGCCGCCACCGCCCACGGCAGCCGACACGCTGGCCACCGCCGGATTGTTCTTGACGATCTCGGCCACCCGCTCCTGCAGCACCGTCATGGCGGCAAAGGAGATGTCCTCCGACGCCTCGGTGCTGGCCTGGATCTGGCCGATGTCCTCTTCCGGGAAAAAGCCCTTGGGGATGGCGATGTAGAGCCAGGCGCTGGCAATGAAGCTCAGCACCGCCACGCCGCCCACCAGCACGCGGTGGGCCAGGGCCCAGTCCAGCGTGCGGGTGTAGAAATTCACCAGCCCGGTGAAACCGGCTTCAAAGACACGGCCCAGGGCATTTTCCTTGGCCTCATGGTGGTGGCTCAGGAAGCGGCTGCAGAGCATGGGCACCAGCGTTAGCGACACCACGGCCGACACCAGGATCGACAGCGACACCACCACCGCGAATTCATGGAACAGCAGGCCGATCACCCCCGGCATGAAGAAGATGGGGATGAGCACCGCCACCAGCGAGATGGAGATGGACAGGATGGTGAAAGCCATTTCCCGCGCGCCCCGGATGGCGGCGTCGAACGGCGCCATGCCGTCTTCCACATGCCGGACGATGTTCTCCAGCATCACGATCGCATCGTCCACCACCAGGCCCACCGCCAGGGTGATCCCCAGCAGCGAGATGTTGTCCAGGCTGTAGCCCAGCGCGTAGAGCAGGGTCAGCGCACCGATCAGCGAAATGGGCAGCGACAGCGTGGGGATCAGGGTGGCCACCAGCCGGCGCAGGAACAGATAGATCACCATCACCACCAGGCCGACCGTCAGCGCCAGGGTGAAGTAGACGTCATGCAAGGATTCGCGGATGGAGACCGACCGGTCGTTGAGCGTGCTCATCTTCACCGATGCCGGCAGCTGCGCGGCAAAGCGCGGCAGCATGTCCTTCACCGCATCCACCACCTGGACGGTGTTGGCATCCGGCTGGCGCTGCACAGCCAGCACGATGGAGCGTTCGCCGTTGAAATTGGAGAAGGACTTCACCGTCTCGAAGCTGTCCTGCACATCGGCCACCTCCCGCAGGAACACCGGCGCGCCGTTGCGGGTGGCCACCACGATGCCGCCAAACGCCTGCGCGTCGCGCAGTTGCTTGTTGGCCTGGATGGTCAGCGTCTGGCGGGACCCATCCAGCGTGCCCACCGGGGTGTTGGCATTGGCACCCTTGATGGCGGCCTGGAGTTCGTCCAGGGTGATGTTGCGTTGCTGGAGCAGCTCATTGCGGGCCTTGATGCGCACCGCATACCGCTTCTGGCCGTAGATGGAGACCTGGGCCACGCCGTCGATGGTGGACAGGCTGGGGGTGATCAGGTTCTCGGCATAGTCGTTCAACTCGGAAAGGTTGATCGACGGGGACGTCAGCGCCACCAGCAGCACCGGCGCATCGGCCGGGTTCACCTTCCGGTAGGAGGGCGGCGTGGTCATTTCCGTGGGCAAGGAGCGCAGGGCGCGGAACAGCGCGGCCTGCACGTCCACGGCGGCGGCATCGATGTCCCGGGAGGGATCGAACTCCAGCGTCAGCGAACTGTTGCCCAGGGTGTTGGTGGACGAGATGGTGGTGATGCCGGCGATGGTGGAGAACTGCTTCTCCAGCGGCAGGGCCACCGATGAAGCCATCGTCTCCGGGCTGGCACCGGCCAGCGTGGCCTGCACGTTGATGATGGGCGTGTTGAAGCTGGGCAGGGCGGCCACCGGAATCCGGCTCCAGGCCGCCAGGCCGGCGATGACCAGCGCAATGTTCAGCAGCACCGTCATGACGGGCCGCCGGATGAACAGTTCGGTGAGGTTCATGCCGATTCCCTTATTCGCCGGTGGCGTCTGCCTTGCCGCTGGCATGCGAGGCGCCTGGCGCGGACGAAGCGGCCGCGAGCTGGGTGGAGGCCGCAGCAGCAGCGGCTTCGGCCTGCTGGCGCGCCGCCGCCGCCGGGTCTACCGCTGCGGGCTGCGTGCGTACCGGCACGCCCGGGCGCAGGTTCTGCTTGCCGTCCAGCACCACCGTGGCGCCGGCATCGACGCCGTCCACCACCGCCATTTCACCGAAGACATAACGCAGGCGAACGGTCTTGAGCACGGCCGTCTTGTCCGGCCCCACCACGTAGACCTGACGGTCGGTGCCGCGCAGGATGATCGCGGCCTGCGGAATCACCACCGCATTCTTGATGCTGCGCAGCAGCATCCGCACCCGCAGGTATTGGCCGGGCCAGAGCTTCTGCTGCTTGTTGTCGAACTCAGCCTTGAGCTTGATGGTGCCGGTGCTGGCATCCACCAGGTTGTCGACAAAGATCAGCTTGCCCCGGACCACCGGCTCATTGCGGCTGTTGCGGCCGGCAGCGTCGATGTTGGGAATCACCACCTGCACTTCGGGCGGCGTCACGCGCGCCCCCTCGGCGCCGGGGCGCATGGCTTCCAGCACCGGGGCGAGTTCGGTTTCGGGCAGGTTGAAGGTGATGCCGATGGGATCGATCTGGACGATGTTCACCAGGGGCGTGCCGGTGGCATTGGTCTGCACCAGGCTGCCGGGCCAGACATTCACCGCACCCGCACGGCCGCTGAACGGCGCCCGGATCTCGTTGTAGCCCAGGGCCACTTGGGCCGATTGCACGGCGGCCTCATCGGCCACCACCAGGCTGCGTCCGCCCTCCAGGTTCGCCAGGGCGGTATCCAGCGCGCTCTGCGAAACAAAGTTCTGGGCCACCAGCTCCTTGGCCCGTTCGTACTGGCGCTGCAGGTCGGACAGGGCCGCCTTGTCGCGCGCCAGTTGGGCGCGGGCCTTGTCCAGGTTGGCCCGGTCCGCCCGTTCGTCAAAGCGGAACAAGACCTGGCCCTTTTGCACCGTCTGGCCGTCCTTCACCAGCACGTCGCGCACGATGCTGCTGGTCTGCGCCCGGATGTCCACCTGATTCAGCGCGGCCACGGTGCCGCTGGCGTCCACCACCACCGGCACATCCTGCTGGCGTGCCAGCACCACCCCCACCGTCTGCGTGCCGCCGGCGCCCGAGGCGCGCGCACCCGGGGCTGTGGCCGAGTCCGCCGCACCGGTCTTGGCCCCATGGGATTTCCACCACCAGCCGCCTCCTGCCAGGAGCAGGACGATGATCAGCGACAGGACAACAGGCTTGCGGCGCATGCTTTTAACTTTCTCCAACGACGGCTGGCAGGGCGCGAAAGCTTAGGTCAGCGTTTGCTGACGATTGTTTCGCTTTCGTTAATCGCCGGATTGTCCCGGCGAACCTGTGCGATTGGAGCGTGACCCTGTCCGCATGGCCGGAAGTTTTCCCGGAGGCGGGGTGCCGGACGTCACGTTGATGCGGGGAAGCCGAAGTCGGTTGAAGGACTTTCCGTTGATGGCCTGAAGGGTGTTGTCGCGGGGGCGCGGCAGTGGGAGCGTGGCGTCAAAGCGGTGTCACGCCACTGTGGCTGTTCATGCAGAGGCGTTGTTCGCCTTTAATGCCACTGCCAGCGCCGTGCCCACCTTGGCGTTGTGCTTGACCAGCGCGATGTTGGTGGCGAGGCTGGCGCCGCCGCTCAAGTCCTTGATGCGAGCCAGCAGATAGGGGGTCACGGCCTTGCCGCTGATGCCGGCAGCGGCGGCTTCGGACAAGGCCTGGTCAATGAAGCCCTGAATCACGGCGGCCGGCATTTCGTCCTGCACCGGCACCGGATTGCTGATGACCGCTCCGCCGCCCAGCCCCAGCGCCCACTTCGTCCGCAGGAACGCCGCTTGTTGCAGGGCGGCATCCATGCGGAAGTCGGCCTTCAGCCCGCTGTCGCGCGTGTAGAACGCCGCGAAGTTCTCCTGCCCGACGGAGAGCACCGGAACGCCGTGGGTCTCCAGATATTCCAGGGTGAGGGCGAGGTCCAGGATGCTCTTGGCGCCCGCACACACCACGGCCACCGGCGTGCGCGCGAGTTCCTGCAGGTCGGCCGAGATGTCGAAGGAGGTTTCGGCGCCGCGGTGCACACCGCCGATGCCGCCGGTGACAAACACCTCGATGCCGGCGAGGTGGGCGCAGATCATGGTGGCGGCCACGGTGGTGGCGCCGATGCGGCCGGTGCTGATGGCAAACGGCAGGTCGCGGCGGCTGAGCTTCATGGCGTCGGGGGAGCGCCCCAGCAGCTCCAGCTGCGCCTGATCCAGCCCGACACGGATGCGGCCGTCGAGGACGGCGATGGTGGCTGGCACCGCGCCGTGTTCGCGGACGATGGCTTCGACTTCACGCGCCGTCTGCACATTCTGCGGATACGGCATGCCGTGGGAAATGATGGTGGACTCCAGCGCCACGAGGGGCCGACCCGCATCCCGCGCGGCGGCGACTTCCGGTGAGAAGGCCAGCAGGGGCTGAGCGCCGGCAGGCAGGGAGGGAGCGTGGGCAGTCATGGGCTACTTTCAGAGGAGAAGACGGGGCGATCCACCGGGGTGGATGACGCATGGGATGTCAGAGGCGATGTCAGGGGTGATGTCACTGGTGATGTCACGGATGATGGCGCCGGGCAGCAGCCTAGGCCAGCAACGCCGGGCTGAGATCCCGGCTGACGGTGGCGTCAGTCTGCAGCGTGAGCGCAGCGAGCGACAAGCCCAGCTTGCAAGCGGCGCGCAGGTCGTCCGCCTGCCGATGCAGACCCGCCACGATGCCGGCGGTCAGGGCGTCGCCCGCGCCGGTGACTTCACGCAGGCGGCTGCGAGGCACTTTGGGCGCGGGCAATGACAGCAGCGTGTTGCCGTCGCTGAACCGCAGGCCATGCGCACCGTCGCTCACCACCAAACGCTGCAGGCCGCGTTCACGCAGCGCCAGCCAGGCCTCCTGCAGCGAGGCATCGGTGTCGAGGGGGTGATCCAGCAGGGCAGCGAGCTCTGCGCGGTTCAGCACCAGCAGCTCAATGCCTTCCAGCAAGGGGCCGAGTCGCCGCATCTTCGGCGCCGACACGGCCACCACCACGAGGCTTTGCTTGCGCAGCAGGGCCTCCTGCTGCAGCAGCTCCAGCGAGGCGGCGGGCAGATTGAGGTCGGCCACCACCCAGCGGGCGGCGGCGCGTTGCGGCGCGCAGCGGCGGATGAAGTCCGGATCCAGCCGATCGGTCAGGGCCATGTCCGCCATGGCGAGCAACAGGTCACCCTGGGCATCCAGCACCGCCGTGTAGCTGCCTGTGGGGACATCCGTGGCCTGCACGCAGCCGGTGCAGTCCACACCGAGGGCTTGCAGCTCGGCCAGCAAGGCCTGGCCGGCGGCATCGCGTCCGACGACGGTGAGCAGATGCACCGGCAGGCCCAGCCGCGCGAGGTTCTCCGCCAGGTTGCGCGCCACCCCACCCGCCGATTCCATTTGGCGGGCCGGATTGGAGCTGCCCATGCGCAGCGGTTCATCGGACCGCAGTTTGCGGTCCAGGTTGGTGCCACCAATGCAGACCAGCGGCTGCCGGCTGGGCAGCACATAGGCGCGGCCGAGGATGCGCCCCTCCTTGACCAGTTGGGCCAAGTGCCCGGCGACAGCAGAACGGGACAAGCCCAGGGCTTCGCCCAAGGCCTGCTGACTGATGAACGGGTTGGCTTCGACCAGGGCGAGCAACTGGTCCTTGGAATGATTCATGAGGTGATTCTAGACAAATGTTTGCACGATTGGACAAAAGTCTTGATTTCAATCGCCCTGCAGAGTTGTGTGAATTTGGTACGAACCGAGTTTGTCGATTCTCAAGACAGGGGGCGCTCTGCTACCCAGATCGCACATCCTTGGAATACCCTTGCAGGGCACAGCGGTACAAGGCGGCCCCTTTCGTCCGGCCGGGGCCTTGAAAAAGTAGCCCGCACCGCTGCCTGCCCGGATCGAATCCAACCAGGAGGACTCTGATGCGACAAAACCTGCCGGTGACTCAACAGGCCTATGAAATCCCGGCCGATTCCACGTTGATGTCCACCACGGACACCCAGAGCCACATCCGCTATGCCAACGAAGCCTTCATCGAGGCCAGCGGTTTCAGCGCGGAAGAACTGGCCGGGCAGCCCCACAACATGATCCGTCACCCGGACATGCCGCCGGAAGCCTTCCGAGACATGTGGCACACCTTGCAGTCCGGACAGTCCTGGACCGGGCTGGTGAAGAACCGGCGCAAGAATGGCGACCATTACTGGGTGCGCGCCAATGCCGCGCCGATTCTTCGGCAGGGCCGGCCCATTGCATTCATGTCGGTACGGACCAAGCCCAGTGCCGAAGAGGTGGCCGGCGCTGAAGCCCTGTACCGGGACATGCGCGAAGGCAAGGCCAAAGGTGTGCGCTTTCACCAGGGCGTGGTGCTGCGCAGCGGCTGGGGTGCCGCCACGAACTGGCTCAAGACCATGCCGGTGCGCTGGCGTCTGCGCCTGCCGCTGCTGGCACTGCTGATCGTGGCGGTGGTGGCGCAACTGGCCAGTGCCACCAGCCTGATGTCGTCCTTGGGTTGGACAGCCGCGCTGGTGCTGATCGGGCTGGTGACCCTGTTTTTCCTGGAGCACCAGATCATTGGCCCCCTCCAGACCCTGGCCGAGCATGCGCGTCGTGTGGCCGGTGGCGACGCGCGTGACGGCGTGGATCTGAATCGCGTGGATGAGATCGGCATGGCGCTGCGTGCCGTCAATCAGCTGGGGCTGATGTTCCGCTGGGTGATTGACGACATCGCGGACCAGGTGGTGACGGTGAAATCGTCCAGCGGCCATCTGGTCACCGGCAACAACGAGATCAGCGCGCGCACCGAGCAGGCCGCCGCCAGCCTGGAGGAAACCGCTGCGTCCATGGAGCAGATGAGCGCCACGGTGAAGAGCAACGCCGACGCGGCCAAGCAAGCCGAGGAACTGGCCGTGCAGGCCACGGCGGCAGCGGCCCAGGGCGGTGACGTGGTGCGTCAGGTCAACACGACCATGGAAGGCATCACCGCCTCCAGCAAGCGCATCGGCGACATCATTGGCGTGATTGACGGCATTGCCTTCCAGACCAACATCCTGGCGCTGAATGCCGCAGTGGAAGCCGCCCGAGCGGGCGAGCAGGGGCGCGGCTTTGCCGTGGTGGCCGGTGAAGTGCGCAGCCTCGCTCAGCGCAGTGCCGAGGCGGCAAGGGAGATCAAGACATTGATCAGCGACAGCGTGGAGCGTGTGGAAGCCGGGGGCCGGCAGGTGCATGAGGCCAGCCGGGCGATGGCCGGCATCGTGGAACAGATCCAGAGCGTGAGCGGCTTGATCGCCAACATCGGTCATGCCACGCGTGAGCAGGCCTCAGGCATTGCGCAGGTGAGTGCGGCCGTGAGTGACCTGGACAAGAATACCCAGCAGAACGCCGCCCTGGTGCAGCAGTCGGCTGGCGCCAGCGACAGCCTGGAGAAACAGGCGACGCAACTGGTGCAGGCGGTGTCGGTATTCCGGCTGGGCTGAGGCCTTGCATCCACAGCCCCCGGCCGTGGCCTGGGGGCTGTGCGCCTCATCACTGAGGCTCCTCGGGCATAGGCCCCTTGGGGCCTTCTCGCCTCAGAAGAAGCCGAGCTTCTTTGGTGAGTAGCTCACCAGCAGGTTCTTGGTCTGCTGATAGTGGTCCAGCATCATCTTGTGGGTCTCGCGACCAATGCCGGACTCCTTGTAGCCGCCGAAGGTGGCGTGGGCCGGATAGGCGTGATAGCAGTTGGTCCACACACGCCCGGCCTGGATGGCCCTGCCCATGCGGAACGCGGTGTTGATGTCCCGCGACCACACCCCGGCGCCCAGCCCATAGGGCGTGTCGTTGGCAATCGCCAGCGCTTCTTCTTCCGTCTTGAAGGTGGTGACGGCCAGCACCGGTCCAAAGATCTCCTCGCGGAAGATCCGCATCTGGTTGTTGCCCTTGAACAGCGTCGGCTGGATGTAATAACCGCCCGCGAGCTCACCCCCCAGATCGGCGCGGCCCCCGCCAATCAGGCATTGCGCGCCTTCCTGCTTGCCAATCTCCAGATACGACAGGATCTTGTCCAGCTGCATGGAGGAAGCCTGCGCCCCCATCATCGTTTCGGTGTCCAGCGGATTACCCTGCCGGATGGCCTTCACGCGATCGATGGCACGTGCAATGAACTGGTCGTAGATGGACTCATGAATCAGCGCCCGCGACGGGCAGGTGCAGACCTCCCCCTGGTTAAAGGCAAATAGCACCAGGCCTTCGATGGCCTTGTCGAACAGGTCGTCGTCCTGCGCGGCGATGTCCGGGAAGAAAATGTTGGGGCTCTTGCCCCCCAGCTCCAGTGTGGCCGGGATCAGGTTGGTGGCAGCCGCCTGCGCAATGACTCGGCCGGTGGCGGTGGAACCGGTGAAGGCCACCTTGGCAATGCGCTTGCTCTGCGCCAGCGGCATGCCCGCTTCCTTGCCATAGCCGTTGACGATGTTCAGGACGCCTGGGGGCAGCAGATCGGCAATCAGCTCGGCCATCAGCAGGATGCTCACCGGGGTGGACTCCGCCGGCTTGAGCACCACACAGTTGCCGGCGCCCAGGGCCGGGGCCAGCTTCCAGGCGGCCATCAGCAGCGGGAAATTCCAGGGAATGATCTGCCCCACCACGCCCAGCGGCTCGTGGAAGTGATAGGCCACGGTATGGGCGTCGATCTCGCTGAGGGCGCCTTCCTGCGCCCGCAGGCAGCCGGCGAAATAACGGAAGTGGTCCACGGCCAGCGGCACGTCCGCATTGAGCGTCTCGCGCATCGGCTTGCCGTTGTCCACCGTCTCGGCATAGGCCAGGGTTTCCAGGTTCTGCTCGATCCGGTCGGCAATGCGCAGCAGCACATTGGCGCGCTCGGCCGCCGGTGTGGCGCCCCACTTGGCGGCTGCCGCATGGGCGGCATCCAGGGCCAGTTCGATGTCGGCGGCACCGGAGCGTGGCGCCTGCGTGTAGACCTTGCCGGTGATGGGCGTGATCACATCGAAATATTGGCCCTCCACCGGGGCCACCCAGCGGCCGCCGATGAAATTGTCGTAACGCTTCTTGAACTGCACCGGGGCACCGGCCTGCTGGGGCTGGGCATAGATCATGGACTGTCTCCGTTGTGGTTGAAATGCCCCCCGCTCCTTGCAGACCTCGTGCCAGCCCGCACAGAGGGATTGAATGCGGCTGTGGGCCGCCGGTTCCAGCCGGAATGACCCCGTACCCGCACAAAGCCTCTTCCCATGCGGGGCGGGAAGGGACAGGATGCGCAGGTGCATCTGCGCCGGAACGGACCGGTCCGGCACAGGTGTTCCACGATGGAACAGTGCGGTGCCTGAATGGGCACAAACCGCCGCCAGGAGACAATTGATGTCCAAGATTTCGACCGCTGCAGTGGCGCCGAGCCGGCTGCGGGCCGCCCGTCGGGAGCTGCTGGAAACCGGCGAGCTGCGCCTGACGCTGCCCGACCCCGGCCTGGGCCGCAGCTGGCTGCGCAGCCATGCGGCCGGGCTGAGCCCGGTAGGCCGGCCCCCGGGGGCGCCGCATGCGTCATCGGCGCAGCTGAGGCGGGCGCTGGAACGGCAGCATGAGCTGGTGGCGCATGCCCGGCCCGTCATGCAGGACCTGTTTGCGCAGACCCGCGACAGCGACGGCATGGTGATCCTGTCCGACGGGCAAGGGCTGTTGCTGCAGGCGCTGGGCGATGGTCGGTTTGTGGATCGGGCGCAGCGGGTGGCGTTGCGGCCCGGCGCCATCTGGGACGAGCGCTGGCGGGGCACCAATGCCATCGGCACCGCGCTGGTGGAGCGGCGGCCGGTGGCGGTGATGGGCAGCGAACACTATCTGGAGCGCAACGGCTTTCTCAGCTGCACCGCCGCACCGATCCGCGACCCGCAGGGGCGGGTGCTGGGGGTGCTGGACATCTCCGGGGATCAACGCGGCTTCCATCGGCATACGCTGGCGCTGGTGAGGATGGCTGCCCGGTCGGTGGAGCATCGGCTTTTTGACACTCGGCACGCCGACAGCCTGCGTTTGCAGCTGCATCCGCAGCGGGAGGGCTTGGGGACGGCGGGGGAGGGCCTGCTGGCGGTCAGCGAAGACGGATGGATCATCGGCGGCAATGAAACCGCGCTGGGATGGCTGGGGGCGGAGGCGGTGCGCTCCCTGCGGCTGGAATCGGTGTTGCCGATGGACTGGCAGAGCGTCCTGGCGTGGGCCTGCGGAGAAGACTCGCCGCCGCAGCCGCTGCGCAGGGATGGTGAGCCCTCGGTTTTGTGGATGAAGGTGGCGGTGCCACCCGCGTGGCAACGCAGAGGGGTGGCGCTGCGGGAGGCGGTGGGGGAGGCGGACCGGGGTGGGAGTGCGCGGACGGTGTCGGCCCGGGAGCGCGGTGCCGTGGAGGTGCCGGCAATGACGGCGCGAGATCGCTCTGGCGACGCCGCTGCTCAGGGCTGTGCCGGCGTTGGCGCTGATCACACCGGCACAGGCGATCGATCGGGTGACGGCATCCGCGCTGGCACTGAGGCTATCACTGGGACTGGTACCCAAATGGGGACAAGGCTTACCCATCCCGCCATGGCGGCCCCCGCCGCCAATCAGACAGCCACGCCTGCCACGGCTGTTGCCCCTGCGCTCCCGGTCGCGAGCCCGTCGGACGTACGACCCGCTCCCCTGGCTGCGCTCGATCTGGGAGACCCCGCCGTCCATCAGGTGCTCCGCCGCCTGCACAAGGTGCTGGACAAACCGATCGCGCTGCTGCTGCAAGGGGAGTCCGGTGTCGGCAAGGACGTGCTGGCCCGCGCGGTGCATGACAGCGGCTCCCGCCGCATGGCCCCCTACGTGGCCGTGAATTGCGCTGCGCTGCCCGAGGGGCTGATGGAAGCCGAGCTGTTTGGCTACCGCGCCGGTGCATTCACCGGGGCGGCGCGTGAAGGCGCTCCGGGGCGCTTGCGCCAGGCCCATGGCGGTACCTTGTTCCTGGACGAGATCGGCGACATGCCCCTCACCATGCAGGCCCGCTTGCTCCGGGTGCTGCAGGACCGGCAGGTGCAGCCGCTGGGCGGTGGCGCCACGGTCACGGTGGATGTCCAGTTGATCTGTGCCAGCCATCGCCCGCTGCGCCAACTGGTGGAGGCAGGGCATTTCCGTGAAGATCTCTACTACCGCATCAACGGACTGGCGGTGACGCTGCCCCCGCTGCGCGCCCGCTCGGATCTGGCGCCGCTGATCGAGCGCTTGCTGGACGGCTTGTCGCCGGAGCGGCGCTTGACGGTGTCGCCCGCGTTGATGGCGGAGTTTGCGCGTTATGCCTGGCCCGGCAACATTCGTCAGCTGGAGCAGGCGCTGCGGGTGGCGGTGGCCATGCTGGAGGCGACGGAGCCGGTCATCCAGACCGAGCATCTGCCCGAAGATCTTCAGGCAGCACTGGCAGACAGCTGCGAAGCGGAATCCGGTCTTGCATGGGCCCGTGGCCATCGAGCCGCAGGGAAGGTGGCCCGGTCGGAACAGCCGGACGATCGTCCTTCTCCCGAAGGGGCCGCACTGCGCAAGCACGCGCAGCACCATGCCCGGCAGGTGCTGGTCGATTGCGGCGGCAATGTGTCGGAAGCGGCGCGGCGTTTGGGCATTGGCCGCAATACCTTGTACCGGATGCTGCGCTGATCCGGGACGGCCTGGTCTCAGTTCGCGTCTCTGGACAGGGGGCAGGTCTTACCGATGGGCCAGGGCGGCATGGGCCCACTGCACGCACAATTCGGGCATGTTCCGTCTTCCCACCACGGCCACCGCGCCGTTCTGCCCTTCCGAGGTCCACGGCTCCATCCCGATGCCCACCACCGGCCCCGTGTGGCGCCGCCTGCTCAAGGTGGCCGGGCCGGGTCTGCTGGTGTCAGTGGGCTATATGGATCCCGGCAACTGGGCCACCGATATCGAAGCCGGGTCGCGTTTTGGCCATGCGCTCTTGTGGGTAGTTTTGGCTTCCAGCCTGGCGGCGATGGTGCTGCAGACCCTGTCGCTGCGACTGGGTATCGTCACCCAGAGGGACCTGGCGCAGGCCTGCCGCGCCCGCTACCGCGCCCCGGTCAACCTGAGCCTGTGGTTCATGGCGGAGCTGGCCATCATTGCCTGCGACGTGGCGGAAGTGCTGGGCACCGCGCTGGCGCTGCATCTGCTCTTTGGCGTCTCCCTCATGAGTGGCGTCGCCATCTCGGCTCTGGACACCTTGATCGTTCTGGGGCTCAAGGGGCGGGGGTTCCGGCAGGTGGAGGCCATCATCCTCGGCCTGGTGATGACGATTGGCGTCTGTTATGCGGTGCAGCTGGTGCTGGTGGGGCCGGACTGGGCGGCCGTGGCGCAGGGGTTCATTCCCAACGGGCTGGCGGTGCATGACCGCCAGGCCCTGTTTCTGGCGATTGGCATCCTCGGCGCCACGGTGATGCCGCACAACCTCTATCTGCATTCCTCCATCGTGCAGACCCGGCGCATCGAGCGGACGCCCGAGGCCCTGAGTGATGGGCTGCGCTTATGCACCTTTGACACGCTGGTGTCGCTGTCGCTGGCCCTGCTGATCAATGCCGCCATCCTGACCCTGGCGGCCACCGCCTTCCATGCCCACGGGCACACCGATGTCACGGAAATCCAGGATGCCTATCACCTGCTGGATCCGCTGGTGGGGAGCTCGCTGGCCTCGCTGCTGTTTGGCGTGGCGCTGCTGGCGGCCGGGCAGAGTTCCACCTTCACCGGCACGATTGCCGGGCAGGTGCTGATGGAGGGCTTCCTCCAGCTGAAGATTCCCTGCTGGCAGCGGCGCCTGGCGACTCGCGCGATTGCCCTGGTGCCGGCCTTTCTGGGGGTGTGGTGGTTGGGGGATGCAGGGGTGGGGCGGCTGCTGGTGGCCAGCCAGGTGGTGTTGAGCCTGCAGCTGCCGTTTGCGATGTGGCCGTTGATCCGCATGACCAGCGATCCGGCCCTGATGGGGCGGTTTGCCAACGGTGTGTGGTTGCGGGGGATCGCCTGGTTGATCTTCGCAGCGGTCAGCGTGGCGAATGTGGCGTTGCTGGCGTCGCTGGCGGGATGGGCTTGATGCCGTGCCCATCGTGTGCCACTCGGCCAGCTCCACGGGGGAATCTGCCTGCCCTGCGAGACGTCTTGCCCGGGACGGAGCGCTGCGTCCGCACCGGTGGCGGGCTGCAGCGGCTGCCCATGTGGCAAGAGGCTCATGACACCCCTGCGTCGACAGAATCTCGGCATCTCGGGATCTGGTGGACCGCCACTACGGTGCTCCGCCCAATACAGCCCCGCCCATCGCCGCCAGCACCACCAGCGCAACAGGTGGACAACGCCAGCGGAGCAGCAGCACCCAGGCGATGACCGCCAGGACCAGATCGCCGATGGACCCAAGCGCGCTGGTTCCGATGGACGTGATCAATGCGGCGCCCAGCATCCCGACGACTGCGGCATTGACTCCCGCCAGCGCCCGGCGTACGGCCAGGCGTTCGCGCAGTGCATGCCAGAACGGCAGGGCGGCGATGACGGTCAGGAAGGCCGGGGTGAAGATGGCCAGCAAGAGGAGACCGGCACCGAGCCAAGGACTGGGAAGTCCAGGAAGGGACGAGGTTGCGCCAAGGTAGGCGGCGAATGTGAAGAGGGGGCCCGGGACGGCCTGTGCCGCACCGTAGCCGGACAGGAACTGCTCAGCACTCAGCCAGCCGGGCTGGACGAAGCCCACCTCCAGCATCGGCAGCACCACATGTCCGCCGCCAAAGACCAACGAGCTGGCGCGGTAGCAGACCCAGAGGGCACCCCATAGGCGCGAATCTGTGCCCTGAGCCATGAGGAACAGCGTCACCAGAAGCGCGACAAAGATCAGCAGTGCCAGCAGACCGGCGCGTCGGCTGACCGGGGAGCGCGTTCCAGCCGCCGGAGGAGGGCTCGCTGCGGCGCCAGGCAGCCACCACACCCCCACACACGCTCCCACTGCAATGGCCCCAAGTTGCCCGAGGGCCGCCGGCAGGCTGAGTGCGATGGCGGCCGCACCGCAGGCCAGCAATGCTCGAGGCCAGTCCGGGCACAAGCTGCGGGCCATGCCCCAGACCGCCTGCGCCACGATGGCCACGGCCAGCACCTTCAGGCCGTGAAGTGCGCCGATGACGGGTGCCGATACCCAGTGCTGGATGCCCAGCGCCACCAGCGTGAGCAACACGGCCGATGGCGCGGTGAACCCCACCCAGGCGGCCAGGGCTCCGCCCCAACCAGCGCGGCCCAACCCCAGGCCGATGCCCACCTGGCTGCTGGACGGCCCCGGCAGGCACTGGCAGAGGGCAACCAAGTCGGAAAATTCCTCATCGCTCAGCCACTGCCGTCCTTGCACGAACTCCGTGCGGAAGTAGCCCATATGAGCCATTGGCCCGCCGAAGGACGTTAGTCCGAGGACCAGAAAAGCGACAAACACCTCCCACACGGAGCCCGAAACGCGGGGGGAGGAGGCAGGCCGAGATGCGGTCATGGTGGGGGATTGTCGCGGGGCGGCAGGTGAAACCGAGCCGGGGCCGCTGATCAATTGATTTGGTAACCTCCCTCCCTTGACCCTCGGCCGCCGGCCCTGGTGATGTTCTGACGTGGGTCTCCACCGCTCGAACAAGCTCCTAGGAGATCCTCATGACCATTGAATCCGAAGACGACGTTGTTGGCCTCAAGCGCATTGGGAGGATCGTCTCTCTGGTGCTGCAACAGATGCTGGAAACGGCGGAGCCGGGCATGACCACCCGCGAGCTGGATGTACTTGGCGGCAAGTGGCTGGAGGCGCATGGCGCTCGTTCTGCCCCGAAGCTGACCTATGACTTTCCGGGCTACACCTGCATCAGCATCAACGAAGAGGCCGCCCACGGCATTCCCGGCAACCGGGTGATCCGCGCAGGCGATGTGCTGAATGTGGATGTGTCTGCCGAACTGGGCGGCTACTTTGCCGATACCGGCGGAACCCGTGTCGTGCCGCCGACCAATCCGCAGAAGACCCGCTTGTGCCATGCCACGCGCACGGCGCTGGAGCAGGCGATGAAGCAGGCGCGGGCCGGCCAGCCGATCAGCGGCATTGGCGCGGCCATTGAGCGCACCGCCAAGACCTATGGCTTCAAGATCATCGAGAACCTGGGCAGCCATGGGGTGGGCCGTGCGCTGCACGAAGCGCCGGAGCACATCGCGGGATATTTCGACCCCAAGGACAAGCGGCTGTTGAAGGAAGGCATGGTCATCACCATCGAGCCCTTCCTGTCGACCAAGAGCCGCATCGTGAATGAAACCGACGATGGGTGGACGCTGGTGGGGGTGCCGGGCAATTTGTCCGCGCAGTATGAGCACACCATGATCATCACCAAGGGCGAGCCGATTGTGGTGACTCAGCACTGAAGGTGCGGGCCGCGTGGAGCGGGTGTGCAGGCGCCGTTCAGGTACTGTTCAGGTGCCGTTGTGACGCCTGCACCACGGCAGCGAAGCCGCAGGCGTTCAGTGGATATTGAACAGAGGAATGAATGAGATGGGCGCGACCCCGACATCTTCACTGAAGCCGTCTCCCACGGCTTTCATGATCGACCTGGACGGCACGATGGTGGACACGCTGGGCGACTTCGTCGCTGTGCTGGCCCAGGTGCTGGACGAGCTGGGCTTGCCGCGGGTGTCCCGAGATTTTGTCGAGCTGACCATCGGGCAGGGCAGTGAGCATCTGATCCGCAGCGTGCTGAAGGAAGTCGGTGGGCCCCAGCACGCCTATGAAGCGGCCTGGTCGCTTTATCAGCGTCACTATGCGGTGCTGAACGGCCAGCATGCAGATGTCTTCCCGGGCGTGGAAGAAGGATTAAGAGGCCTGCGCGCCCTGGGCCTGCCGATGGCATGCCTCACGAACAAACCGGCTGCCTTTGCGCGAGAGCTTCTCAAGCGCAAGGGGCTGGAGGGGTATTTCGACCAGGTGTTTGGCGGCGACGACTTTGAGCGCAAGAAGCCCGACCCACTGCCGCTGCTCAAGACCTGCGAAGCCCTTGGCAGCGCACTGGCCACCACCTGGATGGTGGGCGATTCAAGCAATGATGCGCGGGCCGCTCATGCGGCGGGTTGCCCGGTGGCCTTGGTCAGCTACGGCTACAACCACGGCCAACCGATCCGCGAGGTCCCCGCCAACCTCTACCTGGACCGATTGGACCAGTTGATCCAGCTGGTGTGAGCCAAGACGGTTCATCCCTGGCGCGATGGCTCTGGGTGCTCTGGGTACGGACTGGAACTCGCCGTCTGGCCGCCCATTGAAACACCCTTTGAAGGGCGCCCCGTCAGGCGCCCCGGGCTTCACTTGCCGCCCAGCAGGGCCGTCTTGAGGCCGTTGTCCGCCGGGGACTTGCCCAGCCAGATCTTCAGCAACAGGTTGAAAAACGCCGCTTCCTTGATCGGTTCGCCGGGCATCGGTTTGCCGTTGACAAAGACCACCGTGCCCGTCCCCGGGATGTAGTCCACGCCGAACGACTCGCCGGTGTTGAGTTTCTTTTTCTGCACAAAGATCTCCGACATGCGCAGCACGCCGCTGATCGCACTGGCAAATTCCGCCGGTGTCGCGTTTTGCTCCATGCCCTTGGTGAACAGCTTGCCCAGCTCTTCGCCGTCGATGTCGCGCAGCATCTGGATGTGCAGACGCTTGGGCCCGTTGTTCCCCAGCACACCGTCTGGCGTGTTGGCCCGGGCAGTCAGATACAGGCCGGCCGTGTAGACCTTGAAAATCGCCTTGTAGCGAATGCCGGCGCCATTGAGTACCAACTTCTGTCCGGCCACTTCGGCCTGACCGTCGTACTTCACCCCCGCCACTTCCATCGGATGCGGCGGGGCGGCAGTGGCCGCCGCTGCAGCCGCCGTGCCGGGTGTTGAACCCGGCGCCGCAGTGGCCGGGTTCATCTGGCCGGACGCCGCAGGCGACACCGTGCCTGAAGCGCTGGAACCTGCCTGGGTCTGCGCCTGGACCGGCGCCGACAGCAGGGACGTGACCGCCAGCACTGAGGCGGTGATCAGGGTCAATCGCATGTCTCTCTCCTTCCTCCTAGAGGATCGGCCAGCTCCGCTCATGCACGCATGTTTCAACCTCGGCGGACCAGCTCTGCAACAGAGTATGCGTGAAGCGCAAGCCCGAACACCATCGGGAGTCATCCTGCTACACTGCCGCACCATGTTTATCACGCGCAAGCACATCAAGGGGTCGAACGACCGGGGAGCCTGGCCCTGGCGACGCCCGCACGACTTCACCTGAAGCCGCCTGCTGCTTGCCGCCCGTTGTCCACCCCCAGCGGATCCATCGATCCCGGACCTCGGGCCACCGTCATCATCTTCTGCACCCTGACCGCACGGGGCAGGTCCAACAGGCGACCTGAGACTACGCTCGCGCGCGCTGGACGCCGTTGACACGGCCCGCCGCGCAGCAGACGAGAGGTTTGACGACGTGATCACCGAACTGGAATTCCAAAGCCTGGCCGCCGACGGCTACAACCGCATTCCCCTGATCAGCGAAGCCTTCGCCGACCTGGAAACCCCGCTCTCCCTCTACCTCAAGCTCTGCGCCGGCAGTGGTCAGGGCCGGCACAGCTTTCTGCTGGAATCGGTGGTGGGCGGTGAACGGTTCGGCCGCTATTCGTTCATCGGCCTGCCCGCTCGCACAGTGCTGCGCAGTGAGGGCACCACCACCCGCATCGTGCGCGACGGCGAGGTCATCGAAACCCATGAGGGCGACCCGCTGGCCTTCATCGAGGCCTACCAGCAGCGCTTCAAGGTGGCCCTGCGGCCGGGCCTGCCCCGTTTCTGCGGCGGCCTCGCCGGGTATTTTGGCTACGACGCCGTCCGCTACATCGAGCCACGCCTGGCCGAGTCCACGCCCGAGGGCGGCCTGCCCACGCCGGATGTGATGCTGCTGCAGTGTGAAGAACTGGCCGTCATCGACAACCTCTCCGGCAAGCTCTATCTCATTGTTTATGCCGACCCCGGCCAGCCCGAGGCGTACTTCCGGGGCAAGAAGCGGCTGACCGAACTGCGGGACAAGCTCAGCTATTCGGTGTCCGCCCCCCGCGTGGCGCGGGCCCAGGCGCATCCGGTGGAACGCGAATTCGCCAAGGCGGATTTCCTCGCCGCCGTGGACCGCGCCAAGGAATTCATCGCCGCCGGCGACTGCATGCAGATCGTGTTCGGCCAGCGGCTGAAGAAGCGCTATACCGAATCGCCGCTGAGTCTGTACCGCGCCCTGCGCTCGCTCAACCCCAGCCCCTACATGTATTTCTATGACATGGGGGATTTCCAGATCGTCGGGGCGTCGCCGGAAATTCTGGTGCGGCAGGAACAGACCCCGGAAGGCCGCAAGGTCACCATCCGCCCGCTGGCCGGCACCCGCCCGCGCGGAGGCACACCGGAACTGGATCAGGCCCTGGAAGTGGAGCTCAAGGCCGACCCGAAGGAGCGGGCGGAACACCTGATGCTGATCGATCTGGCCCGCAACGACATCGGCCGCATCGCCCGCACCGGCACGGTGAAAGTCACCGATGCCTTCGCGGTGGAGCGCTACTCGCATGTGATGCACATCGTGAGCAACGTGGAAGGGCTGCTGCAGCCCGGCGTGAGCAACATGGATGTGTTCCGCGCCAGCTTCCCGGCGGGCACGCTGTCCGGAGCACCCAAGATCCGTGCCATGGAAATCATCGACCAAATGGAGCCGGTCAAGCGCGGCATCTATGGCGGGGCCTGCGGCTACCTCAGCTTCGGGGGCGACATGGACCTGGCCATTGCCATCCGCACCGGCGTGATCATGGATCAGGTGCTGTATGTGCAGGCTGCTGCCGGCATCGTGGCCGATTCGGTACCGGAACTCGAATGGAAAGAGACCGAGGCCAAGGCGCGGGCGCTGCTACGTGCCGCTGAGCTGGTCGAAGAAGGTTTCTGAGGAAGAAGGAGCGAAGCCATGCTGCTGATGATCGACAACTACGACAGCTTCACCTTCAACCTGGTGCAGTATTTCGCCGAACTCGGTGCCGAGGTGAAGGTGGTCCGCAATGACCAGATCACCCTGGACGAAATCGAAGCCCTGCGGCCCAGCCATCTGGTGCTGTCGCCGGGGCCGTGTACACCCAAGGAAGCCGGGGTCTGCGTGCCCGCCATCGAGCGCTTCAAGGGGCGGCTGCCCATCCTGGGCGTCTGCCTGGGCCACCAAAGCATCGGCGCGGCCCTGGGTGGACGCATCATCCGGGCGCAGGTGCAGATGCATGGCAAGGCCAGCACCATCACCACCGACCGCAAGGGTGTGTTCACCAAGCTGCCCGAAGCCTTCAGTGTGATCCGTTATCACTCGCTGGCCATCGAACAGGCCACGCTGCCGGACGACCTGGAAGTCTCCGCCCGCAGCGAGGACGGCGAGATCATGGGGGTGCGCCACCGCAGTCTGGCCGGCACCGGCACGCCGCTGGAAGGCGTGCAGTTCCATCCGGAATCCATCCTCTCGCAACATGGCCATGCCATGCTGCGCAATTTCCTGGAGCTGGCCCCATGACCTTGCCCGACCGCAACGCCCCGGCCCTGGTGGACTTGCGCAGCGACACCGTCACCCGGCCGACCGCCGCGATGCGCGAGGCCATGATGGCCGCCGAGCTGGGCGATGACGTGTTTGGAGATGATCCCAGTGTCCAGGCGCTGCAGCAGGCGCTGGCCGAGCAGCTCGGTTTTGAGGCCGCGCTGTTCATGGCCAGTGGCACCCAGAGCAACCTGTGTGCACTGATGAGCCACTGCCAGCGCGGTGACGAATACATCGTGGGCCAGATGGCGCATGCCTATCGCTGGGAAGGTGGCGGCGCGGCCGTGCTGGGCTCCATTCAACCGCAGCCGCTCAACCATGCGCCGGACGGCTCGCTACCTCTGGGCGACATCCAGGCCAGCATCAAGCCCGACGACGCGCACTTCGCACGCACCCGGCTGCTGACGCTGGAAAACACCATCGGCGGCAAGGTGCTGCCGATGGCCTATCTGGCCGAAGCCAGTGCACTGGCACAAGGTCATGGGCTGGCTCGCCACCTGGATGGTGCCCGCCTGTTCAACGCCGCCGTGGCGGTGGACGTGGCCGACCCCTATGCCGCTGCGCGGCGCATCTGCAGCCATTTCGACAGCGTCTCGGTCTGCTTCTCCAAGGGCCTGGGCGCACCGGTCGGCTCGGTGCTGTGCGGCTCACGCGAGCTCATTGCACGCGCCCACCGCTGGCGCAAGATGGTCGGCGGCGGCCTGCGTCAGTCGGGCCTGCTCGCCGCAGCGGCCCACCATGCGCTGAACCACCATGTGCACCGTCTGGCGGATGACCATGCGCTGGCCCGTCGGCTGGCCGAAGGCCTGCAAGGACTGCCGGGCGTGACGGTGGAGGCACCGCAGACCAACATCGTCTTTGTGGACGTGGCGCCCGAGCGTGGCGCCGGTCTGCTGGACCATCTCACACAGCGCGGTGTGCTGGCCACCGGCCTGTACCGACTGCGCTTCGTGACCCATCTGGATGTGGATGCTGCTGGCGTGGACCGCGCCATCGCCGCCATCCGCGAGCACTGCCTGCGCACGGGAGCCTGAAGGCCATGCCGATCACCGACAATGAAGCCCTGACCCGGGTCATCGACCACCGCGAGATCTTCCACGACGAAATGCTGGCCCTGATGCGGCGCATCATGGGCGGCGAGATGTCCCCCGTGACGGCGGCGGCCATCCTGATCGGCCTGCGGGTGAAGAAGGAAACCATCGGCGAGATCACCGCCGCCGCGCAGGTGATGCGTGAGTTCTCGGTGAAGGTGCCGTTGCAACCTGGCCCGCATCTGGTGGATGTGGTGGGCACCGGGGGCGATGGCGCCCACACCTTCAACATCTCCACCTGCGCCATGTTTGTGGCGGCTGCGGCCGGCGCGCAGATCGCCAAGCATGGCAACCGCAGTGTGTCCAGCAAGACCGGCAGCGCCGATGTGCTGGAGGCGCTGGGCGTGAGTTTGTCGCTCTCCCCGCAGGCAGTGGCGGACTGCGTGCACAAGACCGGCATCGGTTTCATGTTCGCGCCCAATCACCATCCGGCCATGAAGAACATTGCCCCGGTGCGCAAGGAACTGGGCGTGCGAACCATCTTTAACATCCTGGGGCCGCTGACCAATCCGGCGGGCGCCACCAACATCCTGATGGGGGTGTTCCATCCGGACCTGGTCGGTATCCAGGTGCGGGTGATGCAGCGCCTGGGCGCCGAGCATGCGGTGGTGGTCTATGGGAAGGACGGCATGGACGAAATCTCCCTGGGCGCCTCGACCATGGTGGGTGAGCTGCGGAATGGCGAGATCCGCGAATATGAAGTCCATCCGGAGGACTTCGGCCTTCAGATGGTGGCCAGCCGCAATCTGCGGGTGAGTGGCCCGGAGGAGAGCCGGCGGATGCTGCTGGGGGTGCTGGCCGATGAGGCCGGCCCGGCGCGGGACATCGTGCTGCTGAATGCTGGCGCCACGCTGTATGCCGCCAATGTGGTGGACAGCATCGCCGCTGGCATTGCCAAGGCGCGTGAAGCCATCAGCAGTGGCGCCGCGCGGACCAAGCTGGACCAGTTCGTGGCCGCGACGCAGGAGGCTGCCCGTGTCTGACATCCTCGATCGAATCAATGCCGTCAAGCGCGAGGAAGTCGCGGCCGCGCAGGCGCTCAAGCCCCTGACGGCCCTGCGGGCGGAAGCGGAATCGCGCCAGGCGCCTGCCCGTGGGTTTGGCGCCGCGCTGCGCCGGGCCGTGGCTGCCGGCCGCAGCGCCGTGATTGCTGAAATCAAAAAGGCCAGCCCCAGCAAGGGCGTGCTGAGGCAGGATTTCCAACCGGCCGCCATCGCCCGCAGCTATGAACAGCATGGCGCGGCCTGCCTGAGCGTGCTGACCGACCAGCCGTTCTTCCAGGGCGGTGTCCCCTATCTGCAGGAAGCCCGCGCCGCTTGCGCCCTGCCGGTGCTGCGCAAGGATTTCATGGTGGACCTCTATCAGGTCTACGAAGCCCGCGCGATGGGGGCAGACTGCATCTTGCTGATTGCCGCCAGCCTGGACGATGGCCAGATGGCCGAGCTGGAAGACTGCGCGTCGGGCCTGGGCCTGGACGTGCTGGTGGAAGTGCATGACGGCCACGAGCTGGACCGTGCCTTGCGCCTGAAAACACCGCTGGTGGGGATCAACAACCGCAACCTCAAGACCTTTGAGGTGACGCTGGACACCACGCTTGGCCTGCTCGCGCAGGTGCCTGCGGACCGACTGCTGGTGACCGAATCCGGCATCCTGGGCCCGGCCGATGTGCAACGCATGCGTGCGGCGAATGTGAATGCCTTCCTGGTGGGTGAAGCCTTCATGCGGGCGAACGATCCGGGCGCGGCGCTGGCGGCGCTGTTCAACTGATGGCGCTGACCACGGACGGCATCGACTGGCAGGTCGATGGAGGCTGGCAGGCCGGTGTTGATCATTGGCGCCACAGTGCGGACGGACAACGGGTGCAGGCCCTGCTGGCCGAGCGGCTGGCTGCGGGCGCTCGCATCTATCCGGAGGACCCCCTGCGGGCGCTGCGCCTCACGCCGCTATCAACGGTAAAGGTGGTGATCCTGGGGCAGGACCCCTATCACGGGCCCGGGCAGGCCGAGGGGCTGGCGTTCTCGGTGCCGACCGGCGAGAAGGTGCCCCCGTCGCTGCGCAACATCTTCAAGGAACTGCTGCGCGACCTCGGGCAGCAGCCGGCCATGTCCGGCCACCTGGGGGCCTGGGCCCAGCGCGGCGTGCTGCTGCTCAACACCAGCCTCACCGTTGAAGATGGGCAGGCGGGCAGCCATGCCCGCAAAGGCTGGGAATCCCTCACCGACGCGCTGATGCAAGCCACCGCCCGGGATGCCGCACCAAAGGTCTATCTGCTGTGGGGGGCGCATGCACAGGCCAAGGCGGGGTTGATCCAGGCGGCCGGCCAACAGCATCTTGTGCTGCAGGCCAATCATCCGTCGCCGCTCTCCGCCATGCGCGGGCCCACCCCGTTCATCGGCTGCGGCCATTTCTCCGCTGCGCGCCAATGGCTGCGCGCGCAGGGCGCGGATCTGGACTGGTCGCTGGACTGACCACGCCCTGGAGCGCGGCGGCACCAGTCACCAGCACCACTCACGCCTCGCCCCCGGTCACCATACTCCTGCGCAGACGCCCCCGGTCGCTCCCAGTCGCCCTCGTGTTCGCGCCCATCCTGCGGCTGTGTTGTGGCGGTCTTGTGGCTGTCTCGCGGCGATCTCGCCGCTGCTGCGCCCCTCAAGGATCACCCATTTGACTGCCCGACTCCGCCTGATTCCGGCTGATTCGGGCTGATTCGGGCTGATCCTCATGGCGAAGTCTTCCCCAACTGGTACGGTTGTGGTCACGCAACCTGCGACCTGGACAACACCACGGTCTCTGCATTGTTTCTCTTCGTGTCCATCGTGGTACGAAGGCGGCGGTGCGGGTCTGCCTGGCAAAGAGGCGGACTCAGGGTTAAGTCCAGTGCACTACCAATTGACGGTCTTCGATTTTTGGTACTAAACTGGTATTAATCATGACAGTTCCCGCTTTGGCCGACGTCTGGACGGCTCCCTTGCAACCGCGCTTCGCTGCCGTGCGCTTCCTTGTGGGCGTTGATGGAGGTGGCACGGGCACGCGGGCGCGGCTGAGCGATCTCAAGGGTCGGCTGCTGGGCCAGGGGTGGGCGGGCCCCTCCGCACTGGGCCAGGGTGTGGCGCAAGCGTGGCGCCACATTCAGCAGGCGGTGGAACAAGCGGCGGCCCAGGCGGCGGCCCAGGCTGCTGAGCTTGGGGCAGGTCCGGACGATGCGGCCTTCAAGGCCGGCCCGCTGCGGCTGGAAGAGATGGCCATGGGTCTGGGACTCTCCGGCGCCGGTGTGGCCGCGCAGGCGGCGGAATTCAAGGCGCAGCAGCCAGGTTACGCTCATCTGGAACTCGTCAACGACGGCACCACCAGCGTGCTGGGCGCCCATGGCGGCCATCCAGGCGCTGTGATTGCGGCTGGCACCGGCACGGTCGGCGAGGCGCTGCGTGCGGACGGCAACTGGGTCTGTGTCAGCGGCTGGGGCTGGATCGGCGGCGATGAAGGCAGCGGTGCCTGGCTCGGGCTGCAGGCCATGCGGATGGCGCAGAAGGCCATGGATGGACGTGCACCGGCCGGTCGGCTGGCCCGGGCGGTCTGGAGCCACTGCGGCGCTGCCGATGAGCAGGACCGGGGCGCGGTGTCGGCCTGGGTGGCGCAGGCCGGTCAGCATGCCTATGCCCAGCTCGCACCGCTGGTGTTCGAGCATGCCGCGCAGGACCCTGCCGCCCAGGCGCTGGTGGAGGCGGCCGTTGCCGAGCTGGAATCGGTGGCGCTGGCGCTGGACCCCTCCCAGACCCTGCCGCTCTCCCTGGCGGGCAGCATTGCCCAGCGGTTGGGGGGCAGTTTCTCAGGCAACATTCGGGCCCGTTGCGTGTCACCGCAGGGTGACGCGGCTGACGGGGCGCTGCGGCTGGTCCGCGGCGCGCTCTCTGACACACGTTGATCGAGAACCGCCCGATGAGCACCAAGCTGCCCTTTCAATTCAAGCCCGATCCTGCCGCTGCGTCGCCGCTGTACATGCAGTTGGCCCACAAGCTGGCCCAGGCCATTCGCGAGGGCCAATACCAGGCCGACGAGGCCCTGCCGTCCGAGCGGGTGCTGTCGGAATCGCTGGACTTGTCGCGGGTCACCGCCCGCAAGGCCATTGACCGCCTGGTGGAGCAGGGCCTGATCGTGCGAAAGCGCGGGTCTGGCAACTACATCGCCCCCAAGCTGGAGCAGCCGCTGTCGCGCCTGACCAGTTTCTCGGAAGAGCTGCATCAGCGCGGCTTCAAGCCCAGCAGCCGCTGGCTGAACCGTGGTTTTGCCATGGCCGCACCGGATGAGCAGTTGTCCCTGGGCCTGACCACCGGCCAACGTGTGGCCCGGCTGGAGCGCCTGCGCCTGGCCGACCAGGTGGTGATGGCCTATGAGCTGAGTGTGCTGCCGGAAGCCGTGCTGCCGGAGCCGCAGAAGGTCGACAGCTCGCTGTATGAGCATCTGGCCCGCATGGGCCGCGCGCCGGTGCGCGCGTTGCAACACATTCGTGCCATCAATGCGGATTCACGCCTGGCAGGCCTGCTGGAAGTGCCAGTGGGTCAGGCGGTGCTGTTCATCACGCGAGTGGGTTATCTGGATCAGGGGCAGGCCGTGGAGCTGACCCATTCGTACTGCCGCAGCGATTACTACGACTTCGTCGCGGAGATGAGGCGCGACGGATGACGGAGGCTCAGCATATCGACGGATTCATTCTGACGCCTGCCGGATTCATCCGCGGTGTGCTGGAGCATCAAGAGGGCCGCATCTGCCGCATCGACGGCCAGCCGGTCCCGGAATACGAAGTGCGCCATGGCGCCCAGGACCTGCCGCTGGTCCTGCCGGGTTTTGTGGACCTGCATGTCCATGGCGGCGGCGGTCACGACACCATGGAAGGCGGCGATGCAGTGGCTGCAATGGCCCGGCTGCATGCCCGCCACGGCACCACCTCGCTGCTGGCCACCACCATGACAGCGCCGATGGACGAGATCCGCAGCGCCATTCGCGCGCTCAGCGGCGCCTGCCGGCAGCGCGGGGCCGGCATGGCCCGCGTGCTGGGTGTGCATCTTGAAGGGCCCTACATCAACCCGGGGAAGCTCGGCGCGCAACCCGACTTCGCCCGAGCCGCCGCGCTGGACGAAGTGCGTGCACTGCATGACATCGCCCCCATCCGGCTGGTGACGCTGGCGCCGGAGCTGCCTGCGCATCTGGCGCTGGTGTCGCAACTGCGGGCCGAGGGCTTCCAGGTGCAGATCGGCCACACGCTGGGCACCTATGAGGACGGAGTGGCCGCCCTGGCGCGCGGCGCGGGCGGATTCACCCATCTCTTTAATGCCATGACCGGCTTGCATCACCGCGAACCCGGCATGGTGGGCGCAGCACTGGCCCATGCGCATTACGCCGAAGTCATTCCAGACCTGCTGCATGTGCATCCCGGCGCGATCCGCGTGGCGCTGCGCAGCATCCCCTGCCTGTTCTGTGTCACCGATTCAACCGCCGCCGCCGGCATGCCGGACGGTGACTACCGGCTGGGCCGACACAAGGTGACCAAGTGCCTGGGCGGCGTGCGCCTGCCCGACGGCACGCTGGCGGGATCCACGCTGACCATGGACCAGGCGCTGCGCAACCTGGTGCTGAAGCTGGGGCTGGAGATCGAGGAGGCATCGCGGCGGGTTTCGACCCATGCGGCGGACTTCCTCGGCATGGAGGATCGGGGCCGGCTCACGCCAGGCGCGTGGGCCGATGTGGTGGTGTTGGACCGTGGCTTGCAGTTGCAACGCGTGGTCGTAGAAGGAGAATCGATTGACCTCGCGAATGCTTGAAGAGGCGCTGAGCGCGCCGCAGGCCGTGGCCCGTCAGTTGGCGGCCGATCAACAGTCCTATCTGGTGCTGGGCCGGGTGCTGCGTGAGCAGCCGCCCAGCGCCTTGCTGACCGTGGCGCGCGGCAGCTCCGACCATGCGGCGCATTACCTGGCTTATCTGGTGATGGCGCGGCTGGGCCGGCTGGTGACCTCGTTGCCGATGTCGGTGATCACGCTCTATCAAAGCCGTCTGGAAAGCCGGGGGCTGGTGTCGCTGGCGTTCTCCCAATCCGGCCAAAGCCCGGACCTGGTGTCACCCACCGAGTATTTCCGGGCCAATGGCGCCCGCACAGTGGCCTTTGTGAATGCGGAGGGTTCTCCGCTGGCTGCTGCGGCCGAGCATGTGTTCTCGCTGCAGGCCGGCATCGAGCAGAGCGTGGCCGCCACCAAGAGCTACATCACGCAGTTGCTGGCCGGTGCGCGGCTGGTGGCCGCCTGGCAGGACGATCCGCATCTGGCCGCTGCCTTGCAGGATCTGCCCCAGGCGCTGGAGCAGGCGGCCCGGCAGCGCTGGGATGTGGCGGTGGATGTGCTCAAGGGTGCGGACAAGCTGTTTGTCATCGGGCGTGGTACTTCGCTGCCGATTGCGCTGGAGGCTGCACTGAAGTTCAAGGAAACCTGCGGCATCCAGGCCGAGGCCTTCTCGGGCGCCGAGGTCAAGCATGGGCCGATGGCGCTGGTGGAGGACGGCTATCCGCTGCTGGTGTTCGCACCGCGCGGGCCGGCCCAGGCCGGGCTGCTGGCACTGGCCGAGGAGATGCGTGGACGTGGCGCGCGTGTGTTGCTGGCTGCGCCGGCAGGCACACCGGGCGCGGAGCTGCCGTTGACCTGCACCGGTAGCGAGGACCTGGATCCGATTGCGGCGGTGCAGAGTTTCTATCCGATGGTGGAAGCGCTGGCGCGGGCGCGGGGGCTCAATCCGGATCAACCGCGGCATTTGGCGAAGGTCACCAAGACTCACTGACGTCCTGGGGCACGGGGCGTGTGACACCGGGCGGGGCGGACGAGGCCTGGCGCATGGGCAGGCATCGGACGGATCAGCGCCACGAGAGCACGGGATGGATGTGAATGAACGAGGAGCGCCGCAGGCCCATCGTTCGTTGGTGTTGGAGAGCGTGTGATGAATACGAGCATGGACGCAGGGTTCGACCCCGGACGGCTGGTGATGGTGGACATCGTCGGCACATCGCTGGATGCGACCACGGCCGACTTTCTTCGTCAGCATCGCATCCGCGCGGTCTGCCTGTTCCGCAAGAATCTGGGCACCGAAGCGGAAGTGCGGCAACTCACTCGCGACCTGCGCGAGGTGATGGGTCCGCAGGCCCTGATCGGGCTGGACCAGGAGGGGGGCTCTGTGGTGCGCGCCACCTTTTTGCCGCAGCCGCCTTCGGCCATGGCGCTGGGGGCTGCGGGCGATGACACCCTGGCCACCGAGGTGGGTGCCGCCGTGGCGCGCGGGCTGCGCGGCATCGGCATCAATTGGAACTTCGCGCCGGTGGTGGACATCAACAACAACCCGGCCAATCCGGTGATCGCGGAGCGCAGCTTTGGCGAGACGGCCGAGACCGTGACGCGTCTGGCCGGTGCGTGGATGAAGGGATCCTTGTCCGAGGGCGTGGCTTGCTGCATCAAGCATTTTCCCGGGCATGGGGACACCCATGTGGACTCGCACCTCGACCTGCCGACCGTGGACAAGTCCCGTGCGGAACTGGATGCGCTGGAGCTGAAGCCCTTCCAGGCACTGCGCGAGGCTGCGCCTTCGGTGATGACCGCGCATATCGTGTACCCGGCCATCGACCCGGACTATCCGGCCACCTTGTCCCGCACCCTCCTGGGCGGCATCTTGCGGCAGGAGTTGCGCTACGACGGCGTGGTGATCACCGACGCCTTGATGATGAAGGCGATTGCCGACCGGTATGGCTATGCGCGTGCGGCAGTGCTGGCCATCAACGCGGGCGCAGACATGATCCTGGCGCAGGGGTCCCTGGCGGAGCAGGCGCTGGCCATCGAGGCGCTGCGTGACGGACTGGTGCGCGGAGAGGTCGAGCCCGCGCGTGCGGCCGAGGCGGCCGCGCGTCTGGACCGGCTGGCGGCGCAGTATCCGGTGCGGCAGGAGGATTACGCCGGGGCGCCTCGTCAGGCCGATGATGCGCTGATGCGGCGCGCGTGGGCTGCTGGCCTGTGCAGCCTGCGCGGCGCCAAGGCGCCGGGCCTGGACCTGCCCCTGCGGGTGCTGGTGCAGGATGAGGTGCCGACCGACGGCGTGTCGGAGGCGGGCCCCACCGGGCAGCAGGTGAGGGCGCTGTTCCGTGCCCACACGCAGGTGGAGTTTGTGTCCTTGAAAGACATCTCCGCGCTGGATTGGACCGAGCTGCCGCAGGATGGTCGCTTCACCGTGCTGGCCTCGACGCACCGGGCGCGTTATGGCCAGCAGGCGCGGCATTGGTCCCCTGACCTGCATCTGGTGCTGTGGAATCCCTTTCAGGCGCTGGATGTGGCCGCTCCCACCGTGATCAGCTGGGGCTACGCCGAAGGTGCCCTGGCCGCGCTTGGTGACTGGATGCGCGGCACCCTCACAGCCTCGGGCCGCGCGCCCGTGACGCTGGACTGACCCTGACTCCCAGAAGGCCTCCCCATGAGCCATCCGTCCCTTGCACCGACCCCAGCGATGGAAACTGCACGTTCCCCGATGCGGTGGGTGCCCAGCCTGTACTTTGCGCAGGGCATGCAGTTCTTCGTGGTGATGTCGCTGTCCACTTTCATGCTGAAGAACATGGGGCTGGGCAATGACCAGATCGCCCATTGGACCAGCCTGCTGGGAACGGCCTGGGGGATCAAGTGGCTGTGGAGCCCGTTTCTGGAGCTGGTCAACAGCAAGAAGCTGGTGGTGGTCATCATGCAGGCCGTGGGCGCGGTCGCGCTGTTGCTCATGGCCCTGGTGCTGCAGACACCCTGGTGGTTGGCCGGTGCGTTGTGTGTGCTGTTCCTGATCGCCTACGGGTCCGCGACCCACGACATCGCCTGCGACGGGCTCTACATGGGCGCGCTGGACCATCAGCGCCAGGCGAAGTACGCAGGGTGGCAAGGCGCCTTCTTCAACACGGCTCGGTTCTTCATGGTGGGCGTGGTGCTGAAGATCGCGGGCGTGCTGGAAACTTCGGTCGGCGTGTTCAACGCCTGGAGCGTGGTGTTCATCGGGCTGGGGGTGCTGCTGGCAGGGCTCGCCAGCTACAACGCGTTGTCGTTGCCGGGCCAACTCCATACCGGGCACACGGACCTGCGAGCGTCGGCCATCTTGGCGACGACCTTGAAGATCGTCGTCGACTTCTTCCGCAAGCCCGGCATCTGGCTGGCGGTGCTGTTCATCGTGCTGTTTCGATTCGCCGAAGGGCAGGTGCAGGCCATCGGGCCGCTGTTTCTGATCGAAGCGCGCAACAAGGGCGGATTGGGCTTGACCACCAGCCAGGTGGCTGACGTGTATGGCTGGGTGGGCACAACGGCCTTTCTGGCGGGCAGTGTGCTGGGCGGATACTTCAGTGCATGGCTCGGCCTGCGCCGCGCCATGCCCGCGTTGATTGTGGCGATGGCCATTCCGAACGTCACTTTCTACTACCTGGCGATCACGCTGCCGCAGGATCTCTGGCACATCGGCGCTGCGGTGCTGGTGGAGATGTTTGGTTATGGCTTTGGATTCGTCGGCATGATTCTGTACATCATGCAGGCGGTCGCGCCCGGCCGGTTCCAGACTGCCCACTATGCGCTGGGTTCCGGAGTCATGCAGTTGGGCTACATCCTGTCGCGCAGCATCAGCGGGGACATCCAGCTGGCGATGGGCTATGAGCACTTCTTCCTGTGGACGATTTTCGGGGGGCTGCCAGTGCTGCTGTTGCTGCCGTTCGTCCGGATGTCGGCGCCTCCGGCAGGCCCTGGCGGACCGGACGGCGTTGATGCGGCCGGGCAAACGGGCAGGCAAACGGGCTGGCAAACGGGCGGGGACGCCGGGCATGGTGGGGATGGCGCTGCCTCCTTGGCTCGGCCTGATGGGCCGACGACGGCGGCCAGCACCAAGCCGGCGGCATGATCGGCGTGGGTCGCCCTCTCGTGATGTTGAGGGACGCGGGCGGGCAAGCGCCCGGTGAGCCGACGTCGGCACGACCGTTCGCGATGGCGGCGGCGCCGCTGCGATCACCTTCATCCGTATCCGCAGGGGGGTGTGGGCAGGGGCTGGCACTGGTGTTCACACTGATCGGGCTTGCTTGCTTCGGGAATGCGACGACTGCCACCGCCGCAGCGACTGCAGCGACTGCAGCGACTGCGACGACTGCGACGACTGCGACGACTGCATTGGTTGCGACAACTGCGGCGACTGTGTCGGATGCTGCTGTTACTGCTGCTGCTGCTGCTGCTGCTGCTGCTGCGACAGCCGCCCCAGCGACCGCAACCGCGACCGCAATCTCGACCTCGACCTCGACCGCGACCGCGACCGCGATGCCACCTGGGTCGTCCGGGCTGTTCTTTGATGACTTCAGCTACCCGGACATTGAATCCATGGAGCATGCCGGCTGGCAGCTGCGCACTGCCGTCGGTCATCCGGGCATCCCTGGCGCGCGGTGGGTACGCGAGGGGGTGCAACTGAAGGAGGACCCGGCGCATCCGGGTCAGCGCCTGCTGAGCTTGTCGGCGTCGACCGACGGCACGGGGCCAGGCACCACGCAGGTCCAGGTGTGCCATCAGCGGAAGTATCTGGCCGGCACCTATGCGGCCCGCGTGCGCTTCAGCGACCAGCCGATCTCCGGTCCCGATGGTGATCCAGTGATCCAGACGTTTTATGCGGTGAGTCCGCTGCGCTTCGACTTCGATCCCGGGTTCAGCGAACTGGACTGGGAATATCTACCCAACGGCGGATGGGGCAGCGACAAGACCCGGCTGTATGGCATTACCTGGCAGACGGTGCGGCTGGACCCCTGGCTCGCCTACAACCAGCAGCATGAGGAGTTCACCGCGCTGGGCGTGCCAGGCAAGGACTGGCACACCCTGGTGATGCAGGTGGCAGACGGCCGCACCCGCTGGTTTGTTGATGGACGCCAGGTGGCGGTGCACGGCGGGCGCAACTATCCGGTGGTGCCCATGTCCATCAACTTCAACCTCTGGTTTTCACCGAATGGGCCGCTGCCCCCGGGTGGACCGCCGCGTGTGTACGAGCAGGCGGTGGACTGGGTGATGCATGCGAGAGATATGGTGCTTTCACCTGCGCAGGTGGAGGCGCAGGTCGCCCGTTGGCGAGCCGGTGGGGTGAGCCGGCTCGACGACGTGAGTCCACCCGTGCCAGCGCTGGAAAGCCGTTGTGATTTCTGAAGACTGCCGACGGCTCGCTCCGGTGGACCCATTCGTTGGTGCTCTGGAGGGTCGGGCTGGCGGCCGTGGCGGTGGCGCATCAACTGGTGGCTCAACTGGTGGATGAGCCGGCATGGTCGCCACTGGGCAGGCGTTTTGGCGTGAACGCCATCGCGGTGCTTGGGGATGGCATTCGTGGGTCTGTGGTGCTTGATGATGGTGGCGCTGGATCGGGAGAAGCGCTGCCTCAAACTCTGATGAATCGGTGATCAGCGGTTTGCGTGGCTGATCGGCGGATTCCGTCACCCGCTTGCGCCTTGAGTCAACATCGGCGCCAGGCCAATGAAAAAAGAGCCCGAAGGCTCCTTTCCATGGAGGTTGCTCCCGATCAGTAGCGAGCGCGCAGGGTCACGTAGTACTGTCGTCCGTTGCTGTAGAAGGCGCGTGGCTGATCTTTGTTGTCGCCGAAGTACTTCAGCGTCGGGTTGTTCAGGTTCAGCCCGTCCAGGCTCAGCGACAGGTAGTCGTTGATCTTGTAGTTGATCGACGCCACCAGCGTTCCCACGTCGTCCATGTGCATCTTCACGCCACGGTCGTAGCTGCCGTAGAACTTCGAGCGGTAGCTGTAGGCCAGGCGAGCGCTGAGGAAGTCGTTTTCGAAGTAGCCTTCCAGGTTGTAGGTGTTCTTCGAGTTGCCCGACATCTCGCCGCCACCGTCCAGCTTGCCGCTGGCGTAGGTGTAATTGGCATTGAGGCCGAAGTTGCCAAACAGCGGCTGCTGGTAGCCCAGTTCGAACCCCTTGTTCTTGGCCCCCACGTTCACCGGCTGGGTGATGTTGTAGGTTTCGATCTGCTTGTGCAGGTCGCTGAAGTAGCTGCCCTGCGTCACGCGGTAGTCCACGAACGAGCGGAAGTCCTGATAGAACACGCCCGCTGACACCAGCGACCGAGGCGCGAAATACCATTCCAGCGACAGGTCGTAGTTGGTGGACCGCACCGGGTTGAGGTTGGGGTTGCCGCTGCTGCCAGTGTTGAGCTGGTCGTTCAGCGAGGTGGTCGAGCTCAATGCCGTGTAGTCCGCCCGGGCCATGGTCTTGGCCACGGCACCACGCAACACGAGGTCGCTGTTCAGGCGGTAGGACAGGTTGGCGCTCGGCAGGACATCGGTGTAGCTGCGGTCGGTGTACTCACGCACAAACGGTCCGAACAACGAGGTGTTGTCGATGGCCGAGGCCGGATCCTGCGAGTTCGGCGCGCGCAGCGTGGAGTAGTGGCCCTTGGTCCGGACCACACGCACGCCGGCGTTGGTCTTCCAGCGGTCGCCCGCGAAGAAACCCATCAGGTAGCCCGCATCGGTCTTCTCATCAACGTCGAAGTCGTTGGTCCACTCGTGCCGCTGGGCCGGGTCGTAGTTGAACACCGCATTCGGGTCGGGCTTGGCCTGGGTGGACACCGTGGCCCACTTGGCAATGTCGGCATGACTCAGGCGCCACATGCCGTTGATCGGCGCACCAAAGGCCGAGCCGAAGTTGCTCGGGTAGCTGCCGCCGCTCCAGCCCGGAAGGGTCTTGTCGATGTTCGGATTGGCCCAGTTCGGGCCGCTGGAGATCCAGTTACCGTTGTTGCGGCTGTGATCGGTGAAGCGCAAGCCAGCCTTGATCGATTCCAGCGGGCCCGCTTCCACCTGCCATTCGGCATCCAGGGTGCCGTAGGTCTCTTCATCCGGCACCTTGACCTTGGCACCGTAGTTCCAGTTCCAGTACATGGTGTTGTAGTCGCGGAAGTTCGCACCATTGGAACTGGTGAAACCAACCGTCGGACCACGGCTGGTGCCGTTCATCATGTAGCTCAGCGCCAGCGGGGTGTTGCCGGCACTGCCGACGTTGCCCACTTCGGAAGCGTATTCCTCGGAGGCGCCGGTACCGCGCGTGCGGCCCACCTGGCCGGTCAGCGTGAGACGGTCGTTGACCGCCCACTTGCCGTCCAGGTTGATGTAGTTGGACTTCTGCTCGGCGCCCGGGCGGATGCCGCTGTCCACGATGATGGAGTTGGCCGCGCCGGTCTGCGGGAAGCTGGCCCCCACCAGGGTCTTGCCGTCCGCGCTCAGGGTTGCGGTCAGCGGCGCGACACCAGCATCAAACAACCACTTTGGCGAGGCCATGAAGTTGGTGTTCATGTTGGTCGCCTTGACCTTGGAGGTGAAAGCGCTGATGCCCAGCGTCACATCGTGGGTCGGCTTGATTTGCGCCTCGATGGCGCCGCCCTGCCGGTGACGTTCCTGTTCGAACAGGCTGGCACCGATCAGGCTCGGGGCCTTGACGCCGTCCAGCACGTCAATCGACTGAGTCGTGCCATTGACGTTCACGGTGGTGCCCGCAGCAAACTTGCTCTTGTCGATGGTGAAGTAACCCAGCACTTCATTGCCGTCCCGGCGTAGATGCTGCTTCTGGTCGAACACCTGCAGCAGCACGCCGAAGGTATTGGCGCTGTTCTTCCACGCGGCCAGGGCGCTCAACTGCGGGTCGGTCTTGTCGGCCAGCGTGCTGTGCATCGCGCCCAGCGAGGCTTCCAGCGTCAGGTTCTTCTTGAATTCCAGCGGGCGGCGCGTCTGGACGTCCACCGCACCGGCCACACCGCCTTCGACCAGGTCCGCACGCGCCGTCTTGTTGATGGTGACCTTGCCCACCAGTTCGGACGGCAGCAGCGAGTAGCTGGCGCTGCGGCCCACCGTGGTGCCGAACAGGTTCAGCACGAACCAGTCCCCGGTGGAGACTGCATGGCCATTGATCAGCGTCTGGGTCAGGCTGGGGCTGGTGCCGCGGATGCTCACGCGGTCGTTTTCAGAAAAACCGCCTTCGCCGCCGGCGCTGGAGGCGATGTTCACGCCGGGCACCCGCTGGATGGCGTCGGCGACGTTCTTGTCGGGCATCTTGCCCACATCTTCCGCAGTGACCACTTCCACCAGGGAGTCGGCGTTGCGCTTCGTATTCAGCGAAGACTCGCGAGAGGCCCGGATGCCGGTCACCACGACCTGTTCGAGCTGTTGGGTCTCTGCCTTCTTCTCGGTCTTCTGTTCTGGGGTTTGGGCCTGGGCTGCGCCTGCCGCGCTCAACAAGGTGAGCGTGACGGCGGCAGCAATGGGGGTCTTGATGACCTTCATGAACTGCTCCTCGAGTGGCCTTGATGTGGCATCCATGGATCTGGATCCAAGCGGCCGGGGATAAACACTGGCACCCGAGTCACGACACCCATCGGTGGAGTGGCATGCAGCTGGCGCCCCCGAATACACCTTTGATACAACCAATGCGATGCCACTATAACGACCGGTAGTGCCACTTTGCTACCAGTTTCGAGGCCGTGTTTTCCCTGCTGTGGCTGACTTGCTACCGGCGCACACGTCGATGCCTAGGGGTTTTTCCAGGTGGGGTGACGAGTTGTCAGATGTGCTCGCTGGCCTGCTTGCTTGGTCGCTAAGTGGTATTAGCGGCTCGCGTTCGGGTCGCATGGCGCAGGGGTGGGGAGGGCGGGCTGCCCGCCGTTGTGTGGTGAGTGGGGTGCTTCTGCGGGAGGCGCGCGGTCGACCTATCAAGCTTGAGTGACGTCCCGATGTCGCAGTGGCGCTTGTCGCGGATTGGGCGACGCTCGCACTCCCAAGAGGGTGCCCACAAAAATTGTTTGCGCCAAAAAATAGTGGTGCTATAGTCGTGGGCTTGCCTCGGAGGGGTGCCCGAGTGGCTAAAGGGGGCAGACTGTAAATCTGTTGGCTTACGCCTACGCTGGTTCGAATCCAGCCTCCTCCACCAAGGCAAACTTATGCAGAGATCCCGAAGTGGATGCAAAGAACAAAAGTTTGATGCATCTGCTTCGTGATTGAAGCTGAAGTGAGAGACTTGAAAAACTCCCGGGCGGGAGTAGTTCAATGGTAGAACCTTAGCCTTCCAAGCTAATGACACGGGTTCGATTCCCGTTTCCCGCTCCACAGTTGGAAGTCCAGGTGTTGTGTTGATAGTGTCGACACAGGTTTGTTGATTGCGTTGCTTGTTATGTTGAATAGCGCGAGTCGCCAGTCCTGTGTCGATGCCCATGTGGCTCAGTGGTAGAGCACTCCCTTGGTAAGGGAGAGGTCACGCGTTCGATCCGCGTCATGGGCACCACCTCATTCCTCTCAATCTGATTTCCTCGATCTGATCGCCAGGAGCGCAAGATGGCAAAAGGCAAGTTTGAACGTACCAAGCCGCACGTGAACGTGGGCACGATTGGTCACGTTGACCATGGCAAGACCACGCTGACGGCTGCTATCGCAACCGTGCTGGCCTCGAAGTTTGGCGGCGAAGCCAAGGCCTACGACCAGATCGACGCGGCTCCGGAAGAAAAGGCCCGCGGCATCACGATCAACACCGCTCACGTGGAATACGAGACGGCCAACCGCCACTACGCGCACGTTGACTGCCCCGGCCACGCTGACTATGTGAAGAACATGATCACCGGCGCTGCCCAGATGGACGGCGCGATCCTGGTGTGCTCGGCCGCTGACGGTCCGATGCCCCAGACCCGCGAGCACATCCTGCTGGCGCGTCAGGTGGGCGTGAAGTACATCATCGTGTTCCTGAACAAGTGCGACATGGTGGACGACGCCGAGCTGCTGGAGCTGGTGGAAATGGAAGTCCGCGAGCTGCTGAGCAAGTACGACTTCCCGGGCGACGACACCCCGATCATCAAGGGTTCGGCCAAGCTGGCGCTGGAAGGCGACAAGGGCGACCTGGGCGAGCAAGCCATCATGCGCCTGGCCGATGCGCTGGACAGCTACATCCCGACGCCTGAGCGCGCTGTGGACGGCGCTTTCCTGCTGCCGGTGGAAGACGTGTTCTCGATCTCTGGCCGTGGCACCGTGGTGACCGGTCGTGTGGAGCGCGGCATCATCAAGGTCGGCGAGGAAATCGAAATCGTCGGTATCCGTGATCTGCAAAAGACCACCGTGACCGGCGTGGAAATGTTCCGCAAGCTGCTGGACCAAGGTCAGGCTGGCGACAACGTCGGTATCTTGCTGCGCGGCACCAAGCGCGAAGACGTGGAGCGTGGCCAAGTGCTGGCCAAGCCGGGTTCGATCAAGCCGCACACCCACTTCACTGCTGAGATCTATGTGCTGAGCAAGGAAGAAGGCGGCCGTCACACTCCGTTCTTCAACAACTACCGTCCCCAGTTCTACTTCCGCACGACGGACGTGACGGGTGCCGTGGAGCTGCCGAAGGACAAGGAAATGGTCATGCCTGGCGACAACGTCAGCATCACCGTGAAGCTGATCGCTCCGATCGCCATGGAAGAAGGTCTGCGCTTCGCCATCCGTGAAGGCGGTCGTACCGTCGGCTCGGGTGTCGTGGCGACGATCATCGAGTAATTTAGTAAGAAGGCCACAGGGGCATAGCTCAATTGGCAGAGCGTCGGTCTCCAAAACCGAAGGTTGGGGGTTCGAGACCCTCTGCCCCTGCCAGCGACAGGCGATACGCATTTAAGCGATAATCGCGCGCTGGAACAAGTGGTCAAGCCAAGCCCGCGGGAGTTCATCTCGGCGGGCTTTGCTGCTGGTGGGTTCTGCGAGCCATCCTGGTGTTGCAGCGGTTCAGAAGTGAGTTCAATGTCCAATCCTCAAGTCGAAACAGTGACGACCGGCGCCGACAAGGCCAAGCTGGCGGGCGCTGTCGTCCTGCTCGTGGCCGCGCTGGTCGCGTTCTATGCGCTGGGCAAGCAGGGCCCTTGGGTGCAATGGGGCGCGCTGATTGTGTTGCTGGCCGCCGCCGTGGGTGCCTTCCTGACCTCCGAATCCGGCAAGTCCCTGATCGCCTACGGTCAGGACTCCGTCAAGGAAGTCCGCAAGGTGGTCTGGCCGACCGGCAAGGAAGCCCGTCAGATGACCCTCTACGTGTTTGCTTTCGTGGTGGTGATGGCGCTCTTCCTGTGGTTCACGGACAAGACGCTGGAATGGGTGCTGTACGACCTGATCCTGGGCTGGAAACGCTGAGCGGATAGATAGGACCGAGATGAGCGAAGATCAAAACGTCGTTGCGACCGAGTCGACCGCCCCCGCCGGCCTGCCCAAGCGCTGGTATGTGGTGCATGCCTATTCGGGCATGGAAAAGGCCGTCGAGCGCAATCTGCGCGAGCGCATTGATCGCGCGGGCATGCAGGACAAGTTCGGTCGCATCCTGGTGCCGACCGAAGAAGTCGTTGAACTGAAGAATGGCAAGAAGGCTGTCACCGAGCGTCGTTTCTTCCCCGGCTATGTGCTGGTGGAGATGGTGATGGAAGACGACACCTGGCACTTGGTGAAGCACACCTCCAAGGTGACCGGCTTTGTGGGTGGCGCCAAGAACCGCCCTGCTCCGATTTCGGAGTCCGAGGTGATGAAGATCGTCAACCAGATGCAAGAGGGCGTGGACAAGCCACGTCCCAAGGTTGAATGGGTGGTGGGCGAAATCGTCCGCGTCAAAGAAGGCCCGTTCACCGACTTCAATGGCAGCATCGAACAAGTCAACTACGACAAGTCGAAGCTCAGCGTTTCCGTCACCATCTTCGGCCGCGCAACGCCGGTCGAGCTGGACTTCGCGCAAGTCGAGAAGGTTTGACGTCACGCACCCCTGGCGCCCCGAGCCTGGCTCGCGGCGCCGGTGTCGTTCATGGAGCCTGACATCGCTCCGCAGCTTCGGCTGTGAAGACGTCCGTGACCAGTCTGCAACGAGAGGCGGACAAGAGGAGCAAGGGTAAGGGCGGTCGCCTGAGCCCCTTGCGTTAGCACTCAGGCGATGTGACGGGGCCGTTGCGTCGCTGCTAGGAGAAACTATGGCCAAGAAGATTGTCGGCTTTATCAAGCTGCAAATCCCGGCCGGCAAGGCGAACCCTTCGCCTCCGGTGGGTCCCGCGCTGGGTCAGCGTGGTCTGAACATCATGGAATTCTGCAAGGCGTTCAACGCCCAGACGCAGAGCTATGAGCCGGGCCTCAAGCTGCCCGTCGTGATCACCGCCTTCGCGGACAAGAGCTTCACCTTCGTGATCAAGTCGCCCCCGGCGACCGTGCTGATCAAGAAGGCAGCCAAGATCGAAAAGGGTTCGCAGCGTCCCCATCTGGACAAGGTCGGCAAGCTGACCCGCGCCCAGCTGGAAGAAATCGCCAAGACCAAGCAGAAGGACCTGACGGCTGCCGACATGGACGCCGCCGTCCGCACCATCGCCGGCTCTGCCCGTTCGATGGGCATCATCGTGGAGGGTGTGTGACATGGCCAAGCTGACCAAGCGTCAACAAGCTCTGCAAGGCAAGGTCGAAACGACCAAGCTGTATCCCCTGGCTGACGCGCTGAACCTGGTGAAGGAATGCGCCAACGCCAAGTTCGACGAATCGATCGACGTCTCCGTCCAACTGGGCGTGGATGCCAAGAAGTCGGACCAGGTGGTTCGTGGCGCCGTCGTGATGCCCAACGGCATCGGCAAGACCAAGCGCGTGGCTGTGTTCGCCCAGGGCGCCAAGGCTGAAGAAGCCAAGGCCGCTGGTGCCGACGTCGTCGGCATGGAAGACCTGGCTGAGCGCGTCAAGGCGGGTGACATGCCCTTCGACGTGGTCATCGCCTCGCCGGACACCATGCGTGTGGTCGGTACCCTGGGTCAGATCCTGGGCCCCCGTGGCCTGATGCCGAACCCGAAGGTCGGCACCGTGACCCCGGACGTCGCTACCGCCGTCAAGAACGCCAAGGCCGGTCAGGTTCAGTTCCGTATCGACAAGGCAGGTATCGTGCACGCCACCATCGGCCGTCGTTCGTTCGACACCGACAAGCTGGAAGGCAACCTGCGCGCCCTGGTCGAGGCTCTGAACAAGTCCAAGCCGGCAACCAGCAAGGGTGTGTACCTGCGCAAGGTGGCTGTGTCCTCCACCATGGGCGTTGGCGCTCGTGTGGACGTCGCAACCATCAACGCCGCGGCTTCTGCCTAAGCAACTCAGATGAGGTGTGACGCGAGTCTGGCGTCGCGCTGATGAATTGGTGGGTCGGGTCGGTGGCAACACCGGCCCGGGTCATCCAAGACCGCTGGCGCGAATTCCCGCAGTCCTGGGGAGTTTGCTTAATCGGGGGCTTCGGCCTCCCGCCAGCGCAGATGGCGGTCCCGCTGAAAGGATCTGATCTCTGGCCCGGCTTTGCCACCAGATGGTTTCCTGATCCCGACAGAAGGTCGCTGAATCCGGTGCCCGAGACGAGACACGCAAGTGTCGGATCGAGGGCGTAATGTGAGGAGTAGACCTTGAGTCTCAATCGCAACGAGAAAGCAGCCGTTGTGTCGGACGTGGCGGCGCAAGCTGCCAAGTCGCAGACGCTGGCGCTGGCCGAGTACCGTGGCCTCACCGTTGAAGCCCTGAACAAGCTGCGTGTCACCGCGCGTGCCCAAGGCGTGTACCTTCATGTCCTGAAGAACACCCTGGCTCGCCGTGCTGTCGCCGGCACCTCGTTCGAGGCTGCTTCGGATGCCATGGTCGGTCCGCTGATCTACGGCTTTTCGGAAGATGCTGTCGCGGCTGCCAAAGTCATCGCTGACTTTGCCAAGACCAACGACAAGCTCGTCCTCAAGGGTGGCGCCTATGGCGGCAAGGTGCTGGATGTTGACGGCCTGAAGGCCCTGGCATCCGTGCCCAGCAAGGAAGTCCTGCTGTCCCAATTGGCTGGCCTGCTCAAGTCGCCGGTGCAACGCACCGCGGCCGTGCTGGCTGCCCTGGCTCAGCAACGGGGCGGCGGCGCAGAAGCCGAAGCTCCGGCCGATGCTGCTGCCTGAACGACGCACCCCCAAGAAACCATCTGTATTTAGGAAACTATCATGGCATTCGACAAAGACGCTTTCCTGTCCGCTCTGGACAGCATGACCGTTCTGGAACTGAACGATCTGGTCAAGGCAATTGAAGAGAAGTTCGGCGTGTCCGCCGCTTCGATGGCTGCTCCCGCTGCTGGCGGCGCTGCTGGCGGTGGCGCTGCTGCTGCTGAAGAAAAGACCGAATTCACCGTGGTGCTGACCGATGCTGGCGCCAACAAGGTGTCGGTCATCAAGGCCGTGCGCGAAATCACCGGTCTGGGCCTGAAGGAAGCCAAGGACCTGGTCGACGGCGCTCCGAAGCCGGTCAAGGAAGGCATTGCCAAGGCCGACGCCGAAGCTGCCAAGAAGAAGCTGGAAGAAGCCGGCGCCAAGGTCGAACTCAAGTAATGACCTTGGAGAATCGGCAGGCCTGGCTTGCCGGTTCTTCTCCGAGAGAGGGGTGGTCCCAACGGGCCTCCCCTTTCCGCGTTTAAGGGCGGCATGCTCCGGATGCCTCGCAACGGCGTCGCGATCCGGGAAAATGTCCCCATAGTAGGGTTGTTGTCAGGGTTTTGGGCTTGACAAGAGCACCTGAAAGCATCGTCCATGTATCATGTGCGGTTCTTTCAAGTGTTCTCTGATCCGACTGCAGAGAACGGTTTGGTCGGGCCGCGGTCCGGCTGGAGATGATGCGTGGGTGCAATGCCCCCGGTCATGTCCAGTCCGCCGGGGTTGTCCGCCAGCGGTTGGTAGTGGCCAACCACCAAGCTTCGGGTGCAATGCCCGAACAGCCAGTCGCCGACGCGGTGCGCACCACGGCCAGGGGCGCACTCGACACGGAGTGTTTATGGCGCAAGCAACCCCCTACAGCTACACCGAGCGCAAGCGCATTCGCAAGAGCTTCGGCAAGCGCGTGAGCGTGCTCAACGTTCCCTACTTGCTGACGATGCAGAAGGACAGCTACGTCGCCTTCCTGCAAAAAGACGTCGCTCCGCTCAAGCGTAAACCCGAAGGCCTGCAAGCTGCCTTCCTGTCCACGTTCCCCATCGTTTCGCACAACGGGTTCGTGGAAATGAAATTCCTCGAATTCAATATTGCCAAGCCCCCGTTTGACGTTCGCGAATGTCAACAGCGTGGGCTGACCTTTGCAGCCGCCGTCCGCGCCAAGCTGCAGATGATCATCTACGACCGGGAAAGCCCGACCCCGAAGACGGTCAAGGAGATCAAGGAACAAGAGGTCTACATGGGCGAAGTGCCCCTGATGACCGACTACGGCTCCTTCATCATCAACGGCACAGAGCGGGTCATCGTCTCGCAGCTGCACCGCTCCCCCGGCGTGTTCTTTGAACACGACAAGGGCAAGACGCACTCGTCCGGCAAGCTGCTGTTCTCTGCGCGCATCATTCCTTATCGCGGCTCCTGGCTGGACTTCGAATTCGACCCGAAGGACATCCTCTATTTCCGCGTGGACCGTCGTCGCAAGATGCCGGTCACGATCCTGCTCAAGGCCATCGGCCTGAATCCGGAGCAGATCCTGGCGCACTTCTTTGTCTTCGACAACTTCCGCCTGATGGACTCGGGCGCCCAGATGGAGTTCGTGGCCGAACGCCTCAAGGGTGAAGTGGCTCGCTTCGACATCACCGACAAGAGCGGCAATGTCCTGGTCGAGAAGGACAAGCGCATCACCGCCCGCCATGTGCGCCAGATGGAGCAGTCCGGCACGCAGCATGTGACCGTGCCGGAAGACTTCCTGCTCGGCCGCGTGCTGGCCAAGAACATGGTCGATCCGGACACTGGCGAGATCATTGCCAAGGCCAACGATGAGCTGACCGACTCGCTGCTGAAGAAGCTGCGCGCCGCCGGCATCAAGGACATCCAGTGTCTGTTCACGAACGAGCTGGATGAAGGCGCCTACATCAGCCAGACCCTGGCCTCGGACGAAACCGCCGACCAGCTGGCTGCTCGTGTCGCCATCTACCGCATGATGCGTCCTGGCGAGCCGCCGACGGAAGACGCCGTCGAAGCGCTGTTCAACCGCCTGTTCTATTCGGAAGACACCTACGACCTGTCGCGCGTTGGCCGGATGAAGTTCAACGCCCGCGTGGGCCGCGACATCCCCGAAGGCGCGATGACGCTGTCCAACGAGGACATCCTGGACGTCGTCAAGATCCTGGTGGAACTGCGTAACGGCCGTGGCGAAGTGGACGACATCGACCACCTCGGCAACCGTCGCGTGCGCTGTGTCGGCGAACTGGCTGAAAACCAGTACCGCTCCGGCCTGGCCCGTATCGAAAAGGCTGTGAAGGAACGTCTGGGCCAGGCTGAGACCGAAGCCCTGATGCCGCACGACCTGATCAACTCCAAGCCGATCTCTGCGGCCCTGAAGGAGTTCTTCGGTGCGTCGCAGCTGTCGCAGTTCATGGACCAGACCAACCCCCTGTCCGAGATCACGCACAAGCGTCGTGTCTCGGCCCTGGGCCCGGGCGGTCTGACCCGTGAGCGTGCCGGCTTCGAAGTCCGTGACGTGCACCCGACCCACTATGGCCGCGTCTGCCCGATCGAAACGCCGGAAGGCCCGAACATCGGTCTGATCAACTCGCTGGCTCTTTACGCGCAACTGAACGAATACGGCTTCCTCGAAACGCCGTATCGCCGCGTGGTGGACTCCAAGGTCACCAACCAGATCGACTACCTGTCGGCCATCGAAGAAGGCAAGTACGTCATCGCTCAGGCGAACGCTTCGCTGAACGAAAGCGGTCAGCTGATCGACGAACTGGTCTCGGCCCGTGAAAACGGCGAATCGGTGCTGACCTCGCCGGAACGCATCCAGTACATGGACGTGGCGCCGACGCAGATCGTGTCGGTGGCGGCTTCGCTGGTGCCGTTCCTGGAGCACGACGATGCGAACCGCGCACTGATGGGCGCGAACATGCAGCGTCAGGCCGTGCCGACCCTGCGCCCCGAAAAGGCGTTTGTGGGTACCGGCGTGGAACGTGTGGCCGCGAAGGACTCGGGGACCGTGGTGGCCGCCCGCCGTGGTGGCGTGGTCGACTATGTGGACACGAACCGTATCGTGATCCGCGTGAACGACAACGAGACCGTGGCCGGTGAAGTGGGTGTGGATATCTACAACCTGATCAAGTATCAGCGTAGCAACCAGAACACCAACATCCATCAGCGCCCCATCGTCAAGCGTGGTGACCGCGTCGAAGCGGAAGACATCATTGCCGACGGCGCCTCGACCGACTTGGGTGAGCTGGCACTGGGCCAGAACATGCTGGTCGCGTTCATGCCTTGGAACGGCTACAACTTCGAAGACTCGATCCTGATCTCCGAACGCGTGGTGGCCGAAGACCGCTACACCTCGATCCACATCGAGGAACTGGTGGTCAAGGCTCGCGACACGAAGCTGGGCAGCGAAGAAATCACCCGCGACATCCCGAACCTGAGCGAACAGCAACTGGCTCGTCTGGACGAATCCGGCATCGTGTACATCGGTGCGGAAGTGAACCCGGGCGACGTGCTGGTGGGCAAGGTCACGCCGAAGGGCGAAACCACGCTGACGCCGGAAGAAAAGCTGCTGCGCGCCATCTTCGGTGAGAAAGCGTCCGACGTGAAGGACACCTCGCTGCGTGTGGACCAAGGCACCAGCGGTACCGTCATCGACGTGCAGGTCTTCACCCGTGAAGGCATCCAGCGCGACAAGCGCGCCCAGCAGATCATCGACGATGAACTGAAGCGCTTCCGCCTGGACCTGAACGACCAGCTGCGTATCGTGGAGGCCGACGCGTTCGACCGGATCGAGAAGCTGCTGAACGGCAAGGTCGCCAACGGGGGTCCGAAGAAGATCACCAAGGGCACCGTCATCACCAAGGACTATCTGGCGGAAGTCGAGAAGTTCCATTGGTTTGACATCCGTCCGGCCGAAGACGACATCGCCAACCAGCTGGAATCCATCAAGAACTCGCTGGAGCAGACCCGACACAGCTTCGACCTGGCCTTCGAAGAGAAGCGCAAGAAGCTGACGCAGGGCGATGAGCTCGACGCTGGCGTGCTGAAGATGGTGAAGGTGTACCTGGCCGTCAAGCGTCGCCTGCAGCCTGGCGACAAGATGGCCGGCCGTCACGGCAACAAGGGTGTTGTGTCCAAGATCACCCCGATCGAAGACATGCCCTACATGGCCGACGGCACACCCGCCGACATCGTGCTGAACCCGCTGGGCGTTCCGTCCCGGATGAACGTCGGTCAGGTGCTGGAAGTGCACCTGGGCTGGGCGGGCAAGGGCATTGGCCAGCGTATCGGCGACATGCTGCAACGCGAGGCTCGTGTGGCCGAGCTGCGCAGCTTCATGGATGAGCTGTTCAACCAGAACGGCGGCAAGCCCGAGAAGCTGGACGAGCTGACCGACGCTGAAGTCATCGACATGGCGCAAAACCTGGCCAAGGGTGTGACCTTCGCCACGCCGGTGTTCGACGGGGCCAAGGAAAGCGAAATCCGCGCGATGCTGCAACTGGCCTATCCCGAGGACATCGCCGCACGCAAGGGCCTCACGCCGACCCGTACGCAGGCTTACCTGTATGACGGCCGCACCGGCGAGCAGTTCGAGCGTCCGACGACCATCGGCTACATGCACGTGCTGAAGCTGCACCACTTGGTGGACGACAAGATGCACGCACGTTCGACCGGCCCGTACTCGCTCGTGACTCAGCAGCCGCTGGGCGGCAAGGCGCAGTTCGGCGGACAGCGTTTCGGGGAAATGGAAGTGTGGGCGCTGGAAGCCTACGGTGCTTCCTACATCCTGCAGGAAATGCTGACCGTGAAGTCCGACGACGTGAATGGCCGTACCAAGGTGTACGAATCCATCGTCAAGGGCGAGCACTCGATCGAAGCGGGCATGCCCGAGTCGTTCAACGTGCTGGTGAAGGAAATCCGTTCGCTCGGTATCGACATCGAACTCGAGCGCAACTAAAGGGAACAGGAGAGACACATGAAAGGTTTACTGGACCTGTTCAAGCAATTCACGCCGGACGAGCACTTCGACGCGATCAAGATCGGGCTGGCTTCGCCCGAAAAGATCCGTTCGTGGTCTTTCGGTGAAGTGAAGAAGCCCGAGACCATCAACTACCGGACTTTCAAGCCGGAACGCGATGGCCTGTTCTGCGCCAAGATCTTCGGCCCGATCAAGGACTACGAGTGCCTGTGCGGCAAGTACAAGCGCCTGAAGCACCGTGGCGTGATCTGCGAGAAGTGCGGCGTTGAAGTCACCCAGACCAAGGTGCGTCGCGAGCGCATGGGTCACATTGACCTGGCCGCGCCCTGCGCCCACATCTGGTTCCTGAAGTCCCTGCCGTCCCGTCTGGGCCTGGTGCTGGACATGACCCTGCGCGACATCGAGCGCGTGCTGTACTTCGAAGCCTACGTGGTGGTGGACCCCGGCATGACCCCGCTGAAGAAGTTCAGCATCATGTCCGAGGACGATTACGACGCGAAGCGTGTCGAGTACGGTGACGAGTTCATCGCGCTGATGGGTGCCGAAGGCATCAAGAAGCTGCTGGAGGAGATGGATCTCGACGTCGAGATCGATCGCCTGCGCAACGACATGACCGGCTCCGAGCTGAAGGTCAAGAAGAACTCCAAGCGCCTCAAGGTCATGGAGGCCTTCAAGCGTTCGGGCATCAAGCCGAACTGGATGGTGCTGGAAGTGCTGCCGGTGCTGCCGCCGGACCTGCGTCCGCTGGTGCCGCTGGACGGCGGTCGCTTTGCGACCTCCGACCTGAACGACCTCTATCGTCGCGTCATCAACCGCAACAACCGCCTGGCCCGTCTGCTGGAGCTGAAGGCCCCCGAGATCATCGTGCGCAACGAAAAGCGCATGCTGCAGGAGGCGGTCGACTCGCTGCTGGACAACGGCCGTCGCGGCAAGGCGATGACCGGCGCCAACAAGCGTGCCCTCAAGTCGCTGGCCGACATGATCAAGGGCAAGAGCGGTCGTTTCCGTCAGAACTTGCTGGGCAAGCGCGTCGACTACTCGGGCCGTTCGGTGATTACCGTGGGCCCGACGCTCAAGCTGCATCAGTGCGGTCTGCCCAAGCTGATGGCGCTGGAGCTGTTCAAGCCCTTCATCTTCTCGCGTCTGGAGGCGATGGGCATCGCCACCACCATCAAGGCGGCGAAGAAGGAAGTCGAATCCGGCACGCCGGTGGTCTGGGACATCCTTGAAGAAGTCATCAAGGAACACCCGGTCCTGCTGAACCGCGCTCCGACGCTGCACCGCCTGGGCATCCAGGCCTTTGAACCGGTGCTGATCGAAGGCAAGGCGATTCAGCTGCATCCGCTCGTCTGCGCGGCCTTCAACGCCGACTTCGACGGTGACCAGATGGCCGTTCACGTGCCGCTGTCCATCGAAGCGCAGATGGAAGCCCGCGTGCTGATGCTGGCCTCCAACAACGTGCTGTTCCCGGCCTCCGGCGAACCATCCATCGTCCCGTCGCAAGACGTGGTGCTGGGCCTGTACTACGCCACTCGTGAGCGTACGAACGGCCGGGGTGAAGGCATGGTGTTCTCGGACATCGCCGAAGTCATCCGCGCGCTGGATACCGGTGCGGTGGAAGTGACCGCCAAGATCAGCGTGCGCCTGACCGAGTACAGCAAGGACAAGGACACCGGCGAGTGGGTTCCCGAGACCAAGCTGGTGGACACCACCGTGGGCCGCGCGATCCTGTCGGAAATCCTGCCCAAGGGCCTGCCCTTCAGCAACATCAACAAGGCGCTGAAGAAGAAGGAAATCTCGCGCCTGATCAACACCTCCTTCCGCAAGTGCGGCCTGAAGGAAACCGTGGTGCTGGCAGACAAGCTGCTGCAGTCCGGCTTCCGTCTGGCCACGCGTGCCGGCATCTCGATCGCCATCGACGACATGCTGGTGCCCAAGCAGAAGGTCGAGCTGATCGATCGCGCCGAGAAGGAAGTCAAGGAGATCGAGCAGCAGTACGTCTCGGGTCTGGTGACCGCCGGTGAACGCTACAACAAGGTGGTGGACATCTGGGGCAAGACCGGTGACGAAGTCGGCAAGGTGATGATGTCGCAGCTGTCCAAGGAAAAGATCCTGGACCGCAACGGCAAGGAAGTGGAGCAGGAGTCCTTCAACTCCATCTACATGATGGCTGACTCCGGTGCCCGCGGTAGCGCGGCCCAGATCCGCCAGCTGGCCGGTATGCGGGGCCTGATGGCCAAGCCGGACGGCTCCATCATTGAAACGCCGATCACCGCGAACTTCCGCGAAGGTCTGAACGTTCTGCAGTACTTCATTTCCACCCACGGTGCTCGTAAGGGCCTGGCGGATACGGCGCTGAAGACCGCAAACTCGGGCTACCTGACGCGTCGTCTGGTGGACGTGACGCAGGATCTGGTCGTGACCGAATCCGATTGCGGCACCGACAACGGCATCAACATGCGCGCCCTGGTGGAAGGCGGTGAGGTGATCGAGTCTCTGCGCGACCGTATCCTGGGTCGTGTGGCTGCCGTGGATGTGATGCACCCGGAAACGCAGGCGCTGCTGCTGACCGCCGGCAACATGCTGGACGAAGACACCCTGGACCTGCTGGAACAAGCCGGCGTGGACGAGGTGAAGGTCCGCACGCCGCTGACCTGTGGCACCCGCTTCGGTCTGTGCGCGAAGTGCTATGGCCGCGACCTGGGTCGTGGCGGCCTGGTCAACACCGGTGAGGCCGTGGGCGTGATTGCTGCACAGTCGATCGGTGAGCCGGGCACGCAGCTGACGATGCGTACCTTCCACATCGGTGGTGCGGCTTCGCGTGCGGCCGTGGCCTCCAGCGTGGAAGCCAAGTCGGACGGCATCATCGGCTTCAATGCCACGATGCGCTACGTGACCAACGGCAAGGGCGAGTTGGTGGTGATTTCCCGTTCCGGCGAAATCGTCATCTCCGACCCGCACGGCCGCGAGCGTGAGCGTCACAAGGTGCCGTACGGTGCGCTGCTCAACATCAAGGCTGACCAGACCATCAAGGCTGGCACCATCCTGGCCAATTGGGACCCGCTGACCCGCCCGATCATCACGGAATTCGCCGGTCAGGCGAAGTTCGAGAACGTCGAAGAAGGCGTGACGGTGGCCAAGCAGGTCGACGAAGTGACCGGTCTGTCCACCCTGGTGGTGATCGATCCGAAGCGTCGTGGTGCAGCCAAGGTGGTTCGTCCGCAGGTGAAGCTGCTGGATGCCCAGGGCAACGAGGTGAAGATCCCCGGTACCGACCACTCGGTGACGATCGGCTTCCAGGTCGGCGCTCTGATCCAGGTGCGCGACGGCCAGGATCTGGCGCCCGGCGAAGTGCTGGCCCGTATCCCGGTGGAAGGTCAGAAGACTCGCGACATTACCGGGGGTCTGCCCCGCGTGGCCGAGCTCTTCGAAGCCCGTTCGCCGAAGGACGCGGGTGTCCTGGCCGAGCAGACCGGTACGGTCTCGTTTGGTAAGGAGACCAAGGGCAAGGTGCGCTTGGAGATCACCGATCCGGAAGGCCGCAAGCACGAAGTGCTGGTGCCCAAGGAAAAGAACATCCTGGTGCACGAAGGTCAGGTGGTGAACCGCGGCGAACTGATCGTCGACGGCCCGGCGGATCCGCAGGACATCCTGCGCCTGCTGGGGATCGAGGAACTGGCTCGCTACATCGTGGACGAAGTGCAAGACGTTTACCGTCTGCAGGGCGTGAAGATCAACGACAAGCACATCGAGGTGATCGTTCGCCAGATGCTGCGCCGCGTGCAGATCGTCAACCCGGGCGATTCGTCCTACATCACCGGCGAACAGGTCGAACGTTCGGAGCTGCTGGATACCAACGACCGTCTGCGTGGCGAAGGCAAGATCATTGCCACCCACTCCGACGTGCTGCTGGGGATCACCAAGGCATCGCTGTCCACCGATTCGTTCATCTCGGCGGCTTCCTTCCAGGAAACCACGCGCGTGCTGACCGAAGCGGCCATCATGGGCAAGCGCGACGAGCTGCGCGGTCTGAAGGAAAACGTGATCGTGGGTCGTCTGATCCCGGCCGGTACCGGTATGGCCTTCCACCAGGCGCGTCGCGTCAAGGAAGAGATGGACGACGCAGAGCGCCGTTCCATCGCGATGCAGGAAGCCGAGGAAATGGCGGCGGTGCAACTGTCCGCCCTGGATGCGGACGACACGCCGAGCGTTTGAGCGGACTCATCACCCTGAGTGACTGAGACCGGCGGGTGAAACCGCCGGTCCGGCTGAAAAGGCTGCCGACCCGAAAGGGGGCAGCCTTTTTTTTCGCTCAGGGTTCGGACTGGGGGGAGGGGCCTGGGCGGGCGCTGGAGGCGGGCGGGTTCTGGGGGGGCTGCAGCGGGCGCTGGAGGCATGCGGGCGGAGGCTTCTGCTCCATGTCCCCCGCCCCTTCGGGGCTCCTCCTTGACTTACGCAGAAGCCTCCGCCCGCATGCCTCCGGACCGAGTCGTGCGAAAAAACACTGAACGAAGAGGCCGAGATCAACAACGCCCATCCCCATCCCGAGCCCAATCTCGATGTCCATCCGAGCCCAAGCCCGAGCTCGGGTCGGCCCCCCCTGTCGGATGCAGAGGCTACTGGGAGGCGAGGTCTGTGAGTGCCGTGGTGGCGTGGCGCTGGAGCCACGCATCGGGAGACAGAATCGATAATCCCAACTTCGCCGCGCGCTTCGCCACCTTCAAGACAGCCCGATCCCGGGAAAGAAGGACCGTGGGCTGCGACACCGCCAAGTGCAGCGCCAGGTCAATGAACTTCTGGTCGTCCTCGTCACTGCATCGCGGACGCGAAATGCCCAGTACCGGCACTTCGATGAATTCACAGTGCTGTTGAAATGCCGCATGGATCCGCGCCAGGTCCGGGGAATAGCGCGCAGCCACTCCGCGCCCCAGCACGTGCAGCATTTCCGCTTTCATCGGGGCCGTGGCAGTCCAAAGTAAGTGCCGGCTTTCGACGCGGGCAATGATCGGCCGGATGCGTGGTTCATCAAAAACCAGCCAATCCATGACGATCTGAGTGTCCAGAACGACGCGCAGGGGCAGGGGCCCGATGGGTGAGGCCGGCGGCAATGAAGGTAAAACAGCAGGGTTCATGGGGGCAGCCAGCATAGCGCCTTGTGCGTTTTCGGCGAACTGGCCTACAATCGCGGGCTCTTCAGCGTGTATAGATGCGCCTGAAGGGGCTTGAAAAGGGGGCTTGATCCCCTGGGCCCTGCCCACCTGCCGAATACGCGGATATCACGGATATCACGGATATAGCGGATCTCGGCCCAGGTACGGTAGAGCCAACTGAGCCCCATTCAGGGAAGCGAGTGAAAACGTTCGGAAGGCAGTGAGGGCGTGGTGCCGCGATCAAGGTCGGCGCTGCGCTTTTGTCGCTTGTCTTCTGGGTCGTCGAACTGGCCGCGCCTCTCACTGCCGCTGAAGCTGTGACTTCAAACGGGAACAAGTTACTTATGCCAACCATCAATCAGCTCGTGCGCCACGGTCGTGAGACCGAGGTGACGAAATCCAAGTCGCCGGCTATGCAGTCGTGCCCGCAGCGCCGTGGCGTCTGCACCCGCGTGTACACCACCACCCCGAAGAAGCCGAACTCGGCTCTGCGTAAAGTGGCCAAGGTGCGCCTGACCAACGGTTTCGAGGTCATCTCGTACATCGGCGGTGAAGGCCACAACCTGCAAGAACACAGCGTCGTGCTCGTGCGCGGCGGCCGTGTCAAGGACTTGCCCGGTGTGCGTTACCACATCGTCCGCGGTTCTCTGGACCTGCAGGGCGTGAAGGACCGCAAGCAATCGCGTTCCAAGTACGGCGCGAAGCGTCCGAAGAAGGCCTAATCAGCCCAGGTTTTGGCTGCCGAGGTCTCAGGACAACGGTCACCAAATTGTTGCGGTTTCGGTGCATGTGCACCCACAACCGAGTAAGTGGATCCCCCCAATAGGTGGTGGAGATCCGCGGCAGGCGAAAGCCAGCCAACTGAAGCATTGAAGGAAGACTCCCATGCCACGTCGTCGCGAAGTACCCAAGCGCGAAATCCTGCCCGATCCCAAGTTCGGCAGCGTTGATCTGTCCAAGTTCATGAACGTCATCATGGAATCGGGCAAGAAGGCCGTCGCAGAGCGCATCATTTATGGCGCCCTGGAACAGGTCGAGAACAAGTCCGGCAAAGATCCGCTGGAAGTGTTCATGATCGCGCTGAACAACGTGAAGCCCATGGTCGAAGTGAAGTCCCGTCGTGTTGGCGGTGCGAACTACCAAGTTCCCGTGGAAGTTCGCCCCGTCCGCCGTCTGGCTCTGGCCATGCGCTGGCTCAAGGAATCGGCACGCAAGCGCGGTGAGAAGTCGATGGCCCAACGTTTGGCCAACGAACTGCTGGAAGCTGCTGAAGGCCGCGGTGGCGCGATGAAGAAGCGCGACGAAGTGCACCGTATGGCCGACGCCAACAAGGCGTTCTCGCACTTCCGTTTCTAAACAAGACCTTCCTGGCCGCCTCGGGTTTTTACCAACCCGCTGGCGGCTCCATGCATTTGGAGTGACACCATGTCCCGCAAGACCCCCATCGAGCGCTACCGCAACATCGGTATTTCCGCGCACATCGATGCCGGCAAGACCACGACGACCGAACGTATCCTGTTCTACACCGGTGTGAACCACAAGATCGGTGAGGTGCACGACGGCGCCGCCACGATGGACTGGATGGAACAGGAGCAAGAGCGCGGCATCACGATCACGTCGGCCGCGACGACCTGCTTCTGGAAGGGCATGGACATGTCCTACCCCGAGCATCGTTTCAACATCATCGACACCCCCGGGCACGTGGACTTCACCATCGAGGTGGAGCGTTCCATGCGCGTCCTGGACGGCGCCTGCATGGTGTACTGCGCCGTGGGTGGCGTGCAGCCCCAGTCGGAAACCGTCTGGCGCCAGGCCAATAAGTACAAGGTGCCCCGCCTCGCGTTCGTCAACAAGATGGACCGTACCGGCGCGAACTTCTTCAAGGTCGTTGACCAGATGAAGACCCGCCTGAAGGCCAACCCTGTGCCCATCGTGATCCCCATCGGCGCCGAAGAAAACTTCACCGGCGTGGTGGACCTGCTCAAGATGAAGGCCATCATTTGGGACGAAGCCTCCCAGGGCATGAAGTTCGAGTACCAGGACATCCCGGCCGACCTCGTGGCGACCGCGAACGAATGGCGCGAAAAGATGATCGAAGCGGCTGCTGAAGCCAGCGAAGATCTGATGAACAAGTACCTGGAGTCGGGCGAACTGACCGAAGCTGAAATCAAGCTGGCGCTGCGTACCCGCACGATCGCCACCGAGATCCAGCCGATGCTGTGCGGCACCGCCTTCAAGAACAAGGGCGTGCAGCGCATGCTGGACGCCGTCATCGACTTCCTGCCTTCCCCGGTGGACATTCCCCCGGTGTCCGGCACGGACGAAGACGACAAGGAAGTCACCCGCAAGGCTGACGACAGCGAAAAGTTCGCCGCTCTGGCTTTCAAGCTGATGACCGACCCGTTCGTCGGCCAGCTGACCTTCGTTCGCGTGTATTCGGGCGTGCTGCAATCCGGCTCGACCGTCTACAACCCGATCAAGGGCAAGAAGGAACGTATCGGCCGGATCCTGCAGATGCACGCCAACCAGCGTGAAGAAATCAAGGAAATTCTGGCGGGCGACATCGCTGCTTGCGTGGGCCTGAAGGAAGTGACCACCGGTGAGACGCTGTGCGATCCGGAAGCCGTCATCACCCTGGAAAAGATGGTCTTCCCTGAGCCTGTGATTTCGCAGGCCGTGGAACCCAAGACCAAGGCTGACCAGGAAAAGATGGGTCTGGCCCTGGGTCGTCTGGCTGCAGAAGATCCGTCGTTCCGCGTGCGGACCGACGAAGAATCCGGCCAGACCATCATTTCCGGCATGGGCGAGCTGCACCTGGAAATCATCGTGGACCGCATGAAGCGCGAGTTCAGCGTTGAAGCCAACGTCGGCAAGCCGCAGGTGGCCTACCGCGAAACCATTCGCAAGGCTGTCCAGGACGTCGAAGGCAAGTTCGTTCGCCAGTCCGGTGGTAAGGGCCAGTACGGTCACGTGGTGCTGACGGTCGAACCGCAAGAAGCCGGCAAGGGCTTCGAGTTCGTGGACGCCGTCAAGGGCGGTGTGGTGCCTCGCGAGTACATCCCGGCGGTGGAAAAGGGCGTGATCGACACCCTGCCGAACGGCGTGTTGGCGGGCTACCCCGTTGTGGACGTGAAGGTCACGCTGACCTTCGGTTCGTACCACGATGTGGACTCGAACGAAAACGCGTTCAAGATGGCCGCTTCGATGGGCTTCAAGGAAGCCTGCCGCCGCGCCAGCCCCGTGATCCTCGAGCCGATGATGGCCGTGGAAGTGGAAACGCCGGAAGACTATGCTGGTACCGTGATGGGCGATCTGTCCTCGCGTCGCGGCATGGTGCAAGGCATGGACGACATGGTCGGTGGTGGCAAGGTCATCAAGGCCGAAGTGCCGCTGTCGGAAATGTTCGGCTACTCGACCTCGCTGCGTTCCGCAACGCAAGGTCGTGCTACATACACGATGGAGTTCAAGCACTACGCTGAAGCTCCGAAGAATGTGGCGGACGCCATCATCACCGCACGGGCGAAGTAAGCTCTCTCTCCCTACCGCCTGACGGCGGCCCCCATCAGGGGGCGAGCCGAGTGGACTGGCAGAGCCAGTCCACCGGCACCGCTGGAGGGGCGCGGGCCTGACGGCCGCGCTGGGTGTGGGGATCTTCGTTTTTCAGAATCGTCTTCGTTGGGGTTGCCGGGTTGCCAGCCGCCAGGGGTTTTGACTCCAACGGAAACGCTAAACCAATAGACTGGATTGATGCTCTTTTTGGAGAATTGAAATGGCAAAAGGTAAGTTTGAACGTACCAAGCCGCACGTGAACGTGGGCACGATTGGTCACGTTGACCATGGCAAGACCACGCTGACGGCTGCTATCGCAACCGTGCTGGCCTCGAAGTTTGGCGGCGAAGCCAAGGCCTACGACCAGATCGACGCGGCTCCGGAAGAAAAGGCCCGCGGCATCACGATCAACACCGCTCACGTGGAATACGAGACGGCCAACCGCCACTACGCGCACGTTGACTGCCCCGGCCACGCTGACTATGTGAAGAACATGATCACCGGCGCTGCCCAGATGGACGGCGCGATCCTGGTGTGCTCGGCCGCTGACGGCCCGATGCCCCAGACCCGCGAGCACATCCTGCTGGCGCGTCAGGTGGGCGTGAAGTACATCATCGTGTTCCTGAACAAGTGCGACATGGTGGACGACGCCGAGCTGCTGGAGCTGGTGGAAATGGAAGTCCGCGAGCTGCTGAGCAAGTACGACTTCCCGGGCGACGACACCCCGATCATCAAGGGTTCGGCCAAGCTGGCGCTGGAAGGCGACAAGGGCGACCTGGGCGAGCAAGCCATCATGCGCCTGGCCGATGCGCTGGACAGCTACATCCCGACGCCTGAGCGCGCTGTGGACGGCGCTTTCCTGCTGCCGGTGGAAGACGTGTTCTCGATCTCTGGCCGTGGCACCGTGGTGACCGGTCGTGTGGAGCGCGGCATCATCAAGGTCGGCGAGGAAATCGAAATCGTCGGTATCCGTGATCTGCAAAAGACCACCGTGACCGGCGTGGAAATGTTCCGCAAGCTGCTGGACCAAGGTCAGGCTGGCGACAACGTCGGTATCTTGCTGCGCGGCACCAAGCGCGAAGACGTGGAGCGTGGCCAAGTGCTGGCCAAGCCGGGTTCGATCAAGCCGCACACCCACTTCACTGCTGAGATCTATGTGCTGAGCAAGGAAGAAGGCGGCCGTCACACTCCGTTCTTCAACAACTACCGTCCCCAGTTCTACTTCCGCACGACGGACGTGACGGGTGCCGTGGAGCTGCCGAAGGACAAGGAAATGGTCATGCCTGGCGACAACGTCAGCATCACCGTGAAGCTGATCGCTCCGATCGCCATGGAAGAAGGTCTGCGCTTCGCCATCCGTGAAGGCGGTCGTACCGTCGGCTCGGGCGTCGTGGCCACCATCATCGAGTAAATCTTTTGCTGGCGGCATCGGCCGGTCGATCCATCGGCCGGCCGATGTTGACAACAGCTCTCCCGCATCGCCCGACAGGGCTTTGCGTCGCTCTTTGAAGGAATAGTCATGTCTACCAAGCAAAAGATCCGTATCCGCCTCAAGGCCTTCGACTACAAGCTGATTGACCAGTCGGCCCTGGAGATTGTGGATACCGCCAAGCGTACCGGCGCCATCGTGCGCGGCCCCGTGCCGCTGCCGACCCGCAAGGAGCGCTTCGACATCCTGCGTTCGCCGCACGTCAACAAGACCTCGCGCGACCAGTTTGAGATCCGTACCCACCAGCGTCTGATGGACATCATCGACCCGACCGACAAGACGGTTGACGCGCTGATGAAGCTGGACCTGCCGGCCGGCGTGGACGTCGAAATCAAGCTGCAGTGATGCGGAGGCGGCGGAGGGCTTGTCCTTCCGTGCCACTCAAAGCGACCTTCGGGTCGCTTTTTTTGCTGTTTTTTTGTTGATCGAACGTGCGGTAAGCCCACTGCTGCAACTTGCAGCAATGGCGCATCGGGCGCTATACTCGCCAGCTTTTCCGCACAAGGTTTTCTTGTGCGGTGTCGTCGCATCGATTCAAGAGCAGCGTCCATGGCCTTTACCCAGGTCACCGCTTGCGAGCGATGCTTGTCAGCCCCGGCCAACCGATGTCGGGGTGCGTGAAATGATTTCCGGCGCAGTCGGCGGTGTCTCCGTCGTGGTGTTGGAGGTCAGGAGAAAACCATGAGTCTTAGCAATCGTCTCGGATTGCTGGGCCGCAAGGTGGGCATGATGCGTGTGTACACGGTCGACGGTGATACCGTCCCCGTGACCGTGCTGGACGTGTCCAACAACCGCGTGACCCAGGTCAAGACCGAAGAAATCGACGGCTACAGCGCCATCCAAGTGACCTACGGCGCTCGCAAGGCGTCCCGCGTCACCAAGCCTGAAGCGGGTCACCTCGCCAAGGCTGGCGTCGAAGCTGGCGAAATCCTGAAGGAATTCCGCGTTGCCGCGGACATCGCCGCCGAATACAAGGCTGGCGGCACTGTTCCGGTGACCCTGTTCGCTGAAGGCCAGAAGGTGGACGTGCAAGGCACGTCGATCGGTAAGGGCTTCACGGGCACCATCAAGCGTCACAACTTCGGATCGCAACGTGCCTCGCACGGTAACAGCCGCTCGCACAATGTGCCCGGCTCGATCTCGATGGCCCAGGATCCGGGCCGTGTGTTCCCCGGCAAGAAGATGTCCGGCCACCTCGGCGACGTCACCGTGACCGTCCAGAACCTGGACGTGGTCCGTATCGACGAAGCGCGCCAGCTGGTGTTCGTGCGCGGTGCCGTTCCTGGCGCGAAGGAAGGATTCGTTGTGATCCGTCCCGCCGTCAAGGTCAAGGTCAAGAAAGGAGCTAACTGATGCAGCTCGAGCTCCTGAATGAGCAGGGCCAGGCCACTTCCAAAGTGGATGCTCCGGACACCCTGTTCGCACGCGATTACAACGAAGCCCTGGTGCACCAGGTCGTCGTCGCCTATCAAGCCAATGCCCGCCAAGGCACCCGCGCTCAACTGACCCGTGCTGAAGTTCGTCACTCGACGAAGAAGCCGTTCCGTCAGAAGGGTACTGGTAACGCCCGTGCTGGTATGACCTCCTCGCCGCTGTGGCGTGGGGGCGGTCGCATCTTCCCGAACAAGCCTGACGAGAACTTCTCGCACAAGCTGAACAAGAAGATGTACCGCGCCGGTATGGCCGCCATCCTGTCGCAGCTGGCTCGCGAAGGCCGCCTGGCCGTGGTGGATTCGATCTCGATCGACGCCCCCAAGACCAAGCTGCTGGCTGCCAAGCTTAAGGGCATGGGTCTGGATCACGTCATGGTGATCTCCGACTCCGTGGACGACAACCTGCTGCTGGCCTCGCGCAACCTGGCCAACGTGCTGGTGGTGGAGCCGCGCTATGTCGATCCCCTGTCGCTGGTCTTCTACAAGAAGGTGCTGGTGACCAAGGCTGCGATCGAGCAACTGAAGGAGATGCTGGCATGAGCGCGCCCAAGTTTGCTGAAGGCCGTCTGGCCAAGGTGCTGCTGGCCCCGATCGTGTCCGAAAAGGCCACGGCTGCCGGCGAAAAGCACAACCAAGTCCTGTTCAAGGTCCTGCGCGACGCGACCAAGCCTGAAATCAAGGCTGCTGTTGAACTGATGTTCAAGGTCGAAGTCGAAGCCGTGAACGTCGTGAACCAGAAGGGCAAGACCAAGCGCTTTGGTGGCCGTCTGGGTCGTCGCGACCACGTCAAGAAGGCGTATGTGTCGCTGAAGGCGGGCCAAGAGCTCAACTTCTCCGGGGAGGCTGCGTAATGGCCGTCGTTAAAGTCAAGCCGACTTCGCCTGGCCGTCGTGGCGTGGTGAAGGTGGTGCACAAGCACCTGCACAAGGGCGCTCCCGAAGCATCGCTGCTCGAGCCCCAGAAGCAGAACTCTGGCCGTAACAACAACGGTCACATCACGATGCGCCACAAGGGCGGTGGTCACAAGCACCACTACCGTGTGGTGGACTTCCGTCGCAACAAGGACGGCATCCCGGCCAAGGTCGAGCGTATCGAGTACGACCCCAACCGTACGGCTCACATCGCTCTGGTGTGCTATGCCGACGGCGAACGTCGCTACATCATCGCCCCGCGCAACCTGGAAGTCGGCACGTCCATCCTGAGCGGCGCTGAAGCCCCGATCAAGGTTGGCAACACGCTGCCCATCCGCAACATCCCCGTGGGTTCGACGATCCACTGCGTGGAAATGCTGCCGGGCAAGGGTGCTCAGATCGCTCGCTCCGCCGGTGCCTCCGTGGTGCTGATGGCGCGTGACGGTGCTTATGCCCAGATCCGCCTGCGTTCCGGTGAAGTCCGCCGTGTTCACATCGACTGCCGCGCCACCATCGGTGAAGTGAGCAACGAAGAGCACAGCCTGCGTCAGTACGGCAAGGCCGGCGCCATCCGCTGGAAGGGTATCCGCCCGACCGTGCGTGGTACCGCCATGAACCCGGTTGACCACCCGCACGGTGGTGGTGAGGGTCGTACGGGTGAAGGCCAGGCGCCTGTGTCGCCGTGGAACACCCTGACGAAGGGCTACCGCACTCGTAACAACAAGCGCACGCAGACTTTCATCGTCTCGCGTCGCAAGAAGTAAGGGGTAGACCACCATGGCTCGTTCCCTCAAAAAGGGTCCCTTCGTGGACCATCACTTGATGGCCAAGGTCGACAAGGCTGTTGCCATCAAGGACAAGAAGCCCATCAAGACCTGGTCGCGCCGCTCGACGATCCTGCCCGAGTTCATCGGTCTGACGATCGCCGTGCACAACGGCAAGCAGCACGTCCCCGTCTATGTGTCGGACCAGATGGTCGGTCACAAGCTGGGTGAATTCGCACTGACCCGCACCTTCAAGGGCCACCCGGCCGACAAGAAGGCCGGGAAGAAGTAAGGATGGCGACGATGGAAACCAAAGCAATCGTTCGTGGCGTCCGCCTGTCGTTTGATAAGGGCCGCCTGGCGGCGGACCTGATCCGCGGCAAGAAGGTGGATCAAGCGCTGAACATCCTGGAATTCACCCAGAAGAAGGCCGCTCTGATCATCAAGAAGGCGCTGGAATCGGCGATCGCCAATGCCGAGCACAACGACGGTGCCGACATTGACGAGCTGAAGGTCACTTCGATCTATGTGGAACAGGGCACTACGCTGAAGCGCTTCTCGGCTCGCGCCAAGGGCCGCGGCAACCGCATCAGCAAGCCGACCTGCCACATCTACGTGACCGTCGGCAACTGAGCCTGAAGGAAGACTATGGGACAGAAAATTCATCCGACTGGCTTCCGCCTGCCCGTCACCCGTAACTGGGCGTCGCGCTGGTACGCGAACAACCAGAACTTCGCCAGCATGCTGGCTGAAGATCTGCAAGTGCGCGAGTTCCTGAAGGCCAAGCTGAAGAACGCCGCCGTTTCGCGCATCCTGATCGAGCGTCCGGCCAAGAACGCTCGCATCACCATCTACTCGGCACGTCCGGGCGTGGTGATCGGCAAGAAGGGCGAGGACATCGAGAACCTGAAGGCCGAGCTGACCAAGCGTCTGGGCGTGCCCGTCGCTGTGAACATCGAAGAAGTGCGCAAGCCTGAAATCGATGCTCAGCTGATCGCCGACTCGATCACCCAGCAGCTCGAAAAGCGCATCATGTTCCGTCGCGCCATGAAGCGTGCGATGCAGAACGCGATGCGTCTGGGCGCCCAGGGCATCAAGATCATGTCCGCCGGCCGTCTGAACGGTATCGAAATCGCTCGTACCGAGTGGTACCGTGAAGGCCGTGTGCCTCTGCACACCCTGAAGGCAGACATCGACTACGGCTTCTCCGAAGCCAAGACCACCTACGGCGTCATCGGCGTGAAGGTGTGGGTGTACCGCGGTGACCGCCTGGCCAATGGCGAGGCCCCCGTGATCAACACCCCCGCTGGTGCTGAAGACGACCGTCGTCCGCGTCGCAACGCTCGTCCGGGTGCCCCGGGTGGCCGTGGCCGTGGCGACAAGCCCGCCGAAGGTGGCGATGCCAAGCCGGCAGCCAAGCGTGTGGTGCGCAAGCCCGCCGCTGGTGAGGCCAAAGGAGAATAAACATGCTGCAACCTGCTCGTCGCAAATACCGCAAGGAGCAAAAGGGTCGTAACACTGGCGTGGCGACCCGCGGCGCAACCGTTGCTTTTGGCGACTTCGGCCTGAAGGCGACCGAACGCGGTCGCATCACGGCTCGCCAGATTGAAGCGGCTCGTCGTGCCATCTCGCGCCACATCAAGCGCGGTGGCCGCATCTTTATCCGCATCTTCCCGGACAAGCCGATCTCGCAGAAGCCCGCCGAAGTCCGTATGGGTAACGGTAAGGGCAACCCGGAGTACTACGTGGCTGAAATCCAGCCCGGCAAGGTGCTCTACGAGATCAACGGCGTGCCTGAAGCTCTGGCTCGCGAAGCATTCACGCTGGCCTCTGCAAAGCTGCCGCTGCGTTGCACCTTCGTGACCCGCCAGCTCGGCGCCTGATTGGAGAACACCATGAAAGCATCTGAACTGCGCGCCAAGGACGTGGCTGCCCTGGAAAAGGAAGTCACCGATCTGCTGAAGGCTCACTTCGGTCTGCGCATGCAAAAGGCGACGCAACAACTGTCCGACACCACGGTGCTGGGCAAGACGCGTCGTGACATCGCCCGCGCCAAGACCATCCTGGCCGAGAAGAAGGGAGCCGCGAAATGACGCAAGCTCAAGAAAAGAACACTCGCACCCTGGTCGGTCGCGTTGTCAGCGACAAGCGCGCCAAGACCGTGACCGTGCTGGTGGAGCGTCGTGCCAAGCACGAGCTGTACGGCAAGATCGTGGCCCGTTCCCGCAAGTACCACGCCCATGACGAAAATGGCGAGTACAAGATGGGTGACGTGGTCGAGATCGCCGAAGGTCGTCCGCTGTCCAAGACCAAGAGCTGGGTGGTGACCCGCCTGGTCCAAAAGGCTCAGCTGGTCTAATCTTTGCTGCCGTCAAGGCCGTGAATCGTTGGGGTGTGGCGGTGCTGCCCTGATGAGCCAAGAGGCTGGAATACCGTGCAAGCGGTATCCCGGCCTTTTTCTTTTATGGCCCCGATCCGGCCCGTTCTTTCCAGGGCGGGCATGATGCGCGGGCATCCATCAAGGAGAGAACCATGTTGAAAGTTGGCGACCATCTGCCCGCAGGCAGCCTGCAGGAATTCATCGAAGTCGAGGGCGAGGGCTGCTCCCTGGGTCCCAACAGCTTCGATATCCAGAAGCTGAGCTCCGGCAAGACCATTGCCATCTTCGCCCTGCCGGGCGCCTTCACCCCGACATGCTCGGCGCAGCATGTGCCGGGTTACGTCGCTGCGGCGGGCGATTTCAAGGCTGCCGGCGTGGATGAGATCTGGTGCGTGTCGGTCAACGACGCCTTTGTCATGGGCGCCTGGGGCCGTGACCAGAAGACTGCGGGCAAGGTTCGCATGATGGCCGATGGCAGTGCCACCTTTACCCAGGCCACCGGGCTGACGCTGGACCTGGCCGCGCGCGGCATGGGCCTGCGTTCGCAGCGCTACTCCATGCTGGTCAAGGACGGCGTGGTGAAGACCTTGAACATCGAGGCGCCGGGCAAGTTCGAAGTGAGTGATGCGGCCACGCTGTTGGCGCAGGCCAAGGCGCTGTAATTGTTGCCCTGGTGCCCATCCGGGTCGTGAGAGCTCTTGCAGCGTTCATTCGCTGCAGTAATTCACGATCCATCCAACAGCCCGGGGTGCGCACCGAGATCGGTGCGAAGCCCTTGGTTGACAGGCGGAGAATGCCCCAGGCATAATCCGCTGCTTCGCCGAAGTGCGATTTCATTTGTGGGTGCAGGGGCGCTGGCCGAACCGGGCTGGTTAACCGTACAAGCGGATGAGGTCAATCCACAGTGCGGCATTTGTCAGTCAGGGTCCCGTCTTGGGGCTCCTCCAACACTGGTGAATGCGGCATTTACTTCGGTTCTCGGTTTCTTGCCCAAGCAGGCCAGGCGCGGGTCGCGGCATCAAGCGACAGGTGAATGGCTTACGGGCCCAAGACTGACCGCTCTGGATGGCTGCGATGGTCGCAGTTGCCTGAACGGGAAAAGTTGGGGACAGACATGATCCAAATGCAATCGCGACTCGACGTCGCGGACAACACTGGCGCCAAGTCCGTCATGTGCATCAAGGTGCTGGGTGGTTCCAAGCGCCGTTATGCCCATATTGGCGACATCATCAAGGTCAGCATCAAGGAAGCTGCTCCGCGCGGCCGCGTCAAAAAGGGCGAGGTCTATAACGCGGTGGTGGTTCGCACGGCCAAGGGCGTGCGCCGTCAAGACGGCTCCCTGGTCAAGTTCGACGGCAATGCCGCCGTGCTGCTGAACGCCAAGCTGGAGCCCATCGGCACCCGTATCTTCGGCCCGGTCACGCGTGAACTGCGTACCGAGCGTTTCATGAAGATCGTGTCGCTGGCGCCTGAGGTGCTCTAAGCCTCGCACAGACAAAGGTATTGCCAATGAACAAGATCCGCAAAGGCGACGAGGTCATCGTTCTGACCGGCCGCGACAAGGGTAAGCGCGGCACCGTGACGCTGCGCGTCGATGCCGACCACGTGGTGGTCGACGGCATCAACATCGTCAAGAAGCATGTCAAGCCCAACCCCCTGAAGGGCACGACTGGTGGCATCGTCGACAAGGCCATGCCCATCCACCAATCCAACGTGGCGATCTTCAACGCCGCAGCCGGCAAGGCCGATCGCGTGGGCATCAAGCTCGGCGCCGATGGCAAGCGGGTGCGCGTGTTCAAGTCGACCGGCGAAGAGATCAAGGCTTAAGAGGTTAGACATGGCTCGTTTGCAAGCGTTTTATCGCGAAAAGGTCGTGCCCAGCCTGACCGAGAAGTTCGGGTACAAGTCCGTGATGGAAGTGCCGCGCATCACCAAGATCACCCTGAACATGGGCGTGAGCGAGGCTGTTGCCGACAAGAAGGTCATGGATCACGCCGTTGGCGACCTGACCAAGATCGCCGGACAGAAGCCCGTGGTCACCAAGTCGAAGAAGGCCATCGCTGGCTTCAAGATCCGTGACGGCGTGCCCATCGGCTGCATGGTCACCCTGCGTGGTGCCCAGATGTACGAATTCCTGGACCGTTTCGTGACCGTGGCTCTGCCGCGCGTTCGCGACTTCCGTGGTATCTCCGGTCGCTCGTTCGATGGCCGTGGCAACTACAACATCGGCGTCAAAGAACAGATCATCTTCCCCGAAATCGAATACGACAAGGTGGATGCTCTGCGTGGTCTGAACATCAGCATCACGACGACCGCCAAGACGGACGACGAAGCCAAGGCTCTGCTGGCTGCGTTCAAGTTCCCGTTCAAGAACTGAGGTGACTTGTGGCAAAACTCTCGATCAAGCAACGTGAGCTGAAGCGCGCCCAACTGGTCGCCAAGTACGCCAAGAAGTACGAGGAACTGAAGGCCATCATCAACGACAGCAAGAAGTCGGATGAAGAGCGCTACCTCGCCCGCCTGGAGCTCCAGAAGCTGCCTCGCAACGCCAACCCCACCCGCCAGCGTAACCGCTGCGAACTGACTGGTCGCCCCCGTGGCACCTTCCGCAAGTTCGGGCTGGCTCGTAACAAGATTCGTGAGCTGGCCTTCAAGGGCGACATCCCCGGTGTCGTCAAGGCCAGCTGGTAATCGGCAGGTTTAGGAGATTTCGTATGAGCATGAGTGATCCTATCGCCGATATGCTGACCCGCATTCGCAACGCCCAAAGCGTTGAGAAGGCCAGCGTCGTGATGCCTTCGTCCAAGCTGAAGGTCGCGATCGCCAAGGTCCTGAAGGATGAAGGCTATATCGACGATTTCGCGGTGCGTGGCGATGCCGCCCGCCCCGAGCTCGAAATTGCGCTGAAGTATTACGCCGGTCGCCCGGTGATCGAGCGCATCGAGCGCGTGAGCCGTCCTGGCCTGCGCATCTACAAGGGCCGTCACGATATTCCCCAGGTCATGAATGGCCTGGGCGTGGCGATCGTCACCACTCCCAAGGGTGTGATGACTGACCGCAAGGCACGTCAAGCCGGTGTCGGCGGCGAAGTGCTTTGCTACGTCGCCTAAGCGCAAGGAGAGACAGACAATGTCCCGCGTTGGAAAAATGCCGGTCGTCGTCCCGCAAGGCGTGGAAGTGACGATCGCCGCTGACAAGATCAGCGTCAAGGGCCCGCAAGGTACCCTGTTCGTAGCCGTGAACCCTCTGGTCACGGTGAAGCTCGAAGGCGGCAAGCTGACCTTCGTTCCGACCAACGACTCGGCGGAAGCCGATGCGATGAGCGGCACGATGCGCGCCTTGCTGGCCAACATGGTCAACGGTGTCAGCAAGGGCTTCGAAAAGAAGCTGAACCTGGTTGGTGTGGGCTTCCGTGCCCAGGCCCAGGGCCAAAAGCTGAACCTGCAGATCGGCTTCTCGCACCCGGTTGTGAAGGACATGCCCGCCGGCATCAAGGTGGAATGCCCGACCCAGACCGAAATCTTGATCAAGGGCGCGGATCGCCAAGTGGTCGGCCAGCTGGCAGCTGAAGTGCGCGCCATCCGTCCGCCGGAGCCTTACAAGGGCAAGGGCATCCGTTACGCCGACGAAAAGGTCTCTCTCAAAGAGACCAAGAAGAAGTAAGGAGCCGCGCCATGCTGAACAAGAAGGAACAACGCCTGCGTCGTTCGCGTCAAACGCGTGCTCGCATTGCGCTGCAGCGCGTGGCCCGTCTGACGGTCTTCCGCTCGAACCTGCACATCTACGCTTCGGTCATCTCCGAAGACGGTCAGCGCGTGCTGGCCAGCGCCTCGACCGCCGAGAAGGACGTTCGCGCCCAACTCGCCGGCAAGGGTGGCAATGTGGCCGCCGCGACGCTGATTGGCAAGCGGATCGCCGAAAAGGCGAAGGCTGCTGGCGTCGAGAAGGTTGCGTTCGATCGCGCTGGTTTCGCCTACCACGGCCGAGTCAAGGCCCTGGCAGAAGCCGCTCGCGAGGCTGGCCTGCAGTTCTGACGCACAAAGGATTAGGAAATGGCAAAGTTTCAACCCCGCGCTCAGACCGAAGGCAATGACGACGGCCTGAAGGAAAAGATGATTGCGGTGAACCGCGTCACCAAGGTGGTGAAGGGCGGCCGCACGCTGTCCTTCGCAGCACTGACGGTGGTCGGCGACGGCGACGGTCGTATCGGTATGGGCAAGGGCAAGGCCAAGGAAGTGCCCGTGGCCGTGCAAAAGGCGATGGAGTCTGCTCGTCGCAACATGATCAAGGTGCAACTGCGCAACGGCACCATCCAGCACAACGTGGTGGGTGAGCACGGTGCAGCACACGTGATCATGGCTCCGGCTCCTGCTGGTACCGGCGTGATCGCCGGCGGCCCGATGCGCGCTGTGTTCGAAGTGATGGGCGTGACCGACATCGTGACCAAGAGCCACGGTTCGACCAACCCGTACAACATGGTTCGTGCCACGCTGGACGCGCTCAAGCGCTGCTCCACGCCCGCCGAAGTGGCGGCCAAGCGCGGCAAGACAGTTGAAGAAATCTTCAACTGATCGCCGGGAGATCGAGATGTCTGACAAGAAAACTCTGACGGTCAAGCTGGTTCGCAGCCCTATCGGTTGCCGTGCCTCCCACCGTGCTACCGTGACTGGCCTGGGCCTTCGCAAGCTCAACAGCACTCGCACGCTGGAAGACACGCCCGCAGTGCGCGGCATGATCAACAAGATCGCCTACCTCGTGCAGGTGCTGTAAGCGCCGCGCGAATCGAGGAAAGAAGATGCAACTCAATACCATCAAGCCTGCCGCCGGCGCCAAGCACGCCAAGCGTCGCGTGGGCCGTGGCATCGGCTCCGGTCTGGGCAAGACCGCTGGCCGTGGTCACAAGGGTCAGAAGTCGCGTGCTGGTGGCTTCCACAAGGTCGGCTTCGAAGGCGGTCAAATGCCGCTGCAACGTCGCCTGCCCAAGCGTGGTTTCAAGTCCCTGGCTCGTCCCTACAACGCTGAAGTGACGCTGTCGGAACTGCAGGCGCTGACCTCCGAAGAGATCGACCTCCTGACGCTGAAGGCCGTGGGCCTGGTGTCGGAACTGGCCAAGACGGTCAAGGTCATCAAGTCGGGCGAGATCAGCCGCAAGGTGTCCCTCAAGGGCATCGGCGCGACTGCAGGTGCCAAGGCGGCCATTGAGGCTGCCGGCGGTACCGTCGCTTGATCGGCGTCAAACAGGACTAGGCAACAGTGGCAAGCAACGCATCCCAGTTGGCCAAGAGCGGCAAGTTCGGTGACCTGCGTCGCCGGCTCGTGTTCCTGTTGCTGGCGTTGGTCGTCTACCGCATCGGGGCGCATATCCCGGTGCCCGGTATCGACCCCACCCAGCTGCAGCAGCTGTTCAAGGGTCAGCAGGGCGGGATCCTGAGCCTGTTCAACATGTTCTCGGGCGGTGCGCTGTCGCGCTTTACCGTCTTCGCGCTGGGCATCATGCCCTACATCTCAGCCTCCATCGTCATGCAGTTGATGACGTATGTGGTGCCGAGCCTGGAAGCGCTGAAGAAGGAAGGTGAGGCTGGCCGCCGCAAGATCACGCAGTACACCCGCTACGGGACGCTCGGCCTGGCGATCTTCCAGAGCCTGAGCATCGCGTTCGCTCTGGAGAGCTCCCAGGGTCTGGTGTTGAGCCCGGGCTTCGGCTTCCGTCTCACCACCGTGACCAGCCTGGTGGCCGGCACGATGTTCCTGATGTGGCTGGGTGAGCAGATCACCGAGCGCGGTCTGGGCAACGGCATCTCCATCCTGATCTTCGGCGGTATCGCTGCAGGTCTGCCAGGAGCGGTCGGGGGTCTGCTGGAGCTGGTGCGTACCGGTTCGATGAGCATCTTCTCGTGCCTCATCGTGATCGCCATCATCGCCGCAGTGACCTTTCTGGTTGTTTTCGTGGAACGTGGCCAGCGCAAGATTCTGGTCAATTACGCGAAGCGCCAGGTGGGGAACAAGGTGTATGGCGGGACCAGCTCGCACCTGCCCCTGAAGCTGAACATGTCTGGCGTGATTCCGCCGATCTTCGCGTCGTCGATCATCCTGCTGCCCACCACCCTGGTCAGCTGGTTTGCGACGGGTGACAGCATGCGCTGGTTGAAGGACATCTCGGACGAACTTCGTCCTGGCCGTCCCATCTACGTGATGCTGTACTCCGCTGCGATCGTCTTCTTCTGCTTCTTCTACACGGCCCTGGTGTTCAACAGCCGTGAGACCGCAGACAACCTGAAGAAGAGCGGCGCGTTCATCCCCGGTATCCGTCCAGGTGACCAGACGGCTCGGCACATTGACAAGATCCTGTCCCGGCTGACGCTGGCAGGTGCGGTGTACATCACCGGCGTGTGCTTGCTGCCTGAGTTCCTGACCCTGAAATACAACGTACCGTTCTATTTTGGTGGTACCTCGCTGCTGATCATCGTGGTCGTCACGATGGATTTCTGGGCCCAGGTCCAGTCCTACGTGATGAGCCAGCAGTACGAGTCGCTGCTCAAGAAGGCAAGTTTCAAAGCCAACTGAGCCGCTGAGCCGCAGAAATAAACAACACGACCCTATCCAGCAAGTTTCGAAGGTATGGCGAAAGACGACGTCATTCAAATGCAGGGTGAGATTCTTGAAAACCTCCCCAATGCAACCTTTCGCGTCAAGTTGGAGAACGGTCATGTCGTTCTCGGTCACATCTCCGGAAAGATGCGCATGCACTACATCCGCATCCTTCCTGGTGACAAGGTGACCGTGGAATTGACACCGTACGATTTGAGTCGTGCTCGCATCGTGTTCCGGGCGAAGTGAGCTTTACAGCAACCCCCCGGATCAACGCTGATTGAGCGAAAAGTTAGGTCAAGGAGCAGACCATGAAAGTTTCGGCATCCGTCAAGAAGATGTGCCGCAATTGCAAGATCATCCGTCGCAATGGCGTGGTGCGTGTGATCTGTACCGATCCGCGCCACAAGCAGCGTCAAGGCTGATTGGCAACACCGCAAGCGAATTAGAGGACGCAAATGGCACGTATTGCTGGTATCAACATTCCGCCGCACAAGCACACGGAGATCGGTCTGACCTCGATCTACGGCATTGGCCGTACGACCGCGCAGAAGATCTGCACCACTTGCGGCATTCCGTTTGACAAGAAGGTCAAGGACCTGACTGACTCCGATCTGGAAAAGATCCGTGAGGAAGTGGGCCGCATGACCATTGAAGGCGACCTGCGTCGCGAGATGTCCATCAACATCAAGCGTCTGATGGACCTGGGTTGCTATCGTGGCTTCCGCCATCGCCGTGGCCTGCCGGTGCGCGGTCAGCGTACCCGCACGAATGCCCGTACCCGCAAGGGTCCGCGCAAGTCGGCGGCTACTGGCAAGAAGTAATCGCGGCAACTGAAGAAAGCTCACCATGGCAAAAGCACCCAATAACTCGGCTGCCCAGCGCGTTCGCAAGAAGGTTCGGAAGAACGTTGCCGACGGCATCGCCCACGTTCACGCTTCTTTCAACAACACCATCATCACGATCACGGATCGTCAGGGTGGTGCGCTGTCCTGGGCCTCGTCGGGCGGCCAGGGCTTCAAGGGCTCCCGCAAGTCCACCCCCTTCGCAGCCCAGGTGGCCGCTGAAGTGGCGGGCCGCGCTGCTCAAGAACAAGGCATCAAGAACCTGGACGTGAAGATCAAGGGCCCTGGCCCGGGTCGTGAGTCGTCGGTTCGCGCGCTGGCTGCCCTGGGCATCCGGATCAACTCGATCTCGGACGTGACCCCGGTGCCGCACAACGGCTGCCGTCCTCAGAAGCGCCGCCGCATCTAAGGCTGTTGCTCTGAGGTGCACCAGACCACTGTGTTTGGTGCCATAATTTCGGACTCTTTTCCGATGCTGCCGGCTGGTGTACTGCACCAGCCGGCCGTTTTGCTGAAGTGGCGCGCTGTAGCCAGCGGGCCACTTCAGCATGAAGCCCACCGTCTGAGCCCAGAACAACAGTTGGCCAGACTCGCGCAGTGCGCGCCTGACCCAGCGGAGTCATCCGCCAGGTGAGGTCGAACCGCGTCAGATTGATGAAGGACACGCAAAGTGGCACGTTATCTCGGCCCCAAGGCCAAACTCTCCCGCCGTGAAGGCACCGACCTGTTCCTGAAGAGCGCCCGCCGCGCCATCAGCGACAAGGCCAAGTTCGACAGCAAGCCCGGTCAGCATGGCCGCACTTCTGGCCAGCGCACCTCGGACTTCGGTCTGCAACTGCGCGAAAAGCAGAAGGTCAAGCGCATGTACGGCGTGCTGGAGCGTCAGTTCCGTCGCTACTTCGCCGAAGCCGAGCGCCGCAAGGGCTCGACCGGCGTGAACCTGCTGGTGCTGCTGGAGTCCCGCCTGGACAACGTCGTGTACCGCATGGGCTTTGGTTCGACCCGCGCTGAAGCACGTCAGCTCGTGTCGCACAAGGGCATCACCGTGAACGGTGAAATCGTGAACATCGCTTCCTACCTGGTCAAGGCCGGTGACGTCGTCGCCGTGCGCGAAAAGGCCAAGAAGCAGCTGCGTATCGTGGACAGCCTGAAGCTGGCCGAATCGATCGGTCTGCCGGCCTGGGTGGCCGTGGACGTGTCGAAGATGGAAGGCGTGTTCAAGAAGACGCCGGATCGCGACGAGTTCGGCGCCGAGATCAACGAATCGCTGATCGTTGAGTTGTACTCGCGTTAATTCTTTCGTGCCTGCCAAGCGGCCCAGACATTGTTCTGTAGGGGCCGCTTGGCGTTTCCTCGTCCGGACTTTGCCCGCCCGTTGAGGGGCGGGTCCGGTTGGTCCCTCAGCCTTATCGGTGTAACGAACCGAGGGTATTGAAAGAAAGACCTCATGCAAACGAATCTGCTCAAACCCAAATCCATCACTGTGGAGCCCCTGGGCGGTCATCGCGCCAAGGTGATCCTCGAGCCGTTTGAACGCGGCTATGGCCACACGCTGGGCAACGCCCTGCGTCGTGTGCTGCTGTCTTCGATGGTGGGTTATGCGCCGACGGAAGTGACGATCGCGGGCGTGCTGCACGAGTACTCCGCCATCGACGGCGTGCAGGAAGACGTGGTTCACATCATGCTGAACCTCAAGGGCGTCGTGTTCCGCCTGCACAACCGCGAAGAAGTGACTCTGGTCCTGCGCAAGGAAGGCGAAGGTCCTGTGACCGCTGCCGACATCCAGACCCCGCACGACGTCGAGATCATCAACCCTGAGCATGTCATCGCCCACCTGTCGCAAGGCGGCAAGCTGGACATGCAGATCAAGGTCGAGAAGGGCCGCGGCTATGTGCCCGGCAACATGCGCCGTTATGGCGACGAGCCCACGAAGGCCATCGGCCGTATCGTGCTCGACGCTTCGTTCTCCCCGGTGAAGCGCGTCAGCTACGCCGTCGAAAACGCCCGTGTGGAACAGCGTACCGACCTGGACAAGCTGGTCATGGAGATCGAAACCAATGGTGCGATCTCCCCGGAAGAAGCCATCCGCGCTTCTGCCAAGATCCTGGTCGAACAGCTGGCGGTCTTCGCCCAGCTGCAAGGCACCGATCTGGTGGACGCGTTCGACCAGGCGCCTGCCGCCCGTTCGAGCAGCTTCGATCCGATCCTGCTGCGTCCGGTTGACGAGCTCGAACTGACCGTGCGTTCGGCCAACTGCCTGAAGGCCGAAAACATCTATTACATCGGTGACCTGATCCAGCGTACCGAGACCGAGCTGCTGAAGACCCCGAACCTGGGTCGCAAGTCGCTCAACGAGATCAAGGAAGTGCTCGCTTCGCGCGGCCTGACCCTGGGCTCGCGTCTCGAGAACTGGCCGCCCCAAGGTCTCGACAAGCGTTGATTTTTGAAAGAGGGTGAGGGCCTTTTGGTCCCGCCCGGTGCCCCCGGCAGTACCTGATCCGGCTGCCGGCAATAACTGAAGGAAAGGAAAGCACCATGCGCCACCGTAACGGCCTCCGTAAGCTGAACCGTACCAGCGAGCACCGCGCCGCGATGCTCCGCAACATGGCAGTGTCCCTGCTGCAACACGAAGCGATCAAGACCACCTTGCCCAAGGCCAAGGAACTGCGTCGCGTCGTTGAGCCGCTGATCACCCTGGCCAAGGAACCCACGCTGGCCAACCGCCGTCTGGCGTTCAACCGCCTGCGTGACCGGGACATCGTCAGCAAGCTGTTTAATGAACTGGGCCCGCGTTTCGCCACCCGTCCGGGCGGCTACACCCGCATCCTGAAGATGGGCTTCCGTGTCGGCGACAACGCCCCCATGGCGTACGTCGAGCTGGTGGATCGTCCGGAAGCGACCGAAGGCGAAGCCGCTGCTGAATAAGCAGTCGCCGCGCCCGACTCCGCGCACACAAAAGGCCAGCCTCTGCTGGCCTTTTTCTTTTTCCGCCAGCGCACAGCCGTCACCCTGACGACCGGCCTGTGAACGCCGTCGCGCTAAGCTTGCGGTTTCCTCTCCCCCTCAAGGCCAGCCGCCTGTTGCGGATGCCGCCCCCGTCCCCATGAATGTATTCCTGTTGATCCGTCGGATCCTGTGCCTGCTGCTCTTGGCATTGGGGTTCCTGCAGGCCGCTCACGCCGACGATTTCCTGGATCCTGAACAAGCCTTCAAGGTCAGTGTCGAGCTCGTGGGCGATCGCCAGTTCCGTCTGCGCTTTGACATCGCGCCGGGCTATTACATGTATCGGGACCAGTTCAAGCTGGAAGCGGAGGGGGCCACGCTCGGAACCATCCAATGGCCGACGCCCAAGCGCAAGTTCGACGAAACTTTCAACAAGGAGGTCGAGACCTATCGCGACCACCTCACGCTGGACGTGCCGGTGCAGTCGCTCGCGGCGGTACCGATGCATCTGGTGCTCACCGGGCAGGGGTGTGCGGACAAGGGTCTGTGCTATCCACCGTTGTCCAGCGACGTGATGCTGGGCCTGCGAGGCTTTGGCGGCGATGGGGCGGTGAAGATCTCAGCCGCCAAGAATGCGATGAGCGGCTTCGGTCTGGCCAACGCGGTCGCATCGGCGCCTGCAGCGGACAGTGGTGCCGGCCGTGAGGGTAGCGTCGCAACGCCACAAGCCGGTCTGACGACCTCCAGCGCCCTGGATCTGGCCGATGGCAGCGGATTGAAGCGTCTGCTGGAATCCGGGCAGCTGTGGACGGCGCTGGCGGCAGCTTTCCTGCTGGGCGTGCTGATGTCCTTCACGCCTTGTGTACTGCCCATGGTGCCGATCTTGTCGTCCATCATCGTGGGGCAGGGGACGCAGGTCTCCCGCACGCGGGGCTTCCTGCTGGCGCTGTCGTATTCGCAGGGCATGGCGCTGGTCTACACCGCGCTGGGGGTTGCGGCGGCACTGATCGGTGGTGGCCTGGCTGCTTACCTGCAGAAGCCCTGGGTGCTGGCTGTATTTGGCCTGCTGCTGGTGGTGCTGTCGCTGTCCATGTTCGGTGTCTATGAGCTGCAGCTGCCCACCCGCTTCACCAGCGGGGTGTCCGGCGTCACGCAGCGCCTGCCTGGCGGGCGGTATGCCAGTGTCTTCACCATGGGGGCGCTGTCGGCGCTCATCGTCAGCCCCTGTGTGGCTGCACCGCTGGCCACCTTGCTGGTCTACATCGGGCAGACCGGCAATGTGGTGCTGGGCGGCGGCGCCTTGTACGCGTTGGCCTGTGGCATGAGTGTGCCGTTGCTGCTGGTGGGCCTGTCGGCGGGGGCCTTGTTGCCGCGCGCCGGCGCCTGGATGGACTCGGTCAAATACTTCTTCGGCCTGCTGCTGCTGGGCGTGGCGCTGTGGATCGTCCAGCCGGTCCTGCCGCATGTGATCGCTCAATGGCTCTGGGGCGCCTTGCTGATCGGTCTTGCGGGCCTGTTGGGGCTCTTCCATGCCACCGAGCCGCATGCGCCGCGCACCTGGTTGCGCAAGAGCGTGGCCGTGGCCGCTGCCGTGTTTGGGCTGGCGCAGTTTGTGGGCGTCGCGGCGGGCGGGACCGATCCGCTCAAGCCCTTGGCGGGCTTGGCGCTGGGAGCGACATCGGCTGCGGCCACGCCGATCGGGGCAGGTTCGGCGGCAGATGAAGTGAGCTTCAAAAAGATTGGCAGCGTGGCGGATCTGGATGAAGCCCTGCGCACCGCTGGCAAGCCGGTGATGCTGGACTTCTATGCGGACTGGTGTGTGTCCTGCAAGGAAATGGAGCGCTACACGTTCACCGATCCGCAGGTTCGCGCCAAGCTGGCCGGTGTGCTGCTGCTCAAGGCGGATGTCACTGCCAATTCAGAACAGGACCGGGAGCTGCTGAAGCGATTCCACCTCTTCGGGCCGCCCGGCACCATCTTCTTCGACGCCGCCGGCCAGGAGCAAACGCAGGTTCGGGTGATCGGATTCCAGAAGGCCGAACGATTTCTTCAGTCCTTGCAGGAAGCCGGCATTCGCTGACCCTCGCACAATGCAGCACGATTTGGCAATGAGCTGGCCCCCAACTCGATAATCGTGCTAGACTCTCTTTCTCAGTCGCGGGGTGGAGCAGTCTGGTAGCTCGTTGGGCTCATAACCCAAAGGTCGTAGGTTCAAATCCTGCCCCCGCAACCAGAATTCGATGTCGTTCACGTGAACGCATCAACAGCATCGGTGGGTGCTGTAGTGGTGGCCTCACTGGATGCTATAGACAGCATCCATAGGGCACCATGCAGCGCAATATCGATGGCGACAAAACAGTCGCGGGGTGGAGCAGTCTGGTAGCTCGTTGGGCTCATAACCCAAAGGTCGTAGGTTCAAATCCTGCCCCCGCAACCAAGGTCAAAAAGCCGTTCCGATTCAAGTCGGAGCGGCTTTTTCGTTTGATGCGCATTGATTCACATGGATGCGCCTGGAGTGCATCACGCGGGGGCGATGCGCTCAATGCCTCCAACACCCACAGTGCGCTCAACACGCGCACTGGGCTCAATCCATTGTTGAGCCCGGCGACGCGCGATGCTGCAGATCGATGTAGCGGGGCAGTGGGTCGCGTGGAGGCCATTCGATCGCGGCCCGCGTGACCGCCCCGTCGAGCCAGATGCTGTGGCCTTCGCCCCGTCGCGCCAGATGCAACGGCCTTCGCGCCATCAAGCCACGTGCAACGGCCGCCCTTGCAGGGCCGGCTCACGGACCCGGCCCACAACGGCGGCGGCGTCGAAGCCATGGTTGGCAAAGGTCTGCATCACGGCATCCAACGCCTCGGGCGTGCAGGACACCAGCAGCCCGCCGCTGGTCTGCGGATCGCTCAGCAGTGCCTGCGCTTCGGGAGGCAGTGCAGTGGAGAGCTCCACGTCCTGCCCATAGGCCGCCCAATTGCGTCCCGATGCGCCGGTCACAAACCCCTCGCGCGCAAGCGCTGGCACTCCCTCCAGCAGAGGTACGGCCGACCAGTCGATCTGCACCTGGCAGCGTGAGCCGCGTGCCATCTCCAGCGCATGGCCGGCCAAGCCAAAGCCGGTCACGTCGGTGATGGCATGCACACCGTGGATCGCCGCCAGATCCGGCCCCGGGGTGTTGAGCTGCGTGGTGGTGGCCATCATGCGTTGATAGAGCTGCTCATTCAGTTGCCCCTTCTTCAACGCCGCCGACATCACCCCAACGCCCAGTGCCTTGCCCAGCACCAGCACATCACCCGGCTTCGCATCGGCATTGCGGCGCACACGGTCGGGATGCACCAGCCCCAATGCAACCAGCCCATAGATCGGTTCCACGGAGTCGATGGTGTGGCCGCCCGCAATGGGAATCCCCGCCTGCCGGCAGATCGACGCGCCACCTTCCAGGATGCGGCCGATGGTGGTTGTGCTCAAGACGGAAATCGGCATGCCGACCAGGGCCAGCGCCATGATCGGCCGCCCGCCCATGGCGTACACGTCGCTGATGGCATTGGTGGCCGCAATGCGGCCGAAATCATGCGGGTCGTCCACGATCGGCATGAAGAAGTCGGTGGTGGCGACCAGTGCCAGCTCGTCATTGAGCCTGTAGACCGCAGCATCGTCCGAGGTCTCGATACCGACCAGCAATTCGGGCGGCAGCGGCAGGCCGGAGGTGCCGCGAAGAATCTCCGACAGCACGCCCGGTGCGATCTTGCAGCCGCAGCCGCCCCCATGCGAGAGCGAGGTCAGTCGAGGTTCTTGTGCGGCAGGGGTGGTGCTCATCGATATCTCCGGGGAATTCAACCATTCAAGGCACCAAGGGGCCGATTGCGTCAGGGAGACGCAACCCCAATGGTTCAAGGTCAGCCGTCAGCTTACCCGCTTGTGGATTCCCGAGCGCCACGTCGGGCGCAGCCCTCGCGCGCAAGGCGCTGCTGCAGTTCTACAAACGCCTCCATGGCTTGCCACAGCGGCTGATATCGATGGCTGTCGCCTTCGAGCAGGGTGAGCGCCAAAGCGGTGGCTTCCAGCGTACTGCGCTGGTCCTTGCCATTCGCGCGGCGGATGGCGTAGCGCGACTGCGGTGGGGCCTCCAGGCTGAAGCGGGGCAGGGTGGCCAGCCAAGGGTTGTTGTAGAGCATCCGCCGACTCTTGCGCCAGGTGGCATCCAGCACCACCAGCGTCAACACGCCAGCGGCGTTGTTCGATGATGTCCACAGTCGCGCCGTCGGCAGATGCGCATCACCCGACGTGTCCGGATAGAGCAGCACCATTGCGCCCATACTGCTCGGCACGTCGAAGGTCTCACCCACCTGCAGATGGGCGCGGTCCAGGCAGCGATGCAGCAACGCCGCCGTGTTTTTCGCCTGATGGACCTCATCAGGATGCTGAAGGATCAGCACCTGCACCCGATTGCTGACCCGCCTCACGCAGGCACACCAGCATCCTGCCAGCGGGCGCGCGCAGACACCGCACCGCTGTCGTGAAGTAGAAAGCGGCGCCATGCTTTCGCATGCGCCGCTGACGGTGTGGGTTTCTGCGCCGGTCGCAGCCATGGGGATCGTCAGAGGGTGTGGCGGATGGAGATCTTGAAGATCCCCCTCGATCAGCCGTTGAAAACCCGTTCAAGCCCCATTGTTGTTGCGTCGCGGAGGCCGCCGACCGCCTTCAGGGCGAGCCTGCCCGTCCGCACGCGCAGGCCTGGGGGCACCGTCGGCACGGCGTTCACCCCCGCGCCCGGCACCGCCACCGCCACCATGGGGCCGATCGCCGCGACGCTCACCGCCCCGGCCACCGTCGGGCCGGCCGTGGCCCTGGGGCCGACGGTCATCGCCGCGCGGAGGACGTTCGTCCCGTACCGGCTGCTGGGTCGCTTCTTCGCGGGCCAGGGCCAGTTGAGCGTCCAGTTGTTCCTGCGTCAGTCCCTTGAGTGCGCAGAAGTTTGCCGGAGTCAGTGTGGTGCGGGAAAAGTCGCGCAGCAACTGGGCACGTTCCTGACGGCCACGTTCTTCGTCCGCACGGCGCGTTTCGGTGATGCCGCGACGGCGGGTCAGTTCTTCCTGAGCGGCCTGACGATGCTCGTCCGTGATCTCTCCTGCCGGTTGGCCATCCAGGTCAAAGCGCTGCTTGGCCTTGGTGAGCCCGATCAGATAACCGGTGCCACCGGTGTAGCGGCGCAGGAACGCCGACAACTGCTGCTTGCTGAACTTGCCGGGCGCGCGCTGTTGAATGTCGGCCTGGATGCGCAGCTTGACCGGCTTCGCCTGGCCGCTGAACAGCGCCGGGAACAGTTCCTTCAGTGCGGCGGCCACGGCGGGCACATCCACACGCCCACCCTCACCGCTGGCTTTGCTGCCGGATTTGCCGCCGGATTTGCCACCGGACTCGGGGGGCGAAACCTGCCCGGCTTCATCGTCGCTCTCGGGGATCTCTGGGATCTCTGGGCTCTCTGCGCTTTCGGCGTGATCGCCTTGCGCCTGTGCGGCATCGCGCTGCGACGAGGCCTCGGTAGCGTTTTCTGAAAGGGCGACGGGGTCGGACGACGCTGCGGGCGCTGCTGTGTCCATGGGCGTGGCCATGGACGCATCCGCCGAAGGAGCCAAAGGCGTCAGGCGCTCGGTCGCCGTTTCCGGAGTCGAGGAAGCGGCATCGCCGGGTTGCGCCGAGGTCGGCTGGGTGCTGGAAGACATGAATCGTGCGGCGCGCAGGCCGGCCATCCGGGTAAAAGCGGGATTGTGCCCATAGCCGCACAGGCGTGGCAAATCACAAATGCATCTCAGGCCATGACACGGATGGACTTTGACCGGACGACGGGACCCGTGGACCGGCTTCAAACACCCTTGAAATGACGCTAAAACCGCAGGGTCCGGTCAAAGCAGGCGCTGCACAGCGCGCCGATTCAGGTTTTGGGTTCGCAGGCCGGTTTGCAGATCAATTCGGTCCGGCCCAGGATGCGTTTCGATTGCAGGCTGCTGGACGGACGGTGCCGGCCACATTTGAAGCAGGAGCGTGTCTGTCCGCTTCCCTGGAAAGGCGATCCCCCCAACTTGGAGGCATAGCGCAGGCCGTCTTCCCGAACGGCGGTGCAGGTGTCTTTGCTCATGGTCTCGCTTTGCTTGACGCTTTCAGACGGCGCCTGCACGTTGTGCATGCAGGCTCCTGGATTCCCTCGCCAGACCATAGTAGGTGGCGCTTATGACGCGCCGCTACATCGCTTGCCCGGGGGTGTGGGGCCACAACAGCGGCCAGCCGACGAACGGTCGGAAATGGGCCGACAATCGCACTCAATGGCCAAATTGTTTTTTCGGTACGCCGCAATGAATGCGGGCAAGTCCACCGCGCTCCTGCAGGTGGCACACAACTATGAGGAGCGCGGCCACACGGTGCGCATCTTTACCGCTGCCGTGGACGACCGGTATGGGCAGGGCAAAGTGACCTCCCGCCTCGGGCCGCAGCGGCCTACCGAGGTCTTTGGCCGGGAAACGGATTTCCGCCAGTTGCTGGCCAGCACGCCCAAGATTGCCTGCGTGCTGATCGATGAAGCCCAGTTTCTCACCAAGGACCAGGTGTGGGCCCTGCACGAAATTGCTCACCTGAAGCACATCCCGGTGATCTGCTACGGCCTGAGGACCGATTTCCAGGGGGAACTCTTCACCGGCTCGGCAGCGCTGCTGGGGCTGGCGGATGAAATGGATGAGATGAAGACGATTTGCGACTGCGGTCGCAAGGCCACCATGAACATGCGCGTCGATGCATCCGGCCGTAAACAGACCGAAGGGGCGCAGGTGGAGATCGGCGGCAACTCCCGTTACCGCTCGGTCTGTGGCCGCTGCTTCCGCGCGGCCTGAGCAGACCAGGCGCTGCGGGCCAGGCCCGCAGCATCCCTTCCAGGCTGACGAGTCAGCCGGGACTTACTTCTTGGTTGAAAGTTGCTCTTCCAGCTCCTTGCAGGAAGGAGCGCACACCGGCTGGGACTTGCCCAGCAGCTTGCGCGACTTCAGCAGCGCGCGAGGACGATGCTTGCCGCAGAGGAAGCACGACATGGTTGCCGCGCCAAACGAGGAGGTTGCCGCGAACGGCGAACCGGGAGCTTTAGAGCGATAGCGCAAACCATCAGCTTCGATGGTCGTCTTGGTCGTTTCCTTGGCCACGCTGTTCCTGATGTTGAATGGGTGAATTGCCTGTTGCCGCCACCGATGAACCTGCGGGTGTCTTGACCCCGCTGGCATCTTTGATACCGTACCGATGTTGAAATGTTCTTTGCGGGAACAGCCCACGGTTACGTCCAAGCCTCCCTGAAGGCAAGCGGCAAAAGCTGTATTTTCCTACATCCGGGACCCTGCCCGTATCGGGCCATCGCTAATGCCCTCCATTTAAGGTCGCTGTGCACACCAGCGCGGTGCATTTGGGCGCATCCCGGCCACTGAGGCGCCCATAAATGTGGCTTGGCGAACATTGTTGTAACGCTCCTGCGTGATCTAGGGAAACTACCTAGAATCCCGGCTGCGCCGGTTTACACCGGTCAGCTCTGCAGCAGTCACCAGCAGTCAAAAAGAAGTCGTTCGGGGCGCCCACCAGTCAAGGCGCAGCTTTGGCATGCATTTCGCTCTCTGTGAGCGCTTTCCATGTCCACGCAAGGACTCCGCAACGATCAGCGCAAGAACTGCCGTCCGCACCTTGGCGAAAGTCCATGGCGGAGGCGGTTGGCGGAAGTCTCCGCGTCACATAGGGAAGCGAGCGCATTGAATGGACAAGATAGAGGCGTTGTTCTCCGCCATGCGGACAGCAGCGCAGACCTTGGATTGGGAAGGCCGAGCCGGTCTCGCCACCTACGCCAGTCAGATCAGTGAAGCCTTGTGCCATCACTTCACCTGCTCACATGCCAGCCTGTGGCTGCTGGATGGCGTGCCGGGCCGCTATCGGCTGCGCAGCTTGGGCAGCTTTGAAGCGGATGGCCCCAGCCATCAAAAGCCGGTCTGTGATCAGCAGGCCTTCCCCGGCTATTTCGACACCTTGCTGCGCGACGGTGTCATTCGTTGTGAGGACGCGCTGCTGGACGAGCGTCTGCAGGGCCTGACGCCCCCAACCTGGCGCGCCATGCTGGACATGGGCGGGCAGATCAATGGGCGCACGGTTGGTGTGCTGGCGCTGGGACAGCGGGAGGTTCCGCGTGCCTGGACGCTGCGTGAAGAGCTGGATCTGCGGCGCGCGACCGCCAAAGCCTGCCTGCGCCTGCACAACCTCAAGCACGAGCTCGAAACGGTCTGAGCGCCTGGGCCTGCGCGGGGCGAGGTCCAGCCGACGTCAGCGCCCCACAAACACCGGCGTGCGTTTCGCCTGCCAGGCCGCGACCCCTTCGGCCAGATCCTCGGACGCCTGACATCGCTCGATGTCGGCCTGCAGCGCTTCACGATCCAACTGCCCGTGCGCAATGGCATTGAGATGCCGCTTCATGCCCGCCACGGCCAGCGGGGCGAGGGCGGCCACTTGATGGCATAACGCGTCCGCCGCGCGCTGCAGCGCATTGCCATCCTCCAGCAACTGGTCAAGAAAGCCGATGTCGCGCATGGCCTGAGCATCAAAGGTCTCGCAGGCCAGCAGCAGGCGCTTGGCGGTGGCAAGGCCCAGCCGTTGCACATACCGCTCCATGCCGCCCCGATAGAAGTGCAGCCCCAGCCGGGCCGCCGGGACAAACATCTCGCACGCGGCGACCCCCAGCCGGAAGTCGCAGGCCAGCGCCAGATCCGTCGCGCCCCCATACACCCCGCCCTGGATCGCCGCCACGGTCACCGGGCGGGCGTTCTCCCAGGCATCGGTCAACGCCTCAAACAGCGCGCCAGCATCCACACCGGGCATGGCATCGATGTGAAAGCCGCTGCAGAAGTGCCGCCCCTGCGCCTGCAGCAGCAGCACCCGCACCGACGCATCCGCATTCACCACCGCCAGATGGGCCTGCAAGGCTTGCAGGTCGTCCAGTTCGAGGCGGTTGGCGACCTTCGGCCGCTGAAGGGTGATGCACGCGACGGGGCCGTGGATCTCCAGCGAGGGGGGGGTGTCTTGAGCCATGTGATGCAGTCTAGCGGCGATGGATCAACCGACCGGTCGGCCGACCCGGGCAGCGATTGTCAATGCGGCATCCACTGACGGGAGGGCCGAACGATTGTCGTTAGAGTCGGCCAAAACATAACAGTCACTCAACCCCCACAGGAGACAAGGTGGACGGGACGATTGCGGGCATCCTCATGTTGGACGGGCTCACCAACGGCGCCATCTATGCGCTGCTGGCACTGGCGCTGGTCCTGGTCTTCGCGGTCACCCGCGTCATCTTCATTCCCCAGGGTGAATTCGTCGCCTTCGGTGCGCTCACGCTGGCCGGCCTTCAGTTGGGGCGCACGCCGCTGACCATCCATTTCCTGCTCGCGCTGACTGCGCTGGCCACGGTGCTGGACCTGGTGGCGGTGGTGCGTAGTGGTGCTCCGGTGGGAGGTCGCCTGCGCGCACCGCTGTTGCGTGCGCTGCCACCGCTGCTCATTGGCCTGGCCGCGTTGTGGCTGGCGCCGATGCAGTTGCCGCTGCTGGCGCAGGTGCTGCTCACCCTGGCCATCGTCACGCCGATGGGCGGCCTGCTGTATCGACTGGCCTATCAGTCATTGGCGGATGCGTCGGTGCTTGTGCTGTTGATTGTCTCAGTGGGGGTGCATTTCGCGCTGACCGGGCTGGGTCTGGTGTTCTTTGGCGCTGAAGGCTCGCGCAACCCGAGCTTCTGGGAGACCACGCTGTCGGCCGGCCCGCTGATCCTCTCCGGCCAGGCCATGATCATCATTGGTGCCTCGGGCGCGCTGATCCTGGCGCTCTGGCTGTTCTTCGAGAAGAGTCTGCAGGGCAAGGCCTTGCGGGCCACAGCGGTGAATCGTCTTGGCGCGCGGCTGATGGGCATCTCCAGCGCCTCGGCCGGCCGCCTGTCCTTCACCCTGGCCGCCTTCATCGGCGCACTCTCGGGGCTGCTGATCAGCCCCACCACCACCATCTTCTACGACAGCGGCTTCCTCATCGGCCTGAAGGGCTTCGTCGCCGCAGTGTTTGCCGGGCTCGCCAGTTATCCCGGTGCGGCGATCGGGGCGCTGGCCGTGGGGCTGATCGAATCCTTCAGTTCCTTCTGGGCCAGCGCTTTCAAGGAGGTCATTGTCTTCACCACCATCCTGCCGGTGCTGTTGTGGCGCAGCTGGCGTGATCCGCATCATGAAGAACATTGATCGGCACGGAGCGATGCCCATGAACAGCCCACGGCCCCCCGTGACCGTCCCCACCACGCCGTGGGCCAGCCGCGCCTGCATGTGCGCCGCCGCCCTGCTGATCGCGGCGCTGCCGCTGCTTCCGGTACCGGAGTTCTGGATCACTCAGGCCAACTACATTGGCATGTTTGCCCTGGTGGTCCTGGGTCTGGTGCTGCTGACCGGCGTGGCCGGCCTCACCTCGTTCGGCCAGGCCGCCTTTGTGGGGCTGGGCGCCTACACCACCGCCTTGCTCAGCAGCCGCTACGGCGTCTCGCCCTGGCTCGGGCTCTTCGCGGGGCTGATGATCACGCTGATGGTGGCGCTGGTGCTGGGCTGGATCACCCTGCGCATGTCCGGCCACTATCTGCCGCTGGCCACCATCGCCTGGGCCTTGAGCCTCAACTACACCATTGCCAACCTCGAACTGCTGGGCAAGTACGACGGCATCCTGGGTGTGCCAGCGCTGGCGTTCTTCGGCATCAGCCTGGCCGATGGCCGCTCGATCTATTACGTGATCTGGGTGTGCGCCCTGCTGGGGGCGCTGGCGGTGCACCATCTGCTCGATTCGCGGCCGGGCCGGGCCATCCGCGCGCTGGGCGGCGCGACCGTCATGGCAGAGGCCATGGGCGTGTCCACCTTTCGGTACAAGGTCATCGTCTTCCTGCTCGCTGCATTGCTGGCCTCGGTGTCCGGCTGGCTCTTTGCCCATGTGCAGCGCACGGTGAATCCCAGCCCCTTCGGATTGCGCATGGGCATCGAATACCTGTTCATGGCCGTGGTGGGCGGAGTGTCCAGCGTCTGGGGCGCCTTTGTGGGGGCGGGCGTGTTCAAGGTGATCGAGGATCAGCTCAAGGAACTGCTGCCGCGGTTGCTGGGCAGCAATGGCAACTTCGAAGTCATCGTGCTGGGTGTGGTGCTGGTGCTGATGCTCAAGTACGCGCCCAGGGGCCTGTGGCCCGCTGCCCGTCTGCTGACGGCGCGCCTGTGGCCCGACGCACGGCGCCGTCGCGACTGGCAGGGCGCCCCCCCGTTGCCGAGCCGTCCCCGTCCGGAACGCGGCAGGCCACTGCTGCGCGTGGAGCGGCTGCGCAAGCAGTTTGGCGGGCTGGTGGCGGTGAATGACGTGAGCTTCACCCTGCGGGCCGGCGACATCATGGGCCTGATCGGTCCCAACGGCGCCGGCAAGTCCACCACCTTCAACCTGATTTCCGGGGTGCTGTCCGCATCCGCAGGCACCATCGAATTTGCTGGCACGTCGATCACCGGTTGGCCTTCCCGGCGCATCGCGCGGCTGGGGCTCTCCCGCACCTTCCAGCATGTGAAGATGATTCCCGACATGACGGTGCTGGAGAACGTCGCCCTTGGTGGCTACCTGCGCGGTCGCAGCGGCACGCTGAAGGCCATGCTGCGGCTGGACCGGGCGGAGGAGCGCCAACTGCTGGCAGAGGCGGAGCGGCAACTGCGCCGCATCGGCATGCAGGACCATCTGGATGAGCTGGCCGGCAACCTGGCCCTCGGCCCGCAACGGCTGATGGAGATTGCGCGAGCCCTGTGCAGCGACCCCACGCTGCTGCTGCTGGACGAGCCGGCCGCCGGCCTGCGCCTCAAGGAGAAGCAGGCGCTGGCTGAGGTGTTGCGGCAACTGCGCCAGGAGGGGCTGAGCATCCTGCTGGTGGAACACGACATGGACTTTGTCATGGGCCTCACCGACCGCATCGTGGTGATGGAATTCGGCACTCATCTGATGGAAGGCACTCCGGAGGAGGTGCAGGCCAGCCCGGCGGTGCGCGCCGCTTATCTCGGCACGGAGCACTGACATGAGCGACCTTCTGGAAGTGCAAGGCCTGTGTGTGGCGTATGGGCGTGCGGAGGTGCTCACCGGCCTGAACCTCCGCCTGCGTCAAGGCGAGGTGGTCACCGTCATCGGCCCCAACGGCGCCGGAAAAAGCACCACGCTCAACGCACTGATGGGCGTACTGCCCGCGAGAGGGCGGATCCGGTTGGATGGCGAAGACCTGCAGGGACTGGACCTGGAGCAGCGAGTGATGAAGGGGCTGGCCCTGGTGCCGGAGAAGCGCGAACTCTTCACCACCATGACGGTGGAGGACAACCTCGTCCTCGGCGGCTTCCGGCCGATGCGGCTGGGCCAGCGCGACTGGCGTGATGAACTGGAGCGAGTCTATGGCCTGTTTCCGCGGCTACGGGAACGGCGCGCGCAGTGGGCTGGCACGCTGTCCGGCGGCGAGCGTCAGATGCTGGCCGTCGGGCGTGCGCTGATGGGGCGTCCCAAGGTGCTGATGCTGGACGAACCCAGCCTGGGGCTGGCGCCTTTGATCGTGAAGGACATCTTCCGCATCGTGTCGCGGCTGCGCGAGACCGGTGTTTCCATCCTGCTGGTGGAACAGAACGCCCGGGCGGCGCTGGAGGTGGCCGACCATGCCTATGTGCTGGAGACTGGCGAGATCGCGCTACAAGGGCCGGCAGCGGCGCTGGCGAAAGACCCTCGTGTGGTGGACACCTACCTCGGCAGCGCCAGGCGGGCCACGTCGACCGAACCACCGGGGCCCAGAGCCTCGACCACGCCAGGCTGATGCGACGACCTGGACAGCGGATGCCATCTGATTCCATCTGATGCTCGCGAGTACCAGTGGGTCTCATCCGGTCATGGCGAGTCTTGACGGGTGCTGGTGGGTACTGTGGCGGGTACTGGCGGGTACTGGCGGGTACTGGCGGGGATCAGCCGCCCCCGCCGGCACCCCGTTGATGCCAGGATTGCAAAGCTGGCGTGCAGCGTGCGAAATCCACGCCGCAATGGCACCCTCGCTTGAGGGAGGCGTGCCTGGGTCTGCACACTCGGCTCAGGGGCCGCCAGATAATCGGCGGCAACCACCATGGCCCTGCTGAACTCCCTGCGCAAACTTCTGTCGTCCTCGGGTGATCGTGCGTCTGATCGTCCCGTCGAGCGCCCCGCTGCATCCACGGCCGCTGCCGCATCGCGCGAACGGGGAGCGGGTGGGCACGGCGAGCAGGAAGCTCCGGGTCAGGGCCATCTCCTGAGCGAACGACGCAGTGATAGGCATCTGTCGTTGAGCGCGTCCCCAACGCAGACGCCGCTGGCAACACAGGCGCCGCAGGCGTCCTCAGCGTCGGCAGCGCCGTTCCCGCCAACGGCTGCGCACGGGGCTGCGTCTGCACCTGCCCCTGCACCCTCCGCTGTTCACCCTCGCGCCGAGCCCAACAACGCCTTCCGCGCCAGCCACTCGGCCGCCGCCAGTGCCATCCCCACGGCTTCGCCTTCCGTCCCCCCTTCCGCCGCCCCGTCCTTCGAGCATGCTTTCGCGACCTCGGGGGCGCCTTCCGGTGCAACCGGTGCACCGCTCCAGGCCTCTGGCGAGTGGCTGCAATTCAGCGCACGGCTGTTTGGCTTCCAGCGCCTGCGCGATGTGCCGCCCCATCCGCAGGAAGCGCCTTTGCTACAACGGCTGCAGGTCCGCTCGGGGTCCGACTGGGCCGAACTGCTGCCCCGCCTGCCCGCTGTGCTGCCGCAACTGCTGCGGCTGATGCGTCGTGAAAACCTGTCCTCCCGTGAACTGGTGGATCTGCTGTCGCGAGATCCCAGCCTGGTCGGCGAGTTGATGCGCATGGCCAACTCGGCGATGTACCGGCCCGAACGAGAAATCACCGATCTGGCCAGTGCCGTCATGGTCATCGGCCATGAGGGCCTGAACCAGGTGGTGTTGCGGTCCACGCTGCGCCCGATCTTCAACCAGGACCGCCAGGGCCGCTTCAGCCGTCAGGCCGGCACCTTGCTGTGGGACCTCGGCGAGCGCTGCTCGCTGGCCGCGATGCGTCTGGCCCCGCCCGGTGATGAGCGCTTTGCCGCTTACCTGGCCGGCCTCGGCGCACAGGTTGGCATGATGGCCCTGCTGCGGGTGCTGGACGCGCTGCCGGTGGGCCAGCGTCCCTCGCTGGATCGCGAGGCCCTGCATCGGCAACTGCTGCCGATGTCCTTGGAATGGTCCGCCCGCATCGTCACGCACTGGGGCTTCCCGACGCGAGTGGCCGAAGCGCTGAGCCAGCGTCGCGGCCAGGGCGCGGAAGTCGCCGTGCTGGCGGAGATCGTGCGCGAGGCTCACGCGGTGTCACTGCGCCATCTGATGCAGCCCGGGCTTGCGCCGTCGCAACTGGGCGACTGGTCGGCAGCGCGGCAGCGTGCCTATGCCGCGCTGGAAGAACGCTTCAATGGCTCGGGCGACGCGCCAGCCACCGCGACAACAGGCTGAACAGCGCCTCGAAGATCAGCGCCAGCGCTGCGGCTGGCAGGGCCCCGGCCAATAAAAGGTCCCGGTCATTCAGCGCCAGCCCGGTCACGATGCGCTCGCCAAAGCCGCCCGCGCCGATGAACGCGGCCATCGTGGCCGTTCCCACCGACAGGCTGGTGGCCGTGCGCACCCCCGCCACGATCACCGGCAGGGCCAGCGGCAACTGAATGAGCCGCAGCACCTGGGTCCGACGCAGACCCAGCGCGTGGCCTGCCATCAGAAGACCGGAAGGCACCTCGTCCAGACCCACGGTGGCGTTGCGCAGAATCGGCAGCAAGGCATAGAGCGACAGCGCCACCAGGGCAGGCTCCGGGCCGATGCGTCCCAGGGCCCAGATCAGCATGGCCAGCAGGGCCAGGGACGGCACGGTCTGCAGCAAGGCGCAGACGGCCAGCAGGGCGCCGCGCCAGCGGGGCCAGGGATGCAGCAGGATGGCCAGCGGCAGACCGATCAGCGTCGCCACGCCGACAGACACCACCACCAGCCAGAGATGCTGTGCCGCCAGCCGAGGCAGGTCCGGGCCGGTGAGGCGGGCAGCGAGTGCAGCAAGCGCTGAAGGCGGCGTGGGCGAGGAAGCGGACTGCGAGACCGCAGAAGCCGTGAGTGGATCATGGGTTCCAGGCGGAAGCCCAACGTCCGAGGCCATGTTCTGCGGGGGGCGCTGCGTCGTGCCCGGCTCGATATTCGGCGCCCCCTGTGAGCCGCCTGCCAGGAAGTCCGCAGCGATCCGCTCAAAGCTCATCGCCTGCAGCTCGGCCTTGGCATTCATCGCGATCATGGCCGGCTCATGGATTCGCCCCTGCAGCGACTTCAGCGCCGCCCAGGCCTTCGGATGCCGCTCGGGCAAGCTGAGGCGATAGAGCAGCACCGCGTCATAGCGCGGGAAGTACTGTGCATCGTCGTCCAGCACCACCAGACCCTGGGCGGCGATCTGGGCGTCGGTGGTGTAGATGTCGGTGATGTCGATCTGGCGGCTGCGCAGGGCCTGATACGCCAAGCCGTGATCCAGGCCTTGTGGACGCTGGGGCAGGGCATATCGCTGTGACAACCCGGGCCAGCCATCGGCGCGCCCCATGAATTCATTGCTGAGGCCCAGCCGCAGGGCTGGGTGGTCCCGCAGCTGCGACAAGCGGCTCAACGCCAGTCGGCGCGCCGTAGCGCCGCTGACGGCCAAGGCATAGCCGTTGTTGAAGCCCAGCGGTACATCCACCCCCAGCCCCAGCGGCTGAAGTGCTGCCCGTAATTGCGCCAGCGTCAGGGCACTGCGGGGTGCTGTGCCCGCGCTGGCCGCGTGGGCAGGGCCTGCACCCAGCCCGAGGATCTCGCGCTCGATGGTGCCGGTGTATTCCGCGTACACATCGATGCTGCCGGACTTCAGTGCCGCCAGCACGATGGCGGTGTTGCCCAGCCCCTGTCGGACCTCCACGCGGGTGTGCGGCGCAGCCGCGCGCACGGTCTGTGCCAGCACCTCCGCGAGGATGTAGCTCTCGGTGAAGCGTTTCGACCCGACCTTGATCGGTGGGTCCTGGGGCTGGGCGAGGGCCAGAGCGGGAACGGCCACCAGGAGCGCGCGGAGCAGCAGGTGGACCCACCGACTGATTTGGCCGCTGATCCGGTCTCTGACCCGTCGCAGCCATGATCCCAGCATCCGGACTTGCAGCCTTCCCAGCTCAAGCGCCCGCAACAGCGCCAATCGCTCCGCGTGGCACCACTTAGGCAGGAGCGGCTCCCCAGCCCAGCGGGTCGTCCTGCTGGATCACCACCGAGCCTTCCAGCGTCACATAGGCCCGCCCGACCAGCGTGGGCAGCACCTGCCCCGCCGTGGGAGCCGGCTGCCAGCTCGCTTCCATCAGGCTGCCGGTGATGCTTTCCTGGCGCCAGATCTCGCCGGAGAGCAGCCGCTGGTCGGCCGCCAGGCAGGCTACCCGCGCACTGGTGCCGGTGCCGCAGGGGCTGCGGTCCCAGGCGAGACCCGGGCACAGCACGAAATTGCGGCCGCTATGCGCCGGGTCCAGGGCCGGCCCGGTGAGCTGGATGTGATCCACGGGCGCGGCCTGGGCGCCCGTGATGCCCTGTGCCGCCAGCAATTCGCGCAGGCGCTGACAGAAGTCCACCAGCGTCGTCACCTGGGCCAGATCCAGCGCCAGCCCGTGGTCCTCGCAAATGAAGAACCAGTTGCCGCCCCAGGCCACATCGCCATGCACCGTACGGCCGTCGATCTCGATGGCCACCGCCTGCTGGTGCCGGTACGCCGGGACGTTTTCCAGGCGGACGCTGCCATCCAGCATGAATTCCGCATGCACCGTGCCCACCGGCGTATCCAGCCACAGCGGGCCCGGTCGCAGCTTGCCCAGATGGGCCAGAGACGCCACGACGCCGATGGTGCCGTGGCCACACATGCCGAGATAACCGGTAGCGTCGAAAAAAATCACCCCGGCCTGGCTGCCGGGCCGTTCGGGTTCGGTGAGGAGGGCGCCGACCAACCCGACATGACCGCGTGGTGGGGTGACCAGTGCCCGGCGCCAGGCGTCGTGATGGTCCCGCAGTTCCTGCAGCCGCTGCGCCATGGTGACCCCATACAACGCCGGCCCGCCACCCACCACCGCCCGGGTGGGCGCGCCACCGGTATGTGAATCCACCACGCGGGTGGTTGTGTCCAGCCCGGTGGGCAGCACGCCCGGAGGCAGGCCCAGCGGAAGGGCGGAAAGCGTCATGCGATCACCTGTTGGGCAAACTCACGAAGGGCGTCGATCAGCGCATCGGTGGCCTTTGCTGCCGCCGGGCCGTCGCCGCTGGCAATGGCTTCGGCCAGACGCTGATGGCAACGTGCGCCGACGGCCACGTCGCCATGGTGCCGATAAGCGTACCAGAAGCGTCTGCACTGGATGATCATCGGCACCACCGCCCCGACGGCAAAGCGGTTGCGGCAGGCGGCATGGTTGACCCGGTCCAGGGCCTGATCCGCCCGCATGTAGGTTTCAAGGTCTTCCCGCTCGGCCGCGTCGGCCATCCGCGCGGCGCAGGTCAGCAGCGCCTCGCGCTGGGCCGGGCTGGCCCGGCGTGCCGAGCAGCAGGCGATCAGGCGTTCCAGTGGTCGCCGGGCATCCAGCAGGTCAAACTGGTCGGACACCTGGATGTCGCTCACCATCAGCCCGCGCCGGGGCAACTGCACGATCAGCCCCTGGGCCACCAGTCGCATCAGCGCTTCCCGCGTGGGGGTGCGCCCCAGGCCGATACGGGCAATCAGTTCGGACTCCACCACCGGCGTACCAGGCCGCAGATCCAGCGTGGCGATCATGTTCTCGATGGCGTCGTAGGCCTGGTCCGCCTGCCGGCGCTTGTCCTGTTCTTGTTGTTCGAGGGTGTCTGAAGTCATGGGGGTTCATCATCGCAGTTCCCCCGTGGCCGCCCGCAGGCGTCGGCCCGCTCGCTTCCCCCGACTTGACGACCGGGGCCGGACCCGGCCTTGGGTTTCCGATGGACATCCCCAATTAAATCGGCGTCAGACGCCATGCGGGACGTCCGGACCGGACGCATACAATCATGGGCTCATTCGTCCAGCGGCAGGCGCAAGGCCGGCTGCGGGGCGACCCATTTCTGAGGGATATCGACGTGTTTATTTCCAACGCTTACGCCCAGACTGCGGCTGGTTCCGATCCCACTGGAGGCTTCCTCGGCATGCTGCCGCTGGTGCTGATGTTTGTGGTGATGTACTTTGTGATGATCCGTCCGCAGATGAAGCGTCAGAAGGAGCATCGCGCCCTGGTGGAAGCGCTGTCCAAGGGCGATGAAGTCATCACCAACAGCGGCATCCTGGGCAAGATCAGCAAGGTGGGCGAGGTCTACCTGACGGTGGAAATCGCCAACGGCGTCGAGGTCCAGCTGCAGCGCTCTGCCGTGCTGCAGGTGCTGCCCAAGGGAACCGTCACCAAGTGATGGATGTGCCGGTCACCGGGTGGCCGGCGTCACCGGATCCCTCACCGGATCCACCGGACCTGCCGGGCGTCTCCACCTCGGTCGAGACGCCCAGACGACCCGGCCCGTGCCCTGGCACCGGCCGGGTCCGCTTTAGGTGGCGGCTCGCCGCCCTGCCTGGTTTTCAGAGGATGTCCTCATGAACCGTTACCCGCTCTGGAAATATGCGGTGCTGCTCGTGGCACTGCTTGTGGGCTTCATCTACACCCTGCCCAATCTGTTCGGCGAAGCGCCGGCCGTGCAGGTGTCGAGCGCCAAGGTCACGATCAAGGTGGACGACAACGTCCGCCAGCGGGTCGAACAGGCCTTGGCCCAGGCCAACCTGAAGCCCGACTTCGTGCATCTGGAGGCCAGCTCGGTGCGCGCCCGCTTCAATGACACCGACAGCCAGCTCAAGGCCAAGGACGTCATCTCCCGCGCCCTCAACGGCAGCGAGACCAGCGAGCCGCCCTACGTGGTGGCACTGAACCTGGTGTCCCGCTCGCCGGAATGGCTCACCGCCCTGCATGCCTTCCCGATGTATCTGGGCCTGGACCTGCGCGGCGGGGTGCACTTCATGATGCAGGTGGACATGAAGGCCGCGCTGACCAAGAAGGCGGACGCCCTGGCCAGCGATGTGCGCACGCTGCTGCGTGACAAGAACATCCGCCATGCCGGCATCTCCCGGGACGGCAACAGCGTGGTCATCAACTTCCGCGACGATGCCACCCGCAGCCAGGCACTGGATGCGGTGCGAGGCCAGACCTCCGAAGTCACCTGGACCGCCTCCGGCGAAGGCAGCGAACTGCGTCTGACTGGCGCGCTGACCCCGGCCGCCGTGATCGCGGTGCAGGACGCCGCCATCAAGCAGAACATCACCACGCTGCACAACCGGGTGAACGAACTCGGCGTGGCCGAACCGGTCATCCAGCAGCAGGGCCGCGACCGCGTGATCGTGCAACTGCCCGGTGTGCAGGACACGGCCAAGGCCAAGGACATCATTGGCCGCACCGCCACGCTGGAACTGCGCATGGTGGACGAAAGTGCCGAAGCCCAGGCCGCGCTGAGCGGCACGGGCCCGGTGCCGTTCGGCTCCGAGCGCTATCTGGAGCGTCGCGACGACCAGATGATTCCCATCATCGTGAAGCGCCCCGTCATCATCACCGGTGACAACCTCAACGATGCGCAGCCGAGCTTCGACGAAAGCCACAACCCGTCCGTCAACCTGAGCGTGGATGCCAAGGGCGCCCGCATCATGAAGGACGTCTCGCGCGAGAACATCGGCAAGCGCATGGCCATCATCCTGTTCGAAAAGGGCAAGGGTGAGGTGGTCACGTCCCCGACCATCCGTGGCGAGCTGGGCAACCGCTTCAGCATCACCGGCTCGATGAGCACCCAGCAGGCCAGCGACACCGCGCTGCTGCTGCGCGCGGGTTCGCTGGCAGCGCCGATGGACATCATCGAAGAGCGCACCATCGGCCCGAGCCTGGGCAAGGAAAACATCGACAAGGGCATTGCCTCGGTGACCTGGGGCTTTGTGGCGGTCGCCGTCTTCATGTGCATCTACTACATGATGTTTGGCGTGTTCTCGGCGCTGGCCCTGGGCTTCAACCTGCTGCTGCTGCTGGCGGTGCTGTCGCTGATGCAGGCCACGCTGAGCCTGCCCGGTATTGCGGCCATTGCGCTGGTGCTGGGCATGGCCATTGACGCCAACGTGCTGATCAATGAGCGAGTGCGGGAAGAACTGCGGGCCGGCCTGGCACCGCAGCAGGCCATCCATGCCGGTTACGAACGTGCCTGGGCCACCATCCTGGACTCCAACGTCACCACGCTGATTGCAGGCATGGCGCTGCTGGCCTTCGGTTCTGGCCCCATCAAGGGCTTTGCCGTGGTGCACTGTCTGGGCATCATCACCTCGATGATTTCTTCGGTGATGTTTTCTCGGGCGCTGGTCAACCTCTGGTATGGGCGCCGCAAGCGCCTCAAGGGTGTGTCCATCGGCACCATCTGGAAACCCACGTCTGAACCCGGCACCGTGGGTGCCGGCAGCAGCGAAGCCAACGAGGTCGCGAAGGCCCGCTGAGGCCTCGCACCCCTTGCACCCAGTACCGAGCGAAGCACGCCATGGAATTTTTCCGAATCAAACGGGACATCCCGTTCATGAAGCACGCGTTGGTGTTCAACGTCGTGTCGTTCCTCACTTTTGCCGCTGCCGTGTTCTTCCTGGTCACGCGCGGGCTGCACTTCTCCATCGAATTCACCGGCGGCACCTCCATCGAGGTGGCCTATGCCCAGCCGGCGGACATCAACAAGACCCGGCATGTGGTCGAGCAGATGGGGTTCGGGGAGGTGCAGGTCACCAACTTCGGCACCACCCGTGATGTGATGATCCGTCTGCCGGTGAAGCCGGAGGTCAAGCAGGACGTCATCGTCAGCAAGGTGTTCGAGGCCTTGTGCACCGCCGAAAACGGCAAGGTGGAGCAGCATCAGTCGGTGACGCCGCAAGGCGAGGCGGTCAGCAAGCCCACCTGCGTGGTCGGGCAGGCCGAGCCGCTGGCGCTGTCCAAAAGCGAGCTGATCGGGCCGTCGGTGGGGGCGGAGCTGGCCACCAACGCGGCTTATGCGCTGGCAGCCACCGTCATCGGCATCATGCTCTACCTGGCCTTCCGCTTCGAATGGAAGTTCGCCGTGGCCGGCATCATCGCCAACCTGCACGACGTGGTGATCATCCTGGGCTTCTTCGCCTACTTCCAGTGGGAATTCTCACTGGCGGTGCTGGCGGCGGTGCTGGCGGTGCTGGGCTATTCGGTGAACGAATCGGTGGTGATTTTTGACCGGGTGCGTGAAGCATTCCGCAAATACCGCACTTTCAACACCCATCAGGTCATCGACCACGCCATCACCTCGACGATCAGCCGCACCATCATCACCCACGGCTCTACCCAGATGATGGTGCTGTCGATGCTGTTGTTCGGCGGCCCGACTTTGCATTACTTCGCCATCGCGCTGACGATCGGCATCTTGTTTGGCATCTACTCGTCCGTTTTTGTGGCAGCGGCCATCGCGATGTGGCTGGGTGTCAAGCGGGAAGACCTGATCAAGCAGTCCTCCAAGCGGGAGGACCCGGACGACCCGAACGCTGGCGCGGTGGTGTAGTAGAGTCAGCCGCAGTTCTTCACTTTTTCTCTCGATGACCGCCGCAGACGCTCGTTCACAGGCACTGGCTTCCCAGGCGCGGCGCGTTCACACGGAAGTGCTGCTGCGGGGCCTGCCTGCCGTGGTGGCCTCCCTCACCACGGCAGTGCAGGACCTGCGGTCCCAGCCTGCCGAGCACGCGCTGCAGATGGCCCGCCGCGACGCTTTTGAAGCGTGGCAGCGGTGTGCCACGCCTTGGCATGCCCGCCTGGGCAAGTCGCTGCGGCATGTGTATCACCACGGGCCGGGCGATTCCCGGTCCGCGTCGCTCTCCAGCCGTCCCCAGAATCTGTCCTTGGTGGATGACGACACCATCGAGCGGGAAATCATCGCCTCTCGCCTGGCCCTGGCCATGCTGGACAAGGCAAGCTGGGAATTCAGCGACCTGCGCAACCGGTTGCAGCGCCTGGAGGGCTTGGAAGACCTGCCCCATCAGGATCTGCTGCGCGCGCAGGTCTTCTCCCGCCTGGTGCTGGACGCCTGGTTTGAGTCCGGCCTCACCAGCTCCATCTGGCAGATGCTGCAGCGTCCGCTGCATCAGGAACTGTCGCTACTGCTGAGCGAGGCCTATCACGACAGCAATCACTGGCTGCTCCAGCAGGGCGTGATGCCCGAGGTGGACCTGCGGCCGTTGATCCGCCGCAATGCGTCCGGGCTGCAGCCATCGGCGCCTGGTGCAGGCCCGGCGGCACCGGCCGGCACGGCTGCGCCGCAGAGCGGGGGCCATGGGCCTTCGCATGGTGCTTACGCAACGCCTGGCATCGCCCCCCCATCCTCCGCCGCTGCGTCAATGGCTGCTTCGGCGGCTGCTTCCGCCGCCTCATCGGCCGCCGGAGCCGTCATGGCGCCAGCAGCGCAGTCGGCCCAGCAGGTCATGGCGCAGTTGCAACGTGTGTTGGCACGTCATGTCCCCGAGCTGGCCCGTGCACCGGCGCCACCGCCACCGCCGCCGATGTCCCGCTCCGCCCAACTGGGGCCGGCCACCGGCCGCGCTACCATCACCAGCCCGTCGCCCACCCAGATGGGCGCTCCCTTGTCGCGGCATTCCCAGCGGCTGGGCGCGGCCATCACCATGGCGCAGGAGACCGTGCAGCGGCGGGTCGAGCAGGCGGACGCTCCCGGCGTGGACATCCACATGACCGCGCCCCAGGCGCTGGACGAAATCCGGCAGCGCAACCAGGTGCTGAAATCGGCCCTGAAACAGGCCGCAGATACGCCCGCCGAGCGCGCCACCATTGAACTGGTGGCCTTGCTGTTCCAGGCCATCCTGCAAGAGGAGCGTATCCCGCCGTCGCTGCGTGTGTGGTTTGCCCGGCTGCAGATGCCGGTGCTGCGCGTGGCCATCGGCGAACCCGATTTCTTTGCTGCGGAAGATCATCCGGCGCGTCGTCTCATCGACCGCATGGGCGCCTGCGTCATGGGTTTCAGTGCCTCGGCCGCCGACATCGGTGATGCCCTGGAGCGAGAAATCAAACGCGTGGTGCAGGTGGTGGAAGCCTATCCGGACACCGGTCGCCGCGTTTTCCAGACGGTGCTGACCGAATTCGAGAAGTTCCTCGACCACTACTTCCAGCAGGAAAACGAAGTCTCCCGAAAGGGTGTCTCGCTGGCGCAGCAGGTGGAGCAGCGCGAAACGCTGGCCATTCAATACACGATTGAACTGCGCAAGATGCTGTCCGAGGTCCCGGTGCAGGACGGTGTCCGGGACTTCCTCTTCCAGATCTGGGCCGATGTGCTGGCCGTGACCGGCGTGCGGTATGGCCCGCATGCCGATCAGACCAAGCTGATGAAGCGGGCAGCGGCCGATCTCATCTGGTCGGCCAGTGCAAAGGTGTCCCGTGAGGATCGGGCCGAGGTCATCCGCCGCCTGCCGCCCTTGCTCAAGACCTTGCGCGACGGCATGGGTCATGCGGGCATGACCACCGACCGGCAGGATGAGCAGATCCGCTCGCTCAACAATGCTTTGGCTGCGGCGTTCACGGCCAAGACCGCGGCCATCCCGCGCGAGCGTCTGGATGAGCTGATGGGCCAGCTGGAGACGCTGGAGGCCATGCTGCCCAACACCGAAGCCGGCGTGGAAGTCAACGAATCGCTGGTGCGAGACCTGTCCAGCCATGAGGTGGACGGGCTGGAAGTGGTGGCCGAAGGCGGCACCGCGCCCACGCCGGCCATGCTGGCCTGGGCCCGTGAACTGCAGGTGGGCAGCTGGTACATGCTGGACTACCGCAACCGGGTGGAGCCGGTGCAACTGGTGTGGCGCGGCATGCGCCACCACCTGATTCTGTTTGTCTCGCCGCAGGGGCGTGGGGTGCTGTTCCAGCTCAGCCGGTTGGCGGCCTTCCTGCAAGCGGGGCTGATGCTGCCCGCGCAGGACGAGTCGCTCACCGTCAAGGCCACCCGCAATGCGCTGGCCAAGCTGGAAGTGGATCCGAGCCGCCTGCTGGCTTGAGCCTAGCCTCGGACGGCTTGAGCGTCAGACGGCTTGAGCGTCAGACGGCTTGAGCGAGGACTCGTTCGCGCGAGCCCTCTCGGGCGGTCAGGCTCGGGGCCACGAATCCTGGCTCGCACATTTCACGGCTCACGGTGAGAACCTCAGGCCACGCAACCCAGGCCGCACCTCGCAGTCGGCCCCCCAGAAGGTGCCCGCCCCAAACAAAAAAGCCTCAGCGCGATACTCCTAAGTACGCCTGAGGCTTTTTGTTGCCAAGTCGGGAGGCTGCTAGTGGATCAGCCGTTCTTCTGGCGCCACAAACAGCTCGTCCAGGATGAGTGCATCGGGCTCTTCCCCCAGGCTCCAGAACACCATCAGCACGATGATCTTCAGATCTTCCAGGTCCAGCGGGCCACCGGGGATGGCCATGGCGCGGTCAATGACCATTTCACGCATGGCGGTGGGCAGCACCCCGGCCGAGGCCAGGAAGCTGATGAAGCCCATGGAGGCGTCACCCAGGTGTTCCTGTTCGTCCCGGGAATAGATGCGCAGACTGCGTTCACCCGGCTCGGCATGATGCGATTGGGCGGAAGCGGCCAGCCCGTCCAGCCAGGAGAGGGCGTCACGGATCTCGTCGTCCTCAAACCCCACGGCTGACAGTTTCCGGGTCAGCTGGGCGTGATCCGGACAGGCGTCAGGCCGCCAGTAGGTTTCGTACAGATAGACGAGCACGTCAAACATAGAGGCACTATACCCCAGGGCCTGAAACCCCTCCGGAGCGAAATGAAAGGGCCTTGGCGCGGATATTCCCGGATAGGGCGGGCCCGAGGCGCTCAGGCGCGGACGCGACGCTGGAAGCGGGCGCCAGGGAGCCGCGCCACCGCGCCTTGCAGTTCCAGATCCAGAAGTGCGGCAGACAACTCGTCTATCGGCCAGCCGGTGCGTTGGCTCAATTGCTCCAGCGACAAGGGGTCGTGGCCCAGGGCGCGCAGGAGGGGATGCCGGGGTTCGGCCGCACTGTCCTGGGTCGATCCACGGCTTGCGGGGGCGGCCGTGGTGGGCGAAGAAACGGAGGTGAGCGCGGACTCCGCTTGCGCGCCAGCCGCCGCGTTCATCGGCGGCAGTTCACACAGCAGGTCCTCCAGGGTCTGAACCAGGCAGGCGCCCTGCTTGAGCAGATGGTGGCAGCCCCGCGACTGTGGCGCGTGAATGGAGCCAGGAATGGCAAACACCTCGCGGCCCGCCTCGCTGGCCATGCGCGCGGTGATCAGGGAGCCTGATTTCACCGCCGCTTCCACCACCAGGCAGCCTTCTGTGAGACCGGCAATGATGCGATTGCGCTGCGGGAAATTCGGTGCCAGCGGCGGCGTGCCGATGAAGAATTCGCTGATCAACAACCCGCGTCGCCCGATGTGCCGGGCCAGTGCTTCGTGGGCCAGGGGATAGACCTGATCCAGGCCTGTGCCCAGCACGGCCATGGTGCCGCCAGCGGTGTTCAGCGCGGCCTCATGGGCGGCGCCGTCGATGCCGGCGGCCAGACCCGACACCACACAGAAGCCTGCCTCCCCCAGACCCGCAGCAAACTGACGGGCGTTGTCCTCACCTTGCGGCGTGGGGTGGCGGCTGCCCACCACGGCCACCGAGCGGTGCTGCAGCAACTCGCGTCGCCCCTCCAGGTGCAGCAGCAAGGGTGGGTCGGCGGTGTTGAGCAGGGCCGTGGGATAGTCGGGGTCACCCAGCAGCAGCAGGCTGCGGGACGCCGGTGAGGAGGCGGAGCCTGACTCAGTGCCCTCCAGCCACGCCATCGTTCGGCGCCAGGTCTGTTCCAGCTTGGGAGGGCCGTCGCGAAGACGTTGTTGCTCGGCGGCGGTCACCAGGCCGGTCCAGCCGGCGGGGCCCCGCCTTGAGCACTGCCGCAGGGTCGCCGTGGCGGGTCAGCAGCCGCCGGGCGGCGGCGCGGCCGACGCTGTCCAGCAGATGCAGCCAGGTCCGGAGGTCCTCGTGCTGCATCGCTGTCCTGCGTCGGGGTCAGCCTCAGCCCATGCTAGGGCTGGGTGAAGCGGTCGCCGGTGGTGACCGGTTCCTGCACGGTCAGGACCAGGGCGTAGGAGACCCGGTCAAAGACCTGGAAGACAAACAGCGAACCATGGCGTTCATCCGGCAGGCGAATGGCGTCCTTGGATTCGGTGGTGGTGTCCTTGACCACACGACCCGCACGCCACAGGGCCAGCACGTGGCCGCGTTCCATGCCGTCCGCCGCGCCGCGATTCAGCGCCACGATCTGGTTCTGGCCCGCGTTGATGGCGTCCCCATAGACCGAGATGATGAAGCCATCCACCGGATTGGCCGGGGCATGCGGCATGTAGCTGGTGTAGCCGCGGGCCGGGATCGGCGCCAGACGGTCGCCCACACCCACTTCCTGGCGCACCAGGCCGACCTTCAGCGTGGTGGGCACTTCTTGCGGCGTGCCAGCACCGCTGCCGGGGCGGACCACATCGGCCGTGCCCACGTAGGCGGCTTCGTAACCCAGCACTTCCTTCGTCACCGGGTCCAGCAGCGGCTTGGCCTGGCGGAAGATGCGGTATTCGGTGTCGCCACTGAATTCGCCGCGAGCGTAGGCCAGCTCACCCTTGGTCATCCACACCCGGTTTTCCTGGGCGGCCACCACACGAGGCGCCGTGGCCAGCTCGTTGGTGTTGAGGACGATGGCCTCGTTCAGGAAGGGCTCGATCAGATGCTGCGGGATGGAGGAGATGGAGCCGTCGTTCAGATCGGTGGAGCGCACGCGGGGCGACAGCTTCACATCCCCATTGGTGCCGCTGCCGCCGACTTCGCGGCCCAGTTGCAGACGGGCGCGGCCATCAGCCTTCACCAGCACCAGCACCTGTCCGGGGTAGATCAGGTGAGGGTTGCGGATCTGGTCGTTGTTCATGCCCCAGAGTTCGGGCCAGCGCCACGGGGACTTCAGGAAGATGCTGGAGATGCCCCACAGCGTGTCGCCACGCTTGACGGTGTAGGTGTCTGGCGCGTTGGGCGCCAGCTCTGACAGGGGAACGCCCGCCTGGGCCACCTTTTGAGCGGTATCCCGCTGCTTGGGCGTGATGGGGTAGTCACCGGCCGCCATTGCAGGCGTGCTGATGAGAGCGCCGGCGAGCAGCGCTGCATAAATGGTCGTCAAGCCCAGCGGCCGCCGTTGCGTCATTCCTTGTTCTCCCGCCGTAGTGAAGGCCCCTCGTGGCCAGTGGCGCTTTCATGCGAGCGAATCGCGGGTCTTCGCAAATCGGCGAAAATCCACTCATCGCTGGCGGCGATTCTGCCCAGATTCAGGGGTACCCGCAATGAAGGGAGCCGCCCCCGCTTGCAAGCCCTTACAAACCGGCGTTGTGTTGTGTCCACAAGCGCACACGTCCTTACCATGTCGAAACTCAACATTCTTCGTTACCCCGATCCTCGCCTGCACACTGTGGCCCAGCCCGTGGCAGTGGTGGACGACCGCATCCGTCAATTGGCGGACGACATGCTCGAAACCATGTATGCCGCCGAAGGGGTGGGCCTGGCCGCCACTCAGGTGGATGTGCATGAGCGTGTTCTCGTGATGGATGTCTCGGAAGAGCGCAATCAGCCGCTGGTTCTGGTCAATCCGGAGCTCGTGGCCAAGAGCGATTGACGAGCTCATCGAGGGTGAAGAGGGCTGCCTCTCCGTCCCGACGATCTACGACAAGGTCATGCGCCATCGCCACGTCACCGTGCAGGCCCTGGACCGCGACGGCAACACCTTCCAGTTCGATGCGGAAGGCCTGCTGTCCGTCTGCGTGCAGCATGAGATGGATCATCTGGCCGGCAAGGTGTTTGTGGAATACCTCAGCCCGCTCAAACGCGAACGCATCAAGACCAAGCTCGTGAAAAAAGCACGCGAAGACTCAAAGGGTCGTTGATGACGGAGCACAACGGTTCCAGCCCCGCATCGTCGGCGGGCCCGGCGGTGCAGTCCTTGAGTGCGGTGGACCGTGCAGCGCTCGCGGGTCTGCGTGTCGGTTTTGCCGGCACCCCGGAATTCGCCGCCGTGGCCCTGCAGGCGCTGCTGGACGCCGGCATCACGGTGCCGCTGGTGCTGAGCCAGCCGGACCGGCCAGCCGGCCGTGGCATGAAGCTGCAGGCCTCTCCCGTCAAGCAACTGGCGGTGCGTCATGACATTCCGGTCGCACAGCCGCGCAGTCTCCGCCTGGACGGCAAGTTCGCCGATGAGGCCGAAACCGGGCGTGCGGCGCTGGAAGCGGCCCGGCTGGACGTGCTGGTGGTCGCCGCCTACGGCCTCATTCTTCCCGCCTGGGTGCTGACCCAACCGCGTCTGGGCTGCCTGAACATCCACGCATCCCTGCTGCCGCGCTGGCGCGGTGCGGCCCCGATCCATCGGGCCATTGAAGCCGGGGATGCGGAAACCGGCATCACCATCATGCAGATGGACGAGGGCCTGGACACCGGCGACATGCTGCTGGAAGACCGCGAGCCCATTGCGGCGGACGACACCACCGCCCGCCTGCATGACCGTCTGGCGGCCATGGGGGGACGATTGATCCTCACGGCGCTGGCCCAGGCGGCCACCGGTCGTCTGCAACCCCGCCGCCAACCGGAGGCGGGTGTCACCTACGCGCACAAGATCGACAAGGCCGAAAGCCAGATTCGATGGACCGATGACGCCAGCCAGATCGCGCGCCGTCTGCGGGCCTTTGATCCCTTCCCGGGTGGTGTGGCCCAACTGGACGAAGAGTCGCTGAAGATCTGGCGTGCGGAAGTGGTCGCATCGGTGGACGCCCTGCCGGCCTCCACCCAGCCCGGCGACATCCTGTCGGTCACCGCCGAGGGCCCGGTGGTGGCCTGTGGTCAAGGCGCTGTTCGCCTGCTGGAACTGCAACGTGCCGGTGGCAAGCGCCTGCCGGCGGCGGCCTTCCTGCAGTCCCGGCCGCTGCGGCCTGGCGAACGGCTGAGCTGAACGCCGCGCCAGCATCGGTCCTTCCGCACCTGTCCGCAGGGGATTTCGACTTGAACCTGCGGCCCGCGCCGCCACATGGTTCCTCAGGACGGTGTACTGTCCACATGTCCACGTGTCGGTTCGACCGTGTGCCGTTTGACGTTTGACGTTTGACGTTTGACGTTTGACCGTTTGCCATTCAGCCCTTTTTGCGAGGATCGAGGAGACCAGCCATGTTCAACCTGATGAAGACAGCCATCCTGATGGCCGCCATCACCGCCCTGTTTGTGGTGATCGGGTCCGTCATTGGAGGTCAGCAGGGCATGGTGATTGCGCTGGTGTTTGCGCTGGCCATGAATTTCTTCAGCTACTGGTTCTCGGACAAGATGGTGCTGAAGATGTACAACGCGCAGGAGGTGGACGAGGCGAGTGCGCCGCAGTTCTACCGCATGGTGCGTGAGCTGGCCCAGCGGGCGCAGCTGCCCATGCCGCGTGTGTACCTCATCCAGGAAGACGCCCCCAACGCCTTTGCCACCGGCCGCAACCCGGAGCATGCGGCGGTGGCCGCCACCACCGGCATCCTGCGGGTGCTCAGTGAGCGGGAGCTGCGCGGTGTCATGGCGCACGAGCTGGCGCACGTGAAGCACCGGGACATCCTGATTTCCACCATCAGCGCCACCATGGCGGGTGCGATTTCTGCGCTGGCCAACTTTGCGGTGTTTTTCAGCGGTCGTGACAGTGAAGGTCGTCCGTCCAATCCGCTGGTGGGCCTGCTGGTGGCCATCCTGGCACCGATCGCGGCTGGCCTCATCCAGATGGCCATCAGCCGTGCCCGTGAATTCGAAGCCGACCGTGGCGGTGCGGAAATCTCCGGCGACCCGCAGGCCCTGGCCTCGGCGCTGGACAAGATCCACCGCTATGCTCAGGGCATTCCTCTGGAAGCCACCGAGCGCCATCCGGAAACGGCCCAGATGATGATCATGAACCCGCTCTCTGGCGGTGGGCTGCGAGGCCTGTTCAGCACGCACCCGGCCACCGAAGAGCGCATTGCGCGCCTGATGGCGATGGTGCGCCGGTAACTCCAGCTCAAGCGGCGTCACGGCCGGCCGATATCGAGATGATGAAGCTCTGTGCGTCCCTCCTGTCCTCCGCTCGCCGCCCGCAGGCGGCGGCGGACCTTGCGGGCCCCTTTGTGGGGCCCGTTTCCGTTGCTGCCTCTGCTTGCGGGCGGGGGCTGCGCCTGGCGCTGATGCCGGCGGCCGTGGCGGGGCTGCTGCTGATGTCCGGCTGTGACCAGTTGGGCATTGAAGACCCGGCCAAGGTGGCGGCGGCCAAGGAAGCCGAGGGCAAAGCCATTGGCGGCGCCTGCCGCAATGCCATGCGGGCCATCGAAGACTGTTATGCCCTCAACCCCAAGGCCCAGAAGGCGGCGGTGTATGACGGCTGGCGCGAGATGGACGAATACATGCGCGAGAACAAGCTGGAAGGCACCCGCCCGGTGGTGGCCCATGGCGCCGCCAGCAAGCCGGCGGACGCGTCGGCGGACGCGGGGGATGCCGAAGAGTCGGCCAAGGGCAGCAAGTCTGACAAGGCCGACAAGACGGAGAAGGCCGATAAATCCGACAAGGCCGGCAAGGGCAAGAACGCCGGCTGAGGCCGCCACCGCCACTGCGGCAGCTTCATGCCCGTGCTGCTGCAGATCGTCCCGGTCTGGATGCAGTTCGTCACCCCGTGCTGGCGCCCTCCCGGGGGGCAGGCCGATGATGCGATCATTCCGAATCCCAGGAGATTGCATCCATGAACAAGACCGCCCGCCGCTACACAGGCCGCTCCACCCGCCGCTTTGTCGCTTTCACGCTGCTTGGACTCGCGGCGGCCGGTTCTGCGCACGCCTGGTCCTGGACCTTTGGCGGGTCCCAGCGGGTGGAAGGCAACGGGACGGTCACCTCGGAAAAGCGGGACACCGGCAGCTTCGAGGCCGTGGCACTGAGCAGCAGTTTCAGGGTGGTGGTGCGCCAGGCTGACACCGACAAGGTGGAAGTGCGCACCGACAGCAATCTCCAGCCCTACCTGGAGACCCGGGTGGTGGAGGGCCGGCAGGGCCGCACGCTGGAGATCTCCTCCAAGCGGGGCTACCAGCTCAACAGCAGCAGCACGCCGGTGATCACGCTGGAACTGCGGCAACTGCGGGGGGTCTCCATCAGCGGCTCGGGTGAGATCCGGGTGGAGAACATGAAGGTCAGCGGCACGCTGGACGCCAGCATCGCGGGCAGCGGTGACATCCGCCTCTCCGGCGTGGAAGCCGACCGTGTCGGGCTGCGGGTGTCCGGCAGCGGCGACATCGTCGCCAACGGCAAGGCGGGCGCCCTGGGCGTCAGCGTGACCGGCAGCGGTGATGTCAAGGCACGCGAACTGGCCGTGGATGACGCCAAGGTCAGCATTGCCGGCAGCGGCGATGTGACGGTGCAGGCGCGCCGCCGACTGGATGTGAGCATCGCCGGCTCCGGGGATGTCGGTTATGTCGGGAGCCCTGAGATCAGCCTGTCCAACGCGGGCTCCGGGAGCGTGCGTCGCCTGAAGGACTGACGGGGCGGCCCACCTCATTCCGGGTGCCTTCATCAGCGCCCATTCAACCGGGCGCACCCCGCCCAGCCGCAAGACCCGGCGGCATGCCGATGCCGGGCGAATGCCGGACCCGCTCCAGGCTGAACGTGGGCGAGGGGCGACACCTGGGACAGTGGAGCGCCGACAATCCGGCCATGGCCGAACTCCTCCCCGCGCATTGGCGCCATCCCGAATTCCGGCAAGGTGCCAAGGACATGCTGGGCATCACGCTGGGCATTTCCGCCTGGGGCCTGGTGACGGGGGTGGCCATGGTCAAGAGCGGGCTGAGCGTCTGGATGGCGCTGTTCATGAGCCTGGTGGTGTTTGCCGGCAGTTCCCAGCTGGCGTCCCTCCCATTGATTGCCAGCGGTGCGCCGCTGTGGGTGCTTTGGGCCACGTCCTTCTGCGTGAACCTGCGCTTTGTGATCTTCAGCACCCAGTGGCGTCACTACCTGGCCCCTCTGCCGCGGGGGCAACGCCTCTGGATGGCGTACTTTGCGGCCGACCTCAACTACGTTGCCTTTCTCAAGCGCTTTCCGGACATGACGTCCGACCCGGAGCGGCAGGTCCCTTACTTCTGGGGCGGCGTGGCCATCAACTGGTGTGCCTGGCAGGTGCCGGCCATTGCGGGCATCTTCCTGGCTGACCGCATCCCGACCCACTGGGGCCTCGGTTTTGCCGGTGTGCTCGCCCTGCTGGGCTTGAGTTATTCGCTGCTGGGCAACCGCACCACCTGGGTCTCTGCGGCCGTGGCGGCGTGTGCGGCGGTGGCGGCGTACGGCTTGCCGCTGCGCCTGAACATCCTCGTGGCGATTGCGGCGGCTGTGGCTGCCGGCTTGATGATGGAGCGCTGGCCACCGGGCACTTCCCGCAACGCAGGCCATGGAGGCCAGGCATGAGCGGTTGGGAAACGGTGCTGGGCATTGCCGGCATGGCCTTGATCACGGTCCTCACCCGGGCGTTCTTCCTCATTCCCGAGCGTGAGGTGCCGATGCCGGGCTGGCTGCGCGATGGCCTGCGTTATGCGCCATTGGCCGCACTGGCGGCGGTTATCGTGCCGGAGATCGTCATGACCCAGGGCGAGCTGATCTCCACCTGGAAGGACGCGCGCCTCTACGCGGTGGCCGCCGGTACGGCTTATTTCTTCTGGAAGCGCGGCATTCTGGGCACCATTGTCAGCGGCACGGTGGTGATGCTTGCCTTGCGCATCGGTCTGGGGTGGTGACGGTCCGCTCTTGGTAAGCTTCGCCCGATCACTGCGGCTGCTTGCCAACCGCAACAGATTTCCCACAACTTCAGTCGATTCATCATGAATGTCTTGCGTTTCGCCGACCTGGTCAGTGCTGGCAAGGTTGCCAACCAGCGCGTGTTCATCCGCGCCGACCTCAATGTGCCGCTCAATGATGCCGGCGAGATCACTGAGGACACCCGCGTGCGGGCCAGCATCCCCGCCATTGAAATGGCGCTCAAGGCCGGCGCGGCGGTGATGGTGACCTCTCACCTCGGCCGTCCGACCGAAGGCGAATTCAAGCCTGAAGACTCGCTGGCCCCGGTGGCGCGCCGTCTGAGTGAACTGCTGGGCCGTGACGTGCCGCTCAAGGTCAACTGGGTGGACGGCGTGGACGTGGCCCCGGGCCAGGTGGTGCTGCTGGAAAACTGCCGGGTGAACAAGGGCGAAAAGAAGAACAGCGAAGAGCTGTCGCGCAAGATGGCGGCGCTGTGCGACATCTTTGTGCACGATGCCTTTGGCACGGCGCATCGCGCCGAAGCATCCACCTACGGCATTGCCCAGTTCGCCAAGATCGCCTGCGCCGGACCGCTGCTGGCGGCCGAGATCGATGCCATCACCAAGGCGCTGGCCAATCCGAAGCGCCCGCTGGTGGCCATCGTTGCGGGCTCCAAGGTCTCGACCAAGCTGACCATCCTGAAGTCGCTGTCCAACAATGTGGACGGTCTGATCGTGGGCGGCGGCATTGCCAACACCTTCATGCTGGCCGCAGGCCTGAAGATTGGCAAATCGCTGGCCGAGCCGGACCTGGTGGGTGAAGCCAAGGCCGTCATCGATGCCATGCAGGCCCGCGGCGCTGCGGTGCCGATTCCGGTGGATGTGGTGACGGCCAAGGCCTTTGCCGCCGATGCGCCGGCCACCGTCAAGGCAGCCACCGATGTGGCCGATGATGATCTGATCCTGGACATCGGCCCGAAGACGGCGGCCCAACTGGCCGAACAGCTCAAGGCCTCCGGCACCATCGTCTGGAACGGCCCGGTGGGTGTGTTCGAGTTTGATGCCTTTGCCCATGGCACCGAAACCATCGCCCGCGCGATTGCTGCGTCGGACGCCTTCTCGATTGCCGGCGGTGGCGACACGCTGGCGGCGATTGCCAAATACGGCATCGACAAGGATGTTGGCTACATCTCCACCGGCGGCGGGGCGTTCCTCGAAGTGCTGGAAGGCAAGACCCTGCCCGCCTTCGAGATCCTGAGCCGCCGCGCGGCGGGCTGAGAGGCCTGAGCGCCACGGGCAGTGCCTGATCTTTGACAGGCGCCACGAGCGCTGGTTGCATCCGCCGTTCGCGGGGTTGCCAACAACAAAGGGGCGCCACGGCGCCCCTTGTTGATGCGGCAAGGCCTTCCCGGCCCGGCGTTTACATCGCCTGGTAGTGGGGCACCTTGCCGTCCTGTGCTTTCACCGCGCCAAAACGCGCGGCCAGCTTGGACTGCAGCGTCAGCGGCAGCGGCGCAAAGCCGGTGCCGCGCGTCAGGTCGTCCCCGTGCATGAAGCACCAGTAGAGGAAGCGCATCACGGGAGAGGCCTCATCGCCCTTGGCTGGCGTGGCATCGATCAGGACAAAGCTGGTCATGGTGATGGGCCAGCTGCTGGCGCCCGGTCGATTCATCAGCGAGGCCAGATCGTCGCCCTTGCGGGAGAGCTCGCTTTCGGCGATGGAGGCGCGAAAGCCTGCTTCGTTGGCGCTCACCCATTGGCCGGCGGCATTGCGCAGCCTCACCGCATTCAGGCGCTCGGCCTGCACCCGGTCATAACTGACATAGGCAATCGACCCGGGCGCGGCCTTCAGGGCCTTGACCATGCCGTCGTTGCCCTCGGCGCGCTCCACCTCGCCCGGCCACTTGGGCTGGGCATTGGTGCCGATCTCGGCGGCGAAGCTGGGCGAGACCTCGCTCAGATAGCGGGTGAAGCCTTCACTGGTGCCGGACTTGTCGGCGCGCACCACCCGGCGAACGGCCAGGGCAGGCAGTGGCAGACCCGGATTGAGGGCGGTGATGCGCGGGTCATTCCACTGGCGGATGCGGCCGGCCATCAGGTCCGCCAGCACCTCGCCGCTGAGTTGCAGCCGCCCTTCGGGCACGCTGGGCAACTGCACCACCGGCACGATGCCGCCCACCAGCATCGGAATCTGCACCAGATGCCGCTTCGCCAGTTCCTCGGCCGACAAGGGGGAATCGCTGCCGCCGAACTGCACCTCGCGGGCGGTGATGCGCTTGACGCCATCACCCGAACCGGTGGCCTTGTAGGTCACGGCCTGGCCGCCGTTGCTCTTTTCATAGGCGAGGGCCCAGCGTCCGTAGACCAGCGAAGGGAAGGACGCGCCTGCGCCCTGCACCTGGGCAAACGCGCTGGAGGCGAGGGTCAGCAATGCGCCCAGCCAGAGGCCGCGCAGAACACGGCGCGAGCCCCCTGCGGTGGCAGCGTGTGTTGGGGTGAAGGGAGCAGGGACGGACTTGAAAGGCATGCTAGGGCAATCACGAAGGCTGGAGGCGCCGCGATTCTAGGGAGGTGGCGTGCGCGGAAGATGTCTGGAACGGCCCGTGTTCTGGGGAGATCTCCCGACCTGTTGTGCGAATGCCGACAGGTGTGGCCTGGTGAGCGCCCGATGCATTGCCATCTTTGCATGCGAGTTAAAACTCAAAGCATCGGCAGGACGGGGCAACAGCCATTAAGCTTCGTGCCCCCATTTGCTTAACGAGGGGCTCCTGTCTAATGAGAGCCCCTGTCAGATCCAGATTCGCGATTGGTCGCGACGGAGAACCCGCATGAGTGAACACAACAACGGCCTTGGCCTCAGTCCTGCCGAAGCGGCCCTGCGCGATGCCGCGCTGGACTATCACCGTTTCCCCACGCGCGGCAAGATTGCCGTCACGCCGACCAAGGCCCTGTCCAATCAGCGCGACCTCTCCCTGGCCTATTCGCCGGGTGTGGCCTATCCGTGCCTGGACATTGAAAAAGACCCGACCCTGGCGGCCGAATACACCTCGCGGGGCAACCTCGTGGGCGTGGTCACCAACGGCACGGCGGTGCTGGGCCTGGGAGACATCGGCCCGCTGGCCGCCAAGCCGGTGATGGAAGGCAAGGGCTGCCTGTTCAAGAAATTTGCCGGCATTGACGTCTTCGACATCGAACTGGCCGAGCGCGATCCGGACAAGCTGGTGGACATCATTGCCGCCATGGAGCCGACGCTGGGCGGCATCAACCTGGAAGACATCAAGGCACCGGAGTGCTTCTACATCGAGAAGCAACTCAGCGCCCGCATGAACATCCCGGTCTTCCATGATGACCAGCATGGCACGGCCATCATCTCCAGCGCAGCGCTGCTCAACGGCCTGGAGCTGGTGGGCAAGGACATTGGTGCGGTCAAGGTGGCGGTGTCCGGCGCGGGCGCGGCGGCCATTGCCTGCCTGGATGTCATGGTGGGCCTGGGCGTCAAGCGCGAGCACATCTTTGTGGTGGACTCCAAGGGCGTCATCCAGACCGAGCGTGCGGATGCGGGCAAGCTGGACGAATCCAAGCGCCGTTACTGCCAGACCACCAGCGCCCGCACCCTGGCCGATGTGGTCAAGGATGCGGACGTCTTCCTGGGCTGCTCCGCAGCGGGCGTGCTCACGGGCGAGATGGTCGCCACCATGGCGCGCCAGCCCATCATCCTGGCGCTGGCCAATCCCGAACCGGAAATCCGTCCGGAACTGGCCAAGCAGGCCCGCCCGGACTGCATCATGGCCACGGGCCGTTCGGACTATCCCAACCAGGTCAACAACGTCCTGTGCTTCCCTTACATCTTCCGTGGGGCCCTGGACTGTGGCGCCACCAAGATCACGGAAGCCATGAAGCTGGCCTGCGTGCGCGAGATTGCCGCGCTGGCCAAGGCCGAAACGCCGCCGGAAGTGGCGGCCGCCTATGCCGGCCAGGAACTCGTCTTCGGGCAGGACTACATCATTCCCAAGCCCTTTGACAACCGGCTGATCCTGCGCATTGCGCCGGCCGTGGCCAAGGCGGCTGCCGAATCCGGTGTGGCCACCCGCCCGATCGAAGACATGGACGCCTACCGCGAGCACCTCTCGCGCTTTGTCTACCAGACCGGCATGTTCATGCGTCCGGTGTTTGCCTCGGCCAAGGCAGCCCCGGCGCGTGTCATCTATGCCGAAGGTGAAGACGAACGGGTGCTGCGCGCGGTGCAGGTGGCGCTGGACGAAGGTCTGGCCAAGCCCACCCTCATCGGCCGCCCCGAAGTCATCCAGATGCGTCTCCAGCGCGCCGGCCTGCGCCTGAAGCTGGGGGAGGACGTGGCCGTCATCGACCCTGAGAACGATGCCCGCTTCCGCCAGTACTGGGAGGCTTATCACCAGATCATGGGCCGGGAAGGCTTCACGCCGGAGATGTCCAAGTCGGCCGTGCGCCGCTCCAACACCACCATTGGTGCACTGGCCATCCACCTGGGCGATGCCGACGCGATGATCTGCGGCCTGGTGGGGCGTTTTGACTCGCACCTGGAGCACGTCAGCAACCTCATCGGCCTCAAGCCGGGCGTGCGCAACTTCGCCACCATGAATGCGCTGATGCTGGAACAGCGCACCCTGTTCATTGCTGACACCTTTGTCAACGACGACCCGGATGCCGAGCAACTGGCCGAAATCGCAGGCCAGGCGGTGGACGAACTGAAGCGCTTTGGCCTGCCGCCCAAGCTGGCCTTCCTCTCGCACTCCATGTTCGGTTCCAGCAAGCGGCCTTCGGCGGTGAAGATGCGCGAAGCCCGGGACCTCTTTGTGGAACAGCATCCCGACGTGGAATGCGACGGCGAAATGCACGGCGACGCGGCCCTCTCGGAAGATGTGCGCCACACCTTCCTGCCGGACAGCACCCTCAAGGGCGAAGCCAACCTACTGGTGCTGCCCACCCTGGATGCAGCCAACATCCTCTTCAACGTGCTGAAGATTGTGGGCGGCCAGGGCGTCACGGTTGGGCCGATCCTGTTGGGCGCTGCCCGCCCGGTCCACATCCTGACGCCCTCCGCCACCGTGCGCCGCATTGTCAACATGACGGCGCTGGCGGTGGTGGACGTCCAGGCGAGCCGCGGTTGAAGGGTCAGGGGGAACCGGTCTTGCCGTGTTCCCCCTGTTGGAAACCCGCTGGTAACCTTCGGGAACCCCTCGCCGACCCGGATGCGATCCATAATCGGCCGCTGTAACTAAATTTCAGACCGAGACAACGCCATGTTCCGCGCCACCAAGATCGTCGCCACCCTGGGTCCAGCATCGTCCTCACCGGAGGTGCTGGAGCGGATGATTCAGTCGGGCGTGGACGTTGTCCGCTTGAACTTCTCTCACGGCAAGGCGCAGGACCACATCGACCGTGCGCGGCTGGTGCGGGAAGCAGCGGCGCGTGCGGGCAAGGAAGTGGCCATCATGGCCGACCTGCAGGGGCCCAAGATCCGTGTGGGCAAGTTTGAGAACGGCAAGATCGAGCTGATCAACGGCACGCCGTTTGTGCTGGATGCCGACCGTACCGAACTGGGCAATGAACAGTGCGTGGGCCTGGACTACAAGGAACTGCCCCGTGACGTGAAGCCTGGCGACACCTTGCTGCTCAATGATGGCCTGCTGGTGCTGACGGTCGAATCGGTGCGTGGCTCGCAGGTGCACACCATCGTCAAGCAGGGCGGAGAGCTGTCCAACAACAAGGGCATCAACAAGCAGGGTGGGGGCCTGACGGCGCCGGCCCTGACGGCCAAGGACATGGAGGACATCAAAACGGCGATGTCTTTCCAGTGTGAATACCTGGCGGTCAGTTTTCCCAAGAATGCGACCGACATGGAAATGGCGCGGCAACTGGCCAATGTGGCGGGTGAGCGCTGGCGCCACAAGCCCGGAATGATTGCCAAGATCGAGCGCTACGAAGCCATTCCGCATCTGGAGGCCATCCTCAAGGCCAGTGACGGCATCATGGTGGCGCGTGGGGACCTGGCGGTGGAAGTGGGGCATGCGGCGGTGCCGGCCCTGCAAAAGCGGATGATCCGCATGGCGCTGGAGCTGGACAAGCTCTGCATTACCGCCACGCAGATGATGGAGTCGATGATCGTCAACCCGGTGCCTACGCGTGCCGAGGTGTCGGACGTGGCGAATGCGGTGCTGGATGGCACTGACGCGGTCATGCTGAGTGCGGAGACGGCGGCGGGCCGCTTCCCGGTGGAGACCATTGAGCAGATGGCCAGCATTGCGCTGGAGGCGGAGAACGCTGAATTCGTCAGCCTGGACACCGACTTTGCGAACCGCCAGTTTGGCCGCATTGACCAGTCGATTGCCATGGGTGCGTTGTTCACGGCGCACCACCTGGGCTGCAAGGCCATTGTGGCGCTGACCGAATCGGGATCGACGGCCCTGTGGATGAGCCGCCACCGCATCCATGTTCCGATCTACGCCCTGACCTCGCAGGTTCTCACCCACCGCAAGATGGCGCTGTACCGCAACGTCACGCCGGTGCTGATGCCCAATTTTGATGATCGAGACCAGGCGCTGAAGGCTGCGGAAGACCTGCTGGTGGCTCGGGGCATCCTGAAGCCGGGGGACACCTATGCCATTACCTGCGGCGAGCCCATGGGCTACCCCGGCGGCACGAACATGCTGAAGGTCTGCCGCGTCGGCTAAGCCACCTCCGCGCCTGGCGTCCCCACCCACCTAACCACCCAACCACCCAACCACCCACCTGCCTGCCTGACCGGCTTAGGGCCAGCCAATCATTCAAGTCGTGGCCGTCCCGCCCCCGCCCCCGACCCCGACCCCGACCTGCGTACCTCGATGTGGGCTGTCGGGGTGCTGGGGGGACTGGGGGAGGTACTGGGTGGGAGTGGAAGCGGGATGGGAGCGGGCGGCGGGGAGTGTGGGAGGAGCCGAGGAGCGGAGGGAGTCGGGGAGCGCGCGGAGCGCGCATCAATGACTAGCGAGAGGGACCGGCTGTTTGAGCGGAGCGAGCCGAAGGTGAGCGAAGCGAGTTGGGCCCGCCCCGACTCCTGAGCACCGCAGGGGAGTCTTGAGGGCGGGGCCCTCAAGACCTCCGGACTCACTCCCCGCCGCCCGCTCCCATCCTGCTTCTGCGCTCTGCCTCCCGCATGCGGGATCGAGCCGCGAGCCCCGAACCCCTCAAGCGCTCCTGACTGCCTGTACCAATGCTGCGACTCTCGGAGCCATATTGAGCGGCACGAGATCCACCTCCTGATGCGCCCGCGCGAAAACCCGAAACAGCTCATCCGCGAACGCATGTCCGACGTCCTCGACGCCGGTGAAGTCGATTTCGACGCGTTTGAACTGTGGCAGGCGGGTGGCGACGCGCCGAGCCTGTGCGCGGGAATCGAGCATTTGGCCTGGCCCGACGACGAGCTGAAGCAACACCCGGGTCTGATCGAAGGTGATGCCGCTGCCGTCGATGCTCCACTGCCCGAGCACTTGTTCCAGCGTGCGGGAGGTATCCAGCGCCACGGCCATGTAGATGGAGCTGCCTTGCCTGGGCAACCCGCGTCCTGGCTGCCACGCGTTGCCTTCCCAGGCTCGCCGCTGAAAGGCCTTCCCGTTCGCATGAATATCGAACACATCGGCCAACTGCGAACTGAAGAACAACCCGCGCCCGGTGTGCGCCTGGGGTTGTGTTGTCAACCGACCCTTGCTCAGTTCCAGCATCGCATGCTGGGCATCCGTCAGCTCATAGGTCCCGCAGATTTTCTCGAACACCCCGCAGCCATCGTCCGACACCAACAACTGCGCATGACGCGGTGTCTGGCGGAGCGACACCGTCACGCTGGTGCCGCCGCTGTGATCAATCGCGTTGTTCACCAACTCGGTGAAGGCATGCTGCACCATCCGCTGCACATGTTTCGGGAACTCAAAATGGGGCGCGAAATCCCGCTGCCAGGCCACATCCTCCTGCAACTGGTGCAGCGTGAAACTGCGCACCACCTGCCGAAGCGCACCTGGGGAGTACACCGGCCGACGGCTGGTACCGCTGCGCACCAGCCACTGCGCGTCCACCAGCCGCTTCAAGGCGGCCAACGCGGCCCGACGGCTGGCGCCGGTGCGTTCCTCCACGTGGGAGGCCAGATCCAGCCCATGTTCGTGGGCGGCGGCGGTGATCCACAGCGTCAGCTGGTCCAGCACAAGACGGGTCATGAAACTCCAGGGGTTACAGCGGCAGCGGGGAGGGTACCGCTTGCACGGCACCGGCATGCCAAGGCACGAAGTTTGCTCACTTCCGCCTCAGCGGTGCCCATGCCCGCCCATCTGGCCCCCACCCTGGCTCCACGTCCTCAAGGGTACCGGCCGCCCTGCTTGGTGTGCAAGCGAACAGACCCCCAAGCCAGGCGCCCGATGCCCCCACCGGCCTGCAGCACTTGTTTGGGGGGCGTTACAGGTCTCGACACATGGGCTGGCTAGAATCGTTGCAGTTACGGCGTGGTTACATCGCCTGTTCTGTGCGAGCCTGCCCCCCAAGAATTTTTCACTTCTCCGGAGAACCTTCATGGCACTCGTCTCGATGCGCCAACTGCTGGACCATGCCGCTGAACAGGGCTATGGCATTCCCGCGTTCAACGTCAACAACCTGGAGCAGGTCCAGGCCGTCATGGCTGCGGCCGACGAGGTCAATGCCCCCGTCATCCTGCAAGCCAGCGCGGGCGCCCGCAAATATGCCGGCGAAAGCTTCATCAAGCACCTGATCCAGGCGGCGGTGGAAGCGTATCCCCACATCCCCCTGGTCATGCACCAGGATCACGGCCAGACCCCGGCCATCTGCCAGGGCGCCATCGACCTCGGCTTCAGCTCCGTCATGATGGACGGCTCCCTGATGCCCGACGGCAAGACCCCTGCTTCGTTCGACTACAACATCGAAGTCACCCGCCAGGTCGTGCAACTGTCCCACCGCGTCGGTGTGACGGTGGAAGGTGAACTGGGCTGCCTCGGTTCACTCGAAACCGGCATGGCCGGCGAAGAAGACGGCATCGGTGCCGAAGGCGTGCTGGACCATGCCGCCCTGCTGACCGACCCTGAAGAAGCCGCCCAGTTCGTCAAGGCCACCGGCCTGGACGCCCTGGCCATTGCCATCGGCACCAGCCACGGCGCTTACAAGTTCACCCGCAAGCCCACCGGGGACATCCTGGCCATCAGCCGCGTCAAGGACATCCACGCCCGCATCCCCAATACCCACCTGGTGATGCACGGCTCGTCCAGCGTCCCGCAGGAACTGCTGGAGCTCATCCGCCAGTACGGCGGCAACATGAAGGAAACCTACGGCGTGCCGGTGGAAGAGATCCAGGAAGCCATCAAGTTCGGCGTCCGCAAGATCAACATCGACACCGACATCCGCCTGGCCATGACCGGCGCCGTGCGCAAGTTCCTGCACGAAAATCCCGAGAAGTTTGACGCCCGCGAATGGCTCAAGCCGGCCCGTGAAGCGGCCAAGCTGGTCTGCAAGCAACGTTATGTCGAATTCGGCTGCGAAGGGCAGGCCGGCAAGATCAAGCCGCGCAGCCTGGTGGACACCGCCAAGGCCTACGCCAACGGCGAACTGGCCCAGGTGGTCCAGTAAACCGGCCGGGGAGGGCGCCACCGCGTGGCACACCTGTTTGCCTACGGCTCGCTGATGTGGGCCGACATCATGGCCCGGGTCTGCGGACCCGACGCCACGCCGGCCCATCCCCCGCAACCCGCCCGGCTCTCGGACCACGCCCGCCATCCAGTGCGCGGGCAGGACTATCCTGGTCTGCGGCCCCACACCGGAACGGAGGTCTCCGGCTGCGTCTACATCGACCTGCCGGAGGCCGCCTGGCCTCGCCTCGACGCCTTCGAGGGCAGTGATTACCAGCGCAGCGAAGTTCTCATCACCGGGCCCGACGGCGTGCCGCTACGGGCCTGGACCTACCTCTTCAAAGCCGACCGGGCCCATCTCCTGGACCCGGGCGACTGGGATGAAGCCCGCTTTGAGCGCGAAGGCAAGGCCCGTTTCGTCACGCGTTACGCCGGATTCGGCACGGACACAGAACTTCCCTAGAATCCCGAAGTTCCCCCGCACCCGTCCCGCACTGCCCCGTGCGTACCGTCCATGACTGCCGCCCTGCACACCTCCTCCATCACATCCCTTCCCCTCATCGCGCGCGGCAAGGTGCGCGAGAACTATGCCGTGGGGGAGGACCGCATCCTCATGATCGCGTCGGACCGCATCTCGGCCTTCGACGTCATCATGAACGAGCCGATCCCGGGCAAGGGCGCGCTGCTCACCCAGATGGCGCTCTTCTGGTTCGACAAGCTCGACGGCATCGTCCCCAACCACCTCACCGGTGACGACCCGCTCTCCGTGGTCACCCCGGCCGAACAAGACCAGGTTCGTGGCCGCGCCATGCTGGTCAAGCGCCTCAAGCCGCTGCCCATCGAGGCCGTGGTGCGTGGCTACCTCGCAGGCAGTGGCTGGTCCGAATACAAGGCCAGCGGCACCGTCTGCGGCGTGCAACTGCCGCCCGGCCTGCACAATGCCAGCAAGCTGCCCGAGCCCATTTTCACGCCTGCCACCAAGGCCGACATGGGCGACCACGATGAGAACATCGACTTCGAGCGCTGCGCCAGCATCATCGGCCGCGACATGGCCGAGCGCGTGCGTGACATCGCCATCCAGCTCTACCGCCGTGCGGCCGACTATGCCCTCACCAAGGGCATCATCATTGCCGACACCAAGTTTGAATTCGGCCTCGATGCCGACGGCACCCTGACGCTGATGGACGAGGTGCTCACGCCCGACTCCTCCCGCTACTGGCCCGCCGAAAGTTATGCCGTCGGCAGCAACCCGCCCAGCTACGACAAGCAATTCCTGCGCGACTGGCTGGAACAGGCCACCGTGGACAGTCAACCCTGGGGCAAGGTGGCTCCGCCGCCGACCCTGCCGGCCGAGGTCATTGCCAACACTTCCGCGAAGTACCAGGAAGCGCTGGAACGGCTGACGCGCTGAGACCGGCCCCGCCATGGAAGACCCGACACACGGCTCCGGCGCGTCGCCCGCGACGCCCAAGTCCCGGCTGTTCAAGCAACTGGACCAGCAAGTGGCGTCCGCGCCATCGCCCATGGCCTCGGTGGGCCCGCGTGCCCGCCGCGCCATGCAGCTGGCCCGCCACGGCGCGCTGACCGAAGCCCGCGAAGCGCTGACGCTGCTCCATCAGCTGTCCTTCCAGCATCCGCATGCCGACATCGGCGCCTGGTTGCACCTGTCCGAAGGCCTGATGGCCTACTACAACGGCTTCTCGCTACAGCCGGCACAGGAGCGCATCCAGCGCGCCTATGCCATTGCCTCCACCCATCCCGGCCTGGAAGAGGTGCAGGTGCTGGCGGATGCCTGGCTGGCGCAGCTGGCCTTTGTGCGGCATGAACTGGATGGGCTCATCACCCATGCGCGCCGCTGCCTGGCGCTGGCACGCCCCGACGAAGACCATGGCGCCCTGGCTCGCCTGAGCATGGCGCTGGGCGTGTCCTGGCACTTCACGGGGGACGGGGAAACGGCACAGCGCTGGTACCAGCGCGCCCGCCTGCATGCTGCCGCAGAAGGCGACGACACCACCCTCTCGGCGCTCATGTACAACATGGCCGCCATGCGGGTGGCGCAGCTGCGCCGTGACAGCCTGGCCGGCAAGGTGCGGGTGCAGGAGATGCTGCTGAGCGTGGACTCCATCGGCCACTATGACGCTGCCGTGGGCGCCGCCATGATGAACGAGCTGACACCCGTGCTGCGTGCGCAGGTGCTCACCGTGGAAGGCCGCTTCGAAGAGGCCCGCACCTTGTATGAGCAGCACCTGCCGCAGGCCATGTCACTGGGGCTGGAGCGGCTCGGCAGCAGCCTGCTCTCGGACGTGGCCTGGTGCCGCGCCAACAGCGGCCAGCAGGACCTGGCCTTGCGTCAGGCCCGCGAGGCCGAAGTGGAGCTGGACCCCAGCTGCGATCTGGACGACCGCGCCATCACCCACAGCCGCCTGGCGCAGGTGTTCGGTCTGCTTGGTGAAACCGCCGACGCCCAGCGGCATGAAGCCCTGGCTGCGCAGGTGTGGGCTCAGTTTGCCACCCACCAGCAGCATTGGCGGCAGGCGCTGGTACAGAGTGGCTTGACCGGCTGATCCGGCGCATCACTGCTGAGTCCTATTGCGGCAACCAGCACAACGCGCGGGCTGGCACGGCCAGCCGCACCGTCTGCCCGGTGGCGGGGAGGGTCGCCTGATGGTCACACCACGCCGTCATCACACCCGCGCAGGCCTGCGCGGGACCCGTTGACGGCATGAACTCGAGCGCCACGCGCTGCTGGCCCCAATAGGCCGCCTGAAGGGTGCCGTGCAGTTGCAAGGCATCCTCCGGCCACGGCGCGTCAGCGGCCACCACCTGCATCGCTTCAATCGGGGCCAGCCAATGGCCCCGGTCGCGCTGCCAGCCCCCTGGCAATCGCGTTGCATCGAACCGGTTGAACACGCCCAGGAAATCCGCCACCGCCACACTCGCGGGTGCCCGCCACAGGTCCCTCGGCGAGGCGCATTGTGCAATCCGGCCATTCAGCATCACCGCCACCCGGTCCGCCAGTTCAAAGGCCTCTTCGCGGTCGTGGGTGACGATCAGGCAGCTCTGGTCCAGGCTGCGCTGCAACTGCCGGAACTGTCGCCGCAGCGGCAGTCGGAAATGCTCATCCAGCGCTGAAAACGGCTCATCCATCAGTAGCAGCCGGGGCTGGGTCGCCAAGGCCCGCGCCAAGGCCACCCGCTGGCGCTGACCGCCCGACAAGGCCGCCGGCAGCCGCCCCGCCAGCGATTGCAGATCGATCATGGCCAGCAGCGTCTGGAGACGGGCTTGCGCCGCATCTGGCGCCATGCCACGCGCCTTCATGCCGAAGAGAATGTTCTCGCGCACGCTCAGATTCGGAAACAGCGCGTAGTGCTGGAACATCATGCCGATGTCCCGCGCCTGTGGCGGCAGCCGGCCGACCTCCCGGCCCGCCATGTGCAGATGCCCGCTATCCAGCGGCTGCAGCCCCGCGATGGCCCGCAGCAAGGTGGTCTTGCCGCAGCCTGACGGCCCCAGCAGCACCACGCTTTCACCCCGTGCCACCGTCAGCGCCACATCCTCCAGAACCCAGCGCCCCCCCAGGGCCAGGCGCGCGTCCGTCACGTCCAGCTGCGCCTCCCAGCGTCCCTCCAAGGGCGCCTCCAACGGGGCGGAAGGGCCAGAATGACGAGGAGGCGCCGGGTGGGCCTCGCGGTGGGGAAGCAAAGGGGAGGTCGTCATCACTTTGAATGTGCAGAAGCGCCGGCTGCCTGGCGCCAGGCATTCATCAGCCCGGCCAGCGCCATCAGGGCCGCCATGCCCACCAGCGTCAGCACCATCAGTGCGGCAGCCTGATGGCCATTGACGTTTCGCAGGCTGTTCATCAAGGGTTGCAGCAGTTCCTGCTCGCCACCCAACAACAGATTTGCAATGGCGAACTCCATGGCGGCGCTCACCCAGGCCAGCATCAACGCCGCCAGCAGGCTGGGGGCCAGCAAGGGCAGCAGCACCTGCCGGAGCACCTGGCCGTCACTGGCGCCGAGCGTTCTCCCTGCCTCGATCAGGGATGCGGCCTGGAGTTGATGCAGGGCTGACTGCAGGGTCTTGTGGACCAGCGGGAACAGGGTCGGCGCCACCACGGCCACATACACCAACGGCAACGGCAACGGCAACGGCGACCACTGTCCCCAGCGCCCGACAAACAGCTCCAGGGCGCTGATGGCCATGACCACCGGCGCGATGGCAAACGGCAGCAAGGCCGCTGCATCCAGCAGGCGGACCAGCCCGCCACGGCGGTGTTCGCGTTCCAATTGGGTGGACAACACCGCCGGCAACGTCGCCAGTGCGCCACACACCAGCGCCAGCACGGCGCTGCACAAGGCCAACCCGGCGGTTCGCGCTGCTGCGGCCTGCACACGAGGGTTCCGCACGGCGTCGCTCAGCCACTCCAGCGTCGGTGATTCCGGCCACCAGTGGCGGTCCCATCGCTCGCTCATGGCATACAGCAGCAGCGTGGCCATGGGCACAAGCACCAGCCCCGCCAGCACCAGCAAGGCCAGCGAGGAGAACTTCCAAACCCCGCGCTGGCGCATGCGGCCCCCCGTGTCGGGCTGATTCACGCGATTCATGAGGTCCGCCTCAAGCACGCGGCCACCCATCGGCTCGCTCCCAGCATCACTGCCATCATCAGGAACAGCACCAGCCCCAGCACGGCAGACAACTCCGGCTGCGCAAAGATGTCGCCAGTCACCAGCGAGGCGATCCGCACCGCCAGCACATGAGCGGCGGTGCCGGCGAGGGCAAACGGCGTGGCAAACGCCGCTGCGGCATTGGCAAACAAGAGGCCGAAGGTCTCCACCAGACTGGGCAACAGCAAGGGCAGCCCCACCTGGCGCCAGAACCGCCAGGGCGAAGCGCCCAGCGTGGCAGCAGCCTCCGCCAGCGACCCTTCCATCAAGCGTACCGGCGCCATCAGCAGCAGCACCGCCAGTGGCGCCTGGAAGCACACATAGGCCAGCAGCAGGCCGCCCAGTCCCTGCAGGTCCGGTCCCAGTGTCAGGCCCAGGGCCTGGCCGGCCAGTGTGACCGCCCCTTGTGAGCCGAACAGCAACAACAGCGCCATGGCCAGCGGAACACCGGACAGGTTCGCACCCAGGCTCGCCAGGCCGCTCACCCATCGCTCCCCACGGGGATGCTGCTGCAACGCAATGGCCGCGCCCAGGCCGATCAGGAGCCCGACCAGGGCCGAGGTGCAGGACAGCCACCAGGTGTTCCAGGCGGCCTGGAGGTAATAGCCGTCCGACGTGAGATCCGCGAAGGCGCATCCGCCCGGTTGCGTGATGCAGTCCGACAGCAGCCCGGCGGTCCGCCAGACAAAGGGCAGCACCAGGGCACCGCCCATCAGCAGCATCAGCGGCAGAGCCCATCCCCAGGCCGAGCGGCGACTGAACCTCATGCGCGGAAGGCCTTCATCGAGTCCGGCGGCGTCAGGCCCAGTTGCATCAGCACCCAGGCGGCGATCTCGGTCTGGCGCTTGGGCAACGGGGGGCGCAACGCTGGGGGGGCGGCACGGTGACTCTTGTCATCCGCTCGACTCGCCGCCTCTGCGCCACGCCCATCAACCGCTGTAGCCGCTGTATCCGCTATACCCGCAGCGCCATCAGCATCCGCATCACCCGCTGCATCGGACGCACCCGCCGCACTCGCCGCGGCGACACCACCCACACCACCCGCCGCTCCGGCGTCATGAGGCACCCAGATCAACGGCACCTCGCGCTCCACACTCAGCGGACCTCCGTGCATGCGGTCTGCATTCATCCCGTGGTCACTGGTCAGCAGCAGGTCATACCCGGCGGCATGCCAGCGTGGCAGGTATTGGGCGAGCAGCATGTCCAGCTTGCGCGCGCTCATGGCATAAGCCGTGGATTCGCCGCCATGCACATGCCCGGCCAGATCCGGCCCCATCGGGTGTACAAACAGCAGCGAGGGCGCATGCGTGCTGCGCAGAGACTCTGCATCGGCCAGCAGATGGCTGTCCGGATAGTCGTCTTCCCAATACCAGCGGGCGCCCACGATCCCGGTGCCGGCCGGCAGTGCGTCGCGATGGCGGGTCGGATCAAACACCTCCCCGCTCAGCAGTTCGTAGAACCAGTGATAGGCCGCCACGGCGCTGCGCAGGCCCTGCGCCTGCAGCACCTGGAACAGATGACGCGGCAATGCCTGCCCCACCTGCCCCGCGTGCCCATTGCCCAGAATCCCATGCGCCAGCGGAGGCTCACCATTGAGCAGCGTCGCATACAGCGGCCGCGACAGGCTGGGCATTTCGCAACGCAGCTCCGCCCATTGCGCGCGCCCGGCGTCGTGCAGAGCATGCAGATAACCCATGTAATCCCGCGCCGTATCGGCTCGCAAGCCGTCCGCCAGCAGCATCACCAGCCGACGGCCGCTCTGCAGGCCGCTATGAGGGGCGCCATGAAGGGCGCTATCAGTGGCGCTATGAGTGGCGCTATCAGGCGCGCCATGAAGGTCCCTATGAAGACCGCCATCCAGGTCGCTCAGAAGCCGACTTGAGTCGGGCAGCCCTTCCGACCCCGTGCTGGCCGACACCGCAGGCCTCATCGCGAGCCTCGCCGCAGCCATCACTGCGGGCATCCCTGCGGGCCCCACAGCGGGCCTCACCGCGCCGCTCCCAGCACCTCGCGCTGCCAGGCGCGCGGCAGCTTCTTGACCTCTTCGGTCCAGAGGGCCGGCTTCAGCGCCTGGGCGCGCGCGTACTGCGATTCGGGCAACAACTCGGTTTTCAGATCGGCCGGCAGGCTCAACTGGCCGATGCGGATGGGGCGTGCATGCCCGCGCGCCAGGTGCAACTGGCCCGCATCACTGAAGATGAACTCCCGTGCCAGCATCGCCGCATTCGGATGCGGGGCCCAACGGTTCAGCAGCGTGGTGTAGCCGCTGGTCACCGATCCGTCGGAGGGAATCAGCACCTCATAGTCGGCGGCATTGGGCAAACGCGCCCGGTAGCTCAGCGCATTGAAGTCCCACAGCAGGAACACGTCCGCCTCGGCGCGTTCCATCAGCGCCGGGCTCGCATTGACGTTGAGCAGGCGGCGATCGGCCGCCAGCCTGCCAAAGGCCGACAGCGCCGGCGCCAGTCGGGTTTCAGCACCGCCCAGGGCCAGCGCGGCCGCCAGTACGGCCGCATTGGATTGCGCCGCCCGGCCCACTTCACCAATCAGCACCCGGAACGAACCGGCGAACAGGGCCTGCCAACTGCGCGGCACGTCCCGCACCCGTCGGCGATTCACCGCGAAGGCGATGGTGCCGGTGTAGGCGAGAGCCCAATGGCCGTCGGCATCCTTTGCCCAGTCCGGCACCTGTGCCCACACCGTCGGCTTGTAGGGGCGGGTGATGCCACGAGCCTTGGCAATCGGGCCGAACTCAAAACCCACGTCGCCGATGTCGGCGCTGGCGTTGGTCCGTTCCGCTTCCATCTTGGCAATCTCTTCCGCACTGCTCATGTCGGTGTCGACATGCACCAGCCCATACAGCCGCTGCAGATCCGCCCAGACCGCGCGCCAGTTGGCCCAGTCGTCCGGCATGCCCAGGCTGTGGATGCGGCCTTCGCGGCGCGCTCCGGCGATCAGGTCCTGCACCGAAGGCTGTCCGGCGGGATTGGCCTGCGCCTGCAGGGCCGCGACGGGCATGCTGCCCAGCAGCGCGGACCCGGCCTGCAGCAGGCGGCGGCGTGACAGCGGCGCCCTCATGATGAGGCTCCCGAGGCTCCCGAGGCCGCCGCGGTGGGGGCGGCCATTTCAGCAGTCTTCCCAGCGGGCAGCCGCAGCGTCGACACGGCCACCGTCTGCGTCACCTTCGGCACGCCCTGCGCGTCGCACAACGAGAAGCGCAGCAGCGTGTCGTCGCCGCTGGCCTCGATGTCCAGCAGACCAAAATTGCAGGCGGCGATCACCTCGGACCGGCGATTCCGGTTGGGCGTGGGAATGTTCCAGACCTCGGTCAGGCCACTGGACGTGGCATCCCACAATGGATACGCACCCGGCACCTCCAGGCGCGACATCTCCGCGTAATGCATGTCGCCGCTGATGAACACGACACCCTCTGCGCCGGTCTCCTGAATCAACCGGGTCAGCCGTTCCCGCTCATGCGGGAAATTGGCCCAGCATTCCCAGCCGCTGCCTTCGGCGGCGAACTGCACGCTGGACCCGATCAGCCGCACATCGGCCGGCTCCCGCAGGCAGGCTTCCAGCCACTGCCACTGAGCCTCGCCCAGCATCGTGGCGGTGGGCGAGGGGTCCGGCACATACCAGCCGGTCATGGGCTGACCACTCAGCTTGGCGCGCAGCACCATGGCGCCATAACTGGACTTGAGCTTGGGGTCGGTGGTCAGCGCACTGCGGTTGAAGCGCAGGTCCGGCAAGATCACCTGGACACGGCGGCCGGCCACTTCATACCGATAGCTCGCATAAACGCCGGCCTGGCGGCGGCGCGGCGAGTCGGCCGGCTCCTGCCAGGCATCACAGAACAACTGCTGGGACAGGCGCTTGAGCGGGTAGTCGCCGCCTTCGTCGTCGTCGCCATAGTCGTGGTCGTCCCAGATGGCGATGTGCGGCGTCTGCCGCCGGAAGGCCTGCAGCGGCTCCACCGCCATGAACTCCGCATAACGCTGGCGCAGTGTGGCCTCGTCGCGGGCATCGGCATAGAGGTTGTCGCCCAGGAAGATGAACAGGTCCGGCTGCGCGGCGCCAATCGCCTGCCAGATCGGCTGCGGTTTGGTCTGCCGGGCGCAGGAACCAAAGGCGATCCGCATGCGCTTGGGAGGAACCGCTGCGGGGTCCGCAGCGCCGCTGCCGGGCTGTGGGGCTGCCGATGTGGCCGGTCCCGCCAGGGCCTGACCCACCGCAGCCAGTGGCCCGGCCGCCAGCGAGCCCGCCACCATCAGCTGGCGGCGGGTCAAGGAGGCGCTTGAATCCGGCGTGGAAGGCGCCACAGCGCCCTCCGCGCCTCTGGGGAGAGGCGTGCCGTCCATGGTCAGAACTTGCCGGTCAGCGTCACAAACACCTGGCGGGGGGCGCCCGGCAGCAGCGTGGCGTAGGTGCCGGACGGATCACTGTTGGTGAAGCCGTTGCTGCCGATGGTCGAGATGTAGTGCTTGTCCAGCAGGTTGTTCACCCCACCTTGCAGGCTGATCTCGCGCAGCATGCCCACGTTCTTCATGCGATAGCCGGCCGTCAGATTGACCAGGGTACGGTCCGGCACCGAGTTGTCGTTGGTGTAGGTGTAGTAGCGCTTGGACAGGTAGTCCAGACCCAGCGTGCCGAACAGCGCGCCGTCGTCATAGCCCAGTTGCGACTTGAACATGGTGTCGGGGGCATCCACCACCCGCTTGCCCTGGATGGCCACCACCACGTTGTTGCTGACCACGTTGTCGCGGTACTCCGCCTTGGACAGGCTCACGCTGTTGTACCAGCTCACCGTGCTGCTCAGGCGGAAGGACAAGGAGCCTTCAATGCCAGTGGCGCGCACGTCACCCACGTTGGACAGCACCACCGGGTTGCCCTGGATGCCGGAGCCCTGCTGCACGCTCAGCAGACGGTCGTGGAAGTTGACCAGGTAGGCGCTGACCGAGCCTTCATAACCACGACCGCTGGTGCGCCAGCCCGCTTCATAGGTGTCCGAGGTTTCCGGCTTGAGCGAGCCCTTGATGGCATCGAACCCGGCGGCGGTGGTGGCGTAGGGCGAGGTGCCGGTGGCAGCGGCCTGGTAGGCACGCATGTTGCGGGCCACGGTGGCATACAGCTCGTTGGTGTCGGAGAGACGCCAGTTCACACCCAGCTGCGGCAGGAAGCCCTTCTTGGCGGTGATCTTGCCGGAGGGCATGCCGGTGCCCTTTTCCAGCACGCCGTCGGTGGCCACCCGCAGTGACTTGAAGCCCGCGCCCAGCGTCAGGTCCTTGGCCACCGTCCAGGTGTCCGACAGAGACAACTGCGACGTCTTCGTATTGAAGGCGTATTGCCACTGCGTCAGGAAGGGGTTGCTCGGGAACTCATAGACGCTGGGGATCGACGCCGCGCTGGTGGCATAGAAATGGCGCGCCTGGTCGAAGTCGTTGTCCTCGAACCAGACACCGGCCTTCAGCAGGTGATCACCCAGCTCCATTTCTGCATTCGACACCACGCCCCAGCGATGGATGCTGTATTCCGTGGTGCGCAGCGAAATCGGCGTGCCATCCGGAGACGCCTGATAGGGGGTGAACCACAGGCCGGCCCCCTTGTTGTGGTGATAGTAGGCCGTGGTCTTCCAGGTGGTGTGATCCGCCAGGCGCAGGTCCAGGGACACGCCGCCCAGTTCGTCATTGCGAAGGCCGGCGCCCGCATAGTAGGCGTCGTCACAGGCCGCCACATAGGTGCTGCCGTTGGCGCCGCACAGGGTGTTGGCGGCCTTCACGGCAGCCCCGAAATCCGGGTAGAAGTTGTCCCAGGTGTCACCCTTGCTTTGAATCAGGGCCAGCGACATGTCCTGGTAGTCGACCTCTTTGCGGCGCGAGGTGTTCAGGAAGGCGGACACCCGGCTGTCGCCGATGGCGCGGGTCCACTTCAGGTTCCACTGCTCCTGACGCTGCTCGCCGTGGCCCTTCCACTTGTCGGTGTTCTGGTTGGTGTAGCTGATGTAGGCCTGGCCGAAGGCGGTGTTGCCGCTGTCCAGGCGCAGGAAGGTGCGGCGGTCCGAGTCGCTGCCCACCGTTTGCGACACGCGGGCGCCGAACTGGTCCAAGGGGTCGGACGAATAGAACTGCAGCGTGCCGCCCAGGTTGCTGGAGGACGCGGCTTCCAGGGCACCTGCGCCCTGCGACAACGAGGCGCGGCCCATGTTCTCGCTGGAGATGGCGCGACTGATGTGCAGACCGTTGAAGTTGCCATAAGACATGTCGCCCAGCGGCACGTCGTCCAGGGTGAAGCCCACCTGGTTCTGGGAGAAGCTGCGCACGGTGAAGCGCGTGGACCATTCATAGTTGCCCAGGCCGTCGGCCGCCTGGAAGTTCACGCCGGGCAGGCGCGACAGGGTCTGCAGCGGGCTGGTGCCGGCCGGCGCGTTCTCGAATTCGCTCTGGCTCAGGCTTTGCACCGAGCGCAGCATGCCGCGCCCGACATTGACGGTCACACGGTCCAGCTCGGTGGCGGCTTTGCTGTCGGCGCTACTGGTGCTGTCGGTCGATTGGGCGGCAACAGGCCAGGCATGGAGCAGTCCCAGGGCGAGGACCAGGGCGGTGGGCATCAGCGGATGTTTCATGGGTCGTTCTCGGTGATGGAGTGGAGCGATGAAGGAGGACTTCGGCCGGCCCGGACCGGCGTGTCGCTGCGCACTGTCACAAACACACAAGACAACACAACGACAACACTGAAAACACAGGCTGCCGCTGGAAATCCACAACATCACAGAAAAATCCTCAAACTGTCATGAAGATGGCGTTCACACCTGCGCCAATGCAGGCGTGAACGGCGCCCGCACAAGACAGGAGACAGTGACCCCCATGTGGTCCCAGGAACGACACGACAGGATTCTTTCGATGCTCCATGAGCGGCATCGGGTCACCACCGAAACCGCTGCGCGCGAGCTGGGCGTGTCCAAGGAGACCGTGCGGCGAGATCTGATCGAGCTGGAGCAGAACGGCAAGCTGAGCCGGGTGCATGGCGGCGCGGTGCCGACCGCCGTAGCGGTGGAAGCGAGTTATGCGGAACGGGCCCAGTCCCGGCAGCGGCAGAAGCAGGCCATGGGACGGGTGGCCGCCGGCCTGCTGAGGCCGGGCAGCACCTGCCTGATCGATGCGGGCTCCACCACCCGGGCGCTGGCGCAGGTGCTGGCGCAGCAGCCGGGGCTGCACGGCCTGCGGCTGATCACGAATTCAGTGGCGGTGGCCGACGCGCTGGCCGGGCAGGGCAGCCATGAGGTGATGCTGCTCGGGGGCGACTATCACCCCGATGTGCAGGCGAGCTTTGGTGCATTCACCATCGCGGAGATTGCCCGCCATCGGGTGGATCTGGCCTTCATCTCGCCCACCGCGCTGGACGCCGCCATGGGGGCGTCGAGCTATGTCTGGGCCGAGGTGGCCCTGGCGCAGGCCATGCTGGGGCAGGCGCGCCAGCGTGTGCTGCTGGCCGATGCCAGCAAGCTGGGGCAGGGCAGCCGGATGCAGGTCTGCCGCTGCAGTGATATCGATGTGCTGATCACCGATGCCGACGCCGACCCGCAGGAGCTGGCGCGGCTGCGGCAGGCGGGCATCGGGGAGGTGCTGTTCTGAAGGTTCAGAACAGCGCCATGCTCAGCTTGCGACGGTACTGATCCAGCAGCGGATCGGCCGAAGCGACTGCGCTCGGGCCGGCCAGTTGCAGCCCGGCTTTGTTCTCGGCGGCAGCCGCATGAGCCGCAGGCGGCTTGGTCATCAGCTCCAGGATGGCCACGTAGGTCTTGCGGGCGAGCTGGTCGTTCCAGGTCTTGTCCCGCATGATGATCTCCAGCAGCTCATCCATGGCGCCGGTGAAGTCCCGGCCAGCCAGCAGGCCCTGGGCCAGCGTGAAGCGGGCGTCGAAATCCCGCTTGTTGGCGGCAATGGCGGCCTGCAGGCCGGCCGGGTCCATGCCCTGGGCGGCACGCTCCGCAGCGGTGATCCACACCGTCAGCGCCGCAAAACGCGCATGCGGCGTGATGGTGTCGGCCGCCTGAGCGGCCACCGGCGCAAAAGCGGCCTTGGCGTCATCCAGCAGATCGGCTTCCAGCAGGGCCCGCACCAGGTCGAACCGTGCTGTTTCGTTGGACGGGTCCGCCTGCACCGCCGCATGCAGCTTCTGCAGGGCGGCTTCGCTGTCGCCTTCTTCCATCAGCGCCTGGGCCTCGGCCAGATCTTCTTCCGCTTCCAGCGCCTCGCCGGTGGGCACATGGCGGTCCAGGAATTCGCGGATCTGCGCTTCGGGCAGGGCGCCCACAAAGCCGTCCACGGGCTGGCCCCCCACGAACATCACGCAGAACGGAATGGACCGCACGCCAAACGCCTGGCTCAACTGGGTGGCGATTTCCGGCTGGTCGTCGCTGTTGAGCTTGGCCAGCTTGAAGCGGCCGGCATAGGCCACTTCCAGTTTGTCCAGCATCGGGCCCAGCGTACGGCAGGGGCCGCACCAGGGGGCCCAGATGTCCAGCAGCACCGGCTGCTGCATGGAAGCTTGCAACAGCTCGGATTCGAAGTTTTGCAGGGTGATGTCGGTCATGTCGGGTTCAACTGGGAACGTTGGGCGGTGGAGCCATCGGTGGATCTGTGGCCGGCGTGCAGGCAAATGACGGTCCGGCAGCGGCGCATTTTGGTGCGAACACGCTTTCTATGCAGCCCGGCAATGGCCGGAAACATGGCAACTGAGGTTGGCCGCCTACAATTCAAGGTTTCTGGATTAGACGAATCAGGACCGAACCCGTGAGCAGCGCCACCACTCCCGACATCGCTCCCCTCATCGCTCCGCAAATCGGCGTGGTGATGGGCTCCAGCAGTGACTGGGAGACCATGAAGCACGCCGCCGACATTCTCACCGAGTTCGGCGTCCCCTTCGAGGCCAGGGTGGTCTCGGCGCATCGCATGCCGGACGAGATGTTCGCTTATGCCGAAGCGGCCGAGGGCCGTGGCCTGCGCGCCATCATCGCCGGGGCCGGCGGTGCGGCCCATCTGCCCGGCATGCTGGCGGCCAAGACGCTGGTGCCGGTGCTGGGCGTGCCGGTGGCCAGCCGTCACCTGCAGGGGGTGGATTCGCTGCACTCCATCGTCCAGATGCCCAAGGGCATTCCGGTGGCCACTTTTGCCATCGGCACCGCCGGCGCCGGTAATGCCGCGCTGTTTGTGGTGGCCCTGCTGGCCCGCGACAACCCGCAGCTGCGTGACCAACTGGACGCTTTCCGCAAGCGCCAGACCGCTGTGGCGACCGCCATGACCGAGGAGCTGCGCTAATGCCGTTGTTGCCCGGTGAAGCCACCCTGGGGGTGCTGGGAGGCGGCCAGCTGGGCCGCATGTTCGTGCAGGCGGCCCAGTCGCTGGGTTACACCTGCGTCGTGCTCGACCCGGATGCCGCCAGCCCGGCCGGAGCCGTGGCCCAGGCTCATCTGAAGGCCGACTATCTGGATGGCAGCGCCCTGGCCCAACTGGCCCAGCGCTGCCACGCCATCACCACGGAATTCGAGAATGTGCCGGCCCGCGCCCTGGAGACGCTGGCGGCCACTCGCACCGTGGCACCGGCCGGCAGTGCCGTGGCCGTCTGCCAGGACCGTGCCCGCGAGAAAGCCCACTTCGTGGCCAGTGGTGTGCCCTGCGCTCCGTATGCCGTGCTGCGCAGCAAGGCGGACCTGGCCGCCGTCGGCGACGAGCTGCTCCCGGGCATCCTGAAGACGGCACGGCTGGGTTATGACGGCAAGGGCCAGCGCCGCGTCGCCGACCGGACGCAGTTGGTCGCAGCCTTCCAGGAACTGGGCGAGGTGGAATGTGTCCTGGAACAGATGCTGCCCCTGGCGCTGGAACTCAGCGTGCTGGTGGTGCGTGGCGCCGACGGCCAGGCGGTGACGTATCCGGTGCAGCAGAACCTGCATCGGGACGGCATTCTCGCCGTCACGGAAGTCCCGGCCCCCGCTGTTCCTGACGCCCTGCAGACCCAGGCCCGCCAGAGTGCCGTCGCCATTGCGCAGGGCCTGGGGTATGTGGGTGTGCTGTGTGTGGAGTTCTTCGTGCTGAAAGATGGCCGGCTGGTGGTCAACGAGATGGCCCCGCGCCCTCACAACTCCGGCCACTACACCATGAACGCCTGCGACATCTCCCAGTTCGAGATGCAGGTACGCGCCATGGCAGGCCTGCCGCTGCGCGAGCCGCGTCTGCATTCCCCGGTGGTCATGCTGAACCTGCTGGGCGACCTGTGGTTGGATGCCCAGGGGCAGGAACGCACCCCGGACTGGGCGGCCGTGCTGGCCCTGCCGGGCGCTTCGCTGCATCTGTACGGCAAGGCCCAGGCCCGCGTGGGCCGCAAGATGGGCCACCTGAACCTGGTGGCCGCCACCCCTGAGGCTGCCCGTGCCAGCGCCCGCCAGGCTTGCGCCTTGCTGGGTCTGCCGGCTGAATGGTGAAACAGCCGCAGGACATGAGCGTGGGGATGCGTGTGGATGGGATCTCGGTGAACGGCACTGCGGTGAAGGACGGCAATTCGGCCGAGGCCATCGCGCTGGCGGCCCGTGCGCTGGCGGATGGCCACCTGGTGGGCCTGCCCACCGAAACCGTCTATGGCCTGGCCGCCCGGGCCGATCAGGACGAAGCCGTGGCCGGCATCTTTGCCGCCAAGGGCCGCCCCAGCGACCACCCGCTGATTGTGCATGTGCTGGACGAGCAGGGCGCTCGTGTCTTCGCGGACGACCTGCCGCCCGTGGCGCACCGGCTGATCGAAGCCTTCTGGCCGGGCCCGCTGACGCTCATCGTGACGCGGCGCGACGGGGTGGCCCAGGCCGCCGCCGGCGGCCAACCCACCGTCGGCCTGCGCAGCCCCTCGCACCCGGTCGCCCGCGCCCTGATGGCGGCCTGCCGCGAACTCGGGGTGCAAGGCCTTGCCGCCCCCAGTGCCAACCGTTTCGGCCGTGTCAGCCCCACGCTGGCCGCCCATGTGGCCGAGGAATTCGGCCCCGGCCTGCTGGTGCTGGATGGCGGCCCCTGTGAGGTCGGGATTGAATCCAGCATCGTGGATTGCAGCCGGGGCCATCCAGTGCTGCTGCGCCCGGGTGTGCTGACCCCGGCGCAATTGGAAGCAGCCGCTGGCGAGCCCCTGCGCGCGTCGGACCGGCACGCCCCCAAGGCCTCCGGCACGCTGGCGGCGCATTACGCGCCACGCGCAAGGGTCCGGCTTTTGAGTTCCGAAGCCTTGCAGCAGGCGCTGGCTGCTCCGACACCTGCTGGGCTGGCGGTATATTCCCGCACTGACTTGCCGGCCGGGCTGAGTGGTGTGCTGTATCGCCACATGCCTGCACAGGCCAAGGCCGTGGCCCGCGAATTGTTTGCGGTGCTGCGTGAACTGGATGCGGCCGGTGCGGCGCAGATCTGGGTTGAGGCGCCGCCGGTCGAGGCGGCCTGGGACGGTATTCGGGACCGCTTGTCCCGTGCGGCGGCGGCATTTGCGGCGCCGGAGTTTGACGATTTGGAGAATTCATGAAGAGTTTGAAGCGCCACCTGGCCATCCTGCTGGGGGCGACCGCATTGCTGTCCGCCTGTGGCGGCGGCAGCTCGCAGATTGATCCTTTCAAGCCGACGCGTCTGCTCGCCTTTGGTGACGAAAGCAGCGCCCTGCGGTCGGATGGCAGCAAGTACACCATCAACGCGACCGACACCACCACCGGCGCCATTGCCTGCAGTTCCAACCCGATCTGGGTGCAGACCCTGGCGTCCTACTACGGCCTGGTCTTTCAACAGTGCAACACCTCCAACCTGGCGGCCACCACGGCGGTGATGTACGCCACGTCGGGCGCCAAGGTGGCGGATGTGGCCACCCAGATGAACCAGCAGTTCGCCCTGGACGGCTTCAACGGCAAGGACCTGGTCACCGTGCTGGCCGGCGCGAATGACATCCTGGAGCTGTATGCCTCGTACGGTGCCCAGAGCGAGGAAATCCTGGGGGACGAGGCGGAAGCTCGGGGCAAGGCCCTGGCGGACACCATCAACACAATTGCCAATGCCGGCGGCAAGGTGATTGTCTCGACCGTGCCGGACATGGGCGTCACCCCGTTTGCGGTGACCGAGCGGGCTTCGCATGCGGACACCGACCGCGCCAAGCTGCTGACCGAGCTGTCCACCCGGTTCAACCTCGGCCTGCGCCTGAACATCATCAATGACGGCCACAAGATCGGCCTGATCCTGACCGATGAACTGATCCAGAACGCCGCTAAATATCCGAGCTACTACAGCCTGTCCAACTCCACCGATGCGGCCTGCCTGGACGCCTACCAGCCGCCGCTGTGCACGGACAAAACGCTGGTGAGCGCGGCCACGTCGTCGAGCTACATGTGGGCCAGCGAGACGCTGCTCGGACCGTCGGTGCAGGCGCGTATTGCTTCCCTGGCACAGACCCGGGCCAGCAACAACCCGTTCTGACACCTGCTCTGACACCCGATCTAACCGCCGTTGAGACGGCGGCACCGACACGGGTGCCCACCCTGCCGAGCCGCTGACGCACCGCAGGATTCATCCCCAAACAAAAGGGACAGGCAATGCCTGTCCCTTTTGTCATTTCTGACACGCCGACGGACACCCTGGGGATGTCGTGGCGTTCATTGTGTGTCCGATGGACGCAACGTCTGCCCCCCCCCCCTGTCTCTGCACCAACACGGCGAATTCGCTCTATTTCTTCAGTCTCAACCGCACATCGATCTTCAGAGTGTTGCTGGCACGCCGCGAGTTTGTATTTGTGTGCGCTGGACCCTGGCATGCTGCGACATGTCAGGGTTTTTACGTTTAAGTACGTCTTGACCCCTGAGCTTATAGTGACCGCTGAGAAAAACGAACGACCGTTCGATTTAGTGCCCCCAACTCCTCTCCGGGAGCACAACCGACGGAGACAACCCTGGAGAAGTCTGAATGAATCGCCATTTCCCATTGGCTGGCCTGGCTTTGGCCGCCTCGGTGCTGTTGACCGCCTGCGGCGGTGGCAGCAGCCCCGCCTCCGATGACGCACCCGTGGCACGTGGCACTGTGGTGCTGGGCCAGCTCGGTGGTTCCGCCACGACGGCGCAGATCGATGCGGGCACCTCGTCCAAGAACATCCAGAGCCTGACCGGCACGGCCAAGTGCGGCGTGGACGTGCACTACGTCTACTACATGACCCGCGACCCCGGTGGCAACCCGGCCACGGCTTCCACCGCCGTGCTGCTGCCCAGCGGCACCGACGCCAGCTGCACCGGCAGCCGTCCGGTGGTGCTGTACGCCCACGGCACCACCACCACCAAGAGCTTCAACATGGCTCAGGTGACCACCAATACCGAAGCCTCGCTGGTGATGGCGTTCTACGCCGCCCAGGGCTTCATCGTGGTGGCCCCCAACTACCTCGGTTATGACCGCTCGGGCCTGAACTACACGCCCTACCTGAATGCCGAGGCATCGGCGGTCGACATGATCGACGGCCTGCGCGCCGCCAAGAGCTACCTGGCCTCCGCCGGCACCACCACCCAGCCGTCCAGCAAGCTGCTGATCGCGGGGTACTCGCAAGGCGGCCATGTGGCCATGGCCACGCACAAGGTGATCGAGCGCGATTACGCCAGCGAATTCACCGTGTCGGCCTCCGGTCCGATGTCCGGCCCCTACAACCTGGTGGGCTTCGGCGACATCATTGTGTCGCCGTCGGGCCAGGTCAATGCGGGCGCCACGCTGTTCCTGCCCTTGATGCTGACCAGCTATCAGAAGGCCTACGGCAACATCTACTCGGCCACGACCGACGTCTACCAGTCGCCTTACGCGGCCACGGCCGAGACGCTGTTCCCGACCGACACGTCGCTGGCGGACCTGATGGCGGCCGGCAAGCTGCCGGCCGACACCACCTTCACCAAGCTGTTTGGCACGGGCGGCCTGCTGACCGACAGCTTCCGCAGCGGTTACGCCACCTCCAACTTCCGCAAGGCCCTGGAGACCAACACGCTGCTGAACTGGGTGCCCAAGCATCCGGTGGCCCTGTGCGGTGGCGCCAATGACCCGACGGTGTTCTACACGGTCAACACCCCTGCGGCCAAGGCTGCCCTGGGCACGGCCGTGACGGCTTACAACCTGGAAGACGCCACCAGCGTCGGCGCCACCGTTTATGGTGGCTTTGCCCAGGCCAAGGCGTCCACCAGCACGGCCGCTGGCGGTGGCACGGCCGGCGCGACCGCGGTCCAGTCCGCCTACCACGGCACCCTGGTACCTCCGTTCTGCAACGCCGTCGTGCGCAGCTACTTCCAGCGCGTGCTGGCAGCCGGCGGTTGATGGTTGAACAGATTCGGAGACACACACCATGAAAAAGAACATTTCGATCCTCGCTGGCGCCGCACTGCTGGCCTTGAGTGGCCTGGCCAGCGCACAAGAGACGGCGGTTGGCACCACCACCGTCTACCTGGGCCTGGCCCACATCGACGTGAACAGCAAGGCCCCGGCCCTGTCCGGCGGTTCCAAGTCGTTCCCGGATCCGGGTGCAAAGATCCGTGTGGGTGACCAGACAACGACCGGTTTTGGCCTGGTCTATCGCTTTGCCGAGAACTGGAGCGGTGAACTGGTGCTGGGCATTCCGCCCTCGCACAAGGTCTATGGCTCCGGCGTGCTGCAGAACGTGGGTCAGATCGCCGTGGTCCGGCAGATGCCGCCGACGGCATTCGTGAACTACCACTTCGGTCCGCTGCTGCCCAAGCTCTATCCGTTTGTGGGCCTGGGTGTGAACTACACCTACTTCGAGAAGACCCGCAGCACGGCCACCGGCAATGCGGTCTCGGGCGGCCCCACCAAGATCTACCTGACCAACTCCTGGGGCGCTGCCGCCCACGTGGGCTTCGCCGTGCGCTACAACGAGCACTGGTCGCTGGTCGGCACGGCCGCCTATGCGGATGTGAAGAGCAACATGCGTTCGGTGACCACCACCAATGACGGCGAGGAAACGCTGCGGACGCGCATCAATTTCCGCCCGATGGTGTATTCGCTGTCCCTCGGCTACTCCTTCTAAACGAGGGGGAGGCCCTTCCCGGGCCTGCCGGGGCCACTACACTTGCTGCATGAGCGTGTTACTGGCCCTGGATAGCTCCACCGAACACATGGCTCTGGCCCTCGTGGGTCAGGGCCATTCTGCTTTTGTGGATGCCGATGGCGGCGCACAGGCCTCCCAGCACATGGTGCCGGAGGCCCTGCGGCTGCTGCGTGAGGCTGGGCTGGGCCTGAGCGCCCTGGCGGCCATTGGCTTCGGGCAGGGGCCGGGCGCCTTCACCGGCCTGCGCACCGCCTGTTCGGTCGCCCAGGGCCTGGCCTTCGGGGCCAACAAACCCGTGCTGGCGCTGGACAGCCTGATGCTGGTGGCGGAAGACGCCCGGCTGCAAGGGCTGGCGGGACTGTCCATGCAGCCCTTGGACATCTGGGTGGCGATGGATGCCCGCATGGGCCAGATCTACGCCGGGCGCTACCGCTGGTCGGGGCAGGCCTGGGCGGTGCTGGACGCTCCCATGCTGGTGGACCCGGCCCCGCTGCAAGCCCTCTGGGCCGATCATCCCGCCCATGCCGTGGCCGGTACCGCGCTACGGGCCCTGGGCCTGGACAGCGGCACCGCCCTGCGCATCGAACACACCCAGTCCCGCGCCCAGGCGCTGGGGTCCCTGGCGCTGCAGGCCTGGGCCCAGGGGCTGGCGCAGGACCCGGCTCTGGCATTGCCGTTGTACGTGCGGGACAAGGTCGCCCAGACCACGGCGGAGCGTGAGGCCATCAAGGCCGCAACCGCAGCGGCAGCCGCTACCGTGCCGGCCACGGCCACGGCCACTGCCACAGCCACAGCCACAGCCACGGCCGCACCCGGCCCGGCGAGCGCCTGAGGAGCGTTGGCATGAGCGCACAACCCAAGGACGTCCTCCTCCCGCCGCTGCTGCAGGCGCTGCAGCCGCTGCGCACCATGGACCTGGACGAGGTGATGGCCATTGAGAACGTGGCCTATAGCCATCCGTGGACCCGTGGCAACTTCATCGACTCCTTGTCCGCCGGGTATGTGGGCTTTGTGCTGCGAGATGCGCAAGCCCGGCTGTGCGGCTACTTCCTGGCCATGCAGGTGGTGGATGAAATGCATCTGCTCAACATCACCGTCGCACCCGACCTGCAGGGGCTGGGGCTGGCCCGCCGCATGCTGGACGCCTTGTCGGTGCTGGCCAGGGCCCGGGAGTGCGAGCAGATCTGGCTGGAGGTGCGCATCAGCAATGAGCGCGCACGCCGGCTGTATGAACGATATGGCTTTGTGCAGAGTGGGCTGCGTCGTGGCTACTACCCCTGCGCCGAAGGCCGCGAGGACGCCATTCTCATGACGCTTCGACTGACAGGAGCCGCCGCATGAGTTGGAATGATCGATGGAGTGAGCGTCAGCGCCTGATGCTGGAGGCCATGGGCCTGAAGATCTGGCTGCCGCCGTCGGTGGGCCGTGAGGAACCGGCGCCGGTGCAGGCACGTGCCGGGGCCGCGAGCCACGCTGAGGACTTGGCGCACGCCTCGCAGGGCGGGCAGACCGCGGTGGCCGAGCGGCCACGGGCGCCGGTGGCCCCGTTGCGTGCGGCCACCGTGGAAGACGCCCCATCCAAGGCGGGGCGCGGTCCGGGCGCTGTGGACGTGAGTGCCGGTGAAGGTGCCGGGGCTGCGCGCCCCCGTGCCGACCGCGTGGATCCACCAGCCCCGCAGCGCGTGGCGGACGTCCTCTCACGAGCACTGCCAGGGGCAACCACCCCCACGGCTGAAACCGAAGTCGGCATTCACCAACGCAACGGCCTGACACGCGAAGCCATCGCCCAGCTGGACTGGGACGGCCTGCGCAGCGCCGTGTCGGACTGTCGGGCCTGCGGCTTGTGCGAGTCGCGCAAGAACACTGTCTTTGGCGTCGGCCATCCGCAGGCGCACTGGATGATCGTGGGCGAAGCGCCCGGCGAACAGGAAGACCTGCAGGGCGAGCCTTTTGTCGGCAATGCCGGCAAGCTGCTGGACAACATGCTGCGGGCGCTTGGCCTCAGCCGGGGCGAAGGTCCACCAGAGCAGCAGGTCTATATTGCCAACACCCTCAAGTGCCGCCCGCCGCGCAACCGCAATCCGGACCCAGCCGAACTGGCGCAGTGCGAACCCTTCCTGCAGCGCCAGATCGAGCTGATCCAGCCGCGCATCATCCTGGCCATGGGCCGCTTTGCGGTGCAGCAGTTGTTGCAAAGCCAGGAGGCGATTGGTCGCCTGCGTGGCCGTGTGCATCGTTACCAGGGGGTGCCGCTGGTCGTCACCTATCACCCGGCCTACCTGCTGCGCAACCTGCCGGACAAGGCCCGCGCGTGGGAAGACCTGTGCCTGGCGCGTCAGACCCTGGACCCGACAACACCATCGGCGGACTGAATGAACAAGCCGGTCCCGCCTTCGCTGCGCACGCCGACGTCGGGGCTCACGACCCCATCGGCGGTTTCCGCAACATCGGCTTCATCAGCGCCGTCGGCCCCATCGGCTGAATCGGCTGCATCGGCTTTATCGACAACATCCGCCTTGTCGGCGCAGGACCCGGCCGCGCAGTTCCGGCTGCTGGCGGACAACGTGCCGGTGCTGATTGCCGTCTTTGACGCGCACCATCTCACCTGCCTGTTTGCCAATCGCCAATATGCCTCCGCCTTCGGCCTGGACGAGGCGGCCATCATTGGCCTGACCGTCAGCCAGGTGATCGGGGAAGAGGCCGCCCGCGAAATCCAGCCGCAGGTCCGCCGCGTGCTGGACGAGCGGGTCAGTGTCAACTACGAGCGTCGCCTGCAGCGCCACGACGGCGAAGTGCGCTGGGTGGAGGTGAACCTCATCCCGCATCTCTCGCCCGACGATGGCGAGGTGCAGTCCGCGTTTGTGCTCATCAGCGACATCACCCGCTTCCGCGAAGCCGAGCAGGCGGTGCGGGAGTCGGAAGAGCGCATGGCCAAGTTCATGCAGGCCTCGATGGAGGGCATCGTCTTCCACCGCGATGGCGTGATCACCGATGCCAACCCGGCCCTGTGCGAGCTGCTCGGCATGCCCCTGACATCGCTCATCGGCCGACAGGCCCTGGCGCTGGTGGCGCCGGACCAGGTGGAGGTGGTGCGGGCGGTGATGGAAGCCGGCGTCGAGACGCACTATGAAACGGCAGTCATCGATGCGCAGTGCCACCGGCTGCCGGTGGAGTTCATTGTTCGCAGCTTCTGGAGCCAAGGGGAACATCGGCGCATGGTGGTGGTGCGGGACATCCGGGCCCAGCGCGAAGCCACTGCCCGCATCCAGCATCTGGCGCATCACGACTCGCTGACCGGCCTGCTCAACCGCAACACCTTCATGGAGCGGCTGCGTGAGTGCCTCGCCCGCGGTGGCGAAGGCGCGGCGCTGTTGTTCATTGACCTGGACAACTTCAAGCGCGTGAATGATTCGCTGGGCCATCTGGAAGGGGACCAGGTGCTGCGCACCGTGGCCGACCGCCTGCGGGCCGGCCTGCGCGCGGGCGACCTGGTGGCGCGTTTTGGCGGGGATGAGTTTGTGGTCCTGCTGGAACAGGTGCATTCCCGCAAGGATGTGCAGGTGGTGCTCAAGGCGCTGCTGAGCGTCGTGGAAGTGCCCGTGCGGGCCGATGGGCGCGACCTGTCGGTGACGCCGTCCATCGGCGTGGCGCTGTACCCCGACCATGGCGACACGCCCGAAGATCTGCTGCAGCATGCGGATACGGCGATGTACCTGGCCAAGTCCGCTGGCCGCGCCACCTACCGGTTCTTCGAACCCGTGATGGCGGCCACGGCCTATGCCGATCTGGTGCTGGAAGGGGAGTTGGCGCAGGCCCTCACCGCCGATGAATTTGTGCTGTTCTACCAGCCGCAGGTGGACGCGCAGACCGGGCAACTGGTGGGCGCCGAGGCGCTGCTGCGCTGGCGCCATCCGACGCGTGGGCTGCTGACCCCGGATGCCTTCATCCTGGTGGCCGAACGCCACCGGTTGATGCTGCCGCTGGGTGAATGGGTCATGGCCGAGGCGGCTCGACAAAGCCGCGTCTGGCATGAAAGTGGCGTGGCGGCCGTGCCCATTGCCGTCAACCTCTCCAGCATGCAGTTCCGTCTGGACAGCTTTGCGAAATCCGTCAGCCAGGTGCTGAAGTCCGCCGGGGTGCCGGGGGAATGGCTGGAACTGGAACTGACCGAGCGCATGCTCACCGAAGAAATCGAACGTCTGCCGGAACTCCTGCAGGCGCTGCGAGCGCTGGGTTTGGCCATTTCCATTGACGATTTCGGCACAGGCTACACCGCCCTCAACCAGCTCACCCGGCTGCCCCTGGACAAGCTCAAGATCGACCAGAGCTTTGTGGCGGGCCTGCCCGACGACGGACCCGCAGCGGCCATTACCCGCGCGGTGGTGCAAATGGCCAAGGGCCTGGGCATGCGGGTGGGCGCCGAGGGCGTGCGCAATGCCCGGCAATGGCATCTGCTGGCCGAGTGGGGCTGCGACGAATTGCAGGGCGAGGTCATCGCCACCGCCATGCCGGCGGAAGCATTTGAAGCGTGGCTGGCACGGCGTGGCCGGCCGACGCTGCCCAGGATCGACTCATGACTGCCTCTTCCTCTGCCGCTGGCACTTCCCTTCCGACTGCCGACGCTCCGACGCTTGCGCCCGCGAGTGACGACGCCATGCACACGCTGCTGCGCCGTGCCATGAACGATGCCGGTGGCTGGCTGCCGTTTGACCGCTACATGAGCCTGGTGCTGTATGCGCCGGGCCTGGGGTATTACGCCAACAGCCTGCGCAAGTTCGGCACCATGCCGCAGCAAGGCTCCGACTTTGTCACCGCGCCGGAACTCTCACCGCTGTTCGGGCGGGCACTGGCCCGCCAGGTGTCGCAGGCGCTGCGGGTCAGCGGTACCGACACGGTCATCGAATTCGGGGCCGGCAGTGGCGCACTGGCCGAGCAGTTGATCGACGCCCTGGAGGTGCTGGGCACGCCGGTGGCGCGTTATCAGATCGTGGACCTGTCGGGCACCCTGCGTGAGCGTCAGGCGCAGCGCCTGCAGCGGTTCGCCCCCCGGGTGGAATGGCTGGACCGCTGGCCGGATGAGATCCATGGGGTGTTGGTGGCCAACGAACTGCTGGATGCGATGCCGGTGCAACTGCTGCACTGGACCGGCGCCCACTGGCGCGAGCGGGGCGTGGAGATGGATGCGCGGGGCATGTTGAGTTTCTCGGACCGTCCAACCGCTGCGCGGCCGCCCACGCCTGCGCAAGCCGACGTGAGCTTCGTGCCGGGCACGGTCACCGAAGTGCATGTGCAGGCGGAAGCGTTTGTGCGGACGCTGGCCGATCATCTCAAGCGTGGCGCGGCCTTCTTCATTGATTACGGGTTCCCGGAGTCGGAGTACTACCACCCGCAGCGCACCGGCGGCACCCTGATGTGCCACCACCTGCACCGGGCGGATCCGGACCCACTGGCCCTGCCGGGACAAAAGGACATCACCGCCCATGTCAACTTCACCGGCATCGCCCTGGCCGGGCAGGACGCGGGCCTGACCGTGCTGGGCTACACCAGCCAGGCGCACTTCCTCATCAACTGCGGGCTGGTGGACCTGATGGAGACGGCCGATCTGGGCGAGCGCGCCATGGCTCACCGGTTGATGGCCGAGCATGAAATGGGCGAACTCTTCAAGGTCATCGGCTTTGTGCCGGGGGAAGAGTTCGACGCCATCGGCTTCAGCACCGGGGACCGCTCCTACATGCTGTGATCGGCGAGCCGGCCCCGCCGCTGCGAGAGGCGGCGGCCGCTCAGGCCGGCGACTCGTCCATCGCCCGCAGCGCATTCAGCCGCGCCAGATGGATGTCCTGTCCGATGGCGGGGCCCTTGCGGCCCGCCGCCAGCGCTGCCGCCGAGATCGCCGCCGTATCCACCGACTGCACGGCCGCCAGGGCCTGCATGAGCCGGGGCCGCTGCGGATAGTCCCGGTTCTCCAGCCCGGTGCGCCCGCGCGCATCGCATTCGCAGGCCAGCAGCAACTGGGCAAAACGCTCCGGCCGGCGCAGCGCATCGCAGCGCTCCAGCAGGCGCATACGGGCTTCGGCGGTGAAGTTCAGGCTGCCGTGTACATGCGTGTGCTCACGCGCCACCAGCACCGCCAGTTCGCGGCACTCGGTCGGCACGCGCCAGTGGCCCGACAGCTGTTCTGCCAGGGGCACGCTGCGCCCCTCATGCCCGATGTGGCGCGGCCATTGCGCCTCGTCCGTCTCGCCCTTGCCCAGGTCATGGCAGAACGCGGCAAAACGCACCTGCAGTGGCGCTTGCATCCGGGCGCATTGGTCCAGCACCAGCAGCAGATGCACGCCGGTATCCACCTCGGGATGATGGGCCGGCGGTTGGGGCACACCAAAGAGGCGGTCCGCAGCGGGCGCCAGCCGCGCCAGTGCGCCGCAGTCCCTCAGTACTTCGATCATGCGCGACGGCCGGTTTTCCATCAGTCCCCGGGCCACCTCCTGCCATACACGTTCCGGCACCAGCGCATCCACCTCCCCGTTGCTCACCATCTCGCGCATCAGCGCCATCGTGTCCGGCGCCACGCTGAAATCGCTGAAGCGGGCGGCGAATCGGGCCAGCCGCAGGATGCGCACCGGATCTTCCACAAACGCCTCGGACACATGCCGCAGCACCCGGGCCTGCAGATCCCGCTGCCCGCCGTAGGGGTCTACCAAGGTGCCGTCGTCCGCCCGGGCCATCGCATTGATGGTGAGGTCCCTTCGGGCCAGATCCTGTTCCAGCGTCACATCCGGCGCCGCATACACCTGGAATCCGTGATAGCCGGACGCGGTCTTACGCTCGGTCCGGGCCAGGGCCACCTCTTCATGGGTTTGCGGGTGCAGGAACACCGGAAAGTCCTTGCCCACCGCCAGATAGCCGGCGTCCAGCAAGGACTGCGGGTCGGCGCCGACGGCCACCCAGTCTCGATCCTGGACCGGCAAACCCAGCAGCGCATCCCGGACGGCGCCCCCGACTAGATACATTTGCATACTCATGTTGCGGTGCAGCATCCCCAACAGTGGGGGTAGTTAATTTAGGCTACGTAGGTATATTCACCCATGTCACCTGCAGATGAGTGCCCGCTTCAGCGGGCCAAAGGGCCGAGAGAGACACCGAGCCAGGCAGGCGACAAGCAGTAGGGAGTGTATGAATGAAAGCAGTAGTCGCTCTCGGATTGGTCTTGTTAAGTCTCACAGCCCAAGCCCGAGAACAGCAGGTCCAAACGCCATTGACATCGGTAGGGCGCGCCGCGCCACAGCTCGCCGCAGAGCCTGTGGTGGCCGACACCAGTTTCAGTCAGCGTAGCCAGTCAGAGCCGGTTCAGTTGCCGGACGTGAATGAACAGGAAGGCGTCGATTCCTTGCTGCCGTCCTTCACCAATGAGTCGCAGACACAAGCGTTGATGCTGGGTGGCCTGCTGGCCATGGGCTTCCTCGTCCGCCGCCGCCGCGAGGAATAAGCCATCCGGCCGGACGGGTGCCAGCCTCTGGCGCCGGTCTGTTTCAAACCTGGGGCCGACCCGGGTCGACCCGAGCCCCCCTCGGGGCGCGCCGCGCTTGGACGTCTCCTTGATTTGTGCGGTAGCGAACATAGCCGGCTGCCTGCGCTGGAAAGCGGCGGATGTCGGGCTGAGCAAGCGTTAAATCAATGCAGCTTTGCCGTGTCGTTGGCCCGGGCGGTGCTCCGGGGACACTGCCCCAACGTCCTCCCCCGCGCCGCCCTTCCACCGATCAGAACGCCGTTTTGATGACCGGCACCGGCCCTGAGACGTCGCGATAGGGCTCTTCGAAGTCCAAAAAGTCCTTCTCGGCCACTGCTGCCGCCGTCCAGGCTTGGACCGCCGGCACCGCTTCCAGCCGCTTGACGTAGGCCTGCGCCCCGGCCGGTAGTGACAAACCGTAACGCGTCACTCGCATCACCACTGGTGCAAAAAAGGCATCCGCTGCGCTGAAGCCTCCAAACAGGAAGGGGCCGCCGCTGGACTGCAATGCGTCCGTCCAGAGCTGCGCCAGCCGGTCAAGGTCCGACCGCAACCCGGCTTCCCGCTCGAGCAGCACGTGGCCTACCGGTGCCAGGTCCGCATCGATGTTCATCGGGCAGAGCGAACGCAAGGCGTTGAAGCCGCTGTGCATCTCGGCGCAGACGGTGCGTGCCCGTGCACGGAGGGCTTGCTCGACCGGCCAGACACCACGCTCGGCAAACCGCTCGGCCAGGTATTCCACGATGGCCAGGCTGTCCCACACCGCGAGGCCGTTGTCCACCAGGACCGGCACCTTGCCGGTCGGCGCCACCGCGCGCACCGCTTGATAAAACGCCGAGCCTGGCGAGAAATCAAAACGCAGGGCCTGTTCCTCGAACGGAATGTCCAGGGTCTTCATCAGCACCCAGGGGCGCATCGACCAGGACGAGTAGTTCTTGTTGCCGATCAGCAGTTTCAGGGCCATGGAAGTTTTCCTTTGCCGGGACGATGGGGCGCGCTTGCGGGTCAGTTGCCGTTGGCGGGCAGGTCCTGCGTCACGGCCGCCGTGTTGCTGCCAGCCGGGCCGATCACCCGCCCCAGGCGTTCACGCAGCTGCGTGCCGCCTTCACGTCCCATCAGCTGGGCATACACCGTGGCGTTGGACAGCACCTTGCGCACGTAGTCGCGGGTTTCATAAATGGGGATGTTCTCGGTCCAGATGGCGGCGTCCAGCGTGGCGCCTTCCCGCCAGCGGCGCGGACGGTTGGGGCCCGCGTTGTAAGCCGCCGCAGCCAGGGCCTGCGAACCGTCGAAGCTGTCCAGCACCAGCTTCAGGTAGCCGGTGCCCAGGCGGAGGTTCACGTCGCGGTCGTGCAGCAGCTCGGGCTTCACATCCATGCCCAGCTTCTTCGCTGTCCATTTGGCGGTGGCCGGCATCACCTGCATCAAACCGGAGGCCCCCACATGGGAGCGCGCATCCATCATGAAGCGCGACTCCTGGCGGATCAGTCCATAGACATAGGTGGGGTCCAGCCCCGCCGCTGCCGCCGTGCGGAACACCTCCGCCCGATAGGGCATGGGATAACGGGTGTTGAGGTCGATCTCCTGGCGGGTGCGTTCACTGGTGGAAATGCAGCGCTCCCACAGCTCCCGTTCGCAGGCGGTCTGCGCCACGGCCAGCAGTTCGCGATCCCCGAGGCCGCGCATGCTGAAGTTCCACTCCCGCTGACCCTCACTGCGCAGGCCCACCGCCAGCAACTGCAGGGCGCGGGAGACACCGGGCAGGGCCAACGCCTGGGCCCGTTCCTGCGCCGTCAGCTCCGCCGGTTGCGGCGGCAGCGGCAGTCGCAGCTTCAGTTCGTCGGCGGCCAGCTTGCCGTAGTAGTTCAGCGGGGAGGCCAGGCCGCGCAGGGACTCCAGCGCTTCCTTGCGCTGGACATCGCCCGCAGGACCCTTGGCGGCCAGTGTCTGCTGCGCCTTGGCTTTCCAGTAGACCCAGGCCGGGTCTCGCTGCTCCGACGGCTTCATCAAGGCGATGGCTTCCAGCAACTGTTCCGGCCGTCCCGCGCCACCATCGGCCCGCAGCGCGGAGCGGGCAATCCAGCTGAGGGTGTCGTCGCTCCATTCCATCGCTCCCCCTGCGCGGGATTGCAGGCGCAGGGCACGGTCGAAATAGTCGCTGGCCACGTCCTGCTGACGCAGCGCGGCCTGGCGGCCCAACTGGGCCCAGACCCAGGCGGCCAGGTCGGTCGGCAGGCGAGGGGCCCAGGCCTGCACGTCGTCCACGGCGGTGGAGGGGTCCTGAACGGCCAGGCGCAGCAGCGCCAGGGCGGTCAGCTCGGCCTGCGCCCGTGGCTTGGCGGCGGCCTTGCGCTTGAGGTAGGGGGCCGGCTTGTCCATCAGCTCGGTCAGGGCCTGCCCTTCGGCCTTGGTCAGCAAGCCGCTGACCTGCTTGATGGCCCGCGGGCGGTTGGCTTCCACCGATTGGCGCATCTTCAGCCAGACGTCGGTCTCCTTGAGCTTGCCACCCTCCAGCAGCGTGGTGGCCAGGAGGTGGCAAGCTTCATCCATGTCGCGCTGGTTCAGCCAGGCGGCGCGGGCCTGTTCACGCAGCTCCTTGCTGCGTTCCAGGGCCGGGTCGGCCAGCAGCGCATAACAGACCACTTCACGGTCGTCCTGCATCTTGTAGCTGGCATGGTCGCGCCGGAAGTTGGCCCAGTCACGGCGATGGCCCAGCTCCAGCAGCCAGTCATTGCGCAGCCGGTCTTCCACGTAGCTGCCGGGCCAGCGGGCATAGAAGGCGCTGACCTCCGCCTGGGTGACCTCGGAAAGCCGATTGTTGAGGTCCCAATAATCGAACCAGGGGGCCAGGGGATGTTGCTGGTCCAGAGCGGTCTGGCGGTCGGCGGCCAGGCGGGCGCGGTCGCGCTTTTGCCAGGCGTCGCGGGCGTCCAGCACCAGGTCGGCATTGGGTGGGGGCGGATTGGGAACCACCGCAAACGGCGAGGGCGCCTGCGCGGTGGAGCTGAGAGGCGACAAGCCGATGGCGCCAAGCGCCAGGGCGGTTACAGTGATCCGAGCGAACTTCATGCCGTACTGCGATGAATGCCTCCCCCACGGACAACACCTGGCCCCATGAGAGAAACGAGCTGCGCCGCGCCTTGCGGGCGCGCCGCCGGGATTGGTGGGCCAGCCCCGAAGCCCGCCTTGCGGAGGACCGGCTGGGTGAGCAGCTGCTTGACCTGCTGCGCCAGCTCGAACCTCTGAGCCTCGGGCTGTACTGGCCCCTGGAAGGAGAATTTAACGCAGCGGACTGGGCTCGTGCCCACAAACTCGACGCATCCCTGCAACTGGCGCTCCCGTTCGCCCGAAAAGGGGGGGACAGCGGGGGGGCAGCGCACATGCGTTTTCATCGGTGGGATGGACAGACCCCCACCGTCAAGGACGAATGCGGCATTCCCACCGCCACCGGGCCGGTGCTGGTGCCGGAGGTGCTGCTGGTGCCCTGCCTCGGTTTTACCCGTGAGGGGTATCGGCTTGGCTATGGCGGCGGTTATTTCGACCGATGGCTTGAGGCGCATCCTGGCGTGACCACCATTGGCCTGGCATGGGCCTGCACGGAGCTGCCGTTTGAAGTGCAGCCGCACGATCAGCCGATGACGATTGTGCTGACCGAGAAGGAAGTGATTGCGCCTTGAGGGTGACCTCGACGGAGAGTGGATCCACCACCGGGACCGAGACGACGTTGGTGTCGACCTCGGCGGGGCGGTGAGGGCGCTCATGCCAAGGGCTGCAGCACGGCTTGCGCCGTTGGAGGGTCCGCCTCGCCAATCGCCCGCCGCGTCCCTGCGGCCTGCGCCAGGATCCACTGGGCAAATTCCACCACTTCCGGCCGGGCACGGCCCTGGCGGGACAGCATCAGCCAATAGACCGTTGGGGCGCCCATGCGTCCGGCAGCGCCGAAGGGCTCCGCCAGCTCGCCCCGCTGCAGGGCCTCTGCCACCAGCGGCAGCCGGGCCAGCGCTACCGCCTGCCCAGAGACCGCCGCCTGCACCTGCTGGTAGGTGAAATTCAGGTACATCCAGCGCCGGGGCTGCAGATCCGGGTGCCCGCGTTCTGCCAGCCACCGCCGCCAGCTCAGGAACAGGCCACTGGGCCGCTGGTCGTCTTCTTCCGCCAGGGTGTGCAGGCGCAAATCCGCTGCTGTGTTCAGTGGCGGCACTTGTCCGGCAGCGGCCTGGCCCGCCATCCACGGGCTGACGACCGGCGTCAGCATCTCTCCGAACATGCGCTGCGCCGTGGGGGGGACTCCGCGCGGCGGGCAGTAGCGCAAGGCCAGGTCGATTTCGCTGTCTTCCAGATCCACCAACTGGTCATGGGCGGAGACGCGGATGTCCATGTCCGGATGGTCGCGCTGGAAAGCCTCCAGCCTCGGAATCAGCCACAGCGACGCAAAGGACGCAAAGGTGGTCACATTCACCACCCGCCGGCCACGCGCCTGGCGCATTTGGCGCACCGTGCCGTCCAGGCGGTCCAACAATGGCGCCACCGTGCTTTGCAGCAACTGACCGTCGGCGGTCAGCGCCACATGGCGGGTGCCGCGATGGAACAGGCTGATGCCCAGTTCATCCTCCAGCGCGCGGATCTGACGGCTGACAGCGGATTGGGTCAGGAACAGCTCCTCCGCTGCCGCGCTGAAGCTCAGCCGGCGGGCGACCGCTTCAAACGCGCGAAGCGGGCCGATACCCAATGGGCGCTGTCGGGGGGTATTCATGCGTAAATGGTATCAATGTGCGCCGCAAGTCTCATTGGACCGGTGTCCGGGACAACCCTAGGATTCGCCCATGCCTTCGAGGAACAGGGCTGCCCGGTCGGGTGGCCGAGGCAATGGGGAGAGCATCATGTCGGTCACCAATTTGTCATCAATCCAGCCCACCCATCGGGACGCCGCCTGGCAGTTGCAGGAGGGCGAGGCCATGCGTCTGCCCATCGGACCCGGTCAGCGCGAACTGCGGGTGCTGGAAGGGCGGATCTGGGTGACCCAGCGGGGCCAACTGTCGCTTCCGTCGGACGACTACTGGCTGGAGGCCGGGGATGCGCTGAACCTGCCCAGCGGGGCAGAACTGGTGATTGAAGCCTGGCCCACCGCGCGGTTTCAGCTGCTGGTGCCGCCGCAGGCGTGCCCGAATCGCCTTCTGCGTCGGGCGGTCAGCCGGCCTTCCGTGCTCGCGACTTTGCTGCCGCGCCTGACAACGGCTTGACAGTGCCCGTAGCGCGCGAGCGAGCGGGTGCGCTCGCCTTCAGCGTTTGCTGGTCATTGGCAGCCCGCAATGCGGCCTCCATGGCCAACCGTGCCCACGGCGCCATCAGCGCTGCTGATTCCAGCGCCTCCTCCGGCGGCTGGAAATATCCCAGCGCCGCCACGGTGACCTTGCCATCCTTGGCGCGTCTTTCATACCGGAACGGCGCGCACCCGGCGGCTTCAAAACGCGGGCGGGTCTGCGCATCGGTTTTCAGATAGAGCTGGTCGGACGTGATGATGGCCACAAACAGGTCCTCCGCATACAGCCCATACCCGCCAAACATCCGTTTGGCCCGCATCGGCCCCAGCATGTCCAGCAGTTCCATGCAGTGCGCGACAAAGCCGTTGTCCAGAGGAGTCGTTCCCATGACGGCGACTCTAGCGCGCCCCACGCCGGGCGGCCACAATCGACGCGGCCAGGGCCACGGGGCCCGAGAAAGCGGGAGCGGGATGGATTCTCAGGACAACACGCCGGATGACACCTCCAAGGCGTCGGCACATGGCGCGCCAGGTACGCGCCAGGACGGCAGCGCCAGCGAGGGCGCCTCGGCCGCCTCCGCAGCGCTGGTGGAACGGCGGGCGCTGCGCGACCGGCTCATCCAGGAGCGCCTGGACCTGCCGGGCCGTCTCACCCTGGCCGAACAACTGCAGCGCGTGCTGCGCGTGTGGCTGGTGGCCCGCAAAGAATCGCGCATTGCCGCCTATTGGCCGATCAAGGGGGAATTCGACCCCATGCCGGCGCTCTACCGCTGGAGCGAAGTCGATGGCCAGCGTCGCATTGGCCTTCCGGTGGTGGACCGTGATGAAAACCGCCTGCGTTTTCACATCTGGTACCCCGGCTGCCCGATGGAAGAAGACGGCACCGGCATCACCAAACCCAAGGACACCGAAGCCTTCGACCCGCAACTCCTGTTGCTGCCCTGCCTGGGCTATGGGCCCGGTGGCATCCGCCTCGGTTATGGGGGCGGCTTCATGAAACGCACCATCGCGCGCATTAGCCCCAAGCCGCTGGTGGTGGGGGTGGGCTACAGCCACGGCTTCCAACCCACGCTGACCGCACTGCCGAACGATGTACGGCTGGACGCCATGCTGACCGAAATGGGTCTGGTCTGGGAGAATCCCCGCGCATGACTGCCCTCCCCCCTTCCTCCGCTGCGGCCGACCTGTCGGCGCTGTATGCCGACCATCTTGCCGAGCAGCAACGGCGTACTGAACATGCGCTGCAACGCGGCGGCTTTGATGCGCTGGTGATTGCTTCCGGCATCGAGAAGTTCGCCTTCCTGGATGACCGGCCCTACGTCTTCCAACCCAATCCGCATTTCAAGCTGTGGGTGCCGCTGGTGCAGCATCCGGACAGCTGGCTGGTGATCCGCCCGGGTCACAAGCCCCGGCTGGTGTATTGCCAGCCTGAGGACTATTGGCATGTGCCCCCGGCCGCGCCGAGCGGTTTCTGGGTGGAGCATTTTGAGCTGGTGATCGTGCGCAAGGCCGCCGATGCCGCTGCGCATCTTCAGGTACCGGGCCGTCTGGCCATCGTCGGTGAGGCCGATGCCGCGCTGGGCGAGCTGGTGCCCAACAACCCGCCGGCAGTGCTGAATGCGCTGCACTATGCGCGGGCGGTGAAGACCCCGTATGAACTGCTGCGCATGCGCGAAGCATCGGTGCTGGGGGCCCAGGGGCATCTGGCGTCGCAGCGCGCCTTCCGCGACGGCGGCTCTGAAGCTGACGTGCACCGCGCCTACCTGACTGCCGTAGGCCTGGCCGAACGGGAGCTGCCCTACGGCAACATCGTGGCGCTCAACGAGCATTGCGCGGTGTTGCACTATCAATATCAAGAGGTGAAGGCCCCGGCGCAGTCCTTGTCCCTGCTGGTGGATGCCGGTGCGCACAGCTGCGGTTATGCCTCGGACATCACCCGCACCACGGGCCATGGTGACCCCACTTTCCAGGCCCTGCTGGACGCCATGGAGGCGTCTCAGTTGCGCCTGGTGGATCAAGTGCGCGCCGGTACCGACTACCGCGACATCCATCTGGCCGCCCACGCCGAATGCGCCAAGGTTCTGCGGCAACTGGGCATCGTGAAGATGACTGAAGAGGAGATGCTGGCGCAACGGGTCACCAGCACCTTCCTGCCGCATGGCATTGGGCATCTGCTGGGCTTGCAGGTGCATGACATCGGTGGCTTCATGAAGGATGAAGAGGGCTGCACGCTGCCCAAGCCGGAGGGCCATCCCTACCTGCGTCTCACGCGGGTGCTGCAGCCCGGCATGGTGGTGACCATCGAACCGGGTCTCTACTTCATTCCCATGCTGCTGGACCAACTGCGTGCCACGCCCGCAGCGGCGTCGGTGGATTGGTCGCTGGTGCGCCACCTGAGCGCTTTTGGTGGGGTGCGTATCGAAGACGACGTGGCCTGCACGGCCAGCGGTGCGCCGGAGAACCTGACCCGGGACGCGTTCGACCAACTGGCGTGAATGCGTGAATGCGTGAACGCCTGAGCGCCTGAGCGCCTGAGCGCCTGAACGGGCCTCTCCGAGCGGAGGGCCAGAGCGGACTCGAATGTCCTGCGGCATTGCAGGCGTCATCCAAGCGCATGCCGAGCGCCAAGAAAAAAAGGCGCCTCCCGTCAAGGAGGCGCCTTTTCCATGGCCGCCGCGTGCCCCATATCCAATGTGCGTCGGCCATGAAACCGTTCATGCCACCCGGGCCGCTGTGGTGAGCTTGTTCTCACCTCGGCCCCGGGGGCATTCGGGGCGGCCAGCCAGAGCGGCCGCACCCGTGACGAGCATCAAGTGCTTCGTGGGCTCAACTTAGAAGCGGTAGCCAACGCCCACGCCGATCAGCAGCGGGTCCACCTTGAACTTGCCGACTTCGGTGCCAGCGGACGACACCTTGGTACGGATCTGCACCTTCTTGATGTCGAAGTTCAGCGACCACTGCTTGTCCAGCATCACGTCCACGCCCACTTGAGCGGCCAGACCGAAGCTGTTCTTCTTGATGCTGGGCTCCAGCGCGGCCTGCACATCGCTGTTGAAGTGCACGCTGGAGAAGTTGGTGTAGTTCACACCGGCGCCCACATACGGACGCACCTGGCCCGCCGGGTTGAAGTGGTATTGAGCCGTCAGGGTGGGCGGCAGATGCTTGAGCGAACCGATTTGGGTACCGCCTGAATACAGCTTTTGCTTCTGCGGATAGGTCAGCACCAGCTCAGCCGCGAAGTTCGGCGTGAAGAAGTAGCTGACGTCGAACTCCGGGAAGGTCTTGTTGTTGATGCTGAGGTCCAGCCCGGTGGAGTCCTTGTTGGCGGAGTCCAGGTGCAGGGCGCGCACACGCACCAGCCAGGGGTTTTCCACCGATTGGGCTTGGACCATCACAGGTGCGCACAGGCCCATGACCGCTGCAGCGGTGGCAACCAGGCCAGAAGACACACGAGCGGTACGAGAGCGAAGGACGTTCATTGAGGGTTTCTCCGTGGTATCGAACACCACGGATTGAACGCCTGCCGCTCAGTAGAAACCTTGATGCCGCACAAGGTTTGGGTGCGAAAACCCTTCCAGCTTGGCGGCCTTGTCGGATGTCAAAGCGCAGTTGACAACTTGAGGCGTGAGCACAACTCCAGCGTCAGCGCCGACTGGTTGAGGGTGTAGAAGTGCAGCCCCGGGGCACCGCCCTGGATGAGCCGTTCACACAGGCGGGTGACCACGTCCAGGCCGAAGGCACGCACCGAAGCGGCATCGTCCATGTAGCCCTCCATCTTCAGCGCCACCCAGCGAGGGATCTCGATGCCGTCGCGCTGCGCGAACTGGGCAATGCGGGCGTAGTTGTTGATGGGCATGATGCCGGGCACGATCGGCGCCTCAACACCCAATGCCCGTGCGGCGTCCACGAAATGGAAGTAGGCGTCCGGGTTGTAGAAGAACTGGGTGATGGCGCCATTGGCACCGGCCTTCATCTTGTCGGCGAAGAACTGCAGGTCCCGCGCGGCATAACGCTGCTGCGGGTGGTATTCCGGGTAGGCGGCGACTTCAATGTCCCAGTCGGCCCCCTGCGTCTCGCGGATGAAGCCCACCAGTTCCGACGCATAGCGGAACTCGCCGGCCGTGGCGGTGCCGCTGGGCAGGTCGCCGCGCAGCGCCACCACGCGGCGGATGTTCTGGGCCCGGTAGGTGGCCAGGATCTCGGCGATGTTTTCGCGGGTGGAGCCCACGCAGGAGAGATGCGGCGCGGCTTCAAAACCCTGGCTCGCAATGTCGGCCACGGTGGCCAGCGTCTTCTCGCGGGTGGAGCCGCCGGCCCCGTAGGTCACGCTGAAATACTGCGGATTCACCGCGCGCAGTTCCTGGACCACGGTCTTGAGCTTCTCGCTGCCGACCGGCGTGTTGGGCGGGAAGAATTCGATGCTGACAGGTGTGCTCATGGGGTGGGTTCCTCCCTCTGCTGCGGGGCCGGCTTGCGGGCCCACAGGAAAAATTCTCGATTGCCGTCGCCGCCGGTGATGGGGCTGTCCATCCAGCCCTGCACCTGCCAGCCCAGCGCGGCGGCTGCATCGCGCGCCTGCTGCTCCAGCTGCGGATACAGCGTCACATCCTTCACCAGCCCGCCCTTGCCGATGGCCTGCGGCCCCAGCTCGAACTGCGGCTTGACCAGCAGCAGCGCCTGGCCGCCGGGCGCCAGCCACGGGTCCAGATGGGGCAGGGCGCCGACCATCGAGATAAAGCTCAGGTCGCCCACCACCAGATCAAAGCCGACCGCAGGGGCCCGCTCGCGCAGCCCGGACTCCGCCAGCGCCCGCACATGGGTGCCTTCCAGGGCGGCCACCCGCGGGTCCTGACGCAACGATGCATGCAGCTGGTCGTGCCCCACATCCAGCCCCACCACACGGGTGGCGCCGGACTTGAGCAGGCAGTCGGTGAAGCCGCCGGTGCTCTGGCCGACATCCAGCGCGGTCAGGCCGGTGACGTCGATGCCGGTGGCTTTCAGGGCGCCTTCCAGCTTGAGCCCGCCGCGCGAGACATACCGCAGCTCCGCATCGTCGGTGATGCGCAGCTCCGCATGGTCAGGCAGGGCTTCGCCCGCCTTCTTCAATGGCACCCAGCCCTTGGGCGAATGCCAGGAGACGGCCCCCTGGTCGATCAGCCGCTGGGCGGCGGAACGGGTGGGGGCCAAGCCGGTGGACACCAGCAACTGGTCAGCTCTCATCGGTGGGAAGCACGGCCCCCGCGAAGGAGGCCGTGAAGGACATCAATAGCGGTAGGTGTCGGGCTTGAACGGGCCTTGCTTGGGCACGCCGATGTAGGCGGCCTGCTCGTCCGTCAGCTCGGTGAGCTGCGCATTCAGCGTCTTCAGCTGCAGGCGCGCCACCTTCTCGTCCAGGTGCTTGGGCAGCACATAGACCTTGCCGATGTCGTAGGCGTCGCGGTGAGCGAACAGCTCGATCTGGGCAATGGTCTGGTTGGCGAAGCTGGACGACATCACATAGCTGGGGTGGCCGGTGCCGCAGCCCAGGTTGACCAGCCGGCCCTTGGCCAGCAGGATGATGCGCTTGCCGTCCGGGAAGATCACGTGATCCACCTGCGGCTTGATCTCGTCCCACTCGTACTGTTCCAGCGAAGCGACATCGATTTCGTTGTCGAAGTGGCCGATGTTGCAGACGATGGCGTTGTGCTTCATGGCGGCCATGTGCTCATGGCGGATGACGCTCTTGTTGCCGGTGGTGGTGACGAAGATGTCGGCCTTGTCGGCGGCCCATTCCATCGTCACGACACGGTAGCCTTCCATGGCGGCCTGCAGGGCGCAGATCGGGTCGATTTCCGTCACCCACACCTGGGCGGACAGGGCACGCAGGGCCTGGGCGGAGCCCTTGCCCACGTCCCCATAACCGGCCACCACGGCGATCTTGCCGGCTACCATCACGTCGGTGGCGCGCTTGATGCCGTCCACCAGCGATTCACGGCAGCCATAGAGGTTGTCGAACTTGCTCTTGGTGACCGAGTCGTTCACGTTGATGGCACGGAACAGCAACGAGCCCTTGGCGGCCATTTCCTTCAGGCGATGCACACCGGTGGTGGTTTCTTCGGTCACGCCGATGATCTCGGCGCTCTTGCGGGTGTACCAGCTGCTGTCTTCGGCCAGCTTGCGCTTGATGGCGGCAAACAGCACGCGCTCTTCTTCGCTGCCGGGGTTGGCCAGCACGGACAGGTCCTTCTCGGCCTTCTGGCCCAGGTGCATCAGCAGCGTGGCATCGCCGCCGTCATCCAGGATCATGTTGGGGCCTTCGCCCGCCGAGCCCTTGGCGCCGAACTCAAAGATGCGGTGGGTGTAGTCCCAGTAGTCTTCCAGCGTCTCGCCCTTGTAGGCAAACACCGGTGTGCCACGGGCCACGAGGGCAGCGGCGGCATGATCCTGGGTGGAGAAGATGTTGCAGGAAGCCCAGCGCACGTCGGCGCCCAGGGCCTGCAGGGTTTCGACCAGCACGCCGGTCTGGATGGTCATGTGCAGGGAGCCGGCAATGCGAGCGCCCTTGAGCGGCTGGCTGGCGGCGTATTCCTCGCGGATGGCCATCAGGGCAGGCATTTCGCTTTCGGCGATGCTGAGTTCCTTGCGGCCCCAGTCGGCCAGCGACAGGTCTTTGATCAGGTACTGGTCTTGTGCCAGCGGCTTGAGAACGGCGTTCATACGGGCTCCTGCGTAGGTTGAGCCGTTGACACTTGGCGCCGGGGGACAGCACACCCACCCGGCCGCCTGAAAGGTCAACGGGTGAGCGCGGTTGCTGGGCTGTGAGAGGGTACGAACACAGCGGTTCCGAGCCTGGCCTCTGACGGTGAGAGGTCGCAACGCTCCTCGGAACGAAGCCAGATTCTAGACGCACAATCGCCGGCCATGAAGCCTCTGATCTTCTGTTCTCGTGAGGAATGGCGCGCCGTGCAGGGCGTGCTGACCGATATTGACGACACGCTGACCACCGACGGCCGCCTGGCTCCGGCGGCCCGCGAGGCCTTGCAACGGCTGGCCCAGGCGGGGGTTCCGGTGATTGCCATCACCGGACGCCCGGCCGGCTGGAGCGAGCCGATGGCCAGGGACTGGCCGGTGCTGGGCATCGTGGCGGAAAACGGTGGGGTGCTGCTGCGGCGGGGCGACGCCGGACCCGACGGCGTGGTGCATGCCGACGGGGTGCACGAATCGAGCGCCAACCGCCCGGTGGAGAGGCTGTTCACCCAGGATGCGCCCACCCGACGCCAGCATGCCGCTCGTTTGCGGCAATGCACGGACGACATCCTGGCCCGTGTGCCCGGCGCGCGGCTGGCGACTGACAGTGCGGGCCGCCAGACCGACATTGCCATCGACCACAGCGAGCATGCCCATCTGCCCCCGGAGGGCATCGAGGCGGTGTGCGGCATCATGCGCGCCCATGGATTGCAGGCCACGGTCAGCTCCATCCACATCAACGGCTGGATCGGTTCGCATAACAAGTGGACCGCCGCCGAGTGGGCCGTGCCGGTGCTCACCGGTCGAGATTTCGATCCGGCGCGCTGGCTGTATGTCGGCGATTCCAGCAACGACCAGCTGATGTTTGAACGGTTGCCGCTGACGGTGGGGGTGGCCAACATCCGGCGCTTCCTGCCGGTGCTGGCGCACCTGCCTGCCTATGTGACGGAGGGCGAGCGCGGCGATGGATTTGCGGAAGTGGTCCAGGCGCTGTTGGCCGCCCGGGCCACCCAGGCCGCAGGTGACGCGACCACGGCGGCGTGATCCGACCCCCCGGGAGCCTCAGACACAGCGGCCACATCAGCGGCGCCCACATCAGCGGCGCCCACATCCGCAGCGCCCGATGCATGCCAAACGACCCCGAGGGGAGCATGAGCGCCAGGCGTCACGCTGAGGGCGTCCCCCTCAGGGCAGCAGGGCGAATCCACCGGCCAGGCTGAACGCTTGGGAATGGCCGAGCCGGCGCAGGGCGCGGGCGGCTTGGGTGCTGCGATTGCCGCTTCGGCAGCAGAACACCAGTGGCGTGTCTGGCGGCAGATTGCGCCAGGCGGGGAGCTGATTCAGCAACGTGGACAGCGGCACCACTTCGATGTGCGCCTGCGCCGCCAGCGGCCAGCGTTGTGCCAGCGGGCTCATCTGCTGCTCATAGGCCTCGCGCACATCCACCAACACCAGCCGGCGTGCGCTGGCGAGTTCGTCCGCCAGGTCGGCCTGGCTGATCTCGATCTTGTCGGCCTGGCTGATCTCGATTCGGTCGGCCGGTCCGCTGGCAGGACTGCCGACATCATGGCCGGTATCCACGCGGGCACCGCAGGCCATCGTCTGGAACTCGGTGGGCGCCAGATGACGTTCGAGATCGGCCTTGGCCTGCACAAAGGCCTGCGCCTTCACACGGCCCGTGAGTACGCCTTCCACCAGCGGCTGGGCCTTGCATTCGACCGCCAGCGTGGTGGCGAATCGCTGGTCGTAGTCGTGGCCGGGCAGCAGCAGCGTGTCGCCGCCGATCACCTGGTGGATCAGATGCAGCGAGTCGAAGTAGGAGCGTGGTGTGCTGACCGGGAAATCGCTCCGCCCCAAAGCGCCGGGCATCACCGTGTCACCCACGAAGGCGGCGCACAGGCCGGTGGAGTCTTCCAGTAGATAGGCGGTGGAATCGAGCGTGTGGCCGGGAACGGCCAGTCGACGGATCCGCAAGGCGCCGACCGAGATCTCATCGGCCTCCAATGGCCATCCCAATGCATCCAGCCGGCGGTGGTCGGTCATCCGGTCGGCCAGCGTCTCGCGCAGCCACGGGGCGGAGGAGGCATGGTCGCCGTGGCCATGGGTGTCCAGCACGGCGACCACCTGGCCGTCGCGACATCGCAGCCATTGGGCCAGGGTATCGTTCAATTCCGGCAACGGATCGATGACGGCGCATTGACGTGACGCCGCATCCCACACCGCATAGCAGCAGGCGCCGTCCACCACCCAGCGGGTGATGCGGTCGGTGGCGGCGGTGGAGGCATGGCGGGAAGCGGGCAAGCAGGCGTTGCGCAGCGCGTCGCCGCAGGCCTTCAGCCGGCGGCAGGCTTCCGCCAGCACCTCCGGGGCCTCGGCCGGGCCGAAGGACAGCCGCACAGCGGATGCGGTCTGCGCCTCGGGCAGACCCATGGCCTGCAGCACCTCACTCGGTTTGGCCTTGGCCGCGCCGCAGGCGGACCCACCGCTGGCGCGGATGCCGGCGGCGTCGAACAGGTCCAGCAAGGTGCGGGCGCTGAGCCCGGGCACCGACATGTTCAGTGTGGTGGGCAGGCTGGTCTCGAACGGTGCGTTGAACACCACGCCCGGGAACGCTTCGCGCAGGGCCTGGACGAGCTGGATGCGATAGCCCTGCAGCACCTCGGGCGCTGCAAAGGTGCCGCCGGATTCCAGCGCCTTGAGCACCACGCCCAAGGCCGCGATGCCGGCAGTGTTTTCGGTGCCGGAGCGCAGCGCGCTTTCCTGGCCGCCACCGGCCAGCAGGGGGGTGAACGGCGCGCCTTCACGCACGTACAGCATGCCGATGCCTTTGGGGGCATACAGCTTGTGGCCGGAGAAGGGGGCGTAGTCGATGCGCCGTTCGATCAGCCGGAGGGGCAACTTGCCCAGGGCCTGGACGCCATCGACCAGCCAGAGGGTATCGCGGTCTTTCATCAGGGCGGCGATGCCGTCCAGATCGGTGATGACGCCGGTTTCGTTGTTGGCGGCCATGGTGCAGACCAGCCCGGCCTGATCGAGATGCGCCTGGAGCCAGGCCAGGTCATGGCGGCCATCCGGGCCGACCGGAATGGGCAGGATCTGCAGATCCAGGCCGAGCAGGGCATTCCAATGGGCCAAGGCTTCCGGCACGGCCTTGTGCTCGGTGGCGCCGTACAGCACGCAGGAGGGGCTTCCGGCGCCGCGCTGGCGACGGGTGCGCAAATGCTCCAGTGCGGACAGGACGGCGGTCTGAATGCCTTCGGTGGCGCCGCTGGTGAACAGCAGCCGGCCGGTGGGGGCTTGCAGCACCCGGCGCGCAGTGGCGCGCACTTCGTCCAGCAGCGCGCGGACCTTCAGGCCGGCGCCATGGATGCTGCTGGGGTTGCCAAAAGACTCCGCCATGACCGCCATCGCGGCCGCACGAGCCGGTTCCAGGACGGGGGTGGTGGCGTTGGCGTCGAGATAGATATCCATCCCGGAATTGTCCAAACGGTAGGGTGATAACGAGTTGCAAGTTGGGGTGCAAAGTACCGGATGTTTGCAACTTGATTTCGAAATCATTCCTCAGATGGAAATGAGATTTCTATCTATGCCCCTGGGTGGGCGACCATCCGAACTGGCCTGGTGAGACAACAGCAGCCCGCCAGCACCTCGGGCGCAAGCTCTGTACGCCAACTTGTGGCCCAATGCGAACGAAAACTGCGTTCTGATTGCGCTGATGATGTCAAAGATGAAACTGGATTCCATCGACCGCAAGCTGCTGGAGATGCTGCAGGTGGACGCCGAGCGGCAGGTGGCCGATCTGGCGGAGGAGGTGGGGCTGTCCGCCACGCAGTGCTGGCGGCGTGTCCAGCGCTTGAAGGACGGCGGGGTGATCACGCGGCAGGTCGCCATGGTCAACCGGGAGAAGGTCAATGTGGCCGTCACGGTGTTTGTGGCGGTGCGCACCAACACCCATACCGAGCAGTGGTTCAACCGCTTCCGCGCCACGGTCGAATCCATCCCCGAGGTGGTCGAGTTCTACCGGATGAGCGGCGACGTGGACTACCTGCTGCGTGTGGTCGTGCCCGACATCGCCGCCTATGACAAGGTCTACAAGCGCCTCATCGCCGGCACCCAGTTGTTCGACGTTTCCTCCAGCTTTGCGATGGAGGAGCTCAAATTCACCACGGCGCTGCCGCTGTCCTACCTCCCGTAGCGGCGCAGCCCTCCCCTCAGGCCACGTTCAACCGCGCATCGCCCGACGCGTTCCCCGCCTCGCGCCCTTCAGCGGACTCCCGCACCGGCGTCGAGCCGTTGAGCAGCGCCATCGACACCTCCGGATACCGCTGACCGGACACCGGATGAGCCGCCAGCCGTGCCGCCAGTTCTTCCCGCAACACATCGTTGAACCGCAGGCGGGCCGCACGGGCGTTCTCCTCCAGCCGGGCCAGGCTGCGGGTGCCCGGAATCGGGACGATGTCCGGCCCCCGGTCCAGCAGCCACGCCAGCGCGAGTTGGGCCGCCGTCATGCCGTGGTCCGCCGCCAGCGCGGCAATCGCATCCGCCAGGCCGAGATTGGCCCGCAGATGGGCCGGCTGGAAGCGCGGATTCATCCGCCGCCAGTCATCGGCGGCCAGTTGGTCTGCGCTGCGGATGGCGCCGGTCAGAAAGCCGCGTCCCAATGGGCTGTAGGGCACCAGCGCAATGCCCAATTCGCGGCAGGTGGGCAGGATGTCTTCCTCCACCTCCCGGCTCCAGAGCGAGTATTCGGTCTGCACCGCCGCAATCGGATGCACCCGATGGGCGCGCCGGATCGTGTCGGCCGAAGCCTCCGACAAGCCCAGATGCCGCACCTTGCCGGAGCGCACCAACGTGGCCATGGCGCCCACTGTTTCCTCGATCGGCACTTGCGGATCCACCCGGTGCAGGTAGTAGAGGTCGATATGGTTCACCCCCAAGCGGCGCAGGCTGGCGTCGCAGGAACGGTGCACGTTGGCCGGCCGGCCATCCACGCCGCTGGACAGACCTTCCGCATTGCGCACGATGCCGAACTTGGTCGCCAGCACCACCTCGCGGCGGCGGTTCACCAGCAGCCCGGACAGCAGCCGCTCGTTGGCACCCTGGCCATAGATGTCGGAGGTATCCAGGAAGTTCATGCCCAGATCCAGGGCGCGGTGCAGCACGGCCAGGGAATGGCCGTCGTCGGCCGGGCCGTAATAGTCGGACATGCCCATGCAGCCCAGGCCCAGGGCCGAGACCTCCGGGCCGTGAGCGCCCAGGCGGCGACGTGGCACCTGGGGCAGTTGATTGAGGGGTTCACGGGTGAAGACGGTCATGGCGGCACTCCTCGGGTTCAGGGGCAGGGGCGGCACCCAGGGTGCGGTACCGCAGCGATGTCCGACAGCTTAGAAATTCGCCCCCCTCCAGAACCAGCGCAAAGCTCGCCCGTCATTGCCCAATCCTCCAGACCCCTCACGGGCACCCTGTGCATGCGCGCGTTCTCTTTGCACAATTCGCAGCATGGTTGTCCCCACCTCACTCCCCCTGGCCGACGAACTGCAGGCGCTGCGCGCACAGATGGTGGATTTGACGCTGCGCCACGTCGGCGGCGAAGGTTCCCACCAGAGCGCCATTCCCTGCCTGCACCTCATCCGCGCGTGCACCACCTCGCCCAAGGGCCCCGCCCTGTATGAGCCCGGCGTGGTGATCGTGCTGCAGGGACGCAAGAAGGTGGAGCTGGGCGACGAGACGCTGTACTACGACCCGCTGCACTTCCTGCTGGTCTCCATGACGATGATGCCGCGCGGCCAGGTGATCGACGCCACGCCGGAGAAGCCGTATCTGTGCATCCGGGTGAGCTGCGACACCCAGACGCTGGCGGACCTGATGCTGGAAGTGGGCCCGATGAGCAGCGATGCCACGCCGCAGGCCCAAAGCGCGCTGAACGTAGCCCCGGTGGATGCCGCCCTGCTGAGCGCCGCCCTGCGGATGATGCAGTTGCTGGACAGTCCGCAGGACCAGCGCGTGCTGGGCCCGCTGCTGCAGCGCGAAATCTTCTACCGGGTGCTCACCGGCCCACTGGGGCCGCGCCTGCGCTCCCTGGCTTCGCAGGACAGTGCCACCCGCCGGCTCTCTCGCGCCATTGATGAGCTGAACCGCCGGTTCAACGAACCGCTGAGCATCGACCATCTGGCTGAGGTGGCCCACATGAGCCCGTCCACGCTGCATCAGCGGTTCAAGCAACTGACCAGCCTCTCGCCGATGCAATATCAGAAGCAACTGCGGCTGCAGCATGCCCGCCGCCTGATGCTGGCCGAGGGGCTGGATGCGGCCAGCGCCGCCCATCAGGTGGGGTATGAAAGCGCATCGCAGTTCAGCCGGGAATATCGGCGGCTGTTCGGCACGCCGCCGCGAGCGGACATCGAGCAGATTCTGCGGGCGAGCTGAGCGCTGCGCCTGAACCGGGCGCCGGGTGCTTTCTCAGCCCCGCGAATCCTCAAGCCCGAGAAACACCGAGGTCTGGTGCAAGGCTTCGTCCAGACCTCGCCGGAAGGCTGCCTCCCGAGGGCGCTTCTCGATGAAGCCCATATCCGGCACCAGTTGCCGGTTCACCACCTTGAGGTTGGCCCAGCCGATCATGCGCTCGCCCCAGAGCAGCGGCAGCGCATAGTGGCCGCGGGTGCGCCTGGCTGCTGGTGTGTAGGCCTCGAATCGGTAGGCCCAGCCCCACAGGCGTTCAAACCGGCGCCGGTCCCAGACCAGCGGATCAAACGGCGCCAGGAAGCGCACACCTTCCATGTCCACCTGATGGCGGCGAGCGGCCGGTGATTCGTCGGCGGGCCAGAACCAGCGCTCACGGTCCACCTTCACATGGGCATAACGCTCGGGCGCGGCCTTGCAGAGGGCACGGGCCTCGGTCCGCAGATGGGGCGCGCCATACGCCAGCAGCGTTGTTAAATACCCGAGGCTGGCGGCTGGCAGCGGCGCATACAGTTGCACCACCAGATCCAGCAGCGCCTGCGCGCGGGCGTGGCGGGCCGCCGGGCTGTTGTCCTGCGGCGGATGTTCGATGGCCTCGTACACGCGGGTGCCGGTGTCTCGGCGGGCCACCCGCAGCAGGCCACGGTAATGCATGCCGTCCAGCAACTGCGTGCTGGCGTTGAGTGCACCGCCCCAGGCACCCTCCACCCGGCCGTGATGGCTGAAGGCGGCCAGCACATCGGCGGGGTGGGTACGGCCCTTCTGCCGCACAAAGGCCAGCACCTCAGCGGCGCGTGCGTGCGTGGCCGCATCCCAGACCCGCTTGGCGGTGCGCGGGTGCAGCAAGGCCAGATGTTCTTTGGGCAGGAAGCCGTAGTTGACCAGGCAGTCCTCTTCCACCGGCAAGCGTGGATACCGCGCATCCAGATCCCCGGCCCGGTAGTCCTTGACCCGATGCATCAGGATCAGGTCCTGTGCCCGAGCGGGTGCCCGCATCGGGTCGGCCTGGACAAACCCCAGCCGGCGGATGGCGCGCAGCAGCGTGGTGGGTGGGAAGAGGGTGCGGGCGATGGCGTACCGGCGCAGGGTGTCGTGGTCGATCACTGGCATCGGAGAGGGCGGTGAATGAGGCTTCTCGGAGCCTCAACCTTACGACGCGGGGGCGCCAGATTCTGTCAGCTTCGCCTCATTGTTCCGAACGTCGTTCTGCTTGACGTCGCTGGGCCGAACGTCGTGGCTCCGTCGCTCAACGCCGTCCCGCCTGCAGCGATGCGAAGCCGGAAGAAAGGCCCAGCTCCAGCGAGTCCATCTGCATGTCGAGGCAGTTGTCTCCCGCGAGCGGGCCGTAGCTGCCGTGGGAGGCCCTGAAATGGTCAATGTCGGCCAACACCAGGGGCAGCGGCTGTGGGTCACGTCGGGATTCGTTACGGTTGACGACCAGTGTCCAGCGTGCCGTAGGCGGACTTCTGTTCCTGGGTGTCCATCTGCATCTCAAAGCTGAAGAAGCGATTGCGGCCGGTGGACTTGGCGTTGTAGAGCGCTTCGTCGGCCCGGATGATCAGGCCCTCCACGCTGGTGCTTTCATCCGGGATACATGTGGTGATGCCGCCGGAGAGGGTGATGTGCGCCCCCGTCGGGGAATCCGGATGCGGGATGGCTGTCAGCTCGATGGTGCGCATCAGCGCCCGCGCATAGGTCATCGCCCCGGAACGTGGCGTGTTGGGCAGGATGAGGGCGAATTCCTCCCCACCGTAGCGGCCCGCGCAGTCGCTCGGGCGGCGGCAGGTCTCCTTCAGCAGCTGTGCCACCCGGCGCAGGCAGGCGTCCCCCGCCACATGGCCGGCGGCATCGTTGTAGCGCTTGAAATGGTCCACATCGCACAGCACCAGCGTCAGCGGCTTGCTTTCGCGGCGGGCCAGATCCAGTTCCTGCTGCAGCCGCGCATCCAGCGCGCGCCGGTTCATCAGCCCGGTGAGGGCGTCCACGCTGGAGAGCTCTTCCAGTTGGGCGTTGGCCGCCCGCAATTCTTCCGACATGGTCACCAGCCGCTGCCGCATCTGGGCCAGCCGCTGCATCGCACGCAGCTTGGCATGCAGGATCATCGGCGAGACCGGTTTCACCAGATAGTCATCGCCGCCGGATTCGATGCCCTTCCAGATGTCCAGGTCCTGCTTGAACTGGGACAAAAAGATGATGGGGGTCCAGCCCCCAGGCTCGGCCGCGCGCATTTCGCGGGCGGTCCAGTAGCCGTCACGGCCCGGCATCTCCACATCCATCAGCACCACGTCCGGGCGGTAGCGGCGGAACAGCTCCAGCCCCCATTCGGCGCTGTCGGCCTCCAGCACCCGATGCCCCACCCGGTCGAGTTCTGCCGTCAATGCCACCCGGGTGGCGTTCTGGTCGTCGACGATGAGAATGGTCAGGGGAGTCGGTGCAGCATGCATCCCGTGATTTTGCCCACCCACCCAATGAAAAGGGCCGCAAGAAGCGGCCCTGGATGAGGGGTATTTCGGGCTTACAAGCCTGACGTATGTCAGGTCTTCACCATGGGATGGCGAAGAGCGTGACATGTTGCGCAGTTGGCGTCACAGGCCGGCGGCGGCGCGCAGTCCTTGGGCGCGATCGGTGCGCTCCCAGCTGAACTCCGGCTCTTCGCGGCCGAAGTGGCCGTAGGCGGCGGTCTTGCCATAGATCGGACGCAGCAGGTCCAGCATCTGGATGATGCCCTTGGGGCGCAGGTCAAAGTGCTCGTTCACCAGCGCGGCGATCTGCTCGTCCGGGATCAGGCCCGTGCCTTCGGTGTAGACCGTGACGTTCATCGGACGGGCCACGCCAATGGCGTACGCCACCTGGATCTGGCACTGGCGTGCCAGGCCGGCGGCCACGATGTTCTTGGCCACGTAGCGGGCGGCATAGGCAGCGGAACGGTCCACCTTCGTCGGATCCTTGCCGGAGAACGCGCCGCCGCCGTGCGGGCAGGCGCCCCCGTAGGTGTCCACGATGATCTTGCGGCCGGTGAGGCCGCAGTCGCCCTGCGGGCCACCAATCACGAACCGGCCAGTCGGGTTCACCAGGTACTTGGTGTCCTGCAGCCATTCCTTGGGCAGCACCGGCTTGATGATTTCTTCGATGACGGCCTCGTAGAACTCCGGCTTCATCTTGTCGCCCAGCGACATCTCCGGGGCATGCTGGGTGGACAGCACCACGGTGTCGATGCTGTGCGGTTTGCCGTCCACATAACGCATGGTCACCTGGCTCTTGGCGTCCGGACGCAGGAAGGGCAGCCGGCCATCCTTGCGCAGTTGCGCCTGACGCTCCACCAGTCGGTGCGCATAGTAGATGGGGGCGGGCATCAGCTCCGGCGTTTCGTCACAGGCATAACCGAACATCAGGCCCTGGTCGCCAGCGCCGGTGTTCAGATGGTCGTCCGAGGCCTGGTCCACGCCCTGGGCGATGTCATTGCTCTGCTTGTCGTAGGCCACCAGAACGGCGCAGCCCTTGTAGTCGATGCCGTATTCGGTGTTGTCGTAGCCGATGCGCTTGATGGTGTCGCGGGCGACCTGGATGTAGTCGACATGCGCATTGGTGGTGATCTCGCCGGCCAGCACGACCAGCCCGGTGTTGCACAGGGTCTCAGCGGCCACGCGGGAACGGGGGTCCTGGGCCAGGATGGCATCCAGAATGGCATCGGAGATCTGGTCGGCCACTTTGTCCGGATGGCCTTCAGACACGGATTCCGAGGTGAAGAGGAAATCGCTCGCCAATTTAAACTCCTGTGTTCAGTCTACGGGCGTTGCCGTGCTGGGAGTCAGGCGGCGAACGCTTTAGCGGGATTTTTGAGTCGCCCCGCAAGTTGTCCAAATTAACTCGGCGACGGGGCTCATTATAGAAAAAAGGTGGCCCTGTGCCGCCGTACGGAATTGGCACGGATGGGAAAACTGGCGACATATGCATTGATCGGGCTGCTGTGGCTGCTTCATTGGCTGCCGCTGCGCTGGGTGGCAGCCCTGGGCTGGGGCCTGGGCGGTGTGTTGCACCGGTTGGCCGGCTCGCGCCGCCGGGTGGCGCTGCGCAACGTGGAGCTGTGCTTTCCCGAGATGCCGCTGCCCCAGCGTGAAGCCCTGGTGCGGGAGCACTTCGGCTGGCTGGGCCGCAGCCTGCTGGAGCGGGGCTTCCTCTGGTATTCATCGCCGCAGCGGCTGCAGCGCATGATGAAGGTGGAAGGCAACATGCGGCTGTCCGAGCGGGTGGACCGGCCGGTGATGTGGCTGATGCCGCACTTTGTGGGCCTGGACTGGGTGGCCCCGGCCATCATGCTCAACCAGTCCAAACATGGCTGCAGCATCTACCAGCGCCAGAGCAATGCCACCTTTGACGTGGCTCTGCGGCGGGCACGCTCACGCTTTGGCACCACCAAACTGGCGGACCGGCATGAGGGGGTGCGCAGCATCCTGCGCTACATCCGCGACGGCTATGGTTTCCTGAACCTGCCGGACATGGATTTCGGGCCCAAGGACTCGGCTTTTGTGCCGTTCTTCGGAGTACAGGCCAACACCCTGCTCGCGCCCGCCAAGATCGCCCAGACCATGAAGATGGTGGTGCAGCCGGTGGTGGTGACCATGCTGCCCAAGGGCCAGGGCATCCGCGTGATGGCCTACGACGCGCTGGAGCACTACCCCAGCGGCGATCTGGAGGCGGATGCGCGGCGCTTCAATGAATGGCTGGAGGCTCGGATTCTGGAGAACCCGGCCCAGTATTTCTGGGTGCACAAGCGCTTCAAGACGCGCCCGCCCGGCGAGCCTTCGCTGTATCAACGCTGAACCTGCGCCGGTGATAATCCCCTCATGAAATTGCGCTTCACCAAGATGCATGGGGCCGGCAACGACTTTGTCGTGCTGGATGCCACGCAGCACCCCATGCGGCTCACGCCCGACCAGCTCCGCCATGTGGCGGACCGTCGTTTTGGCGTGGGTTGTGACCAGGTGCTGGTCATTGAGGCGTCCCACACTCCGGGGGTGGACTTTGGTTATCGCATCTTCAATGCGGACGGATCCGAGGTGGAGCACTGCGGCAACGGGTCGCGCTGCTTTGTCCGCTATGTGGTCGACAAGGGCCTGACCGACAAGCACACGGTGCGGGTGCAGACGGTCAACAAGATCCTGGCGCTGCGCCTGCGGGACGACGGCCGGGTGACGGTGGACATGGGCGAGCCGATCTTTGATCTGCCCCAGGTCCCGTTCCAGCCGGAAGGCCTCACCCCGCGTCTGGTGAATGGTTTTGAGCTCTGGCCGCTGGCGCTGGGGGATGGCATGTCGTCCGAGGTGGCGGTGCTGTCGATGGGCAATCCCCACGCCGTGCAGCGGGTGGAGGATGTGGATCATGCGCCGGTGGCGCTCATCGGGCCGCAGGTGGAGGCGCATGAGCGCTTTGCGCGCCGGGTGAATGCCGGTTTCCTGCAAGTCATCAGCCGCAGCGAAGTGAAGCTGCGGGTGTACGAGCGTGGCAGCGGCGAAACCCTGGCCTGCGGCACCGGGGCCTGCGCGGCCGTGGTGGCCGGCATCCGCCTGGGCTGGCTGGATGAAGCCGTGGAGGTCCACACCCGGGGTGGGGACCTGCGCATCGAATGGGCCGGCCTCAGCCAGGGGCTGCAGGCGCCGGTGTCCATGACGGGACCGGCGCAGACCGTCTTTGAAGGAGAAATCGAACTGTGAGCGGCATCGAAGGCATTACCGAACAAGACATCGCCGACTATCTGGCGAGAGACCCAGGCTTCTTCGAGCGTCATGCCGAGCTGCTGGCCAATGTGCGCATCTCCCATCCGCATGGTCAGCGGGCCGTTTCGCTGCAAGAGCGCCAGGCCGAGCTGCTGCGCGACAAGATCCGCGGGCTGGAGCACAAGATCGTCGAGATGATCCGCAATGGCCAGGAAAACGTGGCCATCGCCGACCGCCTGCACCGCTGGACGCTGGCTCTGATGCTCACCCGTGACGACGGCCAACTGCCCGAGGTGCTGCTGCGCGAGCTGCGCCACCAGTTCCTGATTCCGCAGGCCAATCTGCGCCTGTGGAATGTGAATGCCGGCCATGCGCTGGCGCCGTTTGCGTCGGAGGTGAGCAGCGATGTGAAGACCTTCGTCAGCAGCCTGAACCAGCCGTACTGCGGCATCAACTCCGGCTTCGAAGCGGCCCGCTGGCTGGAAGAGGATGTGGCGTCGCTGGCCCTGGTGCCCCTGACCGTGGGGGCCCCATCGCAGCCGTTTGGCCTGCTGGTGCTCGGCTCGCCCGACCCCACCCGCTATACGGCTGAAATGGGCACCGAGTTCCTGACGCGCGTGGGCGAAATCGCCAGCGCCGCGCTGTCGCGCCTGCTGACCGCGGACCCGCATGCAGCCGCCCAAGCTGACTGACGAGCAGCAGCGCTACCTGGACCATCTGCGTGTGCAGCGCCGCCTGGCGGAGCGCACGCTGACGCTTTACACCGAGGCGCTGGAGCGCCTGACCGCGCTGGCCCTGGCGGGGGATGTGCCGCTGCTGCGGCTCACCGCTCATCAGGCCCGGCGCTTCCTGGCCCAGTTGCATCAGGCGCAGCTCTCGCCGCGCACGCTGGCGCTGATTCTTTCCGCCTGGCGGGGCTGGTATCGGTGGCTGGGGCAGAACGGCATGGTCAGCGCCAACCCCATCGTGGACCTGCGGCCGCCCAAGGTCGGCCGGCCGCTGCCCAAGGCGCTGGCGGTGGACGATGCCGTGCGACTGGCCGATTACGAAGAACCCAATGCCGATCCGGTCGGCGAAGCGCTGGACCGCTGCATCGTGGAACTGCTGTATGGCGGCGGGATCCGGGTGTCCGAACTGGTGGGCCTGGATCTTCGATATGTCCCCAGCTCGCTGGGCTGGATTGAACCGGACACCCAGGAGGCGCAGGTGCTGGGCAAAGGCGCCAAGCGCCGTTCGGTGCCGCTGGGCGGGCCCGCGCTCAAGGCGATCCAGGACTGGCTGGCGGTTCGTCCTCAATGGGCGCAGGACGGTGAACCGGCCTTGCTGGTGCACAAGCGGGGCCGTCGCATCACCCCGCATCAGGTGCGTGCGCGCCTGAAGCAGCGTGCGCTGCACGCCGGCATGCCCACGCATGTCCATCCGCACATGCTGCGCCACTCATTTGCTTCGCACCTGCTGCAATCCAGCGGGGACTTGCGCGGGGTCCAGGAACTGCTGGGCCACGCCAACATCAGCACCACGCAGGTCTATACCCGCCTGGACTTCCAGCACCTCGCCAAGGTCTATGACGCCGCGCATCCGCGCGCCAAGAAGAAATAAGCGACTGTTCGATGCGATCTCCGATGCGTTCCTCCATTCGTTCTGCATTTCCTCACTGGATGGCCCTGGGCTCGATGCGGGTCCGCGTACCCGCGCGGCCGCTGCTGCTGTGTTCAGCGCTGCTGGCGGCCAGCGCTCAGGCCCAGACCTCGGCGCAGCCGCCAGGGCCTGTGCGAGGGGCGTCTCCGCTGCTGGGGCCAAGCAGCAGTGGTGATTTGTCCGGCACGGCGCCAGCCCCCAAACGAGGCTCCAGCGCCGACGTGCCGGTGACCGCCACGGACAGCCGGCCCGCCGCCTTTGAGCTGAACTGGACCCCGCTCAAGATGCCCACCGGCGAAAGCACAGCATTGCTGGGCCTGAGCTATATGGTGGCGGTGAATGAGGACTGGGGCCTGGGCCCGACCTTCTACGGCGCGGCCAAAGGCAACTACGGGGGCCTGTTCACCGCCGGCTTCACGGCTCAGCGCCGCTGGCGGCTGTCTGAGCAGTGGCATGTGGCCACCAGCATCTATGGCGGCGCAGGCGGCGGCGTCAGTTCCGAACGCGTGCGCGCCGGGGGTGGCTTCATGCTGCGGCCAGAGGTGTCGCTGCGCGGTGAGTTTGGCAACTGGTATGCGGGCGTGGGCGTGGCCCAGGTGAATTTCCCCAGTGGCAACATCAAGGACACGACCTGGGCTCTGACAATCGGCCGCATGGACCGCCTGCTGAGTTTCTCGCCGTCGGATGCCGGCTTATACGGCCGCGCGGGCGACCGCACCGGCATGGGCTTTGATGAAATCGGCCTCAGCGCCGGAGTGGAAAAACCGCGCAGCGGCAGCATCACGCGGGACGGCCAGTCGGTCACCAACCGCAAGGGCAAGGCCGGGGCGGATCTGCGCCAATACTTTGGCAACGGTGGTTCATGGTGGGGGCTGGAGGCGTCGGGCGCCGCGTCAGGGGGCTCCGATGGCTACATGGAAATCTTCGCCAATGCCGGGCAGGACTGGGGCGTTCTCTCTCCGCGTCTGCGGGTGGGGGGCCAGATCTCGACCGGCCTGGGCGGCGGCGGCAATCTGGATACGGGCAATGGCTGGTTATTCCGCGCCGGCCCCACGCTGCGCTGGATCACCCCCTGGGGCCCGACGTTGCGGCTTGATGCGAGCTATCTGAAGGCCCCCTGGGGCCACTACGACTCGATGCAGGTGCGCGCCACGTTGGCGCTGCCGCTGGAAAAGGGCTCGCGGGTGCTCAATACGCCGCCGCTGGAATCCGGCACCGTGCGGGAACAAGACTGGTACTTGAGCATGCCGCGCTTCAAGGAATTCCAGTTCAAGGACGGTAGCAAGGACGCTGTGACCGGCTGGGGCATCGGCATGGCCCGGGACTTCAGCGGCCCCTGGTATGGGGCCGCGCAGGCGGGCAGTGCGGCCTTCGGGAAAGCGGGTGCTTTCTCCTACGGCATGTTTGGCCTGGGTGCCAAGACCACACGGCTCCCGGGTGGGTTCCGTGTTGGTGCGGAAGCACTGGTGGGTGCGGCCGGGGGCGGCGGTGTGGCCGTGGGCGGCGGTGCGGTCACGCAGGGAGAACTGTGGGCCCAATGGGAGGGCACCCAGCCCAAGGACCGCATGCGTATCAAGCTGGGCGTAGGGCAGTGGAAGGCCCTGGGTGGGGCCAAGCAAAGCACGCCGATGGTCAGCCTGAGCATTGGCTGGGCGTTCGGAACCTTGGGGCCGCGGTCGGCGATCTGACCTCTGCGCGCAGATTCCCGCACGGGGGCCGTCGCGGATTACTACGACGGTTTCTGCGCGGGGGGCGGCTCGGATCCCAGTGCTGATGCCGATGCCGTTGCCGATGCCTTCGCTGATACCTTCGCTGATACCTTCGCGAATGCCAGAGCGTAGCCGCGTGGGGATACCGATGCGGGTAGCCAGTGGCCGCGACGTTGCGCGTCGCTTGGCGGTGAGGCCAGACTCACAGCATGCGCTGCAAGGCGTCGTCCTGCCGGATACGCCAATGCCAGAGGGCAGCCAGCAGATGCGCTGCCAATACATAAAGCGCCAACTCGCCCACCGCCTCATGCAGCCGGGCGAATGCCTTGGCCAGCTCCGGGTCGGGATGGGACAGGCCTGGAATTTTCAGGCTGGTCAGCGGGAAGCTGATGCCTTTGCCGGACACCATCTGGATGCAAAGGCCCAGCATCGGCTGCACCGCCAGAAAGATGAACAGCACCCCATGGGCCAGGCCTGCGGCCAGACGCTGGGCCACCGGCATTGGCGGCAGGATGGGTGGGGGCACCTGCTGAAGCCGCATGAGGATGCGTGGCACCGTCAGTAGCAGGATCAGCAGGCCGGCCAGGACGTGAAGCTGGCCCACCAGCATTCGTTCGGGCGTGCCGCGTTCTAGCCAGTCGCGCGCGTAGATGGTGAGGTAGGCCAGTAGCACCAGGAAGGCGGTCAGCCAGTGCGTGTGGCGGAGGAAGGCGGGATAACGCCGCCGGTCAACAGGGAAGGGTTGAGGGTCCATGGCGATCAGTCTCCGGCGCGCGCAGCGCAGTTCGTGAGCGTCGTCGCACTCGCGGCGGTTCGGGCTGCGGCGGCTGCGGCCGTATCGGGGACAATTGCCGCATGAAAGTGATTCGTCTCCGCGAGGGCAAGGACCGCTCGCTGCTGCGCCGCCACCCATGGGTCTTCCAGGGCTCCATCGACAAGGGCAAGGCGGACCCTGGTGAAACCGTGCGCGTGGAATCGGCCGAAGGCAAATTCCTGTGCTGGGCGTCCTTCAGCCCCACCTCCATGATCCGGGTGCGGGCCTGGAGCTTCGATGAGCATGAGCGCATCGACGAGGCCTTCTTCCAACGCAAGATTCAGGCGGCGATTGCCTTGCGGGCCCGCATGCCGATCGCCTCGGACGCAGTGCGGCTGATCCACGGGGAAGCCGATGGCCTGCCGGGCCTGATCGTGGACCGCTACGGCAGCACGCTGTGTGCGCAGTTCCTCTCTGCCGGCACGGAAAAGTGGAAGGGCGTCATTGCAGACCTGCTGCTGGCGGCGACCGGCCTGACGCGGCTGTATGAACGCTCCGACTCCGGCGTGCGCACGCTGGAAGGGCTGGAGCCGGTCACCGGCTGGCTTCGGGGCGATGGCGACACGGCCGTGGTCATCTCCGAGCATGAATGGAAGCTCAGCCTGGATGTGGCCGAAGGGCACAAGACCGGCTACTACCTGGACCAGCGGGACAACCGCAAGAAGTTCGCGGATCTGGTCCGTCACTACGGCTGCGAGAGCGTGCTGAACTGCTACAGCTACACCGGCGGCTTCTCGGTGGCGGCCCTGGCGGGCGGGGCGACGGAAGTGGTGAGCGTGGATTCGTCCGCACCGGCGCTGGCGCGTGCCACGGCCCACGTGGAACTGAACGGCTTTGATCCAGCCCGCCACACGGCGCTGGACGCCGACGTCAACCAGACGCTTCGCGACATGCTGAAGCAGGGCCGCAGCTTTGACGCCATCATCCTGGACCCGCCCAAGTTTGCACCCACGGCTGCCCATGCCGAGCGGGCCGCGCGGGCGTACAAGGACATCAACCGCCTGGGCTTGAAACTGCTGAAGCCGGGGGGCCTGCTGTTCACCTTCTCCTGCTCGGGCGGGGTGGGGCCGGAGCTGTTCCACAAGATTGTGGCGGGGGCCGGCATGGACGCGGGGGTGGACGGATTCATCATGGACCGCGTCGGCGCCTCCCCGGATCACCCCCAGACCATCTATTTCCCGGAAGGGGAGTACCTCAAGGGGCTGCTGATTCTGAAGCGCTGATCGCTTGCCGGCCCCGTTGCAGGGCGGGGGCGCGAGCCCTCAAACGCCGGGCAGGGGCACGCGTGGGTCGAACTTGGCCCGCTTGACGGAGAAGAAGGCCTTGACGTTGCGCACGTTGGCCTGCTGAGTGAAGAGGCGCTGCACCAACGCATGGTAGGCCGGCATGTCCGGCACCTGCAGCACCAGGATGAAGTCCGGCCCCGGGGCCACCCGCCAGCATTGCTGCACCTCGGGAGCCGCCACGGCCAGGGTTTCAAATGCATCCAGATGCTCAGCGCCCTGGCGGTCCAGCGTGATCTCCACCAGGGCGCTGAGCCCGCTGCCCAACTTGTCGGGAGACAACAGGGCCACTTGTTTTTCTATCACCCCGGTGTCGACCAGACGGCGCACCCGCCGCAGGCAGGTGGCTGGAGAGACATGCGCGCGCTCCGCCAGCGCCTGGTTGGAGAGGGACGCATCCTGCTGGAGCAGGTCCAGCAGGCGGAGGTCGATGGCGTCGAGGGTGATTGAAAATTCCATGGATGGATAGATTATGAAAGAAACAATCTCCATTGCATGATGGGGATTGAATATTTCATTTTCATCATGATTTTGAAAGCCTCTTGCTGGGTGTCCTGCCTAGCATTCCACCATTCGCAATCTCGAGGGAGTTCCCCATGTGTGGCATCGTCGGCGCCGTCAGCCAAAAGGACATCGTCCCCATCCTCATCGAAGGTTTGAAGCGGCTGGAATACCGGGGCTACGACTCCTGCGGGGTGGCTGTGCATCAGGATGGTCAGTTGCGCCGTGCGCGCAGCACCTCCCGGGTGGCGGAACTGCAGGCGCTGGCCGCCCAGGACGGTGTGGCGGCGGGCACCGGCATTGCGCACACCCGCTGGGCGACCCATGGTGCACCCGCCGTGCACAACGCGCACCCGCACTTCTCCTACGGCCCCGGCGTGGATGCGCCGCAAGGCGCGGGTCGGGTGGCTCTGGTGCACAACGGCATCATCGAGAACCATGACGAATTGCGTGCCGAGCTGAAGGCCCGTGGCTATGTGTTCCTAAGCCAGACCGACACTGAAGTCATTGCGCACCTGGTGGACCTGCTCTACCAGGGCGACCTGCTGGAAGCCGTGCAGCAGGCCGTGGGCCGCTTGAAGGGGGCTTACGCGATTGCTGTGTTCCATCGTGACGAGCCGCACCGGGTGATTGGTGCCCGTGAGGGGTCGCCGCTGGTGCTGGGGGTGGGGCGTGACGAGCATGCGGGTGCCTTCTTCCTGGCCTCCGACGCCATGGCACTGGCCGGCGTGACCGACCAGATCGTTTATTTGGAAGAGGGTGATGTGGTGGACCTGCAATTGGGCCGCTACTGGATCACCGCACGGGCGGAAGCCGCCGGCCGTTTCCAGAATGTGGAGCGGGAAGTGCGTACGGTGCATGCGCACAGCGGCGCGGCCGAATTGGGGCCGTATCGCCACTACATGCAAAAGGAAATCTTCGAACAGCCGGTGGCGATTGCCAATACGCTGGATGCGGTGACCGGCATTACGCCGGAGCTGTTTGGTGACGGTGCGTACCGGGTGTTCAAGGACATCGACAACGTGCTGATTCTGGCTTGCGGCACCAGCTATTACGCGGGCTCGACGGCCAAGTACTGGCTGGAGAGCATTGCGAAGATCCCCACCAGTGTGGAGATTGCCAGCGAATACCGCTACCGAGACAGCGTGCCGAACCCGCGCACGCTGGTGGTGACCATCAGCCAGAGCGGCGAAACGGCGGACACCTTGGCCGCGTTGAAGCACGCACGCTCACTGGGCATGCTGCACACGCTGACGGTGTGCAATGTGGCGACAAGCGCAATGGTGCGCGAATGCGCGCTGTCATTCATTACGCGTGCGGGTGCTGAGATTGGTGTGGCCTCCACCAAGGCATTCACGACGCAATTGGTGGGCTTGTTCCTGCTGACGCTGGCATTGGCGCAAACGCGAGGGCATTTGACGGAAGAGCAGGAAGCGGAACATCTGAAGGCCTTGCGGCATTTGCCGGTGGCCGTGCAGGCGGTGCTGGCACTGGAGCCGCAAGTGATTGCCTGGAGCGAGGAATTCGCGCGCAAGGAAAACGCATTGTTCCTGGGGCGTGGCCTGCACTATCCGATTGCACTGGAAGGGGCCTTGAAGCTGAAGGAGATCAGCTACATCCACGCGGAAGCCTATCCGGCCGGTGAGTTGAAGCACGGGCCGCTGGCGCTGGTGACGGCGCAGATGCCGGTGGTGACGGTGGCGCCCAACGACACGCTGCTGGAGAAGCTGAAGAGCAACATGCAGGAAGTGCGTGCGCGCGGCGGGGAACTGTTTGTGTTTGCGGACGGCGATACGCGGATTGAGAGTGAGGCCGGGCTGCATGTGATCCGGATGCCGGAGCACTACGGGGCATTGAGCCCGATTCTGCATGTGGTGCCGCTGCAGTTGCTGGCCTATCACACGGCGTGTGCGCGGGGCACGGATGTGGATAAGCCGAGGAATTTGGCGAAGAGTGTGACGGTGGAGTGAACAAAAAAGGCGCCCTGACTGGAGCAAATAAGGTTCGTCGAGAAAAAATAAGGTTCGTCGAGTCTTGTGGGCCCTTGGTGGGTGAACGCTGCCGATGCTCTCTTATGGTGCTGGGCTTTGGAGCACGCTATGCCAATGAAAACTCAGCCAACTTGTCTCCAAACAGATGGCGGCTATAGGCTGAAAGCGGAAGTTCACCAACGCCTGCTTTGCGGCCGTTCCGTGCGCGACTCCCTGGCCCATTCACAATGCTCGGCTAAGCGAGCTCCCCAATTAGGCGCTGGCCCACCCTCCGGAGAGGGTGACTACGGGTTGTTTGCCCCTCGGTTGGAATGGCAGGATTGGTTGCTAGCGTGCCCCCCGTGCAGCGGGGAACGTCTTATTAGACGTGTCCAGCGCGGCTGAGCAACCCGTGTAGAGGAAGCCTGACGGGATCACAGTTCTGGCCGACGATGTATCGGCTGTTTTCCCCTCCACCGTGGTGGAGAGGGACAGGGAGGAAGACGATGTCAAAGATGTTGACGCTGCACGTGCTGGGTGCAGATTACGGTGATTGCCTGTGGATCGAGTATGGCGACCCGGCCAAGCTGAGCCGCATCTTGGTGGATGCTGGTACGCCGGGCACGCTAAAGCGGCTCAAGCCTTTACTCGAGGCCGTCAGATCAGACGTTCCCAGCCACGAGCTCCTGGTAGTCACGCACGTCGATGAAGACCATATCGGCGGCAGCCTGAGGCTGATCGGAGACCCGGAGCTGGCTGCGCAGTTCGAACACGTCTGGTTCAACGGGCGCAGGCATCTCCTTGAGGCGACGGAGGAAGAGGATTTCGGTCCCGTGCAGGGCGAGAAGCTCACTACCGCCATCAAGAAGAGCGGCATCCCGTGGAACGAGCACTTCGACAACGGCCCCGTCGCTCGCGCCGTCAATGGTTCCGCGATGCAGGTGGAGTTGTATGGCGGCGCAACCTTGACGTTGCTGACCCCATCACGGGCGAAGCTATCGGAGATGCTCGGCGCCTGGGACAAGGCGATCAAGGAGGCCGGCCTGGATCCGAATGCTCCTGCAGAGCCTGTGCAGATCGCGGATGGCGAGGAGGCGCTCGGACCGATCAACATGAAGAACCTGGCTGATTCGGACAGCAAGGACGACAAGGCCCCCGCCAATGGCAGCTCGATCGGTCTGCTGTTCGAGTACGAGAAATGGAGCATCCTGCTGGGAGCCGATGCCCATCCAGACGACCTGCTGGCGGGGATCCGCGAATATTGCGGTGACGAGCCTCTGAAGGTTGACGTCTTCAAGCTGCCACACCACGGCAGCAAGGCCAATGTCACCTCTGAGCTGCTGAAGGTAGTGGATGCCAAGAAGATCGTTTTCTCGACCAACGGAAAGCGCTTCAATCACCCGGATCGAGAGGCCGTGGCGAGGGTGATCCGCAGGTACAAGGACAACGAAGGCACCGAGCTGATCTTCAACTACGACACCACCATCAACGGAATCTGGCGGGACAAAGGCCTGCAGAGAGATTGGAAGTACACGGCGATCTATGGCATCAACGAAGCGGGCTACAGCATCGTTCTGAAAGAGGATCAAGTCTGAAATGACGACCGCCTACATCAACGACCAACTTGGCAAACCAGGCACCCACGTTCTCATCGTCGGGATTGAAACGTACCCCTACTTGGCGGACGGTGCTAAAGCCCAGGCCGACACGTTTGGAATGGGCCAGCTCACCTCGCCTGCCATGTCGGCGCAGGCGATGTGTTCGTGGTTCCTGGGCCCGTTGATCGATCCCGGGCGGGGTGGCTTTCACAACGCGACGTCGCCGCTGGCCTCTGTGGAGGTTCTTATCGGCACAAAGAAGAAGGAGTCCGTTGAAACACCGGCGGGCGACGTGAAGGTTGACGGCGCGAAGCGCTCACAGGTGAAGTCCGCCTTCAATGCCTGGAAGCAACGCCTTGTCGACGACCCTGGCAGCACGGGCATCTTCTACTTTTGCGGCCATGGCATCAGCGACGGCTCGCAATACGCGCTCTGCCAGGACATCCTTTCCGACCCTGACACAGCGTATGAAATGGCCTTTGACGTCGATGGCACCTTGTTCTCGCTGGGTAAGGTGGCCAAGGATTCACACATCCACTTTTGGTTCGACGCGTGCCGCGCTGCTGATGCGAACCTGATGTTTCGCAAGATTCGCCCGCATCCCTTGCTGGACGTTTCGGCAATGGATCAGGGCGTGGCCCAATCTACCTCTCTCCTTCAAGCCACTGGCGAGGGCAAGCTGGCTTTTGCGAAAAAGGGGTTCCCGGCGCGCTTCACGCAGGCCATCCTGCACAGCCTCTCTGGCTACGCAGCCAGGAGCATGCCGCGCAACAAATGGGAAGCCAGTTCCACGGAGCTCTACACGGCCGTGACGGCTTTTTTGAAGCTGGACAACAAGTTTTCGTCGAACAAGCAATACTGCGGCCACGAAAGTTGGGGAGAGGGTGCGGCAATCATCGAGCTGACCGCTCCTCCAAAGGTTCGACTGGTGCTGGACTTGAAACCGGACAACATGCGGCCCCACGGTCAGATTTCGTACAAGCCGAGTGATGCCCCAGACCCCAAGACCCTGCACCAGTGCAGTGCGGGGTTTCTCAGCGCCGACGTGAGCTTTGGGTCGTATGACCTTGGTGCCGAAGCCTACGCGGGGCAGTTCGTCGATCAGTTGATGCCGAAGGAAGCAGTCATGCCTCCTCTCTACGACTACACCTTCAAGGTTGGTCCATGAAGACGCTAAAAATTCACCTGCGCATGGCCTCGATTGACGAGGCATTCCGCGCTGACGAGCCCAAGTCGAAGCGCTCAATCCCACTCCCGTATAAGGTGCTGGGCAACCAAGGACAGCTTCTGGCCGAAGGGGTGGCGGATAGCGCCAAGGCTGCGAGCGTGAAGCTCTCGAACGCAGCTGACGCGCAGCACGTCTTCGTGCGCGTCGTCTTCCCAGGTGGGAAGGCTGTCGTCAAGCAGATCGACATGAAAGCGCCGGGCAAGGCGGAGGTCGACATCAGCGACGAAAGCCTGCCCGGTGACAGTTGGGCGAAATGGGCGGTGACAAGATCTGCGCTGAACCACGCGAGTCCCGAACCTCTCGCCAAGCTCGGCAACGTGTGGTTGCGGCTGTGGGGCAACTCGAACGAGGAAGGCTGGCAGCCTGTCGCGGACCTGCCCAGTTCCAACACCCGCACAAACGAATTCGCCAAGCAGGTCGACCTAGACGCTGCCTTCCCCAAGCAATCGCGATTGCTGCAGTTCGGGGGGGCCAAGCTGCCAGCGACGTTTGTCTCCTTGCCGCCGACCCGTTGCCGCCTGTACTTCACGACCAACCCGGATCCAGACAGCACGAGCCTACCTGTCAAGGTGGTCCTCACCAGCTTCCGTCCGGAGGCGGAAACCCTGTTGGAGTTTCTCGCACGGGACGCGTTGCGGGCTGCCGACTCCGTCAGCAAGTTCGATAAGGTGGCGACTGAACTGTTGCATGACAAGGTTCAAGACCCCATCGGCGCCGTCATTGGCGCCTATTTCCTGCTGCGCATGGGTCGCTGGAAGGAGACCAATCTCAGGTGGTTCGACAATCTCTACGACTGGTTCCCCTGGAGCAGCGACGCGGCTCTGATCCGTTGCGCGGTGACGGCTCGCAGTGGCATCTCCGGGCCTGAGCAGTTCGAGGTGTTCTTCACCCAGCTTCAGGAAGCATTGGTCCGGGGGTATCCGCTGTTTGAAGAAGGCCACCGTGTCCTGAAGGAGATGCTGTTCGTCCTCCAAGGGGCACTCAACTCCAGGCAGCGATTCGCTGATTCGAACAACCCGGTCTACCAGATGGTGCTCGATTGGTGCTGGGATTTGGCGTCCGCACGCGTGCGGATCGGCTCGAGCTTCGCCTTCACCGGCACCCTCCCGGGCACACCTTCCTCGCAGCGACACAAAGGCCCGCCAGTCCGTATCGAACAGAAGAAGGCGATCTCAGTCGCCGCCGCGCCCGTCAAGCGCGCCAACCCGAAGTTCGCGAATGCGCATCAAGGCGCCGACGCGTTCAGCGCCAGCTCGATGCGTCGAAGCAGCGCGGCGTCAGCCGGCGATACCGTCGTCGCCAAGAGGGCGCGGGGCATGCGCGCCCTAGGGCTCACGTACCTCAAAGACCTGTGACGGACGGGGGACTGGCACCGGAAATCGCCGCGGCGCACCGTTCAGTGCTGCATCACTTCGGCGAAATGGTGCAGCATGCTGACAATTTTTGCGCAACGGCAGCGTTCGTATGTGCAACAATCCATGGAAACAAAGCAACAGCTGGTGCCATGGACAATTTTTCGGTCGTTTACGCCGTATGCCGCGCGGCCCTCGCCGGAGATCGCAAGGATGGGCGTCATCAAGTAGATCGCCTGAAAGCTGCCCTCAAACGCAAAGGCGCCACAGACGACGTGGCCATGCTTGATCGGTTGGTGAAAGAGTTGGACTCCCCGGGGCTTCGCGGGCGAAGTGGCTTCGAGCCCAGCCGGGCCTCCTCAGCCCACATCGCTTTTCCGGGCGAACCCCTCGTCTCCGACAAGCATGTTCCTGTCGACAAGGATTCGGGCGCCCCGTTGGCCGAGGTCATTGGACTAGACAGGCTTCCCGCCAAGCCGCCGACATTGCCTTTGCACGTGCTCGGCGCAGTTCAGTCCGTCCTGAACGAGTGGACGCACGCCGAGATGCTCGATCGGATGGGCCTCTCGCCAGCGAAGACCTGTCTGATCTTCGGACCGCCAGGAACAGGCAAGACGCAGCTGGCCCTGTGGCTCTCGTCACAGCTTGGCCTACCTGTGATCCTTGCCAAACTCGACGGCTTGATGTCTTCCTACCTTGGAACGACCTCACGGAACATTGCCAACCTGTTCGCGTTCGCCAACCGCCATCGCGCGCTGCTCCTGCTCGACGAGTTCGACTCGATCGCCAAGCTGCGTGACGATCCGAACGAGATGGGGGAGCTCAAGCGGGTCGTGAACACGCTTCTTCAGGAACTTGATCGGCGCAGGACGCTGGGGCTGACCGTTTCCATCACCAACCATGCCAGCCTGCTTGACCCGGCCGTCTGGCGTCGATTTGAGCTGCAGCTCGAACTGCCCGTCCCCGACGTCATTCAGCGTGGGCTGATCCTTGAGCGCTACCTACCGCCACTGGAGATGTCGGCAGGACAAATGCAGTTGCTCACCTGGATGCTCGTCGGCTGCTCTGGCTCGGAGATCGAAGACATCGCACTCGCGTTGAAGAAGAGCTCCGTTCTGGAACCGGACACCCTGTTCCTAGAACGCCTTCAGCGCATAGCGGCGTCGCACAGCGATCGGCTGCACCCTGATATTCGATCGGCGCTGTCCAGCGATAAGGAAGCGCTGGCCGATCTGTTGCTGAAGGAGTTTGGGGGCTCCCAGTCGCGAGTTGCCGATGCGCTAGGGGTCAACCGCAGCACCGTCAGCCGGTGGATAAAAGATGAAAGCCAGCCCAAGGAGGAGATAGATGGTCGCCCGCAGGGAAGTTCAGCTCGTCACAAACCCTCAGCGTCTAAAGCAGCCACGCGTCGTTAACGCTGGCGGGAACCAGAAAGACTTTTTCAAGGGTCGTGATGCCGAGTTCATCAAGCATCGCGACCAGATGTCCTCTGAGCTAAAGGCGATTAGCGAGCAACTCCAACAGGAGAACGCGCCATTCAAGGGCGAGGGCTTCGTCGAGGTTCGCCTGACGCAGGATGCGTGGGCCAAGAGCCATCGACCGGTCGACAGGCTTTTCAAGCCGGAGCTGGCCACGCTGGTAGGAGGCAACGAGATCGCCGATCTCGTGTTCCGAGTCAGCTCGATGAACCTTCGCAAGATCGCCGACACGGTGGCGACGGCCAAGCCGGATGTGAAGGAAAAGAAGAACCCTGAAACCGGCAAGATCCGGATCATCGTTCCCGAACTCAAATCCGAGACCGGCGCGATCGAAGCCGTCGTGCTTTGGGGGGCGGATCAGCGAGACGCCCCCTCCGTAGACGAGGCCATCACACACCTGAAGAGCCGCGACCTTGCCGCCTACTACCGTGTCGAGCTGTTCGCCGACCTCGGGCTCAGTGATGGCGTCGTCGATGGCGAGGACAGCAGTGATGTCCTGGTTTCAGACTTCTGGCGCAGGCTCAAGCGGCTGGCACAGCGCTTTGCCATCGTGGTCACGTATGACGTCGATGGCGATGGCCTTGCAATGGGCGTCGCGCTGCTGCGCGGCGAGCCTAAGTTGATGTTTGGACCCGAGCGGAACTTCGTGGGCGCGAACAACCAGCTCGTGTCTCAGGCGAACTTCACCCCTGACGCTCACCACGCGCTACTGAGCTTCCTCACCGGCCATCCGCTCGTGAGGTCCGTCGGTCTTCCGGCTCCTGTCGAGCAGCCAGACGACTTCACCGCCTCGCGCAGCGACTCGGTACCCGCCTCGGTGAGCAAATCCTCCGTGAGGGCGCTGATTCGCCGACGCCTGCCGGGCATGCCTCCCGATCAGGTCCACCCTCGGATCTGCCTGGTCGACGGAGGGATCAGCAGCGAGTTCAACAAGTGGGTAATCCACCGGGAGAACGTCGTCGCGGTGCGGGACGAGGATCACGGGACCAACATCGCCTCGCTTCTGGTCGCGGGCAAGGAGCTTAACGAGCCCCTCGCCGCCCATCTGGAGGACGATGGCTGTGAGCTGATCGACTTCGCGATGAATGCGCCACGCCGCACGTCGGCAGCGACCTTCTCGACCGGTGTCACCGGCTTTCTGGACCAGCTCGACCGCCTGATCCGCGATGTCAAGGCTGAGGTGCCCTTTCGCGTCGTCAACCTCAGCCTGAACGTTAAGAGGCCGGTGAAGGACGCCAAGATCTCTGAGTCGGCCAAGCGGCTCGACGAGATCGCACAGAAGCACGATGTGATCTTCGTCATCTCTGCAGGGAATGCAGAGGACCAGGACATGCGGCAGGAGTGGCCCAACTCTATCACCGCCGCACTGAACACACTCATCGGGTTCAGCGACCAGTTGTTCGAGCCGGCTGACACGATGAACAACGTGTCCGTCGGAGCATTGAATCCTCCGGGCCTGCCAAGGATCGTGGACAAGGCGCCTGCGAGGTATAGCCGGCGAGGCACCTCCAGGCGTACGGTCAAGCCCGACTTGTGCCAATTCGGAGGGGCACATCGTGGCGACGGCGAGCCGACGGGCCTGTTGGTCACAGATGCGAACAAGGAATACCGGTATGTCTGCGGCACGAGCTATGCCGCGCCGCTGGTCGCCAAGACGCTGGCCAAGCTTGACTTGGAAACAGGCTGCCGTGCGCCTCGCGAGGTGCTGCTCGCGCTCCTCTACCACTCGGCCCAGCTGCACGCCCCGCTTGATCACAAGGATCTCAAGTCGGCCGCCAAGCAACTGGTGGGATACGGGTTGCCAGGCACTGCCGTTGAGATCCTGAGCAACTCGCCCAGCTCATTCACGTTCGTCTTCTTTGACCGCCTCAAGGTCAATGAAGAGTTCAAGCACGATTTCGAATGGCCGCAATCTCTGTCAAATGCCGCGGGCGAATGCACAGGGGTCGTGCGCGCCACCATGGTCTCTACACCTCCGACCTCGCATCGCTTCGGCGCTGAGGCCGCGCGGATGAATCTTGACCTGTACGTCCGGCAGCACAACGGCAAGAAGACCAAGAAGGGTGACATGTCGTTCGAGGGGCGCGTGGATCCTGTCCACGCACAGGCCGCGCCGAAGGGGAAATCCCGTGAAGCGAGCCTGATGAACGAATCCCTGAAGTGGAGCCCGATCAAGGTTTACCAAGGCGTTCTCGAAAATGAGGGCGTGTCAAGGAATTGGCGCTTCGGCGTGGAGTACCTCGAGCGTGACAAGACCTTTGCCAACATGCCGGTAGAGGGTGTGCCGGTCGCGGTTGTCGTGACGATCAGCGACCCGACAGGTGCTGCTCCCGTCGCCGACGAGATGCGGCTGGCGCTGGGACGCACGGGCATTGAGCTGCGTGACATTCGGGCGGCGCTGCGTGGTCGGATTCAGAGCTGATCCAAGCGGCCACCACACACCGCAAGTCATAGATAGCTGTGGGCGGCGCTCAATGGCGGCGCAAGAACCCTGAAGCTGGACGACCAGTTGCAGGAGTCGAATTCAGGCTGGCGCAGGGCGGCAGCCGCTGCGGACCTGCCCGCCGTTACCGCAATGACAGCACCAGGCTGATCTGAGTCGTTCGCGGTCCAAGGCCTCAGAAGGTCTGCTCAGAATGCCAACCGCTGTGCTCCGCGATGGCGGGTGTGGAAGTGAGGCGGCTCGCACATGGGCGAGTCGATTCTTGCGGTACTGAGCGCAACGTAGCTGGCAATACGGCGTTGGCGCGCGTTGCAGGGACACTCATGCCAGCCTCCGGCCCACCGATCGCGTGCGTCCTAAATGCGGTCAGCCAGAATCAGCGGTGAACGATCGACCCACAATAGGTTGAAAGATGACCCCCTCGCGCCTTTACATCATCGGCAATGGCTTCGACCTGTACCACGGGATCCCCTCTGCGTACCGACAATTCAAGGCTTACGCCCAGGTCAGGCATCCTTCTTTGGTCAGAGAAGTTGAACGGTTGTTGGGTGAGCGTCCAGCCATTCCATCTTGAACGGCGTCGATTCACCCGTGACGATGGTGCCCACCAATACGAACAGGTGGGCACCTATGCAACCCAGATCCCAGAGGCGCGTGCACGGCGCCGAGTTCAAGGCGCAGGTTCTGGCCGAGTGCCAGCAGCCTGGAGATTCCGTGGCGGCCATCGCGCTGGCGCACGGTCTCAACGTCAACCTGCTGCGCAAGTGGCTTGTAGGTCACGGCATCAAGCGCACCGGGTTGGCTGCGCCCCGGACGGTGACCCGCAAGCCGCGGGCCGCTGTCGTGCAGGCGGCTGCGCCGCTGCAGTTCATCCCCCTTGAGGTGGCGCCTGTGGCTGCGGCTGGCGCGGCGCCCGCCGAGGCTGCAGCGGCCAGCCTCCCGGACATCCATATCGAACTCCGCCGTGGGGCGACGCAGCTTTGCGTGCGCTGGCCGTCAGTCCAGGCTGCAGCGTGCGCCGCCTTGCTGCGCGAGTTGGCGGCCGTGGCCCTCAAGGAATGATCGGCACATGATCAGGATCGACGCTCTGTGGCTGTGCAGCCAGCCCCAGGACATGCGCGCCGGCGCCGACCGGTTGCTGACGGCCGTCGTCAACACACTCGGCGAGGCCCGCGCCCACCAGGGCTACCTGTTCGCCAATGCGCGCGCCAACCGCATCAAGCTGCTCGTGCATGACGGTTTCGGCGTGTGGTGTGCCACGCGTCGGCTGCATGCCGGCCGCTTCGTCTGGCATGCCGGCGAGTCAGGCTCGGCGGCCCCAGCCCTGCAGCTCAGCGCCGAGCAGTTCGAGGCCCTGACCCTTGGGCTGCCCTGGCAGCGGCTGGGCGAGTTGGCCACGATCCGCCGCGCCTGAGCATCACGGGTGACCCGCTCGGCGGTTGACAGCGCAATCGCCAATGGCCGACCGCTGTGCGATGCGGCACCATGCTGCGCATGTCCAGCGAAGCTGCCTGCACCATTGATCTGACGAGCCTCCCGGCCGAGGTGGCGGCATTGATCGAGCGGCTGCAGCGGCAGGCCAAGGCCGACGCGCAGGAACTGGCCCGCCGTGGCGGTGAGCTCACCTTGGCGCAAGCCAAGATCGACAAGCTCAACTTCGAGCTGGCCCGGTTGCGCCGCTGGCAGTTCGACGCCAAGGCCGAGACCATGACTGCCGCCCAGCGCCTGCTGTTCGCCGACGCCTTGGCCGAAGACGAGGCGAGCCTGCGTGCGAAGTTGGCCGAGCTGCAGCGCGGCCTGCCCGAGGCGCCCAGGGCGCCCAAGGCACCGCCGCGCAAGCCGCGTCGCCAGGCGCTGCCCGCACATCTGGAGCGCGTGGAGCACCGCCACGAGCCCGAGGACACCCACTGCCCCAACACCAACTGCCGCCAGCCCATGCAGCGCATCGGCCAGGACGTGAGCGAGAAGCTGGACATCATCCCGGCCAAGTTCTTCGTGCACCGGCACATCTACGGCAAGTGGGCCTGCCGATGCTGCCAGCAATTGCACCAGGAGCCCGCCGAGCCCGACGTCATCGACGGCGGGATCCCGGCGGCCGGGCTGGTGGCGCACACGCTGATCAGCCGCTTCGTCGACCATCTGCCGTATTACCGCCAGGAGCCGATCAACGCGCGCTCGGGTGTGCACACGCCGCGCTCCACGCTGGCCAGCTGGGGTGGCGCGGGCGGTGCGAGCCTAGAGCCGCTGTATGAGCTGCACCGGGCCTTCATCCTGGCCTGCCGAGTGCTGCATACCGACGAGACGCCGGTGCCGCTGCTGGACCCGGGCGCCGGCAAGACGAAGAAGGCCTACGTCTGGGCCTGGGCGCGCAGCCATCACGACCCGCACCCGGGCGTGATCTACGAGTTCTGCCTGGGTCGAGGATCGCAGTACCCGCTGGCCTTCCTCGGCGGTCACGGACCACCGGGACGAGAGCCCGCCTGGCAGGGCACGCTCATCACGGACCAGTACGGGGGCTACAACGCCGTGCTGGACGCCAAGCGCTACCCGCAGCGCAAGTCGGCGGCCTGTGCCGCGCATGCCCGTCGTCGCTTCGAGGAGCTCAGCCGGGGCGGCAGAGCTGGCCACAGCGCCAGCGCCGTCGCGACCGAGGCCATGCAGCGCTGGGCTCGGATCTACCGCTGCGAAGCGGCCTTCAGTGAGATGAGCCACGAGGAACGCCGCCAGGCCCGCCAGGCGGTGAGCCGGCCGTTGTGGGAGGAGCTCAAGGTGTGGCTGAAGCTGCAGCGCACGCAGGTGCTGGACGGCAGCAAGATCGCCGAGGCGATCGACTACAGCCTCAACGCTTGGGACTCGCTGACGCTGCACCTGGACGACGGGGCCGTGGTCATCGACAACAACCTCATCGAGCGGCAGATCAAGCCCTGGAAACTCGGGGCGAAGAACTGGCTGTTCGCCGGCAGCGCGTTGGCGGGCCAGCGCGCGGCCGTGGTGATGAGTCTGGTGCAGTCGGCCAAGCTCAACGGTCTGGATCCGTGGGCCTACCTGCGCGACGTGCTGGCGCGCATCCACACGCACCCGAACCACCTCCTGGAAGAACTGCTGCCGCACCGCTGGCGGCCCGCGTGACGATGGGAAGGATCACGGCCCCTGTGATCGCGCAGGCCCACGTCGGTGTCCAGCGGATGAGCCTGGCGCAGAAGGTGGCGCTGACCGACGAGATCTTCAAGGAGCAGCCCACCTTGCTGGCCTCGATCCTGGTGTTGCCACGCATGGGCGTGGCCATGGAGCAGTTGGATGTGGCGATACACGTACTGCTGGTCACGTTCCAGGCGATGAAGCGCAGCGACCATAAGTGGCCCGTCGTCACGGAGGCGATCCAGGAAGGATGCCTGCAGCGCCTGACGGCCCGTATGCGCTTCAACGAGGGGCTGCCGCCCGCGTTGGTTGCCCAGATCGTGCAGCAGTTCTGTGACGAGCATTCCGAGCGCTTCCTGCTTGCGTTCGTCTACGGCTATCTCGGCGACCACGACCTCTGGGCTGTGCGTACCGAGGCTGAGAAGTACCTGGTGCTTGCCACGCTCAACCTCGTGGAGTGCATCGCCTTCGTCGGATCGACCGCTGCGGCGAGATAGCCCCGCCTTCGGGCCTAGTCAAGGTTGCGTCTCCAGACGCTCACAGTCCGCACGCATCGCCTTCGAAGAGCTTTTGCTTGCGTTGGCAGCAGCCGGCTTCGAACTTGGTTGCCCCGCAGGTCGCCTCGCCATCGAAAAAGCAGCATGGCGCATCGCTATCAGGCTTTGAGAGGGTGCAAACCGCCGTCGTCGGTCTGCGGCAGGCGTTGCGCAATCGGCGCGTCGTTCAAGCAGGACGAGCTTTCTGCTCAGCCTGGGCACTCCCCGAATAGGCATCAACAGCAGCCTCAGCTACGGCGACGACGGCCCTCGCGTACCCCGCCAACTCGTTCGCAGAGATGGTCAAAACCATCCCTGCCTTCCAGCGGGATGCGGTCTCGCGCTCAAACTTGCTGTCCACATGCCCAGCGCGATGGACCAGCAGGTGCCGACTCTTCCCGAGGAGATACACGGCGTCGTCTTCAAGGGCCTGCACCAGGCTTGGTGGCCTTTCAAACAAGGTGAGCAGCACAGCCTTCATCGATGACAAGTCACTCAGGTCGTTCTCGGACAGCACCGAGATCTTCGCTTTAGCCCTCTCCGCTTCTAAGCTCTCATCCGTCAGCCATTTCGTTCGCCAACCTGTCGGCCTCCTCGTCGGCCTCGATTTGCAACAGCGGCTTTTTCAGCGTTTCGGGGAATGTGAAACAGAAGCGGTGAGCTCGCCGGCCGTAGTGCCTCAACATCTGCGGGTCAAAGACTGCTAAGCCTCGTGCCTCTGCCACGTCCGCAGCCTTATAGGCGGCATCCCAGAAGAGTGGTGACCTACGCACCCCGTCGCACCCATCGAAAAAAGTTACGAGGGACGTGGGAATGTCAAGTCCTTCCAACGACGCAAGCCACCTGTGAAACTCTTTTCGGGAGATGCTGGCCAGGGCGAGCTGCAAGATGATCATGAAGTCATGCTGCTCTTCGTCCTGCTGGCTTAGCGGTAACGACGTGGCCTTTAGCAGGCGGAACGCGTTGACGAACCACAGTAGCTTCCGCGGCGATGTGACGAAGAAGGGCAGGAATAGTCCGACAAGGGTGCGGTGATCTCGCGTGAACGTCAAAGAGCGAACCGTCAGAGGCGCAGTAAATTCGTGCCCGCTGAGATTCTCGTCGTCCGAGCCGTTCGGCGCAGGTGAACCTAGAAGGTCATCGTCATCATCGTCGGCAGGAAGGAGCGCCTTGAGCAGCCGCGCCCCTGACTTCTCGTTGACCTCTTCGATCCAGTAAGGCAACTGGAAGATTTTTTCCAAGTAATCGTGGGGTGCTGCCCGGTGTCGGCCGCTTGGTTCGTCGATGGGTGCGAGCATCCCGGCGTACTCCGACGCGAGCGCTTGGATGAGCCAGCGGACATCCACTGCGACAAAAACCGTGAAGAGTGGAAATGCCATGAGCATGTGAACGGCCTGCAGTACCTCGATGACTTTCTCATGAGGGCAGCGGTCAAGATCGTCAATGTAGAGAACCAGCCGGCTAAAGGGGGGCTTCAACTGACTGTTCTCGACCGAGATCCGGGAGATGCTCTTCTCAAGTTCTTCGAGGATCTTTCGATCCTCTGGGAGGAGCGCGCTGCTAGCGCTAGTGAGCGCAGAGAGCCGTGCTCGCAAAGCGGCTAGCTCTTCGAGTGGCAGCTCCACGCGCTTGCCGCTGCTCTGCATGCCGAGGGACAGCTCCTCGAAGTCCCGGCGTACAGACGCCACGAGGCCAAGGTGTTTGGCGTAGTGGCCATCTTGGGCCCGAGTCCGCAGGAACTTCAGTAGCCGCCCAGTGCCTGTGGATCCGTGGAAGTCTTCAACGGCGCTGACTAGGCTGGCAGCTGACGCTGCCAAATCTTGCTTGGCAGCTGCTACTCGAGCTTCCGCTTGGCGCAGCGCATCTCTATTGGCGTCGATGTTTTTTCTGTGTTCGGCGATGCCAGCAGCGAGCTTTTCGTCGACGGCTTTTTTCACAGCCTTCATCTTCGCCACGACGGGAGTTGCAAGCTTGTTGAGTCTGCGAATCGACTCGCCCACCAGAAGCAGGCTCGTGCCGACTTGCGCCACCAGCGCGAAAACATCAGGAACGTTAAGGGCCTGCGCAATGCGAGCCGCGATCCATAGCAAAAGTAGGCCCAGGGGGATGCTGGCAAACAGCATTGCGGCTCTCAACTTGCTACCGGCGACTTTAGCCACGCTATTGAACGCGGCTCGTGCCTCGCCGGATAGCGTGTCGGCCTCGCGCAGCTCTTCAGCAATCCGTTGGGCCTCACCTTCAACTGCGTCGACACCGAGCATGTGAGCAGCCTCAGCGATCTGCTCTTTCAGCTTCGCCTCTGCTCCAGCCAAGCCCCCTTCAACTCCCGAGTCGGACGAGATGACCGCCTGCACGACGTCTAGGTAAGTGGTGGGGCGCGCCATGACCTCCCGTTCCCACTTATTGCGGTCTGCCTCGGCTTGGGCGAGCTTGTCTGTGAGAGCGGTCTGAGTTTTCCGCTGGGCCTCCAGTCTTTCGGCGGACTCGATGGTAAGTGTCCGAGTCGTACTGAGGTTGTCGAGAATGGAGCGGCCGCGCGCGGTTGCCGGCTCTTCCGGACCAGGTTGTCCGACAGCATCCTTCGGTTTGACGAAGTTTCCGAGCTGCGTAAACAGGTGATCCACGAGGCTAGCCCAGAGGTTTGTTTCGCTGTAGTGCCAGGCATTGAAACGAATTTGAGCAATCTCAGTGTGGAAGTTTCCGGATGTTGCTTCGGGTGCCTTTCGGTCTACCTTGCCGTCCGAAAGCCGTTGGACATGCTCTTGGATTAGACGCATGAAAAAGGACTTGCCCGAACCCCAGCTCCCGAAGATTGCGATTGCTAAAGGCGGTTTCACGTCGGTGGACGCAACGAGACGCGCGAAGGCTTTGGCGTCGTCCTCGAAGCCCATCAGATCAATTGCGTTTGCATCCATCGGATCGTCGTTCCGCGGTGACGCAAGAAGCGTTTGCGCCATACGACGACCGGCCTCCTCGAGAGCCGCCTGGGAGCTATCGGAAGAGATTGAGCTCAACGGATCGCTGCGACGCCATGCGTCGTCGGCGTTCTGGTCGTCCTCGGACTCTTCTTCCTCGAATTCTTCTTCTGGCGTCGCCACTCCTGTTCGAAACGGGTAGGCGGAAGCAGAGGATGGCGGGTCTGGGGCCGGCTGCACCTGGGATGGTGGAACAGGCCCCGACTCTCCAACCGGCGGCTTGACTGCGGACCCGAACCCCGAACTCACGCTCGCCTCAATGTGCCTTCGGCCGCGGGGCTTAGCGTCGGGGCCTGCAACTGGTACTGGAGGGGCGTCCGGTGTCGCCGGCGCTGTTGTGCCGCCCTCCGTTGCTGCGCCATCCGTAGGGGCTGCGCTTACGCCTGACACGAACGGGTCAAGTTGGATGTGGCTTTCGCCAGTGATGCCTGGCTGCTTCGAGGCGTCTGTTCGGGCCTGCGGCTCGGGGCTTGGTGCAACTGCCATCTCATCCTCCCTTCCTATTGGTGCTTTGGGGCATTCTTTGACTTCGAGGATAGCTGCGGTTCATGTCTCCCCGAGCCTGAGCGCTCCTATGTCCCACACTTCGTGTCCCCGAGACGTTCACGAGCGAGCGGGCACGACGAGCGTCCCTGCGTTGTCAGGGGCAATTTCGCGCATCGTTCTCCGGGGCGTGCGAGCGTTAGCGAAGGCGAGCCGGGGTATGCTCTGAATCTGCTGGACAGTCTCGTGGGGGTCCCAGGAGGACTACTTCGCGTCTTAAGACACGGGCGAAAAGGCTTTTACGACTTTGTGGTCGCGCTGTCCGAGCGCAAGCGGCGCTAAGTCGTTGTCGCTGTTGGGCTAGCGTTTACGACTTTAATTGTCAGGAACAATCAGCCTGCGCACAAGTAGACGACCGAGCTGCTCAGCGCCCTTTTTCCAGCATGTGCGTGAGTAAGAGGGCGCCATTGACGCGCTTGGCCAGGGCAGAGCTCTGCCCGCGCATTCCCGCACCGGCTCGCCGGCAGACCCTTACCTGGCCATGCCCGCCCCGCCATGATTTCCCGCAGTGGTGTCAGCTGCGCAGATACTTTTCGAACACGTCCCCAAAGTCCCGCTTCAGATAGCGATCCAACTGCATGGTGTTCACCGCATGCAGCAGCGCCTGGTAGTGCTTGACGATGGTGGCTTCGCTTTCCACCTCGCTGATCTTGTGCATGGCCCCCAGCGCGTGCAGGCAAGGCAACACATTCTCCTGCGAGCGGTCATTGCGGTGCTGGATACGGCCGATGGTGTGCAGGGCCTTGTAGATGTCCTTCAGCGCCTCCAGCTGGTTCTTGCGCACGTCGATACTGAAGGTGGGGCCGTCGGCCAGTGAGAACTTCAGTTCTACGTCCCGGTCGATGGTGCCGGCGGTCTCGATGGACACGTTGCTGACCTGATGGCTGGCGAAGTCGTAGCGGCGGATGCTGCGCTTGGACGACACGGCGGAGTCGCCATCCACGTGGATCAGTGCCAGGTTGGTGAAGCAGTATTCGTCCTTCTTCGACTTGATCAGGAAGAAGATCTTTTCGTTGTCTTCGTGGAAGAGGTAGTCGTCGGCATCAACCTTGTCGTAATCCTTCGGCGAGACAATAACGCCGAGATCACTCAGGCCGAGGGCTTCGGACGCGAGACGCTTGAACATGGAGACTCCGCATGAAATCGCCAGCAAATGCTGACGATTTCATCTTCGCATGGGTGTCTGCGGGGCTTCGCACCCCCGTAGGGGGGCTGGACAGAGGCTGCAGACGCATCCGAGCCGTCAGATTGCGGATTTCAGCGATCCCGGACAGTCATTTCAGCGTGATGGCGGACAGCGTTTCAAACTGATCGCGGACAGTTTGGGCGCGCGCAAGTGCCTGGGTTGATGGTAGCTCAGGTGTCCGCGATCAGCCTGAACCGGGCTGGCGTGGACGGCCTTGGGTTGGTCGGTTTGATGCTCATGCCGGGTCCTGTTTCTTGCGCAGCGACTCGCCTTTGAGCGCGATCTTGTGGGCCGAGTGAACGATGCGGTCGAGGATGGCGTCAGCCAGGGTCGGATCGTCCAGCCACTCGTGCCAGCTGGAGACCGGCAACTGGCTGGTGATGAGAGTCGAGCGGCTGCCGACCCGGTCGTCGAGCAGCTCCAGCAGGTCGTTGCGGTCGGCCGCCGTGATCGGCGCAATGGCGAAGTCATCAATGACCAACAAGTCGATGCGCGCCAGTTGCGCCAGGCGCCGGCTGAAGGAACCATCGCCGTGCGCGACCCGGAGTTCCTCCAGCAAGCGAGGCGCCCGTGTGTACAGCACGGCGAATCCCTGGCGAGCCGCCTGCTGAGCCAGTGCGCATGCCAGCCAGGTCTTGCCGCAACCGGTGGCCCCGGTGAGCAGCACGTTGTGGCCGTGGCGCAGCCAGTCGCAGCCCGCCAGTTGGGTGATGAGGCTGCGATCCAGGCCGCGCGAACCGCGCCAGTTGATGTCCTCGATGCAGGCGCTGCTGACCTTGAGTTTGGCGGCCTTGAGCAGCCGGGCCAGGCGTTTGCCGTCGCGCCAGTCAACCTCGCGCTGCACCAACATGGCCAGCCGCTCCTCGAAGGACAACTCGGCCGCCGCCGTGCGTATGGCGTCATCGGCCAGCGCGTTCACCATGCCGTCCAGGCGCAGGCCGCGCAGTTGATCCAGGGTATGTTCGTTGAGCAAGAGCTTCTCCTTCTTCAATGGTAGTAATCGGGGCCGCGCACGTTGTCGTGCAGCGGCAGGGCGGCTTGTGTGGCTGGAGCCGACGCGGCTTGCCGGTCCAGCCCGGTGGTGAGGATCGACTTGATGCTCTGATAGGTCGGTGAGCGGATCGCCATGGCGCGAACGCAGGCCGCTTCCAGCCGCTCATGGCCGAATCGGCGCGCCAAGCTCTGCAGGCCGAGGCAGGATCGGTAGCCCTGCTCGGGGTGCGGCCGGTGCTCCATCTGCCAGCGCACCACGGCGGCAGTGGCCTCGCCGATGCGCTCCCCCCAGGCCAGGAGCTTGGCCGGCGTCCATTCCCGGTGGGCGCGGTGCGAAGCGGGCATGTGCTCCGGTGCCGTCGTGTGGGCGCCACGCCGCTCGCTGTAGGCGTGCACGGCCACGCGTTGCTGACGGCTGAGGATCTCCACCGTGGTCGAGGTGACGCGCAACTCGACCTGCTCGCGCACCAGCCGGTGCGGCACGCTGTAGTAATGGCCATCGAGCTCGACGTGGTAGTCGATATTGACGCGGGCGCGTTTGAAGCGGGCGATGGGCATGCGGGCCGCCGGCAGCGGCTTGAGCACAGGTCGGTCCAGGGCCGCGAAGGCGCTGGCCCGGCAGCCGGGCAGCTTCTTGAACGGGCGTTGGTTCAGATCGACCAGCAAGACCCGGATGGCGGCGTTGAGCTCGGCCAGGGTGAAGAAGCGTCGATGCCGCAGCCGCGCCAGAATCCAGCGCTCGACGATCTGCACGCCAACCTCCACCTTGGGCTTGTCGCGGGGGTGAGCGGGCCGAGCCGGCAGCATCGCCACGTCATAGTGGTCGCAGAACTCCTCGACCAGGCGGCCGGGCGTGGTTTCGTACCGGTCCGGCCGGGCAATCAGGGCCCGAGCCTGGTCCGGCACGATCAGCCGGGGCACGCCACCCATGAACTCCAGTGCGTCCATGATGGCACCGACCCAGTCGGCGGCAGTCTGCGTCGGGGTGGCACAGGCAAAGGTGTAGTTCGAGGCGCCGAGCACGGCCACGAAGATCTGGGCGGCACTGATCTCGCCGGTGGCAGCGTCGATCAGCGGCACGGTCTGGCCGGCGTAGTCGATGAACAGACGCTCGCCGGCTGGGTGGACCTGGCGCATCGAAGCGCTTGAGGCCGGTCACCCAGGTACGGTACTTCACGCAGAAGCTGGTGTACTTGTAGGCTTGCGAGCCGGCGTCGGCCAGGCTGCGCTGGTACTCCTCCCAGAGCAGTTGCAGGGTGACGCCGGGGCGCTTGAGTTCCTGGTGGACGAGGGCGAAGTCGGGTTCGAGCTGGGTGCTCGCACGCGGCACGGGCGGGCCGTACAGGCGGGCTTCCAGGGCAGCATCGTCCAAGGTCTGAGCGATGGCCCAATCCACTCTGGCGGCGCGGGCCTTCATGACGATGCTGTTGACGGTCGTCTTGGCGATGCCCAGAACGCGCGAGCACTCGCGCATGCTCAGGCCCGATTCCAGGTGCAGTCGAAGGGTTTGACGTAGTTGGCGCATGTGAATCCTGGGGGTGGGCATGAGGACCGAAAAATCGGTCAGCATGCCAACGGCTCAGGTCACTTGCGCGCGCCCGGGGTGTCCGGGATCAGATTGAAACGCTGTCCGCGTTCAGCCTGAAATGGTGTCCGCCTTCGTCTGAAACGCTGTCCGCGTTCCGCTGAAATGGGTGGCCGCGATGGGCTGAAATACGCACATATGACTAATTCTCGCCTTCTCCAGTGGAGCACTAAAGTCCAACTCAATGTGCCCCTCATACGGGTCATTGAATGAGGATGGCTTAGCGGAGAAGAGCTGTGAGGATTTGAAGAGGCTAGCCGTGTAGCAGCCATCGACATCGTTGAAGTCAACGGGAGCGCGGTATTTGTATAGAAGCATAAATGTCCAATCCGAATGGGAGCGCCGGCCTTCGTCCTGCGATATGGCTGGTATGGGCGGTGCAGTGTGGCCCGTTCAGTCTTTGATGATTCGGCTGTACGCTGACCAGTCGATTGCGGGGACGGTTCCAAGACTTTGAAGTCGTCCAAGCAGTCGGAACAGGAAGTACATGAGCGCTCCTTGTCCCGTGACCACCTGCGGCGTCCCCTCGTACTTGTCGTAGCAGCCATGGTCCAGCGCGCAGACGCAATCCAGGGACGAAAGGTCTGCAGTTCCTAGGTGACCCAGGAAGGTGACGTCGAGGCCGTTCACCCATCCAGAGCACGGGGCGAGAAGACCCGCCAGGATGCGGAAGTGCGGCTTCGGCTGGAAGGTGCCGCCGGCATGTGAGATTGCCACTGAAGTTCGCGCCATCTCGCGAACCGACGCGGCCTTCCCCTCGGCGTAGGCGATGTATCCCTTGTTCACCTCGGGCTTGCACTCAAACATCGCGTACACGGCTTCGGCGGGAATATAGCGGTGATTCTTCTGGTCCAGCAGCGTTGGTGTGAAGTGCCGGTCGAAGACGACAACGTCAATCTGGTCGCTGCGATTGCCCTTCGAGTCGATAACGATGCCGGTCGCAACCTCATACCGATTGGGGAGGTACGAGCGCAACAGCTCAAGCCAGTGCTCCTCGTTCACGGAGCCCATGGTTCCTGCATGGCTTATGGATTGGCTGGCAAGAGCCATCTGTCCGCGCAGGTTGTCCTGCACCTTTCCAAACGCCTGCTTGAGCCAGGTCGTATCGTCGGCCGCTGCGCTAAGCGCAGACACGGTTTCAATAGTAGGGTTCCGGGTCATACGAGATTTAGGACAGCGGGAACTTGGGGCCAAAGATTGCGCGCCATGCCTTCAGGGCTTCGCCGTTCTGACCCTTGCGGGCAAGATTGATAGCGTTGGACGCTTCGCGACTGGCAGCGAGCAGCAGCTGTTGCGCGCGTTCCTTGCGAGCGGCGTCCATGCCATCGCTGACGGGCGAGCCCAGCCCTGCAGGGTCGGGCCATTCGTCCTTGATGCGGTCAGCCAGCGACGAGAACATCGCCTGCAGCTCATAGTCGAAGCGCCCCTGCCATCCGCCATGAAGGCACTCCAACGCCATCACTTCGATGAGGAAGGATGGCTTCACCGGCTTATCCGCTCCGTGCTTCGGATGGTTGTTCCAGTACTTGACCATCCGCACTAGACCCTTCCACTCGCTGGAGAAGGCCTGATGAGCGTCGCGAGCCTTGTTCGCGTGGATATCTGGGTTGGTCTTCATCCACCTGCCGGTGTCGCTGTTGGGAATCTCGTAGTCGGTGCCCGCCGCGACTGCAGGGACGACGTCAACGCTGAGGACGCGGTAGTCCGTGTTGTCCTCAGCATCGACCACCACGCCAAAGTCGACGTTGATGGAGCGACCTTGCTTGCGTACTGCGCCCGCGCCGTACTTCTCGACAAGGGCCTTGTAGAATTCGTCTAGCACTACGGACGGCGGTTGACCGCGGTACTTCTTCTGCTCGGCCTCGGCCAGGACGAAGAAGATGTCGATGTCCTTCAACGGCTTGGTCTTCGTGTAGCGGGCGTACGAGCCGGTCAGAAAGTCGCGCTGAATCGAGAACTTCGAGCGGATGTGCTCCCGAACCTCGGTGTGCCGCTTCGAGGCATTGGCCTGCTCCCGGTCGTTGAGCTCGAGCCGGGACTTGAACTTGCGAAACGCATCGTCCAAAGAAATCATCAACGGGTCCTCCAATACGCAGCACTCGCTCCGAGGCCACTATGTTCAACAGTTGAGCCAAGGCTCTGACGCACCATGCCTTCTGTGGAGCGGGAGGAGCAGGGCCCCCAGCCCACGACATCGGGCCTTCCGGCCTTTGTTTTCAGGATGACCTCGTAGCGTGCGTTCTCCGGAGCTACGCCGGACTTCTTGATGGCGTACTTCAGTTGCTCGGTATCCGTGTAGAACGAGCCGTCCCCGCTGGACCACTGATAGACGATGTCCAGGTCCCATCGAAGAATCAAGGCGTTGGTGGCGGGGTTGTAAATTTCCAGCTCGACGCGCTCGAGATGCTGTGACTCAATCCAGGTCTTGATTGCGCGGTGCTTGCTGTCCCAGGTGTTGACCAGGTTTTCGGGGGATAGACCGCTGAGACGGATGACGTCTTTCAAGCTCTTCAGCACGTTGTCCGTGACGTAAGTGACCGAGTGGGTATAGGAGTAGACGGAAACGGTGCTCATGACTTCAGAAACCCCTCCATATCGAGCGCCACCGCGGATGCACTCGCGGCCTTTGCGCTCGTGTCGACCTCAAAGCCGGACGAGGCATCGCGAGCGACGACCCGGAGGGTGTGGTTCTTCAGGGCCGCTTGGACCCAGGCCAGGTCATCGCTGCAAACTGCCACGGAGACCTTCCAATCACCCTTTGTTGCGTCGAACCCCAGCATCGACTCGTTGCTGCTCGAGTCTTCGAGCGCGTCATCGTCGTACAGGCAGTAGATGCGCGTACGCGGACCATCGCAGGACACGACGATGGGGCTGGCTTTCGGGGTCTGGTCGGCGATGACGCTGGACACAATGCCGGCCACGCTCATGAGCTCCTTGCGCGCATCCGTGCTGGAACTACTGGCGGTGATGAGGTCGACGATGGCGACCCAGGTCTCAGACGCATCGCGCGACGGAACGCTTCGAAAATCTCGGCGGACGGTAGTCACTTGCTCGTCTCCTTGCGCGAGCGAGCGGCCTTCGCATCCTTCGCCGCGGCCGACAAGTGAGCAGTCGTCAACATGTTGGGGTTCGCCGCGACCTCGCGACTTTGTGCCATCGCGTTCACAACCATCTTGCGAATGGCGCGACCGTCGAGACCTTCGCAAGCGCGAGCGACCTTGATGAGGTCCGTCGAGCTGGCGATGGTCGCGAGGTCAGGAAACTGCTTCAGGCTCCCCAGGCAGTGCTGGAGGATTTGAAGGACAGCCTCGTGACCAGGCGGAGGAATCTCGATAACCAGGTCGCAGCGCGAGGTGAACGCGTCATCGATGGCCTGCGGGAAGTTGCTGGTGGCAATAAACAGGATGTTGGGATGGCGCTCGGCCAACGAATCGAGCTGGACGAGCACCGCGTCGGTGGCGCGGTGAATGTCCACCGGGTTAGCCTCGAGACTCATCCGCGAGCGGTCCGCGGCCAGAGTCTCGACCTCATCCAAGAGCACGATGGTCGGACCGTTGGAGGCCTGTTCCGAAATGGTCTGAGAGAACAGCTCGCTGACCGCCCGCTGAGTCTTCCCCATCGCCGAACTGGTCAGCGCGTGGGGGTCGACCTCGACAAGGCGGGGTTTGGCCTTCTGCATGAGGCTGGCGACCCTGCTGGCAAGGCCACGCGCGAGGGAGGTCTTGCCCGTGCCTGGGGGGCCGACGAGAAGGATGACACCGTGCATCGGCAACTGGTCGCGTGAGACCTTCGGCCTGAGGGTGAAGTTCAAGACCGCCTGCGAAAGCAGCCGTTCCTTGATGTCCTCGGCGACGATGATGCTGTCCCACATCGCGTCAAGCGCTTCATGGGGTAGCGCCCGGATGGCGGAGATGCCGCGGGGGAGGTCTTCAGGGCGCACCAGATGCTGTGCGTGGGTGTTTGCGTTCAAGTCTGTCCCGCCCAGATGGGCGCCGTTGTTTCCGTGGACAGAAGTGTTTCACCCGGGTGGAAACGGTTGGGGGGAACGCCGGTTCAGGTCTCTTGGACAGTTACACGTTTCCGGCGATGCCGTCGTTGGTTTCTTGACCGGACATGTGGTCGGTTCAGAAACCTGAACCAGCCGGTGTCGGGAATTGCGTTTCTTCGTGAGATGCTCTAAGCCTCCCAAGAACCCTCCCCCGAGGCCCATATGACACGCATCGCCATCATCGAAGACGAGCTCATCGACAGCGAAAACATGAAGTCGCTGATTGAGAAGTCGCTCGATGCCGAGGTGCGTCAGGCGTTTAGCAAGTCTGAGGCCGAGCAGCTTCTTAGCAACGAGAGGTTCGACCTAGTCATCATGGACGTGGAGCTGGGCGGCGGGCCGAAGAACCGTTATGCAGGGCTAAGCCTACTTAGCGACTTCAAGGGCAACTGGGCCACCATTGTTGTTTCTGGAATGCCTGAAGACAACCTAAGAGGATTCTCTCTGGCGCTGCATGCGTACGACTTCATCGCGAAGCCAGTTGATGAGCAAGACCTCATCAACAAGATTGAGCGGGCGCTCGAGTGGTCCCGCTCAGATGCCAACAAGGGGTTTGACGCCGACCAGGGACTTCCTCCAGGCCTTGAGCTCGACCCCCAAAGGAAGAACAAGCTACTTTGGAAGGGGAAACTGGTTCAGCTGTCCATCACCCAGTTGAGCATCGTCCAATGTCTGGTCGAGAAGCCAGGCCAAGTCGTGGAGAACGCGCGGCTCATCAGGAACTTGAAGTCTGGTGGCTCCCCGAAGGCAATTGCAACCCAGGTGTCCGGAGCTCGCGCCGCGTTCCGGGACGTTGACCCGGGTTTCAACAAGATTGAGAACGAACCCGGTCGTGGCTACTTCTGGAAAACGACATAGGCGGTGGCTCCAGCGCGTCATCCGTTGGGACTTCACCCTACGGAACATCTTCTGGCTTTCGTTGCTGGTGGTGTTCCTTGCGGGGGCTGTGCTCGACGTCAGCATCTCTGCGCGCGAGAAGGAACATCGAGTTCAGGAGTCCGAACTTCGCGGGCAACTTGCTCAGTTCTTGCTGAGCATTCGCGAACCTGATGGTTCGACTCTTCTAGAGAACCCTCAGGAGTTCTCTGCGGTGTCACGTCCGCTAAGTGTTGTCACCCTCCGAAGGTCCTTCTTCACATACCTGCTGCAGACCGGCAACGCGCGAACGTTCCAGGTCGGGGACATCAATTTCGAAGCGCCTCGCGCCTGCCAGGTCGAGTTCCCGGGAGTGCAAGGCGATAGTCTGCATGCCTGCTTTGCCGCAGTCCCTGGCGACCAGGCCGGGCGGTACATCTACTTCTCGCTGCGCTACCCGTCCAGCAAGATTCAGCGTCACCGTTCTGGCCGTCCGTTGTCCGAGGTGAACCGCGTCGTGCTGACGTTCGGAGGTGCGAAGGAGAGCAGACTCACACTCGCGTATCAGGTTCCTCCGCTGGCGCGTTCCCGGTACCCCTCTCAACTGTCTCGGTTCACGGAGGTTCACGAGGTCACAGCGTTTGCAAGCGGCGAAGGTGGCCAGCCCTCTAGGTTGGTAAGCGGCCAAGCCTTCGAGAGGCCCGACGAAGAGGAAGGTCGCGTCGCCAGGAACTTCGTCACTGTAGTTGGGCGCCTTGATGCGGCGCTACTTCAGCCGTCCGCGCAGGAGGACGATTGGCCCTCCGCTGCCGCGAAGAAGGTAGTCATTGGCGTGAAGGTGTACGACAAGGGGAACTCCGACGATGAGCCTCAGGTCAGATTTGACGTCCCTCCGGGTAGGGCTGGAACGCCGCTTGTGTCGCTAACCCAAGCCTACTTGGCGGCGGTTCCATCGCGGGCCTCGCTGCAGGTTAGCGCCCCTGGGCCGGGTAACGCACGACGGATTCTCTGGCGCTCGGACGATGCGGGAATCAGCCAGTCAACTACGAGGTTGGAAGGCCTGTGGCAGTCGCTGGCTGATGGCTGGTCGGAACTCATCATCTCGAAGACTGCGCTTCAGGCCGCACCAATCAGCGCGTCTCAGGCCGTTCGAATGCCTCGGGTCGGCAACGCGAGTGCAACTCTCACTGCGACCCCGTTCACCCTGCCTGACCTTGCGACTCGCGCCTTCATCTGGGTCTCCGCAGCTTTCGTCGTCATCGTCATTCTGGCGGGAGACTGGAGCCTGTATGTCTGGAAGCTTCGTGCTCTCCGAAGTACTGCGTACTCTATGGCGGTCAGGCCATCCAGTGGCGGCGACCTTCAGAAGTTCGCCGCGAAGAATGAGATTGGAACTTTGGGGCGGGTCTTCAACATCCTTCTGAAGCGCAACCGGTCGCGCGACGAGAACCTAGTCAAACGGCTTAAGGCCGCAGAAGCAAGACGAGCTGAGGGTCTACGGCTAGCTGAAGCGCACGTTCAAAACCGCAAGGCGATTCTTGATGCCATCGGACATGAAATTCGTGCACCTTTGCAGTCGCTCCTGAACACGACCAAGGAGGACCCTGCCGTGCAGGAGAAGCTTGCGCGAATTCGCCGTGCAGTCGAAGCGCTGCATGAGGCCACTTCAGTGGAGGATGGTCTGCGCTCCGGCGAAATCGCCATGGAGCCGCACGATTTGGCTGATTGGCTTCAGAGATTTGCGAACAACCTAGTTGCCGACGGCAGGAGCGTCGTCTACGTAGGACCTTCGACTCCCGTCATCGTCGATATCGACTCAATTCAGCTGTGGAGAATTCTCGACAACCTTCTCGACAACGCTGAGCGCTATCGAATTCCTGGGACGGACATCGAGCTTCGTCTAGTTCAGTACGAGGATGACGTCACGGTCGAGGTGTTCAACCAGGGGCCAGCGATTCCGGCTGCTCATCTGGAGCGAATATTCGACCTCGGAGTTTCCGATAGCAACGCGCAAGGCAGCAGCGGGCTGGGGCTCTTTGCATCTCGCATCTACGGTTTGGCGATGCGGCTGACTCTGCACGCAAGGAACAAGGAGAACGGCGTGTCACTGGTGCTTCAGTTCCCTAGGCTCAAAGCAGAGTGAGGACGAACAACGTTCGGTTGGCCCAACGGGAGCGCACACAAGGGCTCAGATTGTCGCCTGACGTTCCACTTGCGCCATCTGCTGTCCGCGGCGAGTCTAGCCCCCTCCATCCAGCAGCGTTGGTCTAGCCCAGCGATTTATCCTCGGTTTGTGCTTGCCCTCCTGGAGAGCCCCAAGGGCGGAACTTGAGACTTACGAAATTGCCTCAATGGCCTCTAGGAGGCGGGCCACATCTGGGCTCTGGGTGTTAGCCCGTGGAGGCGGTTGTGGCGTCTCGGGAGGAATGGGCCAGGCCCATAGCACCTGCGGATACTCGGTCTTACGCTTGCGGTCCCAGAACTCCTCTCGACCGCCGATGAGGATTCCTCGGTCCTCAATGCGCAAGAGTCGAGCGCTGAACAGCTCTACGAGGGGCTGGCAGGACCTGATTGTTGGCGCCGACCGAATTTTGAGCCGTGGCTCAGTTTTCGGTCGGCGCCAACAGTTTGCAGTCCCCTGGGCAGTTCGCGCCGCGCTGCGGTGCGAGTCGTGCCAGATTGGGGTTGGATGCTCAACAAGCACCGTCGTCAAGAGGCGAGGTCCAGTGTGTGTTGTTCGTGCTTCACGACGTGCAGCCCATTGACGCGGTCGAGCGGCTCTTGGAAGAGCACCGTGCTTTTGGGGACCGCCCTTTCGCCTCAGGACGATTCATTGCTTCCGGCGCCCAGGTGCCCCGGGTCGGTGGCGTCATCCTCGCCCGGGGCCTGTCGCACCAGCAGCTCGACGAGGTGTTGGCCGAGGCCCCCTTTCATTGCGAGCGGGTTGCGGACTACCAAGTTGTCGAGTTCATTCCGACGAAGGTCCCGTGGGGGGCTGAGGCGGTACTCGTGCCGAGCTTCTGACTTCAGCGTCAGTTCTCGCGTTCGGGTCGTTCAAGTGCATCTCCCTTGACGTGCCGGCGGCCGCATCGGCGCGCCGTGCCCGCACAGAGGCGGGCGCAGGTGATCAGCAGACCTATCGCCTCGCGCGTCCCGATCGATCGCCGTGACTCGCGATGGCCCACCATCGCTTCCAGGGATCTCACCCGGCGGAGGCCGCGCGATCCCCGGACAGGACCGGTGCCGAATCCCGGATGGCGATTCGAAGGGCGTCGGCCACGGCCCTGATGCGTGCCGTGGCCGCGATGTCCTGGTGCACAACCATCCAGATGTCCTGCGCGTAGCACGCCAGCGGCCCGCCGACTCGCAGCAGCCCCGGTCTTGTGCCAGCAAGGAAGTGAGGGAGTGCGGCGATTCCCATGCCGGTCTCGCAGGCGGCAATCTGCGCGCCCGCACTGGTTGTGCTGATCGCGAGGCTCGCCTCGGGCAACTGCTCCGACAGCCAGCGTGCTGCCTTGAGATCCCGGAACTTTTCGTCCCAGCCGATCACGCGATGCCCCCGCCCACCGTCTGCCAGCCCCGGCGGTCGGCGCGAAAGATAGCCCGGCGCTGCGTAGAGGCCAACTGCCATGCTTCCGATGCGACTGATCACCAGATTCCCTGCGGACGGCCGAACCAGACGCAGCGCGATGTCGGCCTCCCGGCGGGTGAGGTCGGCGACGTTGACGGCGGTCACGATCTCCAACCTCAGGCCCTCGTGGTCGGCCAGCAGGCCGACGAGCCGCGGCATCAGCAGATCCGACGCGAAGGTCTCGGGCATCGCGACACGCACCGTCCCAACCAGCGACGCCGCAGCTCCGGTCGCACCGTGCAGAAGCGCGGCCAGGGCTCCTTCGGCGCGCTCGGCGTCCGCGATCACGGCCAAGCCGGCATCGGACAGCGCATAGCCGTTGCGGCTTCGAAGGAACAGGGTCACGCCCAGGCGCCGCTCCAATTCTTCGACGTGACGAGCCACGGAGGCTGGCGACATGTCGAGCTGCTCACCGGCGGCGATGAGGCTGCCGCCACGAGCGACCGCCAAGAAGATGCGGACGTCGTCCCAGCGCATCGGAATCTCCAAATATTGATGTTGACTCTCAAGATTTGAACGTTTATCAAACCAAATCCGGAGACTAGAGTACAGCAATCGAATCACCGATGGAGCCTTAGGACATGAACAGACAAGTCGTCGGAAACCACGAGATCGCTGCCGTCGTCGGCGATGGCTCTCGTGCCACGATCGCGTCGATCGGCCGCCTGTCCCCCACACTGGCGGATGCGTTGTCTGGACATGCCTTCGGCGATGTCTTCTCCCGCGCGGTTCTCGGCCGGCGGGAACGCGAACTCGCCACCGTCGCCGCGCTCGGCGCCATTGGAGGTGCCGAGCCGCAGCTGGCCGTCCACGTCGCCGCAGCACTCCGCTGCGGCGTGGATCGCGACGAGCTGGTGGCGCTCGCCGAGCACTTGACCGTGTATGCCGGCTTCCCGCGCGGTCTGAACCTCCTCAACGTCATCGACCGGACGCTCGGACAGGCCGGCATCGAGCCGCCGACACCGAGCCGGATCGTCGATCTGGGTGACCATGAGACTGAAGCGACCGACACCGGCGGTGACGGCGTTCCCATCGTGCTCGTGCACGCACTCGGCCTCGACCGTCGGATGTGGCAGGGTGTGGTCGGTCCGCTCGCGGCGCGGCACCGCGTGATCGCCTACGACCTTCGAGGCCACGGACGCGCAGCGGCTGCCCCGGCCACCACCGGGCTCGACATGTTCTCCAACGACCTGCGCCTCCTCCTCGATCGCCTTGGCCTGGCGAAGGTTCACCTCGTGGGCTTGTCGCTCGGCGGTTCGATCGCCACGCGATTTGCCGCGGCGTGGGCCGATCGACTCCGAAGCTTGACGATCGTCGCTGCCACCGCATGGGCCAACCCGGCCTTCGAAGCGCGGGCTGTCGCCGCCGAAACGGACGGCATGGCGGCCCAGATCGTCCCGACACTGACCCGCTGGTTCACACCGGCTGCGCTCGCCGAAGACGGCCCTGCCGTCCGGTGGGCACGCGAAAAGGTCCGTCGCGCCATCGTGTCCGACTGGGTTGCGAGTTGGCGAGCTCTCGCCAGCATCTCGATCGAGACCCTGCTGCCGTCGATCAATGTACCCACGCACGTCATTGCCGGCGAAAAGGATGCATCAACGCCGCCGTCACTGATGCAGGGCTTTGCGGCAATTCCCGGCGCGACCTTCGACGTGATCGAAGATGCCCCGCACATGGTCGCGCTCGAGAAGCCCGCCGAGCTCGCCGCCGCGATTGTTTCCCGTCTTGCCTGAGAGAGGTTGACAAGGCCACCACCATGTACGCGATGCAATACGAAATTCCGCTGCCCGCCGACTACGACATGGACATCATCCGCCAGCGTGTCGAGAGCAAAGGACACTTGACCGATGGCTATCCGGACCTCGGCCTCAAGGCCTACCTGATCCGCGAGAGGGGCATCGATGGCGCGCTGAACAACGAGTACGCCCCCTTCTATCTCTGGAACGGGGTCGCGGGGATGAACCGCTTCCTCTGGACCGGTACCGGCTTCACCAATATCGTCGGCTCGTTCGGCCGGCCACCGGTGCGCCACTTCGTCGGTGTCGACTTTCGTCGCGGTCCGAGCGAGGCGCTCGCACCGACTCGGGCGAGCCGGCTATCCACGTCGATCCCCGACGACAGCGATCCGACGGCCGCCGTCGATGCCGCAGTGGCGGCCTTGGAGCGGCTCTCCGGATACCCGGGGCTTCATTCGGCGGCCGTCGTGGTCGATCCGCAGCGCTGGCAGATCGTGACGTTCGCGCTGTGGCTTGACGACGTTCCGCCGGACTGCGGCCGCGTTTGGCAGGTGCTGCACATCAGCGGTGCAAAGATCGACGCGCTCGCGACCTGGGCCTGCGATCGCCGCCGCACCGACCCTCGCCACTAAGCCGCAGCCTGAAGGCCTCGATCAGCAGGCGCCACGCTGAGCATCGGCGAGTACACCAACACTGCGTGTCGTCACCACCGAGGATTCGTAATGTCTCTGGAGCCTCCCCTCACAGCATCGCTCGCGGTACGCCTGCACACGATGCCCGCCATTGCAGCTTTCGCCCTCGGGGCTCTGCTCATTTCGGGTGTCTTCACCTTCATGCATCGCGCGCAACATCTCGCCGACCACCTCCACGCGACATCCACCGCCCACACCTCCCGCCGCGCTTGATCCACGTCAAGGCCTTCCGTCCGCACTCCACTTGAAATCGACCCGTCAGGGAACGGCGACAGCGATTTGTTCCCTGCGGATGATCAAGACAAGGATGGAAGATGCTGAAAACGGTGAAGGCGATGGTTCGCTACTTCATGTCGGTGGTGCCGTTCCGGCTCGGGCCGGCGCTGATCACCACCGCTGTCTTGCTGGCGTTGCTGGCCACCCCGGTCCCCGACGGCCTGAAGCCGGCGGCCTGGCATCTGGTGGCCATCTTCCTCACCACCATCGTGGCCATCATCCTGAAGGTGATGCCCATCGGCGTCATGGCCATGATGGCGATCATGGCCGTGTCACTGTCGCAGGTCACCGCCGGGTCGTCCAAGGCGGCGATTGCGGATGCGTTAAGCAGCTTCTCCAGTCCCCTTATCTGGCTCATCGTCGCGGCGATCCTCATTTCCCGGGGCTTAAAGAAGACTGGCCTTGGCAACCGCATCGGCATGGGTTTCATTTCATTGCTCGGGCGCCGCACGCTCGGCATCGGCTATGGGCTGGCCATCTGTGAACTGGTGTTGGCGCCCTTCACGCCGAGCAACACCGCGCGGGGCGGCGGCATCGTGCATCCGATCATGAAATCGATTGCCGGGGCCTTTGGCTCCGATCCGGGGGAGGGCACCCAAGGCAAGGTCGGAACCTATCTCGCGTTGGTCAACTATCACGCCAATCCGATCACATCGGCCATGTTCCTGACGGCTACCGCCCCCAACCCCTTGGTGGTGGACTACATCAGCAAGGCCTCCGGCCACGCCCTGCATCTGAGCTGGACCACCTGGGCGCTTTGCATGGCGCTGCCCGGTCTGTTGTGTCTGCTGTTGATGCCGCTTGTGGTGTATTGGATCTCTCCGCCCGAGCTGAAGGAGACGCCCAATGCGGTGGCATTTGCCCGGAGTGAACTGGCGCGCATGGGCCCGCTCAGTGGCAAGGAGCGTGTGATGCTGGGGGTGTTCGGCTTGATGCTTCTGTTGTGGGCCAATGTGCCGGCGCTGGTGTTGGGCGATGCCTTTACGCTCGACCCCACCGTGGTGGCGTTCGTCGGGCTCTTCGCATTGATCATTACCGGCACGCTGGATTGGGATGATGTGCTTGGGGAGAAAACAGCCTGGGACACCCTGATCTGGTTTGGCGCACTGGTCATGCTGGCCGAACAGCTGAACAAGATGGGCGTCATTCGCTGGTTTGCCGATCTGATGCGGGACGCCATCATCGCGTCCGGCCTCGGGTGGCCGGCCGTGGCCGCAGTGCTGGTGGGCGTTTTCGTGTGTTCCCACTATCTCTTTGCCAGCACCACCGCTCACATCAGCGCCATGATGCTGGCCTTCCTGACGGTCGGCGTCCAGCTGATCCCTGCTGCTTACGCAGTGCCTTTCATGCTCATGATGGCGGCGGGCTCCGCCATCATGATGACCTTGACTCATTACGCCACCGGCACCTCGCCCATCATCTTCGGCAGTGGGTACGTCAGCATGGGGCTGTGGTGGCGAGTCGGTGCGGTGATGTGTGTGCTGGAGCTGGCGGTCTTCGCCACGCTCGGAAGCCTGTGGTGGTCCATCTTGGGGTTGTGGTGATCGACCTCTCGGTACAGCTCAGTCGAAGTTTCAAGGAGTCGTTCATGCCACCCATGTCCCCCGCCAACCCCCACACCGTCAATGAGTGGGCGCATCAGATCGATGCAGTCGATCTGGAGATCATTCAACTGGCCCTGCTTTGCCAGGTTCGTTTGCTGGACCTGACGGTACTGGGCCACATCCTGGACAACAACACCGCGCTGATCGGTGTGGAGCCATCACCGGCTTTTGCCAAGCTGCGTGGCCTGCTGTTCTTGCATTTTGCAATTGAAGAAAAGCTGGCCAGTTGCTCCTCGGAGGCGGATGCCCGGTCACTCGTTCGGTCCGTGCAGGAACGGCTGTCCCACAGGCTTGGCCCGCAGTTGGATCAGCTGCGATGAGTGTTTGTTGTGGGAGGACGGATGGGCAAGAGACGCTTGATGTGTGTGGGCCTTTCGACTCGCGAGTCAAGCGGCTTGCAATGAAGCGGAATTCCAGGATTGCGACAGCGGTCATCAGGCATGGGTTCAAGCGTTCGTCGCAAGCGTCTCCGCGATCCGGAAGCCCATCGCGTAGATCGGCGACCGATACCAGCCATGGCGCCTCTTACACCGACAGAGGTCGCCGTAGCGGGAGAAGCTTCCCCCACGCGCGATCCGATACCCGGGCTCCACACTTGCCAAATCGTCCGTGACCGGCGTTCCACCCGGGTAGGGCGCATACGTGCTTGCCGTGTATTCCTCGACATTGCCGGCCATGTCTGCCAGTCCAGTGGCCGTGAACCCGGCGGGATAGCAACCTACCGGTGTTGTCGTCAGCGGACCTGTCTCCACGGTATTCGCGTGGTCGGGCAGAAATTGGTTCCCCCACGGATACTCTTGTCCTCCACCGCCCGAGGACGCGTATTCCCATTCGGATTCCGTCGGCAATCGGAACTTGCGACCGGTCTGAGCGGAAAGCCAGGCGACATACGCATCGGCCGCGTCGGGCGTAACAGTCCAGACGGGATGGTTGGCGGCGAAGATCGGATAGACGCCATGTGTCCAGCTACTCGGCAGGAAGTGAGCCCCAGTGTCGAGGAGGAAATCGCGATATTCCTGGTTGGTGACCGGATAACGTGCTAGAGCGAATGGTTTCAACTGCATCACATGCGCGGGGCACTCCTTGGTGATCCAGTGTCGCTGCACACCGACATGGGACCAGCGTTCGTAAACTTCGTCCACACGGGACTCGTCGAGCCCCAGGGTCACTGCCCCGCCAGGCAACCGCACCATGTCCGGCCTGAGGGTACAGAGGCGAGGGTCACCCAGAATGCCGAGCACGGCTCCGGCAGCAATGCGGCGATCAGCGGAATGAGAAGCCGTGGACAACTCACGCACCAATGCAGACGCATCTTGAGCAAGAAGATCCCTGTGAGATGCGAACAGGTGCGGATCGAGCCGCTCCTCGAATTTCTCGGAGAGCCCCATCGCCTCGCGTGACGACACTTCGTTGGGGTTGGCTAGGACTTTATCCACCGACCGTTGTGACAAGCTCATGGACGTCGCCGTCATAGCTGGCGGCAAGAAAGCACTGTGTCAGCGCGTCGAAACATAACGATGAGATACCGGCTGCGGAGACCCTTCTTACGCCGGTCCATGAGGCGTTGAAAGTATCGTAAATGGCGACCACCCCGTAGTAAGAACCCGTGGCGACGAAGCGTCCGTCGCCTGAGCAGGACACGCACTTGATCGAATGCGTGTGCGGCGTGTCCACAACGACTGCTTGTGTGCCAGTCCAAAGGCGCAACTTGTGGTCCCGCCCGACACTCGCGAATCGCCCCTCTGGCAGTCGCGCGCAACCGTTGGCGATGCGCCCGTGCGCGGCGCTTACCCGCGCAAGTTCGCTGAAATCTTCTGTGGAGAACCAGGCGGCGCTGCAATCCGCACAGACCGCGAAGATTCTGCCGCCGGAGACGGCGATGCCCTTGACAGCGTTCTTGTGCAACGGCAGCGTTGCGACCAGCAAGACGGCGCCGCTCTCCGACACCTTGAACACGAGTCCCTCACCCGTGTAGGTGCCCAGGACCACGTGTGATGCCCCATCGAGATTGAAGGCCGCACCACAATTGATTGGCGAACGATGCTGATGCAATTGCTCGCCTGAGAGTGCATCGAAAACTGCGCCCATCTGTCCGCCGGTGAAGACGCGGCCTGCAACGGGTGTGAGGAAGTTGCAGAGGCTTCCGATGTGCGTCGCTTCCTTGCCATCGATTCGGAGCACCCCGCTGTCGCCAATGGTCAAGCGGCGGCCGTCATGGACAGCCACTGCGTTGACGCCGCGTGTTGCCCGGACGGAGTCTGTATCCCAGGTGCCCCGGCGGATATCGTGCAGCGCATAAGCCGATCCGAAGGTGCCGAAGACGAGTGTGCCGGGGTTGAGAAAGGCACACGAGCGTGGCCAGACCACCTCCGGCATCATCGACTCCGCGTGAGGCACCAGGCTACTGGCGCCGGCATCCGAGACACGTAGCGCACGGTCGTAGCTGAGACTCACGAGCAAACGACCGCCCTCGTCCAGCACGAGGCGCTTGATGCCCGCCGCATGCAAACGCCAACGTGCTGCGCCCCCTTCTCGCAAGACGACGATTTCGCCGTCGTCGTTGCCGGCGAAGATGGTTCCATCTGCCGAAACCACGACCGCATCGGTTTCCGCACCGCCGAGGTCATAGTCATCAAGCAAGCGACCATCGTGAAAGGACCAGCGTTTGACCGTGCCGTCATCGCTGGACGAAACCAGCTCGCGGCCATCGCTCGACCAGCAGACAGAGATGACGTCGGCCGTATGCCCGGCTAGCCGCTGAACCAACCTCCCGGAAAAGTCATGAATCAAGACATCATGGTCGCGGGAGGCGGTCGCAATGTAGCGGTCGAACGGGTGGAATGCCGACATCTCGACATCATCGTGGTGAGATGAAATGACGGCCAGCAACTTCATCTCCGGTACCGACCATAGCCGCGCCGTATGGTCGCTCGACGACGTCACCAGATGGCGACCGTCGCGGCTGAACGCCACATGGTTGGCGAGGTGGTCATGCGTACCTCGTGCAATCGCAAGGCGAAGAGCATGATCCCAGAGGATCACGTGATTGTCGTAACCTGCTGTTGCGACGAGGCGACCACCGTACGTAGCAATGCCGCTGATGGGGGACTGGTGTTCGATCACGGAATGGACTCCTCTCCATCTTAGAGATGCATTGTGTGTCCGCCCTTGCGAACCTTGGCCTCTATGTAGCCCCGATTGCAGTCGTTCATGAAGACGCCGGTCGGGATGCGTTCGGTCACACGGATGCCGGCCTGCTCCAGCTGTTGCGCCTTGTCGGGGTTGTTGCTCAGGAGGCGGACCGCGCGTAGCCCGAGCGCTTCCAGCATTTCAACGGCCACCGCATAGCTTCTCTCGTCGTCCGCGTAGCCCAATATCCGGTTGGCCTCGAACGTGTCAGAACCCTGCTCCTGCAGCCGGTAGGCATCGATCTTCCGGTACAGACCAAGGCCACGCCCCTCCTGACGAAGATAGAGCAGGTAGCCACCACACTCGTCAAGCATTCGCAGCGCTTCATGGAGCTGCGAACCGCAGTCGCAGCGGCGCGACCCCAAGACGTCTCCAGTGACGCATTCGGAATGCAGCCGGAGCAGCGGATCGGCCAGTGAGCCACCCGAAAACCGGACCGCGAAGTGCTCGCGCTGGTCGCTGAGCCCGGAGAAGCTGATCAGCTCCCCGCGGAGCTGCTTCCCGTCGGGCAGTGTCATCGGAAGTTTCACCACGTTGCGCACCGAGGGCGTCGCGGGGGTGTGGGAAGTGAAGTCCAACCTCATTTGAGCTCCTGGTGTCTTCACATCCCGTATGGGAACTGCGACAAGTCATATTCGGGGGCCTGTCTGACCTGTTTCAGCGCCGAAGCGTAGAGAAGCAGCATGCTCAGCGAATGGCGAATTCGTGCTCGGGCATTGGCATCCGCAGGGTGGATCGCCTCCGAACCTTCAAGCAGTTCATCCACGTGGCGCAGGATCACGTGGTCAGGGATGTAGCAGACACGGTTGTTCTTGAACCCGAACGCTCTGAGTTCGGCGACGGGGTAGGCCCCGCCATCGCCTGCAGACACCGAGATGATCAAGGCTGGCTTGTGCGCCAGCTCAGCGACACAGAGCAAGAGGAAATTCTTGACCGCCGGCGGCACCATGCCAGCCCATTCAGGCACCACAAGCACAAGGCCGTCGGCAGTCTCCAGCTGTCTGGCCACGGGCGCCCACGCCTTGGCCCATACCGTGCCACCCGAGCGAACCCCTTCTTCCCACATCGGGATTTCGGCTTCCGCGAGGTCGATGACGTGGGTCGCAGTGCCGAACCTGATGCCCAAGGTCTCACGGATGAACTCGGCGACGCGCCTGGATTGCGAGTGGACCCGGTGGCTGCCGCTGACGATGACAATGTGCTCGAGGTCGTTCACATCAGGTCTCCAGGCCCAGGCTTAGACATCGGCGAAACACATTCGGACATACACCTCCCGTCCCGGATCATCAAAGGCCTCGCGTCCATGGAGCACCGTTCGGTTGTCGATGGCGACGATGTCCCCGGCCTGCCATTCGATGCGCACCACCACGTGATTCGCGTACTCCAAGGCCCCGCTGAGAAATTCCGTGGGGTAAGGCCGTCGGTCCTCGGACAGTAGTTCAATCTCTTCGTCCCTCATCCAGCTTCCGAGGTACGACAATCCGGAGTTCGAAAACGCCCACCCGTCCTTGCGCGGTGCACGGATCGCGGCGGGCGCGACGAAGTCAACCCGCAATCCGCCGTCCATGAACGTTGCTTCGATGCGTTCCTGGTACCGGGGATTCGCCAGCTTGTCCTGATAGAAGTTGACGATGTGATCGGGTTGCAGATGAGCGTCGCCATCGAAAATCTGAGCCAGCATCTCGTGGGGCACCCATGTCCGCCACCGCAGGCGAGCATCCACAAAGTGGCGCTGCAAGGAAGCGCTCATGGCGGAGAAGAGCTGAAATCCGTCATAGACCGTCGTTGCTCCGCCACGGCACGCGGGCGACGGCGCGGTCTTGCAATAGAAGAACAGCAGATCAGGCACGGGTGGGGCATAGCCCCTCTCGACGTGTGGCGGAATGGCGGAAGATCCCGGCGCCACGCTGGCGACGGTGCCACCCGGATCGACAAAGCGGCGCCCTGTTCCGTGCTGCACAAAAAAGGTCCCGGCCGACTTGGCGCTGAACCGCTCGAAGTCCTCGATGGTGGCGCCGCGCCCTCTGAAGACCGCGACGCCGTGCCTGCGCACGAGCTGGAGGAGCGCGATGTCTTCCAGCTCCAGCAACTGCGTCCGGTCCCCCTCCAATATCGCGCCAAAATCATCGCGCAGCGTTCCAATCCACCTCAATTTGTGCCACCCTTGAACGCATGATGTTCACATTGATCTATCGCTGGCGTGTCCATCCTGGCCGCGAACGGCAGTTCGTCGACGCGTGGCTTCGCATGACCGAGATCATCCGTGAGCGAGAGGGCAGCCTCGGCTCGCGGCTTCACATCGCGGAGGACGGCCTTTACGTGGCTTATGCGCAATGGCCCAGCTACGAGGCCTGGGAGGCGTCGGACGACATTGAACCGACCGAGGAGACGGTCCACCTGCGACGCGTCATCAGCGACAGCGCGGTTCGCCTGAAGCCTGACCTTCGCATGGAGGTCATCCACGATTTGTTGGTTCCGTCGCTGGTTGCCGGGCCATAGCGTCGTGTCGAGCAGAGCGATCATGGCAGTGTCATGCTGAATTGCGCGGCTCGCCAGGCTTGGGAAACCAGCCATCCATGGCGGCAGGTCCGAGGCTGAGGATCTTCTCGTCGTGAATTCGGAAGAGATTGGCCACGCCCGAACGCCCAAGCGACAGAAAGTCAAGCGGGTAAGACTCTGGTGAAACTCGCGGAACCCAGACGAGTCCCTTTGAATAGTCCATTCGATCCGGCGTCACGTCGATGAAGTCGCCTGTCTCGTAGTCGCACAGGATGAGGAGGCAGTTGTAGTTCATCACGACCAGGTAGCGACGCTCGGGATCCCAGATGAAGTCCTCGATCGAATTCCCGGTTTCCCGCACAAACAGACGGGTTTGCCCGGTCGAAAGATCGTGCCGATAGATCTCGACGCTACGGGACCAGAGCAGCGTCTCGGCGTCCCGCCACTTCAGACGCTTGGGCCGGCGAATGTCGAGAATCTGAGTCACCGGCCGGAAGTCCTCGCCGCGAACCATGTAGAGCGACCCCTCACGCTCCGCAAACGCCAGGAGATCAGCCTGTGGGTTGTAGTCGATCACCCAGATGGGTTGACCAATCGGCGATTCGAACTCGCGCACGACCTCGCCTCGGGAGATATCAATCTTGAAGACTCGACCGCCCTCGGTGCAGACGAAGGCGATGGGCTGCTTCGGGTGCAGGCACAGGTCGCGCACTGGCATGGCAAGGTTGCACAGAGGCCGGAATTGCCCACCTTCGCCGATCCACACCTGCCCATCACTACGGCCGAGAATGATTTCACCACTCGCAGGGTGCACACCCAGTCGCTTGAAATGTCCATCACCGTCAATGGCGATCGGCGTGCGCAGAACCGACATCTTGGGAAGGCGGGAGAGTGCATCGATCGATTCGATCTTCAGGCGGTACAGCGCCCGGGCCTCGCCGGCCATGACAATGTCTCCGTTCGGCAGCGCCTCTGCGCTCCAGATGGCTTCCGGGGTCTCCCGAATCAAGGCAACGCGCCTTCCGCTGGCCAGGTTGATCTTGTGGAGCCCCCCATTGCGGCATTGCAGGATCATGGTGTCGGGGTGGCGTTCAAGCGTTTTCACCCAGCGGCACTTGAAAGGCGCTTTGTACCGGACACCCAGCGAGGCGCAGGTTCGAGTGTTGATCTCGTGAACATCGCCATCAAACCCGGCGAGGAACGCGCGTCCTGAGCGCCGGTTCAAGGTCACGTGCTCAAGGTCATCGCGGGTAATCATTGGTCCGATCACGGGTTCGTTTTCGGCCGAAACGTCCAGGCGGATGACCTGCCGTGTATCGCTGGCCAGCAGGTAGGTGCTGCCTTCCAGGTGCTCCGCCCAATGAACGTTGTGGTGGCCAAACTTCCACCGGCGAAGCACATGCCCTGCCTCGGAGAGGGCCACATCGCCGAAGTTCGCCATTGTGAGGATGCGTTCACCATCGTCCAGATAGCGTGCCTGTACGAGATCTTCTCGGCCATGCACGCGGGTCGATTGAACGATGTGGATATCCCCTTGATCCGTGAACTCGACTTCCAGGAGACCCCCGGAACCCGTCCGAGTCAGGAGCCGGCGCTTGGTCGGATGGAAAGCAAGGGCCTGGCTTGTCGACTGGATGAACGGGACGGGTTCTGGATCATTGGTGCAGGGCAGGGTGCGAACATCCTGGAAGAGCACGCGGGTGAGTTGTCCGTCCTCGTCATTGATACGCCAAATCGAGAACGCCCGTTCTGTCGACATGGCTGCCACAAACGGAAGCGTGGGGTGGCAGGCGATGGCGTGAATGCCTCCGGCATGTGCCTGGGTACGGTGCCTGATGACGAAGTCGTCAACGTCTATCGTCAATATCTGGCCCGAAAGTGATCCTGCGAAAAGCAGGCGCTCGTCGGGATGCAGGCACATCGAAAGGTTGTTTCTTGCTGCAAGCATCCCGCACCTTGTGACACGCACACTGGTCCCTGAGCCACTGCCTCCCCTGCCAGTCGAGACGACTGCGGCAGTCCCTGGAAAAGCGCGATTGCGCCTTAGATCTTGGCCTTGATGAAGAACCCGCGAGCCAGGTTGGCGCCCGCATCGGACGAGCGAAGCGAGGAGTGCGAAACATCAGCCCGGTAGTGATTGCTGCGTTGGCTGACGAGTGCCGAACTCAGATACTTGAACTCTGCGTCATTGAGTTCAACACCAAGCTTCGAACGAAAGCCCTCAAGCCCGGCGTCCAGAGATGCGAGAGCCGTATCCCCTGAATCGCTGGCGAGCCTGCCAAATACGCCTGAAAGCTTCTTGAGATCGATCGAATCGCTGTCCATTGGATTCTCCTGGGTTGGAATCCGAATTTATTCACGCGCAAATGGTGACGTCAACGCGCACGAAGTGCTGCCGTCATCAATACAGTGGACGCTCACGTCCTCGGGGCCACCACGCCCTTCATGGTGAAGCCAATGCAGTTGTAGTGCTCGGTGGCAGTCCCCCGGTGCTGCTCCGCAGCAGCGACCTGCACTGGTGATCTGCCCACGAAGGTGTCGCCACCCTGCATGGGTGCCACGGCCCGCACGATGGCCAGCCCAAGTCCGAATCCGTCACCGGTTTTCGCCCGGGATGATTCTTCGCGCCAGAAGCCGGCATAGGAGTGCCCGACCAGCAAGGCCGGACCCTCTTGCTGCGCCAGCACGCGTTTCATGGGGCGGGCTCATCCCGTCATGGGCGCCATGACGGCGCCCAATGGAGGGTCGTTTTACTCTGGATCGACTTCCCAGTCCTTCAATGAATTGGCAATGATGATGAAGCCAAAGATGCTGCCGATCGGAAAGCCAAAGATCAGCGGCACGGCAACCAGCACGCTGACCGAGCGCGACCAGTCCTGCTTCCGATCAGCCGCATCCGACAAGAACAGGTGGAATCCGCCCAGGGCACCCAGAATGAGCGCCGTATACAGCGGATTCATGTCGGCTCGGCCCTTCAGCGACAGGCAAAAGACAAAAGCTGACAGCGTCGCGAAGGCCAGGTACCCATAAGCGACGATCTTGAGTGTGCCGGCCACCCGACCTGACGGATGGGGTTGCCAAGTGCGGCCGCTGCTACCAAAACCTCCGTACCCTTGCATGTGAAGCTCCCTCTATGAACTATGAATTGAATGGGTGGGGCGGGTCGTCCCCGGAGGGCATTGGAGCCGCAGTGCAGGGCGCCTCCAATCGCACCTGAGGGGGACGGAGCGGCAAAATGTCACGATTTGGAACCGCCCGCTCAGGCCCATTGCCCATTGCCCATTGCCTATCAACAGCCAGCCTACCAACGCGTGGATGGCGAGCCAAACGACGACGCTGCAAGCCCAACAAGCGTCTGTTCAACCGGGCGCCCCATGCGTCCCGAGCTATCCCCCAAGGCCGCTGAGTTTCTGAGCTTTACGCGTGAACTGTTGGTCCAGTGTGGGTACAACAGCTTCAGCTACGCCAAGGTCGCCGAGCGGGGCAACATCACCGGGGCCAGCATCCATCATCACTTTCCCAGCAAGGAAGCGTTGGTAAAAGCGGCCGTGTCCCAATATCGGGAGGATGCACCGGAAGCGCTGTCGGGATTGAAGCAGCACTTCAACGACCCAGTGGCAGAGCGTCTTCCGGCCGGTCATCCGGTGGCTCACGGCCCCGACGATCCCATCGTGCGAGGCGCACTGCTGGCGTGGCTGCTGATCTTCCTGTGCGGTTGTGTGTTGCAGGTAGCCTTGGGCCTGGGGTGGCCCCTTCGGCAACCGGCACAACGCTCATCTCACTCCTGACGCTGCGGGCCGTCCCGGTCCCGCTCGTAATGCCGCGAGAGTGGAAACGCCGGCAGCCAGGACTCACGCCGAATCGTCCACAACTCGTAGGTCGGTTTGAACTGATCGATGTTGTCGAGCGCACCGAGGTTCACCTCCACCTCGTCCCCCGACCGGCTCAGCACCGACGACCCACAACGCGGGCAGAATCCACGGCCTGCGTACTGGCGAATCTCTCCCGTCACCGTCACCGCCGTGTCCGGAAAGATGGCCGACGCGTGGAACAACGCGCCGTGGTGTTTACGGCAATCCAGGCAATGGCAAAGGCCCACCCGGTAGGGCTGCCCGGTGGCCACCACCTGGACATCTCCACACAGACAACTTCCCGTGAATCGGTCCATGCCAGTCTCCTGAAATCGAGGCCAACACCTTGGCGGCGCCGACCTTGTTGATTCTGAACGACCCTTCCCAGGCTCCGGCACCGAGCCCCATCAAGAGGCCGCCAAGCACCGGCGCACGCTCAGCCGCCGCTCACCAGGTGCCTCGCAATCAACGGTGCCACCCCATCGGCCCGGGAATGGCAGAACGAGTGATCCCCATCCTCCACCACGTGCAGCGCTGAGCGCGGTAGCACGCCGCTCAACCACTGCCCCACGGCGACCGGGCTGATCGGGTCCGCGCCTCCCCAGAGCAACAGGGTGGGAATCTGGATGGAGGCGAGGGCGGGCGTCAGATCGCCGTCATACCTGGCAAACAGATGAGAGGGGTTGCCGGGATCAAGTTGGGCGCGCGCAGGACGCCAATCCCGTGCCCCATGGCGCTGCACGTCAATGCCTCCGGAGAGCGCGGCCAACACCAGATGGGTGATCAGATGCGGCCGGTCCCGTGCGACCTTCAGCGCCACTTTCAGCGCGACCACGCCCCCCATCGACTGCGCCACCAAGGCCGTGGGTTCCGTGATCCGCTCACTGAGCTGTGCGACAAGATCGTCCAGCGACGACACCGCGGGGTCCACCGGCGTGGGGCCGAGGCCGGGCCAGCCCAGATGTTCCGTGATCGCCTCTGGCACCTGCATCGCCGCCGCCACAGGCTTCCAGAACTCGGTGTTTCCGGACGCGCCCGGAAGGAACTTGATTTTCGGAAATGTCGCCATGAACAGCATGCTACTTCGCCGCCGGAAAGTGACTAGGATGGCCGCATCGATTCAACCGAGGACATTCATGGGTTCCGCATTGAAGGTGGCTGCGATTCCGGGTGACGGCATCGGCAAGGAAGTGATGCCCGAGGGCTTGCGGGTGGTGAACGCCGCCGCCAGGCGCTTTGGCATCGAGTTGCAGTTCGAACATATCGACTGGGCCAGTTGCGACTACTACGCGCACACCGGCGCCATGATGCCGCCCGACTGGAAAGCGCAGCTCCAGCCCATGGACGCCATCTTCTTCGGCGCTGTGGGGTGGCCGGCCGTGGTGCCCGATCACATCTCGCTGTGGGGCTCCCTGCTGAAGTTCCGCCGTGAATTCGATCAATACATCAACCTGCGGCCGGTACGCCTGTTTGAAGGCGTGCCGTGCCCACTTGCCAACCGCAAGCCAGGAGACATCGACTACCTGGTGGTCCGCGAGAACACGGAAGGTGAATACACCAATCTGGGCGGCGTGATGTTTGAAGGGACGGATCGCGAAATCGTGATTCAGGAGTCCGTCTACTCCCGCTTCGGCGCCGACCGCGTCTTGAAATACGCCTTTGACCTGGCCGCTTCAAGACAACGCAAGCACCTCACGGTGGCGACCAAGAGCAATGGCATTGCCATCTCCATGCCCTGGTGGGACGGACGTGCCGATGCCATGAGCCAGGCCTATCCAACGGTGACGGTCGACAAGCAGCACATCGACATCCTGAGTGCCCGCTTCGTGCTGCAGCCCGGCCGTTTTGATGTGGTGGTGGCGTCCAACCTGTTTGGCGACATTCTGTCCGACCTGGGCCCGGCGACCACCGGAACGATTGGCCTGGCGCCGTCCGCCAACCTGAATCCGGAGCGGAAGTTCCCATCGCTCTTCGAGCCGGTTCACGGCTCTGCGCCGGACATCTACGGCAAGGGCATTGCGAACCCGATCGCGATGATCTGGTCCGGCGCCTTGATGCTCGACTTTCTGGGCCATCGTGCAGCGCATGACGCCATTCTTCAGGCCATCGAAGACGTGTTGCGCAACGGGCCGCACACACCGGATCTGGGCGGTACCGCCACCACCCGGGAGGTCGGGCAGGCCATTGAGGCATTGGTGCTGGCCGGGGGTGACACGGGCCGGGCCTGACCCCCTATCAACGGTTGCCGACCGCTGCAGCCGCCCCCGCCGGCCCCACCTGGAGGATCAGCTCCCAGCCGCTTCCTGGATCAGCGCCGCCACTTCTCGCGGATGCGACACCATCAGCGCATGGGAGCCGTTCTTCAGCACCACGGTCTTCTTGGACTGCGCACGCTCAGCCATGAAGGCCATGGCCTGGGGGGGAATGTTCAGGTCACCCGTGCCGTAGATGGACCAGCTCGGCACCGTCTTCCAGGCCGGCGCCGGTGCGGCTTCCTTCAATGCTGCGGTCGCGACCGGTCGCTGGGTCGCGGCCATGGCGCGGGCCTGCGCCAGCGGCACATCGGCCGCGAACTGCTTGGGGAACTTGTCCTGCTGCACGTACAGATCTTCACCGCCATCGGGCAGCTTCACCGGTGCGGCCAGGGTCGGTGGCAGGGTCGAACCGGGGAACTTGCCGGTCAGGTCCAGCGCGCTCTCCCCCTGGTCCGGCGCAAAGGCCGCCACATAGACCAGCGCCTTGACGTTGGGCAGACCATTGGCCGCCGCCGTGATCACCGCGCCCCCGTACGAATGCCCCACCAGCACCACCGGGCCGTTGATGGACTTCGCCAGTGCCGCCACATAGGCCCCGTCGCTGGCCACGCCGCGCAGCGGGTTCGCCGCTGCGACCACGGTGTAGCCCTTCTTGGACAGCTCGCCGACGACGCCGTTCCAGCTGGAGGAACCGGCAAACGCGCCATGGACCAGCACGATGGTCGGCTTCGGGTCTGCGGCGACGGCGGCCGTGGCCGCGAGGCTCAGCGTGCTCACGGCGATCAGGCTGTGGAGAAATTTGCGCATGGTGTCTTCTTTCAAAAAGTGGGCCCGCAGGCGTTGCAATGGGGCATGGCCCCTCACGATGCAACGGTAGTGGGTGGCCCGCGTTTTGACGTCTCTCGCTCGGGCCGGTCTCAACCAGCATCCAAGGAGAAAGCCGGGTGTCGCCCAGAAGAGAGGGGGCGGGAAGGCTGGCGGCCATCGTCCCTGCGACTGTCCAGGGCACCACCAGATCGGCTGCGAGAGGCCCCTTCCGTGGCCGGCAACTGCTGAACCGTTTGCCGCGCGACGCGGCCACTGGCATCAGGTGACGAGATCGTGGATGGCCCCCCAGGCCAGCAGCTGCGCCAGCACGGCGCTCAGCGCGAAGTCGGGGTCATGAGCCTGTGCAGCCGCTGCCGCAGCCCCCAAGGGTTCCATGGCCTGGAGTGCCTGGACAAACCGCACCGTTGCTTCCGAAGTCGGCAGCACCAGCACCTCCAGAGGGGCGCGCAGCACCAGCGCGTATTCCGGCAACTCGACCGCCACCTGCTCCAGCATGCCGCTGCCTTGATGGGCGGCCCAGATGGAGACTGCCGCCCAGGGGGCTTCGAACCCATGGACAGAAGGGTGAAGCCGCACGGTGACCCCATTCAAGGCGTCCCCCAGCGCCGCAGCGTTCTGGAACACCGACCGCGCCACCGGCGAGGCGTCCGCCGCGTGATACGCCCGCACGCGCAGCCATTCCAGGCGCGCCACATCCCGTAGATAGGGCACGGACGCGGCGGGCTCGAAGCTCGCCACAAAGTCCGCAAAGCCTGCGCCGTACTCGCAGAGCACCGGTGAGCGCGGGGGGGCGGCGCGCACAAAACGCGCGGCCAGGGTTCGAAAAAAGGCCTCGCCCACCAACGCCTGCACCACGGGAAACGTCTCCGCCAGCCCGTTGATCAGGCTGGCCATCACATTGTTCCGGTAGACCGCCAACCGGGTGGAGACAGCGGACCCGTTTGAGGTGTGCAGCGACGCGGGCCCTGCCTCACGAGGGTCCAGCAGGGCGCGCGCCAAAGGGCCGTGCCATGCTTCTTCGTCGAGGTTCATGACGCCACCTGTTCTTGCGGCACCACCGCTTCGTGGCTGCTGCCACGCAGCAGCCGTTCCGCAAACTTCGCCTCGGCATACAGGGCATCAAAGCTTGGAATGTGATGGTCCCGTTCCAGCAGGGTGGGGACGCTACCGATGCGCGCCACCACATCGCTGAACAAGCGCCACACTGCGGCGTCCACCGGGCTGCCATGGTTGTCGATCAACAGCGGCGCACCGCTAGCGTCCTCACTTCGGGAGAATCCCGCGAGGTGCACTTCTCCCACCGCCGTCAGGGGCAGATCGTTGAGGTAGCGGGTCACATCCCACCCATGGTTGACGCAGGAGACATAGGCATTGCTTATGTCCAGCAGCAGGCCGCAACCGGTGCGCCGGAGAACCTCGGTGAGAAACTGGGCTTCACTCATCGTGGATGCGGACGACGCCAGATACGTGGACGGGTTTTCCAGCAAAAGGCGTCGCCCCAGCCGTTCCTGCGCTTGATCGATGCGATCACACACCCGGTCGAGGGCCGCCGGGTGGTAGGGCAGCGGCAGCAGGTCATTGAAGTACACCCCGCCGTGGTGGGTCCATGCCAGGTGTTCGGAAAACGCGGCAGGCTCATAACGCTTCAACAGCTCGGCCAGTCGGTTCAGGTGGAGCTCATCCAATGCATCCAGCCCACCCAGATTGAGCCCCACACCGTGCAACGACAGGGGATAGTGCTCACGAATGCGGCTCAGGCCGTGATGAAAGGGGCCGCCTGGCACCATGTAGTTCTCGGCATGGACCTCGAAGAAGCCGATGTCAGGCCGTGTGTCCAGCACCTGGTGGACATGCTGCGGCTTGAGCCCGATGCCCGATCGGGCCGGGAGCCGGGAAGGTGTGGCATGCATCTGGCGGCCCCGGCGCTCAGCGCTTCTCGGCCTTGAATGCCATCAACTGGCCGAAGCCGGTGGGGGAGGTCCTGGAGACCGTTTTTTCGCAGGTGCCCTTGGGCACGTAGGACCAGGCATCCGCCTGATGGTCCGTTTGGGAGGTGCCTGCGCAGGTGGTGCCCGCACCAGCGGCGCAATCATTCTTGCCTTTGAGGGCGACACCGAAACACTTCTCTTTGTCTTTGGATTGCGCTGCGGCCGGCAGGGTGGCGAAGGCCGTGGTCAAAGCCAGCGCGAGCGCCGCTGCAGACAGGGGCGTGACAGAACGGTTCATCAGTGAACTCCATGCAGAGGAGAGAGGACGTGAATGTGTGAAGCCGCAGGCCCGCTTGTAGCAGGGCTCGCTGCGGCCGCACGGCCCCATGGGCGGTGCATGCGCGCAGGTCGCGTCCGCGGGTTCCAGCGTCTGTGCGTCGCCGGATGCCAACGGTTCACCGGTGACCCTGCATCACACCCTCCAGGCAGCGCCTTCCGGCGCTGCCCTTCTCCGGATGCAGTTCCATCACTTGGCGTTGATCACCACCGGGATGGACGCCACCGTGCTCTTGCCCACCGAATCCGTCACCGACACCAGGATGGTGTAGTTGCCGGTCACCGGTGTCGGCCAACTGACCGTGGTGGTGCCCATGCCCAGGGCCGTGGTGAACTTGATGCCGGCCTGATTGGCGCTGAAGCCGACACCCATCAGGCTCGCCGTGGCATCGGTGATCAGGATCGTGCCGTTCAGCGGTTTTCCCACCACACCGGTCATCACGGTGCTGAACACGGCAGGGCCGGTGCCGCTGCCCACCACCAGGTTGATCACACCACTGCCGACCACGCCGGTTTTGGTGTCGCGCGCCTGCACAGTGATGGCATAGGTGCCGGCCACTGGCGAGGCCCAGGAGAGAAGGCCGGCACCATTGATGGTCAATCCGGCGGGTGCGCCCGTCAGGCTGAGCGTGTACGGGTTGGCTGCCACCACATGGACCGAAGCACTCCAAGCCGATCCGGTGCGTGCGGCGAGCTGGCCGGTGGCGACCTGCGGTGCCGCCACTGGGTTCACCACTACCGTGTAGGTGCCCTGGGTCCACAGTCCCGTCCGGGTGGAGTCGGCCCGCACACCGAAACGGAAGATGCCCGCCAAGGGCTTGGGCCAATTGACGGTGCCGACATTGGAGCCGGTGGTGGTGGTCAGGGTCATGCCGGCCGGCGCGCCCACCAGGCTGAGCTTGACGGGGTAGCGGTCTGCCGCGCCTACCGCAAAGCTCAGGGCCTTGCCGACGGTGGCGGTCAGGCTGCCGTTGCCGACGATGGGCGGCGGCGGCGGTGTCACGACCACGGTGTACACACCCGTCCCGGTGAGGCCGGTCTTCGCATCCCTGGCAACGACGTTCACCTTGAAGGTACCCGTGACCGGGCTGGGCCAGTTGACCAGCGTGCCCGACAACACCATGCCGGCCGGAGCACCGGTCAGCGAGAGGGTGAACGCATTGGCGCTGGACACCGACGGTGTGAAGCTGATGGCCTGACCGTACGCACCGTTGACGGTGGCGGACGCCACGGTGGGGGCGACCGGCGCCGTGGGCGTCGACGTGGCTCCGGCACTGTTGGTCAGCAGGCTCAGCATCGCGAGCCCGTTGGGCGTCCCCAGTCCGGTGGGGCCGTCATAGCCGGCCTTGGCCGCACAGGTGCTGCAACTGCCATTGGCGCCCTGCACCACGTCCAGGAAGGCGCTCGTGTAGGTGGTGGTGTTGGCCATGGCCTGGTACAGCGTGGCATGCGCTGCGCCGATGGGGCCCTTGCCCGCCTGCGCACGCAGTGCATTGGCCACGGCCGTCAAGCCGGCCCATAGCGGGGTGGAGAGGCTGGTGCCGCCGGTCGTCACCCAGCTCACCTGGCAGAAGGTGCAGGTCGATTGATTGGGAATGATCGCCACGTAATGGCCGGTCGTCGGATCGGCATTCATCGACACATCGGCCACGGAGCGGCGCGTGATGCCGGTGGTGCGCAGCAGGGTTGCGTTCTGATAGCTCGGCAAGGCCACATAGGCGCTGATGCCGCCGCCGGCCAGCGACCAGGCGGTTTCGGTGCGGCTGCCGGTACCGCTGTAGCGCAGGCTGGTACCGCCCACCGCCACGACGTTGGGCGAAGCCGCCGGCCAGTTCACCGCCGTGCCGTTGTCGCCGGTGGCGGCAAAGTAGCTCATGCCGGGGGTCTTGAAGAGAGCGTCCAGGCTGCTGACGTAGCTGCCTTCCGGCGCGCCGAAGCTCATCGACATCACCCCTGGGCCCATGCGGTTGGCCAGTTGGATGGCGCCATTCATCGCTGCCATGCTGGCGTCCGAGGCTTCCACCAGCACGATGCGGGCCAGTGGTGCAATCGCATGCACCCACTGCACATCGAGGGCGATCTCGGTGGCCCACTGGGCGTCGTAGCGCGGGAAGGTGGCCGCCACCGTGCCGCTGGAGGTGCTGGCGACCTGATAGAACTCGCAACCGGGCTGCGTGGTGCTGGGAGCCGCCAGCGGCAGGGCGGCGGTGGTGGCCAGCGTCTTCTTCGTGCAGGCCGGCAGGCCGAACTGGCTGCTGAACGCGGCCAGTTCGTTGAAGGCATACGTGTCGTGGAAGGCATCAACCACATAGACGGTCTGCCCCGCACCCAGCTGCGCGGCTTGCAGGGCGGTCAGCCCGGTCAGGCTGGTGGGGACCGGCGGCAGTCCGTAAGCCGCGCGAATCTGCGCCGGCGTGTAGGTGACGCTGGTGGCAGCGGCAGCCTGCGGAGTCGTTGTCGTGGAGCCAGCGCCCAGGGCGCGCGCTCGTGCGTTGCCGTCTTCCAGTTCCTGGAATGTCAGCGCGCGGGTGTTGATGCCCTGACGCGATGCCGGAATGTCCACCGAACGCGGCTGCATGTAGGCACTGGCCGAACTGCCGTTGCGGTCCACATCGCTCGGGTCGCCTGGCAGCACCGGAGACAGGTGGTAGGTGGGCTGCAACTGCACTTGCGCTGCCAGGCTTGCGGCGCTGCCAGCGTCGGATGCGGCTGCAGCCGCTGGGGTGGCAGACGCCGTGTCGGAACCGCCGCCGCCACAGGCGGTCAAGGCGAGGGTCAGGCAGAAGAGGGCGCTGGCGGCCACCAGGGCGGCGGGGCGGCGAAGAGACCGAGGCGTACGTGGCGTCATGGCGGGTCAAGGAGTGCGCCAGGGCCGCGCAGCCACCCACCGGCCTGCAACGGCAGACCCTTCGGCGGCCCCGCTGCCGTGGCATGGATTGCATGCGGTAGGCCGGAAGCTTTGCGCCCCAGCCTTTCGACTGGTTTGCCCTTGGCGCCTGGCGGAATCGAACCTTTGCCAAAGCGTTAACGAATTGTTTCCACGAGTGCCTCCCGAAAGCAAGGCCGCTGTCCTCCGTCTGAACCGGGTGGCGTGCCCATTCCATCGCTTGTGTGACCTCATGCATGAGTGCATGGGATTGCACCGATGCCGTCAGCTTCGCTTCAGGTTCGTGGAGGCGGCGGCGAGATTGTCATGAGCTGTCTGGGGTGGGGATGACAAACGAAGGGCCTCGCAAACGCGGGAGCTCCGACTCTTTCCATTGGGGGTGAAGGATCGGCCTGATGCGCTCCACGATGGCGCCTCCACCCCTCACTTGGCAAAGACTCACGATGCGCCGCACGTTCTCCTTCCGTCCTGTCCTGGCCGCCTGTCTGTCGGGGCTGCTGTTCTGCAGCGCCGTGCAGGCCACGGCCGATGTGTCAAAGGTGCCTCCCCCCGGCATCTACCGCTTCAAGCTTGGGCAACTCGATGTGACGGCACTGTCCGACGGTACCCATCCCTTCCCGGTCGACACCGTCATGGTGGGCACCACCGACACGGAGATTGGCAAGGCCCTGGATCACGAGTTCCTGGGCCGCCCGCCGGCCGGTTCCATCAATGCCTTCCTGATCCATACCGGCCAGCAGCTGGTGCTGGTGGATGCAGGCGCCGGGGCGCTGTATGGGGACTGTTGCGGTCAGGTGCTGCAGCAGATCCGCGCGGCCGGTTATTCACCGGAGCAGGTGGACGTGGTGCTGCTGACCCATCTGCACAAGGATCATGTCGGCGGCATCACCGCCTCCGGACGCGCGCTCTTTCCCAATGCCGTGATTCGTGCGTCAAAGGCCGATCTGGACTACTGGAGTTCGACCACCGCCAAGGCCAGAGCCCCGGACTTCCTGGCGTCGTTCTTCGATGCGGCGGTGGAGGCCTTGGCCCCGTACAAGGCTGCGGGGCGACTGCGGCCCATCGAAGGCGCCGGCCCGATCGGCGACGACATTGCCGCCATCACATCGCCGGGCCACACCCCCGGCCACCTCAGCTACAGCTTCACCAGTGGTGGCCAGACGCTGGTGGTGATGGGCGACCTGATCCATGTGGCGGCCCTTCAACTGCCACACCCCGAAGTGACGGTGAAGTACGACAGTGACGGCACTGCCGCGCGCCAGTCGCGTGTCACCGAACTGCGGGCGGCGGCGCGCGGGCGGTGGCTGCTTGCCGCCGCCCATGTGTCCTTCCCCGGCCTGGGCCATGTGCGTGAGACCTCCGGCGGGTTTGAATGGGTGCCCGTGAATTTCGAGGCGGCCCCGACGCGGTGACACCCATTCACTTCTTGTCAGTGCGCCCAAGTCTCTTTACCTTTCTTTGAAGCCGCCTGACGCACGCTTAGCGGTCGCCGACGCATGATCTCGGCGACTGTTTTGCGTGCCATGACTTCACTCTTTCTTTCCAATCTAACGAGCCATCAGGCCTTGATGGCCGAACTGCCCGCGCTCGACGGTGTGCTCACGGCGGCGGGCAAGGCCCTGGGCGAACGGCTTCGCCATGGTGGCAAGCTGATGTTCTGCGGCAATGGGGGATCTGCGGCGGACAGCCAGCATCTCGCGGCCGAACTCACCGGCCGCTTCATGAAGGACCGCCGCCCCTTGGCCGGCCTCGCCCTGAGCACCGACAGCTCCGCGCTCACCTGCATCGGCAACGACTACAGCTTTGACGACGTCTTTGCGCGCCAGGTGGTGGCGCTGGGGCGGCCGGGTGATGCCTTGCTGGCCATCTCCACGTCCGGCAATTCCGCCAACGTACTCAAGGCGGTGCAAGCCGCGCGTGAGTTGGGTGTGTTCACCGTGGGCCTGCTGGGCCGGGACGGCGGCCGCCTGCGCGAGGTCTGCGACACCGCCATCGTGGTGCCCAGCCAAGTCACCGCACGCATCCAGGAAGCGCATCTGCTGATCGGTCACACGCTGTGCGGGATGATCGAGATCGAGCTGGGTGTGGCATGACACCGGAGCTCTCGATCCCCGCCCCGGAAGCGCTCGCCGCCTGCCGGGTGCTGGTGGTGGGCGACGTGATGCTGGACCGTTATTGGCACGGCGTGGTGGACCGCATTTCGCCGGAAGCCCCCGTTCCGGTGGTTCGGATGGAGCGGGAGGAAGACCGCCTCGGCGGCGCCGCGAATGTGGCGATGAATGTGAAAACGCTGGGTGCCCAGGCCACGCTGCTGACGGTGACCGGTGAGGACGCGGCGGCGGATGCCCTGCGCCGCCTGCTGTTGCGCAGCGGCGTGGTCCCCCTGCTGCAATCGGATGAGGCGGTGCCCACCATCGTCAAACTGCGGGTCATCGGTCGGGCACAGCAGCTGTTGCGCATCGATGTGGAGCGGCCACCCGCCGCGCCTCTGCTGGACCGCCTGACGCAGACGTTCGCCGAGCAGGTGCAGCACCATGACGTGGTGCTGTTCTCGGACTACGCCAAGGGCGCGCTGGCCCAGGTGGAACAAATGATTGCCCTGGCGCGCGCAGCCGGCAAGCCGGTGCTGGTCGACCCCAAGGGACACGACTTCCGTCGTTATGCTGGCGCCACCGTGATCACGCCCAACCGGGCGGAACTGGCGCAGGTGATTGGACAGTGGCGCGACGAGTCCGACCTGGTGCGCCGGGTGGACGCGCTGCGCAACGAAATCCGCATTCCTTCGATCCTGCTCACCCGGTCGGAAGAGGGCATGACCCTCTTCGAGCCGCAGGCCATCCAGCATGAGCCGGCCCGCGCGCGGGAGGTGTTTGATGTGACCGGTGCCGGCGACACGGTGATTGCCACCCTGGCCGCCCTGATGGCGGCTGGGCAGCCGCTGGGCGAGGCGATGCGGCTGGCCAACAAGGCCGGTGGTATCGTGGTTGGCAAGTTCGGCACTGCCGCCGTGAGTTACGAGGAATTGGCTGCATGAGCGCACCGGCGCTGGAAGACAAACTGATCGATGGCCGCACCCTGCCAGAGGGCGCGCTCCAGCAGGTGCTGGCCCACCTGCCGCGTCCTTGGGTGTTCACCAACGGCGTTTTTGATGTGCTCCACCGGGGTCATGTGGCCTACCTGCATGCGGCACGCCAGCAGGGCGCCAGCCTGATCCTGGCCTTGAATTCCGACGCGTCTGCCCGCGGCCTTGGCAAGGGGCCCGACCGTCCGCTGAACCGCGACCTGGATCGCGCCCTGGTGCTGGCTGGCCTGAGCGCCGTGGATGCCGTGCTGTTCTTCGATGAACCCACCCCGTGCGAATTGCTGTCGCGGGTGCGGCCGGAGATTTATGTGAAGGGCGGTGACTACGACATGGAAACGCTGGCGGAGACCCGTCTCGTGCGGTCCTGGGGTGGCTCGTCGCTGGCGATTCCCTTTGTCTCCGGCTATTCCACCACCGCGCTGGTGCAGCGCATCCGTCAGTCAGGTGCGGACTGATGGGCCGTCCGGCGGCGTTCCTGGACCGCGATGGCGTGATCAACATCGATCACGGCTATGTCCACAAGTGGGAAGACTTCCAGTTCGTGCCCGGGGCCGTCGCGGCCCTGTGGCGCTTGCAGGACGCCGGATATGCGCTGGTCATCGTGACCAACCAGTCCGGCATTGCCCGGGGCTATTACACCGAGGCGGACGTGCAGCGGCTGGGGGACCAACTGCGTGCACATCTGCTGTGCGAGGGCATCACGCTGGATGCCATCGAATATTGCCCGCATCTGCCTGGTGGCTCGGTGGCTGCTTATGCGGTGGACTGTGACTGCCGCAAGCCTGGCCCCGGTTTGATTCTTCGGGCGGCACGTGCGCTGGACATTGATCTGACGCGGTCCGTGCTGTTTGGCGACAAGGTGTCTGACATTGAAGCGGCGCGCAATGCCGGCGTGGCCCACTACGCCCTGCTGGCGACGAATGGCGAAGGGCGTCCGGAATCATTGCCCGGCGCATTGCCGGACGCGCTGCGAGACACCCCCTGCCATCGGTCCCTGGCGTCCGCCGTGGGGGCGCTGTTGGGCGTCAGGCCGCCCCCAGGGGACGATTGAATCCGCTGCCGGTCATTGCCACCGGCGTGCTGGCGGCCGGGGTGGCGGTCTCCAGGCGCAGCACCCGCTGTGCCACCAGATCGGCGCGAATGTCGCTCAAGGCGGGCGCCTGCAGCAGGGTCATGCGTCCGGGGTCATGCTCCAGGGGCGGACGCGGGCCCAGCACCACATAGGTCGAGGTGCCGACCGCAGCCGCAATATTGGTCATGCCGGTGTCATTGCCGATGCAGGATTGGGCCAGCGACAGCACCGCCGCACTGTCGGAGACTGTTGTGTCGGTCAAGGCGAGCACCTTCGTGCGCAGTGCGGGATGCATGCCCGCCAGGATCTCCCGGGCCAGCGCGGTTTCGGCCGGCCCCCCCAGCAGCACCACGCCATGGCCCCGGGTGGCCAGCAGATTGGCCAGGGCGCTGAAGTTCCGCGCCCCCCACTGCTTGTAGGCCTCGGACGCGCCGATGGCCAGGACGTGCAGCGGCCAGGGCAGCGAGGCCAGACGGGCACGCATGCGCCGCACGGCATCGGTCCGTACCGTCAGCCGAGGCACCACGGGCGCGGTGCACCAGCCCTGCGCCATTGCGAACCGGCTGGCGTCGTGATAAAGCCCGACGGCAGGACCGTTGTAGAGCTCGATCCAGCGGGACCGGGTCAGCAGGCGGCGTTGCAGCCAGGTGTTGCCGTAACCCAGGCGGGTGCGGATGCCGGCGCGAAAGCAGGCCACCAGCGTGCGCATCGGCCGGTCGGAGAAGAGCACCATGCGCTCCAGGCCCAGGGGGGCCAGCACCGCGCCGAAGCGAAGCGGGCCGGTGAGGCCACTGTGGCGGCCTTGACGGCCTTCGCTGCGGCGGGGGCGCCGGTCGTAGTCGATCACCTCGCGCACCCAGGGCTCGTGGCCCAGCAGTTCTCGCGCCATGGTGGAGGGCGGCACCACAATCGTCACCTGGCCATCCCGGCTGGTGGCCGCCACCAGCCGGAAATATTCGGCATGCCACACCAGGTCGCCCATGCCGTTGTGGCGCATGTGGACGGCGGTGACGGGGCGCAGGTCGGCGTCGGGTCGGGTCACGATGGATCAGGGGCGTGCGTCATGGAGGGGGGAGCTTGGAGCCTGGGGGCCTGGATCAGAGCACCGCCGGCTCGCGCTTCAGTTCCGCCGGGGCCCGCCGCAAGGCGCTCATCATCCGGGCCACAACATCACCGGCGGTGATGTCCTCCAGCCGTGGCGACACGATGCCCCGCAGCGTCTGCGGGTCGTGCTCCAGGGGCGGGCGGGGGCCGAGGACCACCCAGGTCGGCGTGCCGACTGCGGCGGCAATATTCGCAGCGCCGGTATCGTTGCCCACGCACACATGCATCAGCGAGAGCGTGGCCACGGTCTCCGCCACGCTGCCGTCCGTGATGGCGAGCACCTGCGGCCTCAGCGCAGCGTCCAGGGTGTTCCGCACTTCCTGCGCCAGTGCGCGTTCCGCAGGGCCGCCCAGCAGCACCACACCGCATCCGGCATGAGCCAGGCTGGCGGCCAGGGCGGAGAAGCGTTCAGCGCCCCACTGCTTGTAGGGCTCGGAGGCGCCAATGGCCAGGGCCACCAGCGGGCGCGGTAGACCGATCAACCGCAAACGTGCCGTTTCCAGCGCCTCCGGTCGTACCACCAAGCTGGGTACGATGGGTTCGGAGGCCCATCCCTGGGCGATGGCGAAGGCGGTCACGTCCTTGTAGGCCTTCACGGCGGGGCCGGCATAGGGGCGGATGAAAGGCCCCTGGCTCAGCAGGCGACGTTGCAGCCAGCTGCTTCCATATCCCAGCCGCTGCGGAATGCCCGCCACATTGGCCACCACCGAGCGGTTGGTGTGATGCGTGAGCAGGATGATGCGTTCAAAGCCATAAGCGCGGAGTTCGCGGCCCATGCGGAACAGGCCGGCCACCCCCCGATGTCGGCCGCGTCGGCCTTCCTCACGGCGCGGATGCCGGTCGAAGTCGATCACTTCGTGCAGCCAGGGCTCGTGGCCGACGAGGTCGCGCGCAAAGGTGGTGGGAGAGGCGATCAGCGACACCTTGCCCTCGCTGCTGGTCTCGGCAATGCGCCGCAGATAGGGCACATGCCAGACCAGGTCCCCCATGCCGACCCATTGATGCAGGACGGCGGTGCGGGGGCGAAGCGGGGCAGGGGACGTGGGGCTCATGAATGCGGTGGGGCGTGAGGCGCGGCCGCAAAGGCGGGCCGCCGAATTTCGGCAGCATCATGAGCCCAGTGCCAGGCTCCGGGAGCGGGCTTTACCGAAACTTTGAAAACCCGCTACGAAACTTGGCAATGCCGGTGGAATGGGCCTTCCCGTGCGGCTCAATGTGTCGAGCTGGAAAAAAATGCGCGTGCGTCAGGAAAGGGGCCACCGCTTCCGTCTGGACAATTCCTGCAGGGTCAGGCCTTGGGCAGCTTGTATTCCCTGGGCTGTATCCCCTGGGCCTCTTGCTTCCTTGGTGCGCGATTCCGCGGAAGGTCTCTCTCAGCAGAACGGAGGCACTATGGCAACTCCATGGTGAAGGTCAGGCGATTGCCAAAAGGGTCTTTCACCGACACCTCGCGAGCGCCCCAGGGCGCGTCTTCGATGCCCGGACGGGCATAGCCATAGTTCCGCTGCAGCAGCTCAGCATGCAGGGTGCCAATGTCGGTGGTGTCGATCCGCACGGCCGCGCCAGGGCAGGCATCACCGTGATGTTCGGACAGGTGCAGCACACAGCCGTCACGAGAAATCTGGAGGTACAGCGGAAGCGTGGGTTCGAAGCGATGTTCCCAATCGACCTGGAAGCCCAGGAAGTCCACATAGAACTCCCGCGCCTTGGCTTCATCAAAGATGCGCAGAATGGGTGTGACGGCGCCGAGGCTCATGACCCTCTCTCCCTGAATGCTGAAGTGTTCAATGCGCTAGCGGCGGTGATGGCGGTGATGGCGGTGATGGCGGTGGCCATTGTGTCGCAACGCATGTGCGGGTCGCCCGGCCCGGCGCACGGAAACAGCTTGAGTGCACCGTACGGCAAAGACCCCACGGCAAGCGATGGGCCACGGAGCGCTCCACGCAAGGGACAGACCTGTCGCTCCCAGTGGTGACGCCATTGTCTGGTCAAAGCCCGGCACATCGGCACGATCAGTTGCTCCCACCACAGACCGAAGTTCAGGTCCCAAGGAGACAGCACGTGATGAAGCGACTTGCCACCCGCACTGCATGGCGCAGACCCCTGGGAGGCCTGCTGGTGGGCGTTTCGCTCACCTGGGGCCTTGGCGCTGCACAGGCCGAGACCATCCTGTTTGTGGGCAACAGCTTCACTTACGCGGAAGGCTCCGCCGTCAAGTACTGGCATGCCAACACCGTCACCGACCTGAACCAGCAGGGCATCGGTGGCATTCCCGCGCTCTTCAAGGCTTTTACCGTGCAGGCGGGCCTGAGTTATGACGTGAGCCTGGAGACTGCCGGCGGCCAGGGGCTGGACTATCACTACAACAACAAGTTGGCGGTGCTGGACAAGCCCTGGGACAAGGTGGTGCTGCAGAGCTACAGCACGCTGGATGCCAACCACCCCGGCAATCCGGCCAAGCTGATTCAATATGCCGGCCTGCTGGCCAACACCTTCAAGGCCAGGAACAGCCAGGTGGATGTGCAACTGCTGGCCACCTGGTCACGCGCAGACCAGACCTATCCCACCACGGGAGCCTGGTACGGGCAATCCATCTACCAGATGGCGCTGGATGTGAATGCCGGTTATCAATTGGCCGATGCGGCTTCGGACAACATCCAGGGCGTGATTCCGGTGGGGCTGGCCTGGAATCGGGCCATGTCGCAGGGCTTTGCCGACATCAATCCGTATGACGGCATTGACCCTGGCAAGGTGAAGCTCTGGGCCAACGACAACTACCACGCCAGCGTCTACGGCAGCTATTTGGAGGCGCTGACCATCTTCGGTCACATCACCGGCCTGGACCCTCGCAGCCTGGGCGCCAATGAGACGTCGGCCGCCCAGCTGGGCATCACGACCGCGCAGGCCAGCGCGCTTCAGCAATTGGCGTTTGAACAGTTGGCGGCACCGGTGCCGGAGCCGGCCACCTACGCCATGCTGCTGACCGGCGTGGGGCTGCTGGTGATGTGGCGCAGGCGTGGCGTCGATCGCTCTCGGGAGGGCGGCGCCCATCGCAGCCTCAATGCAGGCACCCAGGGGAGCGCCAAGGGGAGCACCACAGCGAGCACCACTGCGAGCCCCCACGGGAGCCTCAAGACCTGACGTCCGCGCCAAGGGCACCGTCCAGCAGACGCACCACGGTGCCGATCACCAGCAGCGCCGGGGGCTGCAGCCCCCGCTGCTGGATCAGGTCCGGCAGCGTGGCGACGGTGGCCGTCCACACTTCCTGCTCTGGCCGAGTGGCATACCGGACCACCGCCACCGGCGTGCTGGCGGGCATCCCTGCCGCCTGCAACTCCCTGCAGATGGTCTCCACACCGGTCATGCCCATGTAGATGACCACCGTCTGCCGGGGTTGGGCCAGTGCGGCCCAGTTCAGCGCCAGGGTGTCGTGCTGCAGATGGCCCGTCACAAAGATGCAGCTGTGGGCATGATCCCGATGCGTGAGCGGCACCCCCAGCCACGCCGCCGCACCCACGGCGGCGGTGATGCCGGGCACCACCTGCACCGCGATGCCGGCCGCCAGCAGCGCCTCCATCTCTTCGCCCCCCGGCCAAAGATGAACGGGTCGCCGCCCTTGAGCCGCACCACGCGGTGGCCGGCGCGGGCTTTCTCCACCATCAGGCTGCAGATGTCGCGCTGAGCCCAGCTGTGCCGACCACCGGCCTTGCCGACGCTGATGCACTCGGCACGATCCGGCAGCAGGGCCAGCACGTCCGGGCTCACCAACTGGTCATGAAGCACCACATCCGCCTGTTGCAGGCAATGCCAGGCGCGGATGGTCAGCAGATCGGCCGCGCCGGGTCCGGCGCCCACCAGGGCAACGCTGCCCGGGCTGAGCATCACCTCCGACTTCACCGTGTGGCTCCCGCCGCATCCACGGCCGCATCCACGGACGCACCCACGGCCGCATCCGCCGCTTCTTCTTCCGGTGACTGGGCCTGATGGAACACCAGGTCCTCCACCGGCTGCCCCCCGCAGAGGTGCTGCTCGATGATGCGGTCCATATTCTCCGGCGTCACGTTGTAGTACCAGGTGCCGTCAGGCTGCACACACACAATCGGCCCGCCCTTGCAGGCCGCAAAACAACTGGCCCGGGTCCGTTTGACCCGCAGTGGGCCGGCGTTGAGTCCGGCCGCTTTGAACTTGTCCCCCAGGCTGTCAAACAGGGCTTGAGACGCGCCGTCACTGGTGCATCGCTCTCCGGTACACACGAGGATGTGACGCCGGTAGTCGCCGATCTTGGGCTTGATGATCTCCGGCTGGCTCATGCCACATCCTCCTCGGCCTGCGCGGGTTCTTCCAGGGCCTCTTCCGGCTCGGCCAGCACCTCGGCAATGTAGTCTTCCGGCAGGCGATGGCGCCGGGCCAGCGCGGCGACGTCCGCCCCTTCTGCATGCTCCAGCTTCACCTGCTGCAGCCAGCCCAGCAGCCCGGTGGACAAGGAACGTCCCGCCTTCTCACCTTCACGCGTGCTGCCGCCATCGGCCATGTCGTATTTGTTGGCATAACCCCGTGGTGTCACCATCAGCCCGTGGCGGATGAAGGTGTTGCTGTTGCCGATGAGCACGGTGCTGAGCATGCCAATGTCCGCCTCCGCCATCTGGTCCAGCGTGGTGAAGACGATGTTCTGTCGGCGCCGATAGCCACTCTTGACGATGGCCACTGGCGTGTCCGCCCGACGGTGCCGCAGGAACAGCCGCTGCGCTTCCACGATCTGCCGGGTGCGGCGGCCGCTCTTCGGGTTGTAGAGCGCCACCACAAAGTCGGCCATGGCCACGGCATCGAGCCGGCGGGCAATGGTGGGCCAGGGGGTGAGCAGGTCGGACAACGAGATGGCGCAGAAGTCATGCGTCAGCGGTGCACCGACCAGGGCCGCGCAGCTGTTCAGTGCCGACGCGCCGGGGATGATCTCCACCTGCACCGTGTCTTCGGGCGTCCATCCGGCCTGGAACAGCACTTCATAGGTCGGGCCGGCCATGCCGTACACCCCGGCATCACCCGATGAGATGAGGGCCACCTTCTTGCCCTGCCGGGCGGCTTCCAGAGCGCTCACTGCCCGGTCCAGCTCTTCCGTCATGGATTTGCGGATGATCTCCTTGCCCTCGATGAGATCGGCCACCAGCTTGATGTAGGTGACATAGCCGATGACCACATCGGCCTCGGCAATGGCATCACGCGCGCGTTGGGTCATGTGCTCCACGCTGCCGGGGCCGATGCCCACCAGCATGATCTTTCCGGCGCTGGGGGCTGCGGCTGCGGGGGTGTCCTGTGTCATGGCGTTTTCCTTGCAATCGATACGGTGGCGTGGCGGCCATCGTTGCCGCGGTGGCGCAGTTTCTCCAGCACCAGTGCGGTCATGGGGGTGTGGGGGCCGGCGGCCAGCAGGGCGGCCGCCTCGCTGACAGAGGGCGTGCCGGTGTGGCGGCGAACGGTCTCCGACGGGTTGGGCACCGGTACAGCGGCCAGAGCCTCCGGCGGGAAGAACTGCAGCGGCCAGCCGTGTGCGGCGGCGAGGTCCAGCAGGCCCTGTTCATCGGCCTTGAGCGTGATGCTGGCCACCGCCTTGACCTGGCCGGCCAACACCCCGGCCTGCGCCAGGGCCAGGTCCACCGCTTCCTGGATCGTGGCCTGCGCCGTCCCCCGGTCGCAGCCGATGCCCAGGGTGACCAGGAAGGGCGTCATGCAGCCGCCCCGGGGGTGCCCGGTTGGTTGGCTTCGGGCGGACGGTAGACCACCAGCCGCTCCTGCAACTGCTCCCACAGAGTGGGCGCCACCGGCGCATGGGTCACCCACAGCACGGCGGCAAAGCGGGAGAGATCGACGTCCTTGAAGTGGTCAAACAGATGCACGTTGCCCGGCAAGGGCGTTGGCCGTGTCCACCAGTGGCGGCTGCCGGCCTCCTGCACAAATGCGATGGGCTCACCATTCACCACATGGGCGGAGACCCGGGTGATGTTGATCTTCGGCGCTTCCACCCGCCAGCCGAGATGGCGGCCCAGAATGTCCACCGGAATGGTCTTGCCCACATCGGACGCGGTGGTGAGCACCGGTGTGGCGCCGATCAGGTCAGCCACCCGCTCGCTCCATTCGTTGGCCCCGCCCACATGGCCGGACAGCACCGGAATGACGTATTGCCCGGCGTCATCGACCACGATCACGCCGGGGTCCACATCCTTGTCCCGCAGGTGCGGCGCAATCAGCCGCACGACGGCGCCGAGCGACACAAAGAACACCAACTGGTCCTGCTCGGCAAACAGCGGGCCGATCTGGTCCCGCAGCGCGCCGTCATAGGCCTTCACCGTGTTGGGCAGGCCGGCAAAGGCCTCGGCGAATTTGGCGGAAGTGCAGACCTGCGCCTGAGGCAGGGCGGCTGCCAGCTTGGCCGCCTGGGCGGCGCCATGCTTGGTGATGGCAACGATGCACACACGCGGGTCCGTGGCGCTAGTGCTGGCACTCGTGGTGGAGGTGGCGGTGGTGACGACGGTGGTCGCGCCTGCAGTCGCTGTGGGGAGGTTCGCGGGGGAGGAGGGCTGGGAGGCGGTCATGGCGTTTCCAATACGTCCGGAATCGGGCTGCTCTTCTTGAGGCAGCCCTTGATGCGTTCACCGCGAATGCGATGCGGGTTCTTGACGATGAGCAGCGAGAGATAACTGACCTTCTCTCCGCGCAGCGACAACAGGGCGGGCCCGGAGAGGCGCCGCTCGTCCGGTGCCCCCACCCGTTCAATGAAATGCGCGCCGTCCAGCAGTCGACGCTGCTCCAGCCAATCCAGCAGGTCGCCGATCAGCGGTTTGATCTTCATCAGCACCAGCGTGTCGAAGTCCGGCAGCAGGCGCTCCACTGCACTCACGCCATAAGCCGCCGGCACGATGGCCACGGTGTCGTCCTGCTCGGCGAAGGGCGTGTCCACGCTGGCACACGCGGCGGTGAAGGCATTCACGCCGGCGATGGTCTGCACCGGAATGTCGGCATTCAGATGGCGCACGGTGCGTGCCAGATGCCCAAAGGTGGCATAAGTGCTGGCATCACCTTCCACCAGGAACAACACATCCAGGCCGGATTGCAACCACGGCAGCACCGTGTCGGCCGCCTTCAACCAGGCGCGGGCGAGTTTCTCGCCGTCGTGGGTCATCGGGAACAGCAGTTGCGTGTGCTGGGCCGGCGGTGTCAGCCCGGCACGCTGAACGATGTCAAAGGCATAACTGGGCGTCTTGCCGCTGCGGGCGGGATAGACCCAGACGGCATCGGTTCGCTGCAGCGCCTGCCAGGCCGCGCGTGTGATCAGGCCGGGGTCGCCCGGCCCCAGCGACACCCCCCACAAGGTGCCTGGACGCGTGGCGGCGGTCACGGGCGCGCTAACGGGCGCGGATGCGGGCGCGCCGATCGTGTCACTCATCCTGGCCTCCCTGGACGCCTTCAGTGGCCTGCCCGCGCCAGGCGCAGACGATCCACACCGGGTTCTCCGCCACCATGCGATGCATGTGCAGGATCGGCTTGCTGCGGGACGCCTGGATCTGCAGCACGTCCCACATCACCCCCTGGTCGACCAGCGATTGCAGCGCGGCGGTAGCGGTGGCCAGGTTTTCCAGCGTGACGAAGTTCATCACCAGCCGGCCCTGCGGACGCAGCCGTTCCAGAATGCCGCCGATCAGCGTGGCCAGTTCACCGCCGGAGCCGCCGATGAACACGGCGTCCGGGGCTGGCCACGTGTCCAGCCCTTCCGGGGCCTTGCCCCAGTGAAGGCTGTAGTTGCTCACGCCAAAGGCTTCATGGTTGCGGCGGGCAATGGCCACATCCGCCTCATTTTTCTCGATGGCATGCACATGCCCCTGCGGGCACAGGCGGGCGGCTTCCAGGCCTACCGAACCGGAGCCGGCCCCGATATCCCACACCACGCTGTCCGCACGCAACTGCATGCGGGCCAGACTGACCGCCCGCACTTCCTGTTTGGTGATCAGGCCCTTCTCCGGCTGTCGCTGGTGATAGGCCGCATCCGGCAGGCCGAAACGCACCGGCCGGGGGGCCGGCACGTGGCGCCACAGCAGCACCACATTCAGCTCGGCAAACGTCATCTCCGCCGCCTCCGCTGGCGACAGCTGCGGCAACACCCGCTCTTCCGCTTGCAGCAGCCGTTCGGCCACGGCCATATGGAAGTCATCCGCCAGACCTTCCGCCTTCAATAGACGGGCAATGCGGTCCGGGCTGTTGCAGGGGCTGGTGAGCACCAGCAGCCGGTCGTGCTGGCGCAGCGCCTGCGCCAGCGGATACAGGCCATGGCTGGGCCCGTTGCCCCGGTGCCATTCGCCGGCATCCTTGCCATGGGCCGACACAATGCGGGCGTCCTGCCAGGCCAGGCCGATGCGTGCACACGCCAGTTGCAGCGTAGAGAGGTTGGGATGGATCTCCAGCGCATCGATGCACAGATGCTGCGCGAGGTAGGGCGCAATGCCATGGCACAAGGGGTCGCCCGTGGCCAGCACCACGCAGCGCAGCAACTGTTCACGCGCGCTGCGCACCCACTCCGGTACGTGGCTCAAGGCGCCGGTCAGGTCGTGCCGCACGGCGCCCGGCTTGAACCAGGTGCCAAACAGCTCCAGCGTGCGGCTGCCGCCAATGACCACATCCGCCGACCGGATCAGTGCGCCGGCCGTGGCACTCAGGCTGGCCATGCCGTCATCCAGCACGCCGACGATGTGACAAGGGTTGGGATCTTTCACTCGAATTCCTTGATGGCCTCAGAGGTCCGAGGCGGTGTCCGTGTCCAGCAGATGGTCGATGCCGGTGCGTCCAGCGGTGGCCGGGCGCTCGCGTGGGCGAGCCGGGGCGGAGCGAACATCGGCCACGCACTGGCCGTTGAAGTCGCACACCATGACCCGCAGGGCAAAGGCATGGTCGTAACGATCCGGCGCCAGCAGGGTGTCGATGGCGGCCTGCGCCAGCGCGTGGTGGAAGGCATCGCCCAGGCCCCGTTCCACCATCAGCTCGGCACCAAAGCGCGCGGTCTCTGCGGCGGCAATGGCCTGGCAGTCGTCATCGCTGGCACCGATGCGGCGCGCGATCTCGGCCACCAGATCGGTATCCACCACATTGCGATTGGCATGGGTGATGGTCTCGCCCTGGGCGATCTTGGTGAGCTTGCCCACCATCACCGCCAGCACCACCAGCGGGATGGCCTGGGCCACGGCTTCATCCAGTGCGTAACGCAGGAAGTCGCCCATCTGCACAAAGCAGGCTTGTGGCAATTCCGGACGTTCGCTGCGCAGCGCGGCAATGGCGAAGCTTTCGGTGCGCCCGCCGGTGGTCAACGCCACCAGGCCATGGCCCACGGTGGCGGCCACCTGCACGCCCTGCACCACACTGGCGCGCCAGGCGGCGGTGGAGTAGGGCCGCACGATGCCGGTGGTGCCCAGGATGCTGATGCCGCCGAGGATGCCCAGGCGGGCATTGGTGGTCTTGCGGGCCATCTCCTGGCCGCCCGGCACGCTGATGGTGACGGCAATGCCATGTTGCGCCAGCAACTGCGGGGCCGCCTCGCGGAGGTTGTCCGCAATGTTGCGACGCGGCACCGGGTTGATCGCGGGGCCTCCCACTTCCAGGCCGAGGCCCGGCATGGTGACCATGCCGACGCCGTCCCCTGCGTGGAAAGTCACCTCCTGGGCCTGGCCCGGCAGCAGCGTCAGATCAACGGTGAGGTGGGCCCCGTCGGTGCAGTCGGGGTCATCCCCCGCGAACTTGATGACCATGGCATGGGCCGTGGTCTCGTCGCTGCGCCCGTTGTGAACGTCGAACCAGACGCGTTGCCCGTTGGGCAGCAGGCTCTCGATGCGGGCAGGGATCTCGCCGCCAGCTAGCCCCAGTACGGCGGCACGGGCTGCCGCGGCCGCACAGGCGCCCGTGGTGAAACCGGTGCGGGTGCCGCGTGGCGCTGCCTGGCTGTTGTCCTTCATGCACCGGCCCCTTGGGGCCTTGCCGCAGTCCCCTGGGGCGCCGCGTCTGCGCTGCGCTGATGCGCTTCCGCCAGTGCAAGCAGGGCGTGCAGCGCCGCCACCACCAAGGTGGAGCCGCCCTTGCGGCCACGGATGACGATCCAGGGCACTTGCTGCAGCTCGGCCATCAGATCCTTGGACTCTGCGGCGGACACAAAACCCACCGGCATGCCCACCACCAGCGCAGGGCGCACCCCCTCTTCACGGATCAAGCGCACCAGCTCGATCAGCGCGGTGGGCGCATTCCCGATGCCGACGATGGCGCCATCCAGCAAGCCCTGCCGATGGGCCTTTCGCATGGCCTGCACCGCGCGGGTGGTGTCTTGCGCCTGAGCGGCGGCGATCACATCCTCGTCGCTGATGAACTGCCAGGTCTTCATGCCGAAGTGGTTCAGGCGCGGACGGGACAGGCCGGAGCAGATCATCTCCACATCGGCCACCACCGGCGTGCCGCCACGCAGCATGGCGCCCACGCCGGCATGCACGGCCTCCGGATGGAAATCGGTCAGGCCATTGAAGTCGAAGTCGGCATTGGCATGGATCATCCGCCGCACGATGGCCCATTGCTGCGAGGTGTAAGCATGCGGGCCGGCTTCTGCATCGATGATGGAAAAGCTGTCGTGCTCGATGGCCTGACCGGCCCGGGTGAGCTGCTCGGTGATGACGTTGACGGTGCTCATGCCGTCTGGCCCTCGCGGCTCAAGGATGCGGCGGGATGCTGACCATGATCGTGGTGCGCATGCCCGTGATCGTGCTCGTGCTCGTGCCCATGTGCATGCTCATGCTCATGGTGCTCGTGCCCATGTGCATGCTCATGCTCATGGTGCTGATGCCCATGCAGATGAATCGGCTGCTCTTTGGCTGCAGTGCCTGCTGGCGCAGCGTGCGTATGCTCATGCGAATGGCCGTGGCCGGCTTCATGGGCCAGCTCCCGGTAGCTGCAACCGTCACAGGGCAGGCGGCTGTCCGGCACCTGGGCGTCCAGGTCCAGCACGCGCTGGCTCATCAGGTCAAAGATCTCCGGCTCAAACCCGAAATGCTCGGTGCTCTTGAAGCGCACCTGCGGGTACTGCGTCCGCAGATGGTCCACCTGCCGGTGAATGCGCTGCATCAGCGTGCCGGTGTAGAGGTAGTAGGGCAGCACCACGATCTGCTTCATGCCCAGCAGCACCTGCCGCTGCACCACCCGCTCCAGCCGCGGCCAGGTGATGCCGGTGAAAGCCAGGTCCACCAGTTCATGGTCGCCCACTTCCAGCAGCCAGCGGGCCATCTTCGCCATGTCGCCGTTGGCACCCCGGTCCGACGAGCCGCGGCCCAGCAGCACCACGCCCGTGGTGGTGGGGTCCGGCATGTCCAGCGCCTGCATGGCATGGCGCAGGCGGCGTCGCAGCACGGTCAGTACCGGGTCGCAGGCGGTGAGATGGGGTGCCAGCAGGATTTCGGTGCCGGGGCAGGCCGCCCGGGCCTGCTCGATTGCTTCGGGCACTTCCATCTTCACGTGGCCCGCAGCGTTCAGGATCAGCGGCACCACCAGCACGCGGCTGGACTGGCGCGCGGCCTCCAGCAGCCCCTGCTGCAGCGAAGGCGGTGCGAATTCAATGAAGCAGACCTGGATTCGCCAGTCCGGCTGGCGCGTCTGCCATTGCGCAGCAAACGCCAGGATCTCCTGGTTGCCGGAGTCCTCGCGCGAGCCGTGGCCCACAATCAGGATGGTGTCGGTGGCGCTGATCATGCGGTGGCCTTTCGGAATCGATGGGTGAAAGTGGGGTCGTAGAGCTTGGAGCGGGCCAGCGTCTCCCAATGGCGCGAGCCCAGCGTGGGGCTGGCCACGATCATGGCCTGGCTGACCACACCGGCCTCACGGCAGCGCTGCTTGATGTCGGCCAGCGTGCCGCGGATGACGATTTCCTCGCCCGGCCAACTGGCCTTGTGCACCACCAGCATCGGGGCGTCCTCGGCCCAGCCGGCCTGCCGGAGGGCCGCCTCCACCTTGTGCAGCAAGGTGATGGACAGGAAGATGCACAGCGTGGTGTGGTGCGCGGCGAGTGCGGCCAGGTCTTCACCTTCCGGCATCGGCGTGCGGCCGGCGACGCGGGTGAGGATCACGCTCTGGGTGACCTCGGGCAGGGTCATGGATTCACCGGCCGCCGCCATCGACGCCATGGCCGACGACACACCGGGCACCACGCGCCAGGGCACGCCGGCCGCATCCAGTGGCCGGGCCATTTCGATGAGTGCGCCATATAACGCCGGATCGCCGGTCTGCAGCCTCACCACCGTGCCGTGGGTGCGGGTGCGGGTCACCAGCCAGTCGGTCATCTCCTCCAGCGTCATGTCCTTGGAGTCGCGGATGTCGCAGCCGGGCGGTGCATAGGTGGTGGCCGCACGGTCGACGAGCGAGCCGGCAAACAGCACGGCGCCCGCCTGGGCGAGCAGCTTCTGGCCCTTGACGGTGATGAGTTCGGGATCGCCCGGGCCGGCCCCGACGAACCAGACGGTGCCTGGCATGTCAGCCTTCATGGAGTGCGCTTTCTTGAGAATGGGAGAGCGGCTGCGCACGCAGGGTGTGCAGCAGTCGGTCGATGGAGCGGGGCACGGGTTGCGCCGGCAGCAGGCCCTGGCGGACCAGCTCCGCATGCAAGGCCATCACCGGCGGGGGGGACTGGCCGACGTCCCGCCAGGCTTGCGGCTGTGCCAGCAGCGTTTCCACCGGGGCCGACAGTCGGCACTGGCCGGCCGTCATGACGTGGATCTCGTCGGCCCAGTCAGCGGCGAAGCTGGCGTCATGGGTGGAGAGCAACACCGTGACGCCTTGCGACACCAGCCTGTCCAGCAGGCGCTGGAGGTCTTGCTGCATGGGCAGGTCCAGGCCGGCCATCGGCTCGTCCAGCACCAGCAGTTGGGGCCGCATGGCCAGTACCCCGGCCAGGCACACCCGCTTTTTCTGGCCGAAGCTGAGGTGATGCACGGGGGTGCGCGCGTGGGCCTGCATGCCGACGGCGTGCAAGGCCTCGGAGACGCGCTCGCGGACCTCCCGCTCCTTCAATCCGAGGTTGAGCGGGCCGAAGGACACGTCCTCTTCCACATGCGCCGCGAACAACTGGCGGTCCGGATTCTGGAAGACCAGACCGACCTGCTGGCGCAGCGCGCGCAGCCCTTCACGGCCATGGTCGACGCCCCGGCCTTGCCAGCACAAGCGGCCAGCATCGGGTTTCAGCAGACCGTTGAGGTGCTGCATCAGGGTGGTCTTGCCCGCGCCATTGGGGCCCAGCAACGCGTTGCGGCTACCCGCACGCAAGGCGAGGCTGCAGTCACGCAGCCCGGCCGTGCCGTCGGGATACAGATAGGTGGCGGACACCAGCTCGATCAGCGGATTCATGCGGCGCTCCCGCTGCCGGCGCCTGCGGCACCGACCCACGCCGCGCCCGCGATCAACACCAATCCACCCAGCACGGCGACGGCGCATTGCAGCCGCCAGCGCGGATAGCTGGCGGGCAGCACACGGAGTTCGCCATTGAAGTTGCGGGCATCCGCAGCCGCCTGCAGCGCACTGGCGCGGGCCCAGATCTGCACCGCCATCCGGCTGATCAGCAGTGCGCTGGATCGCAAGGCCTGACGGCGTCCGCCATAACCGAGCCGCGCACGCTGCGCGGTCAGGCCGTCCTGCATCGCTTCGGCCAGCACCGCCTGCATGCGGTAGGCCAGGGCCATCAGATCCAGCAGCAGGGCCGGCACATGCAGCCGGCGCAGCAGCCCCAGCAGATCGCCCAGCGGCGTGGTGAGGACCAGCAGCAGCAGGGTGGTGCACAAGGCTGCGGCACGGCTGACAATCATGGCCACCTGAGGCAGCAACTCGGGCGCGAGCCGCCAATGCAGACCGCTGTTCCCAGGAGCCAGCGTCACCAGCATCGTCAGGCAGGAGATGCACAGAAAGCCCAGCGGCGCCAGCGCCACTTTCAGATAGGCCTGCATCGGAACGCCCGCCGCCACCACAGTGAGTGTGGCCATCAGACCCGCGAGCGCGAGGGTGGTCCAAGGGGACGCAGCCAGCCAGGCCGCCGCCATGGCGCCGCCACAGAACAGGGCCTTGGCCGACGGCGCCAGGGGGCGCCACCGGCTGGCATAGGCCAGACGCTCAATGCTCACGGCGACCGTTCTGAGTGGGCGAGGGCATTCCTTCAGCGTCGACATCGGGCCGCCGGTCATGGGCCACGGAGATGCGCAGCTCCGCTGCGGCATCGACCGCATCTGCCGTATTGTCCGTAGCGGTGGCCGTACCCACCACATGGCCAGCAGTGGCAGCCTTTGCCGCCGCCGCACGTGCCCGCGACAGACCCAACCAATAACCGATCACCCCGGCGCCCGCTGCCGCCTGCAACGCAAACAGCAAGGACGCGATTTCATTGCTGGACGGTTCCAGCACCGGGCTGAACCAGGGTTTGTAATCCGGTGCGATCTGCGTGATGGCTTGCTGGGCACGGCTGTCCGCCCCTTCAAACAGCTCCCCTTCCGCGCCGCTGGCATTCGCCGGAGCCTTGCTCACCCACATCAGTGGGAGCGCCGTCAGTGCAAGCACCGCTGCCCACATCGTCCAGGTCGCGACCCGGCTCATTGGGGTGGCCGGCGCCTCGCTCATCGTCTCACTCACGCCATCCGATATCGGTGGGCGGATGCGCTGGCTCATGGTGCCGCCCTCCGCGCATGGGCCAGCACCGGCATGAGCCGCAGCTCACGCGCATTGAATTGCGCCATGGCATTCACGACCAACACCGTCAACAGCCCTTCGGTGATGGCCAGCGGCAGCTGGGTCAGCGCAAAGATGCCGGCGAATTTTTCGAAGGACAGCAGCACACCGCCCACCGGGTCCGGAAATGCCAGCGCCAGTTGCAGCGACGTGGTGACATAGGTGGCGAGGTCCCCCAGGCAGGCCGCCAGGAAGACGCACAGGCTGCGCCCCATCCCCAGCGCACAGCCCAGGCGGAACACACCGTACGCCACAAAGGGCCCCACGATGGCCATCGAAAAAACATTCGCCCCGAGCGTGGTCAAGCCGCCATGCGCCAGCAGCAGGGCCTGGAACAGCAGCACCACAAACCCCACCGGCACCATGGCCGCAGGCCCGAACAGCAGGGCCCCCAACCCCACGCCGGTGGGATGCGAACAACTGCCGGTGACCGAAGGCAGCTTCAGCGCCGACAGCAGGAAGGCAAACGCGGCACTGACGCCGAGCAGCATGCGGTGCTCGGGATGGGCGCGCAGGCGGCGGCCCATGGAGGCCAGGCCCCAGGCCAGAAAGGGTGCGGACGCCACCGTCCACGCAAGCGCATGCTTGAAAGGCAGGAAGCCCTCCATGATGTGCATTCGATACCTCCCGTCGAATGGTTCAAACTCGACACCAATCACGGGAGCTACGGCGGCAACATCAGCAACCACAAGGCCATCAAGGGCGGTGCGGTACCGACAGCGGCTTCCCTCGCCCCGGGGAATGGTGCTGACATCTCGCCATCGGGCCGGTATTCTGGCTCGCCGTCATCCTTGCCTGCGCCTTCCCGTGACATTCACAGTGGCTGGTATGCAGGTTCGTCTGGCTTACAGCAGCGGGGGCTGCACCGGACTGGTGGTGGGGCCTTGCGATCCCACCACGTCACCGGTTTCCCGTTTAACGCTCTTCCCCATCGGAAAGAACGCACCCAAGGCGAGGCGGATGTTAACCGCTTCGGGCGGTGGCGGGCATCTCGATCAACCCGCGACGCGGAATTGCTCGGTCACCGCCGCACCTTCCATGGCCGGGTCCGACACTGACGGCTGGCCGGTCTCGATGTGGCCCGCAAAGCGGCGCAGGAAGTCCGCCTGGCCGCCCACACGCACCGAGACGTCATACCAGTGGGCGCTGGTGGACACCGGAATCCGCAGTACGCTGCTGCTGCGTGACGGCACATTCACCGTCTGCGCCGGGACTTGCCGGTACTTGTTGTGTACCAGGGTGAAGCTGGCAGCCACCGGGCCGGTGTTGGTGAGCGTGAGCACCAGTTCACCGCTGGCCGGCTCGGCGCGGGCTCCCACATCCGGGTTGGGCTGGCCGGCGGCGGCCGCGCGTCGGGCATTGCCTGCCAGGTGGCGATGGAAGCCGTTGGGGCCCATCACCCACAGGTCGTAGGCACCACTGCTGGCCGGCGTGAAGCTGCCGGTGAGCTGCTTGCCCGGTTCCACCGTGTAGCGGCGTGGCAGCTCCGGGAGACGCAGGCGGTCGTACACATGGAACACCGCAGCGGCGCGGCCGGTGTTCTCGAAGTTCAGAGCGACGGTGGAGGCCCCCAGCGCGGCGGCCGGTGCAATCCGGGCGCTGACCTGCAGGTCATAAGGCAGTGGCCGTGCGGGCCGCACACCCGTGGCCTGGCTCGGTGCAACCACGCTGCCGGGAAGGACCGGGGTGGTGGTGCCGGGCAGCGCGCGGGCCCGGTTTGCCAGTGCGATGGTGGTGGGCAGCTTGGAGAAGAATTCGCTGTCCTCCGGGTCGGCGAAGTTGAAGCAGGAGGTCAGGTCACCGGCCACGGCGCGGCGCCAGGCGCTGATGTTGGGCTCCATCACGCCGAAGCGGGCCTCCACAAAGCGCAGGAAGGAGGTGTGGTCCGCCACCTGGGAGTTCACCCAGCCACCCTTGCTCCAGGGTGAGATCACATACATCGGCACACGCGGGCCCATGCCGTAGGGGCGGTGCAGGGTCTGCGGTGCGGAGCCATTCAGAATCTCGTGGTACTCACCGGTCGTGTCCACCGTGGAGGCACCCGCGAGCAGGGCCTTGGCGGGGTCCGCATCCCAGGCCACATACGACGGTGCGGCCGGGGGCGGCACATGGTCGAAGAAGCCGTCGTTTTCATCGAAGTTGACGAACAGCACGGTCTTGCTCCAGACCTCCGGATTGGCGGTCAGCGCATCCAGCACCTTGGCGGTGTAGTCCGCGCCCTGGGCGGGGCTGGACGGGCCGGGATGCTCGGAACCCTCGGCGGTGGCCACGATCCACGACACCTGCGGCAGGCGGTTGTTCAGCACGTCCTCGCGCAGCAGGTCCAGGTCGCGCGTGGAAATGCCGCGGTCTTTCAGGGCCTGTGAATATCCCGGGCGCTGATACCAACCGTCGCGGAAGACCTTGAAGCCGGCCAGCGAGTTGTCCGTGAAGTTGTCGTCCATGTTCTGGTAGACCTGCCAGCTGATGCCGGCGGCCTGCAGACGCTCGGGATAGGTCGTCCAGGTGTAGTCATCGGCGGGATTGGCGTTGAACCAATCGTGGCTGTTGTCGGTGGACGGGCCATTGCCTTTGCGCAGCGGGTCATTGGTGCCGGTCCAGAGAAAGAGCCGGTTGGTGTTGGTGCCCGTCTGTGTGGCGCAGTGGTAGGCGTCGCAGAGCGTGAAGGCATTCGCCAGCGCGTACTGGAAGGGCAGGTCGGCCGACTGGTAATGCCCCATCGAATGGTTCTGCTTGGCGCGCGGCCAGGCATTCATGCGGCCCTGGTCCCAGGCAGCCTGGGCATCGGTCCAGGAGTGGGGCGTGCCGCTCACCCGCATCACCGAAAAGTTCTGGGTGGTGTTGAGGTGGAAGGGCGCAATCGCCGGCACGGCGGTGCCGGCCACGGTGGGTTGCGTCCAGACGGTCTTGCCGACGATGCCGGCGGCCGGTTGATCCGCGACCGGGATCGGGAACGGATCGGCAAAACCACGCACGCCGTTGAGCGTGCCGAAGTAATGGTCAAACGACCGGTTCTCCTGCGTCAGGATGACGATGTGCTCCACATCCCGGATGGTGCCGGTGCGGCGGGCTGCGGGGATGGAGAGGGCGCGTGCAATGGCGGGCGGAAAGCTGGCCAGGGCGGCGGTGGCGCCGGCCGTGCCGGCCATGGCGCGCAGAAACTGCCGACGCGCGGCGGATGGGGAGGGCGAATCGGAATGGGACATGGCAGGGCTCCTTGGGCTCAGGCGTGGCGACGGCGGCGGGCGACAAAACCGACCAGCCCGAGGCCGGCCAGGCTCAGCACGGCGGTGGAAGGTTCCGGCACGGCGGCGGTGAAGGTCAGGTCGTCCATCACGAAGTTGGCCGGGTCGTTGCTGCGGAAGACCAGGCGGTCCAACAGGCCGCTGTAGCTGGAGGCGAGGAACACCGGCGAGGCGCTCAGGTCCAGCGTGGCCGTGCTGGCCACCAGGGTGCCGCCGCTGTAGAGGTCGATGGTGACGGACACGCCCTCATAACCGGCGAACCAGGCCCCGGCGAAGCTGCTGGCGGTCTGGAAGCGGACCGCGCTGGTGTCGGCGCCGCCGTCCCAGCCCAGGGTGGCGCGGCGGTCGCCGGAATGGGCCGCAAACGGCGCTTGTTCACCGGCGTACTGGAACCAGCTGCTGCCCGACCAGTCGAGCCCGCCGTAATGGACCGGAACATCGCCGTCGTCACCCAGATCGTCGAAGGTGAGGACCGTGGCCGACGCCAGCGACGGGAGCAGCGAGGTGGTCAGCGCCAGTGCAAGCGGCAGGGCCAGGCGGCAAAGTTGGGGAATGGAAAGACGCGGGATGGAAAGACGCGGGATGGAAACACGCATGAGGAAAGCTCCTGAAGATCGGACCTTGGGGGCGGTCGGCAGGGGCAGGGCCCTTGTGCGCGCCGCTGCGAGCCGGCTGCATCTTCAGGAGGGCGTTTGACAGTCGGGTGAATGCTTTGTGTCAATGCCGGAGCGGCGGCGAGGGCATCGGCGGCGTGTCCCCGGAAACGGTGCTGTTACCTGCGCTTCAAGAGGCTGTCATTCGGCGGCGCGTTCTTGGAGCACCGGGGTGTTGTTGACCCCTGGAGACGTTTACCAATGGAGACGAAGTTGTCCGCCGCAGGGACACAATGTGACGAAGTGGTAAAGCGCTTTCAACGAACATCGCGGGCCTGTTCTCCTGGATTCCACCGCCGCGATGAAGTGCCCCCGTCCTCCTCTGACTTCCAGCCTGGCTGCCTTGCTGGCCGCCGCTTCCATGACAGCCTGCGGCGGAGGTTCTGACAAGACGGATGCAAGCGCCGGGCCGGCGTCGCCGCCGACGGCATCTCCGGCACCCTCGCCATCGCCGAGCCCGAGCCCATCTCCGGCACCCGCACCGAGCCCGTCGCCCGCTCCCGCGCCGGTCCCCGCTCCTTCTCCAGCGCCCACACCGGCTCCGTCGCCGTCGCCGTCGCCCGCCCCAGCACCCGCACCCGCACCCGCACCCGCACCCGCCGGTGACCTGTCGGTCCCCGCCACCGGCAGCTTCGCCTTGCCCTTCAGCGTTGCATCCGACGGCCGCATCCTGGATGCCCAAGGTGCAGTGGTGTCATTGCGCGGTGTGAACTGGTTTGGTTTCGAAACCCCGGACCTGGTAGCACACGGCCTGTGGCAGCGCAATTACAAGGACATGATCAGCCAGATGAAGACGCTGGGCTTTAATGCCGTCCGTCTGCCGTTCTGCCCGACCACCTTGCATTCCACTGGCCGCCCGAGTGGCGCACTCAACACCACCGTCAATCCGGATCTGGCCAACAAGACCCCGCTGGAAGTGTTGGACCGGGTGGTGGCGGAATTCGCCACCAACGGCTTTTATGTCTTGCTGGACCACCACCGGCCGGACTGCAATGCCATTTCCACCACGCCCCAGATCACCGGCTACACGCTGGATCAATGGGTGGCAGACCTGCAGTTCGTGGCGAATCGCTACAAGAATGTGCCCAATGTCTTTGCGATTGACCTGAAGAATGAGCCGCATAGCGTGAGTGGCAGCGGTGCGTTCTGGGGCACGGGCGACATCAACAATGACTGGAAGCTGGCAGCCGAACGAGCCGGCAGCGCGGTACTCGCTTCCAACAGCAAGCTGCTGGTGTTTGTGGAAGGGGTCTCGGACAACGGTGGCCGCTGCGAGAACTCTGATGCCCATTGGTGGGGTGGCAACATCGAGCCGGTGAGCTGCTACCCGATGGATGCAAGCAAGATCCCGCGCAGCCAGCTGGTGTTGTCCCCGCATCTCTATGGCCCGTCGGTGAGCAACCAGCCGTATTTCAATGACGGCACCACCTTCCCCAACAACATGCCAGCGATCTGGCAGAACCAGCTGGGTCGGTTCATGGGGTCTTATGCCGTGGTGCTGGGTGAGTTCGGCGGCAAGTTCGTCGACAAGGACCGGCAGTGGCAGGTCAAGTTTGTGGATTGGCTGAAGTGCAAGGGCGTGCGCAACTTCTTCTACTGGTCCTGGAATCCCAATTCCGGCGACACGGGCGGCATCCTGCAGGACGACTGGCAGACGGTGTCCCAGGACAAGTACAACAACCTCAAGCGCCTGTGGGACGGTTCAGCGGTGGATACCGCCGTCTGCCAATAAGCGCTCTGGCCGCTGCCCGGCGACGGCACCCTGGCAGGCTCTTGTGACCTGCGTGGATGTCGTCCGCGCAGCGTCGCGCCGTCAGGCAGGGCTTCCGTAGGGCAGCTCGTTGTGCCGTTCGATCGGAGCATGGCACACCACGCAGATCTTGTTGCCGTCCGGGTCGCGGAAGTAGGTGGCGTAGTAGTGGGCGTGGTACTCCGGTCTCAACCCAGGCGCCCCTTCATCCCGCCCGCCCCCGGACAAGGCCAGCGCATGGGCCGCATCCACCTGGTCGCGTGACTGCACCTGAAACGCGACCATCGTGCCATTGCCCGCCGTGGCCGGTTCTCCATTGATGGGGCTGCCGATGATGAAGAGAGGGCGCACGCCGGGCGACGATTCCCAGCCGGCCCATGGACGCGAGTGGTCGGAAAAACGCGGCCGCGCGCCGATCAGCGCCATGAGCGGGTCGTAAAACGCCTTGGCTTCATTGAAATTGGTAACGCCGAGGAAGACGTGAGAGAACATGCCTGCTCCATGCACCGTCAGGTGCGGCCGCAGCTTACTCCAGGTGCGGCAGCGGCGCTCTCCCTACATTCGGTGAGGGGGGGAATGCTTGCTGCGAATGGACCACTTTCATTGCATTCCGGCAAAGCATCCATAAGGTTCTCTTACCATTTATTGCTGGATGCTTACCGGCACTGCCGCACACTGATTGCCTTCAAAGTGAATGAGGCATTGTCATCATGCGCGCTCTCCCTCGCCAATTTCTCCTGCGCAGCAGTCTGGTGGCCATGGCATTTGGCGCCATGGCACCGGCCCATGCGGCCCTCAGCGTCACAGTGGCGCAGGACGTCTGGACGGGCGGCTTCTGCTCCCACGTCACCATTCGCAATCCCGGCACCTCGGCCAGTGGCACCTGGACGCTGCAATTCGATCTGCCCAATGGACAGATCAACAACAGCTGGAGTGGGCAGTTCACTCGCGTCAATGCTTCCACCTATGCGGTGACTGGTCTCAGCTGGAATTCGCCGGCCGCAGCGGGCCAGAGCTTTGAGATTGGCTTTTGCGGCACTGGCACGGCACCCAGCAATGCGTCCTTCCGTATCAGTGAAGCGGGGGCACCTTCCCCTGCACCGTCCCCGGCTCCCGCGCCCTCACCGGCCCCAGCCCCGTCTCCGGCTCCAGCACCGGCACCGGCACCCACACCGGCCCCAGCGCCTTCACCAGCGCCAGCCCCTGCTCCTGCCCCCGGTGGCGACCTGTCCGTCCCCGCCGCAGGCCAGTTTGCGTTGCCCTTCAGCGTGGCCACGGATGGCCGCATCCTCGACGCCAAGGGCGCGGTGGTGTCTCTGCGTGGCGTGAACTGGTTTGGTTTCGAAACCCCGGACCTGGTGGCACACGGCCTGTGGCAGCGCAATTACAAGGACATGATCAGCCAGATGAAGACGCTGGGCTTCAATGCCGTCCGTCTGCCGTTCTGCCCCACCACGCTGCGTTCCATCGGCCGCCCGAGTGGCGCCCTCAATACCAGCGTCAACGCCGACCTGGCCAACAAGACGCCCTTGCAGGTGCTGGACCGCATCGTGGCTGAATTCGCCACACAGGGCTTTTATGTGCTGCTGGATCACCATCGGCCCGATTGCAATGCCATCTCCACCACACCGCAGATTCCTGGCTACACGCTGGATCAATGGGTGGCGGATCTTCAATTCGTGGCGGACCGCTACAAGAATGTCCCCAATGTCTTTGCGATCGACCTGAAGAATGAGCCGCACAGCACCGGGGGCAGTGGGGCGTTCTGGGGCACGGGCGACATCAACAATGACTGGAAGCTGGCAGCCGAACGGGCCGGCAGCGCGGTACTCAGCTCCAACAGCAAGCTGCTGGTGTTTGTGGAAGGGGTGTCGGACAACGGCGGCCGCTGCGAGAACCCTGATGCCCATTGGTGGGGCGGCAACATCGAGCCGGTGAGCTGCTACCCGATCGACACCACCAAGATTCCGCGCAACAAGCTGGTGCTGTCGCCGCACATCTATGGCCCTTCGGTGAGCAACCAGCCGTATTTCAATGACGGCACGGGTTTCCCCAACAACCTGCCCCCGATCTGGCAGAACCAGCTCGGCCGCTTCATGGCTCAGAACGCCGTGGTGTTGGGCGAATTCGGTGGACGCTTCACCGACAAGGACCGCCAGTGGCAGGTCAAGTTTGTGGATTGGCTGAAGTGCAAGGGCGTGCGCAACTTCTTCTACTGGTCCTGGAATCCCAATTCCGGAGACACCGGCGGCATCCTGCAAGACGACTGGCAGACGGTGTCCCAGGACAAGTACAACAACCTCAAGCGCCTGTGGGACGGTTCAGCCGTTGATGCGAACGTCTGCAAATAAGGCGTTCCAGGGTGTTCACAGCCGTCAGTGACCGCAGGTTTTTGCGGTCACTGACGCCAGCGCTCAGACCCCGACCGGTGCGCGGAGGTAATAGAGATCCAACTCTCCTTCTTCGGTGAGCTCGAACCCGTGCCGCTGGTAGAAGCGATTCGAATCGCTCTGCTTCAAGGCGCCCAGACGGATGCTCCGTTCATGGTCGTCATCGTTTTGTCTCCCTTGAGGCTGGGGGGCGAGGGTGTTTTCAGCGTCGCCAGCCCTGCGAGGGCAGTCGCTTCAGCACCTTCACGATGTCGTAGCAGGCGCCCATGGTGTGATAGTCCACCTTGCCTGCCGGGCTCTTCTCATCACTGAGCTTGTGGTTCTCTCGATCCAGGATGCGCCACCAGGCGCCGTGTTCATGGTCGACGAAATGGGTCCAGCTGTAGGCCCAGAGCCGCTGATACCAGTCCCAATAGACGGCATCACCGGTCCGTTCGGCCAGCAGGGCGGCGGCGGCCATGCTCTCGGCCTGCACCCAGAAATACTTGTCGGCGTCGCAGACGGTCAGGTCCGGCGCCAGCGAGTAGCACAGGCCGCCGAACTCGGCGTCCCAGCCACGGCGCACGGCCACCCGGAAGAACTGCGTGGCGGTGGGCAGCACCCAGCTCAGGTCCTGCTGCAGTGCGTCGTCATGGGTCTCCAATTGCAGCAGCAGCTTGGTCCATTCGGTGAAATGCCCAGGCTGATATCCCCAAGGCCGGAAGAGATTGGCCGGGTCATGCTTGTTGTACATCCAGTCCGGCTGCCATTGCGCGTCGTAGTGCTCCCAGACCAGCCCGCCACAGCGCTCGGCCTGACCTTGCGTGATGTTGCGTGCAATCAGAGCGGCCCGCTGCAAATACCGCAGTTCCTTCGTGGCGTCATAAGCGGCCAGCATTGCCTCACAGGCATGCATGTTGGCGTTCTGGCCACGATAGGGCGACAGCACCCGCCAGTCGGCACTGGCTTCGTCAGCATAGAGACCGTCGGTCTCGCTGAAGAAGCGCCACTCCATCAGCTCAAAGGTCTCCGCCAGCCACGGGCGGGCTTCTTCCACGCCAGCCATGAGGGCATGGGCATAGGCCAGCAGCACAAAGGCCATGCCGTAAGCGTGGCGCGTACCGTCCAGCACACGGGCCTGGCCGTCACGCCAGTCCAGCAGCCAGGCATAAGCACCTTGCGCCGGGTCGAAGTGCGCCTCCCGCAGGAAGCGCACGCCATGCCGTACCCCCTCCAGATGCGCCGGGTCACCAAAGTGGCGCCAGGCCATGGCGTAGGTGAAAACAAAGCGGGTGCTGCTGACCAGATGCCGCTGATGGGCGTCGTAGATGCTGCCGTCGTCCCGGAAGAAGTGGAAGAAGCCCCCGCTGGGGTCGATGCAGCGCGGGTGATAGAAGCGCATGGTGTGCTGCACATGGGCCAGCAGCACCTCGGGAGATCGGAAATCCGGGAGTGAAGACATGGGTGTGGACATGACGGGATTTGGGTTGAACCTCAGTCGAGGCTGGAGCTGTCACGCACGATCAATTCCACCGGCATGACCCGCTCCTGAGGGGTGTCCGCCTGCGGGCTGCGCAACAGCAGCTCCAGGCCCTGGGCGCCCAGCGCCTCCTTGTTCACTCGCACCGTGCTCAAGGGGGGGTGAGCGCTGGAGGCGCCGCTGATGTCGTCGAAGCCGACGATGGCGATGTCCTGAGGGACGCGCAGCCCTTCGCCCAGGCAATGCTGCATGGCGACCAGGGCGGCGTTGTCGTTGAAGCAGACCACCGCATCGGGCCGCTTGCGCAGGCTGAGCAGCCGTCGCATGGCAGCGGCCACACCGGCATCACCATCGCCCAGGTGCGAGGCCACGACCTCCAGGTCCGGGTCGGCCTGGATGCCGGCGTCAAACAGGGCCCGGCGATACCCCTGGGCGCGCTGCTGCAGGCTGTAATGGGCCGGTGACCCCGCGATCACCGCAATCTGGCGTCGGCCGCTGCGCAGCAAGTGGCTGGTGGCCTGGAAGCTGCCGTGCTGGTGGTCCGGATTGATGGAGGAAATGCCGTGGCGATGCATGTCCACGAGCACCATCGGTTTGCCGGTGCGGCGCAGGCTGTCGAGGATTTCCGGTTCGAAATAACCGGCGCAGAGATAGGCATCCAACTGCTGCTCGCGGCTTTGGTCGATGACCCGGTCGGTGGGGCCGGCCACGATGAAGGACAAGGTGAGCCCCTCGCGGCGGCAGACCTCTTCAGCGCCATGCAGCACGGACGAGAAAAACGGGCTGGAAGCCAGCGTGTTGTGCTGGCTGTGCAGCAGGAAGCCCACGCGCCGGATGCGATGGCTGCGCAGTTGGGAGAGGTCATATCCCAGGCGCGCCGCCCAGTCCTGCACGATCTGCCGGGTGTTGTCCGACAAACCGCCTTGATTGCGCAATCCACGCGACACCGTGCCGATCGACAGGCCGGATGCCTTGGCAATATCGCGGATGGTGACTGAACTCATGGGTGGCGCCGATTTTTTGAGCCGGTCGGCGACGGGTCAACACAAGCCCGCGATTTTTGCGCGTTGTTTAGCGCTGTTTACAAAACAGGCGGTGGGGCGGCGCGAGTGTCAGGCGCCTGCTGGCGCTCAGGCCTGATGTGGTTCTACCGCCGGACCCAGCGTGTGGTGGGGGGCAGCCGCGGCTTCCGCCGCCCTCTGGGCCGCGCGCTCGGCGGTCTTTTCTTCAATGGCCTCCCACAGCTTGGCGCTCACGTCCTTGGCGCCTGCCAGTCCGGCGCGGCCGGCGTAGTCCGCCAGCATGCCGCAGGTGACCTGGTCCTGCGCGGGAGGCGAGACAAAGCGGTAAAGGTTGCCGGAACTGGTCTTGGCAATACGCGCCACCCGGTCCACACCGCTGAGGGAGGAGGTGATGCGCACCGAGCCGGGGCCCAGTTCACTGGCGATATGCAACTTGCCCATCGGCGAGCGAAAGGCACGCCAGGGCCCCAGCACCACCATGGGCGCAGGGTCGCTGGGAAGGGCGTCGCGTTCGTTCTCGGACATGGTGCAGACCGGTAGAGGAGGGGCCAGGGCAAGGGTAAGGGTAAGGGCGCGGGGGCAGACGCTGTGACGTTCGCACGTCAGGCTGTGTAGCGGGCGCTCAGCTTCACATATTTCGGCTTGCCCTTGCGCATTTCCACCGAAAACGTCTGCTTCGACGACATGCGCACCAGGCTGCGACCGCCCACCCCCACTTCTTCCAGCACTTCGGCGCTGACATCGGCGGATTTGCCGTCGGACGCGATCTGCAGCGACTCGATGTTCATGTGTACGTTGATCGTCATGCCCGGCATTTCGGCCTTGGAAAACCCTTCGCGCAGGTAATCACACCATTGGGCTTTGCTGAAGGTGCGGATGTCCGACCCGGAGAACTTGAAGACCACCAGCCGGATGTCGGCATCGTCGGCGATCTGGTCGCACAGCACGGTGGCATTGCGATTCGCCGTGGCCTGCAGCCCCGTGTTGATCATGTCGCGCACCATGTCTTCATTGAGCCGGGATGGCTTGCAACCCGTGGCCAAGGCGGCCAGCAGGAGCGTCAGGCCGATCCGGCCCGGCCGCAGTCGATTCCAGCGTGTGAGCGCCATGCTTCAGATCCTCCCGTGACTGCACACTGGGCCGCCCAGGACCCGTCTGGGTCAGCGCACTGAAGGCGCAGCGGCCAGCCGCTCATTGGCGGCGGGTGCGTGTCGTGTTTGTGAAGTCGGCATTCTGCCGTCTTTTCTTGACGGTTCTGCAGGGGAGTGGTGCGTATTCATGGGGGCAGGGCTTGGCCCGCGTCGACGCTCAGTAAGGCAGGCGCAATTCCAGCACCTCGTCACCCAGGCCGTCCCTGAGGCCGGTGGGGGACCAGCCCAGGCGGCGGTAGAACCCGTGGGAGCGGTGCGCGGGGTTGTCCGAACAGCCCAGGAACAGACGCCGGTGGCCCAGGGCGGCCAAGTGGGCCACCATCGTGTCCAGCAGGCGCCGCCCCAGGCCCTGGCCTTCATACCTGGGCAGCATGGCCAGCACCACGATCTCGCCGCTATGGGCGTCGCCAAAGCAATACCCGGCCAATGTGCCGCCAGCCACGGGGTCTCCCGCCAGCGTGTCCCCCGCCAGGGCGCCGTGGACGATCGCTACCACGCCCGGCAGCGCAGCCTCGCGCACCTGCGCAGACCAGGAGGCTTCGGTGATGCCCAGTTCCGCCAGGCGACTGGCGGAGACCGCGTTCTCCCGGGTACGGCCGCGCAGGTCGATGCAGGCCGCGATGTCGGAAGGCAGCGCCGGACGGAGGGTGAGCGTCATGGGGGTGGCTGAAGTGCAATGCGGCGATCGTAGTCGTGATCCGCGCGCTTCATGTCGGCGTCTTTACCTCTGCCCAACCATGTTGCAGGCATGCAGCCATCGCATGACCACGTCCTTTGCTTAGCATGCGGCGTGCTTGAAGTGAGGCGATCGCCCTTGGTGCTCATACAGTCAGACAGCCCTGTGGTGGCATGGCGTTGGAACGCGCCTCCCTGGTTCCGCTCCCGTGGCCCCGCCCTGGCGGCCGTGGTGCTGGCGCATCTGTTGCTGCTGCTGTGGGCCTGGAATGTGAAGCCGCCGCCTGCGGATGAGCGAGACAACCGCCGCTCCAGCACGCTGCGCCTGTTGCCCTCCCCGTCCGCCCAACCGGACGCGGCCCGGTCCTTGGCCTCTGCCACGGTTCCTCCGCCAGCCCCGCCCTCCATGGCCGCGCCGTCCACGGCGTTGCCGCCCGGTCTGCGCACCCAGGTCAATCTGCTCTTTGAGCCGGCGGAGTGGACCTCTGCTTCGGTGCCGAACAGCAGCACGACCGCCGAGAGTCCTCAATCCTTCGGCACGGTGGGCCTGGACGGCGCCGCGCATGTGCCGGCTGCTGCCGCCTCCGGGGCGCAGCGGGTGGCCACCCGTCCGAGTCGTGAGGTGCTGCGCGGCTCGCTGGCCAACCCCGCCACGCTGGACCCGCGCAGCAACTCGCCGCGCCCGTCGATGGAAGAGAAACTGGCGCTGGACCTCAATCCGGACCTGTGCCTGAAAGAAGAGCGACAGCCGGACGGCACCATCCGCCGCTACCTGGCCAAGCGCAAGGAAGTCCCGACGGCGGCGCAGGCCTACACCAACATCCGTACCGAGCGCATCCGCGTGTGTTCCTGAGCCAGACCAGACCTGGCGGGGCGGCTGCTAGACTGCTTCTCATGCAATCCCGAACGCTTCCCCGCCCAACGGCAACCGCCGTGGCCGGAGGCATGGCCTGCAAAGCGAAAAAAACCCAGCTCATCTGACCGGAGCTGTGGTTCCGTCGTCGGATGAACGACGGAACCGGGTGGATAGCCAGCTCGACACACCACGCCCTTCGCTTGTCCTTCAACGGTGACCCTCGGTCTCACCCTGAAAGGACTTTTGCATGTCGATGTTCACGCCCGCGTCTCATCCTGAGGCAACGCTCGCCGATCCCTTCGCGGGGCTCTGGGTCCCGATCGTCACACCGTTCCGGGCCGGCCAGGTGGACCATCAGGCCCTGGGCCGCCTGACGCGCCATCTTGCCTCCGCCGGCATCGCCGGCTTCGTGGTGTGCGGCTCCACCGGTGAAGCGGCGGCGCTGGAGCCCGAAGAGGCCTGGGCCAGCCTGGTCACCGTGGCCGCCCATGCCAACGGCCTGCCGCTGATGATGGGAGTGGGCGGTGAACACCTCGGTCATGCCCGAGCGCGTGTCTGTGAAGCCGGGCGTCTGGCCCGGACGCAGGTGCCCACCTTGCGGGCCCTGTTGGTCTCTGCCCCGCAATATGTCCGCCCCAGCCAGTCCGGTGTGCGCGGCTGGTTTGAATCCCTGGCGGACAGCGGTGAGCTTCCGCTGGTGCTCTACGACATTCCCTACCGCACGGGTGTCAGCGTCCACCGGGACACACTGCTGGCCCTGGCTGCCCATCCCCGCATCCGGGCCATCAAGGACTGCGGCGGCGACCTGGGCAAGACCCTGGCGGTCCTGGCCGATGGTCGCCTGGCCGTTCTGGCTGGCGAAGACTTGCAGCTGTTCTCCCATCTGGCCCAGGGCGCTGTGGGAGCGATTGCCGCCAGCGCTCATCTGCAGACGGCGCGCTGGGTCCAACTGTTGAAGTGGGTGCAGCAAGGCCACCTGCGGGAGGCGCGAGCGCTGTGGGCGCAACTCGTCCCGATGATCGAGTTGTTGTTCTCCGAGCCGAATCCGGGGCCGGTCAAGGCGGCGCTGGCGCAGTCGGGCTGGATGGCCCATGAACTTCGGCCGCCGATGCAGCCGGTGAGCGAGGCCCTGGCGCAGCGGCTGAGAGCCCTGGCCGTGTGATCAGCCCGGCCGGGCGCGGTGTGCCCGCGCTCAGCCGTCCGGATGGTTCATGAAGCGGGCCCGCTTGCGGATCCGCAGGTAGCCCTTCTTGCGCAGCATGCGGACCGTGGGGTAGCTCATCAAGGCGCCCACGGCCGTGGCCCCGCCCCAGGCCGGCACCGCCATCACGAAGCCGCCGAACACATCCGCTCCCCGGCCGCCGAAGGCATCCGGCCAGAAGCACAGGCCGGCAAAGGCGCCCACACCGCACAGTGCGGCCAGGTTGATCACCCGCATGGGGTTCATGAATCCGCCCAGCAGGGCGCCGGCCAGAAAGCCGCTGAAGATCCAGTGCTGGAGTTGAAACGCTTGCATGGGGCGATGAAACGGCGAAGGGTTATTTGTGGGAGGTCTGCGTCAGTGCCTTGGCCAGCACTTCGGCGGCAGAAGCCACCACAAAGGCGGCCAATAGCTCCGGACTGGTGCCGAAATGGCTGGGATGCGCATCCCGGCGCAGGTAGTCGATGCCCGCCTGAAAGTGGGTGCGCACGCGACGGTGGGAACGTGCAATGGCGGTCTGGTCCAGGTCGATGTCCACGCCGGGGCCCTGATCCACATCCAGATCCAGCAGGTGGGTGGAGACGGTGTCGGCAAATTCCGGATGCACGTCGCCCAGGCGGATGTCCTCATCCGCTGACGGCAGACCGGACAGGACAACGGTGTCCACCAGCGCATGGAGCAGGTGCAGGCACTCGTCGAGTTGGCCCACCTGGCGGCAGACCTGCTCCATGGCCGATGCGTAATCCGCATCACAGGCCAACCGGACCGCGTCCACCGAGATGGCATGGTCCTTCAGCAGGCTCTGTATCTTGATTGCCGTTTCAATGCGTGCCGCGAGTGTCATGTCCGTGCCCTGTTTATTCGAATGACCGGCACTATCCCGCCCAGGCGTTTCACATCCGTTTCCGGTGCCAGGTGCCGCCGTTACGGGCCTGGCGTGTCCGAATCAGGGTTCGTCCGGATGTCCCTGTTACACCTGTCGAAACGCTGGTGAAACGGTTGTTACGCACACTTACGGCACCCGTGATGCTCCCTGCCCGACACGCCTGCCTGCCCATGAAAGACTCCAAGACGACGTCGTGGTGCCGAACCATCGGACGCGCCTTTGCGCGTTCGCTGGGCCTGGCCGGCAAGCCCGCCGCAGGGGTGGAAACGCGGCAGTTCGCCCCGACCCGCCCGTCGGCGGAGCCGGCGCCGATGCCGCCCGCTGGCCGTGCAGTGCCGCTGCGGGTGGATGCCCTGCGTGCGGCCTTGCAGGCCCAGCCTGCGCTGCGGGAGCAGCATGGGCATCTGGTCCTGCTGGAATTCGCCTGCTCGACCAGCGGAGACGACCCGTTTTCCCGCCTGCCACCGCGCACCCTGGATGTGGCCATCAAGCAGCTGGAGCAGGCGGCCCGGCAGTCGCCGACGCTGGATGTGCTGCGCCTGCAACTGGATCGGCACCTGCAGGAGCGCCGTTCGCGGGTGGAAGCGGTGCTGACCGCCGGTGATGCGGCGCTGAGCAACCCGGCGGTGACGCCGCTGGATGCGCAGGACCAGGCCGCCGCCATGGTGCCGTCCTGGCGCGACACGGTCTTCATGGATACGGTGCCGATGGACCCCAGCCCCGATCGGCGGACCGAACACGCCTGACCGAACATGCCTGACCGGTCACGCCTGACCGGTCACAGGCTCAGTCGGACGACGACCCCGTCGTCAGCTTGCGCTCATAGTCCGCCGCACGGGCCATGTCGCTGGCCATCCGCCAGTGGTGGGCCAGTTCAGCCGCCGTGGCGCCATGGCGCTCCAGCACGGCAGCGACCTCGCCATGCATGAACTGCCGCACCGTTTCCGGCACCGACTCATACACCACCGTTTCCAGCAGCGGAAACGCAAAGCCCTTGGCGTCAAACACGCCGGCCAGCAGCAGTTCATTCCATTTCTCGGCCACCCGCCAGGACGACAGCCCGGTGATGTCCGAGGCCATGCGCACCGAGAAGCTGCCACCCGCCACACTGGCCAGCCGCGCCACGCCCTCGGCGGTGGAGCTGCAGGAGCCCAGACGCTGCAGCAGCAGCGAGCGCATGGCCGGTGTCGGCACGCCCACCAGGCTGCCCTGGTCCTGACAGGCCTGCAGCAAGCCCATCAGGATGGCGGGGGTGCCGCCGCTCAGCCGGATGGCTTCTTCCACCAATGGGGGCGGCAGGGCGGACCCGTCCTCGTTGAGCATGCGCAGCACCGACGCACTGGTCAGCGCTGCCGGCTGCACCAGCTTCAGGCGGCCAGACGCCGCCAGCTTCTCGCACAAGGCCCGCAGGCGGCGCCGTGCCCGCATCGGCCGGTAGGCCAGCACAAAGTCGCACCAGGGCATCAGCGCTGCGCTTTCGGTGACCAGCGTGGACAGCACGTCCAGGCTTTCGTCGTCACACAGATGCAGGTCGTCCACCATGAGGGCGGTGTTCCGTTCCGGTCGGCTCAGCTGGATGACATCGAGGGCTGATTGCAGCAGCGAACGGGTCAGGGCCGGTGTGCCGAGTTCCGGTGCATGGGTCGGGTTCAATTGCTCCAGGAAGCGCTCGGCGCGCGCCAGGTCCTGCGGGCGGTGGTCGGGGTGGGCGCGCAGGCGGTCGATCAGATGCAGGGTGATGCGATGCAGGCTCGCCAGGGGGCGGCTGCTGTCCTGCTCGGTGATGCGCCAGTAGAGATCACCACGCTCCTGCGCCACATGGCGCAGCAGGGCGGACTTGCCCATGCCGCTGGGCCCTTCCACGATGACGATGCGCCGTTTGCTGATGGCGTTGGTGATCTGCTCGATCTCCACCTCACGCTGGATCAGCCGCCCGGCACTGCCCAGCTGCTGGCCCTCCGCGCGGGAGCGCAGGATCTGTCGGTGCAGCTCCACCGTGGTCCGGCTGGGATGTGTGCCCAGGTGTTCCTGCAGTTCCTTGCGGCAGCGCTCGAACACCGCCAGCGCGGCTGATCGGTCGCCCTTGGCCACCAGGGCCTTCATCAGCTCCTGATAACCCACTTCGCTGAGCGGATTGAGGCTGATCAACGCTTCCGCCAAGGCCATGGACTGGCTGAGGTCCACGGCCTCGCCGGCGCGTTCGAACCAGCCGATCAGGCTGCGGGTGAGCCGTTGCTCCATCTGTCCACGAGCCGCCGCCAGCCAATGGCCGGCCTCGGTCAGGCCTTCCGGCAGTTCCAGGCTGGAGAGCAGCCGCAAGCCGGCGGCACCTGACGCCAGACAGTTCAGCACCAGCTGGCTGTCCGGGGCCTGCAGGTCCACCCGGATGTGAGGCGCCAGCTCGATGATGTCGCCGGAGCTGAAAAGCTTGAGGTCGAAGGTCTTCTGGATGCGATGCAGCAGCACCCGCAGGTTGGTGCGGGCCGTGCTGCCGGACTGCGGCCAGAAGAGATCGGCCGCGCGGGTGCGCGGGATACCGCCTTCCAGTGCCACCATGGCCACCAGCGTGGCCACGCGTGCATCGGTGATGCGGGTGACGGTGCCGTCGTCACTGCGGCATTCCGCCTCGCCCAACAGCCGGATGGTGGCGCTGCGTTCGAGGATCTCGTCGGAGACGGGGGTGTCGCGGGTCATGGCCATCAGCCTCAGATCGGGGTGGCAAGACCTTCACGGAACAGGCGCAACAGCGCCCGCCGTGTCAGCTGATGGGTACCGCCGCCGTCCGTCTCGCCTTCAAACAGGAAGATCTGCCCGTCTTCGGCCAGTTCGACCAAGCGCACTTCCACCCAGGTGCCGGCCAGGAACAGTTCGATGAGGTCATCCTCCTGCAGCGCATTGACGCAGTGCTCTGCATCGGAGGTCGGCATGGCGGTGGTGAAGCCCACGGTGGTGTCGTCTGCGGCGGCCCAAGCCTGGTCACCGGGCTGGGCACCCCAGAAGTCCTTGCGGGGGGCGGACGGCGGTGGGGGCAGGGCGCTGTCGAGGCTGCCCACATCGCTGTCGGACCATTCCTCGCCTTCGCGCGACATCATCCCGGAGCGATCCAGGATGTCGGCAAGTTCGTATTTCTCGACGCTGGGCACCGCCACGCAGGCAATGCCGCGCTCCAGCAGCTTGAGCAGTTCCCCCTTCTCCTGCAGGCTGCTGGCGTCTGCGGTGAGGGTGTCTTTCTGCACGGCGCGCAGCATGCGCTCCACCGCGCCCCACAGCTCGGCATAGGCGGGCGACTTCGGGCCTTCGGCGACTTCCGCATGGGCCAGCGCTTCCGCCCAGTCCACCAGCAGAAACTGCCGCAGCCGGTATGGAATCTCCTGCGACGCAATCGCGCCATTGATCCGTTCACGGTGACGATTGATGGAGACGCTGCGGATCTGCCGGCGGCGTTCTTCCAGCCGCGCAAACTGCATCGATGCATGGCGACGGCTTTCCACCAGCTCGGCCGGACGCTCCTTCAGATATCGACGGATGCGGACCAGCACCTTGTCCAGCTCATGCAGCCGGCTCACGTCCAGCTGCAGCAGGCGCTGGATGGTCTGGTCGGCAAAGAGCACGAAGTCGTCGTGCACCACCCGGTCCTTGAGGCAGTGGTTCAGCGCGTACTGCACCAGCACGCTGCTGATCTCCCACATGTCGTGCTGGGCGGAATACAGCGCCGACGGCGTGCCAAAGGCAAAGCGGAGCACGGCCAGCTGCAGGCCGCTGAGCACACGGCGCAGTTCATGGGTGAGCCGCACATCGGCCAGGATGTCGTCGGTGCTGCGGATCAGCCGCGTGAACACCACCTCGCCTCCGGCCTTGGGCGAACCGGCCCGTGGTGCGCTGCCGCCCTCGAACGGGCGACCGTGCATCGGTTCCAGCTCCAGCGCCAGCGCTTCACCGCTGAGCCCGGCCAGCACATCCACCGGAATGTTGTGTTGCAGGGCGGACTGACGTTGGATGGCCAGCGGCCCCACCTCGGTCTGGCTGGACAGCCAGGTGCCAAGATTCGCATAAGTCGTTTTGGCGAATGCAGTGGTGGCCTCCAGCGAAACCCGCAGGCAGGCTGCGCGTTCTTCACGATGCAGGCCCAGGTCTTCCGCCAGCTTCCACACGGTGCGGGCGATGGCTTCGGGATGGAAGGGGTTGGAGCGTTCCGAGAAATCGGTCACGCTGCTCGACAGGGCCCGCTCGACGATGCGGATCTCCCATTCCGCCACCGAAAAGATGCCGGTCACCAGACGCGAGATGCCGATGCTTTCGCTCACCACATCGTCATCCACCAGCTCCATCTCGCTGGGCAGCATCGGCGGGCCACCAGCGCCATACCGGGGCTCGCTGCAGCGTTCGTTCATGCTGGAGAGCAGCAGGTTGACGATGCGTTCGGGGGCGCTGTGCTGCCAGCGGTCCAGGGCCCGCTGCACATGAAACAGCCGGTTGGCTTCGCCCACACTGTCGGCGCGGTTCTGGGCGCGCTCCAGCGCACTTCCGGTGGCGCTCACCCATTCCGCAGCCGCCACCACCAAGTCAGCGCGGCAGGCTTCGATCCAATCACAGGGCAGGGGCACGGCATCCATCTTTGACGGTCAGGCTCACAGGGCGCTATCGGGAACCCCGAAGCTTGGTCACTCGGACGGAACGCAGCGCAATCGAACAACGGAAAGCAGATAGACAGGGCATCGCGCAGACGCATGCGCGGTCGCGAATTGTCTGTATCCGCTTCCTTGCGCTTGTTTCAAGGCTGTCTGTTTTTGAAACAACCTGTAGGAAACGCGGGTCGGTGATGCGCCTCACGAGCGGAATTGTCAGGGCGGGTGACAGGTTGCGACCGGGCCAGCCAAGGCCGGATGAGGAACCCGACACGGTTTTGACCCCGGCCTGCGCGCCAATCGCCCGCGTTTTTGGATCACTCTTTCTGCCCGCTTTTCCCCCATTTGAGGGGGTAGGCCCACCCTGACGGGGAGTCCATCACAATCGAACAGGCCGGCCGGTTTGTTCAATATGTTGAACGTCCGTAGCATCTGCATCGGATTGCGATCGCCTTGCTCGCTGCATCACTTCGACGGGTTCCCATCCACGGCTTTTGCTTGCCTCCCCAACCGTCCCGGTGAGTCGTCTGGCAGGCATTCGCCCCTTGCCTCAGGGCCTCCCTACCTCTTTGCCGTTCCGGACCCCAATGAACCGACTGTCTGTCCAACAGCAGCCAGCCCTGGTCGCGCTTGTGGCGACCTGCGTCCGGTCTGTCGCTGCCAGCGTCACGCCCGCCACGGCCGTGGCTGAACGCTGCAACGACGACGAGAGGGCCAGCTTCTGATTCATCTGTGTAGGGAAGCGCCCTACAGCAACTGACGGACTTGCCCACTAGGGAAGTGGCAGGCGTCTCCCTAGCATGGGGAGAGTCTCCGAGAACGACGGTTTCATGCGCATCTTTTGTGTCCATCACCTGCCCGGTTGGCTCCGCAGTGCCCGATTGGGCATCGGCCTGTGCCTGGCTGGCTTTGGCACAGCGTCCGCCGCCAGCCTCACCATGGCGGTGGCGCGTGCGCCCATGTCGCTGCCGTTCTACGTCGCGCTGCAGCAGGGCTACTTTCGTGATGAGGGCCTGGACCTGATCGTGGCCGACTGCCTGGGGGTGCATCGGTGCCTGCGCCAGATGCAGGAGGGGCGAGCCAACTTCGCCACCGCCTCGGATGTGCTGGTGGCGGTGAATGCATTCCGGGGGCGCAATTGGCGCATGCTGGCCGCATTTGCCTCTTCGCAGGACGACCTCCGCCTGGTGGTGCGCAATGGCAAGGCCATCAGCGCGCCGAGTCAACTGGTGGGGCTGCGTGTGGGCATCGTCCCGTCGACCGCCAGCCAATATTTCTTTGATGCGCTTCTTCTGAATCAGGACGTGGATCCCCATGCGGTGAAGCAGATTCCGGTACAGCCGGAAGATGCGGCCCACCAACTGGCGCTGGGCCAACTGGACGCAGTGGCGGTCGGGGAGCCCTTTGCCACCCAGGCCCTGATGGCGGTGGGCCCGGCGGCAGCGGTGCTGGTCGATCACTCGGGTTACCGACCCATCTTCGCCGTGGTCAGCGCGCGATTGCCGGGGCAGCCGGGCACTGATCAGGAAGTCGCGCTGCTGCGTGGGCTGGACCGTGCCATTGCCTACATCCAGCGCGAACCCCGCAAGGCCCGGGAGACCATGCGCCAGCGCCTGCAGTTGCATCCGGAGCTGGCCGACCGCATCTTCGCCGGCCTGCAGTTCCGGCTCAATCTGGATGCCAATCTGGCCAAGGGCCTCGAAAGCCTCGGTCGCTGGGCGGTGCGTGAGCAACACGTGCAGCCGGGGCCGCAGCCGGATTTCAGCGCGGTCATTGATGTGGAGCCGCTGCGCAGGGCCAACCCTCAGGCCGTGGCCAGCGGACGCCAGCCATGAAGATCAGCCACCTGCTCCGGCTGAGTGTCCTGCTGGTGGTCCTGGTGGTGGCCGTGGTGGGCCATGGTGTGTGGCTGGCGGCGCAGGGCCGCCACGCGGCTGAGCGGGACCAGGAGCGCGCCCGTGCAGCGGCGCGCGAGGTGGTGGCGCTGCTACCGCTGACGCAAGACTATGCGCGGACCTGGAGCAGCGGCACGGCGCTGCAGTGGGAGGTCAAGCGCCAGGCGCTGGAGGCACAACTCACCTCGGATACCCGCGTGATGGCGGCCCTGGAGATCGAATCACTGCGGCAGGCCACGCGCTCGCTGGGGCAGCAGTTTGAGCGCTTCGTCGCTACCCAGGACCTGCCGGACAGTGACCTGGCCGAGCGCAAGCGCGCCCTGATGGTGGATCAGCTGCTGATCAGCACGCAGGCCCTGACGGACGACATCTTCCGTTGGTCGGTGAAGGCCTCCGAGCTGGAGCACCGGGCCGGGCTCATGTTCATGCGGGCGGCATTGACCGGGCTGGGCATCATGGCGGTGCTGGCGCTGCTGCTGGTGCTGCTGGTGGCGGCCAAGGTGCTTCGCCCTCTGCGGCGACTCGAAGCCCTGACCCAGGCACTGGCTTCGGGCGATCTGTCGGCGCGCACCACCTTCTCCTCCAGCAATGAGCTGGGTGCGCTGGCCAGCCGGTTTAACGCAATGGCCGAGGCGCTGGCCCTGCGGGAGCGCGAGCTGCAGGAACAGGTGGCGCTGCGCCAGGCGTCCGAGCAGCGCATTGCCGACAGCGAGCAATTCATCCGCAGCATCACCGACCATCTGCCGGTACGCATTGCCTACTTTGATGCGCAAGGACGCTATCAATTCGCCAATGAGGCGGCCTGTGAGCGGCTGTCGTTGCCCCGCGAAGCCATCATCGGACGAACACGCAGCGAGCTACTGGACGAGGACACCCTGGTGATCACAGCCGCGCCGCTGGCGGCGGCCTTGCTGGGACATGAACAGCAGTTCGAGCATGCCGAAACCTATGGCGGGCAGGATCGAGTGACCGACTGTCATTTGATCCCGGACCTCGATGCGGACGGCGCGGTGGTGGGCGTCTTTAATGTGTCCATCGACCTCACCGCGCGCAAGGCGGCGGAAGAGGCCCTGCGGGTGCTCACCGAAATCATCGAAACCGCGCCCGACTACATCGTGCAGGTCGACCGCCACGGCATGATCACCTACATGAATCCGTCCGCACGCCAGGCGGCCGGTATCGGGCCGGACGAGGACGTGACACGACGATCCTTCCTTGAATTCAACACCCGCGAGACGGTGGCCCGGTACGAGCGTGAGATCGTGACCCAGGTGACCAGCGGACGCCCCTGGCTCGGCGAAACCACGGTGGTGCTGGCGTCCGGCGTTGTGCCGGTCACCCACATGGTGCTGGCGCACCGCGATCAGAAGGGGCGTGTGGGCCGCTTTTCCTCCGTCATGCGGGACATTTCTGTGGAAGTGGCGGCCCGGGCCGAGTTGCGCCGCCAACAGCAGACGCTCAGCTCGGTGGCCGAAGCGCTGCCCGACTTCATCGCGGTGATTGATGCGCAGGGCCGTCATCGGTTTGTGAATTCCGCCTTCGAGCGCTGGATGGGGCAGCCGCGTGAGGCTCTGCTCGGCCGTCGTCTGGAGGAACTGATACCGCCGGACGTACTGGAGGAGGTGCTGCCCTGGGTGACCCGAGCCCTGGCTGGAGAGACGGTGAGCTACGAGGCGGAAACACAGATCAATCAGCAGCGCCGGGACATCCTGGTGAACTTCATCCCGCTGTGCCAGCCGGATGGCACGCAGGACGGGCTGGTGGCGGTCGGGCGAGACATCACGGTCCACAAGCAGCGCGAGAGCAGCCTGATCCGCATCAGCGAACGTGACCCGCTGACCGGCTTGGCCAACCGGCACGGGGTTGATGCCTTCGTCTCCCGTCACTCGTTGGAGGACACCAACGGCGTGGCCCTGCTCTATATCGACCTGGACCGCTTCAAGCCGGTCAACGACACCTACGGTCATCCGGTGGGCGATGCGCTGCTCAAGGCCTTTGCCGATCGCATCCGCAGCCAGGTGCGGCCCACCGACCTGGTGGCGCGCATTGGCGGCGATGAATTCCTGATTGCGCTGATGGGCGTGAAGTCCCGCAGGCATGCCGAACTGGTGGCCGACAAAGTGCTGGTGGTCGCGCATCGGCCCTTCGAGTTGGGACCTTACCGAGTGGAAGTCGGCGCGAGCGTGGGGATCGCGCTGGGCACGGTGGATGGCTGGCAAGGCTTGATCCACCGCGCCGATGCCGCGGTGTATGCGGCGAAAGCGGCCGGGCGGGGACGTCGGGCCTGACTCGGAGCGTGGGTCGCGACCAATGTCCTTGGTTGTGATCTTCGCGCAACGTGCGCTCAGGTTTTTGATGGGATCGCCGTGCCATTGAATTGCAGCCGCTCAAGCCCTCTATACTTTTTTCATGCTGCATTCCCGGCGCAAGAACGCATTCACCGCATGGATCGCCACCTTGGCAATCCTGTGGGCTGCGCTCGCGCCCAGCCTGTCGTGGGCCTTGGTGCCGGACGTGACGGGCGCTTGGGTCGAGGTCTGCAGCGTCACCGGCGCCAAGCGGGTGCAAGTGGACTTGGATGCCCCGCACCCGGATTCCTCCAAAGCCTTCGGCATGAAGGGCTGCAGCTACTGCGCCTCCCACGCCCCTGACCTCGGGCTGCCCCACGCGCCAGACGTCGGTCTGCGGGAGCCTCTCCTCGCGGACCCGTTGCCGCCGCTGTTTTTCAGCGCAGCGCGCACGCTCTTCGCCTGGGCCACGATCCAGGCACGCGCTCCACCCTTGAACGCTTGAACCCCCGGCACGGTCCGAACTCGGCCTGATCTGATCGGCCTTCGGTCCCGTCTTTGTGGATGGCGCCCGGCGCACTGCCGCCCGGAGCACCCCGTTCAGGAGTGATCCATGTCAAGGATCGAACGCGCCTTGCGCGAAACCGTTTCTGGGTACCGTGGTGCCCTCAAGTTTCTCCCCGCCGCTCTGTCTGCAGGCTTTCTGATGCCCGCCCTGGGCCAGGACGCCAGCAAGCTGCCGGATGTCCTGGTCACGGGCACAGCCCCGGCTGGCAGTTATTTACCGGACGCATCCGTCAACGTCAGCCGCACTGCCACGCCCCTGAGCGCGCAGGCGGCGGCCATCCAGGTCGTTCCCCAGGCGGTCCTGCGGGATCGCAATGTGACGCGCACCGACCAACTGATTGAAAACGTCAGCGGCGTCCTGCCCGAGTCCACCTACGGCGGAAACGGCGCCACCTTTTTCAACATCCGCGGCTTCAGCGAAAACAACGGGCTGCGCGACGGATTCAGGAACTTCGGCTACCTCGCATTTCGCGACGTCCAGAACATTGAGCGCGTCGAAGTGTTCAAGGGGCCGTCGGGCGCCCTGTATGGGGGTGTGGGCGCTGTGGGTGGCTACGTCAACACGGTGTCCAAGCAGCCATTGAGCAAGGACCTCACCGAGCTTCGTGTCACCACCGGCTCCTACGAGCAAGCGCGGACGGCGCTGGATCTGAACCGATCGATCAGCCCGGCCCTGCAGGTGAGGCTCAATGCAGCCGCCGAGCACAACGACATGGAGCGAGACCACGCCGGATTCAACAGCGTCTCCATCGCGCCAGCGCTCAGTTGGGCGGTGGACGCCAACACGTCGGTCACCTTGCTGACCGAGTTCAATCGGCTGCGCCGTCAGGGATTTGATTTTGGTGTGCCCAATGTCCCGGACTACAAGAAGCTCGACACGAAACGCTATTACGGGTTGACCGACGGCATGTACCCCGGTGTTTCTGGGGATTTCGGCCGCAATGACACCCGTGCCGTCACGGCGCAATTGGAGCATCGATTCAACGATACATGGACGCTGCGAACCGCCGTTCAATACAGCTACGCACGACAGCGCTCCACCCAGACCTTCCCCAACACCACGACTGCGACTGACGACCTGCTGGACTTCACCGTGTATTCGGGGTCTCTGGAGGAATCCACGCAGTATGGATGGCGGTCTGAACTGCTTGGCACGCTCAGTCTGGGCGGGTTCCAACAACAAGTCAGCGCGGGTGTGGACTACGGCTATCTCAAACAGGGAGGTCGAGGATCCCAAAGCTATGGATGGACCCTGGACCTGACCGATTCCAGCGTGCGCTTGCCGCTCACCGAGCTGGGCAGCAATGCCTCGCATCAGGGACAGGGGCGGGACTTGGGGATCTTCGTTCAAGACCAGGTGATCTTCAGCCCGACCTGGCAGGCGTCTTTTGCCCTGCGGGCGGACCGATTTCGCAACCGTGCTCTGGTGGCCGACATCGAAACCAGCCGGGAGAGCCAGTCCGCCTGGTCGCCACGACTGGGACTGGTGTGGTTGCCGACCGCCCAGACTTCGGTGTTCGCCGACTGGAGCCGCAGCCATGCTCCGAATGTGGGACACGGTGCCAACGAAAACACTTTCGAAGCGGAGGTGGCCACTCAGTGGGAAGCGGGTGTGAAGCAGCAACTGCTCAACAACCGGCTGCTGCTGACCGTGACCGCCTTTCGTCTCGACCGTAGCAACATGCTGAGCACTGATCCGACCGACCCGACGCGCCAGGTGTTGACCGGTCAACAAGCCAGCCGTGGCCTGGAATTGGATCTCGCCGGCTCGATCACCAACACCTGGAAGGTCATGGGCAGCTACAGCTATACCGATGCGTTTGTGAAACGCGACGGCAGCATTCCCACGGGTGATGCGCTGACGAATGTGCCGCGCCATCACGCCAACCTGTGGTAGACCTGGGACCTCGCTTCCCTGCCTGGCTGGGGCATTGGCGCCGGTGTGTATTACGTGGGTGCCCGCCAGGCCACCTTGCCCAACACCTACAAGCTCAGCGGCTATGTCCGGAGCGACCTGGCCGTGTTCTACCGACAGGACGCATGGCGGCTGCAGCTCAACGTGGACAACGTACTGGACCGGACCTACTACACCGGCGGTAGTGCCAGCACCTTCAACTACATGCTGCAGCCGGGTGCAGGACGCTCGGCCCGTCTGTCCGCCAGCTATGTTTTCTGACTTCAGAGCCCACTTGCATGCCCGCCACCTCACTCACCATAGCCCTGGCCGTACTGCCAGGTTTTGCTGCTGCGCAGTCCACCGAGGCGCCCGACGCAGTGCTCCCTCCCGTGCGAATTTCCGCTGTGGCGGATGCAGCGTCCGCCACAGCGCTTGCGCTCGGCATCAAAGCCGCGCCTTTGGAGACCCCGTTTTCGATCAACAGCGTCCCGGCAGACCTGTTCCGCGCCCAGGGAGCAACCACACTTCAGGACGTGCTTCGCAATGTGCCGGGCGCCCAGGCGGACTCAGGCTTCAACGGTTCTCACACGCAGTTCTTTGTGTTGCGCGGCGCTGTCACCGATAGCGGCACCGGGTCCAATCGCGTCATGCGGGACGGTGTGCGGCTGTCCAACTACCCGTTCACCCCCGCATTTGTGGAGGCCGTGGATGTTCTTCGCGGCCCCGGCGCGGCGGTCGCGCTGCGGAGTGAGCCAGGTGGTACGGTCAACATCGTGACCAAGCAGCCACAGCTCAGGAACTTTGGCTCAGCACTGGTCACGGTCGGTCAGTCCAACGCGAGGGAAATCTCGGTGGATCTGAATCGAGTGCTCTCCGCCGAGACTGAATGGGCGGGGCGCATCACTGCCACACGGTCCACCAGCAGCGAGTGGCGGCATGTTCCCGATGAGTTGAACGGCGTCAAAGTGGGCGTCGCCAAAAGCGGAGGCTCCCGCTATCACCTGCGTGCCAGCGTGGAGGCCACGAATCAAACTTACCAGCCTGACTACGGCCTGCCCTCACTGAACGGCCGCCCGGTCGATGTGCCGCTGGACCGACAGCTGAGCGAGCCCTTTGGTGATTCCACCACCCGCAATCGGATCGTGGACCTCGCGGGCGATGTCGCGCTGGACGCGCTGACCCGCGCCTCCCTTCAACTGACCCACCTGGAGGCCGATTCCACCTCGATCAAGAATGTGCTGAACGGGTCTCCCCTGGCCAACCAGCCTGCGGGCACCTGGGCGCGCGTGTCTTCCTGGGAGCCCGGGACCACCCGTCGCATCAATGCCGTCACCGGCTCGGTCAGCCGCGATCAGGCGCTGGCGGGCATGACGCACCGGCTCTATATCGGCCTTGATTACTACGAAGAGTCGCTTTTCCAGCCCACCCGCTCGGTTCCAGCGTCCACCAGCCCCAGCATTAACGTCTACAACCCGGTGTACGGGCGAGTGACCGCCCCTGCGAATCCAGACGCCTTGCCGATGTCGCTCACCACCCAGAGCTTGTATGCCTTTGGTGCCTCTCTGCAGGATCAAGTGGACCTCGGCGAATGGTCCCTGGTGGCCGGAGCGCGTCTGGACCGCCAGAACTTCCGGTATGGCACCACCAGCGTATTACCGGTGAACGAGTCGCGCTGGTCACCCAAAGTGGCAGTGCTCTGCCATCTGGGCGCCTCCGATACGGTCTACGCCAATGTCAGCACCGGGATCTCGCCCAATCAGGTGGCCTCTTCCACCAACCAGTCACTTCCGAGTCGGCGCGCGGCGCAGCAGGAGATCGGGTGGAAATCGCAATGGCTGGGCGGCGCCTTGGCCTCCGATCTGGCGGCCTACCGGTTGAAGCAGCGGAACATGATTTCTTCCGACCTCAGTACGCCCAGCAATCTGTTCGACTTCGACTTGGCCGGGGAAGCCACGTCCCGCGGGATCGAGGCCACACTCGGCGGCAAACTCACCGAGCGTCTGGCGCTCCAGGCCAGTTATGCCTACACCCAGGCGACGTATGGATACAACGCCACCTATGGCGGCAAGCAGGTGCCCAACGTGGCCCGCCATGTGTTGAACCTGTGGGGGCAGTGGGAGTGGGGACAGGGCTGGAAGTCCGGCGTCAACGTAGCAACGCAGAGCCGCCGATGGGCGGATGAGGCCAATACGACGACGCTTCCGGGTTATGCGCGGGTCGATCTGCTGCAGAGCTGGTCCACAAGAGTCGGCACGGATCAGACCCTGGAGCTCCAACTGTCGTTGCGCAACGTGTTGGACAAAGCTTATTACGTCTCCAGTCATCTCCATGTCGCGCGCTGGGTGACACCCGGAGAGGGGCGGGCGGTGGCCATGACCGCCCGATACCTGTTCTGATCACGCTCCCGCAACCGACGAGCTGCCGTCGCATGGGGAGCCTGGGCGGTTTGCCAGGGCGCCCTCGCGACAGGCGGCTTGGTACTTCGGGTCATGAGCGACGGCGCCCCTCCTTGCGCGCGATCAAGGCTGCACGGGCCTTGCGGTTGAACTGCGGGAACATGGCTTCAGTCATCGCCCGAACCGCAGGCGAAGCGGTGTGGGGTGACCCTGCGTTGTAGGGAGGCTCCGGGGCATATTCGGCCAGCAATTGCACCGTCTCCGCATAGGACTGATCTCGCAACAGGCCCACCAGCGTCAGGCCCAGATCCAGGCCTGCGCTGACACCTGCCCCGGTGATGCGGTTGCGGTCGCGCACCACACGGCCTTCGGACTCGATAGCGCCAGCGTCGCTGAGTACCCCACGCGTCGCCCAATGCGACGTCGCCCGATAACCCTTCAGAAGACCTGCAGCCCCGAGGATCAGCGAGCCTGTGCAGACGCTGGTGACCCACTTCGCGCGCCCGCCGCGGTCGGCCAGGAATGCCAGCACGGCGGCGTCCTGCATGGCGGCCAGCGTGCCGTCCCCGCCGCCCGGAACGAACAGAATGTCCAGGTCGCGAGGCGCCCGCGTCAAGGTCGTGGTGGGCAGGAGGGTGAGGTTCGCGTCACTGGTCACCGGCGCCATGGTCTTGGCGATGTGATGCACCTGGGCGCCCATGAGCGAAGAGAACATGTGCTGGGGACCCACAAAATCCAGCGCCGTCATGCCGGGGTAGAGCAGCATGCCGATCTGCTCTTTGCCGGTCCAGTGGGCAGGCAGGTTCTGCATGCCCTCGTTGGTGGCGGGCGCCGTTGTTGCTGAATCGGCGGCTTGCCCCAGCCAAGGTGAGGCGGTCATGGCAGCCGCAGCAGCGCGAAGGAAGTGCCGACGTTGGGTAGGTGTCATGGAAGATCCTGGGGGACAAAGCGGGCTACAGGCCGAACCGCTGCCGCCAGAGGCGCGGCAGCAGCGTATCGACCAGGAGTGCCACCAGCATGGAAGCACCAAGCAAGGGATAGAGCAGACCCAGCAACACGGCGGTTGCCACCGCACCAACAGCGGCCCGGTCTCCTGCACGGCGGGGTGGCGCCGCCAGACGCCCGCGGGGACGGCGCTTCCACCACATCACCACGCTGGACAGCGCCAACACGACCATGGACAGACACCCTGCCAGCATCAGCAACTGGTTCAACAGTCCGAACTGACGCCCCGTATGCAGGCTGATGCCCCACTCGGTGATCCGCCCCGCTGCCCCGTAATCCTTCAGACCGATGTCCGCCAGAACGGCCCCGCTGTATCGATCCAGATGCACCACCCGAAGGTCCCGCACGTCATCCGGAAAGCGCAGTGCCGAATAGACACCTTGGGGCCCGCTGGGGAGACGCACGGGTGTGCCGGCCGGCAGACCCATGCGGGCAAAGATCTGCAAGGCCTGATCAAGGCCAAGAGAAGGGGGCGCACCTGCCGATACGGGCTTGTCCGCCATCGGCGCTGGTGGATGGTGTGCCTCATGGGCGTCGTGGCCCTCATGCCCACCCGATCGGGGCAGTGCGGCCTGGCTCGATGACCAGGGCACGTCCGGCAGCCCCGCCAGCGGCAGCGTGGAGGGCGGTGCACCGCCCCAGACATAGCGCGGCGTTCCAAGGCCCCAGGTGCTGGTGAGCCGACCATATTGCTCGCCCCAGAACGCGGACCAAGGCATGCCCGTCACCGCCAGAAAGAGGATGGCAGCAGCGGCCATGCAGCCGGTGACCGCATGCACGTCCCGCCACCAGACCCGCTGCCGGGGCCGTCCTCGGACGCTCAGCACCCCGCCAGCGCGGCCCCGCGGCCACCACAGGAACAGCCCCGAGACGACCAGCACGATCGCCCACCCCGCCACCACCTCGATCCACAGGTTGGCGACCTTGCCCACCAGGGCCAAAGAATGAAGATGTTTGATGACCGTCATCAGTCGAGAGTCATCGGCCACCTGGCCCAGCACGCGGCCATCAACCGGATCCAGGTACACCGCGACCACGCCTGCGGATGCGGTCTTGACCCCCACCTCCGCGCTGCGGCCCGGCGCGGGCGGTGAGACGTATCGCACCGCCGTTCCCGGCTCCGCCGCCATGGCCCGAGCCACCAACGCCTCGGCGGTCAGTGGTGTGCCCGGCTTGATGTCCACCCACAGCAGGGGACGATAGACCCAGTGTTCGATGGGATCCTTGAACAGATAGAGCCCGCCAGTAACCGCTAAAAGCAGCAGGAATGGCAAGCAGATCAGGCCTGCATAGAAGTGCCAGCGCCAGACGCGACGGTACAGTGCGGATTCGTTGTTGCCGTTGTTGCCGTTGTTGCCTTTGTTCATAGGGTCATTGCTGTTTCCAGGACTGCCGGCTTGTCTGCACTCGCCTCGTGTGTGAGGCATTGCATGTTGTGCTTGTGCCATTCATCCCTCTGTTAATAGTCCAGGCGCAGCGTGACCGATGCGGTCCGGGGCGCGCCCGTCTGGATCCAGTCACGGGCCCCGGGATGGCTGCCGCTGTAGTACAGCCTGTTGAACACGTTCTTCAGATTGAACTGGACGGAACCTTTGCCCGCACCCGCCCGGAAGCCGTAGGACAACATGGCATCAACGCGGCCATAGCCGGGTAGCTGGAAGCTGTTCAATTGGTCGCCTTCGCGTTGGCTCTGGAAGAACACGCCAGCGCCGGCTGCCCATTGCGCATCGAACATCCAACGCCCCCACAGGCTGCCGGAATTGCGCGCAGCATTCGCCAGACGTGTGCCGGCGTAGGTGCCTGCGTCGGTGATGTTCGCGTCCAGGTAGGCATACGAAGCCATGACGGCCAGTTGCCGGGTGAGCTGGCCCAGCAGGTCGATTTCCAGTCCGCGTGAACGGGCTTCGCCAATGGTGGTGATCGTGGGATACAAGCTGTAGTCCGCGCGGTTGCGCTTGACCAAGTCGAACACGGCGACCGTGGTGTTGAGCTGGCCATCGAGCGCGGAGCTCTTCCAGCCGATTTCCACCTGTCGCGCACGCTCGGCCGCCAATGGCGATCCGTCGGGATTGCGGCCATTGTTGGCGGCGACCGAGTCCTGGTATTGCGAGTAGAGCGTCTGCCCGGGCGATACCTCGTAGACGATGCCCACACGCGGCGTCGTGAAACTCTGCCGGTTCAGGTCCAGCGATGGATCGGCGCTGTACAGGCCCGCCGTGTGATCGTGGCGCAGCGCGAACACGGCGTGCCAGCCGCTGCCGAGCTGGATCTGATCCTGCACAACGAGGCTGGTCCAGCGCTGCACGTCCCGTGTCTCCGATCCGGGCGCCAGGGTCTGGCCGATGGTGGGGGTGCCGCTGAAGTCCGGGTGATTGACGTCCACCGCATTGACCTGGGCGAACACCAGCGCCCCGGTGCGCCGGGTCTCGTAGTGATCCAGCTCGAACAGCAGCTTGTGCGTCAGCCCGCCCCAGGCGATGTCACCCTGCAGGTCCACGGTGGCCTGGTCCAGGCGCACTCGACCGTCAGGGCGGTCGTAATAGTAGTAGCGGCACATGCGCTGCAGCGGAGTGGTCTCCACGCAGCTGTCGGCAGGGCCGGTGCCAGCGCCCAGATCGACCCGGTAAGGCCAGATGTCGACCTCCTTCGTCTTCGCGCGCAGCGTCACTGCACGGGCCTTCAGCGTCCATGCGGGTGACAGTCGAGTCGAGGCATCCAGCGTCAGTGATTGGCTGTCGAAGGAAGACAACTCGGGTGCATTGTTGAACTGCAACGAGTGCGGCACCTGCGCCGGTCGGTTGCCATCCGCGTAGACGCCGAAGTCGTTGCGGTATTTCTGCGCATTGCGGTCGTAGGCCAGGGACACGCGCGTGTCGGCGTCTGGGATCCAGGCAATCGTGCCGCTGAAGGCCGCCAGTCGGTTCTCGACGAAGTCCCGGTTGGACTTCGCGGTGTCGTACGAAGCGCTGGCACGGCCGAGCAGCGTCTTGTTGCTGTCCAAGGCGCCACCGCCTTCGAGGATGGTGCGCGACTGATCGTACTGGCCGATCGTCTGCTCAAAACCCAGGGTTGGCGTGGCCGACAAGGCGCGCGGCACGATGTTAATCAGTCCACCCGGTTCAGAACGTCCATAGAGCACCGACGCCGGCCCCTTGACCACCTCAACAGACTCGACGTTGGCCATGTTCACCGGCACGCCTTTGACCTTGACCCCATTGATGTAATAGGTGGACATGCCCGACATGGGGCCTGATGCAGTCATCGACTCGGTCTGAAAGCCCCGCAGCAGAATGAGTGGTTGCGCACTGCCGTTGAAGCCGAAATCCCCGCCCGTGCCGGCGACGTTGCGAACGGCGTCGGTCAGGGTCAGCGCCTTTTGGTCGTTCAGAACCGCGCGAGGCACGACCTGAACCGATTGCGGTGTGAGTAGATTCGGTGTGTCGGTCTTGGTGGCTGTTGAAGTGGCCGGTGCCTGATAGCTCTGAGACGTGCCCGTGACCTCGACGCGTTCAAGTTCCTGGGTCTGGGTCTGGGCTTGGGCCTGAGCGGAGATCGCGAAGGCAACAGCGCTGGCGACGGCGTTGGTAACAACGCAGGCGATGGGCGTGAATCGTTGGAATGTCATTGTTCTCTTTCTGGTTCGGCAACGCCTGATGCGCCGGTGAGGCCGACGAACCATGGCCGGTTCCGAGTGGTGGATCACTGCTTGTGATGGCCGGAGTCGTGCCGTGCGGAATGGATGGCTCCTGCAGGAGCGGACGCCAAGGCCGGACGGCAGATTGCATCCGCGCGGCGGCTCAGAGGTGAGCACACCGCGGTCGGCTGCACGGCCCCATCCGAACGAGCCACGCAGGCCTCGTCGGGCAGGTCAGTCAGCGGAGAGGATCAAACCGAGAGAGGAGGGGCGCGAGCGAGCGCGCTGGCCCACGCGAAAAGCGGTCGCGGAGCGAGATAGAAGAGTCTTGGCCGCTCGAAACTGAGCGACTCGTTCAACCGCCAGTTCATGGCTGCTGGCGGCAGGGCGGGAATCCCCGCATGGATGGCGCAGTAGGCGCAACGCTCCATCATTGATGCCATGGTGTCCTTGCCCGGCTTGGGTGCCGGGACAAGCTCATCGGACGGACTCACGTCCACACGAACGAACTTGGCGCCCGTGACCGTACAGACCTCGGTCCACACCGCTGCATCCCGCGGCAACGCAAGGTGCGACAGCAGCGGTAGCAGTGCGCTGAGCAGGATCGCGAAACACACGATCCAGACCAGGCGGTGGACAACAGGCCGTGAGGCATACATGCGCGGAGTGTACGCGGCCAGGCGGCGCCCCCTGCCGACATCAATCCGGCTGATGTCAGCGATCAGAACTTGTGAGTTCCCTGATAACGCGCTGTTGCGCACCATAACGGGCTTGGCAGTTTCGCCATGGTCCTCCACGCAACACAGTATGAGCGACATTCTCTGGCCCGCCGGCTTTGTGCCGGGCTTTACCGACAACTTCTGCTCCAACGAGGTGATCGTCACCGGACTGACCGTGGAGGAGGTCTGGCCCTTCCTGAACATCCCGACCCGCTGGCCGACCTACTATGCCAATTCGGCGGACATCCGTTTCCATGACAACAAGGGGCCGGAACTGGAAGCCGGGGTTCGGTTCTATTTCTCCACCTTCGGCTTTCCGGTCGAGGCGCGTGTGGTGGAGCATGTGCCGCCGGTGAAGGGTCAGCCGGCCCGCGTGGCTTGGCACGGCTGGGCCGGTGAGCCCGGCACCGACAGCCGTCTGGATGTGCATCACGCCTGGCTCATTGAAGAACTGTCGGGGGGACGCTTGCGCATCCTCACGCAGGAGACGCAGTGCGGCGTGCCGGCCCAGGCGCTGGCCAAGGCCCAGCCCAATCCGATGATCAATGGCCACCAGGACTGGCTCAATGGTCTTGTGGATGCCGCACGGCAGGCGACGCTGGCATGATCGTTCCTGAATTTTTCGGACAGGGGTTGGCATGAGCGCACGCATTGCATTTCTGGGCTTGGGGGCGATGGGCAGCCGGATGGCGGCCCGGCTGGTCCAGGCGGGCCACCATGTGATGGTGTGGAACCGCAGCCCCGCTCCGGCCCGGGCGCTGGCGTCCGCAGGTGCGCGGCGCGCATTGAGCCCGCGTGAAGCGGCGGATGGGGCCGACTTTGTCATTGCGATGGTTCGCGACGACGAAGCCTCGCGAGATGTCTGGTGCCATCCGGAAACCGGGGCGCTGACGGCCATGGCGCCCGGCAGTGTGGCCATCGAAAGTTCCACCCTCTCGCTGGGGGGCCTGCGCACCCTGCAGGAGGCGGCTGGTCGGGCGGGCATCGATCTGCTGGATGCGCCGGTGTCCGGCTCCAGGCCGGCGGCCGAGGCCGGCCAGCTGGTGTTTCTGGTGGGCGGCGCGGCGGAGCCGTTTGAGCGGGCGCGTCCGGTGCTGCAAGCCATGGGTGGGGCGGTCCAGCATGTCGGCCCCGTGGGCCATGGCGCGCTGGCCAAGCTCGTCACCAATACGCTGCTGGGTGTCCATGTGGCGGCCCTGGCGGAACTGCTGGGCCTGCTGCACCGCCAGGGCGTGCCGCCCCAGACCGTGTTGCAGGCGGTGGCAGGGACGCCGGTCTGGGCGCCGGTGGACCACTACCTGTCCACATCGATGCTCAAGGGCGACTTCAGTCCGCAATTCCCGGTGGAGCTGATCGCCAAGGACTTCGCTTATGCGCTGTCCGCCGGTGGTGGCATGGCGCGCATGCCCTTGGCTGCTGCGGCGATGGACGTCTATCACCAGGCCTTGGCGCAGTCGATGGGGGCCGAGAACATGACCGCCGTGGCCCGACTCTACGGCGCTTCAGCACCCGCCCCCTGATCCGCCTGGCAGGCGCGCACCAGCTGATCGCGTACCCAGCGCTGGCGCGGGTCGGCATGGGTGCGGGCATGCCACACCAGCAGCTTGGTGAAGCCCGCCACCTCCAGCGGAGGTGGGCGGACGGTCAGGCCCGCCGTGCCTGGCAGCAGACGCTGGGGCACCAGGGCTACCAGGTCGGTATGCCGCACCAGGTCCAGCAACATGCCAAAGCTGGGCACCGAGACCATCACCCGCCGCTGGCGTCCCAGCCGGGCCAGCGCGTCATCGGTCGGGCCTTCAAAGCCTCCGCCCATCAGCGACACCATGGCGTGGTCCAGGCCGCAGAACACGTCCAGCGAGAGGCCGTCGGCCGCCGCCGCCGGGTGGCCGTCCCGCATCACGCAGACATACCGTTCCTCAAACAGTGTCCGGCTGTGCAGGTCTGGGGGTGACATCTGGGGCGTGATCAGCGCCAGGTCCAGTTCACCTCGTTCCATGCGCTCCAGCAGGTCGTTGCCGTGCGCCTGGACCACTGCCACCCGCACCCCCGGCGCCTGGGGACGCAGGGCGGCGATGAAGGGCATCACCACGGCGCGCAGCGCGTAGTCGGTGGCCGATACCGTGACGGTGAATGCGGCCGATGCCGGTTCGAATTCGGTCGGCTGGATCACCGTCTCGATGTCCGCCAGGATGCGCTTGATCGGACCGCCCAGTGCCAGGGCGCGCGGCGTGGGGGCCATGCCGCGCTGGGTGCGCACAAACAAGGGGTCGCCCAGGGCCTCGCGCAGGCGGTTCAAGGTGGCACTGACCGCCGGCTGGGTCACCGATAGGCGCTCCGCCGCCCGGGTCAGATTGCGTTCATCCATCAGGGCATCAAAGGCCTTGAGCAGATTGAGATCGAGGGTACGCAGCAGCATGACGGTATTGGAGCAGCAGTTCGGTTCGCAAATGGATGCAACTTCATTTGCCATTAATCAAAAGTGGCGCATGTCGCGTGGTGGCATGTTGAGGCGAGCGAACTATGGTCACGGGGACTGACTTCCGCGGAGCCCCCTTGGCGATAGAACTCTTCAACAATGGCAGCCATCGCTGCCTCATGTTTTCCGACTTCGGCCACGAAGACGGCGTACAGGCCAACCAGTTTCTGATTGTGGACAGCGGCACCGGTGCGCTGATTGATCCGGGGGGCAACCTGGCCTATGGAGAGCTGTATCTCGGTGTCACCGCCTGCTTCCCGCCGCACAAGCTGTCAGCCATCTTGGCCTCGCATGCGGACCCGGACATCATCGCCTCACTGGACCGCTGGATGACGGCCACCTCGGCGCCGGTCTACATCTCGCGCATCTGGGAACGTTTCATTCCGCACTTCTGCAAGCCGGGCAAGACCAGCGGGCGGGTGATTGGCGTGCCGGACCGGGGCATGCGCATCCAGGTGGGCCAGAATGAGCTGGTGGCGCTGCCAGCGCACTTCATGCACTCCGAGGGCAACTTCCAGTTCTGGGACCCCACCGCCGGCATTCTGTTCTCCGGTGATCTGGGCGTGTCGATTGGCGTGGACCCCGGCACCACCATCACCGAGCTGGAGCCGCACATCCCGTCGATGCTGGCCTTCCACCGCCGTTACATGGTCAGCGGCAAGGTGCTGCGGCTGTGGGCGGAAATGGTCAAGTCCTTGCCCATCCGGATGATTGTGCCGCAGCACGGCGCGCCTCTGGAAGGCGCCGCCGTGCAGCAATTCATCGACTGGATCCAGACACTCTCCTGCGGCATCGACCTCGTGACGCAGAAGGACTATGCCATTCCGGGGTAGACGGGCTCCTCTGGCGGGCTGGGTACATCGGGCGGGCTGGGTACATCGGGCTGGCCGGACGGCCAGGACGGCCAGGGCGGCCCTGGCCCACGGCTGTTCCGCTCAATGCGGGTAGGCCATGCGCTTTTCCATCCACCGCTGCAACTGCTCGAAGACAAAGCTCAGCAGCCAGTAGATGACCGCCGCCATCATGTAGAGCGGGAAGGGCTGAAAGGTGGTGGAGATCAGTTCCTTGGTGGCCAGCATCAGCTCGGTGACCGCGATCACCGACACCAGCGAGGTGTCCTTGATCAGGCTGATCAGGCTGTTGGACAAGCTCGGCACCGCGGCCCGCAGCGCCTGCGGTGCAATCACATGGCGCAGGGTCTGCTGGCGGGTCAGGCCGAGGCTGGTGCCGGCCAGCCATTGGTCCTGATCGACCGCATGGATGGCGCCTCGCAGGGTTTCGCTCATGTAGGCGGCCACGTTGAGCGTCAGTGTCAGGATGCCGGCAGACACCGGCGATAACTCGATGCCGATGCTGGGCAGCCCGTAATAAACGATGAACACCTGCACCAGCAGCGGAGTGCCGCGCATGGCGCTGACATACACCGCGCACAGTTGCAGCAGCACCGGCACCCGCAGCACCCGCACCAGGGCAATCAGACCGGCGAGCGGCAGCCCCAGCAGCATGCTGGACACGGCAAAGAACAGCGTGTAGCCGGTGCCTTTGAGCAGCACCGGCCACGCCAGGGCGAACAGGGCGGCGAGGTCCATCAGGCCTTATTGCGCACCGGCCAGCGGCTGGCTGACATCGCGCTCAAACCATTGGGTGGAGATCCTGGCGTAGGTGCCGTCCTTCTTCAGGTCGTCCAGCGCCTTGTCGATGGCGGCCTTGAACTTGGGGCTGCCCTTGCGGAACGGAATGGCATTGCTTTCCGGCTTGCCGAGGGCGGCCCCGGCCTTCACCGGCAGTCGGGTCTTGGCCTTGAGGTAGGGGATGAGCAGGCTGTCGTTGATGGCGGCATCGATGCGGCCGGTGGCCAGGTCCTGCAGATATTCCGGAGCGCCCGGATAGGTGCGCACCTCCACGCCTTCAATGCTCTTTGCCAGCGCAGCGAAATTGCTGCCCTGGCCCACGCCCACCTTCTTGCCCTTCAAATCCGCCGGTGTGTCCAGCTTGCGGGTCTCGTTGGCCCGCACGATGAGCTGCGGATAGGAGATGACGTAGGGGCCGCTGAAATCAAAGGTCTGGCGGCGCTGGTCGGTGGCGGCCACCTGGTTGACGATCACGTCGTATTTGCCTGCCTGCAGGCCGGCCAGAATGGCGCTCCACTCGGTGGTGGTGAATTCGGGCTTCACGCCCAGCTTGGCGGCGATGGCCTTGGCAATGTCCACATCGAAGCCGGCCAGTTCGCCCTTGTCGTTCTTGAAGTTGAACGGCGGGTAGGTGCCTTCGCAGGCGATGCGCAAGGTGCCGCGCGTCTTCACTTCATCCAGCAGGTCGGCGGCCCGGGCGGCGGGGGCGGTGGCCACCAGCAAGGCGGCAAGGCCTGGCACCAGGGCCGCCATCAGACGGCAGCGGCTGCGGACGGTGGGCAGGGCAGTGACGGTGGCGTTCATGGCGATCCTCATTCGGGTGAGATGGCGGCATCTTGCCATCAAGCGCCTGGCACCGGCGGCACTGGCGTCACAATCCGCCGCAGCCGCGTCGCGCAGGCGGCCACCACGCAGGGAGTGATTCATCCATGAAAGTGCAGATCCTGGCCGTTTTGTTGATTTTGCAGGCAGGGGCAAGCCTGGGCGTCCATGGACAGACACCGGGGGCCTCCCGGGCAGGAACCAAAGCAGGAACCGAAGCTGGAACCACAACCGGAACCGCAACCGGGGCCGCAACGGCAACGGCAACGGCAACCGCAGCAATGGCAACCGCAGCAATGGCAGCGGCGTCTGGTGCGGCAGGGCAGGGCGCCATCCGGCAGGAGGCGGCCCTGGGCGATGAGACCCACGGCCAGCCCCGGCAGGGTCGCTTGCCACCCCCGGTGGCGCGCCGCATTCCCCACGATGTCACCGTCCATGGGGACACCCGGATCGACGACTACTTCTGGCTGCGTGAGCGGGACAACCCGGCGGTTCTGGACTACCTCAAGGCCGAAGCCGCCTATGCCGATCAGTGGTTCCAGCCGCTGCAAGGGCTGCAGGACCGCCTTTATCAGGAGATGGCCGCCCGCATGGCGCCCGCCGACGAGGATGTGCCGGTGCGTCGCGGCCACTGGTGGTATGGAAAACGGACCCAGGCGGGCGATCAATACCCGCAATACATCCGCCGGGCTGCATCAGGCGCCCAGCCGCTGGGGGCGGCGCACGCCAGAGCGGGAGCAAGGGGGGAGGCACCGCCAGGGACACCGCTGGACGCAACGGTGCAGGTGCTGCTGGACCTCAACGAACTGGCCCGTGGGCGGCAATTCCTGTCGGTCAGCCTGGTGGAGCCCAGCCCGGACGGCCGGCGCCTGCTGTATGCCATGGACGACACCGGCTATCGCGACTACCAGCTGCGCATCCGCGACCTGAGCACCGGGCGGGATCTGCCCTGGGTGGGCGAGCGCACGGACGGTGCGGTCTGGTCGGCGGACGGGCGCACTGTGTTCTACATCACCTCCAACGAAGCCCGTCGCCGCAATCAGCTCTGGCGCCATGCGGTGGATGGGGCCGGGCCCGATGTGCTGATTTTTGAAGAGAAGGACGAGCTATTCAACCTGGAACTGGGCCAGACGGCGGATGGCCGTTTTCTTTCTCTAATGAGCCATGCCAAGGACACCACCGAGGTGAGATGGCTGCCGGCCTTCCGGGCCGATGCCGACTGGCGCGTGGTGCTGCCGCGCCGGGTGGGGCTGGAATATCGGGTGGAGCACCGGGACGGGCAGCTGTATCTGCTGATCAATGACCGAGGGCCCAATTTCCGATTGATGGAGGTGCCACTGCCAGCGCCGGTCGCGGAGGGGCGACATCAGGGCACTGCGAGCCGGTCGGCTCCGGCCTCTCCCGAAGCCGGATCGACGGGCCACCCGCGGCACACGACGACTCAGGCCCCCGCTCCGGGCCCGTTGCTCACACATGCCCGATTGACGCGGGCCCGAGAGCTGCTGCCACATCGGGAAGACGTGTCCCTGGAGCAACTGCGGCCCTTCCAGGGGCAGATGGTGGTGCAGTGGCGGGAGGATGGTGCCGTCAAGCTCGGTGTGCTGGATGAAGCCGGTCTGGCCAGGCGCACCGCTGCGCCCGTGAAGCTGCAGCCCATCGCGTTCCCCGAGCTGCTGTCCAGCGCCACGGTAGGCGAGAACCGCGAGTTCAACAGCGACGTGCTGCGCATCGTCTACCAGTCCCTGCTCACACCGCCAACGGTGGTGGACTACCGCTTCAGCGATGGCAGCCGCCAGATCCGCAAGCAGCAGACTGTGATCGGCTATGACGCCTCACGTTACGCCAGCGAGCGCATCTGGGCCACCGCCAGTGACGGCACACGAGTGCCGGTGACGCTGCTGTATGCCAAGGCCCAACGCGGCCAGGGGCCGCGCCCGATGCTGCTGCGCGCTTACGGCAGCTACGGCTTCTCCGTGGACCACCGCTTCAATGCCAACGACCTCTCGCTGCTGGACCGCGGGGTGGTGCTGGCCACTGCTGCGGTGCGCGGCGGTGGCGAGATGGGCCGGCGCTGGTATCTCGACGGCAAGCTCAGCCACAAGATGAACACCTTCACCGATTTCATCGCCTCCGCAGAGGCGCTGATCCAGCAGGGCTGGACACGGCCGGATCAACTGGTGATCACCGGGCGCAGTGCCGGCGGCTTGCTGATGGGCGCGGTGACCAATCTCCGGCCGGACCTGTTCAAGGCCGTGGTGGCCGAGGTGCCCTTTGTGGATGTGATCACCACCATGCTGGACGAGACCATTCCGCTGACCACGGAAGAGTTTGTGGAATGGGGCAATCCCAAGCAGCCCAAGGACTACGCATGGATGCGCGCCTACAGCCCCTACGACCAGCTGCGACGCGGCGCCTATCCGGCCATCCTGGCCCGGGCGGGCCTGAACGACAGCCAGGTGCCGTACTGGGAGCCGGCCAAATATGTGGCGCGGCTGCGTACGCTGAAGACCGATGACCAGCCGCTGCTGTTCGACGTGAATCTCACCGCCGGGCATGGCGGCGCCTCCGGCCGTTATGACGCCCTGAAGGAGCGTGCGCGCGTGTATGCCTTCATGCTGAAGGCCTGGGGCCTGACGGACACCGAATGAGGAGGGGGCGGGTCAGAGACCGAGCTGCTTGAGCGCGGCCTGCAGCCCGGTCACACCGCCGACCCGCTGGTCGTTGATGAACACCTGGGGCATCTGGCGCACCGACGGGCCGCACTTCTCATAGAAGGCCAGGCGCTCCGCTTCATCGTCGATCTTGATCTCTTCATAGGTGAGCGAGCGGGACTTGAGCAGCATCTTGGCCGTGTCGCATTGCGGGCAGGCCGACTTCGAATAAACAACGATCTTGAGTTCCATGGCCGTGACTGTAGCGGCTGCTGGCCGGTTCGTTGGGTGATACCGCAACCATCATGACAAAGGGCGGATTTCGCGCAAATCCGAGGGGGAGGCGACATGCAAACGTCCTGTTCATCGATAGTTTCCGACGAACGGCTGTCGCCGCTTCACCACTGGGCTGGCCGTCCACACTCAGGCTGAGGTACCGTGCCGCGTTCGCGCCGTTCCGGTGCGTTCACAGCCGCTCTTGCCCGTGCTGTTGTATTCATTTTGAGAGCGTCCATGCCTGCCTCCAACCTGCGTCTGTTTGTCCGGCCCCTGGCCGTCTGTGTCCGGCCCCTGGCCGTGAGCCTGCTCGGTCTGGCGGCTTCCCTGGCCACCGTGGCCGCCCATGCCGACACGCTGTCCCGCATCCGCGAGACCAAGACGGTGAACCTCGGTGTGCGAGAAGCCGCACGTCCCTTCTCCTATCTCAACGAAGCCAAGCAACCGGTTGGTTATTCGGTCGACCTGTGCCTGGTCGCCGTGGAGGAAATCAAGAAGGAACTCAAGCTGCCGGACCTGAAGGTCAACTACGTGGTGGTCTCCGGGCCGGAGCGGATTCCAAAGCTGCAGAAGGAAGAGATCGACCTGGAATGTGGGTCCACCACCAACACCAAATCGCGTCAGGAGCAGGTGGCCTTCAGCTACACCATCTTTGTGGCCGGCATGAAGGTGCTGGTGCCGCGCGGCACGCGGGTGGAAACGCTCAAGGACCTGGACGGCATGACGGTGGCGCTCAGCAAGGGCACCACGTCGGAGAAACTGTTCACGCAGCTCAACAGCTCCGGCGAAGCCAAGATGCAGCTGATGCCCTTTGCCAACAACAACGAGGCCTTCAAGGCCTTGCGTGAGGGCAAGGCGCGCGCCTTCCCGCAGGACGATGCGCTGCTGCAGGGGCTGGCCTCCAAGGAGAAGGCGCTGGATGCGCTGGGCCTGGCCAGCATGGCGTTTTCGGTGGAACCCTACGGCATCATGATGCGCAAGGGCGACACCCGCCTGGGCGAGATCGTGGACCGCAGCCTGAGCCGCATCTATGCCAGCGGCGAGATTCAGAACGTCTACAAGAAGTGGTTCGAGACGCCGACGTTGACCATCCCGATGAGCCGCCTGACGCGGGACAGCTTTGTGCGTCCCAACAAGGAGGCCGGCGTGGCGATGCTGCTGGGTTATTCCATCTGATCTGAGCGCCCCCTGCGGGGCCAGGGGTGACGCGGATTTGCGATGATGGGCGGGTGATCACTCCCTGCCCTCAGGATCCGCCGACATGACCACTGCCCTTGCCCCCGCAGACTTCGCCGCCCAGGTGCTGGGCACCCGGCTCCCGCTGATCCAGGCGCCATTGGCTGGCGCTCAGCTTGCCAAGCTGGCCGTTGCCGTGAGCAATGCAGGGGGGCTGGGCTCCTTGCCTGCTGCGCAACTGACGCCGGACGTGCTCCAACGGGAGCTGCAGCTGTTGAGTGCTGGCACGCAGCAGCCCTACAACGTCAACTTCTTCGCCCATGTGCCGCCGCTGCCCGATCCGGCCCGTGAAGCCCGCTGGCGCGAGCGGTTGGCCCCGTATTACAACGAGTTCGGTGTGGACCCCAGCACGATCACCGGCGGCTTTGGCCGACAGCCCTTCAGCCATGAAATGGCGGACGTGGTGGAGGCGTTTAAACCAGCCATCATCAGCTTCCATTTCGGGCTACCGGCACCGGACCTGCTGGCGCGGGTCAAGGGCTGGGGCAGCCGGGTGCTGTCCAGCGCCACCACGGTGGAAGAAGCCGTCTGGCTGGAGGCCCACGGGGCCGATGCGGTGATTGCGCAGGGCTGGGAAGCCGGTGGCCATCGCGGCCATTTCCTCAGCACCGACCTGACCCGCCAGACCGGTCTGCTGGCGCTGTTGCCGCAGGTCGTCAAGGCGCTGCGCATTCCGGTGATTGCCGCCGGTGGCATCGTGGATGCGGCCAGCATCCGGGCGGCGCTGACGCTCGGGGCCAGCGCGGTGCAACTGGGCACGGCCTTCCTGCTGTGCAATGAATCCATCACCAGTGCGCCGCACCGTCAGGTGCTGCGGCAGCCCGACGGCCATCACACGGCCTTGACCAACCTGATGACCGGGCGACCGGCGCGCGGCATCGTCAACCGGTTGATGCGCGAGGTGGGACCGATTAATGAGCTGGCGCCGGCCTTCCCCCTGGCGGGCAATGCCTTGGCGCCGCTGCGCGCCAAGGCCGAAGCCGAGGGCAGTGGCGATTTCTCGCCGCTGTGGGCCGGTCAGAATTTCAGCGGGCTCAAGGAAGTGGGTGCCGCCGAGCTGGTGCAGGAATTGGCGCAGGCGTTTGACTGAAGGTTTGCGCTCAGCGAGTGGCCGGACGGGCCGCTCACCAACGCTCCCACCAACGCTCCCACCAACGCGCCCACCGGATCTCTCGCCAGGTCGCTCTTTGAGACCTCAGGGCAGCGCCTGACCGCGCGCCGCTTCATACAGCGCATACCACTCGCCGCGTGTCAGCTGCAGCCGGAGTGCGTCCCCACAGGCGCGGATGCGTGCGGGCTGGCTGCTGCCGATCACCGGCTGGATGCGGGCCGGGTGGCGCATCAGCCAGGCGAGCAGCACCCCTTCGGTGGACACGCCGTGCCGTTCGGCCAGTTGATGCACCAGTTGCCGGGCCGGCTCGTCGGCGGGGTCCTTGGCGGTGTCGCCACTGAACCGGCCGCGCGCCAGTGCCGCCCAGGCCTGCACCTGGATGCCGTGCTGCTGGCAATGCTCCAGCGTGCCGTTCCAGGCCAGGCTGCCCGGGCGGTGAGCCGCCTGCCGGTCATTGAAGGTGGTGCCCGATTCGATCGGCTCCAGATGCCCCAGCCCGATCTCGAACTGGTTCACCACCAGCGGCTGGTCCAGCGAGCGGCTCAGCCAGGCCATCTGGGCGGCATGCATGTTGGAGACGCCGAACTGCAGCACCTTGCCCTGCTCACGCAACTGCCGGAAGGCCAGGGCGATGTCTTCCGGCTCCCACAGCGGGTCCGGGCGGTGCAAAAGCAGAATGTCCAGGCGTTCGGTGCCCAGCCGCTTCAGGCTGGCTTCCACGGCGGAGACGATGTAGTCGCGGGACAGGTCAAAACGCTTGGGGCCCTCGGCATCTGCAAAACGGATGCCGCATTTGCTCTGCAGCACGATGCGGTCGCGCAAGGACGGTTGGCGCCGCATCAGTTCACCAAAGACGGACTCGGCCTTGCCACGGGTGTAGATGTCCGCGTGATCAAACAGGGTGACACCGATGTCCAGTGCCGCTTCGACGGCGGCATGGGCATGCGCCACATGGTCTTCGGTGTAGGGGGACTCGTCCCAGGAACCGCCCAGGCCCATGCAGCCAAAGGCCAGGGGGCTGACGGAAGGGAAGGACTGCTGAAGGGGAATCGATGGGCTGGGCATGGGGGTCTCTCGTTGTGCAACGCCATCCTTGCGGGCGGTGGCCTGCATTGTGGCGTCGGATGCGCTCACCTGAGACACAGCCGAGGCTTTCCTGAAACTCCCCCCTGGACCTGGCCGGGACTCACCCACCTGACGCCCCACCGCCGCCCTTCCCCGGGTAGAGCGCCGGCGCCCAGGCCTCCCGCACGCGCACCGGTCGGGGGATCAGGCGCTGCGCGGCAAAGGCATCGGCCATGCGTTGCTGGTCGGCTGCAATGGTGTCGTCCAGCAGCCGGGCGCCGAAGCGCACCCGTTGCTGCAACTGCAGCAGCAGCCCTCCCTTCTGGAAACCCACACGCAGCACCTTGTCGCCCGATGCGGCGGCGGCTGGGGAGGCGATCGGCAGGGCGGCTGCAGCGGCGGCCACGGCGGTGGAGGCAGAGGTGAGGAATTGGCGGCGTTTCATGCTTGAGGCTCCTGCAAAGCGGCGACGTGATCCGCCGGGCGGCGGTGAGCGGGACGGAGCAGGCCCAGGTGGTCGCGCAGGGTGCGACCTTCATAGCGTTCGCGCACCAGGCCACGGCGGCGCAACTCCGGCACCAGCAGGCGGGTGATGGCTTCAAAGCCGGTGGGCAGCACCGGTGCCATCAGGTTGAAGCCGTCGGCGGCGCCGGGTCTGCAGCGATTCGCTGCGTTTGGCCGATGTCACGGTGACGGTGGGGAGCTGATGGCTGTCGGTGGGGGCCGCAGCCGCCTTGACATCGGCGGCTTCCGGCTCCGCCTGCGCCGTCACCGGCAGTGTGGCCGACACCAGGCCGGCCGCCACCACCATGGCGGCCCCCAACCAGGGTTGCGGACGGTGGTCAGGTCTCCCAGTTGCCGGACTGGAAGACGTTTTCCCGATAGACGTGGGACGCATGACGATCTCCGTTTATTGCAGAAGCGATCAACGACACTCGCGCTGTGTTAGCGCTAACATGGCCCGCATCATCGGGAGCGCAGCAGTTCAACGTCAAAGCAGAAAAGATGATTTGGTTACTCGATTTCCGTCGTCGCCGACTTGAGTCCGTTCATGCGTAAACGCCGGGCCACGGACCGACCCACGCTCGCCGATGTGGCGGCCCAGGCCGGGGTGTCGGCCATCACCGTGTCGCGTTTTTTCAATGAGCCGGCGCGGGTGGGCCAAGAAGCCCGGCTGCGCATCCAGACCGCCGTGGAGGCGCTGAACTACGTGCCCAATCTGGCGGCCGGGGGGCTGGCGTCGGCGCACAACAAGGTGGTGGCGATGGTGGTCCCCAACATCTCCGGGCCCATCTTTGCGCACACCCTGCAGTCGCTCTCCGATGGTCTGTCGTCGGCGGGTTATCAACTGCTGCTGGCCTCCAGCTATTTCTCGCTGGAGACGGAAGAGCGTGCGGTGCGGGCCTTCCTGGGCTGGCAACCTGCGGCGCTGGTACTTACCAGCCGGCATCACAGCACGGGCACGGAGCGCTTGATCGAGTCGGCCGGTGTGCCGGTGATTGAAACCTGGGACCTGGCCGCGCGCCGCAAGCCCTATCAGATCGGGTTCTCCCACCGTGAAGTGGGACGGGAGGGCGTGCGCTACCTCACTGGGCAGGGCTACAGACGGATTGCGTTTGTCCACAACAGCGCCGCCGGCGACCTCAGTGCGCAGGAGCGCTGTGAAGGTTATGCGGAAGCGCTGAAGGAATGCGGCCTGGAGCCGATGTTCTACACCCCCACGGAAGCCGACCCACTGGCCGCCGGGGCGCAGGCGCTGGATGCCTTGCTGGCCCGCAGCCGGGGCCGGCCCCGGGCCATCTTCTTTGCCAACGACAACCTGGCGTGCGGCGCAGTGCTGGCAGCCCAGCGGCAGCGGCTGTCCGTGCCGGACGATGTGGCGCTGTTTGGGTTTGGGGATTACGCCTTTTCCGACAAGCTGCTGCCCAGCCTCAGCACCATCCGTCCACCGGCCCGGGAGATCGGCGCCAGCGCGGCGCAGTTGATCCTGGCCCTGGCCGAGGGCCAGACCCCGCCCCGGATGACCGCCTTCCATTGCGAACTGCTGGCGCGCGAAAGCGCCTGAGCGGGAAGGCATGGGCCGGGCCGTCCCTCCCGCATCGACAGAAAAAAGTCCGCTTATTGCTGCGCTGCATCACGCTTTTCCATTGCGGTTTTTCATACTGTGAAGCAGCGCTGGGGTGTAAAACGCGGGCACGTCCACTCGCTGTGGTGTCGCACCGAGTGCCCTGCCGTGGTCTGTCAGCACCGCCCGTGGGCCGTCGGTTCCGGGCCCTTGTGTATGCAGCAGCAACAAAACCTCCGCCAACATAAAGGCCGCACCTACGTGCTGGCCGCCCGAGGCAACGGCCCCTTCCAGGGGCGCTTCATCCTGCGTGCTCAGGACGAAGGGCAGATGGACAACACCCGCTGGCATGAACTGGACGATGAATGGTCCAGTGAAGAAGAAGCCTTGCGACATGCGGATCAGGTGGCACGCCAGTACATCACCACATTTGCGGATCAGGCCTGAAGCTCGAATGCCTCGTTTGCAGATTACGTTGGCGGAGGAGGTGGCAAAAGAGATCTCACCCTGCATGTGGTGGCGAAGGGCAATGCCGACCTGTCGGCCCGCAGGGAAGCGCAGGCCGGAGCCCTGGAGCAGACAGCGTCCGCCATGGAGCAGCTGACTGCAGCGGTGCGCATGAGTGCCGACCATGCCAATCAGGCCAGCGCCACGGCGGTGTCGAGGGCGTTGGGCGCGCGGGGGAGCGCGTAAGGGAACGCTCCTGTCATTGACCCAGGCTGTTGAAGCGTCGCTCCGAGGACGGACTGCCGTGACCCTGACCCTGAGGACGGCCGGTTTGCAGGATCTCGATGGCGTGGCAGGCCGCCTCGGTGGCGTAGGTCAGCGCTTCGTTTTCGCTGCCCCAGACCGTATCCATCGATGGATGCAGTGCATCCACGTCTCCGGAGGCGCTGCCGTCCAGCAGGTGGAATCGGCCGTGCCAGGCGTCCTGGCCCACCGGCACGGCTTCGACCCCATAGGTCACGCCGCGATAGGTGCTTTCTTGTCCCATGGTGGGCTCCTTCGGGAAATGGATGGAAGGGGGGTGGCAAGTCGCGAGCCTGGAAGGGGGCGACGGAGACCAGTAGAACCACCCGGAAACATCCCGAAAAGCCTGGGCGCGCCGCCTGCCGGAGTGGCCTCAACTTCCCTCCAACCACCAAGGAATCCACATGAGTAGCCTGACTCGAATCGTAGTGCTCAGCGGCGTCGCCGCGCTGGGGTATTACGCCATGCGCGGCGCCCGCGCCTCGCTGAGCAGCGGCTGGCAACGCCACGGTGCGGACCAGCCGCTGTTGATGCCGAAGAGCGGTGGTGACGGCATGGCCGCCACGCCGCCCGCCGAGGGCATTTCCAGGGTCGCAGGGGTGGCCAATCCCGGCGAGGCCTTGCAACGCCACAGCCGCCCGGCCCTGGGCTTCCCCACCCGGGATTCCAACGACGGTGACGGGGTGGTTCCGGGGCTCGGAGACTACGCACGCGGCGCCTGAGGCCCCTCAGGCTAAGATCAGCGCGTTTGACGCTCTCGACGCGCTATATCTTGGATGCCCTGATTGCCCAGTTGTCCAGCACCGTTCCCACGGCCCGGAATCTTGAACAGCTCACCCGCCCGCTGCTGGACATGCTGGGGGCCGTCACGGGCCTCGAATCCACCTACCTGACCTCGGTGGATGAGCGTGGCGGCCAGCAGCAGGTGCGGCTGGCCCGCAACGCGGGCAGCCTCCAGATTCCCGAAGGACTGGTCGTGGCCTGGGAAGACACCCTGTGCAAACGAGCGCTGGACGAGGGCGTGGTCGCCTGCAGCGATGTGCCCGAGCGCTGGGGTGACAGCGAACCGGCGCGCCGTCTGGGTATTCAGACCTACGTCAGCACCCCGGTGCGGACGGAAGATGGCGCGCTGATGGGCACCTTGTGTGCAGCCAGTGCGCAGCGGCAGGAGGTCCGGCCCGAGGCGCTGTCGGTGCTGACACTGTTTTCTTCCCTGGTCGGCCAATTCATCGAGCGCGAACGCCTGGTGGAGGAATTGCGAGCGGCCAACGAACAACTGGCCACTTTCGCGCTGACCGATCCATTGACCGGCCTGCCCAACCGCCGGGCCCTGTTTGATGAACTGCAGCGGCTGATCCAGCGCGCGAGCCGGGATGGGTCCAGCCTGCTGGTCGGCTGCATCGATCTGGATGGTTTCAAGGCCATCAATGACCGCCTGGGCCATCAGGCTGGTGACCGCTTCTTGCAGGAAGTGGCGCAGCGCCTGTCCCTGGAGATGCGCGGGTCCGACATGCTGGCCCGGATGGGCGGAGACGAATTTGTGGTGGTCGGCCCTGGCGTCGACCTGCGGGCACGGCCTGCCAGTAGCGGGCCCAGCCTTGACCACGCAGACGCCTTGCAGGCCGCCCATACGCTGGAACAGCGGGCCAGCCTGGCCACGGTCGGCCGCTTCGAATTGGACGGTCAGTTCGTCCAGTATGGGGGCGCCAGCGTTGGTGTGGTGCCGCTCAATCCGGTCGGCCTGACCGCTGAGGAAGCCTTGCAACTGGCTGATGCGCGCATGTATGAGGTGAAACGGGCGCGCCAGCAGCAGCGTCTGGCAACGGCGGACGTTGCCAGCTGAAGGCGGTCGCGGCGCCGCCTGCGCGACCCTTTGCCGTAGGGCCTAGGCGCGACGCAGTTTCGGCTCGTGAATCGGGCAGCGGTTAAAAGCCCCCCGGAAGTGTCGCGACGCCGCGAGCACCACCTTGCGCGCCCGGTTCAAGGCGCCCAGCGGCCGGTGGGCCGCCACGGTGTGCCACGGGTCAAAGGCCAACTCATCTTCCTCCACCTGGCTGCGGCCCTGCAGCCAGCTCTGCTGAGGGGGCATCACCAGCGAGGCCACCGCCACAAACGGGCTCTTGTCCTGCGGCCATTCCACCGAGGCGTCCTCGATGGGCATGTGTTCCAGATCCGTGCAGAGTTGAACGCGCAGTTCCCATTCGGCCGGTGCGCCGCCGCCATCATGGAAGAAGGCGGAGATGGCGTGGCGTTGCGCGTCCTCGTCCTCACTGTCGAGGGGGCGGTCCGTCAGTGCCACCAGCGTTGGTGACACGGGTGCCAACGCGAACTTGGCCATGTAGGGACCGTACAGGAAAGGGGTCTGGGCATAGAAGGTATCGCCCAGCGGGTGCGTGGCGGGTTCACCGCCCATGGTCTTGAGCGTCTCGCTCTCTCCCCCAAACGCTTCGATCACTTTCTCGGCGGTGCGCAGCACGGTGGACAGCATCTCCTTGGCTTCAGGTGCCTTCTCGGTGGTGGTGGCGAGCAGCTTGGCATCCCGGAGAAACTCCTTGGGGCCCGGACGCGTGAAGGCCGGTGCGTTGACCATCAGGAAGTCCTGAGTGTCGTGGTCCCGCGATTCGGGGACCCGCTCGCCGGGAACACTCATCAGCTTGAGTGCGATGGCTCGCGGTGTGGACACCTGATCGGACAATTGTTCCGCCGGGGGGGAAGACATTCGCATGATGGCGTTGTACTCCCCGGGCTGCGCGAACAGGCCTTGTGCATAAGCGGGCGGCAGGTCCTTCAGCACGGTGAGCTTGCCGCGCAGCAAGGCATGACCCTTGGCATGAACGGCGCGGAAGGCATGCCCTTCATAGTCGGCCACCGTATGTGCCATGCCAAGGAAGACCTCGACCAGTTCGGTGATGGTGGCAATCTCGTCCGGCGCGGGCTGTTCCATGTCTGGCGTGAAGACAACCGGCTGGATGTCGGTGAATGGACTCATGCGAAGGCTCCAAGGATGCTGACGGGGAGCGCGGCAAGGTGCATGCCCGATGAATACGGGTGTTCCAGCGAAGCGATGATTCAAACACCAGTGACTGCTGTGGAGGGTATGAACTGGAGGAGATTCCAATGACGTCGTCCGCGATCCGTACGTGGCTCAAACGCTCCGAATCGAGGCGGTCCCTTCGATCGGCAGGTTCTTCACGGCAAGGTGATTCATTGGGTGCGGGCTATTTGGAAATTTCAGGCTCTTGAAGAATCAGGACTGCGGATATCCCATCAGGTAGCTGAATCGCTGCTAGGTTGAATATCTGAATTCGATAGGAGTGGCCGGGATGCATGGACTGAAACTGGAGCAGGTACTTGTTCCTTGAGCTTCGACCGCTCGTCTCTGGCTGAACCCGAGAGAGGTCCACCTCTTCGAAGGCAAATGAAGCGACCTTCTGGACGAGGTTGCGTGGATCCGTCCACACATAGGCCCACTGCCCGGGGACGTAAGAGACCCTGTCCCTGGGCTCCAAGGGAGTGACGAGCACCCGCAGACGTATTGGCAGCCCCAGCAACTTGAACTTGTGTGAATGCTCGTAGAGCTCAATGGAACTGGAGATTTTTCGCTTGGTTGGGTTGCCGTCTCTGAGACCTGTGACGCTGAACAGAGTGACCCCTCGCCACAGCTGAGGGTCACGGTTCCATGCGGGTGTGGCCTGTTGAAGTTGCCGTTCGTGGCGGTTGGGAACATCGTCCGAGAAGTTGAGCTTGAGATCGAGGTAAGGGCCTCTTCTCCTGGGAACTTTGATGACCTCATCAAAAACGGCACCCGTCTGATCAAACCTCAATGCCTGTCGGAAGAGGGGAGCATCCTGAGCCCATGTCTCCGGGGCCAGCAGGCTGGCAATCAAGGAGAAGGTGGCGTAGCGCCAAAGGCGCGGAAGCGCATGCAATCGAACCATCTTTTCAACCTCAGGCTTTTAACCCCACGCGGAAGGCAGCATCCGCTTCTTGCATTGACTTGGCGACCAGACGGTTTCTGGCGCAGCGATTGAGAGGATTGCGCCAAAGTCTGTCCCGGTGGAAGGCGATCCGCCATTGCAGTGACTGGTTGAAGAATGCAGGAGCAGACGATTGCAGTTGACAGCTGCGGGGAAGCGCTCATACATCGACTGCGTTGGGCCTGATATACATCGTGCGGCAGCTTGGGCGCGATTCCAGTGCTGACCCACCGGCCCCCAGGGACCCCAGATGAGCATCCCCCCACTGACTTCCCTTGCAGACCCCGCCCTTGGCCGCGCGCCCAAGAACCCTGGCCTGGACGCCTTGCGCGCCGCCATGACCCTGCTGGTGGTCTTCCACCACACCGCCATCACTTATGGCGCCATCGGCGGGTGGTTTTACAAGGAGGTGCTGCCCAACGACTCGCTGTCGTCCAAGGCGCTGATCTTCTTCTGCACCTTCAACCAGGCCTTTTTCATGGGCCTGTTTTTCCTTCTGGCCGGCTACTTCACCCCACGAGCCATCGAACGTCATGGCACCTGGCGCTATCTGCGCGAGCGATTTTTGCGTCTCGGCGTGCCGCTGCTGTTCTTCGGTTTTGTGCTGGGGCCCGTCACCATTGCATTGGCACAGACGGCCCATGGCGAGGAGGTTCTGACGACGCTCCAGTCCTTGTGGCGTGATGGCGAGTTCGAACGAGGTCCGCTGTGGTTCTGCCAGGCCCTGCTGATATTCGCGGGGGCGGCGACAGTGGTGCATGCATGCGTCCGGCGGCCCGCCTCCGTCCCTCGCTCTCCTTCCAACCTCATGCTGCTACTGGCTGCGCTCCTCACCGGCGCTGCCGCGTTTGTGCTGCGCCTGTGGTGGCCGGTGGGCACGCAGTGGTGGGGGCTGCAACTGGGCTATTTCGCGGGCTACATCACCCTGTTCTGGGCCGGTGATGCGGCCGCGTCCTCGCGTTGGCTGGAGCAGGTGTCCGCGTCGCAGATGTCGGTCTGGCGTCGTGTCATGTGGGTGACCTTGCCGGTGTTGCCGGTCCTGGCCCTTGTGGCCCCCGTCGTGCCCGCACTGCAAGGCCCGGCAGAAGGCGGATGGCATCCCCTGGCGGCTGTGTATGCGTTCTGGGAGCCTTTGGTGGCCTGGGGCGTGATCCTTCGCCTGCTTTGGCGATTCCAGCACTGGCCGGGGGCCGCTTCACCCCTGTGGCGTCGCTTGTCCGACCGGGCTTACGCCATCTTCGTGCTGCACGCACCGGTGGTGGTGGCCGTGTCACTGGCCTGGCAAGAGGTCCATGCACCACCGCTGATCAAGTTTGTGGTCACCGGCAGCGTCAGTTGCTGGCTGACCTACTTGCTGGCCGGCGCCTGGTTGGCGTTGTGGCGGCGGCTCACGGCGGGCCCGGCGGCACGGACCGTCCCCGCGCGCAGTGCCTGAGCCTCGCTCTCACGGCCGTCGGGTCAACCCGAGGCGTTCCATCAGGCGGTCAATGTCCACCGGCTTGGGCAGATGGTCATCAAAACCGGCGCTGATCGCAGCATCCCGGTCCTGCAGCGTGGCCAGACCGCTGAGCGCGATGGCCGTCGTGCGCAGCAACGGCGAGGTGGACGTTTCCGGCGAGAGGCCAGAGACCTGCCGTCGATGCTCCTGCTCCCGAAGCTCGCGGATCAGCGCATAACCGTCCGTGCCAGGCATGGCGACGTCGCTCACCAGCGCATCAAAGCGATTCAGTGCCAGCAGATCACGCGCCTGCGACACCGAGCCTGCCGTCAGCACCGAGGCCCCGGCCATCCGCATCACCTGTTCCAGCGCTTCCAGCGCATGTCCGTCATCGTCCACCAGCAGCAGTTGCAGGCCGGTGAGGTCCACCGGGCCATTGCTCGCCGCCGTCGAGGCGGGCGTCAGGTCCTGCCCCAGTTCCACCGCCGGGAAACGCACCGTCAATCGGGTGCCCCGTCCGGCTCCATCGCTGTGGGCCGCCACCGTGCCGCCATGTGCCATCACCAGATGGCGCACGATGGACAGCCCCAGCCCCAGCCCGCCGTATTCGCGGGTGCGGCTGATGTCCGATTGGGTGAAACGGTCGAAGAGATGCGGCAGCAGTTCCGGGCTGACACCAATGCCGGTGTCCGCCACCGCCAGCTCAATCATGGCGCCGACCCGATTCAGGCTCAGCGTGATCCGCCCGCCCGACGGCGTGAACTTGAGCGCGTTGCCAAGGAGGTTGGACACCACCTGCTGCACACGGCGTGGGTCACCCTGCACCCGCAGCGTTTCCTGCAGGCCCGACGCCACCAACTGGAGTTGCTTGGCCTGCGCGGCGGGCTGCAGACCCTCGATCACCGCGCGGGCGCTGGCCGCCAGATCGATCGGGCGCATCTCCAGCGCCAGGTGGCCCGAGGTGATGCGCGACACGTCCAGTAGATCATCGATCAACTGGGCCTGCGCCTGGCAATGTTTGAGGATGGTGCTGATGGCGCGGCCGGTTAAGGCCTCGCTCAGGGAATGACGCTCGTGGGCCTGCCGCAGCACGGACGCCCAGCCGGCAATCACATTCAGCGGCGCTCGCAGTTCATGCGAGACCATGCCCAGGAAGTCGTCCTTGGCCGTGTTGGCGCGTTCCGCATCCACGCGTGCATCCTGCGCCTGGTCGAGAGCACGCTTGAGCTGGTCGATGTCCTGGAAGGCAATCACGGCGCCGTCGATGCGGTCATCGGCCGTGCGGTACGCCCGCACATTCACCATCCACCAGCGTCGCTCGTTGTCCTGATACTCATGCTCGACCGACGTGAGGCCCTGCACGGCGGCCTGCACCAGGTGCTCCAGGTCGCCCAGCGAGAAACGGTTGCTGACGGCGCTCAGCGGCTGGCCGATGTGTTCTGCCGCCAATCCGAACAGCTGCGCCGCTTGTGGTGAGGCATGGCGCAGCTTGAGTTGGCGGTCCAGCAGCACCACTGGCAACGGAATGCCTTCCACCAGATTGGTCAGGTCGTCGTTGACCAGATCCAGCTGGTCATTGCGCGACTTGAGCTCTTCATTCAGCGACAGCAGTTCCTGATTGGCCGACTCCAGCTCCTGCTTCGCACTCTGCAATTCCTCGTTGGCGCTCTGCAGCTCTTCATTGGTGCTGAGCATCTCCTCATTGGCGGTGCGCAGCTCTTCATTGGCCGACTCGAATTCAATGACGACGGTCTTCAACTGGGCCTGGGTGGCCTCCAGTTCGTCGGACAGCGTGGTCACCGTCCGCTCCAGTTCATCCATGCGCGCACGCGGCGGCTGCGACGGCAGCACGATGGCTGGCCCGGTTTCATCCACCTGCGGAGCCAGCGTCACCAGAAAATGCGGTACCGCTGCCTTCGTATCCACCGGCAGCACCTCCAGCACATACCGCCGTTCCATGAACTGCACCCGTTCGCGGCGCACCGGCCCAGCCGTGCGTTTGGCCTCGATCAGCGCGGTGCGCACCGGCACATTCAGCTCGGTATGCAGCAGCCGCGGCAGGGCCAGCGTGGCTTCGCCGGAGGCCGGGGCGATCAAGGCGGCCACATCGCCGCGGAACTGCACCACATCCCCATTGGCATCCACCACAAAACCGGGCGGCACATACCGGGCCAGGGCCACGCGGTTGACCGCATCAGCCAACAGATCGGGTGCCGGCTGCGGCGTCTGGCGGGGCGCTGCACTTTCGCTGGCCCAGGGGCGCAGCGCATCAATCGGGAACAGCGGCCGTTGCCGGCGTGCCGACGTGAGCTTGCGGTAGAGATGCGGTGCGCCCGCGTGCTCGAAGCCATCGGCCAGCGAGGCAGCTTCCGCACGGCCCAGCACCAGCAGCCCATCGGGGCGGCAGGCATAGTGCAGCACTTCCAGCACATGCTGCTGCGCTTCCTTGCGCAGGTAGATCAGCATGTTGCGGCAACTGATCAGCCCCAAGCCGGAGAACGGCGCATGCGTCAGCAGGTTGTGCCTGGCAAAGACGCACATTTCGCGCAAGTCCTTGCTGACCAGATAGCCGCCGGAGGTGACGTTGAAGGCCGTGTCCCGGAAGGGCTCGGGCACGTTCTCCACGGCAGCGGCGCTGTAGCGGCCCGCGCGTGCGGTTTCAATCGAGGCCTCGTTGATGTCGGTGCCGAAGATCTGCACCCGGCGATTCACCCCTTCGGTCTGCAGCGCATCCCGCAGCAGCATGGCGATGGTGTAGACCTCCTCCCCGGTGGAGCAGGCCGGCACCCAGATGCGGATTGGATCGTGGCGCAGTTCCAGCAGCTTGGGGATCACCGTCTGCCGCAGCACGTTGACGAATTCGGCGTCCCGGAAGAAGGCAGTGACGCCAATCAGCACGTCGTCCCTCAGCGCGGCGGCCTCCTGGCCGTCCGCTCGCAGCAGTTGGAGATAGGCCGGCACGTCCCGGTTCTTCTGCAGCAGCACCCGGCGCAGGAAGCGACGGCGCAAATTGACGTCCTTCACATAAGCGAGGTTCACACCGGTCTTCTGCTGAACGATGGCCAGTGCGGTTTCGAGCGCATCGGCGTTGGTCGCGACAGGGCCTGCGTCAGTGTCGTGCTGTGGGTCTCCAAAGCGTTTGACCAGGGCCGGCGCAATCTCGGCCGGCGGCAGCACCTGCTCCACCAGCCCGGTATTGATGGCTGCGGTGGGCATGCCGTCGTGTTCGGCGGTGTTGGGAGCCTGCGCAATGACGAGGCCACCGGCGGAGCGCAAATCGGCCAGTCCGGCAGCGCCGTCCCGCCCGGAGCCGGAGAGCACCACCACGGCCGCATGCACGTCCGGGTCCTGGGCCATCGAACCCAGGCAGACGTCCAGGGGCAGGTGCGGCCCCGGCTGGCGGCGTGTTAAACGGAAATGGCCATCCAGCGCATGGACCAGCGCGTTCTCCGGCAGCACGTAGACATGGTCGTGCTCGATCTTGGTCAGATGCTGCAGCCGCTTCACTGCCAGCGGAGTGCGGGTCTGAAGCAGCTCGTCCAGATGGGACTCGATGTCAGGTGGCAAATGGGTGATGACCAGCACCGCAAAGCCTGGTGCGCTCGGCAGACCGGACAACACGGTACTCAGCACTTCGATGCTGCCGGCCGAGCCGCCCAGGACAACGACACGCACTACCGGATTCTGGTCTGGGTCCACCCCTGTGCCCCTTGTGGCTGTGAATTGGCTGTGAATTTGGCGGCCCGAGTCTACCGTTGTGCCGCTCGGGAGAACCGAGCATCAGCCCTCCCGCGCACCGCCCTGCGAATGGGACAGATGGGATCGATGGACGCCCCGGCCTTGCGAACGCTGTCAGGCCGGATTCACATGGAGCAGGCAGCGTGCCCGGTGGGCGTGCGCCGTGTTGAAAGAGGGCGCTCGTCGCCGCAGAGCGCACCTCCGATGCGGCCATCAACGAAGATAGGACTTGATGATCCTGGTGACGGCTTCGGCATCGGCCAGCCGCGTCTGTTCGTTAACGTCCGGAGCGGCCAGATGCTCGCGCAGATGGCCTTCCATCACCTCGGCCATCAGTCCGTTCACCGCACCGCGGATCGCCGCAATCTGCTGCAACACGTCGATGCAGTCGTCTTCGTTCTCGACGGCCCGCTCCAGCGCACTGGTCTGGCCCTGGATGCGGCGGATGCGGCCCAGCAGTTTTTTCTTTCCGGTGATGGTGTGTGCCATGGGGTCATTCTAGGAGGATGAATATACTGGGGGGGAGTATGTCTTCGCCTATTGCAGCGCTTACCGTGCCAGACACCCCACCATCCCTCGCACCCTCTGCCGCACTCTCTGCCGCACCCCACCAGCACACCCACCTCTTTGACGAGGGCAACCCGCTGGCCGAGCGCAACACGCGCTGGGCGGTGCTGCTGACCGTGGTGATGATGGTGGTGGAGATTGCGGGCGGTTATGTCTTCAACTCCATGGCGCTGCTGGCGGACGGCTGGCACATGAGTTCGCATGCGGTGGCGCTGGGGGTGTCCGTGCTGGCGTACGGTGCCGCAAGACGCTGGGCCCGGGATGGGCGATTCGCGTTTGGCACCTGGAAGATTGAAATTCTGGGTGGTTTCAGCAGCGCACTGCTGCTGGTCGGGGTGGCCGTGCTGATGGTCGTGCAGTCGGTGGAGCGGCTGATCTCGCCCAGCCCGATCCATTACGAGCAAGCCGTTGCGGTGGCGGCGTTGGGTCTGCTGGTGAATCTGGCGTGTGCGTGGCTGCTGCGTGGGGGGCATGATCATCACGGCCACGGCCACGGCCACGGCCACGGCCACGGCCACGGCCACGGCCACGGCCACGGCCACGGCCACGGCCACGGCCACGGCCACGGGCATGACCATGACCATGACCACCCCAACGAGGAAGGGAACCACTCTCCCCATGGCCATGAGGACCTGAATCTCCGGGCCGCTTACGTTCACGTCCTGGCCGATGCCGCCACCTCCGTGCTGGCCATCGCGGCGCTGCTGGCGGGCTGGTATTTCGGTGCCGCCTGGCTGGACCCGGTCATGGGGGTGGTGGGGGCGGTGCTGGTGCTGGTCTGGGCGCGTGGCCTGTTGATCGACACCGGGCGTGTGCTGCTGGACGCCGAAATGGACGCACCGGTGGTGCAGGAGGTGCGGGAAGTCATCGCCACCAGCCCCTGGCCGGCCAGCATCGCCGACCTGCATGTATGGCGCGTGGGGCGTGGCCACTATGCCTGCATCCTGTCGGTGGTGACGGCCACGGACGCCCAGCCGGAAGATTTCAAGCGACTATTGGCCGTTCATGAGGAATTGCGTCACATCACGGTCGAGGTGAACCGCGCCACAATCGCGGCCCTATGAAAACCAACTATCTCCTCGCCGCCATCCTGGTCTCCAGCACCCTCGGTGCATTCATCAGCAGCCGCTCGATGAAGACCGTGTTCTGCCTCATTTCGGCGGTGATCGCACTGTATGCCTTGCTGCGTCAGGTGATCTGACCTCACAGGACGGACTCGCTCCCTCCATCTCCTTCCGTTGGGGGAGAGGGGGCGCGCCTCACGCAGGGGCGATTTGTTGTCCGCTGCGCCCTGCAAAACCGTCCCGCCATCTCCCCCTGTTTCCCGCGCTTTTTCTTCGCTTTCCTCCGCTTTCGCCCGCTTTCCCCCCAGTTTTCGCTCACTTTTCCCCTGCTTGTCACAGGCATCCGGGGCCTGCCGGAGGTCTCCCGGCTGCCGTCCACCCGGGCGCCTTCCACCGTCCGTCCCGAGGGGCTGGCGGACGGCCGGGTACACCCTATGGTGGGATGGCACGTCCATCGGCTCCGCCCGATAGTGGCGGCATGAGGGGAGATCAAGACATGCGACACCGATTCGCCAACCATTCCGTGGCGCTTCACCACCACCAGTTCAGCTTGGTGATGCAACGCATCCTGCGCCAGACCGAAGTGCTGATGCAGCGTCGGCTGACCACCGCCGCTTCGCAGTCCGAAGCGGAGCATCCGTCGCTGGACGGCCTGGAAGTGACCGAATCCACCTGGGACGACTGGGCGGAAGTGGTAAACCACGGCCAGAAGTGAGTTTGAAGTGAGCCTGGGCTCACTTCATTGCCGACAAGAGGGATCCAGCGCGCAGGCGTGAGCCACCCACCAAGGCGAGGCTTAGCCTTCCTGGCGAGAGAAGACGATCTCCGCCGACGGCCGGGCCGACATGGCCGGACCGAAGCTGGTCAACTGACGCAGGATGCGGGTGTGGTGCGCCGAGATCTGCGCGGCGGTCAGCGCACCGTCGTCGATGGTGCTGTGAGCGTCCTCGGCCAGCGTCACGTCATATCCAGATGACAGTGCCCGCCGCACGGTGGTGTCCACGCAGTAATCACTCTGCAATCCACAAATCACCAGATGCCGGATACCGAGCATGCGCAGCAGCGCATCCAGGTCGGTCTTGTGAAACGAATCGGGGGACGTCTTGCGGATGCGCGGATCCCCCGGTTTTGCCACCAGGCGATGATCCAATTGCCAGGCTGCAGAGCCGTGGCGCAGGCCATTGCCCTCCTCATCTTCGTGCTGGACGAAGATGACCGGCACATGGGCGTCCCGGGCGCGCTCACTCAGCCCGTTGATGCGGGCCGTCACCTTGTCGATGTCAAAGCACGCGTAGGTGCCATTACACAGCAACTGCTGAACATCGATCACAAGAAGGGCAGTGCGAGGCGTCATGATGAAGCGGGCCGATGGCGTTGCTGAAATCCAAGCTCGCCAGCATACGCGTCATCGACGGGCCGGGCCGTCACTTGCTTCAGGTCGGCAATCCGGCCTTGGCCCGCTGCATCTGCTTGGCAAACACCTGCTCCATCGGCTTCTTCTCCGGCAGCACGTACACGATGCCGCCGCGCTTGCCCATGATGGGCCACAGCTGGTTTTCGAAGAACTTCACCGGCATGTTGATGCAGCCGTAGCTGATGCGGTTGTCCTTCGGTGTGGGGGAGGCCAGGCGTTCCAGTCGCCGCTCCGCAGGGGTGGTGACCCGTACGCGATGCATGGACACCGCCGCGTCATAGTCCACCCACAACACATCTTCATTCAGTGCATTGCGGCCGGGTTGCGCCACAAATCGCCCCGCCGCCGTGGTGCGTTCAGACGGGCGCACTTCCGCGATCGGTCGCAGGCCGATACCGGCCACGCTGTCGTCACCGGCGGCGTAACCCAACAGCACCGGCGTGGAGCCCGCCAGCTTGCCGTCCGGGTAGAACACAAACACCTGGGCCTGGCGTTTGTCCAGGATGGCGAAGGGGCGTCCGCCATGGTCATAACCGGCCATCACCCAGCCCGCCAACTGACGTGCTTGAGCCGATGCCTTGACCTTGCCGAAATCCGCCTTGCCGCCCAGCACCACCGGGTGGCGCGGTGGAATCTGCCCGGCTGCTCGCAGCGGCCCGGCGGCCTGGGCCACAGGAGGCTGTTGGACCGCACGCGCCTGTTTCATCAGATAGGTGGCGGCCGGCCACGCGAGCAGCGCAGCCGCCAGGCCCAGCGCCAAGCCTTGGGCTGCCCAAGCTGCACGCTCGCGGATGGAAGGAGCAACCGGCGGAGCCGGCTCCTTCGGTGGTTCATCACCGCTGAAATATCCACTCGAAGCACGCAGCATGGCGCAACCTCCAGGCCGGCATCAGACCCAACGCCGCTTAATTGCGGTCAGCCCGCGGCGCTGGGGTACCGGCCGAGGTGGGCTCGGTCGGCAGCGGGTCCTGCTGGGAAGCAGCGTTCTGGTTTTGCCAGGTGTTGTCCTGGGTCTGGGCCTGCTGCGAGGTCAGCGACTGGTTGGACTGTGACTCGCTGTAGGTCTGCTGCTGCGGGTTGGCGCTGCTGGCGGCCGGGTCCTGGGACTGGGCCATGCTTTGCTCGGCCGGCACCGCCTGCTGCGACGGGTCGGTCATGGGGGACCCAGGCTGCTGTGCCGATTGGGTCTGCGTGGTGTCGGGGGTGTTCTCGACTTGCGCATAGGCCAGCCCCAGCACGCTTGCAAAAGCGGTCAGGGCGACGGCACCGGTCACAAGGGATTTGGTCGGGTTCATCAGTCTCTCCTTCAGGCTTGAATGGCTAAGCCGATCGCTGGATCGGGCAGGAACAACTGTGGACCTTGCGCCGCGATCTGTGCGTGAGTTGATGCCGTCAGCGCTTGTAGGACAAAAGGAAGAATTCAGGGGGATGCAGATGGCAGGTAGATGGCAGGTCCGCCCAGCGCCCAAGCATGGCCGCCTGGCGGTGCCTTCACCATCCCCAACTTCCATCCTAGGCGGCAATCCCCTTCCACGCCAGAAATGCCACGGCCCCCACGGCGGGCACCAGCGCCAGCCATCCCACCTGCACAAAGGCCAGCGCGCCCAGAATGGCGCCCGCGCCAAAGGCCACGATCGGCCACAGCATCTTCTGCACCCGGCCTTTCACCTCCGCCGTGCCATGCCCCAGCAGCAGATCGGTGAGGTCCAGCACCAGCTGCGTCACATTGCCGGTCATCACGGTGTGCGGCGTCAGCTTGCTCAGCAGGAGGCGTCCCATGCCGTTCTGCAGGCCCATGGCGGCGGCGCCCAGCAGGCCGGCCGTGATGGCCAGTGGATGCTCAGCGCCGCGAATCGGGTGGCCGTAGAAGCCCGCCAGCATGAAGGCCAGCAGCAACAAGGCCTGAAGGCCCAGGATCACCCGCACCGCCGGATACCCCCGGCGCTCACACCAGAGGGAGATCAGTCGGGAGGCCGCCACCGCCAGAATGAAGGCCGGAAAGGCCAGCAGCTTCAGCAGTACGCCATGGCCAGGCCGCGCCAGCTCCGCGCCGATCAGCACGAAGTTGCCGGTGACATGGGCGGTAAACAGCCCGAACAGGGCCACAAAACCAAGGGTGTCGACATAGCCACCAACGGCCGCCAAGAGCGTCGCGCTCTGGTTGGAGGACAGCGGGGTGGCCCCCTCAGGGACCGGAATGACGGAAGGGGGAAGGGTGCTCATGAGAACTGCGGGTCAAAAGTGGACCCCTGCATCGTGAACGCATGCCCGGCCATCGTCTTATCCCATTCGGGCACGGTTGCGCATCCACCCATCCATGGAGCGGCAGCAGTCACTTCCCCGCCGGCGAAGTTGTCATTCGCCGAATCGATGGCAGGGGTCGCCTACACGCCCAAAACTTCGCGATCTGAACAATAGGCATCCTCCCTAGCCCCGGAAATGCCCTGATACGTGCTGCATCGAGATGGGCTGGAAATCCCTCAGCACGGTGCATGGGGCCTGGCAGCGTCTGAATCGGCCGAAGCCGCATGCCGTCGGCTGAAGCACCCCCTCGCACGCCCACCGCGATGGGCATAAACAGTGCATACGCGATCCGCACGGAGTTGTGCAAACGTGCACAAGTTGTCGTTTGAACGCCATATACGTCCGTACGAACTGTGGGGTTGTGCGTTTTCGTCAAAACGAGCGGTCAATATGTGCGCTTCCGCGCTGAGCAATTCAATCTTTACCGGATGTAACGAGTGAGTGGTTCCTAACGGAAACGAGCTTCGAGCCCTTGTCAGCTCGGAGTTCTACGTATGTCGCGGGGGTGCGAAACCTCCATGATGCGCGCCCTGGCTGGCGGCGGGAGGAGGGTCCCGCACGCTGGTGTAGTAACCGAAGTAACCGAAGAAGAGGCCCTTGGCCCATTCATCATTTCAGGAGGACCCATGTCTTCAGTGTTGACCGACCCGAGCGTCGCGCCCAGTGGCGCGAGCTGGCTGAGCAAGGAGCGCACGATTGCCGCGCCTGGCTTCAACCGCTGGCTGGTGCCGCCCAGCGCCCTCGCCATCCATCTTTGCATCGGGATGGCCTATGGCTTCTCGGTGTTCTGGCTGCCCCTGTCCAAGCTGATGCAAACCGCCGGTACCGGCGCGGCCTGCGGCAAGGACGTGAGCTTCCTGGACCAGCTGTTCACCACCCAGTGCGACTGGACGGTGACCACCCTGGGCCTGATGTACACCCTGTTCTTCGTGTTCCTGGGTTGCTCTGCCGCCATTTGGGGCGGTTGGCTGGAACGTGCCGGTCCGCGCAAGGCGGGTCTGGTGAGCGCTGTCTGCTGGTGCGGCGGCATGCTGATTTCGGCGCTGGGCATCCATACCCATCAGCTGTGGATGATGATTCTGGGCTCCGGTGTCATCGGCGGTATTGGCCTGGGTCTGGGCTACATCTCGCCGGTGTCCACCCTGATCAAATGGTTCCCGGACCGTCGTGGCATGGCCACCGGCATGGCCATCATGGGCTTCGGCGGCGGCGCGATGATCGGGTCCCCGCTGGCCGTGGAACTGATGAAGTCCTTCTCCACCCCGACCGACTCGGGCGTGATGCAGACCTTCATCGTCATGGCGCTGATCTATTTCGCCTTCATGGTGGCGGGTGCCCTGGGCTACCGCGTGCCGCCGTCGGGCTGGAAGCCGGAAGGCTGGACGCCGCCGGTGGCGCAGGCCGGCAAGGCCATGGTCACCCAACGTCATGTGCACGTGAAGAAGGTCTGGGGCATTCCCCAGTTCTGGCTGGTGTGGATCGTCCTGTGCATGAACGTGAGCGCCGGCATCGGCGTGATCGGCATGGCCAGCCCGATGCTGCAGGAAATCTTCGGTGGCTCGCTGATTGGTGTGGACGCCAAGTATGCTGAGCTGGACAAGACCCAGCTGGCTGCCATTGCTGGCATTGCCGCCGGTTTCGCCGCGCTGCTGAGCCTGTTCAACATCGGTGGCCGCTTCGTCTGGGCGACGCTGTCGGACAAGCTGGGCCGCAAGCTCACCTACACCGTCTTCTTCGTGCTGGGTGGCCTGCTGTATGCCAGCCTGCCGAGCAGCGCCGCTGCCGGCAACAAGGTGGCCTTCGTGGGCGCCGTGTGCGTGATCCTGTCGATGTATGGTGGTGGCTTCGCCACGGTTCCGGCCTACCTGGGTGACCTGTTCGGCACCCAGATGGTGGGCGCCATCCACGGCCGTCTGCTGACGGCCTGGGCTACCGCCGGCATCCTGGGCCCGATCGTCGTGAACTACATGCGCGACTATCAACTGGGCCTGGGCATTCCGCGCGAGCAGGTCTACAACCAGACCATGTACATCCTGGTCGGCCTGCTGGTGATCGGCCTGATCGCCAACCTGCTGGTGCGTCCGGTGGCCGACAAGCACTTCATGTCCGACGCCGAACTGGCGGTGGAGAAGCAGCTGGCCAGCGAGCGCGCAGCCGCCAACGAAGTGGGCAGCGGCCCTGGCGCTGGCAAGGCCACGCCGACCGTGCTGGTGGTGCTGGCCTGGGCCGCCGTGGGCATTCCGCTCGGCTGGGGCGTGTACCGCACGCTGCTGACGGTCGCCAAGCTGTTCGCCTGACCCTGCTGCTGACCCGGCCTGCCGCCCTGGACCCGTTCCGGGCGGCGAGGGCCGGGGCATGACCCTTCGCGAGCGCGTCCAAGCGCTCGCAGCTATTCTCAGCTTCGCCCCGTCGGCGGCCAGTTGTCGGCGCCGCGGGGCGAGTTTCGTTAGGGAGCCTGGACGCAACGCGGGCCGCCGCGGCCCTCCGAGCCGCCGCCGCCGCTGCATGGCTTCCCTCCGTGATTGACGCCACTGCCGAGGACCGGATGAGCGAACAAAAAATCCACTTCTACAAGGGCCCCGCCGGTGGCTGGGGCGCATTGCGCAGCGTGGCCAAGCATCTGCAGGAGCAGGGCATTGCCGTGAAGGGCGCCAAGACGCTGCTGTCGGCCAACCAGCCCGATGGCTTCGACTGCCCCGGCTGCGCCTGGCCGGACCGCGACCACCGCTCCACCTTCGAGTTCTGCGAGAACGGCGCCAAGGCGATTTCCGCCGAAGCCACCGCACGACGCGCCACGCCGGACGTGCTGAGCGCCCACACGGTGAGCTGGCTGGCCGAGCAGTCCGACTACGACCTGGAAAACATGGGCCGCATCACCGAGCCCATGGTCTACGACGCCGCCTCGGACACCTACCAGCGCACCACCTGGGACGCCGCTTTCGAGCTGATCGCGACCCGGCTCCAAGCGCTGTCCCATCCGGACGAAGCCCTGTTCTACACCTCGGGACGGGCCAGCAATGAAGCGGCCTTCCTCTACCAGCTGTTTGTGCGGGAGTTCGGGACCAACAACTTCCCGGATTGCTCCAACATGTGCCATGAACCCAGTGGCCAGGGCCTGAAGCCCACCATTGGCATCGGCAAGGGCACGGTCACGCTGCATGACTTCGAGAAGGCCGACGCCATCTTTGTCTTCGGCCAGAACCCCGGCACCAACCACCCCCGCATGCTGGGCGAGTTGCGCGAGGCTTCCAAGCGCGGTTGCAAGATCGTCAGCTTCAACCCGCTGCGCGAGCGCGGCCTGGAGCGGTTTGCCGATCCGCAGAGCAAGATGGAAATGGCGACGCTGGGCAGCACGCCGATTTCGTCGCACTACTTCCAGCTGCGCATTGGCGGCGACATGGCCGTGATGAAGGCCCTGTGCAAGCGGGTGCTGGAGCTGGACGATGCCGCCGTGGCCGCCGGCCGCGAGCGCGTGCTGGATGTGGCCTTCATCGAAGAGCACACCGCCGGCTTCGAAGCCTTTGCCGACAGCATCCGTGCCGAAGCCTGGGAGACCCTGGAAGCCGAATCCGGCCTCTCGCAGGAGCAACTGTGCGCGGCTGGCGACCTGTATGCCGAATCCAAGCGCGTCATCATCTGCTGGGGCATGGGCATCACCCAGCACCAGCATTCGGTGGCCACCATCCAGCACATCGCCGCTTTGCTGATGCTGCGCGGCAATCTGGGCCGTGAAGGCGCGGGCGCCTGCCCGGTGCGCGGCCACAGCAATGTGCAGGGCGACCGCACCATGGGCATCTATGAAAAGCCGGCCCCGGCGTTTCTGGACCGCCTGGGCAAGGTCTTCGGGTTCGAGCCGCCCCGCAAGCATGGCTACGGGACGGTGGAAGCGATTCAGGCCATGCTGGACGGCAAGGCCAAGGTCTTCATCGCACTGGGCGGCAATTTCGCTTCCGCCACGCCGGACACCGCCGCGACCTGGAAGGCGCTGCGCAACACCGAGCTGACGGTGCATGTCACCACCAAGTTCAACCGCAGCCACACCATCCACGGCAAGGACGCCCTGGTGCTGCCTTGCCTCGGACGCACCGAGATCGACATGCAGGCCGGTGGCCCGCAAGGCGTGACGGTGGAAGACTCGATGAGCATGGTGCACCTCTCCAGCGGCATGAATGCGCCGGCCTCGGAGCATTTGCTGTCCGAGCCGATGATCGTCGCCCGCATGGCGGCTGCCACGCTCCAGCACAGCAAGACGCCGTGGTTGTGGCTGGTGGAAGACTACAGCCGCATCCGCGACAAGATCGAGGAGGTGTTCGACGACTTCAAGGGCTTCAACGAGAAGATCAAGACGCCCGGCGGCTTCCGTCTGCGCAACACCGCCAGCGAGCGGGTGTGGGCCACACCGGCCGGCAAGGCGACGTTCATTCCCTACGCCCTGCCGACCGACACACCGGTGCATCAGGCGCGCGAGCGCATGCGCGAGCACAAGACGGTGGTGTTCAACCTGGCCACCGTGCGCTCGCACGACCAGTACAACACCACCATCTACGGCATGGACGACCGCTATCGCGGCGTCTGGGGCCATCGGCGTGTGGTGTTCATCCATCCGGAAGACCTGAAGGCCATCGGCATGAAGGCCGGCGAGTGGGTGGACATCACCAGCGTCTTCAGCGACGGGCAGGAGCGCCGGGCCGAGAAGTTCGTGCTGATCGAGTACGACATCCCGCGCGGCTGCCTGGCCAGCTACTTCCCCGAGACCAACGGCATGGTGCCGCTGTCCAGTGTGTCGATCGGTGCGGGCACGCCCACATCGAAGTCGATTCCGGTGGTGCTGACGTTGCGTCCGCAGGACACGCCGATCCCGCAGGAACAGGCGCGCTCGATCGAAGGCGCTCCGGTCTGAGGGGATGCCCGGCATGGATGCATCGACGCTTGTGTCCGGGACCGGGCCCTCTCCGGACGGGGAGGGACCTGCAGAAGGACCTGCAGAAGGACCTGCAGAAGGACCTGCTGAAGGACCTGCTTTCGAGGATCAGGCCCGGCTGGCCCTGCAGGCGCTGGCGGAACTCGACGGCGGCAAAGGCGTGTCGCTGCCGCGGCTGGCCAAACGCACTGGCCTGCGGGTGAGTGTGCTGCTGCGCCTCTTCACCCTGCTCAGCGATGCGCGTGTGGGCGACAGCGTCGGCCCCGGCTGGGTGCGGCTGGTGCTGGAAGAGGACGGCCGCTGGATGGCCAGCATGACAGCAGCCGGGCGAGGGGATCCCGAACAGTGGGATCATTCCACTCCATGAGCCGCAGCCCTTCCGTTCCGTCGGACGTTCCCCTCGCCGCCCTGGTGGCCTGTGACCTGGCCCCCATCGACGATGCCCCGCTGCCCGCCGCGCTGGTGGCGGTGCAACCCACGCGCCTGGGCGCTTCCGCCCGTGGGGATGAGGAATGGGTGGCCGAGGAGGTGCCCATTGCCTTGGAATACAACGGTCTGTCCCATGCCGTGATGCTGGCCACGCCGCTGGATCTGGAGGATTTTGCGCTGGGCTTTTCCCTCAGCGAAAACCTGATTGCCTCGCCCGCCGACCTGCTGGATGTGGAAGTCCAGACCCGTCCGCAGGGCGTGGCTTTGCAGCTGCGCGTGACCGCCCGCTGCGAACTGATGCTGAAAGAACGCCGCCGGACGCTGGCCGGCCGCACCGGCTGCGGTCTTTGCGGGACGGACAGCCTGGACCAGGTCTTCCGTCCCCCCACCCAGCCCTTGCCGCCGGTCCCGGTGGAGCGTGATCAGCTCGTCCCGGTGCTGTCCCGCGCCATGCGGGAACTCTCCGAGGCCCAGCCCTTGCAGCAGCGCACTGGCGGCATTCATGCCGCCGCATGGTGCAGTCCGCAGGGGCAGGTGCTGATGGTCCGAGAGGACGTGGGCCGCCACAACGCGCTGGACAAGCTGGTGGGTGCCCTGGCGCGTGCCCAGGTGGACACGTCCCAAGGCTTCGCGGCAGTGACGAGCCGCGCCAGTTTCGAGATGGTGCAGAAAGCGGCCGGCGCGGGCATTGGCCTGTTGGCAGCGGTCTCTGCGCCAACCCACCTGGCCATTCGTACCGCCCAGGCCTGCGGTCTGACTTTGGCGGGTTTTGTCCGTGAAGGACGCGCCACGCTCTACAGCGGCACCTGAGTCCCCGGGCGCAGCACGGGCAGCGGTCCTCAGAACTTGCAGCCCAGGCCGAGATGGGCCGAGACCTCCACCGTGGTGTCGCCGTTCTGGTTCTTCCCCAGCCGCGAGGGCAGACGGAAGCGGGTGGCGCATTCGGTGGCGTCCAGCCCCATGCTCCGCAGGAACTGCTTGGGCGCGTCCATGGCGACGCTGATGGCGTGATGGGCGCGCTTGGGCGGTGGCCCGATCACCGTAGGCTCCCTCGGCAACTCCACCACCTGGATGGTGGGCAAGGCGCTGAGTTTGCTGCGTTCCTCGGTGGCGGCCATTGCGCGCCAGTCCTGAGGGCGAAGGGGCAGCCGCATATTGAAGCGGGGACGGAGGCTGAGCCAGCTGGACACCGGCGAGGACGCGGCAGACGGCGCTGAAGCCGTGGCGAACGACGAGCCCGGCGTCGCGTTGCGACCGCCAGCCGCAGGGGCATCCGCTGCGGGGGCCACCGGCGAGGGAGGGCCGGAGGGCCCTGCCTGTGATGGCGCGACCGACGTCACCACGGAAGATGCCACCACGGACGACGCAACGGACGCTCCGACGGGCGACGCAACGGACGACGCAACGGACGACATACTGAGCAGCGCCAGCTGCGGCCCCACCGAGGTAACAGCGCCACCCATGCGGCCCGGCGCCGTGAAGCTGGAGTCCTGCTGAGGCGGTGCATCGCCGTCGCGCGGGGGCAGACTGTGCACGGCCCAAGCCGGTCCTGCGGCGGCACACAGCACCGCCAGACGCCAGCCACTCCTGCACCAATGCCGACAGCGAATGCCGCCCGGTGAGCGGCCTCGAACGCGCCATGCCCTGTTACCGCTGTCCTTGGCCATACGGCCTCCCGCCAAGTGTTGTGCACTCAGCGTGAACCCGCTGGCTGAAGGCGCGCTGAAGTCCCCCCGCGCCGGCCTAGGGGAATGTCCCAGGTTTGGGGGAAGCCCCTGAGAGGGGAATGAAAAAAAGCATGAAAAAGCTCATGAAAAGGGCATGAAAAAGGGCCGCATCAGCGGCCCTCGGGAAGCGAAGCGGCGGGGTCTCAGGTCACCAACCCCAGCAGCCTCGGCAATGCCAGGGACAGGCCCGGCCAGTAGGTCACCACCAGCAGGAAGCCCAGCATGGTCAGCAGCCAGGGCCAGACCGCCACGGTCAGCTCGGTGATCCCCATCTTGGTGATGCCGGACGCCACATACAGGTTGAGGCCGACCGGCGGGTGGCACAGGCCCACCTCCATGTTCACCGCCATCAGGATGCCCAGGTGCACCGGGTCCACGCCCAGCTTGGCCGCCACCGGGAACAGGATGGGCGCCATGATCAGCACGATGGCCGCCGGGTCCATGAAGTTGCCGGCCCCCAGCAGGATCAGATTGACCAGCAGCAGGAACACCACCAGGCCAAAGCCCTGGGCCGACATCCAGGCCGCCATCGTCTGAGGGATCTGTTCCGAGGCCATCAGGAAGCTGAACAGCACCGCATTGGTGATGATGTAGAGCAGCATGGAGCTCATGGCTGCCGCCTTCAGCAGCACCTTGGGCACATCCTTCAGCCCCATGTCCTTGTAGACGAAGACCGAGATGATGAAGGCATACACCGCCGCCACCGCCGCCGCTTCGGTCGGGGTGAACTTGCCGCTGTAAATGCCGCCGATCACCACCACGATCAGCATCAGGCCCCAGAAGCTCTCACGGAAGGCCTTGAAGCGCTCGCCCCAGCTGGCGCGGGCCATGCGCGGGTAGTCGAACTTCTTGGCGCGATACCAGGTGGTCACGCCCAGCAGCAGCGACAGCACCAGGCCCGGCACCACACCCGCCATGAACAGCTGGCCCACCGACGCGGTGCCCACCGTCTCGCCATTCGGCCCGGTGGCCGACATGCCGGCGGTGGCGATGGAGAACATCACCAGGTTGATCGACGGCGGGAACAGAATGCCCAAGGCTCCCGAGGTGGTCACCACCCCGGCCCCGAATTGCTTGGGATATCCCTGCTTGGTCATGGCTGGCAGGATGATGGAACCGACCGCCACCACCGTGGCCACCGACGAACCGGAAATGGCCGCGAACATCGCGCAGGCCAGCACACCGGCCAGGCCCAGGCCCCCATACCAATGCCCGATCATGGTCGTGGCGAAATGGATGATCCTTCGGGCCACCCCGCCATGGGTGAGGAAGTTGCCCGCCAGGATGAAGAAGGGCACCGCCATGATCTCGAACTTCTCGATGCCGGTGAACAGCTTCAGGGCCACCGATTCAATCGGCACCTGGGTCATCGTGAAGAGATAGGTCAGGACCGTCAGGCCCAGCGAGATCGAGATCGGCATGCCGGTGAGCATCAGCAACACCAGCAGCGAGAAGATGATGAGGGTGTTCATTGGCTGAGCTCCTCCTGGGCCAGGGCATTCGGCTTCGCCGGCGAGGGGGTGTCTTCGACGCCTTCCACATGGCCGTGGTCGGCATGCGGCACGTCACCGGTGCGGATGAAGTGCCAGCACACCTGCAGGAAACGGAAGCACATCAGGTAGCTGCCCACCGGCACGCAGGCATAGGCGATCCAGGTGGGGATCTCCATGTCCGGGGAAGTCGGCCCTTCCGGGATCTCTCCGGTGTCCATGCCGAAGGCGTGCAGGAAGGCGTAGTGAGCGCCGTTTTCCCACACGAAGGTGGCGCCCAGCGTGCCGATGGTGGCGGTGAAGACCGCACCCGCCAGCAGGCTGAAGATCACCAGGTATTTGGCATGTGCCGGCTTGAGCTTGCGCACCACCACATCCACACCCACGTGGGTGCCGGCCCGCACGCCGTAAGCCGCGCCGAACTTGGCCATCCACACAAACATGTAGATGCACAGTTCCTGCGCCCAGCTCACGTCGATACGGATCGCCCAGTCCTGCAGCACCGGCACGCCTGCGAGGAAGCGGTGCAGCACCGCCATCGCAATCACCAGCGTCGCCGCGCCCATGAGGAGACTGATCAGCCCCTCCTCCAATCGATCCAGCCATTTCATACGGTGTCCCCCGCGCCGGCGTTCATGTGTGAGTGGCGGTTATTGGGGCTTCACGAAGCCGGCAGCCTTGTAGGCGGCTTCGATGGTGCCCTTGCCCACGCGGCCTTCCATGTCCTTGTGCACGGACATCAGGGCCAGCTTCCACTCGTTCACTTCCGCCGGGGTCAGCGTGTAGATGGTGGTCTTGCCGCTGGCCCGGATCTTCTCCAGGGCCTGCTGGTTTTCGGTGGCGGCGATGGCGTTGGCGTAGACGGTGGCGTCCTTGACGCTGCTGTCCACCACCGCACGCAGATCGGCCGGCAGGCCGTCATAGAACTTCTTGTTGATGATCAGCGCATAAGCCAGATGGCCATGGTTGCTGAGCGTGGTGTGCTTCTGCACTTCGTAGGTCTTCTGGGTGTAGAAGTTGGACGGCACGCCTTCCGTGCCATCCACCACGCCGGATTGCAGCGCCTGATACAGCTCCGAGAAGGCCATCACCTGCGGGATGGCGCCCAGTGCGCGCATCTGGGCGTCCAGCACCTTGGAGCTCTGGATGCGCATCTTCAGGCCCTTGAAGTCCGCCACATGGTGCAGCGGCTTGTTGGCGCTCATGATGTGGAAGCCGTTGTCCCAGAAGGCCAGGCCCTTGATGCCCTTAGGCTCCAGCTTCTTGAACAGCTCCATGCCCAGGGTCTGGGTGGTGTTGCGGAAAGAGGCGTCGTCCTTGAACAGGAACGGCAGGTCAAAGACTTCGAATTCCTTCACACCCAGCGGGCCGAACTTGGCCAGGGACGGGGCCAGCATCTGCACCGAACCGAGCTGCAGCGCTTCCAGTTCTTCCTTGTCCTTGTAGAGCTGGCTGTTGGGGTAGACCTCCACCTTCAGGCGGCCCTTGCTGCGTTCTTCCACCAGCTCCTTGAAGCGCTGCGCGCCCTTGCCCTTGGGCGTGTCGGGGGCCACCACGTGGCTGAGCTTGATGACGATGGGGGCCTGGGCGAAGGCGCTCAGACCGATGGACAGGCCGGCCACCGCAACAGCGGCGGACAGCAACAGGCGGCGGGGAAGGGCAACGGACATGTCTGTCTCCTGGTGGACTTCTGATGTTGTGGTGTCAGGGGCGGGAGCGCGAGCGCGGAGCGTCCAGGCTCCCCCTGCCAGCGGCGGATTGTGAAAATCTGTGCCGCCGCCGCCCAGTTGTGGACTTCCACATCGGCCCGGCTTTCGGCGTACCAATCGCCCATGCGGCGGCGCGCGGGGACCTAGACTTTGGGCATGCGACTGTTCTTTCCCGGTTTCGAAGCGGTGCGGCGAGTCAGCTGGGCCCTGCCGCTGCTGCTGGCGCTGGCCTTTGCGGCCTCGGTGGCCGGCTGGCTGCGCCACAGCGATGCACGTGATCTGGAGGAAGAACGGCTGACCCTGATTGCGGACACACTCACCCTGGAAGCCCGCATCAGCGACTGGCTCAATGCCGAGCATGCGGTGGTGGACCGGCTGGCCCTGCAACTGCCGCGGGCGGTGGATGATTCCTCGCTGCTCAATCATCCGGCGGTGGCGGAAGGGCTGCGCCGGCTGTGGGTGGGCGTGACGGTGCTGGATGCCAACAACCGGGTGGTGGCCCATGTGCCGCATTTCACCCCGCAAGTGACCCCGCAACCGACCCCGCCGCGTGAGCGGACTGGCGTGAGCCTGGACGATGGAGGGGTGACCGCCCACTGGAGCGCGGATCGTCCCGGGGGCGGTCGGCTCATCGTGCGTTTTGCGCCGAACGTGCTGTTGCGTCAGACGCTGCCCTGGTGGCTGGCCCAGAAATACGATGTCCGGCTGGTGGATGCGCTGGGGCAACGTCTGGCCCAGACGGGCAACGAAGAGGTGCCGGTGGGCACGCAGAGTTATCGCATCAGCATGGATCCGGCCATGCGCGAGACCTGGCTGGAACTCAACACCCGCGATCGCCACGTGCCCTGGTGGACCACGCTGGCGGCGGCATTGATGGCGGTGTTCATCGTGCTGTCTGCCCTGGCCAGTGCCATGCTGCGGCGGCAGATGCAGGAGGTGCGTCGGGCGGAAGGCGAAGCGCGGACCGAAGCGGCGTGGCGCCGTGCGGTGGAGGACTCGCTGACGGTGGGCCTGCGGGGACGGGATCTGGAAGGCCGTGTGACCCATGTGAACCGGGCCTTCTGCGATCTGGTGGGCTATTCGCCCGAGGAACTGTTGGGCAGCCTGCCGCCCATGCCGTACTGGTTGCCGGACGATATGGAAGACAGCCTGCGCCGCCACCGCCGCAACATGGCGGGGGGCGCGCCGCGTGAAGGTTACGAAGCGCGCTGGCTGCGCAGTGATGGCCGAATCATTGAAGTGATGATTTTTGAAGCGCCGTTGGTGGATGCGGCCGGTCGGCAGATCGGCTGGATGGGGTCCATCGTGGACATCAGCGCCCGCAAGATGGCCGAGGAGCGGGAGCGCCGCCAGACCGAAGCCCTGGCGCATCAGGCGCGGCTCAGCACACTGGGCGAGGTGGCGTCGGCCCTGGCCCACCAGCTCAACCAGCCGCTGGCGGCGATCGCCGGCTACAACGCGGGGGCGCTGCGCATCCTGGAGCGCAGCGGCCCGCCGGACGACATGGTGATGGAGGCCTTGCGCCGGCTGGGGGAGCAGGCCGCCGAGGCAGGGCGCATCGTGCAGCGGATCCGGGCCTTCCTGACGCGGCGTGCGCCCCAGCCGGAGGTGTGCGCCGTGGCGGACATCGTGGCGCGGGTGCTGGTGCTGCTCAAGCGTGACCTGCGCGGGCTGCGGGTGGAGCAGGCTCTGCCGCCCGAGCTGCCGCCGGTGAATGCGGATGCGGTGCTGATCGAGCAGGTGCTCATCAACCTGATCCGCAATGCGGCCGATGAGTTGCAGGGGCGCCAGCAGCCGGCACCGCGCCCGCACATCCGCATCAGCGCGGCCCTGGTCGGCCAGCGCTTCATGCGGGTGGATGTGGACGACAACGGGCCGGGTCTGCAGGGGCGCGGCATCGAGCAGCTGACGACGGCGTTTTATTCCACCAAGCCGGAGGGCATGGGCATGGGGCTGGCGATCTGCCGCTCGGTGATTGAAGCGCACCATGGCGGCATGGAAGCCGGGACGGGGCCGCTGGGCGGCGCGCGTTTGAGCTTTACCCTGCCCCTGGCGGATGTACAAACCCAGGCGGTGGCGGATACCCCTGCGGCAGGACAGGAGAACACACCATGACCGATCTTTCTTCGACGGTGCATCTGGTCGATGACGAGGCCGCGGTGCGGGACGCGCTGGCGTTCCTGATGCGGTCGCACGGACTGAAGGTGTCCGCCCACGCCAGCGGCCCGGAGCTGCTGGCCGCGCTGGATGCCATGCCGGACCCGATGGGATGCATCGTGCTGGATGTGCGCATGGAGCCGCTGTCGGGGCTGCAGGTGCAGGACGAGTTGATGCGCCGGGGCGTCAAGCTTCCGGTGATCTTCCTGAGTGGGCATGGCGACATCCCGATGGCCGTGGATGCGATGCAGAAGGGCGCCATCGACTTTGTTGAGAAGCCGTTCAACGATCAGGCCCTGGTGAACAAGGTCCAGCGCGCCTTGGCGCTGGACACGCACCGGCACCGGGAAGCGGTGGCCCATGCGGATGCGGCTGGGCGCCTGGCCAGCCTCACAGATCGTGAGCGCGAGGTGGCGCTGCGGGTGGCGGCTGGCAAGCTGAACAAGCAGGTGGCCGATGAACTCGGCATTGCCATCCGGACGGTGGAAGTCCACCGGGCCCGCGCATTCACCAAACTCGGCCTGCGCTCCGCCGCAGAGCTGGCGACGCTGCTGGAGCGGTTTGAGCTGAAGTGAGGCCGGTCAGGAGGCCATGGGACGCGCGCACAGTTGCCCGAATCCGGAGTTCTCGCACACTGTGCCCGACGGCCTTCGCGTCACCCTTCTCGTAGGAATCGACGAGACGGTCGATCCGTGCGTTGATGGACCGTATGGCCCGCAAGTCTCGAAGACGGCTCAGCCAGCGGTCAAAGGTTCGCGTGGGGAGGACGTCAAGCTCGCTTGAGCACCAGCGACACGTTGCTGCCGCCAAAGGCGAAGGAGTTGGACACGATGGCGTGATCCGGTGCCAGCCCGCGTGGCGTACCTTCGATCAGGTCCGTGATCCCGCGCAGCTGGCACTGGCGCACATGGGCGCTCACCGGTAGACGCCCGCGGCGCAGGGCCTGGACGCAGGCCACCAGTTCCAGGGCGCCGCCCGCGCCGATGAGGTGGCCATGCAGCGCCTTGGTCGCGCTCACCGGCACCCCCCGGGGACCAAAGACCCGGGCCAGGCTCTCGGCTTCCACCGCATCGCCCACCTCGGTGGCCGTGCCATGGGCATTCACATACCCGATCTGGTCCGGGGTCAGCCCCGCATCGGCCAGTGCCGCGCGCAAGGCACGCTCCTGCCCGTCCGCATCCGGCCGGGAAAGATGCACCGCGTCCACGCTATGCCCATAACCGGCCAGCACGGCAAGCGCCGAGGCGCCGCGTGCGCGGGCGTGGGACGCTGTTTCCAGCACCAGCGCCGCCGCACCTTCGCCCAGCACCAGACCACGCCGCTGGTCGTCGAACGGGCGGCAGCTCTGCGACGGATCGTCCACCTCCGGCGGCGCCATCACGCCCATCGCCTGCCAGGCCGCCACCGACCCCGGATTCAGCATCGCCTCCGAGCCACCCGCCAGCACCAGATCCGCCCGGCCCTGACGCATCAGCAGCAGCGCCTCGCCCAGCGCCTGCGCCGACGACGCACAGGCATTCGACAGCGTCAGCATCGCCGCCCGCAGTTGATAACGCATCGACAGGTGGGACGCCGCCGAGTTGCTCATCACCCGCACCACCGTGTAGGGATGCACCCGCGGGGATTCCTTCGTCAGCACTTCCGTATAGGACTGCTGCAATGAGTTGGAGCCACCGAGCCCGGTGCCCCAGGCCACCGCCGCCCGGTCCGGCGCCATGGCCGTGGCCGGCAGATTGGCCTGCGTCCAGGCCTCGGCGGCTGCCTGCAAGCCCAACAGGCTGTGCCGGTCGTAGAGATTGCGCTGGGCCGGCGGCATCTCCTGCCCCAGCGGGGCCTCGATCGACGCCGCCGCGAAGGGCTTCACCCCCGGGCCGGATCGCCCGCGTGCAGCCGCACGCCGGAGCGCCCCGACTCCAGGGCGTCGGCCAGCGCCTGCGCATCCGGGCCGAGCGCACTGCAGGCGCCGATGCCGGTGATCCATATCTCTTCTCCGCTCATGGCCACGAGGTCCTGCTGAGGTGATTCAATGCGCCGACGGTCACGCCACGGCAGGCGTGCGGCCGGCGGGCATCTCTGGCTGGGCCGCGAGCAACACATCGACCAGATCCGCCAGGCCGGCCAGGGTCGGTGTCTTCATGGCGGTGTCGTGGTCGATCTGGATCAGATAGTGGTCTTCAACGGCGAACATGAAGTCCACCAGCATCAGCGAGTCCAGGCCGAGATCGGCGAAGGTGGCGTTGCTGTGGAGATCCGCGTCGGTCAGGCCGATTTCACGGCAGGCCAGTTGGCGCAGGGATTCAAGCGTGTTGCTCATGGAATGTCTCCTCGTGGGGGAAGGGGCGCGAGGCCGTTGGGTTGGAAAAGGGGGGATGGGACACCGCGTGGCCCTGGGGCGCTCCCAAGGGCACGCGGTTCAGCAGGAAATCGCGGGCCACGTTGGCCACAGCGCTGCGTTCGTTGTCCAGCGTCAGCATGTGATAGCTGTGATGGAACCAATGGATCTCGATCTCTTCGGCCGGGGTGCCCAGGCGGCTCTGCAATTCCTGCACCGAGCGGGGGCCGCTCACGTCGTCCTCGCTGGCATGCAGGATCAGCGTTGGCGCCTGCACCATGGGCAGGCCGCCGCGCACGAAGCGGATCAGGCGGCTGGCCTGGTAGAGCGCGGCGGCAGACAAGGTGTCAGCCCCCGCCGCCGACACGTGCTCCGACACCATGGCCTGTGCCACCCAGGCGCGCAGACGCTCGTTCTTGATGCCGTAGGGGGCGCGTTCACGGAAGTTCAGCCACTGGCGCAGCGGCGGCACAAAGGCCAGCGGCAGCAGGCGCCGCCATGGCGACACGTTCCATCCGTCGAAATGCAGCGAGGTGGACAGCAGCAGTTGGGCCGCCGCCTGCCGACGCAGCGACACGGCCAGCGCAAGGACCGAGCCCATCGACAGCCCGCCCACCACCACCCGTTCATGGCGCGCAGCAAGGTCGTCGAAGTGGCGTACCGCCAACGACAGCCAGTCCTCGAAACGGGTGACAGCGCCCCGATCTCGCTGATCGGGCGAGACACCATAGCCTGAGAGGGCCGGGGCATCGACCACATAACCGGCGGTGCGCAACGTGCGGGCCAGCGGCATCAGCTCCAGCGGATTGGCGCACAGGCCATGCAGCAGCAGGACGGCTGGACGTGGATCGCGTCGTGACTCTTGGGCGGGGGCCGCAGACGGGGTAGTGAATGAATCAACCATGTCCGGCAGTCTGGCGGCGGTCGCTGTTGCGTACTTGTCGCCAAGCTTGCAGAAAGCTGTCCCTGCCGTTGCCCTCAGGTTTCTGCAAGGAAGCCGGATGACGGCTGCAAGACACAGGCTTTATGCTTCTCCCCATGCGTATTCTGTTGGTCGAAGACGATGAATTCCTGGCCGAATCCACGGCGCGGGCACTGCGATCCCAGTCCTGGGTCGTGGATGTGACCGGCCGTGGAGAACCGGTTCCGCGGTCGCTGCGTGAGGACCGCTATGACTTGCTGATCCTGGACATCGGCCTCACCGGCATCGACGGTTTTGAAACGCTGCGCCGGGTGCGCGCTCAGGGCAGCACCGTGCCGGTGCTGCTGCTCACCGCCCGGGATGCGGTGGAAGACCGGGTGCGCGGCCTGGAGGGGGGGGCGGACGACTATCTGGTCAAGCCTTTTGCCCTGAGCGAGCTGATTGCCCGGGCCCGTGCTTTGGTGCGTCGCAGCCAGGCCCGTACCGGCAATGAGCTCAGCCTGGGGTCGCTGCGCATGGACCTGGAGGCCCGCCGGGCCTACGTGGCGGAAGAGCCGCTGGCCCTGTCCGCCCGCGAATGGGATGTGCTGGGCTTCCTGCTGGCCCGTGCCGGCAAGGTGGTGGCCAAGGAACAGATCGGCTCGGCCAGCAACGGCTGGGAGCAGGGCGTCAGCGACAATGCCATCGAGGTCTGCGTCTCCCGGCTGCGCGCCAAGATTGAACCGGCCGGCCTGCAATTGCGCACGGTCCGCGGCCTGGGCTATTTGCTGGAAGAAGGTCAGGCCGCCAAGCGTTGATCCTTCCTTCCGGGCGTCTCATGCAGCAGCCAGCCGATAACAAGTCCGACCCCGTTCCTGATCCCGTTGCTGATCTCGCTGCAGCTCCCGTTGCGGCGTCCAAGTCCAAGTCCACGTCCACCCGACCCGGCCCGCCGGAGCGGCGCTCCCGTCTGAGTCTCAAGCAGCGGCTGCTCCTGTGGTTGATGGTGCCGGTGGTGGTGGCTGTGCCGGTGGCCGGCGCGGTGCTCTACCGGGTGATGCATGACACCGCCATCTCCTGGCTGGACCAGTCCCTGGGGGACACCGCCCTCGCCGTGGCCAGCCTCATCCATGAACGGGACGGGCAGATCTATGTGGATGTGTCGGGCCCGACCGACAGCGCACTGCGTTTCGACCGCACCGACAGCGTCTATTACCTGGTGTCGGACCCTGACGGCCATGTGCTGCATGGCGACGCCTCCCTCAAGGCCTTGAACCTGCCACGCCGTGCGGCGGGTGAGTGGTACTTCACCATTACCACGCTGAACGGCGAGGCCCTTCGGGTGGGGGTGCTGGGGACGGCCTGCCGCTTTGCCCAGTCCTGTCAGATCGTGGTGGCCGAAACCCTGCACAAGCGGGATGCGTTGCAGCGCCAGCTGCTGGCCGTGGTCAGCCTGCTGATCGGCGGCATGGCCGTGCTGTTGGCCGCCGCCGGTTGGTGGGCCACCCATGAGGGCCTGTGGCCGCTGGCCCGGCTGAGCGCGGAACTGGAGCGCCGGGACCTGGCGCGCCTGGAGCCGATGGCGCTGGAAGTGCCGGCCGAGCTGCGTCCCTTGGTCGCCGCCTTCAACCGCTTGTTTGAACGCCTGCGGCGAGCGTCCTCCGCCCAGCAGGACTTTTTGGCCAATGCCGCCCATCAGCTGCGCACGCCGCTGACCTCGCTGCGCACCGAAATCGACCTGGCGCTGCTGGAACCGCATGATCCGCAAGTGGAGCCGCTGCTCAAGCGCCTGCAGAAATCGGTGGACCGCAGTGCGCGCCTGGCGCAGCAGATGCTGTCGATTGCCCGCGCCGAAGCCGAACCGGCCCAGCGGGAGCGCCCGCTGGACCTGCGGGACATTGCCGCCCAGGTGGCCGAAGACTGGGTGCCCCGTGCGCTGGCAACCGGCATGGACCTGGGCTTTGAGCTGAGCGATGCGCCCGTGCTGGGCCAGGCCTTCCTGCTGCGGGAGCTGCTGGAAAACCTGCTGCACAACAGCCTCAACTATGCGGGCCCGGCCGCGCGCATCACGGTGCGGAGTGGCGCGCAGGACGCATGGGCCTATCTGGAGGTGGAAGACAACGGCCCGGGCATTCCACCGCAAGAGCGTAGCCGCGCCCTGCAGCGCTTTCAGCGTGGCAGCGAGGCCAAGGCCACGGGAAGCGGGTTGGGTCTGGCGATCGGGGTCGACATCGCCCAGCGCCACGGCGGGCGGCTGGAGCTGCTGGACGCCACCTCCGGCCAGGGCCTGCGGGTGCGCTTGAGCATGCCGCTGCGGGCCTGAACGCGGACGGCGCCCCCCCGCCAGCGCTTCACCTCAAGCCGCGCTCATCACCGCGAGCTTGGCGCCGTTGGGTTCTGCCGTCACGCTCGCGTCGGTATTGCCCTTCTTGGCATCACAGCTGGCAATCAGCTGCTTCTGCCACACGGTGTGGCGGGCGAAGAGTTCCGCCACCCAGTCCACAAACACCCGCAGCTTGGTGCTCAGGTGACGGTTGGGCGGGTACACCACATACAGCGGCAAGGGGTCCGACTCCCAGTCACACAGGAAGGGCACCAGCTCGCCCGCATCCACGTGGGGCTTGATCATGAAATAGGGCGCCTGGATCACACCCAGCCCGGTGAGGCCGGCAGTCATGTAGGCATTGCCGTCGTTCACCGAGACCTGGTAGCGCCCATACACCTCATACCGCTGGCCGTTCTTGCTGTAGTCGAACGGGAAGCGCTTGCCGGTGCGGGCCGAGAAATAGCTCACCACGAAATGCTGGTCCGATTCCAGGTCCAGCGGATGCTGCGGCAGGCCGTGGCGGCGGATGTATTCCGGGGAGGCGCAGCAGCCATAGCCCCAGTCGCCGATGCGGCGGGCCACCAGAGACTGGTCGGTGATTTCACCGCCGCGCACCACGCAATCGATGTTGTCGCTGATCAGGTCCACCGGACGGTCTGACACGCCGAGGTCGATCTGAATGTCCGGATGTTTTGCATAAAACTCCGGAAGTGCAGGAATGATCAGCATCCGCGCCACAGACGAGGCCACATCCACACGAATGCGCCCGCGGGGGGCGGCCCGCGCATTCGATACCGAGCCCTCCAGCTCTTCGATGTCCGACAGCAGGCGGGTCACACGGTCGTAATAGGCGGCGCCATCGGGCGTGACGCTCACACGGCGCGTGGTGCGGTTCAGCAGCTTGACCTTGAGGTGGTCCTCCAGGGACTGGATCAGCCGCGTCACTGCCGTCTTGGGCAGATCCAGCGACTCCGCCGCCTTGGTGAAGGTCCCGGCCTCCACCACCCGTGCGAAGGCCTGCATGGCATTGAGCTTGTCCATCTGACGTTCCTCTTCCTCTTGCGCTGATGCGCTGATGCGCGCGCGAGGCCGCATCCTGCCTGATCCATTGTTTCGCCCGCGAAACATTGATTCGCGTCGGCGGCCATTTATCGAACGCGGCCGAATCTCTAAATTTCGCTGCATTGCAACATGAACGCCTGCCCCTTGTCTGCGCAGGCCTTTGCTGTCTCCGCAGCATTCCCACGCTTTCGCCACGCTTTCGCCCCGCCTTCGCCCCGCCTTCGCCCCGTTTTCCCAAGGATTCAACGGCCATGGACGCCTTGCCGCTCACCTCCTGTTACGACGACCTGATGCCCGCCGGCGACGGCGTCATGCCGGTGCGCGTCTACAAGGGCGCCACCCGGCGGCCGCAGGCCCCGGTGGTGTTGCATTTGCACGGCGGCGCTTTCACCAGCGGCACGCTGGACGACGGTGAACTCGTCTCCCGCCTGCTGGCCGAGGCGGGCGCGGTGGTGGTGGATGTGGATTACCCCACCGGGCCGGACCAGGTGTTTCCGACCGCACTCCGGGCCATCGACGCACTGTTGCACGGCATCTACAAGAGCCGCAGCCGGCTCTCTGGCCGCTCCAGCCCGGTGCTGGTGGCGGGTGAGGAGGCCGGCGGCAACCTGGCAGCGGCACTGGCGCTGATGGCGCGCGATCAGGGCCACCGCAAGCTGGCCGGCCAGATTCTGATCGGGCCGATGCTCAACCCCTGCCTGGCGACGGCCTCGCTGCGGCAGGCAGAAGCGGGCAGCGGCGAATGCCGTTGGACCCATGGCTGGCGCGCCTATCTGGGTGAATGCGAGGAGGGGGACCATCCCTACGCAGCGCCCGCCTGCACGCACCGCCTGGCCGGTCTGGCACCGGCCCTGGTGCTGAGCACCGACGACGACCCGATGCGCGATGAAGCGGTGGCCTATGCCCGCGCGATGCAGCGCGCGGGTGTGGACGTGCAGCAGACCATCCTGCCGGGCCCCACCGGCTGGCCGTGCAGCCTGATGCGCTGGCCCTCTCTGCAGGGCCTGCAGCCGCCCTGGGTCAAGGCGCTGCGCCAGCGGCTGTTTGAATTTCTTCACGCCATCCCGCCGCTGACCTCCTCGCGTGGCTCACGGCCTCAACCCACCTAGGGAGCCGCCAGCCATGAACCTTGTTTCACCCGACCAGCCTCTGGGGCGATGTCCACCGCCCTCGTCCCGCCCCCTGTCTGCCGCCTTCTGCGCCTTGATCCAGAACCGTCTCGAACCGTCTACGGAGTTACAACAATGAAGAATCTGCTCAGCCCCCGGCGCCCGTTCGCCATCACTGCCACCTCTTTGACTGCCATTGCTGCCGTGGTCGCGGCCGGCGTGGTCGGCCTGCACAGCCAGCAGGCGGAAGCCAATCCGCCGGCAGCCGCCCCGCAAGCCATTCCCGTCTCGGTGGCGACCGTCGCCACCCAGGATGTCGCCGCCTGGGAAGAATTCTCCGGCCGCCTGGAAGCGGTGGAACGCGTGGATGTCCGCTCCCGCGTGGCCGGCGCCGTCCAATCGGTGCATTTCCGCGAGGGCTCGCTGGTCAAGGCCGGTGAGTTGCTCATCACCATCGACCCCGCCCCGTTCCAGGCGGAAGTGGATCGCGCCGAAGCCCAGGTGGTCGCCGCCCAGGCCCGCGTGAGCTACACCAAGAGCGAGCTGGAGCGATCCAATCGCCTATGGAGCGAGCATGCAATTGCCCAGCGCGAACTGGACGAGCGCAGCAATGCCTTCCGCGAAGCCGATGCCAACCTGCGCGCCGCCCAGGCTGCGCTGCAGTCCGCCCGCCTGAACCTGGGCTACACCCAGGTGCGAGCACCGGTGGCCGGGCGCGTGGGCCGCATTGAAGTCACCCAAGGCAACCTGGTGGCAGCCGGCCCCAGCGCCCCGGTGCTGACCACGCTGGTGTCGGTGAGCCCCATCTACGCCAGCTTTGACGCCGATGAGCGCACCGTGACTCGCGCCCTGGCCGACCTGCCCGGTGGCGCCGGTGCCCGCAACCAGCTGGACAAGGTGCCGGTGCAGATCGGTACCTCCGCCACGAACGACACGCCCTACACCGGCCGCTTGCAACTGGTGGACAACCAGGTGGATGCCCGTAGCGGCACGGTGCGTGTGCGCGCGGTGCTGGACAACAAGGACGGAGCGCTGATGCCGGGCCAGTTCGCCCGCATCCGCCTGGGCCAGGCCAAGAGCCGGCCGGCGGTGCTGGTGAACGAGCGTGCCGTGGGGACCGACCAGAACAAGCGCTTTGTGATGGTGGTGGGCAAGGACAACACACTGGTCTACCGCGAAGTGCAGCTCGGCGCCAGCGTCGATGGCCTGCGCATCGTCACCGCTGGCCTGCAGGCCAATGAGCGTGTGGTGGTGAACGGCCTGCAACGTGTGCGCCCGGGGGCCCTGGTGCAACCGCAGATGGTGCCGATGAACGCCAAGACCGAGTTGCAAGCCCGGGACGGTTCGCCCAAGGCTGACAAATCCTGATGTGACAGCACCCGGGCCTGGACCCGTCCGGCCCGGACATCGACGCGCCTGACGCATCGGTTTGGCCGATGCGGCGGGCTCGCCATTGCCGCTGATCCATACAGCTGTCTAGAAGGACTGCCATGAATCTCTCCAAATTCTTCATCGACCGCCCGATCTTCGCGGGTGTGCTGTCGGTGCTGATCTTTGTCGCCGGCCTGCTCGCCCTGCGCGTGCTGCCGATCTCCGAATATCCGGAAGTGGTGCCGCCGCAGGTGGTGGTGCGGGCGCAATATCCCGGCGCCAACCCCAAGGTGATTGCAGAAGCCGTGGCCACGCCCCTGGAAGAAGCCATCAACGGCGTGGAAGGCATGCTCTACATGGGCAGCCAGGCCAACACCGACGGCAACATGACGCTGACCGTCACCTTCAAGCTGGGTACCGACCCGGACAAGGCGCAGCAGCTGGTGCAGAACCGCGTCTCACAAGCCGAGCCGCGTCTGCCGGAAGAAGTCCGCCGCCTGGGCCTGACCACCGTCAAGAGCAGCCCCGACCTCACCATGGTGGTCCACCTGCTGTCGCCCAACGACCGCTATGACATGACCTACCTGCGCAACTACGCGGTGCTCAATGTCAAGGACCGCCTGGCTCGCATTCAGGGCGTGGGGCAGGTGCAGCTGTTCGGTTCCGGCGACTATTCCATGCGCGTCTGGCTGGACCCGCAGAAGGTGGCCGAGCATGGCCTGAGCGCCAATGACGTGGTGCAGTCCATCCGCGAGCAGAACGTACAGGCCGCCGCCGGTGTGGTGGGTGCCTCGCCCGGCCTGCAAGGCATTGACCTGCAACTGCCGGTTAACGCCCAGGGCCGCCTCAGGAATGAGGAAGAGTTCGGCGACATCATCGTGAAGACCGGTGCCAACGGCCAGGTCACCCGCCTGCGCGACCTCGGCCGCATCGAGCTGGGTGCTGCTGAATACGCGCTGCGCTCGCTGCTGGACAACAAGTCCGCCGTCGCCATTCCCATCTTCCAGGCGCCGGGTTCCAACGCGATCGAGATCTCGGACAACGTGCGCGCCACCATGGCCGAGCTGAAGAAGAGCATGCCGGAAGGCGTGAACTACGAGATCGTCTACGACCCGACGCAGTTCGTGCGGGCCTCCATCGAATCGGTGGTGCACACCCTGCTGGAGGCCGTGGCCCTGGTGGTGCTGGTGGTGATCCTGTTCCTGCAGACCTGGCGCGCTTCCATCATCCCGCTGCTGGCCGTGCCGGTGTCGATCATCGGCACCTTTGCGGTGATGCATGCCTTTGGCTTCTCCATCAACGCGCTGTCGCTGTTCGGCCTGGTGCTGGCCATCGGTATCGTGGTGGACGACGCCATCGTGGTGGTGGAGAACGTCGAGCGCAACATCGAGGCGGGCCTCAGCCCGCGTGCGGCCACCTACCGCGCCATGAAGGAAGTGTCCGGCCCCATCATCGCGATTGCGCTGGTGCTGGTGGCGGTGTTCGTGCCGCTGGCGTTCATCACCGGCCTGACCGGCCAGTTCTATCGCCAGTTCGCACTGACGATTGCCATGTCCACCGTGATTTCTGCGGTGAACTCGCTGACCCTGTCGCCGGCCCTGGCCGCCATGCTGCTGAAGGGGCATGACGAACCCAAGGACTGGCTGACCCGGGGCATGGACCGCGTGCTGGGCCCCTTCTTTGGTGGCTTCAACCGCCTGTTCAACCGCGGCGCCAAGGCCTACAGCGGTGGCGTGACCCGTGTGATCTCCCGCAAGGCGATCATGCTGGTGCTCTATGCCGCGCTGGTGGCGGTGACGGTGGGCCTGTTCAAGGCCGTGCCCAGCGGCTTTGTGCCGGCCCAGGACAAGCAATACCTGATCGGTTTTGCCCAACTGCCGGACGGTGCCACCCTGGACCGTACCGAAGATGTGATCCGCCGCATGAGCGACATCGCCATGAAGACACCGGGCGTGGACCACGCCGTGTCCTTCCCGGGGCTGTCGATCAACGGCTTCACCAACAGCTCCAACTCCGGCATCGTCTTCGCCACGCTCAAGCCCTTTGACGAGCGCACCGGCAAGGGCCTGTCGGCTGGCGAAATCGCCGGCAACCTGAACGGCCAGTTTGCCGGCAAGATCGAAGACGCCTTCGTGGTGATGTTCCCGCCCCCGCCGGTGCAGGGGCTGGGCACGACCGGTGGCTTCAAGCTCCAGCTGGAAGACCGTGGTGGCCTGGGTTATGAAGCCCTGGATTCGGCGGTGAAGGCCTTCATGGCCAAGGCCTCGCAGGCACCGGAACTGGCCGGCCTGTTCACCAGCTATCAGGTGAACGTGCCCCAGCTCTATGCCGACCTGGACCGTACCAAGGCCCGTCAGCTGGGTGTGGCGGTGACCGATGTGTTCGACACCATGCAGATCTACCTGGGTAGCCTGTATGTGAATGACTTCAACAAGTTCGGCCGCACCTACACCGTGCGGGTGCAGGCGGATGCGCCGTTCCGGGCCCGTGCCGAAGACATCGGCCAGCTCAAGGTGCGTTCCAACACCGGCGAGATGGTGCCGCTGTCCGCGCTGATGAAGATCGAACCGAGCTTCGGCCCGGAACGCGCCATGCGCTACAACGGTTTCCTGTCGGCCGACATCAACGGCGGTCCGGCCCCCGGCTTCTCCACCGGTCAGGCCCAGGATGCCATCGCTCGCATTGCGGCCGAAACGCTGCCCCCGGGCATCAGCTATGAATGGACCGAGCTGACCTACCAGGAAATCCTGGCTGGCAACTCCGCCCTGTGGGTCTTCCCGCTGGCCATCCTGCTGGTGTTCCTGGTGCTGGCCGCCCAGTACGAAAGCCTGGCGCTGCCGGTGGCCATCATCCTGATAGTGCCGATGGGCCTGCTGGCCGCCATGACCGGCGTCTGGCTCAGCCATGGGGACAACAACGTCTTCACGCAGATCGGTTTGATCGTGCTGGTGGGCTTGTCCGCGAAGAACGCGATCCTGATCGTGGAATTCGCCCGGGAGCTGGAGTTTGCCGGACGCAGTCCGCTGCAGGCCGCGATCGAAGCCAGCCGGCTGCGTCTGCGCCCGATCCTGATGACCTCGATGGCCTTTGTGATGGGTGTGCTGCCCCTGGTGCTGGCGCATGGCGCTGGTGCAGAAATGCGCAATGCCATGGGGGTGGCGGTGTTCGCCGGGATGATTGGTGTGACGGCCTTCGGCCTGTTCCTCACGCCGGTGTTCTACGTGCTGATGCGTCGCCTCTCCGGCAACCGTCCGCTGAAGCAGCATGGGGAGACGCCGCACCTGGAGGCCTTTGCCCAGCCGGAGCAGGGCGCTGGCCATGACTTCGGAGGCGGTGCGGGTGCCCATCCGCATCCGGCGGCACCGCGCCACGACCATGAGTGACCCGCGCCGTTCCGCAGACAGACAAGGATTCCTGCCATGAAACTGATGATGACAACGCTGCTGGCTGCGCTGGTGCTGGCCGGTTGCGCCACACCGCCGCCGATGGATGAATCGCGCCTGCCGGCCACCCCCACCGTCTTCAAGGGGGCGACGGCCAGCGCTGCGGTGGCCGATGGCCACTGGGCGGTGGTGCCGCCCGCCGATGCCGAGCCGCGCGGCGACTGGTGGCTGGCCTTTGGTGATGCCCAGCTGAATGATCTGGTGCAGCGGGCCCTGCGCAACAACACCGACCTGCAATCGGCCGTTGCGCGGCTGGCGCAGGCGCGGGCTTTGTCGCGCAGCGCCGATGCGGACCGGATGCCCCAGTTGGGCGCCTCGGTGGGTGCTTATCGCGGCACGACGGCGGGGGAGGGCCCGGCCCTGACGCCGCTGTACAGCGCCGGCCTCAATGCCAGCTGGGAGGCGGACATCACCGGCCGCCTGTCGCAGGCCAGCCGTGCGGCCCGACTGGACACGCAGGCCCGTGAAGCGCTGCTGCAAAGCACGCGCTTGATGGTGCAGGCGGATGTGGCGCAGACCTATCTGTCGCTGCGCTTCACCGATCAGGAACGCCGTCTGGTGCGCGACACCGTGACGGCCTACCGCGAAACGCTGGCCCTGACACAGCGCCGCTATCAGGCGGGCGATGTGGCGGAACTGGATCTGGCCCGGGTGCAGACGGAAGTGGCGTCCACCGAAGCCGACGCCGTGGCGCTGGACCGCCGACGCGCCCAACTGGAAAACGCGCTGGCGGTGCTGCTGGGTGAATCGGCGTCGGGCTTCACGCTGCCCGAGGCGACGGACCTGGCGGCCTTGCCAGCCATCCCGGCCGGGCTGCCCAGCGCGGTGCTGGCGCGCCGCCCGGATGTGGCGGCGGCGCAGCGCAGCCTGTTGGCGGCGCAGGCGCGGGTGGGTGTGGCGCAGGCCGCATGGTTCCCCAGCCTGACGCTGACGGCGACCGGTGGTTATGCCTCCCCGGAACTGAGCGATGTGTTCAAGTGGTCGGCGCGCGCGTGGTCGGTGGATGCGCTGCTCTCGCTGCCGCTGTTTGATGGTGGCCGCCGCAAGGCGGGCATCGAATCGGCGCAGGCGAGCCTGGACCTGGCCATGGCCAGTTACCGGCAGCAACTGCTGCAGGCGCTGCGCGAGGTGGAAGACAGCCTGAGCGGGCTGCAACTGCTGTCGCGCCAGGCCGAGGTGCAGGCGCAGGCGGTGGAATCTGCCGCGCGTGCCACGGCGTTGTCAGACTCGCGCTACCGCAACGGTTTCATCAGCCAGCTGGACCTGCTGGATGCCCGCCGCAGCGAGTTGCGTAACCGACGGGTGGCGCTGCAAGTGCAGGCCGAGCAGTACCAGGCCACGGTGGGTCTGGTGAAGGCCCTCGGAGGGGGCTGGACGCCGGCAGGTTGATCGATCCATTGCCCTGAGTAGGACTCCCGGTCAGTGCCAACAGCCGGGATGTATTTGGCGCCGACAGCAGCGGAGTTTCCGCCGCTCTCGGCGCCTTTTTTTGTGGAGGAGCGGGGGGCGTGCGGTGCTGGGCGGGTCAAAGCTTTGGGGGCAGACGCGCCGTGGCGGCTGCGCTAGGCTTGGCTGCGCGAGCCCACACAGGAGAACCTGATGACCCACGAAGGCTGGTGCCACTGCGGCGCAGTGAGACTGACACTTCCCTCCACCCCCGAAGTCGCCACCGACTGCAATTGTTCGCTCTGCCGACGCATTGGCGGGCCGTGGGTCTATTTCGATTTCGGCACGGTGAAGATTGAAGGCCATCCCGAATCGACGGAGTCCTATGTGCAGGGCGACCGAACCTTGAGCACCATTCGCTGCAAGCATTGCGGCTGCGTGACGCACTGGGAGCCGATTCCGCTGGAGCCGGGGGCCAGACATGGGGTGCACCTGGGGAATTTCGATCCGGCTTTGATTGCGTCGGTGCGGGTGCGGCGATTTGATGGAGCGGATACGTGGGAGTTTTTGGATGAGTGAGGGGCCCGCCTGCGGGTCAGGGCAGTTGGAGCGCCAACCTTCAATGCTCACGCTCGACACCTCCTCGCCAGACGTCAGGATTCGGAGGCAAGTCGCGCCGCGCCGGTCATTGAAAATGCAGACCGACCGACCGATCGAGCGCACAGCTTTCGACCTGGTAGATCGATCGACTCGATCAGCGCCGTTTCAATGCCACAGAGTGGGTCGTTACCGTCCGCGTGAAGGTGGACCGGACGCCAGCCCTCTTCAACAACAACGGCGGCCATGATTTTTTCCGTTCGACTCACTTCACGTATCCCCCGTCGTCACACCCCAGCCCGGCTCTCAGCAACGAGGCTGTATCACCCCGCCAGACGGCGCGAATGCCGCTCCCACGCCGCCAGCCCCACCAGCACCCCACATGCCACAGCGCTGGTCAGCACCGCCGGCCACCGGTCTGCGCCCAAGCTCGCCAGCCCCAGCACCCCAATGGCCACCGCGTGGGACCACGGCCAGCGCCCCATCACCGACCACTTGAACAGCCCCACGCCCAGGATGTAGAGCCCAAAGCCGCCCAGCACGCAGACGGCCGTCTGCAGCCCGGTGGGGCCCATGGGATGCGCCAGCACAAACTCATCCCCCGCCGCATTGAGGATGATGCCGGCCACGATCAGCAGATGCAGGTAGGTATAGCTCAGCCGCGCCAATCGACCCGGGTCCTGGCTTTGGGCGATGCGCCCGGTGGCCAGGTCGTGGGTGGTGTCGAAGTACAGCCACCACAGCGCCAGGCTGCCGGCAAAGGCCACGACAAAGGCGAGTGCCGTGTCAGCCGTCACGTCATGCGACGAGAAGGTGGCACCGGTCACCAGCAGGGATTCCCCCAGCGCAATGATCACAAACAGCGCGCAGCGCTCCGCCAGGTGTCCACCTGAAATCGCCCAGTCCGTCGTGGCGGACCGACCCAGCCCCGGCACCGCAAACCCAAGCGAAGGCGCCACATATTCCAGGGACAGCGCTGCCACCCAGCAGGGCAACCGCCATTCGTCCACCAAGGCGCCCGCGATCCACAGCAGGCCGCTGCAGGCCAACCAGGTCAGGATCCGCTGGAAATTCCTCACCAGCACCGGGCCGCCGCCGCGCGCCGCCCAGAGGAAAAACAAGGTGCGCCCCACCTGGATGCCCACGTAACTGCCGGCAAACATCAGCGCCCGGCCATCAAAGGCCTCCGGAATGGCGCCCGACATCAGCAGCCCCAGCAGCATGAAGGCAAACAGGCAGGCCCGCACCGGCGTGAGCTCCGGGTCCAGCCAGTTGGTCACCCACGAGGTGAAGACCCAGACCCACCACACCGCCAGCATCAGAAACAGCGTCTGCAGCACCCCCTCCAGCGTGAAATGGCCGATGAGCCGGTGCGACAGCTGCGTGACGGCAAACACGAACACCAGGTCAAAAAACAGCTCGGCAAAGCTGACCTTGGCATGGCCGTGAGGGTCGGGGGTACGAAGAAGGGACCGGCGATGTCGGACGGAGGCAGGCATAGCAGGGACTGTAGGGACAGGTCTGTGGCTGCGCGTCTGCCAAAGGGGTGATGTCGAACGGGGTGATGTAGAACGACGCCCCTCCACGCCTCCCTTGACGGCCTGTCACCAGCGCCACGGATAATGCCCCGCAAGGACCCTGTCCGCCATTGCCCTGCTGACCGCTTCCGCATGCTCACGCCCTTCTCCAAGACGCTTCGCTCCCTGATGGGTCGCGGCGTGGGGTGGCTGCTTCTGTCGCTGGCGGCGATTACGGTGCTGTCCGGCCTGCTGGCCTGGCGGGCCCAGGTCTCCCTCGGCCATCTGCAGCGCGCCGACCGTATCAACCGCACGCTGCCGCAGTTGAACCGCCTGATGCAGGACCTGCTCAATGCCGAGACCGGCCAGCGGGGTTACCTGCTCACCCAGAAAGGCAGCGCGCTGCAACCCTACCGGGACGCGGTGCTGGGGCTGGAGCAGCGGCTGGACGAACTGGTGCAGCGCAATCCGGACCCGATGCACGGCCCTCGGCTGGAACGGGTGCGCGAACTGGCGCTGATGAAACTGAGCGACATGAGCCAGACGCTCCGCCTGCACGAAAGCGGCCGGCATGACGAGGCGCTGGAGCTGGTGATGGGCGACCCCGGCCACATGGACGAACTGCGCGACCTGCTGGGGGAATTGCTGACGGACCTTCAGTCGGAGCGGGCGGCCATCAATGCGCGGCTGCAGCGGGACGCCAGCCAGGCGGAGCTTCTGCTGCTGGGGGGCCTGGGCACGCTGACGGTGTTCACCGTGCTGGCGGTGACGCAGGTCATCAGCCGTACCCGCGCAGCCGAGCGCTCGGAACATCGTCTGCGTGGCATTGCCGACAACGTCCCGGCCTTGATTGGCCAGTTCGACCGGCATGGCCGGCTGCTGTTTGCCAACGCGGCCGCTGCGCGCATCTTCGGCTTTGAGCCGGAGACGGCGGTGGGCAAGACGCTGGAAGGCCTGCACGGCGCTCAGGACGTGGCGCTGATGCTGCCGCAGGTGGACCGGGTGCTCTCGGGCGAGCGGGTGGAGTTTGATGCCGACCTGGTGGTGGAAGGGCAGTTGCGCCACTTTCATCAATGCTTTGTGCCGGACCGGGGGGCGGGACAGCCCGAAGGCTTTTACGCCGTGTCCATGGACATCACCGAGCGGCGCCGCGATGAGGTGCGCGTGTCCCGCAGCGAAAAGCGCCTGAAGGCGGTGACCGACAACCTGCCCATTGCGCTGGCCTATGTGGATGCGGAGCAGCGCCTGCAATATGCCAATGAAACGGTACGCAGCTGGCTTGCCGTGAATCTGGAGGACGCACTGGGACAGACGCTGGAACAGTTGCTGGGCCCGGAGCTGTACGCCCAGCGCCGGGTGCAATTGGCGTTGGCCTTGCAGGGCGAGCGCGTGGAGTTCGACACCGCCAATCTCGAACTGGGGCGGCTGCGGCATTTCAAGAGCATCTATGTGCCCGATGTGGGCGCGGCGGGCCGGGTGGTCGGTCTCTACATCCTGTCCATGGACATCACCCCGATGAAGCAAGCCGAAGCGCAACTGGCCCAACTGGCCAGCTCCGACGCGCTGACCGGCCTGCCCAACCGGCGGGAGCTGGACCGGGCGCTGGACAGCGCACTGGCCCGCCAGCGCCGCCACGCCCGCGAGGGTCGTGCCATGGCCTTGCTGTTCCTGGATGTGGACGGCTTCAAGAAGATCAATGACTCCCACGGCCACAGCGTGGGGGATGAGGTGCTGCGTGCGTTTGCTCACTGCTTGCGCCGCACGGTGCGGGCCAGTGACCTGGTGGCGCGTCTGGCCGGTGATGAGTTCATTGCCGTGCTGGAAGACCTGAACCGCCCGGACGAAGCGGCCAGTGTGGCGGCCAAGATCGTGGAGGCGGTGCGCAACGAGCGGATGGCGGGCCTGAGCGTCACCACCAGCGTCGGTGTGGCCACCCTGGCCGATGGGGAGGCCCCGGCGCGCGATCTCATGGCGCTGGCCGACCGGGCGCTCTATCAGGCCAAACGGGCGGGCCGCAATGGCTTCGCCGCCCAGCACTGGCCGGGGCTCGATAGCCGGCACTGACGGCCACGGATTCGCCGCCGGGCGGCCGATATGGGGGCACCCCACCCCCAATTTCAAGATCTTGAAGAACCGCTGGGTCGTCCAAAACTTGGATGCATGGCGGCCACGTCGGTCGCCGAACGAATTCCCCCACAGTCCGTGAAGGAGGCCCTATGTACCAACGTCTGTTCGCCCGTGACCTGTTCAACGACCTGGAGCGCCTGCAGCGCGAGGTCAGCCAGGCCTTTGATGTCTCGTCCAGCATTCGTGGCCAGGGGCGCGGCGGCTATCCGGCGCTGAATGTCGGCCTGTCACCGGAGGCGGTGGAGGTGTATGCCTTCGCCCCCGGCCTGGACCCCGCCACCATCAGCGTGGACCTGGACCGCGGCGTGCTGAGCCTGGCCGGTGAACGTGCGTCCCAGACGGCAGCACAGGCCGCCGCCAAGCCGGAAGGCACCACACCGGACGCCCGCAGCATCGTCCACCAGAACGAGCGTTTCAGTGGCCGCTTCCGCCGTGTGGTGAGCCTGCCGGACGACATCGATCCGGACCAGGTGCAGGCCAGCTATCGCGACGGCGTGCTGCGCGTCAGCATCAAGCGCCGGGCCGCCGTCCAGCCGCGCCGCATCGACATTCATTGAGAACGCCTGTCGGCGACTTTCCCCCCACCGTTTTCAAGAGCACACACATCATGAGCACTCAAGCCGTTCAAGCCCCTTCCACCGTCCATCCGGCCGTCGCCGCTCAGGTGCCGCCCACTGCCGCTGGCTCGGCAGCCACCCGTCCGGCCTCCCAGGCCAGCAGCCGTCAGCGTGACGACCTGGCCCTGGTGCCGCCGGTGGATGTGATCGAGGATGCCCAAGGCATCACGCTGTATGCCGATCTGCCGGGCGTGCCCCGCGAGCTGCTGAACCTGCGTGTGGATGGCGACCAGCTGATCATCGAGGCCGAGATGCGCCTGGACATGCCCGAAGGCCTGCGCGCCGGCCATGCCGAGGTCACCCGCCAGCATTACCGCCGCGCGTTCACCCTGAGCAAGGAACTGGACGCCGAACAGATCCGCGCCGAACTGACCAACGGGGTGCTGCAGGTGCGCCTGCCCAAGGCCGCGCATGCACAGCCGCGCAAGATTCAGGTCAGCCTGAACTGATCACTCGACATTGATGCTGCTCTGCACCGTCTCGCTCGCCAGCTCGGCGCCCATGGCGACAAGGGTGGAGGCGGCGGCCTGACCGGCCCGAGCGGCGTCGTCCATGCTGACCTGAAGGCGGCGACGCATCCAGGGCCGCAGGTTCTCTCGCGGGCCGACGTCCGGCAGCAGGCTCCAGTCCTGCAGCGTTTGCAAGGTGGGGGGCACCGGCTCCTGGCCTTCCAGCGCACGCTGCAGCCGGCGCGCATAGGGCGGCAGTTCCGCCAGGCCTTCCGGCCCCAGTTCATCGGCGCGGCGCATCAGCGTCTGGCGCATCATCGACAAATGCGCCATGAGGCGATAGCCGTGGTCCAGCATGGTGTTGAGGTCCTGCAGCGGCGGACGCACCCGGCGAGGCTCGGCGGCGCTGCGTTGCAGGGCGGCGGAGAGGGCGGCCAAGGCGTCATACGCCTGCCGTCGCGCCAGCCGTTGGCTGAGGGCGCCGGCCGGGGTCAATTCCGCCGTCATGGCCTTCTTCACATACAGCTGCAAGGCGCTGCGCGCTCGCTTCACCGAACGGGGCAGGTGGCGCCGCTCCCAGGCCGGCAGCACATAACTGAAGGCCCAGGCCAGGGCGGCTCCCAGCACCGTGTCGGCCAGGCGCTCCACCACCGCCACACCATGGGTGGGGTCGGCCAGATGGGCTTGCAGCAGCGCCATGACGGTCGCGGCAATCGCGGTGATCAGATAGCGGCGCGTAATGAAGGCATGGCCAATGCCCACGGCCACCTGCAGCACGATGATCCACAGCAGCAGGTTCTGCACCTGGGACAGCAGCAGGATCAGCCCACAGCCGATGGCGGTGCCCAGCACCCGCATATTGCGCCGGGCCAGGGTCTGGTCCAGCGTGCCGCGCAGTACCACCGCCACGGAGAGCACCAGCCAGTGCGGATGCGAGGACCAGGGCAGGGCCAGCGCGATGTAATAAGCGCTGGAGAGCGCCAGCAGGCTGCGCACCGCATGGCGTAGCACCGGTGAATCGAGATGCAGCTGAGCCTTCAGCAGACCCATGGGCCATCCCTCCGGCGTCACGAACTGCTGCAGTTGCGCGAGATCCAGCGGCAGGGGCGGCAGCGGCAGGCCACCGTCCAGGGCACGGGCGATGGACAGGACTTCGCCGTCCAGATGTGCCAGCCGGTCCTGCAGCAGGGCCTGCAGCCGGGCGCGCGGGTCCTGGGCAGGGACCGACGGCCAGGCCACCGGCGGCAGCACCAGCGCGCCGAGTGAGCGTTCGCTCAGCAGCGTGTCACGGCAGCGCTCCAGGGCGTGGGTGAGGGAGTCCAGGCGCTCCACCAGTGAGCGTCGCAATTGCTGGCCGACCGGGTCTTCGCCGATCAGCTCCAGATCCAGCCGGCTGGCCAGCATCAGGTCGCGCAGCTCGATGACATGCAGCAGCACGGCCACGCTGCGCGGGTCGTCCTCCGCGTGCGGAAACACCTGGTCCCGCGCGGTTTGCAGCACCTCGGCGAGCTGGGCCTCATTGCCCAGCCAGTCCTGCATGGCGTGGGCAGCGCCGCCGCTGCCCACCAGTTCTGCGCGTGCGTGCAGCAGCTGGGCCAGGCCACGCAGGGCTTCGGCCAGCGCCAAACGTCGGAAGCGGCGTTGCAGCACCGCGCCGCTGAGCAGGGCCCAGCCAAGATACAAACCAATGCCCGCAGCGCCGCTGCTCATCACCACCGGCAGCGGCAGGGGCGGCCAGGCGAGTGCAAACACCATCGCCAGGATGGGCGCAAAGGACACGGCCGAAGCCCGCAAGCCCCAACTGAGCATCAAGGCACTGCAGAAGGCGAACACCGCCACCAGCAGGCCCATCCATCCATGGTGATGGCGCAGCAGGGCCACCGAGACCACCGCCAGCAGGGCCAGGGCACCGCCCAGGGCGACCCGCTTGAAATTCCGGCTGAGCTTGCCTGGCAGATCGGCCATGCTGGCGCAGATGGCGCAGGCCATGGCCAGTTGGGAGGCGATGTGCGAGAGCGACGGCGGTGCCAGCAGCGACACCACCACCTGCACCATCGCCACGCCCAGGGCGACCGTCAGGCCGTTCCACCAGTGCACCGGCCAGAAGCGCCAGTGGCGCACCAACCAGCCCAGTGAGGCGTCACGGGCCCCCGGCAGGGACAGCAGCCCGCGCTGCCGACCCGGGCCGGACCGGCGGGGACCGGCGGCGAGGCGGCGCGGGTTCAAGCTTCCTTGATGCGCTGGGCCAGGTGAGCCAGCGCTTCTTCCACTTGATCCACCAGCACCAGGCAGAGGTCGCCCGGCTGCAGGCGCTCCAGCGCCCGGTCGATGGCATTGAATTCGCCCCGGATCTCTTCGACATGGCGGGTGCGGCTCGCACCTTCCAGGCCCTGACGCAGCAGCGCCAGCACTTCACCGTCTTCACGGCCGCGCTGGCAGGCGTCCTGGAACAGGAGGGCGTCATCAAAGGCCGCGCCGAGGATCTGGGTCTGCACCCGGATGTCCTCATCACGGCGGTCGCCCGCGCCCGAGATCACCACCGAGCGGCGTTGGGCCGGCAGGGCTTGCACGGCCGCCACCAGCGCCTTCATGGCGTCACCGTTGTGACCGTAATCGGCAATCACGGTGGCGCCGCGGTAGTCCATCACATTGAAGCGGCCCGGCACGCTGTCGGCATCGCTCATGAAGCTGGCCAGCCCGCGGCGGATGGTGTCCCAATCCAGGCCGACGCCCCAGGCTGCCGCCACCGACGCCATGGCGTTCTCCACCTGGAAGGGGATGGCCCCGCCCCGGGTGAAGGGGATGTCGCGCAGCGGAATGGATTCACGCCAGGCGCCTTCTGCGGCCACCAGGTTGTCGCCGTCCACGTAGACGCTGCGTTTGCCCTGCGCGCGGTGGGTGGCCATCAGCGGATGATGGCGGTCGCTGGCGAAGAAGATGATCTGGCCAGGGCACACGGCGGCCATGTTGGCCACCACCGGGTCCATCGCGTTCAGCACCGCGTAGCCGTTGGGCGCCACGTTCTGCACGATGACCCGCTTCACCAGCGCCAGTTCTTCCACGGTGTTGAGGAAGTTCATGCCGAGGTGGTCGCCCTCACCGAGGTTGGTCACCACCGCCACCTGGCAGCGGTCAAAGCCCAGGCCTTCGCGCAGCACGCCCCCCCGGGCGGTTTCGAACACGGCGGCTTCCACATCCGGGTGCATCAGCACATTGCGGGCGCTCTTGGGGCCGGAACAGTCGCCGCTGTCGGTCTGGCGGCCGTCCACATACACGCCGTCGGTGTTGGTCATGCCCACCCGCAGGCCCTGCGTGGCAAACATGTGGGCCACCAGACGGGAGGTGGTGGTCTTGCCGTTGGTGCCAGTCACTGCCACGATGGGAATGCGGCCGTCTTCACCCTTGTCGCCGCGCGAGCCGTGGCCGTAGAGGCTGGCAATGATGGCTTCACCCACGTCACGGCCCTTGCCGTAGGACGGGCTCAGGTGCATGCGCAGGCCCGGCGCGGCATTGACTTCCACAATGCCGCCGTTTTGCTCTTCCAGCGGACGCAGCACGCTTTCGGCCACCACGTCCACACCGCAGACATGCAGGCCCACCACCTGGGCCGCAGCGATGGCGCGTGCCGCTACTTCGGGATGCACATCGTCGGTGACGTCGGTGGCGGTGCCGCCGGTGGACAGGTTGGCGTTGTTGCGCAGGATCACGCGGCGGCCCTTCTCGGGCACCGAGTCCGGTGTCAGGCCTTGCAGGTCCAGGCGGGCAATGGCGATGTCGTCCAGGCGGATCTTGGTCAGCGAGGTGGCATGGCCGTCGCCGCGGCGCGGGTCTTCATTGACCTTGGCCACCAGTTCACGCACGGTGTGGGTGCCGTCGCCGATGACATTGGGCGGATCGCGGCGGGCGGCGGCCACGAGCTTGTCGCCCACCACCAGCAGGCGGTAGTCACTGCCGGGCAGGAACTTCTCGACCATGACGGTGCCGATCTCTTCGGCCGCCTTGTAGGCAATTTCCAGATGCGCGCGCGAGGCCACATTGACCGTCACGCCCTTGCCCTGGTTGCCGTCCAGCGGCTTGACCACCACCGGCAGGCCGATGTCCTGGGCCACTTCCCAGGCCTCGTCCACCGTGCTGACCGGCGCACCCACCGGCACCGGCACGCCGGCCGACTGCAGCAGGCGTTTGGAGAGGTCCTTGTCCTGGGCAATGGATTCGGAGACGGCGCTGGTGGCGTCCACTTCGGCGGCCCAGATGCGGCGCTGCTTCACGCCCCAGCCCAGTTGCACCAGGCTGCCCTGCGTGAGACGGCGGAAGGGGATGCCGCGTTTGCAGGCGGCGTCCACGATAGAGCCGGTCGAGGGGCCGAGGCGGATGTCTTCATCCGTCTCGCGCAGCGCACGCACGGCGCCGTCGGCATCGAAAGTGCCGCCGGTGGACGCGGCATTGATGAGTTCCACCGCCTTGTCGAAGGCCATGCGGCCAACGTCTTCCTCGCTGTATTCAACGATCACCTGATAGGTGCCCGCTTCCGAGGTGGTGTGGGTGTGGCTGTAGGTAACCGGGCAGCCCGCCTGGGCCTGCAGTGCCAATGCGGCCTGCTCCAGCACATGGGCCAGGGAGATCGGGGTCTTGGCGGCACTGGCGGGCCGCAGCGGGCCCACACCGGGGAAGAGCGCGCGCAGGCGCGCCTCGAAACCAGCCATGTCGGCAATCGTGCGTTCCGCTTCGCTGCAGTGGACCACCGCCTCAATGGCGGTATGGCGGCTCCACATGTTGGGACCGCGAAGGGCGCGGGTGCGAGAGACTTCCATCTGTCGTCTTCCGTTCGTCTGTTCTTTTATTGGGGCAGCTCGGGCACGAACGTGTCGAGACCGGCAGCAATCAGTTCGGGGGAAATGCCCAGCGCCCAGGCCGTGGCCACGGCCGCCAGCACCGATTCGGCGCTGATGTTCTGGCCGATGGCCTTGAAGCGGGCTTGCAGGCTGTCCACATTGGCGCCGGAGGTTTCCGAGCTGCCTTGCGCCAGCACCGCCGCGCCGCCTTGCAGGAAGACGCAGCGGCCTTCCTTGGCGCGATGGTCGACCAGCGCGGTGTGGGCGGCGTCGCGGGCATAAAAGACCACATCACCGTCACACAGCGGCGCCATGTCCACCAGGCGCGGCTCTTCGGCGTTCAGCACGGCCATGCCGTCGGACAGCACCACGTCCACCTGGGTGCGCAACACCTTGTAGAGCTGGTCTTCGGTGAGGATGTCGTGGTTGTCCAGCTCGGGCACCCGGCCCATGTCGGTGATGACACCCACCTGGCAACGGTCGTAGGCCAGGCCGTCGCTCAGGATGATGCCGGCGCTGTTTTCCACCACGATGGCATCCACCGAGCGGTTCATCAGCAGGCGATGGCCGGCGGCCCAATGGGCGCTGGGCTTGCGTTCCACACGGCGGGTGCCAAGGAACAGGCCGTCACCGCAGGCCAGGCCCACATGGCGGCCATTGAGGTGCAGCAGCCATCCCACCAGGCGGGACACCTGTGCCGTGCCGCGCGAACCGGCCACGCCCACGATGGGGATGCGGCCGTTTTCGTCCTCGGCAAACAGATGGTCGATGATGGCCTGGCCCACCGGCTGGGGCATGCCCTCGGCCGGCTTCAGGTGCATCAACAGGCCGGGGCCGGCGTTGACTTCCACAATCGCGCCGCCCGTTTCGGACAGCGGCTTGCTGATGTCGCTGGTGACCAGATCGACGCCGGCAATGTCCAGCCCGATGGTGCGGGCGGCCAGCGACACGGCATGGGCCACTTCCGGATGGACTTGCGCGGTGCAGTCGATGGCCACGTTGCCGTTGCGCTGGATCAGCACCCGGCGGCCGGCTTCAGGGATGCCGTCACCGGTCAGGCCCTGGCGTTGCAGTTCCAGCAGCACCACCGCGTCCTCGCGGATGTTGATGCGGTTGAGCGGGAAATCTTCGGTCAGGCCGCGGCGCGGGTCGGTGTTGATCTGCAGGTCGATCAGTTCGATGACGGTGTGCGTGCCGTCGCCAGTGATCCAGGCTTCTTCGCCACGGGCAGCCGCCACGACCTGCCCCCCCACCACCAGCAGGCGATGTTCCATGCCGGGGATGTAGCTTTCAACCAACACTTCAGAGCCTTCGGCATCGGCCAGATGGAAGGCGGCTTCCACATCGGGCTGCCGACGCAGGTCCAGGGTGACCCCCCGGCCGTGGTTGCCATCCGACGGTTTGATCACCACCGGCAGGCCCAGGTCTTGCGCCACCTCCCAGGCTTCTTCGGCCGTTTTGACCGCCTGGCCGGCCGGCACCGGCACGCCCACGGCCTTGAGCAGGTCCTTGGTGAGGTCCTTGTCCCGCGCGATGCCTTCGGCGATGGCGCTGGTCATGTCCGTCTCGGCCGTCCAGATGCGGCGCTGGCGGCCCCCATAGCCCAGCTGGACCAGGTTGCCGTCGTTCAGGCGGATGTGCGGAATGCGGCGATCGGTGGCGGCGGCCACGATGGCGGCGGTGGAGGGGCCGAGGTAGCAGTCGTCCAGCTTGTCCCGGATCGCATGGACGGCGGCGTCCACGTCAAAGGGCTGGTCGTTGATGGTGGCCATCAGCAGCGCATGGCCCTGGGCCAGGGCTTCGCGTGCCACCTGTTCGTCCCGGGCGCGGAACACCATGCGGTAGACACCGGTGGTGCTGGTGGAACGGGTCTGGCCGAAGCCGGTGGGCATGCCGGAGAGGTTCAGCAGCTCGATGACCACATGCTCCAGCACATGGCCCATCCAGGTGCCTTCGGTCAGGCGCTGCAGGAAACCGCCGCGTTCACCGACGCCGCAGTGGTGCTCCACCAGGGCCGGCAGGCGTTGGGTGAGCCGCTCGGTGAAGCCGGGCAGCAGGTGGGAGGGGTGGTTTTCCAGGTCCCCGAGGTCCAGCCAGGTTTCCAGCACCGGGCGATAGGTCCACATATTGGGGCCGCGCAGGTAGTTGATGCGCAGGAGCTTGATGTCGTCGTGTCGGCTCATTTGGGGGGAGACGTGGAAGAGGGGACCGGCTACCGGAAGAAAGGGCAAAGCGCAATTGTGCGCTCAAGAAACCGTGGCTTCGGGGGCCAGGGTCAACCGCGGACGGTCTGGGGGAGTTTCCTTGGGGGAAAATCCTGCCATACCGTTACGGTCATTTCCTCAGAACAATCACAAATGCAGCATTCACATCCTGTCGTGTCGGCCAGTCCGGCGGCGGAGGCCCTCCAAGAGCGCCTGCGCCCTGGCGAGAACGTCCGGGCCGCCCTGGAGGTTGACCTCGACACCCAATTGCGCTTTGCCCCGGGCGTGCTGCAACTCACGGATCAGCGTCTGCTGGCCTGGGAAGCCGGGCAGGTGGCTCAGGAATGGCCGCTGACCCCGGCGCTGCGCCTGCTGCTCACCGATCAATCCGGCGTGGGGCTGCTGGAACTGACCGACGGCCAGCAGCGCCTGGGCGCCTGGCGGTTCACCATGCGGGTGAACCTGCAGGCCCAGCGCTTCCAGGACGCCTTCAACACCCGCGGGGAACCGGCCGGGACCCAGAGCGAGGAGCCGGAACTGTGCCCGAGCTGCCAGGCCGTGCTGCCCGAAGACAGTGAGGAATGCCCCAGCTGCGCCCGCGAACTGCACACACCCCCCTCTACCTGGGTGCTGCTGCGGCTGTGGCGCTTCGCCCGGCCTTACCAGGGGCAGTTGCTGCTGGGCTTCCTGCTCATGATGGGGGCGACCGGCGCCACGCTGGTGGCCCCCTACCTGACCATGCCGCTGATGGACAAGGTGCTGATTCCCTTCCAGCAGGGGCAGCAGATCGACCCGAGCCTGGTGGTGCTCTACCTCAGCGGCCTGCTGGGCGCGGCCATCGTGTCCTGGGTGCTGGGCTGGGCCAAGACCTACATCCTTGCGCTGGTGTCCGAACGGATTGCGGCCGACCTGCGAACGACCACCTTTGAACACCTCATGGGCTTGTCCCTGGAATATTTCGGGACCAAACGGACCGGCGACCTGATGAGCCGCATCGGTTCGGAGACCGACCGGATCAGCGTGTTCTTGTCACTGCACGCCCTGGACTTCATCACCGACTGCCTGATGCTGGGCATGATCACCGTGATCCTGTTCAGCACCAACCCGTGGCTGGCGCTGGCCACCCTGGTGCCGCTGCCCTTCATCGCCTGGATGATCCACCTGGTGCGGGACCGTCTGCGCACGGGTTTCGAGAAGATCGACCGGGTGTGGGGCGAGGTGACCTCGGTGCTGGCCGACACCATTCCCGGCATCCGGGTGGTGAAGGCGTTTGCGCAGGAGCGTCGTGAGGCGCAGCGGTTCAAGCAGGCCAACGATCACAACCTGGCCGTCAACGACCGGCTGAACAAGACCTGGAGCCTGTTCTCGCCCACGGTGGCGTTGCTGACGGAAATCGGCCTGCTGGTGGTCTGGGCGTTCGGCATCTACCTGATTGCCCATTCGCAGATCACGGTCGGTACGCTGACCGCCTTCCTGGCCTACATCGGGCGCTTTTACGGGCGGCTGGATTCGATGAGCCGCATTGTGTCCGTGACGCAGAAGGCGGCGGCCGGTGCCAAGCGCATCTTTGACATCCTGGACCACCAATCCAACGTGCCCGAACCCACCCATCCGGTGAAGCTGGAGCGTGTGGACGGCGGCATCACCTTGCAGGACATCGGTTTCCGTTACGGGAACCGCACGGTCATCCGGGACCTGAATCTGGAGATCAAGCCCGGAGAGATGATCGGCCTGGTGGGCCACAGCGGCTCGGGCAAGAGCACGCTGGTCAATCTGATCTGCCGCTTCTACGACGTGACCGAAGGCGCCATCAAGGTGGATGGGGTGGACCTGCGCCGCTTCCGCCTGGCGGATTTCCGTCGGCACATCGGCCTGGTGCTGCAGGAGCCGTTCCTGTTCTTCGGCACCATTGCGGAGAACATCGCCTACGGCAAGCCGGACGCGACTCGCGAGGAGATCGTGGCGGCGGCGCGGGCCGCGCATGCGCACGAGTTCATCCTGCGGCTGCCGCAGGGGTATGACTCGCTGGTGGGCGAACGGGGTCAGGGCTTGTCCGGCGGTGAACGCCAGCGCATCTCGATTGCACGGGCGCTGCTGATCGACCCGCGCATCCTGATCATGGATGAGGCGACGTCGGCGGTGGATACCGAGACCGAGAAGGAAATCCAGAAGGCGCTGGACAACCTGGTGCGGGGCCGCACGACGATTGCCATTGCCCACCGCCTCTCCACGCTGCGCAAGGCCGACCGGCTGGTGGTGATGGACCGCGGGGAGATTGTGGAAGTGGGCCCGCATGACGAGCTGATTGCCAAGCAGGGCGCGTACTGGCGGCTGTGGGAGGCGCAGGCTCGCCGCGTCGACCAGGAGGCCGAGGAGGCGGTGGTGATCGTGCCGCCCAATGCCAATGCCCACACTGCCAACGCCTGAAGCCGGGAGCCTTTGATGAGCAACATTCAACACCTGGCCCGCAATGCCTTGGGCCGATTGCTGCTGGTGGACCTGCAGGGTCGCACCCATGAGAACGTGACGCCGGTTCGGGCGCACCCGCTGAGCGCGCCGGATGAAGGCATTGCGCTGGTGGGCGAGGATGGCCACGAGATTGCCTGGATCGACCATCTGGACCTTCAGCCGGAGGCGGTGCGCAGCCTGTTGAAGGAAGAATTCGCGACGCGGGAGCTGATGCCGACGGTGCTGCGGCTGGTGAACGTGTCCACGTTCTCCACGCCCAGTGAATGGACGGTGGAGACGGACCGCGGCGAGACTGCGTTCATCCTCAAGAGCGAGGAAGACATTCGTCGGCTGGGCGAAGGGCGGCTGCTGATTGCCAGCAGCCACGGCATTCACTTCCTGGTGCCGGACCGGTTCGCGCTGGATCGGGGGTCGAGGAAGTTGTTGGAGAGGTTTTTGTGACCCTCCGGGGATGCGGTGATTGATCTATTTTGATGCGCGGCAACTTCCTTTGAAGAGGGGCGGCCCCCCGTCGTCAACCGGAAGCGCATGTTGTGGAACTTCATCGCCACCCCGCACCTGACGCCGCTGTGAAGCGTTGATGCTCGCAGGCCGGAACGGGGCAAGCCGCCATTCCGGTCCCGCTAAGCTATATGGATGGATCACCGCACGCGCTCTCTCCCCCGTCCTCAACTCAGACACTGCACCTGGGAATTCCCGATCCACCACATGCGTGGCGGAACCTCCACAGGCCTGGTGATCTGGGAACCGATCGCCCCCAGGGACGAGGCGCTGCGGGAGGAGCTCCTGCGCCATTTGATGGGTGTTCCCGCCCACGGCGAGCGGCCCGGCAACAAGCAGGCCACCGGCCTGGGTCGAGGCACGGCCACCAGCAACAAGGTCTTCTTTGCAGACCTGGAGCAAGGCGCCTCCGGCGTTCGCCTGGTCAGCACCCTGGCACAACTCGCGCCCGACCATGGGCGCATCGACTGGAGCGTGAACTGCGGCAACATGTCTTCCGCTCTGCAACTCTGGGCAATGGACACCGGCCTGGTGGATCTCCCCGCCCAGGGAGCGACCGCGCTGGAGATCAGAAACACCAACACCGGCGTGCTGACGACCTCCCGCATGACGCTGTCCCCCGAGGGCCCCTGGGTCCAGGCCGAGATTCCCGGCGTGATGGGCCGGCACCCGGCCGTGGATCTTTTCCTGCACGCACCCGCCGGAGCCAAGACCGGACGCCTGCTGCCCACCGGACAGGCGCGGGATGTGATCGATGGGGTGCAGGTCAGTTGCGTGGACGTGGCGGTGCCGATGCTCATCATCCGCGCACAGGACCTGGGCAAGACGGCCCATGAGTCCCTTCAGGAGTTGTCAACCGACACCGCCTTCCTGCAGCGGCTGAAGTCGCTGTGGGTGGAGGCTGGGCTGCGGATGCAGCTGCGCCGCAAGGACGGCGGCCTGATGACCGCCGAGCAGTTGGCACTGAGCGAGACCATTCCGAAGGTCTGCATCGTGGGCCCGGCGCGTGGGAGCGCCGATCTGGCCGTCCGCTATTTCACGCCGCAGACCGCCCATGCCTCGCTGGCCGTGTCGGGCGGCTGCTGCCTGGCGTCTGCCACCCTGATCCCCGGTTCGGTCGCCCATGAATTGGCGCCGAAAGTGGCGTCTGCCACCCTGCGCGAATTCAGCGTCAACATCGAGAATCCTGCCGGGGTGCTGTCCACCACCGTGGTCGCGTCTGCCGACTCGGGTCAGATCACCATTGCTTCGGCGGCCTACCAGAGAAGCGCCCAGGTGCTGCTGAAGGGGACGGTGCCGCTCTACAACGCGTCGGAACCGCTCCGACAGGCCTTGGAAGCCATCGCTTCGGCCTGATTCTGTTCGGCGGCGGTTGCTGCCGGGTCGCGAAGCGTCCCATCCGAGACTGCTTTTCCCATCCCCCGCCATTAAGTAGTTTTGCGCTACGCCCAACCCGCCTTCACTCACCTTAGAATTGACGTGAACGTTAATGCTGTGCCGTGCGCGTCATACAACTTCGCTTTCGGCGGAATGCTGGGCGGACTGTCTGGCGGACTGTCGGGCCGACGGTCCGCGCATGTCGGTCCGACGTTTGGCAACGCGCGCGGCCCGGCCGTAACCCCAGCTCGAAACATCAAAGAATCTGTCCTGCCCGGCCTCTGGCCGGCAGAGGCGGTCGAGGAGACAACCGATGAACCTGCCTGGCCTGAACTTTTTCCTGGGCGAAGACATTGAAGCCCTGCGCGACACCGTGCGGGCCTTCGCCGATGCGGAAATCGCCCCCCGCGCCGCCGAGATCGACCGCAGCGACCAGTTCCCCATGGACCTTTGGCGCAAGATGGGCGACCTGGGTGTGCTGGGCATCACCGTGCCGGAGGAATTCGGCGGCGCCGGCATGGGCTACCTGGCTCACATGGTGGCCATGGAAGAAATCAGCCGGGCCTCTGCGTCCGTCGGCCTGAGCTATGGCGCCCACAGCAACCTGTGCGTCAACCAGATCAAGCGCAATGGCACCGACGCCCAGAAACGCCAATACCTGCCCAAGCTGATCAGCGGTGAACATGTGGGCGCTTTGGCCATGAGCGAGCCGGGCGCCGGCTCCGATGTGGTCAGCATGAAGCTGCGCGCCGACAACAAGGGCGGCTATTACCTGCTCAACGGCAGCAAGATGTGGATCACCAACGGCCCGGACGCCGACACCCTGGTGGTCTACGCCAAGACCGAACCCGAACTCGGTGCCCGCGGCATGACCGCCTTCCTGATCAACAAGGGCATGAAGGGCTTTTCCATCGCGCAGAAGCTGGACAAGCTGGGCATGCGCGGCAGCCATACCGGCGAGCTGGTGTTCAAGGATGTGGAAGTGCCGGCCGAGAATGTGCTGGGCACGGTGGGCGGCGGCACCAAGGTGCTGATGTCCGGCCTGGACTATGAGCGCGCCGTGCTGGCCGCCGGGCCCATCGGCATCATGCAGGCGGTGATGGACAACGTCATCCCGTACATCCACGACCGCAAGCAGTTCGGCCAGAGCATCGGCGAGTTCCAACTCATCCAGGGCAAGATGGCCGACATGTACACCGTGCTGCAGGCCGCACGCGCGTTCTGCTACACCGTGGGCAAAAACCTCGACGCGCTGGACGGCGCCCATGTGCGCCAGGTGCGCAAGGACTGCGCGTCGGTCATTCTCTGGTGCGCTGAAAAAGCCACCTGGATGGCCGGCGAAGGCATCCAGATCTTCGGTGGCAACGGCTACATCAACGACTATCCCCTGGGCCGGCTGTGGCGTGACGCCAAGCTTTACGAAATTGGGGCGGGCACGTCCGAGATCCGGCGCATGCTGATCGGCCGCGAGCTGTTCGCCGAGACGATGTGAGGGTCGCCGCGGCCGGAGCACCGGCCCTTCCGCCGCGCAGTGACAAAATCGCAGCCATGAGCACGAACGAACTCCAAGACCTGCTGAACAACAACAAGCGTTGGGCCGCGCAAACGGAAGACGAAACCCCCGGTTTCTTCTCCCGCCTGTTGAAGCAGCAGACCCCGCAATACCTGTGGATTGGCTGCGCCGATAGCCGTGTCCCCGCCAACGAACTGGTGGACCTGCTGCCCGGCGAGCTGTTCGTGCATCGCAACGTGGCCAACGTGGTGGTGCATTCCGACCTCAACTGCCTGTCGGTGATGCAGTTTGCGGTCGATGAGCTGAAGGTGCGCCACATCATCATCGTGGGCCACAGCAATTGCGGCGGCGTGCGCGCCGCCCTGAAGGACCTGCGCGTGGGCCTGGCGGACAACTGGCTGCGCCATGTGCAGGACGTGCGCAACCATCATCAGGAGTGGCTGGATCAACTGCCGCAGGACCAGCGCGTGAACGCCCTGTGTGAACTCAATGTGCTGGAACAGGCCCGCAATGCCTGCCAGACCACGGTGGTGCAGGACGCCTGGGCCCGCGGGCAGGAGGTGTCGGTGCATGGCTGGGTCTACGGCCTGCATAACGGCCTGCTGAAGGACCTGAAGGTCACCGCAGGCCATCATGGCGACGTGGGCCCGGCCTACCGCCGCGCCCTGGCGGCCTTGCACCAGCGGTATGAAGCGGCGACCGGCGCCGGTTCAGCCGCCGTGCAGGGCTGACCGGGCCGGCCGTTACCGACCCTCCCGGGCGCAACACTGGCGCACCCCCAACCCGCAGGCAGGCCCATGTTTCCTCATGAACTGACCGATCCTCGCGCTTTTCAGATCGCGATGGCCCTGCTGGAGGGGTTCAACAAGCACTACCGCCTGTTTCGTGCGGCCAGCGCCAGCGCCAAGCAACGCTTCGAGCAGGCCGACTGGCGCGGCCAGCAACGCGCCCAGCGCGAGCGCATCGAGTTCTACGACCTGCGGGTGGACGAAGCGGTCACCCAACTGGAGGCCCGCTACCAGGCCAGCCAACTGCCCACCGAGGTCTGGCAGCAGGTCAAGCTGCACTACATCGGCCTGCTGACCAACCATCGGCAGCCCGAGCTGGCCGAGACCTTCTTCAATTCGGTCTGCACCCGGCTGCTGCACCACAGCTACTTCCACAACGACTTCATCTTCGTGCGGCCCGCCATCTCGACCGAATACATCGAGAACGACGAGCCCGCCGCCCAGCCCACCTACCGCTGCTACTACCCCTCGCACGACACGTTGCGTGACACCTTCATGCGCATCGTGTGGAACTTCCAGCTCGATCTGGAGTTTGAAGATCTGGCGCGCGACATCGACCACGTGCTGCAGGCCATCAGCCGCGAGCTGGGCAATTTCCGCTGGCGCACCAATTTCCAGGTGCAGGTGCTGTCGTCGCTGTTCTATCGCAACAAGGGCGCCTACATCGTGGGCAAGATCGTCAACGGCTTCACCGAAACAGCGTTTGCCTTGCCCATCCTGCATCTGGAGGAAGCCCCGGGCCACTCAGCCGCCGCGCACACCAGGCCAGGGCTGCTCTACATCGATGCGGCCCTGTTCGGTGAAGACGACCTGCTGATGCTGTTCAGCTTTGCACGGGCCTATTTCCTGGTGGATATGGAAGTGCCCAGCGCCTACGTGCAGTTCCTGCGTTCGCTGATGCCGCGCAAGCCGCGCTCGGAAATCTATGCCGCGCTGGGCCTGCAGAAGCAGGGCAAGAACCTCTTCTACCGCGATTTCCTCAACCACCTGCGCCACAGCTCGGACAAGTTCCGCATCGCGCCCGGCATCAAGGGCATGGTGATGCTGGTGTTCGACCTGCCGTCCTATCCCTTTGTGTTCAAGGTCATCAAGGACTTCTATCCGCCGCAGAAGGACACCACCCGCGAGCAGATCCAGTCCAAGTACCTGCTGGTGAAGCAACACGACCGGGTGGGCCGCATGGCCGACACCCTGGAATACACCCGTGTCGCCTTCCCGCGCCATCGCTTCGAGGAGGAACTGGTGGCCGAGCTGAAGCACTTCTGCCCCAGCCTGCTGGAGGAAAGTGGCGACGACCTGATCATCCATCACCTCTATATCGAGCGCCGCATGGTGCCGCTCAACATCTATCTGCAGGAGGCTTCGCCTGAGCAGCTGCAGCATGCGGTGGTGGAATATGGCAACGCCATCAAGGACCTGGTGGCCGCCAACATCTTCCCGGGCGACATGCTGTGGAAGAACTTTGGCGTCACCCGCCACGGCAAGGTGGTGTTCTACGACTACGACGAGATTGAATACCTGACCGATTGCCACTTCCGCGAGGTGCCTGCACCGCGCAATGAAGAAGAGGAAATGTCGGGTGAGGTCTGGTATGCCGTCGGCAAGCACGACGTGTTTCCCGAGACCTTCGGCCCCTTCCTGCTCGGGCACGGCGAGGTGCGGGAGGCGTTCATGGCCCACCATGCCGATCTGCTGGACCCGGCCTTCTGGCAGGCGCACAAGCAGCGCATTCTGGCGGGCCATGTGCACGATGTGTTTCCCTATGACCCCCACAAACGCTTTCGGGTGCAGGCCAGCCCGCCCGCCCCGCAGGCCCCGCAGATCCCGGAACTGGAGCATCGCGAACTGCCGATTCAATAAAAGGCACCGGGGCTCGCGCCAGCCGCCCCCGGCCTTCACTGCGCCATCGGCCCTTCGGGGCCACCGAGTCACAAGCTGAACCAAGGAGACTGTCATGTCCGACTCCATCGTCATCGTGTCTGCCGCCCGCACGCCCATCGGCGGCCTGCTGGGTGATTTCGCCGGGCTGTCCGCCTGGGAACTGGGCGCCGCTGCCATCAAGGCTGCGGTGGAGCGCGCCGGCATCCCCGGCGATGCCATCAACGAGACCTTCATGGGCAACTGCCTGATGGCCGGCCAGGGCCAGGCCCCGGCGCGCCAAGCGGTGCTGAAGGCGGGCCTGCCGCAATCGGTGGGCGCGGTGACGCTGTCCAAGATGTGCGGCGCCGGCATGCGGGCCGTCATGTTTGCCCACGATGCGCTCAAGGCTGAAAGCGCCGATGTGCTGGTGGCTGGCGGCATGGAGTCGATGACCAATGCACCGCACCTGATGTTCGCGCGCAAGGGCGTGAAATATGGCGCCGCGCAGATGTACGACCACATGGCCCTGGACGGCCTGGAAGATGCCTACGAACGCGGCAAGGCCATGGGTGTGTTTGCCGAGCAATGCGTGGACAAGTACGCCTTCAGCCGTGAAGCGCAGGACCAGTTCGCCATCGCCTCCACCGAGCGCAGCAAGCGCGCCAATGAAGACGGCAGCTTCGCCTGGGAAATCGCCCCGGTGACACTGGCCGGCAAGGGCGGCGACACCGTCATTGCCCGCGATGAGCAGCCCTTCAAGGCCAAGCTGGACAAGATCCCCAGCCTGAAGCCCGCGTTCAAGAAGGACGGCAGCATCACGGCGGCGACCTCGTCGTCCATCAGTGACGGTGCCGCCGCGTTGGTGCTGATGCGTGAATCCACCGCCCGGGCGCGTGGCCTGACGCCGGTGGCCCGCATCGTTGGCACCGCCGTGCACGCCAATGCGCCGGAATGGTTCACCACCGCCCCGGTGGGCGCCATCCAGAAGCTGCTGGCCAAGAACCAGTGGGACGCCAAGAGCGTAGACCTGTGGGAGGTGAACGAAGCCTTTGCGGCCGTGACCATGGCCGCCATGGCGGAATTCAAGCTGCCGCATGAGATCGTCAACGTGAACGGTGGTGCCGTGGCCCTGGGCCACCCGATCGGCGCGTCCGGCGCCCGCATCCTGGTGACGCTGCTGGGGGCGCTCAAGCATCGCCAGCTCAAGCGCGGTGTGGCGGCCCTGTGCATTGGCGGCGGTGAAGCCACCGCCGTGGGCGTGGAGCTGATCTGATGACCCAGATTCTGATCATTGGGGCGTCGCGCGGCATCGGCCTGGAACTGGTGCGCCAGCATCGGGCCTCCGGCGACCAGGTGGTGGCCACGGCCCGCGACGAAGAGAGCCTGCAGCGGCTGCGAGCCCTGGGCGCCACCGCCATCAAGCTGGATGTGTCCGATGTGGTCAGCATTGCCGGCCTGGCCTGGCAGCTGGACGGCTTCCAGTTCAATCGCGTGATGTACGTGGCCGGTGTTTACGGCCCCCGCACCCTTGGCCTGCAACCGCCCAGTCAGGCGGATTTTGATGCGGTGATGCACACCAATGTACTGGGCCCGATGCGGGTGCTGCCGCAGTTGCTGGATGCGCTGGCACCGGATGCCCGCATCGGCATCGTGTCCTCGCGCATGGGCTCGCTGACGCTGCGGGCCAATTCGGCCGGCTGGGTCTACCGGGCCTCCAAGGCGGCGGTGAACTCGGTGATGAAGGACATCGCCCTGTCCCTGGACGGCCGCGCGCTGTGTGTCAGCCTGCACCCGGGCTGGGTCAAGACCGACATGGGCGGGCAGGAAGCCGATATCGACGTGGCCACCAGCGCCGCCAGCCTGCGCCAGGTGCTGGACGGCCTGACGCCGGGCGACAACGGCGCCTTCTTCAACTATGACGGCCAGCCGCTGCCGTGGTGAGGAACCGGACCCATGCTGCTCTCTGAAGACCACCGCGCGGTGCAGGATGCCGTGCGTGCTTATGTGCAGGACCAGATCGCCCCGTATGCCGCTGCCTGGGACAAGTCCCACCAGTTCCCGGCGGAACAGCTCAAGGGCCTTGCGGCGCTGGGCTGCTATGGGGTGGCCGTGCCGACCGACTACGACGGCGCGGGCCTGGACTATCTCGCCCTGGCGGTGATCCTGGAAGAGATCGCGGCCGGCGACGGCGCCACCTCCACCGTGGTCAGCGTCAACAACTGCCCGGTGTGCAGCATCCTGATGGCCTTTGGCAACGAGGACCAGAAGGAACGCTTCCTCAAGCCGCTCGCCCGGGGCGACATGCTCGGCGCCTTCTGCCTCACCGAGCCGCATGTGGGGTCCGAAGCCGGCGGGCTGAAGACCACCGCCGTGCGGGACGGCGACGACTACGTGCTCAACGGGGTGAAGCAGTTCATCACCAGCGGCAAGAACGGCGACCTGGCCATCGTGATGGCCGTGACCGACAAGGCGGCCGGCAAGAAGGGCATCAGCGCGTTTCTGGTTCCCACCTCGACCCCTGGCTACACGGTGGCTCGGGTGGAGGACAAGATGGGCCAGCATGCCAGCGACACCGCCCAGATCCTGTTCGAGAACTGTCGCGTGCCGGTGGCCTGGCGGCTGGGTGAGGAGGGGCAGGGGCTGAAGATCGCCTTGTCCGGGCTGGAGGGCGGCCGCATTGGCATCGCTTCGCAGTCGGTGGGCATGGCGCGGGCGGCCTTGGAGGCGGCGCTGAAGTACAGCAAAGAGCGGGTGGCGTTCGGTGTGCCGATCTTTGAGCACCAGGCGATCCAGCACAAGCTGGCGGACATGGCCACCCAGATCGAAGCCGCTCGGCAGCTGATCTGGCATGCGGCCAGCCTCAAGGATGCGGGGCTGCCCTGCCTGAAAGAAGCCGCCATGGCCAAGCTGTTTGCCAGCGAGATGGCGGAGAAGGTCTGCTCGGCCGCCATTCAGGTCCACGGCGGCTACGGCTATGTGAGCGATTTCCCGGTGGAGCGCATCTACCGCGATGTCCGGGTGACGCAGATCTACGAAGGCACCTCCGAGGTCCAGAAGATCCTCATCGGGCGCGCGCTGTAACTGTCAGCCTCGCCGGGAGCACGCTCAGCCCTTGGGCATGCTCAAGGGGGTGCTCAATCAACGGGTGCCCAACGGTTGCTCAACGGTTGCTGAACGAGAGCTCCATCGGTGATCGTCACGGTGACCGTGTCCCTATAAGCGCCTGACACCGTGCAGGCGCAGGTGACGGTCGCCGCCACCTGGCGTTCGTGCCCCGGCGCAGGTCCCGGGGTCAGTCCTTGCCATCCGGACTTTCACCAAGCGCGCCACAACAGGCAGCCACGAACCGGGCGCTGGCCGTGGCGCCGCCCCATCCGGCCCGACCTTTTAGGCGCATTCCAGGCGTCTTCCATGCCAATCCGATGACGACTAGGGAAACAACTACCCCTCCGTCCAGGGGGGGACTGGCGTTTCCCAAGGCTGCCTGTTCGTGAAGCTCGTCACACAATCAGTCAGCCCCGGGGCGGGGGAGTCTGGACCGACCCGCGGAAATCTGGCGCGACCCGCATGACGGTGAGCGTGTCTCCAACAGCCAGGGTGGACATCCCACCGCTTTCTCCTGAAGGACCTGCAATGTTCAAGCAAGCCTGCGCGGCATTGGCGCTGGTGGGTGCAATGGCATCCGCGCACGCCGACGCCACCCTCATCAGCGAGGGATTTGACAACGTCGCCAATCTGACCTCCTCCGGGTGGCAGATCCTCAACCTCAGCACGCCGGCTGGCAGCACCTCCCCCTGGGTGCAGGGCGACCAGACCTTCTTCACCGCGCTGAGCGGCGCTGACAACTCCTTCATCTCCAGCAACTTCAACAATGCTGGTGAACTGGGCAATTTGTCCAGCTGGCTGATCACGCCGGTGTTCTCCACCGCCACGGATCTGGTCGTCACCTTCTGGGCCCGCGCTGACATCGTCGACGGCTACTTCGACCAGCTGACCTTCGGCCTGGTGAATGCCGCCGGCAACCCGAGCAGCCTGGTGCTGGACACCACCGTGACCGTCACCGGTGAGTGGGCCCAATACACCCTGAATCTGGCGAGCCTGGGCGCGGGCACCAGCGGCCGTTTCGCCATCGAATACGTCGGCAGTGCCGACCTCGCCAACTATGTCGGTGTGGACAACCTGAGCGTGAGCGCCGTGCCGGAACCGGCCAGCGTTGCCCTGGCCGGGCTGGGTCTGGTTGGCCTGGTCGCCGTCCGCCGCCGCCGTCAGGTCCGTTGAGCGTGCCTTGCACAAGGAGCCCCAGATGCTGAATCGAACCTTCTCCCTGACCGCCCTCTGCGCTGCCGCGCTGCTGCCCCTGGCCGCTTCCGCCGCCGAAGGCTCGCTGCCGGTGACCGAAGCCGCCCAGGACACCCTGGTGGTGGTCCGGGATGCCGACACCGGCAAGCTGCGCGCCGCCACCAATGAGGAGCGTGCCTCCCTGCAATCCCTGCGCGCCTCCAAGCGTGCCGTGGCGCTGAGCGCCGTGGCCGCCACGCCGCAGCTCAAGCGCCATGCCACCGGCGCGACCGGTGTGCGCATGACTGACGACATGATCAGCTACTCCGTGGTCGTCCGTCGTGCCGACGGCACCCTGGAAGAGCAGTGCTTCCCGACCAAGCAGGAAGCAGACGCCGCTGTGGCCAAGGGCTTCGCGGCCAAGGCTGAACTCCCCACCAAGTGAGCACCATGGACAAGAGCATCAAGACTTTCGCTGTGCGCGCCAGCCTGCTGGCCGCCCTGTGCGCCGCCGGTGCCAGCCAGGCCGCCACCATCGTGATTCAAAGCCGGGACCCGGCCGGCGTGGGCTTCAATGACACGACGCCGGTGGCCCCGGTGGGCGGCAATCCTGGCACCACGCTGGGTGAGCAACGCCTGTATGTCTACCGCTATGTGGCAGACATCTGGGAAAAGCAGCTCGACAGCAACGTGACCATCACGGTCAACGCCGGTTGGGAAGCGCTGACCTGCACCGCCACCTCCGCCACGCTGGGCAGCGCCGGCGCCTGGAACATCTGGCATGACTTCCCCAACAGCCAGCCTGGCACCTGGTACCCCCAGGCGCTGGCGAACAAGCTGGCGGGCGTCAACCTGACCGACGGCGTGCCGGACGACGGCAGCGGCTACGGCAACGTGGACATCAAGACGCAGTTCAACGTCAACCTCGGCACGACCGGATGCCTGGAAGGCAGCCCGTTCTACCTGGGCGTGGACGGCAATGCCGGCGACGCGGTGAACTTCGTTGAAACGCTGTTGCATGAACTGGGCCACGGCCTGGGCTTCTCGGTGCTGACGGTCTATACCGGCAGCGTGTCGAGCGCCGTGGGTTACCGCCTGAACGCGGACGGCACGGCCTACCAGGCCAGCGGCGGGCTTCCCAGCATCTGGGAACAGTACATGTACGACAACACCGCCGGCAAGACGTGGCTGAACATGACCAGCGCAGAGCGCCGGGTCTCAACCACGAATGCGCTGGGTCTGGCCTGGATCGGCCCGCAGGCCGTGGCAGGTGCAGCGGTGACGCTGAACCCGCTGCCGGTGCTGAAGACGACCACGTCGGCGCCCGGGTATTCCGGTTTCTACGCCTACAACACCGCGTCCTTCGGGCCTGCGGTGGCCAACGGCCTGAACCTGGGTGCGCTGGCGGTGGTGCCGGCGGACCCGGTCAACGGTGCAGGCTGCCTGGCCTTTGATGCCGCCACCGCCACTGCGGTGGCCGGCAAGGTGGCCATCATCGATCGCGGGACCTGCGGCTTCGCGGTGAAGACCAAGAATGCCCAGAACGCTGGCGCCATCGGCGTGATCATCGCCAACAACACGGGCGGTGCAGCCCCTGGCCTGGGTGGTTCCGACCCGACCGTGGTCATCCCCGCCATCAGCGTGTCCCAGACTGACGGCGCCACGCTGAAGGCTGCTGTGACTGCTTCGGTGCCGTACGGCAGCCGTCGCGGCCCTGGCCAGGTGTCCGCCTCGCTGTCCACCGACCCGACCCGTCGTGCCGGTGCCGATGCCCTTGGCCGCCCGCTGCTGTACACGCCGTCGGTGCTGGCCTCCGGCTCGTCGGTGTCCCACTGGGATGTGTCGGCGGTGCCCAACTTGCTGATGGAACCCAGCATCAACAGCGACCTGACGACCGTCCTGGTGCCTCCCAAGGACCTGACCCGTCCGCTGCTGAAGGACCTCGGCTGGTAAATCGGCGGGCCCGCGCTGGCCGGCCTCCACCGGCCGGACCCCGCCTGACGGCTTTGATTTCAAGGGCCCGGTGCGTGCTGCACCGGGCCTTTTTGTTGGGGACCGTGTGCCGCTGATCTCGCCTGGGCAAGGGTGACGCGGGGCATGGACCCAGCGCCGAGGCAAGGGGCGTATCCAGATGAGCGGGGCGGGGCCGTAACAGGCAGCCCTGGCCGTGACACTCAGCGACGGACCTTGCCGTCCGCCGTCAGGATGGTCATGTCGACAAACTTCGAGCCGGTGTGCTTCTGGGCATTGAAGTTGATGAAGAAGCCGCCCGCATCAAAGTCCCGCAGACCTTCCAGAGCGCTGATCAGGCTGTCGGAGCTGAGGTTGTTGCCGGCGCGACGCAGACCTTCGATCAGCACCTTGGCGGCCACAAAGCCCTCTATCCCGGTATAGCCCAGCTCCTTACCCGCAGCCTTGGCACGCTGGGCATATTCCTGCGCCAGCGGGTTGGTGCCGCTGAACGGGAAGGGCACCACCTGCGACACCACAACACCGCGCGAGTCCTTGCCCAACTCGTGGGCCAGCGCCTGTGCGCCGACGAAGGACAGGTTGTAGAAGTTGCCCAGGAACATGGCATGGCGCGCCTGGCGGATGAACGCGGCGCAGGATTTGTAGGCGCTGATCTGGACAATGGCCTCCGGCTGCGCAGCCATGATGGCCTTGACCGCCGCTGTGACTTCCACGGAATTGCGTTCCACCGTGGCCGTGGCCACGGGCGCCATGCCATGCTTTTTGAGCGCGGCCTCCATGCCGCTCAGGCCGGCCTGGCCGTAGGCGTCGTTCTGATAGAACACCGCCACCTTCTTGATGCCCACCGACTTCAGCTGCCGGACGATCTCATCACATTCGTCGTCGTAGGACGCGCGGATGTGGAAGGCATAGCGATTGAACGGGGTGCGCAGGGCCTCGGCGCCGGTGAAGGGCGCAAAGAACGGCACCTTCGCGGCGCTGGCCAGCGGCAGGGCGGCCAGCGACGTGGGTGTTCCGATGTAGCCGAACAGGGCGGTGACGCCCTCGTCCAGCAGCTTGCGGGTGTTGGCGACGCAGCGCTCCGGCTCATAGCCGTCATCCAGGCTGCGCAACTCGATGCGGCGGCCGTTCACGCCACCACGCTGGTTCATGTAGTCAAAAGCCAGCAGGGCCCCCTCGCGGAACTGCTCGCCCAGTTCCTTGGCCGGACCGCTCAGCGGCGCCGACTGGCCCAGCACGATCTTGGAATTGTCTGCAAACGCCGGCAGTACCGGCAGGGCGGTCGCGCCGGCAAGGGCGGACAGCTGGGTGAGAAGTTGGCGGCGTTTCATGGACGGTCCGAACAGCGTGGGGCCATCATCTTCCGTGAAGGTGTCACCTTGGCGATAGCCCCAGACTGTGCGAGGGGCGTTTTTTGTCGTTGCGCGTCAACAAAGTCACGGCGACTTCCCCACGTTTCCCCTCTGGTGGACGCTCTGCGCGCGGTGCATGAACACGTTCGTATCAAGCGTGTCTGGACGTAACCGTGTTTGTTGCCAGGCGTTACAGCCGGTGCTTACGGGTGAGCACGCGTGAGTGACCGTGAGTGACCGTGAGTGGAGGTCAGGCGCGGAGGCTTCAAACCGGCGCGGTGAGGGCCGCGCCGGTCCGGCGTATTCCCGCGTATTCCCGCGTATCCCCGCGTATCCCCGCGCTTACTGCGCCGCCTTCCAGCTGTCGATCGCCTTGCGCGCCAGGAAGGACTGATCGCTGAACAGGCCGTCCAGCCCCTGGTTCAGGAAGGTCTTGATCTGGCCAGCCAGATCACCGAGCGCGGTCGGGTCGGTGCTGCTGTCGAAGTCCGTCGGCAGGAAGTAGTTTTCGGCACGGAAGGTCCAGCCATGCACCACCAGGCCGGCGGCATGGGCATCCCGGACGAAGCTGGTGGGTGTGCCCAGGCGGCCATTCACCAGCGGAATCATCACCGCCGTGTTAACGCCCACGCCGCGTGCATAGGTGGCCACTTCCGCCAGACCGGCCGGCTTGGCCAGATCGGCATAGGTGCGGGTGTCACCACTCAGCACGAAGTCATAGGGCCGCCCGGAGGCGTCCATCAGTTGCACCAGCGGGAGGCGCGTCAGTCGCTTGAGCTTGCGCAGGTTGCCCACTTCAAACGACTGGATGAACACCGGTGCGTCCGCATCCCGGTAGCCGTATTGGTGGAGCACCCGCACCAGCGGCTCTTCCAGTGGCTGACCGATGCCCGCGAAGTAGCTGGGATGCTTGGTTTCCGGATAGACGCCGATGGGCTGGAATGCCCGTGATGGTTTGCCGTGGCGGTCCCCCCGGACGTCGCGAGCTTCTGCACGGCGGCGCTCATTGGCCTGCTGCACCAGCTGGAGCACTTCCTCCAAGGTCGGCACCTCGAACATGTCGTTGAAGCGGGTGTTGGCCGGCCGCAGGGCGGGAATGCGCTCCCGGGCGCGCAGCGTCTTGAGTTCCGCCAGTGTGAAGTCTTCAGTGAACCAGCCGGTGATGCTCACGCCGTCAATCACTTTGGTGGCCTTGCGGCTGGCGAATTCGGGGTGCTCGGCCACATCGGTGGTGGCTTCGCGGATCGTGCCATCCGCATTCAGGATGGCGATGGCGTTTTCATGGCGGGCCACCAGTACGCCGTCCTTGGTGATGACCAGATCCGGCTCAACGAAGTCGGCACCTTGCTCGATGGCCAGCCAGTAGGCGGCCAGGGTGTGCTCCGGCACGTAACCCGAGGCGCCCCGATGAGCGATGAGCAGCGGCGAAGGCGTCGATGCGCCAGGACGGCCATGGGCATGGGCGGCGGCGGGCAGTACGGCAGCGCCCAGCGTGGCGGCAGCCAGGGTGGCCGACAGGATCAGACGAAGCATCTTCACGGAAGCTCTCCTCTTGAATGTGGAGCGCCAGGGTAGGGGGCGGCCGATGAAGATTTGATGATGAAGCGTCACAAGCCCGACCGTGTCCCCGGTTGCGGGGCCACGGTCGGGCCATCGGGGGAAGGGAGCGCGGCGGCGCGGTGCCGCCGTGGCACCTCAGCAGCGCCTCAACAGCACCTCAAGCCGTCAGCCGGAACACCGACACGGCCCCCGCCAGACGCTGCGACTGCTCCTTCAGGCTTTCCGCCGCCGAGGCGGCTTCTTCCACCAGCGCTGCATTCTGCTGCGTCATCTGGTCGAGATGACCCACCGCCGCATTGACCTGCTGAATGCCATCACTCTGCTCATGGGTGGCGGCGCTGATTTCGGCAATGATGTCGGTGACCCGCTGCACGCTGTTCACGATGTCGTTCATGGTGGTGCCGGCGTCGGAGACCAGCCGCGAGCCGGACTCCACCCGCTCCACGCTGGTGTCGATCAGGCCCTTGATCTCCTTGGCCGCAGCGGCACTGCGCTGCGCCAGCGAGCGTACTTCACTGGCCACCACCGCAAAGCCCCGGCCCTGTTCACCAGCGCGTGCGGCTTCCACGGCCGCATTCAGCGCCAGGATGTTGGTCTGGAAGGCGATGCCGTCGATCACGCCGATGATGTCGCCGATGCGGCGCGAGCTGTCGCTGATCTCACCCATGGTGGACACCACCTGGCTCATCACCGTGCCACCCCGCTGGGCGGTGGTGGTGGCATGGCTGGCCAGCTGGTTGGCCGTGGTGGCCGCGTCCGCCGTCTGGCGCACCGTGCCGGTCAGTTGGGTGAGGGAGGCGGCGGCTTCCTGCAGATTGGAGGCAGTCTGCTCGGTACGGCCAGAGAGATCCATGTTGCCGGTGGCGATTTCCGCGCTGGCGGTGTTGATGCTGTCGGTGGAACTGCGCACGTCACCGATCAGCCCGGTCAATGCAGTTTGCATGCTTCGCAGGGAGTGCAGCAGCCGGCCAGTTTCATCATCGGTGCGGATGTCGATGCTGCGCGTCAGATCGAAATGGGCAATGGCATCGGCCACTTCAACAGCCTGATTCAACGGGCCGGTGATGGAGCGTGTCAGCCACCAGGACATGGCGCCCGCAGTCACCAGGGCCACCAAGCCGAACACCACCAGGGCAATGCGTGCCCGGCGGTTGCTTTCACGCAGGCTCACAATGGCGGCGTCCAGTTGCGCTCGCTGAGCCTGCACCACGGCCTGAATGCTGTCGAGATAAGTCGCCGAGGAGGCGGAGAACTTGTCGAACAGCTCCTTCGCCCGTTCCGTCTGGCCTTCCTTCTTGGCTGCGGCAATGGCGTCCCGGGTGGACAGGTAGGTCTTGCGCAGTTCCGAGATCTTGTCGAAAGCGGCACGCTCCGTTGGGGTCACCAGCAGCTTGTCCAGCTGTTGCTGCAATTCCGTGGAGCGTTTGGAAGATTCAGCGGCTTGCTGGGCAAAGAAGCCGGGCAGGTTTGCATCGGTGCTCACCGCAATGGCGGTGGTGCGAGTGATGCCATTGAGCACATTGCGATACCAGTCCGACGCGATCCGCTCGGTGGCCAATGCATCGGTGTAGATGGATTCCGTATCGTTTGCAGCACGGCTGAGCCCCCAATAGCCCATGCCGGAGCCAATCAGTGCAATCAGTAGCACGAGGGCCTGGACCAGCCCGAAACGCCGGCCGATGGAGCGGCCAGTCAATGTTGTTGTCGCCATGGTTGTCTCCGCAAGCACTTCGGGCGGGAGGCCCGTGCAGTTCGGATCGTGGCACTTTGAAGGCTGAGGCGCTACCACCTTCAGGAAAAACCGATCAAGCAGTGGCGTCGAACGTGAAATCCGTCAATCGCGGCGCATCACCTTGTCCGGCGTCATCGGGGTGCTGCGCAACCGTCGCCCGGTGGCATGGAAGATGGCATTGCTGATGGCCGCCGCCACCCCCACGATGCCGATCTCGCCCACGCCCTTGGCGCCGAGGCGGCTGACGATGCGGTCATCCTCCTCCACAAACAGCACGTCGATCTCCCCCACATCGGCATTGGCGGCCACGTGGTACTCGCTCAGGTTGTGATTCATGAAGCGGCCCAGGGCGTGGTCGGACAGGGTTTCTTCCAGCAGGGCCTGGCTGATGCCCCACACCACGCCCCCCACCACCTGGCTGCGGGCCGTTACCGGATTGATGATGCGGCCGGCCGCCACCGCGCTCACCACCCGCGTCACCCGCACCGTGCCCAGTTCTTCATCCACGCGCACCTCGCAGAACACGGCGGAATGGACCGCCCGCACGTAGTTCTTCTGCTTCAGCAGATTGGGCAGCAAGAGGTAGCGGGCCTCGATCGCCTGATCCCCGTTCACCTGCACCAATTGCGCATACGGAATGGCCTGTGGGCCGGACTTCAGCCGGAGATGGCCGTCGGAGAAGGACACCTCCTCAAAGCGGGTTTTGGCAAAACCGTCCACATGCTGACGTGCGCGTTTCCACAGCTCAAGCTGGATCTTCTCGCAAGCACCTTCCACGGCAGACCCCACGGTGGTGACGTGGGAAGAGCCGCCTTCGATCGGCGCGACCGGCAAGGTGCTGTCGCCCAGGCGAAAGCTCACCTGTTCCATCGGCAGGCCCATGGCTGCCGCAGCAATCTGCGCCATCACGGTGTAGGTGCCGGTGCCGATGTCGCTCGCCGCGCTTTCCACCACCAGCTCGCCGTTGGCCCTGAGCGTGGCCCGAGCACGGGCAAACATCTGCATCGCATCCCAGGTGCCGGTGGCCATGCCCCAGCCTACCCATTCATCGCCTTCACGGCGGGCCCGGGGGCGCGGGGCCCGCCGCGACCAGCCAAAGCGCTCGGCCCCCTGGGCGTAACACTCCCGCAGGGCCTTGGTGGAGAAGGGCAGGTCCCTGGCGGAATCCCGTTCGGCATAGTTGCGCAGCCGCAGGTCCAACGGGTCCAGGCCGGTGGCATGGGCCAGTTCGTCCATGGCCACCTCCAGCGCATGCACGCCGTGCGCGGCGCCAGGGGCGCGCATGTCGATGGGGCTGTATTGGTCCAGGGCCACCAGGCGGTAATCCAGCCGCACGTTGTCGCAGTGGTAGAGCTGGCCCGACCAATTCACCACCACTTCCACATAGTCCTCCTTGCGGGAGGTCTCGGCCAGGGCCTCATGGATCACGGCGGTCAGACGACCGTGATGGTCGGACGCCAGCCGCACCCGCTGCCAGGTTTCGGGGCGATGGCCGAAGGTGAACATCTGCTGGCGGGTCAGCACCACCCGCACCGATTGCTTCAGATGCAGCGCCGCCATGGTGGCCAGCAGCAACTGATATTGCGGACGCAGCCCGGACCCGAAAGCACCGCCCACAAACGGATTGCGCACGGTCACCTTGCGGGCCGGCAGACCAAACACACGTGAGATCACCCAGCGGGAATTCTGCGACCCCTGCGTCTTGTCATAGACGGTGAGATGGCCGTCCTTGCCGACCAGCACGGTGGTGGCGTGCATTTCCATCGGGTTGTGATGCTCGACACCCGCATAACTTTCCGTGTCCACCCGCACCGAGGCCGATTCCCAGGCCACATCGGCGTCTCCGCGCGGCTTGGGCGGCGGCGAGTACCCCGCCTTCAGAGACGAGGGGACGTGACTGCGGTCACGGTGGGCCAGCAGGGAGGTCTCGTGCGGGGCGGCCTCCACCCGCACCTGCACCAGCCGTGCCGCATGCCGTGCCAGCTCCAGCGAGGTGGCCACGACCAGCGCCACCGGCTGGCCGCTGTAGTGGATGTGGTCGTCATGCAGCGGTTTGAAGGGAGAACCGGCCGGCGCGGTCATGTCCTTGTAGAACAGGTCCAGCGAGCGCATCTTCGGGCGGTTCTCATGGGTGAGTACCGTCACAACGCCGGGCAGGGCGAGCGCGGCGCTGGCATCGATCGCGGTAATGCGGCCACAGGCCACGGCGGTGTTGACCACCCAGCCGTGGAGCAGGGGAGCGGTGCCAGGTTCAGGGGGATGTTCAGCGGCATAACGCGCCCGGCCGGTCACCTTGGCCAGGGCATCGATGCGCGGAAGGCCGGTGCCGATGCTGACCAGCCCGGTGCCGGCATCGGCACGGGGTTGTTGGTCCGACTCGATGGCCAGATCCGCCAGGTCGGTGGTGTGGAGGCTGTCCAGGCCTGTGTCGGGAAGGGAAGATCGGTCATTCATGCGGCATCTCCGTCCAGGCGGAAGAAGTCCTCGCCCGTGTTGGTGGGCACGCCCGCCAGGGCCATGGTCAGCGCGCGCACGATGGCGCGACGCGCCAGGGGAATCTTGAAAGCGTTGCCCGGCAGGCTTTCCGGCAGGGCCGGGCCGCCCCAGGCTCGTGCGGGCCGCAGCAGGTGCTGCGCGGCCGCGTCGAAAGCTTGGGGGGAGGGCGTCTCTCCGATCAGCAGCGATTCCGCAGACAGATCGCGCCAGGGCCGATGGGCCACACCGCCCAGTGCCAGCCGCACCGCCGCAATCCGGCCGTGTTCGTCCAACGCCAGCGCGGCCGCCACCGACACCAGCGCGAAGGCATAAGACGCACGCTCGCGCAGCTTCAAATAGCAGCTGTGATCGGCAAACGGGGAAGGCGGCAGGGTGAGGTGGGTGATGAGTTCATCCGGGGCCAGGGCGTGGTCGCGCTCGGGCGCCTTCCCGGGCAGGCGGTGGAACTCCAGAAATGGAATCTCCCGCGTGCCCCGTGGGGACTGCACATGCACGGTGGCATCCAGGGCGGCCAACGCCACACACATGTCGGACGGATGGGTGGCCACACACTGCTCGCTGGCGCCCAGAATGGCGTGCTGGCGGGCGATGCCGGTGGCTGCCGGGCAGCCGCTGCCCGGGGCGCGTTTGTTGCAGGGGACGGCGGCGTCATAGAAGTAATGGCAACGCGTGCGTTGCAGCAGGTTGCCGCCGTTGGTCGCGCGGTTGCGGATCTGTGGCGAGGCGCCGGCCAGAATCGCGGTGCGCAGCAGCGGAGCACGCGCCAGCACCAGCGGATGCTGGGCCGTCGCGGCATTGGTGGCCAGGGCACCCAACCACAGGCCGCCGTCCGGCGTGGATTCGATCCCGGTCAGCGGCAGCCGGGTCACATCCACCAGACGCACCGGTTGCATCAGCCCTTCCTTCATCAGGTCCACGAGGTTGGTGCCGCCAGCGAGGAACCGGGCCCGTTCACGGATCTCGGCGCCGGGGGCGTTGGTGAGTGGCTGCCGGGCGGCGCCACGCTGCAGTTGCAGCAGGGCTTCGTCCACTGTCAGGGCCCGCGCATAGTCAAACGGGTTCATGGTGTTGCGCCCCCGGTGATGTCGGCGGTCGGCGCACGGCGCGCCAGCACCACCCGGGACACCGCTTCGACGATCTGCGGATAGGCCCCACATCGGCAGAGGTTCCCGCTCATCCGTTCACGGATCTCGTTGGCATTGGCCGGTGCATGTTCATTCAGCAGCCCTGCCGCCGAGCACAACTGCCCGGGCGTGCAGTAGCCACATTGCAGGGCGTCGCAGTCGATGAAGGCCTGCTGCAGCGGGTGCAGGGCATTCGGGCCACAGGCCTCGTCTCCGGCCAGTTCCGCCAGTCCCTCCACCGTGGTGATGTCGTGGCCGTCCAGGCTGACCGCCAGCAGCAGGCAGCTGTTCATGCGGACACCGTCCACCAGCACCGTGCATGCGCCGCATTGGCCGTGGTCGCAGCCCTTCTTGCTGCCTGTGAGCAACAGTTGTTCGCGCAGCAGGTCCAGCAGCGTGACCCAAGGCGCCACCTGCAGCATCACCGTGGCGCCGTTGATCTGGACCTGCAGCGGCAGCCCCGGAGGCAGCGCGATATCGCGCAGATCGCCGGAAGCCTCGATGGTGTCGAGCCCGGCGGGGCTGGACGCTACGGATGGGTTGTTCATGTCTCGTCCTTTTCCTGACCTCGTTGCCATCGTGACGGGTTGATGGAAGGCATCGAGCAAGCTGTGTTCCCAATGGCGCCGGGCAGGCGCCTCATGAGAGGATGCGGGCAGTTGTTGGAGACCCACAGAGATGGCGATGAAGGGCAGTGCGACCGGGGACGGTCGCGGACTGTTGGCGGTGATTGGTGGCAATGAAGATCGGGACGGGCTTCGGACTGTCCTGGGGGCGCTGGTGCGGGCCTTGCCGATGCAACGGCCCAAGGTGCTGGTGCTGACCGCTGCCAGCGGTGCACCGGCCGACCTCTGGCATCACTACGGGCCGGCCTTTGAAGCGCTGGGTGCCGAGCCCTCGTGGCTGGATGCACGCGAAGCGGCCGAGCTGGCGTCCCCAGAGGTGCTCGCACGGCTGGCGGGCATCGACCTGGTCTTCCTGACCGGGGGCGACCAGCATCGCTTGCTGGAGACCGTGGGTGACACACCCGCCTGGTCGCTGCTGGCGCGCCGCCATGCGCTGGAGGGCATGGCCGTGGCCGGCACCAGCGCGGGTGCATCGGCGCTGGGCGCGCGCATGCCCCGCGGGGATGAAGGCTCGCAGATTGCGGGAGGGCCGCCGGGCCCCTTGCCGCCCGGCCTGGGGCTGTGGTCACGGGTGGTGGTGGACCAGCACTTTTCCGAACGCAAACGCCTCTCGCGGCTGATCCAGTTTTTGGGGGTCTCTCCCGGCCACCTGGGGCTGGGGCTGGATGAGGACACGGCCCTGTTGCTGCATCCCACCGACACCCTGGAGGTGGTGGGCAGCGGCAGGGTGACGGTGGTGGCGGGGGGGGGCCCCGGCACCCGGCTGCAGGCGATGGGGCAGGGGGAATGCTGGTCGCTGGAAGACGTCTCGCTGCATCTGCTCACACCGGGCATGCGGCTGGAGCGCCAGCGGCTGCCGGACGGTACGCCGCAGGCCTTGATGGGCTTGTTTGAACGGGCGTCCTGCGACTGAGGCTGTCCGCTGCTCGCCCGTATGGCTCAAAACCCGCGCCGCCGACGGGTGCCAAAAGCCACGCCCGGGCAATGGCGGATGGTCTCGGCCCCCGGGGCGCGTTAGCCTCGCGTCCTTCTTGTGCTGACCTGCCCCGCTGGGGGCCACCGCCATGTTCCGCCTTGCCCTGTTGGCTGCCGCTGCTGCAGCCGCCCTGACCACTGCGCCGGCCCAGGCCCTGGATGTCCAGAGCTTTTCCAAGGAGGTCGCGCCCTGCGCCGACTTCTACGAGTATGTGAACGGCCCCTGGGTGGCGAGCACGCAGTTGCCGGCCGACCAGACCCGCATCGGCAGCTTTGATGCGCTGCGTGTGGCCAACGACCGGCTGCTGTCTGACGCCCTGGCCGAGCTGGTGCGCAAGCCCGAACTGCAGACCACCCCGGGCCTGCGCCAGGTCGCGGCCTATTTCGCCAGCGGCATGGACCGTGCGTCCATCGACGCCGGTGGCCTGAAGCCGGTGAAGCCGCTGCTGGACCGTGTGGCTGGCATCAAGACGCCTGCCGACCTGCCGGCGGTGCTGGCCGAGCTGGGCCGGGTGCAGATCAGCGCGCCCGTGGGCACCTTCGTGCGTCCGGATGCCAAGAACACCAGCGTGCAGGTGCTGAGCCTGATGCAGTCCGGCCTGGGTCTGCCCGACCGCGACGACTATGTGAAGGACACCGATCTGGCCAAGCGACTTCGTGCCGCCTACCGGCTGTATGCCGAGCGGCTGCTCAAGGCGTCCGGTGCGGACGCGTCCGAGAAGACACTGGACGACTTGATGGCCTTTGAAGCCCGTCTGGCCGATGCCACTGTGCCGCGCGCCGCGCTGCGCGATCCGCTGGCCAGCTACAACCCCATGACGCCGGCGCAACTGGCCGAGAAGGCCCCGGGTTTTGACTGGCAGGTCTGGCTCCAGGCGCTCACGCTCAACGGTAAACGGACGGACGGCGTGGAGCGTGTGATCGTGGGCCAGCCCGGCTTCATGCAGCGCGTGGCCGAACTGGCGGCCAACACGCCGGTGGCCACCTGGAAGACCTATCTGCGCCTGCGTGTGCTGGACAACAGCGCCGCACGCCTGCCGGCCGCCTTTGCGGATGCCCACTTCGACTATTACGACCGCACCATCACCGGCCTGGAACAGCACAAGCCGCGTGACCAGGAAGTGATCATGATGATGGGCGGCCGGACCGGCGGTGCGCCCCTGGGCCTGGCCCTGGGCGAGCTGTTTGTGGCCCGTGCGTTCTCACCCGAAGCGCAGCGGCGCGCCACGCTGCTGATCGATGACGTGAAGGCGGCCATGCGCCAGAAGATCCAGAACGTCGCCTGGATGAGCCCGGACACCAAGGCCAAGGCCCTGGAGAAGCTGGCGGCGATGCAGCCCAAGATCGGTGCGCCGGCCACCTGGCCGCAGTACGATGGCCTGGCGCTGGATGCCCGCGACTTTGCCGGCAACCAGTTGCGCGCAGCGGCCTGGGCCCACCAGGAACAGCTCAAGGACCTGGACCGCCCGAGCGACCGCACCCGCTGGACCATGTCGCCCTACATCGTGAATGCGCAGGCGGGGGGACTCAACGAAATCACCTTCCCGGCCGGCATCCTGCAGCCGCCGTTCTTTGATGCCAAGGCGGATGACGCCGTCAACTATGGTGGCATCGGCATGGTGATCGGCCATGAAATCACCCACCATTTCGATGACCGTGGCCGCCAGTTCGACAGCATCGGCAGCCTCAACGACTGGTGGACCCCTGCCGACGCGGCGGCCTACAAGGCCAATGCGGACCGGGTGGTGGCGCTGTACGAGAGTTATGAACCGGTGAAGGGCACCCACATCAATGGTCGCCTGACGCTCGGGGAGAACATCTCCGACATGGCCGGCATGCCCATCGCCTTTGATGCGCTGCAGAACGCGCTCAAGCGCTCCGGCCAGCGCGAGAAGATCGACGGCTTCACGCCGGAGCAGCGCTTCTTCCTCTCCAATGCGCTGGTGTGGCGCAACAAGACGCGCGAGGCAGCGCTGCTGAACCAGCTCCGCACCGATCCGCATTCGCCGGGCAAATACCGCGTGCTGGCGCCGATGTCCAACATGCCGGCCTTTGGCCAGGCCTTCAGTTGCAAGGCAGGAGATGCGATGGTGGCGCCGCATCCGATTCAGGTGTGGTGACCGACGGGCGTCCCGTTGCTTTCTTGCCGCGTGAAACCATGGATTTCGCAAAGCCTGCTACAACGGCGCCCTTCTCATAAGGGTTCTGCATGTCCGTCACCCCCATGACTCCCGGTTCACCGGCGGGCGCACCGCCGGCCTTCACGCCCTATCAGCGCTTTGCCACGGCGATGCTGACGCTGCTGCAGTTCGCCGTCATCCTGGACTTCATGATCATGTCGCCGCTGGGCGCGATGATCATGCCGGCCATGTCGATGTCGGCGCAGCAGTTCGGCCTGGTGGTGTCGGCCTATGCCTTCAGCGCCGGCATTTCCGGGCTGCTGACCGCCGGTTTTGCCGACCGCTTCGACCGCAAGCGGCTGCTGCTGTTCTTTTATGTCGGCTTTCTGCTGGGCACGCTGTGGTGCGGCCTGGCGGGCAGCTACGAGACGCTGTTGCTGGCCCGTGTGGTCACCGGGCTGTTTGGTGGGGTGATCGGCTCCATCGTGATGGCGATCACCGCCGACCTGTTCCCGCCCGCCCAGCGCGGCCGGGTGATGGGCCTGCTGCAGGGCGGTTTTGCGGCCAGCCAGGTGCTGGGCCTGCCGTTCGGGCTGTTTCTCGCGTCGCGCTGGAGCTGGCATGCACCGTTTCTGGCGCTGGTGGCGCTGGGATTGATCGCCGGGCTGCTGATCGCCTTCGGCATGAAGCCGGTCACGGGCCATCTGGCGGCCGGCCGCGCGGATGGCGTGGCCCAGCATCTCCGGCACACGCTGTCCAAGCCTCGCCATTGGGTCGCCTTTGCGGTGACGGCGCTGTTGACCACCGGCGGCTTCATGCTGATGCCGTTTGCCAGCGCCTTTGTGGTGCACAACATCGGCGTGTCGCTGGACCATCTGCCGATGGTGTATCTGATCACCGGCCTGTCCACGCTGGTGCTTTCTCCGCTGATCGGCCGCTGCTCCGACCGCTTCGGGGCGATGCCGGTGTTCTATACCGGCTGCGCCCTCACAGTGGTGATGGTGCTGTATTACACCCACCTGGGGCCATCGTCGCTGGCGCTGCTGATCGTGGTGAATGTGGTGATGTTTGTCGGCATCTTCTCGCGCATCATTCCCTGGCAGGCCATGGTCAGCGGCATTCCGTCCCCGGAGCAACGCGGCGCCTTCAGCGCCATCAACAGTGCGCTGCAGCAACTGGCCGGCGGGGTGGCGTCGCTGGTGGCAGGCCATCTGGTGACCCTCGGCCCCCAGGGCCAGGTGCAGGACTTCCCGCTGGTCGGCTATGTGGTGGTGGGCTCCACGCTGCTTGCGGCGGTGCTGATCCGGATCGTGGCGAACGCCAAGGCGCCGGTTCATTGAGCGGACGATTCAGAGTCAAACGGGCGCTGATCGCGCAAGTTCCTGCGTGAGTGGATGCGTGGGCGATTGGCGCTCATTCCGAGCGAATGGTGCCCGTATCAGTGTGCGGTCTTCAGGTTGGCTTCACATGCGAGTTGCTTGATCGGCGTAGGCTCCGGGGTAACCCTTATCCGTTCCGGAGTCCTCCCGTGCTGTCCCGTCTGCCCCTTCGCATTTCTTCGGCCTGCGGCCTGGTGTCGACCGTGGCGCTGGCTGCCGTGGCGATGGGGCTGACCGCCTGTGACCGGCTGCCCAGTTATGAAGGGCCGGAACTGTCCGCCTTCGAGCAGCAACAGCATCAGCGCTGCGTGGCCTTGCTGCGCTCCGCCTGGCAGGGCGCTCCGGTGCGGTCCACCTCGGCCGAGCGTGGCGCCAGCGGGCTGGACTACGTCTGGGTGAATGTGGATGTTGATGACGACCACGACGACATCCAGCGTCGCACCGCCAAGGGCACGCAGCATGCGGGCCATTGCCAGTTCGACCAGGGCGGCGATGTGGTGCATGTGCACAGCTATGCGCTGAACGGCACGCAAGCCCTGGCCAACCGCCAGGACGAGTCGGGCTACCGCTATTTCACCGCTGGCATCAAGGACGCGGGCGTGGCCGCAGCACCGGCGCTGCCTTCGGTTCAACGCTGAACGACGGCGGCCGCTGGGAAGCAGGGAATCCAGCCGCGCGGTTCTGGCTTAATGCGGGCTGTTGATCTCCTGCACGTGCCATGCTGAAACGACTGCACCACGCCGCCATCATCTGTTCCGACTACCCACGCGCCAAGCGCTTCTACACCGAGGTGCTGGGGCTGCAGGTGCTGGCGGAACACTACCGGGAAGCCCGAAGCTCCTACAAGCTGGATCTGGCGCTGCCGGATGGCTCGCAGATCGAGCTGTTTTCCTTTCCTGGTGCGCCACCGCGTCCGTCCTACCCGGAGGCGCAGGGCCTGCGGCATCTGGCCTTTGCGGTGGAGGATGTGGACGCCTGCAAGCGCCGTCTGGAGGCTCAGGGCGTGACGGTGGAGCCGGTGCGGGTGGATGAATACACCGGCCGGCGCTTCACCTTCTTTGCGGACCCGGATGGGTTGCCGCTGGAGCTCTACGAAGGTTGAAGCCGCTGTGGGGGGCTGCTGTGGTGCCGCTCTGTGGTGCTGCCGGGGCGGTGGCCGGGGAGGTCACGGCCGGCAGGGCGATCAGCCCGCCGCAACCAGGGCCAGGGCCTCGGCCGCCGTCATCGACCGCACGCCCCAGTCCGCCGCGCGTTGAAAGAAGGCGGCTTCCCCCGCTTCAAAGCCGGTCACCGGGCTCATGCAGTCCCGCAGTAGCACCACGCGGTGGCGCCGCTCCGGCGTCATCGCCTCCAGCAAATCTTCCGCCGTGGCGGCCACACAATGGCTGCTGGCTTCGCCGGCAATGAAGGTCAGACCGGCAAAGCTCACGATGCGGTCCACCAGCACATGATGGATGCCGGTGCTCGGATCGTCGGGCAGCGGCACCTCGGCCTTCACGGCGCTGTATTGCTCGGTCAGCGGATGGCGGCCCTTGAGCACCTTCTCCACCACCCGCAGCGACCGGCTTTCCCAGGCGGCCAAGGCCTGGGCCACGTCGGCATGGATGTTGTGGCCTGGGGTGCCCGTCACGCAGTGGGTGGGCCAGACCATCAGGCGGTACTGCTTGGGGCTGGCTTCAAGCGCGCCCAGATAGAAGCGCACATGCTCGGCCAGGTGGCGGTCACGCGGGGCGTAGGCGCCGTCCTTGACCTGCTGCAGGGTGATCTGGGTGAAGGGGGCCACCGGGCCGCCGTCGGCCGTCTGCCAGAACGAAGGGCGTTCGATGGCATAAGCGGGATGCGAATCCAGCGTGACCACGATATCCGTCAGACGGCTGCCGGCCGCTTCAATGAAGCCGGCCACGCGTTGCAGGTCGGCATGGGCCCCCGGCACCGGCAGGGTCGCACCTTCGATTCCATCGCAGAAGTCGTTCTGCGGGTCGACGATGAGCAGTTGGCAGCGCGACGACGGATGGGGAGCAACAACAGGCGATGCAGCGGACATGATGAACTCGCAGACTGAAGGTGTCTGTGAGTATAAAAAGCTGCAGGGCGCGACGCGCCCTGCATTCGATCCCTGTCGGATCAGCGTTGAATCCGTGCTGGATCAGAGCCGGAACACCCGAACCGCTTCCACCAGGCTTTGGGCCTGGCCGCGCAGGCTCGACGCGGCGGCGGCGATCTCTTCCACCATCGCGGCATTCTGCTGGGTGGCGGCATCCATCTGCGTCACCGCACCGGACACTTGCGACACACCTTCCGCCTGCTCCGCGCTGGCCACGCTGATTTCACCCACGATGCCGGTGACCCGCTGGATAGCCGTGACCACATCGTTCATGGTCTCGCCTGCGCGGTTCACCAGGTTGGTGCCGGCTTCCACCTGCTCCACGCTGGCCTCGATCAGCGACTTGATCTCCTTGGCCGCGGCCGCCGAGCGGCCCGCCAGGTTGCGCACTTCGGTGGCCACCACCGCAAAGCCGCGGCCCTGTTCACCGGCCCGCGCGGCTTCCACGGCCGCATTCAGGGCCAGGATGTTGGTCTGGAAGGCGATGCCGTCGATCACACCGATGATGTCGGCGATCTTGCGTGAACTGCCGTGGATGCCCTGCATGCGGGACACCACTTCCGCCACCACCTGACCCCCACGGGTGGCGACTTCCACCGCATTGGTGGCGAGCTGGTTGGCCTCGCGGGACGACTGAGCCGTCTGGCCCACCGTACCGTTCAGTTGTTCCATGGCGCTGGCGGCCTGCTGCACATTGCCGGCCGTCTGTTCGGTGCGCTGGCTCAGGTCCTGATTGCCGGCGGAGACTTCCTGGCAGGCATTCTGGATGTTCTCGGAAGAGTCACGCACCGTCGAAATGGCGCGTTGCAGGCTCAGGCGCATGGCGTCCAATTGGGCCATCATCTGTGCGATCTCGTCGCGGCCTTCGGCAGCGACCGAGCGCGTCAGGTCGCCACCCGCCACGGCCTCCACCATCTGCTGGGCGCGGCTCAGCGGCACGGTCACCGAACGCGTCAGCACCCAGGCAAACACGGCGCCCACCACCAGCGCCAGCGCGCCGATCAGGCCGATGCGCCATTGGGCCAACGTGGTGGCTTCATCCACCTGTTTGGCCATGTCGTCCAGTGTCTTCTGCTGGAACTTCAGGTAGTCCACCATGTTGCCGAGGAAGACGTCCGCCTGCGGGCGGAATTCCTGCTCCAGGATGCGAATGGCTTCGTCCGCATTGCCGGCCTTCTTGGCGGCGCCGATCCGGTCCCGAGTGCCGGTGTAGACCTTGCGGGCTTCGATCAGCTTGTCGACGACCTTCTTTTCCTCGTCGCTCTTGGGCATTGCATCGAGCGCCTTGATGATCTCATTGCCGCGCGCGGTGGAGACCTTCACGTCATTCACAAAGTAATCCGCCAGGGACGAGTCCGAGCTTTTGGCAATGGCGGTGTAGCGCTTCACGCCCACCAGCGTGAGCATGTACCACTCGCTCACCAGCCGTTCCTTCTGCAGCGGCACATCCATCATCTGGCGAGTGGACTCCGCAGTGCGGCCCAGGCTCATGCCACCGATGAACACAATGGCGGCCAGCAGCACCAGCACCACCCCAAAACCCATGGCCAGGCGCGAGGCCAGCCTCATATTGTTCAATTTCACTCGGGTGTCCCCTCTTGCATGTCTGCGAATGACAGTCACTGTAGTCACCCGACCCCCCATCCGACAGGGGGAGGAGGCCCAGCTTCACCATGCATTTCGTGTTTTGTGGGCACATTGCGCTGAAAGTTGACGGTACCGCTGTCATGGCCGTTGGCATCGGGCCACGTTCAGTGCGAATTCCGCCACGGACTACGGCCCGTCGTGGAGTGCCTGAAGGAATGTCTGCAGGACTCACGTCATGAGGCGCAGTGCAGACACTCAATATCGTGTTTGTAAAGGATGGGCCATTCCCCGAAAGGGTTGGCGCCGCCCGCAAGTGTTGGTTGAAAGCCGCCCCGAAAGTAAGCAGTGTTTCAGTCACGCCTGCACGCTTGAAAGCGTCTGGCTGTCGCCTTCCAATCCGCCGCTGATTCGCAGGTTGATCGCCCCCGCCGGCCTCGTGGGTTCCCGTGTCTCCGGGGCCGTCTGGGCGAAATCGACCTTGCATTGCATTCCCTGGCCGCTGAGGCCACCCAACGCCGCGGAGCCTGCTCCCGGCGGGCAGCGAGGTTTGAATTGGCAACGTCTTCCACTCCCCGGCGCGAGCGCCACCGTTTGTTGGCCAGCTTGGGCTTGAGCCTCTGGCGACCCGTGGCCGCTGTGATGGTGACCGCAGGGTTGCTGGTGGGCTGCGGCGGCGACGGTGGTGGCACCGACACTGGGCCGGTGGGCACCACGCCGCCAGCGGAGAACCCGGCCTCCTCACCGGCCTCGCCCACCACACCCACCACGCCCACCACGCCCACCACGCCCACCACGCCCACCACGCCATCACCGGCCGCCTCCGGGCCCACCACCGCGCTGCAGCTTCCCCTGGAGGTGCTGGGCGACGGTCTGCCCAACACACCGGTGGTGGCCACCGCCAATCTCACGCTGGATGCGGCCGGCGTCGGCGCGGCCACCCAGCTCTGGTTCCAATGTCACCGCTGCGGTTTCTTCGGGCCGCCCGAGTTCGAAGCCACCCGATATGCGCCGACGCAGATCAAAGCCAGCCTGCGGGTGCTGGGCGGCGTCTCCGCCGACAACGCGGCGGACATCCCCTGGGTCGATATCACCGACAGCACCGTGACCCTGGCCGATGCCGAACGGGTGCAGGGCGGCCTGAATCGCGGGGGGCTCTACACCGTGCGAATCAGCTATGCGCTGGATGCCAACACGCGCGCACGGCTGGTGAATGGCATGAACCTGGTGCAGTTCCGCTTCAACGGCACCGATGGTGAATCCAACGGCTTCCGCGTGATTGCGCTGCAGGTGCGCAATGCGGCGGGGCAGAGCCTGGCCACCAATGCGGTGCAGAGAGACAACATCGCCCTGGAGAAGGACGCTGGCAAAACCATGAGTGATGCCGTCACCGCCGGCCAGACCTTGTGGAATGGACGAGGCCTGCTGCTGAAGTCGGCGCTGACCGGCCGCAGCATCCAGGCGGCCTGCGCCTCCTGCCATGCCTCCGACGGGCGCGACCTGCAGTACTTCAACTATTCCAACCATGCCATCGTGCAGCGGTCGCGCTTCCACGGGCTCAGTCAGGCCCAGGGCCAGCAGATTGCGGCCTTCCTGCGCTACAGCCTGCAAAGCGTGCCGCATGTGGCCCAGGCCGCTCCCTGGAATCCGCCCTATCAGCCCGGGCCGGGACTGGACAGCCGCCCCCTGGCGGAATGGTCGGCCGGTGCCGGCCTGGACGCCGTGGTGGACAGCCCGGCCGATGCCGTCAAGGCGCTCTTTGGACAGCCGCGCGACGGGACCGCGCTGGCCCTGACACAGACCGATGTGGACCGCGTGATGGATGCCACCGCCACATTGAACACGCGTGAAGTGGCCATGCCGATCCAGTTCCCGGATTGGAATGCCTATCTGCCGGCGATGCACCCGATGGACATCTGGCCGTCGGGGAGTGCCGGTGGCGCCTGGGAGACCGGTGCCACCTTCGCCGGCAATGGCAAGCTGGACCCGCTGGGCACCTACAAGAAGATCGGGGCCTGGTTCCAGTCTCATCAGAATCCCAATGGGGTGCATGGGGACTGGAGTCATCTGACGCCGGAGCAGCGCAATGAAATCCAGAGCCTGCTGCAGCCGTCCGGATTTGAGTTGTATGCCTTTGCCGGCGGCGGTCGTGGCAATCACATTGCCAGTTCCGGCCACTATGGCGCGCAGGTGGGTGCCGCCAATCTGCAGCAGCTCGCGTCCAGCACCAACACGGCCCGTGAGCCGGCTGCTTTCACCACCCATGCGTTCATCGAGCGAGCGGTGGGCAGCCTCTTCCAGTGGAATGTGGTGCAGCACTGGGAATGGGCACAGCGCTACGGCCTGGAAGGCAATCAGCAATGGTTCATTGGTGATTACGACGCCAGCACCAAGACCTGGAAGGGCCGTGGAGAGGCGCGAGGCTGGCCGTTCAACACCGTCAGTGCCTTCTACCTGGCGCCGCACATGGTCTACCAGACCGACACCGACAGCAGCGGCAAGGTGACACGGGAATGGATCCTGGCCTGGGAGACCGGCAACCGGGTGGGCTCCTACTACCGGACCAATGCCTGGTATCAGGCCCAGGTCAGCATCAATCCGGGGGCGCAGAGCGACTGGGTGAACTTCTCGGTGGACTGGCCTTATCTCACCGGCTTCGATGAATATCTGGCCAATGAGATCGGCGGCACCACGTCAGCGCAGGGCACGGCCGGGCTGCTCAGCCGCATCCGGCTGCTGCAGGCGCGCATCAAGTCCGCGCAGTATGTGAACAACGCCATCCCGCTCTATGTGGCCTCCGACACCGGCTCGTTGATCAACAACCGGGGCCGCTTCGGCCGAGGGCAGGTGCTCAAGCATCTGATGCCGACCAGTTTCATGGATGCCAGCTCCACGCAGGGCACCGCCTATTCGCAGTTCTCAGGGCTGAGCCAGTTGCAGTCAGGCCTGCCGTTGCTGGTGCTCAATGGAGCGCTGAAGCAGTTCAACCAGGTGTATGCCTCCACCAACCCGGCGGATTGGCGTCGCTGCGATCCCAACAACAACGATCTGGGCGAGCCGGAACCGACGGCGGGCTTTGCCTTCTGTGTGGACCGCAGCAAACGGGCGCTGCCGTTGCTGTCGCCCGGTGTGTACGGGATGACGTCGGTGGGCGACCGGATCACGCCGGAGCAGAAGCTGCAGTATTCGGTCTGGAAGGCCCAGCAGCTCGGGGCGGATGCGTCGCGGATCAACACCCTCAATGCCTGGGTGGGGCGGCTCTGGCCCTGACGGCGGGATCTCAGGTTCTGCCTCCAGCTTCGGCAGCAGCCATTCAGATTGGCAGCCCCACATAGTTCTCCGCCAGCACCCGCTGCGCCGCTTCCGAGCTGAGCAGATAGTCCAGCTCGGCCCGCTGCAGCTTGTGCTGGATGGGCGGCTCATGGTCGAAGCCGTGGAGCAGGGTGGTCATCCACCAGGAGAAGCGCTCGGCCTTCCAGATGCGCGCCAGGCAGCGGCTGGAGTAGTGGTCCAGCCCGGTGGGGGGGCCACCACTGTAGAACTCGATCAGGGCCTGGGACAGGTAGCGGATGTCCGACGCCGCCAGATTGAGGCCTTTGGCCCCGGTGGGGGGCACGATGTGCGCAGCATCGCCCGCCAGGAACAGGCGGCCAAAACGCATCGGCTCCGCCACGAAGCTGCGCAGCGGCGCGATGCTCATCTCCAGCGCGGGGCCGGTCACCAGCTGTTCGGCGGTGGCCGGGTCCATGCGGCAACGCAGTTCCTGCCAGAAGCGCTGGTCATTCCAGTGGTGGACCTGCTCGGACAGCGGCACCTGCAGGTAGTAGCGGCTGCGGGTGGGCGAGCGCATGCTGCACAGGCTGAAGCCCCGTTCGTGGCGGCCGTAGATCAGTTCGTGGGAGACCGGTGGCGTGTCGCTCAGCAAGCCCAGCCAACCGAACGGATAGACCTTCTCATAACAGCGCAGGGCCTCGGCGGGCACCGAGGCGCGGCAGATGCCGTGATAACCATCGCAGCCAGCAACGAAGTCGGCGACGATCTCCCGGGTGACACCTTCCACCTCGCATCGGGCGCGCACCTCTGAGCCGTCCCAGGTGTCGAGATGCACCTGTTGCGCGTCATACCAGCAAGGCCGTCCGCTGGCCGCGCGGGCTTCCATCAAGTCGCGGGTCAGTTCGGTCTGCCCATAGACCGTGACGGAACGCCCCACCAGCGCCTGCAAGTCGATGCGATGGCGGCAACCGTCCACCATCAGCTCGATGCCGTGGTGCAGCAGCCCTTCCCGGTGCAGGCGGTCGGCCACACCGGCTTCTTCCAACAAGGCCACCGTGCCCGGCTCCAGCACGCCTGCACGGATGCGTTGGCGCACATGCGTGGCGGAGGCGCGTTCGACGATGAGGCTGTCGATGCCGGCGCGATGCAGCAACTGGCCCAGCAACAGGCCGGATGGGCCGGCGCCCACGATCAGCACCTGGGTGCGGTGAGTCTTCATTGGATGGCTCCTGCGGCGCTCGCGCGCTGCCTCGATGGGCAACTGCACGGGCTTGTCTCCGGGTGGAAGCGTAGGCCGGGCAGGCCGAGGGCGGAATAGACGCAGCGAACCTGGGCTTGCACAATCGGAACCTATGAGGCGATCTCGGCAGACCACGGGGCAGGGCCCATCAGCAGTCGGCCGCCAGGGCCTGGAGGCTGGTGGACCCGCAGAAGTGGGCGGTGCAGCCACAGGCTTACTGGCGCCTTCTCGCCCGTCGGGTGGGCGCCAGAGCGGACCCTCTGTGGGCCAGTCGATGCCGCCGGTGTATCAGCTGTATGGTGAAAACCCCAAGGCGGCGGGTCTGGATGGCTTGCACCTGGAGTCGATTGCCGCCCGCAGCCGCTTGCACAATTGGGAAATACTGCCGCACCGCCATGCGCATCTGGTTCAACTCCTGCTGGTGCAGCGCGGCCCGGCCACCGTGCAGTTAGATGCTGAACATCGGGTGCTGCGCGGCCCGGCGCTGGTGTGGGTGCCCGCCCTGGCGGTGCATGGATTCCGGTTTGGTGAGGCCACCCAAGGCCTGGTGCTGACCCTGGAGCACACGCGGGTCATCCGCCTGCTGGCTGGCGCGCCCGACCTGCTGGACAACCTGCGCGGACCGCGTGCGCAACCGCTGGAGGCCCGATCGCCGCTCACGCGCAGCCTGCTGGCCGTGGCGGAGCAATTGCATCAGGACTACTTCGGCACCCCGCCCTGGCGAAGCCTGGCGCTGGACCATGCCGTCGGGCTGCTGTTGACCCACGCGGCCCGGGTGCAGCCCCAACGAGCCCCACGGGAGGAAGGCCGTGGCCTGCAGCATCTGGCCCGTTACCGCGAGCAGGTGGAGCGGCGCTACCGCGAGCAGCCCAGCGTCGCCGCGCTCGCCCAGCCCTTGGGCATCACACCCACTCAGCTCAACCGGCTCTGCCGCAAGCATTTCGGCTGCTCCGCGCTGGCGGTGCTGCATCACCGGCTGCTGCTGGAGGCGCAGCGGGAACTGGGCTACACCCATCTGCAGGTGCGTCAGATCTCCGATGGGCTGGGCTTCAGCGACCCGGCCTATTTCACGCGCTTCTTTGCCCGGTCCACCGGCCTGTCGCCCAGCGAGTGGCGCGTGCGGCATAGTGGCGGCTGAGAGTGTTCCCGATGCCGCGCCACCGCCACCGCCACCACCACCACCACCACGTCTATGTCGTCGAACTGTCCGACCGGGTCTGGAACGAGCCGCGCTTTCGCAAGGCCAACCCGGACTATCAACTGGGCAAACCCTTTGTGTACGTGGGCATGACGGGGCTGGACCCGGACCTGCGTTTTGACAAGCACAAGGCCGGCATTCAGTCCAACCGCTTTGTGTTGGACTACGGACTCCGCCTGTTGCCCCAGCTCTATGAGGTCTACAACCCGATGCCCTACGAGGCGGCACGGGAGATGGAAGTGGAACTGGCCATCGGCCTGCGGGAAGCGGGGTTTGGGGTCTGGCAGGCGTGAACGCCCCTGGCCCGTCTGTTCGGCGCGCCACGCCTGCACCGCACGTTTGAGTCGCTATTCGCAGCGCAGTGAACCGCTTCGTGGCAAACGCGGATAGGCCCCCAACGGCCTTCAGGTCTAGTCTGTTGCCTGGTTTCGCCTCACACATCCAGGAGACTTTCCATGACCGACAGTTCCTCCCGGCGGCTGGGCCGCCGCTCGATGCTCACCGCCTCGGCGGCGATGGCCGCCGGTGCCGTGGCCGGTTGCGCCCTGCCTGGCCAGGCGCAGAACGAGCCCAAGGCGGCCGCATTCAAGACCCCGTTCGAGGTCACGCCCACCACCGTCCCCATCATTGGCAGCGATCTGCGCTTTCCGGTGCGCCGCATCTATTGCATCGGCCGCAACTACGCCGCGCATGCCCGCGAGATGGGCAGTGACCCGACCCGCGAGCCGCCGTTTTTCTTTCAGAAACCGACCGACGCCATCCAGAACGTGGCGCCCGGCACGGTGGCGGATCATCCCTATCCGACCCTGACCAAGAACTATCACTACGAAGTGGAACTGGTCGCCGCGCTCCACAAGGGCGGCCGTGATGTGCCGGTGGCGCAGGCGCTGGACCTGGTCTACGGGTATGCCCTGGGCCTGGACATGACCCGTCGCGACCTGCAGCGGGCCATGGGCAACGAAAAGAAGCCTTGGGAGATCGGCAAGAGCTTCGACCATGCCGCTCCCATCGGCCCGATCCATCCGGTGAGCCGGATCGGCCATCCGAAACAGGGCGCCATCTGGCTGAAGGTCAATGGCGACACCCGGCAAAGCGCTGATCTGAGCATGATGATCTGGAGCGTTGCCGAGCAGATTGCCAATCTGTCCAAGGCCTTCGAGCTCTACCCTGGCGACATCATCTACAGCGGCACGCCGGAGAACGTGGGGCCGGTGGTGAAGGGGGATGTGATCGACTGCCATATCGACGGTCTGCCCAACCTCGGCATCCGCATCGTGTGAGCCTGTTGGCGGGGGAGTTGTCCCCCGCCGTCGGTCCGCCGGCGCCCCGGCTGTGGACACTGCTTAAAAATGAGGCGCTGCAATGGATTCCCTTTGGAATCAACAGGTTGTGAAACTGCTGCCCGCCCTTCCAACAGACTTGTCCACAGAACGGGTGAACAGTCCGGCGCCGAAAGCGACGGGCTGGAAAAGTTGTCCCCAGGCGATGGCTGTCAATCGCCGCGCGGGTGGAAAACGCGGGTGTGAGTCGCCATCCGCACGCGGCAGGGCCCTCGTCGGGCTTGTTGCCCCCACTGCCTCAAAGTGAGGCACTGCAGGCTTCTTCCAATGCTGACAAGCACTTGCAGCATCCCTGCCCGTGCTTCCAACAGGCTTGTCCACAGAACTCGTGAACAGGCGTCGAAGCGGCTGAAAGTTGTCCCCATCGCCGTCGGAAGCACGGAAATCAGGCCAGCAGCGTCAACACCACCTTCAACAGCTCCCGCTTGAAGGTCTCCGGGTCGTGAGTCAGCGGAGAGACTGCGCGCAGCACATGCGCATAGGCCACCGTCTTGCTGATGCCCTGGGTCAGCATCGAGAACATCAGCCCAGGGTCGCAGCCCTGGAAGTCGCCGGCCGCCATCGCGTCTTCCATCAGGGGGAGGAAAACCTGATGGAAAGGCTTGACCATACGGTCCACCAGCACATCCAGCCGCGCCCCTTCTTCGGTGGCGGCGGTGGAGAAGAACATGCCGATGTCCGGGTCCTCGAACACTTTGTCCATGAAGTGCACCATCGCCTGCTCCACGCGCTTGCGGGGCGAGAGGTCCGCGCGGCTGCGCAACTCGGTGGCGACCTCCAGCAGCGGATGGATCCGTGCGGCGATCTGGTCCACCACGGCGATCCACAACGCCTCCTTGGAGCCGAAGTGATGGGCGATCAGGGCTGCGTCCACGCCGGCCTGCCGGGCGATGTCCCGCACGCTGGTGGCTTCGTAACCGCGCCGGGCAAAGATGCCGCGCGCCGTGCGCAACAAGGCATCCGCGCCCTGGGCGGCTTCGCTGGAGGGGCGCCCGCGGCTGCGCCGCGCCCGCGGGCCGGATCGTGGGCAGGCGTTGTCGGAAGGTTCCGGCGCATGTTCCGAGGAGTGCTCCACGGCGGATCCGGAAGAAGGCTTGATGCGAGGAGGGTCCTGGCTCATGACGCCCCGTTCTTTGCTATATTCATCACTCGTTGAATTATTTCAGAAGTCTCTGACAACGACGCCTGAAGGGATGTTTTCGGGCTGACAGTCGTGGAAAGGTGTTGCAGGCATGCACAGCGAGCACAAAGAAATGGCCCAGGAGGGCTGGTTGCGCACCATCGCATGGTTGGGCGCGCGTGGTGCTGACGACCATCGGGCATCCTCATGGCGGCCGCCGAGCCGGGCGCCTGTGCGCCGTGCGGTCCATGATGCCGCGCCGGTGCGTCCCCCGGCCACCATCCATGTGCTGGATCGGCCCACGCCGCGTACGGCGGCGATTTCGTGGTCCGACCCCGGGGTCTGCCACTACGGCTATCAGATCTGGGACATGGCCCCGGCCAAGCGGACCGGGGTCTGCGTGCTGACCGGCAGCAAGATCCAGATCGGCGACATCGTTTATTGCCCGCGTGAAGAAGAAGCCCCGGTCAATGCCGGGGCCATGATCGCGGCGGCCTACGTGGACGCCTGAACCGTCAGCGCTGCCGGGGGAGGTTCCTCCTCCAGGCTCACGCTTCGGTATCACCCGCCGGCAGGCTCAGCTTGCCGGTGTTGTAGTCGTACTCGAAGACTTCCCCGTGCCGCGCCCAAGTCACGGCGGTCTTCATCACCGCATCGGCTTCCGCATCGTCCAAGTGCTCGCTCAGCAGCCGCCGCACCGGGGTATCCATCAACTGGCCGGTCGGCTCCTGCTCCAGGCTGTGGCGGATGTGCGCAATCAGCGGCACCTGCAGCATCAGCTGCTGGCCAAACAGGTCGCGGCGCAGTTCATGGGGGCCATCCACATAACGACGGCCCAAGGGCGTGAGCTGCAGGTCACCGCTGTCGAGCTGGGCCAGGCCCAGCAGGGCCAGCGCGTGGGCCACCGGCAGCAGTTGCGCATCCGGCAGGCCGGATTCTTCGCTGAGCTGGGGCAGGTCGGCCCGGCCATCGAAGGGCGGTTCGGCCAGGAGTTCCAGCAGGCCGTCCATGCGGGCCACGTCGGCGGTCGGCAGCCGCTCCACCAGCGGCGGTGCCGCAGCCACACCGGCCTCCACCGTGCCGTGAGCGCGGCCAGGGCGGCCGGCGGTCATCAGCGCATAGACCTCGTCGATCAGCGCACGCACGTCGGCGCTGTCCGGATCCCGCGGCCGGGGCAACTGCACCGACAGCTGGCAACGGATGCGGCCCGGGTCACTGGCGAAGATCAGCACACGGTCGGCCATCAGCACCGCTTCTTCGATGTTGTGGGAGACCACCAGCATCGCCTTCGTCGGCATGCCGCCGCCCTGCCACAGCTCCAGGATGTCTTCCCGCAGGCGTTCGCCGGTGAGCACGTCCAGGGCCGAGAAGGCCTCATCCATCAGCAGCACATCCGGTTCGGTGACCAGGGCGCGGGCAATGCCCACCCGCTGGCGCATGCCGCCGGACAGCTCACGGGGCAGCGCCCCTTCAAAGCCGGCCAGGCCGATCAGCGCGATGGCGGCCTCGGCGCGCTTCTCCCGATCCGCCTTGGGCATGCCGCGGGCTTCGAGCCCCAGTTCCACGTTCTGCTGGACGGTCAGCCAGGGGAACAGTGCAAACGACTGGAACACCATGCTGATGCCACGGGCCGGACCAAACAGCGGCTGGCCGCGATAACGCACCTGGCCGTGGTCGGCCTTCACCAGCCCGGCCATGATGCGTAGCAGTGTGCTCTTGCCGGAGCCGGACTGCCCCAGCAGGGCCACGATTTCGCCGTCGCGCAGGTGGAAGTCAACGTCTTCCAGCACCGGCCGCAGGTGCCCGTCAGCGGAACGGAAGGTCTTGCCGACGCCGGTCAGTTCGAGGATGGTGGCGGACATGAAAACTCCTTCGATCCGATTCAGAAATGCATGCGGTCTTCGGCCAGCCGATAGAGGCGGCGCCAGACAAAATGATTGAGGCCCATGACGAAGATGCACATCACGCCGATGCCCAGCGCAATCCGCGGGAAGTCGCCCTGCGCCGTCATCTGCGCGATGTAGGCGCCGAGGCCATGGGCCTGGACGGTGGTGTCCCCCCAGCTCACGTATTCAGCCACGATGCTGGCATTCCATGAGCCGCCGCTGGCGGTGATGGCGCCGGTCACGAAGCTGGGGAAGACGGCGGGCAGCAGGTAGCGACGCCACTTCAGCCAGCCAGTCAGGCCCAGGTTGCCGGCGGCATGGCGCAGCTCGGCGGGGATGGTGGAAGCGCCCGCAATCACGTTGAACAGCAAATACCACTGTGTGCCGAAGATCATCAACGGGGACAGCCACAGATCCGCATTGAGCTTCCAGTGCACGATGGCCATCACCGCCACCGGGAACAGCAGATTGGCCGGGAAGGCCGCGAGGAACTGGGCCACGGCCTGAAGCCGGCCACTCCATCGTGGGTTCAGGCCGATCCAGATGCCCACCGGCACCCACACCAGGGCCGCCAGTGCAATCAGCAGCAACACTCGCAGCATCGTGATGCAGCCCAGCACAAACACGTGGCCGGCTTCGGCCCAGCCCACCTCGCTGTGCACGAAATCCACCAGGCGCCAGAGCGCCAGCATCACGGCGGCGGCCAGTACGGCGTCCCACAGGCGCTGGGACGTCGGGCTTGACTGGCGCTGGCGCGCGCGGATGGAGGTGCCGTCATGGGAGCGGCTGAACCAGACCAGGCTGCTTTCCAGCCGGTCCACAAACCAACTGCCGAGGCGGCGGGTCATCTGCGTGCGACGCAGCCAGTTCAGCATCCACGACTCCGGTGCGGCCTCGCTGCCACTGTCCTCGAATCGGAACTTGTCGGCCCAGGCCACAAGAGGACGGAACACCAACTGGTCATACAGCAGGATGCCCACAAACATGCAGAGAATCGCCCAGCCGATGGCTGGAAGGTTCTGCGACTCGATGGCCAGTGCGATGTACGAGCCCACGCCCGGTAGTTTGATGCTCTGGTTGGAGACCGAGATGGCCTCCGACGCCACCACAAAGAACCAGCCGCCGGACATCGACATCATCATGTTCCACAGCAGCGCCGGCATGGCGTAGGGCAGCTCCAGCCGCCAGAAACGCTGCCAGCCCGAAAGCTGGAACACCTGCGCAGCCTCCTGCAATTCCGTCGGCACCGTGCGCAGCGACTGGTACAGGCTGAACGCCATGTTCCAGGCCTGCGAGGTGAAGATCGCGAAGATGGCCGCGCATTCCACACCCAGCAGATTGCCGGGGAACAGGGCAATGAAGCCGGTGACCGTGATCGACAGGAAACCCAGGATGGGAATCGACTGCAGGATGTCCAGCATCGGCACCAGCAACTTCTCCGCCGCGCGCACCTTGGCCGCCAGCACGGCAAAGGCCGCGCTGAACAGCAAGGCCAGCAGCATGGCGGCCAACATGCGCAGGTTGGTGCGCAACAGGTAATACGGCAGGCGGGACGGATCCAGCGACAGGGGCAGTGGGTCGCCGAGCTCGAACGGACGGGCCATCTGCGTGGCGCCATAGGCCAGCAGCACCAGTGCAGCGAGGACCAGGGGCAGCAGGGCCCAGTCCCAGCGGTTCGCGCCCGCGTCGACCACCTGCCGCGGGAAAAATTCGCGGCGGTTCATGGCATGTCTTTCTCGGGAGACGTCTGTCGAGGGGCGACAGTCAGGTGCGCAGCATGCCTCAAGTGCCCTTCAGAAACCTGTCTTGTCCTGACCCTCCACAGGGTCAGAGCACCCACCCAATGGTGCAGGCGCCTCATGAAAGTTTGTAGGTGGACGACCTGTATGAGGGGTTGATGAATGACGAGTGTTGGTGGTTCTGGCGGGATGTTGATCAATTCGAGTCCGAGTCCTGGCGGAGGCTTCCAACAATGCGAGTCCCTGAAAGCCCGGACCCTTCTTCCATGACTCAGCGCCTTGCACTGCGACCTTCTGCCGCGCCCCTCGTTGTCCACGGCAGGGCTGTTTCTGAACCCAGCCCGGTGAACGCCGGATGGTGGAATCGGTTGTGCAGCATCCACCGCGTCGGTCCGTCCAACGGTGTGCGGAGCGTGTTTCGTTCACCGATGCGGCGTTCCATGCATATGGTGTTGGGGGCTTGGTGGCGCGCCTGGCTGGGGGCGCGAGTCCGCCGTCTGCAGCGCCCATGGATCGGCGCGATGGTGGGGGTGATGCCTCTGCTGCTGCTGGCCTTGTGGCACGCCCATGCGGGTGCTCAGCCCCCTGCACAGGTGCCGGCCACCGCGACCCCGCAGGAGGCGAACAACGTGATCGAGCTGCAGGTGCTGCAGGCCCAGCGGGCCTTGGTGTCGCTGCGCAAGATCAAGATGGATCAGGGCACCATCGAGCTGCTGCTGCATGCCAAGACCAATGTGCATTACATCGTTGTGACCACGCTGCGTGGTGAGGTCCGGCGGGTGGTGAAAGCGGACAACGAGCGTGTGGCGCTGATCGGGTTCGAGAACTTCCGACGCCTGGCCGGGCAGGGCGAAGCTGGGCGGCCTGCCTTGATGGGGGAGCGCTTGTCGGCGATGGCCCCTGCTGGGGCTGGGGGTGGAGCAGGGGGTGGGACCCCGCCTCCAGCAGTGGGGGCGGCGGCATCGCCGGGCGCTGCTGCAGCAACTGGCTCGGCAACATCCAGCGGCTCCAGCGGCGTGGCGTCAGCCTTGGTTGGAGCCGGGGTGGATCAGGGAACGCCTGGGAGTCCAGGGAGTCCAGGAGCACTGGGCACGCAGCGGGCTCAGGTGACGCAAGTGGCTCAGGTGACTCACGTGGCGCAACGGAACCCGTCCGCTCCGTCGACTCAATCCGCTCAATCGACTCCACCCGCACAATCCGCACAAGCGGCCCAAGTTGCCACTGTGGCTGCTACGTCCTCCTTTCCCGGGATGGCCGTTGCTGCGAGGCCTTCTGGTGTAGGGGCCGCACCTGCCCCTGCACCTGCGCCGACGGCAACGGCAACGGCGGCATCTGTCTCTTCGGCCAATCCGACCGTCAACCTAGCCTCGACGACCGCCACCCGGGCAGAGAACACGTCGGCGCCGGTCTCTACTGCTCGGCCCACATCGACCGGCGCAGTGGCACCTGGGGGTGTACCGATGGCGGCGCGTCAGGGCTCTTCGGCCACGATCGCGTCCAACGCCACGATCGCGTCCAACGCTACCAACGCCACCAACGCCACCAACGCCACCAACGCGTCCGCCGCTAGCGCCATCCGCGCCTCCGTCTCCAGTGCTTCCACGGGGGCAACTGCGTCAAGCACCGGCAGCGGTGCCTCCCAATCGCTGAGCGCGACTCACACCGCCAGCAGTGCAAGTGCTTCGGGCCAGCCTGCCGCCCCTGCGGCGGCGACCAGTGCCGGGGCCAGTGCCGGGGCCACTGTCGGGGCCAGTCCTTCGGACACCCCCATCCGTCCGCTTCGCTCCCCGCTGATGGAGGAGGTGCAACGGCTCCAGTCGGTGGGCCAGTTGACGACCATGCGCCGCACCGACAACGGCGGCTTCAATGCCAACCTGTTGTTCCATGCGGACACGGCCCGCTATTTCGTCCTGCTCTCCCAGGGCCAAGACATCTGGCGTGTGGTGCAGGCCACCGACAGTGCCCAGGCCTTGCGAATCTATGAAGACCTGGCCGGGCAGTCGGCCGCGCTGGCTGCCGACGAAATCCGCCGTCTGGAACTGAAGGCCCAGACCGAAGCGGCGCAGCGTGAGCTCAAGCTGGCGCAGGCGCAGGCGCGCCAGATGGCGTTGGAACTGGAAGCGGACCGTCGCTACCGCGCCATGATCGAAGCCCAGGAGTCGCAAAGTCGTGCCGATGTCTCTGCGCTGCAGCAGCAGCGGCAGAAGCTGCAGGAGCAGTTGCAAGCGGAACAGCGACGAGTCATGGAACTGCGTCGGCAACTGGATCCGTCCGCCGCACAGACCGGTGTTGCGGCCGGTGGAAGAAGGAGCGGGCAGGCCGACTGCCGCGTGGCGCGACCGGGTCAACCGGTGTCGGCGGCGGAGCGAGAACTTCCGTTGTGTGGCCCGGACGGACGGCCCCGTACCCAGGCGCCCTGAACGCGAGCCCTGAACGCGAGCCCCTAAGGCACATCCTGAATGCGCACCCTGAATGCGCTCTGGGTCTGGGGCAGGCAGATTGCACGCGGTGCGCTGCCCGCCCCTTCGCCGGCCGTCTTTCTGGGCCAGCGTCCTATCATCCCCAGCGATGTGATCATCCTGGGGACTCCTGTGAACGACACCCGTCCGCGCGCCACCAACGCCCTTCCTCGCCTGCTGCTGTTGATGCCCATGGCTGAGCAGCATCAGGCGCAGCTGCGCCAGCGCTTTGACGTGATCTACGCTCCGACCGGCGACTTGCGCGCCCGGGCGGTGGCCGAGCAAGGCAACAGCATCGAACTGGTGCTGACCATTGGTGCGGTGGGCCTGCGGGCCGACGAAATCGCGGCCATGCCCAAGCTGGGTTTTGCCGCTGCGCTGGGGGCTGGTTACGAAAACATCGACGTGGCCGCTGCCAAGGCCCGCGGCATTGTGCTGGCCAACGGCGCCGGGACGAATGACGCCTGCGTGGCCGACCATGCCATGGCCTTGCTGCTGGCCAGCGTGCGGGCACTGCCGCAACAGGAGAAGGCGCTGCGGGCTGGTCTCTGGCGTGACGATCTACCGCTGCGCCCCAGCGTGAACGGACGCCGCCTGGGCATTTTGGGCATGGGCACCATTGGCATGCGCATCGCACGTCGGGCCCTGGCCTTTGACATGGAAGTGGCCTATCACAACCGCCGCCAGCGCCACGATGCGCAGGGCTGCCTGTATGTCGATTCCGTGTTCGGCCTTGCCGAGTGGGCGGATTTTCTGGTGGTGGCGGCGCCCGGCGGCCCGGGCACCCGGCACATCATCAATGCCGAGGTGCTGCAAGCGCTGGGCCCACAGGGGCATCTGGTGAACATTGCCCGAGGCAGCCTGGTGGACACGGCGGCCCTGGCGGCAGCGCTGGCAGCCGGGCAACTGGCCGGCGCCGCGCTGGATGTGTATGAATCGGAGCCGCATCCGCCTGAGGCACTGCTGGGCTTCCCGAACGTGATCCTCACGCCGCACATTGCGGGCTGGTCGCCAGAATCGATTCAGGCCACGGTGGACCTGTTCCTGCTGAATGTGGAGCGCTGGCAGAACGGGCAGCCGCTGCAAACGCCGCTGTAAAGCCCCACAGGCACCCAAAGATCTACCGAAGAGCTAGCGAAGAGCTAGCGAAGAGCTAGCGAAGAGCAGCCGAAGAGCGACCGAAGAGCAGCCGAAGAGCAGCCGAAGAGCAGCCGAAGAGCCACCTCACAGGGGGCGTCGAAGCGCCTTCTTGAAGGCCGCCAAAAAAATATCCGCCCGGGAGGGCCGACGAAGGTGCAAGCACCGGCGTCAGGCCGCTCCAACAGGGCGGACCAAGGGGGTTTGAACTGAAATGACGAACCGCGGTGTGGGGGGTTAACCCAGCACGCCAGTGACCAGACCGAGGCAGGACAAAAGACCGATGCCGAGGACCCAGGCGTCCGCGTTGTTCAATGAAGACCAGACTCGTTGCTTGAGCACTTGCATTGCCATCTCCCTGTTGCTGCCTCGAAGGCCGGACCATGGGGACACCACGACCTGCCCTAGCGGGTTGGCCACCATGCCCCGCCCGGGCGGGTTGGGTTGGCAGCTTCGAACTCCCTCGAAGCGCCCACCGCGACGAAGCCAATGTACTGGATGGGCATACAGTAGTCAACGGCTGTTGCATCAAGCCGTCGAAGCGGCAGGGGCTTGTTCCAGCGATCCCTCCGGCGATCCCGCTGATGATCCACTCCCCGCTTCATCCAGTGCTTCATCCAGCGCTTCTTCCAGCGCCAGCGTCGCCGCCGTGGCCGGTGCTCCGGCCTTGCGCCGTGCCCCCTGCGGTTTGCGCAGCCACAAATAAACACCCGACCCCAGCACCAGGAGGGTGGCCACGTCCAGCAGCGCCCACAGCACCTTCATCGGCATGCCGCCGTAATCACCAAAGTGCAGCGGCTGCGACACCAGCAGGGCTGTCAGATACCAGGGCAGTTCCGGCGCGGCGGTCAGGGCACCGGTCTTGGCATCCATCAGCATGGGCGCCAGCAGACGGGACTTCAGCGGACTCGATCCTTTGAGGAGCACCGTGTTGTGGTGAGGGCTGGAGTAGGCGGTGCCCGGAAACGCGATGAAGGACACCTTCATGTCAGGCGCGTGGCTCACCGCGTTGTCCATTGCCTGTTGCAGCGAGCCCCGCTGAGCCATCGGCGTGACGGGTTCGTCCTTGTACGGGGCCAGCAGGGCGCTGAGCTGGTCATACTGCCAATACTTCACCAGCAGGTCGGCCCAGGTGTTGATCATGCCGGTGGCTCCCACCACGAAGCACCAGACCAGGGTGACGATGCCCATCAGGTTGTGCAGGTCCAGCCACTTGATGCGGGTGGAGCGCTCCCGTCTGACCTCTCCAAAGGCCAGCTTGCGCATGAACGGGGCATACAGCACCACGCCGCTCACCAACGCCACCAGCAGCAGCAGGCCCATGAAGCCGAGGAAGAGCTTGCCCGGCAGGCCGGCAAACATGTCCACATGCAGCCTCAGCATCAGGTCCATGAAGCCTTCACCCACCTTGTAGTCGCCCACCACCAGGCCGGTGCGGGTGTCCACCGCAATCGACTTGTAGTCGTTGGTCGGGGCCGGCGTCGGGGTCATGGTGAACCACCAGAGATGCGGGTCGTCCTCGCTGGGGCCGGCAAACTGGATCACGCGGTCCGGATAGCGAGCCTTTGCGGCCTGTGCCATCACATCCAGGCTGACGGGCGGCGTCTCGGCCAGATGGGCCTGGGCGGCGGTCAGTGGCGGGGCTTCGATCTCGTCCCCCAGCAGATGGCCGATTTCGTGATGAAAGATCAGCGGCAGACCGGTCAGGCACAGCATCAGCATGAACAGCGTGCAGATCAGGCTGGTCCATTTGTGCCACCAGGTCCACGTGCGAATGGCGCGGGCGCTCAGCATGGCTTGCGTCCTGGGGAGTGCGTGGCGGGCGCCCGTCGCCACCCGAACCAGGCCATCACGCCCACCGGCAGGCCCAGGGCGATCCAGGACCAGACGTCCCCCCAGTGGTCCGACACCAGCGCGCTGAACAGCCCGCTGGCGGTCAACAGCCCCAGCAACAGCGGCCATCCCCAGAGCCGGCGGAATTCCGATGAAAACATTTGCGAGGTCTTCTCAAATGAAAGCTGTTCTCATCTTAGCCGGAGGGGCCTCCAATTCCGCAGGGCCGGCGGCCGCTGCGTATCCGCGTCTTCCCGATGTGGGGGTGGGGCGAACCCCGTGAGGAGGCCTTGGGAAGCCCGAGGGAGTCGGGCGGCGAGCGGGCGGCGAGCGGACGGAGAGCGGACGGAAGGCGGACGTCGCTCAGGCCCCCTGTGCTTCGCGAGCCAGATATTGGTGGATGCTGGCCACCACCTGGGCGCCTTCACCAATCGCGCCGCCCACCCGCTTGACTGAACCGGCCCGCACATCACCCACGGCGAACACACCAGGGACGCTGGATTCCAGCAAGGACGGCGCATAGGTACCCAGCGAGCACTCACAAGCCTGGCCGGTGATGATGAAGCCGGACTTGTCCAGCTCCAGGCCGCAATCCACCACGCAACCCGTTTCCGGCTCGGCGCCGATGAAGAGGAAGAGATGCTGGGTGGCCAGCCGACGCTCCTGGCCGTTGCGGCGATCCCGCCAGGTCACCGCCTCCAGGCTGTCGCCGCCTTCCAGCCGGCAGATCTCCTGATGGGGAATCAGCTCGATGTTGGGCGTGCTCTTGATGCGGTCGATCAGGTAGCGGGACATCGTCTCGGCCAGGCCAGGTCCACGCACCAGGATGATCACCCGGGCCGCATGATTGGCCAGGAACACGGCGGCCTGCCCGGCGGAATTGCCGCCGCCGACCAGCACCACGGTCTTGCGGCTGCACACCCGGGCTTCGATGGGTGAGGCCCAATAGAAGATGCCGCGTCCCTCGAAGCGCTGCAGTTCGTTGATGTCCGGACGGCGATAACGGGCGCCGGTGGCAATGACGGCGGTGCGGGCGCGCAGGGTGCGCCCGTCCTCCAGCGTCAGGCGCAGTTCGCGCTGATCACTCTCCCGGTGGCAGGTCATGCGGGTGACCTTGGCCGGAATCAGCATGTCGGCGCCGAATTTCTGGGCCTGGACAAAGGCCCGTCCCGCCAGCGCCTGACCGGAGATGCCGGTGGGGAAGCCCAGGTAGTTTTCAATGCGGGAGCTGGCGCCGGCCTGGCCGCCATACGCGCGGCAGTCCACCACCAGCACCGACAGGCCTTCGGAGGCCGCATACACCGCCGCCGACAGGCCACCCGGCCCGGCGCCGATGATCACCACATCCAACAGGTCGGGCCGCTCGCGGCCATCCACCATGCCAAAGCAGCGCGCCACCTCGTCATCTGACGGATTCACCAGCACCGCACCATCCGGGCACAGCACCACCAGCTCGGTGCCGTCCTGCATGTATTGCTGGGCGATGGTGCGGGCGTCGTTGTTGTCTCTGGGGTCCAGCAGTTGATGCGGGAAGCCGTTGCGGCCCAGGAAACTGCGCAGCCGCATCACCGGCCCCGCGCCCGGGCTGCCGATGAGCGTGGCGCCGCTGGCGCCTGTTTCAATCAGGCCCACGCGGCGCAGGATGAAGGCACGGGTGAGCCGTTCGCCCAGGTCGGCTTCCGCAATCAGCAAGGCCCGCAGCTGTGGCGGCGAGACCTCGATGGCTTCCACCTCGCTCTGGGCTTGCGCATCCACCAGCGCCGGTCGGCCGCTGAGCTGGCCCACCTCGCCCATGAACTGGCCGGGACCGTGGGTCACGATGGGGGTGCTGTGGCCCAGGCTGTCGCGCTGGGTGATGGCCACTTCGCCGCTGAGCACCAGCAGCATGCCCATGCCTTCTTCGCCGGTCCGCACCACCCACTCGCCGGCCGAATAACGCCGCAGCTGGCCGAAACGGGCCACGCGTGCCATGTCCGCCATCCCCAGGGTGGGGAACATCTGATCACGCCGGTTGTCCAAGTGATTGGGCTGAGCCATTCATATCTCCTGCGCTTACCCTAACCGAGGGCGGGGGTGGCGGCAAGCGCCGTTAGGGGTAGAGCCAGACGGCTCCAGAAGTTGAATACTGCCGGGGTGGGGCCTCGCACGCAGGAGGTCTCGTGCTGGCGTCAGCCGGTTCGAACTCTGGCAGGATGCCGTTCTTGTCCGTTCCCCAGGAGCTTTGATATGGATCTGCCCTCCCACCAGCTCACCATGACGGTGCTGATGACGCCCGATATGGCCAACTTTTCGGGCAATGTCCACGGCGGCACCATCCTCAAGCTGCTGGACCAGGTGGCCTACGCCTGCGCGAGCCGGTATGCCGGGCGGTATGTGGTGACCCTGTCGGTGGATCAGGTGATGTTCCGCCAGCCGGTCCATGTGGGGGAGTTGGTCAGCTTCCTGGCGTCGGTGAACTACACCGGCACCTCGTCGATGGAGATCGGCATCAAGGTGGTGACCGAGAACATCCGGGAGCAGGCGGTGCGGCATGCCAACAGCTGCTTTTTCACCATGGTGGCGGTGGACGATGAAGGGCGCCCGGTGGCTGTGCCGCCGCTGCAGCCCGCCACACCTGATGAAAAGCGGCGCTACGAAGCGGCCAAGGAGCGCAAGAAGCTGCGCATGGAACTTCAGAAGCGCCAGGACGAGCTGCGCAGTTCGGTGCTGTAGGCCAGGTGAAGTCTTCGGCCTGGCAGCGGCCAAATAGCGGCCGGTAACGGTGAGTCAGCGGTGAGGCAGCGGCCAGTCGTGGTGAGGCCGCGGTCAGACGCCAGTGAGGCGGCGGACTGGCAGTGGACGGGCCGCGGCCTAGCAGCGACCCAAAGGGAGAAGACCAGATCCGGTGAATCCGCTGACCTCAGCTCACCTCACCTCACCTCACCTCACCTCACCTCAGCCCACCTCAGCGCAGATGGGCGGGGTCGATGTACTGCTGACGGAAGGTTTCGAAGTCCAGGGTATCCGCCGCTTCAATCGCTGCCTGCGCCTCCTGGGAACGGCGCACCGACGCTTCAAAGCGTTCCATCAGTCCTTCAGGCGCCGGTTGATCCAGCACGAGACGACGCGCCCATTCGGACTGGCTGCCGATGAACTGCAGGTGCGAGGCGTGATGCCGTTCCTGCATCACCGCCAGCACCCGGGCGGAGGGCAATTGTTCCGGTGACGCCCACTTCTGGCGGGCCTGCGCCAGGGCCTCGGTGTAAAGCGGGCCGCCGAATTCGGCATCCAGACGCTCTGCAATCGGGCCGAAGGCTTCCAGCAGTTCCTGGCCCCAGGCTTGCAGGGTGATGGTGCTGCCGCCCCGTTCCAGTTGCAGGCCCGGCTCGCGGCCCGCCGAGGCGGTGCGTTGCTGGTTGCGGGCCAGCGCGGCCAGTTCTGCGGGAGAGTCGTTGGGGCTGTCGGTCAGCCAGCAGTGCAGCAGGAAGATGTCCAGGAAGCGCATCGTGCTGGCGGCAATGCCAACCGGCTCGAACGGGTCCAGGTCCATGCAACGCACTTCCACATATTCCACGCCGCGCTCGCGCAGCGCGTGCAGCGGACGCTCACCGGAGCGGATGGTGCGCTTGGGCCGGATGGTGCCGTAGAACTCGTTTTCGATCTGCAGCAGCGTGGTGGAGAGCTGGTTGTACTCGCCGCCTGGATTAACGATGCCGATCTGTTCGTAGGCCGGGTAGGGGCGGGTCAGCGCCTCCTGCAGCGAAGCGGCGTAACCGTCCAGGCTGTTGTAGCTCACCGAGAGTGTGGACTGGGCATCGCTCTGATACCCCAGGCGGCCCATGCGCAGCGAGGTGGCGTAGGGCAGGTGCTGCGCGCCATCGCCGTTGGTGCCCAGCGGTTGCAGGCCGTGGTCACGCCCTGCCACAAAGCTGCCGCACAGGGCCGGAGAGGCGCCAAACAGGGTGAGCAGCAGGAAGGAATGGCGGCGGAAGTTCCGGATCAGCCCGAAATACTCTTCATTGCCCAGCCCGGGCAGCGACCAGTTGTAGTGAATGCCGGAGATGGTCTGCATGCGCCGGCCATAGCGGTGGCCCAGCCCCATGCGGTAGACGCTCTTGGCCCGGCCGATGTTGGACGACCCATAACGGCCCAGCGGAATGGTTTCGTCCGGCGGCAGCAGGCAGGGCATGCTGGAGGCCCACATCAGTTCCTCACCCAGGCTGCGGTAGACGGCCTGATGGATTTCGGTGAGTTGGCCCACACAGGCCTCGGCGCTGGCATGCACGCCGGTGATCAGCTCCAGCTGCGATTCGCTGAAGTCGGTGGTCACCGTTTCATGGGTCAGGGCCGACCCAAGCGCGGCGGGGTGCGGCGTCAGCGCCAGGCTGCTCACGCCAGGCAGCGCACGCAGGCTCTCCTTCTCCACACCCCGGCGCATACCCGCCAGCCGTGCCGGATCCAAGGCCTTCCATCGCTGCAACCAATCGCTCAAAACCCGCTCCTTATTCGTCGTGGGCGCGCAAGTTACCAGAAGTGTGCGAAACCCGCTTGACGCGGATTAATGCGCGGTGTGTTAGGCACATAAAGGCCATTCCCGTTGAGGGAAGGTTGGCGGAGGGTTGATGGGGGTTTGGGGGAGGTTGGAGCGAGGTTGGAGGGAGCGTAGGGCGGGGTCAGTCGTCCTGGCGGGGCTTTGGCAGGTCGACGGCGTGGGGGCCGACATCCAGCGCGGCCCAGCCTTTCAGGCCGATGCGACGCAGGGTGTCGATGTTGGCTTCGTAGATGGCGTCCGTGTCCGGCATGCTGTCCATGGCCTTCTCGATGCTTTCCTCGCGCAACAGGTGCAGTGTGGGGTAGGGCGACCGGTTGCTGTAGTTGTCCACATCATCCGGTTCGGTACCTTCGAACTGGTAGTCCGGATGGAAGCTGGCCACCTGCAGCAGACCGTCGAGTTCAAGGTCTTCCACCAGGGCATCGGCAGCGCCGAGGAAGTCATTGAAGTCGAGGAAGTCGTTCAACACCCGGGGGTGCACCAGCAGGGTGGTCTCGATCTGTTCCGGGTCGGCGCGGCGCAGGGCCAGCAGCTCGCGGGCCAGGTCCTGCAGCAGGGCTTCGGGGGTGTCTGCGGTGCTCACCACGATGCGCAGGCGCTGATTCACTTCCACGCTCTTGGCGAACGGGCAGAGGTTCAGGCCGATCACGGCGCGCTGCACCCAGCGATGGGTGTCGTTGCGGACGGTGGATACCTGGGCGTCGGTCATTGGGCTTGCTTGAACCAGGCGTCCACGAGGCGGACCCACATTGACCCGCCCAGAGGGATCAGATCGTCGTTGAAGTCGTAGCTGGGGTTGTGCAGCATGCAGGGGCCGAGGCCGTGGCCGCCCTCGCGATGGCTGCCGTCGCCGTTGCCGATCAGGAAGTAGCAGCCGGGGACCTTCTGCAGGTAGTAGCTGAAGTCTTCCGCGCCCATGGTTGGCTCGAACTCCTGCACATTGGTGGTGCCGACCATGTCGACCACCACCTGCCGAGCGAATTCGGTTTCGGCGGGATGGTTGATGGTGGGGGGGTAATTGCGATGGAAGTGGAAATCGCAGCTCACCTCGAAGGCCTGTCCGGTGGCTTCGGTGATGGTGCGCATGCGCTGCTCGATCAGGTCGAGGGTTTCGAGCGTGAAGGTGCGCACGGTGCCCTGCATCTCGCAGCTTTCCGGGATGACGTTGGTGGCCTCGCCGGCGTGGATCATGGTGACCGAGATCACGCCGGCGTCGATGGGGCGCTTGTTGCGGGTGATGATGGTCTGGAAGGCCTGGACGAGGTGGGTGGCCACGATCACGGGGTCGTTGCCCAGATGGGGCATGGCGCCGTGGGCGCCCTTGCCCTTGATGGTGATCTTGAACTCGTTGGACGAGGCGAACACTGGGCCGGTCTTTAGTGCGAACTGGCCGGCGGCCATGCCGGGCCAGTTGTGTACGCCGAACATGGCGTCCATTGGGAACTTATCGAACAGGCCGTCCTTGATCATTTCCCGGGCGCCGCCGCCGCCTTCTTCGGCGGGCTGGAAGACCAGATACACGGTGCCTTCGAAGTCGCGATGCTGGGCCAGGTGTTTAGCGGCGGCCATCAGCATGGCGGTGTGGCCGTCGTGGCCACAAGCGTGCATTTTGCCGGGGTGTTTGCTCGCGTGGGGGAAGGTGTTGTGTTCGGTGATGGGCAGGGCGTCGATATCGGCGCGCAGCCCGAGGGTTCGAGGCCCAGCGCGCCCTTTCAGGATGCCGACGACGCCGGTTTTGCCGAGTCCCCGGTGCACGGGGATTCCCCAATCGGTGAGTGTTTTGGCGATCAGGTCGGACGTACGGTCCTCATGGAAGCAGAGTTCCGGATGCGCATGCAAGTCACGTCGCAATGCGGCGATGGCCGGGGCGTCGGCCAGGATAGGTTCGATCAGCTTCATGGACGGGCTCCCAAATCACAGGCTGCGCCCCCAAAGACGCGCCATCAACCCAGTGTACCGCCGCCCCAATGCCCGAGCCGCCCAAGCCGCCCAAGCGGCCCGCCTCGCCCCAAGCGCAGGAAATCGCCCGCCCGCCCGCCAGCCTGTCACACGCAGTCCGTGCCTTGACCGACTTGCGCTGGCGCCGGGCCGCCCCAAGCCGGCCGCATCGACCCGAGTTCGGGGCATTCGCCCCGAGCGAGGGTCACCCCCTCGGGGGGTGGTTCCGCGTACCCGCGGAACCGGGGGCTCACCTCCTCACCCGCCCGTCACTCGTCAACATCGAGAGCTCGACGAACCCGGAGCCCACATGCTTGTTGGGCCGGAACCCCACGTTGAACCCGCCCGCGTTGTAGCTGGTCATGCCTTCCAGCGCCGCCACCAGCCCCTCACGGGTCGGGCGCGCCATGCGCCGGATGGCTTCACTGATCACCTTGGCCGCGATGTAACCTTCCATCGCGGTGTAGTTGAACTTCTGCCCGGCCTTGGTGGCCGCTGCCTGGTACTCACCCACCACGCCGATGCCATTCCCGAAGGGATACGGCATCACCTGGCTCACCACCACGCCCATGGCTTCCGGGCCCAATTCATCCAGCAGGGCCTGCGTGCCCACAAACGACACGTTGTAGAACACGCCGCCATACCCGGCCTTGCGCGCCGCACGAATGAACGCTGCGCAGGCCTTGTACGCGCCCACCATCACGATCGCTTCCGGCGGGGACCCGGTCTGCACCAGCTCCTTCACCGCCTTGGCCACGTCCACACTGTTGCGTTCCACCGTGGAAATCGCCTGCGGCTGGATGGACAGCGGCTTCATCGCCCGGACCACACCGTCCAGGCCGGCCTTGCCGTAGGCGTCGTTCTGATGGAAGACCGAGATGCGCATCAGGCCCAGATGGGTCAGTTGCTTCACGATCAGCGCGGTTTCGTCGTAGTACGACGCGCGAATGTGGAACACCCACGGACTGAACGGCTCCCGCAGGGATTCCGCACCCGTCAGCGGGGCAAAGAAAGGGACCTTGGCCTGATTGACCAGCGGCAGCGCCGCCAGCGAGGTGGGTGTACCCACATAGCCGAACAACGCAAACACGTCATCGGCAATCAGCTTTTCGGTGTTGGCCTTGGCACGATCCGGCTCATAGCCGTCGTCCAGCGAGCGCAGCTCGATGGTGGTGCCGTTGATGCCACCGGCCGCATTCTGGGCGTCAAAGAACAGCCGGGCGCCTGCCTGCATCTGCAGACCCAACTGGGCCGACGGGCCGCTCATCGGGGCCGACTGGCCGAGGACCAGACGGCGACGATCCTGAGCCGCCACAGGCGCGCTGAAGGGAACAGTGGCCAGCGCACCCAGGGCGCTGATGGAGGCAAGGACTTGACGACGATGCAAGAGGGACTCCCCGGAGATGGCTGTAGCGGACCTGTCAGGCGGGACAACAGACCGGGCGACAGGCCAACTTGTATTGTTGACGCGATTGTCCGGAAAACAGACTGACAAAAAAGGCCTTAATTTGCACGAGCTTAGCTGCTTGTGAAGGGCTCGTTCGGTAAGAAAACGAAAGCGCTTGGCGGCTGTGCAATAGTTGGCGCATGAGTGTCGTCCTCTCTGGATCTTCCGTGAACCTTACGCCACAGCCTGAGGCCGTATTGCCAGCCTCCCCATCAGCGCAGCGCATCGTCAAAGGTGCCTGCCCCCACGACTGCCCGGACACGTGTGCCCTGCGGGTGACGGTGGACAACGGCCGGGTGGTCAAGGTGCAAGGCCAGCCGGACCATCCCAGCACCCACGGCGCCTTGTGTACCAAGGTGTCACGTTATCCGGAGCGTACCTACCATCCCGACCGGGTGCTACACCCTCTGAAGCGGGTGAGCGCCAAGCACGATACGCCTCGTTTCGAGCGAATCACCTGGCAACAGGCGCTGTCGGAAATCGGTGGACGTCTGAAGGCGATCGCGGACCGGGACCCGCAGGCCATCCTGCCCTACAGCTATGCCGGCACCATGGGCGTGCTGCAGGGGGAGGGGATGGCGGCCCGCTTCTTTCACCGGCTGGGGGCTTCCTGCCTGGACCGCACCATCTGTGCCTCGGCCGGTGGTGCCGGGCTGGCGGCCACCTATGGGCACAAGGTGGGCATGCACCTGCCGTTTTATGCCGAATCGAAGCTGATCCTGATCTGGGGCAGCAACTCCATCGCCTCCAACCTGCATTTCTGGACCTTTGCCAATCAGGCCAAGCGCCAGGGCGCCCGGCTGATCTGCATCGATCCACGCAAGACCGAAACTGCCGACAAGTGTCATCAGCATGTGGCCCTGCTGCCCGGCACCGACGGTGCCCTGGCCCTGGGCCTCATCCACGAGCTGGTGGCCCATGACTGGCTGGACCATGACTACATCGCCCGCCATGTGGAGGGGTGGGACGAACTGCGGGAACGCGCGCTGGCCTGGACGCCGGAGCGTACGGCCGAGGAATGTGGCCTCACGGCCGATGTGGTGCGCGCACTGGCCCGGGAGTACGGCACCACCGCACCGGCCGCCATCCGGCTGAACTACGGCATGCAGCGGGTGCGTGGCGGTGGCAATGCCGTGCGGCTGATTGCCCTGCTGCCCTGTCTCGCCGGCGCCTGGCGGCATCGTGCCGGCGGGCTGCTGCTGTCGAGTTCCGGCTGGTTTGCCCCGGTGCGCAATCCGGCGCTGGAGCGGGCGGACCTCCGGGCCGGCCGGCCCAGCCGCACCATCAACATGAGCACCATCGGGGACGACCTGTTGCGTCCGGCCTCGCCGACGTTTGGCCCGCGCATCGAGGCGCTGATCGTCTACAACAGCAACCCGGTGGCGGTGGCGCCTGAATCCCCAAAGGTGGTGGCGGGCTTCCAGCGGCCGGACCTGCTGACGGTGGTGCTGGAGCACTTCATGACCGACACGGCTGACCTGGCGGACTATGTGCTGCCGGCCACCACCCAGCTGGAGCATCTGGACATTCACACCAGCTATGGGCATACCGATGTGCTGATCAACGAGCAGGCGGTGGCGCCGCTGGGCGAGGCCCGGTCCAACACCCAGATCTTCCGGGACCTGGCAGCGGCCATGGGCCTGGACGAACCGGCCCTGCAGGAAGACGACGAAACGCTGCTGCGGCAGGCGTTTGGTCCGGTGGTGGAGGTGGACCGACTGCGGGAGCGCGGCTGGTTCCCGCTGCCGCTGCCGGAAGCCCCGTTTGCCAACGGCGGTTTCCCCACGGCCAACGGCAAGGCCAATGCCGTGGGCGCCGACTATGTGCCCAACTATGAAAGCCGGCGCAGTGCGCCCGCGCTGGCGGCCCGTTATCCGCTGGCGATGATCTCGCCGCCGGCCCGCAACTTCCTCAACAGCAGCTTTGTGAATGTCACCAGCCTGCGCGATATCGAAGGGGAACAGTTGCTGGAAATGCACGAGGCCGATGCACAGGCCCGCGGACTGGCCGACGGGCAGACGGTGCGGGTATTGAATGACCGGGGCAGCTACCGCTGCCGGCTGGCGATTTCGCCGCGCGCGCGGCCCGGGGTGGTGCATGGTCTGGGTATTTGGTGGCGCAAGCTGGGCCTGGACGGGCGCAATGTGAATGAGGTGACGCATCAGCAACTGACCGACCTGGGGCGGGCTCCGTGCTTCTACGATTGCCTCGTAGAGGTGAGTGCGGCGTGATGGCCCGCGCTGCTGTTGCCTGCACGGCGGTATCCGCTGCGGTATTTGCTGCGCTAGTTGCTGCGGTATCTGCTGGGCTAACTGCTGTTGCGTCTCTGGTCGCGTGTGCTGTCGTGTCTGCTGTTGCGTCTGGTGCGGCTGCCCGGGTCGTTGTTTGGGGGGGCTCCACCACGGTGCAGTGCCACCATCGCAGACGCGCCTGGTGGATGCGCCAGAGGCCTCTGCTGGGCCTGATGCGCCTGACGCGCCTGACGCACCTGACGCGCCTGACGCGCCCACTGCGCCTGCTCCCCCTGTTGTTGGTCGGTGCGCTGGGCGGCTGCGCGCAGTGGGGCTATTACGGTCAGTCGCTGTCCGGCCACCTGTCGCTGGTGCGGGCCGCCAAGCCGGTGGACGACTGGCTGGCCCAACCGGACCTGGACCCGACGCTGCGCCAGCAACTGGAGCTTTCCAAGCATCTGCGCGACTTCGCCACCACCGAGCTGCATCTGCCGGACAACCGCAGCTATCGCCAGTACGCCGACCTGCACCGGAGCTCGGCCGTCTGGAATGTGGTGGCCACACCGCCCCTGAGCCTGCAGCTCAAGACCTGGTGTTATCCGATCATGGGGTGTGCCGGCTACCGGGGCTATTTCAAGCGGGAGGACGCGCTGGCGCTGGCCTCGCAGCTCAAGAGCGAAGGCCTGGAACCGTATGTGTATGGGGTGCCTGCCTATTCCTCGCTGGGCTGGAGCAACTGGATGGGCGGTGATCCGCTGCTCAACACGTTCATCCACTATCCCGAAGGTCAGCTGGCCCGGATGGTCTTCCACGAACTGGCCCATCAGGTGGCCTATGCGGACGACGACACTACTTTCAACGAAAGCTTCGCAACGGCCGTTGAGCAGATCGGCGTGGCGCGGTGGCTGGCGCAACGGCCCGAGGCGCTGGCCTCGGACGAGAACTCACGCCAGCGGCAGGACCAGATGCAGGCGCTGCTGCGCAACAGCCGCGACCGGCTGCGGGAACTCTTCCAGAGCACCGTCAGTGATGACGAAAAGCGGGCCGGCAAGGCCGAGGTTTTTGCCCAGCTGCGCCAGCAGTACGAAGTGCTCAAGCGCGATCAGTGGAAGGGTGACGACCGCTTCGACCGCTGGTTCTCGACACTCAACACTCCGGCACTGGCCATCCAAGGCAGCTATACCGACCTGGTGCCGGACTTCATCCGTCTTTTCGAGCGCCAGGGCCGGGACTGGGACCGTTTCTATGCCGAGGTCAAACGCCTGGCGAAGCTGCCCAAGGATGAACGGCGGGCCCAGCTCGCGGCGGGCGGATGAGCTCAGCGCTTGCGCGGCTTCGTGGGCTTGCTGGTTGTCTTGACGCGTGTCTTGCCCGCCGTGCCGGCCTCCTTGGCCAGCAGGGCGTCCAACACGCGGCCGACCTCGGCTTCAATCTGCTGGCGGAAGGCGCTGAGCAGGAAGCCGAGCTTGGCCTGGAGCTCGAAGCTGTCGGCCCGCACCTCCAGGCTGCCGTTCACGCCGTCGCGCACGAAGGTGACGGTGTCGCTGTCGTCGCCTTCATGGATGGTGCAGTCCATCCGGTAGCGCTCCTCCAGCTCTTCGGCCCAAGACAAGGCAATGGCGCGGGCGCGCGTGAGCCCGAAGGCATGGGCGCGATGGACGTGAATGTCGGCCATGGGAGACCTTACTTCAGGCTTTCGACCAGGTCGATGTACTGCTGCATGGCGTCTTCCTGGCTGGTGCCTTCCAGACCCTTCCATGCGTCGTACTTGGCGCGGTTGACCATGTCGGTGAAGCCGGGGCGTTCACCGTCCACATCGCCGCTGCTGGCTTGCTTGAACAGCGCATACAGCTTCAGCAGCGTCATGTTGTCCGGGCGTTCCGGCAGTTGCTTGGAATCCGCAACGGCGGCGTCGAATTGTTCCTTGAGGCTCATGGTGTCTCCCAGAATGTGGACCGTCGCCCCATTGATGACAATGGGGTGGTTGCGCTCAATGTTAACCATCCTGCCGCGCTTCCCCGCCTGGGGCGTGCTCTCTACTTCATGAAGAAACGCCGGGACACCGTGGCCCCTGCGCCGCCGCGCCTGCCATCGCTGAAGGGTGAACGCATGGCCGCCATGGATGCTGCCTGGCTTCGGCTGGAATCGCCCTCCAGCCGGATGGTCATTCTCAGCCTGTGGCTGCTGCGTCCGTCGATCACCCTGGCGCAGTTGCGGGAACGGGTGCGTGAGCGGTTGCTGCGCCATGACCGGTTCCGCCAGCGGGTGGTGGAAAGCCCCGATGGGCCGCTCTGGGTGGAGGACGACACCTTGGATCTGGCGCAGCAGGTGGTGGCGGAGACACTGCCCCGCAAGCGCACTCAGGGCCTGGAATCGGCCTTGAAAGCGCGCGTGGCCGCGTTGGCGGCCGAGCCGCTGGACCCGGACCATCCGCTCTGGCAGATGCATCTGGTGGAAGCCTATGACGGTGGCAGCGCGCTGATCGTGCGGGTGCACCACTGCATTGCGGACGGGTTGGCGTTGATTGCGGTGATCCTGTCCATCACCGATGGCGGGCCTCGCTCGGGTCGCGGAGCGGCGGCACCTGCATCTGCGGCTGCAGCGGCGACCACAACGGCGACTGCGGGCACAGTCTCATCCCCAGCCGACGGTTGGACCGATGCCTTCCTCAAACCGATCAACGACTGGACCGTGCGGGCCCTCCAGCAGCGCGCTGGACAGTTGCGCCCGTCGGCCAAGGGCGCGACCCCCGTCGATGCGGCGGACTTCCTCAGTGCCCAGGTGGCCAGCGACATGGCCGCTCTGGCTTGTGTGGAAGACGACTCCCCCACCCGGCTCAAGGGCCGCCCCGGGGTGTCCAAGCGAGTGGCCTGGAGTCCGGGCCTGCCGCTGGATGCGGTCCAGGCCGTGAGCAAATCCCTGGGCGTGTCGGTCAATGACCTGCTGATGAGTTGTGTGGCCGGTGCCATCGGTGCCTACCTGCGTGCCCACGGCGACGATCCTCGTGGCCAGGAGATCCGCGCCATGGTGCCGGTGAATCTGCGGCCGATGGAGGAGGCCTGGCAACTGGGCAATCGCTTCGGTGTGGTGCCCTTGGTGCTGCCGATCGGCATCAGCAATCCGGTGCAACGGCTGTATGCCGTGCACAGTCGGATGAGAGACCTCAAATCCAGCCTTCAGCCGGTGTTGGCCTTTGGTCTGATGGCTGCTGCGGGCCTGCTGAAACCGGAGCAGCAGGTGCTGCTGAATGACTTCCAGCGCAAGGCGACGGCAGTGATGACCAATGTGCCGGGGCCGGACCGGCCGTTGCAGTTCTGCGGCGCCACGGTGGAGCGGGTGATGTTCTGGGTGCCGCAGTCCGGTGATGTCGGCGTGGGCGTGAGCCTGCTGACCTATGCCGGGCAGGTGCAGTTCGGGCTGCTCACCGATGCCGGCCTGTGCCCTGACCCGCAGGCCATCATCGATGCGTTCGAGCCGGAGTTTCAGCAACTGCTGACGCTGGCGCTGATGCTCCCGTGGGAAGCTGGCGGCTGAAGGCCTGCGTCAAGGGCGGAACACGGGCGGAACACGGGCGGAGCACGGGTGGAGGGCGGGCGCAGAACCGGCCCAGCACCGGCGCAGAGCGGGCGCAGAAGGGGCGCAGAAGGGGGCAGGGCCGCATGGCCCGGAAGGAGTAGAGCCTCGACTGGCGAGCGCGGGAAGCGCTTTCACGCCGGTCTTCGAATAATCGTTGCACTGCCTACCAGCAGTTCGGCGGTAACCCCGAATCTTCAGGCAACTCCAAGGAGTCTTCAGGTGTCCACACCTCCCCCGTTGAGCGCCGCGGACCTTTCGCGTCGTGACCTTTTGTTGAGTGGCGCAGGCCTGGCGGCGTCCCTGGCACTGCCGGGCGCAGCACTTGCCGCCACGCCCAACAGCCCTCAGTCCCACTCCCATCACCCGCAAGGAGAACAATCCATGAGCAGCAGTTTCGTCACCACCAAGGACGGCGTCCAGATCTTCTACAAGGACTGGGGCGACAAGTCGGCCCAACCCGTGGTCTTTTCCCACGGCTGGCCCCTGAGCTCGGACGACTGGGATACGCAAATGCTGTATTTCCTCCAGAAGGGGTACCGCGTCATTGCCCATGACCGCCGTGGTCATGGCCGTTCCAGCCAGGTGGCCACCGGCCACGACATGGATCACTATGCCGACGATCTGGCCGCAGTGACCGCACACCTGGACCTGAAGCGCGCCCTCCACGTGGGCCATTCCACCGGCGGTGGTGAAGTGGCGCGCTACATCGGCCGTCATGGCAGCAAGCGTGTGGCCAAGGCCGTGCTGATCGGCGCCGTGCCGCCGATCATGCTGAAGACGGCCGCTTATCCCGGCGGCCTGCCGATGGATGTGTTTGACGGCATCCGTGCCGGCGTGGCGGGCAACCGTTCGCAGTTCTACAAGGACCTGACCATTCCGTTCTACGGCTATAACCGTCCGAACGCCAAGGTGTCCGAAGGCATCCGCGAACACTGGTGGCTGCAGGGCATGGCCGGCTCCATCCAGGCGCACTATGAAGGCGTCAAGGCCTTCTCGGAAACCGACTTCACCGAAGACCTGAAGAAGATCGACGTGCCCACGCTGATCCTGCACGGTGAAGACGACCAGATCGTCCCGATCGCCAACTCGGCGCTGCTGTCGGCCAAGCTGGTCAAGGGTTCCACGCTGAAGGTCTATCCGGGCCTGTCGCACGGCATGTGCTCGACCCACCCGGAAGTGATCAATCCGGACCTGCTGGCCTTCTTCAAGGCCTGATCCCCGCACGCGCGTCCCGCTTCCCCTCGCGGCGGGCGCCTGCAACCCGGCTTTGGCCGGGGCAGTGAAAGAGTCTCGCTGACTCCGTGTTTGACCCGCACCCGCTGTCCGCAAGGCCAGCAGTGCGGGTCTTTTTATTTCTCGACGTGGCAGGCCCAGCCGTCGTAATCGCCACCGTGGCGCAACGAGGCTTCGAACAGCGGCAGGGTGACGGCGTCGATGCCTTGGAAAGACGGGATGTCGGTACGGGCCAACTGGACGCTGAACGCGCCACCGTCTTCCGCCTGGAGCGGGCCCTCGGTCAGGGAGAAGCCCAGGCTTTGCGCTTCTTCGATGAAGGCTCTGGCGGAGGCTTCGTCGGGGAAATAGCTCCAATGGTCCAACTGGCGGGCAGCGGTCAAGGGGTCGCCCAGTTCCTCCAGCCGCTCGCAGACCTGCCGGTTCTCCATGCTCTGCCGGTTGGCGGGGCCGGGCAGCAGGACATTGAAATAGGTGGACCAGTCGGCCTCTTCCCGCGTGCTGGTGCGGCCCTGATAGTCGGGGTACTGCGCCATGACGTGGTCTACCCGCTTGGCCCAGGCGGCGGGGTCGGCCACATAGAAAAAGAAGTCGCGGTGGCCCTCGCAGGTATTGCGGCCAACATACCCTGCATCGTCTCCCTGCACTTGCGCCGTGAGGGCGTCCTCAATGGCCGACAGGGTGTTGAACTCTTCCCGGCTGGACAGCCCGTCGCCCCGCGGCCGGAGCATCGGCAGGCGCAACAGCGCCAGGTGCGGCAGGGCGGCCAGCGGCGCCTGCGACTCCATGCCGAGATCCACATAGATCGACGCGGGGTGCTCATCGATGTGCAGGAAATAGAAGTCCCAGTGGTCGGTCATTGGAGGCTCGTTTGGCAGGGGGAGGGAGGCGGCGAGGGCAGGGGCGGGGGTGGCGGAAGCGGGTGTGGCAGGGGTGGGTGTGGCAGAGACGGGTGTGGCAGGGTGGGTGTGGCAGTGTTGGGGCTGCCGCGCTGGATGCCGTTTGCCGTTGATGCCGTTGATGCCCTGATTGTGCCCTTGCGGCGTCACCAACCGGACGCGTGCGCAAGGAGGCAGCCGCTAGCATTCCCCCATCAATGCCGATCATGGCTGATCACGGAGACCTGCATGGAATGCTTCAGCCTCACCGAAGACGCGGGCGTGGCCCACCTGGTGCTCAACCGTCCGGCGGAGATGAACACGATGTCGCCGCAGATGTGGCGGGAACTGGAAAGCCTGCTGGACGGGCTGCACCGCAGCAGCTCGGTGCGGGCGCTGGTGATCTCGTCCACCGGGCGACATTTCAGTGCGGGCATGTCGCTGGATGTCTTCAAAAGCGGCGCCGTGACGCTGGATGACCGCAGTGCCGAAGGCCGCGCCGCCGTGGTGGATCTACTGGCCGACATGCAGCACGCCTTCAACCGGCTGGACGACCTGCGGGTGCCGACCGTGACAGCGATTCACGGGGGATGCATCGGTGGTGCGGTGGACATGGTGGCAGCCTGTGATCTTCGCTTTGCCAGTGAAGATGCCTTCTTCTGCATCCAGGAGATCAATATCGGCATGACCGCCGATCTCGGCACGCTGCAGCGTCTGCCCAAGCTGATGCCGCTGGGTGTGGTGAAGGAGCTGGCCTATACCGGACGCCGGATGCCGGCTTCGCGAGCGCTGGCGGTCGGCCTGGTCAACGAGGTGCTGGGCACGCAGGAGGCCTGCGTGCAGGCCGCGTTGCAGTGCGCCCGGGACATCGCGCAAAAGCCGCCGGTGGCGGTGTGGGGCAGCAAGCAGGCGCTGCATTACGCCCGCGATCACAGCGTCAAGGACAGCCTGCAGCAGATGGGCTGGTTGCAGGCGGCCATCTGGCAGAACGCCAACCTGATGGAAGCCTTTGCGGCCGCCCAGGGGAAACGCCCCACGGTCTTTCCGGACCTGGCGCCGCTGAAGTTCTTTCGGGAGGGGTAAGAGCCCGCAGGCGGCGTCGTGCGGACCCGGAGAACCCGACTTATTTGCTGGCAGCCTTGGCGCCTACCTTGGCGCGGCCGGCGGCTGTCGGATAGGCCTCCATCACCCGCACCGGATCGGCACTGGCCAGGAACTGGGTGTATTGCTTGGCGCTGCAGTCGATGGCGGTGCCGTCCTTGGCTTCGCCGCGATATTGGCCCTTGCTGTAGACAAAGCGGTATTCGTTGTCGCCGGCCGGTGCGTCGAACTTCACCTCATTCTTGGCCGCGCATTCAGCGCGCAGGGCCTGGGCTTCGGAAGATTCGGCGGTGGCCGCCTGGGCCATCGAGGCCAGGGCCAGGGACAGAACGGCGGCGGTGCTCAGCAGGCGCTTCATTGAATTGCACTCCATGATTCGGTGACAAGACCCCCTAGCTTATAGGCTTGCTTTTTACGGCGCCAACCATCACCCAGGGGGTCCGGATCGGCCCGCTTTCAGGGTTTCTGCCGAGGAGTTGGGGCGGTCTTGCTGCTAGAGACCAGACCCGTGCTGCCGACTCAGGCTGAGGTCCCGGCGCTGCCGCCGTTGGCCGGCCCCGGGCCTCCGTGCGGCGTGCGCCCCAGGACCGGGGCCGGTGTCGATTGATATTGGCCGACGAGTTGGAACAGATGCTCCCGGGAAGCCGGTTCCAGATAGGGAAGCAGCAGGCCCAGCACGTGGAAAGCGCCGCGCATCAAGGCTTCGCCGGCCCGTTCGGGTTCCAGCGCGTTGCGCGGGTCTCGCACATATTCATAACTGAGCCAGTAGCTCAGCAGCACCACCATTGCATTGGCGGTGGGCACGGCTTCACGCACCTGCATGCTCAGGGCGCCGCCCTGCTGCAGCCCGGTCAGGATGCTGACCATGGCCTGATTCTTCTGGTTCAGCACATTCTGGAAGTGGGTTTCCAGCTTGCGGTTCTTGGACAGCAGGTCGTTGAGGTCCCGGTAGAGAAAGCGGTGCTGCCAGATCAGTTCGAACAGCATGTGGAAGAACAGCCAGGCGTCTTCCACATTGCGCACATTCTCGGTGGCCGTGAGCAGCTCCGAGAGGGACTTCTCATAACGGCCGAACAGGGCGTTGATGAGCTCGTCCTTGGCCGGGTAGTGGTAGTACAGGTTGCCCGGCGAAATGCCGAGTTCCGCCGAGATCAGCGTGGTCGACACATTCGGTTCCCCAAAGCGGTTGAACAGGTCGAGCGTGACTTCGAGGATGCGTTCGGCGGTGCGGCGCGGCTTCTTGGTGGCCATGGGGTCTGATACTAATTTGCGGCGATTCTGTCATCAAGCGGACCCCTCCATGCTTGCACTGGGCCCTTCTTCGAGGGGCAATCGTGGGCCAATTCCCCAAATCAGCGAGTTCCCGAGGGGCTCCCTACAATCCCGGCCCATGCCCGTTAGCTCCCCTCCCACGCCGGCGCCGCTGTCGCCGCCGGCCGGCGGTCCGCCCGCCCTCCGCTTTCACTCGGTCAGCAAGACCTACCGCTCCGGCCAGGTCAAGGCGCTGGATGAGGTCAGCTTTGACATCCAGCCCGGTGAGTTCTTCGGCCTGCTGGGCCCGAACGGTGCTGGCAAGACCAGCCTGATCAGCATCCTGGCCGGCCTGTCGCGCGCCAGTGGCGGCTCGGTGTCGGTGCTCGGTCATGATGTGGTGAACGACTACGCCGACGCCCGCAAGCGCCTGGGCATCGTGCCGCAGGAGCTGGTGTTCGACCCGTTCTTCAGCGTCCGCGAAACCCTGCGCATCCAGAGTGGCTACTTCGGTGTGCGCAACAACGATGACTGGATCGACGAGCTGCTGCTCAACCTCGGTCTGGCGGACAAGGCCCACTCCAACATGCGGCAACTCTCCGGCGGCATGAAGCGCCGGGTGCTGGTGGCGCAAGCGCTGGTGCATCGCCCGCCCGTCATCGTGCTGGACGAGCCCACGGCCGGGGTGGATGTGGAACTGCGCCAGACGCTGTGGCAGTTCATCGCCCGCCTGAACCGCGAAGGGCACACCGTCCTGCTGACCACCCACTATCTGGAAGAAGCGGAAGCCCTGTGCCACCGCATCGCCATGCTGAAGCACGGCCGTATCGTGGCGCTGGACCGTACGTCGGAGCTGCTGGCTGGCCGGGCCTCGACCATGCTGCAGTTCAAGACGGATGCGGCGCTGCCGGTGTCGCTGCGGGACCAGTCCCGCATCACTGGCCGGATCGTGCAGATCAAGGCCCATGACGCGGCCGAGGTGGAGCACATTCTGGCCACGCTGCGGGAAGCCGCCTGCCCGGTGGAAGATCTGGAGATCGGCCGGGCGGACCTGGAAGACGTCTTCCTCGAAATCATGCAAGGAGCGCACGCATGAGCGGCGGCATCTTCAGCGGTATGCGCCTGGCGGGCGCCCGCACCCTGTTCTACAAGGAAGTGCTGCGCTTCTGGAAGGTGGGCTTTCAAACTGTCGGGGCCCCGGTGCTCACCGCTGTGCTGTACCTGCTGATCTTCGGCCATGTGCTGGAAGACCATGTGAAGGTGTATGGGACGGTGGGCTACACCAGCTTCCTGATCCCCGGCCTGGTGATGATGAGCGTGCTGCAGAACGCCTTCGCCAACAGCTCGTCGTCGCTCATCCAGAGCAAGATCACCGGCAATCTGGTGTTCCTGCTGGTGACACCGCTGTCCCATTGGGCCTGGTACCTGGCCTATGCGGGGGCCTCGGTGGTGCGTGGCCTGATGGTGGGGATGGGCGTCTTCCTGGTCACCTGCTGGTTTGCGCCGCCGGGCCTGGCCCAGCCGCTGTGGATCCTGGTGTTTGCGGTGCTGGGCGCCGGCATGCTGGGGTCGCTGGGCTTGATCGCCGGCCTGTGGGCGGAGAAGTTCGACCAGATGGCGGCCTTCCAGAACTTCATCATCATGCCGATGACCTTCCTCTCCGGCGTGTTCTATTCGGTGCATTCACTGCCGCCGTTCTGGCAGGGCGTGAGCCATCTGAATCCGTTCTTCTACATGATCGACGGCTTCCGTCACGGCTTCTTCGGCGTGAGTGATGTCTCCCCCTGGACCAGCCTGGCCGTGGTGGGCCTGAGCTTCTGCGTGGTGGCCGGCACCGCGCTGGAGCTGCTGCGCCGCGGCTACAAGATTCGCGGCTGAGGGTAAACTCGTGGCCATGGCTGACCCGACCCCCTCCGAAGTGCAAAGCTACATCGCCCAGGGCCTTCCCTGCACCGAACTGCAGGTGGAAGGTGATGGGCGGCATTTCTTTGCCACCATCGTTTCGGCCGAATTCGAGGGCCTCAGCCGGGTGCGCCGCCATCAGCGGGTCTACCAGGCCCTGGGCGACCGCATGCGTGAACAGATCCACGCGCTGTCCATGAAGACCCTCACTCCCGCTGAATGGGCCCAGCAGGGCACCGTCCTGCATCACCATTCCTGACAGCCACCCAGCTCTGAACAGCGGGTGGCGGTGTGGCGCCGTCCGGTGATCCCGCTGCCGTCCCGCTGAACCCAACGTTCAACGAGGACACCGCATGATCACCCTGGCACTTTCCAAGGGCCGCATCTTCGAAGAGACCCTGCCGCTGCTGGCCAGTGCCGGCATCCAGGTGCTGGAAGATCCGGAGAGTTCCCGCAAGCTCATCCTGCCCACCAACCAGCCCAAGGTCCGTGTGGTGCTGGTGCGGGCCACCGATGTGCCCACCTATGTGCAATATGGCGGCGCGGACATCGGCGTGGCGGGACGCGACGTGCTGATCGAGCACGGCGGCGTGGGCCTCTACCAGCCGCTGGATCTTCAGATCGCCCGCTGCCGCATGAGCGTGGCCGTGCGCGACGATTTCGACTATGCCGGTGTGGTGCAGCAGGGGTCCCGCCTGCGGGTGGCCACGAAATACACCAGCATTGCCCGGCAGCACTTTGCCGACAAGGGCGTACACGTCGACCTCATCAAGCTGTATGGCTCCATGGAGCTGGCGCCGTTGACCGGCCTGGCCGATGCCATCGTCGACCTGGTCTCCACCGGCAGCACGCTCAAAGCCAACCGGCTGGTGGAGGTGGAACGCATCATGGACATCTCGTCCCGCCTGGTGGTGAACCAGGCCGCGCTCAAGCTCAAGCGTGAAATCCTGAAACCCATGATCGACGCGATTGCTGCTGCGGTGGCCGCGCCCGCACCTGCTACCGCCGGCCGCCACGCCTGAGTTCTGGAATCCTGGAGTTCCCCATGCTGAACCTTCGTACCCTGCACACCTCCGATGCTGACTTCGAGGCGGCCTTCCGCCAGGTGCTGCATTGGTCCGCCGAGACCGATGCGGAGATCGAGTCCCGCGTGGCCGACATCCTGGCAGCGGTGCGTCAACACGGGGATGCGGCCGTGCTGGACTACACCGCCAGGTTCGATCATCTGCAGGCGGCTTCGGTCGGGCAGCTGGAACTGACCCGCGACGAACTCAAGGCCGCGTTTGAAGGCCTGCCGCCGGCGCAGGCCCAAGCGCTGACGCAGGCCGCCGAGCGGGTGCGCCACTATCACGAGCGCCAGAAGAAGGCTTGTGGTGAAAGCTGGAGCTACCGCGATGAAGACGGCACGCTGCTGGGCCAGAAGGTCACGCCGCTGGACCGTGTCGGCATCTATGTGCCGGGCGGCAAGGCGGCTTATCCCTCCAGCGTGCTCATGAATGCCATTCCGGCGCAGGTGGCTGGCGTGCCGGAAATCATCATGGTGGTGCCCACGCCGCGCGGCGAGAAAAACCCGCTGGTGCTGGCCGCCGCTTATGTGGCGGGTGTGCATCGCGCGTTTACCGTGGGCGGCGCGCAGGCGGTGGCTGCATTGGCCTATGGCACGGCCACCATCCCGCGGGTGGACAAGATCACCGGCCCGGGCAACGCCTACGTGGCCAGCGCCAAGAAGCATGTGTTTGGTCAGGTCGGCATCGACATGATCGCCGGCCCCAGCGAAATCCTGGTGCTGGCCGATGGCACCACACCGCCGGACTGGGTGGCCATGGACCTGTTCAGCCAGGCCGAACATGACGAACTGGCGCAGAGCATCCTGCTGTGCCCGGACCTGGACTACATCGGTCGTGTGCGGGAAGCCATCGAACGCCTGCTGCCGGGCATGCCGCGCCAGGCGGTGATCCGCGCTTCGCTGGAAGGACGCGGGGCCCTGATCCATACCCGGTCGATGGAAGAGGCCTGCGAGATCAGCAACCGCATTGCGCCGGAGCATCTGGAAGTCTCCAGCAGCGATCCCCATCGCTGGGAGCCCTTGCTGCGCCATGCCGGCGCGATCTTCCTCGGCGCCTTCACCAGCGAATCGCTGGGGGACTATTGCGCCGGGCCCAACCATGTGCTGCCGACCTCCGGCACGGCGCGCTTTTCCTCCCCGCTGGGCGTGTATGACTTCCAGAAGCGGTCCAGCCTGATCGAGGTGAGCGAAGCGGGCGCGCAGGTGCTCGGGCCGATCGCGGCGACGCTGGCGTACGGTGAAGGTTTGCAGGCGCACGCGCAGGCGGCCGAATTCCGGCTGCGCAAGGCCGCCGACTGACGATCGGCTGAAGCCCGGACCTGGGGGGCTGCCCAGGCCGCCTAGGTGGATTCGCAGCGCGTCTATGCCACGGGTCGGCACGGGCGGGGGAGCCATCCCGCGCGGCGTCAGCGTGCTTGCGCGAATAGGCGGGAAGCCCGAAGCAGGGGGGGGCGTAGTTCAGGTGACAACAGTGAGGTGTCAAGACAAGGCTGCGGGCGCGGCGACCTCCGCGCACAATCCAGGTCATGAACGAGATCTACCTCAGCACCGACGTTGAAACCGATGGGCCGATTCCGGGCCCGCATTCGATGCTCAGCTTCGGCACAGCGGCGTACACCGCCGACAAGCAACTGATCGGGACCTTCGCGGCGAATCTGGAAACCCTGCCTGGCGCCACCGCTCATCCGCAGACGGCCGCCTGGTGGGCCACGCAGCCCGAGGCTTGGGCGGCCTGCCGAACCGACCTGGAAGCACCCGAAGCGGCCATGCGGCGCTATGTGGACTGGATCGCCACCTTGCCCGGCAAGCCCGTGTTTGTCGGATATCCCGCAGGTTTCGACTTCCTGTTTGTCTACTGGTATCTCATCCGCTTCACGGGCCAGAGCCCGTTCAGCTTCTCCGCGCTGGACATCAAGAGTTACGCCATGGCGGTGCTGGGCACCCCCTTCCGCGACACCACCAAACGCCGCATGCCCAGACACTGGTTCGACCGCTTGCCCCATACCCACGTGGCACTCGACGATGCCATCGAGCAAGGCGCCCTGTTCTGCAACATCCTGCGCGAGAACCCTGCGCATGCCGTGGCCTCTGGCAAGCAAGGTCCGGCCCCGACCTCTGGCCCTTGAGCTCCTCCGCTGCCTCTGCCGCCGACTGCGGCAGCTCTCAGCGGCAGCTCTCAGTAGCCGCTCTCAGCGGCCGCTGAGTGAGGCCAAGGCGCAGCGGAAACCTGGGCGATGAACAGCCCCTCAGACGGCTCAATTGATTGACCTTGTCAACGGTCGCGCCTAAGCTGACCGTCTTTCCGACAAGACCCGATCACGTGGCCGGCGGGGTCGTTCCCTGCACGCCGCCGCGGCCAACACCCCCCCCAAATGTCTCTTGCTCCCCAAAGCCGCCGGATGACGCTTGCCATCGCGGCAGTGATGTTCATGCTGGTGCTGGATGGCTCCATCCTCAACACCTCGTTGCCGGCCATTGCTGCCTCGCAGGGGGTGCCGCCGCTGGCGCTCAGTGCCGTGGTCACCGCTTATCTGCTGGCCGCTTCGGCGGTGTTGCCCTTGTCCAGTTGGCTGGGCGAGCGGCACGGGCTGCGCAAGATGTTCTTGATCGGCGTTGGTGTGTTCACGCTCGCCTCCTTGTTGTGCGGCCTGGCGCAGACGCCGGCTCAACTGGTGCTGGCCCGGGTGGTGCAAGGCATCGGGGGTGGCCTGTTGCTGCCCCTCGGGCGGACCATGGCACTGCGTGGTGCAGGCAAGCAGGACATCGTTGGCATCCAGGCGCTGCTGGTCTGGCCCGCGCTCTTCGGCCCGGTGCTGGGCCCGCCGCTGGGCGGGCTGCTGAGCACCTATGCGTCCTGGCGTTGGAACTTCCTGTTGAACGTGCCCATCGGCTTGATCGGCATGCTGCTGCTCTCGCGCTGGGTGCCGCGTGATACGCCCGGCACGCCACGCCCCTTCGACCTGATCGGCTTCATCGGGGCTGCCGGCGGTCTGACGCTGTTCATCGGTGGCGTTGAATGGGTGTCACACGACGTCGGCGCGGCACAGGGGCGGCTGGCACCGTGGGCTTGTGGGCTGGCCGGTCTGGCGGTGCTGGTCTGGACGGTGCGCCATCTGAGCCGGGCGAAGCATCCGGTGGTGAGCCTCTCGCCGTTTGAGCAACACAGCTTTGCCATCGCCACCACCGGTGGCACCCTGGCGTCCACCGCCATCCAATCCACACCCTTTCTGCTGCCCTTGCTGTTCCAGCTGGGCATGGGCAAGGACGCCGTCAGTGCCGGGGCCATGCTGCTTCCCTACTTTGCGGCCAATCTGGGCATGAAGACAGTCACCACGCCCATCCTGCATCGCTTTGGATTTCGCCGCGTGATGATCGGCGCCGGGCTGATCAGCGCATTGAGCATTGCGGCGTTTGCGCTGGTTGATGCGCAGACGCCCTGGGCGCTGTTGATCGGCCTGCTGATCGTGAGCGGTGCCTCTCGCTCCATGTCGATGACGGCCATCAACACGCTGGCAGTGTCGGAATTGCCTCAGCATCAGTTGGGCGCGAGCTCCACCCTGGCCGCCATTTCCAGCCAGGTGGCGGGTGCCATGGGTGTGGCGGTGGGTGCGCTGGTGCTGGCCGTGATGGCCCATCTGGGCGGACGGGAGCAACTGGCGGTGAGTGACTTCTCGGCCGCCTTCCTGGTGGTGGCGGCCTTGAATGCGCTGGCGCTCTTGCAGTTCCGGCGCCTGGCGCGCAATGCTGGGGCGGACATCCTGCGTCCGAAGGGAGCACGGACCTGATGGGGCCATCACGCGCCCCAAGGGGACCTGAGCCGTTCAGTGCTCCGACTGCAGGGCTTGCTCCCATAACGGCCGTGCGGCCTCAAAGATCGAGCCGGAGCCCAAGGCGGACGGGTTGCTGGCCAGTCGCAACCAGGCCAGCGTGTCGTGATGGTCGCCAGGGATGTGGTCGCGGCTGCGTTCGGACATCAGCCATGCGTGCAGCGGCGCATACAACTCCGCATGCTGCTGGCGGGTCCAGGCCAGTGCCACCAAATCCCCGTAGCCCTCTTCACGGCGGGTGGACTTCATCGAACGATAGGCTTCCTGCAGTTCGGGGCTCAGCCCTTCAGGAATTCCACTGGCGCTGAAGCCGGCCGGCAGACCGAACCAGGCCCCATCCAGATAACGGCGGCAATGGCCCAGTTCATGCGCCGCCATCAGCTCCAGTGCGGGTTTCTCCAGCCCCTCTGGGATACGCGCCAGCGTGGCTTCACCTTCCGGATTGCCCCGCAGGCTCAGCACCAGCTTGCAGCGACCATTCACAAACCCCAGCGCCAGCGGGGAGGCGTCCGGCGTCTCTTCGGCACGCACGGCAATGTCCAGGGGCAGGCCGCTCTGGCGAGCCTGGTGAATGACAGGGCCCATGCCGTTCACCCATCGCTGCTCCAACGGGCTCAGTCCGGCGGCTGTCACCGGCTGCGACAGGGTCATCATCAGGGCCGCTGCCGCCAGGCACACACCAGACGCGGCCTGGAGAATGCGGAAGGGGGCGCCACCGGACCGGCACAGCGCTTGTGGCGCGATGGATGTCCTGGATGCGCGCCAGACGCTCGATACGGTCGGAGCATTCGGTACGTTCGGAGCGTTAGGAACGTTGAGAACGTTGAGAACCTTCAAGGGGCTCAACAGGCTCGATAGGCGCTGCGCACACAGCGGCCATCGCCCCAAGGCGGATGGGTGCGCGGTGCCCCGGACTGGCGTGGAGAACATCTTCATCGCGGCTCGACCTGCATCTGTGGTGCGAGCCTTGATGGTGAAGCCCGGCAGGCGCTTGTGCGCGGCGGCCACCGCCACAACAGCGAAGGAGCTGTGAAGTGATGCGCGCGGAGGGCGAGTGATTCATCCGATGGGCCCATGCGCGCCGGCCGGCCTGCTTGTCTCACCGCCGCTGAGCGCAGCGGATTCCCGCCTGTCGAACGCGTTCAGCCGAGCGCGGTGTCCAGCACCATCATCATGGCGAAGCCGAGCATCAGCCCCTGGGTGGCCCAGCGTTCATGGCCCTTGCGATGCGACTCGGGAATGATCTCGTGGCTGATCACAAACAGCATCGCCCCTGCCGCAAAGCCCAGGGCCCACGGGAGCAGTAGCGGCCATTCCGACACCACCCAGGCCCCCAGCACCGCGCCCACCGGCTCGATCAGTCCGGAGGCCGCGCCCAGAGCCAGCGCCTTTGCACGTGCATATCCCACGCTCATCAACGCGACGGCAATGACAAATCCCTCCGGCAGATCCTGGATGGCAATGGCCAGGCTCAGCCCGGCGGCGGCCACGGCATCATTGGCCGCAAAGGCCACGCCCATGGCCAGCCCTTCGGGCAGGTTGTGCAGCGTCACGGCAATCACGAACAGCGTGGTACGGCGCAGCCGCTGCGTATCCATCCCTTCGCGCCCCTTGATGAAGTGCTCATGAGGCAACCATCGGTCCAGGGCCATCAGCGCCCAGGCGCCCGCCAACACGGCCAGGGCCACCATCAGCGCTGCGGCGGTAGGCCCGCCACCGCTGGGCAGCACGGCCTCACGTGCCGCCGCCAGACCCGGCAGGATCAAAGAGAAGGCACAGGCGGCCAGCATCACACCGGCGCCAAAACCCATCAGGCCATCCTGCGCGCGGTCGCTGAGGCTGCGCGTGCCAAGCGCCGGCAAGGTGCCCAGTGCGGTGGCCGCAGCCGCCAGCAGACCCGCCTGGAGCGCCATGCCGATGACCGAACTGCCACCACCGCCCGGTGACAGCGCCCGCCAGCCCTGGTGAAACAGCAGCCACGCCCCGCCCAGCAAAATGATGGCTCCGAACAGTCGGCGCACGTTCAGCGCGTTCGGACCGCCAGCCATGAGCCACCGGCTCTGCCCGCTGAGCCGGTTCAGGCGGCCCGGTGCGGCCAGGCCATCCAGCGCATTCGGCTCATCCGGTCCTGACCGCGCCGCTGGCGCCGACGGCCACCGCGCAGGCCGTACGGGCCGGACTGCCGTCACCTCCGGACTCCCCCCGGACGGAGCGGCGGTGGCGCTGTCAGAGTCCGCCATGGGTCAGCTTGGATGGGTCCAGCATCTGCTGGAGCGTACTGCGGTCGATCTCGGTCATCTCCGCCGCCACGTCCAGGACGGGCCGGTTTTCCGCATAGGCTCGCTTGGCGATGGCGGCGGCCTTCAAATAGCCAATCTCGCGATTGAGCGCCGTCACAAGGATCGGGTTGCGCGCCAGGGCATCCTGCAGGCTGGCGGTGTTGACCCGGAAATCCTTGATCGCCTGATCAGCCAGTGCCCGCGAAGCGGTGGCCAGCAGGGCGAGGCTGTCCAGCAGGTTCTGCGCAATCAGCGGCAGCATCACATTGAGCTGGAAATTGCCCGACTGGCCCGCGATGGTGATGGCCGCGTCGTGGCCGATCACCTGCGCGCAGACCATGGTCACCGCCTCCGGAATCACCGGATTCACCTTGCCCGGCATGATGCTGGAGCCCGGCTGCAGCGCATGCAGTTCGATCTCCGCCAGGCCGGCCAGCGGGCCGGAATTCATCCAGCGCAGATCGTTGGCGATCTTCATCAGCGTCACGGCCACGCCCTTGAGCGCACCGGACAGTGCCACCGCCGTGTCCTGCGCCGACAACGCGGCGAAGAAGTCCGGCGCCGGCCGGAACGTGAGCCCGGTCAGCCCGGACAACTCCTCACAGAAGCGCTGTGCAAACTCCGGATGGGCATTGATGCCGGTGCCGACCGCCGTCCCCCCCTGCGCGAGTTCGCACACGCTGGGCAGCAGCGACCGCAACTGCGCCCGGCGTGCATCGATCTGCGCCAGCCAGCCGCCGAGTTCCTGACCCAGGCGCAACGGCATGGCGTCCATCAGGTGGGTGCGGCCCGTCTTGACGTGATGGCCGTCGCTGGTGATCTTCTCCTGCAGCACCTGAGCCAGATGGTCGAGCGCAGGTAGCAGTTCGCCCTGCAGTGTCTGCGCGGCGCTGATGTGCAGCACGGTCGGGATGCTGTCGTTGCTGCTCTGGCCGGCATTCACATGGTCGTTCGGGCTGACCGTGGTGCTGTTGGACAGCAGCCGAGTCGCCAGCGTGGCCAGCACTTCATTGGCATTCATGTTGCTGCTGGTGCCGGAGCCGGTCTGGTAGACCTCCACCGGGAAATGGCTCATCAGATCAGCGGATTGCAGCAATTGCGCGCTGGCGCGGTCGATCGCCTGCGCGATGTCTTCCGGCAGTTGACCCAGGCTCAGATTGGCGCGCGCGGCGGCGGCTTTCTGCTGCAGCAGCGCCCGCACAAATCGCTCCGGCATCGGCTGGCGGCTGATGGCGAAGTTGTTGACTGCACGCTGGGTCTGGGCGCCATACAGGGCTTCGACCGGCACTTCGATCTCGCCCATGCTGTCACGTTCAATGCGGGTGGTTGGCTTCATCAGGATTCCTTCAACGGACTGTGGCTCAGGCACCACTGGAAGCGCTGTACACGCGCTGCCAGGGCCTCATCGGTGCGGGCCAAGGCCACCAGGGCGGCCAGGGGCCGCTGGAGCTGGTCAAGGCAGGCCCAACGCCAGTGCCAGGGTAGCAAGGGGTTGTGGGCCGCGCCGTACAGCAGCCGCAAGGCCTGCTCCTGAGCGGGGGCAGGCGTCAGCACGCCGGCACCGATCAATTGCTCCGTGGCCAGCTGATGCTGCCGCAGCAGTGCGGGGTCGTCGGGCGTCAGGCCGCAGGCAATCTTCAGCCCCATCCAGCGCAGGCACTCGACGCCGGGATGGTCCGCCGCCGTGCAGGTGCCGTCATCCGCCCGTGGACCGGCCGGAAACCCTCCCGAATGGAAGAGGGGTGTTGTCGGGGTGGGGATCATCGACGGCATGGCGACTCCTGGCAAAGACAGACCCGGATGGTTCCGGCGGGCAAGGCTGGCGGAGCGCTGGCTGGGAAGACCACCGGTCGGAGGGCGTTGTGCTGCTTCAGGGCAGTTGACGCGCCCGCCGACCCGGTGGGGTGATGAGCATACTAGATGAGAATTGCTCGCATCTGCAAGCGGCTTTTGGCTTTTATCAAGGGAGGCCCTGGCGGGCTGCGGGCACGCTGACAGGCAAACGGAGCGGTGCCCGGGAGTTCCAGGGAAGCAGCCGCCAGCGGGCGAGGACGCTCAGATCAGCGCCAGATCGCGCGGGGCGGCCGATGGGAACACGCGGGCCAGTGCCGCATTGGACAGACCAAATTGCCGCTGCCAGAGGCCGCCGAGCACCGCCCGGTAGTCGTTGAGTACCGGATAGTCGCGGTTCTGGAAGAGGGTGGTGGCGGTCAGGGCGACCTGCTCACCCACCACGGGCCCGCCCTGGCGCGCCAGGCCACCGCCCAGCAGCCAGTAGACGCTGCCATGGCCATGGTCAGTGCCCCGGTTGCCGTTCTCCCGGAAGGTACGTCCGAATTCACTGATCACCATCACGGTGGTCTGCTGCCACAGGTGGGGGCCCAACTCGTCGGCAATGGCCGCCAGGCCGCGCCCGAGTTCCTCGAACCGGGACGCCAACGCACCGGTGGCACCGCCCTGATTGACATGGGTGTCCCACCCCCCCACGTCGATGAAACCAAGGCTGAACCGGCCTCGCATCAAGGCCGCAATGCGGCGCGCCTCCAGTTCAAAGCCCTTGGCCGGGATGGCATTGCGGCCGGCGGCATCCATGTCCTGCTTCAGCCGCTCGGGAGAGAGGTCGCGCGCCAGTTCTTCCCGCAGGGTGAGCCCTTCCTCCACATTGCCGGCCAGCGCCTGGCCTTGATACATGCGGCTGATGAGGTCCCGGCTGCGCGGGTCCACCGCCGGTTTGGCGGTGTTGCGCAGGGCGGCATTGGCAATCCGCGCCGGTCCCCGGAAGGCGATCGGCAACTGGTCGGTGAAGGACAGGGCCTGCTGAGCGTCCAGCTCGGAGGCCAGCCGGTTGAGGAAGCCGGAGTTGTAGTCCCGCGAGCCGGTGAGCGGCTGGCCCATCTCGATGCTGTCCTGCGTTTCGAAGTGGCTGCGGGTGAGGTCGTCGGTCCCGGCGAACGGGATGAAACGTGCCTGGCCCGCCAGCATCAGCGGATGAATGCTTTTGCGCAGGGCGGGATGCAGGCCCCAGTCGGTGTTTACCGGCAGCGCCGTGTCCGCGCCATCCCCCGGGCGGGCAATGGCAATGCGGGGGCGCTGCTCGTAATAGAAGCTGCTGGAGATGGGCACCAGCAGATGCGTGGCGTCGTAGCCGCCGCGCAGAAAGACCAGCAGGAAGCGCGGACGGTCCTGGCCGGCGGCAAACAGCCGTGCACCGGACAGGCCCAGCGCACCGGCGGTAGCGGCCTGCAGCAGTTGGCGGCGATGCATCAGGGTCATCGGAGGGCTCCTGGCGGTCAGCGGTACATGAAATCCGGGCTCGACAAAAACAGGCTGAGCCACTGCTGGGCCGAACCCGCCTGTGCCAGCGCGTCCCGTGTGGCGGGCGCCAGCATGGTTTCGGTGCGGGTCTTGAGCGGCTGCAGGTCCGGCAGCGGCACCGGGGCATTGCTGCCTTCCGGGCGGAACAGGGCGGCCGCGCCGCCACCCATCTGCCGCGCCAGCTCGAAGCGCGTGGTCATCTGGCCGGGGCTGTTCCAGGCTTCGGCGGTCAGTGGATAGCCGTCCGGCGTCTGCTTGTCGTAGAGGCCCTGGCCCAGCCGCTTCAGCCAATTCTGCAGGGGCTGGCTGTTCACCATCGGACGCCCCTCGAAACCGGCGCGTAGTCCGGAGAGCAGATAGTGCTGCGGGTCTTTGAACTTGGGCGGCGTGCCCGGAGCGATGAAGGCGGGCGACAGCAGCAGCGGCCGTAGCGTGGCCTTCACATCGCCCCGGCTGCGTTCGAAGGTACGGGCCATCTCGTCCACCAGTGCGGGCGGTGGTTGGTCGCTGAGGAAAAAGATGGCCAGCTTGCGGCTGATGTGGCGCGCCGTTGCCGGCTGGGCCACCAGCAGGTCCAGCACCTCGTCAAGTTCCTCGGCGCCGCGGCCTCGAATGGTGCGGCCCAGCACCTGCTTGTCGCCGAAGTCATGGCGGGCCGGATGGAATTCGAAGAAGCCGTCGCGTTGATACAGCGCCGCCTGCTTGGGATTCACACGCGGCGCGTCTTCTTCCAGCCGCACGCCAAAGCCGGTGAGCACCCGCGCCAATTCCTGCACATCACGCTGCGTGTAGCCGCCGTCCACTCCCATGGTGTGCAGCTCCAGCAGTTCTCGCGCGTAGTTTTCGTTGATGGCGCGGGCGGCATTCTGGTCGTTGTCCAGATAGCGCAGCATGGCCGGATGCCGCGCCACCGCACCGAGCATGAGACGGAAGGAACCGAGCGTCTGCGGACGCAACGCCCGGTCTTCATAGTCGGGCAGCAGCAGGGCCACGTCCCGCTTGGCCTGGTGGACATTGAAATGGTTGAACCAGAACCAGGCCATCTGCTCCAGCAGTTGCTGGTCCGAATACCACTGCCGGATCAACTGGCGCTCGCCCGCTTCCCGCACGGCCGATTGACGCGCCGCCTGATAGGACTGCCGCAGCGCCACGCGGTTCGCCTCCGAAGGGTCCTTGTCGGCGTTGCGGCGCAGCGCCTCGGCCTCACGCACGCGAGTGATGGGGTCGGTGCGGCTGATCTGAAGCGCGGTGATGGCGGCCTGATAGGGGGCGGGCAGCGGCAGAGCCGGATCCGCCTTGAGCTGGTGCTCCACATATCGTGGCCAGCCCACCCGTTCGATCACCGACAACTGCGCCTGGGTCGCCCCCCAGCCGATGCGGTCCGCAGCGCGCTGGCGTTGTGCCGCATCCATCGGAGCGGTGGGAGGTGGCGTGACGCAACCCGACAGCAACAGCGCGGGCGGCACGCCCGCCGCAGCCATGCCGGCCAGGCTGGTGAGCCACTGCAACGAACGGCGGCGGGACAGTGTCAGCTTTGACATGATGGGCACAGCATGCCGCGCCCACCCGCCGCCTGTCCACGGCCTTTGCGAAATTTCACGTGGGACCGGTGGTTCTTAGCGTCTTGACTGCCATCGCCATCGCCATCGCCATCGCCATCGCCACGCGACCACTCGCGCAGCTACGGCCCCCGTCGTTCACAACTCGGCCACACCCTTGACACGCACAGCCTGCACCGGCACCACCGCGACCGGCGCGGCGGCGGCCCGCCCGTGAAAGCGATCCAGCAGATCCTTCCATTGGGCCCGCACCGTGACCACATGGGCCAGCTTCACGTGGCCATAACCGCGGATGCCCTCCGGCAGCCGGGCCAGACGTACCGCCACATCCAGCCGCTCGGCGGTGAGATGGCGCAGCAGTTCGTCCACCAGGGCTTCGTAGTCCTGGATCAGCTGGCGCTCCATGCGGCGCTCTTGCGTCTTGCCGAACACATCCAGCACCGAGCCGCGCAGCCTCTTGAAGCGGGCCAGCACCTTCATCGCCTGGAAGGTCCATCCGCCCAGGGTGAGCTTGCGTACACGCCCGTCAGGACCGGGCCGTGCCAGCAGGGGCGGGGCGAGATGGAAGCTGAGCTGGTCCCAGTCCTCGAATTGCGCCTTCAGCGCCTGCTCGAAACGGCCATCGGTATAGAGCCGGGCTACTTCGTATTCGTCCTTGATGGCCAGCAGCTTGGCGTAATAGCGGGCGACGGCGCGGGTCAGGCGCAAGCCCTTGCCGGCCTCGCCCAGAGCGGTTTCTGCCGCACGGACGCGTTGCACGAGCTGTTCATAGCGCTCGGCATAAGCGCGGTCCTGATAAAGCGTCAGGAAAGCCTTGCGGCGGGCAATCAGGCCCTGCTCGCCATCGAGCTGGTCGAAGTTGAAGAACTGCACCGGGGTGGCCGAGTTACCGGCCAGGCGCTGCAGCGCCTCGGGCGCGGCAATGGCCAGACGGCCCAGCGCAAAGGCGGTCTTGTTGTTCTCCACCGCCACGCCGTTGAGTTCAATCGCCCGCATCAAGGCATCCAGGCTCAGCGGCACCAGACCACGCTGCCAGCAGGCCCCCAGCATGATGATGTTGCTGGGCATGGTGTCACCCATCAGGCGCTGGGCAATGTCCTGCGCATCAATGCTGTTGATCAGCTCCGCGTGGCCGCCCACCGCATGCTGCATCTTGGCCAGCAGCGCGTCGGGCTGCAGCGAGGCATCCGGTTGGCGGACAAAGGCGGCCGTGGGCAGCTCATGCGTGTTGGCCACAATGACGGTACGGCCTGCTTTGACGGTGGCCAGCGCATCGGCACTGGCACCCACCACCATGTCGCAGGCCAGCAGCACGTCCGCCTGCTGCGTGTCGATGCGGACCTGGTTGAGCAGGTCCTGCGTCGGCGCGACCCGCACAAACGACAGCACCGCACCGCCCTTCTGCGCAAAGCCCATGAAGTCCAGCACCGAGCCCTGCTTGCCTTCCAGGTGTGCGGCCATGGTCACCAGGGCCCCCACGGTGACCACGCCCGTGCCGCCCACGCCGGTGACCAGCATGTCGAACGGGCCGGTCCACTGCCAGGCGGCAGGGGCGGGCAGGGCGCGGATCTCACGGGCGAGGTCGTCCGGACCGAAGCCGCCGCCCGCGCGCTTCTTGAGCTTGGCCCCATGCACCGACACAAAGCTCGGGCAGAAGCCGTTGACGCAGCTGAAGTCCTTGTTGCAGCTGGTCTGCTCGATGGCGCGCTTGCGGCCCCAGTCGGTTTCCACCGGCACCACTGACAGGCAGTTGCTGGCCTGGCCGCAGTCGCCGCAGCCTTCGCAGACGGCTTCATTGATGAAGATGCGGCGAGGCGGGTCGGGGAATTCGCCCTTCTTGCGGCGACGGCGTTTTTCAGCGGCGCAGGTCTGGTCGTAGATCAGCACCGTCACGCCTTCGATCTCGCGCAGTTCCCGCTGCACCTGATCGAGCTGCGAGCGGTCGTGGAAGGTGGTGCCGGCGGGGAACAGCCCTTCATGCCCCTGGTACTTGCCGATGTCGTCGGACACCACGACCAGGCGCTTCACGCCTTCCGCTTCCACCTGCCGCGCAATCTGCGGCACGCTGGTCTGTCCGTCCACCGGCTGCCCGCCGGTCATGGCGACGGCGTCGTTGTAGAGGATCTTGTAGGTGATGTTGGCACGCGCAGCGATGGCCTGGCGGATGGCGAGATACCCGGAGTGGTAATACGTGCCGTCGCCCAGGTTCTGGAATACATGGCGCTCGGTGGTGAAACGCGAATGGGCGGCCCAGTCCACACCTTCGGCGCCCATCTGGATGAGGCCGGAGGTGCCGCGCTCCATCCAGCTGGCCATGAAGTGGCAGCCAATGCCGGCCAGTGCGCGTGAGCCTTCCGGCAGTTGGGTGGAGGTGTTGTGCGGGCAACCCGAGCAGAAGTAGGGCTGGCGACGCACGCCGTCGGCGCTGTTGGACAGCAGGCACGGGGTGAGGAAATCCACCACCAGATGGCGGCGGTCCAGCGCCGGGTTCAGCCGGGCCAGCCAGTCGGCCAAGGTGGGCATGATGCGCGAGGGCCGCAGCTCTCCGAGTGCGCTCAGCACGGGGCGGCCCTGTTCATCGGTCTTGCCCACGACACGCGGGCGCTGGCTGTCCGGCAGGTGGAACAGCAGTTCCTTGATCTGCCGCTCCACCACAGGGGCCTTTTCCTCGATCACCAGCATGTCGGTCAGCCCGTGTGCGAACTCGCGCAGGCGGGTCGGCTCCAGCGGATACACCAGGCCCACCTTGTAGACGCGCACACCGGCAGCCGCCAGGGCATTGGGGTCCAGATCCAGGCGGCGCAGCACTTCCATGAAGTCGTAGTGCGCCTTGCCGATGGTGACGATGCCCAGCGTGGCCCGCGGGCTCACCACCACATGCTTGTCGATGGCGTTGACCCGCGCAAAGGCCAGCACGGCGTCCAGCTTGTGGGCCAGGCGGGATTCGAGCTCCAGCGAGGGCAAGTCCACCGGGCGGATGTGCAGCGAGGTGGGCGGTGTGTGCTGCACGGGCAGTTCGAAGTCCAGCGGCACGGCATCCAGATCCACCGTCATGCCGGACTCGACCACTTCCGAGATGGCCTTGAAGCCGACCCAGGCGCCGGAGAAGCGCGACAGCGCCCAGCCGTACAGGCCGAACTCCAGGTATTCCGCCACGTTGGCCGGATGCACCAGCGGCATCGACCAGGCTTGCAGGGCCAGATCGCTCTGATGCGGGGTGCTGGAGGACACGCAGCCATGGTCGTCGCCGCACACCACCAGCACCCCCCCCAGCGGCGATGTGCCGTAGACATTGCCATGCTTGAGGGCGTCCCCGGAGCGGTCCACCCCCGGCCCTTTGCCGTACCACATGGCAAACACGCCATCGACGGTGCGCTTGGGGTCCAGCGCCACGCGCTGCACGCCCAGGCAGGCGGTGGCGGCCAGGTCTTCATTGATGGCGGGCAGGAAGTTCACCTGCGCGTCGTCGAGGAATGTCTTCGCCTTCCACAACTGCTGGTCGACCATGCCCAGCGGGCTGCCGCGATAGCCCGAGACAAATCCCGCCGTCTTCCAACCCTGGCGTTCGTCCACCCGCTTTTGCATCAGCAGCAGACGCACCAGCGCCTGGGTGCCGGTCAGGAAGACCTGCCCGCTGGTGGCGGCGAGGTTGTCGGAGAGTCTGTAGGGACGCAGCGCCGGGGCCGTCCTGGTGGGGGACACAGCGGCGGAAACGTCGGTGGGAACCCCGGAGGAGATGTCGGAGGAGATGTCGGAGGAGTCGTCCGCTGCAAGGGGCAGCGGGCTGGGAAGGGTGCCGGCTTGCGTCGTCGGGACGTCTTGTGAATGCATGGCCTGTCTCCGGGCCCAGGGCCCGCTGATGGGGAGAGGGGCATTTTTGATGAGCACGGGGCGTCAAACTTGCTCGCTTCACTCTCAAGCCCTACGATCTTGAGTAGAAAATTCTCAAAAGTGGCTGGAATGGCAAAAGAAACTGTGGATTCGTCCTTCGATCGCGCCACCCGCCTCATCCTGGAAGCGCTGCAGCAGGACGCCAGCCTCAGCACCCAGCAACTGGCGGAGCGGGTGGGCTTGTCCGCCACGCCGGTCTGGCGCCGTGTGCGGGAACTGGAAGAGCGGGGTGTCATCCGCCGCCAGGTGGTGTTGGTGGATCGCGAGCAACTGGGCCTGTCGATCTGCGTGCTGGCCAATGTCAGCCTGGTGCGCCACAGCGAGGGGGCGGTGGAAGCCTTTGAGGCGATGGTCGCCGCCAGCCCGGAGATCGTGGAGTGCCAGGCCATCACCGGTGAGGCGGATTACGTCATCAAGGTCGTGGCGCCGGACATGAAGGCCTACGATCAATTCCTGCAGACCAAGATCTTCAAGGTGGCCGGGGTGCACAGCGTGCGCAGCAATGTAGTGCTGCGTGAAGTGAAGTACGAAACCGCGCTGCCCGTGCCGTGAATTTGCCGGGATTCCGCTGTGAGTCCGCCGTGTGTGCGGATTGGCGGGCCTGAAGGCCTGTGTCATGCTGCCCGCATGTTCACCGTCTACGGCACCTCCGGAAAGATCTATACCGGCCCGCTGGAGCAGGTCCGTGACCTGGCCCCGGTGCAGGCCGTGGCGCGCACGCGGGCGGTGGCGCCGATTGCCCGGCAGGAGCCGGACGAACCGTCTTCCGTGGCAGTGCAACTGGGCCAGGGGAACGGCCGGGGCGCCGGTGGTGGTGCCGGTGGTGGTGGTGCGGCGCCTGCCGGCCCGAAGCATCCTTCCCAGACCTATGCCGCCCATGAGGCGCTTGCGGCCTATGGCGGTCCGACGGTCCGACAGCCGCTGTCCCTGGTGCGGCAACTGATGAGCCGGCGCTTGGTGAGTGTGCGGGTCGGGCTGTCGCTGCGCCGCGCCTGGGGCGTGCTGGCCCGTGCCGGTGTCGGCCAGGCCCCGGTGCTGGGGCCGCAGGGGGAGGTGGTCGGCTTGATCACACGGGCCGATCTGCTGCGCGGTTTGTCGGACGACCTGAGCCAGGCCGGGGAGGTGACACTGCGCCTGGATCAACCGGTGGATGAGGTGATGTGGACCCCGGTGCCGGCCGCGACGGAGGACACGCCGGTGCGGGAAGCGGCCCAGTTGATGCTCGACCTGGGCCTGCCCGGCCTGCCGGTGGTGGACGACACCGGTCATGCACTCGCGTTTGTGTCCCGCAGCGACCTGCTACGCGCTTTGACGCACGAGCCGCCACTGGATCTGTGGTCCTGAGGCCGCTTCAGGCGCTTCGGACGCTTCAGTAGCGGCGGTTGTACTTCTGCGCCGCTTCCAGCTCCAGGGCCTGCTGGGTGCGCCAGTCGGTGCAGACAAACACACCGTCCTCAAACACGATGTCCGGCAATGAGCCGTCCCCGTGCGCCATCCGCCCATCCTTGCAGACCATGCTGCTCTGGGTGGTGGATTGTTCCGAGAGGGCCTTGCCCACGGCCATGCTGTCCCGGGTGAACAGCGCCAGGCTGGCCAGGCCGATCAGCAAGCCCATCAGCAACACCACGCCGCCCACGATGTCCATCACATCGCGCATCGCCGATGGCGGCGCCACCGTGGTCGGAGAGAAACGTTGGCCCGAAGCAAAGCTCACCGCCTCGACGGTGCCCGCTGCAGGGGCAGCCCGAGGGGGTGTGCGGGAGTAGCTGGGAGAGGAGCGGGTGTAAGCCATGTTCATCTAGCGATCGAAACATCTGACACCGGTCGCGGCAGCGACGGGGGCGCAGCGGTGGGTCGAACGAACGAGCTAAGCCTACAAGGCGACTGGGCTTGGCAATCACTTAAATGCAGGGTCGATCCCCAAAAATGCACGAGTGGCGGGGGTGCTTGCCGTTGGTTACACCGCTTGCACAATTAAGATTTTGCCGCTCCAGAACCGCATTTTTTGGTGCGAACCATGTCTCAATCCGAAGCTTTACCTTCCGTCGCGGGTGCTCATCAGGCGCTGCACAAGCTGTCGCAGGAATTGCCGGATGCCTGCGAGCGTCTGGATTACGTCAAGCGCATGACCGATCAAGCGGCCAGCAAGGTGCTGACGCTGGTGGATGCTGCGCAGGACGATGCGGAGGCGGTGCGACGACAAGGCAGTGAGCTGTCCGAGTCTTTGCAGCGGCTGGCGGTGTCGCAGGACCTGAGTGTGGAACGCGCGCGGGCGATGATGCGGCTGTGCGCGGCCTATGCCGCCAGCGCGGCGGGGTTCGCGGAGCGGGTGAAGGGGCTGCAGACCGAAATCATGATGGCGCAGGACTTCCAGGATCTGTCCGGCCAGGTGATCAACAAGGTGCTCGGCATGCTGCGCCCGGCCGAGGCGCCGCTGCAGGAGCTGCTGGCGCAGTTCGAGGCGGCTGAGCCGGCGGCGGAAGAACAGCTTGCCGGCGTCCAGACCCCCGACAAGGCCCTCCAGCAGGATGACGTCGATGCGTTGCTGGCCGAAATGGGGTTCTAGAGCCCCCGGCCTGAGTCGCGCTGAACGCGCTTGGTCAGTCCGCCCCCCAAGGGGGCATGCCGGCCACCTTGGGGCGGCCCGGCGGTGGCCGGCCGCCGCTAAGTGACGGCAAGCTGAAGCCCCCGGCCTGAGTCGCGCTGAACGCGCTTGGTCAGTCCGCCCCCCGAGGGGGCATGCCGGCAGTGATGTTGGCCCCCGGCCTGAGTCGCGCTGAACGCGCTTGGTCAGTCCGCCCCCCAAGGGGGCATGCCGGCCACCTTGGGGCGGCCCGGCGGTGGCCGGCCGCCGCTAAGTAACGCTCCCGCGCTGGATGAAGCTCCCACATGGATGACACTCCTGCGCGGGTGATGCTCCCACGTAGATGACGCTCCCACGTGGATGACGCTCCCACGTGGATGACGCTCCCACGTGGATGACGCTCCCACGTGGATGAAGCTCCCACATGGATGAAGCTCCCACATGGATGAAGCTCCCACGTGGATGACGCTTCCACGTAGATGACGCTCCCACGTAGATGACCCTCCCACGTGGATGATGCTCCTGCGTAGATGACGCTCCTGCGTAGATGACGCTCCTGCGTGAGTGATGCTCCCATGTAGATGGCGCTCCTACGTGGATGCCGCTTCCGCGTGGAGGGTGCTCCTGCGCTGGAGGGAGGAGCCCTGCCAACCTTAGGGCCCCGGACTGAGTCGCAGCGGAGGGGCTTGGTGAGGCCGGGTTAGGTCCAGACGAGCGGGTCGACTTCGTAGAAGCGGCTGAGCTCGGCATAGACGGCCGGGTGAGATTGGGCAAGGGCACCGGGTTGGCAGAAGAAGCGTTCGCTGGCCACAGCAAAAAACTCCGCAGGTTCGGTGGAGGCGTATTCGCCCAGCGGGTCCGGCTCGCCTGAGTCCAGACGAGCACGCAGCAGCGCAAAGCTGTCCTGCATGACCCGCGCCCAACGGGCCTGACGCCCTCGGTCCCCCAGCAGCGGCGCACCATTGGCATATCCCTTGTCCTGGTCCAACTGGTGCGCAAATTCATGCACCACCACGCTGTGGCCACCTTCAGGCTCGGCCGCTTCACGCTGCACATGCTCCCACGACAGCACCACCTGACCTTCCCCCCAACTCTCGCCGCTCAGCACCTGCCGCTGATGCATCTGCAGCGGCCCCTGCTGCCGCACACGGTCCACCATGAACGGGCCGGGATACACCAGCACACTGTGCAGGCGCGGGTAGTAACCCCGCGACCGCCCCAGCAACGGCATACAAGCCAATGCCGCGATCGTTACGCGAACCTCGTCGGTGATGGTCTGGCCCGCGCAGCCAATGAACTGTTTTTCCGCCAGGAACACCTGCATCTGGCGCTTGAGGCGTAGCTGCATGTCGGTCGGCAAGCGGGCCACCTGCGGGACGTTGCGCCGCAGGATCGTTCGCCAGGGCGCCGGGAAGGCCCGCGCTCGCACCCGAGCACGACGCCATGCCACCCGCCACGGCTGGCTCGCCCACCAGGCGCACAGCCCCACCGCCACCAGCACCAGCAGGATCAGCCCCATGACATCCGCCTCATGACTCGGCCCTTCGGCCGGCGCAGTGACGTCGCTTCGCAATGAAGCACACAGGCCAGGCGCCGTGTCACCACATGCGTGGCCCGTCGGTCGATTTCAAGAGCGGCCGACAAGTAAGGAATCGATTCGATCGATTCCCCAGGGATGGACATTCGCCAGGCACCGCCCCCACGTACATCCGGCCGCCGCGACATTTCAACGGCGGTCGGGCGATTGGCGCGCGGTGTGCGCGTCAGCAGCCCGGACGCAAGACCCGACCCCGGACAATTCGCGTTATCGGCATTCGGCCGGGACACTTGAGCGTCAGCGTAGCCAGGACACCCGGATCGGTTCACCACCAAATCAAGAGGGAGACGGCAGGCGCCCCCACCGCCGCCGCAGACGGGATTGACGCTGATGGAGATCATCACCACGCCCTTGCGGACTTCACCGTTCGACGTGAGCCCCTTGCGGCAGTACCAGGCCCAGCAACAGCAGGCCATGCTGGACGGCCCCACACCTTCCGTGGTGCTGCGTCTGTCGCCCTTCATCGGCAGCACCCCTCAGCAGGACTACACCGCCCGCCAGTGGGCCGACGTGACCAGCGGCGACCATCCGCTGGCCGCGCCAGCGGCCCCCGTGTCCTCCGTCAACACCCCCACCTACTCCCGCGGCACCTATACCCCGGTGAGCGGGCACGACATCAGCATTTCGGTGGATCTGGGGCCCCTGCTCTGGAACCACGTGGAACGGGGTGGCGTGGGGCAACTGCTGAACGTCAAGGCCTGATCCGCCCTTTCGGCGCCATCACCGGCCGCTGCTGCGCGCCAGAACAAGTGGGCCCCAATGGCGCACTAGAAGCGCTCCAACCCGCTTCTCCTGGACGCGCTCATGCATTCCCTCCTCTCCACCTCTCCCTTGCAGGCCTCTTGCGCAGCCCACGCCACGGCGGCCACAGCGCCCAGCGGTCGCAGCTCCATGCCCTCGGCGCTGGCGAGCCAAGGCATCTGGCAGCCGCTTGCGGCCTTGTCCCAGCGGCTTCACGAGCATCAGAACCGGCAACAATTCGTGGTGTTGAATGCCGGTGAGCAAGCCCTGCTGGGCTCGGTCCTCTCCGAGGTGGACCCTCAGATCCTGCCACCGGACCAACAGCACCTGCTTGAACAACAGGTCGAGGTCTTTGCAAAGCCTGCCACCGGCGCCACCACCGTGATGCCCGAGCAACTGTCCCTCCTCACGTCCCTGCTCGATGTGGTGATGTCGGCCTATGGGCAGCTGGAGCAGGATGAATGGGGCCCGCGAACGGAAGAAGATCTTCGACCCGTGCGAGAACTGGCCGACTGGATGAGGATGACCCTAGGCACCAGAGCCGACCTGGGTTCACGGTCGGAGATCGGTCGCCTGCTGTTGAGTCAGTCCGCCGGCCTTCGTCACGAGTTTCATATCGGCAGCGATCTGTGCCTTCCGCAACTGCCACCAGGACACACGCTGCATCAGCTGCTGGCGGCGCGTACCCGGGTCCATGTGACCTTGCAGGGAGTACCCGCCCAGTTCATGCATCTGGAAGACTCGCTGAACGCTCTGCCGCTGCGCACATGGCGATTGACCCACCTCATTGCGCTGGAGAGTCTGATCGATCCGGCACGCGCCAATCTCCGAACCCTGGACCTGACGGAAGTGGGAAGTCCTCTGTCGGAAGAGGATCTGGCCCTCATCCGCCACGCCGCCGACACCTTCCCCAATCTCCATCAGATCTTGCTGCCTGACACCACCTCCGATCTGGCGCTGGGCGCGCACTGGAAAACCACGCCGAGTTCCGGCGGTCTTCGATTCACTCGCAAGGACCGGCCCGATGGCCTCGCATTGTTGGACCAGGCGGTCAGCCAATGGAAGGGCTACTACCTGGGTACCCGCATGGCCATTCGCCACACGGCGAGCACACCGGAGTCCGCCCGCCTGTTGCGCTTTGCCACGACGCTGGGTCAGGCGGGCATCGAGTCGAGAGCGGGACAGCAACTGCTGAACATGTTGACCCGAGCAGCTGTGGACGCCGATGTGCGACGTGCCTGTGCGGCGCTCATCGACCAGCAGGAGGCGGTGCAGACCAATCCCAAAGCCTTGATGGACCTGATCGACCGGACCTTCTCTTCGCAGCGTCCCACCGGGATGGCACTGCCGCTGCGGGCGGATTCACTGCCTGCGGTCCATGTCCGCCCTGAGACAGCCCCAGACACGCGGAGCGCGCTGATTCCCCTGGAAGCGATCCGGCAAATGAACGCCGAAAGCGACTCCGACGACTTCTACCCCTTGAGTGAGGAGGACACCGAGGTCTGGAATTTCATCCGCAGCGCCCCATTGAACCGAGCGGGCAACGCAGCGGAACGTGACGATGCCTTGGACAGCTCCGCCAGCAGCATCACCATTGAAGGGTCGGAACTGGCTCCCAGTGAGTTGACCGACAGCATTCAGTGGTTGCACCCCATCAATGCGGCGGCCGGTGAATCTCAGGCGGAGCGCCCGACTGGCAATGGCCCGCGCTCGCTCGCAGACGAGGATGCCTGGGCGCAGCGGGCGCAGGTGGAAATCGGACGGACCCACCTCTGACGCAGGTCATCTCCCATGGACCGCCTGGCGGTCCTGGGTGGGCTCAGCGGGGGCGCCGGGACCCCGGAAGGGTGACATCGTCGGACGGTGAATGGCGGCCGCTGTTGGCGTCCCCCTCCTCGTGGGCGGCATCGTCTGCAACGTTGTCGATTTCGTGCTCGTCCTCGGCCGCGTCCACGTCCACGTCGCCATCGCCATCGCCGTCAAGCTCATCCGCCTCCGCCTCGCTTGCCTCCATCGCCAGCCGCTGCCGTTCCGCATCCCGCGTGCCACGCTGGGCCAGCGCTTTCTGCGCTTCCTTCTCCAGCCGTCGGGCTTCGTGTTCGGCGTCGGCCTGTGCGACCCAGGCCGCGTATTCGTCCGGCGTCTCCAGCGTGATGCGGCCCAACTGGCCTTGGCGCAGGTCGTACAGCAGCACCTCGGCGGCCTTTTGCATGTTGATGCGGCCGCCCCCGAGTACCGCCCCTCGGCGCTTGCCGATGGCCTCCAGCAGTTCGGTTTCGCTCAGTTCCTCCCGCACCGTGACCTGATAACGCGCCTGAAGGGACTGCGGATAGTGGCGCCGCAGATAGGCCAGCAGGTCCAGGGCCACCACCTCCTCTTCGAACGCGTTGCGTCCGATGGCGCCGCTGGCGGCCAGGTTGATGCCGGCCTGCGGAATCTCGATCTTCGGCCAGAGCATGCCGGGGGTGTCGAACAGATAAACGTCCTTGTCCAGCACGATCTTCTGTTCGGTTTTGGTGATGCCGGGCTCATCCCCGGTCTTGGCCATGCGCTTGCCCACCAGCGTGTTGATCAGCGTGGACTTGCCCACGTTGGGAATGCCGCACACCAGCACCCGCAGCGGCTTGTTCAGGCCGCCCCGGTTGGGCGCCGCCGCCCGGCATTCCTGCGCCAGCGCCTTGGCCAGGCCGGGCATGCCCTGGTGGATGCCGATGGCGCGCGTGTCCGGCTGGGCACGGTAGTGCGCCAGCCAGGCGTCGGTGCGGGCGGGGTCTGCCAGGTCCTGCTTGTTGAGCAGCTTCAGTGCGGCACGGCCGGCGGTGAGCTGCGCCAGCAGGGGATTGGCGCTGCTGGCGGGCACACGCGCGTCCAGCAGTTCCACCACCACGTCGATCCCGCTTTTCATGCGCTCACGGATTGCGCCCCGGGTCTTGTGCATGTGCCCGGGAAACCATTGGATAGCCATGGGGCGATTGTCCGCGATCGCGGCATCGCCCGGCCAGGATCAATGGTGATGGTGCTCGGAGGCGGGCGCTGACGCCGCTGTGGTCGGTGCAGCTGTCGAAGACGAGGCCGCCGATGCCGACCCGCCCGCCGCCTTGCCCGTCACCCGACGCAGCGCGGTGATGGTGAGCTGCCCGAGCGGAGCCTCGGCCTGGAATTCGATCCGGTCACCCGCTTTGAGGGCCTTGACCTGATCCGCGCTCAGCGCACCCGGTTGCAGGCGGAACACCATGGTCATGGCCCCCATGTCGAGGTAAGGGATGTCGGCATGGCGCACGGTCAGGCGGTTCAGCGCGATATCCACGCGGCGCACTTCACCGGCCACCCAGGTCTGGGCCGGAGCGGTGGCAGGGGGCATGGCGGCGCTGTCCGCCGCCGGGGCGGCGCGGCTCTGCGCCATGGCAGGGGATGCAGAGGCCATGCCGGCGAGAGCGGCGGCCAGCGTCAGCAGGGCCGCTGCGATCGGGCGTTGATGAGAGGAGTTGGAGGTCGAGGTCATGAATGTCCTTGCTGAGTGGGTCGGGTGAACGGGTGGAATTCGCTGAATTCGGTGAGTTCGGTGAATCGGCTGAATGGGCTGAATGGGCTGAATGTGGCGAATGGGGCGGATCGAGGGGATCGGGACTATCGGGTCTATCGGGTCTATGGGGTCGATCGGATTGATCGGATCGATCGGGTCTATCGGGTGGATCAGTGGGGCGATGTTCCTGGCCAGGCGGTTCGAGACGCTGCAATTCATGGTGGCGCTCGATGCCCCCCATCAATGCTGATGACCTTCGTGCGCCCCAGGCTTGCGAACCTGCAACGGCGGTGCGGAGGCCGGTTGTGGTGTGGCGGGAGCCGTGGTCCCCGATGGCTGCGGTGCAGTGGGGGGCGGCGGTGCTTCTGCAGCGGCTACGCGCTGGGCCACGGTGCCCGACGGTGGGCGGTACCAGCCTGGGTCGCTGTAGTTGCCGGGCTTCTGGTCTGCGCGCACCTTCAGCACGCTGAACATGCCGCCCATCTCCAACGACCCGTACGGCCCGGCACCGGTCATCATCGGTGCGGTGTTCTCCGGCAGCGGCATGGACATCGCGCCCATGTCGGCCATGCCGCGGTCACCCATGGTCATGTAGTCCGGAATGATGCGGTTGATGCGGCTGGCCAGGCCGCGGTGGTCCACACCGATCAGCGTGTCGACGTTGTGGCCCATTGCATTCATCGTGTGGTGGCTCTTGTGGCAGTGAATGGCCCAGTCGCCGGGCTCATCCGCCACGAACTCGATCTGCCGCATCTGGCCCACGGCCACATCGGTGGTCACCTCCGGCCAGCGCGCCGAAGGCGGCACCGGCCCGCCATCGGTGCCCGTGACCTGGAACTCATGCCCATGCACATGGATGGGATGGTTGGTCATGGTGAGATTGCCCACCCGGATGCGTACCCGGTCCCCCTGGCGCACCGGCAGCGGATCGATGCCGGGAAAGGCACGGCTGTTCCAGGTCCACAGGTTGAAATCGGTCATGGTCATGATCCGGGGCGTGTAGCTGCCCGGGTCGATGTCGTAGCTGGCCAGCAGGAAACAGAAGTCGCGGTCCACCTTGGCGATGTGGGGGTGCCGTCCCTTCGGATGTGTGATCCACAGGCCCATCATGCCCATGGCCATCTGGGTCATTTCATCGGCATGCGGGTGATACATGAAGGTGCCGGGGCGGCGCGCCTCGAACTCATACACAAAGGTCTCGCCGGGTTTGATGGCCGGCTGGGTGAGGCCGGAGACACCGTCCATGCCGTTGGGCAGCCGCTGACCATGCCAGTGCACGCTGGTGTGCTCGGGCAGCCGGTTGGTGACGTAGATGCGCACCCGGTCCCCTTCCACCACCTCGATGGTGGGGCCTGGTGACTGGCCGTTGTAGCCCCACAGCCGGGCCGTGCAGTCGGGCGCGATCTCGCGCTCGACCGGCTCGGCCACCAGATGGAACTCCTTGATGCCGTTGCGCATGCGCCAGGGCAGGGTCCAGCCGTTGAGGGTGACCACCGGCTGGTAGGGGCGTCCGTCAGGCGGGAGCAGGGGCGCTGCCGTGTCGGCGGTGGTGCGGATGACCGGCTCCGGCAGGGCTGCGAGCGCCGCCCGCGCCACGCCGGAGGCACTGACGGCGGCCATGCCGGCGAAGAGATGTCGTCTTGAAATCATGAGGGGTCCTTGCGGCGGAGGCGCCAGGCGCATGGGCACTGGCCTTCACCGGTGTGATGCAGGTGGTGATGCAGGGTGTGAGGTCAATGCGCAGCAGCGCTGCTGCGAGGCGTTGCGACGGCGGGGCTGTCAGGGCCGGCCGGCATGCGACCTGCGCCGCCGGCCTCCAAGGGGCTGAGCAGCGCCTGCGACAGGTCGGCTTCGGCCAGCCAGTAGTCGCGCTCCGCAGCCAGGTTTGCAGCCATCAGCCGCGCCTGCTCCCGTGCATCGGCCAACAGGTCGTTCACACCGATCAGCATGCCGTTGTAGCGAAGCAGGGTTTCGTCGGAGATCTGGCGGGCCAGGGGCAGCACTTCGTCGTGGTAGCGGCGGGCGGTGCGCCAGGCTTGATCGGCCCGCAGTTGCGCGTCCTGCACTTCGGCTTGAGCCTCCAGGGCCACCTGAGCGGTGTGCTCCAGCGATTGTTCATAGGACTGGCGAGCCCGTTCGCTGCGGGCCTGGCCCCAATCGAACAGGGGCAGTTCCAGGCTCAGGCTCGGGCCGTGCTGGGGGGGCTCGGTGTTGCTGCGATTGTTCTCATAACCCAGCTGCAGCACGTTCACCAGCCGGGTCTGCCGGGTCAGCCCGAGCTGGGCGGCCAACTGCCGGGTCTGGCGAGTGGCGGCCTGGATGTCCAGCCGCTGGTCGAGCGCCTGCTGCGCCACGACGGGTGTGCTGCGGCGTTGCTCGGGCAGTGCCGGGAGCTGGTCTGGCAGGCGCAGCGCGGGGCCGCTGGCGAGGTCCAGGCCAAGGGCGCGCAGCAGGGCGACGCGGTCGCGATCCGCCTGCAGCCGCATCTGGTCCACCCACAGCCGGGTGTCGGCTTGCACCGCCTGCTCGCGGGCCAGCCGCAGGGCGCTGATGTTGCCGGCGCGCTGCATGCGCAAGGCCAATTCCGCGCCTGCTTCGGCCGAGTCCAGCACGGTCTGGGCATGACGCAATTGCGCCTGCGAGGCCACCGCCTGGATCCAGCTGCGGCGGGCCTGGCCGGCCACTCCCAGCAACTGCTGGGCAGCCTCCAGTTGCTGTCGCTCCAGCACCTGGGCTGCGGCGGCCTGACGCGCCCCCCGGCCCAGCAAGGCGGCCAGATTGATCGAGAGCCCGCGCTCGATTTCGGTTTCTTCACCGCGCACCAGACGACCCACGCTCAGCGCGGGGTTGGGCCACAGCAGGGTCTGGACCCGGTCAGCGTCGGCCATGCCGAGGCCGTAAAGCGTTGCCTGCAGGCCACGATGGTTCAGCAGCGCGAGTTGCACGGCGGCCTGGGCATCAACCGGCTGCGCCAGCAGCGCCTGGGTCCGCTGCGCGGCGGCATCGCGGGCCTGTGGGGTGCGTTGCCAGGGCAGGTCGGCCTGCCACTGCTGTTGGCTCAGCGCCTGGACCGGCGCAACGGCCTGGTCCGGCTGCAGACTGGTGCAGCCCACCAGGGCGGAGATTGCCGCCAGGGTGTACACCCCCTTCAACACAGGGGGCAGGGAATGGGGAACAGACATGACGTCCTCGTCGGCAAAGGCACGCCGTTGGGCGTGCGACCAAAGCGACCACGACCCGACCTGGGCGTAGCGCTTCCGTGCTCAGGCGAGGAGGTGTTTGGGCGGCCGGTCCGGCGTCTGCGGCTGGCGCTCCAGCAGGGCCGCCAGGGCGGTGGTGGGCGGTGTGCCCGCCGGCAGTGTGGCGGCGACTGTGAATGGCGTCGCGAGCAGGGCCACGCCGATGCAGCATTGGGCGCAGAAGCTGCAGCCGTGGTGCTGGGCGCTGGGGTCGCCGCAGGCGTGGCTGGCGTGAGCGGTGTGAAAGGCCTGAACGGCCTGATCGGGGTCAGTCGCGTCAGCAGCGTGACCGCCGTGTGCGGCGTGACCACTGTGAGCGCCCGGATGACGATCGGGGTGAGGGGGGTGAGAGGTGTGAGGGAGCGGAGAGGGGTGGGCGTGCAGCCCGGCCACTGCGGCCGTCGGGGCCCGCAGACCCGCCGTCTCGGCGGCCATGCTCATCTGCATCGTCACCGCCAGCACGCCCTGCAGCGGCAGGCACAAGCCCATCAGGGCGAGCACCAGCCAGCGGCTCCATGAGAGCCGGCGCGAGGTGAGGGCGGGCAGCGAGCGCATGACGTGCCGAGTGTAGACCACGGCATGGTCCCGCCCGGCACACCGTTCGCAAAGCGCTGCGGCATCTGACCGATGCGGGCCGCTCCGACCTCAGTCTTCGTTCTTGAAGACCAGCTTCACTTCGTGGGTCTGCTTTTCGCCGCTGGGCTCGAAGCGCCAGTCCATCAGGGCGCGGGTCACGGCCTTGTCGAACACCTTGCGCGGTTCGGCTTCCAGGATTTCCACGCCAGACACCTTGCCGTCCGGATCGATGTTCATCTTGGCGCGCACAGAACCGGAGCTGATCGACTGACGGGCCGCTTCAGCCGGGAACTCCGGCGGCACCTTCTTGATGATCTTGGGTGTGGCGTGGGCGCCAGCGGCCAGCAGCAGGGCGGCAGCCAGGCCCAGCAAACTGCGGGACAGGGACTTGGGGGTCAGGGAATTGCTCATCAGGGGACCTCGTACGTCTTGGAGCTTGGTCGATCCGAAGGATGTGTCGGATGTTCTGGATGGTTGTGGGGCTGCTCCCGTCCGATCAGGCCCGGAAGAAGCCGACCGCATTCACCAGGCGGGTCGAGCTGTCACGCAGCGAGTCGGTCGAGCGGGACAGGGCCTCCACCAGCGTTGTGTTCTGCTGCGTGGTGCGGTCCAGTTCGTTCATGGCGTTGTTCACCACGCCCACACCGGCGGCCTGTTCCTGGGCCGAGTGCGAGATTTCCTCGATCAACTGACCCATGTTGTTCACTTCGTCCACCACCGAGCGGATGGTGGCGCCGGCGTTGTTCACCAGGGCCGTGCCGTTCTCGACCTTGACGGACGATTCCTGGATCAGCACCTTGATTTCCTTGGCGGCCTGGGCACTGCGGGAAGCCAGTGCACGCACTTCGGACGCCACCACGGCAAAGCCCTTGCCGTGCTCACCGGCACGTGCGGCTTCCACAGCGGCATTCAGGGCCAGGATGTTGGTCTGGAAGGCGATGCCATCGATCACGCCGATGATGTCGCCGATCTTGCGCGAGCTGGCGCTGATCTCTTCCATCGTCGACACCACCTGGCTCACCACATTGCCACCGGCCGATGCGGACTGGCGGGCCTTGGAGGCGATGGTGGACGCCTTGCGGGTCAGCTCGCTGGCGCCGTTCAGGTTGGAGGCAATCTGCTCCACCGACGAGGCGGTGTTCTGCAGGCTGGCAGCGGAGCGGGCGGTACGGTCCGACAGATCGACGTTGTTGCCGGCGATCTCGTTGGAGTTGTGGGCCACTTCAGTCGCGGCCGCGCTCACACTGGCCACCACGCCGGACAGCGCCTGCTGCATGTCACGCATGGCGTGCAGCATCTGAGCCAGTTCGTCGGTGCCTTGCACCTCGATGTTCTGCGACAGGTCGCCGGAGCTGATGGCCTGCGCGGCATCCTTGGCCTTGCGGGCCGGCACGACGATGGAGCGGGCAATCGTCAGACCGCCGACACCACCGATCAGCACGGCCACCACCACCAGGGCACCGGTCACCAGGATCGACTGGTTGGCCAGCTTGGCGCCGGACTCGGCCAGCGAGCGGGCATTGCTGAACTGCAGGTCGACCAGACCCTTGATGTTTTCCTGATAGGCCTGCTGCGCCGGACGCACGTCGGTGATCAGGCTTTCGCGGGCTTCGTCCGGGCTGCCGTCCTGCTGGATCTTCAGGAACTTCGATACGGCGGCGGCGAACTTGACCTGGTTGTCATGCACACGGCTGACCAGTTCCTTGTCCTTCGGGTCGACCACCTTGCCTTCCAGGTCGGCCAGTTGCTTCTCGCTGTCGGCCAAGGCCTCAGAGATGGCGGCCTTCTGCTTCTTGATCTGCCTGGCTTCGTCCAGCAGCAGCAAGTCGCGCGCCGCACGGGCGATCACATTCACGTTGCCTTCCAGCGCGTTGGCTGCGGCGATGTTCACCAAGCTTGAGTTGGCGGTCTGGTCCAGATCGTGGGACAGGCGGCTGGAGTTGTGGGCGCCGTAGGCACCAATCACGATCAGCAACAGAATGAGCAGGGTATAGCTCAGCGTCAGGCGTTGCCCGATCCGCAGGCGGGACAGAAACGACATTGATTCCCTCGCATGGAATAAGTTCTTGGAGTCTGGTGAAACCGCGCTGAGACCACTGATGCAATTCACCTAGCGCTTGGGCTTCGGCGAAATCATCGGTGGCCTTGATGGCATCGCGTCATGCCGGTTTTCGAGGGCCGTGAATTCTGACGCGCCACTTGCAACTGATTGAAAAATCGGTGTCCATGCCTCTCGGGTTCACCCTGATAGGGTTGTTACCTGAGCGTCGCAAAAACGTCACCAAGCTGGGCGAACTGCGTGACTTTTGGGGTCAGTTCTTGCCGTCTGCTGTACGGTGAAGTTTCGTCGAGTTACCGCTTCGGCGGCGGGATGGGGGCAGGTCTGAACAGGGCAGTTTCAGCAGGGGGAATCGCGGGGTGCGAATGCCGGGGGCCGGCTGTTGCTGCGTTGAAACCGAGCGCTGATGGGGGCGCTCGGTGAAGGTGTGAAGGTGCGGCAGGGGGGGGCCTGCGTCAGACCTGAGGCAGGGCCGCAGCCGGCCGTTGACGTTGGCCGAAGATCGCCGAGCCCACACGCACCATCGTTGAGCCTTCCTGGATGGCCGCTTCCAGATCCGCGCTCATGCCCATGCTCAGCGTGTCCAGCGCCAGACCCTCGGCCTGCAGCTGTTGCATCAGCCCCGCCAGCGCGCGGTGCGGCTGCCGTCGCTCCTCCAGGGTCTGGGCCGGTTCCGGAATGGCCATCAGCCCGCGCAGGTGCAGTCGGGGCAGGGCCACCACGGCGCGTGCCACGTCGGGCACCTCGGCGGGCGTGAGACCGCTCTTGCTGGCTTCGCCGCTGATGTTGACCTGCAGGCAGATCTGCAGCGGCGGCAGGTGTTCCGGCCGTTGGTCGGACAAACGCTGCGCAATCTTCAACCGGTCCACGCTGTGTACCCAGTCGAACTGTTCGGCCACCACCCGGGTCTTGTTGCTCTGCAAGGGGCCAATCATGTGCCACTGCACCTGCGAGCGCAGATCGGCCAGCGCAGCGATCTTGTCCACGCCTTCCTGCACGTAGTTTTCCCCAAAGCGGGTTTCGCCCGCTTCGAAGGCTGCTCGCACATCTTCGGCCGGAAAAGTTTTTGTTACCACGAGCAGCGTGACGCTGTGCACAGGTCGCGACGCCTGCTCACAAGCAAGCGCCATGCGAGCCCGCAGCTGTTGTATGTTCTCGGAGATCGTCGCCATAATCGACCAGGCTATTGTTTATTCCATGGACATCACTCAACTGCTGGCATTCTCGGTCAAGAACAAGGCCTCTGACCTCCACCTCTCGGCCGGACTGCCGCCCATGATCCGGGTGCATGGAGATGTGCGCCGCATCAATGTCGAGCCGCTCGAGCACCGCCAGGTGCACGACATGGTCTACGACATCATGAGTGATGCGCAGCGCAAGGCCTACGAAGAAACCTTGGAATGTGATTTCTCCTTTGAAATCCAGGGCCTGGCCCGCTTCCGCGTCAATGCCTTCAACCAGAACCGGGGTGCCGGTGCGGTGTTCCGGACCATTCCGTCCAAGATCCTGACGCTGGAGAACCTCAACGCGCCCAAGGTCTTTGCGGAACTGGCGTTGAAGCCCCGCGGCATGGTGCTGGTGACCGGCCCCACGGGCTCCGGCAAGAGCACGACGCTGGCCGGCATGGTCAACCACCTCAACGAAAACGAATACGGCCACATCCTCACGATTGAGGATCCGATCGAATTCGTGCATGAATCCAAGAAGTGCCTGGTCAACCAGCGGGAAGTGGGTCCGCAGACCATGAGCTTCTCCAACGCGCTGCGCTCGGCCCTGCGTGAAGACCCGGACGCGATCCTGGTGGGTGAAATGCGGGACCTGGAAACCATCCGCCTGGCCCTGACCGCCGCGGAAACCGGTCACTTGGTGTTTGGCACCCTGCACACCTCCTCGGCCGCCAAGACGGTCGACCGGATCGTGGACGTGTTCCCGGCGGCGGAAAAGGACATGGTCCGCGCCATGTTGTCCGAATCGCTGGTGGCCGTGATCTCGCAGACGCTGTGCAAGACCAAGGACGGCAACGGCCGGGTGGCCGCGCACGAGATCATGCTGGGCACCTCGGCCATCCGCAACCTGATCCGCGAAAACAAGGTGGCGCAGATGTATTCCGCCATCCAGACCGGCAACAGCATGGGCATGCAGACGCTGGACCAGAACCTGACCGAGATGGTGCGTCGCAACATCATCTCCCCGGCCGAGGCCCGCGCCAAGGCCAAGTTCCCCGAGAACTTCCCCGGCTGATCGCTGCGCTGCCCGGCGAAAGAGGCACGTCCCCGCCGGGGGCAGACTGTCGCTTCGTACCCCTCGTTACCGACCCGCAGCCGGGCGGCGTGAAGTTCGCGCACCTGAGCGCGGAAAATGTAAGCGCCTCGATAGACCGGACGGCCTCAGCCGCCTATCCTTACTGACTTATCTCGCTCCGGCCAGGGGCCGACAGGACCGCTTTTATGGAACGCGACCAGGCTACAAAGTTCATCAACGACCTTCTGCGCCTGATGGTGTCGCGCAAGGGCTCAGACCTGTTCCTCACGGCGGACTTCCCGCCCGCCATCAAGGTGGACGGCAAGGTGACCAAGGTGTCTCCCCAGCCGCTCACCGGACAGCACACCTTGCAGCTGGCCCGTTCCATCATGAACGACAAGCAGGCGGCCGACTTCGAGCGCACCAAGGAATGCAACTTCGCCATCGCCCCGCAAGGCATTGGCCGCTTCCGGGTGAACGCCTACATCCAGCAGGGCAGCGTGGCGCTGGTGCTGCGGACCATCCCGGCGACGCTGCCCACCATCGAATCGCTGGAGCTGCCGTCCATCCTCAAGGAAGTGGTGCAGACCAAGCGCGGTCTGGTCATCCTGGTGGGCGCCACCGGCTCGGGCAAGAGTACCTCGCTGGCCGCGATGATCGACCATCGCAACGAAACCACCCACGGCCACATCATCACGATTGAAGACCCGGTGGAATTCGTGCACCCGCACAAGAACTGCATCGTCAGCCAGCGCGAAGTGGGGCTGGATACCGAAGGCTGGGAATCGGCTCTCAAGAACACGCTGCGTCAGGCGCCGGACGTCATCCTCATGGGCGAAATCCGGGACCGCGAAACCATGGAACATGCCGTGGCCTTCGCCGAAACCGGCCACTTGTGCATGGCCACGCTGCACGCCAACAGCGCCAACCAGGCACTGGACCGGATCATCAACTTCTTCCCTGAAGAGCGCCGGGCGCAACTGCTGATGGACTTGTCCCTGAACCTGAAGTCCATCGTGTCGCAGCGCCTGCTGCCGCGCCAGGAGGGCAAGGGCCGGGTGGCTGCGGTGGAAATCCTGCTCAACACCCCGCTGATCTCCGACCTGATCTTCAAGGGCGAAGTGGGTGAGATCAAGGAAATCATGAAGCGCTCGCGCGAGCTGGGCATGCAGACCTTCGACCAGGCGCTGTTCGACCTGTACGAATGGGGCCGCGTCACCTACGAAGACGCCCTGCGCAACGCCGACTCGGTGAACGACCTGCGTCTGCAGATCAAGCTCAACAGTGAGCGTGCCCGCAGCGGCGATCTGTCGTCGGGCACGGAGCATCTGTCGATCGTCTGATCGGGCCATCAAGCGGCCATCAAGCGACCACCAAGCGGCCATCCGGCCGCTCAGTGACCCCTTCGATGCCCGCCGAAGCGCCACAATCGGGGTTCCATTCTTCATGACGGACCCCGCCCATGAGCAGCATCGGCCAGCGCAGCTATTCCTCCACTCCTTCCCAACGTGTGGCCTTTCTGGGGCTGGGCGTGATGGGTTTTCCCATGGCGGGCCATCTGGCGACAGCCGGGCAGCACGTCACGGTCTATAACCGTTCTCCGGCCAAGGCCCAGGCCTGGGTAGCCGAATTCGGCGGCACCTCCGCGCCCACACCGCGTGAAGCGGCCCAGGGGGCCGATGTGGTGTTTGCCTGCGTCGGCAATGATGCCGACCTGCGATCGGTGGTCCTGGGCGAGGAGGGCGCATTTGCCGGCATGAAGCCCGGCGCCATTTTTGTGGATCACACCACGGCGTCCGCCGAAGTCGCGCGGGAGCTGCATGCGCAGGCGAAGTCGCGCGGGCTGCATTTTGTGGATGCGCCGGTTTCCGGCGGACAGGCCGGCGCCGTCAACGGTGCGCTGACCATCATGTGCGGCGGTGATGCTGCCCCTTTTGACGCCATCCAGCCGCTGGCCCTGCACATGGGCAAGGCCGTGACCCGTGTGGGTGAAGCCGGCGCGGGGCAACTGGCGAAGATGGTCAACCAGATCTGCATCGCAGGCATCGTGCAAGGCCTGTCGGAGGCCATCGCCTTTGGTCAGCGCAGCGGCCTGCCGATGGAACTGGTGCTGGACGTGATCGGCAAGGGCGCCGCCCAGAGCTGGCAGATGGACAACCGTGGCAAGACCATGGTGGCCGACAAGTTCGACTTCGGCTTCGCGGTCGACTGGATGCGCAAGGATCTGGGCCTGGTGCTGGATGAAGCCCGCCGTAATGGCGCACGGCTGCCCCTGACAGCGCTGGTCGACCAGTTTTATGGCGACGTGCAGGAGATGGGCAGCGGACGGCTGGACACCTCCAGCCTGATCAAGCGGCTGAAGTGATTCAGCGGCTGACCTGAAGCCGAAGCGGCTGGCCGGATGGCTCCGGGCAGCCGCTTCAAACCGATTGAGGGCCCGCAGGCGCCTCGTGCGTGGGGCCTTATTCCTTCGGTGCCGACGGGCGCAGATTGGCCAGTTCGGCTTCGCTGATGATTTCCATCGCGCGGACCACCTTCTTCACACCACTGACACCGCGGGCGATGTCGGTGGCGCGGCTGGCTTCGCGTTCGGTCACGCGGCCCATGATGTAGACGTTGCCACGCTCCACCACGACATAGAAGGCATTGGAGACCAGGTCCTTGGCATCCAACAGGCTGGCCTTGACCTTGGTGGCGATGGCCACGTCATTGGCACGGCTGGACAGCGAGCTGAGCATGCCCACACCCACTTCATTCAGCACCGTGTTGACGTTCTCCACGCCACGGGCGATGTTCTCGATGGCGGCGCGGTCCTCGTCATTGCGGGTTTCGCCGGTCAGCAGCACCAGGCGGTTGTAGCTGTTGACGCTGATGTGCACACGGTCGCCCAGCTGCTCGCGGATGCGGTTGGCGGTCTTGAGCTCGATGCTCTGGTCTTCCAGTTGCGTGCCGGAGGTGCGGCGGTCGGTCACGACCAGGGCGCTGCCCGCAGCACCGGCCAGCACCAGAGGCACGCAGGCGGTCTGCAACAGGCTGGCGGCAACAGCACCGGCCAGGATCAGGGCACGGGTTTTGGTGATCATGTGGGGTCCTCGGGGAAATTAGCAGGAAAGGGCTCGCAAGCTCGTCAGTCAGGGCGGACAGCGCCCGCTGTGGCGAGACGGTGTCAGCGTTGGGGTGCTTGCGGACGGATGACGGTGGGCGTCCTGGAAACGCCCGCCACATCAGCCACAAGAACGCGCGAGCATGGAAGACGGATTACGCCGACCGGGAGGGCGGCACTACTCCGCCGCACCCAGCAGCTGCACATCAATGGCGTCCGCCAGGCAGTGAGAGAGCAACCGGTGTGCCTCACCCACGCGCGCGAAGCGACTGTGAGGCACGCGGAGCTGCACGTCTGTATCCAGAAGCGTCGACCGCCAGTCGTCGTCCTGTGTGCCGCTGAGGGCGATGACACTCATGTCCTGGGCATGGGCCACTTGCAGCAGGGCGCCAGCGGCACCACTGCCCTGGCTTTCAAACAGCAGCAGCAGGTCACCCGGGTGGCCCAGGGTCTGGATCTGACGCATGAGCGCGGAGGCGGGGTCCGGATAACCCTGGGCTTGCGCGTCCAGGGCGATGACAGCGAGGCCGGGGCGCTCCTGCTCGAAGCGGCCGGCCAACAGCGAGGCGGCGTAAGAGGCATCGGCGGCGGACAGGCCCAGGCCGGCACACCAGACACGGCCACCGGCGGTGAGCGCGTCCACCATCATCTGGGCCGCCACGGCCAGCGGACGGGAGAGATTTTCGGCGACCTGATAAAGCAGGTCGGCACTCTCGAAGAACTGTTGTTGTATGCGTTGTTCCAACATGGCTACATGATACTGGGGCCCCGGCCTGAGTCGCGCTGAACGCGCTTGGTCAGTCCGCCCCCCAAGGGGGCATGCCGGCCACCTTGGGGCGGCCCGGCGGTGGCCGGCCGCCGCTAAGGAATGCGCCCGCGGTCAAGGGGCTGGGGTGTTGCTGCGGGGGCTGTGGACGGGGGCGGTTGGTGGAAGGGTCACCAGCAGGTGGCGTCGAAGGCGGCGGGTAGCCATTCGATGTGATCGCCGTCGATGGCGACGACATCGAAGCGGCAGGGCGGGCTGGTGGAGAAGCGGGAGAGGTAGTGCGTGGCAGCATAGATCAGGCGGCGCTGCTTGGTGCGGCTGACGCTGGCCGCCGCCCCACCGTGGGACCCGCCCGCACGGGTGCGGACCTCGACAAAGACAAGCGTGCCATCCAGTGCGCGCAGGATCAGGTCGATCTCACCACCTCGGCCCGTCGGCCCGCGCGCCACTCGATAATTGCGCTCCTCAAGCCGCATACCCTGGCGGCAAAGATATTCCAGCGCGCGGGTCTCGGCTTCATCGCCCAGCGCCTTTGTGGAGAGCCCCTTGAACATCCCGTCGTCTCCTTCGGCAGCCCCAGCATCTCTGGCGAGCCAGATGACCACCACCGCCGCCGCCGCCGCCAGCCAGCAACAGTATCCCGGTGGCACGCTCTACCTGGTGGCGACGCCGATCGGAAATTTGTCCGACATCACCCTGCGTGCCATCCACGTGCTAACCCTGGTCGATGCCGTGGCCTGCGAGGACACCCGCGTCAGCGCCCAGCTGCTGCGCTGGCTGGGCCTGCACAAGCCACTGGTGGCGCTGCACCAGCACAACGAGCAATCAGCCGCGCAGGCGCTGGTGAACCGCCTGCGGCAGGGGGAACGCATCGCCTATGTGAGCGATGCCGGCACCCCCGCCGTCTCCGACCCCGGCGCTGTGCTCGTGGCCGCCGCCCGGGAGGCCGGTATCCGCGTGCTGCCCCTGCCCGGCGCCAGCAGTACCGTCACCGCCGTTTGCGTGGCCGGCGACACCCGCGCTCAAGGGTTCCGATTCGTCGGCTTTCTGCCCACCAAGGCGGCAGAACGCCGTGCCATGGCCGCCACCCTCACAGGGCAGGCCCATAGTCTGGTGCTGTTCGAGGCCCCCCATCGCATTCGCGAACTGTTGCAACTGCTGGCCGAATTGGCGCCGGATCAACTGCTCACCGTCTGCCGTGAATTGACCAAGCAGTTCGAGACGGTGCATACCGCCCGCTGTGCCGATCTGCCCGCCTGGATGGCGGCCGACCCCCAGCGTGAGCGCGGGGAGTTCGTGCTGGTGCTGCATGCGGCCCCGGTGGACAACAGCGAAGGCGACATTCCGGCCGAGACGCTGCGCCATTTGCGGGTGCTGATGCGTGAACTGCCCCTCAAACAGGCCGTCAGCCTGGCCGCCGAACTGAGTGGTTCCCCTCGCAATGCGCTGTACCAGCAGGCATTGGCGTGGAAATCCGAAGAAGACGCCAGCCAGGACGAGTGATCACCGGGCCAGGAACCGGTCACGTTCCGACCACCCTCCAGCCGAAAGGGGCGATGCGCCGTGGCGCCCGCCTGCCTACAATCAACCCATGATTTCGCGCGAACCCACTCTCGCCCGCCTGGTCACTGCCCGTGCCCAGCTGTTGGAACCCTTCGGCCTGACCGACGCTTCGTTGTCCCAGGCGCTGCGCCTGATCACCGAACATCGTGTCGATGATGCGGATCTGTATTTCCAGACCACCCGCGCTGAAGGCTGGAGCCTGGAAGAAGGCATTGTCAAAAGCGGCAGCTTCTCCATCGACCAGGGCGTGGGGGTCCGCGCCGTGGCCGGCGAAAAAACCGCCTTTGCCTACTCCGACGACATCTCCGAAGCCGCATTGCTCGACGCCGCCCGCACCGTCCGCGCCATCGCCAGCGCCGGTCAGAGCAGGCGCGTGAAGGTGCCCAGCGAGCCCGTGGTGGCGGCCAGTCGCGCCCTCTATGGAGACGCCGACCCCATTGCCAGCCTGGACAGCACCGAAAAGGTGGCCCTGCTGGAACGCACCGAACGGCTGGCCCGTGCCAAGGACCCGCGCATCGCCCAGGTGATGGCCGGTCTGGCCGCTGAACATGAAGTGGTGTTGATCGCCCGTGCCGACGGCACCCTGGCTGCCGATGTGCGCCCGCTGGTGCGCCTGTCCGTGACCGTCATCGCTGAAAGCAATGGCCGGCGTGAGGTCGGCTCCGGTGGCGGCGGTGGCCGCTTTGGCCTGGCCTATTTCACCGACGAAATGATTGCGTCCTATGTGGACCAGGCCGTCTCCGCCGCCCTGACCAATCTCGAATCCCGCCCCGCACCCGCTGGCGAAATGACCGTGGTGCTGGGCCCAGGCTGGCCGGGCGTGCTGCTGCACGAAGCCGTGGGCCACGGCCTGGAGGGCGACTTCAACCGCAAGGGCTCCAGCACCTTCGCCGGCCGCATCGGCCAGCGCGTGGCCGCCAAGGGCGTGACCGTGCTGGACGATGGCACCATCCCCGACCGCCGGGGCTCGCTGAACGTGGACGACGAGGGCTGCGCCTCTCAGCGCAATGTGCTGATTGAAGACGGCATCCTCAAAGGCTACATCCAGGACGCCATGAATGCGCGCCTGATGAAGGTCGCGCCCACCGGCAACGGACGCCGCGAAAGTTATGCCCATCTGCCGATGCCGCGCATGACCAACACCTACATGCTGGGTGGCGACAAGTCTCCGGAAGAAATCATCGCCAGCATCGACAAGGGGCTCTACGCCACCAACTTCGGTGGCGGTCAGGTGGATATCACATCCGGCAAGTTCGTCTTCTCTGCCAGCGAAGCCTGGTGGGTGGAAAAGGGCAAGCTGCAGTATCCGGTGAAGGGTGCCACCCTCATCGGCAACGGCCCGGACGCCATGAACCGTGTCTCCATGATCGGCAACGACATGAAGCTGGATACCGGTGTGGGCGTGTGTGGCAAGGAAGGCCAGAGCGTCCCGGTGGGGGTGGGCCAGCCCACGCTGCGCATCGACGGGCTGACCGTCGGTGGCACCGCCTGAGCGCCCGGAAGGCATCGAGGGGAGGGATGTGGACGTGGTGCGCCAGTCACACCGGCCCCTCATCGAGGCTCATCGGCCCTCTTGACGGCTCATGAAGGTCACAGGCAATATCAAGCCCATGCGTTTCGTCAGCAAGTTTTATTTTGCTTTCTTTTGGTTCTCGCACCGCCCCGGCGGAGGAGAGGCGAACGCATAAGCAGCGCCAAGAATCCTCAAGAAACCGCCGGGTCCACCACCCGGCGGTTTTTTTTCGCCTCCACACCTTGTGCGCGGCCCCTCACACAGACAGGAAGACCTGACCCATGAATGCCAAGTCCCATCACCCTTACGGCAGCTCCCAGGAGGCCGAGCGCTGGTATTCGCCGCAGGACAAGACCAGCCAAACCGACGACGAACGCATTCTGGACATCACACCCTTGCCGCCTCCTGAGCACCTCATCCGTTTCTTCCCCATCCGTGGCACGGCCATGGAACAACTGGTGGTGGGCACCCGTCAGCGCATCCGGCGCATCATGGACGGGCAGGACGACCGCCTGCTGGTGATCATTGGCCCCTGCTCCATCCACGACCCGGTGGCCGCGCTGGAATACGCCCGCCGCCTGATGAGCCAGCGCGACAAGTACGCCGACACGCTGGAAATCGTGATGCGGGTCTACTTCGAAAAGCCCCGCACCACCGTCGGCTGGAAGGGACTGATCAATGACCCCTACCTGGATGAAAGTTACCGGATTGATGAGGGCCTGCGCATCGCCCGCCAGTTGCTGCTGGACATCAACCGCCTGGGCATGCCGGCCGGCTCGGAATTCCTGGATGTGATCTCGCCGCAATACATCGGCGACCTGATCTCGTGGGGGGCCATCGGCGCCCGTACCACCGAAAGCCAGGTCCACCGGGAACTGGCCTCGGGGCTATCCGCCCCGATCGGCTTCAAGAATGGCACCGACGGCAACATCAAGATCGCGACCGATGCGATCCAGGCGGCCGCCCGCCCCCACCACTTCCTGTCGGTCCACAAAAACGGCCAGGTGGCGATTGTGGAAACAGGCGGCAATCCGGACTGCCATGTGATCCTGCGCGGCGGCAAGGCGCCCAACTACGACGCCCAGAGCGTCGCGGTGGCCTGTGCTGATCTCGAAGCCGCCAAGCTGCCCACCCGCCTGATGGTGGACTGCTCGCATGCCAACAGTAGCAAGAAGCATGAGCGTCAACTGGACGTGGCCCGCGACATCGCCGGCCAGATCCGCGAGGGCAGCCGCCAGATCTTCGGTGTGATGGTGGAAAGCCACCTGCACGGCGGGGCGCAGAAGTTCAGCCCCGGCAAGGACGACCCGTCCCAATTGGAATATGGCAAGAGCATCACCGATGCCTGCCTGGCCTGGGACGATTCGCTGGACGTGCTGGAGGTGCTCAGCCAGGCTGTGGCTGCCGCCCGCCAACGCTGAAGCCTGAAGCCGCGGGGTCTCCCGGCACATGCCCCAGGAGGCCCCGCGCACCTGTGGCAAGTGCCCATGAAGCGGCCCCCCCGGCGAGCCCCCCATGGTGGGGACATCCCCACCCGGGCCCCGGCTCTTGAAATCGTCGATCCGCGCCCCAATTGCCGACCCAACCGGGGCGCGGCACTGCCGTGCGGGGAGAATGCCTCCCTTCCCGGATCCCCGATCCTCTATCCCTAGACGGCAATTCGACGAGAGATGGACAAACAGACCCATTCCTTCCAAGCCGAGGTCAAGCAGATCCTGCATCTGGTGACCCATTCGCTCTACTCCAACAAGGAAATCTTCCTGCGGGAGCTGGTGAGCAACGCCTCCGACGCCTGCGACAAACTGCGTTTCGAGGCCCTGGACAACAACACCCTGTTCGAGGAGCAACCCAATCTCGAAATCCGGGTGTCGTTTGACCCGGAAGCTCGGACCGTCACCATCAGCGACAACGGCATTGGCCTTTCCGCCGATGAAGCCATTGCGCATCTGGGCACGATTGCCAAAAGCGGCACCCGTGAATTCATGGCGCGGCTGGAAGGCGACCAGAAGAAGGATGCCAACCTGATCGGTCAGTTCGGTGTGGGCTTCTATTCCGGTTTCATCGTGGCGGACCGCATCACGGTGGAATCGCGCCGCGCCGGTCTGCCGGCCGAGCAAGGGGTGCGCTGGACCTCCGAAGGCACGGGAGATTTCGAGGTCGAGACCATCACCAAGCCGGGCCGCGGCACGGATGTGGTGCTGCATCTGCGCGAGGGCGAAGATGAGTTCCTGAAGACCTGGCGCCTGAAGTCCGTCATCAGCAAGTACTCCGACCACATCTCCCTGCCGATTCTGATGCGCAAGGAAGAGTGGGATGCCGACAAGGCCGAGCAGGTGCTGAAGGAGGAGTGGGAGCCGGTCAACAAGGCGTCGGCGCTCTGGACCCGCAGCAAGAGCGACATCACCCAGGACGAATACGACAGCTTCTACAAGCAGATCAGCTACGACACCGAAGCGCCGCTGGCCTTCACCCACAACCGGGTGGAGGGCCGCAGCGAATACACCCAGCTGCTCTACATCCCTGCCAAGGCTCCGTTCGATCTGTGGAACCGGGACAAGCGCGGTGGCGTGAAGCTCTATGTGAAGCGTGTCTTCATCATGGACGACGCCGAAGCGCTGATGCCGGTGTACCTGCGCTTCGTCAAGGGCGTCATCGACTCGGCCGACCTGCCGCTGAACGTCAGCCGCGAGCTGCTGCAGGAAAGCCGCGATGTGAAGGCCATCCGCGAAGGTTCGACCAAGCGGGTGCTGTCCATGCTGGAAGTGTTGGCCAACAGCGAGGATGTGTCCGACAAGGACAAGTACGCCCGCTTCTGGAAGGACTTCGGCCAGGTGCTGAAGGAAGGTGTGGGCGAAGACCACGCCAACCAGGAGCGCCTGGTCAAACTGCTGCGCTTTGCCTCCACCCATGCGGATGAAGGGGTGAGCTTCCAGGACTACGTGAGCCGCATGAAGGAAGGCCAGGAGGTCATCTACTACATCACCGGCGACAGCCTGGCAGCCGCCAAGAACAGCCCGCAGCTGGAAGTCTTCCGCAAAAAGGGCATCGAGGTGATGCTGCTGGTGGACCGTGTGGATGAGTGGATGCTCTCCCACCTCTACGAGTTCGAAGGCAAGTCGCTTCAATCCGTGGCCAAGGGCTCGGTGGACCTGGGCAAGCTGCAGGACGAAGAAGAGAAGAAGAAGGCCGAAGAAGCCGCCGAAGCGTTCAAGCCGATGCTGGACAAGCTCAAGACCGCGCTGGACGGCAAGGCCAAGGATGTGCGGGTGACCACGCGTCTGGTCGATTCGCCGGCCTGTATCGTGGTGGAAGAGGGCGACATCAGCGGCCACCTGGCTCGCATGCTGAAGCAGGCGGGGCAAACAGCGCCGGTGTCTCAGCCAACGCTGGAGGTGAACCCGGAACATGCGCTGGTGCGCAAGCTCGGGGAGATCAGCCAGCAGGAAGGCACCGACGAACGCTTCAAGGATCTGGCCCTGGTGCTGTTTGATCAGGCGCTGCTGGCCGAAGGCGGCTCGCTGGAAGATCCGTCGGCCTATGTGAAGCGGGTCAACGCGCTGCTGCTGGCCTGATGAGCGATGCCCGGCACCGGCAGCCCAACTGCCGGTGTCGGGTCCCGAGCCCTGGGCCTTGCCGGGCTTCTTCAGTCCCAGGCGGGGAGCCCCGACGCCTTGTTGGCCTCGGCCTGCATGGCGTCCAGCTGATCTCGCAGCTTGACGACCTGGTCGCTCCAGTAATTGGGCGTGCCGAACCACGGGAAGGCCATCGGAAACGCCGGGTCTTCCCAACGCCGCGCCAGCCAGGCGCTGTGATGGATCATGCGTTGGGTGCGCAGCGCCTCGATCAGGCGCAGCTCCCGCCAGTCAAACTCCCGAACACTTTCATAACCGTCCAGCAGTGCATCCAGCTGCTGACGGGCGGCATCGGGTTCTCCGGACAGCATCATCCACAGGTCCTGGACCGCCGGGCCCTGCATGGCGTCGTCCAGGTCCACAAAATGCGGGCCTCGGTCCGGCGTCCACAGCAGATTGCCGGGATGGCAGTCGCCGTGCAGGCGCAGGCTGCGCAGATGCGGCTGCTGGTCGAAGGCCGCCTGGATGGCGTCGATGCAACGCTGGGCGGCGTCGTGCCATTGGGGGGCCACGTCGGGTGCCAGGGTGTCGTGGTCGCGCAGCCAGTCGCGTGCTTCGCGTGCCGGTTGGGCGCTGTTCCAGGACACGCGGTGCGCAAAGGGCTGGCGCTGGCCGACCTCATGCAAGCGGGCCAGGAAACGGCCGATCCACCGCAGCACCTCGGGGTCTTCCAGTTCGGGCGCTCGCCCACCCTGGCGAGGCGAGACCGCAAAACGGTCTCCCAGCACATGCGCCAGCGTGGTGGGCTGGCCGTCGACCTCCAGCACCATCGGTGCCACCACGGGGACTTCAGCCTCCACCAGCTCGCGGGCGAACTGATGCTCCTCCAGGATCTGCGCATCGCTCCAGCGCCCGCCCCGGTAGAACTTGGCCACCACCGCACTGCCATCTTCCAGATAGGCCTGAAGCACGCGGTTTTCGTAAGAGTTGAGCTGCAGCAGCCGGCCGTCGGGACGCAGGCCGGCATGCTCCAGCGCATCCAGCATCCGTTCGGGCGTGAGGTGACCGAAACCGGCCGTGGTTGTGGGCATCAAAAAACAAACGGCGCTCACGCGCCGTTGATCCGGTAGTCAGAAGCCGCTAGCTTAGCGCCGCAAATGGCGCGGCGCATCGACCACGACGCCGGCAATGTCGCTGTCGGACTCGTCCCCGAACTGGGAATCCAGCGGCGACAGTGAGGAGTCCCCACCGGACGTCCCGCGTGGGCGATAACCCCGCATGCGTTGTTCCCCGCTGAGCGTCGGCCCTGCATCGGGCGGGCTACTGAAACCGTCCAGGCGGCTGTCGGGTGCAAAGAAGGAATCACTGAACACCGGGGAGTCGTTCCACAGCGTGTTGCGTGCCGCAGGCCGCCGCAGCGGCGTGGCCGGGGCGGGCGACGGCGCGGCCGCGCGGGAGAGGCTCCGCGGCTGCAGCGGTTGCGGGCTGCGGGCGGTCTGGTTGCTGAAGGGCACCAGCAGTTGCAGTTCCGACACCGTCGGCATGTTGTTCACCGACGTGCGCAGGTAGCGAATGCGGCAGGCCGCCATCACTTCCTGCTTGATCTGCAGGCTGCGGGCGCTGCCGGGGCGCTCGGTGTCCAGGTCCACAGCGGCCAGCACCCGGCCATTCGGGCTGCAGATGGCGAAATTGACGCTGATCCCCCCAAGCAGGTCGTACCAGTAGCGCACATCCTTGGCTTCTGTGGGCTGGCAGAAACGCACCAGCGGCAGCTTGGCCATCAGGACGTGATGAGGCAGCGCCTCGCGCAGGAGGCGGAAGACACGGCGTTCATCCGCGCTGAAGACCGGCCGGGCGGTCAGTGACCATTCGGTGGGCAGCGGCTTGCGGCGCCGCTGCGGGCGACGCAGCAGCGTGGCGAGCAGCAGGCTGAGCACGGCCAGCCCGCACAGCCCAGCAATCACCCACGGCAGTGTGTTGTGCATGTCCCTGGAGAGCAATTGGTGGGCACTGCCGCCGTCGCTGTGACGGAACGCACCGCTGAGTCGTGCCCGGATCGGCGCGAATGTAGCTGAAAGTCGTTACAAGATGCGTCCACAGCCCCCCCCTGGATCGGGTGGGCCCGTGCCCGGACGGGGCGGGACCGGTGTGGGAGGTCTGTTCTTACTGCTTGGCGGATTTGCCGGCCGCCTTGTTGCTCAGCTTGGACTTCACTTCGGCCACCCCGTCGATGAAGGAGCCGAAGTTGCGCAGATGACGCTTGAGCTGGAAGTCCACCTCGGCCATGTGGCGCTCGATGGCTTCGTCCACGTGAGAGGACACGGAATCGGGCGGCAGGCGCAGCCAGGCTTCGGATTCGCTGCCGTCACGTTCCACCTTGGCCCCGGCTTTGCGGGCGATGGCCAGCATGGGGCCGTTTTCGCTGAGGGCGTGGATGAAGAGGGTGTCGATGCCCCGGTTGCGGGCGTGCAGCGCAGCGCGCTCGAACAGGCGGCCTCCGAAGCCGCGGCCCCGCGCGGTGTTCAGCACCGACACGCCGAATTCGGCCATGGCGGCCCGACCTTTGATCTGCGGGGTGGGTTCGTAGGCCAGGTGGGCGACCGCGATCAGCTGCAGCTTGCGGTTGAAGATGCCCAGCACCTCGTCGCGCGAGAAGTTCAGCCCGTCCACATACTTCTGGATCTGTTCGTCCCGCGCGGCGTAACCAAAGCGCAGATAACGGTCGCGTTCAGTCAGCGACAGCAGATGCTGGGCAATGCGTCGGCGGTGACGCCGACCCAGGGCACGGATGGGCACCCAGTCCGCCCAGCGGCGCCACAGCGCCGGCAGGCTCCAGCGGGTGGCACCCGCACCACGGGAGGCTTGGGCGGGACGAGGCGGCTTGCCCGCTTTGACAGGGCTGGCGGACACGCCAGGCACAACACCGCCCGCCACGGCGACGCCCTTGGCTGCACCCTCCGCAGATGGATCAGCGGCGGGGCCAGGCGGTGGAGGCGGGGTGGTGTTCATGGCTTTCTAGGTAATTACCCGAATCGTAGCCAAAGTGCGGATTTCGCCAAGCGGATTCTTGGGCGACTGTGGGCGAGTTGCCGCAAGTGTGACGATTCCGAGGTCGTCGTGTGCGGAATCTTCATCGCCTGCGCTTCGACGGGGTCTGGGCCATTTGGTTTTTGGCCGCCTTCTGCTAGACTCGCGGGCTTTCCCCGGTTTCATGGCAGCCGTGGGGCACTTTTGTGAGAGGTCGCACCGCGTGGCGCTACCAGTTGGTTTGACTGGTTGGGCTCACGTCAATAAGCGGCACCGAACAGGGTGGGGCATTGGCCCAGCGTGCGGTGGCTCGCGTTTGCAGCCGGGTTCTGAGCTTTTAGCGCTGATCTTTTAGCGCTGATGGGCTTGGGCAGGCGGGTAGGCGCGGCACTGCTGATTTGCCTGATTTTGAAAGACTCTCATGAAGACCTTCAGCGCCAAGCCGGCCGAAGTGAAGCACGAGTGGTTTGTGATTGACGCCACCGACAAGGTGCTCGGACGTGTTGCCAGCGAAGTGGCACTCCGTTTGCGCGGCAAGCACAAGGCCATCTACACGCCTCACGTGGATACCGGCGATTTCATCGTCATCATCAACGCAGACAAGCTGCGCGTGACCGGCAACAAGGCCAATGACAAGGTGTACTACCGTCATACCGGCTACCCGGGCGGCATCCGCGCCACGAAGTTCAAGGACATGCAAGCCAAGTTCCCGGGCCGTGCCCTGGAAAAGGCTGTCAAGGGCATGCTGCCCAAGGGTCCTCTGGGCTACGCGATGATCAAGAAGCTGAAGGTGTATGCGGGCGACACGCATCCGCACACCGCCCAGCAGCCCCAAGTGCTGGAAATCTAAGGAGCGGTGATGATCGGAAACTGGAACTACGGTACCGGCCGTCGCAAGTCGTCGGTGGCTCGCGTCTTCATCAAGAAGGGCACGGGTCAAATCATCGTCAACGGCCGCTCCATCGAGCAGTACTTTGGCCGTCAGACCTCGATCATGATTGCTCGTCAAGCACTGATGCTGACGAACAACGGCGAGGCCTTCGACATCAAGGTCAACGTGCACGGCGGTGGCGAATCCGGTCAAGCCGGTGCAGTGCGTCTGGGTATCACCCGCGCGCTGATCGACTATGACGCAGCCCTGAAGCCCGAACTGAGCCGCGCCGGCTTCGTCACGCGTGATGCGCGTGAAGTCGAGCGTAAGAAGGTCGGTCTGCACGGTGCTCGTCGTCGGAAGCAGTTCAGCAAGCGCTGATCGAACTTCCTGGAACCCTCTGGCAACGTCTGCGAGACTCTGCCAGACGCTGCCAGACTCTACGTTTGGCGGAGGTTCCACTTCAACAAAGGCCGCTGTTTCAGCGGCCTTTGTTTTTGGGCGCTTGGTTTCATTTGTGCCCCCTTGGCCCCCTTGGCCCCTTTGGTCCCTTTTGCCCCTTTTGCCCCTTTTGCCCCTTTGGGTCCGTTGGGTCCGTTGGGTCCGTTGGGCCTGGTTGGAACCAAGCGGCGCCATGTGATTGATGGGCAGGGCGGGGCAGCGCGCCCGCTTGAGTCGGGCTGAGGAACCTCCTCCGCATCAGCCTGGAGAAGTGCTTCGCGAAAGTGCCTCGGAGCTGCTTCGAACTGTGCGGCCTGCCTCATTGCCAGCAGGGCTTTAGCAAGGTGGCACCCCGCCTGGCGCCCCACTTTGTCATAATCCCTCCAATTCACCGGACTTATCCATCCAGGATCCAGCATGAGCACTGCAGTTCTCGAATCCACCGCCGCTCTCACCACCGACGGCATGCCGGCGCCGCTGGTCTTCACCGACTCTGCGGCTGAGAAGGTGCGCGAGCTGGTGCTGGAAGAGGGCAACCCCGAGCTGAAGCTGCGCGTGTTTGTGCAGGGCGGTGGCTGCTCCGGCTTCCAGTACGGCTTCACCTTTGATGAGGCTGTGAATGACGACGATACGCAGATGACGAAGAACGACGTCACGCTGCTGATCGACGCCATGAGCCTGCAATACCTGATGGGCGCTGAGATCGACTACAAGGAAGACCTGCAGGGCGCCCAGTTCGTCATCAAGAACCCCAATGCCACGACCACCTGCGGTTGCGGCTCCAGCTTCTCGGTCTGACCGACGCCCCCACGGCCCTGCGCCGAAGTGAGAAACCGCCTCCGGGCGGTTTTGTCATTTCTGGGCCACCAAGGCCGTCTGCGCGAACAAGGCTATAGGGGCTATCTTGTCCACCTGGGCAGACTTGGCAGATCCGGCAGACTTGGCGGACCTAGCAGACCTGGTGGGCCTGGGCAACCTGGTAGACCCAGGCGAACTTGGGTCAGCCGGGTGAAGCTGTGCCTTCTGGATCTGCCAGGCTCTTCCGCATCATGCCGCGTTGCTCCGCGCCGTTCCGCGCCGTTCCGCGCCGTCGTTCCGCGCTGCTCCGCACCTGATGGGATTCAGGCCGGCGTATAGCTGCCCAGCACCCGTTCGCCACTGGCGCCGGTGACGGCCGGCAGATTGCCGCTGAGGTGCCGCACCCAGCGCATCGCCAGCCAGGCGAAGGCGGCCCCTTCCACCAGCATGGGTGGAAGGCCCTGGCTCTCAGTGGTGGTCACGCTGAGCGTGGGCAGCAGGGCCTGCAGCCGCTGCAGTAGACGTTCATTAAAGGCGCCCCCGCCACACACCATCAGCTGCTGCCATTGTCCCGGGGCAAAACGCGTCAGGCTGTCTGCCACGCAACGGGCGCTGAGCTCCAGCAGCGTGGCCTGCACATCCACCGGGCGGCTGCCCGGATGAGTGGCCAGACGGTTGTCCAGCCATTGCAGATGGAAGAGGTCGCGTCCTGTGCTGCGCGGTGGCGGCTGGTGAAAAAAGGGCTCGGCCAGCAAATCGGTCAACAGCCCCGGCAGCACCTGACCTTGAGCCGCCCACAGGCCACCGGCGTCGTACGCTTCACCTTGATGTCGCTGCATCCAGCCGTCCATCAGGCAGTTGCCAGGGCCGCAATCAAATCCACCGCTGTAGCCGTCGGCATTCAGCAGGCTCACATTGCTGATGCCGCCGATGTTGAGCACCACCACGTCGGTGTGCGCCTGTCCAAAGACGGCGCGATGAAAGGCTGGCACCAAGGGTGCGCCCTGGCCGCCGATGGTGAGGTCGCGGCTGCGGAAGTCGTGCACCACACCGATGCCGGTCAGTTCGGCCAACAGGGCTGGATTGAGCAACTGCAGCGTGAAACCCACGCCGTCAAATTCACCGGGGCGGTGGCGCACCGTCTGACCGTGCGCACCCAGCGCCCGGATGGCCCGAGGAGCCAGCCCCTGTGCCAGCAGCAGCTCGCGGGTCACGCTGGCATAGGCTCGCGCCACCGCATTGGCGGCCAGTGCGGCGCGCTGCAGTTCGTTGTCGCCCGCCGTATTGAGCGCCAGCAGTTCGGTTTTCAGCTCGGGGTTAAAAGCATGATGGCCATGCGCCCGGGCCTGGACGTGGCCGGCACCGTCCACGCTGAGCAGCACCGCATCCACCCCATCCAGGGAGGTGCCGGACATCAGGCCGATGTAGAGATCGACGGCCATAGAGAGGGGCGGGGCGGTGTGGTCGTGTGAAAGATCCGGGGCGGTGCCTGCTCAGGCGCCGCCGGATTGCTCGGTGGCCAAAGTCGCAGTCTGGCGGATCAAGCGATCATCCGCCAGGGTCAGCATCAAGCGCTGGCAGCCTGCCGGCTGGCTTATTCGCCCACCACGCCGTCACCCAGCGTGGCGGCTGCCTGCAGCTGGGTCTTCGCGGCCGCCAGTTGCGTCTGGAAGGCGGCACGGGCCGTTGCCGGCAGCGCCACCGATTCCGAAGCGCGGGCGATCACACGCGGGTCCACCTGCTTGCCGTTCACGCGGAATTCAAAATGCAGATGAGGGCCGGTGGCCCAGCCGGTCGCGCCGACCGCACCAATCTTCTCGCCCTGTTCCACCCGCTCACCGCGCTTGACGTCGATGCGGCTCAGATGCCCATACACCGTCATGCGGTCGCCGTTGTGCTTGATCTGGACCACGTTGCCGAAGCCGTTTTGCCATCCGGCAAAGGCCACCGTGCCGTCGCCGACGGTGCGAACCGCCGTACCGGTCGGGGCACCGTAGTCGATGCCTTGATGCTGCCGCCAGGTCTTGAGGATGGGATGGAAGCGCATCGCGAAACCGGAGGTCACACGCGAAAACTCCATCGGGCTGGCCAGGAACGAACGGCGTTTGCTTTCGCCGTCAAACCCGTAATAGCTGCCCTTGCCATTGGCGCTGTCCTTGAACCAGACGGCCTGGTAGCTCTTGCCGTTGTTGACGAACTCCGATGCCAGCAGGCGGCCGGCACGGCCGTCCCAGTTGATCGGTTCGCCGTCGGCGGTCAGGACTTCATACACCAGGGTGAAGCGGTCACCCTTGCGCAGTTCGCGATGGAAGTCGATGTCGCCGGAGAACATGTCCGCCAGTTGCGAGGCAATGGCGTCCGGGATGTTGGCTTCGTCGGTGGCGGCAAACAGCGAGCTGCGGATGGTGCCGCTGCCCAGGCGCACCTGGCTTTCCAAACGAGCGGTCTCCCATTTGGACACGAAGTGATCACCCTCGCGGGTGATGCTCAGCCGCGTGAAAAAGCTATCCTGCTGTTCAGGCTTCTCGGCCTGGAAGCGGGCCACGATGCTTTGCACTTGACCACTGGCAGTGGCCACGACTTGCACACGCTTGCCGACACGGCCTTGCAGCAGCCGCTTGGCGGTGGGGTCATGACGCAGGAACAGTGCGGCGGCAGGGTCAAAGGCGCCCATGCGCTTAAGCAGGGTGTCAGCCGTATCGGCGGCGCGGGTCACGTCAGTGCGCGACAGGCCGGGATCGAACGCTGCCAGTTGAGCGAGCTGCTCGTCCAGCGATTGCGGGACGATGGCTTCAGTGATTTCGTGCTGATTCAGGTCGGCCGCATCGGGGGCCAGCGGGGCAATGCCGAACGCGGTGACCGCGAAGCCCCCCAGCAGACCCACCACCGTTCCTGTCAGGGCACGTGGATGCCGAGCCGCAAAGCCTTCCACGCGAACCAGCGAGCGCTGAATGCGCTTCCATTCCTCAGACCAATTCATCACGCGCGAGACATCCTGCAGACGGTGGGTGACGGAATCCACACAACACACCGCGCAGAAAGCGCCGGACGCGTGCGGTCGAATACAGCGGGTTTGCCGGCTGACCGAGAGATCGGATGACCTAGAATCGGCAGCCGTTCTCGGCAACCTCTCTTGGCAAACTCTCTCGGCAACTTCTCTCGGCAACTTTTGCAAGACCAGCGCGGGAACGGTAATTGCCACCAGCACCACCCTGCAAAACTGCGGCAAGTATAGCGGCGGGGCTTCTCGCAGCATGCTAGAAAACCCGCTAAATCAAGACTTTATGTAAGCCCCGTGCGGGTGATGTAGCTCCATGTCCGATGCCCGAACCCAGCCGTCCAGTCCTTCCAGCAAACCGGAATTTCCGATCACCGATCGCGTTCAGCAGGCCCTGGCGCAATCGCTGCGAGGCTGTGAAGAACTGTTGCCACAAGACGAGTGGCTGAAAAAGCTGGCGCGTTCGGAAGCCACCGGCGTGCCCCTGCGCATCAAACTGGGCCTGGACCCGACCGCACCGGACATCCACATCGGCCACACCGTGGTGCTCAACAAGATGCGCCAGCTGCAGGATCTGGGGCATCAGGTGATCTTCCTGATCGGCGACTTCACGTCGATGATCGGCGACCCATCCGGCCGCAACGCCACCCGCCCGCCGCTCACGCCCGAGCAGATCAAGCACAACGCCGAGACCTACTACAAGCAGGCCAGCCTGGTGCTGGACCCGGCCCGTACCGAGATCCGCTACAACAGCGAATGGAGCGACCCGCTGGGCGCGCGCGGCATGATTCAGCTGGCCGCCAAATACACGGTGGCTCGCATGATGGAGCGGGACGACTTCACCAAGCGTTTTGCCGCCGGCACACCGATCTCGGTGCATGAATTCCTCTACCCGCTGATGCAGGGCTACGACTCGGTGGCGCTGAAGTCCGACCTGGAACTGGGCGGGACCGACCAGAAATTCAACCTGCTGATGGGCCGCCATCTGCAGGCCGAATACGGCCAGGAGCCGCAGTGCATCCTGACCATGCCACTGCTGGAAGGGCTGGACGGCGTCGAGAAGATGTCCAAGTCCAAGAACAACTATGTGGGCATCACCGAGCCGGCCAACAGCATGTTTGCAAAGATCCTGTCGATCAGCGATGTGCAGATGTGGAAGTGGTATGACCTGCTGAGCTTCCGCAGCATCGACGAGATTGCGGTGCTGAAGCGCGAGGTCGAGGCCGGCCGTAATCCGAAGGAAGTGAAGGTGCTGCTGGCCAAGGAGATCACGGCCCGCTTCCACAGCACGCAGGCGGCCGATGAAGCCGAGGCCGACTTCAACAACCGCGCCAAGGGTGGCATTCCCGACGACATCCCCGAGGTGGCGCTGAGCGGCGCGCCGCTGGGTATCGGCGCCCTGCTCAAGCAAGCTGGACTGGTGCCTTCCACCAGTGAGGCCAACCGCATGATTGAGCAGAACGGCGTCAAGATTGACGGCGATACCGTCACCGACAAGGGCCTGAAGCTCAACGCAGGCCAGATGGTGGTGCAAGTCGGCAAGCGCAAGTTTGCTCGTGTCACCCTGACCTGACCCCACCAGGTCCTCCCGTGGTTCCGCCGCCTTGAAAGCGGCCGAACAACGCGATACACATCCAATCTCGGCCTGCGCAGGCCTCTCCCCACGCTTCGCCGCCGGTGCGGCCCCGTGGGGGGCAGGTACCCATGGCACGTTTCCTGCCGTCTGGTGCTTCATCCGAACGGGCAGACAAGGGGATAGGGTTATGGATGTGGCATCGCTGAAGCTGGGTCTGGTGGGCAACTGCGCGGTCAGCGCGCTCATTGATGATCAGGCCCGAGTGGTCTGGGCCTGTGCGCCGCGCTTTGATGGCGACCCGATGTTCCATGCGCTCATCGATTCTCCCGAGGGCGTGGTGCCGGACGGCACCTTCCAGATCATGCTGGAAGACTTCTCCCACAGCGAGCAGGCCTACGATCACGGCACCGCCGTGCTGCGCACGCGCCTCTACGACACCCACGGCAATGCGATTGAAGTCACGGACTTCATGCCGCGCTTCTTCCTGCACGACCGGCCCTTCCGCCCGATGATGCTGGTGCGGCGCATCCGCCCGCTGGAAGGCCGTCCGCAGATCCGTGTGGTGCTGCGTCCGGTGGTGGATTGGGGGGCCGCGCGGCCGGTGCGCACCCGGGGCAGCAATCACATCCGTTTTGTCGGCCCACGCTTTGTGGTGCGGCTGACCTCCAACGCACCGCTCACCTACATCCTCGACGAAACGCAGTTCTCGCTGGACATGCCGATGAGCTTCATCTTCGGCCCGGACGAGACACTGGACGGTGGCGTGGAAGACACCGCCCGCCGCCTGGAGGAGCAGACGATCAACTATTGGCGGGACTGGACCCGGCGCTTGGCGATTCCGCTGGAATGGCAGGATGCGGTGATCCGCGCGGCCATCACGCTGAAGATGTGCCTGTATGAGGAGACCGGCGCCATCGTGGCCGCCATGACGACCAGCGTGCCGGAGGCTCCCGGCACCCAGCGCAACTGGGACTACCGCTACTGCTGGCTGCGAGACGCATTTTTTGTGGTGCGCGCCCTCAACAGCCTTTCCGAGACCGGCACGATGGAGGACTACCTGCGCTGGTTGCGCAATGTGGTGGCGCAATCCCGGGATGGGCATGTGCAGCCGCTTTACGGCATTGGGCTGGAGCATCGCCTGACCGAGCAGACGGTGGATCATCTGCGCGGCTATCGGGGCAATGGTCCGGTACGCGCGGGCAATCAGGCGTATGAGCATTTCCAGCACGATGTCTACGGCAACATCGTGCTGGGCTCGGCCCAGGCCTTCTTTGATCACCGCCTGCATCAACGCGCGGGCCTCAATGAGTTTGCGCTGCTGGAGCGCATTGGTGAGCAGGCCTATGCCATTCACGACAAACCCGATGCCGGCATGTGGGAGTTGCGGACCCGCTCCCGGGTGCACACCTCGTCCGTGCTGATGAACTGGGCCGCTTGCGACAGGCTGGCCAAGATTGCCACCGTGCTGAAAGTGCCGCAGAGGGCAGCCCTGTGGCGGGAGCGGGCGGAGATCATCCGCAACAAGATTCTGCAGAATGCCTGGAGCGATCACCGTCAGGCGTTTGTGGAGAGCTTCGGCGGCAAGGACCTCGACGCCAGCGTGCTGCTGATGGCCGAAGTCGGATTCATCGACCCCAAGGACCCGCGCTTCGTCAGCACGGTTGATGCTTTGCAGGCCTCACTCTGCGATGGGCCGCACATGCGTCGTTATGAGGCGCCGGATGACTTCGGGCGACCCGAAACGGCTTTCAACATCTGCGCGTTCTGGCGCATTGATGCACTGGCCCGCATCGGGCGGACGGAGGAAGCGCGGGAGATTTTTGAAGCGCTGCTGGCCTCCCGCAACCCTCTGGGCCTGCTGTCGGAAGACACGCATCCGGTCACTGGGGAACTGTGGGGCAACTTCCCGCAGACCTATTCGATGGTGGGCATCATCAATGGGGCGATGCGCTTGTCCAGGCCGTGGGATTCGCAGATCTAGAGGTGGCGAGTCAGGTCTGAGCACGCCCATGCATTCAAGTGCCGTGAGCTGAGGAATAACAGGTGGGCGCCATCGCTCACGCCGTCGTCGCGCGGCTTGTGGCAGAAACTCCAGACGTTCCGACCGAGAGCGAAGGTATTCATGCTTGCTCGAGGAGCAGTTCATGCTCCATGCGTCGGATCGCGGTGATCAGGTTGCGGAAGCTCGGAGAACGCCCGTTTCCGAGATCCAGGTGCTGTCCAATGAGCCTCGACCCCGCGACCTTTTCGTATCGGCCTTTTGTCAGCTTTCTGAGCTCCTGGCTCGGGCTGCCTAGTCTGTCCGGGTCGCGGAATTTCCCAACCTGTTGCTGGCGTGTCAGGCCTTGCATCGCAAGAGCCTGCTCGACCGCTCGCAGGTCTGCCAGATAGATCGTCTCCAGTTCACGGCAAGCGATTCGAACCAGGCACATATTCGCCTTGCCCGACTCTGCACACAGCGCAAGCAAGCGCTGCTTCACTGCAACGCAGTCCGGGTTGCTGTCCTGGTCGCGGAGCACGATGAAGCGCGCTCTTGGGTTCTGGTAAGCACGAATTCGGCGAGTCAACTGCTTTTCAAGGTCTTGCTTTCCCTCGAACGGAACGCAGCGGACAGCGATGCTTTCATCCAGCATACGCGGCAACAGCGCGTCAAGCATGGCACTTGCAGACCGCTCCTCAAGCAAAAACACCAGCTCCCTCATTGCGGATCGACCCCATCGAAGAAACCCTGCTTCCACAGGTATCCGAGCTGATCACCCTCGGCGACATATGCGGCAATCTGCCCGTTGTCCTTGGCGCGATGGATTTCAGTGCACCCGTCCCGCTTGACGAGCCAGCAGACCTCGTCCAACTCCAGCGAATTGAGGAAATCTGGGGAGTGTGTCGTCACGAAAACCTGACCGCCGCGAGTCGCGTAGCTGCGGAACTCTTCGGCCAGCTCGGGCATCAACTGCGGGTAGAGCTGGTTCTCAGGTTCCTCTACACACAAGAGGGGGTGTGGCTTGGGGTCGTGCAAGAGCACAAGGTAGGCAAACATCTTGATCGTGCCATCCGACACATAGCGATCAAGGAACGGCGTTTTGAACGAACCGTCCTGGAAGCGCAAAGTGAGGTAGCCGTCGTCCATCAGTTTGGGCTCAACGGACGCCACGCCCGGAACACGTCGCGCCATAGCCTGCAATATTCCGGTGAATACCTCCGAATGCTGCTCGTGCAGATAGCGAGCGACCAAGGGTAGGTTCTCACCGGATTCGGAAAGATGCTCGGCATCTCCCGCAGCGTCCTTCCGGCCGCGCGCCGCATTGATGTGGAAGTCCGACACATGCCAGTTCTCGATCAGCCGCCGGAACGCATTGGCTGCCTTGAAGCGCTCGAACTGCCCAAGGCCCTTGATGGCCAAGGTATCTGCAGCCACTTTCTGAGTCTCGCGATCGAGTTCTTCGTCGGCAGTGTTGAACTCCTCTTCGTTGGTGATGGCATAGCCCTCCCCATTGGCAAAGCTGAGGAAGTGATACGGGCTTCCATATCGGCCACGCTTGTATCTGAGCAACTCCTTTTTCACGACGGGTGAGCCGTTGCGCTCGCCGATCTCCAGCGAGTAAGTGACTAAGCGTTCGACACCCGTGAGCTCCATCCGGTACTGCACCTCGATGAGGATCGTGTCCGTTGCCTGATCACAACCGCGACTAAGTACTTCGGCAAAGCGCCCTCGCTTGTCGAGTGCTTGGCGCACATTGCCCTTCAGGCAGTCATGCAGAAAACCAAAGACGTCGAACAAGGTGGACTTGCCCGACCCATTAGCACCCACGACGACTAAAAAAGAAGGGATATCTTTCAGGTGTACATCACGAAATGCCTTGAAGTTCTTCAGTCGAATCGATTCGATTTTCATGATTGGGTCCTGGAGGATCTTGTTGCGCCAGCGAAGCGAATGACTCGGCGAGTGTTCCGGATTGATCGCTACGACGCTGCGCGTGACGTTCAGCGCTTAGAGCAGCAGTCAATCTTTGGCTGAAGGGTCGATATCGGGAAGGTACTCGGCGATCTCCGCCCACGAACATCCGAAGAACTTGCACAGCTTGTCGAGGTTGTCGGTCGTTGTGTTGTATGACTTCGGCGAAGCCAGCTTTGACAACGTGGCCCTATGGATGCCCGTCTCTTCGGCAATATGCTCGAGTGTGATGCGCCGGCCTGTCTGGAAGGACATGTCGGCCATGCGCTCGCGTATTCGAAATCGGATCATGGGTCACCTGGAGTGAGGTGGATGCAGATTTTAATCGCCCATCGTCGTGTATATGCGACGATCGTTGTACTCGAGGGTCCCAGGCGCCAAGGCGGGGCGCAGTACTCATAAGGCAAGCCCCGCACCGCATACTGCGGCGCGGCAGAGTCGGGGTAGCCCTCCGCCACTGAGTTATTCGGGCGTCTCCGGCATGACCGACAAGCTCAGCAAGCCCACGCGGAGCTCACAAGACGGTCAAGGCCTGCCCGACCTGCATCCGCTTCGTTCGGCTCAAGTTGACACGAAGGCCTATGTCTCAGGGCGGTGTAGCAGGCACCGGTGCCACCACCGACCGTGGGGCCGGGCGCTTGCGCATCAGGGCCGCCGTGAGGGGGCGCTCCAGCAGGAAGTAGCAGGCGACACCCACCATCACGCCACCGCCCGCCAGAATCAGCGCCAACACATCACCCTGCATGGCGATGTCGTACTTGCGCAGCCCGCGTTCCGCATACGGCATCATCCATTGGTAGATCACCAGCACATGCACCAGATAGATGGAATACGAGGCATTGCCGAGCAGCACCACCCAGCGAGGCCATGTCACCAGGCCTTCCAGCCGTAGCACGCCCACAAACACCAGCGCTGCGGCGACTCCGTAGCTCACGGGCCGCCAGGCCGTGGTCATCACGCCCAGATGGCTGGACACCCCCAACACCAGCACGCCTGCGGCGATCAGCGCGTACGAGCCAAGCCGGCCCCGCCCCCGCCACTGCACAAAGCTCGCAATCGCGGCGCCGTAGAGAAACTCCAGCGTGATGGTGTCGGACAGGAACCCATGCCAAGCGCTGGATTCCGGCAGCAGATGGCCGAAGGCAAACGCCGCAGCGACGATGGCACACAGCGCAACAAAAAGATGATGCCGTGCAACGAGGATGGCGGCCGCAAAGCAGAGGTAAAACAGCGCCTCGTAACTGAGGGTCCATCCCACACCGACGATCGGCTGGATGTAGTGCTGCTCGTTGAAGGAAGGCAATAGCAGCAGCCCGCCCAGCCGTTCCGCCGAGAGATCAAACCCTCGCTCGCCGGTGGCCCACCACTTCATGAGCGCAGGCTTCAACGCAAACAGCGTCACCAGCACATACATCGGCCACACGCGCAGCACCCGTTGCTGCAGAAAATGCGACACCGGACGACGCCCCTGCACATAGCTGCCCGAGATGTAGACCATCAGGAAGCCGCTCAGGATGAAAAACACATCCACGCCGCCGGCCCCGGCCTCGATCAGCCAGGCAGGCACCACGGTGCTGCCCAGATGCAGGTCTGCGGGCGCATTCAGACGGGTGGCGCGCAGGGCATGGTGCAACACCACCGCGAGCGCAGCCGCCGCTCGCAGGGCTTGCAGGCCGATGATTTCTCGGTCTTGAGGAGGGCGCAGGGACATGATTCTCCGGACATGGCACGACACGACACGGCACGACACGACACGACACGGCACGACGCGGCACGACGCGGCACGATGCGGCACGGCAGATCGCAGCCTGCCAGGCGAGGTGACCCCACCATGCTAGGACGCGTGCAGCTGCGGCGTGGTCAGCAACTGCTTCCAAGCGTGAGCCGTGTGTCAGCGGGTGGAATCAGTTCTGGCGCGGGTCAGGCGCAGCGCCGCTGGGCAATCGGCATGCCGTACTGAGGCGCCGGTGACTGTGCTGCCGTGCGTTGATCCGTTGAATCGAACCCAAGCCAACCAGAACGCAGGACCGAGGTCCAGCGTTCTGTCCGCATGAGGGCGCGCGCCGGGACGTCGCTGCGGACGTCGCCTTACCGGAAGGATCAGTTCTTCACAGGTCGCGGATACGGCCCCGGCTTGGGGGTCACCACCGGGGCTTCCTGGATTCGCTTCTTCAGCCAGGCCAAGGCCGCGTCCAGCTGCGCATCCTGTCCCGCCGCCGTGGCGCGAGGCGGGTTGTCCACGCGGATGTCCGGGGTGACGCCCTTGCCTTCCACGATGAAGCTGCCGTCGATCAACATCTGGCCGGTTTCGGCCGCGCGCATCATGCCTTTGTCCATCAGCCAGTTGTTGTCGGACAGCCAGACCCCGGCGCCGGAGGTGGTGGTGCCAATCACCGGCCCCAGCCCAAGTCGCTTGAAGCCTTCCGTGAAGGTCTCACCGTCGGAATAGGTTTCTTCATTGGCCAGCACCACCACATGCCCGCGGAAGGTCTGCTGCATGTTGGGATAGGGCTTGGAATCGGCCGGAGAGCGCGGCTGCCAGAAGGCCCAGGCCCGGCGAGACAGCTTCTCCAGGATGAAGCTGTCGATGTTGCCGCCATTGTTGTGCCGCACGTCGATGATCAGTCCATCCCGATCGCTTTGTGCATAGAACTCCCGCGCGAAGTCCGCAATGTCTTCACCGCCCATGGCCCGCAGATGCACATAACCGATGTGTCCTCCGCTGGCCTGGTCCACCGTGCGGGCCTTGCCATACCGCCAGTCGTCACTGCGCAGGCGCGCCTCGCGGCGCAGATCCACCGGCGTGACCACCACGCTGCGGGTCTGTCCGTCCGGTTGACGCAATTGCAGCAGCACCTGCTTGCCGGCCTGGCCACGCAGGCCTTCGGTCGGGTCCGGCAGCCGTGTGGCATCGCGGCCGTTGATTGCGGTGATGACGCTGCCCAGCGGAATGTTCAGGCCCGGTGCCGCGAGCGGACCCGCTTCGGACGGCAGCTCCGGATCACCGCTGTAGATGCGGTTGATCTTCCAACCTGTGGCCTCGCGCGTGAGCAGGGCCCCCAGCCCCGCCCAACCCGGTTCGCCGCTGGATTGGCGCACATCCCCAGGGCGCACCGCGCTGTGCAGCAGGCTGATCTCGCCCACCATCTGCGCCATCACCTCATTGAGTTCACCACGCTCGGTCACGCGGTCCACCAGCGGTGCATATTTGCGGCGCATGGCCGGCCAATCCACACCGTGCAGGTCCTTGTCGTAGACGTAGTCGCGCTGCATGCGCCAGCCATCGGCAAACATCTGCCGCCACTCGGCACGGGGATCAATCTCGATCTGCCAGTCGCTCCACAGCACGCGGGATTTGTCCAGGTCCGGTGGCAGCTTGGGGCCTGCATCCACGATCAGCAGCTCGGCGGCGGCACCTGCGCTGGCCACCTTCTGGACCATCAGCTTGCGGCCGTCCGCGCTGAGGTCGAAGGACTGGACCTGCTCCGCCACGGTCTCGGCCTTTTGCTCCTGCGGGCCGATGGGCAACTGCTTGAGCACCTTGCGCTCCAGCAGATACAAGCGCTTGGCGTCGACGCGCAGGTCGTCATAGTTGCCGGCGGCCAGTGGCACTTCGTAGAGCCGCTGGGCCAGTCCGTTGAGCTGGATGGCGGGCGTCGCCTTGCTCTTGCGCTCGGTGGTGGTGCCGCTCCTGGCAGCGGGCCCGGACGAAGCGGACGAGGGGTTGGCGCCGTCCTTGGCCCCAGGCCTGTTGTCCGATGGCTTCTCCTCCGGCTTGTTGTCCGCCCGCGCCGACTGCAGTTCATCTGGCGCCGCGAAGGGGAAGCGCAAGCCCGGCTGCAGTGCCAGCGCATAGACCTTCCAGCCGCGATCAAACTGCGGGCCCATGTTGCGGTCGCCCCAGGGCGCGCCATTGGCGGTCACCACGAAGCTGCGACGGGAGAGGAAATACAGCCACTGGCCGTCCGGGCTGAAGCTCGGTGCGGCAGCGGCATATCGGTCGCTGCTGAGCTGCACCACACGCTGCTCGGGGATGTTGTAGAGCATCAGTTGCGCGCGATAGACATTCGACGTGTTGCGGACATAGGCCAGCGCCTTGCCGTCCGCCGACCAGCGCATCTGCTGGATGCCGTCACCGGTGCTGTCGCGGTCGATCTCCCGCGTGGCGGCGGCTGTGTCGCGCGCTTGCAGATCGGTGAGGTAGAGGCGGCCTTCCTTGTCGTCATGCGCAATCCAGCGCCCGTCCGGGGAGGGCAGCAGATGCTGGCGCATGGCGCGGGTGTCACGGGTGATCTGTTCCGGCTGTCCGGTGCCGTTGGCGGCCAGGCGCCAGATCTCGGTTTCGCCACTGAAGTCGCAGAGTGAGAACACCGACCGGTTGTCGGCGCTGAAGGTGGTGTCGCGGCAGCGGCCGGCCTGGTCCAGGCCTTGAGGGACTGTCAGCTCGGCGCGGCGCAGCGGGCCGACCCCCTGCGTGGCCAGGCGGCCACGGCTGGTCAGCACCACCCGCTCGCCATCGGGGGACAGCGCCACATCGGTCAGGAAATCCTGCGGTTTGGAGACCCAGCGGCGGCGCATCTGGTCATGGTCGCTGCCCAGTGTGAAGGACAGCCGGGTGCTGCTCGTGGTGCTGTGGATGGTGCTGTGGGTGGCGTCCAGATCCACCCGGTACAGGTCCGCACCGGCGGCATACACCACCTGCCGTCCACTCAGGCTGGCATGGCGGATGTCCCAGCCTTGATGATGGGTGTGCTGACGCAGATCCGACCCATCCGCCGCGACGGACCACAGGTTGTAGGTGCCGTCGCGATCCGACAGGAACGCGATGCGATCCTGACCCTGCGCATCCCGATAAGGCATGGGGCGGCGGTCATTGTTGCCTTCGGCCACCAGGGGCCGTGCTTCAGTCTGGCTGTTGAGGTCCATGACCCACAGGCGGGCCATGGCCCCGCCACGGTATTGCCGCGCGTTGTCGCCGCGCAGGCCATTGCGGGTGAAGTACAGCCATCGGCCGTCGTCGCTCAACGCACCATCGGCCGCCTGGCCAACCGGCAATGCGCGGCGCACGCCGGTGTCGATCTGGACCAGATACAGCTGTGTTCCGGCTTCCCCGCGTTCGGTGGCGCCGGTGTAGATCACTTCGTTGCGGGGCGTGATGCCCCAGACACGCACCGCGCCGGTGTCCCAGCTCAGGCGGCGAGGCACGCCCCCGGTGGCCGGCATCACATACACATCACCGATGCCGCCGTCGTATTGGCCGACGAAGGCCAGCCAGCGGCCGTCGGGCGACAGGGCTGGGGACGTTTCGCTGCCGAGATGGGTGGTCAGGCGCTGGGCTGCACCGCCCTGGGCGCTTGCACGCCAGAGATCCCCTTCCGACACAAAAACCAGCCGGTCGCCTTGCAGCGCGGGTTGCCGGTAGAAGCCTTCCGTGATGGCGGAGGTGGACGCCGAGGCGGCTGAAGGGGGCGCAGAGGTCACTGCGGCACCCGTCCGAGGGGACGCGGCGGCGGACGTGCCAAACGTGCTGGATGTCCCCGACAGGGCGGTGGCCGCATCGGCCACCATCGTCCAGCCACAGGTCGCCAGCACGGCGGCGGTGAGCAAGGAAACACGCAGCGCTCGGGGTGAACCGGAGGTGCCAGCTGTGCCGGATGTGCCGGAGGTGCCAGGTGTGCCAGGTGTGCCGGGCACGGAGGACGTGTGGAGCATGCCGACCATCTGGCCTGCAGCGGCGCGGCGGGAAGGGGGGAGAGGAGTAGGGCGCATGGCCCTATTCTGCGCAGCGAAACTGCGTCAGTGATTCGTCACACCCGTGGTCACATGGCCGGAGGGCACATGCACCACGGCACTTTCGATGTGTCCGGCCTGGTCGTCGAAGAAGAAATCCGGCTCGAATTCCCTGAGGAATTCCCCCTTCGCCAGCCCCCCGAGGAACATGGCTTCATCCACCTCCACCTGCCAGTCCATGAGTGTGCGAATGGCGCGCTCATGGGCAGGGGCACTGCGGGCCGTGACCAGTGCGGTGCGGATGCGCATCGGCCCCAGCGGGCTTTTCTGCAGCCGCTGCAGTTCATGCAGCACCTGCTTGAACGGGCCCGCAGGCAGAGGCGTCAGCTTGCGCTCCCGTTCATGGGCCTGGAAGGCATCCAGCCCGTCGCGCTGGAACACCTGTTCGGCTTCATCGGAAAACAGCACGGCGTCGCCGTCAAAGGCGATGCGCAGCTCTTCCGGATAAGACGCCGACGCACGGGCGGACTGCGGAAACACCCGCGCCGCCGCGACCCCGGCCGCCAGGGCGGAGCGCACATCCTCCTCATTGGCCGACAGGAACAGATGGGCCTTCAACGGCCGCAGATAGCGCCAGGGGCTTTGCCCGCGGGTGAACACCCCGCGCAGGATCGGCAGGCCGTAATGCTGGGCCGACCGGAACACACGCATGCCGGAGATCGGGTCGTTGCGGGACAGCACCACCACCTCCACCCGTGGCGCTTGTCCCGGTGTGTTGAAGGCGAGCAGCTTGTGTACCAGCGAAAAGGCCGTGCCCGGCTTGGCCGGCAATTCCAGCCGCTGCTGCTGCAGTTGCATATAGGCGCGGTCATCCCCCGCCTCGAACAGCTGGTTCTCCTCTTCGAAGTCGAACAGGGCCCGTGACGAGATCGCCACGACCAGTTGTCCGTCCAGATTCGCAGGCATACGGGAGACCTTCGGTTTACTGCGTGGCCAGCTTGTTCATGTCGATGATCGGCAGCAGCACCGACAACACGATCATCATCACCACGCCCCCCATGGCCACGATCAGCAGCGGCTCCAGCAGCGTGGCCAGCGTCATGGCCCGGCGCTTCACTTCATTGCCCAGCTGACGGGCCGCGCGTTGCAGCATGTCGGGCAACTGGCCGGTCTGCTCGCCCAGGCGGGCAAACATCGACAGCAGGCCCGGGAAGCGCTTCTTGCCTGCCAGGGCAGCCCCCAGCGGTGCGCCTTCACGCACCTGGGCCAGCGCGTCCATCGCATCGGCGCGCATGGCGTGGTTGGAGAGCGTCTCGGCGGCGGCCTGAAGCGCTTTCAGGATGGGCACCCCGGCACCGGCCAGCATGGCCAGCGTGCCGGAGAACCGCGCCGCGTTGTAGCCCCGGGAAATGCGGCCGACGATCGGCATGTTCAGCCAGGCAGCGTCAAAACGCTGGCGCGGGCCTTCCTTCTTCAGGATCTGGCGGGCGGTGATGACGCCCCCCACCACCAGCACGATCAACACCAGACCCCACTGGCGCAGCAGGTCGGAGGTGCCCATCATCAGCCGGGTGAGCAGCGGCAGGGTCTGGCGCGTCTGGGTGAAAACGGCCGCCACCTGGGGCACCACATAGGTCAGCAGGAAGCCCACCGCCAGCAGCGAAATGAAGCAGACGATGATCGGATAGGCCAAGGCACCGAACAGCTCGGAGCGCAGCCGCTGCCGCTCTTCCAGGTCGTCGGCCAGGCTTTCCAGCACCGGGCCCAGCGCGCCGCTCTGTTCACCGGCGGCCACCACGGCGCGGTAGACATCGTCAAACTCGCGCGGCGCGATGGCCAGGGCACGAGCGAAGGGCGAGCCGGCATTGACCTCGGCCTTGAGCGAGGACATCAGATCCCGCTGGCGCGCTTCTTCGGATTCATCGGCCAAGGCGGCGAGCGAACGCTCCAGCGGAAGCCCGGCGGCCACCAGACCTGCCAGTTGGCGCGTCCAGACCGACAAGCCGGCGCCATTAAAGACCCGGCGGGACCAGCGGCCGCTGGCCTTCGGCGCCGCCACGGCCTGCACCTCCATGGGCACCAGGCCCTGGCCGCGCAGTTGGGCTCGCGCAGCGCGCGGATTGTCCGCTTCCAGCAGGCCCTGGCGGGGCTTGCCGGCGTTGTCCAGGGCTTCGTATTTGTAGGCAGGCATGACGGGAAGACCGGTAACTACTCGCGGGTGACCCGCAACACTTCCTCTTCGGAGGTGACACCCGCAGCCACCAGCCGGTCGCCATCCTCGCGCATGGAACGCAGGCCATTGGCTCGGGCAGCGGCCAGCAGCTCGGATTCGGCCGCCTGGCCGTGGATCAGATGGCGGATCTTCTCGTCGCAGACCATCAGTTCATACACACCGGTCCGGCCTTTATAGCCGCTGGTGGAACAGGCGGCGCAACCGACCGGGGTATAGCGGACACCGCCTTCCGGCAAGGCCCGTTCGGCCTTGCACACCGGGCAGAGCTTGCGCACCAGCCGTTGCGCCAGCACGCCCAGCAGGCTGGAGCTCAGCAGGAAGGGCTCCACCCCCATGTCGGTCAGACGGGTCACGGCACTGACCGCATCGTTGGTGTGCAGCGTGGCCAACACCAAGTGGCCGGTCAGCGAGGCCTGGATGGCGATCTGGGCGGTTTCGTAATCGCGGATTTCACCAATCATGATGACGTCCGGATCCTGCCGCAGGATGGCGCGCAGGGCCTTGGCAAAGGTGAGGTCGATGCGGGCATTGACCTGCGTCTGGCCCACACCCGCCAGTTCGTATTCGATCGGGTCTTCCACCGTCAGCACATTGGTGGTGGACGTGTCCAGTGTCTGCATGGCGGCATACAGCGTGGTGGTCTTGCCCGAGCCCGTGGGGCCGGTTACCAGCACGATGCCGTGCGGCTGCTGCACCAGGCGCTGGAAGCGCTCCAGCCGCTCGCCGTCCATACCCAGGGCGGTGAGGGTGAAGCGGGATTCGGACTTGTCCAGCAGACGCAGCACCGCCCGCTCGCCGTGGGCCGAGGGCAGGGTGGAGACCCGTACGTCGATGGCACGGCCGCCGATGCGCAGCGAGATGCGGCCGTCCTGGGGCAGGCGCTTTTCGGCGATGTCCAGCTCGGCCATGATCTTCAGGCGAGAGATCAGCGCCGCATGCAGCGCGCGGTTGGGGCGCACCACTTCACGCAGCGTACCGTCCACGCGGAAACGCACACTGCTTTCCCGTTCGTAGGGTTCGATGTGGATGTCGCTGGCACCGTTGTTGGCCGCCTGGGTCAGCAGCGCATTGAGCATCCGGATGATGGGCGCGTCGTCTGCGGCTTCCAGCAGGTCTTCCACCGCAGGCAGGTCCTGCATCAGGCGGGACAGATCGACGGCGCTTTCCACCTCACCCACCACCAGCGCGGCACTGTCCTCGCCGCCGGCATAAGCGGCCTGCAGCCGGGCGGACATGTCGGCGGGGCTGATGCATTCCACCCGATGCGGTGCATGCACACGCTGCAGTTCAGACAGCGTGGACAGGCTGGCCACGGGGGTGGCCCAGAGCGTGCGCTGCTCGCCGTCGTCCTCCAGCAGCAGCTGCTGGCTGCGGGCGAAGGCGTAGGGCAGGGGATGGCGGGTGGCCATGGTGAGGTGTCCTTGTTGCTCGTCGGTCAGGCTTAGCGAGTCGGCTCCGACGCGGGCACCGGTGGTGTGGGAAGGGTCGGCGACGAGGCCGGCTTTTCCGGGATCAACGGAGCTCCCGTGTTGGGCAGGACCAGGGTGTTCTTGGGCTGCACTTCTTGCTGATAAGCCCGGATCGCATCGTAACGGTCAATCGAGACCTGATTGGCGCTTTCGGGGGTTCGCAGCACCATCGGGCGCAGGAAGACCATCAGGTTCGACTTGCTGCGATTGCGTGTCTGGTTCTTGAACAGGTTGCCCAGCAGCGGGATGTCACCCAGCCCCGGCACCTTGTTCTCGCCATCGCTGTATTCGTCCTTGAGCATGCCGCCCAGCACCAGCACCTGGCCGTCTTCCAGCGTCACCGAGGTTTCCACGGCGCTCTTGTCGATGGTGGGGCCGGCATCGTTGGACGAGGTGCCGTCGATCACCGAGGAGTTCTCCTGATAGACCTTGATCCGTACCGTTCCATTCTCACCGACCTGCGTCTTCACCTTGAGCCGCAGGCCGACGTCCCGGCGCTCATAGGTGTTGAACGGGTTGGTCGTGGTGGTGGACGAGGTGCTGTAGCCACCGCTCTTCACCGGCACGTTGCGGCCCACGATCATGTCGGCCTCTTCGTTGTCCTGCACCACCAGCGAGGGCGTGGACAGCACATTGGTGCCCGAGAGCTGCTCCAGCGCGTTGGCCACTGCACCCAGGGTCAGGTAGCTGCCAATCCGGGTGGTGGCGCCGATGTTGAGGCCTTGCGAAATGCTGCCGGAGGAAATGGCCGTGCCGATGTTGACGGAGGAGGAGGAGCTGCTCGACGTCGGCACACCCCCTGCGGCGGCCGCAGACAGATTCAGGATGTTGCTGTAGCCGGACCCGAAGTTGGTGCCGATGCCGACTGATCCGAACAGGTTCTGCCACTGCACCCCAAATTGACCGATCTTGCTCACATCCACCTTGACCACCAGGGCCTCGATGTAGACCTGGGCACGGCGGGTGTCCAACTGCTCGACCACGGCGCGGATCTGTCGGTACATCGGTTCCGGCGCGGTGATGATGAGCGAGTTGGTGGCCGGGTCGGCTTGCACGAATCCGCCGGTATTGGGCTGGGCCGTGGCGCTGACCTGGGTGGACGAGCCAACGCCGGAGCTGCCGGACGACGAGCTGCTGGAGCTGCTGCTGCTGCCCCCGAAGGACGAGTTCCCGCCGGAGAAGCTGCTGTTGCCGCTGGAGCCGCCACTGCCGCCCCCGCCGCCGCCCAGGGCCAGGCCACCGACGGTCGCATTGCTGCCGCTCGAGCCACTGCCGCCGCCAGACGCAGCGCTGGTGGCGCTGAACGCGGCGCGCAGCACCGTGGCCAGACGCACCGCATCCGCGTTCTTCAGGTAGATGACACGGATGTTCCCGTTGGACGCATCGATGCCGGGGGTGTCCAGCTTGGCAATCATGGCGCGCAGCTGCATCAACCGGGCCGGATTGGTGGCCCGCACGATCAGCGAGTTGCTGCGCGGGTCCGCGAGCACGCTGTTGCCGCCCGCACTGGCGCCACCGCTGGGCTGCCCAGGCGCGCCGCTGCCGCCATCAGACAGACGCTGCACCAGTTGCACCACATCCGAGGCCACCGCATTGCGCAGCGGAATCACCTCGATGTCGGTGTTGGACGGTTGGTCCAGCGCCGCCACGATGCGGCTGATGCGCTGCAGGTTTTCGGCGTAGTCCGTGATGACCAGGCTGTTGTTGCCCGGGTTGGCATTGATGGTGTTGTTGGGCGTGATCAGCGGCCGCAGCACCGCCACCAGGTTGTTGGCGTTCTCATGGTTCAGCTTGAAGATCTGGGTGACGATCTGGTCACCGCGTTGGCGGCTTTCGCCACCGATCGACACGCTGCCGGTCTGGAGTTTGGCTTCCGCCTCCGGCACCAGCTTGAGAATGCCGCCCGCATCCACCATGGCAAAGCCCAGGCCGCGCAGCGACGCCAAATAGCTGAGATAGGCCTCCTGCACCGGCACCGGCTGTTCGGCGGTCAGGGTCATGGTGCCCTTCACCCGCGGGTCCACCAGGATGGGCTTGCCCAGCGCCGCCGACATTGCGCGCGACACCGCTTCAATGTCGGTGTTGACGAAGTTCAGCGTCACCGGCGTGCTGGGCTTGACGGCCGGCTGGCGGCGGTTGCCTTGCTGGCTGTTCTGCTGCGCCTGCACAGGCAGGCTGGCGGCGATCAGGCTCATGGCCAAGGCCAGGGCTGTCGGTCGCATCATGTGTGTGTTCATGCTCATCCCACCGAGATGATCGAGCGCGCTCCCTCGCGGCGCCCGATGATGTTCAACAAGTTGGCCAGCGCGGCTTCGCTGCCGGGTGCCGCAGTGGCGTCCCCGCGGAATTGCACGCGATTACCCAGGCTGCCCTGGCCATTCAGAATTAGTGGCCCCTGCAGCGTCTGCAGCATGAGCTGCGGCGTGGTCGAGCCCAGGATGCTGAGGCGATAACTGCCCAGCGGGTCCACGGAGGAGAGTCGCGAGGACAGCTCCTGCAGATCGAGTTGAATGACGCCTTGCACCTGCCAGCGTCCCTGGTCCCGCTCTACGCGGAATTGCTGGGCGCTCAGCGCCATGCGGCCGTCCGGGGCCAGCGTGTTCCAGGGCGTGCCCAGACCCGCCAGCCAGGAGGCCGGCCATTGGATCCAGGGGCGGCCGTCGGCGCTGTCCGGCAGGTTGATCGCCAGCTTGCCCAGACCCAGGCGCAAGGTGATGGGGGCGTCCGGACGGATGCAGCAGTCCTGGTTCAGGGTCAGCCGCAGGCCGATGCCGCCAGCGATCCAGGCCGGGCGCAAGGTCCATTGCAGGCGGTCCGGCAGTTCGCTGGCGTCCCGGCTGCCGGTGCCACCGCTGAGGATGAGACGCGCGCTGCCTGTCCAGAGGCTGCCTCGGGCATCCGCCAGCAGCAGCCGTTGCTGGGTGGCGGCCGCGAGGGCCGAGCCCAGCCAGGCCGCCGGAGCAAAACAGACCAGGGCCACGACCAGCCCCAGGATGCCGCCGGCCCAGGCCCAGCGGCGGGTGCGTGGTTTGGGCGTGGGCAGCAGCGCCGCTCTCGACGAGCGAGGCGCCGCCGCCGGCCGTTTGAAGGAGGGCCGCTTCATGAGCCGGAGGCTCCAGGCAGGGTCACGGTGAGGCGGCCGGTGTAGCCTTGGGGCCCGGACTGCAGCTCCACCTCCTGCGGCCGCGCGCGGGCCGATTGCCGGGCTTCGGTGAGCCAGGTGGCCAGGGCTGCGCCGGAGATGCCGCGCAGACGCAGTTGGGCCTGCGGACCGCTCAGGGTCAGTTCCGCATTCGGGCCCAGGCGCTCGGTGGCACTGCGCAGGGCGGTGATCGATTGATCCTGGGAGATGGCCGGGGCCTGCTTGAGCTGCTGGGCCTGCTGCGCCAGCGCGCGCATCTGCCGCAGTTCCGCATCCAGGCGGTCGATCTCGTCCGGCGCCTTGGACAGCGTGCGCCAGGCCGGCGCAATCGCGATCAGCCAGACCAAAGCGGCACCCACGACCACCGCAGCCGTGCGCACCATCTGCCGTTCACGCGGCTGAGCGGCCTGCCAGCGCTCCTCAAGCTGGCGCAGCCAAGGGGGAGTACTTTTCATCGTGTCGTCGGCCGCAGGCTCAGTTGGAGGGAATCTCCTTCATCGCTGACCCGCAGGGCAGGGTTCTGGAAGAGACGGTCGCGCACCTGCTCACGGACCGGCGCGGGCAGGCCGGTCAGCAACAGGCGATTGGATTCATAACGCAGGCCCTGCAAGGGCGGTTGCCCCGGCGGCATGGCCCGGGCCACTGCCGCCAGCAGGTCTTCCAGGTCACCGGGGCCGATCTGGCCGGCACGGGCGCGGGCCAGGTCGGTCTCGCGCTGCATCTGGGCCGGTGCATCGCGGACGGTGCGGATCTGCGGGAAGGCCTGGCGCAGCAGCTGTTCCTGCTCGGCACGGCGGCTGTCCACCGCGCGGCGCTGTTGCCAGGCCATCGCATTCAGGCCAATGACCTGCACCACCACCAGGGCGATCACGCCCCAGCGGAACGGGCGCCACTCGGGTCCCTGCATGATCTGCCAGCTGCGGTACAGACGCTGCCAGCCGCGTTGGCGCGGGGTCAGTTCAAATTGCAGCAGGTTGATGGGCGAGCGCAGAGCGGCCCAGGCGCGTTCGGTGTCGTTCAACACCTCCACCGGGCGGCCCAGCAGACGTTCGGCTTCAGCCGACACCACCGGGGTGGCGCTGACCTTGGCCAGGGTCCACCAGCTGTCGCCCAGCCAGGTGCGCACACCGGCGCTGGTCATCGGGAAGGTGGCAATGCCCGGGGGGGACCAGGCACGCAGGCGCGCTTGCCCGTCGCTGCCCTGGTCCACATGGCCGCCCAGGCTGCCGTCCGGCCAGGACAGCGGGAACACCGCTTCCAGCAGCAGACCGGCGGCCTGGATGGCGTCCAGATGCGCGCGCAACGGCTCGCGGGCCACGGCGGCCACCCAGCGGGGCGGGTTTTCGCCATCTTCCAGGCGGGTTTCCGGATGGTCCACGTCTTCCGCCAGTCCGGGCAGGCCCTTGCTGGCGTCCATCACGGCCAGATGCAGGCGTTCCGGGTCGTCCAGCAGTTGCTCTTCCAGCGTGCCGGAGAGCGCGCTGCGCAGCTTCGGGCCTCGCAGGGCGAGCGGCAGACGGACGGTATGCCAGCTCACGGCGGCGTCGGCGAGCAGGGCAATCACCCGGTCCGCCTTCGGCATCGTCGCCAGAGGGGCGCGTTCGCCCCGCCCTCCCGCCCGGGCAGGCGCCTGGGCATCGGGACTGAACCAGAATTCGTAATCTTGGGTGCCGGTGGCCGCAGGCGGCGCTTCAGGCAGCAGGATGAGCAGGGTACTCATGAGAAGGCGGATTCTAGGAGGGCTTCCGCGACAGAACGGCGGCAAAGACTCCGAACAAGCCCCTAGGGAACCCTGTAGAAGTTGTCAGGGTGCCGCAGTGTGAGGCAGGTTGGGGGGCGGAGACCGCTGAAGCAGGTGACGGATGGTGACAGTGGGTAATGCCTACTTACCTTGGCTGGCCAGCAGGGAGGTGGATTGTTGGACGAATTGGCGGTCCAGGACGCGGGTGGTGAGGCTGGTGTCCCGCCAGACCAGGGAGCGCATGGTGACCAGGCGGTCATCCAGGCGCAACTGGCCGGTGACCACAAAGTAGTTGCTGGTGTACTGGATCACGTCGGCCACATCCACATTCTGCGGCGCATAGTTCCCCCACTGGCTGCTGGTGATGCCCTTGGCCTCGCGGGCACGGACGATCCGGTCGGCGTCGGTCAGGCTCATGTTGGCATCCAGCGCCGCCAGCACCTCCCTCGGGGCGGTGTTGATGTTGATGGCGGTTGGGGTGATCACCTTGGCATTCGTCGCGCTGGGCGGCAGGATGGTCACGTAAGGCTTGAGCCGGTCCACCTGCTCTTGCGTCAGGCCCAGCCAGGTGAGTTGCTCCACGCGCACCGGCAGCACCGGTGCCGTGGCATCGGAGCTGGAGCCCGAGCCGCTGTTCGTCCCGCTGGAGCTCCCGCTGGTTCCACCGTTGCTCGAGGACTCGGTGGTCTGCTGGGGCCAGGCTTGGCGCAGACGCTTCTGGACATCGTCGGCCAAGCCCGAGCTCAGCCCGGCGGCCTGGAAGATGCGCCGAGCGATGGCAATCTGTTTGGGCGGATTGGGGGCCGTGGGCGTCTCGATCGGGATCAGGTTGTACAGATTAAAGCGCCCCTGGACGTCTTCGATGCGACCGGACAGGAAGGCTTCCGGGCCCGAGTCGGCCGAATGGTTGTCGTCAGTGGACAGGAAGCTGGCCAGCTTGGCTTCGGCCAGGGGCACGGCCCAGACTTCACCGTTGTAATCGACTGCGTTGCCTCTGGCATTGTTGTTGGCCCGCATGTCCTCCCGCAGGATCAGGCGGGCCCAATCCAGCGCGCCCTGCAGCACCCAGTCAGACTGGGCCCGCCCGCGCTCGGCAGATTCAATCTGGATGCTGCGCGCCTGGCGCCAGAGCATGGCGGCGGCCAGGGTGGTGACCAGGGTGACGATCAGCAGCGCTGTCAGCAGCGCCGCGCCCCGGCTGCAGCGGGCCGGTGTCATCGTGTGCCTCCGGCCGGAACGATCACTTCCCGGGTGAGTTCCCCGTTGTAGTTGCCACCGGAAAACTGCACTTTCATGCGCACACCGCTGGGCACCGTCTTGGTGACGGCATCGTCCTGGTCGCCGCTGGACTGGGCATTGCTCCAGGCATTGTTCCGGAAGAAATACATCTGCCAGCCCAGCACACCGCTGACGCCGGGGCTGTCCCGCAGGTCCTGCGCGCTGAGCTGCTGGCTGCGGAACCAGGCGTCCTGCAGGCCGCTGAGGGTGGTCGCGGGTGGGGAGGCCCAGCGGATCAGCCGACCGTCCCGGATCTGCCAGGACACCAGTTGCAGGCCTTTGTCGCTGCGCCGGGTGAGGCGCAGGGTGGCGCCGTCGAAGGCGAGGGCGGTGACCTGCTTGCTGTCCTGCACCTCACGCAGGTCCAGCTCCCACTGCCGCACCAGCGTGCCAATGGTTTCGGCGCTGTCCATATGGGCTTCGGTCGCGTCCTTGGTGGTGCTGAGGGCCGACACGGCGCGCCAGGCCATCACACTCATCATCGCCATGATGACCAGGGCCACCAGCACCTCGATGAGGGTGAAACCGCGGGCCTGCAACGAGCGGCGCATCAATACCTCCCGACCACGGTGGTGATGCTCAGCAAGGCCTGGCCATCGTTGTTGAACACCCGCATTTCCACGCGGCGGAAGTTCGGATTGGCCGTGGTGGCCACCTCGGTGCGGCCGGTGAAGGAGTGGCCGAGCTGGGTGCAGGAGAAGTCGGTACTGCCGGTGCCGGGGAACGTCGTGTTCAGCCGCATCTCGGTGAGTTCGTTCTCGGCGCACCATTGCGCCATGTTGTTCAGCGACAGCCGCTGCGCATTGCTGGTCATGGTGCCGGCGGCGCGCATGCCGGCCGCCAGGCACAGGCCCACGATGGTGAGCGCCACCAGCACTTCGATCAGGGTGAAGCCGCGCGGGCGTGGGGGGATCGGCCGGGTCATGGGGCGGTCTCCCGCTCAATGCTGAAGGGCCGCAGGCCATCCGTGCCCAGGGTGATGTGGGCGTCGCCCCGGGTCAGCAGGATGTGCTGGGCGCCGATGATGGGTTCCGGTCCGAGCCGGACGCGGCCGTTGTTGTCGCTCGCGCCCCGGATGGTGACGGAGGGTTCGTCCCCCAGCCAGCCCCGGTTGAGCTTGAGCCGGTCCACCAGGTCCTGCGGAAGGCCGGTGAAGCGGAAACGGCCCTGGTCCGGCTGCCAGGTGACGTCCAGCGACGCGGCCCGCGCCTCGGCACGGGCCGTCTCCAGCACGCTGGCCAGGTGCAGGGCTTCTCGCTCCAGATCGGCCCCGCCCGTGTTGCGCAATGCCACCACCACGGTGGCACTGGCCACGGCGATGATGGTGATGGCCACCAGCAGTTCGATCAGCGTGAAGCCGCGGCTGCGGCTTGCGTTCATGGGCGCTCGATATGAATGCGAAAGATGCGGGAGGTCGCGGACGCGGCAGGCGGCGCCGAGCGGCTTATTCCCAAGAGCCGATGTCGGCGTCGTTGCCTTCACCGCCCGGCTTGCCGTCCGCACCCAGGCTGTAGACATCAACTTCGCCCTTCAGGCCGGGGTTGTCATATTGGTAGGGGTTGCCCCAGGGGTCCTTGGGCAGCTTCTCAATATAGACCTTCCAGTTGCCCGGCACGGTGCCGCTGGTGGGCTTGCTGACCAGGGCGTTCAGCCCTTGGTCTCCGCTGGGATAGCGGCCGTTGTCCATCTTGTAGAGCTTGAGCGCCTGCATCAGCGTGGTGACATCCTGCCGTGCGGCGGTGCGCCGGGCCTCCGCCACATGGTTCATCACGGCAGGCACCACCACGGCGCCCATGACGGCCACAATGGTGATGGCCACGATCAGTTCGATCAGGGTGAAACCGCGGCTGGCGCGGCGGGAAGAAATCTTGCGTTGCATGGTTTTGCAATCCTGGCGCTGGGCTGCCCGTCTGCGGCCCGTTCCGTTCAATCATAATCGGCACATGCATGCACGTTGGTTAAGCTTCGTGATCTGGGCGCTGATGGCGGCCAGCCTGGCCTATTGGTCGCTCACACTCATCGCTCGCGGGCCGGCGGCGCCGGGGCAGGTGTTGCCTGCCGTGTCGTCGGGCTCGATGGGAGACTGGACCCGTGTGTTCACCCAGGAGGCACCCTCGGCGTCTCCGGTGGAATCGGCGTCCGCCCGGTATCAGTTGCTGGGTGTGGTGGCTCCGTCCACCGGCCAGGCCACCGGTGAAGGCGTGGCGCTGATTGCAGTCGGCGGCGGTTTTGCCCGCCCGTTCCGGGTGGGCCAGGCCGTGGATGGGGACATCCAGCTGGTGGAGGTCAGCCGCCGCGAGGTGGGGCTGGGGCGTGGCACGACCGTGTCCATTCGCCTGGCGCTCACCCCGCTGCCAGGTGCGGCCCCGTCGCCGATGCCTGTGCAGCCCGGGCCGGACGTGGCCCAACCCGGCATGGGCATCCTGCCCGCCGGGTCGCTGCCACCCAACCAGCAGGGCATCCAGCTGAATGCCCCTCCGGGCAGCGTGCCGATGAATCCCGGCATGGGGGGAATGGGCCAGGGCGGCTCGCCGCTGACCGGCATCGGTGGTGCGCTCCCACAGGGCGGGCCACCGCCGCAGCAGCCTGACAACATGGTCAACCGCTGAACCGCTGAACCGCTGAACCGCTGAACCGCTGAACCGCTGAACCGCTGAACCGCTGAACCGCTGAACCGCTGAACCGCTGAACCGCTGAACCGCTGAACCGCTGAACCGCTGAACCGCTGAACCGCTGAACCGCTGGGCGGGTTGTATTCAGCCGTCACTGACCGTTTCAATTCTTTCTTCAATGGCCCAGGGGGCCGGCGCCGGCCGCAGCGCCGTGCTGCAGGTCGGTCGGGCGACTGTGGATGGGGCCGTCCGGAATGTCCTGCACCTCGGTCAGCAGCGCCGCAGCGCAGCGGATCATCGGCCAGGCCAGCGGGGCGCCGGTGCCATCGCTGCAGTCCATGCCCAACTCCAGCAGGGCGGCAGCGTGGAAGAGCGACAGCGCTTCGTCCAGGCCACGATGGGTGGTGCTGCGGCAGAACACCGCATAGTCGGTCACTGGTGGCGCAATCATGGACGCCACTTTGAGGGCGGCGCAGGCCGGCATGCCATCCACCAGGATCAGTTGCCGTTTGCTGGCGGCCACCAGCATCGCCCCCACCATCACCGCCAGTTCAAAGCCTCCGAAGGCCGCCAGGACCGCCATCGGCTCCTCCACCTCCCGGTGGCGGGCCTGCGCACTCTGCAGCACGACCAGCAGGTGGGTGAGGTCCTCATGGGGCATGTCCGGGCCGGAGATGAGGAAGTCCCGGACCGGCAGGTCCATCAGCCGTGACAGCACCAGCGCGGCGGCCTCCATCGAGCCTTGGCCCAGCCCCGCGCAGGCCAGCACATTGCTGGTGAGGTTGTCCGAAATTTCCATGCCGACCCGCACGCCGGCATGCGCCTGCTCCAGCGTCATGGCCGGGCCGACCCGGCAATTGCGCGTGCCGTGGGCAATCTTGCGGGCCAGCAGGCCACGCTGCGGGCTCAGGGGTTCGGCAATGCCGCAATCCACCACCGTGACATGCATGCCCTGGTTGTTGGCAAACACGGTTGACGGCAAGCGATGCTGCAACGCCAGCAGGGCCTGTTCACGGGTGCTGCGGCCATTGGGCAGCTTGATGCCATCAACCGCCAGGCCGTGGTCCCCGGCAAACAGCATGAGCGTGGGAATGTCCAGTTCCGGCGTCAGTGTGTTCTGGATCAGGCCCAGGCGCACCGACAGCGGTTCCAGTTCGCCCAGCCGCCCCGCGATGGCACTGCGCTGATCCAGACGGGCGCGCAGGGCGCGCTCCAGCTCTGGATTGAGAGTGGGGCAGATCAGGGACTGATGGATGGACATGGTCGGGCGCGGAGCAACAGCAAGCGGGGTGCATCCAGGCATCCCACCAGGGCGGCAACGCCCAGCCCCCATTGTGTGTTGACCCACACCAGGACTCGATCGGCAAATGCCCGGGGCCACCTGGACCAGGGGCAAAGTGTGCGCTCAGCGACCAAGCTCGTGGTGGCGACCCGACGCCGCGCCGGACGTCGGGCTGCGCAAGGACCGGGATCAGCGCAGGAAAAGGCGATACACCGGGTTGTCCGTTTCCTCGGTGCAGGGGTAGTTGAGCTGCTCCAAAAACGCCTTGAAGACCTTCGAGTCCCCCTTGGGCACCTGCAGGCCGACCAGGATGCGGCCGTAATCCGCGCCCTGGTTGCGGTAGTGAAAGAGGCTGATGTTCCAATCCGGATGCAGGGCGGAGAGGAAGCGCATCAGCGCCCCGGGCCGCTCCGGGAACACAAAGCGGAACAGCCGCTCGTTCTTCGCCAGCTCCGTGCGGCCGCCCACCATGTGCCGAACATGCTGTTTGGCCAGTTCGTCATCGGTGAGGTTGACGGTGGAGAAGCGGTGTTTCTCGAACTGGCGGGCCAGCTTGTCCGCCTCTTCCCGTTTGCTGATGCTCAGGCCCACAAAGACATGAGCCACCCGCGTATCGGAGATCCGATAGTTGAATTCAGTCACGCTGCGCGGGCCCACCAGCTCACAGAAGCGGCGGAAGCTGCCGCGCTCCTCGGGGATGGTGACGGCAAACAGGGCTTCCCGATGCTCACCCACCTCGGCCCGCTCGGCCACGAAGCGCAGGCGGTCGAAGTTCATGTTGGCGCCGCAGGTGATGGCAATGAAGGTCTGGCCCTTCAATCCGTGCTCGGCCGCATATTGCTTGATGGCCGCCACGCCGAGGCCACCGGCCGGCTCCAGGATGCTGCGGGTGTCCACAAACACATCCTTGATGGCGGCGCACACGGCATCGGTATCCACCACCACATAGTCATCCACCAGCTCGCGGCAGATGCGGAAGGTTTCCTCGCCGACCAGCTTCACCGCGGTGCCGTCGGAGAACAGCCCGACATCCGGCAGCGTTACCCGCTTGCCGGCCTGGATGGAGCGCACCATGGCGTCCGAATCGCGGGTCTGCACCCCAATGACCTTGATCTCGGGGCGCACCGCCTTGATGTAGGCCGCCACGCCGGAAATCAGACCGCCGCCGCCGATGGCGCAGAAGATCGCGTCGATCGGGCCGGGGTGCTGGCGCAGCAGTTCCATCGCAATCGTCCCCTGGCCGGCGATGACATCCGGATCGTCGAAGGGGTGGACGAAGGTCAGGCCCTGTGCACGTTCCAGTTCCAGCGCATGGTGGTAGGCATCGGTGAACGATTCACCGACCTGCACCACCTCACCCCCCAGAGCCTGGACGGCATCCACCTTGACCCGTGGCGTGGTCACCGGCATGACGATCACAGCGCGGCAGCCGAGTTTGCGGGCTGAGAGGGCAACCCCTTGCGCGTGGTTTCCAGCGGACGCGCAGATCACGCCACGGCGCAATTGCTCGGCCGACAACTGCGCCATCTTGTTATAGGCGCCGCGCAGCTTGAAACTGAATACCGGCTGCTGGTCTTCGCGTTTGAGCCAGACCTTATTGTTAATTCGCTTGGAGAGATCCCGGGCAAAGTCCAGTGAGGTTTCCTGGGCCACTTCATATACCCGGGCATTCAGAATTCGCTGCAGATAGCTCTGATCTGCGGGCAATAGCGCCGGGTGGCGCGAGGATGTGGACTGGCGCGTGGCGCGCCGGGGGCCGACCATTGAATTCCCTCCATGCCGCATCAGGCGGCGGATGATGATAAGCGAGGGTTTGTCCGAGTCCCGGCGCTGTCGGGGCCCCCCGGTGGGCCGGAGGGTTCGCGGTTGGAGGAGGGCGGGTTGCCTCGGGGTGGGCCAGTGGGAGCGCTGCGGGACACTGCCCGGCCCGTCAGGCAGCAATGCCTGGCACGTCGGGCAGCAATGCCCGGCCCGTCAGGCAGAAAAAAAGCCCAAGGCCTTGGGGGCCTTGGGCTGAATCCACCATGGAGGCGGTGGAGGAGACAAACGGTGCGGGCGCTACGGCTACGGGCACAGCCGCGTGGGCATTGCACGGTACCGGTACGGGTAGCGCTATCGCATGTCTAGAATTCTAGGGCGGAGCATGCTGCGCCGCAATATTTTTTGTATGACTTCTCGTTGGAGACAGGTCTCTAATGAGCAATATCACCGGCCCGTGGGCGGTCTGTGGTGCAAGGAGGAAGAGCGCATGGAATGCACGATCGACTGGATGGGCAAGGACGGCATGAGCTTCGCGGCCACAACAGGCAGCGGCCATCTGGTGACCATGGACGGCGCACCGGACGGCGGTGGCCGCAACCTGGCCCCGCGGCCGATGGAGATGGTGCTGCTGGGCACCGGTGGCTGCACCGCCTATGACGTGGTGCTCATCCTCAAGCGCGGGCGCCATGATGTGCGCAACTGCCGGGTGCAGCTGAAAGCCGACCGGGCGGAGAGCGACCCGAAGGTGTTCACCAGGATCCACATGCATTTCATTGTGGAAGGGCGCGACCTGTCGCTGCCGGTCGTGGAGCGCGCGGTGAAGCTCTCCCATGAGAAGTACTGCTCGGCCAGCATCATGCTGGCCAAGACGGCCGAGATCACCACATCCGTGGAGTTGGTCGAAGTCTGATCGGGGAGGGGCGCCTGGGAAGGCCTCAGATCCGGTGGGCAGTGGTGGTCATCACCTTGGCGGCCAGCCGCATCAGCCCCTTGATCGGGGCCGGAAGGTCCACTGCACCGCGAGCCCGGGCGGCGTCCGCATGCTCCACCTCCTCCGCCATCATCTGGGCAACGATGGCGCGTGAACTGTGGTCACCCGCCGGAAGCCGGGTCAGATGGCTGTCCAGATGGGCCTCCACCTGTCGTTCGGTCTCCACCACAAAACCGAGGCTGACCTTGTCGCCCACCAGGCCCGCCACCGTGCCGATGGCAAACGCCCCGGCATACCAAAGCGGGTTCAGCAGGCTCGGCCGGTCATTCAGTTCCTGCAGCCGCTGAGCCGTCCAGGCCAGATGGTCCAGTTCTTCCTGGGCGGCATGCTCCAGATGCTGGCGCAGTTCGTCGTCCTGCGTGGTCAAGGCCTGGGCCCGGTACAGCGCCTGGGCGCAGATCTCCCCCACATGGTTTACCCGCATCAGGGCCGCAGCTTCGCGGCGCTGTTCTTCCGTCAAGGTTTCATTCGGAAACTGAGCGGCGGGTGTCGGGCGGGACATGGGGGCGACGCCGGCCAGCGTCTTGAGGCTGTGGTCCAGTGTGGAAATCCACGCATCCAGGCGGTTCGGCTGCCGTCCGGCGCGCGGATCATGCGCTGAATGGGCCGCCGCCGCCGGTTCTGCCCCATTTCCATTCAATGTGCCGGAAACCGGCGGAATGGCGGTGGGGGTGGGGGCTGAAACCGTCATGGCATTGACTTGGTGATGCGGTGAAGAGGCAGTTTAGGGGCATGCGACATACCCGCTCTGGTGGGGTGGCTTCGCATTTGTGCGAATGGGTGATGACACATTTTTTAATCACATACGCGTTGCTTGCATCCAACGAAATCAGGACTTTCTCGGGGATGCCGCTGGTCAGGTGGGATGGGAACTGTTGCAATACGGCACAGCTTCATTGCAGGAGCTTGGTTTGTGGAGGCCCTGGTGGGCCCACAAGCCTCATTAAGATCTAGGAGTCTCTAATGAAGAAATCTCTCGTCGCGCTGGCTGTGCTGGCTGGTTTCGCCGGTGCCGCTGCCGCTCAATCGTCGGTGACCCTGTTCGGCGTCATCGACGTCGCCGCCCGTTACACCAAGGCCAACGGCCAGAACGTCAAGCAGCTGACGAACGACGGCAGCAGCTCCAGCCGTTTCGGCGTCCGTGGCATTGAAGACCTGGGCGGTGGCCTGAAGGCCGGCTTCTGGCTGGAAAGCGCCCTGTCGTCTGACACCGGCACCGCTGGTGACACCTCCACCACCAACAAGTTCTGGAACCGTCGTGCTTCCGTGAGCCTGATGGGCGACTTCGGTGAAGTCCGTCTGGGCCGTGGCAAGACCTCCACCCGTCTGGTCGTTGACGACTTCGACGTGTACTCCACCACCGGCCTGGGCGACGTGACCCGCGTGTACAACACGCTGGGCAGCGGCACCCAAACCATCAACCGTGCTGACAACCTGGCTCAGTACTTCCTGCCGGGCGGCCTGGGCGGTGCCTATGGTTCGTTCGACGTCGCTGCTGGCGAAGGCGCTGTGGGTGCCAAGTCCTACGGCGGCCGTCTGGGCTGGAAGGACAGCGCCATCAACGTGGCTGCTGGTTACCAGTCCACCGAAGGCGTTGCTACCGCCAAGTTCAAGCAACTGTCGCTGGGCGGCAGCTATGACTTCGGCATGGCCAAGGTCAGCGGCCTGTGGACTCAGCTGAAGTTCAACTCGCTGAAGCAGAACATCTACACGATCGGCGCTGTGGTCCCCGTGACCACTGCCGGTTCGGTGCTGGCTCAGTTCAGCGATGCTGAAACCAACAACGCTGCTGACGCAAGCAACACTGCTGCTGGCGACGCCAAGTTCTACACCATTGGCTATCTGCACAACCTGTCGAAGCGTACCTCGGTGTACACCACCGCTTCGCTGATCGACAACAGCGGCCGCGCCAACTTCCGCGTGCAAAGCAACGCTGTTGCTGCTGCTCGTGGCGGCAAGTCGGGCGGCTTCGACGTCGGCATCAAGCACAGCTTCTAATCCCTCGCGGATCAGCACTTGTGCAAAGGCCGCCCTTCGGGGCGGCTTTTTTTTTCGTGTGCGCTCAGCATGAGCGCACTCTTGCGGGTGCAAGTCCCGCCGTAAGTTGATCACAGCGAACGAAGTGAAGCGCAACTGCATGAGGGTGACCGAGTGTGGGGAGGAAGCGTGGAGCGAAGCTGCGAGCCGATGGACAAGAACCGGATAGAAGGCGCTGCCGAGCAGGGTGAGCGGGCACGTAACCGCGAAGCTCTCGTGATCAAGGCGAGGCGGTGTAGATCCGGCGGTTGTGCAGTGAAAGAGTGCGTTCTTACCTGAGGAGACCTCGCCTCATGCCTGAAAGGGCGACGGCGCTGCCGGAGCGAGGAGTCAGCAGAGGTCGTAGTAGCTGGGTAGCGGGGCCGCCAAGGCCAGCAGCGAGAGGCGAAGGACCGAACGAGAGTGAGTGACCGAGGACACGGGGATGTCAAAGGCCAAGCGTCAGATGCCGGAGTCATCCGGGCGGGCAGGCGTAGCGCACGGTGAAGCCGGGCGTGATCCTGCCAGCGACGAAGCCTGCGGCCCGTTCCGTGAGCACCCGGGCACAGGGTCGGCCACGCCGGAGGCTGGGGCTGGCCCCCTGCTGGCGGCGGCGCTGACAAGAGAGAACCTGCAAGTGGCGTGGAAGCGGGTCAAAGCCAACAAGGGCGCAGCGGGCGTGGACGGGCTCGACATTGAGCACACGCGTCGCCTGCTGCAAACGAGTTGGCCGCAGATTCGCCAGGCGCTGCTGGCGGGGAAGTACCGGCCATCGCCGGTACGCAGGGTGATGATCCCCAAACCGGATGGGAGCCAGCGTGAGCTGGGTATCCCGACGGTGACGGATCGGTTGATCCAGCAGGCACTGCTGCAAGTGCTGCAACCGCTGATCGATCGCACCTTCAGCAAGCACAGCCACGGGTTCCGACCGGGACGGAGTGCGCACGATGCGGTGAGAGCTGCTCGGGCCTACGTGCAGTCGGGCAAGCGCGTGGTGGTGGATGTGGACCTGGCGAAGTTCTTCGACCGGGTGAATCACGACATCCTGATGGACCGGCTCAAGAGACGCATCCCGGACGCAGCCGTGCTGCGGCTGATCCGTGCGTACCTGAACGCCGGGATCATGGATGGCGGGGTCAAGGTGGAGCGAGACCAGGGGACGCCGCAAGGGGGGGCGCTGAGCCCGCTGCTGGCCAACGTGCTGCTCGACGAGGTGGACAAGGCGCTGGAGGCGAGGGGCTACTGCTTCGCGCGCTACGCCGACGACTGCAACGTCTATGTGGGCAGCAGGAAGGCCGGTGAGCGGGTGATGGCCTGGCTCAGGAGGCTCTACGGCAAGCTGAAACTTCAGATCAATGAAGCCAAAAGTGCCGTGTGCAGCGCCTTCGGGCGCAAGTTCCTGGGTTATGAGCTGTGGGTGGCCAAGGGGCGGGAGGTGAAGTGTGCGGTGGCCGTCAAGGCCCAGAACGACTTCAAGGCGCGCATCCGGCAACTCACACGGCGCTCTGGCGGGCGCAGCATGGAACAGGTCGTGCAAGGGTTGCGGCCGTACCTGCTGGGCTGGAAGGGCTACTTCCGGATGGCGCAGACACCCAAAGTCTGGCGCGAGCTGGACGAGTGGCTGCGGCACCGGTTGCGGGCGCTCCAGCTCAAGCAGTGGAAGCGCGGGCCGACCATTTACCGACAGTTGCGGGCCTTGGGGGCCAATCCTGCTGTGGCCCACCGCGTGGCGGCGAATAGCCGCCGCTGGTGGCGAAACAGCGCAAAGTCGCTCAACAACGTGCTCACGGTGGCTTGGTTCGACCGCCTTGGCGTGCCTCGTCTCTCATGACCTCAAGCTCTCGAACCGCCCGGTGCGGACCCGCATGCCGGGTGGTGTGGGAGGGGTTCAGCCCAGGGGCTGCCCCTATCCCGATCTGTACACGCGTGACTGCGGGACCGGACACCGGTGGACGGCTGTGCCTCTTTTGGGGCGGCTTGCACCAAAGTAGTACGCGAATGTCCCACATTTGACAGGGTAAGTTCGCGTGGGCGATCTGCAACGCAAGCGGTTTGATATTCGACCGTTCCTCCAGAATCGACCACGGCGAACGACCACATCAAACAAAGGAGACATCGCATGAAAAAAGCCGCCATGGCAGTCGGCCTGCTGGCTGCGTCGATCGGGTCCGCCTGGGCCCAGTCCAGCGTTCAGCTCTACGGCATCGTCGACGTCGGTTTGCGTTGGACAAGCAATGCCAACGCCGGGTCCTCCGAGAAGCAGGTCATTCCGGGTGGCATGTCCCAGAGCCGGCTGGGTGTGAATGTCAATGAGGATCTGGGCGGCGGCATGAAGGCCCTGGTCAACCTCGAACATCGCCTGAATTCCGATAACGGCACCCAGGCCGCGACCGACTTCTGGCGTCAGTCCTGGGTGGGCATCCAGTCGGCTGATTTCGGCCGGATCATGCTGGGCCGTCAATACAACATCCTGTTCGACATCTACACCTCCACCTACGCATCCTTCAAATACTCGCCCTACATCGAGGCCTACAAGCCGGAGATCGGCCTGTCCATGGGGGCGCGGCAGGACAACATGGTGAAGTACCTGGTGGAGAAGGGCCCGGTGCGGGGCGAGATCCAGGTGTCCGCCGGTGAAGGCAATTCGCAGAACAAGTCCTACGGTGGTCTGCTGCGTTATGCGGAAGGTGAGTTTGCCGTGGGCGGTGCCTTCCTCACCGTGGAAGACACGCTGGGCAAGAAGGTTCGCGGCTACACCGCTGGCGCGGCCTACACCAGCGGCCCGTGGTATGCCAACGTCTCATGGGCCAGCAACAAGTTCGACCGTGGCGGTCTGCTGGGTGCGGCCTACACGGCGGGCCTGCTGGGGACCGTGCTGAATACAGCGGCCAATGATGTGCGCAAGCGCGACATGTTCTCGGCCGGCGCCACCTACCAGCTGACCCCTCAGCTCAACATCGGCGGCCACTACTGGTTTGCGGAGCAGACGCACTACTCGGTCGCGCTGGCCAATACCAAGAGCAAAGGCCACTACCTGGCCTTTGTGGCGGACTATGCCTTCTCCAAGCGGACCGACGTCTACCTGGAACTGGACTACACCAAGTATGACGGTGCCGTGCGATTTGCCAACAACGCGGAGAAGCGTGGGGGCTCCATCGTTGGCCTGCGGCATCGCTTCTGACGCGGCCTGCCGGCACGATCTGCTGCAACCGCCCTTCGGGGCGGTTTTTGTTGGGCTGTCGCGTCATGCGCACGTTATGGAGTTTCCCTCTTGCCCGTGACGGCCCACGTCCGGATGATGGGTCCTTCACAAATGTGCGCCCGCAGGGCCTGGTGATGCTGCAGGCCACGAGCCGGGCAGCAGTCCCGCGGCCCAGACGACATGCTGGTTTTTATTCTTCGCCGCCTGGTTCAGGCCGTTGCCGTCATGCTGACGGTGGCTTTTGTTGCCTTCATGCTGTTCCAGTTCGTGGGAGACCCGGTGGCGAGCCTGGCCGGGCAGGACGCCACACCCGAGCAACGCCAGCAGATCCGTCATGACCTGGGCCTGGATCGCTCGTTCGTTGCCCAGTTCGCCACCTTCGTTGGCAATGCGGTGCAGGGCGAGTTCGGCATCAGCCTGCAGCAGCGGCGCAAAGTGTCGTCCTTGCTGGCGGAGCGGGTCCCGGCCACGCTGGAGCTGTCGGCGGTGGCCGCTGTCATTGCGCTGGTGGTGGCCATTCCATTGGGCGTCTATGCGGCACTCCGACGCGGCAGCGTGGGCACGCAGATCGCCATGGCGGTGTCGCTCATTGGGGTGTCGTTGCCCACCTTCCTGATTGGTGTGCTGCTGATTCTGGTCTTTGCCGTGCAGTTGCAGTGGCTGCCCAGCAATGGCCGTGGGGATGTGGTGGCTGTGGGAGGCTGGACCACTGGCTTGCTCACCCTCGACGGGCTGCGCCATGTGCTGCTCCCCGCCCTCACGCTGGCGATTTACCAGCTCACGCTCATCATGCGGCTGGTGCGCTCGGAGATGCTGGAAGTGCTGCGGGCGGACTACATCAAATTTGCCAAGGCGCGAGGCCTCAGCAACCGCGCCATCTATTTCGGCCATGCGCTCAAAAACACCCTGGTGCCAGTGATCACGGTCACCGGATTGCAGGTGGGATCGCTGATTGCCTTTTCCATCATCACCGAAACGGTCTTCAACTGGCCGGGCATGGGGCTGCTGTTCATCCAGGCCGTGCAGTTCCCCGACATTCCAGTGATGGCTGCCTATCTCTGCCTGATCTCCCTGATCTTTGTGGTGATCAACCTGGTGGTGGACCTGCTGTATTTTGTTGTCGACCCGCGCCTGCGCGTGGGTGGCGGCGCCCACTGACATGAATGCCATCACAAGCGCCGCCGCCGGCACCTATCAACGTCTGATGGAAGGACGTGGCGAACTGGTGGCCTTGCGGCGGGAACTGCATGCCATGCCGGAACTGGGCTTCGAGGAGCGCCGCACCGGGGCGCGCATCGTCCAGGCCTTGCGCGCCTGTGGCGTGGATGAAATCCATGAAGGCATCGGCCGGACCGGTCTGGTGGCGGTGATCCATGGCCAGCCCTCCACCCGGCCCGGCGGTGCCCGGCTGCTCGGCCTGCGTGCCGACATGGACGCGCTACCACTGCGCGAGCAGAACGACTTTGCCTGGAAATCCGCCACGCCCGGCCTGATGCATGCGTGCGGCCACGACGGGCATTGCGCCATGCTGGTGGGGGCGGCGCGTTATCTGGCGCAGACGCGTCAATTCTCCGGGACCGCCGTGCTGGTGTTCCAGCCGGGTGAGGAGGGTTACGGAGGCGCGCGGGAGATGATTGCCGACGGTCTGTTCGATCGCTTTCCGGTCGAGTCGATCTTTGCCATGCACAACTGGCCCCATCTGCCTCCCGGCAAGATCGGGTTGAATCGTGGCGCGATGATGGCGGCGGCCGACCGGGTCCAGATCAATATCCAGGGCCGTGGCGGTCACGGTGCGCATCCGCACCTGAGCGTGGATCCGGTGCTGATTGCCGGGCACATCATCACCGCCGTGCAGAGTCTGGTGTCGCGCAACATTGCACCGGTGGATCAGGCGGTGGTCAGCCTGTGTGCGCTGCAGGCCGGAGACCCTGGGGCCTTCAGCGTCATTCCGGAGCTGGCCCAACTGACGGGCACGGTGCGCAGCTTCAAGCCTGAGGTGCAGCAGGTGCTGGAGGAGCGCCTCACCCGGCTGGTGGAGTCCGTGGCGCTTGGGTTTGGAGCCAGCGCCAAGGTCGACTATCAACGTCTCTACCCCGCCACCATCAACAGCGCACGCGAAGCGGACTTCGCGGTCCGGGTGGCCCGTTGGCTGGTGGGGGCCGAACATGTGGAGGATGAACTGCCGCCCAGCATGGGGTCGGAGGACTTCGCCTTCATGCTGCAGGCCCGGCCGGGGGCCTATCTGCGTCTGGGGCAGGGCGGCCCTTGCGGCTTGCACCAGCCCCGGTATGACTTCAATGATGAGATCCTGCCACTCGGCGCCGCGTTATTCGCAGCACTGGTGGAGCAGGGGCTGCCGCTGGAGGCTCCGTGAAGTCTGCCGTGATGGCTGCGCCGGTATGACGTTTGCATGCACAAGCGTCGCTTCCTGTCCCTGACGGCTGGCCGACCTCCGGTGGTGGAACCGGGGGCCCTGCAAGTCCCGCATTCCGAGAGAGCGTCCTTCCCATGAGTTTGTCCTCACCGACCCAAGCCCCTTCCGTTCCGCCCGCACCGGGCCGGCTGCGCCGGTTCCTGCAGGGCGATGTGTGGTTCTCCTTCACCCGTTCCCCGGTGGCCATGCTGGCGGCCCTGGTGGCACTGGTCTGCCTGGTCTGCGCGGTGTTTGCGCCCTGGATCGCGCCGCACGATCCCTTCGACCTCACTGCGGTGGATCTGATGGATGCCCGTCTGCCGCCCGCCTGGGTGGAGGGCGGCACCAGCCGTTTCCTGCTCGGCACGGACGATCAGGGCCGGGACCTGCTGTCGGCCATCATGTATGGGGCCCGGATCTCCCTGGTGGTCGGAGTGGCCTCGGTGATGTTGTCGATGGTGATCGGCGTGGGCCTCGGTCTGCTGGCCGGTTTCCTCGGCGGCAAGGTGGACGGCATCATCATGCGCATCTGCGACGTCATGCTGTCCTTCCCCGCCATCCTGGTGGCCCTGCTGGTCGATGGGATCGGGCGCGTGGTGCTGCCAGACACCCATGGCACCCTGGCCTTCCTGGTGCTGGTTCTGGCCATCTCGTTGACCGGCTGGGTGCAATATGCCCGCACGGTGCGAGGGTCCACGCTGGTGGAGCGCAACAAGGAATATGTGCAGGCGGCCCGTGTCATCGGGGTGAAGCCGCTGGCCATCATGTGGCGCCATGTGCTGCCCAATGTCACCGGCCCGGTGCTGGTGCTGCTGACGCTGCAGGTGGCCTCGGCCATCCTGATCGAAGCCACGCTGTCGTTTCTTGGGGTGGGCGTGCCACCCACCACGCCGTCGCTGGGGACGCTGATCCGCATTGGCAGCGACTTCCTCTATTCCGGGGAATGGTGGATCACCATCTGGCCCAGCCTGATGCTGGTGATGATCGCCCTGTCGGTGAATCTGCTGGGGGATTGGCTGCGTGATGCGCTCAATCCGCGCCTGCGCTGAATCCGGAGTCTGCATGCCTGCCTTGCTTGAAGTCCGCCACCTGCGGGTGGAATTTCCCAGCCGCCACGGCACGCTGGTGGCGCTGGACGACATCTCCTTTGATATTGCGCCTGGCGAAGTGCTGGGCGTGGTGGGGGAATCCGGTGCCGGCAAATCACTGACCGGTGCGGCCATCATTGGCCTGCTGGAACCGCCCGGCCGCATCACGAGCGGGGAGATCCTGCTGGAAGGGCGGCGCATTGATCGGCTCAGCCAGGATGAGATGCGCCATGTGCGCGGTCGGCAGATCGGCGCCATCTTCCAGGACCCGCTGACCTCACTCAACCCGCTCTACACCGTGGGCCGGCAGTTGGTGGAGACCATCACCACCCATCTCAAGCTCAGCCCGCGGCAGGCTCGGGTACGGGCCATCGAGTTGCTGGCGGCCACCGGCATTCCTGCGCCGGAAGCGCGCGTGGATCAATACCCGCATCAATTCTCCGGCGGCATGCGTCAGCGGGTGGTGATTGCGCTGGCGCTGGCCGCAAATCCCAAGTTGATCGTGGCGGATGAACCGACCACGGCGCTGGATGTGTCCATCCAGGCGCAGATCATTGCCTTGCTCAAACGCGTCTGCAGCGAGCAGGGCGCGGCGGTGATGCTGGTGACGCACGACATGGGGGTGATTGCGGAAACCTGCGACCGTGTGGCCGTGATGTATGCCGGGCGGATTGCGGAGATCGGGCCGGTGCAGGAGGTGATCCATCGGCCCGGCCATCCCTACACGGTGGGCCTGATGGGTTCCATTCCCGCCATGGATGAAGACCGCGAACGGCTGCTGCAGATCGATGGGTCCATGCCACGCCTGACGGCCATTCCCTCGGGATGTGCCTTCCATCCGCGCTGCCCCAGGGCTTGGGACCGCTGCCATCAGGAGCGGCCGGAATTGATGCCGGCCACGGCCACGTCCGCCGCCTGCTGGCTGCATGCGGAGCCGATGCGACATGCGGGTCTGGCCGCAGGCGCAGCAGCATGACGGCACCGAGGAGCAACACATGAGCATCGTGACCGACATGCCGGGGGCGGCCGCCCACCGTGGAACCGGCAGCACCGCAGCAGATGCGCGCCCGCTGGTGGAAGTCCGGGATCTGTCCAAGACCTTTGATGTGTCAGCGCCCTGGTTGAACCGGGTGATTGAACGTCGTCCCCGCCAGTTTGTGCATGCGGTGGACGGCGTCAGCTTCCAGATCGCGCGGGGTTCCACGCTGGCGCTGGTGGGGGAGTCCGGCTGCGGCAAAAGCACCGTGGCGCGCTTGCTGGTGGGCTTGTACAAGCCCAGCGGCGGACAGGTGCAATTCGACGGCGCCGATATTTCCGCCACGCTGGCCGGCCCGCAGGCGCAGGCACTGCGGCGTCGCATGCAGATGATCTTCCAGGATCCCTATGCCAGCCTGAACCCGCGCTGGAAGGTGCAGGACATCGTGGCCGAGCCCTTGCGTGAGCACGGCCTGGTGAAGGATGCGGAGGAGCTTCGGCGCCGCGTGGCGGAACTGCTGCAGTCCGTGGGCCTGTCACCGGCGGATGTGGAGAAGTTTCCGCATCAGTTCTCCGGCGGTCAGCGCCAGCGGATCTCGATTGCGCGGGCGCTGGCCACGCAGCCGGAATTTCTGGTGTGCGACGAGCCGACCTCCGCACTGGACGTGTCGGTGCAGGCGCAGGTGCTCAACATCATGAAGGACCTGCAGCGCCAGCGGGGCCTGACCTATCTGTTCATCTCCCACAACCTGGCGGTGGTGCGCCATGTGGCGGACCAGGTGGGTGTGATGTACCTCGGGCGGCTGGTGGAGCAGGCGGACAAGCGGGCCCTGTTTGCCACGCCCCGCCATCCCTACACCCGCATGCTGCTGGATGCGATTCCCGACATCCACATGACCGGCCGGGCCCGCACGCCGGTGCGCGGCGAGGTGCCCAATCCGCTCCATCCGCCCACGGGATGCAGCTTCCATCCGCGCTGTCCGCATGCCAACGCCCGCTGTCAGCAGGAACGCCCGGCCTTGCTCCCGCTGCATGGCGTGCGTGTGGCCTGCCATGCGGTGGAGGAGGGGCGGATCTGACGGTGGGTCAGCGCTGCGGCATCACTGCGGCGCTGGCCGGTGCTGACGCGGCAGGGGCTTTGGCCGGTGGCGTGGTGGCGCCACCCGTGCCGCCCGTGCCGGCCTTGGCCGAAGGGGGCAGTTGCAGGGGGCGCTTCTGGCCGCAACCGACGATGCCGAGCAGCGCCACCGACAACATCAGGCCCAGCAGGGCCTTGCCGCGCTGCGGCTGAGAGCGATGCGCCGAGGCGCCTACACTTCGTGTCTTCATCTGTTCCATGACCTTGAGTCTACCGACTCCGCGCCCCATGACCGCCATTGCCACGCCCCTGACCGATGCCGAATACGACGCTCGCACTGCCGCCGTGCTGGCCAGCATCGAGCGGCAGGCCGATGCCTGGTTGGAAGAAGATTGCATCGACATCGATCCCCAGCGCACCGGCGGGCTGCTGGAGTTGCAGTTCCAGGATCGCAGCAAGATCGTTGTGAACACCCAGCCGCCGCTGCATGAACTGTGGCTGGCCAGCCGCCGGGGGGGCTACCACTTCAAGTTCGTGGACGGCCGTTGGCTGGATACCAAGGACGGCGTGGAGTTCTTCGAGCGGCTGTCCCAGGAAATCAGCTTCCACGGTGGCAAGCCGCTGACGGTGCAGGGCGCCTGAGCGCAGGCGCCCGGAAGCGTGCGAGGCGCAGGGCCTGCGCACGCCGACCCCGCGCCTGGGTGTATTACCGCTTGAACAGGTCGAGGATGCTCTTTTTCTCATCCTCACTGCCGGAGGCCGGCACATGGTCATCGCCGGTCAGGGCCTTGACGCCCTGGTTCTCGGCGAATTCGTCGTAATACCACTCACCATTGATGTTGGTGACCCCGGTGGGGGGCGGCTGGATCTCCGCGACTGGGGTATTGCGCAAGGCATATTGCATGAACTCGATCCAGACCGGCAGGGCCAGGCCGCCACCGGTTTCGCGGTCTCCCAGCTTGCGGGGCTGGTCGTAGCCGATCCACACCACCGACACCAGATCGGGCTGGAAGCCGGCGAACCACGCATCCATCGAATCATTGGTTGTGCCGGTCTTCCCATAGAGGTCCGGCCGCTTGAGTGTGGCCTGCGTGCGAGCCGCTGTGCCACTGCGCGCCACCTCCTGCAGCAGGCTGTCCATCAGAAAAGCATTACGCGGGTCAATAGCTCGCTGGCTTTCGTCCAGGATTTTGGGGACAGCCTGATACAGCAGACGGCCCTGATGGTCGGTGATGCGCTGCACCAGCGCCGGTCCGACCCGGTAGCCGCCATTGGCGAATACGGAATAGGCCTGGGCCATCTGCATCGGCGTGACCGAACCGGCGCCCAGGGCCATGGTGAGATAGGCGGGATGCTTCTCGGCATCAAAGCCGAAGCGGGTGACCCAGTCCTGCGCATATTTCACGCCGATGGCCTGCAGCACCCGGATGGACACCATGTTCTTGGACTTGGCCAATGCACGGCGCAGCGGCATCGGGCCATCAAAGGTGCCGTCGTAGTTCTTCGGCTCCCAGGGTTGGCTACCGGTGGTGCTGGCGTCAAAGAACAGCGGCGCGTCATTCACCACGGTGGCGCCGTTGAACCCCTTCTCCAACGCGGCCGAATAGATGAACGGCTTGAAGCTGGAGCCGGGCTGGCGCCAGGCCTGGGTCACGTGATTGAACTTGTTCTTGTTGTAGTCGAACCCGCCCACCAGCGCATGCACGCTGCCATCCTTCGGATTCAGGGCCACCATGGCACCTTCCACTTCGGGCAACTGGGTGATGGTCCAGTCGTCCTTGTTATTGCGGACCAGCTTCACCACCCGGATGACCGCGCCACGCCGGATGCGTGTCTTGGGATTGCCCTTGTCAGACAGGCCCGAGGTGGCGGGCTTCAGGCCTTCGCCGGTGATGGTGAGGGTTTCGCCACTCTGCAGCGCGGCGACCACCTTTTTCGGATCGGCTTCCAGCACCACGGCGGCCAGTAGTTCGTCGTTGGCCGGATGGTCGCTCAGTGCTTCGGCGATGCGGGTGTCCAGCTCCTTGGGATCGGCCGGCAGGTCCACATAGGCCTCGGGGCCGCGGTACACCTGGCGCCGTTCGTAATCCATGATGCCGCGCCGCAGGGCGCGATAGGCGCGTTCCTGCTCGTCGGACTTCAAGGTGAGATAGACGTTCAGCCCGCGGGTATAGGCCTCTTCCCCATACTGGCTGAAGATCAGTTGCCGGGCCAGTTCGGCCACATATTCGGCATGGCTCACCGTGTCCTGCGGCGGCCGGATGCGCAGCTTCTCGGCCTTGGCCTGGGCATGTTGTTCCGGGCTGATGAAGCCCATCTCCAGCATGCGGTCGATGATGTATTGCTGCCGCAACGCGGCGCGGCGGGGATTGTTGATCGGGTTGTAAGCAGATGGTGCTTTTGGCAACCCGGCCAGCATGGCGGCTTCGGCAATCGACAGTTCCTTGAGCGGCTTGCCGAAATACACCTCGCTCGCAGCCGCGAAGCCGTAGGCCCGGTGCCCCAGGAAGATCTGGTTCATGTAGATCTCGAGGATCTTCTCCTTGGGCAGCGCACTCTCGATCTTCAGCGCCAGCAGGATTTCATAGATCTTGCGCGTGAAGGTCTTCTCGGTGGAGAGATAGAAGTTGCGCGCCACCTGCATCGTGATGGTGGACGCCCCCTGGCTTTTGGACTCCCCCACATTGGCGAGACCGGCCCGGATCACCCCAAGGTAGTCCACCCCTCCGTGCTGATAGAAGCGCGCGTCCTCGATGGCCAGCACGGCGTCCTGCATCACCTTCGGGATGTCGCGGATGTTGGAGTAGGAGCGACGCTCCTCGCCGTATTCCCCCAGCAACTGGCCGTCGGCCGACAGGACACGCAGCGGCAGTTTGGGCTGGTAGTCCGTCAGGCCGCTGATGTCGGGCAGGCTTGGATAGGCCATGGCCAGGGCCATTCCTGCCAACAAAGCAACAGAAAGCACGCCAGCGAGTAACAGTCCGAACAGCCATCCCAGCGCGCGAAGCAGCCAGTGACGGGGTTTTGTGCGTGACTTCTTGCGCCCTTGCGATCCGCGATCCCGCGGGTCGGCGGCAAAGGAGGAAGAGGGGGAGTCGGGGGCGTCGTCGGAGGTTTTCTTCGCGGGCATGACCAAAGTGTGCATTTTTGCGTGCCCACCCGTTCCCGATCAGGGGCTGTACGGGTGCGAATCCGGCCGCTTGCGGCGATTATAGGAAGCCGTTTCAGTGCCCGATGGGTTCACTGACGCGAACAGCGACCGCGCATGGCCACGCACGCTTTCTGGGCACTTTTCCGGCTGATGGCACCTTTTCGTAGCGTGTAGGTTACGCAACGCGGTGTTACGTGCTGTGACCGCTTTGCCTTGGGGCATCAAAGGCTTTGCTGCTAGCATTCAAGTAACTTATTAACAAACCGGCGCAGTGTGCGGCGCGTTGGGGGAACGCATCATGGGGTTGTTGGACGTACTACTGGGACGCACCCATCCGCCCATGATTGGCCTGGACATTTCATCGTCCAGCGTCAAGCTTGTGGAGTTGAGTCAAAACGCGAATGGTGAATACGTTCTCGAACGTTTTGCCACCGAGCCTTTTGAAAAGGGATGGATCACCGACGGCCAGATCGAGAAATTCGACGAGGTCGCGGAGGCTGTGCGCCGTGTGGTGACGCGCAGCGGCAGCAAGACGCGGCATGCCGCGCTGGCGATGCCGCAGTCGTCGGTCATCACCAAGAAAATCATGCTCCCGGGCGGGCTGCGTGAAGAAGAGCTGGAGCTTCAGGTAGAAGCCGAGGCCAATCAATACATTCCGTTCTCGCTGGACGAAGTGAGCCTGGATTTCTGCGTCATCGGGCCCAGCCCCACGTCGGTGGGTGATGTGGAGGTGCTGATTGCCGCCTCCCGCAAAGACCGGGTGCAGGACCGTCAGGCGCTGGCGGAAGCTGCCGGCCTGCGGCCGACGGTGCTGGACATTGAATCGCATGCTTCGCGCATGGCCATGAGCCGCCTCGTCGAAACCCTTCCGAATGAAGGCAAGGACGCGTTGGTGGCGCTCTTCGAAATTGGCGCTGACACGACCAGCCTGAAAGTGCTGCGTGACGACGAAATGCTGTATGACCGGGATCAAGCCTTTGGTGGCTCCCAGCTCACCATGCTGATTTCTCGCCAATACGGTTTCTCCTTTGAAGAAGCCGAGCAGAAGAAACTCAATGGCGAACTGCCGGAGGACTATGAGAGCCAAGTGCTCAATCCTTTTGTCGACAGTTTGTCGCAGGAAATCGGCCGCGCACTGCAGTATTTCTTCACCAGCACCCCTCACCATAAGGTGCACTACGTGATGCTGGCGGGTGGAACTGCCACGCTTCCGGGTCTGAAGGAACGCGTGACCGAATTGACCGGATTCGCCTGCATGGTGGTGAATCCCTTTGAAAACATGGTGCTTGGCTCCGCAGTGCGTGAAAACAAACTGCGTCGCGAAGCACCGGCCTACCTGACAGCCTGCGGGCTGGCGATGCGGAGGTTTTTTCAGTGATTCTGATCAACCTGCTCCCGCACCGCGAGGAGAAACGCAAGCGCCGTGAGACCGCGTTCTACGTCGGTCTGGGCATGTCGCTGGTCGCTGGCGCCCTGGTGGCTGGTGTGATTTATCTGCTCCTGGAGCAGATGACCGCCGCCCAGGTCGAACGCAACAACTTCCTGAAGTCCGAGATCGGCAAGCTCGATGAGCAGATCAAGGACATCGCCACGCTGCGCGCCGAAATCGATGCGCTGCGGGCCCGCCAGCGGGCGGTGGAAGACCTGCAGAGCGATCGCAACACCCCGGTGCACCTGCTCAATGATCTGGCCAAGATGACCCCGGAAGGCATCTACCTGCTGGGCCTGCGCCAGACCGGCAAGTCCGTCATCGTGAATGGCCAGGCGGCCACCAACGAGCGGGTGTCCGAGATGTTGCGCAATCTGGGTCATGCAGACTGGCTTGAGAACCCCGAACTGGTGGAAATCAAGCTGGCCGCGCCCAATCCGCGCGACCCCCGCCGCCTGTTCGACTTCTCGATGAAGGTGGCCATCAAGAGCACCGCGCCGGAGGCCGCCCCAGGCGCCGCCAGCGCACCGGCTGGCGCCCAGCCGGCCCGGGCCAACAAGAGCTGAGGACTGCATGGCTGACCTCAAAAACCTGGATCTGAATGCCTGGTTCGCGGATTTCTCGAGCCAGTTCCAGAACCTCGATCCCAAGAAGCCCGGCCAATGGCCGACGGCGCCCAAGATCGTCACTTTCATCTTCGTGGCGATGGCTGCGGTGGCGGTGGCGTGGTTTGTGTTGCTGTCCGACGCGAATGACGCGCTGGAGGCCGAGAAGGCGCGCGAGCCCACCTTGAAAGAGGACTATCGCGGCAAGTTGGCTCAAGCGGTGAACCTGCCGGAGTTGCGCAAACAAAAGCGGCAGGTTGAGGAATACGTCCTGCAACTGGAGAAGCAGTTGCCCGGCAAGGCTGAAATGGACGCGCTTTTGTCCGATATCAACCAAGCGGGGCTGGGCCGTGGTCTCCAGTTCGAACTGTTCCGCCCGGGGCAGATCGTCATGAAGGACTACTACGCCGAGCAGCCGATTTCTTTGAAGGTGTCGGGCCGATATCACGATATTGGTTCGTTCACTGCAGACGTGTCCAACCTGTCGCGCATCGTGACGCTGCATGATCTGAACATCGCTGCGCCACAGACCGGCACTGGCCGGACCAGTGACCCCAGCCATCTCACCATGGATGCCACCGCCCGTACCTATCGTTATCTCGATCCTGCAGAGGTGGAAGAGCAAAAGCGTGCGGTCCAACAAGCAGGGAAGAAGAAATGATGCGTTTCGCGCTCACTCGCTCCCTGCTGGGCAGGACGCTGGCCTTCGGGCTGTGCGGCATGGCGCTGGCGGCCTGCACGTCTTCGACCGACGAGCTGCAGCAATGGATGGAAGAGCAGCGTCAACAGACGCGTCCTTCGGTCAAACCGCTGCAGGCGCCAAAGAAGTTCCTGCCTCAGCCCTATGAGGCCATGAACGGTGTGGATCCGTTCAGCCTCCAGAAGCTGACGGTGGCCTTTAAGCAGGAAGCTGCCCAACCGAGTTCGCTGCTGGCTTCGGAGATGAAGCGCCGCAAGGAGCCGCTGGAAGCTTTCCCCCTGGACGGCATGACCATGGTGGGCAGCGTGGTCCGCAATGGGCGGCAGTTTGCACTTCTGAGGGTGGAAAAGCTGCTGTATTACGTCAAGGCGGGTGATTACCTGGGTCAGAACTTTGGCCGAATCACCAAGATCAGCGAAACCGAAATCACGTTGCGAGAAGTCGTCCAGGACGCTGCGGGCGAATGGATTGAACGCACCAGTACTCTCCAGCTACAGGAGCAGGGACGATGAAGACTTTTGTGGAGAACGCTTCCATGAGCGCCCGAATGAGCGACCCGTCGACGAACGGGACCAGCCAGCCCAAGACCCGCACCGCCAGCTGGCGTGTGCTGGCCTGTGCCCTGGGCCTGGCGGCCCTGATGCCGGTGCAGGCATTCGCGCAGAATCTCATCCGTTCCATCACCTCGACGCAGCAGTCCGGCAATGATGTCGTGCGCATCGAGCTGTCCAAGCCGCTGCCGGAAGTGCCCAAGGGCTTCGCCGTGCAGGTGCCGCCGCGCATCGCGCTGGACCTGCCGGGCGTGAGCAACGGCATGGGCCGCAACATGGTGGATATCAACAGCGGCAACATGCGGACGGCCAATGTGGCCCAGGCGGGTGACCGTACCCGTGTGGTGCTCAACCTGCGTCAGGCGAGCACCTACCGTGCGCAACTGCAGGACAACGCGCTGCTGATCTTCCTGGATTCTTCGCCCGCACCGCAGCCCACCGCCCATGCCGACGCTGCGACCGGTGTGACGACCGAGCCGCTGCATTTCGCGCCGAGCCAGAACAATGGTGTTCAAGCTCTGCAGGACATCGATTTCCGCCGGGGTACCGACGGTGCCGGCCGCGTGATCGTGAATCTGCCGAGCAGCCAGATTGGTGTGGACATCCAGCAGCAGGGCAAGAGCCTGGTGGTGGAATTCCCGCGCAGCTCGCTGCCGGAGCGCCTGCGTCGCCGCATGGACGTCACTGACTTTGGCACCCCGGTGGATACCGTGGTGGCCTCCCAGCAGGGGGACCGGGTGCGGGTGATCGTCACGCCGCGTGGCAACTGGGAGCACAGCGCCTACCAGAGCGACAACCAGTTTGTGCTGGAAGTACGTCCGCAGAAGGTTGATCCCAACAAGCTGACGCAAGGCCCGGGCTATGCCGGCGACAAGCTCAGCCTGAACTTCCAGAACATTGAAGTGCGTGCCCTGCTGCAGGTCATCGCCGACTTCACCAACTTCAACGTGGTGACCAGCGATGCCGTCACTGGCAACGTGACCCTGCGCCTGAAGGACGTTCCCTGGGACCAGGCGCTGGACATCATCCTGCAAGCCAAGGGCCTGGGCCTGCGCAAGACCGGCAATGTGCTGTGGATTGCCCCCAAGGAAGAACTCGCCATCAAGGAAAAGGCCGAGCTCGAAGCCAAGGCGCAAATCACGCAACTGGAGCCGCTGCGCACGCAGTCCTTCCAGCTCAACTACACCAAGGCTGAAGAAATCGCCAAGGGTCTGACGGGACAGAACAGCGCCGGGGGCTCTTCCTCTTCCGGCGGCAACAACTCCAGTCGCATCCTGTCGTCGCGCGGCAGCCTGATTTACGAAACCCGGACCAACCAGCTGTTCATCAGCGACATCCCTTCCAAGCTGGAAGAGATCGCCGCGATGATTGCCAAGATCGACATTCCGGTGCGCCAGGTGCTGATCGAAGCCCGTATCGTGGAAGCCACGGACACCTTCGGCCGCTCGCTGGGTGCGAAGCTGGGGACAACGACGAGTGCGTCTGGCGGCTACAGCCTCGGTGGCGGCACCAAGGCCGTTGTCGGTGGCTCCTACAACGGTGTGGGTTACCAGACGGGCCAGGTGGAAACCCAGCCTGACTTCACCAGCAGCCAGTTCGTGAACTTCGGTGCCAACACCACGTCCGACGTGTTTGCCGGTGCGAGTGCCGCGACCTTCGCAGTGTCCTTGTTCGGCTCCAGCGCCAGCCGCTTCCTGAACCTGGAACTCTCGGCCCTGGAATCGGACGGCAAGGGCAAGATCGTGTCCAGCCCGCGTGTGGTCACCGCTGACCAGACCAAGGCGCTGATCGAGCAAGGTGAAGAAATCCCGTATCAGCAAGCCACGTCGAGCGGCGCCACGTCGGTGACCTTCAAGAAGGCCGTGCTGAAGCTGGAAGTCACGCCGCAGATCACGCCGGAAGGCAATGTGATCCTGACCGTGGATGTCAACAAGGACAGCCGTGGCACGCTGACCACCATGGGCTACGCCATCAACAACAAGCATGTGCAGACGCTGGTGCTGGTGGAGAACGGCGGCACGGTGGTGATCGGTGGTATCTACACGCAGGACGAGCAGGAATCCGAGAACAAGGTGCCTTACCTGGGTGACATCCCGGTGCTGGGCAACCTGTTCAAGAACCGCTCCAAGACGTCCAACAAGACCGAACTGCTGATCTTCATCACCCCCAAGGTGGTGAGCGACCGGGTGTCGGCCGCGCGCTGATCCCCTGGATGAAACTGTCTTTGGTCGGTATGCCCGGCGGTGGGAAATCCACCGTCGGCCGTGTGCTGGCCAGACAACTGAACGCGCCCTTTGTGGACGCCGACGCCGAGATCGAAAAGCTGCTCGACGGCGAGACGATCAAGGACTACTTCGCCCGCATGGGCGAATCGTCGTTTCGGGACATCGAAAGCCGGGTCATCCTCGACCTGTTGAAGCAGCCCGGCGAGATGGTGCTGGCCACCGGCGGTGGTGCCGTGTTGCGGGACCTCAACCGCGAGCGGCTGCATCAGCATTCGACGGTGGTGTACCTGCGCTCCTCGCCGGACGAACTCTTCCGCCGCCTGCGCCACGACACCACCCGCCCGTTGTTGCAGGTCGGCAACCCGCTGGCGAAGCTCCGTGAGTTGTACGCGCAGCGCGACCCCCTCTACCGCCGCTGCGCTCATTTCGTGCTGGAGACCAGCCGGCCGTCGGTGCATGGGCTGTCCAACATGATCCTGATGCAGCTGGAACTGGCCGGGCATATCGACCCGGCCCGTGTGGCGGCGACCGTCGGTGCCACGTCCACGCACCCGCCGGGCGGGGAGCCCGAAGCGCCGGGCACGGAAGCCTCACAGACCGCCCCGGCACCACAAGCCCCGTACACTCCGGGGACATGAGCCTTTCCGTACCGGTTTCTCCTCTTCCCTCGTCTTCGCCCGCCACCCTGAGCACCAGCGGTCATGCCTGCGTGCCCATCGAACTGGGTGATCGCAGCTACGACATTCGCATCGGCCCGGGTCTGCTGGATCGTCCTGACACCTGGACGGGACTGCCACGAGCCGCCACTGCGCTGATCGTCACCAACGATGTCGTGGCGCCGCTCTACCTGGAGCGGCTGCGTCAGCAACTGTCCAGCGTGTATGGGCGCGTTGAAGCGCTGGTGTTGCCGGACGGCGAGGCCCAGAAAAGCTGGGAGAGTCTGGACCGCATCATCGATCACCTGCTGGCCGTCACCGCTGACCGCAAAACGGTGTTGTTTGCGCTGGGCGGCGGGGTGATCGGCGACCTGACGGGCTTCGCCGCGTCCATCTACATGCGCGGCGTTCCGTTTGTGCAAGTGCCCACCACGCTGTTGGCCCAGGTTGATTCCTCGGTGGGTGGCAAAACCGCCATCAACCATCCACGCGGCAAGAACATGGTGGGGGCGTTCTACCAGCCGGTACGGGTCTTGGCCGACCTGGACACCTTGGACACCCTTCCAGACCGTGAACTCTCGGCCGGCCTGGCGGAGGTCATCAAATACGGTCCGATTGCTGACGCCGCATTCCTGGACTGGATCGAAGCGAATCTCACAGCCTTGAGGGCGAGAGATAAGTCAGCACTGGCTTACGCGGTTCAACGCAGCTGCGAGATCAAGGCCTGGGTGGTGGGCCAGGACGAACGGGAGTCCGGGCTGCGCGCCATCCTGAATTTCGGCCACACCTTTGGCCATGCGATTGAAACCGGCATGGGCTATGGGGAATGGCTGCACGGGGAGGCGGTGGGATGCGGCATGGTGCTGGCGTCCGACCTGTCCGCCCGGCTCGGACTGGTGCCCGTCAGTTTTGTGCACCGCATGAAGCGCCTCATCCAGGACGCTGGTTTGCCGGTGGTGGCCCCGAACCTTGGGCGCGCACGCTACATGGAGCTCATGCAGATCGACAAGAAAAACGAAGGCGGCGACATCCGTTTCGTGGTGATTGAGGGCCTCGGAAAAGCAGGCGTCCGAAGCGCGCCGGCCGAACTGGTGGCGGAGGTATTGGCCACCCATTGTGGACCTGATGGCGGGCGGGATGGCGGACCCGATGGCGGATCTGCTGCCGCCCCCCGTCCCGGCAGCCGCTGATTCACGACACTCGATCCCGACGCCGACCATGACCGATACGCTGCGTGCCTCTTATGCCTCCCATCCCGCACGCAGCCGCGGTCGGCGCTTCCCGGAACGGCCGGCGCCGACGCGCAGCGACTACCAGCGCGATCGCGACCGCATCGTGCACAGCAGCGCCTTCCGTCGGCTGGTCTACAAGACGCAGGTCTTCCTCAACCATGAGGGCGACCTGTTTCGCACCCGCCTGACCCATTCGCTGGAAGTCGCGCAGTTGGGCCGTTCCATCGGCCGCAGCCTGGGCCTGGACGAGGACCTGATCGAAACCGTGGCGTTGGCGCACGACCTCGGTCACACGCCCTTCGGCCACGCTGGCCAGGATGTGCTCAACGACTGCATGCAGGCCCATGGCGGCTTTGAGCACAACCTGCAGTCGCTGCGGGTGGTGGATCAACTGGAGCAGCGTTATCCACAATTTGACGGACTGAACCTCAGCTTCGAAAGCCGGGAGGGCATCCTCAAGCACTGCAGCAAGCGTGACGCACTGCGGCTGGAAGCGTTGGAGCCCGGGGGGGTGGCCGCGCGGTTTCTGACGGGCGGACAACCCAGTCTGGAGGCCCAGCTCTGCAATCTCGCGGACGAAGTGGCCTACAACGCCCACGATGTGGATGACGGTGTGCGGTCCGGTCTCCTCACGCTGGAGCAACTGGAGCAGGTCCCGCTGGTGAAGCGGTTCCTGGACGAGACCCTGGCGGAATATCCCCGGCTGAGCGGCAAGCGGCTGTTGGCGGAGACCATTCGCCGGATGTTGTCCGAGCAGGTGTACGACATCATTGCCGCCACCCGTGCCGCCATTGTGGCGGCCGGCATCACGACGGCAGACGAGGCCCGCGCCGCCGGTCCGCTGGTGTGCTTCAGTCCGGACATGCGGCATGCCAGCACCGCGCTCAAGCGCTTTCTGTTTGCCAACCTCTATCGCCATCCAGCGGTGCAGGACAAACGCGCCAGCGCCGAGGAGGTGCTGAGGGACCTGTTCCAGATCTACCTGGCCGATCCCGCCAAGCTGCCGGCTGACTGCGTGAATCCGGAAGACCCTCCCCGGGCCTGTGCGGACTACATCGCCGGCATGACCGATCGCTATGCCCTGCGCGAACATCAGCGTTTGACCGGCAAGCATCTGCTGGGCTGAGCCCAGTTCCTCATGCGCACCCTCCGGCGGCGCCGGTTGATGGTGGCATCCATGGGCGGCATCGTCCGTGCCGGGCCAAGGTCGGGACCGGCCTTCCACGACTGCCAGCGCTTTCCAGTCAATAATTGGGGACAGATTGCAATCAGCATCCCCTCAACATGGCACGTCTTGCCCGCCTGGCCCTGGCCAACCACCTCCACCACATCATCCACCGGGGGCACAACCTCCAGCCGATCGCGCAGGATGACGACGACCGCCGCGCGCTGCTGGCTGCGCTGCAGGACTGCGCCGCCACGCACACGGTGGCCATCCATGCCTATGTGCTGATGCCCAATCACCTTCATCTGCTGGCCACTCCCAGCAGCAACGAGGGCCTGAGCCGCATGATGCAGGCCTTGGGCAGACGTTATGTCGCCGCCTACAACCAGCGGCATCAACGGGTCGGCACGCTGTGGGAAGGGCGCTTCCGGGCCGCGCCGGTCGAGGCGGCCACCTTCCTGCTGCCGCTCATGCGCAGCATTGAGCTCAATCCCTTGCGGGCTGGTCTGGCCGCCGAGCCGGCGGATTACCCCTGGTCCTCGGCCGCCCACCATCTGGGCCGCCGCCGCGACCCGCTGATCAGCGATCCCCCCGACTTCTGGGCGCTGGGCAACACCCCGTTCGAACGGGAGCTGACCTGGCGCCGCTGGCTGGAAGAGGGGGAACTGGAAGCCGAACGCAAGCGGCTGGTGGAAGCGGCGCTGAAAGGCTGGCCGCTCGGATCCCCGGCATTTCTGGCTGCGTTGGGGGAGATCAGTGACCGGCCCACCGCCCCCCGCCCCCGTGGGCGCCCCCGTAAAATCCACTCCGTCCCCATTTAAAACGCCCTCTCACCCTCGTTCTCCTTTAATTCGATTCTGACCCCATTTAGTTCTGCTTGTGTGTGCCCACCACCGGCGCTAATCTGCGCGGGTTTGTTCTAGAACCCCCTGGAGGCCACCGATGTCGGCAGCTCAAGATCGTCAGGCGCAAAGCGCCGCTCCGTCCACCGAGAAGACCGGCATCGCCGCGCCGGTGGTGACCTCTGCCGAGGAAATCCGCGCGCTCGCCGAGCACGGTCTGTACCGCCCTTCCAACGAAAAAGACGCCTGTGGTCTTGGCTTCGTGGCGCACATCAAGGGCCAGAAGAACCATCACATCGTCCAGCAGGGTCTGAAGATCCTGGAAAACCTGGACCACCGCGGCGCCGTGGGTGCCGACAAGCTGATGGGGGACGGCGCCGGCATCCTTATCCAGATTCCGGACGAGTTCTACCGCGAAGAAATGGCCCGTCAGGGCGTGGACCTGCCGCCGCCCGGGGAATACGGGGTCGGCATGATCTTCCTGCCGAAGGAACATGCCTCCCGCCTGGCCTGCGAGCAGGAACTGGCGCGCGCCATCAAGGCCGAAGGCCAGGTGCTGCTCGGCTGGCGTGATGTGCCGGTGGACCGCGACATGCCGATGTCGCCCACCGTGCGTGAGAAGGAACCGATCATCCGCCAGATCTTCATCGGCCGCGGCCCGGACATCATCGTGCCCGACGCGCTCGAACGGAAGCTCTACGTCATCCGCAAGACGGCGTCCAGCGCCATCCAGGCACTGAAGCTGACCCACAGCCGCGAGTACTACGTGCCCAGCATGAGCTGCCGCACCGTCATCTACAAAGGTCTGCTGCTGGCCGACCAGGTGGGCAAGTACTACAAGGACCTGGCCGACCCGCGTGTGGTCTCCGCCATTGCCCTGGTGCACCAGCGCTTCTCCACCAACACCTTCCCCGAATGGCCGCTGGCCCACCCCTACCGCATGGTGGCGCACAACGGTGAAATCAACACCGTCAAGGGCAACTTCAACTGGATGCGGGCCCGCGAGGGCGTGATGAAGTCCCCCGTGCTGGGCGACGACCTGAAGAAGCTGTATCCGATCAGCTTCGAGCATCAGTCCGACACGGCAACCTTTGACAACGCCATTGAACTGCTGACCATGTCCGGCTACCCGCTGGCGCATGCGGCCATGATGATGATCCCGGAAGCCTGGGAACAGCATGAGCTGATGGATGAACGCCGCCGTGCGTTTTACGAGTATCACGCCGCCATGATGGAACCCTGGGACGGCCCCGCCGCCATGGTGTTCACCGACGGCCGCCAGGTCTGCGCCGCGCTGGACCGCAACGGTCTGCGCCCGGCCCGCTACTGGGTGACCGATGACGACATGGTGGTGCTGGCGTCCGAATCCGGCGTGCTGCCCATTCCCGAATCGCGCGTGGTCAAGAAGTGGCGCCTGCAGCCCGGCAAGATGTTCCTGATCGATCTGGAGCAGGGGCGCATCATCGATGACGAAGAGCTGAAGACCCAATACGCCAACGCGCGTCCCTACCGGCAGTGGATCGAAAACGTACGCGTCAAGCTGCACGACATCCCTGCGCCGCAGGCGGCCCCCGCCACCTTCGCCGCAGCGCTGCTGGACCGCCAGCAGGCGTTCGGTTTCACCCAGGAAGACCTCAAGTTCCTGCTGGCCCCGATGGCGGTCAATGGCGAGGAAGGCATCGGCTCCATGGGCAATGACTCGCCCCTGGCGGTGCTCTCCGACAAGAACAAGCCGCTCTACAACTACTTCAAGCAGTTGTTTGCGCAGGTGACCAATCCGCCGATCGATCCGATCCGCGAGAACATCGTGATGTCGCTCAACAGCTTCATCGGCCCCAAGCCGAACCTGCTGGACATCAACGCCATCAACCCGCCGATGCGCCTGGAAGTCACCCAGCCGGTGCTGGACTTCGAGGACATGGCCCGGCTGCGCGCCATCGAATCGCACACCAACGGCAAGTTCAAGCCCTACGAGCTGGACATCACCTATCCGCTGGCCTGGGGCCGCGAAGGGGTGGAGGCGCAACTGGCGTCGCTGTGTGCCGAGACGGTGGACGCGATCCGCAGCGGCCACAACATCCTGATCATCACCGACCGCCGCCTGGGCGCCGACCGCGTGGCCATTCCGGCTTTGCTGGCGCTGTCCGCCGTCCACCATCACCTGGTGCGTGAAGGCCTGCGCACGACCGCGGGTCTGGTGGTGGAAACCGGCACCGCCCGCGAGGTGCATCACTTTGCGGTGCTGGCCGGTTTCGGCGCGGAAGCGGTGCATCCTTATCTGGCGCTGGAAACCATCGCTGCGATGCATGCCGAACTGCCTTCGACGCTGTCGGCGGACAAGGCCATCTACAACTACATCAAGGCGGTGGGCAAGGGGCTGTCGAAGATCATGTCCAAGATGGGCATCTCGACCTACATGTCCTATTGCGGCGCACAGATCTTTGAGGCCATTGGCCTGAAGACGGATTTTGTGGCCAAGTACTTCCGCGGTACGCCCACCCAGGTCGGCGGCATCGGTGTGTTCGAAGTGGCGGAAGAAGCCCTGCGCCTGCACCGGGCTGCGTTCGGGGACGACCCGGTGCTGGAAAACATGCTGGAGGCCGGTGGCGAATATGCCTGGCGTGCCCGCGGTGAAGAGCACATGTGGACGCCTGACGCCATTGCCAAGCTGCAGCACAGCACCCGCTCCGGCAAGTTCGACACCTACAAGGAATATGCGCAGCTGATCAACGACCAGAGCCGCCGCCACATGACGCTGCGGGGTCTGTTTGAATTCAAGTTCGACCCGACCCAGGCCATTCCGCTGGAAGAGGTGGAATCGGCGGCCGATATCGTCAAGCGGTTTGCCACCGGTGCCATGTCGCTGGGCTCCATTTCCACCGAGGCCCATGCCACCCTGGCCGTGGCCATGAACCGCATCGGCGGCAAGAGCAACACGGGAGAGGGCGGTGAAGATCCGGCGCGTTATCGCAACGAGCTGAAGGGCATCCCCATTGCCGCCGGCACCAAGGTGTCGGATGTGGTCGGCCCCAAGGTCATCGAGGTCGACTACCAGCTGAAGGCCGGGGACTCGCTGCGCTCGCGCATCAAGCAGGTGGCGTCCGGCCGTTTTGGGGTCACCACCGAATACCTGGTGAGCGCCGACCAGATCCAGATCAAGATGGCCCAGGGCGCCAAGCCCGGCGAGGGCGGTCAGCTGCCCGGTGGCAAGGTGACCGAATACATCGGCTTCCTGCGCCACTCGGTGCCGGGTGTGGGCCTGATCTCGCCGCCCCCCCACCATGACATCTATTCGATCGAGGACCTGGCCCAGCTCATCCACGATCTGAAGAACGTCAACCAGCGTGCCGACATTTCGGTGAAGTTGGTGTCGGAAGTGGGCGTTGGCACGATTGCCGCCGGTGTGGCCAAGGCCAAGGCCGACCACATCGTCATCGCCGGACACGATGGTGGCACCGGTGCGTCGCCCTGGTCGTCCATCAAACATGCCGGCACGCCCTGGGAACTGGGCCTGGCCGAAGCGCAGCAGACCCTGGTGCTGAACCGCCTGCGCGGTCGTGTGCGGGTGCAGGCCGATGGCCAGATGAAGACCGGCCGCGATGTCGTGATCGGTGCGCTTCTGGGCGCGGATGAATTCGGCTTTGCCACCGCCCCGCTGGTGGTGGAAGGCTGCATCATGATGCGCAAGTGCCACCTCAACACCTGCCCGGTCGGCGTGGCCACGCAAGACCCGCTGCTGCGCAAGAAGTTCACCGGCCAGCCGGAACACGTCGTTAATTACTTCTTCTTCGTGGCGGAGGAAGCCCGCCAGATCATGGCGCAACTGGGCATCCGCAAGTTCGACGAGCTGATCGGCCGCTCCGACCTGCTGGACACCCGCAAGGGCATCAGCCATTGGAAGGCCAAGGGTCTGGACTTCAGCCGCGTGTTCCATCGCCCCGAGCTGGCGGCCGATGTGGCCCGCCTGCACAACGACGCCCAGGACCATGGCCTGGAGCGTGCCCTGGACGTGAAGCTGATCGAGAAGTGCCTGCCCGCCTTTGAGAAGGGCGAGAAGGTCCAGTTCATGCAGGAGGTGACCAATGTGCGCCGCACCGTGGGCGCCATGCTGTCGGGCGAGTTGATCCGCCGCAAGCCCGAGGGCCTGCCGGACCACACCATCTTCATCCAGTTCGAAGGCACCGGTGGCCAGAGCTTCGGCTCCTTCCTGGCACCGGGCATCACCTTCTACCTGATCGGGGATGCCAACGACTACACCGGCAAGGGCCTGTCGGGCGGCCGCATTGTGGTGCGCCCCTCGATCGACTTCCGCGGCGATGCCACCAAGAACATCATCGTTGGCAACACCGTGCTGTACGGGGCCACCCAGGGTGAGGCCTTCTTCCGGGGCGTTGCGGGTGAACGCTTTGCGGTGCGCCTCTCCGGCGCCACCGCCGTGGTGGAAGGCACCGGCGACCACGGCTGCGAATACATGACTGGCGGCACCGTCGTGGTGCTGGGCAAGACCGGCCGCAATTTCGCGGCCGGCATGAGCGGCGGCATTGCCTACGTCTTTGACGAGGACGGCCAGTTCGCCAAGCGCTGCAACACCAGCATGGTGAGCCTGGACAAGCTGCTGCCGGCGCATGAGCAGGAGGTGTCGATGGACCGTGCCCTGTGGCATCACGTGGGCGACGGCGAGAGCAAGACCGACGAGGTGCTGCTGCGCAAGCTGATCGAGGACCACCACCGCTGGACGGGCAGCCAGCGCGCCCGCGACATCCTCGACCACTGGGCCGAATCCCGCGCCAAGTTCGTCAAGGTGTTCCCGAACGAATACCGCCGCGCGCTGGGCGAGATCAATGCCGCCAAGGAAACCGCCGCCACCATCGCCCATGCCAAGGCCCCTGCGGCCAAGGCCAAGGTGTGATGGGCCGCTGACGTCAGACACAGGATCAGGAGAAGACCGACATGGGAAAAGTCACCGGCTTCATGGAATACGAGCGGCTGGAAGAGGGTTATGCCCCCGTTGCCGTCCGTCTGAAGAATTACAAGGAATTTGTCATCGGGCTGAATGCCGAGCAGGCCAAGCAGCAGGGCGCACGGTGCATGGACTGCGGCACGCCCTTCTGCAACAGCGGCTGCCCGGTCAACAACATCATTCCGGATTTCAATGATCTGGTGTACCGCAACAGCGAGGTGGACTGGAAGAACGCGATTGCGGTGCTGCACTCGACCAACAACTTCCCCGAGTTCACCGGCCGTATCTGCCCGGCGCCTTGCGAGGCCGCCTGCACGCTGAACGTGAATGATGATGCGGTGGGCATCAAGTCGATCGAACACGCCATCATCGACCGCGCCTGGGCGGAAGGTTGGGTCACCCCGCGCCCGCCCAAGGTGAAGACGGGCAGGACGGTGGCGGTGGTGGGCTCCGGCCCGGCCGGTCTGGCGGCGGCCCAGCAACTGGCCCGGGTCGGCCACAGTGTGACCGTGTTCGAAAAGAATGACCGGGTGGGTGGCCTGCTGCGTTATGGCATCCCCGACTTCAAGATGGAGAAGACCCACATCGATCGCCGTGTGGCGCAGATGGAGGCGGAAGGGGTGGTGTTCCGCACCGGTGTGATGGTGTCCCATCTGCCGGAGGGTTCCAAGGTCACCAACTGGGCCAAGGACGTGGTGTCGGCGGGCGAGTTGCTGGAGCAGTTCGATGCGGTGCTGCTCGCCGGTGGTGCGGAGCAGTCGCGGGATCTGCCGGTGCCGGGCCGCGAGCTGGCGGGTGTGCATTTCGCGATGGAGTTCCTGCCGCAGCAGAACAAGGTCAATGCCGGCGACAAGCAGAAGAACCAGCTGCGTGCCGACGACAAGCACGTGATCGTGATTGGCGGCGGCGACACCGGCAGCGATTGCGTGGGCACCAGCAACCGCCACGGGGCCAAGAGCGTCACGCAGTTTGAACTGCTGCCCCAGCCGCCCGAAGTGGAAGACCGGCCGCTGACCTGGCCCTATTGGCCGATCAAGCTGCGCACCTCGTCCAGCCATGAGGAAGGCTGCGACCGCGAATTCGCCATCGCCACCAAGGAGTTCCTGGGCGAGAAGGGCAAGGTCACCGGCGTGAAGACGGTGCGGGTGCAGTGGGTCAACGGCAAGATGACCGAAGTGGAAGGGTCGGAGCAGGTGCTCAAGGCCGACCTGGTGCTGCTGGCCATGGGCTTTGTGTCGCCGGTGGCGTCGGTGGTGGACGCCTTTGGTGTCACCAAGGACGCGCGTGGCAATGCCAAGGCCACCACCGACTTCAGCGGCGGCTATCGGACCAATGTGGCGAAGGTGTTCACCGCCGGTGACATGCGCCGGGGGCAGTCGCTGGTGGTCTGGGCCATCCGTGAAGGCCGCCAGGCCGCACGTGCGGTGGATGAGTTCCTGATGGGCAGCAGCGACCTGCCGCGCTGACCGGTTTTCTTCTCGCCAAGTACAAAGGCCTTCGTCGTGAGACGAAGGCCTTTGTTTTTCAGAGGCCGCCGGGTGTGGCGGCCGTCGAGGACCCGGGATCAGTTGCGCAGGGGGATTTCGCGCCAGTTGATCAGGCGGCTGGTGCCGGAGGCGCCGCCCAGGTCATCGCCCAATGGCTTGTCGCCGTTGTTGGTCGTGTCCGTCGGGTCGATCGGATCGTCCGGTGCCTTGTTGCCGGCCACCGTTGCATACACCTTGCCGTCGATCGACACGAAGCGTGCTGAGGTCACCAGGAAGTTCACCGAGTACTTGGTGATTCCCCCCGAGGTCAGGTCGACCAGGAAGGCGGCGGAGGTGGCCGACGTCGAGCAGCCGCCGTTGGCCGCCGTGGGCTGGATGGCAGCAAACAGCATGTAGTGGCTGAAGCCGTCTCCGTCCCCGATCACACGGTAGCCGGTCGTGCCGATGGCCGTGCGGAGGTCGATGAAATAACCGGCCTTGTTCAGCGGCAGCGAGACGCCGGTGGTGCTGATGTCCTGCAGGTCATGGCGAACGGTGTTGTTCTCCTGGATCGGGTAGGTGATGCCGGTCGGCAGGCTGGTCCCGGAGTAGCTGTTGTTGGTGCCGTCTCGGATCATGAAGATCCGGTTCAGGGCCGTGCTGGCAATGTCGTCGGTATTCAGCAGCTGACCGGTGCCCACGCCCACCCAACGGCGACCCACATCGTCCACATGGATGGTCGGCGCGCTGGTCACCGCCAGTTCACGTCCGCTGGCATCGGTGAGCTTGGCAATCTTGACCGGAGCCGGGAAGCTGCCGGTCGTGGCCGTCACGTCCAGACGCCACAGGTTGCCGTGCAGGTCACCGGCGTAGAGGGCTTCCGCCGTCAGATCGGTGCTGTCCGGCTGCCAGACGTTGACGTAGGTCAGGCCGGCCGGGCTGGCCACCGTGCCATCGTCCACCGTGCCGGTGGTGCCCGTCGTGGGCAGGGTGACCCGCTGCAGCAGTGCGCCGGTGCGGGCGTTCAGGATGTAGAAGGCCCCCTTGCCGTCCGGCGTGTTCATGCCGGCGCCAAACACCACCACCCAGCCCCAACGGGCAATCTTGGTGATGATCGGCTTGCCAAACACAAAGCCCATATTGGCGTCGGTGTACTCCCACAGCACTTGGCTGGCCGCGTCGGTTTCGGAGGTGAGTTGATTGGCGCGTGTCAGATCGAGTGCATAGACGCTGCGGCCACCCTTGCCCAGACCGCCCACTGCAATGCTGTGCCACTCATTGGCCGTCAGCGTCGAGCCGGAGGTCTTCTTGAAGTCCACTTCGCCGACGCTGATCTTGCCGTTCACCAGGTAGCGGTGGCTATAGGACGGGTTGCCAACCGCCGCAATGCCGTCCGTGCTGGGTGTGTTGCTCGGCCCAGAGATCGCGGCGTTGGGTACATAGGCGAACAGCTCCGTCCCTGCACCGGTACCCGTGAGGGCGCCGTTGATCACATGCACCATGCCGGTATTGGCGCCGGCCAGCACGATGTTGGGACGGTTGGCATAGGTCGCAGCATGGGCTGCATAACCCGGGTTGGCCGAGTCCGACAGGGAGCCCGTGTCCAACGACGGCGGACCCAGCACGGTGACGCCGTTGTCGCCGATGTCACCCACCATCTTGTTGGCGGTACGCACGCGGTAGGCCCGCAGGCTGTCGGTGCTGACGGCGTTCTGTTCCTGGCTCTGGTCACCACGCACCCACTGAACGTACAACGCACCGTCGTCGGCCGAGGTGTAGGTGGGGTTCACCGCCGTTTTCTGGGCCGCTGTGAGGCTGTTGTAGCGGAAGGGAATGCCGGCCTGGGTCGTCGGGTTGATGGTGACGATGCGACGCAGAGACCAGCCGTCACCAGCCGTCCCCATCTGCGTATAGAGCTTGTCGCTGAAGTTCCAGCTGACCTGGTTGTACTGGATCGGCTGGCCGGTGGTGATCGAGTTCACCGCGGCCGCCCAGACGTTGCCGGACCAGGCGCTGGAGTCGTAGGTTGTGCCGTAGGAGGCTTCGCCCGCAGTCAGCGTCGCATCGACCGTCTGGAACGACGAGGTCGGCGCCTGGATGGCCGCCGCGATCGAGGCGAAGGCCGTGGTCAGGCCGCTGACCATCGTGTCGGCCTTGGCAGCCGTGAAGTAGGTGTCAGGGCGCAGTTGGCCGCCCACGGTGTCCGTCGCCGGGCCGGTGTGCCACCAGCCGGTCTGGAAATCGGCCGGGGCGATGTTGGCCGGGTCGAAGCCGGTGGGCACATTGAAGCCGCCGTACTTGGCCGCCAGATAGAACTGGTTGTTCGACTTGTAGGCCTGATACTCCTGCACGTCCAGCCAGTAGGTCTTGATGGTCTGGGAACCGGCCAGGTCGGAGCGGATATCGGTCGTGTTGGCGTAATACGCCATGCCGGCCATCAGCGCCCCGTTGTTGTTGCAGCATCCGTTGTAGTTCTGGGTGGTGCCCAGGTTGTTGATGCCCTGCAGAGTACCGACACGGTTGGTCCACGTCACCGTATTCAGCGTGTCTGCGGTCACTGTGGCCGGCTTGGTCGGCTCGGAGTTTCCGGTGGCGCCGGGCAGGTTGCGGTCCGCATGGGTGTTGACGTCACCAATGCCCAGGATGAAGTTCTTCTGGCACGAGTAGAGAATGGGGTCGTCCCAGGTGCTGATCACAGGGAAGCCGTCCGCATAGGCCGTCTTGGTGCTGGTCGAGGCGCCGTTGTCGCTGGAGTATTCCGGGACGTTGCCCAGGTTGCGGTAGTAGCGCAACGCGGCGTAATACAACTCACCGACCGGGTCAAAGGTCTTGTAGTTGTTGGTGATCTCGCCGAACTTGTTGAGGTAGTTCATCACCCCGCTGTTGGTGATGGTGATCCCATAGTACGTGGACATCGCCGCCGCATCGGTGGGGTCGGGGTTGGTCAACATCACACCCGTGGTGCCATCCCATTCGGCCAGTGTGTTGGCCACCGGGTCGGCACCGGGAACCGGCTTGTTGGGGCCGACAAACTTCATCTTGGCACGCAGCACCCCACCATCCCGACCCAATGTCGCGTCGTTGATGTAGCCGAAGGCACTGAACCGCACCTTGTCCGAATACTGCTGAATCAGGCCTTCCGGTTTGTAGCCACCGCTGTATTTGACGCAGTTGCTCTCCAGGCTACCGGCCGCAGTGCTGGAATCGCAGACCTTGACCCGTACACTGATCTCATAGACGTTGGACCCGCTCGGGTTGCTCTGCGACTGATAGGCAACGATGTTTTTCGTGCCGTTGTTATCGCCGCTTGATGTCACCCGCAGCCGGTTGCCCAGCCCCTGGATGCGCAATTGAAGCTTCGTCCATGGCAGCGGTGTAGCACCGGTAATGTTGGCGGTGATAGTCCGGTCCGGGAAGTTCCCAGATCCGCCTTGGCCGCTGGCCCAGGCCTTTTCGATGATGGTGGTGTCGGCAGTGTCCTTCACCCGATAACCACCGGTGAGCGCCCAGCGGAACGGGTCGATGGTTTGCATCGTGGCCCAGTTCAGGAAGTTGCCACTCCACTTGCTGTTGCAGACGTGATTGGTGGCCAGGCCGGCCGGTTGGAAATACCGATCCGGCTCATTGCTCGCGTACACGTAGTTGTAGCACTTCTGCGAATCGAAGTAGCCGATGTACGTGTTGGCCGGGGAATAGGTCGTGTCCTGGTGGGTGTTGCTGACCGCTGTCGGATATTCCACCGACAAGGTCAACGCCAGATTGCCAGGCGCAGCGGTCGCAGAGAGCACTGGCTGGTTGGCCAGGTTGGTCTGCGCCTGCACCAGACCGGACAGCATCAGCCCGGCCACCAGGGTGGCCGCGCCAAGCCGGCGGGGAAGGTTGGAGAACTGGTTCATGAGAGGCCTTAATTGGACAAGGTCGCCTGATAGAACGATTGGGAGCCGCGCGGTCCGTCCACACGGACCGACACGCGATAGACCGGTTTGCTGGGGGCGGGCACGCCGCCGCTACCGTCCACGCCGGGGTTCTGCTGGCTGGAGGTGAGGCAGTTGGTGGTGTCCATCACACCGGTGGTCCGGCACAGCCGGTCGATGACGTAATACATCTTGACCTTGGGTGCGGTGCCGGTGCCGTAAGCGGCGGCGGAGGTGAGGTCCACCACATTGGAGGCCACGCCCAGCCCACCCACGGTGGAGGGCGTGGTGCCCAGCAGTGCGGTGGGAATACCTTCCGGCGTGGTGGCCAGCATCGTGGCGCTGTAATTGATGGAGGTGGCGTTGCTGGTGAGGTCGGTGCCACTGTTCAGGCCAGCCATGGCCTTGCGCAGTGCCACCTCGGCCTGATTGCCCATGTCGCGTTTCATGCCGATGTTGCCGGCGCCGGTAAGCGTGGCATTCATTGCCCGGAGCGCGGCCACGGCGCCCACCATCATGATGGCGAGCGTGATCAGCGCGATCACCATGATGATGCCGCGCTGGCGGCGATGAACGGAAGTGGGCATGCGCATGGCGTTCTGAGGATGGGGTCGCTTGGAATGCATGGCGGCGTTCAGGTCGGAGGGGTCGTTCTGAGGCTGGCCAGCAGGTTGCGCAGGGGCACCGTGAACTCGACCACGATGTGGCGGCGCTGGCGGTCCGTGACCGTGTAGGTGGTCTGGAGCGCGCTGGCCTGGCTCGAGAAGAGCGTCAGAGTGGCCGGCGCCACATCAAAGGTGGAGCGGGTGGTGGACTGGGCCGTCGTGGTGGCTTTGTCTTCCACGGTCTCAGATCGCAGCACCATGGCGACCTTCACCGCGATGATCTGGCGCGTGATGGCGGCGTTGGTGGTCACGTCGGAGGCGGTGTATCCGGTTGTGCCCGGGCGGACCCAGGAATCGATCAGACCATCGCCATTGGTGTCCACCCCGTACAGCGTGCGCATGATCATCACGCCGTCGGCCAAGGGGACGGGCTGCGTGGCTCCAGTGCCGCCGTTGGTGAAGCCCAGCAGGTCATACCGCACCAGTTGGTTGCTGCTGTTGACGCCCAGCAGGTTGAAACGCGGCGGGTTGTTGTTGCTGGCATTGCCCAGGCCAAAGGCCTTGGCATTGACCGATGAACCGGTGGCGCGGTCGTTCAGCGCCTGACCGTTGATCACGGCGGCATAGTAGGTGCCCGCCAGATCCACCTGATCGCTGCTGGCGCTGTAACTGCCGGAGACCTGCTCGAGCATGCAGGGGCGGCCCTTTTCAGCGATCAGCAGCAGATCGTTGGACTGCACGCCGACCGAGGAGGTGAGGCGCAGCATGTTGGTCTGCACCGACTTGCTCCGGACCTGATTAGGCACTTCGCCCACGCCACCCGTGCCGGTCATGATCTGGATCACGTCCGAGCCGGTGGTGTTCGACGCTGCGACGGGAAACACCGCCAGCGGCACCAGGCGGATCGACTGCGGCACGCTCGCAAACGGATCGGGCAGCGCGGCGGGCGCCGGCAGGATCTGCGTGCTGCTTTTCGAAGCGGTCAGCTCGCAGCCAAAGGTGTCGTCATAACCGGTGGTGAAACCGGAACCCGCGCTGCGGATCTGGCGGTCGAAGTCGTAGCTCAGGAAAGCGGCCGTCGACGACAGGTCGGAGGAGGCCGTGCTTTCCCGCTTGGAAGTCTCGAACTTGTTGCTCAGCAGGCCCATGGTGACAATCAGGCCCATGCCGATCACCAGGGAGACCATGAGTTCCACAAGGCTGAAGCCGCGTGCCCGGCCGGGACCGGGACGGGGCGAGAGGTGGCGGTGCTGGATCATGATCAGTTGTTCAACCGCACATCGGTGAAGTACTGGCGCGCATTGGTAGCACCCGGCGGAGTCCAGGTGATGGTGATGCGTGCGAAATTGATGGAGGTGTTCGGCTGGGACACGGCGCCAACCCCGCTGGGCAGGCCCATGTCGGAGGCGGTGCTCACGCGGGTTCTCCAGGCGTTGAGCGTGGCGGTGGGCACATTCACTGTGCCGCGCAGCCACATTTCGGTGGCCAGTTCATTGGCCAGCGAGGCGGCACGCTGGGCGTCATCGGTGGCAACCGTGGCCTGCGAGGCCTTGGCCATCACCGACACGAGACCCAACAGGCCCAATGTCATCACCAGGATGGCGCAGAGGACTTCGATCAATGTCATGCCACGGGCACGGCGCCGTGCGGGCAACGGACGGAAGGTCGGCTTCATGTGGTGGGCGTCTGGTTGACTGCAGGGCATCCATCCGGCGCGGCGGAGGACAGTCGGGTGGGGTCGCAACTGCGGACCGATCCGCCCAGGTTCATCCACACCTGCATCTTCTTGGTGTTGGACGTGGTGGTGGTCGGCGAGATGCCAAAGATGATCTGGCTGTCCGTTCCGGTGGTGCAGGCAACGCCGACCCCGGTCACGCTGGAAGCCAGCGCCGTGGGCCGTCCGGCGCCGCTGAAGCAGACCGCCTGTGGGCCGGTCACGGAGACCAGAGGCGCAGCTTCATTCAGGCTGCCGCAGAGCGTGGCCGAGGCGCTTTCGGTGGACACGATGGGCAGCATCTTGATCACCCAGCGGGTGCCGGTGCTGGACGCCTGCTCGGTGCCGTTGCAAGTGGTGGCGGCGGTCCGGAAGAACACCACCTGGCGGAAGCTGCGGGAGGCTTCCCCCTGCGCCTGCTTGAGCGCCACCTGCAGGTTGGTCGCGGTCGTGCGCAGTTGCGCATTGTTCGACCAGGACCGGATGCCTGGCACGGCATAGGCACTGATCATGGCAATGATGGCGATCACCACCATCAGCTCAAGCAGCGTCAGGCCGCGTTGGGGGCGTGGGCTCAGGTGCATGAGTCCCCCTTCTTCGTGATCCACTTTGTGCCCGAGCAGCGAGCCTGATTCCAGCCCGGGGTGTTGGTGATGGTGGTGGCTTTCTGATCTGCCTGGGTCACCTCGTAGAGGAAACCGGCCACGACGCCACTGCCTTGCGCCTTGATGATGTAGGTGGTCGCCGTCAGGTCGGCCGTGGCGCAGCTGATGGTGAACTTGCCGACCGTCGTGCCGGTGCTGGTGCACGGCGGGGAGGCGGTGCTGCCCACCGCCTGATAGGTGCGGTAGTCCTGGAAGTAGCGTTCCATGTCCGCCCGGGTATTGGTCAGCCCGGTGATGGCGTCGGTCACGGCGCCACGGATCACGTAATCCTTGTAGGCCGGCAGTGCCACGGCCACCAGCACCCCGATGATGGCCACCACAATCATCAGCTCAATGAGCGTGAAGCCCCGCTGACCGGCCTTTGCAGGCTTTCCTACATTAATTTGCATAGTCCCAGCCATGTATCACTCCTGTTTGCCGAAATTATCGGTAGCGACATGATGAAGGCCAGTCCGCTCATCGCGCCTCAGGTTCCGCCCGTCTTGTGGGGGTCTTGAGTTGTGAACTTCGTCACAACTTCAGCAGGGGGCTGGGGGGGCGCTTGGCGTCGGACCCTGGAGCAGCGCTGCGACATGAGCAGGGCAGGGGCCCCGGTGAGCGGAGCGCGAGCCGCTGGCGGTCACGGATTGCGTCTGATCGTCAAGCCGCTTCACGAAACTGTCGCAATTCTTCTGCGCCCCAGATGAGCTCCGGCATCAATCCGGGCTTTACCCTATGATCCCGGCTCCCGGTCGGACGCTCGCCCGCCGAACTCACTCACAATGGCATTCACCGATCCCCATCCCACAAATCCAGCTGGACCTCTGATTGAAGTGAGGGATGTGACCTGCGGCTATGCAGAGCGCATCATCCTGAGCAACGTCAATCTGAGCCTTGCCCGCGGCAAGGTGTTGGCGCTGATCGGCTCGTCCGGCGGCGGCAAGACCACCTTGCTGCGCCTGCTGACCCGGCAGCTCAAACCCGTGTCTGGCCAGGTGCTGTTCGACGGACAGGACCTGGCACCGATGACGCAGGACCAGCTGTATGCCCAGCGGCGGCGCATGGGCATGCTGTTCCAGTTTGGTGCGCTGTTCACCGACCTCAGCGTGTTTGAGAACGTGGCTTTCCCGCTGCGCGAACACACCAAGCTGTCGGAACCGATGATTCGTGATCTGGTGCTGATGAAGCTCAATGCCGTGGGGCTGCGCGGCGCCCGCGATCTCATGCCCAATGAGATCTCCGGCGGCATGGCCCGGCGAGTGGCCTTGGCGCGTGCCATTGCGCTGGACCCGGACCTGGTGCTGTACGACGAACCTTTCGCCGGCCTGGATCCGATTTCCCTGGGCGTTACCGCCCGTCTGATCCGTGACCTGAACGATGCGCTGGGCCTGACCAGCGTCATCGTGACCCACGACCTGCACGAAACCTTCGCCATTGCTGACCACGTGGTCATGGTGGCCAACGGTGGTGTGGTGGCGCAGGGCTCCCCTGAGGAATTGAAGGCCAGCACCGATCCGCTGGTGCGCCAATTTGTGAATGCCGAGCCGGATGGTCCGGTGCGCTTCCATCAGCCCGCGCCGCCGGTGAATGCCGACTTCGGCCTGCCTGAATCCGAGGAGGCCGCATGAAGGGCCTGATGAATGCGCCAACCGCCGTCGGGCGCGGCCTGCGGCTGAAATTGGTGGACTGGGGGTCGTCCGCCCGTCTGCTGGCACGCCTTCTGCTGGGCCTGGGGGCCTGTCTGCGCCGGTTTGTGCTGGTGCGCGAGCAGATCTTCTTCCTGGGCAACCGCTCCTTGTCGATCATCGGTGTGTCCGGCCTGTTTGTCGGCTTCGTGCTGGCATTGCAGGGCTACTACACGCTTCAGCGCTACGGCTCGGCCGAAGCGGTGGGCCTGCTGGTGGCGCTGAGCCTGGTTCGGGAACTGGGGCCGGTGGTGGCAGCGCTGCTGTTTGCTGGCCGCGCCGGCACTTCGCTGACCGCCGAAATCGGTCTGATGAAGGCCGGTGAGCAGCTCACAGCCATGGAAATGATGGCGGTCGACCCGGTCACCCGGGTGCTGGCGCCGCGTTTCTGGGCCGGTTTCATTGCGATGCCCCTGCTGGCGGCCGTGTTCTCGGCGGTCGGTATTGTGGGCGGCTGGCTGGTTGCCGTCCCGCTGATCGGGGTGGATGCGGGCTCGTTCTGGTCGCAGATGCAGGGGGGGGTGGATGTCTTTGCCGATGTGGGCAACGGTGTCATCAAGAGTCTGGTGTTTGGCCTGACCGTCAGTTTTGTGGCCTTGCTGCAGGGCTATACCTGCAAGCCGACGCCCGAAGGCGTGTCCGAGGCCACCACCCGGACGGTGGTGATGGCGTCGCTGGCCGTGCTGGGCCTGGACTTCATGCTGACCGCCATGATGTTCTCGATCTGATCGGGCGCCGGTCGTCCGTTCCGTGCAGTCCCTGATTTCGTATTGTTTGATTTCGATTTGATCCGGAGTTGCAGATGCAATCCTCTCGTTATGACGCCTGGGTCGGTTTCTTCGTGCTGCTGGGCGGCGCGGCGCTGCTGTTCCTGGCCCTGAAGGCCGGCAATCTGCTGAGTCTGAATCTGGAAGAGACCTACACGGTCACCGCCAAGTTCGACAACATCGGCGGCCTGAAGCCCCGTGCAGCGGTGAAGAGCGCGGGTGTGGTGGTCGGCCGTGTGGACTCGATCAGCTTTGACGACAAGAGCTTCCAGGCCCGTGTGGTGCTGAAGCTCAACCAGGGCGTGGCCTTCCCCAAGGACAGCTCGGCCAAGATCCTCACTTCGGGTCTGTTGGGTGAGCAATACATCGGCCTGGAGCCGGGGGCGGACGAGAAGAATCTGGCAGCCGGCGACATGATCAAGCAGACGCAGTCGGCGGTGGTGTTGGAAAACCTCATTGGTCAGTTCCTCTACAACAAGGCGGCCGATGCATCTTCGGGAGAGAACAAATGACGCAGATCGCCAAGTCCAGCCTTCGCGCCGGACTGCTGAGCGCAGCGCTGCTGGCCGCCCTGGCGGGCCAGTCGGCGCAGGCCGGCACTGAAGCGCCGCAGGCGCAGGATCCTGAGCTGGCCCAAGCCCAGGCCCAAGCCCAAGCTGCTGCTCCGGCCGACACCGAAACAGCCGCTCTCACAGCCGCGCTCACAGCCGCTCGCACAGCCGCCCTGGCCACTGCCCAGGACGTTGCGCCCGAGAGCGCCGCAGCCGCTGCGGCCGATGCTGAAGCAGCCGCTGCAGCCGCTGCCGATGAGGCAGCAGCCCCACCAGCGGTGGCGGCTTCAGACGCTGAAACCGACGCTGCCGCGCCAGCCGCTGCGGCCCCCGCAGCCTCCGCAACCGCCACGAGCGACACCCAGGTGCCCGCCGCCGCCGGTCAGGCCGGCCAGGCTGCGCAAGCCGCCGAGCAGGGCGACATTCCGGCCCCGGCCCCCCGAGTGCGCAACCGCCTCGACCCGTGGGAGCGCTGGAACCGCAAGGTGTTCAACTTCAACGAGAAGGTGGACGAGAACGTCCTGCGTCCGGTCGCCACGGCCTATAGCAATCTCGTGCCCTCGCCCGCCCGTCAGGCGGTGGACAACTTCTTTGGCAACTTCTCCGACGCCTGGTCGGCGATCAACCTGTTCCTGCAGGGCCGCTTCAAGACCGGCGCCCAGCAGACGATGCGGGTGGCCGTCAACAGCGTGCTGGGCATTGCCGGCCTGATCGACATTGCCACGCCGTCCGGCCTGGAAAAGAATTCTGAAGATCTGGGCCGCACGCTGGGGTATTGGGGTGTGAAGACCGGACCGTACATCGTCTGGCCGATTCTGGGCCCCTCGTCGCTGCGCGATTCAGTGGCGCTGCCGGTCAACATCTATTACTCGCCGGCCTATCTGTTTGATGACGGTGAATACAAGCTGGTGATTTCCGCGCTGCAACTGGTCAACACCCGGGCTGGCCTGCTGAAGGTCACCGACATGCTCGACGGCATCGCCCTGGATAAATACACCTTCGTGCGGGACGCCTATCTGCAGCGCCGCAACATCAAGGCCCATTCCAGTGCCGATGATGAAGAAGACGACTACGAAGTCATCACACCGGACGAAAAACCCGCCACGCGCTGAGCGCGGCGTTTCCCGGTACACCCATGACGGGCCTGGCGCGTTGTAGTCAGGTCCCTGCCAAGAGAGAAAGGACAAGCATGATTTCCACCAAACGACTGCTGCTGAAGCTGGCCCTGTCCGTGGCCGCCGTGAGCCCGCTGTCGGCCTTTGCTGCCGATAGCAGCACGCCGGACCAACTGATCCGCCAGTTGTCGATCGAGACGCTGGATGCGGTCAAGGGCGACAAGGCCATCCAGGGCGGTGACGTCAACAAGATCATGGAGCTGGTGGACACCAAGGTGATGCCGCATGTGGACTTCCAGCGCATCACCTCGTCGGCGGTGGGCCGTTTCTGGCGCCAGGCCAGCCCGGAGCAAAAGCAGCGTCTGCAGGATGAATTCAAGACCCTGCTGGTGCGCACTTATGCCGGTGCACTGACCCAGGTGCGGGACCAGACCATTGCCCTGAAGCCGCTGCGTGCAGCCCCGGAAGACACCGAAGTGGTGGTGCGTACCGAGATCCGCGGCCGTGGTGATCCCATCCAGCTGGACTACCGTCTGGAGAAGACCGCCGCCGGCTGGAAGATCTATGACGTCAACGTGCTGGGCATCTGGCTGGCCGATCAGTACCGCAACAGCTTTGCCCAGGAAATCAATGCCAATGGTATCGATGGCCTGATCAAGGCACTGGCTGAGCGCAACGCCGCCAAGCCGGCTGCGTCGGCCCCGAAGAAGGGCTGATGCCATGCTGAAGCTGCCTGCCCGCCTGCGCATGGACAACGTGCCGCAGGTCTGGGCTCAGCTGGAAGATGCGCTGCGGGCCGAGATGGTCCAGGTGGGCAATGCGGCCGGCCGTTCGGTCAGCCTCGATGCCAGCGGCCTGAACGACTTCGACTCTGCCGCCCTCAGCCTGCTGCTCAGCGCCCTGCGCATGTGTGGGCAGAACGGCTGGCAACTGGACCTGCTCCAGTCGCCGCCTCAACTGCGCGAGCTGGCCCGGGTGTATGGGCTGGAGTCGCTCTTCTGGGCGGATGCCGTGGCCGCGCCTGCGGCGCCGGCGCTTCCGGCCTGACCTGAGAGAACTGAGAGAAGGCCAGACGAAAAAAAACCGGGCGTGGCCCGGTTTTTTTCATTGCGCGTAGCGCTTGCTTCGCAGGTTCTTCTTGATCTCCTGCAGCATCGGCCGCAGGTTTTCACCCAGCCGCAGCGCGACACCGGTGGTCAGCACGTCCACCACCACCAGGTGCAGCAGGCGCGACACCATGGGGCTGTAGCGGTCGTAGTCCTCCGGATGATCCACCGCCAGCAGCACTTGTCCGGGCAACTGGCCCATCTGCGCCAGGGGGGAGCCGCTGGCGGTGATGATGATGGTGGTCGCGCCTTTCTTGCGGGCGATTTCGGCGGCATCCATCAGGTCGCGGCTGCGACCGGAGTTGGAGATGATCACCGCGCAGTCGCCCGGGCCCAGCATGGTGGCGCTCATCAGCTGGATGTGGCCGTCGCTGCAGGCAAAGGTGTTCACGCCCAGCCGGAAGAACTTGTGCTGCGCATCCATCGCCACGATGCCGGAGTTGCCAACGCCGTAGAACTCGATGCGCTTGTGCGCGCGGCCCGCTTCCGACAGTGCCAGGATGGCGCGTTCGAAGGCATGGCTGGCGGCGTCATTGCGGTAATGCAGCAGGGCCGCCACCGCGTTGTCCACCACCTTCACAATCAGGTCGCCCGGCTTGTCGTCCTCATCCACCGCCCGGTGCACAAACGGCACACCTTCATTGACGCTGCCGGCCAGCTTCAACTTGAAGTCGGCCAGACCGTCGTAACCGACGCTGCGGCAGAAGCGCACCACCGTCGGTTTGCTGACATGGGAGCGGTCCGCCAGCTCGCTCACCGGCAGGTTGGCAAATGCGCGCGGGTCGGCCAGCAGCAGCTTGGCCACGCGCTGTTCAGCCGGTGGCAGAGCGGGCAACGCTGCCTTGATGCGTTCCAGCATGCTCATGTCAGGCACTCACGCGGCAAGGGGGTCAGCACTCTTCAATCCAGGAATGGCCGTCGCGCGCCACCAGGGCGCTGGCTGCCGGTGGGCCCCAGGTGCCGGCCACATAGCTGCGGGGGCCGGTGCTGTCGTTCTTCCAGTAGTTCAGGATGGGCTCCACCCATTTCCAGGCCTGCTCCTGCTCGTCGCTGCGGACGAAGAGGTTGAGGCGACCGGCGATGGCGTCCAGCAGCAGACGTTCATAGGCGCCTACACGGTCCGCCGCGAAAGCCTTGTCGAAGTCCAGGTCCAGCGACACCGGGCTGAGGGCTTCGTTGCTGGAACCTCCCTTGGCGGCCATCAGTTGCAGCTCCAGGCCGTCTTCCGGCTGCAGCTTGATGATGAGCCGGTTCGGGCAACTGCCACCCGGGAAGATCGGATGAGGCACCGGGCGGAAATTGATGACGATCTGGGCATCCCGCGCGGCGAGCCGCTTGCCGGTACGCAGATAGAAGGGCACACCGGCCCAGCGCCAGTTCTGCACTTCGGTGCGCAGGGCCACAAAAGTCTCGGTGTGGCTGCCGGCTGGCACCTTGCCTTCTTCCAGATAGCCGGGCACCTGCTTGCCACCCGCCGTCCCGGCGCGGTATTGACCCCGCACGACATCCCGAGACACGGTCTCGGGCGTGAATGGCTTGAGCGCTCGCAACACCTTCAGCTTTTCGTCGCGGATGGCATCCGCATCGTTGCTGGAGGGGGCCTCCATGGCGATCATGGTCAGCAACTGCAGCGCGTGGTTCTGGATCATGTCGCGCAGGGCACCCGTGCCGTCATAGAACGGACCCCGCGTGCCCACGCCCAGCGATTCCGCCAGCGTGATCTGGATGTTGGAGATGCTCTCCCGGCGCCACAGCGGCTCGAACAGGGCATTGCCAAAGCGCAGGGCCATCAGGTTCTGCACCGAGGGCTTGCCCAGATAGTGGTCGATCCGGAAGGCCTGTGTTTCGTCAAAGACGCTGCGCACCACCTTGTTGATCTGCTGGGCGCTGGCCAGGTCATGCCCCAGCGGCTTCTCCAGCACCACCCGCACCTTCGGGCCGTTCAGGCCGGCGGCCCCCAGCTGCTCGCAGATCTGGGTGAACAAGTGCGGGCTGGTGGCCAGGTACAGCACCACGGTATCGGCATTGCGTTCGCCCAGCCATTCCTTCAGCCGCGAATAATGGTCTGGCTGGGAGAGGTCCATGCGCCGGTAGTGCACCTGCGAAGCAAAACGCTCGAATTCCTCGTCCGACGGGCGCTTGCCTTCTTCCACTTCGCGGAAGCGCTCCTTGAGCCATTCCCGATAGCGTTCATCAGGCATCTCGTCGCGGGCCACGGCGAGGATGCGGCCATTCTCAGGCAGCTTGCCATGCCGGAAGGCCTGGAACAGCGCGGGCATGAGCTTTCGCCAGGTCAGGTCACCCGTGCCACCAAAAAAGACAAGATCGAAGGACATGTGCGCGGCACTCCTGCGAAGGAGCGCGAAAGTTGGCTGACGTCTTGATGTAACGAAGTTACCGGAATTATGATGCCGCAGTTTCTTCGGACGGTCAATCCGCCTGAAATCGTCCCTCGACAGAGGGGCCTCCCTCGCAGGAGGGCACCCCAGGGAGGCGGGCGACGAGCGTCCGGAAAGAGGTCCGCAGCGGTTCTAATACGGGGCAGATGGGCAAGGCTCATGCCGCGCCTGCTTCCGGCTTCAACCCACCGATTGTGACCGCCTCCGGGCGCACCCTCCTATGAACCAGCTCGAACAACTGAAGGCCTTCACCACCGTGGTGGCCGACACCGGCAACTTCAAGCAACTGGCGCAGTTCACCCCGCGCGACGCCACCACCAATCCGTCGCTGATCCTCAAGGCGGTGCAATCGCCCGACTATGCCCACTTGCTGGAAGACACCGTAGCGGCCCACCAGTCCGAGCCGCTGGACCTGATCGTGGACCGCGTGTTGGTGGCGTTTGGTCTGGAAATCCTGAAAGTGGTGCCGGGCCGCGTGTCCACCGAAGTGGACGCCCGCCTGAGCTTCGACACCGTGGCCACGCTGACCCGTGCGCGCCGCCTGATGGGCCTGTACGAAGCTGCAGGCATCGGCCGTGACCGGGTGCTGATCAAGATCGCCTCCACCTGGGAAGGCATCCAGGCCGCCCGTGAGCTGGAGCAGGAAGGCATCCATTGCAACCTCACCCTGTTGTTCTCCTTCTGCCAGGCGGTGGCTTGCGGTGAATCCGGCATTCAGCTGATCTCCCCGTTTGTGGGCCGCATCTACGACTGGTACAAGAAGTCGGCGGGCAGCCAGTGGGATGAAGCCGCTCAGGCCGGGGTGAACGACCCCGGCGTTCAGTCGGTGGCCAGCATCTACAACTATTTCAAGAAGCAGGGCATTGCCACCGAAGTGATGGGGGCCAGCTTCCGCAATATCGGGCAGATCCAGGCGCTGGCCGGCTGCGACCTGCTCACCATCAGCCCCGACCTGCTGGCACAGCTGCAGGCCAGCGAAGCGCCCCTGTCCCGCGCGCTGGATGCCGATGTCGCCAAGGCCCTGGATTTGCCCAAGGTCTCGTTCAACGAAGCGGCCTTCCGCTTTGCCCTCAACCAGGACGCCATGGCCACGGAAAAACTGGCCGAAGGCATCCGCCTGTTTGCCGCTGATGCCGGCAAGCTGGACCAGATGATCGAAAGCCTGCGATGAGCCTGTTCCCGCGTTGCGACAGCAGCCCCCATTGGGCCGCCCTTCACAACCACTTCCAGCACGCCGGTGCAGCCTTTGACGTCCGGCAGGCGTTTGCGGCCGATCCGGACCGGTTCCAGCGCTGGTCGCTGCAGGCGCCCGAGGTGTTTGCCGACCTGTCCAAGAACCGCATCGACGCCAGGACGCTTGAGCTGCTGCTGGGCCTGGCGGCGGACGTGAAACTGGAGGCGCAACGCGAAGCGCTGTTCACCGGCGCGCCCATCAACCACACCGAAGGCCGCGCGGTGCTGCACACTGCCCTGCGCGCGCCGGCGGGCGGCGCCCCGTTCAGTGATGAGGTGCAGGCCTCGCTGGATCGCATGCTGGCCTTTGCTGAAAGCGTGCGAGACCAGGCGCGCAGCGGCATCACCGATGTGGTGCATATCGGCATCGGTGGCTCGGACCTCGGCCCGGCCATGGTGGTGCAGGCGCTGCAGGCCTATGTGCCGGCCACGCTCAAGCTGCACTTCGTCTCCAATGTGGACGGGCATGACCTGGCCCCGGTGCTGCGTGGCCTGAATCCGGCCACCACGCAATTCATCGTGGCCTCCAAGACCTTCACCACGCAGGAAACCCTGGCCAATGCCCAGGCGGCCAAGGCCTGGTTCCTGCAGCAGGGAGGCACCGACGTTGCGCGGCACTTCGCCGCCACCACCAGCAATGCCAAGGCGGCCGCGGATTTCGGCATCACCACCACCTTCGGTTTCTGGGATTGGGTGGGGGGACGTTATTCCCTCTGGTCGGTCATCGGCCTGCCCATCGCCATCGCCGTCGGCGCGCAGCATTTCAAGGCCTTGCTGGCCGGTGCCCATGCGATGGACGAGCATTTCCGCACCGCACCGCTGGACACCAACCTGCCGGTGCTTCTGGGGCTGCTGGACGTCTGGTATCGCAACTTCCATGGCTTCACCAGCCGCTCGGTGGCGCCCTATCACCAGGGGCTGCGCCGGCTGCCGGCCTATCTTCAGCAGTTGGAGATGGAAAGCAACGGCAAGGGCGTGGACCGGGACGGTCAGGCGCTGGGTTACGGCACCAGCCCGGTGGTCTGGGGCGAGGCCGGCACCAATGGCCAGCATGCCTATTTCCAGATGCTGCATCAGGGCACCGATGTGATTCCGGTGGAATTCATTGCAGTCAAGACACCGCGTTTCGGTGAGCATGTGGGCGGTGAACTGCTTGCACGGCTGCAGGATCAGCACACCAAACTGCTGGCCAATTGCCTGGCGCAATCGCAGGCCCTGATGCAGGGCAAGACCGCCGAGGCGGCCGCAGCCGAATCGGCGCCGACCGCCTCCAAGGACCTGGCGCCGGAGGTGCTGGCCCGCCACCGCAGCTTCCCGGGCAATCGTCCGAGCACCACGCTTGTGCTGGAGGCGCTCACACCGGCCTCGCTGGGCGCCCTGGTTGCGCTGTACGAGCACCGGGTGTTTGTCAGCGGTGCAGTCTGGAACATCAACAGCTTCGATCAATGGGGTGTCGAGCTGGGCAAAGCCTTGTGCAACAGCCTGCTGCCACGCCTGAGCTCCGGCGACACCGCCGGCCTGGATGCCTCCACCGCCGGCCTGCTCGGCCGCCTGCGAGGGTGAGTTCGATGAAGATTGTGTTTGACTTTGGCGGGGTCGTCTTTCGCTGGCACCCGCCCAGTTTCCTCGCGCGGGTGTGGCCCCACCGGGTGCCAGACGAAACCGTGGGCGCTGAAGTGGCCCGGGAGCTGTTCCAGAACTACACCGGTGACTGGGGCGCTTTTGACCAGGGCTTGGCGGATGCTGCGACCACGGCCGACCGCATTACCGCCCGCACCGGCTGGCCCCGTGACGAGGTGGTGGCGGTGATGGAGGCCGTGCCACAGGAACTGCAACTGATCCAGGGGACGGCCCAACTGATCCAGGATCTGAAGCAGGCCGGCCATACGCTGTATTTCCTGTCCAACATGCCGGAACCGTATGCGGACCATCTGGAAACCCACCATCCGCTGAGCGACTGGTTCGTGTCGGGTATCTTTTCGGGCCGGGTCAAGCAGTCCAAACCCCATCCGCCGATTTTTGATCTGGCACTGAGCCAGTTCGGGGCGAAGCCGCAAGACCTTCTGTTCCTGGACGATCACCCGGCCAACATTGAAGCGGCCACGGCCCTGGGATGGCAGGCCTGGCTCTATACGACGCCGGAAGCCGCCCGGGTGGAACTGGTGCGGCGAGGGCTTCTGCCGCGCTAAATCGCACCGAGGCTGGCTTACTGCTCGGCGTCGTTCTCGTTCTCGGTGGTTGGTGGTGCCGCCACCCGGAACGACTCATCCGCCCAGTGGCCGAGGTCGATCTGACGGCAGCGTTCGCCGCAGAAGGGCCGCCAGAGATTGCTGGGTGCAAAGATGCTGTCTCCACCGCAGGTCGGGCAGGGGACGATGCGAGGCGGGCTCGCCACCGTCGGGGAGGCTGCTGACAAGGAGGACGCGGGGGTCAGGCCGGTTGAGCGCTCCTGGGCGCGGTCTGTGGCGGACGGCCTGGGGCCGGACAAGGAAGTTGGCTTGCTGGTCATGACTTCTGACAAGTGGGGCGGCGGACGCCGGGGCCACTCAGGCGCACAGCGTCAGTTCAAAGGTGGCGTCTACGGGGGCCGGTTTCAAGCGGCCTTCTTCATCCTGGCGCATCAGGCGGATGGAAACCATCAGCCGGTGGCCGCTGATCTCCGGCACCAGGCCCAGGCTGGGGTCGATCCGCATGCGCAGCAACTGGAAGCTGCGGCCCTGTGGCAGGCTTTGCTGGTATTGGCCGGCATGGGCGGCCACTTTGTGCGGTGAACCACTGTCCCGCAGCAGACCCAGCAGCACGTTCAGGGCTTCTGCCAGCGGCATCAGGGTCTGAGCCCACTGCATCAGGTCGTTACGGCGGCGGGCGGGCAGGTACTGCTGCCAGGTGTAGTAGCCCGGCAGATCAAATTCACAGGTGCCGCCGGGAATCGAAATCCGGCTGCGGATGCTCATCAGCCATTCATTGGTCGTCAGCGCCTGGCCGGCCTTGCCCGGCAACTGGTTCAGCTTGTCGAAGGCATGGTCGATGCGGCCCACCACCTCGTCCAGCACGGACTCGGCAATGGCCGGGTTGCCCCGGTAGCTGTTGAGCTGGGTGCGGTGGCGCTCCAGTTCCTTGAGCAGATCGGCCTTCAGGTCGGCACGCGAAGCCACATCCATCACTTCGAAGATGGTGGCGAGCGCATAGTGGTGATCCAGCTGCGTATCGCGCGCGACCAACTGACCCAATCGATCGAACAGATGCTCCAGCCTGAGCATCGTTCGGATGCTCTCGTTGAATGGGTATTCGTAGAGGATCAAGTCGACCATCCTGTTACGTCAAGGGGCCATTGTTCCACAGGCCGGACTTGACCCACCCCGACAGGGTGAGGGGTGGTCAGAACAGGGGGCTTGCCAGCAGCGTTCCTACCTCGCGATGCAGTTGGTCCAGCGTCAACCCGTCGTTGTAGATGATGGCGTCCGCAGCGGCCCGCCGGCGGGCCCGCGAAGCCTGTTGCGCCATGATGTCCCGCACCGCCGTCTCGCTGAGCTGGGAGCGCTGCATCACCCGGCGCACCTGGGTGGATTCTTCACAATCCACGACCACTACCCGTTGCACCTTCTGCCGCCAACGGCCGGACTCCACCAGCAGGGGCACATCGAACACCACCCGCTGACCGGGTTGTGCCAAACCCGCCTGGCGCTCCGTCTCCGCACCGATCAAGGGATGAAGAATGCCTTCGAGGGCGAGCCGGGCCGAGGGGTCACGAAAGGCCAGTTCACGCATGGCGGGACGATGGAGTGCGCCTTCGGGCGTCACAAAATCGGGCCCGAAGCGCTGGGCAATGGCCGGCATGGCGGCACCACCCGGCTGGGTGAGCGCCCGGGAGATGGCGTCGGTATCGATCAGCAGAGCGCCTCCCAGCGTCACCCAGGCGTGCGCCACCGTGCTCTTGCCGCTGCCGATGCCGCCGGTGAGGCCGATGCGCATGGCGAGCAATGCTGCGTCAGCCGGGCAAGCCCAGCCAGACGGCAACGGTTCGCGGACCGATCAGCAAAACGGCCAATCCGCCACCGGCCAGGAAGGGGCCAAACGGCACATAACGACCCTCCCTCAGCCCGCCAGACAGCTTCAGATAGAGGCCGATGCAGGCACCGATCAGCGAAGCCAGCAGGGCAATGGGAAGAATCATCTGCCAACCCAGCCAGGCGCCCAGCGCGGCCAGCAGTTTGAAGTCACCGTAGCCCATGCCTTCCTTGCCGGTGACCAGCTTGAACACCCAGTAGATGGACCACAAGGACAGATAACCGACCGCCGCGCCCGTCAGCGATGCCGACAGCGTGACGGGCAGCATGCCCAGGCCGGCCGCCACCAGACCGGCCCACAGCAGGGGTTGCGTGATGCTGTCCGGCAGGTAGGTGGTGTCCCAGTCGATGCCCGCCAGTGCCACCAGAGCTGCTGCAAAACCGCAGTACAGCACGGACGCCCATTGGGGACCGACCTGCCAGCCGATACCCAGGAACAGCAAGCCCGTCAGCAATTCGATGAAGGGATAACGAAACGAGATGGCGGCCTTGCACGAGGCACATTTGCCGCCCAGCCGCAGCCAGCCCAGCACCGGCAGATTTTCATGCCAGCGCAACGGATGGCCGCAGTGCGGGCACCGCGACCGTGGTGTGACCAGCCCAAGCTTGGGCTGGGCCTCCAGCGCCTGACGCACCGGCAACACACCCGCCGCCACCGCTTGGGCCTGGTCGGCCGGGAGCATCAGCACGTCCCGAAGCTCGTCAGTGGCTGACAGCTGATGCTGGCAGTCGTCCAGCCACTGGCGCCGCATCATCACCGGGAGCCGGTAAATGACCACATTCAGGAAGCTGCCGACACACAGGCCCAGCAGCCCCAGATACCACGGCGACAGCAGCAGTGTAAAAACGTCCCGATCCAGCAATCAGACCACCGAGCCAAGCTTGAAGATAGGCAGATACATGGCGACCACGATGCCGCCGATGAGGGTGCCGAGGAACACGATGATGATGGGTTCCATCAGGCTGGACAATGACTTCACCGCGTCATCCACTTCTTCTTCATAGAAGTCGGCCGCCTTGCCCAGCATGTGGTCCAGCGAGCCCGATTCTTCGCCGATGGACGACATCTGCAGCACCATCACCGGGAACAAGCCCGTGGATTGCATGGAGTTGGTCAGTGAAGCGCCGGTGGAGACATCGCGCTGGATTTTCTCGGTGCCCTCCACAAAGACGGCATTGCCCGAGGCGCCGCCCACGGAGTCCAGGGCTTCCACCAGCGGCACACCGGCGGCAAACATCGTTGCCAGCGTACGGGTCCAGCGAGCAATCACCGACTTATAAATGAGGTCGCCAAATACGGGGACCTTCAGCAGCAGCCGGTCCATCACCTTCTGCATGCGCACCGAGCGTTTCCAGCTCTGGAAGAAGAAGTACAGCCCGCCACCAATGGCGCTGAAGATCAGCCACCACCAGTTGACGAAGATTTCCGACAGCCAGATCACAAACAGCGTCGGGGCGGGCAGGTCCGCGCCAAAGCTCTTGAACACATCGCGGAAGGTCGGCACCACAAAGATCATGATGATGGCCGTCACGACAAAGGCGGCCACCAGCACGGCAATGGGATAGGTCAGGGCCGACTTGATCTTCTGCTTCAGGGCGACGGTCTTTTCCTGATAGATCGCGAGTCGGTCCAGCAGGGCTTCCAGAATACCGCCGGACTCCCCGGCTTCCACCAGATTGCAATACAGCGCATCAAAGTGGAGCGGGTGCTTGCGGAAGGCCACCGAGAGGCTGGTACCCGTTTCGACGTCCTGGCGGATTTCGTTGAGCAGCTTGGTCAGGCGCGGGTTGGTGCTGCCGCGGGCCACGATGTCGAAGGCCTGCAGCAGCGGCACGCCGGCACGCATCATGGTGGCGAGCTGGCGGGTGAAGACGGAAATGTCCTTCTGCTTGATGGACCTGCCGCCCCCGGTGCGGCGCTTCTTGACCTTGCTGACCAGGATGCCCTGCCGGCGCAGGGAAGCGCTGACCACGGCTTCGCCACCGGCGCGCATTTCTCCGCGCACCAGTTTGCCGTTGCGATCCTTGCCTTCCCACTCAAAGATATGTTCTTTGATGCCCTGCTTTGCGCGGGAACCCGCGGTGGTCGTCGCCATATCACCTCCAGCCGTCGCGCCAAGCGAACGGCGCTCCCAATCAGTTGTTTAGTTCCTGGTGCTGCTCACCCAGGTTGACAGTGGGCCCATCCATGGCCTCATCAAGGAATCATCTCGGACTCAACAGGATCGCCAGACTGCCGACCTTCGATTATTCATTGGTGGCTGCCAGCACCTCTTCCAGGGTTGTGACACCCACCTTGACCTTGACCAGCCCGGACTGGCGCAGGTCTCGCACACCATCCTTGCGGGCCTGATCGGCAATGTCCATGGCCGTACCCTCGGACAGGATGATCCGCTGAATGGCTTCACTAATGGGCATCACTTGGTAAAGGCCGACCCGGCCCCGATAACCATTGTTGCAATTGGAGCAGCCCACGGCCCGGTAGGGCTTCCAGGAGCCGTCCAGTTCGCTCTCCGCGAAACCCGCCCGCAGCAGGGCTTCCCGTGGGTATTCCGCCGGAACCTTGCAGTTTTCGCACAGGCGCCGCGTCAGACGCTGGGCCGTGATGAGCAGCACACTGGAGGCGATGTTGAACGGGGCCACGCCCATGTTCAGCAGACGCGTCAGCGTGGTCGGGGCGTCGTTGGTGTGCAGCGTGGACATCACCATGTGGCCGGTCTGGGCGGCCTTGATGGCGATGTCGGCGGTTTCCAGGTCCCGGATTTCACCCACCATGATGATGTCCGGATCCTGGCGGAGGAAGGACTTCAGCGCGGCGGAGAAGGTCAACCCGGCCTTGTCGTTCACATTGACCTGGTTGATGCCCGGCAAGTTGATTTCCGCCGGGTCTTCCACGGTGGAGATGTTGGTGCCGGGTTGGTTCAGGATGTTCAGGCAGGTGTAGAGCGACACCGTCTTGCCGGAACCGGTCGGACCGGTGACCAGGATCATGCCGTAGGGACGGTGGATGGCCAGCAGCAACCGATCCTTTTCGATCTTCTCGTAACCCAGCGCCTCGATGCCGAGCTTGGCCGAGGAGGGGTCCAGAATACGGATCACGATCTTCTCGCCGAAGAGCGTGGGCAGGGTGGACACCCGGAAGTCGATGGCCTTGGAGCCGAACTTCAGCTTCATCCGGCCGTCCTGCGGCACCCGGCGCTCGGCAATGTCCATGCGCGAGATCACCTTGATGCGGGAGGCCAGTTTTTCCTTGATGGCAATCGGAGGCTGGGTGATTTCCCGCAGCTCGCCGTCCACCCGGAAGCGGACGCGGTAGTGGTATTCGTAGGGTTCGAAGTGGAGGTCGGAGGCCCGCATGTTGATGGCATCGACCAGCATCTTCTGCAGGAAGCGCACCACCGGTGCGTCTTCGACGTCGCCGATTTCCTGGGCTTCTTCCTGAGGGGTGGAATCTTCTTCGGCGATGTCGAAGTCGAAATCTTCACCCGCAATCGCTTCCAACTGCTCGGCCGTGCTGCCGGATGCCGACGACCCCAGCATCTTGAGCAGCTTGTCATGCTCAACGATGATCCATTCGGGCGTCAGCTGGGTGGCGAACTTGATCCGCTCGACCACTTCCTGATCCGTGGGGTCGGCGCCGCCGATGAACAGCCGGTTGCCCCGACGGGCCAGCACCACCACCTGATGCTGTGTCGCCAGCTTGGCGTCGATGATGTTCTGGGGCAGCTTGTGAGGATCCACCGCATTCAGGTCCAGCAGCGGCATGGCCAGTGCATGGGCCAGCGTGTGCGCCAGCTCGGGGGACGTGACCGTGCCGGACGCCATGACAGCGTTCACGAAGCTGGTTTTTTTCTCCCGCGCCAGGCGGACGAGATCCTCAGCGGCCTTTGGCTGAAGTTTGCCGGCGTGCACAAGCACGCGCGCGACGCCCGACAGGGCGGACTGGGGTGGTTCGGCCAGAGTGGTGTCCATCGCCTCTCACTTTACCGCCTTGTACCCTGGCGCAGTGCGCCCTGGCACAGGGTGTTTCACGGAAGTGGGGAGCTTCGTGCAATTTCGTCCTTTCCCGTCGGGATCGGACCGCTCCGCCATCGACGATCAGTGAACAAATACCTCCGTCTGTGCATTCTGGTCAAGGTAACGATCTGTGAGGATCGTGGCTTGCCCGCATCGTGCCCGGTCCGTGGAGGGGCCAGCCTAGGCGCCGGAGCCCGTGGAAGACGTCCAGCCGCCACCCCCCAGGACCTTGTAAAGGGTGATCCGGTTGGTCTGGTCCAGCAGCCGAAGGGTGACCAGCGTCTGGCGGGCCGAGAAGAGCGAGCGTTGCGCATCCAGAACGGTCAGATAGCTGTCGGCGCCCCGGCGGAAGCGGGCGTCGGCCAGGGTGTAGGCCTGCTGGTAAGCGTCCACCAACGCCTGCTGGGCCTCCAGCCGCTCCGCCAGGCTGGCGCGGACCGCCAGGGCGTCCGCCACCTCGCTGAAGGCGGTCTGCACCGTCTTTTCATAAGTGGCCAGCTGGATCTGCTGGGCCGCCTGGGCGGACGCCAGGCTGGCGCGGCTGCTGCCGCCGTCAAAGATCGGCAGGGAGACGGACGGGATGAAACTCCAGGCGCCGCCCTTGAACAGATCCGACAAGGCGGTGCTGGCGGTGCCGGCGGTCGCGGTCAGGCTGATGGTCGGGAACAGGGCCGCCCGGGCCGCGCCGATGTTGGCATGGGCCGCCTTCAGCAGATGTTCCGCCGCCAGCACGTCCGGACGGCGTTGCAGCACGGTGGAGGGCAGCCCCTGGGGCGGCAGCTGGAGCTGGGCCGCCGGTGTCGGGGTCATGGCGGCCGGCAGCCAGTGCGCCGGCACCGTGGCGCCCACCAGCAAGGTCAGGGCGTTGCGGTCCTGCTGCACCTGGGCGGCACTGCTGGCCACACTGTTGCGGGCCGACTCCACCGTGGTGCGGGCCTGGGCCACTGTCAGGGCAGAAGCCCCACCCAGCTGCTGGCTTTGCAGGGTGCGCTCATACGTCTGCTGTTGGGATTGCAAGGTCTGCTGGGCCAGTTCCCACTGGGCCTGATCGGCCGACAGGGTCAGCCAGGCGGTCGCCACCTCCGCGATCAGGCTGAGCCGGCTGCTGCGCTGGGCCTCTTCCGTGTTGAGGTAGCTTTCCAGCGCCGCATCCTTCAGATCGCGCACGCGGCCAAAAAGATCCAGCTCCCAGGCGGTCACCCCCACTTCCACACCGTACTGGCGGGCCAGGCTGGCCTGGCCGCCATTGGCCTGGGCGGGGGTGCGCTTGACGGTGTCGGAGGCCGAGCCGGTGAGGGTTGGCAGTTGGGCGGCAGCCTGGATGCGATAGGTGGCTCGGGCCTGCTCGATGTTCAGCGCCGCAATCCGCAGGTCGCGGTTGTTGTCGAGCGCCAGGCGGATGACCTCCCTCAGTTGGGGGGCGGTGATCACCGTGGACAGGTCATCGGCCTGGGCGCTGGCGTCAGCGGAACCGGCAGCAGCGGAACCGGCAGCAGCGGGGGAATCGGTTGCGGAAGCAGCGGCGGAAGCGGCGGGTGATGCGCCGGGTGATGCGGCGGGTGATGCGCCTGTGGATGCGCCTGTGGATGCGCCTGGCCTCCTGGCTGACACCACCACACCGGCGGACCCCGCCGACTCTTGCTCCATCGCTGGCGCCTCCGGCCATGCCGCCGGAATCGGCGCCGCCGGGGTGGAATAGGCAGGCGCCAATTGGGCGCAGGCGCTCAAGCCGAGGCTGGCGGTCAGGGCAGCCGCCAGGCTGGCGCTGCGTACCCAGGCGGCCACGGGGGTGAGCCGGAACTTCGGAATGGTCATGCTTGTGTCTCCGTCAGGCGGGGAGCGTCTGGATGGGATGAATCGGCAGCGGGCAGTTGCGAGCGCTTGCGGTCGACCAGGCGGCGGACCACCATGTAGAACACCGGCACGAACAACACCCCGAGCACCGTGGCGCTCAACATGCCGCCCAACACCCCGGTGCCGATGGCGCGCCGGCTGCCGGCTCCCGCGCCGGTGGCAATGGCCAGCGGCAGCACCCCCAGCATGAAGGCCAGCGAGGTCATCAGGATGGGGCGCAACCGCAACCGCACCGCCTGCAGTGCGGCGTCCAGGGCGGAGGCGCCCTGTTCCTGCAACTGCTTGGCAAACTCGACGATCAGGATGGCGTTTTTGGCGGCCAGCCCGACGGTGGTGAGCAGGCCCACCTGGAAATACACGTCGTTCTCCAGCCCCAGCAGCCCGGTCAGTGCCACGGCGCCAATGACGCCCAGCGGCACCACCAGCATCACCGAGAACGGCACCGACCAGCTCTCATACAAGGCGGCCAGGCACAGGAACACAAACAGCACCGACACGGCATACAGCGCCGGCGCCTGGGCGCCGGACAGCCGCTCCTGGTAGGACTGCCCCGCCCATTCGATGCCAATGCCGGCCGGCAATTGCTTCACCAGGGCTTCCACGGCCGCCATGGCGGTGCCGGAACTGACGCCAGCCGCAGCTTCGCCCACGATTTCATAGGAGGAGAAGCCGTTGTAGCGCTCCAGCTTGGGCGCCCCGAAGGTCCACTGGATGGCGGTGAAGGCGGAGAAGGGCACCATCGAGCCGTCGGAATTGCGCACGAACCAGCGCAGGATGCTGTCCGAGCCCATGCGGTAGGGCGCGTCGCCCTGCACATACACCTTCTTGACCCGGCCCTTGTCCAGAAAGTCATTCACATAGCTGCCGCCGAGGGCGGTGGCCAGCGTGGTGTTGATGTCGTCGGTGGCCACACCCAGGGCGCCGGCCTTGGCATCGTCGATGGTGATGCCCAGCTGCGGCGCATCGTCCACACCGCTGATGCGCACCTGCGACAGCGCCGGATCCTTGCGGGCCAGTTGCAGGAAGCGATCCCGGGCTGCGACCAACTGGTCATGGCCCAGGCCGCCCCGGTCCTGCAGCTCAAAGGTGAACCCGGCGCTCGACCCCAGGCCACGTACCGGCGGCGGTTGCATCAGGAACACCTGAGCATCGCGCAGCTTGGCCAGTTCACGATTGCCGCGGCGGGCAATGTCGGCGGCACTCTGGCCGCGGCCCTTGCGCTCGTCCCAGGGCTTGAGCTTGATGAACAAGCGGCCGCTGGCCTGGTCCCCGCCCGTGCCGGTGATGACGGTGTAACCCGCCACGTCGGGTTGCTGGGCCAGCCACTGCTCGGCCGCTTGCAGCGAGGCCATCAGGCGCTCATCGGTGGAACCGGAGGGCAGGCGCACCTCGCCCATCAGCACGCCCTGGTCCTCCGCCGGCAGGAAGGAGGTGGGTAGGCGCTGATACAGCACCACCATGGCAACGACGAGGGCCAGATAGACCACCATCACCCGACCGCTGCGGCGCAACAGACGCCCCACCAGCGACTGGGTGCCGATGCTGCTGCGGTCGAAGCCGCGATTGAAGCCGCGATTGAAGCCGGCAAAGAAGCGAGCGACAAATCCGCTCGGCCGCCGGGCACCCGCTGGTGCCGCCGCCTCCGTCGCGGGTGCTGCGCCTGCCCATGTGTTGCTTCCAGCCTGGGCGTCGCCCGCCGCGTTGCTGCCATGCGCACCCGGCTTGAGCAAGGTGGCGCACAGGGCCGGGGTCAGGCTCATGGCCACGGCCACCGACAGCAACATGGCCGACACCACGGCGATCGAGAACTGTCGGTAGATGACCCCGGTGGAGCCGCCGAAAAACGCCATCGGAATGAACACGGCCGACAGCACCAGCGCAATGCCCACCAGCGCCCCGGTGATCTCGCCCATCGACTGGCGCGTGGCTTCCTTGGCGGACAGGCCCTTCTCCTGCATCACCCGCTCGACGTTTTCCACCACCACGATGGCGTCGTCCACCAGCAGGCCGATGGCCAGCACCATGCCGAACATGGTCAGGCTGTTGATTGAATAACCGAAAGCGGCCAGCACACCGAAGCTGCCCAGCAGCACCACCGGCACGGCAATCGCCGGAATCAGCGTGGCGCGCCAGCTCTGCAGAAACAGCAGCATCACTGCCACCACCAGCACCAGCGCCTCGGCCAGCGTGATCACCACCTCTTCGATGGACACCTTCACAAACGGCGTGGTGTCGTAGGCATTGACCACCTGCAGGTGATAGGGGAAGGACGGCTGCAGCTCCGCCAGCTTGGCATTGACCAGATTGGCCACGCCAATGGCATTGGCGCCGGTGGCCAGTTTCACCCCCATGGCGGCGGCAGGCTGACCTTCATAACGGGAGGCGATGGTGTAGCTTTCACCCCCCAGTTCCACCCGCGCGACATCCGAGAGCTTCACGCGGCTGCCGTCGCTGGCTGTCTTGAGCAGGATGTTCTGGAATTGCTCCACCGTCTGCAGCTTGCTGCGCGCGGTGATGGTGACATTGAGCTGCTGGCCGGTCACTGCCGGCAGGCCAGCCACCTGACCGGCGGATACCTGCGCGTTCTGCGCGGTGATGGCGGTGCTGACATCCGAGGGCATCAGCGCATGGCTGGCCAGCTTGGCCGGGTCCAGCCAGATGCGCATGGCATGGCCGGTGCCCAGCGTCTGCACGTCCCCCACGCCGTCCAGACGGCTGAGCACATCCACCAGGTTGGAGCTGATGTAGTCGCCGATGTCGATGGCGCTGGCGGAACCGTCCGCCGAATACAGCGCCACCACCATCAGGAAGTCGGTGCCCGTCTTGGTCACCGTCACGCCCTGGCTCTGCACGGCCTGCGGCAGTTGCGCTTCGGCCTGCTGCAGCTTGTTTTGCACCTGCATCTGCGCCACGTCGGGATTCGTGCCGGCATTGAAGTTGAGCGTGATGCTGGCGGAACCGGACGACGAGCTGGTGGACTGCATCGACAGCAGTCCATCCAAGCCCTTCATCTGCTGCTCGATCACCTGGGTGACGGAGTCCTCGATGGTCTTGGCCGAGGCGCCGGGATAGGTGGCACTGATCGTGACCTTGGGCGGCGCGATGTCCGGATATTGCTCCAGCGGCAGGGTGGTGATGGCCAGGGCACCGGCCAGCATCACGACGATGGCCAGCACCCAGGCGAAGACCGGTCGGTCGATGAAAAAACGTGCCATAAAAGTCTCCTCAGCGCGCGGCGGACGCGCCGCGAGCGACCACGCCGAGGGAGGCGGCGGTGGCGGTGGCGGTGGCGGCAGCGGTGGATCCAGCGGTGGCACTGGCGGCAGCAGCCGGGGTGGAGGCTGTTGCCGTGTCCACTGCGGCGCCCCTGTCGGCCGGCAGACTGACGCGATGGGCCTGGACCTTGTCACCGTCCCGCACCTTCTGGCCGCCTTCCACAATCACCTGCTCGCCGGCCTGCAGCCCGCTGCTGACCAGCCAGCGGTTGCCCACCACCCGGTCCAGTTGCACCGTGCGCTTGTGCACCTGCTGGGTGGCGTCCACCGTCAGCACCGTGGTGGTGTTGTGGGTGTCGCGAGTCACCGCTTGTTGGGGCACCAGCAGGGCCTGGTCCAGCCGGACCGTCTGCAGGAGGGCCCGCACATACATGCCGGGCAGCAGCAACCCCTCCGGATTTGGCACCACGGCGCGCAGCGTGACAGCCCCGGTGCTGGTGTTGACCGACACCCCCCGCACGCTCAGCTTGCCCGCGCGTGCATAGGTGCTGCCGTCTTCCAGCAGCAGCTGCACCGCCGCCGTATCGTTGTCCGCCTGTTTGAAGCGGCCGGCGGCCAGTTCCCTGCGCAGAGCCAGCCATTCGCTGCTGGACTGGCTGATGTCCACCTGGATGGGATCGATCTGGCGCACGGTGGTGAGCGCGGTGGTCTGTTCGGCCGTGACCAGTGCGCCGGTGGTGACGCTGGACACATCGGCCAGGCCGCTGATCGGCGAAGTGACGATGGTGCGTTGGAGGTTGATGCGAGCCGTGTCCAGCGCGGCCTTGGCGGAGGCCAGGTCGGCTTCGGCCTGCTGCAGGGTGGACTGCGCGTCCTGCTGGTCCTGTTCGCTCACGGCCTGGATCTTCAGCAGTTCCGCCTGGCGCTTGGCGGTGAGCCGGGCGGAGGACGCCGTGGCCTCGGCCTTGGCGACGGCAGCCTTGGCACTGTCGAAGCTGGCCTGATAGGTGGCGGCATCGATCTGATAGAGCGCCTGACCGGTTTTCACCGGTCCGCCTTCGGTGAACTGGCGGGCCTGGATGATGCCGCTGACCTGCGGCCGGATCTCGGCCACGGTGGGCGCGGTGGTGCGGCCGGGCAGCTCGGTGCTCAGCGTCAGCGATTCCGCGCTGACGGTATAGACACCCACCGATGTGGCTGCAGCAGTGGCTCCCACCGGGGCGCCCGTGGTCCCGGCGGACGGCGCCGACCCGGCTTCACCGCACCCAGACAACGTGAAACCCATCATGGCCAGGGCCGCCAGCGACAGGACCAGGCTGGTGGGGGCGGGGCGGCGGGGCGTGGCGGGGCTTGGGCCTGGGGTGGCGGAGCGTGGGAGGGACAAAGGCATGGCAGACGGTCCTGGAATGGGCTTGTTGGCCATGGTCGGGACCAAATGTGCAGGAACTTTGGAGACCGCCGCCCGCCGATGTTTCTGCACGGTGAACCAGGGCGGTCACCGCCACCCGGGGTAGGCTTCGAACCCTATGAAACGCATTGGCATCACGATACGGGTGTTTCTGGCCGTGCTGGCCACAGCCGCCCTGGCGGTGCTGGCCATGGGCTGGGCGACGCACCTGAGCTTCACACGCGGCTTCTTCGGCTACTTGAATGAGCAGCAGATGGCCCGCATGGACGCGTCCGTTCCGCGCTTGCAGCAAGGCTGGCGCGAGCATGGCAGTTGGGACTTCGTCCGCAACCGGCCGGACGTCTGGTTCCGCCTGCTGGGGGCGGAGCAGACACTGATCGATCTGGGCCTGCCCCCGCCACTGGCCGATGAGGACGTGATCGCGTCCGACCTGCTGGGAGCCGGCCGCCGCATGATGCTGCTGGATTCCCAGCGGCTGCGGGTAATCGGCTTCCCGTTTGTGCTGCCGGAAAGCCAGGAACGTCCCATCGTGGTGGAGGGCCAGACGGTCGGCTGGCTGATGATTGCCCCGGTGCAGGCGGCGACCGACGAGGCAGCCCTGCGCTTCCTGGGCGGGCAACTGCAAGCGGTGATGTGGGTCGGGCTGGCGGCACTGGGCGTGGCCGGTCTGGCGGCCTGGTGGGTGGCCAAGGGCCTGCTGGCTCCGGTGCGCCGCGTGGCCGCCGCCACCCACCGGCTGGCGGCGGGCGACTTCGGGGCCCAGGTGCCCGTGCAGGGGCATGACGAAGTGGCGCAGCTGGGGCAGGACTTCAACCAGCTCTCGCAGGCGCTGGCCCGCAATGAACAGATGCGGCGGGCGTTCATGGCGGACATCTCCCATGAGCTGCGCACGCCGCTGTCGGTGTTGCGCGGTGAGCTGGAGGCCGTGGAAGATGGCATCCACCCGATGACACCCGCCCTGCTGAGCCTGCTGCAATCCGAGGTGAAGACCCTGACCCAACTGGTGCAGGACCTGCATGAGCTGGCGCTGGCAGATGCCGGCGCGCTCACCTATCGCAAGCAGGATCTCGACATGGTGGCGCTGGTACGCCAGGAAGCCGAGGCCTTCTCGGCTGCTGCGCAGGACAAGGCGCTGCGCCTGACGATGTCGCTGCCGCACGCCCCATTGATGCTGTCCGCCGATGCGGCCCGGCTCCACCAGCTGCTGCACAACCTGCTGGACAACACCATCCGCTACACCGATGCGGGCGGTGAGCTGCATCTGCGCCTGCGGCGCGAGCAGGACGATGCGGTGCTGGATCTGGAAGACTCCGCCCCCGGGGTGGCGCCCGAGGTGCTTCCGCGTCTCTTTGAACGCTTCTTCCGTGTTGAAGCGTCGCGGGGCCGAGCCAGTGGCGGTAGCGGACTGGGGCTGGCCATCTGCCGCAGCATTGTGGAAGCCCACGGCGGGCAGATCGAGGCGAAGGCGTCCCCTCTGGGGGGCGTCTGGATCGAGCTGCGCCTGCCCCTGACACGCCATCAGCCCCCGGAGCGGGCGGGAGACTTCGATGACAGCCGTTCATGACCTGCCCCTGGTGCTGGTGGTGGAAGATGAGCCCCGCCTGGCCCAACTGGCCCATGACTATCTGGTCCGCGACGGCTTCACGTGCCAGCAGCTTCATGAGGGAACCGAGGTGGTGGACTGGGTGCGTGAGCATCAGCCTGACCTGCTGGTGCTGGACCTGATGCTGCCCGGCCGGGATGGCCTGAGCATCTGCCAGGCGTTGCGCAGCTTCAGCGATGTGCCCATCATCATGGTCACTGCGCGGGTGGAGGAAGTGGACCGCCTGGTCGGCCTGGAGTCCGGCGCGGACGACTATGTCTGCAAGCCCTTCAGTCCCCGTGAACTGGTGGCTCGGGTCAAGGCCATTCTGCGGCGGCAACGGCGCGTGCCTGCGGTGGCGGTGGGCGCAAGTGCTGACCCGGCCACTGACCCTGAACGCAGCCCCGAAGCTGACCCTGACGCCGGCCTGGTGCTGGATGGTGATCGTCACCAGGCCCGCGTGCAAGGTCAGTTGCTGGACCTGACCCCGGCCGAATTCCGTTTGCTGCGGGCCTTGGCGGATGCGCCGGGCCGGGTGTTCTCCCGCGATCAATTGCTGGACAAGCTGCATGACGACCAGCGCGCATTGAGCGACCGAACGATTGACAGCCATGTGAAAAACCTCCGACGCAAACTGGAGTTGGCCTGCCCAGGCCAGGAACCCATTCGTTCCATTTACGGCGTTGGTTATCGGTTTGATGGCATCAGGGAAAACACCTGATTCGCCCATTGGGAGGAATGGACGCGTGTGTCCCTCTAAATGACTGCAGCCGTCGCGCGAATGCGACGAGGCATTGGCGTTTCTCCTCGTGAGGCTGTGCAACGCGGCCTTGAATGAACCGTATCGCTGCCTCTGAAAGGCCGCATACGCTCGCCGTGTCGAGCTGCTTACAAATGACTAAAGAAATTTGGTGAATCGAGGATCAACTGTAAGAATCTTCGCGTTTCTTTACGGTAGCCTTCACCAACAGAAGGTTGGTCATCGCTCGGTGGGAGCGGATGGCAAAGCCAACATGCAGAGGGAGCATGATGAAAAGATCGGGGAGGTTCTCCGTGGCGGCGCTCGTCCGCCCAGTGCGTCATGCTCTGCTGCAGCGGCTTTGCAGCCTTGTCCAATCGCTGGTGCAGGGCGCGCGGCTGCTCTTGCTGGCGCTGCTGATGGCCTGCAGCTCGGCCGCACAGGCCGGCATCAATACCGGGCTGGTCGGGGACGACGTGGTGGCGGGGCCTTTCCCCATCGGCTTCAGCTTCACCTACTACAACCAGCCGGTCACCCAGTTCTATGTCACGACCAACGGACTGATCCAGTTTTCGTCGCCGACCACGGCCTATTCCAACTCCTGCCTGCCGGCCCTGTCCAACACCATCTTTGTGTTCTGGGACGACCTGCGGACCGACGTTTCCGGCCAACCCACCGGCAAGATCCAATACGAGACCCTTGGTGAGGCACCCAATCGCAAGCTGGTGGTGCAATGGACCAATCAATACTTCTACGGCTCCAATCTGCCGATGGGCACCTTCCAGGCGGTGCTCCATGAAGGCAGCAATCAGATCACGCTGCAATACCGCTATCTGCGGGAAACATTGAGCACCGGTGGCAGCGCCACCATCGGCATTCAAGGGCCGTCCAACCAGGCCTCGTCGGTGGGTTGCAATCAGTCCAATGTGATTGCACCGCAACAGGCGATTGCCTTTGTGCCGGATGCCGGTGGTACGACCTATGCGGCCAATGCCGCTGCTCCTTATGAATTCATTGATATCTCCGGCCTGACCCCGGAGCCGCCCCAAGTCCTGCGCCGCTATACCAATGCGGCACCCGAATGGACCTGGGCCAAGGTGCCCGACCTCAACACCTACCAGATCGAGATCCAGAGCGAGGCCGGCGACACGCTGCTCACCCAGACGGTGGGTGATGTCAGCAGCTTCACCTGGCCTGACGGGCTCGTCTCCGGCGCCACTTACCGCGCCCGGGTGCGTGGCAGCGTCAACAGTGGAGGCACCTGGGAGCTGTGGTCGGGCTTGAGCCAGCCGGTGACCATCGATCAGGTGCTGCCCACCGGCCAGCTGCAGCCGCCTGCGCAGACCGGTCCCTCGTCGGTGGAATGGCGCTTCTCGGCCACCGATGCGCTCAGCGGCGTGGATCAGATCCGGCTGCAGATCGCCTCGGACGCGGCTTTCTCCACCGTGCTGCAGGATTCCGCCTTTTCCGCCGGCACCACCAACTACACCTACACCGCGGCCGTGGCCGGCCAGCGGCTCTACGGCCGCATCATCGTGCGGGACGCGGCCGGCAATCTGAGCGAACCCAGCGCCGCGACGGATGTCCTGGTTCTGCCACCGCCGCAGGCCGCTTTTGCCGCGAGTGCGCTGACCGGTGAGGCGCCGCTGACGGTGGTGTTCCAGAACCAGTCGTCCGGGGAGACCACCAGCTATCTGTGGAATTTCGGGGATGGGCGGACCAGCGCCGCGCCGAATCCCAGCATCCGCTACACCCAGCCCGGCACCTATACGGTGGTGCTGCGCGCCACTGGCGTGGGCGGTTTCACCCTGGCCAGCCGCGACATCGTGGTGACGCCGGATGTCACCCAGCCCGTGGTGCAGCCGCCGACGATCAATGGCGCGCCGCTGGCCAGCCCGCTGCTGGTCCAGAAAACCGAGACGCTGCGTTTTGCAGTGTCCGATGCCGGTGGTGTGGCCAGTGTGCGGGCCGAGCTGTCGGCCACCGCGCTGACGCTGCAGAACCTCGGCAGCAACACCTACCAGCTCAGCATCGATCCGCTGCAGTTTGCCAACGGCGACTATGTGCTGTCGCTGGGGGTGACCGACGTCGCCGGGAACACCACCACCTACACCTCGGCGGTCAGGATCGACCTGCCGCCGCCGGTGGCGCCGGTGCTGACCAGCTCGCTGCCCGCCCGGACCAACCAGAGCTCGGTGCGGGTCCGCGGCACCAGCCCGCTCGGCGCGGAGGCCCAGTTCCAGGTGAACGGGGTTGCCCAGGGCGACTGGGTGCCCATCACCAGCCAGGTGTTCGAGGCCGACATCGCGTTGAGCGAAGGCCCGAACCAGATCACTGCGGTGGTCCGCAACAACCGCGGCACCAGCGTGACCAGCCAGGCGCTGGCCATCGTGCTGGACACGTCCAAGCCGGCCGGCCCCAGCGCCTTGACCGCGAGCTCGCAGGCCCAAGGCAAGATCAAGCTGGCCTGGACGTCGTCCAAGGATGCCGCATCGGTGGGCCATCTGGTGTGGCGCGCCACGTTCCCGTTTGATACCCCCTCGCAGGGCAGCCTGTTGACGGCTTCCCCGCTGACGGGCGCCAGCCTGGAAGACCTGCCGCCGGTGGATGGCAGCTACTATTACCGTGTGGCGTCAGTGAATGCGCTGGGCACGTTCAGCGCGCTGTCCAACCTGGTGCAAGCCACGGCGGACAACACCTCGCCGCAGGCGGTCTCCATCACCTACACCTCGCTGGGCAAGGTGGACTTGGCCACCGGACGTTATGGCCAGGGGCGGATCAACCTGGTGCTGACCACCAGTGAGCCGCTGCAGAGCACCCCTTACCTGTCGGTGGTGCCGCAAGGCGGCGTGCCGATTCCGGTGGAACTGGTGAAGGCCGGTGACACCGTCTACAACGGCAACTTCCTGCTGGACGCGAACACACCCTCCGGCGTGGCCAATGTGCTGTTCTCGGCCCGGGATCTGGTGGGCAATCGCGGCACCGATGTACTCAGCGGCGCCACACTGCGGGTGGATACCGAAGGTCCGGCGCTCTCCGGCATCACGCTGAACCCGGCCGCACCGCTCAAGAACGAGGGCGGCGCGCCGGTGCAGGCCACCTTCGTGTTCAGCAAGGCACCGGCTCAGACACCGCAGGTCCGCTATGGGCTGTCCGGCCCGCTGCGTACCCCGGTGAGCGTGGGCACGCTCACGCAGCTCAATGCCACCACCTACACCGCCAGCTTCACGCTGCCGGGTGATGCAGGCCTGGGTGGCTCCGAAATCCTCAGCTTCAATCAGCAGGCCCGTGACGACCTCGACAACGTGTCGTCCAAGGTCTCGGCCTTCAACCGCCACCAGGTCTACCAGGGCAACCTGCCTCCGCTGGACGCGCCCTTCGGTTTCAGCGCCAAGGCGCAGCCGGGTGGCAAGGTGCGCCTGTCCTGGCAGGCCGTGACCGACGCCACCAGCTACCAGATCTATCGTCAGACCCCCGGCACCAGCCTGCAGCCACTGGCACGCAGCGCCGGCATTGAATACATCGACCAGACACCGGCCGACGGCCGCTACAGCTATGCAGTGGCCACCGTGCGTCAGGCCAATGGTCAGGAATCCCTGTCGGCGCAGACGGCCGCCATCGAAGTGCTGGCCAGCGCCACCGCGCCGGGTGCTCCGCAGAACCTGGCGCTGACGCTCACCGGCCAGGGCATCTATGCCGCCTGGCAGCCGCCGCTCAACAGCACGGTCGACTACTACAACCTCTACCGGGCCCATGGCACCAGCATCACCAGCATCGAAGGCCTGACGCCGCTCAAGACCCGCATCAAGACGCCGCAGACCTACGACACCGCCCCCTCGCCGACCCAGGGCGCTTATGTCGTCACGGCAGTGGATGCGGCGGGCAATGAGTCGCCGATCTCCAATTCCGCCTATCTCAATGCCAGCCTCCTGCCCGTGCGGGACGTGCGGGTGGAACAGCTGGGCAGCGAACTGCCCACCATCAGCTGGGCCGCACCCAATGGCAATGTCAGCGGCTATCTGGTCTATGTGGGCCCGGACAGCAGTCGTACCCGCCTCACGCCCAGCCCGATCACCAGCACTCGCCTGACCGATAGCGGCTTCAGCGCCGGGGAGCGTCGCTACACCATCGCCTCGGTGGATGCCAATGGGGTGGAGCTGCCGCGGACGGTGGTGCTGCCCCACCTCAGCAGCCAGATCGTTTCTGGCCTGCCCATCCAGCGGGGGGTGATCAACAAGCTGCAGGTGCAGCTGACCAACGTGTCCGCCTTCAGCGTGACCGGTGTGCGTGCCGTGGTGCGCCTGCCGACCAACCGCGACGCCACGCAGTTCAAGGACCACAAGTCCGCCCCCCTGACGCTGGGCCCCAACCAGACGCAACTGGTGCCGGTGATCGTGGGCGGTTATGCCGACCTACCCGGCGCGCCGTCGGCGGAAGTGGGGGTTGAAGTGACCAATGAGGGCGAGTCGGTGAAGATCGCCCGCAGCCAGACGGTGGATGTCACCGAGGGGTCGCTGGTGGTCGGCATGGCCACCGATGAGTTCACGCGGGGCGGCACGGGCAAGCTCAAGCTGACCATCGAAAACTCCAGCGAGGTGGATGTCGAATTGCTGACGGCCACTGGCAATGGCGCCAATGAGTCCAGCGAATTGCGCTTCAAGCTGCTGGACGCCGACAACAACATTCTCGCCACGCAGTCCTACAAGCAAGTGTTTGGCGCCAATGTGGTCACCCTGCCCAATGGGCTGACGGTCGCGCGTATCCCTGCCGGCAGCGCCTATGTCTCGGACACCTTCAACCTGAATGTCCCGGGCGCCAGCCCGAACAGCATCCGGGTGCGCCTGGAGGTGGACAAGCTGCGCTATCACAGTGGGGAGGAAGACGAGGTCCAGATCACGGGCCGAGGTTCCGAGCGCACCGTGTCTCTGTCCGACACGGCCTATCTGGGTGAGGTCACCCAGGTGGGACCGATCTCCTCCTATGGCGATCAGGACATTCTCATCAGCGGCCGTGCCCTGGATCGCAGCAGCCGGCTGCCGCTGCCCAATGCCCGGCTGAAACTGATCCTGAATCAGCAGGGCTTTGAACGCAGCTTCAATGTGCTGACCGATGGGGCCGGTGAGTTCGTCTACACCTTCAAGCCGACGCTGACCGATGCGGGGCTTTACAAGGTGAGCGCGGTCCATCCGGACATCACCGACCGGCCTGAGCAGAAGGTCTTCACCATCAACCGCGTGACGGTGGGCCCAACGCCTTACAAGCTGGACCTGCCGAGGAACTATGCCTTCACCATCCCGCTGACGGCGCGGGCCGGTGCGGGCACGTCGGCCAGCAATGTCCGGCTGGCGCTGAATGCCGCGTCGCAGCCCACCGGCCAGATTCCGGCGGGCGTGAGGGTGGATCTGCCGGCGCCGGTGTCTCTGACGGAACGCCAGACGCTGAACCTGCCGGTGCAGTTCACCGCCAACAATGAAGCGCAGCCCACCGGCTCGCTGATCTTTGATGTGCTGAGTGACGAGCATGCCAACACGCCGATGGGTCAGGTGCGGGTGGACTTCACCTTGTCCGAAGCCAAGCCGTATCTGGTGAGCACCCCCAGCCTGGTCGAGACCGGCCTGGTGCAGGGCGGCAGCCAACTGGAATCGGTGACGGTGAAGAACAACGGCCTGCAGGACGCGATCAACCTGCAGTTCGTGCTCACCAAGGCGGACGGCAGCCCGGCGCCCGCCTGGGCCAGCATCGGCAGCGCGGCCAATGGCACCCTGGCCATCGGGCAGAGCCGTCCGGTGGACCTGGCCTTCTCGCCCCCCGCCGGCACGCCGGAGGGTGTGTATGAGTTCAAGCTGACCGTGAGTGGCGACAACCTGCCGAGCCAGAGCCTGAATGTCTATGTCAGCCTCACGCAGAGCGGGCAAGGCCATGTGTTGTTCAAGGCGGCGGACATTTACACCGCCACCATCGGCAAGGACGGCAAGCTGATTCCGGGCCTGGCCGGTGCCACCATCACCCTGCAGAACGAGGACGTGGCCACCATCACGCAGGAACTGCTGACGGACAGCTTGGGCGAGGCGATGTTCCAGAACCTGCCTGCGGGCCGCTACAAGTTCCGGGCGCGGGCCAGCAACCACCAGGACATCGGTGGGCGAGTGCTCATCAAGCCCGGCATTACCGCCAACCAGTCGGTGTTCCTGGACTACAACCTGATCACGGTGGAATGGAGCGTGCGTGAAATCACCATCCAGGACCGCTACGAGATCACGCTGAACGCCACCTTCGAAACCGACGTGCCTGCGGCGGTGGTGGTGATGCAGCCTACCAGCATCAACCTGCCCAAGATGGCTGCGGGCGACGTGTATTACGGCGAATTGAGCCTGACCAACTACGGGCTGATCCGCGCCGACCACGTGCAGCAGCGCCTGCCGCAGAGCGATGCCTACTTCCGTTATGAATTCCTGGTGGAAGTGCCCGGCACCCTGGAGGCCAAGCAGCGCGTGGTGATCCCGTACCGCGTGATTGCACTGCAGCCATTGGATGTGGCGGCCAGCAGCGGCACCGCCTCGGGCGGCGGTTGCTACAGCTACAGCAATGTCTTTGCGGTGACTTGCGACTTCCAGTGTGCCAACGGCAGCCAGTCGTCCTGCGGGGCCTCCAGCAGCTGGTTTGCCGTCAGCAGCAGCTCCTGCCCGGGCGGTGGCAGTGGTGGCGGCGGTGGCGGCGGCTGGGGCGGTGGCGGCTTCGGCGGCAGCGGCTCCAGCACCCCCATCAAGCTGAAGGGGAAGAAGTGCGTTTACGTGCCCAAGGGTGGAATGCAATGCGACTGATGGCGGAAGCACCAATGACCAAGAAAAAGGCCCATGGATGGAGTCGGCAGGCGCTGACGCTGGGCGTGGGCCTGATGCTTGCGCTGAGTTCGTTCCTGGCTTCCGGCCAGGGCAATCCCTCGACCAGCATCACCGGCGTCAGCGTGAGCCAGCCCAATGGGTATGCCGTCATCAGTGTGGACGACATGCGCCTGATGACCACGGCGGGCGAAGTGCGCTGGGCGCGGATGTGGGATGGACAGGAGTGGAAGTTCCAACCCCAGTGGGAGAGCTTGTCCCAGAGCTGGAAGAACCTGACGGGAAGCCAGTCGGCCGACACCACTGCCGGCACGGTCTCGGACAGCAGCGGGAGCGGCAGCAGCAGCGGGTCGGCGCTGTCGTCCAGTGGCAGCGGGGGCGCCGGCAGCGGCTGCTGGGTGTGGGTGGATGAGGACTGGCAACCGTCCGTCGGAACCGCCGTCATTGGTGGCATTCCGGAAGTCGGCCCGATGGTGCCGGTGCGCACCACGCCGTTCAACCGCTTGATGGGCGAGGCCAGTGCGGATTACCCGCCCGTGCAACGCGTGAGTGTGGACTATGCCGGGCTGTGCGCGGGCTCCAGCCTCAGCAGCGGATCGAGCTTCCGGGACACCGAGGGCATCCGCCGCATCAATGAGCTGTATCTCGGTGACAGCGGCCGTTATGCCTTCAGCAACCGCAGCATTCTGGAAAAGCGTGCGGTGCAGCAATTGCCGGTGATGTCGGCCACGACGGCCTACGCCCAACTGGCCAGCGGCCGCATCAACCTGAATGCGCAGACCAATGCCAAGGGCTTCCGCTGGATCGACCGCAGTGGCGACTGGATCGACTACAACACCCAGGGCCAGATGGTTGGCTATGGGGACCGCAACAACAATGCCGTGTGGATGCTGCGGGACAGCGCCGGCATTCTGCGAGGGGTGGTGGATGCCAATGGCCGTGTGCTGTGGAGCCTTCATTACACCGGGGAACTGCTCACCGAGATCCGGGACTATCCGGCCAGCGGCATTGCCGGCGATCTGCCCAGCCGCAGCGTCAAGTATCAATACGACGACAAGAACCGCCTGACGCAAGTGACCGATGTGCGGGGCAACGTCACGCAGTACGAGTATGACGTCGGCAATCACATCACCAAGGTGACCGACCCGGAAGGCCGGGTGGACCAACTGGCCTACAGCGGCGACACGGTGAAGCAGCGAATCGCACCGGACGGCGGCGTCACCGACTACTTCTTCGACTACGACGACACCAACAAGCAGTTCATCAGCAAGGTAACCGGGCCGGAAACCGCGGCCGGCCGCCGGGTGGATGACTTCACCTACAACCGGGTGGGGAAGTTGGTGCGCCGCATTGTGAATGGGCGTACGGATGAAGAGATCCGGTACGACACCGGTGCGCGGGCCGAGACCAATACCAATGCGCGGGGCTTTTCGACGCGGACCACCCGCAACGAGTTTGACCAGACCATCGAGGTCAGTTATCCGGATGGTGGCGTCTACAAGCGGGCCTATTCAGCCTTGCACCTCGGACTGACCGAGGAGGTGGATCCGCTTGGGAACCAAACGGTGTATGACTATGACGCTGTCGGCAATCTCATCCGCAAGACGGAAGCGGCCGGAACGCCGGAACAACGCGTCACCGAATACACAGTCAACGAGCGAGGTCAGTTCACCCGCGTCACCCGGAAAGGGCGAACCGAATCAAACGGCACCGTGACGGCGGATGCCGTGTGGCAGGTGGCCTATGACAGCCAAGGGCAGATCAGCCAGACCACCGACCCCGAAGGCGGTGTTCGCCGCTATCAGTACGATCGCTTCGGAAACCTGATCTCTTTCACGGATCCACGAAGCAATACGACCGTCTACCAAGTGGATGCTGGCGGCCAACTGCTGAGCGTGGTGGATCCACTGCGGCACAGCCGAACCTATCAGCGCGACAAGGTCGGCAATGTGGTCGAATCCACCGACGCACGTGGCAAGAAGATTCAGGCCACCTATGACGGGCTCAATCGACGATTGAATCTCACCAATCCCGTGGGGGGCGTCCATCGGGTGCGATACAACGCCCAGGGACTTCCGATTTCAGAGACGGATGAAGATGGCCGTGCATCGAGAGCCGAGTTCGACAACTTCCTGCGCCAGACGCGGGACATCGACGGCATGGGCCATGTCACGCAGCTCAGCTATGACCTGCCCGATGGCAGCAGCAGCGGCACGGTAGGCGGGCTCTTTGACCCGACCGAAACTCAATACCCCAGCTTCACCTTGCAACAGCGGTATGACGCCTTGGAGAGGCTGACCAGCGAGTCCCTGATCAACACCAATGCCCACGGTACCGAGGGGCTGGTCAGCACGCGGAAATACGATCGACGTGGCAACCTGACCAGCGAGACCGATGCGAAAGGCAAAACACACACCTATCGCTACGACGCGCTGGGGCAACTGATCGAAGTGGCCGATAGCCAGGGAAAAAAGACCACAGCGCTTTTCGATGCGCGTGGCAATCTGATTGAAATCACAGACGCCAACGGCAACGTCAACAAGTTTGTCTTTGACAGGCTCAACCGGACCACTGCGGAAATCCTTCCGTTGGGACAGACCACGAGTTATCGGTATGACATTGGCGGCAACCTCGTGCAGAAGAACCACCCGGATGGCAACCGGACGGAGTACGCGTTTGACGCGCTCAATCGGCTGAGCGAGGTCCGTCAGCTTGCATCCAACGATGTGCTGCTGCGCACCACCAACTACCAGTGGGATGAAGAAAGCCATCTGATTGGATGGACCGACGCGGATCACAGCAGAAATCAGACAAGCAGCGGCACGCTGACCTACGATGCGGCCGGCCGCCAGACCGGTGAATCCGTGAATTACCCCAATGGTCCGACCTTGTCCTACGGCTATGGATATAGCTCGGCCGGCTACAAGACCAGCATGACCTGGGCGGACAACACCACGCTTGAGTTCGCCCACAGTGCTCATGGTCAGCTTCAGTCGGTGACCATCCCCGGTGAAGGAACGATCAGTGTTGACGAGTTCAAGTGGCTGGAGCCCACCAAGGTCACGGTGCCGGGAGGAACCACCCAGCAACGGACGCTCGATGGTCTGCTTTATCTCGAGGACTTGAAGGTCAGGACGCCGGGCCAGCAGACGCTTTTGTCGCTCAGCAACACCTGGGGCAAGGTGCAGGAACTCAAGTCGCAGGCGCGAGCCGATACCTTCAACGGGCTGAGCAGCACCCAGACGCAATCATTCAGTTACGACGACGAGAACCGTCTGACTGAAGTGCAATCCGACGGCTCTGCCTACGGGTCCGACACCGAACGCTACACGCTGGATGCGGTCGGCAACAGAATCGCGCACAGCAAGGTCAACGGCGCCTGGACCTATGACGCCAACAATCGTCTGACTCAGATTGGCAATGGCTCCTGCGGGCAGGGCAGTGTCATCTGCTTTGCTTATGACGCCGCTGGGAACCTCACCAGCCGGCAGACGTCCTCACGAACTTTGAACTACCGCTACGACGCGCTGAACCGGCTCATCCAGGTTGACCTGGGTCCGAATGCGGTCATCGCCCGTTACGGCTATGACCCGCTGGACCGTCGGCTGTGGAAGGAGCAATTCAGAGACCGTGAGGGCCTTCCTCTTGCCCAGGCGCAACGCACCTACTTCCTGTATGCGGAGGAAGGTCTCATTGCAGAAGCCACGCAACCCATCACATTGGGTGCCGATGGCCAGGTGACGGCGAGTGCGGCTCCCCGCATCACCACCCAGTACGGGCTGCGTCCGGACAGCGAGTGGGGGACCGGGCCGTTGTTCATCAAGACGGTGAACAGCGCCGGCCAGGACGTTTTTGCGTACTACCACCATGACCAGCAACTCACGCCACTGCAGGCCAGCGACAAGTCCGGGCGGACGGTGTGGTCCGCGAGCTACTCCCCGTTCGGCAGGGCGTCCATTACAACGCCAGTGGCGTCGGTTGATCAGCCGGTGATCCAAAGCGCCCTGCGGCTCCCCGGCCAATATGAGGATGCCGAAACCGGTCTTCACTACAACTATCGTCGCTACTACGACCCGGACCTCGGTCGCTACATCAGCCAGGATCCGATTGGTCTGGAAGGCGGCCTGAATCAGTACCAATATGGCAATGGTGACCCGGTCAATCAGAAGGACCCGACCGGAGAATGCCCGCAGTGTGCCGCCTTTGCAGTTTGTATGGCGAGCTGTGCACTCACCACCGCGCTCGAAAACGCGATCACCGGGGAGTGCAACAACTGGGGCAACACGGCGAAGGACTGCGCCATCGGCTGTGCCATCGGCATGGGGCTGGGAAAGCTGTTCCAGTGGGGCAAGAAGCTGTGGGACCGCATGCCGTGCCCCATCAACAGCTTCCCGGGAGAAACCATGATTCAAGTTCAACCGGCTCAAGGCGCCGAGGCGGGCGCTTCAGCGGCGGCCGTTGAGTTGAAGCCGATCCGGCAATTGAAGGTGGGGGATCGGGTGCTCGCGATTGCCGAGTGGAAGAAGCTGGACGGGCGTTTCTCTCCGGATGAGCTGCTTTCCTATGAACCGGTGACCGACATCTTCACCAACCTCAAGGAGCAGTCGCTCATTCATCTCACCTTGTCCAATGGCGCACGGCTGACAGCGACCGAGGGACACCCGCTCATGACACCGGACGGCTGGCGCGATGCCGTGCTGCTGCGCAAGGGTGACGCCGTGGTGCTGCGGCCGTCTCATGATGAGGTCGAACCGAAGCTGTACGTGGTGGATGCCCGTGTGGAACGCAAGCTCATGCAAGTGTTCAACCTGGAGGTGGCGAACGTCCACACGTACTTCGTGGGCAAGGACGGCGTCGGGGTCCATAACGGGCGATGCACGCCGTCTATGCGAAGAGCCTGGGAAAAGCTGCACGGACGCCCTTGGCCCAAGAACCCGCCGAATGAAAAGATCCGCCCGGGTGGTAATCAGGACGGTCACCATATTCAGCCGGTCTCCAAGGGCGGGCACCCCACCGATCCAGCGAACATCACACCGATGACACCGTCTCAGCACATGGACTGGCACAAGAAGAATGGCTACAAGTAATCCGGCCTTTGAGTGGTTACGCGCTGAACGGACATCCATCCGGGCCACCGACTTTCACCGGTTTGAAGCGGTGCCGCCCGGCGCCTTGATGTACGAAGGGCGGGACGCAGCAGGTCAACCGCTGGCTGGGCCTTTTGCCGATTTTTTGGCGGAGTTCGGGCAGGCGAGCCTGTTCAACGGCTGGGGCAACATGCCGGACATCGTGTTGCTGATCTATCCGTTGAAAGTCTTTCGGAGAGAGGTGCTGTCCGACGGTCGTTCGTTTGTGGCGTTCGCGGATCGGGGGAGTCAACATCTATTTTTCGACGAGCAGGCTGTGAAGCGTGGGGAAAGCTCGCCGGTTTATGTCTTGTCGAAGTCCGAAGCGAAAGAGCTCCACCCGGGTTTCGAAAGCTGGCTGGAAGACGCCTATCAGTGGGCTCGCAAGAAGTTCTCTCAACGCCAGTGGACACAGGTCCTGTCCGGTGCACCGCCCTTCTCCAAGTCGGAGCAGGAGATCATCGAAGCTAGAGATCACTTTCACTGGCGACATGTGGGCTTTGCCCCGGACGGGGATGCCTTGTTCGAGGTCGAGAATGCGTCGACGCTGGCTCTCCCCTATCTGTCGATCGGGATCAAGGACAAGGAGGGTGAGATTCTGGTCGGCGGGGCCTGGCTGAAGGTCGGTCATATCCAACCTGGCAGCAAAGCCGTCGTGCAGGCGAATTGCTACAAGGATCAAATCCCCCCGGACAAGCTGGTGGCCTTTGCGTTGCCTGCCCCTCTGCCGGAACGTCGGGAAGACTATTGGGAATTCGTCAAGGCGAAGTGATGGAATTCAAGGTCCGTTGGTCCCTGGAACAGGACGAAGACGAATGGCCCCCGTATTCCGTGGAGTCGATCTGGTGCGTGCGGATGGAGGGCCATCACTTCAAGCTGATCAACGTTCCTTACTTCGCCAAGGACGTCGCCTGGGGCGATGTTGTCAGCGCCAACGGCGACGATGAGGGGTGGTGGTTCGAGCGCGTGGTGCAAAGGTCCGGCTATGCCACCGTTCACATCTCCAGCTTTGATGCGGAGAAGACCCAGCGGCTGCTGGACTGGTGCAAAGCCAACGCCGGCATCCTGGAAACTGCCTTCAATGGCAAGTACTTCGCCCTGGGCATTCCGCCTGCGGTGGCACAAGCGGATTGGATGGCCTTCCTGCAAGGGCTGGAGTGCTCTGGAGAGAACGCCTTTGAGTTCGAAGTCGCTTGTCATGGATGAGGAACTTCCTGGTCGCAGCAGTGTCAAGGAGGTCCTGGTGGGCGGCAGGCGCCATCGGGTACTGAACGTCGATGCGAGTGAATCCAGGGCCTGTGCGGCGTTATGGGCCACCGGTCAGTTCACCGATCTGCACATTGGCAGCGTCGAGAATCCCCATCTCGAAACGGTCGAGTGCCTGAATGACTTCAAGGACGTGACCCGGCTGCACATCATGCTGCGCGGTGTGAAGGTGGACTTGTCGCCGGTCAGACACCATGCGCACACCCTGGTGAGATATCACTGCAATGATGAAACCAACCCGCTGTTGGACTGCAGAGGCTTCGACGCCCTGGAATCTCTCAGCCAGCCCTGGCATCCCAAGACGGTGTTCGGCCCTTGTGCCGCACTCCGTGAGCTGTTTCTGGATCGGTATTCGAGCCCCACGAAGGACCTCCACCAGCTTCCAGACGCCCCCCAGCTCCGCAGGCTGGGCCTGATGCGGCCCGGCATTGTGAAGCTGGCTCTTCTGGCACGCTGGCCGCATCTGGAATCGGTGATGATCGGCCAGGCCCGCCAACTGGCATCGGTGAAGGATCTGGCGGCGTGTGCAGCACTGAAAGAACTCGAGGTTGACGGCGGCAAGCACATCGCCGATCTTTCAGAGACCTTGCCTCACCTGGCGGCTCTGGAGCGCCTGGTCCTGCAGCACTGTCCGGCGCTGGACAATGTCTTTTTTGTCGGCAAGATGCCTCATCTCCAATGGCTGAACCTGATGGGCACCCCGGTGGTCGACGGTAATCTGACGCCCCTGCTGGAACACCCCGCCCTGGCGTATGCGGTGTTCACCCGCCAGAAGCACTTCAGCCACAGCGAATCCGAGGTTCGTCAGCACCTCCAGCATCGAAAGAAGTCCTGAAATGAAAAACCTCATCGGTTTCCTGATCTTCGTTGCCATTGCCGGCCATCTGGCCTGGAAACATTACCACCAGCATGCGGCGCCCGAAGGGATGAGCCAGACCGAACTCCGCACCCTGGCCGCCAGCGTCCGGGCCGACGAGGTGGTCATGTACACCACCACCGAATGCGGCTACTGCCATCAGGCCAAGAACTGGCTGCAGGCCAATGGTTTTGCCTTCACCGAATGCAACATGAGCATCGACATGCACTGCCAGTCGGAGTTCCGGGCTTATGGGGCCGACGGCACGCCATTCCTGGTGATCAAGCGCGGTAGGAAGGAACACCACATGAAGGACGGTTTCGACTCGGACGAGTTGGTCGCCGCCCTGCGGGCCTGAGGCCAGGCCCCGCGCCCTCAGGGGGCCCGAAGCTCGGCCGGGGCCAGCCCTTGAACGGCCCGCTCCCACATGCGCTCATACAGCGCTTCCAGCTCCCGTGCGAAACGCCGCGAATCGATCCAGGGCCGAATGGTGGGCCGCACGCCACCCGCCAGCCGGATCACCTGCTGCACATAGGCCTGCGGGCTGTCGCAAATCAGCTCCGGCAACCCCGCCGCCGTGAGCAGGCTGGCCGCCACCCGCCCTGCAAAGCCATCGCCCATCACCGTCACCACCGGCACCCCGGCGGCCAGCGCGTCACTGGTGGTGGTGTGCCCATTGCAGGGCCATGTATCCAGGGCCAGATCGGCGCAGGCCAGGCGCTGCCAATGCGTGGCCATGTCGGCGGGAGGCATGAAGTGAATGCGCTCGGGCGCCACACCACGTCGCTGTGCTTCAGCCCGTAGCTGCGCATCCGCCTGCTCACCGCCACTGAGCTGCCACAGCAGCGCCTGCGGGAGTTGATGCAGCAGGGTCATCCAGGCATCAAACACGGCCGGTGTGATTTTGTAGACGGGATTCGCCCCCAGCAGGACAAACGCCTGTTCCGGCAATCCCCACGGCGCCCGTGGCCCGGGCGTGAGGGTGCGCCTGCCATCGCCCGGCTGATAACAAACCGGCAACTGGGCAATCTTTTCGCTGTACGCCGACGCATGGCTGAACGGCGTGACGATGTCATCACCAATGATGTAGTCGATGAAGTCGGCGCCGCTGGTCCCCGGGAAGCCGAGCCAGCTCACCTGGACCGGGGCCGGTCGGCAGGCCAGGGCGGTGAAGCGGCTACCGGCGGTGTGGCCTTTCAGGTCGATGGCGATGTCCACCGCTTCGTCGCGCATACGGGCCGCAATGCCGGCAGCGTCCAGATGAGAAACATCGATGAAGCGGGACCCGGTGTTGCGGATGCGGCGCTGCAGCTCGCTGCCATCGTCAGGCCCATGGGAGAACAGCAGGATCTCGAAGCGCTCCAGGTCGTGCTGTTCCAAGGTCTCCACCAGCAGGGCGGCCGTGGCATGCGCATGGAAGTCGCCGGAGAGATAAGCGATGCGCAAGCGCTCACCCGGCCTTCCCGGCGCAAGAGCGCGGGCACGGTCACCGGCCTTCACCTGGGGAAGCGGCTTCAGGCCTCGGCTGAGAAACCGGCTGCTCAGGCGGGACACCTTCAGCAGGTCGGCCGGGTCGTGTGGCAGGCCTACCAGCGTGAACGGCACACCGAATTCATCCGCAGCGTCGTCAGGCTTGTGCCGGATGGCCGCCAACAGGGCCTGTAGATTGGCGTCGAAGTCCTGCCAGCGGGCGCACTGCTGGTCACCATGGGCCAGATAGGACTGGGCCATGACACTGTCCGGCTGCAGGGCGGCCACCGTCCGGAAACACTCGGCCGCCTCGACCTTCATCTGCAAGCTCTGCAGGGCAAAGGCCAGTTGCAGATAGGCGTCGATGTCGTCCATCTTCAAGGCCAGCGCCTGCATCAGCGGCCCGACCGCCTCCTGCGGCCGACCACTGCGGCGCAGGGATTCACCGAGATAGCGTTGCAGCTCGTTGGAAGGCAGGTGGGCCAGGGGCGTGAGCAGGTCGACGGCTTCGGCATACCGCTGGCGTGCCATCTCAGCCAGTGCGGCGCGCAGAACGGAGCGCAACTCAGAGTGCAGATCGGAGTGCAAATCGGAGTGCAGAGAGTCCGGAGGGGAAGTCATGAATCGGGGCTGGCCGGCAGCTCAAACGGTGAATCCCCCCATGGTAGCCGCCGCTGGTCCTTACTCCGAATGACGTGGCCTGCCACGCGACCGCATGCCCCACTCCCACAGACGCTCGCTGGGCAAGGGCAGCATCATGAAGCCGTGCTCCAGCAAGGCCAGGCTCAACAGCATCGCCACAAAGCTGCAGGCGGTGATTTCAAACGCTTGCACGCTCCCGGCCACAGCCCCATGCCAGGCGGCGGCGGCCAGCCCCGTCACCGCAATCACGCTGATCGGGAACAGCCGGTTGCCGGACCGCTGCCGGAAGTAGCTGTGCATGTAGCGCAGATGCTCGGGCAGGAACTGCTCATTGAGATTGCGCACGCCCAGGAAGACATTCAACTTCGCCGACAGCCGCATCAGCCACAGCACCCCGAAGGTCCAGGTCGCCACCTGGTTGGGCTGCCCCCAGGTCAGCGCCAGCACGGCCATGCCCAGCACCATGAGCGCCAGCTCGTGGTACAGAATCGCCATCACCGCATGCCCGGCGCGCCGCCAGCCGGTGGCGCCGGGTGGGCAGGCGTGGCGGCGCGGCCCGGTGACATACCCCAGCAGGAATCCAATCTCCTGCCAGGCCCAGACGGTGAGTGCCGCAGTGAAGGCCAGGTAGGCGCCGGTGACGCGTGTGTCCGCCGCCGTCACCGCCACGCCGGTCAGCGCAATGCCCAGCAGCACCGTGGCCGCGCCCATGGTCCACGGGTGGGTGGACCGGGGCAGGCCATTCAGATAGATGATCACCCCCGTGCTGAACCACCACAGCAGCAGGGTGTAGAGCGCGGGCCAGCCGTGTTGCATGGCGGAGGTCCTGACCCTTACCAGCTCGGCGCCACACGCATCTCGCCGGGCAGCTCATGCGTCTTCACCGGCAGCAGGTACAGCCGCGCAAAGCACGCCGTGGCCTGCAGCGCACACCAGCCCTGCTGCAGCTTGCCCAGCAGCCCGCCGCGTGCCTTGGCGCGGTCGTTGGCGGCGGCAATGCTGCACAGGCGGGTCATGCCGGCGCGAAACGCCGGGCGGTCGGTATCCAGGCTCAATGGAAACACCTGGCGGGAGATCTCGGTGGTGATGTTGAACACCCGGTAGTCGTAGTCGGTCGGGTCCATGCCCAAGGCTTGGCTCAGCCAGGGGCGGGTATGGTCCCGTACATACATCGTGGCGTAGACCGCCAGCAGGAAGAAGCGGATCCACAGCTTGTTGCCGCCGCGCAGCAGATGCGGCTGCGCGCGCATCATCAGCGCGAACGACTCGCCGTGGCGGAACTCGTCATTGCACCAGCGCTCGAACCACCGGAAGATCGGATGGAAGCGCAGCTCCGGATGCTGCTCCAGCTGGCGGTAGATGCTGATGTAGCGCGCATACCCGATCTTCTCCGACAGGTAGGTGGCGTAGAAGATGTACTTGGGCTTGAAGTAGGTGTAGGCCTTGGTGCGCTTGAGATTCACCAGGTCCACCTGCAGGCCAAAGTCCTTCAGCGACTGGTTGATGAAGTTGGCATGGCGCGACTCATCGCGCGTGAGATAACGCATCAGCTGCTTGATGTCGGGGTTGCTGACGTTCTTCGCAATCTCGTTGTAGAGCACGCAGCCGGAGTACTCGCTGGTCAGCGAGCTGACCAGGAAATCCTGAAAGTCTCGCCGCAGCTGGGGCGACCACTGGGCCGACAGCGCCGCCGCCTCGGCGGTGAATTCGGGCGTCCGGGTGAAATGGTCGTGGTTGTTGTCGCCTTCATACTCGGCCATCATCACCTCCCATTGCGCGCGAATGGGGTCCATGTCCAGCCGGTCCATCGCCGCGTAGTCGGTCTTGTAGAACCGTGGCGTCAGCATGGTTTCGGCCTTGGCCAGGCGGGCGGCATCTTCGGGGGTCTGAAGTTCAGCGCTGAGCGACATGATCGGCTCCTGGTGGGGTGGCGGGCAGCAGGCGGGCAAACACGGCCGCATTGCTGGGTCCGAAAGCTTCGAGGTCAATGCGGCGGCGGGTGCCCGGATCGACCAGGGTGAGGCGGCCGTCGGCACGGCCAAGCAATTCAAAGGGGGTTTCCGGCCCCAGGCCCTGGCGCTTGCGTTCGCGGACCAGGCCGCGCATGGCGCTGCGCAGGAAGCCGTTGGTGCCCGGCGCAATGGTGGTCAGCAGCCTTCCGCTGCCGGCATCCAGCACCGCAATGCTGCCGTCCGCCCCATCCTCAAAACGCAGTTGGCGGGTGGTGACCGTGCTGGCGTCCGGCTGCTGCTGGGCGCTGACACCGGCCAGACGCACCACACCCACCCCCAGCACACTGGCCAACACCAGTGCGCCCAGGGCCGCCAGGGGCAGGGCCGGCAGTTTGCTGGCAGACGGGGCGGTACGCATGGTTCAGGCCGCCTGCGGCAGTGGGTGGGCCGCCGTTGCGCCAGCGTCGGTGGGTACCGCCCGCATCGGCAAGGTTTGGCGATCCGCTTCTGCCTGCCGCAGGGCTTCGGCCAGCAGCGCTGCAACGGTGGGGGCATCCGCCAGGGCCCGCAGCATGGGCTGGGTGCGCCGCAGATGCCAGGGGCGTGCATGCGGCCAGAGGTGCAGGTAGGCGATGCGGTCTGAGCCGCCCAGGGTCAGCACGATGTCGCCACCTCGTCCGCGGGCGCGCCATCCCGCCGAGAGAATCTGCGAGAACGGCAGATTGAAGGTGATGCTCAACACAATGCCCACCCGCAACACCACCCGCCGGTTGGTGATGGTGTAGACCGTGCTGCGGGCCATCATCCAGGCGATGGTGGCCAGCAACCCGCAAGCGAGCAGGATCAGCGGCAACATGCCGGCCAGCCCCATCAGGATCTGGCCCACCGGCTGGCCATCGGCCCAACCCGTGGCCACACGCCATCCGAGCAGCAGCAGGAAGTAGCCGATCACCAGATCCAGATGCACCGCCTGGCGAGCCAGCAGCCGCGCGTCGGGGCTGCCCTGCCACAACTGACGCTCGCCATCGGGAAGCGCTTCGGGCAGGCCCCGCATGGCCTCGAACTCATGCTCGTGCGCGGGGGCCAGCACGTTCACGAGATTGGAGACGGCCCTCACAGCAGCGGCTCCTGGCGTTGGGGCGTGGCGTAGAGGGTGCCGGCGCCGTAATAGGCCATGATCTTTTCCTCCTCCAGCAGCGTCACCTGTTCGGCTTGCCGCGTGCCCGGCACCTGGGCGAATTGATGGCCGAGGATGGACTTCACCACGATGCGATGCTGCAGCACCCGCGCAAAGTTCATCGGCAGCAACACATGGCGGCCGCCGGCCACTTCCAGCTCCAGATAGCGGAACAACATCTCCGAGCGGTCCACCCACAGGTCCACGACCCGTGCGCCTTCCACGCCGTCATCACCCACCACCGGCAGGCCACGCGGGTCCACATCCTGCGGGGCCACGCCAAAACCGGCAGCGGTGCGCAGGGGAACGATGCGCGGCAGGCCTTCATAGGTCATGTCCGGCACATCGGCGCGATTCGCCCAACTGCCGGGCCCCACGCCCGCGAGCAGCGGGTCACCGTCCGGCTGGAAGGGCGAGCCGCGATAGGCGCCCTCATGCACCGGCGGTTGCGAGTCGCGACGGGCATTGGGGGCCTGCACCGTGCCGCCATGGGCCAGTTGGTAGGTCTTCGGTGCGGGGACCGCCGGCCAGCCCTCCACCCGGATGGCGTGTGAGCGGTCGGACTCCAGCGGATAGCCCTCGCGCTTGTTCTCGCGATGCAGGTAGTAGATGAGGCCCGCGAAGAAGATCCAGAACGCGTAGAGCACGAGTTGGGCCACGTCGATGTAGCCCGTGATGGCACCGGTTTGCATGGAGGCCTCCTAGCCTGGAAACTCGGCCAGCCCAATGCGCTGGCGGGATGGTGGGGATGCGCCACGGCGGCGCACCAGGGGACCAATGGCGATCAGCGTGCCGAACAGCAGGGCGATCTCCAGGTGATAAACAACGCTGTAGGCCACCTGCGGTTCGGACATGGCCGTGCCCAGCCAGCCATGTGCCGCCAGGGCTTCAAAACCGTCTCGCAAGGTGCCCCCCAGCGCCACGGCCAGCCCGCCGGCCGTGGCCTGCATGGCGCCCCAGGCGCCCAGGGCCAGGCCCGCACCACTGGTGCTTTCCAGCCCCATGGCCACCACCAGCGTGCTGACGGCAAACAGCCCGCCGCCCAGGCCGATCAGCACATTGCCGATGCGGAACAGCCAGCCCGAATCCAGCGGCGCAGCAAAGATGACGGCCGAGAAGGCCACGATGCCGACCAGCAACCCCAGTGCGGCCAGGCGATGGGCGTCGAAGCCACGCCCCAGCAGCCGGGCGGCCAGGGCAAATGCCATGACCGACCCCAGCGCCATGCCAGCGGTGAGCAGGCTGGTCGCAGCCACCGGCAGCTTCAGGATGGCGCCGCCATAGGGCTCCAGCACGATGTCCTGCATGTTGAATGCCGCCGTGCCCAGCGCCACCGCCACGAGGAAGCGACGCGTCTGCGGCTGGGCAGCGAAGTGCCGCCAGACTTCGCGGAAAGGCGGCACCCGCTCGCCGGGCGGCAGCCGCTTCACCGTGCCGCGCGCTTCCTGCTTCCACAGCGCCACGGTATTGAGCACCATCGTGGCGAGTGCGGCGCCTTGCACCACGGCGACCAGCCGGGTGGGTGAAAAGCTCTGCAGCAGCAGGCTGAAGCAGGTGCTGGCCAGCACCATGCCCAGCAGCAGCATCACATACATCAGCGCGACCACACGCGGGCGGGTGTCCGGCCGGGCTTGATCGGTGGCCAGGGCAAGGCCGGCGGTCTGCGTGGTCTGCATGCCGGCGCCCACCAGGATGAATGCCAGTGCCGCCGCCAGCCGGCCGACCATCACGCCACCCGGCTGCGCACTGGCCTCGGCGCCAGGCTGCAGCAGCACCAGCGCAAACGGCATGATGGACAGGCCACCGAATTGAAGCAGGGAGCCAAACCACAGGTAGGGCACGCGCCGCCAGCCCAGAGCGGACAAATGCGTATCGGAGCGGTGGCCCACCAGCGCACGGAACGGGGCCGCCAGCAGCGGCAGCGCCACCATCACCGACACCGCCCAGGCCGCCACGCCCAGCTCCACGATCATCACCCGGTTCAAGGTGCCCACCAGCAGCGCATAGGCCATGCCCACCGACACCTGGAACAGGGCCAGCCGCATCAGCCGGCTCAGCGGCAGCTCGGTGGTGGCCACATCGGCGAAGGGCAGAAACTTCAGACTCAGCCGGGACCACTTCAGCGCCAGGCGCTGATTGAACGGGCGGGGCACGGTGGCTTTCATGGCCGCACCAGCTCCAGCGCCTGCGAGGTGTAGAAGCCGCTGTAGACCCGCTCGCTGCGTTGCAGGTCCCAGGCCAGCAGGCGGGGATGCGCGCCGATGAGCTGCTGCAGCCGCTGCTCCGCCACCGGCACGATCGACGGGGACCGATTGCCCCGCGGGAAGAGTTTGCCCACCGCCTTCATCACCTGCAGGGCCGGATTGCTGGGGGCAAAGGTGAACAGCACCGAATGGCGTGTCCGCTCGGCCAGGCCGGCCAGCACGGCCACCGCATCACCCGGTTCGTAGTGGATCAATGAGTCCATGCCCACCACATGGTCGAACTGGCCGAGGGCGGGGTCCAGCATGTCGCCGGCCCGGAAGTCGATGCGGCCGCCGCTGTCAAAACTGGGTTGCCGCTGACGTGCCAGATCCACCAGCGTCGGGGACAGGTCAATGGCCACCACCTCGGCGCCGCGTCGGGCGGCTTCCACGGCCAGTGCGCCGGTGCCGCAACCGGCATCCAGCACCCGCCGCCCGCGCAGGTCCGCCGGCAGCCAGGAGAGCAGGGTGCTGCGCATGCGGTCACGCCCGGCCCGCACGCTGGCCCGCACGCGGCCCACCGGCGCGTCCGAGGTCAACCGCGCCCAGGCGTCCACGGCCGTGCGGTCGAAATAGGCCTCGATCTGGCCGCGGCGTTGGAGGTAGTCGGAGTGGCGCATCAGTCGAATCCCAGCAGGTCGAAGAGATCCCGGTCCTTCATCGGCACGGCTTCATACGGCGCGCCGCCGGTCCACATCGAAGCGGCCAGGCGCAGGTATTCCTGCTGCACCCTCTCCAGCTCCGGTGACGCTTCCATCTCGAAGAGCGTGGACTTCTTCAGCCGGCTGCGGCGGATGACGTCCAGGTCGGGGAAATGCGCCGCGAGCTTCAGGCCGATGCGCTCGTTGTAGCGGTCGATCTGGTCGGTGGCCGCGCTGCGGTTGGCAATCACGCCGCCCAGCCGGACCTTGTAGTTCTTGGCCTTCGCGCCGATGGCCTGTACGATGCGATTCATCGCGAAGATGGAATCGAAGTCGTTGGCCGTGACGATCATGGCGCGGTCGGCATGCTGCAGCGGCGCGGCAAAGCCCCCACACACCACATCGCCCAGCACATCGAAGATCACCACGTCGGTGTCCTCCAGCAGGTGATGCTCCTTCAGCAGCTTGACCGTCTGGCCCACCACATAGCCGCCGCAGCCGGTGCCGGCCGGCGGCCCGCCCGCTTCCACACACATCACGCCGTTGTAGCCTTCGTAGACAAAGTCCTCCACCCGCAGTTCCTCGGCGTGGAAGTTCACCGTCTCCAGCACGTCGATGACGGTGGGCAACATGCGTTTGGTGAGCGTGAAGGTGGAGTCATGTTTGGGGTCGCAGCCGATCTGCAGCACCCGCTTGCCCAGCTTGGAGAACGCGGCCGAGAGGTTGCTGGAGGTGGTGCTCTTGCCAATGCCGCCCTTGCCGTAGATGGCAAAGCATTTGGCGGTGCCGATCTGCAAGGTCGGGTCCATCTGGACCTGCACGCTGCCGGCGCCGTCCGGTCGCCGGTTGCCGATCTCATTCAGGGGGACGGCGGTGATGGTGCTCATGCAGCGGCCTTTTCAATGACGCCTTCGAGGCGGTCTTCCAGCTCGTCACCCGCCTGGCGCAAGGCCTGCAGGGTGGCGGCGTCGGGTTGCCAGTAGTCGCGATCCACGGCTTCCAGCAGGCGATGGGCGACGCGCGTGGAGGCCGTCGGGTTCAACTGGGCCAGGCGCTCGCGCATGGCCGGGTCCAGGATGAAAGTGGCGCTGAGCTGCTCATACACCCAGGGCGCCACCTGCCCGGTGGTGGCCGACCAGCCCAGTGTGTTGGTGACATGCACCTCGATCTGGCGTACGCCTTCGTAGCCATGCTTGAGCATGGCCTCGAACCACTTCGGATTGAGCATGCGGGTGCGGGTCTCTAGCGCCACCTGCTCACTGAGGGTACGCACGGTGCCACCGCCCAGGCCGTCGCGGGTCTGGTCGCCGATGTAGACCGGCGCCATCTGCGCTTCGGCGCCTTCCCGCGCCACTTTGGCGCGGCGGATGGCACGGCTCACCCCGCCCAGCGTGTCGAAATACGTGTCCACCGTGGTGATGCCCAGCTCGACCGAATCCAGGTTCTGATAGGCCAATTGCACATCGGCCAGCACGCTTTGCAGCAGGGCAGCCTGCTGCACCGGGCGCCCGGCTCGACCGTAGGCAAATCCCTTGCGGCGGCTGTAGGTGTCGGCGAGTTCATCCCCGTCCTGCCAGCGGCTGTTGTCGATCAGGCTGTTGATGTTGGCTCCGTAGGCACCTTCCGCATTGCCAAACACCCGCAGCGAGGCGGTTTCCAGGTCGCCCCCGTGGGCGGCCTGGAAGGCCAGCGCATGCTTGCGGATGAAGTTGAGATGGTCGGGCTCGTCGGCGCTGGCCGCCAGGAAGGCGGCTTCGGCCAGCAGCTTGATCTGCAGCGGCAACAGGTCGCGGAAGATGCCGGAGAGGGTGATCACCACATCGATGCGGGGGCGGCCCAGCTCAGCCAGCGGAACCAGCTCGGCACCGGCGAGTCGGCCATAGCTGTCCTGGCGCGGCCGTGCCCCCATCAGCGCCAGGGCCTGTGCAATCGGGCCGCCCTCGCTCTTGAGGTTGTCGGTACCCCACAGCACCATCGCAATCGATTCGGGCAGTGCATGGCCGCCTTCCTGATGGCGGTCCAGCAGGCGCTGGGCCTGGCGGGCACCGTCCTTCACCGCATAGGCGCTGGGCAAGCGGAAGGGGTCGAAGCCATGCAGATTGCGGCCGGTGGGCAGGATGGCGGGGGTGCGCAGCAGGTCCCCGCCGGGCGCGGGCCGCAGGAAGCGGCCGTCCAGGGCCCGCAGGATGCCGTCGATCTCGCGGTCGTCCGCCATCAGACGGTCCATGTCGGCGAGACCTTGCAGCAGCTCGCGATGTTCCAGGGCGTCGCTGTGGGCGGGCATGCCGTGCAACACCAGCGCTTCGATCACGGCCCGGTCGGGCTTGATGCCTTCAGACGCGTCAGCAAAGGACATCAGCAGATCCACCCGCTCCGCCGCGCTAGGGGCCTGCCCCACCACATGCAGCCCGTGGGGGATGAGTGTGTATTCCAGCTCCAGCACCGCTTCGCCCAAGCGTGCAATGGCCGCCTCCGCGCCATCCGCCCAGGCCGGCGCCACCGGTGCGAGGTCCAGCGTGGCGGCCTGCGCCTGGATCATCGTGGCCAACTCGTCCCGCTCGGCTGCAGCTTCCGGTTCCAGGCCGCGGTAGCGCTCCAGCAGTTCCTTCAGCTCCACCAGCCCCTTGTACAAGCCGGCCTCGGCCACGGGCGGTGTCATGTAGCTGATCAGCGTGGCGGCGGCCCGGCGCTTGGCAATGCTGCCTTCCGACGGGTTGTTGGCCGCGTAGAGATAGAGATTGGGCAGGTCCCCGATCAACCGGTCCGGCCAGCAGCGGGCCGACATGCCGGCCTGCTTGCCCGGCATGAATTCCAGCGCGCCATGGGTACCGAAGTGCAGCACCGCATGGGCGGCGAAGTCTTCGCGCAGCCAGCGGTAGAAAGCGGAAAACGCATGGGTGGGGGCAAAGCCATGCTCGAACAGCAGCCGCATCGGGTCGCCTTCATACCCAAAGGCGGGCTGGATGCCAACAAAGACATTGCCAAAGCGCTCGCCCAGGATCTGGATGTGGCTGCCGTCCGTCTGCTGCCGGCCGGGGCAGGGCCCCCATTGCGCCTCGATCTCCTTGAGGTGCTTCTCGCGGCGCAGGTGCTCGTTGGCGGGGATGCGGTGATGCACGTTGGCCAATGCGCCGTAGCGCGCCGCATTGCCGTGGATGAGGCGTTCGCGCAGGTCGTCCACGCTGGTCGGCAGCTCCACCGTGTAGCCTTCGCGCGCCATCGACACCAGCGTGTTGTAGAGCGATTCGAAGACCGACAGGAAGGCGGCCGTCCCGGTGGCACCGGCATTGGGCGGGAAGTTGAAGATCACCGCCGCCACCCGTCGTTCGGCGCGTTGGCTGCGGCGCAGGTCCACCAGCTTGCCCACGCGGGCCGCCAGGGCATCGGCCCGCTCGATGCAGCTGTGCATGTCGTGCGAGTCGATGGTGTTCTCGAAGCGGCAGGCATGGCTGCAGCCGGTGCAGGCGATGTGAGTGCCGTTGGCGCGCCCGCCAAACACCATGGCGCCGGTGGCACCGTCCAGCTCGGGAATGGCCACCATGATGGTCGATTCCACCGGCAGCAGCCCGCGCGAGGATCCACCCCATTGGTCCAGCGTCTGGAACTCGACCGGATGCACGGCCAGGTAGGGCACGTCCAGCGCCGCGAGCACGTCTTCGGCGGCCTTGGCATCGTTGTAGGCTGGCCCGCCCACCAGGGAGAAGCCAGTGAGCGACACCAGCGCGTCGATGCGGGGTCGCCCGCTGCTGTCCTGGAAATAGGCGCTGATGGCCGGGCGCTGGTCCAGCCCGGTGGCAAATGCCGGGATCACACGCAGCCCGCGCGCTTCCAGCGCCGTGATGACCCCGTTGTAGTGGTCGGCATTGCCGGCCAGCAGATAGGAGCGCATCAGCAACAGCCCCACCGTGCCGCGCGGGCCGGTGGTGGCCATGCTGGGCAGGGCGTCCAGCGTCGTGGCCATCTGGCCGATGGCGCCAGGGTGGTTCATCTGCGGGTGATAAAGACCGACTTCGGGATAGGCAATGGGCTGGTCCGGCCGGGCACTGGCGCGCAGCGTCAGGCGCGGGCCGTCCGCATAACGCTCCACCAGCAGCTTCACCATGTTGGCGATGTTGTCCTGCGATCCCGCCAGCCAATATTGCAGCGTCAGGAAATAGGCCCGCACGTCCTGCGCGGTGCCGGGGATGAAGCGCAGGATCTTGGGCAGCATGCGCAAGACCTTCATCTGCTGCGCCCCCGCGCTCGCCGGGCGGCCCTCCTTGCCGGCGGGTTTGCCGCGCAGCCGCTTCAACAGGGCCAGGGCGCCGTTCGCGGGAGCACTCATGTCAAAGCCGCCCATGCGGGTGAGGCGGGTCACCTCGCCGGCCGACATGGCACAGACCATCGCGTCGCAGTGCATGCGCCGGGCCTGCAGATCGGCCAGCACCGGCATGAAGTGGTCTTCCAGGAACAGCATCGACGCGATGACGATGTGGGCGGCGGCGATGTCGGCGCGGCAGCGGGCCAGGGCTTCCGGCTGGTCGCCCCATTCGGCGGCCGCATGCACCGTGAGCCGCAGGCCGGGCAGATGCCGGGCCAGGGTCACGTTGGCCCGTTCGGCAGCGCTGGCCAGATGCGAATCCATGGTCACGATGACCACGTTCATCGCAGGCGCCGCAGGGCTACCGGCTGAAGTGCGCCTTGGCGTCATAAAGCGTCTCCAGCGTGATGAGGGGCAGGCTTCGTGTCCGGGCATAGGCCTCGGTATTGCGGCGCGCCTTGGCACGAACAAAGAAGGGAATCTTGCGGAGCTCCTGCTCGGCGTCGGGCGACCAAGTCGCCGCTGCGGTGGCGGCTGCCGTGGCAGTGGCTGCTTCAGCGGTGGCTGGGGGGAGCGCCGCCTCCGTGACCGCAGGAATCCCGATGGCAGAGGGGGGGGCACTTTCGGGTGGCACCGTCGGTGCGGGAGAAGCCTCAGGGTGGGTGCTGGCGGCCATTGCAGCGGGTGCCACGGCCGAGCCTGACGCCGGGTGCCATTCCGATCCGGCCGGAGCCGCTGCGTGTCCCAGGTGCGACGGTGCCGCCGCTTCGTGGAATTCGAAATCGCCTCGGAACATGCCGAGCAGATGTTCTTCCAGCCCCATCATCAGCGGGTGCACCCAGGTGTCGAACAGCACGTTCGCGCCCTCAAAACCCATTTGCGGGGCATGCCGCGCCGGGAAGTCCTGCACATGCACAGGGGCGGACACCACCGCACAGGGCAGGCCCAGGCGCTTGGCGATGTGGCGCTCCATCTGCGTGCCCAGCACCAGGTCGGGCGCAGCAGCCGCCATGGCCGCTTCGACCTCCAGATAGTCGTCGGTGATCAAGGCTTCCAGGCCGTAAGTCTGTGCAGCCGCCCGCAGCTCACGCCCGAATTCGCGGCTGTAGCTGCCCAGCCCGACGACCTCGAAGCCGAACTCCTGTGCGGCGACACGAGCGGCTGCCACCGCATGGGTGGCATCACCAAAGACAAACACCCGTTTGCCGGTCAGGTAGTTGGCATCCACCGAGGCCGCATACCAGCCGGAGCGGGACTGCGCCTGTGCAGTGGCCAGGTCCGGATCGATGCCGGCCAGCGTGGCGACTTCAGCAATGAACTCGCGGGTGGCACGCACCCCGATCGGAATGGTGCGAGTGGCCGGTTGACCGAAGGTCCGGCTCAGCCAGGCAGCTGCTGTCTGGGCCAGCTCCGGATACAGCACCACATTGAAGTCGGCATCGGCCAGCCGGGCCAGATCAGCCGGCGTGGCCTGCCAGGGCGCGATCACGTTGATCTCGATGCCCAGTTGCGTCAGCAGTTGCGAGATTTCCCGCAGGTCATCGCGGTGCCGGAAGCCCAGCGCCGCAGGACCGAGCACATTGCAGCGCGGCACCGCGCCGCGCTGGCGTGGCTGCGGCGCCTGTGTCGGCTTGACCGCCAGTGTGCGCACCAGTTGATAGAAAGTTTCGGCGGCGCCCCAGTTCTCCTTGCGCTGGTAGGCGGGCAGCTCCAGCGGGATCACCGGCACGGGCAGGTCCAGCGCAGCGGCAAGGCCCCCTGGATCGTCCTGGATCAGTTCGGCGGTGCAGGAGGCTCCCACCAGCAGCGCCTGCGGCTGGAAGCGTGTGTAGGCCTCGCGGGCGGCGTCCTTGAACAGCTGGGCGGTGTCGCCGCCGAGGTCTCGCGCCTGGAAGGTGGTGTAGGTGACCGGTGGGCGTTCGCCACGCCGTTCGATCATGGTGAACAGCAGGTCAGCATAGGTGTCCCCCTGCGGCGCATGCAGCACATAGTGCACGCCGCGCATGGCCGTGGCCACCCGCATCGCCCCGACGTGGGGCGGGCCTTCATAGGTCCAGAGCGTGAGCTGCATGGTGGTGGTGTCTCAGGCCGCCAGCAATTGCCGACGATGCAAGGGGCGGGTGAACAACGCAGCCAGATCGCCCGCCTGCTCGAAACCCTGGATGGGGGTGAAGACCAGCTCGATGGACCACTTCGTGGTGAGGCCTTCGGCTTCGAGCGGGTTGGCCAGACCCAGTCCGCAGACCACCAGGTCGGGCCGCTCCGTACGGCAACGGTCCAGTTGCCGCTCCACATCCTGCCCTTCCGACAGGGCCGTGCCTGCGGGCAGCAAGGCCAGTTCTTCGGCCAGATGGGTGCGATGCAGATACGGTGTGCCGACTTCCACCAGTTGCATGCCCAGTTCCCGCGCCAGGAAGCGGGCGAGCGGGATTTCGAGCTGCGAATCCGGGAAGAAGAACACACGCCGGCCGGCCAACTGCGCCCGATGCGTCAACAAGGCCGATTCGGCCCGCTGGCGAGCCGGCGTGATGACCCGGGTCGCGGTGGTGGCCGCCACGCCCATGGCATCAGCGGCGGCCAATATCCAGGCGGCACTGCCTTCGGCCCCCAGAGGGAAGGGCGCTGCAATGCGCTGGGCTCCGCGCGCTTCCAGGGCCCGCGCGGTATCGCCCAGGAAAGGCTGGGCCAGCAGGAATCGCGTCTGCGGGCCGACGGCAGGCAGTGTGGTGGAACTGCGGGAGGGGAAGAACGACACCCGTTGCAGGCCCATGGCTTCCAGCAGCCGACGGAACTGATCTTCCACCACATCGGCCAGTGTGCCGACCACCATCAGCTCGGGCGCTGCGGTGTCCTGCGCCGTGGACAGGGCCGGCAAGGTCGGCACCAGCGCGGCAAGGCAGGCGTCTTCACCCTGGGTAAAGGTGGTCTCGATGCCGCTGCCGGAATAGTGGAGCACCCGCACCTGCGGGTGGTAGCGCTGGCTCAGCCGGCCGGCGGCGCGGGACAGGTCCAGCTTGATCACCTCGGACGGGCAGGAGCCCACCAGAAAGAGCAGGCGGATGTCCGGCCGACGCTCCAGCAGCCGCTGCACCACCCGGTCCAGTTCGTCCTGGGCATCGGCCAGGCCGGCCAGGTCCCGTTCGTCGAGGATGGCGGTGGCGAAGCGGGGCTCTGCAAAGATCATCACGCCTGCGGCGGACTGGATCAGATGGGCGCAGGTCCGGGACCCCACCACCAGGAAGAAGGCGTCCTGCATCTTGCGATGCAGCCAGATGATGCCGGTCAGGCCGCAGAAGACTTCCCGCTGGCCGCGCTCACGCAGCACCGGGGCGCCCGGGCTGTTGCCGGGGCAGCCGCCTTGCGCCTGAATGGGAATGATCGGGCTCATGAGCAGGCCCCCGGCATTGAGCGGGGGGGCGATGTCCCCTGTTTTGCGGGCAAGTCGGTGGGCAAATCGGCGGGCACGTCTGGCGCCCCCGCCATCCCTTGCAATCGCGCAGCCCGCAGCTTGAGCACAAACTGGGTGGCATTGATGGCGTAGGCCGCATAGGCCGCCAGCGCCAGCAGCATCTGGCTGCGGCTGTCCAGCCAGCCGGTGAACCACGCCATCAAATAGCCGGTGTGCAGCGCCAGCACCGCCATGCTGAAGACGTCTTCCCAGAAGAAGGCCGGGGCAAACAGCCAGCGGTTGAACACCACCTTCTCCCAGATGCAGCCGGTCACCATGATGGTGTAGAGCAGCAGGGTCTTGATGAGCACCGAGACCGCCGCCGTTTGCTCGCCGGCGCCGGTGACCAGGAAGCGCAACACCAGCACCAGGCTGACGAGGAAGACCAGGAACTGCACCGGGGCCAACACGCCCTGGACCAGGGTCCAGCGGGTGGCGTCCCGGCGGGCGCGTTCCTCAGGGGTGTAGAGCGCCGGGTGGCGAGGCTGGTCAGGGGCCAGCCGATGGGGCTCCTGATGGGGCTGCTGAAGCGTCTCATGCCGCAGCGCCATCCCTGGGCCCCTGCGTGGGGGCCGAGGCGCAGCATGCGCCGCAGCGCCCGATGGGGGCCTCAGCGAAGAGGGTGAGGCGAGGGGTGGAAGCATGGGGCCGAATCTAGGCCTGCCCGAAATGGATGTCAATCCAGATTGACGTAATAAAAACTGGACACTTGAATCGGCTTCAGGAAATTCAGCTTGACGTCAGGCTTGGCGAGGGGGACATTGCATCGGCTTGTTCATCGACTTGAGTTGACTGAACAAATCGCTGTCACTACTAAAAAATCAGATCAAACCTACCCAAACTGTTTGCAGTGGCGATTTCTGACGCTGCCTAGCGCCGAGGGCGGAGCCGATGTTCTCCAGCCCCTCACAGGGAACCCAAGCTGCCGATCCACCTCTGAGGAGACACGTGGTGGCTGGATGGACGACCAATCGGCAGGCCAAAAGGCCGCCACAACGCCGACGTGCGGAGCTGGATGCAACGCCCTCCGGCGCCGCGCGCAGCCCGACCGAAGTGCTGACCCTGGACGCCTTGCTGGCGGCCCGTCTGGAATCGAACGGTGAAACGCCGCTGCCGCATCGGGCGCGCGCCGGGCCCCATGAGCAGCTCACGCGGCTGGTGGAGGCGGAGATCATTCCGCGCCTGATGCTGCTGCACCGGCCGCCGCCGCTGGCGGAGCTGCCGCCGTGCCCGATGTTCGTGCCGACGCAGGCGCATGTGCTGACGCTCAGCACGCTGGCCGTCCACGACGATGGTGAGGCCGCATTGCTGTATGTGCGCAGTCTGGTGGACCTTGGTGCGACCCATGAGCAGGTGTTGCTGGACCTGCTGGCCGCCAGCGCCCGCCACATGGGGCGCTTGTGGGAGGAGGACCTCTGCAGCTTCTCCGAGGTCACCATCGGCCTGTGGCGCTTGCAGCGGGTGCTGCACGAGTTTGCCCAGTTGGAGCCACCGCGCCTGACGGGGGCCGCTGCGGGCCGTCGATGCCTGCTGGCGGCCGTGCCGGGCACGCAGCACACCTTTGGACTGTCCATCGTGGCGGAATTCTTCAGCCGTGCCGGCTGGGATGTCGACTGCGAGCCCCGCATCGGCTGGAAGGACCTTCGCGTCCGGCTGGCACAGGAACCCTTTGAGGTCTTCGGGCTGTCAATCTCTTCGGGCGAGCAGATCGCCGAGGTGGTGTCTGGTATTCTTGACATACGCAGGACGGCGGCCAATCCCCGCCTTTTTGTGATGGTCGGTGGACCCATGGCAGCCTTGATGCCGGACCTCGCGGAACGTTGCGGGGCCGATGCCATGGCCAGCGACGCCCGTTCGGCCGTGGCCTTGGCTGATGCCAGCCTGCCCCGCCGGGTTCGGGGCGTCTGAGCGCTTCTGCCGGGTCCCGAGTTCGGGCCCGGCGCTGGTCAGGTGGAGGGAATCCTCGATCGTTCTTTGATGGCTTGGCGGCTCGGGAAGGCCGTGCTGCCGCTTGATCACAACAGGGAACCTGATGCAGACCCAAGGTAACGCGGCCCACCCACAGCGATTTGAGGCGCCGGAGCGCCATTTCGCTGGGCTGAACGCCGACCTCCTGGCTCGAATCGTCGCCGCCGCGTCCGACGTGGCGCTGGTCGTCGACGGCCAGGGCGTCATTCGGGACGTGTCCCTGGGAGCCTCCGCCGCAGCGGAGCTGGCCGAACTCCGACAGTGGGTGGGACGTCGCTGGGCGGAAACCGTCACCATCGAGAACCGCGTCAAGGTGCAGTCCATGCTGTCCGCCGGAGGCCCGGCGCCCGGTGTCGGCCTGCCGCCGGAGCGGCAGGTCACGCATGCGCTCTCGGGCGGGGTGGACCTGCCCATCAGCTACAGCATCGTCCCGCTGGACAGCCAGGGCGCCGTGCTGGCCCTCGGGCGAGATCTGCGGGAGGTCGCCACCGTCCAGCAGCGCCTGGTGGATGCCCAGCAATCCATGGAGCGGGACTATCTCCGTCTGCGTCACACCGAGGCCCGCTACCGTCTGCTGTTCGAGGCGGTGGATGAGGCGGTGCTGGTGGTGGATGCCAGCTCGCTGGTTGTGTTTGAGCAGAATGCCGCCGCCAGCCGCCTGCTGGGTGATGTCGGCAAACGGGTGGTGGGCCGCAGCATGCTGGATGTGCTGGCCCCGGGCAGCCATGCCGACGTGCAATCCGGCCTGGCGCAGGCGCGGGCAGGCGGGCGGTGTGATGAACTGACCATCCGGCTGGCCAGCAGCACCCTGGAACTGATGCTGTCGGCGTCCGCTTTCAGGCAGGACAGCACCACCTTGCTGCTGGTGCGGCTCTCGCCGATGCCGGGCGCGATGAAGGGCAAGTCCTCCAGCCGGTCATCCGGGTTGTCCTCATCCGGGCGTGATGGCGCTCATGGTGCCAATGGCAGCGATGCTCCTTCCCTGCTCGATGTGGTCAACACCCTGCCCGACGCCTTTGTGCTGACCGACATGCAGGGCCGCATCCTGGCGGCCAACCAGGCCTTCAGCGACATGCTGCAACTGCCCCCCGGCGAATCGGTCCAGGGCCAGTCGCTGGATCGCTGGCTGGGCCGCACCTCGGTGGATATGAATGTGCTGATCGGCAATCTGCGTCAGCACGGGGTGCTACGGCTGTTCCCGACCACCATGCGCAGTGGCCTGGGTGAACTCAACCCGGTGGAGATTTCTGCCGTGGCGGTGCCGGACGGCAGCCAGGCGTGCCTGGGTTTTGCCATTCGCGATGTGGCGCGGCGCCTCCCCGCCGAGACACGCCCGGCGCGGCAGCTGCCGCGTTCGGTGGACCAGCTCACCGGGTTGGTTGGCCGCATGCCGCTCAAGGACATCGTGGGCGAAACCACCGATCTCATCGAGCGCCTGTGCATTGAGGCCGCCCTGGAGTTGACACGGGATCACCGCGCCTCGGCTGCCGAGATGTTGGGCCTCTCTCGTCAAAGCCTGTATGTGAAGCTCCGCCGCTACGGCATCCTCGGTGACAACGGGCCGGAGGAGTCGGCACCGCCGCATTGACACCCTATGATGTAAAGGTGGATTGACAACTCCCTGCATCGGTCCAGAATAGGCCGCATGCAGCGCCCCGCTCTGTCGGCCATTGCCGAACTGCTCAAGCCCATCACCTGGTTCCCGCCCATGTGGGCCTTTGCGTGTGGCGTGGTGGCTTCGGGCCTGCATCCGGATGGCCGTTGGCCGGTGATCGTGGCGGGCGTGTTGCTGGCGGGCCCTTTTGTGTGTGCCACCAGCCAGGCGGTGAATGACTGGTTCGACCGGGAGGTCGACGCCATCAACGAACCTCAACGTCCCATCCCGTCCGGCCGCATGCCGGGTTACTGGGGCCTCTACATCGCGCTGCTCTGGACCCTGTTGTCGCTGCTGCTGGCCTGGCAGATTGGTGTGGTGGGTTTCCTCGCGGCGGTATTGGGTCTCCTGCTGGCCTGGGCTTACAGCGCGCCGCCCCTGCGGCTCAAGCGCAATGGCTGGTGGGGCAATGCCGCTTGCGGCCTTTGTTATGAGGGCCTCGCCTGGATCACCGGCGCGGCGGTGATGGCCATGGGCGAGTGGCCCGATGGCCGCTCCCTGGCGCTGGCGCTGCTCTACAGCCTGGGGGCCCACGGCATCATGACCTTGAACGATTTCAAGTCCACGGCCGGCGACCGGCAGATGGGCATCCGCTCCCTGCCGGTCATGCTGGGCGACCCCGGCGCGGCACAGGTGGCCTGTGCGGTGATGGCGTTGCCGCAGGTGATCGTCATCGGCCTGCTGATCCATTGGGGGCAGGTCGGCCATGCCGTGGCGGTGGTGGTGTTGCTGGTGGCGCAGGGGCTGCTGATGCGGCGCTTCCTGGCGGACCCGGTGCCGCGTGCCCGCTGGTACAGCGGTGTGGGAGTGCCGCTGTATGTCTGCGGCATGCTGATCAGCGCCTTTGCGCTGCGAGGGGTGGTGTCATGACGCCTTCAATGGGATGGCTGGGTGTGGTGCGCCTGGGGCTGGTGCAGTCCGCGCTGGGCGCGATCGTGGTGCTCACCACCTCCACGCTCAACCGGGTGATGGTGGTGGAAATGGCGCTGCCCGCGCTGCTGCCCGGGCTGCTGCTGGCCTGGCATTACGTCGTGCAGGCGGCCCGGCCGCGCATGGGCCATGGCGCGGACCAGGGCCGGCGCTGCACGCCGTGGATTCTGGGTGGCATGGTGACCCTCGCTGCAGGCGGCTGGCTGGCCGCCGGGGCGACCGTGCTGATGGCCGATTACCTGGCCGCAGGCATCGCGATGGCGGTGCTGGCGTATGGCCTCATCGGCCTGGGCGTGTCGGCCAGCGGCACCTCGCTGCTGACCTTGCTGGCCAAGCGGGTGGCGCCGGAGCGCCGCGCGGCGGCGGCCACCATGGTCTGGATCATGATGATTGCCGGCTTTGTGGTGACGGCCGGTGTGACTGGCCGCTTCCTGGATCCGTTCACACCGCAACGGCTGCTGATGGTGGCCGGAGGTGTGTCGGTGTCTGCGGTGTTGCTGGCGGCGCTGGCGCTGTTCCGGCTGGAGGGGCGGTCCGAGCCCGTTCCCATGGCATCGGCACGACACGACCGTGCTGCGGCGTCGGTGCCGTTTGCACAGGCCTTGCGGGACGCGTGGGCCGATCCGCGTTCGCGGCGCTTCACCGTGTTTGTGTTCATCTCCATGCTGGCCTACAGCATGCAGGACCTCATCCTGGAACCGTTTGCCGGCGTGGTGTTCGGCTTGACGCCGGGGGGCACCACGCGCCTGTCCGGAACCCAGCACGGCGGCGCCCTGCTGGGCATGGTGCTGGCTGCAGGCGCCGGTAGCCGCTGGGCGGGCGGCCGCTGGGGCAGCCTGCGCCAATGGACCGTCTGGGGCTGCGTGGCGGCCGGGCTGTCGCTGGGCGGGCTGGTTCTCGCCGGGTTGACCGGGCCGGGCTGGCCGCTGGCAGCCAATGTCTTTCTGCTGGGGCTGTGTACCGGTGCGTTCTCGATTGCGGCCATCGCCGCCATGATGAGCCTGGCCGGTGCGGACGGCCCGGGTCGCGAAGGTGTGCGCATGGGTCTCTGGGGCGCGGCGCAGGCCCAGGCGTTCGCCCTGGGGGGGCTGGTCGGGACCGCCGCCAGTGACCTGACGCGTTGGCTGATCCATGCGTCAGGCCCGGCTTATGCGCTGGTATTCCTGGCCAACGCCGCATTGTTCGTGATGGCGGCCTGGCTGGCGGCGCGGGTGGATGCCCGCCCGGCGGTGTCGGCGCCGATGTATTTCGGCCAACTCAAGAGGGCACCATGACAACTGCTGCACCTGTGGAACTGGATGCCGTGGTCATCGGCGGGGGCCCGGCCGGTGCGACGGCGGCGGACGATCTCGCCCGCCAGGGGTATCGCGTGCTGCTGCTGGACCGTGCGGGGCGCATCAAACCCTGCGGCGGCGCCATACCGCCTCGGCTCATCGCGGATTTCGCCATCCCGGACGAATTGCTGGTGGCGCGGGCCACGGCCGCCCGCATGGTCTCGCCCAAGGCCATCGAGGTGGACATCCCGATCGAGGGGGGCTTTGTCGGCATGGTGGACCGCGAGCAGTTCGACGAATGGTTGCGGGCACGCGCCGCCTCCCATGGCGCGCTGCGCCGGGTGGGCCAGTTTGAACGATTGAGCCTGGATGAAGACGGCGTCCGCGTGGTGCACTTCCAGACGGACGCCGGCCCCGAGCAGGTGCGGGCCCGCGCCGTGATCGGTGCCGATGGCGCCCGCTCCCAGGTGGCGCAGCAAGCCGTGCCCGGCGCTGACCGGGGCCGTTTTGTCTTCGCGTACCACGAGATCCTGGCCGTGCCCGATGCGCCGCCTGCGGGTTATGCCCCCGGCCGATGCGAGGTGCATTACCGGGGCAGCCTGTCCCCCGACTTCTACGGCTGGGTCTTCCCGCATGGCGCCAGCGTCAGCGTGGGCACCGGCAGTGCGGACAAAGGCTTCTCCCTGCGGCGCGGTGTGCTTCAACTGCGTGAGACGGCCGGGCTGTCCCATGCCCGCACGCTGAGACGGGAGGGCGCGCCCATCCCGATGAAGCCGCTGCCGCGCTGGGACAACGGGCGGGATGTGGTGCTGGCCGGAGATGCGGCGGGGGTGGTGGCTCCCGCGTCCGGCGAGGGCATCTATTACGCGATGCTGGGCGGCCGGCTGGCCGCCGAGGCGGTGGCGCAACTGCTTCAGACCGGCAATGTGCGTGCCCTGGCCAGCGCGCGGCGGCGCTTCATGCGTGAACATGGCCGGGTGTTCTGGGTGCTGGGGATGATGCAGCACTTCTGGTACCGCAGCGACAAACGCCGTGAGCGCTTCGTCAGCATCTGCCGCGACCGCGATGTGCAGCAACTCACCTTTGATGCCTACATGCACAAGCGCCTGGTGCGAGCCCGGTTTCTGGCCCATGTGCGCATCTTCGCCAAGGACATGGCCCACCTGCTGGGCCTGGCGAGGGTGTCATGACCGACCACGATCTGCTGCTGCGGATGAGCGAGCTGGTGCTGGTGGCAAGCCTGATCGAATTGCTCTGGCTTCTGACCCGGCGACGTGCAGGGCCTTCCGGCCTGGTGCCCAATCTTCTGGCCGGCCTCAGCCTGGCCCTGGCCTTGCGGCTGGGCTTGGGCGGTGCCGGTGTGATCTGGGTCGGTGCCTGCCTGGTGTCGGCCGGAATCAGCCATCTCTTCGACCTTCGGGCCCGCTGGCGCCGACCGGTCGTTTCTCTCCCCCTTCGACGCCAGCAGACATGAAAGGCTTCCCCCATGAACAGCCGTCGCCAGTTCATCCGCCTCGTTCCTCTGGCCGGTGTCGGCCTTCTGGTCGGCCCCGCCTGGTCACAGACGATGGTCGACGAGAAGGACCCCACCGCCGCATCGCTGGGCTATCACGCCGATGCCAGCAAGGTGGACAAGGCGAAGCAGCCCAAGTATGTTGCCGGAGCAGCGTGCGGCAATTGCTCGCTCTTCCAGGGCAAGGCGGGCGCGCCTTCCGGCCCCTGCCCGATCTTCGCGGGCAAGCATGTCGCGGCCAAGGGCTGGTGCTCCGCCTATGTGAAGAAGGCCTGAGCCTTCCGCAGACGGCCACCGCTCCCGGGCACCGCGCCATGGACGTGATCGCATGAGGCTGCTGCCGGCCGATCTTCCCGAACGCGCGGCGCTCGCCATGGAGGTGCATGCCCGGCCGTCGGAACCGCTGACTGCCCCTGGGCGGGCCAGCTACCTGGCGGTGCTGGTGGACGCCGATGAACGCGAACGCGAGCTGACCCATCTGGCCCGTCTGTGCCGCGAATACGGCCAGCTGGCGCCAGCGGCCGATGCGGTGCATTGGAGCGGCACCATGGGTGCATTGCGCCTGAAGTGGGAACGTCACGGCGAGTTCTCCAGCTACACCCTGCTGACTGCTGCGGCCGGCAGCGACCCGTTTTCGGATTCGGCCGCTGCGCAGCTGCCGTCCGGCTGGCTGGCCGGTGTGCCCGGCATGACGGTATACGCCGGCCATGCCGAGCTGCTGTCACCCACCGAAGGCCTGGCCCTGGGCGACCTGTTGCAGCAGTGTTTTGGTGGCCGCACCGTGGTGGGCAGTGCCCTGGGCGACGGTGCAGGCCTGGCCTATTCCGATTTCCTCACCCATGGCGATGGCTTTGGCCGCATCCTGCTGATCGATCAGGGTTTCACGCCGCTGGTCGCTGGCCGCATGCTGCAGCGGCTGTTCGAGATCGAGGCCTACCGCATGATGGCGCTGCTCGCCTTCCCGGTGGCGCGGCGGCTGTCGCCCCGCCTGCTGGCCATCGAACGCTCCCTGGCCGCGCTGGCCGACAGCATTGCTGCCGGCAATGCGCGCGAGACCGGCCACGATGAAAATCTGCTGCAGGAGCTGACCCGGCTCGCAGCGGAAATCGAAAGCGGCCTGGCCGCCAGCCAATATCGTTTTGCGGCCTGCCGCGCCTATGCCGACCTGGTGCGTACCCGCATCGACGAACTGCGGGAGCGTCGGCTCTCCGGGCTGCAGACGCTGGACGAATTCATGTCGCGGCGCTTCACACCGGCTGTGGCCACCTGCGCCACGGTGTCGCGGCGCATGCACGACCTGTCCGAACGTGTCGCCCAGGCCAGCCACCTGCTGTCCACGCGCGTCGACATCGTGCGGGAACAGCAGAACCTGGCCCTGCTGGCATCGATGGATCGCCGCGCCAAGCTGCAACTGCGCTTGCAGCAGACGGTGGAGGGACTGTCGATCGCTGCCATCGTCTACTACATGGCGGGCGTGGTGGGCTATGTGGCCAAGGGCAGCCGTTCGCTGGGGCTGAACCTGGACGTGGATCTGTTTGTGGGCCTCAGCGTGCCGGTGCTGGCGCTGCTGGCCTTCCAGACCGTCCGGCGGGCGCGGCGTCGCGCCAGTGATCACGACACACACAACGGGCATGGATCGAGATGAGCACCCCCTATCCCTTCTCCGCCCTTGTGGGCCAGGACGAGATGAAACGCGCCATCCTCATTGCCGCCGTGGAGCCCGCCATCGGCGGACTGCTGGTGCTGGGGGATCGGGGCACCGGCAAATCGACCGCCGTGCGCGGCCTGGCCGCGCTGTTGCCCAAGATGAAGGCGGTACACGGCTGCCGCTATCACTGCGATCCGGAGGCCTCCGGCGCCTCGGCGGCCTGTGAGGACTGCGCGCGGCTGAAGGCCGGTGCACGCATCAAGACCGACCTGCTGCCGGTGCCGGTGGTGGACCTGCCGCTCGGCGCCAGTGAAGACCGCGTGCTGGGGGCGCTGGATCTCGAACGTGCCTTGTCGCAGGGGGTGAAGGTCTTCGAGCCGGGGCTGCTGGCCAGGGCCCATCGAGGTTTCCTCTACATCGACGAGGTCAACCTGCTGGAAGACCATCTGGTGGATCTGCTGATCGACGTGGCCGCCTCGGGCGAAAACGTCATCGAGCGCGAAGGCATGAGCCTGCGCCACCCGGCCCGGTTTGTGCTGATCGGCAGCGGAAATCCGGAAGAAGGGGAACTGCGACCGCAATTGCAGGACCGCTTCGGTCTGTCGGTGGAAGTGCGGACGCCCTCGGACATCGCGCAGCGGGTGGAGGTGGTGCGTCGCCGTGATGCGTATGAGCGGGACCCGGCCGCCTTCAGTGCCCAGTGGGCCAAGGCCGATGCCCGCGTGCGCCGCCAGATTCTGCAGGCGCGGGAGCGGCTGGCTGGACTTGCCGTGGGGGATGATGTGCTGCATCGGGCCGCCGAATTGTGCGTGGCGGTGGGCAGTGACGGCCTGCGCGGGGAATTGACGCTGATGCGCGCGGCGCGTGCGCTGGCGGCGTTGGAAGGGGATGCGGGCGTGACGCTGGATCACCTGCGGGAGGTGGCCGTGCCCGCACTGCGCCATCGCTTGCGTCGCAATCCATTGGACGACACCGCGTCGGGCGAGCGCATCGAGCGCGCGGTCACCGAGTTATGGCACTGAGCGCCTGGCCACCGGCCTGGCAGGCCGCATGGCTGCTGGCGGTGGATCCGGCCGGGCTGGGAGGCCTGGTGCTGCGTGGCAGCGCGAGCCCCGTCCGGGATGCCGTGCTGGCGGACCTTCGCCAGGCCTTGCCGCCTGGGACGCCGTGGCGGCGTCTGCCGCTGCAGGTGGACGATGAGCGGCTGCTTGGCGGATTGGATCTGGGGCTGAGTCTGGCGGCAGGCCGCCCGGTGCATCAGGCGGGCCTGCTGGCCGAGGCCGCTGGCGGGGTGCTGCTGCTGCCCATGGCTGAGCGGGCGGAGGCGGGCTTGGCCGGCCGATTGGCGGCTCATCTGGACGCCTGCGCTGGCCTGTGTGTGCTGGCCTTGGATGAGGGCCTGGACGAGGATGAAGCGCTGCCCGCGTCCTTGAGTGAGCGGCTTGGGTTGATGGTGACGGTGACGATGACAGTCATGGGCTCTGGGGCCATGCCGCTGCCCGATCTGCTCGCCGCGCGTGCCCGCCTCCCGGCCGTCCCCTGCGACCCGGAGGTGGTGCAGGCCCTGTGCGCCACCGCTGCAGCCCTGGGGCTGAACTCCATGCGCACCGTCTGGCAGGCCTGGTGTGCCGCGCGTGCGGCAGCAGCCCTTGAAGGCCGGGCCGCAGTCAGCCAGGCCGATGCCGAACTGGCCGCCCGGTTGGTGCTCGCACCTCGTGCACGCACCTTGCCGCAGTCACCGGACGTGGAGTCCCAGGCGGCCCCTCCGGATGCATCCTCGGCGGCCGGCAAGGACCCAGGCGATGCGGCGGAGGAAAAGCTCGACGACAACGCGAAGCACGGAGAAAAGGCGGAGCATGCGGAGAATGCCAGGAGCGACCCGCAGGCGGACGAGGCGCATGACACCCAGCCGGACACGACTCCCGACGTCGAAGAAGAGGCCCTCCATGACAGCGCCCGCGATGGCTCCCGCGATCCCACCCGTGCCCCAGTGCCCCCTTGCACGCGCGATCCGGCGCAAGCCCTTCAGGACCAGACCCTGGCCGCCGCACGTGCCGCCATCCCGCCCGGACTGCTCGAAAGCCTGGCTGGTGGAATTGCTCGCGGCGGTGGCAGCAGCGGCCGCAAGGGGGCTGCGTCCCGACCTGCGCAGAGCGGGCGCCCGCTCACCCCCGCCGCGGCCCGCTGCGCCGGGGCAGCCGTATCGACCTCCTGGCCACACTGCGCGCCGCGATCCCGTGGCAGCGGCTGCGTACGTCCGAGCGGGAACAACAAGGGCTGGCGCCGGCCACGATGCCCCTGCTGCTGCGCCGGGACGATTTGCATCTCAAACGCTTCCGCCGCCCGCAGGAGACGACCACCGTCTTTGTGGTGGACGCGTCCGGCTCCCAGGCGATGAGTCGCCTGGCCGAGGCCAAGGGCGCGGTGGAACTGCTGCTGGCGGACTGCTATGTGCGTCGCGACCGGGTGGCCTTGCTGGCGTTCCGCAATGCCGGTGCCGAGCTGTTGTTGTCACCCACTCGCTCGCTGGCGCGCGCCCGTCGTGCCCTCAGCAGTCTTCCGGGTGGCGGCGGAACGCCCCTGGCAGCGGGCATCGAAGCGGCGTGGCTGCTGGGCCGCCATGTGCAGACCCGTGACGGCGGGCGGGTGGTGCTGGTGTTTCTCACCGATGCCCGCGCCAACATCACCCGTGATGGCCATGCCGGGCGTCTGCAGGCGGGGCAGGACGCCCTCACCGCCGCGCGGCGTCTGCGTGCGGATGGGCTGCAGAGCCTGCTCATCGACACCTCCTCCCGCCCGGAACCGGCCGCGCTGGTGCTGGCGCAGGCCATGGGCGCGCGCTACGTACCCCTTCCACATGGCGAGGCTGCGCAGGTCTATGCGGCCGTGTCGGCAGCCGTTTCGGCACCGGCTGCCGTGTGACCCCACAGTTCCATCAGCAGCGCGTTGATCGACGCAGGGGCTTCCTCATGAGCCAGGTGCCCCAATCCTTTCAGCGGCACAAAGCGCCCCTGCTTCATTTGGCGGGACAACTCCAGCGAGCGCACAGGCGCCGTGGTGCGATCCGCCAGCCCGGCCACCAGCCAGAGCGGCATGCGCAGCGCCGGCAATCGGGCGGTCAAGGCCTCCAGCCGCCAATGGGCCAGCATGTCCAGCACGCCCCGGACATGGGCCGGCTGGCTCAGCAGTTCCCGGTAGTGCGCCACACCGGCTTCATCCAGCCGTGATCCGGTCGAGGCGATCAGGTGGCCCAAGGCGCGAGGCTGCGCCGCATGCCGGGTGACCCAGGACGGCAGCAACTCACTGCGGGACGCCCAGCGGGCCACGGTGGGCGCCACCAGCCCCATCAGACCGGGCAAGGGCTCCAGGGCTCCGTTCACGGCCAGCAAACCGCGCAGCGAGGGCATGCGTCCGTCCAACGCCAGTTGCGCCATCACCGCCGCGCCAGCGGAATGCCCCGCCGCCAGCACGGGCGTGCTGCCCAGCACCTGCAGCAACTCGGCCACCGCTGCCGCCATGCGCGGCAGGCTGGCCTGCCGGTCGGGGAAGGCGGAGGAGCCTCCGTGGCCAGGCAGGTCCGGCACGATGACCCGGAAGTGCAGCGCCAGGCCCGGCAGGCATCGCCGCCAGGAGTGCAGCGACGAGCCCGTGCCGTGCAGCAGCAGCAGGTCCGGCGGGGCCGTGGCCCCGGTGGACCCCGTCATTCCGCCCGGCCCGCTCGGGCCGACGCACAGCACCCGCCAGCGCACGCCTGCGGCCTGGACGGTGACGGGGTCGGGAAAATCAGGTGGCATGCGTGTTGTAAACTAAAGTGGACAAGAATAAGATAAATGCATGTTGACAGAAAGCCCGGGCGTGCCCGCCACTGCCTCCTCCTCACCGCATGCTGTGGTCATCGGCAGTGGGTTCGGGGGGCTGGCCGCAGCCGTCCGGCTGGGAGCCAGAGGCTACCGCGTCACGGTGCTGGAACAGCTCGATGCCCCTGGCGGCCGCGGGTATGTCCACCGCCAGGACGGATTCACCTTCGATGCTGGCCCCACGGTCATCACCGCGCCGTTTCTGTTTGAAGAGCTGTGGGCCCTGTGCGGCAAACGGCTCGCCGATGACGTCGAGCTGCGCCCGGTGTCCCCGTTCTACCGCGTGCGCTTTCACGACGGCACCACCTTCGACTACAGCGGAGATGCCCAGGCCATGCGCGCCGAGGTGGCACGGCTGGCGCCGGGCGATGTGGCGGGCTACGAGCGGTTTCTCCAGGCCAGTGAGGCCATCTACCGCGTGGGCTTCGAGCAACTGGGGCATGTGTCCTTCGAGCGCTGGACCGACATGGCCCGTGTGCTGCCCGACCTGCTGAAGCTGGAAGGCTGGCGCACCGTCTGGGGCCTGGCGTGCAAGCATGTCAAAGACGAGAAGCTGCGGGTGGTGCTGACCTTCCAGTCGCTGCTGGTGGGCGGCAACCCGTTCTCCACCACCTCGGTCTATTGCCTCATCGCCTTCCTGGAGCGCCGCTTTGGTGTGCATTTCGCCATGGGCGGTACCGGTGCGCTGGTGCGGGGCCTGGTGGGGCTGATCGAAGGTCAGGGCGGCCGAGTGCGCTGTGGCGCAGCGGTGCAGGAGATCCTGGTGGAGCAGGGCGCGGCCTGCGGCGTGCAGTTGGCCTCGGGGGAACGGCTGAGGGCGGAGGTGGTGGTTTCCAATGCCGATTCCGCCTGGACCTACCGCCACCTGCTGCCTGAGCGCTACCGCCGCCATTGGACCAACCGCCGCATCAACAAGGCGCGCTATTCGATGAGCCTGTTCGTCTGGTATTTCGGGACGCGGCGCCAATACCCGGAGGTGGCCCACCACACCATCTCGCTGGGCCCACGGTATGAAGGCCTGCTGGACGACATCTTCCGCCGCAAGCATCTGGCCGACGACTTCAGCCTCTATCTGCACCGGCCCACCGCCACCGACCCCAGCCTGGCCCCGCCCGGGTGCGACACCTTTTATGTGCTGTCGCCCGTCCCGCATCTGGACGCCGGCGTGGATTGGCGCGAGCAGGCCGAGCCCTACCGGGCCGCGATTGCCCAGCGGCTGTCCGAGACGCTGCTGCCGGGCCTGGAAGAGGCCGTGGTCAGCTCGCTGATGCTGACGCCGCAGGGGTTTGAAGACCGCCTCAGCGCCTACAAGGGCGCCGCGTTTTCGCTGGAACCGGTGCTGACTCAAAGCGCCTGGTTCCGTCCGCACAACCGCAGCGAGGAGGTGGAGCGCCTCTACCTCGTGGGTGCCGGCACCCATCCGGGCGCCGGACTTCCGGGTGTGCTGTCGTCGGCGCGGGTGCTGGATTCGGTGGTGCCTCACGGCCGCGACCTGGCCCGGCCCGTCTCATCTCTCGTCCAGGAAGGACTTGTCCATGCACGACCCGCGTGAACTGCTGGAGGCCGATCTCGCGGTCTGCCGGGCCAGCCTGGCCTATCACTCCAAGACCTTTCATGCTGCTTCGCTGCTGCTGCCGCCCAGCGTGCGTGCTCCGGCCACGGTGCTGTATGGCTTCTGCCGGCTGGCCGACGACACGGTGGACGTGGAGGGCGGCCGACGCCTGGCCCTGACTCAGTTGCGCCGACGGCTGGACGGGGTGTTTGAAGGCCGCCCGCAACCGGTGGCGGCCGACCGTGCGCTGGCGGCGGTGGTGGCGCGTTTCGGCATCCCCCGTGCGCTGCTGGACCTGCTGCTGGAGGGCTTGGCCTGGGATGTGGAGGGCCGTCGGTACGAGACACTCGACGACCTGCTGGATTACGCCGCCCGTGTGGCGGGCAGCGTGGGCGCGATGATGAGCCTGCTGATGGGCGCCCGCGACCCGGCGGCACTGGCCCGCGCCTGCGACCTGGGGGTGGCCATGCAGCTCTCCAACATTGCGCGGGATGTGGGCGAAGATGCCCGCATGGGCCGTCTTTACCTGCCGCAGCAATGGTTGCGCGACGCGGGCTTGTCCCCGCAGGCCTGGCTCGCCGACCCGCAGCACAGTCCCGCCTTGGCTTCGGTGGTGCAGCGGCTGCTGCAGGCCGCCGAGCCGCTCTATGCACGGGCAGCGGCCGGCATCACCTGCTTGCCGCTGGCCTGCCGCCCCGGCATCAATGCCGCCCGCTTCCTGTATGCCGCCGTGGGGCGTGAAGTGGCTCGCGCGGGATTTGATTCAGTGCAGCGGCGCGCGGTCGTGCCGGGCTCCCGCAAGCTCAAGTGGCTGGCGCTGGCGGGCCTGGACCTCTGGCCCTCGCGTCGGTGGCTCGCGGCGCCCCCTCTGTCGTCCTGCGAGCCGCTGCTGAGCGCCGTGGCGGGTGTCCCGGCACCGCAGCGCCTGCCGCGCACCGAGGCGGTGATCGACCTGTTCAGCCGGCTGGAGCGCGAAGACCGCGATGCCGCCTGGCACCGGAGCGCAGCATGACGGTGCTGGCGCTGGGTCTGAACCACGGCAGTGCGCCGCTGGACCTGCGGGGGCGTTTTGCCATTCCCGCCGAGGCGCTGGGGCGCAGCATCCAGGGGCTGAGGGATCACTTGTCCCAGGCGCGTGCCGAGGTCGCCATCCTGTCCACCTGCAACCGCACCGAGGTCTATGTGGGCTTGCCGGCCAGCGGATGCCCGCGGCATGCCCTGGGGCTGGTGGAGCCGGCCATGGAATGGCTGGCCCGGCAGGGGGAGACCGCCCCGGGGGAATTGCGCCAGCACAGCTATTGCCGCGAGGGTGTGGAGGCGGCCCGCCATGCATTCCGTGTGGCGGCGGGCCTGGATTCGATGGTGCTGGGTGAGCCGCAGATCCTCGGACAGATGAAGGTGGCGGTGCGCGAGGCCGGAACGGCCGGCACCCTGGGCACCACGCTGCATCAGATGTTCCAGCGCAGCTTTGCCGTCGCCAAGGAAGTGCGCAGCCGGACCGAGATCGGCAGCCATGCGGTCAGTCTGGCGGCGGCCGCTGTGCGCCTGGCCCAGCAACTGTTTGACGACCTGCCGCAGCGGCGCGTGTTGTTCATCGGTGCGGGCGAGATGATCGAACTGGTGGCGACCCATTTCGCCGCCCAGAAGCCGTTGAGGATGACGGTGGCCAATCGCAGCGCGGAGCGTGGCCAGGCGCTGGCGCAGCGGCTGGGCGCCGACCAGTTGCCGCTGTCCGCACTGGGCGAGGCGCTGGGCCACTTCGACATCGTCATCAGCTGCACGGCCAGCAGCCTGCCGCTGATCGGCCTGGGCGCCGTGGAGCGGGCGGTGCGGCAGCGCAAGCGGCGCCCGATGCTGATGCTGGACCTCGCGGTGCCGCGCGACATCGAACCGGAAGTGGCTCGGCTGGATGATGTCTATCTCTACACGGTGGACGACCTGGCCCGACAGGTGCAGGTGAACGGCGAGCGTCGGCAGGCTGCGGTGGCGCAGGCCGAGGCCATCGTCAGTGCCGGCGTGGACAGCTTTTCGCAATGGCTGGAGCAGCGGGCCGCCGTGCCGGTGATCCAGGCCTTGCAGCGGCAGATCGAGGACTGGCGACAGGCGGAGCTGCTCAAGGCCCGGCGGTCCCTGGCCCGGGGGCAGGATGTGGACGCGGTGATGGAATCGCTCTCCGCTGCGCTGACCCGCAAGATGCTGCACGGCGCGTTGAGCGAGCTGCATGGCAGCGCTGGAGAGGCGCAGCAGCAATGGGTGAGCTCGGTGCAGCGCTTGTTCCTGCGCAGCGGTCCATGATCCAGGACCGGCACTACGGCCTGATCGAACTGGTGCTGGTCTTTGGCCTGGTGATGGGCTGGGCCGGCTGGCAGTGGTGGAGCTGGTGGCGCTGGAAGCGCGAGCAACTCAAAACACAGCGTGATCTCCCCGCTCCGGCAGCGTCACCTCCCCACGCGCCAGCGCCGCATAAAACTCCCCCAGGGTCTGGCGACCCGCCGACGGGGTGAGCCGTTCATTCGGGCGTCCGGTCAGCGGGTCCATCACCAGCATGGACTCGGTGGCGTAGTAGCGACCGATGCGCGCCAGCTCTGCCTTGTCGGCGGCAGCGGGCCAGACCCGTCCCAGCAGGCCCAGGCTGCCGACGATGGCATCCATCAGCCCCACCGGCACTTCGCGGAAACGCGGTGGAAGGCCCAGCGCCCGGAACAGCAACTCGCCCTGGTCCCGCAGGGTCAAGGCCGGCCCGGGGCCGCCGATGGGCAGGATGCGGTCGGTGCGGTCGGGGTCGTGCAGACAGTCGGCCAGATAGTTGGCCAGATCGTCATCGCTGATGGGCTTGCAGGACGTGAGCCTGCCGTCCCCAAACAGCAGAAAGGGCTGGCCCCGGCGCACCCGCTTCACCTGCCCGCACAAGGACTTGAAAAACGCCGTGGGCCGCACAATGGACCAGTGCAGACCGGCGTCCATCAGGACCCGCTCAAAGGCGAGCTTGGCCTGCTGAAAGGGGAGCTGGGGTTTTTGCAGGCACAGCGCGGACAGCAACACCACCTGCCGGACCCCGGCGGCCCGTGCGCAGGCCAGCGCATGAAGGTGGGCCTCATGGTCTACCGCCCAGGCATCGCGGGGCATGCCGGTGCGGGAGGCGAGGCAGGACACCAGCACGTCAAAGCGTTCACCCCGCCAGCCGTCCTGCTGCTGGGACTGCAGATCTCCTGCATGACCCACTCGCAGTTCAGCACCCGGCAGCAACCGGCCCAGGTCGGAAACATCCAGTCGCCCGCCCACCCCTGCCCGTGGACGCACCAGGCACACGATCTCATGTCCCCGCCGACGCAGCGCCCGTACGGTGGCCTGGCCGATGGTGCCGCTTGCGCCCAGCATGAAGACGCGGGCCATCAGCGTCCCCAAGGCCCGGCGGCGCGCCGGGGCATGCGAAACGGAAGCAGGGCCTGGACCCAAGCTTGTTCAAAGCGCTGCAGCGACAGGCTTTCATGCACGGCCAGCACGCCGCCGCGGGCATGGGCTTGTGCATCACCCTCCCGGTCCAGCAGCAAAGAACGGCAGTAGAACGGTCCGCTCTCCAGTGTGGCCACCAGCTCCGGCGGCTGATGGCCCCGGCTGTGCCGGTGCATGCGCCACGCCGTGGAAGGCAGGCGCTGTGGTGGCTTCAGCGGCACGGCATGCACACGGCCATCCGCTTCAATGGCCAGCGAGAGGGTCTGCGCCGGCCCCTGCAAGCCTCGCACGTCGTACAGCACCTGGGTGGCCCCCCCCGCCTGGCTGCTCCGTTGCCACTGCCAGCTGTGGAAGTCCCGCGCCAGCGGCCGGCTGCCATGGTTGGTGTCCAGATAAGCATCTCCCGTCCATTGGCAGGCCGGTGCGCTGAATTCCACCGACACCTGAGCACTGGGGCTGATCGGCTGCCAGTGGTGGCGAGCCTGGCCATCGAGGGCAAAGGAGCGTCCGGGCAGGGCGCCCGGCTGCAGCAGCACCTGGCCCCTCAGACGACGGGGCCAGGGTACCGTCCATTCGTTGATGTCGATCTGCAAACGTCCATCGGCTCGCCAGACGAGCCGGCTGGGGCCGATGTCCAGGTGATCGGCGTCTCGCTGGAGGGCGGGGGCTGCACGTTCCGTCATGGCCCAGCGCCGGGAGAACTGCCGCGCGCCGGGGGCGCGTCGATAGAGCGAGACGTTGAGCGCGCAGTGCGCCTCGGCCTGCGCTTGGTCGTCTCCGTGGCGACGGCGTTCCCAGGCGTAGTAGGGCGAGAACACGCTGCCAATGAAGGCAATCAGCGTCAGGGCATGTTGGCTGCCGTCCGCCTGGGGCGCGCTCAGCGCATCGACATACCACCAGGCATAACCACCGGGTGGGACCGCCAGGTCGAAGCCAGGTCCTCGATCAGTTGATCGGCTGCCAACCGGCCCGAGAGGGCCGCCATCGGCACACCCGGCCCCGGATGCACCGACCCGCCCGCCAGAAAAAGGCCCGGCAACGGCGTTCGGCCCGCCGGCCGCGCGTGGAAGCTCGCGCGCCAGCCCCGGCTGGCCGGTCCATACAGGGCGCCCTGACTGGCCGGGAAGCGTTGCGCAAAGTCCAGCGGCCGCGTCTGTAGCGGCGGGCTGGACAGGCTCACCTGCAGCCCCGCCGCGCGCAGCCGCCCCCACATCTGTTGCTCGCATCGGGCGATCTCCTCGGCGGTGAGGCCGCGCCCGGGGGCGTCGGCCGGGGCATTGACCAGGCACATCAGGCGTTCCGGCAGGCGCTGTCCGGCCACCAGCCCGGGCCGTCGTCTGTGGGCCTGGCCGCTGCGGTCCTGGGCACAGACATACACGGTGGGCGATTCGGGCAATCGCCCGGCCGCAATGGCGTCGAACTCGGCGCGATAGCCGGTGGCCGGTCCGAAGAACACGTTGTGATGCGACAGGTCCAGGCCGCCGGTGGTGGCTTCGGCATGCCAGGTGAGCGCCGAAAGCGAAGGGCTGCCATGGCACAGGCCCTGTGGAGCCGCCGGGCCCAGCAGGCCTTCCGTCAGGGCTCTGGCATCCCCGTTGAAGACCACCGCGTCTGCCGCCAGCTGTTCACCGTCGGCCAGTTGCACGCCGCAGATCCGGCCATCGCGCACCATCAGCCGATGAACCTCTGCGTTGCAGCGCAGGCGCACGCCCTGCTGCTGGCCGCAGTGGGCCAATGCCTGCGCCAGGCGCGCCATGCCGCCTTCCACCTGCCAGACCGCCTCCCGCTCGACATGGGCCACCAGCATCAGCGTGGCCGGAGCCTCAAAAGGCGAGCTGCCGCAATAGGTGGCGTAACGGCCAAAGAGCTGATGCAGGCGCGGGTCATGGAAGAAGCGGCCAAGTTCCCGCCATAGCGAGGTGAACGGAGAGATGCGCAGCAGTTGAGACAAGCCCGCGAGCCCCTGCTGCCGCATCACCCGCCAGGTGAGCGACACCGGCGAGGGGCGGCTGGCACGGATGAAGGACGGGTCCAGCGTGTGGAAGACCTGTGCGGCGCGTTGGCAGAAGGCCCGGTAGCGGGAGGCTTCCGCCGGGCTGCTGAATCGGCTGATGGCGTCGATGCTCTGTTCGAGGTCCGCGTACAGGTCCAGCCGCTCGCTGGCGCTCCAGGCATGCCGGGCCAGCACTTCGCTGCGGTGCAGGTGGACATGTTGGTCCAGCGTGGTGCCCAGGCGTTGGAACAGCTCTTCAAACACCCAGCGCATGGTCAGCACCGTAGGCCCGCCGTCCAGGCGCAAGGCGCCCAGCTCCACCGGCCGCATCTTGCCGCCCGGCGCTTCTGCGCGTTCCAGCAACTGCACGTCCAAGCCCTGCCGGGCCAGCAGCGCCGCCGCCGTCAGCCCGCCCATGCCCGCACCGATGACCACCACACGCGGTGCTTGCAGCGGGGCCAGCGGTCGGACACGGTTCATTGACGCGACTCCAGGAGTTGTCTATTCTGATTGACGAACTGTAATGTAATTCCGTGTGTACATGCGGAAGATTCAGCAAAGGCCGCTCATGCCCTCAGACGACCGGATCGAACGCGCCCTGCGGGCCAGCCTGGCCCCAGCCCTGCAACCAGGCCACCCGCCGCAATTGGCCGCCGCCATGCTGCATGCCGTCTTCCCGGGCGGCGCCCGCATTCGGCCGAAGCTCACCCTGGCTGTTGCGCAGGCCTGTGGGGAAGATGACCCGGGCCTGACGGATGCCGCGTTGGCGGCCATCGAACTGCTGCACTGCGCGTCCCTGGTCCATGACGATCTGCCCTGTTTTGACGGTGCCGAAACCCGCCGGGGCCGGCTGTCGGTCCATCGGGCTTTTGGGGAAAGGCTCGCGGTGCTGGCGGGCGATGCGCTCATCGTGGCGGCCTTTGAGGTGTTGAGCCGTTCGGCGCGCCACCATCTCTCGCGGCTGCCGGTGCTGCTGCGAGCGATCACGCAGGGCGTGGGCATGCCGATGGGCATCGTGGCCGGGCAGGCCTGGGAATGCGAGCCGCAGTTGTCGCTGGCGGACTATCAGCAGGCCAAGACCGGCGCTCTGTTTGCCGCAGCCACCATGGCCGGTGCGCAGGCCGCCGGCGCGGATGGCGAGCCGTGGCGGGCCTTGGGCGAACGCCTGGGCCAGACCTACCAGGTGGCGGACGATATTCGTGATGTGATGCTGGATGCGCAGGCGCTGGGCAAACCTGGCGGCCAGGATGTGGCGCTCAACCGCCCCAGTTATGCCCGCGAACTGGGCCTGGAGGGGGCGATGGCGGAGTTCCAGCGCCTGGTTCAGGCCACGCTGCTGACGGTGCCGGCCTGCCCCGGCGCGACGCAGTTCCGGCAGTTGATCCGCCGGGAGGCGGACCGCCTGGTGCCGCAGCACCTGTCGGCACGCGTTGCTGCGGCGGCCTGAGCGAGCCCCGCATGGCACGTGTCAGCCCCACCCCTGGTTCTGCAGTGCCTGCCACCCACTGGACGGACGCGCCGCTGGCCTGGCGAGACCGCCTGCTGGCCAGTGCCAGCTTCAGGCGCTGGGCCCAGGCCTTTCCGCTGACCCGTTGGGTCGCACGGCGACGGGCGGCCGGCGTGTTTGATCTGGTGGCCGGCTTTGTGTATTCGCAGGTGCTGCTGGCCTGCGTGCAGCTGCGCGTGTTTGAACTGCTGCTGGCGGAGGGGCCGCAGAGTGCATCGGCATTGGCGCTGCACTGGCAACTGCCGCTGGCGTCGGCCGAGCGGCTGCTGCGTGCGGCCGTGGCGCTGCAACTGCTGCAACGGCGCCCCCTGGAGCGATATGGCCTGGGGCCGCTCGGCGCCCCGCTGGCGGGCGACGCGGGACTGGCCGCCATGATCGAGCATCACGCCGCGCTCTACCGTGATCTGGCCGACCCCCTGGCGCTTTTGCGCGGTGGGCGGCGAGACGCCGGGCTGGCGGATTACTGGCCTTATGCCGGTACCGATGCGCCGCAGGCTCTGCCGCCCGAACGGCTGAAGGCCTATTCCGATCTGATGGCCGCCTCGCAGCCCCTGGTGGCCGACCAGGTGCTGGGTGCCTATTCGTTGCGCCGCCACCGCCGCTTGCTGGACGTGGGCGGCGGCAACGGTGCATTTGCCAGCCGTGCCGCGCAATCGGCTCCGGACCTTGAGGTGCAGGTGTTTGATCTTCCGGGCGTGGCGGCCGCAGCCCGGCAGCGCTTCGCGCAGGCCGGACTGTCCGGCCGCTGCAGCGCCGTGGGCGGCGACTTCCTGCAGGACCAGCTGCCCGGCGGCGCCGACCTGGTGACCCTGCTGCGAGTTGTGCATGACCACGACGATGCACGCGTGTTGCGGCTGCTCCGAGCGGTGCGCCAGGCGCTGGTGCCCGGTGGCTGCCTGCTGCTGGCGGAACCCCTGGCCGACACGCCCGGCGCGCAGCGCATGGGTGACGCCTATTTCGGGGTCTACCTGCTGGCCATGGGGCGCGGCGAGCCGCGCAGCGAGCAGCGGCTGCGCGCCCTGCTGGCCGAGGCGGGATTTGTGCAGGTGCGGTGCCTGCCGACCGCCTTGCCCTTGCAGGCCAGCATCCTCCTCGCGAAAACCCCCTCCTCTTCGAATGTAAATCTAGATTGACGTTTGGCGATGTAAGCGTAGTATGACTCACATGGACACCACAGCTTCACCGGTTGGCCTCACCGCTCTCCCGGACCGCTCATGAACACCACCGCCGTCGTCATCGAGCAACCCCAGCACCTCAGCCTTGCGCCCTTGCGGCTGCCTGCGCTGCAGGAGGGGGATGTGGTGGTCGAGGTGGAATTCAGTGGCATCAGCACAGGCACCGAACGCCTGATCTGGGACGGCACCATGCCGATGTTTCCGGGCATGGGCTACCCGCTGGTGCCCGGCTACGAAGCGGTGGGCCGCGTGATGGCGGTCAACGCCGGCAGCAGCAACTGGGTGGGCCAGCGCGTGTTTGTGCCGGGCGCCCGCTGTTTTGGCGAGGTGCGCGGCCTGTTTGGGGCCTCGGCCTCGCGGCTGGTCGTGCCGGGCGCCAAGGTCATCCCGGTGGATGAGAAGCTGGGCGAGCAGGCCGTGCTGCTGGCGCTGGCCGCGACGGCTTATCACAGCGTGGCCGGCGGCGGGCAGGGGCAGCCGCACACACCGCCGGACCTGATCGTGGGTCATGGGGTGCTGGGGCGGCTGCTGGCCCGCATGAATGTGGCGGCGGGTCTGTTGGACTTCACCGTCTGGGAAACCAACCCCCTGCGCCAGGACGGCGCGGTGGGCTACCGCGTGATGCATCCGCAGGACGATCCCCGCCGCGACTATCGCGCCATCTATGACGTCAGCGGCGACGCCAGCCTGCTGGACAGCCTGATCGGGCGCATGGCCTTCGGCGGCGAAGTGGTGCTGGCCGGCTTTTATGCCCAGCCCCTGTCACTGAACTTTGCGCCGGCCTTCACGCGCGAAGCCCGCATCCGCATCGCCGCTGAATGGAAGCGGCCCGACATGCTGGCCGTGAATGCGCTGCTGCATGCCGGCCGCCTGTCCCTCGACGGATTGCTGACCCATGCCGAACCGGCCGAGCACGCGGGGGCCGCTTATGCGCAAGCCTTTGGGGATGCCCGCTGCCTGAAGATGGTCCTGGACTGGAGACACCACGCATGAGACACCCTGTGTCGGTACCGAAGCCGGTCCGCCTCCCTGCGCAAGCTGCGGGGATTCGGTCGATGCCTGCCCTCAACCGGAGGGCGCCATGAGCACCTCGACCCTTCCGGCCGAAGCGCCGATGCATTTCCAGCCCCGCACCCAGGCCTTGAGAGACGAGGCGGCCATCGAGCCCGATGCGCCCGCCACCGGGCCGGTGACCAAGACCACCCAGATCATCGCCATCTACGGCAAGGGCGGCATCGGCAAGAGCTTCACCCTGGCCAACCTCAGCTACATGATGGCCCAGCAGGGCAAGAAGGTGCTGCTGATCGGCTGTGATCCCAAGAGCGACACCACCAGCCTGCTGTTCGGCGGCAAGGCCTGCCCCACCATCATCGAGACCAGCAGCCGCAAGAAGCTGGCCGGCGAGGCGGTGGCCATCGGCGATGTCTGCTTCAAGCGCGACGGCGTGTATGCGATGGAGCTGGGCGGCCCGGAGGTCGGGCGCGGCTGCGGCGGGCGCGGCATCATCCACGGCTTCGAAACCCTGGAGAAGCTGGGCTTCCACGACTGGGGTTTCGACTACGTGCTGCTGGACTTCCTGGGCGATGTGGTGTGTGGGGGCTTTGGCCTGCCGATTGCGCGCGACATGTGCCAGAAGGTGATTGTGGTGGGCAGCAATGACCTGCAAAGCCTCTACGTCGCCAACAACGTCTGCAGTGCGGTGGAGTACTTCCGCAAGCTGGGCGGCAATGTTGGCGTGGCCGGCATGGTGATCAACAAGGACGACGGCACCGGTGAAGCCGCCGCCTTCGCTCGCAATGCTGGCATCCCGGTGCTGGCCGCCATTCCGGCGCATGACGACATCCGCCGCAAGAGCGCCAGCTACGAAATCATCGGCAAGCCCGAAGGGGAGTGGGGCCCGCTGTTTGCGGAGCTGGCCGCCCATGTGGCGGAGGCGCCCCCGGTGCGGCCCAAGCCGCAGTCCCAGGATGAACTGCTGGGACTGTTTTCCGCCGAGGTGACCGGGCGCGACTTCCAGATGGAACCCGCCACCGTGTTTGACATGGTGGGCCGGACCGAGATCCACAAGCCCACGTTGGAAGTCGTCTACGACGCCGCCTGACTCCAGAAAGACGACCATGAGCCCATGCCACGCCACGGTTGAACGCGCCCAGGCCGAAAGCGCCGCTACGCGGGAGACGCTGGCGCGCTACGCGGCCGACTATCCCACCAGCCACACCGGCCCGCATGACCAGCCGCAGAGCATGTGCCCGGCCTTCGGGGCGCTGCGTGTGGGCCTGCGCATGCGCCGCACGGCCACCCTCCTGAGCGGATCGGCCTGCTGCGTGTATGGCCTCACGTTCACCTCGCATTTCTATGGGGCCAAGCGCAGCGTGGGCTATGTCCCCTTCAACAGCGAGAGCCTGGTCACGGGCAAGCTGTTCGAGGACATTCGCGACGCCGTGCATGCCCAGGCGGATCCGGCGCAGCTGGATGCCCTGGTGGTCATCAACCTCTGTGTGCCGACCGCCAGCGGTGTGCCGTTGCAATTGCTGCCCAAGGTCATCAATGGTGTACGCATCATCGGCATCGACGTGCCCGGCTTCGGCGTTCCCACGCATGCGGAGGCCAAGGATGTGCTGGCCGGCGCCATGCTGCAGCGGGCGCGCAGCGAGGCGGAGGCTGGCCCGGTGGCCGCCCCCAAAGGCTGGCGAGAGCAGGGCCTGGATACGGCCAGGACGGTGAGCCTGCTGGGTGAACTCTTTCCTGCCGACCCGATGGTCATCGGCGGCATGCTGGCGCCCATGGGCCTCAAGGTCGGGCCCGCCGTACCCACCCGCGAATGGCGTGAGCTGTATGCCGCGCTGGACTGTTCGGTCGTGGCCGCGACGCATCCTTTCTACACCGCCTGCGTGCGGGAACTGCAGGCCGCAGGGCGACCCGTGGTGCCCTCCGCCCCCGTGGGCGCTGAAGGCACGGAAGCCTGGCTGCGGGCCGTGGGAGAAGCGGCCGAAGTGCCCAAGGCCCAGGTGGAGGCGGCCATTGCAGCCGTGCTGCCGGCCATCCGGGGGGCCTTGGCCCGAGCCCCCACCACGGCCAAGGTGACCGTCAGCGGTTATGAGGGCTCCGAACTGCTGGTGGCGCGTCTGCTGATCGACAGCGGCGCCACCGTCCCCTACGTCGGTACCGCCTGCCCGCGCACACCGTGGTCCGAGCCGGACCGGGTGTGGCTGGAGGCTCACGGCTGTGAAGTGCAATACCGCGCGTCGCTGGAGCAGGACCTGGCAGCGGTGCAACGCCATCGCCCGCAACTGGCCATCGGCACCACGCCCTTGGTGCAGGCCTGCAAGCAGCGTGGGCTGCCGGCCCTGTACTTCACCAATCTGATTTCCGCCCGGCCGCTGATGGGCCCGGCGGGCGCCGGCTCGCTGGCGCAGGTCATCAACGGCGCCATCAACAACCAGTCGCGGTTCCACGCCATGCGGGACTTCTTCGGGGATGCGGGCGCTGGCGACAAGGCCGGTGTCTGGAGTGACACCCCGGTGTTGCATCCCGAGTTCCGGGAGGACACGCGGCGGCAGGTCATCAAGCTGATGAAGCGCCGGCAGTCGGAGCAGATGCTGTGAACTTCGTCATCGACCACGACCGGGCCGGCGGCTATTGGGGCGCTGTGTATGTGTTCACGGCCATCAAGGGCCTGCAAGTCATCATCGACGGCCCGGTGGGCTGCGAGAACCTGCCGGTGACTTCGGTGCTGCATTACACCGACGCGCTGCCGCCGCATGAGCTGCCCATCGTGGTGACCGGGCTGGCCGAGGAACAACTCGGTCGCGAGGGCACCGAGGGCAATATGCGGCGAGCCCATGCCGCGCTGGACCCGGACCTGCCCAGTGTGGTGGTCACGGGCTCCATCGCCGAGATGATCGGCGGCGGCGTGACGCCCGAGGGCACAACGATTGCACGCTTCCTGCCGCGCACCATCGACGAAGACCAATGGCAATGCGCCAATCGCGCCCTGTTCTGGCTGTGGGCCGAGCATGGGCCGCGCAAGGTCCCCGCCCGCACTCCCATTGAGCAGCGCCCTGCGGGGGAGAAGCCGCGGGTGAACCTGATCGGCCCCTGTTATGGGCAGTTCAACAGCGCGAGTGACCTGCATGAAATCCGACGTCTGGTGGAAGGCATTGGTGCCGAGGTCAACCTGAGCTTCCCGCTGGGCAGCCATCTGGCCGACGTGCCTCGTCTGGCGGAGGCGGATGCCAACATCTGCCTCTATCGCGAGTTCGGCCAGTTGCTGTGCGAGACGCTGGACCGCCCGTGGTTGCAAGCGCCGATCGGCCTGCACAGCACCACCGCCTTCCTGCGGGAACTGGGCCGGCTGCTGCATCTGGACCCGGAGCCCTTCATCGAGCGCGAGAAGCACACCACCATCAAGCCTCTGTGGGACCTGTGGCGTTCCGTCACGCAGGACTTCTTTGCCACGGCCAGCTTCGGCATTGTGGCCAGCGAGACCTATGCGCGCGGCGTGCGGCATTTTCTGGAAGACGAGCTGGGCCTGCCCTGCCAGTTTGCCGTGGCCCGCAAGCCGGGGCAGAAGACCGACAACGCCGCCATCCGCGCCCTGGTGCATGAGAAGCCACCGCTGGTGCTGTATGGGAGCTTCAATGAGCGCATGTACCTCGCCGAGGCCGCAAGCGCCGGCCCGATGAAGCCGGCCTTCATTCCTGCGTCCTTCCCCGGGGCCATCGTGCGGCGTGCCACCGGCACGCCCTTCATGGGCTATGCCGGCGCCACCTATCTGGTGCAGGAGTTCTGCAACGCCCTGTTTGATGCGCTCTTCCACATCCTGCCGCTGGGCACCGAGCTGGACCGGGTGGACCCCACCCCCGCGCGGGCTCTGGCCGAGCTGCCCTGGAATGATGCCGCCCGCGCGGTGCTGGACGAGTTGCTGGAGGCGCAACCCCTGCTGGTGCGCATCTCCGCCGCCAAGCGACTGCGCGAGCAGGCGGAAGCCGCCGCACGCGCCCGCCAAGGGGCGGAGGTGACCGTGGAAGACCTGGAACGGCAGGCCCGCCAGCTGGCGGCCGCCGCGATCGGAGCGGTCACATGAACACAAGCCTTGCCGTGGGCCTGCTGCCCTGGAAGTCCCTGCCGCGCGGGAGCTGCGCGGTGCTGGCCGCAAGGAGCCGCCATCCCCGTGCCGTTGGCCGGTGGTGCCGTGGGTCCCCAAGGTCGAATTGAGGAGTGTTGGATATGGCTGATAACAGATCAGGCTCATTGTCCGGGCTGACTGAAAGTGAAGCCCGGGAGTTCCACGGCATCTTCATGACCAGCTTCATTGGCTACACGGCAGTTGCCATCGTGGCCCATGTGCTGGTGTGGATGTGGCGTCCCTGGCTCTGAGCCCAGGGTGACTTTGCATTGAAAGAGAGGTCCGCCATGGCGCAGATCACGACCGTTCCTGCCAGCGCTCATGCCGCGCAGAACACCCGGACTGACGAGGCCCTGTTCCTCGTGAGTTTCATTTTCGTGCTCTTGATCGCGCTCGCCGCGCAGATGCTGTTCCTTGAGTGGCGCACGTGGTTGCCAGGGGCGGAGGGTGAGAAATCACTGATCAAAGGTGTGCGCTCGGGGGTCTACACCTTCATGTCGCACCTGAACTAGGAGATTCAAGCATGTGGAAGATCTGGTTGTTATTCGACCCGCGCCGAGCGCTGGTTGCGTTGTTCGCCTTCCTGTTTGTGCTGGCGCTGGTGATTCACTTCATCCTGCTCAGTACCAACAAGTACAACTGGCTCGATGGACCGAACACCCGACCGGTGGTTCAGAACTCGGCCATGCCGGCAGCCGCACCGGCGCCGAAGTAGTTTCGCGTCTGCGACAAACACGGTGCGGGGCGAAGACCCTGCACCGTGCCGGGACTGCACAGGGCCCTGCACGTTGCGGGCAGCCCTCTACCGGAGGTGGCAATCATGGCCATGCTGAACTTCGAACGGAAGTACCGCGTACGCGGCGGAACCCTGCTGGGAGGCGACCTGTTCGACTTCTGGGTCGGTCCCTTTTATGTCGGATTCTTTGGGGTGACGACGGCGTTTTTCACGCTGGTCGGCGTCCTGCTGATTGTGTGGGGGGCGTCCCAGGGCGGCACCTGGAACCTCTGGCGCATCAACATCGCGCCCCCGGACCTCCACTACGGCCTGGGCATGGCCCCCTTGATGGAAGGCGGCCTGTGGCAGCTCATCACCGTCTGTGCCATCGGGTCGTTTGTGTCCTGGGCGCTGCGGGAGGTGGAGATCTGTCGCAAGCTGGGCATCGGTTATCACGTGCCCTTTGCCTTTGCGGTGGCCATCCTGGCGTATGTGACGCTGGTGGTGATCCGGCCGGTGCTGATGGGCGCGTGGGGGCATGCCTTCCCCTACGGGATCATCAGCCATCTGGACTGGGTGTCCAACACGGGCTATCAGTACCTGCACTTCCACTACAACCCGGCGCACATGCTGGCGGTGAGCTTCTTCTTTGCCACCACCTTCGCGCTGAGTCTGCACGGGGCATTGATCCTGTCGGCGACCAATCCGGCGCCCGGCGAGGTGGTCAAGACCGCCGAGCATGAAAACACCTTCTTCCGCGACACCATCGGCTATTCGATTGGCACGCTGGGCATCCACCGGCTGGGCCTGTTCCTGGCGCTGTCGGCGGGCTTCTGGAGTGCGGTGTGCATCGTCATCAGCGGGCCTTTCTGGACGCGTGGCTGGCCGGAGTGGTGGAGCTGGTGGCTCAACCTGCCGGTCTGGAAGTGAACAAGAAGCATGGCCTGGCGCGCGCCCTGGCGCGGGCCTCCGAGGAGCACCATCGTGTCTGAATATCAGAACCTCTTCACCAGCGTGCAGGTGGCGGCACCGTCCTACCCCGGCATCCCGCTGGGGCGTGACGAGTACCAGCGCAGCGGTCACGGTTTCCATTCCCATCTGCTGGGGCGCATCGGTGATGCGCAACTGGGGCCCATCTACCTGGGCTGGCTGGGTGTGCTGTCGCTGTTCTGTGGCTTCATTGCCATCGAGATCATCGGGCTCAACATGTTTGCCTCGGTGGGCTGGGACCCCGTCCAGTTCGTGCGGCAGTTGCCCTGGTTGGCGCTGGAGCCCCCCCCTCCCGGTTATGGCCTGCATCTGCCGCCCCTCAAGCAGGGCGGGTGGTGGTTGATGGCCGGCTTCTTCCTGACTGCGTCCATCCTGTTGTGGTGGGTACGCATGTATCGGCGGGCTCGCAAGCTGGGCATGGGCACGCATGTGGCCTGGGCCTTTGCGGCGGCCATCTGGCTCTACCTGGTGCTGGGCATCATCCGCCCGGTGCTGATGGGCAGCTTCGGCGAAGCCGTGCCCTTCGGCATCTTCCCCCACCTGGATTGGACGGCGGCCTTCTCCCTGCGGTATGGGAACCTGTTCTACAACCCCTTCCACATGCTGAGCATCGTCTTCCTCTACGGAAGCACCCTGCTGTTTGCGATGCACGGCGCGACGATTCTGGCGGTGAGCCGATTCGGTGGTGAGCGAGAGATCGAACAGATCACCGATCGGGGCACGGCCAGCGAGCGGGCCGCGCTGTTCTGGCGCTGGACCATGGGCTTCAATGCCACGATGGAATCGATTCACCGCTGGGCCTGGTGGTTCGCGGTGCTGTGTCCGCTGACCGGTGGCATTGGCATCTTGCTGACCGGCACCGTGGTGGACAACTGGTACCTGTGGGGCGTGAAGCATGGCATTGCGCCGATGTATCCGGCGGTCTTTCCGCCGGTGGCGGATCCGTCGCTGATCGTCCCGGGAGTCCAGCCATGACACGCACCAACCAGACCGGGGGAGTGACGATGAAGCGGACCCAAGCCTTCCAGCGGGCCTCCATGCGGACCCTGGCTGTCCTGCTCGGGGCCCTGGGCCTGCTTGCGGGTTGCGAGCGTCCGCCGGTGGAGACCGTGCAGCGGGGCTATCGCGGCACCGGCATGGAGCTGGTGTACAACCCGCGCACGCTGGCGGAAGAGGCGCCGGCCAACGCGGCGCCTGCGCCGCTGGAGGCGGCGTCTCCGGATGGGCCCAAGGCCAGCCAGGTCTACCAGAACGTCAAAGTGCTGGGGCATCTGAGTGTGGGCGAGTTCAACCGCACCATGGCCGCCATGACCGCGTGGGTGGCACCCAAGCAGGGCTGCGTTCACTGCCACAACGTGCAGAATTTTGCGGACGATTCGCTCTACCCCAAGCTGGTGGCGCGCCGCATGCTGGTGATGAACCAGACGATCAACACCGATTGGCAGCGGCATGTGGGCCGCACGGGCGTGACCTGCTACACCTGCCATCGCGGGGAGCCGGTGCCCAAGGAGGTGTGGTTCCAGCCGCTGATGCCCAAGAGCTTCAACGGCCTGGCGAGTGAGCGTGGAGGTCAGAATGCACCCGCGCCCAGCGTCGGGTTGGCGGCACTGCCCAATGATCCTTTCACGCCCTTCCTGCTGGGCAACGAGAACATCCGCGTGGCCGGCACCGAAGCACTGCCGTCGGGCAATCGTCAGTCGATCAAGCAGGCGGAATGGACCTATGGGCTGATGATGCACATGTCCAAGTCGCTGGGGGTGAACTGCACGCAGTGCCACAACACCCGCTCCCTGGGCTCGTGGGACAACAGCTCGCCGCCCCGGGTGACGGCCTGGTATGGGATTCACATGACGCGGGCGCTGAATCAGGAGTTCCTGGTGCCACTGACCCACACCTTCCCCTCCAACCGGCTGGGGCCCATGGGCGATGTGGCCAAGGTCAACTGCGCCACGTGCCACCAGGGGGCGCACAAGCCGCTGTATGGGGCGGAAATGGCGAAGTTCCATCCGGAGCTGATGATGAAGTCTCCGGCTGCATCGGCGCCCGCTGCACCTGCTGCAGCTTCGTCGGAAGCGGCCCTGGTGACGGGTGAGGATCTTCAGATGCTGCGGGCATTGATGCCCGAAGGTGCCAAGCCAGGCGCGCCCAGTTGATGGGACGCGGCCCCAGCACCTCGGATGAGGCGGATGTCAGGCCCTCCATGGGCCAGAGAACGGCGAGAAAAATCGGCAGGACGCAGGCGCGGTGGTCGTCGCCTGGCGTGAAGCGAGGTCCGGGAGGAGAGGGCGGGTGCGCGGCGCCCGAGGCCGCGCCGACGACCAAAGCGTTGCGCCGCAGGAGTCGCAACGGGCGCCGGTGCAGCCTTGCGCGGCAGCGGCATGTCATCTCATCGATCGGGAGCCGCGACGGTGTCCACGCCCCCCGAACCCGACCTCAGTGCGCTCGCGTCGCTGGCGCATGAGCTGGCGATCACCATGGCGCGGGTGGTGGGTGATATTGCCTTGGTGGTGGATGCCCACGGCGTGATCGTCGAGGTGGCCGAAGGCGCGCGGGTGCCCATCGCGGGATGCGATCAGTGGGTGGGGCGCCGATGGACAGACACGGTGAGCCCGGAAAGTCAGCCCAAGGTGCTCTCGCTGCTGGAGGAAGTGTCTCGCTGTGGTGAGTCCCCACGCGGGCGGGAGTTGATGCATCCATGGCCGGGTCAGGCCGATCTGCCGCTTGCGTGGTCCGCCATTCGTCTCGGAACGTTCGGGCCGGTGCTGGCGGTGGGCCGGGATTTGCGCGCGGTGGTGGCACTGCAGCAGCGATTTTTGGAAGTGCAGCAGGAAATGGAGCGCCACTATTGGCGCTATCGCCTGGTGCAAAGCCGTTCGCAGCGTCTGTATCAGGTGGCCCATGATGCGGTGCTGATGCTGGATGCGGCGAGCCTGGTGGTGCTGCAGGCGAATGCCCGCACTGCGGAGCTTCTAGGGCGGCACTTGGAGGACCTTTTGCATCTACCGCTGACCGACAGCCTGCCGATGACCTTGCTCGGACCGGTGCTGGAATTGCTGGTGGCCACGCGCAGCAGCGGGCGCTCGACGAATCGACGGGGATGTGAGGCGGGCACGCTGGGGCGGCTGGATGTGGCGGCCGCACCGTTGATGGTCGATGGGCGACGGCAGTTGATGCTGCATGTGCGTAGCACGGAGGAACGGGTCGGTGGTTCGGCCGAGGGGGGCGTGGAGGTGAGGCTCGCGCTGTCGCGGATGGCAGAGACGGTGGAGACAAGCGCAGATGCGCTGGTCATCACCGATGCGGACGGCGGCGTGCTGATGGCCAATCCTGCTTTCCTGCGGTTGACGGGGGTGGCGGACGAGGCGCTGTTGCGACGGCGCCCATTGCCTGAGCTGATGGCCGATGTTCACGGGGAATGCGCCGCACTGGTGGCGCAGGTGCGGCGCGTGGGCATGGTGAACGGGGCGGCCCTCGGCGTGGCGGCAAAGCAGGGGCTGCGGCAGCATGATCGGGCGACGCGGGTGAGCGTCTGTGCTGCGCTGCTGGCTGAAGGGGAGCCGGTCTGTATCGGGTTCGTGATGGTGCTGGAAGACGAGGTCCCCGGATAGATCGGAGAGCGGCCGTGTTACGCCGTCTCTTTGGCATGCCGTTTTCTGAAATCGGAAGGCAGGCGGATTCGCTGCCGATGGCCTCGCGCTTGGAGCGCATTCAGGCGCGGGCATGGGCCGTGATTGCGCTCGGTCCGTGATTCAGTGGACACCTCAGCTGACCTGAAAACATCAAGGTCCTTGCGCGACTGGTGTGTCCTGCCCGGCTTGCTCCAAATGCCACGACGTCGACGACGTCGACAGACGCGTCGAATGCGGACATTCGCAAGAAATGCCGCTCCATTTGTCATTTTTGAGTGCGTTGAGCGCGCAGGGTTTCCACTTATCGCACATTTCAAATTTGTGCGACTACAGTCGGGCTGCTTTTCAGGGGGGTCGTTTTGACAAAGAAGAGGTCACTCGCTGTCAAAACGATGTCAGGCTTACACCATTAAAAAAAGATGGCCATGCGGAGCTATGCATTCGACATTGAAGCAAGGGCGCTGAGAGATCGCACGGCCACATGCGGCGACTGCCATTGGGCGCCAGGCCATGCGCGAGAACGCTCAGATGAAAGCAGTCATTCGGGGGGCGGAATCGATCGATTCACCGACGAAACCGCATGGAGGCTGCATGGCTGAGAAGGTCATCATCTCCGGCGCCGGACCCGTCGGATCCGTCATGGCAATGCTGCTGGCGCGTCAGGGTTGGCAGGTGCGGATTCTTGAGCGCCGCTCGGATCCGCGCTGCAATGCCGCAGAGCGAGGCCGGTCGATCAACCTGACGCTGGCCGCCCGCGGGCTTGTGGCATTGGAAAAGGCCGGTGTATTGGACCGGCTCCGGCACGAGATGATGCCCATGCAGGGCAGGCGCATGCACGAGCTGAATGGGACCGGCCCGCTCATCCCCTATGGGCAAACATCCCAGGATTCCATTCACGCGATCAGTCGGGCCCGGCTGAACACCGCGCTCATCGAGGCGGCCGATGAAACGCCGCACGTCGAGATTGTCTTTGATGCACAAGTCGTCGACGTCGATCCGATCACCGGTGTTGTGAGCTGGCGCGATACACAGGGCCGGCTGCACTCCGAAGCGCCAGCGCGGCTTGTCCTGGCGGCGGATGGGGCCCGTTCCGGCGTGCGCCGGGCGCTGGTGGAAAGAGGGCTGGTGCAGGTCTCGGAGGAGCCGCTGGACCACGACTACAAGGAATTGAATATTCCGGCCCTGCCCGATGGCGGCTGGGCGCTCGAACCGAGTGCCCTGCACGTATGGCCGCGTCGCGACTTCATGGCGATTGCCATGCCCAACCCCGATGGCACCTTGATTGCCACCTTGTTCATGCCGCGCGACTTGTTTGTTGAATTGTCGGCGCCGGAGGTCGCGCGCAGGTTTTTCGCTGACAAGTTCCCGGATTTGCTCCGGCTCATCCCTGATTTCGAAGCCGAGTTCGTTGCAAATCCCCAGAGCAGGCTCGGCACGGTGCGATGTTTCCCATGGCACGTGAACCGTGTGCTTCTCATCGGTGACGCCGCGCATGCGATCGTGCCTTTCCATGGCCAGGGTCTGAACTGCGGCCTGGAAGACTGTGTGTTGATCTCCGACCTGTTGGAACGACACCAGGACCCGGAGGCTGCATTCGCGGAATTCAACCGCACGCGCCGAACGGACACCGAGGCGATTGCAGCCATGGCCATCGAAAACTACCGGGACCTGCGGGAGGGAATGCTCTCTGCTGATTTCGTGAATCGCAAGGAACTGGCCCTCGCGCTGGAGCGGCGTTTCCCGAATCGATTCGTGCCCCGCTACTCCATGGTGACCTTCCGCGCCGACATCTCGTACTCGGAAGCGATGTCCCGCGGGGCGCTGCAGGAGCAGGTGCTGGATGCCTTGCTGGCTGCAGGCGGCGTTGCGGAACCCGGTCTGGCGGTACAACTGCTGGACCGGGCCGGACTATGAAGAACATTCCCCTTTCCATGAGCGGCCTGATCGGCACAGAGCCCGTGGGGGGCCGCATGGGCCAGGACTTGGCGGCGACAGACGCCAGTGTGGTCGAGCTGGTCGAGCGCCTGATCGGCGGCTACCGTCATACACAGTTGCTGCACGCGGCGGCGGCCCTGGGGATTCCCGATCGCCTTGCAGCCGGTGCCATGAACGCGCAGGAACTGGCACCCGTGGTCAGTGCCGATGTGACCGCGCTTTATCGACTGCTGCGGGCGCTCTCGACGCTGGGGGTGTTCAAGGAGAATGCCGACGGCCGTTTTGCCATGACCCCGGCGGCGCAGTTGTTGCGCACGGATGCCAAGGGGTCGGTCGCGGGCAAGTTGCTGTCCTATGGCCAGCCGTGGTGGTGGGGAGCCTGGCAGCATCTGACGGAATGCGTCAGGACGGGGCGCTCTGCTTTCGACCTGCAACACGGGACCAGCTTGTTCCAGTTCCTGGACGAGCGGCCCGATGCCGCCGCTGCCTTTCACGCCAATATGGCCAGCATGACCGCCGCGATGGCGCCTGTCATTGCAGAGGTCGTGGAACTCGAACCCGGGGAGTGTATTGCCGATATCGGCGGCGGCCGCGGGGTGCTGATGGCCGCACTGCTGAATCGGCATCCCGGCACTCGCGGCATTCTTGTGGAGCAGCGTGGGGTGATCGAGGACGCTCGGCGCTATCTTGAAGACGTTGGGCTCGGGAGCCGATGTGAGGTGCAAGAAGGGGACATCTTCGGTGTCATCGACTGCCAGGCCGATGTCTTCCTCCTGAAAGAGGTCATCCACGACTGGAATGATGAACAGGCCGTGCAGGTGCTGCGGAATTGCCGGCGTTCCATGCGGCCGGGTGCCCGGCTGGTCCTTGCAGAGCGGCTGGTGGGCCCGGGCCCTGGGTCGTCGGAGGCCGCGTTGATCGACATCGTGATGCTGGTGATGACGGGGGGCCTGGAGCGAACCGAGCAGCAATATCGCGCGCTGTTGAATGCCGCCCGTTTCGAGCTCGTGAAAGCAGCACCCACAGGCGCCGGGTTGGCCCTGCTCACCGCCATCGCCTGCTGAAGCGATCGGCCCTTTCATGCACCCTCACTCCCTCATGAGGCACACCACTCCATCCGTCCTGCCCGCTCTTTTGTTCAAGCCCAGCGCGCTTCCCGTCTGCCAGTGTCAAAGCCCAAGTGGCCCCGGCACCTCGGGCGATTCGGGATTCATGCAATTCGCTGTCCCGCCGGCATCGGCACGAATGTTCAATGCACTGCACAGATGAAGTACTTCTTTCTCCTTTGGCAATCGCTGTGGCATCGCCCCGTCCGTACCGCGCTGACCTTGTTGTCCTTGATCACGGCGTTTCTGCTGCTGGGTGTGATGCAGACGGTCAACTACGCGCTCTCGCATCCAGCGCCCGGGTTCGGCTCCGACATCGTGGTGGTGATGAACCGGTCTTCATACGGTTTGCCCTTGCCCTATGCCTACCGTGCCGGTATTGAAGCCACGCCCGGCGTCGGGCTTGTGAGCGCGAGTGCGGTGGTCGATGGCTACTACCAGGACCCCAAGAATTCCATCCAGGCGGGTGCCGTGGATATCCGCCAACTGCTGGAGATGCGTAGTGCTCAGCTTGGCATTACTGCCGAGCAGATGAATGAGCTGCAAGCCACCCGTACCGGGGCCATCATCGGGCCGAAGATCGCAAGCCGGTTTGGATGGAAGGTCGGTGATCGCATCACGATGAGCGCCAACGGCAAGTTCCTGCAGGAGGACGGCTCGACGGATTGGACCTTCACCGTGGTGGCAGTCCTGAACATCAAAGATCCGAGCATGATGGGTCAGTTTGGCAGCCGCATCTTGTTTCATTACGCCTACCTGGATGAATCCAGGATTCTGGACAAGGGCAAGGTCGATCTCTATCTGGTGAAGCCCAAGCAGTTCATCGATGCGGCGACGGTGTCGCAGGCCATTGATGCGCGCTTTGCCAATTCGTCCTATGAGACCCGGTCCACGCCGCAACAGGCGCTGGCCCTGACCATCCTGAAGCAGGTGGGCAACGTCGGATTGGTGATCGGGTCGATCACCGCCGTGGTCCTGGCGACATTGGCTTTCATGATCGGCAACGCAATGATGCACACCTTTCATGAGCGCATCCCCCAGTTCGCGATGTTGAAGACCCTCGGGTATTCAGACCGACTGGTGACCCTCATCACTGTGGGCGAGTCGGTGCTGCTCTGTGCGCTGGGTGCTGGCGCCGGCCTGGGGCTGGCCTATCTGCTGGTGCCAGCGTTCAACAGGAAATTGCACGTCGTTGAACTGTCGCAGTCGGGATTGTGGCCCGGGGTTGTGATGGCGTCCCTGCTGGCCGTGTGCGTTGCGCTCATCCCGGCGTGGAAGGCACAGAAGCTGAAGATCGTTGACGCGCTTGCCAGCAGGCGTTGACTTCACACGTTTTGATTCGAAGGTTCACATGATCGGTTTTGTTCGACAAGTGTTTCCGCTGCTGGCCATGGGGCTGCAGACATTGCCCCAGCGGCTGGGATCATCCAGTGTTGTCGTGATCGGCATTGCGGGGGTTGTGGCGGTTCTTGTGACCATGCTGGCCGTTGCGGCCGGCCTCGACAATTCATTAAAAGGTTCCGGACGGAATGACAACGTTCTGGTGATGAGTTCGGGCTCGGAATCGGAGATGGGCAGCGCCATCTCGCGGGAGGCGTTTGAGACTATCGTCTCCGCGCCCCAGGTGGCGCGAGATGCCCAGGAGCAGGCGATTGCCTCCGCCGAGATCGTCACCGTGTTTCCTGCGAAGTTCATCGATTCCATGGCCGATGGCAACGTGAACCTGCGGGGGGTGGGCAAGCAGGGGTTGAGCATTCACTCCAGCATCAAGGTCATCACTGGCCGCATCTTCCAGCCTGGGTTGCGCGAAGTGGTCGTGGGCACCGGAGTGGCGCGCATGTTCCAAGGCTTCAAGGTCGGCGACCAGGTGCGCATTGGCAACGGTAGCTGGACGGTTGTGGGGCACTACGCGTCCGGCAGCATTCACGACTCGGAGGTGCTGGGTGATGCTGACACCTTGCAGTCCGCACTGGAGATGGGCACTTACGTCAATGCGGTGTACGTGAGGCTCGTGTCACCCTCCCAAGCGGCGAGCTTCAGGGAGGAGTTGCTGAGAAGCCGCAATCTGCATGTGGTGACGCATATCGAGTCCGAATACTTCGATGCGCAATCCAAGGACCTGTCCGAAGCGCTCCGGACGGCGGCGCACACCATTGGTCTCATCATGGCGCTGGGCGCTCTCTTTGGCGCGGTGCACAGCCTGTACATCTCGGCGGATGCGCGCAAGGTGGAAATGGCCACCTTGCGGGCGGTGGGCTTCCGCACCGACAGCATCACGGTGGCCTTCATGCTGGAGGCAGCCCTGTTGTCGCTGATTGGGGGCTGCCTGGGTGCTGCGCTCGCCTATGCACTCTTTAACGGCTATGTCGCCAGCACGATCAATGCGGGCCTCTCGCAATTGGTGTTCGAGCTGTCGGTCTCCTGGCGGCTGGTGTTCACCGGCATCGTGTGGGCGTGCGTGATCGGGTTGCTGGGCGCCCTCGTTCCGGCGGTTCGGGCGGCTCGCCAGCCCGTGGCAGTGGCGCTGCGTGCCTAGTGCCATGGGTTCGCGCTACATGATGGTCCCAGTCGCTGTGCTGCCGCGAGATCGTCGCGCCCATGGATCAAGGTGTTTGACCGATCGGTGCGAACAATGACGGTTGCAAAGTCTGAACTCCTCAAGCAGCTTCGTGTGGACCGGTCCGGTGCGAAGCCGATCGAGCCGGCCACGCCGCAGAGGCGTTGGGCTGGCTGGAGCGTGGCCGGCCTCTTGGTGGTCGGGGCCTCCCTGGCCTGGTTCTATCTGCCCAGTACTCAAGCCGTGCCCGTCAAGGCGGTGGTCGTCAAGCAGGTCACTGCGAGTGGCGCGAGTGCTCCCGCCGGTGGCGTGGTGGTGGAAGCGACGGGCTATGTGGTGGCCCGTCGGGAGGCCACGTTGGCGCCGAAGGTGGCGGGTCGACTCGATCAACTGTTCATCGAAGAAGGCTCGCGGGTGGTGGCTGGCGCAGTGGTGGCGAAACTGGACGACAGCAATATGCTGGCGGCATTGCGGCAGGCGCAAGGCGGCGTCAGGCTCGCCGAGGCCATGTTGGAACAAAGTCGGTTGGCGTTGGCGAACGGCTTGCCGCAGTACCAGCGCGAGCAGGAACAGGCCGCCGCCGGTTTCATCAGTGCTCAAGCGTTGCAGACCAGGAAATCGGAATACGACGGCTTGCGGGCGGCGGTGTTGGTCTCCGAGGGGAACCTTGAAGTCTCCAAGGGGGCTTTGGCGGTGGCCGAGCGCAATCTGGACGACACCGTCGTCAGAGCGCCTTTCAGCGGTGTCGTGACCAGCCGGGCTGCGCAGGCCGGAGAAATCGTGTCCCCGATCTCTTCGGGGGGCGGAACGATACGCACCGGTATTGCGACCTTGGTGGACATGGATTCGCTGGAGGTCGAGGTGGATGTCAACCAGAACTTCATCCACAAGCTGCGTGTTGGCCAGCCCGCGACCATCCGGTTGGATGCCTACCCTGATTGGAAGATCGCGGGCCAGGTGGTGGCCATCGTGCCGACCGCCAGCCGGAGCAAGGGCACCGTCAAGGTCCGCCTTGGCTTCAAGGACAAAGACGCGCGCATCCTTCCCGAGATGGGCGCCCATGTCGCCTTCATCAGCGATCGCGCGCCGGAAAGGGCCGACGCATCCGGCGGCGTTCCGCGTGTGGTGGTGCCTGCCGATTCGGTGCAGTCGGGCATGGATGGCGGGTCTGCCTTTGTCTACGTCGTCGTGGGTTCGAAGATCAATCGGCGGGACGTGGTCCTGGGCTTACGAGAGGGTGATGGGCAAGTCATTGTGTCCGGCCTGTCGGCGGGAGATCGCGTGGCCTTGAGCGGCTTCGACAAATTGCGTGAGGGAGTCTCCGTCAATGCAAGCGATATCTGAATCAGTGCGCATCAAGCGTCCAAAGCGAGGAATCAAGCCATGAGTTCGATCATTTCCATCAAAGGGCTGACCAAGACCTATGTGCGCGGCAAGCAAGCGGTGAGTGTGCTCGACAACGTGAATCTCGAGATTGCCGAGGGCGACTTTGTCGCGCTCATGGGGCCCTCGGGTTCGGGAAAGACCACCCTGCTGAATCTCATCGGCGGGCTGGATCGGCCGGATGCGGGTGAGCTTCGGGTGGGGAATGAGCGGCTGGACAAGCACTCGTCAAATGCCTTGGCTCGCTGGAGGGCGGAGAACGTCGGATTCATCTTCCAGTTCTACAACCTCATGCCGATGCTGAGTGCGGAGCGCAATATCGAACTGCCTTTGCTGATCACCAACATGAGCAAGGCCCAGCGCAAGAAGAGTGTGGCGGCTGCGCTGGCGGTGGTGGGGCTGGAGGATCGCGCGAAGCACAAACCCTCAGAGCTCTCTGGTGGCCAGTTGCAGCGCGTGGCGATTGCCAGGGCGCTGGTGGCCGACCCGCGGTTGCTGGTCTGCGATGAGCCGACGGGTGACCTGGATCGGGCCACGGCGGATGACATCCTGCTGCTGCTGGAACTGCTCAGCCGGGAGCACGGCAAGACCATCGTGATGGTCACCCACGACCAGAAAGCCGCCAGCCATGCGAAGCGGACCTGGCATCTGGACAAGGGGCGCTTGGTGGACCAGGGAGGGGCCGCAGCGTTCGCCTGATCGCCCCGCAGCCTTCGGTGCATCAGCGCTGCGACAGCGTTCGTAGCGCTTTCTCTTTCTCATGCTGCTCCACGGTACAAAGTGATGATCGACTTCGCTGAGTTTGGTGATTTGGTGGGCATGCTGAAGGCTCTGGCACAGCATGAACCGGATGCAGATGCCTCGGCGTTCTTCCAGGACCTGGAGAACGGCAGCCTTCGTATCAGCCATGCGGCGCTTTACGGCCGCGTCTGTGCGATGGGTGGCGCCCTGCGCGAGGCCCAAGCCGTTGGCAAGGTGGCAGTGCTGCTGGAGCCCGGTGTCGATTTCCTCAGTGCGTTGTTGGGTTGCTTGCAGGCAGGGGTGACGCCCGTGGTCGCCTGGGTGCCGCAGGATCCACTGAGCCTGGAGCGGCTGCAGGTGCTGCTGACGGGGGGGGATGTGGGGCATGCCATCACCTGCAGGGAGTTCCATGGGCGCATGGCGTCCTGGCGCGTCCCTCAGCGGTCGATGCCTGTGTTCCGTTGGTACTTGGTAGACGCTCCCGATGGCCAGACGGCGCTGTCCCATGGACGGGGGAACCTGCCTGAGGCGGCCTGTTCCTCGGAAGACGCCGCTGCGTGTCGGGCGCGGTGCGCGGCTTTGATGGGCGCACTCTGGCGGGCCGTTGCAACTGCATCGTCCGCAGAGCGATGCCTCATTCAGGCGCTGGGCTTTGAAACCTTCCCGCTGTCGTCCGCCCAGCAGGTGATCTGGTTTGATCAGATGCTCGATCCGCAGCTGCCTTGCTACAACATCGGCATGGCCTGGCAGATGGACGGGCCCATCGACCCGCAGGTGCTGCAACAGGCGGTTCAGTGTCTGGCCGATGCCCACGAAGCGCTTCGCCTGCTGTTCCTTGAGGAGGACGGACAGGCGCGGCAGATGGTGCTCCCACAGGTGGACGTGGCCCTGCCACTGGTCGACTTCTCCTCGTCGACGGATGCTGAAGCGCAGGCGAGAAGCTACATGCAATCGAGCTTCTCTCAGCCGTTTTCGCTGCGAGGCGGGTTGCTGTGGAGCACGCAGCTCATTCGCGTCAGCCCTACCAAGCATTTTTGGCTGCAGCGTTATCACCACCTCGTCACTGACGGCGTTGGCATTTCACTGATCGTGCAGTCGGTGGCGCGCCTCTACAACGCGTTTCTGCAAGGGGACGTGCTTGAGGAGCCTGCGTCGTCTTACCGGGCGTTTGTCGCGGACGATGAGCGCTATCTGCGGTCAGAGCGTCACGCCCTGGATGGACAGTATTGGCGCGGCCGTTATGGCCGGCTGCCAGACCCCCTGGTGCAGCGCCCCAGCACCGACGCGCAGGGGCAGCTGGCTCCCAGCGCGCAGGCGCACTGGGTCTTGTCGAGAGAAGAGCATGACCGCTTGCAGGCCTATGCCGCCGAGCAGGGGGCCACATTCACACATGTCTTCCTCGCCGCACTGGCAGCGTATTTTGCCTGGGTGACGCCCAATGAAGAGGTGGTGATCGGCTTGCCGGTGCACAACCGAAGTGCCGCGCGCCACAAGCACACACCCGGCATGTTTTCATCGGTCAGCCCCATCGGCCTGCATGTGGATGGCGCCCGTTCGTTTCCGGCACTGGTACGCGAACTGGTTGCTGAACTCCGGCGCAGCTATCGCCATCAGCGCTACCCGTTGGCGGACATCAATCGCAGTATTCATCTCGCACCAACCGGTCGCCGCCAGCTCTTTGATGTGATGGTGTCGACCATGTACTTCGATGGTGATGCCAGCTTCGGCGGAGTGCCCGCTCGGGTCGTTCCCATGCACTCCGGCTTTGAACGCACGCCCTTGCTGATCAACCTCAGAGACCATCATCGTGATGGCGACGTGGTGGTCGAGTTCATCTACAACACCTTGGCGTTTGATCCGGAGGAGATCGAACGCATCCCTCGTTCGCTCGCCGTGATGCTGCAGTCTGCGGTCCAGCATCCCGAGACGCCGGTGGGTCATCTGCCCTTTTTGGATGCGACAGAACAAATCCGTCTGTTGGAGGACTTCAACGCGACGGCGGTGAGGTACGAAGAAGGCGAGTTGGTGCAGGAGCGGTTTGAGGCGCAGGTACGTATGCAGCCGCAGGCGGTTGCTGTGGAAGACGATACGCAGGTGTTGAGCTATGCGGAGCTCAATGAGCGGGCGAACCGGGTGGCGCATCGGCTGCTGGCATTGGGCATTGAGCCGGACGACCGTGTGGCGATCTGCATGTCGCGGGGCGTGGAGATGGTGGTGGGGGTGCTGGGCATCCTCAAGTCGGGGGCGGCGTATGTGCCGCTGGACCCGGCGTATCCGGCGGCGCGGCTGGCGTACATGCTGAGCGACTGCGAGCCGGCGGTGGTGCTGACGGAGCAGGCGCTGGTGTCGGCCGTGCGCGAAGTGACCCCGACGGGCGTGGCGCTGCTGGTCCCGGACGGTGAGGATGGCGCGTTGCTGCAAGCGCAGCCGGTGGTGGATCCGGACACGAGGCGGCGCCACGGGCTGCACAGCCGCCACCTGGCCTACATCATCTACACGTCGGGCTCCACCGGGCAGCCCAAGGGGGTGCAGATCGAGCACCGCTCGGTGGTGAATTTCCTGAGCGCCATGACGGGGCTGTTGCGGGTGAGTTCAGAAGACGCGGTGCTGGCGGTGACCACGCTGTCCTTCGACATTGCGGGATTGGAGCTGTACCTGCCGCTGATCAACGGCGCCCGCATGGTGCTGGTCAGCCGAGAGACGGCCAGCGATGCGAGCTTGCTGGAGCAGGCCCTGGAGCGGTCGGGCGTCACGCTGATGCAGGCGACGCCGGTCACCTGGCGCATGTTGCTGGACAACGGCTGGACGGGCCGAGCCGGGCTGAGGATGCTGTGCGGGGGTGAGGCCTTGTCGGGGCCGCTGGCCCAACGGCTGAGCGGCAAGGGGGCGCAGCTGTGGAATCTGTACGGCCCCACCGAGACCACCGTCTGGTCCACCGCGTGCTGCATCGACCCGGTGCAGGCGGGTGTGCAGGCCGTGCAACACATTGGCCGCCCGATCGCCAACACACGGATCTACATCCTGGACGGACAGGGCCGACCGGTGCCGATCGGGGTGGTGGGGGAGATCCACATTGGGGGCCACGGGGTGGCGCGGGGGTACTGGAAGCGGCCGGACCTGACCCAGCAGCGGTTTGTGGAGGACGGGTTCAGCGGGGAGGCGGGGGCGCGTCTGTACAAGACGGGAGACCTGGGACGCTGGCTGGCGGACGGCGACATTGAGTACCTGGGGCGCAACGACCATCAGGTGAAGATCCGGGGGTTCCGGATCGAGCTGGGGGAGATCGAAGCGCGGCTGGTGCAATGCCCCGGGGTGAGGGAGGCGGTGGTGGTGGCGCGGGAGGACCAGGGCGGCGACAAGCGGCTGGTGGCCTACGTGAGCGCGCAGGAAGGGGCGCAGGGGGAAGCGCTGGCGGTCAGTGCGCTCAGGAGCCGACTGGCCGAAGCGTTGGCGGATTACATGGTGCCCAGTGCGTTTGTGGTGCTGGCGGGGCTGCCGCTGACGCCCAACGGCAAGATTGACCGGCAGGCGCTGCCGGCCCCGGAGGCCGGTGCGCTGGTGAGCCAGCCGTACGAGGCTCCGGCTGACCCGCTGGAGCAGCGCCTGGCGCAGATCTGGCAGGAGCTGCTGGGGGTGGAGCGCGTCGGGCGACACGACAACTTCTTTGAACTGGGCGGCCATTCGCTGTTGGCGGTACGTGTGATCGTGCGGGTGCGCCAGGAGCTGGGGGTGGAGAGCAGCCTGCGCGCGTTGTTCAACCAGCCGGAGCTGGCGGCGTTTGCGAAGAGCGTGGAGCAAGCCGGTGCAAGCCTTGGGCAGCACCTGGGGCAGCGAATCACCCCGGCGGACCGAAGCGCCGCGCTGCCGGTGTCGTACGCCCAGCAGCGGCTGTGGTTCCTGGACCGGCTGGACGCGGCGGCGGGGGCGGCGTACCACATGCCGGTGGCGCTGAGGCTCAGCGGCGCGCTGCAGCGCCAGGCGCTGAAGGCGACGCTGGACGGGCTGGTGAGGCGCCACGAGATCTTGCGCACGCGGTTTGGCAGCGTGGACGGACAGACGGTGCAGTGGATCGATGGGCCGGAGGTGGGGTTCCAGTGGCAGGAGGTGGACCTGAGCGGGCTGGAGGAGCCGCAGCGCACGCAGGCGGTGCAAAGCCTGAGCCAGGAGGAGCAGCGCGCGCCGTTTGATCTGGCGCGGGGGCCGCTGATCCGGGGCCAACTGCTCAAGCTGGAGGAGCAGGCGCACATCCTGCTGCTGACGCAGCACCACATCATCTCCGACGGGTGGTCCACCGGGATCATGGTGAGGGAGGTGAGCGCACTGTATGAGGCGTACAGCCAGGGTCGGGAGGACCCGCTGGAGCCGTTGACTATCCAGTATGCGGACTACGCCGTGTGGCAACGCCAGTGGCTGCAGGGGGAGGTGCTGCGGCAGCAGACGCAGTACTGGAAGGAGCAGTTGGGCGGAGCACCGGCCCTGCTGGAGCTGCCCACGGACCGGCCGAGGCCGGTGGAGCAAAGCTATGAGGGCGGGCAGTGGCGCTTTGAGATTCCTGCACAGGTGAGTGCGGGGCTGCAGGGGCTGGCGCAGAGCCAGGGGGCGACGCTGTTCATGACGCTGCTGGCGGGGTGGGCGGTGCTGCTGAGCCGGCTCAGCGGGCAGAAGGACATTGTGGTGGGCACGCCGGTGGCGAATCGGCAGCGCAGCGAGGTGGAGGGGCTGATCGGGTTCTTCGTGAACACCCTGGCGCTGAGGGTGAGGCTGGAGGACGACCCGACAGTGCAGGAGTTGCTGCAGCAGGTCAAGGCCAGCACGCTGGACGCGTACGAACACCAGGATCTGCCGTTTGAGCAGGTGGTGGAAGCGCTGCAGCCGCAGCGCAGCCTGAGCCACAGCCCGCTGTTCCAGAACATGCTGAGCCTGAACAACACGCCGGTGCAGGGCCCGCTGCAGCTCAGCGGGCTGAGCATCAGCACCTTGGCACCGGACAGTGGCAGCACGCAGTTCGATCTGAGCCTGGCGCTGAGCGAGACGCCAGAGGGCTTGAGTGCGACGCTGAGCTACGCGAGCGCGCTGTACGAGCCGAGCAGCATCCAGCGGCTGGAGGGCTACCTGCAGGCGGTGCTGCGGGGGCTGGTGGAAGATCCGACGCAACGGGTCAGCGAGCTGGCGCTGCTGAGCGCGGCGCAGCGCAGGCAAGTGCTGGAGGAGTTCAACGCCACGGCGCGGGCGTATCCGCAGGACGAGCTGATTCACGAGCTGTTTGAGGAGCAGGTGAGGGCGAGGCCGCAGGCCACGGCGCTGGTGTATGAGCAGCAGCAGCTGAGCTACGGGGAGCTGAACGAGCGGGCCAACCAGGTGGCGCATCGGTTGGTGCAGCTGGGGATCCGGCCGGACGACCGGGTGGCGATCTGCATGCAGCGCAGCGTGGAGATGGTGGTGGGGCTGCTGGGCATTCTGAAGTCGGGGGCGGCGTATGTGCCGCTGGACCCGGCTTATCCGGCGGCGCGGCTGGCGTACATGCTGGGGGACAGTGAGCCTGGGGCGGTGCTGACGCAGCAGGCGCTGGTGCAGGAGATGCGCCAGGGGGTGGCCATCGGGGTGCCGGTGCTGGCGCTGGATGGAGCGGAAGCGGCGCAGATCGAGGTCCAGCCGCGGCACGACCCGGACCCGCAGGCCCTGGGGCTGAACGCCCGCCACCTGGCCTACATCATCTACACCTCGGGCTCCACCGGGCAGCCCAAGGGGGTGATGGTGGAGCACGCCGGGGTGGTCAACCGGCTGCGCTGGATGCAGGAAGCCCTCGACCTGCGGGCTGACGAAGCGGTGCTGCAGAAGACGCCCTTCGGCTTCGATGTGTCGGTCTGGGAGTTTTTCTGGCCGCTCATGTTGGGTGCGCGGCTGGTGATGGCCCGACCTGAGGGCCACAAGGACCCCGCCTATCTATCTGCGGTCATTCGCCATACCGGCGTGACGACCGTCCACTTCGTGCCGTCCATGCTTCAGCAATTCCTGGCGTACGAAGGAGCCGCTTCGTGCACCGGTCTGCGTCGGGTGGTCTGCAGTGGCGAGGAGCTCCCGGCCGCCTTGGCCAGGGAACTGCTGACCACGCTTCCAGGGACCGGACTGCACAACCTGTATGGCCCCACCGAGGCTTCGGTGGACGTCACGGCCTGGACCTGCTCGCTCGACGATCACCGGACCTTCGTCCCTATCGGCCGCCCCATCGCGAACACGGCCATCTACATTCTCGATCCGCAGGGGCAGCCAACGCCATTGGGGGTGAGCGGCGAGCTGCACATTGCGGGCGTCCAGGTGGCACGCGGGTATTGGAACCGGGCCGAATTGACGCAGCAGCGCTTCGTACCCGATCCCCATTCCGGTCAGGCCGCTGCACGCCTTTACAAAACAGGGGACCTCGCGCGATGGTTGCCGGACGGCAGCATTGAATACCTCGGTCGCAACGACCATCAGGTCAAGATCCGGGGCTTCCGTATCGAGCTGGGGGAAATCGAGGCTCGTCTGGCGCAATGCCTGGGCGTGCGGGAGGCCGTAGTCCTGGCCCGCTCGAGCTCCTCGGAAGACAAGCGCCTGGTGGCGTATCTCACTCCTCACGCCGGACATGAGCTGCTTGTCGGGGAACTGCGCACGCAGCTGAGGAGCCAGCTCCCAGACTATATGGTGCCATCGGCGTTTGTTGTGCTCGACGCCTTTCCCCTGACGCCCAACGGGAAGCTGGATCGCCAAGCGCTGCCCGATCCCGATGACGGGTCGGTGGCCATGCAGGCCTATGAAGTGCCGGTCGGACCGGTCGAGTGCGCCATCGCTGGCATCTGGCAGGAGCTGCTGGGGATGCAGCGCATCGGCCGGCACGACAACTTCTTCGATCTGGGGGGCCATTCCCTGCTGGCGGTGCAGATGGCGTCACGCCTGCGCTCGGAATTGCAGGTTGATGTCCCCTTGCGTCAACTCTTCGACCAGGGCGGGTTGAAGGATTTGGCGGATTGGGTCGCCGCTGCCGCTCCCGCCCCTCATGCCCCACTGGTGCCGGTGGACCGACAGCAGGAGCTGGCGCTGTCGCTGGCGCAGCAGCGCCTGTGGTTTCTGGATCAATTCGATGTCAGTGCCAGCGTGGCCTATCACATGCTCGGCAGTTGGCGCATCCACGGGCCGCTCGACCGCATTGTTCTGAAAAAGACGCTCGATGCGCTGGTCGACCGGCACGAGATTCTCCGCACCAGCTTCCCGGCATGGGACGGACGCCCCTTCGCCCGGATTGCGGCACCGGGCTGTGGCTTCTCTCTGATCGAACAGGATCTGAGCGACGATGGGCCGGAGGATCAGCAGTCGCGCATCAGCGCGCAGGCGAACCACGAGGCCGGTGCTGCATTCGACCTTGCGCAGGGACCGTTGATCCGCGGACAGCTGCTGCGTTTGTCCGCGTCTGATCATGTCCTCCTGGTCACTCAGCATCACATCATCTCGGACGGCTGGTCGCTGCGTCTGCTGATGAAAGAGGTGTCGGCCCTGTATGACGCCTTCTCGCGCGGGGAAGCCGATCCGCTGCCGCTGCCCGAGATTCAATACCTCGACTATGCCGCCTGGCAGCGGGCCTGGCTGCAGGAGGACCTGCAGCAACGACAGATCGGCTATTGGAAGGACCGGCTTGCCGACGCGCCCGCGCTCCTGGAATTGCCCACCGATCGCCCCAGGCCTGCTGTTCAGACCCATGCCGGCGCCGCGATCCGATTGGCGCTGGACAAAGAACTGACCGGCGCCCTGAAGCGGCTCGCTGCCCAGCATGGCGCGACCTTGTTCATGACACTGCTCGCGGGTTGGGCCGCACTGTTGTCACGGCTGTCGGGGCAGCATGAGGTGGTGATCGGCATGCCGGTGGCGAACCGCCGACGTCGTGAGCTGGAATCCATGGTCGGCTTCTTCGTCAACACGCTGGCGCTGCGTGTCCATGCCGACCCTGGTGTTTCCGTGGCGGGGCTGCTGTCGGACGTCCGGCGCCACACGCTGGACGCTTACGCTCACCAGGACGTGCCCTTTGAACAGGTGGTGGAGGCCGTCCGTCCGGCGCGCAGCCTTGGGCACCATCCCCTCTTCCAGGCCATGCTGGCACTGGACAACGTTCCCGGAGCCCCGCAATTGCATCTGGGCGGGCTGGACGTCCGCTGGCTGGAACAGTCGCAGACGACGGCACGATGTGACCTGTGTCTGCTGCTCTCCGAAGTGGACGGTGGCCTGACGGGGGTGCTTGAGTACGCCAGTGACCTGTTTGACCCGGCAACGATCCAAGGGCTCGCCGAACGTTACCAACGGCTGTTGCAGGCCATGGTCGCGGGCGAGGCGACGCTGATCGGCGATTTGCCGCTCATGTCCGACCACGAGCGGTCGCGGGTGCTGGAAGGCTTTAACGACACCACAAGACCCTATCCGTCCGACCGGCTCATCAGCGAGTTGTTTGAAGAGCAGGCGCGGCGGTCTCCGCAGGCGGTCGCCCTGGTCTCGGGTGCTGAGCAGCTGAGCTATGCCGCGCTGAATGAGCAGTCCAACCGCCTTGCCTGGCATCTGCGGAGCATGGGCGTGGGGCCCGATGTGACGGTGGCGGTTTGCATGGAACGCACGCCCGACGTGGTGGTCGCCTTTCTGGCCGTGCTGAAGGCCGGCGGTGCGTATGTGCCGCTGGACCCGAGCTATCCGGTGCACCGATTGGACTACATGCTGTCCGATAGTGCGCCCCAGGTGCTGATCACCCAGGAGAGTCTGCTGTGCCGCTTCCCGGATACCGCTGTTCCTACGGTGGTGCTGGATGTTGCGCATCGAGACCGGCATTTCTTTCATTTGCCGAAGGAGAACCTCGACACCTCGGCCAGCGGTTGCACGGCGCGTCATCTCGCCTATGTGATGTACACCTCCGGCTCGACCGGACAGCCCAAGGGTGTGATGGTGGATCACCGGGGCGTCGTGAGGCTGGTGTGCGGCACGAACTACATCACGTTGACGCCCGACGATATCGTGGCACAGGCGTCGAATATTTCGTTTGATGCTGCCACTTTCGAGATCTGGGGGGCACTGCTCAGCGGCGCCCGGCTGACGCTGATTGACCGGTGGACGGTGGTGGAGTCGACGCGTTTGGCCGCCGAGGTCCGGAGGCAAGGCATTTCAGTGCTGTTCTTGACCACAGCACTGTTCCACCAGGTCGCACGGGAGTCGGTCGAGGCGTTCAAACCCTTGCGCTGTCTCTTGGTGGGCGGCGACAAGATGGAGGCTCGATGGGCCGAAAAGGCCCTTCGTGAAGGGCGCCCCGGTGAACTCCTGAACGCTTACGGGCCAACCGAGACAGTCACGTTCGCCGCCTGGCATTCAGTCGGTGCCTCGGTGGGCCACGGCAACGTGCCGATTGGCCGCCCGATCGCCAACACACGGATCTACATCCTGGACGGGCAGGGCCGACCGGTGCCGATCGGGGTGGTGGGGGAGATCCACATTGGGGGCCACGGGGTGGCGCGGGGGTACTGGAAGCGGCCGGACCTGACGCAGCAGCGGTTTGTGGAGGACGGGTTCAGCGGGGAGGCGGGGGCGCGTCTGTACAAGACGGGAGACCTGGGACGCTGGCTGGCGGACGGCGACATTGAGTACCTGGGGCGCAACGACCATCAGGTGAAGATCCGGGGGTTCCGGATCGAGCTGGGGGAGATCGAAGCGCGGCTGGTGCAATGCCCCGGGGTGAGGGAGGCGGTGGTGGTGGCGCGGGAGGACCAGGGCGGCGACAAGCGGCTGGTGGCCTACGTGAGCGCGCAGGAAGGGGCGCAGGGGGAAGCGCTGGCGGTCAGTGCGCTCAGGAGCCGACTGGCCGAAGCGTTGGCGGATTACATGGTGCCCAGTGCGTTTGTGGTGCTGGCGGGGCTGCCGCTGACGCCCAACGGCAAGATTGACCGGCAGGCGCTGCCGGCCCGGAGGCCGGTGCGCTGGTGAGCCAGCCGTACGAGGCTCCGGCTGACCCGCTGGAGCAGCGCCTGGCGCAGATCTGGCAGGAGCTGCTGGGGGTGGAGCGCGTCGGGCGACACGACAACTTCTTTGAACTGGGCGGCCATTCGCTGTTGGCGGTACGTGTGATCGTGCGGGTGCGCCAGGAGCTGGGGGTGGAGAGCAGCCTGCGCGCGTTGTTCAACCAGCCGGAGCTGGCGGCGTTTGCGAAGAGCGTGGAGCAAGCCGGTGCAAGCCTTGGGCAGCACCTGGGGCAGCGAATCACCCCGGCGGACCGAAGCGCCGCGCTGCCGGTGTCGTACGCCCAGCAGCGGCTGTGGTTCCTGGACCGGCTGGACGCGGCGGCGGGGGCGGCGTACCACATGCCGGTGGCGCTGAGGCTCAGCGGCGCGCTGCAGCGCCAGGCGCTGAAGGCGACGCTGGACGGGCTGGTGAGGCGCCACGAGATCTTGCGCACGCGGTTTGGCAGCGTGGACGGACAGACGGTGCAGTGGATCGATGGGCCGGAGGTGGGGTTCCAGTGGCAGGAGGTGGACCTGAGCGGGCTGGAGGAGCCGCAGCGCACGCAGGCGGTGCAAAGCCTGAGCCAGGAGGAGCAGCGCGCGCCGTTTGATCTGGCGCGGGGGCCGCTGATCCGGGGCCAACTGCTCAAGCTGGAGGAGCAGGCGCACATCCTGCTGCTGACGCAGCACCACATCATCTCCGACGGGTGGTCCACCGGGATCATGGTGAGGGAGGTGAGCGCACTGTATGAGGCGTACAGCCAGGGTCGGGAGGACCCGCTGGAGCCGTTGACTATCCAGTATGCGGACTACGCCGTGTGGCAACGCCAGTGGCTGCAGGGGGAGGTGCTGCGGCAGCAGACGCAGTACTGGAAGGAGCAGTTGGGCGGAGCACCGGCCCTGCTGGAGCTGCCCACGGACCGGCCGAGGCCGGTGGAGCAAAGCTATGAGGGCGGGCAGTGGCGCTTTGAGATTCCTGCACAGGTGAGTGCGGGGCTGCAGGGGCTGGCGCAGAGCCAGGGGGCGACGCTGTTCATGACGCTGCTGGCGGGGTGGGCGGTGCTGCTGAGCCGGCTCAGCGGGCAGAAGGACATTGTGGTGGGCACGCCGGTGGCGAATCGGCAGCGCAGCGAGGTGGAGGGGCTGATCGGGTTCTTCGTGAACACCCTGGCGCTGAGGGTGAGGCTGGAGGACGACCCGACAGTGCAGGAGTTGCTGCAGCAGGTCAAGGCCAGCACGCTGGACGCGTACGAACACCAGGATCTGCCGTTTGAGCAGGTGGTGGAAGCGCTGCAGCCGCAGCGCAGCCTGAGCCACAGCCCGCTGTTCCAGAACATGCTGAGCCTGAACAACACGCCGGTGCAGGGCCCGCTGCAGCTCAGCGGGCTGAGCATCAGCACCTTGGCACCGGACAGTGGCAGCACGCAGTTCGATCTGAGCCTGGCGCTGAGCGAGACGCCAGAGGGCTTGAGTGCGACGCTGAGCTACGCGAGCGCGCTGTACGAGCCGAGCAGCATCCAGCGGCTGGAGGGCTACCTGCAGGCGGTGCTGCGGGGGCTGGTGGAAGATCCGACGCAACGGGTCAGCGAGCTGGCGCTGCTGAGCGCGGCGCAGCGCAGGCAAGTGCTGGAGGAGTTCAACGCCACGGCGCGGGCGTATCCGCAGGACGAGCTGATTCACGAGCTGTTTGAGGAGCAGGTGAGGGCGAGGCCGCAGGCCACGGCGCTGGTGTATGAGCAGCAGCAGCTGAGCTACGGGGAGCTGAACGAGCGGGCCAACCAGGTGGCGCATCGGTTGGTGCAGCTGGGGATCCGGCCGGACGACCGGGTGGCGATCTGCATGCAGCGCAGCGTGGAGATGGTGGTGGGGCTGCTGGGCATTCTGAAGTCGGGGGCGGCGTATGTGCCGCTGGACCCGGCTTATCCGGCGGCGCGGCTGGCGTACATGCTGGGGGACAGTGAGCCTGGGGCGGTGCTGACGCAGCAGGCGCTGGTGCAGGAGATGCGCCAGGGGGTGGCCATCGGGGTGCCGGTGCTGGCGCTGGATGGAGCGGAAGCGGCGCAGATCGAGGTCCAGCCGCGGCACGACCCGGACCCGCAGGCCCTGGGGCTGAACGCCCGGCACCTGGCCTACATCATCTACACCTCGGGCTCCACCGGGCAGCCCAAGGGGGTGATGGTGGAGCATCGCCAGGTGCTGCGTTTGCTGGCCGCGACCGAAGACTGGTTCCACTTCGACCATCACGATGTCTGGACACTCTTCCATTCCTTCGCTTTTGATTTCTCGGTCTGGGAACTCTGGGGGGCGCTGGCCAAGGGAGGGAAACTGGTCCTTGTCCCCTACCTCACGAGCCGCTCGCCGCAGGCCTTCTATGAGCTGCTGAGCACGCAGCGCGTGACGGTGCTGAATCAGACCCCCAGTGCCTTCCGGCAGCTCATCGCGGCCCAGTCCTCCAGCCCGCTGGAACACAGCCTGCGACTGGTGGTCTTTGGCGGTGAAGCGCTGGAACCGGCCATGCTCAAGCCGTGGTTTGATCGCGACAGGAACGCGAACGTACGCCTGGTCAACATGTACGGCATCACGGAAACGACGGTCCATGTCACCTACCTGCCGGTGGACCCGTCGATGGCCCAGCGACGAGGGACCAGCCCGATTGGCCGACCGATTCCCGATCTGCGCATCTATGTGCTCGATGCGGCGGGGCAGCCGGTGCCGCTGGGTGTGACGGGCGAGATGTATGTGGGTGGCGACGGCCTGGCGCGTGGTTACCTGAACCGCCCCGAGCTGACGCAGCAGCGTTTTCTTGCCGATCCGTTCAGCCCTCAGCCGAATGCTCGGATGTACAGGACCGGCGATCTGGCCCGATGGCTGGAAGACGGGAGCCTTGAATACCTGGGGCGCAACGACCATCAGGTGAAGATCCGCGGCTTCCGCATCGAACTCGGAGAAATCGAGGCCCGTCTCGCGCAATGCCACGGCGTGCGCGACGCGGTGGTGTTGCCGCGTGATGACGAGGCGGGCCAACAGCGGCTGGTGGCGTACCTGACTGCCCAGGCCGGACATGCGCTGACGGCGGCAGCGTTGCGCAGCCACCTGTCGGCCGTGCTGGCCGACTACATGGTCCCCAGCGCATTTGTAGTCTTGCCAGAACTCCCGCTGACCGCCAACGGCAAGCTGGATCGCCAGGCGCTGCCTGCACCCGACGCGTCGGCGCATGCGACCCACCCGTATCAGGCCCCTACGACGCCAACCGAGGCGCTGCTGTGCCGGGTGTGGTGCGAGGTGCTGGGCCTGACGCAGGTCGGCGTCAACGACAACTTTTTCGATGTCGGCGGGGATTCGATCCGCAGCATCGCGATTGTGGCCAAGGCCAGAAGCGAGGGAGTGAACCTGGCCATCGTCGACCTCTTCAAGTCGCCGACGATCCGTGGGCTGGCGCAGCTGCTCTCGTCTGGCGCCGCCACCGAACCGGTGGACGAAGCCTCGGTACAACTGAGTGAGGCGGATCGGCGACTGCTGCCGGCCGATGTCGAGGAGGCCTACCCGGTCACCATGCTGCAGATGGGGATGGTGTTCCACAACGCGCACGATGAGGAATCGGGCCTCTATCACGACATCACCACCAACCAGTTGACACTGCCGGCCTGGAACCCTGCAGCGATGCGGACCGTGCTGGACGCGATGGTTCGGCGTCATCCAGCGTTGCGAACCGCCTTTGATCTGCATCGCTACAGCGAGCCGATGCAAGTGGTGCACGCCAGCGCCAGCCTGCCGCTGGAGGTGTTCGACGTTCAGCACCTCGAGGTGGAGGCGCAGGACCGCTTGATCGCGGACTTCATGCGGCAGGAACATCAAACGCGATTCACGCTGGAAACGCCGCCGCTGTTGCGTGTCTTTGTTCACCTGCGTTCAGCTCATTCGATCCAGATTACATTGAGCTTCCACCATGCCATTTTGGATGGCTGGAGTCTGGCGGCGCTCCAGACAGGTCTGGTGAATGCCTATGCACGCCTGGTTGCGGGCGAGGCGGTGGAGGTGACGGAGGCGCCGCTGGATGTCACTCCGCGCCACACCATTGCGCAGGAGCGGCAGGCCTTGCGTTCCGAAGCGCATCGGGCGTTCTGGGCCGACTACCTCGCGGACTGCGAGTTCGCTGCCTTGCCGGCCCCCGAGCCTGAAGTCGAGCCGGAGGCTCCGCGCAATGAGGCGGTGGAGTTGTCCGAGGGGCTCTGCGCCCAACTGCGGGCGCTGGCCAGCAGCCAAGGGGTGCCGATGCGTTCGCTGCTGTTGGCCGCCCACGTGCGCATGGTCGCCACGCTCTCAGGCGTTGACGACGTGACCACCGGTCTTGTGGCCAACGTTCGGCCTGAAAGGACCAACGGGGATCAGGTGTTGGGGCTGTTCCTCAACACCCTGCCATTCCGCCAGAAGCTGGAGGACATGAGCTGGAAGGCCCTGATCCGGCAGATTCACGACAACGAGATCGGGGTGATGGCGTACCGCCACTATCCCTATTTCCAGCTGTACGTCGACCACAACCGCGAGCCCTTCTACGAAACCACCTTCAACTACATCAATTTCCACGTTTACGAAGGGCTGCATGCCGGCATCAAGGCCGAGGGATTCCGTGGCGACATTGAAGTGACCAACAACGCGTTGGCCGTGGATTGCTTCCAGCGACCCAACCAGGCTATTGGCATCAAGATTGACGCACGCTCCCTTTCGGTGGCGCAGGAGCGCCGCGTGCGCGGCTACTTTGTCGCGATCCTTGAAGCGATGGCACGCGATCCGGAGGCGCTGCACGGGGGCCAGTCCTTCCTGTCGGACCGCGAGCGGCATGACCTGCTGGAGCGCTTCAATGCCACCGCGTCGGTGCGCGCCACGCAGCCGTTGATCCACCGCGGATTTGAGGAGCGAGCCGCAGCGCACCCGGACGCGGTGGCGGTCAGCCATGACGGCCGCTTGCTGACGTACGGTGAAGTCAACGCCCGTGCCAATGCGCTGGCGCATCAACTGTTGCGCCAGGGCGTGCGGCCCGACGACAAAGTCGCGATCTGCATGGAGCGTTGTCCTGACCAGCTCATTGGCCTGCTGGGCATTCTCAAGGCGGGGGGGGCTTATGTGCCGCTGGATCCGCAGCACCCGCAGGAACGGCTGAACTACATGCTGCAGGACTGCGACCCGGTGGTGCTGATCGTGCAGCCCTCGCTGAGGGATCGCTTCGAGGGGGTCACCACGCCGCTGATCACCATCGATCCAGAGGCGCATGGCGACCAATCCACTCAGGCATTGTCCGAGGGGCGCAACCCGGACATCCCTGCACTGGGCCCGAGCCACCTGGCGTATGTGATCTACACCTCGGGTTCCACCGGTCTGCCCAAAGGCGTGCTGGTTGAACACGGGAACGCCGTCAACCTGATCGAAGCGCATATCCGGACCTGCCAACTCACCGAGGCCGATCGTGTGCTGCAGTTGGCGTCCTTTGGCTTTGACAACTCCATCACGGAGATCTTCCCCACGCTGCAGGTGGGAGGGCGGATCGTGATGAGACCGGCAACGCTGATGGTGCCCGATGCTGAATTCATGGCGTTTCTGGCCGAGCACGGCGTGACCGTGGCGGACCTGCCGACCTCGTTCTGGCACCTCTGGTCTGGCGAGATCCGGCTGGGGCGGAGCTTGCCCTGGGACGCCCTGCGGCTCGTGATCGTGGGGGGGGAGAAGGCAGAGCTTCGCCATCTGCAGGACTGGGCAGCTGCCCGCAAGACCCAGCACATCCGCTGGATCAATACGTATGGCCCCACGGAGGCCACCGTCTACGCGACCGTCTTTCCGTGGCTGCCCAGTGATGGGCTTCCGCCGCAGGAGGTGCCGATTGGCCGCCCTGTCGACAACACGGTGGTCCGGATCCTGGACCGCTTCGGCCAACTGTCGCCTGTGGGGGTGATGGGTGAGATCTATCTTGGCGGGCCGCAGGTCGCCCGAGGCTATTACAAACGTCCCGAGCTGACGCAAAGCCGATTCATCGCCGATCCCTACGGCGCGGAGGCGTCACGCCTTTACCGTACCGGGGACCTGGGCCGGTGGACCACGGCCGGCATGATTGAATATGTCGGGCGCAACGATTTCCAGGTGAAGATCCGCGGTCATCGGATCGAGATGGGAGAAATCGAAGCCCGACTGGCGGAGTGCCCGTCCGTCCGGGAAGCGGTGGTGCTTGCCCGTGCGGGCGAGGACGGCGATAAGCGCCTGGTGGCCTACATCACCGCGCACGAGGGCCTGATGCCCCTGTCTGCCGAACTGCGTAGCGCCTTGCTCGCCACGTTGCCCGAGTACATGGTGCCGTCGGCCTTTGTGGTGCTGGAGCGGATGCCCCTCACGCCACATGGCAAGTTGGACCGACAGGCCCTGCCCGAGCCGGGACAGGCATCGGTGGTGACGCAAACCTACGAACCGCCCGTGGGGGCAGTCGAGCAGGCGATTGCGGAGATCTGGCAGGACCTGCTTGAACTGGAGCAGGTGGGGCGGAACGATCACTTCTTCGAATTGGGCGGCCATTCGTTGATGGCGGTGAGCCTGATCGAGCATCTCCGGCAGCGCGGGCTCATGGTGCCGGTGCGCAGCATCTTTGCAGCGCCGACCCTGGCCGATTTCGCCAGGGCCGTGGAACAGCGGCAGGACGCCGGGGCCGAAGCTCCCCTCCCGGTGACGCCGGGCGGGATCGAGCCGGGCTGCCAGCGCGTCACCCCTGAGATGTTGCCCCTGGTGAATCTGTCCCAGTCCGAGATTGACGGCCTCGTTGCGAGTGTGCCGGCGGGGATCTCGAATCTGCAGGATATCTATCCGCTGGCCCCATTGCAGGCCGGGATCCTGTTTCACCACATGCTGGAGACGACGGGCGATCCGTACCTGCTGCGCCTGGTGCTTGGGTTCGACAGCCGCGATCGGCTGGACCGCTTCCTTGATGCCCTGCAGCGGGTGATTGATCGGCACGACATCCTGCGCAGCGCATTCGAGTGGGAGGGCCTCTCCAGCCCGGTGCAGGTGGTTTGGAGGAAAGCCACGCTGCCCGTGGAAGCAGTGAGCCTGGTCTCGAAAGACGACGCGCTGGGTGAATTCCTCGAACGGGTGGACCCTCGCCAACGGCGCCTGGATCTTCGCCGGGCCCCTCTGTTGGCGGCCTATGTGGCGGCGGATACCAGCTCGCAGTCCTGGTTCCTTACCCTGCTCAACCATCACCTGATTGGTGACCATGTCACCTTGGACCTCATCGTGGACGAGGTCAGGATGATTCTGGAGGGGCGGAGCGCAGATCTACCGGCGCCTGCGTCGTACCGGGAGTTTGTCGCGTCTGCCCTGAAGACCGACCAGGCCGCTCATGATGCCTACTTTGCTCGCTTGTTGGGGGACGTGACCGAGCCCACCGCGCCCTTCGGCCTGCTCGACGTGCAGGGCAGTGGTGAGGGCGTCCGGGAAACCTTGTTGCCGCTGACCGACGTGATGGCGGGGCGCATCAACAGCCTCGCCCGCCAACTCGCGGTCACGCCGGCGGTGGTGTTTCATGTCGGTTGGGCATTGCTGCTGAGCCGCTGCACCGGCCGCGCCGATGTGGTGTTCGGCACCGTGCTGCTGGGCCGCATGCAGGGCGTGCACAGCGCCCAGCAGGTGCTGGGCATGTTCATCAACACGCTGCCCGTTCGCATCGCGCTGGGCAGCACCAGTGTCGAGGAGGCCGTGCGCGCCTGCTACGGGCAATTGACGGAGCTGCTGGTTCATGAACAGGCATCGCTGGGGCTGGCCCAGCGTTGCAGCGGCGTGAAGGCACCGATGCCCTTGTTCACGACGCTGCTGAACTATCGACATATCCAGGGCGGCGAGGGAGCAGCAGGTGATGCCAATGGCGCCGGGCTGCCGGGCGTGGTCACGTATGCGCATGAGGAGCGCATCAACTACCCGGTCGGGGCGGCGGTGAATGACCTGGGGGGCGCGTACTCGCTGTCGGTGCAATGCGATGGCGTCGATCCGGTTCGTGTCGCCGAGATGTTCGTGCGGAGTGTCGAAGTGCTGCTCGAGGCCCTGGAGGGCGAGCCGACGAGGGCACTGGCATCGCTCGATCCGATACCAACGACAGAACAAATCCGTCTGTTGGAGGACTTCAACGCGACGGCGGTGAGGTACGAAGAAGGCGAGTTGGTGCAGGAGCGGTTTGAGGCGCAGGTACGTATGCAGCCGCAGGCGGTTGCTGTGGAAGACGATACGCAGGTGTTGAGCTATGCGGAGCTCAATGAGCGGGCGAACCGGGTGGCGCATCGGCTGCTGGCATTGGGCATTGAGCCGGACGACCGTGTGGCGATCTGCATGTCGCGGGGCGTGGAGATGGTGGTGGGGGTGCTGGGCATCCTCAAGTCGGGGGCGGCGTATGTGCCGCTGGACCCGGCGTATCCGGCGGCGCGGCTGGCGTACATGCTGAGCGACTGCGAGCCGGCGGTGGTGCTGACGGAGCAGGCGCTGGTGTCGGCCGTGCGCGAAGTGACCCCGACGGGCGTGGCGCTGCTGGTCCCGGACGGTGAGGATGGCGCGTTGCTGCAAGCGCAGCCGGTGGTGGATCCGGACACGAGGCGGCGCCACGGGCTGCACAGCCGCCACCTGGCCTACATCATCTACACGTCGGGCTCCACCGGGCAGCCCAAGGGGGTGCAGATCGAGCACCGCTCGGTGGTGAATTTCCTGAGCGCCATGACGGGGCTGTTGCGGGTGAGTTCAGAAGACGCGGTGCTGGCGGTGACCACGCTGTCCTTCGACATTGCGGGATTGGAGCTGTACCTGCCGCTGATCAACGGCGCCCGCATGGTGCTGGTCAGCCGAGAGACGGCCAGCGATGCGAGCTTGCTGGAGCAGGCCCTGGAGCGGTCGGGCGTCACGCTGATGCAGGCGACGCCGGTCACCTGGCGCATGTTGCTGGACAACGGCTGGACGGGCCGAGCCGGGCTGAGGATGCTGTGCGGGGGTGAGGCCTTGTCGGGGCCGCTGGCCCAACGGCTGAGCGGCAAGGGGGCGCAGCTGTGGAATCTGTACGGCCCCACCGAGACCACCGTCTGGTCCACCGCGTGCTGCATCGACCCGGTGCAGGCGGGTGTGCAGGCCGTGCAACACATTGGCCGCCCGATCGCCAACACACGGATCTACATCCTGGACGGACAGGGCCGGCCGGTGCCGATCGGGGTGGTGGGGGAGATCCACATTGGGGGCCACGGGGTGGCGCGGGGGTACTGGAAGCGGCCGGACCTGACCCAGCAGCGGTTTGTGGAGGACGGGTTCAGCGGGGAGGCGGGGGCGCGTCTGTACAAGACGGGAGACCTGGGACGCTGGCTGGCGGACGGCGACATTGAGTACCTGGGGCGCAACGACCATCAGGTGAAGATCCGGGGGTTCCGGATCGAGCTGGGGGAGATCGAAGCGCGGCTGGTGCAATGCCCCGGGGTGAGGGAGGCGGTGGTGGTGGCGCGGGAGGACCAGGGCGGCGACAAGCGGCTGGTGGCCTACGTGAGCGCGCAGGAAGGGGCGCAGGGGGAAGCGCTGGCGGTCAGTGCGCTCAGGAGCCGACTGGCCGAAGCGTTGGCGGATTACATGGTGCCCAGTGCGTTTGTGGTGCTGGCGGGGCTGCCGCTGACGCCCAACGGCAAGATTGACCGGCAGGCGCTGCCGGCCCCGGAGGCCGGTGCGCTGGTGAGCCAGCCGTACGAGGCTCCGGCTGACCCGCTGGAGCAGCGCCTGGCGCAGATCTGGCAGGAGCTGCTGGGGGTGGAGCGCGTCGGGCGACACGACAACTTCTTTGAACTGGGCGGCCATTCGCTGTTGGCGGTACGTGTGATCGTGCGGGTGCGCCAGGAGCTGGGGGTGGAGAGCAGCCTGCGAGCGCTGTTCAACCAGCCGGAGCTGGCGGCGTTTGCGAAGAGCGTGGAGCAAGCCGGTGCAAGCCTGGGGCAGCGCATAGGACGTGCGGACCGAAGCGCCGCGCTGCCGGTGTCGTACGCCCAGCAGCGGCTGTGGTTCCTGGACCGGCTGGACGCGGCGGCGGGGGCGGCGTACCACATGCCCGTGGCGCTCAGGCTCAGCGGCGCGCTGCAGCGCCAGGCGCTGAAGGCGACGCTGGACGGCCTGGTGAGGCGCCACGAGATCTTGCGCACGCGGTTTGGCAGCGTGGACGGACAGACGGTGCAGTGGATCGATGGGCCGGAGGTGGGGTTCCAGTGGCAGGAGGTGGACCTGAGCGGGCTTGAGGAGCCCCAGCGCACGCAGGCGGTGCAAAGCCTGAGCCAGGAGGAGCAGCGCGCGCCGTTTGATCTGGCGCGGGGGCCGCTGATCCGGGGCCAACTGCTCAAGCTGGAGGAGCAGGCGCACATCCTGCTGCTGACGCAGCACCACATCATCTCCGACGGGTGGTCCACCGGGATCATGGTGAGGGAGGTGAGCGCACTGTATGAGGCGTACAGCCAGGGTCGGGAGGACCCGCTGGAGCCGTTGACTATCCAGTATGCGGACTACGCGGTGTGGCAGCGCCAGTGGCTGCAGGGGGAGGTGCTGCGGCAGCAGACGCAGTACTGGAAGGAGCAGTTGGGCGGAGCACCGGCCCTGCTCGAGCTGCCCACGGACCGGCCGAGGCCGGCGGAGCAAAGCTATGAGGGCGGGCAGTGGAGCTTTGAGATTCCTGCACAGGTGAGTGCGGGGCTGCAGGGGCTGGCGCAGAGCCAGGGGGCGACGCTGTTCATGACGCTGCTGGCGGGGTGGGCGGTGCTGCTGAGCCGGCTCAGCGGGCAGAAGGACATTGTGGTGGGCACGCCGGTGGCGAACCGGCAGCGCAGCGAGGTGGAGGGGCTGATCGGGTTCTTCGTGAACACCCTGGCGCTGAGGGTGAGGCTGGAGGACGACCCGACGGTGCAGGAGTTGCTGCAGCAGGTCAAGGCCAGCACGCTGGACGCGTACGAACACCAGGATCTGCCGTTTGAGCAAGTGGTGGAAGCGCTGCAGCCGCAGCGCAGCCTGAGCCACAGCCCGCTGTTCCAGAACATGCTGAGCCTGAACAACACGCCGGTGCAGGGCCCGCTGCAGCTCAGCGGGCTGAGCATCAGCACCTTGGCACCGGACAGTGGCAGCACGCAGTTCGATCTGAGCCTGGCGCTGAGCGAGACGCCAGAGGGCTTGAGTGCGACGCTGAGCTACGCGAGCGCGCTGTACGAGCCGAGCAGCATCCAGCGGCTGGAGGGCTACCTGCAGGCGGTGCTGCGGGGGCTGGTGGAAGATCCGACGCAACGGGTCAGCGAGCTGGCGCTGCTGAGCGCGGCGCAGCGCAGGCAAGTGCTGGAGGAGTTCAACGCCACGGCGCGGGCGTATCCGCAGGACGAGCTGATTCACGAGCTGTTTGAGGAGCAGGTGAGGGCGAGGCCGCAGGCCACGGCGCTGGTGTATGAGCAGCAGCAGCTGAGCTACGGGGAGCTGAACGAGCGGGCCAACCAGGTGGCGCATCGGTTGGTGCAGCTGGGGATCCGGCCGGACGACCGGGTGGCGATCTGCATGCAGCGTAGCGTGGAGATGGTGGTGGGGCTGCTGGGCATTCTGAAGTCGGGGGCGGCGTATGTGCCGCTGGACCCGGCGTATCCGGCGGCGCGGCTGGCGTACATGCTGGGGGACAGTGAGCCTGGGGCGGTGCTGACGCAGCAGGCGCTGGTGCAGGAGATGCGCCAGGGGGTGGCCATCGGGGTGCCGGTGCTGGCGCTGGATGGAGCGGAAGCGGCGCAGATCGAGGTCCAGCCACGGCACGACCCGGACCCGCAGGCCCTGGGGCTGAACGCCCGCCACCTGGCCTACATCATCTACACCTCGGGCTCCACCGGGCAGCCCAAGGGGGTGATGGTGGAGCACGCCGGACTGAGCAGCCTGGCGCATGCGCAGATTGCGCAGTTTGGCGTCAACCCGACCAGCCGTGTGCTGCAGTTTGTCTCGATCAGCTTTGATGTCTGCATCTCCGAGATCGCGATGACGCTGTGTAGTGGCGCCACCTTGCTCCTGGCGCCAGCCAACGAACTGTTGCCGGGTGATCCGCTGTTGCAATCGCTTCGAAGCCTGCGGGCCACGCACATCACACTGCCGCGAGCCGCGCTGGCCGCACTTCCTGCAGAGGCTTCTCTGGGAGAGGTGCGTACCCTGATCACGGGGGGTGAATTGCTGCAATCGCAGTTGGCGGCGACGTGGTCCGCACGTTATGCGCTCTTTAATTCCTATGGTCCTACCGAGACGACGGTTTGCGCCACGGTCCATGACTGTCGGGAGACTGACCTGGCGGTGGTTCCGATCGGCCGACCGATGGCGGGAAAACGGATTTACATCCTCGATGACCACGGTGCCCCGGTGCCTCTCGGCGCAAGGGGCGAAATTCACATTGGTGGCATTGGCGTGGCACGCGGCTATTGGAACCAGCCTGAGCTGACACAGCAGCGCTTCCTGCCAGACCCCCACTGCACCCAAGCCGGTGCGCGCATGTATCGCACGGGAGATCTTGGCCGCTGGCGACCGGACGGCCAGGTCGAGTTCCTGGGTCGCAATGACCATCAGGTGAAGATCCGAGGGTTCCGCATTGAGCTCGG